>NZ_JAUSZW010000004.1:0-4800000 GCF_030817975.1 Streptomyces sp. V4I23 | reverse complement strand
CCCCGGGCGACGTGGAGCTGGCGTGGAACCCGGAGTTCCTGCGCGAGGGCTTCGCCGTCGACGACACCCTGCACCCCGACCGCATCGTCGTCGGCGTGCGCAGCGAGGCCGCCGAGAAGCTGCTCCGCGAGGTCTACGCGACGCCCGTGGCCGAGGGCTCGCCCTTCGTCGTGACCGACTTCCCCACCGCCGAACTCGTCAAGACGGCCGCCAACTCCTTCCTCGCGACCAAGATCTCCTTCATCAACGCCATGGCCGAGGTCTGCGAGGCCGCCGGCGGTGACGTGGCGAAGCTGGCGGAGGCGATCGGGCACGACGAGCGCATCGGGAAGAAGTTCCTGCGGGCCGGGGTCGGCTTCGGCGGCGGCTGCCTGCCCAAGGACATCCGCGCGTTCATGGCGCGCGCCGGCGAGCTGGGCGCGGACCAGGCCCTGACCTTCCTGCGCGAGGTCGACTCCATCAACATGCGCCGCCGCGGCCACATGGTCGAGCTGGCCCGGGAAGCCGTCGGCGGCTCCTCGTTCCTCGGCAAGCGGGTGGCGGTGCTGGGCGCCACCTTCAAGCCCGACAGCGACGACGTCCGCGACTCCCCCGCCCTCAACGTCGCCGGCCAGATCCACCTCCAGGGCGGCCAGGTCACGGTCTACGACCCCAAGGGCATGGACAACGCACGCCGCCTCTTCCCCACCCTGGGCTACGCCGACTCGGCGCTGGAGGCGGTACGCGGCGCGGACGTGGTGCTGCACCTGACCGAGTGGCGCGAGTTCCGCGACCTCGACCCGGCGGAACTGGGCGAGGCCGTGACGACCCCGATCATCCTGGACGGCCGCAACGCCCTCGACCCCGACCAGTGGCGCGAGGCCGGCTGGACCTACCGCGCCATGGGACGCCCGCGGGCCTGATCCGGTCCGGGGCGGTCCGCCGCCCGTCAGTCGGCGCCCGCGGTACGGCGGGCCCGGTAGGTGCGCATCTTGGCGCGGGCGCCGCACACCGCCATGGAGCACCAGCGGCTGCGGGCCGCCGGGCTGCGGTCGTAGTACGCCCACTGGCAGTCGTCGGCCTCACACGCCTTGAGGCGCATCCATGTACCGTCCGCCGCCCCCGTCGCGACGGCTTCGGCGACCCGCGCGAGCAGAGTCGGCGGGCCCGACGGGCGCAGCGCGGCCTCGCCGGACGGGGACACCGTGACGCGCAGCGGCGCGTCGGCGAGGAGGGCGTCGAGGGCGGTCGACGTCCCGTGACCCGCATGGGCCAGGCATGCCTCGCGCAGGGCTTCGCGCAGGACACGGGCCGCGGGCACGTCCTGCGGCGTGAGGGCGAATCGCGCCTGTGCCTCCGGCGCGTCGAGGCTGTCCGCACCGCTGTCGATGTCCAGCGTGTTGACCAGGGCCTCGATCAGCGCGAGGCCTCCAGGAGCGGGTGCCCTGTCATTCATGCTTGCGACGTTACCTCCTATGCGGGACCATGCAGTAACCGTTACCGGTTGAGCGTGCATAGGGGTAACACCAAGGAGGAAGCATGAGCATCGCGAAACTCGGAGCCGTCGTCCTGGACTGTCCCGACCCGGTCGCTCTCGGGCGCTTCTACGCCGAGCTGCTCGGCGGGGAGATCGAGGACGACAGCGAGGGCTGGGTCGACCTGAAGGGCGTGCCGGGCGCGCCCCTCGCCTTCCAGCTCTCGCCCGGACACGTGCCGCCGAAGTGGCCGTCGCCCGAAAAGTCGCAGCAGTTCCACCTCGATGTGACCGTCGAGGACATGGACGCGGCGGAGGAGCGAGTCCTGGCGATCGGCGCGACCGTGCTGGACGCCGCGGACCGCAAGCGGAGCTGGCGGGTGTACGCCGACCCGGCCGGTCACCCGTTCTGTCTCTGCGCCTGCTGAGTTGCGTTCGGGCAGTGCGCCGCCGAGGAGCGGCGCACCCCCCGTCCGTCACACCCCGTCGAGCTGGTCGATCGTCGCGCTGGACGGGCCGCGCAGCTCCTGGAGATCGCGGGCCACGTCCTCGGCGGCGCGCAGCACACGGACCGCGTTCTGCCAGGTCAGCTTGGCCAGGTCGGCCTCCGACCAGCAGCGGCCGAGCAGCTCCGCGATCAGGTTGGGGTAGCCCGCCACGTCGTCGAGGCCGGCCGGGGTGAAGGCCGTCCCGTCGAAGTCGCCGCCGATGCCGATGTGGTCGACGCCGGCGACCTCGCGCATGTGGTCGAGATGGTCCGCGACGGTCGCCGCGGTCGCGACCGGCCGCGGGTTCGCGGCCTCGAACGCCTCGTGGATCTTCATGGCCTGCGGCGTGGTGTCCAGATGGTGCAGCCCGTGCGCGCGCATGTTCTCGTCCGCGGCCCGCGTCCACTCGACGGCCGCGGGCAGGATGAACTTCGGTACGAAGGTGGCCATCGCGACGCCCCCGTTGGCGGGCAGCAGGGCCAGCACGTCGTCGGGGATGTTGCGCGGGTGGTCGCAGATCGCACGGGACGAGGAGTGCGAGAAGATCACCGGCGCCGCCGAGGTGGCGAGCGCGTCGCGCATCGTCGTCGCGGCGACGTGCGAGAGGTCGACGAGCATGCCGATGCGGTTCATCTCGCGGACGACCTCGTGGCCGAACGCGGACAGGCCGCCCACGCCCGGCTCGTCGGTCGCCGAGTCCGCCCACGCGATGTTGTCGTTGTGCGTGAGCGTCATGTAGCGCACGCCCAGCGCGTACAGGGCGCGCAGTGTGGCGAGCGAGTTGTTGACGGAGTGACCGCCCTCGGCGCCCATCAGGGACGCGATACGGCCCTCGGATCGGGCGATCTCCATGTCCTCGGCGCTGAGCGCCCGCACGAGGTCCGCCGGGTAGCGGGTGATCAGCTGGTCGACGATGTCGATCTGCTCCAGCGTGGCACTGACCGCTTCGTCACCCGCCATGTCGCTGCGCACGTACACGGACCAGAACTGCGCGCCGACCCCGCCGGCGCGCAGCCGCGGGATGTCGGTGTGCAAGCGGCCCCTCTGGTCACCGGCGATGTCCATCCGGTCCAGGTCGTAGCGGACGTGCTCGCGCAGCGCCCAGGGCAAGTCGTTGTGGCCGTCGACGACGGGATGGGCGGCGAGCAGCTCCCGCGCCCGGCGGAGGTGGTCCGTGGGGGTGTCCATGGGCTGTTACTTCCCGAAGCCGAAGGACTCCGCACCTCCGACCCTGGAACGCAGACGCTTGCCCTTCTCCGTGGCCTGGTCGTTCAGCTCCTGCTGGAACTCGCGCATCCGGCCGAGCAGTTCCTCGTCCTGCGTGGCCAGGATGCGGGCGGCCAGCAGGCCGGCGTTGCGTGCGCCGCCGACCGAGACGGTGGCGACGGGGACGCCCGCCGGCATCTGCACGATGGACAGCAGCGAGTCCATGCCGTCGAGGTATTTCAGCGGAACGGGGACACCGATCACGGGCAGCGGGGTGACGGAGGCCAGCATGCCCGGCAGGTGGGCAGCTCCCCCGGCGCCCGCGATGATCGCCTTGAGACCCCGGCCGGCGGCTTCCTCGCCGTACGCGATCA
Source organism: Streptomyces sp. V4I23 (assembly GCF_030817975.1). Lineage (NCBI taxonomy): Bacteria > Bacillati > Actinomycetota > Actinomycetes > Kitasatosporales > Streptomycetaceae > Streptomyces > Streptomyces sp. V4I23. The sequence goes on along the minus strand of NZ_JAUSZW010000004.1, from coordinate 4,796,479 downwards.
TCTCGCGCGGCATGCGGTGCGCGGAGACGACGTCGACCTCGTACTCGATCTCGAACTCGTCCAGGGCCTGCGCGGCCAGCTCCATGACGGGCCAGTCGGAGTCGGATCCCATGACAATGCCGACGACGGGGCTCATGCTGCTCACTCGGTGATCGTTCCTCGCAGATAGCCGGCGGCGTGGCGGGCGCGCTCGAGCACGTCGTCCAGGTCGTCGCCGTAGGTGTTGACGTGCCCCACCTTGCGGCCGGGCTTCACGTCCTTGCCATACATGTGGATCTTCAGCTGCGGGTCCCGCGCCATGCAGTGGAGGTAGGCCGCGTACATGTCGGGGTAGTCGCCGCCCAGAACATTGCACATCACGGTCCACTTGGCACGCGGGCGCGGGTCGCCGAGCGGCAGGTCGAGCACGGCACGGACGTGGTTGGCGAACTGGGAGGTCACCGCGCCGTCCTGGGTCCAGTGGCCGGAGTTGTGCGGGCGCATCGCGAGTTCGTTGACGAGCAGCCGCCCGTCCGCCGTCTCGAACAGCTCGACCGCGAGATGGCCGACGACGCCGAGCTCCTCGGCGATGCGCAGCGCCAGCTGCTGTGCCTCGCCGGCCAGCTCGTCCGACAGGCCGGGCGCGGGCGCGATCACCGTGTCGCAGACGCCGTCGACCTGCTGCGACTCGACGACGGGGTAGGCGACGGCCTGGCCGTGCGGGGACCGGACGATGTTCGCCGCGAGCTCGCGGACGAAGTCGACCTTCTCCTCGGCGAGGACCGGCACACCGGCCTTGAAGGGGGCCTCGGCGTCCGCCTGCGTACGGACGAACCACACGCCCTTGCCGTCGTATCCGCCCTGCACGGTCTTGAGGATGATCGGGAAGCCCCCGCCCTCCTCGGCGAAGGCGGCCGCGTCGGCCGGGTCCGCCACGATCCGGTGGCGCGGGCAGGGCGCGCCGATCTCCGTGAGCTTGGCGCGCATGACGCCCTTGTTCTGGGCGTGCACCAGCGCGTCGGGGCCCGGCCGGACGGGGATGCCGTCCGCCTCCAGAGCCCGCAGGTGCTCGAACGGCACGTGCTCGTGGTCGAAGGTGATCACGTCACAGCCGCGCGCGAACTCACGCAGGGTGTCCAGGTCGCGGTAGTCGCCGATGACGACATCGCTGACGACCTGGGCCGCCGAATCCTGGGGGGTGTCACTGAGGAGCTTGAATTTCAGGCCGAGGGGGATACCCGCCTCATGGGTCATACGGGCGAGCTGACCGCCGCCGACCATGCCGACTACCGGGAACGTCACCCCTTCAGGGTATCTGCCGAGCCGACCGGCCCTGTCCGCCGTAGGTTCCGACAAGCGATGTAGCGGCCGTCACATCACTCTCAGGACTCACAGGCGACCCGGAGAGCCGCTGGTTAGCATGGCGGTGTCGACGCTGCCGCTCGACGCTGCCGATCCGATGAGGCTGGTCCCCCATGAGTGAACCAGGCGGAGGACTGCGCGAGCGGGTGCGGCAGCTCGCGCGCGAGGTCGCCAAGTTCGGCGCGGTGGGCGGCGCGGGCGTGTTCGTCAACCTCGGGGTCTTCAACCTGGTGCGGAGCACGACCGAGATCCCGGTCGTCCGGGCGTCGATCATCGCCACGCTCGTCGCGATCTGCTTCAACTACGTGGGTTTCCGCTACTTCACCTACCGTGACCGCGACAGGAGCGGCCGGACCCGGGAACTGACGCTGTTCCTGGCGTTCAGCGGGGCCGGCCTGGTGATCGAGCACGGCATCCTGTACGCGGCGACGTACGGCCTCGGCTGGAACACCCCGCTGCAGAACAACATGTTCAAGTTCCTCGGCATAGGGATAGCGACGCTGTTCCGGTTCTGGTCGTACCGGACCTGGGTCTTCCGGGCGCTGCCCGTCCAGCAGGCCGAATCGCTCCTGGAGCAGCGCCGGGCGGGGGCCGGGCCGGAGCCCGTGCCGGGCCGCGCCGCCCGCTGATCCGGCGGCCGCGTCACCTCACGGTCGGCCCGGCATCGTCCTTGCGCTTGGGGGCGACCTTACTCAGGAACAGGGCGAAGACCGGCGGGTGCTGCTGGAGCAGTTCGAGCCTGCCGCCGTCCGCCTCGGCGAGGTCCCGGGCCACGGCCAGGCCGATGCCGGTGGAGTTGCGGCCGCTGATGGTCCGCTCGAAGATGCGGGCCCCGAGGTCCGCCGGCACGCCGGGCCCCTCGTCCGTCACCTCGACGACGGCCTGGTTGCCGGTCACCCGGGTCCGTACCGCGACCGTGCCCCCGCCGTGCATGAGCGAGTTCTCGATGAGCGCGGCGAGCACCTGGGCGACCGCGCCCGGGGTTCCGACGGCCTGCATGCCGCGACGGCCGGAGTGGACGATCGCGCGGCCCGCGCTGCGGTAGGCCGGGCGCCACTCCTCCAGCTGCTGCTTGACGACCTCGTCGAGGTCGAAGGCGACGGCGGAACCGATCCGGGGATCGCGCGAGTTCGTCAGGAGCCGCTGCACGACGTCGGTGAGCCGCTCGACCTGGTTCAGCGCGATGCTCGCCTCCTCCTTCACGGTCTCCGGGTCGTCGGTGACCGTGATCTCCTCCAGCCGCATCGACAGCGCGGTCAACGGGGTGCGCAGCTGGTGGGAGGCGTCCGCGGCGAGCCTGCGCTCCGCGGTGAGCATGCGGGCGATCCGCTCGGCGCTGGCGTCCAGCACATCGGCGACCCGGTCCAGTTCGGGGACCCCGTAGCGCCGGTGGCGGGGGCGGGGGTCGCCGGAGCCGAGCCGTTCGGCGGTCTCGGCGAGGTCGGTGAGCGGCGCGGCGAGCCGGTTTCCCTGCCGTACCGCGAGCAGCACGGCCGCGACGACGGCGACCAGCGCGACCGCGCCGATGATCAGCAGCGACCGGCCGACCTCGCGCGTCACCACCGAGCGAGACTCCTCCACGGTGACCGTGATGTTGCGCTCGCCCTCGGCGGTGCCGCGGATGACGCTGCCGCCGGGACGCTTGCCGATCTCGATGGGGTCGCGGCCGGCGATGCGGATCAGGGCGTAGCGGGTGACGTCGCCCTGCTGGGCGATGATGTCCGGATTGACCGGCTCGCCGCCGACCAGCCTGCTGTCGACGATGCTGGCCAGGCGCAGCGCCTCCGAGTCCACGCTCTCCTGCGCGCTGCTGCTGATGGTGCGGGTCTCGACGAGGACCAGCGAGACACCGAAGACGGCGATCACGACGAGCACCACGGCGAGCGTGGAGTGGATCAGACGGCGGCGCATGGGGTCTGCGTGTCAGGGCTCATGGCGTGTGCCTCTCAGGACTTCTCGAAGCGGAAGCCCACGCCGCGCACGGTCGCGATGTACCGGGGGTTGGCCGCGTCGTCGCCGAGCTTCTTGCGCAGCCAGGAGATGTGCATGTCCAGGGTCTTGGTCGACGACCACCACGTGGTGTCCCAGACCTCGCGCATCAACTGGTCGCGGGTGACGACCCGTCCGGCGTCGCGCACGAGGACGCGCAGCAGGTCGAACTCCTTGGCGGTGAGCTGGAGCTCCTCCTCGCCCATCCAGGCGCGGTGCGACTCGACGTCGATCCGCACGCCGTGCGTGGCGGGGGCGGGCGCGGGCTCGGCGGCGCCGCGCCGGAGCAGGGCCCGGACCCGGGCGAGCAGTTCGGCGAGGCGGAACGGCTTGGTGACGTAGTCGTCGGCGCCCGCGTCGAGACCGACCACGGTGTCCACCTCGTCCGCCCGCGCGGTGAGCACCAGGATCGGCACGGTGTGCCCGTCGGCGCGCAGCCGCCGCGCGACCTCCAGGCCGTCCATACCGGGCAGCCCCAGGTCCAGCACGACGAGATCGACCCCGCCCGCGAGTCCGGCGTCGAGGGCGCTCGGACCGTCCTCGCGCACCTCCACCTCGTAGCCCTCCCGGCGCAGGGCTCGGGCCAGTGGCTCGGAGATGGATGCGTCGTCCTCGGCGAGCAGTACACGGGTCATGAAGGTGATGGTAGTCCGCATGGCCCAGCCGCCGGGGCGTGATCCACAAGGGCCCGGACTCAGGGATGCGATCCTGGTGACGGCCTTCGATTCAGGGCAGATGGTTCCGCGTTTACCTGTGATTCATATCTCAAGTCCTTTTATATGTCGCACTGTCATGGCGTAAGGTGTCGAGACGCCTGATGTAGTGACTGGGGACCTTTGGACGAATCCACGCGCCAAAGGTCTCATTTCTGCAAAGGATTGTCCTGCCGGTCTTGACGGCAGCGCGAAGTGACCCCACCGGGCGCGTCACCGCTCACGAAGCGCCGCGTCCCGAGCGAGCAAGGATCGACCATGGCGTCCAGCCTGACGAGGGACTCGGCCAGCACCCCTGGCTACAAGAAGACGTTCCTCGGCCACCCCCGCGGTCTGGCCAATCTCTTCATGACCGAGATGTGGGAGCGCTACAGCTTCTACGGCATGCGGGCTCTGCTCGTTCTCTACCTGTCGGCCTCCGTGGCCAAGGGCGGTCTCGGCTTCGACACGGCTACCGCCGTCGCCATCTACTCCGTCTACAACGCCATGGTCTACCTGCTCGCCCTGCCGGGCGGCTGGTTCGGCGACCGGGTGTGGGGCGCGCGGAAGACCGTGGCGGTCTCCGGCACGGTCATCATGGTCGGCCACTTCATGCTGGCCCTGCCGATGGAAATCTCGTTCTTCATCGGTCTGGCGCTCATCGCCGCCGGTTCCGGTCTGCTCAAGGCCAACATCTCGACGATGGTCGGCCACCTCTACCGGGACAAGAACGACCCGCGCCGTGACGGTGGCTTCACGATCTTCTACATGGGCATCAACCTCGGTGCCTTCGTCGCCCCGCTGACGATCGGTTACGTGGGCCAGAAGATCAACTGGCACTACGGCTTCGCCATGGCCGGTGTCGGCATGGCCCTCGGTCTCGCCTTCTTCTTCCTGGGCTTCCGCAACCTGGCCCCGGAGTCGAACCAGGTGCCCGCCCCGCTGTCCGACGCCGAGCGCGCCGGCATCATCAAGAAGGCCCTGATCTGGCTCGCCGTCGCGGCCGCCGCCTACGGCGTCGTCGGCCTCTCCGGCTCGTTCACCATCGACTGGGTGCTGTGGCCGCTGACCATCCTGGGTCTCGTCCTGCCCGCCTGGTACCTGATCCGTATCAAGCGCGACTCCGACCTGGAGCCGGTCGAGCGCTCGCGGATGTCGGCGTACGTCTGGTTCTTCGTCGCCGCCGCCGTCTTCTGGGGCATCTACGACCAGACCGGTTCCACGCTGAGCCTGTTCGCCGAGAACAACACCTCGGGCACCCTGTTCGGCTTCGACTTCCCGGCCAGCTGGTTCCAGTCGCTGAACCCGCTGTACGTGATGGCGCTCGCCCCGGTCTTCGCCTGGCTGTGGGTCGCGCTGGCCCGCCGCTCCAAGGAGCCCAGCACGCTGGTCAAGTTCACGCAGGGCCTGGTGCTCATCGGCGCCTCGTTCTTCGTGATGATGCTGGCCCAGGCCGCCTCCGCGGGCGGCGTCATGGTCACCCCGCTGTGGCTGTGCTCGGTCTACCTGATCCAGACCGTGGGTGAGCTGACCCTGTCCCCGGTCGGCCTGTCGCTGACGACGAAGCTGGCGCCCGCCAAGTACGCGTCCCAGATGATGGGTGTCTGGTTCCTGGCCGTCACCGCCGGCGACTCGGTCATCGCCCTGCTCCAGCTGATGGGCGCGCCGACGGACACCGAGTGGTGGTTCGCCAGCCAGGGCGCGCTCGCGGTGATCGCCGGTGTCGCGATCTTCATGTACCGCAGGAAGGTGCAGCCGCTCATGGGCGGCGTGCACTGACACGCCCCGTACGCGCACGGAGGGCCGCCGCACCGATTCGGTGCGGCGGCCCTCCGCCGTTCAGGGGGTGCCGCGCAGGCGCTGCCACGGCGTGAACGTGAAGACCGCGCCGCCCAGCAGGATCGCCGTGCCCGCCACCAGGGCCAGGGCGCGCAGGGCCCCGGTGTCCTCGGCGCCGGTCTGGGCCAGGCCGCCGCTCGTGGCGGAGCCGCCGGCGCCGCCGCTCGTGCCGCCGCCGGCCGCTCCGCCCGGCTGGGCCGAGGTGTCGAGTTCGAGGGAGAACGGCACGTCCGCCGGCGGGGTGCAGGTGGTGGTCGTGCCGAGCGCCTTCACCGTGAGAACGCCCGGGCTGAGCGTCGTCCGGCCCGTGGCACCGGGCTTGTACGTGCCCGTCAGGTCGGGGATCTCGATCGGGTCGCCGGCCTTGATGGGGTCCTTGTTCGTCGGCCCCTCGACATGGACGAAGCCCTTGTCGGCGCCGCCGAGTTTCACCTCCATGGACGGCTTGACCGAGTCCTTGGGGATGTCGGCCGGGCTGTCCATGACGGACTTGGAGAACTTCACGGTGAGGCCGTAGTCGCCGCCGTTCTTCCTGGCGTTGATGCGGACCGGGGAGACGGCGTTCTTGTCGCCGATGGGTGTCTTGCACTCGTACGCGACCTCGATCTCCTTGCCCTCGAAGTCCGTCTGATCACCGCCACCGCCGCCGGACGTCCCGCCGGAGCCGCCGCCGCTCGTCGTACCACCCGAACTCGCCCCTCCGTCCGTCGTACCGCCGGAGGTGGTTCCGCCGGAGGTGGTTCCGCCGGAGGTGGTTCCGCCGGAGGTGGTTCCGCCGGAGGTGGTTCCGCCGGAGGTGGTTCCGCCGGAGGTGGTTCCGCCGGAGCTCGTGCCGCCGGAGGTGGTTCCTCCGGAACTCGTGCCGCCGCCCTGCGACACCTTGATCGTCGCCCCGACCCGGACCGTCTCCTTCGGCGCGCACCTGGTGTCCGTCGAGATCGGCTTCGAGACGTTGATGGCGTACGGCCCCGGTGTCAGCGTGACCTCGCCCGCCTCTTCCAGCTTCAGCGTGCCCTTCATGTCGGGCAGCACCATCGGGCTGTTCTTCGGGATCGGCGGGTTCTGCCGGGGCCCCTCCATCGCCAGCTCGCCCGTGGCGGCGCCGCCGAGGGTGATCGTGCCGGTCGGTTTGACCGTGTCCTTCTGCAGGTCCAGGATGTCCGGGTTCTTGGAGGCGGCCTGGACCGTCTTCCAGACCACCTCGACCTCGTCGCCCACCTTGGCCTCCGCCGGCGCGGTGATCTGCACCGTGGTCGTGCCCTGGACGGGCGGCAGGCCGGAGATCGGCGGCGGAATGCACTCCGTCGCGTACGAGACCTCGGCGGCCTGTGCGGGGCTCGCGGCCAGCAGGATCCCCGCGCCGCCGAGCATCAGCGCGACCCCGGCCGCGCTCATCCTCCGTTGCGTACTCACGAATGTCCCTTCGTCGTGGGCCGGTCGGTCCGGTTCTCTGACGGTGCGGAGTCAGGGGTGAACCACGGCAGTGCCGCCGTGGTGGTCGAGGGGGAGGCGGGCGGGCGGGCCCGGCCGGTGCGGCGGGCGTGCCGCGAGCCCGGCGGCCGTACGCGGTCGACGACCGCCATGCCGATGCGGAACAGCGCCGTGGGCACCACCAGGGCCAGCAGGATCCAGAAGACGGTCACGCCCCAGGGCCGGCCGACGCCCCAGGGCTGTTCGGCGACGACCTTGCCCCCGTACTTCACCGAGACCGCGTAGTCGCCGTGGGCGCCTGCCGCGAGCCGGACGGGCAGTTCGATCCGCGCCTTGGCCCCCGGCTTGATCGTGCCGCGCCACTGCTGCTCCTCCCACTGGGGCGCGAACACCCCGTGGGCGGTGCCGACCTGGAAGACGGGGTCCTTCACGGGCGTCGTCCCGAGATTGCCGACGGTGAACTCGAGCGTCCGGGAGGGCGGGGCGCCGAAGAGGACCAGCAGGCCCGACGCGCCCCGCAGCCGGGTTGGGGTGAGGACGGCGAGGCGGCCGTCGCCGGTCTGCTCGGGAAGCGGTTCGGTGGGGTGGCCCGCCACCACGAACTCCGCGTCCACCACCTGCTGTTCACCGGTCACCGTGGCGACGTGCACGACACAGGGACACGGCTCGGGCGGCTCGGCGACCGGCAGCCTCTTGTCGAAGGCGCCCCGGGAGTCGGTGGTGACCGCGCGTCCGTCGGCGTTGGCGCAGGAGTTGGTGCCGCCGATGACGCCCGTGCCGGGCGAGGACTTCCCGCAGATCAGCAGGATCAGCAGGGTCTTCGCCCGCCACCCGGCACCGCTGACGGTGAGGTCCCCGCCCTTGCCCGCCTGGGACGCGGACAGCTCGACGGTCGGGGTGGGCGCGGGCGCGCCCAGCGCGGCGGCCGCGGGCAGGAACAGGAGCAGAAGGGCCAACAGGGCGGTGGGAACGGCACGTTGCATGGTCAGGCTCCTGCTCCCGGCGGTCGGCGTTCGGGGACGGTGCGGCCACGGCGGCGGCGCTGCGCGCGGCGGCTCGGCACGCGGCGCCGGAGGACCAGGGCCGCCGCCGTCACGGCGCACGTCAGCAGCGTCGCCGTCGCCGGCCAGGCCGCGAACGTCCGCGAGGCGGTCGCCTCGGCCCGGGCGGCTCCCGGCGCGCTCGCCGTCACGCGGATGTCCACGGCGTCCAGGTGCGGCGGGTCGGACCAGGGTTCGGAAAGGGCGACCCGGCGGCCCGGGGGCAGCTCGGCCCGCACGCGGGCGGGGCGGCTGAGGACCTCGCCGAACAGGCCGTCCGCGCGGAGCGCCACACGCGGCGTCAGCGGCGTGTTGCCCCGGTTGACGAGGGCGTAGCGGATCGAGCCGTCCGCGTACGACACGTCCTCGACCGTGAGGGCCGCCAACAGCGGCCCGCGCACCCGCAGATGGAGCCGCACCGGTTCCTCACGGCCCCGGCCGGACGCCGTGATCGTCGCCGTCTGCCCGCCGGGCGGGGTGCTCGCGGGCAGGGTGACGGTGAAGGGGACCTCCGCGCGGGTGCGGGCGGGGACGGTGACCGTACGGGCGGCCAGCGCGATCCACGGCCCGGCCGCGTCGGCCCGCAGGCGCAGGGTGAGCGGCTCGCCGGCCTGGTTGGTCACCGCGAGCCGGTCCTCCAGTACGGCGCCGGGCGCGCCCTCCAGGTACAGGTACGCGCGGTCCGGCGCCCATGGCCCGGACGCCGCCACCGCCGGAGGCGCCGCCGGGAGGAGTGGCGCCGCCGTGAGCGCGAGGACGAGCGCGAGCGCGGCCCGCACGGTCAGCCCGCGGCCCGGCCGCCGCCGCGCCGGGTCAGCCACAGGACGCCCGCGGCACCGGTGAGCAGCACCGTACCGCCGAGCGTGCCGAGCGCCACGGCCGAGTCCAGCGGGCCCGTCCTCGGGAGCCGCGAGGACGCGGACGCCGTGCCGCCGCCCGCCGCCGTGACGTCCAGTTCCAGCGACGGTCCCGGGTTGTTGCGCGGCGTGCACGTGGTCGTCGTGCCGAGCGCCTTGATCGTCAGCACGCCCGCGGTGAAGGTGACCTTGCCGCTCCTGCGCGGCGTGTACGTGCCCGACAGGTCATTGATCTTGATGGGCGTTTCGGCGGGGATCGCCGCGGCGTTGGCCGGGCCGGACACCCGCACCTCTCCCCGGTCCGCGCCGCCCACCTGGATGACCGCGCTCGGGTTCATGGCGCCCTTGCCCAGTTCGACCGGGCTGGACGAGACGCCCTTGCGGAACGACATCGTGAGCCGGTAGGCGCTGCCGCTCCTCTCTGCCCTGATGTCGATCGGCGAGACCGCCCCCTTGGGGCCGATGGGGGTCCGGCACTGGTAGTCGACGTCGACGACGGCGGCCTGCGCGGCGGGGGCGGCGATCAGCACCGCCGAGCCCGCCACGGCCGCTGCCGCCGCGAGAGCTGTCCGCTTGCGGTTCCGGTACGACACCTCGGTTCCCCTCGTGCGCGCATGGACTGACGGCGTTACTGACGGCACATCAGATCGGGGCTCAAGGTACGCCGGGGGCCCTGGGGAGGGAAGACAAAGAGCACGCCGTATCGGCGTGCTCCACAAGAGATTCGGCGACGGCCTGCGAAACGCTCACGCGGGGGCGGCGAGTTCGGCCCACACCGTCTTCCCCGGCGAGCCGGGTGTCCGCACGACTCCCCAGTCCAGGCAGAGGCGTTGGACGATGAACATGCCGTGGCCACCGGGCCGTCCAGCGCGGTGCGGGGTACGCGGCGCGGGCTGGCCCGTGCCGCGGTCGGTGACCTCCAGACGCAGGACCTTCCCGTCGCAGCCGATGCGCAGCTCCTCGGGGCCCTCGGCGTGCAGACAGGCGTTGGTGACCAGTTCGGAGACGACCAGCAGCACGTCCTCGGCCGCCGCCCTGCGGTCCGCCGTCCCGGCGGGCAGCCAGCCCCAGTCGTGGAGCGCCTGCCTGGTGAAGTCGCGGGCGAGCGGAACGATCCCGCTGGCGCTGCCGAGCGAGAGCCTGCGCACCGCGCCACCGACCGGTGCGGCGGATACAGGCACGGTCGGCGCCGCGGCGGCGGCTCCCGGCTCGGGGCCGAGATCGCCCGGCTGTTGCTGCCGGGTGGTGCTCATCAGCGCTTCACCTCACCGATTCACCGGTTCACCAGTTCGCCATGGTTTCAGTACGCAGAGTATTGGGCGTTCAACATTCTGCGGGGGTACTCCTGCCCGGCCGAATCGTGACAACACCCACTAGGTCGGCACGGCACACGTGACGCCGACTACAGGGCGGCACGGCGGGCCCCGGACTCAGTCGGACAGGGCCGCTTCGAGGGAGTCGTGCACGGTGAAGACCGCCTCGGCTCCGGTGATCTCGAAGACCCTCGCCACCAAGGGCTGCATCCCGGCCAAATGGACCCCTCCCCCACCGGCCTCTGCCTTCAGCCGGGCACCCAGCAGGACATTGAGCCCGGTGGAGTCGCAGAAATCGAGGCGTGAACAGTCGATCACCAGGCGCACACGGCCTCGATCGATCGCCTCGTCCAGGGGGGCGCGCAACAGTTCGGCGGTGTGGTGATCCAGCTCACCCGCCGGTTGCACAATCTCGCTGCGGCCCTCGGTCCGAACCTCGACCTGAAGCCGGCCCCGACTCACGCTGCCGACCGTCTCGCGGTCCATGCCGTCCCTCTTCGCCGTGTCGTTCGCTGCGTCGTCCACCGTTTCGTGCCACACGTCACATGCCGCCACTCGGGCGGCGCCGGACGCCCGTCGAACCCTACGCCTTCCCGGCGTCGACCGGTACCCGAACTACCCCCCAATACGGACATACATGACATACGCCACTTGCGATCGGCCCTGCCGAGCCGGTAGGGCTAGTAAGGACACACCGACACGGCCGGCTTTGGAGGCGCCGCTCACCGCAGCAGCATGCATGGCATCGGCAGCCATATGCCGAGAACGATGGAGGACACCATGTCACCCCGGCTCGACGTACCGCGTACCCCCACCGCGCCGTCGGCACACCCCGCCCGTACGACCGCTCACGACCCCGCCGAGACGACCGGTCCCGGCGCCGCCGCGACCGACGTGGCACCCCAGGCAACCACCGCGTGCGACGCGGCGACCGAAGCCGCAGTGACCGGGGCCGCGGCCACCGGACAGCAGTCCGCCGGCCTGGAAGACCTTCCGGATCTGCCGGCGATTCCGCCTTTCGACGAGGTTGACTCGCTGGACGCGCGAGCGCTGTCGAAGACGCTCTTCGAGCGGCTCACGATCCTCGAAGAGGGCACGCACGAGTACGCCTACGTCCGCAACACGCTGATCGAACTCAACCTGGCCCTGGTCAAGTTCGCCGCCTCACGGTTCCGGACGCGCAGCGAGCCGATGGAGGACATCGTCCAGGTCGGCACGATCGGCCTGATCAAGGCGATCGACCGGTTCGAGCTCAGCCGGGGCGTCGAGTTCCCCACGTTCGCGATGCCGACCATCATCGGCGAGATCAAGCGCTTCTTCCGGGACACGTCCTGGTCGGTGCGGGTGCCGCGGCGGCTGCAGGAACTGCGGCTCGAACTCGCGAAGGCCGGTGACGAGCTCTCCCAGCAGCTGGACCGCACGCCCACCGTCGGCGAACTCGCCGAACGCCTCGGCATCGGCCGGGACGAGGTCGTCGAGGGCATGGCGGCGAGCAACGCGTACACCGCGAGCTCGCTGGACGCCCAGCCCGAGGAGGACGACACCGAGAGCGCGCTCGCCGACCGCATCGGGTACGAGGACCACGGCCTCGAGGGCATCGAGTACGTCGAGTCGCTCAAGCCGATGATCGCGGGGCTCCCGGCGCGGGACCGCACGATCCTCAGCCTGCGGTTCGTGGCGAACATGACGCAGTCGGAGATCGGCGAGGAGCTCGGCATCTCACAGATGCACGTGTCGAGGCTGCTGACGAAGACGCTGGTGAAGCTGCGCAGGGGGCTCACTCTGGAGGAGTGAGCCGACCGCTCCCACTGCCTCCGGAAGGGCCCGCTCCGTCAGGAACGGGCCCTTCCCCGTCGTGGAGCCCGTCAGGGCCCGTCAGGGTGCGGCGGGCGGTTGCAGCGCGGCCGTCACCGCCGCCTCCGCGTGCAGCCGCGTCGTCGGGAACACCGGCACCGGGCTGTCGTCCGCCCCGATCAGCAGCTCGATCTCCGTGCAGCCGAGGACGACGCCCTGCGCGCCCTCCGCGACGAGCTCGCCGATGACCCGCCGGTAGGCGGCCCGGGACTCCTCGCGGACGACTCCGAGGCACAACTCCTCGTAGATCACCCGGTGGACGAGGGCGCGCCCGGCGGCGTCCGGAGTGAGGACCGTCAGGCCGTGGGAGGCCAGCCGGTCCCGGTAGAAGTCCTGCTCCATGGTGAAGGCGGTGCCCAGCAGGCCCACGGTGGCGAGGCCATGCGCCCGCACGGCCGCGGCGGTGGCGTCCGCGAGGTGCAGCAGCGGCACACCGACCGCGTCCTGCACCTGGCCGGCGACCTTGTGCATCGTGTTGGTGCAGATCAGCAGCAGGTCAGCGCCCGCCGCCTCCAGACCCTTCGCGGCCTCGGCGAGGATGTCGCCGGCCCGCTGCCACTCGCCCGCGACCTGCAGTTCCTCGATCTCGGCGAAGTCCACGGAATGCAGGACGCACCTGGCGGAGTGGAGTCCGCCGAGGCGTTCCCGTACGAGCTCGTTGAGGAGCCGGTAGTACTCCGCGCTGGATTCCCAGCTCATGCCGCCGATCAGTCCGATGGTTCGCATCGGGCCACTGTCGCATGTCGCGGCCCGGGCGGATGCGGCCGCCGGTGACACTGGTCCGCACAGCCCGGCCGTACGAGAGGACACCCGTCATGCCCCCTGTCATCGCCGTCACCGGAGCGAGCGGACGCGTCGGCGGCCGGGTGGCGGCCAGGCTCTCGGCGGCGGGCGTCGCGACCCGGCTGGTGGGCCGCGATCCGGCCCGGCTGCCCGAGCTGCCCGGCGCGGTCGCCGCGCCCCCCGCCTCCTACGGCGACGGCGAGGCGATGCGGCGGGCCCTGGACGGCGCGGACACGCTGTTCCTCGTCTCGGCGCACGAGGCGCCCGGGCGGGTCCAGGAGCACCACACGGCCGTGGACGCGGCACTCGCCTCGGGCGTCGGGCGGATCGTGTACATCTCGTTCGTGGGCGCCGCACCGGACGCGACGTTCACCTTCGCCCGCGACCACTTCCACACGGAGGAGTACATCCGGGCCCGCCGGGTGCACCACACCTTCCTGCGGGACAACTTCTACCTGGCCGCGTTCCCGGCGATGACCGGCGCTGACGGGGTGCTGCGCGGCCCGGCCGGGCAGGGCCGGGTGGCCGCCGTCGCCCACGACGACATCGCCGACGCGGCGGCGGCCGTGCTCCTCGACGGACCCGGTCCGCACGACCGCGCGGTGTACGACCTGACCGGTCCCACCGCGTTCTCCCTCGCGGAGGCCGCGGCCGAACTGACCCGCGCCACCGGCCGCACCGTGCGCTACGTCCCCGAGTCCGAGGACGAGGCCTACGCCTCCCGTGCCGGCTACGGCGCCGAGGAGTGGGAGGTGACGGGCTGGGTCACGTCGTACGAGGCGATGGCCGCCGGAGAGATGGCCGCGGTCTCGGACGCGGTGCCGCGGCTGACGGGGCACCCGGCGCAGTCGCTGCGCGAGTACCTGGCCGAGCACCCGCGCAGCTACGCGCACCTGCTGCCGTAGCCCTCCCCGGACCGGACCGGCTAGACACGCTTACCGGCCCGCCAGACCTCGCGCACCAGCGGCACGCCCGGCCGGTAGGCGAGGTGGACATGGCTCGGGGCGTCCAGCAGGGCGAGGTCCGCGCGGGACCCGGGCGTCAGGCGGCCCACGTCCGTACGGCGCAGGGCCGCGGCGCCGCCCGCCGTGGCGGACCACAGCGCCTCGTCGGGTGTCATCCCCATGTCGCGCACGGCGAGTGCGATGCAGAACGGCATCGAGGACGTGAACGACGAGCCCGGGTTGCAGTCCGTCGACAGCGCGACAGTGGCGCCGGCGTCGATCAGACGGCGCGCGTCGGGCCACTCGGCGCGGGTGGAGAACTCCGCGCCCGGCAGCAGGGTCGCGACGGTCGCGCTGCCTGCGAGGGCGTCGACGTCCGCGTCCGTGAGGTGGGTGCAGTGGTCGGCGGACGCGGCGTCCAGCTCGACGGCGAGCTGCACGCCCGGGCCGTAGCCGAGCTGGTTGGCGTGCACGCGCGGCAGGAGGCCCTTCGCCTTGCCCGCGGTCAGCACCGCACGCGCCTGGTCCCCGTCGAACGCGCCCTTCTCGCAGAACACGTCGATCCAGCGGGCGTGCGGCGCGCAGGCGTCCAGCATCTCGCCGGTGACGAGGGCGACGTAGGCCGCCGGGTCGTCGGCGTAGTCCGGGGAGACGACGTGCGCGCCGAGGTACGTCACCTCGTCCGTGTGCCGGGCGGCGATCCGCAGCGCCCTGGCCTCGTCCTCGACGGTCAGCCCGTACCCGGACTTGGTCTCGAACGTGGTCGTGCCCTGGCGCAGGGCCTCGTCGAGATACCGCGTGAGGTTGGCCTCGAGCTCGTCGTCGCTCGCGGCGCGGGTGGCGGCGACGGTGGTGCGGATGCCGCCGGCGGAGTAGGCCCGGCCGGACATACGGGCGTTGAACTCCTGGGTGCGGTCGCCTGCGAAGACGAGGTGCGAGTGGGAGTCCACGAAGCCGGGGATGCAGGCGCGGCCCCGGGCGTCGTGCCGCAGGTCGGCGTCGGGCGCGTCCTCGGCGGCGCCGGCCCAGACGACGCGGTCGCCGTCGATGACGAGCGCGCCGTTCTCGACGAGGCCGAGGGGCCCGTCGCCGAGGGCGGGGTCGTTGGTGACGAGGGTGGCGATGTTGGTGACGAGGGTGGTGGTCATGGGGTCCTTTCGGGGGGTTCCTTTTCCCCACCCCGCCCTCCCCCTACGGCCTGGCGGCCGTAGGGGGAGGGCGGGGTGGGGCAACGTCATCGGCGCAGCGCGGCCACCGCCTCCGTGAGCGCCGACCCCACGTCCGGGACCAGCACGTGCGACCCGTCGCGCACGACGCGGCGGCCCCCCACCACCACGTCCCGCACGTCCGCCGCGCCCGCCGCGAAGACCGCCGTCTCCGCGCCCAGCCTCGGCACCGGTCCGGCCGTGCGCACGGAGTCCAGCGTGATGGTGGTGAAGTCCGCGAGCGCGCCCTGCTCCAGGCGGCCCGCGTCGGGCCAGCCCAGTGCGGCGTGGCCGTCCGCCGTCGCCGCGCGCAGCAGTGCCGCCGCCGTCCAGTGGCCGCGCGTACGTGAGCGGAGGCGTTCGTTCAGCTCCATCGCCCGCGCCTCCTCGAACAGGTCGATCACCGCGTGGCTGTCGCTGCCGAGGGACAGCGGCGAGCCGGCGGCCTGGAGCGCGGGGGCGGGTCCGATGCCGTCGGCGAGGTCGCGTTCCGTCGTGGGGCACATGCAGGTGCCCGTCGCCGTGCCGCCCAGCAGCGCGATGTCCTCGTCCGTCAGGTGCGTGTTGTGCACCCCGGTGGTGCGGGGGCCGAGGACGCCGTGGTCGGCGAGCAGCCGGGCCGGTGTCACCCCGTGCGCCGCGAGGCAGGCGTCGTTCTCCGCGGTCTGCTCGGAGAGGTGGACGTGGAGGGGCGCGTTGCGTGCGGACGCCCAGGAGGCGACCGTCGACAACTGCTGTGCCGGGACGGCCCGTACGGAGTGGATCGCCGCTCCGATGCGTACGTGCTCGCCGTCCTTCAGGGCGTCCGCACGCTCTGCCCAGGCGTCCGCCGTGCCGTCGGAGAAGCGCAGCTGGTGCCGGTTCGGCGGCTCGCCGAAGCCTGAGGACAGATACGCCGTGTCGAGCAGCGTGATGCGGATGCCCGCCTCGGCCGCGGCCGCGATCAGGGCCTCGCCCATGGCGTTCCGATCGGCGTAGGGCGTGCCTCCGGGCGCGTGATGGAGGTAGTGGAACTCGCCGACGGCCGTGATCCCGGCGAGCGCCATCTCCGCGTACACCGCGCGGGCCAGCGTGAAGTACGTCTGAGGGGTCAGCCCGGACGCGACCTGGTACATGACCTCGCGCCAGGTCCAGAACGTGCCGCTGCCGACCTGGACCGTGCCGCGCAGGGCGCGGTGGAAGGCGTGCGAGTGGGCGTTCGCCAGGCCCGGGACGGTGAGCCCGCGCAGGACCACCGCTCCCGGCGGCGGGGCGTCCACGCCCGTGCGGACGGCCGCGATGCTGCCGTCGCGCACGTCCAGTGCCACACCCGGCTCGACGTGGGCGCCGAGCCAGGCGTGTTCCAGCCAGTAGGTCACCTGCACGCCAGGCCCTCCAGTACGTCGGCGAGTGCGATCACCCCGGCCACGCAGTCGTCCTCGGGCGCGAATTCCGCCGGGGAGTGCGAGATCCCCGTGGGGTTGCGTACGAACAGCATGGCGGTCGGAACGGACGCGGACAGGATTCCCGCGTCGTGTCCGGCGCCCGTGCCGAGGACCGGAACGGCACCGCCGAGGATCTTGTTGAGCTCGTCGCGCAGCGCGTGCTCGAACTCGATCACCGGGGTGAACGACTCCCGTACGACGGCCAGGTCCACTCCGTCGCGGTCCGCGCGCTCCTTCGCGGCGTGCTCGATCGCCGTGACGACGGTGTCGAGCGCCGCCTGGTCGGGGGCGCGCGAGTCGAGCCAGCCGCGGACGAGGGAGGGGATGGCGTTGACGCCGTTCGGCTCGACGGAGATCTTGCCGAACGTGGCGACGGCGCCCGCGAGTTCCGCCTCGCGGCGGGCGGCGAGCACGGTCTCCGCGTACGTCAGCATCGGGTCGCGCCGGTCGACGAGGCGCGTGGTGCCGGCGTGGTTCGCCTCGCCGCGGAAGTCGAAGCGCCAGCGGCCGTGCGGCCAGATCGCGGAGGCGATGCCGACCGCGTGGCCGGTCCCCGCGGCGGAGCCGCTGTCCATTGCAGCGAGGGCGCGGCCCTGCTCGACGTGCAGCTCGACGAACGCGCCGACACGGGCGAGCCGTTCGGGGTCGGGCCCGATGGCGGCCGGGTCGTACCCGGCGGCCTCCATCGCCCGGGGCAGGCTGATCCCGTCGCCGTCGCGCAGCTCGTACGCGGCCTCACGCGTCAGCTGCCCGGCGGCGAGCCGGGAGCCGACACAGGCGAGCCCGAACCGGGCGCCCTCCTCGTCACCGAAGTTGGTGACGGCGAGCGGCCGGGTGAACTCCGCACCTCTGCGGCGTAGTTCGTCCAGTGCGGCGAAGGAGGACACGACACCCAGCGGCCCGTCGAAGGCTCCGCCGTCGGGGACGGAGTCGAGGTGCGAGCCGGTGACGACGGCGTCACCCGCGGAGGGGTCGCCGAGCCAGGCCCACTGGTTGCCGTTGCGGTCGGTCTCGTAGGCGAGCCCGCGCGCCTCGGCCTGCTCCTGGAACCAGGCGCGGCACTCGCGGTCGGCCTCGGTCCACGCGTACCGGCGGTATCCGCCGGTGTCGGCGTTGCGCCCGATGGGCGCGAGCTCCCGCCACATCTCGTGGAACGAAGTGGTCACGCCTGGTCACCCTCGCGCATGGGGATGCGGACGCCCTTGTCGGCGGCGACGGTCTCGGCGATGTCGTAGCCGGCGTCGACGTGGCGGATGACGCCCATGCCCGGGTCGTTGGTCAGCACCCGGCGGACCTTCTCGCCCGCCAGCCTCGTGCCGTCCGCGACCGACACCTGACCCGCGTGGATCGAACGGCCCATGCCCACACCACCGCCGTGGTGGATCGACACCCACGACGCACCCGAGGCCACATTCACCATCGCGTTCAGCAACGGCCAGTCCGCGATCGCGTCCGACCCGTCCAGCATCGCCTCCGTCTCCCGGTACGGAGAGGCGACCGAACCACAGTCCAGATGGTCACGACCGATGGCCAGCGGCGCGGCCAGCTCACCGCTCGCCACCATGTCGTTGAACCGCTCACCCGCCCTGTCCCGCTCGCCGTAACCCAGCCAGCAGATCCGCGCCGGCAGGCCCTGGAAGTGGACGCGCTCGCCCGCCATCGTGATCCAGCGCGCCAGCGACTCGTTCTCCGGGAAGAGCTCGAGCATCGCCTTGTCGGTTTTGTGGATGTCGGAGGCCTCGCCCGAGAGCGCCGCCCACCGGAAGGGACCCTTGCCCTCGCAGAACAACGGCCGGATGTAGGCGGGCACGAAACCCGGGAACGCGAACGCCCGGTCGTAGCCCGCGAGCTGAGCCTCGCCGCGGATCGAGTTCCCGTAGTCGAAGACCTCGGCGCCCGCGTCCATGAAGCCGACCATCGCCTCCACATGCCGGGCCATGGACTCACGGGCTCGGGTGGTGAACCCGGCCGGGTCCTTCGCCGCGTACGACTGCATGTCGCCGAAGTCGACCCCCACCGGCAGATACGCCAGCGGATCGTGCGCCGACGTCTGGTCCGTCACGATGTCGACGGGCGCGCCCTCGGCCAGCATCCGCGGCAGCAGCTCCGCCGCGTTGCCCAGCAGACCGATGGACAGGGGCCTGCGCTGGTCCCGGGCCTCGACCGCGAGCTGGAGCGCATGCTCCAGGGAGTCCGCCTTCACGTCCAGGTAGCGGTGCTCGATACGGCGCTCGATCGCGCGGGGGTCGCAGTCGATGCAGATCGCCACGCCGTCGTTCATGGTGACGGCGAGCGGCTGGGCGCCGCCCATGCCGCCCAGACCCGCGGTCAGCGTGATCGTCCCCGCCAGCGTCCCGCCGAACTTCTTCGCCGCCACCGCCGCGAACGTCTCGTACGTGCCCTGCAGAATGCCCTGCGTCCCGATGTAGATCCACGAACCGGCCGTCATCTGCCCGTACATGGTCAGCCCCAGCTGCTCCAGACGCCGGAACTCCTCCCAGTTCGCCCAGTCCCCCACCAGGTTCGAGTTCGCGATCAGCACCCGCGGCGCCCACTCGTGCGTCTGCATCACCCCCACCGGACGACCCGACTGCACCAGCATCGTCTCGTCCTGCTTCAACGTCCGCAGCGTGCGCACCATCGCATCGAACGAACGCCAGTCCCGCGCCGCCTTGCCCGTACCGCCGTAGACCACCAGCTTGTCCGGATGCTCCGCCACCTCGGGGTCGAGGTTGTTCTGGAGCATCCGGAGCGCGGCTTCCTGCTGCCAGCCCAGTGCGCTCAGCTCCGTACCGCGCGGTGCCCGAACGGGGCGGGGTCCTGACATGGCGATGCCTCCTCGCGACAGCGACGACTACGGTTGTGGGATCTTCTATTCACATCCTGTATGTCTGAATAGTTTTAGTCAACAGCTGCGGCGCGACCCGCCGGATGATTGGCTGAACACCATGACTGCGGACGTGACAGGGGACGTGACCGCCGAGCGTCGGGACCTGGCCGTGCGAGCGGCCGTGGAGCAGGGCCTTGTTTCCGGGGCCGAGCCCGTGACCGCCCTGATCGACGTGGCGGGTATCCGCTCCTCGGCGGCGGCGCTGCGGGCCGCCTTCGCCGCCGTCACCGACGCGCCGGTGCTGCACGCCTTCGCCGTCAAGGCCGCCCCGCTGGTACCGGTCCTCGCCCTCCTGCACGCCGAGGGCATCGGCGCGGAGGTCGCGAGCCCGGGCGAACTGGCGCTCGCGCGGGCCGCCGGCCTGCCCGCCGGTCTGACGGTGCTCGACTCCCCCGCCAAGACCGGCGCCGAACTGCGCGAGGCCCTCGCGCTGGGGATCGCGGTCAACGCGGACAACTTCCAGGAACTGTGGCGCATCGACGCCCTGATGGCCGAGGGGCCGAGCGCCTCGCCGCTGGGACTGCGCGTCAATCCGCAGGTCGGCGGCGGCTCGATCGGCGCGCTGTCGACGGCCACGGCCACGTCCAAGTTCGGCTTCGCGCTCGCCGACGCGGGGGCCAGGGACGCGGTCGTGCGCGCCTACGCGGAACGCCCCTGGCTGACCCGTCTGCACACCCACTCCGGTTCCCAGGGAATGCCGCTCGCGCGCATGGCCCAGGGCGTCCTCGCCGTCTACGAGCTGGCCGAGGAGATCAACGCGGCGGCGGGCCGCCGCCAGGTCGACACGATCGACATCGGCGGCGGCCTCCCGGTCAACTTCGCCTCCGACGAGCACACGCCCACCTTCGCCGCGTACGCGCGGCAGCTGAAGGAGCACGTGCCGGGCCTCTTCGACGGGCGCTACGGGCTGGTCACCGAGTTCGGCCGCTCTCTGGTCGCCAAGCACGGCCTGGTCCTCGCCCGTGTCGAGTACGCGAAGTCGGCCGGCGGCCGTCCCATCGCCGTCACGCACGCCGGCGTCCAGGTCGCCACCCGCACCGTCTACGACCCGGTGTCCTGGCCGCTGAGGATCGCCGCGTACGACGCCAAGGGCCTGCCCAAGCCGGGGCCGGACGTGGTGCAGGACGTCGCGGGACCGGCTTGCTTCGCCGGTGACCTGCTCGCCGAGAAGCGGGCCCTGCCGCTGCTGGAGCAGGGCGACGTGATCGCGGCGCTCGACACGGGCGCGTACTACTTCTCCAGCCACTACGGCTACAACAGCCTGCCCAGGACCGCCGTGCACGGCTTCACCGCCGGCTCCGACGGGGTCCGCTTCAGCCTGGTACGAGCCGCGCAGACCCTCGACGAGATCGTCGCGGAATCGGGCGGCGCCTGCCCGGGCGCGCTGCTGTAGCCCAGGCGGCGCAACACGCCGCGTCCCGGCCGCCCACAGGCATCACACCGGTCCCACCGGGCAGAAACTCTTCCGTCGGGAACGGTCGGGTCCACGGGAAAGGTGTCTCATGAGCGCATCCGCGCCGGCGTCCACCGGAACACCGGACGGGTCCCCTTCGCTCAAGCGGGCGATCGGGCCGAAGCTGCTGATCCTCTTCGTGATCGGCGACATCCTCGGGACCGGCATCTACGCCACCACCGGCAAGGTGGCGGGCAAGGTCGGGGGCGCGCTGTGGCTGCCGTTCGCCATCGGCTTCGTGGTCGCGATCCTGACGGCCGCCTCGTACGTCGAGCTGGTCGGGAAGTACCCGAAGGCCGCCGGGGCGGCGCTGTACACCCAGAAGGCCTTCAAGGTCCCCTTCCTGACCTTCGTCGTCGCCTTCATGGTGATGTGCTCGGGGCTGTCGTCCGCGAGCGCCGCGGCCCGCGCCTTCAGCGGGGACTACTTCCGGGAGTTCACCGACGCGATCCCGCCCACCGTCATCGCGATCGCCTTCATTCTCGCTCTCGCCGCGCTCGCCCTGCGCGGTGTGTCGGAGTCCGTGAAGACCAATGTGGTGCTGACGCTCGTCGAGCTCACCGGCCTGCTCGTGATCCTCGCGATCGGCGCCTGGGCGGTGATCACCGGTGACGGAGAGCCGTCCCGGCTGGGCGAGTTCGAGGCGTCGGGCACGGGCTACGCGCTGATCACCGGCGTGCTGGGCGCCACCGCGCTCGGGTTCTTCGCCTTCGTGGGGTTCGAGGACTCGGTCAACATGGCGGAGGAGACCCACGATCCGGTGCGCAGCTTCCCCCGCGCGATCTTCACCGGTGTCGCGGTCACCGGCACGATCTACGTGCTCGTCGCCCTGGTGTCGTCGCTGCTCGTGGACTACCGCACCCTGGAGAAGTCCAGCGGCCCGCTGCTGGAGGTCGTCAAAGCGGGCGGCGTCGACTTCCCGCCCCGGCTCTTCGCGCTGATCGCGCTGTTCGCGGTCACCAACTCGGCGCTGATCAACATCATGATGGCCTCCCGGCTCTGCTACGGCCTGGCCAACGAGAAGGTCCTCCCGCGCGGCATGGGCAAGGTGCTGCGGCGGCGCCGCACCCCGGTCACCGGCATCGTGTTCGTGACGCTGATCGCCATCGGGCTCGTGTCCACGGGCGAGATCGAGGGGCTCGGCGACACGACCGCGTTCCTGCTGCTGTGCGTGTTCGCGGTCGTCAACGTGGCCGTGCTGGTGCTGCGCAAGGACCGCGTGGAGCACGCGCACTTCCGCACGCCGACGGTCCTGCCGGTCCTCGGCGCGATCACGGCGGTGATCCTGGCCAGCCCGCTCGCCGACCGCGCGGCGGACGTCTACATCCGGGCCGGGGTGCTGGTCGGCATCGGCATCCTGCTGTGGGGTGTCAACAAGCTGGTGATGAAGGTGCGCCACGAAGAGGAGGCAGGCACCGGCAACGGATAGGGCCGTCTCGGACGGGGCGGACTTTATCGGGCGCGCGCATGTTCCGTTGGAAAATGCCAGAAACTCACCCCTGAGGGCGCCACGTTGAGTAACCTCTCCGTCACTGCCGTGCCGGTTGCGCGGCACACCGAGGCGGGGAGGGGAGTCCGCGTGCCCGGAATCGACGAGTGTCTGCTGCAAGCCATGGTGGTGCCCGGGGCGCGGGGAGCCTCCATCGTGGACTGGACCAGCGGCCTCGCCCTCGGCGCCGTCGGGGAGACCCCCGGCGGCGACCACGAGAGCACCGCGGCCGAGACGGCCGAACTGGCCAGGATGGCCGCCGAGTACCCGTCCTTCGCATCCGACGGAACACCGGCATCCGAAGGCACCAAGGGGTTACCCGTCGAGGACCTCATCGTCACCACCCGCACCGGATACCACGTGATGCGGTTCGTGGAGACCACGTTCGACAGCAGTGTGTTCCTGCATCTGTGGCTCGACCGGGACACCGGCAATCTGGCGCTCGCCCGGCTGCGCCTCGCGGACCTCGCAGAGCGGCTGGTCCTCGGATGACCGCAGCGGCCACGACCGTCTCCCCCATGCTCGTGCGGCTGGCCGAGGAGCGCGCCACCGGCGTCCTGGTCCGTGACCACGGGGCCCTCTACCTCGCCGACGGCCAGGTGGTGCACGCCGAGAGCCCGGCCGCACCCGGCCTCGACGTGCTGCTGACCGCAGGCGGCCAACTGGCACCCGAAGGCTGGCAGGAGGCGGTGGCGAGGGCCGGCGCACGCCGCGAAGTGGCACGCTTCCTCGTCGACAGCGGCCAGGTCACCGGCGGCGCACTGGAGATCTGCCACCTCGGTGCCCTCCACGACGCCGCGTTCTTCGCCCTGGCGCCCGGCAGCGGACCGACCCGCTTCCGCTACGGCGTCGCGCACTGGATCGGCACCGTGCGCCCCGTGCCCGCCGCGGCCGTCGTCCGGGAGGCGCGCCGGCGGCGCGGGCTGCTCGACTCCGTGTGGCCGCACCCCGAGGTGGACACCGCACCGCTGCGCCGCCGTCCGCCGGGCCACGGTGCCACGGCCACCCGCAGACAGCGGACGCTGCTGGAGCTCGCCGACGGTGTGCGCACCCCGCCGGTGATCGCCCGGGCCGTCGGCCGGCCCGCTTTCAACACCCTGATCGAGGTACGGCGGATGGCCGCCGCGGGGCTCGTCGAGACACCGTCGGAGCCCGTCCCGCCCACCCCCGCCCCGCTGCCCGACTGGGTCGCCGGATTCCCCGCCGACCCGGACATCGCCCTGTTACGCCGGCTCCGCGACGCTCTGGAGGCAAGCCTGTGACCCACCGCACGACCCACCGGGCTCTGCGCACACCGTCATGAGGCGTGCTTTGAGGCTGCGTGCCGAGAGGAGACAGCTCATGACGGCCGAGACCGAGGTGCTCGGTGAACTCAAAAGACTGCGCGCCCGTGTGCCGCAGCTGACCGGTGTGCTCGCCGCAAGCGTCGACGGCCTGGTGCTGGCGACGGACACCCCGGACGCGGAGGGCGTCGCAGCGCTCACCGCCGCCGCGCTCGGGGTCGCGATGCGGCTGACCGAGGCGACCGGACAGGGCGGCTTCAAGGAGCTGCTCGTACGGGGCGAGGCGGGCTACGTCGCCACCTATGCGGCCGGCTCGTCGGCCGTGCTCACCGTACTGGCCGAGCCGCGCATCAACGTGGGCCGGCTCCATCTCGAGGCCCGCCGGGCCTGTGTCCGTGTCGGGGCGCTGGTGGACGCCGCCCTCGAACGACCGCAGGAGGCCTGACACATGGCCGCCGCCCCCGCAGACCCACCCGCACGAAGCCGCACCGGAACCACCCGCAACAGAACCACCGCGAGAACGACAACCAACCGACGGAAGGAACGTGCGCCTGCCATGGCCAACACCGAGACCGCGCTCAAGGAAGCCACCACCATCGAAGGTGCCATCGGCGCCGCGCTCGTCGACTACACCAGTGGCATGGCGCTGGGCACCATAGGCGGCGGCAAGGACCTCGACCTCACTGTCGCCGCCGCCGGGAACACCGACGTGGTCCGCGCCAAGGTCCGCACCATGGAGCACCTGGGCCTCAAGGACGAGATCGAGGACATCCTGATCACCCTCGGCTCGCAGTACCACCTGATCCGCCTGATGAAGAGCCGCGGCGCGGGCGGCCTGTTCCTGTACCTGGCCTTGGACAAGGAGCGCGCGAACCTGGCGATGGCCCGACACCAGTTGAAGAAGATCGAGGCCGAACTGGAGGTCTGATCCCGTCCCCGCTCAGCTCCGGCGCCGCGCCCCTCCGGGCGCGGCGTCACCGGCGGCGATCCCGGTCGTACGGAAGCCCTTGACCGGCTTACCGACCGCTCCATCGGCCAGCCAGTCCGTACGCATCCACAGCAGCGTCTCCTGTGTGCGCTCGCGCCGGCCCAGCCACACGGCCTTGAGCCACAGGCCCGCTCCCGCGCCGGCGAGCACCGCCCCTCCCGCGGCCGGCAGCACGAGCGAGCTCGCGACGGCGGCGAGGAAGGCGAGCAGCAGCCACCAGCGGCGTGACCGGCGCACCACCTTCAGCGTCACACGGCGGTCCTGGAGCACGTCGTGCCGTCCGGCACGGGTCGCGCAGTCCGCGAGACTCGTGTACCGACGGCGCCGCACGAGAGCGACCGCGGCAGCGGTGACAAGGAACAGTGCGGCCCCCGCCGGCACCCCGATGCGACGTCCGGTGAGCCCCGGCAGCAGCAGCCCGATCCCGGCGGCGAGAACCCCCAGCCACCACAGGGGTGCCGCACCGGCCCGTACTGCCACCGCCACTCGCGCCAACGACTGCGCCCCGCGCCCCACTGCAAGGTCCTTTCCGCCGAGTTCCGTCGAGTTCTGTCGAGCTGCCGTTCCGGCGGGAGGGTAGCGGCCGATTCTGAGCGGTGCATGAGAATCGCGGCGGAATCAGGCCCCAGCGGCTACTCCACGAACAGGCCGCGCTCCGCCGCCCTGCGCGTCGAAGTCCTCGAGCCGCGCCTGGGCGTCCGGAAGGTCGTCGCACATGGCCTCCAGCAGCACACGGCCGAGCAGCATCGGGGCGCACGCCGTGTCGAAGGCGAGGCCCGTGCCCACGGCGGCGGGGATCAGCAGATCGCTGTGGGCCGCGACCGGCGCGAACGCCGAGTCCGCGACGGTCACCACCTTCAGTCCGGCAGCGCGCGCGTACTCCAGCGCCGCCACGACCTCCTTCGGGTGGCGCGGCAGCGCGAAGCACAGCAGCGCGCTCGCCCCGGCCCGCCGCGCGGAGTCGATGCGGTCGGCGAGCATCGAGCCGCCCTCGTCGAGGAGGCGGACGTCGGGGTGGACCTTGGCGGCGAAGTACGCGAAGCCGCGGGCCTGCGAGGACGCGGCGCGCAGCCCGAGCACCGGCAGCGGACGGGAGGCGGCGAGCAGCCGCCCGGCGCGCTCCACGAGGGAGGGGTCGGCGAGCATCTCGGCCAGCTGCCGCAGATTCTCGATCTCGGCCTGGACCGCCTGCTGGTACTCGTTGTTCGTGTCCTCGTGCGCGACAGACTCCGGCGGCACGACGTCGCGCAGGTGCCTGCGCAGCGCCGGGTAGCCGTCGAAGCCGAGGGCGACGGCGAAGCGGGTGACCGACGGCTGGCTGACGCCCGCGAGTTCGGCGAGCTCCACACTGGACAGGAACGGCACGTCCGCGGCCCGGCGGACCATGCTGTGCGCGATGCGCCGCTGGGTCGGGGTGAGGCGGTGTCCCTCGAAGAGCAACTGCAGCCGCGCCGCAGGGCTGTCGTTCATGCCATCCCCCTCGTCCGGCCCCATCTATTCAGCCACCGACAACTCTGCATGACCATATGCAGCTGCCCGGCGGAGGGGCAAGGGCGGCCCTGACGGGTGAATCCGAGTGGTCGGCCGGGTGCATTGCGTCAAGACTCCGTAACAGAAGGTCGCGGCGCGCTGCCTCTCGACACTGCGCGGCTGAGCGGCTGCGGCGTCCCGGTCGTCGGGGGCACCGGGGCCGCCGTCGGAGCAGGTCCCCGACCCCACCGCAAACGGAAGGGCAGCACCATGAACGAAGCCGAGGCACTCGCGGAGCAGGCCGAGGAGACCGCCGTGGAGACGACGGACGACTCCACCTGGGAGACCCCGGGGCACACGGTCGTCGGGACCGCGCTGGAAGTCACCGGCCGGCACAGCGACTCCGTCTAGCCGGCGGGATGGTGATCGAGTGGTGACCACGCTGCTCACCCTGGTCGGCGACGCCCCCTGGAGCACCGCGGAGTTCGAGTCACGGCTCCGCGCGGTGCCTGAGGAGCGGTACCACGACCGCCACGCCTTCAACATCCGCATGCACAGCGGCGCTCTCAGCCGGGCCGAGTTGCGCTGCTGGATCGCCAACCACTTCCACTACCAGCGCCACATCCCCGTCAAGGACGCCCTGATCACCGCCAAGCTCCCCACCTCCGCACTGCGCCGCATGTGGCTGCGCCGCATTCAGGACCATGACGGCCTGGACGAGGGCGAGGGCGGCATCGAGCGGTGGCTGCGACTGGGCGAGGCGGCCGGCCTCGACCGCGAGACGCTGCTGAGCGGCGACACCGTGCTGCCGGGCGTACGGCTCGCCGTCGACGGCTACGTGAACTTCTGCCGCCTGCGCCCGCCCCTCGAAGCCGTCGCCGCCTCACTGACCGAACTGGCCGCCCCGGACCTGATGCGCACCCGCATCGACGCCTTCGAACGCCACTACTCGTGGATCGAACCGGACGGCCTCGCCTGCTTCCGCTCCCTCGTCTCCCAGGGCGGGCGGGACAGCGCCGAGGCGCTCCGGCTGGTCCTCTCCTGGGCGTACACCCGCGACGACCAGGAACGTGCGGTGGCGGCGCTTCGCTTCAAGTGCGACGTCCTGTGGGCGCTCCTCGACGCGGTGGCCCACGCGCACTGCCCGGAGGGGTCGTGAAGGCGTCGCAGGCGGACGGCTGGCAGCCGGCCCTGGCCCCGGTCATCGTGCGCCGCCACGACCGGGCCCGGGAAACGGACCTGCTGGTCCTCCCCGAACGTGTCGTCGTCCTCACCGGCAGAGCCGCTGTCGTCGTCGAGCTGTGCGACGGGACCCGCACCGTGCGGGCGATCGTCGACGAGCTGGCCGGACGCTTCCCGGGCGCTCCGGTCGCCACGGACGTCCCGCCGTTCCTCGACCGTCTGCGACAGGAGGGCTGGCTGCAATGACGTCCGGCGCACGCCACGCTGCACGCCCGCCGCGAGTTGGGGGAGGAGTACGACGCCGCGCTCGTCGAATCGTTCCTGGAGAAGGTCGGGCAGCGGCTCGACGGCGCGGTCGACCGCCAGGTGCGGCGCCAACTGGCCGAGCAGCAGATGGTCGTCGCCCGTGGGGGTGCCCGGCCGAAGCAGGCCGCCGAATCGAACTTCGGCGAGCGCTTCGGCTTCGCGATCGTCTCCCTGGTCCTGGCGGTCCCGCTGTCCGCGATCGGTGCGGCCAACGCCGGCCTGGCCGGCCTGATCGTCACCTGGCTCGGCATCGTCGGCGTGAACGCCGCCCACGCGGCGCGCCTGTGGCCCTGGCAGCGGACGTCGCAGCGCAGGAAGTCCGACTGGGAGGACTAGGCCCTTGCGGCGGCGGGCCGCTTCGGGACGGGCCGTTGAAGAATGTCGCGGGGACCGCCGCACCCCCGGCGAGCCGGGGGGCGGGACGACGGCGGTCCCCGCGAAGGACACGGACCGGGTCAGGGCCGGTCTCCGCGTCCGTGGCGTCCAGGGGTCCGGGAGCCGCTCCGGAAGTCCTTGACGCCGCTGGATGCCGGCCGGGTTACCTGCCCGGTCCCCCTGCCGACATCCACCAATGTGCCGGACGCGTGTTAAGCAGGTGCTGCGCGAACGTGTCGCGCTCGTACCGTTTTCACGAAAGGACTTCCGCTGCCGGTTACTTGGCGTCGTTCGCGAGGAAGGCCAGCAGGTCCTGACGGCTCACCACACCCGTCGGCTTGCCCTCGACCAGGACGATCGCCGCGTCCGCGAAGTCGCCGAGCACCGACATCAGGTCGGCCACGGGCTCGCCGGATCCCACCTGGGGCAGCGGGGAGGACATGTGCTTCTCCAGCGGGTCGTGCAGCGAGGCGCGCTGGGTGAACAGGGCGTCGAGCAGCTCGCGCTCGACCACCGAGCCGATGACCTCGGCGGCCATCACGTCCGGGTGGCCGGCGCCGGGCTTGACGATCGGCATCTGCGAGACGCCGTACTCGCGCAGCACCTCGATGGCCTGACCGACGGTCTCCTCCGGATGCATGTGCACCAGGCTGGGGATGGCGCCGCCCTCCTTGTGGCGCAGCACGTCCCCCACGGTCGCGGAGCCCGTCTCCTCCAGGAAGCCGTAGTCGGCCATCCACTCGTCGTTGAAGATCTTGGAGAGGTAGCCGCGGCCGCTGTCGGGGAGCAGGACGACCACGATGTCGTCCGGGCCGAGCCGCTCGGCGACGCGCAGGGCTGCGACGACCGCCATGCCGCAGGAGCCGCCGACGAGCAGGCCCTCCTCCTTGGCGAGGCGGCGGGTCATCTGGAAGGAGTCCTTGTCGGACACGGCGACGATCTCGTCGGTGACGGTCCGGTCGTAGGCGCTCGGCCAGAAGTCCTCGCCGACGCCCTCGACGAGGTAGGGCCGCCCGGAGCCGCCGGAGTACACCGAGCCCTCGGGGTCGGCGCCGATGATCTTCACACGGCCGTCGCTCACCTCCTTGAGGTAACGGCCGGTGCCGGAGATCGTGCCGCCGGTGCCGACGCCCGCGACGAAGTGGGTGATCCTCCCCTCCGTCTGCTCCCACAGCTCCGGACCGGTGGTCTCGTAGTGCGAGCGCGGGTTGTTCGGGTTGGAGTACTGGTCCGGCTTCCAGGCGCCGGGGGTCTCCCGCACAAGCCGGTCGGAGACGTTGTAGTACGAGTCCGGGTGCTCGGGGTCCACGGCGGTGGGGCAGACCACGACCTCGGCACCGTACGCGCGCAGCACGTTGATCTTGTCCGTGGACACCTTGTCCGGGCAGACGAAGATGCACTTGTAGCCCTTCTGCTGGGCCACGATCGCGAGTCCGACACCGGTGTTCCCGCTGGTCGGCTCGACGATGGTGCCACCGGGCTTCAGCTCGCCGCTCTGCTCGGCCGCCTCGATCATCCGCAGGGCGATGCGGTCCTTCACCGACCCGCCGGGGTTGAAGTACTCGACCTTGGCGAGGACGGTCGCCGAAATGCCTGCGGTCACGTTGTTCAGCTTCACCAGCGGGGTGTCGCCGACGAGGCTGATCATCGAGTTGTGGATACGCACAGTGTTCTCCGGGGTCTCCGTGATGGTGCGGCCAGCGTATGCCGGATGGGCGCTGGATTGGGCGACACCGGCTACGGGGCAGTTAGCTCTAGTACGGCAAGACGGCGGCCTGCGAGGGCCGCGAGGAGGTGGCTGTGTCGAGGGCGAGGGTGGCCAGGCGCATCGCGGCGGGTGCGGCATACGGCGGAGGCGGTATCGGCCTGATCGGTGCGGCGGCGGTGGGCGTGGTGCTGGCGGAGGTCCAGCTGGCGAAGCGCTCGGTCGGCGGGGGCACGGCACCCATCCCTCCACGGGGCAACGGCCTGTACGGGATGGCGTTCGGCCGGGACGACCCGCTGTATCTCGCGGTCCTCGGCGACTCCACTGCGGCGGGCCAGGGCGTGCGCAGGGCCGGCCAGACGCCGGGGGCGCTGCTGGCCTCCGGGCTCGCGGCCGTGGCCGAGCGACCGGTCGAGGTCCGCAACATCGCGCTGCCGGGTGCCCAGTCGGACGACCTGGAGCGGCAGGTGACCCAGCTCCTCGCGGACCGCACGCGGACCCCCGACGTGTGCGTGATCATGATCGGCGCGAACGACGTCACGCACCGGATGCCGCCGACGCAGTCGGTGCGCTACCTGGCGTCGGCGGTGCGCCGGCTGCGGACGGCGGGGGCGGAGGTGGTGGTCGGCACGTGCCCGGACCTGGGCACGATCGAGCCGGTGTACCAGCCGCTGCGCTGGCTGGCCCGCCGGGTGTCGCGGCAGCTGGCGGCCGCGCAGACCATCGTGGTGGTGGAGCAGGGCGGGCGCACGGTCTCGCTGGGCGACCTGCTCGGCCCCGAGTTCGCGGCGAACCCGCGCGAGATGTTCGGCGCGGACAACTACCACCCCTCCGCCGAGGGCTACGCCACGGCGGCGATGGCGATGCTGCCCACCCTGTGCGCGGCCCTCGGCCTGTGGCCGGAGACCGACGCGCTGGACGTGGACCGCGACGAGGACATGCTGCCTGTGGCGCGCGCGGCGGCGACCGCCGCCTCGGAGGCGGGCACCGAGGTCACGGGCGCACGGGCGCCCTGGGCGCTGCTCAAGCACCGCAGGCGCCGCCGTCTCCCGGCGGCGGAGGTGTCCCCGACCCCGGACAGGGAGCCCACCGAGGCCCGCGTGGAGACGGACTGACGGCCGTACACTTTCACTGAACAAGCGCTTAGAAAAGAGTCCCTCATCACACGGCCCGTACGGTGACCAGGCCGGTACGTACGGGTAACTTCCCAGTCAGTCAGCCTGCCCGTCCTTCTTTTCCCATGGAGCCGTGATGCCCGAAGCCGTGATCGTCTCTACCGCCCGTTCGCCCATCGGCCGGGCCTTCAAGGGCTCCCTGAAGGAGCTGCGGCCCGACGACCTGACCGCCACGATCATCCAGGCCGCGCTCGCCAAGGTGCCCGAGCTGGACCCCCGCGACATCGACGACCTGATGCTCGGCTGCGGTCTGCCCGGCGGCGAGCAGGGCCACAACCTCGGCCGTATCGTCGCCGTGCAGATGGGCATGGACCACCTCCCCGGCTGCACCGTCACCCGCTACTGCTCCTCGTCGCTGCAGACCTCGCGCATGGCGCTGCACGCCATCAAGGCCGGCGAGGGCGACGTCTTCATCTCCGCGGGCGTCGAGATGGTGTCCCGCTTCGTCAAGGGCAACTCCGACACGCTGCCGGACACGCACAACCCGTTCTTCGCCGAGGCCGAGGCCCGCACCGCTGCCGTCGCCGAGACCGAGGGCACCACCTGGCACGACCCGCGCGAGGACGGCCTCGTTCCGGACGCGTACATCGCCATGGGGCAGACCGCCGAGAACCTGGCCCGCTGGAAGGGCGTGACCCGCCAGGAGATGGACGAGTTCGGCGTGCGCTCGCAGAACCTGGCCGAGGAAGCCATCAAGAACGGCTTCTGGGAGCGGGAGATCACCCCGGTGACGACCCCCGACGGCACGGTCGTCAGTACGGACGACGGCCCGCGCGCGGGCGTCACCCTGGAGGGCGTCCAGGGCCTCAAGCCCGTCTTCCGCCCCGACGGCATGGTCACCGCGGCCAACTGCTGCCCGCTGAACGACGGCGCCGCCGCGCTCGTCATCATGAGCGACACCAAGGCCCGCGAGCTCGGCCTGACCCCGCTGGCCCGCATCGTCTCCACCGGCGTCTCGGGCCTCTCGCCCGAGATCATGGGCCTCGGCCCGGTCGAGGCGTCGAAGCAGGCTCTGCAGCGCGCGGGCCTGACCTCCTCCGACATCGACCTGGTCGAGATCAACGAGGCGTTCGCGGCGCAGGTCATCCCGTCCTACCGCGACCTCGGCTTCGACCTGGACAAGGTCAACGTCAACGGCGGCGCGATCGCGGTCGGCCACCCCTTCGGCATGACCGGCGCGCGGATCACCGGCACGCTGATCAACAGCCTCCAGTTCCACGACAAGCAGTTCGGCCTGGAGACGATGTGCGTGGGCGGCGGCCAGGGCATGGCGATGGTCATCGAGCGGCTGAGCTGAGCCGGAGCGGAGGGCAGGGGCCGCCCCGGCCGTGCCGACATGCGGCTCCGCCGCGTGGCGAGGGGCGGCACCTGCCCGCAGCGGTGGCGAGGCTCAGCGCGACCGAAGAACCGAGCGGCTGAGCTGAGCCGGAGCGGAGGGCAGGGGCCGCCCCGGCCGTGCCGACATGCGGCTCCGCCGCGTGGCGAGGGGCGGCACCTGCCCGCAGCGGTGGCGAGGCTCAGCGCGACCGAAGAACCGAGCGGCTGAGCTGAGCCGGAGCGGAGGGCAGGGGCCGCCCCGGCCGTGCCGACATGCGGCTCCGCCGCGTGGCGAGGGGCGGCACCTGCCCGCAGCGGTGGCGAGGCTCAGCGCGACCGAAGAACCGAGCGGCTGAGCTGAGCCGGAGCGGAGGGCAGGGGCCGCCCCGGCGCCCCCGCCCGCAGCGATGGCGCGAAGGATTGGGCGGATCGGCCGATCCGACGCGGTTCCGCGGGTCTACGCGCTGTGGATCTCAGTTCGTGACGCAATCTCCCCCAGGATGTGACCTATCTCCTGGGGGAGACCCTTTTACCAGGTCAACGCCTTTTCCCGGCTAAACACAGGGCACAAAGTCCTGTCCAATTCGTGACGTAATGCACTGACAGGAGGCGCGAGTACATCGCAAGCTGATGTAGGAAGTCGGGGGTATCGAGTGAAAACCGGGAGTACGTCAGTGAGCGCCATGCCTCTTGCCCTGCTGCTGACCGCGGCCGCCGCCACGGCCGTGGGCGCCGCTGCCCTGCACGCCGCCCACGGACTCCGCAAGCAGGTCACCGCCCTGCGCGCCGAGCTCGCCGCGTCGCATGGGCCCGGCCGCACGGCCTCCGTACCCGCGGCCCGCCGCAGCGACACCGCCGAGATACGCGCGGCCGTCGCCGAGGCGCTGGCCGAGGAGCGGGAGCGCGAGCTGGCCGAGGCGCGCGCCTTCTGGGCGGCGCAGGAGGCCCGGGACGCCGCGGACGCCTCTGCCCGCTACGCCGGCGACGGCTCCGCGTCGCTGTTCGGCGGCCTTCCCGACGCAGGGGACGAGATCCCGCCGTTCTACGTGCCCCGCCAGGCCGACTTCGTGGGCCTGGAGGCCATGGACCTGGACGCCGTGGAGGCGCTCGACGACATGGCGGACCTGCCGGAGATGACCGAGTTCGCCGAGGACTCCCCCGAGCTGGCCGCCGCCCGCCGCCGCCACCCCTCGCACCCCGACTTCGTCCCGGTCCAGACGCCGGTGGTCACCGACCACGAGCGCACGGTCGCGCGGCTCGAGGAGCTGGCCGAGACCGGTACCGAGCTGGCCGACGTCCGGCCGGGTCCGCTGGGGACACTCGACGTGTACGTGTTCGCCGACGGGACGACGCTGTGCATGACGCCCGGCCACCGCGAGACCGCCGAACGCCTCGCCGAGGCGCTGCGCGCGGGCCACGCGCCCGTGCTGCTCGGTGGTTCCGGCGTCTCGGGCGCTTACGCCCTGACCTTCACCTGCGGCGAGGAAAGCGTCTACATCCTCGCGGACCGCGTGATCGTCTCCCACTGAGGCTCCCCGGGCCCTGCCGCCCGCCGCGCCCCCTAGAGCCCCGCCCGCGCAGCGGCCTCCTGTACGAGGACGACCGCGGCGTCAACCTGTTCGGGACCTGCCGGGCCGAACCGCAGGGCCTCGGCCATGTCACGGACCGCCACCATCAGCTGGTCCGCCACCGCGAACACGCCCTCGTCGGGCATGATCATCGGCTCGCCCGACGGGTTCTCCAGACGCTGCGCCCGCACCGACAATTCCCTGGCCAGGGCCAGCCCCTCGGCCGCCGCGCCACGCTGGAGACGGCTGTGCGGGGCCGCCCGCAACCGGTCCGCGAATCGCTCACCGACGGTGATCAGCTCACTCGTATCAAGCACGCCGCGACCCTACGCGCCCTCGCGGGACTGTTGCCAATACGCGAACCCTCAGGCACGGTGGCGTGAAGAGCACACGCGCAATGCGTCCGGAGGCGCCGATGTCCCAAGTCTTCTCCGAAGAGACCCACCGAAATCTGCTCTCCCGAATCCCCGAATGCACCGGTCGTGAGATCTCCGACTGGCTGCGCACCGTCGAAGAAGGTCCGTCGCTCTTCCGCTTCGAGGAGAAGGTCAGCTGGCTCCGCGGCGAACACAACCTCTCGTACGGCCAGGCCAAAGCGATCATCCATGAGTACGATCTGAGGCGCGCCGCGCGCAAGCTGCTGTAGCGGCTTGGCGGAATCGCGCACGAGCAACGGAAAGGGCCCGCCCGGCAAGTGCCGGGCGGGCCCTTCGTGCGTGTGCCGCAGGGGTGACGACCTGGATCAGTCGTCGCCCTGGAGGATCGACAGCAGACGCAGCATCTCCAGGTAGATCCACACCAGGGTCAGGGTGAGGCCGAAGGCCGCCAGCCAGGACTCCTCGCGCGGAGCGCCGTACGCGATGCCGTCCTCGACCTGCTTGAAGTCCAGGGCGAGGAAGCAGGCTCCGAGGATGACGCCGATGACACCGAACAGGATGCCGAGGCCGCCGGTACGGAAGCCGAGGCCGTCACCGCCACCGAAGACGGAGAACAGCAGGTTCGCCAGCATCAGCAGGACGAAGCCCATCGCCGCCGCCATCACGAAGCCGTAGAAACGGCGCGTGACACGGATCCAGCGCATCTTGTAGGCGATCAGCACGCCGGCGAAGACCGCCATCGTGCCGAGCACGGCCTGGGCGACCACGCCGTCCGAGATGTACGTGGAGACCGCGCTGGAGATCACGCCGAGGAAAACGCCCTCGAAGGCCGCGTACAGCAGGATCAGCGCGGGCGAGGCCTTGCGCTTGAAGGCCTGGACGAGCGCCAGCACCATCGCGACCAGAGCCGCGCCGATGGCGATGCCGTACGACGTGCCGAGGTTGGCCGGGTCGACCGGCAGCAGCACCCAGGACAGGATCGCGGTGAGCACGACCGTGCCGAGGGTCATGGCGGTGCGCGTGACGACGTCGTCGATCGTCATCACGCCCGTGCGGGCGGGCGCCTGCACGGGAGCGCCGGACTGCGTGCCCGCCGGGGCGTAGGGGTTGGTGGCGTACGGGTTGCCCGCGCCCTGTGCGTAGGGGTTCGTTCCAGCGGCGGGGCCCCCGGCCTGCGTTTGCTGCGCGTTGAAGCCCGCGTAGCCGTTGTCGCGGCTGAACCCCCGTCGCGAGAAGACCGGGTTGCTGCTCCTCATCTCACTCCTCCTTGGCCACCGTGCGTGGCACTAGAAGTCAAGAGTAATGCGGAAGCAAAGAGAACACCCTAGTGCTCGGGGAGGATCTTTCCGAGATCGTGACGTACCGAAGGGCCGCCGGGCCGGTGGCCTGGCGGCTGCGGGACGGGTGCCCCGAGGCTCAGGTGTGCCCGGAGCCGGACTTGAACCGGCACGCCCCGAGGGGCAGCGAGGTTTAAGCTCGCCGTGTCTGCATTCCACCATCCGGGCGTGTACGCGGCTCCGCGTTGGCACACGAGCCTATCGGTGGAGATCGAACCGACATCGGCCCCGATGGCCCGATGTTGTCTTATTTTATTGGCACCTGAGGGTCCGTCAGTGCTGGTACATGGGTGTTCGTACCCGCAGCACAGGGGTCCTGCCCGCCCGCGCGCGGCATCGGGAATGACGGAAAACTGCCGGGCACGTATGTCAGGTCGGCACCGGTCCGCCGTCCCCCGGCCGGCTAAGGGGCGCTGTCATACCCAAGGATGACGAGCACGCCGTCCGGTCCGACCGGAGAGGGCCCCGGGAACGGGCATCGGGAGTGACGATTCGTCGCCCGGCGGGCGACACGATGGGACGGTCCCCGCAGCACAAGGCCGACAGGAGCCCTTCTCGTGACCACCACGCCCATCGCTCACCGCGCCACCGCCGTGGCCGCCCGCGCCACGGACCTGTCCAAGGTGTACGGACAGGGCGAGACCCAGGTGGTCGCGCTCGACCGGGTGAGCGTCGACTTCCGCCAGGCGGAGTTCACCGCGATCATGGGGCCCTCGGGCTCCGGCAAGTCGACGCTGATGCACTGCGTCGCCGGCCTCGACACCTTCAGCTCCGGCTCCGTGCGCATCGGCGACATCGAGCTCGGCTCACTCAAGGACAAGCAGCTGACCCAGCTGCGCCGCGACAAGATCGGCTTCATCTTCCAGGCGTTCAACCTGCTGCCGACGCTGACCGCGCAGGAGAACATCACGCTCCCCATGGACATAGCGGGCCGCAGGCCCGACAAGGAGTGGGTGCAGCGCGTCATCGAGATGGTCGGTCTGCGCGACCGGCTCGGCCACCGTCCGGCCCAGCTGTCCGGCGGCCAGCAGCAGCGCGTGGCCGTGGCCCGCGCCCTGGCCTCCCGGCCCGAGATCATCTTCGGTGACGAGCCGACCGGAAACCTGGACTCGCGCTCGGGCGCCGAGGTGCTGGGGTTCCTGCGGAACTCGGTGCGCGAGCTCGGCCAGACCGTCGTCATGGTGACCCACGACCCGGTGGCCGCCTCCTACGCCGACCGGGTGATCTTCCTGGCGGACGGGCGGATCGTCGACGAGATGCTGAGCCCGAGCGCCGACGGGGTGCTCGACCGGATGAAGGCCTTCGACGCCAAGGGCCGCACGAGCTGACGCTCCACCGCCCGGCGGGCCGTACGACCGGCCCCACGCCCCGCATGTGCGGCGACGCACCGCACGCCTGAAGGCCCCCTGCTCTCCTGTTGTCATCGTCCGGCCCGTGACCGAGCCCGCCGGGCTCCTTCGTCGCGCGCCGGCCCACTCCCAGGACACACCATGTTCCGTACCGCCCTGCGCAATGTGCTCGCGCACAAGGCCAGGCTGCTGATGACCGTGCTCGCCGTGATGCTCGGCGTGGCCTTCGTCTCCGGCACCCTGGTCTTCACCGACACCCTCGGCAACGCCTACCGCAAGCAGTCCGCCAAGAGCTACGACGACGTCGCGGTCGCCGTGACCACCTACGCCGACCCGGACGACAGCCGGAAGAACGCCGGAATCGACGACAGGACCCTGGAGAAGATCCGGGCCCTCGACGGCGTGGCCGGAGCCACCGGACGGGTCTCCGGATTCGCCGGGGTCGCCGACCAGGACGGCAAGCTCATCGGCAACGGCTGGTCCAACACCGGAGCCAACTTCGTCCCCGGCGAGGACGGGAAGGACCCGGCGTACGACTTCACCGACGGCACGGGCCCGAAGGCGGCCGGCGAGATAGCCCTCGACAAGGACTCCGCGGAGAAGGGCACGTACAAGGTCGGCGACACCGTGCGCGTCGCCACCAACGGTCCGGTGAAGGAGTACACCCTCGCCGGTGTGTTCACCACCGAGGACGGCGCGGTGAACGCGGGCGGCAGCCTGGTCCTGTTCGACACCGCCGTCGCGCAGAAGCTCTACCTCCAGCCCGGCTACTACAAGGACGTCACCGTCACCGCCGCGGCGGGCGCGTCCGACGCGAAGATCCTCGACGCCGTCGAGCCCCTGCTGCCCGAGGACGCCGAGGCCCAGACCGGCACGCAGCTCGCCGACGACCAGGCCCGGCAGATCGAGAGCGGCCTGTCGAACCTCAACACGATGCTGCTCGCCTTCGCGGCCATCGCCCTGTTCGTCGGCGTCTTCCTGATCGCCAACACCTTCACCATGCTCGTCGCCCAGCGCACCAAGGAGCTGGCGCTGCTGCGCGCCGTCGGCGCCTCGCGCCGCCAGGTCAAGCGCTCGGTGATCCTGGAGGCCATGGTCGTGGGAGCGGTCGCCTCGGTGGTCGGCTTCGTCCTGGGCCTCGGCCTGGCGACCGGGCTGCGGTCCGCGATGAGCGCGTTCGGCGCGAAGGTGCCGGCCGGTCCGCTGGTGGTGTCCCCGACCGCGGTCGCCGCGGCGTTCGCTGTCGGTGTGCTGATCACGATGCTGGCGGCGTGGCTGCCCGCCCGCCGCGCCGCGAAGATCGCGCCGGTCGCGGCGATGGGCAGCGTGCACGCGGTCGCGACGACCAAGTCGCTCGTCCTGCGGAACAGCATCGGCGGCGCCGTCACCCTGCTCGGCGCGGCCGGCATCGTCGGTGGCGCGGCGGTCGGCAAGGACGGCCGGATGCTCATCGGCGCCGGCGCCTTCTTCGCCCTCGTCGGCGTCATCGTCCTCATCCCGCTGCTGTCGCGGCCGGTCATCGCCCTGGCCCGCCCGCTGCTGCACAAGGTGTTCGGGGTGTCCGGCAAGCTGGCCGGACAGAACGCGGTCCGCAACCCGCGCCGCACCGGCGCCACCGCCTCCGCGCTGGCGATCGGCCTGACCCTGGTCACCGGCCTGTCGGTGCTCGGCGCGACGATGGGCCGGGCCGTCGACAAGATGACGACGGACAACATCCGGGCCGACTACATGGTCTCGATGGCCAGCGGCGGCGCCCTGGACGAGTCGGCGCTCGAGGCGATCCGGAAGGCGAAGGGCGTCAGCGCGGTCTCGCCGCAGCAGGCGACGTCGCTGGAGATCAAGGGCACGTGGCACGCCGCGTCGGCCGTCACCCCCGGCGCCGTGGAGAAGGTCTTCGACCTGAAGACGGTGTCCGGATCGCTCGCGACACTCGCCAAGGGCGAGATCGCGGTCGCCGAGGACACGGCGAAGTCCAGCGGCTACAAGGTCGGTGACACGCTGCCGGCGGACTTCGGCGACGCGGACAAGCCGGAGAAGAAGAACGTGCGGATCGGCGCCGTCTACCAGGGCAACGAGTTCCTCTCGCCGGTGCTGGTGTCGACCGACCTGGTGGCCCCGTACGAGACCAGGCCGTTCATCCCCGAGATCTGGGTGGCGATGGACGGCGGAGCGAGCGAGGCGAACGAGCAGGCGCTCGTGGACGCGCTCGGCGACAACCCGGCGATGAGCGTCATGGACCAGCAGGACATCCGGAACATGTTCGGCGGCTTCATCAACACGGCGCTGAACATCATGTACGGCCTGCTCGCGATGGCCCTGATCATCGCGGTGCTCGGCGTGATCAACACGCTGGCGATGTCGGTGTTCGAGCGCCAGCAGGAGATCGGCATGCTGCGCGCGATCGGTCTCGACCGGCGGAAGGTGAAGCGGATGATCCGCCTGGAGGCCGTGGTGATCTCGGTGTTCGGCGCGGTGATCGGAGTGGGCCTCGGTGCGTTCCTGGCGTGGGCGATCGGCGAGACGATCCGCTCCGAGATCCCGGGCTACGCGCTGATCCTGCCGTGGGACCGGATCGGGATCTTCCTGCTGCTGGCCGGTGTGGTGGGTGTGCTGGCGGCGATGTGGCCGGCGCGGAGCGCGGCGCGGCTGAACATGCTGACGGCGATCAAGACGGAGTAGGCCGGGGGCGGGGGCGTCCGCGCGGCGGTGTGGCCGCTGCGCGGAGCCTTTCCCCACCCCGCCCCATCCCGAACTGGGGCTTCGCCCCAAACCCCGTACCG
Organism: Streptomyces sp. V4I23; assembly: GCF_030817975.1. Taxonomy (NCBI): domain Bacteria; kingdom Bacillati; phylum Actinomycetota; class Actinomycetes; order Kitasatosporales; family Streptomycetaceae; genus Streptomyces; species Streptomyces sp. V4I23. The sequence goes on along the minus strand of NZ_JAUSZW010000004.1, from coordinate 4,756,723 downwards.
CGCTTCGCGCGGTGTCCTCAATCTCCCCCTACGGCCTGGCGGCCGTGGGAGGGACCCCCAGACGGGCTGCATACGCAGCCCCGCCGGCGTTTGATGCGCGGGGGCCCGGGGGCGGAACCCCCGGTTCGGGGGCAGGTCCGCGCGGCGGTCCTCGCCCCCGTCCCGCCCTCAGCCCCGCCAGTCCCGTGTGCGCGGGCGAAGGCCCGACTCGCCCGTCGTCGGGGTCCGGACCGCCAGGATCTGGTTGACTCCGATCCGGTTCCGCTCGAACGACACCGCCGACGCCGCCATGTACAGCCGCCACACCCGCGCCCGGCCCGGGGACGTCAGGCGGGACGCGCGGGGCCAGGACGCCTCCAGGTTGGCGACCCAGGCCCGCAGCGTGCGGGCGTAGTGCTCGCGGATCGCCTCCACGTCGCGGACCTCGAAGCCCGCCTCCTCCAGCGTGGCGACCGTACGGCCGAGCGGGGCCAGCTCGCCGTCGGGGAAGACGTACCGGTCGATGAACTCGTCCACGTGGTACGCCGCTTCGTTCTTCTCCGGGCGGCGCGCGATCTGGTGGTTGAGCAGTCGGCCGCCCGGCTTCAGCAGCGACAGGAGCTGGTCGGCGTACTCGCGGTAGCGGACCCGGCCGACGTGTTCCGCCATGCCGATGGAGGAAATCGCGTCGTACGGACCGTCCCTGACGTCGCGGTAGTCCTGCACGCGGATCTCGATCCGGTCCGTCAGCCCCTCGTCGGCGATCCGCTTGCGGGCGTACGCGGCCTGCTCGCGGGAGAGGGTGATGCCCGTGACCTGCGCGCCGTACTCGCGTGCCGCGTGGATCGCCATCGAGCCCCAGCCGCAGCCGACGTCGAGCAGCCGGTCGCCCTGCGCCAGCCCCAGCTTGCGGCAGACCAGGTCGAGCTTGTCGCGCTGGGCCTCCTCCAGGGTGGTGCCCTCGCCCTCGTCCCAGTAGGCGCACGAGTAGACCATCGACGGGCCGAGCACCAGCCCGTAGAAGTCGTTGCCGACGTCGTAGTGGTGGCTGATGGCCTCCTTGTCGCGCCGTCTGGTGTGCAGCGGGCCGGTGCGGCGCCGCACCTCCTCGGCGGGGGCGGCCGGCGGGGGAAGCGCGCCGCCGAGCTTCAGCAGCCCCCGGGCGGCGGCCCGCAGCCGGGGGTCGCGCAGCGGGTGCACGGCGGGGGCGGCGTCAGCAGTGGCAGCGGGGTCGGAGTTCCGCTCCCACGCGAGCCCGGACAGCCGGTCGAGCGCCTCGTAGAGGTCCCCGTCGACGTCGATCTCTCCGGCGACCCACGCGCGCGCGAGGCCGAGCTCGCCCGGCCGCCACAACAGCCGCCGCAGCGCCCGCCGGTGGCGTACGACGACGACCGGCGCGTCCGGAGGACCGGACTCGCTGCCGTCCCAGGCCCGGATGCGCACCGGGAGCGGGGCTCCCAGCACTTCCTCGGCAAGAGTGGTCAGCCGCAGCGCGGCGTCGGCCATGGCGCACACCTCCGTGACGGTGGTTCCGCGGAACGCTCCACTTCCGTCCAACACGATGCCCACCCTGTGTACTTCCCCGCACTACGCCATGCACAGGCAAAATGCCTGCATGGCCCACCGGGTGTACGCCGGGAACGCCGAAGGGGCCGCCCGCACCACGGATGGCGGGCGGCCCCTTCGGGGCGGTGCGGGTGTCGTTACGACGCCTTGGCCTTCTCGGCCTCCGGCTTCGCGGCGACCGGGGCCGGCTTGGCGGCCTCGTAGAACTCCTCGCGCGGGCTCTCCATCGCACCGAGGGAGACGACCTCGCGCTTGAGGAACATCGCGAGCGTCCAGTCGGCGAAGACCCGGATCTTGCGGTTCCAGGTCGGCATGGCCATGCCGTGGTAGCCACGGTGCATGTACCAGGCGAGCCGGCCCTTGAGCTTGATCTTCACCTTGCCCATGACGATCATCGCGACGCCCTTGTGCAGGCCGAGACCGGCGACCGCACCCTTGTTCGCGTGCTCGTACGTCTTCTGCGGGAAGCCGCGCATCCCGGAGATCACGTTGTCGCCGAGGACCTTGGCCTGGCGCAGCGCGTGCTGGGCGTTCGGCGGGCACCAGGCGTTCTCGACGCCGGCCTTGCGGGCGGCCACGTCCGGGACCTGGGCGTTGTCGCCGGCGGCCCAGATGTAGTCGGTGCCGTTGACCTGGAGGGTCTCGTTGCAGTCCACGTGGCCGCGGGGGCCGAGCGGCAGGCCGTAGCGGGCCAGCGCCGGGTTGGGCTTCACGCCGGCCGTCCACACGATGGTGTTGGAGTCGACCTCGAGGCCGTTCTTGAGCACCACATGGCCGTCGATGCAGGAGTCCATGGAGGTGGAGAGGTAGATCTCGACCCCGCGGGCCTCCAGGTGCTCCTTGCCGTACGTGCCCAGCTTGGGGCCGACCTCGGGAAGGATCTTGTCGGCGGCGTCGACGAGGATGAAGCGCATGTCCTCGCGCTTGACGTTGGTGTAGTACTTGGCCGCGTCGCGGGCCAGGTCCTCCACCTCACCGATGGTCTCCGCACCGGCGAAGCCGCCGCCCACGAAGACGAAGGTCAGCGCCTTGCGGCGGACCTCCTCGTCGGTCGTCGAGTCGGCCTTGTCGAGCTGCTCGAGGACGTGGTTGCGCAGGCCGATGGCCTCCTCGATGCCCTTCATGCCGATGCCCTGCTCGGCGAGGCCGGGGATCGGGAAGGTACGGGAGATCGCGCCGAGGGCGATGACCAGGTAGTCGAAGGGCAGCTCGTACGCCTCGCCGACCAGCGGGGAGACGGTGGCGACCTTGCGGTCCTGATCGATGGTCGTGACCCGGCCGGTGAGAACCTCTGCCTTGGGCAGCACACGTCGCAGCGGGACGACGACATGCCGAGGCGAGATGCTGCCGGCGGCAGCTTCGGGGAGGAAGGGCTGGTACGTCATGTACGAGCGCGGGTCGACGACCGTGACGGTCGCCTCGCCGTAGCGCATCTTCTTCAGGATGCGACGTGCCGCGTACAGGCCTACGTACCCACCGCCTACAACGAGGATCCTGGGACGCTCCGTGGTGCTCATGCCATCGAGTATCCACCCCCCTCGGAGGGGGTGCTCGTGAGCCCCTTCACAAGCACTTGGGTGTGCTCTGCTACACTGCGCGGCCCACGTGACCGAGGTCATGGCGTGGTACGGGAACCACGGTGTAACAGAGGACGTTGTCCACCCCTCGTGAGCTGGCCCCTAAGCCTTCTCGACAGGAGAACCACTCCTCCTTCCCCTCTGCGGGCAACGCATACCGAATGCCTTGGAATCCGCTGCAGAACACCCAACAGGCGGGTGGAGAGAGGGTTTCGGGGCCTCGGAGCGCCCATCGGGGCCGAATTCCTTGTGAAGAACTTCACGAACTTTCTCCGCGGGCGCTTCCCGGGGCCCTCCGATCGCTCCACCAGGCCCAGACCGGAGGCCGGCAGGGCGAGCGCCTCGCTCTCGCGCCGCGCGGGTGGAATGCCGAGCCGCCCCGTCGGTCCACAGGGCCGGCCGGGCGGCTCCCGCGTACCCGTCGGGACGGTTCCGGGCTGTTCGGCGCGCGACGGGACGCGCCTGGTGCCAGGCTGGCAAAGGTGCGCCACGAGCCCTGAGACACAGCCCCGGAGAGAGAGAACCCGACCATGATCACGACCGACTTCGTCCCCGGCTCCCCGTGCTGGATCGACCTGGGCGCCCGCGACGTCCCGGCGGCGGCGGCCTTCTACAACGCCGTCTTCGGCTGGGAGGCCCATCCGTTCGGCGCCGAGCCGAGCGACTACAAGGCCCTCCGCCTGGACGGCAAGGTGGTCGGCGCCATCGGGCCGCTCACCGAGGAAGGCGCCCGCTCGGCCTGGATGGTCTACTTCCACACGCCCGACATCGAGGCCACCGTCAAGGCCGTCGAACAGGCGGGGGGCTCCGTCCGCACCCCGCCGTCCGAGGTCTCGGAGGAGGGGCGGTTCGCGCAGCTCACCGACCCGCAGGGCGCCCGGTTCGCCGTCTGGCAGCCCGGCAGCTACCCGGGCATCGAGGTCGCGGACAGCCCGGGCAGCCTGGGCTGGGTCGAGCTGTACACGAACGACTCGTCGGCGGCGCAGGACTTCTACGGCACGGTCTTCGGCTGGACCGGCCAGGACATGGAGCTCCCGGGCGGCGGCGGCACGTACACGTTGCTGACCCCGAAGGACCATCCGCCGGAGCGGATGTTCGGCGGCCTCATGGCCGTGCCCGGCATGTTCGACTCGGGTGACGCGAAGCCGTACTGGCACCCCGTCTTCGGCGCGGCGGACTGCGACGCCACGGTCGCCCGTGTGCGGGAGAACGGCGGGTCGGTCTCGATGGGCCCGGAGGACGCGGAGGGCGTCGGCCGGCTGGCGGTGTGCAACGACCCGGCGGGGGCGGAGTTCGTCGTGCTGACCCCCGCCCCGCCGGCCTGAGACACCTCAGAACCAGCCTTCGGCCGCCTTGTAGGCGATGCCGTCGAGGATGTCGTGCTCGCTGACGACGACCTCGCGGGCGCCGATGCGCTGCATGATCGTGAGCAGGACGAGCGCCCCGGCCTGGATGACGTCCACCCGGCCGGGGTGCATCACACCGATCGCCGCGCGCTCGTCGTGCGTCGAGTTCAGCAGCATCGTCGTGACCTCCTCGACCTTCTCGTAGGAGATGCGCGAGTGGTGGATCCTGGCCGGGTCGTACGTGTCGAGGCCGAGCGCGATCCCGGCCACTGTGGTCACGGAACCGGCGAGGCCGACCAGGGTGCGGGCCTCGTCGATCGGGACGGTCTGCGCCGCGAGGTCCAGCGCGGCCTCGATGTCGGCGCGGATCGCCGCGATCTGCTCCGGCGTCGCGGGGCTGCTCGGCGCGTGCCGCTCCGTCATCCGCACGCAGCCGATGTCGACCGACCGGGCGGCGCGCGCATGCTCCTCGCCGACCACGAACTCGGTCGAACCGCCGCCGATGTCGACGACCAGGTACGGCTTGTCCAGGTCGGTGCGCCCCGCGAGCGAGCGGGTGGCACCGGTGAAGGAGAACTCGGCCTCCTGGTCGCCGGAGATGACCTCCGGCTCGACGCCGAGGATGTCGAGGACGCCGCGGACGAAGTCGTCGCGGTTCTCGGCGTCCCGGGAGGCGGACGTGGCGACGAAGCGTACGGTCTCGGCGCCGAGCTCCTTGATGACGGCGGCGTACTCGCGGCAGGCCGCGAAGGTCCGCTCCAGCGCCTCGGGGGCGAGCCGCCCGGTGCGGTCGACGCCCTGCCCCAGCCGGACGATGATCATCCGCCGGTCGAGGTCGACCAGGCTGCCCGACTCCGGGTCGACGTCGGCGACGAGGAGCCGGATGGAGTTGGTGCCGCAGTCGACGGCGGCGACGCGGGTCACTTGTCGTCCTCCTCCGTGACGAGGCCGGTCACGCACGGGCCCTTGCGCCACCACTCGGGCAGCATCGCGATCGCCTCGTCCCCCAGCGGGTTCACGCCGGGGCCCGCCGCGAGCGAGTGGCCGACCAGGACGTGCAGGCACTTCACCCGGTCCGGCATGCCGCCCGCACTGGGGAAGCCCTGGAGCACCTCGATCGCGTCGCGGCGCGCGATGTAGTCCTCGTGCGCGGCGCGGTAGGCGGCGGCCAGCTCGGGATCCGTGGCCAGGCGTGCCTGCATCTCCTTCATGACGCCGTTGGCCTCCAGCGTGCCGATGGCGGACGCGGCCCGCGGGCAGGTCAGGTAGTACAGCGTGGGGAAGGGCGTCCCGTCCGGCAGACGGGGTGCGGTCTCGACGACATCCGGCTGCCCGCAGGGGCAGCGGTGCGCGATGGCGCGCAGTCCGCGCGGCGGCCGGCCGAGCTGCTGCTCGAACGCGGCGATGTCCGCGTCGGTCGGCTCGGTGTGCTCGGTGGTGGGAGGAGGGGTTTCCATGCCTGCCTTGCTGCTGTGTTCGCTACTGGGGGCTACTGGCGGTCGGCGTTGTCCACGCCGTTCCAGACGTTCGAGTACCAGGGCCGGTCCGCCGCGCTCTCGTCCTCGCGGCGCTCCTCGGCGGTCTCGGGGTCGATCACCGTGTAGCCGGTCTCGCCCGGGAGCACGTAGTGCAGGTGCTCACGGGCGAGGCGCCGGATGTACATGTCGTCCTGGAGGCGGGCCTTCTCGTCCCGGAGCTCCTCGACCTGCTCGCGGGCCTCGGCCATCCGGCGTTCCTGCTCGGCGATCTCGGCGCGCTGGGAGACGTACTGGCGCATCGGGTAGGCGAGGGCGACCACCAGGGAACAGACGACCAGTGCGAGGAACGCGGCCCGGCCGGTGAGCCGGGAGCGGCGGGCCTGGCGACGGCTCTGCGACCGGTAGACGCGGGCGGCGGTCTGCTCGCCGAGCAGCCGCAGTCTCGTCGCGGTGGAGAACCGGTCCGGCTCCGGCCTGCGTGCCATGCTCTCTCGCCTCCCCTTTCACACGCGTACGTCCCCGGACACGGTACGGGACCGGGGCCGGGGACGTACGGAGGCGGGGGTGTCAGCCCGTGGTCAGCCCTTGAAGCGCGGGAAGGCGCTGCGGCCGGCGTACACCGCGGCGTCGTCGAGGATCTCCTCGATGCGCAGCAGCTGGTTGTACTTGGCGACGCGCTCGGAGCGGGCCGGGGCGCCGGTCTTGATCTGGCCGCAGTTGGTGGCGACGGCCAGGTCGGCGATGGTGACGTCCTCGGTCTCGCCGGAGCGGTGGGACATCATGCACTTGAAGCCGTTGCGCTGGGCGAGCTCGACGGCGTCCAGGGTCTCGGTCAGCGAACCGATCTGGTTGACCTTGACGAGCAGGGCGTTGGCGGTGCCCTCCTCGATGCCGCGGGCCAGACGCTCCGGGTTGGTGACGAACAGGTCGTCGCCGACGAGCTGGACCTTGGAGCCGAGCTTGTCGGTGATGACCTTCCAGCCGGCCCAGTCGTCCTCGAACAGCGGGTCCTCGATGGAGACCAGCGGGTAGGAGGCGACGAGCTCCTCGTAGTACTCGGTCATCTCGGCGGCCGAGCGGGCCTTGCCCTCGAACAGGTACGCGCCGTCCTTGTAGAACTCGGACGCGGCGACGTCCAGCGCGAGCGCGATGTCCTTGCCCGGGGCGTAACCGGCCTCCTTGATGGCCTCGAGGATGAGGTCGAGGGCGGCGCGGTTGGAGTCGAGGTTCGGCGCGAAGCCGCCCTCGTCGCCGAGGCCGGTGGACAGGCCCTTGGTCTTCAGCACCTTCTTGAGGGTGTGGTAGACCTCGGTGCCCCAGCGCAGGGCCTCGGAGAAGGACTCCGCACCGATCGGCGCGATCATGAACTCCTGGATGTCCACGTTGGAGTCGGCGTGCGAGCCGCCGTTCAGGATGTTCATCATCGGAACGGGCAGCAGGTGCGCGTTCGGGCCGCCCAGGTAGCGGAAGAGCGGCAGGTCGGACGCCTCGGAGGCGGCGTGCGCGACGGCGAGGGAGACACCGAGGATGGCGTTGGCGCCGAGCGACGCCTTGTTGTCGGTGGCGTCCAGGTCGAACATCGCCTGGTCGATCAGGCGCTGCTCGGTGGCGTCGTAGCCGACGAGCTCCGGACCGATCTGCTCGATGACGGCGAGGACGGCCTTCTCGACACCCTTGCCCTGGTAACGGTTCTGGTCACCGTCGCGGAGCTCAATGGCCTCGAACGCACCGGTGGAGGCGCCGGACGGAACAGCAGCACGACCCGTGCTGCCGTCGTCGAGGCCAACCTCGACCTCGACCGTGGGGTTGCCTCGGGAGTCCAGGATTTCCCGGGCTACGACGACGTCGATGGACGGCACGAGCATCTCCTTCTGGGATGTGACGCGAGAAATGTGCAGAGGTCTGCTTGGCCTTGCGGCAAGAGCCTAACCGTCTCGGGGACAAAGGCCGGCCGATGCCCGCCCCGTGGGACGAAAAAGGGCATGAACGCTGGGCTTGCCGGACAAAACCCCCGCAAGCTACCCGTAAGTAAGGCTCTTCGGGGCCCTTCACGACCGAAACCCCGGCCCGGCGCTTACGGGGGAAGCAGCGCCGGACCGGGGTGCTCGGAACCCGTCCGCGGGCCCGCGGACGGCGGGCGGTCAGCTCAGGTGGAGCTGCTGGCCCGGGTAGATGACGTCGGCGTTCTCGATGACGTCCTTGTTGAGGTCGAAGAGCTTCTTCCAGCCGCCCTTGACCTTCTCGGCCTCCGCGATCTTGCCCAGGGTGTCCCCGGCCTTGACCTTGTACTCGCCGTCGCCCTTCTTGAACGACGTGGCCGCGGCCTTCTTCGGCGCGGGGGCCTCGGCACGCTCGGAGCGGGTGGTCGGGACCTCGGCACGCTTCTCGGCCGGCTCGGCGGCGGGCTGCGACGCCGGCTCGGCGGAGCCGCCGTTGTAGGGGGCGCTGGAGAGGCCCACGCCGCAGTTCGGCCAGGCGCCCTTGCCCTGACCGGCGAGGACCTTCTCGGCTATCGCGATCTGCTGGGACTTGGAGGCCTGGTCGGCGGAGGGGGCGTACGCGGTGCCGCCGTAGGCCGCCCAGGTGGAGGCGGAGAACTGCAGGCCGCCGTAGTAACCGTTGCCGGTGTTGATGGACCAGTTGCCACCGGACTCGCACTGGGCGACGGCGTCCCACTCGGAGGCGGTGGCGGCGGACGCCGAGGTCGCGCCGAGCATCGGGGCCGCGATGGCGGCACCGGCGACGCCGGCGAGCGTTGCGAGACGAACAGTCTTCGACGAGCGGCGGTGCTTGGCCTTGCCGGAACGCAGCATGGAGCTTCTCCTCACCGACGCCTGCGAGGTGAGCTGTCGGGTTCGGGCCGGAAGAGTTGCCCGGCCGCGCGTCGATGCGCGCGGCTCCACCCCCAGCCGTTCTCGGCCGTCGTGATCGACGGCCGGGACCGGCACTTACCTTGGGTCCCCCGCTCCTGCCTTCGGCGCACTGAGCGACGACTGTTCCCCCCGACCGACGGCAGGATTCGGCGTGACGGTCGACGGTGCCCGCGGTGGCGAGCGGTTCCGACCGTAAACACACCGCTCCCCGATGTCCAAAGTCGAACATCGGGGAGAAATCGCCCGAACTTCCCTCCACTTGGGAGGCGTTTGCGCAGGTCGGGCATGGCTTGGGCGAATTTGCTGGGCGATATCGGCCAGTTGCGGCAAAGAGACCCTTGTCTCACTTACACAGAACGGACATATACCGGCGAATCGCCGCTTGAACTACTCGCCGTTCAGGCCGAGATCAAGGCTCTGACCGGGGAGGATGAGATCGGGGTCGGCGCCCACAGTCTTCTCGTTCGCCTCGTAGAGGGCGCCCCACCCCCCGGGCACCTCGCGCTCGTCGGCGATGGCCCACAGAGTGTCGCCCGGCCGGACGGTGTACGTACCGTCGGACGCGCCCTCTGTCACCCCGTCACGTGCCGATGCGTCACCTCGTGAGGCATGACGACCGCTTTCGCGCTCCTTATCCTCGATGCCCGTTTCGGCATCGTCGGGGGCGGGCTCGCCCCGGTGCCTGCCCGCGCCGGTCGCGGGGTCGGACGCCTCGGCACCGTCCGTGCCGGCGGACAGGACCGGGGACGCCTGCGCGTTGCCGTCCTCGGGCGTGGGCGTCGTGGAGACGTCCGGCTCGGGGGTCTCCCGCGAACCGTCCGGCGCTTCCGCGGCCGGGTCGCCGGCGCCCGCGTCACCGGAGTCGGAGTCGGCCGGCTCACCCGTGTCGGACCTCGTGTCGGCGCCGGCCTCCGGGCTCTCGTCCGGCAGGGGCAGGAGGTCCCCGGGGTCGACACCGGTCGCGGCGTCGTCGTTGGTCAGCCCCGCGATCGGGGCGCACACCTGCCAGGCGTCGGGCCCTTGTGCGTCCAGCACCTTCTCCGCGACCGCGATCTGCTGCGAACGGCTCGCCAGGTCGGCGCTCGGCGCGTACGCCGTGCCGCCGAACTCCTCCCACGTCTGCTGCGACATCTGCAGCCCGCCGTAGAAGCCGTTGCCGAGGTCAGCGCTCCACATGCCGCTGCTCTCGCATTCGGCGACGCGGTCCCAGGTGGCCGCGTCGGCGGCGGAGGCGGAGCCCGCGCCGAGCAGGGGGAGCGCGATGGCGGATCCGGTCACCCCTGCCGCGACGACGATGGCCGGAGCCTGACGGGGGCGGCGGTGACGTCCGTTCCCGGAGCGCATGCGGTTGCCTTTCGCGTGACTACTGGGGACTGTGCGGCCTGCTGATGCCTGCCGAGTCGACGGTGAACGTAGCCGCATTCGAACGTGAGTCACAAGTCGATGCAGCGCAGATCACGTAAAAGTCACAGACTTGACGCTGCGTCAGCCCCTGAGGGCGGTGAACTCAACGGGCAGAGTGCGCAATCCGCGCATGATGAGTCCCCCACGCCACCGCAAATCGGCTGGATCGCCCGCAAGTCGCAAGTCCGGCATCCTCCTGAGCAGGGTCGCGATCGCCGTCTGTCCTTCGAGCCGGGCGAGCGGGGCGCCGAGGCAGTAGTGGATGCCGTGTCCGTATCCCAGGTGCTGGTTGTCGCGCCGGGACAGGTCGAGCGTGTCGGGCTCGGTGAACCGCTCCGGGTCGCGGTCGGCGGCGGCGAGGACGACGAGCACGGGGTCGCCGGCCGCGATCCGCTGTCCGCCGATGTCCAGCGCCTCGGTGGCGAACCGCCAGGTCGCGAGCTCGACGGGACCGTCGTAGCGCAGGAGTTCCTCCACGCCGGTCTCCAGCAGGGCGCTCTCGCCGGCCGCGAGCGAGCTCTGCAGCCGCTCGCGCTGCACGGGATTGCGCAGCAGGGCGTACACGCCGTTGCCGATGAGGTTGACCGTCGTCTCGAAGCCCGCGAAGAGAAGGATGAACGCCATCGCGGCGGCCTCGTTCTCCGTCAGGTGCTCGCCGTGGTCCGACGCCTTGATGAGCCCCGAGATGAGGTCGTCCCCCGGGTCGTTCCGCTTGCGGTGGATCAGCTCGGCCAGGTATCCCCGCATCTTCTTCACAGAGCGGGCGACACCGCCGCGCGGACCTCCGCCGTGACGGATCATCATCCCGGCCCAGTCGCGGAAGTCGTCCTGGTCCTCGCGGGGAACGCCCAGCATGTCGCAAATGGCGTAAATGGGCAGCGGGAAGGCGAACTCGTGGATGAGGTCGGCGCTCCCCTTTGCAGCGAAGTTGTCGATCAACCGGTCCGTCAGTTCCTGCACGCGCGGCGCGAACTCCGCCACGCGCCGCGGTGTGAACGCCTTCGACACCAGGCGGCGCAGCCGTGTGTGATCCGGCGGGTCGATGTTGAGCAGATGCGTCATCAGCTCGGCCTTGCGCTCGCCCGGGATACCCGTCTTGCCCTTGGCGTGCGCGGGCTCGTCGTGATGCGCCGGGTTCTTGGACAGCCGCTGGTCCGCGAGCGCCTGCTTCGCGTCCGCGTACCGGGTCACCAGCCATGCCTCCACCCCGGAGGGCAGCGCGGTGCGGTGCACGGGCGCGTGCTCGCGAAGCCAGGCGTAGGCGGGGTACGGGTCGGTGGCGAACTCCCAGGTGAAGAGTTCGGGCGCGGTGTTCGGGTCGTTCACACCCCGACGGTATCCGGGCCGCTGCGCCCCTCCGCCGCGCGGATCGCGTCGCGGTAGGCGCGGGCCGCCGCGCGCAGGGCCGCCTCCGGGTCGACGCCGTCCGCCTCGGCGCGTACGGCGAGGTGCAGCAGCTCGTACCCGATGCCCTCGCCGGCCGGCGGCGGCGCGTCCAGTCCTGCCGTCCGCACCCGGGAGGCGAGCTTGGCCGCGAGCGCGAGGCCGGGCTGGCCGAGCGGGACGCCGTCGGTCACCGACGCGCGCTGCTTCTCGATCGCCTTGGTGCGCAGCCAGTGCTCCTTGACCTCCTCCGGCGTCTCGGCGGTCTCGTCGCCGAAGACGTGCGGATGCCGGTGGATCAGCTTCTCGACGATGGTGCCGGCGACGTCGTCGATCGAGAACGGCGCCTCGGCATCCTCCTCCGCGATGCGCGCGTGGAAGACGACCTGGAGGAGTACGTCGCCGAGCTCCTCGCGCAGTTCGGCGCGGTCGCCGTCCTCGATGGCCTCGACGAGCTCGTACGCCTCCTCGATGCCGTACTTGGCGAGGCCCTTGTGCGTCTGCTGCGAGGACCAGGGGCAGGCGCGGCGGATGCGGTCCATGACCTCGACGAGGTCGAGCAGCCGCGCGCCGGGCAGGTCGTACGAGCCGGGCAGCAGCTCCAGGTCCGGCATCCGGACCTGGCCGGAACCGCCGAGGCCTGCCAGTCCGTCGGTCAGCGCCCGGTCGCCTTCGCCGGAGGCGAGGACGACCACGGTGCGCCCTCCGGCACAGGCGTCGACGAGCTCCCGGGCGCTCGGCGTGGCCTGCTCGACGGCGACACCCGCCTCGCGCAGGTACGGCAGCTGCGGGTGGGAGGCGTCGGCGCAGAGCACCTGGTCGGCGGCGTGCAGCGTCTGCCACGCCGGCCAGGACAGCAGCCCGGGCGCCACGCGGTGGCTGGCGGTCAGCAGGACGATACGGCCGGCGTCGACAGGTTCGGTCACCCCTCGAACCTACCTCGGCTCAGGCACCGGCCTCGACGGCCTCCGCGTCCTTGGAGACCTGGGTGATCCAGGGCGCCTTGTAGGCGCCGAGCTCCAGCTTGGTGTCGTCCCAGGCGCCGTAGCGCGGGTTCACGTCGATCTTCAGCGACTTGGCGGCGGCGGTGAACACCTCGTTCATCCGCTCCTGGCCCTCGGGGCCGTTCGTCACGCCGAGCGCGGTGGCCAGCTTGTTCACGAGGACGTCACGGCGCACGACCTCGTCGAGCCGGCCGGGGGCGACTCCGCGCTGCTGCAGATACATGGCGGCCAGCTGTTCCTGCCCGCCGGACTGCTCCGTGAGCGCGGCCCGCGCGTCCTGGATCTCCTTGCGGGTGACCTTGACCCCGGCGTCGGCGGCGGCCTTCTCCACGATCCTGTCCACGATCAGGTCGTAGAGCTTGGCCCGCCCGAGCTGCCCGGTGTCCTTGATCAGCTGGGCGGCCTGCGGTGACGCCTGCTGCGCGTCGCGCACGTCCTTGACCTCGGCCTGGACGGTGGACACCTCGATCCGCTGCCCGCCGACGACGGCGGCGGCCCCGGGGTGTGCCTCGTTGCCGCAGGCGGCGAGGAGGGGCGCGGCGGCGATGATCGCGGAGACGACGAGCGCGGTGCGACGACGGCGGTGCAAAGGGGCCTCCCGGCGTGATGTGCATATGAAGGGTGGTGCGCAGCACCTCGTTGAGGGGTGGTGGTCGGGCGACGGGTGGGCGCACAAGGCCTTGCGATGATCGATGGTAGGCAGTCGGAGTGGCGTGGGCCACTGATTCGCCAAACGATTCGCCAGGCGGTGGGGATGCGGCGGGGAGGCCGGGCCCTACGTACGGACCCGCTCCGGCTCCGGAGCGGGTTCACGGCGGCTGTCCGGGCGGAGCATGATCGTGCGGGAGACCACGAACGTGGCGGGGATCGCCGCCGCCGCCGCGATCAGCGGGGCGTACCGGCTGCCGAAGTGGAGCACGTCCACCAGCAGGTACACCCCGCTCGTCGTCACCACGAAGTTCGCCGCGTTGGTCAGCGGGAAGAGCAGGAACTTCCGCCACGTCGGCCGCGTGCGGTACGTGAAGTACGAGGTCAGGAAGAACGAGCCGACCATGCTCAGCAGGAAGGCGACGACATGCGCCGCCACGTACGGGAGCCAGGTCAGCAGCACCAGGTACAGGCCGTAGTACGTCCCGGTGTTCACCGCTCCCACCAGGGCGAACCTGACGATCTGGCCCCGTACCGTCATTTCCCTACCAGTTCCCCCGCGCGCCTGTTCCGCTCGTCGTCCCGTCGGGGAAGGCCGGCGTTGGTCGCCTTCACCAGGAAGTGCGGACGCCGCTTCACCTCGTAGTAGATGCGGCCGACGTACTCGCCGACCACCCCCAGCATCAGCATCTGCACGCCGGCGAGCGCGATGACCGCCACGAGTAGGGTGACATACCCGGGGGTGTCCACGCCGTTCACCAGGGCGACACCGACGATCCACGCCGCGTACGCCATGGCGACCGCGAGGAGCAGCATTCCCAGATAGATCGCGGCTCGCAGCGGTTTGTTGTTGAAGGAGAGCAGTCCGTCCAGGCCGTAGTTGAGCAGTTTCCCGAAGCTCCATTTGGAGCGGCCCTGCTCGCGCACCGCATTCTCGTACTCGAAAGTCGTCGTACGGAATCCGACCCAGGCGAAAATCCCCTTGGAGAACCGGTTGTACTCGGTCAGCTCCAGAATGGCGTCGACCGTCCGCCGCGACAGCAGCCGGAAATCGCCCACGCCGTCCACGAGCTCGACGTCGACCAGCCGGTTGATGAGCCAGTAGTAGGCGCGGGCGGTGACGGTGCGGGTGACCCGGTCGCCCTTGCGGGTGCGCTTGGCGATGACCTGGTCGAAGCCCTCCTCGTGCAGCAGCAGCATGCGCCGGACCAGCTCCGGCGGGTGCTGCAGGTCGGCGTCCATGATGACGACCGCGTCGCCCTCGGCATGCTGGAGACCGGCGAGCATCGCCGCCTCCTTGCCGAAGTTGCGGCTGAAGGAGACATAACGCGTACGGGAGTCGGCCTCGGCGATCTCCTGGAGGAGATCGAGCGTTCTGTCCTGGCTTCCGTCGTCCACGTAGACCAGCTCGAATTCCTGCCCGAGCAGGCCAAGTTCGGCGGTCACATGGTCATGGAAGCGGCCGATGATCTCCTCTTCGTTGAAACACGGGACAACTATCGAGATCAGCACGGGAGAACAACAGCCCGCCCGAATGTCGCCACCCCGTGTTCCACGTGACATACAGGCGACCATTGAGTGAACTGACCTGTGTACAGCATGTTTTCACGATCGGCGCTGGCATATTCGATTCATCATGTGGACTCTGCCCTCCGCGCGCGGCCGTGCCGCTGCCCTCGCCGCGCTGATCACCGTCGGGACGGTGAGCGCCGGCGACGCCGTCGCCCGCACCTTCCCCTTCGGACCGCGCACCCGCAGCGTGAACGACCTCGGCAACCAGTTCGTCCCGTTCCACGCCCACCTGTGGGACCTGCTCCACGGACGCGCCGACGGCGGTGTGCTGCTCAACTGGCAGTCGGGCTACGGCACCAGCGCGCTGCCCGACCTCGGCACGTATCTGACGAGCCCCTTCTCCCTGCTCGTCGGCCTCTTCCCGCGGGACGGGATCGACCTTGCCGTCTACGTCGTGACGCTCGTCAAGACGGCCGCCGCAGCCGCTGCCATGACCTGGCTGCTCACCGCCCTGCACAAGGGCCACGGGCGCCGGTGGATGGCGGGCGTGCTCGGCGCCTCGTACGCCCTGTGCGGCTGGTCGGTCGTGGAGGCGTCGTACAACCCCATGTGGCTGGACGGTCTGATCGCCTTCCCGCTGCTGTGCCTGGTCGGCGAGTGGGCGCGCAAGGGCAGGAGGCCGCTGCTCGGCCCGGTGATCGTCGCGCTCGCGTGGATCGCCAACTTCTACACCGCGTACATGGCCACGCTCGGCGCCGCGCTGGTGCTCCTCGCCCGGCTGCTGCTGGAGGACACCCAGGCGCGGGAGAGGATACGGGCCCTGCTGCGCGCCGCGTGGACGGTGCTGCTGGGGATCGGCCTGTCCGCCCCGGTCCTGGTCCCCGTGTTCCTCGGCTCGAAGCACGCCTACCCGGGGTGGACGAAGGAGTTCGCGCCGGCCGGCTGGACGGACGTGTTCGCCCGGACACTGCCGGCGACGTACAGCTTCTTCACCCCCGCCGTCTTCGTCGGCGGCGGGGCGCTGCTGCTGGCCGGCGGCCTCGCGTTCAACCGGTCCGTGCCGAGGCGCGAGAGACGGTTGTGGACGGCGCTCATTGCGGCGGTCGCCGTCTCGCTCCAGTGGGGCCCGACGCACCTGGTGTGGCACGCCTTCGCCACCCCGAACGGCAGTCCCTACCGGCAGGCCTTCGTCCTCGCGGGCATCGTCGTCATCGCCGCCTGGACCTGTCTGTCGCGCGGCTGGCCGGGACGACGGACCCTCCTCGGGGGCGGCGCCGTCGTGGCCGTGATCGCGCTCGGCGCAAGCACCAGCGAACTGGTCACCGGCCCGGCGTACCTGCTGTTCGCGGCGGGGCTGGCCGCCGTGCTCGGCGGTCTGCTGCTCGCCGCGCGGGGCCGGGCCGTGGCGGTGGCCGCGGTCCTGCTCACCGGGGCGCTCGCCGGCCAGGCCGCGGCGACGACCGCGTACGCCGACCGCGAGCGCCCGGCCAGGCTCGACGACTACCCGCCGTGGGGCGCGTCGCACAGCGAGCGGGCGGCGGCCGTCGCCGCCGCCGACGGCTGGCCCGGCTACCGCACGGACCCCGGGCGCACACAGCTCACCGGCAACGACCCGATCCTGCTGGGCGGCCAGGGGGCCTCGTACTACAGCAGCCACACGCCCGACGTCCTGACGCGCACGCTGGCGGCGCTCGGCGGCGGCTGGACGTCGGGCGGCCGCAGTCTGCAGTCCCTGGACAATCCGGTCACGGACGCCGTCTTCTCGGTCGGGGCCCGGCTGCGGACCGCCCCCGGACAGAAGCCCCAGGTGATCCGGCAGGAGACCGCCCCGCTCGTGACGGTGCGGCCGGCCGGCGCCGAACCGCGCTACGGCGCCTCGCCGCTGCGCAATCAGGAGCTGCTGCTGGGCGCGAAGGTCTACGAATCCCCGGTCGCGGGCGCCTGTCGCGTCGGCACCGAGGTGTTCCTGTGGGCGCCCGACCACACGGGAACGGCACGCGTCGGCGACGGCCCCGCGGTGGAGCTGCGCGGCGGACAGCCCAAGCGGCGGGCGGCGCTCACCCCGCTCGGCACGGTCACCGAGCCGGGCGCCCGCGTCGTCTACGGCGGCGAGGCGCCGCGTGACGCGAGCATCGGCTGCCTGGACCGCGACCGGCTGAAGGCCGCGGTCGCCGGTCTCACGAGGACCGGCGCGGTGCGGGTGGACGTCACGGACAGCGGCGTCACGGCCGAGCTGCCGCCGGGCACGAAGGGCACAGCCGTGCTCGCCGCGCCGCGGATCGCGGGCTGGAGCTGCGAGGGACGCCCGGCGGACTCGTACCTGGGACTGGTCGCCGTGCCGCTGGACGGCACGACCTCGACCGTCACCTGCTCGTTCCGGCCTCCGGGCCTGGTGGCGGGGTCCGCAGCGGGTGCGGGTGCGCTGGTCGCGCTGGCCGTCACCGTCCTGCTCGTCAGGCGGCGAGCGGGCGCGGGAGCCGGCCACCGGGAGGCGTGAGCACCGGCCGGCGGCGGTCCCGCGCGGGGCGTCACCTCCGCTCGACCTGGAACCGGAAGGTCCTTCACGGCCGTGACATCAAGACTTCACCTGCGCAGCATCGGCCCTTGGTGGGGTCGAGGGGCGTTCACGCGTACGTTCCCGGACATGCCCTTTGTGCCCAACCGTTTGACGAAGCGAGTCCTGCGCCCCGCCCTCACGCTGGTCGAACCGCGCGTGAGATGGGGCGTGGAGCGTGTGACCAGAACCCTGCGGGCCGACGTGGACTCCCTGCGCAGAGAGGTCGGGGAGATGCGCACCCGGCAGTACGCGCTGGGGCTGCTCCTCGACAGCACGGGCAGGGGGACGCACCGGATGCCGACGCCCGGCGCGATCGACACCCTGGTGCGCCAGATAGAGCAGGTGAGCGGCGGCAGCGAGCACGCACGCCGCAGCGTCGTCGTCGCCTACCGCACGGTGGTCGCCCAGGAGGCGCTCGGCGTGGGCAGGCTCGCGGGCTCCACGTCCAACGTGTGCGGAAAGCTCGCCACGGTCCCCCTGCTGTCCCCGCCCAACGGGAACATCCTCGAAATCGGCACGCTTTACGGGCAGTTCGCCTCCGCCCTGATGCGGATGCTGCACCGGGCCGGCACCCGGCCCGACCTGACGATCGTCGACCCGCTGGCCGGCTCCCAGCTCCAGCCGGGCACCACCCACCACGCGGACCCGACGGGCACGCCCGTCCAGGAGGACGTCGTGCGGGCCAACCTGGCGCTGGCCGGCAGCCCGCAGGCGTACGCGTCGAGGATCGAGCGGGGCTTCTCGTCCGACCCCGACGTGCGCGAGGCCGTCTCCGACCGGGAGTACGGGGTGATCATCGTGGACGGCGACCACTCCGAGGACGGGGTGCGGGCCGACCTGGAGTGGGTCGAGGAGATCGCCGCTCCCGGCGGGATCGTGGTGCTCGACGACTACGGCGACAAGAAGTGGCCCGGCGTGCAGGACGCCCTGGACAAGCACCTGGCGGCCGGCACGTCCCGGCTGCGGATGCTGGGCAGGGTCTCGACGTCGGCCTATCTGCGGGCGAGCTGACACCGCGCGCCCACGGGCGGCCTCGCTGCCGGTGACGGCGGCGGGGCCGCCTTCCGTCTCAGCCCGTGCGGAACTGCTGCTGCCGCTCCAGTGCGCGCCGCAGCTCCGCCGGGAGCTGGTGGTACGGACCGTACGCGCGCTCCGCGTCGAGCAGGAGCGACTGGAACTGGTGCCGGGCCGCCGTGTGGTCGCCGACCGCCAGCAGAAGGTGGCCGATGCGGTGGCGGACCTGGAGCGCGCGGTCGCCGTCGGTGCTCTCGTAGTATGGCAGGACCGCGCGGTACTCGGTGAGCGCGGCGGCCGGCTCGCCGAGCTGCTCCAGGCACTGGGCCGCGTCGAAGCGGTACTGCAGGGTCTGCGGGTCCAACGGGCCCGCCTCCGCCGTGCGGTCGTCGGCGAGGCGGCGCAGCTCGGGCAGCGCGCGGCGGTACTGGCCGTCGTCCATCAGCGTCGCCGCGTACTGCTTGCGCAGGATCCTCACCACGGGCGAGTGCTCGCCGTGCTCGGCGGCGGCGGCCGGGAGGATGCCGCCGAGGATGTCCACCGCCTGGGTGATGCTGCCCTCGCCGAGCAGGCGCTTGACCTCGTCGACGGCCGCGGCCACGTCCGGCCGGGGCGCGGGCGCCACCGGCGGTGCGGCCGGGGACGGGATGCTCACCCGGTCCGGCCAGGGCGCGTGCGGGCGCAGGAAGGGGCGGGTGGGGTCCAGCGGCCCGGCCGGCGCGCCGCGCGCGGGCAGCAGAGGCGCCAGCGCCTCGTACACCTCCTGGGCGCCGGACGGCCGGTGCTGCGGGTCCTTGGACAGCAGGCGCAGGACCAGTGCCTCGAGCGGCTCCGGGACCTCGGCGCGGACCTGGCGGACCGGCAGCGGCGGCTCGTACAGATGGCGGTGCAGGACGCCGAGGGCGGTCGACCCGGCGAACGGCACGTTCCCGCTGAGCAGTTCGTGCAGGAGCACCCCGAGGGCGTACAGATCGGTGTACGGGCCGACCGCGCCGCCCATCGCCTGCTCGGGAGCCATGTAGGCGGGGCTGCCGATCGGCGAACCGGTGTGGGTGAGGCGGGTGGTGTCCGTGTCGATGACGGAGGCGACACCGAGGTCGAGCACGGTGACCGTGCCGTCCGGCTTCACCATCACGTTGCGCGGCTTGAGGTCGCGGTGGACGATCGGCACGGCGTGCACCGCGCCGAGCACCGCGCACAGCTGGGCGGCGACGGAGACGGCCCACTCCCAGGGGTAGGGGTCGTGCTCGGCGAGATGGTCCGCGAGGTCCGCGCCCTCCACGTACTGCATGACGAGGTACAGGTCGTCACCGTCGCTGCCCGCGTCGTGGACGGTGACGAGACCGGGGTGGGAGACCTGGGCCGTGACCCGGCACTCCCGCACGAAGCGGCGGCGCATGTCGTCGGCGGCGGTGGCGGCGGCCATGTGGTCGGGCCGCAGCAGCTTGACGGCCACGCGGCGGTCGAGGCGGGTGTCGTACGCCGTCCAGACCTGCCCCATGCCGCCCTGCCCGATGAGCGCGGACAGCTCGTAACGGCCCGCGATCACACGGCCGTTCATCTGTCCTCCTCCTTGCGGAGCAGGTCGCTGAGCTCGTCGAGCTCGGCGCGGACCTGATCGATGCGGCCGGACCGCGGCGGCTCGGAGGCGGGCGCGGGCCGCGGGGCTGCCTGGGGCTGCGGGACGGGCGCGGTGAGCGGCGGGGTCTGCGGCGGGACCTGCGGTTGCGGGGCGGGCGCGGGCTGCGGCTGCGCGTGGAGCGGCGGCGTTGTGCAGGGGGAGCCGTGAGCGGGGGCGGTGGCCGACGGGGGCGGATAGCCGTATCCGAAGTGCGGCTGCGGGTGCGGGTGCGGACCGTAGTACGCCTGCGGCCGGGTCGCGAAGTGCTTGGTCTCGGCGAACAGGTAGTACGTGACGACCAGGACCCCGATGGCGAGCAGCACGGCGATGGCCACGTTCGACCGGGGCAGCTCGAGGTCGGCGGTCGGGTCCGACATCACCATGCCGAAGCAGACCGCCACCGCGAGCACGGTCGCTGCGAACAGGGCCCAGTCCCGCGGGCGGCGCGTGACCACCGCGAGCCGCAGCATGGTGGCCCACGACAGCAACCCACAGCTGATCACCGGCATCAGCGCGAAGAGCACGCGCAGCACGATCACCGAGGCGGAGACCTCCCGCGGGGGCTGCGGCGGCGCATAGCCGGGGCCGTGCATGGATGCTCCTGGATGGCTGGAAACGCACTGGTCGATGTCGAGCGTATACACCGACACCGACAACGGCCCCGGGGTTGTACGGAACCGTTGTCGAACCCGTCACTCCGGCCGCACGGTGCCGTCCGTCAGCCCGTCGTACAGGCCCTGGACCAGCTGTTCGCCCAGCCTGTTCGCGAGCCGCAGCGCGTCCTCGAACTCGGCCAGGGCCCGGAAGCGGGCCCCGTAGCGCTGCTGGTCGGCGAGCGGGAGGCGCGGCAGTTGGAGGCGGCGCACGTCGAGGCGGGTCGCGGTCGACGCATAGCTGCTGGCCTGGCGCTGGTTGGCGCTGCCGCGCAGGAAGCCCGCGAGGAACCAGGGGTCGAGCGCGGCCGGGTCCGGGCGCAGCAGCTGGAGGTTGCGGCCGAGGGCCGCGCCCGCCGCGGCGTCGTCCGCCACGCGCACGACCGTGCCGCCGCCGAGCACGGGGACGACGACGTCGCCCGCCTCGACCAGCACGGGCTCCTCCTCGGGGCCGTCGGGCAGGGCCCCGGAGGGTGGCCTGCCCGCCAGGACGTCCTGTTCGGTGAGGACCGCCACGGGGGCGCCGGCCGGAGCGGCGCCCTGTCCTCCGGCACGCAGGACGAGAGCGCCCGCGCGGGCGAGCTCGCCCACGGTGGTGGACGGCCAGTGCGCGGGGGCGGCCGGGGGCTGCTCGACGGGCGGGGGCGTGAGCTCGCCGGTGCGCCGCAGGGTCTCCGTCAGCCGGTCGCGCACGGCGCCCAGTTCGGCGGTGCCGCCGCCCGCGGCCGGTGGCGGCAGGTGACGGGCGGGGGCCAGGTCCACGTCGTCGTCGAGGAGTTCGATGACGGGGACGGGCCTGCTCACGCCCGGGTTCTCCGTGGCGGAGCCGTTCCGTTCGAACGGCAGCCACGCCTCCAGCACCGTGTCCTGGACGACGGGCCAGTCGAGCCTGTCGCGGCCCGCCGCCGTCGCCTGGTCGGTGGCCGCGGCGTCGACGAGGAGCAGGTCGGGCGAGGGCCGGTCGGTGGCGCCGGGCCTGCGCAGCACCCACAGGTGGAGCGGGATGCCGTACGGGGGCGCCGCCCCGGCGGGCAGGGCGATGACGGCGCGCAGGGCGCCGCGGCGCAGCAGCCCGGCGCGGATACGGCGGCCGGAGCGGCGGGAAGCGGCGGCCGGGGGCATCAGAAGGACCGCGGTGCCGCCGGGGCGGAGGCGGGCGAGCGCGTGCTGGACCCAGGCCAGCTCCGATTCGGTACGCGCGGGGAAGCCGTACTCCCAGCGGGGGTCGTAGGCGAGTTCGTCGTGGCCCCAGTTGCGCTCGTTGAACGGAGGATGGCACAGCACGGCGTCCGCGCCGAGATCCCCGAACGCGTCCGCGCGCAGGGCGTCCCCGGCCGCCGCCCGTACGTCGGCGTCGGTGTTCAGGGCGAGCCGCAGGGCCGTGAGGGCGGCCAGGTCGGGGTCCGCCTCCTGGGCGTAGAGCGCGGCGGGCCGCTCGACGGCGCGCAGCAGCGCGCCGGTGCCGGAGGCCGGGTCGAGGACGCAGCGGGCGGGGCCGGCGAGAGCGGCCATGAGCGCGGCGGGGCCGGGCGGGGTGAGCGTGTACTGCCGGGGATTCGCGTCGAGGTGACGGCCGAGCAGGAACTCGAACGCCTGGCGGGCCCCGGTCTCCGCGGCGAGCTCCGCGACGCCGCGCAGCATCGGCGCGGAGGGGACGAGCTCCTCCGCGAGCGGTGTCCTCACGGCGCGCGGGGCGCCGAATCGCAGGCTCAGCACCTCCTCCAGCGCGCCGGGCAGCACCTCGGCGAGGCGGTCGTCGGAGACCGCGGAGAGCTCCAGCCAGCCGGCCGGCCTGTCGCGTACGAGAAGGAGCGCGCAGCCGGCGTGCACCAGGGCGGTGACGGCGCCGGAGGGGTGGCCCGCCAGTTGCTGCCAGATCCGTTCGCGCAGCGGGACCTCGGCCAGTTTCCCCTGGTCGCGTAGCCACTGCTCGACATCGGCGAGGGCGAAGGAGGGGCTGGTCTCGGTGCCGCCGACGGGCTTCGGGAAGTCGGCGTGCCGGCGCCGCCAGTTGCTCACGGCGGCACGGCCCACTCCCGCGAGCCGGGCGATCCCGGCGGCGGTCACCTCTGCTGCGTTGTCCGGCACCCGGCTGGCTCCCCTCGACCTGTTCCGGCGGCGCACCGGCGGCTGTCGCGCGCCCCGGCGGGGCGGGTCTGCCCAGCGGGTGGTCCGGCGACCGTCCGCGCGGGCGGTTCCGATGCTGTGGCGGCGATCCTACCCGCCTTCACAGTCGACATCGCTTCACATGACGATCCCAGCGTGAACGGAGAATCTTGTTGACTCGGTTCACAGGCTCTGCTCTTATTGACCCATCGGAACACGGATCCGGCTCCACGGATCCGGCCACAACTCTCCGGGGGGTACACCCATGTCGCAGTCCGCTCAGCAGCCCGAGGCGCCGCACGGCGCCTGGACCTACGGCGCTCCCGGCGCGCCCGCCGCGGTGCGCAACGGGCTCGGCACGGCCGCCCTGGTGCTCGGCATCATCGGCGCCGTCACCGGATTCGTCCCGCTGCTCTTCTGGCTCGGTGGCCTCCTCGGCCTTCTCGCCCTGGTCCTCGGCCTGATGGGGCGGGGCCGCGTCAAGCGCGGGGAGGCCACCAACAAGGGCGCCGCGACGGCCGGAGCGATCCTGGGTCTGATCGCGATGATCGCGGGCGTGGTGATCGGGGTCGCCACGGTGAAGGCCGTGGACGACGCGGTCGACGACCTGAACCGGACCACCGAGAACACCGCTCCGAAGGACCCGTCCAAGAAGGACAAGGACGGGAAGAGCGCGAAGGCCGAGGTGCTCGCCGCCGGCGACAGCATCGTCTATGACGACGAACTGACGGTCACCGTCTCCGCGCCCAAGCCGTTCACCCCCGGCGAGTTCGCCGTCGGCCACACCAAGGGCAACAAGGCCCACCAGGTCACGATCACCATCGAGAACGCCGGCAAGAAGAAGTTCGACTCGACCCTCGTCACGGTCACGGCCCGCGCGGGCAAGGACGGTGTGAGCGCCGAGCAGATCTTCGACGACAAGGCCGGCCAGGGCTTCGACAGCACGATCCTGCCCGGCAAGAAGGCCACGGTGACCTACGCCTTCGACACCCCGGCCGACGCGAAGAACCTCACGGTCGAGGTCGTCCCCGACGTCTGGTACGACGCCTCGCAGTGGGACCTGGCGCTCTGAGCCGGTCCCCGGCCCCAGCTCCCGCCACCGCGCGGGACGGGGCCGCCCCGGGCAGCCGGCTTTCCTGACCGGCGCCCACCGCGCACCCCGGCCGAGCGCCCCCCGACGCCCCGCCGGACCCCAGCACCCCCATTCCACCCCTGCCTCGGAGAACCTCCATGCCTGCCACCGCTCCCCGCCGGTTCACGCACCTCGTCCGTGCCGCGCTCTGCGCCGGCGTCGCGCTCGCCGCGACGGCCTGCGGCCCCTTCTCCGGCGCGTCCGGCGAGGCGGACGGGCCCTTCCCCGGGATGTCCGGACCGGAGATCGCCGACACGGCCGCCAAGGCGACCGCGAAGGCGACGTCACTGACCGTCGACTTCGCCGGCGACACGACCGACGGAAACATCAAGGCGTACATGGCGATCGACTCCCAAGGCGACTGCAAGGGGACGCTCACCATGGGCGGCACCGGGACCGCCGAGCTGGTGCGCGCCGGCGACACGGCCTACATGCGCTTCGACGAGGCGTTCCTGCGCAGCCAGAACGAGGGCGGCACGGCCGAGGAGAACGCGGAGGTCCTGAAGACGCTCAAGGGCCGCTGGCTGAAGGAGGAAGCGTCCTCGCCCGAGGCGAAGGAGCAGCTGGAGTTCTGCGAACTCGACACGTTCCTGGGCGAGTTCCGTGAGGGCTTCCACCTGATGCGGCGCGGCGAGACCACCACGCTGCAGGGGAAGCAGGTGGTCGTCCTCACCGAGAAGGACGGGGACGCGAGCTACAAGGTCTACGTCGCCGCCGAGGGCGAGCCGTACGTGCTGAAGGTGGAGCAGAAGGGCGGCGAGGAGCCGGCCACGATGACGTTCACGGACTTCAACAAGCCCCTGGGGCCGATCGAGCCGGCCGCCAAGGACGTCATCGACCTGCACAAGACACGGCCGGAGCAGTAAGCGCGCCGAGCGTGAACGACCGGGGAGGCCGCGGAGGGGGCGGCCTCCCCGGCCGCCGTGTCCCCCTCCCCCCGGCAGTCCGGTCCGGCTGCCGGGACGGGCGTCGTCACCGGCAACGCGGGGCCCGGGCGAGCGGGGGCGGAGGAGGGGACGGGCGAGCGGGGGCGGGCGAGGGGGGCACGAGCACCGCCGCGCGGGTGTCACAGGCCGTGGCGCACCCAGACGTTCGGCTCCACGTACACCGCGTAGCCGCGCTCGGCCTGGACGTGCACCGGGACCAGCGCACCCGGGACCTCGACCTCGCCGGTGGTGTCGAAGGGCAGTCCCGTCCACTTCCGCCACTCCGCGGTCGAACCGGACACCGTCATCGACGCGTGCGCCACCTTCTCGACCACACCGCCCGCGCGGACGTGGACGCGCAGCCAGGGGTCGTGCGGAAGGCCGTCCGACGGGCGGGTGCGGAAGGCGTACTCGTCGATGGACGCGGCCGGTTCGGCGCTCTTCGCGCTCGGCCGCACCGGCGCGATCAGCTCGGCGAAGCCGAGCCGGCGCACGTGGTCCCGCAGCGCGGCCAGCATCTGCCCGGATATGCCCTGCCCCTGCCGGTCGGTGGCCACCGTGATCTCGATCGCGCTGACGACGTCCGGCTTGCGGCCGTGCCGCAGATCGGAGAACGCCCAGAGCATGACCTGGTCCCAGCCCCGCTCGGGCAACTCGCGCCGTCCGTCGGTGTCCAGGGCCAGCGGCACGCTGAACGCCCGTGCCACGACCCGGCCTTCGGGGTCGGTCGCGACCAGCACGTAGTCCGGCAGCTCCGCGACGATCCGCCCGATGTTGGCCCAGCCCACCGGGTCATGGGTGACGAACTCGTCCCAGGTGTCGATCATCTGCCACATGGGGCCCTGGAGTTCGGGGCGTTCGGCGAGGGTCGTGATCACGGGATTCATGCCCGCAGGCTAACGACCGCCGTGTCCCCGCCCCACCGGTTTGTTCCGGCGTCCGGCTGCCGCCGCCCCCCCCACGGTCGCCTCCCCGCAGCCGTGCCTGGCGTCAGCCGCCGCACTGACGCAGCATCGCCCTCTTGTCGGCCGCCGTCACCGGCAGCTCGTACGCCGTCGCCACCTGGGCGAAGCGCACGGCGTAGGAGCAGCGGACGCGCTTGTGGGGCGGCAGCCAGGAGGCCGGCCCCGAGTCGCCCTTGGCGCTGTTGGCGCGGCCCTCGACCGGCAGCAGATTCAGCGGGTCGTTCGCGAGGCGCCGCCGCTTGGCGTCGTCCCAGCGGGCCGCCCCCATCTGCCAGCTGTACGACAGCGGCACGACGTGGTCTATCTGCACCTCGGCCGCCCGGCGCTTGCGCCACTCGATGGTCCTGCCGGTGTACGGGTCGTCCAGCGTCATGCGCACCACCACGCAGTCGGAGCCCGAGCGGTGGGCGAGGTCGTGACCGTCGCGGGCGAGCAGGTCGTTGCGGGTTATCTCTATCTCCCTCGTCCATGTGATGCACATGAGGCACAGCCGTAACTCATTCCTGTCCATCGCCGTTATCAGTCACGCCATGAGGCACATGAGTGACATTGGAGACAGGGAGCAGATCCCGTGACGTTACGCACAGAGAAGGCCGTATCGCCCACCACCGGAGAGATCACCTGGCTTTTGGTCGGCGAGGAGACGTACGCGCCTCATCCCGAGGCCCGCGAGTTCTCCCTGTATCTGCGCGGAGCCGGTCGATCGCCACAGACACAGCGCGCGTACATCCCCAGAATCGGTCGCTTCCTCAACTGGTGCGCGGAGCGAGGCACCGACTGGAAGACCGTCCGGCTCGGGGACATGAGCCTGTTCAAGTTCCACGTCGAACGGACACCGACACGCCATGGGCGGCCTCCGTCCGGCAAGACGGTCAACGCCACACTCACCGCGGTGTGCGAGTTTCTCCGCTTCTGCGCGGTCCAGGGCCATGTGGATCACGAGGTCGCGGCGCGTCTCAGCGAACCGCGCTTCCTCACCCATGCCCCGTCCGGCTTCGGCCCCGGCGAGGGTGGCCAGCATCTGATGGTCAAAGCCCGTGTCCTCAAAACGCCGGAGATCGAGCGGGCACCACAGACTCTCACCGGTGCCCAGATGGATCAGATTCTCGATGCCGCTCGCACCGCGCGTGACCGGCTGCTGCTGACCGTCCTGGTGGAGGCGGGCCTCCGCATCGGCGAAGCCCTCGGGCTGCGGCGTGAGGACATGCACCTACTCCCGGACTCGACACATCTCGGCTGCCGGACCGGTGGCGCCCACCTGCACGTCCGCCCCCGCCAGGACAACGAGAACGGGGCACGCGCCAAGGCCGGCCGGCACCGTGCGGTGCCCCTCGCTCAGAACGCCGTTCACCGGTACCGCGAGTATCTGGCCGAGCGGGAAGACGTTTACGGAGCGGCAGGCTGTGACTACGTATTCGTGAATCTCGTCGGCTGCTGGGCGGGCCGTCCGATGTCGTACTCGAACGCGAAGCAGGTCATCGAGCGCATCGGTGACCGTTGCGGCCTGCGCGCCCGGCCGCACATGATGCGGCACACAGCGGCAACCCGCTGGATCCGCAGTGGCGTGGCGCCCGATGTCGTACAGACCTTGCTGGGGCATGCGTCGTCGGCCAGCACGGCTGTCTATCTCCACGCTCAGGACGAGGACCTTCGATCGGCCGTCGACAGCCTCACCCTGGAGATCGCGCGATGACATCGAGCACCGTGCTCGCCTCGCTTCCCTCGCAGTCAACCGCGCTCACCGACTGGTCCGCCTGGCTCGCAGAACGCCTCGCTTCCGGTTGGCGAGCGACCGAATGGGATCCGACCAAGGCACTGTTCACAGCTGATCCAGACAATCCGACGACCCACGTATTCACCTGCGTAGTCGCGGCTTGCTCCACGCACGTCGGAAACAACGGCAGTCGCTGCGACGCCTGCCGCAAAGCCCGTCTCCTCAGAGGAAATCCTGCGGACTTCGACACGACGTACACCCCGGTGGTGGCTCGTCGACGGCCGAACGTCACGGACGGAGTGAAGCCAGGGGTCTCCCAGTTCTCTTTGGCGCAAGTTCCCCCAGCCGTGCGACACGAGATTCTGTATGGGCTTCAGCAACGCGACGACGCTGGAATCAGCCTCGTCCCCCAACGCATGCGCCGCATTGTGGCCGGCCTCCCGCAGGAGCTCGACTCCCTCCTGAGCCTTGACTCCGGCTTCTCCTCCGAACTCCCCGCTGCCGCCAGAGGCGTTCTCAACGACGTCCTCCTTCACATCCGACGTGCCCGGGCGGAATTCGAAGGCGCCGACCCCACCTCGGGCGACGTCTGGGAATGCGCGCTGGTAGGCCTCACGGCGGGGCGGGGAAGGAAGTACAAAGCCGTTCACGGCGTGATCGATTTCCGACCCGTGCGACAGACGTGGCTGCGGGATCTCGTCAAGGAGTACGGGCGCGCTGCGCGTCCCGATGTTCTGGAGCTGAGGCAGACCGTGTACGCCGCGACCATCGCGTCGGCCGCGCTGGCTCACCGCTCCGAGGGAGACACCCCTGAGCGGCTGTCGATGGCGGACATGAACGCCGTAGTGGACCACTTCCGCGTCACCAAACGCCCCGAGGACGGGCACGACCACTCGACAAGCCACAGGCGAGCACTGCTGCGGCGCTGGCGTGCGTTCCTGGAGTTCGCCCGGCAAGCCGGGATGATGGACCACATCCCCGGCGGGTTCGCCGTCAATCCCCGCTTTCACACCATCGCGGCGATCGAGGTGACCGAGGACGACATCGGCCGAGCAGTTCCCGAGCATGTCATCGCCCAACTCGATGCGCACATCGACCTGCTGGGCAGTTCCACGGCCTACGAGAGCGGCGGTTGGACCACTGCTGACTTCGCCCGTATGTACCAGGTGGTCTACACAGTCCTGAGGGACACAGGTCGCCGACCGGGCGAGGTCACCAGCCTGCGGCGGGACTGCCTGGAGTGGATCGACGGCAAACCGACGCTGATCTACGACAATCACAAACGGCGCCGCCACGGCCGCCGCCTGCCGATCTCCGAGAGCACCGCCCGGGAGATCGAGGCCTGGCAGAGGGAGCTGGAGACTCTCCCTCCGGTGCCGGCCTGCACCCAGTGGCTGTTCCCCTCCCCCGGTCAACGCAACCGCCCCCGCCGTCGCCACCTCACCTCGGCGCAGTTCTGCAGCCGCATCTTCCGCATCTGGGTCGACGAGCTCATCCCCGGCATCTGGGACGAGCGCCTGGACGACAACGGCGAACCACTGGCATACGACCGCACCAAGATCGTCCCCTACGGCTTCCGCCACGCCTACGCCCAGCGTCACGCGGACGCCGGAACCCGGCCGGACGTCCTCCGGGAACTCATGGACCACCGGTCGCTGGACGTCACCATGGGGTACTACAAGGTCTCCCTCAGCCGGAAACAGGAAGCCGTGCGAACGGTCGCGGCGCTCGCCGTCGACCGGCATGGGGAATCCCGTGGCTTCAGCGACCCACTGGCCTACGAAGTGGAGAGCGTCGGGGTCCCATACGGCGGCTGTACCGAACCGAGCAACGTCAAGGCCGGAGGCGGGCACTGCCGCATCCGCTTCCAGTGCGCCGGCTGCGACTTCTACCGGCCCGACCCCTCCTACCTACCGGCCCTGGAACAGCAGATCGCGGACCTGCGGGCAGACAAGGAGGCCGCTCTGGCGATGGAGGCCGCGGACTGGGTTGTTCGCAATCTCGACGACCAGATCCGCGCGTACTCGAAGTCGGCCGACGAGATGCGGAGGAAGCTCGACGCGCTGCCCGCCGAGGAGCGCGCGGTCGTCGAATCCGCCTCGCGCGAGCTGCGCAAGGCCCGCTCCGCAGCGGCCTTCGTCCCCTTGCAGGCACTGACAACACGGAGCCCCGAATGAAGAGTCCCGCCGCTTCAGGCGGCAATGACCGGAACTCACGGGTCGAGCGCCTGCGCGCCAGCCGCGCCAAGGACAGCGAGGAGAAGACCAGGCGGGCGCTCGATGCAGTGGCCGGCCTTCTCCGCTCGGGACGGCGCATCACCGTCAGCCAGGTGGCTCGGGACGCGGCGGTGTCCACGTGGTTCGTCTACAACCAGCCCCAGGTGTACCAGGCC
Organism: Streptomyces sp. V4I23; assembly: GCF_030817975.1. Classification (NCBI taxonomy): domain Bacteria; kingdom Bacillati; phylum Actinomycetota; class Actinomycetes; order Kitasatosporales; family Streptomycetaceae; genus Streptomyces; species Streptomyces sp. V4I23. The sequence goes on along the minus strand of NZ_JAUSZW010000004.1, from coordinate 4,726,873 downwards.
GTTCAGGACGGCGTCACCGCCCAGCGAGAGCAGGTAAGTCAGGGCTCCCCCGTTCCGGCGGCGCGACAGGTGTCGCCTGCCGGACTGCATACGGACCTCGCCCTGGCGCGCGAAGAGATCAAGGACCTCAAGAGGGAACGCGACCGGCTCCTGAACCGGGTCCGGCTGTCTCTCGGTGCCGAGTTGGACGGAGTGGACCAGAACGAGCTGATCCAGCGGGTGCAGCACCTGGAGCAGCGGAACACCGCCTTGAACGAGGAACTGTCAGAGGCCAGGGAGCGGATCGCCGCCCTGGAGGGCCGGCTGCGTGAGACGGAAGACGATCTCACCGCCGCACGGGCCAGTCTCCGCCGTGCCATGCGGGCCGTTCCGACCCCGTAGCCCCGCGCTCTACCCCCGCTGCTGTCCGGCGGCCTGTGTGTCGCCTGCCTGGACAGCAGCGGGGCGCGGCCGAATTGTCGGAGTCAGAAGGGAGGCTCGGTGGAGAACAAGCCGGTCGAGACGGGTGTAACCGGCTCGTTCTTGCGTTGCTGAAGGAGTGCGACAGCGTCTTTGATGCGGCCCAGGTCAATGAGGTGGCCCGCCAGCAGACTGCTGTTGGCGGGTGCGTGCGGTTCGAGAACGGCGACGGCCTCCTCGATCCGACCGGTCTCGGCGAGAAGGTCGGAGATGGTCCAGGCCGCGTACCAGGTGTCACCCTCCGGGTGCGCCCGCGCCTGTTCGATTGCCTCATCAAGTAGGCCATCGTCGGCCATGAGACGAAGCCGCAACCTGGAGAAGTCCCACTCCTCTTCGCCATCGCGGCGCGCCTTGAGAGCGTCGAGACAGGCCAGGCCGTCCCGGGGGCGGCCGTGGTCGGAGTACAGCGTGCACAGCGTGTCGACGAGCCAGTCCTCCGCGCCACCGGGTGCGTCCACAAGCGTGCGCATCACCTCGATCGCCTCGTCACCCCGGCCATGCCGGGCCAGGAGCTGCGACAGTCGGACCGCACCGTGGCACTCACGGACTGGTGAGTCGCCCGGCTGCCGGTACACGGCGATCGCGCCTTCCACGTCGTCGCGTTCCTCCAGCACCTCGGCCAGGCGGCGCGCGGCGTGTCCGAGGTACTCGGACGCCGCGTAGGCCCGCAGTTCCTCGATCCGATCGTGTCTCGCCAGCAGGTCGGCCAACTGATCGTGGTTGTTGACGGAGGTGATGTGCTGCCGGCTGTGCAGCAGAGCGATCGCTTCGTCGACGCGGCCCTGACGTTCACGGATCACCGCAAGAAGCCCGATTGCCGTATCGGGGTCGAGGCCTCGGCAGCACCACGGGCCGTCGCACCGGTGCCGATCCGGGATCTGGGCAGCCAGCAACGCGGCGATGTCTTCGTCCTGGCCTGCTCCCTCGGCGATGTCGACCAGAGCGGTGGCGAGGAGCCAGTCCTCGATTCCGGTGCTCAGCCGAGTGACCGCCTCGTCCGTACGTCCATGCCGGGCCAGGATGCGCGCCAAGAACTCCAGCGGGAGTCCGCCCGTGCTCGCGTACGGCCGGGCCAGCGCGATCGCTTCCTCTGCCCGCCCCCACCTCTCGAGCAGTTCCGCCTGGGTCCGGGCGGCCGGCCACCAGCCCGTGGCGACGTAGGGCGCAAGCACGTCCAACGCCTCGGCCTGTCGACCTTGGTCACCGAGCAGCCGCGCCCACTCCCGCGCGCAGAACCACTCCCCCCGACTGGCCTGGAACTCCACCTCTTCACTGTGGCCGAGCTCAAGAAGCCGCGAGACCAGCCGCGGAGGAATGCAGCCGGACAACGTCCGGGCTTGGCGGTCAAGATCGGCAGCGTCCATGACAGCGCACTCTAGCCACCGCCTCCGACATCGGCCTCGGGCCAGATGCTGTCAGCCTTCGCATTGCTTCAGCATCATCGCCTCGTCCGCCGTCGTCACTGGGAGGCCGTACTTGAGGGACACCTGCGCGAAGCGGACCGCGTAAGCGCACCTGATCCGCTTGTCGGGCGGTAGCCAGGACGCAGGTCCGGAGTCGCCCTTGGCAGAGTTGGCCCGGCCCTGGACCGGGATCAGATTGAGCACGTCGTTGGCGAGCTGCTCACGCTTGCTCTTCGCCCAGCGCGACGAACCCATCTGCCAGCTGTACGACAGCGGCACCACGTGGTCTATCTGCACTTCGGAGGCCTGCTGCTTGCGCCACTCGATGGCCGTCCCGGTGTACGGGTCGTGCAGTGTCATGGCGATGACCACACAGTCGGAGCCGCTGCGGAAACGAAGGTTCTGACCATCGCGACGAATGAGATCATTTCGAGTGTCACACCCGTTCCTCGCGAGCGGCACCCCGTCGGCCGTGTCCATCCACGCGTAGCCGAACTTGTCGCGGTCGTAGCCCGTCTTCGGGCCCCGCCCCTTCGCGGTCAGGCGCGCGATGAGGCTGCGAGCCGCAGCCCTGTCCGCGTCCGTCGTCACCGGCGCAAGCCCTGGCTTCGTGCCTTCCGGGTTCTTGAGCGGGCTGACCGCCCGCCCGTCCGACGCAGCCGGACCGGATCCCGCGGAGGAGCCGTCTTCGCCGAAACCCTCGCATCCAGAGACGAGAAGCACGGCTGCCGCTGCTACCGCCGCCGCACGGAAGGAGTGCACGTTCTCTGCCCCCTTGTAACTCACGTGCCTCTCAGTAAGCACAACTCGCCACCCCCTGCATGAGCTGCGCAAATGCCTCAGTCGCCCGGCGAACCGTAGAGATAATGCGGGTGTCGCAGCCGTTCCGGGCGAACGGCACGCCGTCCGCCGTGTCCAGCCACGCGTAGCCGAACTCGTCCCGGTCGTAACCGGTCCTGGGCCCGCGCCCCTTGGTGGCCAGCGCCTCGATGATCTCGCGGGCGTCCGCCCGCTCGCGGTCGGTGGTGAGTGCGCCGAGACCGGGGCGGGTCCCGCCGGGGTTGTCGAGGGGGCTGGTGCCCGAGGACGAGCCCTGTGCAGGCTTTGCGCCGGCGCCTGGCCGGGCACCGGTGCCGTCGCAGCCCGCGAGCACGACGACGGCCAGCAGCGCGGCCCCTCCCGCGAACGTCCCGTGTCTTGTCACGCCCGTACGCTACTGGAGCTGGACGAGCTCCGACCCCCGCGGGTGCACCGGGGGCCGGCCCCGGCCGCCGAGCGCCATGAGCGCTACGAGCGCTACGAGCGCTACGACCCCAGGATCGTGGTGAGGAACTCGCCCGTCCACGCCAGCAGTTCGCGGCCCACCACCGGCTTGCCGCCGATCTTGCCCGTCGTCGGGCGCGGGACCAGGATCTGGTGGACGGCCGGCTTGATCACCGTGCGCGGGTACAGCCGCTTCAGCCTCAGCTCCTGCGACTCGCGCAATTCCACGGGCGCGAAACGGATGTTGGGCCCCTGGAGCACGATCTCGCCGACACCGCACGCCCGCGCCAGCATCCGCAGGCCGGCCACCAGCAGCAGGTTCTCGACGGGCTCCGGCAGCTTGCCGTAGCGGTCGGTGAGCTCCTCGCGGACCGCCTTGATGTCCTCCTCCGAGTTGGCGGAGGCGACCGCGCGGTACGCCTGGAGCCGCAGCCGCTCGCCCGGCGCGTAGTCGTGCGGGACGTGCGCGTCGACCGGCAGCTCGATCTTGACCTCCAGCGGCGGCTCCTCCTCCACACCGCCCTCCAGCGAGGCCCGGTAGTCCGCGACCGCCTCGCCGACCATCCGCACGTACAGGTCGAAGCCGACGCCCGCGATATGGCCGGACTGCTCGCCGCCGAGCAGGTTGCCCGCGCCGCGGATCTCCAGGTCCTTCATGGCGACGTACATGCCGGCGCCCATCTCGGTGTGCTGGGCGATCGTCGCGAGGCGCTCGTGCGCCGTCTCCGTGAGCGGCTTCTCCGGCGGGTAGAGGAAGTACGCGTAACCCCGCTCGCGGCCGCGGCCGACGCGGCCGCGCAGCTGGTGCAGCTGGGAGAGGCCGAAGTTGTCGCCGCGCTCCACGATGAGGGTGTTGGCGTTGGAGATGTCGATGCCGGACTCGACGATGGTCGTCGAGACGAGCACGTCGAACTTCTTCTCCCAGAAGTCCACGACCACCTGCTCCAGGGCGCTCTCGCCCATCTGGCCGTGGGCCGTGGCGATCCGGGCCTCGGGCACGATCTCCCGCAGCCGCGCGGCCGCCCGGTCGATCGACTCGACGCGGTTGTGGATGTAGAAGACCTGTCCCTCGCGCAGCAGTTCGCGCCGCACGGCGGCGCCGATCTGCTTCTCCTCGTACGGGCCGACGAAGGTCAGCACCGGGTGCCGCTCCTCCGGAGGCGTCGTGATGGTCGACATCTCGCGGATGCCCGTGACCGCCATCTCCAGGGTCCGCGGAATGGGCGTGGCGGACATGGTCAGCACGTCCACGTTGGCACGGAGCTTCTTCAGCTGCTCCTTGTGCTCGACGCCGAAGCGCTGCTCCTCGTCGACGATGACCAGCCCCAGGTCCTTGAACTTCGTCTCGGACGAGAAGAGCCGGTGCGTGCCGATGACGATGTCGACGGAACCGTCCCGCAGGCCCTCCAGCGTCGCCCTGGCCTCCCCGTCGGACTGGAAGCGGGACAACGCGCGGGTGACGACCGGGAATTGGGAGTAGCGCTCGGAGAACGTGCCGAAGTGCTGCTGCACCAGCAGCGTCGTCGGGACGAGGACGGCGACCTGCTTGCCGTCCTGCACCGCCTTGAAGGCGGCCCGCACCGCGATCTCCGTCTTTCCGTAGCCGACGTCGCCGCAGATCAGGCGGTCCATCGGGACCGTCTTCTCCATGTCCTCCTTGACCTCGGCGATCGTCGACAGCTGGTCGGGCGTCTCCACGTACGCGAAGGCGTCCTCCAGCTCCCGCTGCCAGGGCGTGTCGGGGCCGAAGGCGTGGCCGGGGGCGGCCATCCGGGCCGAGTACAGCTTGATGAGGTCGGCGGCGATCTCCTTGACCGCCTTCTTGGCGCGCGCCTTGGTCTTGGTCCAGTCGGCGCCGCCGAGCCGGTGCAGCGTCGGCGCCTCGCCGCCCACGTACTTGGTGACCTGTTCCAGCTGGTCGGTGGGGATGTAGAGCCGGTCGCCGGGCTGGCCGCGCTTGGCCGGGGCGTACTCGACGAGCAGGTACTCGCGGGTCGCGCCCTGCACGGTGCGCTGCACCATCTCGATGTAGCGGCCGACGCCGTGCTGTTCGTGGACGATGTAGTCCCCGGTCTCCAGCGTGAGCGGGTCGATGGTCTTGCGGCGCCGGGTCGGCATCCGCTGGCCGTCCTTGCCGGCCGCCTTCTGGCCGGACAGGTCGGTCTCGGTGAGGACGGCGATCCTGAGCGCCGGGTCGACGAAACCGTGGTCGATGGAGCCGCAGGCGACATGGACGACGGACGGCGAGATCTCGGCGAGGTCCGCTTCGAGGCGGGCCGCGATGCCCTCGCCGCCCAGCACCTCGACCGTGCGGGAGGCCGGCCCGTGCGCCTCGGTGACGTAGACCGTGCGCCAGCCGTCGGCCAGCCAGCCCTTGGTGTCGGCGAGCGCCCGGGCGGTGTCGCCGCGGTACGTCTCCGGGGCGCGCATGCCCAGCTTGAGCGTGTCCTCGTCGAGGGAGCCCGCCGACTCGTCGGCTGATGTCGGAGCGGCGGCGAACGGGGACACCGACCACCACATCATGCCGAGCTCGCGGGCCCGGTCCCGTACGTCCGCGATGCCCCACAGCGAGGCCGCGCCGAGGTCGATGGGGGCCTCCCCGCCACCCGCGGTCGCCGCCCACGACGCCTGGAGGAACTCCTGACTCGTCGCGACGAGATCGGCGGCCCTCGTCCGCACCCGCTCCGGGTCGCACACCACGGCCATGGCGCCCTTCGGCAGGACGTCCAGCAGCAGCTCCATGTCGTCGACGAGCACGGGGGCCAGGGACTCCATGCCCTCGACCGCGATGCCCTCGGCGATCTTGCCGAGCAGCTCCCCGAGCTCCGGGTGCGCCTCGGCGAGCGCCGCGGCCCGCCGCCGTACGTCGTCGGTCAGCAGCAGCTCGCGGCACGGCGGCGCCCACAGCCCGTGCTCGGCGACCTCCAGCGAGCGCTGGTCGGCGACCTTGAAGTAACGGATCTCCTCGACGTCGTCGCCCCAGAACTCCACCCGCAGGGGGTGCTCCTCGGTCGGCGGGAAGACGTCCAGGATGCCGCCGCGCACCGCGAACTCGCCGCGCTTTTCGACCAGTTCGACCCGGGAGTACGCCGCGGCGGCGAGGCCCTCCACTACCTGGTTCAGATCGGCCTGCCAACCGGTGCGCAGCTCCACGGGCTCCAGGTCGCCGAGGCCCTTGACCTGCGGCTGCAGCACGGAGCGCACGGGCGCGACGACGACCTGGACGGGGCCTGCCGCCGGGTCGTCGGGCGAGGGGTGCGCGAGGCGGCGCAGCACGGCGAGGCGGCGGCCGACCGTGTCGGAACGGGGCGACAGCCGCTCGTGCGGCAGCGTCTCCCAGGAGGGGTACTCGACGACGCCCTCGCCGGGCAGCAGCGAGCGCAGCGCAGCGGCCAGGTCCTCGGCCTCGCGGCCGGTCGCGGTGACGGCCAGCACGGGCCTGCCCGCCTCGCGGGCGAGGGCGGCCACGGCGAAGGGCCGCGCGGCGGGCGGCCCCACCAGATCGACGTGCATCCGGCGACCGTCCCCGGCCGCCTTGACCGCTTCGGCGAGCGCCGGGTCACGTACGACGGCATCCAGCAGACCGTGCAGGCTCATGAAGGGCTTTCCGTCCAGGAGGATCCGGGAGGATCCCCGGGGGTGGGCAACGCGATGCGCCCGACACGTCTGGGTTCCCCATGTCGAAGACCAGGGGCGTGCCGGGGGTCTCCAGCGTACGACGGCGGTACGACACCCGCGTCCCGATCCCGCGCCGCCGGCCGGGAGCCGGAATTTCTCCGGTCCCGGTGTCAACCGGATGCGGTCCGCCGGGCGTACAGGCAGTGAGACCTGTCCGAACCCGGACGCGTCCGACCGACCGGGAGCCGCATTGACCGTCGAGGAGTTCGAGGAGTTCTACGCTCACTCCCTCAAACCGCTGGTGGGACAGCTCTACCTGATGACGGGGGACCTGCACGAGGCCCAGGACGTGGTCCAGGAGGCGTTCGTACGGGCCTGGGCGCGGCGTTCCCGGCTCTCCCGCGACGCGGGGCCCGAGGCGTGGATCCGTACGGTCGCCTGGAGGCTCGCGGTCAGCCGGTGGCGCAGGCGCGGGCGGTCCGACGAGGCGTGGCGCAGGCGGCACGGCGGCGCGCCGCCGACGGCTCCCGAACCGGAACCGGGGACGGTCGTCCTGGTGGACGCGCTGCGCGGGCTGTCGGACCGGCAGCGGCGGGTCGCCGTCCTGCACTACGTCTGCGATCTCACTGTCGAGCAGGTGGCGGCCGAGACCGGCCTGTCCTCCGGGACGGTCAAGACGCACCTCTCCCGCGCACGGGCCGCACTGCGGCCCCGGCTCACCGCCGAGGAGGACCACGGTGTCTGAGTTCCCCAGGGGTTTCCGGGACGACGAGGCCCTCGGCGACGCGCTCAAACGGGCGGCCGCGGCCGGGGCGGGCGGGGTCGTGCCCGAACCGGTCGCCGTGATCGCCGAGCGCGGGACGCGGCGCCGCCGCCGTCGCCATGCCCTGGTCGCGGCCTGCGCCGTGTGCGTGCTGGCGGGGGCGGGGGCGTTCGCCGGGCTGCGGCTCGCGTCGGACGGCCCCGCGCCGCCGGCGGCGCCGCCCTCGTCGGAGCTGCCTTCACCGATCGGGCCGGACCTGCCCGGCAGTCTCTCCCCCACGCCCACTGTTCCGCCCGGCGCGTCCTCGTCGATGCCCTCCTGACCCGAAGAGGTTCACCCGCCATGCACGGAGCTCTCCTCGCCACGCCCGAGAACGCGATGCCCGGTCCCGGCACCTCGCCCGCCGTGCCCGCGCGGCGCCGGGACCGCTCGCCGTACGCCCTCGCGCTCGCGCTCTTCGTCGCCTACACGGCCGTCTCCGTGCTGCGGTACCGGCGTATGGAGACCCTCTCCTGGGATCTGGGCATCTTCGAGCAGGCGATCCGCGCCTACTCCCGCCTCCAGGCGCCCATCGCCGACCTGAAGGGACCGGGCACCCACATACTGGGCGACCACTTCAGCCCCGTGACCGCTCTGCTGGCCCCCGCGTACCGGCTCTTCCCCTCCCCCGTCACCCTGCTCGTCGCCCAGTCGGCGCTCTTCGCGCTCTCCGCCGTTCCCGTCGCCCGCGCGGCCGGCCGTCTGCTCGGACGCGCGTCCGGGCTCGCGGTCGCCGTCGCCTACGGACTGTCGTGGGGCATCCAGCGCGCGGTCGACTTCGACTTCCACGAGATCTGCTTCGCGGTCCCCCTCGTCGCGTTCTCGCTGGAGGCCCTCCTGCGCGGACGGTGGCACGCCGCCCTGATGTGGGCGGCGCCCCTGGTGCTGGTCAAGGAGGACCTGGGCCTGACCGCCGCGGCGATCGGGCTCGTCGTGGCCTGGCGCGCCCGCCGGGCGGCGCCGCGCAGCGCCCTGTGCGGGCTCGGGCTCGCCGCCTTCGGCACGGCGGCCACCCTGCTGACGCTCACCGTCGTCATACCGGCCTTCAACACCACGGGTGGCTACGACTACTGGGACAAGATCGACGGCGGTCTGTCCCCGTTGGCCGGTGCCGACGTCAAACTCCGCACGCTGGCCTGGCTGCTCCTGCCCACCGGCCTGTTCGCCCTCCGTTCGCCCCTGCTTCTCGTGGCCCTGCCCACGGTCGGCTGGCGCTTCCTGTCCGCCGACGACCACTACTGGTCCACGGACTGGCACTACAGCGCCGTGCTGATGCCGGTTCTCGCCCTCGCGCTCGCCGACGCGGTCCGCAGGGCGGACCGCAGTCGCCGCCCGTGGCTACGGGCGTACGCGCACCGGCTGCCCGCCTGTGCGGCCGGCGCGGCACTCGCGCTCACCACCGCACTGCCGCTGTCGGCCCTGACCGACCCCGCCGCCTACCGCAAGAGCGCGGCGGTGACGGCCGTCGAGGACCTGCTCGCCCGCATCCCCGACGGTGCGACGGTCGAGGCGAACGTCGGACCGATCAGCAGGCTCACCGGCCGCTGCCGAGTCCTGTGGGTGGGCAACGCACGAGGGACGACCCCGGACTTCATCGCCCTGGACAACCGCTCCGGCTGGGCCGGTGACCCGCTGGCGTACGCACGGCGGCTCCATCCCGAGGCGCGCTACCGGCAGGCCGGTGCGGCAGGCGGCTACGTCGTGCTGGAGCGCCGCGCCTGACACCCCGGCCGCCCGCCCCGACTCACCCGCGCACGGCGGCGGCCCCGAGCGTCCGTCGTGGACTCCCGGGGCCGCCGCCTTCGTGCCGCGCCCGTACCCCCGTACCGGGCCCGCCGCCGCGCTACTCCGTGGCGATGGCGTTCAGTACGTTCATCCGGCCCGCGCGGAACGCCGGCACCAGCGCCGCGAACAGGCCCACGAACGCCGAGGCCACGAAGACCGTGATGATCGTCGGCCACGGGATCTCGAGGACGCCCAGGCCCTCCAGCGCCAGCAGCTTCTGCGCCGAGGCGCCCCAGCCCATGCCCAGGCCGAGTCCGAGCAGCGCGCCGAAGAGGGCGATGACGACCGACTCCAGGCGGATCATGCGGCGCAGCTGGCGGCGCGAGAGGCCGATCGCGCGCATCAGGCCGATCTCCCGGGTCCGCTCGACCACCGACAGGGCGAGGGTGTTCACCACACCGAGGACCGCGACGATGATCGCGAGCGCCAGCAGGCCGTAGACGATGTTCAGCAGCTGGCCGACCTGGTCCTTGAGGTCCTGCTTGAAGTCGGTCTGGTTCTGCACCTTGTACTGCGGGTAGTCGGCCAGCGACTTCTTCAGGGCGGCGTAGGCCTCCTTCTCCTTGCCGTCCACCGCCTTGGCGAACATGATCATGTTCTGGGGCATCCTGTCGGCCGGGACGTACCGGGCGGCGGTCGTGAGGTTCAGGTACATCGCGCCCTTGTCGACGTTCGTGTCGTCGGAGGTGATCGCGGCGACCTTCAAGTCGGCGCGCCGCCCGTTCCTGAACGCCACCTGGATCGAGTCGCCGACCTTCACGCCGTGCTTCTTCGCGTAGTCGTCGCCGACGGACATCGCATCCTTGCCGTACGCGGCCTTCAGCTCTCCCGCCACGGTCTCGCGGCGCAGGTCGTCGGCGTACGTCGGGTCGGCGGCGACCAGGTTCAGGTCCTCAAAGGCGCCGTCGGGGCCGGTGATCTTCGCCCGCACGGACCGGTACTCGGTGATGTGCGCGATGTCCGGCGCCTTCTCCAGCGCCTGCTGGGCCTTCGGCACGATCGCCCGGCCGTCGTTGGCCGAGGACTGCACGATGAAGTCCGCGCCGACGGACTTGTCCAGCTCCTGTGTCGCCGAGGCGACCATCGAGGAGCCGACCACGGACAGGCAGGCCACCAGCGCGAGGCCGATCATCAGGGCGGCGCCGGTCGCTCCGGTCCGGCGCGGGTTGCGCAGCGCGTTGCGCTCCGCCATGCGCCCCACCGGGCCGAACATCCGCAGCACCAGGGCGCTGATCACCCGGACCACGACGCCCGCGAGCAGCGGGCCGATGACGATGAAGCCGATCAGGGACAGCACGACGCCCAGGCCGAGGAACATCGATCCCTCGCTCGCCTTGTCGGCCCGGGTGGCGACGACGAGCGCGGCCGCGCCGACGCCCGTGAGGACGAGGCCGATGACGGCGCGGACCCGTCCGGCCCGGCCGTCCGCCGGGGTTCCGGCGTCGCGCAGGGCGGCCATCGGGGAAACTTTGCCAGCCCGGCGGGCCGGGACGTAGGCGGCGAGCACGGTCACGACGATGCCGAGCGCCAGGCCGACCGCGGGGGTCGTCCACTTCACGGTCAGGTCGTCGGTCGAGAGGTTCATGCCGACCGCGCCCATGAGCTTCATCAGCCCGACGGCCAGGCCCACACCGGCCGCGACGCCGGCGACGGAGCCGACCACGCCGAGCAGCACCGCCTCGACGAGCACGGAACGGTTGACCTGCCTGCGGCTGGAGCCGATCGCCCGCATCAGGCCGATCTCACGGGTGCGCTGGGCGACCAGCATCGAGAAGGTGTTGACGATCAGGAAGATGCCGACGAGGAGCGCGATCCCGGCGAAGCCGAGCATCGCGTACTTCATCACGTCGAGGAAGGAACCGACCTCCTCGCGGCCCGCGTCCGCCGCTTCCTTCGCGGTCTGCAGCCTGTACGGGGCGTCCAGGGCGGCGGCCACGTTCTTCTTGAGCTGCTCGTCCGCCACGCCGGGCGCGGCGGTGACCAGGATCTGCGTGAACTGGCCCTCCTTGCCGAGGAGTCCGCGCTGGGCGGTCGCGGTGTCGAAGTAGACGACGGCCGCACCCGGGTTGGTGACCTTGAAGGAGGCGATACCGGAGATCTTCGCGGTGAGGTCGCCGGTGACGGCGATCGTGCGCAGCTCGTCGCCGAGCTTGAGGCCGTGCTTGTCGGCGGTGTCGGCGTCGACCATCACCTCGGTGGGGCCACGGGGCGCGTGGCCCGAGGTGATCTCCATGGACTTGAGCTCGTTCTTCGTCCAGTTGGCGGCGATCGTCGGGGCTCCGCCGTCGGACCCCATGTTCTTGTTCGCCGAGTCGACGACGGTCACGCTCATGCTCATGACCGCGCCCTCGGCGGAGGCGACACCCTCCGCGGAGGCGATCTCGTCGACGAGGGAGGCCGGCAGGGCCTCGGGCCTGCCGGCGGCCGGGCTCTCGTCGTCGCCGGAGCCCTTGGGGCTGACGGTGACGTCCGAGGCGGTCACGGCGAAGAGCTTGTCGAACGTGGTGTTCATGGTGTCGGTGAACACCAGCGTGCCCGACACGAAGGCCACGGACAGCAGCACCGCCACCGCGGACAGGGCCATGCGGCCCTTGTGCGCGAAGAAGTTGCGCAGAGAGGTCTTGAGGACGCTCATGACGTACGCCCCCGGGCGTCGAAGTCCTTCATGCGGTCGAGGACGGCGTCGGCGGTGGGCCGGAGCATCTCGTCGACGATCCGGCCGTCGGCGAGGTAGAGCACGCGGTCCGCGTAGGAGGCGGCGACCGGGTCGTGCGTGACCATCACGATCGTCTGGCCGAGTTCGTCGACGGAGCGGCGCAGGAAGCCGAGGACTTCGGCGCCCGCCCGCGAGTCGAGGTTTCCGGTCGGCTCGTCACCGAAGATGATCTCGGGCCGGGCGGCCAGCGCACGGGCGACGGCGACGCGCTGCTGCTGGCCGCCGGACAGCTGGGTCGGCCGGTGCTTCAGCCGCTCCGCCAGGCCGACGGTCTCGACGACCCTGTTCAGCCAGGCGGCGTCCGGCTTACGGCCGGCGATGTCCATGGGAAGCGTGATGTTCTCCAGAGCGTTCAGCGTCGGCAGCAGGTTGAACGCCTGGAAGATGAACCCGATCCGGTCCCGGCGCAGCTGCGTCAGCTTCTTGTCCTTGAGCCCGGTGATCTCGGTGTCGTCGAGGAAGATCTGCCCGGAGGTGACGGTGTCGAGGCCGGCCAGGCAGTGCATGAGCGTCGACTTGCCCGAGCCGGACGGGCCCATGATGGCGGTGAACTGCCCGCGGGCGATGTCCACATCGACGTGGTCGAGCGCGACGACCCGGGTCTCCCCGGCGCCGTAAGCCTTGACGACCTGCCGCCCCCGTGCGGCGACGGCCGTGCGCCCTCCGGTCTCCCCGTGGGCGGGGGTGGTTACAGCCGTAGTCACGGTAGGTCTCCTAGCTGTGGGAAGTGACGACGTCCGATCGCCACGGGTACGAGTCGAGTCTTGCGACAGAAGCGGTCATGCGCGCTGGTGCGCAGCGCAGTCCTGGCCGGGGGTTTTGCCCACCCCCCGCCGGTGCGCGGCCCCGACCGCGGCTGTAGGACCAAGGTAAGGAACGGTCCCGGCCGTTCTCGTCGTCCGCCGGGACGACCGCTCCCTGAGCGGAAGTAAGGACAACCCCCTAGGGGCCCTCCACCCTCAGGTGGAGGCGCGGTACGACGAGCGTGCACCCTCCCCCTGCGTCAGGTTCAAGTGAGAGGGTGTCCCCCGGAAATAGATGCAGGGGGAAAGGATCTGACGTGAGCGTGGAGGAGACACCCCGGGGCCGCGCGGCCTCCCCGGCGGCCGGCACCTCGGCGGCGCAGGGCGGCGGGGAGGCGGACCCGGCCACGGGGCGCCGCGGACCAGTGGTCGCGGCGCTCATGCTCGGGATGGCGCTCGCCGCGCTCGACGGGACCATCGTGTCCACCGCCGTACCGCAGATCGTGGGCGATCTCGGCGGGTTCTCCGTCTTCTCCTGGCTGTTCTCCGGCTACCTGCTCGCCGTCACCGTCACCCTGCCCGTCTACGGCAAGCTGTCGGACACCTTCGGCCGCAAGCCCGTCCTCGTCGCCGGCATCGTGCTGTTCCTGATCGGCTCCCTGCTGTGCGCCGTCGCCTGGAACATGGCCGCACTCATCGCGTTCCGCGTCGTCCAGGGGCTGGGCGGCGGCGCGCTCCAGGGCACGGTGCAGACGATCGCCGCCGACCTGTATCCGCTGAAGGAACGGCCCCGGATCCAGGCGAGGCTGTCGACGGTGTGGGCGACGTCGGCGGTGGCGGGCCCGGCGATCGGCGGGCTGCTCGCCGCGTACGCCGACTGGCGCTGGATCTTCCTGCTCAACCTGCCGGTCGGTGCCGTCGCGCTGTGGCTGGTCGTCCGCCACCTGGTCGAGCCGTCCCGCCCCGCGCCCGCGGCCCGTCCCCGCGTCGACTGGGCCGGAGCGCTGCTCGTCTTCGCGGCGGGCAGCCTGCTCCTCACCGCCCTGGTCCAGGGCGGCATCGCCTGGACCTGGCTGTCGGCGCCCTCCCTCGCGCTGTTCGGCGGCAGCGCCGTCCTGATCGCCGCCACGGTCGTCGTCGAGCGCCGTGCCGCCGAGCCGATCATCCCCGGCTGGGTCTGGCGCCGCCGCACCATCGCGGCGGTGAACCTCGCCCTGGGGGCGCTCGGCCTGTTGATGGTGGCGCCCACGGTGTTCCTGCCGACGTACGCGCAGTCCGTCCTCGGCCTCGGGCCCATCGCGGCGGGCTTCGTGCTCTCGGTGATGACGCTGAGCTGGCCGGTCAGCGCCGCGCTGTCCAACCACGTCTACACACGCATCGGCTTCCGCCTGACCGCGATCATCGGCATCGGCCTGGCCATGCTGATCCTGCTCGCGTTCCCCCTGCTGCCGTTCCCCGGCGCGCCCTGGCATCCGGCGCTCATCATGCTGCTGCTCGGCGCCGCGCTCGGGCTCTTCCAGCTCCCTCTGATCGTCGGCGTCCAGTCCACGGTCGGCTGGTCCGAGCGCGGCACGACGACCGCGTCGGTCCTCTTCTGCCGCCAGGTGGGCCAGTCGGTGGGCGCGGCCCTGTTCGGCGCGGTCGCCAACGCCGTGCTCGTCTCCCGCCTGGGCCGCGGCGACCTCGACTCCGTCTCGCGGGCGCTGGAGCACCCCGCCTCGGGCGCGGCGACCGACACGCTCCGCAGGGCGGTGGACGCGGCGGTGGACCACGTCTACGTGGGAGCGGCGGCCGCCGCCGGACTGGCGCTGCTGGCGCTGGTGTTCGTGGCGCCGCGCAGGTTCCCGGTCATCGCCGACAAGCCCGACGCCTGAGACGCCGTCGACCGCAGCGGGACCGTCGCGCCGAATCGTCACCGAAACGACATACCGAACGGTCAGTAACCCCTTACGCAAGGGCTTTACCGGTGAGTAACGTACGCAAACCACCAGCGCCACCCGCCCCGTCCCTCGAGGCGGCAAGGAGCGAGAACGATGTCGTACCACCAGCTCTTCCCCGAACCACCCCCGCAGCCCAGAGCGGCCGGCCGCCACCGCCACGACGCGGCGTCCCACGGCTGGGACGACGGCCCACAGCCCTGGGCCGGCGCCGGGCAGCCGCAGGATCCCTGGGACACCGCGCGCCGGCGGCCGCAGCAGCGCTGGGACGCCCCCCGGCAACAGCCGGAGCCGGCCCCCGCCCCCGCCGACCGCGGCGACATGCGCGCACTCGGCTCGGCCTACCGCCGGCTGCGCCGCGTCGCGACGCTGACCGCGCTCGGCTACTTCGTCCTCTTCCTGATCCTGTCCGGCTACGCCCCCGGGACGATGACGGACCGGATCACCGGCGGACTCACCACCGGACTCGTGCTCGGGCTGCTCCAACTGCCCGTGGCGCTCGCCGCGATCGCGGTCTACGAACGGATCGCGCGCAGACGGGTCGACCCGCTCGCGCACGCCATACGGGAGCGGGCCGAGACGGCCGCCGCCGACCGGACCGAAGATCCGAGCCGTCCTGGCCGCCCCGCGTGGCAGCAGCCCCCGGGAGGTGCGCACGCATGACCGGCTTCAGCTCCGAGGCGCAGACCATGTCGCTGATCGCCTTCATGACCGTCATCACGGTCACGCTGCTGCTGTGCGTGATGACCGGCCCCGACCGCGACGACCTGGGCGAGTTCTACACCGGCTACCGCTCCCTGACGCCCGTGCAGAGCGGCCTCGCCATCGCCGGCGACTACATCTCCGCCGGCACCGTGCTCGGCACCATCGGCATCATCGCGCTCCTCGGCTTCGACGGGGTGACGCTCGCCCTGAGCACCGTGCTCTCCCTGGTGCTGATGATGTTCCTGCTGGCCGAACCCCTGCGCAACAGCGGGCCGGTTCACCATGGGCGACGTCTTCAGCCGCCGCGCCCCCGGCCCCGCCGTACGCATCGTCACGGCCGCGGTCACCCTCACCGCGCTGCTGCCGCTGGTCGTCTTCCAGCTCGCGGGCGCGGGCGACCTGCTCGCCGTCGTCCTCGGTTTCCACGCCGACGGGTTCAAGACCGGGGCCATCGTGTTCCTCGGCCTGCTGATGATCGCGTACGCGGCGATCGGCGGAATGAAGGGCACCGCCTTCATCCAGATCGTCAAGACCGTCGTGCTGCTGGTGGCGGC
This sequence comes from Streptomyces sp. V4I23, assembly GCF_030817975.1. Taxonomy (NCBI): domain Bacteria; kingdom Bacillati; phylum Actinomycetota; class Actinomycetes; order Kitasatosporales; family Streptomycetaceae; genus Streptomyces; species Streptomyces sp. V4I23. The sequence goes on along the minus strand of NZ_JAUSZW010000004.1, from coordinate 4,710,888 downwards.
CACCGCCGTCACGCTGCTCGTCCTCGAACGCTTCGACTTCAGCCTGCCCGTACTGCTGGACGCCGCCGCGCGGGGCAGCGGGGCGGGCGACGCCTACCTCGCCTCCGGGCTCCAGTTCGCCGGCGACGAAATCGACATGATCAGCACGCAGTTGACGGTCGTGCTCGGCGCCGCCGTCCTGCCGCAGATCACGATGCGCATGTTCACCGCGCGCAGCGCCACCGCCGTGCGGCGTTCGATGTCGTGGGCCGTCTCCATCGTCGTCGTGACCTGCCTGCTGAGCGTCGTCATCGGCTTCGGCGCGGCGGCCGTCGTCGGGCACGAGACGCTCGTCGCCGGAGACCCGCAGGGCAAGACCGCCTTCCTGATGGTCACGCAGGCCGTTCTCGGCTCCGATCCGACGACGCTCGAAACACTGCTGTTCACGGCGGTCGCCACGGCGATCTTCCTCACGCTGCTCGCCTCCGTCGCCGGAATCACGCTCGCCTGCGCCAACACCCTGGCGCACGACCTCGTCGCGCACGGGCTGCGCCGGGCGACGCTGCCGCCCCGCACGGAGACGGCCATCGCCCGGGGCGCCGCGGCCGGAGTCGGCCTGGTCGCCCTCGTCATCGCCGCCGGGGCCCGGCACCTCAACCTCCAGGCGCTGCTGACCCTGTCGTTCTGCATCGGCGCCTCCGCGGTCGCCCCGGCGCTCGTCTACAGCCTCTTCTGGCGCCGCTTCTCCCGCACGGGTCTGCTCGCCACCCTCGTGACGGGCACCGTCGCCTCGCTGATCCTGATGACCGGCAGCAACCTCGTGTCCGGGGCACCGCATTCCGTCTTCCCGGACGCGGACTTCAACTGGTTCCCGTTCACGACGACGGGCCTCGTGTCCGTCCCGCTGGGCTTCCTCGCGGGCCGGCTCGGCACGGTCCTGTCCGAACGCGACCGGGCCGGGGAACGACAGCGCTACGAGGAGCTGGAACCGGCGATCCTGGCCGGCGCCGTGGAATCCACCCCCGGGTCGTAACCGTCGGCAGCGCCCCGAGGACGGGTGATCCCGAGTCCGGAACACACGGCCGGGCGCCGTGTCCGCCCTCGCGGACCACGGCGCCCGGCCTGTTGCTCAACGGGTCAGAGCAGCCCGTCCCACATCTGCTCCAGCAGCACCGACCACCAGCTCTCCGGCGACGCCAGCGCCGCCGGGTCCAGGGCGGCCAACTGCGCCTGGAAGTCGACCGTCCAGCGGCCCGCCTGCTCCGGGTTCAGCCCGAAGCGCAGCCGCCACATGCGGCCGAGCAGCGCCATGCAGCGCACGAACTCGGGCAGGCCCGTGTTCACGAACTGCGGCGCCACCGGCGCACCGCCCGGACCGCCCTCGACCGGGACCGCGACGATGTGCGCCGTGCCGTACTGGACACAGATCGCACGGCCGAAGTCGCTGCCGAGCACCAGGTACGAGCCCGCGTCCGACGCGGGCTGCACCTGCCGCTGCGCGGCGAGCTCCGCGAGCGTCGGCACCACCGGCTGGGCCGGCTGAGCCCAGAAGAACGGGTTGAAGTCGCCCGGCAGGCCCGCCCACACCAGGGTCGCCGCCACGATCTCCGGCACACCCTGGCGCGACACCGCCCGCTGGTCGAACCGGCACAGCCCCTGCGGGCCGAACGCCGCCGCCAGCTCCTGCGCGACACCCTCCGGAGGGATCGGCGGAGCGGGCGGAACCTGCGGCAGCGGGGCACGCACCGGCGCGGGCCGGGCGGGCCCGTCCGCGACCTGGTGCAACTCGCCCTGGTGGGCGATCAGTTGCGCCATGCCCTGCTGACGGGACGCGTGGTCCCTGCCGTACGGGGCAATCGAGGTGATCCGCGCCTGCGGCCACGTCTCACGGATCATGCGCGCGCAGTACGCCCCCGGCAGCTCGCACGACTCCAGCTCGGTGTGCAGCTCCAGCACCTGCTGCGGCGGCACGTTCATGGCGCGCAGCTCGTGCAGGATCTGCCACTCCGGATGCGGGGTGCCCGGCGCCGAACGGCGGATCAGCTGGGCCTCGGAGCCGTCGGGCGCGCGGTAGCGCAGCACCGCCTGGTAGCCGGGGCCGACCGTCGGCACACCGGAGGGCTGCTGCGGGTAGCCGTACGCGGGCGGGCCGCCCGCCGGCTGCCCGGGCCGCGGCACGTGCGGCACCGGACCGGGGGCGCCGGGAGGCCCCGGAGGCTGCGGGGCGCCCGGACCCATCTGCGCGGGACCGGCCAGCATCGTCGCCGCATGATGCACCCCGCCACCCGGAGGCGGCGTCGCACCAGGAGGCGCAGGCGGACCAGGAGGCGGCGGCGTCGCACCCGCAGGACGCGGCGGACCAGGAGGCCCCGGAGGCTGCGGCGCACCCGGACCCATCTGCGCGGGACCGGCCAGCATCGTCGCCGCATGATGCACCCCGCCACCCGGAGGCGGCGTCGCACCAGGAGGCGCAGGCGGACCAGGAGGCGGCGGCGTCGAACCCGCAGGACGCGGCGGACCAGGAGGCCCCGGAGGCTGCGGCGCACCCGGACCCATCTGCGCGGGACCGGCCAGCATCGTCGCCGCATGATGCACCCCGCCACCCGGAGGCGGCGTCGCACCAGGAGGCGCAGGCGGACCAGGAGGCGGCGGCGTCGAACCGGACGGCTCGGGGGGCTGCGGCCCCTCCGGGCCGAGCTGCGAGACGAGTTGCGTCGGCAGATAGCCGCCCGCGGGCGCGCCGGGAGTCCCCGGGCCCGTCGGCGGCGGCGTGGCACCCGGCCGTGCGCCGGGCGTGCCCGGAGCACCGGGCGGCGGCGGAGGCGTCGCGCCCCCGGCAGCCCCGCCGCGCGCACCGCGCGGCGGAAGGACCGCCTTGCTCGTCGCCGCGTCCGCGATGTCGGCCGCGCTCGGGCCCTGCGGGGCGGCCGGCGGGCCGGCGGGCGGCGGCGTCGCCGAGGAGGGGGCCGAGGGAGCGGGCGGCCGCGCGCCCGGCCCGGCCTGCGGGTCGAGCGCCGGAGCGACCGCCGTACGCGGCAGCTGACTCCCGCCCGACATGAGCGCCGTCGGAGCATCGGGGGCGACCGGCGGCGGGGTGGCGTCGCCGTCCACCGTCACCGGCGGCGCGAACACCGTCGCGGGCAGCGGCACGGACACGTCGTCGCCGCCGTCCGCGCTTGTGTCCGTCCAGCCGGTGCTCCCGGCCGGACGTGCGGGCACACCGTCGGACGCCGTCGGCTCGTGGTCGGCGCCGCCCGCGCTCGGCCACTCAGGGCCGCCGCCGCGCGGGGCGTCCCCGTCGTCCGCAGCAGCGCCGGCATCCGGCCACGGCGCGGCGGCCGCAGGAGCCGACGAGGAACTCCCCGTCGCCTGCGAGGAGTTGCCGCCGGACGAAGCGAAGTCGTCGTCGCCCGTGGCGGGCGTCCCTCCCGGGCCGGAGACACCCGGAGAGGACGGCACACCCGCGGGCGCGGGCGACGCGTCGGCGTCCGCGCCGGACACCGCCGCACGCCGGTCCGGGATGCCCAGCTTGTCCGCCGCCTCCTGCAACCACTCCGGCGGGCTCAGCAGGAACGACGTCTGGTTCAGATCGATACGCTGCGGCGGCTCCGCCGCGGACGGGGCCGCCGCGGCCACCTGCGCCCCGTACTCCTCCTCGTACCGGCGGATCACCTCACCCACCGGCAGCCCCGGCCACAGCGTCACCTCACCGCTGTCCCGGGCGATCACCAGCCGCTGCTCCCCGCCGTCCGAACGCGCACCCCCCTCGCGGTCCTCCGCCCACACCACGAAGCCCAGCTCGAACTCCCGCACCCGCACCTCGCGGTGCTGGTACGCGGGCACATCACCGTTCACCCACTCCTCGGCGCGCTCCTGCGCCTGCGCAAACGTCACCATCGGACCGTCACCCCTCGCCCGGAACCGGAACGGCCCGCGCGAAGCCGCCGTCCACCATCAGATTCGCCACGGTCTCCAGCTCCGGCGGATTGCCGGCGAGCCGCCGCAGGAACGCGTCGAAGTCCTCGCCGCACGGCAGCAGCAGGCGATCCACCCGCTCCTGCACGTTCCAGCCGGCCGCTTCGCTGACGTCCCGCGCGTCGTCGTACGCGCAGAACCACACCGACCCGACGTCCGAACCCCTCACCTTCACCGCGAGGATCCCGCCCTGGACGAAGGCGACGCCCAGGTAATCCTTCGTCAGATGGTCACGAAGACACTTGTTGACGTACACCAGGTCGTTCACCGCGGCCTCGTCGCGCACCGTGAAGAACGGCTGGTCCACCAGCAGCCCCAGCTCCGCGTCGAGCGCCGCGCCCACCGGCGCACAACCGCCCGCCGCCTTGAGGAAGGAACGGTACGGGCCGGGCAGCCGGTAGCCCAGGTCCTCCTCCACCCCCTGCAACTGCTGCTCGGTCACCGACACCGCGTTCCTCGGCAGACCGAAGTGCGCGGGCCGCGTCTCCTGGAGCGGGCGCGTGCCGCGCTTGCCCTGGTCCACCGGAGCCGTCGCCAGACCGCCGTGATGCCGCAGCAGCGCCTTCACCTCGACCGGAACCAGCTCGAGCCGGCGCGTCCCCGGCACGTGGTGCCAGGTCCAGCCGTGCGGCGTCGCCACCGCGGGAACCGTGTCCCACAGCGCGTGCCCGTCCGCGTGCAGCGCCGCGTTCGCCGACACGAAGTCGGTCAGCCGCAGCTCGTCCACGCCGAAGCCCTCCGGAGGCTCGGCAATCTCCGCGGCCGCCCGCGCGTACGGCGAGAAGTCCGGGAAGCCGTTGTCGTCGATGCGCACCCCGCGCGGATGACGCGCCGCCCGGACCGGATCCGGGAAGTGCACGACCTGCCCGGCGTAGGCCGCATTCGGTGGCGCGGTACGCGCGCCGGCCCCGGGGCCCATTGCTGCCCCCAGGCCCTGCCGACCTGTCGTCATGGCGATTTGCCCCCTGTGGCGTCTGGCTGGTTCAGCACAGCCTATGCGGTACGGCAAGACGGGCTGCCGACGCTCCGCTTCCGTAACGAACAGTCACTTTCGAGTGACCCAGAGCCCATCGGCGACACGTTTCAGCGACCCAGCTTCCACACCCCCCGCCCCATTTGGCAGGCTGTTCCCTCGCCACTCGGGGGAGTGCACGGGAGGGACCGAAGCGCCATGCACACAGCGCGACCACGCACGACCGGTGATCCACGCCTCAACTGGAGCAGCGACGACACCACACGCCCGCCCGCCCTCCGCCACCGCCGCGACGGCATCCTGCCCGCCGTCGCCGCCGCACTCTCCGTACGCGGCGAGACCCTGACCTGCACCGCGGGCAAAGGCGACCAGCCACCCACACTCCACCCACTCGTACAGGACTTCCTCGACACCCTCACCAGCGGCCAGCGCGAACGCTTCACCGGCCGGTGCCCCGAGGCCATCCTGCTCTCCCGGCACCTCGCCTCCGCCGAGAGCCAGCGCTCCAAACGCGCCCAGCGCAAGCCCCTCACCCACAGTGAGGCCCGCCGCGCGCTCAAGCACTCCAAGCTCACCGCACGACGCATCCGCGAGGACGGCGACCCGCTCCACGGCAGCTACGCGCCGCCCTGCCGGTCGTGCACCGCGATGCTGGACCACTTCGGCGTACGCCCCGTCGACCCGACCGCACCCAAGAACGGCTGACACCCACACCGATGCCCGACCACCTGAGCACGACCCGGTTCCCCGTCGCCGTCGACGCAGCACTGCGCGAGGCGGGCTGGCAGCCCGGCCGGTGGGACATCAAGCAGGCCGAGCACTGGGCCGACACCCTGCGCGCGCACGCCTCCCCCGCCGGCCACCGGCACAGCGTCTTCCCCGCCGTCGTCGAGGCCTGGGCCGAATTCGGCGGGCTGACCGTCACCGCCCCCGGACCCGGCCGGCAGCACGCCCCCGCCCCGTTGCACTTCGACCCCCTCGCCGGCCTCCACCTCGCCCGCACCCTCTCCGACCTGGGACGCGCCCTGGACACCGAGATCTCACCGCTCGGGAGGGAAGCAGACCACCAGGCGGTGCTCGCCATGGACACCGAGGGCCGCGTCTACAGCATCGACCACACCGGCGACTGGTACCTGGGCCCGGACATCGACCAGGCGCTCACCACGCTGATCACCGGCATCCAGCCCGCCCGCCTCACGACCGGGTAGCGCCGGCCGCGCGGCACCTCCGCGTCTCGGTCAGACCGCCTCGGCGCGGTACGGGAGAACCGCCGAGACCCGGAAACCGCCGACATCCGTCGGGCCCGAGACGAACACCCCTCCCAGCGCCGAGACCCGCTCGCGCATCCCCACCAGTCCGTTCCCCCCACTCGGCAGACCCGGCGCCGACGCGGCGCCCGCCGCATCCGGAGCACCGTTCTCCACCTGCATGGCGACCTCGGCCTCACGGTGCGCCAGCCGCACCCTCACCTTCGCGCCCGCCGCATGCTTGTGCACATTGGTCAGCGCCTCCTGCACCACGCGGTACGCCGTCTGCTCCACCTCCGGCGCGTAGCCCCGCGCCTCCCCCTGCACCGCGAACTCCACCACCATGCCCGCCTGCCGGGACTGCCCCACCAGCACCTCGATGTCCGCCAGACACGGACCGTCCGCCGCCGCCGCAGCCGCGGCCGCCGCGGCCGCCGCCCCGACCGCCGCCAACGGCACGGGCTTGTCGGCCGCACGCCGCCCACCCTCACCAGCACGCAGCACCCCGAGCATCTCCCGCAGCTCGGTCAGCGCCTGCCGGCCCATGTCGCCCACCAGCGCGGCGTTCCTCACCGCCTTCTGCGGATCCTTCAGCGCCACCGCCTGCAACGCCGCCGCGTGCACCACCATCAGGCTCACCCGGTGGGCCACCACGTCGTGCATCTCGCGCGCGATCCGCGTCCGCTCCTCCTGACGCGCCCACTGCGCCTGCTGCTCCGCACGGTCCGCCAGCAGCGACAACTCCTGCTCCAGCGAGTCCGCCCGCTCCCGCAAGCTCTCCATCAGCCGACGCCGGGCCCCTATGTAGAGACCGAAGAGCACCGGCGGAGCCGTCAGCCCCAGCGACATGAAGCCGGCCATCAACGGCACGTACCAGGCGCCGAAGTCCCCGCCCTGCACGTCCTGGCGCACCCGCACGAACGTCACGATGAACGTCGCCGCCAGCGACATCCCGGCCAGCGTCGCCGTGATCCGCCGCGGCACCTCCGAGGCGGCCAGCGTGTACAGGCCGACGACGGCCATCAGATAGCCCATCTCCGCCGGCGTCGTCGCCACCGACACCAGCACCACGGCGATGGGCCACCGCCGCCTGAGCACCAGCACCGAACCGACGGCCAGTCCGAACAGCACCCCGAACGGCACCGGCAGCGCTGCGTGCTCGGCGAACACGACCCCCTGCAGCGCGCATTCCACGGCGGACACGGCCGCCAGCCCCACGTCGAGCACGGCACTGCGCCGCCGCCCCCACCACAGCCACGCCCGGGCGGTCGAACCCGTGGCGTCCTGCTCTGCCCCCGTTGCGGTCATGGCTCCCAGACTACGGGCGGGCGCGAGTCATTTTCGCGGGAGTGCGGGAGCACAAAGCGTGCGCACTTCCTGGCCAAATGCACCAGAAACGCTCGAACTGATGAATCGACCAAAGTTTCGACCCTGACGTCCGCATTCCGGACGACGATCACCCCATGACACGCACCGCCGGCGAGTACGCCGACTTCGAGGCCCTCCGCACACAGGCCATAGCCCTGCGCCGCGAGGGCCTCAGCCTCCGCCAGATCCGCGACCGCCTCCGCATCGACAACAACGACCTCCTCAACCGCCTGGTCAAGGGCGAGCCCCCGCCGGAATGGACGAAGCGCCCGAACGCCAAGGACGACCTGCGCGCCAGGGCCCGCGAACTCCGGCTCCAGGGCATGACCTACGACCAGATCCAGGTGGAGCTGGGCTGCTCGAAGAGCTCGATCTCCCTGTGGGTACGGGACCTGCCGAAGCCTGAGCGCAAGCGCTCCCGCGAGGAGGCCTCGGCGATCGCCCGCCGCGGGTGGGAGGTGACCTTACGACGGCGCGAGGCAGAGCGCAGGGAGACGAAGTCCGGAGCAGCGCTCGACATCGGCGCGCTGACGGAACGGGAACTGCTCCTCGTGGGCGCGGCCCTGTACTGGGCAGAGGGGACGAAGGACAAGCCGTACGCCCGTCGGGAGCGAGTGACCTTCGTCAACAGTGACCCAGGAATGATTCAGGTGTTCATCGCATGGCTGGACCTCGTCGGAATCGAGCGAGAACGCCTCAGGTTCCACGTCATGATCCACGAGTCGGCCGACATCACCGCCGCCGAGCAGTACTGGGCGAACCTCGTCGACGCCGACCCGGCCGCGTTCGGCAAGACGACCCTCAAACGCCACAACCCCACGACCGTACGGAAGAACACCGGCGAGGAGTACCGAGGCTGTCTGGTGATCCACGTTCAGGGGAGTGCCGACTTGTACCGTCGCATCGAGGGCTGGTGGTGCGGCATAGTAGGGGCTGCATCCGCAGCCGATCAACGAAATCGGACATAGCGGTAATCCCGGGTCGTCTAAGGGCAAGACGTCAGATTTTGGTTCTGATCATGGGGGTTCGAGTCCTCCCCCGGGAGCTGCATGCATGGTTCGGGTCCTGACCTCCCCGGTCAGGACCCGCGCTCGTTTCTCGCCTGAAACCCCCCGGTATCCTTCGGATGTCCACCACCCGAAGCCGAAGGGCATACCCGTGAGCGCCAATCGCCCGGCAGCCGTCGTCGTTCTTGCAGCGGGTGAGGGCACCCGCATGAAGTCGAAGACTCCCAAGGTCCTGCACGAAATCGCCGGGCGTTCGCTCGTCGGACACGTCGTCTGCGCCGCCCGCGAGCTCGAGCCCGAGCAGCTCGTCGTGGTCGTCGGCCACGCGCGTGAGCAGGTCGAGGGGCACCTCGCGGAGCACTACGCGGGGACCCGTACCGCCTTCCAGGCCGAGCAGAACGGCACCGGCCACGCCGTACGCATGGGTCTCGAGGAGCTCGGCGGGGAGCCGCGCGGCACCGTGATCGTCGTCTGCGGCGACACCCCGCTGCTGTCCGGGGACACGCTGACCGCCCTGGCCGCCACGCACGCCGCCGACGGCAACGCGGTGACCGTGCTGACCGCCGAGGTGCCGGACTCCACCGGATACGGGCGCATCGTGCGCGACGACGCGACCGGCGCCGTGACGGCGATCGTCGAGCACAAGGACGCGACCGACGCGCAGCGCGCGATCCGCGAGATCAACTCCGGTGTGTTCGCGTTCGACGGGGTCCTGCTGGCCGACGCGTTGAAGAAGGTGCGGACGGACAACAGCCAGGGCGAGGAGTACCTGACCGACGTGCTCGGGATCCTGCGCGAGGCGGGGCACCGGGTCGGCGCCTCCGTCGCCGCCGACCACCGGGAGATCCTGGGCATCAACAACCGCGTGCAGCTCGCCGAGGCGCGCCGGCTGCTGAACGAGCGGCTGCTGGAGCGGGCGATGCTGGCGGGTGTCACGGTCGTGGAGCCGGCGTCGGTGCTCCTGGATGTGACGGTGACTTTCGGCCAGGACGTCGTCGTGCATCCCGGCACGCAGCTGCTGGGCGCCACGCATCTGGCGGAGGACGCCGAGGTCGGCCCGAACTCGCGGCTGAAGGACACCGTGGTGGGCGCGGGCGCCCGGGTGGACAACACGGTGGCGGACGGCGCGGAGATCGGCGCCGCGGCGACCGTCGGTCCGTTCGCGTATCTGCGCCCGGGGACGAAGCTGGGCGCCAAGGGCAAGATCGGTACGTACGTCGAGACGAAGAACGCCGTGATCGGCGAGGGCACGAAGGTGCCGCACCTCTCCTATGTCGGTGACGCGACGATCGGGGACCACTCCAACATCGGTGCGGCGAGCGTCTTCGTGAACTACGACGGCGAGAAGAAGCACCACACGACGATCGGGTCCCACTGCCGTACGGGCTCGGACAACATGTTTGTGGCTCCTGTCACGGTCGGGGACGGCGCGTACACCGCCGCCGGGTCGGTGATCACGAAGGACGTGCCGCCGGGTTCGCTGGCCGTCGCCCGTGGCCAGCAGCGGAATATCGAGGGCTGGGTGGCTCGCAAGCGCCCGGGCAGCGCTGCCGCGCAGGCCGCCACGGCGGCAACGGAAGGCGTCGCCGAGGAGAACTGACCGGAAACGGCTGCGTCGAACTCGGCGTACCGTGATACGTGCACACAAATTCGGCTGGCTCGCGCCCAGGACCTTCGCGGCCAGAGAACACGTCTGAGGAGACAGTGCTGTGACCGGGATCAAGACGACCGGCGAGAAGAAGCTGATGCTCTTCTCCGGCCGCGCCCACCCCGAGCTGGCCGAGGAGGTTGCATACCAGCTCGGTGTCGGCCTCGTCCCGACGAAGGCTTTCGATTTCGCCAACGGCGAGATCTACGTCCGCTTCCAGGAGTCGGCCCGTGGTGCCGACTGCTTCCTGATGCAGAGCCACACGGCTCCCATCAACAAGTGGATCATGGAGCAGCTGATCATGATCGATGCTCTGAAGCGGGCTTCGGCCCGGAGCATCACCGTGATCATCCCGTCGTACGGCTACGCCCGTCAGGACAAGAAGCACCGCGGCCGTGAGCCGATCTCGGCCCGTCTGATCGCCGATCTGCTGAAGACCGCCGGCGCGGACCGCATCCTCACGGTGGATCTGCACACGGACCAGATCCAGGGCTTCTTCGACGGCCCGGTGGACCACCTGTCGGCGCTGCCGGTCCTCGCGGACTACGTGGGCGCGAAGGTGGACCGGGACAAGCTGACGATCGTGTCCCCGGACGCGGGCCGGGTGCGTGTCGCGGACCGCTGGTGCGACCGCCTGGACGCGCCGCTGGCGATCGTGCACAAGCGCCGTGACAAGGACGTCGCCAACCAGGTGACGGTCCACGAGGTCGTGGGCGAGGTCAAGGGCCGGGTGTGTGTGCTGGTCGACGACATGATCGACACGGCGGGCACGATCTGCGCCGCGGCGGACGCCCTGTTCGCGAACGGCGCCGAGGACGTGATCGTGACGGCGACGCACGGCATCCTGTCGGGCCCTGCCGCCGATCGCCTGAAGAACTCCAAGGTGAGCGAGTTCGTGCTGACGAACACGCTGCCGACGCCGGGTGAGCTGGAGCTGGACAAGATCACGGTGCTGTCGATGGCGCCGACGATCGCGCGTGCCGTGCGCGAGGTCTTCGAGGACGGTTCGGTGACGAGCCTGTTCGAGGAGGAGAAGTAGGACACGGCAGAGCCGAGGAGGGGCCGTTCCGCACTGCGCGGGGCGGCCCTTCCGCCTGTCGGCGTGGTCCGGGGTGGTCCGTGGGCGGCCCTTCGTGTGATCCATTTGGGAGCCCGGCGGGTGCCGCGTAGACTGTCGTAGTTGCTCGGCGAGGGAGGCCGCACTTCTGGTGCGGCGGTCCGTTATCGACGCGCTCTTCGTAGCAGGCCTGTCGTGGCCGGGTGACCGCCACCAGATTTCTGTTCAATACGAGGAGTGCACATGTCCGAGGTGAAGCTCGCCGCAGAGCTCCGTTCCGAGTTCGGCAAGGGCGCCGCCCGCCGCATCCGCCGTGACAACAAGGTCCCGGGCGTTCTGTACGGCCACGGCTCCGACCCGGTCCACGTCACGCTGCCGGGCCACGACCTGCTGCTCGCCCTGCGTACCCCGAACGTCCTGATCTCCCTGGACATCGAGGGCAAGAACGAGCTGGCCATCCCGAAGGCCGTGCAGCGCGACCCGCTGAAGGGCTTCCTGGAGCACGTCGACCTGCTGCTCGTGAAGCGCGGCGAGAAGGTCAGCGTCGACATCCCGGTCCACACCGAGGGTGACCTGGCGCCGGGCGCCTTCCTGGTCGAGCACGTGCTGAACGCCCTGCCGGTCGAGGCCGAGGCCACCCACATCCCCGAGTCCGTCTCGGTCTCCATCGAGGGCCTGTCCGCCGGTGACTCCGTCCTGGCCAAGGACATCACCCTGCCCAAGGGCACCACGCTGACGGTCGAGGACGACACCGTCGTCCTGCAGGTTCTGGCCGCGCAGGCCGAGGAGCCGGCCGCGGAGGGCGAGGGCGAGGGCGAAGAGGCCGCCGAGGCCTGAGCCGTAAGCTCTGCTTGAGGCTTTTCACGGGGTGGCGGGCTGCGGCCTGCCACCCCGTTCTTCCTGTTCGGGCCGGTGACGAGGAGACGCAGCGCAGATGTCCGACGTGAACGCACCCTGGCTGATCGTGGGCCTCGGCAATCCGGGGCCCGGTTACGCCGCCAACCGGCACAACGTGGGTTTCATGGTCGCCGACCTGCTGGCCGAGCGGATCGGCGGCTCGTTCAAGCGTGCGCAGAAGGCGCAGGCGCAGGTGCTGGAGGGCCGTATCGGCGCTCCGGGTCCGTCGAACCGGCGGGTGATCCTGGCGAAGCCCATGTCGTACATGAACCTGTCCGGCGGTCCGGTGACGGCGCTGCGGGATTTCTACAAGGTGCCGACCGCGCATGTCGTGGCCGTCCATGACGAGTTGGACATCGACTACGGCACGCTGCGGCTGAAGCTGGGCGGCGGGGACAACGGCCACAACGGGCTGAAGTCGATGACGAAGGCGATGGGCCCGGACTACCACCGGGTGCGGTTCGGTATCGGCCGGCCGCCGGGCCGGATGCAGGTCGCGGACTTCGTGCTGAAGGACTTCTCGTCGGCCGAACGCAAGGAGCTGGACTACTTCGTGGACCGCGCGGCGGACGCGGTGGAGTGTCTGGTGATCGACGGCCTGGAGCGGGCGCAGGGGACGTACAACTCCTGAGACCTGGGTCTCCTCCTGCCGGTCCGAGGTTGACCCGCGGCAGCCCTATGGCCAAGGATCGCGGGCCATGAAGCGGAACTCCCCCGGCCGGATGCTGACCCACGCCCGTAAGGCGGCGATGGTGCTCGTCGCCCTGCTCCTCCTGGTCGCCGGCTTCTCGTCGTCCTGGGGCAATGCGCAGCACATCCTGCTCTCCAAGGGCCGCGAGCACGGCACGCTGACGGTCGCCCGCTGCGACGACGAGGTGTGCACGGGGCCGTACGTGCCCAAGGCCCCGGCGCCGGAGCGCGACCGGGTGACGATCGACCGTTCCGTCGCGGTGAAGAAGGGCGTGACGCTCGCCGTCGTACTGAAGCCGGGTACGGGCGAGGCGGTGCGGACGGGGCCCGCGGGCGGGCTCCATGCCTGGTTGCCCCTGGGCGGTGCACTGCTGCTGGCGGCGCTGGTGATCGGCGGCGGACTGCGGCTGACGCGGCTGGCGTGGCTGTCGGCGTCTGCGGGCGGGGCGTTGCTGGTGGCGTCGTTCCTGGTGCTGTAGGGCCGTCAGGAGTCGTTGAATCATCACGAGTTCACCTGATCGTTATCAGGACTATCGAGGGCGAATCAGCACCTCTGGTGCAGATGCGGAACAAGACTCCTTGACTGGCGGGTGGGTTCACAGGACGCTGAGCCGCCCCCCCCACGCCATCTTCCCTCTCTCACGATGGACACCCATATGCGCATCCTTCGTCCCACCGGCGCTCTGGTGGCTGCCGCGGCGCTCTCGCTGTCGGCCGCACCCGCCGCGTTCGCCACGAACGGCGACAACGGCAACGTCAAGATCCACGACATCGCGACGGGTGAGTTCGACCCCCGCAACAACCCCAAGGTCTGCACCTTCTACGTCGACGGCTTCAAGTTCGACGGTGCCCAGAAGGTCGACTGGGAGATCCAGGCGTGGGCGAACAACGACCTCGTCAAGGGCGAGGTCGTCAAGTCCGGTTCGCTGACGCTCGACGGCTCCGGCCACGAGCGCACCGGCGAGATGACGCTCGCCGACGGCCAGTACAAGCTGTTCTGGACCTTCGAGGGCCAGAAGAGCAACGCCGCCAAGCACAAGGTCTTCAAGGTCGATTGCGCCGACGAGGACAAGCCGGGCGAGGACAAGCCCGGTGAGGACAAGCCGGGCGAGGACAAGCCCGGTGAGGACAAGCCGGGTGAGGACAAGCCGGGCGAGGACAAGCCGGGCGAGGACAAGCCGGGCAGCGAGCCGTCGAGCACGCCCGACACCTCGGCCCCCGCCGCGCCGAGCGCCGACGGCACGTCCGGCGACCTCGCCGAGACCGGCAACGGCGCGCCCCTCGGTGTGCTCGCGGGCGTCGCTGCCGCGCTGGTCGCCGGTGGCGGCTACCTGCTGGCCCGTCGCCGTACGGCCCGTCAGCACTGACACCTGACATGAGGATGCCCCTCGCCTGAACTCAGGCGAGGGGCATCCTCATGTCGTCCGGCGTCAGCCCGTGTTGCGCAGGCCGGCCGCGACGCCGTTGACGGTCAGCAGCAGGGCGCGGGCCAGCAGCGGGTCCGGTTCCTCGCCGCGCTCGGCCGCGTCGCGCTGCCGCTTGAGGAGCGCGACCTGGAGGTAGGAGATCGGGTCCAGGTACGCGTCACGGATCGCGAACGTCTGGCGCAGCACCGGGTTGGAGCCGACCAGTTCGTCGTTGCCGGTCACCTTCAGCACCTCGCTGACGGTGAGTGCGTGCTCGGCCTCGATGACGTCGAAGACGTGCTTGAGGTGGTCGGGCACGAGCGTGTCGACGTAGTGGCGGGCGATCCGCAGGTCGGTCTTCGCGAGCGTCATCTCCACGTTGGCGATGAAGTTCTGGAAGAAGTGCCACTGCTCGTGCATCTCGTCGAGCACGGTGTCGAGACCCGCCTCGCGCAGCGCCTTGAGGCCGGAGCCGACGCCGAACCAGCCGGGCACGATCTGCCGCGACTGCGTCCAGCCGAAGACCCACGGAATGGCGCGCAGACCGTCGAGACCGGCACCGGAGTCGGGGCGGCGCGAGGGCCGCGAGCCGAGGTGGAGCTCGGCGAGCTGGTCGACGGGAGTGGAGGCGAAGAAGTACGCGGGCAGGTCCGGGTCCTCGACCAGCCTGCGGTACGCGTCATGGGCGGCGTCGGAGACGGTGTCCATGGCCGCGTCCCAGCGGGCGAGCGCCTCGTCGGACTGGCGGGGGGCGGTGTGCAGCGCGGAGGCCTGGAGGGTGGCGGCGACCGTCAGCTCCAGGTTCTCCCTGGCCAGCGAGGGGATCAGGTACTTGTCGGAGATGACCTCGCCCTGCTCGGTCACCTTGATCTCGCCCTCGAGGGTGCCCCAGGGCTGGGCGAGGATCGCGTCGTGCGAGGGGCCGCCGCCGCGGCCGACGGTGCCGCCGCGGCCGTGGAAGAGCCTGAGCCGGACGCCGTGGCGGTGGGCGACGTCGCGCAGCCTGCGCTGGGCGCGGTGGATCTCCCACTGGCTGGTGGTGATGCCGCCGAACTTGGAGGAGTCGGAGTAGCCGAGCATGACCTCCTGGACGTCGCCGCGGAGCGAGACGAGTCGCCGGTAGGAGGGGTCGGCGAGCATGCCTTCGAGGATGACGTCGGCGGCCTTGAGCTCGTCGGTGGTCTCCAGCAGCGGCACGATGCCGATCTTGGCCCAGCCGGCGTGCAGGTCGATGAGTCCGGCCTCGCGGGCGAGGACGGCGGCGGCGAAGACGTCGTCGGCGCCCTGGCACATCGAGATGATGTACGACTCGATGACCTCGGGCCCGAAGCGTTCGAAGGCTTCCTTGACCGTGTGGAAGACGCCGAGGGTCTTCTGCCCGGCGGCGTCCAGCGGCGCGGGCGTGGGCGCGAGCGGGCGCCGGGAGCGGAGCTCCTTGGCGAGCAGCTTCTGCCGGTACTCGCGCGGCATGTCGGCGTAGCGCCAGGACTCCTCGCCCAGCCGGTCGAAGAGCTGCCCGAGGGCGTGGTGGTGGGCGTCCGCGTGCTCGCGCACGTCCATGGTGGCGAGCTGGAGGCCGAACGCGGACAGGGTGCGGATGACCCGGTCCATGCGGCCGTCGGCGAACAGCCCGCCGCGGTGCTCGCGCAGCGAGGTCTGGATGAGGCTGAGGTCGTCGATCAGCTCGGCGGTGCCGAGGTAGTCGCGGCCCTCCTCGTGCGGGGTGCCCTTGGCCAGGCGCTCGCGGGTGTTGAGGAGCTTCTGGCGGATGCAGGTGGCCTTGAGCCGGTAGGGCTCCTCGGCGTTCAGCCGCTTGTAGCGGGGGCTGATCTCGGGCAGCCGCTCCAGGTCCTCGCGCAGGGAGGCGAGCAGCTCCTCGGTGGCCCCGGCGTAGCGGATGGAGTTGGACAGCAGGCTGCGCAGGTAGTCGATGACCTCGATGGCATCGGTGATGCCGTGCTCGTGCTGGAGGATCAGCACGTCCCAGGTGACGGCGGGGGTGACGTTGGGGTTGCCGTCGCGGTCGCCGCCGATCCAGGTGCCGAAGGTGAGCGGGCGGGTGCCGGGCGGCAGCTCGACGCCGACGCGCTCCAGCTCGGCGGCGAGGTCCTCCAGGACGTCGCCGACGGCTCCGGCGTGCAGCTCGTCGAGGTAGTAGATCGCGTTGCGCGCCTCGTCGGCCGGCTCGGGGCGTACGACGCGCAGCTCGTCGGTCTGCCAGATGAGGTCGATGTGCTCGGCCAGGCGCAGGTCGTGGCGGCGCCGGTCGGCGGCGAGGCCGGGGTTCTCCAGCAGCTCGGCGATGCGGCGGAGCTTGTTGAGCACGGAGCGCCGGGCGGCCTCTGTGGGGTGCGCGGTGAAGACGGGGCGCACGTTGAGGTTGCGGACGGTCTCCCGCAGGTGCTCGGGGTCGGCGTCCTTGAGCCGGTCGGCGGTGCGGGACAGCAGCCCGCCCTCGGCCGCGCGGCGTTCGCGCATCTCGTGGCCGCGGTGCACCTGCTCGGTGACGTTGGCAAGGTGGAAGTACGTGGAGAAGGCGCGGACCAGCTTGGCCGCGGTCTCCAGGTCGGTGTCGCCCAGCAGCTCGGCGGCTGCCTCACCGTCGGTGCGCGTCAGGGCGCGGACCCGCTCGACGAGCTCCAGGAGCTCGGGACCCTCCTGGCGGACGAGGGTCTCGCCCAGAAGATCGCCCAGTCGGCGGATGTCGGCACGAAGCTCGGCGCTGGCGGTGGGGGACTGGTCGGCACTGCTCACAGGTGCGGCTCCTTGCAGTGTTTGAGCACGTCTGGAGGGGTACTGGAGGCTTGCGGACCGCGCTGTCCGACGACACCCAGGATAGGTGTCCCTTTCCCTGACGTTGTCCGCAGGTCTCTTGCCCGGCCGCCGGGCACTGCCATACTTACGTTGCCGTAGGTTACGGAACCGTAGCAACGGCAGTCTTTCATCCCCCTCTCCCCACCCCCAGGGAACCCTCATGACCACAAGCCCCGATCTGCTGGACGGCACCGCTCAGCCGTCCGCCGACGCACCGTCCGCCACGCTCGGCGGAGACAGCAAGCGGTCGATCGAGCAGATCACCCTGCTGCTGTTCATCACGGTCCCCTTCCTCGCCCTGCTCGCCGCGGTCCCCCTGGCCTGGGGCTGGGGCGTGAGCTGGCTCGATCTCGGCCTGCTGGTGGCGATGTACTTCATCGGCTGCCACGGCATCACGATCGGCTTCCACCGGTACTTCACGCACGGCTCCTTCAAGGCCAGGCGCCCGCTGCGGATCGCACTGGCGATCATGGGGTCGCTGGCGGTCGAGGGCCCGCTGGTGCGCTGGGTGGCCGACCACCGCAAGCACCACAAGTTCTCCGACGCCGACGGCGACCCGCATTCGCCGTGGCGGTTCGGCGAGACGGTCCCCGCGCTGATGAAGGGCCTGTGGTGGGCGCACATCGGCTGGATGTTCGACGAGGAGCGGACGCCTCAGCACAAGTACGCCCCCGACCTGATCAAGGACCCGGCGCTGCGCCGCATCTCGCGGGACTTCATCTGGTGGACGGTGCTGTCGCTGACGATCCCGCCGCTGGTGGGCGGTCTGGTGACGATGTCGTGGTGGGGCGCGTTCACGGCGTTCTTCTGGGGCTCGCTGGTCCGCGTCGCGCTGCTGCACCACGTGACGTGGTCGATCAACTCGATCTGCCACGCGGTGGGCAAGCGCCCGTTCAAGTCGCGCGACCGCTCGGGCAACGTGTGGTGGCTGGCGGTGCTGTCGTGCGGTGAGTCGTGGCACAACCTGCACCACGCGGACCCGACGAGCGCGCGGCACGGGGTGCTGCGGGGCCAGGTGGACTCCAGCGCCCGGCTGATCCGCTGGTTCGAGCTGGCGGGCTGGGCGTACGACGTGCGCTGGCCGCAGCAGTCCCGTATCGACGCCCGTCGCGCGGACGCGGACGATGAGGACGCCCGCGGCAAGAGCGCCACCGCCGACGCGGCATGATGGACGGCGTGGCGAGTGACGGCAGTACGAGCAGCGCGGACAAGAACCGGTCGCCCGGCGGCAGGCGAGCCCGCCGGGTGCGGATGACCGGCGCCGAGCGCCGCGAGCAGTTGCTGGACATCGGGCGCACCCTGTTCGCCGAGAAGGGCTTCGAGGGCACGTCGGTCGAGGAGATCGCGGCCAAGGCGGGTGTCTCCAAGCCGGTCGTGTACGAGCACTTCGGGGGCAAGGAGGGCCTGTACGCGGTCGTCGTGGACCGTGAGATGCGCCAGCTGCTGGACATGGTGACGGGCGCGCTGACGGCCGGCCATCCCCGGGAGCTGCTGGAGCAGGCGGCGTTCGCGCTGCTGGACTACATCGAGACGTACACGGACGGTTTCCGCATCCTGGTCCGCGATTCGCCGGTGGCCCAGTCGACGGGTACGTTCGCGTCCCTGATCAGCGACATCGCCACGCAGGTCGAGGACATTCTCGGCCTGGAGTTCAAGAACCGCGGTTTCGACCCGAAGCTCGCCCCGCTGTACGCGCAGGCGCTGGTGGGCATGGTGGCGCTGACGGGTCAGTGGTGGGTGGACGCCCGCCGCCCGAAGAAGGCGGAGGTCGCGGCGCATCTGGTGAACCTGGCGTGGCACGGCCTGGACGGCCTGGAGCAGAAGCCGCGCCTGATAGGTCACCGCAAGAACTGACGCGGTGGCGTCCCTCTTCGAAATCGCCTCGGCACGAGCAGCGGCCGGCCCCCTCCTGCGAGAGGGGGCCGGCCGCTGCTCGTGCCGGGAGGCATCGCGCCGGAAACAGCGTGGAAATCGAGCCGTTTTCCGTACATCCCTTGATCCCCCTGGACTGTCTATATCGGTGCCTCGTCCCGATGACGAGGCATGAACCGACTTTTCCCCGAGGGGGGACTTTGACTTCAGTGGAATCCGGCCGCCCCGCCGTCGCGCGCCGTACGGCGGCGCGCCGCGTCGCGGCCTGCACCGCGCTGGTCGTCTCGGCGGGCATGCTGCTCGCCGTTCCGGCGCACGCGGACGACGCCCCGGCGTCGCGCACGCCGGTGGAGCGCACTGCTCCGACCGTCGAGAGCATGCCGAAGTCTCCGATCAGGCAGTCCGGCGCGGCGAAGGCGCCGTCGGCCTCCGTGGCCGGCGTCGCCGAGGCCGCGGCGCCGGCCGTGCCGCGCAGTGACCTCGACCGCGACGGCTTCAGCGATCTGCTCCAGCGCACCGTCGACGGCCAGTACTGGGTGACGCCGACCGGCAGCGAGGAGACCTACCCCTACCTGCTGGGCGAGAGCGGCGAGACGTTCAAGGACGCGTTCACGGTCGCGGGCATGGACACGGCCGACCCCACCCGGCCCACGGTCTTCACGCTGTCCGCCGACGGCCGCCTCTCGTCGTACCTCAGCCACGACACCTACGCCGACCTGCAGTGGTCCGGCACGGGCTGGCAGCAGTTCAACAAGATCTTCTCGCCCGGCGACCTGACCGGCGACGGAGTCGGCGACGTCCTCGCACGCAACTTCGCGGGCGAGCTGTTCCTGTACCGGGCCCAGCCCGGCGCGGCCGAGCCGTTCGCGGCGAAGGTGCGCGTCGGCTCCGGGTGGGGCCAGTTCGACCAGCTCGTGGGCGTCAACGACGCCGACGGCGACGCGATCGCGGACCTGTTCGCGCGCAACCCCGCCGGTGAGCTGTTCTTCTACGGCGGCACCACGGCCGCGCAGCCGTTCAAGCCGCGCGTGAAGATCGGCACCGGCTGGGGCATCTACAACCAGCTGTTCAGCGTGGACGACATGAACGGCGACGGCTTCGGCGACCTGCTGGCCCGTACCGTGTCCGGCACGCTCTACCGGTACATCTCCACCGGCACGGGCGCCTTCCAGGCGAGGACGCAGCTCAGCACCGGCTGGAACCACGTCTCGCAGTTCTCCGGCGCGGGCAACAACCCGCACTGGGGCAAGAACGAGGTCCTCGGCGTCAACACGTCCGGTGTCCTGTACGCGTACTACGGCATGAACAACGGCCAGCTCAGCGCCCGCGAAGAGTTCGGCCCCGGCTGGGGCGGCGCGAAGCTCACGCTCACCTCCTCGTTCAACGACGACGGCTACGGCGACCTGCTCGAGATCTTCGAGGACGGCACGCTGTGGAACTACGACGACTACGTCGGCGACAGCGAGATCGGCAGCGGCTGGGGCATCTACAACACCCTGGTCGGCCCCGGCGACCTCTCCGGCGACGGCAAGGGCGACCTGCTGGCCCGCGACAGCGCCGGTGCCCTGTACCTGTACCGGGGCAACGGAAACGGTTCGGCGTTCGCCGCCCGCCAGAAGATCGGCACCGGCTGGGGCCAGTTCTCCGTGCTCGCCGGCGCCGGTGACATCGACGGCGACGGCCGCGCGGACATCCTCGCGCGCGCCAAGGACGGCAGCCTGTACCTGTACGCGGGTACGGGCACGGCCACGGCGCCGTTCAAGGCGAAGAAGCTCATCGGCACGGGCTGGAACCAGTTCAACAAGTTCGTGACGCCCGGCGACCTGACCGGTGACGGCCGCGCCGACCTGCTGGTCCGCGCGTCGGACGGTGTGCTGTACCGCTACGACGCCGACGGCAAGGGCGGCTTCAAGGCCAAGGCGAGGGTCGGCTCGGGCTGGAACACGTACCGCACCCTGCACTGATCCCGCTGCCCCGGCAGCACGGCGCCCCGCCGCGGTTCTCCCGCGGCGGGGCGCCGTCGTGCGCCCGGCCCCCTCAGCCGGCCGGCTCCGGGAACTCCGGGCGGTTGCCCACCGGGGCCTCGGAGCAGAACCGCTTGCGTCCCGGAAGGTTCTCGTCCCCGGCGAGCATCACGACACCTTCCGGGCGACGGCGAAGATGCGGCGGAACGGGAACACGGTGCCGTGCGGCCCCTGCGGATACGCCTTGCGCAGCAGGTCCCGGTACTGGCCCAGGAACTCGCGCTCGGCCTCCGGGTCGTCGGCGAGCTCGGTGAGGACGGGACGCAGCGCGGTGCCCTTCACCCAGTCGAGCACCGGGTCCTCGCCGCCGAGCAGCTGGAGGTAGGTGGTCTCCCAGGTGTCCGTGTCGCAGCCCAGGTCGGCCAGCCGCAGCAGGTACTCGGCGGGCTCCAGGATGTGCACGTAGCGCCGCCCGTGGTCGCCGAGACGCTCGCGCCACTGCGGGGACGCGCACAGCTCGCCGAGCAGGGCGTGGCTGGGCGAGGTGAAGTTGCCGGGCACCTGGAAGGCGAAGGTGCCGCCGGGCGTGAGTCCGTCGATCCAGACGGCGAAGGACTCGGGGTGGTTGGGTACCCACTGGAGCGCCGCGTTCGAGACGATCAGGTCGTACGGCTCGTCGGGGGTCCAGTGCGCGGCGTCGGCGAGACGGAAGTCCAGCCAGCCGCCGCCGGGTGTGGTGCCGGCGTGGTCCTTCTCGGCCTGGGCGAGCATCTCGCGGGAGAGGTCGAAGCCGGTGATGTGGGCATCGGGCCAGCGGTCGGCGAGGAGCGCGGTGACGTTGCCGGGGCCGCAGCCGATGTCGGCGATCCGGGCGGGGCGGCTGCCGGAGGGCAGCTGGGGTATGCGGGCGAGCATGTCCAGGAAGGGGCGTGTGCGGTGCCCGGCATGGCGCAGGTACTGATGTGGATCCCAGGTGGGTGCGGAATGCATGTTCGAGTCCCCCTTGCAGGAACGGGCAGCCAAAAACGGAACGGTTCCGGGCCGACCCTGCCCAATAGTCAAGCAAAATATATCTTGACGTCAAGAGACTTCACGTCGACAGACCAACTACACTGATCGACATGGAGGACGAGGTCGATCGACTGGTCGCAGCATGGCGCCGAGAGCGCCCGGACCTCGACGTGGAACCGCTCGAGGTGCTCAGCCGCGTCTCCAGACTCGCCCGCCATCTCGACCGGGCCCGCCGGCTCGCCTTCGCCGAGCACCAGCTGGAGCCGTGGGAGTTCGACGTGCTCACCTCACTGCGCCGGGCGGGCGCGCCGTACCAGCTCTCCCCCGGCCAGTTGCTCACCCAGACACTGGTCACGTCCGGCACGATGACCAACCGCATCGACCGGCTCGCCAAGAAGAATCTGGTCGAGCGGCTGCCCGACCCCAGCGACCGGCGCGGCGTCCTGGTGCGGCTCACCCCCGAGGGCCGCGACCGGGCCGACCAGGCACTGGCCGGACTGCTCGCCCAGGAACGGGCGATCCTGGCCCAGCTCTCCCACGCCCAGCGCGCGGAACTGGCCGCACTGCTACGCCAGTTGACCGCCCCGTTCGACAACATCCCCGGCTAGGTCCACCGGACCGACACCCGCCCTGCGCGCCAGGGCGACCGCGGCGAGGGTGGAGTGCACGCCGAGCTTGCCGAGCACGTTCTGCATGTGGGTCCGGACGGTGTGCGGTGACAGGAAGAGGCGCTCGGCGACCGCTTTGCGCCCCAGGCCCGCCACCATGCAGCGCAGCACCTCCTGTTCGCGCGGGGTCAGCGACTCGACCAGCTGCTCGCTCTCGGTGCGGTGCTTGCGGGCCGCGGTCAGCTCGCGCAGCACGCCGGTGAGCAGTGCGGGCGACACATGCGTCTCGTCCCGCAGCACCCCGCGGACCACGCCCAGCAGCCGTTGCAGCGAGCAGTCCTTGGCGACCCAGCCCGACGCCCCCGCCTGGAGCGCGAGCGCCGCGCGGGCGGCGTCGTCCTTCTCGGCGAGTACCACGGACCGCACGGCGATCTGACGGACACGGACGCCGGCGACCAGCGAGATCCCGTCCACCAGCCCGTCGTCGGCGCCCGCCACCGCGCGCGGCGCGGGCACCGGGGAGATGCCGAGATCCGCGTCGACGAGCATGACGTCGAAGCGCCGTCCCTCGGCTGCGGCCCGCTCCAGGCAGCGCAGCGCGGCAGGCCCGCTGCCCGCCGCGGTGACCTCGACGTCGGGCTCGGCGGCGAGAGCCGCGGCGAGCGACTCGGCGAAGATTCGGTGGTCGTCCACCACCAGGACCCGGATACGGACCACAAGCACCCCCAGTGCCGGAGGACGGATCGGCGCGGATACGACGCCCGGAGAAGGAGGTACAGGAAATCGCCCGGCCGCCGCCGTGCTCAGACTGATACCCCGCCCCGGGCACCGTACCCAACGGTCTCGCCCCCTGATCGACACCGGCCCCCACCGGTGCTGAGCATCAGGGTACGGACGGGCGGCTGCGACGGAAGCCTCTTTGCGGAAATGACTCCCGAGCCCGCCCCGCATCGCGACCCGCTGCCCGTCCGTGCCGCCTGCACCCCCGGGCCGGGGGCACGTTCGGCTCGAGCGCTTCAGGACACGCGCCGCGCCCCCGCCGACGGGACCGCCGTGAAGACGCGGGGCTCGTCCAGGGTCCGGGCCGCGAACGCCTCCTGGACCGCCTTCGTCACCAGGTGCTCCGAGGACGACTCGACCAGCACGATCGCCGAACCGCCGAAGCCGCCGCCCGTCATCCGCGCGCCGAGCGCCCCGGCGGTGAGTGCCGTGTCGACCACCAGGTCCAGTTCGGGGCACGAGACCCTGAAGTCGTCGCGCAACGAGGCGTGGCCCTCCGTCAGGACCGGGCCGATCGCGCGGACCTCGCCCGCCTCCAGGTGTGCGATCACGCGCTCCACCCGGTGGTTCTCCGTGACGATGTGACGGACCAGGGCGCGCACCTCCGGGTCGTCGAGGCGGGCCAGGGCGTCGTCCAGCCCGTCGAACGGGACGTCCCGCAGCGCGTCGACGCCGAGCGCCGCCGCGCCCGCCTCGCAGCCGGCGCGGCGCTTTCCGTACGCGCCCTCGCTGTGGGCGTGCTTGACCCGGGTGTCCACGACGAGGAGTTCGAGGCCGTGGGCCGTCAGGTCGAAGGGGATCTGGCGCATCGCGAGGTCACGGGTGTCCAGGTGCAGGGCGTGGCCCCAGGCGCAGCAGGCCGAGGCCATCTGGTCCATGATCCCGGTGGGGGCGCCGACGTAGACGTTCTCCGCCCGCCGGCACATCCGGGCGATGTCCCGGGAGTCCATGCCCAGTGCGTACAGGTCGTTCAGGGCGAGCGCGGTGACGACCTCGATCGCGGCGGACGAGGACAGTCCGGCGCCGGTCGGCACGGTGGACTCGTAGTGGATGTCCGCGCCGCCGACCGCGAGGCCCCCCCAGCGCAGCGCCCACACGACGCCCGCCGGGTAGTCGGTCCAGTCGCCCGAGCGCGCGGCCGGGGCCAGGTCGTCGACGCGCAGTTCCACAGGATCGCCGGCCACGTCGGCGGAGTGGAGCCGCAGCACACCGTCGTCGCGGCGCGCCACGGTCGCCACCGTGGTGTGCGGCAGCGCGAAGGGCATGACGAAACCGTCGTTGTAGTCGGTGTGTTCACCGATCAGATTCACCCTGCCGGGGGCTGCCCACACACCGTCGCTCATGACGCGTTTTCCCTCCTGCGGGCGAATGCCCAGGCGTCGGACACGATGCCGGCCAGGTCGGCGCGGCTCGGTTGCCAGCCCAGGCGTTCCTGGGCGGCTGCTGCGGAGGCGACGAGGACGGCGGGGTCACCGCCTCGGCGCTCGGCCATGACCTCGGGCACCGGGTGGCCGGTGACCTTGCGCACCGTCTCGATCACCTCGCGCACGGAGAAGCCGTTGCCGTTGCCGAGGTTGCAGATCAGGTGCTCGCCGGGCTTCGCCGCGTCGAGCGCGAGCAGATGGGCCTCGGCGAGGTCGGCGACATGGATGTAGTCGCGGACGCAGGTGCCGTCCGGCGTCGGGTAGTCGTCGCCGAAGACGGAGATGGACGGGCGCCTGCCCAGGGCGACCTGGAGGACCAGCGGGATGAGGTGCGACTCGGGGTCGTGGCGCTCGCCGCAGTCGCCGTACGCGCCCGCGACGTTGAAGTACCGCAGGGACACCGCGGCCAGCCCGTGCGCCGCGGCCTCGCCGCTGATCATGTGGTCGACGGCGAGCTTGGAGGCGCCGTAGGGGCTCGTGGGCGCGGTCGGGTCGGACTCGGTGATGGGGGTCGAGACCGGCTCGCCGTACGTCGCGGCGGTGGAGGAGAAGACGAGGGTGCGCACGCCGGCGGAGCGCATCGCGGACAGCAGCGCCATCGTGCCGCCGACGTTGTTCTCCCAGTACTTCTCCGGCTTGACGACCGACTCGCCGACCTGCGAGAACGCGGCGAAGTGCAGCACGCCGTCGTACGAGGCGTCCAGATGGCGCGTCGCGTCCTGGATGCGGCCCTCGACGAACTGCGCACCCGCCGGGACGCCCTCGCGGAACCCGGTGGAGAGGTCGTCGAGCACGGTCACCTGGTGGCCGGCCTCCAGGAGGTGCTGGGCCACCACACTGCCGACATATCCCGCACCGCCTGTGACCAGGTATTTCTTGCTCACTTAGCTCGCTACCTCTCGCAGTCGCTCGGCCGCGGCTTCCGGCGGCACGTCGTTGATGAACACGCTCATACCGGACTCGGAACCCGCGAGAAACTTCAGCTTGCCGGAAGTGCGGCGGATGGTGAAAAGCTCGAGATGCAGGGCGAAGTCGTCCCGCCCGTCCGCGGTGAACGGCGCCTGGTGCCAGGCGGAGATGTACGGGGTCGGCGGTTCGCCCGGGCCGAAGATCCGGTCGAAGCGCCTCAGGAGTTCCAGATAGATCTGTGGGAACTCTGTGCGCGCGGCCTCGTCGAGGGCACGCAGGTCGGGCACCCGGCGCTTCGGATAGAGGTGCACCTCGTAGGGCCAGTGCGCCGCGTACGGCACGAAGGCGACCCAGTGCGCACCCTCCAGCACCACACGGACCTCCTCGGCCAGCTCGCGCGCTACGACGTCGTCGAACAGGTTGCTCCCGGTCGCCGCGCGGTGCCCGGCCGCGGAGCGCAGCATGAGGCCGGTGCGCGGGGTGACGAAGGGATAGCCGTAGATCTGGCCGTGGGGGTGCTGGAGGGTCACGCCGATCTCGGCGCCGCGGTTCTCGAAGCAGAAGACCTGCTCGACACCGGGCACTTCGGCGAGATCGGCGGTGCGGTCGGTCCATGCCTGAAGGACGAGTCCGGCCTGCTCGGCGGTGAGATCGGCGAACGCGGCGTCGTGGTCGGAGGTGAAGCAGACGACCTCGCAGCGGCCGAGGTCGCCCGCGAGGGAGGGGAAGCGGTTCTCGAAGACGGCGACGTCGTAGTCGGCGGCGGGTATTTCGCTGTGACGCCCTTCGCGCGAGGGGCAGAGGGGACATTCGTCGGCCGGAGGGTGGTAGGTGCGGCCCTGCCGGTGCGAGGCGATGGCGACGGCGTCGCCGAGGAGGACGTCGTGGCGGATCTCGGCGGTGGTGGAGACGGCGTCGAGGGGCCGCGGGTCGACGGCGTCGCGTACGACGTCGTCCCGGGCGTCGTAGTAGAGCAGCTCACGACCGTCGGCGAGCCGGGTCGACGTCTTCTTCACACGGAGCTCCTCACCACTTTCTCCCAACAGAACCAAACACAACTAATCACGACCCAACAGCCGTCGTCAACGGCCGCCCAACCCAGGAAGCCCTGCCAGAAGATCAAGTCCAGCCCGGCGAACCACCCACCAGAACCATCACAATCAAACAAAGGGCCTCAACGCGACTGTCAGTCCCGTTCGAGGCCGCACGGCACATCGCCGTGCGCCGCCCGGTCCAGCAGGCCCGTCCGGGCGGCCAGGGCCGCCGCCTCCAGACGGGAGCCGACGCCCAGCTTCATCAGCACGCGCTGCACATGCGTGCGCGCGGTGCTCGGCGCGATGCCCATCCCGGCCGCGATCAGCCGGGTGTCCTCGCCCTCCGCGACCCTCACGAGCACCTCGACCTCGCGTGCGGTGAGCAGCGAGAGGAGCCGCTGGCCCTCGTCGTCGGGCTGCGCGGCCGGGTTGAGGAGGTCGGCGAACGCGCCCTGGAGGAGCTGGGGCGCCACCACCGCCTCGCCCGAGCGGGCCTTCACCAGCGCGCGCTCCACCCCTTCGATGCGCTCGTCGTGGCGCACGTAGCCGGACGCCCCCGCCGCGAACGCCGCGGCGATGCCCCGCGGGCTGGGCACCGGGCCGAGGACCAGGACGGCCACCTGAGGGCGTTCCCGCTTGATCCGTACGACCGGGTCGAAGGCGCCCGGCGCGGCAGGCGCCTGGGTCCCCAGCAGACAGACCTCGGGCGCCCTGGCGACGACGAGTTCGGCCGCCCCGGCGGCGGGCGCGGCCGCCGCCAGCACCCGGTGCCCGCGCAGTTTCAGCGCCGAGGCGAGCGCCTCCGCGAGCAGTCTGTGGTCGTCGACCACGATGAGCCGCACGCCCATCGAGCAACCCTCCCCGTTGGAGCAGGCCCCCCGGCCTCCTGACCCGGCAAGCTACACGCTCGTACCCACGAGCGCGCCCCCAACTCGGCAGAAGCGCCCCGGAATGCCGAATTCGTCGGTAAACAGGGCCACTTGTACCGGCCCTGGGCGACAAACACCGCGGCCCGGCCCGTCGAAGCGACGGGCCGGGCCGGACGGCGTTCTCGTACGGGTCAGTCGGCCACGCTGAAGGCGACCGCCAGGTACTTCTTGCCGAACTGCGAGTCGTTCTCGCGCGGCTTGCTCATCAGGTCCTGCGAGACGAAGAACCGGCCCGCCGCGTAGTCGTACTCGGCGCCGTTCTCCGGGAAGCTCGTCTCGGCGTCGCGCACGGCGCGGTCGGACGGGTTCTCCAGCAGCACCGTCTGCTTGAAGGTGGCGCCGTCGATGCTCACGACCTGACCGCCCTTGTTGTAGGGGGGCCACTTGTAGACGATGAGGTTGCCGCCGTCCATGCGCAGCGGCAGCGAGTGGTAGCCCTCGCCGGCGTCGGCGCGCTCGGGCGTGCCCTTGCCGGTCGCGAGGTCGAAGGCGACGATCTCGTTGGTGCGGCCGAGCGCACCGCCGCCGTCGTGCTCGGTGGTCGGCAGGTAGAGCCTGTCGTTGCCGACGAGCACGAACTGGCAGCCCTCGACGCCGTCGCTGGCCGAGCAGCGGGCCAGGTACTGGTCGCCCGGAGCCGCGATCTTCGCCCGCAGCTTGCCGGTCTTGCCGTCGATGGAGAAGAAGTCCGAGATGCCGAACGTGCCCGTGTCACCGACGTCGGCGGCGACGACCAGCGGGTCGCTGGAGACGACACGGGCGTCCTCGACACCCGCCGGCATCTTGTACGACGACAGCGGAGTGCCGTTGTCCGCGTTGAGCGTCTGGACGGTGGCCGTGCGGTTGTCGTAGTCGCCGCAGGTGCGGACCGCGACGAGCGCCTTGCCGCCGCCGTAGCCGATGTCACGGCACTGCTGGGCGTCGACCTTGGGCTTCCAGCGGACCTCTCCGGTGGTCAGGTCGAACGCGGCACCGCCGTAGAGCCCGCCCGCGGCGACCGTGTTGCCGCTCTGGGTGACCTGGTCGAACTGGCTCTTCGCGTCGCCGTCGCCGGGGACCGACTTGCTCCACAGCAGCTTGCCGGTGTTGAGGTCGAGGACCCCGACCTCGGTGCACTTCTCGTAGAACTTGGGGGCGGTGCGCTTCTTCGCCTCGAAGAGGATCGCCGTCTTGTGGTCCTCGGTCATGTGGCGCGAGGCCGCGCACACCTGGCCGGCGAGCGGGATGGTCCACAGGACGCTGCCCTTGGCGACGTCGTACGCGACGACCGAGTTGACGCCCGGCTTCACGTACGCCTTGTCGGTGACCCAGGAGCCGGGGACGGCCGTCAGGTCCTCGCGCGCCGGTTCGGGAAGCTGGAAGGCGACCTTGGCCTTGGTGTTCGCCCCCGCCTTCTCCTTGCCGGCCCCGTCCGGGGCGGGCTTGGTGTCGCCGCCGCCACCGCCGCCGGACGCGCCGCCCGAGGAGTTCTTGGCCTCGTCCTTCTTGCCGTCGTCACCGGTGTTCGCGTACACGATGCCGCCGACGACGATCAGGACGATGGCCACGCACGCGGCGATGATGATCTGCATCTGCGTGCTGAGCTTCCGGCCGCCGCCACTGCCGCTGTTCTGCGGCGGCATGTACTGCGGCTGCATGGGCTGCGTCGGGTAGCCGTAGCCCTGCTGCGGATGGCCCGGAGCGCCCTGCTGCGGGTAGCCGTAGGGCGGCTGGCCCGCCCCGGGCGGCGGGGTCTGGGGCGGCTGCCCGTACGGCGGCTGGGCAGGCGGGGGGGTCTGCGGGTAGCCGTACGCGCCGTCCTGCGGCGGCGTCGGCGCGCCGAACCCGCCCGCCGGCGGCTGCTGCGGAGCACCGAACCCGCCCTGCGGGGGCTGATGGGGCGGGCCGGCCGGTGGCTGGTGCGGCGGCTGGCCCGGCGGCGGGCCGGGCGGCTGGTTCGGCGGGGGCGGCGGCTGCGTCATGGGGTGCTTACCTCTGGGGACGGTACGGCTGAAGAGCGGACAAGGGTTCCGGGACGACGGTCACGGTCACTGGCCGAAGGCCATCATGGTCTTCGTCTCCTTCTCCTCCTTGTCGTTGCTCGCGCTCACCCGCCCGGCGGCGATGAAGAAGCGGCCGTCGGCGTAGACCGTCTTGGGCGAGTAGAAGGTGTTCTCGATCTGCGCGGTGGACGCCGGGTGCTGCAGCAGCGTCTTCGGCGCACCGCCGGTGGGGGCGATCGTGGCGACCGTGCCGCCCTTGTCGTAGGAGGCGCCCATGTAGACGAGGACGTTGCCGCCCTCCATACGCAGCGGAGTCATCCGACGCTCGGCCGGGGCCTTGGAGCGCCACTTGGCCTTGCCCGTGTCGAGGTTGAAGGCGACGACCTCGTTGGCGGTGCCGTAGCCCGTCTCGGTCGCCATGTAGAAGGTGTTCGCGTCGGCGGCCACGCCGGTGCAGCCCTCGAGGTTCTGGCCGAAGACCACGAAGGCGCCGCCGCAGCGGGGCTGGTACTTGTCCTTGCCGCCGTCGATCTGCGAGCGCGGCTTGCCGTTGTCGGTCAGCGCGATGATCGACCACTTCTTGGGCTCGCGCTGGGTGAGGGAGACGACCAGCGGGCTCGCCGAGTAGACCTTGTCGATCTCCCAGCCCTCGGGCGTGTTGTAGGTCCACTTGGCCTTGCCGGTGACCGGGTCGACCTCCTGGAGCTGCTGCTTGGGCTTGTCGTAGTCCGACGTGGGGCAGCTCGCGCCGGCCAGCAGGCGGGGTCCGCCGGCGAAGGCGAACGGCTTGCAGTCGCCCGACGGCTTGCCGAACAGCTGCTTGCCGTCGGCGAGGGAGTAGCCGTACGAGTTGCCGCTGCCGCCGACCGCCAGTGTGTCGCCGCTGATGGCGAGCGTGAAGTCGGACAGGCCGGCGAAGCCGGAGACCTTGGGGATGGACTTCTTCCAGCCTGCCTTGCCGGTCTTGAGGTCGACCATCTGCAGGTCGTTGCACTTGGCCTTGTCGGTCAGGCCGTCCTCGACACCGAAGACGATCTTCCCGTCGTCGGAGGCGTTGGCGGGCGCGGAGCACACCTTGGTGCTCACCGGCACGCTCCACTTCTTCGTGCCGTCGGTCACCGAATACCCGGCGATCTCGCGGTACATGGCCTTGACGACGGTGTCGCCGACCACCCACGGGCCGAACACGTCGGAGCCGTTGCGCGGCAGGTCGACGTCGTTCTTGGTCAGGAAGAGGACCTTGGCCTCGCCTGCCTGGCGCCCCGCGTTGAGGTCGTCCTCACCGTCGCGCGCCCCGCCGTCGCCGTTGCCGTCGCCCTGGTCGACGGTCGGCGAGCCCGTCGGCTTCGGGTCGTCGCTGGACTTGCTGACGTTCGGCTTGTCCTGCTTGTCGTCCCCGGCGACGGCGAAGTACGTGCCACCGCCGATGAGGAGCAGCGCGGCGGCCGAGGCGGCCACGACGATGCCGGTCTTCCCCTTGAAGAAGTTCCCCGAACCGCCGGACGGCGGGGTCGGCGCACCCGGGTACTGCGGCTGCGTCGGGTAACCCCCGTACGGGCCGGGCTGGTTGTACGGGCCCGGCTGCTGGTTGTACGGGCCGGGCTGCTGGGCGTACGGGCCGGGCTGGCCCGCCTGCGGGTATCCGTAGCCGGGCTGCGGCGCGGGCTGCTGCGGATAGCCGTAGCCCGGGGCCTGCGGTGCGCCCGCGGGGGGCGTCGGCGGGGCGGGCGGCATCTGGGGCGGCTGGGCGGGCGGCTGCGGGACGCCCTGCGGGTCCTGGGGGGCTCCGAAGCCCGGCTGCGGCGGCTGGTTCGGCGGCTGTGTCATGGCGTACTACCTCTGGAGTGTTCGGTGCGAGTAAGGGTGGGGGATGTCCGGATGACCCAGACCGCGTTCACTTGCCGAAAGCCATCATGGTGTTCGTCTCCCGCTCCGCCGCGTCGTTCAGTGCCTGGACCATGGGGGCGACGAGGAAGAGCCTGCCGTCCGCGAAGACCGCCCGTATCTCGGAGAAGCCTTCGGCGTCCGTCTTCGGGAGCCTGAGCAGGACCTTGCGCTCCCCGCCGGACGGGGCGACCGTCGAGACCGCGCCGCCGGAGTAGAGCGAGGGCCCGACGTGGTGCACCACCGTGCCGTCCTCGGCGGTCATGGGCGTGATGGTGCGGTCGTCGCCTGCCGACGAGACGCCCGTGCGCCGGCCCGTGTCGAGGCCGAACGTCACGACCTCGTGGCCGCCCTTGGTGGCGAGGTACACGGCGGCCCCGTCGGCCGCGGCGCCCGCGCACCAGCCCTGGATCTCGCCGCGGAGCTGGATGGCTCCGCTCCCGCAGCGGGGCTCGAACTCGTCGTCGCCGAAGGCGATCCGCGAGCGCAGCCGGCCGGTGTCCGTGAGCACGAACACCTTCTTGTCGGTGACCTCGCCCGCCATGTCCTCCTTGTGGGCGAAGAAGGCGACCGGGGCGACCGAGAAGACCTTGTCCACCTTCCAGTCGGCGTCCAGCGTGTACCGCCACGCGGGCCTGCCGGTGGCCGGGTCGATCCCCTGGATCTCCTGCTTGGCGACCTCGTCGGCGGCGGTGGGGCACTCGGCCGCTGCGATCAGCCGGGACCCGCCCGCGAAGGCGTACGGCAGGCAGCCGGACGACGGCATGGCGAAGAGCTGCCGGCCGTCGGTGACGGAGAACCCGAAGGAGGTGCCGGTGCCGACGGCGGTGACCGTGTTCCCGCTGAGCGCGAGCACCAGGTCGGAGAAGCCGGTCATGCCCTTGGGCTTGGGCACGGTCGTGCGCCAGCCCGCCGTGCCCGTCTTCGCGTCGATCATCCGCAGGACGCTGCAGTCGGACTTCGCCGTATGGCCGTCGAGCACCCCGATGACGATCTTGCCGTCGGGCGAGTCCTGCGGGGCGGCCATGCAGAGGTCGGAGTCGAGCTCGACGGTCCACTTCTTGGCGCCGTCCGTCACCGAATAACCGGTCACCTCGCGGTACATGGCCTTGACGACGGTGTCGCCGACCACCCAGGGCCCCTGGGCGAAGGTGCCGCCGCCGGGCAGGTCGGTCTCGTTCTTCGTCACGAACAGGACGCGGGCGTCACCGGCCCTGCGCTGGGAGTTCGGGTCCTTCGTCGCGTCGTCCTGCCCGCCGGAGGCGGTGGGTGAGCCGGCGGGCTGCGGGGCGTCGCCCGGGGCGCCGGCGACGGGCGGCGTCTTCTTGTCGTCGCCGCTCAGTGCCGCGTAGGTGACGCCGCCCGCGACGAGCAGTCCGGCCACCGCCGCGGCGACGACGCGGCCCGTCCGGCTCGCCAGGAAGCGGCGTGGTCCACGCGGCTGAGGCGGGACCTGGGGCTGCGTCGAGTAGGGCCCGTACGCAGGTGTGGCGTACGGCCCCGTCTGCGGATAGCCGTACGCCGGCGAGGCGTAGGGCCCCGTCTGCGGATGGCCGTACCCGGGCTGCGATGCAGGCGTCTGCGGCGCCTGCGCGGGCGGAGGGGGATACGCGCCCCCCTGCCATTGATGGTGCGCGGCGCCGAAGCCCCCCTCAGGCCCCTGTCGATCAGGCGGCTGAGTCATCAGCGCCTCCCCCTTCTCCTGCGGTCCGCTGCCCGGCGGGCACCCCCACGGCTTTCGGCGTGGTCGGCGGTGCCCCGGCCCCCGTGGCCCCCCGGCGGGCGGCCGGAAAGCGCACCGGACGCGCTTCTTTGTATCACCCACGACGAATGCGGAACGGGCTCGGTCCACCCCTGTTCCCAAGGGAGGACCGGCCCGTGATGCTGTTGTTACGCGGTTTCCACGGCTTCTCTACGAGCGGCCTCTAGGCGTCTTCCGCCAGTTCGAGCCAGCGCATTTCCAACTCATCGCGTTCGCCCGCCAGTTCGCGCAGCTCGGCGTCCAGCTTCGCGACGCGCTCGAAGTCGGTCGCGTTGTCGGCGATGTAATCGTGCAGCTTGCTCTCCTTCTCGGAGATCTTGTCGAGCTGTCGCTCGATCCGCTGCAGTTCCTTCTTCGCCGCACGCGCGTCCGCGGCCGACTTCTCCTTGCCCCCGGCGGCCGCAGGGGCGGGCGGCGGTGTGGGCGCGGACGCCTCGACCATGCGTGCCCGGCGCTCCAGGTACTCGTCGATGCCGCGCGGCAGCATCCGCAGCGCGCCGTCGCCGAGCAGCGCGAACGTGCGGTCCGTGGTCCGCTCGAGGAAGAACCGGTCGTGGGAGATGACCACCATCGAACCGGGCCAGCCGTCGAGCACGTCCTCCAGCTGCGTCAGCGTCTCGATGTCGAGGTCGTTCGTGGGCTCGTCGAGGAAGAGGACGTTCGGCTCGTCCATCAGCAGGCGCAGCAGCTGGAGGCGGCGCCGCTCACCACCCGACAGATCGCCGACCGGCGTCCACTGCTTCTCCTTGCCGAAGCCGAACTGCTCGCACAGCTGGCCCGCGGTCATCTCGCGGCCCTTGCCGAGGTCGACGCGGTCGCGTACCTGCTGCACCGCCTCCAGCACCCGCAGTGCCGGGGGCAGTTCGGCGACGTCCTGCGAGAGGTACGCGAGCCTGACCGTCTTGCCGACGACGACGCGGCCGGCCACGGGCTGCTTCTCGCCCGCGGTGCGGGCGGCGTCGGCGAGGGTGCGCAACAGCGAGGTCTTGCCCGCGCCGTTGACGCCGACCAGACCGATGCGGTCGCCGGGCCCGAGCTGCCAGGTGAGGTGCTGCACCAGCACCTTGGGGCCGGCCTGGACGGTCACGTCCTCCAGGTCGAAGACCGTCTTGCCGAGCCGGGCGCCGGCGAACTTCATCAGCTCGGACGTGTCGCGCGGCGGCGGCACGTCGGCGATGAGCTCGTTCGCGGCCTCGATGCGGTAGCGGGGCTTGGAGGTACGGGCGGGGGCTCCGCGCCGCAGCCAGGCCAGCTCCTTGCGCATCAGGTTCTGCCGCTTGGCCTCCTCGGTCGCCGCGATGCGCTCGCGCTCGGCCCGGGCGAAGACGTAGTCGCTGTAGCCGCCCTCGTACTCGTACACGGCCCCGCGCTGCACGTCCCACATGCGGGTGCAGACCTGGTCGAGGAACCACCGGTCGTGCGTGACGCAGACGAGCGCCGAGCGGCGGGCCTGCAGATGCTTCGCGAGCCAGGCGATGCCCTCCACGTCGAGGTGGTTGGTGGGCTCGTCGAGGACGATCAGGTCCTGGTCGGCGATGAGCAGCTTGGCGAGCGCGATACGGCGGCGCTCGCCTCCGGACAGCGGCCCGATCACGGTGTCGAGTCCCTGCGGGAAGCCCGACAGGTCGAGCCCGTCGAACAGCCCGGTCAGCACGTCGCGGATCTTGGCGTTCCCGGCCCACTCGTGGTCGGCCAGGTCGCCGATGACCTCGTGGCGGATGGTGGCCTCGGGGTCGAGCGAGTCGTGCTGGGTGAGCACGCCGAGCCGCAGCCCGCCGCTCTGGGTGACCCGGCCAGTGTCGGGCTCCTCCAGCTTGGCGAGCAAGCGGATGAGGGTGGTCTTGCCGTCGCCGTTGCGGCCGACGACGCCGATGCGGTCCCCCTCGGACACGCCGAGGGAGACGGAGTCGAGCAGGGCGCGTGTGCCGTACACCTTGCTGACTGCCTCGACATTGACCAGATTGACGGCCATTTTTCTCCTGCCAGGGGGAACGATCGACCTCCCAGCCTACTTGGCACGTGTTCCGGCCCTTTCCACCAGCAGCCAGCCGCCGAGCGCCATGGCGACCGCCGCGGGTGCGCTGATCGGCACGGCGACGAGCGTCGCGGTCCTGCCCTCCAGCAGCCCCCCGAAGCCGGCCATGGACAGTCCGAGGACGCCGAACAGGCACAGGGTGATCCCCGTGGCGGCGACGGGCCCGGTGCCCGGAACGGGCGCACCGGCGCCGTGCGCGGGCCGCTCGAAGCGGCGGAAGACGGCGACGAGGCCGGCGGTCGCCAGGGCGGCCGCGGCGATCCGGAACGGGACCCCCGCCCACCAGGCGGCGCCCGCGGGCTCCGGCAGTTCCAGGCCCGTGGCGAGCATCGCCCCGTACACGCCGAGCATGGCGGTCAGGTGCCACAGGAACGCGGTCATGGCGATCCCGTTCGCGGCGACGACGCCTCGCCAGACGCGGGGGCGGCGCAGCAGGCGGGTGCCCGGCCCCTTGAGCAGCTCGACGGCGCCGACCAGCCACAGCCCGTGGCAGAGCAGGGCGAGGGTGGGCGGAGCCATGTTCGAGATCTTCTCGCCGGGCATGCCGACCATGGAGAGCGGATACGGCCCGAGGGCGACGAGCGCGGCGGCTCCGGCGAGACCGGCGGCCGCGAGCAGGGCGGGCCTGCGGATGCGGCCGTCCGCCCGCAGGAAGCCGAGCTGGTGGACGGCGAGCCAGACGAAGGCGAAGTTCAGGAACTCGACGAAGGGGACGTCCGCGGCGAGCCGCAGCACGTCGACGGCGGCCGCGGCCGCGGCGAGCGCTCCGAAGGCGCCCCAGCCGAAACGCTCGTGCAGCCTCAGCAGCGGCGGGGTGAACGCGACCATCGCGAGGTAGATGCCGATGAACCACAGCGGCTGGGCGACGAGCCGCAGCGCGACCCCCGTCGTCCCGCCGCCCCCGCCGAGCAGCTGCACCGCGAGCGCGGCGGCGCCCCAGACGAGAACGAAGGCCATGGTCGGCCGCAGCAGCCGCTGGAGGCGTCCGCGCAGGAAGACGGAGTACACGGCCCGGTCCGGGTGGCGGCGCCGCAGCGACCGGTACGAGAGGGCGTGCGAGAACCCGCCGACGAAGAAGAAGACGGGCATCACCTGGAGGACCCAGGTGAGGACCTGCAACTCCGGCACGACGGCGAGCACGTTCCCGACCCCGTCGTCGGTCACGACGGCCATGAGCCAGTGCCCGCCGACGACGACGCCGAGGGAGGCGACGCGAAGGAGGTCGACGTAGCGGTCGCGGGTGACGGGGGTGGCGGCGGCGAGCTCGGTGACGGTGGCCATGCGCTTACGCTCGCGCGGGGCGGCGCGTCGCGGGAGGGCGCAGGTACTCAGGTGCGGCGTGAGTACGGGGTCGCCTGCGGCGGGCTTGTTCCCCTACCCGCCCCTTCCCGAAACCGGGGCAAGCCCCGGACCCCGGACCGCGCTTCGCGCGGTGTCCTCAATCGCCGGACGGGCTGATTTCGCGCAGCGAAATTCAGCCCACCGGGGGGCACCTCCCACGGCCGCCAGGCCGTAGGGGGAGATTGAGGCGTGGGGGCCCCGGGGGCGGAGCCCCCGGTTCGAGAAAGGGCGGGGTGGGGAAGACGCCCCGCGCAGCGGCCTCGCACTCGCCGTGGGCCCCGCGGCCCCCGACCCCTCAGGCCGACACGATCGTCGCGCCCCGCGCCGGCCCCGTCGCCACCCGCGCCGCGCGGCACGTGCCGGAGGCCGTCAGCGCCGACGCCACCGCCTCCGCCGCGTCCTCGTCCTTCGTCAGGAACGCCGTCGTCGGGCCCGAGCCCGAGACGAGGCAGGCGAGCGCCCCGGCGGCCGTGCCCGTCGCGAGCGTCTCGGCCAGCGACGGGCGCAGCGAGAGCGCCGCGGGCTGGAGGTCGTTCACGAGCGCGCCCGCGAGCGCCGCCGCGTCGCCCGTGCGCAGGGCGTCGAGCAGCGCGGGCGAGGCGACGGGCTCGGGCACGGCGACACCCGAGTTCAGCCGGTCGAACTCGCCGAACACCACCGGCGTCGACAGCCCGCCGTCCGCCATCGCGAACACCCAGTGGAACGTCCCGCGGACCTCGAGCTCCGTGAGCCGCTCGCCGCGGCCGGTGCCCAGCGCCGCGCCGCCCACCAGACTGAACGGCACGTCGGAGCCCAACTCGGCGCAGAGGGAGAGCAGTTCGTCCCGCGACGAGCCGAGGCCCCACAGCGCGTCGCACGCCAGCAGCGCGCCCGCGCCGTCCGCGCTGCCGCCCGCCATGCCGCCGGCGACCGGAATGTCCTTGTCGATGTGGATGTGCACGTCGGGCGAGATCCCGTGGCGGGCCGCGAGGAGCTCGGCCGCGCGGGCCGCCAGGTTCGTACGGTCCAGGGGGACCTGGTCCGCGCCGGGTCCGGCGCAGGTGAGGGTCAGCGACGGGGCCGGGCTCACCGTCACCTCGTCGTACAGCCCCACCGCGAGGAACACGTTGGCCAGGTCGTGGAAGCCGTCGGGACGCACCCCGCCGACCGCCAGCTGCGCGTTGACCTTCGCCGGCACCCGTACGGTCACACTCACTGCTTCGCCTCCGCGATCCGCGCGAACTCCTCCACCGTCAGCGCCTCACCGCGCGCCTGCGGCGAGACACCGGCCGCCACCAGCGCCGCCTCCGCGGCGGCGGGTGATCCGGCCCAGCCCGCGAGCGCGGCCCGCAGGGTCTTCCGGCGCTGCGCGAAGGCCGCGTCGACGACGGCGAAGACCTCCTGGCGGGAGGCCGTCGTGGCGAGCGGCTCCTTGCGGCGCACCAGTGACACGAGGCCGGAGTCCACGTTGGGGGCGGGCCAGAAGACGTTGCGCCCGATCGCGCCGGCCCGCTTGACCTCGGCGTACCAGTTGGCCTTGACGGACGGGACCCCGTACACCTTGTTCCCCGGCTGGGCGGCGAGCCGGTCGGCGACCTCCGCCTGCACCATGACGAGGGTGCGCTCGATCGTCGGGAAGCGTTCCAGCATGTGCAGCAGGACCGGGACGGCGACGTTGTACGGCAGGTTCGCGACGAGCGCGGTCGGCGCAGGACCCGGCAGCTCCCGCACCTGCATGGCGTCGGAGTGGACGAGCGAGAAGCGCGACGCCTTCTCGGGCAGGCGGGCGGCGATCGTCGTCGGCAGGGCCGCGGCGAGCACGTCGTCGATCTCGACGGCGACGACCCGGTCCGCCGCCTCCAGCAGCGCGAGGGTCAGCGATCCGAGCCCGGGGCCCACCTCGACGACCACGTCGTCGGGCTCGACCTCGGCCGTGCGCACGATCCGGCGGACCGTGTTGGCGTCGATGACGAAGTTCTGGCCGCGCTGCTTGGTGGGGCGTACGCCCAGCGCGGCGGCCAGTTCGCGGATGTCGGCGGGGCCGAGGAGTGCGTCGGGATCAGTGGTGCTCACCGATACAGCCTACGGCCGCAGTGCGGCCACGGAGTCGCCCCCCGCTGCATGTAGAGCTTCTTCGCCCGGTACGTCTGTTCCGCGGGCGACGCGTCCTGCGGGCGTCCGCTGCCGCCCAGGGAGCGCCAGGTCCCGATGTCGAACTGGTACAGCCCGCCGTAGTTCCCCGAAGGGTCGACCGCGCCGGGCCGGCCGCCCGACTCGCAGTCGGCGAGGGCGTCCCAGTTCAGGTCGTCGGCCCCGCCCACGGACGACGGCAGCTGCCGGGTGCCGGCCCGCACCTGCTCGGTGACCGGCTCGCGCACGATCTCCTCGGAGAGCTTGCGCGGCTTCTGGCGTACGCCGTTGACCGTGCGCAGCGCGTACGTGACCCGGCGCACGCCCGGCGCGCCCTGCCGCACGACGATCTCGGTGCCGGCGAACAGCTGCGGGTCACGGGTCCTCTCGACGGCGTACGGGACGGGTTCGTCGTGGACCTCGCGGGTGCCGGTGATGCGCAGGACGGTGACGGTCTGGCCGTCGCGCGGGAAGCTCTCGGGCGGCGCGGAGGTGGTGTCCTGGCCGCGCAGCGTGATGCCGGCCTCGGCGAGCGCCTCGCCCACGGTCGGCGCGTTGGTGCGGATGGTGCGCTCTCGCCCGTCGGCCATGAACGTGACGGACCGCTCGGTGCGCACGTCGAGCGCGAGCCCGGAGCGCGGGACCGCCGACGAGCGGGAGACGGACACGAACGCTCCCTCGGCGCGGACGCCGAGCTGCCGCAGCGCCTCCTCGACCGTGCGGGCGGTGGTCCACACGGTGCGGCGGTGGCCGTCGAGGGTGAGGGCGAGGGGGCGGCCGTAGCGGACGACGACCTCGTCGCCGCTGTCGAGGTCGGCGCCCGCTCCGGGCGCGACGATGTCGTGCGGGCTGACGGCGAGACCTTCCTCGTGCAGCAGGTCCCGCACGTCGTCGGCGAAGGTGTGCAGGGTGCGGGGGGCGCCGTCGACGGTGAGCCGCACGGACTTGTCGGCCGCGACGAAGGCGGAGGTTCCACCGGCGAGGAAGGCGACGACGAGGGCCTGCGGGACGAGCCGGCGCAGGGTGTCGGGCCGCGCCGCCGCGCGGCGGCGCCGCCCGCGCGCCCGTCCGCTCGTGCCGGACGCCCCCGTGCCGCGCGTGGCGTCCTCGTACGGGGGCGGCATCTGGCGTGGCAGCTGCGGCCCGGCCCCGCCCGGCCCGCCGTGCGCCGGTGCCGAAGGGGCGGGAAGGCCGCTGCCGCGCAGGTCCACGTTCGGCATGGTCGGCGCGTCCGCGGCGGCGAGACGCGCGTCCGCGATCGTCGGCTCCGGCGGAGAGTACGCACCCGCCGCTTCGGCCTGCGGGGCGGCCGGGTCGTCCCGCCCGGCGGCGAGCGCGGCCCAGGGCGCCTGGCGGCGACCGCCGCGTGCGGCACGGTGACTGCCCTGCGCATTGCTCACGACGCTCCAGAGGATGTCCGGCCCGAGACGTGGCACCGGACAGTATCGGAGCGTTCGTCACTCTCCAAAGCGGCGCGAACACGCAGCGTTTCGAGAGGCTGGTGCGCCCGATCGGGTCAGTAGTCGAATGCGCGCGCGGTGTTCGCCGCGATCGCCGAGGCCAGCGTGTCCTCGTCCAGCCCCTTGACCTTCGCCATGGCCCGCAGGGTGACCGGCACGAGATAGGGCGCGTTGGGCCGTCCGCGGTACGGGGCCGGGGTGAGGAACGGCGCGTCCGTCTCCACCAGGACGAGTTCGGCGGGGGCCACGGCGAGCGCGTCGCGCAGCGGCTGGGCGTTCTTGAAGGTCACGTTGCCGGCGAAGGACATGAAGTAGCCCGCGGCCGCGCAGGCTTCCGCCATTTCCGCGTCGCCCGAATAGCAGTGGAAGACGGTGCGCTCGGGCGCTCCTTCCTCCGCGAGAATGCGCAGCACGTCCGCGTGGGCCTCGCGGTCGTGAATGACGAGGGCCTTGCCGTGCCGTTTGGCGATCTCGATATGCGCGCGGAAGGAGCGCTCCTGGGCGGCCATTCCCTCGGGCCCCGTACGGAAATAGTCCAGACCCGTTTCACCGACGGCCTTCACCTCGTCGAGTGCCGCGAGACGGTCGATCTCGGCGAGCGCGTCGTCGAGCGCGGCGTTCCCGCCCGCCTCCCTCGCCCCCTGCCGCGACCATCCTTCGGGATCGCCCAGCACGATGCGCGGCGCCTCGTTGGGGTGCAGCGCGACCGCGGCGTGGACCTCCCGGTGCGCGGCGGCGGTCTCGGCGGCCCACCGGGAGCCCTTGATGTCGCAGCCCACCTGGACGACGGTCGTCACGCCCACCGCCGCGGCCCTGGCCAGGGCCTCCTCGACGGTGCCGTCCTGCATGTCCAGGTGGGTGTGCGAATCGGCGACCGGCACCCCGAGCGGTTCGGGCAGCGGCGGCGGTGCGGACTTCGAACTCATGGGCGCGATCCTACGAGGCGCCCGCCCCTCGGCCTCACGCGCGGTGGCGGCTCACCCGCGGCTCACCTGCCGCTCGCGTACGGCTCACTTGCGGTGGTGGAAAGGGTGGAGCAGGTCGGAGAGATGCCAGTGACGCGCACGCACCGGGCCCGGCGGCTCGCCCTTCACGTGGGCGCCCCCGGCCGGGGGCTCGGCGGCTTCCGCGGCCGGGCCCTGCGCTTCGGCGGGCGAGGCCGTGGGCACAGGGTGCGCCCGCGGCTGGCCGTACATCTCCGCCATCATGTCCCTGACCGAGGAGACCTGCCCCGCCCGCATGATCCGGACCCGGTGCCTTCCGCAGTTCACGCAGGTCGGGGCCTTGAGCGGGGAAGGCACCCGCACGCCGCCGGTCTTGTAGACGACGAAGGCCCGGCCCGCCCCGTCGGTGTGGTGCTCGATGTCGTACGACTGCTCCCAGCCATGCCCGCAGTACATGCAGGCGAAGGAGTACTCTTCATGGCCGGCGGCGGTGCCGGTGCCGGTGATCTCACTCATGCCAGCTCCTCTCCACTGATCCAGTGGACGCCTGTTCCGGCGGGAGCGCATCAGCAGCGGTCGAACAATGGAAAGCTCTTTGACTTCCCTTGCAGAAAGGGCCACTGCAGGCTCTGGGCTTTGCCTTTCACCATAGCCCTTTCCCTGTCACTGGGCCGATCGAGTCGCGTTCTTTGCCGCGACGACGGCATCGAACACCTCGCGCTTGGGCAGGCCCGCTTCGGCGGCCACCGCGGCGATCGCCTCCTTGCGCCGCTCCCCCGCCTCCTCTCGCACCCGCACCCTGCGCACCAGTTCGTCGGCGTCGAGTTCGGCGGGTCCGGTCTCGGAGGCGCCCTCGACGACGACGGTGATCTCGCCGCGCACGCCCTCGGCCGCCCAGGCCGCCAGCTCGCCGAGGCCGCCGCGCTTGACCTCCTCGTACGTCTTGGTCAGCTCCCGGCACACCGCCGCGCGCCGGTCGGCGCCGAAGACCTCGGCCATCGCGGCGAGCGTGTCGTCGAGGCGGTGCGGCGCCTCGAAGTAGACGAGGGTGCGCCGCTCGTCCGCGACCTCGCGCAGCCGGCCGCGGCGCTCGCCCGCCTTGCGGGGCAGGAAGCCCTCGAAGCAGAAGCGGTCGACGGGCAGTCCCGACAGGGCGAGCGCGGTCAGCACCGCCGAGGGCCCCGGAACGGCGGTGACCTTGATGTCCTGCTCCACCGCGGCGGCGACGAGCCGGTAGCCGGGGTCGGAGACGGAGGGCATTCCCGCGTCCGTGACCAGCAGC
The DNA here is from genome assembly GCF_030817975.1 of Streptomyces sp. V4I23. Lineage (NCBI taxonomy): Bacteria > Bacillati > Actinomycetota > Actinomycetes > Kitasatosporales > Streptomycetaceae > Streptomyces > Streptomyces sp. V4I23. The sequence continues at coordinate 4,668,497 of NZ_JAUSZW010000004.1, read as the reverse complement.
ACCCGCGCGCCGCCGACGAGCGCCTCGACGAGCTCGGGGGTGCGCGCCGACTCGTTGCCCTCGAAGTACGACACGACCCGCCCCTGCGTGTGCACGCCGAGGGCCTGGGTGAGCCGGCGCAGCCGCCGCGTGTCCTCGGCGGCGACGATATCGGCGCCCGCCAGCTCGGCGGCGAGCCGCGGCGGCGCGTCCGCGACGTCGCCGATGGGTGTCCCTGCGAGTACGAGCGTTCCAGTCACAAAGCCATCCTCCCAGGACGGGAGACACCACTCGCACAGCCGTGTTCCCTACGATGGCGCGGTGACCAGTACCGCGCCGCACACCATCGAGGGCAAGGACGCAGGCCAGCCGCCGCCCGGCTGGCAGCAGCGGCTGCGCCGATTCGGCTACACGCCCCGGCCCGTGATCGGCCTGCGCGAACGCCTGGTGCCGCCGTACACCCGCCCCTCGGGACGGCTGTGGGCGGTGCTCGGCCTCCGGCCGGGCGACGTGGAGCCGCTGCTGAGGATCGCCGGCTGGGGCGGGCCGGTCCTGGTGGCGCTGCTCGCCGGAGTGCTGCGGTTCTGGAACCTCGGCAAGCCGCACGCGGTGATATTCGACGAGACGTACTACGCCAAGGACGCCTGGGCCCTGATCAACCAGGGCTACGAGGCGAGCTGGCCGAAGGATGTCGACAAGACGATCCTCAGGGACGGCTCGTCCGTCCCGATCCCCGACGACCCCGGCTATGTGGTGCATCCACCCGTCGGCAAGTGGGTCATCGGGCTCGGCGAGAAGATGTTCGACTTCACACCCTTCGGCTGGCGCTTCATGGTCGCCGTGCTCGGCACGCTGTCGGTGCTGATGCTGTGCCGGATCGGGCGCAGGCTCTTCCGCTCGACGTTCCTGGGCTGCCTGGCGGGTCTGCTCCTCGCCGTGGACGGCCTGCACTTCGTCATGAGCCGTACGGCGCTGCTCGACCTGGTGCTGATGTTCTTCGTGCTCGCGGCCTTCGGCGCGCTGCTCGCCGACCGCGACCGCTCACGGCGCAGGCTCGCCGCCGCGCTCCCGACGGACGCCGACGGCGTGCTGCGCCCGGACGCCGAGGTCGCCGAGACGCTGCGGCTGGGGTGGCGGCCCTGGCGGCTGACGGCGGGCGTGATGCTCGGCCTGGCGGCGGGCACCAAGTGGAACGGCCTGTACATCATGGCCGCGTTCTGTGTGATGAGCGTGCTGTGGGACGTGGGCTCGCGGCGCACGGCCGGCGCGGTGCGCCCGTACGTGGCGGTGCTGAAGAAGGACCTGGTCCCCGCGTTCTTCTCGACGGTGCCGGTCGCGGTGGCGACGTACCTCGCCTCCTGGACCGGGTGGTTCGCCACCCGCGGCGGCTACTACCGCAACTGGGCGGACAACCGCGCCGGGATGACTCCGGACAGCATGCCGATCCCGTTCACCGGTTGGTCGGTGCCGCTCCCGCAGTTCGACGTGTCCTGGATTCCCGCCCCGGTGCGCAGCTTCTGGCACTACGAGACGCAGGTCTACGAGTTCCACATCAACCTCACCTCCGGCCACACCTACCAGTCGAACCCGTGGAGCTGGCTGGTGCTGGGCCGCCCGGTCTCGTACTACTACGAGGACCCGGCCGCGGGCACGGGCGGCTGCCCCAAGGGCACCGCCGACAAGTGCGCGAGCGAGGTCCTGGCCCTGGGCACGCCGCTGCTGTGGTGGGTGGCGTGCTTCGCCCTCTGCTACGTCCTGTGGCGCTGGTTCTTCCGCCGCGACTGGCGCGCGGGCGCGATCCTGTGCGCGTTCCTGGCGGGCTGGGCCCCCTGGCTGCTGTACCAGGAGCGGACGATCTTCCTGTTCTACGCGGTCGTCTTCGTGCCGTTCCTGTGCCTGGCGGTGGCGATGATGATCGGCGCGATGCTGGGCCCGCCGGGATCCGACGAACGCCGCCGGACGGTGGGCGCGATCGGGGCGGGCGTGCTGGTGCTGCTGATCGTGTGGAACTTCATCTACTTCTGGCCCATCTACACGGGCACGCCGATCCCGATGGATGACTGGCGCGGCCGGATGTGGCTCGACACCTGGGTGTAGCTGTGACGACGACGGGCCCGGCACCTCTCGGTGCCGGGCCCGTCCGGGTCGTTGCCGGTCGTTGGCAGTCGTCCCGGGTCGTCCTTGGTGTCATCCACCTGTGTTCGCAGCAGCGCCCACGCACTCCTGGAACGTGTTCTGCTGGAGGCACTTGGGGAGCGAGGCGTTCCACTGGTTCAGCTGCTTGGTTGCCTCGGTCCGCTGTGCAGCGTCCGAACTCTGGGCCCCCTTCAGCTTGGTGTTCACCTTCTTCGCGAAGTCCGTCGCCGCCTTCTGATCCGTCGGCTTCGTACCGGACTGCAGAGCAGACACCAGGACATCCGCCGTTGTCTTCACGACATTCGTCGCGGTCACCTTCACGCTCGTCGGCGCATTCGAATTCACAACGTCCACCAGGACATCCGTCGTCGTCTTCACGGTGTTCGTCACCGCTATCTTCACCGCTTGCGGCGCCTTCGACTTCAAACAGCCCACCAGGACATTCGTCGTCGACTTCACGGTGTTCGTGACCGCCACCTTGACCGCCGGGGGCGCATTCGACTTCAGAACGTCCACCAGAACATTCGTCGTCGTCTTCACGGTGTTCGTCACCGCCACCTTCACCGCGGACGGAGCATTCGACTTCACAACCTCCACCAGAACATTCGTCGTCGTCTTCACGGTGTTCGTCACCGCCACCTTCACGGCCGACGACGCATTCGACTTCAGAACGTCCACCAGAACAGTAGTCGTCGTCTCAATGGTGTTCGTCACCGCGATCTTCACCGCCGACGACGCATTCGACTTCAGAACGTCCACCAGTACGGTCGTCGTCGTCTTCACGGTGTTCGTCACCGCCACCTTCACGGCCGACGACGCATTCGACTTCAGAACGTCCACCAGAACAGTAGTCGTCGTCTCTATGGTGTTCGCCACCGCGATCTTCACCTCAGACGGCGCATTCGACTTCTGAAGATCCACCAGGACATTCGTCGACGTCTCCACGGTGTTCGCCACCGCCACCTTCACCTCAGACGGCGCATTCGACTTCAGAACGTTCACCAGAACGTTCGTGGTCGTCTCCACGGTGTTCGCCACCGCCACCTTCACCTCAGACGGAGCGTTCGACTGCTGGATGTCCGCCAGGACCTCCGTCGACGTCTCCACGGTGTTCGTCACGGACGCCTTCACCTCTGACGGCGCAGCCGCCTTGTCCACGTTCGCCAGGACATCCGTCGACTGCTTCACGACGTCCGCGAGCGCGACCCGCTCCGCCAGCGGTGTCGTCGGGTCCTCGATCGCCTTCAGCGTGTTGTTCAGCTTGCCCGCAGTCTCCTTGAGCTCTTGGGAGACGTCCTGCTGGGCCATCAGTTCCTGGACATCCTGCTTGAGCTCGGGCGTCTGCTGCTGCAGCTCCGCCCTCAGCTGCGCAGGCGGTGGCTGGGGCTCCTCCTGCTGCGCCGGCGGGGGCTGCTCCTCCTCGGCCGGCGGGGGCTGCTCCTCCTCAGCAGGCGGAGGCTGCTCCTCGGCCGGCGGAGGAGGCGGAGGCTGCTCCTCCTCAGCAGGCGGGGGCTGCTCCTCCTCAGGAGGCGGAGGAGGCGGAGGCTGCTCCTCCTCAGCAGGCGGGGGCTGCTCCTCCTCAGGAGGCGGAGTAGGCGGAGATGGTTGAACGGGTACTGCGGCCGTGGCTTCAGCGAGCGCTTGGGGCGCTGCCGCAGCACTCGCCATGCCCGGCGAGAGCGCAAGCGCCGCAGCCAGGCAGGAGGAACCAACGAAACGAAAGATTTTATGCTGAGCAGTTCTGGACATGGTTGTCCCAACCGTGCTTTCCAGGTGCTTTTCTGACCCTGCGAAACGCGACCCTGAGGGCGGCGGCCTGTGGTCACGGAGATCCACAGCTCAACGGTGCACAGGCGGTACCCAAACCACTCTTCCCTCATTCGGCGCGTCTCGCAACGCGAAGGCACCGTGCCGCGGACGACGGCGACAGTCGGTTCGGGTGCTGAGGTCGCAGTCCCATAACGACCCCTCCCCCGTCATCCCCGTCCCGTAGAGTGCACCTGACTCGCGATCTTGAACGTGTTCAGGATGCGCACTCTGGGGAGGGGGCTGCGGTCATGCGCAGTGGAGCGAAGGTCGCCGTCGTCGGCGGCGTGTTCGCCGTCGTGGCGACGGGTGTCGGCTACGGGGGATGGAACCTGTACAACGGGCTCACCGGAAACGGCGGGGAGGGCGGCGTCACGACCCGGTCCGCGGCCAAGGAGACCGGGCCACCGAGCGCGGACGAGGTCGAGAGGACCGCGAAGGACTTCCTCACCGCGTGGGCCGCGGGCGAAGGGCCGGCCGCCGCCCAGCTCACCGACAACGCGGCGGAGGCGGAGCCGTTGCTCACCGGCTACCGCGAGGACGCCCATGTCACCAAGGCCGTGATCGCGCCCGGCTCGGCCGTCGGCGCGAAGGTGCCGTTCACGGTCGAGGCGACGGTGGAGTACGAGGGGACGTCCAAGTCCTGGTCGTACTCCTCCGAGCTGACCGTGGTCCGCGGGCTGACCACCGGCAGGCCGCTGGTCGACTGGCAGCCGTCCGTCGTGCACCCGCAGCTCACCGAGGGCACCTCGCTCGCCACGGACACCGCGTCCGCCCCGCCGATCAAGGCGGTCGGCAAGGACGGCGTCGAGCTGACGAAGGAGAAGTACCCCTCGCTCGGCACGGTCCTGGACCAGCTGCGCGAGAAGTACGGCGCGAAGGCGGGCGGCAAGCCGGGCGTCGAGTTGGTCGTCACATCGGCGGACGGCAGCGTGCCCGACAAGACGCTGCTCATGCTCACCAAGGGCGAGGAGGGCACGCTCCGGACCTACCTGGACGCGGGCGTGCAGGCGGCCGCCGAGAAGGCGGTCAAACAATTCGGCAGGGCATCCGTCGTGGCGGTCGAGCCGAGCACCGGCCGGATCAGGGCCGTCGCCAACAGCCCGGCGCAGGGCTTCAACACGGCGTTCGGGGGCGCGCAGGCGCCGGGCTCGACGATGAAGATCGTGACGGCGGCGATGATGCTGGACAAGGGGCTGGTCAGCGGTCCGGGCTCGTCGGTCGAGTGCCCGGCGACGGTCACCTGGGAGCGCGAGTTCCACAACCTCAAGGACTTCTCGCTCGGGACCACGACGCTGCAGCGCGCCTTCGCCCGCTCCTGCAACACCACCTTCATCAAGCCGGTCAAGCCACTGGGACAGAGCGCCGGTTCGGCACTGGGCGAGACGGCCCTGACGTACTTCGGCATCGGTGCGGAGTGGCAGACCGGAGTGAAGACCTGGGACGGTGCGGTCCCCGCGTCGACGGGCGCCGAGACGGCGGCCTCGTACATCGGCCAGGGGAAGATCCAGATGAACGTCCTCAACGTCGCGTCCATCGCCGCGACCGTCAAGGGCGGGGCCTTCCGGCAGCCGTTGATCGTCCCGCAGGACCTCGACGACCGTGAACTGGCCACCGCACAGCCGCTCCCCGCGGGCATGGCGCAGACCCTGCGTCAGTTGATGAGCGCCGGAGCCTCCGGCGAAGGCACCGGAGCCCGCGCCATGGCCTCCGTGGGCGGGAACAAGGGTGCCAAGACCGGATCCGCCGAGGTCGACGGCCAGGGCGACTCCAACGCCTGGTTCGCCGGATACGCCGACGACCTCGCCGCGGCCGCCGTCGTCGACTCCGGCGGGCACGGCGGCGACGCCGCCGGCGAGGTCGTCGCGCAGGTGCTGAACGCGCGCTGACCATGAGGTGAAACACGGTCGCATGGCCCGTACAACCACCGCTAGCGTGCGGGCCATGAGCACTCACGACACCGCCGACGCCCACCCTCGATTCGCCGAGGCTCTGCGCGAGCTCGGACTCGAGGTCCCCGTACGCCGTTTCCCGCACGCGACACGCACCGCGGCGCAGGCCGCCGAGGCCATCGGCTGCGACGTCAGCGAGATCGTGAAGTCGCTGGTCTTCGAGGCGGACGGCCGGCCGGTACTGGTGCTGATGGACGGATCGTCGCGGGTGGACGTCGAGCGGGTCCGTGCGGAACTGGGCGCCGAGTCCGTGCGGCGGGCGAACGCGGACCTGGTGCGCGAGACGACGGGATACGCCATCGGGGGCGTACCGCCGTTCGGTCACCGCACCCGCACGCGGGTGCTCGCGGACCGGGGGCTGCTCGACCACGCCGTGGTGTGGGCCGCGGCCGGGACCCCGCACACGGTGTTCCCGCTCGACCCCAAGACGCTGATCGCCCACGCGGGCGGCACGGTCGTGGACGTCCGCGAGCGCACGGCGTGACGGTGCTCGTCGCCGCCGCGGTGCTCGCCGCGGCGGTCACGCATGCCGGCTGGAACGCCCTGGCGCACGGGATCAAGGACCAGCTCGTCGCCTTCACCCTGATCGCGGGCGGTGCCGCCGTCATGGGCGCGGTCATGGCGTGCTTCGCCCCGGTGCCCGCGGCGGGTGCCTGGCCCTGGCTCGTCGCGTCCGCGCTTCTGCACGTCGGCTACCAGGCCCTGCTCATGCGGTCGTTCAGCCTCGGCGACTTCGGCCAGATGTATCCGATCGCGCGCGGCACGGCCCCGCTGGTGGTGACGGTCGCGGCCGTGGTGTTCGTCGGTGAGCACCTGGGCGCCTGGCAGGCGGCCGGTGTCGGCGTCGCGTCGGCGGGCCTCGTCGGTGTCGCGCTGTGGGGCATCAAGGGCTCCGGCACACGCCCGCACTGGCCGGCGATCGCGGCCGCGCTCGCGACCGGGCTGTCGATCGCCGCGTACACGGTGGTCGACGGCCTGGGCGTGCGCGCGTCCGGCACGCCGGTCGGCTACATCGCCTGGCTGATGGTCCTCGAAGGCCTCCTGGTCCCGGCCTACGCGGTGTACGCCCGCCGGGGCGCGCTGATCGCCCAGCTGCGGCCTCATGTGGGGCGCGGACTGCTCGGCGCGGCGATGTCGATCACCGCGTACGGACTGGTGCTGTGGGCCCAGACCCGCGCCCCGCTCGCGCCGATCGCGGCGCTGCGGGAGTCGTCGATCATCGTCGGCGCGGCGATCGGCGCGCTGCTGTTCAAGGAGCGGTTCGGGGCGCCGCGGATCGCGGCGGCGTGCCTGATGGTGCTGGGCATCGGCCTGATGCTCAAGGCGGGCTGATGCTCACGGCGGGCTGACACGCAGAGCCGGCTGATGCGCGGTGCGACTGATGCGCGGTGCCGGCGAACCGTGCGGCGCCTCGCAGGCGTCCCTGCCGCCATGGGGACGATCACACACGGGATACGCCAGCTGCTCCGTTTCGGCCTGCTGGAGGCGCGCTGTTGCGCCTTCGCCGTCGCTCTCGTCGGCGGCATCGCCGTTTCGGGGCAGCTGCCCGACCTGCCCGTCGCCCGCTACGACCTGCTGCTGCTCTACGGCATCGCCCTGGCCGTGGTCGCGAGGAAGATCGGCTGGGACAGCGCCCGCGACACCGCCGTGATCGCCTGCTGCCATCTCGTGGGACTCCTCTTCGAGTTGGTCAAGGTGCGGATGGGCTCCTGGAGCTACCCGGAGGAGGCGCTCACGAAGATCGGCGGCGTACCGCTGTACGGCGGGTTCATGTACGCGGCCGTGGGCAGCTACCTCTGCCGGGCCTGGCACCTGTTCGACCTGCGGCTGACCGGCTACCGGCCCCGGGTCATGGCGGTGCTCGCGGCCGCCGTCTACGTGAACTTCTTCAGCCACCACTGGCTGCCCGACGCACGCTGGGTGCTCGCGGCGCTGCTGCTGTGCGCGACCGCGGGGACGTGGGTGCGGTTCCGGGTGGGCGAGCGCGACCACCGGATGCCGCTGGCCCTGGCGTTCGTGCTGATCGGCTTCTTCCTGTGGGTCGCCGAGAACATCGCGACGTACGCGGGGGCCTGGAGCTATCCGGACCAACTGGCGGGCTGGCAGCCGGTGTCGGTGGCCAAGTTCGGGGCGTGGGCGCTGCTCATCACGGTCACGTTCGTGCTGACGGCGGGGTCGGCCGGCCGTTCGCTGCCCGGCTCGCGTGCAGTCGCTCGAAACCGGAGTTGACGGCGAGCAGGCCGCCGTCGACACGGAGCGTCGTGCCGGTGATCCAGGCCGCGTCGCGCGAGGCGAGGAAGGCCACGGCCGCCGCGATGTCCTCGGGCTCGCCGACGCGGCCGAGAGGGTACACCTCGCGCAGGGCCTCCAGTTCGGACGCGCGGTCCTGCCAGGCCCGGGTGCGGACGGTGCCCGGGTTGATCTGGTTGACGCGGACGCCGCGCGCCGCCGCGTCGGCGGCGAGGGTGCGGGTGAGGGAGGCGAGACCGGCCTTGGCGGCGCTGTAGGCGTGACCGCCGAAGGACTGCTCGGCGTTGACGGAGCCGATGTTGACGATCGCCCCGCGGCCGCCCGCCTCCAGATGCGGCAGTGCGGCGCGGCAGCACCGGAACGCCCCGGTCAGGCAGATGTCGAGGTCACGGGCCCAGTCGTCGTCGGGCAGGTCCTCGAACCGCTCGGTGTCCCGGGTCGCCGAGAGCGCGTTGTTGACCAGCACGTCGAGGGTGCCGAAGCGTTCCACGGCGTGCGCGACGGCCTCCTCGACCGAGCCGCGGTCGCCCACGTCGCACGGGAAGGGCTCCGTGCCGTCGATGGACGCGGCGGTCTCCTCGGCGGCGTCCGTGTCGATGTCGGTGACGAGCACCCGCGCGCCCTCCGAGGCGAGGCGCCGGGCGGTCGCCGCCCCGATGCCGCGGGCGGCTCCGGTGATCAGTACGCCGTGTCCCTCGAAGCGATTCACAGGGCCGAACGTACCGCCCTGATCAGCGCCTGCGCACGAGGATCGGCCGTCACGCCCTTGCGCATGCCGTTCGTCGCGTAGCCCAGCGCGATACCCGACTCCGGGTCGGCGAAGCCGAGGGAGCCGCCGCGGCCCGGGTGGCCGAAGGAGCCGGGGCCCAGCAGCGGCGAGGCGGGCCCGTGGAGCATGTAGCCGAGGCCGAAGCGGGTGGGGACGACGAGCACGCGGTCGGGTCCGGCGGACTCCTCGGTACGAGCGAGGGTCAGGGTGGCCGGGGCGAACAGCCGGGGCCCGCCGTCGACCTCGCCGATGGTGGCGGCGTAGAAGCGGGCGAGGGCGCGGGCGGTGGAGATGCCGTTGGACGCGGGGAGTTCGGCGGCGCGGAAGGCGGGGTCGTTCTCGTCGGGCGCCGGGTCGATGGCGCCGAAGGCGCGGCGGGTCAGGGAGGCGGGGTCCCGGTAGGCCTCGGAGACGGAGCGCTTGGGGCGGAGCCTCAGGCCGCCGCCCTGGGCGGTCTCCGGCTCGGCCACGGGCCCGAGGCGGCCGACGCGGTGGGCCTCGTCGGCGGGCAGGCCGATCCAGAAGTCGAGGCCGAGCGGGCGGGCTATCTCCTCGGCGACCCAGCGGCCCATGGTCCGGCCGGTGACGCGGCGCACCAGTTCGCCCAGGAGCCAGCTGTAGGTCTGCGCGTGGTAGCCGTGCGCGGTGCCGGGCTCCCAGGCGGGGGCCTGGGCGGCGAGCGCGGCGGGGCCGCTCGTGCCGTCCCCGGCCTCGGCCGGGGTGAGCGGCCGGTCCAGCACCGGCAGGCCGGCACGGTGCGCGAGCAGGTGGCGGACGAGGACCCGCTCCTTGCCCGCCGCCTTGAACTCCGGCCAGTACGTGCCGACCGGCGCGTCCAGGTCGATCTGGCCGCGCTGGTGGAGCAGGAGGACCACGGCCGCGGCGACGCCCTTGGTGGCCGAGCGGACGACCTGGGCGGTGTCGACGGCCCACGGTTCGCGGCCGTCCACGTCGCGGGCGCCCGCCCACAGGTCGACGACCTTGCGGCCGTCGCGGTAGACGGCGACCGCGGCCCCGCGCTCGCCGCGCTGCTCGAAGTTGCGTACGAAGGCGTCCGCGACCGCTTCGAAGCCGTCCGCCACCGTGCCCCGGACGTCCACCACATGTGCTCCTTCGCTGCCGTCCATCCCCCCATGGTGCAACGTGGTCCAGACCGGCCGGATTCCGGGGCGGAACCTGTCGGGGCGTCAGCTCGGACGGCGCCGTCAGCTGAGGACGACGGAGACGTCGATGTTGTCGCGGGTGGCGTTGGAGTACGGGCAGACCTGGTGCGCGGCGCCCACGAGCCGTGCGGCGAGGTCCTGGTCGACGAGCGGGAGGGAGACGTTGAGGGCGACCGCGAGTCCGTATCCCCTGGCCCGGTTGGGCCCGATGCCGACCTTGGCGGCGACCGTGGAGCCCGTGAGGTCGAGACCGGCGCGGCGGCCGACGAGCACCAGGGCGTTGTGGAAGCAGGCGCTGTAGCCGGCCGCGAAGAGCTGTTCCGGGTTGGTGCCGTTGCCGTCGCCGCCGAGCGCGGGCGGCATGGCCACGCGCAGATCGATCCGGCCGTCGTGGCTCGTCACATAGCCGTCCCGGCCGCCGTGGGCGGTGGCCTCCGCCACGTACATGATCTTCGTGGGCCGGGTGTCGGCGGTGGCGGAGGTGTCGGCTGTGGTGGCCTGCTCGCTCATGGTGCGTCCCCGTGGTCAGTGCGCCGCTGCATTTACATCGCGCACAATGTATCGGAATCCGGGGCCAGTTGTTACTCCGGGGTAGCTCGGATCAGCCGGGGTCCGCAGCCTCGGCCAGCCGGTGCAGTTCGGCACGCAGCCGCGCGATCTCGGGCCTCCCCAGACCGGTGCTGCGCATCAGCTGCTCCGGCACCCGTTCGGCCCGCTCGCGCAGCGCCCGGCCCTCGTCGGTGAGCACCAGCAGCACCGAGCGCTCGTCGGCCGCCGAACGCTCGCGGTGCACGAGTCCCGCCGACTCCAGCCGCTTCAGCAGCGGCGAGACGGTGCCGTAGTCCAGCCGCAGTGCGGCGGCCAGCTCCTTGACCGGGACCTCGCCGCGCTCCCAGAGGACCAGCATCGCCAGGTACTGCGGATACGTCAGGCCAAGCTCCGCCAGCAGCGGCCGGTAGGCGGCCGTCACCGCGCGCTGCGCCGCGTACAGCGCGAAGCACAGCTGGTCGTCGAGCAGCAGCGATGCGGTGGCCGTGGCGGCCCGGGTCTCGTCGGTGCGGGTCTCGTCGGTGCGGGTCTCCTCGGTGCGGTTCACGCGCCCATTGTCACGGACTTCGGGGCGAAGCCGAAGGGCAGCTCCAGCCGGTGCCTGCGCATCAGGTCCTCGTCGCCCAGCAGGTCCTGCGTGGCGCCGTCCGCGGCGATCACGCCGTCGCTGAGGACCACCGAGCGGGGGCACAGCTCCAGCGCGTACGGCAGGTCGTGCGTGACCATCAGGACCGTGACGTCCAACGAGCGCAGGATGTCGGCCAGTTCACGGCGGGACGCGGGGTCGAGGTTGGACGAGGGCTCGTCCAGGACGAGGATCTCCGGCTCCATCGCGAGCACGGTCGCGACGGCGACCCGGCGGCGCTGTCCGAACGACAGGTGGTGCGGCGGCCGGTCAGCGAAATCCGCCATGCCGACCCGTTCCAGCGCGTCCGTGACCCGCTGCTCCAGCGCGGCGCCGCGCAGGCCGGAGGCGGCCGGCCCGAAGGCGACGTCCTCACGGACGGTGGGCATGAACAGCTGGTCGTCCGGGTCCTGGAAGACGATGCCGACCCGGCGGCGGATCTCCGCCAGGTTCTCCTTGGCCACCGGCAGTCCGGCGACGGCGACCGTGCCGACCCCGCCGGCCAGGATGCCGTTGAGATGCAGGACGAGGGTCGTCTTGCCGGCGCCGTTGGGGCCGAGGAGGGCGACCCGCTCACCGCGCCCGACCGTCAGGTCGACGCCGAAGAGGGCCTGGTGTCCGTCGGGGTACGCGTACGCGAGCCCGCGCACCTCCAGCGAGGGGATCGTCTCCGGCGAAAGGGTCGTCACAGCATCCATCCCAGCAGACAGACCGCGAGCGCGGTCACGGGCAGTACGGCGGCGTACGACCACTGGGCAGGCGTGGCGCGCACGTCGTCCAGGACCGGCATGGTCCCGGTGTAGCCCCGGCTCACCATGGCGAGGTGCACCCGCTCACCGCGCTCGTAGGAGCGGATGAACAGGGCGCCCGCCGACTTGGCCAGCACACCCCAGTGGCGCACGCCCCTCGCCTCGAAGCCGCGCGAGCGGCGGGCGATCGACATGCGCCGCATCTCGTCGGCGATCACGTCGCCGTAGCGGACCATGAACGAGGCGATCTGGACCAGCAGCGACGGCAGCCGGAGCCGCTGGAGACCGAGCAGGACCGAGCGCAGTTCGGTCGTCGAGGCGAGGAGCACGGAGGCGGCGACACCGAGCGTGCCCTTGGCGAGGATGTTCCACGCGCCCCACAGGCCCGGGACGCTCAGCGCCACCCCGAGCACCTCGGTCCGCTCGCCCGGGACGACGAACGGCATGAGCAGGGCGAAGGCCACGAACGGGACCTCGATCAGCAGCCGCTTGAGTACGAAGCCCGCCGGGACGCGCGCCACCGCGGCGACCCCCGCCAGCAGCAGCGCGTACCCCCCGAAGGCCCACACGGCCTCGCGCGGCGTCGAGACGACGACGAGCACGAAGCACAGCACGGCGACCAGCTTGCAGTGGGCGGGCAGGACATGGACCGGCGAGTGCCCGTGCCGGTAGAGCTTGTGGGCGTGCCCCGCTCCCATGTCAGACGGAGCTCCGCACGCGGGTGTCCTGCTCGCTGTCCGCACGGCGGCGGCGCACGACGCAGAAGACCCCGGTGCCGACGGCGACCGTCGCGCCGACGCCGATGACACCGGCGAGGCCGCCGGAGAGCCGGTCGTCCTCGACGTCCTCGACGCCGTAGTCGGCGAGCGGCGAGCCGGCCACGGCGTGCTCCTCGACGGTCTTGTCGATGCCCTTGTCGGCGGCGACCTTCTCCAGGCCGTCGGGGCTGGCCGAGGCGTAGAAGGAGACGAACCCGGCGAGGACGAACGCGGTCACGAGGCCCGTCAGCCACACCTTGCGCGGCGACCGGGCGGCCACGGGGGCCGGCTCGGCCGGGGCGTCGACGAGCTCGCCGCCGACGCGGAGCTTGAGCGGGGCCGTCAGGCCGCGCGCGCCGTACACGAGGTCCGGGCGCACGGCGAGCACGGCGCCGACCGTGAGGGCGGTGATCGCCGCCTCGCCGATGCCGATCAGGACGTGGACGCCGACCATCGCGGTGAGGACCGAGCCGATCGGCACGTCGGTCAGCCCGCCGACCGCGTAGAGCAGGCTGAACGCGGCGGCGGCGGCCGGCACCGAGACCAGCGCGGCGACGAAGGAGGCGACGGTCACCGAGCGCCGGCTGCGCGGCAGGACCGTGACGAGCCCGCGGAACAGCCCGTACGCGACCAGGACGGTGACGACGCCCATGACGGTGATGTTGACGCCGAGGGCCGTGAGGCCGCCGTCGGCGAAGAGGATGCCCTGCATCAGCAGCACGACGGCTATGCACAGGACGCCGGTGAACGGCCCGACGAGGATGGCCGCGAGCGCGCCGCCCAGCAGATGCCCGCTGGTGCCTGCGGCGACCGGGAAGTTCAGCATCTGCACGGCGAAGACGAACGCGGCGACGAGGCCGGCGAGCGGTGCGGTGCGGTCGGCGCCGGGCAGCGCGACGGCCGATCCACCCAGCTCGCGGCGGGCGCCGCGGAGGCTGACGGCGACCGCGCCGGCGGCGGCGACTCCGGCGGCCACCGAGACCGGCGCGTTGATGAATCCGTCAGGGACATGCATGGCGGGCTCCGCTTCGGACAGATGAATAAGCGTCCCATGATAGGTCCCTCTTGCGAACGATATGCAAGAGCGCACAGGTCACAGATGAACAGTGCGGCCGACAAGCGAAGCGAGCACCCTAAGGCGAATATGGGACATTGGACAACAAAGAGGACGAGTGTGAGGAGCAGGCCATGTCCCCCGCCGTCATGGAACACGCACGAGGCCGGATCGTCACCGACGCTCCTCAGTACCGCGCCGTACGCGTCTCGCTCAGTTACGACCCCGCGGCGGACCCACAGGCCGTGTGCTTCTCGTTCCCCAGCGGCAAGGAGTGGACCTTCCCGCGCGAGGTGCTGGAGAGCGGGCTGAACGCACCGGTCAGGCGGGGGGACATCGAGATCTGGCCGTGCGGCCGGGTGCAGGCAGTGGTCGAGTTCCACACGCGCGACGGGGTCGCGGTGGTCCAGTTCGACGCCAAGACGCTGAACCGCTTCCTGCGCCACACGTACGCGGTGGCCACGACGTCCCCGGCCCCCCAGGCGCCCGCGGCGCCTGGGGCGTCCGCACAGGCCCCCGCGGCTGCGCCTTCGGCACCCCCGACCCCTGCCTGACGGCCCGCGACCGCGACATCCCGACAGCGGCGCGCGACGCGAGGTGGCCGTACCCGCCCGGTCCGGCGGATACGGCCACCTGTCACGACGGCTCCCGTCCCCACGGCGCCGTCGCGTACCCGGGGGGCCGCTCCTGCGGTGCGATGCCCATCACCGCCGCACGGCCCCCCGGAGCAATCGGGGATCAGACGCGGACCAGTTCCCGGTCCTCGTCCGGATCGCCCGGCGTGTCACCCAGCTCCTTGTGGAGCTTCTCGCCCTCCACGTCCACGTTGGGCAGCACCCGGTCCAGCCCGCGCGGCAGCCACCAGGCCTTGTGCCCGAGCAGGGCCAGCACCGCCGGCACGATCGCCATACGGACCACGAAGGCGTCGAAGAACACCGCGATCGCGAGACCGAAGCCGATCATCTTGACCATCTGCTCGCTGGAGCCGATGAAGCCGGAGAAGACCGCGATCATGATGACGGCCGCCGCGGTCACCACCCGGGCCCCGTGCCGGAAGCCCGTGACGATGGCCTCGCCGGGTCGCTCGCCGTGGACGTACGCCTCCCGCATGCGCGTGACCAGGAAGACCTCGTAGTCCATCGCGAGACCGAAGACCACGCCGATCATGAAGATCGGCATCATCGACATGATCGGGCCGGTCTGCTCGACGCCGAACAGCGAGCCCAGCCAGCCCCACTGGAAGACCGCCACGACCGCGCCGAGCGCCGCAACGACGGAGAGCAGGAAGCCGAGAGCGGCCTTGAGCGGCACCAGCACCGACCGGAAGACGACCATCAGCAGCAGGAACGCGAGGCCGACGACGAGCGCCAGGTAGGGCAGCAGCGCGTCGTTCATCTTCTGCGAGAAGTCGATGTTCATCGCGGTGGCGCCGGTGACCAGGACCTCGTCGCCGCTCTTGTCGCGGATTTCCTGGACCAGTTCCTCGGTGGCGACCGAGGACGGACGGTCCTTCGGGACGACGGTGATCACCGCGGTGTCACCGGTCTTGTTGAGCGTCGGCGGTGTCACGGCGGCGGTGCCTTCGAGGCCCCTGACGATCTCGACCGTGCGGTCGGCGGCGCTCTTGTCGCCGTCGACGACGACCATCAGCGGACCGTTGAAGCCGGGGCCGAAGCCCTCGGACAGCAGGTCGTACGCCTTGCGCTGCGTGGTGCTGACCGGCTGCGAGCCGTCGTCGGGCAGACCGACCTCCAGCGAGGCGGCCGGCACGGCCACGGCGCCGAGGCCGACGACGCCGGCGAGCAGGACGGCGACCGGGCGGCGGATCACGAAACGCGCCCAGCGGGTGCCCGCGTTCGGCTTGTCGGAGACCGGCTTGCCCTTGCGGACCTTGCGGCCGAGGACCCGCTTGCCCGCGAAACCGAGCAGCGCCGGTATCAGCGTGAGGGCGATGAGGACGGCGATGACGACGGTGCCCGCCGCGGCGAAGCCCATCTTGCTGAGCATCGGGATGTTGACGACGGCGAGGCCGACCAGGGCGATGACCACGGTCAGACCGGCGAAGACGACCGCGGAGCCCGCGGTGCCGACGGCGCGCCCGGCCGCCTCCTCGCGCTCGCGGCCCTCGGCCAGCTCTGCGCGGTAGCGGGAGACGATGAAGAGCGCGTAGTCGATGCCGACCGCGAGGCCGATCATCATCGCCAGCGTCGAGGTGGTGCTGCCGAGGTCGAGGACGCTCGCCAGGGCGGTGATCGTGGAGATGCCGATACCGACGCCGATGATCGCGGTGAGCAGCGGCAGTCCGGCGGCGACCAGCGATCCGAAGGTGATGACCAGCACGATCCCGGCGATGACCACGCCGATGATCTCGCCGACTCCCTGCTCCGGCATGGTCTGGAGCGCGTCGCCGCCGATCTCCACCGTCAGCCCGGCCTCGCGCGCCTCGGTGCCGGTCTCCTCCAGCGCCTCGCGCGTGGCGTCGGTCAGCTCCATGGAGGTGACCTTGTAGGTGACGGAGACGTACGCGGTCGAGCCGTCCTTGGACACGGCGCGCGCGGTGTACGGGTCGGTGACCGAGGCGACCTGGTCGGCGCCGGACTTCAGCTCGGAGACCGCCTTCGCGACCTCGTCCCTGGGGCCGGCGTCGGTCATCTTCCCGCCGTCGGGCGCCTTGAAGACGACCCGGGCGGTGGCGCCGTCGGCGCTGCCGCCGGGGAAGCGCTCCTCCAGCAGGTCGAAGGCCTTCTGGGCCTCCGTGCCCGGGATCGAGAAGGACGAGGACGTGGCGGTCGGCGCGGAGGCCGCGCCGGCGCCCGCGAGCACGAGCAGGGCCACCCACAGCAGGGCGACGAGACGGCGGCGCCGGAAGGCGGTCCGTCCGAGTGTGTAGAGGAACGTGGCCACGAGGGCTACTCCCGTGTGTGAGGTGAACAGGGCAGGGGAGCCGGCCCGACGACGAGAGCGGCGCGCGTCAGGTGGTGCGGGGTGAGCGGATCGTGCGGGTGATCCGGGGAGGCCGGCGGAGTGGGGCTCCGCCGTGTCAGGCGCCGAGGGCGGGGAAGACCACGGCGTCGAGGTAGTCGGTGAGGAAGGCCCGGTCGGGTGCGCGGTCCTCGATGAGCTGCCGGGCGACGACAGCGCCGAGGAACATGTGCGGGACGTATCCCAGGGCGGGGTTGTCCGCCCTGATCTCGCCCCGGTCCACGGCCCGGCGCAGCAGCACGTCGAGTCCGGTGATCTCCGGCTCGATGAGCAGCTCGCGCAGGGCCTCGTGCAGATCGGGGTTGGAGTGGACCGCCTGGGCCAGACCCCGCATCAGCGCGGAGTCCTTCTCCATACGGCAGTCGTCGGTGCGGGCGAGCATCGCGTGGAAGTCGCCGCGCAGCGTGCCGGTGTCGATGTCGCCGACGTGCACCGGCTTGCTGTGCCTCAGCGCCCTGGCGACCAGCTCGGGCTTGCTCCGCCACTGGCGGTAGAGCGTGGCCTTGCTGGACCGCGTGCGTCCGGCCACGGCGTCCATGGTCAGGGCGTCGTAGCCGACCTCGCGCAACAGGTCGAGCACCGCTTCGTACAGCTCTGCCTCGCGCTCGGGGGTGAGCCGGCTGCGCGTCATGTCGGCCTCCCTCGATCGCTGCCGAACGAAACTGTTTCGTACACATCGAAGATATCCGAGCGCCGAACGAAACGAAACCGTTTCGCTTGTGTGCTGGGTCACGCCCGCCGGACCGCGATCGTCCGGCTCCACGAGTTGCCGCGCCCCCCGGGCACGGAAAGCATGGGTGGGGTGAGTGACGACGCCGCGTATCTCCGCTTCCCGCACCTGCACGACGACTTGCTGTGCTTCGCGGCCGAGGACGACCTGTGGGTCGCGCCCCTCGTCCCGGAGGGTCAACGGCCGGGCCGCGCCTGGCGGCTGACCGTCGACCGGACCAGAGTCGGCCATCCCCGCTTCTCCCCCGACGGCAGCCACATCGCGTACACGAACTGGCGCAGTCTCGATCCGGAGATCCATCTCGCGCCGGTCGACGGCGGCCCCGCACGGCGGCTCAGCTACTGGGGCTCGACCGACACCCGGGTCTGCGGCTGGACGCCCGACGGCCAGATCCTCGCCGTGTCCTCGCACGGCCAGCCCTTCTCGTACTTCTCCTGGGCCTACAGCGTCCCCACCGACGGCGCGCCCGGCGGGCGCCTGCCCTGGGGCCCGGTCGCCGACATCGCCGTCACGGACGTGGCCGACGGGCCGTCCCACGCCGGCGGCGCCGGCTGCGAGCGGCGCACGCTGCTGCTCACCGCCAAGCCCCCGCACGAGCCCGCCGCCTGGAAGCGGTACCGGGGCGGGGCGACCGGCCGGCTGTGGCTCCACGGCAAGCGGCTGCTGCCCGACCTGGACGGACACCTCGACTGCCCGATGTTCATCCGCGGGCCGGGAACCGACCGGTGGTCACCGGAGGAGGGCGGCCGGATCGCGTTCCTCTCGGACCACGAGGGCGTCGGCAACCTGTACTCGTGCCTGCCCGACGGGACCGGTCTGCAGCGCCACACCGACCACGACGCGTTCTACGCCCGGCACGCCTCCAGCGACGGCCGCAGGATCGTCTACCAGTGCGCCGGCGACCTGTGGATCGTCGACGCGCTCGCCCCGGACTCCGTCCCCCGCAAGCTGGAGGTACGGCTCGGGGGCCAGCGCGCCGGCCGGCGCACGTACCAGGTCCCGGCCGCGGGCAACGTGGACGGTCTGTCCGTCGACGAGACCGGCCGGGCGAGCGCGGTGGGCGTCCGCGGCAGTCTGTACTGGCTCACGCACCGCGACGGGCCCGCCCGCACGATCGTGGACACCCCGGGCGTACGGGTGCGGATTCCGGCGATGCTCGGCAACGGCCAGGTCGCCTACGTCACCGACGCGGAAGGCGACGACGCCCTCGAGATCGCATACCTGCCGCGCGCGAGCGGCGACCGCGAGCCGCGGCGGCTGGCGCAGGGCGAGCTGGGGCGTGTGCTGGAGATGGCGCCGGACCCGGACGGGGAGCGGATCGCGGTCGCCTCGCACGACGGCCGGCTGCTGCTGGTCGACGCGTCGGAGGAGGGCACGGGTGAGGTCACCGAACTGGTCAGGTCCGACAACGGGCCGGTGCGGGACCTGGCGTTCTCGCCGGACGGCGGCTGGCTGACCTGGTCGCAGCCCGGCATCGGCCGCTCGCTGCGCCAGATCAGGATGGCGCGCATCGCCGAACCCGGGGCCCGCACGATCGTCGACGTCACCAACGGCCGCTTCGAGGACGAGAACCCGGTCTTCACGCGCGACGGCCGCTACCTCGCCTTCCTGTCCTGGCGCGGCTTCGACCCGGTGTACGACGTACACACCGGCGACCTGTCGTTCCCGCTGGGCTGCCGCCCCTACCTGGTGCCGCTGTCGTCGGCCACCCCCTCGCCCTTCGCGCTCACACCGGAGGGCCGGCCGGCCGCGGGCGGGCTCGACCCGCTGGAGGACTCCGGCGACCACACGGCGATGGTCGAGGTCGAGGGCCTGGAGAACCGGGTCGTGCCGTTCCCGGTCACGGCCTCCAAGTACTCGGCGCTGCATCCGGTGAGCGGCGGCGGCCTGGTGTGGCTGCGCTGGCCCATCTCCGGCGCGCTGGGCGAGACGTTCGCCAACCCGGCCGACGTGTCGGGGCGTCCGACGCTGGAGCACTTCGACCTGTCCAAGGCGCGCAGGACGGAACTGGTCGACCACCTCGACTGGTTCGCGGTCAGCGGCGACGGCAGCCGGCTGGTGGTCGTCGACGAGGGCGAGCTGCGGGCCGTACCCGCGACGGAGACCGGCGACGGCGACTCGACGGTCTATCTCGACATGCGCCGCATCCTGCACGAGGCGGACCCGGCGTCCGAGTGGCGCCAGGCGTACGGGGAGGCGGGCCGGCTGATCCGGGACTACTTCTGGGAGCCGGACATGTGCGGCATCGACTGGGACGCGGTCCTCGAGCAGTACCGCCCCCTGGTCGAACGGGTCGCGTCCCCCGACGAGTTCGCCGACCTGCTCCGCGAGGTGCTGGGCGAACTGGGCACCTCCCACGCCTATGTCACCCCGGCACGGCGCAACGAGGGGCCGCCGCACTACCAGCGGGCGATGGGACTTCTCGGCGCCAACCTGGTGTGCCGCGACGGCAGATGGGTGGTCAAGCGCATCCTGCCCGGCGACTCGTCCGACTCCAAGGCCCGTTCGCCGCTGGCCGGTACGGGCATCCGCGAGGGCGCGGTCCTCACCCACGTCGACGGGCGGCCGGTGGACCCGGTCGCGGGCCCCTACCCGATGCTGTCGGCGGCGGGCGGCACCACGGTCGAACTCACCTTCCTGCCCGCGGAAGCCGCGGAGGAGGGCGAGGCGCATCCGCGCCGGGTCGCGATCGTTCCGCTGATCGACGAACGCCCGCTGCGCTACCAGGACTGGGTGGCCAAACGACGGGAGGTCGTACGCGAGCTGAGCGACGGCAAGTGCGGCTACCTGCACATCCCCGACATGGGCGGCTCGGGCTGGGCGCAGTTCAACCGGGACCTGCGCATGGAGGTCTCGCGTCCGGCGCTGATCGTGGACGTGCGCGGCAACGCGGGCGGCCACATCAGCGAGCTGGTGGTCGAGAAGCTGACCCGCAAGATCCTCGGCTGGGACCTGACCCGCAACGCCGAGCCCGTCTCGTACGCCTCGAACGCGCCGCGCGGCCCGGTCGTCGCGATCGCCGACGAGGCGACGTCCTCGGACGGTGACATGATCACCGCCGCGTTCAAGCTCCTCAACCTGGGGCCGGTGGTGGGCAGCCGCACCTGGGGCGGCGTGGTGGGCATGACGGGCCGGCACCGGCTCGGCGACGGCACGGTGATCACGGTGCCGATGAACGCCGCGTGGTTCGACGCGTACGGCTGGTCCATCGAGAACCACGGTGTCGAACCGGACCTGAACTCGCTGCGCACCCCGCTGGACTGGGCCGAGGGCCGCCACACCGACATGGACGACGCGGTCCAACTGGCCCTGGACATGCTGAAGTCCGCGCCCGCGGCGCTCCCGCCGGACTACTCGTCGGCACCCGACCTGCGCCGCCCGCCGCTGCCCCCGCGGGAGCGGTGACCGCCGCCCCGGCGTACACAAGAAGGCGCACCCGCGAGGAGCGGGTGCGCCTTCTTGTGTACGCGGCGTGTCAGGCGTCGTAGTCCTGGTTGAACCGGTCCAGGGCCTCCTGCATCGCCTCCTGCGCGTCCCGTGCGTCGTCGGGACCCGTCCCCCGCTGCGGTTCCCTGTCACGGTCCTGGCCCACGCGCTTCGACGGCCGCTCGCCCCGGCCGCCGCCCTGCGCCTTCTGCTGCGCCCGATCGGCGCTCTCCTGCGCCTTTTCCTTGGACTGGTCCGACATACCCATGAGACGTCACTCCCGGAAGGATGAGGAGGTCGGGGGCGGGCACACCCCCGAGGGGACCGCCGCCCCCTGACCTCGACCAGCCTCGCACGCAGGAACACACCGCGCATTTCGATCAGCTGCGGCGCCCCGGCTTCGTGACGGCGCCCGCCGCGCGGGCCGACTCGTCCGCCGCTCCACCCGCTCCCACCAGGCCTTTCGAGACGTCGGCGAGCCTGGGCGCGAACCGCCGCATCTCCCGCTGGCCGACGGTCCCGATGACCGCCGGCAGGTAGCCGCGCACCGACTGCATGCCCCGCAGCCACCACTGGGCGTACACGTGTGCCGAGCGGCGCTCGATCCCGGCCACGATGCGGTCCACCGCCGGACCCAGGGGATACGTGCGGTTCGCCGGCCACGGCAGCCGCTTGCGCAGGTCGCGCATCACGTCGTCCTGGTCCGCGCCGCGCACCATGTCCGTGTCCGTCCAGGACAGGTAGCCGACGCCGACCTTCACGCCCCGGTGGCCGACCTCGGCACGCAGGCAGTGTGCGAACGCCTCCACGCCCGACTTGGACGCGCAGTACGCGGACATCATCGGCGCCGGCGTGATCGCCGCCAGCGACGCGATCTGGAGGAAGTAGCCGCGGCTCTCCACCAGCACCGGCAGGAACGCCCGCCCCGTCACCGCGCTGCCGATCAGGTTGACCTCGATCACGCGCCGCCAGGACACCGGGTCGGAGTCGACGAACGGACCGCCCGCCGCCACGCCGGCGTTGGCGACGACGATGTCGACCTTGCCGAAGCGCTCCTTGACCTCCTGCGCGACCCGCGCCATGGCCTCGTGGTCGGTGACGTCCGCGTACCAGTGGTCGCACTCGGTGTGGAGGCGGGCCGCGACCTGCTTCAGCTCGTCCGGTTCGAGGCCGACGAGCGCGACCTTCGCCCCGCGGGCCGACAGCTTGCGGGCCAGCAGCTCTCCGACGCCGCGCGCCGCGCCGGTGACGACCGCGACCTGCCCTTCCAGGCTGCTCCTGCTCATGCGACCTCCTCCTTCGTGGTCAGGTACGTGCCGGCCAGCTCGCGGATCTTCCCGGTCACCGCCTCGGGCGCCTCGACCGGTGTCATGTGCCCCATGCCCGCGAGTTCCACCAGCCCGACGCAGTGCGGCAGGTCGAGGGCGAGCCGCTTGGCGTGCACCAGCGGCGTGAGCCGGTCCACCGTGCCCGCCACCACGACGGTCGGCACGGTCAGCGCCCGTACGCCCTCGTCGAGGTCGAGGTCGCCGAGCACGTGCGACCACGCCACGCGGGCCGTCCGCGGACAGGCATGGACGATGCGGGCACACGTGTCGACCCGCTCCGGCGACGAACCGGGGCCCATGGTCGCGTACTTGAGGATGCGCCGGGACAGCGGCGTGACCGGCCCGAGCGGGGCGCGCGCACCGAGGATCAGGTGCGTGAGCCGGGTGCGCAGCGGACCGGGCCGCATCGGCACGACCAGCGACTCGGCGGTGAGCCGGGCGGCTCCGGTGCTGCACAGCAGCGCCGCGGCGGCGTGCTCGCGGAAGCGGGGACGCCGGGACGCGGCCATGATCGTCATGCCGCCCATGGAGTGTCCGGCGACGACGGCCCTCTCGCCCGGGGCGAGGGCGGCCGCGAGCACGGCCTCCAGGTCGTCGGCGAGCCGCTCGGTGCCGACGGGCCCGGCCGGGGTGCGGCCATGGCCGCGCTGGTCGTAGACGACGACGCGGTGGTCCGCGGCGAGGTCGCGTATCTGGGCGGCCCAGAAGAGGGTGGAGCAGGTCCAGCCGTGGGCGAGGACCACGGCCGGCGCGTCCTCGCGGCCGTGGACCTCGACGTGGATGCGCGAGCCGTCGGCGGAGTGCGCGGTCAGTTCGCGGTCGGCGACCGGGGGCGCGTCGGTGCGCCGAGCGTTGCGGAGCAGGCGGCTCATGCGACGACCTCCGCGTCCTTCGCGTCCTTCGCGACCTGGGCGTCCGCGGCAGCGGCAGCGGCGGGAGCCGGGACCTTGCGGGCGCGGATCACCTCGTACTCGGCGAGGTCCACCCGCCGCGTCGCGCTGCGGAACTCGGTCGTCGTGCCCGGCCAGATGGTGGTGTTGCGGCCGCCTGCGTCGAGGTACCAGCTGGTGCAGCCGCCGGTGTTCCAGACGGTGCGCTTCATCCGTTCCTGCACACGCCGGTTCCAGGCGTGCACGGCGGAGGGCCGGGCGGCGAGGACGCTGCCCTCGCCGAGCAGGGTGAGCTGGCGCAGGTAGTCGGCCATGTAGTTCAGCTGCGACTCGATCATCAGGATCATGGAGGAGTTCCCGAGCCCGGTGTTCGGGCCGATGATCGTCATGAAGTTGGGGAAGCCCGCCGCGGAGGCGCCGCGCAGCGATTCCATGCCGTCCTTCCACGCCTCCGCCAGCGTGATCCCCTCGGTGCCGACGACGCGTTCGGCGATCGGCATGTCGGTGACGTGGAACCCGGTGCCGAAGATGATCGCGTCGACCTCGGTCTCCGTCCCGTCCGCGGCGACCACGGTCGAGCCGCGCACCTCGGTCAGCCCGGACGCGACGACGTCCACATTGGGCTGCGCGAGTGCCGGGTAGTACGTGCTGGAGAGCAGGATGCGCTTGCAGCCGATGCGGTACGAGGGCGTCAGCTTGGCGCGCAGCGCCGGGTCCTTGATCGCCTTGGCCATGTTGGCCTTGGCCAGCCGCTCCACGATCCCGAGCTCGCCCGGCCGCTTGGTGAACGCCTGGACCTGGAGCTCCCGAATGCCCCAGAGCAGACCGCGCCGCGCGGCCCCGGTGAACGGCAGCTGACGGTGCAGCCAGCGCTCGGCCCCGGAGATCCTGCGGTCGATGCGCGGCATGACCCACGGGGGCGTGCGCTGGAACAGGGTCAGCCGGCCCACCTCGGGCTGGATCGCGGGCACGATCTGGATCGCCGACGCCCCGGTCCCGATCATGGCCACGCGCTTGCCGGTGAGGTCGTAGTCGTGGTCCCAGCGGGCCGAGTGGAAGACCTTGCCGGGGAAGCCGTCCAGGCCGGGGATGTCGGGCGTCCTCGGGTCGGACAGCGGCCCGCTCGCGGAGACGACGACGTCCGCGGTGAACCGGCCCCGCGAGGTCTCGATGTCCCACCGGAGGGCGTCGTCGTCCCAGCGCATCATCAGCACCTCGTGCTTCAGGCGCAGATGGGAACGGAGCCGGAAGGTGTCGGCGACGTGCTCCAGGTAGGCACGGATGTGCTCCTGCCCGGAGAAGGTACGCGGCCAGTCGGGGTTGGGCGCGAAGGAGAACGAGTAGAGGTGGGAGGGCACGTCGCAGGCACAGCCCGGGTAGTCGTTGTCCCGCCAGGTGCCGCCGACCGAGTCCGCGCGCTCCAGGACGACGAAGTCGGTGATGCCTTCGCGGCGCAGCCGGACCGCGGCGCCGAGGCCACCGAATCCGGATCCGATCACCGCCACTTGTACGTGCTCGTGCTGCTCGGTCATGCCGCTGCCTCCCGCTGAAACCGCTGAACGTCCCGGATCGCCGTACCGCAAAGAAACTGCCAGCAATCACTGGCATGGTTGGGAGGGTAGAGCAGCGGCATACCGAGCGGTAGGGGTCGGGGCCCACAAGTTACTGGCGGTACAACATAGGCTTCTGCTGTGACTGAGGCACGCGAGTACCGCATGGAGGAATTGGCCAAGGAGGCCGGCATCACGGTGCGCACCCTGCGCTTCTACCGCGAGCGCGGCCTGATCCAGCCGCCTCGCCGCGAGGGCCGCATCGCCTGGTACGACGAACACCACCTGGCCAGGCTGCGGACGATCGCCGCACTGCTGGAACGCGGCCACACGCTCAACGGCATCGCGGACCTCGCCACGGCGTTCGAGAGCGGCCGGGACGTCGGCGAGGTCCTCGGCCTGGGCGAACCCACCGAGGAGACACCGGTCCGGCTCACCCCGGAGGCCCTCGCCGACTACTTCGAGGGCGAGGTCACCCCGGAGAACTTCGCCAAGGCGCTGGAGCTGGGCTACCTGGCGACCGACGGCGACGAGATCGTCCACATCAGCCGCAGGCTCCTGGACGTCTCGGCCGAGCTGGTGCGGGAGGGCGTGCCGCTCGCGGCGGTCCTGGAGACGGGCCGCCGGGTCCGCACGCACGCGGAGGCTCTGGCGGAACTGTTCGTCGACATGCTCACGGCGCACAGCGCGGAGTCCGAGCTGGAGCGCCTGCGCCCGCTGGCCAAGAGCGTGGTCGACGCGGAGCTGTCGATGGCGATGGACCGGCGCCTGCGCACGCCGTCACCGGGCGAGGAGCACGAGAGCCGCGAGCACCCGGCACCCGCCGGCAGCCCGGACGACGAGCCCGGCCGCCCGGACGCCGCTCAGAGTTCGTAGACGGCGCTCACCGGCGCGTGGTCGCTCCAGCGCTCGCCGTGCGTCGCGGCCCGCTCCACCCACGCCTTCACGGCCCGCTGCGCGAGACCGGGCGTCGCCACCTGGAGGTCGATGCGCCAGCCCGTGTCGTTGTCGAAGGCCCGCCCGCGGTAGGACCACCACGAGTAGGGGCCCTCCTGGCCGGGGTGCAGGGCGCGCACCACGTCCACGTAGCCGGCCTCCTCGTACACCCGGGTGAGCCAGTCGCGCTCCTCTGGGAGGAAGCCCGAGTTCTTCCGGTTGCCCTTCCAGTTCCTGAGGTCGGCCTCCTGGTGGGCGATGTTCCAGTCGCCGCAGACCACGACCTCGCGGCCGTCCGCGGCCGCCCGTTCCCGCAGCTCCTTCAGGTACGGCAGGAACTCGTCCATGAACCGCGTCTTCTCGTCCTGCCGCTCCGTGCCCACCTCACCGGAGGGCAGGTACAGGCTCGCGACGGTGACGCCGGGGAGGTCGGCCTCCACGTACCGGCCGGCGCCGTCGAACTCGCTCGACCCGAAGCCGATCCGCACCCCGTCCGGCTCGCGCCGCGTGTACAGCGCGACCCCCGCGCGTCCCTTCGCGGCGGCCGGGGCGTGCACCGTGAACCACCCCTCGGGGCTGCGCACCTCGGCCGGCAACTGGCCGGCCTCTGCGCGTACCTCCTGGAGGCAGACCACGTCGGCGGAGGAGCCCGCCAGCCACGGGCCGAAGCCCTTCTTCGCGGCGGCGCGCAGCCCGTTCACATTCACGGAGGTCACGGTGAGCATTCCGGCAGCCTACCGACCCGGCCGGCGGACCGGCACCGATCCCGCCGCCGCACCCGCTCCGGTGCGCACCCCCGTACGCTTTTCCGCATGCAGCTCAGAGCCATGGCGTTCGACCACCCCGACGCCGTCAAACTCAACGACCAGGTGCAGCTCGAGTACATCGAGCGCTACGGAGACGGGGAGGGCGACGCCACCCCCCTCGACGCCTCGATGTTCGAGCGGCCGAGTGGCCTGTATCTCATCGCGTACGACGTCGACGAGCGCCCCGTGGCCACCGGTGGCTGGCGGACCCAGGACGAGAACCCGATGGGGTACTCCGACGGCGACGCCGAGCTGAAGCGCATGTACGTGGTCCCCGAGGCCCGCGGGCTCGGCCTCGCCCGCCGCATCCTCGCCGCCCTGGAAGAGGACGCCCGCGCCGCCGGCCGGATCCGCATGGTCCTGGAGACCGGCGACATGCAGCCCGAGGCGATAGCGCTCTACCGGTCCAGCGGCTACGAACCCTGCGCGAAATTCGGCCACTACCGCTGCTACGAGAGCAGCGTGTGCATGGCCAAACCATTGACGCGCTCCTGACATAACCGCGCCTTTCGTGGCACCCTGCCTCACGCACGTCCTTCCGCACCGCCTCGTCCCCCACCCCGCCCTCGTGCGCCACCGGGCGGGCATGGCAGAAGGAGACCTGCGTGAGACGCCATCGCACCATCGCCGGCGCCGTGCTGGCCGTCACGGCCCTGTTCGCCGGGGCCCTGTCGGCCGCCTCCGCCGCCGCGGCCCCCGTTCCCTCTCCTCCCTCCACCTCCACCCCGGCTTCCTTCGCCCCGAAGCAGGCGCCGACCGGCTTCTGGACCGCCGAGCGCATGCGCGCCGCCACCCCGCTCGACCTGATCCGCACCGTCCCCGGCTCGCTCAAGGCCCCCGAGCCCGGCGGCGAGAAGACGGTGATCGCGCCGACCGCGTTCCCGCAGCCCGGTGGTCCCTGGACCGGCGGCGGCGCCGTCGTGAAGACGTCGGGCCGGGTGTTCTTCACCTTCCAGGGCCGTACGGCGTCCTGTTCCGGCAACTCGGTCACCAGCCAGAACGGCAGCACGGTCATCACCGCCGGCCACTGCGTGAAGTACCAGGGCTCCTGGCACACCAACTGGGTCTTCGTCCCCGCGTACAACAACGGCCAGGCCCCGTACGGGCAATGGAGCGCGACGAGGACCCTGGCGACCGACCAGTGGGCGGCGAGCGAGGACATCAACTACGACGTCGGCGCGGCCGTCGTCGCCCCGCTGAACGGCAGGACGCTCGCGCAGACCGTCGGCGCGCAGGGCCTGCAGTTCAACGGCGGCTACAACAAGGCGATGTACGCCTTCGGCTTCCCCGCCGCCGCCCCGTACGACGGCAGCAAGCTGATCCACTGCAGCGGCAACAGCTCGAAGGACTTCCTCTTCTCGCAGGACCACAGCCTGGGCTGCAACATGACCGGAGGCTCCAGCGGCGGTCCATGGTTCACCTCGTTCAGCGAGGCGACCGGCACCGGCCTGCAGGTCTCGGTGAACAGCTTCGGGTACACCTTCCTGCCCAACCGGATGTTCGGCCCGTACTTCGGCAACGAGGCCAAGGCGGTCTACGACAAGGCACAGGTCTCCTGAGCCCCTGCCCCGCGCGGCCGGACCGGCTCACGGTCCGGCCGCGCGGGGCCCGGCAGCCCCCGGCTCACGACCCTCCGGCGGCCGTGCGCCCCAGCGCCACCGCGAGCAGGTCCCCGACCTCCCGGTCCAGTCCCCCCTCCTGGTCGCTGTTCACGAGCCGGTCGAAGACCAGCCCGTCCACGCAGGCCAGCAGCGTGACCGTCCTGCGTAGTCGGCGGCGGGATCGGCGGTCTCGCCGCCGCGATCGGACTCCGGCGCGTCGGCTTCGGCGTCACGGTCGTCGAGCGTGCCCGCGTGCTCGACGACGCGGGCGCCGGCATCTCGCTGGCGGCCAACGGCATACGCGCCCTCGACGCGCTCGGCGTCGGCGACGCCGTCCGCGCGGCATCGGCCCGCCAGCTCACGGGCGGCACCCGCACGCCGCGCGGCGGCCTGCTGGCCGAGATGGACGGCGCCGCCCTCGAACGCGCCCTGGGCGCGCCGATCGCGGGCATCCCGCGCAGCGACCTCCACGCGGTGCTGCGGGCGGCACTCGCCCCGGGCGCCCTGGTCACCGGCGCCGAGGTCACCGCCCTCGACCTCGCCGACCCCGCCCGCCCGCGTGTCGCCTTCGGCGGCACCACACTGGCGGCCGACCTGGTCGTCGCCGCCGACGGCGTGGGCAGCAGGCTGCGCGGCCGGCTCTTCCCCACGGCGCCCGGCCACGTGCACAGCGGCTCCACGGTTCTGCGCGCCATCACCGAACGGCCCGTCGAGGTCGGCGGCGACTTCGAGCTGACCTGGGGCAGGGGAGCCGAGTTCGGCCACCTGCGCTTCGCGGACGGCCGCGTGGAGTGGCACGCCGTCCTCAACGCCCCTGCCGGCGTCCGCTATCCCGACCCGCTCGCCGAGGTCCGCCGCCGCTTCGGGCACTGGCACGACCCGATCCCGGCCCTGCTGGCCGCGACCGCACCGAAGGCGGTACTGCACCACGACATCGCCGAACTGCGCACCCCGCTCCCGTCGTTCGTCTCCGGCCGCGTCGCCCTCCTCGGCGACGCCGCCCACGCCATGACCCCTCATCTCGGCCAGGGCGACTGCCAGGCGCTGGAGGACGCGGTCACGCTCGCGGCCGCGCTGGCCGGGGAGCCCTCGATCGACGCGGCCCTGCACCGCTACGACGCCGAACGCCGCCCGCGCGCCCAGTCGGTGGCACGCGCCGCACGCCGGGCGGGCCGCATGGGCGAGCAACTGGCCCATCCCGTCGCGGTGGCCGCCCGCAACGCGGCCCTGCGCCTGGCCCCGGCCGGCGCGACGGTCCGCGCGATCCTGCGCCACGCGGCCTGGGTCCCGCCCCGCCTCGACCCCCGGTAGTCCGCGGCGCTCCCCGGGCTGTCGGCGACGGAAGAGACATACGCCACACCCGCCGTACCGACGGCCCCAAGGGCTCCCCCGGAACGCCGAAGAGCCCCGATCGGATCTCTCCGATCGGGGCTCTCAGCTGCGGTGGGGTGTTCACGAGTACCCCTGACCAGGCATTCCAGAAGCGTACGAAGATCGCTTCCCAAGCCGGCAGAGATCGTTTCCCACCCCGCCGGCAACCGACGTCTCTCCCACTGTCAGACTCACTTGGACGCGAGCGGCGCTCCCACGGCGAACACGTTGTCACAGGCATCACGGACGGTTTCGTCATGTGTGGCGATCACTACTGCACACCCGGCTCGGCTCATTTCCCGTAGCGAGTCCAGAACCATGCCGGTGTTGTCACGGTCCAGAGCGGCGGTCGGTTCGTCCGCGAGGACGAGCGTCGGCTGCTGGACGATAAGACGGGCGAGAGCCACACGCTGCTGCTCGCCACCACTGAGGCGGTGGACCCTCTCCTTGTGCCGCCCAGCCAGCCCGACGCGCTGCAGTGCTTCCGCGAGGGACGGGCCGGCCTTGTCCCGGAGCGCACGACGCGGCTTCACCGCCACTTCCAAGTTCTCCTCGACGGTGGCGTTCTCGATGAGGGCGTACCCCTGGAAGAGGTAGCCGAGAACATCCCTGCGAAACAGGCGGGCCTCGCGCCTGCCGAAACGTGTGATGTCTTTCCCCTCGTGGCGAATGGCCCCGGCGTTCGGTCTGTCGAGCAGCCCCAGGCAGTTCAGGAGGGTCGACTTGCCGGAGCCGCTCGGACCGATGAGGGCGAGCATTTCGCCACGACCGACCGTCAGGCTGACATCGCGCCACAGCGTTCGCTCGCCGAAACTCTTCGACAGTCCCTCGACGTCAATCACAAGTGCACTCCGGCTGGATGGGGGTTGCTTCGGTTCTCGAGAAGTCACGCCTCGGATGCGCCTTCCTTCACGATCCGGCTGTGGAACGCCGACAGAGCGAGGAGGATCACGGCGAGTTCGACCACGGCAAGGCCAGCGATGACAGTCAGCTCCGCGAATTCGACGCGCAACGGAGGGAAGGGGGCCGGCAGGCCTGCCGCGGTGAACTCGGCGATCTCCCGGTTCTGCTGCCACACCTCGATGGGAATCCGTACCGCGAAGACGATCGCGATGGCCGCCTCCACCGCAAGAATGAAGCGATGGGATGCGGCAAACGTCCAGCCACTGATGTGACGCACGAAGATGGCCTGGGCGTTCTTCCTCGTGTAGATGATGCAGATTCCGACCCCAGCGACCAGGAGCACCGCCACCGCGAGGGCCAGGTTGAACATCTGCAGCCGGAAGTCGCCGACCGCGTCCCTCAGCTCCGTTGCGATCCGCTGCCCGACCGGGGAGACGGACGACACATAGTCCTGCAGCCCTTCCGACGCGATGGCGTTGAGGACGTCGTCGGGGTCGGGGAAAATGACGCCTTCCTGAGTTGCGAAGGTGGCGTAGGCGTCATCGGTGAGGAAGTCCGACCCGTTCGGGACCACGACCACGATCGGATCGCGCATCAGCGATCTGTCCTCGTTCGCAGGGTGTGCCGAGCTGTAAACCAGGGCGCCGGTGTTGTACCCGAAGAGTCGCTGTCCATTCCTCGCGCCAAGCGTCTCGACGGGGATGTTCCGGCTGAGCCCCGGGTCGAGCTTCTTGGAGACCGCCTTGGTGATCGCTTCCGTGTGCGGGGCGTAGGACGCGGGAATGATCACGCGTACGGGGCGGGGCTGCGAGGTCCTCGTGGCGCCTGCTGCGGGGACGTAACGCCGGCCGTCCTGGTCGAGAACCGGCTGCTCCCGGACGTAGGTCTCGTTGACGATGAGGATCTCGCCCGCTGGCAGGTTCGCATCCGGTGCCGTCATCTGGAGATCCCCTCGGCCGGCTAGGACGATCTCGCCTCTCGCATCCGCCGCCCGGAGCCACGGCCCCACCTTTCGGTCCAATTCGTCAAGTCGGGTGGCGAACGCACCGCTGAGACGAATCGAGACGGCATCCCCCACGCTTCGGTAGACGTCGCGGTTCTCTTGCCGCTTCAGAACGTTCTGGCCGGCCATGGCGACGCTCAACGCGATGCTCAGAGCGAGGAGGAGCGCCGGCACGCGGACCACGTAGAGGCTGATGGTCGCCGCTCGCGAGGGCAGTTCACCCTTCAGGGACGAAAGGATTCCGACCCGGAAGACGAGCGCGAGCACTGCGGCGTGGGAGCCGAGCACGAGGAGGGTCAGCGGGACAGCGATTCCCAGGGCGATCGAGGCGAACAGACCGAGTCTGGCGCAGCCGTTGTAGAGACCGAGAGCACTGAGCGTCACCGCCACCACGCCACCGAAGGAGACGAGCCAGAAGCCCGCTGTCTGCCTCAGATCGCGCATCAGGATGTCCGTGTACGACATGCCCTGCAGGCGAAGGACGGCATACGTCTTCGCTCGGAGCAACACACTCGCCCCGGTCAGGGTCACAACGGCAAGGGCCATGACGCCCAGGGACCAGGGCAGGGGATCGCCGGAGTAGTCGGTCGCCAGCGTCGCGTAGGACAGCGGGTAGGCCACGTTCACACGGAGCCCGAGCTTGCCGAACTCGCCGACCAGGGCGTCAACGGATTCTGGCGGCCCGAAGACGTGGTAAGCGCCGCGGGGATCGAGGTGTTCGATCTCGGATATGGAATGGACACGGGTCTCGACGTTCCGACTGAAGGACGGGTAACCCTCGTCCAGCCACGCCCCCGTCGCCGATCCACGGTCTCCCGTAGCGAGGTACAGATGCCGGAGCCCCTCGGGGTTCCTCAGATCCGGCACCTCGCGGGCCACACCGACTCGGCTCTCGGCCGCGACCGACTTGACGACGTCCACGACGCGCGCGGAGCTCACCGAGCCATCCGAGTCGATCACGTCGACCAGGGCGGCACTTCCCAGAACTCGGCTCTCGTCGAGCCCTCGCATGAAGAGGAAGGCAAGGAGGGCGGAGAAAGCCAGTACGACGACGTGAACGAACCTAATACCTCGCTGCAGCATTGCCCATCTTATTTCGGAGTTCCAGGGAGTCCTGCATGTCAGGTGAACAAAGAGCAGCGTGACGCGGCTGCGGGCGAGCAGCAGAACCTCACACCCGCAGCCGCGTCGGACCGGAGTCTCGGCTTACTCAGCGAAACCTACCGGCTGCACACCCTCACGATCTGAGCGTGGGCGGAATCAGCAGCTGGGGTCGTAGTACCAGCTGATTGCACCACCGTTCTTGCCGCCGGACGCCAGCGACCAGCTACCGGCCGAAGTGCAGCCGCTCCGGAAGATGTTGGCGCCTATCTTTACCGAGGACGCGTGCCTGTTGGCCGAGTGGTAGTAGTTCGACCAGGCGCTGTTCGCGCCCTGGTCGTAGGTCCACCGGCCGCCGCCGACGTCCACCGTGATCGCCATCGCCGGAGCGGCCGCTCCCATAATCAGCGCCGCGGAGGCGAGCGTGGCCTTCAGGGCACTTCTCTTCTTCATGAACGCTTCCCCTTACGTGGTGATCAATTTGCCGAGATGAGATCTTTGCCAATGACTCAACAAGTCGTCAACACCGATTGAAGTGACCTGGATCACCGTCGCATTTCCGCCATACAGCGACGCCATAGTCGGCCATTCCAGTCCGGCCTTACGAAGTCGACACCGGAATTCTTGGATCCGTTTACGTCGCACCTCTCGCTCTTACGCCAGCTCGAATCCCTCTTGGCGTGAAATCGTTTGCCCCGCGCGGAGTCCCGGCCCGCACCCACCACCGTCCCCCACCTCACCGCCCCGTTCAGGCACGGAAGTTGACGCCGCTGGACCGTTCCGCGAGGCCCCTCGCTCGGGGCTGGCAATCCTTGCCGGTAAGATCACGACCGCGCTGCCGGCCTGCCCGTCATTCGGATTCACGCCGAGCACCACACCTTGCGAACGACTGCGTGGATTTGGCTGGCCGGGGGGCGACCGACTTTGACGAGATTCACCGATCTCCGCTCTCAGCACAGTGTTCCCGTTTGGCTTATTCCTTTCCTGTGGACCGTCGCGCTCGGCCTGTGGGGGCTGTCGCGGGAGGACAGTGTCTGGCGGGACGAGGCCGCAACCTGGCAGGTCGCCCTCCGGTCCACCGGCGACATCACGCACATGCTGGAGCACGTCGACGTCGTCCACGCCCTCTACTACCTGTTCATGCACGCGCTGTTCGAGTGCTTCGGCCCTTCGACCACCGTGTTACGACTGCCCTCCGTGCTGGCGGTCGCGGCGGGAGCGGCATGTGTAGCGGAACTCGGTCGGCGGCTTTCCGGGAATCCGGTGGGCCTGGGCGGAGGCATGGCGTTCGGGCTGCTTCCCTCCGTGCAGTTCTACCTTCAGGAGGGCCGTCCGTACGCCCTGGTGGCGGCGGGCGCCGGGCTCTCGACGCTGCTGCTCGTGGCGATGCTGCAGGGGGGACGGAACCGGTGGGGGTACTGGACCGCATACGGCTGCACGGTCTTCGTGTGCGGCCTGCTGAACTGGCTCTCGTTGCTGATACTGCCCGCGCACCTGGCGACCCTGGCGTGGGCACGAGCGACGCGTGGGACGTGGGTTTGTTGGACCGCGGCATCCGTGGCGGCAACGGCAGGCGTCATGCCACTGATCCTCTTCAGCCGTACCCAGTCCGGGCAGGTGTCCTGGATCCCGCCGTTGACCTGGCACATGCTGATCGGGCCGGCGGTCCTGCTTGCGATCGCCGGCGTCGGGACCCTGCTGGACCACCCCCGGGCGGGACGGCTCTCGGCAGCGGCCGTCGGGCTGCCCCTGCTCGCGGTCCCGCAGCTCGGTCTCGTCGGGCTCTCACTGTTCAAGCCGCTTTTCGTTGATCGGTATGTGCTGTTCAGCCTGCTGGGTTTGGCTCTGATGATCGGTGTCCTTCTTGGCGCGCTAGTGGGAGTGGTGCAGCGGCGGTCGTGGAGCGCCGCGCGCTGGGTCCTTCCCGTCGCGGTCGCCGTCGCTTCGGTCGTCCTGCTTCCGCAGGCGCTCGCGAAGCGCTCGCCGCAGAGCCGCGTGGACGACGTTCTCGCAGCTGCGGCGCAGGTGGAGCGGTTGAAGAAGTCCGGGGACGCCGTGCTGTTCGTCCCGGCAGCGCGGCGGGACACCAGGCTGGTCTCCCCGCACGCGTTCACGGGCCTGCAGGACATCGCCCTGGAGGAGACGCCGGGACGTTCCGGAACGCTGAAGGGAGTGGAGTGGGATGCCGCGCGTATCCGAACCGAGATGCTCGCCCGGCAGCGCATCGTTCTCGTCACCGACGCAGAAGACGCGTCGAAGCCGGCGAGTTCGGCGCGGGACAGGACCAAGATCTCCACGCTTCGGGAGTACTTCCGACCGGTGGCCGACGAGCAGGTCCGCGGCCGGAGAGTGACAGTGTACGAGAGACGCACGTCCGGCCGACCGTCGTGACCTCGGGCCTCAGGGCCGTGCGCGATTCGGTGGCAGCGGGCGTGGCTCCTCCGGGCCCTGACCGACCGTACGTCCCCGCCCCGACCGGCTGCGGCCCCGCACCCCCGCCACGATGCCCACCCGGATCGTCGACCTCAGCACACCCCGGGTCCGAACCACCCACACGGCGGCCCGCCCCACCATCCAGATCCCCGACGCCGAACACTTCGCACCGCCACCGAAGAACACGCTGCCCGAGGTGTGCTGCGTGGGCTCCATCACGGTGCCCGCCGACGCCGAGGCGGCCGACTGGCGCCTGGCCAAGCACCGCCAGGACGTCCACTACCTGCACACGTCCTGGATCAACGCCTACCGGCCCATCCGCAGCCACAACGAAGGCGCCAACGGGCGCTTCAAGAGCGGGAAACTCGACATTGCCAACCCCCAACACCGGCTCGCCCCCGGGCAAGTCACCCAGGCGCTTCTCCTCGCCGGCATGCTCACGGTCGCCAACGTGGCCGTCCTGGAAACCTGGCTCGCAGAACGCGACGGCCCCGACGAACTCACCAGCGCCGACTTCGACGCCAGCGGCCCCCTCCCACCACCCGCCGATCCCGATATGACGCATGCCCTGCTCACGGGACGCCCGCCACCGCCGTCCGCCCGTTGACCGAGCCCACGCGGAACAACCCCACATCGCCGAAGCACGCTGATCACCGCGATCGGCGTGCTTCCCCATGCCCAGAGACAGGCAAGCACGCGCAGCACGCTCGCCACACCGCCCCGCAATCGGCACCCAGACCTCCCGCCAAGCGCCGAAACGACGAGATCCCGTCCGATCGAAGTGATCGGACGGGATCTCGTGAACCGTTCTGGAGCTGTCTCAAGAACGGCCCTGCGGTGGACCTGTGGGGATTTGAACCCCAGACCCCCTCGATGCGAACGAGGTGCGCTACCAGACTGCGCCACAGGCCCTTGCAACGAGTGAAACTCTAGCATCCCGATCGGGGTGCTTGGAAATCCGTTCCGCCCTGGTCACGGATGCCGCCGGGGCGGCGTCACTCGTTGGCCGCGCGCGGCCGGTCCTCGTCCGCGTACTGATCGAAGAGCGGCGTGCGGCCGCGGTCACGGGAGCGGCGCGGCTGGGGAGACCGCCGGCCCGCCGACGGCTCCGCGGTCGGTGCCGGCGCGGCCGGGGTCGTCGGCTCCGCGGCCGAGGAGCGGGCCGCGCTCCACGTCTCCGGATCGCTGACATCCACACCGCTCGACGCACGCGGGGCGACGGGCGCGGTGACGTACGTCGGCAGCGGCACGGGAACGGGGTCCCAGCTGTCGCCGGTCGCCGGGCCGCGCTGGCGCTGCTGATCCACCCACTCGGCGTGGTCGGTCTGCTCGACCAGCGCCCGGCGCCCGGCCTCCTGCGGGGAGAGCCTCGGCGCCGGCTCCGGCTCGGCGTGCGCCGCGGGCTCCTCGTCGGGCTCCGGCGCGCCGGCGGGCGGCTGGTGGCGGCGCGGCCGGTTCTCCCGCAGCCGCTGTGCCGCGGCCTCGGCCTGCCTGCGGTCCATGACGTACGCGAAGCGCCGCCGCTCCTGGGTCCGCAGATGCACGATGTAGATGCTCAGCAGGACGGCCGGGACGCCCGGCGCCCACAGGAAGCCGAGTCCGCCGACCGCCGCGACCACCGCACCGGCGGTGAAGGCGACGAACAGGACCGACGTCGTCCGTCTGCGGCGGGCCAGTACCTTGCTGCGCCGGGCCCGCTCGACGGCGGCGCGGCTCTGCCGCTGCCCCGGGGCCGGGCGCCGGGCCGGCGGACGGCCCGGAGGGTCGGCGTCCGAGGTCGTGCCGGACGACGCTTCCTGGCGCACTTCGGTTCGGGGCGCGGCGAAGGCCCGGACGTCCACAGAACTCAGCCGGTCCGTGGCGGCATCCGGGTCCACGTCGCGCTCGGGCCCCTCTGCGGCGCGTTCCCGCAGCTCCTTGGCGTACCGGCGCTCCATCCCCGCCCGGCCGGACAACAGCCGGATGGCGGTGGAGAAGCGTTCCGTGGGACGGGCTTCGTTGAGCTCGTCCTGCCTGCGGAGCCACATCGGCACCAAGTAGGCGGCCCAGGCCCCGACGATGACTGCGTAGATGAGGCCGCTGCTGCTCACGCATCACACCGTAGAGGGATTCGCGCAAGGGCATCCGCCAATTGGCCCGGTGTGTCGCACGATCTGGCTGATATCACCGACTTTTTTTGTGATTACTCAGACCAGTTCGCGTTCCGTGACCATCGGGCGGCGATCAATTTCGAACACTTATTTTATTTCCTGTGCCGTCCCGGATGCCGTTCCGGGTGCTCCGGGTGCCGATCCAGGTCGTGCCTGGTGCCAGCGGGTCAGAAGTCCCTCCGGGACTTCCTCGACCGTCAGCGCGAAGACAAGATGGTCACGCCACGCACCGTCGATGTGGAGATAGCGGGGCCGCAGCCCCTCCTCGCGGAATCCGAGTTTCTCCACGACCCGGCGGCTGGGCGCGTTCTCGGGCCGGATGCACACTTCCATCCGGTGCAGCCCGACCGTACGGAAGCAGTGGTCCACGGCGAGAGCCACCGCCGTGGGCATCACGCCGCGGCCCGCGACGTCCCGGTCGACCCAGTACCCGACATGGCCCGAGCACATGGAGCCCCAGGTGATCCCGGCGACGGTCAACTGCCCTACGAGACGCCCGCGGTACTCGATGACGAACGGCAGTATCCGGCCCGCGTTCGCCTCCGCCCGTAGGTGGCGGACCATCTGACGGTAGGTCGGGCGCTGCGTGACCGGGCCGCCCGGGGCAGGCGGCGGGATCGTCGCTTCCCAGGGACGCAGCCAGTCGCGGTTGCGGCGGTTGACCTCGCGCCAGTTCCGCTGGTCGCGCATCTTTATGGGGCGCAGGACGACATCGCCGTCCGCGAGGACCACGGGCCAGGTCACGTTCATGACGTCGGTGACGACTGGTCCGCCGGACGTGGATGGTCCCCGCCGCGGATCTGGTCCACGGCGTGGCGCAGGACCCCCTCCAGCACCGCCAGCCCGTCGCGCACTCCTCCGGTGGAGCCCGGCAGGTTGACGATCAGGGTGTGGCCGGCGACACCGGCGACACCGCGCGAGAGCACGGCGGTGGGCACCTTGTCCCGCCCGTACGCCCGGATGGCCTCCGGGATGCCGGGGACCTCGTGGTCGAGCAGCGCGCGTGTCACGTCGGGTGTGAGGTCGGTGGGCGAGATGCCGGTACCGCCGGTGGTGAGGATGACGTCGTAGCCGTCCTCCACCCCCGCGCGCAGCACCTCGCCGACCGGGTCGCCGTCGGGCACCACGCGGGGGCCGTCGACAGCGAAGCCGAGGACGGTGAGCCTCTCGGCGATCAGCGGGCCGCCCTTGTCCTCGTACACCCCGGCGGAGGCGCGGTTGGATGCGGTGACGACCAGGGCCCGGTACGGCGCGGTGGCGTGGGCGGCGGTGGTCATGACTGTGCTCCCTCGCGTGTCCAGTCGCCGGACTTGCCGCCCGTCTTCTCCTCGACGCGGATGTCCGTGATCATGGCCGCCTTGTCGACCGCCTTCACCATGTCCACGACGGTGAGCGCGGCGACGGAGACGGCGGTGAGGGCCTCCATCTCCACGCCCGTGCGGTCCGTCGTCTTCACGGTGGCCGCGATCTCGACCGCGTCGTCGGTGACCGACAGGTCCAGCTTCACGCCCGAGACGGCGAGCGGGTGACAGAGCGGAATCAGGTCGGGCGTGCGCTTCGCGCCCATGATCCCGGCGATCCTGGCCGTGGCGAGCGCGTCGCCCTTCGGGACGCCCTCGCCGCGCAGCAGCTCCACGACCTGCCGCGATACGAGGACGCGCCCGGTCGCCCGCGCGGTGCGGGCGGTCACTTCCTTCTGGGAGACGTCCACCATGCGGGCGGCCCCCGCCTCGTCGATGTGCGTCAGCCTGCCTTGCGTACTCATCTGCTGCGGCGCTCCCGGTCCGGTCCCCTCAGGGCCTTGTGTGCGCAGACACGCTACCGCCACGCAGCGCCTCTCACCCCAGGAGGACCACGTCGACCTCGGCGCCGGGCTCCACGGAGGTGTCGGTCTCCGGGACGACGATCAGGCAGTCGGCCTGCGCGAGGGCCGCGATCAGGTGGGAGCCGGAGCCCCCGACCGGGGTGACGCTGCCCGCTCCGGCGTCGTACGTCCCCCGCAGGAACTGTCGCTTGCCGGCCGGGGACGACAGCGCCTTGTCCGCCTTGAGTGCGGCTCTGGCCTTCGGGCGGTGCACGTCCGGCATGCCCATCAGTGTGCGGATCGCGGGCCGGACGAACAGCTCGAAGGACACGTAGCTGGACACCGGATTGCCGGGCAGGGCCAGCAGAGGCGTGTGGTCGCGGCCGATGGAACCGAAGCCCTGCGGCTTGCCCGGCTGCATCGCGAGCTTGCGGAAGTCGATCCCGCTGCCGGGCACGTCCTCGTCGCCGACCGAGGCGAGCGCCTCCTTGACCACGTCGTACGCGCCGACGCTCACACCGCCCGTGGTCACCAGCAGGTCGGCGCGGATCAGCTGGTCCTCGATGGTGGCGCGCAGCGTCTCGGCGTCGTCGGTGACCGCGCCGACCCGGTAGGAGATCGCGCCGGCGTCACGGGCGGCGGCCGCCAGGGCGAAGCTGTTGGAGTCGTAGATCTGCCCCTCGGCCAACTTCTCGCCGGGCTGGACCAGTTCGCTGCCGGTCGACAGGACGACCACGCGCGGGCGGGGCCGCACCCGCACCGTGCCGCGGCCGATCGCGGCGAGCAGACCGATCTGCGGCGGGCCGAGCACCGTGCCCGCGGCGAGCGCGAGATCGCCCGCCTGCACATCGCTGCCGCAGGCCCGCACATGGGCGCCCTCCTGGGCGGGCCGGTGCACCCGGACCTCGCCGCTCGCGCCCTCGGGGGCCTCACCGGCCGGGCGCATTGTGCTCGCGGCCCCGCCTCCGGCGCCGCCGTCGGTCCACTCGACGGGGACGACGGCCTCGGCTCCGGGCGGCAGGGGCGCGCCGGTCATGATGCGCGCGGCCTGGCCGGGGCCGACGGTGGGAAGCTCGCCGCTGCCGGCCGCCACGTCGCCGATGACGGTGAGCACGGCGGGGAA
Source organism: Streptomyces sp. V4I23 (assembly GCF_030817975.1). Taxonomy (NCBI): domain Bacteria; kingdom Bacillati; phylum Actinomycetota; class Actinomycetes; order Kitasatosporales; family Streptomycetaceae; genus Streptomyces; species Streptomyces sp. V4I23. The sequence goes on along the minus strand of NZ_JAUSZW010000004.1, from coordinate 4,628,570 downwards.
CTCCTCGCTCGCACCCGCCACATCGGCGACCCGGACCGCGTAGCCGTCCATGGAGCTGTTGTCGAAGGGGGGCAGCGCGACCGGGACGGTGACGTCCTCGACCAGGACACAGCCCTGCGCGTCCGGCAGCTGGAGCTCGATCGGGTCGAGCGGCCGGATCGCGGCGAGGATGTCCTCCAGGTGGTCGTCAACCGACCAGATCGTGCTGCTCACGGTCCTACATCTCCTCGGTCACAAAACTGCGAAGCCAGTCCCGGAACTCCGGGCCCAGGTCTTCACGTTCGCACGCGAGTCTGACAATGGCACGCAGATAGTCGCCACGGTCGCCTGTGTCATAGCGGCGGCCCTTGAAGATCACCCCGTGCACCGGGCCGCCGGAGCGTCCCGCCTCGTCCACGGACAGCTCGGCCTCGGCGAGCTTCTGGATGCCGTCGGTGAGCTGGATCTCGCCGCCGCGGCCCGGCTCGGTCTCACGCAGTATCCCGAAGATCGCGGGGTCGAGGACGTAACGGCCGATGATCGCGAGATTGCTGGGGGCCTCGGCGGGGTCGGGCTTCTCGACCAGGTCCGTGATCTTCACGACGTCGCTGTCACCGGTGGGCTTCACCGCGGCGCAGCCGTACATGTGGATCTGCGCCGGGTCGACCTCCATCAGCGCGACGACGCTGCCGCCCTCGCGCTCCTGGATCTCGATCATGCGCGCGAGCAGCGGGTCGCGCGGGTCGATCAGGTCGTCGCCGAGGAGGACGGCGAACGCCTGGTCCCCGACGTGCGGCTCGGCGCACAGGACGGCGTGACCGAGCCCGCGCGGGTCGCCCTGGCGCACGTAGTGCATGGTGGCGAGGTCGCTCGACTCCTGAACCCGCGCGAGGCGTCCGGCGTCGCCCTTGCGGGAGAGCGCCTCCTCCAGCTCATAGTTGCGGTCGAAGTGGTCCTCGAGGGGACGCTTGTTGCGACCCGTGATCATCAGGACGTCGGAGAGGCCGGCCGAGACCGCCTCCTCGACGACGTACTGGATCGCGGGCTTGTCGACCACAGGCAGCATCTCTTTGGGAGTGGCTTTCGTGGCAGGCAGGAACCGGGTGCCGAGGCCTGCGGCGGGGATGACAGCCTTGCTGATCCTGGAGTGCGACTGAGTCATGCGGAGCACCATATCCGCTGAATATGGGCGGAAGATGATGCTCCGGTTAACTTCATCCTCATAGAGGCGCATACGAGAGGTTTACAGGCGACCAATGGGCAACGAAATGTCCGGAAAGACCGTGCTTCGCGCCGAACTCCTCGGGGCGCGACGACTTCTGTCCGCCGACGACGCGAGCGAGGCGGCGGCCGCTCTCGCCCGGCATGCTCTGCTGCTGCCCGAGCTGGCCCAGGCCGGCACCGTCGCCGCATACGTCTCCGTCGGGCGCGAGCCCGGCACGCGTGCGCTGCTCGACGCCCTGCTCGCGCGCGGCACGAGGGTCCTGCTTCCGGTCCTCCTTCCGGACAACGACCTCGACTGGGGCGTCTACCGCGGCCCCGGACACCTGGTGCCCGCCGGACGCGGTCTGCTGGAGCCGGACGGCGAGCGGCTGGGCCCTTCGGCCGTCGTCGGCGCCGACGCCGTGCTGCTGCCAGGGCTCGCCGTCGACGCCGAGGGCATGCGGCTGGGCCGCGGCGGCGGCTCGTACGACCGCGTACTGGCCCGGCTCACCGCGGCCGACGCCGACCCCGCCCTCGTCGTGCTCCTCTACGCGAACGAGGTGGTCGCGCGGGTCCCGGTGGAACCGCACGACCACCCCGTCCACGCCGTGGTCACGCCTCAGGGGGTGCGCCGCTTCACTGGGCCTGCCCGCCCGGCGGGACGAGCTTGAGCGTGTCGACGGTCGCGGCGTCCACCGCCTGGGCGCCGTAGACCCAGTCGAGCAGCTCGCCCTCGGCCCACTTGTCGGTCTGGTCGGTGTAGTGGGCGCTGTACGCGTGGCCCGACGCCCCGGTCAGATTGATCCAGCGGGACTTGTCCCACTCGCCGACGGTGACGACCATCCGCATCGACGGGGCCCACACGACGCCGTAGCCGCCTGCCGCGTTCCAGCCGGTGGCGTTGACCGCGGCCTCGCCGCCGCCCAGGTTCCACGGGCCCCGGTTGAGCACGAACTGCAGGAAGCCCGGTCCCTCGGTGCCCAGCGTCTGGTTCCTCAGCGTCAGCTGGTGCAGTCGGCCCCAGGTCCAGCTGGAGGCGTCCTTGCCGAGCTCCGCGGTCAGCTCCCAGCGGGCGTCCTCCATGGCGCGGGCGAGGAGCCCGTCACGGGTGTCGGTCGCCTCGTCCGTACGCGTCTCCGGCGTGCGCCACCACTCGTTGTCCTCCTCCTTGAGCAGCCGGCGCACCACCTCGTACCAGCGGTCGCCGCCGTCGGGCTGCGCGGAGTCGCCGTCCCGCTGGCCGCATTCGCGCACCCGCTCGGTCAGGTCGTCGTCCGGCGCGGTGCTGTCGGCGGGCCGCACGTTCAGGCACTCGCCCTCGACCCGGAGCTCCTTGGGGAGCTTGTTGCCGAACGCCAGCTTGAGCACGTTGCGCCATACGGCGTTGAAGTACGCGGCGGCACCGGAGTCCGGTTCCTGGGTGTAGTCCCAGCCCTCCAGCAGCTTCTGCGCCTCGCGGACGTACGGGTCGGAGACGTCGATCTTCAGCAGGTAAGGCGTCAGCAGCTTGGCGATCTCGCTGCTGTTGTCCATCTGCATGGTGCGCATGTCTTCGGTGGAGACCTTGCCGCCGCCCCGGATCTTCGACTCGATGAGATCGTTGATCCGCTGGCTCCGGGCGCCGTAGCCGTAGTCCTCGGTGATCAGGTACGGGTACTTCTTCGCGTCGACGACCGCCTGGTTCGCGGTGACGATGTATCCGCGGTCCGGGTTGTACTCGTAGGGCAGCTCGTCGAAGGCGATGTAGCCGTCCCACTTGTACTTCGGGTCCCAGCCGGGCGCGGGCGTCGTGCCGTCGCCCTCGGCGCGCAGCGGGATCTTGCCCGGGGCCTGGTAGCCGATGTTGCCCTTGGTGTCGGCGTAGACCAGGTTCTGCGAGGGCACCTCGAAGTCGCGGGCGGCGCGGCGGAAGGACGTGAAGTCCTTGGCCTGGTTGAGCTCGAAGACGGCGTCCATCGACTTGCCGGGCTGCAGGGCCGTCCACTGCAGGGAGACCGCGTAACCGGTGCCGCGGTCGGGTGCGGCGTTGGACACCGGAGCCCGCTCGCCGACCTTCGCCAGTTCGTCGCTGCGGTCGGAGACCAGCGGGCCGTGCTCCGTGGAACGGACCCTGATCGTCTTGTCGGCGCCGCCGGCGACCTTGATGACCTCCGTGCGGGTGGTCAGCTTCTTCTCCCGGCCGCCGGCGAGATAGTTGTCCCCGCTGAGCTTCTCCAGGTAGAGGTCGGTCACGTCGGCGCCGAGGTTGGTGAAGCCCCAGGCGATGTCCTGGTTGTGGCCGATTATCACGCCCGGCATGCCGGAGAAGGTGTAGCCGGCGACGTCGAAGGAACACCGCTCGGAGACCGTGCGGCAGTGCAGGCCCATCTGGTACCAGAGGGACGGCAGCTGAGGCGCGAGGTGCGGGTCATTGGCCAGCAGGGGCTTGCCGGTCGTCGTATAGGCCCCGGAGACGACCCAGGAGTTGGAGCCGATGCCGTTGCCGCTGGGGCCGAGCAGTGCGGGGATCGCGTCGAGCGTGTCGGAGAGCGCGCCCAGCTGGGAGTTCAGCCCCTGGCCGGTTCCGGCCGCGCTGCCCGCGCCGCCGAGCGCTGCACCGCTCCCGTCGGAACCGCTGCCCGCCGCAGCGTCGCCCGCCGAGCCGGAGGGCTTGGCGGCGGGGTCGTACTTGCCGGTGGCCGGGTCGATCCCGCCCCGCCGCACTATCGGCTCGTTGCGGTCGTAGGGGTACGGCGGGTACAGGTCGCGGATCTGCTTCTCGCTGAGCCGGCTGGTGAGCAGCGAGCGGTCGATCTCCTCCTGCATGTTGCCGCGCAGGTCCCAGGCCATCGCCTTGAGCCAGGCCACGGAGTCGACCGGCGTCCACGGCTCGGGCTTGTAGTCGTTGGTGAAGGCCAGGGCCGCGTACTCGACAGACAGCTCCTCGGCCGAGCGGCCCTTGAGGTACGCGTTGACACCGTCCGCGTACGCCTGGAGGTACTTCTTCGTCTCGGGCGAGAGCTTGGTGTCGTACTCCTGCTGTGCCACCCTGCGCCAGCCGAGCGTGCGCAGGAAGGCGTCCGTCTCGACCTGCCCCGAACCGAACATCTCGGAGAGCCGGCCTGCCGTCATGTGCCGGCGGACGTCCATCTCCCAGAAGCGGTCCTGCGCCTGGACGAAGCCCTGGGCGCGGAACAGGTCCTCGTCGCTGTCCGCATAGATCTGCGGAATGCCGTTGTCGTCGCGCTTGACCTCGACCTGGCCGCCGAGGCCCGCGAGTTCGATCGTGCCGTTGGTGGTGGGGAACGAGGCGCGAACCGTGCTGACGCTCCAGTAGGCCCCGTAACCGACACCCGCGACGAGCGCCAGCACCAGGACGAGCACGAGCAGTCGGGCGCGTCGCCCCTTCTTCTTCTTGGGGGAAGAGGCGGTTGTGTTGGCGGGCATCGCTGTCCTTCGAGGGGCAGGGTGGTCCTGGGAATGCTGAGGCAACTCTAGGCGCAGCGCCCCACCGGCCCAGACGCGGTATCCACAAGGCCGTCCTCGCAGTCGGACAAACAGATCATCGCGCCATCAAGGAAACGTTAAAGATTAGGTAAGGTAACGAAGTGTCGCCGCCGGTACGAAGATCCCGGCATGAGGGCGCGAGGGGAAGGATCGGCCACTGACTGTCCACCAGCTCAACGAACTCCTGCTCATCTGCTCGCTCGTCCTGCTCATCGCCGTCGCGGCGGTGCGCATCTCGTCCCGCAGCGGGCTGCCCAGCCTGTTGCTGTATCTCGGGATCGGGATCGCGATTGGCCAGGACGGCCTGCTCGACGTCCACTTCGACGACGCCGAACTGACGCAGGTGATCGGTTATGCCGCACTTGTGGTGATCCTGGCCGAAGGTGGCCTCGGCACCAAGTGGAAGGAGATCAAACCCGCGCTGCCCGCGGCCGCTGCGCTGTCGACGGTCGGCGTCGCGGTGAGCGTGGGCATCACGGCCACGGCCGCTCACTACCTCGTCGGCCTGGAATGGCGACAGGCGCTGATCATCGGAGCGGTCGTGTCCTCCACGGACGCGGCGGCGGTCTTCTCCGTCCTGCGCAAGGTGCCGCTTCCGGCCCGGGTGACAGGCGCCCTGGAAGCCGAGTCCGGCTTCAACGACGCCCCGGTCGTCATTCTGGTCGTGGCCTTCTCCTCGGCCGGCCCGATCGACCACTGGTACACCCTCGTCGGGAAGATCGCGCTGGAACTGGCGATCGGCGCGCTCGTCGGACTGGCCGTCGGCTGGCTCGGCGCTTTCGGGCTGCGACACGTCGCACTGCCCGCGTCCGGCCTGTACCCCATCGCCGTCATGGCCATCGCCGTGGTCGCCTACGCGGCCGGCGCCATGGCGCATGGCAGCGGCTTCCTCGCCGTCTATCTCGCTTCCATGATCCTCGGCAACTCCAAGCTGCCCCACGCGCCCGCGAACCGCGGCTTCGCCGAGGGCCTCGGCTGGATCGCGCAGATCGGCATGTTCGTTCTGCTGGGACTGCTCGTGACGCCGCACGAGCTGCTGCGGGACTTCTGGCCCGCGGTGGTGGTCGGCCTGATGCTGACGGTGCTCGCCCGCCCGGTGGGAGTCCTCGTCAGCCTCATGCCGTTCCGCATCCCGTGGCAGGAGCAGGTGCTGATGTCCTGGGCCGGCCTCCGCGGCGCCGTGCCCATCATTTTCGCGACGATCCCCATGGTCTCCGGCGTCGAGGGCAACGACCGGATCTTCAACATCGTCTTCGTGCTGGTCGTCGTCTACACCCTGGTCCAGGGCCCGACGCTGCCGTGGCTGGCGAGGGCACTGCGGCTCGGCGACCCCTCCGAGGCCGCCGATCTCGGCGTCGAGTCGGCCCCGCTGGAGCGGCTGCGCGGGCATCTGCTGTCGGTGGCCATCCCGGACAGCTCCAAGATCCACGGCGTGGAGGTCGCCGAGCTGCGGCTGCCCTCCGGCTCGGCGGTCACCCTCGTCGTGCGCGAGGGCAAGACCTTCGTGCCGCTGCCGTCGACCGTGCTGCGGCACGGCGACGAGCTGCTGGTCGTGGCCACCGATCCGGTCAGGGACGCCGCGGAGCGGCGGCTCAGGGCCGTCAGCCAGGGCGGAAAGCTGGCCGGCTGGCTGGGCACCGGAGGCGGCTCCAGGTGACGGTGGACCGTCGACTGCGCAGCCTTTCGCGGCCAGGAGCTGTTCAAACCCAGGAATAGACAGGGTGATCTCTGCCATTTCCCAGGTGGTCATGGCAGGAATCCCTGTACCATGAAGGCACACTGATCGACCAACTCTGCCTGACGCAGAGCTGGCGCGACCGTATGGCGGCCGCGGCGTCCCCCGAGCGGACCCCGGTATCTACCGCAGTTCCGCGCAAGAGGACAGCTCTCGGCGGCTCCCGACACCCAGGGGAGCGCTACCAGGCGGCAGAAAGGCAAGGGGCCGTGGCGTCCACGGTCGCTTCTGGCAGGCGTCCTGGTTACGGACAGCTGCTCCGCACCCCCGGAGTCTGGACGTTCCTGCTCCCCGGTTTCGCTGCACGGCAGCCCTTCGCGATGCTCACGATCGGCATCGTCCTGCTCGTCCAGCACACGACCGGTTCCTACGGCACCGCCGGTGCCGTCGCCGCCGTCACCGGCGTCTCCATGGCGCTGTTCGCCCCGCAGAGCGGAAAGCTCGCCGACCGCTTCGGCCAGCGCGCGGTCCTGCTGCCCGGGGTCCTGGTGCACACCGTCTCCGTCGTCTCGCTGACGGCACTGGCCCTCGCGGGTGCTCCGCTGTGGGCCCTGTTCGCCGCCGCGGTGCCCACCGGCGCGTCGGTGCCGCAGATCGGACCGATGGTGCGGGCCCGCTGGGCCGCCCGGCTCCAGGGCTCGCCCCTGATGCAGACCGCCGCCGCCTTCGAGTCGGTGACGGACGAGTTCACCTTCGTGGTCGGCCCGGTCCTCGCCACCGCCCTGTGCACGGGCGTGCACCCCGCCGCCGGCCTGATCGCCGAGGCGGCGCTCACGCTGGCGGGCGGCCTGCTGTTCGCGGCCCAGCGCCGCACCCAGCCTGCTCACGGCCACCAGAGCGCCGAGATACGTGCGGAGCGCACGTCCGCGCTCTCCGTACCCGGCGTGCGGGTGCTCGCCGTCGCGTTCCTGGGCATCGGCGCGGTCTTCGGCGGCATGCAGGTCTCGCTGACCGCCTTCACCGAGGAGATCGGGCAGCCGGGCATGAACGGTCTGCTCTACGGTCTCTTCGCCGCGGGCAACATGCTGGCCGGCATCACCGTGGGAGCCGTCGCCTGGAAGAGCGGACCGCGCCGCCGGCTCGTCGTCGGCTACGCGGCGCTCACGGTCGCCGCGTCCCTCCTGTGGACGGTGCACTCCGTGGCCCTGCTCGGCACGCTCGGCCTGGTCGTCGGCCTGTTCATCGCACCGGCCCTGATCAGCGGCTACACGCTGGTCGAGTCGCTGGTGCCCGCGTCCGCCCGCACCGAGGCCTTCACCTGGCTGACGGGCGCGGTGGCGCTCGGGCAGGCGGCGGCCGTGACAGTGGCCGGACGGCTTGCCGACGGCTACGGCGCGAGCGCCGGATTCGTCGTCCCGCTCGTGGCCACGGGACTGGCGCTGGCCACCCTGCTGGCACTGCGGTCGCGCCTCGCGCCGACGGCGGGCGGGCGGGTGGCCGCACGTGGGATCGGTCACCGAGTGCCGGTGACGGTGGACTGATCCAGCGGAATACGTCACTATGGATCGTCGTTAGCACTCATCGAGTGAGAGTGCCAGGAGGAAGACAAGTGCCGACCTACCAGTACCAGTGCACCGAATGCGGCGAGGGCCTCGAGGCGGTGCAGAAGTTCACCGATGACGCCCTGACCGTATGCCCGAGCTGCGACGGACGCCTCAAGAAGGTGTTCTCGGCGGTCGGCATCGTCTTCAAGGGCTCCGGCTTCTACCGCAACGACAGCCGTGGCTCGTCGTCGAGCAGCTCGCCTGCCTCGTCGAGCTCGAAGTCGTCCGAGTCGAAGTCGTCCGAGTCCAAGTCGTCCTCGACCACGACCTCGTCGTCGAGCTCCGCTTCGTCCTCCTCGACGAGCGCCTCGAGCGCCTCCGGCTCCGCCGCCTGATCCTCACGATGCGCGGACCCCGCCGTGGCAGTGGCCACGGTGGGGTTCTTGGCGTTTCCGCGTCCGGCTACTGTGATCGCCATGGCGACCAACGCGCACCCGAACGCAGGCTCCGACAGCGGTTCCGGTTCTCCTGACGGCTCCGGCTCCGCCCGCGCCGAGATCGGCGTGATCGGCGGCTCCGGCTTCTACTCCTTCCTGGACGACGTCACCGAGATCCAGGTCGACACCCCCTACGGCGCTCCCAGCGACTCGCTGTTCCTCGGCGAGATCGCCGGCCGCAAGGTGGCCTTCCTGCCCCGCCACGGACGCGGCCACCACCTGCCGCCGCACCGCATCAACTACCGGGCCAACCTCTGGGCGCTGCGGTCGGTGGGCGTGCGCCAGGTGCTCGGACCGTGCGCCGTGGGCGGCCTGCGGCCGGAGTACGGCCCGGGCATCCTGCTCGTGCCCGACCAGTTCGTGGACCGCACGAAGTCCCGGGCCCAGACGTACTTCGACGGGCTGCCCCTGCCGTCCGGTGAGGTGCCGAACGTCGTGCACGTCTCGCCCGCCGACCCGTACTGCCCGCGGGGGCGCAAGGCGGCCCTGGAGGCGGCGCGCGCACGCGACTGGGAGCCGGTGGACGGCGGCACGCTGGTGGTCGTCGAGGGGCCGCGCTTCTCGACCCGTGCCGAATCGCGCTGGCACGCCGCGATGGGCTGGTCGGTGGTCGGCATGACCGGGCACCCCGAGGCGGTGCTGGCCCGTGAGCTGGAGCTCTGCTACACGTCGATGACCCTCGTCACGGACCTGGACGCGGGGGCGGAAGCGGGCGAGGGCGTCTCCCACGAAGAGGTCCTGAAGGTGTTCGCCGCCAATGTGGACCGGCTGCGGACCGTGCTGTTCGACGCGGTGGCCGCGCTGCCGGCGAACGAAGACCGCAACTGCACGTGCGGGAACGCGCTGGCGGGGGTCGATCCGGGCATCGAACTGCCGTAATCACCCTCAGGGGTTGCCGAGTTGTCCACAAGCCGGGGGCTGTCCACAGGCTTCGGCGGGGTGGGGCCGGAAAGTGGATCGTGAGGAGCGGTCGGACACGGGCAGCAGGCCCGGTCCATGCCTCATGACAGGCGGTGCTCGGCATGTCGCTGTACTCCTCTTCCGGTCCCGGCTCCTCTTCCTCCTCCGGTCCCGGCTCGCTCACCGACCTGGACTCCTCTTCCGGTCCCGGTTCCTCCTCCCCCGGCTCCGCCTCCGCTCCCGGCTCGCTCACCGACGCAGACGACACTTCCGGTCCCGACTCCCTCGCCGGCTCCGCGACGCCGTCGGCCACTTCCGCCGCCTCGGCGCGGGTGTCGTCCGCGCCGCCTTCACCGGACGCGTCACCGGACTCGCCGGCCGGCCCGTCGGGTCCGGTGACCGCTCCGCCGACCGTTCCGTTCATCCTCCCGGCGGCCGACCGGTTCACCGTCCCGGCGGGATTCTCCATGGCGTCGTCACCGGCTCCGGAGCCCCTGGGTGTGCCGCAGTTCGCGCCGCTGCGGGTGCGCGGTGGCAGCCGTCGGCTGCGGCGGGCGCTGCGCAGGCAGCGGCGTGCGATGGCCGCCGGGCTGGCGGTGACGGCCGCGGCGCTGGCCGCTTCGGGCGCGCGTGGCCCGGACGATCCGGGCGGCGGGTCGGGGCCGCATGGCCAAGCGAGCCCGGGCACGGGGGCCTTGGCGGCCGCTGCTCCGGCGCGTGAGAGCCGTCCTGGTGACGTTCTGGTGTCGGCTCCCGTGCGGATCGCCGACGCGGCGACGGTCCGGCTGCTGCGGCCGGGAGACCGGGTCGATGTGATCGCAGCCGCCGATGCGCCGCCGGGTGCGGCCTCGCCGGCGAAGATCGTGGCCTCCGGAGTCCGGGTTGCCGCGATCCCGCGAGCGGGCGAGGACCCCGTCGGCGGCGGCGCGTTGATCGTACTGTCCGTTCCACGGACCACCGCCGCCACGCTGGCCGGAGCCGGGGCGACGTCCCGACTGGCGGTGACGGTGTGCTGACGCTCGATACGCCGACTCGTACCGACGTGTCGCCAGGTCGCCTGTCGGCGAGTGCGGATTGGACAGGACAGCCGGGGGCTGCCGTAAGTTGCGCAACTGTCCCCCTCGACCGCACATGTGAAAAGAGGCTCATTCGTGAGCGAGAAGAAGCCGAGCCTGCTCGAAGGCTTCAAGGCCTTCCTGATGCGTGGCAATGTGATCGACCTCGCGGTCGCCGTCGTCATCGGTGCCGCGTTCACCAACATCGTCAACGCTGTGGTGAAGGGCGTGATCAACCCGCTCGTCGGAGCGTTCGGCACGAAGAACCTGGACTCCTACAGCTCCTGCCTGAAGGCCCCCTGCCAGGTCGTCGACGGCGAGATGCAGGGCATCCAGATCATGTGGGGATCGGTGCTCGGCGCCACCCTGCAGTTCCTGATCACCGCGGCCGTCGTGTACTTCCTGATGGTGCTGCCCATGGCGAAGTACCTCGCACGCCGCGAGGCGCAGCGCAAGGCGAAGGAAGGCGTGCACGAGACGCTGGAGGTGACGGAGCTGGAGGTCCTGATGGAGATCCGCGACGCTCTTGTCGCCCAGCGCGGTGGGGACACCGGGGGCCCGGCGGGGGCTACGGCACCCGGCGACCGCGGCTAGACACCGCGGGAACCGCGAGCCACACGGCAGGAACCGCGAGCCCCGAGGGCTCAGATGTGGTGGGGCGGCTTCTCGTCGAGGAAGCGCGCGAGATCGGCGGCGCTGTCACCGCTGACCTGAGGCCGCTCACCCCACCCGCGGTCCGTATCGTCCGAGGATTGCTGGTCCATCGGATCGTCGAAGATCAGCTCCGGCTTGGAGTGCTGCCGGCCGGGCTTCTTCGCATCTCGCGGTCCGGGGGCGGGGGCGGTGCTCATACCTCCAGGGTAAGGCGGCCGGGGCCCCTGCGGTCAACGGTCTCCGGGGTCCAGCGACCAGAGCGCGAGGACCACGACGTACGACAGGGCCAGGAGGCCCACACCCCAGGCGGTGCCCGTCTCCCCCTTCATCCACTCGTTCTTCATCCACTCGTTGACGACCACGCTCAGGCCCCACAGCTGCCCCACGACGACGGTGCTCGCCGGCGCGAGCCGCGCGGGCGGGCCGGGCGGCCTGGACGGGCCGGACGCATCGGCCCGGCCGGCGGGACCGGTCCCGGAAGAGCCGTCAGCCGCGCCGGGCGGATCATTCGCGTGCGGCGAGTCTCCCGCATGGTTCAGGTCCGGCGAGCCTGCTCCCTGATTCGCCTCGCTCATGGCTTCTCCCCCGTGCCCGCGGTCGTCGCCCCGGGGCAGTCGAGCAGCGCGGCGCGCTCGGGTGACGTCTCGGCGAACCGCCGGCAGCGGAGCGCGGCTGCCCGGCGCCGTCGCCGCGCCAGGGCGGTGCGGGAGGCACCGGCGGCACGGGCGGCGGCTCGGACGGGGGCACCGACGGCTTCGCCGGTACGGCGGGGGCATCTGGCGGCTCGGTCACGAAGCCACGCTAGGGCGGTTTGCGCAGATGAGCCCGTTTTGGTGGACAGGGGGGTGAGTGGGGGCCTCAACAGATGACGGAATGACCGGATCGGCGGGCGCGCGCGTCCGGCCATCAGCGAGCGGACCGTTCTGCTGTGCTTTGCCCATGATGTCCACACCTGCTCCGGACAACGGGTCCGCTCACCACCATCACACCAGGCCGCTGCGGCGGATGACGGCCCGCAGCCGGGAGGAGGGCCACCGCACCGCGACCCCGCTGGAGCTCTTCTTCGACCTGTGCTTCGTCGTCGCCGTCGCCCAGGCCGGGCTCCAACTGGTGCACGCCGTCGCCGAGAACCACGCGGCGACGGGAGTCGTCGGTTACCTGTACGTGTTCTTCGGCGTCTGGTGGGCGTGGATGAACTTCACCTGGTTCGCCTCCGCCTACGACTGCGACGACGTGCCGTACCGGATCGCCACCCTCGTGCAGATCTCCGGTGTCCTGGTCTACGCGGCGGGCGTGCCGCGCGCCTTCGTCGACAACGACTGGACCGTCGCCGTCGTCGGCTATCTGGTGATGCGCGTGGCGCTGACCGCCCAGTGGCTGCGCGCTGCCGCCTCCGAGCCCTCCGGCCCCGCCCGGCGCACCGCTGTGCAGTACGCGGTGGGGCTCATGCTCTGCCAGGCCGCGTGGGTCGCGCTGCTGTCGGCTCCGGAGGGCTCGCGGCGCTGGCTGTTCCTGATCGTCGCGATGGGCGAGCTGCTCGTCCCCGTGATCGCGGAGCGCAATCACCAGACGGCCTGGCATCCGCATCACATCGTGGAGCGGTACGGGCTGTTCACGCTCATCGTGCTCGGCGAGACCATGCACGCGGCCACCACGGCCGTCCAGTCCGCGCTCGACGAGAACGACGCCCTCGGCGAGCTGCTGCCCATCGCCGCGGGCGGGCTGCTGACCGTCTTCTCCGCGTGGTGGATCTACTTCGCCGTCCCGGCGCACGAGCGGCTGGGGTCCAACCGCCAGGCCATCCCCTGGGGTTACGGCCACCTGATGATCTTCGCCTCGGCAGCCGCGGTCGGCGCGGGGCTGGAGGTCGCGGTGGAGGAGACGGTCGGCAAGGCGCACGTGTCGGTCACCGCCGCGTCGGCGGCGGTGACCATCCCCGCCGCGACGTTCTTCATGACGGTGTGGCTGCTGCACGCCCGCTACTTCAAGCGTGGCGTGGCGCAGCAGCTGCTGCTGCCGGCCGGCGCGCTGGTGATCCTGGCGTGCACGTTCGCGGGCCACTGGGCGGTGTTCGCCGCCGGGCTGGCCGCGGCGGCGACGGTGGCGGTCGGCGTGACGCTGGCTGCCCGCCCACCGCATCCCGCGACCGCCGGTTGACCAACTACGGTGGGAGCCATGGGCGTCGACGAACTCACGGGACCGGGGGCCGGCCCCGGCCCGGGCAGCGGCGGACTGACGGATGTGGCCGGTCTGCGCGTCGGGCATGCGCAGGTACCGGGCGAGCGCGCGCTCAGCGGCACCACCGTCGTGCTCGCGCCGGCAGGTGGCGTGGTCGCCGCCGTGGACGTACGCGGCGGCGGGCCCGGCACCAGGGAGACGGACGCCCTGGATCCGCGCAACCTCGTCCAGCGCATCGAGGCCGTCGTGCTGACGGGCGGCAGCGCCTTCGGGCTCGAGTCCGCGGCCGGAGTGATGGCGTGGCTGGAGGAGCAGGGCCGGGGCGTACGGGTGGGGCCGGACCCCTCTCAGGTCGTTCCCGTCGTGCCGGCCGCGTGCGTCTTCGACCTCGGCCGCGGCGGCGACTGGCACGCCCGGCCGGACGCCTCGACCGGACGGGCCGCCGTGGAGGCCGCGGCGGCGAGCGCGGAAGGCGCCCCGGTCGCCGAGGGAGCGGTGGGCGCGGGCACGGGTGCGGTGATCGGCCGGTTCAAAGGCGGTGTCGGGACCGCGAGTTGCGTCCTGGAGTCGGGAATCACCGTGGCGGCGCTGGTCGTCGCCAACGCGGTCGGCTCGGCGGTCGACCCGCGCACGGGCGCACTGTACGGCGCGTACGGCACCGAACGCACCAACGAACCGGAGCCCGCCGTGCACGCGGCGGCCCAGTCGCGGCTGGCCGAGGTGCGCGAGAAGAACGGGCCGGCGCCGCTGAACACCACCCTCGCCGTCGTCGCCACCGACGCCGACCTGACCCGCGCCCAGGCCCACAAGCTCGCCGGCACCTCGCACGACGGCATCGCGCGCGCCGTACGGCCGGTGCACCTGCTCAACGACGGCGACACCGTGTTCGCCCTGGCCACAGGCGCGAAGCGACTGGACAAGGCCGACCCGCTCGCCCTCAACGACGTCCTCGCCGCGGGAGCGGACATGGTGACCCGGGCGATCGTGAGGGCCGTGCGGGTGGCCGACGGCGTCGACGGACCCGGCGGTGTCTTCCCCTCGTACCGGGAGCTGTACGGCACCGAATGATGTCACCCGTGGCCAGTTGGGAACGTCCGTGCGAAACGGGAACTCCGGCCGCCCGGCCCTTCGTTTTACTGGAACCCTGAACGCGTTGTCAGACCCAAGCGCTACGTTTAGCAATCAGCAAGTGACGTGTGGCGACGGCCTGGAGACCCCTCTTGAACGATCCGATCGATCCGTACGAGACAACCGAGACGCACCTCGAGCGACTCCTGGGTCGGGCGCTCAACTCCTTCGATCTGCCCGACGCGACGGTCGAGCGGCTCGGATCGGCACTGACCCATGCCAGTTCGCTGCACTCCTCCCACCACGAGGCGGGGCTGCACCGGGCGACCTATCGCCACACGTACCTGCTCGGCGACGGCAGTTCCCTCACCCTGTGGGAGCTCGTCCACAGCAACAGCAATGACGGCGGCACGGGGCGCGACGGCGCCCGTGACACGGAGCAGCACGAGCTCTACGCGGACGAGTCCGAGGCCCGGCTCGCCGCGTCCCGCCTCCCGGCCGGCTTCCCCGGGTTCGCCGCGGACGCCCCCGGTCCCGGCTTCTGTCTGGACACCGACCTGGAGCTCCTGGCCTCGCTGATGACGCCGCCCCCGGCGCCGCCGCCGCCGATGTACGTCCCCGACGACTCGGCCGACCACGCCCGCCGCGTGCTGCGCCGCGCGGAGAACGAGAACCGGCCCGGCGAGGAGACCGCGCGTCGGTTGCGGGCGGCGTTCGCGCACCACATCACGCAGGTCTTCGGACGGCAGTTCCGGGTGGCGGGCAAGGACGCCGGTTTCACGCTGTACGAACACGCGTTCCTGCTGCTGGACGGCACGGAGACGAGCCTGTGGGAGGTCGAGCACACGGCGACGCCCGACGGCCGCCACATGTGCGAGGTCTACGAGGCGGAGCACGCCGCGCGCGAAGCGATGGAGCTTCGCGCGCGGGTGCGGTAGCGGCCCGGCTCAGGCGGCGACGGACACCTTCTCCGCCGACGCCGCCTCGGCGGAAGCGGCGGCCTGATCCGGCTTGCGTGCGCCCTTGAGCAGGAGCACCAGGCCCGTGCTGACGAGCGTTCCCGCGGCTATGGCGAGCAGGTAGAGGAACGGGTTCCCGATCAGCGGCACGACGAAGATGCCGCCGTGCGGGGCGCGCAGCGTGCACTCGAAGAGCATCGACAGTGCGCCGGTGACCGCGCCGCCCACCATCGCGGAGGGGATGACCCGCAGCGGGTCGGCCGCGGCGAACGGAATGGCGCCCTCGGTGATGAACGAGGCGCCCAGCACCCAGGCTGCCTTGCCGTTCTCCCGCTCGGTCTTCGTGAACAACCGGCCGCGCACGACCGTCGCCAGCGCCATGGCGAGCGGCGGCACCATGCCCGCGGCCATCACCGCGGCCATGACCTTGAGCGAGCCCTCGGTCGGGTTGGCGAGTCCGCCGACCGCGAAGGCGTACGCGACCTTGTTGAGCGGGCCGCCGAGGTCGAAGCACATCATCAGACCGAGCAGGACGCCAAGGAGGATGGCGTTGGCCCCGGACAGGCCGGACAGCCAGTCGGTCAGCGCCTGCTGCAGCTCGGCGACGGGCTTGCCGACGACGAGGAACATCAGGAAACCGACCACGATCGAGGAGATCAGCGGGATCACGACCACCGGCATGATGCCGCGCAGTGGCTTGGGCACCTTGAGGCGTTGGATGGTCATGACCGTGAAGCCCGCGAGCAGACCGGCGATCAGGCCGCCGAGGAAGCCGGCGTTGATGGTCAGCGAGATGGCACCGCCGACGAAACCGGGGACCAGGCCGGGGCGGTCGGCCATGCCGTACGCGATGTATCCGGCGAGCACGGGCACGAGGAAGCTGAACGCCAGCCCGCCGACCTGGAACAGCAGCGCGGCCCAGCTCGTGTGGTCGGCCCACACGAAGTGCTCGGCAACGGACTTGGCGTCGGAGATCTCGTATCCGCCGATCGCGAAGCCGAGGGCGATGAGCAGACCGCCCGCCGCGACGAACGGCACCATGTAACTGACGCCGGACATGAGCCACTTGCGGAGCTTGGTGCCGTAGCCCTCGCCGGGTTCGCCCGCCCTGTCCACGGGGGCCGCCGTCCGCGCCGCCGCGGTGACCTCGCCGCGCTCGGCCTTGCCGCGCACCTCGGCGATCAGCTCGGCGGCCCGGCTGATGCCGGCCTTGACGCCGACGTCCACGGTGGGCTTGCCGGCGAAGCGCTCCTTGTCCCGTACGGGCACGTCGTGCGCGAAGATCACGCCGTCGGCGGCGTCGATGACGGCGGGGTCGAGCCGGGCGAACCCGGCTGAGCCCTGCGTCTCGACGACGACCTCGACACCGGCGGCACCGCCGGCCTTCTCCAGGGCCTCGGCCGCCATGTAGGTGTGGGCGATGCCGGTGGGACAGGAGGTGACGGCAACGACACGGAACGGGCCGCGCGGCGCGGAGCCGGCGGCCGCACCGTCGTCCGGGGCGGTGGCGCCGGCGGCGTCCGTCCGCCCCGTGCCCGCGCCCGGTCCGGCGGCGTCGCCGCTCTGCGGGGCCGTCGTCGCCGTGCTCGCCGGCGCCCCCGCGCCGCTCGTACCGGCATCGGACGCGTCCGGGCCCGAGTCTGACGGGCCCGCGGCCGAAGCCGCGGCCGCGCCATCGTCCGACGACGGTGCGGCGCCGGCCTCTCCCGCGACCGGCGCCTCTGCCGACGACGGTGCGTCGCCGCGGATCAGGGACGCCGTTGCCGACCGGTCCGTCGACGTGCGCAGCGCGCCGGTGAAGGACTCGTCCATCAGGCGGCGGGCCAGCGACGACAGGATCGTCAGGTGGGCGTCGTCCGCGCCCGCCGGTGCCGCTATCAGGAAGATCAGGTCCGCCGGCCCGTCCGGCGCACCGAAGTCGATGCCCGCCGCGCTGCGGCCGAAGGCCAGCGTCGGCTCGGTGACGTGCTCGCTGCGGCAGTGCGGGATGCCGATGCCGCCGTCCAGGCCGGTCGGCATCTGCGCCTCGCGCGCCGCCACGTCGGCGAGGAAGCCGTCCAGGTCGGTGATCCGGCCGAGCTCCCTCATCCGTGAGGCCAGCGAACGGGCCGCCGCTTCCTTCGTCGTCGCGGCCAGGTCGAGGTCGACCAGGTCCGCGGTGATCATGTCGCTCATCGCGGGCTCCCTTGTTCGGTGAGGACTCGGTCCAGGGGGATGTCCGCGGTCACGGTGACCGCGGACGGGTCGAGGTCGGCGGGGGCGGGCATCACGCTGCCCGGCAGCTGCACCGCCGCCGCGCCGTGGGCGACCGCCGCCGCCAGTGCGCCCCGGCCCTCCCCGCCTGCGGCGAGGAATCCGGCGAGGGAGGCGTCCCCCGCGCCGACGTTGCTGCGCACGGCGCTCACGGCCGCCGAGCCGAAGTACGTGCCCGCCTCGCAGACGAGCAACTGGCCGTCGGCGCCCAGGCTGGCGAGCACCGAGCGCGCGCCGAGCGCGAGCAGCTCCTCCGCCGCTTTGACCGCTTCGCCGACGGTCAGCAGCGGGCGGCCCACGGCCGCGGCGAGTTCGTCGGCGTTCGGCTTGACGACGTCGGGACGCACGGGCAGCGCCGCCATCAGCGACGGCCCCGACGTGTCGAGGGCGACGCGCGTGCCCGCGGCGTGCGCACGGACGACCAGTTCGGCGTACCAGTCGGGGCCGAGACCGCGCGGCAGGCTGCCGCAGCAGGCGATCCAGTCCGCGGACTCGGAGTGCTCCCGGACCGCGGCGAGCAGCAGCGCCGACTCGACGGGGCTCAGCTCGGGACCGGGGGCGTTGATCTTGGTGAGCGTGCCGTCCGGTTCGGCCACGGAGATGTTCGAGCGGGTGTGCCCGATCACCGGCACGGACACGACGTCGATGCCCTGGCCCACGAGCAGGTCGGCGACGAGCGCGCCGGGCGCTCCGCCGAGCGGCATGACCGCGACCGTGCGGTGCCCGGCCGCGGCGACGGCCCGCGACACGTTGACGCCCTTGCCGCCCGGGTCCATCCGTTCGCCGGTGGCGCGCAGCACCTCGCCGCGGTCCAGCGACGGGACCTCGTAGGTGCGGTCCAGCGACGGGTTCGGGGTGACGGTCAGAATCATGCGCGTACGACTTCCGTGCCCGCGGCCTCGATGGCCGCGGCGTCCTTCGGGGCGAGCCCGCTGTCCGTGATGAGCAGGTCGACGTCCGAGAGGTCGCCGAACCGCGCGAAGTGCTCCTGTCCGTACTTGGCCGAGTCGGCGAGCAGGACGACGCGGCGCGCCGCGGCGATCTGGGCGCGCTTGACGGCGGCCTCGGCCAGGTCGGGGGTGGTCAGGCCGCCGTCCGCCGAGTACCCGTTCGCGCCGATGAAGACGACGTCGGCGTGGATCTCGCTGTACGCCCGCAGGGCCCAGGCGTCGACGGCGGCGCGCGTACGGTGCCGTACGCGGCCGCCGACCAGGTGGAGGTCGATGCCGGGGTGGTCGGCGAGACGCGCGGCGACGGGCAGGGCGTGGGTCACGACGGTGAGCGAGCGGTCCAGGGGGAACGCCGAGGCGAGGCGGCCGACGGTGGATCCGGCGTCGAGGATCACGCTGCCCTCCTCGGGCAGTTCTCCCAGGGCGGCCTGGGCGATGCGGTCCTTCTCGTCGGCGGCGGTGGACTCGCGCTCGGCGAGGTCGGGCTCGAAGTCCAGCCGCCCGGCCGGGATGGCACCTCCGTGCACCCTCCGCACCAGCCCGGCGCGGTCCAGGGACTTGAGGTCGCGCCGGATGGTCTCGGCGGTCACCTGGAACGACTCGGCGAGCGACAGGACGTCGACGCGTCCGCCGTCCCGGGCGAGCCGCAGGATCTCCTGCTGGCGCTCCGCTGCGTACATGTGGTTCTACATCCGATCCATGCCCGAACCTGTGGTTTCACCATGAGGCTACGCCCGGATTTCGCCAAAGTAAACAGACTCGGGCATTCGAACTGGATGACATCCGGACAGGCCGATGCCCGCGCCACGACGTCGTGGCGCGGGCATCGGGGCACCGGCTTCGTTCGGGGAGCGCCGGGTGGTCTCAGCGCGCGAGCACCGGCTCCGGCTCGCCTTCCTGCGCACCCTCCACCTGCTCGGCCGTCTTCCCGGCCGGCTCCGGGGCGTCGTCCGCCGCGCCCGCCTCCAGGTGCTGCTTCGGCCGCGCCGGCAGCGCGAACATCACCAGGAAGATCGCGCCGAGCACCGCCGCCACCCACCACAGCGAGTGCTGGAAGGCCTCGGCGAACACCCTGCCCGCCGCGCCCGGCGCCGGCCTCTCCTCGTCGATCGTGCCGAAGAAGACCACCGACACCAGGCCGAGGCCGAGCGCGTTGCCCATCTGGGCGGTCGTGTTGATCAGGCCGGACGCCGAACCCGCGTGCTCGCGCGGCACCTCCGAGAGCACCGCGTCCGTGAGCGGCGCGACGATCAAGCCCATCCCGGCGCCCATGACGACCAGGGGCAGGATCATCTGCCAGGGGGCGATCGCCGTGCCGTACCGGTCGGCCTCCCAGATGTAGATCAGCAGGCCGGCGGCCATCGTCACCGCGCCCGCCTGCAGCACCTTCCGCCCGAAGCGCGGCACCAGCAGCTGCACCGACATCCCTGCCGCCGCCGAGACGGCGATCGAGAACGGCACGCCGGTCAGACCGGCCTTCAGCGGGCTCCAGCCGAGCCCGATCTGCATGTACAGCGTCCAGACCAGGAAGAAGATGCCCAGCACGACACCGAACGTCAGCTGCACGGCGATGCCCGCGGCGAAGCTCTTCACCTTGAAGAGCGACAGCTCGACCAGCGGGGAGCCGTCCTTGCGGGTCTTGTACTTCTCGTACGCCACGAACACGGCGAACACCAACGGGCTGGCCGCCATGCACAGGTGGCCCCACAGCGGCCAGTCCAGCTCGCGGCCGCGGGTGAGCGGGTAGATCAGCATCAGCAGGCCGAGGGTGACCAGGGCGACGCCCACGAGGTCGAGCCGGAGCGCCTTCGGGGCACGGGACTCGGTGATGAACTTCCGTCCCAGGATCAGACCGGCGATGCCGACCGGAAGGTTGATCAGGAAGATCGGGCGCCATTCGAGGCCGAAGAGGTTCCACTGGGTCAGCAGCGCGCCGAGCAGCGGCCCGGAGACCGCCCCGAGGCCCACGACCGCGCCGAACAGGCCGAAGACCTTGCCGCGTTCGTGCGCCGGGAAGGTGACGTGCACGATCGCGAGGACCTGCGGCACCATCATGGCCGCCGCGGTGCCCTGCAGGAGGCGGGAGGCGACCAGCATCTCCTCGTTGGGGGCGAACCCGCAGAGCGCGGAGGCGATCGTGAATCCGGTCATGCCGATCAGGAACAGCCGCTTGCGGCCGTAGATGTCACCGAGCCGGCCGCCCGTGATCAGACCGGCGGCGAAGGCGAGCGCGTACCCCGCGGTGATCCACTGGATCGCGCCGAACGAGGCGCCGAGATCCCGCTCGATGCTGGGGATCGCGATGTTGACGATGGTGACGTCGACCAGGTCCATGAAGGCCGCGGTCATGACAATGGCGAGAGCGATCCATCGCCTGCGGTCCGATGCCGTACCCGTTACGGCGGGCTGCTGTGAACTCATACGAGGATTCTGGAGTGCATATAGGTCAGATCACGTCCTAGATGAGCGCCATCCTGGAAAGCATGACGGACACTCCGGCACGACTCCTCAATCTGCTCTCGCTTCTCCAGACCCCGCGCGAATGGCCCGGCAGCGAGCTCGCGGACCGCCTCGGCGTCAGCCCGCGCACGATCCGCCGCGACATCGACCGGCTGCGGGACCTCGGTTATCCGGTGGAGGCGGCCAAGGGCGCGGTCGGTGGGTACCCGCCTGGTCGCGGGTGCCGCGATGCCGCCCCTCCTGCTGGACGACGAGGAGGCGGTGGCCATCGCGGTCGGCCTGCGGGCGGGTGCGGGCCATGCCATCGAGGGCATCGAGGAGGCCTCGGTGCGGGCCCTGGCCAAACTGGAGCAGGTGCTCCCGTCCCGGCTGCGGCACCGCGTGACCACCCTCCAGGCGGCGACGCTCCCCCTGACCAGGGGCGACGGCGCCACGATCGATCCACAGACGCTGACGGTCATCGCGGGCGCCGTCACCGGGCGCGAGCGGCTGCGCTTCGCCTACCGCGCGGGTGACGGCGCCGAGACGCGCCGGCAGGTCGAGCCGTACCGGCTCGTGTCGACGGGGCGCCGGTGGTACCTCGTCGCATACGACCTCCAGCGCGAGGACTGGCGCACGTTCCGCGTGGACCGGGTGACGGAGCCGTTCGCCACGGGGTCGCGGTTCACTCCGCGGGAGGCTCCCGTGGGGGACGCGGCCGAGCTGCTGAGCCACACGATGTCGCGGCAGCAGCAGGAGCACGACGTCGACGTGAGCTTCCGCGCCCCGGCGTCGTTCGTCGCGGCCCGGCTGCCCGAGCACCTGGGCGCGCCCGTCCCGACGGGCGAGGACACGTGCCGGCTGCGGACCCGGGCGGCGGACTCGGTGGAGTGGCTGGCGCTGCGACTGGCGCTGGTGGACTGCGAGTTCACGGTGCACGGACCGCAGCCGCTGCGGGATTACGTGACGGACCTGGCGACCCGCCTGACGAGGTCCACGGCCTGACGCGGGCGTCCAGGGGCGGAACGGACAGCCCGTCCGGGCCCGGTACCTGGGGAGCGGACGGCCCGACGCGGACGCTCAGGGGCGGAGCGGACCGCCCCGGACGTGCGGCGGCGGACGGTCCTGGTGGATGCCAGGATCGTCCGCCACATGCCTCTTCCGCACCCGGCGGTCGGTGACTACGCCGCCGCGTCGAAGCCCGTGTCGCGGGCCATGCGCTTCAGCTCCAGCAGCGCGTGCTTCTCGATCTGACGGATCCGCTCACGCGTCAGGCCGTGCTCCTTGCCGACCTCCGTCAGTGTGCGCTCCCTGCCGTCCTCGATGCCGTACCGCATACGGATGATCGAGGCGGTGCGGTGGTCGAGCCTGCCGATGAGGTCGTCGAGCTCCTCGCTGCGCAGCAGCGTGAGCACCGACTGCTCCGGCGACACCGCCGACGTGTCCTCCAGCAGATCGCCGAACTGGGTCTCCCCGGCGTCGTCCACGGACATGTTCAGGCTGACCGGGTCACGGGCCCAGTCCAGGACGTCGGTGACGCGCTCCGGCGTCGAGCCCAGCTCCTCCGCGATCTCGGCGGCCTCCGGCTCCCTGCCGTTCTCCCTGTTGAACTCGCGCTGGACACGGCGGATGCGGCCGAGCTCCTCCACCAGGTGGACGGGGAGCCGGATGGTGCGGGACTGGTCGGCTATGGAACGGGTGATCGCCTGGCGGATCCACCAGGTCGCGTACGTGGAGAACTTGAAGCCCTTCGCGTAGTCGAACTTCTCGACCGCGCGGACCAGGCCCGCGTTCCCCTCCTGGATCAGGTCGAGCAGGGGCAGTCCGCTGCGCGGGTAGCGCCGGGCGACGGCCACGACGAGGCGCAGGTTTGACCGGATGAAGACGTCCTTCGCCCGCTCGCCGGCCGCGGCAAGCGCCTCCAGCTCCTCACGCGTGGCTCCGCCGGCCTTGCTCTCCACCTCTCCGTCGAGGATCTGGCGGGCGTAGACACCCGCCTCGATGGTCTGGGACAGCTCGACCTCCTTGGCGGCGTCGAGCAGTGGCGTGCGCGCGATCTCGTCGAGGTACATGCCGACCAGGTCGCGGTCGGCGATCTCCCCGCCCACGGCGCGAACGCTGCTCGCCCTGTCGGTCCCACCCCCGGAGCCGGAGACCTGAGAGGTGTCCCCAGCGTCGGACTGGCGACGGGCGACGGCACGGGTTGCCATGCGAGCTCCCTTGCTGAGTAGGTCACGACACCCTCACGGGTGCCCTGCATCCGAAGGAAACAACGACTGGAATCCGGACAGAATTCCCATCAGGTGCATCGATTTCCGCGATCATGCAGTACCCTGTGCCGCCACGAAGGGGGAGGACGGATGCCGCCGGAGCGCAGGGACGTGCAGGTCAGGGCGGGTACTGAGGCCGATCTGGTCGCGCTCACCGACATCTACAACCACTACGTCCGTGAGACCGCCATCACGTTCGACACCACCGAATTCACCCCCGGACAACGTCGTCCGTGGCTGCACTCCCACCCTGAAGACGGCCCGCACCGCCTCCTGGTTGCGCAGGACGCGGCCCGAGGCGTCCTCGGCTACGCCACCAGCAGCCCCTTCCGCCCCAAGCCGGCCTACTCGACCTCGGTCGAGGTCAGCGTCTACCTCGCGCCCGAGGCCGCCGGCCGAGGCATCGGCACACTCCTCTACAAGGAGCTCTTCGCGGCGCTCGAGGGCGAGGACGTGCACCGGGCGTACGCGGGCATCGCCGGGGGCACCTCCGCCGGAGGCAGGGGGACGAACGAGCCCTCCATCAGGCTCCACGCCCGCTTCGGCTTCCGGCACGTCGGGACGTACGAGCAGGTGGGCCGCAAGTTCGGCCGGTACTGGGACGTGGCCTGGTTCGAGAAGCCCCTGAACTGAAGGGCGACGGCCCCGTGTCGGCCACCTCAGCCGAACTGCACGGAGCGCTTGGCCAGCCCCATCCAGAAGCCGTCGATCACGCTCCGGCCGGTCCCCAGTTCGTCCTGCGCCGCGCCCAGCGTGACGAACAGCGGGGCGAAGTGCTCGGTGCGCGGGTGGGCGATGCGGCCGGCGGGGGCCTTGTTCTCGAAGTCCAGCAGGGCGTCCACGTCGGCGGCGGCCAGCGCCCGCCGGCCCCAGTCGTCGAACTCCGTCGACCAGCCGGGCGTCCCGGCGTGCCGCAGCGCGGCCAGGTTGTGGGTGAAGAAGCCGCTGCCGATGATCAGTACGCCCTCGTCGCGGAGCGGGGCGAGCCGCCGCCCGATCTCCAGGAGCCTGCCGGGGTCGAGCGTCGGCATGGAGATCTGGAGCACGGGGATGTCCGCGCCGGGGAACATCTCGACGAGCGGGACGTACGCGCCGTGGTCGAGGCCGCGGTCGGGGACGTCCTGCACCGGCGTACCGGCGCGGCGGAGCAACTTACGTACGGACTCTGCGAGTTCGGGTGCCCCGGGAGCCTCGTAGCGCACCTGGTAGTAGTGCTCGGGGAAGCCCCAGAAGTCGTAGACGAGAGGGACGGTCACGGTCGCGCCGAGCGCGAGCGGAGCCTCCTCCCAATGCGCGGAGACCACGAGGATCGCCCTGGGGCGCGGCAGGCCGGCGGACCAGGCCGCGAGCTCGCCGGGCCAGACGGGGTCGTCGGCGAGGGGCGGCGCGCCGTGGGACAGGTAGAGGGCGGGCATGCGCCCGGCGGCGGGGCTGGCGTTCATGGCGGCTGACTCCCGATCTCATTGAACTTTCAAGTTCGTCTCACGACACTACTCCTGCGGTCCATTTAGTTCAACTTTCAAGAACCGGGTCGGTACAGTGGGATACATGAACAGGGCATCCATGGGCGACAGCGAGTCCGAGCCGCGCTGGCTGACCGAGGCGGAACAACGCGTCTGGCGTTCCTACCTGCATGCCACCACTCTCTTCGAGGACCATCTCGACCGCCAGTTGCAGCGGGACGCCGGCATGCCGCACGTCTACTACGGCCTGCTCGTCCAGCTCTCCCAGGCACCGCGCCGCCGCCGCAGGATGACCGAGCTGGCGATCGACGCGAAGATCACCCGCTCCCGGCTCTCCCACGCCATCGCCCGGCTGGAGAAGAACGGCTGGGTGCGCCGCGAGGACTGCCCCTCCGACCGGCGCGGCCAGAACGCCGTGCTCACGGACGAGGGTTTCGAGGTCCTCGAGCGGGCGGCGCCCGGGCACGTGGAGGCAGTGCGCCAGGCGATGTTCGACCGGCTCACGCCGGAACAAGTGCGGCAGCTGGGCGAGATCATGCAGGTGATGGCCGAGGGACTCCAGCCGCAGGACACGGGCGCGGACCTGCCCTGGCTGCGCTGAGCGGACCCGGCGCCCGAGCTCGGCCCGGAACGCGCGCGCTCGCACACGGACAGGGGCCCGGCCCGGGTCGATCACCCGGGCCGGGCCCCTGCCGCGCGGCCTCTCGTATCCGCCTCAGTGGGCGACGACGGGAATCCTGACCTCGTCCTCGACTCCGTCACCCTCGCCCGAACTCGCGGTGGGCGAACCGGCGCCCGGACGCCCGGAGTTGATGAAGGTCGCGGCGATCGTGGCCGAGACCGCCAGGATGCCGACCGCCCACCAGATCGCGGACGAGAAGCCGTGCACCATGCCCTGGAGCTCCAGGAGCTTCGGGTCGGCCGCACCGGCCGCGTGCGCGGTGATGTACGAGGTCGTGGCGGACGCGGCGATCGTGTTCAGCAGCGCCGTACCGATCGCTCCGCCGACCTGCTGCGAGGTGTTGACCATCGCGGAGGCGACACCGGCGTCGGCCGGATTCACGCCGTGCGTGGACAGGGACATGGCCGGCATGAACGCCGTACCCATACCGAGGCCCAGCAGCAACTGCGCCGGCAGGATCAGGCCCGCGTACGAGCTGTCGATCTCCAGCTGCGTCAGCATCAGCATGCCGATGGCGGCCACGACGAAGCCGGGGGCCATCAGCAGCCGCGGCGGCACACGGGTCATCAGCCGGGCGCCGATCTGGGTCGAGCCCGTGATCATGCCCGCGATCATCGGCAGGAAGGCGAAGCCGGTCCTGACCGGGGAGTACCCCTTCACGACCTGCAGGTAGAACGTCAGGAAGAGGAACAGCCCGAACATCGCGATGATCGCGAGGCCCAGCGAGAGGTAGACACCGCCCCGGTTGCGCTCGGTCAGGACGCGCAGCGGCAGCAGCGGGGAGCTGACCTTCGCCTCCGTGACGACGAAGGCGGCGAGCAGCACCGCGGAGGCGACGAACATGGCCACGGTCAGCCCGTCGGACCAGCCGGCGGACTCGGCGCGGGTGAAGCCGTAGACCAGCGCGACCAGACCGAGGGTCGACAGGACGACGCCGGGGATGTCCAGCGACGAGCGGTTGCGCGCGCCTTCCGGCTCGCGGATGACGAGGTACGCGCCGACGGCCGCGATGATCGCGAACGGGATGTTGACGAAGAACGTCCAGCGCCAGTCGAGGTACTCGGTGAGGAAGCCGCCGAGGATGAGGCCGACCGCGCCACCGCCACCGGCGATCGCACCGTAGATGCCGAACGCCTTGGCGCGCTCCTTGGCGTCGGTGAACATCACCGCGAGCAGCGAGAGCGCGGCGGGCGCGAGCAGCGCGCCGAACACGCCCTGCAGGGCGCGGGCGCCGAGCATCATCGCCTCGCCGGTCGCCGCGCCGCCGAGGGCGGAGGCGGCGGCGAAGCCGAGCAGGCCGACGACGAAGGTCCGCTTGCGGCCCCACAGGTCGGCGATGCGGCCGCCGAAGAGCAGCAGACCGCCGAAGGCGAGGGCGTAGGCCGTGATGACCCACTGCCGGTTGGCGTCGGAAATACCCAGGTCCTGCTGGGCGGTGGGGAGCGCGATGTTCACGATCGTCGCGTCGAGGACCACCATCAGCTGGGCGAGGGCGATGAAGACCAGAGCCTTCCAGCGGCTCGGATCCGGCAGGGATGTGTCAGGTGTTCCGGGTGTTTTCGGCATGGGTTGGCCACCTAAGGAGTACGAGAGGTCACGCGAGGTGCGTCATGGCGTCAAAAGGCCCGCGGGCAAAGGGGTCTCGGCGTTGAGACCCCGAAGGCGGGGTGAAGTCATCGGCCGGGTCGGGCCCGGCCCGGCACCACGGGTCGACAGGCGGCGGTGACCGCGAGGCGAGGGCGATGCCGACATCGGCGCTACGGCGTCAGGAGCTGCTCCGCAGGTCTTCGAGGGTGGCGGCGGCGCCCGGCAGCTCGGAGCGCGCGGGCGCTTCGAGGCCGTCCAGGAACAGCTGCAGATGGCGGTGGACGAACCGGTCCATGTTCAGGCACGCGGTGCCCGGCAGGGGCCGGGTGAGCTGGGAGAGGGCGACCATCAGGTCCCCGACCGCGACGTCACCGCGCATCCTGCCCGCCGTCTGGGCCCGCTCGACGAGGCCGCGCACGGCCTCCTCCAGGAGCTCGCGTCCGGCATGCAGATCCGGGTGGTCCGAGTCGAAGGCTCCGGAGAGCATCGGGCACAGCGCGCCGATGCGCTCGTCGGCCGCCTCGTGGACGAACCGGCGCAGGGCGGCGAACGGGTCGGCCTCCTCGGCCGTCGCCGTCGTCGCCCGCTCGGTGGTGCGGGACATCACAAAGAGGACGACCTCGCGGACGAGGACCGCGCGGTCCGGGAAGTGACGGTAGAGCGTGGCGTTGCCGACGCCGGCGCGACGGGCGATCTCGTCGAGCGGGACCTCGGGCCCGTACTCGACGAACATCTCGCGCGCTGCCGAGACGATCCGCTCACGGTTCCGCAGGGCGTCGGCCCGCGGGCGCGACATGCGGCGCACTTCGGTGGCGGCGGGGCTCACGGCTCCCCTTCCTTCCGGTCTCTGTGGATCCGGCTCCTTTTGCTCGACGGACCTCGCCGGGTCTCGATGAGCCTCGACGGGCCTCGCCGAAGCGGGGAGCCCTTCCCCGTTTCGCGGGGACACCGGTGCAAACGGGGAGAGGTTCCCCGGTTATTTCCCTACCGGGATGTGACCTGAGTCACTTCTTTCCGGGATGGAACCTGCCGCCCGGAAATACCCACGATCGGACCACCCGGCGCGCGGTCGGCCGGAGGCCGACACAGGCTGACGGACAGAGCGCAGCCAGGGTCCGGCCTGCTGCCGCGGACCCGAAGGCGAACGCATGCAGCAGCCCCGCCCCCGGATACGCACCCGGAGCAGCCACCGCCGGCTCGGGGGGCTCGCCGCGTTCGCCGCCCTCACTCTCGCGGCGCTGGCCACGGCGAGTTCGACGATTCCCGCGCCCTCCAAGGCGTCGGCGGGACCGGTGGCCGCTCCGGACGCTCCCGGGCTCGGGCCCTGCCGCATCCCCTCGGTGTCCGGCGTGCAGATGTCGGAGGGCATACCTACCCCACCGGGCTACACCCGCTCCACCGGCGAGGTCAGCGCCCTCAACCTCATGATCGACTTCTCGGACGCGGTGGGCGAGGGGTCGGCGCTCGACCGTCTGGCGGAGTTCTTCCCCCAGACCTCCGAGTGGTTCAGGACCAGCTCGTACGGCCGGCTCAGCTACCGCCCCCACGCCCCGGTGAGCGACTGGCTGCGAATGCCGCTGCCGTTCGCGGCGTACGGGATAGACCGCGGGTCACCGTACGAGCCGGGCTACCGCAAACTCGTCGAGGACCTCGTGAAGGTCGCCGACGCGAAAGTCGACTTCAGCCGGTACGACCTGGTCAACGTGCTTGTCACGCCCAACGCCGGCCCGTCCGCAATCGACACCGTGCTGTCCGTGACCTTCTCCGGCAACGACGAGGCTCCGTACGCGGACGGGGTGCCGCTGGCCAACACGTCCTTCGTCTACAGCCGCCAGGACGACGGCTCGGGATCGTACGCCCGGACCGGGTACCGGGTCCTGCCGCACGAGAACGGCCACGTCTTCGGCCTGCCCGACCTCTACACCGCGGGAGGCGGCGGCGCCGCCGGCCACTGGGACATCATGTCCGAGGACTGGGGCGCCAACAACGACCTGCTGGGCTGGCACAAGTGGAAGCTGGGCTGGCTCGACAACGACCAGGTCCGCTGCGCCTCCGCGCGGGGCACGACGGAGTACGCGCTCACGCCGCTGGCCAACGCCGGCGGCTCCAAGCTGGCGGTCGTGCCGCTGGGCGAGGACAGCGGTTACGTGGTGGAAGTACGGACCCGGGCGGGCAACGACGACGCCGTGTGCGAGCCGGGCGTGCTGATCTACCGGGTCAGGTCGAGCGTGGACACGGGCCAGGGCCCGGTGACGGTGGTGGACAGCCAGTCCGGCAGCGGCGGCTGCACCCGCAGCCCCAACGTCCACGCGGAACTGTCCGACGCGCCCTACCGGCCGGGCCAGACCTTCAGGGACGCCGAGAACGGGGTGCGCATCTCGGTGGTGGGCAAGGAGAAGGACGACGTGTACCGGGTGCGGATCACCCGCTCCTGAGCCGGCCTCCGTGTGCTTCAGGTGGCGCCGAACCCGGCCCTCAGCTCCCGCTTGAGGATCTTGCCCGTCGGATTGCGCGGCAACGGCTCGTCGCGCAGCACCAGATGCGCGGGCACCTTGAACGCGGCGAGCACCTCGCCGACGTGCGCCCGCAGCTCCTCCGCGTCGGCCGTGGCACCGGGCCGCAGCTGCACGACGGCCGCGACCTCCTCCCCGAGCACCGGATGCGGCACCCCGAGAACGGCAGCGTCGGCGACATCGGGATGGTCGTGCAGGACGCCCTCGACTTCGACGCAGTACACGTTCTCGCCGCCGCGGATCACCATGTCCTTGATCCGGTCGACGACACTGACGCGCCCGTCGCGGACGGTCGCGAGGTCTCCGGTCCTGAACCAGCCGTCGCGGAACGCCTCCGCGGTCGCCGGCTCGTCGCGCCAGTAACCCCGCACGACACACTGGCCCCGCAGCCACAGTTCGCCGACCTCGCCCTCGGGCAGCGACTCGCCGCCCGGCCCGGCGATGCGGACCTCGACGGCGGGCGCGGGGCGGCCGACGCTGCCGGGGTGCGCGCGGTAGGCGTCGCCGAAGTTCGCCAGTACTCCCCCGCTGGTCTCCGTGAGCCCGTACCCGTTGCGCGGCTCGATCCGCCGCCCGTACGCGGCGGTCAGCCGCGCCACCAGGTCCGGCGGGGCAGCGGCCCCGCCGGTGCTCAGATTGGTGAGCGTCTCCAGGCCGGAGCCGGCCTGCTCGGCCGCGTCCAGGAGTTGCAGCGCGGTGGTCGGCACACCGGAGTAGTGGGTGACGCGGTGCCGCTCGACGAGCGCGAGCGCCTTGTCTGCGTCCCACTTGCGCATCAGGACGAGAGCGCCGCCGACGCCCATCATCGCGTAGAGCGTCGTGAACGCCGCGACATGGAAGAAGGGGAAGGTCATCAGGGTGACGGGGGCCGCCCCCTGCCCCGGCACCAGTCCGCGCCCGAGCGCGGCGGCCGTGGCGTGGTAGCGCGGATGCACAGTGGCCCCGGCCTGCGCGAGATGCGTGGCGACGGCGCCCTTGGAACGGCCGGTGGTCCCCGACGTGTAGATGATGGTGGCGTCGCTCTCCGCCGCCACGTCCACGGCCGGCGGCCCGGCGAGCGGGTCGGGCGCGTCGAAGTCCTCGTACCGCTCGACGCCTTCGGCGGTCGCGCCGTCGTGGTGGAAGACGACGGTCGGGGCGCCGTTCGCCCGCCGCCACGCCTCCACGCGGGGCAGCCGCTCGCCGTCGACGAGGAGCACGGCGGGGGTGCAGTCGACGAGCGCGTACGCGAGCTCCTCCTCGGTCCACCAGGCGTTGAGCGGCACGGCGACGAGCCCGGCCAACTGCGCGGCCCAGAAGGCGATCTGCCACTCGGGGTGGTTGCGCATGGCGATGGCGGCCCGGTCGCCGGGGCGTAGCCCGTAGACGTCGGTGAAGCGGCGCGCGAGGGCGCAGGCGGCGGCGAAGAACTCCCCGTACGTGTACGTCCGGCTCTCGGCGATCAGGAACGGCCGCTCCCCGTAGGCCCACGTGGCCTCGACGAACTCCCGCAGCGTGCGCGGCCCGGCCGCGTACTGCAGCGCACCGTCCTCG
Organism: Streptomyces sp. V4I23; assembly: GCF_030817975.1. NCBI lineage: Bacteria > Bacillati > Actinomycetota > Actinomycetes > Kitasatosporales > Streptomycetaceae > Streptomyces > Streptomyces sp. V4I23. Next base: position 4,597,682 of record NZ_JAUSZW010000004.1, on the reverse strand, counting down.
CCCCGCACGACGGCGAAGGGCGCACCGGGCGCGGTGAGCCCGTCGCGCACGGCGTCGGACATCTCGGCCTGCGACACGGCTCGCCCCTCTCCAAGCGCTCGCTCAGTACGCCGGCGACGCTATGCCGCGCCCTGTACCCCGTCAAGGCCGAGCTGGGCCGACGGCACGGGCGTGAGCTGGGGAAAGGGGAAACCCACCGGGCCGGAGAGCTTATCCGCTAGGCTAGGCGCCGGATCTCACGCAGATCCCCGCCTTCGTAGCTCAGGGGATAGAGCACCGCTCTCCTAAAGCGGGTGTCGCAGGTTCGAATCCTGCCGGGGGCACAGCAAAAGTGCAGGTCAGCACGCTGAAGGCCTTCCAGGGGACCTCCCTGGAAGGCCTTCAGGTGTGCAATGGGAACGCCCTGGGAACATTGGAATGCACATTATTCGCACTTCGGACATTCTTTAGTGATCTGATGGCCACCCACGTCTTGACCGCCCGGGGCGCGGCCCGTTCTCGGGGAAATCTGCCCCGGTTCGTCGAGGTGCGACGGCGTGGGTGCCCTGACTCGGCATCAACGCTTCCCCGATCCCGTCCCGAACGGGGCCGCGGCCATGGCGGAGAGTCGCCCCCCTGCACAGTGGCGGTACCGTGCCGGAATCTCACCGGGTTCCTCGTTCCGCTGTCGCTTGTCGGCCGGAAGCGTCCCGGAACAATGCGCCACCGCGCCAAGCCCTCGGCTGTGCAGTGAGACACGGGAAGGGATAGGCCGGGTCTACTCCACGGCTCGGCCTGCGGTGCGCATCAGTTCACGGATCTTGAACCCGTAGGCCTCGGCGAGACCCTCCCCGGCGTAGCACAGCACCTCGTCGCCGTCGTAGTCGCCTTCGCAGGCGTCCAGGCCGTCGAGTACGCCGAGGGCCACGGCCTCGGCCGCGTCAGGCATGCCCAGCGCCAGACGGCGACGGACATCGGCCTCGTACTGCTCGATGATCGGCTCGATCAGACGGCTCGCGGCCTCGTATACGCCGGTGTACCCGAAGCCCGGGCGATAGCCGGTGCTCAGATGGTCGCTGTCCAGGGTGCGCAGGGCCTGCTCGACCTCGGCCGCCGTCCCCTCCTGAAGGGCGGTCAGTTCGACGCGGGCACGCGGGGCGAGCAAGTGGACGGCCAACTGGTCTGCTTCTGCGCGCAGTTCGGGCCGAGCATCCAGCAGCCGGTCCAGCACCGCGGCCTTCTCCACGGCGGTGAGTGCGTCCAGGGCTTCGCCGGGGGCACAGGGGGTGTCGTCGACGGGTGCGGCGTGCCAGGGCAGGCGCCGTTCGACGGCGTGCAGGGCGAGTGCCACGGCATGCCGGCACAAGCGTCCTGACGCCAGGGCGCACGGGCCGTCGCATTCCGCCGTCAGTTCCCGACCTACGACCTGCACCCATACACCGCGAGCGGCGCCCGAGCCGTCCCGCACCAGGCCGCCGATGCCGCGGGGCTCGCTCTCCGCCTCGATCACCGCACCGTCGGCGAGCAGGGTCCGCCCCTCGGTGACCTCGGTGTCGTCGGCGAACGCATACACCGTCCCCTCGTTCCATGACCACAGCCATGCGGTCATTCAAGCGCACCCCCGGGAGAGTGGGCGAGCGGGCGGCCCTGGCCACTACGCTCGGTGCGGAGACGGCAACACCTCTGCGAGCACGAGGTACCGCAGTGGGCAAACGCAACCAGGAACGACGGCGTGCGAAGAAGAAGCAGCGCGATACGCGGCAACGTGCCCGGGCGGAGCAGGAACGGGCCTTCGACGCCGCGTCCGGGTTCGGCGGCTGCGGCGGATCCCTTTCTGCGGGGTGGGCGGCTGGCGGCCGGGGCGCATCACCTGACCGCCGTGAGCTGACTGCAGGGAACGGCTGGCGACGTTCGCGACCAGCGAGACAGCGATGCCGGTTCGAACGCTGGCGGTTTGGCACTTCAAAGGTGCAAGGCGGCCTCCACGGTGATCCGCGATCGCGGTGACCACCGCCCACCAGCCCCGCCCACCCCGCCCCGATCCCTGCCCTCGCCACCGTCCGGGGCCAACGCCGGGCACGGACGCACGAATGAAAGACTCTTGAATAAGTCCAGATATAATAAGCACACCTATCCATGCAGAGGTGTGCCGTGGACAAACCTGCCGAGATGTTCGACCGCGACTTCGAGTGGGCCGAGCTGACCCGCTTCGCCGCCCTGCCCGGCCCGCGCGCCACCCTCGGCGTGGTCTCCGGCCGCCGCCGCCAGGGCAAGACCTTCCTCCTGGACGCCGTCACGCGGGCAAGCGGCGGCTTCATGTTCACCGCCACCGAGACCACCGAAACCGACGCCCTGCGCCAGTTCGGCGAAGCCCTCGCCCGCCACCGCGACCAGCCCACCCCGTTCCGCTTCACTCACTGGGACGAGGCCGTCACCGAGCTCATGCGCATCGCCGACAGGGGCGGCCCCACCATCGCGGTCATCGACGAGTTCCCCTTCCTCGCCAAGGCCTCCCCCGCCCTCCCCTCGATCATCCAGCGCGCCCTCGACCCCGCCGCCCAGCACACCAACACCCCCGTACGGCTCCTCCTGTGCGGCTCCGCCCTGTCCTTCATGGGCGGACTCCTCGCCGGCAACGCCCCGCTGCGCGGCCGCGCCGGCCTGGAACTCGTCGTCCCCACCCTGGACTTCCGCCTCGCCGCCGAGTTCTGGGAGATCACCGACCCGCGCACCGCACTGCTCACCCACGCCATCGTCGGCGGCACCCCCGCCTACCGCCGCGAGTTCACCCAGGGCGACGCCCCCGCCGGGCCCCACGACTTCGACGCCTGGGTCACCCGCGCCGTCCTCAATCCCGCCCGTCCGCTCTTCCGCGAGGCCCGCTACCTGCTCGCAGAGGAACCCGAACTCCACGACACCGCGCTCTACCACTCCGTCCTGGCCGCCATCGCCGCCGGAAACGCCGCACGCGGCGGCATCGCCGACTACCTCGGCCGCAAGTCCACCGACCTCGCCCACCCGCTCAGCGTCCTCCAGGACGTCGGCATGATCACCCACGAGGCCGACGCCTTCCGCCGCAACCGCTCCGCCTACCGCATCGCCGAACCTCTCATCGCCTTCTACCACGCGGTCATGCGCCCCGCCTGGGGCGATCTGGAACGCCCCGGACGCGCCCCCGCCGTCTGGCGCCGCGCCCAGTCCACCTTCCGCAGCAAGGTTGTCGGCCCGCACTTCGAACAGGTCTGCCGCGAATGGGCCCGCTGGCACGCGTCCCCCGCAACCCACGGTGGGCAGGTCACAAGAGTCGCCAGCGGCACCGTCAACGATCCTGCCGCGAAGACCAGCCACGAAGTCGACATCGCGGTCCATGGCGAGACCGACAGCGGCCGCGAAACACTACTCGCCATCGGCGAAGCCAAATGGAACGACGTCATGGGAAAGGGCCACCTCGAACGTCTCCAGCACATCCGTGCTCTCCTCACCGCGCGCGGCACCGCCACCGACGTCACCCGGCTGCAGTGCTACAGCGGCACCGGCTTCACCGACGAACTGCGCCACCTCGCCGAGAACGACCCCGCCATCCAGCTGATCGATCCAGTTCGCGTCTACCACGGCGACTGACCCGGTCGCAGTCACCGCCCCTGTACCGGGAACATGACCTCCACCATTACCGGCGTCCCGGAGAGCCTCAGTTCACGCTCATTCCCACTCTACTGACCTGCGAAAAGGGCCACTGGCTCAACTCCCTGGGAGCTGTTCCTCGTCGGGCCGATGATCAGTCGGTGGTGTGGGGGGACCGGCAAGCGTTGGGTGAAGGTCTTGCCGCCGTCGCGGGATTCGTAGACGCCGTCCTGGGTTGCGATGAGGACTCGGTTGGCGTCGACGGCGGTCAAGGCTTGGGGCTGACCGCCGGGGACGGTGGCGGTCTTCTTCCAGGTGTGGCGCCGCCGTCGGTGCTGCGGTGCAGTGCACCGGTGGGGTCGATGCCGTACAGCGCGTCCGGCTTGGTCCACGAGAGGCAGGCCATCACCGGCCCGGCGCCGCGGCTGAAGCTCTTGCCGCCGTTTGTGCTCTTAGCGATGCCGTTTTGAGTGGTGGCCAGCACGATGTCCGGGTCATTGGGGCTGACAGCGATGTCGAGGGCGGCGAGTTCGGCGCGCTTGTCCCAGGTCTTGCCGTCCTTGCTGACGCGCAGGAGGCCACCGGTGCTGTCGTAGCCGTAGATGGTGTTGTGGGGTAGTCCAGGGCATGGAAGTCGACTTCGCCGTCGAGGGAGAGGGTCTTCCAGGTCTTGCCTGCGTCGGTGCTCTTGATCAGGCCGCGGTTGGCGTGGTCGCCGCTGCCTTCGGCGGGGTGACCGCTGCCGAGGAACGTCTTGGGGCCGGCGATGGTGAAGCCCATGTAGTCGGCGGTGTCGCTGACCCGCTGGGAGGAGCCGTCGTCCGCCACGGCGATGTCGCCCTCGTGCGTGGCGACGTACAGCTGTCCGTCCGCGGAAGGAGAAGTCTCCGAGCCGGTGGTGCCGTTGCCGGAAGCGCCTGTGCAGGCGGTCAGAACGGCCGCGAGCAGAGCAGCTCCGGCGGAACGAGGACGGAAGGCGCACGACGCGAACGGCGTGATCCACATCGAGTCTCCGGTCAAGGCCACTTTCTGCCTCGGTCAGTTCATGACCGACGTGAACTTGCGCCTCCCGGCTCCCTGGTCCGGATGGTTCACTTGGCGACTCACGGTGGCGGTCACACAGGTCGGTGACTGAAGCGTTACGCCCAGACCGTGGTGAGTGCCGCGACGAGGTTGGTGTCGGCCGGTGCCGCAGGCCACCATTCGCCCTCGTCGTCCCGGAGTTGGGATACCAGCACTGTCAAGGCCGCCCGGTGTCAGCCCGAGGGTCGCTAGTGTTGCCCCATGGGTGTGTTGGACACGGCCGAGCTTGAGGCCATGATCGAAGAGGCGACTGTCGATGCCTACAACGAGGACGAGCAGCTGACCGGTCTGTTCACCATGCTTGAGGAATACCTCTGCCTGCCCTTCACCACCGCGGTTCTCGGCGTCGAGGTAACCGTGGACGGTATCGACCTCACACCGGACGGACGGATCGTCGCCCTGTGCTCTCGCGGCGGCATGCGGCAATCGATCGGAATGCTGGAGCTGCCGTTGCCCAGCCCGGCGCCCGAGGGTGCGGAGTGGATCGAGGCGTACCGTCACTGGGCCGGTTGAGGTCGGGCACCTCACACCCCACGCGGAACCGGCTTGTCTGGGAGGGCTGACCGTGGCTGACGCCGTACATGGCACGCAGCAGGGCGCTGGCGAACCGTCGCTGACCGAACTCATTGAGCGCAGTGCCGAGTTGAAAGGGCAGCTGGTCGCCTTCGGGCAGAGCACCCGCTTTGACCGGTGGCTGACGCCCCTCCTGCTTGAGGCCGCAGGGCCTGAGCGGCAGTTGGACGAGGGCGAGGCGATCCGGGTCATCGACCACTTCATCCTGCGGTACCGCCTGCCGGACGGTTCGACCGTGGTGGACTGGTTCGTCGCCGGACGGAAGGACTTGACCGCGGTCGACCGGGAGATGCTGCTCGGCTGGAGCGACCCCGTCGAGGGAATCTTCGAGATCCAGCGCAAGGAAAAGGACGCCGTCGTCCTGCTGAACCTGGTCGACGACCTGGAGTACCGCACGTACTCGAATGTTGGGCGGGCGGCGTTCCGTGGCATGTCCAAAGGAGGATTCCTCCACACCTGCCTGGTACCCGTTCACTCGGCCGGCGGGGCGTGGCTGGTATCCGGGGCGATGACGAGCTACCCCAAGTCCAGTGCCACCGAGATCGCCCAGGCCGCTCTCCACCTGGCCACCAGCCAACCCGAACTGGTCTTCCGCAACCCCGAGAAGCTCGAGCAGGGATGGCAGCGGATGCGGGAGGACCGGGCCGCGTTCGTCGAGTTCTGCGGCGGCGATGAACTGGTCCTTCCGCCTGCCGAAGCCGAGGACCTCCTCAACGCCTACTACCGCCACCGCCAAGAGGCAGCCGTCGCCGGACAGCCCGCCCGTGCCCGGGGCAGGCGGCTGTCCGACCTGGACCTGCCGTTCTTCGAGCTGCCGCGAGAACTCGCGGATTCGCACACCATCGGCGTCATCTATGACCAGGTCGACGGGCTCAACTTCTACGCGGACTACGGGATGTTGCGAGACCTCTTCGCGGACCCGGTGCGCGCGAGCCGTGGGCAGCATCAGGACCTGTTGCGCACGTACCTGCGCGAGGGGTCGATTGCGCCACTGCCGATCCGCCGACTGGCCGACGCGCACCCGGAGACAGCCGACGCGGTGTTCCGGAAGCTGCTGCGGAAGCCCGGATTCACCTGGAGCGAGCACGGTGAGGCGCTGCTACGCCGACGCAAGCCCTGGTACTACGCGAACGAGCCCCGCCCTGGTGTCTCCGTAATCGGCGACCGCCTCGGCGCGCTCCTCACCGGCCGCCGGTAGCGTTGAGCGAACGTATGCCGAGTCAACGGCAGTTGGATGGCTCACGCCGGAGGAGGTCCGGGAGCGGATGGCCGAGGTCTACGCGGTGCGCCTGCTCGATGCACTGGACGGTCAAGGCCCTCACGTCCGCAGCCACGACGGCCGGCATCTGGCCGCACACTCACGCTAAAAGGCCCATCATGGTGACAGCGGACGTTGCTCTTCAGTTCGAGCGCCTCGCGGTGCGGGGCGACCACAGGGATCTCCGGTTGCGTATCGGCTCGTACCGCCATTCCTGCGATTCGTACTACCTCGCGATCGACGAGTCCCCGACTGCTGCCCGCAGTCTTGGGGCGAACTTGGCGCGTCTGCTGGAGCAATGGAGCACCCAGGTCGATGCACTCAAGGGGACAGGAGGCACCGCATACCTGCCCTACGACTTCTCGGATCAGTGCACCGCCTGGCTACGCGTATCGTCCGTAGACGGACGGACCGCCGAGGTCCAGGCCGGTTGGAGCTCGATCGAAGGTTGGGGCATCGAGCCCTCGAACTACGTCGCCACAGCCCCAGAGGTAACGGACTTCGCCCCGATCAGCAATGCGCGGATCGAGTGCGCGTTGACCGACTTGACAGCGTGCTTCGGCAGCAACCGGGACGCCCTTGCTGCCTCGGGGCAGTAGCGCGGTAAGAGTTTCCCTACTCCATCAAGGCGCATCCGCCGCGCACAGCGCGGCGTCGCGCGGCCCGGCGACTCGGGCCGCACGCCGAAACGGCGAAAGGTTGTCGGTGGAGGGGCCCGCTGTGGCTGAGGCGGTCGGTTCCACGGCTTTAGGCAGCCACCATGGGGCGAGCCTCGAAGATCGGGGCCCACATCGGGCTTGAGCGGGCAGGTCCACAGACTGCCCGATTCGCACCGACCTCGTGACGAAGGTCACCCGCCCCATCCATGCTGGCGTCGGTCAGCGCACCCACTCGTCCTCGCCACCAGGGCCGACCATGATTGGGTCGATTCCGTGTCCGGTCAGATGCCAGGACTCAAACTGCGGGTCCGGGCCGACCCAGAGTCCTGCGCCATCGTGGAAGTCGACGACCAACGTCCCACGGTCACGCACGTCGACCGAAGTGACCGACTGGCCGTAGAGCGCCAGCACAGGTGCGAGGCTCACACCTGTGCCGGGGTCCAGCTCGTGCCACTCGCCAGCAGCGTCCCGGAACAGGAACGGCGTCTCCACTACCAGCTCAGCATCCAGCCGGTACCCCTCATCCGGATCAAGGGCACACAGGCTCAACCGCACCTGCTGATCAAATGACGTGCGCTCCGCCCGAGAGCCGATCAAGGCCACTGGAACCTTCACGCCGCCCCCACATCCACGGCAAGCCGACAACCTGACGGCTCGACATCGTAGGCGCAGCCACGTTCCCCCAACGGCGTGCCCCCTGCGTGCCCGATCAGCAGGAGACGAGCGGGGAACCACGGGGAATCGCGGACACCAAGTGACTCCCCCGCAGGTCAACGAACTCCCAGCTCAGCAGACATCCGCATACGGCGTCTTCCGAACTCGTGCCCCAGAGCAGACCGGCCGCGCTTGACTCGACCATGAGACTCCACCGCTCACGTCATCAGCCGCAGCAGGCCCTGGTAGAACACGGGTGTGACCTACAGATTCATTGCGAACATCGCCTATGGGTGGCAGGAGAAGCGGCCGCCGGACATCTACGTCCCGACTGCCGTAGTCGCCGAGTCAGAAGACGAGGAGAGCTTCGCGCTCGAGTTCCAAGGTGGCTTCGAGGAACCAGACGAACAGGACATCCGCAACGGCTGTGACTCGTACTGCGTTGTCACTCCCGACCAGAACACCGCGTACGGATGCCTGCGCACGGTGGAGCTGGAAGGGAATGTCCTGCGGGTCACATTCGACCCCGCTTACCTGGAAGACCTGTACTTGGACGATCCGGTAGTTGAGGCAGTCCTGCATGCTCCAGTCGAGGACATAGCTCGCATGACAGAGGCACTCACACGCATCCTCACCTACGGCCGACCCGACGCGCTCCCGATCGTGATCGGAGTCTGATTTCTCCAGCCCACGTGGTCAGCATCTCGCCGGTGCTGTCGGTGAGGACCTCAAGCGTCGGGTGAGGAGCGGCAGCGATGGATGAGTGTCTGAATGCGTGACAACGCCGACGCACAGCAGCGAACGAGCGCGGACGTCAGCGGACCATCAGCGCAGGTGACAAGCACAGCATCCCGAGTACAGGCACCGGCCCAAGTTGCTTCGGGAGGAAGCGGTCGCTCGGTTAGGGTGCGCCGCATGACCGACGAAGCGCCTGCCTGTCCCGAGTGCAGCCAGCCCATGAAGGTCGGCGGCTTCGTTCTCTCCGTGCGGGAGGGCGATGGCCTACGGGCCTGTCGGTCGCTGTGGAAGTGCGCCGGTCGGCATGTTTGGTGGGGCTGGGCTGACCGGCCGGACGAGCCATTGGAGGTCTGCCCGGTGCCGGAGCTGTTCCGCTGACATCCAACGTTGACATCAACGACGACGGACAGCAGTGACAACCGGCAGCCACGTGCGGCGCCCATGCTCGCGGTGCCCCGCAGCCACGTGGCCGTTTGCGCGAGAGGTGCGTGAGCGGACGGGTCGCCAGACCCAGGGGTGTCGGTCCACCTCCGACCACACGCCTCACCGCGCCGCAGGCCGCGGAACGCGACCAAGCGGAAGAGCGCATACAGCCGATCCTCCGAAATGTGGTCGAGGAAGAGACCGGTGTGCTCCGGAGTCCGGACCATCACGAGGATCAGCCCGCCGAAGAAGCGGTGCCGGACCCAGAGCCGACGTACGGCTCGGGCTGCTGGACGAACTGCGCGCCAAATAGGCGCTGGACGCGGTCACGCTGTGGGCGGCGGCGAGGCATCTGCAGCCCGCGTGGCAGCACGCCCCGCGCCTGGCAGTGGTCGGACCTGCCAAGCGGTGCGGCACGTCACGCCTCCTGGACGTGCTCACCCCGAGACGGTCCACGAGCCGATGCTCACCATCAACACCACGCCGGCGGCGGTCTTCCGCTCGATCACCGACGCACCGCCCACCCTGCTGGTGGACAAGGCAGACACCATCTTCGGCAGCCGGAAGATGGCGGAGAAGAACAAGGAAATGCGTGGCCTTCTCAACGCCGGACACCAGCGCAACCGGCACGTCACGCGGATCGCCGGCATCGACAAGATCGCAGCGATTCCTGCGCTGCGGCTCAGGCACGCGGTTCGGTGACCACAGCAGCGCCCGGCCGAGCGGACCTGCGGGACCTTCGATCGGTGCGAGGGGTGGATGCCTCTTCCCGCCACGGATACGCTGAGAGCGGGTGTTCATCATGGAATGGCTGACAAGGCTTCCGGTGATCGCACGGCTGATGCGCACGCACGCGTGGCGATCGTACGAGCGGCTGGCCACGGTCCACTGGGCCCAGCTCGCCGCCGCCATCACCTTCACCAGTTTCCTCGCGCTTTTCCCCCTGATAACCGTCGGGGCGGCGATCGGCGCCAAGCTGCTGAGCGACGACCAGCTCGGGAAACTCCAGGACAAGATCGCCGACCAGGCGCCGGGCCTTTCCGACCTGCTGGACCTGGACAGCCTCGTCGCTCACGCCGGAACCGTCGGGCTCATCGCGGGCGCGCTGCTGCTCGTGATCGGCATCAACTGGGTCGGCTCCCTGCGCGGGTGCCTGCGCGCGGTATGGGAGGAGGAGCAGGACCCGGGAAATCCGTTCCTGCTCAAGCTCAAGGACGCCAGTGTCCTGGTCGGGCTCGGCGCGGTCGGGCTGGTCGCGATCGGCAGTTCGGTGTTCGCGAACGCTGCGGTCGGCTGGGCCGCCGACAAGGTCGGGATCGAGGGCGGGGCAGGACGGGCGCTGCTGTTCGTGGCCGGCCTTGCCATCGCCCTGCTCGTCGACTTCCTGCTGCTGATCTACCTGCTCACCCGGCTGCCGCGGGTCCATCCTGGCCGACGTGCGGTCGTGGTCGCTGCCCTGATCGGTGCCGTCGGCTTCGAACTGCTCAAGCTTCTGCTGACCGGCTACTTGCAGGGTGTCGCGGCGAAGAGCATGTACGGCGCCTTCGCTGTGCCAGTCGCCGTCGTCCTGTGGATCAACCTCATGGCCAGGCTGCTGCTGTACTGCGCCGCTTGGACGGCGACAGCGGCGCAATCCAGCGAAGCCGCTGGGGATGAGAGCTCCGGCCCCGGGGGCAGCCCCGCGGTCGGCGACGCACCACAGGGCGCGATGTCCAACGGCAGCGCACCAGCAGCACCGCCCCGTACGGTGCCTCCAGCCCACGGCCCGTGATGCCGAGCACGTAGCGGGTCAACGCAGCCGACTGATGTGTTCGACTCGCCCTGTGCGTTGGTCCCGGCGATCGGGTCGGAGCTCCATCCGATGACGGAGGACCACCGCGCTCGGGGCGAAATGCTGGATGCCGGCAGGTTCGAATCCTGCCGGTGGCACAGCTTCTGACGTGCGTCGGAGTGTCGGACACCCCCTCGGACATGATCTTCTGAGGGGGTGTCCGACAGCTCACAGCGTGCTCACTCGACGGACATGTCGTCGCCGCCGCACTTTCCGTCGTCGCACGTCGTCCCGGCCTGGAGCACCTCGATCACCAGGAGCAGGTGAACCAGGGCCTCCCGCGCCTCGGGCACCCTCTCCGGGGTGGTGTTGAGGAAGCCGATCGCGGCGTCCAGCCGCTCCCTCAGCCAGTCGATCTGCGCCACGCACACGCACTTGCCGTCCTCCAGTGCCGTCAGCCTGCGGTCGGCCTGCGACAGAGCGGTGCGTGCGGTGTCGAAGTCCGGAGTCGTGCCGTCGAACGAATCGAGCCCCAGCTCCAGCCGGCCGTTCAGCTGTGTGAGAAGCAGCCTGCAGTTCTTCTTTTCGTCGCCCTTGTCCTTGTCCTTGTCCTCGTCCTTGTCCGTGACTGCCACGGCGGACGGGGCGTGCTTCGTCTCGGCCGAGACGGTGGGGGCCGCGAACATGGTGGCGGCGGCGACCGCCGCGGTGACGGCCATGATGGAGCCGCGGATCTTGGCAGATATCATCTCGTGCTTCTCCTCAATGCGCTCTGATGCGAGATGAGACGAGCCGCTCCGGATGGAGCGCTTGAGATCCAAAGAACCCATGCTGACTCAGCGCGCAACCGCGACTACTGTCCGTATCGCCGGCGGTTGAGGTCTCCCCCTGCGAGAACCGAAGGTCAACAGCCCAGAAGACCTCTTCAGACCTCATGGCCCCCTATTCGTGCAGATCAGTGACGCATCGACCGCCGAGGAGCGACGGCTGAGCGCTCGGACATACGTCGCGGTGCGGTCCGGCCGGATCCGGCGGAACGCCACGCGCGGTCCAGGAACGACGACGGCCCCAGATCCACCTTTCGGCAGATCAGGGGCCGTTTCATAGCGCGCTCGCACTCGCAGCGCACAGAGGGCACACACGCCTACTTCAGAAGTGACGCTACTGGCGATGGCGGGGCGTGCTCTGTCGCGGTGGCAGAGTCAAGGTGATTTGTCGGACGAGTTGCTGGAAGCAAGCCAGGGACGCGACGGGTGGCAGGACGGCTGCGGCGATGCCCGTGAAGGTCCTTTCGGCCTGAGCTACGCACAGCATCACCGCGACCGAGGAAAACAGCAGAACGATGAACCACGAGTGCAAAGCCCGGCGCCGATGCAAGGCAGTTCGCAGGATGGAGAGCGAGGCCACCATCCAGGGTCCGTACACGAGAAGAGGCCACCACGGAATCATCCAGCTCCTCGCATCGGACATGACGTTCTGCAGAGGCCCGTAGGCCACAATGCCGCCGAATACGCTCACCATCGCCACGATGACGGCAACGAATGCGACGATGACGAAGCTGCCGGTCTGCAACCACTTGAGTCGGGGCTTTCGGACTCGGATCTTCCGGTGCCCGGCAGGAGAACGTCGGATGCGCGGCAACTGAGCGGTGATCTTTGTCAGGTTCTCCATCGGGCCGATGAAGCCGACGCCGGATGGCGCATCGCCGCGAGGCGGCGGCACCGTGGCCGCCTGCTCTGCCGGAACTGCCTCCTGCAAGAGATAGGCAAGTTCCTCAACGGGGTCCCAGCCCGAGTCCGGGGGCACCAAGGCAGTCCCTGAGGGCAGGCCATCGACATGACTGCCGAGCCAGCCGGTACCCGACCCATAGGTGTACGGGTCGGAATACCATTCATGCCGCACAAAGGAGGGGTCCGCATAGTCGCGATTCATGAAAATCCGCCCCCGTCACGCGCGTTCCGCGTGGCAGCCAGAGTTCCCCTGACCGTTCCACCGCTGGTTGAGTTCCGCCTGAGCCGCCTCCAGCAGTGCGAGGAACTCGCGGAGCAGTGAATCAGTGACCTGGAGTTGGACCCGCGCGCCGTCCCCGTGCAAGGTGCCACGCGCATCAAGCGCCGACTGTGCCACACCAGGCGTGTAAGTGTATTTTCCCGCTGTCACATCACGGATCGCAGGCAGATTATCCTTCCTCGCGCCGCGCTGAGGCAAGCCGTGGAACCTTGCTTTCGTCATATCCCGACTAACGCCGCTCCCTCTCCTCCAGATGCGTGGCAAATGGGTGACCCTGGCGCGGGAAAACGCTAATACCATCTGCATCTCACTCTGCGCGTCACGAGTCGAGCGGTTGCCTTCCTGCCGGGGCGCCGGCACAAGCCCCGGACCGGTCGTGGTCCGGGGCTTTTGGCCTGGTCAGGGCGGGTCGACTAGGTGCCCGGCGCGCGGTACTGGACTTCCTCGGCCCTGCGCAGGGCGTCCAGCGTTTCGTCGACCGTCAGGAGAACCGTCGTCTCCAACGAGCTGAGCGCACCGCCTCCCGTGATCGCCAGCGCGACCGCCGCCATGGAGACGTTGTCGGGGGCCTCCCACAGGGTGCAGCCGTCGTGCCGGCCGAAGGCGTACCAGAATCCGTGCAGCTTTCCGCCGACCGACTCGATGTACGTCTGAGCGGCCTGTCTGCGGTCCTCCGGGTTGCCGATGAGCCTGGCCCACGTCTCCGGCGTGTAGCTGAACCTCGATAGATAGAGCGGCATCGGCTCCCTCTCGTCGGGTAATTCCCCACAAAATGCCGTGGAGCGCCGAATTTAACCGCTGTGTCCCCGAAGCACGCTGCACCGCTGCTGCGTGTCATGCATCCCCGCGTTCGACGCGGAGGAGCACGCCGGGCCCCAGTTCTCAGGCGCGGCACTCCGCGCGCATCTGCGCCGCCGCGTGGTGCGCGCCGTCGCGACCGTCGCGGCCCCAGTCCTGGCCGCGGTCGACGAGTCGCACCGTCAGCCGCTGGTCGTGCACCGGGACCTTCTCGATGACCAGGCCCCTGCCGCGCAGCGACGTCTGATCGATCTCGAACGTCTTGACCGCGCTGCCCGGATCGTCGGGGTCCTTCAGTACGAGATACGTGGACGGCCTTCCCGCCACGTCCTGGGCGCGGTCGCTCTCGGGGACGACGACCGCCACGGAGCAGGTCGTGTAGCCGCTGCCCACGTACCAGGACCATGTCGCGCTGTTCCCAATGTCCTTGACCGGGGAGCCGGACATGGGGATGGCCGTGAAGCGGCCGTCGCAGCCGTCGCCGCGGTGGCCGCCCGAGCGCACGGTGTACCAGCCGTCGTCGCCGCCGCCGTAGCGCCCGTTCTCCTCGTAGCGCCCGCCGCCGTTGCAGCCGGGCCCGGCCCAGGCCGCGTAGGAGGGGCCCTTGGTGGAGCGCGGGGGTTTCGTCTTCTGCGGCGGCTTCGGCTTCGGGCGGCCCAGGGAAGGGGACGGTGAGGGTGCGGGACTCGGCGTGTCGGACGGCTGGATCCGCTGCGGGGCGCCGCCGAGTTCGTCGAGATCCTCGTCCGGCCCCGACGCCTGCGCGCCGACCGGCTCCGTGTCACCCCCGAAGGGGCCGCACGCCGTGAGGGCCAGGGCCAGTGCCGTCAGGGCGACCACGCCCGTCATCAGCCGCCTTGCCGCACGGTGCGGCCGTGCCGCCCTCGTTCCCGCGCCGTCGCTGCCGCATCGTTCGCACGTCATGTCGCACCGAACCCCGTAGACCGACTGATCGGTATGTCAAAACGCGTCCACTATGCACGAGCGCGACCGGGCGCATAAGTGTTAACGCGGGTAAGGCTGCGGGCCTACCGGAACTCCTCGGGACACGGCGTACCCCGCGGGAGCCGATAGGGCGCCGCGAGCCGGTAGACGCCCGCGCGCGGTGCGAGCAGTTCGGTCCACTCGTCGCCCTGCGGGTCCTCCTCCGCCTTCAGCAGACAGCCGTGCGGGTTGTCGAAACTCCGCGGCCCGTCCGCCCGCAGCTTCGACTCCTCCGTCTCCTGCGGCCCGGGCACACTCCTGCCCTCCTCGTCGACGAGGCCGAGCCACGGCGAGTACGGGACACGGATCAGCACACGGCCCGCCGACCGCACACGGATCGTCAGCTCCCCCGCGCCCGCGTGTTCGACCGTCGCCGGCGGGTCCGCGATCGGCATCGGGTCCTTCACCGCGAACAGCTGCCAGTTCGCGTCCCCCCACACCCGGGTCAGATACGGCTGCCCCTTGCTGACCAGCTCCGCCTCGCGCAGCGCACCGCTGGAATCCGGACGGTCCTTGGGCAGTACGACGTAGTGCACGGCCCAACGGTCCAGCCAGGCACGGTAGGTGGCCGGGGTGAGGAGGTTCTCCTCGTCGTAGAAGAGCGGATTGCGCTTCATGTCCGCCTGGCGGTTCCAGCCGCGCGCGAGGTTGACGTACGGGGCGAGCGCGGACGCCTCGCGATGGCTGCTCGCCGGGACCACCTCCACCCGGCCGCGCTCCGCGCCCACCCTCTGCAGCCGGTCGACGAGCGGCGCGAGCTCCCTGTTCCACGACGCGGCGGGAGCGGTGCGGACGATGTCGTCGACGCTCTTGAACCCGATCCAGGCGTTCAGGCCCGCGAAGGCGAGCAGGAGGGCGTACCACTTGCGCGACCGCGGCACCGTGTACGGCAGCGCGGCGAGCAGCACCACGCCCGCGAACAGCATCGGCAGCCGGGACACGTTCGACCCGATCTGAGAGTCGATCACCCACGTCAGCAGCGTGCCGAGCGCGTACACGGCCGCGCCGGTGCGGACCGTGCGCCACTCCGTCGGCACGAGGACGAAGACGAGGACGCCGAACGCGAAAGGCAGTGACGTCGACGGGAGCGACATCGGCTGCGTGCCGGAGAACGGGAACAGCCAGGCGGAGAGCGCCACGACCACGACCGGCGCGAGGCCGACCGCGTACGCGCCCGGACGGCGGCCGTTCAGGAACAGGGCGGCGGCCACGACGCCGAGGAAGAGGCCCGCGACCGGGCTGGCCGCGGTGGCGAGCCCGGCGAGCGGGGCGGCGACGGCCGCCTTCGCCCAGCGGTTGCGCCGCCAGCGGTGCGGCCAGCAGAAGACCGCGCCGACCGCGCCGAGCGCGAACATCATGCCGAGCCCGAAAGTGACCCGCCCCGACAGCGCGTTGCACAGGAACGCGAACACGCCCGCGAGCGCGCACGCGGCCGGGTTCCGGACGGCCCGCACCCGCACGAGCATCTGGGCCGTCAGGGCGGACGAGACCGTCCCCGCGAGGATCATCGTCGTCCGCACGCCGAGCACGGACATCAGGTACGGCGAGACCACGCTGTACGAGACGGGGTGCATCCCGCCGTACCAGGCGAGGTTGTACGCGGAGTCGGGGTGCCGGCCGACGAACTCCGCCCAGGCGTCCTGGGCCGCGATGTCGCCGCCGCTGTTGGCGACGAAGAGGAACCAGAGCAGGTGCACGAAGGCGGCCAGCGCCGTGGCGAGAGCGACGGGGTGGCGCGCGAGGCGGGCGGCGAGGTGGCGGAGGCGCGACGCCGGGGGCCGGTCGCCGTGCCGGTTCTCAGGGGCCTCGTCGACGTGCGGGACCTCGTCGAGCAGGGCCGGTGCGGCGGACTGTATTCGCGGCCCGCGGCGCCGCTCCGGGTCCGCGCCGCTGCCGTCGGACGTGCACGTGCTGCTGCCGTCCACCCGTCTCGGCTCAGCGGTGGTCACTGCGGCTCTCCCCGTCTGTCCCTCTGTCCTGTGTGCCGTCGTCCCCCGGGCCTGCCGGCTCCGTCGTGTGCCGTCCGTACGAGAGGACGCCGTCCCCGCGCCCTCAGTTGCCCGGGGACGCTAACACGTGGGCGCCCCGGTCGCCCGGGACGCCCACGTGTGCCGCATGGCCCTCCGGCCCTCAGCCGATACGGGTCAGCTTGGCGCCGAAGCCCGGTTCCGCGAGATCCTTTTGGAGTGCGACGGGCACGCTGACGGTGCCCGCGCCGGAACCGGCGGTGATGCTGCCGACGACCGTGCCCGCCTTCGCCGTGTGCGGCAGCTTCTTGCCGCCGTCGGTCATGCCGAGCTCGACCTTCAGGCCCGACCAGCCGACCACCGTCATGTCCTTGGTTGCCACGACCGGGGTGTACCCGCCGAGCCCGTCGTCGACGTGGCCGACGACGTCACCCTTCTTGACCACGGTCTTCGCCTTCAGCGCCTCACGGGTCGCGACCAGCACCTCCTCGCTGACGCGGTTGACCGTCTCGAGGATGGACGGCTTGTGCTGGCCGAGGACCGCGCCGACGATCGTCTGCGTCGTGCCGCCGATGTCCCTGTACGCGGCGAACAGCAGGTTGCCGCCGGCCTTGGTGGTCGACCCGGTCTTGATGCCGATCGCGCCGTTGCGCGGCATCAGCGTGTTGTAGTTGCTGTGCCGCTTGCCGGACGGGTCGTACCACTCCTGCTGACGGGTGATGTCCACCATGGCCTTGTTCTTCACCAGGGCCTGACCCAGCTTCACCTGGTCGGCCGCCGTGGAGACGGTGGTGGCGTCGAGGCCCGAGGGGTCGGTGTACGTCGTGTTCGTCATGCCGAGTTCCTTGGCGGTGTCGTTCATCTTCTTGACGAATGCCTTCTCGGAACCGGCGTCCCAGCGGGCGAGCAGCCGGGCGACGTTGTTCGCGGACGGGATCATGACCGCGCTGAGGGCGTCGCGCTGGGAGATCGTGTCGCCCTCCTTGATGGTGTTGAGGGTCGACTCGTCGTTGGTCCGGTCGTAGCCGCCCTCCTTCTCGGCCAGGGCGTCGACGGGGATGGAAGCGCCGTCCTCGCCCCGCTTGAAGGGGTGGTCGCGCATGATGATGTACGCGGTCATCGTCTTGGTCACGCTGGCGATCGGCACGGGCTTCTCCTCGCCGAACTCGCCGACGACTCCCAGCCCGGACACCGCGATCTGTCCCTGGCCCTCGCCCGGCCACGGGAGCGCGGGCCTGCCCCCGTCGAAGGCGACCTCCGCTTCGGCGGTGAGCGCCAACTCCGGGTCCGGGAGCGGACGGACCATCTGCGCGACCGCAAAGACGATCAGCAGGAGCAGGACCAGCGGGGTCCAGATCTTGATGCGCCGCACGACCGTACGGACCGGGGTCTCCGGCGGCGGCGGAGTGTTCGTCAGCTCGGCGAGCAGGTCGAGCGGGGGCAGCGGCGGCATGGGCTGCTGCTTGGTCCGCTCGGCCTCGGTGAGCGAGGCGGGAGGCAGCGGGGCGGCCGCGGCCTGCGGCTTCTGGGGAGCTGCGGCGTGTGCGTCGTCGCGCCGCAGGGGCACGAAGGTGCTCGAACGCCCGGCGTCGACCGCCGGCTCTTTCGCGGACCCGGTCGCCGGCTCCGACGCGGTGGCCGGCTTGGGCAGCGGCGGCAGCTTGAGCGCGGTCGTGGGCTGGTCGACGGCAGGGCGGCGCAGCGCCTTGAACGTGGTGGTCGGCTGGTCGACGGGGGGCCGCTCGGCCGGGCCGTCGTCGTTGGCCGCGCCTGCCTCCGCGCCTGCCTTCGCGTGCGACTTCGTGTTCGCCTTCGCGTCGGCGCCGGCGTTCGCAGATGCGGAGGAGTCGGCTTCGGAGCCGTCGTCGACAGCGGCCTCAGCGGAGGCTTTCTCCGCCGGGGCGTCGGACGGGGCCGGGCTCGCGGAGGACTCCGCGTCGTCGGTCTTCCCCACCCAGGCGGCCACCGCGGCGCGCAGCCGCGCATCCTTACCGCTCGGCTCAGCGTCGCCGTCGCCCTCGGCCGCCTCCGGGGCCGCCTGAGCCGCGTCGGACGCCCCGCGGGCGGGCAGCGTCCGGAAGACCGCCGTCCGCTCGCTCGGCGGCGGCTCGGAGGCCTCGGGCGCGTCGGCGTCGTCGGCGTCGTCGGCGTCGGAGTTGTTGGCGTCGTCGGCGTCGGAGTCGGAGTCGTCGTCCACGGCGTCCGTCGCCTCGGCCGGGGAGGCCGAGGGGCCTGACGCACGGGGCCCGCCCGAAGCCGCGGCTGCGCCGTCCGCCGGGACGGCCCCGGTCCGGGAGGCGGCCGCCGTCTCACGGTCGCCGTCCTCCGCGTCCGCCGAGCCCGCGCCGTCCTGCGTCGAGTGCGACGCGTCGCCCTGTCCGGACGGCGTACGGGCCGACGCCTCGTCGGCGTCGGCAGCCGCGTCATCCGCGCCCGTGCCGGACTCGGCAACGGCCTCGTCCTCGTCGTCCGCCTCTGACCGCCGCGCCGGAGCCTCAGCAGCGGCGTCCGCCTCGGCAACAGCCTCCTCGGCGGCGTCCGCGCCACCCTGGGCGGCAGCCTCATGGGGCACGTCCGCCTCGGTCGAGGCGTCCTCGGACACGGCGTTCTCCGCCTCGGCGGCCTCGGCAGCCCCCCGAGGGGGCAGCGCCCGGAAGACCGTCGTCCGCTCGTCCAGCGGCGGCTCGGCGGCCGACGCGGACGGCTCGGACGGCTCGGAAGAGGCCGGGGAACCCTCGCGGAGCACGGCGAGCCGCGGGTCGCGTTCGCTCCCCGTCGTCGCCCCCGACGACTTCCGCTGCTCCGACCTGTCGGGGGACTCGCCCGCCACCGTGCCTCCTTCATGAGTCATTGCCATGCGCCATGCGTATACCTAGTGCCGTACGCGCAGCCGCGTACGGCACTACGAATGTGACGACGAGCCCCGAGAACACCGAGCACCCGCCGTGTCCGAACCATCTACCAGTGTCCTGTGTGAGCGCTTGGTTCCGGTGCTAGACGAGAACGACATACCTATCGGTTCCCTAACAAAGCACCCAGGCGCTCTCGACAGACCAATGTGAGAGGGGTCACCCTGTCATTCATCCACGCGGGGAGGCATGGATGGGCAGGAGCCGCAGAACACTTCCGGAGGAGCTACTGCTACTCGCTCTGGACCCGGCCACGGGTACCACAGCGCAGCCGCAGTCGCTCGACCTCGGCCTGGCCGGGGCACAGCTAGTAGAGCTGGCTCTGGCAGGACGGATAGCCCCAGACGGGGATCGTATCGCCGTGGTGATGCCACGGCCGACCGGAGATCCGACTCTGGACTCCGCACTGGAACTGCTGCGCCGACGCGGCAGTCCGGTACGGGCGGTCCACTGGATCGGCGGGCCCCGACTGGGGCTGCGCCAGATTTACCTCTCGCATCTGGAGCGGTGCGGCATGGTGCATGCCGTGGCGGGCCAGATGTGCGGAGTACTGCCGACGACTCGCTACCAGGCGACGGACACGGCGATCAGCCGGGACATCAGGTCCCGGCTGGACAGTGCGATCCGCACCGGTGTACCACCGGACCCGCGGACCGCGGCGCTCGCCGCGCTGGCCCACGCGGTCGGTCTCGGCAAGCACCTGTACCCCGGGAACGAAGGGCGTTCCTCGAGGTCCCGGCTGCGGGACCTCATCCGGCACGACCCGATGGGCGGTCTCGTGGCGCACGCCGTCATGGACGTCCAGAACGGTGTGGCCGCCCAGCCGCGCCGTAGCCAGCCGGCGAGCGGCGTCAGCCGTCAGCCGGGTCCGGTACCGATGCAGCCACGCCGCAGCGGCATGGCTCGCGTCGCCGCGCACTGAGCGCGCCGCCGCACCGCGTACCGCAGCACCACCGCTCGGGCACACGCACCATCCGCACCACGCCGCACCGACGTCCCCAAGACCCGGTTCGGGAGCCGCAGAACGCGCGGGGCAGCATCCTTGCTGCCCCGCGTGTTCGCGTGTGTGCCCATTTGGCAGCGCAGGAAGGCCGATTGGTGGCAGTCTGCTGAACAGTAGATACGCAGAGCAACGCGGTCGGAGGTGCAGTTTCCGTGGCGTCCAACGTCAATCCCACTGTCCGGAGACGCCGATTGGGTCAGGAGCTGCGCCGGCTCCGGGAGCTGAAGGGCATGACGGCCGAGGAGGTCGCGGAGCGCCTGCTCGTGTCCCAGTCCAAGATCAGCAGGCTGGAGAACGGCCGCCGTTCCATCAGCCAGCGCGACGTCCGTGACCTGTGCGGCGTGTACGAGGTCGAGGACCACCGCATCGTCGACTCACTGATGCAGATGGCCAAGGACTCGCGGCAGCAGGGCTGGTGGCACGCGTTCGGCGACATCCCGTACAGCGTCTACATCGGCCTGGAGACGGACGCGGCGAGCCTTCGGGTGTACGAACCGCAGGTCGTGCCGGGACTGCTGCAGACACGGCAGTACGCCGAGGCGCTGATCGCCGGCGCCCTGCCGGAGAGCGGGGTCACGGACATCGAGAAGCGGGTCAGCGTCCGGCTGCGCCGTCAGGAGCGCATCAAGGACGCCGAGCACCCGCTGCGGCTGTGGGCGGTCATCGACGAGGCAGCGCTGCGACGCCGGGTCGGCGACCGGCAGCTCATGCGCGAGCAGTTGGAGCATCTGGTGGAGCTCTCGCACCAGCCGCACGTCACCGTGCAGGTCCTGCCGTTCGACATGGGCGCGCATCCGGGCATCAACGGGCAGTACGCGATCCTCGAGTTCCCCGACGCCTCGGACTCGAGCGTCGTCTACATCGAGGGCGTCACCAGCGACCTGTATCTGGAGAAGGCCAACGATGTGCAGAAGTACAGCGTCATGTACGAGCACCTGCGGGCCCAGGCACTGAACGTGGAGCAGACACGGCAGTTCATCGAGACGATCGCGAAGGACTACGCACGGGAGACCGCGGGACGCTTCGACGACTGAAAGCGCCGCACGGTACACCACCGGACCGGTGTGACGGAAGAGTCGCCTGGTATATGCCATCCGGTCGAGTGAATGCCTGTCTCGCGCTCCCGGCGCGGCGAGTAGCGTCGATCACGCCAGCAAGAACGTTGGCGCACATCACATCACTTGCCGAAGCGGAGCGATCATGGCAATCATTCAGGGCGCCACGGAGACCTGGACGAAGTCCTCGTACTCCACGGGTAACGGTGCTTGCGTAGAGGTCAAGTCCCCGGTGGTCGACGCGATTTCCGTGCGCGACTCGAAGGTCACGGCCGGCCCGACGATCACCTTCGTGCCCGACTCGTGGAATGCGTTCGTGAACGAAGTGGCGCAGAGCGCGTTCGGTCGCGACTGAGCGCGCCGCCACGCATCACCAACGAGTTCCAGCCACAACCGGGCAGCACCGACAGGAGCCCTCTCGACTGGTCCGCCGTCCCGGCCGAGGGGGCTCGGCGTTCTCCTCGGTCCCTAGCGGAGGAGATCGACGTAGCGGTCCGTCCCGGGGATTGTCGGGACGAAGGGAGCGACCAGTTCCACGCGGCCGAGCCCAGCCTTCTCGACCTCCCCGTCGAGCCCGCGGAACGTCGGCTCCCAGCACTCCCTGGGGTCCGCCTCCAGGAACCACAGCAGAGTGAGCCGGGTTTCCACACCCTCCACCTGCTTCACATAGGTCATCCGGTCGCCGGGCAGCGGCATCGGCCGGAAGACGGTCACCATCGCCGCCCGCGAACCGGCCAGCCGCTTCGGCAGATGCCGCGAGCACAGCCACTCCAGCAGCTCCCCGCGTTGTTCTGTGCTCTGCGCGTCGACGACTTCCAGGACGAGCCCGGCGTACGGGTGGTCCAGTGCGTGATGGTCCCGCGGCCCCGCGGCTCCGTCGCGGTAGACGGTGGCCTCGTGGTCCTGGAAGGCCGTGAAGACGTGCGTCCGCCGCTGATGGACCCGTCCGTCGCGGTGGAGACGCTTGTTGATGGCGACGGTCCACTTCATGTGGTCGGCGTACCGGCCCTCGGTGATCCAGTACGCCGAGAGATAGCACCCGGCCGTCACGGGCTGCGCGACGGCGGACTTCTCGGGATAGCGCAGCAGTTGCAGGTCGCGGGGCGCCACCCAGCGCCGCCCGGCGTACATCCAGGGCATCGCCATCGCGCCCGCGTAGTAGTGGTCGTCCTCGTACCAGCGGTTGTACGCGTACTCATGGCCGGGATGCGGCTCGACCATGGTGATCAGGGCGTGGCCGGGGCGCACCCCGTACGGGCCGACGCCCGCCAGCTCCGCGTACACCTCGCTGTGCGTCTCCTCGTTCACCGTGACCGCTCCCTTCCCTCCTCCGTCGGACCGACCTACTCTGACGCTCCGTCAGATGATTGGCCAGAGTCGGGAGGCGCCGGGATGCCGCTGCGGGACAGGACCGTCATCGTGTCCGGCGTCGGCGCGGGGCTCGGGCGCCAGGTCGCGGCGACCGTCGTCCGCGACGGGGGTCACGCGGTGCTGGGCGCGCGCACGGAGGCGAACCTGGCCGCCGCGGCGCGCGGGATCGACCCCGGTGGCACGCGCACCGCCTACCGCGCCACCGACATCACCGACGAGGCGCAGTGCGAGGCGCTGGCGGCGCTCGCGCTGGAGCGCTTCGGCCGGATCGACGCGGTCGTTCATGTCGCCGCCCGGGACAGCTGCTTCGGCGGACTGGAGGACGCCGACTTCACGACCTGGCAGCAGGTCATCGACGTGAACCTGCTGGGCACCCTGCGGATGACACGCGCCTGCCTGCCGGCACTGAAGCGGCGGGGAGGTTCGGTCGTCGTCATCGGTACGCAGTCGTCCGTCGCCGCACCCTCGCAGGTGCGCCAGGCGGCGTACGCCGCGTCCAAGGGCGCGCTGACCTCGGCGATGTACTCGCTGGCGCGCGAGCTCGGCCCGCACCGGATCCGGGTGAACACCGTGCTGCCGGGCTGGATGTGGGGACCGCCGGTCCAGGCGTACGTCCGCATGACCGCTCACACGGAGGGAGTCCCGGAGGACGAGGTGCTCGGGCGGCTCACCGGCCGGATGGCGCTGCCGGAGCCGGCGACCGACGCCGACGTGGCCGAGGCCGTGGCCTTTCTCGCCTCCGAGCGGGCGCGGGCCATCACCGGTCAGTCACTGCTCGTCAACGCGGGCGAGCTGATGCGCTAGAACTCGCGCCCGCCTCCTCCGGCCGCACGGGCACGCGCCCCGTGCGGTCACTTTTTGACCCTTCTGTCGGTCATGCATATGAACACAGGTCAATAATCCGAACGATTTTGCTCGCTCTTGACCCTCCGATGCGTTGTCGCCCCACCGGGGATCACCACACCATGAACGGCGTTCACAAGGCGGACCGGACCCCTGGAGGGGGCATGAACAGTCTCGACTGGGCCGTGCTCATCGGCTACTTCGGCGTGATGGTCGCGATCGGCGTCTGGTCCCACAAGCGCGTGGACGACGTCAGCGACTACTTCACCGCGGGCGGAAAGATGCCGTGGTGGCTCTCGGGCATCTCGCACCACATGTCGGGCTACAGCGCCGTCATGTTCACCGGCTACGCGGCCATCGCGTACACGTACGGCATCACCTCGTACGTCACCTGGTCCTTCCCCATCGCCATCGGCATCGCGATCGGTGCACGGCTCTTCGCGCCCCGGCTCAACCGGGTGCGCTCGCGGCTGCATGTCGCCTCGCCGCTCGAGTACCTGAAGAACCGCTACAACCTGCCCACACAGCAGGCTCTCGCCTGGTCCGGCGTGCTGCTGAAGATCGTCGACGTGGGCGCGAAGTGGGCGGCCATCGCCACGCTGCTGTCCGTCTTCACCGGTGCCTCTCTCAACACCGGCATTCTGGTCACCGGCGCGGTCACCGCCGTCTACTGCACGGTCGGCGGCCTGTGGGCGGACGCCCTCACCGAACTCGGCCAGTTCGTCATCCAGTTCGTCGCCGGTATCGCGATGCTGGTCGCCGTCATGGCCGAACTCGGCGGCTTCAGCAGCCTGTGGACGGTGTGGGACGAGCCGAAGCTCGCGGGGCACGCAGAGCCACTGGCCGGCCCCTACATGATGGTCTTCCTGATCGCGTACCTGTTCATCAAGACCTTCGAGTACAACGGCGGCATGTGGAACCAGGCCCAGCGCTACATGGCCACCGACACCGCGAAGTCCGCACAGCGCTCGGGTGTCCTGTCCGCGGTGCTGTGGCTGGTGTGGCCGCTGGTGCTGTTCTTCCCGATGTGGGTCGCACCGCTGATCATCGAGACCGACGTGCCTGCGGACAGCTACGCGCTGATGGCCGAACAGCTGCTGCCGCACGGCCTGCTCGGCCTCGTCATCGTCGGCTTCTTCTCCCACACGATGGCCATGTGCTCGTCGGACGCGAACGCGATCGCGGCGGTCGTCACCCGTGACATCATGCCGGCCGTCTCCCGCCGGGTCCGCGAGTGGGACACCCGTGCCGGGCTCCTCGCCGCCCGTTGGACGACGCTGCTCTTCCTCGGCCTGTCGATGGCGATCGCGACGCAGGTCAACTCGCCCTTCTTCGGCGACATCATCACCGTCGTCATCAAGTGGGTCGCCGGGCTGATGGGCCCGATCGCGATCCCGCTGATGCTGGGTCTGCTCCCGTGGTTCCGCAAGAGCGGCCCCACGGCGGCGCTGCTCGGCTGGGGCGTCGGCCTGGTCGCCTTCTGGCTGGTCAACTACCCGATCAGCTGGAACGTCGAGGGCGGAGTGCCGCTGCAGTACCAGGTCTCGGTGCCGCTCGTGGTGTCGCTGGTGCTCTACGTCATGGTCGGCTGGATCAAGCCGGAGGCGACGCCGGAGCGGGACGAGGTCCTGTCGAGGATCAACTCGGACGGTCCGTCGGGGGCGGGTGGCTCGGAGGCGGGCCCGGTCCCGACGCCGGCAGCCACGGCGGACTGACACGGGCGGCGACGATGTGCCCGCCCCCGCCGGCGCCGCCGGGCGTATGGGGGCGGCTGCACGCCCGTGGCCGTGCCCGCCCTGCGGGACGATTGCCCCGACACCTGCGTGCGGACGGCCTCAGGCCAGTTCCGGTGTCGTCGCGCGTGGATAGCGCGCGAGCCAGCCCGGCGCCGTGGACGTCGGGCTGTGCAGCGCCGGCCCCTGCGTCATCTCCATCGCGAAGTCGTCCGCGATCTCCAGCAGCGTCCCCCGCCCCTCCAGCTCGCACAGCCACGTCGGCGGCAGCGCCGTCTCCCCGTGGAGCGCGCCCAGCAGCGCCCCGCACACCGCGCCCGTCGCCTCCGACGGGCCGTCGTGGTTCACCGCGAGGCGCAGGCCGTGGCGAATGTCCTCGCCGACGAGCGCGCAGTACACCGCGATCGCCAGCACCTCCTCCGCGTGCCCGTTCTCGCCGAGCGCCGCGACACGGGTCGGACTCGGGATGCCCTGGCGCACAGAGCCCAGCGCCTGCTTGAGCGCGTCCGTGACGGGCTGGTGGCCGGGGCGGGCCGCCAGCTGCGCGAGGGCGCGCTGCACCGCGCCGTCGAGGGTCTCGCCGCGGGCGAGCCCGTGCACGATCACGGCGAACGCCCCGGCGGACAGGTACGCGGTCGGGTGCCCGTGGGTCTGCGCCGCGCACTCCACCGCGAGCTGGCACACGAGCTGCGGCTCCCAGCCCACCAGCAGCCCGAAAGGCGCCGACCGCACCAGCGCGCCCGCGTCGCGGGCGGTGGGGTTCTTGGGCGCCTGCAGCGTGCCCATGGTCTCGTCGCCGAGACCGGTCAGGCATTCGCGCGAAGGGCCGCGGCGGGCGTAGAGCCATTCCTCGCGCGCCAGCCAGCCGTTGTCCTTGCGGCGCTCGTCCGGTCCCCAGTCGCGCTGGGTCGCGGCCCACCGCAGGTACGCGCGGTGCAGGTCGGTCGGCGGATGCCAGGCTCCGGTGTCCCGCCGTACCTGGGCGCGGATCAGCCCGTCGACGGAGAACAGGGTCATCTGGGTGGCGGCGGTCACCATCCCCCGCCGCCCGCCCACCGGCACGAAGTCGACGAGCCCCTCCGGCCCGTGGGCCGCGCGCAACGCGTCGAGGCCCTCTCCCGCGGCCCCCGCGCCGAGCGCGTCACCGATCGCACCGCCGAGGAGCGCGCCGCGTACGCGGGCACGGAAGTCCTGCTGCTCGGCCCGGCCCCACACGGCCGCGGCTGCTGCACTCACCGTGCCCTCCACGACGTCGAACGAACACTGCCCGGCGCAGCACTGTAATCGAACGGGAACCGGGTGCCCGGGGACGCGCAGAGGATCGCGCAGGTATGTGACCAAACCTGTCGGGTGTCGCTTTTGACCGTGCGGGGCGGGTTGCGAGGAGCCGCCCGGGTCACCGCCGCCCGGCCCGGCACACCGGGCCGGCAGGCAGGCAGGCAGGCAGGCAGGCAGGCAGGCAGGGCGAACGGCTCCGACGGGGCAGCCGGCCCGTCCCCCGGCCGCCGCTCATGCCGGTCAGTCCGGCAGGAGCGGCAGCAGCTCCGGAAGGTGTCCGTCGGACGCCGCGGCCGCCTCCTGCCGCTCCTGCGGCACCTCCCCGTACAGGGTGGTCCGCGGCTTCGCCGGCCGGCCCGCCGCCTCGGCGATCGCGGTGAGGTCGCGCACGGACCGGTACGAGCCGTAACCGGAGCCCGCCATCCGGGAGATGGTCTCCTCCATCAGCGTGCCGCCGAGGTCGTTCGCACCGGAGCGCAGCATCTCGGCGGCGCCCTCCGTGCCCAGTTTGACCCAGCTGGTCTGGATGTTGGTGATGTGCGGGTGCAGCAGGAGCCGGGCCATGGCGGTGACGGCCCGGTTGTCGCGGTCCGTCGGGCCGGGCCGGGCGATCCCCGCGAGGTACACGGGCGCGTTGGTGTGGATGAACGGCAGCGTCACGAACTCCGTGAAGCCGCCGGTCTCCTGCTGGATGCGGGCGAGGGTACGGAGGTGGCCCAGCCAGTGCCGGGGCTGGTCCACGTGGCCGTACATCATCGTGGAACTCGACCGGATGCCCAGTTCGTGCGCGGTCCTCACGACCTCGATCCAGGTGGCGGCGGGCAGCTTGCCCTTGGTCAGCACCCAGCGGACCTCGTCGTCGAGGATCTCGGCGGCGGTGCCGGGGAGGGAGTCGAGGCCCGCCTCCTTCGCGGCCGTCAGCCATTCCCGTATCGACATGCCCGTCCGGCTGGCGCCGTTGACGACCTCCATGGGCGAGAAGGCGTGCACGTGGATGCCGGGCACGCGCTCCTTCACCGCCCGCGCGATGTCGAAGTACGCCGTGCCCGGCAGGTCCGGGTGGATGCCTCCCTGCATGCAGACCTCGACCGCGCCGACGTCCCACGCCTGCGCGGCGCGGTCGGCGACCTGGGACAGGGAGAGGGTGTACGCGTCGGCGTCCGTGCGCCGCTGGGCGAAGGCGCAGAAGCGGCAGCCGGTGTAGCAGACGTTGGTGAAGTTGATGTTCCTGGTGACGATGTACGTCACCTCGTCCCCGACGACGTCCCGGCGCAGTTCGTCGGCGATGCGGGTGAGCGCGTCGAGAGCGGGCCCGTCGGCGTGGAGGAGGGCGAGTGCCTCGTCGTCGGTGAGCTTCGTCGGATCGTCCGCGGCCCGGCTCAGTGCCCGGCGCACATCCGTGTCGACGCGCTGCGGCGCCATGCCGGGCGCCGCGGCCTCGCGCAGCGCGTCCCAGTCCCCGTAGACGTGGTCGAAGTCGTCGCGCCGGTCGTGCGTGCGGCCCTCGGAGTCGATGGTCCGGTGCAGGTCCGTGCGCCCGGTGGCGGTGAACCCTTCGTCGGGCTCCTGCCAGGGCAGGCCGGCGGGGATCGCGTCCTCGCGCGCGAGCCCGGTGCGGGGGTCCGCCAGCGCCTGGACGTGCGGGAACAACCGGGGGTCGAGCCACGGCTCGCCGCGCTGCACGAACTCCGGGTACACGCAGAGCCGTTCACGCAGCTCGAACCCTTCGCCCGCCGACTTCTGCGCAAGCTCGTCGATCTGTGGCCAGGGCCGCTCCGGGTTGACGTGGTCCGGTGTCAGCGGGGACACCCCGCCCCAGTCGTCGATGCCGGCGCGGATGAGCCGTGCGTACTCGGCGTCCACCAGGTTCGGCGGAGCCTGCAGGCAGGCGGACGGCCCCATGATGTGCCGGGCGACGGCGACGGTGGCGACGAGCTCGTCCAGCTCGGCGTCGGGCATCCCGCGCATGGCCGTGTCCGGCTTGGCGCGGAAGTTCTGCAGGATGAGCTCCTGGATGCCGTGGTAGGCACGGGAGACGCGGCGCAGCGCGAACAGCGACTCGGCCCGCTCCTCGTACGTCTCGCCGATGCCGATGAGCAGGCCGCTGGTGAACGGCACGTTCGACCGGCCGGCGTCCTCCAGGACGCGCAGCCGCACGGCGGGCTCCTTGTCCGGGGAGCCGTGGTGGGGCCCGCCCGGCTCCGACCACAGGCGGGTGGCCGTCGTCTCCAGCATCATGCCCATGGAGGGGGCGACGGGCTTGAGCCGCTGGAAGTCGGTCCAGGACATGACCCCGGGGTTGAGATGGGGCAGCAGCCCGGTCTCCTCCAGGATCCGGATCGACATGGCGCGCACGTACGCGATCGTGTCGTCGTACCCGTGGGCGTCCAGCCACTCCCGGGCCTCGGGCCAGCGGTCCTCGGGCTTGTCCCCGAGGGTGATCAGCGCCTCCTTGCAGCCGAGTTCGGCCCCGCGCCGGGCGATCTCCAGGACCTCGTCCGGCGACATGAACATCCCGTGGCCTGCGCGGCGGAGCTTGCCGGGGACGGTGGCGAAGGTGCAGTAGTGGCACTTGTCGCGGCAGAGGCGGGTCAGCGGGACGAAGACGCTCTTCGAGTACGTGATGACCCCGGAGCGTCCGGCGGCTTCGAGCCCCGCGTCCCGCACACGCCCGGCCGAGGCGGCCAGTTCCTCCAGGTCGCTCCCCCGGGCCTGCAACAGCACGGCGGCTTCGGCGACGTCGAGGGCCACCCCGTCCCTGGCCCGCTTGAGCGCGCGCCGCATGGCGTTCGCGGTGGGCCGTCCCGCGTCGTGTCCGCCCTGGTGATCGGTCATGCTGCGAGCATACGAGCGCGGGCTCGCGGGCCGGCCGGGGCGGCTGAGTACCAGCGCCTGTTCGGCCTGAGGTCGTCCACGGATACGCGCGGGTGCGGGGCGCGCGTAGCGTCCGGACCATGATCGACGACCTCGAACGCCCTCGCGCCCCCCTGCTCCGGTGGCTGGGGATCACCCTGGCCCTCGTGATCGGCGCGCCGGTGCTGTTCGTGCTGGGCCTGTTCGTGACGTACGGGATCGAGAGCGCGACCCCGGAGGACTACCCGGACGTGGCCCCGCAGGAGATGGCGGAGCGAGCGGCGGCACGCTCCCGGGAGGCGTACGAGGTGGCGGGCTTCGACACGGTGCTGCCGGCGGGCCGGTACAACGGCTACTCCGCAGGCTCGTGCTACCCCGGTGGCCTGGAGGGCGTGGCGGACACCCCGGTGGAGAACGCCTACGCGCTCTCCCACAGCTGGCAGCTGAACGACGTCCCGCGCGACGAGGCGCTGACGGCGCTGGCCCGGCTGCGGGACCGGCTGCAGGCGGGCGGCTGGGACATCACGTCGTACGAGCAGCAACAGGCGTCCGAGGACTGGATCCTGCGCACGGAACGTGGCAACGGTGAACGCCAGGTCTACGAGTGGATGTCGGAGGGCGGCCGCTTCTTGGGGGGCGTGCACATGGAGTGCGCGTACGCGCCGGCGGGTGAGGAGGGGGACGTGGAGACGGAGCTGGTGCCGCCGGCACTCGGGGCGGGGGCGTGAGGGTCGGACGGCGGGCCGGGGCACGCCCGTGCGGCCTGTGCCCGCGACTGGTTTCCGATCTGAGCCACTGCACGCTGACGTAGCGTGTGATCATGACCATGCCTCCTCCTCAGCAGCCGGCCGGGCCGTACGGATCGCCGCCGACCCAGCCGAACCCGTACGGGCAGCCGTATCCGCAGAGTCATCCCCAGCCTTATTACGGGCAGCCGTCCGCGCCTCCGCAGCCGTACCCGGCGTATCCCGGAGCCCCCGGGCCCTGGGGGCAGCCGCCGTCAGGACCGCCGCCGCGCAAGAACCGGACCGGTCTCGTCCTCGGCATTTGCTTCGGCTCGATGGCCGCCCTCCTCGCCCTGGTCTACTTCGGCAACCGGGGCAGTGACGCCGCCGACGAAGCCGCCAGAGAGGCCGCGAATCCGTTCCCCGCGGCCGAGTACCGGCTGACGGTGCCGAAGACGCTGCTGGACGGCGAGTACGAGCTGATCAAGGACGGCTCCGCCGAGGCGAACGCCGACATGGAGAAGAGCGGCTACGGACCCGGGCCGGACGCCCGCAACATCAAGGCGGTCCGCGGCTCCTACAACGGCACCAGCGCCACCGGCAACAGTGGACTCGTACTCATCGGCATGTACGGGCAGTTCAGGAATCCGGCGCAGCCCCGCGACAGTCTCCTGGACGGGCTGCGGAAGGGGGACGGCATGAGCGAGCCCAAGCCGGCGAAGACCATCACGCCCCCGGGCTCCGACGTCGACCTCGAGTGCACCGTGATGCTGTCGAAGGACGAGGACGGCACCGCCACCGTCCCGGTGTGCGCCTGGGGCGACGAGAACACGGCCGCCTACGTCGCCTTCCTGACCCCGGCGGACGCCGCGCAGGACCCCGACTCGGTCGACCTCGACGCGATCGCACAACAGGTCGTGAAGGTCCGGGAAGAGATTCGGCAGCCGATCAACTGACGTGGTGATCGGCCCGGGCTGCTCGACCACGCCCAGTCCCCGGCCCGCGTCGGAGTGATCTTCAGTCGCCCCCGAGGTTAGATTCCACCGAGCGGCACAGGAAAAGAAATGCATGAGCCAGGAGTTCCTGCAGAAGACGATTAACGAACTCCAAGCAGGGAGGAATCAGGGGCTAAGCACAATCGAACTGGGCAAGCTGGCCGAGAAATCATTGGGCCCAGCTTTCGGGCCAGTATCATTCATCGCTGCATTTCGAGGCGCATTCGGAATTCCATTGGACGCACTCCAGAGAGCCCACGTCTGACAGGGATTCAATTTTGGAGGGAGTATGATCACGGACGATGAATTCGCAGATATACTTTCCACATGGATTTCACAGTGACCGTACGGCTGCGGTTGGTTCGCTGTACGGATGTCAGCCGTGACCGACTGGCGCGCTCAAGGGCGGTACGGCAGGGGAAACGGGGGGCTGGAAGAGCGACCCGAGAGGCCGGCCGAAGTGGACGGGACAGCACATCTGTTCCGGGCACTCGGCAAGCAGATCCAGTGGCGGCGGAGTGACGTGGAAGGCTTCTCGGGATACTCGCTGGAAGATCTGGAGCGGCGCGTCCACGGACGTGGTGCCGTAGGCGGGGCGGAGAACTGGGAACGGATTCGCGAACTGAGTGTGGGCAGGATGCAATCTGCCGCATACCCCCGGGAAATCCGGATCCGATGGGCACACCTCGCTTTGGCTGCCATCGCCGGCAAGTACGCGCCGCCCCTTGAGGATCCGATGAAGTCGGTGACCGAGTCAGCTCATGTGCGCTCCTTCATGATCCAAGCGTTTGGTGAGAGCGAGGAAGACGAAGCCCGGCGGATTGGCGAGCTCTGCGCGCATGTGGAGACGCATCTCGGTATGACGCGTGAAGAAGCGCTTCAACTGGCTTCAGAGTGGCGGGGCGCTCCACGTGAGCAGGTACTTCACTTGAGGCGTATCAAGAACATGCTTACACCGTTGGCGGCGATCCACGACCTTTTGCATGAAGAGGATCCGATTCAGGAGGACATCACCGAGTGGTTGTCCTTGATCCCCAGGCTTCCGTAGGCGCGCAATAGTCCGACCGCACAAATCACCACGGCCCGCCGCATCCCCAGACCGGCGGCCGGCGTGCGACCAGACTCATTCGCTTCCGAGATCTCGATGCGCAGCGTCGCCTCCGTCAGCCGCAGGCACAGTTCGAAGTCCCGGCTCGTGACGCGGCCATGCGTGACCGCCTTCACGGTGCGCTCCGCCACGATCAGCGCCGCGGCCGGAACGGCCAGTCGAGGCGTACGGGACCGCGCATCCGTCTCGTACGTCCGCGTCACCCGTGCGGAGCACGCGCGTCGCCCGCCCCGTGGGCCGGTAACCAACGCCCCACCGGCTCACAGATACTGCGCGTACTCGTCCAGCGCCCGCAGCACCTCCAGCTCGCTCCCCGGCGGCAGTTGCAGCACCACCTCCGTCACGCCCTGGTCCGCGTAGTGCGCCAGCTTGCCCGGTGACGGGCGGACCGCGTACGGGACCACCTCCAGGGACTTCGGGTCGCGGCCCGCCGCCGTCCACGCGTCGCGCAGCTTCGGGACCGACTCCCCCATGCCGCGGCCGCCGATCGGCATCCAGCCGTCCGCGTACTCCGCGATGTGCGCGAACAGCTTCGGGCCCGCGGCGCCGCCCACCAGTGTGCGCGGGGCTCCGCCCCGTGGTTTGGGGTGGGCGAACGAGGCGCTGACCGACGCGTGTTCGCCCTCGAAGGCGCGCGGCTCCGGCGACCACAGTGCCCGCATCAGGCGCATCCTGTCCCGGACCAGTTCCCGGCGCGTCGACCAATCGACGCCGTGGTCCGCCGCCTCCTCGACGTTCCAGCCGAAGCCGACGCCCAGCGTGAACCGGCCCCCGGACATGTGGTCCAGGGTCGCGATCCGTTTCGCCAGGGCGATCGGGTCGTGCTGGGCCACCAGCGTCACGCCCGTGCCCAGCCGCAGGGTCGACGTGACCGCCGCCGCCTGGGCCAGCGCCACGAAGGGGTCCAGCATGCGGCCGTACTCGGGCGGGAGTTCACCGCCCGCGCCGTACGGGGTGGTCCGCGCCACCGGGATATGGGTGTGTTCGGGGAGGTAGAGCCCGGCGTAGCCGCGCTGTTCGAGTTCGCGGGCCAGCCGCACGGGGGTGATCGTCTCGTCGGTGAGGAAGATCGTGGTCGCGATCCGCATGGGGACAAGGTAGGCCCGAACGACGGGCCGCGTCGCCGTCATGGCCGCGTCATCCGCCGATCCTCTGCCAACCCCCTTCCCTTGCATCCGCGTTCACGGCTCAATACCAGGGTTCGACTGCATCGACGCACCACCGCACCTCTCCTGTCCCCTCGACATCCCGGGAGCCGACGGCATGTGCAACGACGACGAACACGCCCTGGGCAGACGCGGTCTCCTCGTGACGGGAGCCGCCGCCGCCCTTACCTTGGGCACCGTGAGCTTCGCGAACGCGGCACCACGCACCGGCGAAGGGGCGACGGAGGTCGTACGCGGCACGCTGCCGCCCGGCGCACCCGACTTCGTGTACCTCCCCGTGGAGATCCCGGCGGGCGTCAGCCGGATCCACGTCTCGTACAGCTACGAGAAGCCGCCCCAGCCCGCCGGCACCGCGGGCAACGCCCTCGACATCGGCGTCTTCGACGAGCGCGGAACCGCCCTCGGCGGCAAGGGGTTCCGCGGCTGGTCGGGCGGCGCCAGGACGGAGTTCTTCATCCAGGCGGACGACGCGACTCCGGGCTACATCCCCGGGCCCGTCCGGCCCGGCCTGTGGCACATCGCCCTCGGGCCGTACACCGTCGCGCCGCAGGGCCTGACGTACGAGGTCCGCGTCACGCTGACCTACGGGGAGCAGGCCGAGCCCCGCCCGGCAGTGTACCCGCCGGAGCGGGCCAAGGGGCGCGGGCGCGCCTGGTACCGGGGCGACTGCCACCTGCACTCGTGGTACTCGGACGGCAGGCGCACCCCCGCCGAGATCGCCGCCCTCGCCCGCGCCGCCGGGCTCGACTTCATCAACTCCTCGGAGCACAACACCCATGCGGCACATGCCCACTGGGCCGACCAGGCCGGTGACGACCTGCTGATCCTGCTCGGGGAGGAGGTCACGACGCGCAACGGGCACGTGGTGGCGCTCGGCACCGACCCGGGGACGTTCGTCGACTGGCGCTACCGCGCCCGCGACAACCGCTTCGGGCACTACGCCCGCGCGATCCGCCGGGCCGGCGGCCTCGTCGTCCCGGCCCACCCGCACGCCACCTGCATCGGCTGCAACTGGAAGTTCGGCTTCGGCGACGCGGACGCGGTGGAGGTCTGGAACGGGCCCTACACCCCCGACGACGAGGTGTCCCTCGCCGACTGGGACAGCGCGCTGGCCGTCGCCGCGCGCACCGGGAAGCGCTGGACCCCGGCCATGGGCAACAGCGACGCCCACCGCCACCCCGACCCGATCGGCACTCCGCAGACGGTCGTCCTCGCCGACGATCTGACGCGCGAGGCGATCCTCGGGGGGATCAGGGCCGGGCGCAGCTATGTCGCCGAGAACAAGGACGTGACCGTGGCCTTCTCGGCGGCCGGCGGGCGCGGGCAGCACGCGGGGATGGGCGGGCGGCTGCCCGTGGACGACGACGACCCGGTGACCGTACGGGTGGAGGTGGCGGGCGTGCCCGGCTGCACGGTCCGCATCGTCACCGACCAGGGCGTCCTGCACACGGCGGCGGTCCCGGCCTCCGGGGCGGGCACGGTGGAGTGGCGTACGACGGCGCAGTACGCCACGTACGTACGCGCCGAGGTGCGGCACGCGCCGGTCGTCCCCGGGCTGCCGGGGCCGCTGGCCGCCTTCACCAATCCGATCTTCCTGGGCGGCTGACCGGGCGTTCCGGCCGCGTACGCTCGGGGGAACCCGAGAGACCTGGAAGGAACGTGATCATGCCCAGCCTCGCCTCCGGGCCGCAGTCCGTCGACCGCGCGCTGGAGATCCTCGACGCCGTCGCCGACGCGCCCGGCCCCCTCGGGGCCAAGGCGCTCGCGCGGCGGCTGGGGTGCTCGCTGTCGACCGTGTACCACCTGCTGGGGCCGCTCACCGCGCGCGGGCATCTGGTCAGGACCGGCGACGGGTACGCACCGGGACCGCGCGTGGCCGTCCTGCACCGGTCGCTCCAGCGGCATCTCGGGCTCGGGCCGCAGCTCGCCGGACTGCTGCCGCGGCTGCGGCGGGCGACCGGCGCGGAGGCGTACGTCACGGCGTACCGGGACGGCCGGATCGTCATGCTCGACAGCACGGTGCCGGTCACGGACAGCGAGCACCCCTTCGTGCCCGGCCCCGAGACGCGGGCGCACGCGACCGCGCACGGCAAGGTGCTGCTCGCCGCGCTGCCGAGGGCGGCGCGTCGGCGGTACCTGGCCGAGTACGGGATGGCCCGCTTCACCGACCGTACGATCACCGGCGCGGAACGCTTCGAGGCGGAGGTCGAGCGGGTGCGGGGCCGGGGGTACGCGGTGTCCGTGGGCGAGGCCGACCCGGCGTACACCTGCCTCGCGGCGGCCCTTCCGGAGCAGGGCGCGGACGGTGTGGTGCACGCGTTGTCGTTGTCGCTGCCGACGGCGGACTTCCGGCGCCGGCACGGCGAGCTGCGGGCGGCGCTGGTCCGCACGGCACGGCATCTGTCACCGGCCGGCTGACCGTACGCCGGACTCGGTTTCCGACGGCGTCGGAATGCGGGGCCGCTCCAGTGGTGCCGGTCCGCCGCGCGGCCGACCCTGGAGGCATGATCTTCATCGCCGTCAGGTTCACCGTCCGCCCCGAGTACAGCGACCGCTGGCTCGACATCGTCGACGACTTCACGCGCGCCACCCGCGCCGAGCCCGGGAACCTCTTCTACGACTGGTCGCGCAGCGTCGACGATCCGCGCAAGTTCACGCTGCTGGAGGCCTTCGCCGACGCGGAGGCGGGTGCGGCCCACGTCGCGTCCGACCACTTCAAGGCCGGCATGGAGGCGATGGCCACCGCGATCGCGACCAAGCCCGAGATCATCAACGTCGAGGTGCCGGGCCAGGGCTGGAACGAGATGGCCGAGCTCGAGCCCGCCGCGCGCGACTAGCGCTTCTGCGGGAACAGCGGGGTCCACGGCAGCGCGGTGCGCCATGCCTCGCCGTCGCGCATCCAGTCGTCGATGACCTTCGCCACCGGCTCGGGGCCGATCACGGGGCCCTGCGAGGGCACATGGGCCTGGAAGTGCAGCTCCTCGCGGCCCTCGCGGTACTCGACCTGGTAGCTGAGGTCGTCGTTGAGACACACCTGCATGTAGTGCTGGTCCACCGGCTCCCTGTCGCGCCGTTCGACGATCACGTACGGGTAGGAGAGGTTCATGTCGGCGAGCAGGTCGTGCACTTCGACGTAGGTGGGGTCGTCGATCGACTTCCCGCCCGCCTCGCTCGCCCGGATCAACGGCTTCGTCATGCGGGCGACTGTACGGGCCGGGTCCGACAACCTCAGGACCGCGCCCCACAGCGGGTCATCGGCGCACGGCGTGCACCGCTGGAGGCGGCAGTCGGCGAGGCGCCGACACTCACGCGGCCGGCGGCGGCAGAGTCGGTGCCGGACACCGACCGAAGGAGCACGTCATGAGCAAGGTCGTCGCCGACATCTCCGTGTCGCTGGACGGATTCATCGCCGGACCGAACGACGGCCCCGGAAACCCGCTCGGCGACCGGGGCGAGCGCCTGCACGAGTGGGTGTATCCGCTCGCGAGCTGGCGGGAGATGCACGGTCTCGAGGGGGGAGCCACGGGGCCCGACGCCGACCTGGTCGAGGAGACGGTGCGGCGTGCCGGGGCCTACGTCATGGGCCGGCGGATGTTCGACTGCGGCGAGGAGCCGTGGGGGGACGAGCCGCCGTTCCACGCCCAGGTGTTCGTCGTCACGCACGAGGAGCGTGAGCCGCTGGTGAAGCAGGGCGGGACGACGTTCGCCTTCGTCACGGGCGGAGTCGGGGAGGCCGTCGAACGAGCCCGCCGCGCCGCCGGGGACAAGGACGTGGCCCTCGCCGGCGGCGGGCAGCTGATCCGCGGCGTGCTGGCGGCCGGGCTGCTCGACGAGCTCCAGCTGCATCTGGTGCCGGTGCTGCTCGGCGGCGGGGTGCGGCTGTTCACCGAAGAGGGTGACCGGACGGTCGAGTTCGAGACGACCCGGGTGATCGACTCACCCTCCGTGACCCATCTGCGGCTGCGCCCCGCCGCCGTGTGACGGTGTCCGTCAGTCGGCCATCACCAGGGCCGGCGTCTCCTTCGTCAGCACCTCGCCGCGGAAGAACGCCGGACTGCGGCGCTGCATCACGAGCATCAGCACGACGCCGAGGAGCAGCAGGCCGACGCCGATCACGAACACCGACCCCATGCCGAGGACGGAGGAGCCCGAGCCGTAGGCCGGGTCCCACATGTCGTAGAGGGTCTTGGCGAAGACGGCGGTGAGCATCAGGCCGCCGACGCCGGGGAGCACTCCCTTGATCATCAGGTTGGCCGCCGAGCGCGAGAGCTCCTTGCGGAAGAACCAGACGCAGGCGAAGGCCGTGATCGAGTAGTAGAAGCAGATCATCAGGCCGAGCGCGTAGATGGTGTCGACCAGGACGTTCTCGCTGACGAGGCTCATCACCGTGTAGAAGAGGCCGGTGGCGACGCCCGCGGCGACGGTGGCGAGACCGGGGGTCTTGAAGCGGGGGTGGACCTTCGCGAACGCCTTGGGCATGGCCTCGTACGAGCTCATCGCGAGGGCGGTGCGGGCGACGGGGATGAAGGTCGTCTGGAGGCTCGCCGCGGCGGAGGCCAGGACGGCGACGAAGAGCAGGATGCCGAGGCCCGAGCCCATGATCGGGTCGGCCAGGACCGCGAACACGTTGTCGGAGGTGTCCGGGTTGCCGAGGCCGGTGCCCTTCTCGCCGATGCCGGCGTACATCTGCACGGCGATGGCGACCATCAGGTACGAGACGACGATGATCACCATGGCGAGCATGGCGGAGCGGCCGGGGGTGCGGGTGCTGCCGACGCTCTCCTCGTTGATGGACAGGCAGGCGTCCCAGCCCCAGTAGATGAAGATCGACAGGGAGAGTCCGGCGGTGAAGGCGGAGAAGGACTCGACACCGAGCGGGTTCATCCAGGACAGGGAGAAGTCCAGGGAGCCGGCGACCTGGTCCGCCTTGGCGATGGCCATGACGGCGAAGATCGCGAGGACGGTGAGCTGGAGACCGACCAGGGCGTACTGGACCCACTTGGTCGCGGTGATGCCGCGGTAGCTG
The DNA here is from genome assembly GCF_030817975.1 of Streptomyces sp. V4I23. Classification (NCBI taxonomy): domain Bacteria; kingdom Bacillati; phylum Actinomycetota; class Actinomycetes; order Kitasatosporales; family Streptomycetaceae; genus Streptomyces; species Streptomyces sp. V4I23. The sequence continues at coordinate 4,559,099 of NZ_JAUSZW010000004.1, read as the reverse complement.
ATCGCCGTGGCGACGCCGATGAAGGCGAGCGTGGTGAGGATGTGGACGGCCTTGTTGCCGTCGAGCGCGGCGACGCTCTCGCTGCCGCTGATCTCTCCGGCGGTGAGCCAGAAGAAGGACGTGGCCACTCCGGCGAGGTTCGAGAGGACGACGACGGTGGCCACCAGCAGACCCCAGCCGCACATCCAGCCGATCCGCGGGCCGAAGGCCTTCACCGTCCAGGTGAAGGAGGTGCCGCAGTCCGGGACCGCCTTGTTGAGCTCGCGGTAGGCGAAGGCGACGAGGAGCATCGGGAGGAAGCCGGCCAGGAAGATCGCCGGCATCTGGAGGCCGACCTCCCCGACGGTGGGTCCGAGTGTCGAGGTCAGGCAGTAGACGGGGGCAACCGTCGAGACGCCGATGACGGCTCCGCCCATCAGGCCGACGGAGTTTCCGCCGAGGCCTTTCTCGCGGACGCCTCCGGCGTCTTCGGGGGCGGCCGCGCCCCGTACTGCATCTCCGGCCTGCGGCCGCGCATCGATCTGGGTCATGAACAGGACGTTAAGTCCTGCGGTTTCCACATCCGGAAGATCGAAGTCCGAATACTGCCCTTTGGATTCGAAGGTCACATCGGCCGATTGGTTCATGATTGGAAGACATACAGGGACCACCAGGCCAGCTTTACCAGGCCGCAGCCGACCCGCTCTCGATTGCGATAACCGCAGCCATGACCGATTTGTCCGGTTTCAAAATTTCCCACGGCGATTTTCGGACACCTTTTCCCGCAGGTTCGGCGGCCGTCCTCACCCCGGCCACACCACCGCCTGGAGCTCGCTGTACGCATACAGCGCATACGACCCGACGTCCCGTCCCACCCCGCTCCGCTTGAACCCGCCGAACGGCGCCTCCATGTTCCGGCCGACCGTGTTCACCCCGACCCCGCCCGCCCGCAGCTCTCCCGCCACCCGGAACGCGCGGGCCACATCGCCCGACCAGACGTAGTCGATCAGGCCGTAGTCGCTGTCGTTCGCGAGCGCCACACCCTCCTCCTCGTCGTCGAACGGAACCACGACCACCACCGGCCCGAAGATCTCCTCCCGCACCACGCGCATGTCGTTGGTGCAGTCCGCGAACAGCGCCGGCGCGACGTAGGAGCCCCGCTCGAACGCCGGGCGCTCACCGCCCGCCACCAGCCGCGCCCCCTCCTTGCGGCCCAGCTCCACGTACGACTCGACCCGGTCGCGCTGCGCGGCCGAGATCAGCGGGCCGACCACCGTCGCCGGGTCGGCCGGATCGCCGACCCGCAGCCGCCCGGCGTACGCGGCGAGGCCCGCCACCACCCGCTCGTAGACGCCACGCTGCGCGAGCACGCGCGTCGGCGCCGTACAGATCTGGCCGCTGTAGAAGGAGAACGTCGTCCCGATCCCGCGCACTGCGGATTCCACATCCGCGTCGTCGTAGACGAGCGCCGCCCCCTTGCCGCCGAGCTCCATCAGCTGGCGTTTCATCGAACGGCCGCACACCTCGGCGATGCGCTGTCCGACCGCCGTCGAGCCGGTGAAGCTCACCATGTCGACGTCCGGCGAGTCGACGGCTGCCTCCCCCGCCGCGGACGCGGAACCCGTCACGACGTTCACCGTGCCGGGCGGGGCACCGGCCTCATGAAGCGCCTCGGCCATCCGGTAGACCGACAGCGGGTCCTGCGGGGCGGGCTTGACGACGACCGTGTTGCCCGCCGCCAGTGCGGGCGCGACCTTGCCGGCCGCATTGGCCCACGGGTTGTTGTACGAGGTGATGCAGGTGACGACACCGACCGGGCGGCGCACGGCGACCGCACCGAACACGCCCGCCCTCCCCATGGGGCCCGCCGCGTTGATCTGCGGGGGCACCGCCTGCTCGACGGGTTCCAGCGCGCCCCGGGCGTAACGGCGGAAGCGGGCCGCGCCGACGGCGACCTGCATGCCGCGGGCGGTGGCGGTGGTCGCGCCCGTCTCGGCGCGGGCGAGCGCGGTGTGGGCCTCCGCGTCCCGCTGGACGAGGTCCGCGGCCCGGTCCAGGATCGCCGCCCGCTCCTCCGGTTTCGTACGCGACCAGGCCGCGAACGCCTCCCGGGCCGCCGCGGCCGCCTGGTGCACCTGGGCGCGGCTCGCCTCGGGCGCGAGCCCGACGACCTCCTCCGTGGCCGGGTCGACCACCTCGTAGTGGCCGAGGTCCGGCTCGACCCACGCGCCGCCGATGAACAGCTTCTGCGGCCTCATCGGGTCGACACCTTCCTCGTGTCCCGTCCCGAGCGCAGCACGACGCCCGGCACGGCCCCGGTGACCCGGTCGTCCCTGATCGTCTCGACGCCGTTGACACGGACGGAGACGACGCCGATCGCCGGCGCGTCCAGGCGGGGGCTGTCACCGGGCAGGTCGTGCACCAGCCGCGCGGGGCCGGCGTCGATCCGCTCCGGGTCGAACAGCACCAGGTCCGCGTGCCAGCCCTCCTGGACCCGTCCGCGCTCGCGGAGGCCGAACAGCCGAGCCGGCTCGTCCGTGAGCATCCTGACCGCCTGTTCCAGGCCGACCAGCGCGCGGCCGCGCAGGCAGTCCCCGAGGAACCGCGTCGTGTACGGCGCCCCGCACATGCGGTCCAGGTGCGCGCCCGCGTCGGAGCCCCCGAGCATGACGTCCTCGTGCTGCCACGTCTCGGCCCGCAGCGCCCAGGACGCCGGGTCGTTGTCGGTGGGCATGGGCCACAGGACCGTCCGCAGCTCGTCCTCGGCGCAGATCTCGACGAGGCACCCGAAGGGGTCCTGGCCGCGCTCGGCGGCGATGTCGCGCACGACCCGTCCGGTCAGGCCCTCGTTCTCCTTCGCGTACGTGTCGCCTATGACGTACCGGCCGAAGTCGGCGAGGCGGCGGAAGACGCCTGCCTCCTTCGCCTCCGCGCGGCGCAGCATCTCCGCCCGGACCCCCGGGGCACGGAGCTTCGCGATCCGCTCGGGGACCGGGAGGGCGAGGATCTCGCCCCAGCCGGGGATCAGGTTGAGCGCGCAGAACGTGCCGAGCGACATGTTCATGGGGGTCAGGATCGGCATGGTGAGGGCGACGATCCGGCCGCCGGCCCTCCGGGCGCGCTCGCTCGGTACGAGCTGGCGCGGCACGCGCTCGGGAACCGCGGCGTCGATGGTGAGGACGTTCCAGTTGAGGGGCCGCCCGGCGGCGGCGCTCATCGCGACGAGCAGGTCGATCTCCTCGTCCGCGAACCGGTCGAGGCAGCCCGCGACGATGGCTTCGAGCTGGGTGCCCTCGTGCTCGCCCACGGCCCTCGACAGGGCGATCAGCTCCTCGGGCCGGGCGTGCCGCGAGGCGACGGGCCGCCCGTCGCCGTCGGAGTGCGTCGACGACTGGGTCGTGGACAGGCCCCAGGCGCCCGCGTCCATGGCGTCGTGGAGGAGGCCGGTCATTCGCCGGAGCTGCGCGGGCGTGGGCTGCCCGCCGACGGCGTCCGGCCCCATGACATGGCGGCGCAGGGCACAGTGCCCGACCATGAACCCGGCGTTGACGGCCGTCCGGCCGTCGAGCGCGTCCAGGTACTCGCCGAAGGTGTGCCAGGTCCAGGGAGCCCCCTGTTCCAGAGCGACCAGCGACATGCCCTCGACCTTGGACATCATGCGCCGCGTGTAGTCGGCGTCCTCGGGCCGGCCGGGGTTCAGCGGGGCGAGGGTGAAGCCGCAGTTGCCGCCCGCGACGGTGGTGACGCCGTGGTTGAGGGAGGGCGTGGCGTACGGGTCCCAGAACAGCTGGGCGTCGTAGTGGGTGTGCGGGTCGACGAAGCCGGGCGCGAGAACGAGACCGGTGGCGTCCTCGGCGGTGCGGGTGTCCTGGGTGACGCTGCCCGGCGGGGCGATGACGGCGATGCGGCCGTCGCGGATGCCGACGTCGGCGGCGAAGGCGGGCCCGCCGCTGCCGTCGACGACGGTCGCGCGCCGTATGAGGTGGTCGAGCATGGGGCGTCCCTTCTCGTGCGGATGGGTGGTCGCCTGCGCGTGGGCGGTGTGTGGCCCGGCCGGGGGGCGCCGCGTTCGGCCGCGAACGGGCGCACGCCGGCCGGGCCGGTACGGGTGGCGGTCCGGGAAGACGCCACCCGCGTGGTGGGGGAGGGGGCGAGGGCGGGTGGCGTCCGGGGCGGGCCTTTCCCCACCCCGCCCCATCCCGAACTGGGGCTTCGCCCCAGGCCCCGTACCGCGCTTCGCGCGGTGTCCTCAAGCTCCCCTACGGCCTGGCGGCCGTGGGTGGTGCCACCGGACGGGCTGACTTCGCGCAGCGAAATCCAGCCCCGCCGGCGCTTGAGGCGCTGGGGTCCCCCCACGCCCACAGGGCGTAGGTAGGGGCCCCTCCCACGGCCGCCAGACCGTAGGGGGAGGGCGGGGTGGGGAACACAGCGCCGCAGGCGCCACCCCTCAGCCCGCCGACTCCCGGAAGCGCGTCGTGCGGTGGATCGGGTCCGTGTCGATGTGGGGGATCACGTGCTCACCGATCAGCCGGATCGTCGTCATCGTGTCCTCGTACGACACCCCGGTCGGCAGCCCGAACGACAACTGGTCCGCCCCCGCCTGCTCCCACCTCTTGCACTGCTGCAGCACCTCCCCCGGGTCGCCGCAGATCATCAGTTCCTCCGCTATCAGCAGCTCGATGATCTCCGCCGTGTACTCGGGCAGCAGCTCGGGCCACTCCGGGATCCCCTCCGGCCGCGGGAAGGTGTCGTGGTAGCGGAAGAGCAGCGACTGGAGGTAGTTCAGTCCGCCGCCGGCCGCGATCTCGACCGCCTTCTCGTGCGTCTCCGCACAGATCGCCGTCGACGTCACCATCACGTTGTCGTTGACGAACGCGCCGACCGCCTTCGCCTCCTTCACCGCCGTCTTGTACGACTCGACGACCCATTCCATGTCGGAGACCTTCTGCACGCTGAAGCCCAGCACGCCAAGGCCCTTCCGGCCCGCCATCGCGTACGAGGACGGGGAGCCGGCCGCGTACCACATGGCGGGGTGGGCCTTCCCGTACGGCTTGGGGAGGACCTTCCGCGGCGGAAGGGACCAGTGCTTGCCCTGGAAGCCCGCGTACTCGTCCTGGAGCCACATCCTCGGGAACTCGGCGATCGTCTCTTCCCAGATCTCCTTGGTGTGGTTCATGTCCGTGATGCCCGGCATGAATCCGAGGATCTCGTGCGATCCCGCGCCGCGGCCCGAGCCGAACTCGAAGCGGCCCTTCGACAGGTGGTCGAGCATCGCGACCTTCTCGGCGACCTTGACGGGGTGGTTGACGGGTGCGAGAGGGTTGAAGATCCCCGATCCCAGGTGGATCCGTTCCGTCGCGTGCGCGAGGTAGCCGAGGAAGACGTCGTTGGCCGACAGGTGGGAGTACTCCTCCAGGAAGTGGTGTTCGGAGGCCCAGGCGTACTTGAACCCGGACCGGTCCGCCTGGATGACGTACTCGGTCTCCTCCATGAGCGCCTTGTGCTCGGCGAGCGGGTCGGTCGCGGCGCGCTTGCCGAGGTATCCCTGTACGAAGATGCCGAATTCCACGGGGGTTCACCGCCCAATCTTTTCTGACGCTTCGTCAGATCAGGATGGCTCCGACTGTTCCACCGCCCGGACGGGAACGCAATACCTGACAGTTCGTCAGTCGGGGCCGCTGCCGTGTCACAGCACGCTGACCCCGGCGAGCCATCCCCCGTCGATGACGAACGGCTGACCCGTGATGTACGAGGAGTCCTCACCGGTCAGGAAGAGCGCGAGCCGCGCGACCTCCTCCGGCCGCCCGACCCGGCCGAGCGGCACGAGCGTGCGGTACAGCTCCTCGACCGTGCCGGGGTCCGCGCCCTCCGGATTGCTCATCGGGGTGTCCACCGCACCCGGGCACACGGCGTTGACCCGGATCCCCCGCCCGGCGAGCTCCAGCGCGGCGACCCTGGTCAGGCCGAGGACGGCATGCTTGGAGGCGGTGTACGCGCCGACGTACGCCATGCCGGTCAGGGCCGTGTACGAGGCGGTGTTGACGATCGTCCCGCCGCCGGCGGCCTCGATCTCGGGGGCGAGCGTCTTGATCCCGAGGAACGCGCCGACCTGGTTCACCTGGGTGATCAGCTGGAACTCCTCCAGCGGCGTGCCGACCAGCTCGTTGAAGCGCAGGATGCCCGCGTTGTTGACCAGGCCGTCGACGCGCCCGAAGGCGTCCTTCGCAGCGGCGACCGCGGCGGTCCAGTCGTCCTCCCGGCTCACGTCCAGGTGGACGTACAGGGCTCCCAGTTCCTCGGCGAGCTTCCCGCCCTGCTCGTCGAGGACGTCGGCGAGGACCACGTGTGCGCCCTCCGCCGTGAAGAGCCGGGCCTCCGCCTCGCCTTGCCCGCGTGCCGCACCGGTGATGAACACGACGCGTCCGTCCAGCTTGCCCATGCCGAGTCTCCCTGGTCGTTCGAGGATGGTTCGAGGGTCATCCGAGCTGGGGAGCCACCTCGGCGGCGAACGCCGCCATCTGGTCCGTCAGTTCGGCCACGCCGCGGCTGCGGAAACGGACCTGGATCTGGTCCACGCCCATCGCCGCGTAGGCGCGCAGCGCATCGGCGAGGGCCTGCGGCCCGCCGGTGAGGGTCCTGCGGCCGGTGCGCCAGGCGGGTTCGCCGACGTAGAGCGGTTCGGTGATGGCGCCGATCACGCAGGGCGCCTCGATCCCGGCCTTCTCGCGCAGTGCCCTGATACGGGCGATCTGCGCGGGCAGCCGGTCGCGCGGGTCGCCCTGCGGCAGCCAGCCGTCACCCTTGAGCGCGGCGCGGCGGACGGCGGCGGGCGAGGAGCCGCCGATCCAGAGCGGTACGCGCTCCTGGGCGGGCCGGGGCCGTTGCCCCAGATCCTTGAAGGAGTACCGCTCCCCGGTGAACTCGGGGAACTCCTCCGGGCCGAGCGCCGCCCGCAGCGCGTCGACGGTCTCGTCCAGCACGGGCCCGCGGTGGTCGAAGCCGACGCCGAGCGCGTCGAACTCCTCGCGCACATGCCCCGCACCGACCCCGAGGATCAGCCGCCCGCCGGAGAGGTGGTCGAGGGTCGCGTACTGCTTGGCGGTCAGCAGAGGGTGCCGCAGTCCGACGACGGCGACGTGACTCAGGAGGCGGACGCGTTCGGTGACTGCCGCGAGGTGGGAGAGCGTGGCGACGGGGTCGTACCAGACGGTGGACATGGCATCGGCGAGACGGCGCGGGATCGCGACGTGGTCGCAGACGGCGATGTACGCGAAACCGGCGCGGTCGGCGGCGCGGGCGATCTCGACGAGCGCGCCCGGCCCGGCGTCGGCCTCCCAGGACTCGGCGTAGAGGGCGCTCTGGGACTGGACCGGGAGCTGCATCCCGTACGCGACCATGGGAGGACTCCTCGTATCTGACGGACCGTCATGAACGATGGCCCGCCCATGGTCTTGTCCCGCGGTCCATGAGGCAAGGCCCCTGCGCCGCCTACCCCAGCAGCGCGTACACCGTGGAGGCGCGGGCCGCGGGAGCGTCCTCGCCCTCGGGCGTCATGGTGATGTCGGCGAACGCCATGCGCCGGCCCAGCTTGGTGATCCGCGCGTCGACGAGGACGTCCGCGCCCGTGACGGCGCGCAGGAGGCTGGTGGACTGCTGGACCGTCGTCATGGGGACGAAGCCGCCGCGCGCCGACGACACGGCGATCACGGTGGCGGTGTCGGCCGCGGCCATCAGCGCCTGCCCGGACAGGGCCCCGCCCTCCCGCGCGAGCCGCTCGGACCACGGCAGGCGCAGCACCGCGCGCAGCTCGCCCGCCTCGTGGACGGTCAGCCCGAGGTCGAGCACCCAGGGCGCGAAGTTGTCGGAGAGGATCTTGTCGGCTTCGGCGAGGGAGAGCGTCATGCGGAGCATGGTGCCGCGAACGGGGGCCGCGGGGTAGCGGGCCCCGGGGTAGCGGCCCCGGGGGGACAAGGGCTCCTCCACCGACGGATTCGGCCACTCGTGTCGACGCGGGGCTACGCCGAGTATCGACTGGTCCGCACCGCGAGGGAGGCGCATCATGACAGTGATGCTGGAACGTCCGACGACAGACGGCGCCGACCCCCGCCGCTTCGAGGAGCTCTGCGAAGCCCTCGACGAGCTGAATGTGCCCGACGGCTTCAACGCCGAGATCATCAGGGGGAACATCGTCGTGTCGCCGTGGTCGAAGGCGTACTACCTCGACGTCATGGATCTGGTCTGCGATCAGTTGCGCCCCCGCCTTCCGGAGGGACACCGGATCAGCTCGGCTCCCGCCCTCTACGTGTTCCCCGGCGTGGAGCGGGCGTACGGACCGGACGTCCACGCGGCTCACCGTCAGACCCGCCGGACGACAAGCCGCCACCTGGACGGGGAAGGGCTCTCCTTCGTCGCCGAGTTGACCTCACCCTCGACGCGAGACGACGATCTCACCGACAAGGCCGAGCGCTACGGCAAGGCCGGCGTTCCTGTCTATCTCCTGCTCGACATGCAGGAGGACAGTGCCACCGTCTTCTGGTCGCCGACCGCCAAGGGGTACGCCTCCCACCTCACCGTGCCCTTCGGCGAGAAGATCCACATCCCCGCTCCGTTCGACTGTCACCTCGACACGACGGGATTCCAGGCGCCCAGCGAAGGCTGACGCCTGGAACCAGGCCCGGGCCGGCCCGGTCCAGCGCTACGCCCCCGCCCACAACCCGTCCTCCGTCAGGCCCAGCAGGTCGATCGCGTTGCCGCGCACGATGCGGTTCACCACGTCCGGGGGGAGGTGGGCCGTCTGGGACTCGCCGACCTCCTTGGACTTCGGCCACGTCGAGTCCGAGTGCGGGTAGTCCGTCTCGTACAGCACGTTGCCCGCGCCGATCGCGTGCAGGTTCCGCAGGCCGAAGGCGTCGTCGAAGAAGCAGCCGTACACGTGCTCGGCGAACAGCTCGGAGGGCGGGCGGGTGACCTTGTCGGCGACGCCGCCCCAGGCGCGGTTCTCCTCCCAGACCACGTCGGCCCGTTCCAGGATGTAGGGGATCCAGCCGATCTGGCCCTCGGCGTACATGATCCGCAGGTTCGGGAAGCGTTCGAACTTGCCGCTCATCAGCCAGTCCACCATCGAGAAGCAGCAGTTGGCGAAGGTGATGGTCGATCCCACGGCCGGCGGGGCGTCCGCCGACGTCGAGGGCATCCTCGAGGACGAGCCGATGTGCATGGCGACGACCGTGCCGGTCTCGTCGCACGCCGCGAGGAACGGGTCCCACGCGTCGGTGTGGATGGACGGCAGTCCGAGGTGCGGAGGTATCTCGGAGAAGGCGACCGCGCGCACTCCGCGTGCCGCGTTGCGCCGGACCTCGTCGGCGGCGAGGCGGGCGTCCCACAGCGGGACGAGGGTGAGCGGGATCAGCCGGCCGCGGGCCTCGGGGCCGCACCACTCCTCCACCATCCAGTCGTTGTACGCCCGCACGCCCAGCAGGCCGAGCTCCCGGTCGGCGGCCTCGGTGAAGGTCTGGCCGCAGAAGCGGGGGAAGGTCGGGAAGCAGAGCGCGGACTGGACGTGGTTGACGTCCATGTCGGCGAGCCGGTCGGGCACGGAGTACGACCCCGGGCGCATCTGCTCGTAGGTGATGATCTCCAGCTTGATCTCGTCCCTGTCGTACCCGACGGCCGTGTCGAGCCGGGTCAGGGGGCGGTGCAGGTCCTCGTACACCCACCAGTCGCCGATCGGGCCGTCGTCGCCGGGCGCCCCCATGACCGGGGAGAACTTTCCGCCGAGGAAGGTCATGTCCTTCAGCGGGGCCCTGACGACGCGCGGGCCGGTGTCGCGGTACTTCGACGGGAGCCGGTCCCGCCAGACATGGGGGGGCTCGACCGTGTGGTCGTCCACCGAGATGATCTTGGGGAAGGTCTCCATGTCTCTCACGGTAGCCCCGATCTGACGGTTCGTCAGCTAGTGGTGACTACTCCGAAGTCGCTATGAACTCCACGTATACGCTCTGTGTATAGTGCGCTCACGCACGCGGCAGACCACCGCGCACACCGCCGCGCGCCGCGACCACCACACAGGGGGAACACCGTCATGCCCGTCAAGACGCACATACGCAGGGCGCGGGTTGTCTCGGCCCTCGCCGCCGCCTCGCTCGCGCTCGTCCTCGCCGGCTGCTCGGCGGACGCCACCTCGCCCGCCGACGCGCGCGCGGACGCCCGCGCCGACGGGGCGGCGCTCTCCGACGGCAAGCAGCCCGGCAGCGGCAAGGGCGTCGGGGCGGAGGCCCGACCGGCCGTGGACTGCGAGAAGGCCAAGTGCATCGCCGTGACCTTCGACGCGGGCCCCGGCAAGGACACTCCGCGCCTGACGGAATCATCCTGCTCCACGACATCTACGACGGAACGGTGCCCGCCGTCCCCGGCATCATCGAGGAGCTGAAGAAACGCGGTTACACCTTCGTCACGGTCCCCGAGCTCCTCGCGCCCGCCGAACCGCAGCCCGGAACGGTCTATCGTCCCTGATCAGGTGTGGGACGAGGCTCACACGGGCAGGCGGGAGACGGAGGTGCCCCGCTGCTGACGGGGCCGCCCCCTACAGGGCAGACTGTCGAGGGCGATTTCCGGCAGTACGGGCAGGGGGCAGCCAATGGACCGTGACAGCGGGCCACGCGTACCGAATCAGCGCGCTCCGCTGCACAGCGGAGCGGACGACGCGGCCCAGCTCCACTTCAGCGTGCTCGGGCCGGTCCGGGTCAGGCGGGGCGCGGAGACCCTGCCGCCCGGCTCGCCGCAGCAACGCGCCCTGCTCGCCGCGCTGTTGCTGCGCGACGGCCGGACCGCGACGGCGTCGGAGCTGATCGACGCGATCTGGGGCGAGGAACCGCCCTCGCAGGCCCTCGCCGCCGTTCGCACGTACGCCTCCCGGCTGCGCAAGTCCCTGCCCGCCGCCGCGCTCGTGACCGAATCCGGCGGTTACGCCCTGCGGGTGGGGCGCGACGCGCTCGACCTCGCCGTGGCGCAGGAACTCGCCGCGGAGGCGGACAAGGCGCGCTCCGCCGGCGGCCGCTCCCAGGCCCGGACCCTGATCAACAAGTCGCTCGGCCTGTGGGACGGCGAGCCGCTGGCCAACGTCCCCGGGCCGTACGCGGAGAACCAGCGCGCCCGGCTGGAGGAGTGGCGGCTGCAACTGCTGGAGACCCGCCTCGACCTGGACCTGGAGCTCGGCTGCCACGCCGAGGCCGTCTCGGAACTGACCGCGCTCACCGCCGCGCATCCGCTGCGCGAGCGGCTGCGGGAACTGCTGATGCTCGCGCTGTACCGCAGCGGACGGCAGGCGGAGGCCCTGGCCGTGTACGCCGACACGCGGCGTCTGCTCGCCGACGAACTGGGCGTCGACCCGCGGCCCGAGCTGGCCCGCCTCCAGCAGCGCATCCTCCAGGCGGACGCGGAGCTGGCGCGGCCGGTCGAGGAGCCGACACCCGCACCGCAGGTCACGCGCCCCGCGCAACTTCCCGCCACCGTCCCGGACTTCACCGGCCGGTCCTCCTTCGTACGGGAGCTGGGCGACCAGCTCGCCACCGCCGAGGGCTCGGTGATGGCGGTCTCCGCCCTCGCGGGCATCGGCGGCGTCGGCAAGACGACGCTGGCGGTGCACGTCGCCCACCAGGCGCGCAAGCACTTCCCCGACGGGCAGCTGTACGTGGACCTCCAGGGCGCGGGCAACCGGGCCGCCGAGCCGGAGACCGTGCTCGGCGCGTTCCTGCGCGCCCTGGGCGCGGCGGACTCCGCGATCCCGGACACCCTGGACGAGCGGGCCGCGCTGTACCGCTCGATGCTGGACGGGCGCCGGGTGCTCGTCCTGCTGGACAACGCACGCGACGCGGCCCAGATCCGGCCCCTGCTGCCGGGCACGGCCGGGTGCGCGGCGCTGATCACCAGCCGGGTGCGGATGGTGGACCTCGCGGGCGCGCACCTGGTGGACCTGGACGTGATGTCGCCGGAGGAGGCGCTGCAGCTCTTCACGCGGATCGTGGGCGAGGAACGGGTGCGCGCGGAGCGGGAGTCGGCGCTGGACGTGGTCGCGGCGTGCGGGTTCCTGCCGCTGGCGATCCGTATCGCCGCCTCCCGCCTCGCGTCGCGCCGGACCTGGACCGTCTCGGTCCTGGCGGCCAAGCTCGCGGACGAACGCCGCAGGCTGGACGAGCTCCAGGCGGGCGACCTGGCGGTGAAGGCCACGTTCGAGCTGGGCTACGGCCAGCTCGAGCCGGCCCAGGCCCGCGCCTTCCGCCTGCTGGGCCTGGCGGACGGCCCGGACATGTCGCTGTCGGCTGCCGCGGCGTTGCTGGCGCTCCCCCTCCACGAGACGGAGGACCTGCTGGAGGCCCTGGTCGACACGTCCCTGCTGGAGTCGGCGGCGCCGGGGCGCTACCGCTACCACGACCTGGTGAGGCTCTACGCGCGTGCATGCGCGGAGCGGGACGAACAGCCGCCGTCGGAAGGGGAGGCGGCGCTGTCGCGGCTGCTGGACTTCTATCTGGGGACGGCGGCGCGGGTGTACGCGATCGAGCGTCCGGGGGACCGGCTCGTGGACCATCTGGAGCCGACGGGGGGCGCGGGGCTGTCGTTCAAGGACCGGCACGAGGCGCAGGACTGGCTGTACGCGGAGGCGAACGCACTGCTCGCCTGCGTCCGGCAGTCGTCCGGCCCGAGCACCCTGCGGCGTGCGGTCGATCTGCTGTGGGCGGCCCTGGACCTCGGTGAATCCGGCGCGAACTCCAAGCAGTACGAGGCCGCGGCCGCCGCCATGCTGGATGCGGCACGTGCTTGCGGTGACGCCCGCGCAGAAGGCCGCTCCCTCGTCACCCTGAGCAATGCCCACCTCGTGGCCGGCCGCTTCGACCAGGCCGACGACGAGGCGCAGCAGGCGCTGTCGCTGTCCCACGTCGTCGACGATCCCCTGACCGGCTGCTGGGCGTCCAATCACCGGGGGGTCATCGCGATCTACCAGAACCGTCAGGCGGACGGCGAGCAGCATTTGGAGCGGGCGATCGCGGACTTCCGAGCGGGCGAGAACCTTCCCGGCGAGGCGTCCGCCCTGTGCAATCTGTCCCGCATCCATCTGGCGATGGGACGCACGGCCAGCGCGGTGGCCTTGGCGCAGCAGGGTCTCGACATATACGACGCGATGGGCCACGCCCTGCGCGGCGCCAACGCCCGCTACGCGCTGGGCATGGCGCTCACCCGCAGCGGCCAGATCCCGGAGGCGACGGCGCGGCTGCTGGAGGCGTTGGACGTCTTCCACGACAGCCGGCAGCGGCTGTGGGAGGGGATGACCCTGTTCCGCCTGGCCGAGGCGGACATCGCCGGCCGCCGGATCGCGCAGGCCGCCTCCAACGCGGAGATGGCGCTCACCGTGCTGCGCGGCATCGGCGGGGAATGGCGCCGCGGCAATGTGCTGACCGTGCTGGGCAAAGCCCTCAACGGGCTGGGCCAGACCGGCAGGGCAGAAGTGTGCTGGCGCGAGGCGCTGGCGATTTACGAGGAACTCGGATCGCCCGAGTCCGCCGACGTCCAGGCGCTGTTGTCGCCGGCCACGGCCGCATAGCCTTCTGCCGGGTCGTTCATCGTTCGTTTATCGCGGACGGGCATCCTCGTTCCTGTCGATCCGTCGCGTCGGGGGGCAGACGGGGGACACCTGCGGCACCACCGTTAGGGTGAGCCGCCCTGAGAGGCCCGTCCGGAAGTCCTCGGGGGAACGGCCGGGCGGGTCTCGTCCAACCAAGCACTACCGAACCACCAACGGGAGGGCAGCACACATGGCTGACGCGCAGAAGGACCCGATCCTCAAGCCACAGGACACCCACGCCACGGGTGCCGGCGAGGACACGGTGACCACGCAGGACACGCACGCCACAGGCGGTGACGTCCGTCCCATGGACACCCATGCGACCGGTGGCGACATCCGCACGCTGGACACCCACGCGACCGGCGGTGACATCCGTCCCATGGACACGCATGCGACGTCCGAGCCGCTGAAGCCGGTGCGGCCGACCGACTGAGCCACTCACGACGGGGAAACGGCCGCGGCGGCGCGGAGGGGGAGCCGCCGCGGCCGGTTTGCGTGCCATTTGATCAGGCCATTTGATGGCGTGATCGCGCCCTAGCGTCGAACGCATGACCGTATCTCGATAGTGTCATGGAGCCCATGCAACTCACCCCATAGGGGAGTTGCATGACCCGCACGACGAAGGCTGCGGTGCAGCCGCCTTCGCGATGGCCCTTGGCCTCGGAACCGCCGGCACCGCCATGGCCGACAACCACATCCCGGTGGCACCCCTCGACAACCACATCCCGTAACCTCGGGCGGCGCATTAAGCCCATCAGGGGGTCGAGTCCTTCTCGGCCCCCTGGTTTCGGTGCCGAGCAAACAAAAAGCCAATCGCCACCTAGACCGACCGCCGAGCGCCTCACCCTGGATCCTCGGCCGGACTTCAGCTCCCTGCCCAGCTCCCCCAGCCGACCGTGTACGCGTAGAGCTGCACCGTCTGCGTGCGAACGCGGCTGGACTGTGTCAGGGCTGCTGCGTCCACCCGGACGAGGCCAGCGCGGAATCCTGGCCTAGATGAGGGACGGAAGCACCCCACGCGGCCAGTGGCCCAGCCAGAACGCGGCGGTGGAGGGCTCCAGCAGTCCCTCCGTGGAGCCGTCGTGCGGGAACAGTTCCGTGGGGGCGATGTAGCCCTCGCCGGGCTCCAGGCGGATCCGGTAGCAGAGCACGGTGTGGCCGGATCCGACATACCTCCTCAGGTCGTCCGTGTGTGGGTACCGGTCCGCGTAATCCTGGTAGAGCGCCCGGCAGATGGTGCGGATATCCAGGTCTGCGAGGAGGAGATAGCGGGTGCCTGGACCGAGGTTGATGCAGATCCGGCGGCGGCCAGTGTGTTTGGTGGCGTAGGGAAGCCTGTCCCAGTTGTCGACGTGCAGGCCGATTCGGTATCCGTCGTTCTCGTGGTTACGGGTGGTGGTGAGCACGTCCATCGGTGCACGGGCCTGACCCAGGTGAATCGCCTCGGGATCTCCCAGACGCTGAATCAAGGAGCTGAGGGCCTCGGCGGGCACGGGCGGTTTCACCAGTTCGACCAGGGTGCTGTCCCCGATCGGCGAGGAGGCGACGAGGTCCTGTGCGGTGTCGTCGGTAATGCTCGTCCAGGGACCGGTGGGAAGGACGGCTCCGTTCTCATAGGCGGGGTCGGCGCGCACGGTGCGTAGGACGGCCACCCCACATCGTTCGCGTAAGGCAGTGATGTCGGTGGCTGCGATGCTCAACGTCATGATGGAGTCCTTCGAAGTCAGCGATCGGGGTCAAGGTCTTCGCCGTACGTCACATTGAGTTCCGCGAGAAGAGCCTGGGCAAGCTCAAGCTCCTGGGCGCGATTGATGATGACCTTGGAAAGGTGGGCGACACCCCGTACAGCAGAGAGATCGTTGGCGCGCAGGTCGAGGTCTTGATAGCGCCCCTTCCCGAACTCGGTCGCCCGCAGGGTGCAGGTGTTGAGTACTGCCGCGGTGAGATCGCAGTCTGTGAACGATGCTTCGGTGAGTACGCACTTGGAGAAGGCGACCGGTCCGGTGGCCCGGACTTTGTCGAAGGCTGCGTAGCTGAGCTGGCAGTGCTCGAACAGAACGTCCTCGAGAACCAGCTCATCCATCCCGGCGCCCATGATCTTGCAGTTGCGGAAGACGACTCGGGAAAGCTTGCTGTCACGCCAGGTGACGGAGCCGAGATCGCAGCCGTCGAACTCGACCGAGTTCAGCCGCATCTGCTGCAAGTGGGCGCGGGCGGTCCGTAGGCCGGTGATGCGACCGCTCACGAGCTGGGCCTCGATGAGATCGAGCGAGCGCAGGCGGGCATCGACGTACTGGAAGTCCTGAACGATGCCCCGGCCCCCTTCGAGGGACTCAACACTGGACAGATACAGGCCCGGCTCGTCGAGGGCGGGCAGGGTCAGCGTGACGCTGCCGAAGGTGCGGCTGTCCACGGTCGTACTCCATCTCTGAGGGGGTCGGGGTCGGCCGAGGCTACTTCTTCTTGTTCCAGTTGTCCCAGGTCGGACGGTTGTCGAACTTCGGCGTGTTGTTGGCCCATGTGGGGCGGTTGTCGAACTTCGCCGTAGGTGATGATCCGCCGGCCTGGATGAGGGCACGCAACCGGTCGGCAGATTCGATGACGAGTTCAGCTGCGGTGTTCGTGGGCATGCTGGGTGACTCCTTTCAAGAGCGCGATCTTTGCTGTTGAGCAGTAGTGAGTGCGGGTGCCGTCCATACGGCCGCCGTGCTCGAAGTAGCGGTTGGCCGGGTGGCCCCCGCCACAGAAGCCGAAGTAGGAGCAGGTGGACTCGCAGGCGTCCACGCCACGCCAGAATTCCGAAAGCCAGGGCGTGCGCTCTTCGGCCTCGGCCACGAGGCGGTGGAGGCTGTGATGCAGAACGTTGCCTGTGGTGAAGTCGCCGAAGCGCGGATCGGTGAAGCCGGCCAGCTCCGGGGAGAGGAGAACCACGCTCCCGTCGTAGGCAATGGTCGGCAGCGGATCCCACGGCGCTGACGTCGGCCCTGCTGGAGATTCATGCCGAAGCACCGCGCCCGCGAACGCCAGCACCCGTGAAACTTCGCGCAGTTGTATGACGGGGCTGGCCTCCCACGCCGAGGTGAGTGCTGCCCAGAACTCAACGACCTGACCGAGGTCGGGCTCGTGCGCCGAGGTGTTGACGCCCTCCTGCTCCTCGACATTGACGCCCAGGGAATGGCAGCCGAGCTCGACGAAGAACTCGTAGAACTCCGCCGCGCGACTCGGGTCGGGGTCGGTGACGACGGCGATGGCCGAATACGGAATCCCGTGGGCCTTGAGGCGCTGGATACCTCGCAGAATGACGCGATGGGCAGGGTGACCGGCTCGGGTGACGCGGTTCGTGTTCATGTGCTCCGGGCCGTCGATGCTGACACCCACGCCGACGTCCCGCTCCAGCAGGAACTCGCACCAAGCGTCGTCCACCAGGACGGCGTTCGTCTGCACGGTGTGCTTGCCTGCGGTGAAGGGTGCCATGAGGCGAGCCAGATGCTCGTGGCCGGCCGAAAGCGGTTCACCACCGTGCCAGACCACCTCGAACTGTGGATCCGCCAAGGCCCAGGCGTTGGTCGACTCCGCCACGGCATGGGCGACCTCCAGGGGCATGAGGTGCTTGTCCTTGCGAAATGGCAGATAGCAGTACCGGCAGTCGAGCGGCTGGCAGAGTGTCGTTGGCTGCATGATCACCGCACTGGGGGCAGCGGCAAGACGCCCGAACGGACGGATGGATGTGATCACGCCTCCTCCTCATGCAGGGATACGAAGTCCGGAACGGCGTTCGCCATGAATGGAGTCGGATCAAGCCGATCGTCTCCGTGAATGTGGAGAATGACGAGCGGCGGGATGAGCCAGAGGCCAGTCGCAGCCAAGACGAGTCGGATACCTGGCAACTCAATCCGCTCGGGCAGGGCGTCGTGGCGAGCGCCACTCACAGCACGGCCGCCTTCACCAGCGGGGACTGAGGGTGGCGGACGTGCTGGTGCGACGCGATGGCTTGCAACCGCGACCGCAACAGCGCCCTGTCTCCAGGATTCGGCACACAGACCGGGACATCGAACTCGGCCCAGACCCTCTTGCCACGCCGAGTCGGCTCCCAGCCGTTCCGAGCGGCCACGGAATCCACCAGGGCGAGGCCACGACCGCCCTCGTCGTCATCCGCAGCGTGCTGTCGACAAGGCGGCTCGGGGCAATGGTCGTGGACGACGAGAAGGAGCCGACCTTCTCCCAGGTGATAGTAGAGACCGACGACGACCAGGCCGTCGCTGTGCACGACGGCATTTGTGATCAGTTCTGAGGCGACCAGCTTCACCGCCTCCCGTTCGTCGGCGGCCATCGGTACACCCCAGCCGGTGACGTACGCGAGAACGCGTTTGCGAGCGAAGGTGACGGCGGACATCTCTCCAGGAACGACGATTCGGGCTCGGCGTCTGGTCATGAGGACGGCTCCTCGGACTGGTACGGAATGGCTCCGATCCGCATCGAGCGGGCAGACGGAGCCGCGATCACGCCGTACGGGCCGGCACCACAATTCCTGCTGCGACCTCGGACGACGGAGCTCAGTCAACGGGCATTCATGTCATCCGCGAGACTCCGCCAGGTGACCCCAAGACGGAGTCATCTCAGCATCGTTGGGCATAGTCTCGGAACACGCCGTACGGGGAGACATCGATGGATCGTGCCCAGCCGGAACCGCGCGACGTCGTCGCCGGGCTGCTCAGCGACGAGCGGCTACTCGGCGCCTGCGCACGGCGCGACATGGGAGCACTGTTCCGACTGCTCAACCACCGCGGAATCAGCACCCGCCGCATCGCAGCCGCTGTCGACATCACCCAGGGACGCCTTTACGACTACATGAGGAGCAAGAGCCGGGTCGAGAAGCTCGTCATCTTCGAGCAGATCGCGGACGCGTTCCACATTCCTGGACAGCTTCTCGGTCTCGCCAGACGCCCCTGGGAGCCTGCTCCCACCCAGCCGACGCCGATCGGCCAAGACCTATCGCCTGACGATGACGACCTGTCCGCGATGGACGCCTTCCGCAACGCGGACCGACAGGCCGGCGGCGGCCGTCTGTACGGCGCCGTCGTCCGGCACCTGAGTCACAACGTCGGCCCGCGTCTCGTCGATGCCAGCAGTAACCCTCAGATCTTCGCGGCGGCGGCTGCACTGAGCGAGATGGCCGGGTGGATGGCCCACGACTCAGGCCGCAACGATCTCGCATTCCGCCACTTCACCAGGGCACTCCCCCTGGCACGTGCCTCCGGCGATGTCCCGCTGGCAGCCAACATTGCTGCCAGCAACAGCCATCTCGCCCTCCAGAACGGCGACCCAGCGGCGGCAGTCCACTGGGCTCGTACCGGCCTCGACCTGACGGGCCAGGCACCACACATCCCCGCGCTCACAGCCCGTTTGCACACGATGGCGGCTCGGGCCCTGGCCGCCGCCTCTCAGCCGACCGCAGCCGATCGCGCGCTCGACACGGCTCACCGGGTACTCGCTGAGTTACCCGAGGCGGACCATCCCTGGCTCAGCCCGTTCGACCGGGCTGCCTTGGCCAGCGAATCGGCTCTCGTCCTGACCGATTCGGCGCGATACGGCGACGCCTTGATCCACGCCGAGCAAGCGATCGCCCTGCGGGAATCCGGCCGGGCGCGGTCGCTGGCCCTGAGTCGCATCACGCTGGTCCGCATCCACATCCGCTGTCAGGAGCTGGACGCCGCTGTGGACATCGGCCACGAATTGCTCGCCGCCGACCCCGCCCTCGGCTCTGTCCGCGTCATCCACCAGCTCGATGGTCTGCGCCAGCTCCTCCGCCCACATCGAGGCCATCCCCCGGTTCGGGATCTCCTGACCCGATTCGACGAGGCGGGACGGACCAGAATGCTGCTGCTCGCAGACATCATCCCGACGACAGACAAAGGCACCGCGCCATGAGGCCCACCCCCGCAGACCCTGACGCCTGGAACGCCTACCTCGCAGAGGGCAACGCCACCCAGGCCCGCAAGCGCGTCGCAGCCGATGTCATACTGCGCGACGTCGCCGGGCACATCCTGCTGGTGAAACCCACGTACAAGCCGGGCTGGGACCTTCCCGGCGGGATGGCCGAGGCCAATGAATCTCCAGACGATGCGGCACGGCGTGAGCTGAGGGAGGAAATTGGGCTCGACGTCACGCTCCACCGACTGTTGATCGTCGACTGGGTGGCGCCGCACGGCCCGTGGGACGACCAGATCTCCTTCATCTTCGACGGCGGAACCCTGGGCGACGCCGTCGCCACAGGGCTCCGGCCACACGACCACGAGCTCTCCGCTCTGCGGTTCGCTCCTCCCGAGGAAGCGGGCGAGATCCTGCGCGACGGGCTCGGCCGCAGGTACAAGGCGGCGCTGAAGGTACTTGAGGACGGTGTGCCTCGGTACCTGCAGAACGGAGTCAAGATTGCCTGAGCGGACAAGTACTCCGGCATCTACGGCGGCGAATGCTGGGCCGCTCGCTCATCGCCTTGGTCGCGCACGACAAGCGGCTCGTCGAGGCAGCACAAACGCTAGGACTGCCGGTCACCTGCCGTGCCGCGCCCTGAGCTCCCCCTTCAGCACCTTCCCGCTCGCGTTCCGCGGCAGTGCGTCCACGAACTCCACCTGCCGCGGCACCTTGTAGTTCGCCATCTCCCGCCTCGACCAGGCGATCAGGTCGTCGGCCGTGAGCGTCGCGTCCGGGCGGCGGACCGCGTACGCCTTGCCGGCCTCACCGAGGCGGGGATCCGGGATGCCGATCACCGCGACGTCCGCGATGTCGGGGTGCAGGCCGAGCAGTTGCTCGATCTCCGCCGGGTAGGCGTTGAAGCCGCCGACGATGAACATGTCCTTGATCCGGTCCGTGATGCGCAGGTTGCCGTCCGCGTCGAGGACGCCCACGTCGCCCGTGTGCAGCCAGCCGTCCGGGGTGAGGGCCCGGGACGTCTCGGCCGGGTCCTCGAAGTAGCCCGTCATCACGTTGTGCCCGCGGACCAGGATCTCGCCCGGTTCGCCGGGCGCGGCGAGGACCTTCACCTCCGTGCCGGGGATCGCGCGGCCCGAGGTCGCGGAGATCACCGACGGGGCGTCGCCGCGGCGGCACATGGTGACGATGCCACTCGCCTCGGAGAGGCCGTAGGCGGTCAGCACGGTGGGGACGCCGAGTTCGCCGCGGAGGCGTTCGACGAGGCGGAGGGGCACGACCGCGGCCCCGGTCACCACGAGGCGCAGCGCCGACAGGTCGTGCCGGTCCCGGGCGGGATGGTCGAGCAGCGACTGGTGCAGGGTCGGCGGTCCGGGCAGGACCGAGATCCGTTCGGCGGCGATGTTGGCGAGGACCGTGTCCACGTTGAAGACGGGCTGCGGCACCATCGTCGCGCCGCGGGTGAGGCAGGCGATCACGCCCGCCTTGTAGCCGAAGGTGTGGAAGAACGGGTTCACGATCAGATAGCGGTCGCCCGCGCGCAGCCCGGCGAGTTCGCTCCACAGGTCGTAGCAGCGCAGCGTCTGGGCGTGGGTGATGACCGCGCCCTTGGGGCGGCCGGTGGTGCCCGACGTGTACACGATGTCGGACGGGTCGGCACTGGTGACGGTGTCCGCCCGGGCCCGGACCTCGCCGGCGGTGACCAGGTCGCCGCCCGCGAGGAAGTCCTTCCAGGTGCGGTAGTGGGGGTCGTCGGGCGCGCTGTCGGCGAGGACCACGATCTGTTCCAGGTCGGGCAGTTCCCCGTCGGCGCGGCGCAGCGAGGCGACGTACGAGGTGCCGAGGAAGGTGCCGGTGACGAACAGGAGCCGGGTGCGGGAGCGCCGCAGGACGTCGGCGGCCTCGGCTCCCTTGAAGCGGGTGTTGAGGGGAACGAGGACGGCGCCCGCGGTGACCGCGCCGAGCGAGGAGACGATCCAGTCGAGGGTGTTGGGCGCCCAGATCGCGACCCGGTCGCCCTTGGCGACGCCGGAGGCGATGCACGCGGCGGCGGCGCGTTCGACGCGTGCGCCGAGTTCGGCGTAGGTGACGCGGGTGCGGCCGTCGACGACGGCCTCCCGTTGCCCGTACCGCTCGGCCGCGTCCCGCACCAGCCCCGGGACGGAGCCCCACTCCAGGTCGCCGCGTCGCATCGCAAGCCCCTCTCGTTAGCTGACGATACGTCAGATTAGCTGTACGCTGCCGGGCATGGCGACCCTCAAGGACCGGGCGGCGATAGCCGGCACAGGACAGACCGCCTTCGCGAAACACCTGCCGGAATCCGAGAAGGCCCTGGCCTGCCGGGCGGTGCTTGCCGCACTCGACGACGCCGGCATCGCACCCTCGGAGGTCGACGCCTTCGCCTCGTACACGATGGAGGAGACGGACGAGGTCGAGCTCGCGAAGGCGATCGGCGCCGGGGACGTCACGTTCCTCTCCCGGGTGGGCTTCGGCGGTGGGGGCTCCTGCGCCACCGTCGCGCACCTCGCCACCGCGATAGCCACCGGACAGGCGACCGTCGGCGTCGCCTGGCGCTCCCGCAAGCGCGGCTCGGGCCCGCGCCCCTGGAGGAACACGACGGCCCAACTGCCCACCCCCGCCCAGTGGACACGCCCCTTCGGGCTGCTGCGGCCGGCCGACGAGATCGGCATGCTCGCCCGCCGCTACATGCACGAGTACGGCGCGACCCGCGACCACTTCTTCAACGTCGCGCTGGCATGCAGGAACAGGGCCAACCAGAACCCGGCCGCGATCATGTACGACCGGCCGCTGACCCGCGAGATGTACATGACGGCCCGCTGGATCAGCGAACCGCTGTGCCTGTTCGACAACTGCCTGGAGACCGACGGCGCCCTCGCCTGCGTGGTCGTCTCCGCCGAACGGGCCCGCGACTGCCGCCGGCGGCCCGTCTACGTCCACTCAGCCGCCCAGGGTCTGCCCGCCCAGCACCACGGCATGGTCAACTACTGGAACGACGACCCGCTCACCGGCCCGGCGTGGACGGCGGCCCGGCAGCTGTGGAAGCACGCCGACTTCGGCCCCGAGGACGTCGACGTGGCCCAGATCTACGACGCGTTCACGCCGCTCGTCCCGTTGTCCCTGGAGGGCTACGGCTTCTGCAAGAGGGGGGAGGGCGGCGCCTTCACGGAGGGCGGGGCACTGGAGGTCGGCGGACGACTGCCGCTCAACACCGGCGGGGGCGGGCTGAGCGAGGCGTACGTGCACGGCTTCAACCTGATCAACGAGGGCGTGAAGCAACTGCGCGGCACGTCGACGGCCCAGGTGGCGGGCGCGGCGACGTGCCTGGTCACCGCGGGCGAGGGCGTGCCCACATCGGCCCTTCTGCTGCGTACGTGAGGAGTTCAGATGCTCGTACCGGTGGTCGACGACGACGGCGCCCCCTTCTGGGAGTACGCCTCCCGCGGAGAGCTCCGCGTCCAGTGCTGCGCCCTGCCCGCCTGCGGTGAGCCGCGCTTCCCGCCCCGCCCGTGCTGTCCGCACTGCGGGTCCTTCGACAGCGAGTGGCGCCTGATGTCCGGTCGCGGGCGCGTCTGGTCGTACGTGGTCCCCCACCCGCCGCTGCTGCCCGACTACGCCGCCCAGGCCCCGTACAACGTGGTCGTCGTCGAGCTCGCCGACGCCCCCCGCATCCGCCTCGTCGGCAATGTCGTCACCTCTCCCGACGCCCCGCTGAACTCGCTCGACCCCGCGCGGCTGCGGATCGGGGCATCGGTGAGGGCCGTGTTCGACCGCACCGGCCTTCCCCGCTGGCTCCTGGAGCGGCCGTGAGCATCCGGGTGGACACGGACGAGGACACGGGCGTCGCGCTCGTCACCCTCGACCGGCCGGCGAGGCACAACGCGATCGACCTCGCCATGGCCGGTGAACTGGCCGCTGTCTGGCGGCGGTTCCGCTTCGACGACACGGTGCGCGCGGCGGTCGTGACGGGCGCGGGCGCCGCGGCGTTCTGCACGGGCATCGACCGCTCGGCCGAGGTGCCGCAGCCCTCGTCCCCGTTCTCGGTGGCCGATCCGCTGCTGCGGATCGGCCCCAAGGCCAACGACCTGTGGAAGCCGGTCGTCTCGGCGGTGGAGGGCATGGCCTGCGGAGGGGCGTTCTACCTGCTCGGGGAGAGCGAGTTCGTGGTGGCCTCGCGCGAGGCGACGTTCTTCGATCCGCACACGTCGTACGGGATGGTCAGCGCGTACGAGTCGGCGTACATGGCGCTGCGGATGCCGCCGGGCGAGGTGGCGCGGATGGCGCTGATGGGGACGGCGGAGCGGCTGTCGGCCCGGCGCGCGTACGAGACCGGTCTGGTCTCGGAGCTGACCGAGCCGGGCGGGGCCGTCGCGGCGGCGCTGCGGGCCGCCGCGGTGATCGCCTCGTACCCGCCGGAGGCGGTGCAGGGCACCGTACGGGCGGTCTGGTCGGCGACGGAGTCGGCGCGAGCGGGGGCGCTCGCCCTTGCCCCGCACCTGGTCGTGCTCGGGAACCTGCCGCCGGAGCGGCAGGCCGAGCTGTTCACGCAGGGGCGGAGCGGGGACGGGCGGGGCCGGGCCGGCTTCGGACTGCGCTGAGGCGCGGCGGTTCGGCCCGTTCAGCTGCGGGACGCGCGGGAGACCTCGCACTTGGTGTACTCGGAGCCGTCACCGGAACCGGTGTACGGGGTGGTGAGCACGGCGCTCTCGGAGGCGCCCGCGGCGACGGCGATGTCCGTCTTGGTCGCGGTCGCCGGGACGGCGGAGCCGCCGGCGGCACCGATGAACTTCATGGTGACGTCGTAGTCGTAGTCCAGCGCACCGCTGTTGGTGACGGTGATCCTCGCGGTGAGGTTCTTGGTCGCGGTGTCGTACTTGCACTCGTCGATGGTGATGTCGCGCGCGGCCTTGTCGGCGCTGGAACCGCCGCCGGGCAGCGAACCGCCACTGCTGCCGGAGCTGTCGTCGTCGCGGTGGCTGCTGCCGCCGCTGCTGGAGCCGGAGCTGCTGTGGTTGTCGCAGCCGCCGCCTCCGGAACCACGGGCTCCGGTCAGGGCGACGAGCGCGATCCCGAAGACGGCGAGCGCGCGGACATGACGGATCTTCACGTTTCAACCCCCGTTGAAAGTGTCGGCAGATGGGCTCGTTTGACGAGCGCACGTCACCCTAGCAGCGCTCGGGACCCCGCTCGTCCCGCTCACCCGCCGCGCGCGACCGCATCAGCGCTCGTCGCGCTGCCCCGGCCCGGGACGCGTGGGCGGGCCCTCCGGGCCGTGACCGTCGTCGTGGGGGCCCAGCCGGTAGGGGCTGTCGCGGTACGGGACGGGTCCGCCGGGGTCGGACCCGTACGGCCCCCAGTCCTCCTCCTGCGGGGGGTGCTCGTCGAGCTCATCCCTGCGCCGGCGTCCGCTCATGACCACGGCGGCGACGAGCAGCAGGACGCCGCCGCCCGCCGCGAGCGCGACGCCGGTACCGAGCCCGGCCCCGTCACCGCCGACGGTCAGGCTGCCGGCCGCCTGGCCCTGGCGGACCATCCACAGGACGGTGAAGCCGAGCACGACCAGTCCGGACAGGGCGACGAGCAGGCGGGAGCGCAGCAGCACGCCGAGCAGCGCGATCAGCGCGCCGAAGGCGAGCGGCAGCAGGACCGACGTCAGAAGCGGGCCGCCACTGCCGGTGATGCCGAGGAAGAGGTCCTGGACGCGGTAGTCGCGCCCGTGACGGCCGTCGTACCAGTCACGGAAGGGGCTCCATACGGCGGCCGTCGCTCCGGCGAGAGCGAGAATCGAGCCGATGACGTTGCGGATCATCGCCCGCCTCCTTGAGTCAGCCGCTCCGGTCGTGACCGCTCCCGGTCATGACGCTACGCCCGACGCGGGTACCCCGCCATGCGCGTCGTACGCCTCCGCCGGACGTACGGGACCTGGGCCGGGCGCGGGTGCGGGCCCGCGTCCTACCGCGGGCCGCGGCCCGTGGCCGTGCCCTTCTCCGCGTCGAGCGCGTAGACGCAGCGGTCCTTGCTGCACGCGTACACGACACCGTTCTGGGCGACCGGGGAGCCGGTGATCTCGCCGCCCGTGGCGAGCTTCCAGCGCAGCTGGCCGCCGCTCGCGTCGAGGGTGTAGAGCACGTGGTCGGCCGAACCGAAGTGCACGCGGCCGTCGGCGACGACCGGTGTGCCGACGACCTCGCCGCCCGCAGCGAAACGCCACATCGGCGTCCCGGTCACGGCGTCGAGGGTGTAGAGCGCACTGCCGCTGCCGACGTGGATGTTGCCGGCGGCGACGAGCACGGGCTCGATGGACTGGCGGGACTCGGTGGCGATGCGCCAGCGGTCCTTGCCGGTGGTGGCGTCCAGCGCGTACACGGTGCCGAGGTAGTCGGTGAGGTACACGCCGCCGCCCGTCACGGCCGGGCCCGGCGCGAAGGCGGGCGGCGAGAGGAAGACGGCCGGCGCCTCGAAGTGCCAGCGCACCAGACCGGAGGCGATGTCCACGGCGAGGACGCGCGTGCCGGCGGAGACGTAGACGTAGCCGTCGGGCGCCGGCTGTACGCGCACGGGCACGTTGCCGCAGGACGCGGCGTCGCCCACGGGGTAGGACCAGCGCTCCTCGCCGGTGCGGGCCTCCAGCGCCCGCAGGCGGGCGTCCTTCCACACGTAGACGGTGTCGCCGAAGATCGCCGGCCCCGCCTCGGGCGTCTCGAAGTCCGTCTGGGCACCGGTGATCTCCCACAGCTTCTCGCCGCTGGACGCCTCCCATGCCTGCACGCCGCCGCCGCGGGTGCCGGTGAGGACGGTGCCGCGGTCCACCATGAGGGAGTACACCCAGGCATCGGTCTGCAGCCGCCAGCGCTCGCCGCCGCTCGCGGCGTCGAGCGCGTACAGCGTCGGCCCGTCGGAGGCGTGGATACGGCCGCCCGCCACGGCCATGGACCAGGCGACGTCGCGGGTCTTGAACTGTCGGCGGCCGGTGCCGACGTCGAGCGCGTGGACCTCGAACGAGGTCACGTACAGCAGATCGCCGGAGACGACCGGCGTCCCCCACACGTCGTTCGACATGCGGAAACGCCACGGGCGCCAGTGCCCGGGGCCGGTCTCCGGCGGAGGCGGGGCAGGGGCGGGCGCCGGCGCGGGGACGGCGCTGGTGGCGGCATCGGAACCGTTCAGTCCGCCGGGCGGGCGGATCCAGCCGGTGGCCGGGCCGGCGTCGGCGACCGGGGCGTGGCCGGCGCCGACCGCGCGCAGCCCGGGGCCGATGGGCACGGCGGCGCCCGCCAGCCGCACGGGTCCGGCGCCGGAGTGGGCGGGGGTGGGGCCGGTACGGGGGTCGCTCGCGCCGTGCCAGGCGGGCTCACGGTCGGGAGCGGGCGGCACGGAAGGCGGCGGGGGCGCGTGGGGTGCGGGCCGGGAGGGCTCGGCAGGGCGCGGCACGGGGGCGCGGCCGCCGCCGCGGCGGGTCTCGATCATGGCGGTGGCGAGGCCGGGCAGCCACGCGGAGGCGGTGCCGCTGTCGTCGCCGCCGGCGGAGAACAGGTGCGGGGCGAGCTGGGCCTGCAGGTCCTCGGGGGTCGGCCGCAGCCCGGCCTCCATCTGCATGCACGAGTCGATCAGCGGCCGCAGTTCGTCGGGGAGGCCCTCCAGGTCAGGGCCCTCGCGCAGCAGCATGAAGACGGTCTCCACCGGGTTCGCGCCGTGGAAGGGGGCGTGGCCGGTGGCGGCGAAGACGAGGGTGGAGCCGAGGGAGAACACGTCGCTGGCGCCGGTGACGCTGCGCGAGTCGCGGGCCTGCTCGGGCGACATGTAGGCGGGCGTGCCGACGGCGACGTTGGTCATGGTCAGGCGGGTGTTGGAGACGCCGGACGCGATACCGAAGTCGATGACGCGGGGGCCGTCCTCGACGACGAGGACGTTGGACGGCTTGAGGTCGCGATGGACGAGGCCCGCGCCGTGGATGGACTGGAGGGCCTCCGCGATCCCGGCCGCGAGCCAGCGCACCGCCTGCGCGGGCAGCGGCCCGCACTCGTTGACGATCTCCTCGAGGGAAGGCGCGGGCACGTAGGCGGTGGCGAGCCAGGGCACGGCGGCGCGCGGGTCGGCGTCCACGACGGCGGCCGTGTAGAAGCCGCTGACCGCGCGGGCGGCCTCCACCTCGCGCGTGAAGCGGACGCGGAACAGCTGGTCCTCGGCGAGCTCGGTGCGCACGGTCTTGATCGCGACCCGGCGGCCGGACGCCGACCGGGCGAGATAGACCAGTCCCATGCCGCCGGCACCGAGCCGGCCCAGCACCTCGAACGGACCGATCCGTCTCGGGTCGTGCTGCGTCAGCTGCTCCATACTTGCGTGCCACCTCCCCGTACGGGCTCCGTCTGAAGGAGCCCGTCATCTACAGCCCCGTGCAGGGTCTCACCCTCAAGCCCCTCTGCGGTGAGCACCCTGATTCTTCCTGTCCGGGGCGACGGTTGCGAACCCGGGGGCGGATCGGGGTGTCTCACCCGGTTTCGGACACGTCGGACACCCGGGCCGCACGCCTCGTGGGGACGCCTGGCCCCTCCCGCGGTTTGCCCACCGCCCGGAGCCGCCTGTCGCGCAGGGGCCACCGCCCGGTCCGGGCGCGCTGCGTCGGCGGCCCGGCGCGTTCGCCGCCGTGAGGCACCCCCTCGGGGAGGGCCGCCGACTGCGCCTGCGCGCAGCTGGAGCGGCGACTGTCGGTCGCGCTGGAGGCACCGCCTCACTTGGGGCGGCGCCCCCGCAGACGCGGCCCGCCGGCCCGGGCCCCGGGGCCTGTTCGCGGGCAGGACCCCGCTCGCCCGGTGTCCCGGCTCCGGTGAGAGCGCGGCTTGCTCACCCCGACCGTCCCCGAAGGCCCGGCCGCCCTTGCGTGCATGGACCCACCGCCCCGGACGGGGCCACCGCCTGGGCCCCGGGGCGGAGCCACCGCGCTCACTCGCCGGTGGCGCCGCCGCTCCCCGAGGCGCCGGCCCCGCCAGGCCGTGGCTCTGCATCCGGCTCGGGCCCGGCCGGCGGCTCAGGCCGGGGGCCCGGCTCAGGACCGGCCCCCCGCTTGCGGGCGCGCCCCGGCCTGCGGGTGCGACCCGGCTTGCGGGTGCGACCCGGCTCGTCGGCGGACTCCGGCTCGTGGGCGGGCCCCGGCTCTCGTTGCTCGGGTTCCGCGCCCCGCACGCGGTCCCACTCCGTGTCGGGATGGAGTTCGGGGTCCAGGCGGGGGCCCGGCGACGTGGTCGGTTCCGGGGCGCGGTGGGCCAGGGGGCCTTCCGGGAGGACGGGCCCGGGGGGCGCGGGCTCCGCCAGGATCGCGAACGTCGCGCCCTGGTCGTCCGTGAGGACCGCGATACGGCCGTACGGGATGTCGGACGGCGCCGTCCGCATCCGGCCGCCGAGCCGGACGACCGTCTCCGCCGCCGCGTCGCAGTCCTCGACGCGGAAGTAGACGAGGAAATGGCCCGGCATCTCCGCCGGCAGGGAGTCGTCGATCACGCTGCGCCCGCCGACGGCCGTGCTCTCGCCCGGTTCCGTGCCCGCGGGCGACCACATGCGGAAGTCCTCGGACGTGATGGCGGGCAGGTCGGTGCCCTGGAAGCCGAGGACCCCCTCGTAGAAGGCATCGCCCCTCTCCTTGTCCCGCGTGTACACCTCGGTCCAGCAGAACGAGCCGGGCTCGCCGTGCTTCTCGAAGCCCGCGCGCTCCCCCGCCTGCCACAGCCCGAAGACCGCGCCGCCGGGGTCCGCCACGACGGCGGCCGTGCCCGCCCGGCCCACGGGCAGCGGGTCGTTGATCACCTGGCCGCCGCCCGCGGCGATGCGGCGCGCGAGCCCGGCGGCGTCGGGGGTGGCCAGGTACACGTTCCATACGGTGGGCATGCGGCCGTCGCGCTTGGGGGTGAGGGAGGCGACGAGACGGCCGTCGCTGTAGGCGTCGGCGTACCGGCCGCGCGTGCCGCCGCCGGGGAGCGGATCCCCGCCGCCCTCGGTGAAGGTCCATCCGAAGAGCTCCCCGTAGAAGCGCTTGCCCGCCTCGACGTCGGGAAGGGACGCGTCCACCCAGCAGGGCGTGCCCTCTGTGAATACGGCCATGGACCGGTCCCTTCCGTGTGGTGCCCGTCACATCAAGCTAACGTCGCAGCACCCGGTGCGCGCGGAAGGAAATCGAACAAACACCTCAAAGGCGGAGGTGACGGCCAGGCGTCACGGTCCGCGACGACCCGTCTCGGTGAGTTGTCCACCGAAGTTGTCCACAGGCTGTTGATAACACTATTGCCGTCGCGCACCCGCACCCCATTTGCAGTCGGCCGAATCGCGCGCCGATCACCCCTCGGTAAGCTGACGGCATGACAGGACAAGTACGCACCGTCGACGGCCGAGTGGCCGGGCGACGCGGCCAGGCGACGCGGCAGAAGCTGCTCGACTGCCTCAGCGAGATGCTCAGCTCCTCGCCGTACCGGGACGTCAAGGTCATCGACGTGGCCCGGAAAGCGGGCACTTCGCCCGCGACGTTCTATCAGTACTTCCCGGACGTGGAGGGCGCCGTCCTCGAGATCGCCGAGGAAATGGCCAAGGAAGGCGCATCGTTGACCGATCTGGTCTCCGGGCGCTCCTGGGTCGGCAAGGCCGGCTGGCAGTCCTCGGAGGAACTGGTCGAGGGTTTCCTCGACTTCTGGCGCCGCAACGACGCGATCCTGCGCGTGGTCGACCTCGGCGCGGCGGAGGGCGACAAGCGGTTCTACAAGATCCGCATGAAGATCCTGAACTCCGTCACCAACTCCCTTACCGAAGCGGTGCAGGAGCTCCAGTCCAAGGGCAAGGTCGACAAGGACGTGAGCCCCGCGGCCATGGCCGGATCACTCGTGGCGATGCTCGCCGCGGTGGCCTCGCACCAGAAGGGCTTCACCACTTGGGGCGTGAAGCAGGCCGAACTGAAGCCGAACCTGGCGCTGTTGGTGCACCTGGGCATCACCGGCAAGAAGCCGACGAAGTAGCGTCGCCCCAGCACCACCCGAAGTCCTGTCACGCCGACGGCGGTCACCCACGAGGTGACCGCCGTCGCGCGTTCCGCCCCTGCTCCCCGCTCACCCGCCGGCCGGGCACGGCGCGAAGAGACCCGCGCGTTCGGCCGCGGCCTCACGCAGCAGGTGGACCGGCCCGAAGAGCAGCTCGTCGGCCGCCGCCCGCTTGACGTAGAGATGCGCCTCGCGCTCCCACGTGAAGCCGATGCCGTCGTGCAGCTGCCCGGCGAGGGCACCGCCGGGGGCGGCGAGGGTGCAGGTCAGCGAGCCGTCGGCGATGTGCAGCAGCCGCTGACGCTGGTCGGGGGTGCCGAGCGCGTCGATCAGCGGCGGCGCGATCCCCGCGGTGGCGGGCAGAGGGGACGGCAGCAGCACCCGGCCGGCCTCCTCGCAGGCGAGGGCGAGCTCGGTGAGGGTGCGGCCCGCGCCCCCGTACGCGGCGGGCAGCGCGAGGCCGGGCAGGCCGAGGCGGCCGACGAGCCGCCCCCACAGCTCGGTGTCGTATCCGGCGGCCGTGCGCACGGCGGACCGGACGTCCTCGGGGGTGGACCGCTCGGCCAGCAGGTCGCGCAGGGTGCGGCGGATCCCGTCCTGCTCATCGGTGAAGGCGGTGAAGGCGGTGAAGGCGGTGAAGGCGGGGACATCGGCGTCCATCCGGAGCTCCTCCCACGGACCTGACCTGAGGGACCGTCATATGAGAGGCGGCGCCGCTGGATGCCCAGAGCATTTTCTGATGTACCGTCAGAAACATGCCTTCCCCACCGCGCAAGGCCGCCGTCGTCGGCATAGCCCTCTCGGACTGCGGACGCGTCGACGGCCCCACCCCCTACACCCTCCACGCCCAGGCCGCGCGGCGCGCGCTCGCCGACTCCGGCCTCGACCGGTCCGCCGTCGACGGCCTGTGCTCGGCCGGCCTCGGCACGCTGGCCCCGATCGACGTCGCGGAATACCTCGGCCTGCGCCCGACCTGGGTGGACTCCACGGCGGTCGGCGGCGCGACCTGGGAGGTCATGGCCGCGCACGCGGCCGATGCGATCGCCGCGGGGCACGCGAACGCGGTCCTCCTCGTCTACGGATCGACCGCCCGTGCCGACATCAGGGCGGGCCGCCGGACCTCCAATCTCTCCTTCGGGGCCCGCGGCCCGCTGCAGTTCGAGGTGCCGTACGGGCACACGCTGGTCGCCAAGTACGCGATGGCCGCGCGCCGCCACATGCACCGGTACGGCACGACCCTGGAGCAGCTCGCCGAGGTCGCCGTCCAGGCCCGTGCGAACGCCGGCGCGAACCCGGACGCCATGTTCCGCGACCCGATCACCGTGGACGACGTGCTGGGCGGACCGGTGATCGCGGACCCGTTCACCAAGCTGCACTGCTGCATCCGCAGCGACGGAGGCTGCGCGGTGCTGCTGGCCGCGGAGGAGTACGTGCCGGACACGGCGAAGGAGCCGGTGTGGATCCTCGGCACCGGTGAGCACGTCTCGCACACCACGATGTCGGAGTGGGACGACTTCACCGTCTCGCCGGCGGCGGTGAGCGGCCGGCTCGCCTTCGAACGGGCCGGGGTGCGGCCCGACGAGATCGACATCGCCGAGATCTACGACGCCTTCACGTACATGACGCTGGTGACGCTGGAGGACCTGGGCTTCTGCGCGAAGGGCGAGGGCGGCGCGTTCGTGGAGAAGGGCCGGCTGCTGCGGGACGGGGGGCTTCCGGTGAACACGGACGGCGGCGGGCTGTCGGCGTGCCACCCCGGAATGCGGGGCCTGTTCCTGCTGGTGGAGGCGGTGCGCCAGCTGCGCGGCGAGGCAGGGGCGCACCAGGTCCGTGGCGCGGGAGGGACGGCGCCCCGGCTGGCGGTGGCGTCGGGGACCGGGGGCTGGTTCTGCGCGTCGGGGACGGTGGTGCTGGGGCGGGGGTGAGATGCCCCCGACCCGCGGGGCGCGGGTCGCCGGGCCCGTGGACACGGCCCGCGCCGTGGGGGCGTTGAATGACCCCCATGAGCGAGAACCAGACCGCCCGCCAGGAGACGTTCCGGGCTCTCCTGCGCGCCCAGCGTGTGTGGGACGTGCCGTCCCTGCCCTCCTTCGACCCGGACGCGGCACCGGACACACCGCTGGAACTGTTCCACCACTGGTTCGCCGAGGCCGCCGCGGCCGGGCAGTGCGAACCGCACACGATGACGCTCGCGACCGTGGACGACCAGGGCCGCCCCGACCTGCGGACGCTGATGCTGCACGACGCCGACGCGCGCGGCTGGCACTTCGCCTCGCACTCCACGAGTGCCAAGGGCCGGCAGCTCGCCGCCCGTCCGGAGGCCGCGCTCGGCTTCTACTGGGCCGCGCAGGGCCGCCAGGTGAGGGTGCGCGGCACGGTCACCATGGGCACGGCGACGGAGGGGCAGGCCGATCTGCACGCCCGCTCGACGGGAGCGCTCGCCGCCGCGCTCACCGGGCGCCAGAGTGAGGTGCTGTCCTCGCGGGCCGAGCTGGCGCGGGCGTCGGAGGCCGCGTGGGAGCGGGCCGAGGCGGAGCCGGACGCGCCCGTGCCGACCTGGACGCTGTACGTGCTCCGGCCGCGCGAGGTCGAGTTCTTCCAGGGGGACTCCCGGCGCAGGCACGTACGGCTGCGGTACCGGCGCACCGAGGACGGCTGGGAGCGGGAGCTGCTCTGGCCTTGACCCTCACGCCGGCCGGAAGACCGGGATCGTGACACCGTCGCCCTCCCCCCTGCGGAACGCCACGACCAGCCGCATTCCGACGGCGAGGTCCGCCACCGCGCAGGCGACGACCTCGGTCATCATCCGCGGCCCTTCGGCGAGTTCCACGACGGCGGCCGTGTACGGGACCCGGTCGCCGAACGGCGGCAGGTCGTTGCGGTGGACGACGGACCAGGTGTGGAGCACGGCCCGCCCGCTCGCCCGCTCCCAGGCGACGTTCTCGCTCCAGCAGTGCGGGCAGAACTCGCGCGGGTAGTGGTGCGCCCTGCCGCAGTCGTCGCAGCGGCGGATCAGCAGGGCCCCGGCCGCGGCCGCGTCCCAGAAGGGGCGGGTGAAGTCGTCGGCTTCGGGGGTGGCGGTCACGGGAGGAGTCCGATCGCGCGGTCGAGGGACCAGGTCTGCCAGGACATGGCGAACAGGGCGACGACGGAGACGAGCGCCATCATGGCGTTCTGCCCCTGTTCCGCCCAGTCGTGGATCATCAGCACGAGATAGAGCAGGTTGAGGAGCAGCCCGCCGACCAGGGCGACCGGGGTGAGCAGGCCCGTCACCAGCCCCAGGCCGAGGGCGAGTTCGGCATACACGACGATGTACGCCATCAGCCTGGGACGCGGGGCGACCACCTTCTCGAAGCCGGTGCGCACGGCCTGCCAGCGGTGCTCCCGCGCGACGCCGGCGGCCCAGGCGATGCCGGTGCCGCGCTCGAGCCAGCCCTTCCGGTCCTTGTGACGCCAGCTCTCCAGCCACCACAGGCCGAGACCGATGCGCAGGACGGCGGCCCATTCGGCGCCGGTGAGCCAGACGGTCCTCATGGCCGGCCCTCTCCCCAAGTGGAATCTGACGATACGTCAGTTGAGCGGATCGGGCCGCTGGGCGCAAGACCTCCACAGGCGTGACCCATTCGCAACCGAACAAGGTCTTGACCGAGACCCATCAATAAAACGGAAGTTTTACGCTCACCGTTCATGGCCGACGAAATGGGCAGGATCAAGGGCATCGACCGCACGGACGACCGGCCCGTCTACGTCGTCGGCGGGGGCCCGGGCGGACTCGCCGCCGCGGCCGCTCTGCGCAAGCGCGGCGTACGGGCCGTGGTGCTGGAGAGGTCCGGCTCCGTCGGCGCCTCCTGGCGCGGCCACTACGACCGGCTGCGCCTGCACACCACCCGCACCCTGTCCGGGCTGCCGGGCCTTGCGATGCCGCGCTCGTTCGGGCGCTGGGTCGCGCGCGACGACGTCATCCGCTACCTGGAGAAGTACGCCGAGCACCACGAGCTGGAGATCGTCACGGGGGTCGAGGCGTCCCGCATCGAGCGGGCGGACGCGGGCTGGCTGCTGCGGGCGAGCGGCGGCCGTGAACTGACCGGCCGCGCGGTCGTGGTGGCCACCGGCTGCAACCACACCCCGCACCTGCCCGCCTGGCCGGGCCTGGAGGGGTACGGGGACGGGCTGGTCCACGCCTCGCGGTACCGCGACGCCGCGCCCTACGCGGGCAAGGACGTCCTGGTCGTGGGCGCGGGCAACACCGGCGCGGAGATCGCGGTCGACCTCGCGGAGGGCGGGGCGGCGCGCGTCCGCCTCGCGATCCGTACGGTCCCGCACATCGTGCCCCGCTCCGTGGCCGGCTGGCCCGTCCAGCGCACAGGCATCCTCGTACGCCGCCTGCCGGCGTGGCTGACGGACCCCTCGACCGCGCTGCTGCGCCGGCTGACCCTGCCCGACCTGGCGGAACACGGCCTGCCGCGCCCGGACACCGGCCTGCACGCGCGGGCGCGGGCCGGCGCGACCCCGGTCCTGGACATGGGGCTGACCGACGCGGTGCGTTCGGGCCGGGTCGAAGTGGTCGCGGCGGTGGAGTCGTTCGACGACCGCAAGGTGGTCCTCACGGACGGCACCCGGCTGACCGCGGACGCGGTGATCGCCGCGACGGGCTACCGGCGCGGCCTGGAGGGCCTGGTCGGCCATCTCGGCGTACTGGACGCCGTCGGCCGCCCGCTGGTGCGCGGCGGACGCTGCCCGGCGGGGGCACCCGGCCTGTACTTCACGGGCTTCACGAACCCGATCAGCGGGATGCTGCGGGAGCTGGCGAAGGACGCGGAACGGATCGCGAGAGCGGTGGCCCGCACACACGCCAGGCCGACGGCCTGACCACGGGGTGCCGGGGCCGATGGGGGACGTGGCCGGCGACCTGCACGCGGAGCCCTCGGACCGTTCGACGGCCTGAACACGGCGCCGCGGGGCCTGCCGGCGGCCGGGGTGCACGCGTCGTCGCGCATCGGCGGCGACGCCGTGGCGGGGCCGGCGCGGCGGATCGGCACTCTTTCCGCACGGGCTGTTCCTGACGCTCCGTCAGTTCGCTAACCTGACTGTGTGTCAGTTATGGGGCCAGTCGGCCCGCACCGTCGAGCGGGAGCGGGGACCTGCGATGCTCGGATCAACTCACGGCACCCTCACCTCCGACCTCCGCGCGCGCGTCGTCGCCTGCGGCGAGCAGACCGGGGACGCCGTCCACGAAACCGCCGCCGTCACCGTGGCGGCAGGCGAAACCGACGTCAGCGGACGGCCGTTGTACGCGCCCGTGCCCGACCTCGACCGGTTCTTCCGGCCCGCGTCCGTCGCCGTCGTCGGCGCGTCCGACACCGAGGGCCGCCCGAACGCCGGCATCACCCGCCAACTCGTCGCGTGGGCCGAGCGCGTCGGGGCGCGGCTGCACCCCGTCCACCCGTCGCGCGCGTCCGTCTTCGGGCGCGCCTGCGTGCGGACCGTACGGGATCTGCCCGCCCCGGTCGACCTGGCCGTCCTCCTGGTCTCCGACCCGCTGCCCGTGATCGAGGAGCTGGCCGAGGCCAAGGTGCGGTTCGCCGTGGCCTTCGCGTCCGGATACGCCGAGACCGGTCCCGAGGGCGCGGCCGCCCAGGCGCGGCTCGCCGGGGCCGCCGAGCGGGCCGGCGTCCGGCTGCTCGGACCCAACACCAACCTCAACGCCTTCGAGCGCTTCCGCGACGACCTCGAAGGACCGGCCGTCGCGCTGATCACCCAGTCCGGGCACCAGGGCCGGCCCGTGTTCGCCCTCCAGGAACTCGGCGTACGCCTCTCGCACTGGGCGCCCACCGGGAACGAGGCGGACCTGGAGAGCGCGGACTTCCTCTCGTACTTCGCCGAGCAGCCGGAGGTCGGGGCCATCGCGTGCTACCTGGAGGGGCTGAAGGACGGGCGTTCCTTCCTGCTCGCCGCCGACCGCGCCGCGCGCCGCAAGGTGCCGGTGGTCGCGGTCAAGGTGGGCCGCACCGAGGCGGGCGCGCGCACGGCCGCCTCGCACACCGGCAAGCTCACCGGGACGGACGCGGTGGTGGACGCGGCGATGCGCCAGTACGGAGTGATCCGGGTCGACGGGCTCGACGAACTCCAGGACACCGCCGCCCTGCTGGCGCGTGCCCGCACCCCGCTCGCCGACGGGGTCGCCGTGTACGCGATATCCGGCGGCACGGGCGCGCACTTCGCGGATCTGGCGACGGCCGCGGGGCTGCGCATCCCGCGGCTCTCCGAGGCCCGGCAGGCCGAGCTGCACCAGTGGATACCGCCGTATCTGAACGTGGCGAACCCGGTCGACAACGGCGGCCACCCCGTCGGTGACGAACGGGGCCGGAAGATCATCGACGCGATCCTCGCCGACCCCGCGATCGGGGTGCTGATCTGTCCGATCACCGGCCCGTTCCCGCCGATGAGCGACCGGCTCGCGCAGGACCTGGTGGACGCCGCGGAGACCACGGACAAGCTGGTGTGCGTGGTGTGGGGGTCGCCGGTCGGGACGGAGGAGGCGTACCGGTCGACCCTGCTCGGGTCCTCACGCGTGGCGACGTTCCGCACGTTCGCCAACTGCATCACGGCCGTACGGGCCCACCTGGCGCACCACCGCTTCACCGCCGCGTACGTCTCGCCGTTCGACGAGGCACCGCGCATCCCCTCCCCGTCCTTCCGCAAGGCGCAGGCGCTGATGCGGCCGGGCGAGCAGCTGAGCGAGCACGCGGCCAAGCAGCTGCTGCGGGCGTACGGGATCCGGGTGCCGCGCGAGCAGCTGGTGACGAGCGCGGCCGCGGCGGTGCGGGCGGCGGGTCTGGTCGGGTACCCGGTCGTGATGAAGGCGTCCGCGCCGCGCCTCGCGCACAAGACCGAGCTGGGTCTGGTCAGGATCGGGCTCACCTCGGCGAGCCAGGTGCGCGACGCGTACCGGGAGCTGACCGACATCGCCCGCTACGAGGGCATCGGGCTCGACGGGGTGCTGGTGTGCCAGATGGTCGAGCGGGGAGTGGAGATGGTCGTCGGCGTCACCCAGGACGAGGTGTTCGGGCCCACGGTGACGGCGGGACTGGGGGGCGTGCTGGTGGAGGTGCTGAACGACGTGGCCGTACGCGTCCCTCCGTTCGGCGAGGACCAGGCGCGCGCGATGCTCGCCGAACTGCGCGGCCGTGCGCTGCTGGAGGGGGTGCGCGGCGGGCCGCCGGTGGATGTGGACGCGCTCGTGGAGGTGGTGCTGCGGGTGCAGCGGATGGCGCTCGAACTGGGCGGGGTGCTGTCCGAGCTGGACATCAATCCGCTGATGGTCCTGCCACGGGGCCAGGGCGCGGTGGCGCTGGACGCACTGGCGGTGTGCCGGTGACGCCGGACGTGCTGCACGCGCGCGGCGACGGCGTCTCGTGGATCACGCTGAACCGGCCCGAGGCGATGAACGCGGTCACGTGGGAGCAGCGGGAGCGGATCATCGGCCTGCTGGCCTCGGCGTCCGAGGATCCGGCCGTACGGGCCGTGGTGCTGACGGCCACGGGGCGGGGCTTCTGCGCGGGGGCGGACCTGCGCGGCCCGTCGGCCGCGACGGCCGGCGACCGGCTGCCGGGCGACGTGGCCCGGATGATCCGGCTGGGCGCGCAGCGGCTGATCGGGGCCGTACTGGACTGCGAGAAGCCGGTGATCGCGGCGGTGAGCGGGACGGCGGCCGGTATCGGGGCGCATCTGGCGTTCGCGTGCGACCTGGTGCTGGCGTCACAGGACGCGCGCTTCGTCGAGGTGTTCGTCCGGCGGGGGCTCGTGCCCGACGGCGGCGGGGCCTACCTCCTCCCCCGCCTGATCGGCCCGCAGCGCACGAAGGAGCTGATGTTCTTCGGCGACGCGCTCCCGGCGCACGACGCGGAGCGCCTCGGCCTGGTGAACCGGGTGGTACCGCCGGACGCCCTGGAGCAGACGGCCCGCACCTGGGCGAACCGCCTGGCGTCGGGCCCGACGCGGGCGCTGGCCCTGACGAAGCAGCTGGTGAACGCCTCGCTGGACACGGACCGGGCGACGTCGTTCGCGGCGGAGGCGTGGGCCCAGGAGATCACCATGACGACGCGGGACGCGGCGGAGGGCGTGACGAGCTTCAGGGAGCGGCGGACGCCGGGGTTCGAGGGCCGGTAGGGACGGGCCGGCACGATGGAGGCGGGCCACCCCGCGAAGAGGCCACTGACCGTTCTCATCTGACGTTCCGTCAGGTTCAATGGGGAGCATGATGGGACACGCGGCCATGGCCGCCACCGCCGTCCGCTACCTCCGATCCGTCGGGGCCGCGACCGCCTCGCCCGGGGCGTACGAGGTGACGCCGCGGCCGCGGTTGCGGGCCGTCGGGGAGGACGAGCGGGCCGGCGTCGACGGGCGTGAGTTCCGGCGGGTGCTCGGGAACTTCGCGAGCGGCGTCACCGTCGTCACGGCGCGCGACGCGGACGGGCCCATCGGGTTCGCGTGCCAGTCCTTCGCCTCGCTGTCGCTCGACCCGCCGCTCGTCGTCTTCATGGTCGGGCGCACCTCCACGACCTGGCCGCGCATCGCCCGCGCCGGGGTCTTCTGCGTCAACGTCCTCGCCGAGGACCAGGGGGCGCTGTGCCGGGGCTTCGCGGTGAGCGGCGCCGACAAGTTCGCGGGCGTCGGACACGGACCCGCCCCGGTGACCGGGTCCCCGCTGCTGGACGGCGTGGCGGCGTGGATCGACTGCACGGTCCAGGCCGTCCACACCGGTGGGGACCACCTCGTCGTGGTGGGCCGGGTCGAGGCCCTGGACGCCCGGGACGACGCCATGCCGCTGTTGTTCCACCGGGGGCGGTTCGGTCGGCTCGACGTCTGAATCCCGCCAAAGACGGGCGGGCCGCGCCCGATGCTGGGCGCATGGACACCAGCTACGAGGCTCTCGCCATCGCCCCCGTCGTACTGAAGCAGCTGCGCGAGCGCGACGACGCCGGGCCCGTCCCGCGCCCGTACACCGACCCGGAGGGCGGCGCCCCGCTGCGCTGCTGCCTGCGGCACAGCGAGGCCCGGGAGCGCATCGCCCTCGTCGCGTACGCGCCGCTGCGCCGCTGGGCGGCCGCGACGGGCGCCGAGCCGGGCCCGTACGACGAGGTCGGGCCCGTATTCGTGCACGCCGAGGAATGTGCGGGGCAGGCGTCCGGCCCCGGCTACCCGGCCGAACCGCACGGTGCGCGCCGGGTGTTGCGCGCCTACGGCGCCGACGGGCGCATCCTCGGCGGCACGCTCGTGCGAGGTGCCCAGGGAGCGGGCCGCCGAGGCGGACGGCATGCTGCGGGACGTGTTCGCCGGCCCGGCCGTGGCGCTGGTCCACGTGCGCGCCGTGGAGTTCGGCTGCTTCATGGTCGAGGTCCGCCGCCGCTGAGCGGACGCCGTCACCAGGCCGGCGCGGATCGCGCCGCTCGGGCGGGGTCTGCTCCGGCAGGGGGCCGGCCCGTGTCCGTGCGCAGCAGATACCCGGGGCCCGGCGGGGTTTCCTACACGGCCGCCGGCGTCACCTTCGGCAGCGGCCTGCGGCGGATGACGAGGGCCATCAGCGCCGCCGCCGCGCACAGCGCCCCCGAGGCGTACCAGACCACGTCGTACGAGCCGAACACGTCGCGCGCCACACCCCCGGCGAACGCCACCACCGCCGCGCCCACCTGGTGGGAGGCGAGGACCCAGCCGAAGACGATCGCGCTGTCCTCGCCGTAGTGCTCGCGGCACAGGGCGATGGTCGGCGGAACCGTGGCCACCCAGTCCAGGCCGTAGAAGACGATGAAGAAGATCATCGGCGGCTGCACGGACGGCGCAAGCAGCATCGGCAGGAAGAGGAGCGAGACGCCACGCAGCGCGTAGTAGACCGCGAGCAGCCTGCGCGCCTCGAAGCGGTCCGTGAACCAGCCGGACGCGATGGTGCCGACGACGTCGAAGACGCCGATGACGGCGAGCAGCGACGCGGCCGCCGTGATCGGCATGCCGTGGTCGTGGGCCGCCGGCACGAAGTGAGTCTTGACCAGGCCGTTCGTCGAGGCGCCGCAGATCGCGAAGGTGCCGGCGAGCAGCCAGAACGGGCCGGTGCGAGCCGCCTTGAACAGGACGGTGAGCGCGCGGCGGGCCGCCCCCGGCACGGGGTCGGGCTTGGGCGTGAAGCCCTCGGCGCCGTATGCCGCGAGGCCCACGTCGGCCGGGTGGTCGCGCAGCAGCAGCCATACGAACGGGACGACGGCGACCGCCGCGAGCGCGACGGTGACCGCTGCGGGCCGCCACTCGTGGTGCTCCACCAGCCAGGACAGCAGGGGCAGGAAGACGAGCTGCCCGGACGCGCCCGCCGCGGTGAGGATGCCGGTGACCAGGCCCCGGCGCTTGACGAACCAGCGGTTGGTGACGGTCGCGGCGAACGCGAGCGCCATCGAGCCGGAGCCGAGGCCGACGAGGATGCCCCAGTACAGGACGAACTGCCACGGCTCGGTCATCCACACCGTGAGGACGGAGCCCGCCGCGATCACGGAGAGGGCGACCGCGACGACCCGGCGGATACCGAACCGGTCCATGAGCGCCGCGGCGAACGGCGCGGTGAGCCCGTACAGCGCGAGGTTCACCGAGACGGCGAACCCGATCGTCCCGCGCGACCAGTCGAACTCCGAGTGCAGCGGCTCGATCAGCAGGCCCGGCAGGGAGGCGAAGGCGGCGGCGCCGATGATCGTCACGAAGGTGACGGCGGCGACGAACCACGCGCGGTGGACACGAGGAGGACGGCGAAGGGGCTGCTGGGAGCCGGTGTGCGGGGCGGTTGTCTGGGTCACGTCACACAGCTTCGGCGTTCGTACCGCGCACAACGAGTGGCCCGAAGGACAGCATTCGCTAGGATCGGGCCATGACCGAGGTGAGAAGGCATCGGGTGGTGGTCCTGGCGCTGACCGGGCTGCTCCCCTTCGAGCTGGGCATTCCGCACCGCATCTTCGGCCGCGCCAAAGACGCCGAGGGCCGTCTCCTGTACGAGATCCTCACGTGTGCTCTCACCGCGGGCCCGGTCCGGACGGACGCCGACTTCGCGGTGACCGTCGGGCACGGCCCCGAGGTGCTGGCCACCGCCGACACGGTCGTGGTCCCCGCCTCGTACGAGCTCGGGCCCGTCTACGAGGAGGGACGCCTCACCGACGAGCTGGCCGCGGCCCTCGCGTACCTCCGGCCGGGCACCCGCATGGTCTCGATCTGCACCGGCGGCTACGTCCTCGCCGCGGCGGGCTACCTCGACGGCCGGCCCGCCACCACGCACTGGTCGTCGGCCGAGCACTTCCAGCGGCTGTTCCCGTCCGTACGGGTCGACGCCGACGTCCTGTTCATCGACGACGGCGACGTGCTCACCTCGGCGGGCGTCGCGGCCGGGATCGACCTGTGCCTGCACATCGTGCGCCGCGACCACGGCACGGCCGTCGCCAACGAGGTCGCGCGCCGCACGGTGGTCCCGCCGCACCGGGACGGCGGCCAGGCCCAGTTCATCCACCGCCCCCTCCCCGAACCGCAGATGGCGACCACCACCGCGGCCCGCGCCTGGGCGCTCGCCCGCCTCCACGAGCCGATCCAGCTGCGCGACATGGCCGCGCAGGAGTCGATGTCCGTACGGACCTTCACGCGGCGCTTCCGCGAGGAGGCCGGCGTCAGCCCCGGCCAGTGGATCACCCAGCAGCGCGTGGAGCGGGCCCGGCACCTGCTGGAGTCCACGGACCTGTCGGTGGACCAGGTCGCGCGGGACGCGGGCTTCGGCACGGCCCAGTCGATGCGCCAGCACCTGCAGTCGGCGCTGGGGGTGCCTCCGACGGTCTACCGCCGGACGTTCCGCGCGGCGGCGGGAAGCAACTGACCGGGCCGTCCCCGGGGTTCGGCACCCGCCGCCGGGCGGCGCCTGCGCGCCGTACGGCGGGGGTGCGCCGTACGGCGGGGGTGCGCCGTACGGCGGGGGTGCGCCGTACGGCGGGGGTGCGCCGTACGGCGGGGGTGCGCCCGGCTCAGAAGGTCAGCACCCCGCGCGCCACCCGCCCGTGGTGCGCGTCGTCCGCCGCCTTCGCGAAGTCCTCGACCGGGTAGGTCTCGGTGACGAGTTCGTCGAGCAGCAGCTCGCCCCGCCGGTACAGCTCGGCGTAGAGCGCGATGTCGTGCTGCGGCCGCGACGACCCGTAACGGCAGCCGAGGACCGACTTGTCCAGGAACAGCGACGCCGGCAGGAACGTGGCCTCCGCCGCGGGTGGGGTCATGCCCAGCAGGACCGCCTGCCCGCGCCGGTCGAGGAGGTCGATCGCCTGCCTGACCAGCGCGGGGCTTCCGACGCACTCGAAGACGTGGTCGGCGCCGGTCGGCAGGACGTCCCGCACGGCGCCGGCGGAGGTGAGGAAGTCCGTCGCGCCGAACCGGCGCGCCATCGCCTCCTTCGCCGGGTTGGCGTCGACCGCGACGATCGCGGACGCGCCCGCGATACGGGCGCCCTGGACGACATTGAGCCCGATGCCGCCGGCGCCGATCACGACGACGGTCTCGCCGCGTCCGGTCCCGGCCCGGTTCAGTACGGCGCCGACGCCGGTGAGGGCCGCGCAGCCGATGAGCGCGGCGGAGGCGAGGGGGATGTCGGCGGGGATGCTCACCGCCTGCACGGCCTTGACGACCGTGCGCTCGGCGAAGGCGGAGTTGGCGGCGAACTGGAACACCGGCGTGCCGCCGCGCGAGAACGGCCGGCCGGGGCGGCCGATCGCACGCCGGCACATCGTCGGGCGCCCCCGGTCGCAGTCGGCGCACGTCCCGCAGTTCGCGAGGGTCGACAGGCAGACGTGGTCGCCGGGCGCGACATGGCCGACACCGGGGCCGACCGCCTCGACGATCCCCGCGCCCTCGTGGCCGAGGACGACCGGGGAAGGGAAGGGGATCGTTCCGTCGATCACCGACAGGTCGCTGTGGCACAGCCCGGCGGCGGCGATCGCGACGAGGACCTCGCCGGGACCGGGATCGCGTACCTCCAGGTCGTCGACGACCTGCGCCCGCGTGCCGTCGAACACCACGCCTCTCATGGCCTCGGCTCCTTGGGAAGGCCGAGCGCGTGCTCGGCGACGACGGTGCGCCGGATCTCGTGCGAGCCGCCGTGGACGGTGCCGGCGGCCCGGAAGGCGGGGTCACCGCTGACGACGTCGACGTTCATGGGGTGCTCCTGTCACGCGTTCGGGCGGGCGCCCTGGGCCGCCGCTGCGGACATGGCGGCGACATGCGACAGCAGCGGCATCGGGTCCGTGCCCACCGTGCCCGGGAGGGTGCGGGCGATGCGTTCCGGCGTCCAGGCGCCGCCCTCCGCGTACGCCGCGCGGAGCTCTCTCGGCTGGGCCCAGACCGCGATCTTGGGGCCGGCCACCGTGTACACCTGGCCCGTGATGCCCTCCGCGTGCGCGGCGGCGGAGAGCAGGTAGACCACGAGCGCCGCCACGTCCTCCGGGTCGCCGATCCCGGTCAGTTCCACGGGGACGTTCGCCGACATGCGGGTGCGGGCGACGGGGGCCACCGCGTTCGCCGTGACGCCGTACTTGTGGAGGCCGAGCGCCGCGCTGCGGACCAGCGAGATGACGCCGCCCTTCGCCGCCGCGTAGTTGGCCTGGGACACCGATCCCTGGTGGTTGCCGCTGGTGAAGCCGATCAGCGTGCCCGCTCCCTGCCGCCGCATCACCGCGGACGCCGCCCGGAAGACGGTGAACGTGCCCTTGAGATGGGTGGCGACGACCGGGTCCCACTCCTCCTCGGTCATGTTGAACAGCATCCGCTCGCGCAGGATCCCGGCCACGCACACGACCCCGTCGAGCCGCCCGTAC
This sequence comes from Streptomyces sp. V4I23, assembly GCF_030817975.1. NCBI lineage: Bacteria > Bacillati > Actinomycetota > Actinomycetes > Kitasatosporales > Streptomycetaceae > Streptomyces > Streptomyces sp. V4I23. The sequence continues at coordinate 4,514,673 of NZ_JAUSZW010000004.1, read as the reverse complement.
CGCTCCAGCGCGACGTCGACGACCCGCTGCCCGCCCGCCATCGTGGAGATGTCGTCGGCGACCCCGACCGCGTCGCCGCCCGCCGCCTCGATCTCCTTGACGACGCCCGCCGCTATCTCGCTCGTCGGTTCGCCTCCCGCGACGGAGACGCCGTAGTCGTTGACGACGACCTTCGCGCCCTCGGCCGCGGCGGCGCGGGCGACCGCGCGTCCGATGCCGCGTCCCGCGCCGGTCACGGCAACCACCTTGTCTGCCAAGAAGTTCCCCACGCCCGGCCCCTTCCCGAGAAATCTGACGGACCGTTAGATTCTTGGCCCGTCGGACAGCCGAGCACAAGCCCCAGGAGGCGCCATGTCCCTGCCGGCCGAGTTCCACGAGATCGCCAAACGTGTCAACAACTGGGGGCGGTGGGGGGCCGACGACGAGATCGGCACACTGAACCTGATCACCCCGGCCGCCGTGCGGGACGCCGTCGCCACCGTCACGCAGGGGCTGCGCGTCCCGCTCGCGCTCCCGCTCCGGCAGGACGGCGTCCAGACCGGCGTCATTCCGGGGCGCGTCAACCCCCTGCACACCATGGTGCAGATCAACCAGGAGCTTTTCGGCCCCGGCACCGTCGCCACCAGCGACGACGTGGTGACGATGGGGCTGCAGTGCGCGACGCACTGGGACGCGCTCCCCCACGCCTCGCACTCGGGCGTGCTCTACAACGGCCGCCCCGCCGCCTCCATCACCCCCCACGGCGGCGCCGGCTTCAGCGGCATCGGCACCGTCCCGCCGGTCGTCTCACGGGGCGTCCTGCTCGACGTCGCCCGCGCGAAGGGCATGGACGCGCTGCCCGGCGACCACGCCGTCACGCCCGAGGACCTGGACGAGGCCGCGGAGTTCGGCCGGGTCACGGTCCGGTCCGGTGACCTCGTCCTCGTACGGACGGGGCAGATGCGACGCCTGCTGGAGGGGGACAGGCACGGCTACGGTTATCCCTCGCCCGGCCTGTCCGTCCGCACACCCGAGTGGTTCCACACCCGTGACGTCGCGGCCGTCGCCAACGACACGCTCGCCTTCGAGATCTTCCCGCCGGAGATCGAGAACCTCTGGCTGCCCGTGCACGCGCTCCACCTGGTGGAGATGGGCCTGCTCCAGGGTCAGAACTGGAACCTGGAGGAGCTGTCCGCGGCCTGCGCGGAACTGGGGCGTCACGCCTTCCTGCTGTGCGCCATGCCGGAACCGTTCGTCGGCGGCACCGGCACGCCCGTCGCTCCGGTGGCCGTCCTCTAGACGGGGCCTCAGGCGTCAGGCACCGCGCGCCGTCGCGCGCAGCGTGCCGTACGACCCGATCCCGTACGTCACCTCGTGCACGCGCGGCCCCGCGTGCGGCGCCTCCCGTACGGGACGGGGACATCGGTCCACCTCGCACCAGATGGACTTGCCCGCGCCCTCCGCACGCCAGCCCCAGCGATCCGCGAGCCCGTCGACGAGTTCGAGCCCGCGGCCGTTCGTGTCCTCGCCCTCCGCGCGCCGGCGCAGAGGCGGGCAGGCGCTGCTGTCGGCGACCTCGACCCGCACGGTCCCCACCTCCGCGGGACTCCCGCCGAACAGCATCCGCAGCACCGCCGGACACCCCGTGTGCACCACGGCGTTGGTCACGAGCTCCGAGATCAGCAGGATCAACGTCTCGGCCAGCGCCTCGTCGTCACCCACCCCTGACCGCACGAGGCGTGAACGGGCCCACCTGCGCGCCCGCCCCACCTCCGCGGGATCGGGCCCGACCTCCAACTGCACCTGAAGCACCTGCACCGCTCACACCATCCGAACCGGCGGACACATCGCCTTGCGCCTCACAGTCATCACGGAACGTGATTCCCTTGCAGGACAGCATGGTTGACGTTCTGTCACCACAACAAGCGCTTCGGGCATATTCCAGCGTGACGGAGTACCCATGGTGCATACTGTGCGACGCACCTCGCGGGGAGTCGAACACAGGCTCGCAGTCCGCACACGCACCGGCCGATCAGCGCGCATCGGCAGGCCCGGACCGGCCGGACCGGCCGCACCGTGACGCCTCGTCCTCGCAGCGACTCGCATCTGATGGAGCGTACCGGAGCGGCATGACGACTCCGGGCCGTGACGAGTCGCCCGAAGGACACAACCCGATATCGACGCTCGGTGACTCTTCACAGTGCTGAGGCCAATGCCTGTGCCTGCGTCTCCTGCGCCTCCGCCGCCGTGAGCCACGTCCCGGCCCGCAACCAGGCGCGCTTGAGATGGAGATGGACGTCCGACTCCCAGGTGAAGCCCGTCCCGCCGAAGACCTGGAGACAGTCCCGCGCTCCCTGCACGGCCGCGTCGTCGGCGAGGAGTTTGGCCCCGCCGATGTCGACGGGGTCGGCGGTGACGGCCGCGGCGTAGACGGCGCAGCGGGCGAGTTCCGTGCGGACGAGCATGCCGGCGCACAGGTGCGCCACGGCCTGGAAGGAGCCGATGGGCCGGCCGAACTGGGTGCGCTCGCGGGCGTATCGCGCGGCCGTGTCCGTCGTCCTGACCGCCGAACCGAGCTGTTCGGCGGCGGTGAGCAGCACCGCGACGGGGTCGGGCGGCCCGCCGCGCCCGCCGGTGTCCCGGTGCAGGGGCGTCAGCGGGTCGAGGGACCGTACGGGCAAGGGTTCGGTGAGCTCCCCGAGAACGGCGTCGGCGGCGTCCAGCCAGGGCACGAGCGCGCCGTCGGACGCGGTGACGACCGTCTCGCCGGTGGCGGCGCCGGGGATCCGGCCCGCCGCGAGGTGCGTGGCGACCAACGGGCCCGGCAGCAGGGCCCGGCCGGCCTCCTCGAAGGCGAGAACCGCCTCCGGGAGGCCCAGTCCGACGCCGCCGTCCGCCTCCGGAAGCCGCAGGGAGAAGAATCCGGCGGCCCCCAACTCCCGCCACAGCCCGCGGTCGAGCCGGGGCTCCGCCACAGCGGCGCGCAGCGCATCGCCGTCGAAGCGGGCGGACAGCAGGGCACGCACGCCCGCGCGCAGGGCCCGCTGGTCGTCGGTGAGCCGGAAGTCCATCAGCGCCCCTTCGGCAGGCCGAGTATCCGCTCGGCGACGATGTTCCGCTGGATCTGCGAGGTGCCGGCGGCGATCGTGTACGACAGGGAGGAGAGCCGGTCGCGCGTCCAGTCGTGGCCGAGGTCGAACGCGTCGGGGCCGAGGACGTCGGCGGCCGCGTCGTACAGCTCCTGACGGGCGTGCGAGTAGCGGAGCTTGAAGACGGAGCCGCCGGTGCCGGGGACGCCGCCGGTGGCGGCGGCCTCGCTCACGTTCCACTGCACGAGCCGCCACAGAGCGGCGAACTCGGCGTGCAGCCTGCCCAGTCTGCGACGCAGCACGGTGTCGTCCCAGCGGCCGTTGTCGCGGGCCGCGCGGGCCAGACGGGCCAGGGTGCGGCGGCAGGCGACGACCTCTCCGGCGAAGGCGGTGCCGCGCTCGAAGGAGAGCGTGATCATGGTGACCCGCCAGCCGTCGTTCTCCTCGCCCACCCGGTTGGCCGCCGGCACCCGCACCTCGTCGAGGAACACCTCGGCGAACTCGGCCGATCCGGCAAGGGTGCGCAGCGGCCGCACGGTGATGCCGGGGGCGTCCATCGGCATCGCGAGCCAGGTGATGCCGCGGTGTCCGCGGGTGTCGGAGCCGGTGCGGACGAGGAGTTCGCACCAGTCGGCGACCTCCGCGTGCGAGGTCCAGATCTTGGAGCCGGTCACGACGTAGTCGTCGCCGTCGCGGACGGCGCGGGTGCGCAGCGCGGCGAGGTCGGAGCCGGCGTCCGGTTCGCTGAAGCCCTGGCACCAGATCTCGTCGCCGCGCAGGATCGGCGTCAGCCAGCGCTCCCGCTGTCCGGGGGTGCCCTCGGCGGCGATGGTGGGCCCGGCGTGGAGCAGTCCGACGAAGTTGGCGCCGACGTAGGGGGCGCCGGCGAGCTCCGTCTCCTCCAGGAAGACCAGCCGCAGGGCGGGCGGGGCGTTCGTGTGCACGTCCCCGTACCCGGCGTCGTACAGCGCGCGCTGCCAGGCGGTGTCGTACGCGCGCCGGGCCGGCCAGTCCTCCGGCGGCGGCTTCGGCGGGAGCTTCGGGAGGGCGACGGCGAGCCAGGCGCGCAGCCGGGCCCGGAACTCCTCCTCCTCGGCCGTACTGCCCAGGTCCATCAGACGAGGTCCAGGCCGAGCATGCGGATCGCGTTGCCCCGCATGAGCTTGTACACCGTCTCGTCGTCGAGGTCCTTCACGTGGTCGAGCGCGACCTCCTTGGTGTGCGGGAAGGTCGAGTCGACGTGCGGGTAGTCGGTCTCGAAGGTGGCGTTGTCGCGGCCGACGGTGTCGATCGAGGCGATGCCGTGCTTGTCGCGGAAGAAGCAGCAGAAGATCTGCCGGTAGTAGTAGGTGGAGGGCGGTTCGGGGATCAGGTCGCGCACACCGCCCCAGGCGCGGTGCTCCTCCCACACGTCGTCGGCCCGTTCGAGGGCGTACGGGATCCAGCCCATCTGCCCCTCGCTGTAGGCGAGCGTGAGCCGGGGGAACCTCACCAGGACGCCGCTGAAGAGGAAGTCCGTCATCGAGGCCATGGCGTTGTTGAAGCTGAGCGACGCCTGGACGGCGGGCGGGGCGTCGGGGGACGCGGCGGGCATCTGGGAGCTGGACCCGATGTGCATGTTGACGACCGTGCCGGTGTCCTGGCAGGCGGCGAAGAAGGGGTCCCAGTACCCTGAGTGGATGGACGGGAGCCCGAGGTGGGTCGGGATCTCGGAGAAGGTCACCGCCCTCACGCCCCGCGCGGCGTTCCGCCCGATCTCCGCCACCGCGAGGCCGACGTCCCACAGCGGGACGATGCACAGGGGGACGAGCCGGCCGCCGCTGTCGCCGCACCACTCCTCGACCATCCAGTCGTTGTAGGCGCGCACGCAGGCGAGGGCGACCTCCTTGTCGTGGGCCTCGGCGAAGGTCTGCCCGCAGAAGCGGGGGAAGGTGGGAAAGCACAGGGACGCCTCGACATGGTTGAGATCCATGTCCTTGAGCCGTTCCGTCGGGTCCCAGCACCCGGGGCGCATCTCCGCGCGTGTGATCCCCTCCAGCGTCATGTCGTCGCGGTCGAAGCCGACGGCGGCGATGTTGCGTTTGTACGGGAACTTCAGGTCCTCGTAGATCCACCAGTCGGCCGGCGGCCCGTCCGGGTCCATCGTGATGCGGTATTTGCCGCCCACGTAGGCGAGCTCGCCGATCCCCGCGGTCAGGGGCTTGGGCCCGCGGTCGCGGTACCGGGCCGGCAGCCAGGTCTCGAAGAGGTGCGCGGGCTCGATCACATGGTCGTCGACGCTCACGATCCGGGGCAGTTCCTGTTCCACCGGGGCCTCCGCTGCGGACGGGTTCGACCGTTTCTGACGGTTCGTCAGCTCCCAGGCTAGTCCCGCACCCCTGGACCGACAAGGCGCGGAGCCCTACGCTCTGCGCACCATCTGACTACCCGTCAGTTACGGAGGTCCGGCGATGAACGAGACCGCACACGCACTCGGCGCGTCACGCACCCTGTGGGAGCTCGTCGACCGGCGCGCCGCGCTCACCCCGGGCCGCCCCGTCCTTCTCCAGGAGGAGCGCACCCTCAGCTTCGGCGGGCTGCGCGAGCGCGCCGAGCGGGTCGCGGGCCGGGCTGTACGGCATGGGCGTACGCCCCGGCACGGTCGTCGCCTGGCAGCTGCCCACCCGCATCGAGACCGTGCTGCTGACCGTCGCCCTCGCCAGGATCGGCGCCGTGCAGAGCCCCGTGATCCCCTTCTACCGGGACCGCGAGACCGGTTTCGCGCTGCGCGAGTCCAAGGCGGAGTTCTTCGCCGTGCCCGGTGAGTGGCGGGGCTTCGACCACACGGCGATGGCCGGACGGCTCGGGGCGCGCGGCGTCTTCGAGGCGTACGGGACACTGCCCGACGGCGACCCGGCCGTGCTGCCCGAGCCGCCCTCGTCGGGGACCGGCGTGCGCTGGATCTACTGGACCTCCGGCACCACGTCCGACCCGAAGGGCGTCCTGCACACGGACCGCTCCCTGATCGCGGGTGGCTCGTGTCTCGCCCACGCGCTGCGCCTGACCCTCGACGACGTCGGCTCGATCGCCTTTCCCTTCGCGCACATCGGGGGCCTGGACTACCTCGTGATGCTGCTGCTGTACGGGTTCCCGGCGGTCCTCTTCGAGCGGTTCGCGCTGCCCGACGCGCTGGCCGAGTACCGCAGGCACGGCGTCACGACGGCCGGCGGCTCCACCGCGTTCTACGCGATGTTCCTCGCCGAACAGCGCAAGCGGCCCGGCGAGAAGCTCATCCCGACCCTGCGGCTGCTCGCGGGCGGCGGCGCGCCCAAGCCGCCGGAGCTGTACCACGCCGTCGTCAGCGAGCTGGGCTGCGCGCTCACCCACGGCTACGGCATGACCGAGGTCCCCATGATCACCATGAACGCACCCGACGACACCCCCGAGAACCTCGCCCGCACCGAGGGCCGGCCGCCCGCCGGGATGGAGATCCGCATCATCGACGGCGAGATCCGGCTCCGCGGCGAGGCCGTCTGCCGGGGCTATCTGGGAGCCGCGGAGAGCCCGTTCGACTCCGAGGGCTTCCTGCGGACGGGCGACCTCGGCCACCTCACCGACAGCGGCCACCTCGTGCTCACCGGCCGGGCCAAGGACGTGATCATCCGCAAGGGAGAGAACATCTCGGCCCAGGAGATCGAGGACCTGCTGCACACGCATCCGGCGGTGGGCGACGCCGCGGTGATCGGACTGCCCGACGCGGAACGCGGCGAGCGTGTCTGCGCGGTGGTCGAACGTGCCCGGGGCGCGGACGACCCCACGCTCGGGGAACTCCGTTCCCACCTGCGGTCATCGGGCCTGGCGGTGCACAAACTGCCGGAACAACTGGAGGTGGTGGACGCACTCCCCCGCAACGAGACGCTGCGGAAGGTGCTCAAGTACAGGCTCAGGGAGCGCTACGCCTGACCGGCGCGGGGTGGGGCCGCCCAGTGCGCCCGGCGGCCCGGGACCGTCTTGTCACCTGGGCTGCTCGGGGGTGACGCAGTACGCGGCGAACGCCGTCAGGATCTCCTCCTCGGAGATCCTGCCGTCGCCGTCCGTGTCCAGCGCCGCCGCGGCCTGCTCCGCGACCGGCGCGTCGACGCCGAGGGCGCGCATCACGCGGGCGGCCGACGCGGGGGTGACACCGGCGCCGTCCTCCTCGGCGACGGCGACGACGGCGTGCAGGAACGGGCGGGCGATCTCGCCGAACCGCTGGGGGTTGTCGCGCAGCCGCTTCACCGCGCCGGTCACGAACTCCTGCCGGCTGACCCGCTGGTCCCCGTCCACGTCGGCGATCCCGGCCATGCCCTGCCAGAACGCCTCGGCGCCGCTGTAGAGGGCCTGCCCCTTGACGGAGCGTGCCGTCACGGAGAACTCGGCGAGGACCGAGGCCGCGGCCTTGCTGAAGTCCTCGCGGTCGATGGAGCCGTTGCCGTCCTGATCGAAAGCGGCGAAGCGGGAAGCGATCTTCCGCTCGTACTCTGCGCTGTCCATGGCGGGAGCGTAGAGCCCCGGGCGCTGACGCGTGTACACACCCGGTGAATTACCGGGCGGCGACTTCGGGAAGACGCGCCGGTGACCGAACGGGGTCGCGTCGCGCGGGCTCACGCCGAGAGGGGCCGCGCGTCGTCGTCCGTCGCCGAGAGCGCGTCCGCGTACACCTCGAACAGGCGGCGCACGCCGAGCGCGCTCAGCACCCTGTTGACGTGCGAGCCCTCCTCGGCGCCGCGCGCGGGAAGTATCAGCCGGAGCCTGCCCTGGCAGGAGCGCATCAGCCGGCGGGCGGCGACGAGCACCCCCACGCCGCTGGAGTCACAGAAGAAGACCTCGGAGAGATCGAGCACCACATCGCGGTCGCCTGCCGCGACCGCGTCGTGGACCCGCTGGCGGACCACGGGCGAGGACACGAGATCGAGCTCGCCGCAGACGTGCAGCACGGTCCACGCGCCCTGCCGGGTCTCGGCCACCTTGAGCATCATCACGTACGGACCTCTCGTCGAACCGGCCGGCCCGGAGACCGGAAGCCGTCCTTCCACTGGCCACTGCCCTGCCGTCCCTCCCTGAAACGCGACGCATCTCACCCGGAGTTCCGCCCTCCGGCCCGTGTGTCCGCGCCCCTGCCCGGCGGGCTCCTACCATCCACGGCCGCGACCGGGGGCGTACTCGGTGCAAAGAGGGGTGCGTACGTCAGGGGGCGCACTACATTCGAATGAGGCACGGACCGGGGACTGCGAGGGCGACACGGCTGGGGGCCGCATGGCGAAGGACGCACCACCGCGCTGGGACCGCAAGATGCAGCAGCGGCTCGCGCGGGGCGAGGCCGCGGCGCTCGGGGAGCTGTACGACCGGTTCGCCGCGCTCGTGCACAGCCAGGCCCACCGGGTGCTGGAGGACGAGGAGGCGGCCGACCAGGTCACCCGCGAGGTCTTCGGCTACATCTGGGAGAACCCGGACGCCTTCGACCCCAAACAGGGCTCGATGCGCTCCTGGGTGGCGCGGCTCACCAACAAGCAGGCCGTGCACCGGCTGCGCCAGAGCGAGGCCGCGGCCCTGGCCCGGGGCGGCGCAGGCACCGCCGAGGAGCTCGAGCAGAAGGTGCGGCGCGCGGCGGTCGCCGCCCGCGCCGACTACATCGTGACGTCGATGCCCGCTCCGCTGCGGGCGGCGCTGGAGCTGGCGTACTTCCAGCGCCGGGACTACCGGCAGACCGCGGCCGACCTCGGGGTGACGGAGGACGAGGCGCGGCGCAGGCTGCGGCTGGGGCTGCAACTGCTGTCCACCGCGCACACGCGCCCGCTGGAGGGGTCGTCACCGCCCGGATACGGACGCGCACTGTGAGCGGGCCACTCGACGGCGGCGGCGACGGACGCGATCGCGACCGGGGAGGGGACGGGATGCGAGGCGTTCCCCGCATACCGTCCCCCAGGCCGGCCGCGGACGACCTGTCGCCGCAGGCGTACCGTCCGCCGCCGGAGCCGCGCGAGGACTCCGGCACCGCGGACACCTCGGGCGCGGCCGCGCCCGATGACACGCACGGCGTGGAGTCTGCCGACGACGGCCCCGTGCTCCCGTCCGACGCGGACACGGGCTCGACGCCGGGGGCGTCCGGGGCAGGCGCAGATCCCGACGCGCAGGCCCCGGGCCCCGCACCGACCAGGGCAGTCCCCGGCGCGCAGCCCGCGGGCGACCGCACCGCAGCCGGCTCCGGCGCGGATGCCGAGGCGCCCGACGCGGACGGGGCGGCGAACGACGACGCGGCGCCCGGACCCGCGCACGGCACCGCGCCGGCGGCGCTCGAAGGCCCCGTGTCGCACAGCGTGCTCAAGTCGCTGCTGGGCGCGTGGGCCCTGTCCGCCTGTTCCGCGGAGGAGACCGCCGCCGTCGAGGAGCATCTCGGCGAGTGCGCCCCCTGCGCCGACGAGGCGCTGCGGCTGCGCGACGCCGTCGGCCTGCTGCACACCGATCGGGACCTGGACCTCGATCCGCTGCTGCGCTTCCAGGTCCTGGAGAACTGCCTGGGCCGCAGGCCCGCCCGTATCCCCGTGCCCGACTGGGCCGACCCGTACGACGCCGAGACCGCCCGGCTGGATGCGCTGCTGCGCGACATCGGCGAGTCCGAGTGGCACGCGCCCGTGCGGCTGAAGTGGTTCGAGGGCGGCCGGCAGGTCAACCGGCGCACGACCGTCGCCGGGGTCATCGGCCACCTGATGAGCGTGGACGGCCTGGTCTCCGGCGCGCTCGGTCTGGACGACCCGCTGGGCCGGGCCGCGCCCGTGCGGCCCGCCGAGCGGACGGAGGCGTTCTGGAGCAGCGCCGAGCTGCCGCCCACGCGCACGATCCGCGTGCCCTGGCGCGACCAGAGCCACGCCCTCATCCGCACCGTGTCGTTCGCGAGCCGGGACGTCACCGAACTGTCCGTCTCGTACGGGGCGTTCGCCCTGCCGCTGCGCGACTCGCTCCTCGACCGGGCCTTCGAGTGCTGGATCCACGCCGAGGACATCGCCGACGCGGTCGACTACCCCTACGCGCCGCCGAGCGGCGCCCATCTCAACCGGATGATCGACCTCGCCGCGCGCCTGCTGCCGGCCGCCCTCGCCGAACGGCGCCGCGCGGGTCTCGCAGGGCCCGTACGCGACCTGGTGGCGGCCGGGGCACCGGGACGCTCGCTGCACCTGGAGGTCGAGGGGTCCGGCGGGGGCAACTGGTACATCGCCCTGGACTCGCCGGCCGCCGTCGGATCGCCCGACCGTTCGGTGGCCCAGGTGGCGCTCGACGGCGTCGAGTTCTGCCGGCTCGTCGCCGGGCACGTGTCGCCGGAGGAGGCCGCGGCGGGCCAGGACGGTGACCGGGAGGCGATCCGGGACGTGCTGTTCGCGGCGGCCTCGCTGAGCCGGCTGTGAGGCAGCGGGCAGCCGCTACCGCGGCCCGAGGCCGCCGACGCTGATGTTCGGGTTGCCGTCGCGTCCGTGCGGCTTGAGCTGGATCTGGATGGTGTGGGTGCGGTCGTGGCCCTTCGTGCCGCCCCCGCCCGCCGTCAGCACGCCGATCCGCAGCTCGCCGCTCCCGGTGGCCTCGCGCCTGACCTGCACGGCGAACTCCAGCTGCACGCTCTCCACGCTGAACCGCAGATCGCGGCCCGAGCCGGCGCGCTGGGCCCGCTCCAGCTCGTCGCGGACCTGGCCGATCACCTCGGCCAGCCCCGCCACCGCGGTTTCGTCACGCTCGGCCATCGCGCCCCCCGCTTTCCGTAGTTATCGTTGGCCAGTATGAGCGATGCGTATCGCACATCCAACTCCTCTGCCTACGAGGAGAGTTGGCGGGTCCGTCTGCTGCGCACGCCGGATCGCGGCAGCACCCCGCTGGGCGCCGGAGTCCTCCTGTCCCGCTCCTGGGTGCTGACCTGCGCGCACACGGTCCTCTCGCCGCCCGACCGGTCGGGCGCCCGTGCCAGGCTGGACACGGTGTACATCGACGTGGTGCGCCCCGCGCCGTCCGGCGGCCCGGCGACGCCGGTGCGCGCCCGCGTGGTCCCCAAGTTCTTCGTCGAGCCCACCCCCGACTTCGGCGGCGACATCGCCCTGCTCGAACTGGACGACCGGCCCGGTCTGCCGCACGACGTTCCGGCCGCGGTGCTGCACCGGCAGATCCCGGCCACCGGCGAGCCGGTCCACTTCACGGGCTACCCGGACGACCTGCCGGGCGGCGAACACCTGCACGCCCGGCTGATGGGGCGCGGCGGGCCCGCGCCGACACCGGAGTGGGTGCAGCTCGACACCCGGGACTCGCCGTACGTGGTGCGGCACGGCTACAGCGGCTGCGGGGTCGTGCACAGCCGCTCCCGCCGCGTCATCGGCATCCTGGTGCACCAGTTCGGCACCCCCGAGGCCCGCGTGCGCCGGGACCACGCGTACATGATCCCGACGGAGACGGTGCTGAGGCACCTGCGGCGGGAGCGGCTGGAGCGGCTCGGGCTGAAGATCACCGGACTGCGGGCCGTGTCCCGGGACGTGGCGGTCGCCCCGGACCGGACGGTCTCGGGGCGGGTGCCGGGACTGCAACGGCGGCTGACCCGCTGGCTGGACGGCGAGCCGGACACCGACCCGGTGGAGCCCGTCTTCGCCGGAGCCGGTGAGCACGACCTCCGGTACACGATCCGGTCGGTGCTGACGCTGGCGGACCGCGAGCAGAGCCCGCCGACGCCGTCGGCGATGCCCGCTTCGGCAGGCGAGCCGCAGCTGGGCAGCATCGACATCGCGGTGGACGCGACGAACCGCACGGCCAAGGAGCTGGCACGCCAGGCTGCGGACCGTATCGGACTCGACGTGCCGGTGCCGGCGGAGGAAGCCGGACCGGAGCCCCTTGAGACCCTGCTGCGGCGCATCGCCGAGGAGAGCCCGCCGCTGAACATCGCGTTCCTCGCCGTCGACCGGTCCGCGTCCTCCGACGACGAGATCATGGACCTGCTGCGCGCCCTGCGCGCCGGCGGCGGGACACGCCTCCTCCTCGTCTTCGGCGAACGCAGTTCGCCTCTGCTCGACCGGGTGGGCGCCGACCTGATGGAGCCCGACTGGCCGGACCGCCGTGCCGTCCGGCTGCGACCACGGCTCGACCGGCTCGCCGTGTGCGAGCGGCGCATCCGCGAACACCCCGCCCGGCCGAAGGACGCGGCAAAGCGGCATGCGCACGCCGAGCGGTTACGGGCGAAGCTCGGACAACTGCGCCCCGGCGGCCTGTCGTACGACAGCCGGACCCTGCCGTACGCCATGTTCCGCATCGCCGTCGACATCGAGGCGGCGCTGCTGGAGGCCGAGAACAGGGAGGAGATCCTGCACCGGACGGCGGGCCCGCCCGAGTTCGTGGCCGGGCCGCCGGGCGAGGGACTGACGGATCTGCCGGTCGTCGCCGTCGGCGCGCCGGACGCGCTGGTCACCGCCCGCTCCGGCGCGAAGCTGGCGGCCGGCGACCTGCTGCATCAGCAGTACGAGGTGGTGGGGCCGATCGGCCGGGGCAGCCACGGGCAGGTCTACCTGGCCCGCGATCTGCTGCTGGAGAAGCGGCCGGTGGCGCTCAAGGGGGTCCTCGACCCCGACAACCCGGTAGCCGTCCGCCAGGCGCACCAGGAGCGGCTGCGGCTGGTACGGCTCAACCATCCGTCCATCATCCGCGTGGTCAACTACGCGCGGCATCCGTCGGCACCGGACGAGTTCATCGTGATGGAGTTCGCCGACGGGGCGCCGCTGTCATGGGTCGCGGACCGCATCACCGAGCGCAGAGCGCCGTTCACCGGGCCGCGGGTCCGCGAGTTCGTCGTCACGTACGGGCTGCTGATCCTGGACGCGCTGAGCCATCTGCACAAGGAGGGGCTCGTCTACGGCGACCTGTCGCTCACGAACGTCCTGCACTGCGGCGACGGCATCAAGCTGATCGACGTCGCCGGCGTGCGCAAGCCCGGCGAGCCGGGGCCGGTCACCCACAAGCCGCCGCGCTCCGGGCCGATGGGCGAGATGACGACCGCCGGCGACCTCTACACGGTCGGCGCCGTGCTGCGCGAGCTGCTGTCCCGGGATCCCGAGCCGTCCGCCGACATCGGCGAGGAGTCGCTGAACCGGGCGCTGGAGAGGGCCATGGCCCAGGAGCCGGAGCTGCGGTACGCCTCCGCCGACGAGATGGCCGTGCAACTGCGCGGTGTGCTGCGCGAGCTCCGGTCGCTGCGGCTGGGCGAGGAGACCTACCAGCCGTCGACCCTGTTCGACCCGCCGGCCGCCGCGCTCGACGGCCAGCTCGGCAAGGCGCCGCCGCTGGAGCGCTGGCGTACGGACCGCGCGCCGGACCGCCTCGGCGCGCGCATCCCGGATCCGGCGGAGGCGGCGGTGGCGCTGCCGAAGCCCAAGCCGGACGTGCGGGACCCCAACTGGAAGGAGCTGCAACGCACGTCGTACGACGACCCGGCCGGTCTGTTGCAGCTCAGCCGCGAGTGGGAGCGCTCGCCGGAACTGCATCTGCTGCGCTGCCGGCTCCATCTCCAGCTCGGGGACGTGGCGGCGGCCGGAACGGAACGGGGGATGGCCGAGGAGCGGCTGGGCGACAGGTCCCGGTACGACTGGCGGCTGGACTGGCACCAGGGGCTCATCGACCTCGCGTCCGGCCGCACGGCGGACGCCTGGCGCGGCTTCGACGCGGTGTACCGGGCGATCCCCGGCGAGTACGCGCCCAAGCTCGCGCTCGGCTACTGCCACGAGAAGCTGGCCGCCGCGCCGCCCGGGGAGGACGCGCCGTCGGAGCTGCCACGGCCCCCGGCCGACCGGGAGGGGAACGTGGCGCAGGCCAAGAAGTTCTACGAGGCGGTGCTCCAGCGCAACCACGCGATGGGCTCGGCGGCGTTCGGGCTCGCCCGTATCCACCTCGCGGAGGACGAGTGGCAGAAGGCGTGCGCGTACCTGGACAGCGTGCCGCCGGACTCGCGGCACCGCACGGCCGCGCGCACGGCCGTCGTGCGCATCCACGTGAACCGGCGCTCGCCGGCGGACGCCTACGCCGCGCTGCACCGGCTGACCAACGACGAGGGGCTCACGGACGGGCAGGCGCAGGACCGGATCAGGACGGAGCTGCTGTCGATGCTGCTCGGCCTGGTCGAGGCGTCGGGCGAGGAGCCCGGTTCCGGCGGCCCCCTGGAGCGGCTGGAGGCGGCCGGCTTCTCGGAGAAGCAGGTCCCGAGGACGGAGCGGCAGCTGCGGGACGAACTGTCGGCGAGCTACCGCCGGCTGGCGAAGCAGGTTCCCCGCACGGACCGGCCGGAGGACGCGGCGCTGGCGGAGGCGCTGCTGGACCGGGCGTTCCGCACCCGCCCGCTGGGCGTCCGCCACGTCCGGGGCCGCGTCCGCTCGGCGCCCTGGCCCCGGTGGGCCCGGCGCGTCCTGCTCCGGGACGGGGAGGAGTCCGCATGACGGCCGGCGGCACGGACGCGTCGCCCGCCACGGCGCCGCCCCGCGACGACGGACCGTCACGTCCGGCAGCGGGGGACGGCGGTGGTGCCCCCCACGACGGCGGGACCTCCCGCACCGCGACGCTGCGGCGGCTCGCCGCCCTCGCCCGCCGGCTCGGCGGCCGCGCCTGGCGGCAGGCCCGGCGCGTCCCGCCCGCCCTGTGGGTGCGGGCCACCGGCCGGTCCCCCGGCACCGGGCGGCCGACCGCCGCGTTCCTGCGGCGCAGGATGCTGGTGCTGCCCGCCCTCGCGCTGATCGCCCTGGCGCTGAGCACCGCCGCCTACAACGACGTGCACCGGCGCTCCGAGGAGCTGCGGGACCGGTCCGTTCCGGCACTCGTGGGGCTCGCCCAGGCGCGGACCTCCCTCGGACTCGCCCAGGCCCAGGCCGAGTTACGCCTGCTGAACCCCGAGCACGCCGGGCTCGTCGAACTCGGCGAGACCTACCGTTCACACCTGGCCGAGGCGACCCATAGCCTGAACCGGGTCGCCCAGTCCGGAGCCCTGAGCAAGGCCGAGGAGCAGGAGCTGCGGGTGGTGTCCGGTCTCGTCGTCGCGTACGGGGACAAGATCGCCTGGGCGGACCGCAACCGCACGAGCCGGGTGCTGCGGCAGGCGGGGGTGGCGTACGCGGCCGGGATGCTGCGCAGCCCGCAGCCGGCAGGCGGCGAGCAGCACCCCACCACCGTGCTGGACCGCATCGAGGTCCTGGAGGAGCAACTCCTCGACGAGAGCGGCGACCTGGCCGACTGGAGCCCCCTCAACCAGGCGGCGGCGGCCGCGGCCGCGCTGGTGGCCGCCCTGTTCGCCTTCGCGGTCGTGGGCACGTCGGTGTTCCTGCGGGACCGGCTGCGCCTGGTGAGCCTCCAGATCGTCGCGGCGTCGGTTCCCGTGCTGCTGACGCCGGTGCTGCTGACCGTCGGCGGCGCCCAGGAGCACGCCGCCCAGGAGGACGTGCACGAGGCGGTCGCCCAGCTGGAGTACGTCACGGCGGTGTCCGGGGTCGGGCGCGAGATCGAGAGCGTGGCGGGCGGGGCTGCGGCCCGGATGGGGTCGGCCCACCCGGACGGCTGGGCGCTGACCGCGGGCGTCGCCGTGCCCGTGACCGGTCTGGCCGCGCTCGCCTGCGGCGTCACGCTCTACCTGTACGCCCGGCCGTATCCGCCGCACTTCACCCGGCGAAAGGACGCGGACGCATGAAGCGCCTGAGGCTCGCCCTGGCGGCCTGTCTGCTGGCCGTGTCCGCCGCCTCGGCGGGCGGTTGCGCGAGCGCCCCCGAGGAGCGGACGCTCGTCGTCCTCGGCCCGTGGACGGACGGCGAGGAGGCCCCGTTCGTGGCGGCCTTGAAGAGCATCGGCGACAAGACGGGCCACCGGTACGTCTACAAGGGCACGCGCTCGCTGCGCGAGACCCTGGTCGCCCAGCTCCAGGCCGGTGCGCCCCCGGACCTGGCGATCCTCAACAGCCCCGGCGAGCTGGCCCAGTACGCGCGCTCGGGCGACGCCCATCCGCTGCCGGAGAAGGTCGCCGGGGCGGCCATCCCGCCGTGGGCGCCGCCGGTGACCGTCCCCGGCACGGGCGGCGCGGCCAGGACGCACGTCTTCTGGGCGCCGGTGCGCGTCGACCTGAAGTCGCTGGTGTGGAGCCGTGCGGGCGTCGGGGAGAACGAGCCCGTGTGGTGTCTCGGCCTGAACTCCGGCGCCACCTCCGGCTGGCCGGGCACGGACTGGATCGAGGACCTGATCCTTCAGCGCCGGGGCCCGGACGCGTACGAGCGCTGGGCGACCGGCACGACGTCGTGGAAGAGCACGCGCCCGGTGTGGGAGGAGTGGGCGCGGATGCTCACCGCGAACGGGCGCTCCCCCGCGCCGGACGCGCTCACGGACTCCTTCGAGCTGCTCGACGACGGCCGCTACGGGCTGCTGAACCGCGGCGACTGCACCCACGAGCACCAGGGTTCGTTCATCCGCAGGCACTACGGCGACGATGTGCGGCCGACCCCGACGGCCCGCCATCTCGGCGGGGCCGCCTCCGCCGAGGAGGGCGGCGGCGTCTTCGAGGTGTCCGGCGACATGGCCGCGGTCTTCCGGCCGAGCGCCGCCGCCTGGGACCTGCTGGGCCGGCTCACCTCGGCACCCGCCCGCAAGGACTGGGCGGACGCGGCGAAGTCCGGTGAGCGGCCGTTCTTCCCGGGCGGCACGTTCGCCTCCGAGGCGCCGTCGCCGGGGACGCGGGCGGTGCAGGAGCTGTTCGACTCGGCGGGCCGGATCTGCATGGACGCCTCGGACACGATGCCGCCGACGCTGCGCGACGCGTTCTACCGGGCCGTGCTGGAGTTCGTCGGCGACCCGGAGGACCCGGCGCTGCTGACCCGCCTGCTCGAACGACTGGACGCGGAGACCGCGCTCCAGCGGGAGAAGGAGGAAGAGGAGGAGGGGGCGTTCGTCCTGGACGACCTCTGCGACAACCCGGTGGCCGGGTCGCAGGACGCGGGCACGTCGTAGGGACGCGTCCCCGCTCTCCCGGCTCCCGGACCGCTCCCGCCGGCTCAGGCGAAGACGACGGTGCGGCGCCCGTTGAGCAGGATGCGGTGTTCGGCGTGCCACTTCACGGCGCGGGCAAGCGCCTGGCACTCCACGTCCCGGCCCACGGCCACCAGCTGCTCGGGCGTGACCTCGTGGCCGACGCGCTCGACCTCCTGCTCGATGATCGGGCCCTCGTCGAGGTCGGCCGTCACGTAGTGCGCGGTCGCGCCGATCAGCTTCACGCCCCGCGCGTGCGCCTGGTGGTAGGGCTTGGCGCCCTTGAAGCTCGGCAGGAAGGAGTGGTGGATGTTGATGATCCGGCCGCTGAGCTGCTTGCACAGGTCGTCGGAGAGCACCTGCATGTAGCGGGCGAGGACGACCAGCTCGACCCGCTCGTCGTGCACGAGGTCCAGCAGCCGCGCCTCGGCGTCGGCCTTGGTGTCCTTCGTCACCGGGATGTGGTGGAAGGGGATGCCGTACGAGCCGACCAGCTCGGCGAAGTCCGAGTGGTTGGAGACGACCGCCGCGATCTCCACCGGCAGGGCGCCGGTCCGGGAGCGGAAGAGGAGGTCGTTGAGGCAGTGGCCGAACTTGCTGACCATCAGGATGATCCGCATGCGCTCGTCGGCCTGGTGGATCTGCCAGTCCATGTCGAAGGCGTCGCCGACGGCGGCGAAGCCGGCGCGCAGCTTGTCGACGGTCACCGGAGCCTCGGCGGAGAAGTGCACCCGCATGAAGAACAGGCCCGTGTCCCGGTCTCCGAACTGCTGGCTGTCCTCGATGTTGCAGCCGGTGATGAAGAGATAACTCGACACGGCGTGCACAATGCCCTGTTTGTCCGGGCAGGAAAGCGTGAGGACGTACTGGTCAGTCATCCTTGTAGCGTGCCACAAACGGGCGGCGAGCCCGTCCGGCGTCCGTCCAGCGGACGCGGTCATGGACAGCCGGCTCACACCGACCGGGTCATGATCCGCAGCACGTCCAGCGAGCGCGGCGGCGCGTCCGGGTCCTCGCCGTCGTTCGACGCGAGGCGCACGTGCGCGTCACGGGCCGCACGGACGGCCTCGGGCCAGCCGTGGTGCTCCAGGTACGCCGACACCGGGGCGTCCGCGCCGACCTGGTGCATGATGCGCAGCACCCGCAGCACGGCGACGTCCACCAGCGCGGCCTCGCCCGAGTCGCGGAAGATCGTGCCGACGTACTTCTCGGCCGACCAGTTGTCCAGCCAGGTGTCCTCGACCAGGCGGTACACGGCGTCCGTGACGTCGCCGTACCCCTCGCGCCCGGCCAGCCAGCACTCCTGGTGGAAAACGGGGTCGGAAAGCATGTGCAGCGCCGAGCGCACGTTGCTGCGCCAGCGCCACCAGGGCATGTCGTTGAGCGGCATGCCGCCCATGGTGGAGGAGCGACGGCCGCGACGGGAAGGGTTGACCGAACCTTGCTGCACGCCTTCGATCGTACGTTCCCTTTTCGATCACCTGGACCCGCCCCTGCAATTCACGTTCCGGTCACCTTGCGTTGAACAATGCTCACTGTGCCGTTCCCCGGAAGGAGGAAGCGTGTGGAGTCATGACCGGTTGGCGTCGTTCCTCCACCCCCCGCCCCTCCAAGACCCGTCGCCGGGCCGCGTGCACCTCGGCCGTGGTGGCAGGAGTGTCCCTCGTCGCCGGCTGCGGTGTCCTCCCGGGAGAGGCCAGTGGCTCGAGAGAGCCCGTCACCGTCATGACGTTCGCCCCCGAGGACACGAAGGCCACCAACATGCCCGGCATGATGGCGATGGCCAAGGCCTACGAACGCTGGGCCGACGCGCGCGGCGGCATCGACGGACACGACCTGCGCGTCATCACCTGCAACGAGGGCAACACCCCCCAGGGCGCGGCCGACTGCGCACGCCGGGCCGTCAGGGAGGGCGCGGCCGCGGTCGTCGGCTCCTACAGCCAGTACGGCTCCTTCATGGCGCCCCTCGAGGCGGCCGGCATCCCCTTCATCGGCGGATACGGCATGTCCGGGGAGGAGTTCACCAGCTACCTCTCCTACCCGGTCAACGGCGGCCAGCCCGCCCTGGTCGCCGGCAACGGCAGGCAGCTCGCCGACTACTGCGCCGGCGTCTCCCTCGTACGCCCCGACAGCATCAACGGCGACGACCTCGTCCAGCTGCTCAACTCCGGTCTGGAGGAAGGAAGTCGGGACATCCCCTCGGCCGACATCCTCGCGGCCGACGACGCCACCGAGTACACCGAGCAGGCCGAGCAGGCCCGCAGGCGGGCCGCGGAGCCCACCTGGACGTCGACCGCCTCCTCCGGCACCCGGCCCGGCTGCGTCACCGCCGCGCTCGGCGACCGCACGGAGACCTTCTTCGACTCCTTCCGGCGACTGCCCGAGGACGGCCGGCGCATCCGCATCTCGTCCGTCATCGGCAGCGTCGGCCAGCCCCTCGTCGACCGCACCGGCGGCCGCAAGGGCCCCTTCGAGGGCGCCTACATCACCGGCTGGTACCCGGACGCGAACGACGAACGCTGGGACGGGATGCGCAAGGTGGTCACCGAGCACGCCTTCAACGACGACCGCATCGACCCGGCCGACGCCGGCGTGCAGACCACCTGGATCGCGTACACGGTGCTGGAGCGGGTGATCCGCGCGCTCGACAGCGACGCGATCACCCCTGGCCGTATCTCCCACGCCCTCGACCAGGGCCTGGAGGTGACGACCGACGGCCTGACGCCGCCGCTGCGGTGGGGCTACGAGAACATGCTCGGCGCCCCCGGCTATCCGCGGATCGTCAACAGCAGCGTGACGTTCCAAGTGGTGCGGGACGGACGGCTGGTGGCCCAGGGCAAGGACTTCGTGGACGTGGGCACGACGCTGATGGACGCGGCCTGAGCGTTCCGCGGGCGGCTCCTCGGCGGAGGCGGGTGAACCGGGTTCACCGCCCCCGCCGTCCGCCTCACAGCTGCTCGCCGCGCCGCTCGGTCAGGCCGTACGTGCGGGCGATCGTGTTCCACAGCGGCGCGGCCTCGTTCTTCGCCTTCGTCGCCTCGCCACTGGCCCGGTTGCCCTGCGCGGTCTGCGAGGTGACGCGGGCCTTCCCGCCCTTGCACCCCTTCTTGCCCTTGACCTGCTGCGCCCACGCCGCGTAGTGGTCGTCGGCCGACGCCGACGCCTGCCACGCCTTGGTCAGGGCGGCGGTCAGCGCGGCGTTGTCCGGAAGCTTGTCCACGGTCAGGCCGCCGAGCCGGGTCACCAGGCTGCGCCGCTGGGCGGCCGCGCCCTTCAGGTCCGTGACGGCCTGGTCGAGGTTCTTGCAGACCTTGATGTTCTCGACCGAACGGATCACCGCGGCACGGCTGTTGTTGCTGTCCGCGAGCAGCTTGTCGAGCGCCTTCGCCTGCGGCTCGGCGGGGTCGGCGGCCTGGGTGGACGCGCTCTGGCTCGGCGCGGGGGTGGTGGCGGCGACGTTCTTGTCCGGCGCCGGGTCCTCCTCGTCGTCCCCGCCGGACATCACGGCCCCGACCCCCAGCCCGAGCACGGCGCAGCCGATCACGAGCGCGGCCACCACGGGCACGATGGAGCGCCTGCGCGTCACGGGCTCGTCGTCGTAGCGAGGCGCGCGCCCCGGCTCCTGGTACGCGGACGGCTGGGCGCCCTGCCGGGCGTCGAACCGGGGCAGCTGCTGGGTGGAGTCGGCGGGCCGGGCCTGGGGAGCGTCCGAACGGAACAGGCTGTCGAACTCGGCCGGGGGCTGCCGGTCCCCCGGCGCACCGGGCCGGATGCCGAAGGGCGCCGCGGTGGGAGCGGACGGCACGGGCGCGATGTACTGCGTGGCCTCAAAGTCGCCCCCGCCCGCGCGCACGGTCCCGAGGAACGTCGTCGACTCGGCGGGCGCCTCGGGCGGCAGAGCCCCGGGCGGCAGAGCCCCGGGCGGCGTGGCGGAGCCGCCGGCGACGGGCTGGATGTACTGCGTGGGGTCGGACGCCCCGACAGAGCCGGGGCCGCTCTGGGGCGGCAGCATCTGGGTGCGCTCCTCCTGCCCGGGAGCGTCCTGCGGCGGCAGCGGCTGCGACGTGACACGCTGCCGCGCGGGCGCGGCGGGGGCCTGCGGAGCCGGGGCGGCGTAGCCGTTCGTCTGGCCCTGCCCGGGAGCACCGGGGTGACCGGGACCACTCGCCTGCGGCATCGGCGCACCGGGATATCCGTAGCCGGGCTGCCCCTGCGGGGCCGGGGCGCCGTAGCTGTTCGCCTGCCCCTGCCCGGGAGCACCGGGGTGACCGGGACCACTCGCCTGCGGCATCGGCGCACCGGGATATCCGTAGCCGGGCTGCCCCTGCGACGCGGGCGCGGCGGCGCCCTGCGGAGCCGGGGCCGCGCCGGGATATCCGTAGCCCGGCTGCCCCTGCGGGGCCGGGGCGCCGTAGCTGTTCGCCTGCCCCTGCCCGGGAGCACCGGGGTGACCGGGACCACCCGCCTGCGGCATCGGCGCACCTGGGTAGCCGTAACCGGGCTGCCCCTGCGGGGCCGGGGCGCCGTAGCCCGGCTGCGGCGCCGACGTACCGGGCACGCCGCCCGGCGCCTGTGGCTCAGGTGGCTGCTGCGGTCCCCAGGGCGCGCCCCACGGCTGACCGCCCGCAGGGGCCGCCTGCGCTCCCGGGGATCCGGGTATGAGGGGCTCACTGCCGTCGGCGGGCAGCACGACGCCTTCGTACGCGGGCCGCGCGGCCGGCAGCCGCTGCTCGTCACCCTGTCCGCTGTGCGTCACCGGGACTCCTACGTGTGGACCTACGGAATCGTCGGTTCACGCTACCGGGTGCCCGGAGCGCTCCGCACACACGTGCCGGAGCAGTGACAAGATGCGGACACAGGACGCTGTTCATGCCCTGCCCGAGCAGGGGAGAGAGCCCTTCCGGCACGCCGGCCCCCGCGGGCCCCTCACGCCGCCCGCATCTCCAGGCGCGCGCCCAGCTCCCGCACCGCCGGCTCGGCCGCGTACGGCTCGAGCCGGAGCTGGAGGTCGTCCAGGTACTCCGCTCCCCGGCTGGAGCGCAGCGTGTCCAGCAGGTCGACGGCGCGGGCGGCCGTATGGCAGGCGTGCTCCACCTCTCGCTGCTGGACCTGGGCCGTCGCCAGCAGCACCAGCCCGATCGCCCGCCGCCGCGCCCGGGAGGCCGGGTGGCCGGCGAGCGCGTCCTCCGCCTGCCGGGCGGCCTCCCCCGCCTCGCCGAGGTCACGGTGGCAGTGCGCCAGCTCGTCCGCGAGGTACGCCTCGTCGAAGTGGGTGATCCACACCGGATCGTCGCCCGCGTCCGGCTCGGCCCGCTCCAGCGCGGCCACCGCCCTCGCCGCGGCCTCGTGGCAGGTGCGGGAGTCGCCGAGCAGCGCGTGTCCGCGGGCCTCGGCCGCGTGGAACATGGCCTCGACCCGTGGCGTGACCTGCCCGCGCGCCCCTTCCTGCGCGGCCCTGGCCAGTTGCGCGATCTCGCGCGGGTTGCCGAGCTCGGCGGCGAGGTGGCTCATGGACGCGGCGAGCACATAGCCTCCGTAGCCGCGGTCCCCGGCCGCCTGCGCGAGCCGCAGCGCCTGGATGTAGTAGCGCTGGGCGAGCCCCGGCTGACCGGTGTCCACGGCCATGTAGCCGGCGAGCTCGGTCAGCCGGGCGACGGCCGCGAACAGCTCGCGGCCGACCGCTTCCCGGTAGGACCCCGAGAGCAGGCCGGAGACCACGCTGTTGAGGTAGTGCGCGAGGACGGGCCGCACGTGTCCGCTTCCGAAGCGGTGGTCCAGCTCGGTCAGGGCCGCGGTCATGGCCCGTACCGCCTCGACGTCCGAGACGCCGACGCGCGCCCCCGCCGTCCGCGCCACCTGGGCGTCCGCGCCGGTGATCAGCCAGTCGCGGCTGGGCTCGACGAGCGCGGAGGCGGCGACGGCGGAACCGGACAGGAACTCGCGGCGGCCCACGTCGGACCGCCACAGCTCGCAGACCTGCTCGATCGCGCCCACCACGGTCGGGGAGAACTGCAGGCCGACACCGGTCGCCAGGTTCTTGCCGTTCGCCATGCCGATCTCGTCGATCGTGACCGTGCGCCCGAGCTTGCGGCCCAGCGCCTCGGCGATGATGCCGGGCGCGCGGCCGCGCGGCTGCTGGCCGCGCAGCCAGCGGGCCACCGACGTCTTGTCGTAACGCAGGTCCAGGCCCCGTTCGGTGCCGACCACGTTGACGCGCCGGGCGAGACCGGCGTTCGAGCACCCGGCTTCCTGGATGAGCGCCTGCAACCGTTCGTTCGGCTGTCGGGCGACGAGAGGCCTGGCTGCCATGAACTACCCCCTGATGCCGCGGTGATCGATGAATTGATCACTGCCCGGCTGATATACGGAGAATGCAGAGTTGGTCGGGTTGGTTCCGATTCGTCGTCGCACGGGCCCCGTTCCCCGCCTTTCTCGCACGCGTCCCGTAGGCGTCCCGTACGTGTCCCGCTCTGGCTACCCGTCCCTGCGGGCGCTGCCCCCTGCGCGCCCCCGGCCGTGCACCCGTGCGCCCCGTGTGCAGGATCGATGCTCCACCGTCCACCGCGAGAGGCCCCGTAACCCGAGGTGGGAGCGGTAGTTGAGTGTGTCGTGGAAGAGACCATGTCAGTCAGTCAATCCGCATGGATCCCCCAGCAACGAGGCGAGCAGATGCTGGACAACGCCGTGCGGTACGCGGAAGAGCGGCACTGGGACGTGCTCCCCGGCACCTGGCTGGAGGCCGTGGACGGAACGGAGCGCTGCTCCTGCAAAGACGCCGGCTGCGCGACGCCCGGCGCCCACCCGGCCACGCCGGACTGGGCGAACCACGCGACGGGCAGCGCCACGGCCGTCAGGCGGCTGTGGGACGACCAGCCCAAGGCGTCGATCCTGCTGCCGACGGGCCGCACCTTCGACGCGATCGACGTTCCGGAGTCCGCCGGGTTCCTCGCCCTGGCACGGCTGGAGCGGATGGATCTTCCCCTCGGCCCGGTGACCTGCACCCCCGACCGCCGCATGCTCTTCTTCGTGCTCCCCGGCGCCTGTCTCAAGGTCCCCGAGCTGATCCGCGAACTGGGCTGGGCGCCCTCCTCCCTCGATCTCGCCGCCCGCGGCGAGGGCCATTACGTCGCCGCGCCGCCGACCCGCATCGGCGGCCGGGGCGCCGTGCAGTGGGCGCGCCGCCCCACCCCCGCGAACCGATGGCTCCCGGACGCCGACGAGCTGATCAGCCCGCTCGCCTACGCCTGCGGCAGTCAGACCGCCGCCGCACGATCCCGGCAACGCTGACCAGCGAGTTGCTGCCCGGATCACACCTGCGCCCCGTGCGCGGCCGTCCGTAGGCTGTGCCCGTACCAACGGGGACCACGGGGACAGCGAGAGGCAGTGACCATGCCGGAACAGACAGTTGGCGGAGCGGGCGGCACGGACGGGGGCGCGGCACCGCCCGCGGTGCGGGTGGAAGGCCTGTGGAAACGGTTCGGCGACCAGGTCGCCGTCGAGGGCATCGATCTGACGCTTCCGGCGGGCAGGTTCATCGGCCTGGTCGGACCGAACGGCGCGGGCAAGACGACCACACTCTCCATGGTCACCGGGCTGCTCCGGCCCGACCAGGGCCGGGTGCTGGTCGGCGGTCACGACGTATGGCGCGACCCGGTCGAGGTGAAGTCCCGCATCGGCGTCCTACCGGAGGGGCTGCGGCTGTTCGAACGCCTGTCGGGCCGCGAACTGCTCGCGTACAACGGCCGGTTGCGCGGCCTGCCGGGCGACGAGGTCGACAAGCGCGCGGCCCAGCTTCTCGACGTCCTCGACCTCGCCGGCTCGCAGCACAAGCTCGTCGTCGACTACTCGACCGGCATGCGCAAGAAGATCGGGCTCGCGGCCGCGCTGCTGCACAACCCCGAAGTGCTCTTCCTGGACGAGCCGTTCGAGGGCGTCGACCCGGTGTCCGCGCAGACGATCCGCGGCGTGCTGGAGCGCTACACCGCGTCCGGCGCGACCGTCGTCTTCTCCAGCCATGTCATGGAACTCGTCGAGTCGCTGTGCGACTGGGTCGCGGTGATGGCCGCGGGCCGCATCCGCGCGCAGGGACCGCTCGCCGACGTGCGGGGCGACGCGCCGACGCTGCAGAGCGCCTTCCTGGAACTCGTGGGCGCGCGGGACCGGGACACCGGGGACTCCCTGGACTGGCTCGGCGGCGGTGCGCGTTGAGCACCGCGTCGCTGACCCGGGTCTTCGTCGGACTGAAGCTGTCGCTGCTGCGCAACGGGCTGCGCCAGTCGTCCGGCCGCAAGGCCGCGTACATCGTCTCGCTCGTGTGCGCGCTGCTGCTCGCGGCCGCGCAGCTCGCGGGCCTGATCCTGCTCCGCGGCGAGGCGCACGCCGCCTCGCTCGTCGTGCTGCTCGCGGGTGTGCTGGCCCTCGGCTGGGCCGTGATGCCGCTGTTCTTCCCCAGCGGCGACGAGACGCTGGACCCGACCCGGCTGGTGATGCTGCCGCTGCGGCCGCGGCCACTGGTGACAGCCCTGCTCGGCGCGTCCGTGGTGGGCATCGGGCCGCTGTTCACGCTGTGCCTGGCGGTCGGTTCGGCGATCGCCGTGGCGCACGGGGCGGGTGCGGTCCTGGTGTCGGTGCTCGCCGTGCCGCTGACGCTGCTCGTGTGCGTGGCGCTGGCCAGGGCGGTCGCCGCGGCCAACATCCGGCTGCTGACCTCGCGCAAGGGCCGCGACCTGGCCGTGCTCAGCGGACTGGTGATCGCGGTGGGCTTCCAGCTCGTGAACTTCGGCGCGCAGCGCATCGGCGAGGCGGGCGGGCTCGCCACGCTGGAGCCGGTGGCCGACGTCGTGCGCTGGGTGCCGCCCGCGTCCGCGCTCGGCGCGGTCGGCTCGGCGGGCGACGGCGCGTACGGGACCGCGCTCGTCCAACTCGCCCTCGCGGCCCTGGCCCTGGCAGCCCTGCTGTGGTGGTGGCAGCGCAGCCTGACGAAGCTGATGACGACCCCCGACGGCTCGACGCTGGCGGCGGCCTCGGAGCCGACCCGCAGGGGGATGTCGACCGGCCTGCACCGGCTGCTGCCCCAGGGCCGTACGGGCACGGTGATGCAGCGCAGCCTGCGATACGTGTGGCGCGACCCCAAGACCAAGGCGGCGTGGGTGACGTCGCTGGCGGTCGGCCTGATCGTGCCGGTCTTCAACGCGCTCCAGGGCACCGGCTCGATCTATCTCGTGTGCTTCGCGGCGAGCATGCTGGGCCTGCTGATGTACAACCAGTTCGGCCAGGACACGTCGGCCTTCTGGACGGTCGCGCTGACGATCTCGTCCGCACGGGACGCGTACGCCGAAATGCGCGCCCGCGCCCTCGCGTTGCTTCTGATCACCGTGCCGTACATGACGCTGGTGGCCGTGGTCACGGTGGGCCTGCTCGGCCGGTGGCAGGACCTGCCGGAGACGCTGGGCCTGTCGTTCGCGCTGCTGGGCGCGATGATGGCGACGGGGGCGGTGGCCTCGGCGCACTTCCCGTACTCGATCCCGCAGGACAGCGCGTACAAGAACGTCGCACCGGGGCAGGGCGGCATCGCCTGGATCTCGATCTTCGGCGGCATGCTCTTCTCGGCGCTCCTGTGCACGCCGCTGCTGGCGCTGACGATCTGGCTGCACGCCTCGGAGTCGGCCGCGCTGTGGCTGCTGCTGCCGGTGGGCACGGCGTACGGAGCGCTGCTCACGTGGGCGGGCCTGCGCCTGTCCGCGCCCCGGACGGCGGACCGGCTGCCCGAGATCCTGACGGCGGTGAGCAAGGGCTGAGGGCCCCGGGGCCGTCACGCGTCACGCGACCGGAAGATCCGCGTCGCAGAAGACGCACACGAAGTGGCCCTCGTGCACCACGTTGAGTTCGGCGCAGGCGCCGCAGTGGCGGAAGACGACCTCGTGCGTGAAGCCGTCGCCGGGCCGGGCGAGGCCTGCCCGGTCGAGGGCGGCGGCGACCGCGGGCCACGAGTCGGGGTCGGGGCAGTAGCCCGTGGACTGGTTGCTGACGTAACCGGCCCGCCAGCGGCCGTCGCCGGTCCGCCGGAAGGCGACTTCCCCGGCCCCGGCGACGGCGGCGCCTCCGGCACAGGCGACGTGCTCGCTGCGCCGGGGCGCCAGCCGCAGGAATCCCTCGCCGTCGACGACGTACGTGAACGGCTCGGCCAGGTCGCGCGGATCCTGCTCCCCGACCCAGGCCGCGAAGTCGCCGGCCGTCCGCACCGCCCGCCCGACCGGGGCGCCCTGGGCGGCGCGCCGGATGTCCGGAGGACCCACGTATCCGTAGCGGCGGGGCCCGTGGGTCGCGATGACGCTCCGGGCACGCAGCCGCGCCACACCGTCACCCGAGAGCCGCACCTTCGCGCTGTGCGGCGGGTCCACGAGGTCGACGCCCCGCCCGTACCGGTCGATCGCCTCCAGGCGCAGCCGTCCCCCGTCGTACACCTGCCCCGGCCGGACCACGCCGCCGACGCACCGCACGACGCACACGGCAGTGCGCGCATCGACCGGCTCCACGGTGTGGATCTGCAACGCGCCGTACTCGTCCGTCATACGCCTCAACTCACCGCTGTGACCACCACGTCGGACCCGCGACCCTCAACGCCCCCGCCAGCGGCTCCCCTTCCGGACACCGTGCGCCAGGGCGCGCCGCACAGGCCGCCGGGCTCCGTGGTGGTCGCGCCCTGGCCGACCGCCTCCGGCGGGGGGCCGTCACGGTGTCAGGACCCCGCCCAGGAAGGGCTCGATCGCCGCGCGCCAGCCGTCCGGGTGGTCGTAGTGGACGAGGTGGCCGGCGTCGGGGACCTCCCCGTACTGCCCGAGAGGGAGCACGCGGACCATCTCCTGGGCCTCCGCGCGGCCCAGTTCGCCGTCGAGTCCGCGCACCACCAGCGTCGGGCAGCGGACCTGGGCCAGCTCCTCCCAGTGCGCGTCGAAGACCCATGTCTCGCGGGACGTGAGCATCTGGCGGCGGGAGAACACCGGGCGCCAGCCGTCCGCCCGCTCGGCCATCGCCTCGGCGAAGAACTCGCCCCGCGCCGGATTCGGACGCTCCAGCCGGGGGTCGTCCTCACCGAACCACTTGCGGACATCCGCCAGCGTCGCGAACGGCACCGGCCAGGAGCGGAACCAGTCCTCCCATTCGCGCTGGGACGCCGCCCCGAGCGCCGACGCCCGCATGTCGCAGATGATGAGCGCGCGCACGAGGTCGGGACGCCTGGCCGCGAGCTGCCAGGCCGTGAGCGCCCCCATGGAGTGACCGATCAAGGTCACCGGGGCCAGCCCCAGTTGCTCGACGGCCGCCTCCGCGTCCGCCACATACGCCTCGCGGGTGAACGGCCCGTCGACCGGCTTCTCGCTGCGGCCGTGGCCGCGCTGGTCGAGGGCGACCGCGCGGTGCCTCTCGGCCAGCCACCGCGCCGTGGGCGCCCAGTGCGAGGCGCGGCCCATCAGCCCGTGCAGCAGTAAGACCCCCGGCGCACTCTCGTGCTCCTCGCGCCCTTTCGGCGGATCCGCGAACTCCCAGGCGGCCAGGCGCACGCCGCCGGCTCCGGTCACATCGATGCGCCGCACCATCTGGCCTGGCACCCCCTTGTCTCCCCCGGATCGAGTGGCTCGTGTCGAGTCGAGTGGCTCGTGCGAGATGACGCCAGACTATCGAACCTGCATTCGAAAACGCGGCTCTGCCGCGCAACACCCCTCGTTCGAGTGACCAGGCCCGGGGATTGGACGGCGCAGCCGAGGGGAGATTCCCTGCGGGAGGCGGGCCGCTCGGGGAAAACGGTCCGACGGGATTGACCCTGGGAGCTCGGGGCTCCGGGTCAGCACCGGGGAGGACAGGTCCCGGCGCCCTCGGGCGTCGGGACTCCTCCATGTCAGGACGTGCGGGACGTGCGAAACGCACGGCAGACGGCGCATCACCCTGGCTCCCCTCCCCGAACCGTGGTCATATGCCTCGGCTTCAGAGTGGCACGCGATCCGCCCGGCCGCTGCCATTCCGGGCGCAAAACGGTTTCAGCACGGCGAAAGTCCAGCAGGGCGCCGGGTGCCGGGCGACCCGCGCCGGCGACACACGTCGGGCGGCCCCGGAGCACAGGACTCCGGGGCCGCCCGACATCGTTCACCGCCCGGTCACCCGGGCGCGGCCTCAGCGCTTCGCCACGAAGACGTGCGAGGCGATCTCCGCCTGCAGCTCCGCCGCCTCCCCGCTGCTGCCCACCAGCACGCCACCCGGCGACTCCGTCACGCTCACCACCGAGCCGGGCTGCACGCCCGCCCTGCGCAGCGTGTACATCAGCTGCGCGTCGGTCTGGATCGGCTCGCCGATCCTCCGCACGACCACCGTCTTGCCGTCCGTGCCCGGGTCGAGCTCGGCCAGCGAGACCATGCTGTCGTCCAGGAACGGGTCCGCCTCCGCCTTCTCGCCCAGCTCCTCCAGGCCCGGGATCGGATTCCCGTACGGCGACTCGGTCGGGTGACGCAGCAGCTCCAGCACGCGGCGCTCCACCGCCTCGCTCATCACGTGCTCCCAGCGGCACGCCTCGGCGTGGACCTGCTCCCACTCCAGGCCGATCACGTCGACCAGCAGGCACTCGGCGAGCCGGTGCTTGCGCATCACGCGCGTCGCCAGCTGCCTGCCCTCGCCGGTCAGCTCCAGGTGCCGGTCGCCCGCCACCGTCACCAGGCCGTCCCGCTCCATGCGGGCCACGGTCTGGCTGACCGTGGGACCGCTCTGGTCGAGCCGCTCCGCGATACGAGCCCGCATGGGCACCACACCTTCCTCTTCGAGCTCGAGGATGGTGCGGAGATACATCTCCGTCGTGTCGATCAGTCCGGACATACGTGCCCCTCGAAGAAATCGTGCGCTGCGGCCCCGGCTCAATTCTTACGCATCCCACCGACAACTGTGCCGCGGCGGGTGAAGCCCGTATTGACAGCGCAATGGTCCAGACCGCAACGTGATCGGCGGCACGGTTGTTCCCGGGCCGTCACGCACTCGTACGGTTCCTACCCACCTCCCACCCTCCGGAAAGGGCTCGGCGATGAGCGAGAGCAAGCTGGCCGGTCAGTTCTTCGACGCCGCGATCGGTCTGCTGCAGCGCGCACGCGACGAGGAGTCGGCGAACATCGCCGCCGCCGGCTCGGCCGTCGCCGACGCCGTCGCCGCGGGCGGCCGGCTGTTCACCTTCGGCGCCGGCCACTCCTCCCTCGCCGCCCAGGACGTCGTCTACCGGGCCGGCGGCCTGGCCCTGATGAACCTGCTGGCCGTGCCCGGCACCGTCGGCGTCGACGTCATGCCCGCCACACTCGGCTCCGCCCTGGAGCGCGTCGACGGCCTCGCCGCGGCGGTCCTCGACTCCAGCCCCGCCACGGCAGGCGACGTCCTCGTGATCGTCTCCCTGTCCGGGCGCAACGCCCTGCCCGTCGAAATGGCGATGAACGCCCGCGCCCTCGGACTCACCGTCATCGGCGTGACGTCCGTGGCGTACGCCGAGGAGACCACCTCCCGCCACGCCTCCGGCACCTTCCTCAAAGACCACTGCGACATCGTCCTCGACTCCAAGATCGCGGTCGGTGACGCGGAGCTGACGCACGAAGGCATCGAGGCGCCGTTCGCGCCCGCGTCGACGGTCGTGACCAGCGCACTGATACAGGCCATGACGGCCGCCGCCGTCGAGCACCTGGTCGCCCGCGGCATCGAGCCCCCGCTGCTGCGCTCGGGCAACGTGGACGGCGGACACGAGTGGAACGGCCGGGTGATGACGGAGTACCGCGACCGGATCTTCTTCCGTCACTGAGGGGCCGCGCCGCACAACCGCGTTCGCCCTGCCGACGCCCAGCCCGGGGGCGGCGCCCGCGTACGGCACGCCGCCCCCTGCTCGGCGCGGCCCCGCTAGCGCGGCGGCTCTTCCTGCTCCGTCTGCTCCGACTGCTCCGTCACCCGCGCCAGATCCAGCGAGGCCGCCACCAGGACCGCCACACTCTCCGCGTACACCGCGTCCGGGCGCTCGAACGCGGGACGGCTCGCGGTGCGCAGGAACGTCAGCACGCCCACCGTCCGGCCCCGGCTGCGCAACGACGTGCACAGCGCGTGGGCCGCGTCCCCGGGCCACTGACGGCGCTCCGCCCAGCCGCCCGGCGTCGCCTCCTTCCCCGCGCTCGCCCGCACCGACCCCGTACGCTCGATCGCCTGGAACACCGGATGCCCCGGCTCGTACCGCACCGGAAGCCCGCCGCCCGCGGCCTGCGCCGAAGGACCCGACACGCCCGAAGGCGAGGCCGCCGCCCGCACCAGGCGCTGCCCGTCGTCCTCCGCCAGGTCGAGCAGCGCGTGATCGGCGAATCCGGCCAGCGCGAAGTCCAGCTGCACGGCCGCCGCCTCCAACGGGTCCTCGCACTCCGCGGCCACCCGCCCCGCCCGGTGCAGCTGCCCCGAACGGAACCGCAGCCGGTCCGCTTCCTGCTCCGCCAGCTTCACGTCCGTCACGTCGTGGAACACCCAGCCCACCCCGAGCGGCACCGGCTCCTCAGCGAGCGGCGAGGCCAGCCGCAGGAACCCGCTGCGCCAGCAGCGCCTGCGCTCGCCCTCCGGCGTCGCGACGCTCACCCACAGGTCCACGAGACCGCGCGGCGCGCCCTCCGCCAGCACGTGGTGCAGCGCGCCCTCCAGCTCCTCGACACCCTGGGAGACGAGCTCCCCGAGCGGGCGGCCCAGCACGTTCGCCCGGCCGGCGCCGAGCACCCGCGCGGCCTCGCTGTTGACCACGGCCGGACGCAGATCCACATCGACCATGACGACACCCCAGGACGCGTCGTCGAACAGCGCCTCGCTCAGCGCGATGGACCGCTCCAGATCGATCTGGGCATGGACCTCGCTGAACGCGCAGTACACCCCGGCGGGCTTCCCGTCGGCACCGAGCACCCGCGCGGACTGCGTGCGCACCAGCACCCGGCCCCCGTCCTTGCGCAGCAGCGCGAACTCGTGCACCTGCCGCCCCGGCACGGCCATCGCGGCCATCAGCCGCTCCTGCACCTCGTCCGCGTCGGCCCGGCGGACCGCCCACCCGGCGAACCCGCGCCGCCCCACGGCCTCCTCGGCGGTCCAGCCCAGAATGCGCTCCGCCTCGCGGTTCCAGTGCGTGACGGTCCCTTCGGCGTCGAACGCGCACAACGCCGCGTCCATCCCGTCGAGCAACGCCGCGAGCAGGTCGGCATCGGGCGGCCCCGTGGCCCCGGCCCCGGGCTCCGGCTCCCCGGACCCGAGCGCGTCGGTGATCTCACTCCTGGAAGCACTCATCCCGGCACCCCTTGCAGGACGTGTCCACGTGTACTGACGCACCTAGGCCCATTGAACTTCAACGTGACACAGGACACACACCGTTCCCCGAAATCGCCCCCGACCGGGAATCGGCGGGAAAGCGATGGAGCATCTGTTCCGACACGCCACGCCTGGGACCCCTATCAAGGGTCTCCGCCGCGTGGGCGGTACATGGAGCGACATCACACGGTCGTGCGAACCGGCCACAAGGTCGGCACAACGCCCGCTCATGCGGTGGCTACGGTGACGGTGATTTCGGACTCGTGAGGTCACTCGCTCCCGGCGTGCCCGAGGCCCCTCGGAGCGCGTTCCGAGTGACCAGCCCCAGTCGTCGTGATCGCAAGATCGAGAACGGTGCACGTGATGACTACGTTTCCTGTGGGCGAGCAGACCCACCCGGCTGTGCTTCCTCAGCAGCCTGCACTGGAATCCGTGGGAGCAGACACCCCTGGGAGCAGGGACGAAACGGCTCACGGACTCCCCGCCACCCCGCGGGCACCGGCAGGGAACATGGGCGAGGGGAGACCGCCGGGAGCTGCACCGGATCCCGGCGGCGTCACGCCGAACAGGCAGAGAAGGGGAGCGGTGACGCTCCTGCACAGAACAGGGCGTACAACGGCGGTACCGGCTCGGGGCGGGTGTTCGTCCTCGCCAAGGACGGCACTCCGCTCATGCCCTGTCACCCGGCGCGCGCTCGCCGACTACTGACGAGGTCACGCGCCGTCGTCGCGCGCCACGCCCCGTTCACCATCCGGCTCAAGGACCGCACGCGCGCCGCGTCCGACGTCGCCGGCGTGCAGTTGCGCATCGATCCCGGATCGAAGGGCACTGGCATGGCGATCACCGACACGAAGCAGGAGAGCGCGCCGGACGGACGCACCGTCACAGCTGGCCTTGTCTCTCTCGAGATCCGGCACCGGGGCGAACAGATCCGCAAGGCGATGACCCAGCGCGCGGGATACCGGCGCAGGCGTCGCTCCGCGAACTGCCGCTATCGAGCGCCCCGGTACAGGAACCGGGTCCGCAGGAAGGGCTGGCTGGCTCCCTCGCTCAGGCATCACGTCGGCTCCACGGCCTCGGTGGCGGACCGCCTGTGCCGGTACGCCCCCGTCACCGAGATCCACATCGAGGCCGCCGCCTTCGACACCCATGCGATGAGCGAGGGCAGAAGCCTCAATGCGGTCGAGTACCGCAAGGGCACGCTCGCGGGAACCGAAGTCCGTGAGTACCTGCTGGCCGCCTGGGGGCGGGCCTGTGCCTACTGCGATGCGACGGGGGTCCCGCTCGACATCGACCACATCCGATCCCGCAGTCGCGGGTCGGACCGGCTGTCGAACCTGACACTCGCCTGCGTCCCCTGCAATCAGGCCAAAGGCGCCTCGCTCGTGGAGAACTTCCTTGCCGGTGCCCCCGAGCGCCTGACAAGGATTCGCCGGCAGGCGCGGACCCCTCTGCGGGACGCGGCGGCGATGAACGCCACCCGAAGGGAGCTGATCAGTGCCCTCGGGCGCCTGGGACCACCGGTGCACCTCTGGACCGGAGCCCGTACGAAGTGGAATCGCGAGGCCATGGGGCTGATCAAGTCGCATACCGCCGACGCGCTCTCGGTCGGACATCTGGACCATGAGCACGGGGCCGCTGTCGTCCGGGTGTGCGAGCAGGTCCACATCGTCAAGGCAGTGGGCCGTGGGGCGTACGCCGGCACGACGCCGGACCGGTTCGGCTTCCCCCGCCTGAGGCGACCACGTGGCAAGCGGCATTACGGCTTCGCGACGGGCGACCTCGTCCGTGCGATCGTCCCGACGGGCCGTCGGCGGGGGATCTGGTCCGGCCGCATCGCCGTCCGGTCCACGGGTCACCACAGTCTCAGCACGCCGTCCGGCCGGTTCAACGTGTCGTACCGGAACGTGCAGCTCGTACAACGGGCGGACGGGTACGCGTACACCCTCGGGCAAGAGGCACGGAAATTGGGTTGATCCGGGCTATGGAGCTGCCTAGGTTGGGGGCACGCTCAGAAAGGAGGTGATCCGGAAGTGATTTCTTACCGGACAAGCGAGGTGACTGCGGGCTAACGGCCTGCCGTCGCACTCTGTGCACCTCGGCAGGCCGCCTGCCGAAACCCAAGCAGTCACCCGACCCGTGGGCCGCCGGTAAGTCCGGCCGGCTCCCTCCGTCCGGACGGAGGGACCAAGGCCCACGGGTCGTCTGCGTTTCCGGGCGTCCGCGCAGCGGCTCGGGACGGGCGCAGGACGCCGCGCCCGCGCCGCCGCCGCCGCCGCGGAGCGCCGGGCCTCAGGGCGCGAGGCGTTCCACGCGCCAGGCGCCGTCGGTGCGCACGTAGCGCAGGCGGTCGTGCAGCCGGTTCTCGTGGCCCTGCCAGAACTCGACCTCGTCCGGCACGACCCGGATGCCGCCCCAGTGCGCGGGGGCGGGGACCTGCTCGCCCTCGGGGTAGCGTGCGGCCAGCTCCTCGTAGCGGCGCAGCAGTTCGGCGCGCGAGGAGATCACCGACGACTGGTCGCTCGCCCAGGCGCCGAGCTGCGAGCCGTGCGGGCGGGTGCGGAAGTACGCGGCGGTCTCGTCGCGGCCGATGCGGGACGCGGTGCCGGTGACGATGATCTGGCGCTCGAGCGGGTGCCAGGGGAAGAGCAGCGAGACGTACGGGTTGGAGTCGATCTCCCGGCCCTTGCGGGAGTCGTAGTTCGTGAAGAACACGAAGCCGCGCTCGTCGTACTGCTTGAGCAGCACCGTCCGCGAGGAGGGCCGGGCGTCGGGTGTGGCCGTGGCGAGGATCATGGCGTTGGGCTCGTGCAGCGCCGCCGCCGCGGCCTCGGCGAACCAGCGGGAGAACTGCTCCATGGGCCCGGTGGCCAGTGCCGACTCGTTCAGCGGCGTGGAGCGGTACTGCTCGCGCATGACGGCGGGGTCCGGGACGACGAGCTCGGTCTCGGCCGGGTCCGGCAGGGGGAGGCCGGAGACGGTCACGTCCGGCGCGGCGTGGTCCCGGCCCGGGCGGCGCGGGCCGGCGGCATCGTGGGCGGCGTGGTCGGTCACGGAGACATCCTGCCGCAGGCCCCAGTTTGCCCGGCACGGAGTGCCGCCAATCCTCCCTGGGCGAATCGGGGCAGTGTGCCGGATGTCACGCTTCCCCGCATCGGACGGACCGGCCAAAATCTTGGGTCGGGCCGCTGTGACCTCCCTACAGCAGGGGATATCGTGCCTGCCTCCCGGCGGTTGGATGACCACCGGCCGCACGGGGCATCACCGGGGGGACCGCCCCCGCCGTCCATACGGCACACGCACACCACCCGTGCACACCATGTCGTACACATCTCGAGGAGCCGCCTGATGTCCGACTTCGTACCTGGACTCGAAGGAGTCGTCGCGTTCGAGACGGAGATCGCCGAACCGGACAAGGAGGGCGGCTCGCTCCGCTACCGGGGCGTCGACATCGAAGACCTGGTCGGGCACGTCTCCTTCGGCAATGTGTGGGGTCTGCTCGTCGACGGCGCCTTCAACCCCGGTCTGCCGCCCGCCGAGCCGTTCCCGATCCCGGTGCACTCGGGTGACATCCGCGTCGACGTCCAGTCCGCGCTCGCGATGCTCGCTCCGGTGTGGGGTCTCCAACCGCTCCTGGACATCGACGAGGCGCAGGCTCGCGACGACCTGGCCCGCGCGGCCGTGATGGCGCTGTCGTACGTCGCCCAGTCGGCGCGTGGCCAGGGCCTGCCGATGGTGCCGCAGCGGGAGATCGACAAGGCCGAGTCGGTCGTCGAGCGCTTCATGATCCGCTGGCGCGGCGAGCCGGACCCCAAGCACGTCAAGGCGGTCGACGCGTACTGGACCTCCGCCGCCGAGCACGGCATGAACGCCTCGACGTTCACCGCGCGCGTCATCGCCTCCACCGGCGCCGACGTGGCGGCGGCCCTGTCCGGTGCCGTGGGCGCGATGTCGGGACCGCTGCACGGCGGCGCACCCTCGCGCGTGCTCGGCATGATCGAGGAGATCGAGCGCACCGGCGACGCGAGCGCGTACGTCCGGCAGGCCCTCGACAAGGGCGAGCGTCTGATGGGCTTCGGTCACCGTGTCTACCGGGCCGAGGACCCGCGGGCGCGCGTGCTGCGCCGTACGGCGAAGGAGCTGGGCGCGCCGCGCTTCGAGGTGGCGGAGGCGCTGGAGAAGGCGGCGCTGGAGGAGCTGCACAACCGCCGTCCGGACCGGGTGCTGGCGACGAACGTCGAGTTCTGGGCGGCGATCATGCTGGACTTCGCCGAGGTCCCGGCGCACATGTTCACGTCCATGTTCACCTGTGCCCGTACGGCGGGCTGGTCGGCGCACATCCTGGAGCAGAAGCGCACGGGCCGCCTGGTGCGCCCGTCGGCGCGCTACGTGGGCCCGGGCGCGCGCAGCCCGCGCGAGATCGCGGGCTGGGAGGACATCGCCGGCTGACGCGCGCATACGCGTACGGCGCCGCCCACCAGGGGCGGCGCCGTACGCGTACGTACGTCAGACGCCGATGAGCCGGACCCGGCCCCGCACAGGGGATACGTTCAGCCCAGCCCCTCCTCCACCAGCGCCGCCCACTGCGCCACCACCCGCTCGCGCCGGGCCGCGTCGTCGGTGAGGAGGTTGGCGAGGCCGAGGCCGCGGGCCATGTCGAGCAGGCCCTGGACCGTCTCGCGCACGCCGGGGCGTGACTCGTCGGCGTCCAGCAGGCGGACCGCGATGCGGTGGGTCTCGCGGCCGACCCTCGCCTCCAGCTCGGTCACGCGCGGACGCAGCTGCTCCTCGTTGGAGGCGGCCACCCACAGCTGGAGCGCGGCCCGGAACAGCGGGCCCGTGTACAGGTCGACCAGGGCCGCGACGACCGACGCACGGTCCTGGACGGGCAGGTCCCGCAGGGCCTGCGAGCGTTCCTCGGCGACGTACTCGACCGCGGCCGTGAACAGGTCCTCGCGCGTCGGGAAGTGGTGCTGCGCCGCGCCGCGGGAGACCCCGGCGCGCTCGGCGACCACCGACACGGTCGAGCCGGCCCAGCCGACCTCGGCCAGGCAGGCCACGGCGGCCTCCAGCAGCCGCTGCCGGGTCGCCCGGCTGCGGTCCTGCTTCGGGGCCTTCGCCGCCGGGGGCGGCGTCACAACACCCATGCGGGATCCCGTCGTTCGAGAAAGGCTGTCATCCCCTCGCGCGCCTCGGGCGACGCGAAGAGCGACGCCGAACGCCGGACCAGGTCTTCGGCGTCCCGGTCGAAGGTCTCCAGCACCCTAGCCGTGAGCAGCGCCTTGGACGCGGCCAGCCCCTGCGGGGACGCCCTGCGCAGCCCCTCGACCAGCGGCGCCAGTGCCTCGTCCACATCGGCGGCGGCGAGCGTGAGCAGTCCGGTCCGGGCGGCCTCGGCGGCGTCGAACCGTTCCCCGGTGAGGTAGTAGCGCTCGGCGGCGCGGGGGTCCATCCGGGGCAGCAGCGGCAGCGAGATCATCGCGGGCGCCACCCCGATCCGCACCTCGGTGAACGCGAAGTCCGACGTGTCCGTCGCGGCGGCGATGTCGCACGCCCCGACCAGACCGAGCCCGCCGGCCCGTGCGTGGCCCGCGATCCGCGCCACGACCGGTTTGGGCAGCGTCACGATCTGCCGCAGCAGGGCGACGAACGCGTACGGGCTCGGCGGCGCCTTCAGGTCGGCGCCGGCGCTGAACGTGGTGCCGGTGTGCGTGAGCACCACGGCCCGTACGGTCTCGTCCTCGCCGCACCGGGCGAGCGCCTCGGCCAGCTCGCCGACGAGCCGCGCGGACAGCGCGTTGCGGCTGTCCGGGCCGTCGAGCGTCAGGGTGGTGATGCCGCGGTCGCGGTCGGTGCGGATCGTCATGGGGGTCTACTCCTTGGAACGGTTCTCGCGGTCCCTGAGCTCTCGCCGGAGGATCTTCCCCGACGCGGCGCGCGGGATGCCGGCGGTGAACTCGACGCGGCGCACTTTCTTGTACGGCGCGACGCGCTCGGCGACGAACGCGAGGACATCGGCCTCGGTCAGTTCCTCGGCGTCCGGCTGCCGTACGACGTACGCCTTCGGGACCTCGTTGCCGTCCTCGTCCGGTACGCCGATCACCGCGGCGTCGGCGACGGACGCGTGGGTGAGCAGCAGCGCCTCCAGCTCGGCGGGGGCGACCTGGAAGCCGTTGTACTTGATCAGTTCCTTGACGCGGTCGACGACGAAGAGCCAGCCGTCCTCGTCGACGCGCCCGATGTCGCCGGTGTGCACCCAGCCGTCGGCGTCGATCATGGCGGCGGTGGCGTCGGGCCGGCCGAGGTAGCCCTTCATCACCTGGGGTCCGCGGATGGCGATCTCGCCCTCCTGGCCGGCGCCCGCGTCCTCGCCGGAGCCGTCGAGGGCGAGGACGCGCATCTCGGTGCTCGGCAGGAGCAGCCCCACAGCGCCCGGCGGAGGGTTCTGCGCGGCGAGCGGCACGACGTGGGTGCCCGGGGAGAGTTCGGTCATTCCGTAGGCCTGCCGCACCGGCGGCAGGCCGAGGCGGCGCGAGCAGGCCTCGGCGAGCCGGGCGTCCAGCGGGGCGGCCGCGCTGACGATGTACCGCAGGGACGACAGGTCGTACTTCGCGACGGCCGGGTGCTTGGCGAGCGCGAGGACGATCGGCGGGGCGACGTACAGGCCGCTGATGCGGTGTTCCTGGATCGCGGACAGGAACGGGTCGAGCTCGAAGCGGGACAGCACGACGACGGTCGCGCCCTGCCGCAGCGGGGCGTTCATCAGGGCGGTCAGCCCGTAGATGTGGAAAAAGGGCAGAACGGCCAGGATGCGGTCGCCGGGGCCCATCGGGATGAAGGGCTCCAGCTGCGCCAGGTTGGTGGCGATGGACCGGTGCGTGAGCATCACGCCCTTGGGCACGCCGGTCGTGCCCGACGAGTACGGCAGGACCGCGACGTCCTCGGACGGGTCGATCACCACCTGGGGCTCGGGGGCGGTGGAGCCGAGCATGTCGAGGACGCTGGCATGTCCGTCGGCGCGGTCGCAGACGAAGATCTCCTCGATCCCGGCGGCGAGTTCGGCGGCGCGGCGGGCGGCCTCCAGCAGCGGGGAGACGGTGACGATCCAGCGGGCGCGGGAGTCGCGCAGCTGCTTCGCGAACTCCTCCGCCGTGGAGAGCGGATGGACGGTGGTCACCGACGCACCGGCCCGCGTCGCCCCGTAGAACACCGCCGGGTAGGCGACCGTGTTGGGACTGTGCAGGGCCAGTACGTCGCCCTTGACGAGGCCGGCGTCGGCGAGGGCCGCGGCGATTCTGCGGTGGAACAGGTCGAGCTGCCGGTAGGTGACGGTGGCGCCGTTCGCACCGTCGACGAGGGCGACCGTGTCGCCGTACTCGGCGGCGCGGCCCAGCACGGCCTCGTGGATGGGTTCGACGACGGCCGGGACATCTGCGTAGCTGCTGCGGAACACCATGACGGCCCCCTCGGCGGGTGGGTACGGACGGCCAGGATGTCGTCTGTCAGTACGACTTGGGGAGACCCAGGGACTGGTGGGACACGTAGTTCAGGATCATCTCGCGGCTGACCGGGGCGATACGGGCCACCCGGGCCGCGGTCACCAGCTTCGCAAGACCGTACTCGCGGGTGAGCCCGTTGCCGCCGAGGGTGTGCACGGCCTGGTCGACGGCCTTCACGCACGCCTCGCCGGCCGCGTACTTGGCCATGTTCGCGGCCTCTCCCGCGCCGACGTCGTCGCCCGCGTCGTACAGGGCGGCGGCCTTCTGCATCATCAGCCGGGCGAGCTCCAGCTCGATGTGGGCCTGGGCGAGGGGGTGGGCGATGGCCTGGTGGGCGCCGATGGGGTCCTTCCAGACCTGGCGTTCCTTGGCGTAGTCGACGGCCTTGGTGAGGGCGTACCGGCCCATGCCGATGGCGAAGGCGGCGGTCATGATGCGCTCGGGGTTGAGCCCCGCGAACAGCTGGAGCAAGCCGGCGTCCTCCTCGCCCACGAGCGCGTCGGCGGGCAGCCGCACGTCGTCGAGCACGAGCTCGAACTGCTTCTCCTGCGCCTGCAGTTCCATGTCGATGGCCGAGCGGTGGAAGCCCTCGGCGTCGCGGGGGACGATGAACAGGCAGGGCTTCAGCGCCGGTGCGGCCCCCCGAGAAGATGCAGTCTCGGTGCGCCCGACGATCAGGGTGGCGTCCGCGATGTCGACCCCGGAGACGAAGACCTTGCGGCCGGTCAGCGACCAGCCGTCGGCGGTCCGGCGGGCGGTGGTGGTGATGCGGTGCGCGTTTGATCCGGCGTCGGGCTCGGTGATGCCGAACGCCATGCTCAGACTGCCGTCGGCGAGACCGGGCAGCCAGGTGCGCTTCTGCTCCTCGGTGCCGAACCGTGCGATGACGGTGGCGCAGATCGCGGGCGAGACGATCATCATGAGCAGGGGGCAGCCGGCCGCGCCGGACTCCTCGAGCACGATGGACAGTTCGCTGATGCCGCCTCCTCCGCCGCCGTACTCCTCGGGAAGGTTCACGCCGAGGTAGCCCAGCTTGCCGGCCTCGGCCCACAGCGTGGCGCGGTCGTAGGACTGGCCGTGCCGCCTGCCGAGGGCGGCGACGGCGGCGCGCAGATCCCGGTGGTCCTGGCTCTCGATGACGGTCATGACGCGATGTCCTCCTGGGCTTCCGGTACGTCCTGTACGACGGCGAGCAGGGCGCCGACCTCGACCTGGCGGCCGGGGTGGGCGTGGAGTGCGGTGAGCGTGCCGGAGGCGGGCGAGACGATCCTGTGCTCCATCTTCATGGCCTCCAGCCAGACGAGCGGCTGCCCCTGGACGACCCGGGCGCCCTCGTGGACGCCGTCCCCGACGCGCACGACGGTCCCGGGCATGGGAGCGAGGAGCGAGCCGGGCTCGGCCCGGGCGGCGGGGTCGGTGAACCGGGGGTGCGCGGTGAGGGTGTGGGCGCCGGCGGGACTGTCGACGTACACGGTGTCGCCGTGGACGGCGACGTCGTAGGCCCGTACGACCCCGTCGGTCTCCAGCCGCACGCGGGACAAGGTCGCCTCGACGGCGCGTACGCCGGGGGTGCCGGGGAGTTCGTAGCCCCCGTCGCGGGCGGGCCGGTAGCGGACCTCGTGGCCGTTGTAGGTCTTGGCCTGGTCCTGGGAGGCGAGGTTGCGCCAGGCGCCGCCGAACCGGCCCCCGCGCGCGGCGGCGTCCGCGAGCGCGGCCGCGACGGCGGCGTGCGCCTCGCCGGGCCGGGGGGCGGTGAGGTCGCCGAGGTGGCGCTCGTAGAACCCGGTGTCGAGGCGGGCCCCGGCGAAGTCGGGGTGTTCCAGGGACCGCACGAGCAGGTCCCGGTTGGTGACGGGCCCGTGCAGCCGGGCCCGCCGCAGGGCGTGCGCGAGCCTGCGGACGGCCTCGGCGCGGGTGGGCGCCCAGGCGACGACCTTCGCGATCATGGGGTCGTAGTGGACGCCGATGGTGTCTCCGGCCGCGTAGCCGGAGTCGACGCGGACGGCCGGGGGGCCGCCGGGTACGTCGAAGGCGTGCAGCACCCCGGTCTGCGGGGTCCAGCCGGAGGCCGGATCCTCCGCGTACAGGCGGGCCTCCACGGCGTGGCCCGCGGCCTCGGGCGGGGCCGGCGGCAGGGCCGCCCCCTCGGCCACGGCGAGCTGGAGGGCGACCAGGTCGATGCCGAAGACGGCCTCGGTGACCGGGTGTTCGACCTGGAGGCGGGTGTTCATCTCCAGGAAGTGGGCCCGGCCGTCCCGGCCCACCAGGAACTCGACGGTGCCCGCGCCCGTGTAGCCCACGGCCCGCGCCGCCCGCACGGCCTGCCCGTGCAGCGCGTCGACGAGCCCGTCCGGCAGTCCGGGCGCCGGTGACTCCTCGATCACCTTCTGGTGGCGGCGCTGCAGCGAGCAGTCCCGCGTGCCCAGCGCCCACACCGTGCCGTGCGTGTCGGCGAGGATCTGGACCTCCACGTGACGGCCGTCCTCCACGTACGGCTCGACGAACACCTCTCCGTCGCCGAACGCGGACGCCGCCTCCGAGCTCGCCGCCTCCAGTTCGCCCGGCAGCGCGAACAGGGAACGGACGATCCGCATCCCCCGGCCGCCGCCGCCGGCCGCCGCCTTCACGAGGACGGGGAGATCGGCCTCGGTGAGCGTGCCGGCATCCAGGGGCGTGAGGCCCATCAGCTCCTTGGCCCGCGTCTTCGACGCCATCGCCTCGATGGCCTCGGGAGGCGGGCCGATCCAGATCAGGCCGGCGTCCAGCACCGCGCGCGCGAAGTCCGCGTTCTCGGACAGGAATCCGTACCCCGGGTGCACCGCGTCCGCGCCGGCCGCCAGCGCCGCCTTCACGATCAGTTCGCCGCGCAGGTACGTCTCCGCGGGCGCGGCGCCCGGCAGCCGTACCGCCGCGTCCGCCTCGCGCACGTGCAGGGCCGAGGCGTCGGGGTCGGAGTGGACCGCGACCGTCGCGATCCCGAGGTCACGGCAGGTGCGGAAGACGCGGCAGGCGATCTCGCCGCGGTTCGCGACCAGGACAGAAGCAATCACGGAAGGGTCCTCACATCCGGAAGACGCCGAAGCCGCCGCGGGCGCCCTCGACCGGTGCCGTGTGGATCGCGGACAGGCACAGGCCGAGCACCGTCCGCGTGTCGCGGGGATCGATGACCCCGTCGTCGTAGAGCCGCCCCGACAGGAACACCGGCAGCGACTCGGCCTCGATCTGCTGCTCGACCATCGCCCGCAGCCCGGCGTCCGCCTCGTTGTCGTACGGCTGTCCCTTCGCCGCCGCCGACGCGCGGGCCACGATCGACAGCACGCCGGCGAGCTGCTGCGGGCCCATCACCGCCGACTTGGCGCTCGGCCAGGCGAACAGGAACCGCGGGTCGTACGCCCGTCCGCACATTCCGTAGTGCCCGGCCCCG
Source organism: Streptomyces sp. V4I23 (assembly GCF_030817975.1). Classification (NCBI taxonomy): domain Bacteria; kingdom Bacillati; phylum Actinomycetota; class Actinomycetes; order Kitasatosporales; family Streptomycetaceae; genus Streptomyces; species Streptomyces sp. V4I23. Next base: position 4,471,324 of record NZ_JAUSZW010000004.1, on the reverse strand, counting down.
TACGAGGCGCCCATCAGCACCGACAGGTGGGGTACGCGGGAGTTGGACACCGCGTTGATCATCATCGCGCCGTGCTTGATGATGCCGCCCTGCTCGTACTCCTTGCCGACCATGTAGCCGGTCGTGTTGTGCAGGAAGACCAGAGGGATGTCGCGCTGGTTGGCGAGCTGGATGAACTGGGCCGCCTTCTGCGACTCGGCGCTGAACAGCACGCCCTGCGCGTTGGCGAGGATCCCGACGGGGTAGCCGTGCAGCCGCGCCCACCCGGTCACCAGGCTCGGCCCGTACAGCGGCTTGAACTCGTCGAAGTCCGAGCCGTCCACGATCCGGGCGATGACCTCCCGCGGGTCGAACGGCGTCTTCAGGTCCTCCGGCACGATGCCGAGCAGCTCGTCGGCCGCGTACTTCGGAGGCTCCGCCGGAAGGGGATCCGCGTGCGCCTTGCGCCAGTTGAGGCGGGCGACGATCCGCCGCGCCTGGCGCAGCGCGTCCTGCTCGTCGAGCGCGTAGTGGTCCGCGAGGCCGGAGGTCCGTGCGTGCATCTCGGCACCGCCCAGCGACTCGTCGTCGCTCTCCTCACCGGTCGCCATCTTCACCAGCGGCGGCCCGCCGAGGAAGACCTTCGACCGCTCCTTGATCATCACGGTGTGGTCGGACATGCCGGGGACGTACGCCCCGCCGGCCGTCGAGTTGCCGAACACGACCGCGATCGTCGGGATGCCGGCCGCCGAGAGCCGGGTGATGTCGCGGAACAGCGCCCCGCCGGGGATGAAGATCTCCTTCTGGGAGGGCAGGTCCGCGCCGCCCGACTCGACGAGCGCGATGCACGGCAGCCGGTTGGCGTACGCGATCTCGTTGGCGCGCAGGGCCTTCTTGAGCGTCCACGGGTTGGACGCGCCGCCGCGCACCGTCGGGTCGTTGGCGGTGATCAGGCACTCGACGCCCTCGACGACGCCGATGCCGGTGACGATCGACGCGCCCACGGGATAGTCGCTGCCCCACGCGGCGAGCGGTGACAGCTCCAGGAAGGGGGTGTCGGGGTCGAGCAGCAGCTCGATCCGCTCGCGCGCGAGCAGCTTGCCCCGCTTCCGGTGCCGGGCGACGTACTTCTCGCCGCCGCCCGCGAGCGCCTTGGCGTGCTCCGCCTCCAGGTCGGCGAGACGGGCGAGCATCGCCTCGCGGTGGGCGGCGTGTTCGGGGCCCGTCACATCGAGGGCCGAGCCGAGGACGGTCACAGCAATGCCTCCGGGATGTCGGCGTAGCGGGCGCGCAGCCATTCGCCCAGCGCCTTGGCCTGCGGGTCGAAACGGGCCTGCGCGGCGACCCCTTCGCCGAGAATCCCCTCGACGACGAAGTTCAGGGCGCGCAGGTTGGGCAGCACGTGCCGGGCGACGGACAGCCGGGCGGTCTCCGGGAGCAGGACGCGCAGCCGCTCGGTGGTCAGCTCGTGGGCGAGCCAGCGCCAGGCGTCGTCGGTGCGGGCCCAGACGCCGATGTTGGCGTCGCCGCCCTTGTCGCCGCTGCGGGCGCCCAGGACGAGACCGAGGGGGGCGCGACGGGTCGGGCCGGGCGGCAGGGGTTCGGGCAGCGCGCCGGGGGGCACGCCGCCGTCCGGTGCAGCGCCGGGGGGCACGTCGCCGTCCGGTGCAGCGCCGGCGGCGGACGGGATGTCCACGCGCTCCCCGTCCGGCAGCACGGCCGTGTGCGGGACCGTGGCGGCCGGGACGTACGCCGCGCCGAACACCCCGTACGGCGCGCCCTTGCCCGGGGGGGCCGTCACGTGGAAGCCGGGGTAGCTGCCGAGCGCGAGCTCGATCGCGGCGCTGCTCACCGCGCGTCCGACGCGTTCGGCGTCCGGGTCGCGCACCACGAGCCGGAGGTAGGCGCTGGCGCGTTCCTCGGTGTCGGCGTCGGCCGCGTCGGTGCGGGCCAGCTCCCAGCGCACCTCGGCGGGCCGCTGCTTGCCGAGCGCGTCCTCCAACTGGTCCCGCACCAGGCGGGCCTTGGCCTCGACGTCGAGCCCGGTCAGCACGAACACGACCTCGTTGCGCCAGCCGCCGATGCGGTTGAGCCCCACCTTGAGGGCGGGCGGCGGGGCCTCGCCGCGCACGCCGGAGATCCGCACCCGGTCCGTGCCGTCCTCCTCCAGGCGTACGGTGTCGAGCCGGGCGGTCACATCCGGTCCCGCGTACCGGGCGCCGCCCGTCTCGTACAGCAACTGCGCGGTGACGGTGCCGACGTCGACCAGGCCGCCGGTGCCGTCGTGCTTGGTGACGACGCAGGTGCCGTCGGCGTGGATCTCGGCCAGGGGGAAGCCGGGGCGGCGCACGTCGTGACCGGTGAAGAACGCGTAGTTGCCGCCGGTGGCCTGGGTGCCGCATTCGAGGACGTGCCCGGCGACGACCACGCCCGCGAGCCTGTCGTACTCCTGCGGTCCCCAGCCGAAGTGGGCGGCGGCGGGGCCGGTGACGAGGGCGGCGTCGGTGACGCGGCCGGTGACGACGACGTCCGCGCCGGCACGCAGGCAGGCGGCGATGCCGGCGCCGCCGAGGTAGGCGTTGGCGGTCAGCGCGTCGGGGAAGCGGGCGGACAGGTCGTCGCCCTCGACGTGGGCGACGCGGACGGGGACGCCGGTCCGTGCGGCGAGGGCGCGGACGGCGTCGGCGAGTCCGGCGGGGTTGAGCCCGCCCGCGTTCGTGACGATGCGGACGCCGCGTTCGTGGGCGAGGCCGAGGGTGTCCTCCAGTTGCCTCAGGAAGGTCTTGGCGTAGCCCAGGCGCGGGTCCTTGAGGCGGTCGCGGCCGAGGATGAGCATGGTCAGCTCGGCGAGGTAGTCGCCGGTGAGCACGTCGAGGGGCCCGCCGGTGAGCATCTCGCGCACGGCGTCGAACCGGTCGCCGTAGAACCCGGAGGCGTTCCCGACGCGCAGCGGCGCGCTGCTGCCGCGGGGGGCCTCGCCGCCGGTCGGGGCCGGGTTCATCGGCGTCCCCCGCCGGTGCCGCCACGGGTGTTGCCGCCGGGCTCGGGCCCGCCGGCCGGGTCGGTGGATGTGCCGCTGTGCCCGGCCGCCCTGTGGGCCCCCGGCCGGCGTCCCTTGCCGGGCGGGCCCGCGAATGCCTGGGCGATGTCGAGCCATTGGTCGGCGTCCGGGCCCGTCGCGTGCAGCGACAGGTCCGCGCGGTGCGCCCGCTGCGTGACCAGGAGGCAGAAGTCCAGCGCGGGGCCGGTCACCTTCTCCAGGCCTTCGGCATGGGGAACCCCAGCCGCGTCCTCGGGGCCGTACGTCCACAGTTCGCCGCCGGGTCCGGTCAGTTCGACGCGGAACGGCTCGGCCGGCGGGGTCAGCCCGTGCACCCGGTAGGCGAAGTCCCGCGTCCGCACGCCGATGCGCGCGATCTGGGCGAGCCGCGCCGTCGGCTTCCGTACGACGCCGAGCGCGTCGGCAACGTCCTGGCCGTGCGCCCACGTCTCCATCAGGCGCGCGGTCGCCATCGTCGCGGCGCTCATCGGGGGTCCGTACCAGGGGAACCGGGTGCCGGGCGGGGCCTCGCGCAGGGCTGTCAGCAGCAGTTCGCGGCCCTCGCGCCACCGGTGCATCAGGTCGGCGGGTGGCAGGGCCACGCCTTCGGCCGCGCCGTCGTCGACGAACGCGTGCGGCGCGGCGAGCGCCTTGGCGACCTCCGCGGCGAAGGAGTCCGGATCGGTGACCGCCGTCAGCGCGGCCCGGTCCGTCCAGGCGAGGTGGGCGATCTGGTGGGCGACGCTCCAGCCCTCGGCGGGGGTCGCCGCGGCCCACGCTCCGGGGGCCAGGCCGGCGACCAGTCGGTCGAGTTCATCGCTTTCGTCGCGCAGGTCGTCGAGCACGGCAGTCGGATCGGACACGTAACGCTCCCTGGTGGGCACGACGGTTCGTGCCCCGGAGCATGGCAGCGTTCCAGAAAACAAGCAAGCGTGCTTGCTTTGATTTTTTTGGCGGCCATCCGGGCCCTTCCGGCACCATCAACGACCCCCGCCCTGGTCAGGGACGAACCCGGCTCCCGCGTACCGCACCCATGCTCGCCACCACGACCAGCGCGATCGCCACCACCTCGGCAGGCACCAGGCCCTGCCCCAGGACGAGGAATCCAGCCGTCGCCGCGATCGCTGGCTCCAGGCTCATCAGCACGGCGAACGTCGCCGCGGGCAGCCTGCGCAGCGCCAGCAGTTCGAGGGTGTACGGGAGGACCGACGACAACAGCGCCACCGCGAGGCCGAGCCCCAGCGTGGAGGGCACCACCAGCTTCGACCCGGCCTCCATCAGGCCCAGCGGCAGACTGAGCAGCGCGCCCACGGCCATCGCCAGCGCGAGCCCGTCCGCCTGTGGGAAGCGCCGCCCGGTGCGGGCGCTGAAGACGATGTACGCCGCCCACATCGCGCCCGCGCCCAGGGCGAACAGCGCGCCCACGGGGTCGAGCCGGTCGAAACCGCCGCCGCCCAGCAGGAACACGCCCGCGAGCGCGAGCCCCGCCCACAGCAGGTTGACGAGCCTGCGCGAGGCGATCACGGACATGACGAGCGGGCCGAGCACCTCCAGGGTGACGGCGGCGCCCAGCGGGATGCGGTGGGCGGCCTGGTAGAAGAGGACGTTCATCGCGGCCATCGCGGCGCCGAAGGCGACGACCGTGCCCCAGTCGGCGCGCGAATGCCCGCGCAGGCGCGGCCGGCACACGACGAGCAGCACAAGCGCGGCGAGCACGAGCCGCAGCGTGACCACGCCGAGCGGGCCCGTGCGCGGCATCAGCATCACGGCGATCGCGGCGCCGAACTGTACGGACAGCGCGCCCGCCACGACGAGGGACACGGGCCCGAGCTTCCGCCGCGACCGTCCCGCCTGTGCCTCGGCCACGGGCCCGGCCCCCTCGGGCAGCACGACGACGGCCCCGGCGGCGCCGGGCCCGCCCGCACCCGCCGTATCGCCCGTCCCCGCCGGACCGCGCGCCCCCGTGGGTACGCCCGTACGTCCGTGCGCGGACCCCGCCTCGTTCACCGCCCGGCCTCCCTGCTCACCTCGTCCCACGACCATCCCCTCCACGCTACGGACCCGCACGTGCCCCGTGAAATGCGGATCTCGCTGCGCTTATGCTCGGGACGTATGAGCATCGAGCTGCGTCACCTCCGCTGTTTCCTCGCCATCGCCGAGGAGTCGAGCGTGACCAGGGCCGCCGCCCGGCTGAACCTCACCCAGCCCAGCGTCTCCCGCTCGCTCGCCGCCCTCGAGAGGCACCTCGGCACCCGGCTCGTCGACCGCTCCACGCACCACCTCGCGCTGACCGCCGAGGGGCGGGCGTTCCGCGACAAGGCGGCCGCCACCGTCGCCGCCTTCGACGAGGCCCTCGACGCGGGCCGGCTGCTGCGCACACCGCTGCGGCTCGGCCACGCCTGGGCCGCTCTCGGCCCGTACACCACGCCGCTGCTGCGCCGCTGGGGGCGCGAGCACCCGGAGACACCGCTCGAACTGCTCCGTATCGACGACCGCACGGCCGGGCTGACCAGCGGCCGGGTCGACGCCGCCGTCCTGCGCGGTCCCGTCGACACGCCGGGCCTGGTCACGGCGCTGCTGTTCACCGAGGCGCGCGTCGCCGCGGTCACGGCGGACGGTCCGCTCGCGGCGCGCACCACGCTCACGCTCGCCGACGTGGCCACCGGGCCCGTCGTCCTGAACACCGTCTCCGGCATGACCACCCCCGATCTGTGGCCGCCCGACGCCCGGCCCGCCGACACGCTCACCGTCGGCAACACCGACGACTGGCTGACCGCCATCGCGGCCGGCCGCGGCGCGGGCGTCTCGGCCGCCTCCACAGCCGAGCTGCACGCCAACCCCGGCGTCGCCTACCGCCCGCTGACCGACGCCCCGCCGGTCCCGGTCCTGCTCGCCTGGCGCGCCACGTCACCGCACCCGGCGATCACCGCCCTGCTGCACCTGGCCCGCCAGGTGGCGACCTCGCCCCACTGACGGGATCCTGCGGCCCTTACCTGCGCCCGGCCTGTGGGCGACTGGCTGGTCCGCTTGGAGGCGGTGTGCGGGCGCAGCCCCGCAGCCCGCGCCCGCCAAGGCGCACGGCGCGCAGGCCCTCGAAGGGGAAACGCTCACAGACCGTCCGCCAGGACCTCCGCCAGGTGCCGCGCCCGGCGGTCGGTCAGCTGGTCCAGCTGGGTCCGGCAGGAGAAGCCGTCCGCCAGCAGCACCGTCTCCTGCGACGCCGCCCGCACCGCCGGGAGCAGCTGCTCCTGCGCACACGCCACCGACACCTCGTAATGGCCCGCCTCGAAACCGAAGTTGCCGGCCAGGCCGCAGCAGCCGCCGCTCAGCTCCCCGCTCAGCCCGGCCTTCTCGCGCAGCGCCCGCTCGGCCGCGTCGCCCAGCACCGCATGCTGGTGGCAGTGCGTCTGGCCCGCCACCGGGCGGTCCAGACGCGGCGGGCTCCAGTCCGGGGCGCACTGCCCGAGGGTCTGCGCGAACGTCCGCACCGAGGCCGCGAGCCGGGCCGCCCGCGGATCACCGCCCAGCAGTTCCGGCAGGTCCGTCTTCAGCGTCGCGGCGCAGCTCGGCTCCAGTACCGTGACGGGCGCGCCCAGTTCGAGCAGCGGCTCCACCGTGTCCAGGGTGCGCCGCATGACCGAGCGTGCCCGGTCCAGCTGGCCCGTGGAGACGTACGTCAGCCCGCAGCAGACCCGGCCGGGCGGCACCACGATCCCGACGTCCGCCGCCTCCAGGACCCGTACCGCCGCCATGCCCACGGACGGCGACAGCCGGTCGGTGAAGGTGTCCGGCCACAGCACCGTCGTACGGCTCCTCGCGAACACCCCCGTGCGCTCCCGCAGACGGTCCCGCAGCAGGCGGCTCAGCGGACGGGGCGCGAGGACCGGCAGCCGCCGCTCCGGCGCGATCCCGCACATCCGCTTGGCCAGCGCGGCCGCCGGGCCGAAGCGGGCGAGCGCGTTGACGGCCGGCGCGAACGGCCCGGCGAGCCGCAGCCACTCCGGCAGCCGGCCCATCGCGTAGTGCGCGGCGGGCCTGCGGCGGCCCGCGTAGTGGTGGTGCAGGAACTCCGCCTTGTACGTGGCCATGTCCACGCCCACCGGGCAGTCGCTGCGGCAGCCCTTGCACGACAGACACAGGTCGAGCGCGTCCAGCACCTCCGCCGACCGCCAGCCGTCCGTGACGATCTCGCCCGCCAGCATCTCGTGCAGTAGCCGGGCCCGCCCCCGCGTCGAGTGCCGCTCCTCGCCGGTCGCCCGGTACGAGGGGCACATCACGCCGCCGCCGGCCGCGGGCTGCTCCGTACGGCACTTGGCGACGCCGACACAGCGCCGCACCGCGCCCGCGAAGTCGCCGCCGTCGTGCGGGTAGCCGAACGCGACATCGACCGGCCGCCTGGGCAGCACGTCGAAGCGGAGGTCGGTGTCGAGCGGGCCGGGGCGGACGAGCACGCCCGGGTTCAGCAGGCCGTCGGGATCCCACAGGTCCTTGAAGGCGCCGAAGACGCCCACGAGTTCGGGCCCGTACATCCGTGGCAGCAGCTCCGCGCGCGCCCGGCCGTCGCCGTGTTCGCCGGACAGCGACCCGCCGTGCGCGACGACGAGGTCCGCCACCTGTTCGGAGAATGCCCTAAAGCGCGCCACCCCCTCCCGGCTCATCAGGTCGAAGTCGATGCGGACGTGGACGCAGCCGTCGCCGAAGTGCCCGTAGGGGGTGCCGCGCAGGCCGTGCGCGGCGAGCAGGGCGCGGAAGTCGCGCAGGTACGGCCCGAGCCGCACCGGCGGGACGGCGCAGTCCTCCCAGCCGGGCCACGCCTCGCCGCCGTCCGGCGTCCGGGTCGCGGTGCCGGCCGCGTCCTCGCGAACGCGCCACAGCGCCCGCATGCCGGCCGGGTCGTCGACGACCGTGCCGTCGAGCGCGTCGGCGGCCCGTACGATCCGCGCCGCGCGCGAACGCGCCTCGGCGGCCGTGTCGCCGCCGGTCTCGACGAACAGCCAGGCCGCGCCGCGCGGCAGGCCCGCCGCGTCCGGTACGAGGTCGTCGGCCATGCCCTCGACGGTCAGCGGCCGGTGGGGCAGGAGGCCGGGGGCGGCCTCGGCGGCGGCGCTCTCGTCGGGGTAGCCGAGCACGGCGAGGGCGCGGGCGGCCGGGGTCTCGACCAGGCCGACGGTCACCTCGGTCAGGACGGCGAGGGTGCCTTCGCTGCCGCAGAAGGCGCGGGCGAGGTCGGCGCCCTTCTCGGGAAGCAGCGCGTCGAGGGCGTAGCCGGAGATCCGGCGCGGCAGGCCGTCGGGATAACCGGTGCGCAGGAGCGCCAGGTTGGCGCGGACGAGGTCGTCGAGGCCGGGCGGGACGCCGGTGGGGCCGCTGCCCCGGCCGAGGGTGACGGGGGCACCCGTCGAGGTGACGGCCTTCAGGCTGCGGATGTTGTCCGCCGTGGTGCCCCAGCGCACGGAGTGGGCGCCGCACGAGTTGTTCCCCACCATCCCGCCGATCGTGCACCTGCTGTGCGTCGACGGGTCCGGCCCGAAGGCGAGGCCGTGCGCCCGCACCGCCGCCTGGAGCGTGTCCAGCACCGCTCCCGGCTGCACGACGGCCGTACGGGCCCCGGGGTCGACGGAGACGATCGCGTTCATGTGGCGCGTGAAGTCCAGGACGACGCCGACGCCCGTGGCCTGGCCGGCGATCGACGTACCGGCGCCGCGCGCCACCACCGGCACCCCGTGCTCGCGGCACACCGCCAGCGCCGCCGCCACGTCGTCCGCGTCGCGCGGCGCCACCACGCCGTCGGGGACCCGCCGGTAGTTGGAGGCGTCCATGGTCGTCAGGGCCCGTGCCGTGGCGCCGAAGTCGACGTCGCCGCGCACGGCGGCTGTGAGCGCCCGCGCCACGTCGTGCGTATCCCCTGTCATGTCTCCCAGGATGACCCGCACTGCACGCCTCACACCTGCGTCTCCTCCGGCGAGCCGGTCACGGTCGCGCACGGAGTCCGGCGGAGAACGGAAAGAGACGCGCCGGACCCCTTGCCCAAGTGATCGCCAACTCTCCTATAGTGACCTCCACTTGATCAGCATGCAGCGGCTTCGACACTCCCCACCGCATCCCCGGAAGGCACCGTTCGATGACCGGCACCGACGAGAAACGATGACCTGCGCCGGGGCACAGCTCAGCGCGATGAAGATCGTGGTGGCCGGTGGTTCCGGCACGGGAAGCACGACGATGGTGCGGTCCGTCAGCGAGATCCGCCCCCTGCACACGGAGGAGCCGATCAGCGTCCCCGCCGCCGTGCCGGGCCGGACGGTGACGACGGTCGCGCTCGACTTCGGGCGTCTCACTCTCGACGAGCGCACGGTGCTCCACCTCTTCGGCATGCCCGGGCAGGACCGGTTCCGCTTTCTGTGGGACCCGCTCCTGGACGGCACGACCGGCGCCGTCGTCCTCGTCGACACCCGCGCGCTCGACGGCGCCCGGTACGCGATCGACTGCCTGGAGGGCCGCGACACGCCGTTCATCGTCGCCGTCAACGACTTCGGCGGTCCCTTCCGATCGGAGGACGAGATCCGCGGGGAGCTGACCCTCGGGCCGGACGTCCCCCTCGTCGAGTTCGACGCCCGGGACCACTCCTCCAGCAAGTTCGTCCTGATCGCCCTGCTCAAGCACCTCAAGGAGCTCGCCGGCTGATCCCGCAGCTCAGGGCCGTGCCGTCGGCCTCATGGCCCGTCTCATGGCCCGTCTCATGCTCCGGACCGGGTCGGCGTCGGGCGGCCTGAGGGGATACGCTCCGGCTCGTGGCTGATATCCAGATTCCCGCTGACATCAAGCCCGCCGACGGCCGTTTCGGCGCGGGCCCCTCCAAGGTGCGTACGGAGGCGCTGGACGCCCTGGCCGCCACCGGCAGCTCCCTGCTCGGCACCTCCCACCGCCAGGCTCCGGTCAAGAACCTGGTCGGTGAGGTGCGCGACGGTGTGCGCGAGCTGTTCTCCCTGCCCGAGGGCTACGAGGTGATCCTGGGCAACGGCGGCTCCACCGCCTTCTGGGACATCGCGACGTACGGGCTGATCGAGAACAAGTCCCAGCACCTGTCCTTCGGCGAGTTCTCGTCCAAGTTCGCCAAGGCCTCGAAGCTGGCGCCGTGGCTGGCCGAGCCGACGGTGATCTCCTCCGACCCCGGCACGCACCCCGAGGCGCAGGCCGAGGCGGGCGTCGACGTCTACGCCCTGACCCACAACGAGACCTCGACCGGTGTCGCGGCCCCGGTCAAGCGGGTCGCCGGCGCCGACGAGGGCGCGCTGGTCCTGGTCGACGCCACCTCGGGCGCGGGCGGTCTGCCGGTCGACATCGCCGAGTCGGACGTCTACTACTTCGCCCCGCAGAAGTCCTTCGCCGCCGACGGCGGACTGTGGCTCGCCGTGTTCTCCCCGGCCGCGATCGAGCGCGCCGAGCGCGTCCACGCGTCCGGCCGCCACGTGCCGGAGTTCTTCAGCCTGCCGACGGCGATCGACAACTCCCGCAAGAACCAGACGTACAACACCCCGGCGCTGGCCACCCTCTTCCTGCTGAACGAGCAGCTGAAGTGGATCAACGGCCAGGGCGGCCTCGACTGGTCGGTGCGCCGCACGGCCACGTCGTCGCGCACGCTCTACGGCTGGGCCGAGGCGTCGAAGTACGCGACCCCGTTCGTCGTGGACCCGGCGAAGCGCTCGCAGGTCATCGGCACGATCGACTTCGCGGACGAGATCGACGCGTCGGCGGTGGCGAAGGCGCTGCGCGCGAACGGCATCGTGGACACCGAGCCGTACCGCAAGCTGGGCCGCAACCAGCTGCGCATCGCGATGTTCCCGGCGGTCGACCCGGCGGACGTCGAGGCGCTGACGGCATGCATCGACTACGTGATCGAGAAGCTGTAACGGCGGACTGTACGACGAAGGGCCCGGCGGCCGAACACGACGCAGCGTCGCCGAACACCGCCGGGCCCTTCGCGTCGCCCGCGCCCCCGCCGGCCCTCATCCCATGTGCGCCTTGACGTGGTCGATGACCTCGTTGAACTCCTTGGTCGGCGAGAAGTCCAGGTACTCGCAGTCCTCCAGCGCCTCCGGCACGTGCCCGGCCGGCCAGTAGAAGGCCTGGCCCGCCTCGTAGATCTCGTCGCCGGAGGCGGTGCGCATCTTCAGCCGCCCGGAGAAGAGATATCCCCAGTGCGGGCACTGGCACATGTCACCGGGCAGGCCCTTGACCGCCTCGGTCATGTCGGTGCCCTTGGGGAAGCGGACGAACGCGGCCGTCATGTCACCGCCGACCTCCGTCATACGGAGTTCCACGCCACCGCCTTCGATGGCTACAGGGGTGTCCTCGCGGGTGGCTGCCGTCATGTTTCCTCCACTGCCGAACGCGGTCCCGGCACCGGGTTCCCCGGCCTCCTCTCCAGTCTCGACCCGGTGGCGCGAGGGGTCGAGACGGGAGAAAGACCCCAGGTCAGCGGCAGCGGCGCGATGATCACTCGAAGGTATGACGATCTGCCTACCGGACACCTGACGGCCCCGCGCCCTACGATGATGCTCTCGACACCAGCCACCAGGAGGCCCGCATGTCTGCCGCAGCAGTCGAGCACCCCTGCGACCCCTGTGACGGCGAGCCGCCGACGCTGCTCGAAGAGGCCAACCGCCTCATGGAGCTGCTTCCCGGCCACCGAGTCGAGATCATCGGAGGCATCCTCACCGTGACGCCCTCTCGGGACAGCGCGCATGCCAGGGCGCTCACCAGGATCATGCGTCCATTCATGCTGGCCGGACTGGACGGCGGGGAAACCGAAGTACTCCAGGGCGTGGGGTTGTGGCTTCCGGACGGCCCCGAGGACTACGCCATCCCCGACATGGCCATCGTGGATGCCGACATCGACGAGCACCTGATCCGGAACAACTGCTACGACCCCGCCGTCTTCCGGCTCGTCGTCGAGGTCACATCCAGCAACTACCGCAACGACCTGCGGAACAAGGTCGTCGCCTACGCCCGGGCCAAGATCCCGGTCTATGTGATCGTCGACCGCAAGCACACCCGCGTGCACGTCCTGACCGCCCCCCTCCCCGACGGATACGACAGCCACGAGGTCTACGCCCCCGGCCAGCAGATCACCCTTCCCGCCTCCATCGGCGCCGAGGTGAAGCTCGACGCGGCCGAGCTGCTGAAGGCGGGACAGCGCCGGACGCCGGACGAACCCGTCACCGACTGAGCCGCTGGAAGCGCCGGACCGCGAGCGGCAGGCGAACGGCCGGGACCTAGCCACGCTTCCGGCGGCGCAGGGCGAACACCAGCAGCGCCCCGCCGCCGAGCAGGAGCAGACCGTACGTCGTCGCGCCGGCCTCCTCGCCCCCGCCGCCGGCGCCGGCCGCGTCGTCGCCACTGGGCCGTGCCGTGCCACCGCCGCCGGAACCGCCCTCGTCACGCGTCGGCGTCTCCACCCGCTCGACGCGGCTCCGTTCGCCCTCCGTGCCGAACAGCAGCGCCTTGCCGTCGAGCGTGTACGTCACCGACTCCGCCTGCCCCTGGATCGGAGCGCGCACCCGGTGGTCGGCACCGAGGCGGCCGTCCTCCCAGGCGTAGCCGCGGGCGCTGAAGTACGAGCGCAGCACCAGCTCCTCGCCGTCGGGGGAGAACGCGCCGTCGGTCACCCACGGCACCTCGCCGATCCTCCGGAAGGTGTTGGTCCCCGACGCGCTGAGCGTCGCCGGGCCCTCGTAGAGCCCGCCCCCGTCCTCGTTCTTCGAGGCGATGTACACGCGGCCGGTCCTCGGATGCACCATCAGCGCCTCGGCGTTACGCGGCCCGTCGGCGTACTTCACGACGAACTGCGTGGCGTCCACCGTCTGGTCGCGCAGCCGCGACGGCTCGCGGAAGCGGTAGATCCACACGTGGTCCCAGCCGCCGTCGAGGTTGTCGCCGATGTCACCGACGTAGACGTTCCCGTCCGCGCCGACGGAGATCGCCTCCATGTCCCGCGGCGTGCCCACGCCTCGCAGGGTGATCGTCGCCACCGTCTCGCCCGTCGCCGAGTCGACGGCGAAGACGCGGGGCTCGTCCTGGTCGTTGTGCGTCCAGTAGATCCCGGGGTGCGCCCGGCTCGCCGCGAGCCCGCTGGACTCGGTGATCCTCGGGTCCTCGATGGTGAACCCGTCGTCGTCCGCCGCGGCGGGCACGGCGGCGGCGAGGACGAGCGCGGCGGCGAGGCCGGTGACGTACGGAAGCGAACGCATGCCCCCAGCCTGCCACCTCCGCCCCGCGTCGCTACGGGCGTACGGCGGTGACCAGCCAGGCCGTGCTGCGCAGCCGGACCGCGCCGTCCTTCTCGTACGCGCGCAGGACGTCCGCGAGTTCGCGCCGGGCCCGCTCGCCCGTGGCCTCGTCGACCTGGGCGAGCAGATGCCGCCCGGGTCCCGAGCTCAGCAGGAACGCGGTGGCGTCCTCGGCGTCGCTCCCCCACCTCCCGTACGCCTCCACCCACTCGGCCGCGATCCCGTCGAAGCCGGCCCCCGACAGCACCTCGTGGATGTGGTCGGGGTCGGCGAGCGAGAACATGCCCGGCCCGCCGGTCGCCCCGAAGCCGCCCAGGGGCAGCAGGCCACGCAGCCGGGCGAGGGCCTGGAGCCACTCGTTGTCCCCGCCGTCCGCGGCCACGACGAACGCCGCTCGGCCGCCGGGGCGCAGGCCGGCGCGGATGTTGGCGAAGGCGGCGACGGGGTCGGCGAAGAACATGACGCCGTAGCGGCTGATGGCCACGTCGAAGGCACGGCCCTCCAGCGGATGCAACTGGGCGTCGCCGCGCTCGAAGACCACGTTGCCGAGGTTCTCGGCGCGGGCGGAGGCGCGGGCGCGCTCCAGCATCGGGGCCGACAGGTCCAGGCCCGTGGCCCGGACCGCGCGCCGGGCGGCGAGGCGTGTGGTGGCCCCCGCGCCGCAGCCGATGTCGAGGACGGTGTCCTCGGCGCGGATGGCGGCGGCGGCGAGCAGGGGCTCGTTGAACCCCTCGTTGACGGCGTCCCAGCGGTCCTGGTGGCGGGCCCAGTGGGCGCCTTCGTCACCGTTCCACGCCTGCTCCTGCTCGGTGTTGACGACGTTCTGCACGACAGTGCCTCCCGACTAGTATGGGCGTACGCCCAAACAGTATGGGCAAACGCCCATACTGTCCATGCCCCTGGAAGGGATCCGGATGTCACCGCGCGGAGTCGCCGTACCCAACGCCCGCGAGCGGCTGTTCGCCGCCGCCGAACGCGTCGTCGCCGCGGCTGGCCCCGGCGCCCTGACCAGCAGGGCGGTAACGGACGAGGCGGGCTGCTCCAAGGGCCTGCTGCACGCGCACTTCGCGGGCGGACTGGACGAGTTCGTCGCGGAACTGGTCCTGGACCGCCTCGCCCGCACGGCCGCGCTCGCGGCGGACCTCCCGGCCCGCGCGGGCACGGACACGGTCGCGGCCAACCTCTCCGGCGTCGCCACCGCCCTGCTCACCGCCACCGGGCCGGACGTCTCGGGCCTCGCCCTCACCCGCCCCGGCGCCGCCGAACGCTTCCGCGACGCGATGGCGTCCGGAGCGCCGGGCTTCGCCGCGATCCAGGAGTCCGTCACCCGCTACCTGGACGCCGAGCGGTCCCTCGGCCGCGTCCCCGCCGGTCTGGACACGGCGGCCGCGGCGCTCGCCCTGGTGGGCACGGTCCACCACCTGCTGATGACCACGTGGCCCGGCGCGCCGGACCCGCGCGAGCAGGTCGAACGACTGGTGCCGCTGCTGATCCGTCAGTGACCGTTCAGCGACCCGTCAGTGGCCCGACGGCTCCCACACGGCGCAGTCGTGCGCGAACAGCACCCGCGCCGGGTCGAAGCCGGCCAGCCGCTCCACCCAGGCGGGGTACGGCGGGAGCGGCTGCGCCACGCCGTCGCGGGCGGCCCGCCGCGCGAGGTCGGCCGCACCGAAATCAGCCGCGGTGTCATACGCCTGTCCGGCCAGCACGTATGCCCCGCCGGGACGCTCGACCACCAGGGACTGGTGCCCGTCGGTGTGCCCCGGCGTGGGCACGACCCGCACCCCCGGCCGGATCTCGGCCTCGCCGTCCAGCTCCTCGTAGCGGGCGCCGGGGAAGTCGACCAGGTGGTCGAGCGTGTAGTCGCCGCGCCGGGCCGTCGCCAGCTCGACCCGCTGCACCAGCAGCGGCACCCCGGCGAACAGCGGGTTGCCGCCGCAGTGGTCGAAGTGCAGGTGACAGTTGACGACGAGCGAGACCTCCTCCGGTCGCACCCCGACTGCGCCCAGCGCCTCGACGAGCGGCCTGCGCCGCGGCCGGTACCGCGCCTCGACCCCGTCGTGTCCCGCACCGACCCCTGTGTCGAAGAGGATCAACTCGCCGTCGGTGCGCACCAGATACGCGAGCACGGGCTCGACCCGCGGATGCGGGCCGCCCGCCTCGGCAGCCGAGCGGACGAAGTAGCCGAGATCGAGCCGGTGCACCACGGTGTCGGTCGCCATCGCCCCATCCTGCCCCTGCGGGGCGGGGCCGTGTCCAGCCTCACATCGCGGACCACTGACGGGTTACCGACGGGTTCGGCGATGATGACGCCCATGCGTTTCCTGTTCGTCGGCGACTCCATGACCATCGGACGCGCCGGCGACTACAGCTGGCGCTACCGGATGTGGCAGCACCTCACGTCCCTCGGCGAGCCGTACGAGATCGTCGGCCCGCGCACCACGCTGTACGACACCGGGGCGAACGCCCCCCTGTCGACGGCGTACGCCGACCCGTCCTTCCCCGCGGAGGCCCGCCGCCACCTGGCGGGCTGGGGCGAGGGCTGGCTCCACATGGCCCCCGTCATCGGGGAGACGGTCGCCGCCTGCCGAGCCGAGGTCCTCCTCGTCTCCCTCGGCCTGATAGACCTCGGCTTCTACACCAACAGCGACCAGACGGCCGCGAACGCCCGGGAGTTCATCGCCCGGGCCCGCGAGGCCGACCCGCACGTGCGCATGGTCCTGCTGCCGGTCATCCCCAACGTCCGCGCCGAGTCCGACGCCCCGTTCGCCGGCGAGTGCGACCGCTTCAACGTGCTCCTCGCGAAGGCGGTCGCGGACCTGGACACACCGGCGTCCCCGATCCTGCTGGCCTCGCGCCCGCCGTCGTACGACATCCACCGCGACACCTACGACGGCACCCACCCGGGCCCGACCGGCGAGCACAAACTGGCGGCCGCGTTCGCCGACGCGATGCACCAGGCGTGGGGACTGGGCCGGCCGTACCGGGCCGCCGCCTGAGGGATACGGTGCGGCGGGACACCGCGAAACCGGGGAGAGCAAGCAGATGACCGTCATACGCCGCCTGGCGCAGTACGTGGCACTGCCGCTGGCGCTCGTCGCCGTCGCGGGCTACGCCTGGTACCAGTTCAGCGACACGGGCAAGCGCTGGCGCTACGAGGAGGCGTTGGCCTCGTACTGCGAGGGGCTGATCCCGCCGGAGGAGTCGGCGGTCTTCACCGACTACGACACGCAGGAGGGCCTGCCGAAGGACCTGCACATCGGTGGGTCCGACGGCTACGAGTTCTGCTGGGTCGGCAAGACCGCGCTCACCATCGCCCGCATCCCCGAAACGGCCCGCGACGACGACGGACGCCGGGGCGTGTTCGACGATCTGCGCCCGGAGAGGACGGGCACGCTGCCGATGGCGCTGGGCGGCGGTTGGCACGGTTACACCAACCTCAAGAGCACCGCCGTCGTACTGGACTGCGGCAACCAGGACGCCTCCGTCGTCGTGAACTCGTCCGGTATCGGAGACGCGGTGGCGGGCCGTGGCACCGCCGAGCTCGTCGCGGCCACCGCGGTCAGGGCGGCCGAACACTGGAACTGCGAGGCCGAGACCGGAGGCCCGATCCCGGACGTCCCCGCGGAGCCGGAGGAGAAGTCCCGCTTCGAGGCGAAGGGAACGTGCGCGGGCATCCCGATGCGCGACCTGGACAGCATCCACTGGATCAAGGAGACACCGACGACGGACTCCTCCCTGCTGGAGACCTGCGTGCTGGGCGAGACGGGGGCCTCATCGGTGGAAATGTTCCAGATCAGCGCCTTCTTCGGCCCCTTCGCGCAGGCCCAGTACCCGGACTACGAGTCCACCCGGGACGCGGGCCGGTCCGGAAACGACTTCTCCTGGGCCACCGCCAAGTGCCCCGGCACCAGCGCCCGCGCGCTCTTCACGATCTCCGCCGCCCAGTACGCGCACGAGGAGGTCCCCGGCTTCGCCCGGTCGGCGCTCACCGCGTTCGCCGAGCGCTCGGCGGAGCAACACGGCTGCACGGACCTGAAACTGCCGGGCTGACACCGAAGCAGGCTTCCGCGTCCGGGACACGGGCGCCCGGCTCGCGTCACCGCGCCCGGGGCGGCGCGGTGACGCCTGCGGGCGCCCGTCCGCCGAACGGGGCACGGCGGACGGGTGCGGGCGAGGCGTCAGAAGACGAACGGCCCCGGGTTCTGCGGTGACGTCGCCGTGCACTGCGCCGTGACGCCGAAGACCACCACCGTCAGGGACGTCGCCTCCAGGCTGTCGCCCGAGGCGACCGTGCCGTTCAGCGGGCCCGTCGAGACCGCGCCGCCGGCCGGGATCGCCGGGTTGGCGTTGCCGGTGAACGTCGTCGTGCCGGAGCCGTTCCTGGTGAGGGTGAGCGTGGACTCGACCGAGTTCTCCGAGAGGGCGATGGGCGCCTTGATCGCCTCCGTCGAGACCTCGATCGTCGCGGCCGTGCCGTCCTGCGTGGCCTTGAGCGTCGCCGTACCGGAGCCGTAGGAACCGCAGTCGAACGACAGCGTCGCCGTCTCCGGCGTCACCCGAGGCGCGGCGTATGCCGTGGTCGCGGTCGCGAGCGTGCCGGTGGCGAGCAGGGCGGTGAGGAGCAGGGTGCTGTGTTTCATGGGGGATCCCGCCTTCGTGTGGGGGTCACGGGCTGGCGGACGTCATTGCGGCACGGAGCTCCGGAGAAGGGAAGGGGCGCACTCCCGCGCGCCCCGACAACGGCCGGAATCCGCCCCCCTGCCACAGGAGCGGCTAGGCCCGCACCAGCCGGTTGGCGAGCGTCGACATCGTGTACGTGCCGATGCCCATGACCACCTCCAGGGCGTTCTGCGGGGTGAACCCGTGGGCGAGGAAGGCGCGCAGCTCGGCGTCGCCGACCGCGCCCGCCGTGCGCAGCACCTCCAGCGCGAACTGCCGTACGCCTTCGAGTCGTTCGTCGGGCAGTGGGCGCTGTTCGCGCAGCGCCGCGATCAGCTCGCGGTCCGCGCCGAGCGCCCGCAGCTTGCCGGTGTGCATGGCGATGCAGACGTGGCAGTCGTTGCGTACGGCGACGGTCATGACGACGGTCTCGCGGGCGAACGGTTCGAGCGTGGTCCGCTCGAAGGCGGCGCTGAGCGTCAGGAAGCCGTCGAGCAGGTGGGGCGAGGTGGCGAGCCGGGCGACGGCGGCCGGCAAGACCGTCGACCGCCTGGTCACTCTCGGCTACGCGGAACGCGCCGACGACCCCGCCGACGCCCGCCGCAAGCTGATCCGCCTCACCCCGCACGGCCTGGACGCCCTGGCCCGCTCGGCCGCGATCTTCGACGAACTGCGCGCGGAGTGGGCGGCTTCGATGGGCGCCGACCGCCTGCGCGACCTGGAGGACGCCCTGCGCACCGTGACCGGGCCGGAGAGCTTCCCCTGGACGCGGCGGGCTGGCTGGGCGGCGCATGACGGCAGAGGTGCGACGGCAATCAAAGACGTAACCCAGTCACCGTGCGTATCGTTGCACTGCGCGGCTGCATGCGTTCGAGCGGCAGCCGGGGAGGAGCGCCACGATGACCGTCGCAGATGTCGCAGAGACCGACAGGATCGACATGGCCGAAGACAACGACGAGCGAACCTTGGACGAGATGTTCAGGTGGCTCGAATCCGCCCCCGAAGGATTCAAGGTCGAGGTTGTCGAGGGGGCCGTCTTCATGTCGCCACAGCGGGACAACCACTGGGAGATCATCGCGGATATCTACGAGCAGTTGCGGACCAAGTATCCGCGCAAGCGCGTGAAGTCCGACGTGCGCGTCGACTACCCAGGCCACCTCAACGGATTCGCCAGCGACGTGACCGTCATGGCGGAGGGCGCGAACAAGACACCCGAAGGCCGCTGGCGCTATCAGGACGTCGAGTTCGTCGCCGAGGTGATCTCCAAGGGCACCGGCCACAACGACTACGGCCCCAAGAAGGCCGCGTACGCCGTCGCCCAAGTTCCCGTCCTCCTGATCGCCGACCCGTACCAGGGCAAGGTTCACCTCTACACCG
Source organism: Streptomyces sp. V4I23 (assembly GCF_030817975.1). Taxonomy (NCBI): domain Bacteria; kingdom Bacillati; phylum Actinomycetota; class Actinomycetes; order Kitasatosporales; family Streptomycetaceae; genus Streptomyces; species Streptomyces sp. V4I23. Next base: position 4,451,980 of record NZ_JAUSZW010000004.1, on the reverse strand, counting down.
ATCCCAAGGACGGCGACTACACCACCGAGACCACCGTCGCCTTCGGCACCGACGTCGACCTCACCCACACCCCCGTCGGCCTCACCCTCACCACCTCCGAATTCCCCCGCGAATAGCGGAGGCTGGGGCTCCTCCCGACTCGGGCGTTACCCTCCGCAGACAGCATCCCCCACGCACGTCTCCGCCGTCCCGCGTCCGATGGAGTCCCACGTGGCCGATGACATACCGCAGTTGACCGTCACCTCCCAGGACGGCGGCCGCCTGTGGACCCTGCGGGCCCCGGCCGGGACGCTGCTCGGGCCCGTCGTCGCGGGCGGCGCCGTCTACGTACCCCTGACGGGGGGCCGCATCGCCGCCCTGGACGCGAACAGCGGCCACCTCCTGTGGTGCAGCAGGCAGCTCACCGATCCCCGCTCCCACGCCCTGGCACGGGCAAACGACACGATCGTGCTGCCCGTCCAACGGGACTTTGAGCGCAGCGCGTTCACCGCCCTGGACGCCGCGTGTCCCGCACCCGCTTCCCGAAGCGGACCGTGCAGCGCTTCGCCTACGACCCCGTACTCCTCGACGGGGGCCGCGCCCTGTTCTCCGCGTCCCTGAAGCGCGGGGCCCTGCTGTACGCGTACGCGGGTCGGGACACCGCCGAACCACTCGCGAGCCCGCACCTCGGCTGGTGGCGCTTCACGTCCTTCAACAGCCCCGCCGCCTGCGTCGGCGACCGGCTGTACGCCGTCACCTGGCGCGACCGGCTCTACGAGGCCGACGCGAGCGGCGGCCGCCGCGGACTGCGTTCCGTCCCGCTCACGGCGCCGGACGGCCGGACGCTGCGCAGTCCGTCCGAGCCGGCCGCCGGACCGGGGCACCTGTTCGTCGGCGGGAAAGAGGCGGTCGCGGGCGTCGTCGACGGCGAGGTCCGCTGGGTCGCGCCCACGAACCTGTGGAGCAACACCCCTGTCCCCCTCGGCAGCGACCGGGTGCTGTTCCTGTCCCGGAGCAAGGACGGCACCACGGCCCGACTGCACTGCGCGGACGCGGACACCGGCCGCCGCCACCCGTGACACCGGGCCGCGCGCCCTTGCCTGGAGTGGACTCGAAGCAGTTGGCTTGGGACACATGAGGTACACGCAGCTCGGACGCACCGGACTCAAGGTCAGCCGACTCGTCCTGGGAACGATGAACTTCGGGCCCCAGACCGACGAGACCACCAGCCACACCATCATGGACGCCGCACTCGACGCGGGCCTGAACTTCTTCGACACCGCCAACGTCTACGGCTGGGGCGAGAACAAGGGCCGCACCGAGGAGATCATCGGCAACTGGTTCGCCAAGGGCGGCGACCGCCGCGACAAGGTCGTGCTCGCGACCAAGGTCTACGGGAACATGGCCGCCGACGGCGACCCGTGGCCCAACCACGACCGGCTCTCCGCCCTCAACATCCGCCGCGCCGTGGACGCTTCGCTGAAGCGGCTGCGGACCGACTACATCGACCTGTACCAGTTCCACCACATCGACCGCCGCACCCCCGTCGAGGAGATCTGGCAGGCGATCGACGTCCTGATCGGGCAGGGCAAGATCCTCTACGCCGGCTCCTCCAACTTCCCCGGCTGGAAGATCGCCCAGACCAACGAGACCGCGCGCAGGCTCGGCTCGTACGGGCTGGTCAGCGAGCAGTGCCTGTACAACCTCGCGGAGCGCCGCGCCGAGATGGAGGTCATCCCGGCCGCACAGGAGTACGGCCTCGGGGTCATCCCCTGGTCGCCGCTGCACGGCGGGCTGCTCGGCGGCGTGATCAAGAAGGAGAACGAGGGGGCCCGGCGCACGAGCGGCCGCTCGGCCGACGCGCTGGCGAACTCGGCCGTGCGCGAGAAGGTGCAGGCGTACGAGGACCTGCTCGACAAGCACGGTCTGGAGCCGGGCGAGGCGGCGCTGGCGTGGCTGCTGACGCGCCCCGGCGTGACCGGCCCGATCGTCGGCCCGCGCACGGCCGGCCAGCTGGAGTCCGCGCTGCGGGCGGTCGAACTGGAGCTGTCCGAGGAGGTCCTCACGTCCCTGGACGAGATCTTCCCGGGACCGGGGCCGTCACCGGAGGCCTTCGCCTGGTGACGCCGCCACCGCGCCATGGCGGCCGTGGCCGGGCTACTTGCCGGCCAGGGCCGCCACCGCGACGATCACGAACATCAGCACCAGAACGGCGGCCATGATCTGGTTCCGGGTCTTCGGGTTCACCCGTCGAGGTTAACCCGCGGGCTTCAGCGGCCAGGAATCGACCACCTCGTAACGGGGCCCCGCGCCCGGCACGCCGCCGCCCGGCAGGTTGCTGCGGACCAGCGAGAGCTCCTCCACGTGCCAGGGGGAGCCCTCGAAGTCGTCGAGCGCCTCGACGTAGGGGCGCAGGTCCGTGTCCTCACGGGCGCGGGCGATGGTCAGGTGGGCGTGGTAGCTGCGGTGCTCGTTCATGTCGATGCCCGAGCGGCGGGCGGCCGCGTCGGCGCGCTCGGCGAGCAGCCGCATCGTGTCCAGCCCGCCGGCGGCTCCGGCCCACAGGGCGCGCCGCCCGAAGCGCCCGCCGCGGTGCAGGCGCAGGGGGAACGCCTCGGTCCGGTGCGCGGCCCGCGCGAGGCGCTCCCGCAGCTCGGGCACGAGGTCGCCGCCGACCTCCCCCATGAACGCGAGCGTGAAGTGCCACCCCTCCCGCCCGGTCCACCGCAGCCGGTCGGCCCCGGCCAAGCTGCTCAACCGGTCGACGGCGAGCCCGAGTTCGTCGACGGCGGGGGCGGGCGGGAGGACGGCGGCGAAGAGTCTCATGCGCCCAGTGTGCCGCGTCCCCCCACGCGGGGGCTCCGCCCCCGTGGCCCCCGCGCCTCAATCGCCGGCGAGGCTGATTTCGCGCAGCGAAATCCAGCCCGTCCGGCGATTGAGGACACCGCGCGAAGCGCGGTACGGGGCCCGGGGCGACGCCCCGGTTTCGGGAAGGGGCGGGGTCGGGGAAAACGCCCCCGTACCCGCGGCCCCCGGGCCGCCTACGCCGCAGTCGCCAGGCGCTCCCGTTCCACGAAGCGCACCTGCGGGTGGCCGCGGTGCCAGCCCACCGAGAGGCGCAGGCCGCCGACCCGTGCCAGCATCACGCCGACGCCCGCCGCCGCGAGCGCCGCCACCGCGCCGCCCGCCGCGAAGCCGACGCGCGCGCCGTACGTGTCGGTGACCCAGCCCACCAGCGGCGCGCCCACCGGCGTACCGCCCGTGAACACCATCATGAACAGGCTCATCACGCGGCCCCGCATCAGCGGATCCGTCGCCATCTGGATGCTCGAGTTCGCCGTGACGTTGACCGTCAGGCCGAACATGCCGATGGGGACCATCAGCGCCGCGAAGATCCAGAAGGCCGGGGCGAACGCCGTCACGACCTCCAGCGCACCGAACAGCACCGCCGCGCCCACGAGCATCCGCAACCGGGACGTGCCGCGCCGGGCGGCGAGCAGGGCGCCCGCCAGCGAACCGGCCGCCATCAGGGTGTTCAGCAGGCCGTAGGTGCCGGCGCCGGAGTGGTAGACGTCGTCGACGAAGGCCGACAGCCAGATCGGGAAGTTGAAGCCGAAGGTGCCGATGAAGCCGACGAGCACGATCGGCCAGATCAGCTCGGGCCGGCCCGCGACGTAGCGCAGGCCCTCGCGCAGCTGGCCCTTGCCGCGCGGCGCGCGCTCCACCTTGTGGAGCTCGCAGGGCCGCATCATCAGCAGGCCGGCGACAGGCGCGACGAAGGACAGCCCGTTGAGCAGGAAGGCGTAGCCGCTGCCGACGGCGGTGATCAGTACACCGGCGACGGCGGGGCCCACCAGCCGCGCGGACTGGAAGTTCGCGGAGTTCAGCGAGACGGCGTTGCGCAGCTGGTCGGGGCCGACCATCTCGGCGACGAACGACTGCCGTGCCGGGTTGTCGACGACGGTGACGAGGCCGAGCAGGAACGCCGTGAGGTAGACGTGCCAGACCTGGACGTGGCCGCTGAGCGTGAGCACGGCGAGCGCCAGGCCGGTGAGGCCCATGGCGGCCTGGGTGACGAGGAGCAGCCGCCGCTTGGGCATCCGGTCCGCGATCACGCCGCCGTACAGGCCGAACAGAAGCATGGGAAGGAACTGCAGCGCGATGGTGATGCCGACGGCGGAGGCGGATCCGGTCAGGCTCAGTACCAGCCAGTCCTGGGCGATGCGCTGCATCCAGGTGCCGGTGTTGGAGACCACCTGTCCGGTCGCGAAGAGCCGGTAGTTACGGATCCTCAGCGAGCTGAACATGGTCTGCTTGCGGTCGGGTCGGTCGGTTGTGGAGTCGTTGGCGGTCGGTGCGGGGGCGGAGTCTGCTCCGGATCCCGTACTCAAAGGGGTTCGCCTCCTCGGCGTCGGCGGTCACGGCAGATGTGCGAGCTTCTCCAGTACGGGGGCGGCGGCGCGCAGCGTGGCCCACTCGTCCTCGTCGAGGCCCTCGGCGAGGGACGCCAGCCAGGCGTTCCGCTTGCGGCGGCTCTCTTCGAGCATGGCCTCGGCCTGCTCGGTCTGGCTGACCACCTTCTGCCGGCGGTCCTCGGGGTGCGGCTCCAGCCGGACCAGTCCCTTGGCCTCCAGCAGCGCGACGATCCGGGTCATCGACGGCGGCTGGACGTGCTCCTTGCGGGCCAGCTCACCAGGGGTGGCCGAGCCGCAGCGGGCCAGGGTGCCGAGCACGGACATCTCGGTCGGGCTCAGCGATTCGTCGACGCGCTGGTGCTTCAGGCGCCGGCCCAGCCGCATGACGGCGGAGCGCAGGGAGTTCACGGCGGCGACGTCGGCGTCAGTGCCGTGGGACAGGTCAGGCATGTTCATTAGCGTAACTCATTACCCTCGCTAAAGACCAGTCCCCTTCTACTCCACCGGTCACGACTGTGATCGATGTATCACCCATATGGGTGAGAGGGAGTCCGAAAGTGACGCGCGGGCTCCGGCGGTGCGGCGACCCTGGCTCGCATGGGATCGACAGTGCTCAGCCTGCGGATCGACGGTGAGCTGCTCGACCGGCTCCGGCAGCACGCCGCCAAACGACAAATGAGCGTCCAGGACTATGTGGTCCGGACGCTCATTCGCGACGACTTCGACGAGCGCTTCAAGGCGGCCGTCGACGAGACGGAGAAGTTCTACGGGATGGCCTGACGGCCCCGGCTCACGTCAGACCGAGCGCCGGCATCGCGTAGAAGAAGACGAACACGGCCGACACCGCGTACATCGCGACGGGCACCTCGCGCCCGCGCCCCGTCGCCAGCCGCAGCACGCTGAACGCGATGAAGCCGAGGCCGATGCCGTGCGTGATCGAGTAGGTGAACGGCATCATCACCATCGCCAGGAACGCGGGCGCGGCGATCGTGAAGTCGCTCCAGTCGATGTCCTTGACCGAACCGGCCAGGATCAGGAAACCGACCGCCACCAGCGCGGGCGTCGCCGCCTGGGACGGGACCATCGTCGCGAGCGGCGTGAGGAACAGCGCCAGCGAGAACAGCAGACCCGACACGACGGACGCGAGTCCCGTACGGGCGCCCTCGCCGACACCGGCCGTGGACTCCACGAAGCAGGTGTTGGCGGAGCAGGAGGCGGCGCCGCCCGCGGCGACGGCGAGGCCGTCGACGACCAGCACCTTGTTGATACCGGGGTAGTTGCCGTCCTCGTCCATCAGCTCGGCCTCGTCGCCGACGGCGAGGATCGTGCCCATCGCGTCGAAGAAGCACGACAGCAGCACGGTGAAGACGAACAGGACACCGGTCAGCACACCGACCTTCTCGAAGCCGCCGAACAGGCTGACCTGGCCGAGCAGCCCGAAGTCGGGCGTCGAGACCGGGTTGCCGGGCCACTCGGGCGTGGTCAGACCCCAGGACGCGACGTCCGCCACGGCGTTGACGATCACCGCGAGGACGGTCATCACGACGATCGAGATGAGGATGGCGCCCGGCACCTTGCGGATGATCAGCGCGAGCGTGAGCAGCGTGCCGAGGGCGAAGACCAGGACCGGCCAGCCGAGCAGGTGACCGCCGGTGCCCAGCTGGAGCGGCACGGTGGTGTGGGCGGCGTCGGGGATGCGGGTGACGAACCCGGAGTCGACGAGACCGATGAGCATGATGAACAGGCCGATGCCGATGGCGATCGCCTTGCGGAGCCCGAGCGGCACCGCGTTCATCACGCGTTCGCGCAGGCCGGTGGCCACCAGCAGCATCACCACGAAGCCGGCGAGCACCACCATGCCCATCGCGTCGGCCCACGCCATCTGGGGCGCGAGCTGGAGGGCGACGACCGTGTTCACGCCGAGTCCGGCGGCGAGCGCGATCGGGACGTTGCCGATGACGCCCATGAGGAGCGTGGAGAACGCCGCCGTGACGACGGTGGCGGTGACGAGCTGGCCGCCGTCGAGCTGGTGACCGTACATGTCCTTGGCGCTGCCGAGGATGATCGGGTTCAGCACGAGGATGTAGGCCATCGCGAAGAAGGTGGCGAACCCTCCGCGGACCTCGCGCGCGACCGTGGAGCCGCGCTCCGAGATCTTGAAGAAGCGGTCCAGCCCGCCGACGGGCTGCGGGGGCGTGGGAGGCAGGCCGGGGGAAGCGACCTCGGCGGTGGCTGTGGGGGACATGCGGGACCTTTCTCACCCGGCTCCGTGGGGGGCTCGTACGGAGGTTCGTACGGAGGAAACCGGTCTGACGCAAACCCGTTCAGTATGAACATATAAAGTTGAAGATCGGTATCTCCGCGCGTAGACCCCTGCGGGACCAGCCCTCGCAGCCGCCTCCACCCCCGGACCTACACTGTGCGCATGGCGAAATGGACCCCCAGGCACGAGGCACCCGAGCCCCTTGAGGGGCCGGTCGTCGCCACCATCACCGGCGGCACGATCCTGTGGTTCGTCATGTTCCTCGTCCAGGTCCCCTTCTACGGCTGGTTCGCCGACCGCGACCTGACCTGGTGGGTGTGGACCTGCCTGGCCGGCGGCGGCCTCGGCCTGATCGGCATCTGGTACGTACGCCGCCGGGACGCGGCGATCAAGCGGGACCGGGCGGCACGGGAGGCCGAAGCGGCCGGGCCGCGGGAGGCCGGGCAGGCCTGACGCGACGACCCCGGTCCGCGAGCGGCCGCAGGCCCGCCCGCGGACCCCGTCGAACGACCCGGCCCGTAGTACCCCAGGCCCCTTCACGTCCTCCCCGGTCCGGTCCTCCGCCCGCCCGGGGGGTGAAGCGGCCGCGCCCGCCGTACCGTCGAAACCATGACGCAGCGGGCGGAGATCGACATGGACGGCCAGGAGCCCCGCAGACCCGTCATCGACGCGGGTGCCGAACTCGACCCCGTACACCCCCGGCAGCCACCGCGCCCCAAGACCTCGGCCACCGCGCCCGCGACCGGGCTGACCACGGACCAGGTCGCCGAGCGCGTGGCCCGCGGCGAGGTCAACGACGTGCCGGTGCGCAGCTCGCGCTCGGCCGTCGACATCGTCCGCGCCAACGTCTTCACCCGCTTCAACGCGATCATCGGCGTGCTGTGGGTGATCATGTTCTTCGTCGCGCCGATCCAGGACAGCCTCTTCGGCTTCGTGATCGTCGCCAACACCGGCATCGGCATCGTCCAGGAACTGCGCGCCAAGAGGACCCTCGACTCCCTCGCCGTCATCGGCGAGGCGAAACCGCGCGTACGGCGCGACGGGGTCGCCTCCACCGTCTCGACGTCCGGCATCGTGCTCGGCGACCTCGTCGAACTCGGGCCGGGGGACAAGGTCGTCGTCGACGGCGAGCTCGCCGAGGCCGACAACCTGGAGATCGACGAGTCGCTGCTGACCGGCGAGGCCGACCCGGTGCTCAAGCAGCCGGGCGACCAGGTGATGTCCGGCAGCTTCGTCGTGGCCGGCGGCGGCGCGTTCACGGCGACGAAGGTGGGCCGGGAGGCTTACGCGGCCCAGCTCGCGGAGGAGGCGTCGCGGTTCACGCTCGTCCACTCCGAGCTGCGCTCCGGTATCTCCACGATCCTCAAGTACGTGACCTGGATGATGGTCCCGACCGCGATCGGCCTGATCATCAGCCAGCTCGTCGCCGAGGACACCGACCTCAAGGACTCGATCGCCCGCACCGTCGGCGGCATCGTGCCGATGATCCCCGAGGGGCTCGTGCTGCTGACGTCCGTCGCCTTCGCGATCGGCGTGATCCGCCTCGGCCGCAAACAGTGCCTCGTCCAGGAGCTTCCCGCGATCGAGGGCCTGGCCCGCGTCGACGTCGTCTGCCTCGACAAGACGGGCACGCTCACCGAGGGCGGGATGGACGTCACGGAGGTGCGGCCGCTGGGCGGGACGGACGAGGCGTACGTACGGCAGGTGCTCGGTGCACTCGGGGAGTCCGATCCCCGGCCGAACGCCTCGCTGCAGGCGATCATCGAGGCGTATCCGGACAGCGAGGAGTGGCGCTGCACGGAGTCGCTGCCGTTCTCCTCGGCGCGCAAGTACAGCGGGGCGAGCTTCAGCGAGGGCAACGGGGAGACGTCCACATGGCTGCTGGGCGCGCCCGACGTCCTGCTGCCGGACGACGACCCGGTCCTCGACGAGACCGACGCCCTCAACCAGCAGGGCCTGCGGGTACTGCTGCTCACCAAGGCCGCCGAGGAACTCGACGCGCCGTCCCCGGCCGACGGCGCGAAACCGGCGGCCCTGATCGTCCTCGAACAGCGGCTGCGCCCGGACGCGCCTGCGACCCTGCGCTACTTCGCGGACCAGAACGTCGCGGCGAAGGTCGTCTCCGGGGACAACGCGGTCGCGGTCGGCGCGGTCGCGGACAAGCTGGGGCTGCCGGGCTCGGACCGCACGGTCGACGCCCGCCGGCTGCCGGCCGATCGGTCGGCGATGGGCGCGGAGATCGACGCGAACGCGGTCTTCGGCCGGGTCAGCCCGCGGCAGAAGCGCGACATGGTGGGCGCGCTCCAGTCCCGCGGCCACACGGTCGCGATGACCGGCGACGGCGTCAACGACGTCCTCGCGCTGAAGGACGCGGACATCGGCGTCTCGATGGGCTCCGGCTCGGAGGCCACGCGCGCGGTGGCGCAGATCGTCCTGCTCAACAACAGTTTCGCGACGCTGCCGTCCGTGGTGGCCGAGGGCCGCCGGGTGATCGGCAACATCACGCGCGTGGCCACGCTCTTCCTGACGAAGACGGTGTACTCCGTCCTCCTCGCGATCCTCGTGGTCTGCTCCCAGGTGGAGTACCCGTTCCTCCCCCGGCATCTGACGCTGCTGTCCACGCTCACCATCGGCGTCCCGGCCTTCTTCCTCGCCCTGGCGCCCAACAAGGAGCGGGCGAAGTCCCACTTCGTACGGCGGGTCATGCGCTACGCGATCCCGGCGGGCCTGATCGCGGCGTCGACGACGTTCTCCACGTACCTGCTGGCGCGCTCGCACTACAGCGGCCCGGGCGCGCTGGACGCGGAGACGAGCGCGGCGACGCTGACGCTGTTCCTGGTCGCGATGTGGGTCCTGGCGATCATCGCCCGGCCCTACACATGGTGGCGGATCGGCCTGGTGGCGGCGATGGGCGCGGGCTTCCTGCTGGTGCTGGTCGTCCCGTGGCTCCAGGACTTCTTCGCGCTGAAGCTGGTCGGCGTGACGATGCCGTGGACGGCGGTGGCGATCGCGGCGGGCGGCGCGGCGCTGCTGGAGTTCGCGTGGCGTGTGGTGGGGCGGCGGGTGCCGGCGTGACCCCGCGGTCCGCCAGGATCCGGCAGGCTGCGGGGCCTTCTGCTTCGCCCGCTACGGGCGGGCGTAGGGCCGGGTCATCATCTCCATGTTGTGGCCGGACGGGTCGTCGAAGTACGCGCCCCGGCCGCCGAGCCGTGACTCTCCAGGTCCGGGTTCCTCAAGGGACAGATCGGAGACGGAGAGGCAACGGCGGGGCTCTGGCCCGCCCCGTGCTCACGCCGAGGCCGGGCGCCCCACTCGTGCGTGGCCCATGGCCGACCCGGCAGTCACGTCCCCGACGCCAGCCGCCCGCCTCGTGCTCGGCAATCGACTTCCGGTCGCCTGGCCGCGCGTGGGGTCCGCGCGCCGTACCGGATTGTCACGGTCGCCGCACGACGGTGCCCTGGCCTCGGTGCCCGCCCGTGCCATCGATCCCGGCGGCGCGGGCGTGGGGCCCATCGCCGGCTCAGCGCCCTCGGGTCACCTCGGCCGCCACTTCCGCCCAGACGGTTTTCCCGACGGCAGGACGAGGCTCCACACCCCAGCGGTCCGCCAGGACGTCCACGAGGACCAGGCCGCGGCCCGACACGTCGTCGGCAGCGGGAGCGTGCACGACGGTCGGCGGACGCACCGAGGACGCGTCCGAGATCTCGACACGCACCCGCCGTGCGTCCAGGGTCAACCGGAGCTTGAAGTCCCGGCCGGGCACGCGCCCGTGACGTACGGCGTTGCCGGCGAGTTCGGCCACCAGCAGGGCGACGGTGCACGAGAGGTCCGAGTCGGAGGGATGGCCCCATTCGGCCAAGTGCCGCACGGCGACCCGACGGGCGAGCCGCGCACCCCGGGGTGTCGAGGCGAACAGCGCCGCGAACTCCGCGCTCTCGCCGAGCCGTTCCTCTGCCGCAGCCTTCTGGTCGGGACTCTCGCCCGATGTGGTCGTGGTCTTCAGCACCGCGTCGCCCATCCCGTTCGGTCTCTCGTCTCGGGGCACCATCCGTCGTGTACGGATGGTGACGTTCCGTGTTCAAGAGTCGTCGGGCGGACCTACGCTCGGAAGGGCATGCAGCATTACACCGCAGGCCGTAAGGAACGGAAGTAAGCCCATGGCCAAAGCAATTGAGCCCGAGGCCTCGATGGCCGCCCTCTTCGGCTCACAGGTCCGCAGACTGCGCACGGCCGCCGGTCTGACGCAGGCCCAACTCGGTGCGAGGACCCACGTCGTCAGCACCCGGATCACCCAGGTCGAGCGGTCGTCCGGCGCCAAGCCGACGCTGGAGCTCGCGCGGGCGCTCGATGCGGCGCTCGGTGCGGACGGGTTACTGGTGGACCTGTGGCCGCACGTCTACCGGGAGTCCTTCCCGGACTGGTCGCGGACGTTCATGGCGTACTCGGCGCAGGCCGCCGCGATTCGCGAGTACGCGTGCCATGTCGTGCCCGGCCTGTTGCAGACCGAGGAGTACGCGCGCGCCGTCCTGAGCGTCGGCCTCTCCCTCAAGAGCGAGGAGCAGTTGGAGGAGAGGCTGTCCGCCCGCCTCGAGCGGCAGAAGCGGCTCCTGTCTCCGGAACGGCCGGACCTCCTGGTGATCCTCGACGAGTCGGTACTGCGGCGGCCGGTCGGCGGCGACGACGTCATGCGACGCCAGCTCGCCCATCTGGCGAGGGCGGCCGCCAAGCCGAACGTCACCGTGCAGGTCCTCCCGTTCGCAGCGGGCGCGCACGACATGCTCGGCGGCTCCCTCACCGTGCTGACCCTGCCGAACGGCACCGAAGTGGCCTACACGGAAGGCGCGCACCACGGCCAGCTCTTCGAGGATCCGGCCGAGGTCGGGCATCTCGCGTTGACCTACGATCGGCTGGGGGCCGCGGCGCTGCCCCCGTTCATGTCGCTCGACATGATCCGATCCGCGATGGAGGACGACTACCGTGGCGCGAATCTCCCTTCCCGGTCCGCACGACGCCGCCTGGCGAAAGAGCAGCTACAGCAATCAGGAGGGCGGCAACTGCGTCGAGGTGGCGGACGCAATCCCCGGCGTGGTTCCGGTACGTGACAGCAAGGCCCCGCACGGCCCGTCGATCACCTTCGCGACCGCGTCCTGGGCGGCGTTCATAGGTGAGTTGAAGGCCGCCGACCGGGACTGAGCGGAGCGGGACCCGGTCGGCACACCGGTCCTGCCGAGCCGCCGGGACCTCGCTCGCGAGGGGGCGGTGGGCCACGAACTCCCCCAAAGAACCTGGGGAAAGAACCACCTGCCCCCTCCCCTCCCCTCCGTCACCCGGACGAGCGACTGGCTTGCCGGGGGTGGGAAGTCGGCGGTTGCGTCCGCAACAAACCCAGACCTATGACGGCCCCCGGCCGGGACGGCAATCCCGATCGAGGGGCCTCACCCATCAGGAGGAGACACCCTCCCGATGGCTGAACGGCAGTCCAACGCGCCCCTGCGCGCCCCCGTCGGAACTCCGGCCTCTGGCGTGATCCACGTCCGCACCGCCTCACGGCCGACTGCACCGTGCTCGCCAACGCCCGGGCGCAGCACCGAGGCAGCGCGGTCACCGTGGGCGTGGCGGCCTCCATCAGACGACCTCAGGCCCCGGCACCGGCGCCGGTCGAGGCGGCGGCGTTCCCGGCCCCCGTACGCGCCGTGCCGCCGGCCCTCGACCCCGGGCCCGTGCCTGCGCAGGCCGCGGACCCCGACGCCATCGCCGTCCCCGCCTCGCTGCGTCTGCGCGACCCGGTGACCGTCGAGACGCACGGCCACTACGTGGAAGGCGGCTGCATGGAGCCGCGCGGCGGGCACTGAGCCCGGACGCCTATTTCGCGTCAGAATTCCCCACGGCACACGGCGACTTGGCGACATCTGAGGCTTTGGCTGCGATTCGTCAGACATCCACGGTTCGCTCTCGGGGCGCTCACTGATCGCCCGTGAATCGGCCACCGGCAGGACGCTGAGGACAACCCCGTCCCGCGGCGCCATGTGATCAATCCGATGTTTGAGACACCGCCCCTCTGCAGGACCAACGCCGCCACGGCCTGCGCGATCCGAAGCCGCCCGGACGGCCAGAAGTGCCCTTCTGCCCTCCTCTTGACGCGCATAGCGTCCTTCACCAGTGCGCCCAGCACATGTGTTTGAATTTCCAAGAGGAAGGCATCACTTCGTGTCTCCTGACACACAGATCTCCGGGCACGGACGGCGCAGACGGATGTCCCGCACGGCGGCCGCGGCAGCGCTGCTGCTCGTCGCCGAGGCCGCGTTCGTCGCCGGCGGTACGGCCGTCGCGGCGACGCCCCAGCCGAAGGAAGCACTGCTCCAGAGCCATCAGCCGTCCCAGGACGAGATCCTCGCCTCCGACATGGCGTGGGCCGCCCGTCACGCCAAGGGCTCCAAGGCGTGGGCGATCCTGGAGGCGGAGAAGACCGGCGAGAAGGTCGTCGTCACCGACGAGACGACCGAGACCTCGTACACCGTCGCCAACCCCGACGGCACCCTGACCACCGAGTTCACCTCCGGGCCCGAACGCGTCCGGCGCGGCGGCACGTGGCAGAAGGTCGACGTCACCCTCGCGCGCGGCGCGGGCGGCAGCGTCCAGGCGAAGAACCACCCCAAGGGCCTGCGCCTCGGCGGCAAGGGCGGCACCAGGGCCACCTCCTTACACGCCGCCAAGGACGCCGCCCCGCGCGACCTCGTCACCCTCGGCCAGGGCGACGAGAGCGTGACCCTGCAGTGGAAGGGCGGACTGCCCGCCCCGGCGATCGACGGCACCACGGCCCGGTACCGCGAGGCCGTGCCGGGCGCCGACGTGATCGTCGAGGCGACCCGCACCGGCTTCGAGCAGTTCGTCGAGATACGCGAGCGGCCTGCCGCCGGCGGCTACTCGTACACCCTCCCGGTCCGGGCCAAGGGCCTCAAGGCCAAGGCCCACAAGGATGGTTCGGTCACCTTCGCCGACGCGAAGACCGGCGCCGCACGAGCCACCATGCCCGCCCCGGTCATGTGGGACGCATCGGTCGACAAGCGGTCCGGGAAGCACGAGAACCGGGCCCGGGTCGGAATGAAGGTCGTCGACAAGGGCAAGGGCCTGATCGACCTCGTCGTCACCCCCGACCCGGCGTTCCTCGCCGACCTGAAGACCGTGTACCCGGTCACCGTCGACCCGTCGACCTCGGCGCTGTCGAACACCTTCGACACCTACGTCCAGCAGGGCGAGACCGTCGACTGGTCGGCCGACACCGAGCTGGACTTCGGCAACCCCGGCACCAAGAACGCCGACGGCACCTACCGCACGGCCCGTTCCTTCATCACCTGGAACACCTCGGCCATCGCCGACGCACTGATCGTCGACACCAACCTGTCGCTGTACAACTTCCACTCGGGCAACACCGACTGCACCGCGCAGAGCTGGACCGTGTGGGACACCAGTGCCCCGTCCACCGCGTCCCGCTGGACCAGCCAGCCCGCGTGGAACCAGCAGTACCACTCCTCCACCGAGACCAAGGGCAACCCGTCCTGCGGCGCCGACGGCTGGGTCAACGCCGACGTCGACGCCCTCGTCCAGACCTGGGCGTCCGCCAAGGCCACCCGCGGTCACATGGGCCTGCGCGCCGCGACGGACGACACCCGGGCGTGGAAGCGGGTCAACTCGGCCAACAACGCGGCCAACCAGCCCAAGCTGTCGGTGACGTACAACTACCGTCCCTCGGACGGCACGGCCCGCCAGGCCGGCGCCCCGTTCAAGTCCTACGCCGGTGTCTGGGCGGTCAACACCACCACCCCGATCCTGCGCGACACGTTCACCGACCCGGACGGCGACCAGGTCAACGGCACCTTCCAGGTCTACGACGCCGCGACCAACACGCCCATCACCACGCCGCTCGGCGAGGGCCTGCTCCTGTCCCCGTACGGGGACCAGGGCAAGCCGGTGAGCGTGACGGTGCCCGCCGGGCAGCTCAAGGACGGCCGGACCTACAAGTTCCGCACCAACGCCTACGACGGCACGCACTACAACCTGAACTGGTCGCCGTGGACCCAGTTCGTCGTCGACACCACCGCACCGGTGGCCCCGGCGAAGATCGCCTCGACCGACTACCCCGAGGGCGCGTGGACGCCGAACAAGGGCGCCGGCAGTTTCCAGATCACACCTCCGGCCGGTGACGATGTCCGAGGCATCGAGAGCCGTACCAACGGTGGTGCCTGGACTGCGGAGAAGCCCGCCGTGGCCGGTCAGCCCACCACGGTGACGGGCACACCGGACGAGCGGGGCATGAACCGTACCGAGGGCCGTGCCGTCGACCGGGCCGACAACAAGGGATCGCAGAAGGTCTACGACTACGGCACCGGCAAGGCGCCGATCAGCGGCGACACCGCCGTCCCGGACGGCGGCGCCGACCCCGACCCCATCCCGGACGAGGAGCCCTACGAGGCGGAGGACACTCCCGAGAAGCAGCCGAGCCCGCATGGCGCTCCTCCGGAGCCCGGAAGCCGGGACAACTGCTACACGACCGACAACCCCGAGATCGAGATGTGCCAGAGTCGTCAGTACGACGCCGGGATCGCAAGGGCGGCGATGGCACTGCCGGCGCCCACCGATCCTCTCGTCTCCTGGTGCAGTGACCCGGCGATCGGCGGATACACGCTCACCCGCCGTGAAGGCTGCCACAAGGTCGGTGTCGTGGCCGACTGGTGGCAGATCAGCAACAACCAGCCGCCCAAGCACATCGGCACCGCCATCTTCCTCGTCCGCGAAGAGATGAAACTGGACAACACGGGTGCCTGGCACCAGCGGAACTTCATCGCTCCGCTGTCCATCGACGGTGCGCTGGGAACGGTGACCCTCGACTACTGGGACGCCACGTGTGGCGGTGACACCGTCTGCGATCGGGCGTTCGTCGGCCCCGAATTCACCGGACCGACTTCCTGGACCACCACCTCGCCGGTGACCGAGCAGACCGTCCAGACGCGCAAGTTCACCTGGAAGACGGCTGCCCTTGGCAAGTCCCAGGAGTTCGACCGAGGCAGCTTCCTCGGTTTCAAGGCGTCCGCTGCTCCTGGCGCGGTGAAGGTCACCGAGCCGAGCTGGGTGTTCTGGGACCAGATCCGCTGTGACCAGATGATGCCGAACGCGGCGTCCGTCGGCTGTGTGTTCCCCAAGTACACGCCGACGTTCGAGCTGAAGCACAAGTACGCCGAAGGTGCCGCGCTGTACTACATGGAGATGCGCGACAAGCTCGACTGGCACCCCGGCAGCAAGGCACACAACAGTCCGCTGCACCGCGAGTTCGACCCGGCCAGGCGAGACGCGAACCGCGCTGTCGTCTGCCCGGACAGTGGTCAGTACGCGCTGGTCCTGCACCCGCTGGCGACCGGTGACAAGAAGGCGACTCAGTGCGACGAGTATGCCTTCGCGGCCTCCAAGGAGAGCGGTGGATCGCAGGCGGGTGTCACCAACGGTTCACAGTGTCTCCAGGCGTATGCCCGTAAGGACGCTGACGGCAAGTGGCGTCTCTACGACGACCTGAGGGCGCCGAACACGGCACCCACGTACAAGGAGAAGTGCGCCCGCGCCACCATGGCCGGTGCCCAGAACGAGCGTGCCGGCTCCCGCCTCTCGGGCTTCTACACCAAGAACCGAATGCTGGACAATGACGCCTACTTCATCGATGTCCCCGGTCTGGTCAGGCCGTAGCAAGTAGACAGAAAGAAGCCCCCTCCTACCGGTCGGCGGGAGGGGGTCTTCTCACGTCCTTGGTGCTAGTAGTGCTTGGTCAGGTTCATTCGTCGGTGGCGTGTCCCGTTGAGGGGCTGCGTCGTTGACCGGGTGTGACACCTGAGGAGTTGGATGAAGTCCGGTGCCGTCTGGAGGACTTCGCGGCGGATGTGTTCGAGCCGTTCGCGCGGGCGGATCAGCGTCGGTGGGGCGGGGTCTATCTGCGGGGACTGCTGCTGGACGGGCAGCGCAAATCGGTGGAACCGATGGCCGCCCGGCTGGGTGAGGACGGCAACCGGCAGGCCCTGGCCCACTTCATCACCACCAGCCCGTGGGAGGCGGCGCATGTCCGAGCCCGACTCGCATGGAAGATGGCTCCAGCGATTAACCCGACCGCGCTGATCATCGATGACACAGGCTTCCTCAAGGACGGTGACGCCTCGGCCTGTGTGTCTCGGCAGTACACCGGCACCGCAGGCAAGGTCACCAACTGCCAGGCGGGCGTGTCCTTGCACCTGGCCTCGGACACCGCCTCGGCGGCAATCGACTGGCGCTTGTTCCTGCCCAAGAGCTGGGATCCCGCCTCGCCGCAGGCCGACCCGGGCAAGGTGGCCCGTCGCGAGCGGTGCGGCATCCCGCCGGATGTGGGCCATGTCGAGAAGTGGCAGCTGGCCCTGGACATGATCGACGAGACCCGGTCCTGGGGCATCGATGTGCCCCTGGTCGTGGCCGACGGCGGCTACGGGGACACTGCGGCCTTCCGGCTCGGCCTGGAGGAACGCGGGCTGCACTACGTAGTGGGCAGCTCGACCACCGTCACTGCCCACCCACACGACGCGACGCTTCACATCCCGCCCCACAGTGGTCGCGGGCGCCCGCCCCAGCCGGCTTACCCCGAGGCGCCGAAGAGCGTGAAGGAGCTGATCATCGCTGCGGGGAAGCAGGCGGCCCGGCCGGTGCAGTGGCGGGAGGGCTCCCGCCCAGGCAGCGGCCGCAGCGGGTTCAAGCGGATGTACTCGCGGTTCGTGGCACTGCGGATCAGGCCCGCCGGACGCGAGATCCGCAAGGCCGTCGGGGGAGCCGAGTTGCCCGCGTGCTGGCTGCTGGCCGAATGGCCCGCCGCCGAGCCGGAGCCGGTGCAGTTCTGGCTCTCCAACCTGCCCGACGACACTCCACTCACCACGCTGGTGCGGCTGGCCAAGCTCCGCTGGCGCATCGAGCACGACTACCGCGAGATGAAGCAAGCCCTGGGCCTGGCCCACTTCGAGGGCCGCACCTGGAACGGCTGGCACCACCACGTCACCCTCGTCTCCGCCGCCCACGCCTTCTGCACGCTCCAGCGACTGGCCCGGACCCCAAAAGAGACGGCGCCGGCCTGAGCCTCTACCAGGTCGTCCGCGAGATGCAGATACTCCTCGCGGTCTGGACCGGCGCCTGCCCCACCTGTCACCGCGACATACCCACAGCGATACCAACCTGACCAAGCACTACTAGGCCTTCTCCAACTTCCAGGTGAGGTGCCTGGGTGGGCCTTCGTCCAGTTGAGGAACGAGCGCGTACCGGCGCGAGTACGGCATAGGGGATCCGGACTCCAGGGACTCGGCCATCAGCCCGATCATCTCCCCCAGATTCTTCCAGCGGACTGCGGTGACCTCGTTGCCCTCATAGTCGATCTCGATGATGTTGCCGTAGGTGTCGCCGGGCCGGTGGTCGATGAGGAGGCTCTCCCCCGTGTTCGTACCGGCAATGGGGAGCCACAGCGGGTCCGCCCACGGATCCAGAATCCAGTGCGCGGGATCCTCGTCCCGCTGCTCGTTGAACTCTTCGAGCATCTCCTCCATGTACTCCGGCCCGCCCTCGAGTCCGTCAATGCCGTACGGGACATAGCCGCCCGGCCAGATGGGAGCGTCGTACAGGGGGGCGCCGTCGTGGATTCCGAGCCACTGCACGAGATGCGGGTGGAGCGGGTACGGGATGGCGTCCCGGAGAGACTGGATGGCCTCTTCGGAGGCAGGCGGGTGCAGCTCGGACAGAGCACTGGTGCACTGGTGCTCCCCAAGCCAGGTCTCGATGCGTTCCCAGGCACGTATGAGATCGTCCACCAGCGCATCCTGACACGTTGGTGGCGAGTCCGCCCCGGCGGCAGCCGCTACGCGTCGAACCAGCGCGCCCGTTCCAGCTCCGTCGTCCGGGACGCGTCCTCCAGCAGCGCCGCCACCTCGAAGCGGCGCGGCCACTGGGCCGTCGACCACGCCAGGGCAGCCGCCACGCCCTCCAGCGTCGCCGCGTGCAGCACGCCGTCCGGGGTGCGGCGCCAGTCGAGCTCGACGCCGCCCGCCATCAGCTCCTCGTGTTCGACGTACGTCGCGGGCGTGGAGGGGCCCAGCAGGGTCCGTACGGACTCGGGGACCTCGTGCACCTCGCCCTCGGTCGTGACCTCCGCCGTGACCGCCTCGCTCAGGCGGCGTACCTGGAACAGGTCGGCCAGGTCCGCGGCGCGCGAGGGCGCCACCGGGAGCAGGGGCAGCCCGGCGGTGAGCGGCAGCAGGTCCGGGGTGTCCGCCACGACCGCGTCCCCCGCGTCCACGACCACCACCTCGCCGTCCACCACGGCGCGCAGCTCGTCGGGGAGCGTGACCTGCTCCGGGTCGAGGTCGGCCAGCGCCGTGTACAGGGCGTGCAGCCGGTCGGCGCGCACCTGGCGGCCGGGGTCGGCGAGGCGGGCGAGCAGCTCCGCCGCGCCGCCCGGCTCGTCGAGCAGCGCCGCGACGGACGTCCGTACGCCGAGGGCGTGCAGCACCTGCGCGTCCTCGAAACCCGTCGTGTCGGCCGACTCGTACAGGCCCTCCAGCAGCGGGTCCGCGCCCGCCGCGCGCAGGCCGGCGGGGCGGCGGCCGTCGAGCACCGGATGGTCGCGCAGCCACCACGCCGTGTACGGCCGCACCGTCTCCGTCGTGCCGTCGGGCAGCAGGATGCGTACGGGCTGCGTCAGCGCGTCCCGCAGCGGCGGCTGCGCCAGCAGGGCGAGGGCCTGCGGCCAGCGGTCGTCGTCCACCAGGTCCAGGTCGCGCACCGCGACGATCTCCGTGGCGACCGGCGGCACCGGCGTGTCGGGCAGCCGGTCGAGCACGTCCTCGCACCACACGTCGACCGCGTCGAGCAGCCCTGCGTCGTCGGGCTCGGCGAAGTCGCCCTCGCGGGGCTCGAGTTCGTCGGGGTCGAGGACGACGTCCGTGGCCCGGACGAGGGAGAAGTTCGCCAGGACGCCGCAGGCGGCGAGCGGCTGCTCGCCCCAGCGTTCGGCCAGTTCGGCGTCGCACAGCGCGAGTTCGCCCTCGCGCATGACCGAGGCGAACGGGCTGCCGGGCAGCACGAGTTCGCCCGCGGGCGCGAGCTCCCCGTCCTCGTCCGTCAGCGCCAGCGCGCCCAGCCACGGCTCGTCACCGGGCTCCAGCTCCGCGTCCCGTACGAGCGCGAGGACCGTCTCCGCCAGTTCCTCGGCGTCGAGGGTGTCCGCTTCCTCGTCCCAGATCTCGCCCTCGTCGAGCGACGCCGCCACCGCCGCCCGCACCTGCGGCGTCGTCAGCACGGCACGCGGGGTCGCGGGCAACGCGCCCAGCTTCTCCAGCAGGGGGTGAGCGGCGTCCGGGTGGACGACCTTCAGCCCGAGACGGGCCAGGTGGGGCGGGGTGTCCGCGAGAGGGAGCAGCGTCTGGCGGGGGCCGATGGTCGTCCTGTTTCCCCCAGAGCCTCCGGCCTGGGTGGGGGTCCCCCCGGCGAAGCCAGGGGGAGTGCCCCCAGCCAGCGGCACGGGCAGACCCGACAGCCGGTCCGGGTCGACGCCCGCGAGGCTGTCGTAGAGCCTGCGCCACCAGCCCGGTTCGCGTTCCAGACCGGCGAGCCGGTCGATCGCCTCCGTCAGCGGCACCCGCGCGACACCGAGCGTGCGCAGCTCGACCCGGCGCTCGAGACCGGCGGGCAGCAGGCTCGGCAGCACGTCGGCCATGACGCGTACGGTCTCCGCGCCCGCGCCCTCCAGCACCTCCGCCTCCATGGGCCGCAGCGCCCGGGGCGCCTCGCGGCCGGGCAGACCGGAGTCGTCGTCCGCCTGCTCCCGCGGCGCGGCGGCCTCCAGGAACGCCGTACGCGGAAGCCGCGTGAGGATCGCCGCCCGCAGCGCCCCGTCCAGCTCACCCTTGCCGAGCGGGCCGGGCACCAGATCGATCGTGCCGGTGCTCACCGGCTGCCACTCGCCGAGCAGTTCGGCGTACGCGTCGGCCGCACGCTCCACGAGGAAGTCGGTCAGCGGTCCGGGCGCCGGGTGCCGGCGCGTCGCGTCCAGCGGCAGCGAGGCGATCAGCAGCGCGGGTACGCCCAGGGGTTCGTCGGTGGGCGTCGGCGCGTGGACGACGGGCGCGGTGCCCGGGCGGGCCGGGGCGCCGTCAACCTCGACGGGCACGGCCCAGGTGACGGACCAGTGCGGGCGCAGCCGCTCCTCGACGGGCCGGTCGGCGAGCAGCGCGGGCTCGACCGGCCCGGCGTGGCTCACCACCCGCCAGCGCCGTTCGCCGCGCGCACTGTCCTCGACCCGCACGTACGCGCCGTGCGTGCTGCGCCGCAACTCCCGTACGCCGTCCGGCGTCTCGACCACGACCTCGGCGAGTCCCGGAAGCGTCAGCAGGAGCGCGTCGTCGATCCCTGCGAGCAGCCGCTCCACGAGATCGACCGCGGCCCCGTCCCGCAACGGCAGCACCACGACCGTGTCGTACCCCTCGGGCGCGCTGCCCTCGGCGGGCAGCGGCAGCCGCAGCAGCGGTACATGGCCGTCACGGCGGCGCAGCTCGTCGCCGAGCCCCGGGCTGGCCCCGGCCGCCTGCCAGGCGAGCTCCCGCGCCTCGGCCAGGGACCAGCGCACACCCCCGTGGCGGCCGACGACGGCGGGCTCGTCGCTGACCGCGAGCACGGCGGCGAAGCCGACGCCGAAGCGGCCGACGGACGTCTCGTGGCCCTCGCGCTTGGCGGAGGCGCGCAGGGTGCTCAGCGACTCGACGCCGGTCGCGTCGAGCGGCGCGCCGGTGTTCGCGGCGGCCAGCACGGCGGGCTCGCCGCCCGTGCCCGGCCGCAGCGTGAGGCGCAGCCGTCCGCGCACCTGGGCGCGGGCGGCGGCGTCGGCGGCGTTCTGCGCGAGCTCGACGACGAGCCGGTCCCGGTAGCCGCCGAGCGCGAGGTCCTCCTCGGCGTTGGCGTCCTCCCGGAAGCGGGCCGGGCTGGCCGCCCACGCGTCGAGCACACCGCGCCGCAGCCGCGCCGTCCCGAACGGGTCGGCCCACTCGGTCGTCCTGACGCTCACGCTGTGACTCCGCCCTGCCGGTGCCGCATGCCTGCGGCGGCCTGTGTGTGGTTGCTGGGGCCGAAGGTACCGCGTACGGGAGTTCCCTAACGTGGCGGGCCGCTGCGGGGGCGTGCCTTTCAGCCCGTCCGGCGATGGAGGACATTCCCCCTACGCCCTGGCGGGGCCCTGGCGGGTGTGGGGGGAATGCCCTGCCCACCGGTCGGCAGCCGTGCCCGACGGCGCAACCCCCTCGCGGGGCTCCGCCCCGAGCCCCGCGCCTCAAACGCCGACGAGGCTGAAATCGCCCGGCCCGCAGGGCGCAGCACCCGCCAAGGCTGAGCTGCACCCGCGCCACAGACGTCGCCCCGCGGGGCTTGCTCCCACCCGGCTAGGGGCACTCCCCCTGGCTTCGCCGGGGCCCCCACCCACGGCCGCCAGGCCGTACGGGGAAATGGAGGACACGCCCACAGGGCGTGCCCTGACCGGCCGACAGCCCCACCCCCACGCGCAACGCAGACCGCGGGCTGGAGTTGCCTCGGCCCGCAGGGCTCAGCGCCGCCAAGGCTGAAATCGCCCGGCCCCCGCGGGCGCAGCGCGCTTGATCGCAGCGCCCCGCGGGTGGGACCCCGTGAGGGCGGACCTGCCGGCCGGAGAGGCTAGGAGTGGCCCAGGTCCTCCGACTCCGCGTCCGTCTCCGGCGAAACCGACCCGCTGTCGCGCGCCGGCCGCAGCGGGAACTCGTCCGCCGCCATCGAGTCGAGCACCGGCGGCGGCGGCACCGGCGGCTTCGGCATCACGGCCGCCTCCGAGTGACCACCGCAGCCGTACGCCAGCGACACCACGCGTCCGTCCGCCGGCGAGAACTCGTTCGCGCACACGCCGAACGCCTGCCGCAGCGACCCCGCGATCGGCACCAGGAAACCGCACGTCACGCACGCCGCCGGCGCCGCCTGCGCCATCGCGGTCTTCGGGCCGAAGGCCTCGTCCCAGCGGTCCGCCGCCGTGTGCAGCCCGTACCGGGACAGCACCCGGGCCCGGCGCATGCCGAGCTCCTCGGCGAGCGCCGCGATCTGGCCGCGCCCGGTGTTGTCGGTCGCCTCGATCGCCGGCCTGCGGTCGGTGAGCTCGGCGTCCTCGGCGTCGACCCGCTCGGCCAGGTCGTGCGAGGGCGGATGCTCGGCGAGCACCGAGTTCGGCGGGGGCTCGTCCTCCCCCGTGTAGCCGGGCTCCAGCCGCAGGTCGTCCGCCTCCGTGGGCAGCAGGTCCCCTGGCCCCATGTCGCCCGGCCGCAGCCGCTCGCTCCACGGCACCCATTCCGGCGCGAGGAGTGCGTCGGGACCGGGCAGCAGGACGGTTTCGTCGAGCGTGACCACCTTGGCGCGGGACGCGCGGGCGACCGTGACGGCCCAGCGCCAGCCCCGGTAGCCCGGTTCCTTGCACTCGAAGAAGTGGGTGACGACCCGGTCTCCCTCGGAGACGAGGGAGACATGCTCGCCCACCACTCCCGGTGCTGCGGCCTCCTCGGCCGCCTCCCGGGCGAGGTCTACCGCCTCGGCGCACAGACGGTCGGGGGTACGGCTTCGCGTCGTCGCACTCACAGGTCTCGCTTCTCTCCTACGCCGTCTCACGGGTGCGCCTGCCAGGCCGACAGGTACGAGGCCGTGGGCGGAGCGGACCAGAGGGCCGCATCGACGTCCACGCCCGGACCGATCCGTTTTCGGGCACACCTGACGTCATCCATTCTGCGGGATGCCGAAGAGGCGCGCGGCCGAGAACAACCGCCGGTGGCGCGCTACGCACGCTACCCCCTTCGCAGCTCCCCGCCCACCTGCCCGTCGCAACACGGGACGAACCGACGGGCCGCGCTGTCCGCATCGCGGACGCGATCGGCGGCCAACACGCGGCCCGTCGGCGCGGAGCACGGTTCGCGCCGAGGGGGCTTGGGGCACTATGACGAGGTGGCAGCCGCGAGGTCGTCCGAGACGTCCGGGCCGCTCCGACGAGCGGGCCGGAAGGTCGGGCGTGCCCTGCACCTGCCGTTCACCGGCACCGCGCGCGGCATCCGCAAGGCGACCCACGCGCATGGGGCGGGCGAGTCGGGCCTCGGAAAACTGATCGAACTGCACGCGGTCAACGGCGCGGGTGACGTCCTGATCACCGTCGCGCTCGCGTCCACCGTGTTCTTCTCCGTGCCGACGGACGAGGCCCGCGGCCGGGTCGCGCTCTACCTCGCCGTCACGATGGCGCCCTTCACGCTGCTCGCTCCCGTCATCGGCCCGCTGCTCGATCACCTCCCGCACGGGCGGCGTGCGGCGATGGCGGGCGCGATGCTCGCCCGCGCGCTGCTGGCGTTGCTGCTGTCGGGCGCGGTCGCGACCGGTGACCTGGAGCTGTATCCGGCCGCGCTGGGCGTACTCGTGTCGTCCAAGGCGTACGGCGTGGTGCGCAGCGCCGTCGTGCCCCGACTGCTGCCACCGGGGTTCTCGCTGGTGAAGGCGAACTCCCGGGTCACGCTCGCCGGCCTGCTCGCCACGGGCATCGCCGCGCCCGCCGGGGTGGGACTGCAGCAGATCGGGCCGCAGTGGCCGCTGTACGGGGCGTGCGCGCTGTTCCTGCTGGGCACCTACTGGGCCTTCACGATGCCGCCCAAGGTGGACTCGGCGAAGGGTGAGCGCAAGGCGCACATGCTGACGCACGGCGAGAAGAAGCCGAGCCTGCGCACGGTGGGGCCCTCGGTGCTGCACGGCCTCCAGGCGAACGCGGCGCACCGCGCGCTGTCCGGGTTCCTGATCTTCTTCCTGGCGTTCCTGCTGCGCGACCATCCCCTGGGCGGCCAGTCGGCCGCGGTGTCGCTGGGCATGGTGGGCGTGGCGGCGGGCGTGGGCAACGCGCTGGGCACGGCGGTGGGCGCGTGGCTGAAGGCGCGCGGCCCTGAGCTGATCATCGCGACGATGCTGGCGCTGGTGCTGACCGCGGCGATCCTGGCGGCGGTGTTCTTCGGCGCGGGCATGGTGGCGATCCTGGGCGCGGCGGCGGGCTTCACGCAGGCGCTGTCGAAGCTGTCACTGGACGCGCTGATCCAGCGGGACGTGCCGGAACAGGTCCGTACGTCGGCGTTCGCGCGCTCGGAGACGCTGCTGCAGATGTCGTGGGTGCTGGGCGGGGCGATCGGCATCTCGCTGCCGCTGAACGGCTCGCTGGGGATGTCGGTGGCGGCGGCGATCGTGGCGGCGGGTGCGGTGTCGGCGGGCCCCGGCCTGTTCTCGGCCGCCCGCCGCACCGACGCCCCCCGCCCCCGCGTGGCGTGACCCACCCGGCCGCGCTCGCGGACCGGGCCATTCCGGCCCCGCGGGTGCGCTGCACCGACGGGCCCGGCGGACTCCAGCCCCGCCGGGGGCTGCGCCTGCGGACCGGCCCGATCCAGCCCCGTCGGCGCTTGAGGCGCGAGCTCCGCGGCAGAGCCCCGCGGGTGCGCCGCGCCGCCGGACCCGTCCGGCCCCCGCAGGGCTCCGCCACGCTCGCGGACCCGGCAAATCCAGCCCCGTCGGCACTTGAGGCGCGGGGTCCGGGGCAGCGGCCCCGGCAACCCGGCCGAGGTATCGAACCCGGCCACCACCCGGTGGCACGGCATGCCCTCGTAGGCATGTCCTCGATCTCCCCCCACGGCCTGGCGGCCGTGGGCAGGGCCCCAGACGGGCTGGAACCACACGCCCCACGTGCGCAGCGCACCCGGGTGCGCCCGGTCGGGGCGGAAGCAGCCCGCCGGCGAAGGCCACCGGGCTGAAAAGGCCGCCGCGCCGTACCCCCGCGCCGCCGTGCCCGTCGCGCCCGATAGCCTTCGGGCCATGACCGTTGCGTTCTTCTCCGGCAAGCACCGCCGGACCGCTGCCGCTCTCGGCGCTGTCTCCGCCGGGCTCCTCGTCCTCTCCGCCTGTGGTGACAAGCCGACCCCGCTCGCGACCGTGACGGTCGGATCGGACTCGGTCCACACCGAAGCGACCTGCTACAACGACGGCGAGGCGCTCAAGGAGTCCGAGATCCAGAAGTGCCTCACCAAGGGCACTCCCACCAAGATCAAGTTCGCCGTCGACGACAAGGTCCGCCTCGGCGTCGACCCGGAGATCGCCGACAACGGCTGGACGCTGCTCTTCGGCGTGCAGCCCGTCGAGCAGGAGCCGTACAAGAAGTCGTACCGGACCATCCCGGGCAACGCCTTCTTCTCGTCGCAGACCGGCGAGCCGACCAGCAAGGCCGACGTCAACATCATGGAGACGAAGGGCAAGAAGGTCATCGGCATCTACCGCTTCCAGTTCGAGAAGGCCTCCTGACCCAAAGGACCCGCAGGACCCGGAGGGCACCCTCGTGCGCGTCCTTGTCGTGACCGCCGTGGCGGCGGAGGCCGAAGCCGTCGCCACGGGGGACCCCGGCGTCCTCCCCGGCGGCTACGCCCTCACCCGTACGCCCTCGCTCGACGTCCTCGTCGCCGGCGTCGGACCGGCCGCCGCCGCCGCGGCCACCGCCACCGCGCTGACGGCCGCGCCCGAGCCGTACGGCCTCGTCGTCTCCGCCGGCATCGGCGGCGGCTTCGCGGCGCACTGCCCGGTTGGTTCTCTCGTCGTCTCCGACGCGATCGTCGCCGCCGACCTCGGCGCCGACACCCCCGACGGCTTCCTCCCCGTCGACGCGCTCGGCTTCGGCCGCACCGTCCACCTGCCGCCCGCCCGGCTGTCCGCGCGCATCGCCAAAGCGGTCGGCGCCGTGCACGCGCCCGTCCTCACCGTCTCCACGGTGACCGGCACCGCGGCCCGCGCCGACGAGCTGACCGCACGTCACCCCCGCGCCGCCGCGGAGGCCATGGAGGGCTTCGGGGTCGCCGAGGCCGCCGCCGCCCACGGCGTGCCGGTGGTCGAGATCCGCGCCGTCTCCAACGCCGTGGGGCCCCGCGACCGCGCCGCCTGGCGCATCGGCGAGGCGCTCGGCGCGCTGCGCGGTGCGTTCCAGCAGCTCGCCCCCGTCCTCCAGGAGCAACCGTGACCCTGCAGATCGCCTACTCGCCCTGCCCGAACGACACGTTCGTCTTCGACGCCTGGGCGCACGGACGCATCCCGGGCGCGCCCGAACTGGACGTGACGTTCGCGGACATCGACATCACGAACGGCATGGCCGAGCGTGGCGAGTTCGACGTCCTGAAGGTGTCGTACGCGGTGCTTCCGTGGGTCCTCGACGAGTACGCGCTCCTCCCGTGCGGCGGCGCTCTCGGCCGCGGCTGCGGCCCGCTCGTGCTGACCCGCGAACCGGGCACCGCCCTGGAGGGCAGGACGGTCGCGGTGCCGAGCGAGCGCTCGACCGCGTACCTGCTGTTCCGGCTCTGGGCCGCCGACGTCGTCCCGGCCGGGGTCGGCGACGTGGTCGTGATGCCGTTCCACGAGATCATGCCCGCCGTACGCGACGGCAAGGTGGACGCCGGGCTCGTCATCCACGAGGCCCGCTTCACCTACCAGCAGTACGGGCTCCACGCGCTCGCGGACATGGGCGAGCACTGGGAGCGGACGACGGGGCTGCCCATCCCGCTCGGCGCGATCATCGCCAAGCGCTCGCTGGGACCCGAGATGCTGCACCGGCTGGCCGACGCCGCGCGGACGTCCGTCCGCATGGCCTGGGACGACCCCGACGCGTCCCGGCCGTACGTGCTGGAGCACGCCCAGGAGATGGACCCGGCCGTCGCGGACCAGCACATCGGGCTGTACGTGAACGAGTTCACCCACAACCTGGGCGACGACGGCTATGCGGCCGTGCGCGGCCTGCTGACACGCGCGGCGGCCGAGGGGCTCGTACCGCCCCTCGGCCGGAATGCGCTGTCGTTCGTCTGAGCGCCGGGCGTCACACGTCCAGCTGGTCCGCGACCGCCCGCAACAGGCCGGCGATCTTCTTGCCCTGCACCTTGTCGGGGTAGCGGCCGCGCTCCAGCATCGGCGTGATGTTCTCCAGAAGGGTCGTCAGGTCCTGCACGATGGACGCCAGCTCGTCCGGCTTGCGCCGCTGGGCGGCCGCCACGGAGGGGGTCGGGTCGAGCAGCGTCACCGACAGCGCCTGGTCGCCGCGCTGGCCCGCCACCACGCCGAACTCGACGCGCTGGCCCGGCTTGAGAACATCCACGCCGGAAGGGAGCACGGAGGAGTGCACGAAGACGTCGCCGCCGTCATCGCGTGAGAGAAAGCCGAAGCCCTTCTCGCTGTTGAACCACTTGACTTTGCCGGTGGGCACGTCTGTCCTCGTCCTCGTACTCGTCGGGCGCTGTGGGCACCGCGGGCGGGCGCCGAAAAAACGGCTCTGGATAGCACTACAGCGGGTCGCCTGACCCGCCACCCCCAAGGCTAATGGTCCAGAGGCTGCTGACAAGACGTCCCCGATCGGTTCCTACGCGCAAGGGAACTACCCTGGCCGAATGACTGCTACTCCTCCCGCAGCCGCTCCCGCCCCGGGTGACGTGCTGGTGCGCGTCGGCGGCATCGTCTTCGTCGTCGGCGCCGTCGCCACTCTCGTCACCGTCGCCCCGCTGTTCCTGGGCACCGAGCCCTTCCCGACGGTGGCGTACGCCGTGAGCATGCTGATGGGCGTCGGATTCCTGATCGCCGCGGCCGGGGTGCTGCGGTCGGTCGCGGCGCAGCGGCGTCAGGCCAAATCCGCTCGGTCGCGGTAACGACCGCAACAGCATTCGGTTTACGGGGGCGGGGGCGACCCCGGCGCGGCGGTGCGGTGGTGTCAGGACCGGGCGCGGCTCCGCAGCCAGTCCGGGAACGCGGTGAGGTCGTCCAGGATCACGTCCGCGCCCGCCCCGCGCAGTTCGTCCGCGTCGCAGGGCCCGGTCGGCACGGCCACCGAGAGCGCGCCGGCGACCCGCGCGCCGCGTACGTCGCCGATGTGGTCACCGACGTACACACTCGCGCCGTGCTCGCGCAGCGCCTCCGCCTTGGCCTCCGCCCACAGCCAGCCGACGACCTCGTCCGGGGCGATGCCGAGGTGGGCGAGGTGCAGCTTGGCGTTGGGTTCGTGCTTGGCGGTGACGACGATCGCGCGTCCGCCGAGCTCCTGGACCGCCTCGACGGCCTCGCGGGCGCCGGGCAGCGCGAGGCTCGGCGCTATCGCGTACTCCGGGTAGATCTCCCGGTAGCGGTCGCCCATCTCCTGGATCAGCTCGTCCGGGAACCAGTGCGCCAACTCCTGCTCCAGCGGCGGCCCGAGACGGGTGATCGCCAGGTCCGCGTCGATCCACACCCCGGTCTCGGCGGACAGCGCCCGGAAGGCGGCGTGGATGCCGGGGCGCGAGTCGACGAGGGTCATGTCGAGGTCGAACCCGACGGTGGGCGGCTGCGGTGCGCTGTGAATGGCCATGCCGGCCATTGTGCCCGGGGCTTGCGGCCCCCTCGGGGGCGGCGAATTCCGGACGCATAGACTTAGCCAAGCCTTACCAACCCTGGGTCCTCTCTGCGATAGGTGTTCATGTCAGCCAGACGCGCTCAGGCCGTCCGCCGTATCGGCTGGACGGCGGCGGCCGTGGCGGCTCTGCTGCTGGCGGTCCTGCTCAGCCTCGCCGTCGGGGCGCGCGCGGTCGCGCCGTCGGCGGTGCTCGACGCCCTGCTGCGCGACGGAAGCGGCCCGGACGCCGAGGTCGTCCGGGAGCTGCGCGTACCGCGCACCCTGATCGGTCTGATGGTCGGCGCGGCGCTGGCTATCGCGGGCACGGCCCTGCAGGGCATCACGCGCAACCCGATCGCCGACCCGGGCATCCTCGGCATCAGCCAGGGCGCGTCGGTGGGCGTGGTGCTGGCCATCGCGTTCGCCGGCATCCACACGCTCACGGGGTACGTCTGGTTCGCGTTCGCGGGCGCGGCCCTCGCGTCGGTCGCGGTGTACGCGATCGCCTCCAGCGGCCGCGGCGGTGCGACACCGGTGAAACTGGCGCTGGGCGGCGCGGCGATCAACGCGCTGCTGGTGTCGGTGACGATGGGCGTCCTGACGACGAAGGCGGCGGCGCTGGACGAGTTCCGCTTCTGGCAGGTCGGCTCGGTGGCCGGACGCGACGCGGAGATCGTGCACCAGGTCTGGCCCTTCCTGCTGGTGGGCACGGTGCTGGTGGTCGCGGTGGCCCGCGGCCTGGACGCGCTGGCCCTCGGCGAGGACGTCGCGAAGGGCCTCGGCCAGAACGTGGCGACGGTACGGATCGTGGGCGGCGTCGGCGCGACGGTGCTGACGGGCGTGGGCGTGGCGGCGGCGGGCCCGATCGCGTTCATCGGCCTCGCGGTCCCGCACATCGCCCGCGCGATCGTGGGCAGCGACCACCGCTGGGTCCTGCCCATGGCCGCGCTGATCGGCCCGGTGATGCTGCTGGTGTCCGACGCGGTGGGCCGCGTGGTGTTCCCGCCGAGCGAGATACCGGCAGGCGTGATGACGGCGCTGATCGGCGTGCCGTTCCTGGTGACGCTGGTCCGCCGCAAGGCGGTGCCGGCGTGACGTCTCCCCCTACCCGCCCCTCCCCGCAGTGTCGATGCGCGGCTCCGCCGCGTGGGGGCTCGGCCCCGGACCCGGCCCCGCGCACGAGGAGGACGCATGACCGCTGAGACCCTCACCCCCGTCCGCCCCGCCGGTTACGCCCTCGCCCGCGCCGGGCGCGCCAGCTTCCTGCTGCACCGGCGCGCCGCGCTCACCGCCGTCGGGCTCACCGCCGCGCTCGCCGCCGCCTGCGTCGCCTACCTCAGCGTCGGCGAGAGCTTCGTCGCGCCCGCCGAGGTGCTGAAGGTGCTGCTCGGGCAGCCGTCCCCCGACGAGCTGGTCGTCGGCACCCTCCGGCTGCCCCGGCTCGTCGTCGGGCTGCTCGTCGGCGCCGCCTTCGGGGTCGCCGGCGCGCTCATCCAGACCGTCGCGCGCAATCCGCTCGCCAGTCCCGACATCATCGGCATCAGCCAGGGCGCGAGCGCGCTCACGGTCACCGCGCTGACCTTCGGCGTCACCTCGTACACGGCACTGCCGTACCTCTCCGTCACCGGCGGCATCGTCGCGGCCGCGCTCGTGTACGTCTTCGCCTGGCGCGGCGGCCTGCACGCCACCCGCTTCGTCCTCATCGGCATCGGCTTCGCGATCGCGCTGCGCTCCGTCACCACCCTGGTGATGACCAAGGGCGACTATCTCGTCGCCCAGCAGGCCCAGATCTGGATGACCGGCTCCCTCAACGGCCGCGGCTGGGAAGAAGCCGCGCCGCTCGGCTGGACGCTGCTCGTCCTGCTGCCCGCCGTGCTGTGGGCGGCCCGCGCGCAGCGCACCGTCGCGATGGACGACGACACGGCGACCGCGCTCGGCGTGCGGCTGGGGCGCGTACGGCTCGGGCTGGTGCTCCTCGGTGTCGTCCTCGCGTCCGTCGCCACCGGCGCCGCAGGACCCGTCGACTTCGTCGCCCTGCTCGCGCCGCAGATCGCCCGCCGCATGACCCGCACCGCGCAGATCCCGCTGTTCTGCTCCGCCCTGATGGGCGCGGTGATCGTCGTCCTCGCCGACCTGCTGGCCCGGCGGCTGTTCTCGCCGACCGAGCTTCCCGTGGGCGTGCTCACGGCCGCCGTCGGCGCCCCGTATCTGATCTGGCTGATCGTCCGCAGCCACACCGGTCGTACCGCTGGAGGCAATTCGTGAGCAGGCTGACGGCGCGCGAGCTGACGCTCGCCTACGAGGACCGCACGGTCGTGCACGACCTCGATCTCGCCGTGCCCGACGGCCAGGTCACCGTCATCGTCGGCCCCAACGCCTGCGGCAAGTCGACGACACTGCGGGCCCTTGGGCGGCTGCTGAAGCCGAAGGGCGGCGCGGTGCTGCTCGACGGCCAGGAGCTCGCGAGGATCCCGACGAAACGGATCGCGCAGGCGATCGGGCTGCTGCCGCAGTCGCCCGTCGCACCGGAGGCCATCACCGTCGCCGACCTCGTCTCGCGCGGCCGCCAGCCGCACCAGGCGTGGTGGAAGCAGTGGTCCGACGAGGACGAGCGCGCGGTCACCGACGCGATGGCACGCACCGACGTCACCGCCCTGGCCGACCGCCCGGTCGACGAGCTCTCCGGCGGCCAGCGCCAGCGCGTGTGGATCGCGATGGCGCTCGCACAGGAGACGGATCTGCTGCTGCTGGACGAGCCGACGACGTACCTCGACATCGCCCACCAGGTCGAGGTGCTCGATCTCGTACGCCAGTTGAACCACGAGCGCGGCCGCACCGTCGTCGCCGTCCTGCACGACCTCAATCAGGCCGCCCGTTACGCCGACCATCTCGTCGCCATGAAGGCGGGCCGGATCGTGGCCGAGGGCCGGCCGGGGGACGTCGTCACCGCCGAACTCGTCCGCGACGTCTTCGGAATGGAGTCCGTGGTCGTCCCCGACCCGGTGACCGGCTCGCCGCTCGTCGTACCCGCCGCGCCCTACACCCCCGCGCAGACACCCCCCGTCCCCCCGACCGAAAGGGTCTCCTCCTCATGACCACGTCCCTCCGCCGCCACGGCCTCGCCGCCGGTTCCCTCGCACTGGCCGCCGCGATGACGCTCACCGCGTGCGGGTCGTCTGACTCGTCCTCGAAGTCCGGCTCCGCGGACCCGTCCGCGGGCAGCGGCACGCACACGGTGAAGACGGCCATGGGAGACGTCGAGGTCCCCGACGCCCCGAAGCGCGTCGTCGTGCTCGACACCGCCGAGCTGGACTCCGCTATCACGCTGGGCGTCGAGCCGGTCGGCGCGACGCACGCCGACGGCACGTCCGGCTTCCTGCCCTACCTGCCGAAGGACAAGGTCGCGGGGATCAAGGACGTCGGCGAGATGATGACGCCGAACCTGGAGGCGATCGCGGCGCTGAAGCCCGACCTGATCCTGACGTCCAAGGTCCGGCACGGCGCGCAGTACGCCGAGCTGAAGAAGATCGCCCCGACGGTGATGACGGAGACGACCGGCTACCCCTGGAAGGAGAACTTCCAGCTCCACGCGGACGCGCTCGGCAAGAAGGCCGAGGCCGGGAAGGCCGTCGCGGAGTACGAGGCCCACGCGAAGAAGGTCACCGACGCGCTCGGCGGCAAGGAGAAGGCGGCGGCGACCGAGGTGAACGTGGTCCGCTTCGTCGAGGGCGCGGACATCCGCATCTACGGCAAGCAGAACTACATCTCCACGATCCTCGCGGACGTCGGCCTCGGCCGCCCGGCCGTGACGGACAAGGCCAAGGACGGCTTCTCGTACGACGTGAGCCCGGAGAAGATCGACCTGGCGGACGCGGACGTGGTCTTCCACTCGACGTACGGCGACCCGAAGAAGGCGAAGCAGACGCAGACGCTGGACAGTGCGCTGTGGAAGGGCATGTCGGCGGTGAAGAACGACAAGGTGTTCGCCGTGGAGGACGAGCTGTGGATCCAGGGCATCGGGTACACGGCGGCGGCGAAGATCCTGGACGAGCTGCAGGCGGATCTGACGAAGTGAGGTGACGGGGGAGTGCCGCTGCGCGGAGCCGTTCCCCTGCCCGCCCCTTCCCGTAACCGGGGCAAGCCCCGGACCCCGTACCGCGCTTCGCGCGGTGTCCTCAAGCGCCGGACGGGCTGATTTCGCGCAGCGAAATCCGCCCCGCCGGCGTTTGAGGCGCGGGGGTCCGGTGGCAGCGCCACACACGCGCTACGCCCGCGCCCTCCTCCGCCGCCACAGCAGGTACAGCGCCGACGCCACCGCCGCCCCCCGCAGCACCCACGGCCACGTCCCCGTCAGCGCCTCCCGCATGCCGTCGTCCGGGATCGGCGGGCCCCAGTGGCCGTTGATGCGGCCCCACAGCCATACGGCTCCGGCCGCCGCGGCCGCCCCCGGGAGGCCCGCGACCGCCAGTTTCGACTGGGCGGTGGACAGGCGGCGTGAGCCGTACGCGAGGAGCCAGCCGCCCGCCAGGGCGAGCAGCGAGCCGAGGGCCGCGCCGACCAGCAACAGCGCGGCGGCCAGCAGCAGCACCAGGTCGGCGGGCCCGCCCCGCTCCCGTCGCGGCAGCCACCGCCGCCGCACCGGCACGGCCTCATCCGCCGCCTCGTCCTCGCCGGGAGCCGGATCGCCATCGGACTCGCCGTCGGGCTCGGTGTCGGCCTCCTCCGGCGGCGGCTTCAGTATCTCGGGGACCTCCACGCCGCCCACGAACCCGGCCACCCGCTCTCCCGCCCCGAACGGCCCCGGTTCGATCCGCCACCAGTCCGGCTCGGAGCCCGAGGGGCCGAGCTCGTCCATCCCGGCCAGGTGCGGCGGCGACGCGGCCGTCTCCCGGGGCGCGGAGTCCGTGCGCGGGCGCGGGATGCGGCGCCACCCCCGCTGCCGCGGCATCGCCGGCCGCCGACCACCGGTGTCCGGCGAAGGCGACGGCGACGGCGGAGCGGAAGGCGCGGACGAAGGCGCGGACGAAGGCGCGCCGGGAGGCGGCGAGGGCACGGCCTCCTCCGCCGCCGCGGCCACGAGGGCCTCCGGCGCACCGAGGCGCCCGAGGATCCGGCGTACCGCCGCAGGGCTGTCTCCGCCGGACCGCGACCTCTGCTTGTCGATCTCGCCCCGCAGCGACGACACGAGCCGCATCCTGGCGCCCGACGGAAGCTGGGCCTGCTGGGCCAGGTCCCCGACCCGGCTCAGGTAGTCGTAGACCAGCTGATCGCTCTCGATCCCCACGGACGTTCCCCTGCGCTCCCGGCGTATCCCACGAATCACGGCCCCTTCCCCGGGCCCGCCCTGTCCCCGACGGTAGCGCTCCAGGGGCTACCGTGGGGCGGATGGGGACCAAGCCCGAACCAAGCGGCGGCGCCGCCCCGCGCACGCTGGCGGAAGCGCTGCGCGCCCGCACCGACGAGGAACTGGCCGCGCTGCTGCGTGCCCGGCCCGATCTGCTGAGCCCGGTGCCGACCGACGTCAGCCAGCTCGCGACCCGGGCCGGTACCCGCGCCTCCGTCGTCCGTGCCCTGGAGCGGCTCGACCGGTTCGCGCTGCAGACCGCCGAGGCGCTGGCCGTGGCACCGGACCCCGCCCCGTACGAGAGCCTGCTCGCGCTGATGGCCGGCGACGAGGGCGACCCGGAGGTCGAGGCGGCGCTGCCCGGTGCGCTGGGCGTCCTGCGCACGCAGGCCCTGGTGTGGGGCGCTGACGACCGGCTGCGGCTGGTGCGCACCGCCCGCGAACTGCTCGCGCCGTCCCCCACACGCCCCTCGCCCACCGGTCTCGGCCCGTCCGTCGCCGAGGCGACGGCGGGCATGTCGCCGGGCAGGCTGCAGGAGATCCTCGCGGCGGCCGGACTGCCGCCGACGCACGACCCGGTGTCCGCGGTGGCGGCGCTGACGGCGCTGTTCACGGACCGGCGCCGGATGGCGCTGCTGCTGGACACGGCTCCGCCGCAGGCGCTGGCGGTGCTGGACCGGCTGGTGTGGGGTCCGCCGTACGGGGAGGTGACGTCCTCCCCCGCGCCGCCCGTGCAGTGGCTGCGGGACCGCGGGCTGCTGCTGCCCGCGTCGCCGCGCACGGTGGTGCTGCCCAGGGAGGCGGCGCTGCATCTGCGGGCGGGCCGGGCGCACCGGGTGCCGGAGCCGGTGCCGCCGTCGGTGGCGCAGGCGGCGGAGCGCCGTCCACAGGTTGTGGACAGTGCGGCGGCCGGGCAGGCGTTCACGGCGCTGACGACGGTCGAGGACCTGCTGAAGGACTGGCACGAGGGCGGCCCGCCCGGTACTGCGCGCGGGCGGTCTGTCCGTACGCGACCTCAAGCGGACGGCCGCAGCGCTTGACACGACCGAGCAGCTGGCCGCGTTCTGGGCCGAACTGGCCTACGCGGCCGGTCTGCTGGCATCCGACGGCGAGGCCGACGAGCGGTACGCCCCGACGCCCGCGTACGACGAGTGGCTGGAGCTGCCCCCGGCGCAGCGGTGGGCGCAGCTCGCGGTCGCCTGGCTGTCGGCCACGCGTGCGCCGGGGCTCGTCGGCGGCCAGGACTCCAAGGGCCGCACACTCTCCGCTCTCGGCCCCGACCTGGACCGTTCGGCCGCGCCCGCCGTCCGGCTGCGGGTGCTGGAGCTGATGGCGTCCCTCCCGGCGGGCACGGTCCCGGACCCGGAGACGCTGCTGGACCGGCTGCGCTGGGAGCGGCCGTTGCGGGGCGAGCGGGGCGACTCGGTGAGCGGCGGCCAGACCTTGCGGGCGCGCATGGCGACCTGGACGCTCACGGAGGCGGAGCTGCTGGGCGTGACGGGTCGCGGTGCTCTCGCCTCCCACGCCCGCGCGCTGCTCGACCTGCCGGACCCGGACGGCGCGGGCGACGGGACAGCGGGGTCCGACGTGCCGCGCCCCAGGCCCGTCGCCTACCGTGCCGCGGCCGACGGCGCCTCCGACTCCGGCGCCTCCGACTCCTGCGCCGCCGCGCGCCGGGCCCGTGCCGTCGCCCTCCTCGCCCCGCTCCTGCCCGAGCCGCTGGACCACGTCCTCCTCCAGGCCGACCTGACGGCCGTCGCCCCGGGCCCGCTGGAGCGGCCGCTGGCCGAGACGCTCGCCGTCCTCGCCGACGTGGAGTCCAAGGGCGGCGCGACCGTCTACCGCTTCACGCCCGCCTCCGTGCGCCGCGCGCTCGACGCCGGGCGGGCCGCGGCCGACCTGCACACGTTCCTGACCAGGCACTCCCGTACGCCCGTGCCGCAGCCGCTGGCCTACCTCATCGACGACGTCGCCCGCCGCCACGGCCACCTGCGCGTCGGCGCCGCCTCCGCGTACGTGCGCTGCGACGACGACGCGCTCCTCGCCGAGATCCTCGCGGACAAGCGCTCGCAGGGCCTGCGTCTGCGCCGCCTCGCGCCCACGGTCCTGGCCGCCCAGGCGGACCCGGCGGCACTGCTCGACGGGCTGCGGGCGATGGGGTACGCGCCGGCCGCCGAGTCGGCCGAGGGCGATGTCGTGATCACCCGCGCCCACGCCCGCCGCACCCCGCCGCGCACGGCACCGGCCCCGGTCCCGGACGGGCCGCCGGTGCCCGACGCCACGCTGCTCGGCGCGGCGGTGAAGGCGATCCGGGCCGGCGACCTCGCGGCCACGGTGGAACGCAAGCCGGTCGCCGAGGCCGCCGTGCCCGTCCCCGACGGCGAGATGCCCCGCACCACCCCCGCCGAGACCCTGGCCACCGTGCAGGCGGCGGCCATGACCGGCTCGGCGGTCTGGATCGGCTACGTCAACGCGGACGGCGCGGCCAGCCAGCGCGTGATCGCCCCGGTCCGGGTGGAGGGCGGCTTCGTGACGGCGTACGACCACACGGCGGACGAGGTGCGCACGTATCCGCTGCACCGCATCACGGGCGTGGCGGAACTGGCCGACGACTCGGCCTGAGCCCGTCTCTGCCGGCATGCGGCACACTTGAGGTTTGGCCTCACCGGCCTCAAGCGGCCCCGAGCCTTACCGAAAGGGCGCAGGTGTGAACGGTCCCCTCATCGTCCAGAGCGACAAGACCCTCCTTCTCGAAGTCGACCACGAGCTGGCGGACGCCTGCCGTCGCGCCATCGCGCCGTTCGCGGAGCTGGAGCGGGCGCCCGAGCACATCCACACCTACCGGGTCACCCCGCTCGGTCTGTGGAACGCGCGCGCCGCCGGGCACGACGCCGAGCAGGTCGTGGACGCGCTGGTCGAGTTCTCCCGGTACCCGGTCCCGCACGCCCTGCTCGTCGACGTCGCCGAGACGATGGCCCGCTACGGCCGGCTCACCCTCACCAAGCACCCCACCCACGGGCTCGTCCTGACGACCACCGACCGGCCGGTGCTGGAGGAGATCCTGCGGTCGAGGAAGATCCAGCCGCTCGTCGGCTCCCGGATCGACCCGGACACGGTGGCCGTGCACCCCTCCGAGCGCGGGCAGATCAAGCAGACGCTGCTGAAGCTGGGCTGGCCGGCGGAGGACCTCGCGGGCTACGTCGACGGCGAGGCGCACCGCATCGACCTCGACGAGACGGACTGGGCGCTGCGCCCGTACCAGAAGCAGGCCGTCGAGGGCTTCTGGCACGGCGGCTCCGGTGTCGTCGTCCTGCCCTGCGGCGCCGGCAAGACGCTGGTCGGGGCGGGGGCGATGGCGCAGGCCAAGGCCACGACGCTGATCCTGGTCACCAACACCGTCTCCGCCCGGCAGTGGAAGCACGAGCTGGTGCGGCGGACCTCGCTGACCGAGGACGAGATCGGCGAGTACAGCGGCACGAGGAAGGAGATCCGCCCGGTCACCATCGCCACCTACCAGGTGCTGACGACCAAGCGGAAGGGCGTCTACCCGCACCTGGAGCTGTTCGACTCCCGCGACTGGGGTCTGATCCTCTACGACGAGGTGCACCTGCTGCCCGCGCCGGTCTTCAAGTTCACCGCCGACCTCCAGGCGCGCCGCCGCCTCGGCCTGACCGCGACCCTCGTGCGCGAGGACGGCCGGGAGTCGGACGTCTTCTCGCTGATCGGGCCGAAGCGGTTCGACGCTCCCTGGAAGGAGATCGAGGCGCAGGGCTACATCGCGCCCGCCGACTGCGTGGAGGTACGGGTCAACCTCACCGACTCGGAGCGGCTCGCGTACGCGACCGCCGAGACGGAGGAGAAGTACCGCTTCTGCGCGACGACGGCGACGAAGCGGAAGGTGGCGGAACAGCTGGTCCGCAAGCACGCGGGGCAGCAGATCCTGGTCATCGGCCAGTACATCGACCAGCTCGACGAGCTGGGCGAGCACCTGGACGCCCCGGTGATCAAGGGCGAGACGTCGAACGCGCAGCGCGAGAAACTCTTCGACGCCTTCCGCAACGGCGAGATCAGCGTGCTGGTCGTCTCCAAGGTCGCGAACTTCTCGATCGACCTCCCGGAGGCGACGATCGCGATCCAGGTGTCGGGCACGTTCGGTTCGCGCCAGGAGGAGGCGCAGCGCCTCGGCCGCGTCCTGCGCCCGAAGGCGGACGGCCACAAGGCGCACTTCTACTCGGTGGTGGCGAGGGACACGATCGACCAGGACTTCGCGGCGCACCGCCAGCGGTTCCTGGCCGAGCAGGGCTACGCGTACCGGATCGTGGACGCGGACGAACTCCTGGCGGGCGAGGCGGAGGGCCCAGCGGACCCGGTCCACTGAGGGCGGGCGTCGAGGGCGTCCGCCGCCGGGTTCGGCCGAGCCCGAGGAAACCACCCCCGGCAGCGACCACCAACGGCCCCTGCCCTGGTCAGCCACGGCCGGGCTGGGTCACCGACGGCGGACGCCCGCCTCCTCCGCGTACTCGCCGAGGACGGCCACGGAGAACACGGCCTCGGCGAAGACCTTGATCGCGCGCAGGGCGTTGCCGACGCGGTGGGACGAGTGGTGGACGGCGCCCGTGGCGGTGGCGCCGCCGGGGGGCGTGGTGCCTGGGGCGAAAGTCGCTGTGCTCATGTCTCCATGGTGGCCTCGTCACCCGTCCGGAGCATCGCTCTGCGGGCTGAACCGCGCACCGGGGCGCCTCCTGCTCCCGACCGACAGCGTCCCCTACGGGGAGGACCGCCCCCCGGAAAAACCGTTCGCCTCCCTTCGGGGCCCTGACTACAATCGCGGGCTTGCCCCCGACGCGGTCGGGGCCTCTCCCGCCTCCCCCCGAGGAGCGCCACCGCCCGGACGGAAACCGGCCGGTCTGCCATGTCGTGACCACACAGCATCAGCCCGGAGGCAACCCGTGCCCGCGCACGCCCCAGTACCCGACGTCACTTCCGCCACGGCGGCGCCCACGGCCGACGGCGATCCGCTCGGACGCGAGCGGGCCCATCTGGCCGCCTCACGCGCCGCGTTGCGCGCGATGCGCGAGGACGTCGAGTCGCTCGACATCAAGGACGTGACCGCGAACTGGGTCAACGCGGTCGTCCTGGAAGCCCAGATCGAGGAGCGCATCAAGGCGCTGGCCGACCTGTCGCACACCCCGCTGTTCTTCGGCCGCCTCGACTACCTGCACACCGCGCAGGAAGGGCAGCGCTTCTACATCGGCCGCCGGCACGTGCACGACGCCGTCGGCGACCCGATGGTCATCGACTGGCGCGCCCCCGTCTCCCAGCCGTTCTACCGCGCCTCGCGCAAGGACCCGCAGGACGTGGGCCTGCGGCGGCGCTTCGGTTACACGGGCGGCGAGCTCACCGCGTACGAGGACGAGCACCTCACCGACCCTTCGGAGGCCGAGCAGACCTCCAAGCTCCTCCAGGCGGAGATCGAGCGGCCGCGCGTCGGCCCGATGCGGGACATCGTGGCGACGATCCAGCCCGAGCAGGACGAGATCGTCCGCAGCGGCCTGTCCGGCACGGTGTGCGTCCAGGGCGGGCCCGGCACCGGCAAGACGGCCGTGGGCCTGCACCGTGTCGCGTACCTCCTCTACGCCCACCGGGAACGATTGGCCCGCACCGGCACCCTCGTCATCGGGCCGAACCGCTCCTTCCTCCACTACATCGAGCAGGTGCTCCCGGCGCTGGGTGAGTTGGAGGTCAGGCAGTCCACCGTCGACGACCTCGTCGCCCATGTGGAGGTGCGCGGCGAGGACACGGCAGCGGCGGCGGTCGTGAAGGGGGACGCGCGGATGGCCGAGGTGCTGCGCCGCGCGGTCCGCTCGCACGTCACGCTGCCGACCGAGCCGCTGATGGTCGTGCGCGGGTCGCGACGCTGGCGTATCCCGGCGTACGAACTGGTGGAGATCGTCCGCGAGTTGCTGGACCGGAACGTGCGGTACGGCGCGGCGCGCGACGCGCTGCCCCAGCGGATCGCGCACGCGGTGCTGGTCCGCATGGAACAGGCGGGTGAGGCCCCGGACGACCGCGTCCAGGACGCCGTGGCGCGCAACGCGGCGGTGAAGGCGGCGGTCAAGGCGATCTGGCCGCCGGTGGACCCGGCCAAGCTCGTCCTGCGCCTGCTGTCCGACGGGGAGTTCCTCGCCGCGCACGCCGACGGGATCCTCACCGCCGAGGAGCAGGCCACGATCCTGTTCCCGAAGCCGCCCCGCAGCGTGAAGTCCGCGCAGTGGTCCCCCGCCGACGCGGTGCTGATCGACGAGGCGACGGACCTGGTGCAGCGCACGCACTCGCTCGGGCACGTCGTGCTCGACGAGGCGCAGGACCTGTCGCCGATGCAGTACCGGGCCGTGGGCCGCCGCTGCTCGACGGGTTCGGCGACGGTGCTGGGCGACCTGGCCCAGGGGACGACGCCGTGGGCGACGGCGTCGTGGGCGGAGGCGCTGTCCCACCTCGGCAAGCCGGAGGCGGCGGTCGAGGAGCTGACGGCGGGCTTCCGCGTGCCGCGCGAGGTGATCGCGTACGCCTCCCGCCTCCTCCCCCACATGTCCCCGGGCCTGGCCCCGGTCTCCTCGGTGCGCGAGAACCCGGGCTCTCTGGCGGTCCGCGCCGTGTCGGACCTGGACGCGGCGGTCGTCTCGGCCTGCCTGGAGTCCCTGACCCGGGAGGGCTCGATCGGCCTGATCGCCTCGGACGCCCGCGTGCCGGCACTGGCCGCGGCACTGGCGTCGGCCGGCCTGCCGTACCTGTCCCCGGGCGAGGAGACGACCCCCGACACCCGCCTGACGCTGGTGCCGGCGTCGCTGGCGAAGGGCCTGGAGTACGACTACGTGGTCCTGGACGAGCCGGCCGCGGTGGTCTCGGCCGAACCGGACGAACGCACGGGCCTGCGCCGCCTGTACGTGGCGCTGACGAGGGCGGTCTCGGGCCTGACGGTCCTGCACGCCCAGCCGCTGCCGGTGCAGTTGGGCTGACGGGGAGGGTCGGCGCGGCGCGGGCCCGGTCGAGGGTGTGACAGGGAAGCGCTGCTTCGGTCGCCATCCGGACGACGCTCACCGGGCCCCGGCCCTTCTGATCCACTTCCGGCTGGTTAGGTTCCGTGCGGAAGTACGGACGGCCGAGTGCCGACGCGCGGCGGAAGGGAGCGGGGCCCGTGATCACGTACGGCAAGGCCGGGGCGGCGGGGGAACAGGAGCGGGCCGAGAGGTGGCAGCGGATCTGGGGGCACCGGGAGGCGCTGCTGCGGGTGGCCCGGCGGCGGTCGGCGAGCCTGGAGGACGCCGAGGACGCCGTGCACGAGGCGATGGTGCGGGCCATGGAGCGGCCGGAGCTGGACGACGAACGGCTCGGCGGCTGGCTGACCACGGTGACGATGCGGCTGTGCGTCGACCGGCACCGTCAGGTCGTCCGGGAGGCGGAGGTGCA
Organism: Streptomyces sp. V4I23; assembly: GCF_030817975.1. Lineage (NCBI taxonomy): Bacteria > Bacillati > Actinomycetota > Actinomycetes > Kitasatosporales > Streptomycetaceae > Streptomyces > Streptomyces sp. V4I23. The sequence goes on along the minus strand of NZ_JAUSZW010000004.1, from coordinate 4,410,011 downwards.
CCGGCGGGCGGCGTGGGGGCTGCCCGGGTACGTCACCGTCGAGGACCGGGTGTGCGACCGGGCCGAGGCGCACTGGCTCACCCGGCGCGGCCGGGAGGAGTTGCCCGGGCGGCAGGCCGAGGCGCTCGGTCTGCAGGCGCAGGGCTTGGAGCTGGGGCAGATCGCGCAGCGGATGGGGCTCAGCTATCGGGCCGTTCAGTCGTTGCTGGCCCGCGCCCGCAAGACGCTGCGCGGTGTGCTGGCCGGGACCCTGGCCGTTCTGCTGTGGCCGTGGCGGGGCAGCCGTTCGACCTCGGTGGGCGGTGGCGTACCGGCCGGAGCGGCGCCGCTGATGACGGCCACCGTGGCGCTGACGGTCGCCGGGCTGACCCTGCTCGCCCCAGGTGCGGCCGCCCCCGCGCCGGGGAGCGGTCCGGGGCGCCCGGTGCCGGGGTCGGCCGAGCCGGGCAGCCGGACGGCACAGACGGTCCTGGAGCGGGGGGCGCCGAAGGGTCCGGCCACCCCGGCGGCCGACCCCGGTGCGGGGCTGCCCTACGGCGGCGCGCTACCTGGTCCGGGCGACAACGGGACGGGCACTCCGGGGGCACCGGGAACGCAGGGGGAGCCGGGCGGCCCGGGGCTGCCGGAAGCGCCGGGACTGCCGGAGGTGGCCGGTCCGGCGTTGCCGGGTGCGCCCAGGCTGCCGGAGGTGGCCGGTCCGGCGTTGCCGGGTGCGCCCAGGCTGCCGGAGGTCACAGAGCCCGCCCTGCCGGAGCCGGACGTTCTGGGCGCCGGGGACGCGGCTTCGGCGGCGTCCGCCGAGGCCACTGGCACCACCCTTCCACGAGCCGTCGAAGAGGCCACCGAATAAATCGCGAATCCGTGCGACGCAAGCCCCGCCTCTCCCCGTAGAGCGGCTGACAGTGCCACCAGCAGTGGCAACAGCTGCGAAGGAGAGGTCACTCAGTGGCTCACAGCAGAACCGGAGGGGGCAGCGACGGCGTGACGCGCGCCCTGCGCGGCGGGCTCGCCCTCACGCTGGCAGTTGTGGCGTCGGCGACTCTGCTGTCGTCCCCGTCCCAGGCCGCGTCCGGCGTGAACATCGGGCAGCGCTACAACGACGGCCTGGACAGCCGCTACAGCGTCACCAGCTTCACCAGCGCCGCGAACGCGATGGGCTACGACACCCTCGGCCACACGGGCGGCCGCAGCGCGACCAACACCTTCAACGACGGCACGGGGGCCGCCGTCCTCGGCTTGTTCGGCCACGCCAACGCCGGGATCTTCCAGACCGACGAGGGCCCCACCGACGCCGAGGACGCGATCCTGGCCGCCGGTACGGCCACCGACGTGGTCAGCCCGTACGCCAACCTCCGCTTCGTCTCCGAGTACTTCCCGTACGTCGAGGTCGACGACATGCGGCTGATGGTGCTGGCGGGCTGCTACACCTCGCTGAACGGCCCGTGGGGCAACTTCAACGACGCCGCCGTGTCCCGGGGCGTCGACTCGGTCATCAGCTTCAGCGGCCTTGTCTACTTCCCGGCGACCACCTCCGGAACGTCGATCAGCCTGACCAACTACTCGGGCAACTACTTCTGGGACCGCTTCGGCTACCACACCAAGACCGGCGTGACGATCAGCACCGCGCTGTACCGGGCCCGTACCGACCTGGTGGCCAAGGAGGGCAGCGCCGGGGGCTGGAACAACTACGTGATCCGGGGCGCCGTCGGCAACCCGGCCGACGTCCGGCTCAAGCCCGCCGGGAACGGTGAGCCGCTGAACAGCCAGCCGCTCGCCACCCTCCCCTTCACCACCTTCAGCCGGCTCACCCCCACCGCGTCCACCACCGCCGAGGGCCCGGACGGCGCCGAGCTGACGGATGTGACGACTGCCGAGGGCGTCCAGTACCGGCAGCGGCAGGACGGCACCGTCCTGGACGCCGTGGGCACTGCGTCGACCGAGGGCGAGGTGACCCTCTCCGCCGCCGAGGCCCGTACCGCCGCCCAGGACTTCGCGAAGGCCAACGTCCCCGGCTTCGGCGCGGACTGGCGGCTGGTCACCGACGAGACCACCAGCCACATCGAAGGCGACGCGGTGCGGCTGCTGCGCTGGCGGACCGTCGCCGACGGCCGGGACGCCGCGCGCGAGGTGACGGTGGAGCTGGACCGGCGCACCGGCGCGGTCGTCAGCTTCTCCGCCGCCCGGGGCACGGCCGACAGCGCCGCCTTCCCGGTGACCGCGGAGCAGGCCGAGGCCACGGCCCGCGAGCTGACCGGCGACCGCACCACGGCCGCCACGGTGGTGGCCGACACCTGGAACGCCAGCCGCTGGACGGTCACCTTCGACCGTGCCCCGACGGGCTGGTCCGAGGCCCGCGTCCCGGACGCGGACCGAGTCGAGATCGACGCCCGCACCGGCGAGGTCCTCTCCCGCACCACGGCCTGAACGAAAGTGAGAAGAGCGACATCATGAGACCCCACCCCGCCCGGCGGCTGCGCCGGGCCTTCCTCGCGCCGGTGCTCGCCGCCGGCCTGCTGCTCGGTGGCGCGATGCCGACGCAGGCCGCCACCTCGGCGGCCCCGGCGGCCGTCTCCGTCACCGACGACAGCGTCGAGCTGAGCTGGTCCTCCGTCTCCGGCGCCACCGCTTACCTCGTCATCGACGACCGGGCACACGAAGTGCTCTGGCGCGGCGGGCAGACCGCCGCCACGCTTCCCGTCCAGGCCCCGACCTCCGTCTCCGTCCTCGTCGTCGCGCTGACCGAGCAGGGCCCGCGCCTGGTCGCCAAGGCGCTGGCCACCGTCCCCGACGCGGCCTCGGGCCTGACCCCCCTCACCGCCGTCACCACCGCCACCGGCACCACCGTCGGCTGGGGCGCCCTGCCGGACGCGGCCGACTACGAGGTCACGGCCGACGGCACGAAGCTCACCACGACCGCCGTCACCCAGCTGCAGACCGAGACGGCGCTGGGCGAGAACGCCGAGTACACGATCGACGCCGAGCTGGTCCGGCCCGCCGAGGAGATCGCCGAGGACACCGTCACTCGTTCCACCTACGGCGTCGAGGTGACCCCGGCGACCACGGACGTGTCGCAGACCCCCAGCGATGCCCGGCCCGGCGACACGCTGCCCGCGAACGTCCGCACCCTGACGACGTCCCGTACGACGTACGAGACGTACATCCCCATGAGCTACCTGCAGGGGGAGAGCTGGGGCTTCGGCTTCCCCTGCGAGTCGGCCGACGACAACGCCCCCTGGTTCTCCGGCGACGGCCGGAGCACCGGCTACGACACCGGGAAGAACCGCACCAAGGCCGCGTCCAACCACTACTGGACCAGTGCCTCGACCTGGACGTCGAAGGGCGTCAGCCCCACCAAGCGCTACCGGAAGGTGGGAAGCACCTACTACTACGACTCCCAGCGCACGGCCGGCGGCGACGGCTTCGTCATCCGGCCGCTGCAGAACGACGGCCGGTATGCCCGCACGGTGATCGAGCACAATGTCGGCAACCCGTACTGCACCGGGATCGCCGATATCAGCTACGACAACCAGCAGGACCTCTATCAGAACGGTTCGCACTGGATCTACGGTGCCCATGACAAGATGCCGAATCACCAGTTCTACCGTTACGACCAGTACTCCGACGGGACCTCTTACCTGAATCTGGTCTTCGATCACGCGCTGGAAGACCCGAAGTGCCTCGCGGGCTGGATGGGCGGCTGCTCGGCACAGCAGTACCAGTACACCCGCTGAGAAAATGCCGAATGCGCCGTGGACCGGCGCCGGCCTGCGGCTTCGGCCGAAGGTCCCGCGCCGGTCCACGGCCGGTCACCACACAGGAAAGATGACATGAACGAGCAACAGAAGGTCGGCATACGGATCATTCGCTGGGTGCTGGGACTGGCCTTTCTGGGGTTTTTTTTGTTCGCGTCCGTAGTCGCGGCAAGTTTCGCCGGGTGGGGGTTCGGTGAGCGGACGACCGCGGAAAGGTTCCAGGACGCGATTCCCTCCCTGTTGATGTCCTTGGCGTGGGGGGCCGTCGCCATCGCCGGTTTCCGCCTGTCGGTCGGCTACCGCCTGATCTCCTGGTGGCTCGCCTGCGCCCTGATCATCCCGGCCTACGCGGCGCTGCACACCGCGGACGTGCTGTAGAGCGGACCGGTACCCCTCAGCCACTGGCCGACTCCCTGGGGGCGTCATGCGCCCCCGGCCACACCCCTACACGTCCAGCGCCTCGCGCCACTCCGCGACCGCCTCGGGTGACACCGGGCGGGACCAGCCCGCCGGGCGGGACGCGCCGCCGATGTGGAACGCCCGGACTCCCGCCGCCCGCAGCTGCGGAACGTGGGCGAGGCGCAGGCCGCCTCCGACGAGGAGCGCCGCCTCGTAGCCGGCTTCGCCCCGCCGCGCCGCCTCCGCGAGCAGCGTCGGCAGCCCGTCGTCGACGCCCTCCGGGGACCCCGCCGTCAGGTACGTGTCCAGGCCCGGCACGTCCGCCAGCTGCTTGCGCAGCGCGTCGCGGTCCGCCGCGCGGTCGATCGCCCGGTGGAACGTCCAGCGGCAGCCGCCCAGCACCGCCACCAGCCGTTCGACGGTCACGAGGTCCGGGTGGCCGTGGTCGTCCAGGAAGCCGAACACGAACTCGTCCGCGCCCTCCGCCCGCAGCCCCTCCGCCGCCCGGACCAGCGCGTCGACGTCTTCCGGACCGCCCGCCGAGAACCCGTCCGTCAGGCGGAGCATGACGCGCACCGGGATGTCCACGGCCGCCCGGACGCGGGCGAAGGTCTCTCTCGCCGGGGTCAGACCGTCGGCCGCCATGTCGGCGACCAGCTCCAGCCGGTCGGCCCCTCCGGAACGCGCTGCGACCGCGTCCTCCGCGTCGAGGGCGATCACCTCCAGGAGTGCACGGTTGCTCATGGGCCCATTCCTCCAGGAGAGACGGCTGCGGCGGTACCCGGCCCCTTCGGGCCGAGAGGTCTAGTCCAATATCCCAGCCTAGTACCCATCGCACCCTCACGGCAGCCGCACACCGCACTCCGGCACCCGGGTTCCCCGGTCACGCCGACCCTCACCCCTTGCGCCTCTTACGGGCAGGGGGTATACAAGAGGTGAGCCGAAGATACCCCCCTGGGGTATCACCCCGTCGATGAGGAGCAGGAATGCCGACCGCAGCCGCCCACCCGGCCACCACCGCAGCACGCGAGGTCGAACTCGCCATCGGCGGGATGACCTGCGCCTCGTGCGCGGCGCGTATCGAGAAGAAGCTGAACCGCATGGACGGCGTCGAGGCGACCGTGAACTACGCGACCGAGAAGGCGAAGGTCACCTTCGCCGACGGCACCGAGGTCGCGGACCTGATCGTGACCGTCGAGGCCACCGGCTACACCGCCCACGAGCCCGCCCCGCCCCGGGTCACTCCCGAGGAGAGTGGTGAAGCACCGGAGAGCGACGCACTGGCACCCCTGCGCCAGCGCCTGATCACGGCCGTGGTGCTCTCCGTGCCCGTCATCGCGATGGCGATGGTCCCGGCCCTGCAGATCGAGTACTGGCAGTGGCTCAGCCTCACCCTCGCCGCCCCGGTCGTCACCTACGCCGCCTGGCCCTTCCACCGCGCCGCGTTCACCAACGCCCGCCACGGCGCGGCCACCATGGACACCCTGATCTCGGTCGGCACCTCGGCAGCGTTCCTGTGGTCGCTGTGGGCCCTGTTCTTCGGGACCGCCGGCACGCCCGGCATGACGCACCCCTTCGAGCTGACGATCGGCCGCAGCGACGGCGCCGGGAACATCTACCTGGAGGCGGCCGCCGGGGTCACCGCGTTCATCCTGGCCGGGCGGTACTTCGAGGCCCGCTCCAAGCGCAAGGCGGGGGCCGCCCTCAAGGCGCTGCTGGAACTGGGCGCCAAGGAGGTCACGGTCCTGCGCGGCGGCCGGGAGGAGACGATCCCCACGGCCGGACTCCAGGTGGGGGACCGGTTCCTGGTGCGTCCCGGGGAGAAGATCGCCACCGACGGCACCGTCGTCGAGGGCGCCTCCGCCGTCGACGCCTCTATGCTCACCGGCGAGTCCGTTCCCGTGGAGGTCACCGTCGGCGACGGCGTCACCGGCGCGACCCTGAACGCCGGCGGCCGCCTGGTCGTCGAGGCCACCCGCGTCGGCGCCGACACCCAGCTCGCCCGCATGGCCAAGCTGGTGGAGGACGCGCAGAACGGCAAGGCCGCCGCCCAGCGGCTCGCCGACAGGATCTCCGCCGTCTTCGTCCCCGTCGTCATCGGCCTCGCCCTCGCGACACTCGGCTTCTGGCTCGGCAACGGCGCGGGCTGGACCGCCGCCTTCACCGCCGCCGTCGCCGTCCTGATCATCGCCTGCCCCTGCGCCCTGGGCCTGGCCACGCCGACCGCGCTCATGGTCGGCACCGGCCGCGGCGCCCAGCTGGGCATCCTGATCAAGGGACCCGAGGTGCTGGAGACCACCCGCAAGGTGGACACCATCGTCCTCGACAAGACCGGCACCGTCACCACCGGCAGGATGACCCTGCTCACCGTCCACACCGCCGGCACCACCACCGAGACCGAAGTCCTGCGGCTGGCGGGCGCGTTGGAACACGCCTCCGAGCACCCCATCGCCCAGGCCGTCGCGACCGGGGCGTTGGACCAGGTCGGCCCCCTGCCCACCCCCGAGGACTTCGCCAACATCCCCGGCCTCGGAGTCCAGGGCATCGTCGACGGCCACGCCGTCCTCGTCGGCCGGACCAAGCTCCTCGCCGAGTGGGCCATGGAACTGCCCGCCGACCTGGCCCGCGCCCAGCACGAGGCCGAGGCCGCCGGCCGCACGGCGATCGCGGTCGCCTGGGACGGCGAGGCCCGCGCCGTCCTGGAGGTCGCCGACGCCGTCAAGGACACCAGCGCCGAAGCCATCCGGCGGCTGCGCGCCCTCGGCCTCACCCCGATCCTGCTCACCGGCGACAACAAGGCCGTCGCCGAGACCGTGGCGAAGGAGGTCGGCATCGACGAGGTCGTCGCCGAGGTCATGCCCGAGGACAAGGTGAACGTCGTCAAGCGCCTCCAGGCCGAGGGCCGCAGCGTCGCCATGGTCGGCGACGGCGTCAACGACGCCGCCGCACTCGCCCAGGCCGACCTCGGACTCGCCATGGGCACCGGCACCGACGCCGCCATCGAGGCCGGCGACCTCACCCTCGTACGGGGCGACCTCAACGCCGCCGCCGACGCCATCCGTCTCTCCCGCAAGACGCTCGGGACCATCAAGTCCAACCTGTTCTGGGCCTTCGCCTACAACGTCGCGGCCCTCCCCCTCGCCGCCGCCGGCCTCCTCAACCCGATGATCGCCGGAGCCGCGATGGCCTTCTCCTCCGTGTTCGTCGTCGGCAACTCCCTCCGACTCCGCAGCTTCAAGGCGGCCGGGTGAAGCCCCTCCCCCTCAGTCGAAGATGAGGAGCTCCCGCTCCGTCGCACCCGTCAGTCCGTACCGCGTCCCGGTGAGCGGCCTCCCTGCGTACAGCCTGATCAGGGTGGCCGCGTCGCCGGTGTAGCGGGCGGGCTGCGGGCTGTCGGCGCCGAGGACGAGGGGCTCGTCGCGCCCGTCGAGCAGGGCCAGCAGCGGCACCGTCTTCCGGGCCCTGGTCAGGGCGTCGCGCTCGGTGCGCAGCAGAAGCCCGGGCAGTTCGGCGTCTCGTACGCATTCCATGCCGCCCAGCCAACCGCATGGGCGTCCGTACGTCAGCCGGGTCGGGGCCCCGCCCGTGCCGCTCCGCGCGGGAGCCACTCTAGAGTCGGCACATGAGCGACGCCGCCGCCGATCTCCGTGCCCGCTGGACCCAGGCCCTCATCGCCGTCCGCAAAGGGGCGGACGGGCCCGATCCCGTGCCCTACGCCGACAACCTCCTCGGCCGCTGGGCCGAACCGCAGCGGCGCTACCACACCACGGCGCATCTCATCGCGGTGCTGGACCATGTCGACACCCTGGCCTCCCACGCCGCCGACCCCGACCTCGTGCGTCTCGCGGCCTGGTTCCACGACGCGGTGTACCTGCCGGACCGTTCCGAGAACGAGGAGCGCTCCGCCCGGCTCGCCGAGCGTGCCCTTCCCGAGGCAGGGGTGAGCGCCGGTGCCACCGCCGAGGTCGCCCGGCTCGTCCGCCTCACCGTCACGCACGACCCGGCCGGCGACGACCGCAACGGCCAGGTCCTGTGCGACGCCGATCTGGCGATCCTGGCCGCGGCCCCGGAGGCGTACGCGGCCTATGCGGCGGCGGTGCGCGAGGAGTACGCGTTCGTCCCCGAGGAGGCGTTCCGCGACGGGCGGGCGGCGGTGCTGCGCCAGTTGCTGCGGCTGCCGCGCCTGTTCCACACCCCGTACGGCGCGCGCGAGTGGGAGGAGCCCGCCCGCCACAACCTCACGGTGGAGCTGGAACTGCTGGCCGCGTCGTGAGGGGCAACGCGGGCGGCCCGTGGCTCGGCGGCACGGTCATCGACGCGGACCTCGGCTTCGCGTCGACGGCGTGGGCGGGCGCGGCGATGACCGTCGTGGCGATCGCGCTCGTCGCCGTGTCGCTGCGGCTGCACAGCAGGTCCCGTCTGGTGACGGGCTCGGCCGCGGACCCGCGGGGCGCGGCGGCCCTGACCGAGCACGCCTGACGACAGGCCCTAGGCGGACGGGCGGTTCTTGGGCCTGCGCAGGCCCGCGTCGGTCAGGCGGCGTACGAGCTCCTTGGAACCGATCTCGACCGCCCCCGCCGCCACCGCGTCCGCGTACCGGTGCGAGGGCACGTCGTAGTGGTCGCGTTCGAACGCGCGGCGCGGGCAGCCGATCGACTCGGCGAACGCGTGCAGTTCGTCGAAGGACACGTCGCTGACCATGTGCGACCACATGCGGCCGTGGCCCGGCCAGCTCGGCGGGTCGATGTAGACCGTCACCGCAGGCCGCCCACCGGCGCCACCACGACCCCGGCCTTGCCGCACACCCAGTGCGGGTCCGCCCCCAGTTCGGGCTCGATCTCCAGCGCGTGCGGGTCGCCCGCGTCGCAGACAGGGCACAGCGGCCAGCGGCCGTGCCGTTCCAGCAGAGCGTCCTGGACGTCCTGGGCGACGAGCCCCGCGACGTACGCGACGCCCTCGGGCCACTGCTCGGCCCACCACCGGCGGTGCGACACCGCCTCCTCGACCAGCGACACGACACCGGCGTCGGCCACGTCGCGGGCGGCGAGGTCGGCGAGCACCAGCGCGCGGGCGGCGTGCAGTGCCTGTTCCAGTGGGTTCGTCCGATCCATGTCCCCATTGTCTCCGGGTCTTGACGGCACCCGAAATACGAAAATATCTTTCAGATGTGACCAATCCAGTGAAGGAAATTTTCAGCGGTGAGGCACCCTTCCCCGCCGCTCCCGGCACACGGGAGGTTCCCCCTCCCGCCGCCCTCGCGGCGAAGGTGCGCACGCTCTCGCCGTCCATGACCCGCTCCATGCAGCGGGTCGCCGAAGCCGTCGCCGACGATCCGGCAGGCTGCGCCGCCCTCACGGTCACCGGACTCGCCGAGCTCACGGGCACCAGCGAGGCGACCGTCGTCCGCACCGCCCGCCTCCTCGGCTACCCCGGCTACCGCGATCTGCGCCTCGCGCTCGCCGGTCTCGCCGCCCACCAGGAGTCGGGCCGCGCGCCCGCCCTCACCACCGACATCGCCGTCGACGACCCGATCGGGGACGTCGTCGCCAAGCTCGCGTACGACGAGCAGCAGACGCTCGCCGACACCGCCGCCGGCCTCGACACCGTGCAGCTCGGCGCGGCCGTGGCCGCCGCGGCCACGGCCCGCCGCATCGACATCTACGGCGTCGGCGCCTCCTCCCTCGTCGGCATGGACCTCGCCCAGAAGCTGCTGCGCATCGGCCTGATCGCGCACGCGCACAGCGACCCGCACCTCGCGGTGACCAACGCCGTGCAGCTGCGCTCCGGCGACGTCGCCGTCGCCATCACGCACTCCGGCTCGACGGGGGACGTGATCGAGCCGCTGCGGGTGGCGTTCGACCGGGGCGCCACGACGATCGCGATCACCGGCCGCCCGGACGGCCCCGTGTCGCAGTACGCCGACCACATCCTCACGACCTCCACCGCGCGCGAGAGCGAACTGCGCCCGGCCGCGATGTCCTCCCGCACCAGCCAACTACTGGTCGTCGACTGCCTGTTCATCGGCGTGGCACAGCGCACGTACGAGTCGGCGGCGCCTGCCCTCGCCGCGTCGTACGAGGCTCTCGCGCACCGCCACAGCCCGCGCACCCGCTGACCCCCCACACGCCGTACGTCCCGAGAAAGCAGAGCCGCTCCTCATGACCCCCACCTACGGTGAACTCCGCGCCCAGCTCGCCACGCTCACGACGGAGGCGTTCCGTCCCGAGCTCTCCGACATCGACCGGCTGCCGACGCTGGAGATCGCGCGCCTCATGAACGGCGAGGACGAGACCGTCCCCGCCGCCGTCGCCGCCCAACTGCCCGTCATCGCCGCCGCGATCGACGCCACGGCCGAGCGCATGTCCCGAGGCGGCCGGCTGATCTACGCGGGGGCGGGCACGGCGGGTCGCCTCGGTGTCCTGGACGCCAGCGAGTGCCCGCCGACGTTCAACACGGACCCGTCGGAGGTCACGGGCCTGATCGCGGGCGGCCCGACGGCGATGTTCACGGCGGTCGAGGGTGCGGAGGACAGCAAGGAGCTGGCGGCGGCGGACCTGGACGCGCTGAAGGTGACCGAGGACGACACGGTGGTCGGCATCTCCGCGTCGGGCCGCACGCCGTACGCGATCGGCGCGGTGGAGCACGCGCGATCGCTGGGCGCGCTGACGATCGGCCTGTCCTGCAACGCGGCGAGCGCGCTGGGCGCGGCGGCGGACCACGCCGTCGAGGTCGTGGTCGGTCCCGAACTGCTCACGGGCTCGACGCGGTTGAAGGCGGGCACGGCGCAGAAGCTGGTCCTCAACATGATCTCGACGATCACGATGATCCGCCTCGGCAAGACGTACGGAAACCTGATGGTGGGACGTGCGCGCGTCGAACGACAAGCTGCGGGCGAGGTCCCGGCGGATCGTGTCGCTGGCGACGGGGGCGGCGGACGAGGAGATCGAGGCGGCGCTCGAGGCGACGGGAGGAGAGGTGAAGAACGCGATCCTGGTGATTCTGGGGGGAGTCGACGCGGGCACGGCGTCCGCCTTGCTGACCCGCTCGAACGGCCACCTGCGCGCGGCGCTGGCGGACCGGTCCGCGCCCATCGCAGCCCCTCCGGCGCTTGAGGAGCGGGGTCCGGGGCAGAGCCCCGCAACCGGGCTCGCGTAGCGAACTACTCTCACCCCGTGCCCGACGACATACCGCTCCGCCGCCGCGTCCTCGACCCCCGGCAGGACGGCCCCGCCCTCAAGGTGCTCACGCACCCGCTGCCCATCCGGCTGCCCGGGATGCTGCGGCAGGACGACCCCGCCGCCGCCGGCGAACTCGCCCTGCGCACCGGCGAGTCGTCCGCGTCGACCAGCTACCACCTGCGCGTCCTCGCCCAGCAGGCCTTCATCGACGAGGCCGGCAGCCGCAACGGCCGGGAGCGGCGCCGGCGGGCCCTGCCCCTCGCCGGGGAGGAGCACCCGTGACGGTTCTCGACCCCCGTTCCGCACGCCGTCGCTTCGTCGCCGCCACCGGGCTCTTCTGGCTCCCGGTCGGCCTCTACATCCCCTCCCAGGTCCTGCTGATGACCGAGCGCGGCATGAGCCTCGCCGTCGTCGCCGCGCTCTTCGCCGTCCACTCGGTCACCGTCTCCGTCATGGAGCTGCCCACCGGCGGCCTCGCCGACGTCGTCGGCCGCCGGCCCGTCCTCGCCACCGCCGGGCTGCTCAACGCCGCCGCCCTCACCGTGCTCGCGCTCGGCACCACCGTCTGGACGCTCGCCGTCGCCATGCTCCTGATGGGCTCGGGCCGCGCCCTGTCCAGCGGCCCCGCGGAGGCGTGGTACGTCGACACGGTCCAGGCCCACTCCGGTCCGGGCGCCGAACTGCGCACCGGGCTCGCCCGCGCGGGCACCGCCTCCGCCGCCGCGCTGGCCGCCGGAACCCTCGTCGGCGGCGGGCTGCCGCTCCTCCTCCGCCTCGGCCCCGACCTCGGCGCGGCCACCGGCGGCGTGCTGCTGCCGCTCTCCGCCCCGGCCCTGCTCGGCGCGGCCCTCGGCGCCGGCTACGTCGCGTACGTGCTGCTCGCCCTCCCCGAGCCGCCCCGGCCCCGCACCACGCTGCGCGCCGTGCTCCGCGGCGTACCCGCCACCGTGCTCGGCGGACTGCGTCTGGGGGCGGGGGACGCCCTGGTCCGGCGTCTCCTGATGACGGCGGGCGCGGCCGGTGCCGGCCTGGCCACCGTCGAACTGCTCACCCCGGGCCGCGCCGCCGGCCTGACGGGCGCGCCCGAGTCCGGTGCCGTGCTGTTCGCGGCCCTGGCCTGCGCGGGGTTCGTCTGCACCGCGATCGGCAGCCACTTCGCGCCCCTTGCGGCCCGGGTGACGGGCAGCGGCGAACACGCGGTGCTCGCGAGCATCGGGCTGAGCGCCGCCGGTCTGATCCTGCTCGGCGCGACCGCCGCGTCGGACGGACCGGTGGCCCTCGCGCTCGCCGCCCTCGGCTACGGCCTGATCTACCTGGGCCTCGGCTCGGCGGGACCCAACGAGAACGACCTGCTGCACCACCGCGTCGACAGCGCAGTCCGCGCCACGGCCCTGTCCGTGCGGTCCCTCGCGCTCCAGTCGGTCGGCGCGCTGGCGGGTGTGGTCGCGGGCGCCCTGCCGGCCGGCCCGCCCGCGTGGCTCCTGGGCGGCGCGGTCCTGTGCGCGGGCGCGCTGCTGTGGGCCCGCCGCCCGGACCAGCGCCCTCCCCTCACGGCGTACCCGGAACCGCCCCGCGCGACAGAGGCAGCCGCCGGGCGTTGAATGGAACGCATGGGTGTCCGACGGTACGGAAGGCACCGCAGGGGCAGGCCACGCGTGTACGTCGCGGCAGGTCTGGCCTCTGTCCTGGCGGCGACGTACGCCACGACGGCGACGACGGCCGCGGCCGGCCCGCCGCCCCGCTCCGCTGCCGCCCCCCGGGCCGTCGCCCCGATGATCACGGACAAGCAGGTGGCCGACGCCGTCGCGAAGCTCGGCGGGCAGATCCGGGCGGGCATGGAGAAGACCGGCGTACCGGGTGTCGCCGTCGCCGTCGTCCACAAGGACAAGGTCGTGTACCTGAAGGGTTTCGGCGAGCGTGAGGTCGGCAAGGCGGGCGCCGTGTCCCCGGACACGGTGTTCCAGCTCGCCAGCCTGTCGAAGCCGGTCGCCTCGACCGTCGTCGCCGACGCGGTGGGCGACAAGGCCCTTGACTGGGGCACCCCCGTGACCCGGCATCTGCCCGACTTCGCGCTCAAGGACGCGTGGGTGACGCGGCACGTGACGGTCGCCGATCTGATGTCCCACCGCAGCGGGCTGCCCGACCACGCGGGTGACCTGCTCGAAGACCTCGGCTACGACCAGCAGTACATCCTCGGCCACCTGCGGTTCGAACCTCTGTCGCCATTCCGCGCGAGCTACGCGTACACCAATTTCGGTTTCACCGCGGCGGCCGAGGCGGTCGCCGACGCGAAGGACACGACGTGGGAGAAGCTGGCCGAGGACTCGCTGTACCGGCCGGCCCGCATGACGGCGACCAGTTCGTCCTTCGCCGACTACGAGAAGGCCGCGAACAAGGCGGTCACCCACGTCGAGAACGCGCAGGGCCACTGGGAGGCGAAGTTCGTCCGCGACGCCGACGCCCAGTCCCCGGCCGGCGGGGTCAGTTCCACGGCCCGTGACATGACGCGGTGGCTCCGCCTGCAACTCGCGAACGGCAAGCTCGCGGGCGAGCAGATCGTCCCCGCCGAGCAGTTGCAGCGCACCCACCTTCCGGAGATCGTCTCCCAGCCGCCCGCGCCCCCGACGGACCGGGCCGGCTTCTACGGCCTCGGCTGGAACGTCAGTTACGACGACCAGGGCCGTCTGCGCCTGAGCCACTCGGGCGCGTTCGGGCTCGGCGCGAACACCAGCGTGACGATGCTGCCTGCCGAGCAGCTCGGCATCGTCGTCCTCACCAACGGCAGCCCGGTGGGTCTCGCCGACTCCGTCGCCTTCAACTTCTTCGACACGGCACAGCAGGGCGGGCCGACGCAGGACTGGCTGTCCCTGATCGGCCAGGTCTACGAGAAGGAGGAGCAGGCGGGCCGCTCCCCCACCGACTACACGAAGCCGCCGTCGGGCGCCGCCGACGCGAGGGCCGACGACGTGTACACCGGGACGTACCGCAACGACTACTACGGCCCGCTGACGGTCACCGCCGACGACGGCGCGCTGTCACTGCATCTGGGGCGGAAGCCCCTGCGGTTCGCGCTCACCCACTACAGCGGTGACACGTTCAGCTTCGAGACAGTGGGTGAGAACGCGGTCGGCCGCACGGGCGTCACGTTCACCGTCGGCGACGACGGACAGGCGTCGCGGGTGAAGGTGGAAAGCCTCGACACGAACGGCCTGGGCACCTTCACCCGCGAGTGAACCGGGCGGCTTCACCCGCGCGTGAAGCCGGGTCCCTTCCCCCTCGAACGGGCCCGCCCGGACTACGCCTTCGCCACCGGCCGGTAGGTGCACACGTTCACGCCCGTACCGCTGGTGACCGTGGAGACCAGTTCCAGCGTCCGCAGCGCACCGTCGTCGGGGAAGATCTTCTTCCCGCCGCCGAGGAGCACCGGCATGATCATGAGCCGGAGCTCGTCGACCAGACCCTCGCCCAGGAGGGTGCGCGCCAGTTCGGAGCTCCCCATGACCAGCAGGTCGCCGCCGTCGGCCTCGCGCAGCTTCCGGATCCGGGCCACGGCCTCGTCGCCGGGGATGCGCGTGGTGTTGTCCCACGTCAGCTCGTCGTCGCCGAGCGTGCGCGAGACGACGTACTTCGGGAGGGAGTTCATCCGGTCGGCGAACGGGTCACCGGCGCGGTCGGGCCACGCCGCGGCCATCGTCCGCCACGTGCGGCGCCCGAACAGCAGCGCCTCGGCCTTGGACAGCGCGTCGTCGAAGGTGCCGCCCACGACCTCCGGGTCGAAGAACGGATGCGTCCAACCTCCGTGCGCGAAGCCGCCGTCGGTGTCCTCACCCTGACCGCCAGGCGCCTGCACGACGCCGTCCAGGCTCATGAACTCAACTGTCACTATGCGCACGGGACTCGCTCCTGTTCCTCACTGTGGTGGGTACGGCAGAAGAGACTGCCGGGCCGTTCGAAAATCATCGCGCCTCACGCACCCTGCCCCCGCAGCGTCACTCCGTACCGGGTGCGCAGGCGGTCGATCTCCCACCACGCCACCGCCGACACCGACGCCGGGCCGCCGATCACGGCACAGATCTGGACGAGCGGCGGGCCGGGCGGCATGCCGGCCGTCACCAGGTTGATCGCCGCGAGCTCCCACACCAGCACGCCCGTCAGCAGGGCGGGGAGCGCGGCATGGATCTCGGCGGTGTCGAACGCGCCCCGGACGACCGTCGACGAAGCGAAGGCGACGAAGAACAGCACCCACAGGACGGGCAGGAGCAGCGCGAAGGTGAGCAGCGTGCTGAGCACGCCGTCGGGCAGGGCCCGGCTGAGGAACATGACCCCGGCGAACAGGATCGGCACCGCCGTGAAGGCGCCGAAGTACCGCAGCGCCAGGCGGACGGCGGGCCGCACCCGCGCGCGCATCGCCGCCCGCGCGTGGGCGGGCGCGAGGCGGAACAGGACGGCGATCACGACGGGGGCGGTGAGCAGCAGCAGCCAGGGCGTGACCGCGAGCCGGAAGAGCGCCTGGTCCTGCGCCTGCGACCAGTCCGCCTCGGTGCCGTACGCGACCAGGATGGCGAAGGACGCGGCGAGCGCGATCCAGGCGCGGATCTTCTGCACCCGCAGGGCGTCCGGGTCCTGGATGCGGCGGTGGCTGTGCACGGGGAAGACCGAGCGGGCCGTCCGCCGCGCCGAGCGGGCGACCGGGTAGCAGATCACCATGAAGAGCACCGGCCAGACGCAGAAGAGGATCGCGACCCACGCACAGCCGGGAACCGGGAGACGGCTCATCACCTCCCGCAGCGGCGGCCACTCGTCCTCGCGGAACCGCTGCCACAGCGTGGTGGCGGGCGGCCGGTACGGCGGTGGTCCGTACGGCGAGGGAGGCGGCACGTACGGCGGCGGCACGCAGGGGTGCGGCGGCACATACGGCGGCGGCACGGTGGGCGGCGGCGGGCCCCCGTTCGGCTGCCACGTCGGGCCGTACGGATTCTGTCCCCCGAAGGTCACGCCGGATTCCTCCCTGCGGTGAGTGATGCCGGGTGACGATCTTGCTGGATCCCGGGGAAGAGTCAACTCCCGGCCGCATCACGGCAGATGCCGCGGGACGCGAAAACGGGGAGCCGCCGGACACGCAGCGGCGTACCCTCGACCGTATGAGCCGACGACGACATTGATCCACGGCAGCAGGTCCCGGAACGGGCTGTCGCGGGCCGCCGCGCGGGTGAGCACCCGGCGTCCCCGTCCGTTCCGCAGAAGGACCACACACCATGCTCACCGCTTCGCCGTGCCCGTCCGGCCGGCCGGTCTCCTCCGGCTCCCCCGACCCCCGCGTCCGCGCCCTCGCGCGCAGGCTCTACGCCTACGCGGGCCTCGAGGACTTCGTCCTGCTCTACCCGCTGTACGCGCTGCTGTTCGCCGAGAACGGCCTGACCACCGCCGAGATCTCGTCCCTGTTCGCCGTCTGGTGCGTCGTCGGCCTGCTGGTGGAGGTCCCGTCGGGCGTCTGGGCCGACGCCGTCTCGCGCCGGGCCATGATGGTCGCCGGTCCGCTGCTGTCCGCCGCCGGCTTCGCGCTGTGGGCCGTCACCCCGTCGTACGCCGCGTACGCCGCCGGCTTCACGCTCTGGGCCGTCGGCGGATCCCTGCGCTCGGGCTCGATGGAGGCCCTGGTCCACGACGAGCTCGAACGGCTCGGCGCCGCCGACCGGTACGGCCGGCTCATGGGCAGGGCGGCCGCCGTGAGCATGGCCGCGGCGGCCACCGCCACCGCGGCCGCCGCCCCCGCCCTCGTCGTCGGCGGGCACGCCCTGGTGTGGGGCGTGAGCATCGCCGCCTGCGTGCTGTGCGCGGCGGTCGGCGCGACGCTGCCCGAGCACCGGGACCGCACCCGCCCCGAGGGCGCGGAGGAGCCCGGCTACCTGGCGACGCTGCGGGCCGGCCTGTCCGAGGTGCGCGGCAGCCGGCCCGTCCGGCACGCGATGCTGCTCGCCGTCGTGATCACCTCGCTGTGGGGAGCGCTCGACGAGTACCTGCCGCTGCTCGCCGCCTCCACGGGGGTCGCGACCGAGACCGTTCCACTGCTCGTGCTGGTGGCGTGGGTCGGCGTGACGCTCGGCTCGCTGCTGGTGACGGCAGGCGAACGGCTCTCCCCACGTGCGCTCGGCACGCTGGTCGCCGCCGCGGCGTGCGCGCTCGCGGCGGGCGCCCTGTCGGGCAGGCCCTCCGGTTTCGTGCTGGTCGGTGCCGCGTTCCTCGTCTTCCAACTGGCGGACGTGCTCGCCGACGTACGCCTCCAGGCGGCGATCACCGGGCCGAGCCGCGCGACGGTCACCTCGCTGACCGGCCTGGGCACGAGCCTGGCCTCCCTGGCCGCCTACGGCGCCTACGCGGCGCTGTCGCCGCGCGCGTCGCACGGTGTGGTCTTCGCGCTGCTGGCCGTGCCGTACCTCGTCGTCGCCGTGGCGCTGGGGCGGCGCCGGCCGGCCCGTCCCGACTCCTGAGGAGGATGCGGAGACCGGTCCGCTCTCCGCTAGCCTGTCGGCCATGCACGGGGGATTAGAAGATCACTCTGATGTGAGCGCCAGCGGGGCGAAGCCTCTCGAGCCGTCGGATCCGCGGCGGATCGGCTCGTTCGCCCTTCTCGGCGTCCTCGGCTCGGGCGGCATGGGCCGGGTCTACCTCGGTACGGCGGCGGGGCAGTACGCCGCGGTCAAGCAGGTGCTGCCCGCCCTCGCCGAGGACCACGACTTCCTGCGCCACTTCGGGCACGAGCTCGACAACCTGGCGCGGCTGCCCGCCGGGGTCAGCGCGCGGCTGCTCGCCAGTGACCGCGTCGTGCAACCGCCGTGGTTCGCCACGGAGTACATCCCCGGAATCACCCTGAGCGAGGCGCTGCGCCTGCACGGCTGCCCGCTGCCGGCCGACAGTCTCTGGCGGCTGCTGCGCGACGCGGCGGACGGCCTCCGCGCCGTGCACGCCGTCGACATGGTGCACCGCGACCTGAAGCCCTCCAACGTCATGCTGACTCTCGACGGCCTGACGCTCATCGACTTCGGCGTGGCGCGGGCGGCCGACCAGAGCAGGCTGACGCGGACGGGCATGGTCATCGGCACACCGGCGTACATGGCACCGGAACAGGCCGTGGCCGACCGCCGGTTGTCCCCCGCGGCGGACGTGTTCGCGCTCGGCAGCCTGCTGCTGTACGCGGCGAACGGACGTCCGCCGTTCGGCGACGGGTCCGGGCCCGGCCTGCTCTACCGCATCGTCCACACCGATGCCGACCTCGGCCGGCTGCCCGACACCGACCCCGGGCTGTCGGCCGTCGTCGAGTCGTGCCTCGCCAAGGATCCCGCCCAACGGCCCACGGCGGCCGAGCTGTTCGACCGCGCCCGAGGTCACGTGCCGGCCGCGACGACCTCGCCCTGGCCCCCGGACGTCATGGACCGGATCACCGAGCGGGCCGCCTTCGCCGCGAACCCGCCGCCGGCGGTCGGGCCCGAGCCGGAGTCGCCGGCTCACGCGCCCCTTGCGCCCGCGAGCGGGCCCGCAGCGCCCGAGGCGAGCGCCACCACTCCCCGCAAGCCGCGCGAACGCCGCACCCGCGTGCTGTTCTTCGCGATGCCCGTCGTGGTCGTCGTGGGCACGACCCTCACCATCGCCCTCGCTCCCTGGGAGGGCTCTTCCGAGGCCGCGGGCCCCGGCGGCTCGACCCCTACGGCCGTCGTCTCGCCCTCCGGGTCGGCGGGAGGAGGGCAGTCCCCGAAGCCCACGCCGCCGTCGTCCCGCCCTCCGGGTCCCAAGCCGGGATCGAGCTCGTCGCCCGCTTCCCCGGGCGCCCCCGGCGGTGGCGGGAACGACGGCACGGGAAACGCCGGCGCCGGAAGCGCCGCCGGAGGCTCGACCGTCACCGGCGGTTCAGGCTCCGGCGGTTCGAGCGGCTCGGGCGACTCCGGCACCTCAGCCGGGGCCAAGCCCCCGGCGCAGCCCGCGCCCTCGGGGACGTACCTCCTCAAGGGTGCCGCGACGGGCCGGTGCCTGGCCGACTCGTACTCCGCCTACTCGGGCTCTTCCGTCTCCAACTCGGTGTGCGGCGCGCCGTCGGGCAACGGGACCACCATGAACTACCGGTGGACGTACGAACCGATCTCGGGCACCACCTTCCGGCTGGTCAGCCGGGGCACCGGCCGTTGCATCGAATCCCGGAGCTACGCGGGGGTCGCGATCGTGGACTGCAACGGCTCCGAAGCCCAGGCATGGCAGACCACCGCGACGAAGCCGAGCGGCCACACCCTGCAGAACGTCGCCGACAAGATCTGCCTGGCGATGCCCAGCTCCATCGGCTTCGAGTCGGCCTCCTGCAATCCCTCGGACACGGCACAGCTCTGGCGCAACTCCTGACCGCTACGGCAGCCGTCCCGCCGCGTTGCGCTCCCGCACCCGGGCGCGCAGGACGTCCCCGGGCAGGGCAGGCCGTACGTCCCCGGGCGGGCAGTCCCACTCCCGGCCTCCGCCCGGCGGGCGCAGCTGCACGTACGTCCCGACGCACCCCATCACCACGCCCACCCGCCCGTCGCGCATGTCGACGGCGTACTCCCCGAGCTCCGGGACGTCGGCCGTCACTTCTCCAGCCCCTGCAGGACGGCGGCCAGCCGCAGTGCCGTGTCGAGGTTGCAACGCCCCAGGTCCAGCAGCGGATACGGCATCTCGCTCGCCAGCGAGACGGGGTCGACCCGCAGCGACGGCAGTGTCACCGACACGATGCCGAGCCCGTCCCGGAGCTGGGCGACCACCTCCTCGGCGGCCCGCAGCCGCTCCGCCGAACGCACGACCTGCCCCATGCCTGGCACCTCCACCACTGAGTGTTCGCTTTCCTCACCCAGCGTGTCCGGGGGTCGCTAGCCTGGGAAGAGACGGTGGCCCAACAACGCGACCTGCTGATCCAGGAGTTGCACCATGCCCGGACCCAAGGATCTCGGCCCGTCCACGTCTCCCAGAGCGCTGCTCGGCGCGGAACTGCGCCACGCCCGCATGAAAGCCGGCCTCACGCAGGACGAGTTGGGCCGCCCGCTGTTCGTGAGCGGCTCGTACATCGGCCAGATGGAGGCGGGCACGCGCCGCATTCTCCGCGAGCACGCGGTCCAACTGGACGAGGTGTTGGACACGGACGACTTCTTCGCGCGCAACTGCGAGGTGTCCGGCAAGTCGCGGTATCCCGACCACTTCGCGGAGGCGGCGGAGGCGGAGGCGATGGCGGAGACGATCAGGGAGTACGCGCCGCTGCTGATTCCTGGTCTCTTGCAGACGGAGGCGTACGCACG
Organism: Streptomyces sp. V4I23; assembly: GCF_030817975.1. Lineage (NCBI taxonomy): Bacteria > Bacillati > Actinomycetota > Actinomycetes > Kitasatosporales > Streptomycetaceae > Streptomyces > Streptomyces sp. V4I23. The sequence goes on along the minus strand of NZ_JAUSZW010000004.1, from coordinate 4,389,377 downwards.
GGCGGTGTTCCGGGCATACCAGCCGACGGCGACGGAGGAGGTCATCGATGACCTGGTGGAGGCGAGGCTCGACCGTGCGCGCCTGCTGGCCGATCCCACAAGACCGTTGTTGTGGGCGGTGCTCGACGAGGCGGTGTTACGTCGGAAGGTGGGCGACAAGGCCGTGACGGCTGAGGCCCTGCGACATGTGGCGGGGCTGGCACGACGCCATCGCATCATCGTGCAAGTGCTGACCTTCGACGCGGGAGCGCACGCATCGATGGGCGGCGCTCTCAAGCTGATGACCTTCCATGACGCACCCCCACTCGCCTATCTGGAGGGCCCGGGCACTGGCCAGTTGGAGGATTGTCCGGCCACGGTCACCCGCCATCAGCTGGCCTACGATCTGCTCGGGGCCAGCGCACTGTCGCCGGAATCATCCTTGGCCCTGATCGAGTCAGTGGCGGAGGATTACACGCATGAAGACCAGCAGCCCTGAGTACGACCTGACGACGGCAGTCTGGCTCAAGTCGAGCTACAGCGACGGCAGCGGCGGCAACTGCGTGGAGGTCGCCACAGCCCACCCCGGCATCGTCCCCGTCCGCGACTCCAAGAACCCGGACGGCCCGCGCCTGGTCTTCCCGGCCGCCGCCTGGTCCGCCTTCGTCACAAACCTCGAGACGGCATAACCCCGTTTCCCGGAGCTCAAGTTACGAGAGTCGAGCGCTCTTGAGAGGAATGGGTGGATGGGCCTCACCCCACCCTCCCACCCTGCACGGTGACCGACTTGCCACGCAGCGTCATCACGCTCTAGCGTTCCGATAAACGACGACCCCCGCCCGGTGCGGGAACACCTGCGGGGGTCTCACCACCAGATCGAAACGGACTCGATCCATGGCTGACGGCCACTTTAGTGCTGCCCCGCATCCCCTCGCCAACCCCGGCTACGGCAAACGGACGGTCCCGGGCCAGCCTCCCCGTACCGCCGACGACTTCACGCATCTGCGGCCCCGCGAAGCCGCCATCGCCGCGTACATCGACAAGCTGCCGGACACCAGCGACATCTCCGTGAAGACGCTGGCCAAGCACACCCCGTACGGTCAGTGGGCGGTCGGCAAGGCGCTCAACTCCCTCATCGCGGCCGGTCATCTACGGCGCGGCCTGGAATGCGTGATGTCGGCGTCGGGCAGCACACAGTGGGTCACCCGCACGTGGTGGTCCCGTACCGCGCGGAACGACGCATGGTGGGCGGCGTACGCGAAGGGCGACGTGCCTCCCGAGGAGGCCGACAGACGTCGGCCCACCCGCTCACGGGCGTACATCCTGCTCGCGGCCCTCGGACGGGAGAACCCGGTGATGTCGCTGTCCCACGCGGACTGCACGGCCCTCGCGCCGCTGGTCGAGGAGTGGTTCGCGCGGGAGGCCACCGAACGGCAGGTGGTGCACGCGCTCACGACCGGACTCCCGGCCCCGGTCCACCACCCGGCCGCCCTCGCCCGCCGCCGGCTCGTCGACAAGCTCCCGCCCGCGCCGCCGCCGAAGCCCTGCCCCGTACGCATCCTGGAATGCGGCGAGTGCGGGCGTCCGGCCGGGGCGGGGGACCTGCGGTCCGGCACATGCGCCCACTGCCGAGGAGCGCGGTCGGCCCCACCCCCGACGCTCCCACCCTCCCGCGTCCGCGCCCTGGCGGCCGAGGCGCGCGCGGCGGCGTCCCGCCCACCCGAAAGGACACCTTCATGACACTGCAGCTCACTCACCCCATAAGCGGGGCACGATGGTGGGGAGGAGGCGAAGCCATGACCCACATCAGCGCCGACAGTCCCGAGATGTCCGTCGAGGACTTCGAGGAGCTCGCCCGCAATGCCCCCGAGACGGTGACGCTCGAATTCATCAACGGAAAGCTGAGGGTCAAGCCCGTGCCCGACGGTGACCACGGATCGATCTTCATGTGGCTGCTGCGGCAGTGCATGCAGCACCGCCCGGACCTTGATCTCTACCCCGAGCATGGGCTCGTGATCGAGGGCTACCGCAAGGGCCGCTGCCGCCCTGACGGCACCCTCGTCCCGTCCGGGCACTTCGCCGGACACGGTGAGTGGTCGAGCCCCGAGGGCGTGCTCATGACCGCCGAAATCACCTCGCACGACTACGACACCGAACGACGTGACCGGGTCGAGAAGCGCGACGGATACGCGCGGGCAGAGATCCCCGTCTACCTCCTGGTCGACCGCGACTCCCACACCGTCGTCGTCCACAGCGAGCCCAAAGAGGGCTTCTACCACCTCGTGCGGACCTACGGTTACGGCGAGACCGCCGAACTCCCCCACCCCGTGAACATCACCCTCGACACCGAGAAGCTCAAGGACTACGCGGGCTAGCAGGCGGCGTCAGGACGCGCAGTACACGTCCCGCCCCGGCCGCTGTCCCGTGAGCAGGAACCGGGTCACCGTCGCGTCCCCGCACGCGTTGCCGTTGTCGACGTAGGCCCCGTGGCCCACCGCGTCGACCACCACCATCCGGGCCCGGTCCCCGAACGCGGCCCGCATCTTCTTCGCCCCCGCGAGCGGGGTGGCCACGTCGCGTGCGTTCTGGACGAGGAGGACGTTGGACGGACCGTGCGGGGTGATGCGGGTCGCGGGTTCGGTGGGCCCGAGGTCCCAGAAGGCGCACGGCATGACGTTGACCGGCATGCCCGCCGTCAGCGGGTGGCGCTTGCGGCTCACGGCCACGTCCTTCTCGTACGACGTCTGGCTGTCCCCGGACCAGGCGTCCACGTCGTTGCAGAGGGTCGCGGCTGAGGCCGCGACGGTGTTCTGCATGACCTCGTCCGGCACGGTGTGGGGGGGCGGCAGCGGGAGGCCGTCGCGCGCGGCGGCGATCAGGCGGGCCACGACGGGGAAGCGCTTCGGCGAGTAGAGGCTGTCCAGGAGCGTCTGGCGCAGGACGTTGCCGTTCAGCTCCTCGGGGTTGGCGTCCGGCCACGGGATCGGCTCTCGGTCGAGGCGGGCGGCGAGTGCGAGAACCATCGGCCGGACCTCCTCGGGGGTCTCGGCGAGGCGGTACTCGTTCGCCGGGTCCGCCGCCCAGGCTGCGAAGTTGGGGAAGGAGTCCTCGACGCCGACCGCGTAGTTCGCGAGCCAGCCGCGCGCGACACGCTTCGCGTCGGGGTCGTCGTTGCTGTCGAGGACCCAGCGGTCGGTGCGGTGGGGGAACATCTGCGCGAACACGGCCCCCGCGTAGGTGCCGTACGAGACGCCCCACGCCGAGAGCTTGTCCTCGCCGAGCGCCGCCCGGATGCGGTCGATGTCACGGGCCTCGTTGCGGGTGCTGATCGTGGGTAGGACGTCGCCGCCGTTCGCCGCGCAGGCGTCGGCCAGTCGGCGGGCCGTGGCCATGTTGCGGTCTGCGGAGCCGTCGGGCGCGGGCCAGGGGCGCAGGCGTTCCATGGCGAGGTCGTCGTGCGCGAGGCCGCAGCTGACGGGAGCCGAGCGGCCGACGCCGCGCGGGTCGAAGCTCACGATGTCGTAGGCGTCGCGTACGGACAGCGGGAGCTGCATGCCGCGCCGGGAGGGCTCGTGGAGGCCGGGGTTGCCGGGGCCGCCGGGGACGAGGAGCAGGGTGCCGCGCCGGGCGGCCAGCTTCTCGCTGCGGATACGGGAGACCGCGAGGGAGATCCGGGGCCCGTGCGGGTCGGCGTGGTCGAGCGGCACCGGGACCGTCCCGCATTCCTGGCGGGGGTCGAGTCCCTTTCCGGAGCAGGGCCCCCACTGGATCGCGGTGTCCGGCCGACCGGTCGCCTCGGCCGGCTGGGGCACGGCGACGAGCGCGGTCGCGAGGGCGGGCAGGGTCAGGGCGACGGTGAGCCCGGGGCGGCGGCGGAAGGTCCGTGTGATCGTCATGGAACGACCCTCGCGCATGCGGGCGACCGGCCCCACGGTGCCAACTGCCGTTTTGGCAGGGGGGTTTGCCCCACCAACGGAGCCAGCGGGAGTCGGCGGCGCGCCCCCGCGCTTGCCGCACCCCACCCCCTGCGTACAGTTTCCTGTACGTACGGGATGTTGTACAGCAGAGGGAGTCGACCATGCGCACCATGACCTACACCGAGTCCCGGGCGAAGTACGCCGAGACGCTCAACGCGGTGGTCGACGACCGCGAAGAGGTCATAGTGACCCGATCGGGTCGCGAGCCGGTGGTGATCGTGGCACTCGCGGAGTACGAGTCCCTGAAGGAGACGGCCTACCTGCTGCGCAGCCCCGAGAACGCCCGCCGACTGCTGGCGTCCATCGACCGCCTGGAGAGCGGCGGCGGCACGATTCGGGAGCTTGCCGAATGAAGTTCGTGTGGGACGAGTCCAGTTGGGCGGACTACGTCTGGTGGCAGGCCCAGGACCCCAGGGTCCTCAAGCGGATCAACACCCTGCTCCAGGACATCGCCCGCAACGGCAACGAGGGCATCGGCAAGCCCGAACCCCTGAAGCACGGCTTCCAGGGCTACTGGTTGCGCCGCATCACCGACGAACACCGTCTCGTCTACAAGGTCGTCGACGACGAAATCCGCGTCGCCGCCTGCCGGTACCACTACGAGCGCTGAGGACGGACGGCCGCGGGAAACGCCCGAGGGCGGCACCCCTGGGAGTGGGGTGCCGCCCTCGGTCCGTACAGCTTCTGAACTGCCGATCCGCGAAGGATCAGAAGTCCATGTCACCGCCCGGCATGCCGCCACCGGCAGGCGCGGAGGCCTTCTCCGGCTTGTCGGCGATGACGGCCTCGGTGGTGAGGAACAGCGCCGCGATGGAGGCCGCGTTCTGCAGGGCAGAGCGGGTCACCTTGGCGGGGTCGATGATGCCCTCGGCGATCATGTCGACGTACTCACCGGTCGCGGCGTTCAGGCCGTGGCCGACGGGCAGGTTGCGCACCTTCTCGACGATGACGCCACCCTCGAGACCACCGTTGACGGCGATCTGCTTGAGCGGGGCCTCCAGCGCGAGCTTCACGGCGTTGGCGCCGGTCGCCTCGTCGCCCTGGAGCTCGAGCTTCTCGAAGACCGAGGAGGCCTGGATCAGCGCCACGCCACCACCGGCGACGATGCCCTCCTCGACGGCCGCCTTCGCGTTGCGAACGGCGTCCTCGATGCGGTGCTTGCGCTCCTTGAGCTCGACCTCGGTCGCGGCGCCGGCCTTGATGACGGCCACGCCGCCGGCCAGCTTCGCGAGGCGCTCCTGGAGCTTCTCACGGTCGTAGTCCGAGTCGCTGTTCTCGATCTCGGCGCGGATCTGGTTGACGCGACCGGCAACCTGGTCGCTGTCACCGGCACCGTCGACGATCGTGGTCTCTTCCTTGGTGATCACGACCTTGCGGGCGCGGCCCAGCAGGTCCAGGCCGGCGTTCTCGAGCTTGAGGCCGACCTCCTCGGAGATGACCGTGCCGCCCGTGAGGATGGCGATGTCGTTCAGCATGGCCTTGCGGCGGTCGCCGAAGCCCGGGGCCTTGACGGCGACGGACTTGAAGGTGCCGCGGATCTTGTTCACGACGAGCGTGGACAGGGCCTCGCCCTCGACGTCCTCGGCGATGATCAGCAGCGGCTTGCCGGACTGCATGACCTTCTCCAGCAGCGGAAGGAGGTCCTTCACGTTGCCGACCTTGGAGTTGACGATCAGGATGTACGGGTCGTCGAGGGACGCCTCCATACGCTCCATGTCGGTGGCGAAGTACGCCGAGATGTAGCCCTTGTCGAAGCGCATACCCTCGGTGAGCTCCAGCTCCAGACCGAAGGTCTGGGACTCCTCGACGGTGATGACGCCTTCCTTGCCGACCTTGTCCATGGCCTCGGCGATGAGCTCACCGATCTGGGTGTCGGCGGCGGAGATGGAGGCCGTGGAAGCGATCTGCTCCTTGGTCTCGACATCCTTCGCCTGCTCGAGCAGGGCGCCGGAGACGGCCTCGACGGCCTTCTCGATGCCGCGCTTGAGGGCCATCGGGTTGGCGCCGGCGGCCACGTTGCGCAGACCCTCGCGGACGAGCGCCTGGGCGAGAACGGTCGCGGTGGTCGTACCGTCACCGGCGACGTCGTCCGTCTTCTTGGCGACTTCCTTGACCAGCTCGGCGCCGATCTTCTCGTACGGGTCCTCGAGCTCGATCTCCTTGGCGATGGACACACCATCGTTGGTGATCGTGGGGGCGCCCCACTTCTTCTCGAGGACGACGTTGCGACCCTTGGGGCCAAGGGTGACCTTGACGGCGTCGGCGAGCTGGTTCATCCCGCGCTCGAGACCGCGCCGTGCCTCCTCGTCGAACGCGATGATCTTGGCCATGTGAAGTGGTCCTCCCGGACTGGGGTGGATTGCTTCGGATCGCATTCGGCGCCCGCGACGGACGGCCTGCGCGCCGTGTGGTTCCTTGCCCCACCCGGCCTGCGGACCTCACCGACCCGATCCAAGTTCTGTCACTCTCACTGGGAGAGTGCTAACGCCAATGATTAGCACTCGCCCCCGGAGAGTGCAAGCGCCTCACGCTCACGGCGCACGGCGGGCGGCCCTCACGGCGCACGGCGGGCGGCTCTCACGGCGGCTCTCCCGGCGGCCCTCACGGCGGCTCTCACGGCGGCCCTCACGGCGAGGGCCACGGCGGACCTCGCGACGAAGCACGAGGGGCCCGCGTCCCGGTCTGTCGGGATGCGGACCCCTCGTGCGTGAGTGCGTCGGTGGCCGAACGCGCCTGGATCAGTTGGATCAGACGGCGAGCTTGACCATGTCAGCCTGCGGACCCTTCTGGCCCTGCGAGATCTCGAACTCGACTCGCTGACCCTCTTCAAGGGTGCGGTATCCGTCCATCTGGATCGCACTGTAGTGGACGAAAACATCCGCACCACCGTCGACCGCGATGAAGCCGTACCCCTTCTCCGCGTTGAACCACTTGACGGTGCCCTGAGCCATGCCTAACTCCCCTATTACTGGCCCTTGCACAGGACCGCACTTCGCGGACCCGGGTCAGACCTCACCCCAGCAGGAGGGGTGTGCGCCGGAACGCGTCGACCGCGGCTGAATGTATCTGCCCAACTGCCCTCTGCAACAGGTCAATCGGACGAGAAATCTGGGCAGGACCGATCGGCCGATCCATGCGAATTCATTGAATTCCGGGGCAAGTCGGGCCCGGCAAAGTGCCACTTTCGACGCAATTCGATCGCTTACTTTGGCGCATTCTTGTGGAGCGGGAACGCATTGCCGAGCGGCCGGCGGAGGGGGCTTCCCAGACTCTACCGCGCTCAACCATGCAGAATTGCCCCCTCCGCTTCTCTCGCGGAGGGGGCAATACCGATAACGCGGGGTGACGCGGAGGAGATCAGCCGCCGGCGACGGCGGGGATGATCGAGACGCCCGCACCGTCCGGCGTCGCCGTCTCCAGGCCCTGCTCGAAGCGGACGTCGTCGTCGTTCACGTACACGTTGACGAAGCGGCGCAGCTTGCCCTGGTCGTCCAGGACGCGGGCCGCGATGCCCGTGTGGTTCTTCTCCAGGTCCGCGATGACCTCGGCCAGGGTCGCGCCCTCGGCGGGAACCTCGGCCTGCCCGCCCGTGTACGTGCGGAGGATGGTGGGGATACGGACGTTGACGCTCATGCGAGGCCAGCCTCTCGGAAAGAGTCCAGGTTGGGTCGGATGACAGCGGTCATACCCGTCGTGGGCGCCACCGCGTCGAGGGTCTTGAGGCCGTCACCCGTGTTGACGACGACCGTGGTCAGGGACGGGTCGATGGCACCGGCCTCGATCAGCTTCTTCGCCACACCGAGGGTCGTGCCGCCGGCGGTCTCCGTGAAGATGCCCTCCGTGCGGGCCAGCAGCTTGATCGCGTCCACGATCTGCTCGTCGGTGACGTCCTCGACCGCGCCGCCGGTGCGGCGGCAGATGTCCAGGACGTACGGGCCGTCGGCCGGGTTGCCGATCGCCAGGGACTTGGCGATGGTGTCGGGCTTCTGCGGCTTGACCACGTCGTGGCCCGCCTTGAAGGCTACGGACACCGGGGAGCAGCCCTCGGCCTGGGCGCCGAAGATCTTGTAGGGCTTGTCCTCGACCAGACCCAGCTTGATCAGCTCCTGCAGCCCCTTGTCGATCTTGGTGAGCTGGGAGCCGGAGGCGATCGGGATGACGATCTGGTCGGGCAGCCGCCAGCCGAGCTGCTCGCAGATCTCGTACGCGAGCGTCTTGGAGCCCTCGGCGTAGTACGGGCGGAGGTTGACGTTCACGAAGCCCCAGCCCTCGCCGGCGGGGTCTCCGATGAGCTCGGAGCAGAAGCGGTTGACGTCGTCGTAGTTGCCCTCGATGCCAACCAGTTCACCGCCGTAGACCGCGGCCATGACGACCTTGCCCTGCTCCAGGTCGTGCGGGATGAACACGCAGGAGCGGAGGCCGGCGCGGGCCGCCGCGGCGCCGACCGCGCCCGCGAGGTTGCCGGTGGAGGAGCAGGAGAGGGTGGTGTAGCCGAAGGCGCGGGCGGCCTCCAGGGCCTGGGCGACGACGCGGTCCTTGAAGGAGTGCGTCGGGTTGCCGGAGTCGTCCTTGACGAAGAGCTTGCCGGCCTCGACGCCCAGCTCACGGGCGAGGTTGTCGGCCTGGACGAGCTTGGTCCAGCCGGGGTTCAGGTTCGGCTTGTCCGCGACGTCGGCCGGGACGGGCAGCAGCGGGGCGTAGCGCCAGATGTTCTCGGGGCCGGACTCGATCCGCTCGCGCAGGGCCTCGGGGTCGCCGCTCGGCACGTCGTACGCGACTTCGAGCGGCCCGAAACAGACCTCGCACGCGAAGATCGGACCGAGGTCGAACCGCTCGCCGCACTCGCGGCAGGAGAGCCCGGAGGCGGGGCCCAGGTCGACGGATCCGGTGGAACCAGCGGAGCCGTTGGTGGTGGCGACAGTCTGCACAGCCATGGAGGCGAGGCCCTTTCTCCTCATCTTCCCCGCGGCGCATCTCGCCGCGAGACGGAATTGGCACCTTCCCTAGCCGTGAGCCTCGCGCGATGTGCGCAGAGATCGGCTGGAGGGTTGCCGGGGCTTCAACGGGCCGTGTCCCTCTGCCCCTCTGGATGAGCGGTATTCGGTTGTCGGCGCGGTGACCCCGACATGCGGCGGTCATGCGCGTTGTTCAAGACTGTAACCGAACCCCTGGACGCTTGAGATGGTCGTCCGATCCGCGAGATGGAGATCACGTGCTGGATGAGGTGGAGCGCTGGCTCGCCCGACGGTCCTGGTCGGTGGCCGACCGCCCTCTCGGCCGGCTGCTGGCCGCCAAGAAGAACACCACGGTGAGCGTGGTGCTGCCGGCCCTGAACGAGGAGGAGACGGTCGGGGAGATCGTCTCCTCGATACGCGACGCGCTGATGTCGGGCCCCGTTCCGCTGGTCGACGAACTGGTGGTGATCGACTCGGCGTCGAGCGACCGCACGGCCGAGGTGGCCGCCGCGGCGGGCGCGCGGGTGGTCCACCGGGACGCCGTCCTGCCGCGCATACCGGCGGTGCCGGGCAAGGGCGATGTGCTCTGGCGGTCACTGATGGTGACCACTGGTGACATCGTGTGCTTCGTCGACGCGGACCTGCGCGAGTTCTCCCCGGACTTCGTCGTCGGGATCGTCGGGCCGCTGCTGACCGACCCCGAAGTGCAGTTCGTCAAGGCGATGTACGACCGCCCGCTCGGCTCCGCCCCCGCTCAGGGAGGCCGGGTGACGGAGCTGGTGGCGCGGCCGCTGCTGAATCTGCACTGGCCGCAACTGGCCGGTTTCGTCCAGCCGCTGGGCGGCGAGTACGCGGCCCGGCGCTCCCTGCTGGAGCAACTGCCGTTCCCGGTCGGTTACGGAGTGGAGCTGGGCCTGCTGGTGGACGCCCTCAACCTGGTGGGACTCGACGCGCTCGCACAGGTCGACGTGGGCACGCGCAGGCACCGCCACCAGGACGGGCAGGCCCTTGGCCGGATGGCGGCGACGATCTACCGCACGGCGCAACTGAGGCTGGCCCGCGGCCATTTGGTGCGGCCCGAGCTCACCCAGTTCGTGCGCGGCGAGCACGGATTCGAGCCCCGGGACCACCCGGTGGACACCGAGGAGCGGCCGCCTATGCGCGAGATCGGTGAGTACGCGGCGCGTCGCGCGGCATAAGCCGGGACCTCCGTCCCTTTTGTCTAACTTTCCTATGTATGAACCTCATGGACCTCACCGACTTCATGGACGTCATGCGCGGGATCCAGGGCACGGCGCCGGCCCTGGCCGCCGAGGGGCCGCGGTACACCGGTGAGCCGGCCCGCACCGGTTCCACCGCCGAGCAGCTGTGGCTGCTCGGCGGGGTCGCACTCAGCCTGACCGCGGCGGGCGTGGTCGCCGTCGCGGCCGCCCGTGGCCGGAAACGTGACACTGACCCGCGGCGCGGCCGCACGCACGTTTGAGGCCATACGGGACGGGCTAGGTTCGCCACATGGTCACCGACGCTGCTCAGATCCTCGTCGCCTCCAACCGCGGCCCGGTCTCCTACTCACCGGACGGCAAGGGCGGGCTCGACGCCCGCCGCGGCGGAGGCGGCCTCGTCTCCGGCCTCTCCGCGATCGGCTCCGACGCGCAGTCGCTGTGGGTGTGCGCCGCCCTCGGCGACGGCGACCGCGAGGCCGTGCGGCGCGGGGTGAGCGAGCCGGGCGTCAGGATGCTCGACATCGATCCGGCCATCCACTCCGACGCGTACAACGGCATCGCGAACTCGGTGCTGTGGTTCGTGCACCACATGCTCTACCAGACTCCGCTGGAGCCGGTCTTCGACCGGGAGTTCCGTCGGCAGTGGGACGCCTACCGGGCCTACAACCGCGCCTTCGCCGAGGCGCTGGCCGCCGACGCGGCACAGGGCGCGGCGGTCCTCGTGCAGGACTACCACCTCGCGCTGGTGCCGGGGATGCTGCGCCAGATGCGCCCCGACCTGCGGATCGGCCACTTCACGCACACGCCGTGGGCGCCCCCGGACTACTTCGGGCTGCTGCCGGACGACGTCGCCGAGGAGCTGCTGCGGGGGATGCTGGGCGCGGACCGGCTGGGCTTCCTGACGCAGCGGTGGGCGGACGCGTTCGCCGCGTGCTGCGAGCGGGTCACCGGCGGCACCGGCACGACGGAGATCGGGGTCCACGGGCTCGGCGCCGACGCGGGCTTCCTGCGCGAGCGGGCGCACCGGCCGGACGTGGCGGAACAGATGGCGCAGCTGCGCGAGCAGGTGGGCGAGGGCCGCAGGACGATCGTGCGCGTCGACCGGACCGAGCTGTCCAAGAACATCGTGCGCGGTCTGCTGGCGTACCGGGAGCTGCTGGAGACCCGCCCCGAGTGGCGCGAGCGGGTCGTCCACATCGCGCTCGCCTACCCGTCGCGGCAGGACCTCGCGGTCTACCGGGACTACACGGCCGAGGTCTCCCGGATCGCCGCCGAGATCAACGAGCGGTACGGCACCGCGGGCTGGACCCCGGTCGTCGTCCACGTCAAGGACGACTTCGCCCGCTCGCTCGCCGCGTACCGGCTGGCCGACGTCGCCCTCGTCAACCCCATCCGGGACGGCATGAACCTGGTCGCCAAGGAGGTCCCGGTCGTCTCGGACGCGGGGTGCGCGCTGGTGCTGTCCCGGGAGGCGGGGGCGTACTGGGACCTGGGCGAGGACGCGATCACGGTCAACCCCTACGACGTGACCGGCACGGCGGAGGCGCTGCACGCGGCGCTGACGATGCCGGACGCCGAACGGGCGGAGCGCACGAAGCGCCTGTCGGCGGCGGCGACGTCGCTGCCGCCGCGGCGCTGGTTCCTGGACCAGCTGGAGGCCCTGCGGGCATGACGCCCGGGGGTCGTGGCCGCTGCGCGGGGCCGTTTCCCCACTCCGCCCTCCCCCTACGGCCTGGCGGCCGTGGGAGGTGCCCCCAGACCGGCTGATTTCGCGCAGCGAAATCCAGCCCCGCCGGCGCTTGAGGCGCTGGGGGTCCCCCCACGCCCGCAGGGCGTAGGGAGCGGGTCCGGGGGCAGCGCCCCCGGTTACGGGAAGGGGCGGGGTGGGGAAACGCAGCCCGCAGGGCTAGACCCGTTCCGACAGCGCCGCCAGCAGCGACGCCACGGCCCCCGGCCCCGGCACCACCAGATCCGCGCGGGACGCCAGTTCCGTGACCTCGGTGCCGCTGCACACCAGCAGTCCCGGCACCCCGTCCGACCGCAGCTTCTCGACCGCGCCGTACGCCGGCAGGTCGCCCAGGTCGTCCCCGGCGTAGAGCACGGCCGTGGCGCCCACCTCCCGCACGTACTCCGCGAGCGCGACGCCCTTGTCCATGCCCGGCGGGCGCAGTTCCAGGACCATGCGGCCCGGCTCCAGGATCAGGCCGTGGCGGGAGGCGAGCGCTGCGAGCGGTTCGCGCAGGGCCTCGTAGGCGCCCTGCGGATCCTCCGCGCGGCGCGTGTGCACCGCGACGGCCCGGCCCTTCTCCTCGATCCACGTGCCGTGCCAGGCACCGTGGCCGTCGAGGAAGCCGGGCAGCTCCGCACGCGCGGCGGCGACACCGGGGTGCGGCGCGGGCGCGTTCACGGTCCCGGTGAGGGCGTCCCAGCGCTCGGCGCCGTAGTGCCCGAGAACCACCAGGTGATCGAGGCCCTCGACGCCCGCGAAGCCTCCGTAGCGCACGGCGACCCCGGCGGGCCGGCCCGTGATCACCGCGACGGACGCGATCTTCGGGGCGAGGGCGGCCAGCGCCGGTACGGCGGCGGGGTGGGCGCGCGCCTGCTCGGGGTCGGGCACGATCTCGGCGAGGGTGCCGTCGAAATCGAGGGCCACGACGGCCCCGGCGGGCCGGTCGAGCAGTGCCGCGAGCCCGTCGCGGCCTGCGGGGGTGGACGGCGTCGGCAGAGTGTGTGCGTACGGGGAGCTGCCCATGCATCCGACCTTATCGGCGAGTTCTCCTGGCGTCCCTCACACGGCGAAGCCGGTTGACGGTGACAGGGTCGTGGGCGAGGGCGCGCGGGTCGTCGAGGAGGGCGTTGAGGAGCTGGTAGTAGCGCACCGGGGACATCCCCAGCTGCTCCCTGATCGCCCGCTCCTTGGCCCCGGGCCCGGCCCAGGACCGTCGCTCCACCCCTAGGACGGCGCGCTCACGCTCGGTCAGCGTGGGCTCGTCGGTCATACGCTCCAACCTATCGCCGCGAGGAGGCGCACGGGGACACCCTCGGGGACATCGGTGCCCGCTCACCCAGCCCGGGCGCGGCTATTCCGCGGCTTCCGCCGCATCGGCCTCGCGGGCGATGCGGCCGAGGACGCTCGCGGGGCTGCCGCCCGGCTCGACCGCCTTGCCGATGTTCTTCTTGATGCTCTCGCTGACCGCGGCCCACGACGTCTTGCCGACGGGCGGGAGCACGGAACCGGGCAGCTCCTGCAGGAACGCCCTCAGGTCCTTGTGCGCCGGGTCCAGCTCCATCGCCTCGGAGGCGGAGACGGTCACGGGGAGCAGGTCGTTCTGGTCGGCGAAGTCCAGGACATTCTTGTCGGTGAAGACGAAGTCGAGGAACGTGCCGATCTCCTTGCGGTGCCCGTTCTCCTTGAAGCCCATGATCCAGTCGGCGACGCCCATCGACGCCTTGGCCTCGCCGTGCCGGCCCGGCAGGGCGACCTTGCCGACCTCGATGCCCTTCTTCTCGGCGGCCTGCATGAGGGAGGGGTGGCCGTTGAGCATGCCGACCTCGCCCCGCGTGAACGCCGCGAAGGCGTCCTTGCGGTTGAGCTTCCCGGGCGCGACCGGACCGGTCAGGCCCTCCTCGACGAGGTGGTCCTTCAGCCACTGGAAGGTCTCGACGTTGCGCTGCGAGTCGATCGTGTACTTGTCGACCGGGTCCGTATAGCCGTCGCCGCCGCTGAGCAGCCACATCATCGTCTCGGCCTGGGCCTCCTCGGGCCCGAGCGGCAGGGCGAAGGGGTAGGTGGCGCCGGTGCCGGCCTTCAGCTTCCGGGCGGCCTCCTCCAGGTCGGCCCAGGTCTTCGGCTCGTCCTCGACGCCGGCCTCGGCGAACAGCTTCTTGTTGTAGAAGAGCAGCCGGGTCGAGGCGACGAAGGGCAGTCCGTACTGGGTGCGCTTCTGCTCGCCCGCCGCGGTGAGCGGGCCGAGGAAGTTGGACTGCACGGGGATGGAGAGCAGCTGGTCCGCGGACCAGAGCTTGTCGGCGGCCGCGTAGTCGGCGTAGGAGCCGATCTGCGCGATGTCGGGGGCCTGTCCGGCCTCGACCATCTCGGCGACCTTGCGGTCGACGTCGTTCCAGGACTCGATCTGGACCTCGACCTCGATGCCGGGGTTCTCGGCCTCGAACGCGGCCGTGAGGTCGGCCCAGTAGGTCTTGCTGCTCTCGCCGCCGGCGACGTCGTAGTCGGCGGCCACCAGCTTGAGGGTGACGTGGTCGGATTCGTTGCCGCAGCCGCTCAGCGCGACCGTCATGCCGAGTGCGGCGACTGCCGCGGTCAGACCTCTGAAGGGCCGCTTCACGGCACTCCCCCACCCTCTGCTGCCAGTTGTCGATTTGCCCCGGTCGGTCCCCAGTGACGCCCTGCGAGACGAGCATCGATTCTTCCACGTTCGCTCATGAGGTCTACACCATTGCCGGTATCGCTTTCACAACGTCCCGCCAGGGCGCGGCCCCTCACGACTCACGGTTTTGTATGGCTTGACAACAATCCCCTCTACTGGACTAGACCTGTTCCCGGTCCACGCGCCACACTGTCTTCGTGAGACACGTCATCGCCCTCGATGTGGGCGGCACCGGAATGAAGGCCGCCCTGGTCGGGGCGGACGGGACACTGCTGTACGAGGCGCGGCGCGCCACCGGGCGGGACCGGGGAGCCGACGCCGTCGTCGCGTCCATCCTCGACTTCGCGGCGGACCTCCGCGCCCACGGACTCGCGCACCTCGGCCGCCCGGCCGAGGCCGCCGGACTCGCCGTGCCCGGCATCGTCGACGCCGAACGCGGCATCGCCGTCTACGCCGCCAACCTCGGCTGGCGCGACGTCCCCCTCCGTGACCTGCTCGCCGAGCGGCTCGACGGCGTGCCCGTCGCCCTCGGCCACGACGTCCGCACCGGCGGCCTCGCCGAGGGCCGGATCGGAGCGGGCCGCGGCGCCGACCGGTTCCTCTTCGTCCCGCTCGGCACCGGCATCGCCGGCGCCATCGGCATCGACGGGACCATCGAGGCCGGCGCGCACGGCTGCGCGGGCGAGATCGGCCACGTCGTCGTCCGGCCCGGCGGCCCCGAGTGCGGCTGCGGCCAGCGAGGCTGCCTGGAGACCCTCGCCTCCGCCTCCGCCGTCACCCGCGCCTGGGCGGCCGCCTCCGGCGACCCGGGCGCCGACGCCGCCGACTGCGCCAAAGCCGTAGAGTCCGGCGACCCGGCGGCCCTGCGGGTCTGGCAGGACGCCGTGGACGCGCTCGCCGACGGGCTCGTCACCGCGCTCACCCTGCTGGACCCCCGCACGCTGATCATCGGTGGCGGCCTCGCCGAGGCCGGGGAAACCTTGTTCACACCGCTGCGGGCGGCCGTCGAGGAACGCGTCACGTTCCAGCAGCTGCCCGACATCGTCCCGGCGGCCCTCGGGGACACCGCCGGATGCCTGGGCGCAGGACTGCTCGCCTGGGATCTACTCACGGAGGTAACCGCCTGATGGCCGCCAGCACCGGAAGCACCACGAGCACCGTTCTCGCCGGAGCCCGTGTGGTGCTGCCGACCGGGACCGTGGAGAACGGCCGGATCGCCGTCGAGGGCACGAGGATCGCCGCGTCCGCACCCGGCGACGCCCCCGCGCTCGACCTGTCCGGGCACTGGATCGTCCCCGGCTTCGTGGACCTCCACAACCACGGCGGCGGCGGAGCCTCCTTCACGTCCGGCACCGCCGACGAGGTGCTCCAGGGCGTGCAGACGCACCGGCACCACGGCACGACCACCCTGGTCGCCTCCACCGTCACCGGCGACATGGACTTCCTCGCGCACCGCGCCGGTTTCCTGTCCGAGCTCGTCGAACAGGGCGACCTCGCCGGCATCCACTTCGAGGGCCCGTTCATCTCGCCCTGCCGCAAGGGCGCCCACAGCGAGGCGCTGCTGCGCGACCCCGACCCGGCCGAGGTCCGCAAGCTGGTCGACGCGGCGCGCGGCACCGCGAGGATGATGACGCTCGCCACCGAACTGCCGGGCGGCATCGACTCCGTACGGCTGCTGGCCGAGCACGGCGTCATCGCGGCGATCGGGCACACGGACGCCACGTACGACCAGACCCGTGAGGCGATCGGCGCCGGCGCCACCGTCGCCACGCACCTGTTCAACGCCATGCCCGCGCTCGGCCACCGCGCGCCCGGACCGATCGCCGCGCTGCTCGAGGACGAGCGGGTCACCGTCGAGCTCATCAACGACGGCACACACCTGCACCCGGCGGCCCTGGAGCTCGCCTTCCGCAGCGCGGGCGCCGGCCGGGTCGCGTTCATCACCGACGCGATGGACGCGGCGGGCTTCGGCGACGGCCGCTACCAGCTCGGACCGCTGGAGGTCGAGGTCAAGGAGGGCGTCGCGCGGCTCGTGGAGGGCGACTCGATCGCCGGTTCCACGCTCACCCTGGACACGGCGTTCAAGCGGGCCGTCACCGTCGACCGCATCGCGGTCGCGGACGTCGTGACCGCCATCTCGGCCAACCCGGCGAAGCTGCTCGGCGTGTACGACGAGGTCGGCTCGTTGGAGCCCGGCAAGTACGCGGACCTGGTCGTCCTCGACGAGGAGTTCACGCTCAAGGGCGTGATGCGCCGTGGTGAATGGGTGGTTGCACCACAAGTGGTGTGATTTCTACGCAAACCCCGGCAAGGCGGTTGGTCACCAGGTCTTGGGCCAACCGCCTTCCGTTTGGCATGATCAGGACCCGTACGAGTACGGCAGACGCGCTATCCGGGGGTGCAGACGAGTGATCCTTACGGTCACACTCAACGCCGCCCTGGACATCACGTACAAGATCGCCGCCCTCACCCCGCACACCACGCACCGCGTCGCCGAGGTCCGCGAACGCCCCGGCGGCAAGGGGGTCAACGTCGCCCGCGTGCTCAGCGCGCTGGGCCACGAGACCGTCGTCACCGGCTTCGCCGGCGGGCACACCGGCGCCGTGCTGCGCGAGATGCTCGCGCCGCTCGCCCCACGCGACGCGTTCGTCCCCGTCGCGGGCACCACCCGCCGCACCATCGCCGTCGTCGACGACGCGAGCGGCGACACCACGCAGCTCAACGAGCCGGGCCCGACCGTCACGCCCGAGGAATGGTCCGCCTTCCTCGCCGCGTACGCATCCCTCCTCGCCGAGGCCGACGCGGTCGCGCTCTGCGGCAGCCTGCCTCCGGGCATCCATGTCGGCGCCTACGCCGAACTGGTCCGCCGTGCCCGTGCCGCCGGCGTGCCCGTCCTCCTCGACACCAGCGGCGAACCGCTGCGGCGCGGCATCGCCGCCCGCCCCGACCTGATCAAGCCGAACGCCGACGAGCTCGCCCAGCTCACCGGCTCCCGCGAACCGCTGCGCGCCACCCGCGACGCCCGCCGCCGCGGCGCGCACGCGGTGGTCGGCTCGCTCGGCCCCGACGGCCTGGTCGCGGCCACCCCCGACGGCATCTGGCAGGCGTCCCCGCCCACGGCGGTCCGGGGCAATCCGACCGGCGCGGGCGACTCCGCCGTGGCAGGTCTGCTGTCCGGCCTGGTCGAAGGGCTCCCGTGGCCCGATCGCCTGGCCCGAGCGGTCGCCCTGTCGGCGGCCACGGTGCTGGCCCCCGCGGCGGGCGAGTACGACGCCGCGGCGTACGAGAAACTCCTGCCGCAGATCACGGTGACGGAACCCGCCGCCACGGCGTGAGCCGCCGCCCGCGAACACCTCGTCCCGGCACATCGCGAGGCGACGGCCGGGACGGTGACGGATTTGGGGCTCAGCCCTTCTGGCCCGCCTCCAGCCACACCTGGTCGAGGTACGCCTCACACTGGTTGCCCGGCTCGCAGGAGATCTTGAGGTCGTTCTTGCCCTTGTCGAGGTTCACGAAGACGTAGGTGTTGGTCCAACCCTTCGCCCAGTCACCCTCAGCGGCCTTGGAGAAGTTCGCCATGTTGATCTCGCGGGGCGTCTGACCATTGATCGTGAGCGAGGTCTTGGCGTCCTTGCCCGGCACGCTGTAGGTCAGGTACATGGTGTAAGCGCCCGCCTCGGGCACCTCGACGGACCAGCTCGCCGAGCCGCCCGGGCCGTTGAACATCACATAGCCGCCGCCGGTGCCCTTGGCGCCCGGCACGGTGTTCGCAGCGGTCGCCGGGCTGCCCAGCTTCAACGACGCCGCGTCCTGCTTCGGGAGCTCGACCGGCTCCTCGGGCTTGTCCGAAGGACCGTCGCTCGGCTTGACCGAGTCCGCCGCCGTCGGGCTCGTGCTCGCGCCGGGGTCGCCGCCCGCGTCGTTCTTCTCGTCGCCGCTCGTCAGCAGCGCCGCGCCGATGCCGATCACGACGACCGCGACGACCGCGATGGCGCCGATGAGCAGGCCCCGGGTATTGGGACCGCGGCCGCGGCCCTGCGGGGGCGGCACCGGGGTCTGCCGGGTCTGCGCACCGCCGGGGTACGTCTCCGGTGCGGCGTACGCGGCGGTCGGCTGCTGGCCGTAACCCTGCTGGGGGCTGTAGTTCTGCTGCGGGAACCCCTGGGCGGGCGGCTGGGCGTACTGGCGGCGTTCGCCGACCGTGCGCACCTGGTTGTACGAGGTCCGCGGGACGCCTGGCTGCGGGGCGGGACCGGGGTAGCCGTAGCCGCGACCCTGCCCCGGCGGCGTGGCGCCCGCGGCCTGCCCGTCCTCGTACAGGTAGCCGAACGGGTCGTCGTCCTCGGGCGTGCTCGCGCCGTTGTTCGCGGCCGTCATACCGGTCACTCCTCACCATCTCGTCAGCACATCGCCGACGCGGCGAGCCTACCCGGTCGCAGTGGTCGCAAGGGGTGGCCTGCGCCTCATCCGGCCCGGCGGTGCACCTTGGCGCGGGACCGCTTCTCGACGTACATCCGCTGATCGGCGGACTGCAGGACCTCCTCCACGGACATCCCGCAGCTCGCCCAGCCGATTCCGAAGCTCGCCCCGACACGCACCCCGCGGCCGCCGACCCTGATCGGCAGGATGATCGCGTTCCGCAGCCGTACGGCCAGATCCGCGGCGTCCGCCGCGCCGAGGCCGTCGGCGAGCACGACGAACTCGTCACCGCCGAGCCGCGCGACCGTGTCCCCGTCCCGTACGCCGGTGGTGAGCCGGCGCGCGACCTCGACCAGCACCGCGTCACCGGTCTGGTGTCCGAACCGGTCGTTGATCGACTTGAAGCCGTCCAGGTCGCAGAAGAGCACCGCGAGGCCCTTCGTGCCGTCGTCGATCTCGTCGTCGGGGGCGACGGTGTGCACATGGTGGTCGTACGGCCGGCCGCCGACCGCCCCGAAGTCGAAGCCGTCCGCGCCGAAGCCGCCGTCGCCCTCGTACGCCGCGTCCAGCGACTGGATGTCGCTCGCGTACGGCGCCGCGTGCGGCCGCTCGCAGAGCCGCGCGCTCAGGCGCGCCCGCAGCTCGGCGCTGTTCGGCAGTCCGGTGAGCGCGTCGTGCGAGGCCCGGTGCGCGAGCTGGAGCTCGTGGCGCTTGCGGTCCTCGATGTCCTCGACGTGGGTGAGCAGGAAGCGCGGCCCGTCGGCGGTGTCGGCGACCACCGAGTTGCGCAGCGACACCCATACATACGTGCCGTCCCTGCGCCCCAGCCTGATCTCGGCGCGGCCGCCCTCGGCGGAGGTCCGCAGCAGCGTGCCGACGTCCTCGGGGTGGACGAGGTCCGCGAACGAGTAGCGCCGCATCGCGGAGGCGGGCCGGCCCAGCAGCCGGCACAGGGCGTCGTTGGTCCGCAGCAGCCGCCCGTGCTGGTCCCCGCCCATCTCGGCGATGGCCATCCCGCTCGGCGCGTACTCGAACGCCTGCCGGAAGGATTCCTCGCTGGCCCGCAGCGCCTGCTGTTCGCGCTCCAGGCGGACCAGGGCGCGCTGCATGTTGGCGCGCAGCCGGGCGTTGCTGATCGCGATCGCGGCCTGCGACGCGTACATCTGGAGGGCCTCCTGGCCCCAGGCGCCGGGCCTGCGCCCGTTGCGGGGCCGGTCCACGGAGATCACGCCGAGCAGCTCGCGCCCGCCGCCCGACGCCCACATGGGCGCGTAGAGCCGGTCCTGGGGGTGCCACTCGTCCTCGAAGCGGGGCTCGGGGCCCTCGGTGTGCCACTGCGGGACGTCGTCCTCGATCAGGACCCAGCCCTCGGTGTGCGGGATGAAGCGGAGCTCGCCCCACGCCTCGCCCATCGACAGCCGCCGCTCCCAGGACTCGCGGGAGCCGACGCGGCCAGTGATCAGGGCCTCGGCCGCGGCGCTGCCGGAGAAGGCGGCGACGACGAGATCACCGTCGGGGCGTACGAGATTGACGCACGCCAGCTCGTATCCGAGTCCGGCCACGACGCCGTCGGCGACGGTCTGCAGGGTGTCGGCCAGGCTGCGGGCCGTGTTGAGGTCGGCGACCACCTGGTGCAGCTGCCGCAGGGTCGCAAGACGGACGTAGGGCTCCGACTCGGTCTCCATCGCTCGCTCTCCCCGAGACTTCGACAGCAAAACTCCAGGGTTCTGATTGGCGTACTTGTTGCGGTATCCGAGCCACTGAATCACAGCGAGCTGCCCCGCCGGTACAGAGGGTCAACAAATACCGGTCTCTGTGACTCAAGTCACATCAGAGGATGAAGGGTCGGATGGGTCCGCCATGGGCACACCCTCGCTTTCTTGAACACACAACCATCTGTGGTGCGGCCCCGTCGGCTGGACCCATGGTCCTAGGCCCCGGCTGGTTCCCTGGCCCGATGCGGGTGCGGGAGGGCCGAGACTAGCGTTCCAGGTGTGCTCCAGACGACCCCTTCCACCGCTGCCGCCGCCATCCCCCATGCTGAGGGGGTGAGCAACGAGGAGTTCCGCGCCGCCATGTCCCGCCTGGCCGCCGGTGTGGTGCTGGTCACCGCGCACGACGCCGACGACGGCCCGCGCGGCGAGGACGTGGGCATGACCGCGACGGCGTTCCTGTCGGTCTCCCTGGACCCGCCCCTGGTGATGGTGAGCCTGCGCAACGGCTCCCGCATGGACGACCTGCTGGCGGAACAGCCCCTGTGGGGCGTCTCGCTGCTCGCCGAGAGCCAGCGCCAGGTCGCGGGCCGCTTCGCGATGAAGGGCCGGGTCAGCGACCGGCTGCTGTTCGAGGGCCTGGCCTACGAGCGGGGCGAGGTGTGCGGGGCACCGCTGATCACGGGGGCGCTCGCGACGCTGGAATGCCGTACGGAACAACGGGTGGAGGCGGGCGACCACACGCTGGTGATCGGCCGCGTCCTGAGGGTGGGGCTGGGGGCGGGCTCCCACTCCGGCCCGCTGACGTATTTCAAGGGCCGCTACCGCAACTTGGCCTGATACCGGGCACCCCCCGGGGTCACGACCAGTCGCGGCCCGAGCGCCCCCGCTTCGTCTCCGCCCGCTGCTTCTTCTCCCGCAGCCTCCGCTCGTTGATGCCGCGCGGGATCTTCGTCGCCCGCCGCGGCCTCGGCGGCGGTGCCGTCGCCTCCGCCAGGAGCGCCGCCAGCCGCACGGCCGCCGCCTCTCGGTTGCGCCACTGGGAACGGTGCTCCGAAGCGCGTACGGCGATCACCCCGCCCACCAGCCGGCCCGCGAGCCGCTCCAGCGCCCGCGCCTTCCACACCGGCGGCAGCGCCTCCGTCCTCGCCAGGTCGAAGCGCAACTCGACCTGGGAGTCACTGGTGTTGACGTGCTGGCCGCCCGGCCCCGAGGAGCGCGAGAAACGCCACAGGAGCTCGGCCTCCGGCAGGGAGACCGAACCACGGATGATGTAGGGCCCGGACATGACACCCATGGTCCCGCGCCGTGCGGAGCCCGTCATCCGCTTTTCCCCGCGCCCCCTGCCGTTCCCCGGCGTTCCCCGGCATTTCCGCCGGCGGACGGAACCTGCCGGTCCCCTGCCCGCGTTATGACGGATGACGGTAGCTTCGCAAGGACCCGAAGCCCGCACACTCGAACAAAGGGGACTTCCCAATGGCAGTAAGCCTGTCCAAGGGCGGCAACGTCTCGCTCACCAAGGAGGCACCGGGCCTGACCGCCGTCACGGTCGGCCTCGGCTGGGACGTCCGCACCACCACCGGCACCGACTTCGACCTCGACGCCTCCGCCATCGGGGTCAACCCCGCGGGAAAGGTCGCCTCCGACGCCCACTTCGTCTTCTTCAACAACAAGTCGACGCCGGACCAGACCATCGTCCACACCGGTGACAACCGCACCGGCGAGGGCGGCGGCGACGACGAGCAGATCAACGTCAACCTGGCGGCTCTGCCCGCCGACGTCGACAAGATCGTCTTCCCGGTCTCCATCTACGACGCGGTCTCCCGCTCGCAGAACTTCGGCCAGGTGCGCAACGCCTACATCCGCATCGTCAACCAGGCCGGCGGCGCCGAGATCGCCCGCTACGACCTGAGCGAGGACGCCGCCGTCGAGACCGCCATGGTCTTCGGCGAGCTGTACCGCAACGGCGCGGAGTGGAAGTTCCGCGCGGTCGGCCAGGGTTACGCCTCGGGCCTCGAGGGCATCGCCCGCGACTTCGGCGTCAACATCTGACCCGGCCGTCCGACCGGCGAGGGCCCCGACCGCTCCGGCCGGGGCCCTTCCCCTTCACGGGGCTTCCGGCCGCCCGTCCCCGTACAGCCACACGTCCCACACCTCGGTGAGGTCCTTGCCCGACCGCTCCTCGGCGTACGCGGTGAAGTCGTCGGTGGAGGCGTTGCCGTGGCGGTGCTCCGCCGCCCAGCCGCGCACGATCCGGAAGAAGGCGTCGTCGCCGACCGCCTCGCGCACCTGGTGCAGGACCATCGCGCCCCGGCCGTACACCGGCGACGCGAACAGCTCGTCGGGGCCCGGGGGTTCGGCGGGTGGGAAGGCCCAGTTCTCGTCGTCCTCGTACGCCGCCTCGAAGCTGTCCTCGACCGGGACGTCCTCGAAGTCCTCCCGCCACATCCACTCCGCGTACGTGGCGAAGCTCTCGTTGAGCCAGATGTCCCGCCAGGACTCGGGCGAGACGGAGTTGCCGAACCACTGGTGCGCCAGCTCGTGCACCAGGGTCGTCCCGTCGAACTGGTCCAGCGGGAAGACGGGCCTGGTCTGCGTCTCCAGCGCGTAGCCGATCCGCTCGCTCGGCACGACGATCGCACCGGCCGACGCGAAGGGGTACGGGCCGAAGTGCCGGGCGCACCAGTCGACGTAGTCGGGGAGTTCGCCGAGCAGGTCCGCGCTCGCCTTCGCGGCCTTCGGGTCGACAGCGGTGACGACCGGCAGCCCGGAGGGCGTGCGCGACGTCGTCACCCGCAGGTCGCCGACGGCGAGGATCGCGAGGTAACTGGCCATCGGCTCGGCCGAGTGCCAGCTGTGGGTGGTGCGTCCGCCGGCGGTGCGCTCGCCGGCCCGTTCTCCGTTGGAGACGGCCTGGACGCCCTTGGGCACGGTGACGGCGATGTCGTAGGTGGCCTTGTCGGACGGGTGGTGGTTGCCGGGGAACCACGCCGTCGAGCCGGACGGCTCGCCGACCGCGAGCGCCCCGGCCGGTGACCTGAGCCAGCCCTCGTGGGCGTCGTCGGAGTCCGTGACGGTCCGCGGGACGCCGGAGTAGCGGATGACCGTACGAAAACGGGAGCCGTCGCCGATGTCCCGGCGCGGCCGTACGGTCAGCTCGTCCCCGGCCCGGTTGGCCGCCGCGCGCCGCCCGTCGACCGTGGCGCTCTCGACGGTCAGGCCGTGCAGGTCTAGATGGAAGGCGCTGAGGTCCTGCGTGGCCCGCGCGGTGATCTCGGCGGTGCCGTCGAGGCGGCCGGTGGCGGGGTCGTAGTCGAGGGCGAGGTCGTAGTGCTGGACGTCGTAACCGCCGTTGCCGAGCCGCGGAAAGTACGGATCCCGCACCCCGGCGGCCCCCGGCTCCCCCCGCACCCCCACGGACCCGGCCGTACAGCCCGCGAGGACGAGCACGCCGAGGGCGACGACGATCCGGACAGCAGCACGCGGTTCCACCCCCTGATCCTAGGCGGGGGGAGCCTCCAGCCCCGCCGGCGTCTGAGGCGCGGGATCCGGCCGCTGGGGCATCTCCACCTCTAAGGCTGGGGCCGGGGGGCATATCCAACCCCGCCGGCGCTTGAGGCCCGGCGTCCGGGGCTGGGGCCCGGAGGGCTGCGGCGGGGGCAACTCCAGACCCGGGCGCGGGTCCGGGCGCTGGGGCATCGCCACATATCCAGCCCCGCGGCGTCTGAGGCGCGGGGTCCGGGGCAGCGCCCCGGCAAGCGCGCCGCACGGACAGGCGCAGTCACGCCGCGCGCGCTGGGGCCGGGGCCCGCCACGGACCCCGGGGCCATGCCCCCGCCGCCCTCACCCGGGTCAGCGTCAGCGCCCCAGCGCCGCCACCCCCGCCTGCGCGAACTTCTCGTCCAGCGCCCCGCTCGGCGCACCCGCCACACCGATGCCCGCGATCGGGGCGCCGCCGGCGGTGACGGGGGCGCCGCCCGCGAGGAACAGCGTGCCCGGGATGTCCTTCAGGTTCGGCGCCTGCTCCAGGCGCTTCACCAGCTCGGAGGTCGGCGCGTTCCACGACACCGCGGTGTACGCCTTGCGCTCGGCGGACTCGTACGACTGCGGGCCCGCTCCGTCGCCGCGGAGGGTGACGATCGTGTTGCCGTCGCGGTCGACGACGGCGACCGTGACGCGCTGGTTCTCCTTCTCCGCCGCCTGCAGCGTCGCCTGCGCCGCCTTCGTCGCGGCCTCGACGGTCAGGTGCGTGGACTGCTGCAGGTTGCGGTCCGAGGCGTCGGCCGTGACCGCGGCCCGGGTCTCGGCGGCCGGGGCCGACGCGCTGGCGGAGACCGCGCCGAACATACCGGCGGCGACGACGGCGGCGGTGGCCGCACCGATGAGGATCTTCTTCACGGGATGGCTCCTTGGGAGGTACGGGCTGGGTTCTCGCTCCGCCATCGATCCTCCGGCCGCCCCCGGCTCCGCACGGTCCACGGTCCGGCTGCCCCTGCGACCCGTGACGGACGACGGGCATGTCGACCGATCGGCTGATGCCGCCCTGGTCCGCCCGGGTCACGATGGATGCCTACGACCTGCACCACGACCAGGTCGGCGCCCGACCCGAGGAGCGAGCCGTGCACGAGCAGGACCCCGACGCCCGGTGGCTGGCGCGGGTCATGCACGCCGCGTTCTTCCTGCTGCTCGGCGCCTCGCTCGCCCGCTACCTGCTGCGCCACCCCTGGGAGATCCGCTCCCCGTGGATCATCGGCCTGTCGGCCGCGCTGACGCTGCTGTACGTCCTCGGGCCGGTCTTCGGGCCGCGCGCCACACCCCGCCGGTTCGTGCGGCCGTGGCTGTTCACGGTCGTCACCGTGTGGATGGTGCTCGTGGTGCTCGCGCCGAGCTTCGCCTGGTGCGCGGTGCCGCTGTTCTACACGGGTCTGCGCACGCTGCCGATGCGGGCCGCGCTCGTGCTCGTGGTCCTGCTCACCGTCTTCGTCGTCACGGCGCAGGTCCAGCTCTCGCACGGCGGGTTCGACCCCAACCTGGTCATCGCGCCGCCCGCCGTCGCCGCGATCGCCACCGCCGTCTTCGTCCACGCCGAACGGCTCGTGACCCGGCAGCGCACCCTCATCGACGACCTGATCAGGACCCGCCGCGAACTGGCCGCCACCGAACGCCGCGAGGGCACCCTCGCCGAGCGCCAGCGCCTGGCCATGGAGATCCACGACACCCTCGCCCAGGGCCTGTCGAGCCAGCAGATGCTGCTGCAGGCCGCCGACCGCACGTGGGACGCCGACCCTTCGGCCGCGCGCCGCCATGTCCGTACGGCAGAGTCGATCGCCGAGCACAATCTCGCCGAGGCCCGCCGCTTCGTGCACGACCTGGCCCCCGCCGACCTCGCCGAGGGCGGCAGTCTGGAGGAGGCGCTGCGCAGGGTCGCGGCCCGCGAGTCGGCCGGCTTCCGGGTCGACGGCGCACCGGTCGCGCTGCCGGACCGGGTCCAGTCGGCGCTGGTGCGCATCGCGCAGGGCGCGCTGGCGAACGTACGCGAGCACGCCGGCGCCGCCACCGCCGCGGTGACGCTGACGTACCTGGACGACCAGGTCGTCCTCGACGTCGCCGACGACGGCCGGGGCTTCGATCCGGGAGACGTGTCCGACGCCG
This sequence comes from Streptomyces sp. V4I23, assembly GCF_030817975.1. Taxonomy (NCBI): domain Bacteria; kingdom Bacillati; phylum Actinomycetota; class Actinomycetes; order Kitasatosporales; family Streptomycetaceae; genus Streptomyces; species Streptomyces sp. V4I23. The sequence goes on along the minus strand of NZ_JAUSZW010000004.1, from coordinate 4,363,072 downwards.
CGGCCGACGCGCCCTCCGTCGTCCGAGGGCACGGCCTGCCCGCGATACGCGCACGGGTGCGCCAGCTCGGCGGCACCCTGACCGTCGAGTCCACGCCGGGCGAGGGCACGGTGCTCTCGGCGGCGATTCCCCTGGAGGGGTCATGACCGTACGGATCCTGCTCTGCGACGACCACGCCGTCGTACGGGCGGGGCTGCTGGCCCTTCTCGGCAGCGAGGGCGACATCGAGGTCGTCGGCGAGGCGGGCAGCGGCGAGGAGGCGGTGGCGATGGCCGCCAAGCTGACTCCGGACGTGGTCCTGATGGATCTTCAGCTCGGTGCGGGCATCGACGGGGTGGAGGCGACGCGGCGCATCGCCTCGCCCGACGTGCATGTGCTGGTGCTGACGACGTACGACACGGACGCGGACATCACCCGCGCCATCGAGGCCGGGGCGACCGGATATCTGCTCAAGGCGGAACGGCCGGAGGAACTGTTCGCCGCGATCCGCGCGGCGGCCGAGGGCCGCACCGCGCTGTCGGCACCGGTCGCCGGCCGCGTGATGGACCGGATGCGGGGCGCTGCCGGACCGACCCTGACGGAACGGGAACGGGACATCCTCGGCCAGCTCGCCCGCGGTCTCGGCAACCGCGAGATCGCCCGCGCGCTGTTCATCAGCGAGGCGACGGTGAAGACGCACCTGGGCCGTATCTACGCCAAGCTCGGCGTGGACACGCGGGCGGGAGCGGTGGCGGTGGCGAAGGAGCAGCGGCTGCTGCCGTGAGGCCGCAGTGGCCTGCTTCGCTCAGCGCGACACTCCCCGCGCCGGCCGTGCCGCCGGCCGGAGCCGGACGCCGTTCACTCGAATACGCGTGCGGTGACGTTTTCTCCAGGTCCCATGACACCATCACCTACGTGCTCGACATCGGCTACTCCCTCTCGCGCCGCTTCCCCGACCCCCCGCAGACCGACTACCGGCGCGCGGACGTCCACGCGCTGCGTCACGACCTGTTCTGCGGCGACGTCTACCTCGCCGACACCAAGGCGGACCGGGAGGTGTCCACAGCCTGGGGATGGGTGCCCGTGCTGGACTTCGCGTGGGCGCTGTGCGACATCGTCGAGCAGCTCGACCGCGACCCGCTCGGCAGCCGCGCCGCACGGCCCCAGCACGCCGAGCTCGACTTCACCGAGTCCACCGACCGCATGCTCTTCGAGCGGCGCTTCGGCTGGGTCGACGTCGAGGCCGACTGGATGCCCGGCGACGAGCCGCCCCTCACCTTCAGCCACGCCGAACTGCGCCGCGAGGCCCGCGACTTCCTCCACGACCTGATCGCCGACCTGACGGACATGCACGAGGGTCTCGCCGACAACCCCGCGATCTGGGACCTCCAGTCCCGCTTCCCCCGCACCCAGTAGCCCGGGCCCACCGGTCCGCACCGGACCGCTTCCCCGGGTCCGGCGGTGCCCCCGACCGCCGCCTCCCCCGGCCCCCTGCGCCCCGCTTACTCCACCCGCACGCCGACCTGCGCCGCCAACGCCGGAGCCAGCTCCAGCAGTTGCGCCGGACTGATCACCGCGCCCGCGAGCCGCTCCACGCCCCGCGCGATGTCCAGCTCCGCCGCCCCCCGCAGGTCGACGTCGTTCATGAGCACCGCGCCGAAGTCCACCTGCCGCAGCGCGCAGTCCCGGAACTCCACCCTCTCGAGCCTCGCCCCCGCGAAATCCGCCTCCACCAGCACACAGCCCTCGAACACCACGTCCGTCAGCTTCGCCTCCCGCAGATTCAGAAAGTCGATCTTCCCTCCCCGCACCACCACTCCCGTCAGCACCGCCCCGTGCAGCTGCGCCCCGCCCAGCCGCGCGTCCCTCACCTCCACGTCCCTCAGCGACGCCCCCGCCAGGTCCGTCCCCACGCCCCGTACGCCCTCCAGCACGCAGTCCACGAAACGGGCCCCGGCCAGCTCCGTGCCGTCCAGCGCGCACTCCCGCAGCGCGCAGTCGATGAACCGCGCCCCCGCACCCCGCTGCCCGCCGAGATCCAGCCCGGCGAACTCCACCCCGTCGTAGTCCCCGTCCGGCTCCAGCGCGCCGCCCCCGAACCTCTCCAGCGGCGGCAACCGCACCTCCGCCACCCGAGCCGCAGCCACCTTCGTCCCACGCGCCTTCGCCATGGTCCCCATGGTGCCGTGTGCCACTGACAACGCCCTCGGGCCGCGGCGATGTCACACATCGCGGCACCGGATCCGTCGCATCCGTGAGAACGGACCGAGCCACCCGGGGAGAGACAGCCATGCAGGAGATCACGATCGTCGGCGGCGGATTCGCCGGCCTCACCGCCGCCATCACCGCCGCCGAGTCCGGTGCCCGCGTGGCCCTGTACGAGGCGCACCACACGCTCGGCGGCCGGGCCCGCACCGCGGAGGGCCCCTACCGCACCAACGACGGTCCGCACGCCCTCTACAACCGCGGCCCCCACTGGACCTGGCTGAAGCAGCGCGGCCTGCTCGGCCCCATGGCCGCGCTCCCGCCCCTCGAAGGCGCCCGCTTCCGCTTCCGCCGCGGCGGCGCACTCCGCAGGACCCCGCCACTCGCCCTGCTCAGGATCGCGCGCCGCCCCACCGAAGCCGCCCCTGTGGACACCGACTTCATGACCTGGGCCACCGGCGTCGCCGGCGAGTCCGGCGCCCGCGCCGCCGCCCACTTCATGGGCGTCGCCCTCTTCCACCACGACCCCGGATCGCTCTCCGCCGCCTTCGTCCAGGAACGGCTCCGCCGGGCCACCGCCCTGCCCCCCGAGGCCCACTACCCCCGCGGCGGCTGGGGCCAGGTCATCGACCGCATGGCGGCGCGCGCCTGGGACCTCGGCGTACGCATCGAGACCACCTCCCGCGTCGACGCCCTGCCCGAGCGCCACGGCCCCGTGATCGTCGCCACCTCCCTCGACGCCGCGCGACGGCTCCTCGGCGACGACACCCTGCGCTGGACCAGCGGCCGCACCACCCTCGTCGACCTGGCGCTGCGTGCCCGGCGCGGCGACCCGTTCGTCGTCTCCGACCTCGACGCCCCCGGCTGGCTGGAACGCTTCACCGCCCAGGACCCGTCGCTCGCCCCCAAGGGACAGTCGCTCATCCAGGGCCAGCTCCCGATCGCCCCCGACAAGTCCAGGGCCGACGGCGTCGCCCACGCCGAAGCCCTCCTCGACCTCGGCTTCCCCGGCTGGCGCGAGCGCACCGTGTGGCGCCGCGAGGCGCTGGCCAACGGCCGGACCGGAGCCGTGGACCTGCCCGGCGCAACCTGGCGCGACCGGCCCGCCATCGACCGCGGCGACGGCGTCTACCTCGCCGGCGACCAGGTGGCCGCCCCCGGACTCCTGTCCGAAGTGGCGTTCAACAGCGGGATCGAAGCGGTTTCGCTCGCCCTGCGCGCCATCAAGTACGCGGGGACACGAACATCCCTTGACCTCAAGCAAAGTTGAGGTTGAAGAGTGGGTCCCGCAACCGACAACGAGGGAGCCCACCATGCACGCCGTCCGCCTCCACGCCTTCGGCCCCGCCGAGAACCTCACCCACGAAAGCGTCGCCGACCCCGTACCCGGCCCCGGCCAGGTACGGATCGCCGTCGCAGCCGCCGGCGTGCACCTCCTCGACGCGGCCCTGCGCGAGGGCGCCCAGGGCCCCTACCCGGCCCCGGTCGAGCTCCCCACCGTGCCCGGCCGCGAGGTCGCCGGAACCGTCGACCGGATCGGCGCCGGCACCGACGACACCTGGCTCGGCAAGCGCGTCGTCGCCCACCTCGGCATGAACCCCGGCGGCTACGCCGAACTCGCCGTCACCGGCGCCGACCGCCTCCACGAGATCCCCGACGGCCTCGACGAGGCCGAGGCCGTCGCCATGATCGGCACCGGCCGCACCGCGCTCGGCATCCTCCAGTTCACCGACCTCGGCCCCGCGGACACCGTCATCGTCCCCGCCGCGGCCGGCGGCATCGGCACCCTCATCGTCCAGTACGCCAAGAACGCAGGCGCCGCCGTCATCGGCCTCGCCGGCGGCCCCGACAAGACCGCCCGCGTCCGCGCCGACGGCGCCGACCTCGCCGTCGACTACCTGCTCGCCGACTGGCCCGACACGGTCCGCGCCCACCTCGGCGACCACCGCGCCACCGTCCTCTACGACTCCGTCGGCGGGGACACCGCCCGCGCCGCCGCCGGCTTCCTCGGCAAGGGCGGACGGCACATCGTCTTCGGCTGGTCCAGCCAGGGCATCACGACCGACGCCGCCCCCCTCTTCACCGACGAGGAACTCGCCGAACGCGGCATCACCTCCGAGGGCGTCCTCGGCGCCGCCATGCTCGAAAAGGCCGGCGGCCTGCGCGCACTCGAGACCCGCGCCCTCGCCGAAGCCGCGGCCGGCCGGCTGCGGCCCGCCGTCACCCGCTTCCCCCTCGCCCAGGCCGCCGCGGCCCACCGCGCCCTCGAAACCCGCGGCACCGTCGGCAAGGTCGTCCTCGTCCCATAACCCCCACGGGCCCGCCCTACGACCCCAGACTCGCGAGCGCCCCGTCCGTCAGCCGGTACACCGTCCACTCGTCCTGCGGCTTCGCACCCAGCGACTCGTAGAAACTGATCGACGGGGCGTTCCAGTTCAGCACCGACCACTCCAGGCGCTCGTAGCCACGCGCCACACAGATCCGCGCCAGCTCCGTCAGCAGCGCCTTCCCATGACCCCCGCCCCGCACCTGCGGCCGGACGTACAGGTCCTCCAGATAGATCCCGTGCACCCCGCGCCACGTCGAGAAGTTCAAGAACCACAGCGCGAACCCGGCCACCTCGCCCGCGTCCGTCTCCGCGATGTGCGCGAACGCCGCCGGACGCTCCCCGAACAGCGCCTCCCGCAACTGCTCCTCGGTCGCCTTCGCCTCGTGCAGAGCCTTCTCGTATGCCGCGAGCTCCCGGACCATCTCGTGGATCACGGGCACGTCGTCGGGTACAGCAGTACGAATCATGGGCACAGCCTGCCCCGACGGCCGCCTACCGTGCCAGCAGCGTCCGAGCGATGAACACCTGGCGCTCGTCGAGCTCGCACTCCCCGTCCCCGATCTCCCACAGCCCGTTCTGCAGCAACCGACCCAGCGTCCACGCACGCGCCCGCTCACGGTCCAGCCCCAGCACCTCCGTCAACAGGTCGAAACGCCACAGCACAGCGTCCTCGTCGAACCGGTTCCACAGCGCCGGCAGCAACTCGAACCCCGGATCCCCCGCGAGCGGCTTCGGATCGATCGCCAGCCACGGCTCACGCTCAGCCGCCAGGATGTTGTCGAAGTGCAGGTCCCAGTGCAGAAGCCGGTCACCCGGCTCCCCCGCCACCTCCCGCACCGCCGCCGCACAGTCCCGCAACAGCCGCCGCTCGTCCTCCTCCGCCAGCTCCCACACCGCGTCCGTCACCTGCGCCAGCATCCGCGCCGCCACGTCCCCCAGCCTGCGCAGCCCCTCGGGCGCCGCCACCGACGACAACCGCGCCAACAACCCGGCCAGCACCTCCGTCGCCACCCGGTCGTCCGCCACCGTCGACAGATGCCGCCCCGGAGCCACCCTCTCCAACAGCAGCGTCCCCGTGTCCGCGTCACACTCCAACAGCCGCGCCACCCCGTCACCGGCCCACGTACGCAGCGCCAGCCACTCGCCCTCGGTCTCCTCGTCACGCTGCTGCAGCTTCAGCACCGCCCGCGAACCGTCCCCCCGCACCACAGGCAGCACCAGCGAGACCCCGCCGTACATCGACGGCCCGTCGATCCGCAGCCCCCACCCGTCGAGAAAGGCCTCCGCCCGCCCGGGCAGCGCCGCGACGAGCGCCCTCCCCGACTCCTCCCCGTACGACAGCAGCGAAGCGACCAGCTCGTCCGGAATGTCGATCACGCCGCGATCGTACGTCGCGAAACCCCGCCCGGAGCAGTAAATTCCCGCCACACGAACGCGTCCACCGGCAGGGAAGCAGCAATCGACATGAGCACCGTCAACGGCGGCATATCGTTCTGGTACGCACAGGACGGCACCCCCACCCCCCGCGAACCCCTGCCCGGCGACACCACCACCGACATCTGCATCGTCGGCGGCGGATACACCGGCCTGTGGACCGCCTACTACCTCAAGAAGGCCGTCCCCTTCCTCAACATCACCGTCCTCGAAGCCAAGTTCTGCGGCTACGGCGCCTCCGGACGCAACGGCGGCTGGCTCTACAACGGCATCGCCGGACGCGACAGCTACGCCCGCCTGCACGGCCACGACGCCGCCGTCCGCCTCCAGCAGGCCATGAACGACACCGTCGACGAAGTCATCCGCGTCACCGGCGAAGAGGGCATCGACGCCGACATCCACAAGGGCGGCGTCCTCGAGATCGCCCACACCCCCGCCCAACTCGCCCGGCTCAAAGCCTTCCACGCCGTCGACATCGCCTTCGGCGAAAAAGACCGCCTCCTGCTCGGCGCCCGCGAAACCGCCGAACGCATCCACATCACCGGTGCCGTCGCCTCCACCTGGACCCCGCACGGCGCCCGCCTCCACCCCGCCAAACTGGTCAAGGGCCTCGCCACCGCCGTCGAAGCCCTCGGCGTCATCCTCCACGAGTCCACCCCCGTCACCGAGATCAGGCCCAAGCACGCCGTCACCCCGTACGGCACCGTCCGCGCCCCCTACATCCTGCGCTGCACCGAGGGCTTCACCGCCTCCCTCAAGGGACGCCGCCGCACCTGGCTCCCCATGAACTCCTCGGTGATCGTCACGGACCCCCTGCCCGAGCACGTCTGGTCCGAGATCGGCTGGGCGGGACGCGAAACCCTCGGCGACATGGCCCACGCCTACATGTACGCCCAGCGCACCGCCGACGACCGCATCGCCATCGGCGGCCGCGGCGTCCCCTACCGCTACGGCTCCAGGACCGACAACGACGGACGCACCCAGCCCGCCACCATCGACGCCCTGCGCGAGATCCTCATCCGCTTCTTCCCCCAGCTCGCCGGCACCGGCATCGCCCACGCCTGGTCCGGCGTCCTCGGCGTCCCCCGCGACTGGTGCGCCACCGTCACCCTCGACCGCTCCACCGGCCTCGGCTGGGCCGGCGGCTACGTCGGCTCGGGCGTCGCCACCGCCAACCTCGCCGCCCGCACCCTGCGCGACCTCATCCAGCAGGACTCGGGCCAGTCCGGCCCCACCGACCTGACCTCCCTGCCCTGGGTCAACCACAAGGTCCGCAACTGGGAACCGGAACCCCTGCGCTGGCTCGGCGTCCACACCCTCTACGCCGCCTACCGCGCGGCGGACCGCCGCGAATCCACCACCCACACGCCCACGACGGACCCCCTGGCACGCCTCGCCGACAAGATCTCGGGCCGCCACTGATGCCCACCGACGCCCCCGCCCCCATCACCGCCTGCTGGCTGCACTGGCTGGCGCTCCCCACCGGCGACCAGGCGGCCGTACTCGACGCGATGGACCTCACGGACCCGCGCCCGACCGGCTTCTCGGACGCCGTCCAAGCCGTCGACGACGACGCCCACGACCCGGACCACGGCTACGACCGAGTCTTCGTCACCCCCGAACTCGACGGCTGGACCCTCGTCGTAGGAGCCTGGTGCGACCCCACCGAGGACGACATGCCCGCCCTCTGCGAGCAGCTCAGCACCCGCTTCGGCAAGGCCCAGGCGTACTACTACGGCGCACAGTCGGACGGCTCCGCCTGGCTCGTCGCCGAGAACGGCCACGTCGTCCGCCGGGCCGCCTTCACCGGCGAGCCCGACGACGAGGAACTCACCATCGGCGAGCCCCTGCCCTTCGAGGTCCAGTGCCGCGCGGAGGCCGGCGACGACGACGAATGGGACTGGCTGTCATCCGAACTCGCACCCAAGCTCGCCGAGGCGCTCAGCATCAACCCCCACACCCTGGGCCCGCACACCCCTACCCGGGGCCACGGTGTACTGGCCCGCACCCCCCAGCTACCCGAAGCATGAAAACGCCCGGGCCGACAGCACGCCGGCCCGGGCATGCCCGCTCACTCCACCTCGATCCCGAAATCCCCCACAAGCTCCTCCAGACCACCCCGGTAGCCCTTGCCGCCCAGCACGAACTCCCAGTCACCGCTGGAACGCCGCCGGAACGACCCCAGGACCAGCGCCGTCTCGCCCTCCCGACCGTCCGACACGACCAACCGGTCCACCTCCACACCCGACGCATCCCGGAGCCGGATCCCCGCATCCACGAAAGTGGAAAGATCAGCATCCGGATTCACTTCCGGATCAACCGCCGCCACCAGCACAAGTCGATCCGCCCCGTCCGGCAAGGCATCGAACGCCACCCGAATCGCCGTCCGATCCCCGGCGAACGAACCCAGCATGCGCACAGAGCCGTCCGGCGTCGTCTCATTGTTGAAGAACACGAGGAACTCGTCGCCGAGCACCCTGTTCCCCGCACACACCAGCGCACACACGTCCAAGGCCACCGAGCCCGACCACGACATCCCGAGCACGTTGTAGTCGTGTTCACCACCAGGAACCTCGTCCGCAGCCGACGCAGGAGCCGGGGCCGCCCCTCCGTCGCCGAGCCGCCCACGCAGCCCGTGCCGGTGCAACAGATCAACCAGCTCCGCGCCCGACACAAGCGTGAGCGGCTTGCCATTGGCAAACGTGTACGCCCCCGGCCCGAACCCCGATGTCGTGACCAGAACCCCCTTGTTGGCGCCGGTCGCCTGAACCGTCCCGAACAGCTCCCGCACCGCCGCCACCGGAACCGTGCTCCGGTAGCGCTTCACCTGCACGACGATCTTCCCGCCGCTGATCGGATCCGGATCGACCGCGTCCACATCCACGCCACCGTCATTCGACCGCTGGGTCGTCATCGCCTGAAACCCACGAGCCCGGAACAGCTCCGCCACCAGACCCTCGAACTCGACCGGGTCCATCGCCAGCAGCTCCGGCTCATCACCCCCACCATGCGACACCACCCCAGAGCCCACCTGCTCCGGAACCCGCCCCGGCCTCACCCCCACCCGCTGATCAGGACGCGCCGACAACTGTCCCCGGAAACCCCCGGTGAGACACTCCACCGCACCGACCAGCTCCAAATGCACCGCGTCGAAATCGGCACGCTCAACCATCACCGAGGCCACGACCATGCGAGACGGCCGACCCGTCGCCGGATCCACGTCATCCACGAAGCCGTTCAGCGCCACCGAACGAAGCACTCCGAAGTCGTCCGCCGCGAACAACTCCCGCAACGCCAGCAACACACTCTGCGCCAGCACATCGCGGTACAGCGCCCTCCGCTGCGCCATCGGCCGGACGATCTCCTTCTCCTGATCCGTCCCGACCAGATACCGAACGCCCTTCGCCTCCGGCACCACCTCGTAGCCAGGCAGCTCCCAGTCGAGCACCAACTGCTGCCCCACCCGGTCGTACGCCGCCGACACCTGCCGAGGAAAACCCTCCGGCCACGCCCTCGACGCATACAAAGCCGCCGAGAAGAACTCCACGACCGTCTCCGGCTCACCCGCCCGCAACGCCCGAGCCATATCCTCGATACCGGCGTTGTGGTCCCGGATCTCCGCCAGTCGCGCACGCGCCCAGGTGTCGTACTGCTGCCGATACGCCGCCAAATCCTGCTGCCGCCTCGCCTCAGCAGCCTGCGCCGCATACCAGTCCCGCTCGAAACGCGCCCGAACCTCCTGCTCCGCCTGCGCCCGCCCGGCAGCCGTCCAGCCGCCCTGCGACTGGTAATGAGCCGGATCCGGCATCCTCACCGGCTGCGCCAAAGGCCCCGGCGCGAACGGCTCCACCTCCTCAGCCCTCCGCAACGCCGCCACACCGAAGGCAGGCGCCCCGCACCCCGCCACGAGCAACCCCTCCAACTCGGCCACTCGCGCATCCAGCTCCTGCGTACGCCGCAGAACATCCTGCTCCCGCTGCCGGCGATACGCGGCCTGCTGCTCCCGGTGCATACGCGCCATGTCCCGCGCATACGCCCGTTGCTGCCGCTCCTGATCCCTCTGCTGACGCACCACCGCCAAGTGCTGCGCCTCACGTTGCCGCTGCTGCTGCCGCTGTGCTTCCGCCCAGGTTCCGAGCAATCCACCCGAACGACGCCCCATCCGACGCACCCCTCCCCAGGTACACCCCGAAACGCCCCCGCAAAACAGAAGTGTCCCGGACCTGAAGGGTCCGGGACACATATTTGGTTGGAGCCGCCTGTCGGAATCGAACCGACGACCTGCGACTTACAAGGTCGCTGCTCTACCAATTGAGCTAAGGCGGCAACTTCACGCAGAGTCACACGTGCGCGAAAGCGTCACCACTCTACACAGAGCCACGGACCACCTGCGAAGAACTTTGCGCTCGCCGTAACCACTCACTCATCCGTTCGTTGAACGGACTGACGTTCTGTTCCGACTGTCGGACAGCAGGGGGGTGCATGACGGAGTCACCTGCTCGCGTCGTCGGCGAGGAAGCCAAGCACATCAAGCGCGAGGCCCTGGGCATCGCCGACCGACGCAAGCACCACAAGCGCGAGGCGGTTCCCCTGCAGCGACGCGCCAAGGAGTCCGGCACTCAGCAGCGCGTCTACCGTTTCCGCTTCTATCCGACCGTGGACCAGGCCGCGCAGCTGGAGCAGACCTTCGGCGCCTGCCGGTGGGTCTACAACGAGGGGCTTGCCCTGCGGGCGCGTGCCTGGGAGCAGCACCGGGTGTCCGTGGGTTTCGCGGAGACATGCCGGGCGCTGACGGGGTGGCGTCGGGCGGAGGGGACGTCGTGGCTGCGGGATGTGTCGTCGGCGGTGTTGCAGCAGGCGCTGCGGCATCTGGACGGTGCGTTCTCGCGGTTCTTCAAGGGCACGGCGAAGTATCCGAAGCGGAAGAAGAAGCGCCGGTCGCGGGATTCTGCGACGTACGTGCGGACCGGGTTCCGCTGGGTCGAGGATCCGGAGCGGCCCGGCACGGGGCTGGTCACGCTGGCCAAGCAGACCGAGCCGCTCGATGTGCGGTGGTCGCGGCCACTTCCCCGTGGTGAGGTGCCGGTGAAGCTGGCGGTGACGCGGGACCGAGCTGGCCGGTATTTCCTGTCGGTGCTGGTCGAGGAGCGGATCGAGCCTCTGCCTGCAGCGTTTCTGCCGGGTGGGACCGAGCCGAAGGCGGTCGGTCTGGATCTTGGCCTGGCTGCGCCCGGCCGTGGGGAAGGGACGGCGGAGAAAGGCGAAGCTGAACCAGTCGATCATCGATGCGGCGTGGGGCGAGCTGCTGCGTCAGCTGCGCTACAAGTGCGCCTGGTACGGGCGCACGCTGGTGATCGTGGACCGCTTCTTCCCGTCGACCCGCCGTTGCTCCGCATGCCATGCGAAGGGTCCGAAGCTGGATGTGTCGGTGCGCGAGTGGACCTGCGAGGAGTGCGGCGTGCTGCACGACCGGGACGTGAACGCCGCGGTGAACCTTCGGGACGAGGGGATGCGGCTGTTCTGGTCGGTGGCGATGGCATTGCCGCCGGGTAGGCCCATGCCGCCGGTGATCAAGGCTTCGGAGCTGCCAGAGGTCCATCTGGCAGCGTGAGAGGTACGGACCGACGGGCCGTCGGCCGTCATGCCTGTGGAGCCCGCGTAAGACCGTACGGGAGTGGCCCTCAGGGCCACTCCGGTTCGGCGATGGGCGTCGAAGCAGGAAGCACCGTTCATGCGGTAGCAGGTCAAAAGGACCCGGCTCTACCGCGTAGGGGCTCAGGTCAAAAGTGGGGTGCTCTGGCACCACCGTGTTGAGCAAGCGGGAAATTCCCTGACCACCGACTGCTGACAGATCCGGCATCGCCAGGTAGCGTCACCGCAAGTCCATCCACGGGTGGACTGGACCACTCCCTCTACAACGGATCGTCCGGCACGTTCCTGCCGGTGAAGGGAGCCATTCACCATGGCTACTGTCACGTTCGACAAGGCGACCCGGATCTACCCGGGTTCCGACAAGCCCGCCGTCGACCAGCTCGACATCCAGACCGAGGACGGCGAGTTCCTCGTCCTCGTCGGTCCCTCCGGCTGCGGAAAGTCCACCTCCCTGCGCATGCTCGCCGGGCTCGAGGACGTCAACGGCGGCGCCATCCGCATCGGTGACCGCGACGTCACGCACCTGCCGCCCAAGGACCGGGACATCGCCATGGTGTTCCAGAACTACGCGCTCTACCCGCACATGACCGTCGCCGACAACATGGGCTTCGCGCTCAAGATCGCCGGCGTCAACAAGAGCGAGATCCGCAAGAAGGTCGAAGAGGCCGCGAAGATCCTCGACCTGACCGAGTACCTGGACCGCAAGCCCAAGGCGCTCTCCGGTGGTCAGCGCCAGCGTGTCGCCATGGGCCGGGCCATCGTGCGTGAGCCGCAGGTCTTCCTCATGGACGAGCCGCTGTCGAACCTCGACGCCAAGCTGCGTGTCTCCACGCGTACGCAGATCGCCTCGCTCCAGCGCCGTCTCGGCATCACCACGGTGTACGTGACGCACGACCAGGTCGAGGCCATGACCATGGGCGACCGTGTGGCGGTGCTCAAGGACGGTCTGCTCCAGCAGGTCGACTCGCCGCGCAACATGTACGACCGCCCGGCCAACCTCTTCGTCGCCGGCTTCATCGGCTCCCCGGCCATGAACCTGGTCGAGGTCCCGATCACCGACGGCGGCGTGAAGTTCGGCAACAGCGTCGTCCCGGTCTCCCGCGAGGCCCTGTCCGCCGCCGCCGACAAGGGCGACACGACGGTGACGGTCGGCGTCCGCCCCGAGCACTTCGACGTCGTCGAGCACGGCGGCGCCGAGACCAGGACGCTCTCCAAGGACGCCCCGGCCGGCCTCGCCGTGTCCGTGAACGTCGTCGAGGAGCTCGGCGCCGACGGCTACGTGTACGGCTCCGCCCAGGTCGGCGGCGAGCACAAGGACCTGGTCGTCCGCGTCGGCGGCCGCAGCGTGCCGGACAAGGGCAGCGAGCTGCACGTCGTGCCGCGTCCGGGCGAGATCCACGTCTTCTCGACGACGACGGGCGAGCGCCTGAGCGACTGACGCGCCGGTCGGCTCCGGTTCGGTGGCACAGAGGCCGGGCTCCGCACTCGACGTGCGGAGCCCGGCTTTTCGCACATTCGGATATATCTCGCGCATTCAGCGGCATTTCACCTCGTGCGTCAACGTGCGATTCGAAAACAACCCTCGAACCATCGCCCGCGTGAGTGACTGGATGTCGCCATGCTGTTACTGACCGCTACGCTCGCTCGCGTGACCCACACAGCCCGCCGAATCGGCCGCACTCTCGCTCTCGTTCTGCCTGTCGTCCTGGTGCTCTCCGGAACCCTCGCGGTCTCCACCGTCCCGTGGGCAGGACAGGCCACCAAGTCGCAGATGCTCACGGCCTCCTCGGAGCACGTCTCGACACGGGCCACGTCCCGTGCCCCGCAGGACGTTCTGCGGGACAGGCTGCTCACGGAGCTGCAGGCGAAGGACCCGGGCGTCGCGCTCACGCATCTGCAGCGCGAGGTCGAGGCGCGTCCGTCGCTCGCCCAGCACTGCATGTCGATCGCCCGCTCCCTGGGCCGGGCCGCCGTGGACCGTTACGGGCCCACGCGCGCGCAGCGGTTCTCGCGGCCCGTCTGCGACACCTCCTTCGCCACGGGCGTCCAGCAGCAGGCGCTCGGGCACTGAGGCCCGGCGCCGCGGGCAGCCGGCGCACCGCACGGACCGGTTCGACGGACCGGGCCCGCACTCGCGGGTCCGGTCCGTGTCGTGTCCGGCGGTGCGCATATCGTTCACGGCATGCAGACCCCTACGTATCCGACGCAGGCCGTGGTCCTGGCCGGTGGCCAGGGCTCCCGGCTGCGCCCGTACACCGACGACCGCCCGAAGCCGATGGTGGAGATCCCCGGCACGGGGATGCCGATCATCGGGCATCAGCTGGCCTGGATGGCCGCGGAGGGCGTGACCGATGCGGTGGTCTCGTGCGGCCATCTCGCCGAGGTGCTCCAGAAGTGGCTGGAGAGCGCCGATCTGCCGCTGCGGGTCACGACGGTGGTGGAGACGGAGCCGCTGGGCCGTGGCGGCGGTCTGAAGTACGCGGCGAAGAGCCTGCCGCATCCTGAACAGCCGTGGTACGCGACGAACGGTGACATCTGGACGCGGTTCTCGCTGCGGGAGATGGCGGCGTTCCACGAGGAGCGCGATGCGACGGCGACGCTGGCGCTGGCGCGTCCGCGGATCCCGTGGGGCGCGGTGGAGACGGACGCGTTCGGGCACATCACGGACTTCATCGAGTCGCCGCCGTCGCCGTATCTGATCAACGCGGGCGTGTACGTGTTCTCGGCGGCGTTCACGGGGCTGCTGCCGGACGTCGGCGACCACGAGCGCACGACGTTTCCGCGGCTGGCGCGTGAGCGGCGGCTGGCGGGCTTCCCGCTGCCGCAGGGGGCGTACTGGCGGGCGATCGACACGGCGAAGGATCTGACGGAGGCCGCGAAGGAGCTCGCTTCGCAGGTGCGCTGAGCCGGCGTCGGCAGGCGGCGCGGGCAGTCGAGGAACCGTACCGAGAGGGCGGTCACCGGACGCTTCCGGTGACCGCCCTCTCGGCGTGTGCGGTCTCAGCCCAGCAGGCCGCCGATGACGGCGCCGCTCCCGGAGCCGCCGCTGCCGCCGGAGCCTCCGGTCGTGCCGCCCGAGGTGCCGCCGGAGGCGCCGCCGGAGCCGGTGCCGCCGCTGGACGTGGGGCCGGCGCTGGTGGGCGGCGGGGCGGGCTGGGAGCCGGTGGGGGGCTGCTGGCCGGTGCCCTGGGTCTGGCTGGGGGCGCCGTCGGCCGGGACGGTCTCGCGGACGGTGTCCTCGGCGGGTGCGGAGGTCGTGGAGGTGGGGGCGCCTGAGCGGCTGGCGGACGGGGAGGGCCGGTCCTGGCGCGGGCTGGAGGAGCTGCGCTCGATGCTCGATTCCTGCGGGAGCGAGGCTCCGGGCAGGTGGTTGCTGGGGTTCTGGCCGGGGCCGGGGACGGTGACGATCTCGGTGGAGCGGACGGCACCGCCGAGCATGGAGCCGACGAGCATGGTGAGGCCGACGACGACGGCGGCGACGAGTCCGCCGCGGCACAGGACGCGGCGGCGCAGGTCCCAGATCTCGGAGCGGGGGCCGAGGGTGCGCCAGGCCTCGCCCGCGAGGCGTCCGTCGACGGAGTAGACGGGGGCGCCCGCGATGATCAGTGGGGACCAGGCGGCGAGGAAGATGAAGTCGGGGGCGTCGTAGACGGGGACGGTCCGCCAGCTGACGGTGAGGATCAGCACCGAGGACAGCAGCGCGCCGAGGACGGCGGCGACGCGCTGCCACAGGCCGAGGACGGTGAGGACGCCGACGACGACCTGGAGGAAGGCGACGGTGAGTCCGGCGCCGACGGGGTGCGCGAGCGCGAAGTCGCGCAGGGGCTCGGCCAGCGCCCAGGGGTGGAGCGAGCTCAGCCACTTGACCAGGGAGCCGCGGTGGCCGCCGTCGAAGTAGACGGGGTCGCAGAGCTTGCCCATGCCGGCGTACACGGAGATCAGTCCGAGGAACACGCGCAGCGGCAGGAGCACCACACCGAGATTCAGGCGGCGGCCGGGGTAGTAGGCGTGCCGTGTGGGGTCGCCGGCGGACCGGTGGCTGGCGGGCGCGTGGGCGGTGGGCGAGATCTCGGCGTACGGCGCAGGGTCGTACGTGCTGTGGCCGTACGGGTCCGTGCCGTACGGATCCGTGCCGTACGGATCCGTGCCGTACGTGCCCCTGCTGGACGTGTCCTGACCGCCCCGGCCGCCCTGGCTGTTGGAGTCGTACGAGTCGTAGGCGCCGACGGCCTGGCGCATGGGCGGCAGCAGGGGTCGTGCGTCGGTGACCGCGGGGTACTGCACGGTGTCGCCGCCGAGGTCGACGCGCGGCATGACCTGGGTGACGCCGGAGTTGTAGGGGTCGTGCTCCAGGGTGGAGTTGCGCACGGCCTGGAGGAGGCCGGTCGCGCCGGAGTCCCCGGGGGCGGACCTGCCGCTCCACACGACGGGCGCCCTGCGCCGCGCGGCGCCCGCGCCGACGGAGGCGAGCCGTGCGGTGTCCGCCAGGCCACGTGCGGGGCGCGCGCTCTGGGCGAGCCGCACCCGGAAGCTGGCGTGGTTGACGATGACCTGCGCGGGATCGCAGTCCACCTTGACCATGCTCAGCGCAGGCTGATCATCGAACCCGGACCGGGGCGTTCTGGTGTCCACACTCATCTAACCGAGTGATGTGTGTTTAGGGCACGGCCCCGGCGGGCCCGATCTGTCCGAGACCCGTCAAGCGCTCCTCTTGAGCCTTTTCGACCGCGCTTCACCGGGTCTGTCCGGTAGGGACGCGCCCCGGGAACGCTTGCGTTCCCGGGGCGCCCCGTTGTTCCCGGGGCGGCCCCGCTGGGCAAGTCAGCGGCGCTTGGCCGCCTCGTAGAGCACGACGCCCGCCGCGACGCCCGCGTTCAGGGACTCCGCGCCGCCGGGCATCGGGATGCGGACCAGGTGGTCGCAGGTCTCGCCGACCAGGCGGGACAGGCCCTTGCCCTCGCTGCCGACCACGATCACGACGGGGCCGCCGAGCGCCTCGAGCTCGCCGATCTCGGTGTCGCCGTCGGCGGCGAGGCCGACGACGGTGAGACCGGCCTTCTGGTACGACTCCAGTGCGCGGGTCAGGTTGGTGGCGCGTGCGACCGGCGTGCGCGCGGCCGTGCCGGCCGAGGTCTTCCAGGCGCCGGCGGTCATGCCGGCCGCCCGGCGCTCGGGCACGACGACGCCGTGGCCCCCGAACGCCGATACGGAGCGGACGACCGCGCCGAGGTTGCGCGGGTCGGTCACGCCGTCGAGCGCGACGATCAGCGGGTCCTCGCCGTCGTCGAAGGCGGCGGCCGCGAGGTCCTCGGGGTGGGCGTACTCGTACGGCGGGACCTGGAGCACCAGGCCCTGGTGGTTGAGCCCGTTCGTCATGCGGTCGAGTTCGGGGCGCGGCGCCTCCATGATGTTGATGTTGCCGCGGCCGGTGGCGAGCTGGAGCGCCTCGCGGACGCGTTCGTCGTTGTCGATGAACTGCTGCACGTAGAGCGTGGAGGCGGGCACGCCGTCGCGCAGCGCCTCGAAGACCGGGTTGCGGCCGACGACCATCTCCGAGGTGCCCTTGCCGCCGCGGCGGGCCACGGGACGGCGCTGGGCCTGCTTGGCCTTGGCGTTGGCGAGGCGGTTCTTGACGTGTCCCTTGCGGGCGGAGGCGGGCGGCGTCGGACCCTTGCCCTCGAGTGAGCGGCGCCGCTTGCCACCGCTGCCGACCTGCGCGCCCTTCTTGTTGGACGTGCGGCGGTTCCTGCGCTGGCTGTTCCCGGCCATGACCTACCTGTTTCTGTAAAGCTCGCTCAAACAAAAGTGTGTACGTAAGGAAGTGTGCCGCCCGGCGCTCCGGGCGGCACATCGCGCCTGTGGCTCAGCGGGGCCCGAGGGTCCACCGGGGTCCGTCGGGGCTGTCCTCGATGACGAGTCCGGACTGGCCGAGCTGGTCGCGGATGGCGTCGGCGGTGGCCCAGTCCTTGCGGGAGCGGGCGGCCTCGCGCTGCTCCAGCACCAGGCGCACCAGGGAGTCGACCACGCCGTGGAGGTCGTCGCCGCGGTCGCCCTCGCCCGCCCAGCGCTCGTCGAGCGGGTCGAGGCCGAGGACACCGAGCATGGCACGGACCTCGGCGAGGCGGGCCACGGCGGCTTCCTTGTCGTCGGCGGCCAGGGCGGAGTTGCCCTGCCGGACGGTGGTGTGGACGATCGCGAGGGCCTGCGGCACCCCGAGGTCGTCGTCCATGGCCTCGGCGAAGGCGAGCGGTACCTCGTCGGCGGGCGCGACGACGCCCCCCGCCTTCTCCACGACGCGCTGCACGAATCCCTCGATGCGGGCGAACGCGGACTCGGCCTCCCGCAGTGCCTCCTCGCTGTACTCGATCATCGAGCGGTAGTGCGGGGTGCCGAGGTAGTAACGCAGGACGATGGGGCGCCAGTTCTTGACCATCTCGCTGACGAGCACCGAGTTGCCGAGCGACTTGGACATCTTCTCGCCGCTCATGGTGACCCAGGCGTTGTGCACCCAGTACGAGGCAAAGTCGTCGCCGAAGGCCTTGGCCTGGGCGATCTCGTTCTCGTGGTGCGGGAAGATCAGGTCGAGGCCGCCGCCGTGGATGTCGAACGCGGAGCCCAGGTACTTGTGGGCCATGGCCGAGCACTCGAGGTGCCAGCCGGGGCGGCCGCGTCCCCAGGGCGTCTCCCAGTCGGGCTCGCCCGGCTTGGTCGCCTTCCACATGGCGAAGTCGCGCGGGTCGCGCTTGCCGGTGATGCCTTCCTCGGCGGGCTGGCGCAGGTCGTCGATGTCCTGGTTGGACAGCGCCAGGTAGTCGGGGAAGGAGCGCACGTCGAAGTAGACGCTGCCGTCCGCCTCGTACGCGTGGCCGCGCTCGATGAGGCCGCGCATCATCTCGACCATTTCGGTGACGTGGCCGGTGGCGCGCGGTTCGTAGGTGGGCGGGAGGCAGCCGAGTGCCTCGTAGCCGTGGTTGAACGCGCGCTCGTTCTCGTAGCCGATGGACCACCACGGCCGGTTCTGCTCGGCCGACTTGTTGATGATCTTGTCGTCGATGTCCGTGACGTTGCGGATGAACGTCACGTCGTAGCCGCGGTACTCGAACCAGCGGCGCATGATGTCGAAGTTGAGGCCCGACCTGATGTGCCCGATGTGCGGTGCGGCCTGCACGGTGGCGCCACACAGGTAGATCGAGACGCAACCCGGCACGAGGGGGGTGAAGTCACGGATCTGCCGGGCGCTGGTGTCGTACAGGCGAATAGTCACGCATCAAGGGTAGTGGGCGGATGGCAGTGCCCCGCGCCCCCTGTGGGGTTCGCGGGGCAACTTGTGATATCGCCCGGGAAACGGATTCAGCCTCTCCGCACGATGAGCGCGGTCGCGACGGCGGCGAGCCCCTCGGCCCGTCCGGTCAGGCCGAGCCCGTCGGTGGTGGTGCCGGAAACGGAGACGGGGGCGCCCGCGGCGGCCGAGAGCGCCTTCTGCGCCTCGTCGCGCCGCTTTCCGATCTTCGGTCGCACGCCGATCACCTGAACGGAGACATTGCCGATCTCGAATCCCTCGGCACGCACGATCCGCGCGGCCTCCGCGAGGAGGGTGACGCCGGAGGCGCCGGACCACTCGGGCCGGGAGGTGCCGAAGTGGGCGCCGAGGTCGCCGATGCCGGCGGCGGAGAACAGGGCGTCGCAGGCGGCGTGCGCGGCGACGTCACCGTCCGAGTGGCCGGCGAGCCCGTATCCGTCGGCGTCCTCCCAGAGCAGACCGGCGCACCACAGTTCGCGGCCCTTCTCGAAGGCGTGCACATCGGTGCCGATGCCGACGAGGGGGAGGTTCAGCGGCTCAGAAGCCATCGTTGGCCCTCCTGCGGGCGAGTACGGCCTCGGCGAGGACGAGGTCGAGCGGCCGGGTCACCTTGAAGGCCTCTTCGTGGCCGGGGACGACGACGACCTTGAGGCCGAGCTGCTCGACCATGCTCGCGTCGTCGGTGACGTCGCCGGTCACGGTCCGGTGCGCGCGGACGAGGGTGTCGTGGTCGAAGCCCTGCGGGGTCTGCACGGCGCGCAGACGGGCTCGCTCGGGGGTGGCGACGACCGGCTCGGGCTCGCCCTCCGGTACCGGCTCGATCTCCTTGACGGTGTCGGCGAGCGGCAGCGCCGGTACGACGGCGGGCGCGCCGTCGCGCACGGCCTCGATGACGGCGTCCACGGTCTCGACGGGCACGAGCGGGCGCGCCGCGTCGTGGACCAGGACGATGTCGATGCCGTCGGGGAGGGCGTCGAGCCCGAGGCGTACGGATTCCTGGCGGCTGTCGCCGCCGGGGACGACGAGGTAGTCCGTCCGCTCCGGCAGGGCGTGGGCGTCCATGAGGCGCTTGACGTCGGCGGCACCGTCCGGCGGCGCCACGACGACGACGAGGGAGACGGCGCGGGACGCGGCCATGGCGCGGACGGCGTGGACCAGGATGGGCGTGCCGTTCAGCGCGCGCAGGGCCTTGGGGGCGCCCGGTCCGAGGCGCACGCCCCGGCCGGCTGCCGGGATCACGGCTGCGGTGCGGTAGGGGCGCGGTTGGTCTGGCATCGGTTGCACTCCGGCAGGTTTGTTTCCTCGGCCGACATGGGTATGGCCTGGGCATGCCCCCGGCCGTCAGGTGGGGGGAGTGCCGGGCGCGACGCCTTGACCGGACCCTTCCGTGACCACTGGTCTGCGCCAGCCGCCCGGGCCCGGCACACCACAACAGCGCACGGTGTGATGTGCGAGCGGCGGGTGGTCGACGTGAGACGTCGACGACATGACACTCGTGGACGAACATGCCGCAGCGCCCGGCGACAGGCTGGATCGTCCAGCGTGTCAGCGGGCACCGCGGCATCAATCGTGCGTCAGGACGCGAGGACCTCGTCGAGCAGGGCCTCGGCCTTGTCCTCGTTGGTGTTCTCAGCGAGGGCGAGCTCGCTCACCAGGATCTGGCGCGCCTTTGCGAGCATCCGCTTCTCACCGGCGGAAAGCCCGCGCTCGCGCTCGCGCCGCCACAGGTCACGTACTACTTCGGCGACCTTGATGACATCGCCGGAGGCGAGCTTCTCGAGATTTGCCTTGTAGCGCCGGGACCAGTTCGTCGGCTCCTCCGCGTAAGGTGCGCGAAGAACCTCGAAGACCCGGTCGAGCCCGTCCTGACCGACCACATCGCGAACGCCGACGAACTCCGCATTGTCCGCCGGTACGCGAACCGTCAGGTCGCCCTGGGCGACCTTGAGCACCAAGTAGGTCTTGTCCACGCCTTTGATCTGGCGAGTTTCGATGGCCTCGATCAGCGCGGCCCCGTGATGGGGATAGACCACGGTGTCGCCAACCTTGAACGTCATGTGACAGGTACCCCTTCCGTGGCTATCCAGGGTAACACGGATACGGCTTCTTCTGAATGGCGTTTTCGCAGGTCAGGGCATATCTCGGGGCTTGACAACAGCGACACGAACGTGCTGCGGACGGCTTGCGGAGGGGGGTATTCGCAGGTCGGAGCGGCTGCGCGGGCACACAGAAACGCACACGTTACACACCGCGCACCCCCCTTCCAAGGGGTTGAACGTCCCGATTTGCCGGGTTCTCGATGGCCGAGTTCATGTAGTCCGTTCGAGGATCGGTCACTCGTCCGGCCCTGGCGGCACCGAATCCACAATTGATCACGTCGGGCTATTCGTAAGGAAAACATGGCCGCCCGGGAAATTGATCACCGGCGTTATGTGAACGGCGTGCGTATCGGCATGATCGGGGCAGCCGTCCGAAGTCCGAAACCATGCTGCCGCCGCCGGCCCGCGACCCCCGGCACGCGGGCCGCGCGGGCAAAGGGCGGGTCGGGTGCGGGGCGCGACCTGCGGCTCGGTAACCTGAGCGCGAGCTGACGCCACAGGCCGGTGACAGCCACCCAACAGTCCGTACGTCCAAGGAGATGCCGCCGCCGTGAGCAGCAGCCTTCGACGCGGTGCCCTCGCCGGCGCTGCCATCGTCTTCTCGATCGCCTCGCTCTCCGCCTGCGGTGCGGGCAACGACGCGCAGACCCTCGGCGTCAGGCCGGACAACGCCGCGACGGCCGTCGACAACCTCAAGCTCCAGAACGCGACCGTCATCACGCAGCCCGAGCCCGCGGCCCAGGGCGCGGCGGCCGTCAGCGTCACGGTCTTCAACGACGGCACCCAGAAGCAGACCCTCGACTCGATCACGCTCCCGGGCTCCGACGCGAAGGTCGAGCTCAAGGCGGCCCAGGGTTCGGGCCCGATCACGGTCCCGGCCGGCGGCTCGGTGATCATCGGCGGCAAGGGCAACGCGTCCGCCGTGATCGCGGGCGGCCACGAGGCGGTGAAGAACGGCGACACGCAGGAGGTCGTCTTCCGCTTCAGCGAGACCGGCGACGTGAAGATGCTGGCGTTCGTCGTCCCGGCCACCGGCTACTACGCGGACTTCGGCCCGTCCTCGTCGCCGAAGCCGACGGCCGAGCAGCCGGCCGCACAGTCGCCGTCGGCCTCTCCGGCCGGTTCCCCGTCGGGCTCTCCGGCCGTCTCCGACGAGCAGCGCGAGGCCGCGGGCGGCGAGGCGGCGTCCCCGTCGGACTCGGCGTCGGCGTCGCACGGCTCGGGTCACTGACACACCGCGCACCAGGCGTACGGGAAGGGCGCCCACCGAGATCGGTGGGCGCCCTTCCCGGCCTGCGTGCCGGACGCGCTCGGCGTGCCTGGCGCCGGCCGTAGGCGTTCCGCTCGTTCCGCGGTCTACGGCTCGAACTTGTAGCCCAGGCCGCGGACCGTCACCAGGTAGCGCGGGGCTCCCGGGTCCGGCTCGATCTTCGCGCGCAGGCGCTTGACGTGGACGTCGAGAGTCTTGGTGTCGCCGACGTAGTCCGCGCCCCAGACCCGGTCGATGAGCTGCATACGGGTCAGGACCCGGCCCGCGTTGCGCAGCAGCATCTCCAGCAGGTCGAACTCCTTCAGCGGCAGGTCGACCTTGCCGCCGGAGACGGTGACGACGTGGCGGTCCACGTCCATCCGGACGGGGCCGGCCTCCAGGGCGGCGGGGGTGACCTCCTCCGGCTCACCGCGGCGGCGCAGCACCGCGCGGATGCGGGCGACCAGCTCCCGCGAGGAGAAGGGCTTGGTCACGTAGTCGTCGGCTCCTATCTCCAGCCCGACGACCTTGTCGATCTCGCTGTCCTTCGCGGTCACCATGATGACCGGGACGTTCGAGCGGCCGCGCAGTTGGCGGCAGACCTCGGTACCGGGCAGGCCGGGCAGCATCAGGTCGAGGAGCACGAGGTCGGCGCCGTTGCGCTCGAACTCGTCGAGACCCTCGGGACCCGTGGTCGCCACGGCGACCTCGAAGCCCTCCTTGCGGAGCATGTAGGACAGGGCGTCGCTGAAGGATTCCTCATCCTCGACGACGAGCACTCGGGTCACGGAAGGACCTCCGGGGCAGGAATTTCACTGTTCGGATCGGTGTCGTAAGGCCGGTCGTCGTCCTCGTCGACGCGATCCGGGCCGGTGGTGGTGGCGCGGTCCCGTGCGGCGCCCGCCTCGGGCAGCCGCAGGGTGAACGTGGAGCCCTGTCCCTCGGAGCTCCACACCGTGACCTCCCCGCCGTGCGAGGCGGCCACGTGCTTGACGATGGCGAGGCCCAGGCCGGTGCCTCCGGTGGCACGGGAGCGGGCGGGATCGACGCGGTAGAACCGCTCGAAGATCCGCTCTCGGTCCTTCTCGGAGATACCGATGCCCTGGTCGGTGACGGCGATCTCGATGAGGTCGCCCCCGGGTGCGCTGACCCGGCGGGCGGAGATGCCGACGCGCGTACGGGCCGGTGAGTAGTTGACCGCGTTCTCGACGAGGTTGCCGAGGGCGGCGGCGAGCTGGCCGCGGCTTCCCCAGATGCTGAGGTCGGCGGTGCCGCCCGAGGCCATGGTGATCTGCTTGGTGGACGCGGTGTGCCGGGAGCGGTCGATGGCCTCGGCGACCAGTTCGTCCACGCGCACGGGCTCGGAGTCCTCCAGGGGGTCGTCGTTCTGGACCCGGGAGAGGTCGATGAGTTCCTGTACGAGGTTGGTGAGCCGGGTCGCCTCGATCTGCATACGGCCGGCGAAGCGCATGACCGCCTCGGGGTCGTCCGAGGCGTCCATGACCGCCTCGGAGAGCAGCGAGAGCGCGCCGACCGGGGTCTTGAGCTCATGGCTGACGTTGGCGACGAAGTCGCGCCGCACCGCCTCTATCCGGCGTGCCTCGGTGAGGTCCTCGACGAGGAGGAGGACGAGGCGCGAGCCGAGCGGGGCGACGCGGGCGGAGACGGCCAGGGCCTCGCCGCGGCCGGTGCCGCGCCGGGGCAGGTCCAGCTCGACCTGCCGTATCTCGCCGTCGCGCCGGGTGTCACGGGCCATGTGCAGCATTGGTTCGACGGCGAGCTTTCCGCCGCGGACCAGACCGAGTGCGTACGCCGCGGAGCTGGCCTTGACGACCGAGTCGGACTCGTCCAGGACGACCGCGGAGGAGCGGAGGACGGACAGCACTGTGTCGACGCCGGGCGGCAGCACGGCATCGGTGTGGAGCGAGGTGCGGGTGGGGCGCTTCTGTTCCCGCTCGCTCCAGCGGAACGCCAGCACCGCGATGACGCCGGTGCAAAGACCGGCGATCGCTGCCGCTGCGGCGACCGCCGCGTTCACGTCCATGCATCCCAGGTTATGCGGGGTCCCGGACACTCTCCCAGCCAAACGGGTGGCACCTCGAACAGTCGTCGCTCAGAGTTCACCAAGGGGAAAGTGATGGTTCATTTGCGGGGGAGCGTACGGACCACTGAAGGGCCGAACGTGGGAGCGTGGGGGTTCGGAGCCCCACCCGAACCCGGTCGCATCAAGAGAGGGACACCCAATGCGTGACGCGTACCACGAGGAACTGGACTCGATCGGCGAGGGCCTGGTCGAGATGGCCCGGCTGGTCGGGTCGGCGATCGGGCGCGCCACGACGGCCATGCTCGACGCCGACCTCAAGCTGGCCGAGACCGTGATCGCCGCCGACCAGAAGGTCGACGACCTCCAGCACGACCTGGAGGCGCGTGCGATCGCCCTCCTGGCCCGGCAGCAGCCGGTCGCGACGGATCTGCGGATCGTGGTGACCTCGCTGCGGATGAGCGCCGACCTGGAGCGCTCGGGCGACCTCGCGCAGCACGTGGCGAAGCTGGCGCGGCTGCGCTTCCCGGACCGCGCGGTGCCGAACGACCTGCACGCGACGATTCTGCAGATGGGTCAGCTGGCGCAGCGCCTGATGGCGAAGGCGGCGGAGGTCATCATCACCAAGGACGTCGACCTGGCGCTCCAGCTGGAGCAGGACGACGACGAGATGGACCTGCTGCACCGCACGCTCTTCCAGCACCTGATGGACGACCGCTGGAAGCACGGCATCGAGACGGCCGTGGACGTGACGCTGCTCGGCCGCTACTACGAGCGTTTCGCGGACCACGCGGTGTCGGTGGCCAAGCGCGTGGTGTACCTGGTGACGGGCGAGTACGCGGACGAGATCCAGCAGCAGACCGCCGTCGAGGGCGCGTAGTCGAGGGCGCGTGGCGGCATCCGGCGGCGCACTGGGGGTGCTTGCGCATGTGCGCCGTTGATGCGCCGGGCCTGCCGGGCGTGCAATGGGCGAAGGCGGCATTTCCCTATGCCGGTGATGCGTGCGCCCGGCAGCGCGCGCCCATGAGGAGGCATCCATGGCCGAGTCCCCCATGACCGACTCCCCGCAGGAAGCGAGCTCCGTCGAAGTCGTCTTCCTGCCCGTCCTCGGCGCCTGCGGGTGCGGCTCGGGCTGCGGCTGCGGCTGCCAGTCGGGCGCGCCCTGCCAGTGCGGCGGCTGCTGCGGGTAGCCGACGGCGGCACGCGGAGAAGGTCCCGCCCCAGGAGAAGGGGGCGGGACTTCGGCGTTCCGGGGCACGTGCGCGTACGGCGCCGCGGTGTACGTCCGGGGCGGCAGGGACACCGAGCCCCCGGCCCCGGCGACGAGGTCGCCGGGGCCGGGGGCTCGGACTGCGTGCTTACTTCTCCTTGCCTGGATCTTGCCGGGGATCTCGGGGAGCTGGCTTCTTGCTGATCAGAGCTGTGGGCGTGAGTTCCTGAGAGGTCGTCGTTGGCCGCTGCCGATCGGCCTCGGACGGCCCACAGGCGGCCCAGCGATCGTGCGAGTCCAGCCCCGGGATGGCCCTCACTGCTGCGAATTGAGAGGCTGAGCGGGTGCACGATGATGAGGTTGTCGAAGCGTTGCGCGCCGCAGCCCGAACGCGGGCCTTGCCCCCGCCCGCACCACCGGAAGCTGTCGCCGAGGCAGAAGAAGCCATCGGATTCCCACTGCCCCCGCTGCTGCGGCGTCTGTACCTCGAAGTCGCCAACGGCGGATTCGGCCCGGACGAAGGCATCCTGGGCGTAAGCGGCGGCCGCGCACAGGGCAATTTTGGGGAAATCGCGGAGCTGTATCAGGACGGCCCGGATCCGTCCGGTCGCATCCCCGCCGGCCTCGTGCCGGTCTACGACTGGGGCTGCACCATCTGGTCGCTGGTCGACTTCCGCGACCCTGCGGGCTTCATGTGGTGCAACCACGAGGGAGAGCACTGGCCCCAGGGGATCACCCTCGCGGAGTGGCTGACCGGCACGACGGCGGGGGCCCTGACAGTGGACACGATGCTGGAGAGTCAACCGGCTTCGCCAGTGAGCTGACCTGTCCGCCCCTGCCCGAGCGCCATCCCGCCATCGCCCGCGGATTGGCGCGGAGTGTCGATGACTCATTCAGTTCACCAGCGGTAAGAGCACTGCTGGGAGCTCCAGTTCGGAAGACGCCGTATGCGGTGGCGGCTGAGCTGCAGCGTTGCTGACCTGCGGGGGAGCGGTTGACTGGCCCTTACTCCCCGTGGCCCCCTCGTTCCCCTCAGATCGGGCACGCAGGGAGCACGTGACTAGCTCTCGGTGGGGCCCTCGGCTTCATCTGCTCGATCGAGGCTGCGAGTGATTGGGGCACTGGACGTGCGGGGCCGCTGCGGACGATCGGCACTCGTCGGGTCCGTGGCCGGACAGGAGCTCGGGTGAGCGAGGCCGCCCCGGACGGGCAGGCGACGGCCCTGTGTGCCGCAACGCTTAATCTCCTCGGATGGACGAGTACCCCTGCTTCTGCCTGCTCTGCGCCCCGACCGAATGGGGCGGCCCCGTGTCGGAGGAACGCGATCGCCACATCGCGAAGAACGTCGTGGACTACGGATGGCACGTCATGGGTGTGGCCGGCGGTGAGGCCCCTGGCGACTGGGGCTACTCAATCGGTCTCTGGCACACACTGCGCAGTCCCGAGGTCAGCGTGTTCGGCCTGCCCTCGCAGACCGCGATGAACGTGGCGAACGCCGCTGGGGCAGCGATCCGGGACGGCAGCCCACTCGAGCCCGACCAGCGCCGGGGGGATGTCCTCAATGGCTACGACGTGGCCGTCCGGCCCGTCCATCCCAGCTGGTACCACGACTTCTTCGGCGCAGGCATCGACTTCTACCAGACCCCGCCACTGCCGATCACTCAGCTGTTCTGGCCGGACAAGACTGGTCGGTTCCCCTGGGACGAAGGAGTGAACGAGCACTGCCGCATGAGCCAACCACTGCTCTGGGTGCCCAAAGACGAGACCACCGGCCCCTGGGCGGAAATCACGTGAGGTCGGTGGAGCGGCTTCGGGCGGGAGCTGCCATGGGGCGAGAGATCGGGGCCCATACGCTGGTCAGCGAAATCGGGCAGTAGGTCTGTGGGCATCAGACCGACGAAGTGCGTTACAGCCACTCGTTGAGGACCGCGACCAGCACGGTCGCTTCGTAGCAGACGGCAAGTTTGTCGTAACCAGGTGGCGACCGCTCGGTGGCGCTTGAGCCGGTTGATCCCACACTCGACCGCGTGCCGCTGCTTGTAGTCGGTCTTGTCGGACCTCGGCGGCCGACCGCCGAGGGAGCCGAGGTTCTGCCGGTTGCGGCCCGGTCCGCAGGGACGGGGATCGTCGCCTTGATCCCGCGTCTGCGCAAGTAGGCACGGTTCTTGCGGGAGTCGTATGCCTGATGGGACGGACTCGGTCCGGTCGCTTGTGCGATGCGGGAGCGCAGGCAGAGGTGAGGCAGCAGCCGGAAGCTGCCTTGCTTGAGCCCTGACTCGGGCGGCCCGATCGACACGTGACGGCCCAGCCATGGCCCACGGCAGCGAGAAGCCCCCCTACCCGCTGAGAAACAGCAGGTAGGAGGCCTATTCGCGTGCTTACTTCTTCTTGCCCTGGTTCTTCACGGCCTCGATCGCCGCCGCCGCCGCGTCCGGGTCGAGGTAGGTGCCGCCCCGGGTGATCGGGTTGAAGTCGGCGTCGAGCTCGTAGACCAGCGGGATGCCCGTCGGGATGTTCAGGCCCGCGATGTCGGCGTCGGAGATGCCGTCGAGGTGCTTGACCAGCGCGCGCAGGCTGTTGCCGTGGGCGGCGATCAGGACCGTGCGGCCGGCCAGCAGGTCGGGGACGATGCCGTCGTACCAGTACGGCAGCATGCGCTCGACGACGTCCTTGAGGCACTCGGTGCGCGGGCGCAGCTCGCTCGGGATCGTCGCGTAGCGGGCGTCGTTGGCCTGCGAGAACTCGTTGTCGTCGGCGAGGACCGGCGGCGGGGTGTCGTACGAGCGGCGCCAGAGCATGAACTGCTCCTCGCCGAACTCGGCCAGCGTCTGGGCCTTGTCCTTGCCCTGCAGCGCGCCGTAGTGGCGCTCGTTCAGGCGCCAGGAGCGGTGGACCGGGATCCAGTGGCGGTCCGCGGCCTCCAGCGCGAGCTGCGCGGTGCGGATGGCCCGCTTCTGGAGCGAGGTGTGGAGAACATCAGGGAGCAGGCCGGCGTCCTTGAGCAGCTCACCGCCGCGGACTGCCTCCTTCTCGCCCTTCTCCGTGAGGTTGACGTCCACCCAGCCGGTGAACAGGTTCTTCGCGTTCCATTCGCTCTCGCCGTGGCGGAGGAGGATCAGCTTGTACGGTGCGTCGGCCATGGGCCCGAGCCTAATCGACGGCCCGCGCCCCCCGCGCGGGTGACCGAGGAGCGGACTCGATTGACGGTCGCCGTCAAATGAGTGGCGGCGACGAGACGCGGCTCAGTAAGTTACGGATGCCGCTTGAGCCGCTTACACCCGGGGGTCTCCGTCATGTCCGTCGCCTCGTTCAGACGCGCGTTGCGCGGGACCGTCTCGGGGCTGCCCGGGGGCTTCTGGTGGCTGTGGACCTCGACACTGGTGAACCGTACCGGCGCCTTCGTCCTCACCTTCCTTTCGCTCTATCTGACCCAGGAACTGGGCTACTCCGCCTGGTACGCGGGCCTCGTCGTCGCGCTGCACGGACTCGGCGGCGTCGCCGGGTCGCCGCTGGGCGGCATGCTGACCGACCGGTGGGGCCGGCGCCCCACGATGATCTCGATGCATCTGGCCGGCGGCGCGTGCGCCGCCGCGCTCGCCGTGGTGACCAGCGCGTGGGGCATCGCGGTCGTGGTGCTGCTGATGGGCGTGGCGATGCAGGCCGTACGGCCCGCGATCAGCGCCACCATCGCCGACCTCGTGCCCGACTCCGGGCTGCGCCGGGCCTACGCGCTGAACTACTGGGCGCTCAACCTCGGCTTCGCCATCGCCGCCCTCGGCGGCGGCGCCGCGATCTTCCTCGGCTACCGGACCCTGTTCGTGGTCGACGCCCTCGCCACCGCCCTGTGCGCGCTGATCGTCTTCCTGCGGCTGCCGGAGACGCGCCCCGAGAAGCGGTCCGACGCCGTCGAGGGCGCCCCGGAGGACGAGCGGCTGACCGTGCTCGACGTGCTGAGGGACGCGCCCTTCAGGACGCTGGTCCTGCTCAACCTGCTCGTCTGCCTGATCTTCACCGCCCCCTGGGTGGGTCTGCCGCTGACCATGGCGGGCGAGGGCCTGTCGGCCGACGCGTACGGCATGGTCATCGCGGTCAACGGGGTGGTGATCGTCGCGTTCCAGCTGCTGGTCAACAGGATCACCGAGAAGCGTTCGCCGGCCGCGCTGCTCACCGTCTCCTCGCTGCTCTTCGCCGCCGGTACGGGAGTCACGGCACTGGCCGGCACGCCTCTGCTGTTCGCGGCCACCGTGGTGGTGTGGACGATCGGCGAAATGGTGCACGTGCCGACCAACGCGGCCGCCACGGCCCGCCTGGCCCCCGAGCACGCCCGCGGCCGCTACCAGGGTGTGATGGGCATGTCCTGG
This sequence comes from Streptomyces sp. V4I23, assembly GCF_030817975.1. Taxonomy (NCBI): domain Bacteria; kingdom Bacillati; phylum Actinomycetota; class Actinomycetes; order Kitasatosporales; family Streptomycetaceae; genus Streptomyces; species Streptomyces sp. V4I23. The sequence goes on along the minus strand of NZ_JAUSZW010000004.1, from coordinate 4,333,213 downwards.
GCGGTCGCCGGATTCGTCGCGCCGATCCTCGCCGGCTGGGTGGTCGACGGGCCCGGTCCGGACGTCCTGTGGATCGGCTGTGCGGCCGTGGGCTGCGTCGCGGCTGCCGGGTACACGCTCCTGCTGCGCCGGGCGCTGGCCGAGAACACTCGGCCCGAGGCTGCGGAGACGGCCTCCGAGAAGGCGGAGCCCGTCGAGGCCTGAGGTCTCGCCCGGGCCTCAATCGGGCGGCGCTCCCTCCTGCGCCGTCCCGCCCGTCACCCGCGTGCCCGGATGCCGCAGCGAACACAGGAAGGCGAGGGCCAACGCTGTCGGACAACCGCCCGCCGAGGGCGAAGAAGGCGGCCAGGGTGAGCAGGTGGGCGCTGTCTCTCCGGTCGGCGCGTCCCGCACGCGGGCGGTGCACCGGCCGGAGAGGCGGGTCGTCACCGGCGCAGTTCGCGCTGGGCCTCGTAGAGGTTCGCGGGGCGCACGCCGCCCGGAGAGCCGTACGCCTCGAGCCGGGTGCGGAGGTCCCCCGCGAAGTCCGGCACGTCGATCTGGTCGAACTCGCGCACCGTGCTGATCGCGACGGTCGCGCTGCACGGGGCGACCCCGTCGATCCTGACCAGTCCGGCGCGCTCGTTGGTCACGGTCACGTTCCAGTGCGTGAAGCGCGCCCCGTACAGCGGTCCCGCGCCGGCGTCGCCGCCGTGCCTGCCGGTGTTGTTCACCGTGATCTCGGTGCGGACATTGGCGAACGGCATCCCGCGGTGGGTGTCGAAGGTGCCCATCTCCATCACGCCCCGCGACCAGACGTTGTGGCTCGACAGACCCTCCACGTTGATGCCGTGCAGCTGGGTCCCGGCGGGCGCGGGGACCGTGCGCTGCGCGACGGTGAAGTCCTCGATCAGGTTGTCGTGCGAGCCCTCGCGGCAGAAGTAGGGATGGTGGCTGCCGCGGCCCTCGACCCGGGTGCGCCGCAGGGTGCAGGCGGAGGCGGCGACGAGACCGAAGCCGTTGTCGGCGTGGCGGACGGTGATGTCGTCGGCCCAGCAGTCGTACGCGCACTGGAAAGTGACGCCGTTGTAGCCCTTGTCGAGAAGGTGCGGGGCCTGCGGGGTCAGGACGGCCTCCAGCGTCAGTCCCTCGACGCCGGAGCCGGTGAGCGGGGTGACGAGGGTGGTCAGGCGGGGGTCCCACGCGGGGCGCAGGTCCAGCGGCAGCGGGCGTTCGAGGGTCACCCGGTCGCCTGCGACGGCCATGATGCGCACGGGCCACTCGTAGGGGACGTACGACGTCAACTTGGTCTTGTCGTCCCAGACATAGGACGCCGCACCCTCGACGTCGCCCGCCATGTGCTCCAGCAGCGTGTGGTCGGCGTCGTCGGCCAGACGCAGCAGAACGAGCTGTCCGCGGCGCAGCTTCGAGGCGTCGTGGACGGTGACGGACCGGTCGCCGCGGCGGGCGGGGGCGACGGTGGTGAGCGTGGTCCATTCGTCGCGCCGGTTGCCGGTCCATCCCTCGAAGGGCCACGCCCTTGTCCTGATGGCCTCGGTGAGGGAGTCCCAACGGTCCTTGGGGCACAGCCAGATGAGGCCGCCGGCCCACGACCAGGAGGACTTGTCGCCGCCGTAGCGGGAGCCGTAGGGGCCGACGAGTTCGGTGAGGTTCCTGGCGGCGAGGAGCTTGGTGCGGCCGCTGCCGGCGCCGCGCAGGACGACGTTGCTGTGGCCGATGCGGATGACGTCGTCGACGCGGTAGGTGCCGGGCGGGACGACGACCGTGCCGCCGCCGCGTTCGCCCACCTCGGCGATGGCGCGGTTGAGGGCGGGAGCGGCGTCCGCGGAGCCGTCGTTCCTGGCGCCGTACACGAGGACGTCGGCCTTCACCGGGAGCCGCGGGAGGTGCTCGGCGCCGGCGCGCTGTCCTGCCCGTCCTACGTACGGGATCTGCGGGTGGGTGTACGGCGTGCGCCGGTACTCGCGCCAGAGGGGGGACGCGCCCTCGGCGGCGGCCGCCGCCGAGGGCGCGGTGACGCCGCCGGCGGCCCAGGCCGCGGCCACGGCTGTCGCGCCGCCCAGCAGGGTGCGTCTGCTGAGGGAGTGCCGGTCGGTCCCCATGAGCCCACCTTCCGCGTATGTGAACGTCGTTCATGTCCGGGTCGGCGGTGAGCATGCCACGGCGTCCCGGTGCACGGGAAGGGCCGTGCACCAGGAATGAAGGGGGAGCCAGAAGGAGCGGGGAGGTGTCGGCGGGATCAGTCGGCGGGCCGCTGGGTCAGATTCGTGAACGCGTCCAGGTTGCGCGTCGATTCGCCGCGCGACACGCGCCACGCGTACTCACGGCGGATAGCGCTCGCGAAGCCCAGTTCGAGGAGCGTGTTGAAGGAGCCGTCCGCCGCCTCCAGGATCGACCCGAGCAACCGGTCCAGCTCCTCGGGAGTGACCACGGCCAGCGGCAGTTTGCCGACGAGATAGATGTCGCCGAGCCGGTCGACGGCGTAACTGACCCCGTACAGCTTGAGGTTGCGCTCCAGCAGCCAGCGGTGGACGGCCGCGTCGTTCTCGTCGGGGTGGCGGATGACGAAGGCGTTGACGGAGAGCGAGTGCCTGCCGACCAGGAGGGAGCAGGTCGTCGACAGCTTGCGGGTGCCGGGGAGTTTGACGACGTACGAGCCCGCGTCCGGGCTCTCCCACTCGAGTTCCGCGTCCTTCAGGGTCTGCTCGATGACCTGCATCGCGCGCTCTGCGTCAGCCATGCAGGGAGCGTACGTCAGTGGTGATGGGCCCGCGTGCGGTGGCGGTGCTCGTACATCGCCGCCGTGTACACGTCCGCCGTCGCCGACGCCGCCCTGCCCCAGCCGAAGGACTGCGCGTGCCGGGCGGCGGCCGCGCCCATGCGGTCGGTCAGCGACGGGTCGCGCACGAAGCTCGCCAGGACGTCCGCGTAGTGGGCGGGGTCGTGACCGGGGACCAGGAAGCCCGTCTCCTCGTCGCGCACCGCCACCGGCAGCCCGCCGACCGCGGCGGCCACGACCGGGGTGCCGGCCGCCTGGGCCTCGATCGCCACCAGCCCGAAGGACTCGCTGTAGGAGGGCATGACCAGGACGGACGCGGCCCGGAACCAGTCCGCGAGCCGCACCTGCCCGACCGGGGGCCGGAAGTGGACGACGTCCGCGATGCCGAGCCGGGCGGCGAGCTTCTGCAGCCCCTCGGGCTTGGCCAGTCCGCTGCCGCTGGGGCCGCCGACGACGGGCACATGGATGCGGTGACGCAGGGACGGGTCGCGCTCCAGCAGCAGCGCGACGGCGCGCAGCAGGACGTCGGGGGCCTTGAGCGGCTGGATGCGGCCCGCGAACAGCGGGATGAACGCGTCCTGCGGCAGCCCGAGCCTCGCCCGTGCCGCGGCCCGCCCGTCGTCCGGCCGGAAGACGTCGAGGTTGACCCCCGGGTGGACGACGGCGACCTTCGCCGGGTCGGCGTCGTAGAAGCGGGCGAGCTCGTCGGCCTCCTCCGCCGTGTTGGCTATCAGCCGGTCTGCGGCGCCCACTATCTGGGTCTCGCCGATGACGCGTGAGGCGGGTTCGGGGGTGTCGCCCTCGGCGAGTGCGGCGTTCTTGACCTTGGCCATGGTGTGCATGGCGTGGACGAGGGGAACGCCCCAGCGTTCGGCGGCGAGCCAGCCGACGTGGCCGGAGAGCCAGTAGTGCGAGTGGACGAGGTCGTAGTGCCCGGGCCGGTGGCCCGCCCACGCCTGCATGACACCGTGCGTGAACGCGCACAGCTGGGGCGGCAGGTCCTCCTTGGCCAGACCCTCGTAGGGGCCCGCGTCGACGTGCCGCACGAGGACGCCGGGCGCGAGCTCGACGACCGGCTGCAGACCGCCGGTGGTGGCCCGCGTGAAGATCTCGACCTCGATGTCGATGGCCGCGAGCCGCTTGGCGAGCTCGACGATGTAGACGTTCATGCCGCCCGCGTCGCCCGTGCCCGGCTGGTGCAGCGGCGAGGTGTGGACGCTGAGCATCGCGACCCTGCGCGGCTTGCGGGGGCCGCCGGGGAACCGGAGACGGGGCGCCATCCGGCTGCTGCCGAGGCGGGAGACGTACTGGCTCACGTCGGCGGTCCTCTCGCTGCGGGCACGACAAACTGCGGGTCTGGGGTCCCGCACGCCTGCACAACAGCGGAGCAGACGCTTCCATTTCCCGGCTGCTCCCACTTTGCCAAATCATTGCCGTCCGCGCGGACCGGAACGGCGGGCCCACCGGTCGAGGCGGGGCCCGCCCGGGCCGGGGGCGGCCGACTGCCACCGGGCCGGGGTGCACGCCACCCGGGCCGGGCGGCCGACCCGCGGGCCGGGGGCCCAGCGCCGGATGGCGATGCGTACCGGGCCGGGCGGCCGGTCTCCGGGGCCCGCGGCGCGAACGCTTACCCTCGGTGACATGAATCGCCCCGTCGGCACCGCGACCCGCGGGACGACCAACCCGAACCGGCTGCGCCGCATGGACCGCTGGATAGCCGCGACGCACGGCCCTGCCCTGCGCCGCAGCGCCGCGGCCCCTCTCGCCGTCGACCTCGGGTACGGGGCGGCCCCCTGGACCGCCGTGGAGCTGCTCCAGCGGCTGCGCACCGCCGAACCGCGGTGCGAGGTCGTCGGCGTCGAGATCGACCCGGCCCGCGTCGCCGCCGCGAAGCCGTATCAACGCGCCGGGCTCACCTTCCGGCACGGCGGCTTCGAGGTGCCGACACAGGACCGGCCGGCGCTGATCAGGGCGGCCAATGTGCTGCGCCAGTACGACGAGGACCAGGTCGCGGCGGTCTGGTCGCGGCTCTGCGGGCGACTGGCGCCCGGCGGGCTGCTCGTCGAGGGCACATGTGACGAGATCGGGCGGCGGCACGTCTGGGTGGCGCTCGGACCCGAGGGGCCGCGGACGGTCACGTTCGCGACCCGGCTCGGCTCCCTGGAGCGCCCCTCCGACCTGGCCGAGCGGCTGCCGAAGGCGCTCATCCACCGCAACGTGCCGGGCGAGCCGGTGCACGCGTTCCTGCGGGACTTCGACCGCGCCTGGGCGGCGGCCGCGCCGTACGCCTCGCTGGGGGCGCGCCAGCGCTGGATCCGGGCGGTGGGCGACCTGGCGGGCGAGTGGCCCTTGAGGGACGACCGGCGGCGGTGGCGGCAGGGCGAGGTCACCGTCGCGTGGGAAGCGCTGGCGCCCGCCCCCGGCTGAGGCACGTGAGGCGCCGGCCCCGGCCGACGCACCGCGGAGGCACTGCTCCCCGCCACCGACCGGGGCAAACCGGCAATACGGGTGAACACCTCCTGGTTTGCGGTGTACGGGACACCGTGACGGATGAACGGATCCGGCCGGGGGAACACCGGGACGACCCGGCTCGTAGTGACGGTGGGGACGAGCGGCAGGCATCGCCGGGGTGGGGAAATCTGCGGGGAACGAAGTGCCGGTCGTGCCTGTCGTTTTGGCGGTCGCCATGACACCATCACGACGTCGCACCCATGTTACTGACGGTCAATCACATGTGATTGACCAGCGCCCGCCCGGAGGGGGAGTCGTGAACCGACGCCGCTGTGCCACTGCCGCAGCGATCAGCCTGGTCTGCGCGCTGACCGTGCTCGCGGTCCCCGGCCAAGCGCTCGCGGCACCGGAGCCGCAGCCGCCTGCCTCGGTCACCGTGCCCGGACCGATGGCCCCTCCCCCGCCGAGCGCCTCGCTCGAAGCGGTGCGCCTGCAGATCGACGCGCTCTACCGCCAGGCCGCGTCCGCCACCGACGCGTACAACCTGGCCAAGGAGCGGACCGAGAAGCAGTCGGCCGAAATCGTGAAGCTGGCCCAGGAGATGGCCAAGGGTCAGGCCCGCATCGAGGACCTGAAGAACCGCGCAGGCGCCGCCGCCCGCGCGCAGTACCGCGCAGGCGGCCTGCCGCCCGAAGCGCAGCTGGCACTCGTCGACGACCCGCAGCTGTTCCTGGACGGCATCGGCCGCATCCAGCAGGGCCAGAAGGCCACGAAGGACCTCATCGCCGAACTGACGCAGACCCAGGCCGATTTGGCTGCGTACAGCAAGGACGCCAGCGCCTACTGGGAGCGGCTGGAGGCCGGCAGGCTCAAGCAGGAGAAGGCCAAGAAGCAGATCAAGGCCAAGATCGCCGCAGCCAAGAAGCTCGAGGACAAGCTGGAGAAGGAGGAGCTCCGGCACCTCCTCCAGCTGGAGCAGCAGGCGCAGTACAGGGCCCAGAGCCAGTGGCTCGACTCGGGCATACTCGACGAGATCGACGGCCGCGCGAGCGAACAGGGCAGGAAGGCCGTCGAGTTCGCCACCGCGCAGCTCGGCAAGCCGTACGTGTGGGGAGCCGAGGGCCCGGGGTCGTACGACTGCTCGGGGCTGACCTCGCAGGCCTGGGCGGCCGCCGGGCGCGGCATTCCACGCACCTCGCAGGAGCAGTGGCGGCTGCTGCCCCGGATCGCCGTCCAGGACATGCGCCCCGGCGACCTGATCATCTACCACGCCGACGCGAGCCACGTCGGGATGTACGTCGGCGACGGCGCGATCATCCACGCCCCCCGCCCGGGAAGGAACGTCACGGTCGCCGGCGCCGGGTCGATGAGCATCCTCGGAGTCGTGCGCCCCGACAGGTGACGCGGGTCGCCCTCCGGGGCCGGCGCGTGATGTGCGTCCCATGCCCGCACGCGCCCCGGCGCCGGCCGGACACCGGCTCCGCGGCGCAAGTGACGTGCGCCACCCGGCACATGGGGCGAAAGGGGCAGCCGGGGTGATGGCGGCGTGATGTTCGTCATGGCGCGCCCGGTAACTACCTCCCTATGCGCGGCATATGCCAGTGGCTCTTCGTTGATCGGCATTCCGTTCGGCCACCGCCTACCGCTATGGTCCCCGTCTGGCGGGACGTCGTTCGTCGCCCTGCCGCCCTCGGGGGGAGGGAAGGAAACAGAACCGATGCCCGTACCCGTACCGCGACAGAGGAACGTCCCCGTCGCGGAGACCGCCCCCGGCGGGACGACCAGCGGCGGCGACCTCACGCTCCTGATCATCGAGGACGACCCGGCGGGCACCATCAGCGTCCCGGAGCTGCTCGACGCGGCCGGTACCCGCGTGCGTATCCGGACGGCCCGGAATCTCACCGAGGCCGAGCGACTGCTCACCGACGACGTGCACTGCGTACTCGTCGACCTCGCCCTGCCGGGTCGTACGACGGGCGACGAGCTGGGCGCCCTCAAGCACGTCCTGCGCCTTGCGCCGCGCCACGCGGTGCTGGCCCTGACCGCGTCCGGCGACAGCCGGCTGGCCGCCGAGGCGGTACGGGTCGGCGCCCAGGACCACCTCGTCCGCGAAGAGCTCGACGGACGGCTGCTGAGCCGCGCCGTGCGTTACGCGGTGGAGCGCAAGCGCGCCGACACCGCCCAGGTGAAGCTCGCCGAGTCCCGCATGCGCGCGCAGGAGAACGCCCGTCTGGAGCGCGGTCTGCTGCCCACTCCCCTGCTGGAGGGCTCGGACCTGCGTTTCGCCGCGCGCTACCGCCCCGGGCGCTCACGCGCCCTGCTCGGCGGCGACTTCTACGACACGGTCCGCACGCCCGACGGCACCGTCCACGCGATGATCGGCGACGTCTGCGGCCACGGACCGGACGAAGCGGCGCTCGGTGTGGAGCTGCGCATCGCCTGGCGGGCGCTGACCTTCGCCGGGCTGTGCGGGGACGAGCTGCTGTCCACGCTCCAGCAGGTGCTGGAGCACGAGCGGGAGAGCGACGAGATCTTCGCGACGCTCTGCACGGTGGACATCGCGCCGGACGGCCGGCGGGCCGGGCTCTGCCTGGCCGGCCACCCGAGCCCGCTGATCGCCCGGCACGGGCGGGCCGCGCAGCTGCTGCCGTACGACGACGGCGGCCCGGCGCTGGGCCTGCTGCCGCGCGCCCGCTGGCCGCGCCGCCAGGTGGAGCTCGGCGGCTCGTGGAGCCTGATGATGTACACGGACGGCCTGATCGAGGGCCGCCAGGGCCCGGACACCAAACAGCGCCTCGGCCAGGACGGCATGGTCGCGATGATCAACCGCCAGCTGGCGGCGGGGCTGCACGGCGAGTCGCTGCTGGAGGCGGCGGTCGGCGAGGTGCGCGAGCTGAACGGCGGCGACCTGACGGACGACGTCGCGGTCCTGCTCCTGAGCCGCGGCTCCCGGGCCTGACACGCCGGGCGCGCGCTCCTCGGTGAGTGGGCGTGAGCGGACGGGCGACGCAGCCCTCGGGCGGGAGCCGACAGCGTTGTCGCGGCCACGCGAGACCATCCTCGGCCAGCGGCCGACCTCGGGACGGGCCTGCCCCGGCCCGGTCTCTGTGGGCGGCCTGCTGACGGGCTCCGCGTCGGGCAGGTTCCCGGCTCCCAGGCGAGAGCCGGCGGCTTGCCGCGGGGCCGCGGGGTGCCGATCCGCCCGCGCGGGGCGCAGGAGGGCCGGTTTCGGTGCGCGGGGTTCACTGACCCGCGGGCGGACTGTCGCCCCGGTCGAGGCAATGCGGACCACCGGCACACGCGCACGGTGCGCATGAGGCACCGGTCCACGAAGTCGGACGAGCGTCCTGCCGTGTACAGCACGGACGGCCCCGGTCCACCGCGGACCAGGGCCGTCCGAGCAAGGAGAAACGCCGGCCCGGGCGCGCTGCGCGCCCAGCGGGGCGGGCCCGCTAGCGGCCGCCGTTGTACGGGCCGTACGGACCGTCGCTGCTGGATCCGCCCCGGCGGCGGCCGCCGCCGGACACCTGCGCCAGCGCCGGGCGCACGTCCACGAAGAAGACGATCGCCGCGATCAGCCCGGCGATCGACAGGAACAGCATCGGGATGAAGAGGTTCACGGCGACGGCGACACCGAGGATGATCAGCCAGAAGGACTTCGTCTTCTTGTCCGCCGCCCGGTAGGCGTCCTCACGGGCCACAGCGGCCATGACCAGCGCGGTCACGGACGTCACGAGGAAGACGAGCCTGGTGATCATCCAGAGCCCGAAGTCGAAGTTGTCAGCCAGCATCCCGAACACCGCCTAGTCAGTGGTTTGTGGCGCCTCGCGCCAAGGTACCTCCGGGAACGCCTCCGAGGCGATGAGCCTGCCGGGGCGGGGCGCCGCGTCACCGCGGCGCCCGCGCTCCTGGCGTCACTCGGCCGAAGGCGTCGCCTTCTTCGCCACGGGCTTGCGGGGGGCCGGCTTACGCGCCGGGGCCGGCTTCCTGGTCTCGGCCTTGGCCTCCGCGGGCTTCGCGTCCTGCGCCGACCCGGCGGGCTTCGCGGACTCCGGCTCGACGGCCACGGCGATCTCGGTGAGCTCCTCGGCGGCCTCGCCGCGCCAGGCCCTCACGGTCTGCTCGCCGTGCTCGGCGACCTTCTCGTACGCCTCACGCGCCTTGACGGCGTACTCGGCGGCGACGCCGACACTGCGCAGCGCGAGGTCCTGGGCGCTCTCGCCGAGCTTCTTCAGGTCGGTGTCGATGTTGCCGAGCACCTCGGTGACCTTGGCCTGCACGGTGGCCTGCGCCTCCTTGGCCTGAGCGGTCACCTTCTCCTGCACGGCCTTGGGGTCGGTGTTGCGCACGGCCTCGAAGCGGCTCGGCGCCTCGGCCGCGAGCTGCTCGAGCAGCGCGGGCACCTTCTTCGCCTGCTGCACGGCGAGGTCGGCGGTGCCGGCGGCGAAGTAGAGGGGAGTCGGGTCGCTGAAGGTCTTGCGCAGGTCATCGGTGATGGCCATGACTGTCGTCCTCCCGGAAGGCAGATCGGTACGTCTCAGTCGTTCTTCGGATCGGCATCGCCCGCGCCGGCCGTGCGGGGGCCGTCAGCGGTGGTGTCCTCGGGGGCGCTCGCGGGTCCGCTCGCGCTGTCGAGCCCGTTCTCCTTGCGGAAGGACTCGTAGATCTGCAGCAGCACCTGCTTCTGCCGCTCGTTGATCGAGGGGTCGGCCAGTATGACGGCACGCGTCTCCAGCTCGTCCCGCTCCTGCTCGTCGAGGATCCCCGCCCGGACGTAGAGGGTCTCGGCGGAGATCCGCAGGGCCTTGGCGACCTGCTGGAGCACTTCCGCGCTCGGCTTGCGCAGTCCGCGCTCGATCTGACTCAGATACGGATTGGACACCCCGGCGGCGTCGGCGAGCTGCCGCAGCGAGAGCTGCGCGCTGCGCCGCTGCTCGCGGAGGTAGTCACCGAGGTTGCCGACGTTGAGCGATGCCATGGTTCGATGGTGCCCGATGAGTGCTAACAATTGCAAGCATCTGCTTGCAAGAGTGTTCCATGCCACCCTGGTGCCGGGTCGGGGCCGAACTCTGACGCAGGAACGGCGGAGCCGTCCACGACCGCGTCGGCACCGCCGGCGATCCGCCCGGTGAGCGGAACGAGGTGCTCCACGAGGTCGCGTCCAGTGGGGTGAGGGAGTGCTCCACGCGGGTCAGGGCCTGGCAAGGGGTGCGGCGCCGGCCCCGGGGCATGTACCCGGTTGACGCTCCGTCATGCACCCGGTTGTCTGCTGCGATGACCGATCTCCGCATCGAAAAGGCCCACGGCGACGACGCCGTGCTCAGGGACTGGCAGTACGTCCACAACGTGATCATCCCGACCGCCACCCTGTCGCTCGACGAGGCCCGCGAGCGTTCCGGGCGCTACCACCTGGAGGTGGCGTACCTCGGCGACGAGCTCGTGGGCTGCTCGACGGTGCGCCCGCCCACGAGCGAGGAGCCGGTGGTCACCGTGATCGCGCGAGTGCTCGCCGCCCACCGCGGGCAGGGCTTCGGCACGGAGCTCTACGCACGCGGTCTGGCGCGGGCGCGCGAGCTCGGCGGCGAGGGAATCGAGACGGTCGTCCTGGAATCCAACCCCGACGGTCTGAGGTTCGCGCTCCGGCACGGATTCGTCGAGGTCGAGCGGTACCTGCTGCCCGGCGACACCGTGCCGTGGATCGCGCTGCGCCTGGCCGCCGAGTGCTGACATTCCCTTCAGGGCCGACGCGCCCCCCGGGCGCCACGACCCGCCAGGTCGCCGGCCCGGCCTGACAGCCGTCCGGGCCATCGGCACAGCCCTACCGTGCGACGCGCCCCAGGAACTCCAGCACCGCCGCGTTGAAATCCGCCGGACGCTCCAGGTTGGGCATGTGGGCGGCGCCTTCCAGGATCGCCAGCGTCGCGTCGGGCAGCAGGGCGTGCAGGGCACGCGCCTCGGCGACCGGCGTGTACGTGTCGTCCGCGCCGACCACGACCAGCGCGGGCACCTGGGCCGCGGCCAGCGAGGCGCGGTAGTCGGGGCGTTCGGCCCGGCCCCGCAGGGCGGCCGCGGCTCCCTGCGGGGAGGTCGCGCGCATCATGGCGAGGACGTGCCGGGCGACTTCGGGTACACCGGTGACGTTGTACGGGGCGACCATCTTGTCGATCACCTCGTCGGCGTATCCGTCGAGCCCCTCGGCCAGCAGCCGGTCGGCCATCGCGTTGCGGAACGCCTTGCCCTCCTGCGTCTCGGCGGCCGGCGAGGTGTCGGCGAGGATCAAGGCGCGCACCCGCTCGGGGAACAGCCGGTGGAACTCCATCGTGATCTGCCCGCCCATCGACAGGCCGCCGATCACGGCCCGTCGGACGCCGAGCCGGTCCATCACGGCGGCGGTGTCCTGTGCGAAGGCGGAGAGCGGCACCGTGCCGGGGACGACCTCGCTCGTGCCGTAGCCGCGCAGATCCGCGGTGATGACGCGGTGGCCCGCGCGGGTGAGCGCGTCGGCCTGGAGGTCCCACATGCTGCGGTTGAACGGGTGCCCGTGGACAAGCACGACGGGCAGGCCGTCCGCCGGGCCACGGTCGTCGTAGCCGATCGAAATGCCGTTCGCCTGAAGGGAGTTCATGCGGGTCAGCCTAGCCAGCACGACCGGGTGCGCCGCCGTGGGCCCGGACGATCACGCGCCGCCCGCCATCGCCGGCGGCAACGGGCGGGTGTGCAGGACGTCGAGCCGGGAGACCGCCCGCGTGAGCACCACGTACAGCCGGTGCAGCCCGCGCGCCTCCGCCTCGGCGATCGCCGAGGGTTCGACGACCACGACATGGTCGTACTCGAGGCCCTTCGCGAGCGTCGCGGGCAGCACCTCGACCCGCCCACCGGTCCCGTCGTCCAGCAGCGGCCGGAGCGCGGCGCGCAGGGCGTCGGTCGGCTCTCCCGCCGCCGCGATGACGCCGACGGAGCCCTCGTGGCGCAGCGCCGCCCGGACCGCGTCGACCGTCGCCGCCGTGACGTCGTCGACCGCGCGGATCCTCAGTTCGCCGTCGTCGCGCAGCGAACGCGCCACCGGTACGTCCACGTCGAGCGAGCCCATCAGCCGGTTGGCGAGGTCGACGATGGCGGCGGGGACACGGAAGCCGGTGGTCAGCGCGACCACGGAGGCGCGGTCCCTGCCCAGGTGGGCCAACTGGCCCGCCCAGTCGCGGGCGGCCCACGGCGTCGTGCCCTGGGCCAGGTCGCCGAGCACGGTCAGAGAGCCGGAGCGGGCCCGGCGGGCGATGGCGCGGCACTGCATCGGGGACAGGTCCTGCGCCTCGTCGACGACGATGTGCCCGTAGCCGTCGGGCCGTTCGACGAGTCCGGCGAGTTCGTCGAGGAGGACGAGATCGGCGGCCGTCCATCGTGCCGAGCGGTACGAACGCGGCGGCCTCTGCCACCGGATCGCATCCTGCTCGGCCGCCGTCAGCAGGGAGTCGCGCGGGTCGGCGAGCAGCGCGGCCAGCACCTCCTCCGGCCGCGCCGTCGGCCAGACGGCGTCGACGAACGCCGTGACCGCGCGGGACCTGCCGAGCCGCTGCACCCAGCTGTCGCTCATCGGCCCGGCCCGCCGCTCGGCCCGGAGTTGCACGGCTCGTACGGCACGGCTGCGCACCCGCTCGCGACCGACGGCGTACGGCGGCGCCTCCTTACGGACCTCGGCGACGATCCGCTCCAGTTCGTCGAGCGGTACGCGCCAGCGGTAGGAGCCGTCGGGGACGGCGAGCGGTCCGGCCGGAGGCGCGACGCGTCCGTACAGGGCGCGGTGCAGGACGGCGGCCATGCGGGCGTCGTGCTTGACGGCCGCCGCGGCCGGCGTGTCCTCGGCCCGCACCTCGTGGCGCGCGATCTCGTCCTGGAGGGTCGACTGCCGGATGCCGACCTCGCCGAGCGAGGGCAGCACCTGCGAGATGTAGGACAGGAACGTGCGGTTGGGGCCGAGGATCAGCATGCCGCCGCGGCTGATGCGCCGCGGGTGGGTGTAGAGCAGGTACGCGGCCCGGTGCAGTCCGACCGCGGTCTTGCCGGTGCCGGGCGCGCCCTGCACGCAGACGGTCTCGGCGAGGGGCGCGCGGACGAGGTCGTCCTGCTCGGGCTGGATGGTGGCGGCGATGTCCCGCATGGGGCCGACGCGGGGCCGCTCGATCTCGCCGGCGACGATGGCGCTGCCCTCCCCCGGCGTGACCGGACCGTCCGTGCCGAGGAGTTCGTCCTCCAGGCCGGTCAGGTCCGCGGAATCGCCGGTGCTGTACGGCGCCCAGCCGAACCGGCGGCGTACGGCGACGCCCTGGGGGTCACGGGCGCTCGCCTGGTAGAAGGTGCGCGCGACAGGGGCGCGCCAGTCGATGACGAGGGGTGGGGCAGCGGGGCGCTCGCTGATACGGCGGCGCCCGATGTGGTGGTGCCGGCCGTCCTCGTGGTCGAGGCGTCCGAAGAACAGCGGGCCCGGCGGCTGCTCGCGCAACTCCTTGGCGTGGCTGCGCAGTTCGTAACCGAGCGTCTCGGCGTCGGCGCCGGAGGCGGAGACGTCGGCCCCGGTGGCGACGCGGTGGTCGGCGTCGTCGGCCATGGCGTGCAGGGCGGCGCGGCAGAGGTCGTGGAAGGCGCGCTCGCGGGCGAGATCACGGTCGGGACCGCTGCCGGAAGCGCGGTCGGGAGTGCGGTCGGCTTCCTGAACAGCTGCCCGGCCGGGGTGCTGGTCGGGGTCCTGGTGGAGTTCCTGATCGAGGGCACGGTCGAGGGACGTCATTCCCGGGAGAATAACGTAACCGAGTTACATTTTTAACCGGGAAAGCCATCCCGTAGCTGGGCGAAGGCGAGATCCGCGGCCGCCACGGCATCCGGCGCGACGTCGTCCGCGCTCTCACCCCCGGCGATCCGCCGCCAGTTCTCCTCGGCCAGGATGCGCTGCACGGCGACGACCTGCCCTGCCGCGAGCCGCGCTGCCAGACCGGCCGTGTCCGGCTTTCCCACGGCGCCCAGCGCGTCCGCGAGTGCCTGCTCCGACCTGCCCTGGTACGCGTACAGCCGGGCCACCAGGCTCGGTGTCCCGTACAGCAGCCGATGGAAGGCGAGCACGCCGGCCTCGTCGCTCAGTCCCGTGACCGGGTCCCGCCGCTCCAGGCCGTCGAGGAAGTGGCGGTGCAGCGCGTCGAGCGGCGGGACTCCTTCCGCGCGGGCGGCCGTGACGACCCGGGCGGCCTCGTCCTCGTGGTCGGCGAACCGGTGCAGCGCAAGGTCCTCCTTCGCGGGGAAGTACCGGAACAGGGTCGGCTTGGACACATCGGCGGCGGCGGCGACCTCGGCCACGGACACCGCGTCGAAGCCCTTCTCCAGGAAGAGGGCGATGGCGGCCTCGGAGATCGCCCGGTACGTCTGCCGCTTCTTGCGCTCGCGGAGTCCCGTCCCGCCGCTCATGCCGCCGCCTCTCCTCCACACCCCGCACGGCACCGGCCGGCGCCGCGGCCCTGTCCAGTACACCACTCGCCAGGGCCGCACGGACCACCGCACGGGACGCGGGAGGATCAGGCCGCGAACCGCCGCGCGATCACGGCGCGGTGGCGGGTCCCGACCGCTTGAGCCAGCCCGCATAGGCGGACATCACCTGCGGCACCGTCGGCACCTGCGTCAGGCCCAGCGGTCCCCTGGCCGCCTCCAGCACACGCCGGACCTTCCAGGCCGCGACCGGGAGGGCGACGCGGTGGGGATCGTTGCGCGGGCCCAGCCCCACGGCCGCGCGGACGACATCGGTGACAACGGACTGGACCCGCTTGTAGGCGAGCAGATACGGAAGATCCCGCTGCCATTCCCGGGAGGCACCTGGGCGGACTTCTTCCACCGCACCGGCCCACATCGTGCCGACGCGTTGCGCGTCACGAGGCGAGCAGCGCATGAGATGGAGGTGCGTGGCCAGCTCGTAAAGGGGATCGCCGATCATGGCCAGCTCCCAGTCGATGGTCCACAGATCGCCCGCGTGGTCGACGATGAAATTGTGGCGGTGCAGGTCCCCGTGCACGAGAGTGAAGGGGCGGTTCGCCAACCGCCCTGCGGGCAGCGCCAGAGCCTCCAGTGCCCTTCTGCGCACGCCGAGCCTCTCGAACAGCTCGCCGTATTCCTCGGCGTGCCGGTCGTACACCTGGGTGGCGGTGAAATCCGTCAACCGGTTGAGGAACACCGTCGAATCGTCGTCGAGCACAGGGTGGCCGTCGGGCAGGCAGGTTCGGGGCAGGTCGTCGAACTCATCGGTCTTGATCGCGACCACCTGCTGAAAGAGCCGTGCGAGCTGGCCCTCGTGGTGGCCGGACAGCGGGCGTCCCGGCAGCGGCCCGCCCCCGGGCGGTCGCCCCTCCACGAATCCCTGGAGAAAGACGCCTGGCGCGACCTCGACGGACTCCGGAACCCGGTCGACGCGCCCTTCGAGCATCAGCAGAAGCCGGTCCTCGGACGCGAAGCACCTGCGGTCGTACCAGAGCACGCCACTGCGCGGTGAGCGAAGCTTGCCCCACTTGTAGCGGGGGCGCAGCGGGCTTTCCGGCGGCAGGGGAAAGGCATACGTCTCGTGGTGGTAGCCCTTGAGCGGTCCCACGATCACGCGGTCACCGCCATCGCTCCACATCACGGCCCGCCGACGAGCCTCGGAGTCCGTTTCCGCGCCGACTGTCATCACTGGTGCCCTTGGTGCTCCGGATCAGGTGCTGATTCGAGGAAAACTACCCTCCCGCTCTGCGTTCCGTGGGGAGCTGCTGCCGACATCATCAGACCGGAGTCATCGCTCCTGCTCGGCATGCCGGGAGCGCAGAGCGGTCCCGGCCCGGCACTCCGCTCGGCCGGCGGCCCTTCAGCGAAAATACAACGGCGTACAACTCATGTCAGTTGGTCGGAGAAGTCGACCAACTTTCGGAAGAACCGGCACACTTGTCACCTCCCGCTGGACCGCCGGTCTCCAGCGCACCCAGGACCGGTAGCAGAGCCGCCATGCTGGAGACGATCTCCGTGGCTCCGGCTTCCTCGAGCTCGGATCGCTTCCTCTCGTTACTCGCATACCCCAGAAACGGGACACCGAGATGTGCGGCCGCTTCGTAGTCGGCCGCCGAGTCCCCGATCATCAGGGACTCGGCGGCGGTCGAGCCGGTCGTCTCCAGAGCCTGACTGAGGCAGTTCGGATGCGGCTTCATCAGGTGCGGATCCGGCATTCGACCGTGGATGTGGGGTCCGAAGTGGAGGGTCAGCCCCTCGCGGTCGAGATAGCTTCGCACCGCGCTCGCCGAGTTGTTCGTCGTGACGGCGAGACGGAAGCCCGCGCCGTCGAGCCCGCGTATCAGGTCTCCGGCTCCTTCGGCCGGCTCGGCCGCCACGACGGCCCGGAGCTCGTGCTCGGTCAGTTGTCGCTCCATCGCCGTCACCAGGTCGCTGCCCGGGTACCGGGTCGCCGTGGCCCTGAGCAGGGCGAGCGGATCGTGGCTGCGGTCGGCGCCCACCGGCACATCGCCCGGTACGTTCCGCACGATCCAGTCCCGGAGCTCGGCCGCCACCTGCTGGGACGGATGCCCGCTGAAGAGATGGCAGATCGGACCGTCGAAGTCGAACAGGACGCACTTCGCAGTGGCGAGAAGGGCGAACACAGCGGTCGGGTGCGAGTCGGTCACATCGCTCCGTCCGTCGGGGCAGCGTCGTCGGACTGCCGGTGCCGTCACTCCCCATACTGCCCACAACTGTGCGTGTTGTAGGCGTAGTTGACGGCGGTGGCGATTCGCACGGGAGGCGGCCGGTCAGCTGCTCAACTCGATGTTGTCCTCGGCCAGCGTGCCCCAAAGGCTGTCGAACCACGCCTGCGACTGCTGGACGAACGCCTCGTCCCGGCGTCCGGCGTGCAGTTCGAAAGGAAAGAGCATCGATTCCGCGCCCAGCGTGTCGTAGATCGCGGACGGCGTTCCCGCGATCTGTTCCTCGCGCCTGGTGACGTTGTAGAACGCGAAGAGCGCCTCTGAGCCGTTCAGCAGGTAGAGCTTGGCGATCGGCGTCACCGGCAGGGTCCTGAGCGTCACGTCGACATCGATGCCTCGGGACGTGATCTCCCGGGCCCTCTTCAGCAGCTCACTGCCGTACCTGTTCCGCAGCGTGAGCCAGTGCTCGTGAACCGCGTCCTCGGTGACCGAGTCCTCGGCCGGCCGCGGAAACGCCAGGCTCAGGGAACGCGCGGGAACGAGCACCCTGATCCGGACGCTCTGCGGTGTGATCTGCCGTGCCTGCACCCGCCGCAGCGGCTCGGCGAGCGCCTGGTTCAGTGTCTCGGTGGTCAGGCAGATCGCGTCGATGCGCACGTCCTGCACCTCGAACGCCTCGATGACGCGCGGGCCGAGGACCGCGACCGTCTCCTGCGGCTCTTCCGGCACCACCCCCTGGGCATGCGGTGACGCAACGCGGGCCGGAGCTCCTTTGCCGCCACCGGTGATCAGACCGGCTTGACGCAGCAAGGCCTGCGCCTGTCGAACCGTGCGCCGCTCCACCTTGAATTCCTCGACCAGCTGCCCCTGGGTCGGAATCCGCTCGCCCTCTTTCAGCCGGCCCGATCGGATGCGCTCGGCCAGGGCGTCCGCCACCTGATCCGGTGAGGGCGTTCCGGCGCCGTTCACTGCATGGTGCTCAAGGGTCACAACAGAACGTTACAACTTCCAGCCAGGTATGGGGAGTTACCGGGATCCTGTTTATTGCTACCGGCCAAGTGGGGACAACTTCAGTGAGTTGGCAGACAAGTTGGCCAACCGGTGCGTGATGTATCAACACACGCTCACGCTCGCTCAAGCGCCATCTGCTCGCCCGTCCAGAGTCGTACGGGTGCCGCGCGCGGACTCGTCCGCACCTCCCTGAGCCGCTCCACTCCTAACCGAGGAGGGATCGCCGTGCCCCTGATCACTCTTGTCATCGAGCAGTACGTGCAGTGGCGCTTCGGCCTCACGGCCGCGCTCGGATGCGCCCTGCTGACCGTCGGTGTAAAGGCGGAGAACGCCACCTGCGCCGGTGTCGGCGGCCTCCTGCTGGTGGCGCCCGCCGTGGCCCCCGGCGTCTGACAGCCCCCTCAGAAGACGTCCGGGCACCAGGCGCGGCGCGCCGTGCGGAACACTCTGTCGGCCAGCGCCGCCGCTCCCGGGCTGTGCTCCTCCACGCGGCCCAGCGCCGCCAGCCGCAGCACCGAGGCGTCCCCCAGGTACAGCGCACCCAGCTCCCGTACGTCCAGCGTCAGATCGGGCGCGGACGAGGACGGGGCGCAGGCCGCCCCGTCCGGCGACACCGTCAGGCCGAAACGGCCGCCCGCGATGCCCGAGGCGTCGCCGACCTCCAGCACCAGCGACGCCGGCACCGCATATGTCCGCGCCTCCAGCGCCCGGACGACGTCCAGCACGCGCACCCACAGGAAATCCGCCTGCGTGACCACCCGGGCCGCCCTCGGGTCGGGCAGCAGATCCGGCAGCAGGTCGTCGGGGGCGCGCCCGCCCGAACGGACCGTGGTGACCCAGTCCACCGAGCACACGAAGTGCCACAGCGCCCGCTCGGCCGCCGGCGTCACCGCGATCAGATCCCGGACCGTGGCCGTGTTCAGCGGCTGCTTGGCGTCGCCCCACTTGTCGTCGGCCGCGTACGTCAGCAGGCCCTCCACGTCCCCTGCGGCCGACCGGTACACCGCGTAGAACGGCTCCGTCCACGGGAACGCGGATGTCACCGCCTGGCCCGTGTTGACCTGCCACCACCGCTCGTCGCGGCTGACCACGCCGTGCTGCCGCGCCGCGAGCCGCCCGTGCAGCTCCGGGCCCAGCTTGCGGACGTCCGAGCCGTCGACCAGGTCGACGCGGCCGCCGTCGTCCGGCCGCGACCAGCGGCCGTCCAGGCCGGCGCGCGGCACGTCGACGGACCACTCGGTGAGCGAGGCGGCGGGGCCGTAGCCGTAGCGCCCGTAGATCGGGTACTCCGCGGCGATCAGCGTCGAGACCGCGTCGCCGCGCTCCTTGGCCTCCGCCAGGTCCTCGGTGATCATCCGGGTGAGCAGGCCGCGGCGGCGGTGGGTCGGCGAGACGGTCACGTTCGACACGGCACTCGCCGTGATCCGGGCGCCGCCCACCACGGTGAGCTCCTGGGCGAACGAGCGGTACGTCGCCACACAGCGGCCCTCGTCGAACGCGCCCTGCGTGCGGGTGAGGTCGGTGTGCGGGAGGCGGCTCGCGACCTCCTCGTCGGTGACGACCGGCGGCCGCAGGAAGCCGGTGGCCAGTGCCCTCAGCCAGTCGGGGAACTCGGTCTCGGCGATCCGACGCGTCTCGACACTCATGCGTCCCACGCTAGGCCGCCCGCCGAAGCCCGCGCATGCCCTTTTCGGGCCGGCGGCCGGTGCGCGAACGCCCTCCCGGCGGCCCGTGTCAGGTCAGCAGGTCGTCGACCTGAGCTTCGCCCTCACGGTACCTGCGGGTGATCTCGGCGCTGCAGTCGTCGGCGGTCCGCTGGAGCTGCTGCCGGCGGCGCGAGACCTGCTGCTCGTAGGCGAGCAGCCGCCCCATCGCGGTGTGCAGCTCCTCGTCCGTGCGGGCGTCGAGGTCGGACAGGCCGACCTCGTCGAGCATGTCGGACGCGAGGCGGCGGTACTCCTCCCCGTGCGGCGTCGACAGCGTGACGTGCCGGGCGGACGAGCCCCGCCGTGACGGGGTGTCGGCGAGGATCTCGGAGAGCCGGTCGACGACCGGCGCCTCCGGGTCGGCCCTGCGCTCCAGTTCGGCCCGCAGGATGTCGATCCGGCCCTGCACCAGCCGCCGCACATAGCTGAGGTCGGCCTCGTCGCGCTGCGAGTCCCGGCGCAGGGCGCGCAGCTCCGGCAGCTTCAGCGTGGCCAGATCGTGCCGGACGGGCTCGGGCAGCTCCGCGCCGGCGCGCTGGTGGGGTGGCCGGGCGGCCGGGGCGGCTTCCGTCGCGGACGCCGCCCGCCGGTCCGCCACGGAGACCGGCGCTGAGACCGGCGCGGAAACCGATACGGGGCCGAGCGACCGCCCGGCGCCAGATGTGCTCATGTGCGTATGTCCGTCCCCTCGCAACCGGTGCATGGGCCCTTTCCCGGCCCGGGGGGCCCGGGGATGCACCGCCTGCGTGCATCGTGCCATCCCGATACGTCCCGTCGCAGGCGGTCTGCACCTGTTCGGCCCCGAATGGCGGCCAGGTAGTTTTCTCGGTATGCGTGCAGTGGTGCAGAGGGTGGACGGCGCGAGCGTCGTGGTGCCCGGTGAGTCGGGGCCGGAGACGGTCGGCGAGATCGTCGGCGAGGGACTGTGTGTGCTGGTGGGGGTCACCCACGAGGACACGAGGGAGAAGGCGGCCCAACTGGCCCGCAAGCTCTGGTCCGTACGGTTGCTGGAGGGGGAGAAGTCCTGCTCGGACACGGGGGCGCCGCTGCTGGTGATCTCGCAGTTCACCCTCTACGGGGACGCCCGCAAGGGCCGCCGCCCCACCTGGAACGCGGCGGCGCCGGGCCCCGTCGCCGAACCGCTGGTCGACGAGGTGATCGCCCAGCTGCGGGCGCTGGGCGCGCACGTGGAGACGGGCCGGTTCGGAGCGCAGATGCGCGTCTCGCTGACGAACAACGGCCCGTTCACGATCATCGTCGAGGTGTAGCGGCGGGCCCTACGGCTCGACGACCGTCTCCTGGGCTGCGGCCGTGTCGCCGGCCAGGAGCTCCGCGTCCACCGGTACGTTCCGCTTGATCAGCGCGAGCGCGATCGGCCCCAGCTCGTGGTGGCGGCCGGACGTGGTGACGAAGCCCAGCTGGCGGCCCTCGTCGCCTCCCCCAGAGCCTCCGGCCTGGGAGGTGCCCCCAGCGGCCAGCCGTACCGGCGTGCCGGGGGCGGGCAGGTGCACCTCGCTGCCGTCCAGGTGGAGGAAGACCAGCCTGCGCGGCGGCTTCCCCAGGTTGTGGACACGCGCGACGGTCTCCTGGCCTCGGTAGCAGCCCTTCTGCAGATGGACCGCGCTGCCGATCCAGCCCAGCTCGTGCGGGATGGTGCGGTGGTCGGTCTCGAAACCGAGCCGCGGCCGGTGCTGCTCGATCCGCAGCGCCTCGTGCGCGAGGATCCCGGCCACCGGGCCGTGCTGCTCCGCGTACGCCTCCAGGTCCGCGCGCGGCAGGAACAGGTCGCGGCCGTACGCGGTCTCCCGGACGACCACGCCGTCCGGCGTCTCGGCTATCGAACCGGCCGGCAGGTGGACGACGGCGAACTCGTCGGTGCGGTCGGCGACCTCCACCCGGTAGAAGAACTTCATCGATTCCAGATAGGCGATCAGCGCCTCCTGCGTGCCCGGCTCCACGTGCGCCCACACCGTCTCGCCGTCGTCGACGAGATACAGGGCGTGCTCGATGTGCCCGTGTGCGGAGAGGATCAGCGCCTCGGTGGCCTGCCCCGCCGGCAGCTCGCTCACGTGCTGGGTGAGCAGCAGGTGCAGCCAGCTCAGCCGGTCGTCGCCGGTGACGCTCACGACGCCGCGGTGCGAGAGGTCGACGAGACCCCTGCCGGCGGCGAGTGCGCGCTGCTCACGGAACAGGTCGCCGTAGTGCGCGGCGACCCCTTCGTCGCGTCCCTCGGCGGGAACCGCGCCGGGCAGGGACAGGAGAGGGCTCTTCATACGAGCAAGACTACGACTCGGCGGACGGTGTCCCGCCGGACGCCTTGGCCCGTGCCTTCTCCGTGCAGTCCTCGCATCGGCCGAAGATCGCGAAGTGCTTCATGTCCGTGTCGAAGCCGAACGTCGCGCGCAGCTTCGCGGTGAAGTCGGCGGCCACCTCGACGTCCGCCTCGATCACGTTCGTGCAGTCCCGGCACACCAGATGCAGGTGGTGGTGCCGGTCCGCGAGGTGATAGGTGGGGGCGCCGTGCCCGAGATGGGCGTGCGAGACCAGGCCCAGCTCCTCCAGCAGCTCCAGCGTCCGGTAGACCGTGGAGATGTTGACCCCGGACGCCGTCTTGCGCACCTCGC
Source organism: Streptomyces sp. V4I23 (assembly GCF_030817975.1). Classification (NCBI taxonomy): domain Bacteria; kingdom Bacillati; phylum Actinomycetota; class Actinomycetes; order Kitasatosporales; family Streptomycetaceae; genus Streptomyces; species Streptomyces sp. V4I23. The sequence goes on along the minus strand of NZ_JAUSZW010000004.1, from coordinate 4,310,946 downwards.
CCAGGATCTCGTCCGGGGTGGCGTGCTCGAGGGTGTCCACGGCCTCCAGGACAAGCTGGCGCTGTGGGGTCAGCCGGTAGCCGCGCTGCCGCAGATCGCTCTTCCAGTCGGTGCTCACCACAGCCCCCAGTCTAGGCAGCGGCACGCCGCCCGGCCCCGGCCGGGCACGGGGAAACCGGCCACCGGCAGGGCCGTCGACGGCCCTGCCTGGTCAGCCACGGACGCGGCTGCACTCCTGGCTTGCCCGAAGGGCCTGCCTACTTGAAGAACGCGATGCCGTCGTCGGGCAGGTCGCCGAGGTCCTTGGCCCAGGACTCGACCTGCTCCGGGGTGACGACCTTCTTCAGATGCGCCGACATGTACGGCCGCAGCGGGACCTCGGGGGTGGCCTTCTCGCCCACCCACATCAGGTCGCTCTTCACGTAGCCGTAGAGCCGCTTGCCGCCGCTGTACGGGCCCGAGACGGCGGTGCGCGCGACGGCGTCCGTCACCAGGTCGATCTGCGGCTTCTGGTCGGCGAGCTCGCCGTACCAGATCTCCACGATGCCCTGGTCGCGGACCATGACGACCTCGACCTTGCGGTCCTTGTCGATGCGCCAGTAGCCGCTCTCGCTCTCCAGCGGCTTGACCTTGTTGCCCTCGCCGTCGAGGACCCACGAGTGCGAGACGTACTCGATGAAATCGCGGCCGTCATGGCTGAAGGTCACGGACTGGCCGAAGTTGCACTTCTCGGCGCCGGGGAAGTCCGATACGCCCGCGCCCTCCCACGTGCCGAGGAGGAACGCGAGGGGGACGAGGTCCGGGTTCAGGTCGGACGGAATCTCGATCATGAGCAGCTCTGTGGGTCGGTGACGGTACGGGCGGTCAGCGCTGGCCCTGGTACAGCTTCTTCACAGCCAGACCGGTGAAGGCGAGGACGCCGACACAGACCAGGATCAGCAGGGCTTCGAAGAAAACGATCACGGAGTGCTCCTCGAATGAGCGGTGAAGGCAGAACGGGCCGGGCCCCAGCTTAGTAGGCCGGGGCCGGGCCCGTTCTGTGAGGTCCGCGTCAGCCGAGGAGCTGGTTCTGCAGGACGACCGTCTGGTGGAAGGGCACCCGCGGGACCTCGCCCTTGCGGGAGAAGACGACGAACGCGACCGTGTCACCGGCCGTGATGTAGGCGTGGCGGACGTGCACGGGGCCGCGGGGCGCGGCCTCGTCGTACACGTAGCGCTCGGTGGAGGTCACCTTCGCCTTCACGTCGTAGGCGTCGTCGTACGACGACATCTCCTCCACGCCGTTCGGCTGCAGCGTCGTGTCGGGGCTGCCGCCCATCTGCGTGTCGAAGAAGTCGCCCGCGATCGCCGAGGTGTGGAAGCGGAGCAGGAAGATCCGGGCCGAGGTGCCGTCCGGCATCGTCCAGCCGCGTGCCACGACGTGGCGCGCGCGGGACTCCGTGAGGTGCTCGAGCAGGCTGTCCCGCTCGTCGCTCACGTACTGCCCCGTGAACCGGTCGAACGGCACCCGGCCGCGCTCGCCGCGCAGGGCCGGGTCAGGCGTGCTGCCCGCCGGTGCCGGGAGCAGGAGCTGCTCCAGGTCGGCGTAGTGGATCTCGGCCGGGTTCGTCTGGTCGAACGGCAGCGGAGCACCGGCCGGCAGCACCGGCTTGGTGAGCTTCGGGTAGTCCCACCGCCCGTCACTGAGCGTCGACAGCCCCGGGACGTCGGTGCGCTCCTGCGAGACGATGCCGTACGCGGTGCCGGTGCCCACCGCGGCGAAGACGACCACGGCGGCCGTCCAGCGCAGCACGGCCCTGAGGACCCGCCGGTCCCGCGGCGGTGCGGGGAGTGGTGTGAAGTCCGGCGCAGGCGGCACGGAGTCCGGCGCGGGTGCCTCCGGCGGCGCGACGGGGTGGGGCGGCGTGGGCTGGGCGTTGTCGGTCACACGGCCTCCCCGGGCGACGAGATGTGGTCGAGCTGCTCACGCACGAGATTCTTGATCTTTCCGGTGGCGAGCGGCTTGGCGCCGTACGCGTACACGCTCACCAGGACCTCGCCCACGGGGGCGGTGCACATCATGACGTCGAGCTCCACGTCGTCGGTCTCGGGCATCAGGAAGCACGTCGCCTTCGGGTGGTCCTTGATCTTCGGCCCCTTGCGGAAGACCCCGAACGCGTCGGCCATCTCCTTCTGGAACGCGGCGATATTGCCGACTGCCTTGGTGTTCTTCAGCTGCGCCAGCCGGATCTCCACGACGAATCGGGAGTCGACGGGGCGGTAGCTGCGCGCGGCCAGGCCCTTGATGCCCAGCTTGTCGACGGCCTTGTCGTGCCGCTTGCGCTTGGCGCTCGGCAGCCCGCGCGAACCCTCCTTGAACAGCGCGACGGCCCGCTCGGCGTCCAGCACGCTGTCGTTGCCGAACTCGTCGACGTCGGGGCCTGGCTGGTACTGCAGAGGCATCGGCAGGAGCTGGGCCGCCAGACCGGTCGGCTCCAGCAGGGGGATGTCGAATTCCGGGTGCTCGGCGGGTTCCGCCCAGACCACGGTCGGCGCGGTCCGGTCCGCGTCCTGGAGGACGGACCAGCCCCAGGCGCCTCCGCCGGCGACGAGGCCGAGGCTCACGACGGCGGCGACCAGCGCGACCGGGAAACGGCGCCGGCGCGGCGTCGCGGGACCGGGTCCGTCCTGCACGAGGTCCGCCTGCGTGGTGGGATTTGTCGGCTCGTTCACAGTCGCTCCAACTGGCGCTTGGCGAGCGACTTCAGGTCCTTCTCGTCGACCGGTCCCGAGTTGTTCGCGTACTCGATGATCATCACGATGTCGCCCCGCCAGGCCACGGCCCGGCCCTGGTACAGGGGCTCGTAGCCGGCCTCGCGCAGCGGCTCGTCCCAGACGTAGGTGCGGCCGTCGGCGCTGCCGGGAATCGGCTCACCGTCGTTGCCCGCCCACTTCTCGTCGTCCAGGTACCACTGCTGTGCCTCGCCGAAGATCCCGGCGTTCAGTTCCTCGTCCTCGCGGAACTGCACCAGCCGGATGTCGACGTAGACCTCGCCGTCCACGGACCAGCTCACGGACGCGCACCGGCGGAACCCGTCCTCGGCGAGGAACTCGAACATGTCCCCCTCCTCCTTGAACCATGTCGCGAAGGAGTACAGGTCCTCCCAGCCGGCCTCACTCTCGGTCCTGGCGCCCTTCGGCTTCGTCAGCAGCAGCTCCCGCAGGTCGCCGTCGGTCTTGACCCACCGGTTCGCGTTCAGGGACCGGGCGGTCGTGCCCGCCTTGGCCGGGACGGGCTTCGGGGTCCTGATGTCGGGCTGCGACAGCACGGGCAGCGGAGTGGGCTCGCGCTGGTACTGCACGGCGTAGCCGGTGACCGTGCCGGCGACGACGCCGAGCACCGCGGCGGCGGCGATCAGCGCGACGGTGCGGCGGCGCCGGCGCACGCGCCCGGCCGCCACGGGCGCGGGCGCGGGTTCGGCGGCAGACGGCGCAGACTCGGTGCCGGCCGGTCCGGGTTCGGCGGCAGACGGCGCGGGATCGGCCGGCCGTCCGGCCGGTTCCGGAGGTGTGTCAGGGGCCGGGGCCGGCGAGGCCCCGGTGTCCTGCGTTTCCAAAGAGTCCCCCCACGAGACGTGAAGCGTGGATTCCGTATCCGCGTACACACCTGACCCCCGGCACCGGTCGGGGGTTGTGGCGGGGAGCATTACAGTTCGGCATATGGCGAAGAAGCTCGTGATCAAGGTGACCGCAGGTGCCGACGCACCCGAACGCTGCTCCCAGGCCTTCACCGTGGCGGCCGTCGCCGTGGCCAGTGGGGTCGAGGTCTCGCTCTGGCTGACCGGTGAGTCCTCGTGGTTCGCCCTGCCCGGGCGCGCGGCCGAGTTCGAACTGCCGCACGCCGCGCCGCTGCCCGATCTGCTCGAGTCGATCCTGGCCGGCGGGCGCGTCACCCTGTGCACCCAGTGCGCGGCCCGGCGCGAGATCACGGAGAAGGACGTGCTGGAGGGCGTACGGATCGCGGGCGCCCAGGTCTTCGTCAGCGAGGCCGTGCAGGACGACGTGCAGTCCCTCGTCTACTGACGCGGCCTGCGTTTCCCGTCGATCTCGTCCCACCACTCGTCGGACTGCGGGTCCCCGGACGGGTCGTCCCACCAGCGGTCGTCCGGGCCCCGCCGGTTCGCGATCACCGCCGCGACCGGCGGGACTACCATGGCGACCAGGCACATGCCGACGGCCACCGGGACCGACCACAACCGCACGACGGCCCAGGCGGAGACGAACAGGACGAGGCACCCGCCCATCATCAACAAGTAGGTGCGACGCCGTCGCGCGTACATGTCTTCAGCGTACGACCGAAGGGCCGCACCTCGTTCCCGGTAAGCGTCCAACCCCCAGGAGGTGCGGCCCTTCGGCCGGTCAGTCGGCGATCAGACGGCGATCGCGACCTCGGAGAGTCCGCCCGTCTGCGCGACGACGGTACGGTCCGCCGTGGCGCCCGGGACCAGGGCGCGCACGGTCCACGTGCCCTCGGCCGCGTAGAAGCGGAACTGTCCGGTCGCCGAGGTCGGGACCTCGGCGGTGAACTCGCCGGTCGAGTCCAGCAGGCGCACGTAGCCGGTGACGGGCTCGCCGTCGCGGGTCACCTGGCCCTGGATGGTGGTCTCACCGGGCTTGATCGTCGAGGCGTCGGGGCCGCCGGCCTTCGCTCCACACATGTCTTTCGTCCTTCTTATGGGTCGGGTCGGGGCGGATTACTTGTTGGCGCCGAGCTCGATCGGCACGCCGACGAGGGAGCCGTACTCGGTCCAGGAGCCGTCGTAGTTCTTGACGTTCTCGACACCGAGCAGCTCGTGCAGCACGAACCAGGTCAGCGCGGAACGCTCACCGATACGGCAGTAGGCGATGGTGTCCTTCGCCAGGTCGACCTGCTCCTCGGCGTAGAGCTCGCGGAGCTCGTCGTCCGACTTGAAGGTGCCGTCGTCGTTGGCGTTCTTCGACCACGGGATGTTGCGGGCGCTCGGCACGTGGCCGGGGCGCTGCGACTGCTCCTGCGGGAGGTGCGCCGGGGCGAGCAGCTTGCCGCTGAACTCGTCGGGCGACCGCACGTCGACCAGGTTCTGGCTGCCGATCGCGGCGACGACGTCGTCACGGAAGGCGCGGATGGACGTGTCCTGCGGCTGGGCCTTGTACTCGGTGGCCGGACGGGCGGGCACCTGGGAACCGTCGACCAGGTCGCGGGAGTCGAGCTCCCACTTCTTGCGGCCGCCGTCGAGGAGACGGACGTCGCTGTGGCCGTAGAGCTTGAAGTACCAGAAGGCGTAGGACGCGAACCAGTTGTTGTTGCCGCCGTAGAGGACGACCGTGGAGTCGTTCGCGATCCCCTTCGCCGACAGGAGCTTCTCGAAGCCCTCCTGGTCGATGAAGTCACGGCGGACCGGGTCCTGCAGGTCCTTGGTCCAGTCGATGCGGACCGCGTTCTTGATGTGGTTCTTGTCGTAGGCCGAGGTGTCCTCGTCGACCTCGACGATGACGACCTTCGGGTCGTCGATGTGGGCCTCGACCCAGTCGGCGTCTACCAGGACGTCGCTGCGGCTCATGCTTCTTCTCCTCCGGGGCAGTGTGCGGCGGTGGTGCGCGAGGGGTTGTGCGCGAGAGGTGTGCGGGTACGCGGAAGGCGCGTGGATCAGCACGGCGGCCCTGACAGAGGTCGAAGGGCCTGAGGGATACGGGAGTCGGGGCCCGCTCAGACAGTGCGACAGAGCATGGCGGCGACGCGGCACAGGTCTACTGCCCGCCGCTTCGTGAGATCCGCCTGTCGCTGCTTCATGGAACCGATCGTAGGGACGAGTCGGCTGCCATGTCACCGGTGTGTCGTATGGTGAGACGCGATCATCCACTATGCGGGACATGTGGCTCCCGGAACGTGCGTCCGTCCCGTCGCCGACGACGCGGGCGCCTGCCTCTCCTGCCCCTCGGACGCAGCCGTCTCACCATGCGGCCGCCGACCCGTCCGGCGCCTTCGGCCCTGCCCCTTCCGCCGGGTCTCAGCCGGTCAGCGCCACGTCCTTGCCGGTACCCGAGAACCGCAGCCCCTCGTCCGTGACCGCGACCTTGTCGAGGGTGATGCTCGACGGCAGCCCGTCGATCTTCAGGTCGTAGTCCACGGCCTCGCGGAGCTTGTCGTCGAAGCCCGGGAGGGGCAGCCGCGGCAGCTCCTGCGCCTTCAGCCGCACCGTGGTCCCGTCGCTCAGGCCGACCGTGCTGTACGTGCTGACCTGACGGTCGCCGAGCAGCGCCTTCAGCGTGTCGGGCACCGGGACGCCCGCGCCCTCCAGCAGCCCGGTCAGCGGACCGGTGACCTTGACCTGCCCCTTCGCGGCCCGCTCGGGACCGGCGTATCCGACGGCGGCGCCCCTGGGGGCCGCCTCGGTCAGGTCCGCGTACGAGATGCGGGCCGACCCGTCGGCCCGGCCGGCGGTGGCGGAGGAGAAGCTCCCGTCGACGCGCACCTGGCGCAATTCGGCCTTCACCTCGGTGACGTTGACCTCGCGCCCGCCCGCGATGGCGGTGATGCCGGAGAGGCTCACGTCGACCTCGTCCAGCTCCCTGCCCAGAACCTGAGTGAGGAACGGGAAGCCGCCGATGGACACCTCGGGCATCGTGGACAGCCCCTGACTGCTCTTGATCCTGTCCGCCGCCTCGGACTCGGCCAGGTTGACCGCCAGCCGGTCGGCGGCGACGAAGAGTCCGCCGAGGATCACGCCGACGATCAGCAGTATCCGCAGTGCACGCATTGCTCGGAGTCCCCCACCCTGTCCTGGCCCTGTCCTGTCGGCCCCCGGCCGCCCGCGGGCGTGAATCGGTCCGGACGACGCCGTCTGCTCAATGATCGACGTCCGGGGCACGGCATTGGTTCCGTACCGGGTCTGCGTCGCACATCACGGCCGCCGGGCCGGCGCGCGTTCAGACCAGTGCGCGGCCGAGCAGATACACCACGGGAGCCGCGGCCGTCAGCGGCAGCGCCACGCCCGCCGTCATGTGCACGAAGCGGGACGGGTAGTCGTAGCTCGCCACCCGCAGCCCGATCAGCGCGCAGGCGCCGGCCGCGCACCCGAGCAGCGCGCCCCCGGACCCCGCACCCGTCAGCCCGCCCGCGGCGATGCCCGCTCCGGCGGCCGCGAGCAGCGCGACCACGACGGAGACCACGCCCGGCAGCGGCAGCGCACGGGCGACGACGGCCACGGCGACGGCGATCGCGCCGATCGTCACCGCGTCGGCGTCCGCCGCGAGGAGTCCCGTGGCGAGGATCGCCAGCGCGGCCGAGGCGACCGTCGCCATCAGCCCGGCCATGCGCTCGTCCGCGCTCGCGTGGCTGCGCAGCTGCAGCACGAGCGTGAGCAGCACCCACACGCCGAGCGTGCCGATGATCGCGGCCGGGGCGTTCTCCCGGCCCGCCGCGAGCAGCGCGGCGTCGGCGGCGAGGCCGCCCGCGAAGGCCAGGGCGATGCCCTGCCGCGCGGGCCACATCCCGTTCAGCCGGAACCAGCCCGCCGCGGTGACCGCCTGGAGCAGCACGAGGGGGACGAGCAGCGCGTACGTGCCGAGGGCGGCGCCGCCCGCGAGCAGCAGACCCAGCAGGGCGGTCAGCCCGGCGGGCTGCAGACCGGGCGCGATGATCGGCGAGCGGCCTTCGGCACGGGCCCGCTGGGCTTCCGTGAGCCGCGGCTGCGGAGCGTCCCCGGGCGCGCCGTGGCCCTCGCCGGCCGGGGCCGCAGGGGATTCGGGCGGCAGCGGAGCGGCCGCCTCGGCGGGCCGCGGCGGCAGGTAGGCGGCGCCGGCCGCGGCGGCAGGCTGCACGACCGGCTGGTACTGGGTGTCCCAGGTGTCGCCCTGCCAGGTCTGCGTGGCGCCCGAGTCCGGGTAGGGCTGCTGCCCGTACGCGTCCTGCTGCGCCGGGTACGGCTCCGGCTGCTGCCGCCGGTACGGCTCGTAGGAGCCGTACGGATACTGCTGATCGCTGCTCATGCTGTGCGGTTCACCCTCCTGCGAACGGCGGGAGCACCTCGACCGTGCCGCCCTCGGCAAGGCGTACGGTCTCATGGCTCCGGGTCCCGACGGGGTCACCGTCGACGAGGAACGAACACCGACGGAGTACCCGCGTCAGCTCGCCCGGGTGCCGTTCGCGCACCGCGTCGAGCGCCTCGGCGAGCGTCTTCGCGGCGTACGGCTCCTCCGCGACGCCGGCCGCCGCCTTGGCCGCGGCCCAATAGCGGATGGTTCCCGCTGCCATAGCGGCACTCCTCTCATTCGTGTCGCGCCGCCCTCCATCATGGGTCATGCGGCGACCAGCCAGTCCGCGAGGCGGACGAGCAGCGCCTCGTCCGCGGCGTTCTCGGCGTGGCCCATGCCCGCTTCCAGCCACAGCTCGGCCGAGCCTGCGGCTGCCGCGGCCAGCATGCGCGGATGGTCGAGCGGGAAATAGGGATCGCTGTCGCCGTGGACGATCAGCAGCGGGGTCGGCGCGATCAGCGGCACGGACTCGACCGGTGAGAGGGGAACCGGGTCCCAGTCCCGGTGGTGGATACGGGTGCGGAAGCCGTAGCGGCCCACCAGCCGGCCGACCGGGCGCGTGATGACCCAGTGGACGCGGCGCATCGGGGCCGTACCCCGGTAGTACCAGCGCGCGGGGGCGCTCACGGCGGCCACCGCATCGGTCCGTGCCTCCGTGCGCCCCTCGCGCTTCTGCACGGCCGCGTGGCGCAGGACGACGGAGCCGCCCATGGAGAACCCGACCGTCACCACCCTGGCGTAACCGAGTGAGCGGGCCCACTCCACCGCGGCGGCCAGATCGAGCACCTCGCGGTCGCCCAGGGTGGAGCGTCCTCCGGAGCGGCCGTGCCCCCGGAACGAGAACGTCACCACACCCGCTCGCCGCGCGAAGACGCCGGCCGCGCGCCGCAGCGCGGGCCGGTCCACGGAGCCCGTGAAACCGTGGGCGACGACGATCGCCGTCGCGGCCGGACCGGCCGAGCACGGCTCGTGGAACGCCTCGATCGGGACGCCGTCGAGAGCCCGCAACATTGCGCGCCGGGGGCCGGGGGAGATCGAGGACACGTCCACAGTGTGAAATCGGCCCTCTTCCGCGCAACTCATGTGGGCTATTCTGCTGGGCAGAGGATCCGGGCAATGCCGCCCCCGGGTCCTTTTGTGTTTTCCAGCCGTTGTTACAGCCGGGTGAACACAAGCTCACCAAGGCTCTCGGGCGCGAGAGAGCCGCCGTACGAAGCAGTGCCGCAGGCGTCCTCGCAGGGACCGAGGAGGAACCGACGTCATGGACGAGCGAACCGAGCACCGATCCGAACACCGATCCGAAGACATGCACCGCACGACGATCCGGACGGGTGGAATCCGATGAGCTCTCTGCTGCTCCTGACCAATGCCCTCCAGCCGTCGACGGAGGTTCTCCCCGCCCTCGGGCTGCTGCTGCACAACGTACGGGTGGCCCCCGCCGAGGGCCCGGCCCTCGTCGACACCCCCGGCGCCGACGTCATCCTCGTCGACGGCCGCCGCGATCTGCCGCAGGTGCGGTCGCTGTGCCAGCTGCTGCGCTCCACCGGGCCGGGCTGCCCGCTCGTCCTGGTCGTCACCGAGGGCGGCCTCGCCGCCGTCACCGCCGACTGGGGCATCGACGACGTCCTGCTCGACACCGCCGGACCGGCCGAGGTCGAGGCGCGGCTGCGGCTCGCGATGGGCCGCCAGCAGATCACCGCCGACGACTCCCCCATGGAGATCCGCAACGGCGACCTGTCGGTGGACGAGGCGACCTACAGCGCGAAGCTGAAGGGCAGGGTCCTGGACCTGACCTTCAAGGAGTTCGAGCTGCTGAAGTACCTCGCCCAGCACCCCGGCCGGGTCTTCACCCGCGCCCAGCTGCTCCAGGAGGTCTGGGGCTACGACTACTTCGGCGGTACGCGCACGGTCGACGTCCACGTACGGCGGCTGCGCGCCAAGCTCGGCCCCGAGCACGAGTCCCTCATCGGAACCGTACGGAACGTGGGCTACCGCTTCGTCGCCCCGGAGAAGGTCGAACGGGCGGCGGAGGAGGCCAAGGCGAAGACGTCGGCGGCCGTCACCCACTCGGACGAACCTCCTGTGATCGAGGAAGCAGCCGTACGCCCTGCCCAGAGGTAGGTCACCCCGCGTAGACTTCGCGCCGTGGCCAAGGTGACGCGGGACGACGTTGCGCGACTGGCGGGTACTTCGACCGCCGTCGTCAGCTATGTCATCAACAACGGACCCCGGCCGGTCGCCCCGGCCACGCGCGAGCGGGTTCTCGCAGCGATCAAGGAGCTGGGGTACCGGCCCGACCGGGTCGCGCAGGCGATGGCCTCGCGACGGACGGATCTCATAGGCATGATCGTGCCGGACGCCCGGCAGCCGTTCTTCGCCGAAATGGCGCACGCGGTCGAACAGGCCGCCGCCGAGCGCGGGAAAATGGTGCTCGTCGGCAATTCGGACTACCGCGACGAGCGCGAGGTCCACTATCTGCGGGCGTTCCTCGGTATGCGCGTCTCGGGACTGATCCTGGTCAGCCAGGGCATGAGCGAGCGGGCCGCGGCCGAGATCGAGGCGTGGGACGCACGGGTCGTGCTGCTGCACGAGCGGCCCGAGGCGATCGACGACGTCGCGGTCGTCACGGACGACATCGGCGGCGCGCAGCTCGCGACCCGGCACCTGCTGGAGCACGGGCACGAGTACGTCGCCTGTCTCGGCGGCGTCCCGAACACCCCGGCGGTCGGCGACCCGGTCGCCGACCACGTCGAGGGCTGGCGCCGGGCGATGAAGGAGTCCGGGCGCTCGATCGACGGCCGGCTCTTCGAGGCGCCGTACAACCGCTACGACGCGTACCAGATCGCGCTGAAGATCCTGTCCGGCCCCGACCGGCCCCCGGCGATCTTCTGCTCGACGGACGACCAGGCCTTCGGCGTGCTGCGGGCGGCGCGGGAGCTGCGGATAGACGTTCCGGGCGAGCTGGCGGTGGCCGGCTTCGACGACGTGAAGGAAGCGGCGCTCACGGATCCGCCGCTGACGACGATCTCCTCGGACCGGCCCGCGATGGCCCGTGCGGCGGTGGACCTGGTCCTGGACGACGGCCTGCGGGTGGGGGGCTCGCGCCGCGAGCGGGTGAAGCTGTTCCCGTCGGGCCTGGTGATCCGCCGCTCCTGCGGCTGCAACGCCTGACGCGGCGGCGCGTCCGGGGGCGTGCGCCACGGGGGCGCTGCCTTGGCGCGACCGCGCACCACACCGGACGTGACTGCGTCCGCGACGCGATGCGCCTGCCGGGGCGCCGCCCCACGCCCCGCGCCTCACACGCCGGCGGGGCTGATTTCGCCCCCTGCGTGGCCGCAGCCACGAGCGCCACACCCCGCTGGGGCGCTGCCCCGGCCCGCGCCTCGGTCCCCCGTACGGCCCGGCTGCCGTGGGTGGTGCCCCCAGGGCTGAGGTCGCCCCGGCGACGCTGCCCCCGGCGAGCCCCACGCCGACGCCCGCAGGGCCGAAGGTGTCGCCGTGCCCACGGCGCAGGGTCAGGAGCGGCACGGAGCCGCCACCCGTCAGGGCCGTCAGGGCTGCCACCTGCCCGGGGCTCGGGCGGATCCCCGGGCAAAGACCGCGACCTTTATATCGGGCATACACGCTTCTGTCGGGCTTCTCAGCAGGCCCTCAGACTTCTCTCATCTCCGGCCCCGACAGTCGTTTCCATGAGCGACCACTACCGCCGAACCGGCGACGAGGGAACCCACCCCACCCCCCATTTCGGCGCCTACCCGCCGCCCCCGCCCCCGCCCCGGCTCCCGCCCCCGCCCGGCGCGGCGGCGCATCGGGCCGACCGGGCCAAGCGGCCCGTCGCGCTCGTCGCCGCCGTCGCCATCATCGCGGCGGTGATCGGCGGCGGCGCTTCCGCCCTCGTCGACCGGTTCGCCGGCGCCGACGGCGACGGCGACGGCGGCACCGCCGGCGGCTCCGTCGCCTCCGGCACCAACGTCTCGCAGAGCAGCAAGGGCACCGTCGCCGGCGTCGCCCAGGCCGTCTCGCCCAGCATCGTCGAGATCAACGCCACCTCCGCCGCCGGGCAGTCCACCGGCTCCGGCGTGATCATCACCTCCGGCGGCGAGATCGTCACCAACAACCACGTCGTCTCCGGCGCCGAGACGATCAAGGTGCGTCTCAGCGACGGCAGGACGTACACCGCCGACATCGTCGGCACCGACCCCGACAAGGACCTCGCCCTCATCGAGCTGAACGGCGCCAAGGGCCTGAAGGCCGCCGCCCTCGGGGACTCCAGCAGCGTGAAGGTCGGCGACGAGGTCGTCGCGATCGGCTCCCCCGAGGGCCTGACCGGCACCGTCACCAGCGGCATCGTCTCGGCGCTCGACCGTGACGTTACGGTCGCCAAGGAGGAGGACTCGGGCGGCCAGGACCCCCGCGAGAACTGGCCCTTCGAATTCGGCGGGCAGCAGTTCAACGGCGACACCGGCGACTCCAGGACCACCTACAAGGCGATCCAGACCGACGCCTCGCTCAACCCCGGCAACTCCGGAGGCGCGCTCATCGACATGAACGGCGAGATCATCGGCATCAACTCGGCCATGTACTCGCCCAGTTCCGCCACCGGCTCCACCGCGGGCAGCGTCGGGCTCGGCTTCGCGATCCCCATCGACACGGTCAAGGCCGACCTGGACGGTCTGCGCTCCGGCGGGGACAACTGATCGCGTGCGAGGCTGGGTCCATGACTGAAGGCGACCGCATCCTCATCGTCGACGACGAGCCCGCCGTGCGCGAGGCGCTGCGGCGCTCCCTCGCCTTCGAGGGGTACGGCACCGAGGTCGCCGTCGACGGCGTCGACGCGCTCGCCAAGGCGGAGGCGTACGCCCCCGATCTCGTCGTCCTCGACATCCAGATGCCCCGGATGGACGGCCTGACCGCGGCCCGCCGGCTGCGGTCCGCCGGGTCCCGGGTGCCGATCCTGATGCTGACGGCCCGCGACACGGTCGGCGACCGCGTCACCGGGCTGGACGCGGGCGCCGACGACTACCTGGTCAAACCGTTCGAGCTGGACGAGCTGTTCGCCCGTATCCGCGCCCTGCTGCGGCGCAGCGCGTACGCCGCCGCGGCCGAGGCCGCGGGGGACGAGGACGTGCTGGCGTTCGCCGATCTGCGCATGGACCTGGCGACCCGGGAGGTCACCCGCGGCACCCGCCACGTCGAGCTGACCCGTACCGAGTTCACCCTGCTCGAACTGTTCCTGGCCCATCCGCGCCAGGTCCTCACCCGTGAGCAGATCCTGAAGTCCGTGTGGGGCTTCGACTTCGAGCCCAGTTCCAACTCGCTGGACGTGTACGTGATGTATCTGCGGCGCAAGACGGAGGCGGCCGGTGAGCCGCGGCTCGTGCACACCGTGCGCGGCGTGGGCTACGTGCTGCGATCGGGTGGCCCGGAGTGATCGCACGCTTCCGTGCCCTGCCGCTGCGTTCCCGGCTCGCGCTGCTGGTGGCGACGGCGGTCGCGGCGGCGGTCGCTGTCGTCTCCACCGTGTGCTGGTTCGTCGTGCGCGGCAAGCTGTACGACGAGGTGGACGGCAAGCTGCACTCGGCGAACGAGAACACGCCGCTGCGGGCCATCGACATCGCCACCACGCTGAGCAGCTGTGCCCAGGAGACCTCCGACCCGGCCGATTTCCAGGGGCCGCGGTCCGACTACTACTTCCAGCTCGCGCGCGCCGACGACGACCGGCCGTGCGTCTTCGCCAGGAACTACGCCGGCACGGTCCGCGTCACCGCGGCCGACCGGGACGTGGCGCGGGCCGGAGACCCGGCGATCGAGGCGTATCGCAACGGCACGGACACGGAAGGCCGGTCGGTGCGGGTGCTGACCGTCGCGGCCGTCGCGGCCCCGCCGGGCGGCGGGGTCGTCCGGGACACGGCCGTCATGTACGCGTTCCCGCTCGCGGAGACCGAGAACACGCTGCGCGAGCTGGCCCTGCTGTTGCTCGTCGTCTCCGGCATCGGGGTGTTCGGCGCGGGCGCGGCCGGGCTGTGGGTCGCGCGCACCGGGCTCTCGCCCGTGGACCGGCTGACCGGCGCCGTCGAGCACGTGGCCCGCACCGAGGACCTGAGCGTGCGCATCCCGGTCGACGGGAACGACGAGATCGCCCGGCTGTCGCGCTCGTTCAACGCCATGACCGCCGCGCTCGCCTCGTCGCGCGACCTCCAGCAGCAGCTCATCGCCGACGCAGGCCACGAGCTGCGCACGCCGCTGACCTCGCTGCGGACGAACATCGAACTGCTCGCCCGCAGCGAGGACACCGGACGCGCGATCCCGCCCGACGACCGCCGGGCCCTGCTCGCGTCGGTCAAGGCGCAGATGACGGAACTGGCGTCGCTGATCGGCGACCTGCAGGAGCTGTCCCGCCCGGACAGCGCGGCCCACGGCCGCCAGGTGCAGGTCGTGGCGCTGCACGAGATCGTCGACGGCGCGCTGGAGCGGGCCCGGCTGCGCGGACCGGAGCTGAGCTTCGAGGCCGACGTCCGGCCCTGGTACGTACGCGCTGATCAGGCCGCCCTGGAACGGGCGCTGGTCAACGTCCTGGACAACGCGGTGAAGTTCTCGCCGCCCGGCGGCGCGATCGAGGTGCGCCTGCTGGACGGCGAACTGACCGTCCGGGACCACGGGCCCGGCATCCCGGGGGAGGAACTGCCGCACGTCTTCGAGCGGTTCTGGCGCTCGCCGTCGGCGCGGTCGCTGCCGGGCTCGGGTCTCGGGCTGTCGATCGTGGCCCGTACCGTCCAGCAGGCGGGCGGCGAGGTGGCGCTCGCCGCGGCGGAGGGCGGCGGAACGCGCGCGGTGATCCGCCTGCCGGGCGCCGCGACGCCGCCCCCGTCCACCGTTCAGTAGGGCGACGGCCGTAGCGGCGGTCCCGCTGCCCCGTCAGCCGTTGTGTCGGATGAGGGAGTCGACCAGTCCCGCGCGGGTGTTGGGGAAGTCCATGGGGACGATTCCGAGCCCGCGCCAGCCGCCCGCCACCGAGCCGTCGAGGAAGGCGTGGACGCGCGGGTTGAGGTTGTCGGAGTTCCAGCGCGGCGGCAGGTACGCCGCCGTGCTCACGTAGTTGACGAACAGCTTCCCCGGCTGCTCCACGGCCTTGCGGAAGTGCGCCTCGATCTTCGGGTACTTGGCGTTCGGCGCCGCGTTCCAGTCGTCCTGGATGTCGAAGAGCGCGCCGTCCGCGTACCGCACTCCGGGCAGGCCGCCGTTGTCGCCGAGGAGGACGACCCTGCCGCGCGCCTGGCCGAGCGCGGGGATGCTGTCGCCGATGCGGAACAGCGACCGCCAGCCCCGGCGGTCGAGGTAGTCGTCGAAGACCGCGCGGAAGGTCGCGTCGCTCTCCTCGGAGTACTCCTGCTTGACCCGCATCAGCACCGTCTCGGACGGGTGCGCGGCGAGGAAGTCTCGGCAGGCGACGAGGACGTCGCCGAACATCAGGTTCTGGTAGTACGGCCCGTGATGGATGGCGAACGAGCCGCCGGTCACCCGGCACCGGACGTCGAGAAAGCGGATGCCGCTGTTCAGTTGCTCCGCGACGGTCGTGTTCTGACACTCCGTCCACAGCCCGCCGAACCGGGCGCCCGAGTCGTGGGTGCCGGGAATCGTCAGGCGCTGGAGGGGAGTCGAGTCGGCGGCACCGGCCATCCAGTCCTGCGCGGACAGGGTGCGGCGCGGTGCGGCGGCGGCGTGGGGGGCGCCGATGAGGGCGGCGGCGGAGAAGGCCGCCGCACCCGCGAGAAATCTCCGTCGGTCCATGGCCGGGAGTATGACGCGAACACGACAAGGTACGCCAGGGCCCCGACGTCTCGCTCCGCCCAAAGGTCTGGACCGGCCGGAAAGCGCCCGCGGAAACGCCGATGGGGCGGCGGGCCCCCCGGACCGCCGCCCCACCGTCCTGCACCGACCGCTTACCGGATGACCGTGATGCGGTCCGCCGCCGGCGGCGCGATCGGCGCGGACGCCGAGGAGTTGGCCGCCAGGTAGGCGTTGAAGACATCCAGGTCGGAGGCGCCCACCAGCTTGTTGGTGTGCTCCTTCAGGACCGTGAAACCGTCACCGCCGCCCGCGAGGAACTCGTTCATCGCGACCCGGTACGTCCTCGCCGGGTCGATCGCCTCGCCGTTGAGCTTCACCGAGCTCACGACGACCCGGTCGGCGCCGGTCTTCGTCAGGTCCAGGGTGTAGGCGAAGCCCTTCGAGACCTGGAGGATCTTCGGCGACGCCTCGTTCGGGCCGCTGACCTGCTGCTGGAGCGCGGTGATCAGCTGCGCGCCGGTCAGGTCCACGACATTCATCATGTTGGTGAACGGCTGGACCGTGAAGGCCTCGCCGTACGTCACCACACCGTCGCCCTCACTGCCCGACGCCTTGTAGACCAGGTCGGAGCGGATACCGCCCGGGTTCATCAGCGCCAGCTGGGCGCCGCCCTTGTCGGCCGGGGCGAGGCCCGCGAGCTGCGCGTCCGCGATCAGGTCGCCGAGCGGCTTCTCCGGGGTCGTCGCGCCGCGGCCGTTGATGTCGGCGGAGATGAAGCCCTGGGGGCGGTTCGCGATCGGGGCGGCCAGCTTGTTCCAGCGCGTGATCAGGTCCGTCATGTCCTGGGCCTTGGCCTGGTCACGGCTGACGACGTGGTTCGCCGACTTCACCGACGTACGGACGATGTCGCCGGTCCGCCGGTCGTAGGTGAGCGTGGTGTCCGTGTAGAGCTTGCCGTACGAGGACGCCGAGGTGACCATGCGCGGCTTCCCGGCCGGGTCCGGGACCGTGCACACGTACGCCTGGTGGGTGTGGCCGGTGACCAGGGCGTCGACCTTGGGCGTGATGCCCTTGGCGATGTCGACGATCGGGCCCGAGATGCCGTCGCCCGCACCCGGCGAGTCGCAGTCGTAGTTGTACGAGGTGGAGGCGGGCGAGCCGCCCTCGTGGATGAGCGCGACGATCGACTTCACGCCCTTGCGGTCCAGCTCGCGGGCGTACCTGTTGACGGTCTCGATCTCGTCGTGGAACTTCAGGCCCTTGATGCCGTTGGCGCTGACGATGTCCGGCGTGCCCTCCAGGGTCACCCCGATGAAGCCGATCTTGACGCCGTCCTTCTTCCAGACCGTGTACGGCTTGAGGATCGGCTTGCCGGTCGACTCCCTGGTGACGTTCGCCGCGAGGTAGGGGAAGTCCGCGCCCTCGAACTCCTTGCCCTCCTCGAAGCAGCCGTCGGTCGGGTGGCAGCCGCCGTTCTGCAGGCGGGCCAGCTCGACGGCGCCCTCGTCGAACTCGTGGTTGCCCACGCCCGTCACGTCGAGGTCCAGCTTGTTGAGCGCCTCCACGGTCGGCTCGTCGTGGAAGAGACCCGACAGCAGCGGGCTCGCGCCCACCAGGTCGCCGGCGGCGGCGGTGACGGAGTACGGGTGGCCCTGGCGCGCGGTGCGCAGCGAGGTCGCGAGGTACTCGACACCACCGGCCGGGATCGTCTTGACCGTGCCGTCGGCCTGCTTCTCGGAGACGGTGCCGGCCGAGCCGGCCGGCGGCTCCAGGTTGCCGTGCAGGTCGTTGAAGGAGAGCAGCTGCACATCGACGGTCCGCGGGTGGTGGTCACCGGAGCCCTGCCGGTCGGCGCCGGTGGCGCCGGCCGGCAGCGCGGCCGCGAGCGCGCCGACCGTGGCCAGGCCGGCGGCGGCGACGAGCACGCGCCGGGTCCGCCTGTCCGCGCGGTGGTGGGGTGGTGTCGCTGACATCTGTCTCCTTGTCAGGTCAAACGGGGAGAGAGGGGCGAGCGGCAGCCTAGAGTCAACGCGCGTAGCGCGACAGGGGGATACGGGTTACGACCTGGTTGCCATCACTCAGGAACGGGACGTACCGGTCGAATTGACCGCGCGGGCCGCCATGCCCCTCCAACGCGGGGGGCATCGGCGGGCGGGGCGGGCCGCAGGCGGGGCCGTCGCGGGCGGGCGCGTCGCGGGCGGGCGCGTCGCGGGCGGGCTCGCCTCAGGCCGGGCGCGGCGCGCGTGGGGGCACGGCGCGGGTGGGGGCACGGCGCGGGTGAGGCACGGCACGGGTGGCCGCACGCGGGTGCGGCGCGTCCCGGCTCGGGGTGAGGCGGGAAGGCGCGTCGCGGGGCTCCCGCCTCGGCGGGCCGCGTCACTCCGACGGCGTAGCCGCCGTCTGCGGCACCCCCGCCCGGGTGCATGACTCGGCCACGCGGCCGGAGGCCGCCCCCGTCGGGTGACACATCCCGTGGCGGACGCTGCCCGCGGTGCCACCCACCGCCGTACCCTCGACACATGACGATCGACGCAGTGATTCCGGAGCCCGGCCGGCAGATCCAGTCCCTGGAGGAACTCACCGCCGAGCAGGCCGAGGCCGTGTCCGAGCTGCTCGCCGAGGCCGCCCGGTCCGACGGGATGCAGGCCGTGTCCGAGCAGGGCCGGCTGCAGCTGCGCGGCGGCCGGCGGGAAGGCGTACAGCACTTCCTGGTCTCCGTCGAGGGACAGCTCGTCGGCTACGCGCAGCTGGAGGACACCGACCCCGTCGAGGCCCCGGCCGCCGAGCTCGTCGTCCACCCGGGCCACCGCGGACGCGGCCACGGACGGGCCCTGGGGACGACGCTCCTCGACGCCTCGGGCAAGCGGCTGCGGATGTGGGCGCACGGCGGGAAGTCCGCGGCCCGGCATATGGCGCAGGTCCTCGGCCTGACGCTCTTCCGCGAACTGCGCCAGTTGCGGCGCCCGTTGAGCCCCCAGAGCATCCCCGAGCCGACCTACCCGCCGGGTGTCACCGTACGGACGTTCGTGCCGGGGCAGGACGACGCCGAATGGCTCGCGGTGAACGCCGCGGCGTTCGCCCACCACCCCGAGCAGGGCTCGCTGACGCAGCGGGACCTGGACGACCGCAAGGCCGAGCCTTGGTTCGACCCCAAGGGCTTCTTCCTGGCCGAGCGGGAGGGCCGGATCGTCGGCTTCCACTGGACGAAGGTGCACGCGGAGGAACAGCTCGGCGAGGTCTACGTCGTCGGCATCAGCCCCGACGCCCAGGGCGGCGGCCTCGGCAGGGCCCTCACGGCGACCGGCCTGCGCCACCTCGCGGCCCAGGGCCTGCCGACGGCGATGCTCTACGTGGACGCGGACAACCTGGCGGCGCTGCGGGTGTACGAACAACTCGGCTTCGTGACCCACGAGGTGGATCTCATGTACCGCACCGAGACCTGATCCGGCCCGCCAACCGGCAGAGGGGGCGGCGTCATTGACACCGCCCCCTCTCTTGCACCACCCTTTCACTACTCAATTAGTGAAAGGGTGGTGCAGTGACGTGGTCGAGTTCCGCATCGACCGGCGCAGTGGCGTCGCCACCTATCTCCAGATCGTCCAGCAGACCAAACAGGCCCTGCGCCTCGGACTGCTGCGGCCCGGGGACCGCCTGCCCACGGCCCGCGAGGTCGTCGAGGCCACGGCGATCAACCCGAACACCGTGCTCAAGGCCTACCGCGAACTCGAACGCGAGGGACTCGTCGAGCCCCGCCGCGGTCTCGGCACCTTCGTGACCCGGACCCTCGGCGGCCAGGCGGCCGGCACACCGCTGCGCGCGGAGCTCGCCGACTGGGTCGCGCGGGCCCGCGCGACGGGACTGGAGACGGACGACATCACCGCGCTCCTCGCCTCCGTGCTGGAGGAAGAGGAACCGCACGGACACAAGGGGGACGGCGCATGACCGCGACCGCGATCGAGGCGAACGGCCTCGGCAAGACGTACCGCAGACAGGGCCGCCCGGCCCTGCGCGACTGCTCGTTCCGGTTGCCCGCGGGGCGGGTGTGCGCCCTGGCCGGGCCCAACGGCGCCGGGAAATCCACCCTGCTCGCGCTGGCCGCGGGGCTCACGCGCCCCGGCGAGGGCGCCCTGCGGGTGCTCGGCGCCGAGCCCGCCTCCGTGCGTGAACACATTGCGTACGTCGCCCAGGACAAACCCCTCTACCCCCAGCTGACCGTCGCCGACACCCTCCGCCTGGGCCGCGAACTCAACCCGGGGCGCTGGGACCAGGCCCTCGCCGAGCGGATCGTCGAGGAGGGCGGTCTAGGCGCCGGCACCCGTGTCCGTACGCTCTCCGGCGGCCAGCGCACCCGCGTCGCGCTCGCCCTCGCGCTCGGCAAACGCCCCGAACTGATGCTGCTGGACGAGCCGATGGCCGACCTCGACCCCCTGGCGCGCCACCGGCTCATGGGCACCCTCATGGCCGAGGCCGCCGAGCACGGCACGACAGTCGTGATCTCCTCACACATCCTGTCCGAGCTGGAGTCGACCTGCGACTACGTCCTGCTCGTCGACGGCGGCCGCCTCCGCCTCGCCGGCGACACCGAGGACCTGCTCGCCGCGCACACCCTGCTCACCGGCCCCGTCTCGGACCTCGCGCCGCACACCGTCGTGGAGTCTCGTACGACAGGGCGTCAGCTCACGGCGCTGATACGCCCGCAGGGCGTCCTCGACCCCGTCTGGCAGACGTCGGCCCCCTCCCTGGAGGAGCTGCTCATGGCCCATCTCCGCTCCCCCGGGGCCCCCGCCCTGCTGACGACGGACGCGGCGGTGGCGGCATGAGTGCGTTGTCCCCCGGCACCGGCGGCATCCTGCGCGGCGCCGCCTGGGTCGTCGTCCGCCAGCACCGCACCCTCCTCGGCGTCGCGGCCGGGGCGCTGGTGCTGTCCGCCGCCGTCGCGGCGGGTCTGCGGATCTGGTTCGAGGCGACCCCGCCCGACGACTTCGACCGCAACCTGTTCCCCCGTTCCGATGTACGCAGCGCGCTCCTGGTGATCGTCGAGTACGCGGGCCTGGCCGCCATGCTGCTGCCGCTGCTGGTCGCGGCCGCCGTGGCGGGCCCGGTGGTCGCCCGGGAGCTGGAGAGCGGGACGTACAAGCTGGCCTGGTCGCAGTCGGTGACGCCGCTGCGGTGGTTCGCGACCAAGGTGACGGTCCCCGCCGTGACCGTCACGGCCCTCATGGCCGCCCTGATCGGCGTCTTCCGCCTGGCCTGGGAACCGGTGTCCACGAACACGCACCTGCGCTGGTACTCGCGCCATGTCTTCCTCGCCATCGGGCCTACGGCGATCGCCTACGGCCTGCTCGCGGTCGCGGTGGGCGCGCTCACCGGGCTGCTGGTGCGCCGCACGCTGGCCGCCATGTCCGTCGCGGGAACGGTGACGGGAGCCGTCCTGCTCGCCATGTCGTCGCGGTGGGGCAGCCTGTGGACGACCACGACCGGCACACGGACCGACCCGGACTCGTTCCCTCTCATGGAGGACCGGCTGGTCACCGACACCGGACTGCTCACCTCGTCCGGCGAGCGCCTCGGTGACATGTGCCTCGTCGTCGACCGCCCAGCCTGCTTCGCCGAGCACGACATCGTCGGTCGCTGGTACGACTACCATCCGGCATCGCACCTGTGGCCGCTCCAGCTCGTCGAGACCGGCATCGTCCTCACCGTCGCCGCCGTCGCCGCTTGCGCCGCGTTCCGGATCTTCCGGCGACGGCACGGCTGACGCCCCGGCGGGGCCCCCGCGTCCCCCCGGGGGGCCCTGCCACGCTTTCCCTCACGTCATGTCGTCGTTACCGGGCATTCAGACACTCTTGCGACCCTCGGCCAATGCAGCCCGCTGTGCCCGACTCCCCCAACGGGAGAAAAGCCCTCGCCCCGGCCCTCTCCGACGCGCCGGTGACTCTTTCCGCGCGGAAGAATGGGTTCATGAGCCAGCAGCCCGCCGAGGTCCCGGTCCAGCACCCCCAGCCGTCCGTCG
Organism: Streptomyces sp. V4I23; assembly: GCF_030817975.1. Lineage (NCBI taxonomy): Bacteria > Bacillati > Actinomycetota > Actinomycetes > Kitasatosporales > Streptomycetaceae > Streptomyces > Streptomyces sp. V4I23. The sequence goes on along the minus strand of NZ_JAUSZW010000004.1, from coordinate 4,289,093 downwards.
CGTCCATAGCCGCACACCGGCCGCACACCGTGGCCGCCACCGTCTCCGATCTCGAACCCGACATCGACGCGGATCTCGACACGTACGTGGAGGACGCGGAGCAAGCGCTCGCCGGCGAGCTGCCCCAGGGGCGGTTCCTCGACCGCGAGCGCAGTTGGCTCGCGTTCAACGAACGTGTCCTGGAGCTCGCCGAGGATCCGGCCACGCCCCTGCTGGAGCGGGCCAACTTCCTCGCGATCTTCGCGTCCAACCTGGACGAGTTCTTCATGGTCCGGGTGGCCGGACTGAAGCGCCGCATCGCCACCGGCGTCGCCACCCGCTCGGCCTCGGGCCTCCAGCCCCGCGAGGTCCTCGACCTGATCTGGACCCGCTCGCGCGAGATCATGGCCCGCCACGCCGCCTGCTTCCAGCAGGACGTCGCCCCCGCGCTCGCCGACGAGGGCATCCACCTCATCCGCTGGCCCGAGCTCACCGAGAAGGAGCAGGCCCGCCTCTTCACCCTGTTCCGGCAGCAGATCTTCCCGGTCCTCACGCCGCTGGCCGTGGACCCCGCGCACCCCTTCCCGTACATCTCGGGACTCTCGCTGAACCTCGCCGTCGTCGTGCGCAACCCGGTCAGCGGCCACCGCCACTTCGCCCGCGTCAAGGTGCCGCCGCTGCTCTCCCGCTTCCTGGAGGCCAGCCCGCAGCGGTACGTGCCGCTGGAGGACGTCATCGCGGCGCACCTCGAAGAGCTGTTCCCGGGCATGGAGGTCCTCGCCCACCACATGTTCCGGGTGACCCGGAACGAGGACCTGGAGGTCGAGGAGGACGACGCCGAGAACCTGCTGCAGGCCCTGGAGAAGGAGCTCATGCGGCGCCGCTTCGGCCCGCCGGTCCGCCTGGAGGTCGAGGAGTCCATCGACCCGTACGTGCTCGACCTGCTGGTGCGCGAGCTGAAGGTCTCCGACGCCGAGGTGTACCCGCTGCCCGGGCCGCTGGACCTCACCGGTCTGTTCGGGATCTCGGCGCTGGACCGGCCCGAGCTGAAGTTCCCGAAGTTCGTCGCGGGCACGCACCGGGACCTGGCCGAGGTCGAGTCCGCGTCCGCGCCCGACATCTTCATGGCCCTGCGCGAACGGGACGTGCTGCTGCACCACCCGTACGACTCGTTCTCCACCTCCGTCCAGGCCTTCCTGGAGCAGGCCGCGGCCGACCCCGACGTCCTCGCCATCAAGCAGACGCTGTACCGCACCTCCGGCGACTCCCCGATCGTCGACGCGCTCATCGACGCTGCCGAGTCCGGCAAGCAGGTCCTCGTCCTGGTCGAGATCAAGGCCCGCTTCGACGAGCAGGCCAACATCAAGTGGGCGCGCAAGCTGGAGGAGGCCGGCTGCCATGTCGTCTACGGGCTCGTGGGCCTCAAAACGCACTGCAAGCTGTCGCTCGTCGTACGCCAGGAGGGCGAGACGCTGCGGCGCTACTCGCACGTCGGCACCGGCAACTACCACCCCAAGACCGCCCGGCTCTACGAGGACCTGGGGCTGCTGACCGCGGACCCGCAGGTCGGCGCGGACCTCTCCGACCTCTTCAACCGGCTCTCCGGCTACTCGCGCCGCGAGACCTACCGCAGGCTGCTGGTCGCGCCAAAGTCGCTGCGGGACGGGCTGATCTCGCGGATCAACAAGGAGATCACCCACCACCGCGCCGGACGCCCCGCCTATGTCCGCATCAAGGTCAACTCCATGGTGGACGAGGCGATCATCGACGCCTGCTACCGGGCGGCGGCGGCCGGCGTCCCGGTCGACATCTGGGTACGCGGCATCTGCGCGATACGCCCCGGTGTGGCGGGCCTCTCGGAGAACGTCCGGGTGCGCTCGATACTCGGCCGCTTCCTGGAGCACTCCCGCGTCTTCGCCTTCGGCAACGGGGGCGAGCCGGAGGTGTGGTTCGGAAGCGCCGACATGATGCACCGCAACCTCGATCGCCGCATCGAGGCACTGGTACGGGTCACCGACCCGGCCCACCGCGCGGCCCTGACCCGGCTGCTGGAGACGGGCATGTCCGACACCACGTCGTCCTGGCACCTCGGCCCGGACGGCGCGTGGACCCGGCACGCCACGGACTCCGACGGTCAGCCGCTGCGGCACGTACAGGAGATGCTCATAGACGCCCGGAGGCGCCGGCGTGCACAGCCCTGAACTTTCCCGCGACACCGCCACGGCGGGCGAGGCGGTGGCCCACTACCTCCACGCGCAGGCGGGGGACTTCCTGCGCAGCCTGCGGCTGCACGGCGAGAGCGGTGCGGACACGGCGGGCGCCTCGGAGGCGGCGCGCGCCCTGAGGGCGGCGGCGCGCCGGATCAGCGGGACGCTGTACACCTTCCGCCCGCTGCTGGACCCGGCGTGGGCGGACGACCTGCGCACGGAACTGGGCTGGCTCTCCTCGACGCTGGCACTGGAACACGCCTGCACGTCCCGCCTGTCCCGCCTGCTGGACGCCCTGTCCCGCCTGTCGGGCGCGTCCCCGCTCCCGCCGGCGAGGACGGAACTCTCCCCGCTGCACGCCGCCCCGGCCCGGTGCGCCGCGCCTGAAGCCGGCGGCCCGACGGCCGCCGTGGGCAGTCGCGCCGGGCGGGACGCGGCAGGCGGCGGGGGATCCCCGGCCGGCCACAACCTCGGCGCAGGCCACGGGGCCGGGGCCGACGGCCCCGCAAGCCCGGGGCGCGGGGCCGGGGCCGCGCGCGGTGGCGTGCTCAACGTCGGTGCCGCGCGGGCCGGCGCCCTGCTGGAGCGGCAGCTCACCCTCGCCCGGACGAGGGCGCACTCCGCCGCGCTGCAGGCGCTCGGCTCCTCCCGGTTCCACGCCGTCGCCGACGCCGTCGCCTTACTGGCCTCCGACCTCCCCCTGGCCCCCGCGGCCGCCGGCCCGGCCGCCGACACGCTCGGCCTGCTCGCCGAGGTCGCGGAGCGTCGCCTGCTGGACGCCGTCGCCCAGCTCCCCCTGGGCCGCGCGGCCCACCCGTACAACGCGGACGCCCTGGTCAACGGCCTCACGACCGCCACTGCCGGCGAGGAGCAGGACGCCCCCTGGCACGAGGTCCGCAGGCTGGTGCGGCTGCACCGCTACGCCCAGGAGGTACTGCACCCCGGTGCCGACCCGGTCCTGTGCCACGCCGGGCGGGTGCTGGACCACCACCGCGACGCCGCCGAGGCGTCCGAGGCCGCCGCGGCGGCCGCCCGTACGCCCCGGATCGCACCGGCCACCGCGTACGCCCTCGGTGTGCTCCACGCCGACCAGCGGCACGAGGTCGAGGCCGCCAGGTTCGCCTTCCAGCAGGAATGGCGGCACGCCACGGTGACCGTCAGCGCGCCATGAACGACGGCACGGTGCTCGCCGCCGGCGTCGTGCTGTGGCGCCGGTCGCCGCACGGACACGACGGCATCGAGATCTGCCTCGTCCACCGGCCCGAGTACGACGACTGGTCGCACCCCAAGGGCAAGCTCAAGCACGGTGAGGACGCCATCGGTGCCGCTCTGCGCGAGGTCCTGGAGGAGACCGGCCACCGGTGCGTCCCGGGGGCCCGGCTGCCCTCCGTCCGCTACATCGCGGGCGGGCGCCCCAAGCACGTCACGTACTGGGCCGCCGAGGCCCGCTCGGGGTCCTTCGCCGCCAGCCGCGAGGTCGACCGCATCGTCTGGCTGCCGCCCGCCGCCGCGCGCGAGCGCCTCACGCAGCCCCGCGACCGCACGCTGGTCGACGCCCTTCTCCAGGCGCTGCACACCGCCTGACTCCCACCGCGCACCACCGCCCCACCGACGCCGCCGGCGTGACCACGCCCTCGATCGAGGCAATCCCGGGAGCGGCACCGGGCCGCCGGACACGGTTCACCTTGCGTTCACTCTCCCCCGTCGGCCGCTTCACCTGATCTGCCTAATTTCGGCCGTACACGGTGACCGGTGCAGTGCCGGTCCGCCGCCCCCGACGCACGCCGCACACGATCGCGGCAACTGGAAGGAACACCCGAAAGTGAAGCTTCAGCGCAAGAACGGGCTTCGCGCCACCGCGCTCGGTGCCCTCGCCCTGTCCGGCGCCCTGGTCCTCACGGCGTGTGGTTCGGACGACAACACCACCCCCGGCTCCGGCGAGAAGACCGGCGCTGCGTCGAACATCAAGTGTGACGGCGCCAAGGGCAAGCTCCTCGCCTCCGGCTCCAGCGCCCAGAAGAACGCCATGGACCTCTGGATCAAGAACTACATGGCCGCCTGCTCGGGCATCGAGGTCAACTACAAGTCCTCCTCCTCCGGTGAAGGCATCGTCGCCTTCAACCAGGGCACCGTCGGCTTCGCCGGCTCCGACTCCGCGCTCAAGCCCGAAGAGGTCGAGGAGTCCAAGAAGGTCTGCAAGTCCGGCCAGGGCATCAACCTGCCGATGGTCGGCGGCCCGATCGCCCTCGGTTACAACCTGTCCGGCGTCGACAAGCTGAACCTGGACGCCCCCACGATCGCCAAGATCTTCAACGGCAAGATCAAGAACTGGAACGACCCGGCGATCGCCAAGCTGAACGAGGGCGCCAAGCTCCCGGACAAGCCGATCCAGGCCTTCCACCGCTCCGAGGACTCCGGCACCACCCAGAACCTCGGCAAGTACCTCGGCGCCACCGCCAAGGCCGACTGGCCGTACGAGGCCGAGAAGAAGTGGCCGGCCCCCGGTGGCCAGGCCGCGTCCGGCTCCTCCGGTGTCGCCGCCCAGGTCAAGCAGAACGACGGCGCGATCGGCTACTTCGAGCTGTCGTACGCCACCTCGCAGTCCATCCCCACCGTGAACATCGCCACGGGCGCCGCCGCCCCGGTCGAGGCCACGTCGGAGAACGCCTCCAAGGCCATCGCCGCCGCCAAGATCAAGGGCACCGGCAAGGACCTGGCGCTCGACCTCGACTACGCCACGAAGGCCGAGGGCGCGTACCCGATCGTCCTGGTGACCTACGAGGTCGTCTGCGACTCCGGCAACAAGCCCGAGACGCTGGGCACGGTCAAGTCCTTCCTGACCTACACGGCCGGCGACGAGGGCCAGAAGGTCCTGTCCGAGGCCGGCTACGCCCCGATCCCGGCCGAGATCAACGCCAAGGTCCGCGAGACCGTCGCGGGTCTGAAGTAACGCAGCAGGCCGGCGGGGGCCCGTCCGCCCCCGCCGGCCCGCCCTCCGGTGCACCGCCGCCAGGGGAGCCGAGCGCTCCCCCACCACAGACCGGAAAGATCATGGCTACCACCACACCCACAGACTCTCTTCCACCCACGCCGGCTCCGCCGGTCACCGGGCTGAACAGCAAATCCACGGGCCGCGCAGGCGACAAGATCTTCCTCGGTCTGTCCCGCGGGTCCGGCATTCTGCTGCTGGTGATCATGGCGTCGATCGCCGTCTTCCTCACCTACCGCGCCTCGCTCGCCATATCGAGGAACGAGGGCAACTTCCTCACCACCTTCGACTGGAACCCGGCGGGCGACCCGCCGGTCTTCGGCATCGCGGTACTGCTGTTCGGCACCGTGGTCAGCTCGATCATCGCGATGGTGATCGCCGTGCCCATCGCCGTCGGCATCGCGCTGTTCATCTCCCACTACGCGCCGCGCAGGCTCGCCGCCCCCATCGCCTACGTCATCGACCTGCTGGCCGCCGTGCCGTCGATCATCTACGGCATCTGGGGCGCGCTGTTCCTCGTCCCGTACCTCGAGGGCCTCAACCTCTGGCTCGACCAGTTCTTCGGCTGGACGTACGTCTTCGAGAAGACCGAGGTCGGCGTCGCCCGCTCGCTGTTCACCGTGGGCATCCTGCTCGCCATCATGATCCTTCCGATCGTGACGAGTGTGAGCCGGGAGGTCTTCCTCCAGGTCCCGCGCATGAACGAGGAGGCCGCCCTGGCCCTCGGCGCGACCCGCTGGGAGGTCATCCGCATGTCCGTCCTGCCCTTCGGCCGCTCCGGTGTCATCTCGGCCTCGATGCTCGGCCTCGGCCGGGCGCTGGGCGAGACCATGGCCGTCGCCACGGTGCTTTCCCCGAGCTTCCTGATCTCGCTGCACGTGCTGAACCCGGGCGGCGGGACGTTCGCCCAGAACATCGCCGCGAAGTTCGACGAGGCCAACGAGTTCGGGCGGGACGCCCTGATCGCCTCGGGCCTGGTCCTCTTCGTCCTCACCCTGCTGGTCAACGGCGCGGCCCGCCTGATCATCGCGCGCCGCAAGGAGTACTCGGGGGCCAACGCATGAGCCAGACCGCCGTCAAGGAAACGCCCGCGCCCGCCACGCCGGATCGCCGCGGAGGCCTCAGCAGCCGTGCGCTGCCCCGCTGGGCGCCCGCCGGGTTCGCCGTCGTCTCGATCGCCCTGGGCGCCGGGCTGGGCAACGTCGCAGGCTGGGAGAGCCGCATCCAGTGGGGTCTGCTCTCCGCCCTGTTCTTCGTCGTCATCTCGTACGTCGCCACCAGCGCGGTGGAGAACCGGCGCCAGGCCAAGGACCGGCTCGCGACCAGCATCGTCTGGGTCTGCTTCGTCCTCGCCGTCATCCCGCTGCTCTCCCTGATCTGGGTCACGGTCAGCCGCGGCATGAAGGTCCTCGACGGGTACTTCCTCACCCACTCGATGGCCGGCGTCCCCGGTTTCGAGGTCGGCGGCGGCGTCTACCACGCGATCCTCGGCACCCTGGAGCAGGTCGGCCTCGCCACCCTGGTCTCCGTGCCGATCGGCCTTCTGACCGCCGTCTACCTGGTCGAGTACGGCAAGGGAGCACTGGCCAAGGCGGTGACGTTCTTCGTCGACGTCATGACGGGCATCCCGTCGATCGTGGCCGGTCTGTTCGTGCTGTCGATCATGCTGATGTTCCAGCTCGCGCCGTCCGGCCTGATGGGCGCCTTCGCCCTCGCGATCCTGATGATCCCCGTCGTCGTCCGTTCCACGGAGGAGATGCTCAAGCTCGTCCCGAACGAGCTGCGCGAGGCGTCCCTCGCGCTCGGTGTCCCGAAGTGGCGCACGATCACCAAGGTGGTCATCCCCACCGCGCTCGGCGGCATCACCACCGGTGTGATGCTCGCGATCGCCCGTATCGCCGGTGAGACTGCACCGATCATGCTGCTCGTCTTCGGCAGCCAGCTGATCAACCCCAATCCGTTCGAAGGCGCCCAGTCGTCGCTCCCCTTCTACATCTGGGAGCAGTACCGGGTCGGCAGCGAGGCGTCGTACGACCGCGCCTGGGCCGCCGCCCTGGTGCTGATCGCCTTCGTCATGCTGCTCAACCTGGTCGCCCGCGGCATCGCCCGCTGGAAGGCCCCGAAGACCGGCCGCTGAGGCCACGACATCGGCTCCGCCGACGCGGGGCATTCTGGAAGTGAAGTGACATGGCCAAGCGAATCGACGTCAGCGGCCTGACCGCCTACTACGGCTCCCACAAAGCGATCGAGGACATCTCGATGACGGTGGAGCCCCGCTCCGTGACGGCCTTCATCGGCCCGTCCGGCTGCGGCAAGTCCACGTTCCTGCGCACCCTGAACCGCATGCACGAGGTCACCCCCGGTGGCCGCGTCGAGGGCAAGGTGATGCTGGACGACGAGAACCTCTACGGCTCCGGTGTCGACCCGGTCGCGGTGCGCCGCACGGTCGGCATGGTCTTCCAGCGGCCGAACCCGTTCCCGACGATGTCGATCTTCGACAACGTCGCGGCGGGGCTGCGGCTGAACGGGAACTACAAGAAGTCCGAGCTGAGCGACGTCGTCGAGAAGTCCCTCAAGGGCGCGAACCTCTGGAACGAGGTCAAGGACCGCCTCAACAAGCCGGGCTCGGGTCTGTCCGGCGGTCAGCAGCAGCGTCTGTGCATCGCCCGCGCGATCGCGGTCGAGCCCGACGTGCTGCTGATGGACGAGCCCTGCTCGGCGCTCGACCCGATCTCGACGCTCGCGATCGAGGACCTGATCGGTGAGCTGAAGGAGCGCTTCACGATCGTCATCGTGACGCACAACATGCAGCAGGCGGCGCGCGTCTCGGACCGCACGGCCTTCTTCAACCTGGCGGCGGTCGGTCAGCCCGGCAGGCTCGTCGAGATCGACGACACCGAGCGGATCTTCGCCAACCCGTCCGTCCAGGCGACCGAGGACTACATCTCGGGACGCTTCGGATAAGACGTCTTGGGGTGCTGCATGGCGGTGCCACCCACAAGACGACGGGCCCGCCCCCTCTCCCAGGGGGCGGGCCCACGCATGTCCCGCCCCCCGGGTCTCCCGGCGCGGCTGTCTGGCAAGCTCTCGCCTACCAGGGCGCAGGGCGACCGGTTTGCCAGGTCCTGAATCACACCCGTCAAGCCAGGGCGCCCAGAGGCCCGGGGCGGATCCCCGAAGCTCCCGCCCCGCCAAACCGGGGCCTGGGGGCCACGGGCCCGGGCCAGGGAGCCCGGGACGTGGAGCGAAGCCCCGATAGCCCGCGCCCGCCAGGGCGCAGGGCTGGGGACCTGGGGCGAAGCCCCCACAGGCCGCGCCCGCCAGGGCGCAGGGCTGGGGACCTGGGGCGAAGCCCCCACAAGCGCCCGTCAGGGGGCAGGGGCAGGGGACCTGGGGCGAAGCCCCCACAAGCGCCTGTCAGGGGGCAGGGGCAGGGGACGGGGCGAAGCCCCCCGCAAAGCCCGCGCCCGCCAGGGCGCAGGGCCACGGGGGCTGGGGCGGAGCCCCAGTTCGGGAAGGGGCGGGGTGGGGAAAAGGCAAAGGCCCCCGCCACCCCGAAGAGCGGCAGGGGCCCGACACAGCACCCGGCGTCAGCCGAAGACCAGATACACCACGCCGTAGCTCAGCGCAGCGACCGCCGCCGCCGCCGGCATCGTGATGAACCACCCCAGCACGATGTTCTTCGCGACACCCCACCGCACCGCGTTCACCCGCTTCGTCGCCCCGACACCCATGATCGCCGAGGTGATCACATGCGTCGTCGAGATCGGCGCGTGGAACAGGAACGCCGAGCCGAACATGATCGACGCCCCCGTCGTCTCCGCCGCGAACCCTTGCGGCGGGTCCAGCTCGATGATCTTGCGGCCCAGCGTCCGCATGATGCGCCAGCCGCCCGCGTACGTGCCCAGCGACAGCATCACCGCACAGGCGATCTTCACCCACGTCGGGATCGGGTCGCCCGCGTTCTCCACGTCGGCGATGACCAGGGCCATCACCACGATGCCCATGGTCTTCTGGGCGTCCTGCAGACCGTGCCCGAGGGCCATACCGGCCGCCGACACCGTCTGCGCGATGCGGAAACCGCGCTTCGCCTTGTGCGGATTGGCATTCCGGAACATCCACAGGATCGCGACCATCACCAGATAACCGGCGATCATGCCGACGAACGGCGACACGAACATCGGGATGACGATCTTCTCGACCACTCCGGTCCAGATCACATCCGTCCCGCCCGCGAGCGCCGCGCCGACCATCCCGCCGAACAGCGCGTGCGACGAGGAGGACGGCAGCCCGAAGTACCAGGTGATCAGGTTCCACACGATCGCGCCGACGAGGGCGGCGAACAGGATGCCCATGCCGCGGTCGCCGTGCGGGGTCTCGATGAGCCCCTCGCTGACGGTCTTGGCGACGCCCTGTCCGAGGAACGCGCCCGCGAGGTTCATCACCGCGGCCATCGCCAGCGCCACGCGCGGCGTCAGAGCACGCGTGGAGACGGATGTCGCGATCGCGTTCGCGGAGTCGTGGAAGCCGTTGGTGTACGTGAATCCGAGCGCGACACCAATGGTCACGATCAGGGCAAAGGTGTCCACGAAGCTCAGGACTCCTTGACCGCGATGGTCTCCACCGTGTTCGCGACGTGCTCGAACGCGTCGGCGGCCTCTTCCAGCACGTCCACGATCTGCTTGAGCTTGAGCACCTCGATGGCGTCGTACTTGCCGTTGAAGAGTTGGGCCAGCAGCTTGCGGTGGATCTGGTCCGCCTGGTTCTCCAGCCGGTTGACCTCGATCCAGTACTCGGTGAGGTTGTCCATGGTGCGCAGGTGCGGCATGGCCTCGGCGGTCAGCTCGGCCGCCCGCGCCAGGACCTCGATCTGCTGCTCGACACCCTTGGGCAGTTCTTCGATGTTGTAGAGGACGACGAGGTCGACGGCCTCCTCCATGAAGTCCATGATGTCGTCGAGCGACGACGCGAGCGAGTAGATGTCCTCGCGGTCGAACGGCGTGATGAACGAGGAGTTCAGCTGGTGGAAGATCGCATGGGTGGCGTCGTCCCCGGCGTGCTCGGCTGCCCGCATCCGCTCCGCGATCTCGGCCCGCGCGGAGGACTCCGCACCGAGCAGTTCCATCAGGAGCTTCGAGCCGGTCACGATGTTGTCCGCGGATGCCGCGAACATGTCGTAGAAGCTCGTCTCCCTGGGGGTCAGACGAAATCGCACGTGGGGTCCTCGGGGTGCTTTGGATTCGGTCAGGCTGATGCTAGGCGCATCATCCGGCCACGGCTAACCGGCAAGGTCCCAGTGTCGCCCATGAACCACCGTGATCAGCACAGACCCCCACGAGATCCCGCACGATTCGTTACCATATACCCACGAGGGGTATACGACCCTTTCTGGACAACGGGAGGACGCGATGACGACCACCGAGGCGGCCGGCCCCCCGGTCACGGACCCCGGCACCGACCACGACCACGGCGTGCACGGCTACCACAAGCAGAAGAACGAGCACCTCAAGCGGCTGCGCCGCATCGAGGGGCAGATCCGGGGCCTGCAGCGGATGGTCGACGAGGACGTCTACTGCATCGACATACTCACCCAGGTATCGGCCTCGACCAAGGCGCTGCAGTCCTTCGCGCTCCAGCTCCTGGAGGAGCACCTGCGGCACTGCGTCGCGGACGCGGCCGTCAAGGGCGGCGACGAGGTGGACGCCAAGGTGGAGGAGGCGACGAAGGCGATCGCCCGCCTGCTGCGCACCTGACCAGGCCGTTTCGATCCGTTTCGCCCTGTCCTGCCCGGTGGTCCCCCGCACGGCGCGGGGCGCTGCGAGTGGCTTGATCCATACGCTCCGGTCAACGAGGAGTGGCGATCATCACCCGCCGAGCGCCCCCGCCGGCCTCTCCGCCGCCACCATCAGCACCTCGTCGATACGGTCGGCACTGAGCCGGTCCTCGTGGGCGGCGGACGCGGCGATCATCAGCTCGCCGCACAATTCGATCTCGGCGAGGGCAACGGCCACGTGGTCCTCCTGGACCGTCGGCGTACTGGGCGGAGCCACGTGCAATCACCTCTTCCGGCCGATGTCGGTTCCCTAGCGTAGGGAGCGGGACACAGACCGCGCATGGCACGTCCGGACCATTTGGAACCTGGCCTTCCCGGGCCCCTCGGCCCCGCCCGCACGCCGGCCCGCACGCCCGAGCGCCGGCCCGTCCGGCCCGCACTCCGACGTGGCTCAGGCCTTGACCTTGCCGGAGTAGATGTCCTCGGCGGCCGGAAGCCGTACGTCCACCGGTGTCCCGAAGTCGAACAGCACGGTCGTCGAGGTGACCGCCACCGTCCGGCCCTCGTTCGCGAAGGTGAAACGGTGCCTCACCTTGAGCAGCCGGCCCGACTCGTCGAGGTACGCGTCGAACGGGACCACGTCCTTGGTGAACCCTTTCGCCGCCGCCGCCAGCGACGCCCGCGCGTGCGGCTGTGCCGCCGACGCCGCCCTGCCGATGTCCGTCGTCCCGCGGAAGTGCCGCACCTTCCGGCCGGACATCTCCGTCTCCCCCACGTACGTCACCTGCTCGGTGCCGCGCAGCAGCTCGGCGGCGGCCAGCGGGTCGGTCGCGCCGCCGGTGACGAGGTTCCCGTCCTCCAGCGTGGTGGTGTCCACCCGCACCCACTTGTCCGCGGGCACCCCGGCGCCCCGGTTCTTCATGTACAGCGCGCCCGGCGTGAACAGCTCCGTGATCGGCTCGTGCCCGGCCTCACCGGCGGGGTCCGGCGGGAGGACGACGGTGAGCCGGCCCATGCGCCGGGCGAAGTCGTATCCACCCTCGCCGCGGATGGTGACCCGGGTCCCGCCGGCCGCCATCTCCATCGAGGTGCGGGCCCTGGAGCTCTTCGCCCCCGCCAGCACGTCCGCCGCCCTGCGGACCTCCTCGGCCGAGCCCCGGCCCTTGCCGTCCTCGGCGGCACCCGCGCCGGAGCACCCGGTGGCGGCCATCACCCCCACCACTGTCGCCGCGACGGCGATCGCGCCGCCCCTGCGCCTGTGCTGCTGCACCACCATCGCCTGTCAACCCCCAACGCCGGACCGCTGCTTGGACGAATCCCACCCGCGCCCCTCGGCCCGAGGGGCCTGTGGGCACCCGCCTCGCATAACGACGGCCCGGTCACCTCGTCACGCCGGGCCCAGGGCATCGCGACACGCTGGGGCGCAGTACGGTTGACCGGTGTCCCAGCGAGACGAGCCCGTCGGTGATCCGGCGCACCTGACCACGACCGTCGAGCGTGGTTCCTTCGCCGTCGCCCGTTGCAGCTGCGGCTGGTCGGGGCCCGCCCGGCGGTCCCGCGACCGGGCGCGTACGGACGCCCGTACGCACGCCACCGCCTCCTGACACGACCTGGTCGTCGGCAGGACTCGCGGGAACCCGTCCCGGCCCCGTACCGTCTCCTCTCCCAGGAGGCCCCATGGACCGGCGTGCGCTGCTCACCACCGTTGTTGCTGTCACCACCGCTGTGACGACCGCTGCCTGCAACCGCAGAGACGGCGGTGCCGCCGAGGCGAGCGGGACCACGGCCACGGCCGCCCGCACGCCGACGGCCGCACGGACGCCGGCCGGTCCCGCCGACTGGAGCGCGCTGGCCCGCGGCCTCGACGGGAAGCTGATCCGGCCGGGAGACGCCGACTACGCGAGCGCCCGGCAGCTGTACAACACCCGCTTCGACGGTCAGAAGCCGGCCGCGGTCGCGTACGTCGCGGGTGAGGACGACGTCAAGGAGTGCCTGGCGTACGCGAAGGCGCACGGCGTCCCGGTGTCCATCCGCAACGGTGGCCACTCCTACGGCGGTTGGTCGTCCGGCAACGGCAGGCTCGTCGTCGACGTGTCGTCACTGGACCGTATCGGCGCCGACGGCGTCATCGGCGCGGGCGCCAAACTCGTCGACGTCTACAAGACCCTCGCCCGCCGCGGCCGCACGATCCCCGCGGGCTCCTGCCCCACGGTCGGCGTCTCCGGCCTCACACTCGGCGGCGGCCACGGTGTGACCTCGCGTGCCTACGGCCTGACCTGCGACAGTCTGACCGAGGCGACGCTCGTCACCGCCGACGGCAGGACGCTGACCGCGAGCGCCACGCAGAACAAGGAGCTCTTCTGGGCGCTGCGCGGCGGCGGGAACGGCAACTTCGGCGTGGTGACCGGCTTCCGGTTCCGTACGCACCCGGCGCCGCAGACCGTCACCGCCTACCTGACCTGGCCCTGGTCGAGGGCCGCGGCCGTCATCTCCGCCTGGCAGCGCTGGGGGCCGGCCCAGCCGGACGAGATCTGGTCGTCGCTGCACCTGGCCGCGGGTCCGGGCGGCGTACGTCCGACGCTCTCCGTCGCCGCCTTCACGCTCGGCCGCGAGAGCGACCTGCGCAATGCTCTCGACCGGCTCGCCGATTCCGCAGGCTCGCCCGCGTCCTCGGTGGCGCTGCGGCCGCGCAGCTATCTGGACGCGATGCTCGCCTACGCGGGCTGCCTCTCCCTCACGGACGAGCAGTGCCGCCTGCCCGGCACCACCCCGGGCCGCGGCAAGCAGGGCGCGTTGCCGCGCGAGACGTACGCGGCGGCGTCCGACTTCTTCGACCGCGACCTGGCGCCGGCCGGGGTGCAGGCGCTGATCGCGGCGGCCGAGGGGTTCACCCGCATCCCGGCGGGCCGGGGCGGCGGCGGCTCGATCGCGCTGACCGCGCTCGGCGGCGCGGTGAACCGGGTGGACCCGCTGGCGACGTCGTTCGTGCACCGGCGTTCGCGGATGCTGGCCCAGTACATCGCCGCCTGGCGGCCGGGCACGTCCGGCTCGGCCCAGCAGTCCTGGCTGAGGGACGCCCACGCGTCGATGCGGCGGTACGCCTCGGGCGCGGCGTACCAGAACTATCCGGACCCGAACCTGCGCGACTGGCGCCGGGCCTACTACGGTCCCGCGGCGGACCGGCTCACGCGCGTGAAGCGGCAGTACGACCCGGACCGGCTCTTCGCCCAGCCGCAGGGCCTGTGAGGGCGCCTGCCGCCGAAGACACCTACGCCGCCAGCCCGTTCTCGCCCGCTCCCGCCTCCTCCGTACGCGACTCCGGGATGTCCAGCGGCTCCGTGACCAGTGCGGTGCCGGGGGCCCGCCGGGAGCGCACGAGCCAGGACAGGGGGCGCGATCCGGCGACCGCGGACACCAGCGGGGTGAGCAGCGCCAGGGCGAGCGGGGCGAGCAGCAGGGTCACGGCGGTGCCGAGCGCGAAGCCGCCGATGACGTCGGTCGGGTAGTGCACGCCCATGTACACGCGGCAGAAGCCCTCGGCAACGGCGAGGGCGAGGGCGGCGAGACCGAACGTGCGGTGGGCGATGAAGAGTCCGGCGCCGAACGCCATCGCCAGCGTGGCGTGGTCGCTGACGAAGGAGAAGTCGGTCTTGCCCGCGACGAGGACCTCCAGGCCCTCGTGGTCGACGAACGGCCGGGGCCGTTCGACGAATCCGCGGATCGGGACGTTGACAAGCAGGGCGATCCCGGCCGCGAGCGGCGTCCAGACCAGTCCGGCGACGGCGGCCACGGAGTCGTCGGCGGTGCCGCGCCTGCGGACGCTCCACCAGCACCAGAGGGTGACCAGCACCAGGCCGAGCACGATGCCGTACTCGCCGACGAACTCCATGGTCCGGTCGAACCAGTCCGGTGCGTCCTTGGCCATGCCGTTGATGTCGTAGAGCAGGCCGACGTCGGGGTTCGTCCCGCCCCTCGTCTCCGTCAGGGGGAACCCGATTGCGAGTCCAGACATCTGCCGCGGCCCCTTGCCTTGTGCCACCGGCGCACGTGCCTGTGCGCCGCTCTGCCAACCCCCGTGGTCACTCCGGTGTGCTGCATGGTCAGTGCGGCCGTCCCTGTCAAGGGAACGACATGCTCCCCGGTGTCGTTCCACTCTCCACCGAACGATCACCATGACGTTATCGAAGAGTGACACGTCGTCGCAGCTCAGAGCCCCGACTGAGCAGTCGCATTCCAGCCACCGGGCAGCTGTCTCACGCTGCCGGCAGGTCGGTCGGCAGGGCCGCCGCACC
Organism: Streptomyces sp. V4I23; assembly: GCF_030817975.1. Classification (NCBI taxonomy): domain Bacteria; kingdom Bacillati; phylum Actinomycetota; class Actinomycetes; order Kitasatosporales; family Streptomycetaceae; genus Streptomyces; species Streptomyces sp. V4I23. The sequence continues at coordinate 4,273,853 of NZ_JAUSZW010000004.1, read as the reverse complement.
CTCCTTCGTGACGCGGGTCGCGCCGAAGTAGTCCGGAGTGTCGATCTTGTCGAACCGGATCACCGCGCCGGTGTACGGCGCGTTGATCATGTATCCGCCGCCGACGTAGATGCCGACGTGCCGGATCGCGCGCGAGTTGGTCAGGTCGTCCGAGAAGAAGACCAGGTCGCCCGGGAGCAGTTCCTCGCGCGAGGGGTGCGGACCGGCGTTGTACTGGTCGTTGGCCACGCGCGGCAGCTCGATGCCCACCGTGCGGTACGCGGCCTGGGTGAGGCCCGAGCAGTCGAAACGACCGCCCTGCTCGGGCGTGCCGTTGCCGCCCCACAGGTACTTGGTGCCGAGCTTCCGCTGCGCGAAGTAGATGGCCCCGGCGGCCTGGCGCGACGGCTCGACCCTGCCGACGGGCCGCGCGAAGCTCTTCTCCAGACTCCGGATGACCTTCACGTAGTTCTGCGTCTCGCGGTACGGCGGGACGCCGCCGTGCTTGATGACCGCGTACGCACCGGCGTTGTAGGCGGCCAGCATGTTGTCGGTCGGATCACCGGGCGCCTTGCGAACATATCCGGCCAGTTCGCAGTCGTACGAAGCGGCGGACGGAATCGCGTCGGCCGGGTCCCACACGTCGCGGTCGCCGTCCTTGTCGCCGTCTATCCCGTGCGTGGCCCACGTCCCCGGGATGAACTGCGCGATGCCCTGCGCGGCCGCCGGGCTCTGCGCCTTCGGGTTCCAGCCGCTCTCCTGGTAGAGCTGTGCGGCGAGCAGGGCCGGGTTGATGGCGGGGCACAGATTTCCCCACTTCTGCACCAGCGGCTGGTAGCGCGCGGGCACGGCCCCCTTCGCGAGGGCGACCGCGCCGCCCTTGACGCCCCCGCCGAACAGGCCGGCGGCCGCCGAGTAGGTGCCGACGACGAGCAGCGCGACGAAGCTCAGACACAGCCCCACGGACGCACCCGCGATCAGCCACGCCTTACGCACCGTCAACCACCTTTCACCCCACGGTAGTACGCCCGGTGTCAGTGTAGGTGGCCGGTGCGTCGTTCCGGGGGTGGACGACTCCCCCTGTCCGAACCGCATCGGCGCGCCACCGGCACCGGCGCACGCGTCGGCGGTTACGCCAGGCGCTTGGGCCAACTCCGCTCGGTAGCAGGGCGCTTGGCGTGAAAGAGCGTCGCCCCCAGGGGCGGGGCTTACGGTCGCGAGCGGGGCAGCGGCAGTGCGGCCGGCGCCGGTCGCGCGGACACATACCCGCGCAAGTGGTCTGGACCAATTGCCGCTACTCTGTGTAATGCAGCCAGGAAGGCTGAGGCCAGACCCCCTCCGGCGACCACGGCGGGGCCAGCAATACAGGAGCACACGTGAAGAACTCTGCGATCGTGACCGACGCGCCGGGCACGGAGGACACGCAGAAGGGGGGCCTGAAGGGGGCTGTTGCCGCACGCCGACAGGGGCGCCGCGACGACGCCGGCGGCACCGCCGCCACGGTGACGTTCATCGCGCTGCTGGGCATCGCGGTCGCCCTGCTCGGCTACATGGTCGTTTCCGGCTGAAAGTCCGGAGCCGCCAGGAGGGGGCCCGCATCACCCGCAGGGGTCACGCGGGCCCCTTCGCGTACCACCGGCCTCTGGAGCATCCGGTTACCGACAGGTAGCGTGTGTGCCGTACACCCATCCCCCGAGGTGTCAGGGAAGGCGGCCCCGCATGACGGACCTCCAGGCGTTCTTCGAGCGACTCTCCGAGGACCGCTACGCGCCCACCGAACACACCCGTGGCCCGTGGGACGCCGCTTCCCAGCACGCCGGCCCGCCCGCCGCGCTCCTCGGCCGCTCCCTGGAGGAACGCCCCGGCGCGCGCACCGACATGCGGCTCGCCCGGATCACGTACGAGATCCTGCGCCCGGTGCCGATACGCCCGCTGACCGTCGCCGCCTCGGTCGTGCGCTCCGGACGGAGTGTGGAAGTCGCCGAGGCCACGCTGACCCCCGAGGGCGCGGACGCACCCGTGATGCTGGCGAGGGCGCTGCGCGTGCGGACCACCGAGGAGCCGGGCCCCTCCGTCGCGGAGGGCCCGCTCCTCCCCTCGCCCGAGGACACCGCCGCCACGCCCTTCTTCGGCGTCCCGTGGGACATCGGCTACCACACGGCGATGGAGACCCGGTTCGCCGAGGGATCCTGGCTGGACCGAGGGCCCGGAACATGCTGGATGCGCATGCGGATGCCACTCGTCGCGGGCGAGGAGACCCGTCCGCTGGACCGCGTCCTGGTGGCCGCCGACTCCGGCAACGGAATGAGCAACGTCCTGGACTTCTCCCGGCATCTGTTCATCAACCCCGACCTGACGGTCCATCTGCACCGCCACCCGGTGGGCGAGTGGGTCTGCGTCGAGGCACGCACCAGCGTGGACGAGGCGGGCATCGGCCTGGCCGATGCCCGCCTCCACGACGAGAAGGGTCCGATCGGCCGCAGCGCCCAGAGTCTGTTCGTCGGCCCCCGCTGACCCCCGCCGTGCCGTTACGCCTTGCGTCCCACGCCCGCGAACATGGCGACCTCCTCCGGCATCGCGGGGTCTCCCGCGTCCGGGCGCCAGCGGTTGCAGGAGACGATGCCCGGCTCCAGCAGGTCGAGCCCCTCGAAGTAGCGGGTGAGCTGGTCCGGGGTGCGCTGCGTGAGGCGGGGCGTACCGTGCTCGTTCCAGAAGGCGACCGCGGCGTCCACGTCCGGCATCGCGGGGCTGGTGATCGTGTGGGACAGGACGAGGTGGCTGCCGGGCGCCAGGGCGTCCATGAGCCGGCGCACCAGGGCGTACGACTCCTCGTCGTCCTCGACGAAGATGACGACGCCGAGCAGCATCAGCCCGACGGGCCGGCTAAGGTCCAGCGTTTTCGCCGCCCGCTCCAGGATCGCGTCCACGTCCCGCAGATCGGCGTCGAGATAGTCCGTGACGCCTTCCGGACTGCTGGTGAGCAGGGCGCGGGCGTGCACGAGGACGAGCGGGTCGTTGTCCACGTACACGATCCGCGACTCGGGCGCGACGCGCTGCGCCACCTCGTGGGTGTTGTCGGCGCTGGGCAGCCCCGTGCCGATGTCGAGGAACTGCCGGATCCCGGCCTCACCGGCCAGGTACCGCACGGCCCGCCCGAGGAACCGCCGGTCGGCGAGCGCGTACTCCCCGATCCCCGGGTGCAGCGTTCGGATCTGGTCGCCGGCCTCCTGGTCGACGGGGTAGTTGTCCTTGCCGCCGGTCCAGTAGTTCCAGATCCTGGCGGTGTGGGGCCGGGACGTGTCGATGCGGTCGAGAGCGCGCGCGTTGTCGGTCACGCCCGTCAGCCTAGTCAACTCCCGTTGCGCTGAGGAGGGTTGACCACATGGCCGAAAAGCACGCGGCGGTGCAACGGCCTCGCCTGCCCGGCCGTCGTACCTCGTGCACCTGCATTCGGCTCTTCTTGGAGGTACGTCATGCGACGGTTGACGACGGTCGCCGCGGCGCTCGCGCTGACGGGCGCCGGGCTGGCGGGCGCGGCCTGCGCCGCGACCGGCCAGGCGGACAAGGCCGACCCCGCGACCAGTACCGCCACCGGGGTGGCGGGCAAAGCCGCCACGGGAACCGCCTGCTCGACCGTTTGGGGCAGCGGCATGAAGTCGGCCACGGAGTCGGAGCCCGGGCCGCTGAAGAACGTCAGGACCAGCCGGCACGCCTGCTACGACCGCATGGTCTTCGACATCGACGTGACGGCGCGCAGGACCGGCTACCACGTCGGTTACGTCGACACGTTCCACCAGGACGGCTCCGGTGAGCGGATCCCGGTGAGCGGCGGAGCCGTCCTGCAGGTCTACGTCTCCGCCCCGAGTTACGACCCGGCGACGCTCGAGCCGACCTACCTCGGGAAGGCGGGCCAACGGCTGCCAGGCGTGAACGTCACGGGCTACAGGACGTTCAAGGACACCAGGTTCGGTGCGAGCTCCGAGGGCCAGACGCAGGTCGCCCTGGGCGTCCGCGCCAAGCTGCCCTTCCGGGTGCTCCGGTCCGCCGACCACCTGATCGTGGACGTGGCTCACCGCTGGTAGACCGGAGGACGTCAGCGGGGCCGGGCGCTGCCCCCGTCCCCGTACAGGGGTAGTTCACCGGTGGCCACGGACAGGGCGAGCGGGTCCGGCAGCGGGATCTCCTCGCCGTACTTGCCCGGCAGGGTGTCCTGATAGCTGCCGTTCGACGGGCTGGTGTGCAGGGCCCACGTGCCGTGGCGCGGATCGACGACCAGGAGGGCACGGACTCCGGCGACGGCATACCAGTCGCTCTTCTGCCTGATGTCGCGGGCCTTCTCGGACTGGGAGATGACCTCGACGGCGAGTTCGACGTCGTGCGGGTCGATCAGCCAGTGATCGGACGTCAGGAACTCGGCCGGACAGACGGTGAGATCCGGCGTGACGTAGTCGTCCGGATCCTCCGGCATTTCGATGGAGGCCATCTCGACCGCCACCAGCGACTTCGGCAGCCTCGGCCGGATCGTCTCCTCCAGCCTGTAGATCACTCCCGCGTGCTTGCCGCGGGGAGTCGGGGACATCACGAGGCTTCCTCCCACGATCTGCACGCGCAGACCCGTCGCCGATTCGATGGTCTCAGCGAGCTCGCGCAGATTCCCGGGGCGCGGGCGGGGACGCATCGGCGGCTGCACGGACATCGTGGACGGCCTCCATCCCTGCGGCTCGGGCTCCTCGGCTGCGTGAGCGGGACCGGGAGGAGGTCCCGTGTCCCGTTCGGCGACGCCACCACCGTACTGCCATGCGTATGCGTGGGCCTCGGACATGCCAGGCTCCTTCCGACGTGCGGTCGTCCAACGCCAACAGTCACGGTAAGTCACGCCTCTGACACACCCCGGTAGACCGGAAGAGCGGCGGTGTCCACGAGGCGCGCCGGCGGCCCGGGCAGCCGGATGCTGTCGCCGAAGCACCCGGAACGCGTCCTTCGGTAGCCGACACCGTCGGGGCTGGTGTGCAATGCCCACGTGCCCTGGCGCGGGTCGACGACCAGGAGGGCACGGACTCCGGCGACGGCATACCAGTCGCTCTTCCGGCCGAACTCCCGGGTCTTCTCCTCCCGGGGCACGACCTCGACGGCGAGCTCGACGTCCTGCGTGCGCACCATGCCGTCCATGGGCGGATCGCTGCCGGGAGCCCGGACGACGAGGTCGGGCGACACGAAGTCGGCCTGGTCCATGGGCATGCGTACGGCCACGCCCTCGAGGACCGCCGCCTGTCGGACGATTCCGGGGCGAGGTGCCGGACGACCGCCGTACGGGTCGCGCAGTCGGTCCGGGAGAGCACCAGGCTGCCGGCGAGGATCTCGACGCGTAAGTCCGTCATCCGTGAGATCAGGCGCGCGACCTCATGAGGGGTGCGGGGCAGCAGTCGCCCGATCACCGCGCACCGCCGCCCAGTTCCACCCAGAGCAGCTTCCCGCCCTGCGGCAGCGCGGTCGCACCCCACGCGTCCGCGCACGCGGCGACGAGGCAGAGCCCCCGGCCCCCTTCCGCATCCGGCGCGGGCCGGCGCGGCAGCCCCTCGAAGGGCGCCGGGATGTCGGGACAGGTGTCCCACACCCCGAGCCTCAGCCGTCCCCGCTCGGGCGCCCTCAGCCGGAGCCCGTACGGACCGTCGGTGTGCCGGAGGGCGTTGGTGACGAGCTCGGAGGCGAGCAGCTCGGCGTTCTCGACGAGCGCGCCGAGCCGGTGCGCGTGGAGGACGGCACGGAGGGTGCGGCGGGCGATACCGGGTGCGCGGGCATCCTGCGGGAGTTGGAGGGCGTAGGTCCAGGGCGGGGCTACGGTGGTCATGGAAGTCTCCTCGACGGAGTGCGAGTTGTCGCGGGAATGCGGGTGCCTGGTGACCAGGTCGCTCCGTCGAGCGGGGTGCTTCCAGGCGGGTGGCCTGACATGCAGGCTAGGCGACGCAAAGAATCTTTGCATCGATTCGAGAGATTCCATGCTTGAATCCCTCGTGTGGGTGACCTGACCCCTGACACCGAAGGAGTTGCATGCCTGCGAGGCCGGCCCCCACAGCGCGGCGAGTGCGCCTCGCCACCGAGCTGCGTCGCCTTCGCGAGCGGGCCGGAATGACGGCCACCGAGGCGGCGAGGGAACTGGGCACCAGCTCGGGTCAGTTGAGCAACGTCGAAACGGCTCGCTTCGGCGTCAGCGCGGACCGGGTCCGAGCCATGGCCCGCGCCTACTCCTGCGCCGACCAGGCCTTCGTCGACGCCCTGGCGGAGATGGCCACCGAGCGGAGCCGGGGATGGTGGGACCAGTACAGGGACATCCTCCCGACCGGGCTACTGGACCTCGCCGAGTTCGAGCACCACGCCAAAGGACTGCGCACGGCGTACACCGCACACATCCCTGGACTCCTCCAGACCGCCGACCACGCACGGGAGGTGTTCCGGCAAGTCGTGCCGGAACTGACCCCGCCCGAGGTCGAGCACCGGGTGTCGCACCGCATCAAGCGCCAGGACGTCATCTACCGGACGGACCCGATCCCGTACGCGACGGTCGTGCACGAAGCCGCCCTGCGCATGCAGTTCGGCGGCCCGTCGGTTGCGCGCAAGCAACTGGAGCACCTGCTCGACATGAGTGAACGGCCGCACATCACGCTGCGCGTGATTCCCTTCGCCACGGGTGCGTTCCCCGGCTCGGGCCAGTCACTGGCCTACGGGCTCGGCCCCGTCCCACAGCTGGACACCGTCCATCTCGACCAGTCCCACGGCCCGGTGCTGCTCGATGCGGAAGCCCAGCTCACGCGCTACCGGACTCTGCTCGACCGGATGGAGGCCGTAGCCCGTCCCCCGGAAGCGTCCCGGGACTTCATCCACTCCATCGTCCAGGAACTGTGAAAGGACAGGCCGTGCCCATACCCGAGTGGCAGAAGTCCTCCTACTGCGGCGAGGGCGACGCCTGCGTAAACGTTGCTGCGGACGCCTCCGGCGTCAGCCTCACCGAGAGCAGCGACCCCGACGGGGCGATACTCCACACCACCCCCGCCGCCTTCGCCGCCCTCACCCACGCCCTCAAGACCGGCGCGCCGAGCCCGCACATAGACGTCACCCACACCCCTGACGGCCTCGTCCACGTGGGCGGGGCCGTCACGACGACGGACGAGAAGTGGGCGGCGTTCGCACGGGGCGTATGCGCGGGAGAGTTCGACCACTTCGGCCGCTGCCAGTAACCGTGCATCGTGACCTTGCTGGTCGTGTGGCTCATGCCCTCCTCGGCTTGCGAGGCTTGGCCCAGTTGGCGTGCGGCCGGTCTCGTTCCCGGGCTGGCATCACCGCGTCGAATTCGGCCTTGCTTGTGAGCGAGTTCGGCCTTGCTTGTGATCTTTCGCGGGGGTTCAAGCACGGCTGCAGTTGCTCGCCACGGGACAGTCGAGGCCCAGCCGACGAGGGGCATGGTCTCGTTGTAGTGGGGGGCGAACTCTGCGGTGACCAGCGGGGGCATCTCGTAATTCCGGCCTCGTACGTGCGCGATGAACGCCCGAGGCCCGTGTCAATCCCGCTGGAGCGCCCCCCAGACACTCACGCTCCACACATCCTGGTGCCCAACCCGATATCCGCGTTCGTCTTCGGGCTCGTCCACGACCAGCACGGAGACGTTCGACACCGGAGCTCGGTACTCGACGAACCCGCCCTGCTCCCGGATGGTCAGATCGAGAGTCGGCACGACCCGCCGCAGCTCGGCACGCAACTGGTCCCAGGCAAGGTAACGGGGAAACTCCACGCCCATGCGCTCTGCCCACTCCTCCGCCAGGCTCGGCTCCGCGGCCAGCCGGTGCAGCTGAAACGCTGCTCCGACCACGACCCACTCGGGGACGGGATGGAACGTGAGCTCGACGAATCCGTAATCGCGTCGTATCGACTGGCCTGTTTCATCGACGTCATCGATGAAATCCACGCGGATCGCCCCATCTACGTCAGTGATCGCGGATCCGACCCCCGAGCCCAAGAACCGGCCGGCGGTGATGAACGACGTAAGACACTCAATTGCCGTCACGGCTGGTTGTCCAGTCCCTCGATCAGACGCATGACATCCCCGTGCGCCCTCACTCACGCTCCCGCAACACCTGGGCGATCTCGATGTCCCTCTCAAGTGCGCTGAGCCGAGGAGGCGTCCTGGAGTCGTCGAGAACCACGGCACGCAGGTGATCGCCGACCTGCGGAGGGGCCACATCGGCCGACCACCAGGACGAGTGCTTGACCTGGTCGATGAAGCCGACGACGCCTGCGGCATCGACCTGCGATCCGACAGAAGCCACGGCTGTAACCACGACATCTACTTCCTGATGATTCACCAAGTACGCCGCACGGCTGATTTCCCCCAGCGCTTCATCGCCACCCGCCGCAGCGCCCGCCTCGCCCGCCACCTGGCGGTGAACCAACTCGACGAATGGGGTGCCCCTGGGTCGAGATACTCTCGCGTGACTCATTGAACCGTTCCCCCAGGAGGAGCATAGGTGGCAAGGATGGCGCCTGCTGTAGACCCAGCCGGTCGACGCTCAGATATTTCGAGTGTTGTCAAGGAACTCCTTTACGTCTGACTGGATGTATGGAGAGAGATCCACGAGTTGGTGGAGAATGCCGCTCACCTCTTCAGCCCACTGTGGCGACGTCCGCCAAACCTCGGAGGAGCGGGTCAAAACGGCGGAAAGCAACTCCTCGTCATAGAATCCGCCGCCAGCCTGCGCGGGTGCCGTCTCGCTCAGAATTTCCAGCGCCACAGGCATCAGCCACGGCAATCCAACCTCCTGGCCGATCATCCTGCTCAATTCATATGCACTGAGCTCACCGATCGGACGCTTCCTCAAGGCATGGACAGTGCGCACCAGCCCGGTGGAACCAGCCGGCGGCTCCGGCCACTCGTCCCCTTCTAGATTCTCGAGGGACAAGGTCCTGCTGACATCACGAGTCATCAAGAAAGCACCTTTCTTCGTGAATTGAGCAGCTACACACCAGTGCGCAGCGACGCCTTGGGCCGGACCATCGGGCATGAACCTGATCGGGTCGCTGTTTACGGTTCCGCTTCGCATTCATCGAGACGAATCGTCACAAACCCCGCGGATCCTGATCGTCCAACACTCCACCCATGCCGTCGAGTGCCCCGCGAGGAGATGTGCACCGAACCAGCGATCAGCCGATTCAAATCGATCACTGAACCGAAATACCTCCTGCTGTGGCTATCACCTTATCCCGGCCGGGTGAAGGAGTGGGTAACAATCCAATCCTCGTCATCTTCCACCGAAACAGCGCACAAATGCACCCCGTCGAGCGACACTGCGATAAATTCACGACGGCCGGTCGCAGAATTCAACCGAGACGGCAGACGCACTCCCATCTCGTCACGCACTCGCAGCCACCCCCGGGATTCGCTGCCGGGATTCGAAAGGCGCAGCAGGAAACTGCCATCGTCGGTGAACAAGTGCATTTGCGCAGCAAGTTCATGCCATTGGACATCTACGCGCTCATCGCGATCCGGCGTCATGTGCGGGATTCGAACCCTGGGCGTTACATATGCCCCCGTCACGGCGAGAACCGCACTCAACGGTGTCGGCGCCTCAGGCGTGGCACCGCCAAGAACCACAATTTTATGCGCAGCCAGTTGACGCCTAAGCTCGACTTCATCTGTCACCGCACTGCCGCTCCACTCTCGATTGTTCACCATGATCCCCACCCTTCCTCGTAGAAGAAGTGGTGATCCCCACCAGGTTTGTTCACCTTTCCATACCTCTCCCAAGTGTCCTTGTACCGGAAGGTGTCGCCAGGCTCATTATCCCATCCGAAATTTACGCCATTTCGGGTGGGATCCTGCTTTGGTACGCCAGCATGGAAGTGCGGGCCGGCCCTGTCGAAGGTGTGCTCCACAACAACTCGGGACCCCTGATCTGTCTCGAACTGGCGGAATCGACCCCAATGCGCCTCCTGGTCAGAATAGAAGTAGCCCGGCATGTGGGCGCGCCGAACATCTCCTGTGACTATCCACTCTGCATCCGGCGTTGTGCCGTAAGGGACACCAGCGGCTTCGAATGCGGCACGTTCCGCGTCCTGCCTGTGCTTGAACGGATTACTCGCCTCGCCCTTTGGCGGGCAGTTGTCCGGGGCAAGACCCAGCGGGTCGACCCACGTGTGCGGATTGTGCACGTAAGTCGCAGCATTGGGTGCCGCTTTCAGTCCGAGCGGGTCCAGCGTGACATAACGAGCCGTATCGGGATCATAGTTTCGGAAATAGTTGTGATGGAGGCCGGTTTCCGGATCGAAGTACTGCCCGGGGTAGCGGAGCGGCGTATAGGCAGTGCTTGATGCTGCCCAGGTGGTTTTCCCCCAGAGCGTACTGCGTGACTTCCACGCCACGGCGCCGGACTCGTCGACCAGTTCACTCGGAGAACCGACCAGGTCGGTGACTATTGCGAAAAAGCGTTCATCAATGGTCACTTCTGGTGCATCTGCCGCGAGAATGCGCTCCGTCTGAGCAAGGACACGGACCCCGTTGTGGTCCCAGGTGAGCGTTACGGGGTGCGGGAGGCCCTGAGACTGCGTCGTCTGCTCGCACAAGGTTACGCCGACCCAGGTGAACGAGACGTGCTCCAGGACGGTTCGGCCGTCGTCAGCGATTCGCTTCTTCGCGGTGCGTCGTCCTAGGGCGTCATACTCATACCGCCACACCACACCATCTGGTGTGGTGACTCCTACAAGCCGGTCCTCAGCGTCCCATGTGTAGTGCCATGTCTCGGGCTTTCGCGACAGTCGAGACTTCTGACGCAGGACGATTCGCCCTTGCGCATCGTGCTCGTAGCGCACATTTCCAGCCCGCGTGATGCGGGTTCCACTGTATGTTCTGGCTCCGATGGCTTCCCGATCAGCGTGGGAGGCCGGCCATGAGGCTTCAGTCTGGTTTCCTGCGGCGTCGTATGTGTAGCGTTCTGCCCAGTCAGCAGCGTGAACTGCCGTGACGCGGCCGATTGGATCAAGCTCGAAGCCACGGCTGCCAGAGAGTTGGTCATATACGCCTACGACGTTCCCGTCTGAGCGGTAGGTGTACTCACGGCGTTGGACAGTTCGGCCCTGGCTCGTGACCCGCTCATCGGTAAGGCGGCCCAGAACGTCGAACTCGTGCCTCATTGAGACCGAGTCGCCGATGTGTCGGGCCAACTCTTGGCCAGCGACGTCATGTTCGAAAGACAGGGTGCGGCCGGAAGTCGTGAGGCGTATCCGCCGACCAGCCGCGTCATACGTCCAGTCACTCACGGCTCCGCTAGGCGTCGTCCTGCCGACCCGCCGCCCTAGGGCATCGTGGGTGAAGGTCAGTTTGCGCCCGTTCACGGTTTCACATTGCAGGCGCCCGTACCGGTCACGTAGCCGCGTGAGCGTTGCGTCAGGGGACGCGGCCACAGCCAGTTCATCGAAAATGTCGTACTCGAAGGTGGTGATCACACCCTCGACATCCTTGCATGTGACCTGACTGAGTTCGTTGTACTCAAATTGGATACTCTGACCCAGTCCGTTTGTCCTGGACTTCAGTCGGCCTGCTGCGTCGAAGTCGTAGGCAAGCCTCCGATCGTCGAAATCGGTCTCCGACACAAGTCGCCCGGCCGCGTCATACTCGTACTCCCAGGTCAAACCCTGAGGGTTCTGCACCTGGGTGAGGCGGAGGTTACTGTCGTGACTGAACTCGTACCGGACGCCGTCCGGGCCAGTACGGGCGGCCAGGAGGTCGAAGTCCGTGTACTCGTAGGTTGAGATTCCGCCCATGGCGTCGGTGTGGCTGATGCAGTTGCCCTCACCGTCATAGGTCCACGACTGCTCAGTGCCGTCGGCCTCAATGCGGCGGGCGGGTTTGCCTTCGACAGTCCATTCCAGCCGCGTAATCCTCCCGAGAGGATCGGTGATTGCAACGGGACGTCCGAAGGCATCCCGTTCGTAGCGCGTGGTCGCACCGAGAGGGTCGACGAGTGCGACAGGCAGGCCGGCCTTGTCACACTGCACGGTATAGCTGTTTCCCAAGGCATCGGTCGTGGACAGTAGATGGCCGGATTCGTCGTACGCGTAGTAAGTCGTCGCACCTGACGGATCCGTGACCGATGTGCGGTTGCCGCGTTCGTCGAAGGTCTGGCGGGTCACGTTTCCGTCGGTGCCGACGAGGCGGACGGGGAGGCCGAGTTCGTTGTACTCGGCGCGGGACTGGCGACCGTCCGGGCGCTCCAGTGCGGTCAGCCGGCCTCGTTCGTCGTAGGTGGAGCGGCTGACGTGGCCCAGTGGGTTCGTGCGGGACAGCAGGCGGTTGTAGCGGTCGTATTCGTATCGGGTGACCGCGCCGAGGGGGTCGATCTCGGCGACGACTTGGGAGCGGTCGTTGATGAGGTGGCGCTCGGTGTGGCCCAGACCGTTGGTGAGGGTGGTTACGCGGAGGCCGGTTTCGGGGTCGGTCTCGTCCCAGGTGAAACGGGTTTCGAGGTGGCCGTTCGTGCCTGACTGGAAAGTGCAGCGGTCCTGGTCGTCGTAGACGTAGTCGAAGCGGCTGCCGTTGGTGTCGGTCCACGACGTGATGCGGCCGTGCTCGTCACAGCCGAAGCGGAGAGGGCGGCCGGAGGAGTTGGTGACCTCGGTGAGGTGGCCGTCGGTGTAGCCGTAGCGGAGGATCTCCTGATCACTGCCGTCCGGGGCCGCGCCTGCCAGGTGCAGGGCGGTGATCCGGCCTTCGCTGCTGGCGAGCTTCAGGTGGTAGCCGCCGTGGTGGACGATCGAGGTCGGCGCACCGGATTCGTCGTATTCGAAGGTGATCCAGCGGCCGTTGCGGTCGTCTGTCTGGGCGAGCAGCGCGAGTTCATCACTGTGGTCGACGAAGTGCCAGACCCTCCCGGTGTCGGGGTCGGTGATGGTGTAGCCGTCGTCGACCCGGTCGAGGGGCCAGCGTCGGCCGTGGGTGGGCATGACCGGGACGCCGGGTGCGGGATGGGGGTAGGCGAGCAGGCTGCCCTCGTCGCAGCTGAAGATGACACCTTCGGAGTCGATCTCCAGTCGCTGGTCGACGGTGGACGACCAGGCGGGGCCGAACCAGCGGCCGGAGCGTCGGGAGGAATCGAAGGTGCGCTGGAAGACCAAGGGCATGGAGCCCAGAAGTGTGATGTCCGTCTGCGGCAGCAGCATCCTGCCGGTCGCGATGTCGACGGGGTCCTGCTTGCACACCGTCTCGGTGCACCGCTTGCTGTTGCTGTCCGGGTTGCTCTCGTGGTCCCCGCGTGTGCCGTTCGGACTGTCCACGTCCGGACCGTGCTTCATGCCCGCCCGCAGACCGCCCCGTACTACTCCTCCGACGCCCTTGGTGCCCACGATTTCGGGGACGAGGCGGCCGAGGAATTCGGCGGGGTCGCCCTTGGCGGCGTCCCAGGCGTTCTTCAGGGCGCGGTCGGGGTTGGCGACGGTGGAGGCGAGGCCGGCGAGCGTCATGTTGACGCCCTTGTAGTACTCGGCGGGGTGGGTCAGGTTGTACATGTCGATCGGGTTGACCGAGCGGACGAAGTTGACCAGCCCGGCGGTGCCCTTGATGATGCCGCCGCCGAAGTGGGCGAGCTCGATGCTCTGGCCCAGGCTGTAGTCCATGAGCTCGGTCTGGAGCTTGTCCAGTCCGGTCTTGTCCTTGGGCGCGTGGGCCATGGCGGCCTTGACCGCGCCCTTCGCGGTCTCCGCGGCCTGGTTCCGCGCGTTGCGGGCGTCGTCCAGGATCTCCTGCGCCTGCTTGCGTTTGGCCGTGCTCGGATCCTTGAACTCACCCGGGTGCGGCAACGGGTTGTCGCTGTTGCGGGCGGCGTCGTAGGCATCAGCCTTCTTGTTGAACTCGGCGGCAGCCTTCTCGTAGTCCTTCTTCGCCTCGTTGTAGAGGGCGATCGCCTCACGCGCCTTGCCCTGCGCCGTGACGATCGCCTGGGAGTAGATCTCCAAAGCTTTGGCCGCGTCCTCGAACGCGTCCGCCGCGCGCAGCCAGTCTGTGGGAAGCGTCTGGAACTTCTCCCGGAAGGTGGTGGCGGCCTCGCCCTTCCAGTTGCTGGAGTCGAGTTTCTTCATCCCGCCGCCGACGAGATCGAACGCCTTCTGGAAGTCCCGCAGGTTCTTCACCGTCGAGGCGATCTTCTCCGGCTTGCCGTGGATCAGCTCGTTCGCTTCCTCGGTCTGCCCGAGCTGCTTCTCCCCGACCTCCGCCCCGAGCGAGGAGGCGGTCTCATCTCCCCAGTCCTCGACGGCGTCCGCCCAGTCGTGCGCACCGACCTTGTCCAGCCCTTGGCCGGCCTTGTCGGTCACATAGTCGACGCCCTCGCCGACCACTTCCTTGCCCTTGTCGACGGCCTTGTCGAACCCGTCGACAAGGCCGTCGCCGATCCCCCGCCAGTCCACCATCAGCGACTCTCCCCCCACCGCGGCTGCTCGGCCTGATCGATCGTGGCCTGGTCCGGATCCAGGTCTTCCTTCAGCTGCTCGTCCATCGCGTCCCGGATCTTCGGGTCGATGAGCCCGGAACGCTCCATGGAGTCCATCTGCGCGTCCATCACGTCATACGTGGTGTTCTTCCAGGTCTGCTCGACCTGGCCGTGCGCCTCGGCCATCGACTCGGGACTCCAGTCCGCGTTGTCCCACGCGTGCTGGTCACGAATCGTGTCCCAGCTCATCTGCTTGACCTCGTCCTCCGACAGATGAGGATTCCCGTTCAGCGCGTTCACGCCGATCTTGAACGAGTCCTTGACGTACTGCTCCTGCTCCGCGAACGACCCCGCCGACAACCCCACCCCCTGCGCGAACGCGTTGCCCTTCAGCGTCAGAGTGCGAACCCCCCACTCCCAGCGGCTGCAGAACGTCTCGAACTCCGCCGCCAAACCCCCATGACCCAACTCCAGCCCCGACAACGCCAGATCCGAGAACCCCCGCCCCACCGACGCCTCGCCGATCATCCCGAGCTCCTTCAGCTCGGCATGCGCCAGATTGATCCCCTTCGCGATCTCCGCCAGCGCCGCCGCCGGAGCCTTCAGCTCCGGCTCGCCCCCACTCACCGCATCCCCCCGAGATCCACCGCCACCGCATCGGGCACGATGCCCTCCACCGGCGGAAACAACATGCCGTCATCACTGCCCGCGTCCAAAGCGACCCCCGCCGGACCCGGCAGCATCGGCACCATCACATCCAGCAACCGGGCACCCAGAACCGTCCGGTACGCCCACTCCCGGTCCGCATCCCCCTGCGCGACCGCGAACCGCGCCAACGCCTCCTCGTCCGAGAACGCGCAGATCCACCGCACCCCGTTGAAATCCGCCGTCCACAGACTCCCGTGCGCGTCGAACGGCACCAGCACCGCCGACCGCCGGAACTCCCCCAGCAAACGCGCAAACCCCCGCCGCGCCACCGCCACCTCGTCCACCGGCTCAGCGGCCACCGGCACCGCTGGTGTCACCGGCGGAATCGTTGACGGCTCAAACGATGCGGTCGGCACCGACGCATCAGCCAACTGCGCAAGCCGCGAAGCACGTTGAGGCCTCGCTGCCTCATCCCCGTTGTCAGTCACCCACGAATGCTGCCACGCACCCATTCCCACGAGCAACGAACAAAGGACCGAATCCCACCATGGCGGCAATCACACCCCACAGCCGCGCGGCGAGACGGCCGGCCCGTCAGCTCAGCGAGACGCGCTCGTCCAGGGCTTCATCACGCGTGCGGACGTGCAGGGCGAGACCGGTCGCTCCCGCCGCCTCCACGCCGATCAGCGTGGTCCCGGCGGGAGCGTCCGCGGCGGGAAGCGTGATCGCCGGGGCGGCGCTCTGCGTAGCGGTGCCTGCCGCATCGTCCTGGCGCGGCGCGGACTTCGCGTTCTTCTCCAGGACGATGCCCTCCTCGATGGGCGAGCCGTCCAGCGCCCAGTACTCGCCGAGGGTGAGACGGCTCATCCCGTTCGGAGTGAGCGGGTCCACCTCGACCTTCAGCGTGCCGATCTTGAGCGCCTGACGGAAGGCGGACCAGGCCGGCTGGACAGGGTCGAACGAGTCCTGCACCGCGCCGCCGTTGCCGCACAGGATGTACGCGGTGCCGAGGTCCAGCTTGTTGGGCACGTCGGCGACGACCTGGTCGCCGGCGAGCACATGGCTGCGCTCGTAGTTGTGGTCGTGCCCTTGGAGCACCAGGTCCACCGAGTAGCGGGCGAACAGCTGGAGCCAGGTCTCGCGTACACCGTCGTCCGCTCCGTGCCGCGAGGAGGAGCTGAACGCCGCCTGGTGCATCAGAACGACGATGAAGTCGACGCCCTTGTCCGCGTGGGCGGCGGCGAGGGCCTTCTCGGCCCACAGCCGCTGACGGCCGCCGGTGTAGCCGATGTTGTGCTTGATCTCGGTGTTCACGTCGTTGTTGTCGATGCTGATGAAGACGACGCTGCCGTAGCGGAACGAGTAGAAGCAGTTGTCCAGTTCCGGGTAGCCGTTGCCGGGCAGGGCGAAGCGCGTCCGGTACGGGTCGTAGCCCCACTCGCCCCAGCTGTCACCGGTCCCCAGCACATCGAGCTGGCTCTCGATCTCGTGGTTGCCGATGCACGGCATCCACGGCGTGGACGTGGCCATGGGCGAGATCATGTCGAACCACTCGTCCCACAGCTTCTGGTCGCCGTTGGCGTAGGCCAGGTCGCCGACGATGACGTGGAACGCGGGATTGAACGACTGCGCCAGCTTGGTGTTCAGGCTCGGCTGAACCGGCTGCTGCGCCGTGGTCGCGAGGTCGGTCCCCTGGTCGCCGAATGCCGTGAACGTGAACTTCTCCCGACCGCGCGGCCCGGTGGTGAAGCCGTACGCCGGCGTGACGGTCTTGTCCGCGTGCCCGATGCGGTAGCCGTACGACGTGCCCGGAACCAGCCGCGTGAGCCGCGCGTGGTGGAAGTAGCCGGGGTAGCCGGGGTACTGCGCGGTCTGCGCGGCCACCCGGTCGCCGCCGAGCTGGACGAACGGGCTGCGCACCGGTCCGGGGGTCATCCAGCTGACCGTCATCTCGCGCGCCGCGTCACTGCCGAAGTTCACGTGGACCTGCGAGACGGGGGTATCGGCGCCGTACGCGGGCTGCCGCCAGAACCAGGCACCACTCGCGGCCGTCGCACCCACCGCACCGACGATCGCACTGCGGCGCAGGAAGTCCCGGCGGGAGACGTACGGACGGTGTGCGTGTGAGTGGCCCATGGGAGCGGACCGTAGCGACGTCAGTTGAACGCGTAAACAATTACGGATGGCTAATTTGTCATGGACTTTGGCGCGAATGCCACCTGGCGGGTGAGGCGTCTCCACCTCCTCACCCGACGAGACCGCCCCAAAGGTGGCACAACGACAGTCATTGCCCGGAGTCACTCTCCGTGATACACAGAGTGACGATATGTGTACAGGGGTCGAATCACGCCACGCCTTCGCAGGTCAAGGCAGCCGCTTCGGTCAAACGTGCGGAGATCGGGTAAAGAGACCCTCGAAGTCGGCTTACGCGGGCGGTTTCATCAGCGAAGATAGAACCTGGCCCGTGCCGAGTGGCGTGGGCGGCGAACAACCCAACAGGGGCGGTGAGTTACATGATCCTGGCAGCCGAAAAGGGCGACATCACCACCATCATCGGCGGTATCGCCCCGAATTGGGGACCCTTCGGAAGCCTGGGCAACGAGGCTCGAGTGATGATCGAGGTCGTGATGGCCGTTGCCATCCTCCTCTGCCTCGGCATCGCCATCTGGGGCGCGGCCAAGCAGCGCATCGGCGCGACGGCACTCCGCGACACCTTCAGTGCGGAGCAGGGCAAGGGCCTGATCGTCGCCGGACTCACCGGCGTCTTCATCATCGGCTCACTGGGGACCTTGTTCACCATCGTGTACGGGATGGCCGTCTAGCCCGGCCGCCCGCCCGTCCTCTCCGGGCTCGCCCGGCCCACCTCCGAGGTTGCGTCTCCCCCGATGTCCCCCATCCTGCTGATGTCACGTCACCACACCGCGTCCGCGCGGTCCGCAGCACGTCCACTACCGGTTGAGGGGGCCTGCCCGAGATGAGCCTCGGCGACGAGCACGACAGCCGTACGAACGAGGGCTTCGGCGGCTCGGGCCAGACCCGCACCCGGCTCCCGGGCACGAGCGACGACGTCTACGGCAGCGCCCGCCGCCCGGTGCGCACCTCACGTTCGCTCATCGGGGTGGTGGGCGTGGTGGTGCTACTGATCGCGGCGATCGCCTTCGCCAACAGGGGCGGCGGGGCGGAGGACACGTCGGGCGACACCGGCAAGTCCCCCGACAGCCGCCCGACGGCGGCGACGGGGGTGCGCCCGGTGAAGGGCAACGAGGGCGGCATCCCGACGGGCTACGCACGGGACGAGCAGGGGGCTCAGAGCGCGGCGGCGAATTACGCGGTGGCGCTCGTTTCGTCGGACATCTTGAGGCCCGACCGGCGTGGCACGATCGTGCGTCAACTGTTCGTCGCCGACAAGGCCGCGGAACTCGAAGGGAAGCTCGACCAGGCGTACGACAAGGACTTCCTCGACAAGATCGGCCTCGACGCCAATGGCAACGCTCCCGCCGGGATGACGTACGTGTCCCGTACCGCACCCGTCGGGACCAAGATCACTGCATTCACGCCCGACACCGCCACGGTAGAGGTCTGGTGCACCGGCGTGTTCGGTACTGCTGGGGTCAGCTCGACCAACCCGGTAACCAACGACTGGTTCACGATGACGCTGGCCCTGCGCTGGGCCGACTCGGACTGGAAGGTCGAAAGCTTCTCCCAGAAGGACGGTCCGGCACCCGTGAACGCGGACCGCACCGCCTCTGACGCCGACGAGATCGCCAAGGCCGTAGAGCAGTACGGAGGGTTCACGTATGCCCGGTAGTCCACGCCGTGCGCTTACGGTCGCGTCGGCCGTTGCGTCGCTTCAGTGTGCAGCGGTCCTCCTGTCCGCCCGGGCGTTCGCAGCCCCGTCACCGCCACCGTCCGATGAGGGCAAGTGTGATCTCATCGTCGGCCCCGCCCGCGACTACTGCGAAGACGGCGACTCCCCCGGCGTCGGACGGTCATCCGTCGGGAACGATCCGGCGGACGCCCTCGACCCCCTCGCCTCCCTCGCCCGTGGCTGCGCCGACGCCGCCGTCACCCTGCTCGACTACCTCTCCGGCGCCGTCAAGGAGACCGCCGAGGTCGACTTCACCAACCCCGCCTTCCTCGCCCGCTACGCCATCGTCTTCGCCGCCGCCACCGTCCTCACGCTCATCCTGTGGCTGCTCGCCGTCGCCAAGCGCGCCATCCGCGGCGTACCGCTCACCACCGCGATCTCCGAGGCCGTCGGCTTCCTCTGGCTGACCGTCCTCGCCTCCGCCTTCACGCCGCTGATCCTCTACACCGTCGTCACCGCCACCGACGCCGTCACCGAGGTCATCGCCTCCGGGACCGGTCAGCAGACCGACATCTTCTTCGGCAGCTTCAAGGAGGCCCTCCAGAAGGGCGACAGCATCAGCGGTGGCCCGATCATGCTGATCATCGTCGCGCTGGTCACCGTCCTCGCCGCCGGCATCCTCTACCTCGAGCTGTTCATCCGCGCCGTGCTGCTCTACGTCGGCGCCCTCCTCGGCGTCGTCGTCTACGCAGGGCTCGTCGACAAGAACATGTGGGGCCACGTCCGCCGCTGGGCGGGGATCATGATCGCCGTCATCCTGGTCAAGCCCGTCATCGTCATCGTGCTCGGCCTCGCCGGCGCGCTCTCCGCGGGCGAGGGGCCGGACTCCTTCTCCGCCGTCGTGTCCGGGCTCTCGATCATCCTGCTCGCAATCTTCGCCTCCGCCATGATCTACCGCTTCGTCCCCGGCTTCGGCGACGAGATCGCCAACTCCCGCAACAACCGCATCCAGAACGCCGCCGAGGGCAAGGCCGCCGCCGTCATCAGCTCCCCGGCCGCCCTCGTCTCGCAGGGCATCAAGACCCACAGCTCCCGGGGCAACCAGAACACCGGCGGCGACTCCGGCGCAAGCACGCCCCGCCCCGCCAACCCCGTCAGCGGCGGCGTCGCGGCACACGGCAGCCGTACGGGCCAGGGAGCCGCGCCCTCGCCCCGTAGCAGCACCCCGACCAGCGGCACCCCGCACAGCAACCGCAACAGCACAGGAGGTGGCCGGCGTTGACGACCCAGTCCCCACCCATCGCGCCCCGCCGCACGTACCTCATCGGCCGCGCCCGGCCGAACGCGATCGTCGGCAAGAACCGCGAGACCGGCGAGATCGCACTGATCATCGCCGGCGCGTTCCTCGGCATGATGAGCGGGCTGCTGGTCCCCGTCCTGTCCCTGCGGATCGTGCTGCTCACGGGCTTCCCGATGCTCGCGCTCGCCGCCGTGTACGTCCCCTACAAGGGCCGCACCTTCTACAAATGGTTCGAAATCAACCGCAGCTACAAGCGCACCCTGCGCCAGGGCACCACCTACCGATCCGGCGCCGTCGAGGCCGGCACCCGGATCGACGGGCGGGAGATCGAGGTCGGCCCGCCGCCGGGCATCGGGCGGATCAACTGGCTCGCCGCCCCCTTCGGCCCCGACGAGATCGCCGTCCTGCTGCACGCCGACCGGCGCACCGTCACCGCGGCCATCGAGATCGAGGGCCCCGGCGTCGGTCTGCGCGACAGCGAGGACCAGGAGGCGCTGGTCGACCGGTTCGGCACGCTGCTCAAGCATGTCGCCAACGGTGACGGCTTCGTGACGCGCCTTCAGATGCTCGCGCGCACCCTGCCCGCCGACCCCGACGCGCACGCCAAGGACGTCGCCCAGCGCGGGGACGAGAAGGCGCCGGCCTGGCTCCAGGAGTCGTACGAACAGCTCCAGTCCATGGTGTCCACCTCCAGCGAGCAGCACCGCGCCTACCTCGTCGCCTGCATGCACTACTCGCGCGAACTCGCCGCCGAGGCCCACGCCATGGCCCGGGCCGCCAAGCACGCCTCCGGCGCCAGGCGGCTCGACAAGGACGCCGGCCTCGCCGTCGTCATGGCCCGCGAGCTCACCGACATCTGCGCCCGGCTGGCGGAGGCGGACATCCGCGTACGGCAGCCCCTCGGCCAGGCCCGCCTCGCGTCCCTCGTGCACTCCATGTACGACCCGGACCACCCCATCGACCACATCCAGGCGATGACAAAACGAAACGCCTGGCCGGCCGAGCTCGACGCCGTCGAGCCCACCTACCTCCAGGCCAAGACCCGCGAGTCCTCCACCCGCGCCCCCTGGTGCCACTCCACCGCGTGGGTCAAGGAGTGGCCGATGACCCCGGTCGGCGTCAACTTCCTCGCGC
Organism: Streptomyces sp. V4I23; assembly: GCF_030817975.1. Classification (NCBI taxonomy): domain Bacteria; kingdom Bacillati; phylum Actinomycetota; class Actinomycetes; order Kitasatosporales; family Streptomycetaceae; genus Streptomyces; species Streptomyces sp. V4I23. The sequence goes on along the minus strand of NZ_JAUSZW010000004.1, from coordinate 4,252,519 downwards.
CGCTGCTCGTCCACACCCCCGACGTGATCCGTACGGTCGCGGTGACGATGGACCTGGAGCCCACCGAGGTCGCCATCGAGCGCATGCTCACCGAGAAGACCAACGACGAGGCGGACGCCAGCCGAGCCGCCAAGATGAACCGGACCGTCGATCCGCGCGACATCGCCGCGCACGGACGGCTCGACCAGCGGGGTGAAGATCTCGCGAGCGGTGCGGCGGGGGTCAACCTCGTCGGGTACATCACTGTGTCGTCGCGTTCGCCCGAGGCCCTGGCCAGGGACAAGCGCACGATCAGGGCCTCTGCCGGCAAGTCGTATCTGAAGCTGGAGTGGTGCGACCGCGAGCACCACAGGGCCTTTGTGAACACCCTTCCGTTCGCGACCGGCATCCGCCGATAGGGGCCTTGAGCCATGCGTGATCCGCTGTCCGTCCTCACGGATGCCTTCACCTCCTTCCTGTTCGGAAAGGTGGAGACGACCCGTCTGCCCGTCCGCACCTCGACCGGGCAGGCGCAGGCCGTCTACCTCCCGACGGCCGCACCCGGCCTCGGCGACTCGGGCGTGATCATCGGCCGCGAGGTCTACAGCGGCAAGGGCTACATCTACGACCCCTTCCAGCTGTACGGGCAGCAGCTCCCCGCCCCGCACTGGCTGGTGCTCGGCGAGTCCGGCAACGGCAAGTCGGCACTGGAGAAGACGTACGTCCTGCGGCAGTTGCGCTTCCGCGACCGTCAGGTCGTCGTCCTCGACGCGCAGGGGGAGGACGGCGTCGGCGAGTGGAACCTGATCGCGCAGGAGCTGGGGATCACGCCCATCCGGCTGGACCCGATGACGGCGCTCGACGGCGGCATCCGCCTCAACCCGCTCGACCCGGCGATCACCAGCACCGGCCAGCTCGCCCTGCTGCGGACCATCATCGAGGTCGCGATGGGCCACGGCCTCGACGAGCGCAGCGGCTTCGCGCTGAAGGTGGCCCACGCGTACGTGAACGAGTCGATCACCGACCGGCAGCCCGTCCTCATGGACATCGTGGAGCAGCTGCGCCACCCCGAGGCGGCGTCCGCCGAGGCGATGAACGTCGACATAGACGATGTACGCGCCTGGGGCCTGGACGTGGCCCTCGTTCTCGACCGGCTCGTCGACGGCGACCTGCGCGGCATGTTCGACGGACCGACGACGGTCGGCATCGACCTGGACGCGCCGCTCATCGTGTTCGACCTGTCCCACATCGACCGCAACTCGATCGCGATGCCGATCCTGATGGCGATCGTCGGCGTGTGGCTGGAGCACACCTGGATCCGGCCCGACCGCAAGAAGCGCATCTTCCTGGTGGAGGAGGCGTGGCACATCATCAACAGCCCGTTCGTCGCGCAGCTCTTCCAGCGGCTGCTCAAGTTCGGGCGGCGGCTCGGCCTGTCGTTCGTGGCGGTCGTGCACCATCTGTCCGACGTGGTGGACGGCGCGGCGGCACGGGAGGCCGCGGCCATCCTGAAGATGGCGTCGACGCGGACGATCTACGCCCAGAAGGCCGACGAGGCGCGGGCCACCGGGCGCGTGCTCGGCCTGCCGCGCTGGGCCGTCGAGATCATCCCGACGCTCACCCCGGGCATCGCCGTCTGGGACGTCAACGGCAACGTCCAGGTGGTCAAACACCTGGTGACCGAGGCCGAACGGCCCCTCGTCTTCACCGACCGGGCGATGACGGAGTCCTCGCGGCCCGCGGTGCCGGAGCACGTCCAGGCCGCGGAGTGGGAGGCGGAGCAGCGGGCGGCGCTGATCGAGCGGCAACAGCAGTGGGACGAGTCCTCAGAGTCGACGGTGGCGTGAGATGGAGCAGGGGCGCCAGGGGCGGGGCCGGAACGGGGAGCGCGAAGGAGGCATCCCCGACGGCCTGTTGGTCGGGCTTCTGGGCTTTCTGCTCGGGCTGACGGTGCTGGTGTGGACGGCGACGGGCCTGGCGGGTCTGTTCGCGCACGGTGCCTGGCCGACGGGCGTGACCTTCACCAGTACGCCCATGGCGTTGCGGTCGCTGGTCTCGGCCCCGCAGGACCTGCCCGCCGCCTGGCCATCGACCCCGCCCGCCGAGCTCTCCGGATACGGGCTGTTCTGGGGCCTGGCCATCGGCGAACTGATGGTGCTGGTCGTGCTGACCGTGTTCACGCTGGGCACGGTGGCACGCTGGCGTGCGGTCCGCGCGAGGGCCCGCGCCGAGAAGCACGCGATCGGGCGGATGTCGTCGGAGCCGCACGGCGGGGCCGACACGGCGCCCTCGGCCGCCACGGCCGTGGAGACGGCATCCGAGGCCCCGGCGCCGCCCGTGCCCGAGCAGACCGTCCCCGCGCCGCCTGTGTCCGAACAGACCGTGCCCACGGCCCCCGGGCCCGCCCCCGCAGTCCAGCCGGCCGACCCGGCGACGACGGCCCCCGCACCGGCTCCGTACCCGCACGCGTCCGCGGCCCCGTCCACCGCAGCGGCCCCGTCCACCGCAGCGGCCCCGGTCCCGTACCCGCCCACGGGTGTCCCGACCACCGTCCCCGGCCCGCGCGGCACCGGTTCCCGCGTCCTGTACGGCGATCCCGCCACCCGCCGGCCGTCCACCGTCCAGGCGCTCGTCGACGCCGAGGGCCCTGTCCTCGTCGTCACCTCCGACGCCTCCGTGTGGGCCGAGACGAAGGGCGCCCGCGCCAAGCTGGGACCCGTTCTCGTCTACGACCCCGGGCACCTGTGCGACACCCCTTCCCGGCTCCACTGGTCGCCCACCGCCGGCTGCGAGGACGAACGGACCGCGGCCGCCCGCGCCACCGCCCTCCTTTCGCCCGTGCGACCCCGGGCCCTGATCGACGCCGCCATGGCCGACACAGCGGAAACGCTCCTGCGCTGCTGGCTGCACGCCGCCGCCGTGGACGGCCGCCCGTTCCGCCAGGTCCACCGCTGGGCGCAGGGCACCGGGGCCCACGAGCCCGTACGCATCCTCCGCACGCATCCCAAGGCCGCCGCCGGACTGGCCGGACTGCTGGAGTCCGCGCTCACCGCGTATCCGGAACGCCGGGACATCGCCCAGCAGTTGACCGGCCGTGCCTTCGCGGCGCTGTCGTCGGTCCACATCCGTGAGGCATGCACTCCCCATCGAACCGATTCGCTGGCCTTGGAATCTTTTGTGAACGAAGCGGGCACGCTTTACGTGGTGGGTGAACCGATCGAGGATCCGCGCTCCCACCCCGGTGCGATGCCGCTGCTCACGGCACTCGCCTCAGACGTGGTCGAGCACGGCCGCCGCATGGCCGCACGGTCATCCGACGGTCGGCTCGACCCACCACTGACCCTCGTCCTCGACGACGTCGCGGCCGTGGCGCCGCTGCCCGTGCTCCCCGAGCTCCTCGCCACCGGCCAGGACCAGGGCCTGCCGACACTCGTCCTGCTGCGCTCGGCCGAACAGGCCCGCGCCCGCTGGACGGCCCCCCTGCCCTCCCACTGAGCCCCTGGCTAGGCCGCCTCGCGCCTGACCTCGTACTCGCGCGCCATCTCGTCCCCCGGAATAGGAGACGTGTCGGCGCTCGGCACGAAGCCCGCGCGCCGGTAGAGCGCCTCGGCCCGCACGTTGTCCGCGTGGAAGATCAGACGTACCCGCTCCACCCGCGGCGATTCCAGCGCCCACGACCACTCCAGCGCCGCACGGAACAGCGCGTCCGCGAGACCGCTCCCCCGCGCCTCCGGCCGGACGAACACGCCCACCACATGCGTCTGTTCCACCGCCGCCGGCTTCCCGACCCGCGCCTCGGCGCCAGGTCGCTCCACCAGCAAGGACACCGTGCCGTCCCAGCTCCCGTCCGGGGCCTCGCCGATGAACTGGATCACCTCGCGGCCGGCCGCCGCCGAGGCCGTGCGCTCCTGCCAGAAGGAGTCCGGCCGCACGACGGCGTCCTCGTACGTCTCCAGAAAAGCTATCGAGGCCAGCGGGTCCTGAAGGGCGGCAAGCCGCAACTCGCGGGCCTTGGCCCATTCTTCGGCCCGCACGGGCCGGATGACGTAGTCCATGCCCCGATAGTGGCCAAGGCCCCTGCGCCACGGCAACGGGGTTTCCGCCGAGGCGCACTGTGCCGCTGCGTCCCCTGCTGCACCCGCACACACCCCCGAACGCAGGAAAGCCCCGGAACAGTGTTCCGGGGCTTTCCCACAATGATTGTTCGGCGGCGTCCTACTCTCCCACAGGGTCCCCCCTGCAGTACCATCGGCGCTGAAAGGCTTAGCTTCCGGGTTCGGAATGTAACCGGGCGTTTCCCTAACGCAATGACCACCGAAACTCTATGAAGATGTCCGAACTACCAGCCGGCAAGGCGAGTTCGTTACTTCAGAACTAACACAGTGGACGCGAGCAACTGAGGACAAGCCCTCGGCCTATTAGTACCGGTCAACTCCACCAGTTACCTGGCTTCCATATCCGGCCTATCAACCCAGTCGTCTACTGGGAGCCTTACCCTCTCAAGGAGGTGGGAGTCCTCATCTCGAAGCAGGCTTCCCGCTTAGATGCTTTCAGCGGTTATCCTTTCCGAACGTAGCCAACCAGCCATGCCCTTGGCAGGACAACTGGCACACCAGAGGTTCGTCCGTCCCGGTCCTCTCGTACTAGGGACAGCCCTTCTCAAGACTCCTACGCGCACAGCGGATAGGGACCGAACTGTCTCACGACGTTCTAAACCCAGCTCGCGTACCGCTTTAATGGGCGAACAGCCCAACCCTTGGGACCGACTCCAGCCCCAGGATGCGACGAGCCGACATCGAGGTGCCAAACCATCCCGTCGATATGGACTCTTGGGGAAGATCAGCCTGTTATCCCCGGGGTACCTTTTATCCGTTGAGCGACGGCGCTTCCACAAGCCACCGCCGGATCACTAGTCCCGACTTTCGTCCCTGCTCGACCCGTCGGTCTCACAGTCAAGCTCCCTTGTGCACTTACACTCAACACCTGATTGCCAACCAGGCTGAGGGAACCTTTGGGCGCCTCCGTTACCCTTTGGGAGGCAACCGCCCCAGTTAAACTACCCATCAGACACTGTCCCTGATCCGGATCACGGACCCAGGTTAGACATCCAGCACGACCAGAGTGGTATTTCAACGACGACTCCACCTGAACTGGCGTCCAAGCTTCACAGTCTCCCACCTATCCTACACAAGCCGAACCGAACACCAATATCAAACTGTAGTAAAGGTCCCGGGGTCTTTCCGTCCTGCTGCGCGAAACGAGCATCTTTACTCGTAGTGCAATTTCACCGGGCCTATGGTTGAGACAGTCGAGAAGTCGTTACGCCATTCGTGCAGGTCGGAACTTACCCGACAAGGAATTTCGCTACCTTAGGATGGTTATAGTTACCACCGCCGTTTACTGGCGCTTAAGTTCTCAGCTTCGCCGACCCGAAAGTCAGCTAACCGGTCCCCTTAACGTTCCAGCACCGGGCAGGCGTCAGTCCGTATACATCGCCTTACGGCTTCGCACGGACCTGTGTTTTTAGTAAACAGTCGCTTCTCGCTGGTCTCTGCGGCCACCCCCAGCTCAAGCAGCAAGTGCTCTCACCGGTGATGGCCCCCCTTCTCCCGAAGTTACGGGGGCATTTTGCCGAGTTCCTTAACCATAGTTCACCCGAACGCCTCGGTATTCTCTACCTGACCACCTGAGTCGGTTTAGGGTACGGGCCGCCATGAAACTCGCTAGAGGCTTTTCTCGACAGCATAGGATCATCCACTTCACCACAATCGGCTCGGCATCAGGTCTCAGCCTTGATGTTGTGCGGATTTGCCTACACAACGGCCTACACCCTTACCCCGGGACAACCACCGCCCGGGCTGGACTACCTTCCTGCGTCACCCCATCACTTACCTACTACCGCCTTGGGTCAGCGGCTCCACCACTCCGACCTCGTCCGAAGACTCAGCCGGCGGCTTCACGGCCTTAGCATTAACGGGTTCAGTACTGGGCGTTTCAAAGCGGGTACCGGAATATCAACCGGTTGTCCATCGACTACGCCTGTCGGCCTCGCCTTAGGTCCCGACTTACCCTGGGCAGATCAGCTTGACCCAGGAACCCTTAGTCAATCGGCGCACACGTTTCTCACGTGTGTATCGCTACTCATGCCTGCATTCTCACTCGTGAACCGTCCACAACTCGCTTCCGCGGCTGCTTCACCCGGCACACGACGCTCCCCTACCCATCACAGTCCCCGTTGGGGGTATGTACTGCAATGACACGACTTCGGCGGTACGCTTGAGCCCCGCTACATTGTCGGCGCGGAATCACTTGACCAGTGAGCTATTACGCACTCTTTCAAGGGTGGCTGCTTCTAAGCCAACCTCCTGGTTGTCTCTGCGACTCCACATCCTTTCCCACTTAGCGTACGCTTAGGGGCCTTAGTCGATGCTCTGGGCTGTTTCCCTCTCGACCATGGAGCTTATCCCCCACAGTCTCACTGCCGCGCTCTCACTTACCGGCATTCGGAGTTTGGCTAAGGTCAGTAACCCGGTAGGGCCCATCGCCTATCCAGTGCTCTACCTCCGGCAAGAAACACACGACGCTGCACCTAAATGCATTTCGGGGAGAACCAGCTATCACGGAGTTTGATTGGCCTTTCACCCCTAACCACAGGTCATCCCCCAGGTTTTCAACCCTGGTGGGTTCGGTCCTCCACGAAGTCTTACCTCCGCTTCAACCTGCCCATGGCTAGATCACTCCGCTTCGGGTCTTGAGCGCGCTACTATGTCGCCCTGTTCGGACTCGCTTTCGCTACGGCTTCCCCACACGGGTTAACCTCGCAACACACCGCAAACTCGCAGGCTCATTCTTCAAAAGGCACGCAGTCACGAGATACAAGCAAGCTTGCATCCGACGCTCCCACGGCTTGTAGGCACACGGTTTCAGGTACTATTTCACTCCGCTCCCGCGGTACTTTTCACCATTCCCTCACGGTACTATCCGCTATCGGTCACCAGGGAATATTTAGGCTTAGCGGGTGGTCCCGCCAGATTCACACGGGATTTCTCGGGCCCCGTGCTACTTGGGAAATTCTCAAACGAGCCGTATGAATTTCAGCTACGGGGGTCTTACCCTCTACGCCGGACCTTTCGCATGTCCTTCGCCTATCCATACGGTTTCTGACTCGTCGACCAGCCGGCAGACTGGTCAAGAGAATTCCCGCAACCCCGTATGCGCAACCCCTGCCGGGTATCACACGCATACGGTTTGGCCTCATCCGGTTTCGCTCGCCACTACTCCCGGAATCACGGTTGTTTTCTCTTCCTGAGGGTACTGAGATGTTTCACTTCCCCTCGTTCCCTCCACACTGCCTATGTGTTCAGCAGTGGGTGACAGCCCATGACGACTGCCGGGTTTCCCCATTCGGAAACCCCCGGATCAAAGCCTGGTTGACGACTCCCCGGGGACTATCGTGGCCTCCCACGTCCTTCATCGGTTCCTGGTGCCAAGGCATCCACCGTGCGCCCTTAAAAACTTGGCCACAGATGCTCGCGTCCACTGTGCAGTTCTCAAGCAACGACCAGCCACCCACCACCCCACCCCGATACAGGGCGAGTTCACTGGGGCCGGCATCCCGAAGGGCGAGCAACGCTCGCACCCTCAGACACCCAACAGCGTGCCCGGCACAGCCGATCCCTGGATGGTCGCGTTCCACGCTCCGAGGAGCAGTACTAGCGGTCACCAGTGACCGAGTGCGCCGAATAATCAACGTTCCACCCATGAGCTGACCGTGCAGAACGTTTGTCTGCAATCGGTGCTGTGCTCCTTAGAAAGGAGGTGATCCAGCCGCACCTTCCGGTACGGCTACCTTGTTACGACTTCGTCCCAATCGCCAGTCCCACCTTCGACAGCTCCCTCCCCGAGGGGTTGGGCCACCGGCTTCGGGTGTTACCGACTTTCGTGACGTGACGGGCGGTGTGTACAAGGCCCGGGAACGTATTCACCGCAGCAATGCTGATCTGCGATTACTAGCAACTCCGACTTCATGGGGTCGAGTTGCAGACCCCAATCCGAACTGAGACCGGCTTTTTGAGATTCGCTCCGCCTCGCGGCTTCGCAGCTCTTTGTACCGGCCATTGTAGCACGTGTGCAGCCCAAGACATAAGGGGCATGATGACTTGACGTCGTCCCCACCTTCCTCCGAGTTGACCCCGGCAGTCTCCTGTGAGTCCCCATCACCCCGAAGGGCATGCTGGCAACACAGAACAAGGGTTGCGCTCGTTGCGGGACTTAACCCAACATCTCACGACACGAGCTGACGACAGCCATGCACCACCTGTATACCGACCACAAGGGGGCGACCATCTCTGGCCGTTTCCGGTATATGTCAAGCCTTGGTAAGGTTCTTCGCGTTGCGTCGAATTAAGCCACATGCTCCGCTGCTTGTGCGGGCCCCCGTCAATTCCTTTGAGTTTTAGCCTTGCGGCCGTACTCCCCAGGCGGGGAACTTAATGCGTTAGCTGCGGCACCGACGACGTGGAATGTCGCCAACACCTAGTTCCCAACGTTTACGGCGTGGACTACCAGGGTATCTAATCCTGTTCGCTCCCCACGCTTTCGCTCCTCAGCGTCAGTAATGGCCCAGAGATCCGCCTTCGCCACCGGTGTTCCTCCTGATATCTGCGCATTTCACCGCTACACCAGGAATTCCGATCTCCCCTACCACACTCTAGCCTGCCCGTATCGAATGCAGACCCGGGGTTAAGCCCCGGGCTTTCACATCCGACGTGACAAGCCGCCTACGAGCTCTTTACGCCCAATAATTCCGGACAACGCTTGCGCCCTACGTATTACCGCGGCTGCTGGCACGTAGTTAGCCGGCGCTTCTTCTGCAGGTACCGTCACTTTCGCTTCTTCCCTGCTGAAAGAGGTTTACAACCCGAAGGCCGTCATCCCTCACGCGGCGTCGCTGCATCAGGCTTTCGCCCATTGTGCAATATTCCCCACTGCTGCCTCCCGTAGGAGTCTGGGCCGTGTCTCAGTCCCAGTGTGGCCGGTCGCCCTCTCAGGCCGGCTACCCGTCGTCGCCTTGGTAGGCCATCACCCCACCAACAAGCTGATAGGCCGCGGGCTCATCCTGCACCGCCGGAGCTTTCAACCGCAGACCATGCGATCCGCAGTGTTATCCGGTATTAGACCCCGTTTCCAGGGCTTGTCCCAGAGTGCAGGGCAGATTGCCCACGTGTTACTCACCCGTTCGCCACTAATCCCCTCCCGAAGGAGGTTCATCGTTCGACTTGCATGTGTTAAGCACGCCGCCAGCGTTCGTCCTGAGCCAGGATCAAACTCTCCATGAATGTTTACCCGTGATCGGGTGACACATCCGAGAGCGGAACAACCGGTCGGAATAAGACCGGTCGTTCACAGCGTCCTCGCTGTGATTGCCACCCCGCAAGCGGGATGGACTTTTTCAAAGGAACCTCGACCATCCGGAGATGGACGGGGTATCAACATATCTGGCGTTGATTTTTGGCACGCTGTTGAGTTCTCAAGGAACGGACGCTTCCTTTGTACTCACCCGCAGAACATCTTCTGAGGCTTTCCTCCGGGCGCTTCCCTTCGGTCTTGCGTTTCCGACTCTATCAGATCTTTCCGATCCGATTTCCTCGGTGCTTTCCAGTTCTTCGCTTTCGCGCTTCCCTTTCCGGCGGACCCGACTCTATCAGATCCTTTCGGGCCTGATTCCCAGTCAGAGGGGGTTGTCTTCCCGGCCGTTGGGCCGTTCCGACGTCCAAACCCTAGCGGATTTCCCGGGCGACTCATAATCGAGTCATCGAAATGAATTTCGACATGCGAAATTCGTCCCGACTGGGAGATCGTGCTGAGTGTGGTTGCCGCGTCAGCGGCGAGGATGGCTGTCGAAGAACCGTTCCGGCTCCGCGACAACTCGAAGAACCTTACAGATCGACGGGGGTCGTGTCAACCCTCCCCCGCCGCAGTCCGGAGGCCGGTCGCTAGTCCAGGTCGGTCAGGCGGCCGCCGGCGTCCGGCTGGTCGTGCTCGACCCGGCGCAGCACGCGGATGAGCAGCTCGCCGAGCAGGGCGCGCTCGTCCGGGGCGAGGTCCTGGAGCAGGTCCTCCTCGAACGTGGTGGCCATGCGCATCGCCTCGAGCCACTTCGTGCGGCCCTCGTCCGTCAGCTCGACGATCACGCGTACGCGGTTGTTCTCGTCCCGGTCGCGGGTCACGAGGCCCTCGCCCGCCATCCGGTCGATGCGGTGGGTCATCGCGGCCGGCGTGAGACCGAGGCGCTTGGCGAGCTCCCCGGGGCCGAGGCGATAGGGGGAGCCCGAGAGGACCAGGGTCTTGAGGACCTCCCACTCGGCGTTGCTGATGCCGAGGGCCGCGACCTGGCGGCCGTACGCGACGTTCATCCGGCGGTTGAGCCGTCCGAGCGCGGAGACCACCTTCTCGACCTGGGGATCGAGATCCCCGTACTCGCGCTGGTAGGCGGCGATCTGCTCGTCGAGGGTCGGCTCCTGCGGGCCGGAGACGGCGTCCGCGGGGGTCTCAGTAGGCATGCGCGGAAGTATCGCACGGCACTCGTTGGCCTTGAAGTCCTTCAATGTGTATTGTTCAGGTTCGAACTTTACTATTGAAGTCTTCAGGCTTCAGTCCTCCAGGTCCTGCAGGACCTCGACCGAAGTGGGTGAGTGTGACCAAGGCGAAGGGTGCAGCGATGCGCCGGATCCAGGCGGGGAACGCGCTGAGCGCGTTCGGGCTCGGCTTCACCGTTCCGTACCTCTACATCTACGTGGCCCAGGTGCGAGACCTGGGCGCGAGTGCGGCGGGCGTGGTGCTCGCCGTCTTCGCGATGGCCGCACTCGTGGCCCTGCCGTTCACCGGACGGGTCATCGACCGGCGCGGGCCGCTGCCCGTACTGGTCGGCGCTGCGGTGTTGGCGTCCGTCGGAGCGGCGGGCATGGGGCTGTCGGGGAGCGTTCCGTCCGTCGTCCTGTCCGCGGCGGTGCTCGGCGCCGGGACCGCCGTCATGCAGCCGGCGCTGGCCACCATGATCGTCTGGTGCTCGGAGACCACGACACGCACCCGCGCCTTCGCCATGCAGTTCTTCCTGCAGAACCTCGGTCTCGGCATCGGCGGCCTGATCGGTGGACACATCGTCGACGAGAGCCGGCCCGCCAGCTTCACCCTGCTGTTCGGCATCGAGGCCGCGATGTTCCTCGTCCTCGTCGGCATCGCGCTGACCGTACGGCTGCCCGAGTCCGCATCGCTGCGCAGTGCCCGGCCCGCCGACACGGAGGCCAGGGCCGGGGGCGGGATGCGCGCGCTGCTCGGACACCGGGCGATGGTGCAACTGCTGGTGCTGGGCTTCGTCCTCTTCTTCGCCTGCTACGGCCAGTTCGAATCCGGACTCGCCGCGTACGGCACCGAGGCTGCCGGGATTGAGCCCGCCACCCTGGGCACGGCGCTCGCCGCCAACACCGCGGTGATCGTGGCCGCACAGTTCCTGGTGCTCAAGTTCGTCGAGCGCCGCAGCCGCAGCCGGGTCATCGCCTCGGTCGGCCTGATCTGGGCCGTCGCGTGGACGGCCGCGGGCTACGCGGGCCTCGGCCATGGCAGCCAGGCCATGGCGACCGCCGCGTTCATCTCGACGTACGCGCTGTTCGGGCTCGGCGAGGCCATGCTGTCGCCGACCGTCGCCCCGCTGGTCGCCGACCTGGCGCCGGAGTCGATGGTCGGGCAGTACAACTCAGCGTTCGCGCTCGTCAAGCAGCTCGCGCTGGCGGTCGGTCCGGCCGTCGGCGGTCCGATGGGCGCCGCGCTCCAGGGGCCGTACATCGTGACGTTCGTGCTGTTCTCGCTCGGCATCACCGTGCTCGCGCTGCGGCTGGGCAAGCGGCTCACGCCGGTGCAGGACCGGCCGTCGCTCGCGCCGAAGTCCCGCGTGGTGACGGTGCACAAGCCCGAAGAGGCCGTCGCCCCCGCCCACTGACGCGTCAGGGCAGGGCGAACTCGCACCAGACGGCCTTGCCGCCACCCGGAGTACGGCGGCTTCCCCAGGACGAGGCGATCGTCGCGATGATCGAGATACCGCGGCCCGCCTCGTCCTCGGACTCCGCCCGGCGGCGTCGCGGCAGGTGCTCGTCCCCGTCCGTCACCTCGACGATCAGCCGCCGGTCCGTGCGACGCAGCCGAAGGCGCATGGGCGGGGAACCGTGCTTGAGGGAATTGGCCACCAGCTCGCTGACGGCCAGGACCCCGAGGTCGTGCAGCTCGGGCGAGAAACGCCAGGAGGCCAGTACCCCGGAGGCGAAGGCACGCGCGCGGGGCGCGGCCTCGATGCCGCCGAGGAGGTCCAGCGCGGCGTTGTGGAACAGCTCGGCGTTCGCGCCTTTGCGGGTCGGGTGCTGCAGGACGAGGAGCGCGACGTCGTCGTCGTGCTCGGCGGTCACCCCCATGGAGCGGATCAGCCGGTCGCAGACCACCTGCGGCGTACCGGTCGCCCCGGACAGCGCGCGCTCCAGCGCGGCCATCCCCTCGTCGATGTCCTCGCGCCGGCGCTCCACCAGGCCGTCCGTGTAGAGGACGGCGGTGGCGCCGGGCGGGAGGTCGATGGAACCCGAGGCGTGCAGATAGCCGCCGGTACCGAGCGGCGGGCCGGTGGGCTCGTCGGCGCGGCGGACGGTGCCGTCCTGGTCGCGGACGAGGATCGGCAGATGCCCGGCCGACGCGTAGACCAAGCGGCCCTCGTTCGGGTCGTGGACCGCGTACACACAGGTGGCGATCTGGCTGGGATCGATCTCGGAGGCGAGTCCGTCGAGGAGCTGGAGCACCTCGTGGGGCGGCAGGTCCAGGCGGGCGTAGGCCCGTACGGCGGTGCGCAGCTGACCCATGACGGCTGCCGCGCGGACACCGCGGCCCATCACGTCGCCGATGACCAGGGCCGTACGGCCGGCACCGAGCGTGATCACGTCGTACCAGTCGCCGCCGACCGCCGCGTCCGTGCCACCGGGCTGGTAGGTGGCGGCGAACCGCAGGTCGTCGGGCTGCTCCAACTCCTGAGGCAGGAGCGACCGCTGGAGGGTCACGGCGGTCTCGCGGTGACGCCGCTCGCTGGCGCGCAGCCGCTCGGCGGCCTCGGCGTGGTCGGTGACGTCGGCCGCGAAGACCAGGACGCCCTCGGGCTCCTTGCCGCCTTCGGTCCGTTCGGCGGGAAGGCAGGTGACCGTGTACGACCCTCCGCCCCGGGTCCTGCGGGACTTGACCGTACGGGGCTTGCCGCTGCGCAGCACCTGGTCCATGAGCGGGAGCAGGCCCAGCTCGGCGAGCTCGGGGCAGCTGTCGGCGGCCGTGGTGCCGAGCGTGCGGTGACCGAAGGCGGCGGCGTATGCCTCGTTGACGTACGCGATGCGGTGGTCGGGTCCGTAGACGAGGGCGACCAGGGCGGGGAGGCGGCCGAGGATCTCCGGCACGGAGAAGTCCTCCAGCGCCGGGACGTCCGAAGGGGTCTCCGGCGGCTGTCCGGACTGACCGCGGGCCGCGGGCACCGAGCCGTCGCCCCGCTGCACCGGCGAGAGCCCCTGGTCGGTCCTCCGTGCTGCGGCGCGACGCTGCGTACCGGGGAGCCTGGGGCTCCAACGCGTGAAGTTCACTGACTTTCAAGCCTCAATGGGGGTCGTCGCCAAGGGTCACTCTGTGCAGGTGTGAGCCCACCTATGGTCACACGTCCAGTGTGGTCGACCGGACGGACAGTCCTTTTCGCCCAGCTCCTGTCGGCGGCGTCAGGTACCCGAAGGGCCGTCCGGGGAACTGTCCGCCGACTCGTCCGCTGCACTGGGCGGCGGGCCGCTGTCCTTTCCGTCGCCATTGCGTCTGGCGCCCGCGGCGAATTCGAACTCGGCCCGCGGATGCTCCAGCGAGCCGAGGGAGACGATCTCACGTTTGAAGAGACCGGCGAGGGTCCATTCGGCCAGGACGCGGGCCTTGCGGTTGAAGGTCGGCACCCGGCTGAGGTGGTAGGTGCGGTGCATCAGCCAGGCCGGATAGCCCTTGAGCTTGCGGCCGTAGACGTGGGCGACGCCCTTGTGGAGTCCGAGGGAGGCGACGGAGCCGACGTACTTGTGGGCGTACTGGTGCAGGGGCTGTCCGCGCAGGGCGGCCGCGATGTTCTCGGCCAGGACCTTGGTCTGGCGCAGGGCGTGCTGGGCGTTGGGCGCGCACTCGGCGCCGGGCCTGTCGGAGGTGACGTCCGGGACGGACGCCGCGTCGCCCGCCGCCCACGCGTGGGCGACGCCGTCGACGGTGAGGTGTTCGGTGCAGGCGAGGCGGCCGCGCTCGTTGAGCGGGAGGTCGGTGGCGGCGAGCAGGGGCGCCGGTTTGACGCCGGCCGTCCAGACGACGGTCCGGGTCGGGAAGCGGGAGCCGTCGCTGAGCACGGCGACCCGGTCCTCGCACGACTCGAGCCGGGTGTCCAGCCGTACGTCGATGTTCCGGGCGCGCAGCTCCCGGACGGCGTAGCGGCCCATCTCCTCGCCGACCTCGGGCAGGATGCGCCCGGCCGCCTCCACGAGGATCCACTTCATGTCCTCGGGTTTGACGTTGTGGTAGTAGCGCGCGGTGTAGCGGGCCATGTCCTCGAGTTCGGCCAGGGCCTCGACGCCCGCGTAACCGCCGCCGACGAAGACGAAGGTGAGGGCCGCGTCGCGGATCGCCGGATCGCGGGTGGAGGACGCGATGTCCATCTGCTCGATGACGTGGTTGCGCAGGCCGATGGCTTCCTCGACCGTCTTGAAACCGATGCCGTAGTCGGCGAGGCCGGGGACGGGAAGGGTGCGGGAGACGGAGCCGGGGGCGATGACGAGCTCGTCGTAGGTGATCTCGACGGCTCCGGCGCCCTCCTCCTCGGTGGCGAGCGTGGTGACGGTCGCCGTCCGCTTGGCATGGTCGACGGCGCGGGCCTCACCGATGACGATCGTGCATCTGCCGAGGACGCGACGCAGGGGGACGACCACATGGCGCGGGGAGATGGAACCGGCCGCGGCCTCCGGCAAGAACGGCTGATACGTCATATAAGGGTCGGGGGCGACCACCACGATCTCGACGTCGCCGCGGTCGAGCTCCGGCTTCAGCTTCCGCTGGAGGCGCAGCGCGGTGTACATCCCGACGTAGCCGCCGCCTACGACCAGAATGCGCGTGCGCGGCGAGGTGCCGGAGGTCGTGCCCCGGGAGTTTGCAGCCTTCACCATCCCATGACGCAACGACCTCAGTC
Source organism: Streptomyces sp. V4I23 (assembly GCF_030817975.1). Classification (NCBI taxonomy): domain Bacteria; kingdom Bacillati; phylum Actinomycetota; class Actinomycetes; order Kitasatosporales; family Streptomycetaceae; genus Streptomyces; species Streptomyces sp. V4I23. The sequence continues at coordinate 4,237,269 of NZ_JAUSZW010000004.1, read as the reverse complement.
GTTTGTCCACAGGCCCGGCGGATTGTGTGACCGGAAGCCGTCGGTGGCCCTGTCGCGGCACAGCTCGGGGCATAACGGAAGCCGCGCAGGTCAGGCCCGGCGGGGTGGCGGGAGGCAGCGGGTGGAATAGGGATCCTTCCGGTCCTTGCTCCGATCGGGGGGCGCTCCGTGCGAAGTACCCCCTTCTGAATTGACTCCGGCTCAACTATGTTCGTTGTCGGTCGGGGTGCCAGGTCAAGGCACGCCCGGCAGACCAAGGCGGGGATGTCTCCGGGGGGAGACGACATGACCGGGGGAACGCTTATGCACATCCAGGATTCGCATTGGCAGACCGCCGTCGCGCCGGCTTCGGCCGCGGACGGCAATGGGAGCGGACCGACGGGTCCGGTCGGGACGGGCCGTTCGGCGCCGCTGCGCGTGGACGCGCAGCGCAATCTCGAGCATGTCCTGCGCGCAGCCCGCGAGGTGTTCGGCGAGCTGGGGTACGGGGCCCCGATGGAGGACGTGGCCCGGCGCGCCCGGGTCGGCGTGGGCACGGTGTACCGCCGTTTCCCGAGCAAGGACGTGCTCGTGCGGCGGATAGCCGCGGAGGAGATCTCCCGGCTGACCGAGCAGGCGCGTACGGCTCTCGGGCAGGAGGAGGAGCCGTGGTCGGCGCTCTCCCGGTTCCTGCGCACCTCGGTTGCGTCCGGTGCGGGGCGGCTGCTCCCGCCGCAGGTGCTGCGGGTCGGGGTGGACGGCGACGAGGCGGCGGATCGCGCGGACGACCTGTCGGGTGAGGCGCGCGAGGACATGTGGGTGCCGCAGCAGAGGGCGGGGGCACCGTCCGGGCTGCGCGTGGTGGGGCCGCGCCCGGTGCCGGCCGAGGAGCAGGACGACGCCGGCGCGGCGGACCTCCTGGAGGTCGTGGGCCGGCTCGTCGAGCGGGCACGCGCCGCGGGTGAGCTGCGCGGTGACGTGACCGTGGCCGACGTGCTGCTGGTGATAGCGACGGCCGCGCCGTCGCTGCCCGACGCCGCGCAGCAGGAGGCCGCGTCGGCCCGGCTGCTGGACATCCTGCTGGAGGGTCTGCGGCCGCGGTCCGCGTGAGGTCCGCACGGGCGCTCCTGTTCCGTGACCCGTCCCTGGCGGCGCGGTGCCGTCAACCGCCCTTGTCCGCTCGCCCGGTTGTTCCTGCCGCTTTCGGATGACCGGCGGTGCGCTGTTCGGGGAAGTCGCCCCGGACGAGTGGTTGCGGCGCATAAGAGTTCGGCGTACAGGCGCCCTGTGGCACGCTTGCCCGGTAATTCGGGTCCGAAGTGCTTACGGGGGCTTCCGCGATGAGCGGTGACCATCAGGACGAGTCACTCGGCGGTGGGAGTTCCGGGACGGCCGGACCGCCACGGCAGGTGCCCAGCCAGGGCGGACGGAACGGCTCGTCCGGCGTGCCGCGCCCGCGTGCCGACGGGCCGGACGGCGCGAACACCGGTGCGGCTCACGAGCCGGATCCGGCGGACGTGGAGGCGGCAAAGTACGCCGTTCCGCAGCAGCGGGACCGCAGCGCCGGTTCGGTGCTGCCGCCGCCGCGCCAGCTTGCGTCTGCGGACGCCGAGCTGCTCCGGCGCATGCGGGACGGTGACGACGGCGCCTACGAGGAGCTGTTCCGCCGCCACTGCGAGGCCGTCCGGCGGTACGCGCACACGTGCTGCCGCGACGCGCACACCGCGGACGACCTGACGGCCGAGGTCTTCGCTCGGACCCTGCAGGCGGTGCGCGGCGGGGCCGGGCCGGAGCAGGCGGTGCGGGCGTACCTGCTCACCACCGTCCGCCGGGTCGCCGCCGCCTGGACGAAGACGGCGAAGCGGGAGCAACTGGTCGACGACTTCGCGGTGTTCGCCGCGGAGGCGGCGCGCAGCACGGACTCGGCGACGGGCGACACGCTCGACGTCGGGGCGGACGTGCGCGCGATGCACGAGGCCGAGCAGTCGCTCGCCATGCAGGCCTTCCGGTCCCTGCCGGAGCGCTGGCAGGCGGTGCTGTGGCACACGACAGTGGAGGAGGAGTCGCCGAGCGACGTCGCGCCCCTCTTCGGCCTGACCGCCAACGCGACGGCGGTGCTGGCGAGCCGGGCCAGGGAGGGCCTCAAGCAGGCGTATCTCCAGGCCCATGTGAGCACGGCGCTCACCGCGGGCGGCGACTGCGCCCGGTACGCGGACCGGCTGGGCGCGTACGCCCGCGGAGGGCTGCGGGTGCGGGCGGAGCGGGGTCTGAGCAAGCACCTGGACGAGTGTGTCAAGTGCCGTCTGGCCGCCGGTGAGCTCGCCCATGTGAACGCGGGCATTCCTGCGCTGCTGCCGATCGCGGTCATCGGCTGGTTCGCCGCCGGGTACTCCCTCAAGGCAGCCGGGATCGTCGCCGGCGGCACAGCGGGGGCCGGTGCTGCCGCGGCCGCCACGTCGGGCGTGTCGGGCACGTCGGGCACGTCGGGCGGGGCAGCCGCACAGGGACTCGGCGCGCCCGCGAAGGCTATGGCGGCGGCTGTGGCTGTCGCCGCGACGGCCGGGCTGGTGTGGGCCATGTCGGTCGACCGCGAGCCCGCGCCCGAGCCCATGGCCAAGCCCCCAACCTCCCGGCCCGTCGCGCCGGAGCCGCCCGCGCCCCAGCCGAAGCCGGAGCCGCCGGCGACGCCGCCCGCGCCCGTTCCGCCGTCGGCCGAGGCCGGCCCGAAGTCGACGCCGAGCCCCACTCCCACGCCGACGCCGCACCCCGCCGAGCCGAAGCCCACCCCGACCCCCACCCCGCCCCTCACGCCGACGCCGACCCCCTCACCGACACCGACACCGACACCGAAGCCCACGCCGCCTCCCCAGAAGGCGGAGGTCTACCAGGTCAACCGCCTGGACTACGACATCTTCGGCGACCACACCGGTCCCGAGGTGCGGCACAACGAGAGCAGCTGGATGTGGAAGCGCTCTGACATGTCGATCGGCGGCAAGCAGTACGGGCACGGGGTGACGGTGCACGGCAAGTCGTCCGTCACCATCGACCTCAACCGCGCGTGCACGGCCTATGACGCGTTCGTCGGCGTCGACGACCTGACGCCGGGTGTGCGCCCGGTGCGCTTCTCGGTGTACGGGGGCGGCGTCCGGCTCTGGCGCTCGGCCGCTCTCGGCCGCGGCGACGCGGCGGTGCCGGTCCACGTGCCGCTCGCCGGCCACAGGACGCTGCGCCTGGTCGTGGAGCCGGAGGACCCGTCGGGGACGGCTGCGCCGGCGGACTGGGCGGAGTCCCGGATCAGTTGCCGCTAGGCAGGGCCGGACCGCGCTCGCCCGGCCGGTTCGGCACGCCCTCGGGGCGCGCATGCCCCTCGACCCGTGCGTCGTGGCCCGGCTCTACGCCTGGAGCGTCCGGCGTTTGGGGACGCCCCCGGCCACCGCGCGGCGGCGGGGCGCCGCCGTGCCCGTCCAGCAGGTGCCGCGGCGGGACAGGAGCCGGCGCAGCCACAGTTCCGTGGACACCAGGTCGGCCAGGCCGTCCAGCGGGACGGGTTCGCCTTCCGAGGCGGCCCGCAGCGCCTTGCGGACGACACGGGCCTCCACCAGGCCCGCGTCCGCGAGCAGCGGGGCGTCGAACAGGGCCATCAGATGCGGGAGCGCGGCCCGCAGACCGGTGCGTGCCGCCGCCGTCGCGGTGTGCGAGGCGTGCGTCGTGGCGCCCCAGCCCGGCGGGAGGTCGTGGATACCGGCCCCCGCGAGGACCGTGCGCAGCACCGATGCCCGCGCCCCCGGCTGGACCCGCAGCGATTCGGGGAGGTCGCGGCTGGCGCGTACGACCTGGTTGTCGAGGAAGGGGGCGTGCAGCCGCTGGCTGCGGATCTCGGCGGCCTGTTCCAGGATGCGCTGGTCCGCCGCATGGCGGCTGAGCGCCGCCCGGGCCCGGGCCTCGCCGGGCCGCTGCACGGACATCGGCCGCGTCGCCGCCTCCATCAGGCGAACCGATACTTCAGCCAGCGCCTCGCCGGTCAGCCAGCGAGCCGCCGGGCCGGGCCGGGCCCAGTTCAGGGCGGCGAGCGAGGCGCCCACCGCGCCGTTGAGACCGACCGCGCCCGCGCGGTTCGCGGAGAGCAGCCGGTCGGCAGCGGCTTCGAGACCGGCACGGTAGGGCGTACGGGCCAGGCGCCGCGCCGCCCGGTACACGGTGAGCGGCACGAACAGCGACTGCGGCGAGGCCCCGTCGGCCCGGGCCAGTGCGGTGACCGGCCGCAGCAGATGGCGTCGGCGCCGGTCCATCAGCAGATCCGCGAGCCGCGCCGGATGCGCGTCCAGCACCTGCCGTGCGCCCGCCCCGGTGAAGTGGTCGGCGCTGCCGGCCGCGAGCCGGCTGCGGTGCCGTTCGGCCGTCACCAGGGCGGGCGCCGGCTCGTCCGTGAGCGGCCCCGCGTCGAGTCCGGCGTACGGGAGGGACTCCTCCCCTGCCGCGACGACGATGTGATGCAGCCGCGGATTGGCTGCGATGGCGCGGGCGCGTTCCAGCTCCGGTTCGCGGGCCTCGCGTCCGCTGGTGACCAGGTCGTTGAAGGTGACGGCGAGCAGCCGCTCGCCCGCGCCCGTCCCGTGCCCCAGCACGGTGCCGGGCACGCCGGGCAGCCCGGCGGCCAGCAGCGCCAGCGTGCTGGAGGCGCTGCCCCCGGACAGGTCGGCGCCGATGCCGGGAGCGGGCGCCCCTCGCGCGGCGCGGCGTTCGGCGGGCCCCATGCCCGGCACGGGGCCCGGGTCGGGCGGCAGGGTCTCCGGTGCGTGCCGCGGGGCGGTGAGCCTCGCCCGTACGGCATCGACCAGCGCGTCCCGCACCCCGTCGACCGCCTTGGCCGGGTCGATCTGCGGCCCGGCGACGGCCAGGGAGGCCACCGGCTCGTACCCGGTGATCTCCCGTGAGCCCTCCCGCAGGATCAGCGCGTGTCCGGGCGGGATGCGCTTGACCCCCGCGTACGGGGTGGAGTCGCGCAGTGCCTCCGGAGTCTCGGGGCAGGCGAGCAGGGCGGCCAGGTGCCCGATGTCGAGCTGGGCCTCGATCAGGTCGGCGAGCGGGAGCGCGGCGGTGGCGTACGCGGTGCCGCCGGCCCAGGGGGTGTAGAAGACGGGCCGGGCGCCCGCGAGGTCACCCACGACGGTGATGCGGCGCCCGGCCTGGACCACGACCGTGTAGCTGCCGGCCCATGCGGTCAGATGCCTCAGTGCGCCGCCGCGCGCCGCGAACAGCCCGACCCGCAGCTGTTCGTCGCTTGCGGCGCAGCAGCCGAGGACGGCGAGCCGGGTGACCGCGGGCGGGTTCGCGCCCCCGCCGGGGACGGAACGCGCGGGCGGTTCGGCCGTGACGACGCGTACCTCGTCGGGCCGCCAGTCACCGACCGCCCACAGCGGATCGGGGTCTCCCCACAGCAGTTGGGCTCCGACGGGGTGGACGGTGCGGCCGTCGCCGTCGAGATCGTCAAGGCCGTCAAGGGCTCTGTCGGCCCCGGCCATGCCGAAGTGCGCGGCGATACTGCTCCACCCCACCAGCCACCGCATCCCCGCCTCCACGATTCCCGAAGCCGTTCGGGAACATGCTGCCACGAAGGAGGCGCGGGGGATGGGGCTCCGGTAGCGCGCGCAAAAAGTGAACTCGCCTGTGGCATGGGCGATTCAGCGGCCGCCAGGAGGCCGGCCGAGGTGTCGCAGGGGGTCGTCCGGTGATTTCGGGGCCCCTCCGGCACAGACGGCATTCGGCCATTCTCGGCGGGCGTCCCAGGGCCCAACCTCCAGCCCGGGAGGCGGAGTTCGCCTCCCGGACCGGTCCGCCGCCCGCGGGGAATCGAGGCGGCAGTGTCCCCCAGCCCACTGGTTTCCAGTACGCAGTGGGCCGACCCACGCGGTACTCATGGAAGCGCTCCCGAACATCCTCGGCCAGAGCGCACGCACGGGCGCACGACCACACGGCGGGAGCACGGCGGCCGATGGCGTACTCCCGCCCGCACAACAATCCCGCCATACGGCACACCGCCTCTTAACGGTAGGGATGTGGCGAACTACGCTGGGTTTACTGCTGTCCTCGGCAGGAGCGCATATTCCGAAGGGCTCGGCCACCTGCTTTTGCGGCCGGGACCGCCCGGACGCGGGGGTGTGCGAACCGGGAGGACACAGCACGAATGCCGTGCGCCGAAGGCGTCACGGCAGCTGTCTGTGTGTCGAGGGGTGGCGCATGTCCAGGGAGCAACGCGGGCCGAACGAAAAGCTCGGCACCGTTCTCGCCCTCGCGGGAATCAGCAACGCCGGCCTCGCCCGGCGGGTCAACGACCTGGGGGCGCAGCGCGGTCTGACCCTCCGCTACGACAAGACGTCGGTGGCGCGGTGGGTCTCCAAGGGCATGGTGCCGCAGGGCTCCGCGCCCCACCTCATCGCCGCCGCCATCGGGGCCAAGCTGGGCCGGCCGGTGCCGCTGCACGAGATCGGCCTGGCGGACGCGGACCCGGCGCCCGAGGTCGGTCTGGCCTTCCCCCGGGACGTGGGCGAGGCGGTGAAATCGGCCACCGAGCTGTACCGCCTGGACCTCGCGGGCCGGCGGGCGGGCGGCGGGGGCATCTGGCAGTCGCTGGCCGGTTCGTTCGCGGTGAGCGCGTACGCGACTCCCGCCTCGCGCTGGCTGATAACCCCCGCGGACCCGTCGGTCGAGCGGCTCGTCGGCGCCTCCGCGCGTGCCGGACAGGCCGCCCCCGCCGGCGGATCCGCACCGGCCGCCCCCGAAGCGCCGGAGGGCACGGACATCCCTGTGCGCGTCGGCCACAGCGATGTGGCCAAGCTGCGCGAGGCGGCGGAGGACGCGCGACGCTGGGACTCCAAGTACGGCGGCGGGGACTGGCGTTCGTCGATGGTCCCCGAGTGCCTGCGTGTGGACGCGGCCCCGCTGCTCCTCGGTTCGTACTCGGACGAGGTGGGCCGCGCCCTGTTCGGCGCCACCGCCGAGCTGACGCGGCTGGCGGGGTGGATGGCGTTCGACACCGGCCAGCAGGAGGCGGCGCAGCGCTACTACATCCAGGCGCTCCGGCTCGCCCGGGCCGCGGCCGACGTGCCGCTGGGCGGCTACGTGCTCGCCTCGATGTCGCTGCAGGCGACCTACCGGGGCTTCGCCGACGAGGGCGTCGACCTCGCGCAGGCCGCGCTGGAGCGCAATCGCGGCCTCGCCACCGCCCGGACGATGAGCTTCTTCCGGCTGGTGGAGGCGCGTGCGCACGCCAAGGCGAACGACGCCGCGGCGGCCGGCCAGTCTCTGAAGGCCGCCGAGGGCTGGCTGGAACGTTCCCGCGAGGGCGACGCGGACCCGTCGTGGCTCGGCTTCTACTCCTACGACCGCTTCGCCGCCGACGCCGCCGAGTGCTACCGGGACCTGAAGGCACCCCGCCAGGTGCGCCGCTTCACCGAGCAGGCCCTGTCGCGGCCGACGGAGGAATTCGTCCGCTCCCACGGCTTACGCCTGGTCGTCTCGGCGGTGGCCGAGCTGGAGTCGGGGAATCTGGACGCGGCCTGCGCGGCGGGCACGCGCGCGGTGGAGGTCGCGGGCCGGATCTCCTCGGCGCGCACCACCGAGTACGTACGGGACCTGCTGCACCGCCTCGAGCCGTACGGCGACGAGCCCCGGGTGATGGAGCTGCGGGAGAGGGCCCGCCCGCTGCTGGCGGCGCCGGCATAGACGGCCGGCCCTCGGGCGACGGCAGCGTCCGCGACGGGTCGGGACGGCGGACGGTCCGGCCGGAACGGATGTGAGCATGATGACGCGCGCCCCTCGGTCCACGCTGGTTTAAGCGCATTGTCGGCGGGCCAGTGCACTATCGGGGTGGGAGGTGACGCGGTGACGGCGTCCGGGCGGAGCTTCGACTGCGACGTGCTGGTGGTGGGCGGCGGGATCGTCGGCCTGTCGGCGGCGTATGCCCTCACGCGTTCGGCGCCCGGGACCCGGGTGACGGTCCTGGAGAAGGAGCAGGGGCCTGCCCGCCACCAGACCGGGCGCAACAGCGGCGTGATCCACAGCGGCATCTACTACCGGCCCGGCTCCCTGAAGGCCCGATTCGCGGTGCGCGGCGCGGCCGAGATGGTCAAGTTCTGCGCGGAGTACGGCATCGACCACCAGGTCACGGGAAAGCTGATCGTCGCCACGGAGCGCGAGGAGCTGCCGCGGCTGCACGCCCTCGTCCAGCGCGGCCGGGAGAACGGCATCCCCGTGCGCGAGCTGGGCCCCGCGCAGATCGCCGAGTACGAGCCCGAGGTGCGCGGCCTCGCCGCGATCCACGTCGGCACCACCGGCGTGTGCGACTACGGCGCGGTCGCGGCGCAGCTCGCGCGGGCGTCCGACGCCGACGTGCGGTACGGCGAGGAGGTCACCGCCGTCGACCGCCGGCCGTGGGGCGTCGCGGTGCGCACGGCTTCGGGGACGGTGGTGCGCGCGCGGGCCCTGGTGAACTGCGCGGGGCTGCACTGCGACCGGGTGGCGAGGCTCGCGGGCGACGACCCGCGGATGCGGATCGTCCCCTTCCGTGGGGAGTACTACGAGCTGACCCGCCCCGGCCTCGTCCGCGGCCTGGTCTATCCGGTGCCGGACCCGGCGTTCCCGTTCCTCGGGGTGCATCTGACCCGCGGTATCGACGGCGGCGTCCACGTCGGTCCCAACGCGGTCCCGGCTCTGGCTCGCGAGGGCTACACCTGGTCGGCCGTGCGTCCCCTGGAGCTCGCGGAGACCCTGCGGTGGCCGGGGTCCTGGCAGATCGCCCGCCGGCACTGGCGTTACGGCGCGGGCGAGCTGCACCGCTCCCTGTCCAAGCACGCCTTCACGCAGGCGGTGCGCCGGCTGCTCCCGGCCGTGACCGAGGACGACCTGCGCCCCGCCCCGGCCGGAGTCCGTGCCCAGGCGGTGCTGCGGGACGGGACACTGGCCGACGACTTCCTGATCCGCGAGGCGCCGCGGACGGTCCACGTGCTGAACGCCCCCTCTCCGGCGGCTACGGCGTCCCTGCCGATCGGCCGCGAGGTGGCCCGCCGGGCGCTCGAGGCCCTGAAGGAGGACCGGGTCCACCCCACGGGCGCGCCGGAGCGGGCTCCCGGGCGCTGACGCGGCAGGTCGGGACGGGCGAGCCTCGAGCGCCGACGCGGCAGCGCAGAGCCGGGCGGCTCCCGAGCTCGGACGCGGCAGGGCGGGACGGGCCCCGAGCCCCGACGCGGCAGGGCCCCGTGCCCGGCCTCGTAGAATCGAGGCATTGTGTCTGAGTCTCGAAACACCACCCCCGACACCCCGCGCCCGGTGATCCGCGCCAAGGGCGAGCCGCGTTTCCCCGGCGGGCCCGCCGCCGATCCGGCCGGGTCTCATCATGAGCGGCGCATCCGCAGCTTCCAGCCGCGCCGCAGCCGGGTGACCGCCGGGCAGGGCGACGCGCTGCAACGGCTGTGGCCGGTGTGGGGGCTCGACATCGACGGGCACCGGGTGCTCGACCTCGACGAGATGTTCGGCGGGCTGCCGGTCGTCCTGGAGATCGGGTTCGGGATGGGCGAGGCCACCGCGCAGATGGCCGCCGACGATCCGGACACCGGCATCCTCGCCGTCGACGTGCACACGCCCGGCCAGGGCAACCTGCTCGGCCTCGCCGAGCGGAACGGCCTGACCAACGTGCGGGTCGCCAACGGCGACGCCATCATCCTGCTGCGCGAGATGCTGCCGCCCCGTTCGCTCGACGGCCTGCGCGTCTACTTCCCGGACCCCTGGCCCAAGAAGCGCCACCACAAGCGGCGGCTGATCCAGCCGGAGTTCCTGACGCTGGCCGCCCAGCGGCTCCGGCCCGGTGCCGTCCTGCACTGCGCGACCGACTGGGAGCCGTACGCCGAGCAGATGCTCGACGTCCTGACCGCGCACCCGGACTTCGAGAACACCGTCCCGGAAAGCGGCTACGCCCCGCGTCCCGCCTTCCGTCCGCTGACCCGCTTCGAGGGCCAGGGTCTGGACAAGGGACACAAGGTCCACGACCTGTTGTTCCGCCGGGTGCTGCCGGAGGCGTGACGGCGCGGACCCTCGCCGACCGGCCGTGACCGATGCGGCGTGGACGCGGTGACGTACCGCGCACCGTCGCCGCACCGTCGCCAGTTGTCAGTGCCCCTCGTTAGGGTCGACAGGTGTCCCAGTCGTCCGCGCAGCACACGATGGCGAGCCGCCCGCCGCATCCGGTGGTGCCCCCATGCCGGCAGGAGCAGGGCGGCGGGCCGGTCGGCGGCGTGCCGCAGAGCACCGCGCGGCGCCGCCGGATGCGTGCCGCCCGCCTGTGGCGCAGCCGTGCCGTCCGGGCGGGTGTGCTGATCACGCTGCTCGCGCTGTGCGGACTGGTGATCCTCGCGCTCGTGCGGGAACAGACCGGCACCCAGGGCTTCCTGGTCGGCCTCGGCCTCGCGACGCTGCCGGTGCCGCTGCTGCTGGCGGCGTTCCGCTGGCTGGACCGGGTCGAGCCGGGCCCCTGGCGGAATCTGCTGTTCGCCTTCGCCTGGGGCGCGTTCGCCGCCGCCCTGATCGCGATCCTCGCGAACACCTTCGCGACCCGCTGGATCGCCACCGCCACCGCCGATCCCGCTTCCGCCGACACCCTGGGCGCGACGGTCATAGCGCCGGTCGTCGAGGAGAGCGCCAAAGCGGCGTCGGTCCTGCTCCTCTTCCTCTTCCGAAGGCGGGACTTCACCGGCCTCGTGGACGGGGTCGTGGTCGCGGGCGTGACGGCGACCGGCTTCGCCTTCACCGAGAACATCCTGTACCTCGGAAACGCCTACGGCGAGGACCAGACGTTCGGCACCTCGGGCCTGGCCTCGGTCACCGCGGCGACGTTCTTCGTGCGGATCGTGATGTCGCCGTTCGCGCACCCGTTGTTCACGGTGCTCACCGGCATCGGTTTCGGCCTCGCCGCACTCGCCGCGCGCCGCCACCGAATACGGCGCATCGCGCTGCCCCTGCTCGGCCTTGCCCTCGCGATGGGCATGCACGCCCTGTGGAACGGCTCGGCGTCGCTGTTCGGCCCGTGGGGTTTCTACGGGGTGTACGCGGCGTTCATGGTGCCCGCCTTCGGGCTGCTGACCTGGCTGACCATATGGACCCGGCAGCGCGAGCTGCGCACGATATCGACCGAGTTGCCGGCGTACGCGGCGGCGGGCTGGCTGGCGGCCGCGGAGCCGCAGGCGCTGTCCTCGATGCGCGCCCGCACCATGGCGCGCGACTACGCGCGGCGGACGTACGGACCGGCCGCGGGACACGCGGTCTCCGAGTACGAGGCGTTCGCGACGTCGCTCGCCTCTCTCCGCCACCGGGCCCACCGCGGCGCGGCGGGCCCGGACTTCGCGGAGCGCGAGCGGGAGCTGCTGCACCACCTGTGGCGGCGCAGGGACGTGGCCGCGCCCTCGCTCGTGTACGCGGCGCGGGCGACGGGCCGGGTCGCCGTACCGCCACCGCACCGCGACTACGGCGGCTACAACCCGTACCGCCGCTGACCTCGCGATGCTCGGGGCCGCGCCGGCGCGCGGCCCCGAGGACGCACGCCACGGAAAGAGCCCGGACACAAGAACGCGCGGCACGGAGACTCCGTACCGCGCGCCTTCGGCCGCTGCCGTCGATCAGATCGTGAGGCCCTTGTCCCGCAGCCAGGCCATCGGGTCGAGGCCGGAGCCGCCCGGGGTGTGCACCTCCATGTGCAGGTGCGGTCCGGTGACGTTGCCGGTCGCGCCGACGCGGCCGATGGTCTCGCCGGTGGCGACCTGCTGGCCCGCGCTCGCGGTCATCGACGACAGGTGGGCGTACCAGACCTCGGTGCCGTCCTCCAGCTCCAGCACGATGCGGTAGCCGTACGAACCGGACCAGCCGGCCGACTTGATCGTGCCGCCGTGCACCGCCTTGACCGGGGTGCCCGTGGGAGCGGCGAAGTCCAGACCGGTGTGCTGACCGGAGGACCACATGGAGCCGGACTCGCCGTACGTGGAAGTGATCGTGTACGAGGAGGTGGGCAGGGCGTAGCTCGCGGCGAGCTTGGCGAGGCGCTCCGCCTCTTCCTTGGCCCGCGCGGCCTCCTCGGCCTTCCGCTTCTCCTCGGCAGCCAGGGCCTCGGCCTTGCTCTGCTGCTCCGCGGCCGCGGCGGCGGCCTGCTCGGCGGCCAGCTTCTCGGCGGCGGCCTTCGCCTCGGCGTCCGCCTCGGCGCGCTGCTGCTCGGCCTGCTGGAGGATGCGGGCGCGCAGGGCCTCGCCCGCGCCGGCCGTCCCGTTGTCGGCGACGGTGGTCGTCGCGGTGAGCGGGGCCGCGTTCGCCTCGGAGCCCTCGGAGTCGGCGTCGTCGGAGATGAGGGAGCCCACGCCCGGAAGGGACTTGGCGTCGGGGAGGTTGTCCGCGATCGAGTCGGGGAGGGAGATGGAGACCGCAGGCTTGTCCTGGGCGGTCGCTATGCCACCGGCGCCGACCGCGGCGATGACGCCGACGCCGAGGACGGTGGAGCTGCGGGCGAGCCCGCCGCGCTGCTTGACGACGCGGTGCCGACCACGCAGCGGACGGACGGATTCCTCGGTGGGATTCCATTCCTCCCACGTCCGCTCCGCGGCGTCGCCGCCGAAGTGAGCGGGCGCGAACGGGGCCTCGGGGGCAGGCATGTTGGACGCCACGAAGGCGTACTCCTTTCCTTCCTTCTCGCCTACCGGGTTAGCTGACGGGTTCGGAGCAGGAAGGTCTCCTACGGGCATCCTCGGCCGCGGACTGAGCGGCAAATGTTGCCCGATTCACCCCAATTGGTGGTTCCCCGGTTCCCTTGCGGGATTCGGCGCGTGCGCACGGTGCCGCCTCTTGCGACGACTGGGACGACCGCGCTGCGTTATCGAACGTTAATAGAAGCCGGGGCCCGATTCCAAGCTGTTCCGAGTGATCGTTAACGACCGTGGCCGGGACTTACCAGGACAGAAGCAGGCGGAATCGGGCGACTTGATCACCCTTCAGATCGATGTCCCCTTCTGACGTTGCGTCAAATGTTATGCACAGTGGCACCTTGCGACTACGCACCGTACGGATGCGCCGTACGCCTTCGCCGTCCCTGTGTGCTGCGCCCCTCAGTCCGGCCGGCCGCGCCCGCGGCTCAGCCGCCCGCCGTCGGCGTGCCGCGCCCCCGCGCCGGGCGGGCGCCGGCCGCACCACGCACCGCGCGCCGCCCAGGCGTCCGGGACGCGCCGTCCGCGGAGACGACCGGCACCGTCCGCCGCCGTTCCGGCTGCCCCGCCCCCGGCCGGCCGACCGCCAGGAGCGCCATGTCGTCCGTGGACGCCCCGCCCGTGTACCGGCGCACGTCGTCGACCAGCGCGTCGAGCAGTGCCTCGGGACCGGGGAAGACGCTGCCCCGGAGCCGTTCCCCCGGGTCGTAGAAGACGCCTCGGGCGTCACGCGCCTCGGACAGGCCGTCCGTGTACAGCAGCAGCGTCGAACCGGCGGGCAGCGGATACTCCTCGGCACGGTCCGGCCACATGGCCAGGTCGCCCATGCCCAAGGGCAGCGCGGCCTCGGACGGCTCCAGCACGTCCAGTCCGCCGTCGGCGTGCAGCACCATCGGGTCGGGATGCCCGCGGTTCACCAGCCGTACGGTCCCGTGCCCCGCACCGTCGCTGGGCGGGATCTCGCCGAGGACGGCGGTGGTGAACCCCTCGATGGCGTCCAGCCCCTCCCGCCGCATGCCCTCACGCGTCAGCGCCCGCTCCAGCCGCCGCGCCACGCCCTCGAGCGAGGTCTCCTGCTCGGCCGCCTCCCGGAACGCCCCGATCAGCACGGCGACGGCCGCCACCGCCTCCATTCCCTTGCCGCGCACGTCCCCCACGATCAGCCGCACCCCGTGCGGGGTGTCCTGCACCGCGAAGAGGTCGCCGCCGATGAACGCGTCCGCCTGCGCCGCCTCGTACCGCGCCGCGATGTGCAGACCGGCGATCCGGTCCGCGGGCGTGGGCAGCACGGCGCGCTGCGCGGCCTCGGCGATCACTCGCGCCGAGGCGAGCCGCGCGCTGCTGCGCGTCACGACCCCGTTGATCAACAGCGCGAGGGCCGCCACGGTGAGCACCGTGCTCGTCTCGGTGACGGCGGTGATCTGGTCGATGGTGGCGTTGTAGGCGTGCAGGCCTGTCGTGGCCACGACGGCGGCGATACCGGTCAGAAGCGTCACGACCCAGGTGACGATCGGCGCAGCGATGAGCGGGGCCGCGGCGAAGAGCGGCACCGCGGTGAAACGGGCCGGCGTCAGCAGGTCGAAGACGACGCCGCCGGCGATCATCGCGGCAGGCAGGAGACGGACGAACCACGGCGCGACGTACCTGCTGCCCTGTTCTCGCCCCACAGGTGTTCTCCCTGCCGCTCCGCCCACGGCCACGGAGCGGTGGCCGCGCACTTCCCATGCTGCGCGCCCCTGGAGCGCGCGGCGACTTGCCACGTCCGGCCGCACAGAAACCGAGGTCACGGGTGCCGGAAACGACGCCGGAAACGACGGCGGCCCGGCAATCGAGATGATCGATTGCCGGGCCGCCGTCTTCAGTAGCGGGGACAGGATTTGAACCTGCGACCTCTGGGTTATGAGCCCAGCGAGCTACCGAGCTGCTCCACCCCGCGTCGGTGAACACCACCTTACGCCATCCGGAGCAAGATCCACTCCATTTACGGGTCCGGCTCGCCGATCCGGCCTCATAGGCAGCCCTCCGGCCACATTTTCGGCCTCTGCGGCCGCATTTTCGGCCTCGCCCTGGCGTATCCGGCCTGGTGGCGAGGTGTCCGTCACATCCGCACCGTGCGCTCCGTCAATGCTGTGACAGGGCGGACGACAACGGATACGGGGCGGACGATGAACGAGCACGACTTCCTGGCACAGCGCTTCGAGGAGCACCGCTCGCACCTGCGGGCGGTCGCGTACCGGATGCTCGGCTCGCTGACCGAGGCCGACGACGCCGTCCAGGAGGCCTGGCTGCGACTGAGCCGCTCCGACTCCGAACGCGTCGAGAACCTGGGCGGCTGGCTGACCACCGTGGTCGGCCGGGTCTGCCTGGACATGCTCCGCACCCGTGCGTCACGGCGGGAGGAGCCGATGGAGACCCGTCTGCCCGAGCCGATCGTCACCGGAGCGGACGCGCTCGACCCGGAGCACGAGGTCCTGCTCGCCGACTCGGTCGGCCTGGCGCTGCTGGTCGTGCTGGAAACGCTGGCCCCGGCGGAACGGCTCGCCTTCGTGCTGCACGACATGTTCGCGGTGCCGTTCGACGCGATCGCTCCCGTCGTGGGCCGTACCCCGGCGGCCGCGCGCCAGCTCGCGAGCCGGGCCCGCCGCAGGGTGCAGGGGGCGGCCCCGGTCCCGGACGCCGACCTCGGCCGGCAGCGCGAGGCCGTCGAAGCCTTCCTCACGGCGGCGCGGGGCGGCGACTTCGAGGCCCTCGTCGCGGTCCTCGACCCGGACGTGGTGGCCCGCTCCGACGGAGGCGCGCTGCGTCCGGGCGCGCTCGTCCGCGGCGCCGAGGCGGTCGCGGGCCAGGCGATCACCTTCGCCCGCCTCGCCGAGGTGGCCCGCCCGTGCCTGGTCAACGGGGCGGCGGGCGTGGTCGCGGCGACGGACGGTGTGCCGGTGTCGGTGATGGCGTTCACGGTGAGCGGCGGCCGGATCGTCGAGATCAACATCCTGACGGACCCGGAACGGCTGAGGGCGCTGGACCTGACCGTGCCGGAGGCGTGAGGACCGGCGTCGGCGACGCGGCTCCAACCAGGGTGGGCGGTACGGCCGTTGGGTATCCCAGCATTGATCGCCGATCGTTGCGCGACCACACGGTGACGCACACCGAGAGGAGACCCGATGGCCGAACCGCTGTCCGCCGACCAGTTGCTCACCGCCTTGCGGAACGAGGGGCTGCGCGTGGTGGAGTACCGCGACTGGCGCACCCACAACCGCAATCATGTGGGCCCGTGGGCCCCGGTGCACGGCGTGATGATCCACCACACCGTCACCTCCGGCACCGAGTCCTCGGTGGAGCTCTGCTACAACGGCCACTCCCAGCTGCCCGGACCGCTGTGCCACGGCGTCATCGCCAAGGACGGCGTGGTCTACCTGGTCGGCAACGGCCGGGCGAACCACGCGGGCCTGGGCGACGACGACGTCCTGCGCGCCGTGATCGAGGAGAGGGCGCTGCCTCCCGACGACGAGGCGAACACCGACGGCAACCGCCACTTCTACGGCTTCGAGTGCATCAACCTCGGTGACGGCAAGGACCCGTGGCCCGCCGCCCAGCTCGAAGCGATCGAGAAGGCGGCCGCCGCGATCTGCCGCGCCCACGGCTGGAACCACCGCAGCGTGATCGGCCACCTCGAGTGGCAGCCGGGGAAGGTCGATCCGCGCGGGTTCACGATGGCGTCCCTGCGCGAGCGCATCGCCGACCGTCTCGCATCCGCCCCGCCGTCCGAGGAGGACGACATGCCCGACAACTGGAATCTCGCCTCCGCCACCGACACGACGCTGCCCCCCGGCGACTGGACGACCGTCCCGGTGGGATCGGCGGACCTGCTCACGTCCGCCGTGCGCTACACCGGCGCGATGCACCTGACCCTGACGGCCCCCGCGGGCGGGACTCTCCAGGGCCGCTTCTACCACCTGCGCCCCGACGGCTCGCGCTGGACCGGCCCGATCATCGAGCGCCTGACCACCACGGGCTCGAGCTTCCTGGACTTCCCTCACGCCGGCTCCGTCGCCGCGGACGAGAAAGTACGCTTCGAGGCCGTCTACTTCCCGGCCTCGGCGACGGACGCGACACCGGCCGTCATCACGTCGGCGCACGTGCGCGGCCTGTCCTGGACGTGACACGTCTCCGTCACCCCGCCGGGGGCCCTGCTCACGTTGGAATCACGGCATGGCTCCCCGGCCGGGGACCGGTCTGCACGGCAGGACCGTTCCCTGCGCGCGGCCGCGGCCGCCTCGGCGTCGTCGGGCACGTCCAGGAGGCGGGCGTTGTTGCTGAGCAGGGCGCGGGCGTGCCCCTCGGTCTTCCGGGATGGCGAGGTGGTCGAGCGTATTGGAGGGCAGCCGGCCGAGGCAGCACCCCGCCGGAGCCGCGGTGAGGCACCGCCCTTGACTGCTGTCAGCCGTGCTGGAGAACGCGGTGCACGAGCCGGTCGAACAAAGCGGTGCTCCACGAGGATTCGTAACGGTCCACGGAGTCCAGGGCTGCCCGGAAGTCGCCGTGGTAGGTCTCGATGGTGCGGCGGTGGTGCAGGACGATACGGCGCACATCGGCGGGCCCGAACTCGGGATGGAACTGAAGCCCCAAGATGCGGGGGCCGTACCGGTAGCCCTGGACGGGTGAGTGGCCGTTGTCCGCGATCACCTGGGCGTTGCCCTCCAGCAGCGGTACGGGGTCGAGTTCCTCGTAATGGAACGCCGGGACGACCAGTTGTTCGCCGTCTTCACTCCGCTCGTCCTCCCGCCAGCGGATCTCGGTGAGGCCAACCTCGATCCGCCTGGCTGACCGGACTGATCCGCGCCCCGGCCAGAGTGCTTCGGCGATCATCTGGGAACCAAGACAGACACCTACCACCGCATGCTCTTCGCGCTGTGCGGCTTCGATCAGGGAACGGGTGACGGCCAGCCCCCCGGCCATCCATCCCGAACGGTCGTTCACAGAAGTCGAACCGCCGGAGAGAACATGCAGGCGCCCGCTGGGCACATCGTTGGTGGTGGCGGTGGTCAGATCACGTCGCAGGACGCGCAGGCCCTGCCCGGTCAGCCGCTCCACGAGCCGGTCACCGTAGTCCAGTCCCTCGGCCGCCAGGCCGTCGGCCACCCATACCACTGCATCGGCCTCGGTCATCACTGCCCTTTCACCCGAAGAAGCGGTCGTAGAGCGACACCGCGGCTTGGGCGGTCGCCACCCCTGACAGGACGGTCAGGACCGCCACCACGAGGTTCACCCTGCGGATCCGGCGCGCCTGGTCCTCGGCCAACCGTAAGTCAACCGTCTGCCGGACCGTCGAAAGAAGATCTGCGGCCCGACTCTGGAGGTTGCCCGCCTCCCAGGCCCTCAACACGGCATCGCGCGTTCTCAGCGCATGATGGTCGTAGCTGAACGTCGGTGTGACCAGCGCCTGGTACTCCGAACGCAGCCGGTGTTCAAGCTGTGAGAGCCAGCGCGTGTCGGCGCTGTGTCTCGGGTTGCGCAGCACGTCGTCGGCCGCCGTGGCGGTGCGGGCCAGCCGGATGTAGGACACGTCCAGGATGAGGAGCAGCAGCGTGAACTTCTCGGCTGCGGCCTTCGGGGCGGGCGTCGCCAGCAGGTTGTAGGCGTAACCCGCGAAGAGGAATTCGTCGCGCCAGGGCGAGTGGGAGGCGAGCGGCATGGGTGAGTCGGGATAGATCAGCGTCCGCATGCCGTCGGCGAGGCGGGACCTGCCGGGCTCGGGGTGGTCGGTGCTCCCCGCATAGGTGAGGTTGAAGTACGGGATGGCGACCGTTTCACCGGCCCCGCAGCGGCGCAGTAGTCGCTGTGCGGGCGGCAGCAGCATGGACCTCAACTCGGCTGCGAGGGGCTCGCGTCCCTCGCGACCGAGACCGGCGAGTGTCGACTCCCGGTGCCGCGGTTCCCACCCCCCGGGAAGGTGGAGCGTCACGGCGATGGAGCCGTACCCGTCGGGGAAGACCATGCCTGTGACATCGACCGTGTCCAGCAGCGACTGGCCGGCCCGGGCGGCGAGCAGGTCCTTGAGGCGGCGCTGGAGTTCGCCCTTCCACTCGTCACTGCCGACGAAGGTGGTGAGCAGGTCCACGGTCGGCTGCCCGTAGGTGAGCGACCCCTGGAGCAAGGGGCTCAACGAAACCGGCCTTCGCAGAAGAAAGCCGGCCCCGTCGAGGTCGTCGCCGGACGGGAGGGTGCAGGCCTCCTTCGGCTCCAGCGGGTTCCCTTCCGCGTAGAAAGGCGCCGTGAAGGTGATGCAGGCGTCTCCCGTCAAGTCAACTGGGCGGTTTTCCGGGGAGGTTGGGACGGCCATGCGCCCATACTGCCCGATGGCGTCAACTGAAGGTGATCCCGGAGCCCTGGTCGAGGCTGCGTGTGGCCGCCGCATGGAGCGGTGCGGCGGCTGAAGCCTCGCAGCCAAGCTGCTCTCCTGGCACGTGCCCCACAGGCAGGCGCAGTACGAGTACGGACGGCCGAGCTCGTCCACAACCAGGCACAGCGGTCCCACGAAACCCTGCGACGGCTCCCTGCGGATGCGCTCGCGTCGAGCGGCGGCGACTGCCCCGGCGTCTCGTGTCCGTCGCGGGCCAGGGGGCCCACGAGCATGGAGACCAAGCTGTTCTGCGCCTTGGCCGGCGAGGTGCGGTTCGAGGACGACGCACACCTGCCGGACGCCGAGCGCCGCCGCCTACGCCGCGTGCGGCTTCACGACCTGCGCCACGGACAGGCGTCGCTCATGCTCGCGGCCGGCGTCGCGATGGCCATCGTGCCGAAGCGGCTCGGGCACTCGGGAATCGCGATCACGTCCGACACGTACTCGCATCTGCTCGGCGGAGTCGGACGGGACGGCAAGGACGGCCGGTGCCCTGATGGGTACAGCCTGCAGCCGGCGAAGAACGACCCCGACGCCCTCGTGTGCAGGCGCGACAACGCGCCCCCGCCCGAAGGGCCTTCGGTTCCTTCGTCCCTGGCCCTGGATCCGAGCCGACGCCAGTACCCGTGAACGACCGCGCCCCCTCCTGCCACTCAGCGGGAGGGGGCGCATTCGTGCGTCTGGGGGTCAGCCGTCCGGCTGCTCGATGCCAATCTCGTAGGCGATCTCCCACCGCACATCGGCGACCGTGATGTCAGCCGTCTCCACCGGCCGGCCCTCACGGTCGTAGTACGTCCGCTCAATCTCCGTGATGAGATCTCCCACGCTGATGCCGAGGAGGTTGGCCTGCTCGTGGGTCGCGCGGGCAGGGCGCGGAACCTCGACCGCCGTCTCGATCAGGACACCGATCGAGCGCATCCGCTCGACGACACCGGCACCCGCATGCGGGCCCATCTCCGGAAGCACGATCGGCGTGCCGTCCGTGATGGCCATCGGCTCCCAGGACTCGGACAGTTGGACCGGCTGGCCGTCAGCCAGGAACTCGTACCGGGTCACGACGCACGGGTCGCCCGGTTCGATCGCGAGACGCTCGGCGATGTGCTCGGGTGCAGGAGTACGAGCCTGGGACCTGGACTCCCATGTACCGGCTCGGCCCTGCTCCTTCATATCTGCCCGGAACGGGCTGCCGCCGCGTCGCTCGCGGTGCCGGGAGCGGACCATCCGCAGACGCTCCCGTGGCCGACGGACGTAGGTACCGGATCCGGCGCGACCTTCGAGGAGGCCCTCGATGATGAGGCGCTCCATGGCACGCTGCGCTACTGACTGGCCGACGCCGTACTCCTCGGCGAAGCGGGCCCGGGACGGGAGCTTTTCCCCGACGGCCCATTCGCCTGCCTTGATGCGGGCGCGCAGAGCGTCGGCCACCTGGAGGTAAGGCGTTTCGCGTGGCATATGCGCAGCTCCGGGGGTCGTGCAGTCGACATTGACAAAGCCAACCCAGGTCGAAGCTGAATACTCAGCATCACTAAAAGTGACCGGCTGATCACCAGGGGAGAGCTGTGTCCACTGTGCCTCCACATGCCGTCGCCCTCGCGGGCATGCTTGCCGCCGCAACCAGCAGCAAACCGCGCATCACGGAGACACCGAACGCAATCCGCATCGAGGTCAACCTCCCCCAGGAGCTCAGCAACGTCACCCGCTCGACCATCCTCACCAGCCTCGGCACCGCCGACCGGTACGGCCACGACCGCACCGACGACGGCGACAGCGTATGGGCCGAGATCGACCGAAGGGACCGACCGTGATCTGCGCCCGCTGTCACCTCGTAGTCCTCCCCGGCGAGGACTACGAGGTCGTCGACAAGCTGTCAGGTTCCGGCTGCGGTACCACACTCCACCTCCACCGAGCCTGTCCCACCCGCCGCTGACCGCGGCCCTCAGGCTCCCGTCCGCGCTGGTGCACTCCGTCCCAGCGCGGACGGGCCCAACCCCACCAGGGGACCGTCCACACAGGAGGAAACATGACCATCGCGTTAGACCGTCCCGTGCACCACCGACCCGGCCACCCTCGTCCCGGCCGACACGATGCAGCGGCTCACCGCCCGCATCATCGCCGAACACCCCGACATCACCCTCTCCCTCGCCCGGCGCATCGTCGCCCAAGCGGCCGCGTTCCTCGCCGCCAGCGCCAAGCGCCCGAGACAGGAGCTGTCGCCGAGCAAGCTCGTGGACATCGGCTGGCACACATGGATCCTCCACACCGTCGACTACGCCCTGTTCTGCCAGAAGGTCGTCGGGCGGTTCGTCCATCACGTTCCCACCGACGAGAACGAACAGCCGCGGGGCGGCGCGGCGGCGGCGCGTGAGCGCACCGTAAGCGCGATCCAGGCCGCCGGGTACACGGTCGACGCCGAACTCTGGCGCTCGGCCGCCGACTGCAACCAGTGCCACGCCGGATGCCACGACAGTCCGAAGAGCGGCTGACAGACCCGCACCACCTGTACGACACTCCAGCCGTCCGGCGTCACCAGCCGGGCGGCTGGCCCTACGAGCGGAGCAGGCAGTGACAGACACGGCGATCGCCTGGGATACCTACGCGCGGCAGAAGCCCGAACGCCGCCCCGTCAACGCCGCCGGTGAGACCACCTGGTTCAACTGGACCCAGTACCCCGACCACGGACCCGGCACGGAACTCCTCGGCATCAAGCCCGGCGCCGCCGTCCTGGACCTCGGCTGCGGCAAGGGGGGCAACCTCGCACACGTGGCCGCGCTCGGCGCCCGTGCCGTCGGTGTCGACGTCTCACTCGCCCAACTGAAGGCTGCCGAGGCGCACTGGTCCGACGCCAGCCTGGTGCTGCACCGCACGGACGCCGTCCGGTTCCTCGAGGAAACCGGCGAGCGCTTCGACGCCATCTACTCCGTGTACGGCGCGGCCTGGTTCACCGACCCCGAGCAGCTGCTGCCCGTCATCCGCAAGCGACTCAAGCCCGGCGGCGTCCTCGCGTTCTCCCAGCGGCCGGCCGTCGAAGGCTGCTACGGCTGCCAGGCCTCGTACATCAACCGCTCCGAGGACGAGGACCCGCTCGTCGTGAAGCGCTGGGACTACGAGCCCGAGCGCTGGGAGGAGATCCTCCGCGAGCACGGATTCGAGTCACCCGCGGCGAGCGTCCTGCCTGCCCCTCCTGGGCCACGGAAGATCGGCACCCTGGTGGTCCGCGCCCGCACCTGAGCGTAGCCACACCCCGACGCCCCGGCCGGTCTGCGCCCCCCCGTCGCAGTCGGCCGGGGCTTCTTTGCTCCTTGATCATTTGCGCTACGGCTGAGCACTGGCTGAGCATGCACCCGGAACGTCTGCAGGAATATCCGCAGCCCCAGGCCAGAACGCCTCTGACCTGGGGCTGAGTGGTAGGCCGTGTGGGACTCGAACCCACAACCAACGGATTAAAAGTCCGCTGCTCTGCCAATTGAGCTAACGGCCCTCGGCACAACACCCCTGAGCATAGCCAAAGAGATCCCCGGAACCGATCGGGTATCCCGTCACGGTCCCGGCCCGTCGCGGCCCGGTGCTCACCGGGCCGCGACGGGAGCACGTCAGTACAGGCCCTTGAAGGCCGCCCAGCCGCTGTTCCCGATCTGCACCCGGGCCGCGAGCGTCCCGGTCCCCGTCCCGCTGAAGCGGAACAGCTTCCCGGCCGCGTCGCGCGCCACCACGTCCGGCTTGCCGTCACCCGAGATGTCACCCATGCCGACGACTGTCGTGTACGCCGAACCCCACGCGTCCGCCAGTTTCACGCGGGACGTCACCGAGCCGGTCGCCGTCCCGTAGTAGCGCCACAGCGCACCCGAACCGTCCACGCCGAGCAGATCGCCGCGGCCGTCACCGTTCAGGTCACCGGCGCCCACGATCTTCTTGTACGTCTTCCAGTTCGTGCCGATCTTCACCCGGCCCTTGAACCGGTGATCCGCCGTCCCCGCGTAGAAGTACATGTCACCCGTCGTCGTCTGACGCACGATCAGATCGGTGAAGCCGTCGCCGTTCACATCGCCCGGCGAGGTCAGCACGTCGTACTGACCCCAGCCCGTACCGACCGACGTGTACGGCGAAGAAGCCGACACGACCTTGCCGCAGCCCGGCCGGTAGGAGCGCAGCTCGTTGCCGAGGCGGACGAGCACGTCGTTGCAGCGGTCACCGTTCACATCGCCCGACGGCACAAGCACCGCGGTCGTCGCGAACTTCGCCCCCGTACCCGCGATCCGCGACGACACCCCGCCCGTGCCCGTGCCCTTGTACAGCGACACCAGACCCGTCGAGTCCATCACCAGCAGGTCACCGAAGCCGTCGTCCCCGACCAGGTCACGCCGCACCGGCGAAGCGCCCGTGACCGACACCGTGCCGGAGGCGTTCACGTCCGTGCCCTGGCCGTCGGCCGGCTTCGCCGTCAGCGTCCAGGTGTGGGCGCCGTTCGCGACCAGCTTTCCGGCCGCGTCCCTGCCGTCCCACGAGGGGCTCACCAGGCCACGCGCCTTGCCGCCCGAGAGCGTGCGCACCACAGCGCCGGTCGCCTTGTTCCTCAGCGTCAGCGTCCAGGAGGCCGCGGGCTCGGACAGCCACCAACGGGGCTGCCAGGCACTGCTCCTGAGGTTGACGGAAGCAGAGGCGGCGGAGTCCGCCACGGTGATCGTGGACGTGGCGACGCCGCTGCCCACCAGGTGGATCGCGCCCTTGCCGTCGGCCCAGGCGATGGTGTTCGTCGCCGGGTCGATGTCCCACGCCGCATCGATGGCGTTCAGGTTGGCGTCGATCTCGTGGACCGTGCCGCCGTCACGCAGGTCCTTCACCTTGAGCTTGCCGTCCTGGGGGTAGGCGACGAAGCCGTCGCCGAGCTTGGCGCGGTTGCCGTAGCCGATCCCGAGACCGGTGACGGCGCCCGTCTCCAGGTCCAGCACGCCCTCGTCGTCCCGCGCCCCGGAGCAGATCCAGTGCAGCCAGCGGCCGACCGACTCGGCACCCTCGACGAAGCAGCCCGAGAGGTACAACTCCTTCACGCGTTCGCCGGTCCTGACGTCGTAGCCCACGATCGTCCCGTGGCCCTCGCCGTGCGCCCACAGTGTCGTCCCCGACAGGGACCTCGGCTGGACGGGGAGCTTCCGGACCACCTGGCCGGTGTCGGTGTCCACGATCCGGGTCTCCGGCGAGCCGTCGGACAGCATGGCGTACGCGACGGTCCAGCGGCCCCAGCTGCCGATCATGCCCTGCGAGCGCGTGCCGACGTCGAACTTCGTGCCGGGCAGCTGCCGGCCCTCGTCCAGCCGGTGGATCGGCACGACGACCTCACTCGGGCCGGTGCCCAGCGGGCCGCCGTAGACGATGCGGCCGTCGCCGGTCTCGTCGACCCTCGGGCAGACGATGAGGGAGCACCGGTCGGGCAGCGGCGGCAGCCAGCCGCGGTCCTGGCGCTCGCCGTGGACGAATGTGCCGCTCCCGGGCTCCGCCGTGCGCGTGTACATGCCGGTCCGGCCGACGGCCGCGACGCTCTCCAGGCTGGTCAGCCGGCCCTGGTGGTACGACAGCCGGTTCACCGTGTTGGGCACGGTCCGCGTCGCGACGCGGGTGTCGCGCGTGGCCACGGCCCGCCCGCTGCCGTCCGCCTGGATCAGCTGGACGCCCCACTCGGAGAGGCTCGGTCCGCCGTGCACCAGCAGACCGCCGCTCGGGGTCGCGGTCGCGAGGTCCTTCGTGCGGGCCAGGACAGTGCGGGCCGGCGAGCCGTCCAGCGACTCGGCGTCGACGCGCCAGGTGGGCATGTCCATGGTGCCGACTCCGAGCGCCGGGTCGTGCCGGGCGACGATCAGCTCGTTGCCCACCAGGCCCAGGAGCCGGCTGTCCGGGTCGCGGGTGAGCGGCCGGGCGAGCTCGGGCTGCGTCAGGTTGTCGCGCCGGAACACGGACACCTTGTCGTAGCCGCGGACCAGCAGCCGGTCCGGCGTCAGGACCATCTCGCCGACGGTCGTCGACATGTCCACGCCGATGGGGAACGCGCGCTGCTGCGTCACGTCCAGCCAGAAGTACTGGCCGCTCCAGCCGAGCACCGCCCCATCGGCGTCGCCGACCCCGAGGCCGTGCGCGCCGTTGCCCTCGGGCAGCCCCTCGACGAGCCGGTCACGCAGCTGCCCGGTCTGCATGTCGAGCACATGGAAGCGGGTCTCGGACCCCGACCCGGTCCGGGTCAGGACGTTCCAGCCGAGCGCCCTCATGTAGGTGTGCCCGGCCGGCAGCTGCACGGTCACGGTCTGGTCCGTGACCATGTCGCGCAGGTCGACGGTGCCCGCCGACTGCTGGTGGCGCGCGACCACGTCGGAGCCGCTGCCCCACTCGTACGACGGCCAGGGCTTCGCCGCCGGGTCGACCTCGACGTCCTCGGCGCCCCCGTACGAGCGCCAGATCGCGCCTCGCCCCTCTTCGATACGCAGATATCCGTGCGGGCCCGCGTTCACCACATAGCTGTGGACGGGAACCTGGCTGGTCACCCCGGGGATGACCACCTCGGGAGTCGGCTGCGCCTGCGCGGCGGGGGAGGCCGGGCCGATGGCCACAGCGGCTCCCAGCACGACTGCGGCGGCGACGAAGCCGCCCAGGGGTCTCTTGCCGTACACGTATGTCCTTTTCGGAAAGGAAGCACTCCCCGGCTGGGGAGTGCGGCCGCGGCAGCCTTCCGGCGATGGCCTGAAGGCTGCCGCGAGCGGGTCATTGCGGTAGGTGTGTGCCTCGGCACGAGACGCTTGTCAGTACAGGCCCTTGAAGGCCGCCCAGCCGCTGTTCCCGATCTCCACCCGGGCCGCGAGCGTCCCGGCCCCCGTCCCGCTGAAGCGGAACAGCTTCCCGGCCGCGTCACGCGCCACCACGTCCGGCTTGCCGTCACCCGAGATGTCACCCATGCCGACGACTGTCGTGTACGCCGAACCCCACGCGTCCGCCAGTTTCACGCGGGACGTCACCGAGCCGGTCGCCGTCCCGTAGTAGCGCCACAGCGCACCCGAACCGTCCACGCCGAGCAGATCGCCGCGGCCGTCACCGTTCAGGTCACCGGCGCCCACGATCTTCTTGTACGTCTTCCAGTTCGTGCCGATCTTCACCCGGCCCTTGAACCGGTGATCCGCCGTCCCCGCGTAGAAGTACATGTCACCCGTCGTCGTCTGACGCGCGATCAGGTCGTGGCGTCCGTCACCGTTGATGTCACCGGGCGAGGTCAGCACGTCGTACTGGCTCCAGCCGGAGCCGATCACCGTGTAGGGCGACGACGGGGAGACCACCTTGCCGCAGCCCGGCCGGTACACCAGCAGCTCGGACGCCTGCCGGACCAGCACGTCGTTGCAGCGGTCGCCGTTCACGTCTCCGAAGGGGACGAGATGCGCGTCGACCGCGAACTTCCCGCTGCCCGCCACGCGCGAGGAGACCCCACCCGTGCCCGTTCCCTTGTACAGCGACACCAGGCCCGTCGAGTCCTTCACCAGCAGCTCGCCGAACCCGTCGTTCCCGACGAGGTCCCGGAACACCGGCGCGGCCCCGCTGATCGCGACCGAGCCCGTCAGGTTCAGGTCCGCGCCCTGGCCGTCGGCCGGCTTCGCGGTCAGCGCCCAGGTGTACGCGCCGTTCGCGACAAGCTTCCCGGCCGCGTCCCTGCCGTCCCAGGAGGCCCGCAGCAGGCCCCGCGCCTCACCCCCGGAGAGCGTGCGTGCGACGGCACCGGTCGCTTTGTTCCTCAGCGTCAGCGTCCAGGACGCGGCCGGCTTCGACAGCCACCAGCGCGGCTTCCAGGAGGCAGCGCCGCCGTTCACCGCCTGCGCGGCCGGTACGTCGGCGTCGATCCGGGCCAGCGGCGACGCCGGGACGCCGAGATCGACGACGCGGACGTCACCGACGGCGTTGTCCTGGAAGGCCATGCGACCGGTGGCGGTGTCCACGGTCCACGGGCCCTGTTCGAAGTTGTCCTCCGAGGTCTGGTACGTGGCCTTGACGACCGGCTCGGCGCCACGGATGTCGGTGACCGTCAGGTCCCGGCCCTCTGTCTGGACGACGTAGCCGTCACCGAGCACCGAGAACGGCTGCGTGTAGGGCTTGTTGATGTTCTTGTCGAGGTCGTAGACACCGCCGGTGGGAACCGGGCCGGCACAGTCCCAGCTCAGCCAGTGGGCCGTGACCTTGATGGACTCCGCCCGGCAGCCCGAGCCCAGGTCGACCGTGCGCTTCACCGCACCGGTGCGGACGTCGTAGCCGACGACCGTTCCGTTCACCTCGCCCGGCGCCCACAAGGTGTCGCCGTACAGGTCGTTGCTGAAGGCGGGAACGCGGAACGTGGCCAGTCGCTTGCCCGTGTCCAGGTCAAAGGCGGTGTCCGTCACCCACTCGCCGGTCTCGGTCTCTCCGCCGCCGAGCGCGTAACGCCCGGAGACGTCAGAGATCTGGACGTTCTTGAGCTCGGTGGTCAGGACGCGCCCCGAGGTCGCGCCCTGCTCCACCACCTGGGGCTCGTCGTCCGACCCGAACGGTCCCTGGACGACCAGGCGTCCGTCGCCTGTGGCGAAGTGGTCCTGGCAGGGACTCTCGTCGGTGCACTCGTCGATGCCGAGCCCGAAGTCGCCCCGCTCCTGCGTCGCCCCGGCCGTCAGCTCGCCCGTCACGGACACCGACCGCGTGCGGAAGGCGTTGCTCTCGTCGGGCATCTGCTCCAGGGACTCGAGCCGGCCGTGGCTGAAGCTGAACGACCTCGGCTTGGAGTTCAACGGGGTGACGTCCACGAGCTTGGCCGCTGCCGTCCCGTCTCCCTCCGGCACGAGCCTCTGGAGGCTCAGCGCGTCGGCGGTCGCCCCCGCGACCAGCAGCAGCCCGCCGTCCGGAGCCGCCAGCGCCTGCTTGCGCCCGTGGGCGAAGAGAGTGGTCTCCTCCCCACCCGCGCGCGGCACGGAGACGACGCGGTACGGGGCGGAGGAGTGCTGGCCGGAGGCACGCCCGACGATCAGCCGGCTGCCCACGACCCCGAGCAGCACGTCGCCCTCGTTGTAGGGAAGGTCGGTCGTGGCGGCCAGGGCGAGCGGACCGGACGCGCCGGCCTCGCCCTTGGCGTAGAACCGCGCCTTGCCGTCCTTCGCCCACTCCACGACCTCGGTCGGGCTCGACACGGTGGACACCGGCTGGGCGGCCGCGTCACGGGGGACGGTGCGCACCTGCCCCGAGGCAAGGTCGATCCAGGCGGAGCGGGAGGCGCCGTTCAGCTCGTACGTGGTGAGGATGCCGTCCGCCGTCCCGGTCACCGCCTTGGCGGGCGGCAGCCCGTCCTCCGGCCAGCCGGTCACCGGGGTGTCCTGCACCGTGCCGTTCACTTTCCGGAGCAGATGCCACGCGCGCGGGGCGGTCGTGGTGGTCTGGGTGAAAGTGACCACGGTGGACCCGAAGACACCGACGTACTGGTGACCGCTCGGGATGTCGAGGTAGCTGACGCTGTCCGTGGCCGTGTTCACCAGCCGGACCGAGTCCGACGCAGGCGTCCAGTCGGCCAGGTACGTGGCGAAGCCGTCGAAACCGGCGCCGTACGTGCCGTCGGCCTCCGGCCCCTCCTCTTCGACGGAGAGCGGCGTGGAGTCGCCCGCGTAGGTGCTCCAGAAGTGTCCACGGCCCTGCTCGTAGCGCAGGTAGCCGTTCGGCCCCGCGACGAGCGGGACCACGGTGCGCGGCTGCCCCGCGACCGCCGCCGGGAAAACGACTCCTCGGTCCTCGGCCGCGGTCGCCGTCGACGCGAGCGGACCGATGCCGGCGAGAAGGGTGGTCGCGGCGACGGCCGCGATGGAATGGCGTAGAAGAGCGCTACGAGGCACTCGGGTCCTCCCCTGAGGCATGAAAGAGGCACGGGGATTCAAGCGGTGCCCTGTGCCCGGCCAAACGCCGGACATAAGTGTGAGAGGCCCCCCAGCCACACCGCACCCCATGCAAGTGAGAGGACTGTAACAGCAGCCCCACCAGCAGCGGAAGGCACTTTCGAACCCGTTCAACGCAACAGGGCCCGTACGCCACCGAAGTGTCGTACGGGCCCTGTCTCAGCAGGTCACACAGCGTCAGCCGTTGCGCTTCCAGCGCGGCTTGTCGTCACGGCGGCCGCCACCGAACGAGCCGGAGTTCGAACCGGCGCCGCGGTGGTCGTCGCGGCGGCCGTACGGACGGTCGTGGCGCTCGCCACCGGCGCGGAAGCCGCCCGAGGGGCGGTCGTCGCGGCGGCCGTTCGGGCGGTCGCTGCCGCGGTGGGCGGCCGGGCGGTCGTCGCGGCGGAAGCCACCACGGTCGTTGTCACGACGCTCGAAGGAACGGCCACCACGATCGTCACGGTCACGGTTGAACCCGCCACGGTCGTTGTCCCGGCGGAAGCCGCCCGACGGACGGTCGTCACGGCGGAAACCACCACGGTCGTTGTCACGACGCTCGAAGGAACGGCCACCACGGTCGTCACGGTCACGGTTGAACCCGCCACGGTCGTTGTCCCGGCGGAAGCCGCCCGACGGACGGTCGTCACGGCGGTCACGGTTGAACGGACGGTCACTGCCGCCGGAGCGGAAGCCACCCGACGGACGGTCGTCACGGCGGAAGCCACCACGGTCGCCACGGTCACCGTCACGGCGGTCGTCACGGCGGAAGCCACCACGGTCGCCACGGTCGTTGCCGCGGCGCTCGAAGTTGCCCCGGTCGTCACGACGGTCGTACGCGGGGCGCTCCTCGCGGGACTCACGCTCCGGCTGCGCCTCGGGCGCGGCCGCGATCTCGGCCTCGGCGGCCTCGGTCACCTCAGCGACCGCGGCCTCCGGGTCCTCGCCGCGCTCGCGGGCCGCGCGCGCCACCAGGCGGTCGGCCTCCTCGCGGAGCTCGGCCGCGCGGCGCTGCACGCGCTCCAGCTGGCGGGTCAGCTCGACGACCTCGCGCTCCGCCTGCTTGGCGGCGTTGTTCGCGGAGTCGGCCTGGACCTCGGTGAGCGAACGCGCACCGGTGATCTCGGCGACCTCCGGGTCGAACGCGCCCGCGCCGCCCACGATGTGACGCGACGCCTCGACGCCCGCGTCCTCCATGAGGCGGAAGATCTGGCGGCGCTGGTGCGGCAGCGACAGCGAGACGACGACGCCGGACCTGCCGGCACGGGCCGTGCGGCCGGAGCGGTGCAGGTAGTCCTTGTGGTCGCCGGCCGGGTCCACGTTCAGGACGAGGTCGATGCCGTCGACGTGGATGCCGCGGGCGGCGACGTCGGTCGCGACGAGCGCGTTGACGTAGCCGTCCTTGAAGTCGGCCAGCGTGCGCGTACGGGCGCCCTGCGTCATGCCGCCGTGCAGCGCGTCGGCCTTCACACCGGAGTCGCGCAGCTGCTCCGCGATGCGGTCGGCGCCCAGCTGGGTGCGGACGAAGATGATCGTGCGGCCCTTGCGGGCGGCAATGGCGGCCGTGACCGGCGCCTTGTCCTTGGGCTTCACGACGAGCACGTGGTGCGTCATGGTCGTGACGTTGCCCTGGGCGCTGTCGACCTCGTGGGTGACCGGGTCGGTCAGGTAGCGCTTGACCAGCGTGCTGATCTCGTTCTCCATGGTGGCGGAGAAGAGCATGCGCTGACCGCCGGCCGGGATCTGGTCGAGCAGCTCGGTGACCTCGGGCAGGAAGCCCAGGTCGGACATCTGGTCGGCCTCGTCGAGGACGGCGACCTGGACGTTCTCCAGGGAGCAGGCGCCGCGGTTGATGATGTCGCGCAGGCGGCCCGGCGTGGCGACGAGGACGTCGACACCGCGCTCGAGGGCGTAGATCTGGTTGCCCATGGAGGTACCGCCGCAGACGACCTTCATCTTGAGGCCGAGCACGTCGCCGTAGGGCTGGAGGGCGTCCGCGACCTGCATCGCGAGCTCACGGGTCGGGGTGAGGATGATCGCGCGGGGCTTCTTCTTCTCGGTGTGGCCGCCGGCCAGCGTGGCCAGGGTCGGCAGACCGAAGGAGAGGGTCTTGCCGGAGCCGGTGCGGCCACGGCCGAGGATGTCCTTGCCGGCCAGGGCGTCCGGGATGGTCGCGGCCTGGATCGGGAAGGGGGTGGTCACGCCGTTCTGGGCGAGCTTGCGGACGACGCCCTCGGGCAGGCCGAGATCCGCGAACGTGATCTGGGGCTCCTGGGGCTCTTCGGCGGCCGTCTCGGCGGCCTCGGAGACCGTCTCGTCGAGCGTGTCGTTCTCGGGCATGACGGCGTGATCAGTACTGAAAGTGGACATGCGAAATGCGAAACCTTCCGGAGTCTCGGCACGCGCCCAAACCCCGTGAATTCGCAATTCGACCGCCTCGATGCGGTCAGCCACGGCTAGGGAAATACGCGCCACACGGCGCGCTTCCGTTTCGGCGCCGGGCAATGGGATCAAACGATCTACCACCATACGCACCCTCCCCCGGCAAAGGCAAACCGCCCGCGAGTGACCCGCCTTACACCCGCCGTCCGGGCGAGGCGGGGCCGAGTCCCGCCTCCCCAGGGGATCTACGCCGGCCTGCCCTGCGGCAACGCCGTGGGCTCGTCGCCGCCCCGGTGGCTGCCCGGGTGTTCGACCGACCGCGTCGCCCCCGCGTGCACCTCGGGCGCCGACGACGCCGGCGGCGGGTCCGTCGGCTCGCTCGGCTGCGGCGTCGGGCTCACCGGGGGCGTGGGCGACTGGGGCGGAGGG
Source organism: Streptomyces sp. V4I23 (assembly GCF_030817975.1). Taxonomy (NCBI): domain Bacteria; kingdom Bacillati; phylum Actinomycetota; class Actinomycetes; order Kitasatosporales; family Streptomycetaceae; genus Streptomyces; species Streptomyces sp. V4I23. The sequence continues at coordinate 4,205,440 of NZ_JAUSZW010000004.1, read as the reverse complement.
AGGGTCGGGGGCTGCTGGGTCGGGGGCGGGGACCCGCCGCCGTGCGGCGGCGTCGGCTTCGCCCCCGGCTTCGCAGGCTTCCCGCCCGGCGTCGGCTCCGCCCCACCGCTCGCCGCACCGCTCGGGCTCGGCGATCCCTCGGCGTCCCGCCCCTTCCCGGCCTCGTCGTCCGCCGTCGCGTCCTTCCCGTGCCGGCCCTCCTCGCCGTGCCCGACCGGGCGCTGCGCGCCGCCCGGCGCTCCGTGGCCGCCGTCCGGCTCCGCCGCCGCCCCGCGCCGCTCCGACGAGGTGCTGGGCGCGGGTTTGCGGCCCTCGTCCTCGCCCACGCTCATACAGCCTGCCGATGCCATGGCCGCCAAGGAGGCGGCGATCCAGACGGCCGTCCGGCCGGGGGCTGACAACTGGCGCACGGGAGCACCTCCGGGACAGGGGATCGCGGGTCGCCCTGCCCAACTCCCGTCACCCCGTGGGGGACACGCCTCCCGGCCCCCTCAGCCCGCGAGGCCGCGCGCCAACTCCACGCCGAGGAACACCGATCCGAGCCCCACCAGCAACGAAGCGGCCACGTTCGCCACGGCCAGGAACCTCCAGCCGCGCTCGGCGAGCCGCAGCGTCTCGTAGGAGAACGTGGAGTACGTCGTGAGCGCACCGCACAGCCCCGTGCCGAGCAGCGCGTACGTCCCCGACGACACCGACGCCCCGGCCAGGGCGCCGAGGACGAGGCTTCCCGCGGCGTTCACCGTGAAGGTCCCCCACGGGAACACCGAGTCGTGCCGCGCCTGCACCGCGCGGTCCGTCAGGTAGCGCAGGGGGGCGCCGACCGCCGCGCCCAGGATCACGAGGAGCCAGTTCACCGCCGGACCGCCCACCGCGTCACCGAGGCCGCCGCCCACACGGCGGCCAGCGCACCGGCGACCGTGCCGCCCGCGTACGCCAGTGCCGTGCCCGCCTCCTCGCGCTCCAGCAGCTCGGTGAAGTCGAGCGCGTACGTCGAGAACGTCGTGAAGCCCCCCAGCACACCCACGCCGAGGAACGGCCGCACCAGCGGATGCGCGGACCGGCCGCCTTCACTCACGAGGACCATCAGCACGCCGATCAGGGCGCAGCCCAGCACGTTCACCCAGAAGACGGCCCAGGGGAACGCCCCCTCCGCAGTGGGCCACAGCCGCGTCGCCCCGTACCGCGCCGACGCGCCCACCGCGCCGCCGGCCGAGATCGCCCCGAGCACCGCCCACTTGTGGGCGCCGGCCAGCTCCGCGCGCTGTGCCGGGACGTGCAGATCGACGTCCGGGTCGATGGCCTCTCCGGCGCCCCAGGGGCCGGAACTCACCCGTACCCCAGGGCGTGCAGCCGCTCGTCGTCGATACCGAAGTGGTGGGCGATCTCGTGCACCACGGTGATCTCGGTCTCCGCGACGACGTCCTCACGGGTCTCGCACATCCGCAGGGTCGGGCCCCGGTAGATGGTGATCCGGTCCGGCAGCACACCCGCGTACCACTCGCCGCGGTCCGTCAGCGGAGTCCCCTCGTAGAGCCCGAGCAGCTCGGGGTCGTCCGGGGTGGGTTCGTCCTCGACGAACACGGCGACGTTGTCCATCAGCCGCGTCAGTTCGGGCGGGATCCTGTCCAGGGCCTCGGCGACCAGTTCCTCGAACTCCTCGCGCGTCATCTCCAGCACCCGGCCATTGTCACGCACGGCACGCGGACCGCGCCGCCCCGGCATGGTCGCCGGTCGCGTGGGGCATACGGGACCAATGGCCCGCGAAGCCCCGGAACCGAACCAGCCGACCCGCCCGACCCGCCCGTTCCGTACCGCGCCGCGCCCCGGCGGCCGCACGTCCTCGCAGACCACCGCACTCGCCACGGCCCAGCGGCCCTGGGTCCGCGCCCTCGGACTGACGGCCGTCGTCCTCATCGGCGCCTGGCTCGGCCTGCTGATCGTCGGCAACGTCCGTACGCCGGTCGGCCCGATGGACGCCACCATGACGTTGCGCCCCTCCCTCAGCGGCGGCACGAAGATCAACGTCTCCCCGCTCGGCGCCCTCGAACTCGACTCCCACGTCGCCCCCGTCCGCCTCGACGTCGACGTGGACCGCCTCGACCCCGTCCGCTCCCAGGCCCTGGTGGAACACCCCGAGCGGCTGTCCGGCCTGCAGGAGGAGATCTCCGCCGACGTCCGGGACGGGACCACCGAGCTCGCCCTGCGGTCCTGCGTCGCCGTCGTCTCCGGGGCGACCGCGCTGGGCCTCGCCGTGTACCGCCGCCCCCGCCGCGCCCTCGCCGCGGGCGGCCTCGCGCTCGCGCTCCTCGCCGCGTCCGGCGTCTCGGCGGCCGCGACCTGGAACCCGAAGTCCGTCCTGGAGCCGAAGTTCTCCGGACTGCTGTCGTCCGCACCCTCCGTCGTCGGCAACGCGCGCTCGATCGTGACCGAATTCGACGTCTACCAGAAGGAGTTGGCACGCCTGGTCACCAACGTGACCAAGCTGTACGACGCGACGTCGACGCTCCCGACCTACTCGCCGGACCCGGGCACGATGCGGGTGCTCCACGTCTCCGACATCCACCTCAACCCCGCCGCCTGGCACATCATCGGCTCCCTCGTGAAGCAGTACGGCATCGACGTGATCATCGACTCCGGCGACACGATGGACCACGGGTCCTCCGCCGAGAACGGCTTCCTCGACCCCATCCCCGATCTGGGCGCGCCCTACGTGTGGGTCCGCGGCAACCACGACTCGCGCACGACGCAGGAGTACCTGTCCCGGATGAAGAACGTCCACGTCCTCGACGAGGGGCGGGCCGTGAGCGTCGGGGGACTGCGCATCGCGGGCAGCGGCGACCCGCAGTTCACCCCTGACCGGTCGGTCGAGGCCCAGGGCGACCCGGCGGAACGCATGACCGGCATCCGCCTCGCGTCCGCCCTGCGCGACCAGGAGCGCGCGGGCACCCCCGTCGACATCGCGGTCGCCCACAACCCGGTCGCGGCCCGCGAGACCGACGGCACGGTGCCGCTGGTCCTGGCGGGGCACATCCACAAGCGCCACACCGAGATCCTCCCGAACGGCACGCGCCTGAGGATCGAGGGATCGACGGGCGGCGGCGGGCTGCGCGCGGTGGAGGACAAGCAGCCGGAGAAGGTGCGGGCCTCGGTGCTCTACCTCGACCGGACGAGCCGGCGGCTGCAGGCGTGGGACGAGATCACGCTGGGCGGCCTGGGCCTGACGACAGCGGAGGTCAGCCGCCATGTCGCGGAGCCGCCAGAGCCTTCTGCGAGCCCGTCGGGGAACTCGCCGTCGCCCTCCCCGTAAACCGTTTTGGCGATAGGTCCCCGCATCCCATATGCTTCTCACGTCCCCGACGCGCTGAGAAGCGCCCAGGCGGGCCCTTAGCCCTCATCGTCTAGTGGCCCAGGACGCCGCCCTTTCAAGGCGGTAGCACGGGTTCGAATCCCGTTGGGGGCACGCATCACCGTGTGCGAGACTTGTTCTCGCACAATGTTTGGTCCTGTGGAGCAGTTTGGAGTGCTCGCCACCCTGTCAAGGTGGAGGCCGCGGGTTCAAATCCCGTCAGGACCGCTGGAGCTCGAAAGAGCTTCGTGGCTGGGTAGCTCAGTTGGTACGAGCGATCGCCTGAAAAGCGATAGGTCGCCGGTTCGACCCCGGCCCCAGCCACCAGCAGAAGGCCCCGATCCCCGGATCGGGGCCTTCGCCGTTTCCGCGGACCCCTGACGTCGGGGGCCCTGGGACGGGGACTTCGAGAGCCCCCGTCCCAGGGCACGCGCTACGCCTTCTCCTTCTCGCCGCGGCGCCAGCCGCGCACGCCCAGGACCAGCGCCGCCACCGCGACCACCAGCACCAGCAGCGCCCAGTCCGGCACCGCTCTGCCGATGCCCGACGCCCACTCCTCCACCGCGAACGAGTCGTCGACCGAGAGCAGGCCCGGCAGGGCCGTCGTGCCGTCGAAGGCCAGGAACACCGTGCCCAGCAGCACGAAGAACAGGCCCGACGCCAGCGACGTCGTGTGCAGCCGGAACCGGCCCGCGCGCAGTTCCCGGCCGCGAAGCCACCGGCGGCCGCCCAGGTCGAAGCGGTCCCAGAGCAGGGCGAGCAGGAACAGCGGGACCGCCATGCCCAGGGCGTAGACCGCGAGCAGCAGCCCGCCGTAGACCGGGCTCCCGCTCAGCGCCGCGACCGTCAGCACGCTCCCCAGAATGGGGCCCGCGCAGAAGCCCGCCAGCCCGTAGACCAGGCCCAGGGCGTAGACGGACAGGGCCGTCGTCGGACGGATCCGGCCCGACACCTCGGCGATACGGCGTGAGGCGAAGCCCATCCCGAGGATCTGCGCCACCCCGAGCGTGACAATCAGCCAGCCGCCTGCCGAGACCAGCAGGTCGCGATGGCCGTAGAAGAGCCGGCCCGCGAAGGACCCGGCCGCGCCGAGCGGGACCAGGGTCGTCGCGAGGCCCGCGAAGAAGATGCCGGTGCGTGCCAGGAGCCGGCCCGTGGAGTCGACCGAGTACGCGAAGAACGCGGGCAGCAGCAGGGCGCTGCACGGGCTGATCAGGGCGAGGAGACCGCCGAGGAACGCGGCCAGATAGCCGATGTCGTTCATCGCGGCCCCTGCTTCGCGGTCCGCTCCGCCGCCTCGATCGCCTCGGTGAACGTCTCCAGCGGCTGCGCTCCCGCGATGGGCCGGCCGTTGACCAGGAAGGACGGCGTGGACGTGGCGCCCAGACCGTAGCCCTCCTCCTGGTCCTTCGTGACCGCCCGGCGCGCGGCGTCGCTGTCCAGGTCACGCGTGAAGCGGTCGAGGTCGCGCACCCCCGCCTCGCGGGCCAGTGCCGTGAGGCGTTCCGGGCCGAAGCCCTTCTCCTTGGCGCCCTCCGCGTACGCGGCGGCGTGGAACTGCCAGAAGCGGCCCTGCTGACCCGCCGCCCACGCGGCGCGCGCGGCGGCCTCGGACGCCTCGCCGAAGATCGGGAAGTTGCGCCACTCGATCCGCAGGACACCGGCGTCGACGTACTTCTTCACGAGCTGCGGCTCGGTGTCGCGGGCGAACTTCCCGCAGTAGCCGCACTGGAAGTCCGCGTACTCGACCATCACGACGGGCGCGTCCGCGCGGCCCGCCGCAAGAGGATCCTTCGCGTCACGGCGGGCGAGCTTCTCCAGCTCGGGGTGCGTGCCGGCCTGCGGCTCGGCGGAACCGTCGGCGACGGAGGAGGAGCCGCCGGACGAGGACCCGCCGGACGGCGCCGCCTCCGGCCGGGTGGCGGTGTAGGAGGCGAAGCCGAGCAGCAGCGCGGCGACGAGCACGCCCGCGCCGATCGCGAGCGGCTTGCGTGAGGAGGTGGACGTGGCGGGATACGCGGAAGGCATGGCGGAGCTCCTGAACGAAAGGCCTGACGGAAACGGGTGCCGGTGAGGGGACCGGCGGGCCTATACGCGCAGGACGGAGAGGTCGACCGCGGAAGGCGGCGCGAGCGGCGGCGGGCCGCGCAGGGGCGAGACGTCCAGCGCGGTCTGGTCGCAGACGAGCGCGACGCCGCCGCTGCCGTGGGTCTGGGGCAGGGCGGGCAGCAGTTCGTACGCGGAGCCGCCGCGCGGAGGCACACCCGGGTGCGCCCCGCTGTCCCCGGCCCCGGTGCGCTCCCCGCATCCGGGCGGCTTCGCAGCCCCGGCGAGGACCGCCTCGCCCGGCGCGGATCCCGCACCCGTCCGCACGCCGGCCGCACCACCGCGGGCGATGTCCGCCCCGGCACCGGTGACGGCTGCCACCCCGGTCCCGGCGACCGGCGCAACCACCGCACCGCGGGCGGAGCCCTTCCCGGCAGCCACGGCACCGCGGTTCGAGCCCGCGTGCGGGGCCGCCGCCTCCGTCGACAGGGCCGCCACGCATCCCAGCAGCGTGCCGAGCAGCCCGAGCAGCAGGCTCGCGGTCACCACGACGCGGTGCCGGCGGTCGCGGCCGATCAGCATGGGCGCGCTTTCCCTTCAGGACGCTCGGGAGGGATGAACGATTCGCTCCATACTGCACCAGCTTGCTGACGAAATGAGTTCGCCAGCGCTTTCCGGAGAGTGCGATCCTGGACTCCGTATGTCTACTTCCTTCGCAGACCTCCAGACCCTGCTGGCCGGGGCGTCCCTGCGCGACGCCCACCGGCTCGGCCGTCGTCTCGAGGGCGCCCGCCGCATCCGTAAGCCCGAGGCGCGGCAGGCCGTGCTGGACGAGATCGCCGCCGAGGCCGAGAAGTCCGCGGCCCGCACCGCGGGGCGCGCCGAGCGCGTACCCGAGGTCACGTACCCCGAGCAGCTCCCGGTCAGCCAGAAGAAGGACGAGATCCTCCAGGCGATACGGGACCACCAGGTCGTGATCGTCGCGGGCGAGACCGGGTCCGGAAAGACGACCCAGATCCCCAAGATCTGTCTGGAGCTCGGCCGCGGCGTGCGCGGCATGATCGGCCATACGCAGCCGCGCCGGATCGCCGCCCGTACGGTGGCCGAGCGTGTCGCGGAGGAGCTGCGCACCCCGCTCGGCGAGGCCGTGGGCTGGAAGGTCCGCTTCACCGACCAGGTGAACCAGGACTCGACCTTCGTGAAGCTGATGACGGACGGCATCCTGCTGGCCGAGATCCAGACGGACCGCGAGCTGCGCGCCTACGACACGATCATCATCGACGAGGCCCACGAGCGGTCACTGAACATCGACTTCCTCCTCGGCTACCTCGCTCAGCTGCTCCCCAGGCGCCCCGACCTCAAGGTCGTGATCACCTCCGCGACGATCGACCCGGAGCGCTTCTCCCGCCACTTCGGCGACGCGCCGATCGTCGAGGTCAGCGGCCGGACCTATCCGGTCGAGGTCCGCTACCGCCCCCTCCTCGAAGAGGAGTCGGACGACTCCGACCGCGACCAGATCACCGCGATCACGGACGCCGTCGAGGAGCTGATGGGCGAGGGCAAGGGCGACATCCTCGTCTTCCTCTCCGGCGAGCGCGAGATCCGCGACACCGCGGACGCGCTCAACAAGAAGCAGTACCGCTTCACGGAGGTCCTGCCGCTGTACGCCCGGCTCTCGCACGCCGAGCAGCATCGCGTATTCCAGCCGCACACCGGCCGCCGCATCGTCCTGGCCACGAACGTGGCCGAGACCTCGCTGACGGTCCCCGGCATCAAGTACGTGATCGACCCGGGCACCGCCCGGATCTCGCGCTACAGCCACCGCACGAAGGTCCAGCGGCTGCCGATCGAGCCGGTCAGCCAGGCCAGCGCCAACCAGCGCAAGGGCCGCTGCGGCCGTACCTCCGACGGCATCTGCATCCGCCTGTACTCCGAGGACGACTTCCTCTCGCGCCCCGAGTTCACGGACGCGGAGATCCTGCGCACCAACCTCGCGTCCGTCATCCTCCAGATGACCGCGGCCGGGCTCGGCGACATCGAGAAGTTCCCGTTCATCGACCCGCCGGACCACCGCAACATCCGCGACGGCGTGCAGCTGCTCCAGGAGCTCGGAGCCTTCGACCCCGCGGAGAAGGACCCCCGCAAGAAGCTCACCCCGCTCGGCCGCAAGCTGTCCCAGCTCCCGGTCGACCCCCGGCTCGCCCGGATGGTCATCGAGGCCGACAAGAACGGCTGCGTGCGCGAGGTCATGGTGATCGCGGCCGCGCTGTCGATCCAGGACCCCCGCGAGCGCCCGGCCGACAAGCAGGCGCAGGCCGACCAGCAGCACGCGCGCTTCAAGGACGAGACGAGCGACTTCCTCGCCTTCCTCAACCTGTGGCGCTACGTCCGCGAGCAGCAGAAGGAACGCGGCTCCTCCAGTTTCCGCCGCATGTGCAAGCAGGAGTACCTGAACTTCCTGCGCATCCGCGAGTGGCAGGACATCTACTCGCAGCTGCGCACGGTCGCCAGGCAGATGGGCATCCACGTCAACGAGGAGGACGCCCCGGAGCAGTCCGTCCACGTGTCCCTGCTCTCGGGCCTGCTCTCGCACGTCGGCATGAAGGACGTCAAGACCGCCGGGGCGGAGGGCGGGAAGAGCACAGCGAGGAACGAGTACCTGGGTGCGCGGAACGCCAAGTTCGCGATCTTCCCGGGCTCCGCGCTCTTCAGGAAGCCGCCGCGTTTCGTCATGTCCGCCGAGCTCGTGGAGACCTCGCGCCTGTGGGCCCGTGTCAACGCGAAGATCGAGCCGGAGTGGATCGAGCCGCTCGCCCAGCATCTGCTGAAGCGCACGTACAGCGAGCCGCACTGGGAGAAGGACGCAGCGGCCGTCATGGCGTACGAGAAGGTGACGCTCTACGGCGTGCCGATCGTCGCCCAGCGCAAGGTGAACTACGGGCGGATCGATCCGGAGACCTCCCGCGACCTGTTCATCCGCAACGCTCTCGTCGAGGGCGACTGGCGCACCCACCACAAGTTCTTCGCGGACAACCGCAAACTCCTGACCGAGGTCGAGGAGTTGGAGCACCGCGCCCGCCGCCGCGACATCCTCGTGGACGACGAGACGCTCTTCGACTTCTACGACCAGCGGGTCCCCGAACACGTCGTGTCCGGTGCCCACTTCGACTCCTGGTGGAAGCACAAGCGCCGCGAGCAGCCAGACCTGCTCGACTTCGAGCGCGAGATGCTCATCAACGAGAAGGCCGGCGCGGTCACCAAGGACGACTACCCGGACTCGTGGCGGCAGGGTCGGCTGAAGTTCAGGGTGACGTACCAGTTCGAGCCGGGCGCGGACGCGGACGGCGTCACCGTGCACATCCCGCTCCAGGTGCTGAACCAGGTCACCGACGAGGGCTTCGACTGGCAGATCCCGGGCCTGCGCGAAGAGGTCGTCACCGAGCTGATCCGCTCTCTGCCCAAGCCGGTCCGCCGCCACTACGTGCCGGCGCCGAACTACGCGAAGGCGTTCCTGGACAAGGCCGTCCCCCTGCAGGAGCCACTGCCCGTCACCCTGGCGCGCGAGCTCCAGCGAATGGTCGGCGTCCCGGTCACGGCCGACGACTTCGACCTGTCCCGGGTTCCCGACCACCTCAAGGTCACCTTCCGCATCGTCGACGAGCGCCGCAAGAAGCTCGCCGAGGACAAGGAGCTGGAGGCGCTGAAGCTCCAGCTGCGGCCCAAGGCCCGCCAGGCCCTGTCCAAGGCCGCCGCCGCCTCCGGCCCGTCGGGCGAGTCGCTGGAGCGCACCGGCCTGAAGGACTGGACGATCGGCACGCTGACGAAGGTGTTCGAGACACGCCGGGCCGGCCAGCCGGTCAAGGCGTACCCGGCGCTCGTCGACGCGGGCGACAGCGTCTCCGTAAGGCTCTTCGACACCGAGGCCGAGCAGACGCAGGCGATGTGGCAGGGCACCCGCCGCCTGATCATGCTGAACATCCCCGTGAACCCGGCGAAGTTCGCCTCCGACAGGCTGACCAACCAACAGAAGCTGGCGCTGTCCCGCAATCCGCACGGTTCGATCCAGGCGCTGTTCGACGACTGCGCCATGGCGGCGGCGGACCGGCTCATCGCCGACCACGGCGGCCCGGCGTGGGACGAGGAATCGTTCCGGAAGCTGTTCGACAAGGTCCGCTCGGACCTCGTGGACATGACCGTCCGGACCATCGATCAGGTGCAGCAGATCCTGGCGGCCTGGCAGGCCTGTGAGCGGCGCCTGAAGGGCACGAACAGCCTGACCTTGATCAACAACGTCCAGGACGTGCGCGAGCAGCTGGCGGCCCTCGTACCGGCCGGCTTCGTGACGCGCACGGGCCTGCGCAGGCTCCCCGACCTGATGCGCTACCTGATCGCCGTGGACCGCCGGCTCCAGCAGATGCCGACGGCCGTCCAGCGCGACACCACGCGCATGGAGAAGGTCCACGAGATGCAGGACGAGTACGCCTGGCTGCTGGAGCAGCTGCCCCCGGGCCGGCCGGTGCCCCAGGAGGTCCTGGACATCCGCTGGATGATCGAGGAGCTGCGGGTGAGCTACTTCGCGCACGCGCTGGGCACGGCGTATCCCGTCTCGGACAAGCGGATCGTGAAGGCGATCGACGCGGCCGCACCGTGACGATCCGCTCGCCCTGGGTGAGTTCGACCTGACCAACGAACCTGCTGTACAGTCTCTCTCGCGGCCAAGGAGTGTCCGGCCGCGAAACCTGGTCCTGTGGAGCAGTTTGGAGTGCTCGCCACCCTGTCAAGGTGGAGGCCGCGGGTTCAAATCCCGTCAGGACCGCGCGATTGACCGAAGGCCCGCATCACGTCGATGCGGGCCTTCGTCGTACCCGGGACGCCGGAGCCGGTGCCACTGTGCCGCCGCCGAAGGCAGGGGGAGGAGCCGCAGCCGGACACGGCGAATCCCGTCAGGACCACGCCCGTTCGCGTGAAGGCCCGCGTCGCGTCGACGCGGGCCTTTGTCATCCGCACGCCCGTGCCGTCTTGACGGTGTCATCCGCCGCCGGTACCCAGGGTCCAGGGGGTGGCGTACATGGCGGCGTCTGCGGCAAGGCGGCACGAGACACGCGCGCTCCTGCGCGCCCATCTGGCGGCCGCCACGGGCTACCGCCACCTCACGAGGAGCTGCCCCGTCTGCCATCGGCTCCTGCGCCTGGCCATGGAGCGCCCCGATCCGGAGCCCGGGCCGGCCGCATCCGACCCCGCTCCGGAAGCCACCGAGGAGTGACCAACACCCGCCATGGCGCGGCCGATTGGGTGATGGTCCGGGTTTTGGCAAGAGTCGCGCACTGTGACGGGTGTCACCGAACGGATTTCCTGAACCGCGGCATTTAGCCCCTCCCTACAAGGGGCCGATTTAATATGTGCCATTGCACCACTCCCCCAGCAGCCCCAGGCGTCGACACCGATGTCATGCGTAACCCCGGCAACAGCCGGTGCCGGCGCACAAAAAAGATCGCGCTGGACCCGGCGGAGTCCAGCGCGATCGAAGACGAAGGCCTGTTGGGGCAGACGCGCGTCTGTGGAGCCAGTGGTGGGCTCATCCAGGGTGGGGGCCCAGGAAATGCCCGGTCAAACGGGGTGTTCAGGCCTCGCTGCGCTGCTGCGGGATACCCGCAAGCAGTGCGCGGACCTCTGCCTCGCGGTAGCGGCGGTGTCCACCGAGCGTGCGGATGGACGTGAGCTTGCCCGCCTTAGCCCAGCGGGTGACCGTCTTCGGGTCCACGCGGAACATCGTGGCGACCTCAGCCGGGGTCAGCAGCGGCTCGGCATCAGGGGTGCGAGCGGTCATGAGCGGCCTCCTCGGGAGAACCGAACCTTCTCGGTTCTTTCCTCTAAATTCTGCACCTTGACCCGCGTTGCCCGAAATGGCGGACGCGGGCCGAGTCGGTTATAGGACGAACGGCTTGTCCTCGGCACTACAACTACACCATCTGTCCAGCCACGTCGGCCAAACCGATGGAATTGCCCTCTCAGGTGTCCATCAGCGGCGGAAGGCCGATGGACCATGCCATAACGGACAGTCACGTCACAGTGACGATCAGTCACAGAGCGATCAGGAGTCCTCAGACCCCCCATAGCGTGCAATGCTGAGCAATCCGCCCTTACTTGGATGGAAGGAACCCTCCCCGGACTCCTTGTCCTATTTTGACACGAGGGTGGGCGATGGACGCAAGGGAGCGGTTAGTGTAATCCATCACGCTTGAGGCAATCGCCCGGATCGGGACCTACGTCCCCTCCCGGCCGCCGCCGTCGCTGCCCGCCTCCATCAGTTCGCGAATTGACGATCCCTCACGGCTCTCCAACGCTCCGTCAGACGCCCGTACGCCTCGGCCGCGCCCTCGCCGTCCCCGGCCCGCAGCGCCGCGATCCCCTCCGCCGCGTCGGCCGCCGACCGGTCCGCCGCCAGGAGCTCGCCGGGCAGCGCGTGCACCAGACCGCCGTAGTCCAGCTCGACCAGTGACCGCGGGTGGAACTCCTCCAGCCACCGCCCCACGTCCACCAGGCTCTCGGTCAGCGGCCCCTCGTCAATCTCCTCCCGCAGCGTCCGCAGCCCGCGGGCCACCCGCCGACGGGCCTGGACCATGGGCGTCCGGTAGCGCAGCGAGGGCGCGGTGGCCGTGTACTCGCGCTCCTCGTCGGCGAAGAGCACGAACCAGCCCACGGGCACCCCCCACACGGCCGTCCTGATCCACGGGCGGGCGTCCGGGTTCTCCTCACGCCACTGTGCGAAGTCGGCGGCGGCCTGCTCGCGCACGACCGGCGGCAGCGCCGCGTCCAGGAGCGCCGCCGGGCAGCTGCGCGGGCAGCTCCTCCAGGGCCAGCCAGCCGCGCAGGCGCGTGCGCCACGGGCAGACGCACACCACGCCGTCGACATCGGTCACGAAGGCGTCCGCGCTCTCGTGGACGCGCACCGCGACGGGCGGGGTCGGCAGCAAGTCGGCCAGGGAGCGGCGGAGTTCGTCCTGGACGGTCGGGGTGTCCTCCCTGCGCGCGTAGCGCGCCCAGTGGCTGCGCTCCGGCTCGGGGAAGGCCGCCAGCGGCTCGTAGATCCGCAGGTAGGCCGCGTACGGGACAAGGACCGATGACAGCGCCGGCATGCCGCAGATCCTTCCATGTCCGTACTCCGACGGAGGGTGATCCTCGGCACCGGGTCGGATCTACGCTTGGTGAGGACTTACTCTCTTGCCCAACCGGACTCTCCCCACCCGCAGGAGGGTCCGCATCCGCCGCTTCGTACTTGGGAGTCACCACCGTGACCGATGTAACCGGCGCTCCGGTCGATGTACTGAACACTCTGTTCCGATCGGAGCAGGGAGGGCACGAGCAGGTCGTGCTGTGCCAGGACCGCGCCTCCGGCCTGAAGGCCGTCATCGCCATCCACTCCACCGCCCTGGGCCCGGCCCTCGGCGGCACCCGCTTCTACCCGTACGCCTCCGACGAGGAGGCCGTCGCCGACGCGCTGAACCTCTCCCGGGGCATGTCGTACAAGAACGCCATGGCCGGCCTGGACCACGGCGGCGGCAAGGCCGTGATCATCGGCGACCCGGAGCAGTTCGAGCCCAGTCAAAAAACAGAGCTGCTGCTGGCCTATGGCCGGTTCGTCGACTCCCTCGGTGGCCGTTACGTGACCGCCTGCGACGTCGGCACCTACGTGGCCGACATGGACGTCGTCGCGCGCGAGAGCCGCTGGGTCACCGGCCGCTCCCCCGAGAACGGCGGCGCGGGCGACTCGTCCGTGCTCACCGCGTACGGCGTCTTCCAGGGCATGCGCGCCTCGGCCCAGCACCTGTGGGGCGACCCGACGCTGCGCGGCCGCAAGGTCGGCGTCGCCGGCGTCGGCAAGGTCGGCCACCACCTGGTCGAGCACCTGCTCTCCGACGGTGCCGAGGTCATGATCACCGATGTGCGCGAGGAGTCCGTGCGCCGCATCCTCGACAAGCACCCCGGGGTCACCGCGGTCGCCGACACCGACACCCTGATCCGCACCGAGGGTCTGGACGTCTACGCGCCCTGCGCGCTCGGCGGCGCCCTGAACGACGGCAGCGTGGCGGCGCTGACCGCCAAGATCGTCTGTGGCGCGGCGAACAACCAGCTCGCGCACCCGGGCGTTGAGAAGGACATCGCCGACCGCGGGATCCTCTACGCCCCCGACTACGTGGTGAACGCCGGCGGCGTCATCCAGGTCGCCGACGAGCTGCACGGCTTCGACTTCGACCGGTGCAAGGCGAAGGCGTCGAAGATCTTCGACACCACGCTGGCAATATTCGCACGTGCGAAGGAAGACGGCATTCCGCCGGCCGCCGCGGCCGACCGGATCGCCGAGCAGCGCATGGCCGACGCCCGCCGTCGCTGACCCGGGCGCCCGCCCGGCCCGCCCGTCCGGGGAGACAAGACTCACCCCGGTCGGCGGGTCGGGCGCCAGGAAGAGGTTAAAATCGCAGTTGACCAGCGAGGACAGGGCGCCTCGCGGGTCGTGTGAAGCGGCACCTCATGCGGGCGGCGTACCGTATGGCCGCGGAAGCAGGTACCGTTGAAGCCCTACGGACCGAGCTCTTCACGGAGAGCCCGTTCCGACTCATGAACGCGTGTCAAGACTCTGGGGCCGTCGAGCCCCGTCACCGAGGGGGTCGAGCCATGGGGCGCGGCCGGGCCAAGGCCAAGCAGACAAAGGTCGCCCGCCAGCTGAAGTACAACAGCGGCGGGACTGACCTGTCGCGTCTGGCCAACGAGCTGGGCGCATCGACTTCGAGTCCGATTTCGAGCCAGCCGCCGAACGGCGAGCCGTTCGAGGACGACGACGAGGAAGACGACCCGTACGCGCGGTACGCGGACATGTACAACGACGACGAGGACGAGGACGACGAGTCCGGCCCGTCGTCACAGCGCCGCGGCGCTTGACGCTGTACTCACCGACCCGGTCCGGGGCCTGCCCCGGACCGGGTTCTGTGCTGTTCAGCTTGCGTAGTCGCCGGTCAGCTCGGCACCCGTGGCACGGTCACCGCGCTCGATGATCTCGCCCGCGACCCAGGCGTCCACGCCGCGGTCGGCGAGGGTGGTCAGCGCGACCTCGACGGACTCCGCCGGGACGACGGCCATCATGCCGACGCCCATGTTCAGGGTCTTCTCCAGCTCCAGCCGCTCCACGTCACCGGCCCGGCCGACGAGGTCGAACACCGCGCCGGGGGTCCACGTCGAACGGTCGACCACCGCGTGCAGACCGTCCGGGATCACCCGCGCCAGGTTCGCCGCGAGCCCGCCGCCGGTGATGTGACTGAACGCGTGCACCTCGGTCGTCCGGGTCAGCGCCAGACAGTCCAGCGAGTAGATCTTGGTGGGCTCCAGCAGTTCCTCGCCCAGCGTCCGGCCGAACTCCTCGACCTGCTGCTCCAGCGACATCCCCGCCCGGTCGAACAGCACATGCCGCACCAGCGAGTACCCGTTGGAGTGAAGCCCCGACGACGCCATCGCCACGACCACGTCACCCGTCCGGATACGATCCGGACCCAGCAGCCGGTCCGCCTCCACCACACCCGTGCCCGCACCGGCCACGTCGAAGTCGTCCGGCCCCAGCAGACCCGGGTGCTCGGCCGTCTCACCGCCGACCAGCGCCGTACCGGCCAGCACACAGCCCTCGGCGATGCCCTTGACGATCCCGGCCACCCGCTCCGGCTGCACCTTGCCCACACAGATGTAGTCCGTCATGAACAGCGGCTCCGCGCCGCACACCACGATGTCGTCCATGACCATCGCGACCAGGTCGTGCCCGATCGTGTCGTACACGCCCATCCGCCGGGCGATGTCGACCTTCGTGCCCACACCGTCCGTCGCGGACGCCAGCAGCGGACGCTCGTAACGCTTCAGGGCCGAGGCGTCGAAGAGGCCGGCGAAGCCACCCAGACCGCCCAGAACCTCCGGGCGCTGCGTCTTCTTCACCCACTCCTTCATCAGCTCGACAGCGCGGTCACCCGCATCGATGTCGACGCCCGCGGCTGCGTAGCTGGCACCGGTGGTCTCACTCATGAGGTTGAGAGCTTTCGTGTCGTGACTGCGTTGGAGCGGGGATTACGGCCGACGGAGCGCGTCGGCGGCGTCGGCGCCACCCGCAAGCTCGGTCTCCAGGAGCTGCTTGCCGAGCAGCTCGGGGTCGGGCAGCTCCATCGGGTACTCGCCGTCGAAGCAGGCGCGGCAGAGGTTCGGCTTGGCGATGGTGGTCGCCTCGATCATGCCGTCGATGGAGATGTACGCGAGGGAGTCGGCGCCCAGCGACTTGCCGATCTCCTCGATCGACATGCCGTTGGCGATGAGCTCGGCGCGGGTGGCGAAGTCGATGCCGAAGAAGCAGGGCCACTTCACCGGCGGGGACGAGATCCGGATGTGGACCTCGGCGGCGCCGGCCTCGCGGAGCATCTTGACCAGGGCCCGCTGGGTGTTGCCGCGGACGATCGAGTCGTCCACGACGACCAGCCGCTTGCCGCGGATGACTTCCTTCAGCGGGTTCAGCTTCAGGCGGATGCCCAGTTGGCGGATCGTCTGCGAGGGCTGGATGAAGGTGCGGCCGACGTAGGCGTTCTTCACCAGGCCGGAGCCGTACGGGATGCCGCTGGCCTCGGCGTAGCCGATCGCGGCGGGCGTACCGGACTCCGGCGTCGCTATGACGAGGTCGGCCTCGACCGGGGCTTCCTTGGCCAGTTTCCGGCCCATTTCGACCCGGGAGAGGTAGACGTTCCGGCCGGCGATGTCGGTGTCGGGACGCGCCAGGTAGACGTACTCGAAGACACAGCCCTTGGGCTTCGCTTCTGCGAAGCGAGAGGTGCGGATGCCGTTCTCGTCGATGGCGATGAGCTCGCCGGGCTCGATCTCGCGGACGAAGCTCGCGCCGCAGATGTCGAGAGCGGCGCTCTCCGAGGCGACGACCCAGCCGCGGTCGAGACGGCCGAGGACCAGCGGGCGGATGCCCTGGGGGTCACGGGCCGCGTAGAGGGTGCCCTCGTCCATGAAGACGAGCGAGAAGGCGCCCCGGACGTCGGGAAGGACCTTGGCGGCCGCCTCCTCGATCGTCAGCGGCTTGCCGTCCTCGTCGACCTGTCCGGCGAGCAGAGCGGTGACCAGATCGGTGTCGTTGGTCGCGGCGACCTGGGTGGCCCGGCCGTTCTCCTTGGGGAGCTCGGCGACCATCTCGGCCAGCTGCGCCGTGTTGACCAGGTTTCCGTTGTGGCCGAGCGCGATCGAGCCGTGGGCCGTGGCCCGGAAGGTCGGCTGCGCGTTCTCCCACACGGAGGCGCCCGTGGTCGAGTAGCGGGCGTGACCGACCGCGATATGACCGGTCAGGGAGCCGAGAGAGGTCTCGTCGAAGACCTGGGACACGAGGCCCATGTCCTTGAAGACGAGGATCTGAGAGCCGTTGCTGACCGCGATTCCCGCGGATTCCTGGCCTCGATGTTGGAGGGCGTAGAGCCCGAAGTAAGTGAGCTTCGCGACCTCTTCACCCGGAGCCCAGACACCGAAGACGCCGCAAGCGTCCTGGGGGCCCTTCTCACCGGGGAGCAGGTCGTGGTTGAGTCGTCCGTCACCACGTGGCACACAACCGAGTGTAGGCGAGATCGACCACTGGTCCGAATTGGGGATGCCTCGCAACCTCATTCCGGGAGCCCGCCGAGCGGCCTCCACGCAGCGCCGGAGGCAGGAATCGGCAGTGCCCGTACCGCCGTCGGGGCGGCTTGGGAAGATCGCCAAATCGTCCATTCCGGCGTCCGCATGCCGGGACGATCGTTGACGCACCTGGCCGGTCACGGCCGGGCTCCTGGGCCGTGCAGCCCCGCGGTGACCGTGCGGTCACACGCGTGGAGCGCCGCCGCGCCGACCTGGCCGGTGTCGCGAGCGCCACCTGTGGCCGCGTGCGCTAGTTCACATCCGGCCCCGTCGGCAGCGGGGAGCATTTTCCGACATTCCGGGCACCACCCGGCCCCTCTCCCGCCTCTCCCGGCACCCCGCCGACGCCCGGTTGTGGCGGGTATGTCCCTCTGTGTGCTGCGCCGCGCGATCCCGGCCGATCAGCGCATGTCCGCGTACGCCGCCAGACCCTTGCCGTTGGACGCGGTGAGGGTCAGGGCGCGGTGCTTCACCTCGTACTTCACCGTCCCCTGCTTCAGGACCTGGACCAGCTCGCGCTCCAGATCCATCACCGGGCCAGGACACAGCTTCCGCGTGGAGGCGAGGCGGCCGAAGGTGATCGAGTCCCCGGAGACCTTCGCGGTGCTGGTGAAACGGTTGCAGCCGAGGCTGCCGCCGACGGTGCCGTCCTCGGCGATGGTCAGATGCGCCTTGCCCTCGGTGCCGGCGGGCAGAGAGGTGGCCGTCTCGTCCGCCACCAGGGAGTCCACGGTCCACTTGGTGCCGATCAGCGGGGAGGGCCGCTCGGCGGTCAGTGCGATCGTGTCGCCCTTCTCGGTGGTGAGGGTGAGCCTGCCGTCGGTGAGTTTCGCCTTGAGCTTGCCGGAGAACGCGGCGCGCAGGGCGTCCTCGAAGCCCTGGATCTTCTTGTCGCAGGCCATCTCGGTCACCTCGCCGGGGCCGACCGTCACGGTGTCGCCCTCGACCGTGATGTCGGCGCCGAAGTGGTTGCAACCGTAGTTGCCCTGCGCCCGGCCCTTGTCGGTGATCTCCACATACGCGTCGGACGGGGAAGCGGTCTTCGTGCCGTCGACGCTCACGCTCTCCACGGACCAGCGCACGCCGGCGAGAGGAACGTCAGGTGCAACGGTGTCGCCGCTGCCGGCCCCGCCTCCCCGCTCCGTGCCGCAGGCGGCCAGGGCCAGAAGGGCCAGGGCGGTGACAGGAATGCTCAGCTGGTAGCGCATATCCCTGGGACGGGGCGGCCCCGCGGCCGGTTCCCCCGGACCGCCGGTCAGGCGAGGATCGGCAGGAGCCCTCCGAGGTCCGCGCGCTCCCCGCTCGCGCTGACCTTCGCGGCCTCCAGCGCCTCCCGCCAGCCCGTGCGCCCGGTGGCGAGCCGGATCCAGGTCAGCGGGTCGGTCTCGACGACATTGGGCGGCGTCCCCCGCGTGTGCCGGGGGCCCTCCACGCACTGGACGACGGCGAACGGCGGAATCCGCACCTCCGTCGACGCCCCGGGCGCCTTGACCGCGAGCGCGTCGGCGAGCAGCCGGGTGCAGGCGGCGAGCGCCTGCCGGTCGTACGGGACGTCCAGGCCGGTCGCGTCGGCCAGGTCGTCGGTGTGGACGACCAGCTCGACGGTGCGGGTGACGAGGAAGTCCCCGAGCCGCATGGCCCCGAACCGCGTCGGCACCAGCCGCTCGTCCGACACGAGCGGCAGCAGCTCGCCGACGCGCTCGGCCGTGCGCGCGTACAGCTCGCCGAGGTCACCGGCGGCCAGCTCCCGGGTGTCCAGGTCGACCTGCCCTGCGGCCGTCACCGTCGCGAAAGGCCAGTCGAGCAGCGCGACGTCCTGCCGGGCCGGCTCGGGCAGCGCGAGGTAGCGGGGGACGGCGCCGACCGCCATGGCGAGGTGTGCGACGAGCTCCCGTACGGTCCAGTCCCCGAGCCGGGTGGGCAGCTCCAGCTGCTGGGGCGTCAGCACGGCCGCGACGTCCCGGACATGCCCGAACTGGGCCAGCACGGCGGCCCGGACCTTGGCGGAGTCGTACGTACGCAGACGCTTCTTGGCCGGTGGCATGACGCCGACCTTACGGGGTGGGTACGACACGGGGCCGTTCGACGGTGCACTCCTGGCCATCGCCGCGCACGCCCGCCCCGCGCCGCACCGGGCGAGCGGCCTTCCCTCGAGCACGCACCGCAGAAGCCCTCGCCCGGTCGGACCGGGCGGGGGCTTCGGGGCACGCGTCTCAGACGAGCAGACCCGGAATGGTCTCCTCGTGTGCGGTGCGGAGTTCGTTCAGCGGGATGCCGAACTGGCCCTGGACCTCGACCGTGTCGCCGTCGACGACGCCGATGCGGGTGGCGGGCAGGCCGCGGGCGCCGCACATGTCGGTGAAGCGGAGTTCCTCGCTGCGCGGGACGGCGACGACCGCGCGGCCGGCCGACTCGCTGAGCAGGAACGTGAACGCGTCCAGCCCGTCGGGGACGACCAGGCGTGCGCCGTTGCCGCCGCGCAGGCAGGACTCCACCACGGCCTGGACCAGGCCGCCGTCGGACAGGTCGTGCGCCGCGTCGATCATGCCGTCGCGGGAGGCCGAGATCAGGATCTCCGCCAGCAGCTTCTCCCGGTCCAGGTCCACCTGCGGGGGCAGCCCGCCCAGGTGGTTGTGCACGACCTGGGACCAGGCGGAGCCGCCGAACTCCTCGCGGGTGTCTCCGAGGAGGTAGAGCAGCTGCCCCTCCTCGGCGAACGCGATCGGGGTGCGGCGGTTGACGTCGTCGATCACGCCCAGCACCGCCACCACCGGGGTGGGGTGGATCGCGGTCTCGCCGGTCTGGTTGTAGAGCGAGACGTTGCCGCCGGTGACCGGCGTGCCCAGCTGCAGACAGCCGTCCGCGAGACCGCGGGTGGCCTCGGCGAACTGCCACATCACATCCGGGTCCTCGGGGGAGCCGAAGTTCAGGCAGTCGGAGATCGCGAGCGGCTTGGCACCGGAGGCGGCCACATTGCGGTAGGCCTCCGCCAGCGCCAGCTGCGCGCCCGTGTAGGGGTCGAGCTTGGCGTAGCGGCCGTTTCCGTCCGTCGCCATCGCCACACCGAGGTTCGACTCCTCGTCGATGCGGACCATGCCCGCGTCCTCGGGCTGGGCCAGCACGGTGTTGCCCTGCACGAACCGGTCGTACTGGTCCGTGATCCACGCCTTCGACGCCTGGTTCGGAGACGCCACCAGCTTCAGGACCTGCGCACGCAGCTCCTCCGCGTTCTGCGGGCGGGGCAGCTGGTTCGCGTCATCGGCCTGCAGCGCGTCCTGCCAGGACGGGCGGGCGTAGGGGCGGTGGTACGTCGGGCCCTCGTGCGCGACGGTGCCCGGCGGCACGTCCACGATCAGCTCGCCGTGCCAGAAGATCTCCAGGTGGTCGCCCTCGGTCACCTCACCGATCACGGTGGCGATGACGTCCCACTTCTCGCAGATCTCCAGGAACCGCTCGACGTGCTGCGGCTCGACGATCGCGCACATCCGCTCCTGCGACTCGCTCATGAGGATCTCCTCCGGCGAGAGCGTCGCATCACGCAGCGGCACGGTGTCCAGCTCGACCCGCATACCGCCGCTGCCGGCGGATGCGAGCTCGCTCGTGGCGCAGGACAGACCCGCGCCGCCGAGGTCCTGGATGCCCGCGACGAGCTTCTCCTTGAAGATCTCGAGCGTGCACTCGATCAGGAGCTTCTCCTGGAACGGGTCACCGACCTGCACCGCAGGGCGCTTGGTGGGCTTGGTGTCGTCGAAGGTCTCGGACGCGAGGACCGAGACGCCGCCGATGCCGTCACCGCCGGTACGGGCGCCGTAAAGGATCACCTTGTTGCCGGGGCCGGACGCCTTGGCGAGGTGGATGTCCTCGTGCTTCATCACGCCGATGCAGCCGGCGTTGACCAGCGGGTTGCCCTGGTAGCACTCGTCGAAGACGACCTCGCCGCCGATGTTCGGCAGGCCCAGGCAGTTGCCGTAGCCGCCGATGCCGGCGACGACGCCCGGCAGCACCCGCTTGGTGTCCGGGTGGTCCGCCGCACCGAACCGCAGCGGGTCGACCACCGCGACCGGGCGGGCGCCCATCGCCAGGATGTCGCGGACGATGCCGCCCACGCCCGTGGCCGCACCCTGGTAGGGCTCGATGTACGAAGGGTGGTTGTGCGACTCCACCTTGAAGGTGACCGCGTAACCCTGACCCACGTCGACGACGCCCGCGTTCTCGCCGATCCCGACGAGCATGGCGTCGTTCTCCGGCGTCTTCTCTCCGAACTGCTTCAGATGCACCTTGCTGCTCTTGTACGAGCAGTGCTCCGACCACATCACGGAGTACATCGCGAGCTCGGCGCCCGTCGGACGGCGGCCGAGGATCTCGCGGATGCGCGCGTACTCGTCCTCCTTGAGGCCGAGCTCCTTCCAGGGCTGGTCGGCCTCGGGGGTCTCGGTTGCGTGCTTGACGGTGTCGAGGGTCATGCTGCGACCAACTTCTTCAGGATCGAGGTGAAGAATCCGAGCCCGTCGGTACGGCCCGTACCGATCAGCGGCTCCACTGCGTGCTCCGGGTGCGGCATCAGGCCGACCACGTTGCCCGCGGCGTTCGTGATGCCGGCGATGTCACGCAGCGAACCGTTCGGGTTGCCGTCGAGGTAGCGGAAGGCGACACGGCCCTCTGCCTCCAGCTCGTCGAGCGTGCGCTCATCGGCGACGTAACGGCCGTCGATGTTCTTCAGCGGTACGGAGATCTCCTGTCCCGCCTCGTAGTCGGCGGTCCACGCGCTGTCCGCGTTCTCCACCCGCAGCTTCTGGTCGCGGCAGATGAAGTGCAGATGATTGTTGCGCAGCATCGCGCCCGGCAGCAGATGCGACTCGGTGAGGATCTGGAAGCCGTTGCAGATGCCGAGGACCGGCATACCGGCCTTCGCCTGCTCGATGATCGTCTCCATCACCGGCGAGAACCGCGAGATGGCACCCGCGCGCAGATAGTCGCCGTAGGAGAAACCGCCGGCGAGGACGACCGCGTCGACCTGCTTGAGGTCCTTGTCGCGGTGCCACAGCGAGACCGGCTCGGCACCCGCGAGGCGCACGGCACGCAGCGCGTCCCGGTCGTCGAGCGTCCCGGGGAAGGTGACGACTCCGATACGAGCGGTCACGACTCCACCTTCACGACGAAGTCCTCGATGACGGTGTTGGCGAGGAACGTTTCGGCCATCTCATGGATGCGGGCGAGGGCGGCGTCGTCGACCGGCCCGTCCACCTCCAGCTCGAAGCGCTTTCCCTGACGGACGTCCGCGATCCCGTCGAATCCCAGCCGGGGCAGTGCACGCTGCACCGCCTGTCCCTGGGGGTCGAGGATCTCGGGCTTGAGCATGACGTCGACTACGACGCGAGCCACGGGCACTCCCGGTGGTGTGTTGCGAGGGCGGTTCCCTCAGCGTACCCGGCCCGAAAATCTACGCGAGTAGATACCTGAGGGCCCCGCCGTAAAATCCCGGATAAGAATCCCGGACGCCTTTGTGGCGGACACGCGCAGAAAATTGCCGGGGCTTCACAATGCGTGGCCATGCGCTGTACAAAGGAATACAGAGGAAAGCAGCATTGCCCCTCGGTAGCCGAAAAGCCGGTATCACCGCACGTCAGAACCGGTGATACCGCAGTGAAAGGACCGATATCCGTGGCTCAGCGAGTAGTGGTCACGCTCTCCGACGACATCGACGGAGGAGAAGCGGCGGAAACGGTCATGTTCGGCCTCGACGGGAAGTCGTACGAGATCGACCTCAATACGTCCAACGCAAAGAAACTGCGCAAGGCCCTGGCCCCGTACGTGGCAGCGGGCCGAAAGATGACGAACGTCACCAAGCGCGACAAGTCGCGCATCTCGTACCGGCACACCGCGCTCGAGCCGTCCCCGGCCGCCGTCCGCGCCTGGGCACAGTCGCGCAAGATGGACGTGCCGGCCCGGGGTCGCATCCCCAAGCGTGTCTACGAGGCGTTCCGCGAGGCCAGTTGAGCCGTCGGCCCGGCAGGCCGTCGCGCGCCGCCCGGACGCGGGCGCCGGCGCAGCGAGTTGCACTGCACCCCTGGTGATCGGCTAGAGTCTGGAGCACGCCGAGGGGCAAGGCCGAAAAGGCCCGGCCCACCGAGCATGCGGGTGTAGTTCAGTAGCAGAACATCCCCCTTCCAGGGGGAAGGCGCAGTGTGCAATTCCTGTCACCCGCTCTGCACCACTATTACCGTCCACTGATGTGGATCAGGTACAGTGGTGAACGCACCGCCCGGTGAGAGCCGAGCGGCAGCAATGCGGACGTGGCTCAGTTGGTAGAGCATCACCTTGCCAAGGTGAGGGTCGCGAGTTCGAATCTCGTCGTCCGCTCCGAGAGCGAAGGCCCTGGTCGATATGACCAGGGCCTTCGTCGTTCTCCGATTCGGGACGACTTCCCGTGTGACGGTCCCCACAGAAATCGGCGTACAGGGGACTTCGGCGCCCAGCGCCCCTCGACCGTGCCCCTGGCGCCGAGTGACCGCCTCCGGCCGTCCGAGGACCGGCACTTGGGCCCGCCCGTGATCCCGGAACCGCCGACCGGTCCTCCCCTCAGGCGAGCCCGGCGAGGCACTGGCCAGGGATCCGTACGGCCGTATGTCTCACCCGGCCGCGAGTTTGGGTATAGTGGTCTCCGCGCTACGGCGCATGCGGACGTGGCTCAGTTGGTAGAGCATCACCTTGCCAAGGTGAGGGTCGCGAGTTCGAATCTCGTCGTCCGCTCAGATGAAGAAGCCCCCGGCGATCTCGCCGGGGGCTTCTTCGTGTGCCGTTACTGCCAGGCCGTCCCGGTCAGCAGCTCGTACGCCTCCAGGTACTTGGACCGGGTCGCGTCCACGACGTCCTGCGGCAGCGCGGGCGGCGGCTGCTCGCTCCTGCGGTCCCAGCCGGAGACCGGGGACGTCAGCCAGTCACGCACATACTGCTTGTCGTACGACGGCTGCGCGTGGCCCGGCTCCCAGGAAGCCGCGGGCCAGAAGCGGGAGGAGTCCGGGGTCAGCACCTCGTCCGCGATGACCAGGGTCTCCCCGTCGAAGCCGAACTCGAACTTCGTGTCGGCCAGGATGATGCCCCGCTCACGGGCGATGTCGCGGGCGCGCGCGTACACGTCGAGGGTCGTGCGGCGCAGGTGGGCGGCCGTCTCCGCGCCGACCTGGCGGACGACCTCCTCGTAGCTGACGTTCTCGTCGTGGTCGCCGACGGCCGCCTTGGTGGCCGGCGTGAAGATCGGGGCCGGCAGCTCGGAGCCGTCGACGAGGCCCTCGGGGAGTGCCAGACCGCAGACCGTACGGGTCTGCTCGTACTCGACGAGGCCGGAGCCGGTCAGATAGCCGCGGGCCACGCACTCGACCGGGACCATGTTCAGCGACTTGCAGATCAGGGTGCGGCCCTCCCAGTCGGCGGGGGCGCCGGCGGGCAGGTCGGTGGACAGCACATGGTTCGGGACGAGGTCCTGCAACTGCTCGAACCACCACAGGGACAGGCGGGTGAGCACCCGGCCCTTGTCGGGGATCTCCGTGGGGAGCACCCAGTCGTAGGCGGACATGCGGTCACTGGCGACCATCACGAGGTCGCCCGCCTCGTTCCGGTACAGGTCGCGCACCTTGCCGGTGTGCACGTGCATCAGGCCGGGCACCTGGATCGGCTCGGGCTTTTCGACGAATCCGGACACGGTTCCTCCCCGTGGTTACGTACAACGGCTCCGATTGTCCCGTATGCGGGCGGGAGTCTCCTGAGCAGGGGTGCCGGACGCGCCGGATCGTCGCCTAGTCGCGTTTGCAGATGCGGTCGAGGAGGTTGGCCGTCGCGCGCTGGATGCGGGGGTCCACGTGGCCGGGCCGGTCCAGGGCCGGTGACCAGGCGAAGGTCCCCGACGCGAAGACCAGAGCGCCGGAGGGAGCCCGGTACAGCGACGTCTCCTGGTGGCGCACCACGCCGTCGCCGTCCTCGTACGGCGAGTGCGCGAGCAGGATGCGGCTGACGTGCTCCGGGAGCGCGGTGCGCGGGAAGTAGCGATCGGCCTCGCCCGCGACCAGACCGGGCAGTTCGTCGCCCTCTCCCGCGCCGGTCGCCTCCCACAGCCAGTGGTCCGCGTTGCGCACGACCAGGGGGGAGGGCTCCGGGACCCGGCCCGCGTACTGGATGCCCAGCAGCAGCTGCTCTGACCGGTCGACCTCGCGCCACAGGGCCGGTTTGCCGGGGCCGCGGCGCTTGCGGCAGGTCATCAGGCGCTCGGGCATACCGGACGGAGAGGGAGCGAGCTCGACCTGCCAGTACATGGTGTTGGCCGAGAGGAAGACCAGCGAGGTGCCGCGGTCGCGGGCGGTCTCGGCAGCGTGGCGCATGGGCGCCGACCAGTACTCGTCGTGGCCGGGGAAGACCAGGCCGCGGTAGCGGGAGGGATCGATGCGGCCCGCGTGCAGATCGCGGGTGTCGGCGTAGGCGAGGTCGTAGCCGTACCGCTCGGCCCAGCGGATGAAGTCGTAGGCGTGGCCGACGTGCAGGGGCAGGCCGGCCCCTGCGTAGGGGCGGTCGAAGGAGACGGTGACGGCGGCGTCCTCCTCGCCGAGGAGCCGGCCGTTCTCGTCCCACGCGTGATACAGGCTCGCGCCGGTGCGGCCGTCCTCCGGATAGAGGTTGTACGCCTGCCACGTGACGTCGGGCAGGAGCAGCAGCAGGTCGGCCGGGTGGTCGTCGCGGACCGTGAAGGGGATGTGGGAGCGGTGGCCGTCGAGGGTGGTCAGCACGGCGACGTACGCGCCGATCGACCAGTACGAGGGGATCTGCAGCCGCCACGAGAGCCACCAGTGGTGGCACGAGACGGTGCGGTCGGCGGTGAGCGGGGGCGGCTGGACGATGCCGGACAGCCGCGGACTCGTGGTGATCTTGGCGGCGCCGTCGCCGCCGTAGTGACCGATGCGGTAGATGTCGACCGAGAACTGCTGCGGCGGGTCCACGGTGATGTGGAAATCGATCGCCTCGCCGGGCGCGGCGGCCCCGGGCGACACGAAGCCCTTGATCTGGCGGCGTACGTCGTCGGCGGTGCGCGGGCGGCCGGAGCCGCCGCGGGCCAGCGCCGGGTCGGCGTACCAGGGGACGACCTGGCCGGTGTCGCCGAAGTAGTGCTCACCGCCGCGCAGCCAGGGCAGCGGGCCCTGGCCGAAGGGATCGCTGACGGCGTGGGCGAGAGCGCCCGATTCCCATCGCCGGATCTGCTCCGCCCCCATGCCGCGCCCTCCCTCGGTGCCCCGGTACATCGTCGATGCGCCGACCTGTTCAGCGCCGGTCTCCAGCACATCACATAACGCACGCACTCCGTCACCGTTCGTCGCGAATAGACGTGAAGGTGAAGAGATCGTTCCGTACGAGAGGGGCCGCGGCCGGGGGCGAGCCATGGGTGGCAGGGCGCCGACGCGGCTCAGGCGAGGCGCACCGGCTTCTCCGGCCGGACGCCGAGGGAACCCAGCCAGACGCGCAGCGGCTGCGCGTCGCCGTCCTCCACCAGGCTCAGCACGGGCGCCATGAGGTCGGCCCGCCGCTCGCCGTCGATCAGCAGCGCCGGGCCGTCCAGCCAGTCCAGGCCGGGCGCCGCCCCCACGGTGTCGATCGCCGTGCAGCACACCATCGCGACGACATGGTCGGCGAGCAGGTCACGGCCGCTGCGCGGCGGCTGGAGCGGGAACAGCGGCAGCGGGTCCCCGCCCCACAGGGCCAGCACGTCCCCCGCGCCGTCCAGGGCGGCCGCCGGCCGGCCCTGGGCCCGCGTCGGCTCACGTGCCGCCTCCTCGCGGGCCGTACGGGCGGTGAGCGCGGCCGCGAGATCGTCGCTCGCCGCACCGCCGGGCTGTTGCGACAGATGCTCGATCACGCGGGCGAGGGTCGGCCCCTCGGGCCCGGTCGCGGGCGGCACTCCCAGCTCGTCGAGGACCCGGTGGATACGGGCCGCTTCCGTACGCCACTTGCGGTCGACGACCTCGCGGGGATAGTGCTGCCAGTCCACCGGGGACCAGTCGGGGCCGCCCTCGGCAGGGCCGCCGTGGAACAGCCGCGCCGCCAGCAGCGACGCCGCCTCGTCCACGGTGCCGGGCTCCTCCAGCAGGTCGCAGGCGGGACGCTCGCCCAGCCGCGAGGTGAAGCCCTCGGCGAGACGGTCACGCCGGGAGAGCTCGGTCAGCGCCGCCACGACGCCCGCGTCCAGCCGCGAGGGCCAGCGGCCCATGTGCCAGGCGGGCAGGGCGACGCGGGTCAGCAGCCTGTCCCAGCCCGCGTAGGCGAGGCCCACCTGCTCCTGGGCGACGATCCGCAGACCGTAGTCCACACCCTGTGCCCGCTCGGACGCGGCGGCCGCGACCCAGCGCTCCATCTCGGCCGCGTGCAGCTGACAGCCGCGCAGCAGAAGCCGGGCTATCCGGCCGGTCACGAGGGACAGCGGCCTGCGTATGGACCATTCCCCGGGGTCGGCCGCGTCGGCGACCGCCGCGTCCAGGCCCCGCACGAACCGGCGGGCGGCGGCTATGTCGGGGTCGGCGGCGAGGCTGGTGCCCGCGACGACCGGGCCGAGCACCGCCCGCAGCTCGGCGACCCGCATCCACCACAGGAAGGGCGAGCCGATGACCAGGACCGGCGCCTCGCCCGGGCGCCGCCTGGCCCCGGATATCGCGTGCGCCGGGTGCGTGCGGTCCTCGAGCCAGCTGTCGCAGTCGGGAGTGAGCGCGAGCGCGGACGGCGCGGGCACGTCGAGGCGCTCGGCCAGGTCGTGGACCAGCCGGTACAGATCGGGGGCCGAGCGCTCCGGGAGCTCCACGGTCGGGCTGAGCGCGGGGGCGGCCCGGGCGATCACCGCGGCGACGGCAGCGGCCGCGAGCAGCACGACCACAGCGCACGCGGTCACCGTCCAGCGCGCGGTGTCCCAGCCCGCACCGCTCATCCTCCCCGTCGCACCGCCGGCCAGCAGAATCACGGTGACGGCCGTGGGGAGCAGCGCCACGGCCGCCGCCCAGCCGCGGACACGCAGCACGGCGAAGGCCTTGGAACGGGCGCCACGAGCGCCCACCGACTCCCCGATAGCGGTACCGGTCACGACCGGACGTCACCCCCTCTGCCCTGCGACGGTGTTGGTCACTCCCCCACTGTGGCACCGCCCACTGACATCGCAATGCCGGTGGGCCAAGTGCCGGAACCCCTGCGCCGCACCCTAGTTGGGGCTTCGGCGACCGTCATCCGGATGGCTCAGCCATCACTCGATGGAATGGCTTTGGGCAATGCATCGGACGCGGCGGACGGCAGCGGACCGAAGCGTGGAAGCGCAGGTCGGGCCGGTGTTACCGGGCGTACGCGCGAGGTCGGCGCTTTACCGCACGCGACGGTGGCGACGGAGCCGGGCGTGGACGGTTCGACCGGATCCGGCATACGGACGGGGCCCGGCGCGCTGTGCGTCGCCGGGCCCCGTCCGGGAAGAAGGTGCGCTCGTGTGCGGGAGCCGGAACGGCCCCGCCGGTCAGCCCCCCGCGGCGGCGCGGGCGATGTCCGTCCGGTGCTGGGAGCCCTCCAGGCGGATGCGCGACACCGCGCGGTACGCGCGCTCGCGCGCCTCGGCCAGGTCCTTGCCCGTCGCCGTCACCGACAGCACCCGGCCGCCGGCGCTCACGATCGCGTCGCCGTCGCGCTTGGTACCGGCGTGCAGGACGTACGCGTGCGGCGCGTCCTCGGCGGCGACCTCGTCGAGACCCCCGATCGGGTCGCCGGTGCGCGGCGTGCCCGGGTAGTTGTGGGACGCGACGACGACGGTCACGGCCGCGTCGTCACGCCACGTGAGCGGAGGGAAGGTGTCCAGCGTTCCGTTCGCCGAGGCGAGCAGGACCCCGGCCAGCGGCGTCTTCAGCCGGGCGAGCACGACCTGCGTCTCCGGGTCGCCGAAGCGCGCATTGAACTCGATGACCCGCACACCGCGCGACGTGATCGCGAGCCCCGCGTACAGCAGCCCGGAGAAGGGCGTGCCGCGGCGGCGCATCTCGTCGACCGTCGGCTGGAGGACGGTGTCCATGACCTCGTCGACCAGCTTGGGGTCGGCCCACGGCAGCGGCGAGTACGCGCCCATGCCGCCGGTGTTCGGGCCCTCGTCGCCGTCGAGCGCGCGCTTGAAGTCCTGGGCGGGCCTCAGAGGCACGACCGTCTCGCCGTCGGTGATGGCGAAGAGCGAGACCTCGGGGCCGTCGAGGTACTCCTCGATGACGACCCGGCCGCACGCGAGCGCGTGTTCGCGGGCCTGCTCCAGGTCACTCGTGACCACGACGCCCTTGCCGGCGGCGAGCCCGTCGTCCTTGACCACGTACGGGGCGCCGAAGGCGTCGAGCGCCTCGTCGATCTCCTCGGGGGTGGTGCAGACGTAGCTGCGGGCCGTGGGCACTCCCGCCCCGGCCATCACGTCCTTGGCGAAGGCCTTGGAGCCCTCCAGCTGCGCCGCGGCACCCGACGGGCCGAAGCACGGGATCCCCGCGGCGCGGACCTGGTCGGCGACACCGGCGACGAGCGGCGCCTCCGGGCCGACCACGACGAGCTCGGCGCCGAGGACGGTGGCGAGCCGCGCGACGGCCGGGCCGTCCAGCGGGTCGACGGGGTGCAGCTCGGCGACCTCGGCGATACCGGCGTTTCCGGGCGCGCAGTACAGAGCGGTGACGTCGGGATCGAGGGACAGAGAGCGGCACAGGGCGTGTTCGCGGGCGCCGCCGCCGATGACGAGGACCTTCACGGGCGCAAGCCTAACCGCCGTGCGCCCCACAGCGTCGTACGGGCCTGTGAGGGCAGGCCCGCTACTCGTTCGTATATTCCTCCACGACCGTCGCGCCGAGCTCGCGCACGATCAGGTCGTGCCCGGAGAGCGCCGAGTCGACGAGATCCGGATCGTCCTCCTCCGGGACGTCGTCCTCCAGCGAGACCGGTGGGGGCGGCGGCGGACTGTATGTCTCCGCCGGGCGGACCGGCTCGGGGGCCGACTGCGGCGCGGCCGCCTGAGGAGGCGTGGACGGAGTCGACGGGGCGGGCCGGGGTGCGGGGGCCGCCGGGGCGGGCGGGGCCGGAGCGGCGGCGGGTGGCCTGCTCTGTCCGTAGCCGCCCTGCCCGCCGTAACCGCCGCCGGCACCGGACTGCCCGCCGTAGCCTCCCGACCCGCCCGAGGACTGGCCGCCGTAGCCGCCGGAGCCGGGCTGGCCGCCGCCGGGCCCTCCGCCCGCGCCGCCGGACGGATCGACGATCGCCTCGACCTTCCACTGCACGTTGAACTGCTCGGCGAGCGCCTGCTTCAGGACGTCCTCGCTGCCACTGCTCGCGAAGTTGTCCCGGGCGCCGGCATTGATGAAGCCGAGCTGGAGCGTGGTGCCGTCGAAGCCCGCCACCTGCGCGTTCTGGCTGAGGAGGATCCAGGTGAAGCGGCGCCGGTTCTTCACGGCCTCCAGGATGTCCGGCCACATGTTCCGTACCTGGCCGGCGCCCTGAGACATGACAGGGCCCGGTGCGGGCGCGGCAGCGGCGGGGCCGGGGGGCGCGGGCTCCGGGGTCCGCGGTGGCTGGGGGGCGGCGGGCTGTGCGCCCTGACCGGGGGCGGAGGCGGTGGGCCAGCCGCCGGGCCGCCGCGGTGCCTCCGGGGCTCCGCCGCCACCGGTCGCGCCCGGCCAGGCGCCGGGACGGGCAGGCGCGGGCTCGGCGGCCGGCTGCGCCTGAGGGGCGGCGGGCGCGGATGCGGGCGGCGGTGCGGGCGCGGCCACCGGAGCGGCCGGGACCGGTGCGGGCGGAGCCGCCTCGGGCCGTACGGCGGCGCGCGCCGCCGCGGGACCGCCACCGGGCGGCACCGGGGCGTGCGCCTGGGCCTCGGGACCGGGGACGTATCCCATGGCGGGCGCCGGCCCGCCCGCCGAGAACGTCGCGCCGCGCTCCAGCCGGTCGAGCCGGGCCTGCACGGACCGCTCGTCGTCGAAGGCGGCGGGAAGCAGCACGCGGGCGCAGATCAGCTCCAGCTGGAGCCGCGGGGACGTGGCGCCGCGCATCTCGGTCAGTCCGGTGTTCACCAGGTCGGCCGCGCGGCTGAGCTCGGCAGCGCCGAAGACGGACGCCTGCGCCTGCATGCGCTCCACGACGTCGGCGGGCGCGTCGATCAGGCCCTTGGTGCCCGCGTCCGGAACGGCGGCGAGGATCAACAGGTCCCGCAGCCGCTCCAGGAGATCGGCCACGAACCTGCGCGGGTCGTTCCCGCCCTCGATGACGCGGTCCACGACCTCGAAAGCCGCGGCGCCGTCACCCGAGGCGAAGGCGTCCACGATCGAGTCGAGCAGCGACCCGTCCGTGTATCCGAGGAGGGAGGTGGCCATGGCATACGTCACACCGTCCTCGGCCGCGCCGGCGAGCAGCTGGTCCATGACGGACATGGAGTCACGCACGGACCCGGCCCCGGCGCGCACGACGAGCGGCAGCACTCCGTCCTCGACGGGGATGCCCTCTCGGCCGCACACCTCCGCCAGGTACTCCCGAAGTGTGCCCGGCGGCACGAGACGGAACGGGTAGTGGTGCGTCCTGGACCGGATGGTCCCGATGACCTTCTCGGGCTCGGTGGTCGCGAAGATGAACTTCAGATGCTCCGGGGGCTCCTCGACCACCTTCAGCAGAGCGTTGAAGCCCGCCGAGGTGACCATGTGGGCCTCGTCGATGATGTAGATCTTGTAGCGGCTGCTCGCCGGCCCGAAGAACGCCTTTTCACGCAGGTCACGGGCGTCGTCCACGCCTCCGTGCGACGCGGCGTCGATCTCGATGACGTCGATCGACCCCGGCCCGTTGCGCGCGAGATCGCGGCAGGACTGGCACTCACCGCAGGGCGTCGGCGTCGGGCCCTTCTCGCAGTTCAGACAGCGGGCGAGGATGCGGGCACTGGTCGTCTTGCCGCAGCCGCGCGGCCCGCTGAACAGGTACGCGTGATTGACCCGGTTGTTCCGCAAGGCCTGCTGCAACGGGTCGGTGACATGCTCCTGCCCGATGACCTCGGCGAACGACTCGGGGCGATAGCGGCGGTACAGCGCAAGGGACGACACGCTTACGAGGTTATCGGGGCCCGCCGACAATCGAAGCCGCCCCGAGACCCCGAGGTCCACGCACAACGCAAGCGCCCCTCACGCACCCGCCAGAGCCGACCTACCCTTGCTGCCTTCCGGCCCTGGGGGAGTTCAGTCAGATAGCGCCACGTGAGGGGCTGCGCCCAGGTTACCCGATGCAGGGGGGTGGTCGGACCCCCGGTTCCGGGCCGATGGGAACGGGTTCGCGAGCACTCCTCTGCGTCATGTAATGTTTCCGGCGGAGGATTCGCCTAGAGGCCTAGGGCGCACGCTTGGAAAGCGTGTTGGGGGCAACCCCTCACGAGTTCGAATCTCGTATCCTCCGCCAGTGCCTCACCGGGCACGATGTCGAAGGGCCCCACCGTTCGCGGTGGGGCCCTTCGACGTTCCGGCCCTCGCGCTCATGCCGCCGGCCTCATCGCAACCTGCCCGATCACGCGGGTGCGGTGGACCTCGTCGACGCGGCCGCTACTTCGGAGCGATCAAGCTGCGGAGCCCCTGCTGCGCGTAGGTGCCCCACACGTGCGTGACGAAGCCGGTGTCGACGGATGCCCTGGCGGATCGGCTGGGCTTGCCCCAGGCATGGACGCCGAGGCGGAGCTGGTTCCCCGCGACGTGGATCGTGAACCTGATGGACCGGTCCTCGCCCTCGGGATGACCGGGCAGTGACATGAGGACGAAGTAGTCGGGCCCGATGTCGATCACCTTCACGGGTGCCTCGACCATCTGGACGTTGAGCGGGAGCAGGCTGCAGACCTGTCCCTCCTTCAGGACCTGTCCGCATCCCTTGAAGGGGAAGTGGTCCGAGAAGTCGGTGGTGGCCTTCGTGAGCATCGCCCGCGTCAGAGCGGTGCTGTTGCGGCCGGACACCGGGTGGATGCCGAACTCGCAGCGGTAGGCGTAGTCGGTGGAGGAGTCGGCCGAGGTCCAGCAGGTGTCAGGAGCGGCGGGCGCCGGTGGCTGCGCAGTGGTCGGCGTGGCTGCGGTCTGGAGTGCCCGCCAAGTGCGGGTGCCGGCGATACCGTCCGCGGTCAGACCCGCCTTGTGCTGGAACGCGATGAGGGCGGCCTGGGTCCTGGGGCCGAAGTCGCCGTCTACGTCGGTCGGGTGCCCGTGCGCGGTCAGCAGGCGCTGCAGGCTGCGCACTGCCGGTCCCTGCATTCCGGTCCGCAGGACGGGCTGCCGGGTGGTCTGCGGCCGGGTCGCCGGGTCGGCGTTCATGGCCGCTCGGCCGGCGGCGTCGCGGGTGGATGGCGCTGCGGTGTCGGCCCGTGCGGCGGAATCGGCGGCGTTGCCGGAGGACGCGTTCGCGAGGTCGAGGCCGGTCAGTGCGGTCACGGCGGCCGCCGTCACGGCGATCAGCCGCATGCGCAGGCTGGTGGGACGGGTCATGGGCGCTTGCCTTTCAGTCAGCTGCGAGGGGGCACTGGCGACGCCGGGCCGCCCACGGTGGTGCGATGCGTGGGCGGCCGGGTGCGCTCCGGTTTCGGGACGTCAGTGGAAGGTTCGAGACATCAGTGGAAGGTGATGTCCCAGTGGTCGCTCTCACGGGCGAAGTCGGCCTTGATGCCGCCGACGGCGCCCTTCCAGACCAGGGCGTCACCGCGGTCGTGGCTGTAGGCGGCGTGGCGCTTGATGTAGGCGGACACGCAGTCGCCCCGTCCGATGTCGATCTTGAAACCCTTGCTGTGCGACTTGGGGCCGCCGGCGTGTCCGGTCTCGGTGCCGCCGGTGATGGTGACGGGGCAGCCGCTGCTCTTCTTCAGGGCGATGACTCCCTGGATGCTGCGGGTGCGGACGCCGTCGAAGGAGGTGCAGGTGCGCCGGTTGCGGTCGTGGCAGTTGCCGGAGGACTTCCACGTGAGGCCGGCCGCCCTCAGCTGGTCGGTGGCCTGGCGGTGCGTCAGCGTGGTGCCGGTGGAAGGCGGCGCGGACCTCGGCGCGGTCGGGGTGTGGGTGGTGGTGCCGGACACGAGCTTGTTCCACGTCTCCGGGCCGATGATCCCGTCGGCGGCCAGGCCGTTCCGGCTCTGGAACGCCTTCGTCGCCCGGGCCGTCGCCGGACCGAACACCCCGTCGACGGTGATGCGGTGGCCGTATCCGGCCAGTTGGGTCTGCGCGGCCCTCACCGCGGCGCCGGTGGAACCCTGGCGGATGGGGGTGGTGAGCTTGTCCCAGGTCTTCCGGCCGATGATCCCGTCGGCAGTCAGGCCGTTCCGGCTCTGGAACGCGACGGTGGCACGCTCCGTGGCGGGGCCGAAGCTGCCGTCGGCGGTCGTGGAGTGGCCGGCGGCCGTGAGGAGGTGCTGAGCGGTGGCGACGTCCGTTCCGCGTGCTCCGTTCTTCAGCACGGGCCACTGGGCGCCGGGCGTGTTGCCGGGCGGCGGGGGCGTGGGCCGCTGCCCGGTGGTGAGGTGGGCCAGGGCCCGCAGCTGGGTGAGGGTGCCGCGGTAGACGTTGAGGTCGACGTTGCCGCGCATGCCGGACACGGACCCGTGTTCGGTGTGTTGCCAGATCGACCAGGAGCGTCCTCCGACGGGTGCGGGTTCGCGGGTTCCGCTCTGGTAGCGGGGCTGCCACAGCGGGCTCTGCGCCAGGGCTCCGGTGTCACCGCGCAGGCAGGTGTCGGTGAAGTCCTTCGAGGTGTAGACGATCGGTGTCACGCCGAAGGCGGCGCGGACCTCGGTGATGAAGGCGGTGATCTGGGCGTTGGTGACACCGGCCGGGCAGCGGCCGCGGATCTTCTCGAGGTCGACGACGGGCGGCAGTTGGCCGGGCCGACGGGCGTCGTAGCCGGCCTTCTCGACGGTGTCGATGAAGTGGCCGGCCTGCGCGGCGCCTGAACCGGCGTCGTAGAAGTGGTAGGGCGCGGCCATGAGTCCCGCCCGGGTGGCGGCGGTGAAGTCGGTGGCGAATCGGGGGTCGCGGTAGCCGGTGCCCTGGGTGGCCTTGTGGAAGACGAAGGTGTAGCCGGAAGCCTTGATCGTGGCCCACTGG
Organism: Streptomyces sp. V4I23; assembly: GCF_030817975.1. Taxonomy (NCBI): domain Bacteria; kingdom Bacillati; phylum Actinomycetota; class Actinomycetes; order Kitasatosporales; family Streptomycetaceae; genus Streptomyces; species Streptomyces sp. V4I23. The sequence goes on along the minus strand of NZ_JAUSZW010000004.1, from coordinate 4,170,241 downwards.
ATCGGGTGGGCGTTGTGATGGCTGGTGTCGATGCCCTTCACGCTGTACGCGGTGGGGCTGGTCGCCTGTGCCTGCTCGCCGCCCATGGCGGTCACGACACCGAACACGGTCGCCGACGCGGCGGCGAGGGCCGCCGTCTGCAGGGCCAGGTTCCTGATCCTCTTGCGCATGTCTCGTCTCTCGGTAGGAGCCCGTCGCGGTGCACAGGTGTGTGCACCCGGGCAGCGGGCGACTGCGACAACTGCCGTGTCGCGCTGCCGAGATGAGATTCGGGGCACCGCCGTCCCATCGGTAAGGTGATCGCCGTTCCATCCGTGCCGTGGCGTCCCACGCGTTCCGCATGCGTGATGACCTGCGGAAAGGAACGGCGCTGGAACGCAGCGGTCCAGGGGTCCTGCGAAGAGGGGATGGCGCGTGGAGCACGAGGGGGACGGGCCCGAGAAAGAGCCGGCACAGGTGGAAGCTCTGCGGCGGGAACTGGTCCGCATCAAGAAGGAGAGGAACCTCTCCCTCGACGCGTTCCGCTACGACACGGGCTACTCACGGTCCTCTTGGAACCGTGTCCTCAAAGGCGAGGCGTTCCCGCCCCGTGCGGCGATGGTCCGCCTCTGCGCCCGCCTGCGGCTGGACACCGACCGGGTGATGGGGCTGTGGCAGGCCGCCGCCGACGCCCGCGAGGCGGCTGCCCCCGCCGCTTCCACCGCTGACGCCCGCGAGGCGGCTGCCCCCGCCGCTTCCGCCCCCGGCGCACCGAGTGCCGCTGACGCTCCCGTCCCTGACGCTCGGCCTGAAACGGACATGCCTGCGGCCCCCGGCACCGATGCGGCGGCCACCGTGCCGGACGAGGCGGATGGCCAGGCCCCCGAACGGGACCAAGCGGTGGGCGGGACGGTGGAACAGCCCGCCGGGACCGCTGCGCGGGACAGCGGTGCGAGCGAACCGGTGCGGGAGCAGCCGGTCACGACGGCCCCGCGCCCCGGGACCGGCGCCCCGGCCCCGGAGAAGCGCCGTCGCACGCTGCGGGTCAGGCCCGCGTGGCTCGTCGTGTCGGGACTCGTCGTCCTGCTCGTGATCGGCCGCTGGTACTCCCTGCCCACCTCCACCGGGGACGAGACGCCCCGGGGCGGACAGTCCCAGCCTCCCCAGGCGCGTCCCACCGATCCCCAGCCGAGCGCCTCTGTCCCGAGCACGGCCGCTCCCCGCGAGCCCAGCGACAAGGCCTCCGCAGCGGACGCCGGCAGGCCGCCCGCGACCGCGTCAGCGGACCCGTCGGTGTCCGCGTCGAGGGCCACCAGCCCGGCACCGCGGGTGTCGGGCTCACCCAGCAGTTCGGTCGCTCTCGGCGCGGCCGGCCGTGCCCACTGCTCCTACAACTCCGACCGCACCCAGACCATGGCCAAAGGGATGGTCGGCTCCAAGGTCAAGCAGATCCAGTGCCTGCTCAACAACAACTACGACACCGCCCTGACGGTCGACGGCAACTTCGGAACCGCCACCGACACCGCGATCCGCGCCGTCCAGAAGTGCAGCGGCATCACCGTCGACGGCCAGGTCGGCCCGCAGACCTGGAGACACCTCGACACCCCCACACCGGGCTGCGGTCACTGACGCACCACGTCTCAGCAGGTGCTCGACCGGATGCTGTCCCCCGGGCCCAGACATGCAGTCCCCGGTAGTCCTCTCGATCTCGCCGAGTTCCAGTCGTCGCTGAGAACCCTGAGGTCGATCGGATCTGCCGGGGGCCTGGCCAGAGCCGACAAGTGGGTCACGCCGGCCGGTGGACGTCTCCACCGACGGTGCGGCTCGCTCTGGTTTTCTGGTGTATATCGGATTTTCCTCCGAATTAACCGCAAGTCAAGGCCTTCCGAACATCGGACGGGGCCCGGGTTCATGGGCCCCGGAAGAGTCGCCGACCGGTTCATCGCTGGGTGGCCGGCCACAGGCAGACGTACGGCGGTACGGCTGCGGCCAGGGCCGTGATGACCGCGGCACCGGCCGGCCCCTCGCTGAGGGTGGGCGACACGGCGCTCCGCTCGCCGTCAGCGGTCCGGACGGTGACTTCGCACCCCTCCTCCGTCATGCTCATGCTTTCGCCCAGCCCGTAGCCGTGTCGAAACACTCCCGGGAGGCGACGGCATCGGCGCCGAGCCACAGCGGCGCGGCCACGCCTGCGAGGACCACCGTTCCCGGCGCGTCACGGACCGCGCCCGTGTGGGCTTTGGGGAAACTGCCGTCATGACCGACGCATCGAAAGCAGTCCTCGAAGGCGGCCCCGCCGATCTTCCGGAGCGGATCGTCTCCCTCGCCGATACGGCCGCGCCCGGGACCGACCTCAAGATCCCGTTCCGCGGCGGGTACGAGCACTTCAAGGCCACCTCGCGGCGGCAGGAGACCGCCGAAGGGGCGTTGCCCGTCTACGAATGGTGGGAGCGCACGGAACTCCCGGGCTGAGCGCCGCTCAGGCCGTCGCCCCCGCCACCTCGTGCGCCGTGCGGACGAAGGCGCGGACCGCGCCGGTGTCGTCGCCGGCGCGCCGGACCAGGCCGTAGCCGACGGGCTCGGTGTCTACGGAAACGGAACGCAGGTAAGCCGGGCCGCGCGTGATACCTGGCGGAATGCGCGGTCGACGTGGTCGCCGTCGGCTCGGGCTCGCCCGCGCAACTGCTCGGCGGTTACCGCGCCGGACTCGTCGCCCCTCTCGGCGCGGCTCTGCTCGCCGCCGCCATCAGGGCATTCGGGCCGCGTTGCCGGCCGGGCGCGATTGTCGCGGGTTCGCGTGCGGAATCCCGTACGGAAATCACCGCCGCCGCCCGCTGATCCGTTCCACCGCGGGAAAGGTCCACACCTGGGCGGAAAGGGTCCTACCGATACGGGAAAGGACCCTGCCGACAGGGGAAAGCCATGCCGTTCCGATGCCGGTCCGGACATGCGCAGGGGCCCCGGGACTGGATATTCCGGGGCCCTGTCCCGCCCTCATCACCCACGGACACGCGGGCGGGGGCGGGCAATGCTCTTGGCCGAGAAGGCCGAGAAGACCTGAGGAAGGTCGTTCTCAGATGCCGGTGGTCTGCACCGAGACGAGACCCTGGGCCCCACCGGTGACCGCGGCGACCGGCACGACGGACGCGACGGACTGGGCAGCCCCGACGACGTCACCGACGTTCACGGCAGCACCGTAGCCGTTGACACCGGCGTGGGCGCTGGCGATACCGCCGGAAATGCCGTCCAGCTCGCTGTCGGAAATCTCGGCGGTCTCAACAGGGGTGAAGTCGTTACGCACTTTCTCTCCCTTTCCATACTGGGGGATTCCTGGACTGACGCCGAACGAATGCGCCAAAGGAAAACGGGCCGGCAAACGGTCGCCTGACGCCCGGAGCGGGTATCAGCAATCGCGACTCCCGCACCACAGGATGAGATCACGCCAACGGACCAACCGGCAACTTACGCTCCGGTTTTGACGGTGAATACTTCTTCACGACAACGCCAACTGACGTGCACTTTCGTCTGGCACATCAGCGGACGAATACCGCCGAGGGGAATCCGGGCGAGATGTCGTCAGATGTCTAATTCCTGGGCGTATCGGGGTACAGATGAGCCGAAATACACCGCGTCCGATGAGCCCCGAGGACGTCGGCAACGCGTGCGTGTTCCTCGCCTCGGACGCCGCGGCCTGGATCAGCGGCCACGACCTGGTGGTGGACGGCGGCGTCAGCGCCCGCCCGACCTGGTAGCAAAGCGGCCGCCGTAAGGACGGCGCAGGCCGGTGCACACCCCTTGTCGATGCACGAACGCATCCGATACGTTCGCGCATCGAATGAGGGGACCCGGCCATGACCGCCACCGCACCCACACCCACACCCACACTCACCACCGAAGCGGCATCCGCATCACCGCCCGCGCCCAAGCGCGTCACCGCGCGCCGCGCACAGACACGGCGGCGCATGCTCGACGCCGCCCTCGACGTGTTCGCCGACGAGGGCTTCGGCCGCTCGACCGTGGAACAGATCTGCGAACGGGCCGGCTACACACGCGGCGCCTTCTACTCCAACTTCACCTCCCTCGACGAGTTGTTCCTCGCCATGTGGGAGGAGCGATCGCAGCGCATGATCGCCGATCTGCGCGAGGCGCTCGGCGAGGTCTCCGCCGCGGCACCCGAGGAGGCGCTGCGGGCCGCGCTCCGCGCCATCCCCGTGGACGACGCCTGGTACAGGGTGACGGCCGAGTTCACCGCGCACGCGCTGCGCAATCCGTCCCTGCGGCGCGTGATGGCGGCCCGCGAACAGGCGATCCTCGACACGATCCTGCCGGTCGTCGTCGACGCGCTCGCGCGGACCGGGCGGCGGGTCCCCGATGTGACGGCCCTCGGGCAGGCCCTGGTCGCCGTGCACGACGGCACCTCCGTGCAGGTGCTGCTCGAACCGGACAGCGAGGCGCCGCACAGGCGCCGCGAGGAGCTGTTCGGACACGTTCTGCAGGCATACAGCACGCCCGGCGCCGAGGAGGCAGCGTGAGCGAGGACGCCGACGTCATCGTCGTGGGAGCGGGACTGGCCGGTCTCGTCGCGACGTACGAACTGACCCGTGCGGGACGGCGGGTGGTGGTCGTCGACCAGGAGAACGAGGCCAACCTCGGTGGTCAGGCGTTCTGGTCGCTCGGCGGACTGTTCTTCGTCGACAGCCCCGAGCAGCGGCGGATGGGCATCAAGGACTCCGTCGACCTGGCCATGTCCGACTGGCTGGGCTCGGCCGGTTTCGACCGGGAGCGCGAGGACCGCTGGCCGCGCAAGTGGGCCGAGGCGTACGTGCACTTCGCCGCCGGTGAGAAGCGCGACTACCTGCAGCGGCTCGGGCTGCGGGTGATGCCGACGGTCGGCTGGGCCGAGCGCGGCAACGGCACGGCGGGCGGGCACGGGAACTCCGTCCCGCGCTTCCACATCACCTGGGGCACCGGCCCCGAGGTGGTGCGGGTCTTCCGCGAGCCCGTGCTCGCCTCGGCTGCCCGCGGCCTGGTGACCTTCCGTCACCGCCACCGCGTGGACGGGCTGATCGTCGAGAACGGGGCGGCCGTCGGTGTGCGGGGCACCGTGCTCGAAGCGTCCGGCCGGCCGCGCGGGGTCGCCTCCTCGCGTGAGCCGGCGGGCGAGTTCGAGCTCCGCGCGCAGGCGGTGGTCGTGACCTCCGGCGGCATCGGCGGAAACCAGGAGCTGGTCCGCGAGAACTGGCCCGCCGGCCGCCTCGGGCCCGCACCCACGTCGATGATCACCGGCGTTCCCGCGTACGTCGACGGCCGGATGCTGGGGATCACCGAGCGCGCGGGCGGCTCGATCGTGAACCGCGACCGCATGTGGCACTACACCGAGGGCATCAGGAACTGGGACCCGATCTGGCCCGATCACGCGATCCGGATCATCCCCGGCCCCTCCTCCCTGTGGCTGGACGCGACCGGGCGCAGGCTCCCCGTGCCGCTGTTCCCCGGCCACGACACGCTCGCCACGCTGAAGCACATCGTGGGCACCGGGCACGACCACACGTGGTTCGTGCTGACGCGGGCGATCGTGGAGAAGGAGTTCGCGCTCTCCGGCTCCGAGCAGAACCCGGACATCACCGGCAAGGACCTGAAGCTGGTGCTGTCCCGTGCGAAGAAGGGCGCCCCCGGCCCCGTGCAGGCGTTCCTCGACCACGGCGAGGACTTCGTCGTACGGCCGACGCTCAAGGAGCTCGTCAAGGGCATGAACGCCCTGACGCCCGACTGCGAACTCGACTACGCGCAGGTCGAACGGGAGGTTCTGGCACGCGACAGCGCGGTGGACAACGCGTACACCAAGGACTTCCAGCTCATGTCCGTCGTCAACGCCCGCGCGTACTGGCCCGACCGGCTCACCCGGGTCGCGAAGCCCCACCGCCTCCTCGACCCCGACCAGGGTCCGCTGATCGCCGTACGACTGCACCTGCTGACCCGCAAGACGCTCGGCGGCCTGGAGACGACGCTGAACTCGCAGGTGGTCCGGCCCGACGGGTCCGTCTTCGACGGTCTCTACGCGGCCGGCGAGGTCGCCGGGTTCGGCGGCGGCGGGGTGCACGGCTACAACGCGCTGGAGGGCACGTTCCTCGGCGGCTGCATCTTCTCCGGCCGGGCCGCCGGCCTCGCGATCGCCCGGCGGCTGGCGTGACGCCCCGGGGCACGGCCCTGGTGACGGGCGCGTCGTCGGGCATCGGCGCCGCCGTGGCCGCGGCGCTCGTGGAGCGCGGCTACCGCGTCTACGGCACGAGCCGCGACCCGGCGTCGGTCACCGACCCGGTCCCCGGCGTCGAGTACCTGGCCCTCGACCTCACCGACGACGCTTCCATCGAGGCGTGCGCCGCGGCGGCCGGTGCGGTGGACGTCCTGGTCAACAACGCGGGCGAGAGCCAGAACGGGCCGCTGGAGGAGCTGCCCATGGAGGCGCTGGAACGGCTGTTCCGCCTCAATGTCCTCGGGGCCGTACGGCTCACCCAGCTCCTGCTGCCCGGCATGCGTGCCCGCCGGCGCGGCCGGGTGGTCATGATCGGCTCCATGCTGGCCAGCTTCCCGCTCGCGTACCGCTCCTCGTACGTCGCCTCCAAGGCGGCGCTCAAGGGCTTCGCGAACGCCGCACGGCGCGAGGTCGCCCCGTACGGCGTCGGCATCACCACCGTCGAGCCCGGCTCGATCAACACGGGCATCAGCGAGCGCCGCACGCAGTACGTCGCCGACGACTCGCCGTTCCTGGCGGAGTACCGCACGATGCTCGCCGCGCTCAACGCCAACGAGGCGAGAGGCATCCCGGCCCGGCGCGTCGCCGCCACCGTGGTGCGGGCGACGGAGGCGGCGCGCCCGAGGCCGCTCTACGCGGTGGGCAGCAACGCGCCCGTGGTGTTCGCACTGCGCAGACTGCTGCCGAGGTCGGCCGTCGAGCGCCTGGTGGCCCGCAGACACGGGCTGCGCTGACGCGGACCGCCGCCGGGCAGGGCAGGCATCGGCGATCCCGCGCGCGGTGCGCATGAAGCCGCCGGGCGACAAGACGCCGCCGGCCGCCGACCGTCCGAAAAAACCCGGCGTGCCCTGCCGAGAATCCGGTTCCCGCTCCGCCGTCCCCTGTGAGAGTTGCCCACAGGGGGCGGCAGCGAGGGGCGAAGGCCCGGACGAAGGAGCAAGACCATGAAGTACCTGGTGATGGTTCAGGGCACGCAGGCCGACTACGAGGCGATGCGCGGCAAGGCGTCGCCGGGGGCGCCCGCGTGGAGCGAGAAGGAGATGCAGGCGATGTTCTCCTTCATGCAGTCCGTGAACGACGACCTCGCGAAGTCCGGTGAGTTCGTCGACGGGCAGGGGCTCGCCGAGCCCGCGCTCACCCGGCACGTGACCTCCGGCGAAGACGGCCGTCCGGCGATCACCGACAGGCCGTACAGCGACACGCAGGAACTCCTCGCCGGCTACTGGGTCCTCGGCTGCGAGAGCCTGGAGCGGGTCACGGAGATCGCCGCGCGGATCGCGCAGTGCCCGACCCCGGAGGGGACCACGGAGTACCCCGTCGTGATCCGGCCCATCCTGGACGGCGGAGGCGATGTCTGAACCGCGCGCCCGGGACCGAGGACCTGCTGCGCCGCCACGCGCCGCAGGTCCTCGGCGCGCTCGTGCGGCGCTGCGGCCGCTTCGGCCCGACCGAGGACGCGGTGCAGGAGTGGCCGGACACCGTACGGGCGCGTCTGCCGGAGCCTGCGGGTGACAGCGACGGCGCCCTCGCCGCCTGCCGGGCGGCGGCCCGCCACACGCTCAGCCTGCCCGAGGCGCGCCACCTCCGCATGCCGGCGGCCCGGCTCGCGTCCTGACGTGCGGCCCACGGCGCTGGCGGCCCGTACGCCGCCGGGCGATCATCGGGACATGGACGCCACGATTCACCTCGCCCAGCAGCCCGAGGCCGACGCGCTGCTCGGCCGCAGCCCGCTCGCCGCCCTCGTCGGCATGCTGCTCGACCAGCAGATCCCCATGGAGTGGGCATTCACCGGCCCCTTCACGATCGCGCAGCGCCTGGGCGCCGACAACCTGGACGCCGCTCAGATCGCGGCGTACGACCCGGACGCCTTCGGCGAGCTCCTCCGGCAGAAGCCGGCCGTGCACCGCTATCCGGCGTCGATGGCCAAGCGAGTGCAGGAGCTGTGCCAGTTCCTCGTCGACGAGTACGACGGCGACGCGAGCGCCGTGTGGCGGGACGTGGCCAGCGGCGCCGAACTGCTGGCACGGCTGAAGGCGCTGCCCGGCTACGGCGAGCAGAAGGCACAGATCTTCCTGGCGCTGCTCGGCAAGCAGTACGGCATCACGCCCGAGGGGTGGCGCGAGGCGGCCGGGGCGTACGGCGAGAAGGACTCCTACCGGTCCGCGGCCGACATCACCGGACTCGAGTCGCTGGCCCGGGTGCGGGCGTACAAGCAGGAGAAGAAGGCGGCGGCCAAGGCGAGGAAGTCGGCCACGGAAAAGCGCTGATGGCGGCACGTGGACGCGGAAGCAGTCCGTCCGGGCATCAAGGCGAGGAAAAGCGCCGCCAGTTGTGGAAAAGGTGTTCACAGAACCCCCGGCAGATCGCTAGCTTCCCCTCAACCCACGTTCGCACCGGGAAGGACCTCTGTGAACGCAACCCCTCGCAGAGCCGTGGCCACTCTGGCCGCAGCCGCACTCGCGACCCCGCTCCTGCTGGCATCCGCCTCCCCTTCCGCAGCCCGTACCGACCCCGCCGACCGAGCGGCCAAGGACGCGGCGAAGCTGGCCAGGAAGCTGGTCGCCCGTGCGTCGGCCGACGACGCATTCGAGCACCTCGAGAAGTTCCAGCAGATAGCCGACTCGTCCGGCGGCCACCGCGCCGCCGGTTCCCTGGGGCACGACGCGTCGGCCGCGTACGTGTACCAGCAGATGAAGCGGTACGGGTACGACGTCTCGTACCAGAAGTTCGAGTTCGTCTACACGCAGACGCTGGCGGAGAAGCTGTCGGTCCTCTCGCCGTCGCCGCGCGACCTCACCATCAAGGCGATGACGTTCACCAAGTCGACCCCCGTCGGCGGTGTCCGCGCCGCGCTGGCCGCCGTGCCGGTGGACGACACGACCGGCTGCACGGCGGCCGACTACGCCTCGTCGGCGTTCACCGGCAAGATCGCGCTGATCAAGCGCGGCGGCTGCACGTTCGCCGAGAAGCAGACTGCCGCGGCCGGCGCCGGTGCGGTCGGCGCCATCGTCTACAACAACACGGACGGCGTGCTCTCCGGCACCCTCGGCGATGCCGCCGCGGGGAAGATCCCGACCGGCGGCATCACCAAGGCCGACGGCGAGAAGCTCGCCGCCGACCTGGCCAAGGAGCCGGTGAACGTCTCCTTCGAGATCCGCCAGCTCCAGGAGACGCGCTCCACCAACAACGTGATCGCCGAGACCCGCCACGGCAACGCGGCCAACACCGTGATGCTCGGCGCGCACCTCGACTCGGTCACCGAGGGCCCGGGCATCAACGACAACGGCTCCGGCTCGGCCGGTCTGCTCGAAGTCGCCCAGGAACTGGCCAAGAAGGAGCCGCGGCCCGCCAACAAGATCCGCTTCGCCTGGTGGTCGGCCGAGGAGAACGGACTCCTCGGCTCCGAGCACTACGTCGCGAACCTGAGCGATCTCGGCAAGAAGGAGATCAAGCTCTACCTGAACTTCGACATGATCGCCTCGCCGAACTACGGGCTCTTCGTCTACGACGGCGACGACTCCGACCGCGTGGGCGCGGGCCCCGGCCCCGCCGGCTCGGCGCAACTGGAGCGCGACATCAACGAGTTCCTCGACCGGCAGGGCCACCCGCACGAGGGCACCGACTTCACCGGCCGTTCCGACTACGGCCCGTTCATAGAGGTCGGCATCCCGTCAGGCGGCACCTTCACAGGTGCTGAGGGCATCAAGACCGAGGCACAGGCGAAGAAGTTCGGCGGCACGGCAGGCGTCGCGTACGACCCGAACTACCACGCCAAGGGCGACACCATCGACAACATCGACATGGACGCCTTCGCCGTGAACATCGGCGTCATCGCCAACGCCGTCGGCACCTACGCCCACGACCTGAGCTCGCTGCGCAAGCCGGTCGCGACCGTCCCGACGGAGGGCGACGCGGGCAGCGGCGGCGGCCTGCACGACGGCCACGACCACGAGGTCACCGAGTAACGGCCCACGCAAGGGCACACCGGCGCGCCGCGGGATCACCTCCTGCGGCGCGCCGTTCCGAACAGGGAGCGCGTGATCTCCCGGCCGAGCTGGGTACCGACCGAGCGCGCCAGCGACCTGAAGACGCCGCTGCCCATGACCTGCTCGGCGAGCGACTCCTCCCGCCTCTCCCCGCTCCGCCGCTCGGGCTCCGGCCCGGCCTCGCGCTCTGCCTCCCGAGCCGCCTTCCCGGCCGCCGCCTCCGCCGCCCGCTGCTCGGCCGTCAGCCGCTCGTACGCCGACTCGCGGTCGACGGCCTCGGCATAGCGCTCATACAGCGAGGACCCCTTGACCGCCGCGTCCAGCGCGGCCGCCTCGACCGGCCCCATCCGGGACCGCGGCGCGCGCAGCCGGGTCACGGCGACCGGTGTCGGCGCGCCCGTGTCGCTCAGCACGGTGACCACCGCCTCGCCCGTCCCGAGCCCGGTGAGGACCTCCTCCAGGTCGTACGGGGACTTCGGGAAGGTCCTGACCGTGGCCTTGAGCGCCTTGGCGTCCTCGGGGGTGAAGGCGCGCAGCGCGTGCTGCACCCGGTTGCCGAGCTGCGCGAGGACGTCGCCGGGCACGTCCTTCGGGGTCTGCGTGACGAAGAAGATCCCGACCCCTTTCGAGCGAATCAGCCGCACGGTCTGCGTGATCGACTCCAGGAACGCCTTCGACGCCCCGCTGAACAGCAGATGCGCCTCGTCGAAGAAGAAGACGAGCTTGGGCCGGTCCAGGTCCCCGACCTCCGGCAGGTCGTGGAAGAGGTCGGCGAGCATCCACATCAGGAACGTCGAGAAGAGCTGCGGCTTGTCCTGCACCGCCGGCAGCTCCAGTACGGACACGAGCCCGCGCCCGTCGGGCGCCGTGCGCAGCAGCTCGGCCGTGTCGAAGGCCGGTTCGCCGAAGAATCCGGAGGCGCCCTGCTGCTCGAAGGCCGTGATCGAGCGCAGGATCACTCCGGCGGTCGCGGTGGACAGTCCGCCGATGGTCTTGAGCTCCGCCTTGCCCTCGTCCGACACCAGGAAGGCGACCACGGCCCGCAGGTCCTTGAGGTCGACCAGCTCCAGGCCCTTGGCGTCGGCGTAGTGGAAGATCAGCCCGAGGGACTGCTCCTGCGTCTGGTTCAGCCGGAGCACCTTCGCGAGGAGCAGGGGGCCGAAGTCGGTGACCGTGGCCCGCACCGGAATACCCGGCCCGATGCCGCCGAGTCCGTAGAACTCGCACGGGAAGCCCGCCGCGGACCACCGCTGGCCGACCTGACCCGCCCGCTCCTGGACCCGGTCGCCGCCCTGCCCCGGGGCGGAGATCCCCGACGCGTCCCCCTTGATGTCGGCGAGGAAGACCGGGACGCCGTTCGCCGAGAGCTGTTCGGCGATCAGCTGGAGCGTCTTGGTCTTGCCGGTGCCCGTCGCGCCGGCGACCAGGCCGTGCCGGTTGAGCATCGACAGCGGGATGCGGATCTGCGCCCCTGGCAGGCACTGCCTGTCCCACAGCAGGGCGCCCAGGTCGAGCGCGGGGCCGGTGAAGGAGTAGGCGGAGGCTATCTCCCCGGCGGGCGGTGGGAGGGCCGCGGCGGACCCGATCTCCTCGCCGGCGCCCTGTCGCACTGGCTCCTGAGGTGTCATGAGGGACCCCTGTTTCCCGTTTTGCATACTTTTCCGCAGGATCGCACTGCGGCTCCGCGGCTGCGCCCGGTGCCCCTCGGCCGGTAGGCTTTCCGTGTGATCTTCAAGCGCATCGGCAACGGGCGGCCGTATCCCGACCACGGCCGGGAAAGCACCCGGCAGTGGGCGGATGTCGCGCCGCGCCCGGTCCGCCTCGATCAGCTCGTGACGACCAAGGGCCAGCTGGACCTGGAAACGCTGCTCGCCGAGGACTCGACGTTCTACGGCGACCTCTTCGCCCATGTCGTGAAGTGGCAGGGCGACCTCTATCTGGAGGACGGGCTCCACCGCGCCGTGCGCGCCGCCCTGCAGCAGCGCCAGGTGCTCCACGCCCGCGTGCTCGAGCTGGGCTGAGCCCCCTCGGCAGGGCCGGCCACTGATCCTTTCGGGGTCTTTCGGCACCGTACGGACGCAATGCGCTGATCGTTTAGTAGGCATGGCGACCAGGCCGCACTACGCTGCGCCCATGAGCATGCTCACTCCCCCCGGCATGGGCGGAAAGTACCGCATCACGGGCGACAAATACCCACGTATGCGACGCCGCCGGAACCGCCGCAGAGTCGTCTTTGCGGTGGTGGCCGTGGTGGTGGCCCTCGGACTGGTCGGCTGGGGCACGGTGCAGCTCGTCGACGCCTTCACCGGCGGAAGCCAGAAATCCACGGCGGGCGCCAAGCGCAAGTGCGAGCCCGCCCCGACCGTCTCCGCGGCGCCCCCGCCGCCGAAGCCGCGCCAGGTCACGGTGAACGTCTACAACGCCACCCCGCGCAGCGGTCTGGCGAAGGCGGCGGCCGACGAGCTGAAGAAGCGCGGCTTCACGATCGGCAAGGTGGGCAACGCGACGCCGGAGTACGACAAGAAGGTCCCCGGCACCGCGGTGCTGCTGGGCGGGCCGACGGCCCACGAGGGCTCTTTCCGGGTCCTGGGCACGCAGCTCGTCGGCACCCAGCTCAAGACCGACACCCGCGAGACGGCGGACATCGACCTGATCATCGGTACGGCCTACAAGGCCCTGGAACCGAAGAAGAACGCGGACACGGCCCTGGCCGCCATGGCCGAACCGGCACCCGCGCCCTCAGCCACCTGCCGCTGAATCGGGGCAGGCCGTCCAGCCCGAGGCGAACCGAGCCCTCAGCCGGCAGTCCCGTACATGCGGTCGCCCGCGTCGCCGAGGCCCGGGACGATGTAGCCGTGCTCGTTCAGGCGCTCGTCGACCGACGCCGTCACCACCGTCACCGGCGTGCCCGCCAGTTCGCGCTCCATCAACTCGACGCCCTCCGGCGCCGCCAGCAGCACGACCGCGGTCACGTCGTCCGCGCCGCGCTTGATCAGCTCCTGGATCGCCGCGACCAGCGTGCCGCCGGTGGCCAGCATCGGGTCGAGCACGTACACCTGGCGGCCGGACAGGTCCTCCGGCATCCGCGTCGCGTACGTCGACGCCTCCAGGGTCTCCTCGTTGCGGATCATCCCCAGGAAACCCACCTCGGCGGTCGGCAGCAGCCGCACCATGCCGTCGAGCATGCCGAGGCCCGCCCGCAGGATCGGCACGACAAGGGGGCGCGGATGCGACAGCTTGACGCCGGTCGTGCCCGTCACCGGGGTCTGGATGTCGACCTGCTCGGTGCGCACGTCCCGGGTGGCCTCGTACGCGAGCAGGGTGACCAGCTCGTCGGCGAGGCGCCGGAAGGTCGGGGAGTCGGTGCGCCGGTCGCGCAGCGTGGTGAGTTTGTGCGCCACCAGCGGGTGGTCGACGACGTGGATCCGCATGGCGCCAACACTAGCCCGCACTCGCATCAACAGGGGTATCGGAGGGAAGGTGGTGGGGTACCCCCGGGCCGCAGGCACGTGGGCAAACGGAGCACTCGTGGGGTGGTGTGACCGATGGCGGAGTCCGAGCCGGAGCGCGACGAGGAACCGGAGACCGACGCGGAGCGCCGCAGGCGACGCGCCCAGTTCCTGCGCGAGCTGAACGAGGCGAAGGCACTGCGCGACCGGGTGCAGCCACGACGGGCCCGCGCGGCCCGGATGCGCCAGCAGATGCGTATGCGGACGTTCCGCTGGTGACCTCGCGGGGTTCCCCCGGAGCCGGCCTCGCAGAACTGGTGGCCGACGCCACGACGGAAGACCTCTCGCAACGCGAATGTTTCTGCCACGATTCCGAGTGGGCGGGGCAGACATCAGCGCACCGCCGGTCGTCACACCTCTGATCAGTGGGAGAGTCACGGTGTACTTCGCCGCACTGCTCGCGCGCACTCATGACGGGTGGGAAGCGAGCGACACAGAGCTCGACGATGTGGAGACGCTGTCGGATCTGACCGACCTGGCCCGCGATGCCTCGGTGGACGAGGACACGGTGCTCCTCTTCATCGAGCAGGAGGACGCCTGGTTCGGCATCGTCCGCGTCGAGGGCGAGGAGGACCCTCGTATCTTCGTCTCGGACGCGGCCGCGGCCGCACGCTCCTCCTATGGGGAGATGCTGACCAACGAACTGCTCGGCGGGGACGATGACGACCCGGCCGACGACCTGGACGCCCTGGACCTCGACGGAACCGAGGACGGGGAGACGCAAGCGGACGACGACGAGGACACGGCGGACGGCGGCGCTCTGGAGAGCGGCGACACCGTACCGGCCGGCCCGGTCGGCGACCGCGAGATCCTGATGGACCTCGGACTGTCGGAGAAGGAGCTGCTGGCGCTGGACACGGACGCGCTGCTGGAGATCGCCGAAGCGCTCGGCGCGGGCGAGGTCCTGGAGACCGTGCGCTGACGATCACATGACGGACGATCCGAACGACGACCCCGTACGCGACCCCTGGCAGGCGCCCATGCGTCTGGCGATCGAGGAGGCCGAGCGCGCGGCGCGGGCCGGTGACGTGCCGGTCGGCGCCGTCGTGCTCGCCGCGGACGGCACGGTCCTGGCCACGGGCCACAACGAACGCGAGGCGACGGGCGATCCGACGGCGCACGCCGAGGTGCTGGCGATCCGCCGTGCGGCCGCCCGTCTCGGCGAGTGGCGGCTCACCGGCTGCACGATCGTCGTGACGCTGGAGCCGTGCACGATGTGCGCCGGCGCGATCGTGCAGTCCCGTGTGGACCGCGTGGTCTACGGCGCACGCGACGAGAAGGCGGGCGCGGCCGGTTCACTGTGGGACGTCGTACGGGACCGCAGGCTCAACCACCGGCCGGAGGTGGTGCTCGGCGTGCTGGAAGGCGCGTGCTCGACCCAGCTGACGACCTTCTTCCGGGACCGTCCCGCCGAGCGCTGAGGCCCGGCCCGCGCCGTCGGCGGGTGCCGTGCGAATACCGATTTCGGCGTACGGGCCACCTTGGGCTAAGCTCTCTCCCGGTAGCGTGTCCGAGCGGCCGAAGGAGCTCGCCTCGAAAGCGAGTGTGGCGCAAGTCACCGAGGGTTCAAATCCCTCCGCTACCGCTCTTGTCGAAGGGCCCCGGTGCAGGCGCACCGGGGCCCTTCGCGCATGATCCGTGACGGGGGTGGCCGGAAAAAGCGGCTCGGTTAGACTCACGCGACGCATGGGCAGGGCAGGGCCGGCAGGGGAGACAGGGGCCGAGGGTGGAAGCGAAGAAGGTCGCTCTTTACGTAGTCGTCGTCTTTGTCCTGTACACGATCATCACCTCCCCGGAGAAGGCCGCCGATCTGGTCGGGATAGGGTTCGAGGGCATTTCGGACGCCGCGCAGGGTGTCGGACAGTTCATGACCGAGCTCGTCAACTAGACCGGCAGGCATCCCGTTCAGCCCCATCCCCAGTCCCCCAGGAGTGCCCCCTTGATCCGCCATCTGGTCCTCTTCAAGCTCAACGACGGCGTCGGGCGCGACGAGCCGCGCGTGATCGCCGGCGCCAAGGCCTTCCAGGAGCTGGGCGGGCTCGTCCCGGAGCTGGAGTTCTGGGAGTGCGCCTGGAACATCACCGACCGGCCCATCGCGTACGACTTCGCCATCAACTCCGCCGTGGCCGACGCCGACGCCCTCAAGCGCTACCTCGAGCACCCGGCGCACCAGGCGGCCGCCGCACAGTGGCGCGAGTTCGCCACCTGGGTGATCGCCGACTACGAGTTCTGAGCACTCCGCACCCCCGGACCCCTCGCCGCCACGGCGAGGGGTTCTTGTTCTTTGCGGCTCATCGGACGCCAATGCGCTGTCAACACGGAGTTATCAGGTGCTTGCACACAGTGGACATGTCTTGTGATGCTATGACCGCTTTTGACGGATGAGTTGACCGAAATCGACCGCAAAGGGGTGGCGTGACCGTGTCGGCCAGTACTGCGCCTCAGGTACCACCCCAGAACGAGCGGCCGGACGAGACCCCCTCCGCCGTCGCGAGGCCTCAGAGCAGGGGCGCCGACACCAGGGCCCTCACCCAGGCCCTCTTCGGCCGCCTCAAGACGCTGGAACCGGGCACCAAGGAGCACGCCCGGGTGCGCTCGGCACTCATCGAGGCCAACCTTCCGCTGGTGCGCTACGCCGCCGCCCGCTTCCGGTCCCGGAACGAGCCCATGGAGGACGTCGTCCAGGTCGGCACGATCGGGCTCATCAACGCGATCGACCGGTTCGACCCGGACCGGGGCGTACAGTTCCCGACGTTCGCGATGCCGACGGTCGTCGGCGAGATCAAGCGCTACTTCCGCGACAACGTCCGCACCGTGCACGTGCCGCGCCGGCTCCACGAGCTGTGGGTCCAGGTCAACGGCGCGACGGAGGACCTCACGACGGCCCACGGCCGCTCGCCCACGACCGCGGAGATCGCCGAGCGCCTGAAGATCGGCGAGGACGAGGTGCTCGCCTGCATCGAAGCGGGCCGCTCGTACCACGCCACGTCGCTGGAGGCGGCGCAGGAGGGCGACGGGATGCCCGGCCTGCTCGACCGGCTCGGCTACGAGGACCCGGCACTCGCCGGCGTGGAGCACCGCGATCTCGTACGGCACCTGCTCGTCCAGCTCCCCGAGCGCGAGCAGCGCATCCTGATGCTCCGTTACTACAGCAACCTGACACAGTCTCAGATCAGTCAGGAACTGGGCGTCTCGCAGATGCACGTGTCGCGGCTGCTGGCGCGAAGTTTCGCGCGACTTCGATCCGCAAACAGGATCGAAGCGTAAGCAGAACGGGTAGACCCTCTCCGAGTCTCTGAGGGTGGCTCAAAAGCCTTACCCCCTTGGTTTCCTGGGCATTTCGACCCGATACTTGTCGACATGTCACTACAGCGTGTTGCCGACATGTGACATTCTGCGGAAAGCGCGTTTGCCGCAGCCCCGCCGCCGGTATTCAGGTGGAGGCTGCGTTCCTCAGTCGGTCGCGGCCACCGCGACCGTCCGCGACCTCAAGGGGGTGGCATGTCCGCAGAAATGGGCAGCTCGAAGGTGCTCACGCGTGCGCCCGGCGCACCCGCACCCGTCGTGTCCGACAGCTCGGAAGCCATCGACACCCGCACTCTGTCCCGCTCCCTGTTCCTGCGGCTGCGCGCGCTGGACAGCGAGGGCGCGGCCGACGACAGCCCGGAGCGCACCTACGTGCGCGACACCCTCATCGAGCTCAACCTCCCCCTCGTGCGGTACGCGGCGGCCCGCTTCCGCAGCCGCAACGAGCCGATGGAGGACATCGTCCAGGTCGGCACGATCGGCCTGATCAAGGCGATCGACCGGTTCGACTGCGAACGGGGCGTGGAGTTCCCGACGTTCGCGATGCCGACGGTCGTGGGCGAGATCAAGCGCTTCTTCCGGGACACCTCGTGGTCCGTGCGGGTGCCGCGCCGGCTCCAGGAGCTGCGGCTCGCGCTCACCAAGGCCAGTGACGACCTGTCCCAGAAGCTCGACCGCTCCCCGACCGTGCCCGAACTGGCCGCGGTGCTGGGCGTGTCGGAGGAGGACGTGGTCGACGGCCTCGCCGTGGGCAACGCGTACACGGCCTCGTCGCTGGACTCCCCCTCGCCCGAGGACGACGGCGGCGAGGGCTCCCTCGCGGACCGCCTCGGCTACGAGGACAGCGCGCTGGAGGGCGTCGAGTACCGCGAGTCGCTCAAGCCGCTCCTGGCCAAACTGCCGCCCAGAGAGCGGCAGATCATCATGCTCCGCTTCTTCGCCAACATGACGCAGTCGCAGATCGGCGAGGAGGTCGGCATCTCGCAGATGCACGTCTCCCGGCTGCTGACGCGCACGCTGGCGCAGCTGCGGGAGGGACTGATCGCGGACTGAGTCCATGCCGAGTCGGCTCGGGCTCTTCTGCATTGACGGTACGTCAGCGACACTGCCGCCATGCGGCGACGACGGCGGACCGGGATCGTGGCGGTGGCGCTCTGCCTCGGCGGGGCGTTGACCGCGTGTTCGGGCAGCGACGACGACGGGCGGATACCGCTCGGGGCGGCGGGCGCCGGTCCGGCGCCGACGGGCGCGGTCCCGCCCAAGGGCGGCGTCGTGCTGGTCCCCCTGGACGAACCGGACGCGTCCGGGCCGCCGCGTACACCCGCCGGCCGTGACACCCCCGTCCCACCGCCGCCCGACGGGCTGTCGCAGGACGAGGCACCCCCGGCCGCCGAGCGGCCTGGCACGGGTGCGGGCGACTCGGCGGACGCGCCTTCGCCGAGCACTCCGAGCGGCCCGGCGCCCCGGCCGCCGTCCCCTGCGCCGACACCCGAGCCGCCGCCGTCCGGCAGCCCCGCACCTCCTGCGGGCCCGGCGCTGCTCCAGCTCACCGAACCGGTCCGCGAGGCGCTGGACGAGCGCTGGTGCGAGCGGGTCACCGTGGAGTTCCGCAACAGGGGCGGGAGAGCGGCGACTTCGGGAACGGTCACGTTCGCCACGCACGTCATCGGCGCGCTCGGTATCGACTGGGCCACCATCGAGACGGCCCAGCCACTGCCCGCGCCGATCGGGCCCGGAGCCGTGCGGAAGAAGGCGTTCACGGTGTGCGTGGAGGCATGGCGGGTGCCGCTCGGCATGCACATCGAGACGCGGGACATCACGGCCGAGTGGACGTGAGCCCCCGCCGTACCGGTCAGCCGAGGGCGAGCCAGGCCACCGCGCCGAGGACGACGACGACGGCGATCACGCCGACGATCAGACCGACGCGCGAGGACGACGACCGCGCGGGGGCCGCCGCGCGGCCCTGCGGGGCGCCCTCGTCGACGAACGCGCGGAACATCTGCGTGCTGCCCGCGGGGTCGTAGTTGCCCTCGGGGCCCTGGCCTTGGGGAGCATGGGGGTTGTGTGCCATGGGGCAGGACCCTAGCGAACCCCGGTGTCCGGCCCAACCCCGGGCGACCGCCCGACGCGGATTCCGGGCGTGATGACCGCCGCATGACGCTGCACATGCAAAGCCTTTTGGGTTCCTTTACCCGCCCCGCCCCGTTTTCGTTTGCCTGTAGCAACCAATGGGTTCTATCGTTGCCCTAAGCAACGAGATGCTCGGGAGGGCTCATGGCGGAGCGGAGTCGGTTCGAGGAGCTGGCCCGGCAGATCAGCGCCATGGGCGCCGTGAAGCGGAGCCTCGCGCGGGTGCTGCCCCTCGAGTGCCCCTCCGGGTCCGCAGCCGTTCTGTCCCTCGTCGGGCGGTACGGAGAGATGCGGATGAGCCGCCTCGCCGAACTGCTCGCCGTGGACATGTCGGTGACCAGCCGGCACGTGGCCCATGTGGTGGAGCGCGGCTGGCTGGAGCGTTCGCCCGACCCGGACGACCGGCGCTCGCGCATCCTGCGGCTCACCCCGACGGGGGCGGACCTGCTCGACGACCTCGGCCGTCGGACGACGGACATGTTCGCCCACTACCTGAAGGACTGGTCCGACGACGACGTCGGCCAGCTGAACGCGATGCTGGCCCGCCTCCGGGAATCCGTCGGGGACTGCCGGGCCCACGCCACCCGTACACCCGCACAGACGACGTAAGGAAGTTCATGGCTACGACCACACCGACCGGTGTGCGGGGCGGCCACGCCAGACACGGGGGCGGGCACACCCCCGACGGCGGCACGCCGATGACACACCGCCAGATCATGGAGGCGCTGTCCGGGCTGCTGCTCGGCATGTTCGTCGCGATCCTCTCGTCGACGATCGTCTCCAATGCGCTGCCGGAGATCATCAGCGATCTCGGCGGCGGTCAGAGCGCCTACACCTGGGTCGTGACCGCCTCGCTGCTGGCGATGACCGCGACCACTCCCCTGTGGGGCAAGCTCGCGGACCTGTTCTCCAAGAAGCTGCTCGTCCAGATAGCGCTGGTCATCTACGTCCTGGGCTCGGTGGTCGCCGGCCTGTCGCAGAACGCGGGCATGCTGATCGCCTGCCGCGTGGTCCAGGGCATCGGCGTCGGCGGCCTGTCCGCCCTCGCCCAGATCGTGATGGCCGCGATGATCTCCCCGCGCGAGCGCGGCCGCTACAGCGGCTACCTCGGCGCCACATTCGCCGTCGCAACCGTCGGCGGCCCGCTCCTCGGCGGCATCATCACCGACACCGACTGGCTCGGCTGGCGCTGGTGCTTCTACGTCGGCGTGCCGTTCGCGGTCATCGCCCTGATCGTCCTGCAGAAGACCCTCAAGCTCCCGGTGGTGAAGGGCGAGGTCAAGGTCGACTGGTCGGGCGCGTTCCTCATCAGCGCCGCCGTCTCGCTGCTGCTGGTCTGGGTCACCTTCGCGGGCGACAAGTACGACTGGCTGTCCTGGCAGACGTACGCGATGGTCGGCGGTTCCGTCGCCCTCGGCGCGCTGTTCCTCCTTGTCGAGTCCAGGGCGAGCGACCCGATCATCCCGCTGCGGCTGTTCCGCAACCGCACCATCACGCTCGCCTCGCTCGCCTCGCTCTTCGTCGGTGTCGCGATGTTCGCCGGCACGGTCTTCTTCAGCCAGTACTTCCAGCTGGCGCGGGACAAGTCGCCGACGATGTCCGGCGTCATGACGATCCCGATGATCGGCGGCCTGTTCCTCTCCTCCACGGCGAGCGGCCAGATCATCACCAGGACGGGCCGCTGGAAGGCATGGCTCGTCAGCGGCGGTGTGCTGGTGACCGCGGGCCTCGGCCTGCTGGGCACCATCCGCCACGACACGGACTACTGGCAGATCGCGCTCTTCATGGCGGTCCTGGGCCTCGGCCTCGGCATGATGATGCAGAACCTGGTGCTGTGCACGCAGAACCAGGTCGCCCCCTCGGACCTGGGCGCGGCCAGCTCGGTCGTCACCTTCTTCCGCTCCCTCGGCGGCGCGATCGGCGTCTCGGCGCTCGGCGCGGTCATGGCCAACCGGGTCACCCACTACGTCAAGGACGGGCTCGCCGAACTCGGCCCGCGGGGCACGGCGGCGGGCCACGGCGGCACGGCCGGCGGCTCCATCCCCGACCTGGACGCGCTGCCCGGCCCCATCCGCACGGTGATGGAGACGGCGTACGGACACGGTGTCGCGGACGTCTTCCTCTACTCCGCGCCGTTCGCCCTGGTCGCCTTCCTCGTGACCCTGTTCATCAAGGAGGTCGCCCTCAAGAGCAGCGCCACGGAGGAGGGTGCCGCACCCAAGGCCCTGGCCGAGGCGCCCGCCCCGTGACGCTCGTCGACGCGGCCGGGAACGTGGTGGCCACGGCGACGACCGGCGACGACGGCGCCTACACCTTCGCCGACCTCGACGCCGGCGAGTACACGGTCGTCGCGACCGGATACCCGCCCGTCGCGGGCGCGCTGATCCTGGCCGGGCGCGTGGTCGACGGCCACGACATCGAACTCGCCCACCCGGGCGAGTAGTCGGTCTCCCGGTCGCTCCTCGAGTGGAGAGGCGGCCGGGACGGGGCGGCAGGCAGGGGACGGCCTGCCGCCCCCCTGCAGTTGTGCGAGGAGAGGGAAAACGGGTGTCGCGGCCGAGCCCGTCCGGCTGTCCGTCCGGCCGGACGCCACCAGGACCGCGCCCCGTACGTTGCACCCGCTATGAGGCCGCTGTCAGGTCGTAGAGGGCCGTGCCTCCCCCGGTGACCTCGGTGAAGTTCTCCTCGACCCATGCGGTGATCTGCGCGGCGGTGCCCCCGCCCGGCCCGTTGCGCATGCCGTCGCCCGCGGAGACGAACCAGTGGATCCGGCCGTCGGCGACGTACTGCTTGAACTGCGCGAGGGTCGGGGAGGGGTCGCTGCCGTTGAAGCCGCCGATCGCCATCACCGGCTCGCCCGTGGCGAGTTGGTGACTCGCGGCGTTCTGGGAGCCCACGGCCGCGGCGGCCCAGGTGAAGTCGTCCGCGTCCTGCTCGATCCTGGCCGCGGTCGCGGCATCGACGGTCGTGCCGCCGAGCAGCCCTCCCAGACCGCCATCGCCACGGGAGGGGGCGCCGGCGGGCATCTTGCCCCCGGCCCTGCGCCGGGCCCTGGCCGCCCCGGCCCGGCTGCCCCGGAGGCTGCATCCAGCCGCCCGGCGGGCCGTCGGCCCGGCCGCCCGCCCCACCGTCCGTCTGCCCGCGCGGCGGCGTCCCGGGGCCGCCCCCGCCGCCGGGTCCGCCCGGGCCGCCCCGGCCGCCCGCCACCGCGGGCCCCGCCGTGACGATCGAACCCGCGTGGGCCTCGCCCACGGTCGTGAGCGAGTACGCCGCCGGGCCCGCCAGCGAGACGACGAGACCCAGCCCGGCCGCGGCCAGCGCCGCCCTCCGCCCGGCCCGGACCGCGAACAGCAGCCCCGCCGCGGCCACGAGGCCGCCGATCGCCACCGCCGTACGCAGCCACGGAGCGCGTGCCGGGTGTCCGGCGGGACGGCGTCCCTGCCACCCGGCCTTCCGCCCGGGGGTGCCTCCGCCTCGTTCCGCTCCCGGCCGCGCCGCGTCAGCTCCGCGTAGCCGCGGATCGAGGCGAGCGGCGTGCGCAGTTCGTGGCTGGCGTCCGCGACGAACCGCCGCACCCGCGTCTCGCTCTCCTGCCGTGCGGTCAGTGCCGAACCGACGTGTCCCAGCAGCGTGTTGAGCGCCGCCCCCACCTGTCCGACCTCCGTGCGCGGATCGGCCTCGGCGTCCGGCACCCGCTCGTGCAGCGCCACCTCGCCGCTGTGCAGCGGAAGTTCGGAGACACGCCGCGCCGTCGCCGCCACCCGCCGCAGCGGACGCAGTGCCACGCCGACCATGGAGGCGCCCGCGATACCCGCGGCGACCAGTCCCGCACCGGTGACGCAGACCTCGACCAGGATCAGCGTCCGCAGCGCGTCCCGCACGTCGCGTGTCGGGACCCCGACCAGGAACGAGCCGCGGACGCCGTCGGCGTACTCGACCCGGTAGTCGCCGCGGTCCGGCAGCTCGACCGTGTGCGGCTCGCCGTCCCGTGCCACGGAGGCGAGCGCGTCGCGCTGCGCCGCGGTGAGCGGGTCCTCGGTGGGCCCGAGCGCGTCCGGCTCGCTCTGCGTGCTCGCGACGGCCGCGGCGACCGTCCCGATCACCGCGCACACCACGGCGATCAGCAGCACGGCCGAGACCACCAGCCGGGTCCGCAGCGACCACGGCCGCCCGCGCCCGCCCGCCGTCACCTCACTCACCGGGCTTGATCAGGTACCCCGCCCCGCGCCGGGTGTGGATCATCGGCGACCGCCCCGCGTCGATCTTCCTGCGGAGGTACGAGATGTACAGCTCGACCACGTTGGCCTGGCCGCCGAAGTCGTAGTTCCACACCCGGTCCAGGATCTGCGCCTTGCTCAGCACCCGGCGCGGATTGCGCATGAGGTAGCGGAGCAGCTCGAACTCGGTCGCCGTGAGACGGATCGACTGCCCGCCGCGCGTCACCTCGTGGCTGTCCTCGTCGAGCACGAGGTCGCCGACGACGAGCAGCGACTCGCTGCGCACGGCCGCCGCCCTCGACCTCCGGATCAGGCCGCGCAGCCGGGCCACGACCTCCTCCAGCGAGAACGGCTTGGTCACGTAGTCGTCGCCGCCGGCCGTCAGCCCCGCGATCCGGTCCTCGACCGCGTCCTTCGCGGTGAGGAAGAGCACGGGCACGTCGGGCACTTCGCGGCGCAGCGGGCCGAGGACGGCGAGGCCGCCCGTGTCCGGCAGCATCACGTCCAGCACGACGGCGTCGGGCCGGAACTCGCGCGCCGAGCGCAGCGCGCCCGCGCCGTCGCCCGCGCTGCGCACCTCCCAGCCCTCGTACCGCAGGGCCATCGACAACAGCTCGCCCAGCGGCGCCTCGTCGTCCACGACGAGCACCCGTACGGGACCGCCGTCGGGCCTGAGCAGTTCGGTACGCCCCAGGGGCGAGGTGGTGGTCATGCCCGCCACCCTGGGGGCCCGCCCTGAGAGCCTTCTTGCCCGACCCTGTGAATTCCCTGAGAAAGCTAGGCCGGCGCGAGGAGCCGGGCGCCGTTGTCGTGGCAGACGGCCCGCAGCCAGTCGTCCCCGAGCTCCAGCCGTTCGAGGGCGCGCAGCTGATGGACGTACGGGTACGGGATGTTCGGGAAGTCCGTCCCCAGCACGACCCGGTCCCCGAGGCCGGCGAGCCGCCCGCGCTCCCGCACCGGGAAGGGCACGGTGGCCTCGCTGAAGTCCGTGAACGCCATCGTCGTGTCGAGGTGCACGTGCGGGTACCGCTCGGCGAGGCCGAGGAAGTCGGTGTACTCCGGCATGCCCATGTGCGCGACGACCAGCCGCAGCCGCGGATGACGCGCGAGCAGCCGTGCCACCGGCTCCGGCCCGGTGTGCTTGCCGGGCGCGGGCCCCGAGCCGCAGTGCATCACGACCGGCACCCCGGCCTCGGCGAGCAGTCCCCACGCGGGATCGAGCAGCCGATCGCCGGGATCGTACGCGCCGACCTGCACATGCGCCTTGAACACGCGCGCCCCGCCCTCGACCGCGTCCCGTACGTACGCGGCCACGCCCGGCTCGGGGAACAGGGTCGCCGTGTGCGCGCAGTCCGGTGTGCGCGCCGCGAAGCCGGCCGACCACCCGTTGAGCCAGGCGGCCATGCCCGGCTTGTGCGGGTAGAGCATGGAGGTGAAGGTCCGCACTCCGAACGCCCGCAGCAGTTCGACGCGTTCGTCCTCGGCGCGCCGGTAGGTGATGGGCCACTCCCGGCCGGTCAGCGGTCCCGCGGAGTCGAAGTACGCCCATACCTTGCGCAGGACGCGCTCGGGCATGAAGTGCGTGTGGACGTCGACGAGCCCCGGCAGCCCGAGCCGCCCCCAGAACTCCCGTACCTCCGCGGCCTCGCCCTCGTTCACAGCCGTAGCTCCGCTCCGCCTCGGCGACGTGCACGCCGTAGCTCTCGTACGTCCCGCCCCGCGCCGCCGCGCCGCCCGGCGGCGGGTTCGCCAGTCATGGGGGTCACCTTCCGATCCGAACGGCGGCGTTGTCCACCGTCATCGCAGAAAGAGAACCGAAGGGGACCGTGTCCTGTGCCGTCGGGACGCCTGCCATCCGGCGCCTGCCACCGGGGCGCCGGTCAGAACAGCCCGTCCTGCTCGCTCCCGGCCGGCACCGCGGTCAGCGGCACGCTCACCTCGGCCCCCGGGTCGGCGCCCACCAGCGACCATCCGGTCATCAGGCGGGTGTCGACCACCACGACCCGGCCGGCGGCGGTCCGCAGATGCAGGTCCGGCCCGGCCGCGGCCAGCAGCCGCCCGGCGACCACGCCCCCGTCGACCAGCTCACGCACGACGCCGGTCGCGGCCGGCAGCCCGTCGAGCCCGAACACCGCGGCATGATCGACCACCTCGCACGGCATCCGCTCCAGGGAGCCGGCCCACCCGCCGAGCGCGACGGCACGCGCGTGCAGCTCCTCGACCTCGCCGGCCCGCTCGGCGACCGGCGGCAACGCCGTGCGCACCGCCCGCTTCCTGCCGTACGGGATCCGGTCGGGCACGCCCAGCGCGGCGCGCAGCAGCTCCTCGGTCCGCCGCGCGGCCATCAGCGGCCCGCGACCGAGCCAGCTGAAGGCCACGGCTCCCTGCTCCAGCAGCCGGGCCGCCCCGCGCTCCTCGGCGGTGATCCCGACCTTGACCATCCCGGGCCCGAACCAGGCCAGGTACACCCGGTAGATCCGGGGGTCGTCGGGCACGGCGTCGGCCGCCACGGAGTGCGCCCGGTCCAGCCGCGCGCACTCGGGGCACCGCGCCTGCGCGGCGCGCGCCGAGACCCGCGCCCGCAGCGGACACGCGTTCCCGCGCGCGCCGACGCAGTGCCGTTCGCCCATGGCGCAGAAGCCGATCTCCCGGCCGGCCCCGAGCGGGCTGACCCGCCCGCCTTCCCAGCGCAGCACCGCGCCCGGCCCACCGTCGGGCCAGGCGACCCCCGCACACCGCCACGCCATGCCCACACCTCCGGCGACCCGCTGCGTCCACGCCGGTGATCCGTGGCCCTCAGCCGGCTCGGGCACGCACGGATCGCGACGCCCTCCATGATCTCGCGGCGCCCGGCCCGTACGCCGACCGGACGAACCGGTCTCGGCACCTTCTCCTCGTGCCCAGGTGCTCCGCTGCTCCACGGCCCCAACGCGAGAGGCCCCGGACTCTCGTCCGGGGCCTCTCGCCTGTGTGCACTCGGCAGGATTCGAACCTGCAACCTTCTGATCCGTAGTCAGATGCTCTATCCGTTAAGCTACGAGTGCTTGTGCTTCCCGGGCTTTTCTGCCCGGTCGGCGTTGCGGGAACAACATTACATGACCCGCGCCGTCACGCGAAATCCATTAGCCGCACCCCATCTGACCTGCACAGATACCCGAATGGGCGCAGTGGGCGGGCGCGGTGGGCGCGCGAGGGGAGCAGGCGGGGCGGGGCCGGAACGACCGAAGCCCCGGCCGTCGGGCCGGGGCTTCGGTGATCAACTGGCGGAGGCGGAGGGATTTGAACCCTCGATGGGCTTTAAGACCCAAACCGCATTAGCAGTGCGGCGCCATAGACCGGACTAGGCGACGCCTCCAGGCACACCCGCGCGAGCGCGGGTGGTGCGTGCAGATGATGACACAGCCCGGTGGCCTGTCACCAATCGCCGTCCACGGTACTAGCCCCTGGGCCCGCAGAGCAAAGCATCTCGGGTTGCGCAACGCGGCGGCACACGCAGCGTTAGAGATGCCGGGGCCCGACCCGGCCGCCCGGCCGAGATCCGCCAGGGGCCGGCCGCCCCGCACGGACCCGACACCTTCCAGGAGCCCTGCATGCTTCGTCGCCTCGTCGTCACCGCAACCGTGTCCGCCGCCGCCCTGGCCTGCGCCATGCCCGCCGCCGGGGCCGTCACGTCACCCCTCCCGCTGCCCGTACCGCTTTTGGACGCACCCGATCGGCTGATGGTCGTGGTCTCCGAGACCGGGACCCGGACGGACGGCCGCTACAGGCTGAAGTGCGCCCCCGCGGGCGGCACCCACCCCTCCGCGAAGTCCGCCTGCGAGCGGCTCGACGAGCTCGCCCGGCGGAACCACGACCCGTTCGCGCCGGTGCCAGAGGGACAGATGTGCACCCAGCAGTTCGGCGGGCCGGCCACCGCGCGGATCACCGGCACCTGGCAGGGGCGGCGCGTGGACGCCACCTTCAACCGGTCCGACGGCTGCGAGATCTCACGCTGGCAGATGCTGGAGCCGGTCCTGCCGAACACCAGGTCATAGGCCGAAGGCGTACGCCATTCGCACACAACCTTGGTGAGAGCTCCCCCGCATCCGCCGTCCCCACGCCGGACACTGCCCTTAGACTCCCTCAGTGACAGGCCGAGGCCCGAGGGGCAAGATGGGACCGGCCGTCCGCAATACGCAGTAGGTCAGGGAGGAACCGTCGTCGTGAGCAGCAGGCCATCCCGAGGCGCTGCTCGCCTCGCAGCCATACTCGACGCCCTCCCTGACGGGCTCGTGCTCGTCAACGCCAACGGCACGGTCGTCAACGCCAACACCATCGCCCTCGAGCTCTTCGAGGCGCCCGGCACCGCTCTCGTGGGCCGGGGGCTGCTCGACCTGCTTCCCGAGTTCGACTCGCGCCTGATCCCCGGCTCCATGCGCCGGCCCGACACGGCCGACGAGCACGGGCGCACCAAGCCCGCCCGGATGACGGCGCGGCGGACGGACGGCAGCGAGTTCCCGGTCGAGGTGACCAGCGCGAGCCTGGACGGACGCGAGGCGTACGACTCGTACAACGCCTACACCGGCGACGAGCTGCTGATGCTGGTCGTGCGGGACCTGTCGGGGACCATGGACACCGAGGCGGAGCTGGCGCGTTCGCAGCGGCAGACCGAGATGATCCTGCGGGCCGCGGCCGAGGGCGTCGTCGGCACCGACACCGACGGACGGGTCGTCCTCGTCAACCCGGCGGCCGCGCAGATCCTCGGCTTCCGCGCCAGTGATCTCGGCGGCCAGGAGCTGCACCCGCTGATCCTGCACTCGCGCGCGGACGGCGAGCCCTTCCCCTACGAGGAGTCGCCGCTCGCCGACACCCTCAAGTCCGGGCGCAAGCACCGGGTGCGGGGGCAGGTGCTGTGGGCGAAGAACGGCTCCAAGATCTCCGTCGACCTGACCACCGCGCCGGTGCGCGACGGGGACCAGCTGGTCGGCGCGGTGATGACGTTCACCGACCGGCGGCCGTTCGAGGAGCAGGCCCGCAAGCACGCGGAGGAGCTCGCGGAGACGACCGAGCGCCTGACCGGCGAGCTGTCGCGGACGACGGAGCGGCTGACGGCCGAGCTCACGGCCGCCTCGGAGAAGTACGAGGCCGAACTGGCCGACAAGGCCGATCGGTACACCGCCGAGCTGGAGGCCGGCGCCGAGCGGTACGGGGAACTCGCCGCCCGGCACGCCCAGCTGACCGCCGTGCTCGGCGAGTCGCTGCGCGGGCCGCTGGAGGAGCTGCGCAGGGAACTGGGCACGCTGGCCGACGACCCCGCCGGACAGCTGTGGCCCGAGGCGAACCAGATCCTGCACCATCTGGCCGCCGGATACGCCCGGATGACGACGCTCGTCGACAACGTGCTCGGCTACCAGCGCCTCGACACGGGCGAGGAGGAGCTGACCAAGTCCAAGGTGCTGCTCGACGCCGTCGTGGCGGCGGGCGTCGAGGGCGCCGTCGAGCTGATCGGCCCGGGGCGGGCCCAGTTCGCCGTGCACGCGCCGCCGATAGAGGCCGAGGTGGACGGGACGCGGCTGGCGACGGCGCTCGCGCACCTGGTGGCGGACGTCGCGGGCGTCGACTCGACGGGCAAGGCCAAGGTCGTGCCCGGCGGCGGCTACGTGGACTCGACGGTCGTGGTCGCGGCGGCACAGCGCGGCGACGTCGTACGGATCGAGGTACGGGGACCGTTCAGCGGCGGGGACCCGGTGCACGAGCCGATCGTGCGCGGGATCGTCCGGGCGCACGGCGGGGTGCTGCAGACGCACGAGGTGCCGGGGATGAGCGGCAGCGCGTACGTCCTGGAGGTGCCGCTCGGCGAGGGCGCCGGCACGGTGGCCCCGCCGCCGGCCGCGGAGCTCGCCCTGCCCGCCCAGCAGACCTCCGAGCCCGCCCCGGCCACGGCCGGCGGCAGTCGGCGGCGCGCGCGCCGGGCCTCCACGGACGCCTTCCTGGAGAGCCCCGTGGCGATGGAGGACCCGGTCGCCGCACCGCCGTCCGGGCGGCGCCGTGCCGCCCAGGCGGACCCGGCCGAGGCCGAACCGGTCCCCGCCCCGGCCGCGGGCGACACCTCCGCCGACGGAAGCGTGAAGGCCAACGGCACGGGGCGCCGGCGCGGGCGGCCGAGCCCCGCCGAGCAGGCCGCGGCCGCGCCGCAGGCTCCAGCGGAGGGCTCGGTGGTCACGGCCGCGGAAGGCGCCGGCGGCCGGGCCGCGCGCGGCGAGACCGTGCCGCCGCAGGGCGTGCCGGTCGACGCCCACGGCCTCGCGGCCCCTCCCTCGGGGCGGCGGGCCCGGCGGGCCGTGGAGAGCGGGCTGCCCGAGCTGGCCGCCGCACCGTCGGCTGCCCAGCCCGTCGCACCGCCGGCAGCCGCGCCGACAGCCGCCCAGCCGACCGGCCGCCGGGCCCGGCGGGCGCTCGCCCCCGCACCCGCCGAGGCGGAGGGCGCCGCACGGACCGCGTTCGCGCTGCCGCCCGCCGAGGCGGACCGGGTGCAGCCGGGGACTGCCGCCGCGATCCCGGCCGAACAGCACGACGCCGTGGCCACGGCCCCCGGTGCGGAGCACCACACGCCGCCGCAGCCGCATCCGGCGCCCACCGGCCGCAGGCGTGCCCGCGGTCAGGCGCAGGCGCCCGCCACCGGCGAGACGGCCGTCGGGACGGCCGAGGAGGCCGCCGAGGGGACCGCCGTTCAGCAGCCCGCTCCGCAGCCCGTTCTGCCCGGCCAGGCACAGCGGACCGCGCCGGACAGCACGTCGGGCGGCGGGCCCGCGGCGCGGGCGACGCCTGTCACGTCGGACGGCGGGCCCGCGGCGCAGGCGACGCCTGCCGCACCGGAGAACGGGCAGACGGGCTCCGCCCCTGGGGGGGCCTCGGCTCAGGCGCAGGACTCCGCGGACGCGGCGAGCACGCCCGCGCGGGGTACGGACACCGGATCCGTGTCCGTACCGCTGCCGCCGGCGCGTCCCGTCACGGGACCGGCGGCCGCGGCCGGAGCGGCCGTACCCCCGCCCCGCGTCGCCCAGCCGCTGCCCGCCGAGGAGCCGGTCACCGCGGACTCGACGCAGGGGCGCGCGTTCAGCGTGCGCACCCTCGGGCAGGGCGTGCCGTTCGTGCAGCACCTCACGCAGCAGCAGAACCAGACGCTCGGCTCCGGCCGCCGCCGCAAGCTGGGCACGCGACCGGACAGCGACCTCCCCCAGGCCGCCGCCCGCCCCCATCCGCAGCCGCAGGCCGCGCCGAACCCCGCGCCCGCCCCGGCGCCGGGCACATCGCGGCTGCCCGCCGACCGCTCGGAAGGCCGCGCGTACGCGATCGGGGCGCCCGACGAGGGCGCCGAGGGTCCCGAGCCGCTGGACGGACCCGGCGGCGCGGTCGAGGTCGCCAACAGGCCCCAGCCGCAGCCCGTCGACGACGAGCTGCCGCCCGAGCCGCTGGACAACCCGCGCAGGCTGCTGGTGTGGCCGGCGCCGGACGTCCCCACGCAGCAGGCGCTGAGCGACCGTGGCTACCGGCCCGTCGTCGTGCACTCCCGCGAGGAGGTGGACGCGCAGATCGCAGCGTTCCCCGCGGCCCTGTTCGTGGATCCGCTGACGGGTCCGATCACGCGGACCGCGCTGCAGTCGCTGCGGCAGGCCGCCGTGGCCGCCGAGGTGCCGGTGCTGGTGACCGCGGGCCTCGGGCAGGCGACACGGGAGGCGGCGTACGGCGCCGATCCGGCGGTCCTGCTCAAGGCGCTGGCCCCGCGCGACAGTGAGCAGCACCCCTCGCGCGTGCTGCTGATCGAGGAGAACGAGGAGATCGCGCTCGCGCTGACGGCGACGCTGGAGCGGCGCGGGATGCAGGTGGCCCGGGCCGGCACAGACGCGGACGCGGTGACGCTGGCAAGCCAGATGCGGCCGAACCTGGTGGTGATGGACCTGATGCAGGTGCGTCGCCGGCGCGCCGGGATCATCGACTGGCTGCGCGCGAACGGGCAGTTGAACCGCACGCCGCTCGTCGTCTACACCTCGGCGGGTCTCGACCCGGCCGAACTGCCGCGGCTGTCGTCAGGGGAGACGGTGCTCTTCCTCGCCGAGCGGTCGACCAGCAGCGAGGTCCAGGCCCGCATCGTCGATCTGCTCGCGAAGATCGGCACCAACTGACACCCACGCGCGGACATTCACGCGAGAGACGTTCACGCGAAGGGGCCGGCGGTGATGACCGCCGGCCCCTTCGTCGTCCTTCGCCGCCGCTGCGGCGGGCGTGACGACTACAGCTCGGTGACGTCCAGCTCCCCGTCGGCGTACTGCCTGCGGATCACCTTCTTGTCGAACTTGCCCACGCTCGTCTTGGGCACCGCCGGCACGATCGCCCACCGCTCGGGCAGCTGCCACTTGGCGATCGACTCCGCCAGGAAGTCCCGCAGCGTCCCGTAGTCCGCCGTCGATCCCTCCTTGAGCACGACCGTCGCCAGCGGACGCTCGCCCCACTTCTCGTCCGGGACGGCGACGACGGCCGCCTCGACGACCTCGGGGTGCGCCATCAGCGCGTTCTCCAGCTCGACGCTGGAGATCCACTCGCCACCGGACTTGATGACGTCCTTGGCCCGGTCGGTCAGCGTCAGGTAGCCGTCCGGGCTGATCACGCCGACGTCGCCGGTCTTCAGCCAGCCGTCCTCGCTGAACTTGTCGCCGGGGCGGAAGTCCTCGCCGCCCGCTCCGCCGTAGTAGGCGCCGGCGATCCAGGCACCGCGCACCTCCAGCTCGCCCGCCGACTCGCCGTCCCAGGGCAGGAACTCGCCGCCGGGGCCCACCAGCCGCCCCTCCACACCGGCCGGGAAACGGCCCTGCGTGATGCGGTAGGGCCACTCCTCCTCGGCACTCAGACCGGCCGGCGGGTGGGCCATGGTCCCGAGCGGCGAGGTCTCCGTCATGCCCCAGGCCTGACACAGCCGCACGCCGAGCTTGTCGTACGCCTCCATGAGGGAGGGCGGGCAGGCGGCGCCGCCGATGGTGACCTGCTGCATGGAGCTGAGGTCGCGCGGGTTGGCGGTGACCTCGGCGAGCAGGCCCTGCCAGATGGTGGGGACGGCCGCGGCGTGCGACGGCCTCTCGCGCTCGATCATGTCGGCCAGCGGCGCGGGCTGGAGGAAGCGGTCGGGCATCAGCATGTTGATGCCGGTCATGAAGGTGGCGTGCGGCAGGCCCCAGGCGTTCACGTGGAACTGCGGGACGACCACGAGGGTGGTGTCCTTTTCGGTCAGGCCCATCGACTCGGCCATGTTGACCTGCATGGAGTGCAGGTAGATGGAGCGGTGGGAGTAGACGACGCCCTTGGGGTCGCCCGTGGTGCCGGAGGTGTAGCACATGGCCGCGGCGCTGCGCTCGTCCAGCTCGGGCCAGTCGTAGGTGGTCGGCCTGCCCGCGATCAGCTCCTCGTACTCGTGGACCTGCGCCTCGGTGTCGGCGAGCAGCGACCGGTCGCCAGGGCCGGAGACCACGATGTGCTCGATGGTCGGCAGGTGCGGCAGGAGCGGGGCGAGCAGGGGGAGCAGCGAACCGTTGACGATCACGGCGCGGTCGCTGGCGTGGTTGACGATCCACACGAGCTGCTCGGCGGGCAGGCGCAGGTTCAGTGTGTGGAGCACGGCGCCCATGGAGGGGATCGCGAAGTACGCCTCGACGTGCTCCGCGTTGTTCCACATGAGGGTGGCCACGCGCTGGTCGCCGTCGATGCCGAGCTCGTCGCGCAGGGCGTTGGCCAGCTGAGTGGCGCGCCGGCCGACCTCGGCGAAGCTGCGGCGCTGGGGTTCCAGCTCGCCGGTCCAGGTGGTGATCTGCGACTTTCCGTGGATCGTCATCCCATGCTGAAGGATGCGGGTCACAGTCAGCGGTACGTCCTGCATGGTGCTCAGCACGGCGTCCTCCCGTGGGCGCTGGCGCTACGTTGCGGCAAGTGGGAAGATTCTGCGCACATACCAAGCGGTATGTCACTACCAGGGAGTAGTGAATACCGCACACCACCGACCAACACCGCACATGACGCGTCGGTGGCGTCCGGATCGGGCGCCCGCGTCCGGTCAGCGGACAGGGATCAGCTCCGGGTCGTCGCGCAGCTTTCCGAGCGCCCGCGACACCGCGCTCTTGACCGTCCCGATCGACACGCCGAGCACCTCGGCCGTCTGTGCCTCGCTCAGGTCCTCGTAGTACCGCAGGACGACCATGGCCCGCTGTCGGTCCGGCAGCTTCATCACCGCACGCCACATCGCGTCGTGCAGCACCTGCTGCTCGGCCGGGTCCGTCGCCGCGACGGTCTCCTGCTCGGGCAACTCGTCGCAGACGAACTCGTCCACCTTGCGCTTGCGCCACTGCGACGTGCGGGTGTTGAGCAGCGCGCGGCGCACGTAGCCGTCGAGCGCACGGTGGTCCTCGATCCGGTCCCACGCGACATACGTCTTGGTGAGCGCGGTCTGCAGCAGGTCCTCGGCATCGCTCGGGTTCGCGGTGAGCGACCTGGCGGTCCGCAGCAGTACGGGCCCCCGCGCCCGTACATACGACGAGAACGATGTGTAAGGCGTGTACGACGGCACCGGCGCGGCGGCCTGGGAGGCGTTCGTACAGACTGGCGTGGTCATGTCTCCACGCTAGGAGCGGGCCCGCCGCGGCGGATCGGCCCCAGGGACCGAAGCGGTGTCCCCCTCAGGTTGTAGGGCCGGCGCGGGCCGCACCTCCTGAAGGTGGAGGGCACCCGCAGGGGCTACGCGCCGTCGGCCCCGAGGACCAGTCCGGAGGTGGGGACCCCGGTGCCCGCCGTGACCAGCACCTTGGACGCACCCGGTACCTGGTTCACCGAGGTGCCGCGCACCTGCCTGACCGCCTCGGCGATCCCGTTCATCCCGTGCAGGTACGCCTCGCCCAGCTGGCCCCCGTGAGTGTTCAGAGGCAGCCCGTCCGCCGCCACGAAGGCGGCCCCCTCCCCGGGCCCGCAGAAGCCGAACTCCTCCAGCTGCATCAGCACGAACGGCGTGAAGTGGTCGTACAGGATCGCCACGTCGATGCCTGCGGGACCGAGCCCCGAGGCGCGCCACAACTGGCGGGCCACCACGCCCATCTCGGGCAGTCCGGTGAGGTCGTCGCGGTAGAAGCTGGTCATCTGCTCCTGGGCCCTGCCCGCTCCCTGGGCCGCGGCGAGGACCACCGCGGGCGGATGCGGCAGGTCACGGGCGCGCTCGGCACCGGTGACGACGATCGCCTGGCCGCCGTCGGTCTCCTGGCAGCAGTCCAGCAGCCGCAGGGGCTCGGCGATCCACCGCGACGCGGCATGGTCCGCGAGGCTGATCGGCCTGCCGTGGAAGTACGCGGCCGGGTTGGTCGCCGCGTACCGCCGACCGCTCACGGCGACATGGCCGAACACCTCGGGCGTCAGCCCGTACGCGTACAGATAGCGCTGTGCGGCCATCGCCACCCAGGAGGCCGGGGTCAGCAGTCCGAAGGGCAGGCTCCAGCCGAGTGCGGCGCCCTCCGCCGACGGCTCGCGGCGGCGCACCCCGGAGCCGAAGCGGCGACCGGAGCGCTCGTTGAACGCCCGGTAGCAGACGACGACGTCGGCGACTCCCGCGGCGACGGCCAGCGCCGCCTGCTGCACGGTGGCGCAGGCCGCGCCGCCGCCGTAGTGGACGCGCGAGAAGAAGGACAGCTCGCCGATGCCCGCGGCCTGGGCGACCGTGATCTCCGGGCTGGTGTCCATGGTGAAGGTGACCATGCCGTCGACGTCGGCGGGGGAGAGGCCGGCGTCGTCGAGCGCGGCCCGCACGGCCTCCACGGCGAGCTTCAGCTCGCTGCGACCGGAATCCTTGGAGAACTCGGTCGCGCCGATCCCGGCCACGGCCGCCCTGCCGCCGAGCGCGTCCTTTCCCCGGATGCTCATGCGCTCTCCTCCGGGAGGGTCACGGCCACGGTGCCCGTCACATGGGTGCCGAGGCCGTTGACGCCGACGACCCGCACCTCGGCCGTCGTGCCGTCGCTCGCCTCGACCGTGCCGGTCAACACCATGGAGTCGCCCGGGTAGTTGGGCACACCGAGCCGTACGGCGACCCGGCGCAGCACGGCGCGCTCCCCGAAGAAGTCGGTGACGTACCGCCCGACCAGACCGTTCGTCGTCAGGATGTTCATGAAGACGTCCGGGGCCCCCTTCTCCCGCGCGAGCTCGGCGTCGTGGTGCACGTCCTGGTAGTCGCGGGAGGCGATGGCGCCGGCGACGATCAGCGTGCGCGTGACGGGAACGGTGAGCGGAGGCAGCTCAGTGCCCGCGCCCGGGACCGGGCTCATACGGCCTCCCCCCGGTCCGGCGCGGCCCGGAAGACCGGCAGCTCCAGGTCGTCGTCCACCCTCAGGAACTCCAGCTCCACCGGCATCCCGATGCGGACCTTGTCGTACGGCACTCCGACCACGTTGCTCACGAACCGCACGCCCTCGGCCAGCTCGATCAGCCCCACCGCGTACGGCGGGTCGAACGCGGGGAAGGGCGGATGGTGCATCACCACGTACGAGAAGACGGTGCCCGCTCCGCTCGCGGCCACCGTGTCCCAGTCGGGCGAGCCGCATGCCGCGCACCCCGGCAGCCAGGGCAGGCGCAGCCTCCCGCAGCCGCCGCAGCGCTGGATGAGCAGCCGGTGGGCGGCCACGCCCTGCCAGAACCCCTCGTTGTCCCGGTTGACCACCGGGCGCGGGCGCTCGGCCGCGGGGGACGGGGCGGCTCGGGCCGGCCGGGCGGCCGGTGCGTATTTGAGGATGCGGAAGCGGTGCGTGCCCGCCGGCTCTCCACCGGCCCGCACGTCCGTCCGTGTGGTGATGAAGTACCCCGTCCCGAGCTTCGTCGTCTTGCGCGGGGAGACCGACTCGATCACCGCGTCGAAGGTGATGCGGTCGCCGGGGCGCAGCGGCCGCAGGTACTCCTGCTCGCAGTCGGTCGCCACCACGGACCGGAACCCCGCCGCGTCGAGCAGGGCGAACATCTCGTCCTGGGCGGGCGCCCGGCCGCTGTGTCCCGACAGCCCGCCCATCGTCCACGCCTGCAGCATGGTCGGGGGCGCGATGGCGTCCGGCCCCCGATACGCGGCGTTCGTGTCCCCCATCGCCTCGCACCAGTGCCTGATCATCGGCTCGTTGACGGGATCCTTGCCTTCGCAGGCGAGGGCGACGGGCCGCCCCTCGTACGTCTTCAGCCGTGCGTAGAGCTCGTCGGTCATCGCGTCCTCCCCTCCCAGGAGATCTGACTGTCCGTCAGATCTCCTGGGGTGTCAAGGCCGTGAACCGATGGCCACACGTGGCACACCCGTACGCCTGCGTGACGGCCCCCAAATGCCGTCGCGCAGCCGGTTGTTCACCTCCTTCCCACTCCCCCTCGGGCCGGCCGCACCCCGCACCGGTGCGTGATGTCGACGCCTGTTCCACGGCGTCGCGAGAACAGAGCTGCCCACCGGATTCCCGGTGAACGCGCCAGAACCGGATGATTCGCTCGCAAGCGTGACGACACGTCGACAAACCACCTCGCACCCATCAAACCGGCGCACCCCTCGACCCGTCCCCTGTACGGAACGAAATGTTCCGCCACCCTTTCACCCCATCCGTTCCCCTTCCCTTCTTCGAACGCGTGTACGAACATAGAGGCATGGCCATCACCGACCGGCAGACCGCCACCCTGGCCCTCGCCCACGCCCTCACCGCCGCCGAGCGCGGGCTCCCCGTCATCCCCCTGTCGCCCACCAAGCTCCCGGCCCTGCGCTCTCCCCACCGGGACGAGCCGAGGCCGTCCCTGTGCCGTGGCGAGTGCGGCCTGCCCGGTCACGGCGTGCACGACGCGACCACGGACCCCGCCGCCGTACGCGCCCTGTTCGCCGCCGCGCCCTGGGCGACCGGCTACGGCATCGCCTGCGGACGCCCGCCGCACCGGCTCATCGGCATCGACCTCGACACCACGTCGCACACCGACTCCGTGGCGGAGCTCCGGCACCTGGCCCTGCGCCATCTGTTCACCATCCCGGAGACGGTCACGGTGCTCACCCCGAGCGGCGGCCGGCACCTGTGGCTCACCGGCCCGCCCGACGTGGTCGTCCCCAACTCCGCGGGCCGTCTCGCCCCCGGCATCGACGTGCGCGGTGCCGGCGGGTACCTCGTCGGACCGGGCTCCGTCACCGCGCACGGCGCGTACCGCCTGGCCCCCGGGACCGCGCACCTGCCCCCCGCGCCCTGCCCGCCCGCCCTCCTGCGCCTGATCGCACCTCCCGCGCGCCCCCGCCACGCCGCGCACCCCGGCGGACACCCGCCCGCCGGGGCGGCGGGCGCACCGAGCCGGACGCACCAGGGCCAGGGACTGGTCCAGTTCGTCCTCGCCGCACAGGAGGGACAGCGCAACACCCGGCTGTTCTGGGCCGCCTGCCGTGCGTACGAGAACGGCTTCGGCGACGCGCTCGCGGACGCGCTGACCGACGCGGCAGTCCGGGCGGGCCTCCCGGAACGGGAGGCGCGCGCGACGATCACCTCGGCGGCCCGGCTCACGGCGGGACCGCGCGGATGACATGGATCACACAAGAGGGTGCGGCCCCGGAGGCAACTGCGGCTTATCCGCCGTTTTGCCTTCCCGCTGTACGCCCGCGGCAGTCCCCGGCATCTGCATAACCTCCTTCCTTCTCCCCCATTTCCGGTCATACGATCGCCGGGCAGCCGCGATGCGTGAGTGCCCCCGCAGCGGCTGCCCTGTACTTGCGTTCTGACCGCGCCCCGGACCCGAGAAAAGGGCTCTCTTGAACATTCGCCGCATGCTGGCCACGGCGGTCGTCACCGCAGTGACCACCCCCGCCGTACTGCTCACCGTCACCCCCGCGTTCGCCGACGCCAGGCCCACCGCCGGACAGTCGGCGGCGGCACAGGCGGCGGAGGACAAGCCGACCATCGAGGAGCTGGAGGCGGCGGCCGCGGAGGCGCAGAAGGCGTACGACGCCGCCGTCGCCGCGGAGAAGGCGGCGAAGGAGGCCTTCGACTTCGCCTGCTCCGACGAGGCGCCCCACGCCGTGGCCGCCAAGGCCGCGGCCGACGAGGCCGCCGCCGCGAAGACCGCCAAGGAGGCCGCGGACCAGGCGCTCGCCGACGCCGAGACCGAACTGGCCGAACTCCCCGAGACCGCCACGGAGGAGGAGAGGGCCGCCGCCGAGAAGAAGGTCGCGGACGCCAAGGCCGCGGCCGACGCCGCGGAGGCGACGAAGGCCGCCGCCGACGAGAAGGCGAAGAAGGCCGCCACCGACGCCGACAACGCCCGCGTCGCCGCCGGGCAGGCGCTGACCAAGGCCGAGAAGGCCACGGCCGAGGCCCTCAAGGCGAAGGAGGCGGCCGACAAGGCCCTCGCCGACGCCAAGGCGGAGGAGGACGAGGACGAGGACGAGGACGACGACAACGACGGTGACGACGGGGGAGCCTGTGTCCCCGAGAACGGTCTGACCACCGTCGCCCAGGGCCTCCCCTCCAAGATCGTCGCCGGTTCCACGGTCGACTTCTCGGTCCGCGTCACCAACGGCACCGACAAGACCCTCGACGAGGTCCTGCCGTTCGTGTACTTCCACGCGACCGACAAGAGCGGCTACAACGTCATCGACGAGTACTTCGGCCTCCAGTGGTCCACCAAGAACTCGCCCGAGTGGAACGACGTCGCGGACGGCGAGTACGCGGGTTCCATCAGCCCGCTGAAGGCCGGCGCCCACGCCGACGTCAAGCTGCGCCTGAAGGTCGACGCCAAGGCGCCCGCCGGCGAAGGCATGGCCTTCGTGGCCGGTGACTACGTCAACGACGACGGCACCTGCGGCGGCAACTTCTTCACGGAGTACGAGTTCGACCTGCTGGCCGCCGGCAGCAAGCCGGGCAAGGTCGACGACGCCAAGCCCGGCAAGACCTCGAAGACCAGGCCGGCGGTCGTCCCGCAGGGCGGCACCACCGGCACGCTGGCCAACACCGGCGCCGACTCCGCGCTGCCGCAGCTCGCGGCGGCCGCCGGCGCGGCAATCGCGCTCGGTGCGGGTGCCGTCTTCGTCGTCCGTCGCCGGAAGGCGAGCTCCGGATCCTGACGCACCGTCCGAAGAGCGTCGCCTCCGCCCTCTCGGGCGGGGGCGGCGCTTCGCGTCCACCCAATCTGTGGAACCGTGACGCCATGTTCCTGCCACGCCACAACGCTCACTTCGTCATGGGCCCCACCCCACTGCTCCTGCTCGGCGGTGCCCCGGTCCACGAGTTCCTGCCCCCGCTCCACGCGCCCGACGGCCGCGTACCACTCTGCGACGGCTGGCAGCTCATGCCCCGGCTCACGATGACGGTGGTGGACGGCCCGGGGGACGCCGGCTGCCTGGTGCAGGGCGCCCAGGCCGAGGACGAGGCCGAGGAGATGTCCGCCTGGTGCTCGGCGGTCGAGCAGGCCGGCGGCGCGGTGGTCCTGTCGCTGGACACGCTCCCCGACGACCTCGACTGGCCCGCCCTCCTCACCGACGGCCGCGCCCACGGCGGCTTCGTCCCGGCCCCGGCGTAGCCAACGGGGCGAGCGCAGAGCGGTTGATCACCTCCATATGAGCGTGGGGCGACTTGGCACCGCCCTTGGTAACGCTGACTCCGGTGCCTGCGCCATCTGAGCCCTGTGGGCATCCGTCGTTCCCGAAACTCCTTGCGCCCGAAGGAGCGAGGCCGGAAGATCACTTCAGCATCTTGACCGGATTCTTTTAAAGGGGGGTCATGCACGACAGATACCGTGCCGCGTTTGTGGCGTTGGGCGCCGTCGCGCTCTCGTTCACACTCGGTGCGCTCCCTGGCACCGCCTATGCAGCTGGCAAGGGACATGGC
The DNA here is from genome assembly GCF_030817975.1 of Streptomyces sp. V4I23. NCBI lineage: Bacteria > Bacillati > Actinomycetota > Actinomycetes > Kitasatosporales > Streptomycetaceae > Streptomyces > Streptomyces sp. V4I23. The sequence goes on along the minus strand of NZ_JAUSZW010000004.1, from coordinate 4,129,987 downwards.
CCCCGGGCTGGAGAGACGCCGCTGAGTCGGGAAGGCTACTGGCCCTTGGAGGAGGCGCCCGGCGGAATCTCTCCCAATGTGGAGCCTGAGGGCCTACCGCTGACGTTGAACGGCGATGCCTGGATCTACCACAACGAGGACCCCTTCGGAGATCCCGCACTGGTCGATCAGGGCGATCTCAGGCTCGACGGCGACGGTGACTGGGCGGCGACATCCGCAGCACCGGTCGGCGGGGGCGGGAGCTTCACTCTCGCCGCTCGCGCTCGCTTGGCCGCAGCCGACAACAGGACACAGACCGTCCTGTCGCTTCCGGGCACTGACGCCGATCGCATCGTGATCCGGTACCAGGCGGCAAGCGGGAAGTGGGAAGTCGTGGTGTCCACCAAGGACAAGGCGAATGCTCCGCAAGTGGTCATCACCGAGGAGCAGGCTTTGCCCGATGACGATCCCTACGGCGTGGGCGACCACTTGGCCGTCGTCTTCGACGCCGCTGCTCATGAGCTTCGCTTTTATGTGAACGGGCAGCTGGCCAACACGTCCACTGCCGTGGACACGACCTCGTGGACGGTCTCGGGCGGCCTTCAGGTGGGCCGCTCCGCGATCCGCGGTGAGTACTTCGAGGGCGCCGTGGACGAGGTCCGTGCCTACTCCGGCGTCGCGAACCCGACGATGATCAGTCAGATGGCCGCCCTGACGGGAGTTCCCGACCTCTGAGTGCCGGCGGGCCGGCCACCCGTAAGGTCGTAAAGCCCGGCCAGCCCTCCCGAGCCCCTGCACGCAAGGACATCCGCGTGCAGGGGCTCGGGCATTCGTGCTACTTCTTCTTGCCGGGGACGGAGGCGGGGCGAGACAAGAGCGTCATCCCCGGCGGTGACGCCGGGGATGAGGCTCCGGCGAGCGGAGCGAGACGCCTTGATGAAGTAGGGCAGGCTCCATGCGCTATGCCGTCGAGCGAGACATCCTGTCGCTCAATCCCCTGCCCCGAGTGGACCGGATTCCGCCGGCCGAGGACGACGAGGTCGACTTCCGGTACGTGCCCAACCCCACGCAGGCGGCCACGCTCATCGCGGCCGTTCGTGACCAGGCGACCGGGGCACCCACCTGGCGCCGTTGCCTCTACTACGCGGCTATGCGGCCCTCCGAGATCGCTGCGCTTACGGTGACCGACTGCCAGCTGCCCGGGACGGGCTGGGGTGAGCTGATCCTCGCCGGAGGTCGTCACGAGCTCGGCTCCGGCTGGACCGACGACGGTGCGTCCTACGAGCAGCTCCGGCTCAAGAGGCGCGATCAACTCCGGCGTGGACCCCGTCGAAGTCGCCCGCCGTGCCGGCCACAGCCTCACCGTCCTGTTCCGCTTCTACGCCAGGATCCTGCGCGGTCAGCAGTCGCTCGCCAATGACCTCATCGACAAGGGCCTGAGCAGCAGCGATTGAGCCGCATCCTGGCCCACGGATGGCCCACACGCACTGGTCAGAGGTGGCATACGGGCGGTGCAGGACGAGACAGGATGAACGCAGAGGGCGGGTCTCCGATTCGGAGACCCGCCCTCTGACCTGCTACTTCTCTGACCTGCTGGCGGTGGGTGTGGGATTTGAACCCACGGTGACTCGCGCCACGACGGTTTTCAAGACCGATCAGCCGCACGAACTCCAACCGCAGCTGACCTGCATATTCTCGTATTGCGAGTGCCATGGGACGCCGATCCTGGCCGGAGGTTGGCCGGGAGCGGCTCCGGAGTTCCGCTGAGCCTTGGCCGAGGCAAGTCACCGCTCGACGTGTGCGCCCCTCGATGCGAACTATCGGCGGGGTGGTCGCTGGGGCCTGCCAGGCTGCTCGGTCAGCTGCTTAGGTGTACTGAAGGTCTGCGACGGTCGGACTGGTTGCTGTACCCCGCTGCTGTATAGCACGCCCACTGACCACCGCCTCAGGAGTTCGATCTCGCCCCGGCGTGGCTGCGGGTCACCGCGGGCATGGGCGCCGCACGTGGCTGCCGGTTGTCACCGCTGTCCGTCGTCGTTGATGTCAACGTTGGATGTCAGCGGAACTAGAAGACTAGGAGCGGCGGAGGGCGGCGGTCCAGGAGGGGGATCCGAGTCGTCCATACGGGCCGCAATCGGGGTGGTGAGCGGCTGTGGGCCGATTACGGCGTTTAGCGTCGGCTGCGGCGATCATCAGCGCCGCGGTGATTGAGGACGCCCTGACGGGGCGTTGGTCGCCGTCTTCATCCGGAGCACGGGACGCACGTCGGTTTCGTGGACTGCAGGAGGTCTTCATGTCGGGTATCGCAGTGTGGGGGGCGCCGGAACGGAGAGGTGCGGGACGAAGTTGCGGGGGCGGGGGTTCGTGGTGGGTGGTGGTGCGGGCCTGGGTGGCGGGTCTGGCGGTGCTGGCGGGCCTGGCCGTCCCGCTCGCGGTGGCGACGCCCGCCGCCGCGCAGAACGGAACGTTCGCCTACGTCGCCAACTCCGCAGATGACACCGTGTCGGTGATCGATGCCGCAACCAACACCGTCATTGACACGATCACCGTCGGCGACGAGCCCATCGGTGTGGCGGTGCCCCCGAACGGCTCGCGTGTCTACGTCGCCAACTTCGCCGCTGACACCGTGTCGGTGATCGATGCCGCAACCAACACCGTCATTGACACGGTCACCGTCGGCAACGAGCCCATCGGTGTGGCGGTGACCCCGAACGGCTCGCGTGTCTACGTCACCAACTTGGCCGCTGACACCGTGTCGGTGATCGATGCCGCAACCAACACCGTCATCGACACGATCACCGTCGGCGACGGCCCCATCGGTGTGGCGGTGACCCCGAACGGCTCGCGTGTCTACGTCACAAACGTGAATGATGACACGGTGTCGGTGATCGACACCGGCACCAACACCGTTATCGACACGATCACCGTCGGCGGCGAGCCCGTTGGTGTAGCGGTGACCCCGAACGGCACCCGTGTCTACGTCGCCAACGTCGCCGATGACACGGTGTCGGTGATCGACACCGCCACCAACACCGTCATCGACACGATCACCGTCGGCGACAACCCCCAGCTGCTGGTGGTGACCCCGGATGGCTCCCGTGTCTACGTCACCAACCGCTTCGATGACACGGTGTCCGTGATCGACACCGCCACCAACACCGTCATCGACACGATCACCGTCGGCGGCGAGCCCGTTGCTGTGGCGGTGACCCCGAACGGCACCCGTGTCTACGTCACCAACTTCGCCGATGACACGGTGTCGGTGATCGACACCGCCACCAACACCGTCATCGACACCATCCCCGTCGGCGACGAGCCTCTCGGGGTGGCGACCGCTTTCGTCGAAGAGCGGATTCCGACCAAGCTGAAGCTGAAGCTGGAGAAGAACAAGGGGAAGGGGAAGGGGAACGGGAAGGACGTCGTGGACGCTCTGGGCGACGGGGGAAGGAATGGCCTGATTCTGAAGGCCAAGCTGACTGCCGAGGGCGAGCCGCTGGAGGGGCGGTCGATCGAGTTCACCACCGACTCCGTCGCGCTGTGCACCGACACGACCGACAGCCGGGGCAAGGCCACGTGCAAGGTCCCGCGCAAGCAGGACAACGAGACCTGCTACACCGCGACCTTCGCCGGCGACGACACCTATGAGCCCTCCACGGTCACCTTCTGCAGGTTCAACGGCATGTCCGGCCAGCTGTCAGAACTGGCGGGTCCGGAGGGCCTGAGCGCCATCCCGAGCCCGGCACTGTCGCCTGCAAGGACATGAACGTGGTCCTGCGCGGCCGAGCCCCGGCGCCTTCACACCGACACCGGCAGCCAGGCGACTGATTCCCGACAGCATGCCCTGACAGGGCATGTCATCCCCTTCACGACTCGTGGCCCTGACCTGAACCGGAGGCGGGGCCACGATGTTCTTACTCGAGGTCGGCGTAGCGGCTTTGGACGGGAGCTGCCATGGGGCGAGAGATCGGGGCCCGTAAGCTTGCCGCGAGTCGGGCAGTCTGTGGACCTGCCCGCTAAAGCTCGATGTGGGCCCCGATCTTCGTCTCGACGCAGCGCGGGGCCCCGGATCGCGCCGTACTGCGCGGCGCGCTACAGGCGTGGGCGTTCCGCATGGTGCTCGATCCGGAGACCGGCGAGCACGTCAATCGCAAGGACGCGGAGGAACCGCCCGCGGAGGTGCGGCGGGAGCGAACCCGCTGGACCGTATCGACTGGGCACCGCCGGAGACGACGGACGAAGTGGACTTCGAGTTCGTGCCGGGCCCGGAGCAGGCGAGCGAGCTGCTGGCGGCCGTGCAGGAGGTCAGCGCCCGGGGTCGGCACCTGCACGCGTTCTTCGGCTGCATGTACTACGCCGCGATGCGGCCCGCTGAGGTCGCCGGTCTGAAGCGAAGCAACTGCAAGTTGCCGGCGCAGGGCTGGGGCGAGTTGGTGCTGTCCAAGAGCCGCCCGGAGGTCGGGTCCGGGTGGACGGACGACGGGAAGTCGTACGAGGAGCGCGGGTTGAAGCGCCGGGCCCGCAAGGCCACCCGCCCCGTTCCCATCCCGCCCGTGCTGGTCGCGATGCTGCGCGCGCACTTGGACGAGCACGGGACGGCTCCGGACGGGAGGCTCTTTCGCGCGGCGAGGGGCGGACGGGTCCGGTCTACGGAGTACACGGAGGTATGGCAGGCGGCCCGGGTCAAGGCACTGTCCGCCGAAGAGGTGGAGACGCCCCTCGCAGACGTGCCGTACTCCCTGCGGCACGCCTGCGTCTCACTCTGGATCAAGGCCGGGGTTGACCCGGTGGAGGTCGCCCGTCGCGCCGGCCACAGTCCGGCCGTGCTGTGGAAGTTCTACGCGAAGCTCCTCCGCGGTCATCAGGACGCGTCGAACCGCATGATCGATGCCGCCCTGGAGGCCCGCCGGGACGCGTGACCGACGTGGCCAACTTGGCCACAGGTTGGCCACACGCCCTGATCAACCCCGGGAAACGGGGGACACGGGGTAAGACAGGGTGAACGCCGAGGGCGCGTCTCCGACTCGGAGACACGCCCTCTGACCTGCAAGTTCTCTGACCTGCAAGCGGTGGGTGTGGGATTTGAACCCACGGTGACTCGCGCCACGACGGTTTTCAAGACCGTTCCCTTAGGCCGCTCGGGCAACCCACCCAGCGCCCCGGCCACCTGCGCCGGAGCGGGCTACAGACTACCGGGCGCGGCCCATCGGGTGCAGCAGCGTTCTCGGGGACTCAGCTGTCGCCCTCGCGTTCGCCCAGGATCACCTCGGCCTTGTGCTCCTTGCCGCCGCGCTCGTACGTCAGCGTGATCTTGTCTCCCGGCTTGTGGTTCCAGATCTCGCTGATCAGCGTCGGGCCGCTGTCGATCGCCTTGTCGCCGAAGCCGGTGATCACGTCGCCCGGCTTCAGACCCGCCTTGGCCGCGGGGCCGTTGGGGGTCACCGCCGCCGTGCCGCCCGCGCCCTCGGAGGCGATCTTGGCGCCCGTACCCTCGCCCGCCATGTCGACCGTCGCGCCGATCACCGCGTAGACCGGCCGGCCGGTTTTGATCAGCTGCTCGGCGACCGTCTTCGCCTGGTTGATCGGGATCGCGAAACCGAGGCCGATCGAACCGGCCTGGGACTGGCCGAGGCCGTTGCCCGCCGACTGGATGGCCGAGTTGATGCCGATGACCGCACCGCTGGAGTCGAGCAGCGGGCCGCCCGAGTTGCCGGGGTTGATCGAGGCGTCGGTCTGCAGCGCGCTCATGTAGGAGTTCTTGCCGCTGGAGCCGTCGCCCGACGCAACCGGGCGGTTCTTGGCGCTGATGATGCCCGTGGTGACCGTGTTGGACAGACCGAAGGGGGCGCCGATCGCGATGGTCGAGTCGCCGACCACGACCTTGTCCGAGTTGCCGAGGGGCAGCGGGGCGAGTCCGGGGGGCGCGTTCTTCAGCTTCAGGACGGCGACGTCGTAGCCCTGGGCCCGGCCGACGACCTCGGCGTCGTACTTCTTGCCGTTGGAGAAGATCACCGACAGCGCGCCGCCGTCGGCCGCGGAGGCCACCACGTGGTTGTTGGTGAGTATGTGACCTTCCCGGTCGTAGACGAAGCCGGTGCCCGTGCCTGCCTCGCCGCCGCCCTCGGGCCCGTCCAGCCCGCCGGCGCCCGACTTGGCCTCGATGGTCACCACGCTCGGCAGCGCCTTGCCCGCGACCGCGGCGACCGTGCCCGGTTCGCGCTTGAGGTCCTGCGGCGAGACGGCGGAGACCGTGGTGGAGCCGGTGGCGTCGTCGTTGCTCTCGGCGGCCCAGTAGCCGATGCCGCCGCCGACGCCGCCCGCCACCAGGGCCGCGACGAGTACGGCCGCCACGAGCCCGCCCGCGCGCCTGCGCCGGGGCTCGGCCGCCGGGACGGGCGCTCCCCATGCGGGACCGCCGTTGCCTCCGCCCCCGTAGGAGGGGAGCGGGGGCGGCGGCCACGCGGCGCCGGGGTGCTGCGCGGGGGCGTGCCCCGGCTGGGGGGACTGCCAGGGGCGCTCCGCCGCCGTCGCCGCCTCCGATGTCTCCGTCGCCCCCGGGCCCGGGGCCCCGGGGCCGGCGGGGGAGGAGCCGGAGGCGGAGTGGCCGGGCCCGGGCGAAGAACCCTCGGGAGCGGTGTCCGGCCGAGGAGGTACGGACGGGGCGGCCGGAACCGCGTTGCCCTCGTTCTCGGTGCTCACAGCTCTGTCTCCTCAGATTCCACGTCGGTGTCGGTTCGTTCTGCTTCGTCGGCACGATCCGTCCGCAGACAGCTTTTCCCACAGCACGTCAGGCCACTGTAAGCAGGAGCTGTGCGTATTCCGGCAATCCTTTACTTCCGGCAAAACGGACGCATCCCCAGAGCGTCCGACCGGCTGCGCGGCGCCGCCGGCCGGAACGGCCCAAGACGGACAGGAACAATGCGTTCCGCCGTACTCCTGCATCCGTATGCCCCATCCCGGTGACACCATGACGCGGTGACCCCAGCACGGCAGCAGCACCACATCCAGGTCGTCGCCCACCGAGGCTCCTCCGAGGACGCACCCGAACACACGCTGGCCGCCTACCGCAAGGCGATCGAGGACGGCGCGGACGCCCTCGAGTGCGATGTGCGTCTCACCGCCGACGGCCATCTCGTCTGCGTCCACGACCGCCGCGTCAACCGCACCTCCAACGGCCGCGGCGCGGTCTCCGCCCTGGAGCTCGCGGATCTAGCTGCCCTCGACTTCGGCTCCTGGAAGGACGCTGCCGAGGGCCCGGACTGGCGGGACCCGTCCCTCACCTCCGTGCTCACCCTGGAACGGCTGCTGGAACTGGTCACCGACTCCGGGCGCCACGTCGAACTCGCCATCGAGACCAAGCACCCCACCCGCTGGGCCGGTCAGGTCGAGGAGCGGCTGCTGAAGCTGCTCGGGCGCTTCGGCCTGGACGCGCCGCCGTCCGCCGACGAGTCGCAGGTGCGGGTGATGAGCTTCTCGGCCCGCTCCCTGCACCGGATCGCGGTCGGCGCCCCCAGCCTGCCCACCGTCTATCTCACACAGTTCATGACTCCGCGGCTGCGCGACGGGCGGCTTCCGGGCGGTGCGCGAATCGCGGGCCCCGGCATCAGGGTGGTGCGTGGCCATCCCGGCTACGTGGCCCGGTTGCACCAGGCGGGCCACCGCGTCCATGTGTGGACGGTGAACGAACCGGAGGACGTCGAACTCTGCGTCCGCCTCGGCGTCGACGCAATCATCACCAACCGCCCCAAACAGGTCCTGTCCCAACTGGGCCGTGCATAACCTCCGTTACAGGGAGTGCTCCGGCGCGTTCGGTACGTATTCGAGCGTGTCGAGTGCGTCACTCGTCCCTGCTTGGCCGGTTTCCGGTCCAGTCCATTGGGGCATTCACACCGTGGCGTGGGGCAAAGGAGGTCTCGGGGGTGGCGTTGGTGGTGGCACAGGAGGTGCCCACGTCGTCGAGCATGGCCGTTCCCCATGGCCCTGCGGGCGTGGGTGAGGCACGACACCGGATGCGGGAGCAGCTGAGCCGCAGCGGCGTATCCGAAGCGGTCGTCGACGATGCAGTTCTCATCCTTTCCGAACTTCTCAGCAACGCGTGTCGCCATGGCAGACCTCTGGGGCGCGCCGACGTGGGTGAGGGCGACATCCGTGCTGCCTGGCGAGTGGACAAGGCGGGCGGGCTCACGGTCGAGGTGACGGACGGAGGTGGTCCGACCCGCCCGGTCCCGGCCACGCCCTCGGTCACCGCACGCGGCGGCCGCGGGCTGAACATCATCTCGGCGCTGGCCCAGGAGTGGGGCGTGCGGGACGGCATGTCCGGTGAGGTCACCGTGTGGGTGATCGTCACGGAGGGCCATCGCCGCGAGGACTTCGCCACGCGCGTCGCGGGGCCGTCCTTCGATTTCGCCGACTCCTTCGACGATCTGGACTGATCCGGCGCCCGGTACGGAATCGTGCCGACGGTCCGTCACACCCTCGTTCCGGCACACCGCCGCACCGGTGCGTCACCGCTCCCCCACGGGGGTGGCATACGGCTAGGCTCGCGCCCGACACAGCACCGCCGCATCGGGAGAAAGCCACACCATGGCCAAGAAGCGCCCCCAGACGAAGGCGACGAAGCCTCAGACCAAGGCCGGGGCCACAGGCGTCGACGAGCCCGTGCCGGTCGTGGGCGCGCGCGAGCCCTGCCCCTGCGGTTCGGGCCGCCGCTACAAGGCCTGTCACGGCCGGGCCGCCGCGCACGCCGTGACCGAACTGGTCCAGCGCCCCTTCGAGGGACTGCCGGGCGAGTGCGACTGGGTGGCCCTGCGCGAGCTCGTGCCCGCCGCCACCGTCGAGCTGACCCTGAAGGGCGGACTGCCCGAGGGCGTGCCGTCCCTGACGCTCGCCACCGTCCTGCCGATGGCGTGGCCCGCGCTGCGCCGTGACGACGGTTCCGTTCTGCTCGGCCTGCAGAACGACACCCCCTCCGGCGACCTCAGCCGCGACCTCGCCGGCACGCTGCGCAAGGCGCTCGCCGCCGAGCCGGGCACGCCCGTCACCGGGGGCGACCCGGCCTCGGACGTACGGCTGCAGGATCTGCTCGACCCGGACGCCGCCTTCGTGCCGCAGGTGCACTCCGGTTTCGAGTTCTGGGTTCCGGATTCGGCCGAGCAGGCGTCGGGGGAGGTGGCCGCCTCCCTGGAGCGCGCGAACGCCGCGGCGATCCCGACCGTGAAGCTGTCCGGTGTCGACGCCGCCTACTGGTGCGAGACGCCGGAGAAGAACCACCTGCGCTGGGTCATGCCGCACCCCGAGGAGCGGCTGCTCGACGCCCTGGCCCGTCTGCACGCGGCCGGCACGTCCTCGCTCGGCGAAGGCACCCGGCTCGTCGGCTCCTTCCGTGCCCACGGGCTGATGGTCCCGGTGTGGGACCTGCCCGGCTCCATGGGGGCCAAGGAGTGCGAGACGCCCGCGGCGGAGTTCGCCGAGCGGCTCGCGAAGGCCCTGGAGAGCGACGCACCGCTGACCCCCGAGGAGCGCCGGGCCCGCGGCGGCCTCACCAACCGCCAGGTCACCCTCAGCTGAGGGTGACGAATTCCAGGGCCTTCCGGGTGACTCCAGTCACAACTCGCTCTATCGCGAGCTAAATCCCTGTCCGAATACCAGAGATCGAATTTGCGAACCGCAGATCTCTTGTTACCGTTCTAGAAGCCCGGTCGCTGGTGCATCCCCCGTCGCCAGCGACCGGGCGCTTCCATTTCCAGGAGTGTTCCACACTTCAACGGCCCGTGGCCGTACGGGAGTTGCTGCCGGACCGCAGCAGCAGCGCCGCGTCGGCGCCGGCCCACGCGGCGGCGAACTCCGCGACGGCGGAGTAGTGCGAGGCAGCCCCCAGCGAACGTTCCCGAGGGGTTTCGCAGGTGCCCGGCTCGTCGCCCTCCTCGATCGGGCAGTTCGTCTGCCAGGTACGCCCGCCTGGCCCCATCAGGGTCAGCACGGATGTCAATTCGTCACCCGTCGCATTGCGGTAATACGTACGCGCCCAGGTCCGGCCGCCGTCGGTCAGGACGCATGTCTGCGCCTCGACGCCGTCCGGGGAGGCGAGTTCCGGCCCACATCGCTCGGAGGTGTGCGCTGGGGCCCGCTCGCCGGTTCCAGTACTATGCGCCCCTTCGGTCCCGGCCACCCCGTCGGATGCACTCAGCCCGGGGAGCAGGCCGGGCGCTTCCCCTGTACCGGCGCCGTTCCTCTCACCCCCCTCCGCCTCCTCGGACGACGACGATCCTGAAGCGGGGGCCCCGGCCGTTCCGGCCGACGCGGCGAGGGGGACCAGCCCGGCGACGACCACCACGGCGGCGAGCCCGATCATGCGGAGATTCATGGCCCACCTGCCGACGGCGCGGAAATTCCTGACGGTTGCCCGAAGATATCCGCGAAATGCGGACGCCCCGGACGGCGCACACCCAATTCCGTGACAAGTCGGCCCTGCTGTTACCCGTAAGAGTGACGGCAGCGGAGCACCACACCTCGCCGGCCGCGAACGCGGGCCCGGCCGGGGGACGGGCCCGCGGAGGGACCGTTCAGTAGGCGAGCCGGCTGCTTCCGCCCGCGTCCGGCGGATAGAGACCGCTCTCGGGTGCGCTGGTCGCGGTCGCCTCGACCAGCGCGTCCACGACGGCCTCCACGTCCGGCAGCCAGGGTGCGGCGGACCCGGGCAGGGGCGCCCGCTCCCAGCGCACCTGCCCGGCCCCCGTCTCCGAGGGAGGCAGCACCAGGTAACCGCCCTCGCCGTGGAAGCGCAGCGAACTGGGCACGCAGTCCTTGACGAACAGCAGCTCGCCGAGCTGCTCCAGGCTGTACGGGGCGACCAGCAGCGACCAGCGGGTGGGCGTGGCGACGACGGGCCCGAGCCGCATGTCCATCCGGTCGAGCACGGCCAGCGCACGGGCCGCCGGGACCGCGGGCAGGCTCAGCGCGCAGGGCGCCCGGCCTCCCGTGGCCAGCACGACCGGCGCGGTGGGCCGGTTGGTCCACCACCAGCGGATCATCCGCTCGTCGGTGGTGGCCGCCAGGATTCCCGGGTCGAAGGGGTGCGCGCCGGGAACGACGCACTCGGGGTCGGGACAGGCGCATCCGCGCCCGCGGTCACCGCCGCTTCTTCCGGAGCCGTCCGGGGAGTTGCCCCCCGAGGCGTTCAGTCCCACACCGGGGAGCACGGGCCAGCCCCACTCGGCGGCGCAGGTGAGCGCCGCTTCGAGCTGGATCGGCCCCTTCTTGCGCCGGTACCAGAGCCTGCGTCGCCTTCCGAGGATCTCGCGCATGAGCGCTCGTTCCTTTCCGTTGAACGCCGGGGTCCACATCACAAAACGTGCACATGACTTCACTGTGCGTACAAATGCGTACTGATCGGCGCGTCACCGCCCGTGCCGCTGGCATGGGCCCCCCGTCGTACCTGCGGCAGAATCGCCGCTCGGGGGCCGAACGTCGGCTGTAGTCCATTAAACGCGTGGCGAGGGGTGGCGCGCGCCTGGCGCTTGCTGTCCCGCTCTGACTTTCCCCGCCACTCGAGGATGGGGCGCGGCCTTTGGCATTGAGACGCTCGGGCCCGCTGCCAGGTTCCGGGGGCGGTCCAACTGCCCCTGGCCATCACCGTCTACGTACACGTACCCAGCACGCTTGCAATGACGCTTCCCCTGGAGTCTGCACCCCGGGGTCCCCCTGCCGAACGCCCTCAGTCGACCGCAGACATCCGCCATCGGGTGCTTTTTTCGGCCAAGTTAACTGTCCCGCAGACACCATCAATCCCACCGGGACAATGCTGGACATCACCTTGCGTGTGCGTGTAGATGTGGATGCATGGGTAGCGGCGCAGATGGACATGGGGGTTTGCGATGCTATTGAGCGAAACGCACCTGCCGGAAAGCCGGCAGCCGTGAGCGCCCCGCACCTGCCGAAAGTGGCCGGAATCGATTCAACGGTTCCCGCTCCGATGCACACTGCCGCCCCGCTGCCCCCCGCCCCCGCCCCACCGCCTGCCCCGGGCGCGGTGATCCAGGACCGGCTGGCCGGCTGGGTCTCCGACCTCACCACCCTCCACGAGCTCACCGAGCGGCTGATCCGGACCGCCTCGCTCGACGACGCGCTCGACGAACTGCTGCGCGCCGGCGCCGCGCTGGTCGGCGCCCGCCGCGGGATGGTCGTCCTCGAACCTTCCGGCGACCCCGCGCGCGACGGCGCGTTCGCCGCCGGCAGCGGCCCCGCGCGCACCAAAGGCCTCGGCCTCAGCCGCGCCGACCTCGGCCACATCGAGACCGTGCCGCGCGAGGTCACGGCGTACGGATCGATCCTCGAAGGCCGTCGGCGCGGCGGCCCGGCACCCACCGTTCCGCGGCCGGTCGCGCATCCCGATCTGCTCGCCGACGACGCCCTGCACCCGCTGCACCGCGAGGTCGCCGTCCGCCTCGGCTACGCCGCGAGCTACACGTCACCGCTGACCACCGAGGAGTCCGGCACGCTCGGCGCGGCCGTGTGGTTCTACGACGAACCGGCCGCACCCGTCGAGCGCCAGACCCATCTCGTCGGCCTCTACACGCGCTACGCCACCGAACACCTCGCCCGCCTCCTGGAGCTGGAGCGCGCCCGGGCCACCGTCGCGACCGTGGCCGAGGAGCTGCTGCCCAGCCGGCTGCCCCGGGTGCCCGGCGTCCGGCTCGCCGCCCGGCACAGCGCCGGACCGCGCGGGGGCGGCGACTGGTACGACGCGCTGCCGCTGCCCGAAGGCGCGCTCGGCCTGGCGGTCGGCTCGGTCAGCGGGTCGGGTCCGAGCGCCCTCGCCGCCATGGGCCGCCTGCGCGCGTCCCTGCGGGCGTACGCCGTGATGGAGGGCGAGGACCCGGTCGCGGTCCTCTCCGACCTGGAACTGCTGCTGCGCCTGACCGAGCCCGCGCGCACCGCGACGGCCCTGTTCGCGTACGCCGAGCCGGCCGTCCGCAAGATCGTCCTGGCCGGGGCCGGGCACACTCCGCCGCTGGTCATCGGGGACCTGCGCACGGAGTTCGTCGAGACCTCGCTGTCGGCGCCGCTGGGCATGCTCGCCTGCTGGGAGGCGCCCAGTGTGGAGCTGTCCCCGCGGCCAGGAGAAACGGTGCTGCTGTACACCGACGGACTGCTCCGGCGCACCGGCGAACCGATGGACCGGGCTTTCGCCCGGCTGCACTCGGCGGCGGTGAGCGTGCCGAAGGCCGCCAGGAACGATCCCGCGGCGATCGCCGACCACGTGCTGCACACGATGCTGCCGGAGGGCCTGGACCGGGCGGACGGCGGCGAGGACGTCGTGCTGCTCGCCGCCCGTTTCGACTGATTCGTCGCATCTCACAGGACCGCCCCGGTCCGCCCTGCCTCGCACATACGATGGAGACGCCCCACGCTGCCGGAACGGCGGCGGGGCCCTATGACGTATCGCGAAGGCCGGCAGGCCCAGGAGGCAGACGTGGCGGAGGAGCTCACCCCGGAGACCCCGGAAGAGGACGAGCAGCCGATCAAGCAGCGCAAGAACGGCCTGTACCCGGGCGTGTCCGACGAGCTGGCCGAGAACATGACGACCGGCTGGGCGGACACGGAGCTGCGGGATCTCGAGCCGGTCGCGCAGGCCGCACAGACCGCCGCCCGCCGCGCGGCGCTGTCCGCCCGGTTCCCCGGCGAGCGCCTGGTGATCCCCGCGGGCAACCTGAAGACCCGCTCGAACGACACCGAGTACAGCTTCCGCGCCTCCACCGAGTACGCGTACCTGACCGGTGACCAGACGGAGGACGGCGTCCTGGTCCTGGAGCCGGAGGGCGAGGGCCACCGGGCCACGATCCACCTCCTGCCGCGCTCCGACCGTGCGAACGGCGAGTTCTGGCTGTCCGGCCAGGGCGAGCTGTGGGTCGGCCGCCGCCACTCGCTGACCGAGGCCGAGCAGCTCTACGGCGTCCCCGCCTCCGACGTGCGCGAGCTGCCCGACCGCCTGCGCGAGGCCACCGGCCCGGTCCGCGTCGTGCGCGGCCACGACGCCGGCATCGAGGCCGCCCTGACCGACAAGGTCACCGCCGAGCGCGACGAGGAACTGCGCGTCTTCCTGTCCGAGGCCCGTCTGGTCAAGGACGACTTCGAGATCGGCGAGCTGCAGAAGGCGTGCGACGCGACCGCCCGCGGCTTCGAGGACGTCGTCAAGGTCCTCGACAAGGCCCAGGCCACCAGCGAGCGCTACATCGAGGGCACCTTCTTCCTGCGCGCCCGCGTCGAGGGCAACGACGTCGGCTACGGCACCATCGCCGCAGCCGGCCCGCACGCCTGCACCCTGCACTGGGTCCGCAACGACGGCCCCGTGCGCTCCGGCGACCTGCTCCTGCTCGACGCCGGTGTGGAGACCACCACCCTCTACACCGCCGACGTCACCCGCACCCTGCCGGTCAACGGCCGCTACACCGACATCCAGCGCAAGATCTACGACGCCGTGTACGAGGCCCAGGAGGCCGGCATCGCCGCGGTCAGGCCCGGCGCCAAATACCGCGACTTCCACGACGCCGCCCAGCACGTCCTGGCCGAGAAGCTCGTCGAATGGGGCCTGGTCGAAGGGCCCGTCGAGCGCGTCCTGGAGCTCGGCCTCCAGCGCCGCTGGACCCTCCACGGGACCGGCCACATGCTCGGCATGGACGTCCACGACTGCGCCGCCGCGCGCACCGAGAGCTACGTCGACGGCACCCTCGAGCCCGGCATGTGCCTGACCGTCGAGCCCGGCCTGTACTTCCAGGCGGACGACCTCACCGTGCCCGAGGAGTACCGCGGCATCGGCGTCCGCATCGAGGACGACATCCTCGTCACCGAGGACGGCAACCGGAACCTCTCCGCCGCCCTCCCCCGCCGGGCCGACGAGGTCGAGGCCTGGATGGCCGGCCTGCGGGGCTGATCCCGGACCGACAGCGAGGGCGCGCCGCTCAGGAGACTCCGAGCAGCGCGCCCTCGCGCCATTTCAGGATCTTGTCGAAGCTCACCACCGCGCCACGGCCCGGTCGGCTGCGCACATGGACGTGGTCCGCGAGCTGCTCGATCAGACAGAGCCCCCGGCCGCTCTCCGCCGTGGAGGGTGCGGTGTGCCCGCACAGCGAACCGCGCCGCGGGACGAACCCCGGACCCGAATCCGCCACCTCGATACGGCACTTCTCGCCGTCCAGGAAGGCCGTCACCCGGTATCCCGTCGACGCGTCGCGCGCGTCGGCCCCGCCGCCGTGTTCCACGGCGTTCGCACACGCCTCGGTCAGGGCCACCGACAGGTCGTAGGAGACGTCAGGGTCGACGCCCGCGGTCTCCATGGCGCCGAGCAGCAGACGGCGGGCGAGCGGCACGCTCGCAGCCTCACGCCGCAGATGGAGGGACCACCAGATGCTCATGCTCAGCCTCCCGGCCGCGGCTCGACATACCGATACGTATTGCCCGCGGGCACATTCGGTAAGCACAGGGTCACCGCGACAGCCCTCGTTCGGCGGATGCGAAGCCGGGCTTCGCGGTGTATGCCGACGGACCCGGTCCGCAAAGGGGATCTTCCGGACCTGCCGTACGGACGCGAACGGCACAGTGCGATGATGACCCGGCCATGTCGTCCACGCGCCACGCACGTGCCGGAGCCGGTCTGCGGCTTCTGAGGGCCGCGGTGTTCACCGCGGTCTGCGTCGTGCTGTCCGCGACCGGGCATGTGCTCGCCGCCTGCGAGGCGGTTGCGCTGTGGACGCTCGTGGCCGGGAGCGCCGGGGTCTTCGCGCTGGTCGTGCCGTTCGCGGGGCGGGAGCGTTCGCTGCCGGCCATCGCGGCCGTGCTGACCGCCGGACAGCTCGGTCTGCACTCCCTGTTCGGCATCGGGCAGAGCAGGCTGCACCTCGCGCAGACCGCCGACGAAGCGCTGATCAGGACGGCCGCCAAGCTGGTCTGCGGTGCGGGCGCCGCCTCCCTCACTCCCTCCGACGCGCGGCGCATCGTCACCATGGCGGGCATCGACCCGGCCGCGCACACCGGTCACGCGCATCTCGCCGAAGCGGCGGCCACGGGGCCGGAGGCGCCCTCGCTGGCCATGGTGCTCGGACACCTGCTGGCCGGGATCGCGACCGGACTGCTGCTGCGGCGCGGAGACGCGGCGCTGCTGCGGCTCATGCTGCTGTCCGCCGGCTCGGCCCACGAGGTCGCCGGTGCGGCGCGGCTGCGCGCCCTGCGTGCGGCCGTCGTGCTCGTACGGGCCCTGCGCGCCGGTCTGCCCGGCGCGCCGGAGCGCCTGCCCCGCCCGTCGGCGCACACGGCAGGACCGCCCCCGCCGACTGCGGGCGAGGTTCTTCAGCACACGGTGATCAGACGCGGGCCGCCGCGCGTATTCGTCCTCAGCGCCTGATCGCGGCTCGCTCGACGGGAGTGGAGCCGCCGTGCCCGCGCACGCCCGTGCGCCGGCGCACCTCCTCTCTCCTTCACCGTGGAGTGTTTGCCAGCATGAACGTCTACCGCGCTGCCGCCGCTGCCGTCGTCGCCGCCGCCTCCGTCGTCGTCTTCTCCGGTGCCGCCTGCGCGCACGTCAGCGTGCAGCCGCAGGGCGAGGCCGCCAAGGGCGGCTACGCGACCGTCAACTTCAAGGTCCCCAACGAGCGCGACAACGCCTCGACCGTCAAGCTCGAGGTCAGCCTGCCCACCGAGCACCCGCTTGCGTCCGTCATGCCGCAGCCGGTGCCCGGCTGGAAGGTCGAGGTCACCAAGGCGAAGCTCGACAAGCCGCTCGAGGTGCACGGCAAGCAGATCACCGAGGCCGTCTCCAAGGTCACCTGGACCGCGGACGGCTCGAAGATCGGCCCCGGCCAGTTCCAGCAGTTCCCGCTCTCCCTCGGTCAGCTGCCCGAGGGCACCGACCAGATGGTCTTCAAGGCGCTCCAGACGTACGACAACAAGGAGGTCGTGCGCTGGATCGAGGAGCCGAAGGAGGGCGGCGAGGAGCCCGAGTCCCCCGCTCCCGTGCTGAAGCTCTCCGCGGCGAGCGAGGACCACCACGGCACGGGCGCGACGGACGCCTCGGCCGAGAACAAGAACGGCGGCCACGACGACGCGGGCGCGCACAGCGAGTCCGCGGCGGCCTCCTCGTCCGGCAGCAGCGACACCACGGCCCGCATTCTGGCCGTCGTCGGCATCGTCGTCGGCGCGGCAGGGGTCGCCTTCGGCGTCCTCGCCGGACGCCGCCGCAGCTCCTGAAACCCCGTCCACCACGTCTGGAACCTGCTCAATGCGTAAGAACACCTTGCTCGCGGCCGCGCTCGTCGTGGCCGCCGGGCTCACCCTGTCCGCCTGCGCCACCGGTGGCGAAGGGGCCGCCAAGCCCAACTTCGACGTCTCGGCGCAGGAGAAGACCGAGGCCGCGACGGTGCTCGACAAGCCGTACGCCAAGCCGGACCTCGTCCTGACCGACACCCGTGGCGAGACGTTCGACCTGCGGGAGCGGACCAAGGGCAAGCCGACCCTGATCTACTTCGGCTACACCCACTGCCCCGACGTCTGCCCGCTGACGATGAGCAACATCTCCATCGCCAGAAAGCAGCTGCCCAAGGCCGACCAGGACAAGCTCCAGGTCGTCTTCGTCACCACCGACCCCGAGCGCGACACCCCCGCCGAGCTCGGCAAGTGGCTGCCGAGCGCGGGCGACCCGTCCTTCATCGGCCTGACCGGCGAGTTCCCGGCCATACAGGCGGGCGCACGCGCGATCGGCATCGGCATCGACCCGCCGAAGAAGGAGAAGGACGGCACCGTCGTCTCCATGCACGGCGCCCAGGTCATCGCCTTCTCGCCGAAGACCGACAAGGGCTACGTCCTGTACGGCGAGGACACCACGGCCGACGACTGGGCGAAGGACCTGCCCGCGCTGATCAAGGGCGAGAGGCCGTGATCCGCCGGCGTACGTCCCTGGCCGTCGCCGTCGCCGTGGGCGCCGGTCTGGCACTGTCGGGCTGCTCGGCGGACGCCGGGCCGGAGCTGGCGGTCAGCGGTGCCTTCATGCCGCAGCCCGTCGACGACATGGCCGCCGGGTTCCTCACCGTCGAGAACAGCGGGGGGAGCGCGGACACGCTCACCTCGGTCACGAGCGACATCTCGGACGACGTCACGATCCACCGGACGACGGACCGGAAGATGCGCGAGGTGGCGTCGTTCGACATCCCCGCGGACGGCACGCTCGATCTCGAACGCGGCGGCAGCCACATCATGTTCATGGCGCTCAAGCAGCGGCCGAAGCAGGGCGACAAGGTCGCGGTCGAGCTGCACTTCGAGAAGTCGGACCCGATCACGGTGGAGGTCCCCGTCAAGGAGACCACCTACAACCCGCAGAAGCAGTGAGCAGTGAGGGACTGATCGCATGATGACAGCCACCGCCCCGCGCTTCGGCCTGTCCCCGCTGCGGCGACTGCTCGCCGCGGTCGTGCTCGCCGGCACGCTCGTCGGCGCTCTGCTGGCCGGTGCGGGCCCCGCGTCGGCGCACGCCGCGCTGATCTCGAGCGACCCGAAGGACGGGGCTGTGGTGGCCACCGCGCCCAAGGAGGTCACGCTCACCTTCTCCGAGCAGATCGCCATGGGCGACGACTCGATCCGTGTGCTCGAACCGAGCGGCAAGCGCGCCGACACGGCCGAGATCCGCGACCTCGGCTCCGGCGGCACCGTCAGATACGGCGTCCCCCTTCACGCGGGTCTGCCGAACGGCACGTACACCGTGGCGTGGCAGGCGGTCTCCGCCGACAGCCACCCGGTCTCCGGTGCCTTCACCTTCTCCATCGGCGCGCCGTCGAAGACCACCGTCGCGCTGCCCGACCAGGAGGCCGGCGGCGGAGTCGTCGGCCTGCTGTACGGGATCGCGCGCTACGCCGCGTACGCGGGCTTCGTCCTGCTCACGGGCGGTGCGGCTTTCGTGCTCCTGTGCTGGCGGCGCGGTGCGTCGGTGCGGCCCGTGCAGCGTCTCGTCGCCCAGGGGTGGATCACGCTGACCGCGGCCACGCTGGCGATGCTGGTGCTGCGTTCGCCGTACACCGGCTCGGGCGAGCTCGCGGACGCGCTCGACCTCGGCGGGCTGGGGGACGTCCTGGAGACGAAGACCGGCGCCGCGCTCGTCTCCCGGCTGCTGCTGCTCGGAGCGGCCGCGCTCTTCGTCGCGGTGCTCTTCGGCGCCTATGCCCGCTCGTTTCCCACCACCCTGTCCGACGGCACTCCGCGCCCGCCGGCCGATTCGCGCGAGGGCGAGGAGGAACGCAAGGACCTCACCTTCGGGCTCGCCCTGGGCGGCTCGGTCGTCGCGGCCGGGATCGCGGCGACCTGGGCGCTGTCGGAGCACGCGTCCACCGGCATCCAGCCGGGGATCGCGATGCCGGTGGACGTCCTGCACCTGCTGGCCGTCGCGGTCTGGCTGGGTGGTCTGGCCACGCTGCTGGTCGCGCTGTACCGCGCGCCGTCCGTGGAGCGCGAGGCCGTACAGCGGTTCTCCACGGCCGCGTTCTGGAGCGTCGTGGTGCTGGCGGCGACCGGGCTCTACCAGTCGTGGCGGCAGGTCGGCTCGTGGTCGGCGCTCACCGGGACGCGGTACGGACAGCTGCTCCTGCTCAAGATCGGCCTCGTGGTGGTGCTGGTCGCCGTCGCGTGGATCTCGCGTCGCTGGACCGCGCGCCTGTCCGAGGTCGCGGCGGCCGGACCCGCAGACGACGGGCAGACCGCGGAGGACGACCCCGCCGAGGACGCCGCCGCCGAGCCGGCCGACCCCGTCCGCGCCGCTCAACTCGCCCGCCAGAAGGCCGCGATGGCCACGGCCGAACGCAGGCGCACCAGGGACGCCGATGCCGAGCGCTCCGGACTGCGCCGTACCGTGCTGGCCGAGACCGCGGTCGCGGTCGTCCTGCTGGCCGTGACGACGGTGCTCACGTCGACCGAGCCGGGGCGTACGGAGGAGGAGGCCGCGCGCGGCGGCGAGCGGTCGGCCGCTCCCCAGGCCACCGGGCCCACGGAGATCGAGCTGCCCTTCGACACGGGCGGCGAACAGGGCAGGGGCACCGTACGGCTCAGCCTCGACCCCGCGCAGCCCGGCGCGAGCGAGATGCACGTGTGGACCGAGACGCCGGACGGCGAACCGCTGGACGCCCCCGAGCTGAAGGTCTCGTTCACCCTGCAGGCCAAGGAGATCGGCCCGCTGCCCATCACGCCGGACCGGGTGGCGGCGGGACACTGGAGCGCGAGTGCGGTCCAGATCCCGATGCCCGGCGACTGGCAGGTCAAGGTGACCGTGCGCACCTCCGACATCGACCAGACCACCGTCGACAAGAACATCAGGATCGGCTGAACCCAGTGAGCGACAACGACATCTCCAGGCGGCGGCTGCTCGGCGCCGCGGGCGCGACCGGGCTCGTGCTCGGCGGCGTAGGCGGCGCCGCCGCCTACGCCGCCTCGTCGGACGCCCCGACGCCGCTGACCTCGGTCGGCGCCACCGGCGTCGCCTTCCACGGCACGCACCAGGCGGGGATCACCGACCCGCAGCAGGCCCACGGGCATCTGGTCGCCTTCGACCTCGCGCCCGGCGCCGGGCGCAAGGAGGCGGCCGCGCTGATGAGGCGCTGGTCGGCCCTGGCGGCGGAGCTGATGGCGGGGCGGCCCGCGGGGGACGGTGACACGGGCGTCGCGCTCGACGCCGGACCGTCGTCGCTGACCGTCACCTTCGGGTTCGGCCGCACCTTCTTCGACCGTACGTCCCTGATCGCCGAACGCCCCGTGGAGCTGGACCCGTTGCCGGCCTTCTCCTCGGACCGCCTCGACCCGAAGCGCTCCGACGGCGATCTGTGGGTGCAGATCGGCGCGGACGACGCGCTCGTCGCCTTCCACGCGCTGCGCTCGATCCAGAAGTCGGCGGGCGGGGCCGCGCGGGTGCGCTGGCAGATGAACGGCTTCAACCGCTCCCCGGGCGCGACCGCGAAGCCGATGACCGCCCGCAACCTGATGGGCCAGGTCGACGGCACCGGCAACCCCAAGCCGTCCGAACCGGACTTCCGGCAGCGGGTCTTCGTGCCGCAGGCGACCGAGCACGCCTGGATGGCGGGCGGTTCGTACGCCGTCGTGCGCCGTATCCGGATGCTGCTCGACGACTGGGAGAAGCTGTCGCTGAGGAAGCAGGAGCAGGTCATCGGCCGCCGCAAGTCCGACGGCGCTCCGCTGACGGGCGGTACGGAGACGACGGAGCTCGCCCTCGACGAGACCGGTCCCGACGGAAAGCTCGTGATCCCCGACAACGCGCACGCGCGCATCTCCGCGCCCGAGCAGAACGGCGGCGCCGCGATGCTGCGGCGGCCCTTCTCCTTCCACGACGGGATCGACGCCGACGGGACGCCCGACGCGGGGCTGCTCTTCGTCTGCTGGCAGGCCGACCCGCTGCACGGCTTCGTGCCGGTGCAGCGCAAGCTCGACCGGGGCGACGCGCTGTCGCCGTTCATCCGGCACGAGGCGAGCGGACTGTTCGCGGTGCCGGGCGGGCCGGCGAAGGGCGAGTACGTGGGGCAGCGACTGCTGGAGGGCTGAGCAGGAAGCGTACGGGCGGGTCCGCGGCGCATTAGGGTGACGGTATGTCGGCCACGCGCTACACGTATCTCGGTCCCGAGGGCACCTTCACGGAGGCCGCCCTGCGTACCCTGCCGGAAGCCGCGACCCGGGAGCTCGTCCCGATGGTCTCGGTGCCCGCCGCACTCGACGCCGTACGGGCGGGTGAGGCCGCGGCGGCGCTCGTGCCGATCGAGAACTCCGTGGAGGGCGGCGTCACGGCCACCCTCGACGAACTGGCGTCGGGCGAGCCGCTGATGATCTACCGCGAGGTCGTCCTGCCCATCGCCTTCGCGCTGCTCGTGCGCCCGGGGACCGAGCTCTCCGAGATCAAGACGGTGACCGGCCACCCGGTGGCCCAGCCGCAGGTGCGCAACTGGCTGCGCGCCCATCTGCCGGACGCGCTGTGGGAGTCGGCCGCGTCGAACGCGGACGGGGCGCGACTCGTCCAGGAGGGACGGTTCGACGCCGCCTTCGCGGGCGCGTTCGCCGCGGCGACGTACGGGCTGGAGGCGCTGGTCACCGAGATCCACGACGCCGAGAACGCCGAGACGCGGTTCGTGCTGGTGGGCCGGCCGGCCCGGCCGGCGGCGCCGACGGGCGCGGACAAGACGTCCGTGGTGATCTGGCAGCGCGAGGACCATCCGGGTGCGCTGATGGAGCTGCTCCAGGAGTTCGCCGTACGCGGGGTCAACCTGATGCTGCTCCAGTCGCGGCCGACCGGCGCGGGCATCGGGAACTACTGCTTCGCCATCGACGCCGAGGGCCATGTCTCGGACCGCCGGGTGGGCGAGGCGCTGATGGGCCTGAAGCGGATCTGCCAGGAGGTCCGGTTCCTCGGCTCCTACCCCAGGGCCGGGGTGGCGCCCGAGCAGGTGCGTCCGCTGCGCGCGGGGACGTCGGACGCCGAGTTCACCGCCGCGTCCGACTGGCTGGCGCGCTGCCAGGACGGCCGCGCACAGGACTGAGTCGTACCGGCAGATTTTCGTTGTCCACAGAACTTATCCACAGGCGCGCTTCTCGACCTGGGGACAAGTCGACAACGCATCACCGCATCGTCGACAAATCGGCCCAGGACTCCCACTTCCCTCCACAGAGCGACAGGTCGACTCCTGTCACTCTCATTCCCTTGATCAACCCTTCAGGGCGAGGAATTCCCACCCGAATGAGTGTGTGGGGACGGTTTGATCACCGAATCCTCGGGCACTCACGCACCTTTCGGAATGATCAATTCCATAGTCCACAGACGGTTCGCACACCCTGTGGATAACCGCGCTTCCCACCGAATGTCTGTGGACAAGCGGTCCACGATCCGGACAGGGATCCGGGGAATTGGCGCCCAGGGCGAGGAATTGCCTCACTTTTATCGATTCCGGCAATTCGGGCAAAGTGACACGCAAGGCAATATCGGGTGGGGTGGCCCGAGTCGGCACCGGTAGCCTGGTGGGGTGATTGACCTTCGCCTGCTCCGTGAGGACCCCGACCGTGTTCGCGCCTCCCAGCGCGCCCGTGGAGAGGATGTCGACCTCGTCGACGCACTTCTCTCCGCCGATGAGCGGCGAAGGTCCTCGGGCCTCCGCTTCGACGAGCTGCGTTCCGAGCAGAAGTCGCTCGGCAAGCTCATCCCCAAGGCCTCTCCCGATGAGCGCGCCGAGCTTCTGAAGAAGGCCGAGCAGCTCAAGACCGACGTCAAGGCCGCCGAGGCCGCGCAGAACGACGCCGACGAGGAGACCAGGCAGCTCCTGCTCAAGCTCGGCAACATCGTCCACCCGGACGTTCCGGTCGGCGGCGAGGAGGACTTCGTCGTCCTGGAGACGCACGGCACGATCCGCGACTTCGCCGCCGAGGGCTTCGAGCCCAAGGACCACCTGGAGCTCGGCGAGGCGCTCGGCGCCATCGACGTCGAGCGCGGCGCCAAGGTCTCGGGCTCGCGCTTCTACTACCTGACCGGCGTCGGCGCCCTCCTGGAGCTCGCCCTCGTCAACGCAGCGATCGCCCAGGCGACCGAGGCCGGCTTCGTCCCGATGCTCACCCCGGCGCTGGTCCGCCCGCGCGCCATGGAGGGCACCGGCTTCCTCGGCCAGGCCTCGGAGAACGTGTACCACCTGGAGAAGGACGACTACTACCTGGTCGGCACCTCCGAGGTCCCGCTCGCCGCGTACCACATGGACGAGATCATCGACGGCGACAAGCTGCCGCTGCGGTACGCGGGCTTCTCGCCCTGCTTCCGCCGCGAGGCCGGCACGTACGGCAAGGACACCCGCGGCATCTTCCGGGTCCACCAGTTCGACAAGGTCGAGATGTTCTCGTACGTCGCTCCGGAGGACGCCGAGGCCGAGCACAAGCGGCTGCTGGAGTGGGAGAAGCAGTGGCTGACCGGCCTGGAGCTGCCGTTCCAGGTGATCGACGTCGCCACGGGTGACCTCGGCGCCTCGGCCTCGCGCAAGTACGACTGCGAGGCGTGGATCCCGACCCAGGGCAAGTACCGCGAGCTGACCTCCGCCTCGAACTGCGACGGCTTCCAGGCGCGCCGCCTGTCCGTCCGCATGCGCGACGGCAAGAAGGTGCAGCCGCTGGCGACGCTGAACGGCACGCTGTGCGCCGTGCCGCGCACCATCGTGGCGATCCTCGAGAACCACCAGCTGGCCGACGGTTCGGTGCACGTCCCCGCGGTCCTGCGTCCCTACCTCGGCGGCCGCGAGGTGCTGGAGCCGATCTCCAAGTGAGTCCCGCCCCCTTCCCGTACAAGCTCGTCGCGACGGACCTGGACGGCACGCTGCTGCGTGGCGACGAGACCGTCTCGGAGCGCACCCGTGACGCGCTCGCCGCGGCCACCGCGGCGGGTGCCGCGCACATCGTCGTCACCGGGCGCGCTGTGCCGTGGACGCGGCACATCCTGGACGACCTCGGCTACGGCGGCCTGGCCGTGTGCGGGCAGGGGGCGCAGGTCTACCACGCGGGCGAGCACCGGCTGCTGACGTCGGTCACTCTCGACCGGCAGCTGGCCGGGCTCGCCCTCTCCAAGATCGAGGCGGAGGTCGGCCCGCTGCTGCTGGCGGCGAGCCGGGACGGGCTCGACGGCGACGTGCTGATCGGCGAGGGCTACCGGGTGCAGGAAGGCCCGCTTCCGTACGTGCCGATGAAGGACCCGGCCGACCTGTGGGCCGCTCCGCTGAACAAGGTCTACATCCAGCATCCGACGCTGGCGGACGACGAGCTGGCGACGGTGGCCAGGGCGGTGGTCGGCAGTCTCGTGGACGTGGTGATGGCGGGCGCCGGGATCGTGGAGATCCTGCCGCTGGGCCTGAGCAAGGCCACGGGCCTGTCGCTGGCCGCGCGCCGGCTGGGCGTACGGGGCGCGGACACGATCGCCTTCGGCGACATGCCGAACGACATCCCGATGTTCGGCTGGGCCGCGCACGGCGTGGCGATGGCGAACGCGCACGACGAACTGAAGGCTGTGGCCCACGAGATCACGGCGTCGAACGAGAACGACGGCATCGCGGTGGTCCTGGAGCACCTGCTCCGGGGCTGACGGCGGAGGATGCGCGGATCGAACGCGCGCAGGGTCGGAGCCCTGACGACGGCTTAGCAAGCCGCTGCCTTACCACTCGGCCAATCCTCCGGGAGGGGGGCGGCCCGCGCGGATGCGCGCTCGAAGCGGCCGCCCCCTGGGCAGCCGCTCCGGCCGGCCGTGCGGAGGGTGATGACTACTCCGCGGCCTGCCCGGTGCCGCCCCGACGGGAGCACAACGGACCTCGACTCGAACTCTCGGTCATCGCCGCACTCCTCTCCCGGTCGGTCGCACCGGCACCTCGCACGGATGTGCGGTACCGGCTTCAACCACTCTGCCCGGTAGGGGCGTTCGGCGCCAACGGATTTCTCGTCAGCGAGCCCGCAGTACCTCCACGTTGAAGACGTGCGCGCCGAGCGCGGTGGCCACCCCCACGAACAGCAGCGCGAAGTGCTCCTGACCCCGGGCCGTGGCGATGCCGCCGAGGTCGAGCCGGGAGGCGGCCGGCCAGCCGAAGTCCTCCAGCAGTTCGCCGACGCGCTCCTTGGCCCCGGCGTCGTACCCGGACAGGAAGACCGTGCCCGGTGAGGTCAGGAGCTCGGGACGGACCATGACCGAGGCGTCCATGGTGCACAGTGTCTTGACGACCTTGGTGTCCGGCAGCGCCCGCTGGAGGATTTCCCCCACGCTGTCGTTGTGGTGCACCAGCTCCATGGCGGGCGTCAGGGCGACGGTGACGTCGAGCAGCACCTTGCCGGCCAGCTGCGGCCGCACGGAGGCGAGGAGTTCGACGCTCTCGGGGGTCCCCGGCGTGGCGTTGACGACGATGTCCCCGTGTGCGGCCGCCTCGGCCACGGTGACCACGGGGTGGTCCAGGTCCTTCCTGTTCTGCGGGTCGCGGGAGCCGAGCACCACGTCGTGCCCGGTGCGTGCGGCGCCGGCCGCGAGTGTTCTGGCGACGTTTCCTGTGCCGATGATCGCGATGTTCGTCATGGATGTGACGCTAGGCGGCGCACGGCCCCGGCCGTATCGGGCTACATGCCCGGACACGGTCGGGCTGTGGACGTAGGCCCGACCGGCCGGGTGGTCGGCAGCGGGCGGTCAGCGACGCCTGCGGCGACGGAGATCTCTGAGCTGGCGGGCGAAGTCGTCCATCCTCGCGTCCATCCTGATCATGTCGTCGGACAGTTCGCACAACCGGTTGCTCATCGCACCGACCACACGGTTGGTGGCCTCCAGTCGCTGGTCGAGACTGTCGAGTCGCTGCGACATCCGGTTCAGAACCGGGCCGAGCTCCTGCAGCGCGGTGCCCACACCGGCGAGGCAGTGCTCGACATCGGTGACTCGGCGGTCGAGCGACGCGTAGCCCTCGCGCCACCCCTCCTCCGCGTCGAGGAGGTAGGTGCGCACGCGCCGGGCGATGTCGCTGTCGCGCAGGAGCATGGCGACGTTGAGCACGGCACGGCGGGTGAAGAGGGTGAGGCTGGAGCGGCGCTGTGGATAACTCGCGCCACCCTCGGATGAGAGTGACAACTTGTCACTCTGATATTCGCGCAGGTCAGAGCCACGCAACACCTTCATCCCGTTCTCGGTGAGCTCTTCGCGGTGCCGTGACGCCATCTGCCTGATGACAGCTGTGGATACTTCGAAGTACCCCGCGACGCCGTCTGTGGACACATGCATGTCGTCCGGCAGCAGCCGGAGCGCCTTCACCTTGTCGAGCACTTCGACGTGCCCCTTGACGCTGTCGCGCATCGCGCGCGATTCGAGCAGGGCGACTTCTGTGGGCATGGGCATGCCTTCCGTTCCGGAACCGGCCATGGACGGCCCTCTCCCCGGGCACAGGGGCGGAGGTCGGCTCACGGTGCAACCCACTCAATGACCGGCCCGACCGAGATCCCTCGCCCCGGCACCGGCAATCCCCGACTTCACGAACGCTCGACGCCACTCACTCCAGTTGCCTCCACGCACAGGGCACAACGAGCCGATAAACGTACAGTTACGCGAAACGGGCCGGCCCCCGCCCGACAGGGCAGGGGCCGCCGTGCGCCGTCCGTCACTCCTCGCCGGCGAGCTTGAGCACGCGCAGCCGCTGGCCCGCGTACCAGGTCGCCGCCACGGTCACCCCTGCCAGCAGCGCCACGGCGGCGGGCAGGCCGACGTCCGAGCCGATCATCCCCTCGCCGCCGATCTTCTCGGCCAGCGAGAGGGACCACTGCTGGACGCTGAGCGTCCGGGCCCCGGGGACCAGGCTGCCGAACAGCGTCTCCCACACCAGGGCGTAGACGAGCCCGATGACCACCGCGTGCCGGCTGACCGTGCCGAGCAGCAGGAAGAGGGCGCTGTACGCGATGGAGGCGACCAGGGCCGCGACGGTGCAGGCGATGGCGATCTGCTGCCCGTTGCCGTTCAGGATGAAGCCGGCGACGAACGTGGGGACGGCCGAGAAGGCCATGGTCACGGCGATCGCCACGATCAGCTTGGTGAAGATGATCGTCGGCCGTTTCACCGGCTTGGCGAGCAGGTAGACGATCGAACCGTCGTCGATCTCCGGGCCGATCGCACCCGTCCCCGCGATCACGCCGATCAGCGGCACCATCGTGGCGAGGGCGAACCCGCTCAGGACGTCGGCCGCGACCTGGTCGTCCGCGCCGTTGAACGTCCGCACGGCGGCGGCGATCAGCAGCAGCAGAGCAGGCAGCACGAACAGGATGGCGGCACGGCGCCTGCCGAGCACGGCCCGATAGGTGAGCCGGGCGACTGTGGGGTTGTACATGGACGTCACAGCTCCTTTCAGGCCGCTACGAGGTAGGAGAAGACCGATTCGAGGGACTCGTCGGACGGCGAGACCGTGAGCAGCCGGATGCCGTGCTCCCGCGCGACCTTCGGCAGCAGCTCGGTGAACCGGCCGAAGTCGACGGCCTGGATGCGCAGCGCCCCCTCGCCGAGGTCGACCTCGATGCCGGCTGTGGACGGGTCGGCGATCAGGGCGGCGGCGAGCGCCCGGTCGTCGCTGGAGCGGACCAGATAGCGGTGCGGGCGGTCCGTCATCAGGCGGCGGATCCGGCGGAAGTCGCCGCTGGCCGCGTGCCGCCCGGCGACGATCACCTCGATGTGGGAGGCCAGTTGCTCGACCTCCTCCAGGATGTGCGAGGAGAACAGCACGGTGCGGCCCTCCGCGCCCATGCGGCGCAGCAGGTCCATGAGCTGCATGCGCTGGCGCGGGTCCATGCCGTTGAACGGCTCGTCCAGCAGCAGCACGGCCGGGTCGTGGACGAGCGCGGAAGCCATCTTCACGCGCTGGCGCATGCCCTTGCTGTACGTCGCGATCTTGCGGTCCTGGGCGTACTCCATCTCCACCGTGGCGAGCGCCCGTGCGGCCTCGCGATCGCCCAGGCCGTGCAGTTCGGCGTTGGCGACGACGAACTCGCGGCCGGTGAGGAAGTCGTACATCGCCTCCCGTTCGGGAACGACGCCGATCTGCCGGTAGACCGACTCGTTGCGCCAGATCGGCCGGCCGTCGAGAGTGACGGTGCCGGTGGAGGGGGCGAGGAAGCCGCCCATCATGTTGATGAGGGTGGACTTTCCGGCGCCGTTGGGGCCGAGGAGACCGGTGACGCCGGGGCCGATCGCCATGGTGACGTCGTTGACGGCCACCACGTTGCCGAACCAGCGCGACGCGTGCTCGATGTTGACCGTTGTCACAGGCCGACCTTCCGGTAGCGGCGCATCAGCACGGCGTACGAGCCGGCGACGAGCGCGAGGACGACGAGGAGGTAGACGACGCCGGCGCCGGTTCCCGGGCCCTCGCCGCCCGGGAAGGCGGACGTGGCGCCGAGGAACGCGCTCTGCACCCCGTCGATGAGCGTGACCGGCGAGAACAGGCCCAGCCACGGGACGGCACCCGCCGAGCCGGTCTCCCAGGCGATGGCCTGGACCGTGGACACGGCGCCGTAGGTGATGGTGAGCGTCGCGATCACGGCGGCGACGCCGAAACCGCGCCGCGGTGTGAAGGCGGCGAGCACGAGGCCGATGCCGCCGAAGAGGACGGAGAGAAGAGCCACGGAGACCATGCCCTGCGCGAAGCCCTTCGTCTGGTCGGCGAAGTCGAACTTCGCCAGCAGCGCGCCCAGATAAAGGATGACCAGCGGCGTGGCCGTGAGGACGAAGAGCGCGGAGGCCATCGCCGCGAACTTGGCGACCACGTAGTCGACGCGCTCGATGGGACGCGAGAAGTACAGCGGGACCGACTTGAACCGCAGGTCGCGTGAGACGGACTGCGGTGCCTGCGCCGCCAGGAACAGGGCGATCAGCGCCTGCATGATGATCGCGTAGCGGGTGTACTCCACCGGCAGGTCCGACATCGAGGGCACCGAGATCGCGACGGCCACCATGATCGCCGCCACGAGGCACATGATGCCGAGCAGGATCATCGGCAGGACCTTGGACTTGGCGGAGCGGCCGAGGCCGTACGCGCCGCGCAGCGACTGCGAGTAGAGCGAGCGGCGCGCGTAGGCGCGGCCGAGGCGGGGGCCGTCGTAGGTGCGGTACCCGATGTTGTGGATCCGCGTGGTCTCCGGGGCCCCGGGGGTCTGCGTGCTCACCGGGTCTGCACCTCCATGGGCCGGTCGGCCGTCTCCGGGCGGAAGACCTCCGCGATGTGGTGACGGCGCTGTTCCATCCGGACGAGACCGAGGCCGAGGTCGGCGACGGTGTCCCGGACGATGTCGTACGTCTCCTCGCCGGCCGCCTCGAGCAGCAGGATGTGGCCCGCGCCGGGCAGGCCCTCCTCGGTCCGCTCGTGCAGCGTGACCCCGGCCGCGGCGAGCGCGGCCCGCAGCGCGGCGGTGCCGTCGGGGTGCGTCTCGGAGTCGGTGACCTCGACCGCGAGGGTGGCCGTGGTCTGCGTGAAGTCCTTCGTGGAACTGGAGCGCAGCAGCGTGCCGCCGTCGATGACGACGACGTGGTCGCAGGTGCGCTCCAGTTCGCCGAGGAGGTGGGACGTGACCAGGACCGAGATGCCGAAGTCGGTGTGGATGCGGCGGATCAGGCCGAGCATCTCGTCGCGGCCGACCGGGTCGAGTCCGTTCGTCGGCTCGTCGAGGAGGACGAGCTGCGGGTCGTGGACGAGGGCCTGCGCCAGCTTCACGCGCTGCTTCATGCCGGTCGAGTAGCCGCCGATGGGGCGGTAGCGCTCCTCGTAGAGGCCGACATGGCGCAGCGTGTCGGCGGTGCGCTCGCGGGCGGCCGTCGGCGGCAGTCCCGACATGCGCGCCATGTGGACGACGAACTCGGTGGCCGAGACGTCGGGTGGCAGGCAGTCGTGCTCGGGCATGTAGCCGACGCGCTCGCGGATCTGCGCTCCGCTCGTGGCCACGTCGAGTCCGAGCACGGCGGCACGGCCCTCGGTGGCGGGGGACAGACCCAGCAGGATCTTGATCAACGTGGACTTGCCGGCTCCGTTGGCGCCCACCAGGCCGGTCACACCGGGGCCGATGTCCAACGAGAGCCGGTCAAGCGCGGTCACCCTCGGGAACCGCTTGCTCAGGCTTTCGGTCGCGATCACAGTCACGCTTCGACGGTAGTGGCGGCCGCCACACCTGACGTCAGCCTCGCGTCCCGATGTGCGTCCGACTCGAGAGGTACGGACCCGTAGGGGCGATGCGACCTGAGGCGACCTCACCTCGGGGGTCCGGGGTTTTCCACAGGCCGCGCACACCCCTTGACGTGATCGCCGGGCATGGTCGCATTCGTCGGTGTGACGTTACGGCTCGTAGTCGCCCGGGAGACGGACGGTGGCGTGGTCCCGTGCCGGGGGGCCGACGGCCTGCCGCAGGTGCCGTGCCGGGCGGAGGGGAGATGATCCGGTGAGCGGTCTGCAGGGGGCGCGCGAGCGCCGGGTCCGTACGGGCGGTGTCGAGCTGTGCGTCGCCGAGCTGGGCGACGAGACGCGGCCGACCGTGCTGCTGGTGCACGGCTACCCGCACAGCAAGGAGGTCTGGTCCGAGGTCGCGGCCGGGCTCGCCGACCGCTTCCACGTCGTGCTGTACGACGTCCGGGGCCACGGCGCCTCCACCGCCCCCGTCCCGCTGCGCGGCGGCTTCACGCTGGAGAAGCTGACGGACGACTTCCTCGCCGTGGCCGACGCGGTGAGTCCGGACCGGCCGGTGCACCTCGTGGGGCACGACTGGGGGTCGGTGCAGTCCTGGGAGTTCGTCACGGTCCGGCGCACCGAGGGCCGCATCGCCTCGTTCACCTCCGTGTCCGGGCCGTCCCTGGACCATTTCGGGCACTGGATCAAGCGGCGGATGCGCCGGCCCACCCCGCGCCGCGTCGGACAGCTCCTCGGCCAGGGCGCCAAGCCCTGGTACGTGTACCTGCTGCACACACCGGTGCTGCCGGAGCGGGCCTGGCGCGGGCCGCTGGGCAAGCGGTGGCCCAGGATGCTGGAGCGAGTCGAGCGCGTGCCCGCCGGGAACTGTCCGACGGCCTCGCTGCCCCAGGACGCGGCGCACGGGGCCTGGCTCTACCGGGACAACGTCCGGGCGCGGCTGCGCCGCCCCCGCGCCGACGCCTACGCGCACGCGCCGGTCCAGCTGATCACGCCGGCCGGTGACGCCTTCCTGTCGGAGCGGCTCTACGACGAACTCGACGCCTGGGTGCCCCGGCTCACCCGCCGCACCCTGGCCGCCAAGCACTGGGTGCCGCGCACCCGCCCTGACCAAATGGCGGCCTGGATCGGCGACTTCGTCACGGCCCACGAGTCCGGCACGGCCCCCTCGGGCCCTCCTTCCTCGGTAGCGGCGCAGGGGCCGTACGCACAGCGGTTCGGCGGCCGGCTCGGTTCGGCGGCCGGCTCGTGCTCGTGACGGGTGCGGCGAGCGGCATAGGGCGGGCCACCGCCTTCGCCTTCGCCGAGGCCGGGGCGCGCGTCGTGACGGTGGACCGGGACGCGGAGGGCGCCGCCCGGACCGCGGAGCTGGCGCGGCTGACAGGGGCGGCCGACGCCTGGGCGGAGACCGTCGACGTGGGCGACGAGCAGGCGATGGAGAAGCTGGCCGAGAAGGTCACCACGGAGTACGGGGGGGTGGACGTCCTCGTCAACAACGCCGGAATCGGCCTGTCGGGCTCGTTCCTCGACACGAGCACCGACGACTGGAAGAAGGTCCTCGACGTCAACCTGTGGGGCGTGATCCACGGCTGCCGGCTCTTCGGGGGCCGGATGGCGGAGCGCGGCCAGGGCGGCCACATCGTCAACATCGCGTCGGCCGCCGCCTATCTGCCGTCCCGGACGCTTCCCGCGTACAGCACGTCCAAGGCGGCCGTGCTGATGCTCAGCGAGTGCCTGCGCGCGGAGTTCGCCGGCCGGGACATCGGCGTCTCCGTGATCTGCCCCGGCATCGTGAACACCAACATCACCGCGACGGCGCGCTTCGCCGGGGCGGACGAGGCGGAGCAGAAGCGACGGCAGAAGAAGGCGGCCCGGCTGTACGGGCTGCGCAACTACCCGCCGGAGAAGGTCGCCGAGACCGTCCTGAGGGCCGTCATGAGGAACGAGGCCGTGGTGCCCGTGACGCCGGAGGCACGGGGCGCCCGTGTCATGGCGCGGTTCGCGCCGAGGGTACTGCGCGCGCTCGCCCGGATCGAACCTCCCCTGTGAGCGGCGCCGAGTACCGGATCGAGGTCGCGGGCCGCGGCCTGGGCGGGGTGCTCGGGCTCGTTGCCGAGGTGCAGGGGCCGTGGACCGACGAGGAGCGGCACGCGTCACCCGGGACGAACTGGCCGTGAAATTCGGAGTGTTCGGCCGAAGAACAGTCGCTCGCCGACGCCGTGGAGCTCGGCGTGCTGGAACGAATCACGGGCCGCGAGGACGAGTTCCTGGTACCGAGCCCGCAAGCGCTATACGTGGATGTCCAGTTGCACGCCGCCGGTGTGCCGCTGCCAGCAATCTCCGTTCACCTCAGGGAGCTTCGGGGCCAGTTCGAGCACATCGCCGCGCGCTTCCTGGAGTTCACCGCCGAGCACGTCTTCGCCGGGTTTCCGGCGCACCAGCCGCCGACGGACGCGGAAGCGGCGGAAGCCGCCGTTCTGGTCCGGCGTCTTCACCCGCTCGCCCAGCAGACGGTCGACGCGGAACTCGCGCGTGCGATGCGGGTGTTCGCCACCCGGTCCCGCGGCAACTGTCGGCGGGCGGCCCGGCGCCTGCCGAGCAGGAGCAGCGTCCGGTGATGCTGCCCGAGGGCACAATGGTCGCCGCACGGAAGCCGGTTGGCGAGGCGCAGGCCTCCGCGTTCATCGCGGCAGCCGCCGAACGGGAGGTGCGGGCACGGACGTTGGAGTCACTCACCGCAACACGCAATGGTGAAAGAGGATTTGGTCAAATAGGGTAAAACCAAAGGCAGTTGTCCACAGATCCGCCAATCTCCCTGTGGATAAGCGCAGTTGGTTGTGGATCAAACATCTGAGGCGCAAAAATTTCCAGTGGCGTGGCCGACATCGTCGGGGCACGCTGAAGGTATGAACGCAAGACCCGTCGGCGCCTCCCCGGACGACCGGCGCACCGTCAAGGTGTCGAAGTACCTCTCGAAGCATCTGCGGCACCAGCCGGAGCGGATCGGCATCACCCTCGACGCGAACGGCTGGGTGCCGATCGACGAGCTGATGCGCGCGGCAGCGGAGCATGGCTTCCGCTTCACCCGCGCCGAGCTCGACCATGTCGTGGCCGTCAACGACAAGAAGCGCTTCACCGTCGACGGAGCCCGTATCCGCGCCAACCAGGGCCACACGGTGGAGGTCGATCTCGGGCTCCCGCCGGCCGAACCGCCCGAGTACCTGTACCACGGCACCGTCGCGCGCAGCCTGGACGCGATCCGCGCCGAGGGACTGCGCCCGATGAACCGCCACGACGTCCACCTCTCGCCCGACCGGGAGACCGCCACCCGCGTCGGCGCCCGCCGGGGGCGCCCTGTGGTGCTGGCTGTGCACGCCGGCGCGCTGCACCGGGCGGGCCATGTCTTCCGTGTCAGCGCCAACGGCGTGTGGCTGACGGCCTCGGTGCCCCCGGAGTTCATCCGCTTCCCGGGTGCCTAGCGGCCCCCGCCCGTCTCGCTCCCCCGGCGCCCCTGCGCCGCCGTGCTGCGAGCGGTCGTGTGGCCGGGGCGGGGGGACGCCTCCGCCGGTCAGCGGCGGAGCTGTCCCAGGGCCTCCGTCGCGATCTGCTCGAAGACGGCCTGGTCGGCGGCGAAGACCGAGTCGGGGATGGGCGCGTGGATCACGATCTCGTCGAAACCGAGCGCGCGGTGCCGGCCCGCGAAGTCGACGAACGCGTCCAGCGATTCCAGCGGCCGCCCCCGGTCGGGGGTGAACCCGGTCAGCAGGATCTTCTCCAGTTCGCCTTCGTCCCGGCCGATGTCGGCGCATGCCTTCGACAGCTTGTCCATCTGCCCGCGGAGGGCCTCGATCGACTGCTCGGGCGTCCCCGTCTCGAACAGCTTCGGGTCACCGGTCGTCACCCACGCCTGCCCGTGCGCGGCGGCGAGCCTCAGTCCCCGCGGGCCTGTGGCGGCGACGGCGAACGGCAGCCGCGGGCGCTGGACGCTGCCGGGGATGTTGCGCGCCTCGACCGCCGAGTAGAAGGTCCCCTCGTGAGTGACGGCCTCCTCGGTCAGCAGCCTGTCGAGCAGCGGCACGAACTCGGCGAACCGGTCGGCCCGCTCCCGCGGCGTCCACACCTCCTGCCCGAGGGCCGTGGCGTCGAAGCCGACACCGCCCGCGCCGATACCGAGCGTGATCCGGCCGCCGGAGATGTCGTCCAGGGAGATCAGCTCCTTGGCGAGGGTCACCGGGTGCCGGAAGTTGGGGGAGGTCACGAGCGTGCCCAGCCGCAGCCGCTCGGTCGCGGCCGCAGCGGCGGTCAGCGTCGGCACTGCGCCGTACCAGGGCCCGTCCCGGAAGGTCCGCCACGACAGGTGGTCATAGGTGTACGCGGCGTGGAAGCCGAGCTGCTCGGCGCGCAGCCACTGGTCGCGGCCGCCGTCGTGCCAGGGTCGTACGGGAAGGATCACAGTACTCAAACGCATGCATCGAGCGTACGCGGCGGCGCAAGGGAAGCCGCCCCCTCAGATGTGCGCCCTCCCGCACGCCCGTGCACCCGGTACGGGAGAATGTCCCAGTGACCTCAGCTACCGATCCCCGCCACCTGCCCGCGACGCCCCGGCTGATCGCCACCGACCTCGACGGCACACTGCTGCGCGACGACAAGTCCGTCTCCGACCGGACCATCGCCGCACTCGCCGCCGCCGAGGAGGCCGGGATCGAGGTCTTCTTCGTGACCGGCCGCCCGGCCCGCTGGATGGACGTCGTGAGCGACCACGTCCACGGCCACGGTCTCGCGATCTGCGCGAACGGCGCGGCCGTCGTGGACCTGCACTCCGGCGGGCAGCTGCTCAAGATCCGTGACCTGCCGAGGGCGAACGCGCTCGACGTGGTGACCGCCCTGCGGGCCGCGGCCCCCGGCACGTCGTTCGCCGTCGAACTGGCGACCGGCATCCACTACGAGCCGGAGTACCCGCCCTTCCACCTCGACCCGGGCGCGACCGTCGCCACGGCCGAGAAGCTGCTCCACGAACCGCGGCCCGGCCTGGGCGCCCCCGTGCTCAAGCTGCTGGCCCACCACTCCGAGCTGACCCCCGACGGGTTCCTGGCACTGGCCCGCACGGCCACCGTGGACCTCGCCTCCGTCACGCGTTCCAGCCCGACCGCGCTGCTGGAGATCAGCGGCCTGGGCGTGAGCAAGGCCAGCACGCTCGCCCTGTGCTGCGCGGAGCGCGGGATCTCGTCCGACGAGGTCGTGGCCTTCGGGGACATGCCCAACGACGTGGAGATGCTGACCTGGGCAGGCACCTCGTACGCGATGGGCAACGCCCATCCGGACGTCGTCGCCGCCGCCTCCGGGCGGACCGTCGCCAACAACGACGACGGTGTCGCCGTCGTCATCGAGCAGATCCTCACCCAGCACGCGCGGGCGCGGGGCTGACCGGGCACCGGCCCCGGCCGGGCTACGGTCGCCGGGGACGGGCTGCCGGTCGCCGGCGCGACGGCTGCGCTACAGCGGGACGCCGTGCGACCGCAGCCAGGCCAGCGGGTCGACTCCCGACCCCAGGTAGGGCGTGAGCCGCACCTCGAAGTGCAGGTGCGGCCCCGTCGAGTTGCCCGACGTGCCGGCCTGACCGATCCACTGCCCGGTGCGCACCTGCTCGCCCTGGTCCACGGTCACCCCGGCCAGGTGTGCGTACTGGGAGTAGTAGCCGCCCGGGTGCTCGACCACGATCTCGATGCCGAAGCCGCCGCCGCAGGACACCGAGACCACCCGGCCCGCCCCGATCGCACGCACCGGCGCGCCGATGCCGACGGCGAAGTCCTGCCCGGTGTGCCGCCGAGCCCAGCGCTCACCGACACTGTCGAACCCGGCGGACAGGCTGTAGTCCTCGACGGGCGTGACCCACTCGGGCCCGCCTTCGGGCAGCTCGGGCTGCTCGAGGCGTACGGCGCCCGCGCAGGAGCCCGCCGCCACGCTGGCGTCGGCCTGGCTCTGCAACTGCCACTGCGCGGTCTCCAGTTTCGCCTCGATGCCCCGCTTGACCACCGCGAGCTGCGCGTTGCGCGTGGCGAGATTCCGCCAGGCGGCTTGCGCCTTCTGCTCGGCCCGTCCGAGCTGCCGCTCGGCCAGCCGGGCGCGCTCCAGCAGCAGGTTCACCGCCCGCTCCGTCTGCGCCGCGACACGGTAGCCGCGCAGCAGCGCGTCGGGGTTGTCGGCGAGCAGAAGCCGTGCGGTGTGGGCGAGGGAACCGCCGGTGCGGTACTGCTCGCGTGCGACGCCGCCGATCGAGTCGTGGATGGCTCCGAGCTCTGCCCTCTGCTCCGCCAGTCTGGACTGGAGTTTCTCGGCCGTGACGCGCTGCGCCTCCGCCGCGCGGCTGCTCCGCTCGTACGCCGCGGTGGCCTTGGCCGCGTCGGCGAACAGCCGTGCCACTTCGACGGCGACGGGGGGCGCGGGCTGATCGGCCTCCGGGGCGAGGGGCGCGGGCCGGTCGAGTACGGGAGGGGCTGGCTGGTCAGGGACCGGCGGCTCGGGCTGGTCAGGGACGGGCGGCAGCTCGGAAGCGGCGGCCGACAGCTTCGGCTTCTCGGACGCCGCGGCGGATGCCGGCGCACCGAGGAGCGTGCACAGCACCACCGGAACGATCATCAGCCTGTCACGGTGTCTCAAGCACATTCCGTGATCGTCGCCCGGCTTCGCCGCCAAGTCGGGCAACGGTGCGGTGTCGTACGGCCACCTGGCCCAGCAGGCACCGCGCTCGGGCGACAGACGCCCGCCGAACGGTCCTGCGGGACCTACAGCGATGCCTCCCAGAAAACCGTCGTGGCCGCGCCGCCGTCCCCGGTGCCCGGTCCGACGCCGCTCGATCCACCCCATGACTCGGCCCGGCGCGCCGGATCGCGCAGCCCGCTGCGCCGGCCCCCGTCCGGGATGTCCACGCCGTCGTCGGCCACGGTCATCCGCACGCCGTCCGTCCCGGCGGGCAGTGCCGCGGTCCGGGGATCACCACTCCGCGCGACATGACCGGGGTGTCGGAGGAGACCGCAACGATCTCCCGCTGGCCCCGGTCCGCGGTGTCGGACGGCTCCCCCGGCGACGGCATGGTCATGCTGTCGAGGCGGGTGAGGCAGAGAGTCGGGAGGCGTGGGCGTCGGCGGCCCGCTCCCGCTCCAGCATCGACCGCAACGGCCCCTCCACCAGGGCGAGCGCGTCGTAAGGTCCGCGCTGCACGACGCGCCCCGCCTCCAGCACCACGATCTCGTCGACGGCCTCCAGACCACGCAGACGATGCGTGATCAGTACGGTCGCCGGGCCCGCGCCGCTCCGCTTCTCCGCGGCCGCGAGCAGGTCGGCGGTGAGCGCGTCGGCGGTCGCCAGGTCGAGATGCTCGGCGGGCTCGTCCAGGACGAGCACCGGGAAGTCCGCGAGCAGCGCCCGTGCCAGGGCGAGCCGTTGGCGCTGGCCGCCGGAGAGGCGGGCTCCGTGTTCTCCCACGAGCGTGTCGAGCCCCTCGGGCAGCGCGTCGGCCCAGTCCAGCAGGCGGGCCTCGCCGAGCACCCGCCGGAGTTCGTCCTCCGGGGCCTGCGGACGTGCGAGGCGCAGGTTCTCCCGCAGCGTGCTGTCGAAGATATGGGCGTCCTGGGCGCACAGCCCCACGAGACGCCGTACCGCGTCGCCCTCCAGGGCCTCGGCCGGGACGCCGCCGAGCGTGTACGTCCCCGAGCCGGCGTCGAGGAAGCGGAGCAGTACGTGGGCGAGCGTGGTCTTCCCCGACCCGGAGGCGCCGACGACGGCCACCCGCCTGCCCGCCGTGAGCGTCAGGTCGACGCCGCTCAGCGCGTCCGCCTCCTGCCCGGCGTACCGGGCGCCGATCCCGCGCAGTTCCAGCGGGAAAGCGGTGGCGGGCGGTGCGGCCGGGTGCGACGGCTCGTGCACGGGCACGGGCGCGTCCAGCACCTCGTGCACCCGCTCGGCGCTGCGCTCGACCCGGCGGCGGTACTGCACGGCGAGCGGCAGTCCGACGACCGTCTCGAAGGCGGCGAGCGGTGTGAGGACCACGACCGCCAGGCAGACCCCGGTGAGCCGGCCGTCGTGCACCGCCTGGATGCCGGCGAACGCGGCACCCACCACGGTCAGGCCGCAGATCAGCGACGAGAGCCCGCCGCCGAGTGCGGTGGCTGCCGCTCCGCGCGCGGCGATGCCGGTCAGGTTCCGGTCCGCGTCCCGCGCGGCCGCGAGCCGCCGCGGCAGCGCCCCGGCGACGGTCAGTTCGGCCGTTCCGCGCAGCAGGTCGGCCACCGTGGTGGCGAGCACTCCGCGCGCCGGCGCCAGCTGCCGCTCGGCCCGCCGGGCGACAGCCCCGCTCAGCAGCGGCACGCCCACGCCCGCGGCCAGCAGGCCGGCGGCGAGGACGGCCCCCGCCTCGGGCAGCAGCCAGGCGGTGAACCCGACGGAGGCCGCGCCGACGACGACGGCCGCGCCCGCCGGAAGCATCCAGCGCAGCCAGTAGTCCTGGAGGGCGTCCACGTCGGCGACCAGCCGCGAGAGGAGGTCCCCGCGCCGGGTCCGCCGCAGCCCGGCGGGCGCGATCCGCTCCAGCCGCCGGTAGACCGCGACCCGCGTCTCGGCGAGCATGCGGAGCACCGCGTCGTGGGAGACCAGTCGCTCGGCGTACCGGAAGACGGCCCGTCCGATGCCGAAGGCGCGGGTGGCCGTGACCGCCACCATCAGGTAGAGCACCGGCGGCTGTTCGGACGCCCGGGATATCAGCCATCCGGACACGGCCATCAGCCCGACCGCCGATCCGAGGGCGAGGCTTGCCAGCAGCAGGGCCAGGGCGAGCCGGCCGCGCAGTCCGTCCGCCGCCGCACGGACTCTCAGCAGCGGAGACCGTACGCCGTCCGGGGCGCCGGCCCGTGCACCGGACGGCTCCACGACGGTCTCCTCGTCCGGCCGGACCGCCGCGGGCGCCTGCGCCGGTCCGGCGTCACCGTGCCCCGTGGCGGAACCGCCGTCGGCGCGGGTGAGCGTGACCACCCGGTCCGCCACGGCCAGCAGGGCCGGGCGGTGGACCACGAGCAGGACCGAGCGCCCCTGCGCCAGCCGGCCCACGGCCTCGACGACGCCCGCCTCCGTCATGCCGTCGAGCGCGGCGGTCGGCTCGTCGAGCAGCACCAGCGGCCGGTCGGCCAGGAACGCCCGGGCGAGCGCGAGCCGTTGCCGCTGTCCGGCGGACAGCCCCGCGCCGTCCTCGCCGAGTACCGTGCCCGCGCCCTGGGGGAGTGCGCTGACGAAGTCGTACGCTCCCGCCTCCCGCAGGGCGGCGCGCACCGCCGCGTCGTCGGCGTCCGGGCGGGCCAGCCGTACGTTCTCCGCGATCGTCCCGGCGAAGAGGTACGGGCGCTGCGGCACCCAGGCGATCTGCTGCCGCCAGAGCTCAGGGTCGACGGCGGCGAGGTCGGTGCCGCCGATCCGCACCCGCCCCTCGGTCGGTTCCACGAACCCCATCAGCACGTCCAGCAGCGTCGACTTGCCGACGCCGCTCTCCCCGACCACGGCCACCGTCTCGCCGGGTTCCACCACGAGCGAGGCCGCGCAGGGAGCGGCCTCGTCGCGCCCGGGACGGCGTACGGTCACCGCGTCGAACTCCAGCCGGAGCTCGTCCGGGACCGGCCCGCCACCGGTGCGCGTCGGCTCGGTGCCGAGCACCTCGAAGATCTCCTCGGCGGCCGCGAGACCCTCGGCCGCCGCGTGGTACTGCGCTCCGACCTGGCGCAGCGGCAGATACGCCTCGGGGGCGAGGATGAGGATCACCAGGCCGGTGTACAGATCGAGTTCGCCGTGGACGAGCCGCATGCCGACGCCGACGGCCACCAGTGCCACCGACAGCGTGGACAGCAGCTCCAGCGCGAACGACGACAGGAACGCTATCCGCAGCGTGCGGACCGTCGCCTGCCGGTACTGCGTGGTGATCGACCGGATCGACTCCGCCTGCGCCTTGGCCCGCCCGAACACCTTGAGCGTCGGCAGTCCGGCCACGACGTCCAGGAAGTGTCCGGAGAGCCGTGACAACAACTGCCACTGACGGTCCATCCGGGACTGGGTGGCCCAGCCGATGAGCACCATGAACAGCGGGATCAGGGGCAGCGTCACCACGATGATCGCGGCCGAGACCCAGTCCTCGGTCACGATCCGGGCGAGCACGGCGACCGGGACCACGACCGCGAGCCCCAGCTGCGGAAGGTAGCGCGAGAAGTAGTCGTCCAGGGCGTCGATGCCGCGCGTCGCGAGCGTGACCAGAGCACCGGTGCCGCCCCCGGCCGGGCCGGCGCCGCCCACCGGGCCGGGGCCCAGCTCGGCCACCCGCGCCAGCAGCCGGCCCCGCAGCTCCGACTTGACCGCCGCGCTCGCCCGGTGGGCAGCCAGCTCGGTCAGCCAGGAGACGAGCGCACGGCCGGCCGCGACGGCCGCCAGCAGCACCAGCGGCGCCGACAGCCCCGACACGGTCAGCCCTCGCTGAAAGGCGCCGACCACGACCTCGGCGATGAGCATCGCCTGCGCGATGACGAGCACCGCGCCGACGAGGCCGAGAACCACCACCGCACCCAGGAAGAGGCGGGTGGCACGGGCGTACCGCAGGAGCCGGGGGTCGATCGGTTTCACGTGAAACATCCCTCGCTAGTGGGAGTCGGCGAGGTGCTGTACGCCGATCCGCTTGCGGAACACCCAGTACGTCCAGCCCTGGTAGAGCAGCACCAGCGGTGTGGCGACCGCCGCCAGCCAGGTCATGATCTTCAGGGTGTACCGGCTCGACGAGGCGTTGGTGACCGTCAGGCTCCAGGCGTCGTCGAGCGTGGAGGGCATGACGTTCGGGAAGAGCGCCAGGAACAGCATCGCCACGGCCGCCGCGATGGTCACTCCCGACAGCGCGAACGACCATCCCTCGCGTCCCGCCCTGATGGCTCCGACCGCACCGACCAGCGCCGTGACGGCGACCACCATGGCGACCAGACTGGTGCTGTCGCCTCGGGACGCCTGCGTCCAGGCCAGGAAGACCAGCGCCACGGCGGCGGTGACGAGCCCCAGCTTCAGCGCCAGCGCCCTGGCCCGCACCCGGATGTCCCCCACCGTCTTCAGCGTGGCGAAGACCGTGCCGTGGAAGGTGAACAAAGTGAGCGTCACGAGCCCGCCCAGCAGCGCGTACGGATTGAGCAGATCGATCAGCCCGCCCACGTACTCCTTGTTCTCGTCGATCTTCACGCCGCGCACGATGTTGCCGAACGCCACGCCCCACAGCACGGCGGGGCAGCAGCGACGTCCAGAAGATCGCGTGTTCCCAGTTGGTCTGCCAGCGCTCCTCGTCCCGCTTGTGCCGGTACTCGAAGGCGACACCGCGCACGATCAGGCAGACCAGGATCAGCAGCAGCGGCAGGTAGAAGCCGGAGAAGAGAGTGGCGTACCACTCGGGGAAGGCCGCGAAGGTCGCACCGGCCGCGGTCAGCAGCCACACCTCGTTGCCGTCCCAGACGGGCCCGATGGTGTTGATCAGCACCCTGCGCTCGGCCCGGTCACGGGCGAGCAGCTTCGTCAGGACACCGACTCCGAAGTCGAAACCCTCCAGGAAGAAGTAGCCGATCCACAGAAAGGCGATGAGTACGAACCAGACGTTGTGGAGTTCCATGCCTCAAGCTCCTCAGCGGACTCAGTACGAGAAGGCCATCGGCCGGTCGGCGTCACGGTCGTGGCCGCCGATC
This sequence comes from Streptomyces sp. V4I23, assembly GCF_030817975.1. Classification (NCBI taxonomy): domain Bacteria; kingdom Bacillati; phylum Actinomycetota; class Actinomycetes; order Kitasatosporales; family Streptomycetaceae; genus Streptomyces; species Streptomyces sp. V4I23. Next base: position 4,087,548 of record NZ_JAUSZW010000004.1, on the reverse strand, counting down.
CGGGTGGGCGGGTTGAGGTCGGCCTCCGTCAGCTCGGGCGGTCCCGCCTTGACGTACTTCACGAGCAGCTTGACCTCGATCACGGCGAGCACCGCGTAGAGCAGGGTGAAGACGGTCATCGAGGTGATGACCTCCGCCTGGGACACACCGGGGGAGACCGCGTCCCGGGTCTGCATCACGCCGTAGACGACCCAGGGCTGCCGGCCCATCTCGGTGAAGATCCAGCCCCAGGAGTTGGCGATCAGCGGGAACGCCATCGTCCAGAGCGCCAGGAGCCAGTACAGCCGGGTGAGCCTTGTCCCGAGCGGCTTTCGCAGGAGTACCAGGTGCGGCACCTTGTCCTCCCCGGTCCGCAGGGCGGCCGGCAGCAGGAACTTCGTCCGTGTGAGCCACAGGCCCAGCAGGCCGAGGGAGAAGGAGGCCATACCGAAGCCGATCATCCAGCGGAAGCCCCAGTAGGCGACCGGGACGATGGGCTTGTAGTCACCGGGACCGAACTTCTCCTGCAGCGCCTTGTTGGTGTCGTTGATGCCGGGCACGTACGAGTCGAAGTCGCTGTGGGCGAGGAAGGACAGCAGGCCGGGGATCTCCAGGGCGACCTTGTTGTGCCCCTTGTCGACGTCCCCGTACGCGAACACGGAGAAGGGCGCCGGCTCCTCGCCGTCCCACAGTGCCTCGGCGGCGGCCATCTTCATCGGCTGCTGCTCGTACATGACCTTGCCGAGAGTGTCCCCGCTGACCGCGGTGAGCAGGCCGCCGACCGCCAGGGTGACCAGGCCGAGCCGGAGCGAGGTCCGCATCACCGGGATGTGCTTCTTGCGCATCAGGTGGAAGGCGGCGATGCCGACCATGAAGGCGCCGCCGGTCAGGAAGGCCGCCGAGAAGCTGTGGAAGACCTGGTTGAGCGTGGTGTTCTGGGTCAGGACCGCCCAGAAGTCGGTCAGCTCGGCGCGGCCCTTCTCCTCGTTGATCCGGTAGCCGACGGGGTGCTGCATCCAGGAGTTGGCCGCGAGGATGAAGTACGCCGACAGCAGCGTGCCGATCGAGACCATCCAGATGCAGGCCAGATGGATCTTCTTGGGCAGCTTGTCCCACCCGAAGATCCACAGGCCGATGAACGTCGACTCGAAGAAGAACGCGATCAGTGCCTCGAAGGCGAGCGGCGCACCGAAGATGTCCCCGACGAAGCGCGAGTAGTCGGACCAGTTCATGCCGAACTGGAACTCCTGCACGATCCCGGTCACCACGCCCATGGCGATGTTGATCAGGAACAGCTTGCCCCAGAACTTGGTGGCCCTGAGGTACTTCTCCTTCTCCGTCCGCACCCAGGCCGTCTGCAGTCCGGCCGTGAGCGCGGCGAGCGAGATCGTCAGGGGCACGAAGAGGAAGTGGTAGACGGTGGTGATGCCGAACTGCCAGCGCGCCAAGGTCTCGGGCGCCAGCGCCAGGTTCAGGTCCACGTCGTCTCTCCTTACATCGGCGTGGTCACCGCGGTCGCCCACCCATTCCCTTCCATACGGGATCAAGACGGGCGAGCTTGTGAACGCGTTCACATTCACAAGCAATTATGGCTTAAACGAAATCCGTAGTGCCTACCGGGGTCCCCATAGAGGTCCTCTTCCCAAAATTTTCAACATATCGTTGAATCCTGGGCATGCGGATACGCATCTCCTGGCCCACCGGGCAGCTGACCGCCACGATCGACGAAACCCCCACGAGCAAGGCGCTCATGGGGGTTCTGCCGTTCTCCGTGACCGCGCGGACCTGGGGAGAGGAGGTCTACTTCGAGACCCCCGTCTCCCCCGCCCCGGAACCGGACGCGCGCCAGGTCGTCGAGCCGGGCATGGTCGCTTTCTGGACCGACGGCGACGCCCTGGCTCTGCCCTACGGTCCGACGCCCATCTCCCGGGGCTGAGGGTCCCCCCGAACGGGAGTGTGGGGGAGAGTGCCGTCTCGCGAGCCCGTGCAATGTCCTCGGCCGCATCGACGGCGACCCGCGCCGGCTCGCGTGCGTCCGCGACGGCGACCCGGTCCGGGTGGAACAGGTCGCGACCGACCGGGCCTGAGAGCTGGACCGATCGGGCCCGAGACCTAGAGGGACGCGCGGAACGTCTCGGCGGTGTGCAGGAACAGGTCGTTGGCCTCGTCCTCGCCGATCGTCACGCGCACGCCCTCGCCCGCGAACGGCCGCACGACGACGCCCGCCTTCTCGCAGGCGGCCGCGAAGTCCAGCGTGCGCTCGCCGAGCCGCAGCCAGACGAAGTTGGCCTGCGTCTCCGGGACCGTCCAGCCCTGCTTCACCAGCGCCTCGTGCACGCGGATGCGCTCGCACACCAGCGAGCCGACCCGTCCCAGCAGCTCGTCCTCCGCCCGCAGCGAGGCGACGGCCGCGTCCTGCGCGAGCTGCGAGACGCCGAACGGCACCGCGGTCTTGCGCAGGGCGGCGGCCACCGGCTCATGGGCGATCGCGAAGCCGACCCGCAGCCCCGCGAGCCCGTATGCCTTGGAGAACGTGCGCAGCACCGCCACATTGGGGCGGTCGCGGTAGATCTCGATGCCGTCCGGGACGTCCGCGTCGCGGATGAACTCGCGGTACGCCTCGTCCAGCACGACCAGCACGTCCGAGGGCACCCGGTCCAGGAAGCGCTCCAGCTCGGCCCGGCGCACCACGGTGCCGGTCGGGTTGTTGGGGTTGCAGACGAAGATCAGCCGGGTCCGGTCGGTGATCGCGTCCGCCATCGCGTCCAGGTCGTGCACCTCACCCGGGGTCAGCGGCACCGGCACGGACGTCGCACCGCTGATCTGCGTGATGATCGGGTACGCCTCGAAGGAGCGCCAGGCGTAGATCACCTCGTCGCCTGGGCCCGAGGTGGACTGCAGCAGCGACTGGGCGACGCCCACCGAGCCCGTGCCGGTCGCCAGGTGCGTGGCGGGGACCCCGAACCGCTCGGCCAGCTCACTGATCAGGCCGGTACAGGCCATGTCGGGGTAGCGGTTGAAGTTCCGCGCCGCGGCCAGGGCGCTCTCCATGACGCCGGGCAGCGGCGGGTACGGGTTCTCGTTGGAGGAGAGCTTGAAGGCGACCGGGCCGCCGGCCGCCGCCGGCTTGCCGGGCTTGTACGTGGGGATGCCGTCCAGCTCGGCGCGCAGCTTGGGGCTCGTCTCGCTCACCGCAGGTCCTCCTCGATCATGCATGTTCGGTACCGCTCACCAATACTCCTCACCTTATGAGGATTCCCGGCTGCTGCGAATGGCCGCAGGCGAGGAAAAGGGGGAGCGCGCCACCCTGGCGCACGCCGGTAGCTCACGCCGTGGCGCGCATCCCTCGTAGTGGTGAGTTGAGACCTCTTCGCAACCTGGGCCCCCCAACAGGCCCATGCGGCCGGATACCCGACACATTGAGCCACTCACCCCCAACTCCCTTGATATCCATTGAGTTTGAGCTCTAATGATCATGCAAAAACGTGCCTGTCAACGCCTGCATATGCGACCGGCCAGACCCACCGCGCGAGCCCTACTATCGGCTCGCCATGACAGCAGCAGGGAAGCACCAGGTGAGCCGGACGGACACATCCCGCCGGGGCAGCCGGCAAGGCCGGGCGGGCATCCGGGACGTCGCCGCCGCAGCCGGAGTCTCCATCACGACTGTCTCCGACGCGCTCAACGGCAAGGGGAGGCTCCCGGACGCCACCCGTCGACATGTCCGCGAGGTCGCCGACCGGCTGGGCTACCGCCCTTCCGCCGCGGCCCGCACACTCAGAACCGGGAAGTCGGGCTTAATCGGCCTGACCGTGACGACCTACGGGGATGAACCTTTCACCTTCACGGAATTCGCGTACTTCGCGGAGATGGCCAGAGCCGCCACGTCCGCCGCACTCGCCCGCGGCTACGCGCTCGTCATCCTCCCCGCCACCTCACGCCACGACGTCTGGTCGAACGTCGCCCTCGACGGCACCGTCGTCATCGACCCCTCCGACCACGACCCCGTCGTGACCGAGCTGGCGCGCCAGGGTCTGCCCGTCGTCTCCGACGGCCGCCCGGCCGGCACGCTCCCGGTCACCGCCTGGGTCGACAACGACCACGAAGCCGCCGTACTCGGCCTGCTCGACCACCTCGCCGCCGCCGGCGCCCGCCGGATCGGCCTGCTCACGGGCACCACCACCGACACCTACACCCGGCTGTCGACCACCGCCTACCTCGACTGGTGCGAACGCGTCGGCCAGGACCCGGTCTACGAGTCCTACCCGGCGCACGACCCCTGCGCGGGTGCCGTCGCCGCCGACCGGCTGCTCGCCCGGCCGGACCGGCCCGACGCCGTCTACGGCCTCTTCGACCCCAACGGCACCGACCTCCTGGCCGCGGCCAGGCGGTACGGCCTGCGCGTCCCCGACGACCTGCTGCTCGTGTGCTGCAGCGAGTCGACCGTGTACGCGACCACCGAGCCGCCGATCACGACGCTGTCGCTCAAGCCCCGCCGGATCGGCACGGCCGTGGTCCAGCTGCTGATCGACGCCATCGAGGGGATCGACGAGGACCGGCCGGTCGAGCAGGTGATACCGACCGAACTGATCGTCAGGACGTCCTCGCAGCGCCGCCCTCCGCGCACCACGGTGAGCGCGCCACGATCCCCGGCGAAGGACTAGACCAACTCAATTCGGGACGAAAGGGCCGATGAACCAGGGGGTGCGAAAGGATTCACCACCCCTGGTGCGTCACACACCGCCGGGCTCATTCCTATGATGGGCGAACGACACCGCGGACCACCCCGACCAGGCTGGGCCGAGAGGTGAACGGCGGCGCGACGGTGGTGGAGGGGTCGATGACTCAGGGGGCCGGTCAAGGACCCGTGGTGCGGACGGCGACGCTGCGCGATTTCCGCGTACCGCCGTACGCGCAGGTTCCCGTGCAGTCGCAGTCCGTGGACCCCGGCCACGCGGGCCACCCCGGCAACGCGTTCCCCGAGGGCGAGCCGCCGGAGGGCTACACCCCCACCGCGCGCGACCTTCCCGTGATCACCCGCGGCGGACCGGGCGACACCGTCCAGGTGCAGGTCGCCGTGGACGACCCGCCCGCGCCCGACGGCCTCGGCCCGCTCTACGTCGTCGGCGACGTCCACGGCTACCTCGACGAGCTCGTCGCCGCCCTCGCCGAGAAGGGCCTCATCGACTCCGAGGGCCGCTGGTGCGCGGGCAACGCCCGGCTGTGGTTCCTCGGCGACTTCACCGACCGCGGTCCCGACGGCATCGGCGTCATCGACCTGGTCATGCGGCTCTCCGGAGAGGCCGCGGCCGCCGGCGGCTACTGCAAGGCGCTCATGGGCAACCACGAGCTGCTGCTGATCGGCGCGAAGCGCTTCGGCGACACCCCCGTCAACTCAGGTGCGGGCACCGCCACCTTCCAGGCGGCCTGGCTGCTCAACGGCGGCCAGAAGTACGACATGGACCGGCTGCAGGAGGTCCACCTGCAGTGGATGGCCCGGCTCGACGCGATCGTGGAGGAGGACAGCCATCTGCTGCTCCACTCCGACACCACCGCCTACCTCGAATACGGCTCGACCATCGAGGACGTCAACGACGCGGTGCACGCGATCCTCACCCGTAATGACGCCGACGAGTGCTGGGACCTGTTCCGCAAGTTCACCAAGCGCTTCGCCTTCCGCGACGAAGGCGGCCCACAGGCCGTGCGCGAACTGCTGTCCGCGTACGGCGGCACGCGCGTGGTGCACGGCCACAGCCCGATCCCGTACCTCCTCGGCGAGGTCGGCACCGAGGACGGCGAGGACGGCGAGCGTCCCGTCGTCGAGAGTCCCCATGTGTACGCGGACAATCTGGCCATCGCCATGGACGGCGGAGTGACCATGGCCGGAAAGCTTCTTGTCCAGCAACTCCCGCTGCGGGGCTGACCGGGGCGGCGGCAGGCGATTTACGGAAACCCCCTGTCACGCCGTGCCGTAACCGCTCTACCATCGGCTTATCCGTAGCAGGCTCTCCTCCGTTTCCGCCCAACTGCCCGGCACACACGGGCGATCCGGCCCTACGGAGCATCGGGGGATGCACATGAACAGCGCTCCGCACCTGCTGAACGAGGACCGCGCCGAGTACGAGCGGGTCCTCGACGGCGCACTGCGCGACGCCCGCGAACGTCCGGATCCGGCCGCCGTGCGAGCGGGCCTGAGTACCGAACAGCTGCGCACCATGGCCCTGAACGCGACGGCGCTGATCACCGCCTCGGCCGCCGCCGAATACGAGCACTATGTGAAGGTCCGCGCGGAGACACGCGCGACCGCCGCCGCTTCGGTGGACGGCTCCCTACGCACCGCCCCGGCCGGCGAGGCGGCGGAGACCGGCGCCGGATTCGCGGCCGTCATCGCCGTTCTGGCGCCGCTCCTCGCGGGCACGGCAGCCGGGATCTTCCTGATCGTCGGCTACATCCTCAAGATGCTGAGCCCCACCCCGTCCTTCGCCGACACCCTGGTCTTCACCGGCTGGGTCTTCGGGGCGCTCATGGCCGCCGCCATCCTGGTGGCGGCCGTCGCACTGCTGCTCACCGCCCTGCGCAACGGCGCCAGCCACGTCGCGGACGGGCGGCAGGAGGGCGAGCTGCCGGACGAGGTCCGGCTGGCCAAGGAGGCCTGGTGCGAGGCCCTGCTGGAGCGGGGCGTCATGCCCTTCCTCCGCGCGGCCCTGGCCGACCCCGCCGCCGCGGCGTCCCCCGCCGATCCCCCGCACCGTGTGAACCGCATCCCCAAGGTCGGCTACAGCGGGCCGGACTTCTCCAGTCCGGCCGAGGGCCGGGTCGCGGGCCGGCGTCCGACCTACACCAGCCCGGACTTCTCCAGCCCCGACTTCGGCGGCCCGGAGCACCAGCCGGACTGACCGCCGGCGCGCCACCGGACGAGCGGTCACAGCCGCCGAACGACCGGGCTCTCCGCCGGCTCCACCGACGTCCGCCCGTGCTCGTGCACGAGGGCCGGACCAAACAGGGCCGACGCCGGCGGAGCCCAGCGCTGCACCCCGTCCGCGAACCGGGCGATGCCGGGAGGGCGTCCTCCCGCGGACGGGTGGGAGGACGCCGGGCCATGGCCGTGCGTCAGTCCGCGATGGGCAGGTAGACCCGGTTGCCCGCAGCTGCGAACTCCTTGGACTTCTCCGCCATGCCCGCCTCGATCTCCTCCTGATTGCCGCCGTGCTGTCGGCGGATGTCCTGGGAGATCTTCATCGAGCAGAACTTCGGACCGCACATCGAGCAGAAGTGCGCGGTCTTCGCCGGCTCTGCGGGCAGCGTCTCGTCGTGGAACTCCCGTGCCGTGTCGGGGTCGAGGGCCAGGTTGAACTGGTCCTCCCACCGGAACTCGAAGCGGGCGTCGGACAGCGCGTCGTCCCACTCCTGGGCGCCCGGGTGTCCCTTGGCCAGGTCCGCCGCATGTGCCGCGATCTTGTACGTGATGACGCCGGTCTTCACGTCGTCGCGGTTCGGCAGGCCCAGGTGCTCCTTGGGCGTCACGTAGCAGAGCATGGCCGTGCCCCACCACGCGATCATCGCCGCTCCGATGCCGGAGGTGATGTGGTCGTAGGCCGGAGCGATGTCCGTGGTCAGCGGGCCGAGCGTGTAGAACGGCGCCTCCTCGCAGATCTCCTGCTGGAGGTCGATGTTCTCCTTGATCTTGTGCATCGGGACGTGGCCCGGGCCCTCGATCATGGTCTGCACGCCCAGCCGCTTGGCGATCGTGTTCAGTTCACCGAGCGTCCTGAGCTCCGCGAACTGCGCCTCGTCGTTGGCGTCCGCGATCGAGCCGGGGCGCAGGCCGTCGCCGAGCGAGTACGTGACGTCGTACGCGGCGAGGATCTCGCACAGCTCCTCGAAGTTCTCGTAGAGGAAGCTCTCCTTGTGGTGCGCCAGGCACCACGCCGCCATGATCGAGCCGCCGCGCGAGACGATCCCGGTCTTGCGGTTGGCCGTGAGCGGCACGTACGGCAGGCGGACGCCGGCGTGGACGGTCATGTAGTCGACGCCTTGCTCGGCCTGCTCGATGACCGTGTCCTTGTAGATCTCCCAGGTCAGTTCCTCGGCCTTGCCGTCGACCTTCTCCAGCGCCTGGTAGAGCGGCACGGTGCCGATGGGCACGGGGGAGTTGCGCAGGACCCACTCGCGCGTGGTGTGGATGTTGCGGCCCGTGGACAGGTCCATGACCGTGTCGGCGCCCCAGCGGGTCGCCCAGGTCATCTTCTCGACCTCCTCCTCGATGGAGGAGGTGACCGCGGAGTTGCCGATGTTGGCGTTGACCTTCACCAGGAACCGCTTGCCGATGATCATCGGCTCGATCTCCGGGTGGTTGACGTTCGCCGGCAGGACGGCGCGGCCCGCCGCGATCTCCTCCCGCACCACCTCGGGCGCGACGTTCTCGCGGACGGCGACGTACTCCATCTCCGGCGTGATCTCGCCGCGGCGGGCGTACGCGAGCTGCGTCACCGCCTGCCCGTCCCGGCCCCGCCGCGGCTGACGCGGACGGCCGGGGAAGACGGCGTCGAGGTTGCGCAGGCCCCCACGCGGCGACGTGTGCTTGATCCCGTCGTCCTCGGGTCGGACCGGGCGTCCCGCGTACTCCTCGGTGTCGCCGCGACCGACGATCCAGTTCTCCCGCAGTGGCGGCAGACCCCGGCGTACGTCCGTCTCGATGTTCGGATCCGTGTACGGCCCCGACGTGTCGTACAGCGTCACGTCCTTGCCGTTGGTGAGGTGCACCTTGCGGACCGGCACGCGGATGTCGGGACGCGAGCCCTCGACGTATCCCTTGTGCCAGCCGATGGACTTCCCGGCCTCGTCGTTCTGGTTCGAGGCAGGCGTGCGTGCGTCCGATACGGTCATGAGACCTACTCCCTACGCCGGCATTACCCGGTAACAGGTTCGGCGGTCGGCGCAGCTGTCCCGTACGGATGTACGAAGGTCAGCGCCCTCTCAGCCCGGTGCTCCGAGCTCCCGCGTGTGCAAAGGTGACACCACGCTAGCGTCATGTCTGGCGCGCTGAACAGAGGCCCCCTCTCGTTCTTGCGATGATCTGTCCGTGACCTCATCGCCGCAGCATCCCGAACAGCAGGGCCACGACCACGGCCATGTGCACAGTCACGGGCCGGCAGCGCCCGTCTCCCAGCACCTCCGCAAGGTCATCGCCGCGGTGCTGATCCCCTTCGCGACGGCCGTTGTCGTCGGCCTCGCCGTGCTGTGGCCCGGCGGGACGCCCGGCCACGAGCGCTCGGGGGTCGGCTTCGACCGGCAGACCGAGCAGGGCAGGGTGGTGAGCGTCGAGAGGGTCGACTGCAAGGACGTCAACGCCGGCCAGGTCCCCCCGACGGGCGACACGTCGACGCCCCAGGGCCGCGAGGCGGTCGACGCGCAGCAGGGCGACTGCGGAAAGGCCACCGTCGAGGTCACCACCGGCAAGGACAAGGGCCGGAGGTTCGTCGAGATCGTCCAGCCCGACGCGCCGCGGCAGTTGCAGGAGGGCCAGGGCGTGGTGGTGGCGTACGCGCCGGACGCGCCCCGCGATCTGCAGTACTCGGTGACCGATGTGGACCGCGGATTCCCGATGGCCCTGCTGGCGGGCATCTTCGCCCTGGTGGTCGTCCTGGTCGGACGCATGCGCGGCGTGATGGCGCTGATCGCGCTCGCCGTCTCGTTCGCCGTGCTGACACTGTTCATCCTGCCCGCGATCCTGCAGGGTGCGAATCCGCTGATCGTCGCGGTGGTCGGGGCGAGCGCGATCATGCTCATCGCGCTCTACTCGTGCCACGGCATCACCGCGCGGACGTCGGTCGCCGTGCTGGGCACGCTGATCTCCCTGCTGCTGATCGGCCTGCTGGGCTCGCTGTTCATCGGCTGGGCCAGCCTCAGCGGCAACACCGACGACAACACCGGCCTGATCAAGGGCCTCTACCCGAACATCGACATGAGCGGCCTGCTGCTCGCGGGGGTCATCATCGGCTCGCTCGGCGTGCTCGACGACGTCACCGTGACCCAGACGTCGGCGGTGTGGGAACTGCACCAGGCCGACCCGGACATGGGCCCGCGCGCCCTCTACCGCTCCGCCATCCGGATCGGCCGCGACCACATCGCCTCGGTCGTCAACACGCTCGTCCTCGCCTACGCGGGCGCGGCGCTGCCGCTGCTGCTGCTGTTCTCGATCGCCCAGTCCAGCGTGGGCACGGTGGCCACCAGCGAGCTGGTGGCGGAGGAGATCGTACGGACCCTGGTGGGCTCGATCGGCCTGGTCGCCTCCGTGCCCGTGACCACCGCGCTCGCCGCCCTGGTCGTGTCCGCGGACCGCCCGGGCCGGGCGGTCGACAAGGCGGCCGCGCCCGCGCGGGGCGGCAGGGGGCGGCGCCGCAAGAAGTAGCCGGGCGGCCGGTGACCGGCCGTCAGCCGGCGTTCTCCTCGGCAAGGATGCGCCCGAGTGCCTCCTCCAGGCTGACCTCGAAATCACCCAGCGCGAGCTCCTGGCCGAGCGGCACCAGCTTGTCCGTACGGTCGAGGAACGCGACGAGCGGCGGCGCGCCGACGCGGAACAGCGCGGAATCGCTCCCGACGCGCAGGCGGATGTGGACGTCCGACAGCGCCTCGGGCCGGGTCGGAGCGATGTGCACGTCGCCGTCCCCGCTCGGCGTGTTGATCCCGTCGAGCAGCAGTTCCCGGCCGAAAGCCCAGGTCACGGGCGCGTCACCGGGAAGGTGGAAGGTCATCCGCACCGCGTACGGATCCGACGTGTCGTAGCGCAGCTCCACCGGGATCCGGAAGGACAGCTCCTCGGAAACGAGAAAACTCATCAGAACCTCGGCCTGGACCGACTCGCGCATCACGTACCTCGCAGTAGCTGAAGCAATCAATGAACCGTGCTGACGAAAAGAGGAAAACGGCCAGGAACGATCGCTGCCGGCTCTCTTGGCCTTGTCGACGCCATGGTGCTGGAAGCGGCAGCAGATCACAAGGAGTGATATTTCAGATACTGATAGAGAACGCAAGCGACGCCGACAGGCCGCCGATCCTTGCCTGTAGCTGTTCAACTGCCGAGCCCAGCCTGGCCTCTTGGTGCACGGGGAGGGAAAACGGCCATCGTCGCAGCCGTGTCACCCGCTGTGATCGGGATGGCCGTGCAGATCGTGCCCAGCGCGTACTCCCGGCGTTCGACGACCGGTTCCCTGCGCCTGAGGGGTGCGAGCCGCTCCAGGAGCGCGGCCCGGTCGCGCATCGAAGGGGGCGTCACCGGCTGCACGGGGTGGCGGTCGAGGTGGTCGTGGCGGGCGTTCTCGTCGAGCCGGCTGAGCAGGCACTGTCCAATCGCGTGGGCATGCCCGGTCTCGCGGAAGTCGGCCCGTTCCCGGACGGCCGGGGTGTACGGCGAATCCGCGATCGCGACGAGCTCGATCCCGCCCTCGCGGTATACGGCCAAGCAGACGGCGACGCCGATCGCGTCCCGCCAGTGCGTCAGTGAGTCCTCGACGGTGCTGCGACGATTCCGCACGCGCCCGCTCCCGGCCAGCCGGCCGATCGCGTCCCCGAGCGTGAACACGCCTTTGTCCCGGCGGAGATAGTCCTCGTGCGTCAGGGTGCGCAGCAGGTGATAGGCGGTGGGCAGCGGAATGCCGGCTTCACGCGCGAGCTGCTTGGCGGGGGCTCCGCCCTCGTGCGCCCCCGCCGCCTCCAGCAGCCGGAGCGCACGCTGCACCGAGCCGATCAGGGTAGGGACAGCGGCGTTCGTAGCCCCGGCCAAAGGTCACCCCCAGGCGTGGTGACGGGCAGCGTGCCCGCCCGCGGGGGCCGCCCCCGCGCGGCCGCCGCGACCCCGGACCCTGAACAGCCGGCCTGAACAGGCGGTCAGCCCCGGGCCGGTGTGGTGCTCCGGCCGGCGCACACGTGCGCAGAGATATCCGAGGGGCGGCAGAGAGCTGCCACTCTAAGGGCAGCACCCGGCACGGGGCGGGCTTTGTCCGGCCCGTTCCCCCGGCCGGGCTAACGGACGTCCGGCGCCCTGCTCACCAGTCCCCGCGCGACGAACCCGAGGACGCCATGAACTTGCGTACGAGGAAGACCAGTCCGCCGACCAGCGCAACGAAGAGCAGCACCTTGAAGAGCAAGCTGATCACGAACACGATGGCGCTCGTGATCAGACCGCCGAACACGGCAAGGGCGATGACAGGCACCGCGATCCACTTCACCCACCAGGGCATCCCCGTGAACATCTCCCGCACGGCCATCGTCCTACCTCGTTTCTCCGACTGCGTGCCTTCGATGCTAGGCGGCGGGACGCCGTGTCCGGGGCCCGCGATCCCTTGAAGTCCCCTGAGTGAACCCCTAGGGACTGTGCGGGGTCCGGCTCAGCTCTCGGGGGGAGAGAAGACCACCATGACCCGCAGGTCCTCGCTGATGTGATGGAACTTGTGCGGCACCCCCGCCGGCACGTAGACGACACTGCCCCGCCCGACCTGGGTCGTCTCCATGCCCACCGTGATCGAGGCACGGCCGCTGACGACGAGGTACACCTCGTCCTGGTTGTGGGGCAGTTGCGGATCGACCTGTCCGGCGTCCAGCGCGTAGAGGCCGACCGACATGTTCCGCTCCCGCAGGAACTGCAGATACGCGCCGTCGTTGGCAGCGCGTTCCGCCTCCAGCTCATCCAGTCGGAATGCCTTCATCCGTCCGCCCCTGCACTTGGCCCGATACGTCTGCCACGATCAGACACATGATGAATTTCCTAGTCAAGACGATCGCCAATGCGGGGGCCCTGCTGGTGGCCATCTGGCTCCTGCAGGACATCACCCTCACCGGTGACAGCACCGGCAAGAAGGCGTGGACCCTCATCCTGGTGGCGCTGATCTTCGGCCTGGTGAACTTCCTCGTCAAGCCCGTGCTGAAGCTGCTCACGCTGCCGCTGTTCATCCTCACCCTCGGCCTGATCACCCTGGTCATCAATGCGCTCATGCTGCTGCTGACCTCGTGGCTCGCCGACGAACTCGATCTGAACTTCCATGTGGAGGGCTTCTGGACCGCCGTGCTGGGCGGCCTGATCATCTCCGTCGTCTCGTGGGCGCTGAACGTCGTCCTGCCCGAGAAGGACTGAGCAGGGCATGAGGTCCGGCATCGCACGAGACGCGGCCCAGGAGCGGCCGGCATGACCGGTGCTCCCTGGGGAGACGGCACACGAGCGGTACGGGCGGGGCTGCCCGATCCGGTGAAGTACGAACCGGCCCTGCCGGGCCCCGTCTTCGCGGCCCACTTCCATCTGCCGGGCGAGCCCACCGGCCCCTACACCTACGGCCGCGACGAGAACCCGACCTGGACCCGCCTGGAGCAGGCGATCAGCGAGCTGGAGGCGCCGGGGGAAGCCGTCGAGACGATCGCGTTCTCGTCCGGGATGGCGGCGGTCTCCGCCGTTCTGCTGTCACAACTGCGGTCCGGCGACGCGGTCGTCCTGCCCTCCGACGGCTACCAGGCCCTGCCCCTGGTCCGTGAGCAGCTGCAGGCGTACGGCATCGAGGTCCGCGCGGCCCCCACCGGCGGCGACGCACAGCTGTCCGTCCTCGACGGGGCACGGCTGCTGTGGATGGAGACGCCGTCCAACCCCGGCCTCGACGTGTGCGACGTACTGCGCCTGACCGAGGCCGCGCATGCCACCGGCGCGCTCGTAGCCGTCGACAACACGCTCGCCACCCCGCTCGGGCAGCGGCCGCTGGACCTCGGCGCCGACTTCTCGGTGGCCAGCGACACCAAGGGCATGACGGGACACGGCGACCTCCTGCTCGGCCATGTGACCTGCCGCGACACCGCCCTGGCGGCGGGCGTGCGGCGCTGGCGGAAGATCGTCGGGGCCATTCCGGGACCGATGGAGGCCTGGCTCGCCCACCGTTCGCTCGCCACCCTGCACCTGCGTGCCGACCGGCAGTGCGCGAACGCCCTGTCGCTCGCGCAGGCCCTCGGCGCACGCCCGGAGGTGACCGGCCTGCGCTACCCGGGACTGGCCACCGACCCCTCGCACGCGGTCGCGTCCCGGCAGATGCGGCGCTTCGGGTGCGTGGTCTCCTTCGTCCTGCCCGACCGGGCGCACGCGGAACGCTTCCTGGACGGGCTGCGGCTCGTCGACGACGCCACCAGCTTCGGCGGCGTGCGCTCCACGGCAGAGCGGCGGGGGCGCTGGGGCGGCGACGCCGTCCCCGAGGGCTTCGTCCGCTTCTCCGCCGGCGCGGAGGACGCCGAGGACCTGGTGGCCGACGTGCTGCGGGCGCTGGACGAGGCGGCCGCCCGCTGACGGCCCTGGCAGGCGATCCGGGCACACGGCCCGGCCGGAAGGGCGCCGTGGACGACCGGGCGGCTCTGGCGAACGGTCCGAGCCTCCCCCTCGACGGCTCGGACCGTTCCGGTTCCTGCGCGCCGAGAACCGTGCGTTCAAGGCTAGTTGACTGTGCGTCAGTGTCCAATCACGCTGACGACAGAGACCTATCGACTTATTTATAGTTGGCCGGGTTCGGGCGCAACGTCGGACCGGGAGGGACATGGCATGGATCTGGCCCTGCTGCGCACATTCGTCACGGTGCACCGGGCCGGCTCCTTCACCCGCGCCGCGGCGCTGCTCGGCCTGTCCCAGCCGGCCGTCACCGGCCAGATACGCACGCTCGAACGACAGCTCGGCCGCCCCTTGTTCCTGCGCCAGGCCCGCGGTGTCACTCCGACCACCATCGGAGACGAGCTCGCCCACCGGGCCGCCCCGCATCTGGACGCGCTCCTGGAGATCGCCGAGGCGGGACTCGACGACGAGTCGCCGGTCCGCACGATCCACCTCGCCGGACCGCCCGAGTTCACCGCCCTGCGCGCCCTGCCCGCCCTCGCCCCCCTGATCGGCCGGGGCCTCGCTCTGCGCACCTCGTTCGGCAACGCCGAGGAGACCCTCGAAGGTCTCGCCGCCGGCCACCACGACGTCGCCATCGCCACCACGCGGCCCCGTGGACGGCTGCTCGCCTCGACCGCCCTGTGGGACGAGGAGCACGTCCTGGTCGCCGCCCCCAGGTGGGCGGCCCGCCTGGGGCCGGACGAGCTCCGCAAGGGCCATGTCGTCCTCGAGCAGCTGCCGGTCGTGGAGGTGCACGAGTCCCTGCCGCTCGTCTCCCGCTACTGGCACGCCGTCTTCGACTCCCCTCCGGCCGCCGCCGGCGCCGTCATCGCACCCGATCTGCGCGCGGTGCTGGAGGCCGCCGCCGCCGGCGCGGGCCTCGCCGTCCTGCCGCGCTACCTGTGCGAGGACGCGCTCGCACAGGGCCGGGTCGTCACCCTCATCGACCCTCCCGTGCCCCCGCTGCGCACGTACTTCCTCGTCATACGCACCGGAACACTGGCCCACCCCCATGTCGCGCGGGCGCACGAGAAGCTGCTGCGCGCGGCCGAGGGCTGGTGAGGCGCGGCACGCGAGGGGCCGCAGGAGTTTCAGAAGCGGCGACATGGGCCACTCTCTTGCCATGACCGAACGACCAGTGGTCAAGCGCACCGCACGCGCCATTCTGCTCGACGGGAACGACCTCGTCCTGATCAAGCGCACCAAGCCCGGTGTCGACCCCTACTGGCTCACGCCGGGCGGCGGCGTCGAGCCGGAGGACGCCACCGTCGTCGACGCCCTTCACCGTGAGGTCCACGAGGAGCTCGGGGCCAAGATCACCGATGTGGTGCCGTGCTTCGTGGACACGGTCGAGCACATCGCCGACGGCGGCGTGACCGGCGTGAAGGTGCAGCACTTCTTCGTCTGCCGCCTGGAGTCCATGGACCCGTCGCTGCGGCACGGTCCGGAGGTCGACGAGCCGTGCGGGGAGTACGAGATCGTACGCGTCCCGTTCAGCAGGGTCGGGATCGCCGCGGTCCACCTGGTGCCGCTCTCCCTGCGCCACTACCTGGACGGCAATATCGAAGGTGTGCGGGCGATGCACGCCCCCGACCTGGGCTGACGCCCACGACGGCGCCGCGTCGCGTCGCCTAGTCGGCCGCCGCCACGAGCTCTTCCAGGGAATCGTGCCGGATGCGGTCGTACGGGATGCCGATGCCGCGGAGCGCGTGCACACCGCTGCGGATCATTCCGGGCGGCCCCGAGAGATAGGCGTCGAAGCCGTGCCACGGTCCGTACCGGCCGAGGTCGCGCACGGCCGAGGGGAACTCCGCGCGGTCGTCGACCACCGGGCGGACCGACAGCCAGGGGTGCGTCTGCTGCAACCGGAGCATGGTGTCGATGTCGTACAGGTCGTGGTCGGAGCGCGCCCCGTAGAAGACCTCGACCGTGCGCCGCTCGCCATGGGTGGCCACGTCCTCGACGAGCGCCTTGATGGGCGCAATGCCGGTGCCGCCGCCGAGACAGAGCAGACCGTTGTCGGTGGTGTGGTCGACCGTCATCGACCCGGCGGGCGGACCGAGCCGCAGTACGTCGCCGGGCCTGGCGTGGTGGACCAGGGCGTTGGAGACCCAGCCCGCCGGGACGGCCTTGACGTGGAAGGACAGCAGCCCGTCGGGCCGGGGCGCGCCGGCGAAGGAGTAGTGCCGCCAGATCCTGGGCCACCACGGCGTCTCCAGGCTCGTGTACTGCCCGGCGAGGAACTTGTACGGATGGTCCGGACGGACCGTGATGATCGCGATGTCCGGGGTCCGCAGCTCGTGCGAGACGACCTCGGCATCCCACCAGGCGGGTGCGTTCTGCTCGTCCTCGGCCGCCGCGTCGATCATGATCTGGGAGATCGTCGTGTACGTGCGGACCCAGGCCGCCTCGGTCTCGGCGTCCCACGTGGTCGTCGCGTACCGCGTCAGGGCGCCGATCAGGGCCTCGCCCACGGCGGGGTAGTGGGCGGGCTGCGTCCCGTACTTGCGGTGGCCGCGGCCGAGGTTGCGGAGGTAGTCCGTCAGCACCGCCGCGTTGTCCATGTGCTCGGCCGCGGTCAGCAGCGCCTTGAGCAGCCGGTCGCGCTGGGTGTCCATGGCGACCGGGAACAGGGACCGCAGCTCGGGATGGCGGACGAAGAGCAGGGCGTAGAAGTAGGAGGTGACCTGGTCGGCCACGGGTGCGATCTCGGCCATGGTCCGCCGGATCAGCACGGCGTCGGGAGACGCAGGGGACTCGGCGGGTGCGGAGTCACGGGGCGGCCCGAACGGGTCGGCGTGGTCCGTACCGGAGGCCGGGGCGTCGTGGTCCGCGGGGGCGGCGTGAGGCGCGGGGGCCGCGTAGGGCGCGCGCTGGGGCGGGATGCCATGGGCCGTACCGGACGCCGGCGTGTCGCTCGGGGCGCGGGTGCCGTGGGACGCCTGCCGGGCCGGGATGTCACTCGGTTCCGGTGCCCCATGGGCCGGGTCGTGTCCGGCGTCAGGCCGGGAGTGCTCGGGCTCGGCATCGAGTGCGGACGCGCCCTGGGTGCCGGCCTCGGCTGCGGTGGCCGGCGCGGCGGCCGGGTCCTGGTCCGGTTCCGCGGCCGCGGTCGGCCGCTCGGTATCGGTCTCTTCGGGGACGGGTGTCGACGGTACGTCCCGTACGACCGAGAGCTGCGGCCGGTTGCGGCGGGACGAACCGGAACCGACCGGGCGTATCGCCGACACAGGTCGCGTCGGTACAGCCGCGGGCCGGCTCGGCTCACTCTCCTCCGTCCGGCCGTCCCGCCCTTCCCGGCCGGGTCGCGAGGGAGTGGGTGCACCCTCGGCACCCGTCGCCCCACCAGGCCGGGCCGGTTGTGTGCGAGGGGTGAACCAACCGCCTCCGCCGTTGTCGCCTGACGCGCCGTTGTCGGCCGGCGTGGTGGCCGGAGCTTCCATGGTGTGCCTCGCCTCGAACATCTTTCGGTCGGTTCGCGCACGTCCGCCAGTCGGAACGTGCCGCACTTACCTGCGCTGTCCAGCACTGCCGCGACTCGTCCGTGCCGCCGCCATGCTCTGTATCAGGACGAGTTCCCTCCGATGAAGACTCTGCCCGGACGCCCGCTGTCGCAGCATGGCAGCCGATTCCCAGAACCGGGACAAAGAGTCGAAAGTCCGGGCACCCGAACCCCTTTTCCCATTAGGCTCCCATGCCACCATGTCCCTGCATCCGGATCGTCCGGAGCTCCTGCACTCCCACTCCTCGTGCGCCCCGGATGAACTCCCAGGCCCCGCGGAGATGGAACCACCGTATGCAAGACACCCGTCCAGGCCAACCCCGAACTCTGCACAGACCCGGTCCGCGATCTTCACCGTCGCACGGGCCGTTCATACGTCCGTGGGCTCGTGTACGCCGACGCGAGTAGCGACGCTTACTCCCGCT
Organism: Streptomyces sp. V4I23; assembly: GCF_030817975.1. NCBI lineage: Bacteria > Bacillati > Actinomycetota > Actinomycetes > Kitasatosporales > Streptomycetaceae > Streptomyces > Streptomyces sp. V4I23. The sequence continues at coordinate 4,069,250 of NZ_JAUSZW010000004.1, read as the reverse complement.
GTCAGACGACCGGCGCCCCGCTGCCCCGGCACTGTGTTTCACGTGAAACCACTCAAGCGCCCCGTCCGCCGGGGAATCCTTGTCGTCCATGTCGCCGCATCGGCGGGCTGGCTCGGGCTCACTCTCGGCCTGCTCGCGCTTGCGCTCACCGCCTTCACCACGGGCTCGGTACCGGTGATCGAGGCCTCCTACCGCTCCATGAAGGTCTTCACGGACTGGCTCGTCCTGCCCCTCGCCTTCCTCACACTCCTCAGCGGCCTCTTCCTGTCTCTCGGTACCAAGTGGGGTCTCGCCCGCCACTGGTGGGTCTTCATCAAGTTCTGGCTGACGCTGGCGACGACCACTGCTTCGGCCCTCGCCTTGCGGCCGGGCGTCAACGAGGCTGCCGACAGCGTCGCTTCGGGTGTCGTGGTCGCCGATCCGCGTGACCTCGTGATGGGGCCCGCCGTATCGCTGGCCGCCTACCTCTTCATGACGGTGATTTCGGTACTCAAGCCATGGGGAACCATCCGGCGCGGTCGCCGTTCACGGGCCTCCGTCACTTCCCCTAAAACGGTGGACGGACGATCAGTGCGTCAGACAGCCTGACCTCATGTCGACTCCGCTCTCCGAGCTGCCCATCAGGCGCCTGACCATCGATGACCTCGTCTCATGTGCCGACCTCTCGGAGGACCGCGGCTGGCCACGCGAGGATCACAAGTGGAGTCTGCTGCTGACGGCCGGCACGGGGTACGGGATCGACGATCCGGCGGGCAAGGGACTGGTGGCCTCCTGCGTGCTGACGTCGTACGGCCCGGGCCTCGCCGCGATCGGCATGGTGCTCGTCGCCGAGCGACTCGCCCGTCAGGGCATCGGGCGCCAACTGATGAAGCACGTACTGGCAGAGGCCGGGGAGACCCCGCTGACCCTTCACGCCACGCCCAACGGGCAGCCGCTCTACGAGGAGCTGGGCTTCGTCACCACCGGCCGGGCGGAGATGGTCCGGGGTCGCTTCACCGCCACCGACCCGGCTGCCACGGTGCCGACCCGTCCGGCGACAGCGGAGGACATGCCCGCCCTGGTGCGCCTGGACACCGAGGTCTTCGGCGTGGACCGCACCCACATGATCACCCGCCTCCCGGCCTTCGCCGACCAGCTCCGGGTGGCCGAGCAGGACGGCGTGCTGACCGGGTACGCGGCTGCCTGGCCGAATATGGCGACGCACGTCGTCGGCCCCCTGATCGCCAAGGACACCGAGACGGCAAAGGCCCTGATCACCTCACTCGCGGCGAACACGGACCGCCCGTTGCGCACCGACATCGACGTGCGCCACGAGGATCTGCTCACGTGGGTGAAGTCACAGGGCCTGGAGCCGATCGCCTTCAACGCGGTGATGACCTATGCCATCTCCGCGCTGCCGGGCGACTGGACCCGCCGGTTCGCACCGCTGACCGTCGCGGCAGGCTGAGGGTCGATCCCCCGGCCCACCGCGACGGCGGTACGTCATCAACCGGTGCCGGACCATCCGCGGGATTCTGCAGCGGTGTCCGGCCCGGCAGACAGCGGGGTCAGCGGACGAGTTCGGCCACCCGGGCTTCGGCCGCGATCCGGCGTCAGCCGCTTCCACCTTGTGCGGTGCACCCTTCGTCAATACTTGCAGACGCTTATTAATTGCAAGCGCGGACTATTGCGGTCATCGTCTACTCTGATAGGGAGCCCCGAACGGCACCGAGGAGGAGACAGATGACCGCGACCGACCCCGCCCTCACGGCCCTCGCACAGGGCTGGTGCGCCCTCTCGCTGCTGCACGGAAAGATCGAGGCGCACATCGAGCGGGCTCTGGAGTCCCGGCACGGACTGAGCATGCGCGAGTTCTCGCTGCTCGACGTGCTCAGCCGGCAGCACAGCGGGCCGGGCGGGCATCTGCAGATGAAGCAGGTCGCCGACGCTGTCGTCCTCAGCCAGAGCGCCACGACCCGACTGGTCACCCGGCTCGAGGACCGCGGACTGCTGACGCGCTACCTCTGCGACACGGACCGCCGTGGCATCTACACCGATGTCACCGAAGCCGGCCTGGCTCTGCTCGCCGAGGCGCGGCCGACCAACGACACCGCGCTGCGAGAGGCGCTCGACGAAGCCGCCAAGAACCCGGAGCTCGCTCCACTCGTCAAGACCGTCGAAGAGCTGCGGGTCCCCGCGTAGTCTGCGGATCATGAGTGATCTGCAGATACGCCCGGCGGTCGCCGAGGACATCCCGGCGATCGTGGCGCTGCTCGCCGACGACCCGCTGGGCGCCCAGCGCGAATCGCCCGACGACCTCGCTCCGTACACCGCGGCGTTCGAGCGGCTGGCCGCGGACCCCCACCAGCACCCGATCGTCGCCGTCCGGGACGGCCGGGTCGTCGGCACACTTCAGCTGACGGTCATCCCCGGTCTCTCCCGGCGCGGCACCACCCGGTCGATCATCGAGGCCGTTCGGATCCATGCCGACGAGCGCGGCAGCGGGCTGGGCGCACAGCTCATCGAGTGGGCCGTCGAAAAGTCCCGCGGCTTGGGCTGTCAACTGGTCCAGCTCACGTCCGACGCCACCCGGACCGATGCCCACCGCTTCTATGAGCGCCTCGGTTTCGAGCCCTCGCACATCGGGTTCAAACTGACCCTCTGAGCACAGGAACGGCGCGCACCCGGCGGCGAGAACGGGCCGACCCGTCTGGCATGAGTCGGCCCGTTTCACGTGAAACATGGCGGGATCAGAGCCCGCGCCACCCGTCCTCGTCCACACCGCCGGGCACCGCGTCGCCCTGTTCGTAGGGTTCACGCGTGAACACGAACGATCCCAGGTCCAGATGGCTCACGGACCCGTCCTCACGGCGCACCACCGTGAGCGTCTCCCCTGCGAAGTAGCCGTCCAGCCCCATCCACTCGCCCTCGGACCCGGCCACGAAGCGGGACCGCCGACCGCCCCCACGCAGAGGCTCCAGCTCGACACCGCGATCGCCGACAAGGCGCAGCCCGTATGCGTACGTACCCCAGTACCAGGGACCTGTGAGGTCCAGCAGTTCCTGGTCGACGTCGGGCAGCGGTCGCCACGGCGCGGGCATCCGGGGCTCGGCATCCGTCACGATCCGGACGAGATCGGCGGCTACCGTGCTCGCAAGCGGCCCTGACGTCACATTGGTCAGCGCCACCGCGGCGACGCCGTCGTCCACACTCGTCCACAGCCCTGCGAGAAACCCGGGCAGGGAGCCCGAGTGCCCCACGAGCGTGCGCTCCTCGTTGCGGACGATCTGCATGCCCAGGCCATAGGTGCTGTTCCAGTCTCCCGCCTCCGCGGGCACCGAGGGCGTGCGCATCTCGCGCACGGAGGCGGCGCTCAGCACCCGGTCGTCCCCCTCGGCGAGGAACCAGGCGAACCGGCAGAGGTCCGCCGCGGTCGACCACAACTGTCCGGCGGGGGCCATCAGCCCCAGGTCCTCGACGGGCTCGGGGAGCATGACATCCGCCCACGGATGGACGGCCCAGCCGCCCGCATGCGGCGCTCGCGGCTGCGCGCTCGTCCGGGCCAGCCCCAGCGGATCGAGGATCTCCGTCTGAAGGGCCTGCTCCCACGGAACGCCGCGTACGGCTTCCACGAGTGAACCGAGAAGCGTGTAGCCGGGGTTGGAGTAGTGGTGCCGTCGGCCGGGAGGGTGCATCCGCGCCTTGTCGCCCAGCACATCGGCGAGTTCGGGGCGCAGGGTGCCGGGAGTCCTTTCCCACCAAGGAGCCGGGGACTCGGCACTCAAACCCGCGCTGTGACCGAGGAGCTGAGCGATGGTCACCTCTCCGACACCCGTGCCCGGCAGATGCTTCTCCAGCGGATCGCTCAGATCCAGCAGCCCCTCGTCACGCAGCCGCATCACGAGAACCGCGGTGAAGGTCTTGGTGATCGAGCCGATGCGGTACTGCGTATCGGCGTCGGGTGCATGGCCGTCGATGCAGGTGCGCGCGCCCGTCCACACCAGACGGCCGTCCCTCAGGACGGCTCCGACGAACGACGGGGTACGTCCCTCGCTCTGCGCGACGGCGATGCGGTACAGGAGAGCCCTGCGGGTGGTGGGGAGCAGCTCTTCCCAGGATGAGGTCATGCGGCAGGTCTATCGGTGCACGAGCGCTCCGTCGACCGATTAAGCCGGTCCCCGAGGGTATGGCGGAGTGAGTGCTCACTCCGCATGCTGGGGCCATGACGCCACGCCCCGCGAAGGGCGGCAGGGCTCCGGCCATGAGCACGGAGCAACGCCGCGAGATGATCGTCCGGGCCACGATTCCCCTGCTCATCGAGCAGGGCAGCTCGGTCACCACCCGCCGGATCGCACAGGCGGCCGGCATCGGCGAGGGCACCGTCTTCCGCGTCTTCACCGACAAGGAGGAGCTCCTGGACGCCTGCGTTGCCGAGGCCATGGACCCGGGCACGTCCCTGGCGGAGATCCGGTCCATCCCACTGGACCAGCCTCTCGCCGCCCGTCTCACCCAGGCCGCGGAGGCGCTGCGCGCCCATGTGGACCGCATAGGGGCCGTGATGGGCGCCCTGCACGCCACCGAGGGCCGAAGCCGTGCCGCCGGCCGCCCGGGCACGAAGTCACCGGACCGGCAGGCGGGCATGAACGCGGCGACGGACGCCATCGCCGGCCTCTTCGCACCCGAAGAGGACTCGCTCCGCCTCCCGCCACGACAACTGGCCCAGCTCTTCTTCGGCCTGCTCTTCACCAGCTCGATCCAGGAAAGCCCCCAGGACATCGGCCCGGTCGTCGACGTCTTTCTGCACGGCGCCCTCGCGTCCACCGGCTGAGGAGGTCCCATGCCGATCACGCTGAACCACACCATCGTCCCGGCCGCCCACAACGAGCGCGCCGCCCGCTTCTTCGCGACCGTCATGGGTCTCCCGTACGAGGGTCCCGACCGGCACTTCGCCCCGGTCCGCGTCAACGAGTCCCTGACCCTCGACTACCTCAGCGTCCCGGAGCCGCCGGGCACGCACCTGGCCTTCGACGTGGACCCGGCGACCTTCGACGCGGTCCTCATCCGCCTGCGCGAGGCGGCGGTCCCCTATGGCAACGATCCGTCCACGCCGGACAACGGCCGCACGGACCACCCGCTCGCGGCCCGCGGCCTCTACTTCACCGACGACTCGGGCAACCTCTACGAACTGATGCCCCCGGCCTGACCGGCTCGCGTGCCGCCGACCGCGGCCACGGGTCACGCGGGTGACGCAGGTGGCGCCCTCAGGCGCCGCGCGTCAGGTCTGGGCCATGTCCACGAAGCGCGAGTAGTGGCCCTGGAACGCCACCGTGATCGTGGCCGTCGGGCCGTTACGGTGCTTCGCCACGATCAGGTCCGCCTCGCCGGCGCGCGGGGACTCCTTCTCGTACGCGTCCTCGCGGTGCAACAGGATGACCATGTCGGCGTCCTGCTCGATCGAACCCGATTCACGCAGGTCCGAGACCATCGGCTTCTTGTCCGTGCGCTGCTCGGGGCCACGGTTCAGCTGGGAGAGCGCGATCACCGGGATCTCCAGCTCCTTGGCCAGGAGCTTGAGGTTTCGCGACATGTCCGAGACCTCCTGCTGGCGGCTCTCGGCGCGCTTGGAGCCGCCCGACTGCATCAGCTGGAGGTAGTCGATGACCACCAGCTTCAGGTCGTTGCGCTGCTTCAGGCGGCGGCACTTGGCACGGATCTCCATCATCGACAGGTTCGGCGAGTCGTCGATGTAGAGCGGGGCCTGGGAGACGTCGGGCATCCGGCGCGCCAGGCGGGTCCAGTCCTCGTCCGTCATCGTCCCGGAGCGCATGTGGTGCAGCGCCACACGCGCCTCCGCCGACAGCAGACGCATCGCGATCTCGTTGCGCCCCATTTCGAGGGAGAAGATCACGCTGGGCAGGTTGTTCTTGATCGAGGCCGCACGCGCGAAGTCCAGGGCCAGGGTCGACTTGCCCATCGCGGGACGGGCGGCGATGACGATCATCTGGCCCGGGTGCAGGCCGTTCGTCAGGGAGTCGAAGTCGGTGAAGCCCGTGGGCACACCGGTCATCTCACCGCTGCGCGAGCCGATCGCCTCGATCTCGTCGAGAGCGCCCTCCATGATGTCGCCGAGCGGCAGGTAGTCCTCACTGGTCCGCTGCTCGGTGACGGCGTAGATCTCGGCCTGGGCGGAGTTGACGATTTCGTCGACGTCGCCGTCGGCCGCGTATCCCATCTGCGTGATCTTGGTGCCGGCCTCCACGAGCCTGCGCAGCACCGCCCGCTCGTGGACGATCTCCGCGTAGTACGACGCGTTGGCGGCGGTCGGCACCGACTGGACCAGCGTGTGCAGATACGGGGCCCCGCCGACACGGGTGATCTCACCACGCTTGACCAGCTCGGCCGCGACGGTGATCGGGTCGGCCGGCTCACCCTTGGCGTAGAGGTCGAGGATCGCCTGGAAGACGGTCTCGTGGGCCGGCCGGTAGAAGTCGTGACCCTTGATGATCTCGACCACGTCGGCGATGGCGTCCTTCGACAGCAGCATGCCGCCGAGGACGGACTGCTCGGCGTCCAGGTCCTGCGGAGGCACTCGCTCGAAGCCGGGACCGCTGTCCCAGCCGGTGCTCTCCCGGCCGCGGTCGTGCTGGTCGTCACGGCGGGTGTCGCTGCCGCGGCGGCGGGAGGCGGGAAGCCGGTCACCGGGAGTGTCGGCCGCCCACGGGTCGTCCAAGGGCTCGGAAATGCTCACCCGCGGCCACCTCCTCCCGTCCGCTCCGCGGACCTTTGCCGTGGCACTCTTTCTACGGCACGACACTGACAAATCCAGTCGCCTGACTCCGCTTGCGCGCGTCGGGCGACGGTCCACGGTAGGCCCGGCGGCACCGTCAGCCAATCTGGTTATCCACAGGCTCTGTGGACGGAGGACCAGATGCTGTGGAGAAGTCTTCGGAACCTGTGCACGGACCGGGGGACAGCACTGTGGACAAACTCATAGCCGCCTCACCACATGGCCTCTGAGCTGCTCGTTTTCCATCCACTGGCTGTGGGGGAGAAAAACTTTCCCCACCGGGCCAAGATCAGAACAAACCGCGCACCGGGTGATGCCCAAGCCCTGGAGAAGTAAGGGACACCCAGGCGTTGCATCTCTTACCTGTGGAAGATTAGATTGGCCCCCATGTCCCAGGCCTCCGTGACCCCCAAGGCGCGCCGTCGACGCCACGACCGAGAGATCATCGCGCTCGCCGTCCCCGCCTTCGGCGCACTGGTCGCCGAGCCTCTGTTCGTGATCGTCGACAGCGCCATCGTGGGCCACCTCGGCACTCCCCAGCTCGCCGGTCTCGGCGTCGCGGCAGCCCTGCTCATGACGGCCGTCAGTGTCTTCGTGTTCCTGGCCTACGCCACCACCGCCGCCGTGGCCCGCCGTGTCGGCGCAGGCGACCTTCCAGCGGCCATCCGCCAGGGGATGGACGGCATCTGGCTCGCGCTCCTCCTCGGTGTCGCCGTCATCGCGGTGACCCTCCCGACCGCCCCCTGGCTTGTGGATCTCTTCGGCGCATCGGAGACAGCGGCACCGCATGCGATCACCTATCTGCGCATCTCCAGCCTCGGCATACCGGCCATGCTGATCGTGCTCGCGGCGACCGGCGTCCTGCGGGGTCTCCAGGACACGCGGACACCGCTCTACGTGGCCCTCGGCGGATTCACGGCCAACGCAGCACTGAACGCAGGACTGGTGTACGGCGCCGGGCTGGGCATTGCCGGTTCCGCATGGGGCACGGTCGCCGCCCAGTGCGGCATGGCCGCCGCCTATCTCCTCGTCGTCGTGCGCGGAGCCCGCAAGTACGGTTCCTCGTTGCGCCCCGACGCGGCCGGGATCAGGGCGAGTGCCCAGGCCGGCGTCCCCCTCCTGGTCCGTACGCTCTCGCTGCGTGCGGTCCTGATGATCGCCACCGCTGTGGCTGCCCGCCTGGGCGACACCGACATCGCGGCACACCAGATCGTTCTGTCGCTCTGGAGCCTGCTGGCCTTCGCCCTCGATGCCATCGCGATCGCCGGGCAGGCCATCATCGGGCGCTACCTCGGTGCGAACGATGCCGAGGGAGCACGGCAGGCCTGCCGCCGCATGGTGGAGTGGGGAATCGCCGCGGGCGTGGTCCTGGGCGTCCTGGTCGTGGTCTCGCGCCCGCTGTTCATCCCTCTGTTCACCGGGGATCAGGCGGTCCGGGACACGCTTCTTCCCGCGCTTCTCGTCGTAGCGGTGTCCCAGCCGATCGCCGGAGTCGTCTTCGTCCTGGACGGGGTGCTGATGGGTGCGGGGGACGGCCCGTATCTCGCCTGGGCCATGCTCGTCACCCTCGCGGCGTTCGCGCCGGTCGCCCTGCTGGTGCCCTCCGTCGGCGGCGGCCTGACCGCGCTGTGGTGGGCCATGACCCTGATGATGACCGTGCGGCTGCTGACGCTGTGGTGGCGGGCCCGGTCCGGACGCTGGATCGTGACCGGCGCGACGCGCTGACGTTTCACGTGAAACGTTCCGTAGGGCACGCGGTACCGCGCATCAGACGAACCGATCGAGCACGCCGGACCAACAGAAGGGCCGCACCCCGTGGGGTGCGGCCCTTCCTACCGCTCAGTCGAGCGCGCTGATCAGGCGGCGACAACCTCGACGCCGAGCTGCGCGGCAACCTCGGGGTGCAGACGCACGGACACCTGGTGCGAGCCCAGGGTCTTGATCGGCGCACCGAGCTCGACGCGACGCTTGTCGACCTCCGGACCACCGGCAGCCTTGATCGCCGAAGCGATGTCGGCCGGGGTGACGGAACCGAACAGGCGGCCGGCCTCGCCGGAGCGAACGGCCAGGCGCACCTTCACGGCCTCGAGCTGACCCTTGACGGAGTTCGCCTGCTCGATGGTCGCGATCTCGTGGATCTTGCGGGCGCGGCGGATCTGCGCCACGTCCTTCTCGCCACCCTTGGTCCAGCGGATCGCGAAACCGCGCGGGACCAGGTAGTTGCGAGCGTAGCCGTCCTTGACGTCGACGACGTCGCCGGCGGCGCCGAGGCCGGAGACCTCGTGGGTGAGGATGATCTTCATATCTCGGTCACCCTTCCCTTATCGCGCGGTGGACGTGTAGGGCAGCAGCGCCATCTCACGGCTGTTCTTGACGGCCGTGGCGACGTCACGCTGGTGCTGCGTGCAGTTGCCGGTCACGCGGCGGGCACGGATCTTGCCGCGGTCGGAAATGAACTTCCGCAGCATGTTCGTGTCCTTGTAGTCCACGTACACGGTCTTGTCCTTGCAGAACGCGCAGACCTTCTTCTTAGGCTTGCGCACAGGCGGCTTCGCCATGGTGATTCTCCTGTGTGATCAAGAAGTGGGGGTACGAGCTGCCCTAGAAGGGAGGCTCGTCCGAGTAGCCGCCGCCGGAACCGCCGGAGCTTCCGCCCCAGCCGCCGCCCCCGCCCTGCTGGCCGCCGCCGGCCGGCGCGCTCGTGGCCCAGGGGTCGTCGGCGGGTGCACCGCCGCCGCCCTGCTGCTGACCACCACCGGGGCCGCCGCCCCAGCTGCCGCCGCCCTGCTGGCCGCCGCCGTAACCACCCTGGCCGCCGCGACCGGTGGTCTTGGTGACCTTGGCCGTGGCGTTCTTGAGGCTGGGGCCGACTTCCTCGACGTCCAGCTCGAAGACCGTGCGCTTGACGCCCTCGCGGTCCTCGTAGGACCGCTGCTTCAGGCGGCCCTGCACGACGACGCGCATGCCGCGCTGGAGCGACTCGGCGACGTTCTCCGCCGCCTGCCGCCAGACCGAGCAGGTGAGGAACAGGCTCTCGCCGTCCTTCCACTCGTTGGTCTGCCGGTCGAAGGTGCGGGGAGTGGACGCGACGCGGAACTTCGCGACCGCCGCACCGGACGGGGTGAAGCGCAGCTCGGGGTCGTCGACGAGATTGCCGACGACCGTGATGACGGTCTCGCCTGCCATTGGGGGAACCTCTCGGCGGGGATTGCTTCTGGCTGCTTGCTGCTACTCGAACCCGATGACCTCTGAGCTAGGTGCTCAGTGGGTCTCGGGACGGAGGACCTTGGTCCGGAGGACCGACTCGTTCAGGTTCATCTGGCGGTCGAGCTCCTTGACGACCGCAGGCTCGGCCTGCAGGTCGATGACCGAGTAGATGCCCTCGGGCTTCTTCTTGATCTCGTAAGCGAGACGACGACGGCCCCAGGTGTCGACCTTCTCCACCTTTCCGTTGCCCTCACGGACGACGGAGAGGAAGTTCTCGATCAGCGGGGAGACAGCGCGCTCCTCGAGATCGGGGTCGAGGATGACCATCACCTCGTAGTGACGCATGTGGAACCCACCTCCTTTGGACTCAGCGGCCACGGTCGTTCCGTGGCAGGAGGGTCGTGATGCGTGAGCAACGGTATCGGCCGCCACTGACAATCCCCGCTCGACGAGAGGCGATCGTGTCCTGGCCAGGGCAGACACCGGTGCAGACCGTACAGAGTACCTGCACACCGGCTTCCGGTTGAAATCCGGTGGCGGATGGCCGCAATCTGTACACATCGGGTGCGCGCGGCGCTACGATGCGCCGCCTTCCGGCACAGCCAGGAGGTGCCTCATGGCACATGCAATGCGACGTCAGTCCCCCGCCTCTCTCCTCGCCACGGACGGCAAGCCACATCCGCTTCAGGACACCCTGATGGCGGTGACGCTGGTGCTCGGTGCCATCGCGTTCATCACGGCGATGTTCCACCACCTCCACCTGCTGAGCTCGTGGACCGGCCTTGTCGGAATCGTCACGGGCGCGTACGGCCAGTTCATCTCGGCGACCACGCGCGAGCGGTTCCTGCTGATCATCGGTCTCGGAGCGTCGGCCGTGGGCTTCTTCCTCGGCATGGCGCACGGCGGCCTCTTCGGCGGAGTCCTCGGCTGACGCACAGCGCATCGGGAGCGGGCCGCGACCGGCCCGCTCTTGCGTACAGCCATTCGGAGCGCCTCCTCGGACCAGTAGGCTTCGGCGCGAGAGCCGGAGCCCCTGTACCCATGGGGACACACCTGCCGAGGAGCGCCCCGCATGAGCCTGACCCTGAGGACCATCAGTCGTGAGCAGCATCTGGCCTACATCCAGAGCCTGCCCTCGGCGAGTCACTGCCAGGTCCCGGCGTGGGCGGACGTGAAGACCGAATGGCGCTCGGAGAACCTCGGCTGGTTCGACAAGAGCGGCGATCTTGTCGGGGTCGGCCTGGTGCTCTACCGCCAGCTGCCCAAGATCAAGCGGTATCTCGCGTACCTCCCCGAGGGCCCGGTCATCAACTGGTACGCCCCGAATCTGGACGACTGGCTGCAGCCGATGCTGGCGCACCTCAAGAACCAGGGCGCCTTCTCCGTCAAGATGGGGCCGCCCGTCGTCATCCGCCGCTGGGACGCTCCCGCGATCAAGGCCGGCATCCAGGACCCCGACGTCAAGCGCCTGCGTGATGTCGAGGCCACGCACATCGAGCCCCGGGCCTTCGAGGTCGCCGACCGGCTGCGCAAGATGGGCTGGCAGCAGGGCGAGGACGGCGGGGCCGGCTTCGGTGACGTGCAGCCGCGGTACGTCTATCAGGTGCCCCTGGCCAACCGGTCGCTGGACGACGTCCTCAAGGGCTTCAACCAGCTGTGGCGCCGCAACATCAAGAAGGCCGAGAAGGCCGGTGTCGAGGTGGTCCAGGGCCGCTACGAGGACCTCGCCGAGTGGCAGCGCCTGTACGAGATCACCGCCGAGCGCGACCGTTTCCGGCCGCGCCCGCTGTCGTACTTCCAGCGCATGTGGACCGTCCTCAACAACGAGGACCCCAACCGCATGCGTCTGTACTTCGCGCGGCACAACGGCGTGAACCTGTCCGCGGCGACCATGCTCGTGGTCGGCGGACACGTCTGGTACTCCTACGGAGCCTCCGACAACATCGGGCGCGAGGTCCGGCCCTCGAACGCGATGCAGTGGCGGATGCTGCGCGACGCCTACGCCATGGGCGCCACCGTCTACGACCTCCGGGGCATCAGCGACTCGCTCGACGAGACGGACCACCTCTTCGGCCTGATCCAGTTCAAGGTCGGCACCGGTGGCGAGGCCGTCGAGTACGTCGGCGAGTGGGACTTCCCGCTGAACAAGCTGCTCCACAAGGCGCTGGACCTCTACATGTCGCGCCGCTGAGGACGCCGCTGACCGCTCCGGCGGCGCGAAGGACTCCGTAATCTCGTACATGTCTCTGCTACACCGCAACCACCAGAAAGGTTCCGGGCCGGTCATGGCGCTCTCCCTGTACGTCGACATCGCGCGCTGGCGGGCGCACCAGAAGTCCGTGATCGACCAGTTCCCGGGACTCGTCCCGGTCTGCAAGGGCAACGGCTACGGCTTCGGCCACGAGCGCCTCTCCGACGAGGCGGCCCGCTTCGGCGCCGACATGCTCGCGGTCGGCACGACGTACGAGGCTGCGCGGATCAAGGACTGGTTCGGCGGCGACCTGCTGGTCCTCACACCGTTCCGGCGCGGTGAGGAGCCGGTGCCGCTGCCCGACCGGGTGATCCGTTCGGTGTCCTCGGTGGACGGTGTGCACGCCCTGGTCGGGGCGCGGGTCGTCATCGAGTGCATGAGCTCGATGAAGCGCCACGGCATCACCGAGCAGGAGCTCGGCCAACTGCACGCCGCGATCGAGGACGTGCGGCTCGAGGGCTTCGCGCTGCACCTGCCGCTGGACCGCACGGACGGCTCCGATGCCGTCGAGGAGGTCATCGGCTGGATGGACCGGCTGCGTGCCGCCCGTCTGCCGCTGCACACGATGTTCGTCAGCCACCTGCGGTCGGACGAACAGGCGCGGCTGCAGCAGCAGTTCCCGCAGACCCGGTTCCGCGCCCGGATCGGCACCCGTCTGTGGCTGGGCGACCACGAGGCGACGGAGTACCGCGGGGCGGTCCTGGACGTGACCCGCGTGTCCAAGGGGGACCGTTTCGGCTACCGGCAGCAGAAGGCCGCGTCCGACGGCTGGCTCGTCGTCGTCGCCGGCGGCACGTCGCACGGGGTGGGGCTGGAGGCGCCCAAGGCGATGCACGGCGTGATGCCGCGTGCCAAGGGCGTGGCCCGGGCCGGTCTCGCGACGGTCAACCGCAATCTGTCGCCGTTCGTGTGGGCGGGCAAGCAGCGCTGGTTCGCCGAACCGCCGCACATGCAGGTGTCGATCCTGTTCGTGCCCGCGGACGCCGACGAACCCAGGGTCGGTGACGAGCTCGTCGCCCACCTGCGGCACACGACCACGCAGTTCGACCGCCTCGTCGACCGGTAGGAGGCCCGGCGCTGTCTGCCGCCCGCGCGGGATTCCGCGAGGCCGTCAGGCGGACGGCTGAGCCTCTGTGCCCTGCCCCGTCCCGGCGGGCTGCGTCCCCCATTCCACCCGGGGCCCCTCCACGGTCTGCGCGGCATGTCGCCGCCGGGCCGCACGCCTCAGGGCGAACACGTCCTCGGCCCCGTCGAGCACTCCGCCGGAAGGGTCGTCCGAGCCGTCCGTCCGCACCCCGTCGCGTTCGGGCATGAGGATGTCCCGCACGATCACGGCACACAGGTAGAGCGTGCCCAGCAGGTGCAGGGCGATCGCGAGCTGGTAGCCCTCGGGCGGCAGCCCCTGGTGCTTCTCGCTGGTGGTGTACGCGAGGTACATCCAGATGCCGAGGAAGTACATGACCTCGCAGGCCTGCCAGACGAGGAAGTCCCGCCAGCGCGGACGGGCGAGCGCCGCGAGCGGGATCAGCCACAGTACGTACTGCGGCGAGTAGACCTTGTTGGTGAGGACGAACACGGCGACGACCAGGAACGCCAGTTGCGCGAACCGGGGCCTGCGCGGTGCGGTGAGAGTCAGCAGAGCGATACCGGCGCATGCCACGATCGTCAGGAGCATCGCGTACGTGTTGACCGTCTCCGCCTCGATCGAGCGGCCTGTGCGCTGGGTGATGATCAGCCAGAACGAGCCGAAGTCGACGGGCCGCTCCTGGCTGAAGCTGTAGAACTTCTTCCACCCCTCCGGTGCCAGCAGCATGACGGGGACGTTGACCACGAGCCACGCCGCCACGGCCCCGAAAGCCACCGTGAGGAACTCGCGCCACTTGCCCGCACGCCAGCACAGCACCAGCAGGGGCCCGAGGAGCAGGAACGGGTAGAACTTGGCGGCCGTCGCCAGGCCGATGAGGACGCCTGCGGCGAGCACCCGGCTGCGCGACCACATCAGCATCGCCGAGGCCGTCAGAGCCACCGCGAAAAGGTCCCAGTTGATCGTGGCCGTCAGCGCGAACGCGGGTGCCAGAGCCACCAGCAGCGCGTCCCAGGGGCGGCGGCGGTGGGTGCGGGCGACGCAGACGGCGATGACGGCGGCGCAGATCAGCAGCATGCCCGCGTTGATCATCCAGTACAGCTGCTCGCGCTGCATCATGTCGTCGCCCGACAGCCCGAGCCAGGAGGCGGCGTCGGCGACCCAGGAGGCGACCTGCATGAACAGCCCGGTGAGCACCGGGTATTCGAGGTACTCCATGTCACCGGGCAGCCGGTCGAAGTACGGAATGCGTCCATCGGCGAAGCCGCGGCCGAGATACAGGTGCGGGATGTCCGAGTAGCAGGCGTGGGTGTACTGCGAACTGGTGCCTCTGAACCAGGCCCAGTTGTAGCAGGGCAGCTTCTGCACCATGCCGAGCGCGAACATGCCGATCGCCACCAGGGCGATGAAACGCACGGGTGTGAGCGGACCGTTGCCGGTGCGCCGTGCCCAGCGGCCCGCAGGGCCACCGATCAGCTCGCTGCCGGCCGCGGCGATCCTGTCGCGCCGTGTGGGGCGCACGTCAGGACTGTCCCGCCGTGCGGGCAGGACACCGCGGCGGTCCTCGTACACGCTCGTCTCCTCTGCGCTGGGCATGGTGCACATCCTGCCGCAAGGGGCCGGGTACACGACGAGGGCCGCCGTGTCCGGCAGGCACAGCCAACGAAGCGCTGTGCTCGCCGGTACGGCGGCCCTCTGGCGGTGCCGGCCTACGGGCGGCGGCTACTCGGTTCCGTCGGAGCCTCCGATGAAGCCTCCGCCGTTGCCTCCGCCGTTGTTGCCGTTGCCTCCGCCGCTGTCCGTACCCGGCGACGTCGTCGGACTCGTGGTGATCCCGCCGTTGCCTCCGCCCTGGTCGGTGCCGGCATCGGTACCGCCGCTGGGCTCACAGGTCCAGTCCTCCCACGGGTTGCACGACTCCGTGGGACCCGGGCTCGTCGAAGGGCTCTCGGACGGGCTCGAGGAGGGCGACTCGGACGGGCTCGAGGACGGCTTGCTGCTCGGTGTCGGCTTGGGGCTGACCGCGCCGCCACCCCAGACGGCCTCGGCGTCGAGCTCCTCCGGCTCGTCGAACTCCATGATCTTGGCGTTCTTGAGCGCCTTGGACATGTACGTCTGCCAGATCTCGGAGGGGAACGACGAACCGTGGATCGTGTCCCGGTCACCGGTGCCGTACATCTTCAGGAACTCGCGCTTCTTGCCGCTCTTCTCGTCGTCGTCGAGGCGGTACATGTCGATGGCGGTCGACAGCTGCGGGGTGTAGCCGACGAACCATGCGGACTTGTTGTCGTCGGTGGTACCCGTCTTGCCGGCGACCTGACGGCCGGGAAGGCGCGCGTTCTTACCCGTGCCCTCCTCGTCGTCGACGACGTCCCGGAGCACGTCCGTCACGTTGGTGGCGACGGCCTTGGTGAAGACCGTATCGGGCTCGTCCTCGTGCTTGTAGATCGTCTTGCCCTGGTGGTCGACGGAGGTCACGGAATACGGGTCGCGCTGCTTTCCGTTGGCCGCGAAGGTGCCGTACGCGCCCGCCATGCGGATCGCGCTGGGGTCCGAGATGCCGAGGGAGAACGAGGGGACGTTCGCCTCGACCAGGCTGGATTCGAGCAGACCGGCGTCGACGGCCGCCTTCCGCACCTGCGGGATGCCGATGTCCATGCCGAGCTGCACGAACGGCGAGTTGGCCGAGTGGATCATGGCTTCGCGCAGGCTGATGTTCTTGAACGACTCGTCACCGTCGTTCTTCTGCAGCCACTCCTTGCCCTCCTCGTTGCGCCAGATCGAACCGTCGTAGTTCTTGATCTTGAGCTTGTTGGCTCCGTTGTACCGGCTCTTGTCGGGGTCGACGATGGTGCGCTCGCTGGGCCCCTGCTCGGGCTGAAGCTCGGGGTTGCGCACGCCGTCCCGCATCGCGGCGGCCAGCACGAAGGGCTTGAACGTCGATCCGACCTGGGCGCCGGTCGCGTCGGCGTTGTTCGTGAAGTGCTTCGTCGCGTCGGCGCCGCCGTAGATCGCGACGATCTTCCCGGTCTCCGGCTCCACGGAGGCGCCGCCGAACTGGACGTGGGTGTCCGTATCCGGCCGCTTATCCGGGTCGATGTGCTCCTTGTAGATCTTCTTGATGGAGGCCTCGAGCGCGTTGACCTTCTTCTTGTCGAAGGTCGTGTGGATCTCGTAGCCACCCTGCGCCAGCTTCTTCTCCGTCATCCCTTCGTAGTTGTTGAGGAAGTTGGCCTTGGCGAGGTCCACCAGGTAACCGATCTGCCCGCTCAGCTGCGCGTTCTTCTTCGGCTTCTGCGGGTTGGGGAACTCCGTGTACTTGGCGCGCTCCTCGGCGGGGAGCCGGTTGTCCTTGACCATCTCGTCGAGGATCCAGCGCCAGCGCTTCTCGGCTCGCTCCCTGTTGGCCGCGGGCTTCGCCCTGGAGTCGATCTCCGTGGCACCCGCCGGGTCGTAGTACGTCGCGCCCTTGAGTAGAGAGGCGAGGAAGGCGCACTCGCTCGCGTTCAGGTCCTCGGCGTCCTTGTTGTAGTACGTCCGGGCCGCGGCCTGGATGCCGTAGGCACCGCGGCCGTAGTACGAGGTGTTCAGGTAGCCCGCCATGATGTCGGGCTTGTCCATCGTGCTGTCGATCTTGATGGAGATGAACAGCTCCTGGAACTTACGGCTCAGGGTCTGGTCCTGGTCGTCGAGCCGCGCGTTCTTCACGTACTGCTGGGTGATGGTCGAGCCACCCTGCGTCTGCTGGCCCCGGGCCATGTTGAACACAGCGCGGGAGATACCCATCGGGTCGATGCCCGAGTCCTTCTCGAAGGTCTTGTTCTCCGCGGAGATGACGGCGTCCTGCATCTCCCTCGGAATCTGGTCGATGCCGATGATCTGGCGGTTGACCTCACCACCCGTGGCGGCCATCTGGGAGCCGTCGGCCCAGTAGTACACGTTGTTCTGGGCCGTGGCCGCCTCCGCCACCTTCGGGACGACGACCATGCTGTACGCGAGGGCGGCGGCCACCATCAGCAGCCCTATGAAGCCGATGCACAGTCCCGCGACGAGCTTCCAGGAGGGCATCCAGCGACGCCATCCGTACTTGTCGTGTCGCGGGTAGTCGATCAGCCGCTTCTTACCGGCTGCGGCTCCGGCTCCGGCGGCGCCACGGCGCGCGGCCCTGCCACCTGTTCCCGACTCGTCCACGCGCCGGCGACCACCGCCCCGCTGGGCGGCGCGCCGGGCCTCGGCTCTGCCACCGTACGGACGCTCCTCCCCATGAGAAGCGGAAGGGGAGGCTGACGTGGCACCCCTCCCGGGTGCTGCACGTCGCCCAGAGGACTGTTGGGCGGCGCGTCGGGCCGCGGCGCGCCCGCCACCCTGCGGCTGCGGCGGTTTGCGTCGGTGCTCGCTCATCGAACGACTACTCCTCGGGCAGGCGAGACGCCTGGAAGCGGCAGTTGAGTTCCGGTCCCCCCGAAATGGATACGGCCGAGCTCTGGGGAGAGCTCATCCGCTGTGCATCCACGGCGATGACGCACAGGGGCGTCACATGGTTCCCAGTGGTCTGCATGCCGCACAGACTACGCACGGTCAAAACCCACCGAGGGTCGAAGTTCACCCCATTTCAGGCAACTCACCGCCGACGAATTGACGATGTGACGCCGCTCACGAAGGGCCCCCTTGTCGCACGCGAAGCGCCGCTCTATCGTGCTGATGTATCGAGTCGATACATCAGCACGACACATCGGACCGGCATACGGGCACCGACGGGCGAGGGAGGCGACAGTGAGCAGACGCTCAGGCATCCTCGAGTTCGCCGTCCTCGGCCTGCTCCGCGAAGCCCCGATGCACGGGTACGAGCTGCGCAAGCGGCTCAACACCTCGCTGGGAATCTTCCGGGCCTTCAGCTACGGAACCCTCTACCCCTGCCTCAAGACGCTCGTCGCCAACGGCTGGTTGATCGAGGAACCGGGAAACGCACCCGAGGACGCCCTCGCCGCATCGCTGGCGGGGCGCCGCGCCAAGATCGTCTATCGGCTGACGGCGGAAGGTAAGGAGCACTTCGAAGAGCTGCTCTCGCACACCGGCCCCGACACCTGGGAGGACGAGCACTTCGCAGCCCGTTTCGCCTTCTTCGGCCAGACGGAGCGCGAGGTGCGGATGCGGGTCCTGGAGGGCCGCCGCAGCAGGCTGGAGGAGCGCCTGGAGAAGATGCGCGCCTCTCTCGCCCGCACCCGCGAGCGCCTCGACGACTACACGCTCGAACTGCAGCGGCACGGCATGGAGTCCGTGGAGCGCGAAGTGCGCTGGCTGAACGAGCTCATCGAGAGCGAGCGGGCGGGGCGGGAGCAGCGACGGCCCTCCCCCGAGAGCACCGCTCAGCAGGACAACACATCTGGAGCGACGGGCGGCCTGCCCCGGCACCAGGGCGACGAGTCATCCGGAGGGACACCTCCGGACGACTCCACCCCGCCGGATCCGTCCGACGACACCGCCAAGTGAGGCCCTGCGCTCCGCAGGGTTTCATCCGGAATACCGAGATCACACAGGGAGCAACCGGAATGGGTTCGGTTCGCGTAGCCATCGTCGGCGTGGGCAACTGCGCCGCCTCGCTGGTGCAGGGCGTCGAGTACTACAAGGACGCCGACCCGGCGGCCAAGGTGCCGGGTCTGATGCACGTCCAGTTCGGCGACTACCACGTTCGTGACGTCGAGTTCGTGGCTGCCTTCGACGTGGACGCCAAGAAGGTCGGCCTCGACCTCGCGGACGCCATCGGCGCCAGCGAGAACAACACCATCAAGATCTGCGACGTGCCGGCGACCGGCGTCACCGTGCAGCGCGGCCACACCCTGGACGGTCTGGGCAAGTACTACCGCCAGACCATCGAGGAGTCCACCGAGGCCCCGGTCGACGTCGTCCAGGTCCTCAAGGACAAGCAGGTCGACGTCCTGGTCTGCTACCTGCCCGTCGGTTCCGAGGACGCTGCGAAGTTCTACGCGCAGTGCGCCATCGACGCCAAGGTCGCGTTCGTCAACGCCCTCCCGGTCTTCATCGCCGGCACCAAGGAGTGGGCTGACAAGTTCACCGAGGCCGGTGTCCCGATCGTCGGCGACGACATCAAGTCGCAGGTCGGCGCCACCATCACGCACCGCGTGATGGCGAAGCTCTTCGAGGACCGGGGCGTCATCCTGGACCGCACGATGCAGCTGAACGTCGGCGGCAACATGGACTTCAAGAACATGCTCGAGCGCGAGCGCCTGGAGTCCAAGAAGATCTCGAAGACGCAGGCCGTCACCTCGCAGATCCCGGACCGCGAGATGGGCGAGAAGAACGTCCACATCGGCCCGTCGGACTACGTGGCCTGGCTGGACGACCGCAAGTGGGCGTACGTGCGTCTCGAGGGCCGCGCCTTCGGTGACGTCCCGCTGAACCTCGAGTACAAGCTCGAGGTGTGGGACTCCCCGAACTCCGCGGGTGTCATCATCGACGCCCTGCGCGCCGCGAAGATCGCCAAGGACCGGGGCATCGGCGGCCCGATCCTCTCCGCGTCCTCGTACTTCATGAAGTCCCCGCCGGTCCAGTACTTCGACGACCAGGCTCGTGAGAGCGTCGAGAAGTTCATCAAGGGCGAGGTCGAGCGCTAAGCGTTCGTCCCGTCCGATCGAGGAGGGTCCCCGGGTCATCGGCCCGGGGACCCTCCTCGTATGTGACGCTTGCTCGCATGCCCGCTGTACGTGATCTGCGCGTACTACTGCGCCTGACCGACTTCCGCCGACTGCTGACCGTCCGACTGCTCTCCCAGTCGGCTGACGGCGTCTACCAGGTCGCTCTCGCCACGTATGTGGTGTTCTCCCCGGAGAAGCAGACCTCGCCGGCCGCGATCGCCTCCGCCATGGCCGTCCTGTTGCTTCCGTACTCCCTCGTGGGCCCCTTCGCCGGCGTGCTCCTCGATCGCTGGCAGCGCCGACAGGTCTTCCTCTACGGCAATCTCCTGCGCGCCCTGCTCGCAGGCTGCACGGCGCTGCTCATTCTGGCCTCGGTGCCGGACTGGCTCTTCTACGCCTCCGCGCTGTCCGTCACGGCCGTCAACCGGTTCGTACTGGCGGGGCTCTCGGCCGCCCTTCCCCGTGTGGTCGACGCAGACCGGCTCGTCATGGCCAACTCCGTGTCACCCACCGCCGGAACGCTCGCCGCCACCGCGGGCGGCGGGCTGGCCTTCCTGGTCCGCCTCGTCGTCGCCGATTCCGGGGCCGTGGTGGTACTGGTCGGGGCCGCGCTCTACCTCTCCTCCGCCCTGGCGTCGCTGCGCATGGGGCGCGAACTTCTCGGTCCCGATCCGGAGCTCGTCCAGCCGCGCCTGCTCACGGCGATCGCGTCCACGGCTCGCGGGCTGCTGGACGGCCTGCGGCATCTGACTCAGCGACCGCCCGCTGCCCACGCCTTGGCGGCGATGGCCCTCATGCGGTTCTGCTACGGCGCGTTCACCGTGATGGTGCTCATGCTCTGCCGCTACGCGTGGACCGACACCGAATCGGACGGACTCGCCCTCCTCGGCCTGGCACTCGCGGTCTCGGGGGCGGGGTTCTTCGCCGCCGCCGTGCTGTCGCCCTGGGCGATCGGGCGCCTCGGACGGTACGGCTGGATGGTCGGATGCGCCGCGGCGGCAGCCGTCCTCGAACCGGCGCTGGGACTGCCATTCGCTCCCGGGCCGATACTGGTCGCCGCTTTCGTTCTGGGTCTCGTCACCCAAGGAGCGAAGATCGCGACGGACACGATCGTCCAGACCGCCACGGACGACGCCTTCCGTGGCCGGATCTTCGCTCTCTACGACATGTTGTTCAACGCGGGCTTCGTCGGAGCGGCCGGCATCGCGGCCCTCATGCTGCCGCCGGACGGCAGGTCGGCTCCGCTCATCGGCCTGGTCGCGGTCATCTATGCAGGGGTCGCCGTGATGCTGGCGCGCTGGAGGCGTACGGGGGAGCTGGCGTAGCGGAAAGCGGTCGGGGCGGTGTTTCACGTGAAACACCGCCCCGACCGTCATGAGGGCGCATGTTTCACGTGAAACATCGCGCCGCTTCACGCTCAGCCCTGTGCCGCCCACCACTCCTTGAGCGCGGCAACCGCGGCATCGTGCTCCATCGGTCCGTTCTCCAGACGCAGATCGAGAAGGAACGCGTACGCCTTGCCGATCACCGGACCGGGGCCGACGCCCAGGATCTCCTGGATCTGGTTGCCGTTGAGGTCCGGCCGAATCGCGTCCAGCTCCTCCTGCTCCTGCAGTTGGGCGATGCGCTCCTCGAGACCGCCGTAGGCCCGGGAGAGCGCAGCCGCTTTCCTCTTGTTCCGGGTCGTGCAGTCCGAGCGGGTCAGCTTGTGCAGCCGCGACAGCAGCGGCCCGGCGTCCCGCACGTAGCGCCGCACCGCCGAGTCGGTCCATTCGCCGGTCCCGTAGCCATGGAAGCGCAGGTGCAGCTCGACCAGCCGCGCGACGTCCTTGACCATCTCGTTCGAGTACTTGAGCGCGGTCATCCGCTTCTTCGTCATCTTCGCGCCCACCACTTCGTGGTGATGGAAGGAGACGCGCCCGTCCTTCTCGAACCGCCGCGTCCTCGGCTTCCCGATGTCATGGAGCAGCGCCGCCAGCCTCAGCACCAGGTCCGGTCCCTCGTCCTCGAGGCCGATCGCCTGGTCGAGCACGGTGAGTGAATGCTCGTACACATCCTTGTGCCGGTGATGCTCGTCGCTCTCAAGGCGGAGTGCCGGCAGCTCGGGCAGTACGTAGTCCGCGAGCCCGGTGTCGACGAGCAGCCCCAGTCCCTTCCGGGGGTGCGCGGACAGCAACAACTTGTTCAGTTCGTCACGCACACGTTCAGCGGAGACGATCTCGATGCGCTGCGCCATCGCCTTCATGGCGGCCACCACGTCGGGTGCCACCTCGAAATCGAGCTGGGCCGCGAACCGGGCGGCGCGCATCATCCGCAGCGGATCGTCCGAGAAGGACTCCTCAGGAGTGCCGGGCGTTCGCAGCACACAGGCCGCAAGGTCCTCCAGGCCGCCGTGCGGGTCGATGAACACCTTCTCGGGGAGGGCGACGGCCATGGCGTTCACCGTGAAGTCCCGACGGACGAGGTCTTCCTCGATGGAGTCGCCGTAGGACACCTCGGGCTTGCGCGACGTCCGGTCGTAGGACTCCGACCGGTAGGTGGTCACCTCGATCTGGAAGCGCTGCACGTCGTCACCGACGCGGCCCTCCTTCTGGGATCCGACCGTGCCGAAGGCGATGCCGACGTCCCAGACCGAGTCCGCCCACGGGCGGATGATCTTCAGTACGTCCTCGGGCCGAGCGTCCGTCGTGAAGTCGAGGTCGTTGCCGAGCCGACCGAGAAGTGCGTCACGTACCGAGCCGCCGACCAGGGCGAGGCTGAACCCGGCCTCCTGGAAACGGCGGGCAAGGTCGTCGGCGACCGGGGACACCCGCAGCAGTTCGCTCACCGCGCGGCGTTGCACCTGGCTCAGGGCAGTGGGGTTGTCTTCATTGGCGTTCGGCACAACAGAAAAGGGTACGTGCCCCGGCCGACCGGAGCGCCCTCGTTTACGGCGGCCCGTGGAGCCCCTTGCGATCTTGTGATGCAGTCCGCGGCACTTCGACCCAGCGCGCATCGTTACCATGCCTGGACGCAAGAACCAGAGAACCACCACCGGCAAGCAGACGACGAGGGACGGGCGAGCGCGTGGCCGAGGCGGCAGACTTCCAGGGGATGCGTACTTCTCCTGCCCGCCGGTGGCTGCGTCGCTCAGCCTCGCTGCTCACCGGCGCACCACTCGTGGCCGGGCTGCTGTGCGGCCCCGCGGCGCCGACGGCGCATGCAGCGGAGGACGCCACCGGGTCACGGACCGTCGATGTGTCTCTCGACACGTTCACGCCGGCGACGCCGGGCGAGAAGGACACGATCACCATCTCCGGCACGGTGATCAACGAGGGCAAGCAGACGATCACCGACGCGCACGTCGATCTGCGGGTCGGGCACAAGCTCGTGGGCAGGACGGCCATCGATCGCGCCGCCGAGCGCACCGGCTACGACCCAGGCCTCGACGGTGCGGAGGTGGACGACAAGTACTCGCTCGAGATCCCACGCCTCGCCTCCGGCATCAGCCATGACTTCCGGCTCTCCGTGCCGGCCGACGAACTCGACCTCGACGAGGACGGTGGCGTCTACCAGCTCGGCGTCTCGCTCTCGGGACAGACCGCGAACCTGCCGTACGACCAGGTGCTGGGCATCGAGCGGACCTTCCTGCCGTGGCAGCCGGAGGCGCCGGACAAGAAGACCCGCCTCACGTATCTGTGGCCGCTCATCTCCTCCACGCATCTCACCTCCGAGACGGGCTCCGACGAGCAGCAGACACCCGTGTTCGAGGACGAGTCGCTGGCGGCCGAGCTGTCCACCGGCGGGCGGCTCGACCAGCTCGTCTCCCTCGGCAAGGAACTGCCGGTCACCTGGGTCATCGATCCGGACCTGCTGGCCACCGTGGACGCCATGACCCGGAATTACCAGGTCAAGAAGGGGAACACCACGGTCCAGGGCAAGAACCAGGACGTGGCCAAGCGCTGGCTGAGCGATCTCCAAGCCGCGGTCCAGGACCGCAAGGTCGTCGCCCTGCCGTTCGCCGATCCCGACCTGGCCTCACTGGCGCACCGCGGCAAGTCCGTCTCCGGATCGCTCAGCCATCTCCAGCCGGCCACCGAGGTCGCCGCGACCACGGTCGAGACGGTCCTCCACGTGAACGCGTCGACCGACTTCGCCTGGCCCGTGGAGGGCGCGATCGACTCGTCGATCGTCGATGTGGCCACATCGGCCGGTGCGCACAACGTGATCGCCCGCAGCGACAGCCTCCAGGACAACCTGGGCTACACGCCCACCGCGGCGCGGCCCATCGGCGGTGGCACGACCGCGGTCGTCGCCGACTCACGGCTCTCCAAGGCCTTCCAGGGCGACATGAGCCGGTCGGACACCTCGACGCTCGCCGTCCAGAAGTTCCTCGCCCAGTCGCTCGCCGTGACGCACCAGGCCCCGGACAAGCAGCGCAGCATCGTCGTCGCCCCGCAGCGTGTGCCCACGGCAGCCCAGGCCCAGACCATGGCGCGAGCCCTGCAGGCCCTCGGCCAGCGCTGGACCCAGCCGCTCGACCTCGTGGCGGCTGCGGACTCCAAGCCGGACGCCGACGCCAACACCAAGGTGCCCGGCACCTCCCAGTACCCGCGCAAGCTCCGTAAGCAGGAGCTGCCCGTCGAGGCCTTCCAGGACGTCCGGGGCACCCAGGAGACCCTCGACATGTTCGAGGGCATCCTCACCCAGGCGGACCGGGTGAACACGCCCTTCGGCAGGGCGATCGACCGCGAGCTGTCGGTTTCCTGGCGGGGAAACCCCGTGGCGGCCCAGCAGTACCGCGACGAGGTGCGGAGCTATCTGCGGGACCTCACCGAAGAGGTCCTGCTGATCGAGAAGTCGGACGTGACCCTCTCCGGCCGGAGCGCCACGATTCCGGTCACCGTGCAGAACGAGCTGGTCCAGGGCATCGACCATCTGGTGCTCCGGCTCACGTCGCACAACCCCACGCGTCTGAACCTCGACGGCGACAAGGGCGTCACCGAGCAGCAGGTCCGGATCGACGGCGGACACAGCCAGACGGTGAAGTTCCCCGCCTCGGCCAATGCCAACGGCCAGGTCCAGATGACGGCGCAGCTCTACACGCAGGACGGCAAGCTCTACGGCAAGGCCATGAACTTCACGGTGAAGGTCTCCGAGATCACACCGACGGTCATGCTCGTCATCGCCGGCGGCGTTCTGCTTCTGGTCCTCGCAGGCATCAGGATGTACACCCAGCGCAAGCGCGCTGCCGCTCGCGAGGCGACGGGCGCGGAGTCCGAGGAAGTGTCGACGGACGACGACACCGCCTCGGACGAGGAAGAGAGCACGCGGGGTGACATCGACAGCCCGGAGCCCGGGCAGGCGAGTGACCCGGGACCGGACACCCGACCCGAAAGCGGCGACCCGTCGGGCGCTGGTGAGAAAGTGGACCGTTGAGCGATGTGTGGCCGGTCGGCCGGGGACGATGAGGTGGGGTAGTCATGAACGCGCCGTACGACGGTGATCGTGGCCAGGCGGGTGGGAACCCGCCCGGCCAGGTCCCGCCGCCGCATCAGCCCGCCCCTGAGCCCTACCAGGACCCCTACGTCCAGGACGCGTACGCTCCTGACCCCTTCCAGGCCCAGGATCTTTCGTCCCAGGACCCGGTGGCCGAGGTGCTCTACGACCGGTCTGCGCACCCTCCGCCGCCCCCCGGCACCTACCCGGAACCGCAGCCGCTCTACCAGCAGCCTCCGTCGTCCGAGTACGCCCCCGACCCCCGCGTCTGGGCACAGACGCCCCCGCCCGAGCCGGAGGGTCCCTCCCGGCACCTGCCGTACGGGGACGCCGCCGGAACCACCCAGTTCACGGGCGTGGACGACCTCGTCACCCACGCCGGCGACAAGGAACCGGAACCTGATGCGTTCGCTCACCTCTTCCGGGACCAGCAGGCCTCCGGCCGCCCGGACCCGGCACCCGAACCCGCCCCCGCGGCGCCCGCACCCCCCAAGAAGCCGGCAGGGCGGGCCTCCGGTCTGCTGAAGTCCAGCGCCGTGATGGCGGCCGGCACGCTGGTCTCCCGCCTGACCGGGTTCGTGCGCAGCCTGGTGATCACCGCCGCCCTGGGCGCCGCTCTTCTCGGTGACACGTTCACCGTCGCGTACACCCTGCCGACGATGATCTACATCCTCACCGTCGGCGGCGGACTCAACTCGGTCTTCGTGCCGCAGCTGGTGCGCGCGATGAAGGACGACGAGGACGGCGGCGAGGCGTACGCCAACCGCCTGCTCACCCTGGTGATGGTGGCGCTCGGCGCCATCGTCGCCATCGCCGTGTTCGCCGCACCGCTGCTGATCCAGCTGATGTCGGACACGATCGCTGGCGATCCGGCGGCAAACAGCGTCGCCGTCAGCTTCGCCCGGTACTGCCTGCCCACGATCTTCTTCATGGGCATCCATGTCGTCATGGGCCAAATCCTCAACGCTCGCGGCAGATTCGGCGCGATGATGTGGACTCCGGTCCTCAACAACATCGTCATGATCACGACGTTCGGCCTCTTCATCTGGGTGTACGGCACCTCGGCCGAATCGCAGATGGGTGTGCAGACGATTCCGCCGGAGGGGGTCCGCCTGCTCGGCGTCGGAACGCTCCTCGGCCTGGTCGTCCAGGCGCTGGCGATGATTCCGTACCTGCGAGAGACCGGCTTCCGCTTCCGTCCGCGCTTCGACTGGAAGGGCCACGGTCTCGGCAAGACGGTGAAGCTGGCCAAGTGGACGGTGCTCTTCGTCCTCGCGAACCAGGCCGGTGTCCTCGTCGTCACCCAGCTCGCCACCGCGGCGGGCCAGGCCTCGGGCAAGCAGGGCGCGGGCTTCATCGCCTACACCAACGCCCAGCTCATCTGGGGCATGCCGCAGGCCATCATCACGGTCTCCGTGATGGCCGCCCTGCTCCCGCGCATCTCGCGCGCCGCCCACGACGACGACCCGGGCGCCGTGCGCGACGACATCTCCCAGGGTCTGCGCAACAGCGCGGTCGCCATCGTCCCAGTCTCCTTCGCCTTCCTCGCGCTGGGCGTTCCGATGTCCACGCTGCTGTTCGCGTCCACCGGCCAGGAGGCCGCACGGGGCATGGGCTTCATCCTGATGGCCTTCGGCCTCGGCCTCATCCCCTACTCCGTTCAGTACGTCGTCCTGCGCGGCTTCTACGCCTACGAGGACACCAGGACGCCCTTCTACAACACGGTCATCGTCGCGGCGGTCAACGCCGGGGCGTCCGCCCTGTGTTACGCGCTGCTGCCCGCCCAGTGGGCGGTCGTCGGCATGGGCGCCTCCTACGGTTTCGCCTACGCGGTGGGCGTCGGGGTCGCCTGGCGGCGGCTCAAGAAGCGCCTCGGCGGCGATCTGGACGGCTCTCACGTGATGCGGACCTATGCACGCCTCTCCATGGCGTCGGTGCCGGCCGCGGTCGCGGGCGGCGCGGCAGCCTTCGGCGTCATGACGGGACTGGGCAGCGGCGCGGGCGGCTCGTTGGTGGCGCTGGCCGCCGGTGGAGCCGTACTGATGGGCGTCTTCCTCGTCGCAGCGAAGAGGATGCACATCGAGGAGCTCAACGCCATGGTCGGCATGGTCCGTGGCCGTCTCGGCCGCTAGGACGGACCGGCCCTGGCACAACCTTCGTCGGATGCCGCGTGTCGTGCATAGCGTCCGACTGTGGGCACAATTGGCATGGCGTTTGGATATGGCGCAACGGATGGGGAGGCAGGAACGACGGTGGCGGAACGTAGCACGGCCGCCGTCGACGTGGCCGACAACGGCGGGGACGAACCGCTGACCGCGCAGGCGGGCAAGGCCACGACCGACGGGGCGGCAGAATCCCAGAAGACTGCGGAGACGACCGCACCGGAGACGGACGGCGAGGGGGAGACCGGGACGGAGGGCAAAGACCTCTCCCTGTCGACGCCCGAACTGCACAGTGGCCACAAACTCGCCAGACGCTACCGCCTGGAGGAGTGCGTCACCCGTCTGGACGGTTTCAGCAGCTGGCGTGCCGTCGACGAGAAACTGCGCCGGGCCGTCGGCGTCCACCTCCTGCCCGCGGACCATCCCAGGGCTCGTTCCGTTCTCGCTGCCGCCCGCTCATCGGCTCTCCTCGGCGATCCGCGCTTCGTCCAGGTCCTCGACGCCGTCGAGGAGAACGACCTGGTCTACGTCGTCCACGAATGGCTCCCCGACGCCGTCGAGCTGACCACGCTGCTGGCTTCCGGGCCTCTCGAACCGCACGACGCGTACCAGCTCGTCGAGCAGGTGTCGTTGGCCATGGCCGCGGCCCACCGCGAGGGGCTCGCCCATCTGCGGCTGACGCCTGGCGCGGTTCTGCGGACCTCCACCGGCCAGTACCGCATCCGTGGCCTCGCGGTGAACGCCGCGCTGCGCGGCATCTCCGCCGAACGCCCCCAGCGCACCGACACGGAGGCGATCGGCGCCCTGCTGTATGCCGCGCTCACCCAGCGCTGGCCCTATGAGAACGATGCCTACGGCCTCTCCGGGCTTCCCAAGGGCGTCGGCCTCGTCGCACCCGACCAGGTGCGTGCCGGCGTCCATCGGGGACTGTCCGAGCTCGCCATGCGCGCTCTCGTCAACGACGGTGCCACCGCCTCCCGCCAGGAGCCGCCGTGCACCACGCCCGACGAACTGGCGAAGGCGGTCGCCGCGATGCCACGCATCCGCCCGCCGGAGCCGGCCTTCACCGCGCCCCCGGAGTACCAGCGCACCACCTATCAGCAGGGCAACTACGGGCGCACCGCCGTCCGGCCGGGCATGGGTGTCACGCAGGTGTCGCCCACACCGCCCGCTCCCCTGGAGAGCCGCACGGGCAAGGCGCTGAAGTGGGCCGTGTCCGCGCTCCTCATCGCGGCCTTGGGGCTCGGAAGCTGGCAGGTGGCCGACAAGCTGCTGGGCCAGGAGCAGGGCACCCAGGAGCCCAAGACCTCGGAGACGTCCGTCACGGGTGGTGAGAACGAGAAGCCCAAGGCTCCCGTCCCTTTGAGGATTCAGGCGGCCCAGGAGTACGCCCCGGACGGATCCCCCCAGAACGCGGGGGATGTGGGAGCGACACACGACGGCGACGGCACCACCTACTGGCGGACCAAGAGCTACTTCGACGGACCGGAGTTCGCTCCGTCGGTGAAGCAGGGTGTGGGCATCGTCTTCGACCTGGGTGCGGAAAAGGACGTCTCCAGCGCGTCCATAGCGTTGCGCTACGGCGGAGATCACACCACGATCAGCCTCTACGCAGCCGCTTCCCTGTCCCCGTCCGGCCCGGTGAGCTCCATGACGCAGATCGCCTCCGGACAGACCAGCGGATCGGCACTGAAGTTGACGGCCAAGAAGCCGGTGGCGAGCCGCTATGTCCTGCTCTGGATGACCGCGATGCCGTACTCGTCGAAGGACGAGTTCAGCGGCACCGGTTACAAGCAAGGCATCACGGACGTCACGTTCACCGGCTGACAGAAGCGGGGAGGGGGCTCACCGTTGGACGACGCCACACTCGGCGACGCGAGCGACCAGGATCTGCTGGCCCGCCATGTCTCCGGTGACCCCGACGCCTTCGGCGAGCTCGTGCGGCGCCACCGCGACCGGCTGTGGGCCGTGGCGCTGCGCACGCTGGGGGACAGGGAGGAGGCTGCGGACGCGGTCCAGGACGCCCTCGTTTCCGCCTTCCGCGCCGCGCACACCTTCCGCGGCCAGTCCGCCGTCACCACGTGGCTGCACCGCATCACCGTGAACGCCTGCCTCGACCGCGCCCGCAAGGCGGCATCCCGTAAGACCTCTCCGGTCGACGACACGGAGCGCCTGGAACAGCTGCTGGAGCCTCACGAGTCCGCCGAGGCTCCAGCCGAGCGCCAGGACCTCCATCGCCAGCTCCTGGCCGCTCTGGCCACACTGCCGCCGGAGCAGCGGGCCGCGCTCGTCCTGGTGGACATGCAGGGATACCCCGTCGCGGAAGCCGCACGGGTCCTCGACGTACCCACCGGGACGATCAAGAGCCGGTGCGCCCGGGGCCGCGCCCGGCTGCTGCCCATGCTCACCCACCTCCGTGCGGAGCGCGGGGATAACCCCGACGTCAGCGGGGGAAGGAACCGGACGCCGGGGACATCCGTCCCACCGGAGTCGGGAGCACGAGACACAGGGCCGAACGGGCCTGCGGCTGTGAAGGGTGGAGGTGGGCGCGCGTGACATCCTCGACCGACAGGGCCGGCACAACACAGCACCCGGATGTCTCGGAGATCTCCGACCTCACCGAAGGTCTCCTTTCCCCCTCCCGTGCCGCTGAGATCCGCCTTCACCTCGACGACTGCTCCCTG
This sequence comes from Streptomyces sp. V4I23, assembly GCF_030817975.1. NCBI lineage: Bacteria > Bacillati > Actinomycetota > Actinomycetes > Kitasatosporales > Streptomycetaceae > Streptomyces > Streptomyces sp. V4I23. Next base: position 4,038,965 of record NZ_JAUSZW010000004.1, on the reverse strand, counting down.
TGCGCAGATGTCCGCAGCTCGCTCGAAGAGATCCGCGGCTTGCTGGGGACGCTGCCGGGCTCCGGCCGGATGCCGGCCGACGTCGCCGGCCGGATCGACGCCGCACTCGCTGCCGAGGCGCTCCTGGCCGCCAGCGCCCCCTCCGAGCCCGCGCATGTTTCACGTGAAACAGCGCCGCCCCCGTCTCCGGCTGAGGCGATCGCACCCGCCGCCGACCGCCCCTCAGGCCACTCGCGTGCCGCGACCGGCCCCGGCCGTGACCGTCGGACCCGCCGCCGGCGCGTGGCCGTGTTCGGCACCGTGTTCGGCGCTGCCGCCGTCGGGGTCAGCGTCATGCTCCTCCAGGTCCAGACGCAATCGGGGAGCGACTCCAGCACCAAGGACGCCAGCGTCAGCGCCGACACCGGAGAGTTCTCCGGGGCGCCCATCCAGGACCGCGTGCACACGCTGCTCGCTGCGGACACCCATGCCGAGCCGAGGATCAAGAAGGTGCCGCCGCTCGACACCGAGTCCTCCACCGTCTCGCCCAAGAGCTCACCCGAGACCTCCGTGCCGGCATGCATCCAGCAGGGGACCGGCCGGTCCGATCGCCCCCTCGCCTTCGAGCAGGGCCGCTATGCGGGGGTCGACGCCTACCTCGTCGTGATGGCGCATCCCGCCGACGAGACGCGGGTCCAGGCGTACGTCGTCGATGCCGCCTGCGTCGGCAAGGCAGCCGCCGGCCCGGGAAACCTGCTGCATTCGGAGTCCTACCCTCGCAACTGAGACCTTGCCTGTGCCGCTCCGACGTCCCGGGAATGCAAGCCCCGTAGGATCCGTTGGGTGGGGTGAGATCCTGTAACCCGCCCCCGTAGGCAGTAGGCAGTCTGCAGAGACGAGGAAGAAACCCGTGAGCGACGTCCGTAACGTGATCATCATCGGCTCCGGGCCCGCGGGCTACACGGCCGCGCTCTACACCGCGCGCGCGTCGTTGCAGCCGCTGGTGTTCGAGGGGGCCGTCACCGCCGGTGGCGCGCTGATGAACACGACCGATGTGGAGAACTTCCCCGGCTTCCGCGACGGCATCATGGGTCCGGACCTGATGGACAACATGCGCGCCCAGGCCGAGCGGTTCGGCGCCGAGCTCGTCCCCGACGATGTCGTGGCCGTCGACCTCACGGGCGAGATCAAGACCGTCACCGACACCGCCGGAACCGTGCACCGCGCGAAGGCTGTGATCGTCACCACCGGCTCGCAGCACCGCAAGCTGGGCCTGCCGAAGGAGGACTCTCTCTCCGGACGCGGCGTCTCCTGGTGCGCCACCTGTGACGGGTTCTTCTTCAAGGACCAGGACATCGCCGTCATCGGTGGTGGCGACACCGCCATGGAGGAGGCCACCTTCCTCTCCCGCTTCGCCAAGTCCGTCACGATCGTCCACCGCCGTGACGCGCTGCGCGCCTCCAAGGCGATGCAGGAGCGCGCCTTCGCCGACCCTAAGATCTCCTTCGCCTGGGACAGCGAAGTCGCGGAGATCCACGGGGACCAGAAGCTCTCCGGTCTGACCCTGCGCAACACCAAGACGGGTGAGACCTCGCAGCTCGCCGTCACCGGCCTGTTCATCGCCGTGGGTCACGACCCCCGTACCGAGCTCTTCAAGGGCCAGCTGGAGCTCGACGACGAGGGCTACCTCAAGGTCGAAGCGCCGTCCACGCGCACCAACCTGCCCGGTGTCTTCGGCGCCGGTGACGTCGTCGACCACACCTACCGTCAGGCCATCACGGCCGCCGGCACCGGCTGCTCCGCCGCCCTGGACGCCGAGCGCTTCCTCGCCGCCCTCTCGGACAGCGAGAAGGTCGCCGAGCCCGAGAAGACCCCTGTGGTCTGACCCCCGCACCGCACTCCCCTACACCCCGCAAAGAAGTAAGGAGGACGCCGTGGCCGGCGACCTGAAGAACGTGACCGACGACTCCTTCGAAGAGGACGTCCTCAAGAGCGACAAGCCCGTCCTCGTGGACTTCTGGGCTGCCTGGTGCGGCCCCTGCCGCCAGATCGCGCCGTCCCTCGAGGCCATCGCGGCCGAGCACGGCGACAAGATCCAGGTCGTGAAGCTCAACATCGACGAGAACCCGGCCACCGCTGCGAAGTACGGCGTCATGTCCATCCCGACGCTGAACGTCTACCAGAACGGTGAGGTCGCCAAGACCATCGTCGGTGCCAAGCCGAAGGCCGCAATCGTCCGCGACCTCGAAAGCTTCATCGGCGAGTAGTCATCGCCTCGACGTTTCACGTGAAACATCGCATGGGCTCACCCCCGACATGGGGGTGAGCCCATTCTCATGTCGGCCTCACAGCGGCCGGAGCGCCGGCTCCTTCTGCACCGCGCCCAACAGCCGATCGAGCGCCAGCTCCACGTCTTCCTTCCAGGAGAGCGTCGTCCGCAGCTCGAGCCGTAGCCGGGGGTGCGTCGGATGCGGACGCACCGTCTTGAAGCCCACCGCGAGCAGATGGTCGGCCGGCAGGACGCACGCGGGCTCCTTCCAGCGCGCATCGCCGAACGCCTCGATGGCCCGGAAGCCCCGCCGCAACAGGTCCTTGGCGACGGTCTGGACAATCACCCGCCCCAGTCCCTGTCCCTGATACCCGGGCATGACCCAGGCGGTGATGAGCTGCACCGCGTCCGCGGAGACGGGACTCGTGGGAAAGGCCATCGACCGGGGCACATAGGCCGGCGGTGCGTAGAGGACGAAACCGACCGGCGCGTCGTCGACGTAGACGACACGGCCGCACGAGCCCCAGTCGAGAAGAACCGCCGAGATCCAGGCCTCCTTCTCGAGCTGCGGAGTCCCCGCTTTTACCGCTGCTTCGCCGCTGACCGGATCAAGCTCCCAGAAGACACACGAACGACAGCGCTGGGGAAGGTCCGAAAGGTTGTCGAGCGTGAGCGGTACGAGTCGGCGCCCCATCGAGACTCACCCTCTCTTCCCTGATCTGCCGCGCTCCGCGCGGCTGCCAGCGCGCTCCTCTCCCGAAGCAGGCTGCTGACGAATCCGCCTACTGCCCCAAGTCCCAAACCAGCTGTCACCAGTTGGCTGCGGCTCACCGCTCGCATGGCCCCCGCCCTCCCTCTGAGGTAGCTCAAGGTGGATGCGTCATACCAGAACGCATCGTATCCACCCAGCCCAGACACGGATACCGCAATACGGCAAGAGGCGGGTCGTGTCTCGTGAAACGAGAACACGACCCGCCCTTGACGGCACTGGTGATCGAAGAGCCTCAGACGTCCTCGTCCTCGGCGAGCTCCTCACCGAGCCCCTTCTCCAGGACGCGGCCCTCTCCGGGGGCCAGGGTGCCGAGGATCCTCTCGAGGTCGTCTATCGACGCGAACTCGACGACGATCTTTCCCTTCTTCTGCCCGAGGTCGACCTTCACCCGCGTCTCGAAGCGGTCCGAGAGCCGGGAGGCGAGATCGGTGAGCGCCGGGGACAGCCGGGTCCCGGCTCGCGGGCCCTTGGCCTTGGGCGTGCTCTTGGGGCCGGAGTTGAGCAGAGTGACGATCTCCTCGACCGCCCGTACCGAGAGGCCCTCGGCCACGATGCGGTGGGCCAGCCTGTCCTGCTCTTCCGAGTCGTCCACGGAGAGCAGCGCCCGCGCGTGCCCCGCGGAGAGAACGCCGGCAGCGACCCTGCGCTGCACGGGCGGTGAGAGCTTGAGGAGGCGCAGCGTGTTGGAAACCTGCGGACGCGAGCGCCCGATGCGGTCGGCCAACTGGTCATGGGTACAGTCGAAGTCCTTGAGGAGCTGGTCGTAGGCAGCGGCCTCTTCCAGCGGGTTCAGCTGTGCCCGGTGGAGGTTCTCCAGCAGGGCGTCCAGCAGAAGCTTCTCGTCCTCGGTGTGCCGGACGATCGCAGGGATCCGCTCCAGACCGGCCTCGCGGCACGCCCGCCAGCGGCGCTCGCCCATGATGAGCTCGTAGCGGTCCGGACCCAACTGCCGTACGACGACGGGCTGGAGCAGGCCGACCTCCTTGATGGAGGTGATCAGCTCGGCGAGAGCGTCCTCGTCGAAGACCTCACGCGGCTGTCGCGGATTGGGGGTGATCGAACCGAGCGGCACCTCCGCGAAATGCGCTCCTGCCGGTTCGCTCGGCTGCGGTGCGGCGTCAATGTCCACGGCGGAACCGATCCCGTCCGGCGCGGTGGCGGCCGCGGGGAGGGTGGCGACCTTGGCCGCCGCCACCCCACGGTCCGTGGTCAGCACCGGAACCGCCGCCGGAGAGGGCGCGGCACCCGCCGAGGGCGGTGCCTGCTGCTCCTGGGGAGCCGCGGGGATCAGCGCACCGAGCCCACGCCCCAATCCTCTACGTCGCTCGCTCACTGGATCCCCTCCGACACATTCTGCTGATTGTTCTGAGCCGCGTGGGCGTGCTGCGGGTCGTAGTGGACCCCCACGCCACGGAGCGCGATCTCCCGGGCGGCTTCAAGGTACGACAAGGAACCGCTGGAACCCGGATCGTAGGTCAGGACCGTCTGTCCGTAGCTCGGGGCCTCCGAGATGCGCACCGACCGGGGGATGCTCGTCCGCAGGACCTCATCCCCGAAGTGGCTGCGCACCTCGTCCGCCACCTGGGAGGCGAGCCGCGTCCGGCCGTCGTACATGGTGAGCAGGATCGTCGATACATGAAGCGAAGGATTGAGGTGTCCTCGCACCAGATCGACGTTCCGCAGCAACTGGCCCAGTCCCTCCAGCGCGTAGTACTCGCACTGGATGGGGATGAGAACCTCCGCACCCGCGACGAGCGCATTGACGGTCAGCAGGCCGAGCGACGGCGGGCAGTCGATCAGGATGTAGTCCAGCGGCTGCTCGTACGCCTGGATGGCGCGCTGGAGTCTGCTCTCCCGCGCCACCAGCGACACCAGCTCGATCTCCGCACCGGCGAGATCGATGGTGGCGGGAGCGCAGAAGAGTCCTTCGACGTCGGGGACGGGCTGGACCACCTCGGCGAGGGGCCTGCTCTCCACCAGGACGTCATAAATCGAGGGAACTTCCGCATGGTGATCGATTCCCAGCGCCGTGGAGGCGTTGCCCTGGGGATCGAGGTCCACCACCAGAACGCGCGCACCGTGCAGGGCGAGCGAGGCGGCGAGGTTGACCGTGGTGGTGGTCTTCCCTACGCCGCCCTTCTGATTGGCGACAACCATGACGCGTGTCTGCTCAGGTCGGGGCAGGCCCTCACCGGCACGCCCCAGCGCCTCCACAGCCAGCTGAGCAGCACGGCCGATGGGGGTGTCGTCCATGGGCGGCGGTGTTTCACGTGAAACATCCTCCCCCGGGGACTCGGTACGGGGACCGGGGACCGGATCGGTCATCGGTCCCGCGATGTTGGCGTCGGACCGCAAGGATTCACTCTCCTCGACTTCAGGCTCGCGATGAGGAGAGCCTGCCATGCTTTCGGGGTCGTGAACCAGCGAGGCCCGTGGTTCTGTGGAGGAATCCACCTCTGTGGACAACTCGGTAGCCCTCAGGAGGGGCTTGCGACCCCTCCCGGGCGCGGCAGCACGGCCGCGGCTGATGATTCCCTGCAGCAGTGAGCGACGTTTCACGTGAAACACGATGCCTGCGCCGCATCACCGAACCGGGACGACACTCCGAAATGCGTACGTATGGAAGCTTGTATGGCTCAGCGTGCTGGGTCAGCGGCGACGACGAGTTCGGCTTGTCCTTGCCGCCTTCGCGCGCTTGGCGGCGAACCTCACACCGCCCGGACTTTCACCCACCTCGACCCGTACGACGGTGGACAACGGGTCGACGATGCCTTCACCGACATGGAGGACCGAGGTCTCCACGACTCCGAGCTTGCTCAGCGCGGCCCGGGCGCTCTGGATCTCCTCCTCGGCGGTGTCGCCCTTGAGCGCCAGCATCTCGCCGTAGGGACGGAGCAGAGGGACGCCCCAGCCGGCCAGGCGGTCCAGCGGTGCCACGGCTCGTGCCGTCACCACATGCACCGGAGGAACCTTCCCCAGCATCTCCTCGGCCCTGCCCCTGACCACGGTCACGTGGTCCAGGCCCAGCAGCTCGACGACCTCCTGCAGAAAGTTCGTACGCCGCAGCAAGGGTTCGAGAAGGGTGATCTTGAGGTCCGGCCGGACGAGGGCGAGCGGGATGCCCGGCAGACCGGCGCCCGAGCCGACGTCGCACACCGTCACCCCCTCCGGGACGACCTCGGAGAGCACAGCGCAGTTCAGCAGGTGACGCTCCCACAACCGGGGAACCTCACGCGGGCCGATCAGGCCGCGCTTGACCCCGGCATCCGCGAGCAGCTCCGCATACCGCACGGCCTCCGGAAAAAGCTCTCCGAACACCGTCCGCGCCGCCTCGGGCGCCTGGGGAAGCTCCGCTGCCTCCGTCACGGGAACCGTCCTTCCGTACCGCACTGCCGCACAGGGCTGTGGTGGCTGACTATCAGGCTGACAAAGATCGGCCCCGCCTGCGAACAGACGGGGCCGAGGGAACACGTGGGTCAGGCAGGGAGTACGACGACGAAGCGCTGGGGCTCCTCGCCCTCGGACTCGCTGCGCAGGCCGGCGGCCGCGACCGCGTCGTGGACGACCTTGCGCTCGAAGGGCGTCATGGGGTCGAGCTTCACCGGCTGGCCGGTGGTCTTGACCTCGTTGGCCGCCTTGGCGCCGAGCTCGGCCAGCTCGGTGCGCTTCTTCGCCCGGAATCCGGCGATGTCGAGCATGAGACGGCTGCGGTCACCGGTCTCACGGTGCACAGCCAGGCGCGTCAGCTCCTGAAGAGCCTCGAGGACTTCGCCGTCCCGGCCCACGAGCTTCTGCAGATCCCGGCTGCCCGCGTCACTGATGATCGAGACCGCGGCGCGGTCCGCCTCGACGTCCATGTCGATGTCACCGTCGAGGTCGGCGATGTCGAGCAGGCCCTCGAGGTAATCAGCCGCGATCTCCCCTTCCTGCTCGAGGCGGGTCAGGGTGTCGCCACCCTCGGCGGCGGCGGAGATGGTGCCTTCCGTCACGGATGGACTCCTTCTTACTTCTTGGACGACGGGTGCTTGGGGCGCTGCTGGCCCTTGCGCTGCCCGGACTTCGCCTGTCCGGGCTTGGTCTGGCGGGATCCGGTGGCCTTGCCACCGCCGGCCTTGGGCTGGACGCCCTCGGCGGACTCGTCCTTCTGCAGCGACGTCTTGGACACGGAGTCGGCCGGGCCTTCGTCACCCTTGGCCGCACCCACGGCGCCGGCGGCGGACTGGCGCCGCGCCTTGCTCTGCCGCTTGGGCTGCTGGCGCCGCTGGGCGCCACTGCCGCCCTCGGCCTCGGCCACCGCCGTCTCGCTCTTCGTCACGGTGCCGTCCGCCTGGGCGGCCAGGCCGGCCTTGGCCAGCCCGGTGATGAACCGGCGCTCGTTCTCGTTGCGGTCCGACCCCTTGGCCACGATCGCCTGGACGACCGACCGCTTGCGGCGCGAGCGGACCTCGCCGTGCGCGACGACGCCCTTGAGGAGGCGCTGCAGGTAGTGGTCCTGCGCCTTGCTGCCCGGCGTCGGGTTCTGGTTGATGACGTACATCTGCTGGCCCATGGTCCACACGTTGGTGGTCAGCCAGTAGACGAGGACACCGACCGGGAAGTTGATGCCCATGACGGCGAAGATCACCGGGAAGATGTACATCAGCATCTTCTGCTGCTGCATGTACGGCGTCTTGACGGTGAGGTCGACGTTCTTCTGCATCAGCTGGCGCTGCGTGTAGAACTGCGACGCAGACATCATGATGATCATGATCGCGGTGACGATGCGGACATCAGTGAGGGAGGCGTTGAGTGCCTCGACCTTGGCCGGGTCGTCCATGAACTTGGCGGCGATCGGAGCGCCGAAGATGTGCGCCTCACGCGCACTGTTCACCAGGCTCTGGTTGAGGACACCGATCTCGTCACCCGAGGCGATCTTGCTGAGCACGTGGTACAGAGCGAAGAAGAACGGCGACTGCGCGAGGATGGGCAGGCACGAGGAGAGGGGGTTCGTCCCCGTCTCCTTGTACAGCTTCATCATCTCTTCGGACTGACGCTGTCGGTCGTTCTTGTAGCGCTCCTGGATCGCCTTCATCTTCGGCTGGAGCGCCTGCATGTTCCGGGTCGACTTGATCTGCTTCACGAAGAGCGGGATCAGGCAGATCCGGATGAGGATCACCAGCGACACGATGGACAGTCCCCAGGCCCAGCCCGTGTCCGGGCCGAAGATCGCCCCGTAGAGCTTGTGGAACTGGACGATGATCCACGAGACAGGTGTGGTGATAAAACTGAAGAGACTGGCAATCGTGTCCACTAATCAGGCTCCTTGAGCATTGGGCGAGGTCTCTGCGGCCGGGCTCGGGGTTCCGGGGGCCGACCCCAGGGCAGGCACATCAGCGGCGGAGTGCCCGCCCTTGCTGCCGCGCAAGGCATCGCGCAGCATTTCGTGCCACCGTGGGCGCTTGCGCGGGGGCACATGATCCACGCCGCCCGGCGACCACGGATTGCACCGCAGGATCCGCCAGGCGGTCAGGGCCGTGCCTTTCACCGCACCGTGCCGGTCGATGGCCGTAAATCCATAGTGGGAACACGACGGGTAGTACCTGCAGACAGGTCCCAGCAGCGGGCTGATCGTCCACTGATAGATCTTGATCAGTGCCAGCAGTGGGTACTTCATCGCGCGCCCCCTCCCAGCAGCCGCTGCAGCGCGGCGTCCAGGTCTCGGGCCAGCTGTGCGTGTTCGGCGTCGCCCGCACCGGGCAGCGCCCGTACGACCACCAGGCTACCGGGGGGCAGCTCGGAGAGCCGATCGCGTATGAGGTGGCGCAGTCTCCGCTTGACCTTGTTGCGTATGACGGCACCGCCCACGGCCTTGCTCACGACGAAACCCGCACACGTCGGGGGAGCGCTCTCCCCAGGCGCGTGCGGGTCCGTTGCACCGCTGCGTAGATGGACGACGAGAAGCGGGCGTCCGGCCCGGCGTCCTCGGCGTACCGCAGTCGCGAAGTCCTCGCGCCGCCTCAGCCGATTCTCGGAAGGCAGCACGTCATGACCTGTACGCGATCAGGCGGACAGGTTGGCGCGACCCTTGCTGCGACGGTTCGCCAGGATGGCGCGACCGGCACGGGTACGCATGCGCAGGCGGAAACCGTGGGTCTTCGCACGACGACGGTTGTTCGGCTGGAAGGTGCGCTTGCTCACTCGGGGGCTCCAGAAATGATTCGTTGATGGCGGGACATCGCCTGGCTGTCACCGTGCGCCCACGAGTAGCTCGCGATTACGCCCGAGTGCACCGCTTCACAATCACAGACCGTGATCTTTGCCCATCGGAGGCAGGCGGCAGCAGCCATCGACAACTCGACCTGGTTACGGTACGCGCGGCTACGCCATCCGGTCAAACCAGGCCGTTGGCGGTCCCCGCTGTACACAGGCTGTGGACAACAACTTGAACCGCATGGCTCGGCCTGACTACCGTGGCTGAACTCGGATTCCTTTCCTGCCTGTCTTCCCATCCCGTCCCGAGAACCACACATTCGTGGGACCTGTGAGAGAGCGTGCTTCGTGGCTGATGTACCTGCCGATCTTGCCGCAGTGTGGCCACGAGTGCTGGACCAGCTCCTGGACGAGGGCCAGCAGGGCGTCGAGCCCAAGGACAAGCAGTGGATCGAACGCTGCCAGCCCCTCGCGCTCGTCGCCGACACCGCGCTGCTCGCCGTCCCCAATGAGTGGGGCAAGCGGGTGCTCGAGGGCCGCCTCGCCCCGCTGATCAGCGAGACGCTGAGCCGCGAGTGCGGCCGTCCGATCCGGATCGCGATCACCGTCGACGACTCTGTGGGTGAGCCGGCCGCCCCCCAGGCACCGCCCGCGCATCAGCAGCAGCAGCGCTACCAAGGACCTCAGCGCGACGATTCCCGCCCGACCGACGCGTACGACGGGCCGCGCCAGGGCGGCGACGCCTACGAGACCGGGCGCCAGAGCGGCCCCTACGACGGCGGCTACGGCCACCGCCCGTCCTCCGACGACGGCCTGCCGGAGGTGCGCCCGTCGTACCCCGAGTACCAGCAGCAGCGCCCCGAGCCCGGCGCCTGGCCGCGTACCCAGGAGGACCTCTCCTGGCAGCAGCCGCGCCTCGGCGGCTTCCAGGAGCGCGACCCGTACGCCTCCGCCCCGCCGAGCCGGTCCCAGCACGACTACCGGCAGCCGCCGGAGCGCCGGCAGTACGACCCGCGTGCCGAACGCCAGCTGCCCGAGCCGCAGACCCCGCACCGCGGCGGCCCCTCGGGCGCCCCCGGACCGCTCGGCGCCAAGCCCGCGCCCGCTCCCGGTCCCGGTCCCGGCGAACCGCACGCCCGCCTGAACCCCAAGTACCTCTTCGACACGTTCGTCATCGGCGCGTCCAACCGCTTCGCGCACGCCGCGGCCGTCGCGGTCGCCGAGGCGCCGGCCAAGGCGTACAACCCCCTGTTCATCTATGGGGAGTCGGGGCTCGGCAAGACGCACCTGCTGCACGCCATCGGGCACTACGCGCGCAGCCTCTATCCCGGCACCCGCGTGCGGTACGTGAGCTCCGAGGAGTTCACCAACGAGTTCATCAACTCGATCCGCGACGGCAAGGGCGACACGTTCCGCAAGCGCTATCGCGACGTGGACATCCTCCTGGTCGACGACATCCAGTTCCTCGCGAGCAAGGAGTCGACGCAGGAGGAGTTCTTCCACACCTTCAATACGCTGCACAACGCCAACAAGCAGATCGTGCTGTCCTCGGACCGGCCGCCCAAGCAGCTGATGACGCTGGAGGACCGGCTGCGGAACCGTTTCGAGTGGGGCCTGACCACCGACGTGCAGCCGCCCGAGCTGGAGACGCGTATCGCGATCCTGCGCAAGAAGGCCGTGCAGGAGCAGCTCAACGCCCCGCCGGAGGTGCTTGAGTTCATCGCGTCCCGCATCTCCCGGAACATCCGTGAGCTCGAAGGCGCGCTGATCCGGGTCACGGCGTTCGCCTCGCTCAACCGTCAGCCGGTGGACCTCGGTCTCACCGAGATCGTGCTCAAGGACCTGATCCCCGGCGGCGAGGACGCCGCTCCCGAGATCACCGCGACCGCGATCATGGCGGCCACGGCCGACTACTTCGGCCTCACGGTCGAGGATCTGTGCGGATCCTCGCGCAGTCGCGTGCTGGTGACGGCACGCCAGATCGCGATGTACCTGTGCAGGGAGCTCACCGATCTGTCGCTGCCGAAGATCGGCGCGCAGTTCGGCGGACGCGACCACACGACCGTGATGCACGCGGACCGCAAGATCCGCGCGCTGATGGCGGAGCGGCGGTCGATCTACAACCAGGTCACCGAGCTCACCAACCGCATCAAGAACGGCTGACCCAGCCGCCGGCACGGCCCGAAAAGGCGCCACGGGAGGAGATCCCGGGGGCGCCTTCTCGGCGTTCCAGGGCCTCTCTCGGAGCGCCGGGGCCGCTCGGCAGGCCGCCGTGCCGTCCTGTCACGGGACGGCTGTGTTCGAATACGTCCCGACCGGTGCCCGTTCTCCACAGGAGTGGGGGCGATCTTCCGTCCACAGCCTGGGGACCGGGAAGTTGTCCAGATACGGTCCACAGGACAGCCTGCGGAGGCACTGTAGGGCCAGCTCAGCAGGGTGTGGATTTGTGGCCGGACGCCCTCCACAGTCTGTGGACAGCCGAATCGTCCACAGACCTTGATCCACGTTGTCCACCGGCGGCCCACAGGCAGGGCCTCGTTGCCCACAGCTTTTCCCCACCCCTGTCCACTGTTCGGCAACGCGACATCCCCGCTCACCGGGTCGAGTGAAAGGCATCACACCAAGGTGGTCGGTTGGCCTGTGGGGAACGTGGGTAAAGCTGGGGACGGCACTGGGGAGAAGTCCCTGTGGGCTGTGCATCGGGTGTGCAGAACTTTCGCGCGTCCACAGAATCACCCGGTTGTCCACCGGTCCCGCCCACAGGCTCAGTGGACAAAAAACGGGCTCTGACCTGCGCAGAAGGCGTTATCCACGGTTTCCACAGGCCCTACTACTACTCCCACTCAGAGTTACCGGGAAATTCGCTTGGAAGAGGGGCCTGTGCACAACTCGAGCCCGGAGCGCCCGGTACCTCTTGGCGCGACTTGACCCCGACCCGCACCAGCTGTCGGCGCCGTGCGTCAGACTGGTCTCCGGCATCAAGCCGACGACGAAGGCCAGCAGGGCGAGCCAGCAACAGCAGGAGGCGGTTCCGGTGAAGATCCGGGTGGAGCGCGATGTACTCGCGGAGGCGGTGGCCTGGGTGGCCCGCAGCCTTCCGGCCCGTCCGCCGGCGCCCGTACTCGCAGGCCTTCTTCTGAAGGCGGAGGACGGCGCCCTCAGCTTCTCCAGCTTCGACTACGAGGTCTCGGCCCGCGTCTCGGTGGAAGCCGAGATCGACGAGGACGGCACCGTGCTCGTCTCCGGCCGCCTGCTCGCCGACATCTGCCGCGCCCTGCCCAACCGGCCGGTGGAGATTTCCACAGACGGTGTACGGGCGACCGTGGTCTGCGGCTCCTCGCGGTTCACCCTCCACACCCTGCCTGTGGAGGAGTACCCGGCGCTCCCGCAGATGCCGACCGCGACCGGCACCGTGCCCGGCGAGGTCTTCGCCTCCGCCGCCGCCCAGGTCGCCATCGCCGCCGGCCGCGACGACACCCTTCCCGTCCTGACCGGCGTGCGGATCGAGATCGAGGGCGACACCGTCACCCTGGCCTCCACCGACCGCTACCGCTTCGCGGTCCGGGAGTTCCTGTGGAAGCCCGAGAGCCCCGACGCCTCCGCGGTGGCCCTGGTGCCCGCCAAGACGCTGCTCGACACCGCCAAGGCGCTGACCAGCGGTGACACGGTCACCCTGGCGCTGTCCGGCTCCGGTGCCGGTGAGGGTCTGATCGGCTTCGAGGGCGCCGGGCGGCGGACGACGACCCGTCTGCTCGAAGGCGACCTGCCGAAGTACCGCACGCTGTTCCCGACCGAGTTCAACTCGGTGGCCGTCATCGAGACCGCGCCGTTCGTCGAGGCCGTCAAGCGTGTCGCCCTGGTCGCCGAGCGGAACACCCCGGTGCGCCTCAGCTTCGAGCAGGGCGTGCTGATCCTGGAGGCCGGCTCCAGCGACGACGCACAGGCTGTGGAGCGTGTGGACGCGCAGCTGGAGGGCGACGACATCTCGATCGCCTTCAACCCGACCTTCCTGCTGGACGGTCTGAGCGCGATCGACTCCCCGGTCGCCCAGCTGTCCTTCACCACCTCCACCAAGCCCGCGCTGCTGAGCGGCAAGCCGGCCGTGGACGCGGAGGCGGACGAGGCGTACAAGTACCTGATCATGCCGGTGCGACTGAGCGGCTGATCAGCGGCTTTTGAGCGCCTGACCCCACAGGTGTGCACCCGCGTCCGGGCGTAGTCTCGGACGCGGGTAGGAAACGGCACACAACGATTGAGGAATCTCTGATGGAGCTCGGTCTCGTCGGCCTCGGCAAGATGGGCGGCAACATGCGTGAGCGCATTCGCCGCGCAGGCCACACCGTCATCGGCTACGACCGCAACCCGGACCTCGCGGATGTCCACAGCCTCGAGGAGCTTGTGAACAAGCTCAAGGGCCCGCGCGTCGTCTGGGTCATGGTCCCGGCGGGTGCCGCGACCCAGTCCACGATCGACGAGCTGGCGGAGCTGCTGTCCCCCGGCGACATCGTCGTCGACGGCGGCAACTCCCGCTGGACCGACGACGAGAAGCACGCCGAGGAGCTGGCCGCCAAGGGCATCGGCTTCGTCGACTGCGGCGTCTCCGGCGGTGTCTGGGGCCTGGAGAACGGCTACGCGCTGATGTACGGCGGCGACGCCGAGCACGTGGCGAAGGTCCAGCCGGTCTTCGACGCGCTCAAGCCCGAGGGCGAGTTCGGCTCGGTCCACGCGGGCAAGGTCGGCGCCGGGCACTTCGCCAAGATGGTCCACAACGGCATCGAGTACGCCATGATGCAGGCTTACGCCGAGGGCTGGGAGCTGCTGGAGAAGGTCGACTCCGTCACCGACGTGCGCGAGGTCTTCCGCTCCTGGCAGGAGGGCACGGTCATCCGTTCCTGGCTGCTCGACCTCGCGGTCAACGCCCTGGACGAGGACGAGCACCTGGAGAAGCTGCGCGGTTTCGCGCAGGACTCCGGCGAGGGCCGCTGGACCGTCGAGGCCGCGATCGACAATGCGGTGCCGCTGCCGGCGATCACCGCGTCGCTGTTCGCGCGGTTCGCGTCCCGCCAGGACGATTCCCCGCAGATGAAGATGATCGCCGCACTGCGCAACCAGTTCGGTGGCCACGCGGTGGAGAACAAGAAGTAATCCACAGGCTGTGCACCGCCATGCACAGCCTTGCCGGGGGAAGGTCGGCGCCACACCATGCACGTCACGCATCTGTCGCTGGCCGACTTCCGCTCGTACGCCCGGGTCGAGGTCCCTCTCGATCCGGGCGTCACCGCTTTCGTGGGCGCGAACGGCCAGGGCAAGACCAATCTCGTCGAGGCCGTCGGCTATCTGGCGACGCTGTCCAGCCACCGGGTGTCCTCGGACGCTCCGCTGGTGCGGATGGGGGCCGACCGTGCGGTGATCCGCGCCGCCGTCACCCAGGGCGAGCGCTCCCAGCTGGTCGAGCTCGAGCTCAACCCGGGCAAGGCGAACCGCGCCCGTATCAACAGGTCCTCGCAGGTCAGGCCGCGTGATGTGCTCGGGATCGTACGCACGGTCCTGTTCGCGCCGGAGGACCTCGCGCTGGTCAAGGGTGATCCCGGTGAACGCCGGCGCTTCCTCGACGAGCTGGTCACGGCCCGCTCGCCCCGCATGGCCGGAGTGCGCTCGGACTACGACCGCGTGCTCAAGCAGCGCAACACCCTCCTGAAGTCGGCCGCGATGGCGCGCCGGCACGGCGGGCGCTCCATGGACATGTCCACGCTGGACGTATGGGACCAGCACCTGGCGCGGGCCGGCGCCGAGGTGCTGGCCAGACGGCTCGACCTGATAACCACCCTCCAGCCCCTGACGGACAAGGCGTACGAGGCACTCGCCCCGGGCGGCGGTCCGATCGCCCTGGAGTACCGTTCCTCCTCCGGTCCCGCGGGCGCCGAGCACACCGGGCCCATGACGCGCGAGGAGCTGTACGAGCAGCTGATGGGCGCGCTGGCCGAGGCTCGCAAGCAGGAGATCGAGCGGGGTGTGACCCTGGTCGGCCCGCACCGTGACGACCTGCTGCTCAAGCTGGGACAGCTCCCGGCGAAGGGGTACGCGAGCCATGGCGAGTCCTGGTCGTACGCGCTGGCGCTGCGGCTGGCCTCCTACGACTTGCTGCGTGCCGAGGGCAACGAGCCGGTGCTCGTGCTCGACGACGTGTTCGCCGAGCTGGACGCACGTCGCAGGGAGCGCCTGGCGGAGCTGGTGGCCCCTGGTGAACAGGTGCTGGTGACGGCAGCCGTCGACGACGACGTCCCGCACGTGCTGGCGGGCGCCCGGTACGCGGTGGCCGACGGGCAGGTGGAGCGCGTATGAGCGAGGACGAGATCCCTTCGGCCGCCCGGGTTCCCGAGTCCTCGGGTGTCGACCTGGCACGCGTCGCGCTGCGCGCGGCCAAGGAGCAGGCGAAGGCCAAGGGCGCGGCCGCGCAGCAGAAGAAGCAGGCCAGGCGCGGCGGTGGGCTGCGCTCCGGTGCGCGGGCGGACGGTCGCGATCCGCTGCCGCTGGGCGCGGCGATCAACCGGCTGATCACCGAACGGGGCTGGGAGACCCCGGCCGCGGTGGGCGGTGTGATGGGCCGCTGGCCGCAGATCGTCGGCGAGGACCTGGCCAAGCACTGTGTACCGCTGCGCTACGACGAGGACCCGGACGAGCGCGTACTGACGGTCCAGTGCGACTCCACGGCGTGGGCGACGCAGCTGAGGCTGCTGGCTCCGCGGCTGGTGGCGCGGCTGAACGAGGACCTGGGGCACGGCACGGTCCGGGTGATCAAGGTGCTGGGCCCCGGCGGGCCGCAGCGCCGGTTCGGTCCTCTGCGGGCGCCGGGAAGCACGGGCCCGGGGGACACGTACGGCTGACCCGGCCCCGGTCGGGCGGCCCCGGGACAGGGGGAACCGGGCGGTACGTCCGAGGTGTCCCTCAGGGTAGCCGGAGGTTGACAGCCCGAAGCTCTCAAAGCCCGTGTGAGCCTCTTGGAGCCCCTTCCCGCATATGGGGAGTCGGACGGAGGAGGTTCAGGGCGGCACATGCGGACTCAGCTACCGGCAAACCCCCATTCATGTCGCCGGTACCGGTAGACTGGTGGACAATCCCGCGCCTCTCGCGGGACACGTCGATTAGATGCCGAACGACGCAGCCGGTCCCGCAATGACGGAGAGCGGCTTGTGCTGTGCCAGAAAGGGCGCTTCGTGGCCGATTCCGGCAACCCCAACGAGAACACCCTGTCCACTGCTGCCGGTGGGAACGGCGAGGTCAGCTCCTCGTACGACGCCAGCGCGATCACCGTCCTCGAGGGTCTGGACGCGGTCCGCAAGCGCCCCGGCATGTACATCGGCTCGACCGGTGAGCGTGGACTCCACCACCTCGTCCAAGAGGTCGTCGACAACTCCGTCGACGAGGCCATGGCCGGCCACGCCGACAGCATCGACGTCACGATCCTCGCCGACGGCGGCGTACGCGTCGTCGACAACGGCCGTGGCATCCCGGTGGGCATCCACCCCGTCGAGAAGAAGCCGGCCGTCGAGGTCGTGCTCACCGTGCTGCACGCGGGCGGCAAGTTCGGCGGCGGCGGCTATGCCGTCTCCGGCGGTCTGCACGGCGTGGGTGTCTCCGTGGTGAACGCGCTGTCCTACAAGCTCGCCGTCGAGATCAGGACGGACGGCTACCGCTGGACGCAGGAGTACAAGTCGGGCGTCCCCACGGCTCCGCTGGCCAAGCACGAAGAAGTGTCCGACTCCGGCACTGCGGTCACCTTCTGGGCCGATCCGGACGTCTTCGAGACGACCGAGTACTCCTTCGAGACGCTGTCGCGGCGCTTCCAGGAGATGGCCTTCCTCAACAAGGGCCTGACGATCACGCTGACCGACGAGCGCGAGTCCGCGAAGGCGACCATGCGCGCCGACGACGCGGACGCCTCCGCCGAGGCGGTCGAGGAGCAGCCGGCCCGCACCGTGAAGTACTACTACGAAGGCGGCATCGTCGACTTCGTCAAGTACCTCAACAGCCGCAAGGGCGAGCTCATCCACCCCACGGTCATCGACATCGAGGCCGAGGACAAGGAGCGGATGCTCTCGGTCGAGATCGCGATGCAGTGGAACTCGCAGTACACGGAGGGTGTGTACTCCTTCGCGAACACGATCCACACGCACGAGGGCGGTACGCACGAGGAGGGCTTCCGGGCCGCTCTGACGGGTCTGGTCAACCGGTACGCGCGCGACAAGAAGCTGCTGCGCGAGAAGGACGACAACCTCTCCGGCGAGGACGTGCGCGAGGGTCTGACCGCGATCATCTCGGTCAAGCTCGGCGAGCCGCAGTTCGAGGGCCAGACCAAGACCAAGCTGGGCAACACCGAGGCGAAGACCTTCGTGCAGAAGGTCGTCCACGAGCACCTGACCGACTGGTTCGACCGCAACCCCAACGAGGCCGCGGACATCGTCCGCAAGTCGATCCAGGCGGCCACCGCCCGTGTCGCGGCCCGCAAGGCACGCGATCTGACCCGCCGCAAGGGCCTGCTGGAGTCGGCGTCGCTGCCGGGCAAGCTGAGCGACTGCCAGTCCAACGACCCGACCCAGTGCGAGATCTTCATCGTCGAGGGTGACTCCGCCGGCGGCTCGGCCAAGTCCGGCCGCAACCCGATGTACCAGGCCATCCTGCCCATCCGAGGCAAGATCCTGAACGTGGAGAAGGCGCGGATCGACAAGATCCTGCAGAACACCGAGGTCCAGGCGCTGATCTCGGCCTTCGGCACCGGGGTCCACGAGGACTTCGACATCGAGAAGCTCCGCTATCACAAGATCATCTTGATGGCGGACGCCGACGTCGACGGCCAGCACATCAACACCCTGCTGCTGACGTTCCTGTTCCGCTTCATGCGGCCGCTGGTCGAGGCCGGCCACGTCTTCCTCTCCCGTCCCCCGCTGTACAAGATCAAGTGGGGCCGGGACGACTTCGAGTACGCGTACTCCGACCGCGAGCGCGACGCCCTGGTCGAGCTCGGCAAGCAGGCCGGCAAGCGCATCAGGGAGGACTCGATCCAGCGCTTCAAGGGTCTCGGCGAGATGAACGCCGAGGAGCTGCGCATCACCACCATGGACCAGGAGCACCGCGTGCTCGGCCAGGTCACGCTGGACGACGCGGCGCAGGCCGACGACCTGTTCTCGGTGCTCATGGGCGAGGACGTGGAGGCGCGGCGCTCGTTCATCCAGCGCAACGCCAAGGACGTCCGCTTCCTCGACATCTGAGTCGGTCTCAGCTGAGTACCGCACGAAAGGACTGAAGACCAGCAATGGCCGACGAGAACACTCCTGTCACCACCGAAGAGGAAGAGCCGCTCGCCATGCGTGTCGAGCCCGTCGGGCTCGAGACGGAGATGCAGCGCTCCTACCTCGACTACGCGATGTCCGTCATCGTGTCGCGCGCGCTGCCGGATGTGCGGGACGGTCTCAAGCCCGTCCACCGCCGCGTGCTGTACGCGATGTACGACGGCGGTTACCGCCCCGAGAAGGGCTTCTACAAGTGCGCCCGTGTCGTCGGTGACGTCATGGGTACGTACCACCCCCACGGCGACACCTCGATCTACGACGCCCTGGTCCGCCTGGCGCAGCCGTGGTCGAT
The DNA here is from genome assembly GCF_030817975.1 of Streptomyces sp. V4I23. NCBI lineage: Bacteria > Bacillati > Actinomycetota > Actinomycetes > Kitasatosporales > Streptomycetaceae > Streptomyces > Streptomyces sp. V4I23. The sequence goes on along the minus strand of NZ_JAUSZW010000004.1, from coordinate 4,020,117 downwards.
GCGCATGCCGCTGGTGGACTCCAACGGCAACTTCGGTTCCCCGGGCAACGACCCGGCCGCGGCCATGCGGTACACCGAGTGCAAGATGATGCCGCTGGCCATGGAGATGCTCCGGGACATCGACGAGGAGACCGTCGACTTCCAGGACAACTACGACGGCCGCAACCAGGAGCCGACGGTCCTGCCGGCGCGCTTCCCGAACCTGCTGATCAACGGCAGCGCCGGTATCGCCGTCGGTATGGCCACCAACATCCCGCCGCACAACCTGCGCGAGGTCGCGGCCGGTGCCCAGTGGGCGCTGGAGCACCCGGAGGCCACGCACGAGGAGCTGCTCGACGCCCTGATCGAGCGGATCAAGGGCCCGGACTTCCCGACCGGCGCCCTGGTCGTCGGCCGCAAGGGCATCGAGGAGGCGTACCGCACCGGTCGCGGCTCCATCACGATGCGGGCCGTCGTCGAGGTCGAGGAGATCCAGAACCGCCAGTGCCTGGTGGTCACGGAGCTCCCGTACCAGGTGAACCCCGACAACCTCGCGCAGAAGATCGCCGACCTCGTGAAGGACGGCAAGATCGGCGGCATCGCGGACGTCCGTGACGAGACGTCCTCGCGCACCGGCCAGCGCCTGGTCATCGTGCTGAAGCGCGACGCGGTCGCCAAGGTCGTGCTGAACAACCTGTACAAGCACACCGACCTGCAGACGAACTTCGGCGCCAACATGCTCGCCCTCGTCGACGGGGTGCCGCGCACGCTGTCGCTGGACGCGTTCATCCGCCACTGGGTGACGCACCAGGTCGAGGTCATCGTCCGGCGCACCAGGTTCCGCCTGCGCAAGGCCGAGGAGCGGGCGCACATCCTGCGCGGTCTGCTCAAGGCGCTCGACGCGATCGACGAGGTCATCGCGCTGATTCGGCGCAGCGACACCGTCGAGGTGGCGCGCGAGGGCCTGATGGGCCTGCTGGAGATCGACGAGATCCAGGCCAACGCGATCCTCGAGATGCAGCTGCGCCGGCTCGCCGCCCTGGAGCGTCAGAAGATCATCCAGGAGCACGACGAACTCCAGGCGAAGATCAACGAGTACAACGCGATCCTGGCCTCGCCGGAGAAGCAGCGTGGGATCATCAGTGATGAACTGGCCGCGCTGGTCGAGAAGTTCGGAGACGACCGCCGCTCCAAGCTGGTGCCCTTCGACGGAGACATGTCCATGGAGGACCTGATCGCCGAGGAGGACATCGTCGTCACGATCACGCGTGGCGGCTATGTGAAGCGCACGAAGACCGACGACTACCGCTCGCAGAAGCGCGGCGGCAAGGGCGTGCGCGGCACGAAGCTGAAGGAAGACGACATCGTCGACCACTTCTTCGTCTCCACCACCCACCACTGGCTGCTGTTCTTCACCAACAAGGGCCGGGTCTACCGGGCCAAGGCGTACGAGCTGCCGGACGCCGGCCGTGACGCGCGCGGTCAGCACGTCGCCAACCTGCTGGCCTTCCAGCCGGACGAGCAGATCGCCGAGATTCTGGCGATCCGCGACTACGAGGCCGCGCCGTACCTGGTGCTCGCCACCAAGGCCGGTCTGGTGAAGAAGACGTCGCTGAAGGACTACGACTCCCCGCGTTCGGGCGGTGTCATCGCGATCAACCTCCGGGAGACCGAGAGCGGTGCCGACGACGAACTGATCGGCGCCGAGCTGGTGTCCGCCGAGGACGATCTGCTGCTCATCAGCAAGAAGGCGCAGTCGATCCGGTTCACGGCGACGGACGAGGCGCTCCGCCCGATGGGACGCGCGACCTCCGGCGTCAAGGGCATGAGTTTCCGCGAGGGCGACGAACTGCTCTCGATGAATGTCGTCCGGCCCGGTACGTTCGTGTTCACCGCCACCGACGGCGGGTACGCGAAGCGGACCGCCGTCGACGAGTACCGCGTCCAGGGTCGCGGCGGCCTCGGTATCAAGGCCGCGAAGATCGTGGAGGACCGCGGATCGCTCGTGGGCGCGCTGGTGGTCGAGGAGACCGACGAGATCCTCGCCATCACGCTCGGTGGCGGCGTGATTCGTACGCGAGTCAATGAAGTCAGGGAGACGGGCCGTGACACCATGGGCGTCCAACTGATCAACCTGGGCAAGCGCGATGCCGTGGTCGGGATCGCTCGCAACGCCGAGGCAGGTCGCGAGGCCGAAGAGGTCGACGGGACCGAGGCGGACGGCGACGAGCCGGCCGAGTCGGCAGCCGAGGGCACTCCGTCCTCGGCTGGGGAGCACGAGGAGTAGAGCGTGAGTGGAGCCACGGGCGCCGGAGCGGCCGCTTCCGGAGCGAACGGTGCCCGTGGCCCTGCCGCGGACTCCCAGGGGGCCACAGTGACGGACACCCGGGGGCCTCAGCCCCCTCACCAGATGTTCGGCGGCGAGCAGCCCGCTCCCGCCCAGCCGGGACAGGCGTACCACCCGCCGCAGGCGTATCCCTCGCCGGGCGGCGCCCAGGGCGGCCAGTCCGCTTCGGCGGTGCGCCGGCCGCGTACGGGTGCCAGTACGACACCGCGTACGCGCAAGGCGCGGCTGCGGGTGGCGAAGGCCGACCCGTGGTCGGTGATGAAGGTCAGCTTCCTGCTCTCCATCGCCCTGGGCATCTGCACCGTGGTGGCGGCCGCGGTGCTGTGGATGGTCATGGACGCGATGGGCGTCTTCTCGACGGTCGGCGGGACGATCAGCGAGGCCACCGGCTCCAACGAGAGCAACGGCTTCGATCTCCAGTCGTTCCTGTCGCTGCCGCGCGTGCTCATCTTCACCTCGGTCATCGCGGTGATCGATGTGGTGCTCGCCACAGCGCTGGCCACCCTCGGGGCCTTCATCTACAACCTCTCCGCCGGATTTGTGGGCGGTGTGGAGCTCACGCTCGCCGAGGACGAGTAGCGCCGGAGCCGGGTCCCCGGAATCCGATTTTGGCGCTGCACCGCGTGTGCGCTAATCTTCAGAGGTCAGCGCGCAGCGCGGAGGGGCTATAGCTCAGTTGGTTAGAGCGCATCCCTGATAAGGATGAGGCCACAGGTTCAAATCCTGTTAGCCCCACAGTGCAGAGGCCCCCAGCCGGATCCGGTTGGGGGCCTCTGGCGTGTCCGGCCGGGCCGCACGGTCCGTGACCGGCGCGCCCCGGCGAGTGCCTGGCCGATCGCTTTGCCGCGGCCCCCAGTTGAGGCGGGGCGGGGCCTCGGCGGCTGCCCGGTAGGTCACCGATCGGTATCGGTCGGTGTGTATAGTCGGGCGCCAGAAGTCCTCATACGTCAAGGAAAGACGAGGTCGCGCGGTGAAGAAGCTTCTCCTGGTCGCACTGGCCGCCATCGGCGGGCTCCTCGTGTACCGCCAGATCCAGGCGGATCGCGCCGAGCAGGATCTGTGGACGGAGGCGACCGACTCCGTGCCCGCAGGTTCGGGTGTGTGAGACGCAGTTCTTGGATCATGGGCCCCGGTCGCGGAAGCGACCGGGGCTTCGTGCTGTTCGGGGGCCGGTGCCGCGACGGCGGCCGACTGCGCGCTGTTGCGTGACCGTGACGCAATGCCCTTGAGTTCACTTCCGCAAATCACTGGCTTGCGGGAGCAAACGCGAAGCCGTGGAGGGGGACGAGCGTGACAGCACGACAGCGCCGCCGTGCGGCGGTGGTGACGGTCGGCGCCGCACTGCTGGCCCTGGTGGCAGGGCCGCTGCCGGCGGCGGACGCGGCGGAGCAGGCCGGGCGGGAGGCCCGGGCGCCGGGGAAGGGCAGGGCCACGGTACTCGTGATGGTGCTGGACTCCTCCGGGTCCATGGCCGACGGCGAGGGCACGGGGCGCACTCGGATGGAGGCCGCGCACTCGGCCGTGCGAGCGGTCGTCGACGCGCTCCCCGAAGGCCATCCGACCGGCCTGCGCGTATACGGGGCCGACCGGCCCAAGGGCTGCACCGACACACGGTCCGTGCTGCCCTTGCGGCCCCTCGACCGGGCGGGCCTGAAGCGGGCCGTACAGGCCGTGCAGCCCAAGGGGGACACTCCCATCGGCCTGTCGCTGCAGAAGGCCGCCGAGGACCTTCCCGAGCCCGCTGACGGTGCCGTCGGCACGCGCACGATCCTGCTGGTCTCGGACGGCGAGGACAACTGCGGGACTCCGCCGCCCTGCGAGGTGGCCCGCCGGCTCGCCGGGGACGGCGTGGGGCTGCGGATCGACACCGTCGGCTTCCAGGTGCGCGGCGCCGCACGGGAGCAGCTGGAGTGCATCGCCCGGGCCGGGAACGGCCGTTACTACGACGCCCCCGACGCCGACGCGCTCGCCCGTCAGCTGCAGCGCTCCGCCCAGCTGTCGGCGGACGGCTACCGCTTCGACGGCGAGCGGGTCGCCGGCACGCCGGAGCGGGACTCGGCCCCGGTGCTCCGCCCCGGTCAGTACCTGGACACCATCGGCCCCGGCGAACAGCGGTACTACGCCGTTGATCTCGACGCCGAGTCGACGGTGGATCTCTCCGCCACAGCCGTGCCGCAGCCGGGGTCCGCGGTCGACACCTTCGACGCGCTGCGCACGGAGATCGCGTACGGCGCCGACAGCGCCTGCGAGTCGAGCACCGAGCATCTCCTCCAGAAGGAGGGGCGCGACTCCGCTGACGTCGGCGGTCGCACGCGTGCCCAGCCCCAAGGGACACGACAGGAGGCTTCTCCATCGCCGTGACGCTCGGCGCGAAGGCCGCCGAGATCGCGGAGAACCCGCGGATCGGTGTGGTCCTGCGCGTGGCGGTCCTCGGCGACCGGCTGGCGGGCCGCAGCACGACGCGCCCGTGCCGGCGGGCGGTCCGGGCGAACAGGGGGACAAGAAGGGTGATTCGCCCGCGCGCGCAGACAGCGCGGGCGCCGACGGGGCAGGATGGTCCGGCGTCGCGATCGCCGCGGCGGCGGGCGGCGGCGCCGTCCTGATCGCGGCCGTGGCGGTCGTCCTGCTGCGGCGCAGGGCCGCGGCGGCCACCGGCCCGTCCGGTTGGCCGAGCCCGGCGGCGGGCTCGTCGGACTCATCGACCACAGGGAGAAACGCGTGAAGAGGCAGCGCGGCAGGGGCCGGGTGACGCTGGCCGCGATGGCGGCGATGTGCGCCGTGGCGGCGCTGCCGGGGCAGGCGTGGGCGGCGGGCGAACCGAGCCCGTACACGTTCGACGACGAGGCGAAGCCCGTCCAGGGCACGCCCGTCAACAGCACCGGCCCGGAACTCACCGCCGGTTCCACGTACAAGGACAGCATCAAGCCGGGCGAGAAGCGCTACTACCGGATCGACCTGGACGCCACGTCCAACGCCTACGTCTCGGCGGTGGCCGTCCCCAGGCTGGGGACGAAGGTCGCCTACGCCGACAAGCTCGAAGTCAGCATCGAGGACCGGTCGGGATCCGAGTGCAGCGACGGCGAGGCCACCTTCGGATCGGCGACGTACGCCCGCCCGGTCGCCGACTACGCGACCCGGCGGATCGAGAAGGACAGCAGCAGCTGCCAGGAGGCGGGCGCGTACTACGTCCTCCTGGAGCGTACGAGCGAGGCCACGTCGACACCCGAGCCGTGGGATGTGGAGATCCGTTTCCTCTCCGAGCCCGGGCTGAAGGAGGCCGAGTCCACGGCGGCGCCGGAGAACTGGCAGTCCGCCTCGCCCGCGGTGCCGGGCGGCGGTCCGCAGAAGCGGGCCGGAGGCACCGGCTTCCACGACGCGACCAGCCTCGAACAGGGCGAGTGGCAGGACGAGATCGCGCCCGGCCGGACCCTCTTCTACCGGGTGCCGGTGGACTGGGGCCAGCAACTGTTCGTCAGCGCCGACATCGGCAACAGCACTTCGGGCGACGGCCTGAAGAGCGTCGGCAACGCCATGGCGGTGGCCCTGCACAACCCGGCCCGCGGGCTGGTGGACGAGGACAGCAGCGTCTACTACGACGGCAAGCAGAAGGCCATGGCCCTCGACCCGCTGCCGCCGGTCGCCTACAAGAACCGCTACGACTCCGACACCAGTGCGGCCGCCATGCGGTTCGCCGGCTGGTACTACCTCTCGGTCACGCTGAGCCCGGAGATGTCCGAGGCGTTCGGCGACAAGCCGTTCCCGCTGACGCTGCGCGTGAACGTGACCGGTCAGCCCGAGGCGGGTCCCGCCTACGACGGTCCGGCGGGCGACTTCCAGGTCACCGAGGAGGACCGGGCCGCTGCCGACAGCGGCAAGAACGCCGACGCCGCGGAGAAGAGCGGCACGATGGCGGTCGTCGCCGCGGCGGGCATCGGCGCGGGGACCGTCCTGGTGCTCGGGCTCGGCGCATGGACGCTGCTCGTACGGCGGCGGGACGGGGCCCCGGAGGGCCCGGCCACCGTCCCGGCGCAGGGACAGGGACAGGTGCCGGCGGCGCAGCATGCCCAGGCGGGCCAGGCGCAGGACGCGTCGGCGGCCGCGTACGGCCCGCCGCCCGGGTACGGCTATCCGCCCGCGCAGCCGCAGACCCCGCACGGGCAGTCCCCGCAGGGGCCGCACGGGCAGGGCTACGGGTACGGGCAGTACGGACCGCCGCCCGGCCGGTAGGCGGGAGCGCGGCGGTGCCGGCTCAGGTCTGGGTGAGCGCCCAGATGCCCACGGCGAAGCACAGCAAAGCGACGATCAGAACCGGGACCGCGACCTTCGGGGGCGGTCCCGGTCGCTTCGGTGCGGCGGGATCGGGAACGTGCGGGCGCTGGGCGGTGTAAGCACGAGTGGAAGGCTGCTCGTACGGCACCGGAGCGGTGAGGGCCTGGGAGAGCTGCTCCTGCGCCGGCGCGTGATGGGGGGAGACGGGATGCGCGGGAGCGGGAGCCGGAGCGGGGACCGGGCTCGGTGTGGGCTCCGGCTGGACCGCGTGCGGCAGCTGGGGGGAGGGCTGCTGCGGAGGCGGGGCCAGGTGGAAGCTGCCCGTCTCCGAGGCCGGGGCGGACTGCGGCGCAGGGGTGGCGGGCGGCGCCTGCCGGGGCGTGTCCCGGACCGGCTCCGGCCCTGCCGGGCCGAAGCCCGCCGGCAGCGGCCCGAGTTGGTCGAAGATCTCGACCGGCTCCTCGTCGGCCGCGGTCTCGGGCAGTATCTCCACGGCGGCGGTGAGCGCCTTGCGCGCACCCGTCGCCGTGCGGAAGCGGGCCTGCGGATCGGGTTGCAGCAGCCCGGCGAGCACCTGCCACAGCGGCTCGGGAATGCCCTGGGGGGCGCCCGGAGTGCCGTAGTTGGCGAAGTGCTCGATCAGCGCCTGGGAGTCGGGCTTCCGGCCCTGCAGGAGATACAGCCCGACGAGACCGACGGCGAACAGGTCGGCGGTGAAGTCCGGCTCCGCGCCCATCATCTGCTCGGGCGCGAAGTAACCGGGCGTGCCCACCACATAGTTGGTCTCGGTCAGCCGCGGCTCGCCCTTGCGCATGGAGATGCCGAAGTCGGAGACCCGCAGGTGCGGCCGGCCGGTTCCGGTGGCCTCCATCAGGATGTTGGCCGGCTTGATGTCTCGGTGCACGACCCCCTCCGCGTGCACCGCGGCGAGTCCGGACAGCAGCTGATCGAGCAGGGTGCAGACGAAGCGCGGGGGCAGCGGGCCGTAGTCGCCGATGACGTGAGCCAGAGATCCACCGCTCACCAGGTCCATGGTGAACAGGACCTTGTCGTCGTCCGCGGCCCAGCTGGCCGGGGCGAGGACGTGCGGGTGGTCGATTCGCAGCGCCTGCTCGCGCACGAAGCGGAGCAGAGTGTGGGCGTCGCTCTGCTGCAGGACCTTCGCCGCCACGTAGCGGCGGCGCCGGTGGTCCCAGGCGCGCCAGACGGCTCCGACACCGCCGCGTCCGATCGGGTCGATCAGTTCGTACCGACCAGCGAAGACCTCACCCATTGTGCTGCGCCAGCTCCCGGTTCCCTCGCGGCGGCGTCCGCCTCGTTCAGCTCTGGTGCGACTCGTAGTGGGCGACCGCGTCGGCGGTGCGCCCGGCGCCGTACACCCGGAGGAACTCTGCCAGTTCGGGGTGGACGGGGGCGAGTGAGTCCGCGGCATCGATGATGTCGCCCGCCGCCGAGACCGAGCGCAGCAGCGACTGGATCTCACGCACGACGCGGCGCACGGTCGGCGCCCCGGACGTGCCCGTGGACTGGCTGGTGCCGGTGAGGACCGAGCCGCCCTGCGACTTCTTGATCTCCTCCATCCGGTCCGTGGCCTCCACGGCGCTCACGCTGCCGTCGGCCACCTGGCTCGCCAGCTCCTGCAGTGCCTGGACGCGCTGGACGACAGCGGGGTTGCCGATCTTGGCGCGCTGGCCGCTCATCAGCTGGGAGAGCATCGGAGCCGACAGACCGAGCACGCCCGCGAGCCTCGCCTGGTTGAGTCCGAGGTCGTCGATGAGCCTGCGGAAGAGCGCCCCCAGCGGCTCCCCGTACCAGCTGCGCTGCAGTTCCCGGGCTCTTGCGGTCGTCTCCTGCTGCGCTGCGTCCATTGCGTCTCCCCATCGCTTCCCCAAGCGGCTTCGCTGCTGCGAACCTCGTGGTGCATCTTACGGAGCGTGTCCACGGACCGGGAGTCCCATCGGGAGTCCCAATCCTTTTGCAGAATCACGGGGGTGACCCGGTACTCTGGTGCGCGACGGTGACCGAGGAGCGTGCCTCTCGGTCGTGGTCACCTTTCCCGGGGCCTTAGCTCAGTTGGTAGAGCGCTGTCTTTGCATGGCAGATGTCAGGGGTTCGACTCCCCTAGGCTCCACAACCTCACGAGACTCCCCTGACCTGCGGAAACGCGGATCAGGGGAGTTTTTCGTGGTGTGCGGCGGTCTCGGCGGGTCAGCGAGGCGGCAGTCGTCCGGCGACCCCGTCGAGGTGACGGCCCCGGCGGCGCCGATCTGGCGCTGGACGTGCTCGCCCCGGACGGCGCGCGAGTCGGCGCGCACGCTGGGACTCGACCCCGTCGACCGTGCCCTGTTCGGCGAACTCGTCACGGACGGCCGAATGGGCTGGTCCGAACTCGCTCAGTGCACGAGCGTCAGCCCCGCGACCGTACGCCGCCGGCTGCGCCGTCCGACGGACGCCGAGGTCCTCACCTTCCGCTGCGACATCGCCACCGTCCACCGCACCCTCGCGGTGCTCCCCGAATGCCGCCTGGTCGCGGCCGTCACCGGCACCGACGACCTCTTCGCCCGATAGGCACGGGGCGGGGCCCGCTGATCAGGCAGGAAACGGGTGCGGGGTGGCCCCTGAGGGACACGCGCTACACGACCGCGGCAGGCCGCGCATCCCGTGCGCGGGCAGCCCACGGCGTCGCGGGATGGGCCACACGGGTGGTGTTCATCCGAAGAACTGCGCGGGAACGGCGTCGCTCCCACACTCCTCGAGATGCGTACACATCATGAGAAAGGTATGTAAAGCGCTCAACCCGAAAGTGAGGGGTCATGGCCGCCTTCAAGGTCAGGAATCTGTGGACCGCGTTCGTCACCGCGTTCTTCGCACTGCTTGCCTCGGTGGGGCTCACCACCGCCGCCGCTGCCGCGTCGCAGCCCGCCGCCCGGACGCCCGACGAGCCGGTGAAGGCCCGCCCGCAGGTCTCCGGCGCCGTCCTGCCGGCCCAGAGCACGAGGGCGGCCACGACACGCTGGCTGCCCCCGGCCCGGGACCGGTCGCTGCCGCCGACGATGAAGCAGCGCATCGGCGCCGAGGCCCATGGCGCCTCCCCGGCTACCAGGCACCTGCCCGCGCTCGAAGCCGACGCCGCCGACATGGCCGAGGCCGATGCCCCGGCCGTCTCCTCCGCCGTCGCCGCCGCACCCGCCGCCGCGGCGCACCCGACCGGATCCCGGCGGCCGGCACGCGCGGCGCTCGCCGCGCGCCCCGCGACCGGCGCCCCGGCCGCCGCTCCGGTCCGTTCGTCCTACGCCGTAGCGGCGTGAAGCGCCGGGCGCGTCCTTCTCTCCCGGCGCCATCGCCCACAGGGACGGAATACGGTCAGCGACCCTCGTCGCGGTCCGAGGACTCCGCCTCGTCCTGCTTCATCCGGACCTCGGGATCGAGATCGGACGTGTTGCTGCCGTCGACGGACGACAGCGGGGCCCGGTCGGAGACCTCCGTGGCGGCGGGCGGTTCCACCAGCCAGTCCGGGTTCGCCTGCTTGTCCCACCACTTCCAGGCGGCGAAAACGCCGCCGGCCAGTACGCCGACCAGTGCAACACCCTTGAAGACACGTCCGGCCCTGGATCGCCGTTCGTGCTTCCTCACAAGCTTCCGGATCTCCTTCGCCGTCACCTGTCCGCGCAGAGCGGCAAGGACGGCAGCAGAACGGGCCGCGGCCTCATGCCGCACGGGCTGGGCGACGGCCACCGCGTGCTCGACACGCGGAACGGTGTAGTCAGCCGCCTGACGCGCGGCCCTCCGGGTCTGTGCAGCAGCCCGGTGTGCGGCCTTGTCGATCTTGGGCGGCATATGCGGCGCCACACGCGCGCCGTACTGGACACGGGCCTGAGCAGCGGCCTTGGAGACTTTTGGCGCGAGCCGTACGCGGGCTTCGTGTGCGTAGAGCGCGGCCTGGTCCTTTGCCGTGCCGGCGTAGGGCGCCACCACTTCCGCGGCGTGCTGCACGCTCTCCTTCGCCGTACCGGTCGCGGCGCGCACGCTGTCCATGCGGGTCACGGGATCCTCCTCCTCGGTGGCGTTCTGGTGGGCCTGGAGTTTGTCCCCAGTTGGGCACAGTTCCGCCTTTCCACCCGATTGAAAATCATGCCTGTTGAGCGCTCCCTCGGCATCCGGGGCGGGCATCCGGGTCATGTCGGGACCTCGCGGACGACACATGCCTGTGTTCGTGTTCCGGTCGAAGAGCGCCGTCGAAGAGCGCCTGTGCGACGGCTACCCCGCTGCCTTTCCGTGTACGCCGCCCCGCCGTGCGAGGATCTGGGGGGTCAGAGAAGACTTACGGAAGGCAGACCGTGGCCGAGCAGCTTTACGCCACCCTGAAGACCAACCAAGGCGACATCGAGATCCGGCTCCTGCCGAACCACGCGCCCAAGACGGTGAAGAACTTCGTCGATCTCGCGACCGGCGAGCGTGAATGGGTCCACCCGGGCACCGGCAAGAAGTCCACGGACAAGCTGTACGACGGGACCGTCTTCCACCGTGTGATCAGCGGCTTCATGATCCAGGGCGGTGACCCCCTGGGCAACGGCACCGGCGGCCCGGGCTACGAGTTCGCCGACGAGTTCCACCCGGAGCTGGCCTTCGACAAGCCGTACCTGCTGGCCATGGCCAACGCCGGCCCGGCCACCAATGGCTCGCAGTTCTTCATCACCGTGTCGCCGACCGCGTGGCTGACGCGCAAGCACACCATCTTCGGCGAGGTCGCGACCGAAGCCGGCAAGAAGGTCGTGGACGCCATCGCGGCCACCCAGACCAACCCGCGCACCGACCGCCCGCTCAACGACGTCGTGATCGAGTCGGTCGTCGTGGAGAAGCGCGCGAGCTGATCCCGCGGGATTCCCGTAGGGGAACCTTTTCGCCCTGTCCGTCCGTAAGGATGGACAGGGCGGTGTCGCGCGAGCCCGGAAGACGAGGGGACCTCATGGACCAGGCGCCAGGCAGTCCACAGGAGCCGAAGGACACCCATGGCCTGCCGGGCTGCTACCGGCACCCGGGCCGCGAGACGGGTATCCGCTGCACCCGCTGCGAGCGTCCGATCTGCACGGACTGCATGATCAGCGCGTCGGTCGGCTTCCAGTGCCCGGACTGCGTGCGCACCGGGTCGGGCACGGGCCACGCGCCCGACGCGAACCGGCCGCGGACGCTCGCGGGCGGGACGGTGACGGCGGATCCGCGCCTGGTGACCAAGGTGCTGCTGGCGATCAACCTCGTGGTGTTCGTCCTGGGCGCGGTGAACGACCGCCTGGTGGACGTGCTGGCCCTGGTCGGTCAGTGGCCGCCCGCGCCGTTCCTCTCCAGCGAGGGGGTCGCCGAGGGCGAGTGGTACCGCCTCGTGACCTCGATGTTCCTGCACCAGGAGCTCTGGCACATCGCGTTCAACATGCTGGGCCTGTGGTGGCTGGGGGGGCCGCTCGAGCAGGCTCTCGGCCGTTCCCGCTACCTGGCCCTGTACCTGATCTCGGGACTGGCGGGCAGCGCCCTCACCTATCTCCTGGCCGATCCCGGGCAGGGTTCGCTGGGGGCCTCCGGCGCGATCTTCGGCCTCCTCGGCGCCACCATGGTCCTCATGCGGCGGCTGCGATACGACATGCGCCCGGTCGTGGCCCTGCTGGCGATCAATCTGGTGATCACGTTCTTCTGGCCGGGCATCGCCTGGCAGGCCCACGTCGGTGGTCTGATCGCCGGCGCGGCCATCGCCTACGGGCTCGTCCACGCCCCGCAGGGCAAGCGGCGCACCCCGGTCCAGCTCGGCGTGTGTGCGCTCGTCCTGCTCGTCTCCCTCGTGGTCGTCGTGGCGCGGACCCTCGCGCTCACCTGACCCGGGGCGGCATCTTTCCCCAAAGTTGTCCACAGCGTGTGGCGGATCTTGTGCACGCTGTGGGAACAAGCGTGCCCCTCGTTACTGACCTGGGGTTTCGTGGTCGGAACGAGGGGCCTTCAGCTTCACCGGTCCGGCCGAGGCAATCACATCGGCGTCAACGTCCGGAGAGTTATCCACAGATCGTCTGACCTTTTCCCCTGCTGTGGACAACCGTGTGGATAACCTTAGGGCAGGGCTTGAGGGCCGACGGGGCGGAAGCTACTTCCACTGCGTGGAGACACCGAAGCCCGCGGCGATGAAGCCGAAGCCCGCGACGATGTTCCAGTTGCCGAAGCTCTTGATCGGCAGTTCGCCCTCGGTCACGTAGAAGAGAACGATCCAGGCGAGACCGATCAGGAACAGCGCGAGCATCACCGGCGCGACCCAGCTGCGGCTGGTCAGCTTGATGTTCGTGGCCTGCTTCGAGGCCGGCGGCGGCGTGAAGTCGGCCTTCTTGCGGATACGTGACTTCGGCACGAGGGACTCTCCTGTCGATGCGCTTGCGTGACCGCGCAGGTAACTGTGGCTGGCGCCGGGGCCGGCGCGAGGGGGACCATCGGCTCCCCCGGGCGTCCGTTAGCGTAGTGCTTCCGCGGTGCCGAAGGAGATAAGGGTACGTTGCGCAATTCTGCCGACTCCCCGCAAGGGGCGGTTCGCCGCACCAGGTGGCGGCCCGTCCGGCTGCTCACGGCTGCCGTTTTCGCCCTCGCCGGTCTGATCTTCGTCACGAGCTTCAACACCGCCAAGGGCACGGATCTGCGCACCGACGACTCCCTGCTGAAGCTCTCCGACCTGATCAAACAGCGCAGCGCCGTCAACGGCGATCTCGAGGAGTCCACCGCGGCCGTACGCGACGACGTCGACGCCCTCGCCCAGCGCGACGACGGCTCGACCCAGGCGGAGGACGCCAGGCTCAACGCCCTGGAGGAGTCCGCGGGCACCGAGAAGCTGAGCGGCAAGGCCGTGACCGTCACGCTCGACGACGCCCCGCCGAACGCACAGGCCGCTCCCGGCTACCCCGAGCCCCAGGCCAACGACCTGGTCATCCACCAGCAGGACCTGCAGGCCGTGGTCAACGCGCTGTGGCAGGGCGGGGCTCAGGGCATCCGGGTCATGGACCAGCGGCTGATCTCCACCAGCGCCGTGCGGTGCGTGGGCAACACGCTGATCCTCCAGGGGCGCGTCTACTCCCCTCCCTACAAGATCACCGCTGTCGGTGACCAGGAGGCGCTCAAGAAGGCGCTCGCGAAGTCACCCGCGATCCAGAACTACCAGCTGTACGTGGAGGCCTACGGCCTCGGCTGGAAAGTGGACGAGGACGAGCGGGTGACTCTTCCGGGCTACTCGGGCACAGTGGATCTCCACTACGCGAAGCCCGCCGGGTAGCGCTCAGGCAGTCCGGAGGGCGCCGCCGGTCGGGGGAGCCTGGGGGTGCACGTGAGGGTGCGGCTGCTCGTACGGACCTTCAGCGAACTGTGCATCACCGTGGGAACGTTGATCGTGCTGTTCGTCGTCTACGTGATCTTCTGGACCGGTGTCGAGGCCGAGGGCGCGACGGAAGGCCAGATCGACCGGCTGCGGGACAGCTGGACCGGGGCCCCGGTGGCGACACCCGCGCCCGACCGCACGAGGCCGGCCGCCCCCGAGGAGTACGAGCCCGGAAAGCCTTTCGCGGTCATGTACATCCCGCGCTTCGGGAAGGACTGGGACTGGCCGGTCCTCGAGGGCACCGGCACGGGGGTCCTCAAGAAGGGGCTCGGGCACTACGCGGGGACCGCCGCCCTGGGCGAGACGGGCAACTTCGCGGTCGCCGGCCACCGCCGCACGTACGGCGACCCCTTCAAGGACTTCCCGCGGCTGCGCGCGGGGCACGCCGTCGTGCTGACGGACGGGACGACCTGGTTCACCTATCGGATCGTGAAGGCCCCCTACCGCACGCTGCCCACCGACATCGGCGTCATCGCGCCCGTGCCGGATCCGGTCGAGGCCGGCGCCGCCGGATTCGACGGACCGGGCCGCTATCTGACGCTGACCACGTGCGAACCGGAGTGGGGCAGCAGCCATCGGCTCGTCGTCTGGGCGCGCCTCGATGCGACGCAGCCTGTGACCGACGGCAAACCGCGGGCTTTCCACAGCTGACCCCCGGGGCACGCGCCGCCCTTTAGTCTGGTGCCGTACCGAACGGAAAGGGACGGCATGTACGGCTGGATCTGGCGGCATCTGCCGGGGAACGCATGGGTGCGGGCGCTCATCTCGCTCGTGCTGGTCCTGGCGGTCGTCTACGTACTGTTCCAGTACGTCTTCCCGTGGGCGGAGCCGCTGCTCCCGTTCAACGACGTGACGGTCGACGGAGAGGGAGCGGCCCGATGAGCACACGCATCCTCGTCGTCGACAACTACGACAGCTTCGTCTTCAACCTCGTCCAGTACCTCTACCAGCTCGGCGCCGAGTGCGAAGTGGTGCGCAACGACGAGGTGTCCCTGGAGCACGCGCAGGACGGCTTCGACGGCGTGCTGCTCTCCCCCGGCCCGGGCGCACCCGAACAGGCCGGTGTCTGCATCGACATGGTCCGCCACTGCGCGGCCACGGGCGTGCCCGTCTTCGGCGTCTGCCTGGGCATGCAGTCGATGGCGGTGGCCTACGGCGGCGTGGTCGACCGCGCGCCCGAGCTGTTGCACGGCAAGACCTCGCTGGTCACCCACGAGGGCAAGGGCGTCTTCTCCGGGCTGCCGTCGCCCTTCACGGCGACGCGCTACCACTCGCTGGCCGCCGAGCCCGCCGACCTGCCGGCCGAGCTCGAGGTGACCGCCCGTACGGCCGACGGCATCATCATGGGTCTGCGCCACCGTGAACTGCCCGTCGAGGGCGTGCAGTTCCACCCCGAGTCCGTCCTGACCGAGCACGGCCATCTCATGCTCGCCAACTGGCTGGTGCAGTGCGGGGACGCCGGAGCCGTCGGGCGTTCGGCAGGGCTCGCACCGGTGGTGGGCAAGGCACTGGCGTGAGCGCCGTGCGCCCCGGGCACGAGCACGAGCCGGATGACGGGCGGCAGTACGGGGGCGAGGCAGGGCCCGGCTACGACCCCCTGACGGATCCCCTGCCCCCGGGCGAGCACGCCTCCGCCTGGTTCCGCGTGCCGACCGTCCCCGCGGGGCAGGAGAGCCAGGCCCTGCCGTATCCGGAGCCGCGGGCGGCAGGGGAGCCGGTCGACTGGTACGACCGCGAGGGCTACCGCCAGGACTGGTACGGCCCGGAGCCCGTAGGGGAGCCGGAGCCGGCCGGGGTGCGGTCGCCGTCGCACGCCCCGGTCCCGCCGCATCCGACGGTGCCCGAGGCCCAGCAGGCCGCGCCGCACACGGAGCCGTTCGAGACCGAGCAGGCCCCGGCGGAGACCGCCGTGTTCGAGACCCTGGCCTCTGAGACCCGGGCCCCTGAGGCTTCGGCCGCGGACCACGGGCCCGCCGTTTCCGTCACCGCCCCGGTGACCGACGACGAGACGGTGGCGCTGCGCACGTCCGACACGCGCCGCGCGGCCGAGACGCCTCCGCGGTCCGGCCGGGCCGATCGTCGCCGAGCGGCGAAGGGCAGGGGCCGCAGGCGGCCCGTCGCAGCGGTCGCCGAGAAGCCCGCCGGGCCCGCGAAACCGATGTCGCGGGTCGAGGCGAGACGGGCGGCCAAGGCGGCGAAGGACAGTCCGGCGGTCATCGCCAGCCGCGCCATCGGCGAGCTGTTCATCACCTTCGGCGTGCTGATGCTGCTGTTCGTCACGTATCAGCTGTGGTGGACGAACGTGCTGGCGGGGCAGCAGGCCGACAAGGCGGCGACCAAGATCCAGGACGACTGGTCCAAGGGCCGCAAGCCCGATGCCTTCGAACCGGGCCAGGGCTTCGCCATCATGTACATCCCGAGGCTGGACGTCGTGGTGCCCATCGCCGAGGGCATCGACAAGAACGGCGTCCTGGACCGCGGCATGGTGGGCCACTACAGCGAGGGCAAGCTCAAGACCGCGATGCCCCACGACAAGCAGGGCAACTTCGCGGTCGCCGGCCACCGCAACACCCACGGGGAACCGTTCCGCTACATCAACCACCTGGAGCCCGGCGACCCGATCGTCGTCGAGACGCAGGACACCTACTACACGTACGAGATGGCGAGCATCCTGCCGCAGACCTCGCCGTCGAACGTGAGCGTGATCGGTCCCGTACCGCCCGGCTCCGGTTTCACGCGGCCCGGCCGGTACATCACGCTGACGACCTGCACGCCGGAGTTCACCAGTACCTACCGCATGATCGTGTGGGGCAAGATGGTCGAGGAACGGCCGCGCAGCAAGGGAAAACCCGACGCACTCGTCGGCTGATGACGTCGGCCCAGACACTTCAAGACAGGAACAGGTGCAGTGGCACGTGCACGAAGCCGGATCGCCGGCGCCATCAGTGTCTTCGGGGAGCTGCTGATCACCGCGGGCGTGGTGCTGGGGCTCTTCGTCGCCTACTCGCTGTGGTGGACGAACGTCCTCGCCGACCGGGAGGCCTCCGAACAGAGCGACCGGATGCGCGACGGCTGGGCGAGCAGCGGTCCCGGTGAGCTGGACACCAAGGACGGCATCGGCTTTCTGCACGTACCCGCCATGAAGAACGGCGAGGTGCTGGTGAAGAAGGGCACGGACACCACGGCCCTCAACGACGGGATCGCCGGCTACTACACCGACCCGATCAAGTCCGCGCTCCCATGGGACGACAAGGGCAACTTCACCCTGGCCGCGCACCGGGACGGCCACGGCGCCAAGTTCCACAACATCCACAAGCTGCGCGAGGGCGACCCGATCGTCTTCGAGACGAAGGACACCTGGTACGTCTACAAGGTCTACAAGACGCTCCCGAAGACCTCGAAGTACAACGTGGACGTGCTGCGGCCGGTCCCGGAGGAGTCGGGCAGGAAGAAGCCCGGCCGCTACATCACGCTGACGACCTGCACGCCGGTCTACACGTCGGACTACCGGTACATCGTGTGGGGCGAGCTGGAGCGCACGCAGAAGGTGGACGCGCAGCGGACGCCTCCGGCCGAGCTGCGCTAGAGCCCTTCACGGCACGGGAAAGCCCCGGCACCCCTCAGGGGTGCCGGGGCTTTCCCGTGCCGTGAAGGACCTCAGTCGTCGCCGACGCCGCCGATGAAGCCGCCGCCGTTGTTGCCGCCGTTGTTACCCCCGTTGTTGCCGCCACCGCCGAACGTCGCGAGGACGATCTGCTGGCTCGGGTCGGCGGGGGTGCCGGGCGACGGGTTGGAGCCGGTCACGAGGGCGTTGTCGTCCTGGGGGTTGCCAGGGGCGATCGCGACGTTCGTGAAGCCGGCCTGCGCCAGGATCTGCTTGGCCTCGGCCACTCGCTTGCCCAGGATCTCCGAGGGCACCGGGACCTGCGTCTGCTGCGGGCCCTTGGAGACCTGGAGGGTGACCTTGGAGCCCTTGGCGACCTTGCCGGCCGGCGGGTTCTGGCCGACGACCTGGTTCGCCGGCTGGTCCGAGTCGACGTCGACCCGCACCACCTCGAACTCGAGGATCTCCAGCTGGCTCTTCGCCGTCTCGAACTGCTGGCCCACCACGTCCGGCAGGTCCCGCTTGGCCTGCTTGGCGACCGTCAGCGTGACCTCGGTGCCCTTCTCGACCATGGTCCGGCCCGCCGGGTCCTGCTCGAGGACCGTGCCCGGGTCCTCCTCGGCGGACTCGACCTCCTTGACGTCGACCGTGAAGCCGTCCTCCTCGAGGAGTTCGGTCGCCGAGTCGACGTCCTTGTCGGTGACGTCGGGAACCCTGACCTTGGGCGCGCCCTCCGACACGACCACGTTGATCGTGCCGCCCTCGGGGATCTCGCCGGTTTCCGGGTCCTGGCTGCAGATCCTGCCCTTGGGCTGGTCGCAGCGCTCGGTACCGGACTGCTGGACCTCGACCTTGGCGTTCTCGGCCCGTCGCTCGGCCTCCTTCAGGGTCATGCCCACCAGCTGGGGCACCGGCACGTTGTTGCCGCCGCCGCTGTCGCCGAAGACCGACCGGCCGATGAGCACCGCGCCGATCAGGACCAGGATGCCGGCGATGACCAGCAGGATCGTGGAGGTGTTCGACTTCTTCTGGCGTCGGCGGTCCGGGCGGTCGTCGTACCCGCCGTAGCCGCCGTCGTCGGCGTTCAGCGGCGGGAGCATCGAGGTCTGGCCGGCCGGGTCGGCCTGGCGCAGCGCCGTGGTCGGCTGGTCGTCGGGGCCGTAGCCGCCGCCGTAGCCGACCGCGCCCATCGCGGCCGTCGCCGCGACCGGCTGGCCGTCGAGGCAGGCCTCGATGTCGGCGCGCATCTCGTCGGCGGACTGGTAGCGGTAGTCCGGGTCCTTGACCAGAGCCTTCAACACGATCGCGTCCATCTCGGGCGTGATCTCGGGGTCGAAGTTGCTGGGTGGCTGCGGCTCTTCCCGTACGTGCTGGTACGCCACGGCCACCGGGGAGTCGCCCACGAACGGCGGACGCACGGTCAGGAGCTCGTAGAGGAGGCAGCCGGTGGAGTACAGGTCGGAGCGGGCGTCGACCTGCTCGCCCTTCGCCTGCTCCGGGGAGAGGTACTGCGCGGTGCCGATGACCGCCGCGGTCTGCGTCATGGTCATGCCGGAGTCGCCCATGGCGCGGGCGATGCCGAAGTCCATGACCTTGACCTGGCCGGTGCGCGTCAGCATGACGTTCGCCGGCTTGATGTCGCGGTGGACGATGCCGTTGCGGTGCGAGTACTCCAGCGCCTGGAGGATGCCGATCGTCATCTCCAGCGTGCGCTCGGGCAGCAGCTTGCGGCCCGAGTGGAGCAGCTCACGCAGGGTCGATCCGTCGACGTACTCCATGACGATGTACGGGATCGAGACCCCCGCGCCCCCGCCGGGGCCGTCGTACACCATGTCCTCGCCGGTGTCGTAGACAGCGACGATCGCCGGGTGGTTGAGCGAGGCGGCCGACTGGGCCTCACGGCGGAACCGGGCCTGGAAGGACGGATCGCGGGCCAGGTCGGCCCGCAGCGTCTTCACGGCGACGGTGCGGCCGAGCCGGGTGTCGTGGGCGAGGTAGACCTCGGCCATGCCACCACGGCCGAGCACCGAGCCCAGTTCGTACCGGCCGCCGAGGCGACGCGGCTCTTCCATAACCTTCCAGCCCTCTCCGTCAGTCCCGACCGCACCCGTGTGTGGTCCGCCGGTGTGCTGTTCGCGCATACGCTACCGGGCACGTACTGCTTGATCCGCCCGGTAGCGGCAGCTGATACCCGACCGGTATCGCAATGTGCAGGTATGCGGGTCGGGAGTGATCCTCGTCACTCCTGTTCGTCGAGCACCGCCTTCATCACGGCCTTGGCGATGGGGGCCGCGAGGCCGCCACCCGAGATGTCGTCGCGGCGGGCGTTGCTGTCCTCGACGACGACAGCGACGGCGACGGGGGACCCGTTGTCGTCCTTGGCGTACGAGATGAACCAGGCGTAGGGGTTCTTGCTGTTGTTCTCGCCGTGCTGGGCGGTACCGGTCTTGCCGCCGACCTTGACGCCGCTGATCCGCGCGTTGTTGCCGGTGCCGTTCTCGACGACGTTCTCCATCATCTGCTGGAGAAGCTGGGCGTTCTTCGCGGAGATCGGGCGGCTCATCTCCTCCGGCTCGTTCGCCTGGATGACGTCCAGGGTGGGCGACTCGAGCTTGTCGATCATGTACGGCTTCATCAGCCGGCCGTCGTTGGCGATGGCCGCCGTGACCATGGCCATCTGGAGCGGGGTGGCCGCGGTGTTGAACTGGCCGATGGAGGACTGCGCGTTGCCGTCCCGGCTCATGTTCTTGTCGTAGACGGAGGCGGCGGCGCGGACCGGGGTGTCGATCTCCGGGTTGTTGAAGCCGAACTTCTCCGCCATCTCGACCATCTTGTCGCGGCTCACGTCGTCACCGAGCTTGGCGAAGACCGAGTTGCAGGAGACCCGCATGGCCTCGTTCAGGCTGGCGTTCTCGCAGCCGCCGGCGTGGTTGACCATCTCCGTGCGGGTGCCGGGCAGGATGTACGGCTCCGGGGTCTCGGTCGCGGCGTCGATGTCGTCGACTGCGCCGTACTCGAGGGCCGCGGCGGCGGTGACCACCTTGAACGTGGAGCCGGGCGGGTAGGTCTCGCGGAGCGCGCGGTTGAGCTTCGGCTTGTCCTTGTCCTTCTCCAGGGCGACCCACGCCTTCTCGTCCTTGGCCGAGTAGCCCGCGAAGGAGGAGGGGTCGTAGGACGGCGTGGAGGCGAGGGCGAGGATCTTGCCGGTCCTCGGGTCGATGGCGGCGACGGCGCCCTTCTTGTCACCGAGGCCCTTGAAGGCGGCCTCCTGGGCCTTGCCGTTGAGGGTGGTGACGACGTTGCCGCCCTTCTTCTTGTCACCGGTGAACATCGACATGGTCCGGTCGAAGAAGAGCTGGTCGGAGTTGCCGCTGAGAATGCCGTCCTGGAGCTTCTCGAGCTGGTTGGCGTCGTACGCCTGCGAGGCGTACCCGGTCACCGGCGCCCACATGGGGCCGTTGACGTAGGTCCGCTTGTACGTGAAGTCGGTGTCGTCCGTCTCGACGGAGCCGGTGACGGCCTTGCCGTCGACGATGATGTTGCCGCGCTCGTGGGCGTAGCGCTCGATCTGGACACGGCGGTTGAGCTTGTGCGTGTTGAGCTCGTCGGCCCGGACGTACTGGAGCCAGTTGTCCCGGATGAGCAGGGCGAGGACGAGCAGCCCGCAGAAGATCGCGATCCGGCGCAGGGGCTTGTTCACGGTCGGACCACCTGGGTCATCTCGGCGTCGGGGGACGGGGCGGGCGCGGGCGCGGGACGGCGCGCCGTGTCGCTGATCCGGATCAGGATGCCGATCAGGGCCCAGTTGGCGATCACGGAGGAACCGCCGGCGGCGAGGAACGGCAGGGTCATACCGGTCAGCGGGATGAGGCCCATCACACCGCCGGCGACGACGAACACCTGGAGCGCGAAGGCGCCGGACAGGCCGATCGCGAACAGCTTGCCGAACGGGTCCCGGGCGGCGAGCGCCGTGCGGACACCCCGCTCGATGAGCAGGCCGTACAGCAGGAGGAAGGCCATGGCGCCGGCGAGACCGAGCTCCTCGCCGACGGTGGCGAAGATGAAGTCGGAGTTGGCGGCGAAGCCGATGAGGTCGGAGTCGCCCTGCCCCAGACCGGTGCCGAGGGTTCCGCCGGCGCCGAAGGACATGAGGACCTGCGTCATCTGGTCACAGGCGTAGGCCATGTTGGTGCCTTCGGGTGCGGTCTCCAGGCACCCGAAGGGGTCGAGCCAGGCGGCCACACGGGACTGGACGTGGCTCGCGAACTGCGAGACGACGACCGCACCGCCCGCGGACATCAGCAGACCCATGACGATCCAGCTGGTCCGCTCGGTGGCGACGTACAGCATGATCACGAACATGCCGAAGAACAGCAGCGAGGTACCGAGGTCGTTCTCGAAGACCAGCACGAGCAGGCTCATGGCCCAGATCGTCAGGATCGGTCCGAGGTCGCGGCCGCGCGGCAGGTAGAGCCCCATGAAACGGCGGCTGGCCAGCGCCAGCGCATCCCGTTTCACCATGAGGTAGCCGGAGAAGAAGACCGCGATGACGATCTTCGCGAACTCGCCGGGCTGGATCGAGAAGCCGCCGACGCGGATCCAGATCTTGGCGCCGAAGACGTTCGCGCCGAGGCCGGGAACGAGCGGAAGCAGCAGCAGAACGAGTGCCGCCGCCATCGAGATGTACGTGTAGCGCTGAAGGATGCGGTGGTCCTTCAGCATCAGCAGCACACCGACGAACAGAGCGACACCGAGAGCCGAGTACATCAGCTGGTTGGTGGCCTGCGCGGAGAAGTCGGCACGTGCCTGAAGCCGCGGTGACTGGTCGAGGCGCCAGATCAGCACCAGGCCGAGTCCGTTCAGCAGCGTCGCCAGCGGCAGCAGCAGCGGGTCCGCGTACTTGGCGAACTTGCGCACCACGAGGTGAGCGACGCCTGCGAGCAGACCGAGGCCGAGCCCGTAGCCGAGCATGCCCGTGGGCACCTCGCCGTCGAGAGCGAGCCCGGCGTTGAGGTAGGCGAACACCGGAATCGCGACGGCGAACCCGAGCAGCATCAGCTCGGTGTTCCGTCGGCTCGGTGCGTCGATCGCGCCGATCGTGGTCGTGTTGGTGACAACGCTCATGGTGGAGAAGGCCCCCTACGGCCCTGTTACTGCTTGCCGCAGTTCGAGGCCAGCTTCTGCTCCTCCTCCGAGAGGGTGGGACCCGGAGAGGGAGCGGCTGCGTTCGGCTTGGTCTTGGAGGTCTGCGTGGTGGGCGTGGTGGGCGTCCCGGCGGCGCCGTCGGCCTCGCCCTCGCCCTCACCGGGCGGTGGGGTGCTGGCGCGGTCGGCCGCCTCGCGGCGCTGCTCGTCCTTCTTGCAGGCGGTCGCCTGGCGGGCGAGCTCGTCGACCTTGGCTCTGGCCTTGCCGAGGCTGTCCTCGGTGATCGTCGCCTCCACCTGCTTGCGCTGGTAGGGCGGTAGGTACTTGAGTTCGATCTCGGGGTGGTCCTTCTCCACATCCGAGAGCGAGACCCAGGCGAGGTCCTGGCTGATGCCCCGGTAGAGCGCGACGTGCTCGTCCTTCGAGCCGACGTAGTACTGGGTCTGGGTCCAGCGGTAGCCGCCGTACAGTCCGCCGCCCACGACCGCGAGGGCGAGGGCGACGAAGAACGACCGCTTCAGCCACTTGCGGCCGCCGCGCCCTTTGACGAAGTCGTCGTCGGTGTAGGACCCGAAGGAGCCCTCCGGCGGCATGCCGCCGTACCCGTCGCCGGATCCGGGCGGGCCGAAGCTGCCGCTGGGAGCCTGCGCCGCCGAGGGGCGGCCGAGGCCCGCCGCGCGGCCGGCCGGGGTCTGCATGGCGCCGCCGTCGTTCAGCTGGTGCTGGTTCTCGGCGACCGCGCCGACGACGACCGGGGTGTCGCTCAGATGTCCGGCCAGCGTGTCCCCGGAGTCGGTGTCGAGGACGTCCGCGACGATGCACGTGATGTTGTCGGGACCGCCGCCTCGCAGGGCGAGCTGGATCAGGTCCTGCACGGTCTCCTGCGGGCCCTGGTAGCTGGCGAGCGTCTCCTCCATCGTCTGGTGGGAGACGACGCCGGAGAGGCCGTCGGAGCAGATCAGGTAGCGGTCGCCGGCGCGGACCTCGCGGATGGAGAGGTCGGGCTCGACATGGTCGCCGCTGCCCAGCGCGCGCATCAGCAGGGAGCGCTGCGGGTGGGTGGTGGCTTCCTCCTCGGTGATGCGACCCTCGTCGACGAGCCGCTGCACCCAGGTGTGGTCCTGCGTGATCTGGGTCAGCACGCCGTCGCGCAGCAGGTACGCGCGCGAGTCGCCGACGTGGACGAGGCCGAGGCGCTGACCGGTCCACAGGAGCGCGGTGAGCGTGGTGCCCATGCCCTCGAGCTGGGGGTCCTCCTCGACCATCATCCGGAGCTGGTCGTTCGCGCGCTGCACGGCGCTGCCGAGCGAGGTGAGGATGTCGGAGCCGGGAACGTCGTCGTCGAGCGTGACGAGCGTGGAGATGACCTCGGAGGAGGCGACCTCGCCGGCGGCCTGGCCGCCCATGCCGTCGGCGATGGCGAGCAGGCGCGGGCCGGCGTAACCGGAGTCCTCGTTGCCCTCGCGGATCATGCCCTTGTGCGATCCCGCGGCGAAACGCAGAGAAAGACTCATGCGCACCTCGCCCGTCGGCTCGCCGCTTGACTGTCGCGCCAGCCGGTCTCGAGCCACACTGCCCACCCTCCGGTCGGGAGTCCGTGCCGGTCGCCCGTGGGGACCGCTGCGACTCGCTCGCTCCGCTCGCTCATTGTCGTACTACTTCCGCAGCTCGATGACGGTCTTGCCGATGCGGATCGGCGCGCCCAGCGGAATCGGTGTCGGGGTGGTGAGCCGGGTCCGGTCGAGATAGGTGCCGTTGGTGGACCCGAGATCCTCGACGATCCACTGGCCGTCTCGATCGGGGTAGATCCTGGCATGCCGGCTGGAGGCGTAGTCGTCGTCCAGCACGATGGTGGAGTCGTGCGCGCGGCCCAGAGTGATCGTCTGGCCCTGGAGGGCGACCGTGGTGCCCGTGAGGCTGCCCTCCGAGACGACGAGCTTCGTGGGCGCCCCCCTGCGCTGGCGGCCGCCCGCCTGCTGGCGCTGCTGCTGCTGCGGCGCAGCGGCCTGACGCGCCTGCTGGGGACGGGCGTCCGCCGTGCGGCGCGAGCCGCGCTGCGTGACGCGCGTCCCGAACAGGTCGCTGCGGATGACCTGAACGGCCACGATCACGAACAGCCACAGAACAGCCAGGAAACCTAGCCGCATGACCGTCAGGGTCAGCTCTGACATTGCCCCCGCTTCACCCTTCGGCTTGCCGGTAAACGATGGTGGTGCTGCCCACGACGATCCGCGAGCCGTCGCGGAGCGTAGCGCGGGTGGTGTGCTGCCCGTCCACCACGATGCCGTTGGTGGACCCGAGATCCTGGATCGTCGAGGGCGTTCCGGTCCGGATCTCACAGTGCCGGCGCGATACGCCGGGGTCGTCGATCCGCACATCGGCGTCGGTGCTGCGACCCAGCACCAGCGTCGGGCGGGAGATCTGATGGCGTGTGCCATTGATCTCGATCCAGCGGCGTACCTGTGCGTTCGGCAGGGCGCCCGGGCCGGGCACGCGCTGACCGGCCGCGGGGCCGGGGCGCCGGTCGCCGGGCATGCCGGGCGGCGGCGCGGCAGGCATGGGCGGTGCGCCGGCGATGGGGGTCCCCCCGCCGTAGGCAGGGGGAGGGTAGCCGTAGCCGCCGCGGGGTGCGCCCTGCGGAGCGGCGGGTGCGCCGGCGTTTTGTGACGTACTCGACGCCAGAGTGCGGCTGCGCACGCGGTACAGACCGGTGTCGAGGTCGTCCGCCTTCTCCAGATGGACCTTGATCGGGCCCATGAAGGTGTAGCGCTGCTGCTTGGCGTAGTCGCGGACGAGGCCGGACAGCTCGTCGCCGAGCTGGCCCGAGTACGGGCTCAGCCGCTCGAAGTCGGGCGCGCTGAGCTCGACGATGAAGTCATTGGGGACGACCGTCCGCTCTCGGTTCCAGATCGTCGCGTTGTTGTCGCACTCGCGCTGGAGGGCGCCCGCGATCTCGACAGGCTGGACCTCGGACTTGAACACCTTGGCGAAGGTGCCGTTGACCAGGCCTTCGAGACGCTGCTCGAAACGCTTCAGGACTCCCATGGGGCACCTCCTCCGTCGTTGTCGCCCTGGTACTGCTTACAGATCGTATCCACGCGTCGGGAAATCGGCTGGTTCCCCTTGTCTGCCCCGTCGATGAGTGTCACCTCTCACACGGATCGTAGAGGCGGCCTGAGAACAGTGTCCCGCACCCTGGGTACATCAAGGAGGAGTGGGGGCAGGCCGCTCGTCGTTCCCGCTCCCTCGTCCCGTTCCCTGTTCGTTCCGAGGGGCCCCGAAACAACGGATGTGAATCCACCCTGTGCAGCGTGCTAATCTTCTGCATGTCGCCAGGGGGCAGCGCCGGAACGGTGAAGCGCCCGACGGCAACACCCAATGCGCGGGTGGCGGAATAGGCAGACGCGCTGGATTCAGGTTCCAGTGCCCGCAAGGGCGTGGGGGTTCAACTCCCCCCTCGCGCACCATGGAGACGGGTCTCCACCGGACGAAAGTCCCGGTGGGGGCCCGTTTCTCGTTGTGCCCGTCGTCGGCCCGGCCTCTGCGGGCGGCCGGGTGTGTCGGCGGGGGCGCGGCTCGATGTTTCACGTGGAACATCACGGGCCGAACGCGCCTTGGTGGCGGGACATGACGGGCTCCGTGTCGGTGGCCACATGAGCGGCCGAAGAGCGGCGGACAGGGTTTTCCACAGGGGCAGACGGCTGTTGTGGCCCGGCGGTACGGTCTTGGCAGTTGATGTTGAGGGCGTACGACGCCGGGGGAGGCCGCGGCATGGACGAGACCGAGATGTTGGTGCCGCCGCAGCGGCCGGAGAGCGGCGTGGCGGGCGGAGGGGCCGGTGAGCGCATCCCGGAAGTGCCCGGATTCGCTCCCCGCAGGGTGACAAAGGGCACGGCGGCCGGCGGTTCGCCGAAGGACCTGGGCAAGGCGCTGCGGGCGCGGGTGCCGCGGTCCGGGCACGATTCGCTCGTCCTCACGACCGGGCGGCCCGATGCCACGCGGGCGGTGGAGGAGTCCAGCCGTGGCCGCGTGCCCGAGCTGACCCCGATACGGGTGGGGAGGATGGCGGCCTCGCCGTTCGCCTTCCTGCGGGGCTCGGCCGGACTGATGGCGCACGACCTGGTGGGCACCCCCGTGACCGGGATCGGAGCCCAGATCTGCGGCGACGCGCATGCCGCGAACTTCGGCCTCTACGGGGACGCCCGCGGCCGGCTGGTGATCGACCTCAACGACTTCGACGAGACCGTCGTCGGACCCTGGGAATGGGACGTCAAGCGGCTGGCGGTGTCGCTGGTGCTGGCCGGCCGGGTGGCGGGGGCGGACGAGGACGTCTGCAGGGCGGCTGCCTTCGACGCCGTGGGCGCCTACCGCCGCACCATGAGGCTGCTGGCGAAGCTGCCGGCACTGGACGCGTGGAACGCCATCGCCGACGAGGAGCTCGTCTCGCACACGGACGCGCGGGATCTGCTCGGCACTCTGGAGCGTGTCGCCGAGAAGGCCCGCAACAACACCAGCGCCCGCTTCGCCGCGAGGTCCACGGAGCCGGTGACGGGCGAGGGCGGCGAGGCCGGCCGCCGCTTCGTGGACGCGCCGCCTGTCCTGCGGCGGGTGCCGGACGAAGAGGCGTCGATGGTCGCCGCGTCCCTCGGCCCGTACCTGGCCACGGTCTCCGAGGACCGGCTGCCGCTGCTCGCGCGGTACGCGATCCACGACGTCGCTTTCCGCGTGGTGGGCACCGGAAGCGTCGGCACACGGTCGTACGTGGTGCTGCTGCTCGATCACCGGGGCGACGCGCTGGTGCTGCAGGTGAAGGAGGCGCGGGCCTCGGCGCTGGAGCCGCATCTGCGCGCCGCCGGCTTCCCGGTGCGGCAGGTGGAGCACGAGGGACGGCGCGTGGTGCTCGGTCAGAAGCGGATGCAGGTGGTCAGCGACATCCTGCTCGGCTGGACGACGGTGGACGGGCGGCCGTTCCAGGTGCGGCAGTTCCGGAACCGCAAGGGCAGCGTGGATCCCGCCGCTCTGGCGCCCGACCAGGTCGACGACTACGGACGGATGACCGGCGCGCTGCTGGCGCGGGCGCACGCCCACAGTGCCGATCCGCGGCTCCTGGCCGGCTACTGCGGCAAGAGCGAGGAGTTCGACGAGGCCGTCGCGTGCTTCGCCGTCACCTACGCGGACAGGACCGAGGCGGACCATGCGGATCTGCTGGCCGCGATCAAGAGCGGGCGCATAGCCGCCGAGCTGGGGGTGTGACCGGGCGGCCCGCCGCGCCCGTAGTCTGGACGGGTGACCCAGGAAGCCGCCGGGGGACCGACCACCCGGAACGACGAAGAGCGCGACGCGCACCAGGACGCACAGCCGAGGCCCGAGGCCCGGCTCGCACAGGCGGTGCGTGTGGCCGAGCAGGCGCTGATCGAGTTCGAGATCGCGCTGGAGACGTTCCGGGTGGAAGTGGAGAACTTCTCCCGGCTGCACCACCAGAAGCTCGGACCGATGTACGCGCGGCTGGACGAGCTGGACGCCCGGATCGCCGAGGCCCGGGCGGCACGCAGCGGCGACCCGGAGGACCTGCGCAAGGCGCAGGAGGCCCGGGCCATGGTGATGCCGATGCCCGGCGTCGACGAGCTGTTCCACGGCTGGGTGGACAGCGACGGACTGTCCCCCGAGGCCGCCGCGATGCTCACCGAGCAGCCGGTGCGCGCCCCCAAGCGGGTGCGGCCCAGTGAAGAGGCCCGCAAGCTCTACCGGGAGCTCGCGCGCAAGGCGCATCCGGACCTGGCACAGGACGAGACGGAGCGGGCCCGGCGCGACGAGTTCATCGCCCGGGTGAACGCCGCCTACGGCCTCGGTGACGAGGTCCGGCTGAGGGAGCTGGCCGAGGAGTGGGAGGCCGGTCCGGTGACGCCTGAGCCGCAGCTCAGCGAGAGCGAGGAGCTCTACGCCCGGCTGGAGTGGCTCTCGCAGCGCAAGGAACTGCTCACCACGGTCGCCAAGGAGCTGGAGGAGAGCGCCATCGGCGCGATGCTGCGGATGGCGCCCGACGACCCGGACGCGCTGCTCGACGAGATCGCCGAGCAGTTGCTCGCGCAGGTCGCCGAGCGGGAGAAGGAACTGGCCGGCCTGGTGGAGTAGGTTTTTTTCGAGGCCCGCAGGCGGCCCCCCGCCGCCGTGTACGTACGAGAGAAGGCATTGCCCCATGAACTTCGCCCCGCTGCCCTCCGTGGAAGCCGCGGCTGTACCGGCCGACGGTCTGGTGCTGGACGTCCGTGAGGCCGACGAGTGGGCGGCCGGTCACGTCGAGGGGGCGCTGCACGTCCCGATGAGCGACTTCGTCGCCCGCTTCGGCGAGGTGACCGAGGCGGTGGCGGACGGACGTCGCGCCTATGTGATGTGCCGGGTGGGCGGGCGTTCCGCGCAGGTGACCCAGTACCTGGTGCAGCAGGGCATCGACGCGGTGAACATCGACGGCGGCATGCTCGCCTGGGACGGCGCGGGCCGCCCGATGGTGACCGAGGGCGGGGCCCCGGCCTTCGTGCTGTGATCGCGGCCGGGCGGCGGCGCCCGGTCAGCGGCGGCGCCCGCACCGGTTCCGTATGCGGCGGACGACCGGCTACGGCCGGCAGCTGACGGCCGGGCGGCCGGGCGGTCGGTCGTGGAGGGGACGTGGCCTCCAGTGTGAGCCGCTAGCCGAGCGGATGGGCGGCGAGCAGATCGCCGAGGGTCTCTTCGTGGGCGGCGGCCGGGCCGAGGGAGAGTTCCAGCTGCTTTGCCCAGGCATGGAAGCGGTGGAGCGGATAGTCGGTGTCCGCGCCGAGGCCGCCGTGCAGATGCTGGGCTGTCTGCACCACCCGGCGCACCCCTTCGGACGCCCAGATCTTGGCCACCGACACGTCGGCCGTGACGGGCAGAGCGACGGCGGACGCCGTGCCGGACGCACCAGCCTCCTCCGGCTCGGTCAGGCGCCAGGCGGCCTGCCACAGGGTGGCCTCCATGGCGCGCAGGTCGATGTAGCGGTCGGCCGCCTGGACGGCGACCGCCTGGAACGTCGCCAAGGGGAAGCCGAACTGTTCGCGCTTCGCCGTGTAGCGGCTCGTCATCGTGAGCACCGCTTCGCCGAGGCCCAGCGCCATCGCGCACGTGCCGGTCGCCAGGAGCCCGTGCAGCCGTTCCCACGAGCCGTCCGCGTCGACGACGGCGGAGCCGTCCACCCGGACGGAGTCCAGGGTGACCTCGGCGAACAGCTCGCCGTTGGTGGAGATCTGCTCCGCGAGCGAGAGCCCAGCGGCGTCCTGGGGGACCAGGGCGAACAGGGCACGCCCGTCGTCGGTGTGCGCGGGTACGGCGATCCGGTCCGCGCACTGGGCCCAGGGCACGCCGGTCTGCACCCCGTCGAGCACCCATCCGGACCCATCCGTCCGGCGCGCGGCCACGGCGAGCTCGGCGGGATCGTGGCCGGTGCGGCCGTTCGCCCCGGCCGTCAGGATCAGCTCACCGCGGACGACCCGGGGGAGGATCTCGGCGCGCAGAGCAGGGCTGCCGTGCCGGGCCACCGCCATGGCGACCGCGCTTGTCTCCAGCAGGGGCACCCTGGCCAGCACCTTCCCGGCCTCGCGCAGCACCAGGCACAGGGCGATCGGGTCCAGGCCCGCTCCGCCGTGCTCCGTCGGCAGGACCAGGCCGAGCAGGTCCGCACGCGCGAGACCGGCCCACAAGGCGCGGTCGACGTCATCGGCCACCGCGCCCGGCGTCAGTGCCGGGCTGGGCACCGCCTCAGGCGCCACGTCCGAAAAGACGGCCCGGGCGGCCTCCACGGCCGCTTGCTGCTCCTCGGTGAAGGTGAAGTCCACTGTCCCGTCCTCCCGCACGCACCAGCACAACGGCACCGGTGGAGGCCATATCTGACGGAGCGTCAAGATAGGGCACCGTGCCGGAAATGAACACAGCACGTGCGGGGCGGAATGCGGGCAGGGCGATTTTCGGGGCGGGTCCGGGACGGACCGGGTCAGCGGTCGAAGTCCAACTCCACCTCCGCTGTGGCCGGATGGGACTGGCACGCGAGGACGTAGCCCGCCTCGGTCTCCTCCGGCTCCAGAGCGAAGTTGCGGTCCATGCGGACGTCTCCGGAGACCAGGAAGGCGCGGCAGGTGCCGCAGACGCCGCCCTTGCAGGCGTACGGAGCGTCCGCACGACTGCGCAGCACGGTTTCCAGCAGCGACTCCCCTTCCTGCACCGGCCATGTACCGGACCGGCCGTCGAGTGTCGCTGTCAGGGACGCATGGGCGGGGGCCACCACCGGAGCGGCGACCGGGGCCGAGCCGTCGTCCACGTGGAAGATCTCCTGATGGATGCGCCCGCGGTCCACTCCGAGTCCGAGGAGGGCCTGCTCGGCTCCCCGCACGAGTCCGAAGGGCCCGCACAGGAACCAGCCGTCCACGTCCGCCACCGGCAGCAGCGCCGGCAGGAGGGCCGTCAGCCGCTCCCGGTCCAGCCGGCCGGACGGCAGTCCCGACTGCTGCTCCTCCCGGGACAGCGCGGTGACCAGGTGGAAGCGGTCCGGGAAGCGGTCCTTGAGGTCGGCGACCTCCTCCAGGAACATCGTCGATGCCGCCGTGCGGTCGCTGCGGATCAGACAGAACCGGGCGTCCGGCTCCTCGGCGAGCAGAGTCGCGGCCATGGACAGGACCGGCGTGATGCCGCTGCCGCCGACCACCGCGGCGAAGTGCCCGGGGCGGGGCGGCAGGAGGAACCGGCCCATCGGAGGCATGACCTCGACGACGTCGCCGACGGCCAGCTCCTTGAGGGCGTACGTCGAGAACTCGCCGCCGTCGACCAGGCGGATGCCCACGCGCAGCACGGGGACGCCGCCGGCGGGGACGGCCGCGGAGCAGATCGAGTACGTGCGCCGGATCTCCTCGCCGTCCACGACCCGGCGCACGGCCAGATGCTGTCCCGGGGTGTGGCGGAAGGTCTCGTGCAGCTCGGGCGGCACCTCGAAGGTGACGGCCACCGAGTCGTCGGTGAGCTGCTCGACGGCGCCGACCCGGAGCGGATGGAACATCTACAGCTCCTTGAAGTGGTCGAAAGGTTCGCGGCAGGAGACGCAGCGGCGCAGGGCCTTGCACGCCGTCGAGGAGAACCGGCTGAGCAGCTCGGTCTCGGTCGACCCGCAGTGCGGGCAGCGCACGGCGAGCGTCAGCTGCACCGGTCCCTCAGCACGGTGGGGGCGCGGCGGCGCTATGCCGAACTCGCGCAGCTTGCGCCGCCCTTCCTCGCTGATGTCGTCCGTGGACCAGGCGGGGGAGAGCACCTTGACGACCGAGACGTCCGCCATCCCGTGGTCGTGCAGCACTCGTTCGATGTCCGCGGTCATCGCCTCGACGGCCGGGCAGCCCGTGTACGTCGGGGTCAGCTCGACCTCGACACGGTCCGGGCCGACCAGGTGGACCCCGCGGAGCACTCCCAGCTCCTCCAGAGTCAGCACCGGCAGCTCGGGGTCGGGAACGGACCCGGCCAGTCTGCGCAGCTCCGCCTCCAGCGCCGTGTCACCGGCGGGCGGCTCCTGTGTCCCGGTCACCATGACGCCCCCGGATGACTCCGGCGCAGATGCTGCATCTCGGCGAGCATCCGGCCGAACGGCTCCGTGTGCAGGCCCTGGCGGCCTGCCCCGGCCGACCAGGCGCCCTTGCGCGGCCCGTCCGGCACGGTCAGCGTCGCCTGCCTCAGCACGCCGGTGACGTACTCCAGCCAGGCCGACTCCAGCGCCTCCCACTCGACGTCCAGGCCCTCGACCGGCTGGAACATCTCGCCGGTGAACCGCCACAGCGCCTCGCACGCCGCCTGCATGCGCTCTTGGCTCTCCGGGGTCCCGTCACCCAGTCGCGCGGCCCAGTGCTCGGCGTGGTCGCGGTGGTACGCGACCTCCTTGACCGCCTTCGCCGCGAGTCCGGAGAAGGGGCCGTCACCGGCGGCGAGGGTCTCGTAGAGCATGACCTGGTAGCCGGAGAAGTAGAGCTGGCGGGCGATGGTGTGGGCGAAGTCGCCGTTCGGCTGCTCGACCAACTGGAGATTGCGGAACTCGCGCTCCTCGCGCAGGTACGCGAGCTCGTCCTCGTCACCGACGAGTGAGAGCAGCACCCTGGCCTGGCCCAGCAGGTCGAGGGCGATGTTGGCGAGGGCCACCTCCTCCTCGAGGACGGGAGCGTGGCCGGCCCACTCCCCCAGCCGGTGCGAGAGCACCAGCGCGTCGTCGCCGAGCGCCAGGGCCGCGGTGTGCACGGGCGTGCTGCTCACAGGTGCTTCACTCCTTCGGGGATCTCGTAGAAGGTCGGGTGGCGGTACGGCTTGTCGGCGGCCGGGTCGAAGAACGGGTCCTTCTCGTCCGGCGAGGAGGCGGTGATCGTGGCGGAGGGCACCACCCAGATCGAGACGCCCTCGCTGCGCCGGGTGTAGAGGTCGCGCGCGTTCCTCAGGGCCATGTCGGCGTCCGGGGCGTGCAGGCTGCCCGCGTGCGTGTGGGACAGGCCGCGGCGCGAGCGCACGAAGACCTCCCACAGCGGCCATTCGGTCGAGCTGCTCATGCGGTCGCCTCCCCGGGCTCGGTGTGCGGTGCTGCTGGTCTGTGCTTCTCGGCGTACGCCGTGGCCGCTTCGCGGACCCAGGCGCCCGCCGCGTGCGCCCGGCGGCGCTGGCTGATCCGCTGTTCGTTGCACGGCCCGTTGCCCTTGAGGACTTCCTGGAACTCGGACCAGTCGATCGCCCCGAAGTCGTAGTGGCCCCGCTCCTCGTTCCACCGGAGGTCCGGGTCGGGGAGCGTCAGGCCGAGCGCCTCGGCCTGCGGGACGCAGATGTCGACGAAGCGCTGGCGCAGCTCGTCGTTCGAATGCCGCTTGATCTTCCAGGCCATGGACTGGGCGGAGTGCGCGGAGGCGTCGTCCGGCGGGCCGAACATCATCAGCGAGGGCCACCACCAGCGGTCCACGGCGTCCTGTGCCATCGCGTGCTGCTCCGGCGTGCCCTGGGACAGGGTGAGCAGCAGCTCGTAGCCCTGGCGCTGGTGGAAGGACTCCTCCTTGCAGATCCG
Source organism: Streptomyces sp. V4I23 (assembly GCF_030817975.1). Lineage (NCBI taxonomy): Bacteria > Bacillati > Actinomycetota > Actinomycetes > Kitasatosporales > Streptomycetaceae > Streptomyces > Streptomyces sp. V4I23. The sequence goes on along the minus strand of NZ_JAUSZW010000004.1, from coordinate 3,986,300 downwards.
GACCATCGCACGGGCGTACGGACCGTAGGAGCAGCGGCAGAGGGGGACCTGGTTGGTGATCGCGGCGCCGTCGACGAGCCAGCCGATGGCGCCGACGTCCGCCCAGGTCAGGGTCGGGTAGTTGAAGATCGACGAGTACTTCTGGCGGCCGGCGTGGAGCTTGTCGAGCAGCTCGTCGCGGCTGGTGCCCAGGGTCTCGGCGGCGCTGTAGAGGTAGAGGCCGTGACCGGCCTCGTCCTGGACCTTGGCCATCAGGATCGCCTTGCGGCGCAGCGAGGGCGCCCGCGTGATCCAGTTGGCCTCCGGCTGCATGCCGATGATCTCCGAGTGCGCGTGCTGGGCCATCTGGCGGACGAGCGAGGCCCGGTACGCGTCCGGCATCCAGTCGCGCGGCTCGATGCGCTCATCGGCGGCCACGGCGGCGTCGAACGCCGCCTCGTACGCCTCCGGTGTCACTGTCGTCATCCGGGCCCCCTACCGACCGATCGTTCGGTTCATCGACTTCAATGGTGGGTCGACGGCCCTTAAGGTGTCAAGCCTGTGGATAACCGAGGCGTACGACAGGGGATCGGGGCGGGGATGGAGTCCTTCGAGCACAGGGACGGCACGGGAGGGAGCCTCGGCTCCGGGCCGCCCGCGCCGCGGTCGCCGGAAGGGGACGCGATACCGGTCAAGGTCGACCCATCCGGCCCGCCCCCGATCGGTCCGGCCGAGGCGGGCGTCGCCCCGAGCGGCCCGGAACCTTCCGGCCCCGACCGCGGCATCGCCGCGCTGTCCCTCCCGTACCAGGTCGCTGCGGCTGTCTTCCTCGCGCTCGTCGCCGCCTTCGCGTGCGTCCACCTCACCATGGTCTTCCTCCACGTCGCCCCCTCCAACACGGTCACGAAGAGCCATGGTGAGGCGGTCCAGCATTGGGTCTACCCCGAGTTCGAACAGAACTGGAAGCTTTTCGCCCCCAATCCGCTCCAGCAGAACATCGCCGTGCAGGTGCGGGCCGAGTACACCGCCGAAGACGGCAGCCGCCGGACCAGTGAATGGCTCGATCTGTCCGCACAGGACGGTGAGGCCATTCGCGGCAGCCTCGTCCCCAGCCACATCGACCAGAACCAGCTGCGCCGCGGCTGGGACTTCTTCCTCGGCTCCCACGACAACGAGGCCCGCCCCAACGGCCTGCGCGGCAGGCTCTCCGAGCGGTACATGCGCCGCATCGTGATGCTGCGGCTGGACGGCATGGACCTGGGAGGCCCCGTCCAGCGCGTCCAGCTCAGGTCGTCGACCCGTGCGATCGAAGCGCCCGCGTGGAGCGGCGAGAGGACGGACACCCGGCCCGTCCACCGGATCATGCCGTGGTGGACGATCACTGCGGCCGATCTGCCCGCCGGTGTGGACAACGGCGAGAAGGAGGCGGGCAGGTGAGTACCACCACTGTGGAGCGCGGCGCGGCCCGCATCGTCCAGCGCGTCACGGCGACGGCCTTCGGGCCCTACCAGACCGCGATCGTCCGGATCGGGTTCGGCACCACCTGGCTGCTCTTCCTGCTGGTCGAGCTGCCGAACCGTCATCAGCTCTACGGGCCCGGCGGCCCCTGGAGCTGGGACATGGGCCGGGAGCTGGTCGCCAACAACAACGCCTTCACCGGCCTGCTGTGGTCGGACAGCGGCCTCTGGTTCGAGACCGTCTACGGCCTGTCCATAGTCGCGAGCGTGCTGCTCATACTCGGCTGGCGCACCCGCGCCGCGTCCGCGCTGTTCATGTTCGGCGTGCTGTCCCTGCAGAACCGCTCGATCTTCGTCGGCGACGGCGGCGACAATGTCGTCCACCTGATGGCGATATACCTGGTCTTCACGCGCTGCGCCCAGGTCTGGTCGCTCGACGCCCGCCGCGCGGCGCGCGCACTGCCCGGCGTGCCCCTTCGGGACCGCGTCGGACCCCTGATGTGGGCGGTGCTCGGAGTCGGGCTGCTCGTCGGTACCTTCCTCAACGGGCCCGGCCGGGTGCTCTGGCTGTTGTGGCTGCTGTGGGCGGCCCAGGGGCTGTGGTGGCTGCTCTCCCGGGAGGCCCCCCGAAGCCAGCCGCGCCTGCTGCTCGACGTCCTGGCCAACGTCGTCCACAACTGCGCTCTCGTCGTGATCATGGCCGAGGTCTGTCTGATCTACGCGACCGCCGGCTGGTACAAGATCCAGGGCACGCGCTGGCAGGACGGGACGGCCCTGTACTACCCGCTCAAGCTCGACTACTTCACGCCGTGGCCGGCCCTCTCCGACGCGCTGGCCACCAGTGGTCTGCTTATGCTGGTGCTCACCTACGCCACGGTCGCGGTCCAGGTCGCGTTCCCGTTCACCCTCATCAACCGGCGGGTCAAGAACGTCCTGCTGGTCGCCATGATGCTGGAGCACGCGGGCATCGCCGTGCTGCTCGGGCTGCCGGTCTTCTCGCTCGCCATGATCGCCGCCGACGCCGTCTTCCTGCCGACCGCGTTCCTGCTGTGGCTCGGTGCGCGGGCGGCCCGGGCGCGGGACCGGGTGTTCTCGCGGAGGCCGGCCCAGGGGCAGCCGGAACGGGAGAGCGGCGAGGTGCCCCGTACGCTCGTCGGGTGAGCACCACCGAGGAACCGATGCAGTACGACGAGGGCTACGGCCCCGAGGTCGGCGTGGGACCGCACCCCCTGCCGTGGCCGCAGGACGAGCGGTACGACCCGAAGCTCCTGGCCGAGGGCGACCGCCGCAACGTCGTCGACCGGTACCGGTACTGGACGCGTGAGGCGATCGTCGCCGATCTGGACACTCGGAGGCACGGCTTCCATGTGGCCGTCGAGAACTGGGGCCATGACTTCAACATCGGGTCCGTGGTGCGTACCGCGAACGCCTTCCTCGCGAACGAGATCCACATCGTGGGCCGCCGGCGCTGGAACCGGCGCGGGGCCATGGTCACCGACCGGTACCAGCATGTGCGCCACCACCCGGACACGGCGTCCCTGACCGCATGGGCGGCCTCGGAAGACCTGCCGATCATCGGCATCGACAACCTGCCGGGCGCCGTGCCGCTGGAGCGGACCGAGCTGCCGCGCCGCTGTGTGCTGCTCTTCGGCCAGGAGGGACCGGGGCTGACGCCGGAGGCGCGCGAACACGCGGCGATGGTCTGTTCGATCGCGCAGTTCGGCTCCACGCGGTCGATCAACGCGGGCGCTGCGGCGGCCATCGCCATGCACGCATGGGTGCAGCGGCACGCGGACGTGCCGCTGCCCTGAGGGCGGACTTTCCTTCCGGGCGCGGCGGGCCGGCGACTGACCGGCCCGCCGGGCGCGTCAGGCCTGGCGCCGTACCTCGACCACACGGAAGCGGTTCGAGACGAACGCGCCGTCGCACAGGGCGGCGTTCGCCGCGGGGTTGCCGCCGGAGCCGTGGAAGTCGGAGAACGCCGCGGTCTGGTTGACGTACACGCCGCCGGTCAGGTTCAGCGAGAGCTGGGCCGACTCGTCGAGGCAGACCTCTTCGAGCGCGCGCTCCGTCTCCTCGGACGTGGTGTACGCCCCGACCGTCATGGCGCCCTTGTCGCGGACCGTGCGCCGCAGCAGGTCCAGCGCGTCTGCCGTCGAGTCCATGGCCACTACGAACGACACGGGGCCGAAGCACTCGGAGAGGAACGCGGGCTCCGCGTCCTGCGCCTCCCAGTACTTGCGGGCGCCGTCGAGCTTGACGATCACCGGAGTGCGCACGGTCGCGTCCGGGAACTCCGGATTGACCACCTCGCGCGAGGGGAGCGCCACCTCGCCGAGCTCGGCCGCCGCCTCCAGACGGGCCTTCACGTCGGGGTTGACCAGGGCACCCAGGAGGGCATTGGCCCGGGCGTCGTCGCCGAGCAGACCGCCGACGGCCGCCGCGAGGTCGGCCGTCACCTCGTCGTACGTCTTCGGGCCCTGATCGGTGGTGATGCCGTCCCGGGGGACCAGCACGTTCTGCGGGGTGGTGCACATCTGGCCGCTGTACAGGGACAGGGAGAAGGCCAGGTTGGACAGCATCCCCTTGTAGTCGTCGGTGGAGTCGACGACGACCGTGTTGACGCCGGCCTTCTCGGTGTAGACCTGCGCCTGGCGCGCGTTGGCCTCCAGCCAGTCCCCGAAGGCGGTGGAGCCCGTGTAGTCGATGATCCTGATCTCGGGGCGGGTCGCCAGCGTCTTCGCGATGCCCTCGCCCGGGCGCTCGGCGGCCAGGCAGACCAGGTTGGCGTCGAAGCCCGCCTCGGCGAGGACCTCGCGCGCCACCTTCACGGTGAGGGCGAGGGGGAGCACCGCGCGCGGGTGCGGCTTGACCAGGACAGGGTTGCCGGTGGCCAGGGAGGCGAACAGCCCGGGGTAGCCGTTCCACGTGGGGAAGGTGTTGCAGCCGATCACCAGGGCGATGCCGCGGCCGGCCGTCGTGAAGGTCTTGCGCAGCTCAAGGGGGTCGCGCTTGCCCTGGGGCTTGGACCAGTCGGCCGCGGCCGGGGTCCGGGTCTGCTCCGCGTACGCATACGCCACGGCCTCCAGGCCGCGGTCCTGGGCGTGCGGGCCGCCTGCCTGGAACGCCATCATGAACGCCTGCCCACTGGTGTGCATCACCGCGTGCGCGAACTCGTGGGTGCGGGCGCTGATGCGGGAGAGGATCTCCAGGCAGACCAGGGCGCGCGTCTCGGGGCCGACCTCGCGCCAGGCCGCCATGCCCGCGCGCATCGCGGGGAGCAGCACGTCCAGATCCGGGTGGGGGTATTCGATGCCCAGCTCCGGCCCGTACGGCGAGGTCTCACCGCCCGTCCAGCCGTCCGTGCCCGGCTGGTCCAGGTCGAAGCGGGTGCCGCGCAGCGCCTCGAAGGCCGCGAGGCCGTCCGCGGGGGCGCTTTCGCCGTACGCCTTGGGGTGCTCCGGGTGCGGGGACCAGTAGGCGCGCGTGCGGATCGCTTCGAGGGCCTGGTCGAGCGTGGGCCGGTGGGTCTCGGTCAGCTGCTGCATGACGGACCAACTCCTCGTCGAGCTGGGCAGGGAACTAGTGACAGAGTTAGAGTAACCGAACGATCGGTCGGTACAAGGGGGCCTGTCGAAGCTGTGGACAACTCATCGGGGAGGATCGCTCCATGACCGCCATCGACACCAGCCGCACCGTCGCCGTCGTCGGCACCGGCACCATGGGCCAGGGCATCGCGCAGGTCGCCCTCGTCGCGGGCCACCCCGTGCGGCTCTACGACGCCGTGGCCGGCCGGGCCGGTGAGGCCGCGGAGGCCATCGGCGCGCGCCTGGACCGGCTGGTCGAGAAGGGCCGCATGGACGCCGGGGAGCGCGACGCCGCCCGCGCGCGTCTCGTCCCCGCCGCGGACCTGGCGGAGCTCGCCGACGCCGCGCTCGTCGTCGAGGCGGTCCTCGAACAACTGGCGGTCAAGCAGGAGCTCTTCGCCGAGCTGGAGAAGATCGTCGCCGACGACTGCCTGCTCGCGACCAACACCTCCTCCCTCTCGGTCACAGCCGTCGCGGGAGCCCTCCGCGCTCCGGGCCGCTTCGTCGGCCTGCACTTCTTCAACCCCGCACCCCTCCTCCCCCTGGTCGAGGTCGTCAGCGGTCACGCCACCGACGAGGAGACCGCCACGCGCGCGTGGGCGACGGCCGCGGCCTGGGGCAAGACGCCCGTGCCCTGCGCCGACCTGCCCGGCTTCATCGTCAATCGCATAGCCAGGCCCTTCTACGCCGAGGCCTTCGCCGTCCACGAGGAGCACGGCATCGACCCGGCCACCATCGACGCGATCCTGCGCGAGAGCGGCGGCTTCGCCATGGGCCCGTTCGAGCTCACCGACCTGATCGGCCAGGACGTCAACGAGGCCGTCACCCGCTCGGTGTGGGAGTCCTTCTTCCACAGCCCCAAGTTCCAGCCGTCCCTCGCCCAGCGCCGGCTCGTCGAATCACGCCGGCTCGGCCGCAAGTCAGGCCACGGCTGGTTCTCGTACGCCGAGGGCGCCGCGCGGCCCGCGCCGCCCGACGCGGGGCCCGAGGACGCGCCGGAGTACGTCATCGCCGAGGGCGACCTCGGACCCGCCGCAGAGCTGATCGGGATGATCCGCGAGGCGGGCATCACCGTGCGGCAGGAGGACGAGGACACGGGCACCCGGCTGATCCTGCCGAGCGGCGGGCAGCTGGTGCTGGCGGACGGGCAGATCGCGGCGGAGTTCCGCGACGTCGTCTACTTCGACCTCGCCCTCGACTACCGGACGGCCGGCCGGATCGCCCTGTCCGCGGCGGCCGATGTCCAGCAGGACACCCTCGCGCAGGCCACCGGCCTGTTCCAGGCGCTCGGCAAGCGGGTCAGCGTCCTCCCCGACATACCCGGCATGATCGTCGCCCGTACGGTCGCGATGCTCGGTGACATCGCGCTGGACGCCGTCGCCCGGCGGGTCGCCTCCGCCGAGGACATCGACACCGCGATGCGGCTCGGCGTCAACTACCCGCTGGGGCCGGTCGAATGGAACGAGAAGCTCGGGCGCGACTGGGCCTGGGAGCTGCTGGCCAACCTCCACCAGTCCGTGCCGACCGGCCGTTACGCGCGCACGCTGGGACTGCACCAGTGGTCGTACGGCTCCCCGCTCGAGGACGCATCATGACCACGCCCAAGCGGGACACGTACACCCCCGAGACCCTGCTGACCGTCGCGGTGCGGATCTTCAACGAGCGCGGCTACGACGGCACGTCGATGGAGCACCTGTCCCGGGCCGCGGGCATCTCCAAGTCCTCGATCTACCATCATGTCGCGGGCAAGGAGGAGCTGCTGCGCCGGGCCGTCAGCCGGGCCCTGGACGCCCTGTTCGCGATCCTCGACGAGGACGGCGCCGTGGCGGGCCGGGCCGTCGAGCGCGTCGAGTACGTCACCCGGCGCACCGTCGAGGTGCTCATGGCCGAACTGCCCTACGTGACGCTGCTGCTGCGCGTCCGCGGCAACACGAAGACCGAGCGGTGGGCCATGGAACGCCGCCGTGAGTTCGACCAGCGGGTCGCCGACCTGCTGAAGGCGGCCGCCGCGGAGGGGGACCTGCGCGCCGACATGGACACCCGGCTGGCGACGAGGCTGCTCTTCGGCATGGTGAACTCCCTCGTCGAGTGGTACCGCCCGCACGCGGGCGGATACGACGGGGAGCAGGTGGCCGAGGCGGTCGTGCGGATGGCCTTCGACGGGCTGCGGAGGGACGTGCCCGCCTGAGCCGTCTCCGGCGGGAGGCTTCCCAGGGACGTTCACGCAGGCCTGCCCAGCGCCTGAACCAGTTCCCCCGGACGGGACTCCGGACAGGCGGTACCTGAGGCGCCACACGTGCCGTCCCTTGCGCCTACGGGCCCTCCGGCGGTTCCGCGTCGGGGGCCAGGCCGGCGGCCGTGCCGGGCGGGCCGGGCACCGGGTCGAGGTCCGTCTCCTCGAAGACCAGCAGCGTGCGCGTCGACAGGACCTCGGGGATGGACTGCAGCCTGGTCAGGACCAGTTCGCGCAGGGTGCGGTTGTCGGGCGTGTGCACGAGGAGCAGCACGTCGAAGTCGCCGCTCACCAGGGCGATGTGCGCGGCTCCCGGCAGGGCCTGGAGCTGTTCGCGCACGGTCCGCCAGGAGTTCTGCACGATCTTGAGCGTGATGTAGGCGGACGCGCCCTGGCCCGCACGCTCGTGGTTCACGCGGGCGCTGAAGCCCCGGATCACGCCGTCGTCGATGAGCCGGTTGATCCGTGCGTACGCGTTGGCGCGCGACACGTGCACCCGCTCGGCCACGGAACGGATCGACGCGCGGCCGTCCGCCTGGAGCATCCGCAGGATGTCGCGGTCGATCGCGTCCAGGGGGCGCGGCGGCGGCGTCTGCTCCGCGCGGTCCCCGTCCTGGGCCATTTGTTCAGTCGGCATGTCCCCCCGCCTTCCCAGCATGGACGACCTGTCTCCATCTCAAGCTGTGGAGAACCGTTTGTCCACAGGCTGCCCGCGCCTGTAGCCAAAATGCGTCCACGACCGAACAATCGGTAGGTGAGGCGCGCCACACTCGCGACGCCTCCCGTTCGCATTCGTCGTCGCCTTCGTCTTCGTTGATCGTCGGCGCTCCCACGAGGAGGTGCTCGCGTTGAGAAAGAGCAGCATGACGGTCCAGGAGCTGCCCGGTGACGCTGCCGTCTACCGGCCCACCCCGCCCCCGGCCTGGCAGCACCGCACCGACCCCGCACCCCTGCTCCCGGACCCGGAGCCGTTCCGCGTGCTGGGCACCGAGGCAGCCGCCGCGGCCGACCCCGAGCTGCTGCTCCGGCTGTACGCGGAGCTCGTCCGCGGCCGGCGGTACAACGCCCAGGCGACCGCTCTCACCAAGCAGGGCCGGCTCGCCGTCTACCCGTCGAGCACCGGACAGGAGGCGTGTGAGGTCGCCGCCGCGCTGGCCCTGGAGGAGCGGGACTGGCTCTTCCCGAGCTACCGCGACACCCTCGCGGCCGTCGCCCGCGGGCTCGACCCCGTGCAGGCCCTGACCCTGCTGCGCGGCGACTGGCACACCGGCTACGACCCGTACGAGCACCGCATCGCGCCCCTGTGCACCCCGCTCGCCACCCAGCTGCCGCACGCTGTGGGGCTGGCGCACGCGGCCCGTCTCAAGGGCGACGACGTCGTCGCGCTCGCCATGGTCGGCGACGGCGGCACGAGCGAGGGCGACTTCCACGAGGCACTGAACTTCGCGGCGGTGTGGCAGGCCCCTGTCGTCTTCCTCGTGCAGAACAACGGCTTCGCGATCTCCGTGCCGCTGGCCAAGCAGACCGCCGCGCCCTCCCTGGCCCACAAGGCCGTCGGCTACGGCATGCCCGGCCGCCTGGTCGACGGCAACGACGCCGCCGCCGTGCACCAGGTGCTCGGCGAGGCCGTCGCCCGGGCCCGGCGCGGTGGCGGTCCGACGCTGATCGAGGCCGTCACCTACCGCATGGACGCCCACACCAACGCCGACGACGCCACCCGCTACCGGGGCGACAGCGAGGTCGAGACCTGGCGGGGGCACGATCCGATCCTGCTGCTGGAGCGCGAGCTGACCGAGCGCGGACTGCTCGACGACGACCGCCGCAGGACGGCCGCCGACGCCGCCGAATCGATGGCGGCCGACCTGCGCGAGCGGATGAACGCCGACCCGGTCCTCGACCCGATGGACCTGTTCACGCACGTCTACGCGGAGCAGACCGGCCAGTTGCGTGAGCAGGCGGCGCAGCTGCGCGCCGAGCTCGACGCCGAGGGAGAAGCACGATGACCACGGCTGCCGTGAAGCCGGCGACCATGGCCCAGGCCCTTCAGCGCGCGATGCGCGACGCGATGGCCGAGGACCCCACCGTCCACGTGATGGGAGAGGACGTCGGCACGCTCGGCGGAGTCTTCCGGGTGACGGACGGGCTCGCGAAGGAGTTCGGCGAGGACCGCTGCACCGACACGCCGCTGGCCGAGGCCGGCATCCTCGGCACGGCCGTGGGTATGGCGATGTACGGGCTGCGGCCCGTCGTCGAGATGCAGTTCGACGCCTTCGCCTACCCCGCGTTCGAGCAGCTCATCAGCCATGTCGCCCGCATGCGCAACCGCACCCGCGGCGCCATGCCGCTGCCGATCACCGTCCGCGTGCCCTACGGCGGCGGGATCGGTGGCGTCGAGCACCACAGCGACTCCTCCGAGGCGTACTACATGGCGACTCCGGGTCTCCACGTCGTCACGCCCGCCACGGTCGAGGACGCCTACGGGATGCTGCGGGCCGCGATCGCCTCCGACGACCCCGTGGTCTTCCTGGAGCCCAAGCGGCTGTACTGGTCGAAGGCGCAGTGGTCGCCGGAGGCCCCCACGGCCGTCGAGCCGATCGGCCGCGCCGTCGTACGGCGCCCCGGCCGCAGCGCCATGCTCATCACCTACGGTGCCTCCGTGCCCGTCTGCATGGAGGCCGCCGAGGCGGCCGAGGCCGAGGGATGGGACCTGGAGGTCGTGGACCTGCGCTCGCTGGTCCCGTTCGACGACGAGACGGTCTGCGCCTCCGTACGGCGGACGGGCCGTGCGGTCGTCGTCCACGAGTCCACAGGCTTCGGCGGTCCCGGTGGGGAGATCGCCGCGCGGGTGACCGAGCGCTGCTTCCACCATCTGGAGGCGCCCGTGCTGCGGGTCGCCGGGTTCGACATCCCGTATCCGCCGCCGATGCTGGAACGTCACCACCTCCCGGGCGTGGACCGGGTGCTCGACGCGGTGGCACGGCTGCAGTGGGAGGCGGAGAGCTGATGGCGCAGGTGCTCGAATTCAGGCTGCCCGACCTCGGTGAGGGACTGACCGAGGCGGAGATCGTGCGCTGGCTGGTGTCCGTGGGCGACGTCGTGGCGATCGACCAGCCCGTCGTCGAGGTCGAGACGGCCAAGGCGATGGTCGAGGTGCCGTGCCCGTACGGAGGCGTCGTCACCGCGCGCTTCGGTGAGGAGGGCACCGAGCTGCCCGTGGGCGCGCCGCTGCTGACCGTCGCGGTGGGGGCGATGGACGCGGACACCGCGGGCGTCGCGGGTTCCGGTGGCGCTGCCGGACCGGCCGCCGACACCGGGGACACCGGCACGGAGACCTCCGGGAACGTGCTGGTCGGGTACGGGACCGGGGCCCCGGCGGCCCGCCGACGACGCATCCGGCCCGCCACGGGCACACCGTCCGCCGGTGGCGCCGGCCGCACCTCGGGCAACGCGCCCGCTGCCGCCCCCCGGCAGGCGGCCGCGGCGGTGGCCACGGGGACCGGCCCCACCCACGCGTCGGCGCACAGGGCCGCCGGCGAGCGGGCGCCGCACGAGGGCCCTGTCGCCGTCATCTCGCCGCTCGTGCGCAGGCTCGCCCGTGAGCACGGTCTCGACCTGCGAAGCCTCGCCGGATCCGGCCCCGACGGGCTCATCCTGCGGGCCGACGTCGAGCGGGCCGTGAGCGCTGCCGGCACGCAGCTCCAGGCTCCGGCCGCACCGCAGCCCGTGGCCGCACAGCCCGAGGCGTTCCGGCCCTTGGCGTCGGCACAGGGCGAGCGCGTTCCGCTGCGGGGAGTGCGCGGAGCCGTGGCCGACAAGCTCTCGCGCAGTCGGCGCGAGATCCCCGACGCCACCTGCTGGGTCGACGCGGACGCCACCGAGCTCATGGCCGCCCGTGTGGCGATGAACGCGGCGGGTGGAGAGAAGATCTCTCTCCTCGCGCTTCTCGCCCGGATCTGCACGGCCGCGCTCGCGCGATACCCCGAGCTCAACTCCACCGTGGACACGGAGGCCCGCGAGATCGTGCGGCTCCCCGAGGTGCATCTCGGTTTCGCGGCACAGACCGAGCGGGGTCTCGTCGTGCCCGTCGTCAAGGACGCGCACGCCAGATCGGCGGAGTCGCTCACCGCAGAGTTCGCGCGGCTGACGGAGGCGGCGAGGCAGGGGACGCTGACTCCGGCGGACCTCACGGGCGGCACGTTCACGCTGAACAACTACGGGGTCTTCGGAGTCGACGGCTCCACGCCGATCATCAACCATCCGGAGGCCGCCATGCTCGGCGTCGGCCGGATCGTGCCGAAGCCGTGGGTGCACGAGGGCGAGCTGGCGGTACGTCAGGTGGTCCAGTTGTCGCTGACCTTCGACCACCGGGTCTGCGACGGCGGCACCGCCGGCGGATTCCTGCGCTACGTCGCCGACTGCGTGGAGCACCCGTCGGTCCTGCTGCGCACCCTGTAGGGCGCCCCGGTACACAGCCGGGGGCACCGCCGGCAGACAGCCGGGACACCCGCGGGCACGCCCCGGACCGAGATCCGACCAGAGATCGGGACGGGGCTCCCCGCCTGCCACGATCCGGCCCATACTGCATGAGTGACCGCGAAGACCGCGTACGACGCCATCGTGCTCGCCGGAGGTGCCGCGAAGCGCCTGGGCGGAGCCGACAAGCCGGCGGTGAGCGTGGGCGGGCGGGCCCTGCTCGACCGGGTCCTCGGCGTGTGCCGGGACGCCGGGCGCACCGTCGTCGTCGGCGGACGCCGCCCCACCGCCCGCCCCGTCGTATGGGCCCGCGAGGAGCCGCCGGGCGGCGGACCGCTCGCCGCGCTCGACGCCGGAGTCCGGCAGTGCGACGCACCCGCGGTGCTCGTGCTCTCCGCCGATCTGCCGTTCCTCGGGCCGACGACCGTGCGGCGCCTGATCTCCGCGCTCGACGAGAGCAACCGGGAGGCGGCACTGCTGACCGACGCCGACGGCCGCGACCAGCCTCTCGTTGCCGCCTACCGCACCGAGCCGCTCCGACGTGAACTCGCTCTCCTCGCGACCGAACACGGCACCCTTTCCGGACTGCCGCTGCGTCTTCTGGCACAGGAACTGGACCTCGCCCGGGTCCGGACCGACCCCCTCGCCTCCTTCGACTGCGACACCTGGGAGGACGTTTCCGCTGCCCGGGCCCGTATCAGGGAGCATGGCTACGTGCTGGATGAATGGATCACCGCAGTCAAGGACGAACTCGGCGTCGAACTCGACGTCGACACCCGGGTCCTGCTCGACCTCGCCCGCGATGCCGCGCACGGAGTCGCCCGCCCCGCCGCGCCGCTGACCACCTTCCTGGTGGGTTACGCGGCCGCCCGGGCAGGCGGCGGACCGGAGGCCGTGGCCGAGGCCGCCCGCAAGGCCGTCGCTCTCGCGACCCGCTGGGCGGAGGAGACCGAGCAGGCCGCCGGGCCCGCACCCGGGGCGGCCCCCGCCGCTTCCGGGACCGAACGCGGCGCCGGCGGTACCGGCGCCGCCGACGACCCACGCGAGAATGGCGAGGCCGAAGCCGGATGACCGGCCACGACGACACCTCGGGCCGCCCCGGCGCCGGACCCGCCCACGAGGTCCCGCCTCCCGGCGGGCGACGGCAGGAGCGCGTCCACGACGATCCCCGCCCCGCCCCGCGCCCACAGGAGCTCGCCCCCGAGGGCGACCTCGACGGAGTGGACGAAGCCCTCGCCCTCGTCGGCCCGCGTGACCGGCAGCCCGGCCGTGCGGCTCCCGGCGCCGCGCCGCCCGGCGCTGCCGCTCCGGCGCGCCACTGCGCCACCTCATGGCCCGAGGCGCGCTCCCTCGCCGCCCGCATCGGACGCGCTGCCGCCCCGCGCACGCGGAGCGCAGCCCTCGGCGACGCGCTGGGACAGGTCATGGCCGAGCCGCTCGTGGCGCTGTGCGACCTCCCGTCCTTCGACACCTCCGCCATGGACGGCTGGGCGGTCGCCGGCCCCGGGCCCTGGCGCCTGGACACGGAGGCGTCCGTCCTCGCCGGGCACGGCGAGACGCGGCCCCTCCCCGATGGCACGGCGGTACGCATCGCCACCGGCGCACGGGTTCCGCCCGGCACGACCGCCGTCATCCGCAGCGAGCACGCCCGTGCCGGTGCGGCCCCGCAGCAGCTGCACGCCGAGCGTGAGGTCGTCCCGGGCCAGGACATCCGGCCGCGCGGCCAGGAGTGCCGAGCGGGCGACCAGCTCCTGCCCTCCGGCTCCCAGGTGACCCCGGCCGTCCTGGGGCTGGCCGCGGCCGCCGGTTACGACCACCTCGTGACCGTCGCCCGGCCGCGTGTCGAGGTCCTGGTGCTCGGCGACGAACTGCTCACCTCCGGGCTCCCCCACGACGGCCTCATCCGTGACGCACTCGGTCCGATGATCGGTCCCTGGCTGGCGTCGCTGGGGGCCGAAGTCGTCGCGACCGGGCGGATCGGCGACGACGCCGAGGCCCTGCACCGTGCCGTCACGACCTCCGACGCGGACCTGCTGATCACCACCGGAGGTACGGCGGCGGGGCCCGTCGACCACGTCCACCCGGTGCTGCGCAAGGCGGGCGCCGAGCTGCTGGTCGACGGAGTCGCCGTACGGCCCGGCCACCCCATGCTGCTCGCCCGGCTTGCTCCCGGCCGTCACCTGGTGGGCCTGCCCGGCAATCCCCTGGCCGCCGTCTCGGGTCTGCTCACGCTCGCCGAGCCGCTGCTGCGCGGACTCTGCGGGCGACCGCCCGCGGTTCCGTACCGCCTGCCCGTTCGGGATGCGGTGCACGGCCACCCGCACGACACCCGGCTCGTGCCGTTCGTGCACGGCGAGGATCTGCTCGTGCCGCTCCACTACAACGGTCCGGCGATGCTGCGGGGCATCGCGGCCGCCGACGGTCTGGCCGTGGTCCCGCCCGGTGGGGCAGGGGCCGGTGACGAGCTGGAAGTCCTCGACCTGCCCTGGGCCGCCTGGACGCCGCCGACCGCCGAGGGAGGACGTTTCACGTGAAACTTCCCGGCCACGACGCCATGGCCCGGAATGCGGACGAACAGCTGATCACGAGCCGCGTGAAGCTTCCCCGACGGGTGGTCGAGCGTCCGCTGCGGCAGGTCAGCAAGCGCCTGCTGATGGCCCTGATGGTGCTCGTCATCACGGTGCTGCTCGTCTGGAGCGACCGCCACGGTTACCACGACAACGCCGACGATTCCGTCGACTTCCTCGACTGTGTCTACTACGCGACCGTCACCCTCTCCACCACGGGGTACGGCGACATCGTTCCCTACAGCGACGCGGCCCGGCTCACGAACGTGCTGCTGGTGACCCCGCTGCGTGTGCTCTTTCTGATCATCCTGGTCGGCACCACCCTTGAGGTCCTCACCGAACGCACCCGGGAGGAGTGGCGACTGAACCGCTGGAGGTCCACCTTGCGCGATCACACCGTCATCGTCGGCTTCGGCACGAAGGGACGATCGGCGATGATGACGCTCTGCGCCACCGGGCTGCGGAAGGACCAGATCGTCGTCGTCGATCCGAGCAGCAAGGTGATCGAGGCGGCCAATGCCGAGGGCTTCGTCGGCGTGGTCGGCGACGCCACCCGCAGCGACGTGCTCATCCGGGCCGAACTCCAGAAGGCCCGCCAGATCATCGTCGCCCCCCAGCGCGACGACACCGCCGTGCTGGTCACCCTGACGGCCCGCCAGCTCAATCGTGGTGCCAAGATCGTCGCCGCCGTCCGGGAGGAGGAGAACGCGCCGCTGCTGCGCCAGTCCGGCGCCGACGCGGTCATCACCAGCTCGGGCGCCGCCGGCCGGCTGCTCGGCCTGTCCGTGCTCAGCCCCAGCGCCGGTACGGTCCTGGAGGACCTCATCCAGCAGGGCAGCGGCCTCGACCTCATCGAGCGGCCGGTGATAAAGGCCGAGGTGGGCCGCGACGTGCGGGAGACGGACGACCTGGTCGTCAGCGTGCTGCGGGGGCACCGGCTGATCGGCTACGACGACCCCGCGGCGAGCCCGCTGCAACTCACCGACCGGCTCATCACCATCGTCCGCTCACAGAACGACCAGACGCCCGGCGGCCGGGAGTAGCCTCGCGGCCATGTATGCGATCACGATTCCCGAACCCGGTGGTCCCGAGGCCATGGTCTGGGCCGAGGTCCCCGACCCCGTACCCGGCGAGGGAGAAGTCCTCGTCGATGTCGTCGCCAGCGCCGTCAATCGCGCCGATCTGCTGCAACGGCAGGGCTTCTACGACCCGCCGCCCGGCTCCTCCCCCTACCCCGGCCTCGAGTGCGCGGGCCGGATCTCCGCGCTGGGGCCCGGAGTTTCGGGCTGGGCCGTCGGCGACGAGGTGTGCGCGCTGCTCGCGGGCGGCGGATACGCCGAGAAAGTCGCGGTACCGGCAGGGCAGTTGCTTCCGGCCCCGGACGGAGTGGATCTGGCGACGGCCGCGGCGCTGCCCGAGGTCACCGCGACCGTGTGGTCCAACGTCTTCATGATCGCCCACCTGCGGCCGGGCGAGACCCTGCTCGTCCACGGTGGCGCGAGCGGCATCGGGACGATGGCGATCCAGCTGGCCAAGGCCGTGGGCGCGCGGGTGGCGGTGACGGCGGGCAGCCCCGAAAAGCTGGCGCGCTGCGCTGAGTTGGGCGCGGACATCCTGATCGACTACCGCGAGCAGGACTTCGTCGAGGAGATCCGCAAGGCGACGGACGGCGCGGGTGCCGACGTCATTCTCGACATCGTCGGCGCCAAGTACCTGGACCGGAACGTCCGGGCGCTGGCGGTCAACGGCCGGCTCGCCGTCATCGGCCTCCAGGGCGGCGTGAAGGGCGAGCTGGACCTCCGCGCCCTGCTGGCCAAGCGGGCGGCGATCACCGCCACCTCGCTGCGCGCCCGCCCGATGGGCGAGAAGGCGGCCATCATCGCGGCCGTGGCCGAGCACGTCTGGCCGCTGATCGCAGCCGGCCGGGTACGCGCGGTCGTGGACCGCCATGTGCCGCTGCCGGACGCCGCCGAGGCCCACCGGGCGCTGGAGTCCGGTGACCACGTGGGCAAGGTGCTGCTGATCGCGCCCGAGAAGCCCTGAGGGGCGTACGCCACGCCGAAGGCCCGGCCCACCGAGCTTCCGTTCTAGTGGTCGTCGCAACACCCCAGTTCAGGGGTGGCGATGGACTTCAAGATCCGGGAGATCCGGACGGCTCAGGGGCCGAAGAAGCTGCTGCGTGAGCGGGAGACATACTTCCGGCTCATGCAGCAGGGCTTGAGCAACAACCAGGCGTGCCTGATCGTCGGCATCAACCCGAAGACGGGCCGCCGATGGCGTAACGGTCGCAGTGCCGACCGCAAGCAGAAGGCGGCACCTCCGGTTCGACCGGTGGTGCCGCCTTCTGACACGTCCAGGTACCTGCGCGAGGACGAACGGGTCTACATCGCCGACCGGCTCCGGGAGAAGGCCACGGTCCGTGCGATAGCCGGTGAGCTGGGCAGGAGCCCGTCGACCATCAGCCGCGAGGTCCGCCGCAACCGGCACCCCACCAATGGCCAGTACCGGCCCTTCGCCGCTCAGGCCCGCGCCGACGCGCGCCGGCCTCGCCCAAAGCCAGGGAAGATCAAACAGAGCCCCGAACTGCGCGCCTTCGTCCAGGACCGCCTGGACCTACGGTGGAGCCCTGAGCAGATCTGCCAGGCCCTGCGCGCCCAGTTCCCCGACCGGCCGGAGATGCACGTGGTCCACGAGACCGTCTACCAGGCCCTCTACGTCCAGGGCCGGGGTGAGCTGCGCCGAGAGCTGGCCAAAGCGCTGCGCACCGGCCGCGTCCGGCGCAAGCCCCGTCGCCAGGCCCAGCAGCGCCAGCCCCGCTTCCGCGATCCCATGGTGATGATCAGCGACCGTCCCGCAGAGGCCGAGGACCGGGCGGTGCCCGGCCACTGGGAAGGCGACCTGATCATCGGCAAGGACGGCGCCTCAGCCATCGGCACTTTGGTCGAACGCTCCACCCGCTATGTGCTGCTGGTGCACCTGCCGAACGGCCGGGGCACCGAGCTGGTCCGCGACGCCCTGGTCGAGACGGTCCAGACGCTGCCGGCTCACCTGAAGCGGTCGTTGACCTGGGACCAGGGCAGCGAGATGGGCCGGCACCGGGAGTTCACCGTCGCCACCGACATCCCGGTCTACTTCTGCGACCCGGCCAGCCCTTGGCAGCGCGGTTCGAACGAGAACACGAACGGCCTGCTGCGGCAGTACTTTCCCAAGGGCACCGACCTGTCCGTCCACAGTCGTGAGCACCTGGCCGCCGTCGCCGCTGAACTGAACGGTCGGCCACGCAAAACGCTCGGCTGGGAAACCCCAGCCGAGCGCCTGCATAAACTGCTCGCGGCCTGATCAACACGACCACGTGTTGCGACGACCCCTAGAAAGCGCCGAGCGGTGGGCCGGGCCTTTCGCTGTCCGGCCATGAAGCCGTGCCTGGTGACGGCCGTGCCCGATCGCGCCGATCCTGGTTACAGATACGGGCCGGAGCGGATCGCTCCGTGCTGCCCGCCCTCGTCGTCGTCGTGCGGGGCACCGGGCGGCAGGGCGCGGCGCATCTGCTCCAACTGAGCCCTTGCGGCCATCTGCTGGGCGAACAGCGCCGTCTGGATGCCGTGGAAGAGTCCCTCCAGCCAGCCGACCAACTGGGCCTGGGCGATGCGCAGTTCTGCCTCGGAGGGAATCGCGTCGTCGGTGAACGGGAGGGACAGGCGCTCCAGTTCCTCGACGAGCTCGGGCGCGAGGCCGTCCTCGAGCTCCTTGACCGAACCGCGGTGGATCTCCTTGAGCCGGACGCGGCTGGCCTCGTCGAGAGGCGCCGCCCGCACTTCCTCCAGAAGCTGCTTGATCATGCTGCCGATGCGCATGACCTTCGCAGGCTGTTCGACCATCTCCGTCACCGGGACCTCGCGCGACTCGTCGTCACCGTCACCGCCGCCGAGCGCCATCCCGTCCTGTCCCACCACGAGGACGTGGGGGCTCTCCTGCGACCGTTCATTCCTCGGCATCTCCATGCCGCCATTCTCTCGTACATGGGCGTCACCACACGGTGTGCCCCCGCAGGAAGGTGATCCACCCTCCTGCGGGGGCACGAAATCGCAGCGCACGGCCGTGGGCGGGTCCTCTCAGGTCGCCTCGCGGCGGGCGAGCGCCCCGCGGGAGCGGGTGACCAGGGCCGCCAGCAGGGCCGCCCCCACCGGCACGGCGACCAGCAGCGTGGCCAGCGTCTCCCACGGCACCACGATCGGCACGTACGGCAGCTCGCCCGCGCCCCAGCCGTTGTCGAGGGCCTCCTGGTACCAGCCCATCTGCTGACGCTTCTCGGTGAGCCGCAGGCCGACGGCCGGCAGGACTCCCGCCGCCGATCCCAGCACTACGCCCATCGCGGCGACCACGCCGCACTGGAACCCGCTGAGCGTCCTGCGGACCCGCGGCGGGGCGCCGACGGCGGCCAGCGTCTTCAGGTCGGCCTCCGCGTCGGCCTGCGCCAGGCCCGTGGCGATACCCGCCGCACCGATGGTGATCAGTCCGGCGAAGACGGTCAGCGCCAGCAGCACGATGCTGTTCTCGCTGGTGTAGCCCTCCTCGACGTGCAGGCTGATGTCCGCGCCCGTCCTGTCGAGCTCGTCGTCGAGCTTCTGACGCTGCTCGGTGGTGGGCATCTGCTCGGTGGAGAAGTAGGCGCCGATCGGGACCGTGTCGAAGCCGGCCTTCTCGGCCGCCGCCGGAGGCACGACGAGCCTGACGCCGTACGTCTCCGGCGTGCGGGCGACCTGGTGGACGGGCAGGCTCCTGATCTCGCCGGGAGCCTCCTTGCCCTGCTCCATGGCCCTGTCGGCGGCCTCGATGTCGGTGATCAGCCGGATGTCGACCGAGCCCCGGGCGTTGACGTTGCGCTTGTCGAAGGAGACCGCCCGGCCGGCGGCCAGGGCCTTCTCGGCGGCCGGGTCCTCGATGCCGAGCACTCTGAGCAGCTTCTCGTCGCCGACGAGAAGCCCCCCGTCGGTCGGCACCCCGTAGCCGCCGCTTTCCTGGCAGCGCCAGTCCTTGGCGAGCTTGCGGCGTTCGGCCTTGCTGAACTTCTCGGCCGGGTCCTGGCCGGGCTTGGCGACGTCCGTCGCCCACATGGGGCATTCGTGGGCCTTGGGTATGATCACTTCGTAGCGGCCGCAGCCCTCGCGCGGCTCGTACATCGAGCAGTTCTTCTTGCCGACGGCGATGCGGTCCACGTCGGCCCGCACGCCGACGGGCAGCAGTTTCTGCACCGTGGCGCGCACACCGGGGACGTCGCGCCCGCCCCCCTCGTCCATCGTCACCGAGACGGCTCCGTGCGGCAGTTGCGCCTGGTACTCGGCCCTGCGCTGAGTGTCCTCGCTCGCCGCGTACGTCGCCACGGCCACGGTGCCGGCCACCGCGGCCAGCACCGCGGCGACAGCGGGAGCCGTACGGCCCCGGTTGCGCACGGCGTCGCGCAGCGCGAGCCGCGGAGAGAGCGGCAGCAGCCGGCCGGTCCGGCCGAACAGGCCGACCAGGGCCGGGGTCAGCGCGACCACACCCAGCTCGGCAAGGGCGCTGCCGCCCGCCACCACGATGAACTGGTCCGTCATCGTGGACCCGTACAGCGCGATGGTGGCACCGAGGCCGACCGCGACCAGGCCGACGACCGGCAGCACACGGCTGCTCCTGCGCACACCGCGGCGGCCGGTGAGGGAGGCGAGGACGGACTGCCGGGACGCCGTGATCGCGGGGACGATCGCGGCCAGCAGACCGGTCACCACGGCCAGCAGGGCGATCGCGAGGAGTTCCAGGGGCCGTATGTCGAAGCTGCCGAAGCGCTGGCCCATGTAGTCCTCCAGCACCGGCTGGAGGGCGAAGGTCAGGATCAGGCCGAGCAGGGTGCCCACGACGGCCGCGGCGACGCCGATCACCAGACCGCCCGCGAGGACGATGGCCCGGATATGGCGGCGGTCGCCGCCGTTGGCCCCCACGAGACCCAGCTGACGGCGCGAGCGGCGCGCCCCCACGGCGAACGCGGGACCGGCGAGCAGGCAGATCTCCAGCATGGCCAGACCGACGACCGTGCCCACGGCGGCGAGCGCGGCGGCCTTGGCGGCGGTGCTCTCCTCGTACTTGCCCCAGTCCTCCTTCTGGAACAGTGGCACCTCGGAGTCGGCGGGCGGGTTCAGGGCCACCGTACGAGAAAGAACCGTCACGCCCTTGGCGTTGATCTCCTGGACCGTGTTCCACGTGAAACCACCGGGCACGGTGACGAGAAGGCTCGTGCCGGCCGAGGGCCCCTGCAGCCCGGCGGCCTCCAGAGCCTTGGCGAGCGGGGCGATCAGGGCGCCGGGAAGGGCGTTGACCTGGTCGGTGTCCAGTTCGTCGGGGAGCTCGTACGCACCGACGATCGTGTAGGCGCGGTCGAAGCCACGCGCGGTCAGCTTCGAGCCGACCTTCAGGCCGCTGCTCTCGAGGAAGTGCGTGGTGGCGGCGACCTCGTCGGACTTCTGCGGCAGCCTGCCGCTGACGACCGGCATGATGCCCCGGGCCATCGGGTCGGAGGCCTTCAGCTCACGGATCTCCGTCGGCAGCAGACCGTGGGTCGTACGGAGCTTGGCGTAACCGGTCGTGTCCGTCAGCGTCTTGGCGCCCGCGGGCAGCGCCTTGGCGATGTCCGTGCTGCCCTCGGGAAACGGCTTGTCGTTGAAGTCCTCGGCCGGAGCGTAGTTGTTGCCGTCCGGGGCCTGGAGGATCGGGACGCCGCCCATGCCGGGATCGGAGAGCCGCGCGTCCGCGGCGCCGATCCGGCGCGCCAGACTCTGCTCGGTCGACAACTCGGCGCTGCGCACGGTGAGATCGGCGGCGCTCACCCCGAGGATGGGCAGCGCGATCATCGCGAGAACCAGGAAGCTGCGCCCCTTGGAGCGCCAGGCGTCGCGGCGCGCGATACGGATCGCGGCCCGCCAGGAGTGGTACCAGGTCGTCACAGCTCGGCCGCCTGGCCCGAGAGCAGCGAGTCCGCCTCGCTGCGGACGGTCTGGTCGACGACCGCGCCGTCCCGCAGGAACACGACCCGGTCGGCCCATGCGGCGAACCGCGGCTCGTGGGTGACCAGGATGCCGGCCGCGCCGGCGTCGCAGCGCGCCCGCAGCAGCGCCAGCACGGACTCTCCGGTCTCGGAGTCGAGGGCGCCGGTGGGCTCGTCGGCGAGCACGAGCCGGCGCTCGCCCACGAGGGCGCGGGCTATGGCGACGCGCTGCTGCTGACCGCCGGACATCTCGTCGGGGAAGCGGTCGGCGAGGTGGCCGAGCTCCATCTCCGCCAGGGCCGCGAGGGCTTCGGTGCGGGCCTTGCGGGCCGAGGTGCCGTCGAGTTCACGCGGCAGGGCGACGTTCTCGGCGGCGGTGAGGGCGGGGATGAGGTTGTAGTCCTGGAAGACGTACCCGATGCTGCGGCGGCGCAGGGCGGCGAGCGTCTTGCGGTCGGCGGTGGTGATGTCGGTGTTCTCGACGATCACCCGTCCCGACGTCGGGACGTCGAGCCCGCCCGCGATGGTGAGGAGCGTGGACTTGCCGGATCCCGACGGGCCCATGACGGCGACGAGTTCACCGGGGAAGACGTCGAGGTTGATGCCGCGCAGGGCGTGCACCTCGGTGGCTCCGCTGCCGTGGACGCGCGTCAGCTGCTGGAGTTGCAGCACGGGCTGCTGCGACGGAAGTGGCTGTGGTGACTGGTGTTGGGACATGGATGGTTTCCCCCTTGAGCGGGTGAGTACACACCGGCGGTGTACGAGAGGTCGAAAGAGGCCTCGGGAGGCCGGAGGGCGGCCGGGGCGGACGCCGCAGGCATACGGGGTGCCGCGTGCCCGTCGAAGACGCCGTAGCGGGTCCTACGCCGGTCCGGTGCGCCGGCCCGAGGCCGACGTCCGGTCCGGCGCGGGCGATGGCGCAGGAGGCGCGGCCGGCGGCGGGTCCTGCCGGACCGCCGCGGAGAGCCTGGTGAGCCTCATCTCGCAGTGGTCGAGCCAGCGGGCCTCCGCCTCGGTCTGGAAGATCAGCTGTTCCAGCACCAGCAGCCAGGCCACGTCGTCGCGTTCCTGGGAGCCACCGCTCTCGATCGCGGTCAGTGCCTGCGCCTTGAGCCGGGTGTAGTCCTGCATCGCCTTCACGGAGTGACGGCGCTGGGACTGGATCACGGAGCGGATGTCCACGCCGGGTGTCCCGACCGCCATGGCGAGCTTGATGGCGAGCTCGTCACGGGGCGGACTGCTGCGGTCCACGGGCGCCGCGAACCACTGCCTGAGTTCGGCGCGGCCCTTGTCGGTGATGACGTAGAGCGTGTGGCCCGCCTCGTCCTCGCCGTCCTGGGCGACCATGCCGTCGCGTTCGAGGCGACCGAGGGTCGTGTAGACCTGGCCGACGTTCAGCGGCCAGGTGGCGCCCGTGCGCGACTCGAACTCGGAGCGGAGCTGGGAGCCGTAGCGCGGGCCGGGTTCCAGGAGGGCGAGAAGCCCGTGACGGATCGACATACTCGGTATGTATACCGGGTATGCCGCCTGCCGCCAACCGTCGCCGGAAGGACGTGCGGGGTCCGTCTTGAGGAGGACGGCTGTGTCAGCGGCGGCGCAGACGGATGCCGAGGAAGCCGATCCCGAGGCCCATCAGGGCCATGCCGACGCCCAGCGACAGCGGTGAGATCTGGTGCGCGACCGGCGCGGGGGCGGAATGAGGTCCCTGGTCACCGGCCTCGGCGGGTGACCAGTGCGGCGGCGCGGGCGACCCTGCGCCTGCGGTTCCGGCGTCCTCGTCCCCTCGGGGCGCCTCGTCATCCGCAGGAGGGGGATGGTCCCCCGCGTCTGCCGTTCGGGGCGCCTGCCCCGGGGCGGAGAGGGACGGTGCCGCGGAGCGGGAGGGCTGCGGTGAGCGCCGCGCGGGCTCGGAGGCGGAGGCGGCGGGGGAGGTGGCGCTGCGCGCGGGGTCCACGGACGGACTCGCGCTCCCGCTCCCCGTCGGCTGCGGCCGTCCGGGGCGCGGCCGGCCCTGGCCCGCCTGCCGTCCGGCGAACGAGGTCGAGGGTGTGGGCGACGGCTTCACGACGGGCCGGGGCATCGGGGGCCCGGACGGCTCGGCGTGCGCGGCCGGTGCGAGGGGAAGGGCCGTCAGCGCGAGCGATGCGACGGTGATCGCGCACCGGGCGCGGAGTTGTGGAATCACCGGAGGGCCTCCCGTGACGGGGCACCGAGTCGCCGAACTGATCGAGAACGGACTCAGCGTCACATGGAGGAACGGATCCGGCATCTCGGGCGCTCGGGCCCGGGCAGCGCCTCCGGCGGGCAGCCTGCGCGCAACGGCCGAGGCCCGGTACACGGATGGGGTACCGGGCCTCGGCCGAACGGCGTACCACCCGGCCGTTCCGCACGGCTCCCTGGGGGACTAGTCGGGGCGACCGGTGGACACCTCGAGCATGAACGTCGTGTTCTTCTCGGAGATCTCCGTGTCCGCCAGCGGGAACTGCGAGAGGACGATGTCCTCGCCCCACTGCGCGTTGGCGACTTCCTTGATGTTGAGCTTCCAGCCCATCGTGTCCGCGCATTCCTTCACGGACAGGACGTCCACGTAGACGAAGTTCGGCGCCTGGACCTTCGACGGGTCGTCGTAACCCTCTGGGGCGTTCGAGCACTTCGTCTTGTCGATCGTGCGGTTGCGCTCGGGGCCCTTGTAACTCGCGTCCTGCGATGCGCTCGTCGACGGGTCGCCGCCCCCGCCCGCCTCCGTCCCCTGGTCCTTGCCGTTCAGCGCGATCGCCGTGACCAGGCCGCCGACGGCGAGGAGCGCCACCGCGACGGCGCCCACGATCACGGGCATGTTCCGCTTGCCGCCGCCCGACGCGGGCGCCGCGGCCGGGGACATGGTGTACGACGGCGGCGGCGTGGAGGCGACCGGGGGCTGCGTCTGGTACGCCGGGGCCGGGTAGCCGTAGTGCGGCGTGGGCGCCGGGGCCGGGGTGGGCGGACCGTACGGGCCCGGCTGGTACGGCGTCTGGACGCTCTGCGGGGCTGGCGTCGCCTGGTCCAGCGGCGGGAAGACGGCGGAGCCGACCCCCGAGCCGCTGCTCGCCGGTGCGCCGCCGATGATCACGGGGGCGCCGGTCAGTCCGGCGCCCGCGACCCGGGCGCACTCGTCGCGCATCGCGGCCGCGCTCGGGAAACGCTCGTTCGGGTTCTTCTTCAGCGCCCGGGCGACCAGCGCGTCCATCGCGGGGGTGAGGGAGCGGTTGATCGTCGACGGGGCGACGGGCTCCTCCTGTACGTGCGCGTACGCGATGGCGAGCGGCGAGTCCGCGTCGAAGGGCAGTCGTCCGGTCAGCAGCTGGAAGAGCATGATGCCGACCGAGTACAGGTCGGAGCGGGCGTCCACGCCGCGGCCCAGGGCCTGCTCGGGCGACAGATATTGGGGAGTGCCGACGACCATGCCGGTCTGCGTCATGGAGGTGACGCCCGACTGCATGGCGCGGGCGATGCCGAAGTCCATGACCTTGACCACACCGCGCTTGGTCATCATCACGTTGCCCGGCTTGATGTCGCGGTGGACCAGGCCCATCTCGTGGCTGGTCTCCAGCGCGGCCAGCACGTCGGCGGTGACCTTGAGCGCCTTGTCGGCGGGCATCGCCCCGTACTGCTGGATGTCCGCGGCGAGGACCGAGCCGAGCGGCTGGCCCTCGACGTACTCCATGACGATGTAGGGCATGAGCGAGCCGTCCAGCTCGTCCTCGCCCGTGTCGAACACCGAGACGATGTTGGTGTGGGACAGCTTGGCGACGGCCTGCGCCTCGCGGCGGAAGCGCTCGCGGAACGACTGCTCCCGGCCGAGCTCCGTGTGGAGCGTCTTGATCGCGACCTGGCGGTCCAGCGCGGAGTCGTACGCCAGATATACGGACGCCATGCCGCCTTCGCCGAGCAGGTCGCGAAGCTGGTACCGGCCGCCCGCTACGGAACCGCCCGCATAGCGGCCCTGTGCGCCGTCCTGGCTCATCTCGTGCTTCCCCCTGTGCGCGCGGTGGCCGCGGCTGATCCGGATTTACGGGCCAAGTCTGCCCCAGGGCACCGACACGTCAAGCCGGGTGCCCGTTCCGTGACCGTACGCACAAGAAGCGTCTCGGAAGCGTTACAGGAACAGCATGGAATTTGCGCGGGCCGGTGGACTGCGGCTTTGATGGCAGGTCTCCTTCGAAACCGGCCTGTCGTCCGAAGGCTGTAGCGTGGCGTGGCACAAGCACCCTGAGGACAGCGGCCCCGCACGCACACCACGCAAGCGGACAGATACGACGGCGAGGACTGATGGCACCCGAACCCGAAGCAGACGGCGGCGGAGTGCCGGAGTCGGCGGAAGCCTGGGGCGTCGGCGGACTGGTCGGTGACGGCCGCTACCGGCTGACGCACCGTCTCGGCCGTGGCGGCATGGCCGAGGTGTTCGCGGCGGAGGACGTACGGCTCGGCCGTACCGTCGCCGTCAAGCTGCTGCGCGCCGATCTCGCCGAGGACCCTGTCTCCAAGGCCCGGTTCACGCGCGAGGCGCAGTCGGTCGCCGGCCTCAACCACCATGCCGTGGTGGCGGTCTACGACTCCGGCGAGGACGTCGTCGGCAGCCAGACCGTCCCCTACATCGTGATGGAGCTCGTCGAGGGCCGCACGATCCGCGATCTGCTGGTCAACGCCGAAGCCCCGCCGCCCGAGCAGGCGTTGATCATCGTCTCGGGAGTTCTGGAGGCCCTCGCCTACTCGCACCAGCACGGCATCGTGCACCGCGACATCAAGCCGGCCAACGTCATCATCACCAACTCCGGTGCGGTGAAGGTGATGGACTTCGGCATCGCCCGCGCCCTGCACGGCGCGCAGTCGACGATGACCCAGACCGGCATGGTCATGGGCACGCCGCAGTACCTCTCCCCCGAGCAGGCGCTGGGCAAGGCCGTCGACCACCGTTCCGACCTGTACGCCACGGGCTGCCTGCTCTACGAACTGCTCGCGCTGCGGCCCCCGTTCACCGGTGAGACGCCGCTCTCGGTCGTCTACCAGCACGTGCAGGACATCCCGGTCCCGCCGTCCCAGGTCCTGGACGCGGTGCCGCCGGAGCTCGACGGCCTGGTGATGCGCTCGCTCGCGAAGGACCCGGACGACCGGTTCCAGAGCGCCGAGGAGATGCGCGGACTCGTCCAGTACGCGCTGCAGATGCTCCAGCAGCAGGGCGGCCACACGGGCGTCTGGAACACCGGCCCGGTCGACCTGTACGACCCCGGCAGCACCCCGCCCGGCGGCATGACGGGACCGACCGCGGTGCACCCGGTGCACGGCGAGACCTCCCAGGGCCCGATCCTGCCGCCGCCCAACCCGCACGACGGCGGCTACGACGGCATGCACCACGGGCGCGGCGGCCGCGGCAAGGTGTGGCTGCTGGCCGCGCTCGCGGTCGTCGCGGTGGTCGCCGGCATCGCGTTCGCGTTCAACAAGGCGAACGACTCCAACAAGAACCCCGACACCACGCCGTCGGTCTCGCAGACGCCGTCCACGCCGGACGAGACGCCGACGCCGTCCGACGAGGAGACGGAGCCCACCGAGGACCCGGGCACCACGACCGGGGGCAACGAGCAGCCGTCCTGGACGCCGTCCGACATCCCGTCGTACACGCCGAGCGCCCCGCAGACACCCTCCGGCGACCCGACGACCAGTGACCCGACCGACGACCCGACGGGCGATCCCACCGACGACCCGACCAACGACCCGACCGACGTCCCGACGGACCCGACGGACGTCCCCACCGACCCGGCGGGCGGCACCGACGGCGGGAACGGGAACACCGCCGGCAACGAAGGCGGCTGAGACCGCCGCACGCGGGGGTCATCCGGCGAAGGCGTCGCACACCGCCTCGTACTCCCGCGTCCACCAGACCGCCAGGGCCGACGCCGCAGGAAACTGCGGGTCGGCCCTTCGGTCGTGGAGCTGATAGCGCCAGCGCAGTATCCAGAAGTCGTTGAGCCGCTCCCACCACACCCGGTGCACCGCCGCGGCCAGTTCCGCCGGGTCCGCGTCCGCCGCGCGCCGGTAGGCCCGCGCGTACGCCCGGACCTTCGCCAGCTCCAGCTGTCCGGCGGGCTGGACGAAGAAGATCGCGGCGGCCCGTACCGCCTCCTCGGCCCGCGGCTGGACGCCGAGGCGGTCCCAGTCGACGATCGCGGCGGGCTCGGCGCCCCGGTACAGCAGGTTCAGCGGGTGGAAGTCGCCGTGGACCCAGCCGCCACCGCCGCCCGGCGGCGGCCTGCGGCCCGCGTGCTGGGCCAGCAGAGCCCGCCGCTGGAGCAGCCGGTGCTCGGCCAGGGTGTCGAACGAGTCGCGCGGGCGGCTGCCGCGGGCCAGCTCCAGCAGCTCGTCGATGAGCGCGAACGTCTCCTCGGGGTCGGCGCTCTCGTACGCGGCGCTCCGGCTCGCCGCTCCGTCCATGACCTGGGCCAGACAGGTGTGCACCAGCCCCAGCAGAGCGCCGAGCCGCCGCGACTGGGCGGTGCTGAGCTGGGCGCCGTCGCGATGCCGGCCGTCGACCCAGGGGTGCAGGGCGTAACAGCGGCCGCCGATCACGGCCACCGTGCCCCCGTCGGCGCCCTCCAGGGGCGGCGCGACCGGGACGCCGAGCGCCTGGAGCCTGCGGGTGGCCTTGTGCTGGCGGACGATGGCGGCCTGGTCCCCGTCGAGGTGGTGCTTGAGGAAGTACGCGCCGCGCGTGGTGGAGATGCGGTAGCCGCGATTGAGGAGGCCCTGGGTGACGGGACGGCAGGAGAGCGGTTCGCCCACGGTGTCGTAACGGCGCAGAAGGGCGTCG
Organism: Streptomyces sp. V4I23; assembly: GCF_030817975.1. Classification (NCBI taxonomy): domain Bacteria; kingdom Bacillati; phylum Actinomycetota; class Actinomycetes; order Kitasatosporales; family Streptomycetaceae; genus Streptomyces; species Streptomyces sp. V4I23. Next base: position 3,958,148 of record NZ_JAUSZW010000004.1, on the reverse strand, counting down.
ACGGGGGGCGCAGCGGTAGCAGATGAGCGCGGCACCCGCCAGATGTTAGATCACGCTGCGTGTCGCGCCGGTGGCTGTTCGAGAGGTTCGATCGCGTGCACGATGAGGGACGGTCGACGCGGGCAGAAGTCCCGGCCGGGGGATCCGGCGGATCGGCCCGAACGGGTGACACCCGGGCCGTGCACCGCGATGACGCATCGCTGCCGCGGACGGCCTCGAGGACCTGTGATGTTCTCGTTCTGCGAACGGACCTCGCGGCACACCTCCCCGCCGCTTCCGTCCGGCAGCCGCACGTCGAGAGCCGCTACGTCGGAAGCGGTGGCGGGGATCCTGACCAGGGCGTCTTCCGCCGTATCGGCCTCGCCCACGACCTCGGTGCCGGGTTCGGCCGAAAGTAGTTCCCGGGCGTCGCGCCGCGCGGCCGCGGGGTCACCGAGCAGGAATGCGGTGATTTCTCCCTCTTCGTGTGCCTGGGCGTCTCACATGTTGACTCTTCCCGTGCCTGGGGTGTGCGGGATAACGTGCCTTCGTTCCGGCGGTCCGCACGGCCCTGACCAGTGGCGTTCCCGCATTTCCTCGATTTACTTGGAAATCCAAGCAAAATCGCAGGTCAAATGGGGTTTCGCAGGAGCACTGCGCACTGGGTAACGTGCCTTTGACAGGACGTTCGCCGGGGCACCTGTCACGCCCGAATCCGGCCGCGTCGCACCCACCCCGTGCACCGGTCCGGACGCGGGCGAGCCGCACTGGCCACACCGGCGGACCCCGGGGGCCGGACCGACGGAGGAGCACGCACGTGACCGTGGAGAGCACTGCCGCGCGCAAACCGCGACGCAGCAGCAAGCGCGTCAGCGCCGCGAAGAAGCCACAGAGTTCCGAGCCCCAGCTCGTACAGCTGCTGACGCCCGAGGGTGAGCGCGTCCAGCACCCGGACTACGACATCGACCTGAGCGCCGAGGAACTGCGCGGGCTGTACCGCGACATGGTCCTCACGCGCCGGTTCGACGCCGAGGCCACCGCCCTGCAGCGCCAGGGCGAGCTGGGCCTGTGGGCCTCGCTGCTGGGCCAGGAGGCCGCCCAGATCGGTTCGGGACGCGCCCTGCGCGACGACGACTACGTCTTCCCGACCTACCGCGAGCACGGCGTCGCCTGGTGCCGCGGGGTCGACCCGACGAATCTGCTGGGCATGTTCCGCGGTGTGAACCACGGCGGCTGGGACCCGAACAGCAACAACTTCCACCTGTACACGATTGTCATCGGCTCGCAGACGCTGCACGCCACCGGCTACGCGATGGGCGTGGCCAAGGACGGCGCCGACTCGGCCGTGATCGCGTACTTCGGCGACGGCGCGTCCAGCCAGGGCGACGTGGCCGAGTCCTTCACCTTCTCCGCGGTCTACAACGCCCCGGTCGTTTTCTTCTGCCAGAACAACCAGTGGGCGATCTCCGAGCCGACCGAGCGCCAGACCCGCGTCCCGCTCTACCAGCGTGCGCAGGGCTACGGCTTCCCCGGCGTCCGCGTCGACGGCAACGACGTCCTCGCCTGCCTCGCGGTCACCCGCTCCGCGCTGGAGCGCGCACGCCGAGGCGAGGGCCCGACCCTGGTCGAGGCGTTCACCTACCGCATGGGCGCTCACACCACCTCCGACGACCCGACCCGGTACCGGCACGACGAGGACCGCGCCGCCTGGGAGGCCAAGGACCCGATCCAGCGCCTGCGGACGTACCTCGAGAACGAGGGCCACGCCGACGCGGCCTTCTTCGCCGCTCTGGACGAGGAGAGCGACGCGCTCGCCAAGCGGGTGCGCGAGGCGGTACGGGCCATGCCCGACCCCGACGACATGGCGATGTTCGACCACGTGTACGCGGACGGGCACACGCTCGTCGACGAGGAGCGCGCGCAGTTCGCCGCCTACCAGGCGTCGTTCGTCGAGGAGGGCAAGTAGTCATGGCGGTACAGAAACTCCCGCTCGCGAAGGCGCTCAACGAGTCGCTGCGCAAGGCCCTGGAGACCGACCCCAAGGTCCTGATCATGGGCGAGGACGTCGGCAAGCTCGGCGGCGTCTTCCGTATCACCGACGGGCTGCAGAAGGACTTCGGCGAGGACCGGGTCATCGACACCCCGCTCGCCGAGTCCGGCATCGTCGGCACCGCGATCGGCCTGGCCCTGCGCGGCTACCGCCCGGTCGTGGAGATCCAGTTCGACGGCTTCGTCTTCCCGGCGTACGACCAGATCGTCACGCAGCTCGCGAAGATGCACGCCCGCGCACTCGGCAAGATCAAGCTGCCCGTCGTCGTCCGTATCCCCTACGGCGGCGGCATCGGCGCGGTCGAGCACCACTCCGAGTCCCCCGAGGCGCTCTTCGCGCACGTCGCGGGCCTCAAGGTGGTCTCCCCGTCCAACGCCTCCGACGCCTACTGGATGCTCCAGCAGGCCGTCCAGAGCGACGACCCGGTGATCTTCTTCGAGCCGAAGCGGCGCTACTGGGACAAGGGCGAGGTCGACACCGAGGCGATCCCCGACCCGCTGCACACGGCGCGTGTCGCCCGGGCCGGCACCGACATCACCCTCGCCGCCTACGGCCCGATGGTGAAGGTCTGTGTCGAGGCCGCGGCCGCGGCGGCCGAGGAGGGCAAGTCGGTCGAGGTCCTCGACCTGCGCTCCATGTCCCCGATCGACTTCGACACGATCCAGACGTCCGTCGAGAAGACCGGCCGGCTGGTCGTGGTCCACGAGGCCCCTGTCTTCTACGGCTCCGGCGCGGAGATCGCCGCCCGTATCACCGAGCGGTGCTTCTTCCACCTGGAGGCCCCGGTGCTGAGGGTCGGCGGCTTCCACGCCCCGTACCCGCCGGCCCGCCTGGAGGAGGAGTACCTTCCGGGACTGGACCGGGTGCTGGACGCCGTCGACCGCTCGCTCGCGTACTGAGGAGTGCCGTGACCATGACCGCAGACACCTCCCTGCGCTTCCGCGAGTTCAAGATGCCCGACGTGGGCGAGGGACTCACCGAGGCCGAAATCCTCAAGTGGTACGTCCAGCCCGGCGACAGCGTCACCGACGGCCAGGTCGTGTGCGAGGTCGAGACGGCGAAGGCGGCCGTCGAGCTGCCGATCCCGTACGACGGCGTCGTGCACGAGCTGCGTTTCGAGGAGGGCACGACCGTCGACGTCGGCACGTCGATCATCACGATCGACGTGGCTCCCGGGTCGGGACCGGCCGAGGAGCCGCCCCCGGCGGCCACCGAGCCGTCGCTCGCCGCCGCCGAGCCGCAGCCCGCGTCCGAGCCGGAGCCGGAGGCCAAGCCGCAGGGCCGCCAGCCGGTCCTCGTGGGCTACGGCGTCGCCGAGTCGTCGACCAAGCGCCGTCCGCGCAAGGCGCCGGCCGGAGCCGTCCCCGAGCAGGCCGCCGCGGCCGCGATCCAGGCCGAGATGAACGGGGCCGCCCCGGCCCGCCCGCGTCCGCTCGCCAAGCCGCCGGTGCGCAAGCTCGCCAAGGACCTGGGCATCGACCTGGAGGCGGTCACGCCCACCGGCCCCGACGGGATCATCACCCGCGAGGACGTGCACGCCGCCGCGGCACCCGCGCCGGCCGCCGCCCCCGAGCCGGTGGCGGCCGAGGCGCCGGCTCCCGTGTCCGTTCCCGCCGGCGCTCGTGAGACCCGTGTCCCGATCAAGGGCGTACGGAAGGCGACCGCTGCCGCGATGGTCGGCAGCGCCTTCACCGCGCCGCACGTCACCGAGTTCGTCACGCTCGACGTGACGCGCACGATGAAGCTGGTCGAGGAGCTGAAGGCCGACAAGGACATGGCGGGGCTGCGGGTCAACCCGCTGCTGCTGATCGCCAAGGCCCTGCTCGTCGCCATCAAGAGGAACCCGGGCATCAACGCCGCCTGGGACGAGGCCAACCAGGAGATCGTCCAGAAGCACTACGTCAACCTGGGCATCGCCGCGGCCACCCCGCGCGGTCTGATCGTGCCGAACATCAAGGACGCGCACGACAAGACCCTGCCGGAACTGGCCGAGGCGCTGGGCGAGCTCGTGGCCACCGCGCGCGACGGCAAGACCACCCCGGCGGCCATGCAGGGCGGCACCGTGACCATCACCAACGTCGGCGTCTTCGGCGTCGACACCGGCACGCCGATCCTGAACCCCGGCGAGTCCGCGATCCTCGCGGTCGGCGCGATCAAGCTCCAGCCGTGGGTCCACAAGGGGAAGGTGAAGCCTCGCCAGGTCACCACGCTCGCGCTCTCCTTCGACCACCGGCTGGTCGACGGCGAACTGGGCTCCAAGGTCCTCGCCGACGTCGCGGCGATCCTGGAGAACCCGAAGCGGCTCATCACCTGGGCCTGACAGGCCTGTTCCACGTGAAACATCCCCGGTGAACCCGCCGGGCACGGAAGCCCCGTCCGTATCGCGGACGGGGCTTTCTGGTTGAAGTCTGTTGTATCTATGCTGTGTGCATGCCTGCCGCCTCCGCGCCCCCCGTCAGACAGCCTCCGGCCGCCGACCGCGTCTACACCCACATCAAGCAGGCCGTCCTCGACCGGCAGTACGAGGGCGGGACGCTCCTCACGGAGGGCGAGCTGGCCGAGGCCGTCGGCGTCTCCCGCACCCCCGTGCGCGAGGCACTCCTCAAGCTCGAGGTCGAAGGGCTCATCAAGCTCTACCCGAAGAAGGGCGCGCTGGTCCTCGCCGTCTCCGCGCAGGAGATCGCGGACGTCGTCGAAACCCGGCTGCTCGTGGAGGAGTTCGCCGTGCGCAAGGCCGTGCCCGCGCCCGCCGCGCTCATCGCCCGCCTCCAGGACATCCTCGACGAGCAGCAGCGGCACGCCGCCGCAGGGGACCTCGCCGCCTTCGCCGTCAGCGACCGCTGCTTCCACGCCGAGATCGTCCGCCACGCGGGCAACGAGATCCTCTCCAAGCTCTACGACCAGCTGCGCGACCGCCAGTTGCGCATGGGCGTCGCGATCATGCAGGCGCTCCCCGACCGGGTCACCAGGAACCACACCGAGCACGCCGAGATCCTCGAGAGGATCCGGGCCGGTGACGTGGAGGGCGCCGCCGCGTGCGTGCGCGCCCATCTCGGCCGCGTCAAGGTGCTGGTGCGGGGTGAGGAGCGGTGAGCGCGTCCTCCTGCGAGGCGTCCCTCCCCAGTGATCCTCCCGGCGGCCGACGGGCCGCCGCCGTCTGGGGCATCGGCGTCGCGGTGTACTTCGTCGCCGTCATCTTCCGTACGTCCCTGGGCGTCGCCGGACTCGACGCCGCCGACCGCTTCGACGTCAACGCCTCGGCCCTGTCGGCCTTCTCCATCCTGCAGCTGCTCGTCTACGCGGGCATGCAGATACCGGTCGGCCTGATGGTCGACCGGCTCGGCACCAAGAAGGTCCTCACCATCGGCGTGGTGCTGTTCACCGTCGGCCAGCTCGGGTTCGCCCTCTCGCCCTCGTACGGCATGGCGCTCGCGTCCCGCGTGCTGCTCGGCTGCGGCGACGCCATGACGTTCATCAGCGTGCTGCGCCTCGGCACCCGCTGGTTCCCCGCCCGGCGCGGTCCCCTCATCGCGCAGATCGCCGCGCTTTTCGGCATGGCGGGCAACCTGGTCTCCACCCTCGTCATCGCCCGCATGCTGCACAGCGTGGGCTGGACCGCCACCTTCGCCGGCAGCGCCGCGGCCGGCCTCGTCGTACTCGTCCTGATGCTGCTCTTCCTCAAGGACCACCCCGAGGGCCACGAGCCGCCGCCCGTCCGGCACGCGGGCGCCGCGTTCGTACGGCGCCAGATCGCCGCGTCCTGGCGCGAGCCGGGCACCCGGCTCGGCATGTGGGTGCACTTCACCACCCAGTTCCCCGCCATGGTGTTCCTGCTGCTGTGGGGGATGCCGTTCCTCGTGGAGGCGCAGGGGCTGACGCGGGAGAGCGCCGGCGCTCTGCTGACTCTTGTCGTGGCGTCCAATATGGTCGTCGGCCTCGTCTACGGGCAGATCATCGCGCGCCACCATGCGGCACGCACCCCGCTGGCGCTCGGCACCATAGGCGCCAGCGCCCTGCTCTGGGTGGCCACCCTCGTGTACCCCGGGGACACCGCTCCCCTGTGGCTGCTCATCACGCTGTGCACCGTGCTCGGCGCCTGCGGCCCCGCCTCGATGATCGGCTTCGACTTCGCGCGACCCGCCAATCCGCCCGAACGCCAGGGGACGGCGTCCGGCATCGTCAACATGGGCGGTTTCGTCGCCTCGATGACCACGCTGCTCGCGGTGGGCGTGCTGCTGGACGCGACCGGCGACGACTACCGGATCGCGTTCTCGTCCGTCTTCGTGCTCCAGGCCCTGGGGGTCGCCCAGATCCTGCGGCTGCGGGCGCGCACGGTGCGGCGCGAGCGCGAGCGCCTGGTGGCGAGCCGGGTGGAGGCCGTGCACGTGCCGGTCTGACGGCCGCCCGCCACGGGCGACGGCAGGGGGCGGGTGCGCCCGCCCCCTGGCGCCTTCGTCAGGGCGTGACCGCGATGACGCGCAGGATCGCCTCGGCCGCCTCCGCGTCGCCGTCGACCTTGACCCGGTCCGCGACGGCCGCGGGCCGCACCCGGCCGCATGCCAGCCGGTAGAAGGTCTCCCAGTCCGTCGTGAACGTCACCAGCGGGCCCAGCGACGGCGAACCGTCCACCGAGCCGCGCCCGTCGGCGTCCACCCGCACGGTCCGCAGGAACTCCACCGGGCCGCTCACGTCGAAGACCACGGCCGAATTCGGCGGCGTGCCCGCGTCCTTGGCCACCACCTTGGGCAGGGCCTCGAGCAGGCAGTCCCGCGTCACGTACGCACCCGGCGAGTCCAGGTTGCCCGGCTTGCCGAGCGCCACGCGCAGATCCTGCTCGTGCACCCACGTGTCGAACGCGCGCATGCGGTAGGCGAGTTCGAGGGTCTGCTCGGCCCCCAGCGGGGCCCGGACCGGAGTGTCGGGGGATCGGTTCTCGTTGCGCAGCTGACGGGCCCGGCGGATCATCGTGTACTCGAGCTCGGCCGTCATCTCCGGGGAGGTGTGGTGCCGGCGCACATCGACCTGCATCTCCATGTAGCGCGCGAAATCGCTCCGCACGTGGTAGAGATCGCGCGGCAGCGAGTGGATCGGGCGCGGGTCGCCGAGCATCTCGCACTCCATGCCGATGACGTGCGACACGATGTCCCGCACCGACCAGGCCGGGCACGGCGTGGCGCGGTTCCACTCCCCCTCGGGGAGCGGCTGCACCAGCTCGGCTATCGACTCGACTGCGTGGGTCCAGGCATCGGCGTAGTTCTGGAGGCTGGGATGGACGGTCACGGGACCCCTCGGCGGTCGTACGCGGGCAAACTGGACTGGCGGCGGTCTGTGGGGGTCCGGGGGTGGCCCCCGGATGAGCACAGTACGCTGCCCGAAGGCACCCCGGCAGTGCTTTCGTGTGACGATCGTAGGCCCGAGTTGACAGCTCGAATGCCAGGACGGTGGTAGTGTGCGCGCCTCGCTCGTGCAGATCGCAGTAGACCCGGACGAATCGGTCGATTCCCGCAGGCGCCGCGTCGCCGCGCTGGTACGCGAGCAACGGGACGCCGACCTGGTGATCCTTCCCGAGCTCTGGCCCGTCGGCGCCTTCGCCTACCGGCAGTTCGAGGCGGAGGCCGAGACGCCGGCCGGGCCGACGTACGCGGCGATGGCCGGTGCCGCGCGCGACGCGGGCGTCTGGCTGCACGCCGGCTCGATCGTCGAGAGGGCCGGCGACGGCACGCTCTACAACACCGCGCTCGTCATCGCGCCCGACGGCCGGCTGGCCGCCGCCTACCGCAAGATCCACCGTTTCGGCTTCGACAAGGGCGAGGCCGTGATGATGGGCGCCGGCGAGGAACTGGTGACCGTGTCCGTGCCCGGTGCGCTCACCCTCGGCCTCGCCACCTGCTACGACCTGCGCTTCCCCGAGCTGTTCCGCGGCCTCGTCGACGCCGGCGCCCAGGCGCTCGTCGTCCCGGCCGGCTGGCCGGCCCGCCGCCGCGAGCACTGGACCCTGCTGGCCCGCGCCCGCGCCGTCGAGAACCAGGCGTACGTGCTCGCCTGCGGGACCGCGGGCACGCACGCCGACGTCGAACAGGCCGGGCACAGCATCGTCGTCGACCCCTGGGGCGAGGTCCTCGCCGAGGCCGGCCCGGACGAGGAGGTGCTGACCGTGGACCTCGACCCGTCGAAGGTGGAGAAGACCCGGGAGCTCTTCCCGGCGCTCAAGGACCGCCGCCTGGGCCTGCCGGTCCCGCCGGGCCGGTCCGGGTAGCTCACCCCTCCTCCCGCTCCTTCTCCGCCATCCGGATCACGCACACCGCGACGGCGATCAGCAGCGCGGCGTCCGCGTCCTCCCGCACGACGTCCACGCCGTACGTGTCCCGCGGCGTCAGCCACCGCCGCGAGATGTGCGCCAGCAGTTCGCCCTCGTACTCGACGGCGAACTCGCGGTCCAGGATCCGCCCGCTGACGTCCAGCCCGGTGCCGTCGGCGAGCGTGACCCGGTAGTGGTTGCGCAGCAGCGACAGCCGCTTCCTGCGGATCGTCGCGAGCGCGGCCCCGTCCCGCTCGATCGTCATGGCATCCCGCAGGCCGAGCAGCTTCTGCCGCAGCGTGACGAGCACGTACCCGCTCGGGTCCTTGAGCTCCAGGGTGTCCCGCAGCCGCAGCGCCTTTCCGTCCACGAGGAAGGCGTGCCGTCCGTGCTCGTCGTCGATCCAGTAGTCGTCGCCGATCGCGAAGATCTTGTCCCGCACCAGGTAGGTCATGGGCGCACGGATTCCCGAATGAACTGACCGGTATGCCGGATTAGCCTGGTGGTATGAGAGAGGAACTCAAGCACTGGTCCTCGGGGAACTGGCACGTCACAGAAGGGAAGGCCGACGATTTCATCGACGCCTGGACGGAATTCCTGGCGTGGACCAAGGGCGCCAACGAAGGCTTCGTGAAGGCCCGCCTCATCCGCGACCTGTCCGACCCGAACCACTTCGTGTCCTTCGCGGCGTGGCGGAGCCCTGAGGCGACGTCCGAATGGCAGGGCAAGCCCGAGTTCGCGGACCTCTTCGGGAAGTGCCGGGCACTGTGCGACGACATGACGAGCGGGATCTACGAGTCCACGGTGACGCTCTGACGGCCCCACCGGGTCACCAGCCGGGATCCGGGGCCGCACGGCCGTGATCCGGCGTTCGTACCCGGATGGCAAGCTTGAACCATGAACGATGCCGCCCCGGCGCCCACCCCCGCGCCCCGCCGTGCCCGTGTCCGTGCTCCCGAGCTGATCGGCAAGGGCGGCTGGCTGAACACAGGTGACAGGCAGTACACCCTCGCGGACCTGCGAGGGCGCATTGTGATCCTCGATTTCTGGACCTTCTGCTGCATCAACTGCCTCCACGTCCTCGACGAGCTCCGCGAGCTCGAGGAGAAGCACCGCGACACCGTGGTGATCATCGGCGTGCACTCGCCGAAGTTCGTCCACGAGGCCGAGCACCAGGCCGTCGTCGACGCCGTCGAGCGGTACCAGGTCCACCACCCCGTCCTGGACGACCCCGAGCTCGCGACGTGGAAGCAGTACGCCGTACGGGCCTGGCCCACGCTCGTCGTCATCGACCCGGAGGGGTACGTCGTCGCCCAGCACGCGGGCGAGGGGCATGCGCACGCCATCGAGAAGCTCGTGGAGGAGCTGGAGGCCGAGCACGCGGCCAAGGGGACGCTGCGGCGTGGTGACGGGCCCTACGTGGCGCCCGAGCCCGTGGCCACCGATCTGCGTTTCCCCGGCAAGGCGCTGCTGCTGCCGTCGGGCAACTTCCTCGTGTCCGACTCGACCCGGCACCAGCTCGTGGAACTGGAGCCGGACGGCGAGAGCGTCGTGCGGCGGATCGGGGACGGCCAGTTCAACGAGCCGCAGGGGCTCGCGCTGCTTCCCGACGGCCGCGTCGCCGTCGCGGACACGGTGAACCACGCCATCCGCGCCTACGACCCCGAGACCGGTGCGATCGAGCTCCTCGCCGGGACCGGGAAGCAGTGGTGGCAGGGGTCGCCGACCTCGGGGCCCGCGCTGGAGGTCTCGCTGTCGTCGCCGTGGGACGTGGCCTGGTGGGACGGCAGGCTGTGGATCGCGATGGCCGGCGTGCACCAGCTGTGGACGTACGATCCCGAGGCGGGCACTGTGCAGGTCGCCGCGGGCACGACCAACGAGGGCCTGGTGGACGGCCCGGCGGCCGAGGCGTGGTTCGCGCAGCCGTCCGGGCTCGCCGCGACCGAGGACCGGCTGTGGATCGCCGACTCGGAGACCTCGGCGGTCCGCTTCATCGACCGGGACATGCACGTCCGCACGGCCGTCGGCACCGGTCTGTTCGACTTCGGGCACCGCGACGGGGACGCCGGACAGGCGCTGCTCCAGCACCCGCTGGGCGTCACCGCGCTGCCCGACGGCTCGGTGGCGATCAGCGACACGTACAACCACGCGCTGCGCCGCTACGATCCGGCGACGAACGAGGTCACCACGCTGGCCACCGACCTGCGGGAGCCCAGCGGGGCCGTGCTCGTGGGCGACGACATCGTGGTCGTGGAGTCGGCCCGGCACCGGCTGACCCGGCTGCGGCTGCCGGAGGAGGCCGTGCGCGTGGAGGGCGTCGCCCACCGCACCCAGCGCGCCGCGACCGACGTCGCGCCGGGCGCGCTCCGGCTGGACGTCGTCTTCCAGGCCCCGGCCGGACAGAAGCTCGACACCCGCTACGGGCCTTCGACCCGCCTGCTGGTCTCCTCCACCCCGCCCGAGCTGCTGCGCGCGGGCGAGGGCGCGGGAACGGATTTGAGCAGGGAGCTGGAGCTGAACCCGGAGATCACCGAGGGCGTCCTGCACGTCTCGGCCATGGCCGCGTCCTGCGACGACGATCCGGCGAACGAATACCCGGCCTGCCATGTGCACCAGCAGGACTGGGGTGTTCCGGTGCGCCTCACCGCCGGCGGCGCCGACCGGCTGCCGCTCGTCCTGGCGGGGATGGACCCGGCGGCCGGGTAGACCGGGACAGGTCCCGAGGCGGTCATAGAGCCCTGGCCGCCTCGGCGGGGCCCCTGCCGGCCGGCCGGGCACGCCGCGTCTGCGGCTCAGCCCTCCAGGAACGCCACCAGCGCGTTCGCCAGCAGGTACGGGTCGTCCGCGCCGCACAGTTCGCGGGCGCTGTGCATCGACAGGATCGCGACGCCGATGTCCACGGTCGCGATGCCGTGCCGGGCCGCGGTGATGGGACCGATCGTGGTGCCGCACGGCATCGCGTTGTTCGACACGAACGTCTGCCACGGCACGCCGGCCTTCTCGCAGGCCGCGGCGAACACGGCCCGGCCGCTGCCGTCGGTGGCGTAGCGCTGGTTGACGTTGACCTTGAGGATGGGGCCGCCGTTGGCGCGGGGGTGGTGCGTGGGGTCGTGGCGCTCGCCGTAGTTGGGGTGGACGGCGTGGCCGGTGTCGGAGGACAGACAGATGGTCCCGGCGAAGGCGCGGGCCCGGTCCTCCAGGGTGCCGCCGCGCGAGAACACCGAGCGCTCCAGCACCGAACCGAGCAGCGGTCCCTCGGCGCCGGTGTCGGACTGGGAGCCGTTCTCCTCGTGGTCGAAGGCGGCGAGGACGGGGATGTACGGCAGCTCGCCGGAGGCGGCGACCGCGGTCAGGGCGGCCGTGCCCGCGTGGACGGACAGGAGGTTGTCCATACGGGGGCCGGCCAGGAGCTCGCGGTCGCGGCCGAGGTAGGCGGGCGGTTCGATGGCATGGACCATCAGGTCCCAGCCGGTGACCTCGCCCTCGCCGACGCCCGACTCCTCCTCCAGGAACCGGATCAGGTCGCCCTCCTCGACGTCGCCGAGGCCCCACACGGGCTGCATGTGGCGCTGGCGGTCCAGCTTGAGGCCGTCGGTGTTGACCGAGCGGTCCAGGTGGACGGCGAGCTGGGGGACGCGGAGCAGCGGGCGGTCGATGTTGACGAGCCGGTGCGAGCCGTCGCGCAGGGTCAGCCGGCCGGCCAGGCCCAGGTCGCGGTCGAGCCAGGTGTTGAGGAGCGTCCCGCCGTAGATCTCGACGGCGACCTGCCGCCAGCCGTGGGAGCCTGTGTCCGGCAGGGGCTTGACCCGCAGGTTGGGGGAGTCGGTGTGGGCGCCGACGATGCGGAAGGGGGTGTGGGCCGAGGCGCCTTCCGGTACGTACCAGGCGATCAGCGCGCCGCCGCGCAGTACGTACCGGCCGCCTGCGGAGCCGTCCCAGGAATCGGTCTCCAGCAGGTGGCGGAAGCCGGCCTTCTCCAGCCGCTCGGCGGCCTCGGCCACGGCGTGGTACGGCGAGGGTGCTGCCGTCAGGAAGGACATGAGGTCGTCGGTGTGACCGCGGTCGAAGCGGGGGGATGGGCTGCTCATGGGTTCACCTTAACGAGGGGTGTACGTGCGCCGGTTGCCGATGCGCGGCACCCCAGGTGGGCGGCCCTACGGGCTCCGCCGCGACGGTCTACGCGGCAGGGCCGCCGCCCGACGAGGTCGTGGCGGCGGCCCTGTGCGACGGTGCGGACGAGGTCAGAAGGCGGCCTCGTCGAGGTCCATCAGCGAGCCGTCGACGGTCTCGGCGAGCGCGCGCTCGACGGAGACACCCGGCAGGACGTTGGCGGCGAAGAACTTCGCGGCCGCGATCTTGCCCTGGTAGAACGGCACGTCCTTGGCGGACGCGGTCGGCAGCTTCTCGGCGGCCACGGCGGCGCCGCGCAGCAGCAGGTAGGCGACGACGACGTCACCGGAGGCCATCAGCAGGCGGGTGGTGTTGAGCCCGACCTTGTAGATGTTCTTGACGTCCTCGCCGGTGGCGATCAGGTCGTTCGTCATGGTGCCGACGATCGCCTCCAGGTCGACGGCCGCCTTGGCGAGCGCGTCGCGGGCCGGGGCGAGCTCCTCGCCGCCGGGGCCGACCGCGAGGAACTTCTTGATCTCCTCGGACAGCGCGTTCAGCGCCTGGCCCTGGTCGCGGACGATCTTCCGGAAGAAGTAGTCCTGGCCCTGGATGGCGGTGGTGCCCTCGTAGAGCGTGTCGATCTTGGCGTCGCGGATGTACTGCTCGACCGGGTACTCCTGGAGGTAGCCGGAGCCGCCGAAGGTCTGCAGCGACTGGGCCAGCTGCTCGTAGGACTTCTCGGAGCCGTAGCCCTTGACGATGGGCAGCAGCAGGTCGTTCAGCGCGACGAGGTTCTTGGCGTCCTCGCCGGCGGCCTCCTTGACGGCTATGTCGTCCTGGAGCGCGGCGGTGTAGAGCACCAGGGCGCGCATGCCCTCCGCGTAGGACTTCTGCGTCATGAGGGAGCGGCGCACGTCGGGGTGGTGCGTGATGGTGACCTTGGGCGCGGTCTTGTCCGCGAAGTTCTTCAGGTCGGGGCCCTGGACGCGCTCCTTGGCGTACTCCAGCGCGTTCAGGTAGCCGGTGGAGAGGGTGGCGATGGCCTTCGTGCCGACCATCATCCGGGCGAACTCGATGATCATGAACATCTGGCGGATGCCGTCGTGCTTGTCGCCGATCAGCCAGCCCTTGGCGGGGTGCTGGTCGCCGAACGTCATCTCGCAGGTGTTGGAGGCCTTCAGGCCCATCTTGTGCTCGACGTTCGTCGCGTACACGCCGTTGCGCTCGCCCAGCTCGCCGGTCTCCCAGTCGAAGTGGTACTTCGGGACGAGGAAGAGGGACAGGCCCTTGGTGCCCGGACCGGCACCCTCGGGGCGGGCGAGGACGTAGTGGAGGATGTTCTCCTCCATGTCGTGCTCACCGGAGGTGATGAAGCGCTTCACGCCCTCGATGTGCCAGGAGCCGTCCTCCTGCTGGATCGCCTTGGTGCGCCCGGCGCCGACGTCCGAGCCGGCGTCCGGCTCGGTGAGGACCATGGTCGAGCCCCAGCGCTTGTCGACCGCGATCTGGGCGACCTTCTTCTGCGCCTCGTTGCCCTCCGCGAAGAGGACGCCGGCGAAGGCGGGGCCCGAGGAGTACATCCAGACGGCCGGGTTGGAGCCGAGCAGCAGCTCCGCGTAGGACCAGATCAGGGAGCGGGGCGAGGTGGTGCCGCCGATCTCCTCCGGCAGGCCCAGGCGCCAGTACTCCGAGTCCATGAAGGCCTCGTAGCTCTTCTTGAAGGAGGCCGGGACCGGGGCGGTGTTGGTGGCCGGGTCGAACACGGGCGGGTTGCGGTCGGCGTCCGCGAACGACTCGGCCAGCTCGTTCTCCGCGAGGCGGGCGATCTCCTCGAGGATCGACTTGGCGGTGTCGACGTCCATCTCCGCGAACGGGCCGGTGCCGTACAGCTTGTCGCGCCCGAGGACCTCGAAGAGGTTGAACTCGATGTCGCGGAGATTCGACTTGTAGTGCCCCATGGCGACGGCTCCGTAAGGATCGGAAGATGGACTTGTCGTCCACGTACCAGTAAGTAGCTTCGATGATGCTACCCGTCGGTAATAAGATGCAACCCCTATCGGGGCAACTGTGACTCGTTACTCTTGCGCTCATGTACGGCTACGACCAGACCCCGGGCGCACAGCAGCAGCAGTACGTGCCGCAGCAGCCCTCCTACGGAGAGCAGCCGCTGTACCCCGAGCCGTCGCCGCCGTCCCTGGCCGACGCGGTGCGGGCCTTCACGACGGGATCGATGTCGGCCGAGGACTTCCAGCAGATCTTCGCGACGTCGAAGGTCTACTGCCCGCGCGGCGACAACCCGGGCTTCCTGGCGCTGCACAACACCCAGCAGCCGGTCATCCCCATGTTCACGTCCCTCAAGGAGCTCCGCCGCTACGCGGGCAAGGACTCCAAGTACTTCGTCATCACCGGCGCCGAGGTGATCGACCTGCTGCCGACGGGGTACGGCTTCGTGCTCGACATGGAGGGTGACCACCGGATGGTCTTCGACGCGAAGGCCGTGGAGCAGATGGTCGACTTCGCCATGCGCCGGATGTACGGATAGCGGCCGGCGGGCAGGCTGTGGGACCGGGACGCCCGGGAGGAATTCCTCCCGGGCGTTCGTCGTTCCCTATGGCAAGAAGTTCAGGATTCAACTAAGCTGGTCGCACAAGGAGGTCCCGCCATGCCTGCAGTGACTGTCGAGAACCCGCTCACCCTGCCGCGCGTCGCCGCGCCCGCCGACGCCGTGTCCCGGCCGGTGCTCGCCGTGACCACGGCGCCCAGCGGCTTCGAAGGGGAGGGCTTCCCGGTGCGACGCGCGTTCGCCGGGATCAACTACCGCCACCTCGACCCGTTCATCATGATGGACCAGATGGGCGAGGTGGACTACGCGCCGGGCGAGCCGAAGGGGACCCCCTGGCACCCGCACCGCGGCTTCGAGACCGTCACGTACCTGATCGACGGGACCTTCGTCCATCAGGACAGCAACGGCGGCGGCGGCACCATCCAGAACGGCGACACCCAGTGGATGACCGCCGGCTCCGGCCTGCTGCACATCGAGGCGCCGCCTGAGCAGCTCGTCATGTCCGGCGGCCTGTTCCACGGGCTCCAGCTGTGGGTGAACCTGCCCGCCAAGGACAAGATGATGGACCCCCGCTACCAGGACATCCGCGGCGGCCAGGTCCGGCTGCTGACCTCGGCCGACGGCGGTGCGCTGCTGCGGGTCATCGCCGGTGAGCTGGACGGTCACGAGGGTCCGGGCATCACCCACACCCCGATCACGATGATCCACGCGACGCTGCGCCCGGGGGCGCAGATCCGGCTGCCGTGGCGCGAGGACTTCAACGGCCTGGCGTACGTCCTCGCCGGACGCGGCGCGGTCGGCGAAGAACGGCGGCCGATCCACATGGGCCAGACCGCGGTGTTCGGCGCCGGCGGCGTCGTCACCGTCTGGGCGGACGACACCCAGAACGGCTCGCACACCGGCGACCTGGAGATCGTGCTGCTGGGCGGCGCGCCGATCCGCGAACCGATGGCGCACTACGGGCCGTTCGTGATGAACACCCGCGAGGAGCTCCAGCAGGCCTTCGAGGACTTCCAGAAGGGCCGGCTCGGTACGATCCCCGCCGTCCACGGCATGCAGGAGTCCGGGCCGACCGTCACCTGACGACGGCCCGCCGCCAGGGGGCTGACGCCGTGTCACCCCCCTGGCCCGCTCCGACGGGACGCGGAACGGGGGGCGTGATCGGCTGGGTACCGTGCAGACCCCTCACGTCCGGCCCGTCCTCCCCGACCCCGTGCGCCGACTCGCGGCCTGGTGCGTGGTCGTGCTGCTGCTGACGGGGGTCGCGGCGGTCGGCGTCTGGCTGGTCGTCACGTTCAAGACGGCCGTCACGCCGGTCCTGCTGGCGCTGCTCGGCACCGCACTGCTCGGACCGCTGTACCGGCGGCTCCTGCGCATGAAGGTGCGGCGCTCGCCGGCCGCCGGACTGACGTGCGCGGCCGTGCTCGCGGTCGTCGGCGGCGCGGCCTACATCGTGGTCAACGCGCTGCTGGAGACCGGCGACCAGATCATCTCCTCGCTCCGGCGGGCCGCCCGGGACCTCGCCGAGCACTTCGGCGCGGCGGGCACCTCGCTCGACGACGTGGCGGCCAACGCCAAGGAGCTGCTGAGCAAGTTCGGCGGGACGGCCGCCTCCGGCGTGATCTCGGGACTGAGCGTGGTCGGCGAGATGATCGCCGTCGCCGTGCTGGCGCTGCTGCTCGTCTTCTTCTTCCTGCGCGACTCCGACCGCGCCGTCCTCACCCTGCGCTCCCTCGTCCCGCGCTCCACCGGCGACACCGCGGAGGCGATGGCCCGCCGCGCCTTCGAGGCGGTCGAGGGCTTCATGCGCGGAACCACCTTCATCGCGCTGATCGACTCCTTGTGCATCACCCTCGGGCTGCTGATCCTGCGCGTGCCCGGCGCGGTCGGGCTCGGGGCGCTGGTGTTCGTCGGCGCCTACATCCCGTACCTGGGGGCCTTCATCTCCGGCGCCGTCGCCGTGCTCGTCGCGCTCGCCGACCGCGGATTCGTGATCGCGCTCTGGGTTCTGGGCGTCGTGCTCGCCGTCCAGGTGCTCGAAGGCCACGTGCTCCAGCCGATGATCCACAGCCGTACGGTCCAGATGCACCCGGCCGTGGTGATGCTGGCGATCACGGCGGGCGCGAGCCTCGCAGGCATCCTCGGGATGCTGCTCGCCGTGCCCGTCACCGCCGCCGCCTTCGGCGTGATCGGCGAGCTGCGGGCCCGTTACGCCAACGGCGCCCCGTCCGGCCCGTCCGGGCCCTCGCCCGCGGGCGGCTCGTAGAGCTCGAACCAGATCGACTTGCCCTCGCCTCTCGGGTCCACGCCCCAGACGTCCGCCAGCACCTCCATCAGCACCAGGCCGCGCCCGGACGACGCCATCTCGCCGGGACGGCGCTTGTGGGGGAGCTCGTCGCTCGGGTCGGTGACCTCCACGCGCAGCCTGCGGCCCTTCTCCCCGTGGGCGATCTCGGCGGCCAGCAGGGCGTTGCCGTCCGTGTGGACGAGCACGTTGGTGACCATCTCGGAGACCATCAGCACCGCGGAGTCGATCTGCTCCTCGTCCGACCAGTCGTGCAGCAGCTCGCGCACCTGCTGCCTCGCCGCCGCGATCCGCTCCGGCTGCGCCTGCGCGACGCTCATCGCCGTGCGCCGGGTGGGCCGCCGGGCGGGCTCGGCCTCCCGGGTGAGCAGCAGGACCGCGATGTCGTCCTCGCGCCGGTCGGCCAGCGGGCCGGTCGTGTAATACGAGGTCGGTCCGTGGACGGCCTGGACGAGGGTGTCGGCGAGATCCTCCAGGGGCCGGCCCGCGTTCTCCTCCAGCACGGCCCGCAGCCGCGCCCAGCCGGTGTCCAGGTCGTGCCCGCCGGTCTCCAGGAGCCCGTCCGTGCAGATCATCAGCGTCACGCCGGCCTCCAGCACGAACCGGGTCGTCGGATAGTCCGTGTCCGGGTCGATGCCGAGCGGCAGTCCGCCCTCGGTGGCACGGAGCAGCACGGTGCCGTCGGAGGTGATCACGGCGGGCTCGGGATGGCCCGCGCGGGCGATCTCGACCAGGCCGGTGGACGGCTCGACCTCCAGGTAGAGGCAGGTGGCGAACCTGGGGCCCGCCTGGTCTCCGGTCTCGTGCGCGTCCGTGACGCCGTGCAGGAAGCGGGAGGCACGGGAGAGGACCGCATCGGGCCGGTGGCCCTCGGAGGCGTACGCGCGCAGGGCGATCCGCAGCTGGCCCATGAGCCCCGCGGCGCGCACGTCGTGGCCCTGCACGTCGCCGATGACCAGCGCCACCCGTCCGGACGGCAGCGGGATCATGTCGTACCAGTCGCCGCCGACCTGTAGTCCGCCGCCGGTGGGCACGTACCGGGCGGCCACGGTCATGCCCGGGATGCCGGGGCCGAGCGTCGGCATCATCGTGCGCTGGAGGCCGAGCGAGAGTTCCCGTTCGGATTCGGCGGCCCCGGCGCGGGCGAGCGCCTGGGCGAGCATGCGGGCCACGGTGGTCAGCACCGAGCGCTCGTCGGGGGTGAAGGCGACCGGGTGGCGGAAGGCGGCCATCCACGCGCCGATGGTGCGCCCGGCGACGATCAGCGGCAGGAAGGCCCACGACCGGCGGCCGAAGCGCCGGGCGAGCGGCCAGGTGACGGGATAGCGGCGGCGGTAGTCGTCCGGCGTCGGCAGGTAGATCGCGCGGCCGGTACGGACGACCTCGGAGGCCGGGTAGTCGGTGTCCAGCGGCAGGTCGCTGAAGGGCTCGTCGTCGCCCTCGCCGTGCCCGTGGTGGCCGATGATCGTCAGCCGGTCGCCGCGGACGCCGAAGACGGCGAGTCCGTCGGGCGAGAAGCCCGGCATGGACAGGGACGCGGCGACGCGCAGGACCTCGGCCGTGGAGCGGGCCTCCGCCAGCGCGCGGCCCGCGTCCAGCAGGAACGCCTCGCGGGAGCGCCGCCAGTCGCCGGTGATCGACGTCTGGGCGGCGGTGGCGCTCGGCCTGGGCTCGGTGACCTCCTGGATCGTGCCGATCAGCCGGTAGTGCGCGCCGTCGAGGACGGGCTTGCTGCGGCTGCGGACGGTGCGCAGGACCCGGCCCGCCCCGTCGACGATGCGCAGCCGCGCCTCGGCGAGGGTGCCCTCGGCGGCCGCGAGGGCGACGATCCCGTTCACCTCGTTCCAGTCGACCGGGTGGAAGCGGGAGCGCACGGCGGCCTCCGAGTACTCGCCGGGCTCCGCGGGCAGCCCCAGCAGCCGGGCGGCCTCCGCGTCGAGCGTGACCGTCCCCGACGCGTCGTCCCAGCGCCACAGGCCCGTCGCGATGGCGGCCAGAACGTCCTCCGTACGCATGGCCCTCACCCTATTCCGGCCCCGAAGGTCATGACGCGCCGGACGGTGCCCCGGGGCAGCGGCCGGGCAGCCGGGCGAGGCGGGCCGGCCGATGTGACGCTGTCGCGTCTATGTCAATGAGCCGCGGCGGGGCCGGGCGGTAACCTTGCAAAGGTTGCCCGACCCCGACACTCCAAGACTGGATGAACGACGATGCATCGGTACAGGTCCCACACCTGCGGCGAGCTCCGCGCCTCTGACGTCAACGCGGACGTCCGGCTGAGCGGCTGGCTGCACAATCGCCGAGACCTGGGCGGCATCCTCTTCATCGATCTGCGTGACCACTACGGCATCACGCAGCTCGTCGCCCGCCCGGGCACCGCGGCCTACGAGGCCCTGGACAAGGTCAACAAGGAGTCGGTCGTCCGCGTCGACGGCAAGGTCGTCTCCCGCGGCGCCGAGAACGTCAACCCCGACCTGCCCACCGGTGAGATCGAGGTCGAGGTGTCCGCGGTCGAGCTCCTGGGCGCGGCGCAGCAGCTGCCGTTCCAGATCAACACCGACGACGGCGTGGGCGAGGAGCGACGCCTGGAGTACCGCTTCCTCGACCTGCGCCGCGAGCGCATGCACCGCAACATCATGCTGCGCACGGCCGTGATCTCCGCGATCCGGCACAAGATGACGGCCCTCGGCTTCAACGAGATGGCCACCCCGATCCTGACCGCCACCTCCCCCGAGGGCGCGCGGGACTTCGTGGTGCCGTCCCGGCTGAACCCCGGCAAGTTCTACGCGCTGCCGCAGGCGCCGCAGCAGTTCAAGCAGCTGTTCATGATCTCCGGCTTCGACCGCTACTTCCAGATCGCGCCCTGCTTCCGCGACGAGGACGCCCGCGCCGACCGCTCGCCGGGCGAGTTCTACCAGCTCGACGTCGAGATGAGCTTCGTCGAGCAGGAGGACGTCTTCCAGCCGATCGAGAAGCTGATGACCGAGCTCTTCGAGGAGTTCGGCGGCGGCCGCCACGTCACCTCGCCGTTCCCGCGCATCCCGTTCCGCGAGTCGATGCTGAAGTACGGCAACGACAAGCCGGACCTGCGGGCGCAGCTGGAGCTCGTCGACATCACCGACGTCTTCGCGGGCTCGGAGTTCAAGGCGTTCGCCGGCAAGCACGTCCGCGCCCTGCCCGTGCCGGACACGGCCGCCCAGCCGCGGAAGTTCTTCGACGGCCTCGGCGAGTTCGCCGTCGAGCACGGGGCCAAGGGCCTCGCCTGGGTGCGGGTCGGCGACAACGGTGCCCTGACCGGCCCGATCGCCAAGTTCCTCACCGAGGAGGACGTCAAGGTCCTCACCGAGCGCCTGTCCCTCGCCCCGGGCCACGCGGTCTTCTTCGGCGCGGGCGAGTTCGACGAGGTCTCCAAGATCATGGGCGCGGTCCGCGTCGAGGCCGCCAAGCGCGCCGGCCACTTCGAGGAGAACGTCTTCCGGTTCTGCTGGATCGTCGACTTCCC
The DNA here is from genome assembly GCF_030817975.1 of Streptomyces sp. V4I23. Lineage (NCBI taxonomy): Bacteria > Bacillati > Actinomycetota > Actinomycetes > Kitasatosporales > Streptomycetaceae > Streptomyces > Streptomyces sp. V4I23. The sequence continues at coordinate 3,937,344 of NZ_JAUSZW010000004.1, read as the reverse complement.
GATGTACGAGAAGGACGAGGAGACCGGCAAGATCGACTTCTCGCACAACCCCTTCTCGATGCCGCAGGGCGGCCTGGAGGCCCTGGAGTCGCAGGACCCGCTGGACATCCTGGGCTGGCAGTACGACATCGTCTGCAACGGTGTCGAGCTGTCCTCCGGAGCCATCCGGAACCACGAGCCCGAGATCATGTTCAAGGCGTTCGAGATCGCGGGGTACTCGCGGGAGACCGTCGAGCGCGAGTTCGCCGGCATGCTGCGGGCCTTCCAGTTCGGCGCCCCGCCGCACGGCGGCATCGCCCCGGGCGTCGACCGCATCGTCATGCTGCTCGCCGACGAGCCGAACATCCGCGAGACGATCGCGTTCCCGCTCAACGGCAACGCCCAGGACCTGATGATGGGCGCCCCGACGGAGCTGGAGGAGGCCCGCCTGCGCGAGCTGAACATCGCGCTGCGCAAGCCGGTCGCCAAGTCCGGCGACGACAAGTAACCACTTCCGTTCCGCAGAGCGCCCCCGGCCACCGGCCGGGGGCGCTCTGCGTTGCAGGCATGCGAAAGGGGGCCGGACTCCCGGTCCGGCCCCCTCGTCGCGTGTACGGCGTCCTTACGCCTGCTTCTCCTCCAGGCGCGGGAACAGCACCGCGCCCTTCGTCACCGTCGCGCCGGCGGGGAGCCTGCCCCACTCGCCCGCGTCCTGGACCCGCTGGTCGGCCAGCGTGCCGAGGACCGCCTCGGCGCCGAGCGACTCCCAGAGCTTCTGGGACGTCTCCGGCATCACCGGGTTCAGCAGGACCGCGACCGCGCGCAGGGACTCGGCGGCGGTGTAGAGGATCGTGGCCAGGCGGGCACGGCCCTCGTCGGAATCGTCCTTGGCGACCTTCCAGGGCTCCTGCTCCGTGATGTAGCCGTTGACCTGCTTCACGAAGTCGAAGATCGCCAGGATGCCGCCCTGGAAGTCCAGCTCCTCGCCGATCTTCCGGTCGGCCTCGGTGACCGCCTTGGCCAGTCCGTCCTGGACGGCCTTCTCGGCGTCCCCGGCGGCCGTGGCCTCCGGCAGCTCGCCGCCGAAGTACTTGCCCACCATCGCCGCGACGCGCGAGGCGAGGTTGCCGTAGTCGTTCGCGAGCTCGGAGGTGTAGCGGGCGGTGAAGTCCTCCCAGGAGAACGAGCCGTCGCTGCCGAAGGCGATCGCGCGCAGGAAGTACCAGCGGTAGGCGTCCACGCCGAAGTGCGAGGTCAGGTCCTGCGGCTTGATGCCGGTCAGGTTCGACTTCGACATCTTCTCGCCGCCGACCATCAGCCAGCCGTTGGCCGCGACCTTGCCGGGCACCGGCAGGCCCTGCGCCATCAGCATGGCGGGCCAGATCACCGCGTGGAAGCGGAGGATGTCCTTGCCGACCAGGTGCACGTTCGCCGGGAAGGTCTCCTCGAACTTCGCCGGGTTCTCGTTGTAGCCGACCGCGGTCGCGTAGTTGAGCAGCGCGTCGACCCACACGTAGATGACGTGCTTCTCGTCCCACGGGACCGGGACGCCCCAGTCGAAGGTGGAGCGCGAGATCGACAGGTCCTGGAGGCCCTGCTTGACGAAGTTCACGACCTCGTTGCGGGCGGACTCGGGCTGGATGAAGTCAGGGTTCGCCGAGTAGAGGTCGAGCAGCTTCGGGCCGTACTCGGAGAGCTTGAAGAAGTAGTTCTCCTCCTTGAGGATCTCCACCGGCTTCTTGTGGACCGGGCACAGCTTGGTGCCGTCCTCGGCCTCGATGAGATCGCCGGGGAGCTTGTACTCCTCGCAGCCCACGCAGTACGGGCCCTCGTACCCGCCCTTGTAGATCTCGCCCTTGTCGTACAGGTCTTGCACGAACTCCTGCACACGGTCCGTGTGCCGCTTCTCCGTGGTGCGGATGAAGTCGTCGTTCGCGATGTTCAGGTGCTCCCAGAGGGGCTTCCACGCCTCCTCGACGAGCTTGTCGCACCATGCCTGGGGCGTGACGTTGTTCGCCTCGGCCGTGCGCATGATCTTCTGACCGTGCTCGTCCGTGCCGGTGAGGTACCACACCTTCTCGCCGCGCTGACGGTGCCAGCGGGTGAGCACGTCGCCTGCGACGGTCGTATAGGCGTGGCCCAGGTGAGGAGCGTCGTTGACGTAGTAGATGGGGGTCGAGACGTAGTACGCCTTCGCCCCCTGCTTCTCGGATCCAGTGGCCGCCATGGTCCAAATCCTATCGGCCCGGCGGAGATCAACTCACACGCATAAGGCGGACCGCCCCACGACGCCCGACGGCCGGGCCGCGCTGTGTGCGCGGCCCGGCCGTCGGGGTGTCGTTCGCCGGCCCGGTCAGGGGCGCCAGGTCCCGAGGAGGCCCTGGAACACCTCGGCGTCCGGCAGCTCGGCGGGCGTGGGGCCGGCGTGGAAGAACGCGGCGGTGGCGGCCTGGAGCTTGCGGAGGTAGTCGAACGCCTTGGCGTCGTGCTCGCCGAACGCCACGAACTGCCAGAAGACCGGCCGGTCGGCGGCGGCCGTGAGGGCGGCGGTGGCGGCGGTCTTGGACTCGGGCGCGCCGTCGGTCTGGAAGATCACGAACGCGGGGGCGTCCGTGGCCGCCTTGGCGTGCAGGGCGAGGACCTCCTCGACGGCGAGGTGGTAGTTCGTCCGGCCCATCCGGCCGAGCCCGGCGTGCAGCTCGTCGACGCGGCCCTCGTGGGCGTCGAGAGTGAGCTCCCCGGTGCCGTCGATCTCGGTCGAGAAGAAGACGACGTCGACGGTGGCGCGCTCGTCGAGGTGCGCGGCGAGGGCAAGCGCCTGCTCGCCGAGGCGCTGGGCGCTGCCGTCCTTGAAGAAGGGGCGCATGGACCCGGACCGGTCGAGCACGAGATAGACCCGCGCGCGTGCGCCGGTGAGCCCGGCCTTCTTGAGGGCGGTGCCCGCGGCCTTGTAGGCGTCGACGATCCGGGGCGCCCGCGACTTGAGGCGCGTGAGCGGGACGGCGGCCTTGCCCTCGACGGCGCCGGCCTCCGGCTCGGGGGCGGTCTCGGGCGCGGCGGTGACGGGCTCGGTGGTGGTGGTCTCTGCCGCGAGGGAGTCGGATTCGACGTCCTCGGCGGGCGTGACGGCCTCGGGCTCGACCTCGGTCGGCTCCGCGGGCGCGGCGGCCTCGGGCTCGGCGTCCGGGGTGTCCTCGGTGGGGGCCACCTCCGCAGCTGTGGCGTTGTCGGTGGGGGCGTTGTCCTGCGGCTCGGCCGCGTCGGCCTCCGGCTCGGGGGTGGTCTCGGGCGCGGCGGTGACGGTCTCGGGGGTGGTGGTCTCTGCCGCGACGGTCTCGGGTTCGACGGCCTCCGCAAGCGCGGCGGCCTCCGGCTCGGCCGCGAGCGGCTCGGGCTCGACGTCCCCGACAGGGGCGACGGCCTCCGGCTCGGCCGTGACGGCCTCGGGCTCGATGTCCTCCGCAGGGGCGGCGGCCTCGACCTCGGTCGACTCCGCAGGCGCGGCGGCCGCCACCTCGGCCGCGAGCGAGTCGGGTTCGACGTCCTCGACAGGCGCGGCGGGCTCCCGGGTGACGGACTCCGCAGGCGCGGCGGGCTCCTGTGCGGGCGCCGTCGTGGACGGCTTCGGCTGGGTGGGGAAGCGCGGGGTCGGGTTGTCGAACGCCGCCGAGACCAGGTCCGACGCCCGGTCCACCGCGGTCTGGGCCGGCACCGTGGCCGGTTCCTTGGCCAGCACCGTGGCCGGTTCCTTGGCCGGTTCCTTGGCCGGTTCCTTGGCCGGCACCGTGGCCGGTTCCTTGGCCGGTTCCTTGGCCGGCACCGTGGCCGGTTCCTTGGCCGGTTCCGTGGTCGTCTCCGTGGCCGGTTCCGTGCGCTCCGTCTGGGCGGGAACGGAGGCCGCCGCCGACTCCTCGCGCCCGGCGCCGTCAGCGCGATCGCGGCCGAACACCTTGCGCAGCAAGCTCCGAATACCCATGGGCGGGGCCTTTCGCATGAGTTGGGTGCGGTGACTGTCCGCTCTGCAGACGTTCCCCCCGGGCAACGCAGGCCAGGGCGGACACGTAAGGTTAGCGGCCGCCCGTCGCGGCTTCCGGGAGGGCACCCGCATGGCCTCCCACACACACCGACCGCGCCCCGTGCGCGCCCCATTCATTCCTCGTTCACCTCGTGTCCGCCGCCGGGCAGAGGAGCGCACCTAACGTCACCGCCGGAATCATTCCGACACCATGTCGGCGCAGGATGCGCCGGAGGAGGACGACGTGCGCAAACTGCTGCCGCTGTTGAACACCGCCCCGCACGCGGGCGGGCGTTCCGCGCTGACCTGCCGCTACCGCTGCGGCGACGCCTGCTTCCACGAGGTTCCCAACACCAGCGACAACGAGTACGCAGGTGACGTCATAGCGAGCGCGCTGTCGCGCCGTTCGATGATGCGTGCCGCCGCCGTCGTCACCGTCGCCGCCGCCGCCGGCGGTGCCGCCGTCGTGCAGGGCGCCACCCCCGCCGCGGCGGCGGAAACCGGCCGGCCGCAGAAGCCGGGCACGGCCGACGGCGCCCGCGGTCTGCGCTTCGCCCCCGTCGCCCCCAACAAGGACGACAAGGTCACCGTCCCCGCCGGCTACGAGCAGAGCGTCGTCATCCGCTGGGGCGAGCCCATCCTGCGCGGCGCGCCGGCCTTCGACCCGGACAAGCAGACCGCCAAGGCCCAGGCGGGTCAGTTCGGCTACAACAACGACTTCCTCTCCCTGCTCCCCCTCAAGGGCGAGTACGGCCGCCAGGTCCTCGTCGCGAACCACGAGTACACGGACGAAGTCCTGATGTTCAAGGGCTACGACCCCGAGAACCCGACCCGCGGCCAGGTGGAGATCGCCTGGGCCGCGCACGGTCTGTCCGTCGTCGTGGTCCAGGAGGAGCACCGCAGCGGCAAGCTGACCCCGGTCACCCGCCACCCGCTCAACCGCCGCCTCACCGCCACGAGCGAGTTCGAGCTCACCGGTCCGGCCGCCGGCTCCGCCCTGCTGCGTACGTCCGCCGACCCGTCCGGCACCAAGGTGCTGGGCACGCTCAACAACTGCGCCGGCGGCACCACTCCATGGGGCACCACGCTCCACGGCGAGGAAAACTTCAACCAGTACTTCGCGGGCGGGTCGAGTGCGACCGACAAGCGGTACGGGATCGGCACCGGCGCCACCGAGCGCAAGTGGGAGCGTTTCGACAAGCGCTTCGACGCCAAGCAGGAGCCCAACGAGTCGCACCGCCACGGCTGGGTCGTCGAACTGGACCCGTACGACCCGGAGTCCACGCCCCGCAAGCGCACCGCCCTCGGCCGCTTCAAGCACGAGGCCGCGCAGCCGCGGCTCACCGCCGACGGCCGTCCGGTCGTCTACATGGGCGACGACGAGCGGTTCGACTACTTCTACAAGTTCGTCTCCAGCAAGCGCATGATGAAGGGCAGCTCCCGGCGGGCCCGCGAGCACAACCTCACGCTCCTCGACGAGGGCACCCTCTACGTCGCCAAGCTGACGGGCGACAGCCCGGCCGCCGAGGTCGACGGCACCGGCAAGCTCCCGAACGACGGCGAGTTCGACGGCAGCGGCGTGTGGATCCCGCTCGCCACGGGCGACGTCTCGCACGTCCCCGGTATGACCGCCGAGGAGGTGTACGTCTTCACGCGCCTCGCCGGTGACAAGGTCGGCGCCACCAAGATGGACCGCCCCGAGGACGTCGAGCCGAGCCCCCGCACCGGCCGCGTCTACGTCGCGCTCACGAACAACAAGGACCGCGGCGCCGCCGGCAAGGCGGGTGCGGACGAGGCCAACCCGCGCAACAACAACAAGCACGGCCAGGTCCTGGAGCTGGCCGAGCACTGGGACGACCCGGCGAGCGACGGCTTCGCCTGGCGCCTCTTCCTGGTCGCGGGCGACCCGAACGACCCGGCCACCTACTTCGCCGGCTTCCCCAAGGAGAAGGTCAGCCCCATCTCCTGCCCGGACAACGTCGCCTTCGACCCGTACGGCAACCTGTGGCTCTCCACGGACGGCAACGCGCTCGGCTCCCACGACGGCCTGTTCGGTGTCGCGACCCACGGTGAGCGCCGCGGTGAGCTCAAGCAGTTCCTGACCGTGCCGACCGGCGCGGAGACCTGCGGTCCGATCATCCAGGACCGCCGCGTGCTGGTCGCGGTCCAGCACCCGGGCGAGGTCGACGGCGCGTCCGTCGAGAAGCCCGCGAGCTCCTGGCCCGACGGTCCCGGCACGATCGTGCGCCCGTCGGTCGTCGCGGTCTACCGCAAGGACGGCGGCAACATCGGCGCCTGATCCCGGAGTACGGTTCACGAGGTGACGCCGAGCTGTGTGCGCCACCTCGTGAACTGCTCGGCCGCGTCTCCCGTGTACGTCCACGGGAGATGCGCGGCCCGCGTCCCCAGCAGCTGGAAGAGGCCGCGGGCCTCCTGTTTCAGCCCTGCGTGACAGGCGGCGTGCGTCAGATAGTTGAGCTCCCCGATCTCCTGCGGCGCGACCGGTCCGTCCGCGCGCCACAGGATCCACCGGTCCCACGTGCGCCGTATCTCCACGACGGCCAGCTCGTGCTTCCAGTGCTGGTCGAGGCCGCGCACCACCCGCCCCTGGGCCGTGTCGAAGACATGGCGGTACTCCTCCGCCCGCGCGATCTGCACCAGCACCGGCAGCGGCGACCCGGGAGGCGACGCCCCCGCCGCGTCCCGCGCGAAGTCGTACATCCTGCCGTGCGTGCCGTGCCAGCGCGCCGAGTGGTAGCGCAACAGCTGCACGTGACCTTCGACGTTGTACGGGTCGCGCCCGCGCATCTCGTCCCACCAGCGCCGCAGTTCCCTGCGGGGCACCCCGTCCTCGTACAGCCGCGCCACCGTCAGCAGCGACACCCACGGCATGGGGTCGGCGGGGTGCAGGTCGGCGGCGTCGAGGCAGGCCCGCACGGCGAGGTCCAGCCGGTCGCGGTCGACCCCGCCACCGCGCCCCGCGGCGATGGCCCGGTGGAAGACCCGCACGACCTCGGTCGCCGCCGCGAGGACCGCAGCGTCGGGGCTGGCCGGCTCGGCGGCCCGCCAGATCCCCGTGGCGGACGAGCCGGCCGCGGCGTGGGCGAGCAGCCGGATCCGATGGGTGCGCAGCCCCCAGTCGTCGCCGGTGTCGCGCAGCAGGTCCCGTACGCCCTGCCAGCGGCCGATGACGATGTCGTCGAGGGCGTCGGACAGCGCCCGGTCCCCGTACGCGGGATCGAAGTCGGGGACGAAGCGGCGGCGAGCGGCCATGGGCGGCACTTCCCTCGGCGGTTCAGGTACGTTCTGGCGATCCGACGGTCTTCGGAGGGATCCACGGCGACTGCGGGGATCCACAGGCTCTACGGGGGACGCCTGCCGTTCCGGCGCGGGGATCGGACGACGTGCGGGGGCGGTCAGTAGTCGGTGGCCAGCGCCTTCCCGGTGTAGTCGGGACGGTGGCCGGACCGCCGGTCGCCGTAGTCGTCGTCCGTGTCGACCGGGCGCGTGGCGTCGAGGGGAGCGGGCCGGTAGTAGGAACTGCCCTTGCGCCAGTAGTGGAGCATCGGCACGAGACCGGCGGCAAGCCCGCCGAGACCGATCGCGACCGAGGCCCCGCTCAGCTCGCCCAGCGACTCGATGAAGATCCACAGCATGAACAGCGCCCCGAACAGCGGCCAGGCGCCGCCGAGGACGAAGTCGCGCACGGAGCGGAGCAGCGTCCTGCGGTACGCGACGACGGCGGCGATGCCCGCGAGGCCGTAGTAGAACGCGATCTGCAGCCCTATCGCGGAGACCCCGGCGGCGAGCACGTCACCGACCGAGCCGAGCGCGACCGACGCCGCGAACAAGGTGAGCGCGACGGCGCCGACGGCGGCAACCGCGGCCCACGGGGTGTGCCACCGGCGGTGCACCCGCCCCAGCACCGCGGGCATCGTGCGGTCCCGGCCCATCGCGAACAGCGAGCGGGTCACCTGGATGAGCGTCGTCTCCAGGGTGGCGACGGTGGACAGCAGCACGGCCAGCACGAGGAGCCTGCCGCCCACTCCGGGCCAGACCGCCTCACCGAGCGCACCGAGCACGTGGGAACCGGACGCCCGGATCTCCTCGGCCGTCAGGAACATGTTGACGGCCACGGTGAACGCCTCGAAGACGAGGAAGACGACGCCGACGCCGATCAGTGCGGCGAGCCCCGCGGTGCGCCGGCTGTCGCGGGTCTCCTCGCTCAGGTTGCTGGTCACGTCCCAGCCCCAGAAGTAGAACGTGGCGACCAGCGCGCCCGAGGCGAATCCGGCGGGTCCGTCGAAGTGCGCGAAGCCGAACCAGGACCAGTCGAAGGCGACACGGCTGCCGCCCCGGACGAGTGCGGCGGCGACGAACAGCGCCAGGACGGCCAGTTCGACGCCGGACAGGACGAGTTGGGCGCGCACGGTCAGCCGCGCGCCGCCGAGCACGACCAGCAGCATCGCGACGAACCAGGCGGCGCCCACGGCCGTCGCCAGCGCCCTGTCGCCGGCGAGATCCGGATCGACGAGTGCGAGCGTCATCGCACCGGCGGGCAGGGAACCGGCCACCATGAAAAGGGTCGCGGAGACGACCAGAGCCCACCCCGACAGGAAGCCGAGGAAGGGGTGCAGGGTGCGGCCCACCCACGAGTACCCCGCCCCGGCGTTGACGTCGAGGCGGCCGAGCCGGCCGAAGGCCAGGACGATGCCGAGCATGGGAATCGCGCAGTACAGCAGGGCCGCCGGTCCCGCGAGACCCACGGTGGCGACGAGGACGGCGGTGGTCGCCGCGATCGAGTAGGCCGGGGCGCTGCCCGCGACCGCCATGACGACGGTGTCCCACGTCCCCAGGACCCCTGGCCGAAGCCCTCTGCCGGAGCTGCTGCGCATGGAAATCTCCGAATGCCCTTGTGCCGCGCGGGAGATGCGGGCACGTCAGAAGCGAACACCCGCGTTCGGAGGAGACGCCTCCGTCAAGGGGAGATCGTGCGCATCGTAGTCGGATGTGTGCGCTGTGGTGAGGGGGCGGGGTGCCGTCCCGCCCGTGCGCGTGCTCGCCGGGTCCCCGGAGCCGTACAGTCGGTGACATGGCTGCAGAGGTATCGGACGAGGGGACCGTACGGGTCGACGCCTGGGTCTGGTCGGTACGGCTCACCAAGACCCGCTCGCAGGCCGCGGCGGCGTGCCGGGCGGGCCACGTGCGCGTCAACGGCGAGCGGGTCAAGCCCGCGCAGTCCGTGCGCGTCGGCGACCAGGTGCGGGTCTTCCACGCGGGGCGGGAGCGGCTGGTGGTCGTCTCGAAGATCGTGCGGAAGCGGGTCGGACCGCCGGTCGCCACGACGTGCTACGTCGACAACAGCCCGCCGCCCCCGCCGAAGGAGTTGACCGCTCCGGCGGCGGTACGGGACCGGGGCGCCGGCCGCCCGACCAAGCGGGACCGCCGCGAGCTGGAGCGCCTGCAGGGGCTCCGGCCGGGGTCATGACCGGGGCGCGGGCAAGGCGATCGCCCGCGCGGCCCTGACCTCCTGACGCAGCGGCTCCAGTACGCCCTTCTCGTCGCCCGGCAGGTCGGCACGCACCTCCACCAGCTCCTCGCTGGAGCGCAGCCCCTCGGCGAGTTCGCGCAGCTGCTCCTCGATGCCGGTGATCTCCGTGTCGCGCGGCGGCTCGGCCCCGTGGTCGACGCGGACCCGGGCCGCCGTCGTGGCGTCCACGATCCGCTCGACGGCCACGACGAGCGGCCACCAGGCGGCGGCCCGTGCGCCGGTCGGCGGCGGCTCGGTCAGCGCCCGCTGGAACTCGGACCGCACGGACGACAGGTCCCGGTACAGCCGCCTGCGCCGCCGCACCCGTTCGCCCTGGTCGGTGCCGCCCGCCGTGCCCACCGGGCCGAAGGCGCACGCCACGTAGTCCGCCGCGTCCTCCACGGCCTTCGCCAGCCGGTCGCCGATCCGGGTGTGCCAGCTCTCCGGCCACAGCAGGTACCCCGCCACCAGCGCGATCGCGCAGCCGATGAGGCTGTCCACGAGCCGGGGCAGCACGAGGTGGAAGCCCTGGTGGTTGAGGACGTCCGACAGCATGAGGATCACCGGGGTGATCGCCGCGGTCTGGAAGGCGTACCCCTTCGCCGAGAACGCCGGGATCAGCGCGGCGAGCACCATCATCACCGGCACGTCCGCCCAGCCGCGCGGCACGGCCGCCAGCACCGCGGCCGCGACGAGCAGGCCCGCGGCCGTGCCCAGCGCACGCAGCACCGCGCGCGAGAACACCGAGCCGAAGTCGGGCTTGAGGACGAACGTGACGGTGAGCGCGACCCAGTACGACCGGGTCACCGGCACCAGGGAGACGAACACCTGGGCGATGCCGATGCACAGCGCGAGACGGAGCCCGTACCGCCAGGACGGCTCGGACGTCAGCACGCTGCGCGCCGCCCGCCGGACGCGGACGCCGAGCGCCGCGGGCCTGCCGAGCCGGTCGTGGGACAGCGCGGCGTCGGCGTCCGGCCGGTGGACGACCGCCGACGCGTGGCGCAGGGCGCGGTCGACGGCGCGGTCCGCCGGGCCCTCCGGCTCGGGCAGCACCAGCTCGGGGGCCGTGCGGCGACCGCTCTCCACCGCGACCGCCAAGTCCCCTACGGCGGCCGCTATCTCGGGCCGGCGGGAGGCACGGCCGTAGCGGTGCGCCGCCGCGGCGGCCTCGACGAGCGGGATGACCACGTTCAGCTGGGCGAGCAGCCGCACCAGCGGCCCGCGCCGTCCGTGGTCGTGGGCGCGCCGGGCGAGGACCAGGTCGTAGGAGGTGTTGAGGGACTGGGTGACGTCCTGGCGCCGGGCGTCGTAGTCGCCGGTGCCCGCCGCGGCGAGCAGGTCGGCGACACTGCGGTAGGTCGCGGCGACCGCGGCCACTTCCGGCGCGCGGCCGCGCAGCGGCCAGCCCAGCAGGGTCAGTACGAGCACGAGGAGGCCGCCGAGGCTGAGCAGCAGCGGCGCCGTCCACCACGGTCCCGGCATCGGCAGACCGGCGCCCACGACGGCGTTCAGCAGGAGCAGCAGGCCGGACACCGAGGCGACCGCGCCGATCGTCGAGATCATGCCCGAGACGAGCGCCACGAGCGTGAGCGCGCCGACCGCGGCCCATCCCTGCCCGTACACGAGCGTGCCGAGCGTGACGCCGACCGCGCCGAAGAGCTGCGGGACGGCGATGTTCAGGAGGCGCATCCGGTAGGCGTCGGCGGTGTCGCCGATGACGCCGGACAGCGCGCCCATCGACGCCAGCGCCCCGTACGCGGGCTGTCCGGACGCGAGCCCGGCGGCCAGCGGCGCGGAGAGGGCGACGGACGCGCGGGCGACGGCGGCCCACGGAACGGGCGCGTCCTGCGGGCGCAGGCCGCGGATCAGCCATTCGGGCGGGGTGAGCCGCCCCGCGCGCCCGCCCGCCGCTGCCGCCCCGCCCTGGAGATCCGCCATGGTGTCAACAGACCCCGAAAGGCTCGCCCCGCGCAAGTACGGCGTACGGAGCGGGCGCGTCAGCTCTCGTAGTTCTCGACCTCGTCGGCGGGCTGCACCTGTGCCGTGTCGGGGTCGCCGCCGAACTCCGACTTCGCCCGCCGCCTGCGCAACAGGTCCCAGCACTGGTCGAGGCGGATCTCCACCTCCTTGAGCCTGGCCTGCCGGTCCGGGTCGAGTCCGCCCTGCCGGATCGAGTGGTCGCGCAGGGCGCGCTCCTCCTCGACGAGTGCGCCGATGTCGTCGATGATCTGCTCGTCTTTCATGACTGCTCCCTGGTCGGAGGACGAAGACGGTCCTGCCGCGGGCTCCTCCCGCGCGGCTCCTCCGGCGGCGTCTGCAGCGAACCGCCGCCGCGGCGAGGGCGTCGAGCAGCGTCGACGAGGCGTGCAGTGCAGCCGGAAGCCGACGCCCTCCACCTCGCCGGGCAGCGCGACCGCCCCCGCTCCAAGCCGGGCCGACACGGCGAGGCCGCCGGGCCGGGCGAGCGCCGCGTACCCGGCGAAGGAGCCCGGTTCGTCCGAGACGAGGCCGGCGACGGCGTCGACGCCGTCCGGGCAGGCCGTGCGCACCGCCCGCGTCAGGTCGGCGGTGGCGTCCACGGTGACCGTCGCGCCGAGGCCGCTCGTCATCCGTCTCGCCTCCCGACCGGCCGCCCGCGTGGCCTCGCACCACGTCCCCACTCTGACCCCGCCGCCGGGTCAGCGCACGTCGTGCAGTTCCAGCGAGACGAGGAGCGCCCGGTGGTCGGTGGCCCCCAGGTCGAGGAAGCGGGCGGAGCGCACCGAGAAGTCCTCGCTGACCAGCACGTGGTCGATCTGCGCGCCGAGCGGGCGCGGCAGGCCGGCCGGCCAGGACGGGGTGCGGGACGCGCCCGCGAGCCGGGCGCTGTCGCGCAGGCCGCCCGCCTCCAGGAGGTCCCGGAAGGCGGCGTGGTCCTGGGTGGCGTTGAAGTCGCCCGCGACGACGGACGGGCGGTCCGCGGCCGCGGCGGCACGGTCGCGCAGCCGGGCCAGCTCCCTGCGCCAGTCGGTCACGGCGCTGGGGACGGGCGGCAAAGGGTGGGCGAGCTGGAGGTTCACCGGCCGGCCCGCGATGCGGGCGCCGGCGGCCGGCATGCCGAGCACGGAGCGGACACCGGTGGCGGGGGCCAGCGGGTACCGGCTGAGGATCGCCGAGCCCGCCGCGCCGCCGGCCTCGACGACACGGCGGTACGGGTAGTCGGCGCGGAGGGCCTCGGACGCGAGCGCCTCGGAGCACACGGCCGGGCATTCCTGGACGAAGACGAGGCCCGGACGCTCGCGGGCGATCGCCGCGATCAGCGCGTCGGTGGCCCCGCCGAACTCGAGGTTCGCCGTGAGGACCTCGACGCGGGCGACGGCCGGCCCGGGCGGCTCGTCGGTCAGCCCGGTGTCGTACGGCCTGACGAACCAGCCGGTCAGAGCCAGCACCGCCACGGCCCACGCCGCGAGCAGGCGGCGCCGGGCGAACAGCGCCACCAGCAGCGCGACCGCGGCCGGGGCCAGCAGCCACGGCAGGAAGGCGAGCAGCTGCGGCACGGGCGTGACGGCGTCGGTGTCCGCGGCGCGGCACACGACCACGGCGGTCGGCACGACGAGCAGCAGCCCGGCGGGCCACGCGCCGCGTCGCCGCCCGGCAGCGGGGCCGCGCCCGGCGTCGTACGGCCCGGCCGCCGGGTACCCGCCGTCCCTGGTCTCCTGGTCCACGCAGGCCTCCGAGCCGTGAGTCGTCGTGTGCGCGTGCAGTCCGTCTGCCCTGAGGACGCCGGTGGCACCGGATCCGTTGCCGCTGACTCGGCGGTGGTACGGGTGCGGGGCGGCCTGACTTGCCGCCGGGGGCGTGCGGGTGTGCCCTGATAGGGGACGGGGGTCGGAGGGAAGGAGTTCTGCGCCATGGCCACACAAGCAGCGACGCCGCGGCACCGGCGTCGGCGCCGGACGCCCGCACGAGAGCACCACCCGCTCGGTCCGGTACTGACCGCCCTGCTCGCCGTCACGGTCGGCGTCTGGGCCGCGTCCATCCTGCGCTTTGAGAACGACGGTGTCGCCACCGGCGGCCAGTGGGTCCTCGGCGTGGTCTGCGCGGTGGTGTTCGGCGCGCTCGCGTTCGGGCTCGGCCGCATCCGGCACTCCCTGCCGCGCGAGATGCGGGCCCTGGCCTACGGGGCGCTGACCGCGGCGACCATCGGGTTCCTGACCAGCCTGGCCGACAGCAGCGTGCTCAGGTCGGCGGGCATCGGTGTCGCGGTCGGCGCGGGTGTCGGGCTCGTGACGTTCTACTACGCCTACACGCATGAGTGAGGGTCACCGGACCTGCGGATGAGCGCGTCACCGGACCCGTTCGTGCGGGTCCGGCCCGCTGCTCGCGGTGAGGTCGCCGGTGGGGAAGCCCAGCACGTGTCCCCGCCCCGGAGCTGAGCCCCGTCCGGCCCGCCGGGCCGGACCCTGCCTCGCGCGGCCGCCGGATCCGATCCGGCGGCCGCGCGTTGCCGTCTCGCGCCTCCTGGGTGAGGGCCGCGGACAGGTGGAGGGAGGCGCACCGTGCGGGACGAGGACATGCCGCCGCTGCGCGTCGCAGTGATCATCGGCAGCACACGCGAGGGGCGCGTCGGCGACGAGCTGGGGCACTGGTTCGCGCAGTACGCCGCGCAGCGGGACGACCTGGAGCCGGCGGTCGTCGACCTGGCCGGCTTCGACTTCCCGGCCCGCTACCCGGGCCGGGCCACCGCGCCCATGCGCGACTTCGCCGCTCAGGTCGGCCGCGCCGACGCCTTCGTCGTCGTGACCCCGGAGTACAACCGCTCCTTCCCCGCCTCCCTCAAGCAGGCCATCGACTGCGCCTACGACGAGTGGCACACCAAACCGGTCGCCTTCGTCAGCTACGGCCACGGCTCACGCGGCCTCTACGCCGTCGAGCAGCTGCGGTCGGTGTTCACCGAGCTGCACACGGTGACCCTGCGCAACGGGGTCGGCGTCGACCTGCTCGCCGAGTCGCCAAAGGACCGCGCCGCAGCCGTGACGCCGATGCTCGATCAGCTGCGGTGGTGGGGCCTCGCGCTGCGCGAGGCCCGCGCCCTGCGTCCCTACGCCTCATGACGGCGCCGCCCGGACCGCCGATGAACCGGACCGCCGATGAATTCGCGCCCCCGCCCGAGTCCTGTCTCCACGGACGAAAAGGAACCGAAGGACTGACGATGAGTACAGATCTGGCAATCGAGACCACCGGCCTGGTGAAGGTCTTCGGTGAGAACCGCGCCGTCGACGGCGTCGACCTCCGGGTGCCGACCGGCACGGTCTACGGAGTCCTCGGCCCCAACGGCGCGGGCAAGACGACCACCGTCCGCATGCTGGCCACCCTGCTCAGGCCGGACGGCGGCGAGGCCCGCGTCTTCGGCAAGGACGTGCAGCGGGACGCCGACGCGGTCCGCAGCCGGGTCAGCCTCACCGGTCAGTACGCCTCCGTCGACGAGGACCTCACCGGCACCGAGAACCTGGTGCTCCTCGCCCGTCTGCTCGGTCACTCCAAGCCCGCCGCGCGCGAGCGCGCGGCGCAGCTGCTGGAGGCCTTCGGCCTGCGGGAGGCGTCCGACAAGCAGGTGAAGAACTACTCGGGAGGCATGCGGCGCCGTATCGACATCGCCGCCTCCATCCTCAACACCCCGGACCTGCTGTTCCTCGACGAGCCCACCACCGGGCTCGACCCGCGCAGCCGCAACCAGGTCTGGGACATCGTGCGCGCCGTCGTCGGCCAGGGCACGACCGTGCTGCTGACGACGCAGTACCTGGACGAGGCCGACCAGCTCGCGTCCCGCATCGCCGTGATCGACCACGGCAAGGTGATCGCCGAGGGCACGAAGGGCGAGCTGAAGGCGTCCGTCGGATCCGGGGCCGTCCATCTGCGGCTGCGCGAGGCCGGGCAGCGGCCCGAGGCCGAGCGGGTGCTGGCCGCCGCGCTCGGCGCCGAGGTCGTGCTCGACCCGGACCCGGTCGCCCTCACCGCCCGGGTCGACGGCAGCGGCAGCGACCGGGGCGCGGCCGAGCAGGCCGCGCACGCCCTGGCCGAGCTGGCCAGGAACGGCATCACCGTGGACAACTTCGCGCTGGGGCAGCCCAGCCTGGACGAGGTCTTCCTCGCCCTGACCGACAAGAAGGGGGAGGCGGCATGAGCACCGCGACCACCACCAAGGACCTCGGCGACATCGAACTGCGGGCGCCGAGGGCGGAGGACCTAGCCGCCCTGCTGGTCGCCGGGGAGCGGCCGCCGCGTCCGAGCGCCTGGTCGGCGTCGCTGACGTTCGGCTGGCGCGCCATGCTCAAGATCAAGCACGTGCCGGAGCAGCTGTTCGACGTGACGGCGTTCCCGATCATGATGGTGCTGATGTACACGTACCTCTTCGGAGGCGCGATCGCCGGGTCGGTCTCGGCGTACATCCAGTTCCTGCTGCCCGGCATCCTCACCATGAGCGTCGTGATGATCACGATGTACACGGGTGTCGCGGTCAACAACGACATCTCCAAGGGCGTCTTCGACCGCTTCCGCACGCTGCCGATCTGGCGGCCCGCCCCGATGGTCGGCTACCTCCTCGGCGACGTCGTGCGCTATCTGATCGCCTCCGTGGTCATGCTCGCCGTCGGCCTGGTCATCGGCTACCGCCCGGACGGCGGACCGGTCGGCATCGCGCTCGGCGTCGCGCTGCTGATGGTCTTCTCGTTCTCGTTCTCCTGGATCTGGACGATGTTCGGACTGCTGCTGCGCACCGAGAAGTCGGTGATGGGCGTCAGCATGATGGTCATCTTCCCGATGACGTTCCTGAGCAACGTGTTCGTCGACCCGAAGACCATGCCGGGCTGGCTCCAGGCGTTCGTCAACAACAGCCCGGTCACCCATGTGGCCACCGCCGTACGCGAACTGATGGCGGGCAACTGGCCGGCCGCGGACATCGGCTGGTCCCTGGGCTGGTCCGCGGCGCTCGTGGTCGTGTTCGGCTCGGTGACGATGCGGCTCTACAACCGCAAGTAGGGCCGTGCCGCCCGGCCTTGACCTTCCTCGCGGGGGAGACTCCAGCATCGGGTCCGCCGGGCATCCCCGCCCGGCACGAGGAGGAAGGCCGGGCAGGCATGGGGTTGCTGACCATAGGTGCGTTCGCCCGCGCGTCGCGGCTGTCCGCGAGGGCGCTGCGGCGCTACGACGAGCTGGGCCTGCTGCCGCCCGCACGCGTCGACCCGTTCACCGGCTACCGGTACTACGACGACGCCCAGGTGGAGCGGGCCCGGCTCGTGGCGTGGCTGCGGCGGATCGGGATGCCGCTCGCCGGTGTCGGCCGGGTCTGCGACCTGGCGGAGACGGACACGGATGCCGCGGCCCGCGAGATCCGGGCGTACTGGATGCAGGTCGAGTCGGAGACCTCGGCGCGCCGGAGCCTGGCGGACCTCCTCGTGGACCAGTTGTCAGGGAAGGACACCGACATGACGGACCGGATCACGATGCCCCTGGGGATGCGCTGCGCGGCCCGCACGGACCGCGGCCTCGTCAGGGAGACCGACCAGGACGCGGTGTACGCCGGGACGCGGCTGCTCGCCGTCGCGGACGGCTTCGGCGGCGCGGGGGCCGCGGCGAGCGCGGCGGCGATCGGCGCACTGGAGCCGCTGGAGACCGCCGCACAGGCGTCCTCGCGGGCGGGCGATCTGCTCAACACCCTGGAGGACGCGGTGCACCGCGCCGGCACGGCGGTGCGTGCCTTTCCCGAGTCCGGCACCACGCTGACCGCGCTGCTGTGGACCGGCTCGGAACTGGCTCTGGCGCACATCGGCGACACCCGCGCGTACCTGCTGCGCGACGGGGTGCTCCACCGCCTCACACACGACCACACGGTGGTGCAGTCGATGATCGACGAGGGCGGCCTCGACGAGGCGGAGGCTGCGGCGCACCCGCAGCGGGCGATGTTGCTGCGCGCGCTGGACGCCGGCGACGGTCCGGGCAGGCCGGACCTGCGGCTGCACGAGGCGAAGGCGGGCGACCGCTTTCTGCTCTGCTCGGACGGCCTGTCCACGACGGTGTCGCAGGCTGCCGTACGGGACTGCCTCGCGTCGGACGCCGCCCCGGAGGCGGCCGTCGACGCCCTGATCGGGCTGGCCCACGAGGGGGGCGGCGCGGACAACATCGCGGTGGTGGTGGCGGACGTGGTCAGGACCTGACGCAGGGGCGCGGGGCGCGCCGCGCGCACGAGTCGGGCCGGTCCCCGGGGCCGCACAGCCGTGCGCCCGTGCGCGGCGCCCCCGTCACAGGCGCCAGGTGACCGGCCGTGGCGGGCGGTAGGCGCACGAGGCGCCTGTGGAGACCGATTCCCTCAGGTGCGCGGCCAGTTCGGGGTGGAGGCCGTCGAGGCGGCGCAGGGTGTCGCGGATGCGGGCCGTGACGGTCTTGCGGGCGCGTTCGGCCTCGTCGCCCAGCCGCCGGGTCCGGCCGCCGAGCCCGGCGGCCGCGCGCAACTCCTGGAGAAGCGCGGTGCGTTCGCGCCCGTACTCCTCGGCGCGGCGCTCGTCGCCACGGGCCGCCGCCCGGTCGATCTCCTCGTCGAGGCGCGCGAGGCGCTGCCGGTAGCGGTTCTTCGCCTCGTCGTCGAGCACCGGGTCCCCGCCGAGGGCGCGCGCGGCGACCACGGCCTCGCCGCCCTCGGGGGCGAGCAGCACCACGGCGGACAGGTCGTCCCCGGGGCGGGAGAGCAGGGTGTGCAGGTCCCGCAGCCCCTTGGCGTCGGGCACGTGCACGGCACGCCCCGCGAACGACAGCGCCCACACGGCTGCGTCCCGCCGGAACTCCCCCGCGGACGCGGACGCGGGCCCGTCCCCGGGGGCCGGCCGGGGCGCGGCCGGCTCGGACGGGGACGCGGCCCGTTCCTGCGGGTCGCGCAGGAGATGCGTCAGCCCCAGCTCCCGTGCCTCGCGCTCCACGTCCGCCCTCAACGACCGTGCGGCCGCCTCCCCTTCCGACGCCTCCAGCACATCGGCCAGTGCCGCACGGGCTCGCACCGACCAGGGCCGCGCCCGCAGCCGGTCCGCCGACGCGTACGCCGCCGTCAGCGCCCGGACCGCGTCCGCCGTCCGGCCCTGGGCCGCGTCCAGCAGCCCCCGCCACTGGTCGACCGGGCCGCTGATGTCGCACCCGTACAGCGAGACCACCCACTGCCCGGCGTACGGCTCCAGTGCCGCGCGGGCCCGCTCGATGGCGTCCTCGTCGCCCGAGGCCGCCGCCGTCTGCGCCCGCAGCCGCATCAGCAGCGGCGCGAACGCCCTCGGCAGCGACTCGGCACGCTGCTCGATCCCGTCCAGCAGCCGCCGCGCGAGACCGGCGTCGCCCCGCTCGACGGCTGTGATCCCCTCCAGCAGCTGCGGATACGGGTGCCCCACCTCCTCGAGACCCGCCACGGCCTCGGCCGCCTCCTCCAGGCGGCCCGTCAGCAACTTGAGGGCCCAGTCCATGTGGGACGTCATGAAGGCGAAGGCAGGGTGCTCGCGCCGGGTGCCGATCACCTGGTCCAGGAGCTGCCTGGCCTCGTCGAAGCGGCCGGCGAGGGCGGCGATCAACGAGCGGTCGACCGCGACGCCCAGCTCGAAGCGGCGCAGGCCGGTCCGCTCGGCCAGGCCGACGAAGGTGTGCAGCTGCGCCAGATATCCCGGGTCGCCCAGCTCCAGCAGCGAGACCCAGCGCATCGCGGTGGCGTGCAGCTCCATCTCGGCGTTGTCCGTGCGGCGGGCGACCTCGGCCATCTCGTCCGTCAGGTCCAGCCGCTCGGCGGAGGTGCCGAGTCCCCAGATCGCGTCGTGCCGCGCCCACAGCGAGAACGACAGCGCGTCGTCGTCGCCCTCGCTGCGCGCCAGGGCGGTGCAGCGCACGGCCAGGTCCTGCGCGATCCGCTCGTGCGACAGGCCCGCGAGTTCCTCGCCGCCCCGGTCGACCAGCGCGCGGTAGGCGTCGCGCAGCAGTCGCCCGGTCCGCGCCCGCTGTCTGCCGCCCTGCACGTCGCTCTGGTTGTGGAGGGTGATCGCGACGCGTGCCAGCAGCTCGGGGGCGCCGAGCTCCTCCGCCAGGTCGGCGGCCCGGTCGAAGTGGCGCCACGCGTCGATCTCGTCGCCGCTGTGGCGCAGCTCCGCGCCGAGGTCGAGGCAGACGAGCGCGGCCCGGCGTGCATCGGACCCGGCGGCCTGGAGCGCGCGGCGGTAGTGGCCGACGGCCTCCTCGCCGGCGAGCCGTCCGGACGCGTCGCGGGCTGCCGCCATCAGCAGCTCGACACGGCGCTCGCGCTCCAGCTCGTCGCCCGCGAGATGGGCGTGCCGTGCGAGGTCGGCGGGGAGGACCTTCTCGCTCAGGTCGGGCGCGGCCGCGACGGCCCGCACGACGGCCGCGTGCCGGGCGCGCGCGTCGGCCTCGTCCAGCGCCTCGTACAGCGTCTCCCGCACGAGGTCGTGGGCGAAGGCGAACCGGCCGCCCGTCCGCGGGGCGACCAGCCGCGCGGCGACGGCCCGATCCAGCAGCCGGTCCACCTGCGGCACGGGCGCCGCCGCTGCCGCCGCGAGCATCTGCCGGTGGAACTCCCGCCCCAGCACGGCCGCGGTGACGAGCAGCGCGCCGACCGGCCCGGGCAGCAGCGCGAGCCGCCGCCGGACCGCCTCGCGCACACCGGGGGCGACGGTGGTGACGGGCTGGCCGCTGTGCCAGATGCGGGCGGTCTGCTCGACGAAGAACGGATTGCCGCCGGTGCGCCGGTGGACCTCGTCGACGAGGCCGGGTCCGGCCTCGATACCGGCCGTCAGCTCGATGAGCGCACCGACCTCGTCGCGCTCCAGGCCGGTGAGCGTGACCGTGGCGGCGGCCCGGGCGGCCAGCGGCAGGATCAGCTCCTGGAGCGGATGGTCGGCCGCCTCGACCTCCGCGTCCCGGTACGTGCCGATGAGCAGCAGCCGCTCGAACCAGGTGTGCTGGGCGGCGAATTCCAGCAGGCGCAGGGACGCCGGGTCGGCCCAGTGCAGATCGTCCAGGACGACGACCACGGGGCGCTGCTGCGAGACGGTGACCAGCGCCGTCGTCACCGCGTCGTACATCGGGAAGCTCTCGCCGCCGGCCTCCGCGTCGCCCGGCGTCTCCCCGAGCAGGACCGCGAGCAGCCCGCCGGCCGCCTTCTCGGCCTGTGCCCAGGCGTCCGCGCCGGCTCCCCGCCGCAGCCCGCGGACGACCTGGACCCAGGGCCAGTAGCCCGGTGCGCTGTCCGAGTCCCAGCAGGAGCCGCCGAGCACGAGGGCGCCGCGCCGCCGGGCCTCGTCGGCCGCGGCGGTGACGAGGGTCGTCTTGCCGATGCCGGCCTCGCCGGTGACCAGCACCAGGCCCCCGTGGCTGTCCGTCGCCCGGCCGATCTCGGTCCGGAGGACGCCCGCGGGGTGGTCACGCCCGATCAGTGCAGGGCTCATGCCGAAACCATAGGCGGCGTCACCGACAACGCCCGCCGAACCGGGAAACGCCCGCGGAAGGGCGGGCCCCCGCCGGGCCCGCCCGACCGGGAAGCCCGTCAGGCGGGCCCGTGCACCGGGAAGCTCCCGTCAGGCCGTGTCCGCCTCGCCCCGCACCACCACGACCGGGCAGGGGGCGTGCTGGGTGAGATGGAGCCCGACGGAGCCCAGCAGCGCCGCCTTGAACCCGCTGTACCCGCGGTCCCCCACGACCAGCAGTGTCGCCCCCTCGGCGCGCTCCATCAGGGCCTGTGCCGGGTTGCCGATGAGGACCTTCCGCGTGATCGCGGCCGCGGCCTCGGCGCCGATGGTCTGCTCCAGTGTGTCGTCGAGGATCCTGCCCGCCATCGCCTCCGGGTCGAAGTCGGCGGGCAGGGCGGGCACCATGGCCGCCCAGCCCGCCGCCGGGTACTCCCAGCTGATGACGGCTTCCAGGGGCTCACCCGTGAGCCCGGCCTGTCGCACCGCCCAGCGCAGTGCCCGGACGGACGGCTCGGAGCCGTCCACCCCTACGACGATCCTGCCCGACTTCGCCATTCCGCCACCTCCGTGGTTCATGAGCCCGAACTCGGTTCAAGCCTACGGATAACCACCCGAAGGGGCACAGAACTACGCAAACAGGTCGGCGGTGACCGCTTCCTCCGGCGTGGCCTGGGCCGGGACGCCGGCCGCCGGAGCCAGCATGCGGGCCAGCTCGCGCCCGGCCCGCGCGATGCGGTCCGGCAGCGTGGCGGTGAGCGCGTCGCCCGTGCCGCCCCAGTCCTCCGACGCCGCGTAGACCGCCGTCGGCACCACCACCGCCCGCAGGTAGGCGAACAGCGGACGCAGGGCGTGCTCCAGCACCAGCGAGTGCCGGGCCGTCCCGCCGGTCGCCGCGATCAGGACGGGCTTGCCACCGAGGGCGTCGGGCTCGATCAGGTCGAAGAAGGACTTGAACAGCCCGCTGTACGAGGCCGTGAACACCGGCGTGACGGCGATCAGGGCGTCCGCCCCCGTCACCGCCTCGATCGCCTCCTCGAGCGCGGGCGCGGGGAAGCCCGTCACGAAGTTGTTGGCGATCGGAACGGCCAGGTCGCGCAGCTCCACCACGCGGACCTCCACCGGACGTCCGCTGCCCGCGAGTTCGCGTCGTACGGACTCGGCGAGCCGGTCGGCGAGCAGCCGCGTGGACGACGGCACGCTCAGCCCGGCGGAGACGACGACGAGGTTCAGCGGCTCGGCGGTGTGCGTCATGACGACTCCTTCATGTCCCGGACGTCCGCGCCGCGGGCGTCCGTGTCCTGGGCGTCGCGGGCGGCGACGGCGGGGTGCAGGGGCGCGGTCTCGGGCACTCCGGCCGGCCGCAGGCGGGCGAACTCCTTGCGCAGCACCGGCACGACCTCCTCGCCGAGGATGTCGAGCTGCTCCAGCACCGTCTTCAGCGGCAGCCCGGCGTGGTCCATCAGGAACAGCTGGCGCTGGTAGTCGCCGACGGCGTCGCGGAAGCCGAGCGTGCGCTCGACGACCTGCTGCGGGGAGCCGACGGTCAGCGGCGTCTGCTCGGTGAAGTCCTCCAGCGACGGGCCGTGGCCGTAGACCGGCGCGTTGTCGAAGTAGGGGCGGAACTCCTTCACGGCGTCCTGCGAGTTGCGGCGCATGAACACCTGGCCGCCTAGCCCGACGATCGCCTGCTCGGGCGTGCCGTGCCCGTAGTGCGCGTAGCGCTCGCGGTAGAGCGCGACCATCTTCCTGGTGTGGGACATGGGCCAGAAGATGTTGTTGTGGAAGAAGCCGTCGCCGTAGTACGCGGCCTGCTCGGCGATCTCGGGGGAGCGGATCGAACCGTGCCAGACGAACGGCGGCACGCCGTCCAGCGGGCGCGGGGTCGCGGTGAAGCCCTGCAACGGCGTGCGGAACTTCCCCTCCCAGTCGACCACGTCCTCCCTCCACAGCCTGTGGAGAAGCGCGTAGTTCTCGATGGCGAGCGGGATGCCCTGGCGGATGTCCTGCCCGAACCACGGATAGACCGGGCCGGTGTTGCCGCGGCCCATCATGAGGTCGACGCGCCCGTCGGCGATGTGCTGGAGGTAGGCGTAGTCCTCGGCGATCTTCACCGGGTCGTTGGTGGTGATCAGCGTGGTCGAGGTGGACAGGATCAGCCGGTCGGTCCTGGCCGCGATGTGCCCGAGGAGGGTGGTGGGGGACGACGGCACGAAGGGCGGGTTGTGGTGCTCTCCCGTCGCGAAGACGTCCAGGCCGACCTCCTCCGCCTTCTCGGCGATGGCGATCGTGGCCTTGATCCGCTCGTGCTCGCTCGGCGTACGGCCGGTGGTCGGGTCGGTCGTGACGTCCCCGACCGTGAAGATGCCGAACTGCATGGGGGCTCACCTCTCGGGCTGATGGTTGAATATTGAACTATAGCCCCCTCAACCAAGGCCCTCCGGTCTGTATTCCGCCCCGGCCACCCCGCCCCCGTGCCCTGTCCTGTGGCTCCCCCCGGGGCCGACCCGAGGACCGGAGGCTGCCGTGGGCGGGCACGAGAGCGAGGAGTGGAAGGAGCGCGGCGTGGCGCTGCGCGTCTTCGTGTACGTGGTCGCGACCCACTTCTTCGCGGGTTTCGTGTGGCTCCTCTTCTATGTCGGCGAGCATGCGCAGAAGTGACCACGCCGCCGGGCCCGCGGCGCGACGCCCGCCAGGGTCAGCCGGTGCCGGCGCTGCACTTATTCGACCGCGGGGACGATCGCGTTCGGCCGAGCGTGACCGAGCTCATTTTGCACTTTGTTGCAAAAGACTCCGGAGGGCGGCTAGAACTTGAACCGACCAGCCCGCGCGAGGAGGCGCCCCGATGAGTACGAGCACTGCACGGCCGACCCCGTACCCGCATCTGCTGAGCCCGCTCGACCTCGGGTTCACGACGCTGCCCAACCGGGTGCTGATGGGCTCCATGCACGTCGGCCTCGAAGAGGCCGAGAACGGCTTCGAGCGCATGGCCGCCTTCTACGCCGAGCGCGCCCGCGGCGGCGTCGGCCTGATCGTCACCGGCGGCATCGCGCCGAACGACCGCGGCCGCCCCTACGAGGGCGGTGCCAAGCTCACCACCGAGGACGAGGCCGCCCGGCACCGGGTCGTCACCGACGCCGTGCACGCCGAGGGCGGCCGGATCGCCATGCAGATCCTGCACTTCGGCCGGTACGCCTACCACCAGGACCTCGTCGCCCCGAGCGCGATCCAGGCCCCGATCAGCCCGTTCGTCCCGCACGAGCTCACCGACGCGGAGATCGAGGAGACGATCGAGGACTTCGTCCGCGCGGCCGTCCTCGCCAAGTCCGCCGGGTACGACGGCGTCGAGATCATGGGCTCCGAGGGCTACTTCGTCAACGAGTTCATCGCGAGCGCCACCAACCAGCGCACCGACCGCTGGGGCGGCTCGTACGAGAACCGCGTCCGGCTGCCCCTGGAGATCATCCGCCGCACCCGCGAGGCCGTCGGCGCCGACTTCATCCTGATCTACCGGCTCTCCATGCTCGACCTGGTGCCCGGCGGCTCCTCGCTCGACGAGGTGATCACGCTCGCCAAGGCCGTGGAGGCCGCCGGTGTCACGATCATCAACACCGGCATCGGCTGGCACGAGGCCCGTATCCCCACCATCGCGACCTCGGTGCCGCGCGGCGCCTACACCTGGGTCACCAAGAAGCTCATGGGCGCGGTGTCCGTCCCGCTGGTGACCAGCAACCGCATCAACACCCCCGACGTGGCCGAGCAGTTGCTCGCCGACGGGCGCGCGGACATGGTCTCGATGGCACGGCCGTTCCTCGCCGACCCCGCGTTCGTGGCCAAGGCGCAGGCCGGCCGGCCCGAGACCATCAACACCTGCATCGGCTGCAACCAGGCCTGCCTCGACCACACGTTCAGCCTGAAGATCACCTCCTGCCTGGTCAATCCGCGCGCGTGCCACGAGACCGAGCTCGTCCTCGCCCCCACCCGGCTGAAGAAGCGCGTCGCCGTCGTGGGGGCCGGACCCGCCGGACTGGCCTGCGCCGTCTCCGCCGCCGAACGCGGCCACGCCGTCACCCTGTTCGACGCGGCCGACGAGATCGGCGGCCAGCTGAACATCGCCAAGCGCGTCCCGGGCAAGCAGGAGTTCGACGAGACCCTGCGCTACTTCCGCACCCAGCTGGCCGAGCGCGGTGTCGAGGTGCGCCTCGGCACCCGTGTCGCCGCCGCCGACCTGTCGGCCGACGACTACGACGAGGTCGTGGTCGCCACGGGAGTGACCCCGCGCGTCCCCGAGATCGCGGGCATCGACCACCCGAGCGTCGTCAGCTACCTCGACGTGCTGCGCGACGGCGCGCCGGTCGGCGAGCGCGTCGCGGTCGTCGGCGCGGGCGGCATCGGCTTCGACGTGGCCGAGTACCTCACCGACGGCGGCGAGGGTGCGAGCCTGGACGCGGAGACGTACTTCCGCCAGTGGGGCGTCGACACCGCGTACGCCGGACCCGGTGGCCTCACCGCGCCGAAGCGCCCCGCGCCGCCGCGCGCCGTGCACCTGCTCCAGCGCAAGACGAGCAAGGTCGGCGCCGGACTCGGCAAGACGACCGGCTGGATCCACCGCACCGAGCTCAAGCACCGCGGGGTGACGATGACGGCCGGCGTGACGTACGAGCGGATCGACGACGAGGGCCTGCACATCACGGTCGACGGCGCCTCCTCCGTGCTGCCGGTCGACACGGTGGTGCTGTGCACCGGGCAGGAGCCGCAGCGTTCGCTGTACGACGAGCTGACCGCCGCCGGCCGCACGGTCCACCTCATCGGCGGCGCGGACGTGGCGGCCGAGCTGGACGCGAAGCGCGCCATCGACCAGGGCACCCGGCTCGCCGCCGCCCTGTGAGAACGGGTCCCCGTCGGCCTCGGCGAGGGGCCGACGGGGGGCATGAACTCGGTGCGGCGACCGGGAGGCGAGACGTTCGCGGACGTCTCCCGGGCCGTACGCACCCGTGCCCACAGCCCGGTCACAGGGGTGGCATACGATGCGCACGACATTCATAAGACTTCCGTAAGAGGATGTACGCGTCATGGCAGTCCGCACCCCCTCCCGTTCCCTGCGCGGCATATCCGCCGTCGTCGCCCTGCTCGCGGCCGGCGCCGTGGGGTGCTCGGACGTCGTCGAGAGCGCCAAGGAGGGCGCCGAGAAGGTGGCGCGCCAGCGGTCGGTGTTCCAG
Source organism: Streptomyces sp. V4I23 (assembly GCF_030817975.1). Taxonomy (NCBI): domain Bacteria; kingdom Bacillati; phylum Actinomycetota; class Actinomycetes; order Kitasatosporales; family Streptomycetaceae; genus Streptomyces; species Streptomyces sp. V4I23. The sequence goes on along the minus strand of NZ_JAUSZW010000004.1, from coordinate 3,911,121 downwards.
CTCAACCCCGGGGACTGCTACAACCCGAACAGCAAGGCGGTCGAGGGCGAGGCGGTCACCATCGAGATGGTGCCCTGCGGCGAGCCGCACCAGGGGCAGGTCGTCGGCGAGTTCACGCTCGACGACGAGAAGGCGTTCCCCGGCAACGAGGCGATCTGGGCTATCGCCGACGAGCGGTGCCCGGCCGAGGCGGCGAAGTTCGCCCCGGACACCTGGGCACTCCCCGAGGGCGTCGAGATCTTCTACTACACGCCCACTCAGGAGAGCTGGTCGACCGGCGACCGCGCCGTGAGCTGCTCCTACACCAAGGAGAAGGGCTCCTTCACCGGCTCGCTGAAGACCGCGGGCAGCGCGGGGCCCGAGCAGGCCGCGTACCTCAAGGGTGCGAACGCCGTCTACGACGCGCTGTGGAACAACCAGCCCGAGGCGGAGAACGTCGAGGACGACCTCGCCGGCTACAAGGCGCAGGCCAAGGCCGTCGCCGCCGCCCTCGACGCGCACGTCAAGGGCCTTCAGGGCATCGAGGGCGCGGAGACCGGCAAGCTCCGCGCGCAGCTGGAGAAGACCGCCGGCCACTGGAACAAGGCCGCGAACGCCGCCGACTCCGACGCGTTCTACCTCTCCTACGACCCTGCCTTCACCGGTCTCGACCCGAACAAGACGGTCGCCGCCCGCAAGGAACTGGGCCTGGCCACCACCGTCCCGGCCGACGAGGCCGAGGTCTGGGCGGGCTGACGCCCCGCGGAGCGCGCCCGGCCCGGGGGCCGGGCGCGCGGCATTCCCCGGGCGGGGCGCGTCCTACGATGCGGCCATGTCCCTGCCCCACGCGATCCTCACGGCCCTGCTCGAAAAGCCCTCTTCGGGCCTGGAGCTGACGCGCCGGTTCGACCGGTCGATCGGCTACTTCTGGTCGGCGACCCACCAGCAGATCTACCGCGAGCTGGGAAAACTGGAGCAGGCCGGCCACATCAGGGCACTGCCCTCGGCCCAGCCGACCCGCGGCCAGAAGAAGGAGTACGAGGTCCTGCCCGCGGGCCGCGAGGAACTGGCCGCCTGGACGGCCCGCCCCGAGGACCCGAAGACCGTACGAGACCCCCTGCTGCTGCGCCTGCGCGCGGCGGCGGTGGTCGGCGGCGCGGGCCTGGAGGAGGAACTCGTCCGCCACAGGGAGCTGCACCGCGCCCAGTTGGCCGCCTACGAGGAGATCGAGGCACGCGACTTCCCGCCGGAGCGCCGGATCACCCAGGAGGACCGGCTGCGTCATGTCGTCCTGCGGGCGGGCATCGAGCTGGAGACGTTCTGGACGAAGTGGCTGACGGACACGTTGACGGAGCTCGCGCCGGACCGGCACCGGCCCGGGCGGCGGTAACTCCGGGGACCGGCCCGGTCGGTGGAGTGGCGGAGGACCGCCCCTGGCGCATACCGCCTGTCGAGCCATGCTTTATGTTGCAGAGGCGAGACAAGGGGGATGCGATGTCGCGGGACTACGACAGCCAGCTGCTGGAGTCGGTGGCGGTACGCCGACGCAGAATGCGGGACGCGCTGCTGTTCGGTGCGGGGCGGGCGCGGCGTACGGCGGACGAGCGGCTCGGGAAGATGTTCGCCGGCATCGCCATAGCGGCGGTCCTGTGCGCGGGGTGCATCGGATGGTCCTTCTTGCAGCACACTCTGGCGAAGCAGAAGGCCGAGCAGCAAAAGCAGCAACTCCAGGAGCAGCAGTACCAGCGACCGGTGACCTCGACCGAAACAGCGGAACCGGAGAAGTCCGCCGAATCCGCCGCGATGACAGGTTCACACAAGTGGTGAGCACAGCAGCGAGCTCCCGGGCGCAGTTGAGCAGGGTGACCCTGGTCGGCGAGCGGCGCCGGGCCGACATCGTTCTGCCGTCCGACACTCCGATCGGTCAACTGCTCCCGGACATCCTGCAGTTGCTCGATGATCGAGTAGCATCGCGCCCGCTCACACGGCAGTTGATCACCCCCGACGGCTCGGCGCTGCCGCACGACAGCACGCTCGCTTCGGCGGAGGTTGCCGACGGCGCCGTGCTCCGGCTCGTCCGTGCCCACTCCGCGCCACCGGCGCCCGTGGTGCACGACGTCACCGACCAGGTGGCCGACGACCTCGACCTCCAGGCATGGCGCTGGCGCCCTGCGGCGCGGCGCGTGGCGGCGGGCGTGACGACCGTCGCCTTCGCCGTGATCGCCGCGGTGCTCGCCCGTCGTGAGTTCCCGCTCGACGGCCTGGCCGGTGCTCTCACCGCCACCACGCTCGTCCTTTCCGCCGCCGGTGCGCTCGTCGCCCGGATCGGTCAGGGCAATCGGGGCCTGGCGACAGCGCTCCTGCTCGCCGCAGGCGGGCTCGGCATCCTCACCGCGTGGACCGCCGCCGACGCCTACGCCTGGCCGGGGACCGCACGTCTCGCCGCCGTGGCGGGTGCGCTCGTCCTGACGCTGGCGCTGCTCGGCTACTTCTCGCCGCTCGGCCGCGGCGGTCTCATCGGCGCCATGGCCACGGCCGCGATCACCGGAGTGTGGGAGGCCGTTGCCGTCGTCCAGGGCGACCCGGCCCGGCTCGGAGCGGTCATGGCCGTCTTCTCCGTGGTGCTGCTCGGCATGCTTCCGCGGCTCGCCCTGATGGCATCGGGGCTCACCGCACTCGACGACCGGCGCTCGGGCGGCGTCTCCGTCAGTCGCCACCAGGTCGGCAACGCGCTCGCGGCCACACACCGCGGCCTCGCCCTCGCCACGATGGCCACCGCGGTCTCGGCGGCTGCCGGCGGCTGGCTGCTGACGCAGGCCGAGAGGCCGACAGTATGGACGGTGTCGCTGGCGTCGGTCGTCGCCGTGGTGCTCCTGTCGAGAGCGCGGGCCTTTCCTCTGGTCGCGGAGGTCGTGGCGCTCTTCGCAGCCGCAGCGGCCCTGGTCGTACGTCTCGTGATGCTGTGGTTGCAGCATGCCGGTGGTGCAGGGCCGCTCGTCGTGCTGTGCGCGGCCGCGGTGCTGCCGCTGCTCGTCCTGGCGGTCCAGCCACCCGAACACGTGCGGGTCAGGCTGCGGCGCATGGCCGATCTGGTCGAATCCATCGGTGTGGTGGGCCTTTTCCCGCTTGCCGTCGGCGTGTTCGGTGTGTACGGGCAGCTGCTCAACAAGTTCTGAGTCACACGCAGGCGCTCCGCGCGGGGCAGTACGGCGGACAAGAAGGGCAGGCATGCCGAACGGAGACAACTGGCAGGGCGATGTGCTGCGCGACCTCAGGGGCGGCGCACCGCAGAGTGCGCAGGCCGCGGGTGGGCAGGCGGCCCCCGGCACCCCTGGGGGTGCCGCCTCGCAGCAGGGTGCCCCTGTGCAGAGCCCCGCCCCCGGGGTCCCGCCGCAGGGCGCGCCCGTGCCCGGCCCGGCCGTCACCGCGCAGGGCGCCCAGGTGCCGTATGCAGCCCCCGGCGCAGGTGCGCCTCAGCAGGCCGGTCCCGCGTACCCGCCCGGTCCGCAGACCGGACCCCAGGGGCAGGAACCGCCGGCAGGCCACCAGGGCGGCGGGCCGCACCAGCCCGGCCGTCACGCCCCGGCCCCCTCAGCCCCCACCCGGTACGCCCCGGCCGGCCAAGGCCCCCGTACCCCCGACTCGCGCCCCGTCGTCGACAGAGACCTGGCCGCTGCCGGACGGGGGCCCCGCCGAGGCGAGTCCTTCGCCGCCCGCGCCGTCCGCGCCGTACGCCGGACCGTCACGTCGTCGGCCGCCCGCGAGGTCGCGGAGATCACGCGTACCGCGGAGATGCTCCAGCAGCCGGTGACGACCGGCCGGCAGATAGCCGTTGTCTCCATACGCGGCGGTGCCGGCAAGTCGACCGTCACCGCCCTGCTCGGCACCACCTACGCCCATTACCGGCAGGACCCCGTTCTCCTCGTCGAGGCCGATCCCGCTCTCGGCTCGCTGCCGCTGCGGCTCGGTGCGGAGACGCTGCGCTGGACCACCGGTGACCTCGCGGGCATCGTCGAACCCCAGATGTCGCTGCTCGATGTCACCGGCTACCTCGTCCAACTTCCCGACAACGCCTGGCTGCTGCCCGGAAGTCAGGGCCAGATCGGTGCGATGCTCGACACACGGGCGTACGAGCGGGTCATGGTCGCGCTGCGACGCTACTTCGGTGTGACGGTCGTCGACTGCGAGACGCTGCCCGCCGAGGTCGCCCGCGTCGCCCTGTCCGCCGCCCAGGCCCGCGTCCTGACCGCGCCCGCCACCCTGGAAGGCGTCACCAGCACCTATTCGGTGCTCCAGTGGATGCAGGGGCTGCCCCCGCATCTGATCGCCGGCACGGTCGTCGTGCTGACCGAACTCGTGCCGCACCCTGGGCTCGACGTCGACAAGGCCGCCCGGAAGCTCGAGTCCACCGGCGCGCGCGTCCACGTCCTGCCCTACGACCGGCACTTGGCGGCCGGCGGCAGGATCCGTACCGACATGCTCGCCCGTGGGACGCGGCAGGCAGCCACACGTCTGGCCGCCGCCGTCTTCCAGCTCTCCCAGAAGCGTCATTGAACGACGGACGACGATGAGTACCCGACTGATACACCGCCCGGCCCGGACCACCCGGCCCCCGGCCGCCTCCACGGCGCGCACCATCGAAGCCCCGCCCAACCTTCCCGAGGGGAAGGCCGGCAACATCGCGATGTCGCTGCTGCCTGTCGCCGGTGTCATGTCGTCCGTCGTGATGATGACGGTCGTCCGCAACAGCCAGTTCGCCGCGCTCGGGGCGATCATCCTGGTCGTCACCATCGTCGGTTCCGTGGTGCTTGTCTTCTCCCAGCGCGGCAAGGCCCAGCGCACCCGCCGCACCCAGCGGGAGGCGTACCTCGCCTATCTGGAGGAGCTGCGCGAGGAGCTGGCCGCGGAGGAACGCGAGCGCCGCGAGCGCGCCGACGTGCTCAACCCGCCGCCGCACGCGCTGTACGACATCCTCCGCGACCCGGCGCGCCTGTGGGAGCGCCGCCGTGCCGACGGCGACTTCCTGCGGGTGCGCGTCGGCACCGGCGAGATGCCGGTTCGCGATCTGCAGATCGCCGAACAGGGCTCGTCCGTCCTCACACCGCCCGACCGCTTCATGCTCAACGAGGCGTCCGCACTCACCACCCGTTTCCGCACCGGCACCGAACTCCCGCTCACCGTCCCCCTCGACCGTGTCGGCAACGTCAGCGTCATCGGCCCCCGCGAGGACTGCCTGGGCGTCGCCCGTGCCCTGCTCGTCCAGTCCGCCGCGATGCACGCTCCCGACGACGTGGCCATCGCGATCGCCGCACCCGGCGATCGGCTCGGCGACTGGGAGTGGGCCAAGTGGATGCCGCATCTGCTGGACACCGAGCAGTTCGACGGCCCCGTCGCCGCCCGCCGCATCGCCCCCTCCACGCCCCAGCTCGCCCGGCAGATCGGGCCCGAGCTGCGCCGCCGCGCCTCCTACGCAGCAGAGGTGCGGCGCGGCCTGGCGGGCAAGGACGCCCTGACCATGAACTCCCGGCTGCTGGTCGTCACCGACGGGCACGGCGAGGACGCCGTCGACCTGCCGCGCCCCGACGAGGCGGTCGGCCTGCGCGAGATGGGCGTCACCGTCCTCCATCTGCTCGAGCAGCGGATCCAGGAGCCGGGTCACGTCGGCGTACGGATCACCGTCGACGGCGACCAGGTGTTCATCGAGGATCTGCGCGCAGAGGAACCGATCAGCGCCCACGGGACCGTGGACGAGGTCGGCATCGCCTTCGCCGAGGGCCTGGCGCGGATGCTGGCGCCGCTGCGGCTCTCCGCCGAGTCCCTCGTGGACGCCCCGCTGTCCGGGGCCGTCGACTTCGCCGACCTGCTCGGCATCGACGACGTGGCCCGGCTCGACCTGGAGCACCTGTGGGCGCCGCGCGGCGAGCGTGCGTTCCTGCGCGTCCCCATCGGCATCAGCGACGCCCGCGAGCCGGTGCTCCTGGACCTGAAGGAGTCGTCCGAGCTCGGCATGGGCCCCCACGGACTGTGCGTCGGCGCCACCGGATCCGGAAAATCGGAACTGCTGCGCACCCTCGTCCTCGCGCTGGTGGCCACCCACCCGCCGGAGGACCTGGCCCTCGTCCTCGTCGACTACAAGGGCGGCGCCACCTTCGCTCCCTTCGCCGGCCTCCCGCACGTCGCCGGTGTCATCACCAACCTGGAGAACCAGGCCGGCCTCGTCGAACGCGTCCACGCCTCCCTCGCCGGCGAGGTCAAGCGCCGCCAGCAGGTCCTCAAGGACGCGGGCAACGTGGCGGACATCGGGGACTACGCGGCGCTGCGCGCCGAGAAGCGCCCCGACCTCGACCCGCTGCCGCACCTGTTCGTCGTCATCGACGAGTTCGGCGAACTCCTGACCGCCAAGCCGGACTTCATCGACCTGTTCCTGTCCATCGGCCGGATCGGCCGCTCCATCGGTGTGCACCTGCTGCTGTCCAGCCAGCGCATCGAGGGCGGCAAGCTCAAGGGGCTGGACACCTATCTCTCGTACCGGCTGGGCCTGCGCACCTTCTCCGCCGACGAGTCCCGTACCGTCCTCGACACCGCGGACGCCTTCCATCTGCCGCCGCTGCCCGGCTTCGGCTACCTCAAGGTCGACACCAGCCACTACGAACGCTTCAAGGCGAGCTACGTCTCCGGCGCCTACCGCGGACCGGTGCGGCGCGTCGAGGACGAGGACACCGGGCCCCTCGCCCTCGAGTACGAGGCGTACAACACGCTGGGGACACCGGACAGTTCGGCGCCCCAGGAGCAGACGACGCGCCGCCGCGAGACCGGCCCCACCGAGATGGGCGTCATGGTCGACCAGCTGACGGGCGCCGCCGCTCCGGTACGCCGCATCTGGCTCCCCCCGCTGCCCACCGCGATCGCCCTGGACCAGGTCGCCGGCCCGCTCGACGTGGGCGCGCGCGGCATGCAGCTCGCCAAGCGCAAGGGCGCGCTGTCGGTGCCGCTCGGACTGCTCGACGACCCGACCAAGCAGTGGCAGGGCGAGTGGTTCCTCGACCTCACCGTTGCGGGCGGACACGCGGCCGTCATCGGCGGCCCGCAGTCCGGCAAGACGACCCTCCTGCGCACCCTCGTCCTGTCCCTGGCGCTGACCCACACCCCGCAGGAGGTCGGCATCTACGGCCTCGACCTGGTCGGCGGCGGACTCCAGGCCCTCGCGGGCCTGCCGCACGTAGGCGGCATCGCGGGCCGCGCCGACCGCGAACGCGCGGCACGGACCGTGGAAGAGGTACGGAACATGCTCGCCCTGCGCGAGGACCTCTTCCGGGAGCACGGCATCGACTCCGTCGACCAGCTGCGCGCCCTGCACGCGGCCGGTCGGCTGCCCGAACTGGCATCGGCCGAGATCGTCCTCGTCATCGACGGCTTCGGTGCGCTGCGCGACGACTTCGACGAACTCGACGACGCCGTCGTCGACATCCTCAAGCGCGGTGGCGGCTACGGCATCCACGTCGTCGCCGGCATGCTCCGCTGGAACGACGTCCGTATCGCCGCCCAGTCGAACTTCGGCACCCGTGTCGAACTGCGCCTGAACGACCCGAGCGAGTCGAGCATCGACCGCAAGCTCGCCGAGACCCTGTCACCGGACGAGCCCGGCCGGGTACTCACCGACGGCAAGCTCTTCGCACAGGTCGCGCTGCCCCGCACCGACACCCTCGCCGATGCCTCGGAGCTCGGCGCCGTCCTGGAACGCACCGCACGCTCCGTCCGCGCCACCTGGAACGGCGACGTGGCCCAGCCCGTACGGGTTCTGCCGCACGTCCTGGAGCCGCACGTGCTGCCCGGCCCGGCTGCTGAGCCGCACAAGGTGCCGATCGGCCTCGACCAGACCGCGCTCGAGCCCGTCATGCTCGACCTGTTCGGGCACGACCAGCACCTACTGGTCATGGGTGACAGCGAATGCGGCAAGACGAATCTGCTGCGGACGATCGCCGACGGACTCATCGACCGGTACGGCGAGGACGAGCTGGTCTTCGCCATCATGGACCCGAGGCGCAGTCTGCGCGGCGCGATCCCCGAGGAGTTCAACGGCGGCTACGCGTACAACGCCAAGCTGTGCGCGGGCCTCTCCGCGGGCATCGCCACCGAACTGGACAAGCGGCTGCCCGACGAGAGCGCACGCCTGGAGGACCTGGAGCCCGGCAGCTGGGGCAGCGGTCCGCGGATCGTGGTCCTCGTCGACGACTACGACGTGCTGACCACGGCGGGCCAGTCGCCGCTCAGCCCCCTCCTGCCGTACATTCCGTCCGCGGTCGACATCGGTCTCCACTTCGTGCTGACCCGCCGCGTCGCGGGCGCGTCGCGCGGCATGTACGAGCCGCTGGTGCAGGGCCTGCGCGAATCGGGGGCCTCTGCCGTGCTGATGGCCGGCGACCGCAGCGAGGGTCAGCTGTTCCCCGGTGTGTACGCCTCCCAGCAGCCCGCGGGACGCGGCGTTTTCCTTCGCAGGGGCCAGCCGAACCGCCTGATCCAGACCGTGTACACCGGCCGGTGACTGCACCTGTTGCCGAAGAGCGGCACAAGGCCCTGAAGGATCACCCCATGACGAGGAACCGGACGAGCACCCCATGACCAAGGACGTCATAGCCCTCACCCAGCGGATGCCCGACCCCGCCGCCATGCTCGCGGGACTGCTCGCGGGAGGCCCCGACAAGCTCGTGGGCGCTCAGGGCGACGGTGCCGTCGTCCAGCTCTGCGACGCGGAGGGAAGGCCCTTCGTCTCCGTCGAGTCCCCGATGCTCGTGCAGGTCCCGGGCGAGGCGGAGCGCCTGCTCGGGGCCACGGCACCGGAGGTCCCGTACTGGTGGACCGAGGCCCGGGCCACCACGGGCGTCGCCGAGGCCGAACGGCTGGCAGGCACCTTCGCGGCCCGGCTCGTCTCGCTGCTCGGCGGCTCCGCCCATCCGCCGGAGGCCGCGCGCTCCCTCGCGGTGGTGGAGAGCGACGGCGCGGGTCTGGTGCCCGTACCGGCCGCGGCGCAGCCCGCCGTCGACGTGCTGACGGACAGGGTCGCCGTTGTCATCCAGGATCGCCCGGTGGTCGCGATGACGGCTTGGCTGGCCGACGCTTTCCGTGCCGCGGCCGACGCGGGTCTCGGCCTGCAGATCGTCAGTCCCGCGGGGACCACCCTCTCGCCGGCTGTGCGCAACGCTCTGCCCGGCTGGCCGTCGCGCTGGGTCGTGCAGGACGAGCGGGACGGCTACTACGACGGCCTGTCCGGCGCCGTACTGCGCTGGCAGGACGGACTGTTCGCGCCGGTCGAGGCGGCCGACTCGACCCCCGACGACCGGCGTGCAGAGGTGGCCGACGCCTACAAGGAGGTCACGGAGACCGGCGAGCGCCAGTTGGCTCTGTCGTTCCGCACGGTCCACCCCGCCGACGACCGCCTGGTGCTCGGCGGCGCGCTGGAGACGGTGTGGCGGGAGCTCACCGGCGAACCGCCCGCCGGCTGGGGCACCGCGGAGCCCGCGAACCTGCCGTGGTCACCGCGCCGGCTCACCGATGTGGCCTACGAACGGGCGCCCGAGCCGACCTGGGTCGTGGTGGTCGGCAGCCCGTCCCGGCCTGCCCTGGCCACGGTTCGGATCAGCCGGACGACGGCGGGCGTCGAAGAGGACGTCGCGCTCGCCTTCGGCTACGGATCCGACGAGGAACCTCCACTGGACGCCCTGCCACGGGCCGCGGAGGCGCTCGCCACGCGGCATCGCCTGCAGTCGATGCTCGTTCAACTCCGCCGAGCCCGCCGCGATCTGGCCGTGCCGCCGAGCTTCGAGGGACCGGGTGTCCCGGTGGCTTTCGTCCTCGGCGCGGAGGAGGTCCGGCAGATTCCCGGCGACCGCGCCCGTAAGACACCGCAGTCCGATCGGCCCGTCCAGCTCGGTCCCCGTACCCGTCCGGCGCTCTACTACCCGTTGCCCGGTGACCCGTCGGACCTGTCGGGGTGGCAGGACTTCGATCGGCTGATGCGCCATCTGAAGGGCGAGTAAGGCTATTTGCGCCTTCGTGACTGGAACCGGTCTGTCTCTGTCGTGGGTTGGTCACAGTGACGCGATTGAAGATGCGGATGTGTCATAGGGGTTGCCTAGAATGGCGTTTGTACGATCATCCGTCTGGCGGGGGAGTCCGATGAAGTTCGACATGGGGGCGCAGGTCCTGTCGACCCTGAAGTCGCAGTCGCAGGGGTCCAGTACGGATCTCGGGCTGCTGATCCGTCAGCTCATCCAGGCGGCGCAGCCGCTGGAGGGCAAGTTCCACGGCTCGGGCAAGGTGGCGTTCGACCTGTTCAAGTCGCGTGCGGACGAGATCACGGCGGCGCTGAACGGTTCGCTGGCGGCGATTCTGGGCGGTCAGGCGGGCATGGACGCGGCGTTCGGCACCGGCACGCAGGAGCAGGGGGAGAACGCGAACACGCAGATGGCGTCCGCGAACTTCGACCTGGCGCGGTTCTCGGGCCGTTCCTGACCCGACGGCCGGCTGAAGTGCTCGGTTCCGAATCTTCTACGGGGAGTGGTGTGTGATGGCTGGTGAGGACCGCCGTGCGTACGACACGGGTGCGTCGTCGGAGGCGCAGGGCAACATCCAGGCGGTGATCGCCCGCCTGGAGCAGGTCATCCAGGCGCGTGACACGCAGGTGAAGAACGCGATGAAGGACTTCCAGGCGGACGGCGTGGCGGACGACTACCACGCCAAGGAACTGCGGTGGAACAACACCTCGCAAGAGGTTCGCAACATCATCCAGTTGCTGAAGACGACGCTGGAGAAGAACGACGTGACGGCGCAGCAGACGATCCAGCGTGCGAAGGCAGCTGTCGACAACATCGGCTGACGTGCAGGGGACGCGCGCCCGCAGGTGAACCGTTCCAGCGGGCGCAGGGCTTCGTGTGTCTTCTTCGTGGTGCAGTTGGCGGTTCGGGTTGTGCAGGGGGGCGTTCATGACGGCGTGGGACATCAAGCCGCAGGGAGTTCAGGGCCAGTTGAAGCTCACCGGCACACGTGCCGGTGAGCTCGAGAAGGCCTTGACCAACATGGGCACGCACATGTCGGCGGCGGCACAGGCTGCGGGCACGGCGGTCCCGGGCTCGGCGTCCGAGACACCCTTGCACGGGCCGACAGCAACCGGGAAGCCCCTGACGCAGAAGGCGATGGGACCGGTGGCCGCGGCACTGAGCGAGTTCCTGAAGGAGCGCGGCAAGGACCTCGACGCCATGGGCAAGCGCATCCAGGCCGCCGTCCTGGGCGCCGCCAAGGCCACCAGTGAGTACGTCGAGGGCGACCTGGACGCCGCCAAGGAGGCGCAGGACGCGGCTCGTTCGGTGCGCCTGGACCTGCTGAAGAAGGACATGCCCGGGGGGACGAAGCAGTGAGCAACGCACCGGTCGATCCGGCGGAGATACCCGTCTTCACGGGCAGTCTCGAAGAGCTGGACAAGGCGGTCAAGGACCTGTCGGGGGACGGTGCCAAGATCGTGACGGCCGCCGGCGACGTGCACACCACGTTCGGCGGGCTGCGGGCGTTCTACCAGGCGCCGGAGGCGGAGCAGCTGTTCGCGGTGACGCAGCCGGTCAAGGACAAGGCCGGGACCTTGAGTTCGGACCTCGGTACCGTCGCAGGCGCGCTGGGCACGTACGCCAGTGACATCCGTCCGCTGGTGCAGCAGCTGAAGGACCTCAAGCGGGAGGCCGAGGCGTTCCGCACCAAAGTCGCGGACGACGACAAGTGGCGCGAGGACGGCGATCTGATCGAGGAGAACCTCGAGCGCCGCAACAGGATCGCCGAGGTGTGGACGCAGTTCCAGGAGGCGGAACGCGCCTGCCACAACAAGATCGTCGCCCTGGTCAACGGCGATCCGCTCAAGGTGAACGACGGCTCCAACGGAAAGGGCATGTACGGCTACGACGCCGAGGCCCTCAAGCAGGCCAAGAGCCTGCCCTGGGGCGACGCCGTCGAGGAGTCCACTCCGTGGTGGCAGGTGTGGGAGCACGCCGGGGACTTCGTGGAGGGCTTCTTCGTCGACGGAGTGTGGGGCACGATCAAGGGCCTGGGCACGCTGGTCGGCTTCGACGGCTGGGACGCGGCGGGCCAGGCGTGGGTCGGCCTGGGCAAGCTGGCGACCGGCCTCGCGCTCTCCCTCAGCCCCGGGACCGCCGTCTGGCTCTGGACGGCCGACGAGAAGGATCTGCCGTCCTGGATCCGGGACTCGCGTACGGCGATGAAGGAGACGGGCAAGGCGCTGCTGGCCTGGGACCAGTGGGACGCGCACCCGGGCCGGGCCGCGGGTGCGGTCACGTTCAACGTGCTGACGACGGTCTTCACGGGCGGCACCGGCGGCGCGGTGGCGGGCGCCGGCAAGGCGGGCGCGGCGGCGAAGGTCCTGTCGGTGGCGGGCAAGGCGGGCCGGGCTCTCGACCCGACGACGTACATCTTCAAGGGCGCCGGTGCGGGCCTGTCGAAGATCAGCGATGTGATGGCCGGGCTCAAGGGCATGGGCAAGATCGAGTTCCCGCCGATCCCGGAGGGCGCGATCGCGCTGCCGGAGGGCTCGTTCAAGCTCCCGGACGGCACGCTGCACCTGCCGGAGGGCGCGGCGGTCCCGGAGGGCGCGTTCGAGGTCCCGGCCGGGACGGTCCGCCTCCCGGAGGGCACCCCGATCCCCGCGGGCGCGGTCGACTTCGGCGACGGCATGGTGAAGCTGCCGGAGGGCACCCCGGCCCCGACGGGCTCCCTGCCGGTACCCGAGGGCACGGTCAAGGTCCCGGAGGGTGCGACGGCGCTGCCGGAGGGCACGGCCAAGGTGACCGACCCGTTCGACGGCTCGGTGTCCTACTTCGACAAGGACGGCAACCTGCTGGCGGCGGACGGCACGGTCAAGCAGACCGTCGAGCAGGCGCACAAGGAAGGGTCGCCCGCGGTGTCCAACCCGACGTCGGGAGCGGACAACCCCCTGGTGCGCACCCCGGCCGAAGTGCCGGCCCTTGCGGGCGTGGGCGCACGCGGCGGCGACGACGGGGTCCGGCTCGGCAGCGACCTGGGCGACGTCGGCCGGGCGGGCGACGAGGCCCCGGGCGGCGGGGCGTTCGACCGTGCACCGGGCGGCGGGGCGAACAACCTGCCCACGGGCCAGGCCGGCAACAACCTGCCGGGCGGCGGAGCGGGCAACAACCTGCCGACGAACAGCTTGGACAACGGGGTGGGCGGCGCGGGCCGCTCGGGTGACACCACCCCGACTACGGGCAGCGGCGGCACGCCGCCGGGCGGAAACCTCGGCGACAACGCGGTCCCGGGTCCCCGCACGGACACCCCGGGTACGGGCGGCGGCGACCTGCCGGGCGGCTCGGCGGTCGACGACGGCCTGTCGGGCGGCTCCGGGCACGCGGAGACGCCGGGCACGGGTGGCGCGGACGACGCGGCGCGCGGAGGGGACGACGCGGCTACGCCGGCCGGTGGTGTTGCCGGTCCGGACCGTGTTCCCGACCCTCCAAGCTTTATGCGCCAGGGGGACAACCCCTACGGTCCTCCCGGGTCGCTCACGCGGGAGCAAGTTACGGAAATCCAGGTCTACCGAGCCAATTACGAGGAGGGGTACTTCGACGAGTACTACTGGCCGCGTGGCTATCGCCAAGACACCGACGTCGCTGACGAGAGTGGCTTCCCGCCGCCGCAGCTGATCAAGGACCCGGCCGATCCGAATGTGTGGATCCCGAAGGACAACGCTCCGTCGGCCTTCCCGACGAAGTACTACGAGGGCTGGGACCGTTCGGGCACTCCCGATGAGATCAACGACCCGCAGGCTGGAAGAACCCTGGACGACCGGGCCAAGGCGCGGTATGAGGCGGTCCAGGCGGACAACCGCCTGCACGATCCGCTCGCAGACGCCAAGAAGGAATGGAAAGCGAATGGGACTCCCGAGAACAAGGCGGCGTACGAAGCCCTCAAGGCTCACCATGCGCCCTACCACGACACGATGTCCAAGGCCTCGGAGGCCTACGGCGAGGCAGTCGCCCGCCACCATGTGATCGATAAGTACTACCCAGGTGCCAAGTGGGAGCCGACCGCTGGCCCCAAGAACGGAAACGACCAGTTCGACCAGGTCTGGCGGCGCAAGAACGACGAAGGCTTCGTCATCATCGAGGCGAAGAGTGACGTCCGCACGGGCATGAACGAGCGGACGCTGCCGAGTGGATACAAGGCGAAGCAGGGCTCGCGCGAATATTTCCTCGACATCATGAACGAGATGTGGAAGAGAGCGCAGGGCGGAGATGCCGCTGAACTCAAGCTGTACACTGACTTGAAGAAGGCCCTCATCGCGGACAAGGTCGAGTACATCCTTGTCAAGGGAGTTTCCAACGGGCCGACTTATGGGGGATTCAAGAGCAGCCGATTCAACGTCGGAAAGTTCAAGGAGGAAGACTTCTCCTTCGAGTCCATTGACGGGAGCACTCCGTGACGGTGATTGTCGAGCGGCACGCCCTTCCTGCGGTTGACGAGCAGACGGCAAAGCGCCTGACCAAGGAGTTCGAGACGAGCATCCAGAATCTGGACGCCTCTCCTGCGATCGTCGGCATGGCCCTGAACGAAGCGCTCCTGCAGGTGCAGGTGAACCAGGCCCTTAATCCGCGTGGTAACCGTTTCGTCACGTGGGATGCGACCGTCTCGGCCATGCAGGTGGGTACCGCGGCCTTTGCCGCCGCGTCCGTCACCCAAGGGTCGATCGAGACGCGCATTTCACATGAGATGCGGACGATCAACGCCACGGGCCCCCAGTTCTACGCGAACGCGGGCAACTGGCTGACTGTGCTCTGGTTCGTCATCATCTGCCGGGACCAACCCCGTATGGATCAAATGTGCAATATTCCACTCGATCTCCTGCGAGCGTCCGGTGCCGAGGGCGATGAGTACGTTTACCACTGGGTGGACGCACTGCAGACGTACTGGCGTGAGCAGCCGCGGCTGCCGGAGAAGCTGACAGCTGCCATCGAGCAGTCCCATCCGGACATCGCCACGATCGCGCCGCGCGATCTCCTCCAGTGCGTGCTGTATCCGCCGATCAATCTCTTCTACAAGTTCCTGCGCAAGGATCACGACGGGTTCAACCAGGCGCTGGCAGAGGCTCTGGAACTTCACAAGGCGTACTGGAGCACGCCGGAGCGGTCGGGGGACATCGCGGGGTTCCTGGCCCTCGGGCCGCTGGCCATCGCGTGCCTTGCGTATGACGCAGGCTTCCCCATCGAGGTCGAGTCCGACTACCTGCCCGTCCGCCTCCTGGACCGTTCCTGGGTGGGCGAGTTCGAGACGTGACAGACAGCGTTGCCCGTCATGACTTGCCTGTTGAGGCAACTCAGGAGGACATGGCAGCGCTCAAGAAGAGCACCAGTCGGGTGATCGACCGCCTCGAGCAATCGGAGATGGCCCGCTCCCGGGCTCTTAACTCCACCTTGACCGTGGCCATGTCGTGCTGTGCGGCCGATCCTCAGGCTGCAAGGTTCGAGACGTGGGAGGCGTGGGTCACAGCCATGCAGGTCGGTTCCGCGCTATTCGATGCGGCTGTGGCTGCGGAAGGCCCTGGCCGTGCCGCATCGGGATCGCCGGCGAAGTGAAGCATCTCCCGGCGACCGGACCGACCCCATACACGCACGCCGGGGCCTGGCTCACCGCGGTCTACCTGGCGGCGATCTGCCGCGAGAATGAGCGACTCGACCGGCTCATGCAGGTCCCGGTATCGCTCCTCCGTGAGTCCGGCGCCGTGTTCGACGAGTACGTCTACAGCTGGGTGGAGGCCCTTCAGAGCTACTGGTTCCGCCGGGCGGACGGCATGGGGAACAAGCTGGTCGAGGCGATTGACGGAGCCAGTCCCCAGGTGGCCCAGATTGCCGACGAGGAGACGTTGCTGAAGATCCTTTACCCGCCGCTCGAGCTCTTTCAGCTCTACAACCTCGGGGAGACGGAGAAGTTCAACACCTCGCTGGCCGAGTTCCTCACATGGCACAAGCAGTACTGGACCGGCGACGAGGCCCGTTCCCTGAACAGCGATGGCCTGGTAGCCCTCACCCCGCTCGCCATTGCATGCATGGCCTACGACAACGACATCCCGATCGAGGTCGAGTCCGAGTACCTGCCCAAGGAGCTTCTGCAGTTCGGCTGGGCCGGTGAGGTCGACGCCTGGGCGGGAGCGCATGGTTAACACCATGACGGTGAGGGATCGACGGCCTGCTGGGATCCGACGACAAGGCGCCCGGAATGCTGTTGGCGACTTCCAGGCAGGCGCCGCCTTCGCCGTTGCTGTACGAGGACTTCCGCCAGGTCACGGAGGTCAGGTCATGTGCGGTGCTCATGGGTACGCGTAGTCCTTCGCCGCTGATTCGATGAGGGCCAGGGACGCCTTCGGCGAGAGTGCGGCGGTCCTGGCGAGATCGTATGACCTCTGGTACTTGGCCACCAGCCCCGGCTCTTCGATGAGAAACAGCAGCCAGGGATCACTGCATCGCCGAGCGCTATCCCGATTTCGAGGAGCAGGCCCTTCTCGGTCCGAAGAACGGGAACGACCAGTTCGACCAGGTCTGGAAACACGAAGATGGTCGCGTAGTCGTCGTAGAGGCCAAGAGCAGCCCTGGTACAGAGCTCGGTAGGCGAACTCTCCCGGACGGTAGGCAGGTATCTCAGGGGAGCAGGGAGTACTTCTTCGAGATCATCGAAGTCATGAAGAAGCGGGGTGAGTTGGGCCTCGTGAAGGACCTGCAGCATGCCCTCAAGGAAGGAAAGCCGGGATACGTCGTCGTCAAGGGTGAGAAGAACGCTGGAACGTACACTGGCTATCAGTATCGGCGGTTCGACATCAGCAAGGGAACCCTTCAGTGACCGTGATTGTTGCCCGCCACAGTGCGCCGGGGCCCGACGCTGAAGGGTTCGCCTAGCGGCTGAGCGAGGGAGTGGCCAGGCGGATCGAGGGGCTGGAGGCGTCGGCGGACGCGGGGCAGCTCTGGCCACTGCCCCGTCCTTGATGGCGTCCACGAACCTCGACCGACCAGCGAGGGAAAGCAGTAGCACTGATCCTTCAGGGATCTTGCTGTCCCGGACGGGCACAGCGCCCGGAATGCCGTCGGCGATGGCATGGTCAATCTCCGCGAGGGCACGTCGGCCCCGACCGGATCGTTGCCCGTGCCGGAGGACTTGATCAAGGTCACAGAGGGCACGGCGAAGCTGACGGACCTGGCCGGCAACACGACCTACGTCGACGCGGATGGCGAGCTCAAGCACTTCGAGATCTTCTGAGGAGAAACGCGTTGGTCGCGACCATCCCCCGCCACCCCTTTCCCACAGGGAACGCGGAAGAAGGCCTCGCCGTGCTCCAGGAGAACGCACAGGAGCTGATCGACGGACTGGAGGCTGACTCCACGGATCTGGGCGACACCCAGCAGATCACGCTCACCCTGGCGCAGTCGCGCTGCCTGCTGGATCCGCGGGCGGCGATCTTCCCCACGTGGGACGCCTGGGTCACTGCGATGCAGGTGAGCTCCGCCGTGTTCGCCGCCGCCACCACGGCCGAGGAGTACGTGCAGTGCCGTATCGCGCACAAGGACCGCACACTTCAGGCCACCGGCCCACAGTGGTACGTGACCCCGGGTGCCTGGATCAGCGCCTTCTACCTGGCTGTGGTGTGCCGGGAGCGGGACAGGATCACAGCCCTGTGCCAGGTGCCCATGTCTCTGCTTCGGGAGAACGGTTCGCGCTTCGAGGAATACCACTACGCCTGGATCGACACTCTTCAGGCCTACTGGCTTGGCGGCCCTGACCTCGGCCAGAAGCTGTTTGCTGCGGTCGACGCCACCGACCCTCAAGTCGTCGCCGACCCGGAGACGGTGGGCAAGCTGCTCTACCCGCCGATGGAGATGCTCCATCGCGTCATCCGCGAGGACCAAGCCGGCTTCACCCGGGCGCTGACCAACGCCCTGCAGTGGCACAAGGAGTACTGGAGCGAGGAGAGTCGGTCTGTCCAGGCCTCAGGCCTCGTCGCGCTCGCGCCCCTTGCCATGGCGTGCTTCGCCCACGACGCGGGCATGCCGATCGAGGTCGAGTCCGAGTACCTGCCTGCCGTCCTGATCAAGCGCAACTGGTGCGGAGAGTTCCCCACGTAAGCAGGCAGACCATCAGCAGCGGCTGCGATCTCCAGGCGGCGACCGGCCCGTGCAACTTTCGGGGCCGGCCGCATCCCGCCGTGTCGCGAGCAATGCTCCGCGCCTTTCGGCGGCACTTCGTGACGTGGACGGTCTGTTGACGGTCGCGGCGGGGCCCGGTGAGCCGACCTGCTTCGGCACCGCCGAAGGGCATGGAATCAAGGCCCCCGACATCATCGACGGACTCGGGCCGGATCTCACCGACCTGCCGTGACGCTCGGTGTGCCCGTCGTGCTGACGTGCGCTGACGACCTGGCCGAGCCCGGAGGCCCTCAGCCCGGGATGTCCTCGATCCGTTCGCGGTTGAGCAGATACGTCGGCAGGTACGGCTGCTTGCCCTCGACGGGGAACCCGTAGTCGTACGCCAGGCTCGCCATGGCCAGCGGTCCCAGTGCCACCCGGGCGCGCGGTGCCGTCGATTCGCCCCAGTAGGTGGCGTGGTGTGCGAGGGCTTTCGTGAGCGCCTCGGCGAAGGCGTCGTGGTCGCGGGTGATCAGGCGGTGGAAGAGGGCGGCCGGCTGGTAGTCGATCAGGTCCACGAAGTCCTTCGGTGCCCGGGTCACGGCCTCCGGCGCGGACGTCTTCATCGTGGTGATCAGTTTTTCCACGACGTCGTCCATAGGGCGCTGGGCCCAGTAGGTCTGCAGCGTGTCGATCCAGTGCAGGACGTACTCGTCGACGGAGTCGTCCTGGCGCAGCATCTCCAGCGGCACCTGGCAGAGCCGAGTGACGCGGTCCCGCTGGCGGCAGACGACCGACACATAGAAGGCGTCGAGCCAGGCGCGGGCGTCGGCGGGAGGCTCGCCGGTGAACAGCGCGGAGCCGAGTTGCACGGCAGCCGCCCACGCGTCCCAGCCCTCGATGCGCGCCACGTGGGGGTCGGTGGCGCAGTGGGCGTGGGCAAGTTCCAGGGCCGAGCCGAAGGCGTCGCCGAGCCCGGCCGGGTCCTGGGCGAGCCCGGCTATTGCCTCGACCGTGTTCTGCGTGAGCTTGTCGATGTCCGGAGCCTCGGCAGTGGCGCGGCCGGCGAGACGTCCGGCGCGGTCGAGGCGGACCAGGCCCTTCATCACTCCGTACAGCTCCGGCGGCGGCTGCAGTGAGAAGGTACCGGTCTCGTCGTCGATGACCGTGAGCGACGTCAGGCCGCCCCGGTGCCACCAGTAGACCCGCGGCGACAGCGAGCCCGGCCCGTCCTGGTGGGCGCGGTAGGCATACGCAGCAAGGTCGTTGATGGCGTCGGCCACGGACCCGTCGGTGATCGGGTGGAACGCCAGCAGATGCCGCGTCGGCACGGCGACCAGGGCACCGGCGTCCGGGAGCGGCTCACCCGTCACCTGCTGGACCACCTCGGACAGGAACAGCGCCTTGCTCGCGACGAACGGGGAGTCCCCGTAGACGGAGTGCAGCAACGCATGGCCCTCGATGGCCACTTCCTCGTACTCGACGGGCACGCGCATCAGGTTCGCGTACGCCGCCTCCCCCAGCTCCTGAAGCCCGGCGCGCTCCACGTCGGGGTCGGTGAGGATCCGCACGGACGTGGGCCGGTCGAGGGCATAGGCGAAGACGAGCCCGTCGGCAACCTGGCGCGCGTAGCGCATGGCGCCGACAAGGTCCGGGGTGAACGACTCGGTGGGCAGCAGCCGTGCATGCACACCGCGCAGGAGCTCCTCGGCGCTCTCGTTGCCTGCGCCGCCCCGGCTCGCCTCCCGCAGACCGGCGAAGTGCGCCGCCACCATCTCGGGCCAACGGTCCTCGGGCGAGCGGCGGCACAGGTGCGCAAGGTTGTACAGGGAGAAGGTGTGGCCGTCCTCGGCGTAGGGAGCGGCGAGTGCCCGCAGACGTACGGCCTGGGCGGCGGTCAGCATGGGCAGGTCGGGGTCACGGTCGGAGGCGTCCGGGGTGCCAAGTGTGTTGTCTGCGTTCACCGTTGTGACTCTACGAGGCGCATGAGCGGCGATCTGACGGTGGGTCGTGCATGCATGGGCCTGCAGCCCTACGAGGGTGGACAGTTGGGCATGCCCAGCCGCACGAGAGGGCTACTTGATCTTGTACGAGCAGCCCTTCGGATTCTTTACGCCGTCGTTGTCCGCAACCTGCTTGCCGTCGACCTTGATGACGCAGGGGGCCTGCTGCAACGTCCCGTCGGCGGCTTGGATCGAGCCCGGGACGACCGACACCAGGTATCCCACCTTCTGTTCCGCTGCCGTGAGTTCGACGGTCTCTGTCTTCTTCCACGGCAGGGTCTGCTGTTCGAAGCCGCTGCTGGCCGCGTTGTACATGACCGACGTCGTGCCCTGGCCCTCGACCTCCAGGGTCACCTCGCGGGTGGCGTCCTGCGTTTCGGCAGCCGTGGACGACGGGCTCTTCGACGCTTCGGCCACGGCATCGTCGTTGCCCGGCTTCACGTTCCCGTTCGTGCCGTCGTTTCCGCAGCCCGTCAGCAGCGCCGCTGTGACGAGCAGACCCACCGCGGTAACTGTCTTTCGCATGCTCCCCGTTCCTCGTTTCACTTACTCGCGCGTTTCCTTGGCGAAGGGATCCGATCTTCAGAGATCCAATCACGCGCCGGACCGGCAGTACGTGCCGGCCGCCCGGGCCCGGTACCCCGGTCCGCTTGCCAAGTCCGGGCGGGGGCTGTTCATCGTCGAGGCTCTCGCCGATCGCTGGGGCGTCACGGGGCCTGTGCCCTCGAAGACCCTCTGGGCGGAGTTGGATCTCGGATCGTGACTGGTGGCGCCGGGTCGCGGGGATGCGTGACCCGGTGTTCCGCGACCCGCTGCCGCACGACGCAAAGAGCTTTAAAGAACCTCGAAAGGACCGGGGAAAGAACCCTTCCCACCCCACCTCACCCCCGTCACCCGCACGGGTGAGATTGTCCAACTGGGTTGGATTTCGGATGGGTTGGCTGGCATATGCTCGCCCCGACAACCGCAGACATGCGTCGGCCCCCGGCCGGGACTCGCAATCCCGATCGAGGGCCTGACCACCGAGGAAGTAGAGCCCTTCCCGATGGATACCCAGCAGATTAGCGCGCCCTCACGCGCCTCGTCCCGTGTTCCCGGACGCGTCACCGCCTTCGGCGTGATTCACGTCAACGCGGTCCACACCCACCGCTTCACGATCGTCGGCAACCACCTCGCCCAGCACGGTGAGTTGTCACTCACCGCGATCGGGCTCGCCGTGCACATCCAGTCGCTGCCGGACGGAGCGAAGGTCGGCATCAAGGCGCTCACCGACCGCTTCCCGGAGAGCGAGGCGCGTATTGCCGCCGCACTGCGGGAGCTGGAGGAGCACCGGTACCTGCGGCGCTGCCTGGAGCGGCTGTCCGGAGGTAAGCTCGTCACGCGGACGATCTCGTACAACCACCCGGAGGTGTGGGGGCGGGAGCCGTCCGTGGCGGATGGGGTCATTCCGGCGGCCCCGGCACCGGCGGCCCCGGCACCGGCGGCCCCGGCACCGGCGGCCCCGGAACCCGTGGCGCCCGCTCCAAAGGCGCCGGGCCCGGCGCCGGACCGCCCGCCCCGAGCCCCGTACCCCCACCGAAGGCGGACGCCCCCGCACAGAGGTCCAGCCCGCCGCTACCTCAGCCGCAGGTCCCCGACCTGGAGCGGTACCGCTTGGCCACCGACCTCCTCGCCGGTCTCCGGCGCGACGACCCCCGGCTGCTGCTGACCGAGCGGGACATCCGCCGCCTCGCTCCCGCCGTCGCCGCCTGGCTCGAACGCGACGCCCCGCCCGAGGCCGTACGCCACACCCTTACCGCCGACCTGCCTGCCCCCGTGAAACACCCAGCGGGACTCCTTGCCCACCGCCTCACCGTTCAGCTCCCGCCCCCGCTGCCCGCAGAAGCCGCGCCCAGAGTTCACGACCCGCTCCAGAACTGCGACAAGTGCGACCGCGCGTTCCGCGCCTCGACACCGGGACACTGCCGCGACTGCAGAGCCGACCTCGCAAGGGCCGCCTGAGCCGTGTCGGTCTCCCGCCCAACGGGACGAGCAGTCCGTCGGCGACGATCCCGGCTCCTCGGGCGAATCCTTACGTGAGGAGTACAGTCCTTAGGGGTGTAGTCCTAAGGAGGTCCCGTGCGGAGTCAGCCACGTCCCCCCAAGCCGTCTCGCGTCTTCGACCGTGACGCCGAATGGGACGGACTCGCCGCCTTCGCCGCCAGACCCGTGCCACATGCCATGCTCGGGATCGTCAGCGGCAGGCGCCGCATGGGGAAGACCTATCTGTTGCGCGCCCTGGTCGAGCAGTACGGAGGCTTCTACTTCGGGGCTACGGCGGCGACCGAGGCGGAGTCACTGCGCCAATTCGCTGCTGCCCTTGCCGACCATGTGGGGTCCCCGGTCCCCTTCTCCTTCGCCACCTGGGACGACGCGATCTCCTACCTGTTCGGACTCGCCGCGCCCCGACAGGGGGAGGCGCCGCTGCTGGTGGTCATCGACGAGTTTCCGTACCTGGCGAAGACCGCTGCCGAGCTGCCGTCCCTGATCCAGCGGGAGATCGACCGCTTCCAGATCGAGGAGAGCCGGATGCGGCTGCTTCTGTGCGGATCCGCGATGTCCGTCATGGGAGGACTGCTCGCGAGCAATGCGCCCTTGCGGGGGCGGGCGCAGCTGGAGCTTGTCGTGCGGCCTTTCGGGTACCGGCCGGCCGCCGACTTCTGGGGCGTCACGGACAGTCCGGCCCTTGCGGCCCGGCTCCATGCCGTGGTCGGCGGCACGCCGGCATATCGGCGCCAGTTCCTGGCCGACGATGTTCCGGGCAGCCTCGAGGAGTTCGACGACTGGCTCTGCCGTACTGTCCTGTCCCCCTTCAGCCCCCTCTTCCGCGAGGCGCGTTATCTGCTCGCGGAAGAGGCGGATATCCGGGACACCGCGCTCTACCACTCGGTCCTCGCCGCGGTGGCTCAGGGAAACACCACCCGGGGAGGGATCGCGGGGTACATCGGCCGCAAGTCGGTGGACATCTCGCATCCCCTCAACGTGCTGGAGGACAGTCATCTGCTCGTGCGGGAAGCGGACGTGTTCAGGGCCGGGAAGTCGCAGTACCGCATCACCGAGCCGCTGATCAACTTCTACGAGGCCGTCATGCGGCCCTCCTGGGCGCGGTTGGAGAGCGGGCAGGCGGCGGATGTCTGGGCACAGTCGGCGGAGCGCTTCGCGGCGCAGGTGGCCGGGCCGCATTTCGAGGCGATGTGCCGGGAGTATGTGCTTGGGCCCGGGGGGTCTGTGCTCAGCTCGGCCTTGGGGCAGGTCGGCGGCGGCGTGGTGACCGACCCGGCGGCGCGGCGGCAGATTCAAGTGGATGTCGCCGTGGTCGAGCCCGGGGCGGGCGGCACGAAGCCGGCGGTGCACCTGCTGGGCGAGGCGAAGTGGGGCACCGTCATGGGACTGAGCCACTTGGAGCGGCTCACCCGGGCACGCGAGGTTCTCGCCGGACGTGGTCTGGACACCACTCGGTGCGGGCTCGCCTGCTTCAGCGCGGCAGGCTTCAGTGACGCGCTGCGCAGCGCAACGTCACGCAGCGACGACACGCTGCTCATCGGTCTCGACGAACTCTACGGCCGGACGGCGCCCGCCCCGCTCTTCGGGTGACCAGGCCGACGGCCCGTCGCGATGGCGGTCTCGGGCCTGACCCAACGCGGTTCGCCTGGAGGGATGGCGCCCGTCGCCCAGGGTGCCGATACCGCCCCCACCCGGGTCGGACGCGTCCCGGATGCGGGGGTGACCCGGTCGGACGCGCTCCGGATGCGGGGACCCGCGGCGCGTGAGAACGTCGCCGCGTGGCTGACTCACTCATCGCCGCCTGCTGTGCGGCAGCGCTCGTCCTGCTCGGCAGGTCCGTCCTCGGTCTGCGCCGGGCCGGCGGCGGCACCGACCCCTCCGTCGAGGCCCGTTCGGTGACCCTCGCGCTCTACGGCGGCGCGGTCGCGCTCGTCACGCTGGGGCTGTTCATCGCGCTGACCTGACGCGGCGGCTCACAGCCAGCCGTTGCGGCGGAAGCTGCGGTGGATGAGCACGCAGGCGGTCGCCATCACGGCCAGGACGAGCGGATAGCCGTAGGTCCAGCGCAGTTCCGGCATGTGCGTGAAGTTCATGCCGTACACCCCGCAGACCATGGTGGGCACGGCGACGATCGCCGCCCATGCCGTGATCTTGCGCATGTCCTCGTTCTGGGCGACGGTCACCTGGGCGAGATGTGCCTGGAGGATGGAGTCGAGGAGTCCGTCGAAGGCGTTGATCTGCTCGCTCGTGCGCGCCAGGTGGTCGGCGACGTCGCGGAAGTACGGCTGGATGTCCTCGCCGACGGGCGGCAGGTGCTCGGCGGCCAGCGTCCGCAGGGGCCGCTCCAGCGGTGTCACGGCCCGCTTGAGCTCCAGCAGCTCGCGCTTGAGCTGGTATATCCGCCCGGCGTCGCCGCGGCCGGCGTGCTCGCTGAAGACGGCGCTCTCGACGGCGTCCACGTCGCTCTGCATCGCGTCGGCGGCGGCCAGGTAGTCGTCCACCACGTGGTCGGCTATCGCGTGCAGGACGGCGGCCGGGCCCTTGGCCAACTGCTCGGGCACCGTCTCCAGTTCCTCCCTCAGCGGGCCCAGTGATTCGTGCCGCCCGTGCCCGACCGTGATCACGAAGTCGGCGCCGGCGAAGACCGCGAGCTCGCCGGTGTCCACGACCTCGCTGGTGGCGGTCAGTTCCTCGTGCTCGACGTAGCGGCACGTCTTGAACACGGCGAACAGCGTCCCCGTTCCGTCCGGGCCGTCGTAGCGCTGCACCTTGGGGCGCTGGGGCGGACGGACCGCGTCGTCGACGGCGAGCGGGTGGAGCCGGAACAGCTCGGCGAGGGAGGCGAGTTCGGCCTCGGCCGGCTCGTGCAGGCCGATCCACACGAAGCCGCGTCCGGTCTTGCGCGCCGCGCGCACGGCTTCATCGGCCGTGTACGGTCCCGGTCGGCGCACCCCGTCCTCGTACAGCACGCAGTTGACCACGGCGCTGCCGAGCGGTGACCGGGCGGGATGGCTGAGGTCGACGGTGCGGCGGTAGGCACGGCGGACGGCGCGGCGCAGGGTGCGGATCATCGGCACGGCGGAGCCCTTTCGAGCGACGGACGGTCAGTGTGTCATTCGGGAGCGGGGAGTCGGTTCCCGGCCCACTTGGTCGAGTTCATGACATACATACGCGGGCATCACTCCGCGGACGCCGTACGGCCACGGTCCGCCTGCAGGCTCACGGTGGATCACCATGTCCCCGGCACCGAGGAGCTTTCGTGAACGCTCGTGCAGCCGCTCTCGTCATCGCCCTGTCGGCCCTCGCCGGCGTCGCGCCCGTACCGGCCTCGGCGTCCTTTGGCGCCCTGCCCGCCGTGACGGCCCGCGCCGAGACGCCCACGCTCCACGACGACGAGGCGGGCGGCAACGCCGACGCCGACGACCCCGCGATCTGGCGCAACGTGGCGGACCCCGGCCGCAGTCTGGTCATCGCCACTGCCAAGGAGGGCGGACTGCGCGTCTACGATCTCGGCGCCCGGCCCGTCCAGTCGGTGCCCGCGCCGCCGCCCGCGGCCGAGGGCGACGCCCCCGGCCGCTTCAACAACGTCGACCTCGTGCACGGCCTGCGGCTGCCGTCCGGCCGGGCCGACGTCGCGGTGACCAGCGACCGCGGCCACGACCGGCTGCGCGTGTACCGCATCGACCGCGACCGGCCCGGCGGTCCGCTCACGGACGTCACGGACCCGGCGGCGCCGCCGGTGTTCTCCGCCGACCAGGACGAGATCGACGACCAGCGCACCGCGTACGGCCTGGCCACCTGGACCGACCGGGCGACCGGCCGTTCGTACGCCCTGGTCAGCCGCCGCGAGCGCACCACGGTCGGGCTGCTGGAGCTCACACCGACACCCGCCGGTACCGTCACCTACCGCACCGTGCGCACCCTGGACCTGCCTTCCGCCTTCCGTCTCCCGGACGGCACCTCCTGGACCCCGTGCGCCGAGCCGGGCGAGCTCCCGCAGGTCGAGGGCATGGTGGTCGACCCGGCGAACGGCACGCTCTACGCCGGTCAGGAGGACGTCGGCATCTGGCGGCTGCGCGCCGACCTGACGGGCACGCCGGTGCTGGTCGACAAGGTGCGCGAGTACGGTGTCCCTGCCACGTACGACGAGCCGTCGGACGAGTGCGTCGCCGGACCCGACCCGGGCTACGGCGGCACCCGCCTTGCCGCCGATGTCGAGGGCCTGACGCTGCTCACCGAGCCCGACGGCGACGGATACCTGCTCGCGTCCAGCCAGGGCGACAGCACCTTCGCCGCTTACGACCGCGAACTCGCCGACGACACCGAGTACGAGGGCGGCTTCCGGGTCACCGCGGCGTCCGCGACGCTCGACGGGTCCGAGGAGTGCGACGGCGCCGCGGTACTGAACGCCCCGCTGGGCCGTCAGTACCCGAACGGCCTGCTGGTGGTCCAGGACGGCGACGCCACCCCGGCGGACGGCGACCGCGCCGGAACGGGCTTCAAGTTCGTGGACCTGGGCGACGTGACGGACGCCCTCGACGGTTGAGCGCGTCCCCGGACACGGTCCGGGCCGGACGGTGCCGTGGCTGCGACCACCGCCCGGCCCGGAGGTTCAGAGCGCGGGAACAGGCTCGTGCCGGCAGGTGTCGTCGATGCCGTACGTGTCCCACGCCGGGAACGGGTCGTCGTGCGGCACGCGTTCGCCGTCGGCCATCAGGCACGCCTCCAGAGCGGCCCGCAACGCGTCGGCGCGCAGGTCCGTGCCGATGAAGACGAGTTCCTGGTCCTGCGTGCTGTCGGGGTCCCGCACGCCCGAGGGCTCGAAGCGGGCCACGGAGCCTGCCTGCGACCACAGGCCCGTCACGGCGGGCCTGCTCGCCAGCCGGAAGAACCCCTTGGAGCGCAGGACCTGTCCGTACGTCCCGCCGTCGAGGCCCTCGGTGACGAAGTCCCACAACCGGCCCGGGTGGAAGGGCCGTCCGGCGCGGAAGACGGCGGAGGAGATCCCGTACTCCTCGGTCTCCGGTACGTGGTCGCCGTTGAGCTCCATGACCCATCCCGGCGCCTGCTGGGCGCGCTCCAGGTCGAACAGCCCCGTGCCCAGCACCTCGCCGACGCCGACCCGGCCGTGACGGGCGGGGACGATGCGCGCGACGGGGTTGAGGCGGCTGAGCGCGGCCCGCAGCCGTGCGGCGTCCTCGGGCCCGACGAGGTCGAGCTTGTTGAGCACGATGACGTCGGCGAACTCGATCTGGTCCATCAGCAGGTCGCTGACGGTGCGTTCGTCGTCCTCGTACTGGTCGAGGCCGCGTTCGGTGAGCCCGTCGCCGCTCGTCAGCTCGGGCAGGAAGTTCGCGGCGTCGACGACCGTGACCATGGTGTCCAGGCGGGCGACGTCCCCGAGGGTGGCGCCGTCGTCGCGGGGGAAGGCGAACGTCGCGGCCACGGGCATCGGTTCGGAGATGCCGCTGGACTCGATGAGCAGATGGTCGAAGCGGCCCTCGCGGGCCAGTCGGTCGACCTCCTCCGGCAGATCGTCCCGCAGGGTGCAGCAGATGCACCCGTTGGTCATCTCGACCAGGCGCTCCTCGGTCCGCGACAGCGCGGCGTCGCCGCCGCGCACGAGGGCCGCGTCGATGTTGATCTCGCTCATGTCGTTGACGATGACGGCGACGCGCAGGCCCTCGCGATTGCCGAGGACATGGTTGAGCAGGGTGGTCTTGCCCGCCCCGAGGAAGCCCGACAGGACCGTCACGGGCAGTCGGCCGGTCATGCCGTCAGCCCTCGGGGTGCAGCAGACCGCGTTCGTAGGCCTTCACCAGCCGCTGCGGCACCAGGTAGGTGGAGCCGTCGACGGTGATCGGCACGAGCCGGGACGTCGTCGCCTTCCACTGGGCGCGGCGGTGACGGGTGTTGCTGCGGGACATCTTCCGCTTGGGAACGGCCATGGGAATCCTCCTGGTGAGCGACCGCCCCGGATCTTATCTGAAAATGGTTCCCATTACGAACTGCCGCCCGGGTGTCCGACGCGGGGTCAGGCGGTGGCGGCCGTCGTCAGCAGGCGCCCCATCGCGGCGAGCACGGACGGCTCGACCCGGTAGTACACCCACGTGCCGCGCCGCTCGGAGGACAGTAGCCCGGCTTCCTTGAGCTTCTTCAGGTGGTGGGAGACCGTCGGCTGCGAGACGCCGACGTCGGAGATGTCGCACACACATGCCTCGCCGCCCTCGTGGGAAGCGACCGCCGAGAACAGGCGCAGGCGCACGGGATCGCCGAGCGCCTTGAACATCTTCGCGGTGCGCTCCGCCTCCTCCGCGTTCAGCGGGCGCTCGGTGAGCGGCGGGCAGCACGGCGCGGCGGACTCCGGTTCCAGCAGCGGCAGGACCTTCGTGTTCGACATGCATCTATGTTGACACATGTCGAACCAGGCGCCCGGTTTCGACGAATGTCTATGTTGACGGTCATCGATGCAGGTGTGATGCTTGCAGGGCAAGGCATCGACAAACGTCGAAATACCGAGGAGTGGACCGATGAACGCGCCCGCCACCACCGAACTGCCCGTCGCCGTCGTCGGAGCCGGCCCCGTCGGTCTCGCCGCCGCGGCCCACCTGATCGAGCGGGGTATCGAACCACTGGTCCTGGAGGCGGGCCCGGTCGCGGGCACCGCGGTGCGGGAGTGGGCGCACGTGCGGCTGTTCTCCCCGTGGGCCGAGGTCGTCGACCCGGCCGCCGAGAAGCTCCTGGCCCCCACCGGCTGGGTCAGGCCCGACGACGCCGCGTACCCGAGCGGCGGCGACTGGGCCGAGCGGTACCTTCAGCCGCTCGCCGACGTCCTCGGCGACAGGGTCCGGTACGGCACGACCGTCACCGGTGTGGCCCGCGCCGGCCGTGACCGCGTCGTCGACTCCGGCCGCGAGGAACAGCCCTTCACCGTGCACCTCGTCACCGCCGACGGCGCCGAGGAGCGGATCACCGTCCGCGCCGTCGTCGACGCCTCCGGCACCTGGACCACTCCCGGCCCCCTCGGCGGCGACGGCCTGCCCGCGCTCGGCGAGAAGGCGGCCGCCGACCGGATCTCCTACCGCGTCCCCGACCTCGCGGACCCGGCCGTCCGCGCCCGTTACGCCGGCCGGCGCACGGCCGTCGTCGGCTCCGGCGCCTCCGCGTTCACGGCGCTGGCCACCCTCGCCGCCCTGGCGAAGGAGGACGCGGGCACGCACGCGGTGTGGGTACTGCGCCGGGGCATCAGCGGATCCACCTTCGGCGGCGGCGAGGCCGACCAGCTCCCCGCCCGCGGGGCGCTGGGCCTGGCCGCCAAGGCGGCGGTCGACGCCGGGTACGCCTCCGCCGTCACCGGCTTCCGCACCGCCGCCGTCGAGCGGCAGGGCGACGGGCGCCTCGTCCTGGTCTCCGACGACGGCGGCCGCACCGAGCCGGTCGACGAAGTCGTGGTCCTCACGGGCTTCCGCCCCGACCTCTCCTTCCTCTCCGAGCTCCGCCTCGGCCTCGACGAGCGCCTCCAGGCCCCCGTCGAACTGGCGCCGCTGATCGACCCCAACGTCCACTCCTGCGGCACCGTCTACCCCCACGGCGTGCGCGAGCTCTCCCACCCCGAGCAGGACGTCTACCTGGTCGGCATGAAGTCCTACGGCCGCGCCCCGACCTTCCTGGCGATGACCGGGTACGAGCAGACCCGCTCGATCGCCGCCGCCCTCGCCGGGGACACGGCCGCGGCCGAGCGCGTCGAACTGACCCTCCCGGAGACCGGCGTGTGCGGCGGCGCGGGGCTGTTCGACGAGCCCGAGGCAGTCGAGGCAGCAGGGGGAGCCGGGGACTCCGGTGCTGCCGGCGGCTGCTGCGGCGCCCCCGCCACGCTCCGGATCGGCGCATCGGCCGCGGAGGCCCGCACCGCCTCGGACGGCTGCTGACCGCCGTGAACCGGATCCGCCCGCGCGCCGCCTCGACCGGGACGGGGGACCGGACGAGGCCGCGCGCCGCCCTCCCGGCCCTCTGCGCCACCCAGATCACCGGCTGGGGCGTCCTCTACTACGCCTTCCCCGTCCTCAACTCGGCCATCACCACTGACACCGGCTGGTCACCGGCCGCCACCACGGCGGCCTTCTCCGCCGCCCTGCTCGTGTCGGCCGTCGCCGGCGTGCCCATCGGCCGCGTCCTCGACGCCCGCGGCCCCCGCGCGGTGATGACCGGCGGCTCCGTCCTGGCGGTCGCGGGTCTGCTCGTGGTCGCCTGCGCCCCCGGCCTCGCCGGATTCACGGCGGGCTGGCTGCTGGTCGGCGTGGCGATGGCCGCCACCTTCTACCAGCCCGCCTTCGCGGCGCTCACGCGCTGGTGGGGCGCGGAGCGCGTACGGGCCCTGACGGTCGTCACCCTCGCGGGCGGCCTCGCCTCCACGGTCTTCGCCCCCGTGACCGCCGTACTCGCCGAGCACCTCTCCTGGCGCGCCACCTACGCCGTACTCGCCGCAGTCCTGGCCGCCGTCACCGTCCCCGCCCATGCCCTCGCACTCCGGGGGCCCTGGCCGCCCGCCCCCGAGGAGGCGGTCCGTCCCCCGCACGACGCACCGGACCGCACCCCGGGCGCGGTGACGAGGAGCCGCCCCTTCCTGCTGCTGGCCGCCGCGTTCACGCTGTCCGGGTTCGCGATGCACTGCGTGGTCGTCGCCCTCATCCCGCTCCTCACCGAACGGGGTGTCTCCACCACGGCCGCCGCTTTGGCCCTCGGCCTCGGCGGCGTGGGCCAGACGCTCGGCCGCACGCTGTACAGGGCCGTCGCGCGACGCACGGGCGCCCGGGCCCGGACGGCCGCGTACATCGCGGCGGGCGGTGCCACGACCGCCGCGTTCGCGCTGGTCCCCGGGCCGTATCCGCTGCTCGTGGCCATCGCCGTCGCGGCGGGCACGGTCCGCGGCAATCTGACGCTGCTCCAGGCCACCGCGGTCACCGACCGCTGGGGTGCGGCCCGTTACGCCCACCGGTCGGCGCTGCTCGCCGCCCCGGTCGCCGTGGCCGGCGCGCTGGCGCCCTTCGCGGGAACCGCGCTGGCGGGTGCGTTCGGCGGCTACGAGGGGCTGTTCGCGGTCCTCGCGGGAGTGTCGGCGCTCGGCGCGGGCCTGGCGCTGGGGACCGGGACGCGCGGCTCGCCGCCGCGGGCACCGATCCGTCAGCGGGCAGAGATGGCCTCGTAGACCGCCTCTGAGGGTGCGTCAGTCGTCCTCGTCGTGCTTCCTGCCGTCGTTCTCGCCCTTTCCGCCGGGACTCTTCGCGTCGTCGCCGGCGTCCTTTGGCTTCTGGGCGTCGTCCGACGGCTCGGCCGGCTGTTCGGCCGGCTGTTCGGCGGAGGGGCTCTCCACGACAGGGCTCTCGGGGCTCTCGGCGGGGGCGCCGTCCGCGCCGCCGGTGAGGGACTCGGTGACCGCGGGCTCGCCGGTCACCGGTGTCTCCGCCGGGCTGTCCTCGGGCGCGAACACCGCCATCCCGATCAGCAGGGCGGTGGCGAAGGCAAGGGCTCCGGCCACTATCGCGGTCACCCTCGGGCGGCGCCGGGCGAACGCCCGCAGAGCGGGGCGCGTGCCGGACGCCGGGGCCCCGGGCAGCATGTACGTGGTCGCCGGGCCGGGTGCCGAGCCGACGGGACCAGGGGCGGCGGCCGCCGCGCCGACGGGCCGGGCGGGCTGCGGCGGGACGGGCCGTGCCTGCACGGGCTGCGGCGTGGGCATGGGCTCGGAGCGCCCCTGCCAGGCGCCGGCGGCGAACCAGGCGGCGACCTCGTCCGCGGTCGGCCGTTCCTCCGGCTGCTTCGCCAGCATGACGAGCAGGTAGTTCTGGAACGCGGGCGACAGCCCGATGCCGAGCTCCAGCGGCGGCAGGGGCGCCGCGTCGATGTGCAGGTAGAGCGTCGCGGTGGCGGTGTCGGCCTTGAACGGAGGCCGGCCGGTGAGCAGTTGGTACAGGACGCAGCCGAGGGAGTACACGTCCGACGCGGGCTCGGCGGTGCGGCCCAGGGCGCGCTCGGGGGCGAGGTACAGGCTCGTACCGACGATCTGGCCCGCGGTGGTCAGCGCGGCCGACGGGTCGTCGACGAAACGGGCGATGCCGAAGTCGCCGATCTTCACGGCGCCTTCGGTGTCGGAGAGCAGGTTGCCCGGCTTGATGTCCCGGTGGACTATGCCCTGCCGGTGGGCCGATGCGAGCCCTGCCGCGGCCTGGGCGGCGACGGCGGCGACCCGCTCCGGCGTCAGCGGCCCGCTGTCGGTCAGTTCCTCGGCCAGGCTCCGGCCCTCGACAAGCTCCATCACCAGGTAGAAGCGGCCGTCCCACGTCCCGAAGTCGAACACCGAGACGACGCCTGGGTGGTTGAGCCGCGCTGCGGTCTGCGCCTCCATGCGGAACCGGGCGGCCGCCTGGGGATCGGCGTGATCCCCGAGGAGCAGCTTGACGGCCACGGGCCGGCCGAGCACCTCGTCGGAGCCCCGCCAGACCTCCCCCATGCCGCCCTGCCCAATGCGGGCATCCAACCGGTATCGATCAGCCACCAGCACCTGCTGCACCAAAACCTCACTCCGGACCTGTCGCGAGCCGCCCTCGGCCTCCGCAAGGAGAATCGGTGAAGGAGTCGGGGCACAGTAAGCCTAGCCAGCCGGGAGGGGTGCCCCGGACGCGGCAGGCGCCCAGCGACTCACGACGAGCCCGGAGGCGTCCACACGCCCCGCTTCCACGGCACGGGAGACGAACACCCCGCCACGGCAGACAGATCCCCGGCGCGGTCGTGACGAACGGACAGCCCACGACGGTCTGATCGACGTCGGCCTTCGGGAGCGACGGGCGGTGGGGGGAGGCCGCCGGGCTTCGGGCGGCGGCACAGAGCAGTGGCCGCGGCAACGCCGAGTCCGGATTCATCCGCAGCGTCGACGAGGCAGTGGACCGTTTCCACGCCCACGTCGTGGCCCACCTGGACCGACTGGCCACCCGTCGTACCCAGGCGCAGGAGCTGACGAGCGCACACTGATCCGCGATCCTTGCCTCGTCGTACCGGAGCACGCCTCGGCCGGTCGTCTCACGCGCTGACGCGTACGAGCGCGAGCGTGATGTTGTCGGGGCCGCCGGCCTCGATGGCCGCCTTCCAGAGTTCGAAGGCCGCCCGGCCGTCGTCGTGCACCCGCAGCACGTCGCCGATCGTCTCGTCCGGCACCGGGTCGGTCAGCCCGTCGCTGCACACCAGGTAGCGGTCGCCGCCGGCCAGCGCGGAGGCCGTGACGTGGGGCGTGACGGCTCGGAACACGGGCGTGCCGCCGAGCGTCTGGGTCACCACCGACGTGGTGCGCCGGCCCGGTGGCGGCGGCGGGCTGTCGTCCACGCTCACCTGGCGCAGCCCGTCGCCCGTCGCGTCGTACACCTTGCTGTCGCCGACGTTGAACGTCAGCAGTGACTCGGCCAGCAGCACGGCGCCGGCGACGGTGGTCCCCATGGTGACGAGCTCCGGCTCGGAGTCGGCCGCCGAGAACACCTCGTGGTTGCACAGCTCCACGGCATCACGGACGGCCTCCTCGCCGTCCAGGGAGGGGCCGAGCGAGGCGAGGCGGCGGACGACCAGCGCGCTGGCCACCTCGCCGCCCGGCTGCCCGCCGAGTCCGTCGGCGACCGCGACGACGAGTGGCGTGCCGAGGGGGAACAGCAGGGTCTGCGGGTTCTCGGTGACCGTCCCGCACAGCGTCCACGGGCCGATGACCAGGCTGTCCTCGTTGTGGTCGCGGATCAGGCCCGCATGGCTGAGGGCGGTCACGGCTGTGTAGGGCATGTCGGCTCCGGCCTCTTGGTGACGGAAGGCGTGTCCCTCACCCCATTGTCACGCCACAGGGCGCAGGGCCGGGCCGGTCAGACGCTCCGTACCGTCGCGCCCACCGCGGTCAGCGCGTCGATCTCCTCCTGCGGGGCGGCCGCGTCGGTGACGACGGCGTGCAGCGCGGAAGCGGGCGCGACGAAGGCGAGGGCCGTACGGGAGAGCTTGGCGGCGTCCGCCACGGCGACCACCCGGCGGGCCGACGCGATCGCGGTGCGCTTGACGGCCGCGTCGTCGAGGTCGTACGCGGTCAGGCCGTTCTCCGCGTTCAGTCCGCAGCAGCCGACGACCGCCGTGTCGAAGCGCAGCGCGGACAGCGACGCCAAGGTCAGGGGCCCGGTCAGCGCGAGCTCGCCGGGCCGTGGGCGGCCGCCGGGGACGAGCAGGGTCAGCCGCGGGGCGCCGGTCAGGGCGTTCACCGCGTGCAGGGACAGAGGCATCACGGTCAGCCGGCGGTGCTCGAGGGCGCGCGCCACCTCCAGGCAGGTGGTGCCGCTGTCGAGGACGACGGACTCGCCGTCGGCGATCAGTGCGGCGACTTCGGCGGCGATGCGCCGCTTGGCGTCGAGCCCGTCCTGCGCCCGCAGCGCGAACGGAGGCTCCTCGCCGCGCAGCAGGAGGCTGCGCGCGCCGCCTCGGTAGCGCTCCAGGACTCCCTGATCGGCCAGCAGCTCCAGGTCGCGTCGGATCGTCATCTCCGACGCGCCGGTCAGACCTGCCAGCTCCGCGACGCCGATACGGCCGGCCTCGCGCACGGCCTCGGTGATCTGCCGGAGTCGTTCCGCGCTCGGTGTACTCGCCACGCCCCGATGGAACACCACGGATGCGCGAAAGGCAAGCTTACGAACACAAGTCATGTTCGATATGTTCGGAGTCATGGAGACATCACTGCGAAAGGGCCGTGCGGCCACCTTCGCCTACTTCGCCCTGAACGGCTTCCTGCTGGGCATGTGGGTGGTCCACATCCCGGCCGTCGAGCACCGGGCGGGCCTCAGCCATGCCGTGCTCGGCTGGCTCCTGCTGCTGCTGGGCCTCGGGGCGTTCGCGGGGATGCAGGCCGCCGGCCCGCTCACCGACCGGGCCGGCGCCCGTACGGTGGTCCCGCTCGGAGCGGCGCTGTGCAGCGCGGCCGTCGTCCTGCCCGGCCTCGCCACGAACGCCTGGACCCTGGGCGGGGCGCTGCTGCTGCTCGGGTTCGGCAACGGATGCCTCGACGTGAGCATGAACGCCCACGCCGTCCAGGTCGAGCGGGGCTACGGACGGCCCGTCATGTCCGCCTTCCACGCTACCTTCTCCATCGGCGGCGTCCTCGCTGCGCTGATCGGCGCCCGCACGCTGAGCTGGGGCTGGAGCCCCGCGGCGACCCTCGGCGCGGCGGCGGTCCTCGGGCTCGTCGCGGCTGCGGCGGCCGCCGGCGCACTGCTGCGGCCCGAGCGCGCCGCCGAGGAGGAGCCGGCGGCCGGTGCGCCGTCCCGGCGCCGCACTCCCCGGCGCATCTGGTTCCTCGCCGCCCTCGCACTGATGCTGATGCTCTGCGAAGGCGTGGCCAACGACTGGAGCGTGCTGCACCTGCGGGACGTCCTGGACGCTCCGGCCGCGACCGCGGCCCTCGCCTACGGCGCCTTCTCCACCGCCATGACCGTCGGCCGGCTGCTCGCCGACCGGGTGGCGGCCCGGGTCGGCCCGGTGGCCGTCCTCCGCCACGGTGCCGCCGTGGCCGCGCTGGGTCTCACCACCGCGGCACTGTCCCCGTGGGTGCCGCTCGCCCTGGCGGGCTGGGCCGTGTTCGGGGCCGGCCTGTCCGGGTGCATCCCCCAGCTGTTCAGCGCCGCGGGCCACGCCGACCCGAACGCCGCGGGCGCCAACGTCTCGCGCGTCGCCGGCCTCGGCTACCTCGGCATGCTCGCCGGGCCCGCCGTGATCGGACCGCTCACCCACCTCGTCCCGCTCAATCTCACCTTCTTCCTGCCCGTCGCCTTCTGCGTGGTGGCCGCCTGCACGGCCGGCGTGCTGCACACCCGGAGCCCCGCTCCCGCCGCCGAACCGCAGACCGAGAAGGTGTGAGGACGGGACGCCGCAACGAGACCGGGCGGCGGGCAAGCACCGACACCGCACCGCACCGCACGCAGCGCCCCGGCACGTCACCGCCCGCGCTCCACACACGCGGGCCGAACCGGGGCACACCGGGCCGCGGGCGCGACGTCCGCCCACCGCCGGGCCGGTTGGCACCGCCCGGCAGGGCACGGCGCGCACGGCGGATCCACCCGCCCGGCAGGGCGCGGCTGCATGGGCACGGCGGTCGCACCCCCAGCCGGACCGCACCCGCCCCCCGGACGGCGCGCCGCGCGTGGTGCCGCGCGGCGCGCCCGGCCCGGATCAGCCCCGGTAGGACCCCAGGCGGTGCACCGTCACCGCGTCCAGCCTCGCCGAGCCGCCCTCCGCGAAGAGTTCCACGCCGTCTCCGGCCTCGTCCGGGAAGATCTGGTCCGTGATGACCGCCTCTCCCTGGCCGCCGAACACCTCCACGGAGGACCAGTCGACGAGGATGCGCAGCCTGACCTTGCCGTCCCTGGCCTTGAGCGGGGCGCGCTGCACGCCGGGGAAGTCGCTGCTGAAGTCGACCGCGCCGGACCTCGTGCGGTCGACGTACAGCTCCTGCGTTCCGGCGTCATAGCCGATGACGGTCTCCTGGCCGCCGGGGCCGGTGCGGACCTTGAGGCCGAACCGTTCGGCGTCCCGCAGGGAGAACGTGGCGTCGATGTCCAGCGCCTTGCCGTCGGCGCGCCCGCCCGCCAGCGGGGCCGAGCCGCCGGTGACGTCCACGTCCTGCGCAGTCACCACGGGCCCTTCGCGCAGCGACGCGACCGTCCGCACCGGCCGCTGGGTCAGCCGGATTCTTCCGTCGACCGTGCGCAGTGCCATCTCGCGGGGGATGCTCTGCGCGCTGCGCCACGGCGAGGTGGGGATGTGGTTGCCGTACTGCCAGTTGTTCATCCAGCCGATCATGTGGCGCCTGCCGTCCGGCGCGCCCTCCCACGACACGGCCGCGTAGTAGTCCTTGCCGTGGTCGACCCACTGCGCGCGCCGCACCGAGGACACCGCGGGCTCGTCGGCGGCGACGAACCGGTCGGCGATGAGGTGCCCCCATCCGCCGGTGTTCATGTCGACGAGCTGGATCCTCGCCTGCTTGCCCGCATGGGCGCGCAGGTCGAACGACGCCCAGTCCAGCGCGCCGCTGTCCGAGCCGGTGGCGCTCTGCACGACCTTCCCGTCCACGAGCAGATTGACGGAGGTCTCGGTCGAGCGGGGCCGGGCACGGGTGTCGGACAGCACGATGTGGTCGACGTTGATGTGGCCCCAGCCGCCGGTGTTGGCGTCCACGATCTCGATGCGTGCCGTCCGGCCGGCCAGCTCCCGCACGTCCCACGATGCCCAGTTGAGCGCCTCGGAGTCCTTTCCGGTCGCACTGCGCACGACCTTGCCGTCGACGATCAGGCGCACCGCGGTCGGTGCGTCGGTGGAGGAGGGGTGCCTGCCGCCGCCGATCAGGAAGTTGACGTAGTCCTTGTCGATCGTGAAGTCGGGGGAGGTGAGTGTGCCGGTGGTCGAGTCGCCCCGCAGGAACGTGTTCACCAGCCCGTCGCCGAGATGGCCGGACACCGGGTGCTGGCCGGGCAGCGTGCCGGCGGCCGGGCCGTCGCCGAACGCCTCGCCCGCCGCGGTCCAGTCCCCGTATCCCTCGCCCTCGAAGTCGGCGAGGACGGTCCCGGCGGGCGGCGCGACCGGGCCCTCGGTCAGGACGGCGTCCGGGTCGTGCGGATGACGGCCGCCGCCCACCTTGAAGTTGACGTACGGGCTGGTCACGGTGAACGCCGGTGAGGTGAGCGTGCCGGTGGCGGCGTCGTCGCCGTGGAAGCTGTCGACGTAGCCCCTGCCCTCGACTCCTGTGACGCCCGGCGGCGCGTCCTCCGGCAGCTTCTCGGGCCCGGCGCCGAACGCCGTACCGGTCGTGTCCCAACTGCCCTGGTCCGAACCGTAGTCGGACCGCTCGAAGTCCTGCATCACCAGGCCGGCCGGCGGCGTGTAGGAACCGTCGTCGTCGGGGACGAACCGCTTGCCGTCGAAGTCGCCCACGAAGTACTGCGCGGCCGAACCTCCGGCGATGCCACCGGGGTTGATGTTGACGACGAGGACCCACTTGACCCGGTCGGGGTCGCCGTCGACGGGCAGCGGGAACAGGTCCGGGCACTCCCACACGCCGCCCACCGCGCCCTGCGGGCCGAAGTCGCTGAGATGCGTCCAGTGCTTGAGATCCCTGGAGGAGTAGAACCGCACCTTGTGCTCGGTGGACAGGGACACGGTCATCAACCAGCTCCTGGTCGGCGCGTGCCACTGGACCTTGGGATCGCGGAACTCCTTCGACCCGATGTCGAGCACCGGGTTCCCCGCGTACTTCGTCCAGGTGCGGCCGCGGTCGGTGCTGTACGCCAGCGACTGGGCCTGCTTGCCGCCGTCCTTGTAGGCGCTGGTGTACACGGCGACCATGGCGGGGTTCTCGCGGGTGCCGAATCCCGAGGTGTTGTCCCGGTCGACGACGGCGCTGCCGGAGAAGACCATCTCCTCGTCGTCGTGCGGGATGGCGAGCGGGAGCTCCTCCCAGTGCACCAGGTCCTTGCTGACGGCGTGGCCCCAGGACATGTTGCCCCAGGTGTTGCCGCTCGGGTTGTACTGGTAGAAGAGGTGGTATTCGCCCTTGAAGTACACCAGTCCGTTGGGGTCGTTCATCCAGTTCTTCGCGGGGCTGAAGTGGAACTGGGGCCGGTGGGGCTCGGTGAACGGCGGGCGGTCGGCGGCGAAGGACTGCGGTGCGACGGCGGTCGAGGTAAGGGCACAAACGGTGGCCACGGCGGCGAGCAGCCGCACGGGGGCACGCCGGACAACACGTCCAGAGCTCATGGTGTCTCCTGTGGTGCGGACCGTCCGGGGCACGGAGCGCCGCGATGCGAGGCGATGGGGGTGCGCCGCGGTGCGGGGAAGGCCCGCCGAGTCGGGGGATCCCGTGGCCGGACCGCGATGGCAACGGTCCGGCAACACGGGTGTCATCGCTGACATGTGTCAGCGATGACATCGGCTGGGCCCGATGATGTGCACGTCGTCACAGGTGAGTCAACGGTCCGGACGGAATTGATCCGGCGGGAACGCGCGGAGACCGGGCGGGCGAACCGGCCGCGAACGTATACGCGTTCACTCGGAGGCGACGGCGGCGACCGGCGTCAGCTGGTGGCTCCACGGGGGGTTGGGACCCGCGACGGCGCAGGTCAGGGCGGCGACGCGGACGGCGAAGGCGCACGCGTCCGCGACATCCTCGACGCGCAGGCCGTCGAGCCGTCCGCCGAGCAGCCCGCGGGAGCCGAGGTGGTGGAGGAACCCCGCCGTGAACGAGTCGCCCGCGCCCACGGTGTCGACGACCCGCGTGGCCGGTGCCGGCACCGCGACCCGCTCCCCGTCCAGCGACGCCAGAGCGCCCCGGGAGCCGCGGGTCACGACGACCAGCCGTACGCCGGCCGCGTGCCAGGTGTCGCAGGCGCGGTCGGGAGCCGTGCCCGGCAGCAGCAGCTCCAGGTCCTCCTCGCTGAGCCGGAGGATGTCGGCGGTCGCGCACCAGCGGGACAGCCGCTGCCGGTAGACCTCCGGACGGACCAGAAGCGGCCGTACGTTGGGGTCGACGGAGACGGTCGCCGTCGCGGCGGCCCGGGTCAGGAACTCCTCGACCGCGGGCGCCCCCGGATCCCGCACCAGCGCCAGGGAACCGGAGTGCAGGCAGGCGGCGCCGTCCGTGCCTGCCGCCGCCAGCTCGGCGCGTGTCCACTGCCAGTCCGCGGTGCCCTCGGCGTGGAAGGAGTACGCCGCCTGGCCCTGGTCGTCCAGTTCGGCGACCGCCAGGGTGCTGGGCTCGGCCGCCCGCACCGCGCCGGACAGGTCGACGCCGGACGCTTCCAGGTGGGCGCGGAAGAGGCGGCCGAAGACGTCCTGGGAGAGCCGCGTGAGGAAGCGCGCCGGCGTGCCGAGGCGGGCGAGGGCGACGGCCGTGTTCGCGGGGCCGCCGCCCGGGAGGACGCGCAGGGAGAGTTCGGCCGGGTCGGCCGGGGGCGAGGTGAAGGCGTCGGCGACGCATTCACCCAGGACAGTGACCTGCTGCGGGCGCATGGCTGCTTCTCTCTTCGGGGGCCTGGGCGCGGGGACGGGCCGCGCCGCTCGAGCGGGCGGGGCGTCCGCACCGCTGCGTACGTTGCCGATTTGTGACGGTCCCAAGGCATTGACGTTGCCGGGAAGCGGAGTCCATCATCCTCGACAAGCGGTGTCAACGATGACATAAGTCAGCGATGACACGGCGGAGCAACCGCGTTCGTCCCTCCTCTCCGGAGCCCCCGGGCTCCGCAGCACCGCAGCTCGCCGAGCCCTCGACACAGGTCTCCGGCCGCGCTCGCCCGAACTCGCAGGGAGTCGTCCCATGTCCCGCAGCACTCGCACCGTTTCCGCTCTCGCCCGAGTGACCGCCTGCGCCGCCGTCGCGGCCCTGTCCCTGACGGCCTGCGGCTCGGGTTCCGGCGCCCAGGGCGGAGGCGGCGGTCAGGTGAAAGTCGGCCTGATCACCAAGACGGACACCAACCCGTTCTTCGTGAAGATGAAGGAGGGCGCGGAGCAGGCGGCGAAGAAGAGCGGCGTCGAACTGGTCAGCGCGGCGGGCAAGTTCGACGGGGACAACGCGGGCCAGGTCACCGCCGTGGAGAACATGGTGGCCTCCGGCGTGAAGGGCATCCTCATCACGCCGAACGACTCGAAGGCGATCGTCCCCGCGCTGGAGAAGGCGCGTGCCAAGGGCATCCTGGTGATCGCGCTGGACAGCCCGACCGAGCCGCAGGACGCCACGGACGCCCTCTTCGCCACCGACAACCTCAAGGCCGGCGAGCTGATCGGCGCGTACGCCAAGGCGGCGATGGCGGGCAAGCCGGCGAAGATCGCGATGCTGGACCTGGCGCCCGGCGTGGCCGTGGGCGTCCAGCGGCACAACGGCTTCCTCAAGGGCTTCGGCGTCGCCGAGGGCGACCCGGCCGTCGTGTGCGCCCAGGACACGGGCGGCGACCAGGCCAAGGGCCAGACGGCCATGGAGAACTGCCTGCAGAAGGCGCCCGACGTCAACGTCGTCTACACGATCAACGAACCGGCCGCACTCGGCGCGTACACGGCGCTCAAGGCGAAGGGGCTGGAGAAGAAGGTGCTGGTCGTCTCGGTCGACGGCGGCTGTACGGGGACGCGGGCGGTCAAGGAGGGGAAGATCGCGGCGACGTCGCAGCAGTACCCGCTGAGGATGGCGGCCCAGGGCGTCCAGGCCGTGGCCGACTTCGCCAAGGACGGGAAGAAGGCGTCCGGCTACACCGACACCGGCGTCACGCTCGTGACGGACAAGCCGCAGACGGGAGTCGACGCGAAGGACACGGCGTTCGGCCTGGAGAACTGCTGGGGCTAGCCCCGGCACCGCCGTCGGCCCGGGGCTCCGAGCCGGCCGGACCCCCGGACTTCCGGACCTCGACAGGACCGCGGACCCGCCCGGACCCGCCCGGACCCGCCCGACCCCACCCGGACCGGCCCCGGTCGGGCCGGGGGACCGAGGGCCGGCGGCGCGCGGCGGCGGGACCGCACGGATCCGGCCGACCACCGCCCCCGGCGGGGCGCACGCCGAGTGAGGCCGCCCCGCCGGGACGAGCCCGGACCCCGCCCCGGGACCGGCCCGGCCCCGGCACCCGCCCGACCGGTCCGCCCCCGTACCCACCCACTGGCAAGGATCACGATGACTGCCACGTCCACCGCCACCCCGCCCACGCCCACCGCTTACGACCAGCTCAAGGGGCCGACCGCCGTCCGCAGGGTGCTCACGGCGCCCACCGCCGGGCCGCTCGCGGCGCTCGTGCTGGCCTGCCTCTTCTTCTCCCTCTCCACCGAGCAGTTCCTCACCGGCGGGAACTTCTCCCTGATCGTTCAGCAGGTCATGGTCGTGGGCACGCTCGCCATCGGGCAGACCCTGATCATCCTGACGGCCGGGATCGACCTCTCGTGCGGCGCCGTGATGGCGTTCGGCAGCATCGTCATCGCCAAGATGGCCGCGGAGGGCTCCCTCTCCCCCCTCGCCGCCATCGCCCTCGGCCTGGTCGTCTGCGGAGGCTTCGGCCTGGTCAACGGCTTGCTGGTGCAACTGATCCCGCTGCCGCCGTTCATCGTCACCCTCGGCATGCTGAACGTGGCGTTCGCCCTGACCCACATCTACTCGGCCGAGCAGACGGTCACCAACCTGCCCGCCCCGCTCACCGCGCTCGGCGAGACGTTCCCGCTGGGGAACACCGACATCACGTACGGCTCGCTCGTGACCATCGCCCTGTTCCTGCTCTTCGCCTACGCGCTGAGCAGCACGTCCTGGGGCCGGCACGTGTACGCGCTCGGCAACAGCCCCGAGGCCGCCCGCCTCAACGGCATCCGCACCTCCCGGCTGACCGTCGGCATCTACACCCTGGCCGGACTCGTCTACGGGATCGCCGCCCTGCTGCTGATCTCGCGCACCGGCGTCGGCGACCCGCAGGCCGGGCAGACCGACAACCTGGACAGCATCACCGCCGTCGTACTCGGCGGCACCAGCCTCTTCGGCGGACGCGGCGCCGTCCTCGGCACCTTCATCGGCGTCCTCATCGTCGGCGTGTTCCGCAACGGTCTCCAGCTGATGGGCGTCGCCTCGATCTACCAGACCCTGATCACCGGCGCGCTGGTGATCCTGGCCGTGACCGTCGACCAGATCTCCCGGAAGAAGGCCCGATGAACACGACCACCCCCGTGCTCCAGGCCCGCGGCCTGGTCAAGCGGTACGGCCATGTCACCGCCATCGACGGCGCCGACTTCGACCTGCTGCCCG
Organism: Streptomyces sp. V4I23; assembly: GCF_030817975.1. Classification (NCBI taxonomy): domain Bacteria; kingdom Bacillati; phylum Actinomycetota; class Actinomycetes; order Kitasatosporales; family Streptomycetaceae; genus Streptomyces; species Streptomyces sp. V4I23. The sequence continues at coordinate 3,868,105 of NZ_JAUSZW010000004.1, read as the reverse complement.
GCGAGGTCCTCGCCGTCATCGGCGACAACGGCGCCGGGAAGACCAGCCTGATCAAGGCGCTCACCGGCGCCCTCGTCCCGGATGAGGGGGAGATACGGCTGAACGGCGAGCCCATCCGGTTCACCGGCCCGCAGAGTGCCCGGCAGCACGGCATCGAGACCGTCTACCAGGACCTCGCGGTCGCCGCGTCGATGGACATCGCCTCCAACATGTTCCTCGGACGCGAGCTGCGCCGGCCCGGATTCCTCGGCAGCGCGCTGCGCATGCTCGACAAGAAGCGGATGCGGCAGGAGGCCGCGGCCCACATGGCCGACCTCAAGATCGGCCTGCGGTCCCTGACCCAGCCGGTGGAGACCCTCTCCGGCGGCCAGCGCCAGGCCGTTGCGGTCGCGCGGTCCGTGGCCTGGGCGAAGAGCGTCGTCGTGATGGACGAGCCGACGGCCGCACTGGGCGTCAAGGAGTCCGGACAGGTCCTCGACCTGATCCGCCGGGTCCGTGACAAGGGCATGCCCGTGGTCCTGATCAGCCACAACATGCCGCACGTCTTCGAGATCGCCGACCGTGTCCACGTCCACCGGCTCGGCCGGCGCGAGGCGCTCATCAAGCCGTCCGACTACTCGATGGCCGAGGTCGTCGCCATCATGACGGGGGCACTGAGTGTGCGCGAGGGCGGCGGTACTGTCGTCGCGGACACGGACGCCGCCAAAGCGGCCGGAGTCTCCGCCCACTGACACAGCATCCCGCCAGCGGGTCCCGGCCGGCTTCCCGGCCGGGACCACCGGGCCGCACACACAGGAACGGTGACACATGGCCGCGACACGACGCCCGACCCTCGCCGATGTGGCCCGCGAGGTGGGCGTCAGCGCCAAGACGGTCTCACGGGTGCTCAACGAGGACGGGCCGAGCTCGCCGCAGACCAGGGAGCGGGTGCTCGCCGCCGTGGCGAAGCTCGGCTTCCAGCCCAACCTGATGGCCCGCAACATCCGCGTGGGCGGCCCCGACACCACCATCGGCCTGATCGTCCCAGACCTCGGCAACCCGTTCTTCGGCACGGTCGCGGGCGGGATCGAGGACACGGTGCGGGACCGGGGGCTGACGCTCCTGATGGGATCGTCCGCCGACGACCCCGACCGCGAACGGACCCTGATCCAGACGTTCCTCGCGCGGCGCGTCAGCGTGCTCATGGTCGTGCCGGCGTTCGGGGCCGATCACACCTATCTCAAGGCCCAGCGCGCGGCCGGCCTGCCCGTGGTCTTCCTCGACCGCCCGGGCGTCGGGCTGTCCGCCGACTGCGTCGTCAGCTCGAACCGTTCCGGTGCGCAGGAGGGTGTCGCGCACCTCGTCGAGCGCGGCCACCGGCGCATCGGCTTCGTCGGTGACCTGCCCACGAGGCTGTACACGCGGCGCGAGCGCCTCGCCGGTTACCGCGCCGCCCTGGAGGACGCGGGCATCGCCTACGACCGCACGCTGGTGACCGGCGCCCACGACCAGAGCACGGCAGCCGCGGTCACCACGCGCCTGCTGTCCCTGCCGGAGCCTCCCACGGCCCTTTTCGCCGGGAACAACATCGTGGCGCTCGGCGTCGTGGCGGAACTCGCCCGCACCGGCCGCAGGGACATCGCCCTGGTCACCTTCGACGACCTTCCGCTCGCGGAGGTGCTGGAACCGGCCCTGACGGTGGTGGCCCAGAACCCGTCCGCCCTCGGCACGGCGGCGGCCACGACGGCGTTGTCCCGCCTGGACGGCGACCGCACCCGCGCCCGTACGGTCACGATCCCGACCCGCCTGGTGGCGCGGGGCTCGGGCGAACTGCCGGTGCGAGGCGACTGATCCCGAAGAGGACGGGCCCGCATGGGGGCGTCAGTCGTGCGGCGCGCCCGGCCCTCCCGGGCCGTGATCCGTGTCCTTCGGACCACCGCCCTTGTGCCGCCGGGCTCGGCCATACGGGCGCCGCGGCCCACGGCGTTCCCGGCCGGACCGGCCGGGAACGGCTGGGGCTGCCGGCCGTGCGCCGGCAGCCCCGCACCACCCGAGACGCATCCGCGAGCCCGGCCGGGCTCAGTCGGGCTCCCCGACCATGCCGAGCACCAGTGCCAGGCGTCGCTTGGGTACCGAGCCGAACTTCCGGCGGACGTTCATCACGTAGTTGCGCGCGGTGCCGACCGTGATGCCCAGATGGCCGGCGATCTCCACCGCGGTGAACCCCTGGGCCGCGAGCACCGCGACATCGCGCTCGCGGGGGGTGAGCCCGGCGTTCACCTGGTGGCGCTGGTTCTCCGGGACGTGGAGCAGGCCCCGGTGCAGGGAGCGGTCGCGGGCGAGCGTGGCCAGCGATCTGTCGGCTCCCGCCGAGGTCAGGAGCTCGGCGGCGCGGTCGCGGGCGCGGGCCCGTTCGGGCGTGGAGGGGGCGACCCGGGCGGCGGCGTGGTAGGCGCGGCCGGCGGTGATGGGCTCGCCCATGTCGGCGAGGGCGTCCGCGCCCGCGATCAGGGAGGCCCAGCCGCGCCTGCCGGCGAGGTGTCCCTCGACGACCGAACGGATCGCCGCGGCGCGCGGATAGGGCGACCAGAACCGGGACATGGCGGCGGCCTCGTCCCGCGCCGCGTCGGGTGCGATCTCGGTCAGCGCGAGCAGGGCGTCCTCCCAGCCGAAGTGGTGCTCGGCCTCGCGAGCCTTCCGCAGGATCGGAGGCAGCCCGCGCGCCGGGCGCGGCTCGCGGCGCGCATGGCGTATGTACGCAAGCGTCGCCGCCGCACTCGCGCCGCACGGAGGCGAGGTCGCATACGCCACCTCGACGACCGCCTCGAGGGTGTCGTGCGGGAGGCGGCGGGCCGTCTCGAACGTCACCGCGGCGGCGACAGCGCTGCCGAGTTCGCGGACGCCCGGTGCGGCGCCCGTCATCGCGACCGCGGCCTGCTCTCTCGCGACGTCGAGGTGTCCCGTACGGTGACGCACGAGCGCCTCGACCGCGGCGAACTTGTTCACCCAGGGCCCCCGGCCCACCACCCGGCCGCGACCGACGGCCTCCAGGGCGGTCGGGTAGTCCCCGACGTACGCGCAGGTCAGCGCCCAGTTCAGGTAGTTGAGCGAGGCGATCTCGCCGGTGACCGCGTCGAGGTCGGCCGGCAGCAGCGAGGCGGCCCGACGCCAGCGATGGGGTGCGTGCTTGCGTCCCTGATAGGTCTCGCCGGCGGCGAGCATGCCGGCGACGAGGGCGATGATCCACGGCTCGCCGGACTGCTGGGCCAAGGACAGCGCCCGGCGGGCGAGCTCGCGCCGGTAGGAGGGGCTGAGGCCGGCATCGGCGGGGAAGGACATGCGGCTCAGGGCGAGCGCCTGTCCTCCTATGTCTCCCGCCGCGGTGAACTCGAAGAGGGCCCGGGTGCCGTAGTCGGCCATCGCCTTCCCCCGGGCGGCCCGTGCCTGTGCGAGAAACACCGCACCGCGTGCGCGGGGGGTGTGGCACGCGGCGGCCAACTCGTCGAGAAGCGCCCAGGGGGCGGGGCCGGGCGCTCCCCACCGGGTGAGCATGGAGGCCATCTCGGCGAGGGCGATCCGGTCGTCGTCGGCGAGCCGCGGCAGTTCCGCCAGGGCGCTCCGCAGCGTTTCGAGACCGAGGTCGGCCCGGCCGCGGAGCGCGGCCAACTCGGCGTTGCGGACCTGTTCCTGAACGGCTGTCGACACGTTCTCGGCGAAGGACGCAGGGGACGGGCCCGGAAGGAACGGGCGCGCCCCGGACGCATTGTCATTCATGATTGAGGCAAGAATAGGTGCAGTTCTTGGATTGTCCAGGGGGCGGAACCGAGGCTTTCATTTGCGTCGACGGACCGCGGCCGTCGCATCGCTTCCAGCCGAGGACTGCCCATGAATGCATCCCGCAAGTTGGTCGTGTCCGCGCTCACCGCTGCGCTGATGGCGACACCGACGGTCGCCCACTCCGTGACCGATGACCCGTCGGGCGGCCCGGCGTCGGCCGTCGCCGGTGACGTCCCGCAGGACTCAACGGACGTACGACGTGGCCTGCCGACCCTGCCGCCCACCGAGGAGCAGCTCGCGGCCGTGGCGGCGCTGCTGAGGTCGGCCCCGGCAGGCGTATCGCCGAAAGTCACCTGGAACACCACCTACGGGACGCCCCGGACCGTGCGAGCGCCCGGCGCACATCTCACCGGTCCGCGGGCCGGCGAACCGCTCGCGATCGCGAGGGACTGGCTGCAGGCGCACCGCGCGGCGTTCGGCCTGTCGGCCGCGGACGTCGAGGCGCTTGCGGTACGGCGTGACCACGAACTGCCGGGCATCGGCGCCCGGGTGGTGAGCTTCACGCAGGCGTTCGACGGCGTCGAGGCCGTGCACGGCGGCGTGATGACGGTGACCGTGGCCGAGGACGGCCGGGTGCTGTCCTACGCCGGTGACCCGGTACGCAGCGGCGGCCTGCTCGCCGGGTTCGACAAGTCCCCGGCCGACGCACTCGCCGCTGTCGTGTCGTCGCTGTCTCCTTCGTCCGACTTCGTGCCGCTGCCGACAGGCGAGACCCAGGCCGGCTACCAGGTGTTCGCGGCCGGGCCGTTCGCACAGGTGCAACGAGTCCGCAAGGTCGCGTTCCCGACGCCCGGCGGTGCCCGCCCGGCGTACAGCGTGCTGTTCGTCAAGAGCCTCGACGAGGCGTGGGGCGTGGTCGTCGACGCGGCGACCGGCAAGACGCTGGCCAGGCACTCCCTGGTGCACCACGAAGGCCCCCTGGAGCCCGAGGGCACGGTCTACGAGAACTTCCCGGGCGCTGCGCAGGGCGGCGGGCCGGTCATCAAGAGCTTCGGCCCCAACGCGTCGTCACCGGGCGGCTGGGTCGACCCGAGCGGCGCCGCGGGACTGCCCGGCCCCACCACGCTCGGCAACAACGCCAACACCTTCGCGCAGTACACGGCACCACTGGCGCCGACCGACGAGCACAACCGGCCGATCAGCCCGACAGCGCAGTTCAACTACGCGTACGCCGCCAACTGGGCCCGCACCAAGGGCCAGACGCTGCCGCCGTCGTACGTGCTGGACCGCGACCCGGCGGTGACGAACCTCTTCTACCACCACAACCGGATCCACGACGAGTACTACCAGTTCGGCTTCACCGAGACCGCGGGCAACTTCCAGGTCAACAACTTCGGCAAGGGCGGCCAGGGCGGCGACCCGATCAGCGGTCTCGCCCACTCGGGTGCCGCGACCGGTGGCGCGCCGACCTACCTCGGCCGGGACAACGCCAACATGCTGACCCTGCCCGACGGCATCCCGTCGTTCTCCAGCATGTACCTGTGGGAGCCGATCAACGACGCGTTCGAGGGCCCGTACGCCGACGGCAACTTCGACCAGACCGTCATCCAGCACGAGTACAGCCACGGCCTGTCCAACCGGTACGTCGGGGGCGGCGGACTCGGCTCGCTCGGCGGTGAGCAGTCCGGTGCGATGGGCGAGGGCTGGGGCGACTGGTACGCCATCAACCACCTGGGCCGCGAGGGCCTCTACGACAAGGCCGTGGTCGGCGAGTACGCCGTGGGGAACGCCGAGCGGGGCATCCGCAACTGGGCTTACGACAAGAGCCCGTTGACATACGGCGACTACGGCTACGACATCACGGGTCCCGAGGTCCACGCGGACGGCGAGATCTGGACCGCCATGCTGTGGGACCTGCGCCGCGCCCTGGTCGACCGGTACGGCACCAAGGCGGGCAGCGACATCGCCGAGCACCTGGTGACCGACGCCATGCCGCTGTCCCCGCCGTCGCCGTCGTTCCTCGACATGCGCGACGCCATCCTCGACGCGGACACCCTCCGCTTCCACGGCGACAACACCGACACCATCTGGACCGCCTTTGCCCGCCGCGGCGCGGGCCGTTCGGCCGCGACCGCAGGTCCCGACGACACCGACCCGAAGCCGGGATTCGACCATGCGGCCCCGTCGCGCAACGGGATGCTCGCCGTCAAGCTGGTGAACGCCTCCACCGGCGAACCCGTCGAGGACGCCCGGGTGATCATCGGTGAGTTCGAGGCCCGGGTGACACCGCTCGGCACGTCGGGCCCCGGCGGTGTCGTCTCGGCGCCGATGGTCGACGGCGCCTACACGGTGACCGTGCAGGCGCGCGGCTTCGGCATCCAGAAGTTCCGGGGTCTTCAGGTCCAGTCGGGCAGGACGACCGCCCGGACCCTCGAGCTGGCGCCGAACCTCGCCTCGAAGCACAACGGCGCGAGCCTCGTGAAGACCACCAGCCAGGACGACGGCCTTCCCGCGAGCTTCCTGATCGACGACACCGAGGCGACCGCGTGGAAGACCAAGGACACGGGCAAGCCGTACAACGCGGGCGCGCACCAGGTGGCCGAGGTGAAGCTGGCCGAGGAGGCGCAGGTCTCCCGCATCGCGGTCAGCACGCTCAAGCCGACCACGGCCGGACGGTTCAACGCGACCAAGGACTTCACCGTCCAGACCTCGACGGACGGGGTGCTGTGGAAGACGGTCGAGGCGGGCACGTTCGCCGCCCGGGCGCCGCGGCCCACGGCGCCGGACATGCAGATCCAGACCCTGAAGCTGGACGCACCGGTCACCGCGAGCCACGTCCGGGTCTTCGTCGACTCCATCCAGGGCGAGACCAAGACGTACGCCGTGCTGTCCGAACTCCAGGTGTTCGGCAACGCCTCCGGCGTCGAGCCGCTGCCGTTCACGCCGGACGAGCCGGTCAGCGAGTCGGGGACGATCCAGGCCGGTGCGCCGCAGGGGCTGTGGTACCTCCCCGGCACCGAGCCGTACCGTCCCGGCGTGACCGTGGCCTCGTGGCAGGCCGCCTGCGGCACACCCCCGGCCGCTCAGGGCGCCGACGCGTGGATCATGAAGCTGCCGGCCGGCTGGGGCGACGGACTGCACGTGGCGTCGTACACCGAGCCGGAGAGCCAACTCGGCGAGATGCAGATGTTCTTCTACGACGCGGCGTGCAAGCCGATCACCGGCGACTTCGCGACGCCGGGCCAGAAGGCCGTGATCGCCCCCGGCGCGGCCTACGTCGGGCTGCTCTACCTGTACGGCGCCGACTACCAGTTCACCCTCACCGCGCGGCAGACCGGCTGACCATCGGTGCTCCCGTCCGTCACCCAGGAGAGGAACACATGTCCCGCAACCGCAGTTTCACTCTGGCCGCGTCGCTTCTCGGCGCCGCCGCCCTGTTGAGCACGTCGGCCGGCCTCGCGCATGCCGGCGCCGGCGACCCGCTGAGAGGCGACCAGTGGGGCCTGGACCAGGTCCGCGCCGAACAGGCGTGGGCCACCAGCACCGGCACGGGTGCCGTTGTCGCCGTCGTCGACACCGGAGTGGACCTGACCCACCCCGACCTCAAGGGCAACCTGGTGGCCGGCGCCACGTTCACCGGCTGCGGCAAGGCCGGTGGGCCGTGCGGGAACGGCGACTTCCGCGGCCCCGACGGGGAGAACAACGGCGACGAGCACGGCACCCACGTCGCCGGCATCGTGGCCGCCGTCGCGGGCAACGGCACCGGTGTCGCCGGTGTCGCGCCGAACGCCAGGATCATGCCGGTCAAGGTGCTGGAGGAGGGCAGCGGCACCTTCGAGGACATAGCCGCCGGCATACGGTGGGCCGTGGACCACGGCGCCGACGTGATCAACATGAGCCTCGGCGGGCTGGCGGGCACGCAGGTCGTCACCATCACCGGCCTGGAGTCGTCGGTGACCGAAGCGATCGCGTACGCGGGCGCGCAGGGCACGTCGGTCGTCGTGGCCGCCGGGAACTCCGCCACTCCGGCCTGCAACACCCCGGCGTGGGAGCCCGGCGCGATCTGCGTCGCCTCGACCGACCGCAACGAGCTGAAGAGCTGGTTCTCCGAACTCCCGAACAAGCCGGACCTCAAGGCCGTCGCTGCTCCCGGCGGCGCGGGACTCGTCTCCTGCAAGGACGACATCGTGTCCACCGTGCCGGCCGGCACCGGATCCGCCTCCTGCGGCCACAAGGACTACGACTACTACGCCGGCACCTCCATGGCCACGCCGCACGTGGCGGGCGTCGCCGCCCTGCTCTTCGCCCAGGGCCGGACCCTGGCCGACGTCGAGAACACGCTCCTCGGCACGGCCCGCCAGCCGGGCACCGGCCTGACGGGTGTCTACTCACCGGTCTACGGCTGGGGCGTGGTGGACGCCGCGGCCGCGGTGAAGTCTCCGGGCGCGACCCCGGCCAAGGGCCGCAAGAAGCACTGAACGGACCGGCGTGTGGCGGCCACCCGTGCGTCCGGGGTGGCCGCCTCCCTTTCGAGCCCGCGCTATCCCGCTCGTTCGAGGGTCAAGGCGCTGCGAGCGGGTTCGGCTCGCCACATGGCGACCAGCTGGGGGTAGGACTCGATGAAGCGACGCCTCTCCGCGAGCGCGGCAGTCCTTGAAACGCCGATCTCGGCGTGGTCGAACCCGGTGTCCTGATGTCCCATGCTGTCGAGATCGGCCCATGCCGGGTCCTCGCCGAAGACGAGCTGCAACTCCACCTTCCAGTACTCCGGCTGCCCATGGGGGTCGTCACGCTCCCCGACGTCGTTGACCGCGAGCAGTCGCCCGAAGGACAGCACAGGCCGGTCGTCGTTCCAGCTCCACCTGCCCCACTCGGGATGCTAACGCAGCGCCCCCCCGGCTGGTCGCTCACTGATCGGGCACGCGGCGGACAAGGCCCTCCTCGGCCGAAGCACTCAGGTGGGACTGAGTACTCGCACCCTGGCCGGCTATGGGTTTGTCGGAACGCGGGGCCCGGTGACCTGCACGGCCTGCCTGGCCCAGGAGACACCGCGCGCTTCAGCCGCGCTCTTCCGCCTCTTCCATGAACCTGATGCCCTCGTGGGTGAGCGAGGCGGTCGCCGGGGTCTCGTGCGATGTCCAGTCGACGGTGATCAGGCCCTCGCCGGCCAGGTAGGCGCAGGCGGCGCTCAGGTCCTCGTCGGGGAGACGAAGTCGTTCGCGGAGCGCGTCTGCGCCGACCTCCCGGCGATGGTGTCCGACGGCCTCGTAGAGAGCCTTCAGAACCTCCTGCCGATGGGTCCTGCGCTCACGCAGTGTCGCCGTGGCTGCCGCTCCCCGGTCTCCCTCGGCGGGGCGCGCGCCGGCACCAGGAGGGCTGCCGAGCTCTCGCTCGCCGCCCGAGGACACCTCGTCTGCCTGCACGCGGTCGTCGAAGGGCGAACGGCTGCTTGCCAGCCAGGACTGTGCGGGCTCCGCGGCGTGCGCGGTGTCGACGGTGAGACTGAGGCGAGTGGCCCCTTCGCTGCCTGCGGGATAGCTACGCTGCTCGGTCGACGCGAAACAGCGGCGGAGTACCTCCGCGACGCGCCGGGCGGCCTCCGGCGTCGCCGCGACGATACGAACCTCTGCGTGGCCCGCGGAGGGCAACGGCTCGTGGTCCATGGAGTCACCTCTCGCAGCACGGCCCGGCGACGTGCGAACGCGGTCGCAGCATCATGTGCCCCAGGGGCGAGCATGCATGCACGCCGCTGTACGCCCCCTTGAAGCCTAGGCCCGGTCACGCACGCCCCGCGCGTCGAGCGGTCTGCCGAGCGCGTCCCATGAGGCCATCGCGCCGGGGACCGCACTGTCGGGAAGAGGGCGGAGGGCTTCCTGAACGGCCCATCGCACCGTTGACGACCGCTGTTCGCCGCCCTGAAGGGCACCGTTGCGGCGATGGGCCGGGTGCCGGCTTGCTCACTCCAGGACGGCGAGGTGGTCGGCGGCGCCTCCGAGCCACTCGATCAGGAAGAGGGTCGCGTCGTCACTGGTGCTCCCGCCCCGTTCCTCCTTCAGTGTGTGGGAGAGCGAGCGCACCACTGCCCGCACTCCCTCCTCTGCCTGCTCGACGCGGTTGACCCAATGGATGAGTTGTTCCTCGCCGAACTGCTCTTCACCGGCTTCGTGTTCCTCGATCAGGCCGTCGGTGAAGCACAACACCCGGTCGCCGCGTTGCAGTATCTGCTCGCTGACCTGGGGCTCTTCACCGCCGAAGCCGACCGGCAAGGTGGTCGGGCTCTCCAGCTGCCTCAGGACCTCGTGTTCGCGGATCAGCAGCGGTGCCGGGTGGCCCGCGTTGACCCACTGCAGGTGGCCCGTTGCGATGTCCAGACGCATCATCTGCGCGGTGACGAAGTGTTCGGGCCCGAACTGCTCGGCGACGGCCCGGTCCATGAACGTGTAGATCTCGGACAGGCCGATGCCGGCACGTCTGGAGTGCCGGTAGGCGCCGATGGCGACGGTGGCCATCGTGGCGGCGTTCAGGCCATGGCCCATCGCGTCGATCACGGCCACATGCAGGATGTCGTCGTTGAGTGCGTAGTCGAAGCTGTCGCCGGCGACGCTGTAGGCGGGCTCCAGGATTCCGGCCACCGCGACCTGCGGCACGGCCATCGCCAGCGGCGGAAGCAGAGACCACTGGATCTCCGCGGCCACGCTCATGGGTTCACGGCGCCGGGTGAGGAAGAACTGGTCGGTGTAGCTGTGCTTGGTGACCAGCATGTCGGCGATCAGGCCGGCGAGTCTGCGCAGCAGGCGCCGGTCGTCGTCGTCGACGGTCTCCAGGGTGACGGCCAGGACTCCCACCTGGTCGCTGCCGTCCAGCAACGGCAGATACATCCGGACGCCGTCGGCCTGCGGTACCTCGACAGGGATCGCACGCAGGAAGGCCGTGCCGGCGGGGGATTCACCGATCGGCTCGGGCCCGCTGAGGGTCAGCCGCCTACCCGGCAGCGGCACCAGGAGCAGCTGCGCATAGTCCTGCAGGAGGATCGAGATGTCCCGGCCACCGACCCGGGCCACCTCTTCCGCGATCAGGGGGGCGATCAGCTGCGGCGGCATCTCGTGTGCCCGGTCCAGCAGCACCCCCAGCAGCCGCTCACCGAACCCCTCCGACCGGTCCACCGTGTCCTTGCCAGGCTGCCGATCACCCTCCGCCATCACCGTGCCCTTTCAGCTCGCCAGCCGATGTCCCTGCCGTCGCGCCGATCGTGCGCAACGACCCCGGCGTATACACACCGGGGTCGCCCTTCCGGGCGGTTGCACGTGAGAGTGCACCGACCCATTCACCATGCTATGCCTGTGCCGCCTATCCGGCAGAAGGGACTTTCAGGGCAATGCGGGCCTGGCCGGAAGGGGCTCAGTGCCGCGTCAGCCGCGTTCCTCCTCTTCGGCCTCCATGAGCCGGATTCCCCGATGCGTCAGCGTGACCATCGCGGGGGTGTTTCCCCGTGCCCAGTCGACTGTGATGAGACCCTCGCCCGCCAGATACGTGCAGGCCGCGGCCAGGTCCTGCTCGGGCATGTGGAGGTCGTCGCGCAGTTTCGCCCCGGTGACGCCGAGGAGGCGATTGCCTTCCGTGGCCACGTACAGGGACTTCATGATCGCCTCGCGGTAGTTCTTCCGCTCGTGGAGTGTTGCCATGGTCTGCCACCCACTCGTGCCGGGCACCCACTCGTGCCGGGGCGCCGACGAGGGTCTCTGCCTCAGACTTCATCCGTCTGTGTGCGGTCCTGATCGGAGGACCGACTGGCTGCCAGCCAGGGCCGCGCCCGCTCCGCCGTCTGCGTGATGTCCACGGTGAGGTGGAGGCGGGTTCCGCCGTCGCTGCCGGCGGGGTAGCTGCGCTGCTCGGTGGAGGCGAAGCAATGACGAAGTACCTCTGCGACCCGACGGGCGGTCTCGGGGGACGCCGCGACGATGCGCACCTCGGCCCGCCCGTCCTCGGGTGGTTCCGGTGGCTTCATGGTGGCCTCGTTCATCAGCTCGACGTGCCGGTGGGCGGTGGCCCCACACTCGTCGAGCCCCACACCCACCGCCCCGGTCACAACAAGGTCATGCGTCATCCGCGGCCTCTTCTCGGTCTTCCCTGTGAGCAGCGGCGACGGGGTGAGCGGGGGCGACGGACGATCCGGCACGCTCTGCCGGCCGTCGGCTCTTCCGCCGCCGCCGACCGATGCCCGGCACGACATCGCCGTAGTGGAATGCTGCGATCCGCTCGGCGTGCTGGCCATTGAGCAGATGGATCAACAGCACACCTATGAGGATCATGGCGATGATCACGGACACGGTGATGGCGGTCTCCATGTCCTCACCTCCCTCGGGCGGAGCTCATGGGCCCGGTCGGGTCGGGCTGCTCGGCCGCTGCTGAAGCGTGCCCGCCGTCGGTCTCCCACTCCTCTTCCCGGCCCAGTGCGTCCCTGGCGTCGCGGGCGACGTCCTCGCTCGCGATGAGGCCGCTGGCGGCGGCGAGCCCGCCGGGGGTGGTTGCCGCGATCATCAGTCGGGCGGCGGCAGCCGCACCGGCCTCCGGCGGGATCACCAGCAGATCCCAGCGGCCTGTGGTGTAGGAGAGAAGGATCAGCTTGTGCGGGTCCTGCTCGTCTGCGAACCAGCCCACGTGCACCGTGTGCCCTGCCACGGCCACCTTGCGCGGGATCACGGGCCAGTGGGTCGGGTTCACCGTGACACGCGTGATCCGTCCCCAGCACGCGTCCAGCACCTCGACGAGGGCGGGGAGTTCACGGGAAAGATCGCGAGAGCGAGGCCACCAGGCACCGTCCAAAAGCCCCGGAGCCGACCCCTTCGGGGTCAGAGACAGGCGGGTCGGCGGTGAGGTCTCGCGCTCACTGTCAGTCGTGCGGTCGATGGTCGCGGTCATGGCGCGGACCTGTCCCCGGGCGCATCTTCATGGTCCCAGTGTTGCTGCTCGCCGAGAACGACACCCGCGTGGAGCTGGTGTGCGAAGTACTCCCGGTGTCTCCACTCTACTCCGGGCATGGTCCGGTGAACCCGGCCGTGACCAGCGAATTCGATGGAAACCGCCGGTGCGGATCCGCAGCCCGCGGGTGGGATCACGGAGTACCGTGAAACCGGTAGCCCCCCGGACGTCATCCCAGGCGATCAACGAACGCACACCGAACCCCGCAGACAGGTGAGCACACCATGTCCGACGCCGACACCCCACCGGAAACGAAGGTCCTGCCGGACGCGATCCACAAGGCCGTGAAGCCTGGAACAGCCCTTCTGCGGCTGGGGACGACACATGTCCGCGAGGGAATCCTCGACGGCGCATGGTGGCCGCGTTCCCGCGACGTCGGCGCCGAGCTGCCCAGCCTGATCACCGCGCTGACCGAGCACGTCGGACCCCTCACGCGCGTCGGCCTGGACTCCAGCGCCTGGGAAGAACTACCGACACGACTGATCATCGACGACCGCGTCGTGCACATCGACTCCTTCCCGGTCGGTGATGACACCGTCCTCATCACCCGAGGGGATCGAGACCACTTCTCCCTGCTGGTGATCCCGCCGGACACGACTCCCGACGCAGCACGCGCAGCGATGGCCCGGGCCGTCAGCGCCCACAACGCCACGGCCGAGCAGATCCTTATCGACACCGGCACCGGCCGGACACACCCGATCGCCACGGAAGACCGGCAGGCAGGCCAGGAACGCCGCGATACGAGGTGATGGAGATGGCCCTCTTTCTCCTGCTGATCATCGTCGCGATCGTGCTGGGCATCACCGGAGCGGTGACCGAGGGACTGTTCTACCTGCTGATCATCGGCGTGATGGTGCTCGTCGCCGACCTGATCTTCCTCCGCATACACCTGGGCCGCCGCCGACGGGCAGGGAAACGCCGCGTCCGGTAAACCGGTGGCTGATGCTCCACGACAGGGCGGAGAAGTTCCCGCATCTGGACCGCCTGCGGTGCTCAAGTCCCGTACTCGGTACGTCGAGGGGCCGCTCCGGGCCCGGAAGGGAGATCGGGTGTGCGAAGTGTGAGCTGCAGGCGGTCCCATGCGTCTGGCCTCTTGCGGCGGTGTGCCGCTGCTGTTCAGTCGGCGACGGTTTCGCACGCTGACGGCACCTTGGCTGCGGGAGGGAGCGCAGGGACGTACGGCGTCGGAGCGAGTTCCGCAGGCTTGGGGGCATCTGCAGCAGGCCGCCGTGGCCGGTCCTTTCGACCTCTGCCCGTGAGCACTCGCCACATGCCGCGCGACTCCCGGTGTTTCATGACCCGGCTCCGGCCATCGCCGAGCTCGCTGAAGCGGCTGGCGGCCTGCTGGTGGGCGTCGCTGGCTTCGGCGAACCGCCGTACCTGCTGCAGGGCGGCACCGAGGTTGTTCAGCGCCTGACCCTCGCCGTGGATGTCACCGAGCTCGGTGAAACGGTCGGCGGCCTGTTGGTGGGCTTCGATGGCTTCGTCGAACCGCCGCATCTGCTGCAGGGCGGCACCGAGGTTGTTGAGCGCCTGACCTTCACGGTGGAGGTCACCGAGTTCGCTGAAACGTTCGGCGGCGAACTGGTGGGCTTCGATGGCTTCCTCGAACCGCCGCATCTGCTGCAGGGCGGCACCGAGGTTGTTGAGCGCCTGGCCTTCGCCGTCGCGGTCACCGAGCTTGGTGAAATGGTTCGCGGCCTGCTGGTGGGCCATGATTGCCCCGTCGAACCGCCGCACCTGCTGCAGGGCGGCACCGAGGTTGTTCAGCGCCTGACCTTCGCGGTAAATGTCATCGAGCTCGGTGAAACGGTCGGCGGCCTGCTGGTGGGCGTTGATGGCTTCGTCGAACCGCCGCACCTGCTGCAGGGCGGCACCGAGGTTGTTCAGCGCCCGGCCCTCGCCGTGGATGTCACCGAGCTCGGTGAAACGGTCGGCGGCCTGCTGGTGGGCTTCGATGGCTTCGTCGAACCGCCCCACCTGCTGCAGGGCAGCACCGAGGTTGTCCAGCGCAAGAGCTTCGCCGTGACGTTCGCCGATCTCACGGCAGATGGCGAGGTCCTGCTGGTGGGCCGCTATTGCCCCGTCGAACCGCTGCACCTGTTGCAGAGCGGTGCCGAGACTGTTGAGCGGCCGGCCCTCGCCGTGGCGTTCACCGAGCTCGCGGCAGATCGTAAGGTCCTGCATGTTCTCTCCAGGAGTGTCGCGCGCTCCCGCCCTCACTGCCTTTTCCTCACGCCGCGCAGCGGCGTGACTGGACGGGCAACCCGTTCATGCTGACCACCTCAGTAATCAGTCGGGCGGTCAGCGCTGCAACCGGCCGGGTGTCGACCGCCCCCAACCGGATGGCATATTCGCTTGTCCGGCGCATAGGAAACGACTGCGGCACTGTTCTGATGTATAAGGGCCCACAGGGCGTTGAGCATTCGCGGGCAAGGGCGTTTCACGGCTTGGATGTGCTGGCAGCCTTCGCCTCGCTTCTTCACGTAGTAGTCCCGGCCGGGCAACCCCAGGCGGCCAGCGCCGGCCCCCGCCTCACCTGGTAAAGTGGCGACCTTCGGCCGGCGGAAGCCGTACGGAGTCCTCGAAGGCCGGGCACATCATGCATCTCGCCGACCGTCCCGCACGTCGCCGCCTCAGCGCCGCCCTGGACAACCTCGCCGTCACCTTCCACGGCATGACCGCACACCCGGACGAGCACAACTGCGAATGCCACTGGGGCAGCCCGGAGGAGCTCTCCCTTCTGAAGACGCCGGATGTGGAGCTGGAACCGGATCTCCTGCGCCGGACCTGGCAGGCCGTCGACTGGACCGATCACGCGGCCGTGCTGCGCCGCATCCTGCCTCAGTTCGCCGCGGTGCTGGTCGCCGGCCGCGCGGAACCTCTGTTCGGACTGGAAGAGGCCGGCTACTCCTTCGCCCGCGGCCGCTGGCAGCAGTGGCCTGACGATCACGCCGGTCCGGTACGCGAGTTTCTGCATGCGTGGTGGGCGCAGAGCCTCACCGACCCGGATGCGATCGTCCCCGCGCACCAGGTCTTCGTGATGTGTGCCGAGGCGTCAGGAACTGTCGGCCCCTGGCTCGCAGAATGGGAGAAGCAGACCGGGTACCTCAGCGACCGACATCTCGCCGAGGCGGCGGCGGAATGGGAGTCCGAGCTCCTGGCAGACAGCCTGCCGTGGAGCGTCGGCTGGTACGAGCACGACGAGGAGGAGATGCGCGCCGAACTGGTCGCCTGGCTCCTTGACCATGCTGCGGTGCGGCTCCGCGAGTCGGGCGCATCGGCGGATCTGCAGCACCGGATAGGGCTGCTCGGACTCACCGGCGAGGACCGCTGGACGGATCCGGCACTGGCCCGGCCAACGCTGCTGACGGGAGCGCGACCTCGGAGCCGGACCGCGTAGCCAACGGCCTGTGCGGATGGGCTGCTTCGCTGCGAAGCGTCCGGGCGTAGGGACCAGATCGGTAGCCGAAGAAACGATCTGCCGGCTTCGTGACCTGGACCCTGATTGGCGGCCAACGTCGTGACCTGCGGTCGAGTCGTCCAGGGTTGTCAGCGTTGGTCGCCGCTGTGCGCCCTCGCACGGCCCGGAGACGGCCCGAGCTGACCGGCTTGGCTATGAGTCGGACGGCGCTGAAACGGCCCGCGCCTGCTTCCTTGATCGACGGTATCGATGCCACCGTTGGGAGAGCATGCCGGACGCCAGGGAGAACAAGGCGAAGGCCGCGCAGGTCATCCAGCCCGCTGGTTCGCCGGCCACCTTCCCTGCCAGCCAGAACATCAACGACGTGCCTGTCCAGATGGCGAGCCAAGAGCCTCCATCCGACACCCAGCGAGCTCTCTTCACGCGCGTGACCATACATCCCGAGGTAGGCCCGCCCTCGATGCAAGTGCTGGAGTTACGGCACTGGTTTGGAAGACCACGAATGCGGACGCCCGCTGAGCTGGGAGACCGCTGGCCTGCGGGGGAGCGTCCACGCCCCCTTGGCTCCCCGCTCTCTGCGACCGATCGGGCACGGATGGGCACGCCTGCAAGGAACGGCGGCGGATGAGTGGCCCAGGTGAAGGGTCTGTCCGGAGTGGCTGATACCTGTAGTGCCATGGATGCAGCCGATGAAGAACCTCGCCCGGGACGCGAAGCCCTCGACACCCTCCGAGCCGCCTTCCCATCCGAGTGGAGAGAGGCCCCGCTGGGATGGGACGGGGTTGCGGCGTGGGAGACAGCCAACGGCGTCGTACTGCCTGAGCCCTACCGCAGCTTCGTCGCAGAGATCGCCAACGGCTCCGCGCTCGGCCCAGCCGAAGACGGCGGTCTTCTCCCCCTCGACTGGCTCCCTCCCAGCTGGCCCGACCTCGGCGACCGAAATGTGACCGCGCCGTTCCCGCTGGAGGCAGCGTGGGCCTGGGAGTACGAGGAGGACGCAGAGGGGGACATCGAAGAACGCTCCAATGCCGTCTACAACCACGGCTCGATCATCCTTGGGGCAGAAGACGGGCCGATGTACTGGCTGTTGGTCGTCACGGGGCCGCAGCGTGGGAAGATCTGGCTTGTAGCCGATGTCGGCGCCCACCCCTACCCCGGGCCTGATGCAGCTGGCTTCCTGGAGTGGGTCCAACGCTGGCAGGCCGGCGGCACCTGGTGGGACTGATCAGTCAGTCCTGCACCATGGGACGCACTTGACCCCCGTAGGTCGGTGTAGCGGCTCCGAGAACGGACCGGACGGACTTCTGTTCGTGGGGAGAAGGGGCGCCCCGTTCCGGCGCACCTCCTTCGGACGGAAGTGGCGCAAGGCCCGCAGACTCGTCTGCATGCCGGACTGCTTCCGCTTCTACGATCTTCGTCACACCGGGCACACCCTCGCGACCCGGTCCTGGGGGCCCGCTCAAGGACACGATGGTCCGCGCCGGGCAGTCCTCGGAGAAGGCCGCGTTGATCTATCAGCACTCCGACCTGGACCGGCAGCAGGAAGTTGCGAGCGGGCTGGATCAGCTGGTGCGGGCCGCCCGCCAGAGGGGCAAGGGGAAGCCTTCTGGTGCGGATCTGGTGCAAGGCGCTCAGCGCGGTCCAGACAACAAAGAAGCCCCGGGCCGCTGGCCTGGGGCTTTTGCGTGGAGCGGGTGACGGGAATCGAACCCGCGCTCTGAGCTTGGGAATCACCGTGCTTCTGGGCCTTGTTGGCGACCTGACCAGCGGCAACGGGTGCCGGGGTGAAGCCTTGGGCTCTCCCTGGCCCCCGCGGTTGACCGTGGCTTACCGACCTGTCGGGCACGCATCGGGCACGGACACCTTCTGATCCGTAGTTCTAGCGGGATCGGTCAGCGGGGGTCATACCGGCCGCTGGGCGGGCCCGGAGGGACGCTACCGTGCGGGGGCGGTTACTAGGGTTGCGGTACCTGGCTGCTGTACCGCACGATCCAAACGGGGTGACCATGGAACGGCATGTGCTGGAATCGCTGTTGATCGGTGATGACGAGGCGTCCCTGATAGCTCTGGCCGCCCTCCGCAGCGGCGCCCCCTACTCGGTGGAGGAGCGGGTACAACCCACTGGTGCGCATGCCGGAGTCTTCAGTCGCCGACTTCAGCGCATGCGGATGCGCGGACTCGAACCTCTTGGCCTGGAGCGAGCAGTGCAGCTCATCCGCGAATATGACCGACCTGTGCGCACAGCACTGATCGATCCTGGCAATCGGACACGGTTCACCCTGCTCTTCCTCACCGAGGACGGCAGCGCACTCGTGGCCTGCGCTAGCTGGCCGCTGCCGCTGGCTGTCAGGGAGTCACCGCTTTAGGAGCGGGGTGGGGCGGGTTGGGCGCTGACCTGCGTAACGCCAGCTCCCGTGCCAACTACACCTCAGCTCCGCCGGCAACCGCGGTCCCCCTGAGTGCCCGCTCCATCTGGCAGGCCTGTGGCACGGACTGACCCTCTCGAGGCGAACTATCGGCAGGGTGGTCGCTGAGGTCTGCCAGGCTGCCCGGCCAGCTTCTCAGCTGCCCTGAAGGCCTGCTGCGGTCGGCGTGGTTGCTGTACTCCGCTGCTGTACAGCACGACCTGAAGTCAGGCGTTACCGGACGTCTGCGGAGGCCAAGACGATGAACTGTTCCAAGAGGGCGCGCGCTTCCTCACCGTTGGCGTTCAAGTGCTGAGAGTCAGCCGCTCGGTGGACTGCGGACGCCCTCTCATATGCAGCCCGCGCAGCGTCCGTCACCTGTGCGCTGCTCGCTATGAGTTGGACGCGGAACAGTGCGTGCTGGGAGACGCCACGGAGCCGGTAGGACTCGGTGCGGGCATCGACATAGGCCGGGCTTTGAGGGTCCTCATTCTTCCTGTGCCAGCGATCGTACTGGCCGCGCCGAAACTCTGTTACGGCACCAGCGAAGTCGCTGTACACCGAGAGACGTTCCGAGCGGAGTTGCTGGCTCGCCGTGAAGATTCTTGCCTGTTCGGCAGAGTTGCGCTGAAAAAGGTGGGTCACCACAGCACCCAGCAAGGTGCCAAGGACGGCCACGATCGTCGAAAGGCTGGCGCTCACGTGCACAGCACATCACAAGATCCAGCGTTCGCCGAGCGTGTCACCTGACCACGCGGTCGGTAGAGCGGCTTTGGGCGGGAGCTGCCATGGGGCGAGAGATCGGGGCTCTGGCGACGAGGTCGGGCCACCGTGTACGTCTGCAACGAGGCGTACAAGATCACCGCGTACACGGACCCGCTGGGAAACACCACGCGCACGGAATGGGACGAGAGCAACCGGCATCCCATCGCCGTCACCGACCCCCTGGGCCGCACCACGCGCTACCGCTACGACGACCAGGGTCGGTTGATCGCTGTCGAGCGGCCCGACGGTACGGTGGCGGAGACCGTCTACGATCAGCGCGGCCTGCCGTTGGAGACGCGCGAACCGGGCGGCGCGGTGTGGCTCCACACCTATGACGACCGTGGGGCCCACACGTCGACCACCGACCCCGGCGGCGCCGTCACGCACTACGGCTACAACAGCTCGGGCCACCTCACCTCCGTCACGGACCCTCTGGGTCGCACCACCCGTATCGTCACGGACGCGGCGGGTCTTCCGGTCGAGACAACGGACCCTCTGGGCCGCACCCTCCGCATGCGCCGTGGCCCGCACGGCCAGGTCACCGCCGTCACCGATGCCCTGGGCCGGACCACGCGTCACGGCTGGACGATCGAGGGCATGCCGGCCTGGCGCGAGGGGCCGGACGGCGGCCGCGAGGTGTGGCAGTGGGATACCGAAGGTAATCTCGTCCTCCACACCGACGAGGCCGGGCACACCACCACCTACACGTACACCTACTTCGACCAGCCCGCCACGAGGACCGACCCCGACGGCGCGCACTATGCCTTCGCCTACGACACCGAGCTGCGCCTGACCGAGGTCATCAACCCCCACGGCAAGCAGTGGCATTACACATACGATGCGGCAGGCCACCTGGTCGCGGAAACCGACTTCAACGGCGCTACGCGCACGTACGAACGCGACCCGGCGGGCCGCCTCACAGCCCAGACGAACGCGCTGGGCCAAACGCTGCGCTTCACACTCGACGCGGCCGGGCGCGTGATCACCCAGCACGACGAGTCCACCGGTGACGTCACGACCTACGCATACGACGCGAGCGGTGCCCTGCTCCACGCGGCGAACGCGGACGCGGAACTGACCCGGGAACACGACGCGGTCGGTCGCGTCATCTCGGAAACAGTCAACGGCCGCATCAGCGCCTACACGTACGACGCCATGGGCCGCCGCACCTCGCGCACCACCCCCTCCGGCATGCGCTCGGAGTGGACATACGACGCGGCGGGCCGCCCCACCGGACTGAGTCGAGGCGACGCAACCATTGCCTTCGCCTACGACGCTGCGGGCCGCGAGACAGAACGCCGCATCGGCGACGACACCACCCTCACGCAGACCTGGGACAAGGGCAACCGCCTCACCACCCAGACCCTCGCCACCCGCAACGAGACCGAAGCGGACCGAATCCTCCAACAGCGCACCTACGCGTACCGCCCTGACGGCTACCTCACCGAGATACGCGAACTGACCACCGGAACACGACGTTTCACACTGGATCCCATGGGTCGTGTGACGGGCGTCCAGGCACACGGCTGGAGCGAGAGGTACGCGTACGACAGGACAGGCAACCAGACCCACGCCGACGCACCGCACCACCCCACGCCCGGAGACCGGAGCTACGAGGGCGCCGTCATCCGCCGGGCGGGCCGCACCACCTACGAACACGACGCCGCCGGCCGGCTGATCCGCAAAACCCGCAAGCTCCTCAACGGCCAGACCTGCACCTGGACCTACACGTGGAACGCGGAGAATCGCCTCACCAGGGCCACCACCCTGGACGGCGGGGAATGGACCTACGCCTACGACCCCCTGGGCCGCCGCATCTCCAAAACAGGTCCGGACGGAACCGCCCTCACCTTCACCTGGGACGGCACCTGCCTGGCGGAGCAGTTCGCCTCGGACGGCACGGCGACGACATGGGACTACGCGCCTGGCACCCACCGCCCGATATCCCAATCCACCCGCCGGACGATCGAGTTCGAACCCGAGGCCGGCCACTCGATCCTTGGCCTCGCCGACACCACCCCCCAGTCCGAGTACGACGCCCGCTTCCTCGCGATCGTCACGGACCTGGTCGGTACGCCCATCGAACTGGTCACTTCCGACGGCACTCTCGCCTGGCAATCCCGCACCACCCTCTGGGGCACTCCCCTTCCCGCTTCAGAGGGCGAGGTGGACTGCCCGCTCCGCTTCCCCGGCCAGTACGCGGACGAGGAAACCGGCCTCCACTACAACTACTTCCGGCACTACGACCCAGAAACCGCCCGCTACACCACACCGGACCCGCTCGGGTTGGTTCCGGCGCCCAACGCAGCGGCGTATGTTCGTAACCCCCATAGCTGGGCCGACCACCTGGGGCTTGCCGGGGAGCCGGAGTGGGCCAATCCGGAAGACCTCAACTTCTCCCAACGCACCGTGTCCCCGAACGACTACGTGGAGAAGATGCGCTCCGGGGAGTGGGACTGGCGACGTCCCGGTACGGCGTTGAAGGTCATGGAAGTGGACGGCCAGCTGGTGTCGTACGACAACCGAAGGCTTGATGCGGCGCGCGAAGTGGGGAGACCGGTCATCATCGAGCGCGTCGACCCGAACGCGGTTCACCCTGATTCGACGACTGGGCGGACCTGGGCGGAGCAATTCAGAAGGCGCATGAATTCCGCGCGGAACAGAAATGAACTAAGCGAGCCAGTTCCCCCGACTGGACTCCAGGAGAGGCCGCAGCACGTGCGCAACGGGAAGTGTAAGAAGAAATGACCACGATCGAACGCCTGTGGGAAGACTTTGAGCTTCCCATCAAGGATGCACTCCACTACGCCGACGGACACTCCTATGATGTCGCCCCCGACCCCGCCGCGCCGAGTGGTTTCATGGTGCTCGCCCCCTTCGACCTCGATGAGATGCTGGAATGCGACCCGTCCTGGGTGTCTTCGGTCGATGGGCTTGCCGCTGTGGACCTGGGAGAGAAGGGGCTGCTTTGGGGCGGCGAGGGTTCGTACGGATCGGAGGGGTTCATCGCACGTTTGACTGTTGAGCGTGCGCTGATCTGGGCGATGTTCTTCATGGAATCCAATCCATTTGATCGGATTCAGCTGTCGGGAAACGTCGCTACCTTTAGCTCGACCTCAGGGTTCGAGATTGCAGTCGACATCGACGATCCGCGAACTCCAGTCCCTGGAGCTGCACCGAACCGAACGGCGTAAGGATGATCTCCACCCATCCGGAGGGCAACGAAGAAGGCCCAGGTCGCTGACCTGGGCCTTCTGTCAAGAGCGGACGACGGGAATCGAAGCCGCGCTCTAGATGTTCTGTCCCGGGAGGTTGTGGACGGGGAAGTCAGGTCTCGGCTGGGAGATCTTGAACAGGTGAGGGCCTTCCGGTTCGGTGTGGATTGCGACGTCTACACCAACCGAAAGGCCCTCGTGCCCCACCGTAATGCACCCCTGACCGAGACTGGCTGTCTGCGGCTGGCCCGCTGCGTGGTCGAGGACGGCTGGCCCCTGCGAAGGGCCGCCGAACGCTTCCAGGTCTCGCCCACCACGGCCCAGCGATGGGGCCGGCCGCTACCGGGCCCTCGGCGAGGCCTGGATGACCGACCGCTCCTCCCGGCCTCACCTGAGCCCGTGCCGGACACCGACCCGCACCGAACGCCGGATCATCAAGGTCCGCCTCCTGCGCCGGTGGCGACCGGCCCGCATCGCGCACCTGCTGCACCTGGTGCCCTCGACCGTGCACCTGGTGCTGACCCGCTACCGCCTGGCCCGGCTCACACACCTGGACCGGGCAACCGGCCGGGTCATACGCCGCTACGAACGCGACCGGCCCGGCGAACTGGTGCACGTCGACATCAAGAAGCTGGGCAACATCCCGACGTCCCGTGCTCTACGTTGCCCTGGAGGACACCCCGCGCCGCCTTCAGGCCCGCATGGGCAAGCTTCTCGGGGGACACAAAGCGCCGGCCGGGCTCACGCTCGTGACCGAGTGCCCGCCCTTCCCCCCGGGCGGAGCGGAGGCCATCGCAGGGTGGCTGGACCGCAACCCGGACGCCCGCATGGTCGTCATCGACGTGTTCGCCAAGATGCGCGGCCAGGCCCCGCAGGGCGTGTCCGCCTACGACGCGGACTATCACGCCGTCGGCTTCGCCAAGCGACTCGCGGACCACTACGGCATCGCCGACGTCCTCGTGCACCACGTCCGCAAGATGGCCTCCGAGGACTTCCTCACCGAGGTCTCCGGCACCAACGGCATCGCCGGAGCCGCCGACGCCACGCTCGTTCTCAAGCGAGCCCGCGGCCAGGCCGACGGCATCCTGCACGTCACCGGTCGCGACGTGAACGAGGCCGAGTACGCCCTCCAGTTCCAGGACGCCTCCGGCGCCTGGCACCTGCTGGACGGACCGGTCCCCGACCACACCGTCGGCGAAACCCCCGCCGCGATCCTTCGGCACGTCCGCGCCAACCCCGGGTCCAAGCCCAAGGACATGGCCAGCGCCCTGCCGCACGTCGACATCGACACGATCCGCCGCACCTGCTCCCGCATGGCCACGGACGGCCAGCTCGCCCGGACGGGGGCGGCCGCTACTACCCGGACACCGACACCCGGACACAGGCCGCACAAGAGGTGTCCGAGCTGTCCGGGTGTCCGGGAGCCACACCTGGGAGAACAGCCCGGACAGTCAGAAATGGAGCTGTCCGGGCTGTCCGACTCGAATCCTGCACAGCGAGGAGACCGTCTTGCGCGAGAAGTACCTGTCGGTGTCCGAGGTAGCTGAACTGCTCGGCACGACCGAGCGTTTCCCGCGGCGCCTCATCGCCCGAGCGCCGCATCAGGTTCGTGAAGGTCGGCGTCATGTTCGCATCCCCGAGAGCGTCCTCTCTGCCTTCATCGAGGCCAACACCGTTGAACCGATCCGCCCCCGCCGCCGCGTGAGGAGGGCTGCCTAGTGGCAAAGAAGGGATCGAAGAAGGGCAAGAACTGCCGGCGGTTCGGAGCGGTGAGGCAGTACCGCTCCGGCCGCTGGACGGCGTCGTACCTCGACCCGGCCGGTGAGAGGCGTCGGGCGCCAGACACCTTCGACACCAAGTCCGATGCCAAGGTCTGGCTCTCGTAGGCCGAGGCTGATCTCACCCGCGGGGACTGGCGGGACCCGGATGCCGGCGCGGTCAACTTCAAGGAGTACGCCTAGAAGTGGTGCGCGGAGCCTAGAAGGGTCTAGACAACACGAAGGCCCGGGTCGGGGATCATGTTCCCTGGCCTGGGCCTTCATCTTTGGAGCGGGTGACGGGAATCGAACCCGCGCTCTGCGCTTGGGAATCACCGTGCCTTTAGGCGTCGTTGGCGCCTTGACCAGCGGCAAGGGGTGCCAGGGTGAAGCCTTGGACTCTTCCTGGCACCCGCTATTGACCGTGGTTTACCGACCTGTCGGGCACGGGTCGGGCACGATGCTGAGCATTCGGAGAGAGGCTGGGGCAATGGGTCGGTGACCTGCTGCTTCGTGGACCGATCTGGCGGGCACGGACGCACCCGACAGTCCCCCTTGTTGACCGCTGCTGACCCCTGCATCTGGGACGGCTGTGGCACGGCGGCTGTTTGGTTCGAAGTAACTCAGGTGAGGCTTTCGGGCGATGACATCCAAGCGAAAGCGTCGGCTGTTCGGGTAGCCAGCGATCCGCGCCGCCAAGAATCGGTTATGTCGGTCCAGCGGTCGAGGCGGGCGCTGCGCGCGCCGTGCTCTGCTGCTTGGTCATAGGAGAGAGTGAACCTGTAGACCCTGCCTTCCTCGGAAATCACCTGGCCGTCCTCGTGATCGGGGCCCTCCTGCAAGAGGTCGACGACGATCGTTCGGTCCGGATCAAGTCCCTGGGCCCTCAGAAGCTCCCGCAACCGGCTCCACAGGTCGTAGTCGCTGGTCCGCAGGAGATCGGTGTACTGAACGACGATGCTTGACACCATGACCCCATGATCGGTCCGGAATGCGGCGAAGGGAAGCCGACCGCTGAGAAGCTGGCGGTAGACCATCCGCTTGGGAATCACCGCTCGTTGGCGCCCACATGTAGTCGTGACCTGGATAGATAGTCCGCTGTTGCCCGTGTAAGAGGGGCGTGCGATGCCCGGAGTTGACCGTGGTTCGCCACGCGTTCTGGCACGGATGTGGCACGGACACTCTTCGTCCCGCAGCGACTTGGCCGGCCGCGCGTCCTTTGGTTGGTGTCTCTCACCCGCTGCAGTGTTCAGCCCGCGGGCCGTGCGCGTATCGGTCAGAAGGGAGGTTCGAGATCGCCACGGCCATCGCTGTGTGGCCCCCAGTCCCAGCACTCCTCCCGGAGAGGTTCAGGGTCGGGGACGTCGTGGCTCCATGCTTCGAGGGCCTTCCGGGCAACGCGTCGGTTCGGGTCGTCGCCGCTGGTGTCCAGGATGCGGCGCGCGTGCGTGGCGAGGTGATCGCGGTGTTCGGCGAGCGCTGGGTGTTCGGCGAGGATGAGCGCAGCAATGACGGCGGCTTCGCGCACGTCCTCGTGGCTGTCCTGCAGGAAGGGCGAGACGGCCCGATAAAGCATCGGGCGCAGCTCCCGGAAGGACGCCATGGTGGTGTCGTGGGTGAGGAAGCCAGGGAACCACTGCTCAATGCGGCCAGCAATCTCGTCGGAGGCGTCGTAGGCCGTGGAAACCAACCAGTTCAACAGCGCCGCGCGAATGGGGACGTCGCGATAGGGCCGGGGGGTCGCAGCCGCCGGGTGGGTGAGGATGCCGGCGACACACATGGCGACGGGGGCAGTGGCCTCGTAGATGGTGCTCTGGTGGTTGACCATCTCACCTAGCTCCGACAAAGCGGTGACCTGGGCCTTGGGATCGGGCTCCAACAGCCGTGTCAGGACCTTGGGAAGGTCCTCACCGTTCCCGAAAGCCGTCTGGAGCGAACCCCAATCAGTCTCTGCCAGGACTACCTGGTACGGCGGCAAGTCAGGCTCGCGGGGCGCCCCGGCGTTGGAACGGCTGTGGTTCACAGGCAAAACCTAGACCAGGCTTCGGACACGATTCCCTTGCGGGCCAGTTCTTCGGTTTGCCGCCCTGCCGTAGCCGGCTGCTGCACATGCGGCATGGCACCAGTTTGGAAGATCTCGTATGCGGATGCTGGCTGACCTGGCGCTCTGTTGAGCTGTGTCTTGCTGGGCTACGCGCCGTCGTGTCCCGTCTTTACCCGTGGTTCCCCGCTCGATCGGGCACGCATGGGGCACGCTGAACGGATCAGCTCGGGCCAGCCAGGACCCTCACCGCGTACACCCGGTACTCGTCATCGCTGTGCTCCGCCTCGTAGCCGAGTGCCTTGAGCGTGCCGAGGATCACGTCGGCCATGTGCTCGTACAACAGGCCGGAAGTCCGCACCAGCGGACTGTCAGTGCGCCCCTCTTGGATGGCCTCGCGGACTCCTTGTCGGAACGAAGGGTGGAGGCGCCAGTGGAGCCAGAGGCCCCCAGCCGCATCGTCGAATTCGTCCAGCTCAGCCTCGACGCCACCCTGAGTTTGATCTTCGTCGCTTTCGTGGAAGACGAGGCCCGCTCGGGTGAGTTCAGCTTTCACCCTGGTTGCGAGCCGCCGAAGGCGTTCGACCTCTCCAGCACTGACGGGTTTCAGCTCGCCATCGTGGTAATCGCCCATGAGGTGCACGGTAGCGCGCGGTCGGTGTAGCGGCTTTGGGCGGGAGCTGCCGTGGGGCGAGAGATCATGGCCCCTTACGCTGGCCGCGAATCGGGCTGGCTCCTCGCCTGCCCGCAATTGCCCGATCGGGGCCATGATCTTGGAGGCTCGCCCCATGGTGGCTGCGTAAAGCCGCTACACCGACCGCCCCAGCCCCCGCCGGCCTTTCTCTGACGGTTTGGTGTCCGCGCTCGGTGCGCCGCCGCCCGGCCGGGGGCAGCCCGGCGAAGACAGGGGCTGCCCCCGAGCCGGGGGCAGCGGCGCGCGCCGCGCTTGCGCGGCGCCTTGATGAAGTAGAGAAACTCTTACCGCGCCGTTCCCTCACAAGGTTTCCGATGTTGTCCAGGCCCACCGTCAAGCATCACCTGGGACCAGAACGTCAAGCATCACCTGGGATCCGACAGTTCCCTCAGAGGGCGATCGGCTTGTATGCCAAGGCGCGATCTACGATCTTCTCAGCGCTCAGCTCCTGGTCGAAGTCCCAGAAGATGTAGTCGCCGATGTGTGGGCACACGAGTCCGCGCTCCAGGGCTTCCAGCATCGCGGCGTCTTTCGCCTCGTCGTCTGTGCCTCCGTTCATCAGGCATTCGACAAGGGGTATCGCCTCTTCGCGAGTCATCCGCGTCGTGCGCTGCACCACTCACCGTGCCGTGATCAGTCGGCGGCCGTCGTGGCTGCGGACATGTGGGCCTTGTCCGTCCAACGCGTCGAGCAGACGCACCGCGTAGACCTCGCCCATCCGTTCGGAGACTTCCTCGGGCGTGAGCCAGTCAACTGCCGTCGACTCGGCGGAGGTTCGCTCAGTGCCGCCTGACGGCTTGCAGCGGAACACCAGGGCGACGATGCCGCGCGTCGTGTTCTTGTAGACCCCGGTGAGTTCGTCGACCTCGACGCGGATGCCGGTCTCTTCCCAGACTTCGCGGGCTACACCGTCTTCGGGGGCCTCGGTGAGTTCGAGTACGCCGCCTGGGAGCTCCCACGTTCCGTTGTCGGCTCGGCGGATCGCCAGCAGTCGCCCGTCCTCGCGTACCACTGCTCCCGCCACGGACACGGAGTGCAGTGGCGTTGACTGGGTCTCTCGGGCGCTGTTACTCATGTACAGGAGCATAGGAGAGTGAGAAGGACTATGGGAACAGCCGTAGGAGGTGGGAGGGCCGTACCTCGGTACGTTCAGATCGCCGACGAGATCATTCAGCAGATCCGGGCAGGCGTCCTCAAGCCTGGTGATCTGGTGCCGAGTGAATCCGAGCTGGTGGAGCGCTACGGCGTGTCCGGCGGCACCATCCGTAAGGCCATGGTGGAGGTCCGGGCCAGTGGGCTCGTGGACACCCGCCACGGCAAGGGCTCGATCGTGAAGGACCGGCCGCCCGTGCGGCTGCGCTCCTCGGGCCGGTTCCGCGCCTCGCACCGCCGCGGCGGCAAGGCCGCGTATCTCGCCGAGTCGGCCCAGTCCGGCGCCACGGCCAAGGTGAGCGTCCTCTATATCGGCCCGATGGAAGCTCCCGAGGAGATCGCCGACCGGCTCGGCGCTTCTGCCGGCACTCAGGTCCTCGCCCGGCGGCGGCTCTACTTCCGCAACGGCGTCCCCGTCGAGACGGCTACCTCGTACCTGCCGTGGGACGTGGTCAAGGACATCCCCGAACTGTTCGCCGAGAACCCCGGCCCCGGCGGCATCTACGCCCGCCTGGAGGACGACGGCCACACCTTCGCCGAGTTTATCGAGACGCTGACAGCCCGCCCGGCCGCCAAGGCTGAGGCATCCGAACTGGCGCTGAGCCCCGGCGCGCCCGTTGTGCACCTGCTCCGCAACGCGGTCACCGAAGCCGGTCGGGTCGTGGAGGTCTGCGACACCCTCATGGCCGCTGACCAGTTCGTTTTCGAGTACCGCATCTCCGCCGCCGACTGACGCACGCTCAACTCTTCGCAAACCGCCGGGACTTCTTCGCGAGCGCCTCGGCACCACCGCCCGTTTCCCCCGGCGGCTCATCGCCGAACGGCGGATCGCCTTCGTCAAGGTCGGCCGCCATGTGCGGATCGCGGAAAGCGCGCTGGACGCCTACATCGACGGCAACACCGTCCAGCCCATCCGCCGACGCGGTGCGCGATACGGGAGGGCTGCTTGATGGCGAAGAAGCAGAAGAACAAGCGGCGCTTCGGCCGCATCCGAAAGCTGCCGTCCGGCCGCTATCAGGCTCGGTACCTCGGCCCCGACGGCGTCGACCGCCCGGCTCCGCACACCTTCGCGACCGCCCGGGACGCTGATGACTGGCTGGCGGAGCAGCAGACAGAGATCCGGCGCGGAGACTGGGTGGATCCTGACGCCGGTGCGGTCAACTTCAAGGACTAGGCCCTGCAATGGGTCAAAGAGCGTCGCCTCTCGCCCACCACGGACGAGCTGTACCGGCGGCTGCTCCGACTGCACATCCTGCCCGCCTTCGAGGACCTGGACCTGGACGAGATCACCCCGCCCCGTGTCCGCTCCTGGCGCTCCGAACGCCTCGACACCACCGGGGCGGAAACCACGGTCGCCAAGGCGTATCGGCTACTGAAGGCCATCATGGAGACCGCCGCCGATGACGAGTTGATCCGCCGCAACCCCTGCCGCATCAGGGGCGCGGGCAAGGAGACAGCCGAGGAACGACCGACCGCCACCGTCGCCCAGGTCGACGCGCTCGCCGACGCCCTCGGGCCTCGCTGGCGGCTGATGGTCTACATCGCTGCCTACGGTCCTGCCCGCCCGGAGGAGCAGGCCGCGATGCGCCGCCGGGACGTCGACCTGGAGAACGTCGGCATCTGGGTGCGGACCGCCGAGCCTGAACTCACCACCGGTCGGCGGGCTCCGGGCGACACCAAGTCCGATGCGGGCAAGCGGTTCCTCGTCCTGCCGGCCTTTCTGGAGAAGGACCTCAAGCGGCATCTCGCCTGGTACGCGGAGAAGCAGCCGGACGGACTGCTGTTCGTGGGGGAGCGGGGCAAGCCGTTCCGGCGCTCCACGTTCGGGCGGAAGTGGCGGAGGGCTCGCGCGGCGGTCGGACTGCCGGAGAACTTCCGCTTCTACGACCTTCGTCACACCGGTCACACGCTTTCGACGCAGTCGGGTGCCACGCTCAAGGACACGATGGTCCGAGCCGGGCAGTCCTCCGAGCGGGCCGCGCTGATCTATCAGCACTCGAACCTTGAGCGTCAGCGTGAGGTGGCCGATGGGATCGATGCCCGTGTCCGCGCCGAGCGTGAGAAGGCCGACAGCGTGCCCGATGATCAGGCATCGGGCACGGAACGGGCACGCGAAGCCTGATCCGGTCCAGACAACAAAGAAGCCCCGGGCCGCTGGCCTGGGGCTTTCTCATGGAGCGGGTGACGGGAATCGAACCCGCGCTCTGAGCTTGGGAAGCTCATGTTCTACCATTAAACTACACCCGCGTAGCGCACCGGTGATCGGTGCCGCATCGTCGCATACTCTACCCCATCGCCCGCCCTCCGGTGT
This sequence comes from Streptomyces sp. V4I23, assembly GCF_030817975.1. Lineage (NCBI taxonomy): Bacteria > Bacillati > Actinomycetota > Actinomycetes > Kitasatosporales > Streptomycetaceae > Streptomyces > Streptomyces sp. V4I23. The sequence goes on along the minus strand of NZ_JAUSZW010000004.1, from coordinate 3,837,606 downwards.
ATGACGCCGCGGGGCGTTCGTGTTTCCGAGAGGGCGGATGTGGGTGCCGGGCGCGGGAGTTGAGGCGTAACCTCGGGGCGCGGAGTGCCGCCTGGGGTGGCGTCCGGATCATCCCCTAATGTGGGCCTTCGTCCGCATTCGTTGGGGAAGGGGCCCGATGGACCTGATGGAGCGCACCGTCGTCCGCTGTGCCGAGGGGCACGTGTTCACCACCGCTTCGTTTCCGATGCAGCAGCTCGGTCCCGACCGGCTCGGGCCGGGGCGGCTGATCCGGTGTCCGCGGTGTGCGCGGCTGCGGCATGCCGTGCCGGTCGTGGAGCAGAACAAGCGGTAGCCGAGGCGGCGGCCGGGCGCGCGGGCCGGTGTCCGATTGGGGGCCGCCCGCGCGCTCTGCGTATCCTCGGGGCGTGCTTCTCTCAGACAAGGACATCCGGGCCGAGATCGACGCCGGGCGCGTGCGCATCGATCCGTACGACGAATCCATGGTGCAGCCCTCGAGCATCGACGTGCGGCTGGACCGCTACTTCCGGGTGTTCGAGAATCACCGTTACCCCCACATCGACCCCGCCGTCGAGCAGGCCGATCTGACGCGGCTCGTCGAGCCGGAGGGCGACGAGGCGTTCATCCTGCACCCGGGCGAGTTCGTACTCGCCTCGACCTACGAGGTCATCTCGCTGCCGGACGACCTCGCGTCGAGGCTGGAGGGGAAGAGCTCCCTCGGGCGGCTCGGCCTGGTGACGCACTCCACGGCCGGCTTCATCGACCCCGGGTTCTCCGGGCACGTGACCCTGGAGCTGTCGAACCTCGCCACGCTGCCGATCAAGCTCTGGCCGGGCATGAAGATCGGACAGCTCTGCATGTTCCGGCTCAGCTCACCCGCAGAGGAGCCGTACGGAAGCGAGCGGTACGGATCCCGGTACCAGGGCCAGCGGGGGCCGACGGCCTCCCGGTCCTTCATGAATTTCCATCGGACGCAGGTGTGAGGGCCGGAACGAACATGAGTGACGTACGGGAGAACCTGACGTACGAGCGGTTCGGCGGCGCGATCCGTGAGCTCGCGCAGACCATCGCCGACGACGGCTACGAGCCCGACATCGTGCTCTCCATCGCGCGCGGCGGCGTCTTCGTCGCCGGCGGTCTCGCCTATGCGCTGGACTGCAAGAACATCCACCTGGTCAACGTGGAGTTCTACACCGGCGTGGGGACGACGCTGGAGATGCCGGTCATGCTGGCGCCGGTACCCAACGCCATCGACTTCTCCGACAAGAAGGTCCTGATCGCCGACGACGTCGCCGACACGGGCAAGACGCTCAAGCTCGTCCACGACTTCTGCGTCGACCACGTCGCCGAGGTCCGCAGCGCCGTGATCTATGAGAAGTCGCACTCGCTGGTGAAGTGCGAGTACGTCTGGAAGCGCACCGACGACTGGATCAACTTCCCCTGGAGCGTGGAGAAGCCCGTCGTGCGCAGGTCCGGGCAGGTCCTCGACGCGTAGGAAACCGCGTAGGAGACCGCGCAGGACTCCGCAGCGACACGGAGAAGGCCCCCGCGGGCCGCTCGCCGGCGGGGGCCTTCCTCTGCCCGGATCAGATCGTGCCGAGCTTGATGATCGACAGCAGCGCGATCAGCTGGATCGCCGACGCGCCCAGGGCCTTCGGCCACGGCAGGTCGTGGGACTTGCTGACCATCGAGGTGAACAGCGCCCCGGCGGCCAGCCACGTCAGCCAGCCCAGCACCTGGACCAGGGAGTTCTCGCCGCCCAGGAAGAGGGCGAAGACCAGGCGCGGTGCGTCCGTGATGGACATGATCAGCATGGAGAGGCCGACCGTCGGCTGCCACGAGCCGTCGCCGCCGAACTGGCGGGCCAGCGTGTGGGTCACGGCGCCGAGGATCAGGCCACTGATCACGAACGTGACGCCCGTGCTCAGCACGTACGGGATCGCGGTGGAGATCGTCGCGTTGATCGCCTCCTCGCGCGGCTCGTCGAAGCCGAAGATCGCGAGCAGGCCGTAGAGGAAGGTGACGACGAGCGCGGGGCCCCACACCGGATAGTCGCGCATCTGCAGGAAGGTCGGGCCGGGGCGCATCACGATGCCGCTCAGCAGCTGCTTCCAGTGCAGGCGCGGGCCGGCGGGCGCGGCCGGGGCCGCGCCGGCGTGGTAGGTGGCGCCGTCGCCGTACACATCGTCGTGGACGCTGAACGCCTGTGTGTGGCCCGGGTGGTTGGCCGCGTACGGGTCGGGCGCGGGCGGCGCCTGGTGGTACGGGTCGCCGAAGTACTCCGGCTCGTCGTACCCGCCCTGGCGGCGCTGCTGCTGATACTGCTGAGGCCCGCCGCTCGTCTGGGGCCACTGCGGGGCCTGCTGCCCGTACGGAGGCGCGGCACGGCCGCCGCCCGTGTAGGGCGGCGGCGCCTGGGGCGCCTGCTGTTGTCGCGGGGTGCGGTTGTCCCGGCCGCGTCCGATCCTGAATCCAGCCACGTAATCGAACGTACCCGGTCCGCGCATGCCGGGTGACGGCGGACCGGGAACCGGGGGCCTTTGCGGCCGAGCTGTGACATCCCCTAGGGGAACCCCCGGGGGCCGCCCCCGTACGCCTTCGCGGAGGTCAGGGAACGGTGGAGGGGGCGGCGGGGGCCATGACAGAAGCGGCCGGTCCTGCCCCCGAGGCAGGTCCGGCCGCTCGCTGTTCCTACAGGAAGACGGTTACTTCACCGGCTCCGGTTCCGGCGTGCTCTCGGTCTCGGCCTCTCCCGCCGGGTCGGCCGGGGTCTTGACGGAGTCGAGCAGCAGCTGCGCGACGTCCACGACCTGGAGGGACTCCTTGGCCTGGCCGTCGTTCTTCTTGCCGTTCACGGAGTCCGTGAGCATGACGAGGCAGAACGGGCAGGCGGTGGAGACGATGTCCGGGTTGAGGGACAGGGCCTCGTCGACGCGCTCGGTGTTGATGCGCTTGCCGATGCGCTCCTCCATCCACATCCGCGCGCCGCCGGCACCGCAGCAGAAGCCGCGTTCCTTGTGGCGGTGCATTTCCTGCTGGCGCAGGCCGGGGACGGCCGACATGATCTCGCGCGGGGGCGTGTAGACCTTGTTGTGGCGGCCCAGGTAGCACGGGTCGTGGTAGGTGATCAGGCCGTCGACCGGCGTGACCGGGATCAGCTTGCCCTCGTCGATGAGGTGCTGGAGCAGCTGGGTGTGGTGGATGACCTCGAACTCGCCGCCCAGCTGCGGGTACTCGTTCGCGATCGTGTTGAAGCAGTGCGGGCAGGTCGCGACGATCTTCTTCGCCGACTTCGGCTTCTTCGTCGACTCGTCCTCGTCGTCCTCGCCGAACGCCATGTTCAGCATGGCGACGTTCTCCTGGCCGAGCTGCTGGAACAGCGGCTCGTTGCCCAGGCGGCGGGGCGAGTCGCCGGTGCACTTCTCCTCGCCGCCCATGATCGCGAACTTGACGCCCGCCATGTGCAGCAGCTCCGCGAAGGCCTTGGTGGTCTTCTTGGCCCGGTCCTCCAGGGCGCCGGCGCAGCCGACCCAGTAGAGGTAGTCGACCTCGGTGAGGTCCTCGACGTCCTTGCCGACGATCGGGACCTCGAAGTCGACCTCCTTGGTCCACTCGACGCGCTGCTTCTTGGCGAGACCCCAGGGGTTGCCCTTCTTCTCCAGGTTCTTGAGCATCGTGCCCGCCTCGGACGGGAACGCGGACTCGATCATGACCTGGTAGCGGCGCATGTCGACGATGTGGTCGATGTGCTCGATGTCGACCGGGCACTGCTCGACGCAGGCGCCGCAGGTGGTGCAGGACCACAGGACGTCCGGGTCGATGACGCCGTTCTCCTCGACGGTGCCGATCAGCGGACGCTCGGCCTCCGCGAGGGCGGCCGCCGGGACGTCCTTCAGCTGCTCCTCGGAGGCCTTCTCCTCGCCCTCCATGGTCTTGCCGCCGCCGGCCAGCAGGTACGGGGCCTTGGCGTGCGCGTGGTCGCGCAGCGACATGATCAGGAGCTTCGGGGAGAGCGGCTTGCCGGTGTTCCAGGCGGGGCACTGCGACTGGCAGCGGCCGCACTCGGTGCAGGTGGAGAAGTCGAGGATGCCCTTCCAGGAGAACTGCTCGACCTGGGAGACGCCGTAGACGTCGTCCTCGCCCGGGTCCTCGAAGTCGATCGGCTTGCCGCCGGACGTCATCGGCTGGAGCGCACCCAGGGCGCTGGCGCCGTCGGCGTTGCGCTTGAACCAGATGTTCGGGAAGCCGAGGAAGCGGTGCCAGGCCACACCCATGTTGGTGTTGAGCGCCACCGTGGTGGCCCAGATGAAGGAGGTGCTGATCTTCACCATCGCGGTGAAGTAGATCAGCGTCTGGAGGGTCGGCACGCTCAGGCCCTTGAAGGCCAGGACCAGCGGGTACGAGGCGAAGTACGCCGCCTCGTAGTGCTCGACGTGGTGGATCGCGCCCTCGAGGCCGCGCAGCACGTAGATCGCCAGGCCGATGGTGAGGATGACGTATTCGACGAAGTACGCCTGCCAGGCCTTGGAGCCCGCGAAACGCGACTTGCGGCCCGCGCGGGACGGCAGGCTCAGCAGCCGGATCGCCATCAGTACGACGATGCCGAGGATCGTCATGACGCCGATGAACTCGATGTAGAGCTCGAAGGGCAGGAAGCCGCCGACGACCGGGAGCACCCAGTCCGCCTTGAAGAGCTGCCCGATCGCCTGCACCAGGGTGGGCGGCAGCGTCAGGAAGCCGACGGCGACGAACCAGTGCGCGAAGCCGACGATGCCCCACCGGTTCATCCGGGTGTGGCCGAGGAACTCCTTGACCAGGGTGATCGTCCGGGCCTTGGGGTTGCTGGTGCGAGTGCCGGCGGGCACGGGCTGGCCGAGCTTCACGAACCGATAGATCTGCGCGATGGCTCGGGCGAAGAGAGCAACGCCGACCACGGTCAGGGTCAGCGACACAATGATCGCGGCGAGTTGCATTTGGGGGCTCCTCGGGCCTGCGAGGGTGGATGGTCCAGCACTACTACTAAGCGGTAACTTAATCAGTCCGTGCTGAGCGTACCCACTTATTCCGCCGCACTGTAGCTGGGTGGGCGGTGATCTGTGTCGCTCAGGCAACCCTGACCGGAGGGCGCCCGGCGAGCGCGGTGGGGACGGTTCTGGCCAGGATCATCAGGTCGAGTCCAAGCCAATGCTGTTCCACATAATGCAGGTCGAGCACCGTCATTTCCTCCCATGGGAGCTCGGACCGCCCGCTGATCTGCCACAGGCCGGTGATTCCGGGCCGTACGGCGAGGCGGGCTCGCCCCGGGCCCGCCGGGGCCGGCTCGACGGGGAGCGGGGGCGGTCCGACGAGGGACATATCCCCGCGCACGACGTTGATCAGTTGTGGCAGGCCGTCCAGGAACCGGCGGCGCAGCAGCCTGCCCACGGCCGTGGCGTGACCGGCGTGCGTCGTGCGGAACGTGAACATCTGGAAGGGACGGCCATGCAGGCCCGTGCGCGGTGCGGGGTGCAGGACCGGCCCCGGTGACGACACGGCGACGGCGGCCGCGGCGGTCAGCAGGACCGGGGACAGTGCCAGCAGCAGGAAGAGGCTGCCTGCGAGATCGACCGCTCGCTTCGCCGGCATGAGTGCCCACCCTCCGTCGCGAATGATGGTTATTGACCGTTTTTTGCGACTATGACTGTCGCAGACGGTCCCCGATCCGAACGGGTGCGCCACGCGCGTGAGACCAGGCTGCATATAAGCGCCGGATAAAAGTTGAGTCGCACCGACTCAGGTCTGTTGACTCATCCGGGGACGTGGGGCATCCTTGAGCGAGTTCCACTCAAGTCAGCTGGAGGAATTGAAATGGCACGTGCGGTCGGCATCGACCTGGGCACGACTAACTCCGTCGTCAGCGTTCTGGAGGGCGGCGAGCCCACCGTCATCACCAACGCCGAGGGTGCCAGGACCACGCCGTCCGTCGTCGCCTTCGCGAAGAACGGTGAGGTGCTGGTCGGCGAGGTGGCCAAGCGTCAGGCGGTCACCAACGTCGACAGGACCATCCGGTCCGTCAAGCGCCACATGGGCACGGACTGGAAGATCGAGCTCGACGGCAAGAACTTCAACCCGCAGCAGATGAGCGCGTTCATCCTGCAGAAGCTGAAGCGCGACGCCGAGTCGTACCTGGGTGAGAAGGTCACCGACGCGGTGATCACCGTCCCGGCGTACTTCAACGACTCGGAGCGCCAGGCGACCAAGGAGGCCGGCGAGATCGCGGGTCTGAACGTCCTGCGCATCGTCAACGAGCCCACCGCGGCCGCCCTGGCCTACGGCCTGGACAAGGACGACCAGACGATCCTCGTCTTCGACCTCGGTGGCGGCACCTTCGACGTCTCGCTGCTGGAGATCGGCGACGGCGTCGTCGAGGTGAAGGCCACCAACGGTGACAACCACCTCGGTGGTGACGACTGGGACCAGCGCGTCGTCGACTACCTGGTCAAGCAGTTCAACAACGGCCACGGCGTCGACCTGTCCAAGGACAAGATGGCTCTCCAGCGTCTGCGCGAGGCTGCGGAGAAGGCGAAGATCGAGCTGTCGTCCTCGACCGAGACGACGATCAACCTGCCGTACATCACGGCCTCCGCCGAGGGCCCGCTGCACCTGGACGAGAAGCTCACCCGCGCCCAGTTCCAGCAGCTGACGGCCGACCTGCTCGAGCGCTGCAAGACCCCGTTCCACAACGTCATCAAGGACGCCGGCATCCAGCTGTCCGAGATCGACCACGTGGTCCTGGTCGGCGGCTCGACCCGTATGCCCGCCGTCGCGGAGCTCGTCAAGGAGCTGACCGGCGGCAAGGACGCCAACAAGGGTGTGAACCCGGACGAGGTCGTCGCGATCGGCGCCTCGCTCCAGGCCGGCGTTCTCAAGGGCGAGGTCAAGGACGTCCTGCTCCTCGACGTGACCCCGCTGTCCCTCGGTATCGAGACCAAGGGCGGCATCATGACCAAGCTCATCGAGCGCAACACCACGATCCCGACCAAGCGGTCCGAGATCTTCACGACGGCCGAGGACAACCAGCCGTCGGTGCAGATCCAGGTCTACCAGGGCGAGCGCGAGATCGCGGCGTACAACAAGAAGCTCGGGATGTTCGAGCTGACCGGTCTGCCGCCGGCCCCGCGCGGCGTCCCGCAGATCGAGGTCTCCTTCGACATCGACGCCAACGGCATCATGCACGTGACCGCGAAGGACCTGGGCACGGGCAAGGAGCAGAAGATGACCGTCACCGGCGGCTCCTCGCTGCCGAAGGACGAGGTCGACCGCATGCGCCAGGAGGCCGAGCAGTACGCGGACGAGGACCACCGCCGCCGCGAGGCCGCCGAGACCCGCAACCAGGGCGAGCAGCTCGTCTACCAGACGGAGAAGTTCCTCAAGGACAACGAGGACAAGGTTCCCGCCGAGGTGAAGACCGAGGTCGAGACCGCCGTCGCCGAGCTGAAGGAGAAGCTCAAGGGCGAGGACACGTCCGAGATCCGCACCGCGACCGAGAAGGTCGCCGCGGTCAGCCAGAAGCTCGGCCAGGCGCTGTACGCGAACGCCGCCCCCGAGGGCGCGGCCGCCGGTGCCGCCGGTGAGGCCAAGGCCGACGACGACGTCGTCGACGCCGAGATCGTGGACGACGAGAAGGACGCAAAGGGTGGTGCCGCGTGACGGAGGAGACCCCGGGCTTCGACGAGAAGCCCGACGTCCCCTCCGGCGCCACCCCTGAGGACGCCGCCGACTCCGCCGAGTCCTCCGAGAAGGAGGGCTCGGCGGCCCCGGCAGGGGACGCAGCGAAGATCGCCGGCCTGACGGCGCAGCTGGACCAGGCCCGCTCGGCGCTCGGTGAGCGCACGGGCGACCTCCAGCGCCTCCAGGCCGAGTACCAGAACTACCGCCGCCGCGTGGAGCGCGACAGGGTCACGGTCAAGGAGATCGCCACGGCGACGCTCCTGACCGAGCTGCTGCCCGTGCTCGACGACATCGGCCGCGCGAGGGAGCACGGGGAGCTGGTGGGCGGGTTCAAGTCCGTCGCCGAGTCCCTGGAGACCGCCGCGGCCAAGATGGGCCTGCAGCAGTTCGGCAAGGAGGGCGAGCCCTTCGACCCGACCGTGCACGAGGCCCTGATGCACTCGTACGCGCCGGACGTCACGGAGACGACGTGCGTCGCGGTGCTCCAGCCGGGGTACCGCATCGGCGAGCGCACGATCCGCCCCGCGCGGGTCGCGGTGGCCGAGCCCCAGCCGGGCACGGCGTCGGCGGCCAAGGAAGAGAAGAAGGCCGACGAGGAGAGCGGTGGCCCGGACGAGGGCTGACGCACGACACGTCCGGGAGGAGGGACGTCGATGAGCACGAAGGACTTCGTCGAGAAGGACTACTACAAGGTTCTCGGCGTCCCCAAGGACGCGACCGAGGCCGAGATCAAGAAGGCGTACCGGAAGCTCGCCCGCGAGAACCACCCGGACGCCAACAAGGGCGACGCCAAGGCGGAGGAGCGCTTCAAGGAGATCTCCGAGGCGAACGACATCCTCGGCGACCCCAAGCGGCGCAAGGAGTACGACGAGGCCCGCGCCCTGTTCGGCAACGGCGGCTTCCGGGCCGGTCCCGGCGCCGGCGGCACGTTCAACTTCGACCTGGGCGACCTCTTCGGGGGCGCCCCGGGCGGTGGCCAGGGCGGCGCCGGCGGTTTCGGCGGTGGCCTGGGGGACGTGTTCGGCGGCCTGTTCAACCGGGGCGCCGGCGCGGGTGCGCGCACGCAGCCGCGCCGTGGCCAGGACATCGAGTCCGAGGTGACGCTCAGCTTCACCGAGGCCGTCGACGGGGCCACGGTCCCGCTGCGAATGTCCAGCCAGGCGCCCTGCAAGGCCTGCTCCGGCACCGGCGACAAGAACGGCACGCCCCGCGTGTGTCCGACGTGCGTCGGCACCGGCCAGGTCTCGCGCGGCGGCAGCGGATCCTTCTCGCTGACCGACCCGTGCGTGGACTGCAAGGGCCGCGGCCTGATCGCCGAGACGCCCTGCGACGTCTGCAAGGGCAGCGGACGCGCCCGCTCCTCGCGCACCATGCAGGTGCGCATCCCGGCGGGTGTGTCCGACGGGCAGCGCATCCGGCTGCGCGGCAAGGGCGCACCGGGCGAGCGCGGCGGACCGGCCGGCGATCTGTACGTGGTGGTCCACGTCGACGCCCACCCGGTCTTCGGCCGCAAGGACGACAACCTGACCGTCACCGTGCCCGTCACCTACGCGGAGGCGGCGCTCGGCGGCGAGGTGAAGGTGCCCACCCTCGGCGGTCCCGCGGTCACGCTGAAGCTTCCTGCGGGCACGCCCAACGGCCGGACGATGCGCGCCCGCGGCAAGGGCGCCGTCCGCAAGGACGGCACGCGCGGGGACCTGCTGGTCACCATCGAGGTGGCCGTGCCGACCGAGCTCAGCGACAAGGCGAAGGAAGCGCTGGAGGCCTACCGCGAAGCCACCGCGGACGAGGACCCGCGGGCCGAGCTGTTCCAGGCCGCGAAGGGAGCATGACATGGAGGGCCGTCCGGGACGCAGTCGCAGCCCCTATGAACTGACCGACGAGTCGCCGGTGTACGTGATCTCGGTGGCAGCGCAGCTGTCGGGCCTGCACCCGCAGACTCTTCGGCAGTACGACCGCCTGGGTCTCGTCTCCCCCGACCGCACGGCCGGAAGGGGCCGGCGCTACTCTGCCCGCGACATCGAACTGCTGCGCACCGTCCAGCAGTTGTCGCAGGACGAGGGCATCAATCTGGCCGGGATCAAGCGCATCATCGAGCTGGAGAACCAGGTCGCGGCGCTCCAGGCCCGCGTCGCCGAGCTGTCGGCGGCCGTGGAGGGCGCGGCGGCGGCGATGCAGCAGCGTGAGGCGCAGGTCCACGCCTCCTACCGGCGCGACCTCGTTCCGTACCAGGACGTCCAGCAGACGAGCGCGCTGGTGGTGTGGCGTCCCAAGCGGCCCGACCAGGGCGGCAGATCGTCCTGAGCAGTGTGTGCCGAAAGGGCCGGAGAGCGAATGCTCTCCGGCCCTTTCGGCTCTTGGTGGAGAGGCCCGGGTACTCACTTCGAGGCCACCGCTCCGGCCATGGGGCCGCGCCTGGTGCCGAGGGAAAGTCCGAGCGCGACCGGTCAGCGAGTCCGGCGGGCGTTGAGCCGGGCGGCCTGGCGCGTCAGGTGATCTCGCTCGGCGAGGTTGGGTGCCTTCTGGGCCGCCTCGGCGTACAGCCGTGCCGCCGTCTCCAGGTCGCCGTCGCGCTCGTGGAGGTACGCCGCCACCGCGGTGTGGCGGGGCATGGGGTGTCCCCTGCTCGAAGAGCTCGGGGAGGAGTCGTCCAGCGCCGCGAGCGCCGCCAGGCCGGCGCGCGGTCCGTCGGCCTCGCCGACGGCCACCGCGCGGTTGAGCCGGACGACCGGGCTGTCGGTCAGGCGCACGAGCTCGTCGTACCACTCGACGATCTGCACCCAGTCGGTCTCCTCGACGGTGGGTGCGTCGGCGTGGAGTGCCGCGATGGCGGCCTGGGCCTGGAACTCGCCCAGCCGGTCGCGGGCGAGGGCCGCCTGCAGGATCTCGACGCCCTCGGCGATCGACGCGGTGTCCCACCGGCCGCGGTCCTGCTCGGCGAGCGGCACCAGGCTGCCGTCGGGCGCGGTCCGGGCGGCGCGCCGGGCGTGGTGGAGCAGCATGAGGGCGAGCAGCCCCGCCACCTCGGGGTGGTCGACCCGGGCCGCGAGCTGCCGGGTGAGCCGGATGGCCTCGGCGGCGAGGTCGACGTCGCCGGAGTAGCCCTCGTTGAAGACCAGGTAGAGGACGCGCAGCACGGTGGCGACGTCGCCGGGCTGGTCGAACCGCACGCCGGAGACGGTGCGCTTGGCCCGGCTGATGCGCTGTGCCATGGTGGCCTCGGGCACCAGGTAGGCCTGGGCGATCTGGCGGGTGGTCAGCCCCCCGACCGCGCGCAGCGTGAGCGCGACCGCGGACGACGGCGTCAGGGACGGATGGGCGCACAGAAAGTAGAGCTGGAGCGTGTCGTCCACCGCGGGCGCGGGCCCGGGCACCGGCTCCTCGTCGACGAGGTCCTCACGCCGGCGGCGGGCGGCGTCCGCGCGGGTCGCGTCGAGGAACTTGCGCCAGGCCACGGTGACCAGCCAGCCCTTCGGGTCCCGCATGGGGTATCCCCTGCTCGAAGAGCTTGGGGAGAGGTCGGCCGGCCAGACGCGGACCGCCTCGACCAGCGCCTCCTGTACGGCGTCCTCGGCCGCCGCGAAGTCGGCTCCGCGGCGGACGAGGACGGCGAGCACGCTCGGCGTGAGGCTCCTGAGCAGGACCTCGTCCATCGGAGGCGTCACTCCGTGATGGTGGGCGACACCCCGTAGAACGGGCGCAGCTCCAGCCACTCGTGGATCGGCTTCCCGCCCGCCCCGGGAGCGGCCGACAGCTCCCCGGCCAGCTCGACGGCGCGCTCGTAGCTGTCGACGTCGATCACCATCCAGCCGGCGATGAGGTCCTTGGTCTCGGCGAACGGCCCGTCGGTGACCGGCGGGCGACCCTCGCCGTCGTACCGGACCCACGTCCCCTCGGGGGCGAGCGCCTGACCGTCGACGAACTCGCCGGTCTTCTCGAGCCGCGCCGCGAAGTCGTTCATGTACTGCACGTGGGCCGAGATCTCCTCCGGCGTCCACTGGTCCATGGGCACGTCGTTGACCGCGGCCGGGGCGCCTCGGTAGTGCTTGAGCAGCAGGTACTTGGCCATCGTGTTTCTCCTCGGTGCTGGTACGACCCATTGTGGTCGCGTTCACCTCGGGGACGGAGCAGGTCACGGTTTCTCGACATCGCCGTCCGAACTTTTTCGGCTCTCGTGGACGAGCCCCTTTTCGCATGTCCGGGGGCAGGGCGGCGCGGCAGGAAGGTGCCGGGCCGCGTGCAGGAAGCTGACATGAGCAACCGGTCCGACGCTGCTGTTCCAGTGGCATTGTTTTCCTCGTCAGAACGACCCGTCAGGTCAAGGGGGAAGCAAGTGAACGCGCAGTCCAGACGTCATTCGGTTCGCGTCAGGTCGATCGTCGTCCTGGCCGCGTCCGCGGCCATCGTCTGGGGATCGACAGGTACGGCCGGTGCCACCGCGGAGCAGCGGCCCGTGCTGTCGGCGTCGATACGCGAAAACGCTTCGCACGGCCTGGTGGGGCGGGCGCTCGAGAAATTCTGCGAGAAGCACACGGGCGACCGCAGGCTGCCACCGCCCATCGACCAGTTGTGCAAGCCGGTCAACGGTTGGCAGTGAACTGACGGACCGAGAAGAAGAACAAACGGGAGAAACAGTGAAGAAGGCAATTGCCGGTGCCGGTGTGGTTCTCGGCGGCGTCGCCGCCCTGCTCGCCATGCAGGCCCCTGCCCAGGCCGCGGCGCCGTCGGTGACCGCCTCCGCCGCCCAGAGCGCCGAGCCGAAGGCCGACATGAAGCCGATGTGGATCGGCTCCGTCGCCAAGGCCGCGGTCGTCCACGGCAAGGCGCTGGCCGGCACGCAGGCCATCCGCAGCCAGGTCGGCAACGTGGTCCGGATCGCGAGCCTCGGCTCCGCCCCGGCGGACACCACCAGCACGGGCGCTCCGACCGTCGAAGAGGTCTTCGACAAGTGACGAGTCATCTCGTGATCAGGAGGGTGGTGCTGCTCGGCGGCGCCGCCCTCCTGGGCCTTCACCTCGCTCTCGCCTCCTTCTCCCAGGCCCCCGCCACCCCGTTGAAGGTCCGCCACTTCGACAAGGTGAAGGGCTATCTGAACCCGTACTTCCTGCAGAACTGGATGCTCTTCGCGCCCGATCCCCTCGCCGACGACCGGGGCGTGCTGGCCCGGGCCCAGTGCCGGGACGGGAGCGTCACCGACTACCACGACGTCACCACTCCCTACGTGCGCGCGGCACAGGAGAGCAGGTTCTTCCCCTCCCGCATGTCGCGGCTGGTCTCCGCGCCCATGCAGTCCATCAACGCGACCGACCCGCTGCTCGACCGGCTGCGGGAGAAGCACAAGGACGACATCGCGAAGGACCAGAAGGACGCGAAGGGGAAGGTCCGCCTGATGCCCGAGGAGCAGAAGGCGCAGGACAACGCGGTCCGCTTCCTCTCCCGTTACTCCCTGACCCAGATGCCCGACGCCTGCGGCGGTGACCCCCGGCGGATCCAGGTGCGCATGTACGTGCGCGAACTGCCGCCCTGGTCGCAGCGCAACGCCCCGGCGAAGGCAGGCAAGGACACGGTGCAGGTGCAGGACTTCGACTGGCAGAAGGCGGACGAACTGCGGTGATCACCTCACTTCGCGCGCGGCTGCGCGCCTCGGCGAGCCGTTCCCTGACCTCGCTCGACCGGCTCGGCTCGACGCCGTTCGCCGTCCTGGGCGTCTCCGGCACGCGGGCCCTGCTCGGCTTCGTCGGCTTCATGTTCTACGCCTCGCAGTACGCCGACCGGCACTATCTCTTCGGCCCCTCGGGCGTCGAGTCCTGGAGCCGTTTCCTCACCGTCCTGGACGAGACGGGCACCTTCAGCCTCTACGCGGTCAGCACCTCGACGGCCTGGTTCGAGCTGGTCTTCCACCTCGGCATGCTGCTGGCGCTCGCCGTCATGCTGGGCGTCGGCGGACGGCCGTTGCTCGCCCTGCACTGGGTGTTCCTGTGGTCGGTGTACCAGCGGGACCAGTTCCTGCTCGACGGCGGCGACAACCTCGCGTACCTCGTCATCCCCATGCTGATGCTCACCCGCTGCTACGACCGGCTCTCCCTGACGAGCGGCCTGGCCGGGCGCATCAAGGACCGGCTGCCCGCCGGCCTGCGCGCCGCGCAGAACCCGCTGCACAACCTGGGCGTGCTCGCCGTCGCGGTGCAGATCTGCCTCGTGTACGTCACCAGCGGCCTCTACAAGGTGCAGGGCAAGCTGTGGCAGGACGGCACGGCGCTCTTCTACATCATGCGCATCCCCGAGTTCGAACTCCCGGGATTCTCACGGCTGGTGTACGAGAACGACCTGCTGGTGATCGTCGGCACCTACGCCACCACCCTGTTCCTGGTCTACTTCCCGCTGGGCGTGCTCGTGCCGAGGCTGCGTCCCTGGGCGGCCGTGGCGTCGATCGGCTTCCACCTGTCGATCGCCTTCTTCATGGGGCTCACCGGGTTCGCCCTCACGATGGTGGCCTGCGACCTCATCTTCCTGAGCCGGCCGCTCGCCGCGGGGATCCGACTGGTGGACCGCGTCCGCGACCGCGTCGGGGCCTCCGTACGGGAGCGGGCCGGATGGCCGGAACAGTCCGCCGTGACGGCGGCGCGGACGGCCTCTGCCGAGAATGCAGGCTGACCGTCCGGGTGCAGGCGGCCGTGCCGCCCGCCCGGACGGGACGTACAACATGAACGGGAGTCAACTGTGGCGATGGTCGGACTGTTCTGGATCACCGAGGACGCGGTGCACGTGGGCGCCCCGCCGGGCACCGAGGGCCGTGGTGTCCGGCTGACGGAGCAGGGCATGGAGGCCGCGGCGGCCGGCGGCCACCGGGCCTGGACATGGGCGGAGCTGCGCTCGGCGACGGTCGAGGGCGCCCCGGTGCGCAGCGCTTCCCGCCGCCGGCTGGCGCTGGCCGTGGAGACCGTCCTCACGGCGGCGCTGGGCGGCGCCGGTGAACCGCCGGAGATGCTGCTGCGGCTCGAGACCGCCCACGGTGCCGAGGAGCTGGCCGTCCATTCGGCGGCCGCCGGTGCGTACGTCGAGGAGGAGTTCGCCCTCTCGCAGGACCTGCTCGCCCGGTTCGTCGACGGCACCGCGTCCCCCCGGACGCTCACGGCGTGGGGCAGGGTCGCCGGCGGTACGACCCCGAAGCCGACCGAGCGCCTGGCGCTGCTGCGGAAGTGGACCGGCGCATGAGGCGGTTGCTGCGTCCCGCGCCGGTGTGCGCGATCACCGGAACCGGTCCCGTACGGGCCGAGCACGGCCACGACCCGGACGCGTACGTGGAGATCGGATCCCTCACCAAGGCGCTCACCGGAACCCTGCTGGCGCGGCTCGCCGACGCCGGCCGGCTCGACCCCGACGACCGGCTGACCGCATGGCTTCCGGCCGTTCCCGCCGGATCGGAGATCACGCTGCGGCAGCTGGCGGACCACACCTCGGGTCTGCCCCGCCTGCATCCGCTGCCGACGTCGACCGACCCCCGCGACCCGTACGCCACCCTCGACGCCGAGGAGTTCGACAGGGTCCTGCGGCGGCTCGACGCGATCGCCGTGCGGAAGCCGGGCGCGGGCGAGGAGTACTCCAACCTCGGCTACGCCGTCCTCGGCGCCGCCCTGGAGGCGGCCGGCGGCGGCACGTACGAGGAACTGCTGCGCGCGCACGTGCTCACGCCGCTCGGCGTCGACGACGTCACCGCCCGGCCGCCCGCCGACCGGACGCTGACCGCCCGCGGCCTGTTCGGGCGGCCCCGCACCCCCTGGACCATGACCGGTCCGATCCTGCCCGCCGGCGGCCTGTGGGCGACCCCGCGGGCCGTGGCGCGCCTCGTGCAGGGCCTGCTGGTGGACGGGGCGCTGGGCGAACCCGCGGTGTCCTGGCAGAGCGCGGGCGAGCTGCGCTGGCACAACGGGGCGACGCGGGACGCCTCCGTCTTCGCGGGGGCCTTCCCCGGCACCACCACCTGGGCGGTCGTGCACCGGCTCGGCGGCCGGCCCGCCGGGACGGACCGGGCGGGGCTGAAGCTGCTCGCCGAGGCGAAGAAGGCCCCGCAGGGCCGGGGAACCCCCGAGAGGCCGGCGGGCGGATGACGGACGTCGACGTCGCTGTCGTCGGCAGCGGCCCCAACGGACTCGCCGCCGCGGTCACCATGGCCCGCGCCGGTCTGCGCGTCGAACTCCGTGAACGCGCCGACGACATCGGCGGCGGACTGCGCACCGCCTCGCTCTTCGACAGCGAGGTCGTGCACGACATCTGCTCCGCGGTGCACCCCATGGCCGCCGCCTCGCGGTTCTTCCGCGAGTTCGGCCTCGCCGCCCGCGGGGTGGAACTCCTCCAGCCCGCGATCAGCTACGCCCATCCCCTCGACGGGCGGCCCGCCGCGCTCGCCCACCGCGACCTCGCGACCACCTGTGCCGGACTCGGCGCCGACGGCGCACGGTGGCGCAGGCTCATGGAACCCCTGGTCGCGCACAGCACCGGCGTCGTCGACTTCATGCTGTCCGGGCAGCGTTCCCGGCCCGACGGCCTCGCCGCCCCGGCCCTGCTGGCGCCGCGCGTGCTGCGCCACGGCAGCCCCTTCCACGGGTTCGCGACCGAGGAGGCGGCCGCGCTGCTCACCGGTGTGGCCTCGCACGCGGTCGGGCGGCTGCCCAGCCTCGCCTCCGGTGCGACAGCCCTGCTGCTCGGACACCTCGGCCACAGCACGGGCTGGCCGCTGCCGAGGGGAGGCAGTGCCGCCATCGCCCGCGCACTCGCCGACGACCTCGTGGCGCACGGCGGCCGCATCCGCACCGGAGCGCCCGTCGCCGACCTGCGGGAGCTGAAGGGCGCACGGACCGTCCTGCTGGACGTGGCGCCGAAGGGCTTCCTCGCGCTCGCCGGGGACAGGCTGCCGGACCGCTACGCGCGGGCCCTGGCGCGCTTCCGGTACGGCCCCGGCGCGGCGAAGGCGGACTTCCTGGTCTCCGCGCCGATCCCCTGGCGCGACCCGGACATCGGCCGCGCGGGCACGGTCCACCTGGGCGGCAGCCGCGCCACGATGCTGCGGCAGGAGACGCTCGCGGCGCGCGGCGTCCCGACCACCGAACCGTTCGTCATGCTCGTCGATCCCGCCGTCACCGACCCGGGGCGGGAGGTGCGGGGCAGGCGGCCGGTGTGGGCGTACGCGCACGTGCCCAACGGCGACACACGTGACCCGCTGCCGATGATCCGGGCCGCGATCGAGCGGCACGCCCCCGGCTTCACGGACACGGTCCTGGCCGAACGGGCCGTCACCGCCGCCGGGTTCGAGGCGTACAACCCGAACTACGTGGGCGGCGACATCCTTTCGGGAGCCATCAGCCTCACGCAGTCGCTGCTGCGTCCCGTGCCCCGGCTCGACCCCTACCGGACACCCCTGCGCGGGGTGTACCTGTGCTCGGCGTCCACGCCACCCGGCCCCAGCGTGCACGGCATGTCGGGCTACTGGGCGGCGCGTTCCGCCCTGCGGCGCGAGTTCGGCGTCCGTACGGCTCCGGTTCTCGGCCCCGCGTCATGAGCGGTGGGAACGGCGGCCACGAGGCGGAGATCCGTGTCGTGCGCCGGGCCGCGGACGCGCCCGCCGCGCCCCTGACGGTGATACGCCTGCTGGCCCTGCTGCCGCCGGAATGGCCCTGCGCCACGCGTGTGTCCGCGGACCGGATCACGCTGTGGCTCGGGGCCGGTCCGGACGCGGCGCGCGCGGCGGTGGCCGGGGCGCTGCGGGACCGCGCGCTGCGCGGATGGTCACTGCCGGACCCTCACGGGTGAGGTTCAGATCCAGCCGCGCTCACGGGCCAGCAGGGCGGCCTGCGGCCGGCCCGCCGCGCCGAGCAGCTGCATCAGGTCGGCCACATGGCGCCGGTAGGTGCGGACGGAGATGCCCAGCTCGCGGGCGCCGATCTCGTCCTTGCTGACCCGGCACATCGATTCCAGGACGCGTTGTTCCAGCTCGGTCGGGTGCTCGGGGCCGTGGCCGCCCTGGCCGTGCGGCGGCAGGCGCTCCGCCTGGCTCCAGATCTTCTCGAACAGGGCGAGCACGTTGGCGACGAGCCCGTCCTCACGGGCGAGCAGGGCGCCGCGCGTGGTGTCGTCGGGGTCCGCGGGCACCAGGGCGGTGCTGCGGTCGTAGACGAGGATGCGCTCGGTGACGGTCTGCGCGACCCGGATCTGCGCGCCCTGCGAGGCCAGCTCGCGCAGGTAGCCGGCGGTGGGCGGGTGGTCGAGCGCCGTGCGCGGCACGACGCTGCGGATCCGCACGCCGCGCCGCAGGCAGCGCTGGTCGAGGGGACGGGCGTGCGCGATGTTCTCGGGCGTCAGCTCGGCGTACGGCTCGACCGAGAGGATCTCCTCGCGGGCGAAGAAGGCGAGGTCGTCGATCCGGGCGCGGATCCGCTCGACGTCCGCCAGCCGCTCGACGCGCGCCGCGCAGACGCCGTCCCTGGGTTGCTCCTGCCGCAGCTCGGCGACGAGGTGCCGCGCCTGGGTGACCCGGGCCAGCTCCCTGTGGAGCTCCCGCAGACGCAGGTCGGTGAGGCGCTCCACGGTGGTCTCCGGGTCCGCGGAGGCCAGCGCGTTCGGTCCGGTGCGGTTCAGCACCCCCAGCGCGCACAGGCGGTGCACGCCCGCGCGCACCTCGTGCCGATCCAGGCCCAGCAGTGTGTGGATCTCGTCGTCGGAGGTGTCCGGATTCCTCAGGAAGTGCCGGTACACGGCCTCTTCAGGAGCGGAGAGCCCCAGCCCGGAC
Source organism: Streptomyces sp. V4I23 (assembly GCF_030817975.1). NCBI lineage: Bacteria > Bacillati > Actinomycetota > Actinomycetes > Kitasatosporales > Streptomycetaceae > Streptomyces > Streptomyces sp. V4I23. Next base: position 3,819,113 of record NZ_JAUSZW010000004.1, on the reverse strand, counting down.
ATGTCTGATCCCATTGCGTCGCCCCCGGTCATCCGCCGCCCCGACCGGCCCTGCGCGCGCCGGGCAGGATGGTCGGTCCCGCCCTGGCACGAGGCCGCTCCGGCTGGTGACCTGGAGTCTAACCCGCAGGTGAGACAGGGGAGTTATGGGCAGGGTGTACTCGCTCCCGCTGGATGGGCGTTGCGCGGCTCCACTTTGTGCAGTGCAACAAGATGACGGTGGCGGCTGCGCCGTGGCCAAGAGAGAGTCGCCGGCGAGACGGCTGAAGACATGGTGGGCGCCGGCCTACGGCGACGCCATGTCGGTGAGCGAACACATCTTCACCGGGGCCGCATCTCGATAGACCAAATGGGGGGATTCGTGTGCCGGTCAACGACATTGATCGCGTACATGCAGTCCTCGTTGTCCGCACAAGACGACCCCTGGGGGGATCATGCAATCTGTACGCACTGCTGCCTTGCGTGAGTCAGGTCGCCGGATAGGTGCCGTTGTGCTCGGCGCAGCAGCTGTTCTCGGTGTCGTTGCGGCACCCGCTCACGCAGCGAGCTGGTCCAGCTCCCTGTCGGGAGTCGCACCCGGCTTCGAATCCCGCCGCTGGTACGACGGCGGTGGCACCACCACGATCACGTTCACCGGCTGCTCCGGCTCCTACAGCGGCGCTGAAGTCCGCCTCCGTAAGGACACCTTCGGCCCTGACCCGGCCTACGCGACGGCGGTGTTCACGAACTGCTTCAGGGGCGCCGGCTACACCTCTACCGGCAACTGGTCCGATCACGGCTCCGGCGACTACTACTTCGCCGTCAACGAGGCGGCCGCCACCGGAAGACTCTGGGTCAACTCGCTTACCGTCTACTACTAAAGATCCTGCTCCTTCGGCCCCACGCAGCCCAGGCGAGTGGGGCCGAAGGTGCCTTCCTTCCGGCGCCGAGGTACCACCCATGCCCTTGCACTTCCAGTCCTGCACCTTCCGGTATCCAGGCACTTCTCGCCCGGTCCTCGACCGGCTTGATCTGGAGTTCTCACCTGGACATACCGTCCTCCTCGGACCCAACGGCGCGGGCAAGAGCACTCTGCTCTCCCTCGGCGCCGGTGCCGCCAAGCCGCAGTCCGGGCTCATCAGCTACGGAAGCCTTGATCCTAACGACCGCAGGCACAAGCGGGCCTACCGGAGCAAGGTCTCCTGGCTGCCGCAGCGCCCCGGATTCCTGCCGGGAATGACGTGCAGGGAGCATGTGGCCTATATCGGCTGGCTCAAGGGCATGAGGGAACGTGACGCCTGGCGCGCCGCGCCAGAGGCGATCGAGCGAGTCGGCCTCACGGACAAGATCAACAAAAAGATCAGGACGCTGTCCGGTGGTCAGCAGCAGCGGATCGCCATTGCACAAGCACTCGTCCATGATGCGGAGCTGCTACTCCTCGACGAGCCCACCGTAGGACTGGACCCACACCAGCGGCGCCGGTTCCTCGACTTGCTGATCTCGCTGCGAGGCACGGTCCACGTCATCGTCTCCACCCATGACATCGGCGACATCGACCAGGCTTTCGACGAGGTCGTGGTGCTCGAAGCGGGGCGGTCAAGGTTCAGAGGAGCGGTTGATGCGTTCGCCGCCCACGCCCAGCCCGACTGTGCGCCGGGGCGCCGACTGGAGAGCGCCTACGCCTCGCTGCTGGAGGCGACCGAATGATCACCTGGGCGAATCTCCGCGCTTCGGCCGCACCGTGGCTGCTGCTCCCCGCGTGGCTCTATATCGGCATGTACATGGGCGACGTCGCTCACCCCGTGCCTTCGGGATACGGAGTGGAATCCGGCGAGCTGGCAGCCTATGGTCTGGCGACCATCGCGCCTGCGGTAGCAGGGGCCGCCGCATGGGAAGCCGGCCGCCACCGTCTGCTGGGCGGTGTGCGAGCCACCAGCGCACGCAGCATCCCGCAACAACTCCTGCGGGCCGCCACACCGGTCTTGACACTGCACCTCGCCCTCATCGTCGGGGCCCTCGTGCTGGCCCGCAGGGCTGTGGGTGTGTGGCCTGACAGCTTCGGGTGGCTCGCCGTCGCCCATCTGTTCGTTCTCCCCCTGGGCTGGCTGCTCATCGGCTGGTGCCTCGGAGGCATCCTGCCCAGGAGCATCGCAGCACCCATCGCCGGAATCGGCTGCTGGGCCTGGCTGTCCATCCCGCACACACTGTCCAGCCCCTGGGTGCGGCACCTGGGAGGCTTCGTCGACGGGACATCGACCGTCACCGATGTACGCGACACCGCCGTGTACACCGTGCCGTGGCTCGTCGCCGCCGGCCTCGCCCTCGCCTCCTGCCTCCTGGTCCGTGTACGCCGACGCGTATGGGGCGTGGGCGTCAGCATCCTCGTGGCGGCCGCCACGTTGGTCGGCGGACGCGTCCTGGTGATCGATTGGGGCTACCACCATCCGACGAGTCCCCGCAGCGTCGCCATGGCCTGCACCGGAGAGGTGCCAAGAGTATGCGCGCCGCCGGAGTACCAGCCGTACGTGGAACAGCTGCGCCGCGATGCGCTGGCTCCGATCGAACGACTGAAGATCGCAGGGATACCTGCCCCGCGGGAGCTGAGCGTCAGATCCCAGAAATTGCCTCTCAAACCGGGCACATGGCCGCTGCACTGGTCGCTTCCTCCGGACCGAGCCGACAACGACCGTCAGCAGTACGCGGCGAATCTGGCGGAGTCCGCAGTAGCGGGGACAGCCGCGTTCGGCGGTGTGACCGACTGCGGACAGCCGGGCTCACCCGCCGCCGCGTGGGCCGCGCTGGTGATGGGGGTGAACGAACAGGCCGTAAGGAATGGCCTGCCCCGCGGAGACTGGGCGGCACTCCAGGAGATCCGTCGGCTTCCTGCCGAAGAGCAGACCGCCTGGTTCAACAAGGCAGCCACGAGCCAGAAGCACTGCAGGCAGGTCGCCCCATGAACCTCTACGCAGTCACAGTGCGCCGCTGGTGGGCCGTGCCCCTGGCACTCGCTCTGCTCGTCCTGGTGTGCTGGACGGTCGGCGCCACCGAGGTTCCCGTTCCCAGCCTCGTCGGCGGTCTGACCGGAGTTCGCCTCGCCTACTTCACCCCGATCCTGGCTGTCGTCGCCGTCATGTACTGCTTGGAACGACGGCTACGTGAAGCCGAAAGCACGGCTGTGGTGCCCGTTCGCCGATTCGAATCCGGTGCTGTCCTCCTCACCGTCGTGCTCGCCCAGGCAGCCGGGCTGGTCGTGGGGATGGACGTCGCTCGCAATATCACCCTCCTCCTCGCTCTCGCCCTCCTCACACGACGTCTCACCAACGAGGCGACCGCCGCAGCGGCCGGCCTGATGTTCCTCATCGCCAACCTCATCCTTGGCCGCGCCTACCAACCCGATGGTCACGCGACCCACACCTGGTGGGCCATCGCCCTCTACCCAGCCGGAAGCATGGCTGCGTGGCTGGTCACGCTGGCCCTGTTCGCCCTTGCACTAGCGGTGTCGGAAGCAAGGCAGCATGGGTGACAGCGGCCCGAGGGGCACACTTGAGGCGCGAGCGCACCACTCCGGGGATCGGTCCGGCCTCCATACCGGCCGTGGCCGTACGACCCCCTCGTACGGCCACGGCTGTCATCGTCTCTTGGACGGCTGCGTCCGCCACCGGGCCTCGTAGGATCACCGGTTGAAGTCGTCGGTGGTCCACGTGGCGTCCGGGGGGACGGGGATGGCGCATCACACGCATGATCTGGCGGAGCTGTGCGAGGCGGGCGCCTCGGTCTACGGCGAGGCGCTGCGACGCGGCTGCGTGCGGCGAGGGGAGGTGGCGGACGCGCCGTGCCTGATCGACCTGGGCCTGCTGCACCCTGACCCGGACGACCTGGAGCGGCTGGTGCCCACACCACCGTCGGTGGCGCTGCACACGGCGCTGGAGGACATCGAGGCGGAGATCCATGCGTCAAGGACGCGGGAGGCGAGGGTTGCGCGGTCGTTGGAGCGGTTCAGCGCGATCGGGACGCCGCAGCCGGCGGCCGGCACCGGTGGGATCGCGGTGCTGGAGGGGCTGCCCCGGATCAATGCGGCGGTCGAGAGCGCCGTCAACGCGTGCGGGACGGAGCTGCTGTGCATACAGCCCGGTGTGCGCAGCGAGTCCGTCCTTCGCGAGGCCCTGCCGAAGCATCTGCGGCTACGGGACAAGGGCGTGCGGATGCGCAGCCTGTACGGGCGCGCCTCGCTGCACAGCCCGGCGCTGAAGAGCTTCCTCCACCAGGTCGGTGACGCCCTTGAGGTGCGCAGCCTCAGCGACCTGCCGCAGCGCATGTTCGTCATGGACCGGGCCGTGGCTTTCATCCCTGCCGCCCCGGACGGCCTCTCGTCGGCGCTGGAGCTCCGCCAGCCGGCCCTGGTCGAGTACCTGGTCTCCGTCTTCGAGCGGTTGTGGCACCAGGCGTTGCAGACGTCCGGGGCCACGCCGTCCTCTTCCACGGTGGACGGTGTGACCGAGCGGCAGGCGGCCATCGCGCGGTTACTCGCCGAGGGATACGCCGACGAGGTCGTCGCGCGACGGCTCGGCATCAGCGTGCGCACCTGCCGCAAGCATGTCGCGCACCTGTCCGCGGTCTTCGGCAGCACGAACCGCGTGCAGCTGGGGGTGAGCATCGTGCGGTCGGGGCTGCTCGATGCTCCGGTTGCTGCACTGCAACAAGATGACGGTGGTACCGGCGCGCCCGCCGCAGGCATAGTGGAGTAAAACCGTCCGGTACTGAGGGGTGATCAGTCGTTCGCGCCGCCGGGCAGGCACTCCGCTTCCAGGATGCCGGACTTCGCGATCAGGAAGCCGAGCTGGGCACGGCTGCCGCTGCCGAGCGCGGCGGCGAGCTTGGCGATATGGGCGCGGCAGGTGCGGACGTTCATCCCCAGACGACGGGCGATGGCCTCGTCGACGTGGCCCTCGATCAGGAGCCTGGCAATGGACCGCTGGACGCCCGAGATGCCGTCCGGTGTGGGGTCGTACGGGACCTCTTCCACCAACGGCACGGCGCGCCGCCAGAGTTGCTCGAAGACCTTGATGAGGTACTCGACCAGTCCCGGGTGCCTCAGCTCCAGGGCCACCCGGCGGTCGTCCCGTGCGGGAATGAACGCCACCGTACGGTCGAACACGATGAGGCGCTCGATGAGTTCCTCAAGGGTGCGGATCTCCACCTTGCCGGCGGATATGCGCTCGACGTAGGCGAGCGTGCCCTGGCTGTACCTGGCCGTGTGCTGGTACAGCGTGCGGATGCTGACGCCGCGGTCGATCAGCGGGCGGTCCCGCTCCAGGGCCTGGGTCAGGACGTGCGCGCTGCGGCCCCCGCCGGGCTGGATCGTCAGCATTTCCGTGCGGCACTCCGCTGTGGCGAGATTGAGCGCGGCGTTGATCCGGTCGAAGCCTTCCAGCACCGTGATGGCATGGGTGCTCGCCGGGCTCTGGGCACTGATGGCCATGAACGGTTCGAACGCGTCGGTCAGTTCGATGGACAGCCGCCGGCGGTCCACGATCTCCCGCTCGATGGGGTGCAGTCTTTGCGCCAGCGCGACGGACGGGGGGACGGGGCGCAGCCAGTTCGCATCGTCCGGATCCGGATGCAACAGGGCGAATTCGAGGAGGCAGGGTGCCACTTCCGCGTCGGATCGGCTGATCCGTCCGGTGTTGAGAGCACTGACGTAGAGCCGTGCTCCTTCGTCACAGAGATCGGTGACCGCATGGGGATGTGTCGGTTTCATGGTGTTCTGCGGCAAATCTCCACCCCCCAGGGTCTTGAACGTACAGGAACATGATGCATCGACCCTGTGGCATTGACATGCCTGAATGAGCCATCGTCTTGTGATGCGGGGGAGAAGAAACCATCAAGTGAGGACGAAGCCGACTATGCGCGAAAGAATGCTTCGCTCGGTGCTTGCCGCTGTCTTCTCTGTGACCGTGGCGTTCGGCGTCTTGGGTGCCACGGGGTTCCATCTGGCCGACTTCCCGGCGGACAGCGGTTGGGACAGTGTGCAGGCCGTCGCCGGGCCGCCGGACAGCGGTTGGGACGCCCCGCCCGCGAAGGCGGACGCATGACCATACCCCCGGACGACAGGGTCTTCCGACGGGAGATGGCGACGGCATATCGCTCCGGGTGGCACTTCATCGACCTCGTCACGGCAATCCCCCACCGTGGCGACTCGTTGATGGTCACCCTGTTCGGAGAGCCCATCGTCGTCGCCCGCGAAGAGGACGAGGACGTCCGCGCCTACCGGTGCCTGCGCCGGCCGCGGGGAGCCCCGCAGCCCGTCCGCTGCGCCATCCGGTACGGCATGATCTTCGTCAACCTCGACGCGCGTGATCACCAGCTCGTCGAACCGGGCACCACCGCCACCCCCCGCAGTGCCTGAGCGATTCCCCCGTCGTTTCAAATCGCTTGGGTGCTTCCCCCACACAGCGGCGCCATCGTGGACCTGAAACACGATGGCGCCGTTGTGCTGCCCGGAGACCCTTCCGCAGGGCGCTCCGGTGCGCGGCCGGCTACGCCCGGCCCATCGCGCGGGTCAGCGCGATCTCGATGACGACGCGGTCCGGGTTGGGCGTCGGGGTACGCCCGTACCGCTCCGCGTAGCGGCTCACCGCGTCGGCGACGACCTCCGGCTCCGTGCGGATCGTCGCGACGCCCTCCAGCGTCGCCCAGCGGCCCTTGTCCACCTGGCACACCGCGACCCGTGCGCCCTGCGGGCCGGCGGCCAGCACATTGGCGACCTTGCGGCTGTGCTTGTTGGTGATCACCCGCGCCAGCCCGCGTGTCCCGCCCTCGGGGTCGTACGTCACTCCCACCGCCACGACGTGCGGCGTGCCGTCCGGGCGCGGGGTGGTCAGGGTGGACATGTGGTACTCGCGCCAGAAGCCGAGGTAGGACGCGCCGGGGTCGCGGGGATCGATGGCCATGGGGCGGAACCTACCTCCGCGGGCTGTCCGTCAACACCCTGAGTGGAGTAGACTCAACTTTGTGCAGGTTGACTCAGTCATAGCTGGGGAGAGCCCATCAGCAAGGAGGAGAGAGGGCACGTGGACGCCGAGCTGACCAACAAGAGCCGTGACGCGATCAATGCGGCGAGCAACCGGGCCGTACAGGACGGGCACGCCGACCTGACCGCGGCGCACCTGCTGCTCGCCCTCCTGGCGGGGCAGGAGAACGAGAACATCACCGACCTGCTGGCCGCCGTCGACGCCGACCAGGCCGCCGTCCGGTCCGGGGCCGAGCGCCTCCTCGCGTCGCTGCCCAGCGTCACGGGCTCCACCGTCGCGCCGCCGCAGCCCAACCGCGAGCTGCTCGCCGTCATCGCCGACGCCGGCCGGCGCGCCAAGGAGCTGGGCGACGACTATGTCTCCACCGAGCACCTTCTCATCGGCATCGCCGCCAAGGGCGGGCAGGCCGGGGAAGTGCTGTCCGGGCAGGGTGCCACGGACAGGAAGCTGCTGGACGCGTTCGAGAAGGCAAGAGGAGGGCGCCGGGTGACCACGCCCGACCCCGAGGGTCAGTACAAGGCGCTGGAGAAGTTCGGCACGGACTTCACCGCGGCCGCCCGCGAGGGCAAGCTCGACCCGGTCATCGGCCGGGACCAGGAGATCCGCCGCGTCGTGCAGGTGCTGTCGCGGCGCACCAAGAACAATCCCGTGCTGATCGGCGAGCCCGGCGTCGGCAAGACCGCCGTCGTCGAGGGCCTGGCCCAGCGCATCGTCAAGGGCGACGTGCCCGAGTCGCTGCGCGACAAGCGGCTCGTCGCGCTCGACCTCGGCGCGATGGTCGCGGGCGCGAAGTACCGCGGTGAGTTCGAGGAGCGGCTGAAGACCGTGCTGTCCGAGATCAAGGACAGCGACGGGCAGATCATCACCTTCATCGACGAGCTGCACACCGTCGTCGGCGCCGGCGCAGGCGGCGACTCCGCGATGGACGCCGGCAACATGCTCAAGCCCATGCTCGCCCGCGGCGAGCTGCGCATGGTCGGCGCCACCACCCTCGACGAGTACCGCGAGCGGATCGAGAAGGACCCGGCGCTGGAGCGGCGCTTCCAGCAGGTGCTGGTCGCCGAGCCGACGGTCGAGGACACCGTCGCGATCCTGCGCGGCCTCAAGGGCCGTTACGAGGCCCACCACAAGGTGCAGATCAACGACTCCGCGCTGGTGGCCGCCGCGACCCTCTCCGACCGGTACATCACCTCACGCTTCCTGCCCGACAAGGCCATCGACCTCGTCGACGAGGCAGCCTCCCGGCTGCGCATGGAGATCGACTCCTCGCCCGTGGAGATCGACGAACTGCAGCGCGCCGTCGACCGGTTGCGCATGGAGGAGCTGGCGCTGAGGAACGAGTCGGACCCCGCCTCCAAGCAGCGCCTGGAGAAGCTGCGCCGCGACCTCGCCGACCGGGAGGAGGAGCTGCGCGGGCTGACCGCACGCTGGGAGAAGGAGAAGCAGGGCCTCAACCGCGTCGGTGAGCTCAAGGAGCGGCTGGACGACCTGCGCGGCCAGGCCGAGCGCGCCCAGCGCGACGGCGACTTCGACACCGCGTCCAAGCTGCTCTACGGGGAGATCCCGGCCCTGGAGCGCGACCTGGAGGCCGCGTCCGAGGCCGAGGAGGAGGCGTCCAAGGACACGATGGTCAAGGAGGAGGTCGGCCCGGACGACATCGCGGACGTGGTCGGCTCCTGGACCGGCATCCCGGCGGGCCGCCTCCTGGAGGGCGAGACGCAGAAGCTGCTGCGCATGGAGGAGGAGCTGGGGCGGCGGCTGATCGGCCAGGGCGAGGCGGTGCGGGCCGTGTCCGACGCGGTCCGGCGTACGCGCGCGGGCATCGCCGACCCGGACCGCCCGACGGGCTCGTTCCTCTTCCTCGGCCCCACCGGTGTGGGCAAGACCGAGCTGGCGAAGGCGCTCGCCGACTTCCTCTTCGACGACGAGCGGGCGATGGTCCGCATCGACATGTCGGAGTACGGCGAGAAGCACAGCGTCGCCCGCCTCGTCGGCGCGCCGCCCGGCTACATCGGCTACGAGGAGGGCGGCCAGCTCACCGAGGCAGTGCGCCGCCGCCCTTACAGCGTGGTGCTGCTGGACGAGGTGGAGAAGGCCCACCCCGAGGTCTTCGACATCCTGCTCCAGGTCCTCGACGACGGACGGCTGACGGACGGGCAGGGGCGGACGGTGGACTTCCGCAACACCATCCTCATCCTGACCTCCAACCTGGGAAGTCAGTACCTGGTCGATCCGCTGACCGGTGCCGAGCAGAAGAAGCAGCAGGTGCTGGAGGTGGTGCGGGCCACCTTCAAGCCGGAGTTCCTCAACCGCCTCGACGACCTGGTGGTCTTCTCGGCCCTGTCGAAGGACGAGCTGGCACGCATCGCGCGGCTCCAGATCGACCGGCTGGCCCGCCGCCTCGCCGAGCGCAGGCTCACGCTCGAGGTCACCCCGGCGGCGCTGCAATGGCTCGCCGACGAGGGCAACGACCCGGCGTACGGCGCCCGCCCGCTGCGCCGGCTGGTCCAGACGTCGATCGGCGACCGCCTCGCGAAGGAGATCCTCGCGGGGGAGGTCAAGGAGGGCGACACGGTACGGGTGGACCGCTTCGGCGACGAGCTGATCGTGGGAGCGGCGACGGGGGACGGCGCGGAGTAAGGGAGCGGGGCGCCCCTCGGGGAGCTTCGCCCCAGGCCCCGTGCGTCTGCGCCCTGGCGGGTGCGGGCTCCCCACGGCCGCCAGGCCGTAGGGGGAGATCGGGGCGCGGGGGCGGAGCCCCCGGAGGGATCAGCCGGCAGCGGATCGGGTGTGGCGGGGCTTGCCACGCACGGGCGGGGATGGGAGAGGATGGCGGCATCCGTACGAAGGGAAATACACGGTGACCATCGATCCGTCCTCGATTCCGAATTTCGGGGGCCAGCCCCAGCCCCAGGCCGCAGGACCGGCGGGCCCCGTCGTTCCCGACCAGGACCTGGTCAAGCAGTTGCTCGAGCAGATGGAGCTGAAGTACGTCGTCGACGACGAGGGCGACCTCGCGGCGCCGTGGGAGGATTTCCGCACGTACTTCATGTTCCGCGGCGAGAACGAGCAGCAGGTCTTCTCGGTGCGCACCTTCTACGACCGTCCGCACGCGGTCGAGGACCGGGCAAAGCTCCTCGACACCATCGACGACTGGAACCGCCGCACCCTGTGGCCGAAGGTCTACACGCACCTGCACGAGGACGAGGAGACGAAGGAGCAGTCCCTCCGCCTCATCGGTGAGGCGCAGATGCTCATCGGCACCGGCGTCAGCCTGGAGCACTTCGTGTCGTCCACGGTCAGCTGGGTGCGCGCGTCGATCGAGTTCGACCGCTTCATCGTCGACCAGTTGGGCCTGGAGAAGGCCGAGAAGGCCGAGGAGGCCGGCGAGGAGAAGCCGGCCGACGACGCCTGACGCATCACGCGTACGCGAGGGCCCGGCGGGAGACCGCCGGGCCCTCGTGCGTACCGGCGTTCCTCAGACGGCCAGGGACTTCAGCCGCGCGACCGCGTCCTCGAGGACCTCACTGCGCTTGCAGAACGCGAACCGCACGAACGGGGCGCCCTGCTCGCGGTGGTCGTAGAAGACCGCGTTCGGGATGGCGACGACCCCGCACCGCTCGGGCAGCGACCGGCAGAACGCGAAGCCGTCCGCCTCGCCGAGCGGGCGGATGTCGGTCGTCACGAAGTACGTCCCGGCCGGCCGGTACACCGTGAAACCGGCGGCCGCACAACCTGTCCGGACCGGTCTGCCGGCCGTACCGACGGGCTCGGTGACGCGGCACTGTCCGTCGTATCCTGACCACACACGGGAAGGAGCCGTCCATGAGCGTCGACGCGATCGTGCACACCGAGTTCCCCAAGGGGTACACGGTCCTGTTCGGGGCCGACGGAAAGGTGATCATGACCCCGCAGAGCGAAGAGCACTCCAGCACCATCAGGTCGATGCAGATCGACTCCGCTCTTGCCCTTGGCCGTCACGCGAAGGTCACCTCCGATGTCTACATCGACTTCCCCGCCGACGAGAACTCCGCCCCCGACCTCGCGATCCTGCGCGAGGACGCACGCAAGGAAGGCAAGCGCTACAGCTTCGAGGACGTCCTGCTGATCTCCGAGGTCGTCTCGACCTCTTCCGCACGCAAGGACTACGACGACTGCACCGCGAAGTACGGCCGCTACGGAATCCCGATCTACCTGGTCGTGGACCCCTACGCCCAGGAAGTCGTCCTCCACACTCAGCCGACCGGCACCGGTTACATCGCGGCGCACACCCACAAGTACGGCACGGGCAAGCTCCCCATCCCCCTGGCCGACGGTCGCACTTTCACCCTCGACCTCGACGAACTCCCGCGTCCGGAGCTCGAGGCGGACGCCCGCTGACGAGGGACTGCCCGCTGGCCGTGCCCGTGCCGTCGGCACCGCCGTCGCCGGACGTGGTCGTTCCTGGTCGGGGCAGCCGGCTGGGATGGCCTGGTCTTTCGTCGATCGGGATCGGCCAGGGGGCGTGCCGTTCTGTGCCGTGAGTTGGACCTTCAGCACCGGATGTGGTTCGAGCACGCGGACCGGGACCTGCGCGCGGTGCTCGACCTGCTGGACGACCTGGGCGCGATCGAGCGTGACCGTGGGATGGCCGATCCGGTGTTCCTCGACATCGAACTCTCCGATGCCGGTCCCGAGCTGCTCGCGGACATGCCGCCGGAGCTCGCAGAGCTGCTGGGCGTCGCGGGGGCGGCAACGGACCGGCGGCGCGGGAGCGTGCCGATGCCCGGCGAGAGGAGCTGACCGCCGGGCCGGTCGAGCTCATCCGTCTCACCGAGCTCGGTACCCGGGCCGTACGACAACGGTTGCTGGCGGCCGGCAGGGACGCACCGTTGGTCGGTGAACTGGCCCAGGCGCCGGCGGCCGGCCTGCTGGGGGTGCTGGCCGAGGACTACGACCCGGACGCCGCCCGTACGGAGCTGGCCGGCTGGATCACGGCCCGCGGCGAGCGGGAAGGTGCCCTGCGGCAACTGACCGACGCCGTCAGGACCATGACCTTCCGCACGCGTATGCAGGCGATGCTCGACGTGCTGCTGGCGGCGTTGCCGGACGGTGAGGGCGAGCGGCTGCTGCGCACGCTGCGACGAGACACACAGCTGGCGCCGCTGGCGCTGAACGCGCTGGCGCACCGTGAGTTGCTGTCCCCAGAGGACATGACCGATGCAGAGTCTCTGCTGGTGCTCGCCGAGAGCCTGCTTCAGCTCGTGGAGTTGGCGGGCGGCGGGGACGGCGCCGAGGAGACGCTGCGCGCCCAGGGCTCCCAGGCCAGGGACGCGGTTGCCGCCGCGTCGGACTCCGCGCACCCGGACCGGGCCGGACTCGACGAGCTCAGGCAGCTGGCGGCCCGGGCACTGGGTACCCACGGCGCCCGCGTCGGCCGCGCCCGGAAGGCTCGGCGCTCCTCAGGCAAGAGCGGCCGCAAGCGGCGCCGCTGACCGGGCAACACCGCCTGCCCCCAGGCGCCGAGTGCGCTGGCACTGGCACGGAGCCGGGCGGAGGTAATCCGATGGGTCCCGGCGTCGTACGTCCTCGGTGGCGCGTTACCGTCGGGGTCGTGGTTGAGGGATGGGGCGAGGACGGGCTGCGGGCCCTGCGTGGCGCGCTCCATGCGCAGGACGGAGTGGCGTTGCTTGCGGCGTTGCGTCGTGGACCCGTGCGTGAGGTGCTGCAGCTGGCCGGCGATGGTGTGGCCGGGGCCGCGGCGCAGGGCCTGCCGGGGGCTGCGGAGATGGCGGCCTTGTTTCTCGGCGCGCTCCAGGAGCGCGGCTTCCGGGGCGATGAGGAGCTGGCGGACCGGTTGCGCGCGGCCACGGGAGACGCGGCGATCCCCCTCCTGCGCCCGCTCGCGGTCGATCTGGAGATGCTCGCCATGCTGCTGGAGGGCGACCCGGCCGAGTCCGGTGGCCGGATCGATCTGTCCACCGGGGAGTGCTGGCCTGCGTTCACCGATGAGCCGGGGCCTGGGCCCGAGGCCGAGGAGGACGACGGCCCCGAGCGATGGCTGTACGTGCCGGCTCTGGGGTCCCGGGCCGGTTACCGGGACATGGAGCTGTTCATCGAAGAGGTCGAGGACGCCGCCCTTGCCGACAGGCTGCGGATCGCCATCGGTGGGCGGGGCGCCTTCCGGCGCTTCAAGGACGTCCTCGCTGGTGACGAACGCTCCTGGAGCCGGTACCACCGGTTCCGCGATGAGCGACAGCGCGGCCGGGCCCGCGCCTGGCTGACCGAGGAGGGGTACTGCCCGCACATCACCTTCTTCGTAGAGCCCAGCTCGGGTTCGCATCCTTCGGGGCCGGTATGACTCTTTGCTGCCCCTGTCCTGCATGATCCGGGGGCGCTGTCACCGGGCCTAGCGGCGCCGGTTGATAGCTGATGGAAGCGTGTCCGCCGACAGGCGGGCTGCGTGATATGACTGCTGATCACCGGTGTCCCGGTCGACCAGGCGGCAGTCGAGTGCGGGAGCGCGGCGGCTCGGAGCAACCAGGCCGTGTGGCCGGTACATTTGCTGGTACGTCTGTGGCTGTCAGGCGGCCAGCGTCTTGAGTCGGGAGGCCGCCTCCTCCAGCACGCCTGCCCGCTTGCAGAACGCGAACCGCACGAACGGGGCGCCCTGCTCGCGGTGGTCGTAGAAGACCGCGTTCGGGATGGCGACGACCCCGCACCGCTCGGGCAGCGACCGGCAGAACGCGAAGCCGTCCGCCTCGCCGAGCGGGCGGATGTCGGTCGTCACGAAGTACGTCCCGGCCGGCCGGTACACCGTGAAACCGGCGGCCGCGAGCCCCGCGCCCAGCAGATCGCGCTTGGCGCGCAGATCGGCGCGCAGGCCGTCGAAGTACGTGTCCGGAAGCCGCAGCGCCTCCGCGACCGCGTACTGGAAGGGCCCCGCCGACACGTACGTCAGGAACTGCTTCGCCGAGCGGACGGCACTCACCAGCTCGGGTGCGGCCGTCACCCAGCCGACCTTCCAGCCGGTGAAGGAGAACGTCTTGCCCGCGCTCGAGATCGTGACCGTGCGCCCGCGCATCCCGGGGAAGGACGCGAGCGGCACGTGCTCGCCGTCGAAGACGAGGTGCTCGTACACCTCGTCGGTCACCACCAGCAGATCCCGTTCCACGGCGAGGGCCGCGATCGCCGCGAGTTCCTCGCGGGTCAGGACCGTGCCGGTGGGGTTGTGCGGCGTGTTGAGCAGGATCAGCCGGGTGCGGGGGGTCACCGCGTCCCGCAGCTCGTCGAGGTCGAGCCGGTAGGCCCCCTCCTGCGGGCGCAGGGTCACCGGCACCCGCGTACCGCCCGCCATGGCGATGCACGCGGCGTACGAGTCGTAGTACGGCTCCAGCGCGATCACCTCGTCGCCCGGCTCCACCAGGGCGAGCAGCGCGGCCGCGATCGCCTCGGTGGCGCCCGCGGTGACCAGGACCTCGGTGTCGGGGTCATGGACGAGCCCGTAGCGGCGGAGCTGGTGGTCGGCGACCGCCGTGCGCAGCTCGGGGATGCCGGGGCCGGGCGGGTACTGGTTGCCGCGTCCGTCGCGCAGCGCCCGGACCGCCGCCTCCCTGACCGCCTCGGGGCCGTCGGTGTCGGGGAAGCCCTGTCCGAGGTTGATCGACCCGGTCCGGGCCGCCAGCGCGGACATCTCGGCGAAGATCGTGGTGCCGAACTCCGCCAGCCTGCGGTTCAGCAGCGGTCGTGATCCGGGTTCGCGTCCTGTCATGGGCGCCATCCTGGGCCGAACCTCTGGACTTGCTCAAGTCTGCTTTGGGTCCGGGAGGCCGAGGGAATCCCCCTGTCACGCAGGTGAGCGTCACAGGAACACGACCAGAGGAAGCGGTCGCGCAGCGTCGCGGGGGACTCTCCCCCAGAGCCTTCGGGCCTGGGAGGTACCCCCACCGGGGGAATGCGAAGGACGGTGGGTGTGATGGTGATTTTCGGTGCTGTGGCTGTCGGGCTGGTGGTGGTCGTGGCCCTTGTGGTGGCCGTGTCCGCCGGCCGGAGCGCGGCGAGGACCGGCAGCGGCCGGAGGCGCCGGAGCGGCGGGTCGAGCAGCGGGAGCGGCGGGTCGAGCAGCTGGTGGGCGGGTGACGGCGGCAGCTCGTCCTCCTCCTGCGGCGGCTCCTCCTCGTGCGGCAGCTCCTCGTCCTCGTGCGGCGGCGGCGGGGGTGGATGTGGCGGAGGCAGCTGACACGGGGCAGCTGGTCCGCGACCGGTGAAGGTGCCCGGCGGGTGAACTCCCGCCGGGCACCTTCGCGTTGGCCGCTCCTCGCACAAGTGCCCAGGATGAGGCGGCACTTCACGTGCCCCACGGGCCCTGTCATTCGTTGAACACATGAACCGCCTGGCCCCCGAGGGGATGGAAACCATGCCAAGTTGGGTAAAAAGGCTGTGGTTGTCGCGTAATTCGTGATTCCCTCACTGTGGAACCTGTTGGAACCATCCAGCCCTCGGACCTTCTGTGGACCCGAGCAGGCCACCCCCCATGTCGTGCGCCCCGTCTCCGGGGCGTCAGGTCCACGTGTCCACCCGCCGAAGCGCGTATGCGGAGCCGACCCCATGCTCACGACCATCGATACCGCCTACACCGACACCCGTGCCGACGACCTCGCCTGGGCGCTCGGCCGGGAGCCGCTGCCCGCCCTTGCCGTCCTCGACCTCGAACTATTCGGTTCCAGGCTTCAGTTGCGACTCCTCGGGGCGTCCCACCAGGTGCTGCTGGACCAGGAGGACGGCTCGTGCTCGGAGACCGTCGCCTGCATCCCGGGCAGCAGCACGCCGCTGCCCCTCGGCGTGGCCAAGCGGCTCGGCGACTGGGAGTACGAGTTCGCCGCCCGGGTCGAGACGCTGTCGGAGCAGTCGTTCGCGGTCCGGGCCCAGGAACTGCTGGCGCTGGTGGCCGACCATCCCCATGGCCTCGCGGGCACCTTTCCCGGCTCGCCGCACGCCTTCACCGCCATGCTGGCCCAGCGCGTCGAGGACCAGGTGCGCTGGCGCACCTGGCACGCGTACCCGCAGGAGAGCCGCTTGGTGGTCACGCGTACGCGGGTCGGCGTGCTGCGGCACCACGGCCCCCAGAGCCGGCGTGTGGAGCGCCGCCCGGACCGTGCGGCCCTGTAGTCAACCCCTGTGGGTGACAGGGCGGATGTGGACTGTGACGTAGCGTGGCGGGGATGATCGGCCGGCAGCGCACCTCCCCACCCCGCAACGCGGTGGCGCCGCCCGTGAGCCCCGCCGCCGGGCGCGGTCTCGTGCTGGCCGCGGCCTTCGTCTGCGCGGCGTGCGGGCTGGTGTACGAGCTCGAACTCGTCGCGCTCGCCTCGTACCTGACCGGCGACTCGGTCACCCAGGCGTCCGTCGTGCTGTCCGTCATGGTCTTCGCGATGGGTGTGGGCTCGCTGCTCGCCAAACGGCTGCGCTGCCGTGCCGCGGTCGGCTTCGGGGTGCTGGAGGCGGTGCTCGCGCTCGTCGGCGGCGCCTCCGCGATGGTCCTGTACGCGGCTTTCGCCTGGGCGGGCGGGTCCCGCGTCGCGCTCGTGGCGTTCTCCCTGGCCATCGGGGTTCTCATCGGCGCCGAGATACCCCTGCTGATGACGCTCATCCAGCGTGTCTCGCGACGGGACGCGGAGGGCACCGTCGCCGATCTGTTCGCCGCCGACTACGTGGGCGCGCTGGTGGGCGGACTCGCCTTCCCGTTCCTGCTGCTGCCCTGGCTCGGCGAGCTGACGGGCGCGCTGGCGACCGGCGCGGTCAACGCCGTGGCGGGCGCCGTGCTCGTGCTGTGGCTGTTCCGGGCGGAGATGTCGGCGCGCTGGCGGCTGCGGCTGCTCGTGCTGAACGGGGTGGTGCTCGCGCTGCTCGCCCTGGCGACAGCCCTCGTCGGCGACTTCGAGCGCGCCGCGCGCCGCGCGGTCTACGGCGACCAGGTGCGGGTCGCCGTGCACACCGGCGTGCAGGAGGTCGTCCTCACCGGCCGGCCGTCCCAGGCGCCCGACCTGTACCTCGACGGGTGGCTGAAGGTGCGCGGCCGCGACGAGCACCGCTACCACGAAGCGCTCGTCCACCCGGCCATGAACGGGCGGCACGAGCGTGTGCTGATCCTCGGCGGCGGCGACGGCCTCGCCGCACGCGAGGCGCTCGGATACGGGGACGTCGGCTCGGTGACCATCGTCGAACTGGACGCCGGGCTCGTAGGCCTCGCCCGCACCGATCCCGCCCTCGCCGCGCTCAACCGCCATGTCTACGACGACCCGAGGCTGCGTGTGGTCACCGCGGACGCCTTCTCCTGGCTGCGCGGCGCGCAGCGAGGGCAGTACGACGTGATCGTCTCGGACCTCCCCGACCCCGGCATCACCGCCGGCACCAAGCTGTACTCGCTGGAGTTCTACGGTCTCGCCCGCCGGGTCCTCGCACCGGGCGGGCGCCTGGCCGTCCACGCGGGGCCCGCCGCCCGGCCGCACACGTACTGGACGGTCGACGCGACGCTGCGGGCTGCCGGTTTCTCCACCACCGCGTACCTGAACGGTTGTCCGGGGCGGGGAAGAGGCCGCGCGGACACGGGCCCCGACCGGTTCCGGAACAGCACCGCGACCGCGCCCCGGGGGGGCTTCCTGCTCGCCTCGGCGGGCGGCGCCCCGCGGCTCGTGCTGGACCGTGGCGTGCCGCCGCTGCGCTCGCCGCTCGCCGCCGAACTCGCCGCCTACGGGCGGGCGGCCGAGCGCACCCGCGTGCCGGGCCTCGAACCGTCGACCCTGGTACGCCCCCGATACGTCCGCTGAGGTCACCGGCCGGGCGCCGGCTGTTCAAAAGGCGCCCCCTGAGGCCCCGCACGCAGCGCTGCGCCGACGAACCGGCGCGCGAAGGCAGACGCGGCGGGCCCGGCTGAGTAGGCTCGGCTTCCATGGAGCATGAGGTGTTCGTACCCGTTCCGGCTGAGACCCTCCGACAGGTGCTGCGGGACCCCGGCCGGGTGGCCCGCTGCGTTCCGGGGCTCCAACAGGACGCCGACCGGGCGGCGGGGCCGCTGACCGGCAGGCTCAAGGTCCGGGTCGGCAGCCACACCATCACCTACCGCGGCGCCCTGCACCTCGTGGAGCAGGAGGGCTCCTTCGTGGCCGAGGGCGACGGCGCGGAGGCGCGCGGCAGCGGTTCGGTGAAGATCGTGCTGACGGTACGCCCGGAGCCGACCGACGGAGGTACGACGCTGACGTTCAGCGGTTCGTCGACGGCCGACGGCCGGCTCGCGGCCCTCGGGGCGTCCGCGCGGACGACGGCCGCCCACCGCCTTCTGGACCGGTTCGCCGAGGCGCTCGCGGTCGCGGCCTCCGACGGCGCGAGCGCGTCGCCCGAGGACGCGTCCGACGACGCCCTGGACGCGGACGCGTCCTCCGAGCAGCCCGCCGAGCCGGACTGCGCCCCGCCCGGCGCTCCCTCCGTCCTCGACGGACCGGTACCCCCGCCGTCGCTCGGACAGGACGCCGACGACGAGTTCGCCGACCTCGATGCGCCGGCCGCCGGCCTCGATGCCTCCGACGCCTCCGCGGTCTCCGCCGACGACGTGGATGACGTGGATGACGTGGACGACCTCGACGACCTGGACGGTCTGGAGGAGTTGTCGGAGCTCCCCGCGGAGCCCGCCGCCGAGGCGGCCCACGCGCGGCGCACCATGATCGGCCGGAGCGCCGAGGAGGTCGACCACGCACCCCCGCGCGGCCGTTACGCGCCGACCCCGGGCCCGGACGCGTCCGGCTCCGGCGCCGCCTTGCGGTGGATCGCGCCCGCCGCGGCGCTCGCGCTCGCTTCCGCGGTCGTCGTGGGCCGTGTGCTGCGCCGACGCAAGTAGTGCGGGCTAGTGTCGTCGTGTGAGTAGCGAAGAGAGCGTCCGGCTGGGCGCCGGCGACGTCGAGTTGACCGTGCATCCGGAGAACGGCTGCCGCATCGGAAGTCTGCGCATCGGCGGCATCGAGGTGCTGCGCCAGGGGGAGCGGTACGGCTCGTTCCCCATGGTCCCCTGGTGCGGCCGCACCAGGGAGGGGCAGTTCCGCAACGGGGACGTCGTCCACCAACTCCCGCTCAACGCGGCTCCGCACGCCATCCACGGCACCGGCCGCGACACCGCCTGGCGCACCGCGACGGCGGGCAAGAGCGAGGCCGCGTTCACCTACGATCTCGCCGAACCCTGGCCGTACACCGGCAGGGTCACGCAGACCTTCGAGCTGACGGCTGAGTCGCTGACCCTCGCGATGGGTGTGGAGACGTACGGGACGTCCTTCCCCGCCCAGGCCGGCTGGCACCCCTGGTTCCTGCGCAACCTCGGTAGCGGCGAGGACGTACGGATCGACTTCGCACCGGCGTGGCAGGAGGAGCGCGGCGAGGACCACCTGCCGACGGGACGCCGTATCGACCCGCTGCCCGGACCGTGGGACGACTGCTTCGGCATGCCCGACGGCCTGTCGGTCACCCTGACGTGGCCGGGGCAGCTGGAGCTGACGGTCGCGAGCCGCGCCGAGTGGGTGGTGATCTACGACGAGCAGGCCGAGGCCGTCTGCGTGGAGCCGCAGTCCGGCCCTCCGAACGGTCTGAACACCCACCCCGAACTCGTTACCCCGATCGAGCCGCTAGAGGTCACGACGACCTGGACCTGGCGGCGGCTTTAAGCTCATGGGCATGACTGACGTACGCGCTGAGCTGCTCCAGCAGATCAAGGACAAGGCCGTGGTGCACGGCAAGGTGACCCTCTCGTCGGGCATCGAGGCCGACTGGTACATCGATCTGCGCCGGATCACGCTCGACGGCGAGGCCGCGCCGATGGTCGGCCAGGTCATGCTCGACGCCACCGCCCACCTCGATTACGACTGCGTCGGCGGTCTGACGCTGGGCGCCGACCCGGTGGCGACGTCGATGCTGCACGCCTCGGCCGCCCGCGGCGGGCGGCTCGACGCCTATGTCGTCCGTAAGGCGGGCAAGGCGCACGGCATGCAGCGCCGGATCGAGGGCACGGACGTGAAGGGCCGTCGCTGTCTCGTCGTCGAGGACGTCTCCACCACCGGCGGCTCCCCGCTGACCGCTGTCGAGGCGGTACGGGAGGCGGGCGGCGAGGTTGTCGGCGTCGCCGTGATCGTCGAGCGCGGTGCCGCCCCGAAGATCGCCGAGGCGGGCCTGACCTACGTCAACGCCTACTCGCTCGAAGAGCTCGGTCTCGCCTGAGGCCATCCTGACCTGCGCTGATGTCGATGGGCGTCCTGTTTCACGTGAAACAGGACGCCCTTGGCGCATCCTGGCGCGACGGGCTCTGTGGACCCGGGCGGAGAGTCTGGAAAGATAGGCCGCGACGATGACGTCGCCCCCAGGTCAGGGCCAGCACCACATACCCGCACATCACAAGGAGCGGACACATGCCCATCGCGACTCCCGAGGTCTACAACGAGATGCTCGACCGGGCGAAGGCAGGCAAGTTCGCCTACCCGGCCATCAACGTGACTTCGTCGCAGACCCTGCACGCCGCCCTGCGTGGCTTCGCCGAGGCCGAGAGCGACGGCATCATCCAGATTTCCACCGGCGGCGCCGAGTTCCTGGGCGGCCAGCACAACAAGGACATGGTCACCGGCGCCGTCGCCCTGGCCGAGTTCGCGCACATCGTCGCCGCGAAGTACGACATCACCGTCGCGCTGCACACGGACCACTGCCCGAAGGACAAGCTGGACGGCTACGTACGTCCGCTGCTCGACATCTCCGCCGAGCGCGTGAAGGCCGGCCGTAACCCGCTCTTCCAGTCCCACATGTGGGACGGCTCCGCCGAGACCCTCGCCGACAACCTGGCCATCGGCCAGGAGCTGCTGGCGCAGGCCGCCGCCGCCAAGATCATCCTCGAGGTCGAGATCACCCCGACCGGTGGCGAGGAGGACGGCGTCTCGCACGAGATCAACGACGAGCTGTACACCACGGTCGAGGACGCGCTGCGCACCGCCGAGGCCCTCGGCCTGGGCGAGAAGGGCCGCTACCTGCTGGCTGCCTCCTTCGGCAACGTGCACGGCGTCTACAAGCCGGGCAACGTCGTCCTCCGTCCCGAGCTGCTCAAGGACCTCCAGCAGGGCGTCGGCGAGAAGTACGGCAAGACCGCGCCGTTCGACTTCGTCTTCCACGGCGGCTCCGGCTCGACGGCCGAGGAGATCAGCACCGCGCTGGAGAACGGCGTCGTGAAGATGAACCTCGACACCGACACCCAGTACGCCTTCACGCGTCCGGTCGCGGCCCACATGTTCCAGAACTACGACGGCGTCCTGAAGGTCGACGGCGAGGTCGGCAACAAGAAGACCTACGACCCGCGCACCTGGGGCAAGCTGGCCGAGGCGGGCATGGCCGCCCGTGTGGTCGAGGCCTGTGCGGCTCTGCGCTCCACCGGCACCAAGATCAAGTAATGCCGTGCGGAGGGCCCGGCACCGCGACGCGGTGCCGGGCCCTCCTGCTGTCCCTCGTCGGTGTCCCTGGCGTGCGGCCTCAGCGCCCCGCCGCGGACGAGTTCGGCAGCCGGAGCCGGGCCCACCTCGCCTATCTTCTGGGAAAGCGGCGTCCTCGACTAGCCCGCGGGTGCGGGGGCCGGGAGGATGCCCGTATGGACATCAGGCTGTCCTCGGCCCAGGGGCGCTGGGTGGTCCTCACGACCGTCCTCGGTTCCGGGATGGCGCTGCTCGACTCGACCGTCGTCAACGTGGCCCTGCCCCGGATCGGCCGGGACCTCGACGCCGACCTGGCCGTCCTGCAGTGGACCGTCAACGCGTACATGCTCACGCTCGCCGGTCTCATCCTCCTCGGGGGCGCGCTCGGCGACCGCTACGGCCGACGGCGGATCTTCGTGCTCGGCGTCGTCTGGTTCGCCATCGGCTCGCTGCTGTGCGGACTGGCTCCGAACGGCGGCATCCTGGTCGCGGCCCGGGCCTTGCAGGGCGTCGGCGGTGCGCTGCTCACCCCGGGATCGCTTGCCCTGATCCAGGCGAGCTTCCATCCCGACGACCGGGCCCGGGCGGTCGGGCTGTGGTCGGGGCTCGGCGGCGTCGGCGCGGCGGTCGGACCGTTCGTCGGCGGCTGGCTCGTGGACGGGCCCGGCTGGCGCTGGGTCTTCCTGCTCAACGTGCCGCTGGCCGCGCTGTGCGTGCCGGTGGCGCTGCGGCACGTCCCCGAGTCGCGCGATCTTCGGGCGGTCGGCCGTTTCGACGTCCTGGGCGCGGTGCTGGGCGCGGCGGCGCTGGGCCTGGTGACGTACGCGCTCATCGACGCGACGGTGTGGCCCGGGCTTGTGGGCGTGCTGGTGGGGGTGGCCTTCGTCCTGCTCGAGCGGCGGCGGCCAGAGCCGATGCTGCCGCTGTCCGTCTTCGCGATCCGGCAGTTCACCGCGGTCAACCTGGTGACGCTGTGCGTGTACGCGGCGTTCGGCGGATTCTTCTTCCTCGTGGCGCTCCAGCTGCAGGTCGTCGCGGGCTATTCGGCACTCGGCGCCGGTACGGCGCTGCTGCCGACCACCGTGCTGATGCTCCTGCTGTCGGCGAAGTCCGGGGAACTGGGGGAACGGATCGGGCCGCGCATCCCGCTGACCGTCGGTCCACTGCTGTGCGCCGCCGGGACGATGCTGATGCTCCGGGTCGGCGAGGGCGCCTCGTACGTCGCGGACGTGCTGCCTGCCATGGTGGTGATGGGCATGGGCATGGTGACCCTGGTGGCACCGCTGACCGCGACCGTCCTGGCGTCCGTGGACACCGCGCGGGCCGGGATCGCGAGCGGCATCAACAACGCGGCGGCCCGCGCGGCGGGTCTGATCGCGGTGGCGGCGCTGCCGCTGCTGGCGGGGATGGGCCCGGAGGCGTACCGCTCGGCGGCGGAGTTCGGGGAGACGTTCCGGCGTGCGATTCCGATGTGCGCCGGGGTGCTGGTGGCGGGCGCCGTGATCGCCTGGGCGATGGTCAGGGCGCCGGCGCCGGCGGAGGAGCACACGCACCCGGAGTGCCGGATGAACTGCGGGGTGTCGGCGCCGCCGCTGGAGCCGTCCCGTGAGGAGCAGCCTGACGCGTGACGCCCCGGTCTGCGCGGGGCCCGGCCCCGCGCTGCCGTCGGGGCCGCTGCGACGCACCGCGTCCGAGCTCTGCCACGAACCCCGCGCCTCAATCGCCGACGGGGCTGGGGTGCTCGGGGCTGGTGCCCCGAGCCCCCCGCCTCGAACGCCTCGGGTGAAACGCTGCCGGGGCTAGCGCTTCAGTTCCGCGTAGGCCTCGTCGCTGCTGTCCTTGAGGAACTGCCAGCAGCGGTCCGCCTCCTCCCTCTCCTCGATCGCGCCGGCGGCGCGCGCCAGAGCCGCCAGGCAGCGCAGGAAGCCGCGGTTGGCGCGGTGGCTGAAGGGGATCGGGCCGTGGCCCTTCCAGCCCGCGCGGCGCAGGGCGTCGAGCCCGCGGTGGTACCCGGTGCGGGCGTAGGCGTAGGACTCCACCACATGCCCGGCCTCGAAGGCGTCGTCGGCCAGCATCGCCCACGCCAGGGAGAAGGTCGGGTGCGCGGCGGCGACCTCGGCAGGCGTCGCGGACTGCTCGGCGAGCATCCGGTAGGCCTCTTCGTTCTCCGGCAGGTGGGTCGGGGGCGGACCGCCGAGCAGGTTCTCGTGAAGGTTCATGGCTGAAGTCTGCCATCGGCGCACCGCACCCGGCCGGGCCAGGGAACCGCTGCCTCACGTGCCACGTCCTCCCGGGTACGATCGCACGCGCTGTCGATTTACTCGTCCGCAGCCGATGTACACCGCCGGAGTGGAGGCCCCACCCTCTCCCCCAGAAAAGCCGGCCGAGCCAGGGGAGAGTTCTGTCTTGGGCAAGCGCGCCGCCACCGGACGCGGGCGTGGACGTGGCCGCCGGGCCCCGTCCCGCCGGGACCGGGCGCGTCGCCGTCCGCTCGGCCCGCTCCTCGTGCTCGGCCTGATCGTCGGGGTCCTGTCCATCGGCGGTGGCGCCGCCCTCGCCCACTGGCGCAGCGGTGGCACAGGCGACGGCACCGGCGCCGCGTCCGCGGCCCCGTCGCAGACGCCCCGCGCCGAACCGCTGATGTCCCCCGAGACCTCTCCCGAGAATCCTCCCGAGGCCGACCCGAAGCCGTCCGTCTCCGTCTCGCCGCGCCCCGGCGGGACCGCGTCGCCCAAGGCGTCCCCGAAGGCGTCCCCGAAGGCGAGCGGGCCGCGGAACGTGCCCGCGTCCGGAGAGGGGACGTTCACCGCCGCGCAGGCCACCGGCGCGGCGGCCGGCACCGGCATGCTGCGCCGCTACAAGGTCGAGGTCGAGGACGGCATCGACCTGTCCGCGCGGCAGGCGGCGGCCGAGATCGAGGACATCCTCGCCCACCCCCGGGGCTGGGCCGCCCACGGCCGCGGCCGGTTCCAGCTCGTCTCGTCGGACGCCGACTTCGTGATCAGGATCGCCACCCCGGCCACCGCCGACCGGCTCTGCCTCGCCCAGGGCCTCAACACCCGCGGCGAGCTGAACTGCGAGACCGTCGAGGGCGTCGTCGTCAATCTGAAGCGGTGGATGCTGGGCTCGCCCACGTTCGCCGGGACACCCGCCGAGTACCGGCACCTGATCATCAACCACGAGGTGGGGCACGAGATCGGCATCCGGCAGCACATGGGCTGCCCCGGCCCTGGCCGCCCCGCGCCGGTGATGATGCAGCAGATCAAGGGCCTGAACGGCTGCGTCTCCAACGCCTGGCCTTACGGCGAGGACGGGACGTATCTCACCGGACCGCCGGTGTGAACCTCGTCCTATGATGCCGGTGGGGACCGGGGCCCACACCGATCAGGAAGGGGCGGACCGCTACCCGGATTCGTCGAGGAGACAGCGATGTCGCATGACGCCGCCCCGAATCTGGACTTCGCGGGCACCACTCCGTACGAGGACTACGTCCAGGCGGACGTCCTCACCCACCTCCAGCACCCCCGTTCGGACGACCCGGGCGAGATGGTCTTCCTGGTCACGACCCAGGTCATGGAGCTGTGGTTCACGGTGATCGTCCACGAATGGGAGACCGCGGCCCGCGCGCTGCGGGAGGACCGCGTCCCCGTGGCGATGGACGCGCTCAGGCGCTCCGTACGGGAGCTGGAGGCGCTGAACGCCTCCTGGCGGCCGATCGCCAACCTGACCCCGGCCCAGTTCAACGCCTACCGCGACGCGCTCGGCGAGGGCTCCGGTTTCCAGTCGGCCATGTACCGGCGCATGGAGTTCCTGCTCGGCGAGAAGTCCGCGTCGATGCTGGTGCCGCACCGCGGCGCGCCGCGCGTGCACGCGGAGCTGGAGAAGGCCCTGCACGAGCCGAGTCTGTACGACGAGGTGCTCAGGCTGCTGGCGCGCCGGGGCCACGCGATACCGGCCGAGGTGCTGGAGCGGGACCTGTCGCAGAAGTACGAGCCGTCCGAGCAGGTCGAGCGGGCGTGGGCCGAGCTGTACGCCGCCGAGGACCAGGACTCCGAGCTGGTGCGCCTCGGCGAGGCGCTCACCGACGTCGGCGAGCTGGTGTGGCGATGGCGCAACGACCATCTCGTGGCGACGCGGCGGGCGATGGGCTCGAAGGTCGGCACGGGTGGTTCGGCGGGCGTCTCCTGGCTGGAGAAGCGGGCCCGCAAGAACGTCTTCCCCGAGCTGTGGACGGCGCGCAGCCATGTCTGAGTCGTTGGCCGGGAAGGCCGCGGTGCTGGACGCCGCAGACGAACTGGCCGCCGCGCGCAAGCTCTTCGCGCTCGACGAGGCCGTGTACCTGGACGGCAACTCGCTGGGCGCGCTGCCCGCGCACGTGCCGGCCCGCGTCGCCGATGTGGTGACGCGCCAGTGGGGCGAGCTGCGTATCCGTTCGTGGGACGAGAGCGGCTGGTGGACGGCGCCCGAGCGGATCGGCGACCGGATCGCGCCGCTGGTGGGCGCGGCGCCGGGGCAGATCGTGGTCGGCGACTCCACGAGTGTCAACGTCTTCAAGGCGGTGGTGGGCGCCGTGCGGCTCGTCGACGACCCGGCGCGTACGGACGTCCTGGTGGACGCCGGCACGTTCCCCACGGACGGGTACATCGCCGAGTCCGCCGCCCGGATGACCGGAAAGCAGCTGGTACTCGTCGACCCCGCGGACCTGCTCGCGGCCCTCGGGCCGACGACGGCGGTCGCGCTCGTCAATCACGTCGACTACCGCTCGGGCCGGCTCCACGACCTGCCCGGACTGACGGCGGCGATCCACGACGCGGGCGCGCTCGCGGTCTGGGACCTGTGCCACAGTGCGGGCGCGCTGCCGGTGGGGCTGGACGAGCACGGCGTGGACCTGGCGGTCGGGTGCACGTACAAGTACCTGAACGGCGGCCCCGGTGCACCGGCGTACCTGTACGTCGCCGGGCGCCACCAGGCCGGCTTCGACTCCCCGCTGCCGGGGTGGAACTCGCACACGGACCCGTTCGCGATGACCCTCGGCTACGAGGCCGCGCCCGGCGCGGTCCGGGGCAGGGTCGGCACCCCCGACATCCTGTCCATGCTGGCGCTGGAGGCGTCGCTCGACGTATGGGACGGGGTCTCGATCGACGCGGTACGGGCCAAGAGCCTGGCGCTGACGGACTTCTTCCTGGAGTGTGTCGAGGCGTACGTCCCGGCCGGGTCCGTGACCTCGCTGACTCCGGCGGCCCACGCGGAACGCGGCAGTCAGGTCGCGCTGCGCTGCGAGGACGCGCCGCGGGTGATGCGGGAGCTGATCGACCGCGGCGTGATCGGAGACCTGCGCCGCCCGGACGTCCTGCGGTTCGGCTTCACGCCGCTGTACGTGGGCTTCGGTGACGTGGAGCGGGCGGCGCGAGTGCTGTCGGAGGTGCTGCGGGGCTGACGGTCGGTCCGGGGGCGCTGCCCCCGGCCCCCGGTGGGGCTGCGCCCCGGGGCCCCGGGCTGGACTGCCGCTGCTCGGGGCGCTTCCCCACCCCGCCCCTTCCCGTAACCGGGGCAAGCCCCGGACCCGCACCGGTACCGCGCTCCGCGCGGCGTCCTCAAGCTCCTACGGCCTGGCGGCCGTTGGGGGGTGCCCCCATCACGTAACCGGGGCAAGCCCCGGACCCGCACCGGTACCGCGCTCCGCGCGGTGTCCTCCAGTTCCCCCTACGGCCTGGCGGCCGTGGGTGGGGCCCTCAGACGGGCTGATGTGCCGCAGGCAGATCCAGCCTCGCCGGCGATTGAGGCGCGGGGGCCGGGGGCAGCGCCCCCGAAAGCCGCCCGCCAGGGCGGTACGGGGCCTGGGGCGGCGCCCCGGTTGCGGGACGGGGGCCTCCCACGGCCGCCGGGCCGTAGGGGAAGGGGCGGGGGCAAGCCCGCGCAGCGACCCGGCGGCCCCGCCGTAACTGGTAGCGTCCGCGCTGGTCAGGTTGAATACGCCACACCTGCGGGACTGTTGGAGCAGCACATGCCGGACCCCGTCGCCCGTGACGCCGCCGAGGAAGAGTCGGCGTTCTCGCATCCTGCCGTCGCGCCGGACGCGTCCGTCGCCTACGGGGAGCATCCCGATCAGGTCGTCGACTTCTACGCGCCGCGCGACGGCCGGGCCAGCGCCCCGCTCGTGGTGCTGCTGCACGGCGGGGCCTGGCGGGCGCCGTACGACCGGCAGCACGTCACCCCGTTCGCGGACTTCCTCGCCCGCCGCGGACTCGCCGTCGCCAACGTCGAGTACCGGCGCGGGCGCGAGATCCCGCAGCAGCGCGGGACCGGGCCCGTCGCGGGACGGTGGCCGGAGACGTTCGACGACGTCGCCGCCGCCCTGGACGCCCTGCCGGAACTCGCCCGGCGCGCCCTGCCGCAGGCGGACCCGCGGCGCACCGTCGTCACCGGGCACTCCGCGGGCGGGCAGCTCGCGCTGTGGGCCGCCGCCCGGCACGTCCTGCCGGCCGGTTCGCCGTGGCGGCTGCCCGCGCCGCCCGCCCTGCGCGGCGTCGTCGCGCTCGCCCCGATCGCCGACTTCGCGCACGCCGTCGGGCTCGACGTGTGCGGCGGCGCGGTGCGCCAACTGCTCGGCGCCGCGGGCGAGTACGAGCAGCGGGCCGCGCACACCGACCCGGCCGTCCTGCTGCCCACGGGCATCGCGACGGTCGTCGTCCAGGGCCGCACGGACATCGTCGTGCCGCAGGCGGTGAGCGAGGCGTTCGTCGACGCCGCGGCGAAGGCGGGCGAGACCGTCGGGCTGACCCTGCTGGAGGAGGTCGGGCACTTCCCGCTCATCGACCCGGCCGCGGACGCCTGCGCCGTCGTGGCCGAGGAGATCGCCCAACTCGCCTGGTGAACAGGGGCGGTGCTTGCGGACAGAAGCTGACCGCAACCCTTCCTACGGTCTTCCCATGACGAATCTCGTGACCGGAGCAACCGGAACCGTCGGCCGCCAGGTGGTCGCCGAACTGCTGCGCCGCGGACACTCCGTCCGCGCCCTGACTCGCGACCCCGGCAAGGCCGACTTCCCCGCCGGGGTGGAGGTCGTCCGGGGCGACCTCACCGCCCCCGCCACGCTCGCCGCCGCGCTCCAGGGCGTGACCGGCCTGCACCTGATCACTTTCGGCGGCCCGTACTTCGCCCCGCTGGAGACCGGCCCGCGCATCCTGGATCTCGCCCGCGAGGCCGGCGTGCGGCGGATCACCGTGCTGCACGGCGGCGGCCTCAGCCTGCTGGAGGACGCGGTGCGGGCGGGGCAGATCCCGTGGACCGTGCTGATGCCGGTGGAGTTCATGGGCAACGCCCTGGAGTGGGCCGACGGCGTACGCACGGCCGACGAGGTGCGCGAGCCGTTCACCGACCGGCTCAGCGCCATGGTCCACGAGGCCGACATCGGCGCGGTCGTGGCCGTCGCCCTGACCGAGGACGGCCACGGCGGACAGGAGTACGTGATCACCGGGCCCGAGGTGCTGACCCTGAAGGACAAGACGGAGACGCTGGCCGCCGCGCGCGGACGCGCGATCCGGCTCGTCGAGCTGACCGAGGAGGAGGCCGTCGGCCGGTGGCGCGCCTCCGGTCTGGCCGACGACGTGATCGGATTCCTGCTGGAGGCGTACGGGAACACCCCGCCGGTGGGCCGCACCGTCGTCCCCACCGTCGAGAAGGTGACGGGCCGGCCGGCGAGGACGTTCACCGAGTGGGCCGCCGAGCACGCGGACGCCTTCCGGGCGTGACCGGCGCCCCTACCCGTCATACCTGAGAGCTACGCGGCACGTGCGCTCTCGCGCGGGACGCCGGCCTACGGACCGGATTCCTAACGTCCTTTCCGGATCAGCGATTCGGACCGGAAGGAATCCCCATGGCGTCCCGCCTGCGCCGCACCCTGCTCGCCGCGCTCCTCGCCGCGGCCGTGGCCGTCCCGGTGTCGGCCGCGGCGAGGCCGTCCGCCGTCCCGGCGCCCGAGCCGGCCGCCCTCGCACCGCTCAGCGCCGCCGAACTGCCCGCCCTGGACGCCCGGTACGCCATCACGCGGGCCGGTATCCGCGCCGCTGCCCGTGTCGCGGACGGCCACGAAGACCACCGGCGGGCCCGCGCGCTGCGGGCGATGGCGGCGGACGGGCGGCAGTTCCTCACATTCGACGGGCGCGACGGGGGCCGCGCCGCCGAGGTGTTCGGCGACCTCGCGCGCGCCGACCGCGTCACCGTCCTCGTGCCGGGCTCGGACACTCATCTCGACACGTACGCACGCTTCCGCGCCGGGGCCGCCGCGCTCCACCGCGCCCTGCGCGCCACCGGCGCGGACCGTACGGCAGTCGTCGCCTGGCTCGGGTACGCCACCCCGGCGACCGTCGGCACCGACGCCCTGACCAGCAGCCGTGCCGAGGAGGCGGCGGACGAACTCGCCGCGTTCGTCGGCGAACTGCGCGCCGCCAAGGGCGCGGCCCCCGTGTCGCTCCTGTGCCACTCCTACGGCTCCGTCGTCTGCGCCCGCGCCGCCCACCACCCGAAGACCGAGGCGGTCACCGACATCGCCCTCTTCGGCAGTCCCGGCACCGGAGCCGACTCCGCCGCCGCCCTGCGCACCCGCGCCACCGTCTGGGCCGGGCGCGGCGGCGACGACTGGATCGCCGGCGTCCCGCACGTACGGTTCGAACTCCTCGGCACCGAGGTCGGTTTCGGCACGGACCCCGTGACGGACGCGTTCGGCGCCCGGGTCTTCGACGCGGGCGGCGGCGGCCACAGCGACTACCTGCGGCCCGGCTCCACCGCGCTGCGCAACCTCGCGCTGATCGCCGCCGGCCGTACCGCGGAGGTGTCCCGTGCCTGACCCGCGCGGCCTCGTCCGCCGTATCGACGCCGCGACCCCGCCGGGCAGGGACCGGGCCGTGGACGCCTTGCGCGCCTTCGCCATCACCGGCGTCGTCCTGGGGCACTGGCTGGTCACCGCGCTCGTCGCGGACGGCGGGACGCTGCACGGCGACTCCCCGCTGCGCCACATGCCCGAACTGGCGCCCGTGTCCTGGGCGTTGCAGACGCTCGCCGTCTTCTTCCTGGTCGGCGGATACGCGGCGGCCCGCAGCCGGGCTGCGTACCCCGGCGGCCATCTCGCCTGGCTGCGCTCCCGGTTCGCCCGTCTGTTCCGTCCCGTGGCGGCCCTGCTCGGGCTGTGGGCCGTCGTGTCCGCCTGCACGCTGGCCGCGGGGACCGGGACCGCGACCGTGCGCACCCTGCTCGGCCTGGCCCTGTCCCCGCTGTGGTTCCTGCTGGTGTTCGCCGCGCTGACCGCGGCGACCCCGCTCGTCGCCCGCCTGCATCCGCTGTGGCCCCTCGCCGTCGTGCTGCACGTGGACCTGTTCCGCTTCGGCTTCGGCGCGCCCGCCTGTCTGGGCTGGGTCGATGTCGCGGCCGGCTGGCTCGTCCCGTACTGCCTCGGCACCGCCTGGGCCCGCCGGGAGCCGGGCAGAGGGGTGTGCTGGGCGCTGCTGGTGGGCGGTGCGGCGGCCACGGCCGCGCTCGTCGCGTGGGCCGGATACCCGGCGTCCATGGTCGGCGTCCCG
Organism: Streptomyces sp. V4I23; assembly: GCF_030817975.1. NCBI lineage: Bacteria > Bacillati > Actinomycetota > Actinomycetes > Kitasatosporales > Streptomycetaceae > Streptomyces > Streptomyces sp. V4I23. The sequence continues at coordinate 3,788,067 of NZ_JAUSZW010000004.1, read as the reverse complement.
GGAGCGCCCGTCTCCAACCTCAGCCCGCCCACTCTCGCCGCCGTCACCTTCGGCCTGGCCCAGTGCGGCGCCGCCCTGCTGCTGCTCGGCCCGCTGCGCCGCGCTCTGAGGAGGCCCGCCGCCTGGGCGGCCGTCGCCCTGCTCAGCCTCTGCGCCATGACCGTCTTCCTGTGGCACCAGACCGCCCTGATGGCGGTCACGGCCATCGGGCTGTCCCTCGGCCGGCTGCCCGGTCTGCACGCCGTGCCCGACGACGGTGGCTGGGTGCTCGCCCGGATCGCCTGGCTGCCGGTTTTCACGCTCGTCCTGCTGGTGTGCCGGGCGGCCTTCCACCCGTACGAAGCGGGCCGCACGCGGCCGCACGAACGGGGCCGCACGCGACGTGCGTCGCGTGTGGTGCGGGCGCATCGCGCGGAACGGAACGCGGCGGCGGATGTGCACGGCAGTGTCTAGGGTGGGGCGTGTGACGACCACGGGGCCCCAACTCGCCTTCCCACAAGGCATTCTGAGCTGGCTGAGGGTGCTGTGGGAGGGGCTGTGGACCTTCCGGTCGGATCCGCTGCCGCCCCTCGTCTGGCTGCGCTGGCTCCCGCACGGTCTGCTCTGCGTCGCCGCGTTCGGGATCACGTTCGGCGGCGTGGCACAGCTTGTGGACAACGGCGGTCTCGGCCCCCAGCTCGGCTTCCTGATCGGGTTCCCTCAGGGCGGTGCGGTGGTGCTCGCGCTGCGAAGGCCGGTCGCGGCGTGGTGGCTGTCGACGGCGGCCATGGTGGTGGGCGCCGTCCTGGTGCGCCACCAGTTGTTGAGAGGCAACGCCCACGACTTCCCCTGGCCCTGGACAGCGGCCGGGATCCTGGGGCACATGGCCGTGCTGCTGCTGCTCGCACTTCGGGTGCGCACCCGGGTGTCCGCGGCGGCACTGGGCCTGACGGCGTTCCTCACCTATGCCGTCCAGGGACTGCTGGGCGCGTCCGACTACCAGTCCACCGGGGTGGTCGCGGTCGTCCTGTGCACGGTCGTCGTGCTGCTCGGCACAGCCCTGCGCGGCCGGCGCCAGGCGCGTGCCGCACTCGTCGAGCAGGAGGTGCTGACCGCGGAGGAGCGCACCCGGCGCACCGTGCTGGAGGAACGCAACCGCATCGCCCGCGAGCTGCACGACGTCGTCGCCCACCACATGTCGGTGATCTCGATCCAGGCCCAGGTCGCGCCCCACCTGGTGAAGGAGCCCACCGACGAGCTGAAGGAGAACCTGGCGGGCATACGGCAGAACGCGCTCGACGCGCTCACCGAACTCCGCCGCGTCCTCGGCGTCCTGCGCTCGGAGAACCCGGAGGCGTCCGAGTCCGCCCCGCACGCCCCGCTGCCCACGCTGGCCCGCCTCGACGCCCTCGTCGAGAACGCGCGGGCCGGCGGGCTGACCGTCGACTGCGTCTCGACGGGACAGCCGCGCCCGCTCACACCGGGCGTGGAGCTGTCCGCGTTCCGGATCGTCCAGGAGGCGCTGAGCAACGCCATCCGGCACGCGCCCGGCACGACGGTGCGGATCGAGCTCGCCTTCTCGCCGCCCGGCCTGCGCGTCCGGGTCTCCAACACCGCGCCCCGCGTCCCCGCCCCGCGTTCACCGGGCGCCGGACACGGGCTGCTGGGCATGCGCGAGCGGGCCGCCATGCTCGGCGGCGATCTCGCGACCGGACCCACACCGGAGGGGGGCTACGAGGTGACGGCCTTCCTGCCGGGAGACACACCTGCCAAGGGGGAGACGGAAGAATGACGATCCGCGTGCTGATCGCCGACGACCAGATGATGGTCCGGCAGGGGTTCACGGTGCTGCTGAACGCCGAGCCCGGCATCGAGGTCGTCGGTCAGGCCGTCGACGGTCTCGACGCCGTGGCCCGGGCCGGCGAGCTGCGGCCCGACGTGGTGCTGATGGACATCCGCATGCCCGAGCTCGGCGGCATCGAGGCCACCCGCCGCGTCACCGCGGACGACCCGGCGACGAAGGTGCTCGTGCTGACCACCTTCGATCTCGACGAGTACGTCTACGAGGCGCTGCGCGCGGGCGCGTCCGGATTCCTGCTCAAGGACGCGTCGGCCGACGAGCTCGCGCACGCCGTGCGGGTCGTGGCCGCCGGGGACGCGCTGCTCTCCCCGAACATCACCAAGCGGCTGATCACCGAGTTCTCCCGGACGACCGGGTCGCCGCGCGCTCCGCTCAAGGAGCGCGTCGGCGATCTGACCGAACGCGAGACGGAGGTGCTGTCCCTGATCGCTCAGGGCCTGTCCAACGCGGAGATAGCCCGGTCCCTCGTGGTCGCCGAGCAGACCGTGAAGACCCACGTGAGCCGGGTTCTTGTGAAACTCGGCCTGCGCGACCGCACCCAGGCGGCGGTCTTCGCGTACGAGACGGGCCTGGTGCGTCCGGCCGGCTACTGAGCGCGTCGCCCCAGGTAGTCCTCAGGACGGATGCCGCAGGATCCGTAGCGATGCTGACGACCGCGCCCGGCGCTCCGCTTACCTTTCTCACGTGACCGAGAAGACCCGCAGCCTTGAGTACCGCCTGGCCCAAGGGGCACTCAGCGGCCTCCGCCAGGACCTTTTCCACGACACGTTCGCCTACCGCCCGCTGGCGCCGCTGCGCGGTGACGGGCCGCTGGTACGGCGGCTTCCCGGCGGGCGGATACGCGCGCTCGCCGTGTGGCTGCCGCACGCCGTGGTGCTGTTCACCGCCTTCTGCACGCTGCTTCTCGCGGGCGGCGCCGGGGACGGCGAGTTCGGCAGCCTCCTGCTCGGGCTCGTCCCGGCCGGCGCGGTGGCCATGACGCTGATCAGGCCGGTCGGCGCCTGGTGGGTGTCGCTGGTGAGCACTCCGTTCGTGGGGGTGCTGGGCGGGCCCTGGGGCGACTGGCCCTGGACGCCCGCGGGATTCCTGTCCCACTTCGCGGTGATGGTCGTGGTCGCACTGCGGACCCGGCCGCGCACGGCCGGCTGGATGTGGCTGATCACCGCCGGGTACGGGGCGTTCTCCGACAGCGTCTTCAGCCGCGGCTACAGCAGCAACGCACCCGCGATGCTCTTCACCTCCGCCGTGGCCCTGCTGGTCGTGAGCATGTTCCTGACCCGGCGCGAGGCGAAGCAGGAGGTCGCCGCGCAGCAGACCGTGACCGCCGTGGAGCGCGACCGGCGCACGCTCCTGGAGGAGCGCACGACCATCGCCCGCGAGCTGCACGACGTCGTCGCGCACCACATGTCCGTCGTCGCGATCCAGGCCGAGGCCGCGCCCTACCGGGTGGAGAACCCGCCGGAGGAGCTGGAGCGGGCGTTCGCCACCATCCGCGAGAACGCGGTGGCCGCGCTGACCGAGCTGCGCCGCATCCTCGGCGTCGTACGGGCCGAGGACTACGAGGCGCCGGACGCGCCGCAGCCGATGCTCAGCGACCTCGACAACCTGATCGCCAACGTCCGCGACGCGGGGCTGGAGACGGAGAAGACGGTCACGGGAGCGGTGCGCGAGCTGCCCCAGGGCGTCGAGCTGTCCGCGTACCGGATCATCCAGGAGGCGCTCAGCAACGCCCTGCGGCACGCCCCCGGTTCCACCGCCAGGATCGAGATCTCCTACGTACTGGGCGGGCTGGGCCTGCGCGTGGTGAACACCGCGCCCCAGGGCCTCGTCAGTCCCGCCCGTCGCCCGACCACCGCCCCTGAACGAGGGCTTCGCCCGCCCCTTTCGAGGGGCGCGGGCCACGGCATCACGGGCATGCGGGAACGTGTGACGATGCTGAACGGCGAGATGACCGCCGAGCCGACCGAGGAGGGCGGCTACGAGGTGACCGCCTTCATCCCCGTCGCCGCGACCCCCGCCCAGGAGCTGTCATGACGATCCGCGTGCTCATCGTCGACGACCAGGCCATGGTCCGGGAGGGCTTCTCGGTCCTGCTGAACGCCATGCCCGACATCGAGGTCGTCGGCGAGGCGGTCAACGGACGCGAGGCGGTGCGCCGGGTCGCCGAGCTGGCGCCCGAGGTCGTCCTGATGGACATCCGCATGCCGGAGCTGAACGGCATCGACGCCACGCGCGAGATCGTCGCCGCCGACAGCGGTGCGAAGGTGCTGGTGCTGACCACGTTCGATCTGGACGAGTACGTGTACCAGGCGCTGCGCGCCGGGGCGTCCGGCTTCCTGCTGAAGGACGCCTCGGCCCGGCAGCTCGCCGACGGCGTCCGCGTGGTCGCGGCGGGCGAGGCGCTGCTCGCCCCGACGGTCACGCGACGGCTGATCACCGAGTTCTCGCGGCTCGCCGAGACCCCGCGCCCGGCCGCGATGACGCAGGTCGGTGACCTGACCGAACGCGAGACGGAGGTGCTGGTGCTGATCGCGCAGGGCCTGTCGAACGCGGAGATCGCCTCGCACCTGGTCGTCGCCGAGTCCACGATCAAGACGCACGTGAGCCGGGTTCTTGTGAAGCTCGGCCTGCGCGACCGCACCCAGGCGGCGGTGTTCGCGTACGAGGCGAGGCTGGTCACGCCGTCGTAGGCGGGGTTAGCGTCCCGTCATGGACGTACCGTTCGAGCCCTGGTCCCCCGCCTTCGCCGCCGACCCGTACCCGGCTCTCGCCGAGCTGCGGGCACGGGGGCGGGTGCACTGGTTCGAGCCGACGCGGCAGTTCCTGGTCCCGCACCACGCCGATGTGTCGGCGCTGCTGCGGGACCGGCGGCTGGGGCGCACGTATCTGCACCGCTTCACGCACGAGGAGTTCGGGCGTACGCCTCCGCCTGCCGCGCACGAGCCGTTCCACACACTGGGCGACCACGGGCTGCTGGACCTGGAGGCCCCGGACCACACCCGGATCAGGCGCCTGGTGACGAAGGCGTTCACGCCCCGGACCGTGCAGGCGCTGGAGCCGGTGGTGCGCCGGCTGGCGGCGGACCTGGTCGCGGACCTCAGGCGCGCGGGCGGGGGAGACCTGGTGGCCGAGGTCGCGGAGCCGCTGCCGGTCGCGGTGATCGCGGAGATGCTCGGCGTCCCCGCGTCGGACCGGGGCCTGCTGCGGCCGTGGTCGGCGGACATCTGCGGGATGTACGAGCTGAACCCGTCCGAGGAGACGGCGGCACGGGCGGTGCGGGCGTCGCTCGAATTCAGCGCGTACCTGCGGGAGTTGATCGCGGTGCGGCGGGCGGATCCGGGCGACGACCTGATCTCCGCGCTGATCTCGGCGCACGAGGCGGGCGACCGGCTCAGTGAGCAGGAGATGATCTCCACGTGCGTGCTGCTGCTCAACGCGGGCCACGAGGCGACGGTGAACACGACGGCCAACGGCTGGTGGACGCTCTTCCGCCACCCCGAGCAGCTGGCGGCGCTGCGGGCGGACCACTCGATGTTGTCCACAGCTGTGGAAGAGCTGATGCGGTACGACACACCGCTCCAGCTCTTCGAGCGCTGGGTGCTGGACGACATCGAGATCGACGGGACGGTGATCCCGCGCGGCTCCGAACTGGCGCTGCTGTTCGGCTCCGCGAACCGCGACGAAGCGCGCTTCCCGCGCGCGGACGCCCTGGACCTGGCCCGCGCCGACAACCCGCACGTGAGCTTCGGCGCGGGCATCCACTACTGCCTGGGCGCACCGCTGGCCCGCCTGGAACTCTCGGCGTCGTTCGGCGAACTGCTGCGGGAGGCGCCGGGGATGAGGCCGGTGTCGGAACCGAAGTGGCGGGAGGGTTTCGTGATCAGGGGCCTGCGGGAGCTGCACGTGGAGCTCTGACGCTCCCCATCCCGCCACCGAGGCTTCACCCCGGGCCCCGTGGGGCCTGCGCCCTGGCGGGCGCGCGGGCTGTGGGGGCTTCCCCCCGGGTCCGTACCGCGCTTCGCGCCGGCCCGCGGCCACACCCCGTACACCAGCATCGCGACCGGCTCTACGACCCGTCCTGACGGCCCTCCGCCCAGGTCTCCGCCCCGGCGGTCACCGGCAGCGTCAGACCCCACGCCCCCGGCCGGACCGTCCACGTGCGGGTGCGGACCGGGCCCGTCACATGAGTGTCCGCGCGGTAGCGGAAGTCCGGGCCGGACACCGTCACCGTGAGGGCGCTCGTGCGGACCGCCTCCGTGGCCGAGGGGTGCCGGATCAGGACCTCCGCGCGGCCGTCGCGGTCCGCCCGGACCGACACGGCCTCGACCGGACGGTCCAGGTCGGCCAGCAGGACCCCGTCGGCCTCCACACGCAGCCGGTGCGCGCGGGCCGCCGGGCCCGCTGGGGCCGGGCGCACCAGGGTGCGGACCAGGGACCGGCAGGCGTTCCACACGGACGCCTCCGCCCGTGCCACCGCCCGCGCTGCCGGGATCGACAGGCCGCCCAGCACCACGCCGTCGGACTCGTCGACCAGCAGGTCCAGCCGGCGCACCACGCCGTCCAGCACCGCCCGCGCCGCCGCGACCGGCCCGGCCGGCACGCCGAGCGAGTGCGCCAGCTGCACCGAGGAGCCCACCGGGACCAGCCCCAGCGCGCCGTCGCCGAGCCGGCGGTCGCGGTGCAGCAGGGCGACGGCGCGCAGCAGGGCGCGGTCGTCGCCGACCACGACGGGCCTGCGGTGACCCCTCCGGGCGAGCGCGCGCGCGAATTCCTCCGGCCCTTCGGGGAGACAGATTTTCGCCTCCGAGCCCCCGCACAGCACATCTTTCGCGATGCGTACGGACTCGCCGTCCATTCGGCGGGCGACCGGGTCGATGACCACCAGCAGCTGGTCGTGATCCGACACCTCGGTCCTTCCTCGGGTAGCATCTTTGTGCAAGAGCCCCTTGCGCTATTGCGCCAGGGGCTTCGTCTATTCCGGGGCAACCGGTCCGAATACTCAGGTACGGCTTCGGCCCCCTGACCTTGGTCTTGCCCCGCCCGGAAGGGGTGTACGCCTGTGCCCGCACTTGTGCTGCTCGGTGCTCAGTGGGGTGACGAGGGCAAGGGAAAGGCCACCGACCTCCTCGGTGGATCCGTGGACTATGTGGTGCGTTACCAGGGTGGCAACAACGCCGGCCACACGGTGGTCGTCGGCGACCAGAAGTATGCGCTGCATCTCCTCCCTTCCGGAATCCTCTCGCCCGGATGTACTCCGGTCATCGGCAACGGCGTCGTCGTGGACCCTGCGGTTCTGCTCTCCGAGCTGAGCGGGCTGAACGACCGCGGCATCGACACGAGCAAGCTGCTGATCAGCGGAAACGCCCACCTGATCACTCCGTACAACGTCACCATCGACAAGGTGACGGAACGGTTCCTCGGGAAGCGCAAGATCGGCACGACCGGCCGCGGCATCGGCCCGACGTACGCCGACAAGATCAACCGCACCGGCATCCGCGTCCAGGACCTCTACGACGAGTCGATCCTGACCCAGAAGGTCGAGGCGGCGCTGGAGTCCAAGAACCAGCTGCTCGCGAAGGTCTTCAACCGGCGCGCGATCGAGCCGGCCAAGATCGTCGAGGAGATGCTCCAGTACGCGGAGCAGATCAAGCCGTACGTCGCCGACACCACGCTGATCCTCAACAACGCCATTGACGAGGGCAAGGTCGTCCTCTTCGAGGGCGGCCAGGGCACGCTGCTCGACGTCGACCACGGCACGTACCCCTTCGTCACCTCCTCCAACCCGACCTCGGGCGGAGCCTGCACCGGCGCGGGCGTCGGGCCGACGAAGATCAGCCGCGTCATCGGCATCCTCAAGGCGTACACGACCCGTGTCGGCGCGGGCCCGTTCCCGACCGAGCTGTTCGACGAGGACGGTGAGGCGCTGCGCCGCATCGGCGGCGAGCGGGGCGTCACCACCGGCCGCGACCGCCGCTGCGGCTGGTTCGACGCGGTCATCGCACGCTACGCGACCCGGGTCAACGGCCTCACGGACTTCTTCCTCACGAAGCTGGACGTGCTGACCGGCTGGGAGCAGATCCCGGTCTGCGTCGCGTACGAGATCGACGGCAAGCGCGTCGAGGAGCTGCCCTACAGCCAGACCGACTTCCACCACGCGAAGCCGGTGTACGAGTACCTGCCGGGCTGGTCCGAGGACATCACCAAGGCGAAGACCTTCTCCGACCTGCCGAAGAACGCGCAGGGCTACGTGAAGGCGCTCGAGGAGATGTCGGGCGCGCCGATCTCCGCCATCGGCGTCGGCCCGGGCCGCACGGAGACGATCGAGATCAACTCGTTCCTGTCGTAGGGCACCAACGGATCCGGGGGCGGGAACTCTGCTTCCCGCCCCGGACCTGCGGTGCCGGAGCCGGGGATCAACCGATGATCCGTGGCCCGGGGACGGCCTGTTTCCGGCGGACGTGATCCTCGTCCCGTACAGGGACAGCCGGTCCTTGCCGTCGATCCGACGGCCTGCCGTACCGCACGCCCGAGGGCCCGCACCCGCCGACGGTGGCAGGTGCGGGCCCTCGGGCGTGCGTCAGGCGAGCCTGGTGTCGCGGCCCACCTCGTCCCAGGCCGTGAGGTCCGCCCTGACCTGGTCCAGGTGGGCGTGGATCGTGTCGATCGCGTCGTCGCCGAGCGCCAGCCGCAGCGGTGTCTCCTTCGCGTCGAGGGCGGCGAGCACGGCCGCCGCCGCCTTCGCCGGGTCGCCCGCCTGCGTCCCGCCCCCGGTCTCCACCATCCGCCGCGTCGCGCCCACCGTGTCCGCGTAGTCGGCGATGCCGTCCCCGCTCAGACTGTGGTTGCCGAACAGGTTCGTGCGGAAGGCGCCCGGCTCGACGATCAGGACGTCGATGCCCAGCGGGCGCACCTCGGCCGCCAGCGCCTCCGACAGGCCCTCCAGGGCGAACTTCGTGGCGCTGTACGCCCCGAAGCCCGCCATCGACATCTGGCCGCCCACACTGCTGAGCTGCACGATCGCGCCCGAGCGGCGGACCCGCATGTGCGGCAGGACCGCGCGGGTCAGGGCGGCCGGCCCGAAGACGTGGACGTCGAAGAGCGAGCGCAGCTCCTCGTCGCCGGTCTCCTCCACCGAACCGACGTGCGTGCGGCCCGCGTTGTTGACCAGCACGTCGATGCGGCCGTGCCGCTCGGCCACATCCGCCACGACCGTGTCGATCGCCGCCCCGTCGGTGACGTCCAGCGCCACCGCCTCGACCTGGTCCGGATGGGCGGCGACCAGGTCCTCCAGCGACTCGACGCGGCGTGCCGCGGCGACCACGACGTCTCCCGCACCGACCGCGGCCTCGGCGAACGCGCGCCCGAACCCGCTGTTCGCCCCGGTGATCAGCCAGACCCTGCTCATGTCCGCATCCCCTCGTGTTGTCTCCGTGTGCTCAACAACCTTCGCCCAGTGCCCTGTTGGGCGTCCAAGACGTCTTGTGATATCCCGTGGTCATGGACGTCCACGGGCGGGACCTCCGCTACTTCGTCGCGGTCGCGGAGCAGCTCCACTTCACCCGGGCCGCCGAGAGCCTCTTCGTCTCGCAGCCCGCGCTCAGCAAGCAGATCAGGGCCCTGGAGCGGCAGCTCGGCGCGCCCCTGTTCGAGCGCGACCGGCAGTCGGTGCGCCTCACCCCCGTCGGCAGGGCACTGCTCCCGCACGCCCGTAAGGTCCTCGACGCCTGGGAGGAGGCCCACGGGGCCGTCCGGCAGGCCACCGCCGAGCAGCAGGGCACCCTGACCGTGGGGATGAGCACCAGCCCCGGCCGCGGCGGTCTGCTCCCCGCGATCCGCTCCCGGTTCACCGAGGCACACCCCGGTGCCCGCGCGAAACTGCGGCAGGTCGGCTGGGAGGACGCGACGGCGGGCCTCGCCGACGGGACGAGCGACGTCGCGTTCGTGTGGCTGCCGCTGAGCGGTCCGGAGCGGTTCCGGTGGGTGGTCATGGCGACCGAGCCGCGCCTTGTCGCGCTGCCCGAGGCGCATCCGCTCGCGGGCCGCGAGAGCGTGGACTTCGCCGAGCTCCTCGACGAGCCGTTCCTCGCCCTCCCCGCCCTGGCGCCCGAACTGCGGGACCACTGGCTCGCGCTCGAGGACCGCGAGGTGCTCGGCGCCGGGCCGCCACGCATCGGCGGCGAGATCGCCAGCGCGGACGAGACGTACGAGGCGCTGGTCGACGGCCTCGGCGTCTGCCTGGTCGCCGCCGGGAACGTGCCGCTGCTCACCCGGGGCGGCGTCGTCGTCCGTCCGGTGCGCGGGGTGTCGCCGAGCCGGTTCGCGCTGGCCTGGCGGGCGGACGACACGCGCGGGCTGGTGCGGCACTACGCACGGGCGGCGGCCCGGGTCGCCGAGGCGCTCTGAGGTCAGGGCAGCTTCCACAGGCGGATGGTCCGGTCGAGGCCGGCGCCGGCGAAGGTTCCAGGGCGATCGGCTCCAGGCCCGACGCGTCGGGGAACTCGATGACCATCGTGACCCGGGCCGTCGACCGGTAGGTCACCGCCATCCGCTGCTTGCCGACACCAGGACCTGACCGGCACCGAGTCACCTGCGTCTCGTAGGCTCCCGGCCATGAACCGCCCCGCCGGGCCGGGTCGCTGACCGGGGGTCCTGGCCGCCGTACTCGTCAAGGACCCGGCCGCGCGGCCGGACCCGGAGACCGTGGACCGGATGCTCGCGGCTGCGGCGGAGGGCGGACAGAGCGCTCCGGGCCGGGACCGGCGAGCCCACGTCGTACCGGCTGGGGCCCCCGCCGGGCCCGGCGACCGCGCCGTCCGCACCTGCCGTCTTCGGACCGCCGGGCCGTTTCCGGCCTCCGACTGCTGACACCGGACGGCATCCGGACGGCGGTCAAGGAGATCGAGGCCGCGACGGGCACGGACCGCGTGGGGAGCTTCAGCGTCTACGACGCGTTCGTGTCCCTGGACGTCATGGTCAAGGGCAGCGACACCACGTACGACAGCTACACCTACCGCCCGGGCCAGGGAGTGGAGAAGGGAATCATCAGTAACACGCTGTCGGGCGGCGATCTCCCGTTCAGCATGGACGACATCGACTGGGACGTCGTCCCCGCCCTGCTGAAGAGGGCGGAGAAGGGCCTGAACGTGAAGAAACCGACCCTGCGTTACATCCTGGTCGACAATGCGAACGAAACCTTCCACTCCCCGCTCGGCCTGGCGGTCCACTTCGCCGACGACTACGGCGGCGGTCACCTGACCGCCGATCTCAAGGGCAAGGTGACCAGGGTGTTCCCGGCCGAGAGCTGACTCCCGAGTCGGCTGCGCCCGGGCGGCGTGGCCCACGAACGCGGGCCTAGGCGTCGACGGGTGTGGGGGCAGGAGATCAGCTCGCCGCACCTGGCCCGTGCTGTGGCGCTTCCCGCCCGTCGCCGCCGACCGGTTCGTCCACCCGGTCCTGCTGCGCAGCGCGACGATCACACCGCTGGGGTGAGCGAGAGGGCGCCTTCCGGCCAACTCCCTTGCCGAAAGGGCGTGGTGGGCCCTGCGGATGCATCGTTAATCTCGAAGGTCCTGTGCATCGCTCGCTGCTCGGAGGGCTCGTGAGAATCACTCTGGACGCCGGTGGACCGGCCGAGACGGACGATCTGCGATGGTGGCTGCTGCAGGACCCGCAGGTGCGCGGCCTCGTCCGTCTTCCTCCTCCCCAGGTGCCGGATCCCGGGACCATGAGCGGGGCCGCCCCGGATCTGGTCAGCCTCCTGCTGGCGCCGGGAGGGCTGACCGCTGCCGTGGCGGCGGCGATCGTGGCCTGGCTGCAGAGCCGTAAGGTCAACCAGACCGTGACGATCACGCGGCCCGACGGCACCCAGGTCACCGTCACGTCGGAGCGGATCGACGGGCGGCGGGCGGAGAGCGCCGGTGACCTGGCGCAGCGCGTCGCCGAAGTGCTCCAGCAGCCGCCACAGCCCGGCCCGCAGGCGTCGGGGCACGCCTCCGGGCAGGCGGCCGGACCGGAGAACGCCTGACCATGGCCGACACACGGGGGGACTTGTCGGCAGCCAACTGTCACGCCGTCGTGGTGGGAACCGGCCGGTACGGCACGAGCGGCAGCCTGTCGCTGACCGCCCTGCCCAGCGCCGCGCACTCGGCGCGGGACCTCGCGCGGGCGCTGCGGGAGCGGTGCGGCATGGACGGCCGCGTCACCGAGATCATCGACCCCGAGGGCCCCACCGAGGTGCTGGCCGCTGTGCAGGCCGCCATCGACGCCTCGGAGGGCGGTGTGGTGCTCTTCTTCTTCGTCGGGCACGGACTCCTCGGCCCCGGACGGCAGTTGTATCTCGCCACCTCCGGCACCGCGTCCTCGAACGACACCGTCCACGCCGTTCCGTACGACCAGATCAGCAAACGCCTGGCGGACGCGGCGGCGAGCCCGGTGGTCGTCCTCGACTGCTGCTTCTCCGGACTCGCGGGGGCCGCGCCGCAGGAGTACCGCGAAGTGCTGGCATCCGCCCGCCCCGCAGGCAGCTTCCTGCTGACCTCGGCGACGCACTACGCGGCGTCGTTCGCGCCCGCAGGGGAGCGGCACACGCTGTTCAGCGGTGAACTGCTGCGGGTCCTGACGGAGGGCGACGCGGGCGGGCCCGCCTGGTTCACCCTCCTCGACCTGTACCGGATCCTCGACCACCGTTTCCAGGGCGGGCCGGCGCGTCCGCACTCCGACGGCGTGGGCCGGGCCGCCGACCTTGTCGTCGCCCGCAACCCAGGACGGGCGGTCCGGACGGCGGAGCCCGACGGCGATCTCGGGCAGAGCGACGGGCCGTGCCCCTACCCCGGCATGCGGCCCTTCCTGCCGGAGCAGCACCATCTGTTCTTCGGCCGCGAGGAGTTGACCCGCGTTCTCGTCGACCGTGTGACCGGTGACGCGTACGCGGGGCCGGTCGTCCTCGTCGGTCCGTCGGGCGCCGGCAAGTCCTCGCTGCTCAGAGCGGGGCTGGTGGCCGCTTTGGAGCGAGAGCGGGTGCTGCTCGTTCCCGGAGCGGGCGCCCGGCCGTTCCGTACGCTGGCGGATGTCTGGGCCGGCGCGACGGGACGGTCGTTCGCCGAGGTCGAGGGAGAACTGGGCGCCGGGCGGTTCGGGCACGGCGGACCGGATGTCCTGGTGGTCGACCAGCTGGAGGAGATCTTCACCCAGTGCGGGGACGCCGAGGAACGCGAACTGTTCATCAGGGCCGTCACCGGCCACACGGCCCAGGGCCCCCGCATCGTGCTCGGTCTGCGTGCCGACTTCTACGGCCCGTGCCTGGGCGACGCGCGGCTCGCCCGGCTCGTACGGAATGGGCAGTTCACGGTCGCCGCCATGTCCGACGACGAATTGCGGGCCGCCGTCGAACGGCCCGCGGCGCACGCCGGACTGCGCCTGGAGGAAGGGCTCGCCGAGCATCTGCTGCGCGAACTGCGCCAGGAGCAGGCTGCCGACGGCGACGCGGTCGCGCTGCCCTTCCTGGCACACGCCCTCCAGCAGACGTGGGCGAGACGCCGCGGTGACCGGCTGACCTTCGCGGGGTACCAGGCGGCGGGCGGGATCCGGACCTCCGTGACCCGCACCGCGGACGAGGTCCACCACCGGCTGGACGAGGACGGGCGGCGCAGGCTGCGTGAACTGCTGCTGCGCATGGTCGTGCTGGTGGACGACGGTGGCCGTGCGGTACGCCGCCGGGTCCCGGCCGAGGACCTGGAGGGGGCCGGCGACCTGGTCGACCGGCTCGCGGCGGCCCGCCTCCTCGTCGTCGACCAGGGCGAGGCCCAGCTCTGCCACGACTCGCTGCTGTACGCCTGGCCCCGGTTGCGGGACTGGATCACGGAGGACCGGGCCGGGCTGCTCGACCGCCGCAGGCTGGGAGAGGCGGCCGACGGCTGGCACGCGGCGGGCAGACCGGACAGCGGTTTGTACGAGGGGGACCAGCTGGCCGCGGCACGGGCCCGGCTCGCGCAGGGCGGCGGGACGCTGCCGATCCGTCCGGTGGAGCGGGACTTCCTCCACGCCGGAACCGTCCGGCAGGACCGTCGCCGCAGGAGGCGCCGGATGGTGACGGCCCTGGTGGCCGTGCTGGCCGTTCTCGCGACCACGCTCGCGGTGGTGGCCCGCGGGGCACAGCGGGACGCCGAGGGTCGCGAGACGGTGCTGATCGCCAACCAGGTGGCCGCGCAGGCGGACACGATGCGCGAGCGCGACCCCCAGACCGCGCTGCGGCTGAGTCTCGCGGCGTACCGCACGGCCGAGACGCCGCAGACCCGGTCGAGCCTGTACGCGGCGTATCTGACCCTCACGCCGGTGGAGATCTGGGGCGGTCACCGGGAGCCCGTGCTCGGCATGGCCTTCAGCGCAGACGGCGACGTGCTGGCCACCACCCAGCGCCGCGGGCGGGTGCAACTGTGGGACATCTCCCGCACGAGCGATCCGCTGAAGGCAGCGACGATGAAGCTCAAGGGCAGCGGAGCGATCGCCTTCCACCCGCGCACCCGGCTGCTGGCGACGCAGACGGCGACGGAGCTCGCGCTGTGGGACGTCGCCGACCCGGCGAAGCCGAAGCGGCTTGCCGTGCGGGGCTTTCCCGAAGGGACCACCTACACGCTGGCGTTCAGCCCGGACGGGCGCACACTGGCGGCCGGCAGCGCAAAGGGCCGGCTGCGGCTGTGGGATGTCTCGCATCCTTCGGGACCGCGGCTGCGTACGGACCGCACGGCCGCTCCCACGCATCTGATCTCGCTCGCGTTCGGCCGCGACGGTCTGCTGGTCACGGGCAACGGCGTCAGCGGGAAGGACGGGGAGAAACCGGCGGAGGTACGGCTGTGGGACGTGCGTGATCCGGCACGGCCGGGGCTGCTGGACACCGCCACTGCCAAGACGGTGATGGCGGTCGCCTTCCACCCGAAGCGGGACCTGGTCGCGGCGACCGGCGGGAAGGGAAAGACGGCCATGTGGACGGTCAGGGACGGCCGTCGGCTGGTCGGCATCAAGCCCGAGAACGCGTGGGACACCGACTGGGGCTACGGCAGTGATCTGCCCTCACTGAGTTTCCGTCCGGACGGACGGCAGCTCGCCGCCGCCGACAACGGGCGCCCGGGAGGCGCCAAGCTCCGGGAGTCCACCGCCACCGGTCCGGAACTGCTGGGCTCCCTCGCCGAGCAGGGAAACCTGCCGGGGGGCGAGCCTGCCCAGGCCGTGGCGTACAGCCCGGGCGGAACACATCTCGCCGTCGGCGACATGGGCGGCAGGGTACGGCTGTGGCCCCAGCGTGCCCCCGCCCCCCGGCTCCTCGGAGGCATGGCCTCCCCGGACCCGGGCGCCAGCCCGGTCAGCCGCGACGGCACTCTCGTGATCACCTCCGGATCGGACGGCACCCAGGTCTGGGACCTCCGCAGCGCGGCCACGGCGGACGGCGCCGATCCACGCCTGCGGTTCACGCTGCCGCAGCCGTGGGAGGCTCGCTACTTCCTCCCGGGACGGGACCGGCCGCTGCTGCTGGCGCACCGGTGGACGCAGGTCACGAACGACCATGTGTTCCGGCTGTGGGACTTCGGCGAGGACGGTGAGGGCCGCCCCACGCCGGGGGCCGAGATCGTCATCAAGACCTCGGACGTGCGTACGGCCGTGTCCGGGGACGGCAATCTCCTGGTCGTTGCCGGCTGGTCCACCACGGAGGCGGAGGTCTGGGACCTGCGGGACGCGCGCCGACCGGTCCGGCGCGCGACGCTCCCTGTCACGCCGCTCTCCGAACCGGAGAGCATGTTCTTCATGGGCGAGCACGCCTTCGCGGCCGTGGAGGGGGACGAGCCCGCGGGCGTCAGGCCCGCGGACCTGCGCATCTGGGACCTCACCGACGTGAAGAACCCGGTCAAGGGCCGGTTGCTCAAGGACGTGGCCGCCGGGCGAGCGGGCTATGTGCCGTCCTCGCGGCTGCTCGTCACCGACACCATCGCCCAGGAGTCCCAGCTGTGGGACATGAGCGACATCCGCAACCCCAGGAAGGCCGCACGGCTGCCTGCCGCGTCCGGCGGCTACCAGCCCGTCGGAAAGGGGAGGCTGGCGACGACGCTGCTGGACGGAACGGTCAAGTTCTGGAACGTGAGCGACCCGTACAAGCCCCGTGCGGAGTCCGAGATGCGGTTCGACCAGGCCATCTCCGACATCACTCCGGCCCCGGACGGCACCCGCGTGGTGACCAGTGAGCCCTACCGGATCTGGGAGAGCAGCGGGGACGGCCGGTGGCGCACGCCGGCAGTCGCCACTCTGGAAGGAGTGAAGGAGCTGCGGCTGCTTCCGGGCGACAGTCCCTTCATGGCCGTGGTGCCGGACCGCGACGTGGGCGGAAGCTACGCCAAGCGGAAGACCTACCTCCTCGACCGCGACACCGACACGATCTACGAGCGGCTGTGCGCCACCAGCCCCCTCAGCGTCGAGGAGGACCAGTGGGCGGCCCTCCTTCCGCACCTCGGCCACCAGCGGTCCTGCGGATGACGCGGCTCACCCGCGGAAGTACTCGCCCGGCTCGCCGTCCGCGCTCATCCCGTACACCAGGAGCCGCTCCTTGCCCTCGAAGCGGTCGATCCGCAGGTTCTGCGACGACGTGTCCGTCGTGCATTCCGGGTCGGAGGCCTGCGCGTCGCGGACGGGCGGGCCGACGACCACCAGGCCGCCGACGCCGCCGAGAACGGCGGTGGAGGCGCAGTTGACGGTGCCGCCGACGGGCTCGCCCGTCGTCTCGTCCGTTCGCGGGGACGCGGACTCGTAGCGGACGACGGCGGACCCGACCGGGCCCTGGGTGACGGTGACCCGGCGTTCGAACAACTCCGCCTGGCCGGCGCCCCATTCGGCGCCGGACTCGTCCTCGGTCCAGGTGCCGAGGAACTTCGAGGGCACCGCCTCCGGGCCTGAGCCCGCCTTCCGGAACGTCGCCGTCGCCGCGCCCGAGGTCCACTCCAGGACGTCGGGCGAGCGGACGGTGAGCGTCTGGTGCGCGGCCGGGGTGCACTGCTTCTCCGGCACGCTCAGCGTCACGTCGCTCTCGCCGAACACGATCCGGTCGGCGTCCGCCGACACCAGCACGGACCGCCCCATGCACAGCCGTTCGCCGGTGACGGTGACGTACACGGCCGTCTTCTCGCCCGTACGCCCCTGGGCGATCTCGATGCGGCCCGTGGAGTAGGGGGCGTCCGCCGTGCCGTCGAGCACGCCCTCCCAGGCGCCCACGAAGGACTGCGGCACATCCCCGGCGGGGCGATCGTCCGTGCCCGGCCCCGAGGACGTGGGGCGCTTGTCGCCGCCCGACGGCTGCTTCTCGGGCCAGAACGTCGCCGCGCCCACGCCCCCGGCCGCGAGCAGCACCGCCGTCAGAACGGCCGCGAGCACCCGTCCTCTGTGCGGGCGGCGCGGCGGCGCGGGGTCGGCGGCGGGGGTCGGGTCACCGGTGCCGGGCACCGGGGTGTCGGCGTCCAGGAGCCGTGCCGCGCTCCTGCCGAGGCGGGCCAGCACGTCGGCCGGCAGCCAGGCGCCGGTGGGGCCGTGGTCGGCCGCGGCGAGCACGGAGGCGGGCGGACGGCGGTGCGGGTCCTTGTCCAGGCAGGCCCGGACGAGCGGTTCGAGCTCGGACGGCAGTCCGGTGAGGTCCGGTTCGTCGTGCGCGATGCGGAACATGGTCGCGTGCGCGCCGCTGTCCGCGGAACCGAACGGCGGCACCCCGGTCGCCGCGTACGCGAGGACCGCGCCGAGGCAGAAGATGTCCGACGCGGGGGTCAGCTTCTCGCCGCGCACCTGCTCGGGCGACATGAAGCCCGGCGAGCCGACGACCGCGCCGGTGCTGGTCAGCCCGCCGTCGGTGACGGTGTCCACGGCGCGCGCGATGCCGAAGTCGATGATGCGGGGACCGTCGACGGTGAGCAGGATGTTGGACGGCTTGAGGTCCCGGTGCACCAGACCGGCCCGGTGGATGTGCGTGAGCGCGTCGGCGAGCCTGCTCGCGAGCGCCAGCACGGTCTCGGCAGGCAGCGGGCCGTACTCCTCGCCCACCACGTTCCGCAGGGAGGGTCCGGGCACGTAGGTCAGGGCCACCCAGGGCGCGTCGGCCGCCGTGTCGGAGTCGATCACGGGCGCGGTCCCGGCGCCGCCGACGCGCTCCAGCGCGGCGACCTCGCGCGCGAACCGCCGCCGGAACTCGTCCTGTTCGGCGAGCTGCGCGTGCACGACCTTCACGGCGACGGTCCGGCCGCCCTCGGACCGGGCCAGGTACACGCGGCCCATGCCACCGGTGCCGAGCCTGCCGATGAGGCGGAAGGGGCCGATCCGGGTGGGGTCGTCGGGGGTCAGGGCGTCCACGCGGCGATCCTTCCACAGGCCAGGCCCACGGGTGACATGTTCACGGCCCGCTCGGCGGGGCGTCGGTGAACGGCGCGGGCCGCGGCCACGTATAGAGCGGGTGACACAGGGACGGTACGACCTTGGGGCCGCGTATGAGGCACGCACGACGGAAGCTGCGGCGGCTGGTGCGGCTGGCCGCCGCGGGCGGGCTGGTCTGCGGCGTTCTGATGGTCACGGACGCCATGGCCGGCGAACCGGCGGAACGCCGGGGGGTGGCGGACGCCGTCGCGCGGCTCGGCACGTCGCGTACCGCGGGAAGTTGGACGACCGACGAGGGGCGGACGGTCGTCGCGGTGACCGACGCCGAAGCGGCCGCGGAGGTCCGCGCGGCCGGTGCGGACGCCCGGATCGTGCCCCACAGCATGGACCGGCTCCGCTCCGCCACCGAGGCGCTGCGTGACGCGCCCCGCGTCGCCGGGACGGCATGGGCGGTCGACTACGCGTCCAACGAGGTCACCGTGCGCGCCGACAGCACGGTCTCCGCCGCCGACTGGTCGCGGCTGTCCGGCCTCGCCGAACGGATCGGCGGCCACGTCCGCATGGAGCGCACGCCGGGCGCCTTCACCACCAGGGTCGGCGGTGCGTCCCCGATCTTCGGCGACCAGCGCCGCTGTTCGGCGGGCTTCAACGTGACCGACGGCACGGACACCTACATCCTGACGGCCGGCCACTGCGGACCCGAAGGCACGTCCTGGTTCCGGGACCGGCAGGGCGCCGAACTGGTCGGCACCACCACCGACGCGGCCTTCCCGGGCAAGGACTACTCCCTGGTCCGGTACGAGAGCACGGACACGCTCGACCGCACCAACGTCGCCTCGATCGGCGGCGGCCAGGGCGTACGGATCGTCGGGTCGGCCGATCCCGTCGTCGGTCAGCGGGTGTTCCGCAGCGGCAGTACGACCGGCTTCCGGTCCGGCGAGGTGACCGCGGTGAACGCGACGGTGAACTATCCCGAGGGCACGGTCACCGGCCTGATCGAGACCACGGTGTGCGCGGAGCCCGGTGACAGCGGAGGTCCGCTGTTCTCGGAGGGGCTGGCGCTCGGCGTGACGTCGGGCGGCGACGGGGACTGCGCGAGCGGCGGCACGACGTACTTCCAGCCGGTGCCCGCGGCCATGGAGGCGCTGGGCGTGGACCTGACGGGCGGACCGCCGCGCCCGCCGGGCGCCGGCGGCGGCACGGGCGGCTCCGGGGCACAAGCATCCGGCCAGGCGGGCGGGGACGCCGGGCCCGCCGGGTCCGGCGGTTCGGGTGCGGCAGCCGGCGGCTCCCGGGAGATCACGAGCATCGTGGACTTCGACAACCCCCGCCTCGGACTGGGCGTCATCGCCCTGAGCCTGGGCCTCCTGGTGTCCGCGCGCTGGATCGTGTCGGTCCAGGAGCGCCGGGAGTTCCGCAGTTTCCACTCCGCGAGCTGGAGCTGATCCTTCCCGTCCCGGCCCCGCCCGGCCCGTCTCGTCTACGTCTCGGCCCGTCCGCGTTCACGTCTCGGCCCGTCTTCGTACAGGCTCAGCCCGTCTTCGTGTACGTGAGCGGCTCGCCGCCCGAGCCGACCAGCTCGCGCACGATCGTGGAGTCGTCCGGCATGTCGAGGCGGCTCCACTGGCCCGGTGCGCACGACACCGGATCGCCGAAGGTGACCGTGGTCGGCCCCAGTTCGAGCGGCGGTCCCGGTGCGCGCAGCATGGCGGACCAGCGGCAGTCGTAGTTCGGGCCGGTGCCGGACAGGGTCATGACCTGCTCACCCCTCTCGCCCTGGGTGATGGTCATTTCCCGGACGTTGGTGCCGTCCGCGGTGTCGAACGACGCGCGCCAGCTGCCGATGTACTCCTGCGGGACCCCGCCCGTCGCCGTGGACGGCGACGAGGAGGGGGACGGCCCCTTGGCGTCGTCGGACGGCGTCGTGGAGCCGGACGCCGAGGAGGAGGCGGGACCGGGCTCGGGCTTCGCCGCCGTGCCGCCCTTGTCCTTGGACATGAACGTGTAGACCGCGCCGCCCGCGCCGACGGCCACGACCAGGGCGACGGCGATCAGGGCGAGGGTGCCGCCGCGTGACGTGCGCGGCTCGGGAGCGGGCGGCGGCGTGGGAGCCGGGACGTGCGTGTAGGAGGCGGGCGTGTACGCGGCCGGTGCGTAGAGGGCCGGGGCGGGCGGCGCGTGCGGGTAGCCGTACGGCGGGCCGGCCGGTCCCGCAGGGCCGGGCGGCGGAGGCTGCGGCGCGGGTGCGGGCGGGGGCGGTGTCTGCGGGGCCGTCATCGTGGGCGGCTGCGCGGGGGAGGGAGCAGGGGGCTCGGCGGGCAAGGAGGCCGGGTCCGCGGCGGCTGCCGGCGGCTGCTCGTACTCCAGCAACTCCACGGCGTGACGTCCCAGTTGGGCGACGAGCGCGGCCGGCAGCCACGGCTCCCCGTCCGCTTCCCGGTCCGTGCGCTCCAGGATCTGCGCCGGTGTCGGCCGGGCCGCCGGATCCTTGTGGAGGCAGTCCCGCACCAGGTCCCGCAGGCCCTCGGGGACGCCGTCCAGCGACGGTTCCTCCTGGGCGATGCGGAACATCTGCGCGTGCACCCCGCTGTCGCCCGTGCCGAACGGCAGCCGGCCCGTGGCCGCGTAGGCGAGGACCGAGCCCAGACAGAAGACGTCGCCGGCGGGCGTGACCCGGTCGCCGCGGATCTGCTCGGGGGACACGAACCCCGGGGAGCCGACGAGCACGCCGGTACGGGTGAGTCCGCCGTCGGTGACCGTGTCCAGCGCGCGGGCTATGCCGAAGTCGATCACGCGCGGGCCGTCGATGGTGACCAGGATGTTCGACGGCTTCAGGTCGCGGTGGACCAGGCCGGCCGCGTGGATGCTCGTCAGGGCGTGCGCGAGTCCGGAGGCGAGGAGGCGGACGCTGCGTTCGGGAAGCGGGCCGTGTGCGCCGGAGACGACGGTGTGCAGGGCGGGCCCGGCGATGTAGCCGGTCGCGACCCAGGGGACGGGCGCCTCGGTGTCGGCGTCGAGGACGGGGGCGGTCCACCGGCCGCCGACCCGCAGCGCGGCGCGCACCTCCAGGCGGAACCGGTTGCGGAACTGCTCCTGTTCGGCCAGCTCCTGCCGTACGAGCTTGACGGCCACGGTCCGCCCGCGGTCGGAGCGGGCCAGATACACCTGGCCCATGCCGCCCGCGCCGAGTCTGGCCATCAGCCGGTACTCGCCGATGTGCCGTGGATCCCCCGGTGCCAGCTGCTCCATGGCGCGTGGCCCTCCCCCGTGTCCGATGGTTCGACGGACCGAGGATAGTGCCGTGCGCCGGGGGCAGCGGGGGGTGCGCGACATGCGGACCGGGCTGCGGTTCAGCCGCTTGTGGCGACCGCCGTCTCCTCCGCCTCGGCCCCCTCCGGCGCACCCGCCGTCTCCTGCTCTATGGCGTCCATCGCCCTCGACAGCCGCTCCAGCACCCGCACGGTCTCCGCGAACCCCTCCGCCCCGAGCTCACCGAGCAGCCGGCGGGCGAGCCGCGCATGCCCCGGGTCGATCTTGCGTATCGCCTCGCGTCCCGCCTCCGTCGCGTGCAGCAGCTTCGCGCGGCGGTGGGCCGGGTTGGGGCGGTACTCCGCGAGCCCCTGCTCGGCCAGCAGGTCGGCGATGCGCTGCACGCTCTGTCGCGTGATGCCCATCGTGCGGGCTATCCCGGCCACGGTCTCCGGCTCGCGCAGCACGGCGCCGAGGACCTGCCAGCGGGCCGCCGTCAGCCCGGCCTCCTGGGCCAGCCCGTCCGAGACGGTGATGAACTGGCCGTTCAGCCGGAAGACGCCGAGCGCCGTACGGGTCAGCAGTTCCTGCGGGTGGTTGTCGGGTCTGTGCGTGCTCATGCCGAAAGGATCTCGTACGCCGCCGGGTCCGAGTCGTGGAAGAGCCGGTACCAGGCGTCCAGCTTCGGGCCCTCGTAGACCCCGAGCCGGGCGAAGACCTCGCGGGCGAACGCGACCGGCTCGGTCGGGCCCGCGGTGATCAGGTCGCCGTCGGTGACGGCGTCCGCCTCCACGTACTTCTCGCCGCCCCGGTAGCCGGTGGCCTCCAGGTAGAAGGACGCGGCGCTGGTGTGCGGGCGGTCGTCGAGCAGGCCCTCGCGGGCGAGACCGGCGGTCGCGCCGCAGATGGCGGCGACCGGGACGCCCGCGTCGAGGAACGTGCGCGCCGCCGCGGCGAACGGCGCGAGCTTGTCGCCGGTCTCCCACAGCGAGGCGCCGGTGAGGATCAGCAGCGCGCTGTCGGCCGGGTCCAGCGCGTCGAGCGCCAGGTCGGGCTGGATGCGGACGCCGCCCATGGTGGTGACGGGCTCCGTCGTGAGGCCGACCGTGCGCACGGTGAAGCCGTTCTGCGTCAGGTGGGCGGTGGCGTGGCCCGTCTCCCAGTCGGCGTAGGTGTCGTACACGGCCAGATGAACGGTCTTGCGGGTCATGGTGCCCTCCTCGACTTTCAATGACAGTAGCCTGTCATATCGACAGCATACTGTCAATGGCGGAGGACGGCGGCCCGACACCCTGCCCAGACAAGGAGGCCGAGGTCATACAAGGTGGCCATGTCGGCTCCCACCTGCTCCTCCTTACGCTGGCCCGCATGAACCCTCATGCCGATCCCCAGGCCGGCGCCGCCGTCAAGGCGGCGGACCGCGCGCACGTGTTCCACTCCTGGTCCGCCCAGGGACTGATCGACCCGCTCGCCGTCGCCGGCGCCGAGGGTTCGTACTTCTGGGACTACGACGGGAACCGCTACCTCGACTTCACCAGCGGCCTCGTCTACACCAACATCGGGTACCAGCACCCGAAGGTCGTCGCCGCGATCCAGGAGCAGGCGGGCAGGCTCGCCACCTTCGCGCCCGCGTTCGCGGTCGAGCCGCGCTCCGAGGCGGCCCGGCTGATCGCCGAGCGGACCCCGGGCGACCTGGACAAGATCTTCTTCACCAACGGCGGCGCCGAGGCCGTCGAGAACGCCATCCGCATGGCCCGTCTGCACACGGGCCGCCCGAAGGTGCTCTCGGCCTACCGCTCGTACCACGGCGGCACGGCGACCGCGATCAACGTCACCGGCGACCCGCGCCGCTGGGCCAACGACAACGGCACCGCGGGCGTCGTCCACTTCTGGGGGCCGTTCCTCTACCGCTCGCCGTTCTACTCCTCGACGGAGGCGGAGGAGTGCGAGCGCGCCCTGACGCACCTCGAGGACACCATCGCCTTCGAGGGCCCGCAGACCATCGCGGCGATCATCCTGGAGACCATCCCCGGCACGGCCGGAATCATGACCCCGCCGCCGGGCTACCTCGCGGGCGTCCGCGAGATCTGCGACCGCTACGGCATCGTCTTCGTGCTCGACGAGGTCATGGCTGGCTTCGGCCGTACGGGCAAATGGTTCGCTGCCGAGCACTTCGACGTGGTGCCGGACCTGATGACGTTCGCGAAGGGCGTCAACTCCGGCTACGTACCGCTGGGCGGTGTCGCGATCTCGGCCGAGATAGCGGCGACGTTCGACAAGCGCCCGTACCCGGGCGGCCTGACGTACTCCGGCCACCCGCTGGCCTGCGCGGCCGCCGTCGCCACGATCCGGGTGATGGAGGAGGAGAAGGTCGTCGAGCACGCCGCCCGCATTGGCGAGACGGTCCTCGGCCCGGGCCTGCGCGAACTGGCCGAGCGCCACCCGTCGGTGGGCGAGGTGCGCGGCACGGGCGCGTTCTGGGCGCTGGACCTGGTCCGCGACCGCGAGACGCGTGAACCGCTGGTGCCGTACAACGCGACGGGGGAGGCGAACGCGGCGATGGCGGCGTTCGGGGCGGCCTGCAAGAAGAACGGCCTGTGGCCCTTCGTCAACATGAACCGCACGCACGCGGTGCCGCCGTGCAACGTGACGGAGTCCGAGGCCAAGGAGGGCCTGGCGGCCCTGGACGCGGCGCTGTCGGTGGCCGACGAGTGGGTGGCCTAGCCGAGGGCGCCTCCCCCGGATTCCCGCGCCTCACACTCCCCCTACGGCCTGGCGGCCGTGGAGGTGCCCCCAGCGGGGCTGACTGTGTCAGCCCGTCCGGCGTTTGAGGACACCGCGCGCAGCGCGGTGAGGGGTCCGGGGCCTGCCCGGTTACGGGAAAGGGCGGGGGTGGGGAAAGCGCCCCGCGCAGCGGCCCACCCTCGCCCACCCGAAACATAGCCGCTCCCGTACATCCCTCCCCCCACCTCATGCGTCTGACCTGGTGCCCGCACCTGTGGCATCACTCCCTGGGGGGACCTTGTCTTCGAAGAGAACCGGCCGCCCGGCGGCCACCCGCCGCCTGGCGGCATGCACCGCACTCGCCCTGTCGGTCACGGCAGGTGCCCTGCTCGCCTCCCCGGCGCCCGCGTTCGCGGACGAACCGCCGGCGCCCCGCGCCGCCGTCGAGCAGCCCGCGCGCGACGCGGGGCAGCTGCCCCGCCTGACGCTGCCGCGGCCCGAGGTGAACCGCGGCGCGTTCAGCGCCCAGGACGAGGGCGCGCCGCTCGCCCCGCCGCGCAGCGACGTGGACGGCGACGGCTGGTCCGACATACTCCTGCAAAGCATCGACGGGACCGTGTACGTCGACACCGGCGCCGAGAGCCACGAGATCAGCTACTACGTCTCCGGCGAGACGGGGACCCAGACCTACAAGGACGTCTTCACCGCGGCCGGTCTCCACCCGGACGGTCCGGTCCACTTCACGCTCACGGCCGCCGGACGGCTCTCGGCGTACACGAACGACCTGTACTACCCGAACAACTTCTGGTCCGGACACGGCTGGCAGATCTACAACAAGGTCTTCTCGCCCGGTGACCTGACCGGCGACGGCATCGGTGACGTGCTCGCGCGTACCCACGCCGGCGACCTCTACCTGTACCCGGGCACCACCAGCGCCTCCAGCCCGCTCGGGTCCCGGGTCAAGGTCGGCACGGGCTGGGGCCAGTTCGACCAGCTCGTCGGCATGAACGACGTCAACAACGACGCCGTCGCCGACCTCTTCACCCGCAACACCGCGGGTGAGCTGTTCTTCTACAGCGGCACCGGCGAGGCCACGCGCCCCTTCAAGGACAGGGTCAAGGTCGGCACCGGCTGGAACATCTTCAACACGCTGTTCAGCATCGACGACCTCGACGAGGACGGCAACGCCGACCTGCTCGCCCGCGCGTACAACGGCGACCTCTACCAGTACTCCTCCACGGGCACGGGCGCCTTCCTGCCCCGCGTGAAGCTCGGCGGCGGCTGGAACGGCGTGGGCCGGTTCGCCAACGGCAGCAGCCTCCCCTCGTGGGGCAAGGACGAGATCTTCGGCCTCGACTCCCGCGGTGCCCTCTACTACTACTACGACCTGAACAACGGCCAGTTCGCCCCGCGTATGAGGGCCAGTGACGACGGCATGTTCACGGGCGCGAAGCTGTCGTACTTCTCCTCGCTCGACGACGACGGCTACGCCGACCTGTTCGAGGTCTACAACGGTCACCTCTACAACCTCAGCCACTCGTCGGGTTCGATCCACGACATCGGCGGCGGCTGGGGCGTCTACAACACCCTCGTCGGCCTCGGTGACCTCTCCGGCGACGGCAAGGGCGACATCGTGGCCCGCGACGGCTCGGGCGTGCTCTACCTCTACCGCGGCTACGGCACCGGCAGCGGCTTCGCCGCGAAGCAGCGGATCGGCAGCGGCTGGGGCCAGTTCAACGTGCTCGTCGGCGCGGGTGACATCTCCGGCGACGGTCGCGCAGACATGATCGCGCGCGCCAAGGACGGCACGCTGTACCTGTACGAGGGCACGGGCGTGGCCTCCGCGCCGTTCAAGGCGAAGAAGCTGATCGGCTCCGGCTGGGGCCAGTACACCAAGCTGACGGCGCCGGGCGACATGAACGGCGACGGCCGCGCGGACCTCGTCGCGCGTACCAGCGGCGGCACGCTCTACCGCTACGACTCCGACGGCAAGGGCGGCTTCAAGCCCAAGGCGACCATCGGCACCGGCTGGAACACGTACACCGGCCTGTACTAGGCACCACGGCCCCGAGGGGTGCCGCCCGCGCGGCGGCGCCCCTCGGGAGCCCGCTCACACGACAGTGAGCACGATCTTTCCCTGCGTCCGGCCGGTCTCACCGATCTCGTGCGCCTTGCCGGCCTGCTCCAGCGGCAGCACCGTGTCCACGTGCACGCGCAGCCTGCCCGACTCGACTAGCGCGGCGATCTCCCGCAGCCCGCCGTTGTCGGGCTCCACGATCGTGAACCCGGCGCGCAGCCCGCGTTGTTCGGCCTCCCCGGCGAGGTACGCCTCGGCGGGCGAGGCGAGGGAGACCAGCATGCCGCCCGGCCGGAGCACGTCCAGGGACCGCGGCCCGTACTCACCGCCCACGACGTCCAGGACCACGTCCATGTCCTCGACGGCCTCGGTGAAGTCCGTCGTCCGGTAGTCGACGACCTCGTCGGCGCCGAGCCCCCGCACGAAGGCGTGCTTGGCCGCGCTCGCCGTGCCGATCACGTGCGCGCCCCGTGCCTTGGCGATCTGGACGGCCAGGTGTCCGACGCCGCCGGCCGCAGCGTGCACCAGCACGCGCTGCCCGGGGCGTACGCCGGCGGTGTCGACCAGCGACTGCCAGGCGGTGAGCGCGGCGATCGGCAGGGCGGCGGCCTCCACGTGCGAGATCCCGGCCGGCTTGCGGGCCAGATGGCGGGCCGGTGAGGTCATGAACTCGGCGTACGCGCCCGCCGGTTCGGGCAGCCGGGGCATGCCGAACACCTCGTCGCCCGGCCGGTACATCGTCACGCCGAGACCGACGGCCTCCACGACGCCGGACACGTCCCAGCCGAGCGGCACCGGGCGTCCGTCGCCGAGAAGCCCGCCCGTCGAACGGTGCCACCAGTCCGTCGGGTTGACCCCGGCGGCGTGGACCCGCACCAGGACCTCCGAGGGACCGGGCTCGGGACGGTCGGTCTCGACGACCTTCAGCACGTCCGGTCCGCCGAGTGTGTCCTGCCTGATGGCCCGCATGATGTCCGCTCCTCGTCAGGGGAATCGGCCCCGACCGGGGCCCGGGACCAACCCTGCGGCAGCGGAAAGCCGCATTCGAGTGGCTGGATGGCCATGATGTGCAAGGATCTGGCCATGGCCTCCTCCGCCCCGCACCGCGTCGTCGTCCTCGCGCTCGACGGCGTCTACCCCTTCGAGATGAGCATCCCGGTCCGGATCTTCGGCACTGCCCAAGGGCCCGGCGGCGAACCGCTGTACGAGGTGATCACCTGCGGCATCGAGGGCGGCACGGTGCGCACCAGCGCCGACTTCTCCGTCACCGTCGAGCACGGGCTCGACGTGCTCGCGACGGCGGACACGCTCGTCGTCCCGCCGTTCACCTGCGGCCCGGACCGGCCCCAGGAGTGGCTGCCCGCGCCGCTCGCCGCCGCCCTCACGACGCTCCGCCCCGGCGCCCGCGTCGTGTCCATCTGCACCGCCGCGTACGTCCTCGCCACCGCCGGCCTGCTCGACGGCCGCCGCGCCACCACGCACTGGAACGAGGCGGAGGAGTTCCAGCGCGCCTTCCCCGGGGTCGAGGTGGACCCGGGCGTGCTGTTCGTCGACGACGGCGACGTGCTGACGGCGGCGGGCGTCGCGGCCGGGGTGGATTTGTGCCTGCACCTGCTGCGCCGCGACCACGGCAGCGAGGTCGCCAACCGGGTGGCGCGGCGGTGCGTCGTGCCGCCGTGGCGGGACGGCGGCCAGGCCCAGTTCATCGAGCGGCCGGTGCCGCCGCCCTCCGCGGCGTCGACCTCCGCGACCCGCGCCTGGGCACTCGGCCGACTGGGCGGTCCGCTGACCCTCGCGGAACTGGCCGCGCACGCCCGGATGAGCGTGCGCACGTTCTCCCGCCGCTTCCGCGAGGAGGTCGGCACGACGCCGGTCCAGTGGCTGACCCGCCAGCGCGTCGAGCACGCCCGCCGCCTGCTGGAGACGACGGACCTCCCCGTGGACCGGGTCGCGGCGGAGTCGGGCTTCGGCACGGCGGCGTCGCTGCGCCAGCACATGGCCGCCGTGATCGGGGTGTCGCCGATGGCGTACCGCCAGACGTTCCGTGCCCGGGCGGGCGAGCCGGCCGCGGGGCGCGGCGAGCTCGTCGCCTCGTAGCCCATCGGTGCGGGCCCCGGCGGCCGCTCACGCCCCCCGCTCCACCTCCAGGAAACGCCGGCGCCGCGGGCCCCGGTACAGCAGCGCCTCCCAGCCGAGGCGCCCCAGGGCCGCCGCGCACGCCGTCAGCTCGGCCTCCTCCGCCTGCGCCGCGCCGCCGCCCGGCGGGCCCAGCCACTCCACGTACACCGT
The DNA here is from genome assembly GCF_030817975.1 of Streptomyces sp. V4I23. Classification (NCBI taxonomy): domain Bacteria; kingdom Bacillati; phylum Actinomycetota; class Actinomycetes; order Kitasatosporales; family Streptomycetaceae; genus Streptomyces; species Streptomyces sp. V4I23. The sequence goes on along the minus strand of NZ_JAUSZW010000004.1, from coordinate 3,759,496 downwards.
GGCCGGACGCTCGCCGGGGCGGACGCGGTAGCCGGTCGCCGTCCTCGCGCCGTCGGCGCCCACCGCCGACGGCGGGAAGCCGGCCGCCTCCAGGGCCAGGGACACCGCGCGCACCATGCGGTTCAGCTCCCAGGGCGCGGGGACGGCCGCCGGGTCCGCGGCCGTCGCGTTGGTCACACGGCGGATCTGGAGCAGCCCCTCGAACGCCGTGCGGACCTCGGCGGCCCGGCGGGCCCCGGACACCGGGGCGCCGTCGCCGTCGGCCGGTTCGAACACATCCGTCACATCCGCCTCGCTTCCGTCACGGTGCGGGCCCCATGCCCCACGACCCCGTCACGACCCCTGGCCTATCGTGTCCGGGACGAAGCAGAAGGAGAAGGCCACCACGATGCCCGGCAACGCCAGCGGCGGCGGCACCGCCGTCACACGCAGCACCCTGCGGCAGCAGATCGCGGACGCGCTGCGTGACGAGGTGCTCGCCGGGCGTCTCCAGCCCGGGCAGGAGTTCACGGTCAAGCAGATCGCCGACCAGTACGGCGTCTCCGCGACACCCGTGCGCGAGGCGCTCGTGGACCTGTCCGCGCAGGGGCTGCTCGAATCGGACCAGCACCGCGGCTTCAAGGTGCACCGGTTCTCCGTCGACGACTACCGCACGATGGTCGAGGCGCGCTCGATGGTGGTCGACGGCGTCTTCCGGCAGCGCACGGAGCGCGGTTCCGCGGCCCTGAGCGCCCAGGACCTGCTGTCGGTGCGCCGCCGGGCCGAGGAGGCCGCACGGGCGGCACGCGCCGGTGACCTCGACATTCTGATCGGCTACGACCTGCGGTTCTGGCGCGAGCTCGGAGCGCTCGTGACCAACCACTACATCTCCGAGTTCCTGCACCGGCTGCGGGTGCAGGCGTGGGTGTTCGCCGTGCCGTACCTGCGGTCCGACCAGGAGATGTCGGAGTGGCTGTGGAGCGGGCACGAGAAGGTGGTGGACGCCGTGACCCACGGTGACGCGGAGGGTGTGCGCCAGGAGATCCACGCCTACAACGCGCACGCGCTCGCCTGGGCGGACCGGCTCGAACGCGGACCGGTCCCCCCTGACGGGGCCGGTGACGCCACGGACGACCGCCCGGCCCCGGTCCGGATCCCCGACGCCCGGTCCGAGCGGTGAGCGTGGACCTGAGCGTCGTCGTACCCGCGTACAACGAGGAGGAACGCCTCGGCCCGACGCTGGACGCCGTCTGCGCCTTCCTGCGCGCCGACCCCGAGCGCTGGGGCGAGTGGGAGCTGATCGTCGTCGACGACGGCTCCACCGACGCGACCGCGAAGATCGCCCAGGAGGCGGCGGCCGGGGAGCCCCGCATCCAGCTCGTGTCGAGCAGGACCAACCGCGGCAAGGGCCATGCCCTGCGCATGGGCGTCCTCGCCTCCTACGGGCGGCGGGTGCTGTTCACCGACGCCGACCTCGCCACCCCCGTCGACGAGCTGGCCCGCCTCGACGACGAGCTCGCCGCCACCGGCGCCGCGGCCGCCATCGGCTCGCGCGCCCACCCCGAGGCCCGGATCGAGGTGCACCAGCGGCGCCTGCGCGAGTGGCTCGGCCGCATGGGCAACCGGCTCATACGCCTCGTCGCGGTGTCCGGCATCCGCGACACCCAGTGCGGCTTCAAACTCTTCGACGGCGACAAGGCGCGCGCCGCGTTCGCCGACTCGCGGCTCACCGGGTGGGGCATCGACGTCGAGATCCTGCGCTTCTTCCGCCGCGAGGGCTGGCCCGTGACCGAGGTCCCGGTGCGCTGGTCGCACGTCGCCGGATCCAAGGTCAGGCCCGCCGACTACGGCAAGGTGCTGCTGGAACTGCTGCGGCTGCGGACCCGTGCCGTACGGCGCGCGGACCTCTCCGTCGCCGGGCTCTTCCTCCTCGCGTCCGTCCTGCTCTACAAGGGCCTGTGGGCGGACCTCGACCGCGGCTACCTGCGCGACGCCGGCCAGGACCAGAACCAGTGGGAGTGGTTCTTCGCGGTCACCGCCGACAACGTCACGCATCTGCGCAATCCGCTGTTCACCACCCTCCAGGGATATCCCGAGGGCGTGAACCTGATGGCCAACACGGTCATGCTGGGCCTGTCCGTCCCCCTGACCCCCGTCACGCTGGCCTTCGGGCCGACCGTCACCTGGGCGCTCGTCCTCACCCTCGGCCTGACCGCGACCGCCGTCTCCTGGTACTGGCTGATCGCCCGGCGGCTCGTCCGCAACAGAGCCGCCGCCGCGCTCGGCGGCGGCTTCGCCGCCTTCGCGCCGCCGATGATCTCGCACGGGAACGCACACCCGAACTTCCTCGTCCTGTTCATGCTGCCGCTGATCGTCGACCGGGCGCTGCGGCTGTGCGAGGGCCGCAACGTGGTCCGCGACGGCGTGCTGCTCGGCCTGTTCGCGACGTACCAGATCTTCCTCGGCGAGGAGCCGCTGCTGCTCGCCGCCGTCGGCATGCTGCTGTTCGCCCTGTCGTACGCGCTCGTGCGGCGCGACGTGGCCCGGACGGCGTGGCGGCCGCTGCTGCGCGGGCTCGGCATCGCGCTGCTGGTGTGCCTGCCGCTGGTGGCGTTCCCGCTCGGCTGGCAGTTCTTCGGGCCGCAGAGCTACAAGAGCGTGCTGCACGGCGACAACGCGGGCAACAGCCCGCTCGCGTTCCTGCAGTTCTCGGGCCGTGCCCTGCTCGGCTCGGACGCGGGCGCCGATCCGCTCGCGATGAACCGCACCGAGCAGAACGCCTTCTTCGGCTGGCCGCTGATCGCGCTGAGCGCCGCACTGGTGATCCAGTGGTGGCGGCTGGCGGTGGTGAAGGCGCTGGCGTTCACGGCGGTGGCCGCCGCCTTCCTGTCGCTCGGACCGAAGTTCCGCATCCCGTACACGGACATCGTGCTGACCGGGCCCTGGCGGGCGCTCGCGCACCAGCCGCTGTTCGAGTCGGTCATCGAGTCGCGGGTGGCGATGGTGTGCGCCCCCGTGCTCGGCATGCTGCTCGCGCTCGCCGCCGACCGTCTCGCGGCGGCGGAGAACCGCTCCGGGGGCCTGCGGGCAGCGGGCTTCGCGGCGCTGGCGGCGGCGCTGATCCCGGTGCTCCCGACCCCCTACCCGGTACGGGAGCGGGCGGAGGTGCCGGGCTTCATCACCCACGGCGCGTACCGCTCCTACCTCGGCGAGGGCGAGTCGCTGGTCACCGTGCCGCTGCCGACGCCGGGCAGTGCGGACGCCCTGCACTGGCAGTCGGCGAACGGCCTCGGATTCCCGGTCGCCGGCGGCTACTTCAACGGCCCGTGGGGCCCCGACCGCATCGGGATCTACGGTGCGACGCCCCGCCACACCTCCAACCTGCTCTCCGACGTCCGCAACACCGGCCGGGTCCCCGTGATCGGCCCCAACTGGCAGGCGCAGGCCCGCGCGGACCTCGCCGCCTGGAAGGCCGGCGTGGTGGTGCTGCCGCCGCAGTACCACGAGCAGGCGCTCTACGAGACGGTCACGAAACTGCTGGGCAGGCCGGGAGAGCGCGTAGCCGGGGTATGGGTATGGGACGTGGGTGCGGAAGGCGGTACACGGTGAGGGCCCTCTTCGCCGGTCCTCCGCACGGCATTACGCTGTCCCGGCCACCGTCCGCGACCCACCGCCCTCCTGGCGAAGCCAGGGGGAGAACCCGTCCGAACCGCTGAGAGCGAGCCTTCCCTTGGCCTGTGACCTGTGGCTGGTCCCCCTTGTCGACGTGCTGTGCCACAGCCCCGACAACCCCTTCGCCGAAGAGATCGCCTCCTACGACAAGGCCCTGACCGGCGCCGGTCTGCCCACCGTGCCCGTCTTCGCCTACATGCCGGGGCTGTCGGGCGACGTCGCACCGGTCGCCGGCTTCGACTACGACGCGCTGCACTTCCTGCGGCGCGCCTACCTGCTTCAGCTGTGCGGTCTCGCGGTGACGCCGGTCGACGAACTCGGCGGCGACTACGAGCAGTTGCTGGAGATGTTCGAGTCGACGGCGCAGCAGTCGCACCTGGTGTGGCACTACGACCACGCGGGCGCGTACGTCCCGGTGGACTTCCCCGCGCCGCTGTTCAACGACGAACTGCTGGAGGGCGGGGGTCCGTTGGGCTCCACTCAGGGTCTTCTGCGCGAACTGGAGTACGTGGCCCCCGCGATCGGCATCGACCCGGCGAACCCGCCGGCCGCGCCGGAGCCGCCGGAGCGGCCCACAGCCCTGGAGGAGCCCGCCGGTCCGATCCCGTACGACGAGAGTCCGTTCGCACGGGAGCGGCACGTGTGGCTGGGCCTGCACGCGGCGGCGACACGGAGCCTCGGGCAGGGCTCGATGATCATCTTCAGCTGACGCAGGCGTCGCCGAGGTCCGCGTCGCGCCCTGGAGGGGAGGTGCCGCACACGCGCCCGACAGACGCCGGACGCGTGGCGGAAGGGTTCCGGACACATGGCGGACGGATACCGGACACCTTCCCGCTGTAGGACCGGGGCATGTCGCAGACAAGTACCCCCGCCGAGGGGACGGCCGCGGAAGAACTTCCCAGGCCGGAGCGGTTCGCGGACGTCAAGGGCTGGTTCTGGCCGGTCGATCAGCTGATCTTCGACTGGTTTTTGACCCGTCAGAGAGACACGGACGTGAAGGGTGACCTTCTGGAGCTCGGCGCCTACATGGGCAAGAGCGCGATCTTCCTCGGGGGCTGTCTGCGAGAAGGAGAGACCTTCACCGTCTGCGACCTGTTCGACTCCGAGGCGCCGGACGACCCCAACAGCGCGGAGATGGACCGCTCGTACGCGACCCTGACGCGCCGCGCCTTCGAGGCCAACTACCTCTCCTTCCACGACGAGCTGCCCACGGTGGTGCAGGCGCCGACGTCCGTCATCACCTCCCGCGTCGCGGCGGCCACCTGCCGCTTCGTCCACGTCGACGCGTCCCACCTGTACGAGCACGTCCACGGCGACGTGGCCGCGGCGCGCGAACTCCTGCTCCCCGACGGGATCGTGGCCTTCGACGACTTCCGGGCCGAGCACTGCCCGGGGGTCTCGGCGGCCGTATGGGGCGCGGTGGCCACGACCGGCCTCAAGCCGATCGTGATCACGGGCAGCAAGCTGTACGGGACATGGGGCGACCCGGCCCCGTTCACCGAGGAGCTGCTGGAGTTCCTGGCGACGCGGACGGACGTGTGGCACGGGGTGGAGGAGGTCGCGGGCCTGCCCCTGATCCGTATCAAGGGTCCCAAGGCGCAGCCGCCGGCCCCGCCGGTCTCGCGCAACGAGCCGCTCCCGCGGCCCGCCCCCGAGCCGGAGCCCGTCACCCCACCGCCCGCTCCCGCACCGTCCCCGGCGGCGCCTCCGGCCCGCCGCTCCCTTGCCCGCCGTCTGGCCCGGGACCTGCTCCCGCCGATCCTGACGCGGGCGCTGACATCCGGCCGCAGGCGCTGAGGGGATTCACCGGCCGACGGCATCGCACACGACGGCTCCGGGGCGCGTGCCCCTGAGCCGTCGCACGTGGCGGCAAGCACACATCGTCCGGCGGGCGTTGGTGACGGCTCACGAAAAAAGTGTCAAGGGTTGGGATTCCGTCACAGGGGCGGCGGGCCCGGGGCCCTCCTACGCTTCTCGCACCGATCGGGTGAACGCGCCCCGGCGAACAGGTCGTGGCTCCGCGAACCGGCGCCCGGAGCGCCGGAGCATGCCAGAGCCGCACCATTCGCCTGAAGGAGCCGCCCCCCATGCCGTTCCGCGCCAAGAACAGAGCCCTGTCGGTGGTCCTCGCGGCCGCCGGGACCGCCGCACTCGGGCTGGGGACCGCCGCCCCCGCCCGGGCCACCGCCGAACCGATGAACTACGTCGCCCTCGGGGACAGTTACAGCGCCGGTTCGGGCGTCCTCCCGCTCGACCCGGCCGCGTCCCCCCTGTGCTTCCGCACCACCAGGAACTACCCGCGCCTGCTCGCCGCCCGGACCGGCGCGAACCTCACGGACGTCACCTGTGGCGCCGCGAAGACCGAGCACTTCACACAGGCCCAGTACCCGGGTGTCGCCCCGCAGTTCGACGCGCTCGCGAGCGACACCGACCTCGTCACGCTGACCATCGGCGGCAACGACAACAACACCTTCATCAGCGCCATCCTCGCCTGCGGCACCCTGGGTGCGCTCACGGCCGGCCAGGGCAGCCCGTGCAAGGACACCTACGGCAGCAGCTTCTCCGACGACATCGCCGAGAAGACGTATCCCGCGATCAGGACGGCACTGAACCAGATCAGGGCCAGGTCGCCGAAGGCGGAGGTCGCGATCCTCGGCTATCCGTGGATCCTGCCCGAGCGTGCCGTCCCCGGCTGCTTCCTCAAGATGCCGGTCGCCAAGGGCGATGTGCCCTACCTGCACCAGCTGCAGACGGACCTGAACGCGGCCGTCGAGAAGGCCGCCGGCGAGGCCGGTGCCACCTTCGTCGACATGGCCGAGGTCTCGAAGGGCCACGACGCCTGCAGCCCGAGGGGCACGCGCTGGATCGAACCGCTCCTGTTCGGCACCAACGTCGTCCCGGTGCACCCGAACGCGGCGGGCGAGGCCGCGATGGCCGGCCAGGCGGCCGCGGTGCTGAACCTCGACTGAGGGACGACGCCCCCCCCCAGGGCCCGTGCTGCCCGCATGCCGCCGGGCGGCCGGCCCCGTACGGGCCTCAGCGCGGCGGCTCCGGGGGCCGCTGCCGGGGCATGTTCGGGCGGGTGCCCGGAGGCAGCGGGAAGCGGCCCTGGATCACGCCCGCGGACTGCGGCGGGGGGCCCGCCTCCGGGCGGGCGGGGGACTGGGTCGTCAGCCGCAGCGGCGCCGGGCCCGCGCGGAAGGCGGTCATCCAGTCCGCCGTCTCCGTACGGACCAGTTCCGAGACGTCCTCGGAGAAGCGGCGCAGCACCCCCAGGCAGCGCTCGGCCGCCTCGCTCGCCGTGCCCTCCGTCGGGCCCAGCACCTCCCGCACGCTCTCGGACGCCCAGTCGAACTGCAGCGACTGCAGGCGGTGCTGCACCGCCTGGGCCGTGGCGACGTCGCGCATCCAGCCCGCGGTGAGGCCGAAGTACCGGTCGCAGGCCACGCAGGCCGCGGCGATCAGCAGACAGACGTACCCCCAGGGGGCGGCCCCGGCCACCGCGCCCGTCAGGTCGAGCATCGGCAGGGCCGCGCCGGTGATGGCGCCCAGCGCCGTACCGAGGCGCAGCAGCCGGGCCCACCGGCGCTTGCGGGCTCGGTCCACGAGGTACCACTCGGCCGTCCGCAGGGCGTCGGCCTCCACCCACCGGTAGAGCTCGTCGAGGCGGACCGCGGGCTCCCCCCAGTCGCCGAGCGGGAACGCCCGCCCGGTCAGATCACCCAGCGGCGCGGTGCCGCCCTCCTCCCGGGCCGGCCCCCCGGGCTGCATCTCCGGCTGGCTCACCGGTGCGCTCCTCTACCCTCTACGGCTTCAGCGGCTTCGCTGAAAAGGTGCTCAAAAGGTGCTGACGTTACACCGTGTGACGTACGGTGCGCGCGTTCGTTCTGATGGGCCCGCGAATGCGCACGCCCTTCATACCGCCGAATGGTGGGCCGTGCGCCCCCGATGCCCGTATTTCCGCCCGCACGGGGGCCTTGATCAGGTAGCGGATCCTGGTCGGGGCCCGTGGCTCTCACTCGAAAGAGTTGGTCACCTCCAGGTGGGGCATCGCGCCCGGTGACCACGTAGGCTCGGCCGTATCGAAGCAACGTACGGACAGGAGTGACCGTGATTCCCGGTGGTGGCCAGCCCAACATGCAGCAGTTGCTCCAGCAGGCCCAGAAGATGCAGCAGGATCTCGCCCGGGCGCAGGAGGAGTTGGCGCAGACCGAGGTCGAGGGCCAGGCGGGCGGCGGTCTGGTGAAGGCCACCGTCACAGGCTCCGGCGAGCTGCGCAACCTCGTCATCGACCCGAAGGCCGTCGACCCGGAGGACACCGAGACCCTCGCGGACCTCGTCGTCGCCGCCGTTCAGGCCGCCAACGAGAACGCCCAGCAGCTCCAGCAGGACAAGCTCGGACCGCTCGCGCAGGGCCTCGGCGGCATGCCGGGCCTGCCGTTCTGACCCCGGCTTTTCCCTCCGGTCCCGTCAGGACCTTCTAAGCGTCATATTCACCAACTACCGTAAGCAGCAAGCACGCAAGGAAAGGCGTTCCGTTGTACGAAGGCGTGGTTCAGGACCTCATCGACGAACTGGGCAGGCTGCCCGGCGTCGGTCCCAAGAGCGCGCAGCGGATCGCCTTCCACATCCTCCAGGCGGAGCCGACCGACGTCCGCCGGCTCGCGCACGCGCTGCTGGAGGTGAAGGACAAGGTGCGCTTCTGCGCCGTGTGCGGCAACGTCGCACAGCAGGAGCAGTGCAACATCTGCCGTGACCCCCGCCGCGACCAGGCCGTCATCTGCGTCGTGGAGGAGCCGAAGGACGTCGTCGCGATCGAGCGGACGCGTGAGTTCCGCGGCCGGTACCACGTTCTGGGCGGCGCCATCAGCCCCATCGAGGGTGTGGGCCCGGACGACCTGCGCATTCGCGAGCTGCTGGCCCGTCTCGCGGACGGCACGGTCACCGAGCTGATCCTGGCCACGGACCCCAATCTCGAGGGCGAGGCGACGGCCACCTATCTCGCACGCATGGTGAAGCCGATGGGACTCAAGGTCACGCGGCTGGCCAGCGGCCTCCCGGTGGGGGGAGACTTGGAATACGCCGACGAGGTCACGCTCGGGCGTGCCTTCGAGGGGAGACGACTGCTCGATGTCTGACGCCATGCTGCACGCCGTAGGTCAGGACCCGGACGACTTCGCGGTCCAGATCGCCGACTCGATCGAATCCTTCATCGTGGCGACGACCGAGGTCGCGAAGGGCGACGAGCCGGACAGCGCGGTCCCGTTCCTGCTGCTGGAGGTGTCCCAGCTGCTGCTGACCGGAGGCCGCCTGGGCGCGCACGAGGACATCCTCCCGGACGAGCGGTACGAGCCGGACACCGGTCCCGACCAGGACGTCGACGAGTTGCGCGAGCGCTTCGCCGTGCTCCTCGACCCGGTGGACGTCTTCTCCGAGGTCTTCGACCCGTACGAGCCCCGCAAGGCCCCGGTGCCCTCGCGGATCTCCGACAGCCTCGCGGACATCGTCACCGACCTGCGCCACGGCCTCGCCCACTACCGCGCCGGCCGCACCACGGAGGCGCTGTGGTGGTGGCAGTTCTCGTACTTCTCCAACTGGGGCCCGACCGCTTCCGCCACCCTGCGCGCCCTCCAGTCCCTCGTGGCCCACGTCCGCCTGGACCAGCCGCTGGCCGAGCTGGACGGCCTGGACACCGACGAGGACCTCGCCGAGGAGCTGCTGGCCGAAGAGGCCGGCAAGGTGATGGTCGAGGAGATCGCCGCCCCGCTGGGGCTGCGCCGGGCGCGCTGACGTCCGGCGGGCTCCTCGCTCGTGCCGCCCGGCTGTGAAGCGGGCCACATCCCGCGTACGCCGCCGTCCCCGGGGCAGCAGCCATCCGAGCGGCCGCGAACGTCCCTGGCCCCTTCCTGGATGATCACCTAGTGAGCGGGACATCTCACCATGTGACATCACAGGGGCGTATCGCGGCCGCTCGATAGACTGAGCCGACCGCAGTAGTGACTGCAGAAGACTGAGCGAGGAGCGCACGTGGGCCTTGTCGTGCAGAAGTACGGAGGCTCCTCCGTTGCCGATGCCGAAGGCATCAAGCGGGTCGCCAAGCGAATCGTCGATGCCAAGAAGGACGGCCACCAGGTGGTCGTCGTGGTGTCGGCGATGGGTGACACGACGGACGAGCTGATCGATCTCGCCGAGCAGGTATCTCCGATCCCTGCCGGGCGTGAGTTCGACATGCTGCTGACCGCAGGAGAGCGGATCTCCATGGCCCTGCTGGCCATGGCGATCAAAAACCTGGGCCACGAGGCCCAGTCGTTCACCGGCAGCCAGGCAGGCGTCATCACCGACTCGGTCCACAACAAAGCGCGCATCATCGATGTGACGCCGGGCCGGATCCGCACGGCGCTCGACGAGGGCAACATCGCCATCGTCGCCGGCTTCCAGGGTGTGTCCCAGGACAAGAAGGACATCACCACGCTGGGGCGTGGCGGGTCCGACACCACGGCGGTGGCGCTGGCCGCCGCGCTGGACGCCGAGGTCTGCGAGATCTACACCGACGTCGACGGCGTCTTCACCGCCGACCCGCGGGTCGTGAAGAAGGCCCGGAAGATCGACTGGATCTCCTCCGAGGACATGCTGGAGCTCGCCGCCTCCGGCTCCAAGGTGCTGCTGCACCGGTGCGTCGAGTACGCACGCCGTTACAACATCCCGATCCACGTGCGCTCGTCCTTCTCCGGGCTGCGCGGCACCTGGGTCAGCAACGAACCGCAAGGGGATCAGAAGGTGGAGCACGCCATCATCTCCGGAGTCGCCCACGACGTCTCCGAGGCCAAGGTCACCGTCGTCGGCGTCCCGGACAAGCCGGGCGAGGCCGCGGCCATCTTCCGTGCCATCGCCGATGCCGAGATCAACATCGACATGGTCGTGCAGAACGTCTCGGCGGCCACCACGGCGCTGACGGACATCTCCTTCACCCTGCCGAAGACCGACGGCGCGAAGGCCATGGCCGCGCTGGAGAAGCAGAAGTCGGCGATCGGCTTCGACTCCCTGCGCTACGACGACCAGATCGGCAAGATCTCCCTGGTCGGCGCCGGTATGAAGACGAACCCCGGTGTGACCGCGTCCTTCTTCGAGGCGCTGTCCGACGCGGGCGTGAACATCGAGCTGATCTCGACCTCCGAGATCCGCATCTCGGTGGTCACCCGCGCCGACGACGTCAACGAGGCCGTGCGCGCCGTGCACACCGCCTTCGGGCTCGACTCCGACTCCGACGAGGCGGTCGTCTACGGAGGCACCGGGCGATGAAGCCCAAACCGGCGCTCGCGGTCGTGGGAGCGACCGGAGCCGTCGGTGCGGTGATGCTCCGGATCCTGTCGCAGCACGCCGACATCTGGGGCGAGATCCGACTCGCCGCCTCTGGGGGTCCCTCCAGCCCCCCAGGGGCCAGGGGGAGCTCGGCCGGCCGCAAGCTGGCCGTGCGCGGGGAGGAGTGCGAGGTCGTGCCGCTCGGCGAGGAGGTCTTCGACGGCATCGACGTCGCGGTGTTCCTCGTACCGGGCGAGGTGTCCGAGCGGTGGGCGCCGGTCGCCGTCGCCAAGGGCGCGGTGGTCGTGGACAACTCCCCGGCCTTCCGGATGGACCCGGACGTCCCGCTCGTCGTGCCCGAGGTCAATCCGCACTGCGTACGGGTGCGGCCGCGCGGCATCGTCGCCAGCCCCCACGACACCACGCTGACGCTGGCGCCCGCGGTGGGGGCGCTGCACGCCGAGTTCGGCCTGCGGGAACTGGTCGTGTCCTCGTACCAGGCCGCAAGCGGCGCCGGGCGGGACGCGGTGGACGCCCTGCGCGCCCAGCTGTCCCTGGTGGCCGGCACGGAGCTGGGCACGGGGCCCGGCGACGTACGCCGTGCGGTGGGCGACGACGGCCTCGGCCCGCTGCCCGCGCCGCTCGCGCTGAACGTCGTGCCCTGGACCGGTGAGCCGCGCGAGGGCGGCTGGTCGTCCGAGGAACTGGGGCTGCGCGCCGAGACCCGCAAGATCCTGGACCTGCCGTCGCTGAAGGTCGCGGCGACATTCGTCCGTGTACCCGTGCTGACCACGCACTCCCTGGTGGTGCACGCGCGCTTCGAGAACGAGGTCACGGTGGACCGGGCGCACGAGATCCTGGCGACCTCGCCGGGCGTCGTGCTCTACGACGACCCTCACGCGGGCGACTTCCCGACGCCCGCGGACGTGGTGGGCACCGATCCGACGTGGGTGGGGCGGGTGCGCCGGGCACCCGACGACCCGTCCGCGCTGGAGTTCTTCGTGTGCGGCGACAACCTGCGCAAGGGAGCCGCGCTGAACTCCGCGCAGATCGCGGAGACGGTGGCCGCCGAGCTCTGAGCCCGAGGGCCGGGGGACCGGCCGCAGACGACCGAACCGATAATGGGAACGGATTGTCCGTGCGGCTTTGTAGGATGTCCATGCCCTGTGAACTTTCAAGGTCTGTACCACTTGAGCTGGGGCGTGAGCCTGTTCGATCATTCGCTTCCCTCCTTGCTGCAACCGGCAGTTGGGGGGAAGCGTCTTTGCGGTCGCCTCGGAACGGTGCCGTAAAAATGGGGCATTGGGGATGAGCGAGTGCGCATGAGGGCATTTGTTTCACCGCCAAAAGCGGTGGCGTACGCGTACAACCCTGACGGGGGGAAGCGTGTCCAACAGGCGTGGCAGAGGTTCTCGACATCGCAGGGGTGGTCCCGGTCCGCGGCGCTTCGGTGCGCCCGCTCCGCAGACCCCGTCCGGCCGGCGGCATGCCGGTGATCGCACCCATGCCCGCACCGCGGACCACGCGGATCCCGGCTCCGCGGCAGGGCGCTGACGACACCATGGCCGCCGGCACGACCGTCGATCACCTCACCGAGACCTACCGCGCCCACTACCGGTCGTTGCTGGGTCTCGCCGCCCTGCTCCTGGACGACACCGCGTCCTGCGAGGACGTGGTCCAGGAGGCGTTCATCCGGGTCCACTCCGCGCGCTCGCGCGTACGGGACCCCGAGAAGACCCTCGCCTACCTGCGCCAGACCGTCGTCAACCTCTCCCGCTCCGCGCTGCGCCGCCGCATCCTCGGTCTGAAGCTGCTCTCCAAGCCGATGCCCGACATGGCGAGCGCGGAGGAGGGCGCGTACGACCAGCTGGAGCGGGACGCGCTGATCAAGGCGATGCGGGGGCTGCAGCGGCGCCAGCGCGAGGTGCTGGTCCTGCGGTACTTCGCCGACATGACCGAGGCGCAGGTGGCCGAGACGCTGGGGGTCTCCCTCGGCTCGGTGAAGGCGTACGGCTCCCGGGGCATCGCGGCACTGCGCGTCGCCATGGAGGCCACGGCATGAGCACGCACGGCGACAGGTTTGAGCAGTACGGGCCGGACGGGCCGTTTGACGACCGGACTGGGAACGGAAAAGTGAGCAACAGGCCGGAGAACGAACTGGGCGGCCTTGGCACGGGTCCCGACGAGGACCTGTTCGCGGGCCTCGGAGAGGGACCGGGTGCGGGACTGGGCGGGGACGAGGAAGCCCTGCGCAGAATGCTGCACGGCGTCGTCGAGGACCTCGAGCCCTCCGAAGGCGCGCTCGACCATCTGCGCCGGGCGGTCCCGGCGCGGCGCGCCCGCAAGCGCCAGGCGCTCGTCGGGGCCGCGGCGGCGGTGCTGCTGATCGGCACCGCGGTGCCCGCCTTCGTCCACGTCGCGAACTCCGGCGGCGTGGACCAGGCCAACCCGGTCAATGCCGGGCACGGCGAGCAGGCCCAGGGCGGCACGGGCAACGAGCCGGGCGCGACCGGCGGGGACAAGGACCCACTGGCCCCCTCGAAGGGCGCCGGCCAGGACCCCGAGGTCAAGGACCCCACCAGCGCGGCACCGGGCGAGCAGCCGGGCGGGGGCGCGGGCGACGGCGCCTCGGGCGAACCGGTCCCGCCGGGCAGCGCGGGCGACACCGTGCCGGTGTGCGGCGGCGCCGACCTCGGGGTCCTCTCGGCGGAGACGAATCCGCCGGACCCCGACGGCAAGGTCTACGGCACCTTCCGCGTCGCCAATGTCTCCGCGTCGGACTGCACGGTCGGCGGAGGCGGGGCCGTCGTCTTCCAGACCGCGGGCGCGGCCGACCAGGCCCGCATCAATGTGGTCGCGCACACCTCGGGCGACGCGGCGGGCGGCCTGCCCGATCCGTCGGCGGAGCAGGCGTCGCTGCTGCTGAAGCCGTCGTCCGCCTACGAGGTGAAGTTCGCCTGGGTGCCGTCCGACACCTGCCCCAGCACCGCCTCGCCCGACCCGTCGCCCACGGACGGCGGATCGGCGGGCACGGGCACGAGCGAGGGCACCTCGGCGGAGAACAACACCGAGACCCAGCTGGCCTCCGAGGACGGAGCCACGCAGGACGGCAGCGTGACGGTCACCCACATCGCGGAGGCGGGCTCCCCGAACGCCCAGGCGACGATCACCAACGCCTGCGCCGGCACGATCTACCGCACGGGCCTGCTCCCGGGCCAGTGACCGTCCGCGCGGCGCGCGGCCCCGATGCTGTGAGCGGCCGCGCCGGTGATGCGGGGCGCGCCCAACCTCGGGCCGTGGGCGAGCCCAATCCTGGGGTCACGCAGTAGCCGTGCCTCAGGGCGCCAGGGCGCCAGGGCGCCAGGGTGCCTGGGCGCCGCCGGCTGTGGCCGGACCCGGGCTAGGACATCTCGGGCGTCAGCCCGAGTTCGCGGTCGCGTGCCGCCTCCGCCTCACGGCGGACCAGGCGGAACCACATGAACAGCACGAAGCCCGCGAACACGAACCACTCGCCGGTGTAGCCCAGGTTCTGGAACGCCTTCAGGTCCAGGCCGCTGTTCTGCGGGGCGGACGCCGGCACCGCCGTCAGGCCGCTGTCCGCCTTCGTCAGCGTGACCCACGCGTCGTACACGTCGTCCGGCACCAGGTTCACCAGCGACGCCGCGCTGATCATGCCGAGCTGGCCGCGCGGCAGGCCACCGGCCGCATGCACCCCGTCCGTGCCCACGGTCTCGGACGCCTGCAGCGCGCCCGTCACCGTCACCACGCCGGAAGGAGCCGCCGGCGCGCGCTCACCCTCGGCCAGCCAGCCGCGGACCACCGGCAGCGTTTTGCCGCTCTCCGTCCGCAGCAGCGTCAGCACGTAGGCGCCTCGCCTGCCGTCCAGCTCACGGTCCGGAACGAGGAACTGCTCCCCGTACCGGCCCGTCGCCGTCGCCTGCCGTCCCGACGTCTCCTTGTCGACGGGCAGCAGCTCGTCGAGGGGGGCCGCCGCGAGCCTCTCCTGTTGACCGGGCCGCCGCTCGGCCTCCCGGTGGCTGTCGACGCGGTCCTCGAACCTGCCCAGCTGCCAGGAGCCCATGAAGACGCAGAAGGGGATCGCCAGCAGGACGAAGACGTTGATCCCCCACCAGCGGGGCGTCAGCAGGAATCGGTACACGCCTCCACGGTACGGAATGTGCCCGCGCTCTCTCGTCCCGGGGCCGGACCTCGGGCCGTCCGCCGGTCCACCGCGGCCTGCCGTCGACCGCCCCCGTGGCCCACCGCCACCGGCCTGCTGTCCGCCCGACCTGCCGTCACCGGTCCTGACGTGGTCCAGCGTCCACCGGCCTGCTGTCCGCCCGACCTGCCGTCACCGGTCCTGACGTGGTCCAGCGTCCGCCGGCCTGCCCTGGCCCAGCCTCCGGACGGCCTGCCCTGGCCCGGCGTCCGGACCGCCTGCCGTGGCCTACCGTCCGTCGGCCTGCGCCTCACCCCCGTTCAGGTGCCGGTCCGCGAAGGCGATCTCCAGGCGCACCTGCTTGATGCGTTCCTCCACCACGAGCGAGCCGTGCCCCGCGTCGTACCGGTACACCTCGTGGACCGCGCCGCGGGCCGCGAGGCGGTCCACGTAGTTCTCCACCTGGCGGATCGGGCAGCGCGGATCGTTGACCCCCGCCGAGATGTAGACCGGTGCGCGGACCGCGTCGACGTACGTCAGCGGGGACGACACCTCGAAACGCTCCGGCACCTCCTCCGGGGTGCCGCCCAGGAGTGTGCGGTCCATGGCCTTCAGGGCCTCCATCTCGTCGTGGTAGGCCGTGACGTAGTCCGCGACCGGCACCGCGGCCAGACCGACGGCCCAGGCGTCCGGCTGGGTGCCGAGCCCGAGCAGCGTCAGATAGCCGCCCCACGATCCGCCCGCGAGCACGAGCTTGTCCGGGTCGGCGAGACCCGAGGAGACCGCCCACTCGCGGACCGCCGCGATGTCCTCCAGCTCGATCAGCCCCACACGGTGCTTGAGCGCGTCCGTCCACTCCCTCCCGTAGCCGGTCGAGCCGCGGTAGTTGACGCGGACCACCGCGTACCCGTGGTCGATCCAGGCCGCCGGGCCCGCGGCGAAGGAGTCGCTGTCGTGCCAGGTCGGGCCGCCGTGGATCTCGAAGACCGTCGGCAGCGGGCCGCTCGCGCCGGCCGGCTTCTGGACCAGGGCGTGGATGCGGCCGCCGGGGCCCTCCACCCAGGCGTCCTCGACAGGGACCGAGGACGGCGCCTTCATCCCCGGCGGGTCGAGCACCACACCACCCTTCGTCGAGCGGACCTGCGGCGCCCGGGCGGCGGACGACCACAGGTATTCGACGGTGCGGTCGGGGCGGGCGGTGGCGCCCGAGACCGAACCGGCGGGCGTCTCGATCCGCGTCAGCTCGTGCGCGGCGAGGTCGTAGCGCCACAGCTCGCCGCGCGCCTCGAAGTCGTGCGCGACGAGAAGGGCCGAGCCGTCCGGGTACCATTCGGCGTTCACATCGCCCGGGAGGTCGATCGCGAGGCCGGTCTGCTCACCGGTCATCACGTCCCAGATCATCGGCTCCCAGCGTCCCCGCCGCTGGTGACCGACGAGCAGCCGGGTGTCGCCGTCGACCGGTGCGAAGCCGAGCACCTCGAGACCGAGCTCCGCCGTGCCGTTCTCGGTGTCGTCGAGCTCCGCCACCACTTCGCCGTCCAGCTTCAGCACCCGCAGCGCGGAGTGCATCGCGTCCCCGTGCTCGGTGTGCTCGATGGCGAGGAGCGTCCCGTCGTGGGAGAGGTCGCCGACGCCCGCCGACTCCCGGTGCCGGTAGATCTCCACGGGCTCCGTGCCCGGCTGCACGACGTGGACGGTCGAGCCGTCCTCGTCCGTCGAGCGGCCGATCACGGCGGTGCCGTCGCGGCCTATGGCGAGTCCGGCCGGATAGGAGGGCTCAAGGCCGGGCGCGGCGGGCACGTCCTCCCCGCCGCCGAACGGCTGCCGCATCCAGACCCCGAACTCGTCGCCGTCGGTGTCCGAGAACCACCAGACGGCCTCGCCGTCCGGCGTGAGCACGCCGTCGGTGGTGCCGTTCGGCCGGTCGGTGACCTGCCGCTGAGTGCCCGTGGCGCGGTCCCAGGCGTACAGCTCGTACGTCCCCGTCGCGTTGGAGACGAAAAGGGAGCGGTCGGGGGCGTCCTCGGCCCAGTCGGGGAGAGAGACACGGGGCGCCCGAAAGCGCTTCTCCCAGTCGGGCATGCCGGGCATGTCGGGTGTGCTGAGTGCGTCGTCCATGCCCCCATCAAACCGGAAACCGCGGACACTCTCCTCAGCCTGTGGACAACTTCTGTGCGTACCTGACAATCAAGCCGCGATCCCGAGGGCATCACCCTCGCCGCCCACCCGGAAGCTCCCCGCCCGGCTGGTGTCACGCCGCTGCCGAAGGGGCAGCCGCCGCGCCCGGGTTCACTCCGGGCCGACCGGCGGCGCGGCGTGGCGGCTGCGGGCCGCCCCACCGTTCCGGGCAGGGAGTGGCTCAGGCCGCGGTCGAGCGGCCGATGCCGGGCCGTTCGCCGAACGGCACGTACGGGGTGACCCAGAAGAACTCGCCCGCCTCGTCGTACGCGTAGAGCAGCCCGGTCGCGCCCAGGGTCAGCGGCTCCTCGACGGTGCCGGTCTCCTTCCCGTTCCGGGGGCCGAGCTGTCTGACCTGTACGACGGCGGTGGAGCCGTCACGAGCGGTGACCTCCGCCTGGCCGATGCGCGTGTCCACCCGTCCGGTGCGGACGGTGCACGTCATGCCGACGAAGTCCTGCCGGGACGGCCCGGGTTCGTCGGGGAAGAGCTTCGCCAGCACCCGGACCAGCCGTCGCGTGACGGCCCAGGCGACCAGCGCGGCGGCGGCGAGGACCGCGCAGGCGAGGGCGGCGTACGGGACGCCGGTCAGGCCGGAGCGGCGCAGCGGCACCGAGCCGGCGAGGCTGGTGAACCAGGCGACAGCGACCAGCAGGGACACGACGACGGCGACCGGCACGCCGCGGAGCCCGGCGACGCCGCCCGGGAGCTCCACGTCGGAGTCGAACATGTCGTGACCGGCGGCTCGGCACAGCACCAGCACCCAGAAGGCGACGACCACGACGAGAGCGGCGCTGAAGAACACGGTGGGAAAGGCGACCGCGGCCGCGACGAACTCGTTCACCGGCGCGACCCCGTTCCCCCGTTGCCGATTCACAGCATCCGGCGCATCCCTAGGCTCCGGCGCGACCCCATGGTGACAGCCTCGCGAGCTTGCTCGCATTTCCGGATTCCGGCAGTCTTGACGCGTTCTTGATGCCGGGCCGCCGGAGGCGAGCCCTCCGCCGTACGCGCAGGAGCGGCGCGTGCGGTACGGCGTGGGGAGAAGGGCCGCAGCTGGGAGCAGAAGCGGCCGTGGGCGGGACAACGTCGAGTGGGGGGAGCCGACTTGGGTACGACGGAGACACCGGAGGCGTACGTCGCCGGGTACGCCGAGATTCTTGCGGAGGTCGGCCGGACCGGGCGCCGGCTCACCCGCGACGAACTCGACGGACGGCGCGCCCTCGGTGAACAGGCCGCGGAGGCGGGGCATGGTCTGCGACCGCTGGTCATCCAGTACTTGGCGAAGACGCGCACCGCCTGGCCCGCGACCACGTCGCCCGAAAGCGTGCTGGCCGCGGTCGAGCAGGCGGTCGACGCGTTCGCGGGCGGGTATGAGCGGGCGCAGCGGCTGGCCGTGCGCAAAGAGGAGGCGGCCCGGCGGGAGTTCGTCGACGACCTGCTGTACGGGCGCAGCGACCCGGGCCGGCTGGCGCAGCGTGCCGAGCGGTTCGGGCTGCGGCTCGCCCATGCGCACGCGGTCGGCGTCGCCGAGGCTCCCGAGGCCTATGACGACACGCACCCGGTGACCCGCACGGTCGAGGCGGCGCTCCTCAGCCGCTTCGGAGACCGCCGGATCCTGCTGACCACCAAGGAGGGCCGGCTGATCTGCGTCGTCCCCGCCGACCAGGAGGAGGTCGTGCGGTACTTCGCCAAGCAGGCGTACGCGGCGACCGGCGGCGGCCGGGCGGCGATCGGCCGCCCCCACCAAGGGGCGGGCGGTGTCGTCCGCTCGTACGAGGAGGCCCTGAACGCCCTCGACCTCGCCGACCGCATCGGACTCGACGAGCCTGTACTGCACGCCGCCGACCTGCTGGTCTTCCCCGTACTCGCGCGCGACCGGGAGGCGATGGCCGACCTCGTGCGGAGCGCCCTGGGGCCGTTGCAGCAGGCCAGGGGAGGAGCGCAGCCTCTGCTGGACACGCTGCACGCCTACTTCGACGCCGGATGTGTGGCGGCGCAGGCCGCCCGGCGGCTGAACCTGAGCGTCCGCGCGCTCACGTACCGGCTGGAGCGCATCCACCGGCTGACCGGCTCCGACCCCACGGACCCGGTGCACCGGTACACGTTGCAGACGGCGGCGATCGGCGCGCGCCTGCTGGACTGGCCGTCGAAGGACCTCTGAGCACGCCCCTCGATCGAGGTTCGCATCGGGCCTCGGAGTCCTGCGGGCGGTCCGGCGGCCGGGCGGCCCGGACGCGCCGCTGCCCGGCCCTAGAGTGTTCCCGGACGGCGCACGGCGGCTGCCGCCGCATAGCCCGGGTCGGCGGGCAGGTCGGCGATCAGCCAGAGGTCCTGGGCGGCCGGTCGGGCACCGCTGCCCACGTAGGCGAGCGCCACGTCCTCGTTCAGGCCGACGCCCATCGCTTTGAGCATCGCCTCCTTGCGCGTCCAGCAGCGGGCGAACGCGGTGGTCCGGTCCCCCGCGGGAAGCGCTGCCAGCTCCGCACGCTCATGGGGGTGCAGCTGGGTCGCGACGTCCTCGGCGGTCCCGGCCGACGGCAGGATCTCGACATCGATGCCCACGGGGACGGAGGCGAGCGCGATCATCACCATGCCGCTGGTGTGCGACAAGGAGAAGTGGACGGCCCTGCCCGGGACATAGGGACGGCCGTGCGGCCCGCCGCAGTGCGCGCACGGCTCCCGCACGATCGACACGTCCTGAGGCGCCTGCCCCAACCGCTGTCCGAGCAGCCGACGCAGCGTCACGTGCGCGACGGCGAAGGCGTCCCGGTCCTCAGGGCGCCGGAACACCGCGAGGCGCGCGGCCTCCTCGGCGTCCAGCATGTGCGCGAGTGCCGCGGCATCCTGCGCGTGCTCGGGCACCCGGCCGGACCACACCAAGTCCAGCCCGGGCAACGGCTGCGCTATGTCCCCGGCCATCACGTCCTCCGCATCGGTCGCACGGTGCACCGGCTGTGACCGTACTCCACCGAGCGCCGCACCCCCTACGTCTGGGCCCGGAGCGCACCGCGCCGGCCTCGACGCGTGCGCGCACAGCGCTCCGTGCACCGCTGCGGCCGCGTACGCCGTCCCGGCGCGGGTGCGGCCCGTGGCGCGGGCCGCACTCCGAACGCCGGAGCAGGGACTACTCAGGACGATTAAGGAAGGATCGGAGCCCGGCAGGGCTCAGATGCTGACGCCGAAGTCCTGCGCGATGCCCCGCAGTCCGGAGGCGTACCCCTGGCCGACGGCGCGGAACTTCCACTCCGCGCCGTTGCGGTACAGCTCGCCGAAGACCATCGCGGTCTCCGTGGACGCGTCCTCGCTCAGGTCGTAGCGCGCCAGCTCGGCACCGCCCGCCTGGTTGACGACGCGGATGAAGGCGTTGCGCACCTGGCCGAAGGACTGGCCGCGGCTCTCGCCCTCGTGGATCGAGACCGGGAACACGATCTTGTCGACCTCGGCGGCCACGCCCGCCAGATCGACCTTGATCTGCTCGTCGTCGCCCTCGCCCTGACCCGTGAGGTTGTCACCGGTGTGCTCGACGGAGCCGTCGGGGCTCTTGAGGTTGTTGAAGAAGACGAAGTGCTGGTCGGTCAGGACCTTGCCGTTCGCATCGACCAGCAGGGCGCTGGCGTCGAGGTCGAAGTCGGTCCCGGTGGTGGTGCGGACGTCCCAGCCGAGACCCACGATGACCGCGGTCAGGCCCGGGGCCTCCTTGGTGAGCGAGACGTTGCCGCCCTTGGAAAGGCTGACACCCATGGAAATCCCCTGCGCAATCCGGCGCGGGCCGCGCCTCTTGACGATTTCTTTGCCCGACCGAGCCAACGAGCGGGCCCCCGAGCCGGTTCCCTTCCTCCGCAGAGGAACCCGCTCGGGTGACCCCGGGTCGCTGCGTTGACGGCCGCGCGCCTACGGGCAGGCCCGGCGGTCACACCGTCGCGCGCCTGCAGGCAGGCCCGGCGGTGACGCCTCGCGCGCCTGCGGAGAGGGTCCCTTCCCGGCTTCGGCGATCAGCGCGGCACGGTGGTCACTTCCGTCGCCTTGACGCTCGTCCACACGGACACCCCGTCCGCGATGCCCAGTTCGGCGGCGGCCTGCGGGGTGATCTCGGCGACCAGGTCGGGCACCCGGTCCGAGACGATCAGAACGCGCAGCCGGCTGCCGGAGACGGTGATCTCGCGCACGGTGCCCGGCCAGACGTTCCGCGGGCTGCCCTCCGGCCTGTCCCGGTGCAGGGATACGGCCTCCGGCGCGATGACCGCCAGCGCCTCGGTGCCGGCCGGAAGCGGTTCGGCGGCCACCAGCGTGCCGCCCCCGGCCAGGTCGAGCCCGTGGGCCGAGGCCGTGCCGGGCCACGCGTTGCGCCCCAGCATGCGGGCCACCCAAGGCGAGCGCGGGTGCCGGGTGACCTCGGCGGGCGGCGCGTCCTGGAGGGCGCGGCCGCCGTCGAGCACGAGCACCCTGTCGGCGAGCGAGACGGCCTCCACGGGGTCGTGCGTGACGATCAGGCAGACGCCGCCGAATCCGTCGAGGTGCGTGCGCAGCGTGTGGCGCACACGGGCCCGGGCGGTCTGGTCGAGCGCGGCGAGCGGTTCGTCGAGGAGCAGCAGCCGGGGCCGCGCGGCCAGCGCACGGGCCAGCGCGACGCGCTGGGCCTGTCCGCCCGAGAGCTGCGCGGGCCTGCGGTGGGCGAGGTGCCCGACGCCGAGCCGGTCCAGCCACTGCTGGGCGCTGCGCCGCGCCTCGGCGCGGCGCACACCCTGGGCGCGCAGCCCGTAGGCGGTGTTGGCGAGCGCGTTCAGATGCGGGAACAGCGCGCCGTCCTGCGGCACCCAGGCGACACCGCGCCGGTGCGGGGGCAGCCGGGAGACGTCCTTGTCGCCGAGGCGCAGCGCGGCGTGCGAGCGGACGGTGAGGCCGAGGAGGGCGCGCAACAGGGTGGTTTTTCCGGCGCCGTTGGGGCCGACGACGGCGATGGTGGTGCCGGGTTCGGCGTCCAGGGTGAGCCGGTTGAAGCCCGTGACGTCGGCGTGCAGCGCCCAGCCGTCCTGCGGAACCAGGAGGTCCGGCTCGCCTTCGCCGGGCGCCGGAGCCTTTGGACCCGCTCCCTCCGCGCCGTGTGCGACAGGCGCGGGGGGCCGGTCGCCGCCGAGCGGGGTTCCCGCCCACCTGCCCCGCAGGGCCACGAGGACCACCATGGCGATGGCCAGCAGCAGGAGTGACACGGACGTCGCCGCGTCCGGCTGTTCCTGGAGCAGCAGGTAGACCTGGAGCGGGAGGGTCTGCGTGGTCCCGGGCAGGTTCCCCGCGAAGGTGATCGTCGCGCCGAACTCGCCCAGTGCACGGGCCCAGGTGAGGGCGCCGCCGGCGACCAGCCCCGGCATCACCATCGGCAGCGTGACCGTGAAGAACACCCGTACCGGCGAGGCCCCCAGGGACGCGGCGGTCTCCTCGTAACGGGGCCGCAGACCGCCGAGCGCCCCTTCGAGGCTGATCACCAGGAACGGCATGGCGACGAACGTCGCCGCGAGCACCGCGCCCGAGGTGTGGAACGGCAGGGTGATGCCGAACGTGTCCTCCAGCCAGGGCCCGAGCAGGCCACGCCGTCCGAAGGCCAGCAGCAGGGCGACGCCGCCGACGGTCGGCGGCAGCACCATCGGGAGCAGAACCAGCGAGCGCACGAGAACCTTGCCGGGGAAGTCCACCCGGGCCAGCAGCCAGGCCAGTGGCACCCCCAGGACGAGCGACAGGCCGAGCGCCCAGAACGAGACCACCAGCGAGAGGCGCAGCGCCTCCGTGGTTCCGGGACTGGTCAGGTGACTGCCGAGCCTGCCCCACTCCGTACGGGCGAGTACGCCGACGAGCGGCAGCAGCAGAAGGGCGACGGCGAGCAGCGCGGGAACGGCGAGTGCGACCGGCGCGCCTGCCCGTGGGGCACGGCCACCCGGCACGTCGGGACTGTCGCGGCCTTCCGCCTCGACCGAAGTCCGGGGGCTGTGGCTGGGGCTCAGGGGGCGTTTCATCGGAGATCCCTCGGTTCGCTGTGCGGACATACGGCGACCGGTGGCCGTCCCGCGTCCGTCACCGAACCCGGTACGACGGCCGGATGCCCACCCGCGTTCCTCACGGCTGCTGGAACCCGGCGTCCCGGAAGAGCTTCTGCGCCTCGGCGGTGGCGAGCCACCGTACGAACGCGTCGGCCGCCTCCGCGTGCCGGGAGGTCTTCAGGGCGGCGGCCGGGTACTGCGCGATCGCGTTCTGCGCGTCCGGGATCTCGACCGAGTCGACCTTGTCGGTGGCGGTCGCGGCGTCCGTCTTGTAGACGAGGCCCGCGTCCGCCTCGCCCAGCTCGACCTTGCCGAGGACGGCGCGGACGCTGGGCTCCTCCGAGACGGGTCGCACGGTCACGCCCTGGGCGTCGAGGATCTGCCGGCTGTACCGGCCGACCGGGACCTCGGGGGAGGCGAGGACCACCTTGACCGCCGGGCCCGCGAGGTCCTTCAACGCGGCGAGCTTCTCCGGGTTGCCCTCCGCGGTGGCGATGACCAGCCGGTTCCTGGCGACGACCACGGGTTCGCCCGTCTCGTCCCTCAGCCCGTCCATGGTCCTGGTGTCGGCGGTGACCAGGACGTCGGCGGGTGCGCCCTGCCGCACCTGGGCAGCGAGCTCCTGGGACCCGGCGAAGGAGAAGGTGATCTCCGTGCCCGGACGGGTCTTCTCGTACGCGGCGCCGGCCTTCTCGAAGACGTCGGTGAGCGAGGACGCGGCGAGCACAGTGAGGTCGACGTCCTGCGCGTGCGAACCGGACCCGGAACCGGTCGCGCCCCGGTCCTGCTGGTCGCCGCCGCCACCGCAGGCGGCGAGCGGGCAGGTCAGGACGACGGCCGCGACGGCGGCAGCGGCACGGCGCCGAGTGGGACGGAAGGCCAGGGACATGGCAGGGACTCCTTGCGGGGAGGCGGTAGGCGGTGGCCGCCCGGGCGGATGGTCGAAAGCCGCGCCGGTGACGGGCGACGCCGCTGGTCGGCGATCCGCGGCCCGTTCCGGATGCGGGAGCGGGGTCGGCCGGTCAGGTGCGGTCGATGTGCACGCTGGTCGATTTCACCCGGGCGGTCGCCTCCACACCGACCTCCAGACCCAGCTCCTCGACCGCCTCCCGCGTGAGCAGGGACACCAGGCGGTGGGGCCCCGCCTGGATCTCCACCTGCGCCGCGACGTCGCCGAGCTTGACGGCGGTGACGATGCCGGGGAAAGCGTTGCGTGCCGAGGTGTACGAGCCCTCGTCCTCGTCGTTGCCGCTCTGCGCGAGTTCGACGGAGAAGGCGGCCAGATCGCGGCCGTCGATGAGACGGCGTCCGCCCTCGTCGCGATGGGTCGCGACCCGGCCGGCATCCGCCCAGCGGCGCGCGGTGTCGGGACTGACGCCGAGCAGACGAGCCGCCTGTCCGATGGTGTAGGACTGCATATGCGCCAGGATACGGCCATTCGACTGGCATCTGCGAATCTCTGGATCAATGCACATGGCAGGTGCGAGACGCTTGTGTGATCGGCGGCTAGTCGAGGCCGATCAGGCTCGCGTAGACGACCACGTTGCCGAGGTAACCGGTGTCCTTGCTGTAGCCGCCACCGCACGTGATGATCCGCAGTTGGGGCTGGGCGGTACTGCGGTAGACCTTCCGGCTCGGGAACTCGCTCTTCGAGTACGCCTCGACGGCCTGGACGGCGAACCGCGCGATCCGCCCGTCACGGCGGACGACCTCGACCGTGCTGCCCTGGGTGACGGCACCCAGAGGGTAGAAAACCGCGCGGCCGGTGGGGGTGTCGACATGGCCGGCCACGACGGCCGTGCCGGACTCACCGGGGGCCGGGCCGTCGGCGTACCAGCCGGCGAGGTTGGGCTTGTCCGCCGGTGGCACTTCGAGCGCGCCCTCGGGGTCGAGCCCGAGCTCCATCATCGGGGTGTCCACACCGATGGCGGGGATGCGCAATCTGATCGGGGCGGAAAGGGACCGTGAGCCGGTCGGGCCGTTGGGCGGCGCGGGACCGGCGGTCTGCCGGACGGGATCCGGTGACGCGCCACCCGGAGCGGCAGAGGATCGCGGACCGGATACGGCATGGGCCTGCGCGGCGGACGGCTGGGGAGCCGTTTCGCCGCGCAGGCCGGTGTACAGCAGAACGATGCCGGTGATCATGACGACGGCGAGGGTCTTCGTCGACACGAAGGGGGCGGGCCGTGTGTGTCCCATGACGGTCCGGGTTTCGGTAGGGGCGTAGGGCCGGCCGACTGTTCAGGAGGCGATGCCGGCGAAGCGACGCCGCCGCATCGTCAACGCGCCGCCGGTCGCCGCGCCGGCGATCAGCAGGGAACCGACCGCGATCTGAGTGCCGTTCACCCCTTCGGCACCGCCGAATCCACCGCGCACCGCCCCCTCCGGGCGGCTGACGACCTGGAAGCTGGTCTCGACACGGGTTCGCGGGGGGCACTTGACCGTGATGGTGTACACACCGTCCTCGGCAGACTCGGGGACCGTGAAATCGCCGACCAGTTCACCGCTGTCCTGACCCTCGGTCAGGTTGATCTGGCCACCGGCCTCCGCCTGCCCCTTGGCGTACGTGACGTCCGGCCCGCAGACCTCCGTGCTGACCGTGATGGTCGAGCCGGGGAAGGCCCTCTGCGGGCTGACACTGACGTCGGACTCATCGGCGCCTGCCGCTGCCGCCGGGAGACCCAGGGCGCACAGGGTCAAGGCGCTGCAGGCGAGAATACGTGCGCTGCGCATTTCACCACCTTTCGACCGGCGCGGGGCAGGACGAACTGTCCCGACGAGAGTGCCGCGCTCCGTTGATAAGACAAGCAGCTCACGGTGTCCGACGACCGGTCCGAAACGAGCGGGTCGGCGCGCGCCGGACTCCCGCCGGGGAACTTTCCGCAGGTGGCGTGAGCCGCGCTAGGCCCGACGGAGGAAAATCACATCGGTGTGCCGATCGGGTGGCGACATGCTCACGCTTCTGTCCGAGCAGTCGTCACGCAGATCGTCGCGCATACGAAACAGGTCAGGCACCCACTCGACCGAGTAGAGGCCTGATCTGGTGTCTCAGCTGTCGGGGTGGCGGGATGTGAACCCACGACCTCTTCGTCCCGGATGAGGTCAGGCGAGCCGCAGTGGCTGCCGGTTTCTCGCAGGTCCGCATCTCCCTCGCCGCTCTTTCGTCAGGAGTTGCGATCCTTGGCGAGGCTCTGCTTGTCGCTTGCCTCCCGGTGATCGTCACGAAGACGGCCGACGGCTCGTCGTCTTCGCTCCGAGCCGTCTCTTCCAGGAGAGTCAGTAATTGCTCGGCAGCGTTCAGCCCGAACCACTCGCTGGCACTCGTGGCGACGGTCAACCACCGATCGTCCGGGTGCCCGTCACGTACGGTCCGCGCCCGGTGGGCCAGGAAGGGAACAGATCTGCCGAGCGCAGCGGCCACACCGGGAACCGCACAGTGCCCTTCGGAGCCACGGTCCTGGACGGCGAACCCGCCTCCCCTGCGCCCGTGCTCCGACCAGTCACCGCGCTGACGGCGGGCGATTGCTCCCGCTCTGCGGGGGCGGCGAAGGGCGGGGTGTCCTGTGCGCACCGCGCATCCTGCGGTGGCAGTGCCCCGGTGAGGAAGTACCTGACGACGTGCCGTTTCACGCAGGTGCTCGGGTTGTCCAGCGCGGTGTGCCCGTAGCCGTCGAGCGTCAAGAGCCGGGCCCCGTCGAGCTCTGCGGCCATCGCCTGCCCCGCGCGGTAGGGGGTGGACGGGTCGTGGGTCGGATTGACCACCAGGACCGGGTGCGCGGTGGCGCGGTCCCACGGGCCGGTGTAGGGGTCGGCCGCGCGGGCCGGCCACGCGGCGCACGGCTCGTTCGCCCAGACCCACCAGCGCCCGAGAGCCCCGGCCTGCTCCACTGCCTGCTGCTCCAGCGCCGTGTACCGGCTGGGCAGGGCGGGGTTGGGGCTCTCGGCGCACAGGACCGCGAGCGACTGCTCGAATCCGGGGTAGCGGGCGGGCCCGGCCGGGGCCGGGGGGTCCTGGGGCGCCCGGCCCTCCCAGAGGGCCTGCAGAACCTCGGCCATCCCGGTCCAGCCCGGGTGCACGGTGTAGAGCTCGCCGCGGACCTCACTGACCACTCGCGCATACGTCCAGCTGTCCACCGGCCGCTCGGCGAGTCGTTCCAGCAGCGCCTCGTACTTGGCCCTCGTGGCCCCCGGGCTCCCGGCGGAGAAAACGCAGCGGGACACCGGCGCGCGTCCGCAGTGATCGAGGAACTGACCGAGTGTGTCTGCGGAACCGAGGTGCGAACCCAGGCGCAGGAAGGTGTTCCTCTCCGGCTCGCTCCCTGCACTGTGGTTCACCCACGCCTGCGGGTCGACGTTTCCGTCGAGCACGAGCCGCCCGGCCCGCTCAGGGAACAGGTTCGCGTACGTCGCGCCGAGCAGTGTGCCGTAGGAGATGCCCCAGTAGAGCAGCCGGTCTTCGCCCACCGCCCCGCGCAGCAGGTCCAGGTCGCGTGCGGTGTCGGCGGTCGAGACGTGGCGCAGCAGCGCCGGATCCCGCAGCTCACATCGTTCCGCCAGGTTCTCGTACGCGGCTGTGTAGGCCCGGCGCTCTTGCTCGCCCACCGGGAAAGGCGGGACGTCCTCGTGCCAGGCGGCGGCCTGCTCGGTGCTGTCGAAGCAGCGCACGGCCGTACTCTCCCCGACGCCACGCGGGTCCCAGCTGACGATGTCGTAGCGGTCCTTCAGCTCCTGGGGGAACTTGCCGTACAGCTGGGGCAGGCCTACGGTCCCCGGGCCGCCGGGGCCACCGGGGTTGAAGAACAGCGATCCTGTCCGCCGCGCCGGGTCGGCCGCCCGGTGACGGATCACCGCCAGCTCGATCGTGCGGCCCCCGGGATCCGCGTGGTCCAGCGGTACGTTCGCCACCGCGCACTCGAAGCCCGCCTGCGCCTCCTGCGGGCAGGCCCGCCAGCGCAGCACCACGCCGCCCTGGCCGCCCGGGCCGCCGGCCGAGACCGGACCCGCCGACAGCAGCAGCAGCGCCGCGGCCAGGGCGCCGGCGGTGCTCCTGAGTGGTGTCTGTCGGCCAACTCTTCGCATCGCCGGGCCCTTCCGTCGGCAGGGGGCGGGCCCTGCCCAGTGGCGACGGGCCCGCTTGCCATACCACTGGCGGTCGGCCATCAGGGCAACCGACACGCGTCCGAACGGGTTGCGGAACCGCCACCCATCAGCCGCGAGCACCACGCTTCAGGTTCCCGACGACTTCCAAGGGGTGGCAGGTGGGCCACCGGACGCGCCTCGGGGCCCTGACGAAGGTGTTCACGTCCGAGCTTGTCGACGCGGCGATGACCAAGCATGGCCGTGCCGAGCAGCGACAGGGTCTGCTGCCGGCCCGGCTGGTCACCGCAAGGAGGTACTGGAGACCTGTTCCGGGAGGTCACCGGACCGCTCGCGGCCCCGGACACCGGGAGCGTGGTGGCGCGGGATGCGCCTACCGGCGCTGGACGACACTCAGTTCGACGTCCGGGACTCCGTGAGCAACGGCGACACCATCATGAGCGCCGCGGTGTGCCGGCCAGCACTCGGTCGTCGTACAGCTCCGTCGGATATCCGGGCCTGGCCGGTCGTACAGTTCAGGGTCCTCGTCGAAAAATCTGGCTCAGGTGCGCCCGCCGGGACCAAGCTGCCACTGGCGCCGCAACGGTTTCCCCACGTGGCTCTTCACACCGGCCGCGTCGGGCTGGTTGCTGCCTGGGGATGTGCCCGACGTCACCGGTGACCGTGTTGAACGCTCTCCTGCGAGAGCGTGCGGCGCAGGTGAGGTAGGCCCACGTCTGGGAGGGGAACCGACCGTGAAGAAACCTGGCTGGATCGCTCCCTCGCTCTCCAGACGGGCCAGTGTCCCTACGGCCCGGCTTCCTTGGCGAGCCGCTCCCGCGACCATCCTCGGACCTCCCGCAACGCTCGCACGCGCTGGGCGAGCGCTCGGGCGTGGTCGTGGGGACGCGCTGAGTGATGGCTTGCCATGTGTCGTGATCCTGATGGCGGTTGAGGCGGGCAGGCATGGTGTTCCCGGCCGACTACGGGCTCGATTCGCCAACGCGCAGGTCCGAGTGCCTTCGGCCGCCGCACTTCGGACGGCCTCACCAGTCACCCCCTGGGAGAAGCCGACCAAGATCTTCTCCCAGATTTCTCCCAGCGCAGGGCAGTACTGGCGTCCCGCGATGGGCTCGGACGGCGGTGCAGCTCAGCCCAGAGGGGCCAAGTGAGTCACAGGCCGTCCGTCGTACGCAACCAGGCCGGGCAGCCGGCTCTTCATTCAGGGCCGCTCCAGTCGAAGGGGAAGTGCTTGCTCGATTTGCCGGAGCGTTCCCAGGAGAAGCCGAATGCGTCGGCGCGGTCGACGGTGGCCCGGCCCCACGTGGCGATCTGGCCCGGCCCAACTTCGGCGCCTGGGGCGTTGTGGACCTGGACGCGTGCGCCGTTCGGGGTGGTCGGGCCGGTGAGAGCCTCGGCGGTCGCCGTGACACGGCCTGGGATCTCGGCTCGCCAGGTGGCAAGGTCCTCGTCGATCTCCACGTGGATGGGGGCGATGTCCATGCCACGCATCTCGGGGTGGAACATCTCCCCGAACTGTGCGGGCCATCCGCCCGCCTCACCGCCGAAGACGGCCCCGAGTGCAGCCCGCTGCTGGTCGTCGGCGCGTTCGTCGAGGAAGATCGCGGCGTACGGATCGGT
This sequence comes from Streptomyces sp. V4I23, assembly GCF_030817975.1. Lineage (NCBI taxonomy): Bacteria > Bacillati > Actinomycetota > Actinomycetes > Kitasatosporales > Streptomycetaceae > Streptomyces > Streptomyces sp. V4I23. The sequence goes on along the minus strand of NZ_JAUSZW010000004.1, from coordinate 3,729,460 downwards.
ATGCGTGCCGGCCCACGGGTTGCCCTCGAAGGAGCCGAGCATCAGGACGTTGAGATCGTCGAGCTGTACGTCGCCGAAGTTGCCTTCCCGGATGTGCCAGACCAGTACGCCTTCGCAGTCACCGTAGGTCGGGGGCTGCGCGAACGTGCAGGGGCAGGGTATGGCGCACTTGCACACGTCGAACCAGTCGCCGGCCAGGTGCCAGCGCGTAACGGTCGTGGCCTGTTCTGTCATCTCGCTTCCCTCCCGCCGAGCCCGAAAGAGCTCACTCGGAGTGGCGAGACCGCATATCCCGAGCCCGCTCCCGGGATCGGGAGGGTGGCCTCCCCTCCAGCTTGCACCTCACGTCCCGGTCGGGAAACCGGCCCGCGTCGGCAATCGCCCCTGTGGTGGGCAGCGGCGGCGAGCCGCTCGTCGAGCGGACCCATATCTGACGAGTCGGCGGGAGCGCCAGGGAAGTGACCTGGCACGTACAGGGGTGATCACATGCCGTCCATTGACGGCATCGAGCCCTGCAGCCCCGGCAGCAGCCAGTCCTGAAACGGGGCGAGCAGGGCCAGGACGAGGAAGGCGATGCCCACGACACTGGTGAGAAGCAAGCCCCGGGACCACAGCTTCTCCATGAAGATCACCAAGGCCAGTCCGGCCATCGCAGCCACGTTCATCACGCCGAGCGGAATGAGGACGACCATCAGTCCGGCGCAGCAGCCGACGCAGTAGGCGCCGTGGTGGACGCCCACCCGCAGGTCGCGGGCCGGTCGCCGGAAGCCGGCGTAGCGCACCAGATGGCTCAGCGGGTCGCGGCAGTGCCGTAGGCAGACGTGCTTGAGGGGACCGAGTTGGTACAGGCCGGCCAGCAGGAAGGCGATCGAGCCGATCCAGCGTCCGGCGGTCGGATGGTCGTCCACCAAGCCGCCGGTGAAGGCCAGGGCCGCGTAGGCGAGCAGTCCGAAGGCCGTCCACACCAACAGATATCCGCCCACGAACTCGATGGAGCGCGCGGCCCGGGTCCAGCCCGAGGACTGCCGTCCGATGCCCCGCACCCAGGTGAGGGCCACCGGTGCCATGGAGGGCAGCATCATGGCCGCCATCATCGTCACCCAGAGCAGCAGGAACAGGGGCAGTGCCATCCCCATGGTGCCGGGCTCGACCCCCATGTCCCGGGCCTGTCCGATCGTCAACGCCCAGGCGGGCACCGCGATCAGGACGACGAGGATCCAGGCGGCCGCGAGATCCCGCGTGGGCAGCAACCCCCCGCCCGCTCCGGTGGGGGCGGGCGACCGGGTGGGTACGAAGGCGGAAGTCCGGCTGCGACGCATCGGTGTTGCCTCCTGCGGCTGCTTTCCAGAACAGCACACGTGCACCTGCGACGCGACCTGGCCCGGGCGGTCCTTAGGGCCAGTCAGATTCGCGAACGCGCAGGCCCGAGCCCCTTGAGCCGACGTGCCTCGGTCGGCTCAGGCAGTGACCCCCTGGGAGAAGCCGACCAAGATCTTCTCCCAGATTTCTCCCAAACGATCTCCAGAGAAGCGGGAAGGGCCTGATCCTCAGCGAGGATCAGGCCCTTGACCTGGTGTTTCTCTGTCGGGGTGGCGGGATTTGAACCCACGACCTCTTCGTCCCGAATGAGGCTCGGTTAATGATCTTTCCTGCCTGGATTGTGTTTGCGCAGGTCAGGTGAGTGGTCCCGGTTGGTCTCGGGTGGTGTGGAGGGGGCTTCGGGAGCGGGTCGGCTCCCAGATGGCTCCCAAGCCCAGCACGGAGGCGTCGACGTTCCTATGCCTAGCGTGACAGGTCGTCCACCAGGAGTTCGAGGGTCGCCTCTTCATGGAGCGCGACGCCGAGGGCGGTCATGGCAGGGAGCGTGCCAGGCTCACCCTGAATGGGCCCTTCGGTTTCTGTACCGAGTGGCCTCCAGGAGAATGGGGTACGTTCAGGCCGATATCGATGGGGGCGGAAGGAGGCACGCGGTGTCGTACGAACCCAAACTCGCCGCGGCTCTTTCCGGCGCCACGCTGCGCCAGCTGTCCCACTGGCGCCGAGCCTCTGGGACCAAGGGCGCCGTGCTTGTGCCCGAGACCTCCAGCGAGAGGCCGATCCTCTACTCGTTCCGTGACGTTGTCGCACTCCGCATCTGTGTGCAGCTGCGCGAAGAGGCTTCGTTGCAGAAGATCCGCCGTGCTTTGAACACGCTCCGGGAAGACCTCGGCGAGTGGGAGCACCTCTCCTCGTACAAACTCGTCGCGGGCCCGGACACCATCTATCTGGCCGAGCCCGACCACGCCGTAGACCTGATCAAGGGGGGCAACGTGGTCATCCACCAGATGGTGGATGTGCTCGCTCCTTTCTACAAGGACGGCCGCAGCATTCCCGCTCTGCTCACCCCCCGTGAGCACGTCGCGGTCGACGAGTCGGTCCGAGGCGGCGAACCGGTCATCCAAGGCACCAGGATCCCCGCGTCAGATGTCGCAGCCCTCGTGAGGGACGGTGTCCCACCGGACCAGATCGGTGAGTTCTACCCAGGGGTGACGGCCGAGGCCGCCCGCGACGCGGCCGACTTCAGCGAGTACGTCGACAGCTACGGCAGCAGCGAGCCCCGGCAGGTCGTCGCTTGAAACTGCTGCTCGACGAGAACGTGCCCCGCCCCATGACCGAGATCGTCCGGATCCTGCTGAAGGCACACGACGTCGTCCACGTCCATGACCTCAAGGGCTGGACGGGCACGAAGGACATCGAGCTGTACGCCAGGGCCCAGGCCGAGGACTTCGACGTCGTCATCACCAACGACACCAAGCAACTCAGCCGGCCGCTCGAAGTGGCGGCCATCGCGCAGTCGGGCCTGCACCGCATCGAGTACCGCCAGAACAACAAGCACGGTGGCCTGGTCGGCCTGGGCACGGCGATCGCCACCGTCTGTGCTGCCCTTCCCCACGCCCTGTCCGAACTCGAAACAGCCGACGGCCAGCGTCTCGTCGCCCTGACATCGATCGACCCGACCCGGCAGAACCGGCTCCGGATCACGGACCCGGCCGTCGCCCCGCCGAAGCACTGGCCGGGGCGTGATTCGGCCGCTGAGTCCTGACACCGCGATACACGAGGGCTCCCGGTCGGCAGCCCATGGGAAGCGATGCCGAGAAATGACGCGGCGCCGCCGACTGCGCTTCGTCTCATCAAGACTTGCTGCCGAGCTCATCCTGGAGCTCGGCGATGCGCCGTTGGGTTGCCGCCGCGCTCTTCTGCTGACGGGTCAGCTTCGCCTCGGCGGCTGCCAGTTCCCGGTCGAGCCACTCTCGATCAGCTGCCGAACGCTCACGGATGGTCCCGTCGTCGCGGTACGCGGGCCCTACCCGCTCAGTGCTCACTACTCCGCGACGCTCTCCGCATTCCGGGCAGTCGACGACGCGAGTGGAAACGTGGCTGTGCTCGCGATGCTGAATGTGGGGCACCACATGGTCGCAACGGAGAGTGAGGTCCCAAGTATCGAGGTCTTTCTTGCTCTCCTCCCGTGAGGGCCAGGACGAGAACAGCCTGGCGAGCTTCTCCATCTGCTTCGGCCCCATCGGCGGTGGCGGGCAACAAAAACAGCAGTGCGTCACCCGAGAACCGCTGACGGACCACCGAGCATCCCGGCAGTCGGCGTGCCGCTCGCGGAACCTCTGGTTGGCTTCCTCGTACTCGCGCTTCTCCGACTCGGACAGCTTCATGAGGGGATACCAGTCCCCCAGTCCGTCGTACATGGGCTCTCCGCAGCCCCGACAGGGCTCACCGGCCATGTAGTCCGCCCAGCTGAGGCACGTACCTTCTCGCTTCCACCGCTCATCCCGCTCGCGGCGACGACGGTCATCCGTTTCGGCTTCGAGGGCCGAGCGCAGAGCACGCTTGGCCGCTCGTTGGCGCTTCTGCTCCTCCGTGAGCTTGGCCATGGGCTCCACCCTTCGCTGCACCGTGTTCTCGTGCACGACCGTGGAATCCATGCTGGCGTGGCCGCCCCGTCTGCCGGCTGCCCGTGTGCCCGATGACGACTTGTGACCGGACTTGGACCGCAAACGGTTTTCAAGCGACTGATGTCGTCTGGTGTGGGCAGTCAGTGATTGCTGATTTGATACGCCGTCAGTGAGCCCCTTTGCAGAGGGGATGAACAACAGGACATGCGACGCAAGGGCCAATCTTGCCAGCCCGTGACCTGACCTGAATGGGGACTTGCGTGGCGTATGTGACTCAGTGCTACGGCTGGTCACGCTTCTGGGTGTAGGCGTCACGGGAAGTGATACCCCTGGCTGTTTCAGCACCTGGCTGGTCTGCGGGGCCCTGGCCGAGTCCCGCCCTACCTGGGGATCGTCCGGTCTGATGCCATGGACGAAGTGCTGGTTCGGACACCATCGTTGGGGGCGATGTGGGGACATCCACGCGATGGAAGGGACCGAACGGCGATCGGTGGAGCTCCGCAGGGAGGCGGCTGGCGCGCTGGCGGGATGACTCGCGGAACGCGGATCAGCGGCTGGAGGAGATCGCGGCGGACCACCTGAGCGCCCTGCACGAGACGCTCCGTGCCGATCGATCAGCTTTCGGGTTGTACGACACTGCTTGCGCGGCCGGTGAACGGCTCGCCGGAGTCCTGGGGTCGCTGGCCGCAGAGGGCGCGGAGTCGGAGGACGCGCTTGTCGCGCGTCTCGTCTCGGAGGTCGGTGGGGACGGCGGCACACTCGCCGACGCCGCGGTGCGCAGGGGGATGGCCGCGGCGGTCCGCGATGTCCGGAGCAGGCATCCCGAGCTGGACGACACCATGGGCGGAGGTACTGTCGGCGGCGGCTTCACCTGGGACATCCTGTGCGACCTCTACCAGGTGTTCTTCGCCGACATGGTGGGGGAGTTCCTCAGGTCCGTTGTCGCCGAGCACGTCAAGCTGGCGGTCCCGGTGCTCATCGCGACCGATCCGGAAGGCAGGATCGCCGACTGGGTCGCGGAGAAGGTAGTGGACCTGGTGCCGAGTCCCTGTGAGGAGTCCGCCGAAGCGACGGACCTTGCACAGGCTGTGGATACCGCGCAGTCAGTGGTGGGCGCTGTGCAGGATCCGTCGGCCACACTGCCCAAGATTGCCGAGCTGCTGGTACCGCGGGCGGTCGGAAAGGTGCTTGGCCTGATCACTGAGGAGATCATCGGAGAAGAGGGAGCTGCAGCGTGACCGATTCCGACGACTTCCTGTGGTGGCGCGGCACCCGGGGCGACCGACCTCGTGGCGACCGCTGGACGGAGATCGGCGAGGAAGCCTTCCAGGAAAAGGAGCGCCGCATCACCGGTCGGCACCATCTGCCCGGTTCCGTCCCCGACTGGGCCGAGGATCTGTTCCGCGTCGCCAGGGCTGCCTTCATCGCCGACAAGTACGTACGCCGGACCGGAGTACGGGACAGGTGGACCCGCCGCATCAGCCTCGCCGTGCCCGTCACGGAACGCGAGCGGTGGGCAAGCGCAGCGGTCCGTACCCACCTCACTGCGCTTCTCCAAGTCCTCACCGGGGACCTCTGGAACGTGGACTTCCGTCCCCTCACCGGTCACTACGTCGAGGAGGCGATGGTCTCTCCCGACGACCCGCGTGCCTCGGAAGTCGCGTTGTTCTCCGGCGGACTGGATTCCCTCAGCTGGGCCGCTACCCGTTCGCGCGCCGATGACTCCCGACCGCTGCTGCTCGTGATGTTCCGAGAGATCGGCCTGCTGCGTCTCCAGCAGCGGGTATACAAGGCTGTCGAGCAACTGGACGGAGCACGGCCGGTGCTGCTGTTACCGATGAGCCAGACACCGGCGGGCGACGGCTCCGGGTCGCGGCTGGAGACCTCCTCCCGCACACGTGGTCTGCTCTACGCGGCGGGCGCGATCCGCGCGGCCACCGCGCACGGAGTGGGTACCGTCCACATCCCTGAGAACGGCCAACTCGCCCTCAATCCGCCGTTGACACCAGCACGTTCGGCCGCTTGCTCCACGCGCTCCGTGCACCCGCGGACGCTGGCCAGTCTCAACGCCTTGGTGACTGCAGTGAGTGACACGGCGAGTGCGGTGCAGGTGGTCAACCCCTTGGCTCAGCTCACGAAAGGCGAGGTGTGCAAGGCCGGACGTGATGCGGGGCTCACCCCGTCCGACCTGGAGTCCACCCTGAGCTGCGGCAAGCCGCCAACCCGCCGAAGCGGCGGCCCTCCCATCGCCAACTGCGGCGTTTGCTTCCCGTGCCTCGTGCGCCGCTCCGGGCTACTCCACGCCAACGGCATCGACGGCACCCGGTACGAGGCATTGCCGTGGGCGGACGGCTTACCGCTTGACCGGGGTGCCGACTGGCGCGCACTGCAGCGGTGGCTGCTCGGCAGATACACCTTGACGGATCTCCTCACCGATACTCCGCTGCCGTCGGACACGAATCCGGTGGTGGCCTTCGAATTGATCAGGCGCGGGCGGGAAGAGTTGGCCCGGCTGCTTCAGATTGCGGACGCGACGGAGGCAGCTGACGCGGCGTAGGCGGCGCAGGCGAGATCCGGCTCGCACCAGGCCGCTTTGGTGGTCATGGGACGGCATCGTCGAGGTGTCCTGGACGCAGTACCTGCGCAGAGCGTCCACTGATCTGGGTCAAGGCTTTTTCGCCTACCCATTCGGATCGTGAGTCGAAGGCCCGGATACGCCTCCTCGTCGACTCGCTGTCTTGACTCCCAAACGACGTGCACTTGCCTGAAGTGCTTGTATCCTGGGCGCGCGCCTAGGAAAATCCCAAATGGCGTGCACCCGGCAGCGCGCGGCCTACGTCTTCTACTGTCCTTCCTGAAGCCAGGGATCACCGGCTCACTCGTCCACTGGGAGATCCCCCGACCTCAGGAAGGAACCACGTGCAACTGAGGCTGATGTACGTGATCATCGCGGTCCTCACGGCGCTTGTCGCCGCTCTAGCCGGCAGTGTCATGACCATCTTCGAGGGAGGGCGTCCGGCGGCGGCCTTCAAGACTGGAGCATTGACCTTCGCCGGCTCCCTGACGCTCCTCATCGTGGTCATGGGCGCCCTGGGTGTGGTGGGCTCGTGAGTGACATGAGTGCCCTTGGAGGACACGTGCAGACCGAGGGTGCCTCCTCGCTCGATGAGGTGCTTGCGAAGGTGCGCCGACACCGCACGCACCTCTCGCGGCTGATGAATGCCCACGACGCGACTCGCCTCGTCCTCGGGCTGCTGTACCTGAGCCGGACCGCGCACGCCGCTCACGGCACCGGCGTACCGACATGGTCATGGTTGCTGGGTCAGTCGGCAGGGCGCGGTTCGGGAATCCGCGCTGCCGTGAGCAAGTGTCTGAGCCACTGGCTTCCCGCAGCCGACGAACAGGGCGCCGACGCGGGCACGGGGAGCCTGATGCCCGTTCCGCCCTCCGGTTCCGAAGGATCACTGCACGCTCTCATCCAGACCATCGGCTCCACCCAGCGGGTCGGGCCCCTGCTCGACCAGTGCCTCCGTGACCTCTCGGCGAACCAGACCCAGGCTGACGGCAGCCACTACTTCACGCCGGGTGACATGGCGCGTCTCATGGTCGGTGCGGCTGTCCCCCGCGACGGGCACAGAGTGCTGGACCCGGTCTGCGGTTCAGGGGGACTGCTCGTCGAGAGTCACTGCTATGTCCGCGAACGCGTCGAGCTGCACCCGACTATGTCCTTGCAGGGGAAGGAACAGCACGCCCACACCTCACAGGTGGCCCGCATGAACTTCGCGGTACGGGGGATCACGGCTCACGTCTTCCCGCCCGGGGACAGCCTCGCGGAGCCCGAACCCGAGCCCCACGACATCGTCCTGGCTAACCTGCCCTTCAACCAGCGCGACTGGGCACCGGAGGACAAGACGGAGCAGAGTACCCGCCGGTCGGCTCCCACGCTCCCTGTCGATCCCCGGTGGACGGAGGAACCGCCGTCCCGAGGGTCCGCCAACTCCGCCTGGATCCAGCACATCGCACACGCGCTGGCTCCGGCCGGACGTGCCGTCTTCCTGATGGCCGACAGCGTGGCCAACAGCAGACAACCCGTCACCCGAAGGCTCCGCGAACGCCTCCTGCGTGACGATCTAGTTGAGTGCGTGATCGCTCTGCCGCCTCGCGTGTTTGGTCACACCAAGGCCCCCGCCTGTCTGTGGGTGCTCAACAAGGACAAGAGCGCGCGCCCCGGCTGGGGTGTCCGGGATCGTCGCCAGCAGGTGTTGTTCGTCAACGCGCGGCGAGCCTTCGAACCGGTCCCGGATTCGAGAGCACGGAGGCTGGGCGACAAGAACACGGCATTGATCCTGGCCACCCTGGCGGCCTGGCGTGGCCTCTTCGAGAACGGTGCCACGGCCGCGCCGTACAACGACGCAGCTGGCTGGTCCCGAAGCTGCTCCACCAAGGAGATCGCCGACCGCGAGTCCAGCCTGATGCCGACTTCGTACGCTGTGGAGCCTCCCAGCCCCGAGCGGGACACACGGAGCCGGGTCGAGCAGCTCAAGCTCGAACTGGCCGATCAGTTCGACCAGATGCGCGACCTGGAACTCCGACTGCTGGACATCTTGGAGGAGATCTGATGGAAGCCAATGCCGACCAGGTCGCCTCGGGTAAAGTGGCTTGGCAGACGACCTCCATCAAAATCGAGCGGATCCGCAGGCGCATCTACACCACTTCCGGTTTCCTCGACGACGCGGTTGCTGATCAGGCTGCGGGAGTCGTCAGCTCGACGTTCGTCCAGGACGGCAGGATCCTCTCGCCCAGGGCCAACGAGTGTCGGCCGGGCGCGTCCCCGCCCAACCGGGCAACCCTCAGGGAGGGCGACCTGGCTGTCGTACTCGTCCGACGGGTGGGCGATTCCGCACTTGTCACCGCCGAGCACGCGGGATGTACAGCGACCAGGTCGATCGGCATCATTCGCGCTGAGCCGCACATAGTGCGGTGGCTGCGTATCTGGCTACAGACACCCACGGCGAAGGCCCACATTGACGAGGACGTGACGGCACATGTCGAGCCCACCATCAGTCTCGACACCCTCCACCGCATGTTGTTTCCGCTGCCCCCGCCAGACATCATCACTGCATACCACCGAGCCTTCGGCCTCATCCAGGAGATGACCGCCCTCTACCAAGAGACCGCGCGCAAGGCGGTGGAACTGGCCGACGCACTCCATGACGACTGGGCGTCGACGATTCCGTCGTGGGAGACACGACCGCTTGCGAAGGTCGCCAAACCGAAGACGGGCAAAGGTTCCGAACGCTCGCTTCCCCCGCTGCCCACAGAACCCACCACCGACGTAACCGATGTAATCGCCCCTAAAGATCTCTACGACCTTCCCGTGCCCCATGTCCAGAGGTTCCGTCTGAGCAGTCCAGTGAACGACGGCGAGGTACATCCTCCCGGCACCTTGATGCTGAGCACCCGTTCTGACGGCGCACACATTGCTGTTCCGCGCCGACCAGCAACACCTCTCAGAGGCGTCGTGGCCGTACAACCTGTTGAGGACGAGGACAGTTGGTGGCTGCTCCACGAACTCAGGAGTAGGAGCAGCGATATCGCACGGCTGGCGCAGGGCCAGAACGGCCGGGAAATCTCCGCCGGTGCCCTCAAACGCCTGGAGGTCACCTGGCCGGATCGGTTCACGCGCACCGACTTCCACACGATGGCCGACCCCCTGCACGCCGTTGCGCGGCTCCTGGTCGCCAAGATCGCGACGCTGCACACCATGCGGGACGCGCTCCTGCGCGACATCTCAGCGAAGGCCGGCATCCTCCGGGAACCGACAGCCGAGCCGGAAGAGCAGGGCATTCCTGCTCTCGCCCACCGCGGGCCCGCACCACGGGGGCATGACCGGCAATGAGTCAGGATGGTCCCCGGAGAGCCGACAGGCACCCGCGTGAGAACGGTGGAGACATGACGCCAGGCCGCTGCTGAACCGAAGGCTGGACGGACTCGGGACGACGATCTTCGCGGAGATGTCGGCGCTGGCGACCGCGACGGGGGCGATCAACCTTGGCCAGGCTTCCCCGACACCGACGGACCCGAGGAGATCCGCGAGGCCGCCGTCCGCGCCCTGCGGGAGGGGAAGGGCAACCAGTACCCGCCCGGCCCGGGCGTCCCGGAACTGCGCGCCGCGATCTCCGACCACCAACGGCGCTTCTACGACCTCTCCATCGACCCCGACACCGAGGTCCTGGTCACCGCCGGCGCGACCGAGGCCATCGCCGCCATCATGCCAGCGCTGCTGGAGCCGGACGAGGAGGTCATCGCCTTTGAGCATACCGGGATGGTCGGCGCTCACTCAGTCTTCTTGTCGCCTTGCTCGTCGTTCCCGCGCAGACGACGCGCTCGCTCGGCGATACCGCTGGAGAGCTTGTTCTTCACCGAGTTGGCCCGGTCGAGGGTCTCGTTGCCAAGGCTTCGGGCAGCACCAACACCATTTACTCCTTTTTCCAATGCTCTGTCCCTCACCTCCAGGGCAGCTTCCGTCCATCGCCTCGCCTCAGATGAGTCGCCACCGGACTCGATTCCGAGCCGCACGTGAAAGTCATGGACGCCGGTCGCGACCTGGTTGCTCGACTGGACCACAGCCGGGGATGTGGTCGGGTGCAGCAACACCTTCGCGTTGGCCACGCCAGCAGCGGCGTCCATCCTGGCCAGCAGAGTTTCTGTGCTCCGCGAGATGTGCTCCAGCCGGCCCTGCCGGGCGGCTTTCAGGCCGAGGCGATGCCCGTTGAGCTCATCGGGGGACGCGTCCAGCACCCTGTCGAGTTCGAGTACAGCGATCGCGTCCTGCAACTGGAAACAGCGAGCCAGAACGGCGAGCCATTCTCGAACGATGCCCTCAGCCTCCTTGACCATCGTGGCGAGATCGCCGATCTTGGTCTGACGCTCCATGTTCTCCGCGAGCGCGTCGAGTTGACGCAGTGCGTACGCCTGCGTCTCCGCGATCGTCGCCGGCGCGGCGTGCACCTTCGACCAAGTGACCTCGTCGACCCTGCCCCGCTTCTCTCGGATGGTCATGGCCTCCTCGATCACGAAGCCCACTCCGATCATGCGGGCCAACACAGCGTCCTTCTGGGCACGGAGTACGTCGTCGACCTTCTTGTCGATCGCGGCGAGATAGTCAGTGATCTCGTCCATGGTCTGTTGCATCGCAACCTGCGCCATGAACTTCCCGGCGTTGGCAAGAGTCGCCGGGTTGGACAGGAGCGATCGGGGCGCGTGCGCGAACTCGAGAAATCCCTTGATCTGACCCTTCTGCCCCTTCAGCACACCCGTGCTGAGCCCCGTCTTCGCGCTCTCCCTCAGGCCATACTTCTTGAGAAGCAGCGCCGATTTCGGGGTCAGCTTCACCCAGTGAGCGGAGTTGGCGGCGATCTCCGATCCTGCCTCGGCGACTGCAGCACCCGTGGCGAAGACGGACTTGTACCATCGCGGTCCGAGGCTCTTGGACGGCAGTCCCTCCGAAGCGAGGAAGTTTTCGACATCCTTGGCGCTCCCGATGACTGTCAGCCCATCCCCGTCGCTGATCAGCTGAATCTCGTTGCCCATGGTCCGCTCCTGAAGTGGCTTCTCGCATCGAAGGTGGTCGGGTTCGCAGAGTGATCGCCGGGCCGCGGCCGAGGTCTTCCAAAGGCGGGAGACCTCGGCCCCGACCCGGTCGGGATGTGGGTGCATTGCTCTTGCACCAACGCGGCCGCGCGGGCTCAGCTGTCCGGCATACCGGTGGTGGCCCACTCGTCGGCGAAGTGCTCCATCTGCTTCAGGACCAGGTTCACCGCCTCCGCACGACGGTCCGGCGGGTAGCCGTGGCGGGCCAGCAGGCGCTTGATGGCGCTGCGGAGACCGGCGCGGACCGGTTCACGGGCGATCCAGTCGGGCTTGAGTTTCTTCTGGACCTCGGCGACGAGGTCGCGGGCTATGCTCGCCAGGATCTCATCGCCCATGAGTTCCTGCGCCGAGTCGTGCTCGGCCACTGCGTCGTAGAAGGCGAGCTCGCGCCAGTTCAGCGGCGGATCGAACTTCTCGCCGCGCCGAGCGTCTTCGACCACCTCCTTGGCCATCTCGACCAGCTTGGCGATGAGTTCGGCACTCGTGTACTGCTGCCGCGTGTACCGGATCATCAGGTCCTGCAGACGGTCGGAGAAGGCCGTGCGGCGGACGATGTTGTGACGCGTGACCTCGCGCATCTTCTGCTCGATGAGCCGACGCAGCGCCTCCGCCGCGAGGTGGGGAGTGTCGCTGCCCTGGAGCTTGGCGACGAGCGCGTCATTGAGGTGCGTCAGGTCGGCCATCTCCAGGCCGGCCTCGGCGAACAGGTCCGATATCCCGCCGGTCTCGACCACGGACGAGGTCAGCTGGGCGAGGTACAGCTCGACGTCGCGGGCGACGGGCAGGCCGCGCGCCTCGCGGTCCGCGGCGTCGAGCTTGGCCATGTAGGCGCGGACCTCGACGAAGAACTGGATGTCCCGACGCCAGGTCGGGTGGTCCGGGAAACGCTCGCCGATGTTCGTGGCGCTGGCGGACAGCGCGTAGAAACGCTCCAGGCGGTGGGAGTGGTCGCGGAAACGCCGGCCGACGGTCTGGCGGGGGTCGTCGAGCTTCTCCGGGTCGTTGCCGGGGGTACGCGGGTTCCGGAGGTACTCGGCAGCCCCGCCAGCGGCGTTGACGAACGCCTTCGCCGTCGGCTGTTCAAGACGCGCACGCCAGTTGAAGCCGCGCAGGATGTCGCTGAGGATGTCGTACTCGTTGCGCAGTTCATCCAGCGCGCGGTCGAGGTCCTGGCCGAGGGTGCGGTCCTCCTGGTCGGCCTCCGTGTACTCGGCGATCGCCTTCTGCAGATTCTCCGTCAGCGGCGCGTAGCCGACGAGCAGACCGTCCTCCTTGCCGCGGAAGCGGCGGTTGACCCGGGCGAGGGCCTGCATCAGGTTGGCGCCCTTGAGCGGACGGTCCAGATACATGGTGTGGACCGGCGGGGCGTCGAAGCCGGTCAGCAGCATGTTGTTGACGATGAGCAGCTCCAGCTCGTCGTCGGGGTCCTTGGCCCGGTTGATGACCGCCTTGCGCTGGCCATCGGGCAGAGCGTGGGCGAGCAGGTGGTCTTCGTCCTTACGGGAGTTCGAGGAGAAGACGATCTTCATCGCGCCCTTGTCGAGCTCGTCGCTGTGCCACTCCGGCCGCAGCTCACGCAGGGCGTCGTAGACCCGGACGCAGATCTCACGGGTCGCGCAGACGACCATCGCCTTGCCGGCCGCCCCGCCCTTCTCGGAGACGCCGACGAACGGTCGCATCCGCTCGCGCCGCTCCTCCCAGTGCGCCACTAGGTCCTCGGCGAGATCCTTGACACGGGCCGGCAAGCCGTACATGGCATTCATCGTGGCGACGGCCGTTTCGACCCGGCGGCGTTCGGTGTCGTCGAGGCCGTCGGTGATGCGGTCGGCCTCCTCGTCGATCTTCGTCGGGTCGACATCTTTGCCAAGGACGAGCTTGATGACCCGGCCCTCGTGGAAGACCTTGACCGTCGCGCCGTCGTCGGCGGCCCTCTTGAGGTCGTAGATGTCGATGTAACCGCCGAAGACCTGGCGGGTGTTGCGGTCGGCCTCGGAGATCGGCGTTCCGGTGAAGGCGAGGAGCGTGGCGTGCGGGAGGGCGTCGCGGAGGTGACGGGCGTAGCCATCGAGGTTGTCATAGTGGCTGCGGTGGGCCTCGTCGACGACGACCACGATGTTGCGCCGGTCGGAGAGCAGCGGGTGGTCGGCCCCCGACTCCTTCTCCTCTTTGGTCTTACCGAACTTCTGCAGGGTGGTGAAGAGGATGCCACCGGTCCGCTTGGCCGCGAGCTCCTCCCGCAGCTTGGCCCGGGTCGCGACCTGGAGGGGCGTACCCGGGAGGATCTCGCTCTCCAGGAAGGTGGAGTACAGCTGGTCGTCGAGGTCGTTGCGGTCGGTGATGACGACGACGGTCGGGTTCAGCAGGGCCGGGTCGCTCATCACCATCGCCGTGGTGAGCACCATCTCCTCGGACTTGCCCGAGCCCTGCGTGTGCCAGACAACACCGGCTTTCCCATCACCGGCTGCCGCCTCCCGCACCTTCTCCGCGGCCCGGGTCACCGCGAAGTACTGGTGCGGCTTCGCGATGCGCTTCATCCGCTTGGACGGCACGAAGTTGATGAAGGACCGGCACAGGGAAAGGAAGCGGGGCTGGGTGAACAGCCCGTGCAGTGCCAGGTTCTGGCCCGAGTCGGCCACCCCGTCGCCGTCCGCGGTGAACGGGTCGACTCGGGCCCCGGACTCGTCCGTGTTCCACGGCGCGAAGTGCTCGTACGGAGTAAAGGGCGTCCCGTACTTGGCCGTGATGCCGTCGGAGAGCAGCACCACCGCGTTGTAGCGGAAGGCGGTCGGGAACTCTTTCACGTACCGGGCGACCTGGGAGTGCGCGTCCTGAAGCGTGGCGTACTCGTCCCCGGCGCGCTTCAACTCCAGTACGGCCAGGGGGAGTCCGTTGACGTACAGGACGATGTCGAAGCGGCGCCGCTTCTCGCCGTCGACGACGGTGACCTGGTTCAGCGCGCGGTACGTGTTCCCGTCCGGATCCGTCAGGTCGACGAGGCGGACGGTCGGGTTGTGCTCGGCACCGAAGGCGTCGGTGTAGACGACGGAGCGGATGCCGGTCGTCAGGTAACCGTGGGCGGTGCGGTTCTCCTCGTACGTGTCCTGCGACTCCGGGGTCGCCGCGGCAGCGATAGCGTCGCGTACGGCGTCCGGGGGCAGCTCGGGGTTGAGCCGCTCGATCGCCTCGCGGAGGTCGGGGTAGAGGATCAGGTCGTCCCACGACTTACGGTGCCCGGAGCCGGGCGCGAACTCGTTGCCGGAGGCGGGCAGCCAGGCCAACTCGGCTAGCTCGTCGAGGGCGAGTAGCTCCCAGTCGGCTTCCAGAGGGCGGTGGTTCTGGCTTCTTCTGCTTCCGCTCTCGCCGTCGTGCGTCATGTGTGATCCTCGACAATCTTCTCGGCGTCTTTGACGCGAAGGCGGCCGGACATGAGCTGGGGGAGGAGGGTGTCGCGAAGGGCAGCCAGCGATTGGGATTCCCGTAGAGCCAGCGTCAACCGCTGGCGTACGGGAGCGATGAGGCGAAGGTACTGTTGCATCACCTCAACGGGAGGAATCGACAGTTGGGCACCGACGATGACCTTGGCATTCATGTTTGCCTGGACTGAGCCCCCTCGTGCACTTTCCGCATAATCCGCGTAAGCATCCGACTTCAGGAATCCCCACACGAAGTACGAATGGGCGAGTGAAGGTGTCTTAAGGCGTACAAGGTATGAAGCGAACACGGCATCCGTCGACTCTTCGACGATTGCCGATTTACCAGGATCAGCCATGCGAGCCACCAAGACGTCACCAAGAGACAATTGATATTTCTCAAGGTCGCGTTCGCTGATTTCACAGTAAGGCACATCCGCCCAGTTGACCCAATTCCTCTTGTTTATATCCTTGACCCGCAGGAATTTCGGGCCAACTGGCTCTGAGCTGCTGCTGGCCGTGTAGCCATACTGGGTTGAGCAGATGTCTGACAGATGACCGGATACCCAGCCGTCTTGAGGAACGGGGGTGGCGGAGGCGAGAAACTCACGTGTAAACAGGGCGTGTGTCAGCTCGTCGGCCGTGGCCGCGATGCGCTCGTTGACTGCGATCTTGTCATCCAGTGCCCCGAGCGCCATAGCAATCCGTCGCTGTTCACGCGAATCCGGGAGGGGAATCGGGAGGGCGCGAATTGTCGGCAAGTTAAGACGTTCGGCGACCGAGCCATCCCGTTGTCCGTGGACGTGAGCAGACATGACAGGCGAGTTCAACCAATAACGCAGGAAGCGATGATCTACATGCGCCGCGTCAGGGCGGATGAGAACCATTCGCTGACCCAGACATACTTGAACACCCGAGGGCACTTCCGCTGCGATCCCAAAGTAGGTACCTTCGCGACTATAGAGGAGGTCGCCATAGCTCGGTTCAGCACGCTTGATGCGATCTTTGTAAGTTTCCTGAGAAACGTGGGCCGCCCCGTCGGAGCGGAAGACGCCGGTAATGACGTCCTGGGTTCGAGCTACATACGGGCCCTCCAGAGTCAGCTTGGGTGTGGAATGAGGACAGTCGTAGATACCAATGCAGATGGAATCCAAGGGCATCCACCTCCAGTTTGGAGGATGCTTCTCCATGCTTCCGGGGATGCGAATACTTGGCGTTACGTGAATTCGCTCAGTGGCCACCGCCGATACCTCCCAAGCAGTCCCGAACCGTCTTCTCCAGCTCCGCTGACTTCTCGAAGAGCTCGTACAGTTCCTCCGTCAGCGAGGCGATCCTTTCCGCCACCGCCTCCGCCCCCTCTTCCTCCGTCTCCACAGCGCCCACGTATCGCCCCGGCGTCA
This sequence comes from Streptomyces sp. V4I23, assembly GCF_030817975.1. Lineage (NCBI taxonomy): Bacteria > Bacillati > Actinomycetota > Actinomycetes > Kitasatosporales > Streptomycetaceae > Streptomyces > Streptomyces sp. V4I23. The sequence continues at coordinate 3,713,053 of NZ_JAUSZW010000004.1, read as the reverse complement.
GCACGTACCCGTGTTCCCGGACCGTCGCAAGGTCGGCTGAGAAACAGAACCCAGCCTCGTCCTCGTATGTCAGCCCCGCCTCACGAGCCGACGCCGTTCCCCGCCACGCGTGATAGGCGCCGGCGATCTTCGCGAGGTCGGCCTCCGTCAGTACGCGCTCCGTACGATCGACCATCTCGCCCATGTTCCGGGCGTCGATGAACAGGATCTCGCCGCGCCGGTCGTCCAGGCGCTTCGCGCCCTGCGGGGTCTTGTCCTTGGCCAGGAACCACAGGCAGGCCGGGATCTGCGTCGTGCGGAACAACTGGGAGGGCATGGCGACCATGCAGGCCACCAGGTCGGCCTCGACCAGGGCCTGCCGGATCTCGCCCTCGCCGCTCTGCTGGGAGCTCATGGAGCCGTTGGCCAGGACGATGCCGGCGGTGCCGCGCTCGCCCAGCTTGGAGATCATGTGCTGGAGCCAGGCGTAGTTGGCGTTACTCTTCGGCGGTACCCCGTACCGCCACCTCGGGTCGCCCTCGTCCCTCGCCCAGTCCTTGATGTTGAACGGGGGGTTGGCCATCACGAAGTCGGCCTTGAGGTCGGGGTGTTTGTCGTCGGCGAAGGTGTCACCCCAGCGGGGGGCGAGGTTGCCGTCGATGCCGTGGATGGCGAGGTTCATCTTGCCCAGGCGCCAGGTGCGCTCGTTTAGTTCCTGGCCGAAGACCGAGATGTCGGCCTTGTGGGCGCGCCCGGCGTGGGCCTCGATGAACTTGGCCGCCTGGACGAACATGCCGCCCGAGCCGCACGCCGGGTCGTAGACCCGTCCCTCGTACGGCTCCAGGATCTCCACGATCAGCCGGACGACGGACTGCGGGGTGTAGAACTCGCCGCCCCGCTTGCCCTCGGCCCGCGCGAAGTTGCCGAGGAAGTACTCGTACACCTCGCCCAGCACGTCCTGCGCGGGCTTGTCCCCGCTGCCGCCGAAGCGGGCGTCGCTGATGAGGTCGACGAGTTCACCGAGACGCTTCTGGTCGACGTTGTCGCGGTTGAAGATCTTCGGCAGGACGCCCGTGAGCGAGGCGTTCTCCCGCATCACGGCGTCCATCGCATCGTCGAGGAGCTTGCCGACGCCCTGGCTCTTGGCGTGGGTGGCGATCCACGTCCAACGGGCGGTCTCCGGTACCCAGAAGACGTGGGCGCCGGTGTACTCGTCCCGGTCCTCCAGGAAGTCGTCCATCCGGTCCTCGGTGATGCCGTCATCGGCGAGTTCCGCGGCGAGCTCGGAACGGCGCTCGTCGAAGGCGTCGGAGACGTACTTCAGGAAGATCAGGCCGAGGACGAACTCCTTGTACTGCGCGGCGTCGATGGAGCCGCGCAGCTTGTCAGCGGCCTTCCACAGGATCGCCTGGATCTCCTTGGCGGTGGAGGCGCTGAACAATTCCGCCTGTTCGGTGGGTTTCTTCGCAGCGGTAGCCATGGGGCAGACCGTCTCCTTCAGTCGTCGGTTCCGGGGAGGTTCTGGAGGGTGAGCGTGCCGTCGGCGATGCCGGCGGCGGTGAGGCGGACCAGGTCGTCGAGAGCGGCGGACTGCTCCCGCAGGAGGTGCGCGCGGGTCTCGATCTCCGCGAGCACGGAGTCGAAGCGCTCGGCCTCGCGCCTGCTCAGGTCGGGGATGAGGAGGTCCTCGATGCCTCGTGAGGCCCGCACCGCGCCACTGGTGCGCGCGTACTCGGCGGCGGCCGCCCGCAGCAGTGCTGCGAGTACCCGTGGCAGCACCGGCGGGTCGGCGTCGGGGTGGACGCGGAGGATACGGGCTGGGGCAGCCACCAGGGACAGGCCCGCTTCGTCGACGTAGGTGCCGAAGCGGGGGCTCGTGGTGACGACGATGTCGCCCGGCTCGGTGAACAGGGCGTGTTCGTAGCCGGTGAGGAGGACTCCGCGGTCGATGCGGCGTCCGCCCGGGCGCGCGATGCCGAGGACCTCGTCGGGGGTGAGCACGGTGTAGTGGCCGTCTGCCGTGAGGTGTTCGTCGGCGAAACGGTGCCCGGGGCGTCGGCGCAGGCGCCGGTCGTCGAGGAGCCGGCGGACGGTGGTGCGCCGCACGGGCTGGTCGTCTGGGCGCAGCACGACCTGGGCGCTCAGTGCCGTGCGCAGGTCGGCGTGCTGCCGGGCTTGCTCGTGCAGCTCCGTCAGGCGCTGCTCCAGGGCGCTGATGCGGACCGGACGCTCGATGACGCCCCGGGTGTAGCGGGCCATGGGCGGGCGGTGCTGGGTGGTGAAGGCAGCGCCCGGCCGGTCGTCGAGGTCCTTCGCGGGGACAATCACCGCGTGGCGGGGTTCGTGGCGGCGGTCGCCGCGCCAGGGGGCGGCGCGCCAGATGGCGATGTCCTCAGCAAGCACGTCAAGGACCGTGTCGGTGAGCGGCTGCGCGGAGTAATCGGCGAGGAGGACCAGGCCCGTGCGGTGTTCCGCCGAGGTGCGGGCCAGCACCCAGAGGGCGGTGCGGTAGCCGGGACGGTAGGAGAACGCGCCGTCGGGCAGGCTCACCGCGGCCTTGAGTAAACCGTCCCGGAGGAAGGACCGGCGCAGACGGTCGGCCTCGCTGTGCCGGGGGAACGGGCGTACGAGCACGTCGGCCGGGCCGAGAACGACGGCTGTCGAGCCTTCGTCGAGGTAGTCGGTGAGTGCCTGTACCTGTTCCAGGATGGCCTGTGGGCTGCGGTTCTCCCCCGACTCGTAGGGGAGGACGGAGGCCAGCAGATGGGGATATCCCCAGTCGTCGACGGGCAGGTCCTCCCCTTCGGTGACGCCGAGGTCGAACTCGTTCACGCCTCGGACGAGCATCCGGCGGCGGACCAGGCGGGCCCGCACCGGGTCGGGGTCGGCGGCGAGGTAGGTGTGGCCGGAGTCCTCGGCGGCCCGGGCGTGCAGGGCGGCGAGCAGGTCGCCGGAGCGCGAGTGCGGGGTGGCGACGACGGAGCCTTCGTCGAGGGTGTCGACGCCGGACAGGGCAGCGAGGGCGCGTACCACGGCCGGGGTGGGCTCGTCGGCGGCCAGGTCGTGGGAGCCGAGGCGGCGGCGGGCCTCCAGGACCCAGTCGAAAGCCTCGGCGGGGCTGTAGGCGGCCTCGGTCAGCTCGTCGGCCAACGCGGCCAGCTCGGGACCGAGGCGGTCCGACTCCGGGACGGCCTTCAACTCGGCCGACATGTACGTGTCCTCGGGATCGAGCTCGTCGGCCTGGGTGAGGACCACGTCCCAGCTCTGGCCCGAGAGAGGAACGTCAAGTTGTTGGCGCAGGCAGATCAGCGCGGTCAGCGCCCCCACCAGAACGGAGGCGGAAAGGGCAGGCGTCCGCCAGGCGGCGAGGGTGTACAGGGCCAGTTCGGCCTGCAGGCGGCGGGGTTCGGCGTTGCCGCGACCCGTCGTCGTCAGCCAGTCGACGACCGCGCGGGCGTCGAACAGGGGCCGCCCTTCTTCGTGGGCGACGGGAGCGGGAAAGTCGGGGTGCCTGCGGCTCCAGGTGGTGGGGACGGGCCGACGCACCTGGGCGAGGGTGGCGATTTCCGCATATGTGATCCGCCAGGCCGACGGCTCGGGCACGATGGGCGACACGGCCCCTTCGCGTCTGCTGGTCACTCGCTCCACTCCCCCTTCCGTACCGGTCCTGTTCGGGCATCCTCACCGGCCGATCAGCGGGCACCGAGGCAGGCAGAACCCTACAGCGAAGGGGAAAGGGGCAGGAGAGGAAAGTTGATAACCCCGGTTATCAGCATCTCCAACGAATTTCTAAGCCTTCCGGTCCCACTCTGGTGCTCGTTCGGCGCACCGACACCCGGTGCTCGCCGCAGTCGCGATCCGGAGGTCTCCCCATGGCTGACATGTCCTCGATGCCGCCCGCCCACCAGCCGTCGGAAGGCATGGGCGCCAGCCTCGGTTGGGCAACGGTGCCTCCGCAGCCGACGCCGCACACGTTCACCCAGCCGCCCGTGCCGGGCCTGCCGCCCGCCGGGCGCACGCCCTCGCGGCGCAAAGTCTGGCTCACCCACGGCGCGACGGCGCTCGTCGCGCTGATCTTCGGTGCCGCGATCGGTGGCGGCGGAGAGTCCGGCGCTACGGCGGGCTCCTCGGGTCCCGCCCCGGCCGTCACGGTCACCAAGGCCGCCGCGGGCGAACCGAAGCCGGCCGTGACTGTCACCGAGACGGTCAAGGCGACGGTCACCGCCAAGCCGAAGCCGGTGAAGAAGTCCGGCCCCCCGAGCGGCTTCTCGGGCGAAGGCCAGTACCTCGTGGGCGAGGACATCCAGGCCGGCACCTACCGGACCTCTGGCCCGGAGAAGGACAGCATCATCCCCAACTGCTACTGGGCACGCTTGAAGAACGCCTCCGGCGAGTTCGACGCGATCATCGCCAACGACAACATCCAGGGGCAGGGCCGCGTCACCGTCAACAAGGGCGAGTACTTCAAGACCAGCGGCTGCCAGGACTGGCAGAAGGTCGGCTGACGTCGAGGAGTCTCCCTCCCCGGCCGCCTGAGAGGTGTCCCGTCACGGCGCTCTCACGCGGACGGAGGCCGCCCTTCGAACAGACGGCCTTGAGTACACCCTCGGCGGCTGACCGCTGACGGGGAACCGCCCACCGGCGTACGTGCGACGCGCGCACGCCATCGGCGACCGACCGCCGCCCCTGTCGACTTCGTCATCTCCGACATCTCTGGGTGTCGAGCTCATCGGAACCGACGCACGCGGATAACCCGACGCCCCCGCAGCACAGCTGTTGCGCCACTTCCCAGTTCAAGTACCGGATCAAGGAGCACTCCCATGACCAGTTCGGAACAGAACGAGCCTGCCGCGTCCCCTTCCGCGTCCCTCGCCCAACAGGCCCCTGCCGCCGAGTCCGTGCCGCTCGCAGACCTGGTGGAGACACGTCTGGCTGCCGCGCCCCTCGGCGAACCCGTGAAGGCGCTCCTGACCGAGGCACTCGGCAGCCCGCAGACCCCGGGAAACTCGCCCATGGGCCGGATCTTCCTCGACTCCGTCTCTGTGGAAGGTTTCCGCGGCATCGGCCCCCGGGCCTGGCTGAACCTCAGCCCCCGCCCGGGTGTCACGCTCGTCGTGGGCCGCAACGGCTCGGGGAAGTCCAGCATCGCCGAAGCCATCGAGACGGCGTTCACCGGCACGAACATGCGTTGGCTCGGGCAGGATGCGACGCGCACCAGCAATTGGCGCAACCTGCACGATGGCGCCAAGACGGAGATCGAGGTCAAGCTGACGGTCGAGGGCGACTCCGGCCGGAGCACGCTCACTCGCGCCTGGACCGGCCACGACATCACCGACTGCGTGGGCACGTTCCGGCGTCCGGGACACGGCGCAGTCCCCCTCGACCAGGCGGCGTGGAAGCAGGCCCTGACGGACTACCGTCCCTTTCTGTCGTACGTCGACCTCGGCCGCATGATCAGCGGCAAGCCCTCCCAGATGTATGACTCCATCGCCACGATCCTCGGACTCGGGCACCTGAGCGCCGCGTACAACCACCTTGGGCTGCAGGAGAAGGCGCTGGGCGACGCGGTCAAGGCAGCGAAGAACGAGCTGCCGGAGATCACGGCCGCGCTGTACGCACTCGAGGACGACGAGCGTGCGGTCCAGGCGCTCGTCGCCATTGAGACGAAGGGCCGGCCTGACTTCGAGGCGCTGGACGGACTCGTGGCGGGCCTGCCCTTCGACGATGACGGTCTCCTCGCCGAACTGCGTGCCGAGGTCGACATGCGGGGACCTGACCTGGAGCAGGTCGGAGCAGCGGTGGACCGGCTGCGCGAGGCACTCGCCGGAGTCGAGGACGTGCGTCTGAGCGGGGCCGAGGACTCGTTGCAGCGCGCCGGCCTGCTGGAGAAGGCTCTGGCCCACAGCAACCGTCATCCCGACGAAGGGTCCTGCCCGGTCTGCGGCACGGAACGGGTCCTCGACGCCGCGTGGGCCGCCGACGCCGGTGCCCAGATCGCCCTGCTCCGGCAGGAGGCGAAGACCGCCGAGGACGCGCGCAGCGAACTGCGGTCGGCGGCACGGGCGGCTCAGAACCTCATCGAGACGCCTCAGCGGATCCCGGTCGCCCTGACCGATCCCTGGAACGAATGGATTGCCTGCCGTGCGATCAGCGATCCGGCTCAGCTCGTGCAGCGCTTCCACGACACCGCCTTGACCCTGGCCGACGCCTGCGCCGCCGTGAAGGACAACGCCGTCCGGGAGCTGGAGAAGCGGGACGAACGGTGGCGTCAGCTCGTCACGCGCCTGGCGAGCTGGACGGAAATGGCCCGCACCGCGGCAGACGCCGAGCCCCGACTCGGCCTTGTCAGGAAGGCCCGCACCTGGGTCAAGACGCTCACCGCGGAGCTGCGGGAGAGGCGTATGGAGGGCTTCACCGGCCACTCCCAGCACATCTGGGAGAAGCTGCGCCAGGAGAGCGACATTGACCTCCAGTCGGTGAGCCTCCAGGGCAGCGAAAGGGCCAACGTCCGCAAGCTTGTCATGGACGTCACCGTCGACGGGGAGGAGGCTTCGGCGCTGAGCGTCATGAGCCAGGGAGAGCAGCACTCTCTCGCGCTGTCCTTGTTCCTGCCCCGTGCGGCCACCGCCGACAGCCCGTTCGGCTTCATCGTCATTGATGACCCCGTGCAGTCCATGGACCCGGCCAAGGTCAACGGGCTCGCCCAGGTCCTGCACGAGCTCGGCGAGCATCGGCAGGTGGTCGTGTTCACCCACGACACCCGGCTTCAGCGCGCTTTCACGACCCAGGAGCTGCCGGTCACGGTGTTCGAGGTCGAGCGGGGCAAGGCGTCCAAGGTGAACGTCAAGGCGGTGACCGATCCGGTCCGCCAGGCGATCGCGGATGCCAGGGCTCTCGCCAGTACCGAGAGTCTTCCGGAGGCGGCCCGCACCCACGTGCTCCCCGCACTGTGCCGGATCGCGCTGGAGAACGCCTTTGTCGAGGCGGCCTGGGTGCAGCACCTCCGCTCCGGGGGCTCCGAGCACGATCTGCAGTCCGCCATGGCCGAGGGGGACAAGCTCATGAAGATGGCCGCGCTGGCCTTCTTCGGCGACATCGGTCGCACCGGCGATGTCTACCGGGAGCTCCGCACCCGTTGCGGCCCGCGTGCGGTGGACCTCCTCAAGCAGTGTCAGAGCGGTGCCCACGCCACGGGAACTCGCATCGCCGACGCGCACCGCTTCGTGACCGAGATCAGCGAGCTCGCGCAGAAGGTGCGCAAGACGGAGGTGGCAAAGTGACCGGCGCCGCAAGTACTTCGATCGACGAGCTGCTGCTGACAGCCGACCAGTTGCTCTCCGACCCCAGCGTCGAAGCCTCGGCGGCCGGTCGGCACCGTGGAGCCTCCCTCGCGCTGCGGACCGCCCTGGAGATCGCGGTCGACCGCACGCTCGACGCCGCTATGCCGGGACTGGCCGGCATCACCACGCGGGCGAAGATGCTCTGCCTGCGCTGCTACACCGCCGCGACCACCGCCCGCAGGGCCAACGCCGTCTGGTCGCATCTCTGCCTCGGGTGCCACTACCACCAGTACGAGATCGGCCCTACCCGAGACCAGGTCCACTCATGGCGTGCGGAAGTCAGCGAACTGGTACGGGAATTGCCTCGTTGACCGAATATTCACAGCTGGCCCATGCGTCTGATAAGTCTTTTGCCGGGGGCCGGGCATATTCCCGGCGCGCGGCGTCTCTTGGGGCACCGCAGGGGGAGGGGACGTACATGAGCACCACCATGCGCGACGAGATCATCGCCGAAGAGCAGAAGGCGGTGGACCGCGCCTACGACTGCTATGAGAAGCGACTGGCCGAACTGAGCGGCGGCTCGATCGCCGCGGCCTCCGCCAGCGGCAAGGACAGCGTCGCCAACCGGAAGGACGCCGAGGAGAAGGCCGCAGAATACGCCGGCCTCGGGGACGCGTCGCTGGTCGTCAGCCGCGTCAAGGTCCAGCCGGGCGAAGAGTCGGACACCTTCTACATCGGCCGCCGTGCCGTTTCCGACGTCGAGACCCGCGAGACCGTCGTAGTGCTGTGGACCGCCCCGGTGGCGGAGAAGTGGGCGAAGGCCCTGCCCGAGGCGCCAGGTGAAGTGCTCCTGCGGAGACAGTTGCGCTGCGCGAAGAACGTCGTCGAAGCGTACGTCGATGAAATCTCCGTCGTTTCTCCCACCACGCCGTCTGTCATCGATGGCACCGAGCTCGAAGCGGGGGTCCAGGACGATTCCAAGGTCGCGGCGTCCGAGACGCCAGCGGTCCCGTCGGCTCCTACCCCGTCCGATGTCGCCCAGCTCCATCGGCAGAGACAACAGCCGCCCGATGACTTCCTCCTGCGAGAGCTCCAGCGCTCCCGCAGTGGCAGCATGCGGGACATCGTCGAGACCATCCGCCGCGATCAGATGGATCTCGTCACCGGTTCTCCCGCCGACATCCTTGTCGTGCAGGGCGGCCCGGGCACCGGAAAGTCCGCGGTCGGCCTGCACCGCGTGACGTGGCTCGTCAACAACGACCACTTCAAGGCGCAGGACGTCCTGGTCATCGGCCCGCACGAGCGCTTCCTCGATTACGTCGGCCAGGTCCTCCCGACCCTCGGCACCCGGAACATCAACGCGGTTCAGATGAACCGCCTCTGGGACGGCGATGTCCTCGGCACCGACACCCCACGCGCGCGACTGGTCAAGTCCGACGACCGCATGGCCGCCGTCCTGCGCCGACGCGTGGAACACGAGTGTCGCCCCGACGCGATCGACGAATTCACCACTACGCCCACGTACAAGGACGCCAAGCCCGAACTCGCGGTCACGGCTGGCAGTACCACTCTGCGTATCCCGCGTTCCGAGGTTCTCGTCCTTCTCCAGGAGGCACGCGAGGGCGACGGCTCCTACCGAGAGCGCCGCAACCGCTTCCGCAGTCTGCTTGTGGACCGTCTGCTGCAGGAACTCGTTGCTCTGGCCCCACGCCGCAGCCAAGGAGACACGATCCGCCGGGACCTGGAACGCAACCGCCAGGTCGAGCGGCTGATCGAACGCGTCTGGCAGTCGCCCGGTGACAGGGAAGCCCTCCGAAGCCTCTACGACTCCCCCGAACTCCTGCGCACCTGCGCCGACGGCGTCCTCGACCCGGAGGAGCAGGCAGCCCTTCACCGTCCGAGGGCAGCCACGGCGGACGCCGACCTCTGGACCCTCGACGACCGCGTCTGTCTGGAAGAGCTGCGCTACCTCATCACCGGAGAGACTCCACAACGCTACGGGCACATCGTCATCGACGAGGCCCAGGACCTGACCCCCATGCAGGCACGCTCACTGCGCCGACGCATCGCGATCAACGGCTCCATGACCGTGCTCGGCGATCTCGCCCAGGCCACGGGTCCGCATGCCTACGCCGACTGGGACCGCCTCGGCACTCTGCTGTCCGACCACGGCGACTGGCACGTCGCCGAACTGAACACCAGTTACCGCGTACCGGCGGAAATCATGGAGTTCGTCGCACCTCTGGCTCGCACGATCTCCCCCTCGCTCCCCTACCCGCGGGCGGTGCGCGAAGCGGGCGCCGACAGCGTCCGGACTCTGGCAGCCGAACCGTGGACGCTGCTCGACGAGACCGTCACTCAGACGACCCGGCTCGTCGGCACCAGCGACGGACACACCCTGCGCCGCGTGGCCGTCATCGTCCCCGACGACTCCGGCTGGCTCGACGAGATCAATCGTCATCTCGACCAGACCGCCGGCCTCACCGAAGAGCACCGTGCCACCGTGTCCGTTCTCGCCGCCGCCCACGCGAAGGGCATGGAGTACGACCACGTCCTCGTCGTCGAACCCGCCACCATCGCCGACCGCGGACCGGCTGGGCTGCGCCAGCTCTACGTTGCCCTCACCCGAAGCACCCAGAGCCTGACCGTACTGCACACCTCCCCGCTCCCGGATGCCCTCATGGACACCACCGATACTCCCGGGCCTGGAACCACCCCCACCGAGCCGTCGATGGCGGCCGCTGACCTCCCCGAGATCGGCACCGACATTCGTGTCCGCGTCCTCGACCGGGGTACAGGCGGCCGCTACAAGGTCAAAGCGCTCTCCCCGCCGGTCAAGGTCCCGCTGATCCTGACCGTCCGCCACGGATCGACTCCGCCCCGCCCTGGCGAGAAGCTGGACTGCTGGGTCTTCGCGCAGGAGAGGAACCACTGCCTGCTCACGACGGACCAGCGTGGACGCCAGCCCATCTCGGCGAAGATGGCCGAGCGCTACCTGGCGGCGCTCGGCGTGTTCGACGAACTGACCGCCGACGGCGTCGCCCTACCGGAGAACGCCCGTGAACGGCTCTCCGAGCTCAAGGGCATGGCCAACCGCGTACTCCGACGCGACCAGGCGGACTGGGTGGACGTAAGACGAGTGCTCGGCTCACCCGACAGACAGCGTCTGAACCTCTTGCGCGACCTCGCCGCCGAAACCAATCGCGCCCTCAAGGACGACAGCCTGGACGTGAGTCGTCTCCGCGAGAACCTGGCGCGGACGGACTGGTCCCCCTCTCTGGCCCAGGCCCGGGAGACGCTTCAGCGCCGCATGACCACCTTGACCGAGCCGACAGCCGAGACCGCACCCACACCCTCCGCACCGCAGCCCGAGCAGGAAGCAGCCGAGCCCATGGCATCCGCCGAGGACACCGCCGTAACGACACCTTCCGCCACGAATCTTCTGCACACGCTGGAGACCACCGCGACCGCCGACCGCACGTGCAAGAAGCACGAAGCGGTGCGCCACGCCCTGATGTCGGCCTTGTTCGAGGCCGACGAACAGGCGACGTCATCCCAAGTCGTAGACGTCAGCCGCACGGCCGAAGATGGCGACTTCCTATACGAGATCCTCGGCGCCGGTCACTCCGCCTACACCGACCTCCGCTCGGGTGCCGCCCGCCTCCTGGAGATCAACCACACCCTGGCCGCCCCCGCCGACCGTCTCTACCTGGTCCTCACCGAGCCGCCGGCCGAGGACTGGTCCGCCGAAACTCTGCTCGCCGTCTACGGTGTCCACCTCCTCTGGCGCACCCACAACGGCTGGGCCGGCCGGGACAAGGATGCCGCCCTGGGCTCGGCGCAGCCGTAGGCGCCATCGGTCTAGGTTGATCACTTTGGCAGCATGAAGGAACGATGCGCGGCGCAGAGTGCAGCGGGAAGGGTCACTCGACCCGCCCCGCAGCCCCGAGCACACAGCTGACCGCCGCGCATTAGGGTGCGGGATGTGCAGCCGCCTCTGGTTCTCTTCGACCTCGACAACACCCTGGTGGACCGGCGGGGAACCCTCGCTGTCTGGGCCGCAGAGTTCACCGCCCAGCACGGCCTGGAGGACGAAGATCATGCGAACGTCCTGGACATGGTGGCCGAGCGGGCCTATCCGTCCACTTTTGAGGCGATCCGCACCCGGTACCGACTGCCTATGTCGACTGCGGAGTTGTGGCACACGTACTGCACCGACATCGCGGCCTTGGTGTCGTGCCAGGCCGGCGTCCTCGACGGCTTGGACGAGCTGCGTGCGGCCGGCTGGCGAGTGGGGGTGGCGACCAACGGTGCGGTGGACATCCAGCGCGCGAAGCTGCGGGCCACCGGTATCTCCGAGCGCGTGGACGGCGTCTTCGTCTCCGAGGAGGCCGACGCTCGCAAACCGCAGACCCGGCACTTCGCCCTGGCGGCGGCCCGCTGCGGCACTGTGCTGGGCGACGGCGGCTGGATGGTCGGCGACAACCCGGTCAACGACATCGGCGGCGGACGCTCCGCAGGGCTGCGCACCATCTGGATCGGCAACGGCCGCTCCTGGCCGCCGGACGATCCCGGGCCGGACACGTGGTGCCGCATGCACGCGCCGCCATCGACCTGCTGCTTTTGCACTCCGCCGACCACACAAGGACCACGGCATGACGAACACCGTTGGGTTGTTGCACCCCGGCAGCATGGGATCCGCCTTCGGCGCCGAGCTGCGCGCGAGCGGCCACATCGTGCTGTGGTGCCCCGACGGACGCAGTGACACAACCCGCCGCCGGGCCGAGCGCGCGGGCCTCGAAGCCGCGGCGCTGCCCGAGCTCGTCTCCCGCTCCGACGTGCTGCTCTCCCTGTGTCCTCCCGCCGCAGCGGAGGAGACCGCCGGCCAAGTAGCCGAGCTCGGCATGTCCGAGGCAGGCACGATCTATGTCGACGCGAACGCCGTCTCGCCGTCGCGCGTGGTGAATATCGCCGACCGCCTGGCTCCGATGCCGGTCATCGACGCCGCGGTGGTTGGATCGCCTCCGGTGGGCGGCAAGTCCCCGACGCTCTACCTTTCCGGCGCCGTCGAGCAGGCCGACCGGATCGCCGAACTTTTCGCCGGCACCGATGTGCGGACCCACGTCCTGGGCGACAGCATCGGCAAAGCCTCCGCACTGAAGCTCGCGTACTCCAGCTACCAGAAGGTCTCCCGGGTGCTGGCTGCCGTGGCCTACGGGGCAGCGGACACGTACGGGGTAGCGGACGAGCTGCTGATGATCGCATCCAAGCGCACCCGCAGCTACCTCGTGGAGACCGGCTACATCCCCAAGACCGCTGCTCGCGCCTGGCGTTGGGGCCCAGAGCTTGAGGACGCGGCGGCCCTTCTCGCCGACGCCGGGCTGCCGGACTCCCTAATGCACGCGGCTGCCGCGACGCTTGCCCGGTGGGACGGGAACAGAGACGAGCGGCTGGATATCGCTGAGGCCCTGGAAGCTCTGCGCCTTGAGCGGGGCCCGGACAACCCGAGTTGAGCAGGTCGCATCCGCTGGGGCCCTGATGTCCTGGCCGTCAGGAGCGAGGTGGCGTGGTGCGGACGATATCGTCGATACTCTGTGCGGTTTCATGGGGCGCCGTCCCGTCCGCCTCCACGCGCAGTTCCCACTGAGCCCGCGGATGTGCCGCAAGATCGGCCTGAGTGGCGTCCCACGCGGCCAGCCGGGCCGCCGTGTCGGTGTCACCCCGCTGTGGTGAGCGTCGAGCGGTGGTCTCCTTGGAGCACCACAGCAGAACGCGCACTGAACGCGCCGGGTAGAGGGCGGTCACCTGCTCAATCCCCGCCATCTGGCCGAGGTGGACGACGGGGGTCTTGCCGCCCTCCATGGCCTGGTCGAGGCCGGGGCGGTCGACGACGTAGATGTTGCCGTACCGGTCGTTGCGGTAGATGACATCGCCGCGTGCCTCTAGGGCGGTCAGCTGCGCTGGCGTACCCATCCGGTAGCCCTTGGTCTTCCCGGTCCCGATCTTCAGCCGGGTGAACAGCACGTACCGCTCGTCGAGTTCGGTGAGCGCCGCCGTGATCGTGTCCTTGCCTGCCGCCGGCGGCCCGTACAGCAGGATGCCCTGCCTCACGGGAACATCGTCCCGAAGACCTGGCGCACCTAGTCCGTGAGCGATATCGCGGCGCCGAGCCGGTTGTCGACAACCAAGTGCGGGACGACGGGCCGGAGTTCGAGGTCGATCCCGGTGGCGTACGTGTCCCAGTTCTGGAGTTTCCAGCTGTCCCGGCCGGCGGACCGGAAGCTGATGTACTCGTGCATCGTGTCGAGGTCGCACTGAATCCAGACGACGGCGACGGTGACGCCACGCGCTTCACAGCGGTTGATCAGGCGTCGCATCCACCGAGGGTCGGTGGTCTCGGAGATGAAGGGCGCGGAGAGTACGGTGCTGATCGCGCAGTCGATGTTCGCGTATGCGGTCTCCAGCAGGCACTGGTACTCCAGCGGGCGGACCTTCTCCCGGTAGAGGTCGGTGTGCCGGTCGTTGGGCTCGCTGCCCATTTCAACAAGGAGGCGCTCGACGAGTGGGCGCGTGATCGGGTCCTTGTCGAGGACGGGCCATCCGGTGAGCTGCGACAGGAAGCGGGCGAACTCCGACTTCCCGCTGCCCGCGTAGCCGCCGACCATCATCAGCGTCGGCCGGTTCGGATCACCGTCGGTGTGACGCCGCTTCCAGGCGTCGATGATCCGCTGCTGGACGCCCAGGCCGTCGGCGTCCTCCGCGCTGGGTGCCAGCTGGTGCAACGCCCGTTCCACGGCAAGGACATGGGCGCCGTTCTGCGGTTCGCTCGACGCGGTGAACTTGAGCTTCGTGGCCTCGTCGGGCAGAGCGTTACGGAAGCCGAGCTCAGGCTCGGTCGCGCGGTACAGCAGGCAATACGCACGACGGTAGTGCGGCCCGGGATAGACCTCACCCTGCTCGTGCTGCCACAGAGTCTGGAAGTTGGCGGCCGGCACTGTGAGCCCCGCGGCCCGGGCCACCTCGTGTAGCTGCTCGCACGCGCCTTCGAGCGTCAGGCCGTGGGCTTCGCGTTGCTGTCTCAGCTGTCCGGGCGCCACCCCGGGCGACTTCTACTCACCGCGCCTACCGCCTGCCCATCTCTGGTCATGATCCGGAGCCTATTAGGGCACCGTGGACGGACGCGTGTGGAGGCGCAGGGGGCTCCGTTGTCCGCGTCGCTCCACCCCGCCTCGCCCTACCCCTGGAAAAGATCAGGACGCCATTCCTGCAGGTCGCCGTCGAAATTCCCTTCTCGTACATCACGCAGGGCAGTCGCGTACCCGATCTCGATTGCCTCGGCGATCAGCTTCTGCAGCTGTGTCGGCGCCACCAAGAGCCCTGAGCCAGTGCCGGAGCAGAGGTTGGCCGCAGCATGGCTGGCTGCCTGCGCGTGGTCACCAGGAACCGTCGCGATGTGTAGGTCCGTGATGACCTGAGCAGCGCACTCGATCTCGTCCAGCGGATGCGAAGTCATGGCGGTCAGTATCCGCACGTCGGTGGCGGGAGGGAATGCCGCCTCTGGTGCACTGCCCCGCCCATAGCTGGAAGTCGATCGACGCCGACCGGGCGCCGGTGAACATTCGTGCCAGGATCGTCACGCGGGGCTGAGACCAAGCGGCCCCTGGTCAAGCCCCTATTTCTGGCGACACCCCTTGTTCCAGGTAGGCGGTCAGGCCGGCTGCGCGGGCCTGGATCCCGGCGGTGATCCGGCGTGCGAGGCGTGGAATGGTGAGTTCTGGCAGTTGCTGGGCGTCGTGGAAGTCGTAGCTGCGGAGCTCGTCGGCCTGCAAGGCGATCTGCTGGCGCTGTTCCGCACTGAGACGGCCACCGTCGAAGAGGTAGAGGACCTTGTCTCCCTCCCCCGGATTCGGCGCCCAGTCCACGACGAGCAGGCGGCCGATGTGGGGCTTGATGCCCAGCTCCTCGTGGACTTCGCGGACGCAGGCTTGCCGGGGAGACTCCCCTTGCTCGACGTATCCGCCGGGGATGTCGCGGTAGTCCTTGTACGAGGGTTCGACGAGCAGGACTCGGTCGGCGTCGTCGAAGAAGAGTGCGCCGGCTGCCATACGCGGGTGGGCCATCTTCGCTTCGTGCTCGTTCTCGCTCACGGGACGGACTCTAACCGCCGACGACGCCGAGCCTGCGTGCCAGGTCTGCCACTGGCTGGGACGGGCGGCCTCGAGTGCCTCGGATCCAGCCGATGACCAGTTCCCGGCTCAGGTAGTGGTGGCGCACCTGTTCCGGGGCAGCCTGCTCGGCGGCCAACAGGGTGGCCAGGGCTTCATCGGTCCGGTTCCAGGCGCTGAGTGCTCTGGCGACTTCCAAGCTGTGCCTCACACGTCGTTCCACAGGCAGGTCGCTGGTGTCGATGCGTTGTCCGAGGTCGGCAGCTATCTGGATGTCTCCGAGCTCTCCGGCGGTGGCGACGCAGTGGATGGCCACGTTGGTTGGGCCGAAGGCCGTCCACAGGTGGTTGGCGTCGGCGCCCAACCGCTGCGCGGCTTCGTCGGCTTCCCGAAGGAAAGTCTGCGTCGTCGCCCGGTCCTCCGCTCGGGCGGCCGCCATAGCGCCGGCGAGGAAGAGCGTGCCGTAGACCGATAGGTACTCGTCGTTCGCGGTTCCCAAGCCGGGCTGCATCACGGCCGCCGCATCGTTCACCAGCTGGACCGCCGGGGTGAAGCGCCCGGTGGCCAGCAGACAGTGT
The DNA here is from genome assembly GCF_030817975.1 of Streptomyces sp. V4I23. Lineage (NCBI taxonomy): Bacteria > Bacillati > Actinomycetota > Actinomycetes > Kitasatosporales > Streptomycetaceae > Streptomyces > Streptomyces sp. V4I23. The sequence continues at coordinate 3,697,051 of NZ_JAUSZW010000004.1, read as the reverse complement.
GTGACCGCCCGGAAGAGCGAGCCCGTCACCGCACTCTGGCCGCTGTGTTGCGCAGCCGCCAGGCCGCGGTCGGCGGCGATCCATGCCAGCTCCGACTCCCCAACCTTGCCCAGGACCATGGCCGCTCCTTGGTAGGTCAGAGCGAGCAGGGCATGAGCCTCTTCCCTCTTGCGCCCCGAGTACCCGCGGGATGCGGCGAGGGCATCGGCCAGTACGAGGGGAAGGCGTCGCGTGGCGAAGCCGTAGCGGGACGCCTGATAGGCGTCGAGGATCTCCTTCACGTTGGCCCGAAGGTCCTTCAGGGCGGGCGGTTCGTCATCGGGCGGAGGCCCCAGCAGCGGCGTGAGCTGCTTGTAGTCCATGAGGGCTTCGCGCAGGGCGGGGACCGTGCGGCGGCCGCTGTCGTTGGACCACTCCATGAGGGTCGGTTCGGCGAGCAGGTCTCCGAGGGAGACGTCGAGGGCCTCGGCGAGTGAGGTGATCACCGAGAGCCGGTCAAGCTCGATCCGATTGTTCTCCGCTTTGCTCAGCCAGTCCGTGGTTCGTCCGACAAGGCCGGCCAGGACTTCTTGGGAAAGGCCGCGTCGGCGCCGGTACCAGGCGACGCGCTCGCCGATGGTCAGGTTCTCTGTCATCCCTCGCATGTCCTGAGCATCACCTCATGGCCGGAATCGACCCCGGAAGGATTTTCCGGGGTGCTGCGGGGTGCCGTACCTACTGTCGCAGTAGATCGAAAAAGCCGCCGGGCGATGTGGTCAACTCCCTTCGCTTCGGTCGGCTTTGGTGATCGGTCCTGCTTCTCACATGGGAGCTGGGCGCGGCTCGCTGATACGGACTGGAGGTGTGGAGGGTGCGCAGCACGAAGACGGCAGAGCCGTGGATCGAGCAGGGTCTCGGCCCGTTCGGCCCGGCAGCTCTCAAGCCGTACTCCAGAACGCGGTTCGCCACGGACGGCAGTGCTTTGTTGAAGATCTACGTGGGCATCGACCCCGAGGGCCGGCGCCAGCGCGAGGTCGCGACGGTCGAGCGCGCTGCCCTGTGGGGTATCTCGGTCCCGGCCGTCCTGGCCACGGGAAACGATGGGGCCGGTTCTTGGACGGCCTTCCGGGCGGTGGATGGGACGCCGTGCTCGGTGAGCACGCACTCAGCCATTGAGGAGTACATCGGTTACGTCGTGACTGTGAGTCGCAGGCTGCACCGGCCTGTTGCCGACGCCACTCCCGGATCTGGCTGGGAAGCTCGGCGAGCCGGTGTCGTTTCCCCGCACCAGTTCCTGCTCGATCAGTTCTCTCCTCGCTGCCGGTCACTGCCCTGGTGGGCGGTGCTGAGAGAGGCCCTCCAACCGACCGATTCCCATCCGGTCGTTCGCCTGCATGGTGACCTCAAGCCCGAGCACCTCCTCGTCGACGGCGAGTGCCTGCACGTCGTCGACTGGGAGGCGAGCGCCTGCGGACCGGCCGTCCTCGACTACACCGATGTGGTCTTCCATCTCGTACGCGACCTGCTGTACGGGGGCGTGCCGCCCGGACGCATCCCGGTCGATCTCCTGACCCGGTTGCCGTTCAGCGGGCCGGTCCTTGCCTGGCGCCTGCTCCTTTGGCTCGATCGCCGTCGGATGCAGGACATCGACCTCATCACCGTCCACGACATCTATCGACTCGCGGCGGAGGAACAGGCTGCCTCCGCGTACCGGTCGCTCGCTCAGACGGTCGCGCTCCTCCGCGCTGCCGGCGTCCCTCGCTGAATCCTCCGCTCCACCGCTCGTCCAGGCGTGCTGACGCCTGCGCTCATTCCCTTCTATCCACCCCTGAAAGGGAGTTCGTGATGCCTCGTACGAGCACGACCATCGACAACAGTCACATCGTCATCGACACCGGCATGGCCCAGCCGGACACGACGACCATCGTGGAACGCAAGGGTCTCGGGCATCCGGACACCCTGGCCGACCATCTCGCCGAGCGGTTGTCCCGCGCCTACAGCCGCTACACCGTTCAACACTTCGGCGCTGTACTGCACCACAACTTCGACAAGCTCGCCCTCCTCGGTGGAGCCAGCGAGGTGCGGTACGGCGCCGGTCGGATGACGTCGCCGGTGCGGGTCCTGGTCAATGGGAGGGCCGCGCCGTTGTGCGGCGGCGAGCGGATACCGGTCGAGGACATAGTGGAGGCCGAGGTTCGGGCGTTCTTCGCCGAGCGACTGCCCGAGGTCTCGGCCCACCTCGACATCGTCTTCAACATCACCAGCAATTCGAGCCCGGGTGCTGTACTCACCGGCGACGGGGTGCCCGACCGCACCCGCTGGTTCAACCCGCGCTCCGTCGAAGATCTCCGCGAGCGGCGGGTACGGCTCTCCAACGACACGTCCCTCGGCACCGGCTGGGCGCCGGAGAACCCCTTCGAGTCGTTCGTCCGGGAACTGGTGGACCACTTCTCCGGGAAGAGCGAGTTCACGCTCGCCCACGCCTGGTGCGGCTCGGACGTCAAACTCATGGGCTACTGGGACGGAGCCCAGGCCGACATCGTGTTGTGCGTCCCCCAGAAGTCGCGTCACGTCGCCAGCCGGGCGGAGTACGTCAGCAACGCGGAGATGGTCCTCGCCGAGTGCCACCGCCTCGCCGCCCTCCGGCTGCCCGGAGCGGAGGCCCGCTTCCGACTGAACGCCCGCGACGTCCCGGAGAAGGACGAGCTGTACCTGACGTACACCGGCAGCTCGATCGAGTCGGGTGACGAAGGCGTCGTGGGGCGAGGCAACCGGGTCAACGGGCTGATCACACCGCTGCGGCCGATGAACCTGGAGGGCGCCAACGGCAAGAATCCCGTCTACCACGTCGGCAAGCTGTACAACGTCGCCGCGCAGCGTCTCGCCAACCGGCTCCACGAGGCGACCGAGGGGCACGCCGAGGTTCACCTGGTGAGCACGACCGGGCAGCGACTCGATCAGCCCTGGCGTGTCCTTGTCCGCCTGTCCTCTCCCGACGTCGAGGTGGACAAGGTGCAGGCCCTGGTCACCGAGGCGCTCGGCGAGTTCCCAGCCCTGACGGACGAGTTGGTTTCCGACGGGATCGTGCTGAGCTGATGGTGCCGCGGACGCTCGGAGAGGTTCCCGCAGGGTGCCGACAGCGGCTACTCGCGCACTACGGGCCGGAAGCCCAGGCGTGGCTGGACGCAGCACCGGCCCTGCTGGAACAGGCCGCCGAACGCTGGCAGTTGTCCCTCGGCGACTATCACGACGCCGGACACGCCTCGGTGATCGCGACAGCGACCGCCCTCGACGGGCGTCCGCTACTCCTCAAGGCATGGACCGACCCCACCCGGTATCGCCACGAAGTGAGTGCACTGCGGCTGTGGACCGGCGGACCGACGGCGGACGTCATCGAGTTCGCTGACGACCTGGCGGTGGCCGCCCTGGAGCTGGTGGGAGGGCGCCCTGGTGGCGCCCAGCGGCCAGAGCGCGAGGTTCAGATGGTGGCGGCTGCCCTTCAGGGGCTGCACATCCTCGGCCAGCGCCGAAGGCGACCGAACAGCTTCCTGCTGCTCACCGACCACCTCGGCACGGAGATGCTGCCGCGGATCCGGCGACGGATGGAGACGCTCGACCTCGACGCATGGCATCCCCTCGTCGACGCCGCGCTCCCGGCGCTCGCCGGACTGCAGGAAGACCCAAGCAGGACGACTGTCCTGCACGCGGACTTGTATCGGGAGAACGTGCCATTCGACTGGCTGGGGCACCCTCGCCTACTCGATCCGCTGCCCATGCTGGGCGACGCGGCATTCGACTGGGCATTCTGGACCGTCTACTACGACCTTGGACACGGGACCGACGGGCGGTTGGCCGCTGCCACCCGGATCTCGCGGATCCCTATTCCCGTACTCGCGCCGTGGTGCAGAGCGCTGGCCCTCGACGGACTCCTCTACTACCTGGAGGCCGGGGACCCGAGAGCACCGCAGATGGCGGGAGTGCTCGCCGGCCTTTCCACGTCGACCCCGAGGAGGGGCTCGTGACCACCTACGTCCTCCGCCACGGCCAGACGAACTACAGCAAGCGGTACCTCGTCAACGGCGACCCGTCCCAACCCATCCACCTGACCGAGGAGGGTCGGCAATCGCTGAGCCTGGGCTGGTCCACCCTCCCCCTCCACACCGTGAGGACGTGGCTGACCAGCGAGTTCCCGCGTGCCCAGCAGACGGCTTCTCTGCTGATGGGAGTGCCGGCGGCGAAGCTGGTCATCGATCCTCGCCTGAATGAACTCGACTACGGAGAGTTCGAGGGCCGCCCGTTCCTGGAGTACGCGGTCTGGCTTGACGGCCAGGGTCCGAACGAGCGGCCTGCGGGTGGCACCGAGTCCCAGCGCGCCGGCATCCGGAGGATGCTCACCGGATTGCTCGCCACCCTGGAGCGACCCGGACCCCGCGTTCTCGTAGGCCACGGCCTTTTGGCCTCCGTGCTCCTCTGGCATCAGAACCGATCTCCGAAGGAGGCCATGCCGCTCTTCTTCCCCGAGGCGCCGTACGTCGAGCCGATCGCCATACCCGACGACGAGCTGCCGGACTGGATCACGGCGCTGATGAGTGATCTCGACAGGGACGTTCCCGGAGGTCGCGCCGACCGCGGTGGCGCGGACATATTCCGGATCGGTGAGGGCTCGGCGGTTGCTACCGTCGATTCCGTATCCCACCAACCGGATCAAAAGGATCTTCCTCATGCATGATGCCCGCGCCCTAATCGAAATGGGTGCCGAAGCGGTTCGTCGGCTCGCTCGTCGCGGTTACTCCCTGGACCTGTCCGAGCTGGAGTCCCTCCAGTCTCGGCGCAACCAGAACATCCGCTCGGCTGACGAGCTGCGGGCTGAGTCCAAGCGGGTGGCGAGTGAGGTCCAGCAGACGGCCAAGCAGGGCGGCGACATCTCCAAACTGAAGGAGCGCGCCCGCGAGCTCAAGGACCAGATCCGGGACATCGAGGCCGGGCAGGTGCAGGTCGAGGAACAGCTCCGCGACCTCCTCCTCAGCATCCCGAACCTGCCGGACGACGCGGCCCCGGACGGCGACTCCGAGGACTTCGCGGTCGAGATCCGACGGGTCGGCACTCCGCCGACCTTCCCGTTCGAACCGAAGGACCACGTCGACCTCGGTGAAGCCACCGGCATCCTCGACTTCGCTCGGGCGACGAAGCTGTCCGGCCCGCGCTTCGCGGTCTCGCGCGGCGCCGGAGCAGCGCTGGAGCGTGCCCTGGCTACGCTCTTCCTCGACCTGCACACCCGTCGGCACGGGTACGTCGAGCACGCGGTCCCGTACCTGGTCACCCGCAAGACGATGACCGGCACGGGGCAGCTGCCGAAGTTCGAGGAGGACCTGTTCAAGACCGGCGTCGCCGACCGCGAACTGTTCCTGATCCCGACGGCCGAGGTACCGCTGACCAATCTCTACGCCGACGAGATTATCCCTCCGGCCGAGCTGCCGCTGGCGCTCACCGCGCACACGCCGTGCTTCCGGTCCGAAGCAGGCTCGTACGGCCGCGACACCCGGGGCCTGATCCGCCAGCACCAGTTCGCCAAGGTCGAGATCGTCCAGATGGTCGACCCGGCGGACGCGGACGCCACGCTGGAGACCATGGTCGGCCACGCCGAGGCGTGCCTGAAGGAACTCGGCCTCGCCTACCGTGTCGTCAAGCTGGCCGCCGGTGACACGGGCTTCTCCGCCCAGCTCACCTACGACATCGAGGTCTGGATCCCGAGTCAGAACACGTACCGCGAGATCTCCTCGGTCTCCAACTTCGGCACTTTCCAGGCCCGCCGGGCCAACATCCGGACCCGCGGCGAGGACGGCAAGCCCAAGCTCGTCGCCACCCTCAACGGCTCCGGCCTTCCCGTCGGCCGCACCCTGGCCGCTCTTCTTGAGCAGTGCCAGCAGCAGGACGGTTCCATCCTCCTGCCCGAATCGCTCGTCCCGTACCTCGGCTTCCGCCGGATCTCGGCGGACGGAACACCGGAGGCATAACGTGCTTGTCGGCGTCTGCGACTTCCCTGGTAGCTACGCCTTTCCACCCGCCGGCTACGGCGGGATCGAACGATGGCTATGGGCGGTCGCCGTAGGCGCCCGAGCCGCAGGCGCCGACGTACACCTTCTTGGGCCAGGCTGGCTCACGGACCTGGAGAACGACTGGGTTCGTCGGCCGGTCCGCCTGGAGGACCTCACCACGGGATCCCTCGCCGAGCGCGATCTCCGCAGCACCGGATACGACCTCCTGGTCGTCGGGCACGAGTACCCGTCGCTGCCAGCCTGGACGCGTACCTGGAACGAGCTGGACTGCGACGTCGCCACATTCCAGCACTCGCCCGTCTTCCAGCACGCCGACACAGCCTTCAACGGCAAACAGTCACGGCTCTACTGCTATTCGCCCGAGATGATCGAGCGGTACGCAGACCATCAGCCGATTCCTGAACTCGCTGTACACCTTGGCCTGGACGAGGAGGAGCCGCCTGCCGCCGCGGGGCACGACCTCGTGTGGCTCGGCCGCATAGACGAGGAAAAGGCGCCCCACATCGCCGTCCGAGCCGCCCAGATCCTCGGCCGCCGGATACAGATCGTCGGCCCCGTCTTCGACGAGGCATACGTGCGAAGCCACGAACGCCTCTTCAGCGCAGGTCACGTGAAGTGGGTCGGTGAACTCGGCGGCCCCGCCAAGACCGCCGCCATCCGCGACGCCTCCGTCTTCGTCTACACCTACGCCCGTACGTACGTGGAGGCCGGCGCCGCCGTCTTCGGTGAGTCCCTCCGCGCCGGCACCCCCATGGCCGCGCTCACCTGGCGTGGGGGAACCTGCGCCGAGGCGGCCCTGTGCGATCAGACGGGCGTGATCACGGTGGCCGACCCCGACGAGGACGACGAGACAGCAGCGGAGCTTCTCGCCCTTGCGATCGAGCAGGCCGAGGGCCTCAAGCACACGGAGGTCCAAGAGGTCGGGATGCATCGCTTCGATCCGGCCCGCCACTTCACCGCGATGTCGACTCGGTCATGCTGACGAGCGGTTCCAGAGAGCTCGTACTCGGGCCGTCGGCCCGTTCGGAGGTCCGCTTGCCTGCGGTCCTCCGTCAAGTCCTCGGAGCGCAATGGGAGTTCACCGTCTCCGACGGACGGATCGCGATTGAGCATGCGCACAGAGGATCGCCGTACTGTCCGCCTCGTCAGGCCCCGTCGTGGGAAGAGCTACTGGCAGGGCTCAAGGCGGGCTTCGCGGCCCAAGGCGTCTCGCAGGACGCCTGCCTGCCAATTCGGTGGGGCCGCGAGACCGAGCTGACGATCTCGGCCGTCCAAGCCCTTGACCCCCTCCTCAAGGACGGGCGTCCGCTGACCTACCGCAGCGGCTTCCTGCCCCAGCCTGTTGTCCGTTTCACCGGGCAGCGTGACGCAACGGGCGACCTCCGGGAAGGGTTTCTGACCTCGTTTGTCAACGTCTCCCGCGTCCAGCCGATTCAGTGCATCGACGAGTACGGGGGGATCTTGGACGGCTGGCTCAGCGTGCTGTCGCGACTGGGTTTCCACGCGCGCCACATCAGCATCAACGGCAAGCTGGCAGCATGGCGGCGCCGCCAAGTCGAAGGCATCACTCTTCGCTTCAACCACCTCGATCTGCCTCTCGGCGACATCGTCCTTCTTTGGAATGCCGACAACCCCGCACGCATGGCCGTAGACCTCGGCACCGGGCTGGAACGGCTGGCCTGGGCGAGGACGAGGCTGAGGTGGAGGGAGCTCGTCTTCGGCCAGTTCGCGTCCCTGGCGCCCCCGCCGACCCTGGACGCCGTCCGCACGGCCACTCTCCTCCTTGCACACGGTGTCCGTCCCGCAGCGCGCGGAGCCGGCGGGATCACCCGCCGGGTGATCGGAACGATCGACCCGGGTGCGGCGAGGCTGGGTGTCAGCTCCCTGGTTCGCGCGTCGTATCGCTATTGGCGACTGTTCGGTGAACCGAAGGTCCCATGGCCAGCCGTGACCATGGCGATCGAGGAGGAGCTGGGCATCTGAAGGAAGACCTCCAGTGAGTCGAGTCCGCTTACCGGGGCAAATCTGTCCTTCGCCAGTTGTTCCAATCGAACCGAGTCGTGCCGCATCCGGCGTGCCCAGAACCACGAAACGAACGAGGGCCGACGGCAAGCCGTCGGTCCTCTGGTCAGCTATCCCACAGCACAGCACGCCCTGCAGCTCATCAGCCGCCGAGAGTCCCCATGCACGTCATGCACCGGCTCGTCGCCCGCAGCTGCGCGTTCCCCACAGTGGCGATGGCTGGGCTGCTTTCGCTGATACGGCCCCAATCTCCGGGGGACGGATCGAGAATCCAACCCCACTTCGGAGGCCGCACCTCGTCTTCTGTCATGTGATCGCAGGCGCCTGGAACGTGCGCCTTACCATTCTGTTTGATCAAGATGGCGTTGCCGGGGAATCGCCGCCACTCCTGTCGAACACGCCTTTCCTCCGGGTGCGCCTTGGGCACGCTGCCATCAGGAGGGCAGGCGCACCCCATGCCGATGATGTTGTCGCATCGCTCGCAGCGCACCTCTTTCATGTGACCAAGTGTCCCATCCGAGAGCGTGCAGCTCACGCGTAACGGCATGGCGGCGGTGTCCATTGCGGCGACACCGAGAGATCACCGCGATTCGACTGGGTTGGATGGCAAAGCGGCTGGCTTCGTTGACAACAGACACCAGTTCGCCGGGGGCAGACAGGAAAGATCCTGAAAGGACTGGTGCGCTGCGGCACGGCATGTCAACGTACAACGCCTGCCAGAAGAACTGACGTCCGAGCCCACGGAGGCGACGCCCCTGCACCCGCACCACTCCAGTGACCCCTCTCGTTCCGACATGCCAGACCCGATGTACTGGGTCACTCCGCGCCACCTTGCCGGTGACGACGGAGCGCTTGCCGAGCTGATCGGCGACACCTTGACCGGCCTCGGCTGGCGTATGTGGCCCACCTCCCGTCACACCCTGCTGTATGTGAGCCCGGACGGGCTGCGCGGCGCAGAGTGGATCCTCGCGGCTTACCCGTTCGAGCTGGGCGGATTGCCCGTTGCTTGGCAGCTGAGCGCCCGCCCGCATGCTGCCTCCGCGATGACGGGGTGGAACGCGTACTTCACCGCCGGCGTCCCGTACGAGGCGCTCGCTGATCTCATCGTCGCGCTCGACGCCCGTGAGGTGCCGGACGCTGGCTTCGAAGGGCCCGAGACGGTCCTCAACGCAGTCGGTGCCCAAGGCTGGATCCGTGACGTGGACTGCCCCCACACCACCGCCATGGACCCCGGGTTCTCCGCCACCGTCTCCCTGGGACTGCAGCCGCCGCTTGTCCAGGACACGGATCCGCACCCTGACTTGATGGGGTGGCAGGCGTGGGCGGAACCCGTTCTCGGCGCTCCATATCTGTGGTGCGCCAGCTTCAGTGCCAGCGTCCCCCATGACCTGGTCGCGGCATTCGCCTTCTCGCTCTCCTCACCGGTCCCGGTGCCCCGCCGCACCGTGCCCAAGAGCACAGAGGGCCGGCTCAACGTCGTCCGCCGCAGCTGACGATCCGCGCCCTGCAGCGCTTGTTGTGGTGTTCGTCGTCGATTCCCTTGACCTGCAAGTTCGTTCCCCTGTGCCCGTCGGATGACAGAGATGGAGACCGTATGTTCCGACGACGTGCTCGCGCAGACCGCGAGTTCCGTGAGACCCAACGTGAGGCGTTCGCGCTGCTGCAGATGCATGCACAAGAACTTCTGCCGTTCGACTCTGTCCGGGCTGGCCGCGCCGCCTCTCGGCGACGAGCAGTGGAGCCAGCTGCTCACCTACTCCGTCGGCCCGCAGCGCAGCGTTGTCCAGCAGACGGCGATCCGCATCGCCAACGTGCTGGTGATCGTTTCCGGCTCGCCGGGCCTTGTTGACTCGCACCTGGCGCAGGCCGTTGACAAAGTACAGCGCACACGGTGACTCCGGGGGACGCGAAGGGGGCCGGTGACCGGGATGTTTTCCCGGTCACCGGCCCCCTTCCTCATCTGGGGATGCGGTCGGTGCCGCCGTTTGTCAGAAGGTGTACGGGGTGAACGGACGGACGGGTTCGGCTACCGCGTTGACCAACTGCTGGAGCTTCCACCGCTCGTTCTTGTTCATGATGTCGATGGCCTTGCCAAAGGACTTCTCGTCGAGGTGGTCCAGGAAGGGGGTGAGGAAGCGGTCCAGGACCTCGGGGGCTTCGAGCCAGGTCTGCAGGTACTCGTGGTACCGGCCTATCTGCTCCTTCGCCTCTTTGACCTCGTCGATGGTGGGCGCGAGGGCGGCGGCCTGTTCCGCCTTGGTGAAGGGGCCTCCATCGTGGTGGGACCAGGTCTTGGTTCCGAAGTGGTACTTGAAGTACGCGCCGCACAGCTGGGCGACGACGTGCCGGCGGGGTTCGATGAGGGGGATGCGGGTGCTCCTTGTTGAGGGGTGGGGCGGTTGGGCAACACATAGGGTCCGGAGAATCCCCGGTTTCGGTAACCGGGGATGTACAGCGACGATCCGTCGCTTCGTACGGGTCCGTGGCTGCGCGTGGTGTCGTTCCTCGTCGCCTCCGCTTCAGGGGGTCATGCTCAGCGGGACTGTCCGGGGCGGGATGTGGGCGGCGTGTAGGCGCCCGGGAGACCAGGATCGGTCTGAGTGCGAAGGCGGCGGGCCTGCGCGGTTCGTGCGCCTGGGCCGGGTACGTGCCGGTCGCCGAGGCGTTGGATGCGCCAGACGAGGACTTCGGATGCTGACTTGGCGTCATCCAAGGGGCGGTGCTGGGCTGCCTGCTGGAGGACGGTGGCCGGGTTGTGGCCAGCGGCTTCGGCGGCGGCGAGGGTGGCGGTGAGGGCGGGCCAGGCGTCTTCGGTGAGGATCTGTTCGGCGTGGCGGGGCAGGACCTCCTGCAGGGTGCGGGCGTACCGCTGTGCTGTGTTGTCAAAGGGATGGTGCCTGGCGAGTTCGGCGAGGCTGATGGGGGCTATCTGGTCGTAGGCGGCTTGCAGGTGGGTGAGTGTCTGGCGGGCGGCGGCCACCTGTCGGTCGTGGTGGTGCAGTGCGCTGTGGCGCTGGACTGCGAGGACGACGAGGATGGCGGCGTCCAAGAGCATGGCGAGCCCGGTGTGGTCCGCGGGCTGGTAGCGCATGGCCTTGAGCGCGCCCCGCAGTGCGCGGGCGTGCTGGTGGTCGGCGCGGGCGCGGGTGTGGGCGGCGTGTTCGAAGGCGGCAGCCGCACGGTGGAGTTCGGCCTGGAGCCGGACAGGAGCATGGGCGGGCATCGCGTAGAGGACTTCGCCCAAGACGGTCAGGTGGGCCTGGACAGCGCCGTCGTCGGCGCGGGCGAGGTGGTGGGGGATGCGTTCGGCGGCAGCGGTGGCCACGTGCCACGGGCTGGGGCGGTGCTGGCGAGCCGTTGGCGTTGCGGTGGGCTGTGCCTCGGTGGCAGCCAGGCGCTGTCGGATCTGAGGGAGGGACAGGTCGGTGGCGAGGCTGGAGACGGAGAACCAGATGGGCGTGCCGTCGTCGGACAGGGCGACCTTGTAGCCGCCGAGGTCGCCGGAGGGCAGCGTGCGGGTCTCGACCTGAAGGCCGGCATCGGCGAGCAGGTTGAAGAACTCCTCCAGATCCTTCGCGTGGGACAGCGCGGTACGCACGATGTGCCGCAGCCGCTCACGCGCGGTCTTGTCGTGGCCCCGTCGCTTGGCCTTCTCCTCCTCGGCCCGGGTGGAGCGCTTCACCGCCGAGGTGCCAGCAGCAGCTTCGGGACCACGTCCAACCCGGGTGAGGCCGAAGTCCTCCTCGACGGCGCTGAGTTCGTTCATGGCGCGGCGGTAGTCGTGCCAGTTCCGCGGCGGGCGCAGATCACCGCGCACCTTGGTGGCGACGATGTGGACGTGGTCCTCCGCGTGACGCACAGCAACCCACTGGCAGCCGTCCGGATCGCCATCGGGTGCGATGCCAGTCGCGTGCAACACGCGCCGGGCGATGGTGGCCCACTCGGCGTCGGTAAGGATGCGGTCCTCGGGCGCGGCGCGGATCGAGCAGTGCCACACGTGTCCCTCAGGTGCCTTGTCGCCGGCTTGCTTGACCCGCAGATCCAGGGCCTGGGTGAGCTGGCCGAGCCGTTGCTTGTGGCCAGGGCTGTCCCAGGGGCCGGGGTCGGGGACGAAGTCGTCCCAGGAGGCGACGATGTGCTGGTCGGTGTGTTCGTTGGCGCGGCCTTTGTCGAAGAGGTAGGCCAGCACACCGTAGGTGTGGTTGCCCGGCTTGACGATGTTCGCGATCACCTCAGACCGCCCACTTCTGCCCGGCTGCCCGGAAGGCGGCGTCGTCGATCGCCCGGACCGTGTCGTGGGCGGTGGCGAGCAGACGGTCCGCCCGGTGAAGGATCGCGGAGTCCACAGGGTGTGGATCGCCGTCCGCATTGAGGCGGCGGGCAATCTGGTTGACGTTGTTGCCGATCCGGGCGATCTGCGCCCGCATAGCGGCGAGCTCATCGACCGCATCGTCGTAGACCGTGCGCTCGGCAGCGACGGTGATCTCACCGCGGACACGAGCCATGGTGGCGTCGGCAATGTAGCGGGCCATGGTCACGTGAGCGGCCTTCGCCGACGACTGGATGTCGTGCTTCTCGTGCGGCGCGAAGCGCGCGGTGACGTGCTCGGAACGCTGCGCGTCGAGGTTCGCGCGGCGGTACGGCGCACGCTGCGTGGTCCCAACGGAGGGATCGCGCGGCTGCTCGCCGGCGACCACTCGCTCCTGTTCCGGCACGCCCTCGTGCCGGAGCTGCTCCTCCGCCACCCCCGGGGCGGAGGGGTCCGCGATGGACCGGCCTATGGACGGTCCATCGCCATTGCTTGCTGCGCTGTCGAGGCCGGTGATCATCTCCTCCTGTGGAGTGGGGAGTTCGCTGTGCGAGTCGTGCATTGAGTGGTTTTCCTTGGGCGTTGGGGGTGGTCTCAGTGCGGGTGGCCGACGGGCGCCGTCGGCAGCTCGGCCTTGACGGTGCGGACCACCTCGCCGGCGGTGTCGCTGGCCACGCTGTAGCCGTCCTTGCGTACGGCTTCCTCCAGCAGGTCACGGGAGAGACGTCCGTGCTCGCGGTAGAGGTCACGGGCGTACTTGTGGAGGAGGTCCCGTGTCGCGCGCGCTTTGGAGCCCGGGCGCTTCGACTCCGCCCGCCAGGCCGGGCTTTGGTCGCTGCCCGGCAGTTCATCGCCCGGTTCTCGTTCCGGGCCGACGGTGGTGTGGACGGGCTGTCGCGGGCGGTTTTCGAGCTGGGGACGGGCTGCCCGGTCGGCGGAGTCATCGCCCGCGACCTGGGAGGGCGGGCGGCCCAAAATTTCTGCCCGCTCTCTTGCCGTGGTCCGCGGGCGGGCCGTCGCGGAGCCGCCTCTCGTACGCGCCGCGGGTTCGGGCCAGCGCGCGGGCAATGGCTTGGAGGTCAGGGCAGTGACCTGTTGGCGGGTGGCGAGCTTGCGCAGCAGCAGCTCGTCCTGGCGTTCGTCGCGGTCGACATCAGCCTGCTCCAGAGCCTGGTGCAGGCGGCGGGTGAGGCGCCGGCCTCGCCACTTGGTGCGCTTGTCGGGCGGCATGATCTCTGCCCGGAGGATCAGAGTGACGGCCCGGTCGAGGGCGCGGTCGCGGATGATCCGGGCGGCATCCGCGTCCTGGTCGGTAATCCCCAGACGAGCCAGCAGCCGTTCGCGTGCCTGTCGGGTGAGGACGGCGGTCAGGCTGCGGGAGTCGGCGTGCGGGCTGCGGTGGCGCAGTTCGATGCCCATGGCCAAGTGCCAGAGCACGGCCGCCAGGACCGGGCCGACGACAGCACGCACGGTTCCGCCGACCAGGCCGGACTCGGCGTAGGCAGGCACGATCTGCACGCCGGTGATTACCCAGGTGAGGGTGCCGGGCGCGCCGGGCGCCTGTTTCGGGCCGTTGAGGTTCTGCCGGGCCATGAGTGCGGTGGCGAAGAGGGCGAGTTCAGCGGCGGCGAACATCGCGGCGCGCTCGATGGTGCTGCCCATGTCGAGGTAGTCCGCGGCGAAGCGCCAGCTGGTGTCCGCGCTGTAGGCGGTGCAGCCGATCGCGGCGACGGCGGCGACCGGGATCGCGGCGGTTCTACGGCGCTGTCCAGCATTCGGCTTCCGTAGGTACCGCCGCAGGAACCATGCGGCGGACAATGCGACGACGAATAGGGCGGACATGGCTGCAGGCGCTGGGAGCCAGTGCGGCAAGGCGGGCATGCCGAGGTCGTTGGCGTTGATGAGTGTGGTGGTGCCAGGTGTCATGCAGAGGCTCTCCAAAGGGTCCGCGCGTTCGAGGGCATGCGGAAGCACGGACGGGCGGGGCGGGTGAGGAGGGAGCGCGCGTCGTTCAGGCGGCGGGCGCGGTGCGGCGTCGATCGGGCCCGGTGAGGATGACCCGCTCGGTCATCTCTGAGAGCCGGGAGGCGACGCGGTCGCCGAGCGCGGTGCGCAGCTCGGCGGTGGGGAGGTTGGTGGTGATGAGGGTGGGGAGCATGTGCTCGTACCGGTGGTTGATCAGCCGGTAGGTGAGCTCCTCGGTCCATTCGCTGGTCTTGGCCGCTCCCAGGTCGTCCAGGAGCAGCAGCGGGCAGCGGGCCAGTGTCTGCAGTTCCCGTTCGCCGTCGTGGCCGGAGCGGGGACGGAGCCGCGCGTGGAGATCGGCGGAGGTGGTGGCCTCCCAGCGTAGGCGGACCCCTCGGGTGAGGAGGGCGCGTACGGCGCCGTACGCCTGGTGGGTCTTGCCGGTGCCGGTGGGGCCGGCGATCAGCAGCGACGGGCCCTCGGCGATACCGGGCCCGGTCGGGCCGGGGCGTCCGGCGCGGGCGATCTGGTCGGCCCAGGCGGTGATCTGGGGGTGGTCGGCCAGGGCGCGGCGGTAGCGGGCGGGGATGCGGGCGTCGGCGAGTTCCAGGGCGGTGACGGTCTCGGGCGCCGGTTCGTGGGCGGCAGCGGAGGTGGGGTCGATGCCGCGGTTGGCGAGGATCGTGTTGAGCCGGTCGGTGATCGCGCCGACGGGCTGGGGTGCGCGGGTGAGGGTGGCGGTCAGAGCTCATCTCCGTAGGCGGCGACGACGTCGGTGGGGTTCGTCCACGCCCGGTGGGCGGCGGGCGGGGCAGAGGATGCGGCGTTCATGACCTCGTGGACCAGGCTGGGCAGGACGCCCGGGGACAGGCCCTTGACCCGATGGCGTTCGAGGGCGGCCCGGAGATGGGCGGGAGCGATGCCCTCGTCGAGCAGCTTGCGCACCTGACCGCCGAGATGGTTCAGGAAGGCGCCCGGCGGGCGGTGATTGCACGCGGCGACGTACTCGCCAAGGAGCTGCTTGGCTGAGACGGTGTCGGGCGCGTGGGCGCTTGCGCCCCCCGAAGGGATATCTCCTAGATCCACGGTCCTAGGTGTACTCGGCCGACACGTTGGTGACACGTTGCCGTCGGTAGTTGATCAAGGAAGGACCTCCGGGCGTAGCGGAGATAGCCGTCTTCACTCACCTCGGAGGTCCTGGTGCCCCACGCTAATGCCCGGCTGACCTTTCACGGCAGATGCCTGCTGGTGCGCCGTGTCGTCCTCGACGGGCGTCCGGTCGCTCACGTCGCGAAGGAACTCGGCGTCTCCCGTCAGTGCGCCCACCGCTGGGTGAACCGCTACCGCGCCGAGGGCTGGAGCGGGCTGCAGGACCGCAGCAGCAGCCCTCACCGCCGCCCCACCCGCACACCCGCGGCGGTCGAACGCCGCGTGCTCAAGGCCCGCCGCACCCTGCGACGCGGACCGGACGCCCTGGCCGATCACACCGGCGTCCCCGCCCGAACCGTAAGCCGGATCCTCCAACGCCATCGGATGCCACCGCTCGCCGCCTGCGACCCGCTGACCGGCCAAGTGATCCGAGCCACCAGGGCCAGCGGCCGGCGCTACGAACACACCCGGCCCGGCGACATGATCCATGTCGACGTCAAGAAGCTCGGAAAGATCCCGGCCGGCGGCGGCCACCGCGCCCACGGCCGCGGCGGGCCTTGAGCACGCGGCGGTCGAACGCCGCGTGCTCAAGGCCCGCCGCACCCTGCGACGCGGACCGGACGCCCTGGCCGATCACACCGGCGTCCCCGCCCGAACCGTAAGCCGGATCCTCCAACGCCATCGGATGCCACCGCTCGCCGCCTGCGACCCGCTGACCGGCCAAGTGATCCGAGCCACCAGGGCCAGCGGCCGGCGCTACGAACACACCCGGCCCGGCGACATGATCCATGTCGACGTCAAGAAGCTCGGAAAGATCCCGGCCGGCGGCGGCCACCGCGCCCACGGCCGCGGCGAACGACCAGCATCCCTCCGGGGCCTGGGCTACGACTACGTCCACGCGGCCGTCGACGACCACTCCCGCCTCGCCTACGCCGAGATCCTCCCCGACGAGAAGGGCGCCACCTGCGCGGGCTTCCTCACCCGCGCAGCCGCGCACTTCCACGCCCACGGCATCACCCGCATCGAGCGGGTCATGACCGACAACGCCAAGAGCTACCGGCTTTCGCACGACTTCCAGGCAGCCTGCCAAGCACTCGGCGCACGGCAGAAGTTCACCCGCCCCCACTGTCCGTGGACCAACGGAAAGGTCGAACGCTTCAACCGAACCATGCAGACCGAATGGGCCTACCGGAAGGTCTTCACCAGCAACGCCCAACGCGCCCGAGCACTCGCGCCCTGGCTCGAGTTCTACAACACTGGCCGCCGACACACCGCGCTCGGCGGCCAGCCACCGATCAGCCGACTGTCACCAACGTCATGACCGAGTACACCTAGGTCCTAGATCCGGTCGGTGAGACGTCACTGCTGCCTCACCGACCGCTCCCTGATCCCTCACGGAGGACTCCGTGAGGCGCTCCTGACCTGCGACTTCGCATTCGAGCCCCGGATTCAGTGCGGACTCCCGGACCTCGCCGGAGCCCTCAGTGAGGACTGCGTCAGGCGGCAGCGAGTACTCCGTGACACCGGCGCTCACGGCAGGAGCCGACGCGACCGAAGCCTCGTGAATCGGGCAGCCCGGGAGGCGGCTCTTGCTCGGCCGGTTGATCTTCTGATGCTGGTGCCAGGTCACGACGTGCAGGTACCGCTTGTGATCCGGTCCCTTGTAGCGGCAGATCAGTCCGGCGTCGGCGAGCTGGGCGAGGTCCGTCTCGACATCGGACGGGGTGTGCTCGGGGCGCAGCACCCACAGCTGCCCGGCCATGATCGCGGCATGGTCGCGGTTGCGGCCCTGGTCGTCGGCCTGGGTGAGTAGGCCGAGGAAGGTGCGCTCGGCGGTCAGGGAGACGACGGCCAGGGACTCGGAGACGAAGGCTTCGGGCTTGATGGTGCGGATTCGTGCCAAGTGCGGGGCGGTCCTCACTCGGTGGCCTGTGCGTGGACATCACGGCTCACCGTCGGTCGGGGCGGGATTCGAGGGGGTGTTGGCGCGGACGCGCGCCGGGAAGCGATTGCGTTTCCGGGGGTGTCGTCAACATAGCCACACCCCAGTCGCGCAAGTCCAGCCCTATCCGGCGCAATCTCTCACGGCAGAAAGGCCGCGAGAAATGGGGCTCGGTGGCGGGCGGGAGTAAAACCGTAATGCACGATCCGCTGTTGACCAAATAGTTGCCCGGACTGCAGAGCCAGAAGCACCACATCGGCAAGCCGTTGACGAGCCGCAGACGGGGAAGCTACAACACAACACCCCACGTCAAAGCCATGATCGGCACACTGTTCCGCACTCCTTCCCGACCCCCGGGAAACGCATCTCGGCGAACGACGCGAGCGCAACATAGACCACGATCGCCGGTTACCCAAACCGGCGAATGCACCTTTCAATTGGAGCCATGCCCCCACGCCCACTGGAAGTCGGACCCGCAGGAATTCAGGCGGCCCGCACCATCGAAATCCTCCGAACCGAACGCGGCTTGTCACAACGCCAGTTGGCCGACCGCGTCACCGCCCTCGGCCACCCGATGCCCAACACCATGCTGTCCCGCATCGAACGCGCCCAACGACGATGTGATGCAGACGACCTCGTCGTGATCTCCGAAGCCCTCCTTGTCTCGCCTCTCGTGCTGCTGCAGAGGCCGACCGCCACGTGACGAGGCCCGCCCAGCGCCGCTGACCGAGCACGCTCCCACCCCGTAAGGACCCGCCCTTCTTGCACCACTCCGACATACCCCCTGCCCTCGTACGACGCCTTCCCGGCACCGAGGGCGGAGCCCCCTTGCCCCGTCTCTACCGCCCCGAAGAAATCGCCGAAGCCCTCGGCTGTTCCGCCTGGTGGGTCAAGGACCGGGCCCGACGCGGACTCATCCCGCACACCCGCGTCGGCCGCGCCTACCGCTTCACCGCCGCGCACCTCGCCGAGATCGTCCGCCTCCACGAAGAGCGCCCGAAGCGATCTATCAGCAGCGCGACGGCCAGTCTGGAAGCGACAAGTCCTCCCGCTGCACGAACTCGTGCCGCCCGGCCTCCCGGGCCGACTACGGCTCCGACGACAGGGCGTCTGCGGGCTCGACCGCCGCGCCGTACCCAGTACGAGACCGTCGCGTAGCGCGCCAGCGCCAGTCACAAGCCAAGAGCCGGGGAGGAAGACGGAAGTTGGGTTTCGCGGAGAAGCGCGGAAACTACTGGCGCGGCCGGTACAAGACCGCGCCCGGCAAGCACCTCACGGTGGTCGACGACAACGGCAAAGCGATCCGGTTCGCCACCAAGGGCGAGGCTCAGCGCGCCGCGAGCGAGGCCGAGAACAAGTACCGACGGGGCGACTGGCGCGACCCGGCACTCGGCCAGGAGACCTTCGGCGAGTACGCGAACCGCTGGTACGAGGCCCAGGACCTGGCCGCCTCGACCATGCAGAACTACAAACGCCACATCGAGGAGCACCTGCTCCCCGACTTCGAGGACAAGGCGCTCGCCGGCATCCTGCGCACGGACGTCGACCTGTGGGAGAAGAAGGAGAAGGCCGCGTACGCGGCCTCCAGCGTCAAGACCTGGCGCTCGACGCTCCACCTGATCTTCGAGGACGCGATCGACGAGGGGCTGATCACGTCCAACCCGGCCGCCCGACGGCGCGGACGCGGCAAGCGCGCCGGCCGCTCCCGCGACCGCGGCCCGGAGAAGGTCGTCACCGACCCGCTCGGCATCCTGATGACCGCCGAACGGGCCGCCCTGCTCTCCGGCCGCGACGACGAGTTCGTCGCCGTCGTCCTCAAGGGGTACACCGGCATGCGCTGGGGCGAAATCGTCGGCCTGGAGACGCAGTTCGCCCGCCCCGGCTCCATCCGCGTCGAATGGCAGCTGTACGAACTCGACACCGGCGAGCTCGTGCGCTGCCCGCCCAAGGACGACAGCTACCGCACCATCTACGCGATGGACTGGCTGTCGGCCCTGGTCGCCAACCATGTCGCCCGTACGAAGCCGAAACCCTGCCCGTGTCACGGCAAGACCTACGTCTTCCGGGGACAGGGCGCGGCCCGCACCGGCGGCCACCAGGGCGCGAAGCTCGTCGACGTCGCACGCCGTGCCGAAGTCTCCACGGGCACGGTGTCCAACGTCCTCAACCACCCCGACCGCGTCACCGAAGCCACGCGGATGAGCGTGGAGCAGGCCATCGCGGACCTGGGGTTCGTGCGCGGCGGCACGGTGTCGGAGCACGCAGCCCACTGGCGCCGAAACGGCTTCGCGACGTGGCTGTTCACCCCAGCGGTCTCCGGCTGGTACCCGAAGAAGGCGCCACAGGAAGCCCGCCCCGTACCACTGCTCGGCGAGCCATGGCCCGGCGTCCCAGCCCGAGGACGCGGCGCCAGCGACCGGGCCGACGCCTGCTGGCTCCCGATCGCCAAGGGCCTCACACCCCACGGCCTCCGCCACACCCACCGGACCGTGATGGAAGACCTCGGCACCGAGAAGGTCCTCATGGACGACCGCATGGGCCACATCGACGGCTCTGTATCGGCGCGCTATGCCCACGTCACCCCCGGCATGCGCAAGCGCCTCATGGCTGGCCTAACCGAGCAGTGGGAGGCAGCGCTCGATGCCCGCTTGACAATGAGCCCACGCTCGCCGGTGAGTGTCCTCGACACGCTGTTGCGAGCGCGCCGTGAAGCGGTGGAGTAGCCGAAGACGAGGGTGCATACGATGCGGTGAGAGGGCCTCGACCAGAACATGGTCGAGGCCCTGGCCACGCGTGGATCGCCTCCCGCACTTCGACCGGGCGGGGGGGGGCCGAGCGTTGCCTGAGGCGACGGACTGGGAGCCGCATGCGAGCGGTGAAAGCAGCATGAGGAGCGATCAGGGATGCTTGGCGGCCCCGTCCATGGAATCCCACATTGAACTCCAGGTCAGGCGGCGGCCGGGCGTGGGCTGCCGTGGAAGACCTGGCTGGTGTGCCAGGAGCGGTGGGCTGCCGAGATGGGCGGCAGGCCGGGTTGAGGGCCTATGAGCGGACGGCCCGCGAGTGCGGTGACATGCTCGCGGGCAGCCTGACTGCGGCCGACGAATTGGTGCGAGACCAGGATGCGGTGGCCGTCGCCTATGCCGAGGACGCCCTTGTCGAAGAGTTTGTGGTGCAGCGAGCACAGGCACAGTCCGTTGTCGACGTCGTCCGGGCCGTCGAACGCCCACCAGCGCACGTGTGCTGCCTCCAACCCGACGGGCGCCGTGCCGATCATGCCGTCGTAGCCGCAGAAGGCGCACTGGTACTCGTACGCGGTCAGCACCATCTCCCGCATCCGGCGGTCCCGCTGCCGCCTCTCGGGCGCTGCCAGCGCGTCGGTCTCCGCCAGTTCCAGTTCCAGGCCCACCGCGTTGCACAGGTCCTGGTGCAGCGACGCTGGGAAGTGCAGATCCAGCAGCACCCTTGCCATGCGGCCCAGCAGCGACGGTTCCCGCCGGAGCGCCACCTGAAGGTCCGGCGCCAGCCGCCCAGTGGCCCGGCTGGCCCGCAGTTCCCGCACCCCGGTGCCTGGGCTGCCGGCGCCGTGCTCGGTCCGCACTTCCCACACCCCGTCGCTGACCAGGTGGTGGAAGGGATAGGCGGGCGTGGTCCCGCGCGGCGGACCGTACTCCACCAGCAGTTGCTTCAGATCCGACTCCACCGCGCTGTACGGCAACTCGTCCGCGGCATCCGCCTGAAAACGGCCCAGCGCGTACAGCAGCAGCAACGGCTTGTGCGGCGCCCGCACACCGTCCCGACTCCACTGCCTCAGGTTCGCGGCACGCTCCAGCCAATCCATGACAGCGATCGTAGTGATGCTTCGACGCACATCACGTTGTCCGGGCGGCAACTCCTCCTGCGCCTGCGGCAGGCACGTCGGCTTCACCCGTGCGCCTGCCGGCCCGCCATTCCAGCGCCTGGGGTTCCTCGGTGAACTCGATCAGATGCTGTCCGGCGAACCGTTGCAGCGCGTCGCGCACCTCCGCCGGGGTGGCGTAGAAGAACTCCTTCCGACTGTTGACCTGGTTGACCCGCTGGGAGGCGAACTGCCGGTGGAGTTCCGTCTCCAGGCCGACCGCGTCCTTGCTGAAGATCAGCGCGTGCACATCGAAACGGAAGGGCACAGCCGCGCCACTCAACTCGTAGACACGCTCCAGAGGTTCGAGCCTACGCGTCATGCCGATCTTCACCATACGATCGCCGAAGGCGCCGATGTTCGAGATGACGTACACATAGCCGGCGCGGACGTTCGCCGTGCGGGACTCGACGTCCTGCAGAGCATTCTCGATCTCGGCCAGTTTGGCCTCCATCTCCGCCACACCCGCCTCGTCACCGCGCTCGCGCAGGCGGTCAAGTGCTGACTGATAGTGGCCGAGTTCCTTGTTCAGCTTCTCGCGCTGCCGGTCGAGTTCCCGCTGGACCGCCGCCTCCTCACGCTCCCGGGCGCGTACCTCGCGCTGGGCCTCCTTCTCCTCTTCCTTCTTCTGCAGGAAGTCGGCGGTGAGTTCCAACTCCCTTACGCGCGCGTTGTGGTACTCGTCGGTGATCCGGATGTGCATGGTGGCACCGAGCCGGGCGATCGTTTCGCGGCTCTTGAAGAGCCGGTCGACGAGGGAGCTCAGCCGGTGCGGCCGCATGGACCGCACGGCGTAGTCGGCTTCGGCGTTGTAGGCGCGCAGCATGAGCTTGGAGAAGTCGCGGACCATCTTCTGACCCTCGCGTTTGGAGCCGTTGACCGTCCAGTCCGTGGCTGCCTGGACGGCGTGGCCCGCACGGGCGAGCGCCTTGATCTCGTTCTGCAGCGTGTCGAGCCTGCTGCGGTAGGCGATCGCGTCGTGCAGCGCATGCCGGTAGGCATAGATCCCTGCCTCCTGCAGCATGGCGGTCTCGTCGGCGTTGACGATCCGGCCCTGCAGCTCGGCAAGCCGCCGCTCGGCGTCGAAGACGTCCTTGCGGTGCCGGTCGGCCTCCTTGCGGACCCGCTCGGTCTCCTTTGCCGTCCGGCGCGCGTCGCCGAGAATCTCCTTCGCCGTCTCTCGCGCGTCCTTCAGGATCTCCTCGGCCTCCTCGACGACTTGGGCGGACGCAGCCTCACGCAGCGCAGCGGCCTCCGCCTCGACCTGCCGTACGAGACCCGCGACCCCCGCGGCATCCAGCCCCTGTGTCCTTGCGATCCACGCCCGCAGCTCTTCGGCCTCGGACACAGCATCCGAACGACGCCGCCCGAACAACCCGCCCTTCCGAGGAGCCGGCACCGCCGTCGCGCTCCCGGGAGCAGCCGCAGCTGGCACCGTAGAGCCTGTGGCAGGACCGACGGCGAGCGCCGCGGTGGCAGAGTCGACCCCAGGAACCCACAACTGCCATCCCTCCGGCATCGGGGGCCACGAGGGGTCGGGCCGCCAGTCCGGCGGCGGCATCCATCCCGCGGGTGGCACAGGCCAACCCGGCGGCGGATTGAAACGGTTAGTAGTCATTCCCCACCCCCTCCGCCCCTGAGGCTCCCCAGCACACAGGGCGCCGGATATTCCCGGCAAACGTAGAGTGACATTTTCTTGGTGATCAGCCACTTGATCACCCGCATATTCCACCTCGTGACCATTCTGTGACTATGTGTGAGGGTCTCTCCGGAGGAGGGTCATGAGTTCCAGGTGGGGCGCGACGAAGTCCCCGACCGGTGAACTGGTCGACGAGCCACTGAGTCTCGTACGTGGAGGGAGCGTCGTCCGGCGAGAAACGCTACGGGGGGCAGCGCGGATGGCCGGACGTGCTGCTGTGCCTCCTTGCGTCCCTGTCGGGAAGCTATTTCGCGCGGTGCTTCGCAGAGCGGCGTCAACTTGGTGATGAGGAGCTTGCGCTGGTAGTTATGGCAAACGCCCAGTGATGGGTCCAACAGACCTGGCTCAATAGGCACATGGAGATTGGCGAGCACTGGGCGTACCGCCCGAGGCCGAAGGATCTGGGTAGCGCGGTGCGCCAGGTGGAGGTCGTTCGAGTGGGCGGCCCTGACAGGTCTGGCTGGGTTCACGTGCGGTTCCTCGAAGGTGATGCCGCTGGCCTGCAGGAGTGGGTCAGTTCCGGCTCTCTCGTAGCACCGTGGGCGGATGTCGATACGTTCCGCGCGGATGACGCGGCGGAGCTGGCGCTGGCGGAGTCCTCTCGCCACGTCCGGGGCAGCACGGATTTCGAGGCCGCCCGCATGATTCTCGGCTTCGTCCGTCCGAAGAACAGGCTCCGCCTGCGCCGAACGGTGGCCGACGCCGGGGTCCTGGAGCTGAGCCGCCTCGACGGGACGGCACCGCTCATCGGCATGGACGCAGCTGAACTCCGCGGCGACGCCATGGTGTACGAGAACCGCCACGGCATGTGCCTGGCTGGGTGGCCGGTCACCGAGCGCGTCGCCCGTCAGATCGCCGGCCGCCTCGCCGACGAGATCCTTCCGGAGGTGGACCGCAAGCAGCAGGGCATCGAGCAGGAGCGTGCCCAGTCCTCCTGGTACTCCTACAGCCGACGGGACGACCGGAAGCTGGACGCAGAGGCAGCTGTCCTGCGAACCGTCCGGGCCTGGTGCGGCGAAGACAAGGCCGACCGCTACGACGAGTTGGTAGCCCTGCGCGCCGAGGTCATCCGGCTCGGAGAACTCGTCGACAAGGCGGTCAAGGCCCTACGCGACCGAGGTCACGGCGTCATCGCCTCCACCATTGAGCGCGACCTTGGCGTCCATATCGCCACCCTTGATCCTGATGTGCGTCGATGACGCCGCGCCACGGGTCTGGCTCCGGCTTCGGAGGCGTTGGCTGAGCCGGAGGCTCCTTCTCCGGCCAGTCCGGCCGCCAGCCGTCGAGGAACGGTCGCAGCTGCTTCTTCGTCGGCTCCACGTTGAAGTCACGGGCGGCCAGACCCTTGCCATTCGTCGTGGGGTCGAGCTGATCGGCCTCCGCGTTCCCCCAAGCCGACCACGCCCGCAGCCTCTCAGCTTCGAGGGCATCTTCCGACGCGGCGGCGACTTCGTCCAGAGCGGCGCAGAATGCCCGGATCTCACCCGCGGCCCGCCACTGCTCCAGGGCCGTGCCGAAGTGCTCGGCCCTTACCGCGTGAACCGCCTTGACCGAAGCCGCACTCACCGCAGCCTCCCACTCCCGCCGCTCGCGCTCCTCACGCTCCGCCTCCAGCCGCCGGCGCTCGGCCTCCTGGCGCTCCCGCTCCTCTCGCAGACGCCGTTGCTCCGCCTCTCGTTCCAGCCGGGCCTGCTCCTGCTCCTCCGCGCGTGCCTTCAACGTCCGGAAGATTGAGGCGATCTGCTCCTCCAGCGGCTTCTTGGCCGTGTCGGCCCATTCTTTCTTCCAGCCGTAGTTGTAGCTGTAACCCGAGTTCTCGCTGACCAGCAGCTCCAGTTCGCCGGACGGCTCGAACTTGTGGGCCGGCGTGACCCGCTGCCAGTCGTACGTGCGCCGACCCGGCTGCTTGGGGACGTACCGGACCTGCTTCTGCCGCTCACGGAAGCCGACCTCGTACGTCCTGCCGTGGACCGTCAGCAGCGGCCTCGGCTGCCTGCGCTTCTTGGACACCGCGATCTCGCCGTACCTCGCGAGAGCCTGCTCGGCGAGCAGCCGGATCAGCGCCAGTACCCTCGGCAGGACTTCCTCGGAGATCTCGAAGGCGCTGTGGTCCTTGGTGACCGCGGCGAGCACGTCCTCGACGTCGGTGATCACACGGCTGCGCGCCAGACGGATCCGGTTCCACTCGGTGTCGTCCTCGCCGGACACCCGGAGCAGGCCAAGGAAGAAGTCGCCCTTCGCCCGCCCGCTGTACTTCAGGTGGTACCCCTCCGGAGCGCACTGCCGCGCCGCGTCGAACGCCCTCCGATACCGAGCCCGTTCCTCCGCGTCGGGGTCCGGGATCCGAAGGAATCGTCCGGCCTCCTGCACCTGCGCGATGAGCGCCGGCCCGACAGCCGCCGGCGCCGGGCGAGGAGGTTTCACAGCCCGTTTCGGGGCGGGCTTCGTCTCCGTCGGAGGATCGGCATCCTGCGACGGACCAGAGGCCACCGGCACCCCGGCTTCAGACGCCGCCACGCGAGGCTTGCGCGGAGCCAACTCCGGACGGTCGGGATGATGCCCGTGCTCCAGATAGAAGCGCCCCGCGTCAGTGATCTCCGCCTGCCACCTCCCCTTCTTCCGGGGCATGGTCACCAAGCCCCGGTCCCTGAGCGCGCGAGCCGTGACGGCGAGCTCGGGGCGGTCCGACGTGACGGGGTCGGTTCCGCCCCCGATACGGGTGAGGAGTGCGAGTTGCCGGTCATTTAACGGAGACCAAGGGTGCATGGCGATCGTCGTACCGTCTCGGGTCTCCTCGGCACAAGCCGTGCAGTGACTCATTCGGGGCGCGATGCGTACGCCCGCGCTGAGAGGTGCAGAAGGCCGCTCCTCGGGAGCCACTGGGAGCCGGATCTCGAAGATCACACCCAGTTGGCTCCCAAACGGCTCCCAAAACAGGGCCACAAAGCAAATCAGGCCCGGCGCTGATCTCTCAGCACCGGACCTGACCTGGTATTTCGGCTGTCGGGGTGGCGGGATTTGAACCCACGACCTCTTCGTCCCGAACGAAGCGCGCTGCCAAGCTGCGCTACACCCCGATGTCGCCCACTGTCCCGGCGACATCGTTTACTTTAGCCCACCCGCGCCCTGAGACGAAATCCGGTTTTCGCCGGCCCCCGGGCGGCCCCCTCCGCAGGCCAGAGGGGCGGAGGCACGGTCGACTCCGGGGTCAGTCCCTCGGGGTCAGCGTCAGCAGCGTCGCCTCCGGGGGGCAGGCGAAGCGGACCGGGGTGTAGCGGTTCGTGCCGCAGCCCGCCGAGACGTGGAGGTAGGCGGTGCTGCCCTCCGCCGTGTGCGTGGACAGGCCCTTCACCCGGTCCGTGTCCAGGTCGCAGTTGGTGACCAGGGCGCCGTAGAACGGGATGCACAGCTGGCCGCCGTGGGTGTGTCCCGCCAGGATCAGCGGGTAGCCGTCGGACGTGAACGCGTCCAAACTGCGCAGGTAGGGGGCGTGCACCACCGCCAGCGACAGGTCGGCGTCCTTCTCCGGGCCCCCCGCGACCAGCTCGTACCGGTCGCGCTTGATGTGCGGGTCGTCCAGGCCCGTGAAGGCGATCTCGTAGCCCTCCAGCTTCAGGCGGCCCCGCGTGTTCGTCAGGTCCAGCCAGCCCGCCGCGTCGAAGCCGTCGCGCAGCTGCTCCCACGGATTGTGGACCGCGCCGACCGCCGGGGCGTTGCCGTTCAGGCCGTGGCGGCCCTGGGCCTTCTCCAGGAGGTAGCGGGCGGGGTTGCGCAGCTTCGGGCCGTAGTAGTCGTTGGAGCCGAAGACGTACACGCCGGGGTACTCCATCAGCGGGCCGAGCGCGTCCATCACCTCCGGCACGCCCTCCGGGTCGGAGAGGTTGTCCCCGGTGTTCACGACGAAGTCGGGGCGCAGGCCGGCCAGGGACTGCAGCCAGGCGCGCTTCTTGCGCTGGCCGCTCACCATGTGGACGTCGGAGACCTGGAGGACGCGCAGCGGCCGCATCCCGCGCGGCAGGACCGGCACGGTGATCCGGCGGAGCCGGAAGGAACGGGCTTCGAACCCGGCGGCGTAGGCGAGGCCGGCCGCGCCGACTGCCGTGATTCCTGCGGTGATTTTCATGGGCATCCCGTAGCGTGCGCGCATAGGCCCATCGTTGCAGACCGTTCAGGACCCGGGGAGCGGCGGTCGGTCGCCGACCGGGACGCATGGGGCCGGCGACGTGCGCAGCGGCAGGGCGAAGAGCAGCCCGAGCGAGATCCAGACGTACGCGTTGCCTCCCAGGAAGCCGTCGAGTCCGGACGAGTCCCTGCTCCACAGCCACACCACACTGCTGCTCAGCACCACTGGCAGCGTCACGGAGCAGGTCAGCAGCCGGCTGCGGTCCGGCCCGTCCGGCGCGCGCAGGGCCGCGTCGGCCAGCACCACGAGGGCGGGGGCCAGCCAGACCAGGTGGTGGACCCAGGTGACCGGGCTGATGAGGCAGGCGAGGACGCCGGTCAGGGCGAAGGCCCCGGCGTGATCATGGGCGGCGTTCGCCCTGCGCACGCGTACGGCCCAGACGGCCAGCAGCGCGACGACCCCGAGCGCCCATACGGTCCGGCTCGGTTCGGCCGGGTCAAAGAGGCGCGCCACCAGGCCCTGCCAGGACTGGTTGGAGACGTACGCGAGCGCGCCGACGCGGTCGGTGTCCCACAGCGCCTCGGTCCAGTAGACGCGGGAGGCGTCCGGCGCCGCCCACGCGGTGATCCCGGTGGCCCCGAGCGCGACGGCCGTGGCCGTGGCGGCGGCGCGCGGCCGGCCGGTGAGGAACAGGTGGAGGATGAAGACGGCCGGGGTGAGCTTGATCGCGGCGGCCAGGCCGGTGCCGACGCCCGCGTACCGCGAGGCGCGGCCGCCGGCGAGCAGCCGGGCGTCGGCGAGCACGAGCGCGAGCAGGAGCAGGTTGACCTGGCCGAAGCTGACGGTGTCGCGGACCGGTTCCAGCAGGGCGAAGGCGCAGCCCGCGAGGGCGAGGGCGTACCAGGGCGTCCAGCCCTCCCGGCGGACGAGGGGGCCGGCTGTCCAGTGCAGGATCACGGCCGCGGCGGCCGCGTTGAACAGCACGCTCAGCGCCACGGCGCTCTGCCAGCCGGTCAGTGTCATCGGCAGCATGCACACCGCCGCGAAGGGCGGATACGTGAAGCCGTAGTGCGTGCCCGGAACCAGGTAGTCGTAGAGAGCGCCGCCGTCCGTCCAGTGGTGCACGGCCCCGTAGTAGACGCCCAGGTCGAACCAGTCACGGTGCAGTGGGACCGTCGCGAGGAACAGCAGGACGGCGGCGGCCAGTCCGGCGACCAGGAGCAGCCGCCCGCGCGTGGTCACCGGCCATTGCCAGGCGCTCTCCGTCGTCTCCAGTTGTGTCATGCCGTACTCCCAACAGGCCGGTGGGCGAACCGATGTGCGCCCCACAGCGCCGTCAGCGCGAGCAGCCCGCCGCCGACGGCGAGCGCCAACTGCGTGGCGTCGGGGGCGAATCCGCTCGGCAGCACGGCCAGAGCGAGGACTCCGCTGGCGGCGGCGGCCGCCCGGCGCAGCGGCCTTCCCGGGCCGGCGGCGGCGATCAGGAACACGCCCCACAGCACGTACCAGGGCCGTATCGCGGGCCCGAGGAGGGCCACGGCCGTCAGACTGAGGCCCAGCGCGTGGACCGGGCGCAGCAGATGATGGCGGCGCCAGGCGAGAAGGACGGCCAGGGCCGTGGCCGCGAGGCCGAGCAGGTGCCAGGCGGGTACCGCATGACGGGCGAGCTCCGCGAGCCCGCTGCCCGCGTCGGTCAGCACTGCGGTGGTCATCCGGCCGAGGGTCGAGGTCAGGGACCAGTTCTCCGGGGACACAGGGGTGTCGAGCGCGGCGAGCCAGCCGTATCCGGTGCCGACGAGCGCGGTGGTCACCGCGGTGGTGGCCGCGCACACGCACAGCGCCGCGAGGGTGGAGGACGGCCACGGCGCGCGGGCCCAGGGCGGCTGCCGGGCCCACAGCACGACCGCGGCGACCAGCCCGAGCGCGGCCGGGGCCTTCACCAGGGCGGCGAGGGTGATCAGGACGACCGCCGCGACCGGCCTGCGGCCGAGGGCGGCGACCAGTCCGGCGCCCAGCAGTCCGATCATGACGGCGTCGTTGTGTGCGCCGCCGACGAGATGCAGGAGCACCAGCGGGTTGAGCGCGCCGAGCCAGAGCGCGACGGCCGGATCGGTTCCGCAGTACCGGGCCAGGCGCGGCAGGCACAGCGTCATCAGGGCCACCCCGAGCAGCGCGACCAGGCGCATGCCGAGCACACCGCCGGTCAGCCGGTCCGCCGAGAACGTGCCGAAGTCCGCGGACCCGGCTATGGCCGAGGCGAGGGCCAGGAAGACCGGGCCGTACGGGGCCGGGGTGTCCCGCCACAGCGGTGCCACCTCGGCCGTGAGCGGACCGCCGAGGCGGGAGGGGCCGTGGGTGTACACGTCGAGTCGTGCGTCGACCATCGCGCCCTGCGCCAGGTAGCTGTAGACGTCCCTGCTGAACAGGGGCGGCGCCACCACGAGCGGTGCCGCCCACAGCACGAGCGTGACCAGCAGGTCGCGCCGCCCGGGCGGCCGTGGTCCGCGCACCGCCCGGCCCACCAGGGCCCATGCCGCTATCAGGACGACGAGCCCGAAGTACGCGCCGACCAGGCCGAGTGCGGCCGCCCCCGAGTCCGGAGCGAGCACCTCCCGCACGGGCAGTGCTCCGGCACCCACGCCGCCCGCCGCGAGCGCCGTCGAGCCGATGAGCCCGAGCAGCTGACAGTGGCGGAAGTCGACGGCTCGGCCGACGGGGAGACGGAGGGACGACACCAGCGCAGGCTGTCAACGGACGGTGTCCGGGAGGCGACGTCCCGGTCGACCGGCAGGGGCCGTCGTGTGTCCGCGGCCTTACGAGTCCCCCGGCGCGTGCGCCCGTCCCGTCGGCGCACGCCGCGCACGGGCCCGGCGTGCCCCGGCCGGCCGGCCGGGCGGGGGCCAAGAGCACCCCCCGGCGGCGCCGACCGGTGCGCGTCGCACGAAATGCGCGGGCGCACCCCCTCCCGTACCTGCGACACTTGAGCGCATGACCACGCTCAAGTCCAAGCTGCAGGAAGACCTCACCGAGGCGATCAGGGCGCGCGACGAACTGCGCTCCTCCACGCTCCGGCTGACCCTCGCCGCGATCACGAAGGAGGAGGTCTCGGGCAAGACGGCCCGCGAGCTCTCCGACGACGAGGTGCAGAAGGTGATCGCCAAGGAGGCGAAGAAGCGCCGCGAGGCCGCCGACGCCTTCGCGCAGGGCGGTCGTGCCGAGCAGGCCGAGCGCGAGAAGGCCGAGGGCGTGATCCTCGACGCCTACCTGCCGCAGCAGCTGACGGACGACGAGCTCCACCAGATCGTGGCGCAGGCCGTCGAGGAGGCCAGGGCGGGCGGCGCCGAGGGCCCGCGCGCCATGGGCGCCGTCATGAAGATCGTGAACCCGAAGGTGGCGGGCCGCGCCGAGGGCGGCCGCGTGGCGGCCGCCGTGAAGCAGCTGCTCGCGGGCTGAGTGCGCACGGCATACGGCACTGGCCGCACGGCATACGGCACGGCGAAGGGGGACCCGGTCACCGGGTCCCCCTTCGCCGTGACTGCCGGGCGCCTACGGCCAGTTGCCGCCGTTGCCGTTGCCCTGACCGCGGTTGTTGCCGCCGCCGATCAGGTCCGGCGGGATGCTGATGCCGGGGATGGGCCCGTTGTCGCCGGGCCTGTTCTCGTCACGGTCGCGGCCCTTGTCCTTGTCCTTGTCCTCCTTCTCCTTCCCGCGCGGGACGGAGACGGGGTTGAACGCGGGGGTCTCGGAGGCGTCCAGTGCCCCGGTCATCGCGATCTTCCAGATCGGGCCGGGCAGGCAGCCGCCGCAGACCTTGTCGTAGTACTGGCCGCCGATGGTGATCTTGTACATCGACGTCTTCTCGCCGACGTCGTCGCCGACCCACACCGCCGTGGACAGGTTCGGCGTGTAGCCCACGAACCAGGCGTCCTTGCGGTCGTTGGTCGTACCGGTCTTGCCCGCGTTGTCGCGGTCCTGGAGGCCGGCCTGCGTACCGGTGCCGTCCTCGACCACGCCCTTGAGCATCTGGTTGATCGTGTCCGCGGTCTTCTGGTTCATCACCTGCGAGCACTCGGAGCCCGGCACCTTGATCCGCTTGCCGTTGGCGTCCGTCACGGACTCGATGGCGACCGGCGTGCAGTACGTGCCGCGGTTGGCGAACGTGGCGTACGCGGCCGCCATGTCGAGCGGGGTGGATTCCGTGGCGCCGAGGGTGATGGAGGGCACTTCCTTGAGGTTCTGGCCCAGCTCGCGCTCGTACCCCATCTTCTTCGCCATCTGGACCGTCTCGCACAGGCCGGTCATCTGCTCGAGCTTCGCGAAGTACGTGTTGATGGACTTGCCGAGGGCGCTCGTCATGTCCCAGCTGCCGACCTCGGACTTCAGCTCGTTCCCCACGAGCCAGTTCTGGTGCCCCGCGGGAGAGCCGTCGCACCGGATGTACGAGTTCTCCGGCAGCGTGATCTCGTATCCGGAGCTGAACGACTGGGCGGGGCTGATGCCCTTCTCCAGTGCCGCGGCCGCCGTGATCGGCTTGAAGGTCGAACCGACCTGGAAGCCGTACGTCGTGCCGCCCATCTTGCTGCCGACCGCGAGGTTGAGCACCGTCTCGTGCTGCTTCTGGTCCAGGCCGTACGGGCGGGACTGGCCCATCGACAGGATCCTGCCCGTGCCGGGCTGGACCTGCACCACGGCCGCGGCGACCTTGTCCGTCTTGTTGACCTTCGCCGTGGCGGCCTGGTTCGCGGCGGCCTGCGCACGCGGGCTCAGTGTCGTGCGAATGGTGAGGCCGCCCAGGTTCCAGAGCTTCGAGCGCTCCTCGTCCGTCTTCCCGAAGGCGGGGTTGCTGAGGATCGTCTTGCGCACGTAGTCGCAGAAGAAGCCCGCGCCGTTCACGGCGGTGATGCACCCGTTGTCCGGCTTGCTGATGGCCAGTTCGATCGGCGTGGCCTTGGCCCTGTCCGCCTCCTCCTGGGAGATGTCGCGGACGTCGGCCATGCGCTGGAGCACGATGTTGCGGCGCTTGGTGGCCTCTTCGGTGTCGTTGACCGGGTCGTAGCGGCTCGGCGACTGGACGATGCCGGCCAGCATCGCCGCCTCCTCCAGCTTCAGGTCCTTGGCGGACTTGGAGAAGTAGCGCTGAGAGGCGGCCTCGACGCCGTACGCCTGCTGACCGAAGAAGGTGATGTTGAGATAGTTCTCGAGGATCTTCTTCTTGCCCAGCTCCTCCTCGACCTGGATCGCGTACTTCAGTTCGCGGATCTTGCGGCCGATGGTCTGCTGGGTGGCCTGGGCGACCTTGTCGGGGTCGTCGCCGGCCTCCTCGACGAAGACGTTCTTCACGTACTGCTGGGTGAGCGTGGAGGCACCCTCGGACACGCCCCCGGACTGCGCGTTCTTGTTGAGCGCGCGCAGCACGCCCTTGAGGTCGACCGCGCCGTGGTCGTAGAAGCGGGCGTCCTCGATCGCGATGATCGCCTTCTGCATGTAAGGCGAGATGTCCTTGAGGGGCACCACCGTGCGGTCGCGCGAGTAGACCGTGGCGATCTTGCCGCCCTCGGAGTCCAGGATGGTGGTGCGCTGACTCAGGGGCGGTGTCTTGAGGTTGGCCGGGATCTCGTCGAATCCCTCGACCGTGCCCTTGGCCGCGAGTCCCAGCGCACCGGCGGCGGGCAGGGCGATGCCCGCCAGCACCGCTCCGGAGAGCACACTGACACCGAGGAACTTGGCGGCCTGCTGGGTCCCGGTCAGACCGCCGCCCGAGCGCTTCTTTGGCATGAGGGCAGCCTACGTTCTCATTTGCCGGACAGGCGTAAAGGCATTGGCCTAAGCTGCTCTCAACTGTCACGGCAGTGCGGTCTCGCATCAAGTACCTGGCAGAACTCCGCTGTACCCGAATCCGGCGGAGCCATGCCCGAATCCCTGCGTTTGTCGTCGAAGTCTGTTGTACGGCAAAGGAACTGTCCCGCTTTGCCGGGTTTGTCGTGCATGCCCCCAGGTCACTCCCCTGGGTGATCTGCCGCGTACGCATAGTCCGTTCGGACCATTCAAGATTGGGCCCCGTGGGGGTGTTGCGCTGTGCCCGCCTTCCGTAACGTCCTCAACTGGCAGCGGTGAATATGCCGCTGCCGCCGTGGGGGAGCCTCGATTCGGGAGAGGACGGCGCCGGCATGGGCTGGGTTACCGACTGGAGTGCGCAGGCAGCCTGCCGCACGACGGATCCGGATGAACTGTTCGTACAAGGGGCAGCGCAGAACAGGGCCAAGGCGGTGTGCACCGGTTGCCCGGTACGTACCGAATGTCTGGCCGATGCGCTGGACAACCGCGTCGAGTTCGGCGTGTGGGGCGGCATGACCGAGAGGGAGCGACGAGCGCTGCTGCGCAGGCGCCCGACGGTCACGTCCTGGCGGAGACTGCTCGAGACCGCGCGCACGGAGTACGAGCGCAGCGCGGGCATTCTGCCAGTGGGCCTCGACGACGACGAGACGTACGAGACGTACGCGGCGGTGGGCTGACGGGCACCCGCGCGTCGGCGCGCAGGCGATGACGCCGGCGTGCCGGAGCGTGCTGCGCCTGCGCGCTTGAGCCGCTCTGGGCCGACGGCCGGAGCATGCTGCGCGCTTGAGTCGCTCTGCGCCCAGGGCCGGGGCGACCGGGAACGCGGCGCCCGAGTCCGGGCTGCGCGTGGACGACGTGCCGTTCGCGCGCGCAGCGCGGTCCTACGACCCCGCTGCCAGGCGCGTGCCGATCGCGCGGAGGCCGGCCAGGTCGTGGACATCGCCCGGAAGGGCCGGGACCTCGGTGACGGGCACCTCGGGGTGGAGGGCCGTGAAACGGTCGCGCGTGCGCTGCTCGCGTGCCAACACCTGCATCCTCTCGGCATGCAGACGCAGCAGGCCGGCCGTCAACTGCTGCGCGGTCTGCACACCATGCACTTCGTGCACGTCGTGTACTTCGGGAACCTCGGACGGTGATCCGGGTGCGTCGGGGGGAACCTCACGTGCTTCGGGGGAGTGATCCACGGCCGGGGATTCGGGAGAGACGGCCGCGGCGTCACGACCACCAGTCTTCCCGGGCCCCTGATCCACAATGCCGGACTCGTCAAGATTTTCCGCGGCCGCGAGCGCCCGCTCCGCGGACAGCCGCGCGGCCTCGCTGCCGTGCACGCGATTGAGGACGAGACCCGCGAGCGGCATGTCCTCCGCGGCCAGCCGCTCCACGAAGTACGCCGCCTCCCGCAGCGCGTCCCGCTCCGGCGCCGCGACCACCACGAACGCTGTGCCCGGCGCCTGCAGCAGCCGGTAGGTCGCGTCCGCGCGGGTGCGGAAGCCGCCGAACATCGTGTCCATCGCGGCCACGAAGGTCTGGACGTCGCGGAGCAGTTGACCGCCCAGCAGCTTGCCCAGCGTGCCCGTCATCATCGACATGCCGACGTTGAGGAACTTCATCCCCGCGCGGCCGCCCACCTTCGCCGGAGCCATCAGCAGCTTGATGAACTTGCCGTCGAGGAACGACCCGAGGCGCTTGGGCGCGTCCAGGAAGTCGAGCGCGGAGCGCGACGGCGGAGTGTCGACGACGATCAGGTCCCACTCCTCGCGCCCGCGCAGCTGCCCCAGCTTCTCCATCGCCATGTACTCCTGCGTGCCGGCGAAACCGGCGGACAGGGACTGGTAGAAGGGGTTCTCCAGGATCGCGCGGGCGCGCTCCGCGTCCGCGTGCGCCTCGACGATCTCGTCGAAGGTGCGCTTCATGTCGAGCATCATGGCGTGCAGTTCGCCGTCGCCCTCGATGCCCTTGACCCTGCGCGGCGTGTTGTCGAGCGAGTCGATGCCCATGGACTGGGCGAGCCGCCGGGCCGGGTCGATGGTCAGGACGACGACCTTGCGACCGCGCTCCGCCGCCCGTACGCCGAGGGCCGCGGCCGTCGTGGTCTTGCCGACGCCGCCCGCGCCGCAGCACACGATGATGCGCGTGGCCGGATCGTCGATGAGCGGGTCGACCTCCAGGCGGGCCGATGCGTCCAGCGTCATGAGCCCGCCCCTTGCTTGCGCAGTTCTCTGGCCAGTTGGTACAGCCCGGCGATGTCGACGCCCTCGCTGAGCACGGGCAGCTCGTACGCGCCCAGGGCCAGCGCGTTCAGCACCCGCCGCTGCTCGCGCTCCAGCTCCACCCGCCGGGCGTGCTCGGCGGCCTGGGCCAGCAGCGGGGTGACGAGCTTCGCCGAGCCGGGGACGCCCGCCGCCGTGAGCGCCTCGGCAATCTCGCCTCGGCGGCCGTCCGACGCGTCGCGCACCGCCTCCTCGTCGAGAAGGTGGGGGCGGACCATGTTCACGATGACGTTGCCCACGGGGAGTTCGGCGGCGCGCAGCTCGGCGACGCCGTCCGCGGTCTCCTGGACGGGCATCTCCTCCAGCAGCGTGACCAGGTGGACCGCCGTCTGGGGGGACTTGAGCACGCGCATCACGGCCTGCGCCTGATTGTGTATCGGGCCGATCCGGGCGAGGCCCGCGACCTCGTCGTTCACGTTCAGGAAGCGGGTGATGCGGCCGGTGGGCGGCGCGTCCATGACCACGTGGTCGTAGACGTACCGCCCTTGTTTGTCCCGGCGGCGTACGGCCTCGCACGCCTTGCCGGTCAGCAGTACGTCCCGGACGCCGGGCGCGATGGTCGTCGCGAAGTCGATCGCGCCGAGCTTCTTGAGGGCGCGGCCCGCGCTGCCGAGCCTGTAGAACATCTGCAGGTAGTCGAGGAGCGCGCGTTCGGCGTCGATGGCCAGCGCGAACACCTCGCCGCCGCCGGACGACACGGCGATCTTGCGCTCCTCGTACGGAAGGGCTTCCGTCTCGAAGAGCTGGGCGATGCCCTGCCGGCCCTCGACCTCGACGAGGAGGGTGCGCTTTCCCTCGGTGGCGAGGGCGAGCGCGAGGGCGGCGGCCACCGTGGTCTTACCGGTACCGCCCTTGCCGCTGACGACCTGGAGCCTGCTCACGTATTCGAGCCTAACCAGTCGTGCACCGGCCTACGCACGAGGCTGCCTGCGGGCTGCGTCACGTGCCCGCCCCGGGCTGCTTCACGAAGCGGCCGGGGGGTGCGGCTACAGTCGGCTCCATGACCAAGTGGGAATACGCGACCGTGCCCCTCCTCGTGCACGCGACGAAGCAGATTCTGGACACCTGGGGCGAGGACGGCTGGGAGCTCGTCCAGGTCGTGCCCGGGCCGAACAACCCCGAGCAGCTGGTGGCCTACCTGAAGCGGGAGAAGTCCTCGTGAGCGGCGTGGTCGAGCGCAGGCTCGCCGAGCTCGGTCTGACCCTGCCGGAGGTCGTCCCGCCGCTGGCCGCCTATCAGCCGGCTGTGGTCTCGGGCTCGTACGTGTACACCTCGGGCCAGCTGCCGATGGTGGAGGGCAAGCTTCCGGTCACCGGCAAGGTGGGCGGCGAGGTCACCGCCGAGGAGGCCAAGGAGCTCGCCCGTATCTGCGGGTTGAACGCTCTGGCCGCCGTGAAGTCGGTCGTCGGCGACCTGGACCGCATCGCCCGCGTCGTGAAGGTCGTGGGCTTCGTGGCGTCGGCCGCGGACTTCACCGGCCAGCCCGGCGTGATCAACGGGACGAGCGAGCTGCTCGGCGAGGTTCTGGGCGACAAGGGTGTGCACGCGCGCAGCGCGGTGGGCGTCGCGGTGCTGCCGCTGGACGCTCCGGTCGAGGTCGAGATCCAGGTGGAGCTCGTCCAGGACTGAACGCAAGGTCAGTAGGTGTACGGCCCCGAGCCCGCCGGTCCGCCGGCGGGCTCGGGGCCGTCGTCGTGCCGCGGCCGGTGGGGGAATCCGCCTCGCCACCTGGTGGCCGGCCGCACCGGCCACCCCTCGAACATCCGCGCGTGAGCGCATAGCATCCGCCCCATGTCCAATGGTCAGTGGTACCCGCCGGAATGGCCCGACCGCATCCGCGCGCTCGCGGCCGGTGAGCTCACGCCCGTGACCCCCAAGAGGGCCGCCACGGTGATGCTGCTGCGCGACGCGGCGGACGGGCCCGCCGTCCACATGCTGCGCCGGCGCACGTCCATGGCCTTCGCGGGCGGCGCGTACGCCTATCCGGGCGGGGGCGTGGACCCGCGTGACGACCGGCCCGTCGGCTGGGCCGGACCGTCGCTGGAGACCTGGGCGCGGCGACTCGGCACCGACACCGCGTCCGCGCAGGCCATCGTGTGCGCGGCGGTCCGCGAGACGTACGAGGAGGCGGGCGTCCTGCTCGCGGGCCCGACGCCCGGCACGGTCGTCGGGGACACGACGGGGGACGACTGGGAGGCGGACCGGCAGGCGCTGGTGGACCGGGACGTGTCCTTCGCCGAGTTCCTGGACCGGCGCGGCCTGGTGCTGCGCTCGGACCTGCTCGGTGCGTGGGCGCGCTGGATCACCCCGGAGTTCGAGCCGCGCCGCTACGACACCTGGTTCTTCGTGGCGGCCCTGCCCGAGGGCCAGCGCACCCGCAACGCGTCCACGGAGGCCGAGAGCACCGTCTGGATCCGCCCGGCCGACGCGACCGCGGGCTACGACAAGGGCGAGTTGCTGATGATGCCCCCCACCATCGCCACCCTGCGCACCCTGCGGCAGTACGAGACGGCGGCGCAGGCGCTGGAGGCGGCCGCCGGGCAGGACATGGCGCCCGTGCTCGCGAACGCGCGCCTGGAGGGCGGCGAGGTCGTCCTGAGCTGGCCCGGGTACGACGAGTTCACCAAGCACGTGCCGACCGGAGGCTCGCGATGACCGACGCCGCAGCACTGCCCGGACAGCCCCGCGGAGGCGCGCTCTCCGGGCCCGCCACCGCCCGCGCGGTCAACGTCCTCGCGCCGAATCCCTCTGCGATGACGCTGGACGGCACGAACACCTGGATCGTCTCGGAGCCGGACTCGGGCCTCGCCGTGGTGGTCGACCCGGGGCCGCTGGACGACGCCCATCTGCGGGCCGTGATCGAGACGGCCGAGAAGGCCGGCAAGCGTGTCGCGCTGACCCTGCTCACCCACGGGCACCCCGACCACGCGGAGGGCGCCGCACGCCTTGCGGAGCTGACCGGTACGAAGGTCCGCGCCCTCGACCCCGCGCTGCGGCTCGGCGACGAGGGGCTCGCGGCCGGGGACGTGATCACCACGGGCGGGCTGGAGATGCGGGTCGTACCCACGCCGGGGCACACCGCCGACTCGCTCAGCTTCCACCTGCCCGCCGACCGCGCCGTGCTGACCGGCGACACGGTCCTGGGCCGGGGCACGACGGTCGTCGCCCACCCCGAAGGCCGGCTCGGCGACTACCTCGACTCGCTGCGGCGGCTGCGCTCGCTCACCGTCGACGACGGTGTCCACACGGTGCTGCCCGGCCACGGGCCCGTGCTCGACGACGCCCAGGGCGCGGTCGAGTTCTACCTCGCGCACCGGGCGAGCCGCCTGGCGCAGGTCGAGACGGCCGTCGAGGACGGCTTCACGACGGCATCCGAGGTCGTCGCGCAGGTGTACGCGGACGTCGACCGGTCCCTGTGGCCCGCGGCGGAGCTGTCGGTACGGGCGCAGCTGGAGTACCTGCGCGAGCACGGTCTGATCGAACAGGGCTGACCCCAGGGGGTGTCCGGCGCAGCCCGGCCCGGTCGCCGGACAGGGCCGTGGCCGCGGGGCCGCAACCGGACACCGCCCTCCCGCGTCCCCACCGCCGGTGATGCTTTACGCTCCGCTTACTTTGCGCTTCGCGACATCCGTCACTGGGGGGATCAAGCCGTGTTCGTCCTGTTCGTCATCCTCGTCATCGCCGCTGCGGTGATGTACGCCGTTGCCCGCGGCGGCGACAACCGGGGTCTCAAGATCGGCGCCCTGGGCGCCCTGCTCGCCGGGCTCTTCTCCGGCATGGCCAGCTGTGTCCACGTCGTCAGCGCCTACGAGGTCGGCGTGCCGGTCACGTTCGGCAAGGTCGGCTCTCCGATGACCTCCGGCGTGAACCTCACCTCGCCGTTCACCAGCGTCACGACCTTCTCCACCCGGCCGGTGGACCTCAACCTCTCTGACAAGGACGTCGTCGAGGTGCGCTCCTCGCAGGGCGGTGTGATGTACGCGGAGCTGACCGTGAAGTGGGCGGTCACCCCGGCGAAGGCCGTCGAGCTGTACCGCCTCGCGGGCAGCGAGGACGCGATCCAGCAGCGCCTGGTCTTCCCCGACAGCCGCGAGATCGTGCGCAACGTCTTCGCCCGCCACACCAGCGAGGAGGGCTACACCTCCGCCCGCGAGAAGATCAACGCCGAGATCGGTGAGCTGATCAAGGAGCGGCTCGCCCCGCGCGGCATCGACGTCACCACGGTCAACCTGCGCAACGTGAAGCCCTCGGAGAAGCTGCAGGACCAGATCGACCGCAAGATCCAGCAGCAGCAGGCCACCGAGCGCGCGACGGAGGCGGCCCGTACGGCCAAGGCGGAGGCCGAACGCCGCCGCATCGAGGCCGAGGGCATCGCCAAGGCCAACCGCATCCTCAACGAGTCGCTGAGCGACAAGGTGCTGACCAACCAGTGCATCGAGGCGTTCCGCGAGGCGGCCGAGAAGAACCCGGTCTACGCCGTGCCCTGCGGCTCCGGCACCGGCAATCCGCTGATCGTGGACGGCGGCAGGAACTGACGCCACGCATGCGAGAGGGCCGCCCGCGTCGCGCGGGCGGCCCTCTCGCAGGTGCGGCGGGTGTCAGCGCGAACGCTTGGCCAGGCGCTCCACGTCCAGCAGGATCACCGCACGCGCCTCGAGGCGCAGCCAGCCGCGCTGGGCGAAGTCGGCGAGCGCCTTGTTCACGGTCTCGCGGGAGGCGCCGACGAGCTGGGCCAGCTCCTCCTGGGTGAGGTCGTGGACGACGTGGATGCCCTCCTCCGACTGCACGCCGAAGCGGCGCGACAGGTCGAGGAGCGCGCGGGCGACACGGCCCGGGACGTCGGAGAAGACCAGGTCGGACATCTGGTCGTTGGTCTTGCGCAGCCGGCGGGCGACCGCGCGCAGCAGTGCGGTGGCCACCTCGGGGCGCGCGTTCAGCCAGGGCTGGAGGTCGCCGTGGCCGAGGCCGAGGAGCTTCACCTCGGTCAGGGCGGTGGCGGTCGCGGTGCGCGGGCCGGGGTCGAAGAGGGACAGCTCGCCGATGAGCTCGCCCGGGCCGAGGACGGCGAGCATGTTCTCGCGGCCGTCGGGGGACGTGCGGTGGAGCTTGACCTTGCCTTCGGTGACCACGTACAGGCGGTCGCCCGGTTCGCCCTCGTGGAAGAGCGCGTCGCCGCGGGCGAGCGTCACTTCACTCATCGAGGCGCGGAGCTCCGCGGCCTGCTCGTCATCGAGCGCCGCGAAGAGCGGGGCGCGCCGCAGAACGTCGTCCACGAGTTCTCTCCTTGTCGACCTGCTCAGGGGACGTTGTCCCCATGATGCCGGACCGTTGCCGTGCTGTTCCGGGACTCGGTGCCCCGCGGCGGCATCGTCGGGGATCGGGACCCCCGTAGTAAACAATCGTGCGATCAATCACAACAAGTTTGACGCACTGGCGCGCCCAACCGTGCGGCAGGGGCCCGATTGGGTCGTGATTCACGGGGACCGGCGCGAATGTCGGTGGCGGCCCTTAGGCTGGCCGGGTGTCCAATTCGCCGGTGAGAGCGCAGGCCAAGGGGGCTGGGAGCGTGTCCGGAAACCTGAATTCCGCTGTGGGCGAACAGCTCTCGCCCAGTCCGGGCAAAAGGAAGAAATCGGTCAAACCGGAATCGCGTCTGGCCATGGTCCGCCGCGCCCGCCGGATCAACCGCGAGCTCGCCGAGGTCTTCCCGTACGCGCATCCGGAGCTCGACTTCGAGAATCCGTACCAGCTGCTGATAGCGACGGTCCTGTCGGCCCAGACAACCGACCTCAGGGTCAATCAGACGACCCCCGCCCTCTTCGCGAAGTACCCCACTCCCGAGGACCTGGCCGCGGCGGTGCCCGAGGAGGTCGAGGAGCTCATCCGCCCGACCGGCTTCTTCCGGGCCAAGACCAAGTCGATCATGGGGCTGTCCAAGGCCATCCGCGACGACTTCGGCGGCGAGGTCCCCGGGCGGCTGGAGGACCTGGTCAGCCTTCCGGGAGTGGGCCGCAAGACGGCCTTCGTCGTCCTGGGAAACGCCTTCGGAGTCCCCGGCATCACCGTGGACACGCACTTCATGCGCCTCGTGCGCCGCTGGAAGTGGACCGACCAGGACGACCCGGTGAAGATCGAGGCCGAGATGGCCACGATCTTCCCCAAATCGGAGTGGACGATGCTCTCCCACCGCGTCATCTTCCACGGCCGCCGCATCTGCCACGCCCGCAAGCCCGCCTGCGGCGCCTGCCCGATCACTCACCTCTGCCCGGCCTACGGCGAGGGCGAGACCGACCCCGAGAAGGCCAGGAAGCTCCTGAAGTACGAGATGGGCGGCCGGCCGGGCCAGCGGCTCAAGCCGCCGCCGGACTATCCGGGAAAACCGGCCCCGGCCCTGGGCGCGATCGGGTGAACGGCCCCCAAGAGGAACGATCCGGATGCCCCGGGGCGTTGACCACCAGGGGGTGCCCATGACGCGCGCAGGCGAAGAGACCTACAAGACGTACGAGCAGTCCGGCAGGCACGAAGAGGTGTCCGTCACCACCGACGGCCTGCCCGACTGGCTCGACCCCGTGGTGCGCGCCGCCGACACCGTCCAGCCGCACCAGCTGAGCCGCTTCCTGCC
The DNA here is from genome assembly GCF_030817975.1 of Streptomyces sp. V4I23. Classification (NCBI taxonomy): domain Bacteria; kingdom Bacillati; phylum Actinomycetota; class Actinomycetes; order Kitasatosporales; family Streptomycetaceae; genus Streptomyces; species Streptomyces sp. V4I23. The sequence goes on along the minus strand of NZ_JAUSZW010000004.1, from coordinate 3,655,182 downwards.
GCCCGAGAGCGGCCGCGGGCGGCAGTCCGCCGTGCTCGTCCTGTTCGGCGAGGGGCCGCGGGGGCCCGAGCTGCTGCTCATGGAGCGGGCCGGCACGCTGCGCTCGCACGCCGGGCAGCCGTCGTTCCCCGGCGGCGCCCTCGATCCGGAGGACGGCGACCCGGCCACCACGGGGCCGCTGCGCGCGGCGCTGAGGGAGGCCGAGGAGGAGACCGGGCTCGACCCCTCCGGGGTCCAGCCCTTCGGCGTGCTGCCCAAGCTCTACATCCCGGTGAGCGGATTCGTCGTCACGCCCGTACTGGGATGGTGGCGCACCCCGAGCCCGGTCGGGGCGGTCGATCCCGCCGAGACCGCGCGGGTCTTCACCGTGCCCGTGGCGGATCTCACGGACCCGGACAACCGCGCGATGGCCCTCCACCCGAGCGGCCACGCCGGGCCCGCGTTCATGGTCGAAGGCGCTCTGGTCTGGGGTTTCACGGCCGGAGTGATCGACCGGATCCTGCACTTCGCGGGCTGGGAGCGACCATGGGACCGGACCAGGGAGGTCCCGCTGGACTGGCGCGCATGACACGCTGATCCCGTACGAAGCGCACCCCGGGGCGCACAGACGAAGCGGCCGCGCCGCGAACCCGGACCGACCAGCCGGAAGGAGCACCCGGCGACGACACTGCGAGGCTATTGACGGTGAACGTGCTGGACATCCTGTTGCTGGTCGCCGCCGTCTGGTTCGCGATCGTCGGCTACCGCCAGGGCTTCGTCGTCGGCATCCTCTCGGTGATCGGCTTCCTCGGCGGCGGGCTCGTCGCGATCTACCTGCTCCCGGTGATCTGGGCGGCGCTGACCGACGGGTCCGAGGTGTCGACCACGGTCGCCATCATCGCCGTGGTGATCGTGATCGTCTGCGCGTCGGTCGGCCAGGCGTTCACCACCCACCTCGGGAACAAGCTGCGCCGGCACATCACCTGGTCACCCGCCCGCGCCCTGGACGCCACCGGTGGCGCCCTGGTCAACGTCGTCGCCATGCTGCTGGTCGCCTGGCTGATCGGATCCGCGCTCGCCGGCACCTCACTGCCCACGCTGGGCAAGGAGGTGCGCAGTTCCAAGGTGCTGCTCGGCATCTCCCGGGTGATGCCCGATCAGGCCAACACCTGGTTCGCGGACTTCACCTCCGTCCTCGCGCAGAACGGCTTCCCGCAAGTCTTCAGCCCGTTCGCCAACGAGCCCATCACCGAGGTCCGGCCCCCGGATCCGGCTCTCGTCGGCAGCCCCGTCGCCGCACGCGCCAAGCAGTCCATCGTCAAGGTCGTCGGTACGGCGCCCACGTGCGGCAAGGTCCTCGAAGGCACCGGCTTCGTCTTCGACGAGCGCCGGGTGATGACCAACGCCCATGTGGTCGGCGGCGTGGACGAACCGACCGTCCAGATAGGCGGCGAGGGCAAGCTCTACGACGCCAAGGTCGTGCTGTACGACTGGGAGCGCGACATCGCGATCCTGGACGTCCCCGACCTCAGGGCCCGTCCGCTCGCGTTCGCCGAGGACGACGCCCGCAGCGGCGACAGCGCGATCGTCGCGGGCTTCCCGGAGAACGGCTCCTACGACGTCCGCTCCGCCCGTGTCCGCGGCCGGATCAACGCCAACGGTCCCGACATCTACCACCGGGGCACCGTCCGCCGCGACGTCTACTCCCTGTTCGCGACCGTGCGCCAGGGCAACTCCGGCGGCCCACTGCTCACCACCGACGGCAAGGTCTACGGCGTCATCTTCGCCCGGTCCCTCGACGACGCCGACACGGGCTACGCCCTGACGGTCGACGAGATCCGCGACGACATCGCCCGGGGCAGGGCCGCCAACCAGCAGGTCGACAGCCAGGGATGCGCCCTGTAGGGATGCGGCCGGGCCGGGGCTGTCGCCGGCTCAGGCCCGCGGATGCCGCAGTCGCGCGGACACCCAGCGTGCACGGCGCCGGAGAATGCGCGAAATGCCCATCCCCTGCCCCGGATGCTCCTGGCTCTCGTGCTGAGAGCCGCCACTGTCGTGGGAGATCGGCCCATTGGCCGAGCGGCGGTTGCGTGCTGTGTCACCGTAGTCGTGCGTCCAGCCCATACCCGGACGTCTGCCCGGGCCCCATGGTCGGTAACCGTGTCGGGACCCGCCAATTGGCCTATGCGCCGGGCATGTGGCCGTTCGTAGGACAACCGTTCCATCCGGTTCGCCCGGACGGCCCCCAACCGGCCTCTCGCGGCCGCGGGACGGCTCAGCGGTCGGGTTCCGGGTCCTTGAGCCAGCTGATGAGCTCGTTCGAGAAGGCCACCGGGTCCTCCTCGTGGGGGAAGTGGCCCAGACCGTCGAACAGCCGCCACCGGTACGGGGCTTCGACGTACTCGCCCGAACCCGCTGCGCTGCGCGTGCGCATCGCCGGATCGAGTGACCCGTGCAGATGCAGCGTCGGCACCCGCACCGGACGCTTCATCCGGCGGTTGAACTGGATGCCGTCCGGCCGGGCCAGCGAACGCACCATCCAGCGGTACGGCTCGATCGAGCAGTGCGCCGTCGAAGGGATGCACATCGCGCGTCGGTAGACGTCGACCGCCTCCTCGTCGAGCGGCTGCGGCCCCGACCAGTCCTCGATCAGCCGGCCCACCAGCGCGGCGTCGTCGGCGACCAGTTGACGCTCCGGGATCCAGGGCCGCTGGAAACCCCACACGTACGACCCGGCACGGCTCTGCGCGAAGTCCGACAGCATCGCGGAACGCCAGCGCCGCGGGTGCGGCATCGACGAGACCGCCAGGCGGCGCACCAGCTTGGGACGCATCACGGCCGCCGTCCACGCCAGGTAGCCGCCCAGGTCGTGTCCGACCAGCGCGGCGTCCGGCTCGCCCAGGGACCGGACCACGCCGGTGATGTCGAGTGCGAGGTTGGCCGGGTCGTAACCCCGCGGCGTACGGTCGCTGCCGCCCACTCCGCGCAGGTCCATCGCCACCGCCCGGAAGCCCGCGTCGGCGAGCGCGGGCAGCTGGTGCCGCCAGGTCCACCAGAACTGCGGGAACCCGTGCAGCAGCATCACCAGCGGCCCGTCGCCCATCTCGGCGATGTGGAAGCGGGCGCCGTTGGCCGCGACGTCGCGGTGGGTCCACGGACCGTCGAGACGTACGGGACCGCCGGGGCCGCCGGGGCTGGAAACAGGTGCCGTCATGCTGATGAGCGTGCCACACCCGCGGACCGGGCGTTCGCCACTCCCCGGCCGGCCGCGCCCGCGCCGGTCTTCCGGGTCACACCGTGACCTTGTCCTGCCGGGAGCCGGCCGGGAGCTCGGGCTGCGCGGGGCGGCGCGGATGCGGCTTGGCGTTCTGCAGCACCGCCGCGGTCTCCTTGGCCGAGGCGACCGCCTTCTGCGGGCCCTTGCCCTTCTTCGCCTTCTTCACGAAGACCAGACCGATCAGCGCCAGCAGTCCGGCGACGAGGACGTTGACGGCGAACGACAGCAGGAAGCAGACCGACAGGTGCCAGTGGGTCCACAACTGGAAGCCGTAGGCGAGCGCGAAGCTCAGCATCGGCAACGAGAAGAGCAGCACCGCACCCGCGGCGGTGAACGCACCACCGCCGATGCCCGCCTTCTTCACGTCCTGGCGCAACTGGGCCTTGGCCAGCGCGATCTCGTCGTGCACCAGCGCCGACATCTCGGCGGTCGCCGCGGCGACCAGCTGACCGAGACTGCGGTCGGCGCCGACAGCGTTCGCCGTGGTGTTGCCGCGGTCGCTCATCGCTGACTCCCTCTCCAAAGTTCTACGGTCCGATGTCAGATCATGCCGGACTGTCGCCGCCGTCGCGCGATGCCCCCGCTGCTTGTGCCCTCCTGCGGTGCTCCGCGGCCTTCTCCTCGTAGATGGCCGCCATCCTCAAGTGGTACGCGGGATCGTCCTGCTCGTAGATGTCGGGGATCCCGGACATGTCCTCGTCGCGCTCCTCCTCGGCCGCCAGCGCCTGGTAGGTGCGCACCCGCAGTTTGAGGAGAACGCCGGAGAGGACTGCGGCGATCAGGGAACCGATCAGGACCGCGGCCTTCACCTCGTCGGTGAGAGTGGCGTCCCCGGTGAAGGCGAGCTCACCGATCAGCAGGGAGACGGTGAAGCCGATGCCGGCGAGCGAGGCGAGCGCGAAGACGTCCGGCCAGCGCAGGTCCTCGTTCAGCTCCGCCCTGGTGAAACGCGCCGCCAGCCAGGTGCCGCCGAAGATGCCGAGTGCCTTGCCCACCACCAGGCCCAGCACGACGCCCAGCGTCTCGGGCCGGGTGAAGACGTCGCCGAGGGACTTGCCGGTGACGGTGACTCCTGCCGAGAACAGCGCGAACAGCGGGACGGCGATGCCCGCGGACAGCGGACGCACCAGGTGCTCGATGTGCTCGCCCGGGGACTGCTCCTCACCCTCCCGGCGGCTGCAGCGCAGCATCAGGCCCATCGAGACACCGGCGATGGTGGCGTGGACGCCGCTGTTGTACATCAGCCCCCAGATGACGAGGGCGAGCGGCACGTACACGTACCAGCCGCGCACGCCCGTGCGCAGCAGCAGCCAGAAGAGGAGGAGACCGGCGAACGCGCCGGCGAGCGCCGCGAAGTTCAGGTCGTTCGTGAAGAAGACTGCGATGATCAGGATCGCGAAGAGGTCGTCGACGACCGCCAGCGTCAGCAGGAACGCGCGCAGCGCGGACGGCAGCGACGTGCCGATCACCGCGAGGACGGCGAGGGCGAAGGCGATGTCCGTGGCGGTGGGGACCGCCCATCCGGCCGTGGAACCGTCACCGAGCGTCGTGACCGTCAGGTAGACGAGGGCGGGCATGATCATGCCGCAGAGCGCGGCGATGACGGGCAGGGCAGCGGCCTTGGGGTCGCGGAGCTCTCCCACGACCAGCTCCCGCTTGAGCTCGATGCCGGCGACGAAGAAGAAGACGGCCAGCAGACCGTCCGCCGCCCAGTGCTGGACCGACAGGTCGAGGCCGAGCGACGCGGGCCCCACGTGGAAGTCGCGCACGGAGGCGTAGCTGTCGCCGAGAGGGGTGTTCGCCCAGATCAGTGCCGCCACCGCGGCGAGCAGGAGCAGCACACCGCCGACCGTCTCCGCGCGCAGCGCGTCCGTGACGAAGTTCCGCTCGGGCAGCGACGGACGGCCGAAGAGCTTGGGAGTGGTCTTGAGCGCGGCCACGGTGCGTAACCTCCGGTCGGTCGGACACGACAAAACTGTTGCCGACCAGACTTCCCGGCGCACCTGAGATCCTTCGCTACGCCATTGACGCGTTCTTTACTCTACCTAAAGATCCTGCGGCCCGTCGCGGGCGTACGGGCAGCGGTCGGCCGCGACGGCATGCGCAAGGCCCCGGCGCGGGTGTGCCGGGGCCTTGCGGTGCCCGGTGGATCCGGGGCGAGCCGGTCCCTCGGACGGTGTTGTGCGCCGGTCAGTCCTCGCTGGCGGCGCTGGGCAGGCGGGACTGGATCAGGTCCATCACGGAGGAGTCCGTGAGCGTGGTGACGTCACCGAGCTGACGGTTCTCGGCGACGTCGCGCAGCAGGCGGCGCATGATCTTGCCGGAGCGGGTCTTCGGCAGCTCGGCCACCGGCAGGATCCGCTTGGGCTTGGCGATCGGGCCGAGCGTCGCGCCGACGTGGTTGCGCAGTTCGTTCACGAGGCCGTCGTCCTCGCTCGCCGTGCCCCGCAGGATGACGAACGCGACGATCGCCTGACCGGTCGTCTCGTCCGCGGCGCCCACGACGGCGGCCTCGGCGACCTTGGGGTGCGAGACCAGCGCCGACTCGACCTCGGTGGTCGAGATGTTGTGGCCGGACACGAGCATGACGTCGTCGACGCGGCCGAGCAGCCAGATGTCGCCGTCGTCGTCCCTCTTGGCTCCGTCGCCCGCGAAGTACTTGCCCTCGAAACGGGACCAGTAGGTGTCGATGAACCGCTGGTCGTCGCCCCAGATGGTGCGCAGCATCGACGGCCACGGCTCGGTGAGCACGAGGTAGCCGCCGCCCCCGTTGGGCACCTCGTGCGCCTCGTCGTCGACGACGGTGGCGCAGATGCCGGGCAGCGGGCGCTGCGCGGAGCCGGGCTTGGTCTCGGTGACGCCTGGTAGCGGCGAGATCATCATCGCGCCGGTCTCGGTCTGCCACCAGGTGTCGACGATCGGGGTCTTCCCGGAGCCGATGTGCTCCCGGTACCAGATCCATGCCTCGGGGTTGATGGGCTCACCGACCGAGCCGAGGACGCGCAGGCTGGAGAGGTCGAACTTGGCGGGGATGTCGTCTCCCCACTTCATGAACGTGCGGATCGCGGTCGGAGCCGTGTAGAGGATCGTGACGCCGTACTTCTGCACGATCTCCCAGAACCGGCCCTGATGCGGGGTGTCCGGCGTGCCCTCGTACATGACCTGCGTCGCGCCGTTGGCCAGCGGGCCGTAGACGATGTACGAGTGGCCGGTGACCCAGCCGATGTCCGCCGTGCACCAGTAGACGTCGGACTCGGGCTTGAGGTCGAAGACGGCGTGGTGCGTGTAGGCCGCCTGGGTGAGGTAGCCGCCGGAGGTGTGGAGGATGCCCTTGGGCTTACCCGTGGTGCCGGAGGTGTAGAGGATGAAGAGCGGGTGCTCGGCCTCGAACGCCTCGGGGGTGTGCTCGGCGGACTGACGGCCGACGACGTCGTGCCACCACACGTCGCGGCCCTCGGTGAACGCGGTCTCCTGGCCCGTGCGCCGCACGACCAGGACGTGCTCGACCTGCGGGCAGCGGGAGACGGCCTCGTCGATCGCGGGCTTGAGCGCGCTGGGCTTGCCGCGGCGGTAGCCGCCGTCGGCGGTGATGACGAGCTTGGCGTCGGCGTCCTGGATCCGGGAGGCGACCGCGTCGGCCGAGAAGCCGCCGAAGACGACCGAGTGGGCGGCGCCGATCCGTGCGCAGGCCAGCATGGCGACCGCGGCCTCGGGGATCATCGGCATGTAGACGGCGACGCGGTCGCCCTTGCGGACCCCGAGCTCGGTCAGGGCGTTGGCCGCCCTGGAGACCTCGTCCTTGAGCTCGGCGTAGGTGATGGCGCGGCTGTCACCGGGCTCGCCCTCGAAGTGGATGGCGACGCGGTCGCCGTGGCCCGCCTCGACATGGCGGTCCACGCAGTTGTACGCGACATTGAGCCTGCCGTCCGCGAACCATTTCGCGAAGGGCGGGTTGGTCCAGTCGAGGGTCTCGGTCGGTTCGGTGGCCCAGTCGAGCCGCCGTGCCTGCTCGGCCCAGAAGCCAAGCCTGTCCGCGGCGGCCTGTGCGTACGCCTCCGCGGTCACGTTGGCGTGCGCGGCCAGCTCGGCCGGAGGTGCGAACCGCCGCTCTTCCTTAAGAAGGTTGGCCAGGCTTTCGTTGCTCACGACATCTCCCTTTCTCAGGGCGTCTTCTGTGCGTATGTGTCCCAGGCCATAGCTCATCAGCCAGAAGGCCGGGTGACAAGGGCCTTCGGGAAATTGGTTTAGACCTGTGGGGAGGTGGCCCCTCGACCCCGGGCGGTGGGGAAGAGGAGCCACACGTTCCCACGGACACCGCACAGCGGCGGTTCAGCCGCGCGGTGTGTGCTCGGTCACGCGGCGTGCATTACCGGTCCGACGTGCACAGGTGTACCTGATCAGACGCGGGCCTTCTCCAGTACGGACGGGGTGGGTGCGACCCGGTCGAAGACCTGCTCGACGTCGTGGCCGGTCGCGCTCGTGAGCAGATATGCCTGGGCCTCGCCGACATGGAAGTACATGCCGTGCAGTTGCAGCGTGCCCTCGGCGAGCCGGCGGGCGACCGACTCATGGGCCCGCAGATGCTCCAGCTGCTGGACCACATTGGTCAGGCACAGCTGCTCCACGGCGTCCGCGGGCATCCGTCCCGAGATCCTCGCCCACGCATGCCGACGGTTGCGCATGCGCTCCAGGCTGGGCAGGCCGTGCCGCAGCCAGCGGCGCAGCGGGGTCGGTGCGCCGTCGGGCGGGCTGTTCAGCAGGGCCTGCATCGCCCCGCAGCCCGAGTGGCCGCAGACCGTGATGGACTCCACCCCCAGCACGTCCACCGCGTACTCGATGGCGGCGGCGACGGAGTCGTCGCCGCTCTCCTCGCCAGGTAGTGGAACCAGGTTTCCCACGTTGCGCACGGTGAACAGGTCGCCGGGGCCGCTCGCCGTGATCATGCTGGTGACCAGTCGGGAGTCGGCGCAGGTGAGGAACAGCTGTGACGGCTGCTGGCCCTCACGGGCTAGGCGCGCCAGCTCGTCGCGGACCAGGGGAGCGGTGTTGCGCTGGAACGCGCTGAGCCCGGTGGCCAGTTGATGCGCCTCGGCCGGCTGGGGGCGCTCGCCGCAGTGGTGGTTGCGCCAGGGCGTCCAGGGGCGGCAGCAGCCGTGCGCCTCCTGCGCGGGCTCGCTGATCCGCGCCCCGGACCGGCCGGTGAACTCCACGGTGCCGCCCTGCGCGCTGTGCGACGTCTGCCAGTCGTGCAGCGCCTCGTACGCCGCGTGGTCCATGAAGGAGCCGTCCAGCTCGACCACGCAGTCGACGCCGTGCGGTACCTGTCCGAGGACCCGGCTCAGCCGGGGAACGGCCAGGAACGTCAACTGCCCGCGTACGCACACGCGGTGGAAGGTGCCGTCCTCCTCGACGGTGATCCGGGTCCTGGTGAGCCGGTGCAGCGCGACCGTGACGGCGACCGCGATCCCGATCAACACGCCTTCGAGTACGCCGGTGAGGACGACAGCGCTGACCGTCGCCGCGTAGACCAGGATCTCGCGGTTGCGCTTGACGCTGCGCAGGTGCGTGATGTTGACCATCTGCACGCCGACCACCATGACCAGCGCGGCGAGCGTGGCCAGTGGGATCAGGTCGAGGACGGGCACCAGCAGCAGCGCGGCCACCGTGATCCACAGTCCGTGGAGCATGGTGGAGTGGCGGCTGACCGCTCCGGCGGAGACGTTCGCCGAACTGCGGACCGCGACGCCGGTGATGGGCAGTCCGCCGAGCGCGCCGGACACGACGTTGGCCGCGCCCTGTCCGGTGAGCTCGCGGTCGAGGTCCGCGCGGGGGATGCGCACGTCCGGCTTCTTGCGGGCGGCGGCGAGCTTGTCGATGGCGACGGCCGACAGCAGCGACTCCACGCTGCCGACGAGCGTGATGGTGAGGACGGCGGCGAGCAGCCCGAGCACGGGCCCCTCGGGAAGCTCAGGGAGGGCGTGCGAGCGCCAGGAGGGCAGGTCGACACGCGGCTGGTGGAGCTGCGCGAACGTCGCGAGTGCGGTCGCGGCGGCGACGGCGGCCAAGGCCGCCGGAACGGTCCGCAGGATCCGTCCCGCTCGCCCCGGGATACGCGGCCACGCCAGCAGGACGGCGACCGTCAGGACGCTGACGGACAGTGCGGCCGGGTGCAGATGCGTCAACTGGTCGGGCAGCGCACCCACGTTGGCGAGGGCCGAGCTCTGCGGGGTGCCCCCGAGGACGATGTGCAGCTGTGCCAGGGCGATGGTGACGCCGATGCCGGCCAGCATTCCGTGGACGATGGCGGGGCTGACGGCGAGGGCGGAGCGCGCCACCCGCAGGGCGGCGAGGCCAAGTTGGCACAGGCCGGCGAGGACCGTGATGGCGCAGGTCGTGCGCCACCCGTACCGCTGGATCAACTCCGCGGTCACGACGGTCAGTCCGGCGGCCGGGCCGCTGACCTGCAGCGCGGATCCGCCGAACCGGCCCGCCACGATGCCGCCGACGGCGGCGGCGACGAGGCCTGCCTGGAGCGGCGCCCCGGTGGCGAGGGCGATGCCGAGCGAGAGCGGCAGGGCGATCAGGAAGACGGAGACGGATGCGGACAGGTCGGCGCCCGCGATGTGGAAGCGCCGACGTGCTCCGGTGGGAGGCGGACTGTGCGGGCCCTGGAAGCGGGCGGCCGGGGACATCGGCGGGTGATCGGCGTTGTTGGTGCGGGTGGGGACGCAGGACATTCCCGTCTCCTCCAAGGTGGCGCGGTCGCGGAACGTGGGGGACGCGGCCGTGGGGCACGGCATGCAGCGGCGGGATGCTCGAATCGCACGAGCGCTCAACAGTAAGTAAATGGATCGTAATGCAGAGTAAAGACTCTGGCATGATTTTCTGGGCAAATAGGGCAATCAATCACCTGATGCAGTGATTAATCATTTCATTGCGGCCTGTCGGGCCGCTCCCCTCACTCCTGGCGAGCGACCGTGTCGACTCCATCCCCAGTCGGATAGTCGTATCGCCATACGAAAGAGGGTGGGCGGATGCTGGCCGCCACGAAGAAGGCCGCCGCCGTCGTCGGTGCGGTCGCCACGGCACTGATCGCAGGACTCGCCGGCTGCTCGGGCGGTGGCGCGCAGGGCTCGGGCGACGCGGACACCGAGCACGGCGCTCCGGCTCCCAAGAAGGCGGGTGTGGTCCGTCTCATCGGCGACGGCTCCACCGCCTTCACCGGCGCCCAGCCGGGCCTGCTCAAGCCTCAGCGGCTCAAGCCCGGTGAGAAACCACCGCAGTTCGTGGTGTTCTCGTGGGACGGCGCCGGCGAGGACAGCCAGAAGCTGTTCTCCCACTTCCGCAAGGTCGGCAAGAAGTACGACGCGACGATGACGTACTTCCTCAGCGGCGTCTATCTCCTCCCCGAGGAGAAGCGGCACTTGTACGCCCCGCCCCAGCACGCGGTGGGCAGCTCCGACATCGGCTTCAACGACGTTCAGGGAATCAAGGACACCGTGCGAGAGCTGCGCGGTGCCTGGCAGGACGGCAATGAGGTGGGCACCCACTTCAACGGGCACTTCTGCGGCAAGAAGGGGGGAGTGGGCACCTGGTCCGTCAAGGAGTGGAAGAGCGAGATCCGCCAGGCCAAGTCCTTTGTGAAGAACTGGAGGACGAACGCCGGTCTCGCCTCGGCCGAGCCGCTCCCCTTCGACTACGACAAGGAACTCATCGGGGCCCGCACCCCGTGCCTCGAAGGCCGTCACAACTTCCTGCGCGCGGCACGCGACCTCGGCTTCCGCTACGACACCAGCGGGATCAGCGAGCAGGTCTGGCCCAAGAAGGAACTGGGCCTGTGGGACCTGGCCCTCCAGATGGTCCCTGTCCCCGGCCGCGCCTTCGAGACGCTGTCGATGGACTACAACTTCATGGTCAATCAGTCGGGCACGTCCAAGGGCAACCCGGCGATGCACGAGTACTGGGGCAACCAGATGCGCGACGGCCTGCTGAAGGCATTCGACCGCGCCTACAAGGGCAACCGTGCGCCGCTCATCATCGGCAACCACTTCGAGTCCTGGAACGGCGGGACCTACATGAAGGCGATCGAGCAGACGATCGCCAAGGTGTGCGTGAAGAGCGACGTGAAGTGCGTGTCCTTCCGTCAGCTGGCCGACTGGCTGGACGCCCAGGACCCGCTGGTTCTCGAGAAGCTGCGGCAGCTGGAGGTCGGTGAGGCGCCCAAGGGCGGCTGGTCCGACTTCCTCTCCAAGCCGCCGGTGGCCCCGGCCGGTCCGTCCGCCGGGCGGGACGCGGGGAAACGCGCCTCGCAGCGCTGAACGCGGCGTGACGCGAGGGCGGTCCGGACCGCCGGTCCGCCCTCGTCGCGCGGATCAGCCCGGCTGCGGCACCGGTGCGTGCTCACCGAGCACGAACGCCGGGTCCACCTGGGCCGCCAGGTCCACGCCTGTCTTCGCGTTGCCCCAGCTCTCCGCGTTCTTCAGATGGAAGTGCACCATCTGACGGGTGTAGCGCTCCCAGTCCCGGTGTGCGTACGAGTCCTCCGCCGCGTCCTGCAGGGTCTGCAGCGCCGTCCGATTGGCGGCCTCCAGCAGCTCGAACCGAGGCGGCCGGCCCTTCTCCATCGCCCGGACCCAGTCCGAGTGCCCCACCGTGACGAGCAGGTCGTCGCCCACCTCGTCCTGCAGGAACTCCAGGTCGTCCGGGCCCTGCACCTTGTTGCCCACGACCTTCAGCGACACCCCGAAGTCCCGGGCGTAGTCCTTGTACTGGCGGTAGACCGACACCCCCTTGCGGGTCGGCTCGGCCACCAGGAAGGTCATGTCGAACCGGGTGAACATGCCGGAGGCGAAGGAGTCCGAGCCCGCGGTCATGTCGACGACGACGTACTCCTGGGGCCCGTCCACCAAATGGTTGAGGCACAGCTCGACCGCACCGACCTTGGAGTGATAGCAGGCGACGCCGAGATCGGACTCGGTGAACGGCCCCGTCGCCATCAACCGGATCTCGCCGTCATCGAGCCGGACAGTCCGGGCGCACGCCTCGTACACCGGGTTGTCCTCGACGACGCGCAGCAGCCGGGAGCCCTCGCCGGGCGGCGTGGTCTTGATCATCGTCTCGGCCGAGGTGATCCTCGGGTTCGTGCCGCGCAGGTACTCCTTGATCAGCGGCAGGTGCGCGCCCATCGCCGGCAGGGCGGCAGCCGCCGCGTCGTCGAGACCGAGCGCGGCCCCCAGGTGCTGGTTGATGTCGGCGTCCACCGCGACGACAGGGGCTTCGGCGGCGGCCAGGTGGCGGATGAAGAGCGAGGACAGCGTCGTCTTGCCGCTGCCGCCCTTCCCTACGAAAGCGATCTTCATGTTCACCTAGAGTAGTGCTGCGAGCGCTGCCCGTTGTCAAGGTGCGTGAAGAAGACCACTCCAAGGTGGGGCAGGGGCCGGCCGGCGCGTAGCCTCGCTACCTATGAGTACGAACGCCTCGCCGGCCGACCCTCTCGCCACCCTCGGCACGCTGCCAGGCGTCGCCGACTCCGTGGACTCCGTACGCAAAGCCGTCGACCGGGTCTACGGGCACCGGGTCATGCGGCGGCGCAGCAACGAGATCACGTCGGAGGCCGCGCTCCGCGGAGCCCGTGCCTCCGCCGCCCTGTCCGGTGCCGACTGGGCGCTGGAGGAGGTACGCCGGCGCACCGACTTCGGAAGCGAGCCCGAGGCCCGCACCGTGGGTGCGGCGCTTCGGCTGACCGCGGAGGCGGGCCAGCTGCTGTCGATCTGGCGGCAGTCGCCCCTGCGGGTGCTGGCCAGGCTGCATCTGGTCGCGGCGAGCGGCAGCGACACCGCCGAGGCGGTGGGCAGGCCGCGCCTGTCCGGCGAGCCGGTCGACGAGCCGCTGATCGAGGCGCCTCTGCCCGGCGCGGCCGAGGTGGCGGGGCGTCTGGACGGGCTCGCGGAGCTGATCATCAGGGGCAGTTCCGCACCGGCCCTGGTGACGGCGGCCGTCGTGCACGGCGAGTTGCTGGCGCTGCGCCCGTTCGTCTCCCGCAACGGTCTGGTCGCGCGGGCGGCCGAGCGGATCGTGCTCATCGGCAGCGGCCTCGACCCGAAGTCGATCTGCCCGGCCGAGGTCGGGCATGCCGAGCAGGGGCGCGCGGCCTACACCGCGGCCTTCGAGGGCTACCTGTCGGGGACGCCGGAAGGTATGGCGGCCTGGATCGCCCACTGCGGGCGGGCCGTGGAGCTGGGTGTCAGGGAGTCCACGGCGGTGTGCGAAGCGCTGCAGCGCGGCGCGGCCTGAGGGGACGCCCCTGAGGGCGAAAGGCCCGGATTCCTGCTGAAAAGGGTTGCGGCGGTACCAATTGGTACCGCCGCTGGCATGTCCGCCCAGTTACCATGCGTCCTCGAATGTTGCCCATCAGGTCGGGAACTTTGCCCGTCACCTGGTGCGGCTGGCCCGTAATCGACGGGTCGACGTCGCGTGGGTGCTCGGCTTCCATGCTTCGGTCCGTGGGGCCTTCTCTGCGTTTAAAGGTGATCCTTTCGGATGTCCTCGGTCTCGCGGGCCGTTACATCCTTTGTACTACCGCAGGCCGGGAAGGGAAAGGCCTGCGCGGACTTCTTTACTTTTAGGTTCAAATACGGGCGAACCGGGTGCCGGGTTCGGTCGTCGCGCGAGCCGCGCGCGCCGCTCCCCGGCGTCGGTTGGCGTACCAGACGAGTCCGGCGGTCGCGGCCGCCGCTCCGACCGCCGCGGCGGCCATCAGTGCCGGACGGGGTGGCATCGAGAAGGCCGGCAGCCGCTGCTTCAGCCGCACCGGCTTGTTGAAGGCGAGAACCGGCCAGCCCCGCACCGCCGCCTCACGGCGCAGCGCGCGGTCCGGATTCACGGCGTAGGGGTGGCCCACCGCCGAGAGCATCGGAATGTCGGTCGCCGAGTCGCTGTACGCGTAGCAGCGGTCCAGGTCGTAGCCCTCCGACGCGGCGAGCTCCCGGACCGCCTCGGCCTTCGTCGGACCGTACGCGTAGTACTCCACCTCGCCCGTGAAGCATCCGTCGTCGCCGACGATCATGCGGGTGGCCACGACGCGGTCCGCGCCGAGCAACTCGCCGATGGGCTCCACGACCTCGGTGCCGGACGTGGACACGATGACCACGTCCCGGCCGGCCATGTGGTGCTCCTCGATGAGGGAGGCGGCCTCGTCGTAGATGATCGGGTCGATGAGATCGTGCAGCGTCTCGGCGACGATCTCGCGGACCTGCTGCACGTTCCAGCCCTTGCAGAGCGCGGACAGGTACTCGCGCATCCGCTCCATCTGGTCGTGATCGGCGCCGCCCGCGAGAAACACGAACTGGATATAGGCGGTGCGCAGCGCGGCACGCCGACTGATCAGCCCGCCTTGGTAGAAGGACTTGCTGAAGGTCAGCGTCGAAGACTTCGCAATGACCGTCTTGTCCAGATCAAAGAAGGCGGCTGTGCGCGGCAAGGAGTGGTTTTCCACGGGGTGAGCATATGTGCCCGCCATTCGGCGTACGCTGGGCGCGTGGGTTTGCCTGAGAAGGCTCTCGGGTACACCATGGAAGTCACGGATCGTTCGCGACCGTGCTAACCCGGTCCGGCTCCTCCCCCCCCGAGTCGGCCGGAGAGACGACCCCCGCTCTCCCCCCCGGCGGGGGTCGTCGCATGTCCGGGCGGGTTTTCCCCTCATCTTCGCGGCCGTTGCCGCCTGCCGCCCGCCTCTGTCGCGCTCGGATGACATGGAAGGCGCACCCCCGGATTCGTCACTATGAGTAGTTGTCGTGCTGCGCTCCGAGACCTTTCGGTCTCTCACCGGTTCGGGCTACGGAGATATTCACAAGTGGCCGGTTGTCCACAGTTTTTCGGCAAGATCCACACGGTTTTTCGGCGAGCTGCACCGTGATTCCAGCCGCGAAGTTCGCGGACCGGAGGAATCACGGATCTCGCCGTGTGCGAGATCGCCGGGAGAGGGGTGGAGATCGTGGCCGGATCCATCACATCGGAGCGTCCCCGTACTGCCGAGGAGCGCCGCGCGGGACCGCTGATCGTCACCGAGGACGTGGACCTGCTCGACGACCTGCTGCGGCTCTGCGCGGCGGCGGGGGCCGAGCCGGACGTCCACCACACGGTGCCCGATCGCAAGGGTGTCTGGGAGGGCGCGCCGCTGGTCCTCGTCGGAGACGACGCGGCCGAGCGGTGCCGCGGGGCCACCCGCAGGCGCGGGGTGCTGCTCGTGGGCCGCGACCAGGACGACCCGGACGTCTGGCGGCGGGCCGTGGAGATCGGTGCCGACAGTGTTGTTCGCCTGCCCGACGGGGAGGGCTGGCTCGTCGACCGGATCGCCGACGTCGCCGAGGGCGTCGGACGGCAGGCCCTGACGGTCGGAGTCATCGGCGGACGGGGCGGCGCGGGGGCGTCGACGCTGGCCTGCGCCCTCGCCGTGACAGCCGCCCGCGCCGGCCGGCGCACCATGCTCGTCGACGGGGACCCGCTCGGCGGTGGACTGGACGTCCTGCTCGGCGGCGAGCAGACCGAGGGCAGACGATGGCCCGACTTCGCCGCCTCGAAGGGCCGCGTCGCCGGCGGTGCACTGGAGGAGTCCTTGCCTGAGCTGCACGCGCTGCGGGTGCTCAGCTGGGACCGCGGGGATTCCGTCGTCGTCCCGCCCGAGGCGATGAGGTCGGTGCTCGCGGCGGCGCGCCGCCGGGGCGGGGTGGTCGTCGTCGACCTGCCGCGCCGCGTCGACGAAGGCGTGGCCGAGGCGCTCGCCCAGCTCGACCTGGGGCTGCTGGTGGTGCCCGGCGAGCTCCGCGCGGTCGCCGCGGCGAACCGGGTCGCCTCGGTAGTGGGCATGGTCCTCTCGGACCTGCGAGTGGTCGTCCGCGGCCCGTACGCCTCCGGGCTGGACGAGCAGTGGGTGGCGGCCGCGCTCGGCCTGCCGCTCGCAGGTGAACTGCCCATGGAGCCGGGGCTGTCGGCGGACCAGGACGGTGGAGCGCCGCCGGGAGCGAGCGGACGAGGGCCGCTGGCCAGGTTCTGCACGGCGTTCTGGCAGAAGGCGCTCGCCGGGGAGGCGGTCTCATGAGCACCGGGCTGCTGGAGGCCGTACGGCAGCGGCTGGCGGAGAGCGGCGCCGAGCCGACACCGGCCAGGGTCGCGGCAGCCCTGCGGGCGCAGGGGCGCCTGCTGGGGGATGCCGAAGTTCTGGGCGGTACGGAGAAGTTACGAGGCGAGCTGGTGGGCACGGGACCGTTGGAGCCCTTGCTGTCCGACCCGTCCGTCACCGATGTGCTGGTCTCCGCGCCGGACCGGGTGTGGGTGGACCGGGGCAGAGGCCTGGAGCTCACGGAGGTGACCTTCCCGGACGCGGCGTCCGTGCGCAGGCTGGCGCAGCGGCTCGCGGCGGTTGCGGAGCGCAGGCTCGACGACGCCCGGCCCTGGGTGGACGCCCGGCTGCCGGACGGGACGCGGATGCACGCCGTGATTCCACCGGTGGCCGTCGGCTCGACGTGCCTGTCGCTGCGAGTCGTGCGGCCGCGGGCGTTCTCGGTGCGGGAGCTGGTCGTGGCCGGGACGGTTCCGCCGGACGGGGACCGCGTGCTGCGGGCTCTCATCACGGCCCGGCTCTCCTTTCTGATCAGCGGCGGGACCGGTTCGGGGAAGACGACCCTGCTGAGCAGTCTGCTGGGGCTGGTCGGGGAGCGGGAGCGCATCGTGCTCGCCGAGGACTCGGCCGAGCTGAGGCCAGACCATCCCCACGTGGTGCGGCTCGAATCGCGCACCGCCAACCAGGAGGGCGCGGGACGGGTGACCCTGCGGGACCTGGTTCGCCAGGCACTGAGGATGCGGCCCGACCGGCTGGTCGTCGGAGAGGTCCGGGGGGCCGAGGTCACAGAATTGCTGGCCGCACTCAACACCGGTCACGAGGGAGGGTGCGGCACCGTGCACGCGAACGCGGCGGCGGACGTGCCCGCGCGGCTGGAGGCGCTGGGGACCGCGGCGGGGCTCGACCGGGCGGCACTGCACAGCCAGTTGGCCGCGGCGCTGTCCGTCGTCGTCCATCTCGCACGGGACGCGGACGGTCGGCGGCGCATCGCGGAGGTACACGTGCTGGAGCGGGATGCGGCCGGGCTGGTGGTGACGGTTCCGGCGCTGAGGTGGGGCGCGGAGGCATTCGCGCGCGAGGAGGGCTGGCCGCGGCTTCGCGCCCTGATCGGGGAGGCGCTGTGAGGGCCGCTGAGTCGATGTGCGCGGCGGCTGTCTGTGCCGGGGCCGCCGCCTGGCTGCTCACGGGCCAGGACCAGGGACTGCGCCGGGCGAGGCTCCTCTTCGCGGGCGGGGGCGCCGTCGCCGAACCGCCGTGGTGGGCGTGGGAGCGCATGCTGCCGGTGCTGCGGCTGCGCAGGGAGTGGCTCTGCCTGCCGGTGGCGCTCGTGGTCGCCGTGCTCGGGAAGTCCGTCGTGCCTCTCGTCGCAGGGGCGGCGGCGGTGCCGTTGGTGCGGCGGCGGTTGCGGGCCCGGGAGCACAGGAAGGAGAAGGACCGCAGGGCCGAGAGGGTGGTCGCGCTGTGCGGCGCGGTCGCGGGGGAGCTGCGAGCGGGTCTCCAGCCGGGGCAGGCGCTGTTGTTCGGCGCCCGGTCCACCAGGGCGCTCGGTCAGGAGGAGGCCGCCGTCCTGGCGGCGGCGCGGTTCGGCGGCGATGTCCCCGGGGCGCTGAAGGCCGCGGCTCGGCAGCCCGGCGCGGAGGGGCTGGCCGGATTCGCCGCCTGCTGGCGGGTCGCCGTGGACAGCGGTGCGGGGCTGGCCGCCGGCCTGGACCGGCTGGAGGCGGCGCTGCGGGCTGAGCGGGACCAACGGGAGGACTTGGCCGCACAGTTGGCGGGCGCATGGTCGACCGTCGTGCTCCTCGCGCTGTTGCCCGTCGCCGGGCTGGGGATGGGCTGGGCGCTCGGCGCGGACCCCTTGGACGTGCTGTTCCACACGCCGGGCGGTATCGCCTGCCTGGTCGCCGGAGGGCTGCTGGAGGCGGCCGGCCTGTTCTGGGCGGGGCGGATCGTGCGGGCGGGTGAGGAGACATGAGCCCGGACGTCGTCCACAGGCTGGGGGCGGTGCTGGCCGGCCTGGCGGCGGTGAGCTGTGTCGGCTCGCTGATCGCGGCGCACCGCCGTGGCAGGGCGGTGCGTGGACGGATCGAGGCGCTGCTGTCGGTGGAGCGGGAACAGCGCCGCAGCAGAGCGCAGTTGGCGGCCCGGGCCAGGAAGTGGGCGGCGCCGTTCGGCGCGGCGGCTCTCTGTTACGTCCTGATCGGCGGCGCGGTAGGCGCCGCTGTGGGGATCGCTGCGGCACTCGGTGTACGGCACTGGCTCCGGCGCCGGGAGCGTGCCGCGGCGGTGGTGGCCGAGAGGGAGGGAGCCGACGGCGGGGAGGAGGCGGCACGACAACTGCCGCTCGCCGCCGACCTCCTGGCCGCCTGCATCTCGGCCGGCGCGGGACCGCGTGAGGCGGCGGAGGCCGTGGGCGAGTCGCTGGGCGGTCAGCTCGGGGAGAGGCTCGCCAGGGCCGCGGCCGAGCTCAGGCTCGGTGGCGAGCCGGCACACGCCTGGGGCTGGTTCGGCGCGACAGCGGGGGCCGGCACGCTGGCCCGCTGCCTGGAGCGCGCCGACCTGACGGGCGCCCCGGCCGCGGAGCAGGTGACGCGGCTGGCGGAGAGGCTTCGCGCGGACCGCGCCCGAGAGGTGGCGGCGCGCGGCCGGAAGGCACAGGTGCTGATCACGGCACCCGTGGGCCTGTGCTTCCTGCCCGCCTTTCTCGCCGTCGGCGTCGCACCGGTGGTGATCGGGCTGGCCGGCGGACTGCTGGCCGCCGACTGACCGCACCGATTTCTCACCCGTACAAGAGCACTACAAGACCAGGGAGTCGAGCATGTGGAAGACGTTGTGGCACCGGCTGTGCGAGAGCAGGGCCGACGGACGCGGGCCGCTCGGAGGCAGGCTCGGCGGACTGCGCGGCCGGCTGGCAGGGCTGCGGACGGACAAGGGCATGACCACATCCGAGTACGCGGTGGGGACGATCGCCGCCTGCGGCTTCGCGGCCGTTCTGTACAAGGTCGTCACGAGTGACGCTGTGTCGAAAGGGCTCCAGGCGCTGATCGGCAAGGCCCTCGATGCCCAGTTCTGAGAAGCCGGGCGCGGATCCGGACGGGCGAGGCGACCGGGGGTCGGTGACCGCCGAGGCGGCTGTGGCGGTTCCTGCGCTGGTCCTGTTCGCCATGGCCCTGGTCTGGGCGCTGATGGCCGCGTCCGCGCAGATCCAGTGCGTGGACGCGGCGCGGGCCGGAGCACGGGCGGCGGCCAGATCGGAGCCGCGTGCGGCGGCGCTGGCCGCCGCACGCTCCGCGGCCCCTTCCGGCGCACGGGTCACCCTGTCCAGGGCAGGCGACCTGTGGCGGGTGCGGGTGCAGGCGGACACGCCCGGACCCGGTGTGCTGGCGCTGACGCTGAGTGCGGAGGCGGCGGCCCTGGCCGAGGACACGGTGGGGCAGGGCACGGACGACGCCTCGGCCGGCGGCGCCGCAGCCGTACGGCTCGACGGGGTACGGGCGACCGCGGTGCGTGCTGCGGCCTGGGCCGGAGCCGCTGTGCCGGGCGGTACGGCGGTGGCGCCATGAACCGGGACCGGGGCTCGGCCACCGTCTGGGTGGCCTCCGCCACCACGGTGCTGTGCGCGGTCTTCGCGCTGGTGCTGGCGATGGGACAGGCGGTCGTGGCACGGCATCGGGCGGGCGGGGCCGCCGACTTGGCAGCCCTGGCCGCGGCCGACCACGCCCTGAGCGGCCGGGCCGCGGCGTGTGCCAAGGCGGCCGAGGTCGCCCGGGCGCAGGAGGCGGAGGTCACCAGGTGCGTGGTGCGGGGCGAGATCGCCGACGTGACCGCCCGCTTCCGCTTCGGGCCGTACACACCCGAAGTCAGGTCGAGGGCGGGGCCGCCCGAGGGGGCGGCTGACGGAGCGACCCACGCGACACGGACCCGACCGCCCGCACCGTCCCGCCGCCGGACCCCGGAGGGGCTCCCTACGAGGGGGCGCCGGGCGGCGGCCCCTGCGTCGCCGGCCCGGTCGTTTGCGAGGCAGGCCGGTCCTCAGGCTCGCCCTCCGGTGCCTCCGCCGACGGGGCGGACGGTCCACCTGCTCGCTCGCCCACCGAGTCACCCATCGGTTCGTTCGCCTCTTCCGCCGCCGGCTCGCCCACGGCCCCCGGGGCAGCCGCGTCCCGGGACTCGCCCAGGCCGCCTTCGCCCGGTGCCTGGGCCGGAGCGCTACGGAGCAGTTCGGTGAGCAGGCGGACCGCGCCGCGCTTGTGCAGCGGGTCGTTGCCGTTGCCGCACTTGGGGGACTGGATGCACGAGGGGCAGCCGGCCTCGCACTCGCAGGAGGCGATGGCCTCGCGCGTCGCGGTCAGCCACTCGCGGGCCGTGCGGAAGGCACGCTCGGCGAAACCCGCGCCACCCGGATGCCCGTCGTACACGAAGACCGTGGGGAGCAGCGTGTCGGGATGGAGCGGGACGGATACACCGCCGATGTCCCAGCGGTCACATGTGGCGAACAGCGGCAGCATGCCGATCGAGGCGTGTTCGGCCGCGTGGAGGGCTCCGCCGAGCTGTTCCGGACCCACGCGTGCGGCGTCGAGCTGGTCCTCGGTGACCGTCCACCACACGGCTCGGGTGCGCAGGGTGCGGGGCGGGAGGTCGAGCTTCGACTCGCCGAGCACTTCGCCGGTGACGAGCCGGCGGCGAAGGAAGGAGACGACCTGGTTGGTGACCTCGACGGAGCCGTAGCACAGGCGCCCGTCCCCCCACGCGACCTCGATGTCGGTGTCGAGCACGGAGATGGAGGTGGTGTCCCGTGCGGTGGTCGAGTACGGCGGATTGGCCTCCTCGACCAGGGCGACCGAGTCCTCAAGATCGAGCTGTTCGACCAGGTAGGTGCGGCCCTGGTGCAGGTGGACGGCGCCGTTGTGGACGGCCGTGTGGGCGGCGGCCTCGTCGACGGTGCCGAGCAGGCGGCCGCTGGAGGCCTCGACGATCTGGACGGGGCGCCCGCCGCCGCCGCGGATGTCGGTGAGATCGGCGGCCCGCTCGCGGCGCGTCCAGTGCCAGCCGGACGCGCGCCGGCGCAGCAGCCGGGCGGTCTCCAGCTGGGGCATGAGCTCCGCGGTGGCGGGCCCGAAGAGCTCCAGGTCGGCTTCGGTGAGCGGGAGTTCGGCCGCGGCGGCGCACAGGTGGGGAGCGAGGACGTAGGGATTGTCCGGGTCCAGGACGGTGGACTCGACCGGCCGCCGGAACAGTGCCTCGGGGTGGTGGACGAGATAGGTGTCCAGCGGGTCGTCGCGGGCGACGAGGACGGCCAGGGCACCCTGCCCCGAGCGTCCCGCGCGGCCGGCCTGCTGCCACAGAGAGGCACGGGTGCCCGGGTATCCGGCGATGACGACCGCGTCGAGCCCGGAGACGTCGACGCCGAGTTCGAGGGCGGTGGTGGCGGCGAGGCCCAGGAGGTCGCCGGAGTGCAGGGCGCGTTCGAGGGCGCGGCGTTCCTCGGGGAGGTAGCCGCCGCGGTAGGCGGCGATGCGCTGCGGCAGCGAGCGGTCGACCTCGGCGAGGCGCTCCTTGGCGATCACGGAGATGAGCTCTGCGCCCCGGCGGGAGCGTACGAAGGCGACGCTGCGCACGCCCTGCACGGTCAGGTCGGTCAGCAGGTCGGCGGTCTCGGCGATCGCGGTGCGGCGGACCGGCGCGCCCTTCTCGCCGTGGAGCTCGGTCAGCGGCGGCTCCCACAGGGCGAAGACGAGTTCGCCGCGGGGTGAGGCGTCGTCGGCGACCTCCCAGACGGGCAGGCCGGTGAGACGGCCGGCGGCGACGGCCGGGGCCGCGGCGGTGGCCGACGCGAGCAGGAAGACGGGGTGCGCACCGTAGCGGGCGCACAGGCGGCGGAGGCGGCGCAGCACCTGGGCGACGTGGGAGCCGAAGACGCCCCGGTAGGTGTGGCACTCGTCGATCACGACGTAGCGCAGGGTGCGCAGGAAGGAGGCCCAGCGCGGGTGGGACGGCAGTATCCCGCGGTGCAGCATGTCCGGGTTGGTGAGGACGTAGTTGGCGTACTGCCGCACCCATTCGCGTTCCTCGACGGGCGTGTCGCCGTCGTAGACGGCGGGGCGGACGCGGTTGCCGAGGGGCGCGGCGAGCTCCCGGACGGCGCGGAGCTGGTCGGCGGCGAGGGCCTTGGTGGGGGCCAGGTACAGGGCGGTGGTGCCGCGGCCGTTCGGGGCCTCGGCGCCGTCGAGGAGGGTGCTGAGGACGGGGGCCAGGTACGCCAGGGACTTGCCCGAGGCGGTGCCGGTCGCAATGACCACGGACTCGCCGTCCAGGGCGTGCTCGGCGGCGGCCGCCTGGTGGGCCCAGGGGTGGTCGATGCCGGCCTCCTGGACGGCGGCGATCACTTCCGCGCGGATGCGGTCGGGCCAGACGGCATGCCTGCCCGGTCGCGGGGGCAAGTGCTCCGTATGAGTGATGCGCGCAGCCCGGTTCGCCCCCATGGTGAGCCGGTCGAGGACCGCACCGGGGGAGGGGCGGGTTTCCCCGCTCTCGGGAGGTCGTCTGGGACGGTGATTCTTGGCCATCGGCACCGAGTGTGTCACTGGCGTGACGGACAATGGTCCCAAGGCGTCGTGCATGGCTGCTGGTAAGTGATTGAATGCCATCGCGGCTGGCGACCGTCTTCCGGCTCCGTCGGGGAGACCTGAGGGGACGGCCGCTCGATAGCAAGGTGCTGGAGGATCCGTGGACCTGTCCCTGTCGACTCGCAATGTGTCCGGCCCTGGTGGCGACCGTACGGTCGTCGAGGTCGGTGGCGAGATTGATGTGTATACCGCGCCCAAGCTGCGCGAGCAGTTGGTCGAGTTGGTGAACGACGGCAGCTACCACCTGGTCGTCGACATGGAGGGCGTGGATTTTCTCGACTCCACCGGCCTCGGCGTGCTCGTCGGCGGCCTGAAGCGCGTGCGCGCGCACGAGGGCTCCCTGCGCCTGGTGTGCAACCAGGAGCGCATTCTCAAGATCTTCCGGATCACGGGTCTGACCAAGGTGTTCCCCATCCACACCACGGTCGACGAAGCCGTCGCGGCGACCGACTGACACTCGGCCGGAGACCGCCGGAAGCAGTGAGGGGCACCGGGCATCCAGCCCGGGCCCCTGAGAGGCACGCCCATATGTCCGAGGGGGATCTGCATGGCCACCGTTGAGCTCCGCTTCAGCGCCCAGCCCGAGCACGTCAGGACGGCCCGGCTGGTCGCCGCTGCCGTGGCACGCAGGGCCGGGGTCGACGAGGCGGTGCTGGACGAGGTCCGCCTCGCCGTGGGCGAGGCGTGCAGCCGTGCGGTCGGGCTGCACCGCAGCCATGGCCTCACGGCGCCCGTGCGGGTCCTGCTGTCCGAGGAGGAGAAGACCTTCTCGATCGAGGTCGGGGACGAGGTTCCCGGCTCGGGCGGCGGTGCGGGCCCGGGCGGGCGAGCCGCGGACGAGGAAGCCGACGCCGAGGACGAGGACGAAATGGGGCTCGCGGTGATCAGCGGCCTCGTCGACGACATGGAGGTCTTGTCCTCCGAGGACGGCGGCGTGATCCGGATGAGCTGGCCCGCAGCACCGCCTGCGGCGGCCACCTGATCCGTCCGGGCCGACCGTCCCTCCGCCCCGCTCCTCCGCCGACCAGGCCTCGCCATGACCCGTTCGGCCCAACGCGGGCCGACCGAATCGACGAGCCTGTCCGGGCGCCGGGAGGCCGTCGTGGCGGACCGGCCAGATTCGGCGGACGGCGCCCTGCCCGTGCTTGACCGCCGTCCGGGTGATCGATCTTCCGATTCTCATCTCATTGTTCCGCGAAAGAGGCCCTGCTGAGCAGGGCCTCTTTCGTATTTTCTAGATCGTCGATCAAGAGTCAATGCTTTTGCCCCATTACCTCTTTCGGGCACGTTTTCAGAACGCGATCATCTGCTGAGTAGCCGGTCAAGGTCAATTGCATTTGCCGCACCCTGTTTTGATCAGGTTCCGCTACCTACAATCCGTCCACATCTTGAGCTCTGAACGTCAAGGAGGACGAATGGCGGGGCTCTTCAACCCACAAATGACCGATCATCCCACTTCCTATGCGGCTGCGGTACTCACGGACGACAACCGGATGATCGTCGTGGTCATCGCAGCCGTCGCACTGGCGGCCCTGGTCGTCGCCCAATTGCTCGTGCGCCAGGTCCTCGCCGCAGGCGAGGGCACCGATTCCATGAAGAAGATCGCGGCGGCGGTGCAGGAAGGCGCGAATGCCTATCTCGCACGGCAGCTGCGCACCCTCGGCGTCTTCGCCGTGGTGGTGTTCTTCCTGCTCATGCTTCTTCCCGCGGACGACTGGTCGCAGCGTGCGGGGCGTTCGGTGTTCTTCCTGGTGGGTGCGATCTTCTCGGCGGCCACCGGATACATCGGCATGCGTCTCGCGGTGCGGGCCAATGTCCGGGTGGCGGCGGCCGCGCGGGAAGCGACACCGCAGGAAGGAGAGCCGGAAAAGGATCTGACGGCCGTCGCGCACAAGGCCATGAAGATCGCGTTCCGTACCGGTGGCGTGGTCGGCATGTTCACGGTGGGCCTCGGGCTTCTCGGTGCCTCCTGCGTCGTGCTCGTCTACGCGGCCGACGCGCCCAAGGTGCTCGAGGGCTTCGGCCTCGGCGCCGCGCTGATCGCCATGTTCATGCGTGTCGGCGGCGGCATCTTCACCAAGGCGGCCGACGTCGGCGCCGACCTCGTCGGCAAGGTCGAGCAGGGCATTCCCGAAGACGACCCGCGCAACGCCGCGACCATCGCCGACAACGTGGGCGACAACGTCGGGGACTGCGCCGGCATGGCGGCCGACCTGTTCGAGTCGTACGCCGTCACGCTCGTCGCGGCCCTCATCCTCGGCTCGGCGGCCTTCGGCGACGCCGGGCTCGCCTTCCCGCTGATTGTCCCGGCGATCGGCGTGGTCACCGCGATGATCGGCATCTTCGCGGTCGCCCCGCGGCGCGCCGACCGCAGCGGGATGACCGCCATCAACCGAGGGTTCTTCATCTCCGCGGTGATCTCGATCGTCCTGGTGGCCATCGCGGTGTTCATCTACCTGCCCTCTTCGTACGCCGAGTTGGACGGTGTCGGGGACGCCGCTGTCCGGGCGCACGAGGGTGACCCGCGTGTCCTGGCGCTCGTCGCCGTCGCCATCGGCATCGTGCTGGCGGCCCTGATCCAGCAACTCACGGGCTACTTCACCGAGACGAACCGGCGTCCGGTCCGGGACATCGGCAAGTCGTCGCTGACCGGCCCCGCCACCGTCGTGCTGGCCGGCATCGCGATCGGCCTCGAATCGGCGGTCTACACCGCGCTGTTGATCGGCCTCGGCGTCTACGGGGCGTTCCTGCTCGGCGGCACGTCGATCATGCTCGCCCTCTTCGCCGTGGCGCTCGCCGGAACCGGCCTGCTCACCACGGTCGGCGTCATCGTCGCCATGGACACGTTCGGGCCGGTCTCCGACAACGCCCAGGGCATCGCGGAGATGTCGGGCGACGTCACCGGCGCGGGCGCGCAGGTCCTCACCGACCTGGACGCCGTCGGCAACACCACCAAGGCCATCACCAAGGGCATCGCCATCGCCACGGCCGTGCTCGCCGCGGCCGCGCTCTTCGGCTCGTACCGCGACGCCATCGGCACCGCGGCCCGGGACGTCGGCGAGAAGCTGGGCGACGGCGCCCCGATGAACCTGGTGATGGACATCTCCCAGCCCAACAACCTGGTGGGGCTGGTCCTGGGCGCCGCGGTCGTCTTCCTCTTCTCCGGGCTGGCGATCAACGCCGTGTCCCGGTCGGCGGGAGCCGTTGTCTACGAGGTGCGGCGGCAGTTCCGCGAGCACCCGGGGATCATGGACTACTCCGAGAAGCCGGAGTACGGGCGCGTCGTCGACATCTGCACCAAGGACGCGCTGCGGGAGCTGGCCACGCCGGGTCTGCTCGCGGTGATGACGCCGATCGCTGTCGGCTTCTCGCTCGGGGTCGGCGCGCTCGGCGCGTTCCTCGCGGGGGCGATCGGCACCGGAACGCTGATGGCCGTGTTCCTCGCCAACTCCGGCGGTGCGTGGGACAACGCCAAGAAGCTCGTCGAGGACGGTCACCACGGCGGCAAGGGCAGCGAGGCCCATGCGGCGACGGTGATCGGCGACACGGTCGGCGACCCGTTCAAGGACACGGCCGGTCCGGCGATCAACCCGCTGCTGAAGGTGATGAACCTGGTCGCGCTGCTGATCGCGCCGGCAGTCGTCCAGTTCAGCTTCGGGGACGACTCCAATGCCGGCGTGCGCGCGTTGGTCGCGGTGATCGCCATGGTGGTCATCGTGGGTGCCGTGTACATCTCCAAGCGGCGTGGAATCGCGGTGGGCGACGACAGCGACAGCCGGGCCGAGCGCGGCGCGAAGTCGGCCGATCCCGCGGCGGTGTCCTGACGTCGCGGATCAACCCATGGGCGGGCGCTGCGCACTGACGCGGCGTCCGCCCATTCGCGCGTGTGGGTGAGTCTTGTCTCCCTTGGTGCAAATGGCTTCAATAGGTGATGAACCGGGCGCACGACACGCGTTTGTCGCCCACTTGGCGTGTATGTTCCGGGGCCGAGAGAGCCTTGGAAGGGACCAATCCGGTGAACAAGAAGCTTGCGGCCGCACTGTCCGGCGGTGCGGTACTGGTACTGGCGCTGTCGGGATGCGGTGACGACAGCGAGGAGAAGGTGAACAACTGGGCCAAGAACGTCTGTGACCAGGCGCAGCCGCAGATCCAGAAGAGAGCCGACGCCCAGCAGGCCATCATCTCGACGGCCGCGGACGGCAAGCCCGCCGACATCCAGGCCGCCGACTCCAAGGCTTTCGCGGACATCGCCGCAGCGGACAAGGCACTTGCCAAGGCCGTCAGGGACGCCGGTGTCCCGCCGGTCGACAACGGCGAGAAGCTCCGCACCGACGCGGTGAACGAACTGGAGGCCACCGCCAAGGAGTACCTGGCGCTCAAGCAGAAGGTCGACGCCCTCGACGCCAAGGACCAGCAGAAGTTCGCCGACGGCCTGCAGGAGGTCGCGGACGGTCTGAAGAAGATCGAGCGCATGGACCAGGACGCGCTGGCCAAGCTCCAGGCCGGCCAGTTGGGCCAGGCCATGGCGAAGCAGCCGGGCTGCCAGCGGGCGAAGACGTCGAGCCCCGCCTCGGGCGCCTCCGCGTCGCCCAGCAAGGCGTGACCGGCGCCCGTTCGCAGGACAACAAGCAGGACAACAAGACTGTGTGAGGCCCCACTCGGCCCCGGCCGATGCGTGCCGCCACGCACGGCACACCGCACGGCCCGGCCCCCGACCCGGGCCGGGCCGTGCGGCGATTGTCAGGGGCGGCCGCCACAATGGGTTCGTGAGTACGACCAGTCTTCCCGCGCCCGACCACGCCCCCCGACTCCGCGACGCCTTCCTCGCCGCCCGTTTCACCGCCGACGGGCTGCTCGACCTGCTCGGAGCCCCGGCGTACGCGGCGCTCGCCCGCAGCGAGACCGTGCCCGCCCTGCGTGCCACCCGTGGGGAGGGAGCGCTGGAGACGCTCGTCCGGCTGTTCCTGCTGCAGCGGCCCGTGGCGTACGGGCGGGCGCGCGACGCGCTGCCGCTCGACGCGTGCCTGGCGGACGGCTGGGTGGTGCGCGACGGCGACGAGGTCCGGGCAGCCGTGGACGTCCGGCCCTACGGGGGGCCGGAGGGCCAGGACTGGTTCATCGTGTCCGACCTCGGCTGCGCGGTCGGCGGCGCGGGGGGAGCCGGAGGACAGGGCGAAGGGGTCGTCCTCGGCGTCGGCGGCGCCTCCACCACGCTTGCCGGCATCACCGTGCGTACGCCTGTCGCGTCCGCGCTCGACCTCGGCACGGGATCCGGCATCCAGGCGCTGCACGCCGCGCAGCACGCGACGAGGGTCACCGCCACCGATCTCAATCCCCGCGCCCTGCACTTCACGCGGCTCACGCTCGCGCTGTCCGGCGCGCCGGAGGCAGATCTGCGGGAGGGCTCGCTGTTCGAGCCGGTCGCCTCGGACACGTACGACCTGATCGTCTCCAATCCGCCCTTCGTCATCTCCCCCGGCGCCCGGCTGACCTACCGGGACGGCGGGATGGGCGGGGACGATCTGTGCCGCTCGCTCGTCCAGCAGGCGGGGGACAGGCTGAACGAGGGCGGCTTCGCCCAGTTCCTCGCCAACTGGCAGCACGTCGAGGGGGAGGACTGGCAGGAGCGGCTGCGCTCCTGGGTGCCGCGCGGCTGCGACGCCTGGATCGTGCAGCGCGAGGTGCAGGACATCACGCAGTACGCGGAGCTGTGGCTGCGCGACAGCGGCGACCACCGCAGCGATCCCGCGCAGTACGCGGCACGCTACGACGCGTGGCTGGACGAGTTCGAGGCGCGGAAGACCAAGGCGGTCGGCTTCGGCTGGATCACGCTGCGCAAGTCCGGTGCGGACCGGCCGTCGATCGTGGCGGAGGAGTGGCCGCACCCCGTCGAGCAGCCGCTCGGCGACGCCGTGCGCGCCCACTTCGACCGGCAGGACTACCTGCGGACGCACGACGACGCGGCGCTGCTCTGCGACCACTTCCGGCTGGCGCCCGAGGTGGTGCAGGAGCAGGTCGGCCTGCCGGGCGCCGAGGACCCGGAGCACGTGGTCCTCCGCCAGAACCGCGGCATGCGGCGGGCGACCAAGGTCGACACCGTCGGCGCGGGCTTCGCGGGTGTGTGCGACGGGACACTGAGCGCCGGAAGGATTCTGGACGCCATCGCCCAGCTGATCGACGAGGACCCGGTGCTCCTGCGCGACCGGACGCCGCAGGCGCTACGACTGCTGGTGGAGGAGGGCTTCCTCGAACCGGCCGATCCGGGCACGACGGCATAGGCGCCTGCACGGTTTGCGCCGCCCGATACGGGCACATCGGCCAATGTTCGGTCAGCGCTCCCCCCGCTCCCGCGGCCGGACCCGGGAACGATCAAAGGGGAGTGATCGATGAGGACAGAGGAAGGGGAGGAGATCCCTCCGGAAAATCTGCCGACGCGACCGCGTGAGTGAACCCACGCGCCGTTCACCCGGAATTCGCGCGGACGACGCCCAGGCGTGCCAGCCTCGGCACCCGGACATCCATGGCGCCAGGGAAGGACCGGATACGGGCATGGAGAGCGGGCCAGCGATCTTCGCCGGGACGGCATTCGCGCTGTTCGGAGCCGGGCTGCTGCTGTGGACGGGGACACGGCTCGCGCACCGCGCACCCGTCGCTCACGGAGTGAGCCCCGCCACGGCCGGTGCCTTCGGGATCTTCTTCGGTGCGGCCTTCCTCACGCTCGGCGTGTGGTGCTTCACTCGTATCTGAGGCGGCGCACAGGCGCCGACGTGCCGGTCCGGGCGGCACAAAGGGCTGGAGTCGGGTTACCGTTCGAGTGGCCGTTGCGGTCTTTTGCCGTTTGACACGGGGGCGGGTTGTACCGTCACACTCCGCAGCGACAGCAGCGCCACAGCAGTGCCGTAACGCCGCACCACCGCGTACCGCACCGCAGTGAGCGCCCATCGAGCGTCGACCGGAGAGAAGAGCGAAGTTGTCCCCGACCAGCGAGACCGCACAGGGCGGCCGCCGACTCGTGATCGTCGAGTCGCCTGCCAAGGCGAAGACGATCAAGGGCTACCTCGGCCCTGGTTACGTCGTCGAGGCGAGCGTCGGGCACATCCGCGACCTGCCGAACGGCGCCGCCGAGGTGCCGGAGAAGTACACCGGCGAGGTGCGCCGCCTCGGCGTCGACGTCGAACACGACTTCCAGCCGATCTACGTCGTCAACGCAGACAAGCGGGCCCAGGTCAGGAAGCTCAAGGAGCAGCTCGCCGAGTCCGACGAGCTCTACCTCGCCACCGATGAGGACCGCGAGGGCGAGGCCATCGCATGGCACCTCCTCGAGGTGCTCAAGCCCAAGGTTCCCGTCCACCGCATGGTGTTCCACGAGATCACCAAGGAAGCGATCCGCGACGCCGTCGCGAACCCGCGCGAGCTCAACAAGCGCATGGTCGACGCCCAGGAGACCCGCCGCATCCTCGACCGCCTCTACGGCTACGAGGTCTCGCCGGTCCTGTGGAAGAAGGTCATGCCCCGGCTGTCCGCCGGCCGCGTGCAGTCCGTCGCGACCCGGCTCGTCGTCGAGCGGGAGCGCGAGCGCATCGCGTTCCGCTCCGCCGAGTACTGGGACCTGACCGGCGCCTTCGCCACCGGCCGCGCCGGTGACACGTCCGACCCCTCGATCCTCACGGCCCGTCTCAACACGGTCGACGGGCAGCGTGTCGCCCAGGGCCGCGACTTCGGTCCTGACGGCCGGCTCAAGAGCGCGCAGGTGCTCCACCTCGACGAGGTGAACGCCCGTGCCCTGGCCGCAGCGCTTCAGGACACGTCCTTCGCGGTCCGCTCCGTCGAGTCCAAGCCCTACCGCCGATCGCCGTACGCGCCGTTCCGCACGACGACGCTGCAGCAGGAGGCCTCGCGCAAGCTGGGCTTCGGCGCCAAGGCGACCATGCAGATCGCGCAGAAGCTGTACGAGAACGGCTTCATCACCTACATGCGTACGGACTCCACCACGCTGTCCGAGACCGCCGTCGCGGCGGCCCGGGCGCAGGTGACGCAGCTGTACGGCGCCGACTACCTGCCCGACAAGCCGCGTACGTACGCCGGCAAGGTCAAGAACGCGCAGGAGGCGCACGAGGCGATCCGGCCGTCGGGCGATCGTTTCCGCACGCCTGCCGAGACCGGTCTGACCGGCGACCAGTTCCGTCTCTACGAGCTGATCTGGAAGCGGACCGTCGCCTCCCAGATGAAGGACGCCGTCGGGAACAGCGTGACGGTGAAGATCGGCGGGCGGGCCTCCGACGGCCGCGACGCCGAGTTCACCGCCTCCGGCAAGACGATCACCTTCCACGGCTTCATGAAGGCCTACGTGGAGGGCGCTGACGATCCGAACGCGGAGCTGGACGACCGCGAGCGGCGCCTTCCGCAGGTCGCGGAGGGCGACGCCCTGTCCGCCGAGGAGATCTCGGTGGACGGCCACGCCACCAAGCCGCCCGCCCGCTACACCGAGGCGTCGCTGGTCAAGGAGCTGGAAGAGCGCGAGATCGGCCGCCCGTCGACGTACGCGTCGATCATCGGCACGATCCTGGACCGCGGCTACGTCTTCAAGAAGGGGACGGCGCTCGTGCCGTCGTTCCTCTCCTTCGCCGTGGTGAACCTGCTGGAGAAGCACTTCGGCCGGCTCGTCGACTACGACTTCACCGCCAGGATGGAGGACGACCTCGACCGCATCGCACGGGGCGAGGCGCAGGCCGTGCCGTGGCTCAAGCGCTTCTACTTCGGAGAGGGCGACGCCGCCGGCGCGGCCTCCGAGGCGGGCAACGGCGACGGTGACCACCTCGGTGGTCTCAAGGAGCTGGTGACCGACCTCGGCGCCATCGACGCCCGTGAGATCTCCAGCTTCCCCGTCGGCAGCGGCATCGTGCTGCGCGTCGGCCGCTACGGCCCGTACGTCGAGCGCGGCGAGAAGGACGCGGAGGGCCACCAGCGCGCCGACGTCCCCGACGACCTCGCGCCCGACGAGCTGACCGTGGAGTACGCGGAGGAGCTGCTCGCCAAGCCGAGCGGTGACTTCGAGCTGGGCACGGACCCGGCGACCGGACACCAGATCATCGCCAAGGACGGCCGCTACGGCCCGTACGTCACCGAGGTGCTGCCCGAGGGCACGCCGAAGACCGGCAAGAACGCGGTCAAGCCGCGTACGGCGTCGCTGTTCAAGTCCATGTCGCTCGACACCGTCACGCTCGAGGACGCGCTGAAGCTGATGTCCCTGCCGCGAGTGGTCGGCACCGACGCCGAAGGCGTCGAGATCACCGCGCAGAACGGCCGCTACGGCCCGTACCTGAAGAAGGGCACCGACTCCCGCTCGCTGGAGAACGAGGAGCAGCTGTTCAGCATCACGCTGGACGAAGCCCTCGCGATCTACGCGCAGCCCAAGCAGCGCGGGCGGGCCGCGGCCAAGCCGCCGCTGAAGGAGCTGGGCACCGACCCGGTCAGCGAGCGTCCCGTCGTCGTCAAGGACGGCCGCTTCGGCCCGTACGTCACCGACGGCGAGACCAACGCGACGCTCCGCACCGGCGACAGCGTCGAGGACATCACGCCGGAGCGCGGCTACGAACTGCTCGCCGAGAAGCGTGCCAAGGGACCCGCCAAGAAGACGGCCAAGAAGGCGCCCGCCAAGAAGACCGCGGCCAAGAAGACGGCCGCCAAGACGACGGCGGCCAAGAAGACGGCAGCCAAGAAGACGACGGCCGCCGCCAAGAAGGCACCGGCGAAGAAGGCCACCACGAAGAAGACGGCGGCGTCGGCCAACGCCTCCGCGACCGCGGGCGAGGAGTAGAGGACCGGCCGGGAGGCGACTCCTGGCCGGACCGGCACAGGCGCTTTGCCGCACGGGACCTTCACACTCGTGTGACAAAGCGCCCGTGTGTTCGGACACCCCTCCGGGGAGCGACCCGCTCCGGATAGGCTGGGCGGATGACGCGAGCCGAGCAGCCAGCCGAGCAGCAGGCGGTCATGAGTACCGCTGCAGAGACTGCTTCCGACGCATCTGATTCCGACGCACTCGCCGCGGACTCGCGGGAGCGCGCCGTGCGCGCCCTCCTGCGTCACGCGCCGCTGAGGCGGCTCTGGAACGCCCAAGTGGTCGGCGGGACCGGGGACGCACTGGGTGTCCTCGTCCTGATGCTGCTGGCGTTGCAGGCGGCCGTCGAGTCAGGCACGTTCGGGACCGGTTACCGCGGGGCGGCCTTCGCCGTCGCCGCCGTCCTCGGCGCGCGCGTGCTGGCCACGCTGCTGTTCGGGGCCGTACTCCTCGGCCCGATGACCTCGCTCACCGCGCCGAGCGGCCCGCTGGACCGGCGCTGGACCATGATCGGCGCGGACGGCGTGCGGGTCGCGCTGCTGGTCGTCGCGCCGCTGTGGATCGACTGGGTCCCCGCGAACGCACTCGCGATCCTGCTGATCACCGTCTTCGTGTCCGGTGTCGCGGAACGTTTCTGGACGGTCGCCCGTGACGGCGCCGCGCCCGCGCTGCTGCCCGCGCCGCCGCTGGAGGGCGCGGCGGTACGGCCGCTGCCCGACCACCTCGACGCGCTGCGCCGGCTGTGGCTGCGCACCGGCTTCGCGGTCATCCCCGCCGCGGCCGCCGTGCTGCTCGTCGCCACGCTGATCGGCAACCTGCTCGGCTCGGGCATCGAGTGGTTCACCCTGCACCAGGCGGCGCTCGCCTCCTACCTCGCGGCCGGCCTGTTCGCCGCGTCCGTGTCGACGCTGTACTTCGTCGAGCTGCCCGCCGCGCAGACGCCCCGCCCTCGTTCGCCGCTGGAGGGCCTGCGCCGCCCGTCGACCGGGAACGGCGTGGACAAGGGCCGCACCGGCAGCATCCCGCTGTTCGTACTCGCCTGCGCCGCCGTCACCGGAGCCATCGCGTCCGCGACGGCCGTCGCCGTGCTCCACGCCGTCGACCTCGGCGGCGGCCCGGCGGCGTTCGCGCTGCTCGTCCTCGCCCTGATCGGCGGCACCGGAGCCGGGATCCGCGCGGCCGGAGCCGTCCTGCCCTCGCTGTCGCGCCGTCGGCTGCTCGCCCTCGCGCTCACCGTGACCGGCGTGGCGCTGCTCGCCATGGGTCTCGTACCGGACACGGCCACCGTGCTGTTCATCGCGGCGCTCGCCGGCTTCGCGGCCGGTGTGGCCGCGAACACCGGGCACGGCCTGATCGACCAGGAGACCGAGGACTTCCGCCGCCCCCGCATCACCGAGCACCTCCAGGCGGTCGTCCGCGTCGCCATCGGACTCACTGCGATCGCGGCCCCGCTGCTGGCGGCGGCGATCGGACCGCACCGGCTCGCGAGCGGCGACTTCGTCTTCGCGCACGGCGGAGCCGCGTTCACGCTGATGCTCGCGGGCGCGCTGCTGCTGCCCGTCGCCGCGGTCGTGCTGGCCAAGACCGACGACCGGTCCGGGGTGCCGCTGCGCCGCGATCTGCGCGACGCGGTGCGCGGCGGCGCGGACCCGGCCCAGGCGCCCGCGGCGAACGGCTTCTTCATCGCCATCGAGGGCGGCGACGGCGCCGGCAAGTCCACCCAGGTCGAGGCGCTCGCCGAGTGGATCCGCGCCAAGGGACACGAGGTCGTCGTCACCAGGGAGCCGGGTGCCACCCCCGTCGGCAAGCGGCTGCGGTCCATCCTGCTGGACGTGTCGAGCGCCGGACTGTCCAACCGGGCCGAGGCCCTGCTGTACGCCGCCGACCGCGCGGAGCACGTCGACTCGGTCGTCCGCCCGGCGCTGGAGCGCGGCGCGATCGTCATCTCCGACCGGTACATCGACTCCTCCGTGGCCTACCAGGGCGCGGGCCGCGACCTGTCGCCGACGGAGATCGCGCGGATCTCTCGCTGGGCGACGGACGGACTCGTACCGCACCTGACCGTGCTGCTCGACGTCTCCCCGGAGACCGCACGCGAACGCTTCACCGAGGCGCCGGACCGGCTGGAGTCGGAGCCCGCGGAGTTCCACCAGCGAGTGCGCGCCGGGTTCCTGACCCTGGCCGCGGCCGACCCCGGGCGCTACCTCGTCGTGGACGCGGGCCAGGAGCCCGAGGCGGTCACCACCGTCGTACGCCACCGGCTCGACCAGATGCTGCCCCTGTCCGATGCCGAGATCACGGCACGAGAGGAGGCACGCAGGGCGGCCGAGGCGGAGGCCCGCCGCAGGGCCGAGGAGGAGGCGGCGCGCAAGGCGGAGGAGGAGCGCCTGGAGCGCGAGCGCCAGGAGCAGCTCGCCCGCCTGCGTGCCGAGGAGGAGGAGCGCAAGCGGCGCGAAGAGGAGGAGGCGCGGCAGCGCGAGGCCGAGCGCCAGGCCGAGGAGGCAAGGCAGCGCGCCGAGGAGGCGCGCCGGAGGGCGGAGGCGGAACGCCGCCGTCGCGAGGCCGAGGAGAAGGCCCGCCAGGAGGAGCAGGAGCGGCTGCGCCGCCAGGCCGAGGAGGAGGCCCGGCTGCGGGCCGAGGCCGAGGCGCGCCGGCTGGAGAAGCAGCGCAAGGCGGAAGAGGCGCTGCTGAAGGCCGAGCAGGCACGGCGGGCCGCGGAGGCGGCTGCCGCGGCAGCGGCCGCGGTGTCCGCGCAGTCGGCGAACGAGGTCACGGTGCCGACGCCGGTCGTGCGGCCGGAGGAGGGGCCGTCGGCCGGTCCGGACGAGATCACGCAGGAGGTCCCGAGGCCGGACGCGGTCGCGGGGGACGACGAGACGAGGCTGCTGCGCAAGGTCCCGGACGAGGCGGAGACGTCCGTCCTGCCGGCCGTGGACCCGAGGGCCGAGGAGGAGACCTCCGTGCTGCCGGCCGTGGACGACCGGCGGGCGGCCGACGAGACGTCGGTGCTGCCGCCGGTCCGGGATGCGCGCCGGGACGCGGACCCCGCGGACCGGGTGCCGCCGGGCTTCTTCCGCGACGAGCGCCCGGAGAACGCCGAGGGCGCCGAAGGCGGGAACGAGCGCACCCGGGAGCTGCCTCAGGTCGACCCCCAGCCGGCCCGTCGGCGCGGCCGCCCGGACTGGGCGGAGGAGACGCCGCTGGACGACCTCCCGACCCTGGCGGACGAACTGCTCGGCCCCCACGAGGACGACGACGACAGCCGAGGCCGCAGTCGCTGAGAGGGCTTCGAACGCGTCGGCTCGCAGGCCTTGGCCTGGGGAGCCGACGCGTTCCGCTCGCCGGTCGCATCCGGTCCGCCCAGGGCGTTCCAGCGCGTGACGAGCCGGTAGGGCGCGGCACGCGGCCTCCGTACGCAAGGGCTGCTGTGCCCGGGTCCCGGGGGGGCGGGGACGGACGCAGCGTGGCGTACGGTGGCCCCCGCCGCGAACCCATGGGCCCCGCACGCGGGGGTGCGACCGGGGGGCCGCCCACGCCCCGGCTCGCGGGTGCGACGGAGCTCCCCTCACGCGCTGCCACGCCCGGGCGGGCCCACGGGCGGGACCAGGGCTGCCCGGTCCGCCTGCACGGGGCCCGGTCGGGGCGGGATGTCAGAGGGCTCCTCCACAATGGGAGACCGCAGCACGGAAGGGCGGTGACGGCAGATGGCCGTTTGGGACGACATGGTCGGCCAGGAGCGCGTCCAGACGCAGCTCTGCGCCGCCGCGCGGGACGCCGACACCCATGTCACCGCCCAGGCCCAGCGCGCCCCCGCCCCCGCCGCCTCGAAGATGACGCACGCCTGGCTGTTCACCGGGCCCCCCGGGTCCGGGCGGGCCACCGCAGCCCGTGCCTTCGCCGCCGCCCTGCAGTGCACCAGCCCCGACCGCGCGCTCGGCGGCGTGCCCGGCTGCGGGTTCTGCGACGGCTGCCACACCACGCTCGTCGGGACGCATGCCGACGTCGAGGTGATCCGCACGGACCTGCTGTCCATCGGCGTCAAGGAGACCCGGGAGCTGGTGCGCCGCGCGCAGCTCTCCCCTGCAGGCGGCCGCTGGCAGGTGATCATCATGGAGGACGCCGACCGCCTCACCGAGGGCGCGGGGAATGTCCTGCTGAAGGCGGTCGAGGAGCCCGCCCCGCGCACCGTGTGGCTGCTGTGCGCGCCCTCCCTGGAGGACGTGCTCCCCACCATCAGGTCCCGTTGCCGCCACCTCACGCTCCGCACGCCCCCGGTCTCCGCAGTCGCCGACGTGCTGGTCCGGCGCGACGGCATCGAGCCCGAGGTCGCCGCGGCGGCGGCGCGGGCCACGCAGGGCCACATCGGCCGCGCGCGCAGGCTCGCCACGGACGAGCGCGCCCGCGCCCGGCGTGCGACCGTCCTCAAGCTCCCGCTGCGCGTGGAGGACATCGGCGGCTGCCTCAAGGCCGCGCAGGAGCTGGTCGACGCCGCGGCGGAGGACGCCAAGCAGGTCGCCGAGGAGATCGACGTCAAGGAGACCGAGGACCTGAAGGCGGCGCTCGGCGCGTCCGCGGGCGGCCGCATGCCGCGCGGGACGGCCGGTGCCGTGAAGGAGCTCGAGGACAAGCAGAAGCGCCGCAGGACACGGACGCAGCGCGACAGCCTCGACCTCGCGCTCACCGACCTGACGGGGTTCTACCGCGACGTCCTCGCGCTCCAGATGGGCTCGCAGGTCCAGCTCGCCAACGAGGACGTGCGCGACGCGCTCGACCGCATCGCCCGCGGCTCCACACCCGAGGGCACCCTGCGCCGCATAGAGGCGGTCGTCGCCTGCCGCGAGGCCCTGGACCGCAATGTGGCCCCGCTGCTGGCGGTCGAGGCGATGACGATGGCGCTGCGCGCGGGCTGACGCCGTGGGCCGACCGGGCGCCGGGGCGTCACCTCCACGGTGGGTTGACCAGGTCACCCGTACGAGCAGGGACGGGCATCGGCGCTCTGCTGGGATTACGCTCCGGGGATGGACTCCAGGCGCCTGTTCCGCACTTTCGCCCTCCCCCTGGCCGCACTCGGCCTGCTCGTCTCCGGCTGCAGCGGCGGCGGCGGTTCGTCTCCCGGTTCCTCGCCGTCCGGCCGGGCGGCGCCCTCCGCCGACCTCGAGCGGTACTACACGCAGAAGCCGGCCTGGCGCTCCTGCGGCGTCCCCGGCTTCCAGTGCGCGACGGTGAAGGCCCCGCTCGACTACGCGGACCCCGAGGGCGAGTCCGTCGACCTCGCGGTCGCCCGCAAGAAGGCCACGGGCCCGGGCAAGCGGCTCGGCTCCCTCCTGGTCAACCCGGGCGGACCCGGCGCCTCGGCCATCGGCTACCTCCAGAGCTACGCGGGCATCGGCTACCCCGCGCCGGTCCGCGCCCGCTACGACATGGTCGCCGTCGACCCGCGCGGCGTCGCCCGCAGCGCACCGGTCGAGTGCCTCTCCGGCCGGGAGATGGACGCCTTCACGCAGACCGACCAGACCCCGGACGACGCCGGCGAGACGGCGAAGCTGGCGGCGGCCTACCAGGCCTTCGCCGCGGGCTGCGAGAAGCGCTCCGGCACGGTCCTGCCGCATGTCTCCACGATCGAGGCGGCGCGGGACATGGACCTCGTCCGCGCCGTGCTGGGCGACGAGAAGCTGAACTACGTCGGCGCCTCGTACGGCACCTTCCTCGGCGCGACGTACGCCGAGCTGTTCCCCGACCGGACCGGCCGGCTCGTCCTGGACGGCGCGATGGACCCCTCGCTGCCCGCCCGCGAGATGAACCGCGACCAGACGGCCGGTTTCGAGACCGCGTTCCAGTCCTTCGCCGCGGACTGCGTCCAGCGGGCCGACTGCCCCCTGGGCCGGAAGTCCGCCGCGGACGCCTCCGCACGCCTCAAGGCGCTGTTCGAGAAGCTGGACGCCACCCCCGCCCCGACCGGCGAGAGCCGCAAGCTCACCGAGTCGCTGGCCACCACGGGCGTCATCGCGGCCATGTACGACGAGGGCGTGTGGCCCCAGCTCCGGGGGGCGCTGGCCGCGGCCCAGGAGGGGGACGGCGCCTCGCTGCTGGCGATGGCCGACATGTACTACGAGCGGGAGGCGGACGGCTCGTACGCGAACCTGATGTTCGCCAACGCCGCCGTGAACTGCCTCGACCTCCCGGCTGCCTTCCGCACGCCCGAGGCCGTCGAGCCGGCCGTCCCGGAGTTCGAGAAGGCCTCCCCGGTCTTCGGCGAGGGCTTCGCCTGGGCCTCCCTGAACTGCGGCTACTGGCCCGAGAAGGCCACCGGCAAGCCCCATCGCATCGAGGCGAAGGGCTCGGCCCCGATCGTGGTGGTCGGCACGACCCGCGACCCGGCCACCCCGTACAAGTGGGCCAGGAGCCTCGCCGACCAGCTGTCCTCGGGCCGGCTGCTGACCTACGACGGCGACGGCCACACCGCGTTCGGCCGGGGAAGCGACTGCATCGACACAGCGATCAACACCTACCTCCTGGAGGGCACACCGCCGGCCGACGGCAAGCGCTGCTGAGCCCGCGGACGTGCGCCGGTCCGGGGTGCGGCCGGAGGTGGTTCGGGGCACCCCGAAGAACCCTGTAGACTTGGCGCCGCTGCTGATGAGAGCGTGTCCCCGCGGGGACGGGTATCTCGTCCCGTAGCGCGCCGCCTTAGCTCAGTTGGCCAGAGCAACGCACTCGTAATGCGTAGGTCTCGGGTTCGAATCCCGAAGGCGGCTCTCTTTAAACCCCGGGTCAGGGCTCTGACCCGGGGTTTCTACGTTTCGTGCCGAGGGGTCCGGTGCTGGAGGTACTTTCTGACCCGCGTATCGGAATGCGTCGGTCAGAGCGGGGTTTCGGGTAAGGGGCGGCCCGAGAGCCTCTGAACGCTGCCTGACCTGGTGTTTTCGTGAATTGGCTGGCGCATGCTCAGCTGTGGCCGGTGCTGGGGTGCGCCAGGGGAGCGCATCGGTGCGGCAGTCGTGCGGTGGACCGTGGCGTGCGGTGTCGGATTGTCCGGTGAGTGCGTTGATATTGGCGTTGTCGGGAACGAACAGCATCTGGAGCATCCGGCGGGGGAACAGATCCTCGACGGTGGCCACGTGGAGCGGCCCCTCGTGGGTGTCGATCTGTGTGACGTCCCCGCACAACACCACGTTCGGCGCCAGCGGTGCTGACGTATTGGCGGATCAGGGCGCGGGCCGCGGGCCGACGGCCTCGCCGGGTCAGGCCGCGCCTCCGTTTCACGCACGCCCGCACTGCCTCAGCTCGGTCGTGCGGCCGCGACCGAGTTCTTGGCGTGGCTACGACGTCGTCATGCCGGGGCCGAATTACGACGTCGCAGCCATCTTGGCGACCGCCCAACCCGCCTCGCGCCGGTCGCGGGCGATCCTTGGCGAGCCGTAGGTGCCGCCCGAGACGGTGAACAGCGGCTGGATCTCCTCATCCAGTAGCTCCTGCCGCTGCTCTCCGGCGGTCGGCTTGCGGCCGATCCACTCGTAGAACCAGGACTGCGAGACCTCACCTGCTCGGCAGGTCATCGCGTGCGGGATGCCGATTCTGGTCCTCTGGACGCGATGGACTCCGCCACGCTCACTGGTTCATCGCATCCTTCAACCACAGAGAACGCGGTTCACCCGCTCCGGCTCGCTCGACGTGCCGTCTGCGCCGGCGTCCTGGCTGCCGGCCTCGTGCTGGGTCTTCACCTTGTTGTGCAGGGTGTACGCGTTGATCCCCAGATCCGGCGCCGCCTCGGTGACCGGCCTACCGGTTCCCCCGCCGATGCGCACAGCTCCCGATCGGAGCTCTGGGCCCAAGCTGCGCCTCTGCTAGTTGAGTTGGCTCTTGTCCGGTCCGCGGAGGGTGACCTTCGCCCGGTAGTGGGCTGCTGTTCCTCGGCCGGGTTGTGTGCCGCGGTTCGGCGATAGCGTGGCGGGGCAAGCAGTGCTGCGGACAGGTTGGGCGGGCGGGTTCATGCGGATGCGGTTCGAAGCCGGGGCTGAGGAGGAGTTCGATGCGGGGTGCGGGCTGCTGGTCGACCGGCTGGTGCGTTGGGCCGGGGAGCGGGGGCTGCCGGTGGACGCTTTCCTGGCCGAGGCGGCTCTGGAGTACCGGCACCGGGCTACTGTCGACGGCCGGTTGGGGCTGTGGGAGCCGAGGCATGTGGAGGAACTGCTGCTCTCCTGGTTGCCGGAGCAGGTCACCGAACTTCCCGGGGAGGAATGCGGTGATGCGCCTGGCACGTTGCGTGCGCTGCTGCGTTTTCTGCATGCCGCGCACTTGGCGGATCCGCGTGGTCCCGCACTTGAGGACTCTCTTGCCGCGGTCGATGAGGCCGCGGGGGAGTATCGGGCGGCGATGGCGGACCGTACCCGATGGGGGTTGGCGAAGTTCTGGGTGATGACCGCTGCCGAGCAGGGCGTGGACGTTGTGGACGGGGCGGCGTTGCAGCGGTTCGCGGAGCGGGCGCAGCGCGGGAAGGTCGCCTACGACCAGCAGGCCCTCGACGCGGTCATGGAACGGCGGCTGACCGGCCGTGTACTGACCGGCGTGGTCCGGGCCGAGCCGCAACTGCCCGTGGTGTTGCCACCGGACGACGAACTGCGTCGACGGGCTGAGATGCCTGCGGTCGTGGCGCAGTTGCGCGGGCTCGCCGAGTGGGTGGGGCGCGACGGCCGCGCGGTGACGGCGACGGGGCGGCTGCGGATCGCCGACGCACGCGAGCTGGTGGATGTACTGGGCACCGGCGACAAGGCCGAGGGCGTGCGCTCTTCAGCCGACCTGCCGCGGTTGGGGCTGCTGGTGGAGTGGGCGAAGAAGGCGCGGCTGGTCCGGGTGGCCAAGGGACGGCTGTATGCGGTGGCCAAGGCCCGGCAGGTGCTGGCCGACCCGCTTCAGCTGTGGCTGCGTGCCTTCCATGCGTGGTTCGAGCTGCGGCAGGCGCTGATCGGGTCGCGCAGCGGGTGGCACGTCGAGTCGATGCTGTTCGATGTCTACGAGGAGGTGCTGGAGGATGTGCTGAACACGCTCTACAGCCTGCCGTACTCGATGCCCTGGCCGCACCTGCGGGACTCCGTGCACCTGGCCTACCGCGCTCGGTTCCGGTTCGACGGCGGGGCGGACCTCCAGCACAGGATGTGGTTGGAGCACGCCGACCGGGATCTGCGTACGGTGCTTGACGCGCTGGTGGACCTGGGGGCGATCGAGCGTGACAGGGGTATGGCCGATCCGGTGTTCCTCGACGCCGATCTTTCCGGTGCCGGAGACGAGCTGCCCGCCGACATGCCGCCGGAGTTCGCGGAGCTGCTGGGCGTCGCGGGAGCGCCAAAGGACGCGGCGGCGCAGGAGCGCGCCCGCGCCCGGCGCGAGGAGCTGACTGCCGGGCCGGTCGAACTCATCCGTCTCACCGAGCTCGGCACCCGGGCCGTACGGAAGCGCCTGCTGGTGGCCGGCCGAGACGCACCGCTGGTCGGAGAACTGGCCCAGGCACCGGCGGCCGGCCTGCTGGGGGTACTGGCCGAGGACTACGACCCGGATGCCGCCCGGGCGGAGCTGGCCGGCTGGATCTCGGCCCACGGCGAGTGGGATGCCGCACTCCGGCAACTCACCGACGCTGTACGGACCATGGCCTTCCGCACGCGGGCGCAGGCGATGCTCGACGTACTGCTGACGGCGTTGCCGGACGGCGGGGGAGAACAGCTGCTGCGCGCGCTGCGCGGCGATGCGCGGCTGGCCCCGCTCGCCCTGAACTCGCTGGCGCACCGTGAACTGCTGTCCCCCGAGGACATGACCGATGCGGAGCATCTGCTGGTGCTCGCCGAGAGCCTGCTCCAGCTCGTGGAGCTGGCGGGCGGTGAGGGCGGCGCCGAGGAGGCGCTGCGTGCCCAGAGCCCCGAGGTCAGGGACGCGGTTGCCGCCGCGCTGGACTCCGCGCACCCGGACCGGGCGGGGCTCGAAGAACTCAGGCGGCTGGCGGCCCGGGCACTGCGCACTCCGGCCGCCCGCCTCGGCCGCGGCCGGAAGCACGGGCGCCGCGTCGGCAAGAGCAGCCGCAAGCGGCACCGCTGACCAGGACAGCACCGCCCACTCCCGCAGGCGCGGGCGGCCGGCACAAGCACGGAGCGGGGAGTCGGGTGGCCCTCGGCGCCGTACCTCCTCGGTGGCGCGCGCTACCGTCAGGGCGTGGCCGAGGAATGGGACGAGGTCGGGCCGCGGGCCGTGCGTGGCGCGCTCCACGCGCAGGAATGGGCGGCACTGCTCGCCGCGTTGCTCCGTGGCCCCGTACGTGAGGTGCTGCAACTGGCCGGCGATGGTGTGGCCATGGCTGCGGCGCAAGGGCTGCCGGGGCAGCGGAGATGGCGGCCTCGTTTCTCGGTGCCCTCCAGGAAAGAGGTTTCCGGGGCGATCGGGAGCTGGCGGACCGGTTGCGCACGGCCACGGGATATGCGGCGATCCCCCTCCTGCGACCGCTGGCAGTCGATCTGGAGATGCTCGCCATGCTGTTGGAGGGCGATCCGGGCGAGTCCGGTGGTCGGCTCGATCTGTCCACCGGGGAGTGCCGACCGACGTTCACCGAGGAACTGGATGCCGGGTCCGAGGACGAGGAGGCGGACGATCCCGAGCGACGGCTGCGGGTGCCGGCTCTGGGCTCCCGTGCCGGCTACCGGGACATGGAGCTGTTCATCGAAGGGCTCGCCGACGCCGCCCTCGCCGACCGGCTGCGGATCGCCATCGGCGGGCGGGGCGCCTTCCGGCGCTTCAAGGGCGTCCTCGCGCGTGACGAGCGCGCCTGGCGCCGGTATCACCAGCTCAGCGATGAGCGACAGCGCGGCCGAGCCAGGGCCTGGCTGGCCGAGGAGGGCTACTACCCGCAGCTTCCCGTACCACGGCGGACAGCGTGAACTGAACTGTGCCAGGGCCGTAGGAACCGGGCCTGGCACAGCCGTACCGCAGTCGAAAAGAACGCCGCGCCCCCCACAGCAAGAGGCTGAGGATGTGGGGGCTCGGCTCCATCTTCACGAAGGCGTTGGTCAGCGGCGGAAGCCGCGCTCGGGGTCCCGGGCGGGCGGGTGTCCGAACGGCTCGAACCACGCGGCAGCACGCAGGTCACCCATGCCCAGATGCTGGTTCACGTTGCCGTCCGGGTCCTCGATGCCATCGAGTCGTGCGTCGAAGAGCATGAGAACGTCATGGTCCTGGAAGAACAGATCGGAGCAGGCGTTCCAGTCGTAGTCGTCGCGGTGCTCGGGCAAGTAACTGTGCTCGGTGTCGCGCGTCTCGATGTCGTCCTGGTAGCTGGGCGCGTCTTCGATCGCCAAGTGCAAAGCCATCTCCTCGGCCGTGCATGAGGGTTGGGGCCACCGGCCGTGCTCCAGGTCATCGGAGAGGTCGTCGAAGGCCCGTGCCATTCGTCGGCGCCAGCTCCGGTCGGCGGACCAAGTGAGAGCGGGCAAGCGGGTGAACAGCTCCCAGTCCCCGGGCCGTTGCCTGGTCACGGGCTGGTCGCGCAGCTCGTCGGCGTCGTCGTAGGCCTGATCGGCTAGCACGCTC
Source organism: Streptomyces sp. V4I23 (assembly GCF_030817975.1). Taxonomy (NCBI): domain Bacteria; kingdom Bacillati; phylum Actinomycetota; class Actinomycetes; order Kitasatosporales; family Streptomycetaceae; genus Streptomyces; species Streptomyces sp. V4I23. Next base: position 3,610,780 of record NZ_JAUSZW010000004.1, on the reverse strand, counting down.
AGCGACGTCAAGAGCAGATCGGCGGTGCGAGGAGTGAGCTGCCAGCCGCAGTCCTCAGTCCTCGTTTTCGCAGGAACGCTCCTTGACCGGGAACAGCGCGACCAAGTCGGGCCGCTCCTCTTCGGTTGGTGTGTCGGAGACCGGCTGGCTCAGACGCCAGCCGTGGTGGAAGTGGGTTGTCACCGGGACGGGGCTCCAGTCGGTGAGCTCATCGCCGTCCTCGGGGCGCAGCAGGCCTGCCTCGCTCTGGTCTTCCAGGGTGTCCGTGCCGGTGATCCAGCCACCGCTCTCGGTGAGAGTCATCACGGCGCCGATCAGGTCGCGTGGATCGTCCTCGTCCAACTCGGATGCAGGCAACGGTTCCCAGCCGTCGGCCATCGCCGCGCGTATGAGTGCGTTCTCGTCGGTGATGTGGAACTCGCGCAGGTGGGTGATGCGTACGACCTTGCCCGGCAGGGCCTTCAGACGTGCTCCATGGGGCGTTCCTGACTCCGGCGACGGGGCGGTCTCGTCGCCTTGCGTCTCCTCGTCCTCCCCGAGGTTTTCGTCAAGCGGGCAGAACGTCGTGCCTGCGGGCGCGGGCCATGTTCCTGAGGCTGCGTGGGCCGTGGCCGTGCGCAGGGAGCTGGCAGGGGCGTCGGGCAGTGCCGCGGTCAGAGCGTGCAGGTCTTCCGCGACGGCTGCGGTGTCGCGGGAAGCCAGCGCGCGGCGCAGCAGCTGGACTGCTTGGTGTGCGTTGTCCTTGCAGGTCAGCACTCCGGTGAGCGAACGAGCGCCATGGTACGGACCGATCAAAGCCATGACACGGCTCTTGCTGGGGCTGTGCTCGCACAGGAAGTCGACGACGGGTGTGAATTCGGGCTCGGTAGCCATGCGGGAGACTCCGGGGACGCTTGGGTGCGCAACCTTGAGGGAGCGCATGCGAAGAAGGAGATCACCGCTGGTGAGCGCGGTACTGGCGCGCTCCCGGACGGGAAGTGTCTGAGTCGCGGCTGGTGCCCCCGGTGCTACCAGCGGTCCGGACCGTGCGGAAAGACAGCCTACTTCAGTGCACCGACAGCAGGCGCCCAGATGGACAGAACTGTGTCGATCAGCAGGGAGTCGGAGGTCGTGGCCGGCCCAGCATCGCACTGCGTCAGATCTTGATCACACGGATGCCAGGGCCGCACAGCATCAGGAGGTCCTCAGGGTCTGACGTCAGGACGATCACGGGGGAAGGCGAGGCCAGTGCGGTGGCGGCCACGATCGCGTCGAGGGCGTACTTGTGGCCGTGGAGGCCGGCCGCGGCGAGGAGTTTGCTGGCGTGGCGGGCGACGGCTTCAGTGGGCGGGATGATGTTGACGCGGGAGACGGCGTAGTCGAAGCGGGCTTGATTGGTTTTGGGGTCGCGGGCTTCGACGAGAGTGACGGAGCTGGTGATGACGCGGATGTCCTCGGCTTCGGCGGCGGCCAGCCACTCGGTGAGCTCGGGGGTGCGGCGTACGAGTTTGGACAGACCCTCACAGTCCAGGACGAGGGTGCCGCTCACGCGGCGTCCGCCGAGCCGGCTGCGTCACCGCGCAGGAGCGCCCGCTTGGCCTCGACCGCTGCCTGATCCACCGGCCCGTGCTCGGTCTCCGCGTCTTCGATGAGTTCGCGCAGCCGGTCACGCTCGAGTTGGCGCTGGATGAGGGCTTCGACGTAGGCGGACATGCCACGCTTGCCGGTGCGTGCCTTGAGGGCGGCGATGGTGCCTTCGTGGAGGGAGACGGAGACAGGGCGGACTGGGCCTTCACCGGGAGCGGGCTCGGGAGCGGTGGCCATGGAGCCACCTTAACAAAAGCCTTGTTATTGCGCGGGGTGATTCTGCGGCACTGCGGGTTGCCTGGAGGCAGGTGGCGGATTGCCTCACGGGGTACAGATCCTCTGTGATCATCAAGCGCGACGATGCTCCCGCGGGCTGTCGCGCGAGGGACTGCTCGCGCTGCCTGCAGCCGTGGACCTGGAGACGGCGAACCGCACGCTGTCTCTCAGCCGCACCACGGGGTACGACCTTGCCAAGCGCGGCCGGTATCCGTGCACCGTCCTGCGTCTGGGCAACGCGTACCGGGTCCTCACCGCCGACTGCTCAAGCTGCTTCACATCGACGTACCCGAGCCCACAGGTGTCGAAGAGCAGGTGGCCGTGACACCCGAGGCGCAAACGGACCGTCTCTCGTCGGCCTGCTGTTGCTGCTGCGCGTGCCGCTGTGCACGGCGGCGTGAGGGATGTGGGCGAGGGGCCTGCGAGTGGTGCCGGTCATCTTGTATGTGCGATCTCGACAAGCTGTGCCACCATGGCGTCCCCACCCGGCTGTACAGGTCGATTTCGCGCTTTGCCATCGGGTGGGGAGCGCAAGGGGAGCGCGGACGCCTGTGGACGGTGCAGCGAGGCATGCGAACAGCGGGACCGTGACCTGGGTGCTGATCTGGGGAAACAGGATCTGATGCGACCACGTGCCACACGCCGTCACGATCTCTGACGGCCTCGTAATGCGTAGGTCTCGGGTTCGAATCCCGAAGGCGGCTCCATTGAAGCCCCAGGTCAGATAGTCGCTGACCTGGGGTTTTCTGTTGCGCGGGGCAGGGGCCTTCTCCCTGTGATCACTTCACTTCGGTGACGCGTCCCATGGGGGACGTGCCGTCACGTCTGGTCGAGCCGCTCGACCATCGCTTCCAGTCACAGCGGGTGGCTGTGCTGCGCGAGCGCGTCCGTCTGGAGTCCGGTGCGTCGGTCGACCAGGAGCGCATCGACGCGGCGTTCGAGGAGCTCAGGCAAGCCGAGCTGGCTGAAACTGGTCGTCGACCTGTTCCAGTCGGCCGCGGGACGTTCCGTGGACACGTTTCACGTGCTGTGCGTCGAGCGCATCAAGGAAACACAGCACCTGCTGAATCGGCTCACCGGCTGACGGCCTTTCGGGTGAGCAGGCGGCAGCGAACCCTCGTCACCGTGTCCCGCGCAGACGTCAACGCCCCTGCGCCGCTGGACGCTTCGGCGTGGTCGTGCGCGGGGGCGGCCGGTGATGCGGCCTGTCGTGGCCCGACATGTCGGACGACCGTGAGGACGCCGGAACTGGGCCGCGAGAGTCCTGGGTTCACCGCACGACCGATGCGGTGCCCGCCTCCACTGCTACCTCGCGGGTGGGCGAACTCCCGGGGGCGCGCGTACGGACCCGGGCTGCCGGGACACGGCCGCGCCCCTGCGCTCCGTCCCCGTGACTCTGCGAGAGTGTCCATGCTCATCCGTCGCGGCGCCTGAGTCACCAACCGTGCCGCCAGGACGACCCCACCGGCCAGGTTCATGCAGCACCGGTGTCACGCTGGCTGCGTGTCCTCCTGCAGGCGCGGGAAAAGCGGCTGTGCTGCGGGCAGACGCCCCTCGACCGGTGTCAGCTGTCCGGTGATTCGCGTCGCGGCATCAGGGATGAACGGGCGTAGTTCATCGGCCAGCACGCGGCATGCGGTGACCAGCGTGACGAGGACAGTGTCGAGCCGCTTCGCTGCTTCACCGTTGCCCTGCCGCTCTTCCCGAGCCAGTTCCCATGGCCGGGTGGCATCAATGCATCGGTTGGTTTCCTCCACGATGTTCCAGACGGCGCGAAGGGCGCGCCGGAAGTCGAAGTCGGCCAAGGCGGCATCGACGAGACCAGGGACCTTCCGGTAGATCTCCACCAGCGCCGGCCCACTGGAAGGTGCAGTGGCCGAGACGGGGACAGTTCCCCCGCGAAAGCGGTGAACCATGGTCACGATGCGGTGGACGAGGTTGCCCAGACCTCCGGCGAAGTCCGCATCCGCGCGGGTGGTCAGGCGGTCGGGTGTGAAGTCGGCGTCCCCGACCCGGGGTACATCGCGCAGGAGCCACCAGCGCACCGCGTCGGTGCCATAGGTCGCGGCCAGCGCAGCCGGGTCGACGGCGGTTCCGGCGGACTTGCTGATCTTGCGCCCGTCGACGGTGAGGTAGTCGTGGACCAGGAGGTCGGTGGGCAGTGGGAGTCCGGCCGACAGCAGCATGGCCGGCCAGTACACGGCGTGGAAGCGCACCACTCCCTTGCCGACCAGGTGGACGCGGCGCTCGCTGGTTGCCCACCACTGGTCGTAGGCGGTGTCACCGGTGCCGTATCCAAGGCTGGTGACGTAGTTACCAAGGGCGTCCCACCACACGTAGACGACCTGGCTCGGGTCATCCGGCACGGGGATGCCCCAGCCTCGGGCGCGAGTGTGGGAACGGGAGACGGAGAAGTCGTGCAGGCCGGTTTCGATGAGGGCGAGGACCTCGTTGCGGCGGGCGGCAGGCTCGATGCGCAGGTCACCGCTCGAGATCAGCTGATGGAGGCGGTCGGCGTAGCGGGACAGCCGGCCAGTTCTCCTCCGCGACGAGCTGAGGTTCGGTGCCGTGCTCGCCACACCGTCCATCGATCAGTTCGTCGGGGGTGTAGAACTGCTCGCAGCCAACGCAGTACAGGCCTTCGTACTCTTTGCGACAGAGGTCGCCGGACGCGGCGCACCGGCGCCACAGCCGTTCGACTCCGACGCGGTGACGCGGGTCGCTGCTGGTGCGGATGAAGTCGTCGAATGAGAGCGCCAGGGGACCACGCAACGCGGCGAACGCGTCGGCGTTGCGGTCGACGAACGACTGCACGTCGACGCCGGCTGCTTCGGCGGCCAGGACGTTTTTCAAAGAGTTGTCGTCGGTTCCGCTGAGCAGCCGGACCTGCTCGCCTCGGCGGCGGTGGTGACGGGCCAACGTGTCCGCTTGGACGAGCTCCAGGGCGAAGCCCAGGTGGGGGCGGGCGTTGACGTACGGAATGGTCGTGGTGATGTAGTGCCGTCGTGCGCTCATCGGTCCTCCTACCGGGTAGCGAGGCCTGATCGCACAACCATCGAGGCCCCGTCCCGGGGCCTCGGATTCGGTACGCGTCCGTACTCAGCAGCCCCGTCGACGGGGCATCATCCGGTGCTGAGGCGAAGGCGTGATCATGCGTCCGAGAGTAGCAACAGCGCGTCGTTGCAGCACGCTGTTTCCGCCCGTCGCAGCAGCCGCACGCACGGGGGACCCGAGGGCAATGCGGGGCGAGGCAGGCGTCGCACGGGCCCCACACACCAGCGAATTGCGCAGGGTTCGAACCCTGCCTCTTCACCAGTACGCATGTCCCGGTGCGGCCGGCCACTGGACGGCCGAGGACATCGCGGCGCTCACCGGCCCCGACGGCGACGGCCGGTCCCGGAGGCTCCCGTAGCGCGCCGCCCCCCCGGCGCCCCTCACCGCAGCGTCGCCACGAAGCTGCGCCCGTACGCCTGGTGCGTCGTCACCTCGATGCGAGTTCCGCCGGGGACGGGCGCGACCCGGACCCCCTCGTCCGCGCAGACCGGTCGCAGGGTGCGGCCGCGGAGTGTCAGTGCGATCGTCCGGCGCTCCGTCGTCGGGTCGGAGACCGCGAGCGCCGTCGTGCCGTCCGGGTTCCTGCGGACGAGCACCGAGGCCGGGCCGTCGATCGCGAGGTGTTCCACGTGGTGGGTGCCCGGGGCGAAGGTGTTCGCGGCGACGAGGCCCAGGTGTGCGTGTTTCACCGCCTGGGCCTCGGGCGTGTTGGTCAGGACGGTCAGGGGACCCCTTGCCCAGGAGGCCGTCCGGCGGGCGGTGGCGTTGGGGAGGATGGCGTAGGCCATCGCCGTGGGCGGGGCCCCGGCGGGCAGGTCGAGCGAGAGCGTGAAGACCTGCTTCGTCACCGGAGCCGCCGGATTCGCCTGGCGGACCACCCGGCGGCTGCGGGTCACCGGCTCCAGGGCCGCCGTGGGCTCGGGGCCGTCCAGGAGGGCGTAGCCGACCGCGGTGCCGCGGGTGGTGTTGGCGTACCGCAGCCAGGCCAGGGGCGCCGTGCCGGTGCCCGACCACGGGGTGCCGTCGCGGAGGCCGCCGGTGAGGGTGACGGTGTCCGACGGGGCCGCGATCCGGGCGTCGACCGTGGTCGTCACCGCGCGGCCCGCCGGGTCGCCCACGCCCGCCGCGAGCACCACGATCTCGTCGTCGAGCAGGAACCACGACTTCGTGGCGCGGGCACCGCGATAGGCCACGAAGTCGTCGGGGAGGGCGCCGGCCTGCTTCGCGGTCCACGGGACGTCGTCGGCCAGGACCATGCCGGCCGTGCCGTAGGCGCCGAGGCGGGCGCCGCCGGAGAAGGCGTTCGTGGCGCGGGGGAAGTAGACGTAGGTGTTCTGCGACGTCGACGACGCGGTGAAGCCGCGGGCCGGGTTGTCGTACCAGAGGCCGCCGTAGAGCTCGGGGACCGTACGGCGGGCCTCCACGGGGGCGGTGACACCGGCGAGGCGGTAGGGGGAGACGGCGGTGTAGTAGTCGACGCCGTACGCCCCGGTCTGGTCCTCGCCCGAGAGGTAGAGACAGTGGGCGCCGTCGCCCTGGAACCAGGGCATCAGGTTCTCGCCGCTCATGTACTCGTACTTGCTGATGCGCGCCGAACTGCGCGCGAGGGCGAAGGCGTAGCCGGGCCGGCGGTGGACGGTTCGGTCCATCGCGTTGAAGGCGGTGTGGTGCGCGGCGGGGGTCAGGTCCTTCGGGGGGACCGGTGAGGCGACGATGTCCGCGTGGCGGGCGATGCTGACGGGCGACACGAAACCCGTGGGGTCCAGGGGTGACTTGGACGACCGGTGGACGTGCTTGACGTAGGCCGCGAGCGCGGCGGCGTCGGCGCCGGTGGCGTACGAGGAGAGGTCGACGACGGCCTCGACGACCGCGGCGACGTCGCTGTAGCCGGTCGTGGTCCGGGAGACCCCGCGGCCCTTGACGATCTCCATCATCCAGCCCTCGAAGATCACCGGGGCGAAACCGTCGGTCACCCAGCGCCGGACCGTGCCGGTGAGGTCCTCGCCGGGCGCGTAGGCCGTGCCGTCGAGGATCTTGACGGTCTGGACGACACGGGTGAGCAGGCCCTTGCCGTACGAGCCGGTGTAGGCGACGGAGTCGTGCTGGACGAAGGAGCCGTCCGCGTAGAACCCGTCGGTGACGCCGTGCCGCAGGTCGTACGGGTCGATCGTCGCGAAGACGGTCAGCTGGTCGGCGACGGCCTTGCGGATGCGGGCGTCGTCGCCGAGGACGGCGCCCTGGAGGATCCGGTTCGTCGTGATGTCGGCCAGGTTGGCACCGGTGTGGAACCGCGAGTCGAGGTCGACGTCGCCGTCCCTGCCGTTGCGCAGATAGGCGTCCATCGAGGCGACGTAGGCGGCCGGGAGACCGGCGGCGAGGGCCGTGATGTCGTCACCGAGGAGGACGAGGATCTTGCTCACATGGGCGGAGATGCCGATCTCCCAGGTGAACCAGTTGCCGTAATAGCCCTTCGACTGGTCGCCGTAGTACCTCTCGTGGAGGTGGACCAGGCCGTCGACCACCCGCCGCCGCACCGCCGGATCGTCCCGCAGGTCCGAGGCGGGGGTGCGGGTGGCGAGCGCGATCTCGTAGAGGTACTGGAACGACCTGTTCAGGTTCGGGTCGCTCGTGCCGAGCGGGACGCCCTTGAAGAGCTCGCCCGGTCCGGCGTCGTCCAGGGCGGCGAGCCGGGTCCGCGCCGTGGACTCGATGGAGGCGAGTTTCGGGGCGACCTCCGGCCGGGCGTTGGACTCGGCGGTTCCGGCGAACACCGCGGCGGTGTTGCGGAGCAACGTGGCGTGGTCGGAGACGGCATCGGCGCCTCCCGGGGCCCGGCGAGGCGCCGCCGACGCCCGGGACTGTGCCGCGGCCTGCAGGGCCACCGCGGGAAACACGGACAACAGGGCGCGACGCGAAAGATGCACCTGGGCTCCAGGGTCAGCCGGGAAAGCGCTTGCCGCGCATCCAAGCAACGGTGACCACCCCTGTCAACGGCAGCGGCGGCCCCCTGTCCACGGTAGTGGCGCGCGGTGCCGCGGACCTGGCGGGGGCGCGGACCTGGCATGGGCGCGGCGGTCGGAGCACGCTGGAGCCATGGCCGGGAACCCGCCCATCGTCGTGCACCGGATCTCCCCCTCGGGCGGCCGGCGTGTCACCGTGCGTGGACGGATCATGGGTCTGGCCCACTCCGACGAGGAGGTCCTGGAGCTCGTCCGCCGCTCGGGCGAGACCGGGGCGGTGGTGCTGGAGGACCCGACGTGGGTGGAATGGACGGGTGGCAGGCCACACCAGTACGAACCGCTGGAGCTGTTGCCGTGAGGCGGCCACGTGGCACGAGGGGGGGCGGCTCCACGGGATTCGACAACTTCGCGCGCAAGGTCCGTGACGCGTCGCTGCCGTACGGGCACCGGGTCGTGTCCCTGCGGTCGTGCGCGCAGCTGTACCGGCCGATCGGCTTCCAGGCGACGGTCAGTTACCTGGAGGCGAAGGCCGGGCCGTTCCGGCACGACGAGGCGGCGCTGCTGCGGGCCCTCGGCGTCATCCGGGCCAGCAGATCGCTGTGGCAGGCGGATGTGCGGGCGTACGCGGAGAAACGGGGCGAGGCCAAGCGCCGGGGACTGCGCAGTCCCCGGCCCGGCGAGGCGAATCCCCTCGTACCCGCTTACTGGTACGGCGCCCCACGCGAGGCCGCTCCGCACGCGCTGGACCACTGGCGGCGCGGGCTGCGGCGGGGCGGGACCCAACGCGAGGGGCTGGTAGGGGAGATGGACCGGTTGGCCGCGGAGTGCGTGGCGGCCGGGGGTGAGCTGGACCCGCACCGCCGTGCGGTGCTCGCGTCGTGCGTGGAACGGCTGGAGCCGAGGACGCTGCCCGCGGCGTGGCACGACGACCGTGACGGGTACTTCGCCGCCAGGAGCCTGCTCTTCGTCGCGGAACTCATGAGGACCGCGGGCGATCCGCCCGGCGCGGCGTCCCCCTGAGCCGAGGACGAACGGACGAGAGCCCCGGCACCCGAGGTGACCGGGGCTCTCTCTGTCCGCGAATCCGGCCGCGGCGGCGACACTCCCCCGAGTGTGGCTTCCCCACGCCGAGCACCAGCGGGCCGGATCCGATGAACCGATCCAAACAGCCCTCTCCAACAGATCGCTAACATGGGCCCGGCGCCCACGGACGGGCGGGTACGGGGAGGAAGACGATGCGGTTCGCCCTGCTCGGCGCGCCCGCCGTGCACGATGCCGCGGGTGAGCCGCAGCACCTGGGCAGTGCCAAGATCCGCGCGCTGCTCGCCACCTTGCTGCTGCGCCCGAACAAGGTCGTCCCCGTCGACGAGTTGAAGGCAGCGCTGTGGGGCGACGAACCGCCCGCGTCCGCCCACGCCTCCCTGCACAACCACGTGACCCGGCTGCGCCGCATCCTCGCGGAGGAGGGCCGCCTGCGGGCCGTGGCGCCCGGGTACGTGCTGCGGGTGGCGCCCGGCGAGCTGGACACCGAGGTGTTCGAGGAGCAGGTGCGCACCGCGCGTGCCGCGTACGGCCGCGGGGAATGGGCCGCTGTCGTGGCCGCCGCGCGGGACGGCCTCGCGCTGTGGCGGGGCAGCCCGCTGGCCGGCGTCTACGGTCCCGACGAGGCCGAGCCCGCGCTCGTGCGGCGGCTGCGGGAGTCGCGGCTGCTGCTCCTGGAGTGGCGCTACGACGCCGAGGTGGCGCTCGGCCGGCACGACGGGCTGGGTCCGGAACTTGCGGCACTGGTCGCGGAGTTCCCGCTGCGGGAGGCGTTCCACCGGCAGCTGATGCTGGTGCTGCACCGCACGGGCCGGCAGGCGGAGGCGCTCGACGTGTACCGCTCGCTGCGCCGCACGCTGGTGGAGGAGCTGGGCGTGGAACCCGGACCGGCGGTGCGGCAGGCGCACGAGGAGGTGCTGCGCGGCCCGGTCGCGAAGTCGCCGCGCCCGCAGTCGCTCCCGCCGCAGGTCCCCGAGCGGCGGCTGCCCGCACAACTGCCGCCTGGTCCCGCTCACTTCACCGGCCGCGCGGAGACCGTCGCGGCGCTGCGCACCGTGCTCGCCGGCGGCGGAGCCGTCGTCGTCGTCTCCGGTATGGCGGGGGTCGGCAAGTCCGCGCTCGCCGCCCATGTCGCGCACACGCTCCGCGAGGACTTCCCCGACGGGCAGCTGTACCTGAATCTGCACGGTGCGACCCCCGGCATGACTCCGCTGGAGGCGCCCCAGGCCGTTGCCGCGCTGCTCAGGGACCTGGGTGTCGGACCGTGTCAGATGCCGGAGGCGCCCGACGCGGCGACCGCACTGCTGCGTTCGGTCCTCGCGCCCACCCGCACGCTCCTCGTGCTCGACGACGCGGCGTCCGCCGCGCAGGTGCGGCCGCTGCTGCCCGCGGGGCCGGGGTGTGCGGTCGTCGTCACCAGCCGTTCCCCGCTGACCGCGCTGGACGGCGCCCAGCGCTTCCCCCTCGCTCCGCTGAGCACCGGTGACAGCGAGCAGCTGGTGCGGGCGGTCTCCGGGCGCGGCCCGGGCGAGCGGCTGGACCGGCTGGTCGAGCTGTGCGGGCGGCTGCCGCTGGCGCTGCGGGTCGTCGGCGCCCGGCTCGCCGCCCGCAGCGCGCTCACCCCCGACGTGCTCGCCGGGCTGCTGGACGCGGAGGCCGGGCGGCTCGACCACCTCGACTACGACGACCTGAGCGTGCGCGGCTCGCTCGCCGTCGCCCACGACGGCCTGGACCCCGACGCGGCGCTCGCGCTGCGCGGCCTCGGCGCCGTGGACCTGCCGGAGTACGGAGTGCCCGCCGTGGCCCGGCTGATGGACACCGACGAGCCGCGGGCGGCGGCGGCCCTGGACCGGCTGGTCGAGGTGGCACTGCTCCAGGAGGTGTCGTACGGCCGGTTCGTCCCGCACGACCTCGTACGGGACTACGCCCGTGAGCTGGCCGAGCGGGCCGGCGGTACGGAGGCGGCGGTCGAGCGCGTGCTGCGCTGGTACGGCGAACGGGCGCGGCAGGCGGCGCTGACGCTGTCCCCGGTCGGCTCGGACACCGAACTGCGCCTGCCCGAGCCGATCGGCGAGGCGGAACCTTTCTCCTGCGGCGACACGGCGCTGGCCTGGTGCGACTCCGAAGTGGCGAACGCGGTCGCGCTGACCGAGCGGTACGCCTTCGCCTCGCGGACCGTCCCCCTCCTCGTCCGCGCCTGGTCCCTCCTGCTGCGGCACCGCGGCCGGCTCCAGGAGCTGGCCGTCGTGGGCCGGATCGCCCTCGACGCGGCCCGCGCCCACGGCGACGCCGAGTCGGAGGCGAACGCGCTGAGCGACCTCGCCGGACTGCACTTCCTCAGCGGCCGCCCGGACCGCGCCCTGCCGCTCAACGAGGGAGCGCTCGCGGCCTGGCGCGCACTCGGCAACGAGCGCCGCATGCAGCGCAGCCTCAGCAACCAGGGGCTCCTGCTGGAGGCCCTGGGACGGTACGAGGAGGCGGCCGAGGTCCTGCGGGAGAGCCTGGAGATCGTCCACCGCATGGACGACGCGTACGCCGAGGGAGTCGTCCTCATCGCGCTCGGCAACCTCTACGAGCACACGGACGCCCGGGCCGCCATCGACCACCACGAGCGGGCGCTGGAGATCGGCGTGCGGCTCGGCGGCGACGTGCTCGTCCAGACCTCGCACTGCAACATCGGCTACGCCCATCTCACGCTCGGCGAACCGGCCGCCGCCCTGCGCCACTTCGAGGAGTGCCTGCGCATCCTCGGCGACGACGGGCCCTGGCACGGCGAGTCCCAGGGCCGTGTGGGACTCGTCCGGGCCCTGCGCGGGCTCGGGCGCGACGAGGAGGCGGCGGTGGAGTGCGCGCGCCTGCTGGAGAGCGCGCAGGCGCGGGCCGACGCGCAGATGGTGGGCCTCGCCCGGCACCAGCGGGGGCTGCTGCTGCGGTCGGCGGGGCGCGTGGGCGAGGCACGGGAGCAGTGGCGGGCCGCGGTGCAAACGCTGGAGGCGTTCGACGGCGCGCACCAGAAGACACTCGCCGAACTGCGCGAACTGCTGCGCCTGACGGCGTCGGAGCCCGACGCGCCCGCGCCCTCGATCCCGCAGCCGGAGGCCGACCACCGGTTCGCGGACGGGGCCTGAGATCTCCGGTGAAACATATCCCGTGTGCCGTCGCGTCAGTGGGGTGAAGGCGTCACCGAGGGGGAGTGGTCAGGGACATGAGAGCGTCGCGAGCAGACGGGTACAGAGAGTTCGCGGCGAGTCGCGCCACGCACCTCTACCGTTCCGCGTGCCTGCTGACCAGCGGTGACAGTCACCTCGCCGAGGATCTGGTGCAGGAGACGCTCGGCCGGATGTACATGCTCTGGGGACGCGTCTCCCGCATCGACAATCCGGCCGCCTACGCGCAGACCGTGCTCGTGCGCTGCTTTCTCACGCACAAGCGCCGGCGCTCCGCCGCCGAGCGTCCCGTCGGCGAACTCCCCGACAGCGCACGCCCGTCCGGTGACGATCCCGAGCTGCGGCTCGCCCTCCTCGGCGCGCTCGGCCGGCTGTCCCCGAAGGACCGCGCGGTGGTGGTGCTGCGGTACTGGGAGGACCGCAGCATCGAGGAGACCGCGGACGCCATGAACGTCAGCCCGGCAGCGGTACGCACCCGGGCGGTGCGCGCGCTCGCCAAGCTCCGTGGACACCTGGGCGGCAGCCTCGTGGACCTCGCCGCCCGCTGAGCACCGGGTGCGCCGCACGTGCGGGCGCGCTCCCCGAACACTTCCTCCCCACCGTCGAGCAGAGAGTGTGGTTCCCCATGCCTTTCGAGGACGAACTCGGCGATGCGCTGCATCGCACCTGTGAGAGCATCCGGCCCGCCGACCGGCCCGCGCTGGTCGAGGGCGGACTGCGCCGGGGCCGCCGCGGCCTGGCCGTGCGCCGCGCGGCCGTGGCCGGCGGCGCGCTGGCGCTGGCGGCGGTCGGCCTGGCCGGCACGTACGCCACCGGTGTGCTCGGGGAGCGGGACACCGGCGGCGGAAAGGGCTCGGTCGCCTCCGCGGGGGAGGCGCCCGGCCTGACGGTCGAGAAGACCGACGGCGTGATCGGCGCCGAGGAGATGATCGCCGCGCTCAAGGCGCTGCTGCCCGAGGGAGACGTCGTCCAGGAGGGAGGACGCGGCAGCAGCAAGGGCCCGGGCTCGATGCCGTACGCCGCCGTCGTCCTCGACGACGGGAAGGGCGAGGCGCGGATCTCGCTCAGCCTGAACACCGTCGACCCGAAGGGCGGCGCGGACTACGTGACCTGCCCCTCCACGGCGCTCGTCGACCACGACTCCTGCACGGCAGAGACCCTCGCGGACGGCTCCCGGTACATGCTGCTCAAGGGCTTCGTGTACGGCAGGGACGAGGGCGCGAAGCAGTGGCGGGCGACCATGATCACCCCGCAGGGGGTCCTGGTCGACGCGAGCGAGTACGACTCGCCGGCCGAGAAGGGCGGCGAGATCACCCGGTCGGCGCCGCCGCTCACCGCCGAGCAGATGAAGGCCCTGGTCACGGACGCCTCCTGGCAGCCGCTGATGAAGGACTACCGCGCCGAGGCGGGCGCCGCGCGGCCCGAGGAGACCAGGCCCGGGGAGCCCTCCGGGCAGGAGGTGACCAAGACGCTCGCCGAGCTGCTGCCGAAGGGCCTGGAGGTCACCGACGCGGACGGTGACGCGGGGTACGGCTTCGTCGTCGTGGACGACGGCAGGGGCAGGAGCTTCGTCCAGATCAACGTCCAGCCGGGCATGGGCGACCTCTCCCCGCACTTCGCCGATGCGACGCCCCTGCCGGACGGCACGCGGGTGCTGGAGAGCAAGGAGGCCGATCCCGACCGGAAGGGCGGTGTGGGGACGGTCGGCTGGACCGTCGACACGCTGCGGCCCGACGGGTTCCGCGTCGTGATCATGGCGTTCAACGCGCCCGGTCAGGGACAGGACGCCGGCCGTGAACTGCCGGCGCTGACGATGGAGCAGCTCAGGGCCATCGCGCTCGACGAGAAGTGGCTGCCGCGGGGATGACGGCCGCCCGGGGGCGCGAGGACTGCCCGCGCGCCCCGGGCATATGACAAGGTCGGCCGCCATGTGTTGTCCGCGGCGCGCGGCCACCGGCAGAGTCGCTGCGCACGAAGCACCGCCGATTTCCGTGGGCGGGCCGGGGCCTGACCGACCAGGCCCTCAGGGGATGTCGATCCTCCTCGCCAACGCGCCTCGCTCCACAGTATGTTGATCGTTCGTCACCAATTGTGGCCGCGGGGTCCGGCCGTCCTGCGGGGGCGGCCGGGCTCCGGTACGTCCGGCAGCCGCCGCGCGTCCACGGGGAAGAAGAACATGATGCGGATGGAAGAGAGCACGGTCCGGCTGCCGCTCGACGAGGCGGCGTGGATCCGCGCCGTACGGACGGACCCGGTCGCCGAGGCGCTGGAGTCGGCCGGGTACGACGTGTCCGTCGACGCGCTGGACGCCGAGGTCGGCCCGGCGCCCGAGTGGGCCGTCGGCGACGAGGAGGACGGCGGCGGGGGCGGGCTCGGCCTGCGGCTGGGCCTCGGCTACCGGATCGGCGGCACCCTGCTGTGCACGGCGCGGATCTGGCTGCCGCGGGCGGTGTCCGTGCCGCAGGTCCCGGCCCTGTGGCCGCTGCGCCGCTGGGAGGAGCCGCTCCAGCTGGTCGACGACCTGCGCTGCCGGATGCCGTACGCCCAGGAGCGGGCCCGCTTCGGGCTGCGCGGCCAGGTGCCGGTGCTCGAACTGGAGCGCACCGGTGTGACGCTCACGGGCCGCATCACCGACCAGATGCTGCTGGTGCTGCCGGCCGACCGGGTCGTCCTCGGCCAGGGCGCGCTGCGCATGCGCCGCACCACGGTGCCGGTGGCCTGACCCGCTCTCCGGCGAAAAATACCGCCCGTCCTCTTTCCCGAAGGAAAAAGGACGGGCGGCTTTTTTGCGCCCGCACGACCTGACCAGGTAGTGCCGATACTTTCTGGATTCGCCGCCACCTGACACAAAAAAGGGCCGACTTTGTCGTGAAAATACGGCGCCTGCATCACGTGACGAAGTGCGAAGGTCGGTTTTGACCCATCAAATTCCCACCCCGAAACTCGAGTTGGGGTTCGATTCTCGGAAATCCGGGACGGGATGGGAGTCGATACGCCGGAGCCGTAGCAACGATGGGGAATTCTCACGATGGAGGTCCTGGGTGACGAGTCAAACAATCTCGGAAAGGCCGACCGGATTCGGAGAAGTGCTTCCTGAGAGCGAAACGCAGCGCTGGCGCAGGCTGCCGGCTCTGCAGCAGCCCGAATGGGAGGACGCCGGGGCCGCTGCCCAGGCCGTGCGCGAGCTCTCCCTCCGACCACCACTCGTCGCGGTGGAGGAGATACGGACCCTCGGCTATCTGCTGGCAGAGGTGGCCGAGGGGCTGCTCCAGGTGGTCCAGGCGGGCGACTGCGCCGAGGACCCGCTCGAATGCCAGCCCGAGCACGTCATACGCAAGACGGCGCTGCTGGACGCCCTCGCCGGCGTCATGTCGCTGAACTCGCTGCGTCCGGTCCTTCAGGTGGGCCGGATGGCGGGGCAGTTCGGCAAGCCGCGCTCCAGCTCGACCGAGGTCGTCGGCGGGGTCGAACTGCCGGTCTACCGCGGCCACCTGGTCAACAGCCCGGAGGCCGACCCGGAACTGCGCAGGCCCGACCCGGGCCGGCTGCTGTCCGGGCACGACGCGGCGGCGACGGCGATGGACGCCCTGCGGTCGCGGTCCGTGCGCTCGCTCTCGCCGGTCGACGCACCGGTGTGGACGAGCCACGAGGCGCTGGTGCTCGACTACGAGCTCCCGCAGCTGCGCCGCGACGAGGAGGGCCGCCTGGTCCTCACCTCGACGCACTGGCCGTGGATCGGCGACCGGACCAGGCAGCTGGACGGCGCACATGTCGACCTGCTCGCCTCCGTCGCCAACCCGGTGGCGTGCAAGGTCGGTCCCAGCATGGACCGCGACGGGCTGCTCGCGCTGTGCGAGCGGCTCGACCCGGACCGTACGCCGGGCCGGCTGACGCTCATCTCCCGGATGGGCGCCGACCGGGTCGCCGAGCGGCTGCCCGCGTTCGTCTCCGCGGTGCGGGAGGCCGGACACCCGGTCATCTGGCTGTGCGACCCGATGCACGGCAACACGTTCGGATCGCCCGACGGCTTCAAGACCCGCCTCGTCACCACGGTGATCCGTGAGGTCGAGGAGTTCCAGAAGGCCGTCACCGACGCCGGCGGCACGGCGGGCGGACTGCATCTGGAGACCACGCCCGACGCGGTCTCCGAGTGCGTCCACGACGCCTCGCTGCTGGACCGGGTCGGGGACAAGTACACGAGCCTGTGCGACCCGCGGCTCAACCCCCGGCAGGCCCTGGAGGTCGCCGCCGCCTGGCACGTCTAGGCGGACGGCACGAGGAACGGCGCGACCCGCACGACGTGACGGAAACGGCCGGCACGTCTCACGAGAAACCGCACGGGTCCGGAATTCGTGCGGCAGCCACACCCGTACATCCGCAGCAGGAAATGGCGGCGAGCCGCCGGGATTTCGTGGTGCGGCATTACAGCCCACGGAATCCCGGCGGCCCCGGCCGCCGCAATCCCCGAGCTTTGGGACCACGATGAATGTCGACAAGACGGAAAAGAAGGTAGCCCTCGTCACCGGTGCGGCCGGCGGCATCGGCGAAGCAGTGGTGCGTGCTCTGGCGGCCGACGGCGCCGCTGTCGCCATGGTCGACCGCAATCTGGAGCCACTGGAGGAACTGGCCAAGGAACTGCGCGCGGTGGGGCAGGTGGCCGAGGCCTACCCCGCGGATGTCACGGACAGCGCGGACGTCGATGCCGTGGTGGACGCGGTCGAGCAGCAGCTCGGCGGCATCCAGTACCTGGTGAACGGCGCCGGCGTGCTCCGCCTCGGCAAGGCGAAGGCCCTCACCGACCAGGACTGGGCCACGACCTTCGCGGTGAACACCAGCGGCGTGTTCTTCATGTCCCGCGCGGTCGTCAACCGCATGGTCGAACGCGGCTCCGGCGCGATCGTCACGATCGCCTCCAACGCCGCCGGTACGGCCCGCGTGGACATGTCCGCCTACTCCGCGTCCAAGGCCGCGTCCACCATGTTCACCAAGGTCCTCGGCCTCGAGGTCGCGCGGTACGGCATCCGCTGCAACGTGGTGGCGCCCGGTTCCACCGACACCCCGATGCTGACCTCCCTGTGGGACGACGGCAGCGCGGCGCGCTCCTCGATCGACGGCGTGGCCGGCGCCTTCCGCGTCGGCATCCCGATGGGACGGCTGGCCCAGCCCTCGCACATCGCCGACGCCGTGCTGTTCCTCCTGTCCGACCGGGCAGCGCACATCACCATGCACGACCTCACCGTGGACGGCGGTGCCTCGCTCGGCCACTGACCGCCCCGTACCCATCAGCCGAGAGGAAGATCCCGGATGGCTCTGCCCACGATCAGCCCCTACCCGATGCCCGGTCAGGGGGACATGCCGGAGAACATCGCGCAGTGGACCGTGGACCCGAGACGAGCGGTCCTGCTGGTCCACGACATGCAGAAGTACTTCCTGCGGCCGTTCCCGGCCGGGGAGTCACCGGTGACCGACCTGGTCCGCAACGCCACCGCCCTGCGGGAGCGCTGCGCGGAGCTCGGCATCCCGGTGACGTACACCGCCCAGCCGGGCGGTATGACCGACGAGGAGCGCGGCCTGCTCAAGGACTTCTGGGGTCCCGGCATGACCGTGGAGCCGGAGCACAAGAAGGTCGTCGACGGACTCGTCCCCGCCGAGGGGGACACCGTCTTCACCAAGTGGCGCTACAGCGCCTTCTTCCGCACCGGACTGCTCGACCTGCTGCGCGGCAGCGGCCGCGACCAGCTCATCGTCTGCGGTGTGTACGCGCACGTCGGCGTCCTCATGACGACCACGGACGCCTTCACCCACGACATCCAGCCCTTCCTCGTGGGCGACGCCATCGCGGACTTCTCGCTCGAGTACCACCGGATGGCGCTGGAGTACGCGGCGCAGCGCTGCGCCATGACCGTGACCACCAAGACCGTGCTGGACCAGCTGGCTCCGGCGGAGAGCCGAGGGACGCGATGACCGACCACGGACTGCTGGACCTGGTCCTCGCCGCGGACCCGCCCCCCTTCGCCCTGCTGCACCGCCCCGAGGCGGCGGGCGCCGACCGGGTCGACGTGATCGTCGGAGAGCTGGCCACGCCGGCCGTTCTCGCGGACGTGCCCTCCAGCGGGAGCGTGCGGACGGCCGGCACCGGGCGCGCCGAGCACGAGGTGCTGGTGGTCGTCCCCTACCGGCAGATCACCGAGCGCGGGTACGCGGCGGCCGACGACGGCGCCCCGCTGATCACCCTGTCCGTGCGCGACCAGGACTCGGTGAGCCTGGGCGAGTTGCTGGACCGGCTGCCGGACCGGCCCATCGCGGTGTCGGAAGGCCGCTTCGACGTCGGCGACGACGACTACGCGCAGACCGTGCGGGAGATCCTCGCCGACGAGATCGGCACCGGCGAGGGCGCCAACTTCGTCATCCGCAGGTCCTTCGTGGCCGACATCGGCGACTGGTCGCCGGCCGCCGCGCTGACCTTCTTCCGACGGCTTCTGGAGGGCGAGCGCGGGGCGTACTGGACGTTCGTCGTGCACACCGGCGACCGCACGTTCGTCGGTGCCAGCCCGGAGCGGCACGTGAGCCTGCACGGCGGCACCGCCGTGATGAACCCGATCAGCGGCACCTACCGCTATCCCCCGACCGGGCCGACGCTGGAGGGCGTGACCGCCTTCCTCGCCGACCCCAAGGAGGCCGACGAGCTCTACATGGTGGTCGACGAAGAGCTCCAAGATGATGGCCGGGATCTGTGACGGCGGCGGGCGCGTGGTGGGCCCGTACCTCAAGGAGATGGCGCGCCTCGCACACACGGAGTACTTCATCGAGGGCCACAGCACCCGCGACCCGCGGGAGATCCTGCGCGAGACCATGTTCGCCCCGACGGTCACCGGCAGCCCGCTGGAGAGCGCGGCGAAGGTGATCGCCAAGTACGAGTCCCAGGGCCGCGGTTACTACAGCGGCGTGCTGGCCCTCATCGGCCGGGACGCGGAGGGCGCCCCGACCCTGGACTCGGCCATCATGATCAGGACGGCGGAGATCTCCGCCACCGGGCGGGTCACCATCGGCGTGGGCGCCACCCTGGTCAGGGACTCCCGGCCCGAGTCCGAGGTGGCCGAGACGCGGGCCAAGGCGTCCGGGCTGCTCGCCGCGCTCGGAGCGACGGAGTCCGGGCTCGCCCGGCACCCCGACGTCCTGGCCGCGCTGGACCAGCGCAACCGGTCGATCTCGGCGTACTGGCTCCAGGAGCCGGGCGCGCGCCACCGCGCGGTGCCCGCGCTGGCCGGCCGGAAGGTCCTCGTCGTGGACGCGGAGGACACCTTCACCGGCATGCTGGCGCATCAACTGCGGTCACTCGGCATGGAGGTGACGGTCCGCCGATTCGACCAGGAGTACACCTTCGACGGCTGCGACCTGGTCGTGCTCGGGCCCGGCCCCGGCGATCCGCGCGATGTGGACCACCCGAAGATCGCCCACCTGCACGGCGCGACCCGCGAACTGCTGGCGCGGGGCATCCCGTTCCTCTCGGTGTGCCTGAGCCACCAGGTGCTCAGCACCGTCCTGGGGCTCGACCTGGTCCGCAGGGACAGGCCCAACCAGGGCGTGCAGCGGAAGATCGACCTGTTCGGCAGGCCCGAACAGGTGGGCTTCTACAACACGTTCGCCGCACGCAGCGCCACCGACACCGTGCGGTCCGAGCTCATCGGGGCACCGGTGGGAGTGAGCCGGGACGCGGTGACCGGCGAGGTGCACGGACTGCGCGGACCGGGCTTCCGCTCGGTGCAGTTCCACCCGGAATCGATCCTGACCGAGGACGGTGTGCGGATCATCGGCGATCTGCTCACCCCGCTGACGGCCGACTGATCCAGGGGCGTTCCCGCCCCGGTCGGCCCGCCGGTCCGGCACCATCCCCCGTCGCCGGACCGGCACGGACGGCGGGCCGCGGACGCGGTGTCCCCTCCCCCTGGCACCGCGCCCGCGGCCGCTGCCGCCAGACCGCACTCAGACCGCACAACAGACCCGACACAGGCGGGTGTTCACCGCCGAGGAGGAACAGCCATGCATGCCGTAGTCGTCTGGTGGGAGCTCGCGGGCACCGGCCGCACCATCGCCGAGCTGCGCGACTTCCTCCGGGACGAGGCCGTGGACCGGTTCGCGGCCGTACCCGGACTGGTGCTCAAGACCTGGATCTCCGACGAGGCCCGCGAGCGGTGGGGAGCGATCTTCCTGTGGGAGTCCGCCGAGGCGGCCGCCCAGCCGATCCCCACCCGCGCGGCCGAGATCATCGGGGCACCGCCCGGACACCGCCACGCCTTCGACGTGGAGGCCACCGTGCAGGGTGTGCACACCCTGGACTCGCTCTCCGGACACGGCCTTGCCTTCGCGTCCTGAGCGCCGGCCGGCCGCCGTGCTGATCGGCGCGCCCGGCGCGGGGAAGACCACGGTGGGGCGGCTGCTCGCGGGCCTGCTCGGCGTCGGCTTCCGGGACACGGACGCCGACCTGGAGGCGGCGGCGGGCACGGCGATCGCCGACATCCTGCACCGCACGGGCGAGGCGCATTTCCGGCTGCTGGAGCGGGCGGCGGTGCACCGCGCGCTCGCGCGTCACGCGGGGGTCCTCGCGCTGGGCGGCGGATCCGTCCTGGACGCCTCGGTCCAGCAGGTGCTGCGCTCGCACACGGTCGTCCATCTCGCCGTGCCGCTGGAGCAGTTGCTCGACCGGATCGGCGACGCGGCGAGCCGTCCGCTGCTGGCCGACGACCCGGGCGGCCGGCTGCGCACCGTCCTCGGCGTACGCACACCGATCTACCGCAGACTGGCCCGCCACACCGTGACGGTGGCGCCCGGGGAGCGCCCCGACGAGGTCGCCGGCCGGATCGCCGCCCTGCTGCCGGGCAGGCCCTCGGGGGCCTTCCCACGAGCGAAGGAGCCCGTGTGAGCACCCTCTTCCCAGGTCTCGTGCCCGCCTCTCCCGAAGCGCTCGGCGGGCGTCATCCGCTGCGCGTGAGGGCGGGCGGTGAGCGGCCGTACGACGTCCTGATCGGCCAGAAGGCCGCCTCCGCGGTGATCGGCCTTCTTCCGGAGAAGGCGAAGACGGTCGCCCTCGTCCACGACGAGTCCCTCAGCTGTCAGGTGCGGTCGATTCGCGCGGCGCTGGACGCCGACGGCCGCCGGGTCGCCGTGCTGCAGATCCCGCAGGGCGAGGCGGCCAAGCAGATCGGTGTCCTGGCGGGCGTGTGGTCCCGGTTCGCGGCGGCCGGCATCACCGGCGCCGACGCCGTGGTCGCCTTCGGCGGCGGCGCGACCCTGGACCTCGCCGGCTTCGCCGCGGCGACCTGGCGGCGCGGTGTGCCGCTGATCCTGGTGCCGACGACGCTGCTCGGCATGGTCGACGCGGCCGTCGGCGGCGCCGCGGGCATCAACGTGCCCGAGGGCCGGGAGCTGGTCGGCGTGTGCCGCCCGCCCGCCGGGGTGGTCTGCGATCCGGACCTGCTCGGGACGGTGCCCGAGGGAGGCCATCTCGGCGGGCTCGCCGAGCTGATCAAGGCGGGCTTCGTCGGGGACCCGGTGATCCTGGACCTGATCGCCGCCGATCCGGCGCGGGCCGCCCGTCCGTCCGGCTGCGACGCCGCCGGTCTGATCGAGCGCGCGGTACGGGTGAAGACCGCCGCCCTCGACCGGCCGGACGGCGAGGCGGCCTGGATCCTCGCGTACGGGCACACCCTCGGCCGCGCGATCGAGCGCGTGGGTCACTACCGCGTACCGCCGGGGCACGCCCTGGCCGTCGGCATGGTCTTCGCCGCCGAACTGGCCCGGCTCGCGGACCGGCTGGACGACGATTCCGTGGAACGCCACCGCGAGATCCTCGCCGCCGTCGGGCTGCCCACGTCCCACCCTCGTGGGGCGTGGGACGGGCTGCGGAAGGCCCTGACGGCCGGCTCCGGGGACGCCGCGGCGCCGCTGGTCGTGCTCGACGCCATCGGCAGGCCGGGTCTGCTCCACGACCCGGAGGGCGCGCTGCAGGACGAGGCGTACCGCCGGATCGGTTCCTGAGCCGTGCGCAGGCCGCCCGACCGCCGTCCCCCGGACCGCCGCCCTCCGGCCACCGGTCGGCGCGGGCACAGCACGCGCGGTACGGAAGCAGTCGACGACGACTTTCCGGTGACGAGTTACTGACAGAAAACCGACCATCTCCCTTGTTTGTCAGCCCCGAGAGGTGCCCGTGGTGGCAGTCCTCCCGGGGCTCTCAACTGCCCCTTCCCTGTGTTTGACCTCCTCCCTCCTGCATATGCCACTGGCTTGCTCCTCTGACCTGACGGAGTGTCGTTGGCCTGTTTCGAATAAAAACCGACTGCGTGGTTTGGTATGGTGGTCGAGTTGGCCAGGTCTGGCACTCCGCGCGGCGAGCTGTGCGGTTTCGGCGGACCAGGTCACATCCAGGGGAAGGGGGCCCTGTGGAAGGGACCAGGCACAGGGAAGGACGACCGGACATCGCTTGGGGCGATGTCGACGACGACTTCGTGACCGAGTTCTCGAAGCGCATGCTCACGTCACTGCCGCGCCGGGATCAGCGTGAACGCGGTGAGTGGTACATCTCCGGACTGCTCTCGATTCCCGGGCGCAAGTCCATGCGGTCGATCGCGTCGGTGATCGGCGGCGGCGCGGCCGAACAGCGGCTGCACCACTTCATCAGCAAGTCCTCGTGGGACTGGCTGGCGGTGCGCAGAGCACTGGCCGGCCACCTGGACCGCACGCTGTTGCCGCACGCCTGGGTGGTCCGGCCGATGTACGTGGTCAAGACCGGCGAGCACACGGTGGGGGTGGAGGAGTCCTTCGTGCCGCAGCTCGGGCGGGTCGTCAACAGCCAGAAGTCGTACGGCGTCTGGCTGGCCAACGAGGAGCAGAGCGCACCCATCAACTGGCGGCTGATCCTTCCCGCGGACTGGCTGCAGGACAAGGAGAGGCGCAAGCGCGCCGAGATACCCGAGGGCGAGGGCGAGGCCGATCCCGGCGCCGTCGCCCTGCACGCCGTCCTGGAACCGCTGCGCGCATGGGGGCTTCGCTGCCGTCCGGTGGTGATGGACGCGCGCGACCACGACGCCACCCTGCTCGCACGGAACTTCGCGCGCAAGGGGGTCCCGTTCGTCCTGCGCATCGGCGGCACGACGCTGCTGGTGCCGAGCGAGATGCTGTCCACGGGGCACGGTGAACGCCGGCTCCAGGCACAACAGTTGATCGAGTGGGTGAAGAAGGCGTCCCGGCAGGTCGGGTGGGTCGATCCGCACAGCTCGATCAACCGCTCGGCGCTCGTGACCGGTACGCGGGTCAGCCTGCCCGCTCCGGGCGGCGGGCTGCCGCTGCAACTGGCGGGCGCCTGGTCGGGATGGGAGCGGCAGCCGGGGGAGCTGTGGCTGACCAATCTGGTCGAGGCCCCGCCCGCCGTGCTCCTTCGGCTCGGCAGGCTCACCGAACGGGTCGAGCGCGACTTCGCCGAGATCAGCACGCGCGTCGGCGTACGGGACTTCGAGGGCCGTACGTTCGGGGGCTGGCACCGGCACGTCACGCTCAGCTCCGTGGCACACGCCATCGTGGCCCTCTCGGCCGCACGTGTCCGGGAAGAGCGCACCGCACGCAGTCTGATCCGCTCCGCCTGAGCGAGCGGGGCCGACGGCCCCGTGCCGGCCCGCGGCGTTCCCCGCGCTGCGGCCCCGGCGTGCTCCGCCGACACGAGAGCAGGCGCCGGTGCCCGGAAGCCGCACCGCTTCCGAAGCCGACCGTGCGCCGAGGTTCCGTGCGGAATCCGGCGGTCCGTGGTCTAGGCGGCCCGGAGGCCGATCTCCGTCCGCACCGCGCGGCGCATCTCCTCCACCGGCACGTCCGAGCGGCCGGTCATCAACTCGACCTGGCGCACGGCCTGGTGCAGCAGCATCGCGTGTCCGCCGACCGCCCGCGCACCGCCGAAGCGGGCGGCCCTCGCGAGCCGCGTCGGCCAGTCGGTGTACACGACGTCGAAGACGTCGGCGCCGCTGCGCGCGATCGCCCCGGCGTACGGATCCGCCGCCCCGGCCGGCAGCGTGGAGAGGACGAGGCGCGCGCCGTCGAGTGCGTCGCCCAGCTCGTCGAACGCGTGGTACCGCACGGCCACCCCGAGCCGTGTGGCCGCCGCGCACACCTGCCCGCCGCGGCTGCTCTCCCGTACGACGACCGGGATGTCGGTCTGTCCGAGTTCCTTCAGCGCGGCCAGCGCCGAGCACGCGGTCGCCCCGCCGCCCAGGATCACGGCGTCGGGCCGGCCGTCGCCGCCCAGGCCCTCCTCCCGCAGCGCGGCGAGGATGCCGTGGACGTCGGTGTTGTGGCCGTACCGCCGGCCGTCGCGCAGGATCACCGTGTTCGCGCCGCCGACGTCGAGCGCCAGCGGCGTCACCTCGTCGACGAGCGGCAGCACCGCACGCTTCAGCGGCATGGTCAGGGACAGGCCGGCCCACGAGCCGTCGAGCGAGTCGAGCAGCGCGGGCAGGCGGCGCTCGTCGCACTCCATGGCCGTGTAGGACCAGGTCAGCCCGAGGGCGGCGTAGGCGGCGCGGTGCAGGACGGGGGAGAGGGAGTGGGCGACGGGGGACCCCAGGACGGCCGCGCGCATTCCGCTGCGGGGCACGGGGTCTGCGGGTTGCCGTGGGGAGAGGCGAGCGTTGCTCATCTCGTGGCTCCTTGTCGGATCGGCCGGGGCGGAAGACGGCGGCGGCGCGGCCGTGGGGGGCGCCGGATCCGGGCGATCACAAGGTCAACGGCCGCGGGGGACCACCCGGCGGTCGAGGGCCGGGGGTGTACGAGCACTTCCGGGAGGCGGGAGCGACCGCACGGATTGCCGGCTTCCGTTATCTGACACAGGGTGACGCCTGCGACACGGGAGCGTGTATCCAGCACCCGATACTTCGTCAGATGAACAGCGCCGGGCCCGGTGTGCCGTCTTGACGGCGCCGGTCCGCCTGCGCGGCCGTGGACTCCCGGCGCCACACGTGACGAAATCGCCGCGAATCGATTGAGGGCTCAATGACCCCTGCGGGATGGTCAGGTGCGGTTCCGAACCGTCCCTGCCCCGCATTCCGACAAGGAGCGCACCACCGTGACGAATGTCGCAGTCATTTACTACTCGTCCACCGGCAACGTCCACAAGCTCGCACTGGCCGCCGCCGAGTCGGCGGAGAAGGCGGGCGCCGAGGTCCGGCTGCGCCAGGTGGCCGAGCTCGCTCCGGAGGCCGCCATCGCCTCCAACCCGGCCTGGTCCGCGCACCGCGAGGCCACGAAGGACATCGCGGTGGCGAGCCTGGACGACCTCGAGTGGGCCGACATCATCCTCTTCGGCACGCCGACCCGTTACGGCCTGCCGGCCGCCCAGCTCAAGCAGTTCATCGACACCACGGGCGGCATCTGGGCCAAGGGCAAGCTGGTGAACAAGGTCGTCTCCTCGTTCACCTCGACCTCGCAGACCCACGGCGGCCAGGAGAGCACGATCCTGGCGCTGAACAACACCTTCTACCACTGGGGCGCGATCATCGTTCCGCCCGGTTACGCGGACGGCATCCAGTTCGACATCAAGAACGGCAACCCGTACGGCGCCAGCCACGTGGGCTACAACAACGAGGCCCCCGGCACGGAGAACCTGGCGGCGGTCGAGTTCCAGGCGCGTCGCGCGGTGGAGATCGGCACGGCGCTGAAGCGCGGCCTCGAGGCGACGGCCTGATTTTCCGGGGGCTCCGCCCCCACGCCCCCGCGCCCTCCGGGGCGCGGACGTCCGCTTCCGGGGCCCCGGCCCGGAACCTGCGCCTTTGGGCCACGCGCCCCGGCCTCCGTGCCCCCGGGTCTCCGGGGCACGGGCCCGGGGCTCCTGCCGTCCTTCGGGCGGGGCGGCTTCTCCGGCTTCGCCGGGCGTGATCGACCGGAGATTTGCTCGTGCCCCGGCCCCGCGCACGCTGTGACGCCCAGGGGCTCCGCCGGTCTCCGGCTCGGGGCGCACACGCGCTGCCGTGCGCGAGGCGGCCGTCGTCCCTGCCTCGTGCCCGAACCACCCCTCGGGCGGCCTGGCGGGCCGGGCCTTCGTCCGATGCCCTGCCGCCCTGGCCCTTGCCGGGCATTCGGGCCGGCTGGTCCCGGCCCTCCGGCCGACACACCACAGGGAGCCACCGCAGTGAAACGCGCCATGTTCCACCTGCCGGTCGTGCTGACGGTCGCCCTCGCCATGGCCCTCGTGCCCGCCGGCCCGGTCGGCGCCGAGACCGGAACCCGTACGACCTGGGACGACTTCAGCGGCGGATTCGACCACACCGGTGACGACGCCAAGTGGTCCGTGACGCCGCTCGGGTCGTTCCCCCACGGCGACGGCAGGACCTCCACCTCACGGGCGGGGCTGCGCGTCGTGCCCACGGGGACCGACCCCGTGACCGGTGCGCCCGCCTTCGCCTACACCACGGGCAAGGAGTCCGCCGGCGGTGACGGCGCGCTCGACCACATCAAGTGGTTCGCCCTCGCGAGCCATCGGGCCTCCAGCGGAGTCCTGGGCTTCGACGCCACTCCCGGGACCGTGCTCACGTTCCACTCCTCGCTCAGCGCCCGGACGTTCGGGACCGAGCGGCATCCGTTCGGCGACGCCGTGGCCGACCCGCGCGCCGACCTGCGGCTCGCGGCGGGCGCGATGACCACGATCGACCAGGAGTCGAACATGGTCTTCGACTTCTTCGTCACCAACAGCCGGATCTACGCGCTCTACGAGCGGCTGCCCACCCACGGCGCCGGCCACGCGGCCTTCTCCTACGCCCTCCCGGTGGCCCGGCGCTCCAGCCCCGACCAGGCCGACGACCTGGCCATCTCCTACGACCGGGCCGCGGGCACGGTGGTGTGGACGGTGAACGGCCGCGAGGTCCACAAGGTCGACAGGATCGGCTTCCGCCCCACGGACCGCACCCATCTCGTCATCGACCTCGGCGGCCGCGAAGAGCTCGTGACCCCGCGCCAACTCGCGCCCGGCTTCGGCATGTTCACGCTCCTGGACGCCGAGGGGCCGCAGGCCGACGGCGCCCTCGTGAAGCTCACCGACACCACCGCCTACCACGACCCCGATGCGGGTGCGCCGGCGCCGCAGACCTTCGCCGACCCGGACAGCCGGCCCGGCAGCCGGCTCTGGGGGCAGGGGGCGCGGCTGGACGTGCGCCATCTGCGCGTCACCGGCGCCCGGTTCTGACGACGGGCAGCTGCTCCCGCGCCGAGCCCCGCATTCTCTTTCCACGGTCCGCCCGGGAAAGAGAATGCGGGGCTTTCGCATGGCCCCGGGCATATCCCGTCAACTGACGAAGTAGCCGGACGCGCATTGATCGGTGGCCACGGCGCGGCGCAGAGTTAAGGGGACTCCAGAGGTGATTCGCATCGCGTTCTTGCGAACGGAATGAATTGCTCGCGGTAATCCATCGAGGGGAACCTTTTTCCCGTCCGCCGAGCATCGCCCCTTCAGCCCGCTACCAGGAGAATCCTGATGACAGCACGATTCACCGGCAAGGTCGCACTCGTCACCGGAGGCGGCTCCGGCACCGGCAGAGCGACCGCGCTGGCCTTCGCCAGGGAGGGCGCCACCGTGGTGGTCGCCGGGCGGGAACCCCGGGACCTGACGGACACCGTCACCCTGATCGAGAAGGAGGGCGGCAAGGCCGACGCCGTCATGGCCGACGTGACGCACGCACTGGACGTCATCCGGCTCGTGAAAACGACGGTGGAACGCCACGGCGGACTGCACATCGCGTTCAACAACGCCTGCTGGGTCCCCCACCCCCATATGATCGCGGAAACCTGCGAAGCCGTATGGGGCGAAGTCCTTTCCACCAATCTCACCGGCGTCTGGCTGTTGATGAAGCACGAGATCGCCCATATGCGGGAACACGGCGGCGGTGTGATAGTCAATCACTCCACGAATGTCAGCGTGAACGGCCGCCGGCTCGGATTCGGCGCCTACGCCTCGACGAAAGCGGCGCTGTCCGCGCTCACCCGCACGGCCGCGCAGGAACACATCGGCGACGGCATCCGGATCAACTCCATCAGCCCCGGCGACGTGGAGGCCACCAACGGCCGCGCCGAGTGGGAGGAGCACGTGAAGACGTCGGCCCCGGCCGGCCGGGTCGCGCGCACCGAGGAGATCGCCGACACCGTGGCATGGCTCGCGAGTCCCGAGTCGAAGTTCGTCGTCGGCCACGACCTGGTGCTGGACGGCGGGGTGACCCTCTGATGTCCGGGATACGTGCCCGCGCGGCCCGTATCCCAGGGTCCAAGTCGCTGACCAACCGGGCCCTGCTGCTGGCCGCCGCCGCCGACGGGACGAGCGTCCTGACCGCCCCCCTGGTCAGCGACGACACGGTCGCCTTCCGCGAGGCGCTCACCGCCCTCGGTGTCGACGTCGACGTGCGCGACGACCGCTGGACGGTGACCGGACTCGGCCGCGCGCCGCGGACCGGAGCGGCCGTGTGGTGCGCCGACGCGGGCACCGCGGCACGCTTCCTCCCCGTCCTCGCGGCGGCGGGCGAGGGCGAGTTCCACTTCGACGGCTCCGACCAGCTCCGGGCCCGGCCGCTCGGCCCGCTGACCCGCGCCCTGATCGACCTGGGCGCCCGCGTGGAGGCGGGCGACGGCGGCGGACTGCCGCTGCGCATCACCGCGCGCGGCCTGGCGGGCGGCGAGCTCGCACTGGACTCCTCCGTCAGCAGCCAGTACCTCACGGGCCTGCTGCTGTCGGCGCCGCTGATGCGCGAGCCGCTGACCGTCGCCGCGCACGGGCTGGTCAGCCGCCCGTACATCGACATGACGACGGCGCTGATGCGCCGGTTCGGGGCCGAGGTCGGTATCGACGCCGAGGGCCGGCTGCGGGTGGAGCGCGGGGGCTACACCGGCACCGGGCTGCGCATCGAACCGGACGCCTCCACCGCCTCGTACGTCTTCGCCGCCGCCGCCGTCACCGGTACGTCCGTCACCGTGCCCCACCTGGGCAAGGACAGCCTGCAGGGCGACCTGCGCTTCGCCGAGGTGCTGGCCCGTACCGGTGCCGAGGTCGAGATCGGTCCGGACGCCACCACGGTCACCGGCACCGGACGGCTGCGCGGCGGCTTCGACGTCGACATGGGCGACATCTCGGACACCTTCATGACCCTGGCGGCCGTGGCCCCGCTCGCCGACGGTCCGATCACCGTCCACGGCATCCGCCACGCGCGGTTCAAGGAGTCCGACCGGATCACCGCGATCGCGGCGAACCTGCGCGCGGGCGGCGTCCGGGTCGAGGAGGGCGAGGACCGGATCACCGTCCACCCCGGACGGATGGCGCCGACCGAGATCGCCTGCCACCGCGACCACCGCATCGCCATGGCCTTCTCGGTCCTCGGGCTGTGCACGCAGGGCATCACTCTCGACGACCCGGGCTGCGTCGCCAAGACCTTCCCCGGCTTCCACGAGGAGCTGTCGAGGCTCTTCGGACCGCAGGCGAGCTTTCCCCCGCCGGCCGGCTGAGCACCGAGCGGCACCCAGCAGCACTGCGCGGCACTGCGCGTCACGCACGCGCGCGGCACGGCCCGTACGGCATTGCACGGCACAGCAGCGCCCAACGACCAGCAGACACACGTAGCGAGAAATGAGAGCGAGATGTCGGACATCATCATTGCGGGCGGCGGGATCGGCGGTCTGGCGGCGGCCCTGAGCATCTCCCGTCGCGGCCACCGGGTCACCGTCCTGGAGGCCCGCGACACCTTCACCGAGATCGGCGCCGGCATCCAGCTCGGCCCGAACGCCTTCCAGGCCCTCGACCAGCTCGGCGTCGGCGACGAGGTCCGCGCCCGCGCCGTGCACATCGACGAACTGCGCTTCATGGACGGCACCACCGGCGAGAAGGTCGCCTCCATGCCGC
Source organism: Streptomyces sp. V4I23 (assembly GCF_030817975.1). Classification (NCBI taxonomy): domain Bacteria; kingdom Bacillati; phylum Actinomycetota; class Actinomycetes; order Kitasatosporales; family Streptomycetaceae; genus Streptomyces; species Streptomyces sp. V4I23. The sequence goes on along the minus strand of NZ_JAUSZW010000004.1, from coordinate 3,580,805 downwards.
TCACCGGCGACTACCGCCGCCGGTTCGGCAACCCGTACGCCGTCGTCCACCGCATCGACCTCTACGCGCCGCTGCTGGAGGCGTGCCGCGGCGTCGACACGATCGAGCTGCGCACCGAGGCGTCGGTGGTGAGCTACGAGCAGAACGACGGCTCGGTCACCGTGCGTCTCACCTCCGGCGAGGAGGTCACCGGCGCGGCGCTCATCGGCGCCGACGGCATCAACTCCTTCGTCCGCAAGAAGCTCGTCGGCGACGGCTTCCCGCGTGTGTCCGGGCACACGATCTACCGCTCGGTGATCCCGATGGAGCAGGTCCCCGAGGAGCTGCGCTGGAACACCGTCACGCTGTGGGCCGGGCCCAAGTGGCACTTCGTCCACTACCCCATCGGCGAGGGCAAGTTCCTCAACCTGGCCGCCACCCGCGACGACGGCGCCACGAAGGCCGTCCTCGGCGAGCCGGTCGGCAAGGACCATGTACTCGGAGAGTTCCCCGAGCTGGGCGACACCGCGCGGCGCCTGCTGAACCTCGGCGAGGACTGGCGCAGCTGGGTCCTGTGCGACCGCGACCCGGTCGACACCTGGACCGACGGCCGGGTCGTCCTCGTCGGCGACGCCGCCCACCCGATGCTCCAGTACGCGGCCCAGGGCGCCTGCCAGGCGGTCGAGGACGCGGTCGTGCTCGGCGAGCTGATCGGCACCGAGGAGTCCGAGTTCGAGGTGAACTTCCAGAAGTTCAACGCCGAGCGCCGCGAGCGCACGGCCGCGACCCAGCTCGTCGCGCGCGAGATGGGCCGGCAGCTGTACCACCCCGCGGGCGAGGCGGCCAAGGAGCGCAACGCGATGCTGGCCTCCCTCAGCGCCGAGGACATGTACGACAAGGTCGCCTGGCTGCACGGCAGCAAGGTCGGCGTCGCCGGCCACGTCGCCCCGCCCGTGCCCGCCGGACTGGTCTGATCATGGGTGGTCTGCGCTGGCTCACCGCGGGTGAGTCGCACGGCCCCGCGCTGGTCGCGACGCTGGAGGGGCTGCCCGCCGGTGTGCCGGTCACCACGGACGTGGTGACGGACGCCCTGGCGCGGCGGCGCCTCGGGTACGGACGCGGCGCGCGGATGAAGTTCGAGCGGGACGAGGTGTCCTTCCTCGGCGGCGTCCGGCACGGCCTGACCCAGGGCGGGCCCGTCGCCGTCATGGTCGGCAACACCGAGTGGCCCAAGTGGGAACAGGTGATGTCGGCGGACCCGGTCGATCCGGAGATCCTGGCGGGTCTGGCCCGCAACGCTCCGCTGACCCGGCCGCGGCCCGGTCACGCCGATCTGGCCGGCATGCAGAAGTACGGCTTCGACGACGCCCGCCCGGTGCTGGAGCGGGCGAGTGCCCGGGAGACCGCGGCGCGCGTCGCGCTCGGCGCGGTCGCCCGCGCGTTCCTCGCCGAGACGGCCGGGATCGAGATCCTGTCCCATGTCGTCGAGCTGGGAGCGGCGCGGACCCCGTCCGGGCTGCTGCCGGTCCCCGGGGACGTGGAGCGGCTGGACGCCGACCCGGTGCGCTGCCTGGACGCGGCGGGGAGCCGGGCGATGGTCGCCGAGATCGACCAGGCCCACAAGGACGGCGACACGCTCGGCGGCGTCGTGGAGGTGCTGGCGTACGGGGTGCCGGTCGGCCTGGGCAGCCATGTCCACTGGGACCGGCGCCTGGACGCCCGACTGGCCGCCGCGTTGATGGGCGTCCAGGCGATCAAGGGCGTCGAGGTGGGCGACGGGTTCGAGCTGGCCCGGGTGCCCGGCTCCAAGGCGCACGACGAGATCGTGGCCACGGAGCAGGGCGTGCGGCGCACGTCGGGCCGTTCGGGCGGCACCGAGGGCGGCATGTCGACGGGCGAGGTGCTGCGGGTGCGGGCGGCGATGAAGCCGATCGCGACCGTGCCGCGGGCGCTCGCCACGTTCGACGTCCGCACCGGTGAGCCCGCGCAGGCGCACCACCAGCGCTCCGACGTGTGCGCGGTGCCCGCCGCCGGGATCGTCGCCGAGGCGATGGTCGCGCTGGTGCTCGCGGACGCCGTCGTCGAGAAGTTCGGCGGCGACAGCGTCACCGAGACCCGCCGCAACGTCGGCTCGTACCTCGACGCGCTCGCGGTCCGCTGACGGAGACCAACAAGTCTGGTGCACAGCCGACCTGACGGAGTAGCAGCGCCACGGTTCGGTGCGGGGGCCCGCGAGGGAACACTGGGCGCCGTGAGGCAGACGGCGGAGGAAGGGCGGCGAGCCCTTCCTCCCGCGGGTACCCGGACCGGCAGGCCGGCCACCGCACGGGCCGGCGGACGGGCGCATGCGGCCCCGGCCCGGTCCGGGAAGCCGGAGGAAGCGGCCGCCGGGACCGGCGGCATCTCTCAGTGAGTCCGGGCGGAGATGGGATGGACAGCATGCAGTTCGGCATATTCAGCATCGGGGACGTGGGCAGGGACCCGCACACCGGCCGCACGCCCGGCGAGCACGAGCGCATCAAGGCGATGGTCGCGCTCGCCGAGAAGGCGGAGGAGATCGGCCTGGACGTGTTCGCCACCGGCGAGCACCACAACCCGCCGTTCGTGCCGTCGTCCCCGACGACGCTGCTCGGCCACATCGCCGCGCGGACGCGGCGGATCATCCTGTCCACGGCCACCACGCTGATCACCACCAACGACCCGGTGAAGATCGCCGAGGACTACGCGATGCTCCAGCACCTCGCGGACGGCCGGGTCGACCTGATGATGGGCCGGGGCAACACGGCTCCCGTGTACCCCTGGTTCGGCAAGGACATCCGGCAGGGCATCCCGCTCGCCGTCGAGAACTACGCGCTGCTGCACCGGCTGTGGCGCGAGGAGACGGTGGACTGGGAGGGCCGGTTCCGTACGCCGCTGCAGAGCTTCACGGCGACGCCCCGGCCGCTGGACGGGGTGCCGCCGTTCGTCTGGCACGGCTCCATCCGCTCCCCCGAGATCGCCGAGCAGGCCGCGTACTACGGCGACGGCTTCTTCGCGAACCACATCTTCTGGCCGAAGGACCATTTCGTCCGGCTGGTCAATCTGTACCGGGAGCGTTACGCGCACCACGGACACGGCGCGCCCGAGCAGGCGATCGTCGGACTGGGCGGCCAGTTCTTCCTGCGGAAGAATTCCCAGGACGCGGTCCGGGAATTCCGCCCCTACTTCGACAACGCCCCGCTGTACGGCGGCGCCCGTCTGGAAGATTTCATGGAGCAGACACCGCTGAGCGTCGGCTCCCCGCAGGAGGTCATCGACAAGACGCTGGGATTCCGGGAGACGTTCGGCGACTACCAGCGGCAGTTGTTCATCGTCGACGCGCACTCGATTCCGCTGAAGACCGCGCTGGAACAGCTCGACCTGTTCGGCGAGGAGGTTCTCCCGGTGCTCCGCAAGGAGTTCGCGTCGGGCCGCGCCGCCGATGTGCCGGCCGGGCCGACGCACGCGGAGCGCGTCACCCGCCGGGACCGGGAGCGTGCCGCGCGGTGAGCCGCGACGTCCGTACGTGAGAGGGGCCCGCCGGACACCCGGCGGGCCCCTCTTGCCTGTTCACCGCGGGGAAGTGACGAAGTCCCCCGCGCGCGCTGCGCAACGCGGCGTGCCGCCGGTCACACTGACGGTGCCGCGCCACGGCCGGCGGCGGTGGTTCTCCCCGGCCTCTGGGCACGGCCCGGACTCCAGGAAAGAGGACACCTGATGAACCCCTTGGCCGACGCTCGGACCCTGCCCGTGACGGCGGACGACTCGCTCTTCTCCTCCGACGCCCGCACCGTGACCGTGTGGTCGGACATCGGCTGCCCCTGGGCCACACTGGCCCTGCACACGCTGCACGCGGCCGCCGAGCGGCGCGGCGCCGAACTCGTCGTGGACCACCGGGTGTTCCCGCTGGAGCTGTTCAACAGCCAGTCGACGCCGAAGCCGATCATCGACGCCGAGGTGGTCGCGATCGGCGCCAAGGTGCCCGCGCTGGGGTGGCGCCTGTGGACCTCGCCCGAGTACACCTACCCGGTGACGACCCTGCCGGCGATGGAGGCCGTCCAGGCGGCCAAGGACCCGGCCGTCGGCGGCCTGCGCGCGTCCGACCAGCTCGACACCGCGCTGCGGCACGCCTTCTACGGCGAGGGTCGCTGCATCAGCCTCACGGCCGAGATACTCGCCGTCGCCGCCGCGTGCCCCCTCGTCGACGAGAAGGCCCTCGCCTCGGCCGTCGAGCGGGGCGAGGGGCGTGCCGCCGTGTACCGCGACTGGGCGGTGGCGCGCGGTCCCCGGGTGCAGGGCAGCCCGCACCTGTTCACGGCGGCCGGCGTCGACGTGCACAACCCCGGCGCCGACTTCCGCTGGACGGCCGACCCGCAGCAGGGCGGCTTCCCGGACTTCCGCGCCTACACCGCGGACTGGACGGACGGGGTCCTGGATTCCGTTTCCCTTTCGGCGCAGGACTGATGGCGCTTCGTCAATTCAATTCGCCGGTCACATGACAGAGTAAAACGGCCGCCTTTGCGGGGTCGATGCGCGGGCATTTGAATGATGTGGACAAGCTGACTTCTTCTTTCTCTTGTTGTTTCCCGAAGGGAGCACATCGGTGTCCGCCATCGATCCCATTCTCGAGCTGCCGTACGGTGTCACGCCGGACCCGGACGAATTCCTCCGCGCGGCGCTCCGCTGGCATTTCTCGCCGGAGACCGGTTCGCCGTTCTGGCTGGCACAGGCGCAGAAGCTGGAGTTCGACCCCATTGCCGATGTGCGCGGGTTCGACGACCTCAAGCTGTTCCCCAACGTGGCGAACTCGCTGCGCGACGTCCGCGCGGAGGACCTGATCCCCCGCGGCTACGGCCCCCGCCCGAAGGTCGTCGGTGTCTTCGACAGCGGCGGCACGACGGGCGCGCCGAAGCGCGTGGTCATGCTCCAGGAGTGGCTGGAGATGCTGATCGCGCACAGCAACGCGCAGCTCGACGCCCATGGCGTGCCGCGCGACGTGAACTGGCTGCTGTCGATCCCGTCCGGCCCGCACATGGTCGGCGCGACCTTCCAGCAGCTGGTGGCGGCCCGCGGCGGCCTGTCGTTCACGATCGACGTCGACCCGCGCTGGGTGAAGAAGATCATCGCCCGTGGCGCCGAGACCGAGGCCGACCTCTACACCGACCACCTGGTCGACCAGCTCTCCCACGCGCTGGCATCCCAGGACATCGGCGTCCTGATGCTGACGCCGCCGGTGCTGGAGCGGCTGAGCCGGCGCGACGACCTCGTCGAGCTGGTGCGCAAGAAGGTCAAGGCGATCATGTGGGTCGGCACCCAGCTCGACCCCGACACCCGTCATCTGTACCGCACCGAGCTGTACCCGGGCATCGCCCTCTACAGCGGCTTCGGCAACACGATGACCCTCGGCCACGTCAGCGAGCGTCCCGGTCTGAGCGACGACGAGCCGTGCGTCTACGACCCGTTCTCGCCGTACATGACCTACAACGTGATCGACCTGGAGGCCCGCAAGCCCGTCGAGTACGGCGAGCGCGGCCGGGTCGTCATGAACTACGTCGGCAAGAGCCTGTTCCTGCCGAACAACCTGGAGCGGGACTTCGCCACCCGTATCCGCCCGCTGGAGGGCCAGGTCGGCGACTCGGTCGCGGACATCGCACCGGTGCGCGAGTTCGACGACGAGAAGGTCATCGAGGGGGTCTACTGATGACCGCCGAACCGGTCGCCCTCGACGCGCTCGGCCCGAACGGGCCCTACCGGTCCCGCAAGCGGCTCACCATCCCCGACGTGGCCGGCGCCCCCACCGCCGAACTGAGCCTCGTCCCCGCGCTGTTCGTCGGCCGCGCCATGGTCGCGCTGCGCAAGGCGCGTCCGCTGCCGCAGGAGCATCGGCTCGCCGCCCTCTCCCGCGCGGGCCGCATCTTCCGCGAGCAGGAGGTCGGCGGCCTGTCGTACGAGGAGTACGAGCGGACCGTCTCGCGGATCTGCGGTGTGCCCCTGCAGGCCGTGCGGTCGGCGGCCGACGAGATCGCCGACTCCGCCGAGCGCGTGCTGACCCCGTCGTACAACGCGCGCCCCACGGGCGCCGTCTCCGACTGGCGACACCCGCTGACCCGCATCGGCCGCGCGGTGTGGACGCGGCGCGGCGAGGTCCTCGCCGTCAACGCGGCGGGCAACCACCCGGCGCCGCACGCCCTGTGGCTGGAGGCACTGGCTCTCGGCTACCGGGTCGCCGTACGGCCCTCGCGCCGTGAGCCGTTCACCCCCCACCGGCTGGTGACCGCGCTGCGGGCCGCGGGCTTCGGCGACGACCAGGTCGTCCTGCTGCCCACGGACCACTCGGTCGCGGACGAGGTCATGGCCGGGGCCGACCTGAGCATCAGCTACGGCGGCGACGACGTGGTCCAGAAGTACGCGGCCGACACGACGGTGCTCGCGCAGGGCCCCGGACGTTCCAAGATCCTCGTCACCGCCGACGCCGACTGGCGCGAGCATCTGGACACGATCGTGGACTCGGTGGCCCACCACGGCGGCGTCAAGTGCGTCAACACGACCGCCGTGTTCGTCGAGGGCGACCCGGCACCGCTGGCCGCGGCGATCGCCGAGCGGCTGGCCGCGCTGCCGTCGCTGCCGCCCGAGGACGAGAAGGCCGTCCTGCCCGTGCAGCCGGCCGAGACCGCGCGGAACCTCGAGCGCTACCTGCTGGCCCAGGCCGCCGGGACCACCGCGCACCTCGGCGGGGACGGTGTCGTCGAGGAACTGCCGGACGGCAGTGCGGTGCTGCGGCCCGCCGTCCACGAACTCACCGGCACCGAGAGCGGTCAGCACCGTGTCGAACTGTCTTTCCCCTGCGTGTGGGTGGCGCCGTGGAGCCCCGCCGACGGCATCGCGTCGCTGCGCGAGACCCTCGTGCTCGGCGTGATCACCGGGGACGAGGAATCACACGCCGACCTCATCGACGCGCTGGTGGAGGACCCGAGCATCTGCAACGTCCACCTGGGGGACCACCCGACCCACTGGATGGACCGCAGCGTGCCGCACGACGGCTACCTGGGCGAGTTCCTGATGCGCACCAAGACCGTCATCCGCGGCTGAGGGGCACCCCCCCCACAGGCCGGAGGCCCTGTCCATACCCCGGACAGGGCCTCCTCCTTGTCGTCGGTCACGCACCTGACCGACAGGTCGTGCGCTCCTACCACTCGCCCACGGCGGGAGGCCACTTGACGCAGGACGTGAGGACACAGCGGAAGGTGAGTTCACCGTGCTGGATCCCGGTCACCTCGATCGCCCTGCTGCCGGGGAGCGCGCCCTGGACGTCGCGCGCCTCGATCCAGCAGGGGGTGTCGAACTCCACGTACTTCGTGGGCACGATGGAGGTCGACGTCGGCACGAAGCCGTCGGGCCCCGCGTGGGCGAACGCCGCCTGGTGGGCGGCCTCGACGAGGACCAGGCCCGGCACGTGGTCGACCGGGTGGTCCAGCAGGGCCAGATGTCCGGTGTCGCCGCGCAGTTCCCACCGGCTGGTCCTGTCGGTGGGGGCGAGCGTCACCTCGTCCTCGGCGCGCCGGCCCACGAGGGCCGGAGCGACGGGGGCCGGGGCACCGGCCGGCCGGGCGGAGGCGTACGCTCCACGCAGCCGTCCGTACACGTTCGCCGGCACCCAGCTGAACGCGGCGCTGCAGGTCACGAAGATCGTGCCCTCGTGCGAGAACACGAAGTGCATGTCCAGGCTGCGGCGTCCGGACGGGACGCACCGGACGTCGATCTCGATGGCATCCATGGTCCGGTCCACCGTGGGGTAGTCCGGATCCGAGGAGTACTGGAGCTTGTTCATGAGGTACTGGTCGGCGGTGGGGGTCTCGAACCCCGCGTGCGCCAGCAGCAGACCCGCCTGACGGATGGTCTGCACCACGAGCATTTCGTTGTGCCGTGCCCTCGGTGCGGGGGCGAAGAACCCGTGGGCCACCGTCCAGTCGGCGGAGAGGTGGAATCGGTCCTCGCCCAGGCGCGTCCACGAGGTGATCAGGATGTCGTCCTCGGCGACGCGGTGCACGAACTTCGGAGTGATCGGTCCGCTCGGCCGGGTGCCGACCGTGGAGACCACCGCGGCGGTCGGCGACGAAACCGACCGGCGGATCTTGCGTGTGGTCCTTTTTCGGGCATGGATGGACAACTGAGACATAGAACCCCCCAGGCTCGTAGACCTTCTACGTGGGAACGGCCGTCCGTTCCCCTGCTAAGATACGGACTGCCCGGTTTGTTTTGTCAATCGATCCGCGGCAAACTCAAGAAGAACTTGAAAGCGAACGGGGAGTGAGAGGAGGCCTGATGGCACGTCAGGAACGCGCGACCAGGACTCGCGCGACCATCCTTGAGGCAGCCGCCACCGTCTTCGCGGAGCGGGGCTACGAGGCCGCGACCATCGCGGACATCCTGGCCCGCGCCGATGTGACGAAAGGCGCGCTGTACTTCCACTTCTCGTCCAAGGAAGACCTGGCCAGAGGGGTCCTCGCCTACGCGGTGACCACCGAGGGCGTCCCCGAGCAGCCGTCCAAGCTCCAGGAAGTCGTGGACGTCAGCATGGTGCTGGCCTACCGGCTGCCCCGCGAGGTCGTCCTGCGCGCGGCCGCGCGCCTCGCCGCCGACCAGAGCTCGCGGGACCTCTTCGGCGCCCCGTACAGCGAGTGGACCGAACTGATCGCGAGCCTGCTCGATCAGGCCAAGGCGCAGGGCGAACTGCTCCCGCACGTGCTGCCCGAGGAGACGGCCGGGATCCTCGTCGGCGCCTTCACCGGCCTGTCGCTCACCTCGCAGGCGTCGTCGGACATCTCGTGTCTGGAGCGCCAGGTGGGCCTGATGTACGACCACATGCTGCCCGCCATCGCCGTCCCCGGGATCCTCGGCCGGCTGGACACCAGTCCCGACCGCGGTGCCCGGGTGTCCGCCCAGGCCGCCGAGGAGGACGGACCGGCCGAGAGGGACGGCGAGGAGGGCGCGGCACTCACGGCGGGGGCGGCGGCGGGCGCCTAGGCACTGCAGCCAGGCCTTCCGGCGGGCTCACGCCGGCCGGAAGGCCGCCACAACATCACGCGCGAAATCGATCACTTCGAAGGGGAGGGCGGTCGCATGACTGCTTCGGGTGCAAGGACAGCGCTGGTCACGGGAGCGAGCAGGGGGATCGGCCGCGGCATAGCGCAGCGGCTGGCGAGGGACGGATTCCTCGTCGCGGTCCACTACGGGAGCAACGACGCGGCCGCGAAGGAGACGGTCGAGTCGATCATCGCGGAGGGCGGGCAAGCCTTCGCCGTGCGCGCCGATCTGGCCGCCGGCGACGGTGTGGCCGCGCTCTACGAGGGGTTCGGCGAGGGCATGGCGGCGCAGGGAGCCGAGCCGGGGCTCGACGTGCTGGTCAACAACGCCGCGCTCGGGCCGACGGCCCGGATCGACGAGGTGACCGAGGCCGACTTCGACCTGCTGTTCACGGTGAACGTCAAGGCGCCGTTCTTCCTGGTCCAGCGGGGTCTCGGGCTGCTGCGCGACGGCGGGCGCGTGGTCAACATCTCCTCGGGCGTGACCCGGATGGCGTTCCCCGAGGCCATCGCGTACTCGATGACCAAGGGCGCCGTGGACACCTTCACCCTGGCCCTGGCCAAGGAACTCGCCGGACGCGGGATCACCGTGAACACGGTGGCGCCGGGCTTCGTCGAGACGGACATGAACGCGCCGCTGCGCTCGACCCCGGAGGGCGCCGCCTTCCTGGAGAGCTTCTCCGCCTTCGGCCGCATCGGGCAGCCGGCCGACATCGCGGACGTCGTGGGCTTCCTGGCGTCCGAGGAGTCCCGCTGGGTCACCGGGCAGTACATCGACGCCACGGGCGGCTCACGGCTCTGACGCGGGGGCCTCAGGCCCCTGTCACGGCCCGACGGGCAGGGGCGGGATGCGGTCGGCCGCGGGCTTTCAGGGCTCCGCCGCGTGCGGTCCCAGCGGGCACAGGGCGCTGTCCTGGCCGTCCCCGGTACGGGTGCCGTCCGCCATCAGCACCGGCAGGTGCCCGGCGGCGGCGACCTCCGGCAGTACGAGCTCCCAGATCCGGCTGAGCCACGCGCGGGGCGGCTCGGGGGGATCGTCAACGCCCTGCGGCGGTACCAGTTCGGCCAGGACGCCGTGGTCGCGCACGGTCGTCTCCAGACCTGACATCAGGTACGCCACGAGTACCGCGACCGTGTGGACGTTCGCATCAGGGATCAGGGACCCGTCCGTGCGGGCGTGGCGCAGCAGCCGGCGTACGGCCTCCGCCCAGGCCGCGTTCCAGTGGTGCGGGAGCTCGGTGCTCGCGGGACGCTCCCGGGCCAGCCGGGCTCCCGCCCGTGCGACGGGGTCCCTCTCCAGCAGGGCGGCGAGCTCGTGCGTGATGTCGATGACGGACTGCAATGCCGGGCCGGGGCGGCGGCGGACGTCGTCGACGACGGTCCGGGCGGCGAGGTGGGCGGACTCCTGGACGGCGTCCGCGAGTTCGTCCTTGGAGGCGAAGTGGAACGACAGCGCGCCCTTGGACACACCGGCGGCCTCGCTGATCCGGGTGAGGGAGGAGCGCTCGTAGCCGACCTCGTCGAAGGTCAGGGCCGCCGCGCGGATCAAGGACCGCCGGGTCTGTTCCGCCCGCTCCTGCTTGGCCACCGCCGCCACCCCTTCCTCGCGATCCGCAATACGAGGGACATCTCCCACCACAGAAACCTACCATGCGGTTTCTTTACTGGCCCTTGGTGTGCGTGGTCCGACTGGTTTTCGCTCTCATTGGCCGCTGAAACTACCCCGAATCGGGAGGTGGGAGCCGTCTCGAGGCCCAGACATTGTCATCTCCGCAGGCGTGCATGAAGAAAGAAACCGTTTAGTCGGTTGTTTATTCGAGCCCGCGCTCCGTCGGTGGGCGGGCACACCGGACAGAAGGGTGGGAATCGAGAGTGCGTGCGATCCAGTTCAGCCGATTCGGCGGTCCCGAGGTGCTGGAGGGCGTCGAGGCGCCCGATCCCGTACCGGGACCGGGCGAGCTGTTGCTCACGGTGGAGGCGGCCGGCGTGAACTACGCCGACACCCTTGTCGTCGACGGCTCCTACGCAGTAGCGGAATCGCTGCCGCGCATCCCGGGCAGCGAGGTCGTCGGCCGCACCGAGGACGGCCGCCGGGTGCTCGCCCGGGTGGCGAACGGGTACGCCGAGCTGGCCGTCGCCAAGGAGTCGGCCGTCATCGCGATACCGGACGCACTCGACGCGGGACAGGCGCTGGCCCTGTTGATGCAGGGTCTGACCGCGTGGCACCTGCTGACCTCGGCGGCTCGCCTCCAGCCGGGGGAGACGGTGGTCGTGCACGCGGCGGGCGGGGGTGTGGGCAGCCTCGCCGTACAACTCGCCGGGATCTTCGGCGCCGGGCGGGTACTGGCCCAGGCGTCGACACCCGAGAAGCGTGAACTCGCCCTGAAACTGGGGGCGGACGCGGTGGCGGAGTACCCGCTCGCGGAGCGCGCGGACGTGATCCTGGACGCGACGGGCGGGGAGTTGTTCGAGCGGGCGCTGTCGTCCCTCGCGGACTTCGGCCGCCTGGTGACGTACGGGGACGCGCGGGGGGAGGGGCTGCCGCCCGTGGACCCGGCGCGGCTGCTGCGGCTGAACGCGGCCGTGGTCGGCTTCTGGCTCCGCCCGACACTGGCGCGGCCCGGGGCGGTGTCGGGCCCGCTGGCGGAGATGCTGCGCCTGGTGACGGAGGGACGTCTGAGGCCGGTGACGTCGCCGCCGTACGCGCTCGGCGAGGCGCGCCGCGCCTTCGAGGACCTGCGCGGGCGGCGCACGACGGGCAAGGTGCTGCTCGTGCCGTGACGCCTTTTCAGCCCGGTCGGCGCTTGAGGACACTCCCCCTGCGCCCTGGCGGGGCCCTGGCGGGCGTGGGGGACCCCAGCAGGGCGTGCCGTGCCACCCCGGGGGCGGCCGGGTCCGATGCCTCGGCCGGGTCGCCGGGGCTCTGCCCCGGACCCCCGCGCCTCAATCGCCGGCGGGGCTGGACAGGCCCGGTCCGTCGGCGCAGCGGTCCGGCGAGGCTGGATTGGCCCGGTCCGCCCGCGTAGCGCGGCCTACTTCGCGTCCGCGTAGCGCTCCACCACCGCCACCGTGAAGGGGAACCGCACCGGGGTGTCGCCGAAGGCGATGCGGCCCGCGAGGGTGCCCGCCTCGCGGATCGCGCGGGTCACCGCTTCCGTCTCCTCCACCGGGCAGTGCACGATCACCTCGTCGTGCTGGAAGAACACCAGCTCCGCCCGCATCCCCGCCATTGACCGCCGCAGCGCCGCCAGCATCAGCAGGGCCCAGTCCGCGGCGCTGCCCTGCACCACGAAGTTCCTCGTGAAGCGGCCCCTCGCGCGGGCGTCCGAGGAGGAGACGCGGCCGCGGTCCTCGTCGTCCTCCTGGGGAATGCCCGCCTCCTCGGCCCCCGTCTCCTCGGCCCCCGGGCTCGTCCGGCCGAGCCAGGTGCGGACGCGGCGGCCCTCCTCGCCCGCCTTCGCCGCCTCGTCCACGTACGCCACGGCTCGCGGGAACCGGCGCCGCAGGGCCGCCAGGTTCTTCAGGCCGTCGCCCGACGTCTGCCCGTAGATCGCGCCGAGCAGCGCGAGCTTGGCGTGCGCGCGGTCGCCGGAGAACCCGCGGTCGGACAGCGCGGTGTACAGGTCGCCGTCGTGACCGGCGACCTCCATCAGCCCCCGGTCACGGGAGATCGCGGCCAGCACGCGCGGCTCCATCTGGTCCGCGTCGGCCACCACCAGCCGCCAGCCCTCGTCCGCGACCACCGCCCGCCGGATCACCTTGGGGATCTGCAGCGCCCCGCCGCCGTTGGTCGTCCACCGCCCCGAGACGGTGCCGCCTGGCTGGTACTCCGGCCGGAACCGCCCGTCGCGCACCCAGTCCTGGAGCCAGCTCCAGCCGTGCGCGGTCCAGATGCGGTACAGCTTCTTGTACCGGATCAGCGGATCGACCGCCGGATGGTCGATCTCCGCCAGCTCCCAGCGGCGGGTCGACCTCACTTTGATCCCGGCCCCCGCGAACGCCTTCACCACGTCCGCCGGCAGATCCGGCCTCACCCGCCGTCCGAACGCCGCCGAGACCTCGTCCGCCAGCTCCGCGAGGCGGCGCGGCTCGCCGCCGCCCGCGTACCGCTCGCCGAGCAGTTCGTGCAAGACCTCACGGTGCACGTCGGCCCGCCACGGCAGGCCCGCCCGGTGCATCTCGGCGGCCACCAGCATCCCCGCCGACTCGGCGGCCGTCAGCAGCCGCATCCGCCCCGGGTGTTCGGCGGCGTCGTGCCGTCTGTGCTGGCCGGCGTAGACCTCCAGCAGCGCCTCCAGCGGCAGGGGCGCCGGCTGCGGCTCGAACAACGGGGCCTGGGAGCCCGGCACGGCCGCGCGCGCCGGGGGATCGGGAGGCACGGGAGTGTTCCGCAGGCGCGCCCACGCGGCCGCCGCCGAGCGCGGCTCGCCCAGCCGTCCCTCGTGGCCGAGCAGCAGCAGCTCCGCGTCCTCGATGTCGTAGCACCGCTCGACCCTGACGCCCGCCGCGAGAAGACGGGGATAGATCTCCGCTGTGGACCGCCACACCCACCGGCCCACGGCGGGCCGGGAGCGGACCGCCTCGACGAGGTCGGGCTCGGTGACGACCGGCCCCGCGGGCAGGCCGTCGGGGCCGAGGGGGACGAGCCGTGCCCCGTCCCCGTCCGCCGCCACGGCCCACCGCTCGCTCACGGGTTCGAGTGTGGCAGCAGGGTCGGACAATGCGCCGTGCCGCCGCCGTCAGCCGGTGAGGCGGCGGACGACGCGGGCCGGGCTGCCGACCGCGAGCACCCCGGCCGGCAGGTCCCTGGTGACGACGGCCCCCGCGCCGACCACGGTGTTCTCGCCGATCGTCACTCCCGGGCACACGATCACCCCGCCGCCCAGCCACACGTTGTCGCCCACGGTCACCGGGTCCGCCCGCTCCCAGCCGGCGCGGCGGCGTTCGGTGTCCAGCTCGTGGGCGGGCGTGAGGAGCTGGACGTTCGGACCGATCTGCACGTCGGCGCCGATCGTGATGGGGGCGGCGTCCAGGAAGACCGCGTTGAAGTTGACGAACGTCCGGTCGCCGATGCGGATGTTGTAGCCGTAGTCGCACTGGAACGGCGGCCGGATGCGCACCTCCCGGCCCAGGCCGCCGAGCAGTTCGGCGAGGATCCGCTCCCGGTCCGCGGGCGCCGCGCCGCCGCCCGCGTTGTACGCGGCACACAGCGCGAAGCGCCGCCCCGTGTCCTCGGCCAGCTCGGGATCGTCGGGCAGGTACCACTCGCCGGCCAGCATCCGGTCCTTGTTCACGCCCATGCGCGGTCCGCCCCTCGGCTCCGGTCGTCGCCTCCGTACGATTGATCCTTACTACGCGGACGGTCATGGCCGCGAGCACATTCACAGGGTGGGGATCCTCCGGTGCGAGAAGTGAGGCAGGGGCGTGCGCGCGGCGCGGCCCTCAAGGCGGCGACGGCGGTCCTGGTGCTGGGCGCGGTGACCGGCTGCTCGTCGGAGCAGGCGGCGGACGCCGAGGCAGGGGCCAGGAGCACGGCGGACGCCACGGCGACGGCCGCCGCCGCGGGCTCCGCGAAGAAGGGGGCCACGATCGGCGGCCCCGACTCGCCGTGCCCGATGCCGGTCACCATCGACGTCGCGGCCGACTGGAAGCCCGAAGCGGTCGAGAGCGGCGGCGCGGACGACGAGTTCGGCGCTCTCCTGCGACAGGGTCCCGTCACGCTGGTCTGCGAGATCGACGCGAAGCCCGCCGGGAACATCGGCTTCCTCCGCGTCTGGGCGGGCGGCAAGGCGGGCGACGACGCCCGTGAGGCGCTGCGGGCGTTCGTCGCGGACGCGGCGAAGAGCCGTGAGAAGGAGACGTACACCGTCACGAAGGCGGGCGAGCGGGACGCCGTCGAGGTCACGTACGTCAACACCGACGACCTCCTCGACGAGCCGAAGAAGGAGCGCGCCTTCGCCGTGGCGACGCCCGAGGGCGTCGTGGTCGTGGACCTCGGCGGACTCGACACCCAGGAGCACGAGGAGATGCTTCCCGCGTACGAGCTGGCCAGGAAGAGCCTGCGCACGGGCTGACGCCCGATGCCCGAGCAGCACATCGCCCCGCAGGCGCGTCCGGCCGGCTCACCGCCGGACCGCCCGCGGGCAGCCGGCCACCGCCGAGAGCACCGCGACCACGGCGCACGCACCGAGCGCGAGCCCGGCCGTCCCCCACGGCACCGTGACCGCCACCGGCGCCGACAGCGCCCGCAACCGCCCCTGCGAGACCGGCGAGGCTGACGGCGGTGACCGCCGCTCCCAGCACCGCGCCGACGGCGACCGAGAGCAGCGCCTCGCCCGCGACGACGCGCAGCACCTGGGCGCGGGTCGCGCCCGCCATGCGCAGCGAGGCCAGTTCGCCGGTCCGGGCGGACGTGGCCATGAGCAGCGTGCCCGCGAGCGCGATCGCCGTGTGGACGAGGGCGATGCCGAGGACGACGAGCAGGCCGTCCGGGTCCGCGGGTTCGTGCGCGGATGGGCCGCCGCCGCCCAGGCGTCCCGGTCGCGGACCGAACCGCCGGTGGTGCGCCGCAGTTCCGCCGCCGCCGCCGCGGGCCGCACGCCGGACCCGAGCCGTACGTCGATGCGGTCCACGGCCGCCCCCGGTGCGTTCGCGGCGGTCACGTACGTCGTGTCGCCGCCCGCCCCGACCGCGAGCACGGCGGCGATCCGCAGCCGGGCGGGCCCGCCCGTCGCCGAGCCACACGTCGACGCTCTCGCCGACGGTGTGCCGCTCCCACTCCTCGCTGACGACGATCGACCGGTCGTCGAGGTCGCGCACATCGCCCGCCACGACCGCCGGCCTCGCCAGAGCCGCGAACGCCGCCGGGTCGGCCACCGCCCGCGCCCCGGACCTCACCAGCGCGGTGCCCTCCTCGCGTACGAAGACGGCGGTGGCCGCGGTCGCCGAGAGCGTCATCCCGTCCCGCGGCGCGGGCACGGTCAGCTCCTCGCCCGTGACGACCAGGTGGGCGGCGGTCCGGGCGCGTGCCTCGGCCGCCCTTGACGCGGTCACCGTCTCCGCCGAACCGAGCAGCGACCCGGCGAGCGCGACGGTGACCAGCACGGGTGCCGCGACGGCGCAGGTCCGGCGCACGGAGGCGGCCGTGTTCTCCCGTACGAGCAGCCCTGCCGCACCGCCCAGCACCGGCAGCAGCCGGGCCGCGCGGCGCACGAGCAGCGGGGCGAGGAGCGCCACGGCGGTGATCAGGACCATCGGCCGGGTCGTGTACGTCTTGCGTTTCAGCAGGTCGGCCGGGTCCGTCGCCAGACCCACAGCGGCAGCCCGGTACCGGCCGCGGCCAGGAGGAGGCCGGTGACCAGCCGCCCCCGCCCCGGACCACCACCGGTCCGAGCCTGCGCAGGGCCCGCAGCACTGCGGCGTCCACAGGCTGTGGACGGTCGAGCTTCTTCGACACCTCGGCGGTCTCCGGTTCGCGCCGCACCGTCACGGTGAGGCTGTCGCGGCCCATCACCACGACCGGTGACGCGGCGAACCGCTGCGGCGCCCGCTCCGGCGGGTCGAGGGTCGAGGCGAGCCCCAGTCCCATCGTGGTGAGCAGCCCGACGCCGAGCGCGAGGGCCACGGCACCGGCGACGAAGGTGGCCCACCGGGCACGCGGCGCGGCACACGCGACGATCAGCATGCCCGAGCTCCCGTCCCCGCGACCGTCCCGGCCACGGCATCCGGCCCGGCGCCGCGCGTGGGCTCCAGGGCGGCGAGTCGGCCCGCGACCTGTTCGGCGGACGGTGTCGTGAGCTGACCGGCGACTCGGTCCCGTCGATCTCGACCCGTCCGGACGTGGGCCGGTCGAGACCGGCGGCGCAGTTCAGCAGCGTGGACCTGCCGGAGCCGGAAGGCCCCATGACGGCGGTGAAGGACCCGTGGGCGAAGGCGAGGTCCACGCCGTCGAGGGCGGTGACGTCGCGGTGGACGCGGCGGAGCGCGGTGAGTCGTACGGCAGTCGGTTGCATGCGCTCAAGGCTTCCGGCCGCCCGCCCGCCGGTCACGGCCGCCAAGGGGCGTCCAGGAGGTGGGGCAGGCACTACCCCGTGACACCATCTGGTGTGTGAGCACGGTCGAGAAGGCGCTGGCGGCGGCGCTGTACGCGGAGGGCGACGAGTCGCTGGACACCGCCGCCTCCCTCCTCGCCGCCGACCCGTCCGCCGACGCGGAACTGCGCCGGCGCGGCGAGGAGTTGCTGCGCCGCGCCTGGGAGCGCGGCTGGCAGCCCGCCGACGTCCTGCGCCTGGTCCGGCGGGACCTCGACGACGCCCACGAGCGCCTGGCCGCCGGTCTGGTCACCGCCGAGTCGCGGGCCTACGGCGACCGGCTCGCACCGCGCTGGCGGGCCCAGCTCGCCGACGTCGCGGACCACGAGCCGTACCGGGCCGACCGGTTCACGCACGCGACCTCCGTCCTTCAGCTGTACCGCCTGCTCGCGCGTCTCCCCGCGATCGAGCCCGTCGCCCCGCCGCCGGGTGCGCCCCTGACGGCGATCGCCTCCGCGCACGAGCCGCGCATGCTCACCCGCGTCCGCGCCCTGCTGGCCAAGGCGGAGGCGACGGGCTACCCGGAGGAGGCCGAGGCGCTCACCGCGAAGGCGCAGGAACTGATGGCCCGCCACAGCATCGACGAGGCCGTCCTCGCCCACGGGGCGCACAGCAAGGACGCGCCGTCCGCGTGCCGCATCGGCGTGGACGCCCCGTACGAGACGGCCAAGGCGGTGCTGCTCGACGCGGTCGCCTCCGCGAACCGCTGCCGCGCGGTCTGGAACAGCGCCTTCGGCTTCAGCACCGTCGTGGGCTTCGAGGGCGATCTCGAAGCGGTGGAACTGCTCTACACCTCGCTGCTCGTCCAGGGCGCCGGAGCCATGACCAAGGCGGAGTCCGCCCAGCGGGCGGGCGGGCGCAGGCGCACGAAGACCTTCCGGCAGTCGTTCTGGACGGCGTACGCGTCCCGCCTGGGCGAGCATCTGGCGGCGGTGGCCGAGGAACAGGTCACGGCGGACCTGCTCCCGGTCCTGGCGACCCGCGAGGTGGCGGTAGCGGACCACGCGGACCGGATGTTCCCGGAGACGACCAGGACACGCGTCCGCGGCGCGACGGACCTCGACGGCTGGCGCGACGGCACGTCGGCGGCCGACCGGGCCCGTCGGGAGCCGCACTCGCCCCGCAAGCGGCTGCGCTAGCCGGATCCTCCCTGGCGGCGGGTCTGCCCGCAGCCCTCCGACCGCCCCCGGACGTCTCAGACGTCGGTGCGGACGATCACGTCCAGGGTGCGCGGACCGTGGACGCCCTCCACGCGCTCCAGCTCGATGTCGGAGGTGGCCGACGGGCCGCTGATCAGCGTGGTCGGCCGTCCCGGCACGAGCCGGGCGAGGGCCTCGGGGACTCCCGCCTCCACGGTGGACAGGTCGACCACGCAGACGTGGAGGTCCGGTACGAGCGACAGCGCCCGGCGGCCCTGGTCCGGCGAACCGTCCAGGAAGACGGTGCTGGTCTCCGCGCAGCCGGCGGCGGACGCCGTGACCACCGCGTCCAGCGCGTCCAGTCCGGCCGGCGGCACGTCGGCGGAGTCGACGCGCACCTCGCCGTCGTGGCCGGTCAGCCAGCCCGGGTCGAGCCCCGCCGGGACGCCGATCACGCGGGCGCCCCGCTCGCGCAGGACGCGGGCGACGACCTCGGCGGTCCGGTCGGCCGTGCAGGGGTGGACCCGCGCCCGGTAGTCGGTCAGCCGGTCGGTGAAGAGCGCCAGGCGCTCCCCGTCGGGCAGGGTGCGGCCGGTGCGGTAGTCCCGGGGCACCGTCACCTCCCGCCGGGGCGCGAGCGCGAGGGCGTCGCGGACCCGGCCGAGCACGATGTCGCGGGCCGACGGCCCGCCGACCGGTGCGGTCACTGGTCCTCCTCGGGGTGGGCGGGGCCGGCCGGCCGCCGCCGTTCGCCTTCACGGGCCGCCTCGCGCAGGGCCTCGCCGCCCTCCTGCGAGGCGAACCAGGCACGGAACGTCTGCTTCGGCGGGGCCGGTGTGTCCCGGCTGTCGCTCCAGCCCGAGAACGGCGGCGGAAGACGCCGGATCGTGCCGTCCCGTCCGGCGGCCACCCGGCCGAGCCGGGCCGCCTTCTGCGCGGCGGTGTAGAGCGTCGGCCGCTTCATCACGGCCGCGGCCGCCTTCATCGCCAGCCGCTCCCCGCCGCCCCGTGACTGCTCGGTCTTCTGGTGGCGCAGCTCGACCAGCAGCGACGGGATGTCGATCTTCACGGGGCAGGCGTCGAAGCAGGCGCCGCAGAGGCTGGAGGCGTACGGCAGCGAGGCGTTCGGGTCGTCGTCGGCGGCGTGCATCCCGGCGAGCTGCGGGGTGAGCACCGCGCCGATCGGGCCGGGATACGTCGATCCGTAGGCGTGGCCGCCGACGCGCTCGTACACCGGGCAGACGTTCAGACAGGCCGAGCAGCGGATGCAGTTGAGCGCCTCGCGGCCGGCCTGGTCGGCGAGGGCGGCGGTGCGCCCGTTGTCGAGGAGGACGAGATGGAAGTCCTGCGGCCCGTCGCCCTCGGTCACGCCCGTCCACAGCGACGTGTACGGGTTCATCCGCTCTCCGGTCGAGGAGCGCGGCAGCAACTGGAGGAAGACCTCCAGGTCCTGATGGCGCGGCAGGACCTTCTCGATGCCCATGACGGTGATCAGCGTCTCGGGCAGGGTCAGGCACATCCGGCCGTTGCCCTCGGACTCCACGACGCACAGCGTGCCGGTCTCGGCGATGCCGAAGTTGGCGCCGGACACGGCGACCTTCGTCGTCATGAACTTGTGCCGCAGATACGCGCGGGCGGCGGCCGCCAGGTGCTCCGGCCGGGAGTCGAGGTCCGGGTCGACGCCCGGGATCTCCCGCAGGAAGATGTCCCGGATCTCGTCGCGGTTGCGGTGGATCGCGGGGACCAGGATGTGCGAGGGCCGGTCGTGGCCGAGCTGCACGATCAGTTCGGCGAGGTCGGTCTCCCAGGCGGTGACGCCCTCGTCGGCCAGGTGCTCGTTGAGGCCGATCTCCTGGGTGGCCATCGACTTGACCTTGATGATCTCGTCGCTGCCGGCGGCCTTGACCAGGCGGGTGACGATCGCGTTGGCCTCGGCGCCGTCGCGGGCCCAGTGGACGGTGCCGCCGCGTTCGGTGACCTTCCGCTCCAGCTCCTCCAGCAGCTCCGGGAGCCGGTTCATGGTGTCGGTCTTGATCGCGGAGCCCGCGTCGCGAAGCCGCTCCCAGTCCGGCAGTTCACCGGTGACCGCGAGCCGCTTGGCGCGGATGGTGCGGGTGGCCCTGCCGAGGTTGCGGCGCAGCTGCGCGTTGCGCAGCTCGCCCTCGGCCGCCTCGGGGAACGGGACGTCGCCGCGCAGGTTTCCGGCGCCGTAGGGGACGCGCGGCGGCCTGGCGGGCATGCCGAGGAAGGTGCTGCTGCTCATCGGGCGGCCTCCGAGGGGGCGTACGGCGAGGTGCGGGTGGCGGCGAGGATCTGGGCGAGGTGCAGCGTGCGCGTGCCCGCCCCGGTACGGGAGAGCCCGCCGCCGATGTGCATCAGGCAGGACGAGTCGCCGGCGGTGCAGACGTCCGCGCCGGTCGAGACGACGTGGCGCATCTTGTCCTGGAGCATGGCAGTGGAGGTCCCGGCGTTCTTCAGGGCGAACGTCCCGCCGAAGCCGCAGCACGCGTCGGCCTCCAAAAGCTCCACGAGGTCGATGCCCTCCACGGCGCGCAGCAGCCGCAGCGGCTTGTCGCCGACGCGCAGCATCCGCAAGGAGTGACAGGTGGGGTGGTAGGTGACGCGGTGCGGGAAGTACGCCCCCACGTCCGTGACGCCGAGCACGTCGACGAGGAGCTCCGACAGCTCGTACGTCTTCGCCTTCACCCCGGCGACCGCCGTGACGAGCGCCGGGTCGCCGTACCGCCGGGCGACGGTCTCGTGCTGGTGGCGCACCGATCCGGCGCACGAGCCGGAGGGCATGACCACGGCGTCGATGGAGGAGTCGCCGAACCGGTCGGCGAAGTTCCGTACGAGCGGGAGGGGCTCGCGCTGGTAGCCGGTGTTGATGTGCATCTGGCCGCAGCACGTCTGCTCGGGCGGGAAGACGATGTCGTGGCCGAGGCGGGCGAGCAGGAGGGCGGTCGACCGCACCGCGTCGGGGAAGAGCGTGTCTCCCAGGCAGGTGGCGAACAGTCCGATGCGCATCGAGCGAGCCCTCCTGTGCAGTATGGTCCGACCATACTAACGACGGGCCGCTCAGGGCGAGGGCTGTGGGCCGTCCTCGTCCGAGTCGTCGACCAGGGAACCGTGGAAACCCCGGATGTGCCGCTCGGCGAGATCGGCGGCCGCGCCGCCCTCGCCCTCCCGCACCAGCCGCAGCAGCTCCGTGTGCTCGGCGCTCAGCGCGGCAGCCGTGGCGGGCCAGTCCTCCACCGCCTCCAGGGCGCGAAGGATCAGCGGCCGCACCGACTCGCGCACGGCCGAGGTGAGCGTCGAGGTGAGCCGGTTGCCGGAGCCGCGGGCGATCAGGACGTGGAAGCGGGTGTCCAGGTCGTTGAACTCCGCGACGCCGATGCCCGGTTCACGCAGGCGGGCCAGGAGGGCTTCCGCCTCCGCCAGCACCTCCCGCGAGGCGTGCCGCGCCGCGGCCTCGAAGCTGGAACGCTCCAGGACGACCCGGGCCTCCAGCATGTCCTGGAGGGTGTAGCTGCCGAGCGCGAAGTGCAGCCGCAGCAGCCGGCCGAGCGCGTCGTCCGGGTTGCGCACCATCCGGGCGCCGGAGTCGGGGCCCCGTCCGGCCTGTGCGGACAGCACGCCGATCGTCTCCAGTACCCGCAGCGCCTCCCGCAGCGCGGACCGGCTGACCCCGAGCACGGGAGCCAGCTCGCGTTCGGGCGGCAGCCGGTCGCCGGCCTTGAGTTCGCCGGAGAGTACCCGCTCCTCGATGCTCTCCAGGACGAGCTCGTGCGTGCGGGACTGCCGTACGGGGCGCCACTCGGCAGTCATCGGTCGGCTCCTCGGCTCGGTGACAGGGGTCGGCCACCACGCTAGGCCACACCCGGCCGATGATCCGACCGCTCCCGCTCCCGCCCGCGGGGCCGGCCGCTCACGCCGCGTCCAACCACCCCTCGTCCGTGCGCTGCAGGTGGCGGGCGGCGAAGGCGGTCCGGGAAGCGCAGGGCCCCCGGGCCTGGGCCCGGTCCGCGACGCGCCAACGCCGCGCTGGAGGACGTGTCCGAGGCCCTGGACGAGGAAGGGCCGCGGACCCGTGAGGGTCCGCGGCCCGCCAGGGGTGTCCGGCAGTTCGGGCCGGACCGCCCCTCGACCCGTGCGTCGGGAGGCCGGCAGTCCGGCCGCCGCGCCGGAGCCCGGTGCGTCAGGGGGCCGGTACGCCCGTCGGCAGACCGGTGGGCAGCCCCGCCGGAGGCTCGCCGGCATCGCTCTTCTTCAGCGTGTCCTTCTTGCCCGCGTCCCAGGAGATGACCAGCGTCGTCCCGTCGTTGGACTCGACCGAACCCGTCGTGCGGTCGGTGTTCCCGTCCGCGCACTTCAGCGACAGCGTCTGCCTGCCCGTCTCCTGCACCTCGCCGGTGCAGGCGTGACCGTCGGCGAGCAGCGCCGCCTTGCCCTGCGTGACGGACAGGGCGACCGGCTTGCCGTCGCTGAGGCCCGTCCAGGTGCCCTCGATGTCCCGGGGCCTGCCTTCGCCGCCGCCGGTGTCCCCGGACTCGGTGGGCGCGGCCGACGCCTTGTCGCCGCCGCCGGTGTCGTCGCTCTCACTGCTGCCGCAGCCGGTCAGGGCGAGGGCGGCGACGAGGCCGGCCGCGGCTGCCGACATGCGTACGAGCTTGTGCACTGATCTGTCCCCCTGCGGTCACGGGCCGACGCGCCCGCGTACCTGGTTGGTTGCAAGACCGCGCCAAGCTACCAGGACGATTTGCGCACCCCCGGGAGGAAGCCGGCGTGGGCCTGCTCACGCATCCGGACCCTGGACAGCCCGAACCTCCGCAGGTGGCCGCGCGGCCGTCCGTCGACGCTGTCGCGGTTGCGCACCCGGGTCGCGCTGGCGTCCCGGGGCTGACGCCTCAACTCGGCCTGTGCGGCGGCGCGTTCGGCGTCGCTGCTGGAGGGCCTGCGGATGATCTCCTTCAGCTCCGCGCGGCGCTCGGCGTACCGCTCGACGACGCTCCTGCGGCGTTCGTTGCGAGCGACCTTGCTCTTCTTCGCCATCAGACCTTCACTCCCCGGGCGCGGATGCGGACCACGGCGGCCTCGATGCCGATGGTGTCGACCGTCTTCACGGCGCGGGCGCTGAGCGTGAGGCGCACATGGCGTCCCTCACTCGGCAGCCAGTAGCGCTTGCGCTGGATGTTGGGGTCGAAGCGGCGCGATGTGCGCCGGTGGGAGTGGGAGATCCGGTTGCCGAAGCCGGGCTTCGACCCGGTCAGCATGCAGTGGGCGGACATGGGTGATGCACCTCTCGTCGAGCTCATTTGGTAATGGAAACCATTTCCATATACTACCCGTATGGCTCGCAACGAACTCCGCCCGGTCATCAAGCTCCGCTCCACCGCGGGCACCGGCTACACCTACGTCACCCGCAAGAACCGCCGTAACGACCCCGACCGCCTGACGCTGCGCAAGTACGACCCGGTCGCCGGCCGCCACGTCGACTTCCGAGAGGAGCGCTGAGCTCGATGAAGCCCGGCATCCACCCCCCGTACGCGCCTGTCGTCTTCCGCGACAAGGTCGCGAACTTCGCGATCCTCACGCGATCGACCGCCACCAGCGACAAGACGATCGACTGGGAGGACGGCAACACCTATCCGGTCATCGACGTCGAGATCTCCTCGGCGAGCCACCCCTTCTACACAGGCCAGGCCCGCGTCCTCGACACCGCCGGACGCGTCGAGCGTTTCGAGCGCCGCTACGGCCGGCGCGAGGCCCGCTGATGCTGCCCGTCGCGATCGTCGCCGGGCTGCACGCCGAAGCCCGCCGAGAGACCGTGGAGCGGCTGCTCGCCTCGGTGCCCGGCAGCGTCGCGCTCCACCACGACCTCTCCACGGCGGAGCGGGGCACCGTCGTGCGCACGGTGCGCGACGCGTTCCGTGTCCGCGACACCGGCGAGACGCCGCTGGTCAACGACTGCGCCTGCTGCGCGCTGCGCGAGGACCTGATGCCCGAGCTCGTGCGGCTCGCCGAGGACGGGGCGACCCGCCTCGCGATCGTCGAGCTGTGGGACTCCGTGGAGCCCAAGGCCATGGCCGAGGTCGTCGCCGCGCACGGCGGTGAACGGCTCGCCGTCACCTCGGTGATGTGCGCCGTCGACCCGGCGCTGCTCCTGCCCTGCCTCGGCAACGGCGACGACCTCGCCGAGGCCGGGCTCGCCGCGGCGTCGACGGACCGCCGCACGATCGCCGACACCTGGGCGCGCCAGCTGGAGTACGCGCCCGTGATCGCCGTGGTCGAGAGCGAGGACGCCGACGAGGAGGACCGCGCGCTGCTGACTCAGCTGCACCCGACCGCCCGCCGCGTCCCCGTGGGCTCGGACGAACTCGCCGCCGCGGCCACGGCCGGCTTCGACGTGGAGGCGGCCGCCGCCGCCCAGCACCCGGCCTGCGCGCTGCTGCCGCAGGAGGCGGACGACTGCGGTGTCACCACCTACGTCTGGCACCGCGCACGCCCCTTCCATCCGGAGCGGCTGTACGCGGCTCTGGAGGACCTGACCTGTGCGGCCGCCCGCAGCCGCGGCCGGTTCTGGCTCGCCGACCGGCCGGACACCCTGCTGGCGTGGGACGCCGCCGGCGGCGCGCTGTGCGTCGAGAGCGCGGGCCCCTGGCTCGCCTCGCTGCCGGACGCCGCCTGGGAGATGGTGCCGCCGGTGCGCCGGGCGGCCGCGGCCCTGGACTGGCACCCCGAGCACGGGGACTGCTGCCAGCACCTGGTCTTCACCTCGCCGGGCCTCGACCGCGACGGCCTGGAAATGCTCCTCGAATCCTGTCTGCTGACCGACGCCGAGTACGCCGCGGGCCGCGAGGCCTGGAAGCGGCTGCCGCCCGCCTTCGACTCCCTCCTGGAGGTCTGACATGTCCCCCCGCCGCACCGACCCGCGCAAGCCCGCGAAATCCCGCCCGAATCCCCTGGATCAGGCCGGCATCACCTACATCGACTACAAGGACACCGATCTGCTGCGGAAGTTCATCTCCGACCGCGGCAAGATCCGCAGCCGCCGGGTGACCCGGGTGACGGCGCAGCAGCAGCGGCTGCTGGCCCGCGCGATCAAGAACGCCCGGGAGATGGCCCTGTTGCCGTACGCGTCCACGCGCTGAGACCACCGCGCGTGGCACGCGTGCCGCCGGCGCGTGAGAGCGCTTCCGTAGTCGCGACAGCACCGCCCGTGCACGTGCATCTGCCAGTGCATCCGCCCATGCATCGGCATATGAACACAGCTATGATCCCGGATGGTTGAGACCTGCACCTTGCACCCCGGGAGCGACTTGTGCACCACGTGTACAACGGCATGACCGCCACGGAGCTTCAGGGAGTCGTCTGGCAGAAGAGCAGACACAGCAACTCCCAGGGCTCCTGCGTGGAATTCGCCAAGCTGCCCGGCGGTGATGTGGCGATGCGCAACTCACGGCACCCGGACGGTCCCGCACTCGTATACACGCCCGCGGAGATAGAAGCGTTGCTTCTGGGCGTCAAGGACGGGGAATTCGACCACTTGGTCGCGTGAATGGCCGGGGCGGGCCGGCCCCCGATCCGGCCCGCCCCCGCGAGGTCAGCCCAGGCGGAACAGCGCCCAGACGACCTTGCCGCGCAGCGAACCGGCGAGCGGGTGCCAGCCCCAGCCGTCGCTGAAGGAATCGACGAGAAACAGACCGCGCCCCGATTCCGCCGAGAAGTCCTCCTCGGACTCCCTGGCCATGGGCCCGTCGTGGCTGGGATCGCGCACCGCGCAGACCAGCCGGCCCGTCCAGCGCATCAGATGCAGCCGCACCGGCGGCTCCTTGGCGTTCTCCCGCGGCGCCGTGTCGGAGGGCAGCGCGTGGCGCAGGGCGTTGGTGACGAGCTCGGAGACGACCAGGGCGACGTCGTCGAAGCGGTGGTCCAGCTCCCACTGGCCGAGCGTGGCCCGGGTGAACTGGCGTGCGCCGCGCACCGCTTCGTAACGGGCCGGCAGAGCGCAGGAGACGGAGCTGGAGACGGCCGAGGGATCGATCGGCGGAAGGCCCTGCCGTAACGGCTCGAGCATGGTCGATCCATTCGTCCCCATGCGAGGCACTCCCGGGAATCGCGGCTGTGACGCTACAACACGAACGAGCACGCAGGTGCGCGAGCACCATGGTTCCCAATGCGCAGGGCAGATGCAAGGGCAGATGCACGTGCACGCGCCGGACCTGTCCGACCCCGTGCCGGTTCTTGCTCATTTCTTCTGCGGGTTTCTTCCGCTCCGCCGTTCACCGGCTTCCCATTTCCGTAACCGGACGAGTACGGGCTGAAGCGTTTTGGTGGCAGAATCCGGCTCTTGGGTTCGGGGGGACCCTCGTGGAGGATCGGTCCGTGCCGAACGGCGCGGGGAGTGGGGAGGGTTGGAGTCGTGACAGCAGGCGAGACGGCGTCGTGGGCGCACCCCGGCGGTGAGGGCCCGGGCGGAGGCTCGGTGGTGCGGCGCATCCTGCTGGGCTCCCAGCTCAGAAGGCTGAGGGAGTCCCGCGGTATCACCCGGGAGGCCGCCGGATACTCCATCCGCGCGTCCGAGTCCAAGATCAGCCGCATGGAGTTGGGCCGCGTGAGCTTCAAGGCGCGGGACGTCGAGGACCTGCTCACGCTCTACGGGGTGGCCGACGAGGCCGAGCGCAGGTCCCTCCTCGGCCTCGCCAAGGAGGCCAACGTCGCCGGCTGGTGGCACAGCTTCGGCGACGTGCTGCCCGGCTGGTTCCAGACATACATCGGCCTCGAAGGAGCCGCCTCCCTCATCCGCATCTACGAGGTGCAGTTCGTGCACGGACTGCTGCAGACCGAGTCGTACGCGCATGCCGTCGTCACCCGCGGCATGCCCGACGCCCCCGCGGCCGAGATCGACCGCCGCGTCGCCCTGCGCCTCGAGAGGCAGAAGGCCCTCGTCTCCGAGCACGCCCCCCGCCTCCACGTGGTGCTCGACGAGGCGGCGCTGCGCCGGCCCTACGGCGACCGTGCGGTGATGCAGGCGCAGTTGAGGCATCTCATCGAGGTCTCCGAGCAGCCGAACATCACGCTGCAGGTGATGCCGTTCAGTTTCGGCGGGCACGCGGGCGAGAGCGGCGCGTTCACGATGCTGCGCTTCCCCGAGTCGGACCTCTCCGACATCGTCTACCTGGAGCAGTTGACGAGCGCCCTCTACCTGGACAAGCGCGAGGAAGTGGCCCACTACGAACGGGTGATGAAGCGGCTCGAGGAGGACAGCCCGGACGCCGCGGAGACCCGCGACCTTCTCCGGGGACTCCTTCAACTCACCTGAAACACAAGTACGATGACGCCACATCAGTCCCGGACCATCTGACTTCTGTGCTTCTGCCGGCCACAGCCGCGTATGCCTCTGGAGCGATCACATGTCCTTCTTCAGTGAACTGGCACTTCAGTACATAGACGGCGAGTGGAGGCAGGGCAGCGGCTCCTGGGACATCATCGACTTCAACCCGTTCGACGGCGAGAAGCTGGCGTCCGTCACCGTGGCCACCGCGGCCGAGGTCGATCAGGCGTACCGCGCCGCCGAGCGCGCGCAGGAAGCCTGGGCCGAGACCAACCCGTACACCCGCCGGCTGGTCTTCGAGCGCGCCCTGCGGATCATCGAGGACCGCGAGAAGGAGATCACCGAGACGATCATCGCGGAGCTCGGCGGCACGCATCTGAAGGCGGGCTTCGAGCTGCACCTCGCCAAGGAGTTCCTGCGCGAGGCGATGCAGCTCGCCCTGCGTCCCGAGGGCCGCATCCTGCCCTCGCCGATCGACGGCAAGGAGAACAGGGTCTACCGCGTCCCGGTCGGCGTCGTCGGTGTCATCAGCCCGTTCAACTTCCCGTTCCTGCTCTCCCTCAAGTCGGTCGCCCCGGCGCTCGCGCTCGGCAACGCCGTCGTCCTCAAGCCGCACCAGAACACGCCGATCTGCGGCGGCTCCCTGGTCGCCAAGGTCTTCGAGGACGCGGGGCTGCCCGCCGGTCTGCTGAACGTGGTCATCACGGACATCGCCGAGATCGGCGACGCCCTGCTGGAGCACCCGGTGCCCAAGGCCATCTCCTTCACCGGCTCCGACAAGGTGGGCCGCCACGTAGCCACCGTCTGCGCGGCCAACTTCAAGCACGCCATCCTCGAACTGGGCGGCAACAGCGCGCTGATCGTCCTCGACGACGCCGACATCGACTACGCGGTCGACGCCGCGGTCTTCAGCCGCTACGTGCACCAGGGCCAGGTCTGCATGGCGGCCAACCGCATCCTGGTCGACCGCTCGGTGCAGCAGGAGTTCACCGAGAAGTTCGTCGCCAAGGTGAAGACGCTGAAGGTGGGAGACCCGGCCGACCCGACGACCCACATCGGCCCGCTGATCAACGCCTCGCAGGCCGACGCGGTGACCTCGCTCGTCGAGCAGACGGTCGAGGCGGGCGCGACCGCGCTGCTGCACGGTGCGACCGACGGCAACCTGGTCGCGCCCTCGGTCCTGACCGACCTGCCGGCCGGCTCGCCCGTGCTCAGCCAGGAGATCTTCGGCCCGGTCGCCCTGGTGATCCCCTTCGACGGGGAGGACGAGGCGGTACGGATCGCCAACGACACCCCGTACGGCCTCAGCGGCGCCGTGCACACGGGCGACATCGAGCGCGGTGTCCGGCTCGCCAAGCGGGTCCGCACCGGCATGATCCATATCAATGACGGCACGGTGCACGACGAGCCGATCGTCCCCTTCGGAGGCGAGAAGCACTCCGGTGTCGGGCGGCTGAACGGCGACTCGATGCTCGACGCGTTCACCACCCAGAAGTGGATCTCGGTGCAGCACGGCCGCTCTCAGTTCCCCTTCTGACATTTCCCGTGCTACGGACCCTTGAGGACAGAACCTGTCCTCAAGGGTCCGTAGCGTGAGGGGTGTCGAAAAGGGGAGAGGCCCTCTCCCCGCGGACCGGAAGGCGGACACCATGGTCACTCACGTTCCCGCGGAGGCCCACGGCGACGAGCGCGGCGCGCTGCTGAGTTTCGTCGAGGCACAGCGCGGCGCCATCCGGCGTTCCGTGCTCGGACTGACCGAGGAGCAGGCCGCGAGCCGCCCGAGCGCCAGCGAACTCTCGCTGTCGGGACTGCTCAAGCACGTCGCCGAGATGGAGCTCAACTGGCTGCGGATGGCGCAGCAGAAGCCGGGGGCACCTCCCAGGCGAAGCTCTGGGGGAGAACGGCAGCGCTCGGAGGAGACCTGGGGCGACAGCTTCCGTCTCGTGGACGGCGAGACGATCGATGCGACGCTGACCTTCTGGGCCTCGGTCTCGAAGGAGACCGCGGAGTTCGTCCGCTCGGTGCCGAGCCTGGACGACACCTTCCCGCTGCCGCCCGCGCCCTGGTTCCCCAAGGACGGCCGGGTGTCCATGCGCTGGCTGCTGCTCCACCTGGTCGAGGAGATCGCCCGCCACGCCGGCCACGCCGACGTCATCCGCGAGTCGCTGGACGGCAAGGGCGCCTTCGACCTGGTGGCCCTGGAGCAGGGCGGCGGCCCGGGCGCGTAGCCCCGACATGTGCCCGCCGTCGTGTCGGCCCACCCTGGAAGCATGGCCCATGACGAAAGGACCCCGATCGTCGTCCACGCCGTCACGCCCGCCGATCCGCCGTTCCGCCTGGTGGAGATCAACGGCATCGTGGCCGGGACCGCCCGCGATCTGCTGGACGTGGTCCACCTGGCGCACGAGGCCGGTCTGCCCCACGTCGACCTCGACGATCCCGGGGTCGTGAGGTGGGTCGGCGGCGGCAAGTACAAGTGGACGCGCTGACCGGCGGATCGGTCGCCCGCGTACCCTGGTCAAACTTGAACAGGAGGGACGCGGATGTCGGCGATCCGGCTGCTGGTCCTGGGTGCGGTGCGCCAGCACGGGCGGGCGCACGGCTACCAGGTCCGCAACGACCTGGAGTACTGGGGCGCGCACGAGTGGTCCAACGCCAAGCCGGGATCGATCTACCACGCGCTCAAGCACATGGCGAAGCAGGGACTGCTGTACGCGCACGAGACGGCGCCGTCGACAGCGGGCGGGCCGCCGCGCACCGAGTACGAGATCACCGACAAGGGCACGCAGGAGTTCTTCGCCCTCCTGCGCGCGTCCCTGACCGCCTACGACCAGAAGCCGGACGTGCTCTCGGCGGCGCTCGGCTTCATCGTGGACCTGCCGCGCTCCGAGGCGGTGGAGCTGCTCGGGCAGCGGGTGCGGAGCATCGAGGAGTGGCGCTCGTCGGTCACGGACTACTACACGCCCGAGGAGGGACCCGAATCGCTCGGCCACATCGGCGAGATCATGAACCTGTGGGTGACGCAGGCCGACTCCGGCGCCCAGTGGACCCGGGGCCTGATCGAGCGGATCGAGTCCGGCGCGTACACGTTCGCGGGGGAGGGCGCCCCCTTCGTCGGCGTCCTCGCCGAGGGCGAGGAGAACCCCTACGCGACGGGCGGGCACCACGAGGGCGACTCGCACTGACGCGACCCCTCAGTGGTGGAACGAGGTCGCCTTCGCCGTGTCCTTCTTCAGCGGCCCCGACTGTTCCCGCAGCTCCGGCAGCAGCATCCGCAGATCCTCCAGCAGCAGTTCCGCCAGGTCCGCCGAGAAGCCGTTGCGGCACACCACCCGCAGCACCGACAGGTCCTCCCGGTTCGCCGGGAAGGTGTACGCGGGCACCAGCCACCCCCGCTCCCGCAGCCGCCGCGACACGTCGAACACGTCGAAGCGCATGACGTCCGGCGCCGTCGTGAACGCGAACACCGGCAGTTCGTCGCCGTGCGTCAGGAGCCGGAAGTCGCCCAGCTCCCCGATCCGCCGCGAGAGTCTCCTCGCGACGTCCCGCGCCGTCTGCTGCACCGCCCGGTATCCCTCCCGTCCCAGCCGCAGGAACGTGTAGTACTGCGCGACCACCTGCGCGCCCGGCCGGGAGAAGTTGAGGGCGAAGGTCGGCATGTCGCCGCCCAGGTAGTTGACCCGGAAGACCAGTTCCTCCGGCAGCTCGGCCGGCGAGCGCCACAGCGCCCAGCCGACCCCTGGGTAGACCAGCCCGTACTTGTGCCCGGAGGTGTTGATCGAGGACACCCGCGGCAGCCGGAAGTCCCAGACCAGCTCCTCGTCGAGGAACGGCGCCACCATCGCCCCGGACGCGCCGTCGACATGGACGGGGATGTCGAGGCCCGTGCGCTCCTGGAGCGCGTCCAGCGCGGCGCAGACGTCGGCGACGGGCTCGAAGGACCCGTCGAAGGTCGAGCCCAGGACGGCGACGACCCCGATGGTGTTCTCGTCGCACAGCGCGGCGGCGGCCTCCGGATCGAGGTGGAAACGGTCGCCGTCCATCGGCACCTGCCGCGCCTCCACCTCCCAGAAGGCGCAGAACTTCTCCCAGCAGACCTGCACGTTCACGCCCATCACCAGATTGGGCCTGGCGCTCGCCGGATAGCGGTCGGCGTTCCTCGTCGCCCAGCGCCGCTTGAGCGCCATCCCCGCGAGCATGCACGCCTCGCTCGACCCGGTCGTCGAGCACCCCACGACCGCGGCCGGGTCCGGGGCGTGCCACAGGTCCGCGAGCATTGCCACGCAGCGGCGTTCCAGCTCCGCGGTGCGCGGGTACTCGTCCTTGTCGATCATGTTCTTGTCCCGGCACTCGCCCATCAGAACCCCTGCCTGGGGCTCCATCCAGGTGGTGACGAACGTGGCGAGGTTGAGCCGGGAGTTCCCGTCGAGCATCAGCTCGTCGTGCACGAGCTGGTACGCGGTGGAGGGCGGCAGCGGCCCGTCCGGGAGGCGGTGCGTGGGCGGGGCCGCCGTCATGCCGCCGACCGGATCCGCCTCGCCGAAGAACGGGTTGAGCGACAGCCTGCGCCGTTCCGGTCCGCCGTCACCGGACGCGCCCTGGTGGAGTGCCATGGGACTCAGGCTCACCCGGACTTGCACCTCACGCAACGTGAGGCAGCAGCCTGGGAGGCGTCACGGAAACGAAGGAGCGGAAGGCGATGAGCTACTCCGTGGGACAGGTCGCCCGTTTCGCCGGCGTCACGGTGCGCACCCTGCACCACTACGACGAGATCGGCCTGCTCAGCCCGGGCGGGCGCAGCCACGCGGGTCACCGGCGGTACGACGACGCCGACCTGGACCGGCTGCAGCAGATCCTGTTCTACCGGGAACTCGGCTTCCCGCTCGACGAGGTGGCGGCACTCCTCGACGACCCGGACGCGGACCCGCAGGCCCACCTGCGGCGGCAGCACGAGCTGCTGACCGCCCGGATCACCAAGCTGAAGGAGATGGCAGCCGCCGTTGAGCGAGCCATGGAGGCGAAGAAGATGGGCATCAACCTCACGCCCGAGGAGAAGTTCGAGGTCTTCGGGGACTTCGACCCCGACGACTACGCGGAGGAGGCCGAGCAGGGCTGGGGCGGCACCGACGCCTACAAGGAGTCGGCGCGGCGTAGCGCGTCGTACACGAAGGAGGACTGGCAGCGGATCCAAGCCGAGGCCGAGGAGATCACCCGGCGGTTCGTGGCGCTGATGGAGGCCGGTGAGGAGCCGGGCTCCGAGGCCGCGACGGACGTCGCGGAGGAGCACCGCCGGTGGATCTCCCGCAACCACTACGAGTGCACCCACGAGATGCACACCTGCCTGGCGGAGATGTACGTCTCCGACGAGCGCTTCACCCGCAACATCGACAAGGCGAAGCCGGGCCTGGCCGCCTACGAGCGCGAGGCGATCATCGCCAACGCCGCGCGGCGCGCCTGATTCGGGTCGCCGGCCGTCCACCGGGCCGTCGCCCTCCGGCCATGTGCCCCGGCCGGGACTTTGTCCCGGCCGGGGCACAGTGCATCCTGGGCGGGCCGGTGGAACGCGGCGGGGGCCCGGTGCGTTGATAGCTTTGGCCCGTCCCCGCACGCTGTACGCCGCCCGGCGCATCGCCCGACTACCGACTCAGGAGCCCGGACCTCGTGAACACCCTTGCGCTCGGACCGAGCTGGCTCGACCCGGACTATCTGATCACCACCTTCGGGCTGATCGGTGTCCTGGTCATCGTCTTCGCCGAGTCCGGCCTGCTGATCGGTTTCTTCCTGCCGGGCGACTCGCTGCTGTTCACCACGGGCCTGCTGGTGACCACCGATGTGATCAAGCAGCCGCTGTGGGTGGTCTGCACCCTCGTCGTGCTGGCCGCGATCATCGGCGACCAGGTCGGCTATCTCTTCGGCCGCAAGGTCGGTCCGGCCCTCTTCAAGCGCCCCGACTCCAAGCTCTTCAAGCAGGAGAACGTGGAGAAGGCGCACGAGTTCTTCGAGAAGTACGGCCCGAAGTCCCTGGTCCTGGCCCGCTTCGTGCCCATCGTGCGGACGTTCACGCCGATCGTCGCCGGTGTGAGCCGGATGAACTACCGCTCGTTCATCACCTTCAACGTCGTCGGCGGTGTGCTGTGGGGCGCGGGAGTGACGCTGCTCGGCGCCGCGCTCGGCAAGGTCGAGTTCGTCCACAAGAACATCGAGGCGATCCTGATCCTGATCGTGCTGATCTCAGTGCTCCCGATCGTGATCGAGGTCCTGCGGGCCCGCTCCAAGAACAAGAAGGAGGCCGCCGCCTCCGCCGACGCCGCCGAAGCGCCGTCGACCGCGCGCGGCCGCCACGCCAAGCGCTGACCCCGGCGCCCCGGGCCTGACAGCCCGTTCCGCCCAGCGCTGAGCCCGGCGCTGAGCCCGGCGCCGGGCACCCGACGCCCGTACCCGCCGTCAGAAGCCGCGCGTCCGCTTGGCCGCGCGGCGGCCGCCCGGGGCCTCCGCTCCCGGCACGCCCGCGGCTCCGGGCACCCGCAGGAAGAGCCGGGAGATCTCCCCGCCCAGGTTCACCCCGATCGCGATGGCCAGCGCCAGCGCCGCCGCCTTGCTGAGCGAGGCGAGCCCCGTGTTCAGCTCGCCCCGGGCGATCGACAGCAGCCCGAAGTACGTGGCGCTGCCCGGCAGCAGCGGCCCGATCGCGGCCGTGACGTACGGCAGGGCCGACGCGAAGCGGTAGCGGGAGAGCATCTGGCCGAACAGGCCCACCAGCCCCGCCGCGGCGGCCGTGGCAGCGACCGGCGAGACGTCGGCGGTGTCGGCGAGTGCCGCGTAGACGACCCAGGCCACCCCGCCGTTGAGGGCCGCCAGCCACACCGTGTTGCGCTCCTGCTGGAGCATCACGGCGAAGCACAGGGACAGCATCATCGCCGCCAGCGTCTGGACCACCGGGCGCTCCACCGTGTGGATGGCCGTCTCCGGCTGGAGCCCGGCGTCGAGCGCGAAGCCGAGGTACAGCACGCTCAGCACGCCGACGACGATGCCGACCACCAGGTAGCCGACCTCCAGCAGACGGGCCGCGGCCGTGATGTAGAAGCCGGTCAGACCGTCCTGCACACCGGCGACGAGCGCCCGCCCGGGGATCAGCGCGAACAGCCCACCGGTGATCACCGCCGACGCCCGCACGTCCAGCGGCGACAGCGTCAGCGCCACGCCCACCGCGGCGGGCGGCATCGCCGCCGCCACGAACTGGTAGAACTCCGGCAGTCCGCGTCCGGCCGCCAGCCAGGCCAGCCGGTCGCCGAGCATCGCGCTGACCGCGGCCGCGAGGAACACCACGATGTCACCGCCGACCAGCACGGACGCCGCACCGGCCAGCACGCCACCGGCCAGGGTGAGCGCCCAGCCGGGGTACGGGTGCCGGTTCCTGCGGATCTCCGCCAGCCGCCGGTACGCCTCCTCCAAGGTGACGTCCGACTCGTCGACGCTGATGTCGTGGACCAGCCGGTAGACCGCGGCGAGCCGGGTGTAGTCGGTGCCCCGCCGCCGCACCGTGCGGTTGGCCGTCACAGGGTCGTCGACGAGGGACGGCTGATACGTGATCGACAGCAGCGTGAAGGTGACGGTCGGCTCGCAGCGGTCCAGGCCGTACGCGCGCGTGATCGCGAACATCGCCGCCTCGACGTCCTCGGCCCCCTCGCCGCCCGCGAGCAGCAGCTCGCCGATACGCAGCGTCAGGTCGAGCACGCGCGGCACGGCGGGGCCGGCCTCGTCCTGCCGGTGCGCGGTCTCCGGCACGGGCCGCTCGCCCACGGGCATCCGCAGCATGGCCCGCATCCGGTCCTGCCAGGGCGCGTCCTTGGTGAGCCGCACCACGGGGACGCCGTGCGCGGGGGTGAAGGCCGGCGGGGAGCTCCTGGCGCTGTACGTGCTCGGCGGTGCGAAAGCCGACCCCTCCGGCTCCGGCGGCGGTTCCGGCAGCAGCCCCTCGGGAACCGCGAACTCCGAGCTGGGATGATCCTCTTCCGGTGCTCCCGGCTGCTCCACCCCGGGGGGCGGAGCGAAGGCGCTGTGCGCCTCGTCGGACTGAGGCTTCCGGTCTTCCGGACCCTCGGGCTCCGCCATATCTCGCCGTCCTCGCTCCCTCTCGTACCAGCCCTGTGTCCGGCCCTCCTGCCCAGTATGGGCACGCCCAAGGGGTGCTACGCGACGCGGGCGGGACACCGAGGTGTCCCGCCCGCGTCAGGGGTTCGTGCAAGCGGCGTCAGTGCGCGCCGCCCTGCGCCTCCAGGCGCTTGAAGGAGGCCTCGATCTCGGCCTCGGCCTCGGCGCGGCCGACCCAGTTGGCGCCCTCGACGGACTTGCCGGGCTCCAGGTCCTTGTAGACCTCGAAGAAGTGCTGGATCTCCAGGCGGTCGAACTCGGACACGTGGTGGATGTCGCGCAGGTGCTCCACGCGCGGGTCGGACGCCGGCACGCACAGCAGCTTGTCGTCGCCGCCCGCCTCGTCCGTCATCCGGAACATGCCGATGGCGCGGCACTTGATCAGGCAGCCCGGGAAGGTCGGCTCGTCGAGGATGACCAGCGCGTCCAGCGGGTCGCCGTCCTCGCCGAGGGTGTTCTCGACGAAGCCGTAGTCCGCCGGGTAGCTGGTCGAGGTGAAGAGTCGACGGTCCAGGCGGATCCGACCGGTCTCGTGGTCCACCTCGTACTTGTTCCGCGAACCCTTCGGGATCTCGATGGTGACGTCGAACTCCACGGGTGGCTCCTCCATGATCAAGACATAGCAAGACGTGATTGACGGTGATTAAGTGTCCCTCACGCACTTGGGTGATCGCGAAAGGGGCTGGTGCGGGGTGCCGAAGGTCACGACGTGGCAGCTCGCAGCGGGCGCCGCCGTTGCCGGCCTCGCCCTCGCCGCCGGGGCGGTGGCCGCGGCGGGTCCTTGGGACTCGGGCCAGCGTAAGGCCGAGAAGGAGTGGGCGGTGGCCCACGGACGTACGGGTGGCGTACATCACGGGCGGCCGGCGCCCCGGCGCCCCGCCCCCGCGCCCAGCGCCCCTGTCGTGCTCGCCGCCGCCGACGGCCCGCGCACCGCGTCCGCGAAGGACCCCGCGACCGCCCCGGCCGACCTCGCGAAGGCCCTCGGACCGCTGCTCGGAGCCCCGGCCCTCGGCCCGTCGCCGACCGCCTGCGTCATCGACCTCGGCACGGGGGAGCGGCTGTACGGGAAGGGAGCGACGGCCCCCATGACCCCCGCGTCCACCGTGAAGATAGCCACGGCCGCCGCCGCCCTGACCGCGCTCGGACCCGACCACCGCATAGCCACCACGGTCGTCGCGACCGCCGGGGCGAAGGAGATCACCCTCGTCGGCGGCGGTGACGCCACTCTCGACCGGGGCCGTCTGGCCACGCTCGCCGACCGCACGGCCCGCGCCCTGCGCGGCCGCGGCGCCGATGCCGTCCGCCTCGTCCACGACACCTCGCTCTACACCGGCCCCCTGCTGCACCCCATCGGCCCCAACGACAACATCGCCCCGGTCAGCGCCCTGATGGTCGACCAGGGGCGGAACGACCCGCGGAGCACCGGCGCCGCGACCCGCACCGCCGACCCGGCCGGCGAGGCCGCCCGCGTCTTCGCCACGATGCTGGAGGAGCGGGGCGTGCACGTGAGCGGCGTCCCCCGGCCCGGCCGGGCGGCCGCGGAGGCCGTCCCGCTCGCGCAGGTCCTCTCCGATCCCCTCTCCGCGGTCGTCGAGCGGATGCTGACCAGCAGCGACAACGACATAGCCGAGTCGCTCGCCCGGCAGACCGCGACAGCCGCCGGCGAGAAGGCGGACTTCGCCGGCGCCGGACGGGCCGTCACCGCACAGCTGCGCCGTCTCCAGCTGCCGCTGGCCGGCACCCGGTTCGCCGACGGCAGCGGCCTCAACAGGCAGGACAAGGTCTCCGCCGCCCTCCTGACGGCGCTGCTCGCCCGCTCAGGCGACCCGGCCCACCCCGAACTGCGCCCGGTTCTCACCGGCCTCCCCGTCGCCGGATTCACCGGCACCCTGGAGAACCGCTACGCACCGTCCTCGGCCGGCTCCGGCCTCGTCCGCGCCAAGACGGGCACGCTCACCGGCGTCAACACCCTCGCCGGCACCGTCGTCGGCCCGGGCGGCCGACTCCTCGGCTTCGCGTTCCTCGCCGGCGGCACCCCCTCGCGGGGCGCGGCGCAGGACGCCCTCGACCGCCTGGCGTCGGCCCTCGCGAAGTAGCCACCCGACCCGGCGTCCATCCGGGCGGGCCCTGCGTTCCGTGGGCGCCCTGCGGGCGGGCGGCCCGCGCAGGACACTTCGGGCGCCCGCACTCCGGCGCGGCCAGGGCGGGGCCGGCGGGCCACCCGACACCTGCACGTCCCGGCGGTCGAGAACGTACGGTTGTCGCATGACGAGCATCGGTGGTGCCGAGATGGTCGACTGGAACCTCGCCGCGGCGACCGCGACCCGCTTCGTGCGGCCCGGTCCCGACGTGAGCCGTGACGAGGCGCGAGCCGTCGTCGCCGAGCTGCGCCGGCACGCCAAGGCCTCCGAGGAGCACGTGCGCGGCTTCACCGCGATGATCCCCGCGGGCTCGCAGCCGCAGGACACCCCCGTCCTCGTCGTGGACCGGGCCGGCTGGATCAAGGCGAACGTCGCGGGCTTCCGCGAACTGCTGCGCCCCCTGCTGGACAAGATGCAGGAGCGCCGGTCCGGCACGCCGGGCGGTGCGGTGCTGGGCGCGGTCGGCGGCAAGGTGACCGGCGTCGAGCTCGGGATGCTGCTGTCGTTCCTCGCCTCGCGGGTCCTCGGGCAGTACGAGACCTTCGCCCCCGCCACCCGCGACCTGCCGGCCGGTGACCCGGCCGACCCGAACGGCAACGGCGGCGGCAGGCTGCTCCTCGTCGCCCCCAACATCGTCCACGTCGAGCGCGAGCTGGAGGTCGACCCGCACGACTTCCGGCTCTGGGTCTGCCTCCACGAGGAGACCCACCGCACCCAGTTCACCGGCGTGCCGTGGCTGCGCGACCATCTCGAGGGCGAGATCCAGTCATTCCTGGGCGAGACCGAGATGGACCCGATGACCGTTCTCGAACGGTTCCGGGAGGCCGCGCAGTCGCTCGTCGGGGCTCGCCCCGAGGGCGAGGACGACGAGGGCGGGCACTCCATCGTCGAACTGGTCCAGACGCCCGCCCAGCGCGAGATCCTCGGCCGGCTGACCGCCGTCATGTCCCTGCTGGAGGGTCACGCCGACTACGTGATGGACGGCGTCGGACCGGACGTGGTGCCCTCCGTGACCGAGATCCGGGAGAAGTTCCAGCAGCGCAGGGCCCGTGGCGCGAGCCGCCTCGACCTCGCGCTGCGCAAGCTGCTCGGCCTGGACGCCAAGCTGCGGCAGTACCGCGACGGCGAGCGTTTCGTGCGCTCCGTGGTGGACCAGGTCGGGATGGACGGGTTCAACCGGGTCTGGACGTCCCCCAACACGCTCCCGACCAAGGCGGAGATCGCCAAACCGGCGGACTGGGTCGCGCGGGTGCACCGCAAGGCCGAGGGCGCACCGTAGAACAGTGTCGTGAACGACGGGCCCGTGACGGCAGAAGGGCGCCCCGCCAATCACCCGTCCGAGGGACCGTGGGGCGTTGGGCAGGCGTGCAATGCTCGGGCATCGGCTCGGTTCTGTCACCATCGACGCACTCTGAGTGACTGATTTCCCGTCGCTCTCGTTCACCTCGGACCGAGACACCCCCTCCCGAACTTCACGAAGGGCACCGGACATGGGTCCCCATCCTGCGGTCGCGGCGATACGCCTGGCGGTCCGCCGCGTACTCCACGAAGTCCTCACTCAGCACGCAGAGCACACCGACACCGCCGAAGCCGCCGCCCGCGCCGCGCGAGAGCGCCCGCTCGTCCTCGTCGCCTGCTCCGGCGGCGCCGACTCCATGGCGCTCGCCTCCGCCCTCGCCTTCGAGGCCCCCAAACTCTCCGTCCGCGCCGGCGGCATCACCGTCGACCACGGCCTCCAGGACGGTTCCGCGCAGCGCGCGGCCGACGTCGTCGCCCGCCTCACCGCCATGGACCTCGACCCCGTCGAGTCCGTCGCCGTGCGCGTCGGCCGCGAGGGAGGGCCCGAGGCCGCCGCCCGCGACGCCCGCTACGCCGCGCTCGACGAGGCCGCCGAGCGCCTCGGCGCCTCGGCCGTGCTGCTCGGCCACACCCGTGACGACCAGGCGGAAACCGTTCTGCTCGGTCTCGCCCGCGGCTCGGGCATCCGCTCGCTGTCCGGTATGGCCGCCGTCTCGGGGACGGACGGCCGCTACCGCCGCCCCTTCCTCCAGATCGACCGCCAGACCGCCCGCAAGGCCTGCATGGTCCAGTCGCTGCCGGTCTGGGACGACCCGCACAACGCCGACCCGGCCTACACCCGCTCCCGGCTGCGCCACGAGGGCCTGCCCGCTCTGGAGAAGGCGCTCGGCAAAGGAGTCGTCGAAGCCCTGGCCCGTACCGCGAGCCTCTCCCGCGACGACGCCGACGCGCTCGACGGCTGGGCCGCCGACGTGGCCGCCCGGGTACGGGACGAGAGCGGCGCCCTGGAGTGCGCCAAGCTCTTCGACCTGCCCGCCGCCGTACGGCGCCGGGTGCTGCGCCGGGCCGCCATCGAGGCCGGTGCGCCGGCCGGTTCCTTGTTCGCCCGACACGTCGAAGAGGTCGACCGGCTGATCACCGGCTGGCGCGGTCAGCGGGCCATCAATCTGCCCGGCCGGGTCGAGGCGCGTCGCCAGGGTGGCAGACTGGTCATTCGGCAAGGCTGAACCGCCGAGACAGAAAGCGACGCGGGTGAACGAGAAGGACATGGGCAGCGACCTTCAGTCGGTGCTCATCACCAAGGAAGAGATCGACGCCAAGCTCGCCGAGCTTGCCGCCAAGATCGACGCGGAGTACGCGGGCAAGGACCTGCTCATCGTCGGTGTCCTCAAGGGCGCCGTGATGGTGATGGCGGACCTGGCGCGTGCGCTCGCCACCCCCGTCACGATGGACTGGATGGCCGTGTCCTCGTACGGCGCGGGCACGCAGTCGTCCGGCGTCGTCCGGATCCTGAAGGACCTGGACACCGACATCAAGGGCAAGCACGTCCTGATCGTCGAGGACATCATCGACTCGGGCCTGACCCTGTCGTGGCTGCTGACCAACCTCGGCTCGCGCGAGCCGGCCTCCCTGGAGGTCTGCACGCTGCTGAGGAAGCCGGACGCCGCGAAGGTCGCGATCGACGTGAAGTGGATCGGCTTCGACATCCCGAACGAGTTCGTCGTCGGATACGGCCTGGACTACGCGGAGAAGTACCGCAATCTCCCCTTCGTCGGCACGCTCGCGCCGCACGTCTACGGGGGCTGAGGCACCGGAAGGTCCCGGGGAACCCAGGCCGCCTTTCCGCCGTTGGAGCATGGGAAGGCGGTCTCCGGTGACAATGCTGAGGTACCGTCCGAAGAACAGTTGTCTTTTCTCATAGCAGTCTCATAGCAAGTCCCACAGCAGCATTTACCTACGGGCAGGAGGGACGGAGCGGATCCGCTCCGTATGGATGGACGTGAAGCGATACTTCCGTGGGCCGGTCATGTGGATCGTGCTGGCCGTCCTCGCCGTGGTCGTGCTGATGCAGGTCGTCGGCTCGTCCGGCGGCTACAAGACGGTTGACACCGGCGAGGTCGTCCAGGCGATCGACAAGAACCAGGTCAAGCAGGCAAAGCTGACCACCGGCGACGAGCAGATCATCAAGATCGAGCTCAAGAAGGGCCAGAAGGTCGACGGCGGCACCAAGGTGCAGGCCAGCTACATCGGCACCCAGGGCGCCGACCTGGCCGACAAGCTGCAGGAGAAGTTCGAGGCCGGTGAGATCGAGAAGGGCTACACGGTCTCGCCGTCGAAGCAGAGCCCGTTCGTCTCGGTGCTGCTCTCGCTCCTGCCCTTCGTCCTGATCGTCGTGGTCTTCCTCTTCCTGATGAACC
Organism: Streptomyces sp. V4I23; assembly: GCF_030817975.1. NCBI lineage: Bacteria > Bacillati > Actinomycetota > Actinomycetes > Kitasatosporales > Streptomycetaceae > Streptomyces > Streptomyces sp. V4I23. The sequence continues at coordinate 3,539,154 of NZ_JAUSZW010000004.1, read as the reverse complement.
AGATGCAGGGCGGCGGCTCCCGAGTGATGAACTTCGGGAAGTCCAAGGCCAAGCTCATCACCAAGGACACCCCCAAGACGACCTTCGCCGACGTGGCCGGGTCCGACGAGGCGGTCGAGGAGCTCCACGAGATCAAGGAGTTCCTCCAGGAGCCGGCCAAGTTCCAGGCCGTCGGCGCCAAGATCCCCAAGGGCGTGCTGCTCTACGGCCCGCCCGGCACCGGCAAGACGCTGCTCGCGCGCGCCGTCGCGGGAGAGGCGGGCGTCCCGTTCTACTCGATCTCCGGTTCTGACTTCGTCGAGATGTTCGTCGGTGTCGGCGCCTCCCGTGTCCGGGACCTGTTCGAGCAGGCCAAGGCGAACGCTCCGGCGATCGTCTTCGTCGACGAGATCGACGCCGTCGGCCGGCACCGCGGCGCGGGTCTCGGCGGCGGCCACGACGAGCGCGAGCAGACGCTGAACCAGCTGCTCGTCGAGATGGACGGCTTCGACGTGAAGGGCGGCGTCATCCTGATCGCCGCCACCAACCGGCCCGACATCCTCGACCCGGCGCTGCTGCGTCCGGGCCGCTTCGACCGGCAGATCGCCGTCGACCGTCCGGACATGCAGGGCCGGCTGGAGATCCTCAAGGTCCACCAGAAGGGCAAGCCGGTCGCCCCGGACGTCGACCTGTCCGCCGTGGCACGCCGTACGCCGGGCTTCACCGGCGCCGACCTGTCGAACGTGCTGAACGAAGCCGCGCTGCTCACCGCGCGCAGCGACAAGAAGCTCATCGACAACCACATGCTGGACGAGGCGATCGACCGCGTCGTGGCGGGCCCGCAGAAGCGGACCCGGATCATGTCCGACAAGGAGAAGAAGATCACCGCGTACCACGAGGGCGGACACGCCCTGGTCGCGGCGGCCTCACCGAACTCCGACCCGGTCCACAAGATCACGATCCTGTCCCGCGGCCGGGCCCTCGGCTACACGATGGTGCTCCCGGACGAGGACAAGTACTCCACCACGCGCAACGAGATGCTCGACCAGCTGGCGTACATGCTGGGCGGCCGCGCGGCCGAGGAGCTCGTCTTCCACGACCCGACCACGGGCGCGGCGAACGACATCGAGAAGGCCACGGCCACGGCCCGCGCGATGGTCACGCAGTACGGCATGACCGAGCGGCTCGGCGCGATCAAGTTCGGCGGCGACAACACCGAACCCTTCCTGGGCCGCGAGATGGCGCACCAGCGCGACTACTCGGAAGAGGTCGCGGCGCTCGTCGACGAAGAGGTCAAGAAGCTCATCGAGACGGCGCACAACGAGGCCTGGGAGATCCTCGTCGAGAACCGCGACGTCCTCGACAACCTGGTCCTCCAGCTGCTGGAGAAGGAGACCCTCGGCAAGGAGGAGATCGCGGAGATCTTCGCCCCGATCGTGAAGCGCCCGGCCCGCCCGGCGTGGACCGGTTCCTCCCGCCGTACGCCCTCCACCCGTCCGCCGGTGCTCTCCCCCAAGGAGCTCGCCCTGACGAACGGTGCCAACGGCAGCACGCCGACGGTGGCTGACGTGACCAAGGCGGTCCCGGCGGAGACCGTCGAGGCGGTCCCCGAGGAGCGCCCGGAGGCCTGAGCCCCGGGCTCGGCGCCGCCCCGGAATGAATGCCGCGTCCCCCAGGTTCTAGCCTGGGGGACGCGGCATTTTCGTATGCCCGCGGCCCGAGCAAGAGGAACGAGGCACAGATGACCGACCCGGTGACGCTGGAAGGCGAGCGCGCGATCGCCGAGTTCGACGAGAAGCGGGCGGAGAGCGCCGTACGCGAGCTGCTGCTGGCGGTGGGCGAGGACCCGGACCGCGAGGGGCTGCAGGAGACGCCGGCGCGGGTGGCGCGGGCGTACAAGGAGATCTTCGCCGGGCTGTGGCAGCGGCCGGAGGACGTGCTGACGACCACGTTCGATATCGGCCATGACGAGATGGTCCTCGTCAAGGACATCGAGGTCTACTCGACGTGCGAGCACCACCTGGTCCCCTTCAGGGGCGTGGCGCACGTCGGCTACATCCCCTCGACGACCGGGAAGATCACGGGCCTGTCGAAGCTGGCCCGGCTGGTGGACGTCTACGCCCGCCGCCCGCAGGTCCAGGAGCGGATGACGACCCAGATAGCCGACTCGCTGATGGAGATCCTGGAGCCGCGCGGCGTGATCGTCGTCGTCGAGTGCGAGCACATGTGCATGTCGATGCGCGGCATCCGCAAGCCCGGAGCCAAGACGATCACCTCGGCGGTGCGCGGCCAGCTGCGGGACGCGGCGACGCGCAACGAGGCGATGAGCCTGATCATGGCGCGCTGACGGCTCTCGCCGCCGGCGCCGCGGATCACACCGCCCGGGCCGCCTGGTCGGTGTCGTCGTCGCCGTCCTCGGGCAGCCTGCAGACGCGCTCCAGGAACATCGCGGCCGCGATCACGGCGATGCCCGCCACCACCGAGACTCCGGCGTAGATCGCCTGGTCCCGGCGGGCGGGCACGTCGAGCGAGCCGAGCAGGAACACGCCGGTGCCGCCGTACATCCCGCTCACCAGCGCCGCGACCAGTGCGCTCGCCTGGCCGAAGACCACGGCGCGCGCCGCCATCAGCGGTTCGACGCCCTTCGCCCCCGGGCGGCGCTCGCGCTGCGCCTTCAGGCGGGCGCGCAGCGACAGGGCCGTGGCGGCGAGGACGGCGGCGATCACCCCGAGCACGATGGGCGCGGCCAGCGGCACGCTCGGCAGGGTGCCCAGGGAGTCCCACAGACGGGCGCCGCCCCAGGAGAGGACTCCTGCCGCGGCGAAGAGTCCGGCCAGCACACCGAGCCGTAGTTGCTTCACCGCTAAGAGCCGCCCTTCAGCTGTGGTGTCGTACGGGGCGTCCCGCACGCGTCGTCCCGCACGGGACCGCGCCGCAGCGCGATCGTCCCGTACGAGCCTAACGACTACTCGGGCAGCCGCAGTTCCAGGTCGGCCCGGGGCTGCACGCCGGCGACGCCTATGCCCGCGAGCAGTTCGGCGACCGCGCCGTGGCCCGGCAGCTGGGCCTCGGGCTGGACGTCGTGCCAGGGGGCGAGCACGAAGGCGCGCTGGTGTGCGCGCGGGTGGGGGAGGGTGAGGACCGGGTCGTCGGAGACGACGTCCGCGTACGCCACGATGTCGACGTCGATCGTGCGCGGGCCCCAGCGCTCGTCGCGGACGCGGTCGAACGCCTCCTCGATGGCGTGGCCGCGCTCCAGGAGCGAGGACGGCGGCAGGGTCGTCTTGATCACGACCACCGCGTTGAAGTAGGACGGCTGGCTGCCGGGCTCGACGCCCCACGGCTCCGTCTCGTACACCGGGGAGACCGCCTTGACCCGCAGACCCGGGGTGTCCTCGAGGGCGTCGATCGCGCCCTGGAGGGTCTCCAGGCGGTTGCCCAGGTTGGAGCCGAGCGAGATCACCGCCTGTTTGGGGTTGGACAGGGTGATGTCGGCGGCGTCCACCTGATCCACCACGGAGGTGGGCACCGGCTGCACAGTGGGGTCGCCATGGACCGCGCGCCGGGCAGCGGCTGCCTGGGGGGCGGTGACCGGGTGACGGGTGGGCCTGGTCATACGCGGCTCCGGGTGATCGTGATGGTCACATCGTCGAAGGGCACCGTGATCGGGGCGTCCGGCTTGTGCACCACCACCTCGACCTCCTCGACGCCGTCGTGCTTCAGACACTGCTGGGCGATGCGCTCGGCCAGTGTCTCGATCAGGTCGACCGGCTCGCCCTCGACGACCGCGACGACCTCCTCCGCCACCACGCCGTAGTGCACGGTCTTCGCCAGGTCGTCGTCGGCCGCCGCCGGGCGGGTGTCCAGGCCGAGCACCAGGTCGACGATGAAGGTCTGGCCCTCCTCCCGCTCCCGGGGGAAGACGCCATGGTGCCCGCGGGCCTTGAGGCCGCGCAGCGCGACACGATCCACGCGAATCACTCCTGCTTTCTGTACGAGCGGGATGCGGGCTCCCGGCCACGTGCGGATGGCGCGGTACCCGGATGCGAATCTACCTGCGAGCACCGACACGACTTGCCCACGGGGCCCGGGGGAACCGCGTGGGCTTGGGGTAGCCGCGTATACCCGGGGGAGGCTGCCATGAACCTCCTGTGGGGCGCTTACCCACTTACGAGGGGCTGTCCTCGTCCTCTTCGCCCTCGGTTTCGGTCAGTACGGGGGAACCGTGATGTGACCAGATCTTCCAACCGTCGGATGTGCGGCGGAACACATTGGTGGCGACGACCAGCTGGCCGACGAGCGGCCCGAGTTCGCCCGCCTCCTCGGCGGGACCGCCGCTGAGGATGTTCTCGGTGCAGGTGACGAGCGCCGTGTCGCCGGCCACGCTCACCTTCACGTCGGTCAGGAAGAACTGGATGTACTCGGTGTTCGCCATGATCAGCGCGTACGAGCGCAGGACCTCGCCGCGTCCCGAGAGCACGGGCCACCCGGGGTGGACGCAGGAGATGTCCTCGTCCAGCCAGAGCGTGGACAGCTCCTCGAAGTCGCCCTGCTCCATCGCCTCGTAGAAGGCGGTGTTGGCCTTCTCGACCAGCTCCGTGTCGGTAGGGCTCACCGGGCGCCCTCGACGGCGCGTGCGACGCGCACGGCGTCGGCCGTGGCCCGCACCTCGTGGACCCGTACGGCCCAGGCGCCCTCGTGGGCGGCGATGGCGGAGACGGCGGCGGTGGCCGCGTCGCGTTCCCTGGCCGGCGGCGTCGCGCCCTCCTTGGCGAGCACCCGGCCGAGGAACCGCTTGCGGGAGGCGGCGACCAGGACCGGGCGGCCGAGGGCGCGCAGCTCGTCGAGATGGGCCACGAGCGCGAGGTCGTGCTCGGCCGCCTTGGCGAAGCCGAGACCGGGGTCGACGACGATGCGCTCGGGCGCGATGCCGCCCGCGACGACCGCCTCCATGCGCTCGCGCAGCTCTGCGACCACCTCGGCGACGACGTCGCCGTACACCGCGCGGCTGTTCATGTCCTCGCTGAACCCGCGCCAGTGCATGACGACGAACGGGGCGCCGGTCTCGGCGACGGCGGGGACCATGCGGGGGTCGGCGAGACCGCCGCTGACGTCGTTGACCAGGACGGCCCCGGCGGCGATCGCCTGCTCGGCGACGGAGGCGCGCATCGTGTCGACGGAGACGACCACGCCCTCGGCCGCGAGCCCGCGGACGACGGGGACGACCCGGCGCAGCTCCTCGGCCTCGTCGACGCGGGTCGCTCCGGGCCTGGTGGACTCGCCGCCGACGTCGACCAGGTCGGCGCCCTGGGCGACCAGGTCCAGGCCGCGCTTGATCGCTGCCGTGGTGTCGAACCAGCGGCCTCCGTCGGAGAAGGAGTCGGGCGTCACATTGACGACCCCCATGACCGCACAGCGATCCCACTCCGGCAGGCCGTCGGCCGTACCCCGTCCGCGCAACGTACTCATGTGGCCAGCCTAGGGCCTGCCCGGCGGATCGTGGCCGGGGCCGGTCGCGGGGGCCGGTCGCCGGGCATCCGGCCCGGCCACGATCCGCCGGGCGCACTCGGGCGCGGTCAGGCGGCGCGGATCTCGTGCTGTTCGGCGCGGCGGGTGAGGTGGGCGCAGGGGCGTGGCTCGCGTGCCGCGCGGCGGCGGGCGAACGGGCGGGGCGGCGAGAGGTTCACGAAGCCCTCCGCCTGCATCGCGGCGAAGCCGATGCGGGGCAGGTCGCGGGTGCTGCGGAAAACCACGAAACGCGGTTCCCAGCGCGGCCGGAACTTGGCGTTGAACTTGTACAGCGACTCGATCTGGAACCAGCGGGAGAGGAAGACGAGCAGCCCGCGCCACAGTCGCAGCACCGGGCCGGCGCCGATCTTCTCGCCGCGGGCGAGCGCCGAGCGGAACATGGCGAAGTTGAGGGAGACCCGCTCGATGCCGAGGGCGGGGGCGGCCTGGAGGGCGGCGACGATGAGCAGCTCGTTCATGCCGGGATCGGCGGAGCGGTCGCGGCGCATCAGCTCCAGGGACATGCCGTCGTCCCCCCAGGGAACGAAGTGGATGATCGCCTTCAGATCGCCGTACGGGGCGTGCTCATCGGCCTTGTGGGCGGTGGCGATCACGGCGTCGCCGTCGGCCGGGTCGCCTATCCGGCCGAGCGCCATCGAGAAGCCGCGCTCGGTGTCGGTGCCGCGCCAGTCGGCCGCGGCCCGGCGGATCCGTTCCAGCTCCTCGTCGGTGAGGTCACGGGCGCGCCGTACGCGGGTCTCGTAGCCGCCTCGCTCGATGCGCTTGACCATCTGGCGTACGTTCCGCATCGCACGCCCGGTCAGGGAGAAATCCGCGACGTCCACCACCGCCTCGTCCCCGAGTTCCAGCGCGTCGAGGCCGGTCTCGCGTGTCCAGACCTCGCCGCCGGTCTCCGAGCAGCCCATGACGGCGGGGGTCCAGGAGTGGGCCCTGGCCTCGTCCATGAAGCGCTCGATGGCGCCCGGCCATGCCTCGACGTCGCCGATCGGGTCGCCGCTGGCCAGCATCACGCCGGAGACGACGCGGTAGCAGACGGCGGCCTTGCCGCTGGGCGAGAAGACGACGCCCTTGTCGCGGCGGAGCGCGAAGTGGCCGAGCGAGTCGCGGCCGCCGTGCGTGGCCAGCAGGGCGCGCAGCCGGCGTTCGTCATCGGCGCCGAGGCGGGCGGCGGGGTGCTCGGGACGGAAGGCGAGATAGATCGTGGTGACGGCGGTCAGCAGGCCGAGCGAGCCGAGCGAGTAGCCCACGGTCCACGGGACGTTGCCTGTCCAGTCGACCGGGCCCTCGAAGCCGGCCAGCCCGTACATGACGTGTTCGAGGCGGTCGGTGAGGCCGGGGCTGCCGACGATCCTGCCCGGGTGGGCGCTCACGATCACCAGTCCGAGGCCGAGCGAACCGGCGCTCATCACGACGAAGTTGGCCAGTGCGCGCCACCGGCTGCGGGGGTCGGGAAGGGCGGCGAACTCGCCCCGGTGGCGCAGCAGGAGGGTGAGCAGGCCCAGGGAGAGAAGGACGCCGACGACGGAGTGGCGGTAGACGAACTGGGCGACGGCCCCGGCCGGCAGGAGGATCACCGCGGCCCGCCAGGCGCGCCGCTTGTGGCGTTTGATGCCGTGTGCCAGCAGGAGCAGCAGGACTCCGGTGCTGAGCGAGAGAGCGGCGGCGAACGGGCCGAGGGCTCCGGGCAGCACCTCGGCGAGGGTGTGCATCCTGCTGTGCCGGAACCGCGGGAAGACCCCGGCCGCGATGTCGATCAGGCCGACGAGGGTGCAGGCCGAGCCGACGAGCGCGGGTACCGCCTCGGGGCGGGGCCCGCGCAGGAGGCGGCGTACCCGGTTCATCGCCCGATGCGTCGCCCGTTTCGGAACCAATGCTGATTTGTCCCCATCTACCGTTGCAGACATCGCTTCCCGTGACTCCGCGAGAGATCGTGCGTCCGGGCCACAGGTCGGTCGGCCCCGGACGATGTGCGCTCTCTAGGACGGCACTTCCAGGAGGCGGGTTCATCCGCCGCCGGGAATTTCTCGGCGACCGGCCCCGTGCCGGGCGCGGATCACCGACGCCGGCCCGTAGCAGAAAGCACTCGCCACCATGGGTCTGACCAGCAACAAAGTCCTGGCCTTGGCCATAGCCGCAGCCGTGCTGCTGTTCGCCGCCACCGTGTGGCTGTGGCCCAGGCTGGCCCGCAGGGGGCTGCGTCCGGTGGCCGGGCGGATCGGGCTGCTGCTCGCCACGCAGCTGGCGCTCTTCGCCGCCGTCGCCCTCGCGGCCAACAACTCCTTCCTCTTCTACGGCTCCTGGGCCGACCTCTTCGGGCAGGAGCAGGAGACGGGCGTGGTCGAGGACCACGCGGCGGGCAGCAGCATCGAGGTCGTCGACAGACGAGCGCCCGACGTGCCGGGCGGATCCCGCGCGGTGACGGGCGGCCAGATCCAGAAGGTCGTCGTGTCGGGCGCGACGTCGGGGATCGACAGCCCCGCGTACGTCTACCTGCCGCCGGAGTATTTCCAGGAGAGGCACCGGAAGCGCACCTTCCCCGCGGCCGTCGTGCTCACCGGCTACCCGGGCACGGCCGAGAACCTGATCAAGGGACTCAAGTACCCCGCCACGGCACACCGGTTGGCCGGACAGGGCCGGATGCAGCCGATGATCCTGGTGATGCTGCGGCCGACCGTCGCGCCGCCGAGGGACACCGAGTGCGTGGACGTGCCGGGCGGGCCGAAGGCCGAGACGTTCTTCGCGACGGACCTGCCGAAGGCGGTCTCGGAGACCTACCGGGTGGGCACGGCCCCGCGGAACTGGGGCTTCATCGGCAACTCCACGGGCGGCTACTGCGCCCTGAAGATCGCGCTGCACCATCCCGGGCAGTTCGCGGCGGGCGCCGGCCTGTCCGCGTACTACAAGGCCGCGGAGGACCCGACCACAGGCGACCTCTTCCATGGTGACGACCGGGCGAGGAAGCGGGCCGACCTGCTGTGGAGCCTGGACCATCTGCCGCAGGGCAGGTCGTCGTTCCTGGTCACCTCGTCCCGGCAGGGCGAGGGCAACCTGAAGGGGACCCTCGCCTTCATCGAGAAGGTCAAGGCGCCCGCGCGGGTGTCGTCGATCGTGCTCGACAGCGGCGGTCACAACTTCAACACGTGGCGGCGGGAGATCCCGCCGGCCCTGGAGTGGCTGAGCGGACGGCTCAGCGCGACGTGACCCCCGCGCGACGCGCCCCGCGGCCCGCCGCCGTCAGGGCTTGTCCACGGACAGCGGCGGCGGAACCGTGCCGATCGACTCAAGGGTGACGTCCGCGCGCGCGATGTCGTGGGCGTCCGCGTCGATCGAGCGGCGCAGCGCCTCGTGCAGCCGGGCCGGTGTCAGCACCCCGAGGAAGCGGCCGGTCTCCTCCTTGTCGATCACCGCGATCCAGCCCGCGTCGTGCTGGAGCATCGTGGCGAACGCCTGCTTGAGCGAGGCGCCGACCGGCAGCCACGCCTCCATGCGACGGGCGTGCTCGCGCACCGAACCGCTGCGCCGTGCCTGTTCGGCGGAGATCCAGCCGTGCAGGTTGTCCGCCCCGTCCAGGACCACGGCCCAGCGCGAGCCGAGTTCGCGGGGGAGCGGATCGCCCAGGTGCACCACGGGAGGCTGCTCCAGATCGCCCTCCTCGATGGGGGTGACCGACAGTCGCTTGAGCCCCCGGTCGGCGCCGACGAAGTCGGCCACGTAGTCGTTGGCGGGCGCGCCCAGCACGGTGGCGGGAGCGTCGAACTGCTCGATCCTGCCCTGACCGTAGACGGCGATGCGGTCCCCGAGCCGTACGGCCTCCTCGATGTCGTGCGTGACGAACAGGACCGTCTTGCGCACCTGCGACTGGAGCCTGAGGAACTCGTTCTGCAGGTGCTCGCGCACCACGGGGTCGACCGCGCCGAAGGGCTCGTCCATCAGCAGCACGGGCGGGTCGGCGGCGAGCGCGCGGGCGACGCCGACGCGCTGGCGCTGGCCCCCGGACAGCTGCTCGGGGTAGCGGTCGCCGTGGACGGACGGGTCGAGGCCGACGAGGTCGAGCAGTTCGGCGGCGCGCGCACGGGCCTTGGCGCGGCCGGCGCCGAGCAGGTGGGGAACGGTGGCCGTGTTGTCGAGGACGGTCCGGTGCGGGAAGAGGCCCACCTGCTGGATCACGTAACCGATGCGGCGCCGCAGCGCGACGGGGTCGACGGTGGAGATGTCCTGTCCGCCCACCCAGATGCGGCCGCTGCTCGGCTCGATGAGGCGGTTGACCATCTTCATCGTGGTCGTCTTGCCGCAGCCCGAGGGACCGACCAGCGTGACCAGTTCACCCTCGGCGACCTCGAAGGAGAGGTCGTCCACGGCGGTCGTGCCGTCGGCATACCGCTTGGTGACGTTGTCGAAACGGATCATGGCTCCCCATTGTGACGGCGCATGTGTGAAAGCCATGTTGCGGCAATGTGCCGGTCCCCGGCGATTGTCAGTGGCGGGGGTTAGGGTCGAATCCGTGGACCGCCGGCATTGATCCGGCGTTCCGGGGGAGGCTGGGGAGGGATGAGTGCGGAGCGGGCCGCGAGCAGCTGCCTCGCGGCGAACGACTGGTTCTGCGCGGAGTATCTGCGCAGCCGCAGCGAGGAGCTGACGGACGCGACGGTCCAGCACGTCTGGATCACCGTGGCCTCGGTGCTGATCGGACTCGCGGTGGCGCTGCCCCTCGCGCTGCTCGTGCGCGCCCGGCCGCGGTTCGCCGGACCGGTCCTCGGCCTGACGACCCTGCTCTACACGATCCCGTCGCTCGCGATGTTCTCGCTGCTGCTGCCCTTCTTCGGGCTGTCCGCCGCACTGGTCGTGACGGGCCTCGTGCTCTACTCCCTCACCATCCTCGTACGGAACATCCTGGCCGGGCTCCGGGCGGTGCCCGCCGAGGCGCGTGAGGCCGCCCGCGGCATGGGTTACGGACCGGTCCGCCTGCTGTGGGAGGTGGAACTGCCCCTGGCGCTCCCCGCGTTGATGGCGGGCGTGCGCATCGCCACGGTGTCGACGGTCGCGCTGACCACGGTCGGCGCCCTCGTCGGCAAGGGCGGCCTGGGCAATCTCATAGACGACGGGGTGCAGACCACCTTCAAGGCGCAGGTGCTGACCGCGTCCGTGCTGTGCGTGCTGCTGGCGGCGCTCGCGGACCTGCTGCTGCTCGGAGCGCAGCGGCTGCTCACCCCCTGGACCCGCGTGCGCGCGGCGGAGGCGAGGGTCTGATGGCTGTGCCGGCCGACGCGTGGACCTGGCTCACCACGGGGGCCAACTGGTCGGGCGAGAGCGGTGCCTGGCACCGGCTCGGCGAGCATGTGTACGTCAGCGGTGTGGCGCTCGCCCTGGCCTGCGCGATCGCCCTCCCGGTGGCCCTGTGGCTGGGGCACATCGGCAAGGGCGGCGCCCTGGCGGTCAACATCTCGAACGCGGGCCGGGCGATCCCTGTCTTCGCCGTCCTCGCGCTCTTCATGCTCACGCCGCTGCGCAGCGCCGGCTACCTGCCGACGATCATCGCGCTGGTGCTGTTCGCCGTGCCCCCGCTGCTGACCAACGCGTACGTGGGGATGCGGGAGGTGGACCGGGCGGTGGTCGAGGCCGCGCGGGGGATGGGCATGTCGGGCGGCCAGCTCTTCCTCCGGGTGGAGCTGCCCCTCGCCTACCCCCTGCTGATGACCGGGCTGCGGTCGGCCGCCGTCCAGGTGGTGGCCACGGCGACGATCGCCTCGATGGTGGGCCAGGGCGGCCTGGGCCGGATCATCACCGCCGGCTTCAACACGTACAACACCGCGCAGGTCGTCGCGGGCGCGCTGCTCGCCGCCGTGCTCGCGCTCCTCGTGGAGGGGCTGCTGGTCGCCGCCGACCGGCTGCTGAACCCGCTGCGCAGGGCCGCGACGGCGTCGGCCCGCTGATACGGCGGGAGCGGAAGGACCCTTTTTCGATGTGTCGGTCGCATGGACGGAGAACCTGATGAGCAAGACCTCGCGCGTCGCGGGCGCGGTACTCGGTGTGGTGGCCCTCGTGGGTTCTCTTGCCGCGTGCGGCGGCGAAAGCCTGGAGCAGGAGAAGGACAGCGCCGCATCGGCCGGCGGATCCAGGGAGAAGGGCACGCTCGTCGTGGGCGCGGCGGCCTTCACCGAGTCCAAGGTGCTCGCCGAGCTCTACGCCCAGCTGCTGGCCGACGCGGGATACGAGACGTCGGTCACCACGGTGAAGAACCGCGAGCTGTACGAACCGTCCCTGGAGAAGGGCGAGATCGACGTCGTACCGGAATACGCGGCCACCGTCGCGGAATTCCTCAACGCGAAGGTGAACGGTCCGAAGGCGCCGGAGGAGAAGCCCGTCGCCTCCAGCGATGTCGGCGCCACCGTCGCCGCGCTCACCGAGCTCGCCGAGCCGCGCGGACTGAAGGTGCTCGACGCGGGCGAGGCCGTCGACCAGAACGCGTTCGCGGTCTCCCGGGAATTCGCCGAGAAGAACAAGCTCAAGACGCTTTCGGATCTTGGGAAGTCGAAGCTGAAGGTGAAGATCGCGGCGGGTGACGAGTGCGAGGTCCGGCCTTTCTGCGCCCCCGGTCTGAAGAAGACGTACGGAATCGACGTCGCCGGCGTGGACCCCAAGGGGGTCGGGACGCCGCAGGCCAAGCAGGCCGTCAAGGACGGTGAGGACCAGCTCGTCCTGACCACCACCACCGACGCCACGCTGGAAAGCTTCGGCCTCGTCCTGCTGGAGGACGACAAGAAGCTCCAGAACGCCGACAACGTCCTTCCGCTGGTCAATGCGCGGGACGCCGGGGACAAGGAGATCGCCGAAGTCCTTGGTGATCTCACCGAGGTGCTGACCACCGCGGATCTCGCCGAGTTGAACCGCGCGGTGGACGCCGAGCGCGCGAAGCCCGAGGACGCCGCGAAGGACTATCTCCTGTCGAAGGGGCTGATCGAGAAGTAGAGGCGTGCCGGCCCGGAGTTCTCGTCCAGAGATTTGCCGGGCCGACACCCCATTCCCCGCCTACGCACGGTAAATTTCGGGCCATGCCACGTGGACGCCACCGCCATTCCCCGCCCCTGCACAAACTGCTGCCGCCCTCGGCCGTGGCCGGAGCGTCGGTACTGTGCGCCGCCGGCGCGTGGCTCGTCGGGGATGCCGTCGTGCTGCGCATCCTGGTGGCGGCCGCCGCTGCCGCCGCCGTCACCGGTGCGGTCCTCATGCGCAGTTGGGACCGGAGCGCCGGCCGCCGGGTCGCGGAGCTCACGCGCGCCCGCGCCGGCGACCAGTGGAAGACCGAGGAGCGCATAGCGGAGCTCGAGGCGGACATCGAGGAGTCGCGCGAACTGCGCATCAAGCTCGATGCCAAGCTGCGTGCCAAGCGGGTCGAGCTGGCCGGGCTCCGCGGCGAACACGCCGCCCTGCTGCGGCGGTACGCGAACGCCGAGACGGAGCGGGCCAGCGCCCTGGAGGGCCGCAGGCAGCTCGCGATCGAGGCGGCCGCGCCCTCGAAGGCCCTGCCCCCGGCCGGTTCGACGCCCACCCCGGCCACGTACCTGCGGGCCGCCAAGGCGCTGGACGAGCTGTCGCGCAACGCCGCGGCCCAGGAGGCCAGGCGCACCGTCGAGGAGGCGCGCGCCCGGGATCTGGCCGAGCGGTCCCAGGAGGCGGACGAACCGCAGGGGAAGCACGTGGCGGGCGCCGGGGCCGGGCAGCACGCCCGTCCGGCGTCCGCCCTGCCCGCGCGCCGTCCCGTGCCCGCCGCGTCGGCGATCGTCCCCTACGGCGCCGAGCGTGCGCGCGCCAAGCGCCCCGAGGGCGGCTTCGACTTCTTCGGCACGGGGGCCGGCACCGGCTCCGCGCCGGCGGACCCGCAGCCCGCACAGAAGGCGATCGAGGCCGTGCAGCACGAGGACCTGGCCGACGTGGTGGGCGAAGAGGCCCTCGCGGCCGTGCGTATGAAGGACCCCCGCGCGATCGGCAAGGTCATCGACCTGACCGCCCACGACGAGACGGAGCAGCTGGACGTGGCCCACCTGCGCAACGCCGTCTCGTAGCGACGAGGAAAGACCCGATCGGAAGGCCGCCCGCGCAGGGCGGCCTTCCGCGTCTACTTGTCGATGTCGCCGACGACGAAGAACAGCGATCCGAGGATCGCCACCATGTCGGCGACGAGCGTCCCCGGCAGCAGCACGGCCAGCGCCTGGATGTTGTTGTACGACGCCGAGCGGAGCTTGAGCCGGTACGGCGTCTTCTCGCCCTTGGACACCAGGTAGTAGCCGTTGATGCCGAGCGGGTTCTCGGTCCAGGCGTAGGTGTGGCCCTCGGGCGCCTTGAGCACCTTGGGCAGGCGCTGGTTGATCGGGCCCGGCGGCAGCTCGGCGATCCGGTCGAGGCAGGCGTCCGCCAGGTCCAGCGCGTTGTGCGTCTGCTCCAGCAGCACCTCGAAGCGGGCCAGGCAGTCGCCGTCGGTGCGGGTGACGACCGTGAGGGTGTCCTGAAGCTCCCCGTACGCGAGGTACGGCTCGTCCCGGCGCAGGTCGAAGTCGACGCCCGACGCCCGGGCGATGGGTCCGCTCACCCCGTACGCGTGCACGGCCTCCGCCGACAGGACGCCCACGCCGCGGGTGCGGCCGCGGAAGATCTCGTTGCCGAGGACCAGCCGGTCGTAGACGTCCATCCGCGAACGGACGTCGGCCACCGTGTGCCGGACCCGGCCGAGCCAGCCGGCGGGCAGGTCCTCCTTGAGGCCGCCGACGCGGTTGAACATGTAGTGCATCCGGCCGCCGGAGATCTCCTCCATGACGTGCTGGAACTCCTCCCGCTCGCGGAAGGCGTGGAACACCGGGGTGATTCCGCCCAGTTCGAGCGGATACGACCCGAGGAACATCAGGTGGTTGAGGACCCGGTTGAGCTCGGCGAGCAGCGTGCGGGTCCACACCGCGCGCTCCGGCACCTCCATGCCGAGCATGCGCTCGACGGCCATCACCACGCCGAGCTCGTTGGAGAAGGCGGAGAGCCAGTCGTGGCGGTTGGCGAGCACCACGATCTGGCGGTAGTCGCGTGCCTCGAAGAGCTTCTCGGCGCCGCGGTGCATGTAGCCGACGACCGGCTCCGCGTGCCGGATGCGCTCGCCGTCCAGCACGAGGCGCAGCCGCAGCACACCGTGGGTGGAGGGATGCTGGGGACCGATGTTGAGCACCATGTCGGTGCTCTCCGCCGCTCCGCCGATGCCGACCGTGGTCTCCGTCATGCGCACCAGTCTGACAGAGGCCCGCCGGGCCGCCCCGGCTCGATCCGCCGCACCAGCCAGGCGAAGTCGCCCAGGCCGCCCCGCGCCGTCAGCTCCGCCGCCTCGCCGGTCCGCGACAGGGCGCGGACGTACGCCGCGGGGTCGGACGACGCCAGGGCCAGCGGCGGCCGCCCGGCCGTCACGCCCAGCCGGTTCAGGGCCTCGCGCTGCGTCATCAGCCGGGCCGCCGGGACCGCGGCGGCGCACGCGTCCAGCGCCACATGGGCCGTGATGTCGCAGCTGCCGTCCGGGACCGGGCGCACCTCCCGGCCGTCCCGGAAGCCCGTCAGCGTGCCGAAGGGCGGTCGGGCGCCGGCCGTGTGCGCGTAGTCGACGGCCACCGCGAGGCCCGACGCCACCCGGCCGGACGCCCGCGCCCACGCCTCGTCGCGCGGCCTGCCGATCTCCGCCCGGGACCCCGGCTCCGTCAGCGGCCACCAGCGGGCCAGCCACGCGGCGTCGTCGCCGTCGACCTCGTCGCCGAGCCGTTCCTCCCCGGTGGAGTCCACCAGCACCCGGCGCACCGTGCCCTGCTCGTCCGCCTCGGCGACGTCGACGGGGACGTTGTCCAGCCACTCGTTCGCGAACAGCAGCCCGCACACCCCGTCCGGGGGCGTGTCCGTCCACGCGATGCGCGGATCGAGCCCGGCGGGCCGCGCAGCCCGCTCCACGGCGCAGGCGCGCACCGGGTAGCCGGGGGGCAGAGCGGCCAGCACGCCGGTGAGCAGTTCGCCGCGGCCCGCGCCCATGTCCACGAGCGCGGGCTCGTCGATCCCGTACGCGTCCGCCACGTCGAGCAGCAGCCGCGCGACGGCCGAGGCGAACAGCGGGGAGGCGTGCACGGACGTACGGAAGTGCCCGGCGGGGCCTTCCGGCCGCAGGTAGAAGCCGTCCGGCCCGTAGAGCGCGGCCTCGGTCGCGGCCCGCCACCCGCGCAGGCCGGAGCCCACGGCAGGGGGCCCGGCAGAGGTCTCATACGTCACGCGCACCAGTCTCCACCTTGCGGAGTACGCCTTCGTCTACCGGATCGCCCCTCCGGTTGACTCCGGCACCTATCTCCCTTCCTTACGCTTGGTCACGTGCAGCGCCTCTACGACTTCCTCCGCAGACACCCGACGGGCGTCGACTGCTTCTGGGCCGTCGTGCTCTTCGGGTTCGCCATGATGTGGGCTGTCCAGGAACCCGTAGGCGCGGGGCCCCGGATCACGGCGGTCGGGGTCGTCCTGGTGCTGAGCGTCGTGGTCGCGCTGCGCCGCCATATGCCGGAGAAGATGCTGGTCCTCGCGGCGCTCGCGGGCGTCGCGCAGCTGGTGCTGGACGTCGAGGTCAACCCGGCCGACTTCGCGATGATGGTCATCATCTACACGGTCGCCGCGCACGACGGTCCGCGCTGGGCCTCCCGGCTCGCCCTGGTCGGCGGCCTGTCCGCCGCCACGCTGGCGCAGATCCGCTGGCCCGCGGAGGAGCAGGGCACCCTCGGCCGGATCTTCGTCACCGTGGTCATGAGCCTGCCGTTCGCCCTCGCCTGGGTCCTCGGCGACTCGATACGCACCCGGCGCGCGTACTTCGCGCAGCTCGAGGAGCGGGCGACCCGGCTCGAGAAGGAGCGCGAGGCGCAGGCGAAGGTCGCCGTCGCTGCCGAACGCGCCCGTATCGCCCGAGAGCTCCACGACGTCGTCGCCCACAACGTCTCCGTCATGGTGGTCCAGGCGGACGGCGCCGCCTACGTGCTCGACGCGGCGCCCGATCAGGCCAAGCAGGCGCTGGAGACCATTTCCTCCACCGGCAGGCAGGCGCTCGCCGAGATGCGGCGGCTGCTCGGTGTGCTGCGCACCGGGGACGGCCCGGAGAGCGGCGAATACGTGCCGCAACCGGACGTCGAGCAGATCCAGGAACTGGTCGAACAGGTCCGCACCGCCGGGCTGACCGTCGACTTCAAGATCGAGGGCACGCCGCGGCCGCTGCCGAGCGGTGTCGAGCTCACCGCGTACCGCATCGTGCAGGAAGCCCTCACCAACACCCGCAAGCACGGCGGCCCGGAGGCAGGCGCCAGCGTGCGGCTCGTCTACTTCGACGACGGGCTCGGCCTGCTCGTCGAGGACGACGGGCGCGGCTCGTCGCACGAGCTGTACGAGGACGGCGGCGCTGACGGCCGCGGCCACGGACTGATCGGCATGCGGGAGCGCGTCGGTATGGTCGGCGGCACGCTGGACGCCGGGCCGCGGCCGGGCGGCGGCTTCCGGATCAGTGCTCTGCTGCCGCTCAAGCCCGCCCACTGACCAGCCCCCTACAGCCCCCTACAGGCCGAGGAGCCGACCGTGCTGCCCATCCGAGTGATGCTCGTCGACGACCAGGTGCTCCTGCGCACCGGATTCCGCATGGTGCTCGCCGCCCAGCCGGACATGGAGGTCGTCGCCGAGGCCGGGGACGGCGCGGAGGCGATCGAGAACCTGCGTTCCACCGCCGTGGACGTCGTCCTGATGGACGTCCGCATGCCGCGCCTCGACGGTGTCGAGGCCACCCGCCGCATCTGCGCCGAGCCGAACGCGCCGAAGGTGCTGATCCTGACCACCTTCGACCTCGACGAGTACGCCTTCTCCGGACTCAAGGCAGGTGCCAGCGGCTTCATGCTCAAGGACGTACCGCCGGGCGAACTGCTCGGCGCCATCCGCTCCGTGCACAGCGGCGACGCGGTCGTCGCGCCGTCCACCACGCGCCGGCTGCTCGACCGGTTCTCGCCGATGCTGCCGAGCTCCGGCGCGGAGCCGCAGCACAAGGAGCTGCAGCGTCTCACCGACCGTGAGCGCGAGGTCATGATGCTGGTCGCGCAGGGCCTGTCGAACGGCGAGATCGCGGCCCGGCTGGTGCTCTCGGAGGCCACCGTGAAAACCCATGTGGGCCGCATCCTCACCAAGCTCGGCCTGCGCGACCGGGTGCAGGTCGTGGTGCTGGCGTACGAGACGGGCCTCGTGCGCGCGGGCGGCGGCGGACAGGTCTGAGCGCCGTACCGCGCAGGCATCGCGGGACGGCTGCGGCGGGAGGACCTGGCGCAGCACCCCGATGAGGGCCGACAGCACCGCCGGATACTGCTGGAACACCTGGCCGCCGTACCGGTGGCGCCAGGCGCGTGCCTCGTCCGCGAGCGACTCGGGCCCCGCGAGCACGGCACCCGCCATGCCGCCCAGGGACTTGTAGAAGGAGACGTACACACTGTCCGCGAGCGCCGCGATCTCGTCCAGCGGGCGGCCGAAGTGAGGGGCGCATTCCCACAGACGCGCGCCGTCGAAGTGCACCACCGCATCACGTGCGCGCGCCGCCTCCACGACGGCGACCAGGTCGTCCCACGAGACGGCAGCACGAAACCCGCGTCCCGCAGCGGCAGTTCGAGCATCAGCGTGCCGAAGGGCTCGTCGCACTCGGCCACCTCGTCGGCCGTCGGCAGCCGCGGCCGGTTCGTCGGATGGATCGTGCGCAGGCCGCTGACCACGGAGAGCGCCGAGCGCTTGTGCACCTTGGGATGCGCCTGCGGATGCAGCGCCACCGCGTGGTTGCCGGTGCGGCGGCCCAGCAGCGCAGGGCCACCTGCTGCGCCATCGTCCCGGTCGGGAAGTACACCACCGCCGGAAGGCCCAGCAGGGCGGCCGTGCGCCGCTCCAGCTCCGCCACGATCCCGTCGCCGTACATGTCGACGGGCTCGTCGGGGTCGTAGACGTCGGCGGCGCCCGAGGCGAGCGCCGCAAGGCCGTCCCTCACGCGCAGTTCGGCGGACGTCCGCCACAGCACGCGCTCCGACGTGCGCCACGCGGCCAGTCTGCGCCGCCGCTCGCCGTGCTCGTTGTGCTCGCTCGTATCCGTCAGGGTCCGATCATCGCCCACAGCCTGTGGACAACCGCGGGGGCGGCGGAAACGCTGGCGTAGCATCGTGACGAGAAATCGTCCGGTACCCCCCGCGGACTGGAACGGAAGGCACCGCCGCGTGAACGCCACACCACCACAGGAACCGCTCGACCCGCGGGACCGCCCCGCCCGGCTGACCGTGGGCGTGGTCGGGGCGGGCCGTGTCGGCCCCGCCCTCGCCGCCTCGCTCCAGCTGGCAGGGCACCGGCCGGTGGCCGTCTCGGGCGTCTCGGACGCCTCCGTGCGCCGGGCCGCCGAGCTGCTCCCGGACGTGCCCCTCGTGCCGCCCGCCGAGGTGCTCGCCCGAGCCGAGCTCGTGCTGCTCACGGTCCCCGACGACGCGCTGCCCGGCCTCGTCGACGGCCTGGCCGGCGCCGGCTCCGTGCGGCCGGGGCAGCTGCTCGTGCACACCTCGGGCCGGTTCGGCGCCAAGGTGCTCGACCCGGCGACCCGCGTCGGGGCGCTGCCGCTCGCGCTGCACCCGGCGATGACGTTCACGGGTACGGCCGTTGATGTGCAGCGGCTCGCGGGCTGCTCGTTCGGCGTGACCGCGCCCGAGGAGCTGCGGCTCGCGGCCGAGGCGCTGGTCATCGAGATGGGCGGCGAGCCCGAGTGGATCGAGGAGGCGGCCCGCCCGCTGTACCACGCGGCCCTCGCGCTCGGCGCGAACCACCTCGTCACCCTGGTCGCCCAGTCCATGGAGCTCCTGCGCGCGGCGGGGGTCGCGGCCCCCGACCGCATGCTCGGCCCGCTCCTCGGCGCGGCCCTGGACAACGCGCTGCGTTCGGGGGACGCCGCCCTGACCGGCCCCGTCGCCCGCGGCGACGCGGGCACCGTCGCGGCGCACGTCGCCGAGCTGCGCAAGCACGCTCCCGGCGCCGTCGCCGGATATCTGGCCATGGCCCGTACGACCGCGGACCGGGCCCTCGCACACGGCATGCTCAAGCCGGAGCTCGCCGAAGACCTGCTGGGCGTCCTCGCGGAGGGGGACCTGCGATGAGCGTTAAGACCAGGCGCGACGTCGAGCTGGTGCCGACGCGGGAGGACCTCGGGTACGTCGTCGAGCACTACGCCGTCCCCGGCCGCACCGCCGTCGTGATGACCATGGGCGCCCTCCACGAGGGCCACGCCGGGCTCATCCGGGCCGCCCGTGAGCACGTCGGCGACAAGGGCTTCGTCATCGTCACCGTCTTCGTCAACCCCCTGCAGTTCGGCGCGGACGAGGACCTCGACCGCTACCCGCGCACGCTGGACGCGGACCTGGCCGTGGCCCAGGAGGCGGGCGCCGACGTGGTGTTCGCCCCGTCCGTCGAGGAGGTCTACCCGGGCGGCGAGCCGCAGGTGCGCATCACCGCGGGCCCGATGGGCGGCGTGCTGGAGGGCAGGACGCGCCCCGGCCACTTCGACGGCATGCTCACCGTCGTCGCCAAGCTGCTGCACCTCACCTCACCGGACGTCGCGCTGTTCGGCCAGAAGGACGCCCAGCAGCTCGCCCTGATCCGCCGCATGGTCCGCGACCTGAACTTCCCCGTGGAGATCGTGGGCGTGCCCACCGTCCGCGAGGACAGCGGCCTCGCCCGCTCCAGCCGCAACGCCTACCTCTCGCCCGCCGAGCGGCGGACCGCGCTCGCCCTGTCCCACGCGCTGTTCGCCGCCCGTGACCGCCTCGCCGCGCAGCAGGCGCTGCACGCGCGGGCCGAGGCGGTCCCCGCCGCCCCGGCCCGCGCCGCCGCCCTGTCCGCGATGGGCGAGGCCCGGGCCGCCGCTGACGCCCACGCGGTCGCGCAGGCCGCCCCGCCGGGCGGCGCGGACGCCGTGCGGGCCGCGGCCCGCACCGTGCTGGACGAGGCCGCCCAGGCCGACCCGCCGCTCGTGCTCGACTACCTGGCACTCGTCGATCCCGTCACCTTCACCGAGGTCCCCGACGAGCACACCGGTGAGGCGATCCTCGCCGTCGCCGCCAAGGTCGGCACGACCCGCCTGATCGACAACATTCCGCTGACGTTCGGAGCCCAGCAGTGACCGGAATACGGCTGACCGCCCCCGCCCCCGGCTGGGCCATCGAGGCCGACGTCGTGGTGGTCGGCTCCGGAGTCGCCGGCCTCACCGCAGCCCTGCGGTGCGCGGCGTCCGGTCTGAGCACCGTCGTGGTCACCAAGGCCCGCCTCGACGACGGCTCCACCCGCTGGGCGCAGGGCGGCATCGCCGCGGCGCTCGGCGAGGGCGACACACCCGAGCAGCATCTCGACGACACCCTCGTCGCGGGCGCGGGTCTGTGCGACGAGGAGGCGGTACGCACCCTGGTCACCGAGGGCCCCGACGCCGTACGGCGGCTGATCGCCACCGGCGCGCGTTTCGACACCGACCCGGCGTCCGGCGAGATCGAGCTCACCCGCGAGGGCGGCCACCACCGCCGGCGCATCGCGCACGCGGGCGGCGACGCGACCGGTGCCGAGATCTCCCGCGCCCTGGTCGACGCGGTCCGCGACCAGGGTCTGCGCGCCATCGAGAACGCCCTGGTCCTCGACCTGCTCACCGACACCGAGGGCCGTACGGCCGGCATCACGCTGCACGTCATGGGCGAGGGCCAGCACGACGGCGTGGGCGCCGTGCACGCCCCCACGGTCGTGCTCGCCACCGGCGGCATGGGCCAGGTCTTCTCGGCGACCACCAACCCCGCCGTCTCGACCGGCGACGGCGTGGCGCTCGCGCTGCGCGCCGGAGCCGAGGTCTCGGACCTGGAGTTCGTGCAGTTCCACCCCACCGTGCTGTTCCTCGGCCGGGACAGCGAGGGCCAGCAGCCGCTGGTGTCCGAGGCGGTCCGGGGCGAGGGCGCGTACCTCGTGGACGCGGACGGGATCCGCTTCATGGCCGGGCAGCACGAGCTGGCCGAGCTCGCCCCGCGCGACATCGTGGCGAAGGGCATCATGCGCCGGATGCAGGAGCAGGGCGCCGAGCACATGTACCTGGACGCCCGCCACTTCGGCGCGGAGATGTGGGAGAACCGGTTCCCCACGATCCTGGCCGCCTGCCGTGCCCACGGCATCGACCCGGTGACCGAGCCGATCCCGGTCGCCCCGGCGGCCCACTACGCCTCCGGCGGCGTGCGCACCGACCTGCACGGCCGGACCACCGTCCCGGGCCTGTACGCCTGCGGCGAGGTGGCCTGCACGGGCGTCCACGGCGCCAACCGGCTCGCGTCCAACTCCCTCCTGGAGGGCCTGGTCTTCGCGGAGCGGATCGCGGCCGACATCGCGTCCCGCGCGGACGCCCGCGCCGGTGCGCCCCAGGAGGCGGCCGGCGACACCGTCCCGCTGCTCGCCCCCGAGGAGCGCCACGAGGTCCAGCGGATCATGACCCACGGCGCCGGCGTGATCAGGACGGCGGCCAGCCTCGACGGCGCGGCCGACGCCCTGGAGGCGCTGTCGCTGAACGCGGCCCACGACGCCGACGGACCCAAGGCGGCCGAGCCCGGCGTCGAGTCCTGGGAGGCCACCAACCTGCTCCTCGTCTCCCGGGTCCTCGTCGCCGCGGCCCGCGAGCGCGCCGAGACCCGCGGGTGCCACTGGCGTGAGGACCGGCCCGACCGCGACGACGCCGACTGGCGCCGTCACATCACGGTGCGCCTCACGCCCGACCGCGGCCTCGTCCCACGGCGTACCGCCAGTGAAGCCTTTCCGCCCGTAACGCCCATCGCCCCCAGGGAGCCGCAACCGTGACCACGCCCGAAGAACGTCCGGAGCCCGTGGACGTACCGCTGATCCAGATCGGCGCCCCCGCCGCAGGCACGGGTTGCGGCGACGGCTGCGGCTGTGCCGACGAGACGTACGAGAGCGGCCTCGACCCCGCGCTCGCCGAGCTGCTGGCCGCGGCCGGCCTGGACCCCGTGCAGGTCGAGGACATCGCCCACCTCGCCATCGAGGAGGACCTCGACGGCGGCGTGGACGTCACCAGCGCGGCGACCGTCCCGCAGGACGCCGTGGCCACCGGCGACTTCACGGCCCGTGAGGCCGGCACGGTCGCGGGCCTGCGGGTCGCCGAGGCCGTCCTGTCGATCGTGTGCACCTCCGACTTCGAGGTCGAGCGGCACGTCGAGGACGGCGACCGCGTCGAGGCGGGCCAGAAGCTGCTCTCCGTCACCGCGGGCACGCGCGACCTGCTCACCGGTGAGCGCAGCGCACTGAACATCCTGTGCCGCCTCTCCGGCATCGCGACCGCGACGCGCGCCTGGGCCGACGCCCTCGAAGGCACGAAGGCCAAGGTGCGCGACACCCGCAAGACGACGCCCGGCCTGCGCGCCCTGGAGAAGTACGCGGTGCGCTGCGGCGGCGGCGTCAACCACCGGATGTCGCTGTCCGACGCGGCGCTGGTCAAGGACAACCACGTGGTGGCGGCGGGCGGGGTCGCCGCGGCGTTCAAGGCCGTGCGGGACCGTTTCCCCGACATCCCGATCGAGGTCGAGGTCGACACGCTGCACCAGGTCCGCGAGGTCATCGACGCGGGCGCCGACCTGATCCTGCTGGACAACTTCACCCCGGCCGAGACCGAGGAGGCCGTCACGCTCGTGGCCGGCCGCGCGATCCTCGAGTCCTCCGGCCGGCTCACCCTGGCCAACGCCCGCGCGTACGCCGAGACGGGCGTCGACTACCTCGCGGTGGGCGCGCTCACGCACTCGTCCCCGATCCTCGACATCGGTCTCGACCTCCGCGAGGTCGACGCCTGATGCTGCTCACCATCGACGCCGGCAACACCCACACCGTGCTGGGCCTCTTCGACGGCGAGGAGATCGTCGAACACTGGCGCATCTCCACCGACTCGCGCCGCACGGCGGACGAGCTCGCCGTCCTGCTGCAGGGCCTGATGAGCATGCACCCGCTGCTGGGCGAGGAGCTGGGCGACGGGATCGAGGGCATCGCCATCTGCTCCACCGTCCCCTCGGTTCTGCACGAGCTGCGCGAGGTCACCCGCCGTTACTACGGCGACGTCCCGGCGGTCCTCGTGGAGCCCGGCATCAAGACCGGCGTCCCGGTCCTGACGGACAACCCCAAGGAGGTCGGCGCGGACCGCATCATCAACGCGGCCGCGGCGGTCGACCTCTACGGGGGACCGGCGATCGTGGTGGACTTCGGCACGGCGACGACGTTCGACGCGGTGAGCGTGCGGGGCGAGTACGTCGGCGGCGTGATCGCCCCCGGCATCGAGATCTCCGTCGACGCGCTCGGCGTCAAGGGCGCGCAGCTGCGCAAGATCGAGGTCGTCCGCCCCAGGAGCGTGATCGGCAAGAACACGGTCGAGGCGATGCAGGCGGGCATCGTCTACGGCTTCGCCGGCCAGGTGGACGGGGTGGTCCACCGGATGAAGCGGGAGCTGGCGGAGGACCCGGACGAGGTGACGGTGATCGCGACGGGCGGTCTGGCGCCGATGGTGCTGGGCGAGTCGTCGGCGATCGACGAGCACGAGCCGTGGCTGACGCTGATCGGTCTGCGCCTGGTCTACGAGCGGAACGTCTCGCGCCTGTGACGGCCCGGGGCGGTGGCCGGGAACCGGCACCACCCTGGGCGCAACGCCCGCTTTCGTACCATTAAAGGGAATTTGTGCCGTCGGCTCGTATGGTCGGGCCATGCCCACGCCATACGGATCCCACGGCGGCATGGCGTTCGGCGCTGACGAGCTGCGAGTGCTCCGACGCGCCCTCGCCGCCGCCCTCCATCCCGCTCCCCTCGCCGACGAGGACGTCAGGGACTGCCTGCGACTGGCCGATTCCGTCGACGAGGCCGTGCGCGAGGCGGGCCGGCAGCGGGACTTCCTCGTCGCCGATCTCGCCCGCTACCGCGCTGCCCTGCCCGGCTCCGCCACTGGCTATCTGGAGCTCCTCCAGGAAGCGCTGGCCGCCGGCCACGAGCCCCTGACCGACGATCTCGCCGCCCTGCGCGCCCTGCGCGGCCATCCGGTGGCCGCTGCCGTGCTCCGGCGCTGCCTGGCGCTCGCCGAGCAGTCCGTGCAGGCCCGGCTCGCCCGGCAGGCCGTCCCCGTGCCGGGCGTCCCCGCGCCGGCCGTACACGTGCCGGCGCCGGCGGGTGCCCGCCGTGCCCGGCTCACGGCGCTGCCCGGCGGACGTGCCGCCGAGGACCCGAAGAGCAAGCCGCAGCCGCAGCAGCCGAAGCAGCCGAAGCCCACGCCGCCCGCCCCGGACGAGCGGCCGGTGCCGAAGCCCTCGGAGGTCTTCCCGCCACGCCGCAAGCCGGTGCCCCCGCCGGAGCAGCGCGCCGCCGGATAGCTACTCTGGAGGGCATGGACTACGTTTCCGCGCTCGTGCCCCCGGTGGTGATGGCCGCCTTCTTCATCGGTCTGGTCGTGACGATCGTCAAGAGCCAGGGCGGTTCGAACAAGGCCAAGGAGGACGCGGCGGTGGACGCCGCGCTCGCCCGCGCCGAGTCGGCGAAGCAGGCGGGGCCCGACGCCTGACCCGAGCAGCACAACGAGGACGTACGGCAGATTTGCGGCCGTACGTCCTTTTTGCTCCATCAATAGGCGATGACTCCAGGATCTCCCACTATGGTGGCAATGTGCCCCGTCAATTGGGAGAGCTCGAAGACGCCGTCATGACTCGGGTCTGGCAATGGAACCGACCGGTCACGGTCAGGGAAGTCCTGGAAGACCTCCAGCAGGAGCGGTCCATCGCCTACACCACCGTCATGACGGTAATGGACAATCTCCATCAGAAGGGCTGGGTGCGCAGGGAAGTCGAGGGCCGCGCCTATCGATATACGGCGGTCTCGACCCGGGCCGCCTACTCGGCCGCACTGATGAACGAAGCCTGGTCCCAGAGCGACAACCCCGCCGCCGCACTCGTCGCCTTCTTCGGGATGATGTCGCCCGAGCAGCGCGAGCAGCTGCAAGCCGCCATGCACATCGTTCAGGGCGGCGAGGCCGGCGACGGCCCCGGAGCCGCGGGGCGATAGCGTCGGGCCATGCCTTATGCCGCAGCAAATGCCATCACCGTCCGGCGGGCCCGGACCAGCGATGTGCCGGACGTCCGCCGTCTCGTGGATCCGTACGTGAGCGAAGGCATCCTGCTCGACAAAGCAACGGTCACCCTTTACGAAGCCATCCAGGAGTTCTGGGTCGCGGAACGCGACGCGGACGCGAGGGTTGTCGGCTGCGGCGCCCTCCATGTGATGTGGGAAGACCTCGCCGAAGTGCGCACACTCGCCGTGGACCCGGCCTTCCAGGGGCACGGCATCGGCCATCAGGTGCTGGGCAAGCTGTTGCAGACAGCCCGCTGGCTGGGAGTGCGCCGGGTTTTCTGCCTCACCTTCGAAGTGGACTTCTTCTCCAAGCACGGCTTCGTCGAGATCGGCGAGACACAGACTCCGGTGGACACGGATGTCTACGCCGAGCTGCTGCGCTCCTATGACGAGGGTGTCGCCGAGTTCCTGGGGCTCGAACGAGTGAAGCCGAACACCTTGGGCAACAGCCGGATGCTTCTGCACCTGTGATCGTCGCAAGAGCCCGGATCTCTATGTCCGAATCGCGCACGTTTCCCGTGTTCTCGCGGTTCTGAACCTCTGCCGAGGGTTTGTGTTTTCCAGAGAAAAGCGGTTTCCTTTCCGCGTACTGCATTTTCGATGAAAGGAAATCCGGTGGCACAGAAGGTTCAGGTCCTTCTTGTCGACGACCTCGACGGTGGCGAGGCGGACGAGACGGTGACGTTCGCTCTGGACGGCAAGACCTACGAGATCGACCTCACCACCGCCAATGCGGACAAGCTCCGGAGCCTCCTCGAGCCCTACGCGAAGAACGGCCGGCGCACCGGCGGTCGCGCGGCGACCGGCCGTGGCAAGGGCCGTGCGGCGTCCGGCGGCAACAAGGACACCGCCGAGATCCGCGCCTGGGCCAAGGCGAACGGCTTCGAGGTCAACGACCGCGGCCGCGTCCCGGCGACGGTCCGCGAGGCCTACGAGAAGGCGAACGGCTGAGTTCCCGTCGGCTGCACCCGCGCGCGTCCGGCACGCAGCAGCCGGACGCGGTGGCACTGCGTGGCCGCCGTGTCCACCAGCCGTACGAGATCGGGGGCATCCCCACTGTCCCCGAATGCGGCGAGAGCCGGCAGCCGGCCCCAGCGCCCCGGAGGGCGCAGCCAGCGGGCGGTTCCCCGGACGTCACCGCGTCCGGGCGGCGGTGGGGCGGTCATCCGCCCGCCCTCGCCCATGGCGGTCAGGTCGAGATCGACCCCGCCCCATTCGAGCCAGTCGAGCAGCCCCGGCAGCTCCTCCGCGCTCCCAGCGGCCACCAGCAGCCGCATCCTGCGCCCCTGCACGGCCACGGGCCCGGTGCGGTCCGTCAGCCGCAGGACGGCGGCCCCGGCCTCCGCGGGCAGCTCCAGTACGTCGAAATCCCGTCCGGTCAGCAGCTCCGGGGGTGAGCCGTCGGCCACCGCCCAGCCGAGTGCGCTGCGGTACCAATGCGCGGCGCCGCCTTCGAGAGGCGCGCGGGGATGCGGGACGGCGAGGACCATGTCCGGGGAACTGCGTACCGCCTTCATGGGTTACGCAGGGTGGACGTTGCGTCGCGCACCGTGGGCGAATCGGCGCTGTCCGGACGTGTGCACCGGCGCAAGGTTGTTCGCCCGTAGCTGAGGGAACGGCTGCGTGCCGCATGGACTGTCGGTGGCAACGGGTAAGACATTCCTAGTGGGGAGGGGCGACACGCTCGCCAGGCCGGCTCACGTTCGCCATCGGCGTACTGCTGGTGGGGGTAACTGCCTGGCCTGCGGGAACATCGTCTCGCACCATCGGGTTGGAGCAGTTGTCGGCGTTCAGGGGTCAGGAGGCCACAGACGGGTGTCGGCAGTTGGAATGAGCGGTCCCCGCTTGCGGGACTAAGCTGCGGAAGGACAGGGAGGGGACCGACCCCTTACTGCCTGACCGCTCTGAGGAGCGATTAACGATGTTCGAGAGGTTCACCGACCGCGCGCGGCGGGTTGTCGTCCTGGCTCAGGAAGAAGCCCGGATGCTCAACCACAACTACATCGGCACCGAGCACATCCTCCTGGGCCTTATCCACGAGGGTGAGGGTGTCGCCGCTAAGGCCCTGGAGAGCCTCGGGATTTCGCTCGAGGCGGTCCGCCAGCAGGTGGAGGAGATCATCGGCCAGGGCCAGCAGGCCCCGTCCGGGCACATCCCCTTCACGCCCCGTGCCAAGAAGGTCCTGGAGCTGTCGCTCCGGGAGGCTCTTCAGCTGGGCCACAACTACATCGGCACCGAGCACATCCTGCTCGGCCTGATCCGCGAGGGCGAGGGCGTCGCCGCCCAGGTCCTCGTGAAGCTGGGCGCCGATCTCAACCGGGTGCGGCAGCAGGTCATCCAGCTGCTCTCCGGTTACCAGGGCAAGGAGGCCGCCACGGCCGGCGGCCCGGCCGAGGGCACTCCCTCGACCTCCCTCGTCCTCGACCAGTTCGGCCGGAATCTCACCCAGGCCGCTCGTGAGTCCAAGCTCGACCCGGTCATCGGGCGCGAGAAGGAGATCGAGCGGGTCATGCAGGTGCTGTCCCGCCGTACCAAGAACAACCCCGTGCTCATCGGCGAGCCCGGCGTCGGCAAGACGGCGGTCGTCGAGGGCCTGGCGCAGGCCATCGTCAAGGGCGAGGTGCCCGAGACCCTCAAGGACAAGCACCTCTACACCCTCGACCTGGGTGCGCTGGTCGCCGGCTCCCGCTACCGCGGTGACTTCGAGGAGCGCCTGAAGAAGGTCCTCAAGGAGATCCGCACCCGCGGCGACATCATCCTGTTCATCGACGAGCTCCACACCCTCGTGGGTGCGGGTGCCGCCGAGGGCGCGATCGACGCCGCGAGCATCCTCAAGCCGATGCTGGCGCGAGGCGAGCTGCAGACCATCGGCGCCACCACGCTCGACGAGTACCGCAAGCACCTGGAGAAGGACGCGGCCCTGGAGCGCCGCTTCCAGCCCATCCAGGTCGCGGAGCCGTCGCTGCCGCACACGATCGAGATCCTCAAGGGCCTGCGCGACCGCTACGAGGCCCACCACCGGGTCTCCATCACGGACGAGGCGCTGGTCCAGGCCGCCACCCTGGCCGACCGGTACATCTCGGACCGCTTCCTGCCGGACAAGGCGATCGACCTGATCGACGAGGCCGGTTCCCGGATGCGTATCCGCCGGATGACCGCGCCGCCGGACCTGCGCGAGTTCGACGAGAAGATCGCCGGCGTGCGCCGGGACAAGGAGTCCGCGATCGACTCCCAGGACTTCGAGAAGGCGGCCTCTCTCCGCGACAAGGAGAAGCAGCTGCTGGCGGCGAAGGCCAAGCGGGAGAAGGAGTGGAAGGCCGGCGACATGGACGTCGTCGCCGAGGTCGACGGCGAGCTGATCGCCGAGGTCCTCGCCACGGCCACCGGCATCCCGGTCTTCAAGCTGACCGAGGAGGAGTCCTCGCGTCTGCTGCGCATGGAGGACGAGCTCCACAAGCGCGTCATCGGCCAGAAGGACGCCATCAAGGCGCTGTCCCAGGCGATCCGGCGTACCCGCGCCGGTCTGAAGGACCCGAAGCGCCCCGGTGGTTCGTTCATCTTCGCCGGCCCCTCCGGTGTCGGTAAGACCGAGCTCTCCAAGACGCTCGCCGAATTCCTCTTCGGCGACGAGGACGCGCTGATCTCCCTCGACATGTCGGAGTTCAGCGAGAAGCACACGGTTTCCCGTCTCTTCGGCTCCCCGCCCGGATACGTGGGTTACGAAGAGGGCGGCCAGCTCACCGAGAAGGTGCGCCGGAAGCCGTTCTCCGTCGTCCTCTTCGACGAGGTCGAGAAGGCCCACCCCGATATCTTCAACTCCCTTCTGCAGATCCTGGAGGACGGTCGTCTGACCGACTCCCAGGGCCGCGTCGTGGACTTCAAGAACACGGTCATCATCATGACGACCAACCTCGGGACCCGGGACATCTCCAAGGGCTTCAACCTGGGCTTCGCCGCCCAGGGCGACGTCAAGTCGAACTACGACCGGATGAAGGTCAAGGTCAACGAGGAGCTCAAGCAGCACTTCCGTCCCGAGTTCCTCAACCGTGTCGACGACACGGTCGTCTTCCACCAGCTCACCGAGGAAGACATCATCCAGATCGTCGACCTCATGATCGCCAAGGTGGACGAGCGTCTGAAGGACCGGGACATGGGCATCGAGCTCAGCTCCACGGCCAAGTCGCTCCTCGCCAAGAAGGGCTACGACCCGGTCCTGGGTGCCCGGCCGCTGCGCCGCACCATCCAGCGCGAGATCGAGGACATCCTGTCGGAGAAGATCCTCTTCGGCGAGCTGCGCCCCGGTCACATCGTGGTCGTGGACACCGAGGGCGAGGGCGAGCAGCAGAAGTTCACCTTCCGCGGCGAGGAGAAGTCGGCTCTGCCGGACGTCCCGCCGATCGAGCAGGCGGCCGGCGGCACGGGGCCGAACCTGTCGAAGGACGCGTGACGGCCCTGCGAGGCGGTTGATGTGAAGGGCCCGGCCCCGGACCTCAGGTCCGGGGCCGGGCCCTTTTCCTATGCGCGTGCTCAGCAGCGCGCGGGCTTGCGCCAGGAGCATTCGAGGGTGGCGTCCGGTTCCACCGCGCGGGCGCCGGTGGGGCGGGCGGTCGCGATCGTGCCCTTCGCGGTGTCCGAGGACGCCAGCGTCACGACGACCGCGTCCTCGATGCTCTTGACCGAGGACGCCAGGTAGTCGTTCAGGACGACGCTGAAGACGAGTTCCCGGCCGCCCGCGTCCGTGACGTATCCCGACAGCGCCGAGGCGCCGGTGAGCGAGCCCGTCTTGGCGCGGGCGTTGAGCGCCGCGGGTGTGGAGCACATCCGGGAGCGCAGGGTGCCGCCGACCGCGCGGTCCGGGGCGCAGGCCACGGGCAGGGACGCGTACCAGTCCGCGTACCAGGGCTCGTCGCGCACGGAGAGCAGCAGGGTGGCCAGCTCCTCGGCCGGGAAGAGGTTCATCCGGGACAGGCCGGAGCCGTCGGCCTGGCGCAGGGTTCCGGTCCGGACGCCTTCCTTCGCCAGATGGGCGCCGATGGCCTTCAGGCCCGCGTCCCACGTGCCGTGGCCGGAGGTCCGGTGGCCGATCGTCTTCGTCAGGGCCTCGGCGTGCATGTTGTTCGAGAGCTTCATGAAGGGGTGCAGCAGCTCCTTGAGCGGCATGGAACGGTGCGAGGCGAGCGTGCGGGCGCCGGGCGGGGTGGGGCGGCCCAGGCGCGGGCTGCCCGTGATCCGTACGCCGTGGGCGGCGAGCGCGTCCGCGAAGACGGCGGCGGCGTAGCCGGTGGGCTCCCAGACGGTGATCCACTCCTTGGTGGGATTCGCGCCGAGGGGGATGTCGCCGCTGACGGTGATCGTGTTGGTGCCGTGGCGGCGCTCGACCGAGAGGGTGTCGGGACGGCCCTGCTCCACGGTCGTGCCCTGGACGTCGAGGCGTACGTAGTCGTTCGGCGGGGTCAGTTTCACCGTCGGCCGGTCGCCGGGGCGGGCGCCCGGCCTGGCCTCGACGACGACCGTGCCGGAGTCGTAGTCGGTGTCGGGCGCGAGGGTGAGCGCGGAGATCTGCGCCGAGTAGTACGAGGACTCGTCGTCGGCCGCCCAGGAGCGGCCGAGGCGCTGGTCGTCGAACCGGGTGTCGTCGGCGACGAGACGTCCGGTGACCCGCCGGATCCCGCTCGCGGCGAGGTCGGCGGCGAGGCGGTCGTAGTCCTTCGCGAGCGTCGTGGGGTCGCCGCTGCCGCGCAGGTAGAGGTCGCCGTGCAGGGTGGAGCCGAGGCGGGTGCCGGTGGTCAGGACGTCGGTGGTGTAGCGGTGGTCCGGGCCGAGGAGCGCCATGGCGGCGACGGACGTGGGGAGCTTGGTGTTCGAGGCGGGCATCAGGCGGTCGGCCGCGTCCCGCCGGTAGATGCGCTCCCCGGTGGTGGCGTCGGCGATCACGACGCTCACCGCCCCGCCGTCGAGGCGGGCGTCGGAGAGGATCGTGTCGATCGCGTTCCCCAGGCCGGTGTCCGCGGGGCCGGCCCCCGCGGGGGAGCTCAGGGTGAGGGTGCAGGCGAGTCCGGCGACGGCGGTCCAGATCCAGCCGCGGCGGAGACCGGGGCGGCGGTTCACGGGATTCACGGGTCTGCTCATGTCACGGGAGGATCCCGCAAGCGCACCCGCTCCGGAAGGACGCCTCGGGGCCGTGTCTGTGGCCCCGGTCACCGCGAAATGCCGCATTCCGGGCGCTCTTCGCCACCCCGTGGAGACCACGAGCCCGTGGCCTGGGTCACGATCCGGGGGCTCCGGACGGGCCCCGGCCGTGACAAGGCGCACAGGACGAATCGGACCTACTAGACGGAATAGTGCCGTTGTGACGGCTGGGACGGGCATGTTCGGTCCACTGCGGGGCGGGACTTTCGCCCCCTCGCCGGTCAGTGACCCCCTGAATGTCGCCCGCAACGGACGGACAGGGCCCCGACATGCCGCTAAACCCTGACCTGTAGGCATATGTCGACCTGTTCTCGACTGTCTGTGCGTGCGTTCCAGGGGCGTCAAGAGATGCCGTTCACAGGGGCTTCCCTACGACGTGATGTCGTAGTTGAGGCATTTGAGACGTCTTGGGGGGCCGGGTTACCAATGTGGAGCCAGCCCGGCGAGCACGCCGGGTCCATTCATGCCCGGAGGTTCTCCCGTATGTCGAAGCGCACCGTGATCAACCGTCTCCGCCCGTCCGTGCTCCGTACCCGTGGGGCTGTCGTGGCCGCCGGTATGGGCGCCGTGATGGTCGTCGGAGCCGGTGCGGGTGTCGCCTCCGCCGATGCGGGCAAGGCCGCCAAGCCGGCCGTCGTGGACGCCGCGTCCGCCGTCGCCGCCCAGGCCGACGCCCAGGCGAAGGTTGCCGCGCAGCTGAAGGCGAAGGCCGCGACGGCCAAGGCCGAGGCCGCGAAGAAGGCCACGGCCAAGAAGGCCCCCAAGAAGCGGGCCGCGTGGGTCAAGCCCGTCAACAAGTACACGCTGACCGCGAGCTTCGCCCAGGGCGGCGCCATGTGGTCCGCCAAGCACTCCGGCCAGGACTTCGCCGTTCCGGTCGGCACCCCGGTCAAGGCGGCCGGCGCCGGTACGGTCGTCAAGGCCGGCCCGAACGGTGGCGGCGACGGCCCCGCGTACGGCAACGCCGTCGTGATCAAGCACGCCAACGGCAAGTACTCGCAGTACGCCCACCTGTCGACGATCAAGGTCTCCATCGGCTCGACCGTGAAGGCCGGCCAGACGATCGCGAAGTCCGGCAACACCGGAAACTCGTCCGGCCCGCACCTGCACTTCGAGATCCGTACGACCCCGAACTACGGCTCGGCGCTCAACCCGGTGTCCTTCCTGCGCACCGTCGGCGTCACCATCTGACGCGACCCCGAAGGGCTCGGCCCCGGGCATGGCGCGGCTGGGCGATCGGATCGAGGGCGACCCAGAGGACGGCATCACGCTGTCCTCGGGGTCGCCCTCGACGTCGTTCGGGGCCCGACCGACAGCCCGCCGCGCCGGCCCCGC
The DNA here is from genome assembly GCF_030817975.1 of Streptomyces sp. V4I23. Taxonomy (NCBI): domain Bacteria; kingdom Bacillati; phylum Actinomycetota; class Actinomycetes; order Kitasatosporales; family Streptomycetaceae; genus Streptomyces; species Streptomyces sp. V4I23. The sequence goes on along the minus strand of NZ_JAUSZW010000004.1, from coordinate 3,505,902 downwards.
CTCGCCCGATCCGAGCCGGTCAGGCGTCCAGGGGGAGCATCGGGAAGCTGCCCGTGTTGGTCGGGGCGTGTTCCGGCAGCCAGAGCACCGCGATCGCCCCGCCCGAAGCACCCAGCGGGGTCGAGCCCTCCGGGGCCGCGTTGCGGAAGGTCAGGCGGGCGCCCAGCACCCGCGCCTGGCCGACCGCGATCGTCAGGCCCAGGCCGTGGCCCGTTCCCGCCCGGTCGCTCGCGCCCGTACGGAACCGGCTCGGCCCCTCGCGCAGCAGCGCCTCGGGAAACCCGGGCCCGTGGTCCCGTACGCGCACCACGCGGCCCTCGACGGTCACCTCGATGGGGCCCTTGCCGTACTTCACCGCGTTGGTCAGCAGATTGCCCAGGATGCGCTCCAGGCGGCGCGGGTCGGTGTTCACCCAGGACTCGTGGACGACCCGGATCTCGGCCTCGGGGTGCAGCGCGGCCACCCGCCTGCCGACGAACTCCGCGAGCTGGATCTCCTGGAGCTCGGCCCGCTCCGACGCGCTGTCGAGCCGCGCCACCTCCAGCACGTCCTCCACCAGCGTGCGCATCGCCTGGGCCCGGTCCCGTACGAGCTCGGTGGGGCGGCCAGGGGGCAGCAGCTCCGCCGCGGTCAGCAGACCCGTCACGGGCGTGCGCAGCTCGTGCGCGATGTCAGCCGTGACCCGGCGTTCCGCCTCGATGCGGGACTGCAGCGCGTCGGTCAGGGCGTCCACGGCGCGGGCCAGCTCGTCCGTCTCGTCGCGCACGAGCCCGCCTATGGCGTCCCTGACCCGTACGTCGGTGTTGCCCTGCGCCACATTGCCCGCGGCCGCGGCCGCCTTGCGCAGCCGGCGCGAGAGCTGACCGCCGATGAGCACGCCGAGCGCGGAGCCGCACAGCACGACGGACACCGAGCCGATGATCAGCGCCCGGTCGAGGTCCTTCATCACGGTGGCGCTGCGCCCGGTGAACTCGGTGCGCAGGGAGAGCACGTCGCCGTTCGCCAGCGGCACGGCGGCCCAGATCTCGGGCGTCTCGCCGCTGTCGTCGACGTAACTGCCGCGCCGGTTCTCGCGCATCAGCTTCTGCAGCTCGTCGGGGAGGGCCGAGTCGTTGATCTTGCTGTTGAAGCGCGGATCGCGGTTCTTGGAGGTCTCGTACCAGCGCTGGGCGAGCAGGATGCGGTCCATCTGCACGTCACGGGCGTTGCGGAGCATGGAGACGCGCGCCGCGTTGTGCACGACCAGGCTCAGCGCCATGGCGATGAGGGCGCCGACGCCGGCGATGGCGATGCTGATCTTCCACCGGACGCCGGTGCGCAGGGAGGGGCGTCTCATCCGACGGGGTCCTGTCCGGATCTCATACAGCCTGCGTCACGCCTTCAGCTTGTAACCGAAGCCGCGGACCGTCTCGATGCGATCCTGGCCGATCTTGGTCCGCAGCCGCTGCACATGGACGTCCACGACGCGGGTGTCACCGCCCCAGCCGTAGTCCCAGACCCGCTCGAGCAGCCTGTCGCGGGAGAGCACCGTACCGGGCGTCGATGAGAACTCCAGCAGCAGCCGCATCTCCGTGGGCGTCAGCCCGACCTGCTTGCCGCCCCTGCGGACCTCCATGCCCTCGGTGTCGATCTCCAGGTCCCCGAAGACCAGCACGCCGTCCTGCTCCCGCTGCCCGGCGGACGCCTCGGCCGCGCCGCCGCCGGCATGTCCGAAGCGGCGCAGCACCGCGCGGATGCGGGCCACGAGGACCGCGCCGTCGAAGGGCTTCGTCACGTAGTCGTCGGCGCCGGCCTCCAGACCGAGCACCACGTCGATGGAGTCCGCGCGCGCCGACAGCATGATCACGGGAACCGTCGACTCGTCGCGGATGCGGCGGCACAGGCTGACGCCGTCCAGGCCCGGCACCATCACGTCGAGCAGCGCGATGTCCGGCCGGTCGGCCCGGAACGCCTCCAGGCCCTGGAGCCCGTCGGGCATGGCCGTGACCGTGAAGCCGTCGCGCTCCAGCGCGAGCTGGGTGGCCTCGCGGATGACATCGTCGTCTTCGACGAACAGGACATGGGTCTCGGCCATCCGTCAGTTCTCAGCTCTCGTTCGGGATCGTTTCTCTGCGGACATGTCTCACCGGGCAGGCGGGGGCGTCAGTTGTCGCCCGGGGCGGGCGGGTCCGTGGCCACGACCTCCCCCTCGCCGACCGACCGGCTGTACTCGTTGCGCACCCAGAACTGCTGGGTGAACTTCCCGGCGGACCAGCGGTAGGTGGTGACCTCCTCGCCGGACGGCTCGGCCACCGGATCGCCCTTGGCGTACACCTGCTTGGTCACCACCAGGTCGCCCCTGTCGATCGCCGAGTACACCGCGGGCTCTTCGACGGCGAAGACGTTCTCGTACGTGTCGCCGTTCTCCCGGTACACGTACGTGCCCATGCCGACGGCGTCGGCGCAGGTCATCACGTTCACCACGACATCGGGGGCGGAGCTGCCGGTGAGGACTCCGTACGAGGTGTCCACCGGGTACGAGTCCTTGGCGCACGGCCGCAGGTCCGCCTTGACCCGGGCGCTGACCTTCGGGTCGTTCTTGAGCAGCTCCACCGCGTCGACCGCCTTCGTGAACTGTCCGGCGCCCCCGGACGGCGCCGGGGAGGGCGTGCCCTTCGCCGCGTGGTCGGACGGGGCGGCCCCCTCGTCCTGCAACCCCGAGCCCCCGGTGGAACAGCCGGCGGCCAACAGGGCGAAGGCGACCAGCCCGGCCGTCGCCGTGCTGCCCGCCACCCGTGTCCCGCTGTCTCTGCCTGTCAGGCCGCGCACCGCTCCCGCTCCCGTTCGCCCTGCCGGTGGATACGCCGCGACTCGTCGCGCTCCAGGGCGCGGGCGTCCAGGTCCCGCGACTCGAGCTCCTGGCGGAGCTTCGCGAGCGCCCGGTGCAGCGTGCTCTTCACCGTACCCGCCGACATTCCCAGCGCTGCGGCGGTCTCCTCGGTGCTCATCTGCTCCCAGTGCCGCAGCACGACCACGCTGCGCTGCTTGGGAGCCAGCACCTTGAGGACGTCCATCAGCAGGGCGCGGTTCGCGCGCTGCTCGCTGCCGTCCTCGACGCTCGCGTCCGGGAGCTGCTCGGTGGGGACCTCTTCGAGCTTGCGGGCACGCCACCACTCGGTGCGCGTATTGATCATCACGCGGCGAAGGTACGCGTCCGCGAGCGACTTGTCCGCGATTCCGTCCCAGCGGCCGTACGTGCGCACCAGCGCGGTCTGCAGGAGGTCCTGGGCCTCGACGGGGTCGGGGACGAGGCGCCGGGCGCTGCGCAGCAGCGCCTCCTGCCGGGTGCGTACGTACTCCTCGAATTCGAGCACCTCGCCGTGCGCCATTCCAACCGCCTCCGTCCCCGTGAAAACCCCGTGTGTCGTTGCGTGACAGAAGCTACGGGCGGGTTGTCACGGCGCTGTGCGGAGCAGCCCTCGGGCGACGCACGGCCGTCCATCGGTTGTGTAACAGGCTTACGGGACCGTGGTTGACCAGGGCAGGGGCCGTTGGTGGTTGCTGCCGGTGGTCGCTTCAGTCGTGGTGGACCCTGACCGGGTCGTGGTCAGTCCGGGCGGGGCCGTCGGCGGCCCACCCGGACCGGTTCAGCCGAGCGGGAGCCGGTAGAGGCCGCCGTCCAGAGGCTCGACGAGACCGTCGGCGACGAGCCCGTCGAGTGCCCGGGCCCGCTGCACCGGTTCGTCCCAGACCGCGTCCAGCGCCGACTGCGATACGGGTGTCGCGGCCTCGCGCAGGACCGCCAGCAGCCGGCCGCGTACCTGGCGGTCCGTGCCGGCGTACGTCTGGCCGCGGCGCGCGGGGCCGTCGTGTGCGGGCTTCCCCGCGAGCCTCCAGGCGCACCGGGCGGCGATCGGGCAGCGGCCGCAGTCCTCGTTCCGTGCGGTGCACACCAGCGCGCCGAGCTCCATGGACGCCGCCGCCCAGCGGGCCGCGGTGCTCTCCTCGTCCGGGAGCAGAGCGCGGGCGAGACGGCGTTCGGCCGCGGTCGTCGCGTTCGGCGGGTACTGGATGCCGGTCGCGGCGCGGGCGAAGACCCGCCGCACGTTGGTGTCCAGCACCGCGTGCCGCTGGCCGTACGCGAAGGAGGCCACCGCCGCCGCCGTGTACTCGCCGATGCCCGGCAGGGCGAGCAGCTGCGCGTGGACGCGCGGCACCTCGCCGCCGTGCCGCTCCGCTATGGCCCGTGCGGCGCCGTGCAGCCGCAGCGCGCGGCGCGGGTAGCCGAGCCGTCCCCAGGCGCGGACGGCCTCGCCGGGAGCCTCCGCCGCGAGGTCGGCGGGGCGCGGCCATCGGGCCAGCCACTCCTCGTACACCGGGAGCACCCGGGAGACCGGGGTCTGCTGCAGCATGAACTCGCTGACCATCACGCCCCACGCGCCGGCCTCCGGGCGGCGCCAGGGCAGGTCACGTGCGTGCCGGTCGAACCAGGCGATGACGGGGACGTGGAGGGCTTCGGGGTCGAGGGCGTCGGGCGTCTGGGAATCATGAGTGACAGTCATGGCACGCACGATCCTGGCATGCCCCGGCGGCCGGGGGACGCATGCACCCGCCCCGGGCGGGCCCGCGCGGCGGCCGCGGAGGGCCCGCCCGGCTCCACGCGCCTGGCGGGGAGCGGGCGCCCAGGGAGCGCGCACGCCGGGCCCGTGCGGGGAGCGGGCGCATCCCGCACGCCCCGCGTCACGGCACCCGGGCCGCGTGAGTCGTCTCGTGGGCGGGCCGCGGGAGGGGGCCGGGGCCTGCGAACCAGAGCACGATTCCGATGCGGCTCGCGCGCATGGCGCCGAGCAGCGCCCGGACCGGGCGCAGCAGGGCCGTCGCGCAGACCGCCGCGACGAGCGCGCCGACCACCAGGCCCGTCAGCACGTCGTGCGGGTAGTGGACTCCGACGAAGACCCGGGAGAAGGCCATGAGCAGCGCCATCGGCAGCGTCAGCACCGCGATCCGCGGCCACGCGATCGCCAGCGCCACGGCCGCGGCCCCGGCGATGGCCGAGTGGTTGCTCGGGAAGGACCAGTCGCCGTACGGCGGACAGGGCACCAGCGACGCGGCGGCCTCCGTGACCGTGCGGCACGGACGCTCCTCGTCCACCAGGGACTTGAGGGATTCGCTGACCACGTAGCCGGCCGCCGTCACCAGCGGTGCGAGGACGGCGAGCGCTATCGCGCGCAGCTCACCGGTGCGCGACCGCCACCAGGCGACGAGGAACAGCACGCCGAAGAGCAACAGCCCTGCTTCCGTCCAGAGTTCGGCGAGGTGCCGCACCCAGGAGGGCGTGGTGTGGGCGAAGTCGATGATGTCGCGGTAGAGAGCGCGTGTGATGCTGCTGTCCATGGTCACGGACCGTATCGTCCCAGGCGGTCCGGTCACCCTTCGCGATCGTCCCGAGCGACTCCCGACGGAAGTCATGGCCTTGCGGGACGCGGCCCGTGATGATGATCAGCAGAACTTCGTTCCAGGGCGGCGGGTGGGGCGGGAGTTGGGCACGTTCTCTCGTAGAGTTCGGTCCGTGGGATCTCTGCGCAATCCGATCGGGCCGCTTCCCTCCTCCATCTACTGGCGACGGAGGGCAGTCGCGGCGTCACTGGTCGCGCTGCTCGCGGTGCTGATCGTGTGGGCCGTCACGTCCGGCGGGGACGACGACGGCAAGAACACCGCGGACGGCAAGGGCCCGGCCCCCGCGCACTCGATCACTCCCGGACCCGACCAGTCCGGTCCTGCGATCAGCCAACAGCCCGGCGGGCGTGACGAGTCGGGCGGCGGTACGAGCGGTTCCGGCGGCGCGGGGGGCTCCGGCGACGGCTCCGCGAGCCCCGGCGGCGCGAGCGGCGGGGACGGTGCCACCACGGGTGGCCCCGGCACCACGGGCGGCGCCTCGCAAGGCGCCCCCGGCGTACACGTCCCGGCCGGTTCGGACCTCCCCAACTGCGCGCCCGGCGCACTGCGGTTGACCCTCAGCACCACTGAGGTGTCCTACGCGCCGGGTGAGAAGCCGGCGTTCAGGCTCGTCGTCGCCAACTCGTCGCCCACGACGTGCAAGGCGGACTTCGGACCGAAGGCCGCGGTGTTCACCGTCACCGACAGGGAGGACAAGGACGTGTGGTCCTCGGGCCACTGCCCGCGCACGGCCCCGTCCCGGTTCCTGAGCGTCCCCGGCAACGGGACGATCACGCACACCGTCCAGTGGGACAGGAAGCGCAGCGCGCCGCAGTGCCCGACGACGTCCCCGGGCGGCGCGGCTGCGGGCACCTACCTCGTCGAGGTCGCGTTCCCGGGCGTGAAGGTGCTGCCCGCGTCGTTCCGCCTCGACAAGGACTGAACGGCCGGCCGCAGAGTCGCCGGGCACGGGCGAGGGGCCTCACGAACAGGTCGTGAGGCCCCTCGCCCGTACACGTCTCAGACGTACCGCTCCAGGATCGACGACTCCGCGAGCCGCGACAGGCCCTCGCGCACGCTGCGCGCCCGCGCCTCGCCGACGCCGTCCACGGCCTGGAGGTCGTCCACGCTGGCGGCCAGCAGCTTCTGCAGTCCGCCGAAGTGCTCGACGAGCCGCTCGATGATCGCGCCCGGCAGCCGGGGCACCTTCGCCAGCAGGCGGTAACCCCGCGGCGAGACCGCGGAGTCCAGGGTCTCGGGCGAGCCGCTGTAGCCCAGCGCCCGTGCCACGACGGGCAGTTCGAGCAGCTCGGTGTGGGTGAGGGCGTCCAGCTCCGCCAGCGCCTCGTCCACCGTGCGCGAGCGCTGGCCGCCCCTCCCGGGCGCGGCTCTGGGGGACGTCGGCTCGGGCACGTAGTCGCGGACGACCAGCTCGCGCTCGGGCTCCACGCCCGCGATCAGTTCGTCGAGCTGGAGCGCGAGGAGGCGGCCGTCGGTGCCCAGCTCCACCACGTACTCGGCGATCTCGGTGGCGATCCGGCGCACCATCTCCAGGCGCTGCGCGACCGCCGTGACGTCCCGGACGGTGACCAGGTCCTCGATCTCCAGCGCCGACAGCGTGCCCGCGACCTCGTCGAGGCGGAGCTTGTAGCGCTCCAGGGTGGCCAGCGCCTGGTTGGCCCGCGACAGGATCGCGGCGGACTCCTCCAGGACACGGCGCTCCCCGTCCACGTAGAGCGCGATCAGCCGCATCGACTGGGACACGGACACCACCGGGAAGCCGCACTGGCGCGAGACCCGGTCCGCGGTGCGGTGGCGGGTGCCGGTCTCCTCGGTCGGGATGGAGGCGTCCGGGACCAGCTGGACACCGGCCCGGTGGATCTTGGAGATGTCCTTGTCGAGGATCAGCGCGCCGTCCAGCTTGCACAGCTCGCGCAGCCGGGTCGCGGTGAACTCCACGTCCAGCACGAAGCCGCCGGTGCACATGGACTCGACGGTCTTGTCCATGCCGAGAACGATCAGTCCACCGGTGTTCCCCCTCAGGATGCGCTCCAGGCCGTCGCGCAGGGCGGTGCCCGGGGCGACCGCGCTCAGGGCGGCGCGGATCAGCGCTTCGTTGCCCGTGCCTTGGCCGGACTTTCCGGGTGCTGCTGCCCCGTCCTTGGCTGCCACTGCACTCCTCCGGCTCGTACGGGTGGGCGAGACCAGGGCAAAGTCTACCGGCGAGCCTCGTCGCCCCGGGGGGCGTACGCCTCAGGCGCCGTCGGGAGCCTTCCGGCGGACGCGTGGGAGCACCCGCAGAGCATCCCCCATGTCGGCGACTTCCGTGACCCTCATGCCCGCCGGGATCTTGCCCGGATCGGACGGCACCAGGGCGTGCGTGAAGCCGAGACGCTGCGCCTCGGTGAGCCGCCGCTGGACGCCCGTCACCCGTCTGACCTCGCCGGCGAGTCCCACCTCGCCGATCGCGACCAGGTTCTTCGGCAGCGGGGTGTCGCTCGCCGCCGACGCCAGCGCGAGGGCGATCGCGAGGTCGGCGGCGGGCTCGGAGAGCTTCACACCGCCGACCGTCGCGCTGTAGATGTCGCGCTTGCCGAGCGCGGAGATCCGGCCCCGCTGCTCCAGGACCGCCAGCATCATCGACACCCGCGAGGTCTCCAGACCCGAGGTGGTGCGCCGGGGGGAGGGGATCTGCGAGTCGACCGTCAGCGCCTGCACCTCGGCGACGAGCGGGCGGCGGCCCTCCAGGGTGACCGTCAGACAGGTGCCGGGGACGGGCTCGTCGCGGCGGGTGAGAAACAGGCCCGAGGGGTCGGCCAGGCCGGTGATGCCCTCGTCGTGCAGCTCGAAGCAGCCGACCTCGTCCGTCGCCCCGTACCTGTTCTTCACGCCGCGGACGAGGCGGAGGCGGGCGTGCCGGTCGCCCTCGAAGTGGAGCACCACATCGACGAGATGCTCCAGCAGCCGGGGACCCGCGATCGCGCCGTCCTTCGTCACATGGCCCACCAGCAGCGTGGACATACCGCGCTCCTTGGAGGCGCGGATCAGGGCGGCCGCGACCTCGCGGACCTGGGCCATGCCGCCGGGCGCGCCGTCGATCTCGGGGGAGGCCACCGTCTGCACGGAGTCGAGGATCAGCAGGGACGGCTTGACCGCGTCCAGATGGCCGAGGACCGCGGACAGGTCCGTCTCCGCCGCCAGGTAGAGGTGGTCGTGCAGGGCCCTGATCCGGTCGGCGCGCAGCCTGACCTGGCTCGCGGACTCCTCGCCCGTCACGTACAGCGTGCGGTGGTCGTCGCTCGCCGCCTTGGCCGCGACGTCGAGCAGCAGCGTCGACTTGCCGACGCCCGGCTCACCCGCGAGCAGCACGACGGCACCCGGCACGAGACCGCCGCCGAGGACCCGGTCGAGCTCGTCCACGCCCGTGGAGCGCGCGGTCGCCTGCCGGCCGTCGACCTGACCGATGGGCAGCGCGGCGGTGGAGACCCGGCCGGCGGCCGTGGTGCGGACGGCGGGCGCGCCGTACTCCTCGACCGTGCCCCAGGCCTGGCACTCGGGGCAGCGGCCGAGCCACTTTGCGGTGGTCCAGCCGCATTCGGTGCAGCGGTAGGACGGCCGGTCCTTCGCGGATTTCGTACGGGCAGCCATGCGCAAACCGTAGCGGGGCCCACTGACAGCCCTGCCCGGCGCCCGCTGCCAAGGGCGCGCTGCCCGGCGCGCAGCGCGAAACAGTGGGCACCCGGGGCGCGGAACCTGTCCCTTCTGTCCTCCCTCCAGGGAACGGTTCACCCGTATGGATTAAAAGTGCTCAAGGGGTACGAACAGGGTCCAGCGCTGCCCCTACGGTCACGGAGTGACGAGCAGCAGGCTGGAAACCCCTACCCACATCACCGGCGCACACCGCGCACACCGTCGCGCGCCCCGTCCGTCCGCCGAGCGACCGCCCGCGCGCTACGAGCCGCATCTCGACGGCCTGTTCACCTACTGCCTCTCCGTGCTGTGCGACCACGACGCGGCGACGGCGGTCCTCGGTGACGTCCTCGCCATCGCCGAACGGCAGCACGGACGCTGCCCGTCCGGCGAGGCCGAGCGGAGGGCCTGGATGTACGCGCTCGCGCGCTGGGCCTGTCTGCGCCGGCTCAGCGAGCAGCGCCGCAGGCGCCAGGGCTCCCACACCGGACGGCCCGCCGTCGGCGGCGAGCCCGCGCCCCGCGTCGCCCCCGAGGCCGCCGAGCGCCGCCACGCCGAACTGGCCCTGCTGGCCTGGCCCGAGGCCGCCGGCACCACTCCCGAGCAGCGCGAGGCCCTCGAACTGGCCGTGCGCCACGGCCTCGGCCCGGCCGCCGTCGCCTCGGTCCTCGGTCTCGGCGAGGTCGCGGCCCGCGAGCTGCTGGCCGCCGCGGCCTGCGAGGTGGAGCGCACCCGGGCCGCGCTCGCCGTCGTCGAGACCGGCAACTGCCCGGCCGTCGCCCGGCTCACCGGCGACAACCGCGTCCTGCTCTCGGCCGCCCTGCGCCGTGAGCTCGTGCGTCACGTGGACGACTGCCCCCGCTGCCGTCGCGCCGCCGAGCGCGCCGGCGCCCGGGGGCCCTGGCCCGGCTCGTCCGTCACACCGGCCGCGCTGCCCCTGGTCGAGGCGCCGCGCGCCGCCGCGTACGTCGCGATGCGGCACGTCCCGCGCGCCCGCGCCGGCGCCCCGCGCTTCGGCCCGGACGGCTTCCCGCTCGATCCCAAGGACCACGCCGCCCGGCGCGACCGGATGCGCGCCCGCGTGGTGACCACCACGGTCGTGGCCACCGTCGTGGCCGCGCCGGTGCTCGCCCTGTGGGCGGCGTACCGGGGGGCGCCGCTGACCGGTGAGGGCCATCGCGGGCCGGTCATCAGCGCCGGCGACCAGGACGCCTCGGCCGAGGGCGACCCGTACGGTCATTACGAGCACGCGGGCAACGCGAGCGCGACGCCCGACCCCCGTTTCACGGCCGACCGCCACACGTCCGACGTCTCCGTCGAGGTGGTCAGCACGGGCACCCCCGCCCCGCCCTCCGCTTACGGGCGGGGCCCGGGCAGGCTCACGGTCGAGGCGCAGCCCGCCGGGGACACCACCGTCATCACGCTCATGGCGTCCGGCGGCGCCCCGGTCGACTGGTCGCTGTGGACGGACGTGCCCTGGCTGCGCACCACGCGCTCGTCCGGCACTCTTTACCCCGGCGAAACGATCACTCTGTACCTCACCGTCGACTCCTCGCGGGAGCCGTCCGGCTACTGGCGCGCGCAGGTCGGCATCGAGCCGGCCGGCGCGGTCGTGGCGATCCACGGCCGCGGGGCGACCAGCCCGCCGCCCTCCTCGCCCGACCCGACCCCCACGCCGCCGTCGAGCCCGCCGCCCTCCAGCCCCCCGCCGTCCTCGCCGGACCCGACGCCGCCGACCTCTCCGCCGCCGTCCTCGCCCGATCCGTCCGACCCGCCCACGTCACCGCCCGCGTCGGAACCGCCGTCCGAGCCGGCGACCCCGCCGCCCTCGGACTGACCCGGCCGAAACGGTCCTCCGCGGCGTCCCCCCGGCATTCCGCACACCGAGGGGCGTGCCACCCGGCGGCCCCGGCGCCGAGGGGCGGGCCGCCGTCCGTCCGGCCCGCCCGTCAGCGGGGCTTCGGGTCCGCCGGGTGCGGCGCCACCAGCGGAAGCGACGACGCCAGACGCGCCTCGCACAGCTCCACCAGCACGTCGTACGCCGCCTTGCCCATCAGCTCGGTCAACTCCGGGCGGTACGTCACGTACACGGGCTCGCCCGCGCCGTGCGCCGACGTCGCCGACGTGCACCACCAGTGCAGGTCGTGCCCGCCCGGGCCCCAGCCCCGGCGGTCGTACTCGCCGATCGACACCTGCAGCACGCGGGTGTCGTCCGGCCGGTCGATCCACTCGTACGTACGCCGCACCGGCAGCTGCCAGCACACGTCCGGCTTGGTCTCCAGCGGCTCCCGGCCCTCGCGCAGCGCGAGGATGTGCAGCGAGCAGCCCGCGCCGCCCGCGAAGCCCGGGCGGTTCTGGAAGATGCAGGAGCCCTCCCAGCGGCGCGTCTGGCGCTCACCGTCCTCGTCCTGCTGCACCCAGCCGGTCCGGGTGCCGACGTCGTGGAACTGCCACAGGTCCGGCGTCAGGCGTGCCACGTGCTCCGCCACACGCTGTTCGTCCTCCTCGTCGGAGAAGTGCGCGCCCAGCGTGCAGCAGCCGTCGTCCGCCCGCCCGGCCTGGATTCCCTGGCACCCGCTGCCGAAGATGCAGCTCCAGCGTGAGGTGAGCCACGTCAGGTCGCACCGGAAGACCTGTTCGTCGTCGGCGGGGTCGGGGAACTCCACCCATGCTCGGGGGAAGTCCAGGCCCTTTTCGTCGGGCTCGGTCTTCTTCGAGGCGCGCTTGTCGTGGTTGTCGGGCCGTTCGGACCTCGTAGCGGGCGCTGCTTTGCCCGGCTTCGCCTTTTTCGTCTTTGGCACGGCTCCAGCGTATGCGCGCGACCGCAGTAGCGTTCCGCCCATGAGACTCGGAGTCCTCGACGTCGGTTCGAACACGGTTCACCTGCTGGCGGTGGACGCCCACCCCGGCGCCCGCCCCCTTCCCGCGCACTCCCACAAGGCGGAGCTGCGTCTCGCCGAGCTGCTCGACGAGGGCGGCGCCATAGGCGAGGAGGGCATCGAGCGGCTGGTCCACACCGTCGCCGACGCGTTGCAGGCCGCCGAGGACAAGGGCTGCGAAGAGGTTCTCTCCTTCGCCACCTCCGCCGTGCGCGAGGCGACCAACGCGGACACGGTCCTGTCCCGGGTCAAGGCCGAGACGGGTGTCGAGCTGACGGTCCTCTCGGGCGAGGAGGAGGCGCGTCTCACGTTCCTCGCGGCCCGCCGCTGGTTCGGCTGGTCGGCCGGGAAGCTGCTCGTCCTCGACATCGGCGGCGGCTCGCTGGAGATCGCGTTCGGCATAGACGAGGAGCCCGACGCCGCCGTCTCCCTGCCGCTCGGCGCGAGCCGGCTGACCGCGGGACTGCTGCCCGGCGACCCGCCGGACCCGCAGGACGTGAAGTCGCTGCGGCGCCATGTGCGCGCCGAGATCGCCCGCGTCGTCGGCGAATTCAGCCGGCTGGGCCCGCCGGACCACATCGTCGCCACCTCCAAGACCTTCAAGCAGCTGGCCCGCATCGCGGGTGCGGCCCGCTCCGGCGAGGGCCTCTACGTCCAGCGCGTGCTGAGTCGTTCGTCACTCGTCGGCTGGGTGCCCAAGCTCGCCGCCATGACCGTGGAGCAGCGCGCCGGCCTGCCCGGCGTCTCCCCGGGCCGGGCCCGTCAGCTGCTGGCAGGAGCCCTGGTCGCGGAGGGGGCGATGGACCTCTTCGGCGCCGAGGAACTGGAGATCTGCCCCTGGGCGCTGCGCGAGGGCGTCATCCTGCGGCGCCTCGACCATCTGCCGACCGCCTAGCGCCTGCCTTTAGGCTGTCTCCGTGGCAGAACCAGTCGTGCGCATCCCGGATGCGAAGGTTGTCCTGTCGACGGCTTCCGTCTATCCGGAGTCGACGGCGACCGCCTTCGAGGTCGCCGCGCGCCTCGGCTACGACGGGGTCGAGATCATGGTCTGGACGGACCCCGTCAGCCAGGACATCGAGGCGCTGCGCAGGCTCTCGGACTACCACCAGGTCCCCATCCACGCCGTCCACGCCCCGTGCCTGCTGATCACCCAGCGGGTCTGGTCCACCGATCCGTGGGTCAAGCTCCAGCGGGCGCAGGCCGCCGCCGAGAAGCTGGGGGCATCCACGGTGGTCGTGCACCCGCCGTTCCGCTGGCAGCGGCAGTACGCGCGCGACTTCGTCCGCGGCATCTGGCGCATGGCGGACGAGACGGACGTCCGGTTCGCCGTGGAGAACATGTACCCCTGGCGCTACCGGGACCGGGAGATGCTCGCGTACGCCCCCGACTGGGACGTCACCAAGGACGACTACCGGCACTTCACCATCGACCTGTCGCACACGGCGACCTCGCGGACCGACACGATGGCGATGGTGGACCGGATGGGCGACCGGCTCGGCCATGTGCACCTGGCCGACGGCAAGGGGTCCGCGAAGGACGAGCACCTGGTGCCCGGCCGCGGCGACCAGCCCTGCGCCGAACTGCTGGAGCGCCTGGCCGGCAACGGCTTCGACGGCCACGTCGTCATCGAAGTCAACACGCGGCGCGCCATGTCCGCCGCCGAACGCGAGGCCGACCTGGCGGAGGCGCTGGCCTTCACGCGGCTGCACCTGGCCTCCGCGGCCGCGTCGCGCGTCCACGGCGGGACCGGTAGGACGCGATGACGGGCACGACGCGATGACCGGTACGGCCCGATGACCGGCGCGGCGCCCCGGCGGCGCGGGCGGCCGGCCCGCAAGGCGGCCGACGAGGGGCCCGGCGCGCGCGAGCGGATCCTCCAGGCGGCGCGCACCGAGTTCGCCGAGCGCGGCTACGACAAGACGACGATGCGCGGGATCGCGCGGGCCGCCGGGGTCGACGCGGCGCTCGTGCACCACTACTTCGGCACCAAGGACGACGTCTTCGCCGCGGCGATCGAGGTCTCCTTCGAGCCCGCGCTGGCCATCCCCGTGATCCTCGGCACGAGCACCGAGGGCATCGGCGAGCGGCTCGCCCGCTACTTCATCGGCGTCTGGGAGAACCCGGTGACCCGTGCCCCCCTGCTCGCCATCATCCGTTCCGCGCTGACCCACGAGGCGGCGGCGACGGTGCTGCGCGGGTTCGTCCTGCGGCGGCTGCTGGAGCGGGTCGCGGGCGACCTCGACGTACCGGACCCGACCTTCCGAGCCGAGCTCGCCGCGTCGCACATGATCGGTATCGCGATCCTGCGTTACGTGATCAAGGCGGAGCCGCTGGCCTCGGTGGACACGGAGGAGATCGTGCGGATGGTGGCGCCCACGCTGCAGCGCTACCTCACGGACCCCGGCCCGACCGGGGCCTGAGCGGACCAGGAGCCGAGCCGACCGAGGACTGAGCCGGGCGTCCCGCATTCCGGACACGCTGTCCAGATCTTGGAGCGGCGGCGTACGCTCGAGACAGATACACCCATCACGACGAGGAGCGAGCGACGATGCCCGAGCTGAGGTCCCGCACTGTCACCCACGGCCGCAACATGGCGGGCGCCCGCGCCCTTATGCGGGCCTCCGGTGTACCGGGCGCGGACATCGGCCGCAAGCCGATCATTGCCGTCGCCAACTCCTTCACGGAGTTCGTTCCGGGCCACACCCACCTCCAGCCGGTCGGCCGGATCGTCTCCCAGGCGATCAGCGAGGCGGGCGGCATCCCGCGCGAGTTCAACACGATCGCCGTCGACGACGGCATCGCCATGGGCCACGGCGGCATGCTCTACTCGCTGCCCTCGCGCGACCTGATCGCCGACTCCGTGGAGTACATGGTCGAGGCGCACTGCGCCGATGCCCTGATCTGCATCTCCAACTGCGACAAGATCACCCCAGGCATGCTGAACGCGGCCCTGCGCCTGAACATCCCGACGGTCTTCGTCTCCGGCGGCCCGATGGAGTCCGGCCGGGCCACCCTGGTCGACGGCACCGTCCGCACGCTCGACCTGGTCGACGCGATGTCGGACGCCGTCAACGACAAGATCTCCGACGCGGACATGCTCCGTATCGAGGAGAACGCCTGCCCGACCTGCGGCTCCTGTTCCGGCATGTTCACCGCCAACTCGATGAACTGCCTGACCGAGGCCATCGGCCTCTCCCTGCCGGGCAACGGCTCGACGCTGGCCACCCACACCGCCCGCCGCGCCCTGTACGAGAACGCCGCCCGTACGGTCGTCGAGCTCACCGACCGCTACTACGCCCAGGGCGACGAGTCGGTCCTCCCGCGCAACATCGCCACCATGGCCGCCTTCGAGAACGCCATGGCCCTCGACATCGCGATGGGCGGCTCGACCAACACGATCCTGCACCTGCTGGCGGCGGCCCAGGAGGCGGGCGTCCCCTTCGGCCTGGAGGAGATCGACGCGGTCTCCCGCCGGGTGCCGTGCCTCGCCAAGGTCGCGCCGAACGTCGCGAAGAACCGCACGTACTACATGGAGGACGTCCACCGCGCCGGCGGCATCCCCGCCCTGCTGGGCGAGCTGCACCGCGCCGGGCTGCTGAACGAGGACGTGCACAGCGTCCACAGCCCCTCGCTCGCCGACTGGCTGAAGACGTGGGACGTGCGCGGCGGCTCCCCGTCCGCGGAGGCCGTCGAGCTGTGGCACGCGGCCCCGGGCTGCGTCCGCTCCGCCGAGGCCTTCTCCCAGTCCGAGCGCTGGGACACCCTCGACGAGGACGCCGAGGGCGGCTGCATCCGCTCCGCCGAGCACGCCTACTCCAAGGACGGCGGCCTGGCGGTGCTGAAGGGCAACCTGGCCGTCGACGGCTGCGTCGTGAAGACAGCGGGCGTCGACGAGTCCATCTGGACCTTCGAGGGCCCGGCCGTCGTCTGCGAGTCGCAGGAGGAGGCCGTCGAGAAGATCCTCAACAAGCAGGTCACGGACGGCGACGTGGTCGTCATCCGCTACGAGGGCCCCAAGGGCGGCCCCGGCATGCAGGAGATGCTCTATCCGACGTCCTTCCTCAAGGGCCGCGGCCTCGGCAAGACCTGCGCCCTGATCACCGACGGCCGCTTCTCCGGCGGCACGTCCGGCCTGTCGATCGGTCATGCCTCCCCGGAGGCCGCGTCCGGCGGCACCATCGCCCTCGTCGAGGACGGCGACCGCATCCGCATCGACATCCCGGGCCGCTCGATCGAGCTGCTGGTCGACGAGGCCGAACTGGCCCGCCGCGAGCAGGCGCTGGGCGGGGCGTACGCCCCGAAGTCCCGCGAACGCAAGGTCTCGGCGGCGCTGCGCGCCTACGCGGCGATGGCGACGAGCGCGGACAAGGGCGCGGTGCGGGACGTCTCCAAGCTGGGCTGACCCGCCCGTATCGCAGTCACCGGGGACCCGGCGCGCTCACCAGCGCGCCGGGTCCTTCGCGTCGACGGCGAAGACGGACCCGTCGGGGGCGGTGGCGAAGACCGTGCCGGGCGCGGTGACGGGGGCGGGCAGCAGGGCCGCGTACGTGAACCGCCCGTCGTCCATCCGGGGCCTGGTCTGGCCGGTCAGCGTGCCGCGGGCGACGTCGACGGCGAGCAGCCGCCCGTCACCGGCCGACACGTACACGAAGCGGTCGTCGGCCGCCGGCCGGGACAGGTGGGTCACCGCCGTCTCCAGGCGCCACAGCTGCGCGTCCCCGGCCGGCCGGGACGTGTCGACCGCGAGGAGCGAACCGCCCGCGCCCGACAGGTAGACGACGGACCCGGCGACCGTGGCCTGCGCCTGGTCGACGGGGGCGGCCAGCGGGACACGGCTGACGGCGCGGTCCTCGGACGCCGTGTCCACACGGACCACGGCGTCGGTGAACCCGTCCGCGTCGGACGAGAGCAGATACAGCGAACCGTCCACGGCCCCCGCCGGGGTCAGCGAGCCCTGGAGCCGCTCGCTCCACAGCCGCCGGCCGCTCGCCGGATCGATCGCGCCGACGCGTGTGGTCGTTCCGTCCGCGGAGAGCGTCGCGTCGAACGCGGGACCCTCGCCGTCCGCGGCCCGGACCCACTGCGTGCCCGGCCCGCCGAGCCGCTTACGCCACCGGTCCGCACCCGTCGCGGCGTCGACGGCCCGCACCTGCCCGCCCTCCGTGACCAGCAGCACGACGTCACCGAGGGGACGCACCGCGGCGTACGCGGAGATGCCGAGGTCCCACCGCACCGCGCCGGTCGCGGGGTCGAGCGCTTCGTGGCGGTCGCCGCCCGCCGTGACGACGTGCAGCAGGCCGCCCGCGAGTACGGGCTCCTGACCCGCGTCGCCCTGCCCCCGGGCCGTCCGCGGACCCGCGCTCCCCGCCGACCAGTCGGTGCTGCCGTCGGCCGGGTCGAGCCGTACGGCTCCGGTGCCGGGAGCCGTGCAGAAGAGGGCAGGGCCGGCCCCGGTGCAGACCGGGGTCCGGTTCTCGCCGTCGCCGCGGTGCAGTGCCACGCTCCAGGGGCGGAAGGACTCCTCGGCGCGCGGTGCCGCGCGGCCCGGTCCCGGATCGTCCGACGTGGCGGCGACGGTCACGACCGCACCGGTGGCCAGCACGGCGAGGCCGGCGGCGACGGCCGCCCACCGGGCCCGGCCGCGGCGCTTCGCACCGGCCTTCCCTCCGGGGGCGGCCTCATCCGCCGCAGGGAGCCGCCTCTCCCGCTGCTCCGGTCCACGCTGCGCCGGTATGTAGGCCTGGGTGTCGCACGCCGACGACGGCGACGACGCGCGCAGCGCCACCATCAGCTCGTACGGCGTGGGCCGCTCGCGCGGGTCCTTGGCCAGGCAGCTGCGCAGCAGCGGTACGAGATCCTCCGGCACGCCCGCCAGATCGGGCTCGTTGTGCACGACCTGGTACGCCACGATGTAGGGGCTGTCGGAGTCGAACGGGCCGCGCCCGGTCGCCGCGTGCACGAGCACGGCGCCCAGCGCGAACACATCGGCCTCGGGCCCGACTTCACGCGGGCGCTGGAACTGCTCGGGAGCCATGAACGGCGGCGTCCCGATCAGCTTCCCGGTCTCCGTGCGCAGATCGCTGTCCGAGGGACGGGAGATCCCGAAGTCGATGACTTTCGGTCCGTCAGGGGCCAGCAGCACGTTGCTGGGTTTGAGATCCCGGTGCACCACGCCGGCGCGATGGATGTCGCGCAGGGCCTCGGCGAGCCCCGCGCCGGCCCTGCGCAGCTCCGCCGCATCCAGGGGGCCGTTCCGCTTGACCCGGTCCGACAGCGTCGGACCGTCGATGAACAGCGTGGCCATCCACGGGCGTTCGGCGTCGGGGTCGGCGTCCACGACCGGTGCCGTGAACGCGCCGCTGACCCGGCGGGCGGCGGCGACCTCCTGGCGGAAACGCGCCCTGAACTCGGGGTCCGAGGCGTGCTCGGCGTGAATGACCTTGACCGCGAGCCGCAGGCCCGAAGCGGAGGTGGCGAGGTGGACGACGCCCATGCCGCCGTTGCCGAGGCAGGCCTCGAGGCGGTACTGCCCGGCATATTCCGGATGCTCCGCTTCCGGGAACCACCCGGTACTGCGCAGCGGTGGCATCTCCCACCCCCGTCTGATGGTGCGCACGCGCGACGCTCGGAGCCTAGTCGATGATGCGTACGATCCAGCCATGGCTTGCTAGCCTGCGCGCGGCGAGTCACGCCGCTTTCACACGACGTGCATCAGACGTGCATCAACGGGGGAGAACTCGATGGCTGTTGAGGAAGTACAGGGCGAAGAGGCCGGGACCGAGGCCGTGGAGACCTTCACGGTCAAGCGCTACCCGGTCGCACCGGGCGTCCGGCTGAACGTGCGCTCCGGCCCCGGTACCCAGTACCGGCTCATCCGGGTGCTGCCGTACGGCGCGAGCGTCCCGATCAACTGCCAGAAGCCGGGCGAGACGATCACCGGCCCCTACGGCACCACCAACATCTGGGACAACATCGCCAACGGCGAGTTCGTCTCCGACGCCTACGTCCAGACGGGCAGCGACGGCTACGTCACCATCCGCTGCTCCTGACCCGCACCCACGCCGCGGGGATAATCGACCCGTGAGCGAGCACACCGAGAGCCCCGGCGACAGCACTGGCACCGGCAGCGGCACCGGCCCGCGGCCCGAGCCCATCCGTTACTTCGGCACCACCTGGGTCGAGCACGACGGGGGCTACGTGCTGCGCCGGGCCGCCGTCGGCGCCGGGGCGCTCGTCACCGCCTTCGCCGCCGCGCTCGTGCTGCGCTTCGCCTACCAGGGCCTGGCCATCGCCGAGGTCGGCGGCTTCGTGAACGTCCTCGTCGTCGTCATGTTCGCCGTCTGCAGCGCCATCGCCTTCCGCAAGACCTGGGAGAGCTTCGGCCGGCGGCCGACCGGCTCCGCATCCGAGGACTCGCTGCGCAGCCTCAAGGCGATCGGCTTCATCGGCTCCCTCATCGCCTACTCCCTGCGCTGCCTGACGGAAGCACCCGGCGAGCAGCTGCGCCGCGCCGAGTACGAGACGGCGCTCCGGCAGTACGAGAAGCGCCGCGGCAGCCGCTCCGGGAACCCGGCGGCCCGCGCCCGCCGGAGCGGCGGATCCCGGCGCAACTAGCCGCCCCCGTGGGAGGGATGAGAGGCATGACGGATTCCGATCGGTCCCGGCGTGCCCTCTCCTTCGACACCGCGGCGGACCAGTACGACGCCGCCCGCCCCGGCTATCCGCCCGCCCTCTTCGACGCCGTCGAGGAATTGTCCGGCCGCCCGCTCACCGGCGCCCGGACCGTGGACGTCGGCGCCGGCACCGGCATCGCCACCCGGCTGCTGCGCGAGCGCGGCGCGCGCGTCACCGCCGTGGAGCCGGGCGCCGCGATGGCCGACCGGTTCCGCCGGTCGCTGCCCGGCGTGCCCGAAGAGGCGTACGCCGTCGACCTCACGGTCATCCGCCTCCCCGCCTGAGCCCTGTCCTGCTGGCCCGCCCCGACCTTCCCCTGTCCTTGCCCCCTCCTTGACGCCCAGGCACCGCCAGGCGCATTATTCATCGCATGATGAATTCCTCTGGCGTCGCGGTCCTGGCCCGCGGCCTCACCGTCGTACGAGGAGACCGCACCGTCCTCCGCGGCCTCGACTTCACCGTCCTGCCCGGCCGCATCACCGGACTCCTCGGGCCCTCCGGCTGCGGCAAATCGACCCTCATGCGCGCCGTCGTCGGTACCCAGGCGAAGGTCACCGGCACCCTAGAAATCCTCGGCCGCCCGGCCGGCGACGCCGGACTGCGCTCCCGGATCGGCTACGTCACCCAGGCGCCCTCCGTCTACGACGACCTCACCGTCCGCCAGAACCTCGACTACTTCGCATCCGTCCTGCTCCCCGGCCGGGCCCACCAGGACGCCCGCGAGGAGTACGTCGCGCGCGCCGTCGCCGACGTCGACCTCACCTCGCACGCCGACGCCCTCGCCGGCCGCCTCTCCGGCGGTCAGCGCAGCCGCGTCTCGCTCGCCGTCGCCCTGCTCGGCACGCCCGAGGTCCTCGTCCTCGACGAACCCACCGTCGGCCTGGACCCCGTCCTGCGCCGCGACCTGTGGGACCTCTTCCACCGCCTCGCCGACGACCGCGGCGCGACGATCCTCGTCTCCTCCCACGTCATGGACGAGGCCGAGCGCTGCCACCGGCTCATGCTCATGCGCGACGGCGAGATCCTCGCCGAGGACGCCCCGGACGACCTGCGCGCCCGCACCCGCACCGAAACCGTCGAAGCGGCCTTCCTCCACCTGGTCGACGAGGCCGACGCCCTCCAGGAGGACGCCCGATGAGCACAGCCCGCACCCTCGCCACAGCCGCCCGCGTCCTGCGCCAGCTCCGCCACGACCCGCGCTCCATCGCCCTGATGCTGCTCGTGCCGTGCCTGATGCTCCTGCTGCTGCGCTACGTCTTCGACGGCAGCCCGCGCACCTTCGACTCCATCGGCGCCTCGCTGCTCGGCATCTTCCCGCTCATCACGATGTTCCTGGTGTCCTCCATCGCCACCCTGCGCGAACGCACGTCGGGCACCCTGGAACGACTGCTCGCCATGCCCCTCGGCAAGGGCGACCTCATCGGCGGATACGCCATGGCCTTCGGTCTCGTCGCCGTCGTCCAGTCCCTCCTCGCCACCGGGCTCGCCCTGTCGGTCCTCGGCCTCGACGTCGTCGGCTCGCCCTGGCTGCTGCTCCTGGTCGCACTCCTCGACGCGCTGCTCGGCACGGCACTCGGCCTGTTCGTATCCGCCTTCGCCGCCTCCGAGTTCCAGGCGGTCCAGTTCATGCCGGCCGTGATCTTCCCGCAGCTGCTGCTGTGCGGCCTGTTCACCCCGCGCGACCAGATGCAGCCCGCCCTCGAAGCCATCTCGAACGTGCTGCCCATGTCGTACGCCGTCGATGCCATGAACGAGGTCCTGCACCACACCGACACCACCGCCGCCTTCCTCCGCGACGTCCTGGTCGTCGCCGCCTGCGCCGTCCTCGTCCTCGCCCTCGGCGCCGCCACCCTGCGCCGCCGCACCGCCTGAACCGTCCCGGCCGTGCCCGCCACGTGGACGGCCGCGGCACGCCACCGCCCCCGGTGAAAGGATGTGAGCGCACGCATCCCGACCGGCGAGGTGAACAGAGCCATGACCCAGACAGTCGCAGTCCTCGGTACGGGCAAGATCGGCGAGGCCCTGCTCAGCGGCATGATCCGCGCCGGCTGGCACCCCGCCGATCTGCTGGTCACCGCCCGCCGTCCCGAGCGTGCCGAGGAGCTCCGCACCCGTTACGGGGTCGAAGCGGTCACCAACGCCGAGGCGGCCAAGCGCGCCGACACCCTCATCCTGGCCGTCAAGCCCCAGGACATGAGCAAGCTCCTCGACGAGCTCGCCCCGCACGTCGCCGCCGACCGGCTCGTCATCAGCGCCGCCGCCGGCATCACGTGCTCCTCCATCGAGGAGCGTCTGGCCGCGGGAACCCCCGTCGTCCGCGTCATGCCGAACACCCCCGTCCTCGTCGACGAAGGCATGTCCGTCATCTCCGCCGGCAGCCACGCCACCACCGAGCACCTCGTGCACGCCGAGGAGATCTTCGGCGGCGTCGGCAAGACCCTGCGCGTCCCCGAGTCCCAGCAGGACGCGGCCACCGCGCTCTCCGGCTCGGGCCCGGCCTACTTCTACTTCCTCGTCGAGGCGATGACCGACGCCGGCATCCTCCTCGGCCTCCCGCGCGCCCAGGCCCACGACCTCATCGTCCAGGCCGCCATCGGCGCCGCGGTGATGCTCCGCGACAGCGGCGAACACCCCGTGAAGCTCCGCGAGGCCGTCACGTCCCCGGCCGGCACCACGATCAGCGCCATCCGCGAACTGGAGAACCACGGCGTTCGCGCGGCCCTCATCGCCGCCCTCGAAGCCGCCCGCGACCGCAGCCGCGAGCTCGCCTCCGGCAACGGCTGACCGCCTCGTACGCGGGCCGCCCGCCATGAACGGCGGCGGCCCGCGCTCACCGCTTCAGGCCGGCAGCAACCCGATCGCGCGATAGGCGGCGTCGACCGTCGGACGCGCCATCCCTCTGGCCCGGTCGGCGCCCTTGCGCAGCACCTCGTCGATGTACGCCGGGTCGGCCGCCAGCTCGGCGTGGCGCACCCTGACCGGCCGCAGCACCTCCACCACCGCGTCGGCGACGTCCTTCTTCAACGCGCCGTACGAGCCGTACTCCCCGGCCAGCTCCTTCGGATCGTGCCCGGTACAGGCCGCCATGATCTCCAGCAGATTGGTGACACCCGGCCGCTCCTCCCGGTCGTACGCGACCTCGCGCCCGCTGTCCGTGACCGCACGCATGACCTTCTTGCGCACCACGTCCGCCTCGTCGAGCAGGTACACGATCCCGGCGCCGACCTCGTGGGACTTGCCCATCTTCGACGTGGGGTCCTGCAGATCCATGACCCGTGCGGCCACCGGCGGATGTGTCACCCGCGGCACGGTGAAGGTGTGCCCGTACCGCTGGTTGAACCGGACCGCGAGGTCCCTGGTCAGCTCCACATGCTGGGTCTGGTCCTCACCGACCGGCACCTCGTCGGTCCGGTACGCCAGGATGTCCGCCGCCATCAGCGCCGGATAGGTGAGCAGCGAGAGCCGCACGCTCTGCCCGGACTCCCGAGCCCGCGCGCTCTTCTCCTTGTACTGGATCATGCGCCGCAGCTCGCCGTCGGTGGCCGTGCACTCGAGGATGTACGAGAGCCGCGCGTGCTCGTCCACATGGCTCTGTACGAAGAGCGTGCACAGTTCCGGGTCGAGCCCCGCGGCCAGCAGCAGCGTCGCCGCCTGCCGGCTGAGCCTGCGCACCCGTGCTGGATCGTGCTCGATGGTCAGCGCGTGCAGATCGACGACGCTGAACAGGGAGTCCGACCGGTGCTGGTCGATCTCGACCCAGCGTCGCATCGCCCCGAGGTAGTTGCCGAGGGTCAGGTGCCCGGTCGGCTTGACGCCGCTGAAGATCCGCTTCATTCCGTACTCCACTCCGTGTCGGGTCGGAGCCGCCGCTGCCGCGGCCGGACCCCCGGAGTGGGGAAACGCGAACGGCCGCCGAAGCGGCGGCCGTTGAAGAGCATGCGCAGGTGCCGGCCGCCGTCAGGCGGCCCACCAGAGATTGGGGCACGTGCGCGTGGTCATGCGGCTCAGCCTACGCGCCCGGGGTCCGAGTTGACACCGGGTTCCGCCATCCGTACTGTTCTCCGAGTTGTCCGACGTGAGCACCGGCTCAGGCTGGTCCCCGGACACCATTCCGCAAGACCCACTCGAGCGAGCGACAGACTTTCTGGCGCCCGTCTTTCGCGTGCGTTTTCGCGGAATGAGGAATCCTCGTTCGACCTTCGAACGAGCGAGACCCCGATTAGCGTCGGGGCCTGGGATTCCGCTAAAGTCTCACCTCGTCGGAACGGCCCAACGGCCGGGAAGACAACCCCCTCTGACTGGGAATCAGGCCCGAAAGGATCTGGTAGAGTCGGAACCGCCGGAAAGGGAAGCGCGAGAGCGAAGAACTGGAAAGCGCCGAGGAAATCGGATCGGAAAGATCTGATAGAGTCGGAAACGCAAGACCGAAGGGAAGCGCCCGGAGGAAAGCCTCAGAAGATGTTCTGCGGGTGAGTACAAAGGAAGCGTCCGTTCCTTGAGAACTCAACAGCGTGCCAAAAATCAACGCCAGATATGTTGATACCCCGTCCATCTCCGGATGGTCGAGGTTCCTTTGAAAAAGTCCATCCCGCTTGCGGGATGGCAATCACAGCGAGGACGCTGTGAACGACCGGTCTTATTCCGACCGGTTGTTCCGCTCTCGGATGTGTCACCCGATCACGGGTAAACATTCATGGAGAGTTTGATCCTGGCTCAGGACGAACGCTGGCGGCGTGCTTAACACATGCAAGTCGAACGATGAACCTCCTTCGGGAGGGGATTAGTGGCGAACGGGTGAGTAACACGTGGGCAATCTGCCCTGCACTCTGGGACAAGCCCTGGAAACGGGGTCTAATACCGGATAACACTGCGGATCGCATGGTCTGCGGTTGAAAGCTCCGGCGGTGCAGGATGAGCCCGCGGCCTATCAGCTTGTTGGTGGGGTGATGGCCTACCAAGGCGACGACGGGTAGCCGGCCTGAGAGGGCGACCGGCCACACTGGGACTGAGACACGGCCCAGACTCCTACGGGAGGCAGCAGTGGGGAATATTGCACAATGGGCGAAAGCCTGATGCAGCGACGCCGCGTGAGGGATGACGGCCTTCGGGTTGTAAACCTCTTTCAGCAGGGAAGAAGCGAAAGTGACGGTACCTGCAGAAGAAGCGCCGGCTAACTACGTGCCAGCAGCCGCGGTAATACGTAGGGCGCAAGCGTTGTCCGGAATTATTGGGCGTAAAGAGCTCGTAGGCGGCTTGTCACGTCGGATGTGAAAGCCCGGGGCTTAACCCCGGGTCTGCATTCGATACGGGCAGGCTAGAGTGTGGTAGGGGAGATCGGAATTCCTGGTGTAGCGGTGAAATGCGCAGATATCAGGAGGAACACCGGTGGCGAAGGCGGATCTCTGGGCCATTACTGACGCTGAGGAGCGAAAGCGTGGGGAGCGAACAGGATTAGATACCCTGGTAGTCCACGCCGTAAACGTTGGGAACTAGGTGTTGGCG
Source organism: Streptomyces sp. V4I23 (assembly GCF_030817975.1). Lineage (NCBI taxonomy): Bacteria > Bacillati > Actinomycetota > Actinomycetes > Kitasatosporales > Streptomycetaceae > Streptomyces > Streptomyces sp. V4I23. Next base: position 3,480,742 of record NZ_JAUSZW010000004.1, on the reverse strand, counting down.
ACATTCCACGTCGTCGGTGCCGCAGCTAACGCATTAAGTTCCCCGCCTGGGGAGTACGGCCGCAAGGCTAAAACTCAAAGGAATTGACGGGGGCCCGCACAAGCAGCGGAGCATGTGGCTTAATTCGACGCAACGCGAAGAACCTTACCAAGGCTTGACATATACCGGAAACGGCCAGAGATGGTCGCCCCCTTGTGGTCGGTATACAGGTGGTGCATGGCTGTCGTCAGCTCGTGTCGTGAGATGTTGGGTTAAGTCCCGCAACGAGCGCAACCCTTGTTCTGTGTTGCCAGCATGCCCTTCGGGGTGATGGGGACTCACAGGAGACTGCCGGGGTCAACTCGGAGGAAGGTGGGGACGACGTCAAGTCATCATGCCCCTTATGTCTTGGGCTGCACACGTGCTACAATGGCCGGTACAAAGAGCTGCGAAGCCGCGAGGCGGAGCGAATCTCAAAAAGCCGGTCTCAGTTCGGATTGGGGTCTGCAACTCGACCCCATGAAGTCGGAGTTGCTAGTAATCGCAGATCAGCATTGCTGCGGTGAATACGTTCCCGGGCCTTGTACACACCGCCCGTCACGTCACGAAAGTCGGTAACACCCGAAGCCGGTGGCCCAACCCCTCGGGGAGGGAGCTGTCGAAGGTGGGACTGGCGATTGGGACGAAGTCGTAACAAGGTAGCCGTACCGGAAGGTGCGGCTGGATCACCTCCTTTCTAAGGAGCACAGCACCGATTGCAGACAAACGTTCTGCACGGTCAGCTCATGGGTGGAACGTTGATTATTCGGCGCACTCGGTCACTGGTGACCGCTAGTACTGCTCCTCGGAGCGTGGAACGCGACCATCCAGGGATCGGCTGTGCCGGGCACGCTGTTGGGTGTCTGAGGGTGCGAGCGTTGCTTGCCCTTCGGGATGCCGGCCCCAGTGAACTCGCCGCTTGTCGGCGGGGTGGTGGGTGGCTGGTCGTTGCTTGAGAACTGCACAGTGGACGCGAGCATCTGTGGCCAAGTTTTTAAGGGCGCACGGTGGATGCCTTGGCACCAGGAACCGATGAAGGACGTGGGAGGCCACGATAGTCCCCGGGGAGTCGTCAACCAGGCTTTGATCCGGGGGTTTCCGAATGGGGAAACCCGGCAGTCGTCATGGGCTGTCACCCACTGCTGAACACATAGGCAGTGTGGAGGGAACGAGGGGAAGTGAAACATCTCAGTACCCTCAGGAAGAGAAAACAACCGTGATTCCGGGAGTAGTGGCGAGCGAAACCGGATGAGGCCAAACCGTATGCGTGTGATACCCGGCAGGGGTTGCGCATACGGGGTTGCGGGAATTCTCTTGACCAGTCTGCCGGCTGGTCGACGAGTCAGAAACCGTATGGATAGGCGAAGGACATGCGAAAGGTCCGGCGTAGAGGGTAAGACCCCCGTAGCTGAAATTCATACGGCTCGTTTGAGAATTTCCCAAGTAGCACGGGGCCCGAGAAATCCCGTGTGAATCTGGCGGGACCACCCGCTAAGCCTAAATATTCCCTGGTGACCGATAGCGGATAGTACCGTGAGGGAATGGTGAAAAGTACCGCGGGAGCGGAGTGAAATAGTACCTGAAACCGTGTGCCTACAAGCCGTGGGAGCGTCGGATGCAAGCTTGCTTGTATCTCGTGACTGCGTGCCTTTTGAAGAATGAGCCTGCGAGTTTGCGGTGTGTTGCGAGGTTAACCCGTGTGGGGAAGCCGTAGCGAAAGCGAGTCCGAACAGGGCGACATAGTAGCGCGCTCAAGACCCGAAGCGGAGTGATCTAGCCATGGGCAGGTTGAAGCGGAGGTAAGACTTCGTGGAGGACCGAACCCACCAGGGTTGAAAACCTGGGGGATGACCTGTGGTTAGGGGTGAAAGGCCAATCAAACTCCGTGATAGCTGGTTCTCCCCGAAATGCATTTAGGTGCAGCGTCGTGTGTTTCTTGCCGGAGGTAGAGCACTGGATAGGCGATGGGCCCTACCGGGTTACTGACCTTAGCCAAACTCCGAATGCCGGTAAGTGAGAGCGCGGCAGTGAGACTGTGGGGGATAAGCTCCATGGTCGAGAGGGAAACAGCCCAGAGCATCGACTAAGGCCCCTAAGCGTACGCTAAGTGGGAAAGGATGTGGAGTCGCAGAGACAACCAGGAGGTTGGCTTAGAAGCAGCCACCCTTGAAAGAGTGCGTAATAGCTCACTGGTCAAGTGATTCCGCGCCGACAATGTAGCGGGGCTCAAGCGTACCGCCGAAGTCGTGTCATTGCAGCATGAGGGCCAACGCCCGCTGTGATGGGTAGGGGAGCGTCGTGTGCCGGGTGAAGCAGCCGCGGAAGCGAGTTGTGGACGGTTCACGAGTGAGAATGCAGGCATGAGTAGCGATACACACGTGAGAAACGTGTGCGCCGATTGACTAAGGGTTCCTGGGTCAAGCTGATCTGCCCAGGGTAAGTCGGGACCTAAGGCGAGGCCGACAGGCGTAGTCGATGGACAACCGGTTGATATTCCGGTACCCGCTTTGAAACGCCCAGTACTGAACCCGTTAATGCTAAGGCCGTGAAGCCGCCGGCTGAGTCTTCGGACGAGGTCGGAGTGGTGGAGCCGCTGACCCAAGGCGGTAGTAGGTAAGTGATGGGGTGACGCAGGAAGGTAGTCCAGCCCGGGCGGTGGTTGTCCCGGGGTAAGGGTGTAGGCCGTTGTGTAGGCAAATCCGCACAACATCAAGGCTGAGACCTGATGCCGAGCCGATTGTGGTGAAGTGGATGATCCTATGCTGTCGAGAAAAGCCTCTAGCGAGTTTCATGGCGGCCCGTACCCTAAACCGACTCAGGTGGTCAGGTAGAGAATACCGAGGCGTTCGGGTGAACTATGGTTAAGGAACTCGGCAAAATGCCCCCGTAACTTCGGGAGAAGGGGGGCCATCACCGGTGAGAGCACTTGCTGCTTGAGCTGGGGGTGGCCGCAGAGACCAGCGAGAAGCGACTGTTTACTAAAAACACAGGTCCGTGCGAAGCCGTAAGGCGATGTATACGGACTGACGCCTGCCCGGTGCTGGAACGTTAAGGGGACCGGTTAGCTGACTTTCGGGTCGGCGAAGCTGAGAACTTAAGCGCCAGTAAACGGCGGTGGTAACTATAACCATCCTAAGGTAGCGAAATTCCTTGTCGGGTAAGTTCCGACCTGCACGAATGGCGTAACGACTTCTCGACTGTCTCAACCATAGGCCCGGTGAAATTGCACTACGAGTAAAGATGCTCGTTTCGCGCAGCAGGACGGAAAGACCCCGGGACCTTTACTACAGTTTGATATTGGTGTTCGGTTCGGCTTGTGTAGGATAGGTGGGAGACTGTGAAGCTTGGACGCCAGTTCAGGTGGAGTCGTCGTTGAAATACCACTCTGGTCGTGCTGGATGTCTAACCTGGGTCCGTGATCCGGATCAGGGACAGTGTCTGATGGGTAGTTTAACTGGGGCGGTTGCCTCCCAAAGGGTAACGGAGGCGCCCAAAGGTTCCCTCAGCCTGGTTGGCAATCAGGTGTTGAGTGTAAGTGCACAAGGGAGCTTGACTGTGAGACCGACGGGTCGAGCAGGGACGAAAGTCGGGACTAGTGATCCGGCGGTGGCTTGTGGAAGCGCCGTCGCTCAACGGATAAAAGGTACCCCGGGGATAACAGGCTGATCTTCCCCAAGAGTCCATATCGACGGGATGGTTTGGCACCTCGATGTCGGCTCGTCGCATCCTGGGGCTGGAGTCGGTCCCAAGGGTTGGGCTGTTCGCCCATTAAAGCGGTACGCGAGCTGGGTTTAGAACGTCGTGAGACAGTTCGGTCCCTATCCGCTGTGCGCGTAGGAGTCTTGAGAAGGGCTGTCCCTAGTACGAGAGGACCGGGACGGACGAACCTCTGGTGTGCCAGTTGTCCTGCCAAGGGCATGGCTGGTTGGCTACGTTCGGAAAGGATAACCGCTGAAAGCATCTAAGCGGGAAGCCTGCTTCGAGATGAGGACTCCCACCTCCTTGAGAGGGTAAGGCTCCCAGTAGACGACTGGGTTGATAGGCCGGATATGGAAGCCAGGTAACTGGTGGAGTTGACCGGTACTAATAGGCCGAGGGCTTGTCCTCAGTTGCTCGCGTCCACTGTGTTAGTTCTGAAGTAACGAACTCGCCTTGCCGGCTGGTAGTTCGGACATCTTCATAGAGTTTCGGTGGTCATTGCGTTAGGGAAACGCCCGGTTACATTCCGAACCCGGAAGCTAAGCCTTTCAGCGCCGATGGTACTGCAGGGGGGACCCTGTGGGAGAGTAGGACGCCGCCGAACAATCATTGTGGGAAAGCCCCGGAACACTGTTCCGGGGCTTTCCTGCGTTCGGGGGTCGCATAAAGTCGGCGGCATGCGCTACGACCTCGTCATCTTCGACAACGACGGCGTGCTCGTCGACAGCGAGCCCCTCTCGAACACCATCCTCGCCGGCTATCTCACCGAGCTCGGCCACCCCACCTCGTACGAGGACTCCCTGCGCGACTTCATGGGGGCCGCCGTCCACCGCGTCCACGACCTCGTCCGGGAGCGGACCGGGCAGGCGCTGCCGGCGGACTTCGACGAGACGCTGCACGCGCGCGTCTTCGCCGCCTTCGAGCGGGAGTTGGCCGCCGTCGACGGCGTCACGGACGTTCTGGAGAAGCTCACGGCCGACGGTGTGCCGTACTGCGTCGCGTCCTCCGGAAGTCATGAGCGGATCCGTGTCGGGCAGCGCACCACAGGGCTCGACCGGTGGTTCACCGACGGCATCGTGTTCAGTGCCCAGGACGTGGGCCGGGGCAAGCCCGCGCCCGATCTCTTCCTTCACGCCGCCGCGCGCATGGGGGTGACGCCCGAGCGGTGCGTCGTCGTCGAGGACAGCCGCCTGGGCGTGCAAGCGGCCCTGGCGGCCGGTATGGACGTGTACGGGTTCACCGCCATGACGCCCGCCGACAGACTCGCCGGGGCCAAGGGCTGCTTCGGTGCGATGGCGGAGCTGCCCGCATTGCTCGTGTGACGTGTCTACCCCCCGGTAGTCCCTGTCCGTACGCTGTGCCGCCATGACGGATGCGCGGTTGCGCCACGGGCGGGCCTCCTTGGCGTTCGGCTTCTTCTCCCAGGGCGTCGCGTTCGCTCTGCTCGTGACGCGTATCCCCGCCGTGCAGGACCGCTACGGGATATCCGACGGGCTGCTGCCGCTCTTCCTCGCGGCCGTGCCGGTTCTCGCCGGGGTGGGCAGCGTCCTGACCGGGCGCATGGTCCGCCGGGTCCCGGCGAGCGCGGTGCTGCGGTGGTCGCAGCCGATCGTGCTGCTGTCGCTCCTCGGCGTCGCCGCGGGCGACCGGATGTGGCAAGTGGGCGTCGGCCTCGGGGTGTTCGGGATGGCCGTCGGTGCGCTCGACGCCGCGATGAACATGCTGGGCGTCAGCCTCCAGCGGGCGTACGGGCGGAGCGTCATGCTCGGCTTCCACGCGGCGTACAGCCTCGGCGGGATCGCGGGCGCATCGCTGGCGTGGGCGGGTGCGCACTTCGATGTCGCGCTGGTCGTGTCGTATCTGCCGGTGGTCGCGGTCCTGGTACCGGCGGTGCTGGCCGCGAGCCGGTGGTACGTCGACGGCGAGCGGGCTCCGGAGTCCCGCCGGACGGAGGCTGCCGGGGGCGGGGTGGCCCTCAAGGTGCTGGCGCCGCTGTGTCTGGTGATGACCTTCGCGTACATCGGGGACTCGACCGTCTCCAACTGGAGTGCGAAGTACCTGCAGGACGTCCTGGGAAGCTCCGAGGAGCTGGCGACCGTGCCGTACAACGCGTACATGGTGACGACGCTGGTGGGCCGGGCCGTCGGGGACCTCGCGGTACGGCACTTCGGGGCCGTGGCCGTCGTCCGGGGCGGGGCGGTGCTGGCGGCGGCCGGGTTCGCGGTGGTCGCGGGGGCGCCGGGTGCGTGGGCCGGGATGTTCGGGTTCACACTGCTGGGGTTCGGGCTGTGCGTGATCGTGCCGCAGACGTTCGCGGCGGCGGGCCGGCTGGCGCCGGGGGACAGCGATGCGGCGGTGGCGCGGCTCAACGTGTTCAACTACGTCGGCTTCCTGGTCGGGTCGCCGTTGGTCGGGGCGCTCGGGGACGTGTGGAGCTACCGGGGCGCCATGCTGGTGCCGATGGTGATGGTGCTGGTCACGTTGGCGTATGCCCGGTCGTTCGGGGCGGAGCCCGCCCGATACGGTGGCGGGCATGAGCGGCCGCGGGTTGTTGATGTGGGACGAGGCGGTAACGAAGTATGACTTCGGAAGCAGCCATCCGATGGATCCGGTCCGGCTCGCGCTGACCATGGGGTTGGTGCGGGCGTACGGGCTGGACCGCGCCATGGACGTGGTGGCCGCCAGGCCGGCGGGCGACTCGACGCTCCGGCTCGTGCACCGCGAGGACTACGTGACTGCGGTACGGGCGGCGTCCGAGGACCCGGCGCGTGCGGACCAGTCGTACGGACTCGGCACGGTCGACGACCCGGCCTTCGCGGGGATGCACGAGGCATCGGCGCTGATCGCCGGGCAGTCGGTGGGCGCCGCCGAGGCGGTGTGGCGGGGGAACGCCGCGCACGCCGTCAACTTCGCCGGCGGCCTGCACCACGCGATGCCGGGAGCCGCGGCCGGGTTCTGCATCTACAACGACGCGTCGCTGGCCATCGCCCGGCTGCTGGAGCTGGGTGCGGAGCGGGTCGCGTACGTGGACGTGGACGTGCACCACGGCGACGGGGTCCAGGCGGCGTTCTGGGACGACCCGCGCGTGCTGACGATCTCGCTGCACGAGCATCCGCGCACGCTGTTCCCGCAGACCGGCTGGCCGGAGGAGACGGGCGGCACCGGAGCCGCCGAGGGCTCGGCGGTGAACGTGGCGCTGCCCGCAGGAACGGGTGACGAGGGGTGGCTGCGCGCGTTCCACGCGGTGGTGCCCGAGCTGCTGGCCGGCTTCCGGCCGCAGGTGCTGGTGTCGCAGCACGGCGCGGACACGCACTTCGAGGACCCGCTCGCTCATCTGGCGGTGTCGCTCGACGCGCAGCGTGCGGTGCAGGAGGCGTGTCACGAACTCGCGCACGCGCACGCGGACGGGAAGTGGGTGGCGCTCGGCGGCGGGGGCTACGAGGTCGTGGATGTCGTTCCCCGGTCGTGGACGCACCTCGTCGGGATCGCCGCGCACCAGCCGGTGGACCCGGAGTCGGTGATCCCCTCGACGTGGCGCGGCGAGGTTTACGCGCGGACGCGCCAGTTGGGGCCGGCGCGGATGACGGACGGCCGGTGGCCGGTGCGCCTGCGGTCCTGGGAGGACGGCTACGACCCGGCGGACCGGCTCGACCAGTCGATCCTGGCGACGCGTCGGGCCGTGTTCCCGCTCCGCGGGCTGCTGGCCTAGCGGCGGGCACTGCAGGGGCGGTTACGCCAACTGTGCGGAGCACACGCGTTTCGGACCTGCCGCAGGGTCCGGTGCGTCAGCATCGGAAGGGTGTTGAGCACCGGAACGCTGCGGGTACAGCTGCGGGCGCATCTGCTGGCGTCGGGGTTGGCGGGGGGCGTGGCGACCTCGCGTGAGGCCGCCCTGCGCAGTTATCGCGCGTTCGCCGCGCGGGACCCCCGGGTGACCCTGGGGCTCGCTCCACGGTGGTCGTGGAGCGAGCGGGACCTGATCGCGCTGATGTCCAGGAGATGCGGGGTGTCCGCCGATCCGGCGTGCGTGGCCGGAGGCGACGTCATCGACCCGGAGCTGACGCTGTGTGCACTGGACGCGTTCGCCGGGCGGTTGGGGGATGTGGCGCGGAGGCGGGCTCCCGTGCTGTTCGGCACGGGGCATCCGCACCGGTTGCTGGGGTTCTACGCAGACCTGGCAGACGCGGTGTCGGCGGCGGGGTGTTCCGTCCTCACCCCTGCGCAGGGGCGATGTGTCGACATAACGACCCGGTTCGGCGTACGCACGCACCGGCTCGTCTACGTACGGGGGGTGGCCTCGCTGTACGAGGAGGGAGCGCGCGAGGCGGGCGCGCACAGCCATTCCCCTCTGCCGGTCAGGGTCGCGCTCCAGGCCGCCGCGGACGCGGGCGGGCCTCTGCCCGAGCTCGTCGTCGGAGACCACGGCTGGGTCTGCGGGGCAGGTCAGCTGGGGATCGAGGCCATGGGCCTCGCGGACACGGACGATCCCGCGCTGTTCGTCGGCGAGGCGGAGGGGCGGGTGTCGGTCGCGGTTCCGCTTGATGACGCCGTTCGGCCGGAGTACTACCGTCCTCTGACGCGCTATGTACTCAATCGAGCGTGTCTGTCACAGTAGGCGGCCGATTGCAGCTCCTCTTCCCCACTCGCACCACCCGCCCCTAGTCTGGGCAGTGAGCGCACAGCGACGAAGAGTCACCGGAGGGGAAGCCGGTGCGCGTCGGGTGCGGAAGGTACAGGTGGGTCATGGCTGCTGGCAGCGAGAGGCCTCTGAACGAGGTCAAGTTCCTTACCGTGGCGGAAGTTGCCTCGGTGATGCGGGTGTCGAAGATGACCGTGTACCGCTTGGTGCACAGTGGTCATCTGCCGGCGATCCGGGTGGGGAGGTCCTTCCGGGTACCGGAGCAAGCGGTGCACGAGTATCTCCGCGAATCCTTCGTGGGGGTGGAATCCGCGTAACGGGAAACAGGACGGTCGCCCTCGGATTACAAGCTCGGCGCTCTGGCGGGTAGGCTAGGCCGACGTAGGTCGTGTGGGCCCAGACGCCCCGCACCGAGTGAAGAGAAGTGAGCGAGGGTAGTCGTGGGCTCTGTTATCAAGAAGCGGCGCAAGCGGATGGCGAAGAAGAAGCACCGCAAGCTGCTCAAGCGCACCCGCGTTCAGCGTCGCAACAAGAAGTAGGCGACAGCTGTACGTGTTTTCTCGGCCCTTCCACCAGCCTGGTGGAGGGGCCGAGGTGCGTTGTGGGGCCCGTGTGGACGAGAAGTGGGGGCGGGAGAAGGAAGCACGTGGCAAAAGTGCGCCGTGCGGTCATCACAGCGCAACACCGACGCGCTACGGTGACGCCAGGACCTGGACCTAGGGGAAGGCGCTGATCTTGGGCAAGGTCGTGCTCGTCACCGGTGTGGCCCGGCAGCTGGGCGGCCGTCTCGTGCGGCGCATTCAGCGCGATCCCGAGGTGGACCGCGTGATCGGCGTCGACGCGGTGGGGCCCGGACATCATCTGGGCGGGGCCGAATTCGTCCGCGCCGACATCCGCCAGTCGGCCATCGCCCGCGTCCTGGCCGAGCACGCCGTCGACACGGTCGTGCACATGGACGTGACGGGTACGCCGCTGGGTGCCGGCGGCCGCACGGCCGTCAAGGAGACCAACGTCATCGGCACCATGCAACTGCTGGGCGCCTGCCAGAAGTCGCCGACGGTCAAGCGGCTGGTGGTCAAGTCCAGTACGAGCGTGTACGGCTCGGCTCCGCGCGACCCCGCCGTCTTCACGGAGACCACCCCGCCCAAGTCGCTGCCGAGCGGCGGCTTCGCGAAGGACGCCGTGGAGGTCGAGGGGTACGTGCGCGGGTTCGCCCGGCGACGCCCGGACGTGGCCGTGTGCGTCCTGCGGTTCGCGAACATCCTCGGCCCGTGCGCCGACTCGCCGCTCGCCGAGTTCTTCTCCCTGCCGGTCATGCCGACCGCCTTCGGCTACGACCCGCGTCTGCAGTTCGTCCACGAGGACGACGTCATCGACGTGCTGCGGATCGCGCTGCACGAACCGCGCCGCGGGACGCTGAACAGCGGCACGTTCAACATCGCGGGCGATGGTGTGCTGACTCTGTCCCAGTGCTCCCGGCGGCTGGGGCGGCCGACCATGCCGGTGCCGCTGCCCGCCGTCACCTGGGTCGGCTCCGCGCTGCGCACGGTCGGCATCACGGACTTCTCGCCGGAGCAGATCCGGCTGCTCACCCACGGCCGCGTGGTCAGCACGGTCCAGATGCGCGAGACACTGGGGTTCCGTCCGCGGTTCACGACCGCCGAGACGTTCGCGGACTTCGCACGCAGCCGGGCTCCCGGGCTGCTGCCGCCCGAGTCCGTGGCCAGGGCCGTGGACCGGGTCGCGGCGGCGCTGCCCGTCGGCCGGGGGGCGGGCCCCGCCGTGGAGACGACGACCGGTGAGACGACGCGCGGCGAGACGACGCACAGCGCCGGATGAGCCCCGAGGGGCCCGGATAAGGAGCGCAGCCAACGATGGCGGACGCCAAGGTCATTCCGTTCGACGACGACCGTTCGCGCGGTGGTGCGCAGCGACCGGCGCGGCGGCGCCCCGGCGGGTCCGCGCGCCGCATGGCCGACCCGGCCGCGGCGGGCGATTCCGTGGTGCGCGAGGCGCCGGACCCGGTGGTGCGGGAGACGGCGGCGTCGGAGGCGACCGGGCGGGACGCCGCCGTGAGCCCGCTGCCGGACCGGGGCGTCGTGGCGGCAGCCCGCGACACGGCCGCCGGGGAGCCGGCGCCGGCGGGTCGGGGGGACTGGGACCGCCGGATCGCGGGCGGACTGGCGTTCCTGCGCCGGCGGCTGACCGGTGACTACGAGGTCGACGAGTTCGGATACGACGCCGAGCTGACGGACCACGTGCTGATGTCGCTGCTGCGGCCGCTGGCCGACAAGTACTTCCGTGTCGAGGTGAAGGGCATCGAGAACATCCCGTCGGACGGCGGCGCCCTGGTGGTGGCCAACCACTCGGGGACGCTGCCACTGGACGGGCTGATGCTGCAGGTCGCCGTCCACGACAACCACCCGGCCGGACGCCACCTGCGGCTGCTCGCCGCCGACCTGGTGTTCATGCTGCCGGTGGTGAACGAGCTGGCGCGCAAGGCCGGGCACACGCTCGCGTGCGCGGAGGACGCGGAGCGGCTGCTCCAGGGCGGCGAGGTCGTCGGGGTGATGCCGGAGGGCTTCAAGGGCATCGGAAAGCCGTTCAGCGAGCGGTACAAGCTCCAGAGGTTCGGGCGCGGCGGCTTCGTGTCGACGGCGCTGCGGGCGGGCGTGCCGATCGTGCCGTGCTCGATCGTCGGCGCGGAGGAGATCTACCCCATGATCGGCAACGCCAAGACGCTGGCGCGGCTGCTGGGCTTCCCGTACTTCCCGATCACCCCGACCTTCCCGTGGCTGGGGCCGCTGGGGGTGGTGCCGCTGCCGACGAAGTGGACGATCCAGTTCGGCGAGCCGATCGCGACGGACGGGTATCCGCCGGAGGCGGCCGAGGACCCGATGCTGATGTTCAACCTGACGGACCAGGTGCGCGAGCAGATCCAGCACACGCTCTACAAGCTGCTGGTGCAGCGCCGCTCCGTCTTCTTCTGAGCCGTCCTCTTCCGATTTCCGAGCCCGTGCACGTGTGAGGGGCGTCCCCGGCCGGGGACGCCCCTCACACGTGTCCTGGACGTCGGTCCTATTCGTCGTCGCTGTCGATGCCGAGGCCCGGGAGGATCCCCGGCAGCAGGGGCGGGATGGTGACGTCCGGAGCAGTCGACTCCGAGTGCTTGCCGGACGCGGACGGGTCGGCGTCCTGCGCCGGCGGGTCGAACAGGCCGCCGGTGTTTCCGCCGAGCAGCCCGTCGTCGGCGGCGGAGCTGGAGCCGGACGGACGGGGGCTGCTGTCCTCGCCCGTGTGACCGCCGCCCGCGTCGGGCGCGGACGGTGTGCTGCTGCCCGCGTCCGTGGTGCGCCCGTCGTCCCCGGGAACGTCCACGCCCTGCGAGCCGCGGTCGTCGGCCTCGGGTGCGCGCGGCAGCAGCGACTCCAGCGGGCCGACCTGTTGGTCTATGGCGTCGAACGCCGAACTGACCTCTTCGCCGACGTCGGTGAGCTGGGCGGGAAGCCGGTCGCGCAGTCCGTCCCACACGTCCCGGTGGGAGCGGGAGAAGGAGTTGAGCGTGGCGATCGGACCGAGCGAGCCGTCGCGCTCGTAGGCGGCGCCGAGCAGTCGGTGGCCCTCGCTGACGTCGTGCCGCATGCCGGTGAGCGTGCGGCGGACCTCGCCGAGCGATTCGTGGTCCAGGTGACCGGAGCGGCCCCGCTCCATCAGGCGGCGGGCCTCGCTCAGGCGCGTGGACGCCTGGTCGAGGTAGAGCTCGCCGCGGTCGGATTCGTCGTCCGCCATGCCGCGCTTGAGGTCCTCCATGCCGCGCTTCAGCCCGTACAGCGAGTCACCGGGCAGGGCGTCGGAACTGGCAGCGGCCACCCCGCTGAAGGCGCCCGCGGCCACACCGACGGTCAGGCCGCCGGCCGCGAGCCCTTTCGACCAGCGGGAGCGCGGTCGCAATTTCCGGAGCCGGGAGGCCCGGTGGGCACCACGGCCGTGGGTCCGCTGCTCCGGCACCGTAGGGCCCGCGGATGGACCTCCCTGCGCCGTGCCTTGTTGAAGCATCGCTTCCATGGCGGCCACGAGCTGGGCCCGCTGCACCACCTTGACCTCGGGGTCCAGCTCCGGCTTCGGCAGCTCGCCGAGACCGTGAGCCAGACTCAACAGCCTTTCCTGCTCGGTCGATTCGACCGACTCCGCCTGCTGATCGGCCGCCTGGTCTTCCAAGGCCTGGGCGAAGGCGTTCGCCCGCCGGTGCGCCGATACGTTCGCGATCACTGGCGGCACCTCCTCTCGTCATGACGATCGACTCCCCTGGGCGTCTGGAGGGTTGCACGCCTTGAGCACATCCACACGAAAGAGTGAGTGTCTGCGGGCATGGCGTGTCCACAGGGAGTCTGCATTCCGCACAACGAGCGGCGCGGCACTTGGGTTACGCGCGAAAGATGATCGGACCAGTGCGTCATCGAGGCGTCACCGACGGTGAGTTGGGTGCAGGGTCGTAGGGGTACGAGCGCGGGTTCAGCGTGCGTCGTCGGGGAGCAGCCGGGCGAGGGTGCGGACGGCCCGGTACTGCAGGGTCTTGATCGCGCCCTCGTTCTTGCCCATGGCCCTGGCGGTCTCGGCGACGGACAGGCCCTGCAGGAAGCGGAGGGTGACGCACTCCTGCTGCTGGGGGTTGAGCTTGCGTACGGCTTCGAGCAGTGCGGCGTTCGACAGGGACTCCAGGACCGAGTCCTCCGGGCTGCGCTCGACCTCGTTCGCGTCGAGCATCTCGCCGGTGGTCACCTCCAGGCGGAAGCGGCTCGACTTGAAGTGGTCGGCGACGAGGTTGCGGGCGATCGTCACGAGCCAGGCGCCGAAGTCGCGCCCCTGCCAGGTGAAGGTGGAGATCCTGCGCAGCGCCCTGAGGAACGTCTCGCTGGTCAGGTCCTCGGCGGTCGCCTTGCCCCCCACGCGGTAGTAGATGTACCGGTAGACGGTGTCGCTGTACTGGTCGTAGAGCCGCCCGAAGGCCTCGGCCTCACCCGCCTGGGCGCGCTCGACGAGCTCCATCATGCGGGCGCTGTCGCTGTCGGCGGTGGGCCGGCGGGCGGTGGCCGCGCCGGAGCCGCCGCGTCCGCCCCGTCTGCCGACGGCCGTGCGCCCGTCGTCCTGGCGTCGCCCGTCATCGACGGCGCTGCGGGCCGATCCCTTCTGCATGCCGTTCGGAATGCCGTCGGCCAGGGCATAGCAGGGGGCGGCCGGGCCGCTGACGGCGAGGCCGGACGTGGCGAGTGCGGGGACGGCGTACGCGGTGGGGACAAAGCCGCGCAGGTGGTCGAGGACCGCTGCGCGCAGCGTAGCCAGGCCCGAGGCGTCAACCCCGACGTGTGGGTACACGGGACTCCCAGAGGCAGAGCTTCCATCACGTGCAGTGCGGGACCGTTCACCCGTCGTGATGACAGGTGGGGTCCGTCATGCGTCTGAGGAGAATAACGCTTCGTACAGGCAGCGCTACACCGAGTTGCTCAAATCGCCGTTTCCGTCGCTTCTCTTATGAGTTGACGACTGATCACGTGGCACATTGTGAGCGGTTGTTGATCGAATTACTTCGTGATCTGTCTGATCGCGGAGTGACTTGTGGTCGCGTCGGGGAAATGGGACTGGCCGGGGGTGTGGAGGGGTAAGAACCGCGGAATGCGCGCCGACACGCGGGGGCGCGCGTGGGGGCTCCGGGGGCGCTGCCCCTGGGCCCCGCGCCTCAGCTGCTCGCGGCAGCCGGTCGGGCCGGCCTGGTGTGTGCGGCGGTCCTGCGGGGCGCTGCCCCGGACCCCGCGCCTCAAGCGTCGGCGGGGCTGGAGGCGCCCCCGGCGGCCGCATGTGGCCTGTGGCCGGTGGCGCGGTCCGGTCGGCCTGGTGTGTGCGGCGGTCCTGCGGGGCGCTGCCCCGGACCCCGCGCCTCAAGCGTCGGCGGGGCTGGAAGCGGCCTCGCGGCGTGTCAGCGGCGGCGGCGATGGAGGGCCACTGCTGCTGCCGTGCCGCCCGCCAGGGCTCCCACGCCCGCTGCCGCCGGGATGCCGACCTTCGCCGCCTTGCGGCCCGTCCGGTAGTCCCGCAGGCGCCAGTCGCGTTCGCGTGCGTGCTTCCTCAGCTTCGTGTCCGGGTTGATCGCGTACGGGTGGCCGACCAGCGACAGCATGGGGATGTCGTTGTGGCTGTCGCTGTACGCCGCGCAGCGGGCCAGGTCCAGGCCCTCCGCCGCCGCCAGCGCCCGTACCGCCTCCGCCTTCGCCGGGCCGTGCAGCGGTTCGCCGACCAGTTTGCCCGTGTACACGCCGTCGACCGACTCGGCGACCGTCCCGAGCGCGCCGGTCAGCCCCAGCCGGCGGGCGATGATCGTCGCCGTCTCGACCGGCGCGGCCGTCACCAGCCAGACCTTCTGGCCCGCGTCCAGGTGCGCCTGGGCCAGCGCCCGGGTCCCCGGCCAGATGCGGTCCGCCATGTACTCGTCGTAGATCTCCTCGCCGATGCTCATCAGCTCCGAGACCCGGTGGCCCTTGACGATGGACAGGGCCGACTCGCGGACGTCCTGCATGTGGTCCGGGTCCTCGACGCCGGCCAGCCGGAACCACGTCTGCTGCCAGGCGAACCGCGCCAGGTCGCGGCGCTGGAAGAACTTCCGTTTGTACAGCCCGCGGCCGAAGTGGAAGATCGCCGCGCCCTGCATCACGGTGTTGTCGAGGTCGAAGAACGCGGCGGCGTGGACGTCGCCGGCGACCGGGAACTCCGGTTCGGGGGCGCCGGGTCCTTCCTCGAGGGCTTCGAGTGCCTCGATGGTCTGCGAGGACTTGCGCGCTGCCTCGGCTGCGGCTTCGCCCGCCAGCACGCTGCGAGCGGTGGCGGAGCGCCTACGCGGGGTGAGCCATCCCAGAGCGGCCATGACGTGAGCATAGCCAGTCTGCCGGGGAGTTCCCGACTCACCGGGATGCGACGACGTGAACACTCTGCGACCGCGGTGTTAAACGGGTCGGCGGTCGGCGGGGCGAGAATGGGCTCATGAGTCCTGTGCTGCGGCGTACGAAGAACAAGTCCGAGGAGCGCGTGGTGACGCTCATCGGCAAGCCCGGATGCCATCTGTGCGACGACGCGCGGGCCGTGGTCCAGACGGTCTGCGCCGAGACCGGCGCCTCCTGGGAGGAGAAGGACATCAACCAAGACACCGAACTGCACCGCGCCTACTGGGAGCAGATCCCCGTCGTCCTGGTGGACGGGGAGCAGCACACCTTCTGGCGTGTGGACCCCGACCGGCTGCGCCGCGCGCTCGGGAGCTGACGCCCCGGAAGGCGGGTACCATCATGGTCGTTTTGCTTGGATTCCTCCGCCGTGCACGCCTCTTTCGGGGCAGGACCGTGACAGGGCAGAGTGGGCGGAGCCAGGCGGTCTCGGGGGCGTAGATCGTAAGGAGTGTGTACGGCTTTGCCCCCTTTGGCGCCTCAACGGACCGGGGTGGTCCGCGGTTCCAGGATCCGGCCACCGGATTGCGTGACCCCGGTCACTTTGCACGGACAAAGCGGACACAATCTTTGTGCACGCGTTCACAAAGACATAGCCTGCATTCGACGGGGCGGTCTTGGGACACACGGCCGCCTGCAGCCTCGCTCATCCCGCAGGAGCACCGTGGCAACTGGCCGAAATCACCGACCGGCGACCCGTAGCCGAGGAATCCCCGAGGCCACCGTCGCCCGGCTTCCGCTGTACCTGCGCGCCCTGACGGCGCTCTCGGAGCGGTCCGTGCCGACGGTCTCCTCCGAGGAGCTGGCCGCCGCCGCGGGCGTCAACTCCGCGAAGCTGCGCAAGGACTTCTCGTACCTCGGCTCGTACGGGACCCGCGGTGTCGGATACGACGTCGAGTACCTCGTCTACCAGATCTCCCGCGAGCTCGGTCTGACGCAGGACTGGCCGGTCGTCATCGTCGGTATCGGTAACCTCGGCGCCGCCCTCGCCAACTACGGCGGCTTCGCGTCCCGCGGTTTCCGGGTCGCCGCGCTGATCGACGCCGACCCGACCATGGCCGGCAAGCCCGTCGCCGGCATCCCCGTCCAGCACACGGACGAGCTCGAGAAGATCATCCGGGACAACGGGGTCTCGATCGGCGTCATCTCGACGCCCGCCGGCGCCGCCCAGCAGGTGTGCGACCGCCTGATCGCGGCCGGCGTCAGCTCCATCCTCAACTTCGCCCCCACCGTGCTGTCCGTGCCGGACGGTGTCGACGTGCGCAAGGTCGACCTCTCGATCGAGCTGCAGATCCTCGCCTTCCACGAGCAGCGGAAGGCCGGCGAGGAGGCCGAGGCCACGGGCCGGAAGGGACCCGACGGGGACATGCCCGCCGTGATGCCGGTATGAGTCTCCTCGTCGTCGGCCTGAGCCACCGCAGCGCTCCCGTGAGCGTGCTGGAGCGTGCCTCGCTGTCCCTCGATGCGCAGGTCAAGCTGCTGCACGACACCCTCGCGGCGGAGCCCGCCACGGAGGCGACGGTCCTCGCCACCTGCAACCGCATCGAGCTGTACGCGGACGTGGACAAGTTCCACGCCGGTGTCGCCGAGCTGTCCACGCTGCTCGCCCGGCACAGCGGGGTCGGGCTCGAGGAGCTCACTCCCTATCTGTACGTGCACTACGAGGACCGGGCCGTCCACCATCTCTTCTCGGTGGCCTGCGGCCTGGACTCCATGGTCGTCGGCGAGGGCCAGATCCTCGGCCAGATCAAGGACGCCCTCGCACGCGGGCAGGAGCTGCACACCGCGGGACGGCTGATCAACGACCTGTTCCAGCAGGCGCTGCGCGTCGGCAAGCGCGCCCACAGCGAGACCGGGATCGACCGGGCCGGGCAGTCGCTCGTCACCTTCGGTCTCGAACAGCTCGCCGCGGGCGAGTCCGTCGAGGCGTGGGCCGCGGACAAGCGTGCCCTGGTGATCGGCGCCGGCTCGATGTCGTCGCTCGCCGCGACGACGCTGGCGCGCCTGGGCGTACGCGAACTGGTCATCGCCAACCGGACGACGGAGCGGGCGGAGCGGCTGGCCGCGGTCCTCTCCGAGTCGGGCGGCGTGCGCGCCCACGCGGTGCCGATGGGGTCCGTCGCCGACGAACTGACACGTGCCGACGTGGCCGTCTCCTGCACCGGCGCGACGGGTCTGGTCCTGACCGCCGAAGCGGTCGCGACGGCGCTCGCGCAGCACGTGGTGCCGGAGGCCACTCCGGGCAGGGACCTGCGCGCCCCCGAGGGCAGCGTGGTCGCCCGTCTGGCCGCGGTGGCGGCCCGCGACGGCCGCGTGGCCGAACTCCCCCTGGACGGCCCCGAGGTGGTCCCGGCAGTCCCCGGCACGGTTCCGGACGCGCCCGAGGCGGGCGCCGGCACGGGACAGGCCGGTCCGGTCGCCGCCGGCCGGGTCGTCGGCGAGGACGCGGTCTTCGACGGCGCGGACGTTGCCCCAGGCTCCGAGTGCCCCGTCGGGCTCGACGACTCCCTCGCGCAGCACGGCGCCTGGGTCGACAACGCCTCCCGCACGCGCGCCGCCTCCGCCCGCACGGCCACCGTGCCGCACGCCGACGGCAACGGCCCCGTCCGGCTCGCGCTGCTCGACCTGGCCATGCCCCGGGACATCGACGCCGCCGTCCACCGCCTCGCCGGCGTACGGCTCGTGGACATCGAGTCGCTCGCCGAGGCGTCCGCCGACGTGCCCATGGCCGCCGACGTGGACCAGGTCCGCTCGATCGTCTCCGACGAGGTCGCCGCCTTCGGCGCGGCCCAGCGCGCTGCCCACATCACCCCGACCGTGGTCGCCCTGCGCACCATGGCCGCCGACGTGGTCTCCAGCGAGATGGCCCGTCTCGACGGCCGGCTCACCGGTCTCGACGAGAAGCAGCGCGCCGAGATCACCCAGACCGTGCGCCGCGTGGTGGACAAGCTCCTGCACGCGCCCACCGTGCGGGTCAAGCAGCTCGCCAGCGAGCCCGGCGGCGCCGGGTACGCGGACGCGCTGCGGACCCTCTTCGACCTCGACCCGGAGACGGTCGCCTCCGTCAGCCGGGCCGACCTGAATGACGCAGACGTCAAGAACCGAGGGCGAGTATGACCGAGAGGGCACTGAGGCTCGGGACCAGGCGCAGCAAGCTCGCCATGGCCCAGTCCGGGCATGTGGCTGAGGCGGTGCGCCGGCTGACCGGCCGCGACGTCGAGCTCGTCGAGATCACGACGTACGGGGACGTCTCCCGCGAGCACCTGGCGCAGATCGGCGGCACGGGCGTGTTCGTCGCGGCCCTGCGGGACGCGCTGCTCCGCGGCGAGGTGGACTTCGCCGTCCACTCGCTGAAGGACCTGCCCACCACGCCGCACGAGGGTCTGACACTGGCCGCGATCCCCGAGCGGGAGGACCCGCGCGACGCGCTCGTCGCCCGCGACGGCCTGACCTTCCACGAACTGCCGGACGGCGCCCGCGTCGGCACCGGTTCGCCGCGCCGCATGGCGCAGCTGAACGCGTACGCCCGCTCCCACGGGCTGCGCATCGAGACCGTGCCGATCCGCGGAAACGTCGACACCCGGATCGGATACGTACGGAACGGAGAGCTCGACGCCGTCGTGCTCGCCGCTGCCGGACTCCACCGCATCGGCAGGATCGACGAGGTCACCGACTTCCTGTCGGTCGACTTCGTCCTGCCCGCCCCCGGCCAGGGGGCCCTGGCGATCGAGTGCTCCGCGGCCGACGCGGACCTCGCCGCCGCGCTCGGGCAACTCGACGACCCGCATACGCGGGCCGCCGTGACCGCCGAGCGTTCCCTGCTCGCCGCCCTGGAGGCCGGCTGCTCCGCACCCGTGGGTGCGCTGGCCGACCTGCTGGCCGACGGCCAGGTTGCCACCGAAATGCGCCTGCGGGGGGTCGTCGGCACGACCGACGGCTCCGCGCTGGTGCAGCTGTCCACCACCGGTCCCGTACCCACGTCGCACGGCGACGCCATCGCGCTCGGTCGCGAACTCGCGTCCGAGATGCTCGCCAAGGGTGCGGCCGGTCTTATGGGGGAGCGAGCACTTTGAGCCCCACCACCTCGAACCTTCCGGCCCTCGCGGCACACGGGCACGTCACCTTCCTGGGTGCCGGTCCCGGCGACCCCGGTCTGCTGACTCTGCGCGCCGTCGAGGCGCTCGCCGACGCGGACGTGCTGATCGCCGAGCCCGCTGTCCTCGATGTCGTTCGCGGCCATGCGCGGGCAGGCGTGAGCACGCCTGAGCTGACGGTTGTTGACGACGCGTCAGCATCCGCCGGGATCCCGGTCCTCAGGGATGCGGCCAATCTTGTCATGGAGGCCGCGAGGGGCGGCAAGCGGGTCGTCCGTGCGGTGACCGGCGACCCGGGCATGGACACCGACGCCGGCCGGGAGATGCTCGCGTGCGCGTCCGCCGGCATCCCCTTCGAGGTCGTGCCCGGTGTGGCGACGGCCGTCGGCGTGCCCGCGTACGCCGGTGTCCCGCTCCGCGACGAGCAGGGCACCGACGTCCGTTTCGTCGACGCCCGCACCGCGTCCGACCGGTGCTGGACCGAGGTCGGCGCGAGCGACGGCACGGTTGTCGTCTCCACGACGCTGGAGACGGTCGCCGCCGCCGCCGGTGAACTGGTCGCCGCGGGCCGCAAGCCCGACACCCCGCTGACCGTCACCGTCGCCGGTACGACGACGCGCCAGCGCACCTGGACCGCGACGCTCGGCACCATCGCGCAGACGCTGAAGCAGGCGAAGGTGCTGCCGTCCCCCGAGGGGCACCAGCCGGTCATAGCCGTGGTCGGTGAGCGCAGCGCCGCCGCCCAGCGCGACCAGCTCGCGTGGTTCGAGTCCAAGCCGCTGTTCGGCTGGAAGGTGCTCGTGCCGCGTACCAAGGAGCAGGCGGCCTCGCTCTCCGACCAGCTTCGTTCCTACGGCGCGGTGCCGCACGAGGTCCCGACGATCGCGGTCGAACCGCCGCGTACGCCGCAGCAGATGGAGCGCGCGGTCAAGGGACTCGTGACCGGACGCTACGAGTGGATCGCCTTCACCTCGGTGAACGCGGTGAAGGCCGTGCGGGAGAAGTTCGAGGAGTACGGGCTCGACGCCCGCGCCTTCGCCGGGATCAAGGTCGCCGCGGTCGGCGAGCAGACGGCGGCCGCGCTGGTGGACTTCGGCGTGAAGCCGGACCTCGTGCCGAGCGGTGAGCAGTCCGCGGCCGGGCTGCTGGAGGACTGGCCGCCGTACGACCCGGTCTTCGACCCGATCGACCGCGTCTTCCTGCCGCGTGCCGACATCGCGACCGAGACGCTGGTCGCGGGCCTCATCGAACTCGGGTGGGAGGTCGACGACGTGACCGCCTACCGGACGGTGCGTGCGTCGCCGCCGCCGGCGGAGACCCGCGAGGCGATCAAGGGCGGCGGTTTCGACGCGGTGCTGTTCACGTCGTCGTCGACCGTGCGGAACCTCGTCGGCATCGCGGGCAAGCCGCACAACGTGACCGTCATCGCGTGCATCGGCCCCGCGACCGCGAAGACCGCGGAGGAGCACGGGCTGCGGGTCGACGTCCTGTCGCCCGAGCCGTCGGTGCACAAGCTGGCCGAGGCGCTGGCGGAGTTCGGCGCGCGGCGGCGGGCGGCTGCCGTGGAGGCGGGCGAGCACGTGACGCGCCCGTCGGAACGGCGTCCCGGCGGACGGCGGCGTCGTACGACGACGTGACGTACGCGGTGACATGAGGTGACCCGGCGTGGCCGGGCGGGAGAGGCTCCTGCCCGGCCACGCCGCGTTCTGGGGTGTTCGACATGAGGGCCCCCGAGGCGTACACCGGAAGCACGGTGGTGCTACACGAGTGGGTGACGGTCATGGGCTCCAGGACTCTGCATGTCGATCCTTCCAACGCCGAGCAGGCGCGGACCTGGGACGGTGACGAAGGGGCGTACTGGGCGGAGCACGCCCCGGACTTCGACCGGGCGGTCCACGCCTACCAGCAGCCCTTTCTGGACGCGGCGCATCTTCAGCGCGGTGAGCGGGTCCTGGACATCGGCTGCGGGGCCGGGCTGACCTCGCGTGCCGCCGCACGGCTCACCGCGGGCGGGCCCGTGCTCGGCGTCGATCTGTCCGGGCCGATGCTGAGGGTCGCCCGCCGCGAGGCGGAGCGCCAAGGGCTCGACAGTGTCCGCCACGAGCAGGCCGACGCGCAGACCTACCCCTTCGACGAGGCGTCCTTCGACGTCGCGATCAGCCGCGCCGGCAGCATGTTCTTCGCCGACCCCGTGGCCGCCTTCCGCAACATCGCCCGCGCCCTGCGGCCCGGCGGCCGGCTCGTGCTGCTCGTCTGGCAGGACATCTCCCGCAACGAGTGGTTCCGGTCGTTCGTGACCGCCCTCGCCGCCGGGCGCGACCTGAGCGCCCCGCCCCCGGACGCCCCCGGCCCGTTCTCCCTGTCCGACCCCGACGTCGTCCGCGAACGGCTCGTCGCCGCAGGCTTCCGTACGCCCCACCTGGACGACTTCGGCCTCCCGATGAACTTCGGCCGCACCCCCGACCACGCCTTCGCCTTCGTCTCCGGCATGCTCGCGTGGATGGTCGAGGACCTCGACGAGGCCGGCCGCGCCCGGGCCCACGCCGCGCTGCGCGCCGATCTCGAGGCTCACGCGACCCCCGACGGCGTCCGCTACGACTCCGCCGCCTGGGTGGTCACGGCGACGCGTCCGTAGGCCGCTCCCGCCGACGCGGTGTCGGTAATTGCCCGCCCCGGGCAGGCGTAGCGTGGCACGTATGACTGCGTACGGATCCTTCCCCGGTGCCCGCCCCCGGCGGCTCCGGACGAGCCCCGCCATGCGTCGCATGGTCGCCGAGACCCGGCTGCACCCGGCCGATCTGATCCTCCCGGCCTTCGTCCGCGAGGGCATCTCCGAGCCGGTGCCGATCCAGGCCATGCCCGGCGTCGTGCAGCACACCCGCGACACCCTCCGCAAGGCCGCCGTCGAGGCGCGCGAGGCGGGCGTCGCCGGGATCATGCTCTTCGGGGTGCCGGAGGACGCCAAGAAGGACGCGCTCGGCACGGCGGGCACCGACCCCGACGGCATCCTCCAGGTCGCCATCCGGGACGTGCGGGCCGAGGTCGGGGACGAGCTCGTCATCATGTCCGACCTGTGCCTGGACGAGTACACCGACCACGGCCACTGCGGCGTCCTCGACGCCGAAGGCCGGGTCGACAACGACGCCACGCTGGAACGTTACGCCGAGATGGCCCAGGTCCAGGCCGACGCAGGCGTCCACGTCGTCGGTCCCAGCGGCATGATGGACGGTCAGATCGGCGTCGTCCGTGACGCGCTGGACACCATCGGCAAGGAGGACGTGTCGATCCTCGCGTACACCGCGAAGTACTCGTCCGCCTTCTACGGCCCCTTCCGCGAGGCCGTCGGCTCGTCGCTGAGCGGCGACCGCAAGACCTACCAGCAGGACCCGGCCAACGTCCGCGAGTCGATGCGCGAGCTGGCGCTCGACCTCGAAGAGGGCGCCGACATGGTCATGGTCAAGCCCGCGGGCCCCTACCTGGACGTCCTGGCGAAGGTCGCGGAGTCGGTGGACGTGCCGGTCGCGGCGTACCAGATCAGCGGCGAGTACGCGATGGTCGAGGCCGCCGCCGAGAAGGGCTGGATCGATCGGGAGAAGGCCATCGCGGAGACGCTGCTCGGCATCAAGCGCGCGGGGGCGAGCATGATCCTCACCTACTGGGCGACCGAGGTCGCCCAGCGGATCGGCGCAGGTCGCTGACCAAGACTTCCCCGACGGCCCGGTGCGCGCGTGAGCACCGGGCCGTCCGCCGTTCGTGCACGGTGGTCCCGGCGCCGACCGGTCAGGCGACCGCGTAGTCGGCGAGGGCCGGTGCGAGCAGGTCGAAGGCGCGGGCGGCCTCGGCTGCGACGGTCCGCGCGATGTCGTCGTTGGATCGGCCCGCGAGGGTGAGCTCCTGGATGCGCCCGAACAGGACCCGGTGCACCGCGCCGAGCAGCGCCGCGGCCGTACGGGGAGTGATGTCGCCGGAACTCGCCCCCGTGGTCCGGGCGAGTGCTTCGGCCAGAGCCTCCTCGCGCCGGTCGTGCAGACCCCGCAGGCACGCCGAGAGGGTCGGGCTGTCGTCGATCATGCGGGAGAAGTCCGGGCCCGCGAATCCGGCGACCGGGTCCTGGGCCGCGACGGCGGCCTCGAACGCGCGGCGCAGTGCCGCGAGGGCCGATTCACCTGCGGACCGGCCTGTGACGGTGTCCGCCAGGCTCGCGACGAAAGCCTCCTGGTGGTCCAGCGCCATGTCCTCCTTGCGCGGGAAGTAGTTGGTCACCGTCTTCTTGGCGACCCGCGCGGCGTCGGCGATCTCCGCGATGGTCGTCCGCTCGAAGCCCTGGGCCATGAACAGCCTGGTCGCGTGATCGGAGATCAGCTGCCGTGTCTCGCGCTTCTTCGACTCCCGAAGACCCGCCGACGCGGCGGGCGCCGGGGCGCCCCTCACTGTGATCGTGTCGTTGCTCATGAGGGAATCTTACATCCGTAGCAATTTTATGTTGACACCCCTGGTTCGGTCGGTCTAAGTTTACGTCCAACGTAAGTTTCTATCGAGGGGAACATCGCATGCAGCGAATCGATCTCGCCCGGCTTCTCGCCGACCAGGCCGACAACCCGCCCGCCGGCGGACGGCGGCAGGGTGGCCGACGGCCCGTCCAGCTCCACCCCGCCCGGTTCCAGGACAACAACCGCCGCGTACGCAACCTCCCGCGCCGCAGCTCCTACTGACCGACCCGACCGCCCCCGTGGCGCGCCGGCTTCCCCAACCTCCGCAAAAGGACACCGCCTTGCAGATCACCGCCTCCACCGTCTCGCTCACCGTCGACGACGTGGCCGCTTCCCAGGCCTTCTTCACCACCCACCTCGGCTACCAGGAGCAGGCCGCCGCCGACGGCTTCGCCTCCCTCACCCGGGCCGACGCCGCAGTCGACATCGTCCTGCTGCGGCGCGGCATCGAGGTCCTGCCCGAAGAGCAGCGCGACCAGCACGCCCGCGGGCTGATCCTCGCCTTCACCCTCACGGGGCTGGAGGCCGAGGAGAAGCGGCTGCGCGGCGAGGGCGTCGAGATCACCATGCCGCTGCGCGAGGAGCCGTGGGGCGAGCGGCTCTTCCAGATCACCGACCCGAACGGGGTGATCGTCCAGTTCGTCGAATGGATCACCCCCGCCGCCGGCAACGCAGAGGAGAACGCATGAGAACACTGAACACCGCGGCCCTCGTGGTCTCCACGGTGGCGACCGGGCTGATGGCCGGGCTGTTCGCCGCCTTCGCGTACGCCGTCATGCCGGGCCTCGCCCGCTCGGGCGACCAGGCGTTCGTCCCGGTCATGCAGCACATCAACCGCGCCATCATCAACGGCTGGTTCCTGGTGCCGTTCCTGCTGCCGCTGCCCTTGCTCGTCCTCGCGGCGGTCCAGCCGGGGGGCGGGCACGGAGGCGCGGCCCGGTGGTGGATCGTCGCCGGGCTCGTCCTGTACATGATGGCGTTCCTGGTGACCGGCACGCAGAACGTGCCGCTCAACGACGCGCTCGACAAGGTGTCCCTCGCGGGCGACCCCGCTCAGCTCAAGGCGGCTCGGGCGGCTTTCGAGGGCACGTGGGTCAGGTGGAACACCGTCCGGGCCGTCCTGCACACCGCGGCCTTCGGCTGCCTCGCCTGGGCCCTGTACGTCCAGGGCGCACAGGGTCTCAGCGCAGGTCGCTGACGAAGGCCGTCCAGGCGGCCGGGGCGAGGCTGAGCACCGGGCCGCCGGGGGTCTTCGAGTCGCGGACGTGGACGGTGGTGGGGTGGGTGGCGACCTCGACGCAGGCGCCGCCCTCGTCGCCGCTGTGGCTCGACTTGTGCCAGTTGTACGCCACTTCCAGGCAGGCGCCGCCCTCGCTGCCGCTGTAGCTGGACTTGAACCACTTCAGTGCGGTGCTCATTGCTCTCCCAGCAGCCGGTCCAACAGGCCCGTGCTGTCTTCCGGGTTGAGGGCCTGTGCCCGCAGCATCGCATACTTCTGCGCCAGGATGCTGACCTCGTCGGGGTCCGTGAGCAGCTGGCTCCCGCGCTGCCCCTCGGCGTAACCGAGGAGCTGGTGATCAGGAGTCTCGACCAGGATGAAGGGGCCGTCCAACCCCGCATGGCAGGTGCGGCCGAACGGCATCACTTGCAGCGAGACGCCCGGCAGTTCGGCGCACGCGCGTAAGTGACGCACCTGCTCCTCGTACACGTCGTCGCCGCCGATGCGGTCCATGAGGATGGCCTCCCACATCACGAAGCTGATCGTCGGCGGCCGGGTCCGCGCCAGGATCTCCTGGCGTGCGACGCGCGCGGCGACCTGTGCCTCGATCTCGTCCGCGTTGAAGACGGGCACCCGGCTGCGGAAGACACCGCGCGCGTAGCGCTCGGTCTGGAGCAGGCCCGGGACGACCTGGTTGTCGTACCAGGACAGCGCGATCGCCTCCCGCTCCAGGTCCATGTACTCCTCCGCCCACGCCGGGATCAGGTCCACCTCCGGCATGTGCTCGACCGCCACCGACAGCGCGCCCTTGGTGTCGAGGCGGTCGTCGAGTCTCTGCGCGAGGTCCGGCTTCAGCGGACGACGGCCCTGTTCGATCGAGGCGACCGTCTCCTCCGCGAGGCTGAACGCCGTCGCGAGTTCGCGTTGGGTGAGGCCGGCGGCCTCGCGGAAGCGGGCGAGCTGGCGGCCGACCATGCGCATCGCCGAGGCGTTCTTCCGGTGGCGTCTCCTGGGGTGCATACCTCACCAACTCCCCGGGCGCCTCCGTACGTTACGCCTCGCCGACCCGTACAAATGAAACGTACGGGTCGACGGGGTGCTGCCGGGCCGTCACGCGACGCGACGCTCGTCCCGTGGACAAGACGATGCAACACGAGGACCTGCGCGAGCTGTTCTGCCGACGCGAGCGCCGCTCCGTCGCGGCGGCACGGGAGTTCGCCCGCGCGACGCTCACGGCGTGGGAGTGGGGCGCGCGGGCCGACGATGTCACCTTCTGCGTGAGCGAGCTCGCGACGAACGCGCTGGTGCACGGCGTACCGCCGGGGCGCGGATACCTGCTGCGGATGTGGCTGTACGAACGCGGCTCTGTGCTGCGGGTCGAGGTGCACGACAGCGGCGAGGGGGAGCCGTGCGTGCGACAGCCGGACGGGGAGTCGGGGCGCGGTCTGCTGCTGGTGGCCGCGCTGGCCGACGGGTGGGGCGTGGGGCCGCGCGAGCCGGGCAAGGTGGTGTGGTGCGAGTTCGCGCGGCCGTGAACCGGGCGCCTTACGACGCGTCGAGCACCGTGCCGGTGAGGACGGGGCCCTGCGGCTCGCCCTCCTCCGGGTGCCTGTGCCGTCGCGTGCGCATGGAGCGGCCGCGGACCCGGGGTGTGTGTGCTCCCGGGGCCGCGGCCCGTTCATGAGGTGACCGGGACGGTCAGCAGTACAGGTTGCCGCCCGGGGACACACCCAGGATCTGAGTGAACCGCTGGTAGTTGTTGACGCGGCTCTGGACCTGCGCCGGGTTCTTGCCGTCGCACTCCAGGGAGCCGTTGATGGAGCGGATGGTCTGGCCGAAGCCCGCCTGGTTGACCATCGCGTTGTGCGGGGTCATGGTGCCGGGGCCGGTCTGGGTGTTCCAGTACCAAAGGCCCGTCTTCCAGGCCACGGCCGCCTCGCGCTCCACGCGCCACGGGTTGTTCAGCAGGTCGATGCCGAGCGCGTCGCCCGCGGCCTTGTAGTTGAAGTTCCAGCTGAGCTGGATGGGTCCGCGTCCGTAGTACGCCGCCTGGCCGGCCGGGCAGCCGTACGGCTGGCTCCGGTCGCAGTAGTGCGGGTAGTTGGCGGTGTTCTGCTCGACGATGTGGACGAGCCCGCCGGTCTCGTGGCTCACGTTGGCCAGGAAGGCGGCGGCCTCCTGCTTCTTCACCGTGTCGCTGCCGGTGTTGGCGAAGCCGGGGTAGGCGCTCAGGGCCGCGGTGAGGCCGCTGTACGTGTAGAAGGAATTCCGGTTCGGGAACATCTGGTTGAACTGGGCCTCGCTCACCACGAAGCCGGACGGCGACGGCGTGGACCCGCCGCAGTTGTACGGGTCCCAGTACCAGGTGCTGATCGTCGGGTCGTAACCCGGGTTGTCGTGCTCGGCGATGTAGTAGGCGCCGTTGTATCTGACAACGTTGCCAGTCGTGTACCAGGCGCCCTGCTGCCAGTTGGGGGCGGTGTCGCAGGGTGAGGCGGCGGAGGCGGAAGGCATCAGGGCCCCGGCGAGGCCGGTGGCCATGAGGACCGCGGCCAGCAGAGCCGCGAGGCGTGTTCTCAGCACTCGATCACTCCTTTGAGCGCAACGACTCGCCTCGGAGGGCGAGTTGGCCTCCGGGCGAGCCGCGGTGGGGGGCTGTGCCGCCTACTCAAGCGCGATGTCATGGTCGAGTCAAGGTATAGACCAATGAGAACCGCGGGTAACATTCACATTCGGTCGTTACGGAACAGGCGCCACCCTGCCGGCAGTCGGTTCCACCGGTACGTCGAGTGCTCCGTGTTCGCGCCCCCGTGGATCACCGTGCCGGCGACGGTAGCCGTCGGCACCGACAACCGGGCGTTCAGCCCTCGTCGTCGAGCATCTCCACGAGCCGGGACAGGCCGTCGGCGGAGTGGCCTTCGGCGATCGAGCGGTCGAGGAGCTTCTGGAACGGCTCGAACAGCTCCATGCTGATGCCCTGTTCGCGGTAGGTGGTCGTGAGGTTCGGGAAGGCGGCCTGGTTGACGGCGAGGCTGGAGACGTCCGTGAGGTGACGGCCGGAGTCGACGGCCTCGGCGATGCCCGGCACGACACCGTCGAGCATCGCGCAGACCCAGGCGTGCAGCGGCCCCGCGAACTCCGAGGCGGTGACCCCCGCCGAGCGGACCAGCGCGAGGGCCTGGGTCACGCCGATGAGCATCCCGTACATGCCGGTCAGCAGCGCCAGGTCGTGCAGAGCGGCGCGACCGGGATCCGTACCGACCCACTTCGTGCCGCCGAACGCGGCGAGCACCGGCTCGTGTGTCTCGTACGCCTGCTCGTCGCCGCTGTAGAGGACGTACGCGGCCGGGGTCGCGATCATCTGCGGGACGGCCATGATGCCGCCGTCGATGTAGCGGGCGCCCTGCTTGTGCGCGTACGCCGCGAGGTCGCGGGCCTGGGCGGGCGTCCCGTTGGTGAGGTTGACCAGCACCGTGCCGGTGAGGTCGGCCGGCGCCAGCGCCTCGCGGACGTCGTCGTTCGTCGTCAGGCACACGATCACGAGCGGGCTCGCGGCCACCGCGTCGGCGACGGTGGAGGCGGGCAGCGCGCCCTGGGCGACCAGCGGGCCCGTCTTCGCGCTGGTTCTGTTCCACACGGTGACGGAGTGGCCCGCGCGCAGGAGGGCGGCGGCAAGGGCGGAGCCCATCAGGCCGAGGCCCAGCACGGAGACATGGCTGACCTGCGTGTTCTCAGATGTCGAAGGCATGCCTCGATCCTTGTCCGGCCCGGATGACCGGACAAGTACCGACTGAAAAGTCAGATACGCACCAACTGGTAAGTGCTGTGGTGATCAGCGGACGTGCGGCGCACCCTGGAAGGGGTACGCGTACCGCTGGAGGTGATCCGCCATGAAGACACTCGTCGGATGGCACATCGAGATGGAGTTCCAGGAGGAAGGCGACCGGACCAGGGCGGCCGCCATGGTGAGGCTCGGTGACGGGACGGAATACCGGGGACACGGAAGCGCGAATCGTCACCACTCCGACCAGCCGCAGCTGCTGGTCGGCGAGGAGATCGCGGGTGCCCGCGCCCTGATGGACCTCGCGTCCCAGCTGCTGCAGAAGGCGCACACGGAGATCGACGAGGCGTCCGGGAGGACGTCGCACCCGATCCGCTGACCGGCGCACGCAAGGGGGCCGTGAGCTGCTCACCAGCAGCTCACGGCCCCCTCTCGCGCGTCGCCGCGCGGTCGCTCAGAGGCGCTCGGGCGTGCGGATGCCCAGCAGCGCCATGCCCTGGTGCAGTGTGCGGCCCGTGAGGTCGACGAGGAAGAGGCGGTTCTCCACGAGCTCCGCCGGGTTGTCGTCGCTCAGCACCTGGCACTGGTCGTAGAACGTGGTCAGGTGCGAGGCCAGCTGGTAGAGGTAGGCGGCCAGCTTGTGCGGCTCGTACGCCGACGCCACCTCCGCCAGCACCTCGCCGAACTGGTCCAGGTGCAGACCCAGCGCCCGCTCCGCCGGGGCCAGTTCGAGCTCGGGGTGGGCGACCAGGCGGCGGTCACCCGCGTTCCGCTTGATCGACTGGATACGGGCGTACGCGTACTGGAGGTAGACCGAGGTGTCGCCGTTGAGCGAGACCATCTGGTCCAGGTCGAACTTGTAGTCGCGCACCGCGGACGTCGACAGGTCGGCGTACTTGACCGCGCCGATGCCCACGTACCGGCCGTTGTCGGCGACCTCCTGGTCGGTCAGGCCGACCTTCTCCCGCTTCTCGGCGACGACGGCCGTCGCCCGGTCGATCGCCTCGTCGAGCAGGTCCACCAGCCGGACCGTCTCGCCCTCACGGGTCTTGAACGGCTTGCCGTCCTTGCCGAGCACGGTGCCGAAGGCGAGCTGCACGGCCTTGACCTTGTCACCGAGCCAGCCGGCCCGCCGCGCGGTCTCGAAGACCATCTTGAAGTGCAGGGACTGACGGGCGTCCACCACGTACAGCAGGGTGGAGGCGTCCAGGTTCTGCACGCGGTCGCGGATGGCGGACAGGTCGGTGGCCGCGTAGCCGTAGCCGCCGTTGGACTTCCTGACGATGAGCGGGACCGGGTTGCCGTCGGGGCCCTTCACGTCGTCGAAGAAGACGCACAGCGCGCCCTCGGAGCGCACGGCGACACCGGACTCCTCGAGGATGCGGCACGTCTCGTCGAGCATGTCGTTGTAGCCGGACTCGCCGACGACGTCGGGATCGCGGATCTCCATGTCGAGCTTGTCGAAGACCGAGTAGAAGTAGATCTTCGACTCGTCCACGAACTTCTGCCACAGCGCGAGGGTCTCCTCGTCGCCCGACTGGAGCGCCACCACGCGGTCCCGCGAGCGGGCCTTGAACTCCTCGTCGGAGTCGAAGAGGGCACGGGCCGCCTTGTAGAGGCGGTTCAGGTTGGACATCGCCTCCTCGCCGGAGGCGCCGTCCTTGTGGTCCAGCTCGTGCGGGTGCTCGATCAGGTACTGGATGAGCATGCCGAACTGGGTGCCCCAGTCGCCGATGTGGTGCCGCCGCACCACCCGCTCGCCCGAGAACTCCAGGATCCGCACCATCGCGTCGCCGATCACCGCGGAACGCAGATGGCCGACGTGCATCTCCTTGGCCACGTTCGGCTGGGCGTAGTCGATCACCGTCGTGCCGGGCTCGGCGGCCGTCGGCACGCCGAGCCGGGCGTCCGCGGCGCGGGCGGCCAGCGTCTCGGTGATCGCCTTGTCGGTCACCGTGATGTTCAGGAAGCCGGGGCCGGAGACCTCGATGTCCCGCAGCACGTCGTTCGCGCCGATCGCCTCGACGACCTTGGTCGCCAGCTCGCGCGGGTTGCCCTTGAGCCGCTTCGCGAGCGCCAGGATGCCGTTGGCCTGGAAGTCGGCCCGGTCGCTTCGTCGCAGCATGGGGTCTCCCCAGCCCGAAGGGCGAGGGGAAGGGTCGGCGAGCTCGGTCTTCCGCAGCGCTGCTGCCAGGGCGTCCGCGAGACGCTGCTGCACGGTCGAAGCGAGGGAAGGGACCGAGGCCATGAGCTTCCGTTCCTGTCGAGGGGGATGTTCCAGTGGTCAAGTGTCCCATGGCCGGGCAACCGGTTTGCCGGGACGCGGGGCGCGTCCCGGCGCGGCGCGGGAACTCTGTGGGATCCGGTTTCCCGGTCTGGGAGAATGGTGTACGCGAGTTTCCCGACGTATTTCCGACCCCGAGGAATCAAGGACGTGCCGACCGTGGCTCAGAGCAGCACCGAGACCGACTGGGTCTCCCGTTTCGCGGACGAGGTCATCGCCGAGTCGGAGCGACGTGCGCCTGGCAAACCGGTCGTCGTCGCCTCCGGACTGTCGCCCTCCGGCCCCATCCACCTGGGCAACCTCCGTGAGGTCATGACCCCGCACCTGGTCGCCGACGAGATCCGGCGCCGCGGGTACGAGGTCCGTCACCTGATCTCCTGGGACGACTACGACCGCTACCGCAAGGTCCCGAAGGGGATCGACGGCGTCGACGAGTCCTGGGCCGAGCACATCGGCAGGCCGCTGACCTCGGTCCCCGCGCCGAAGGGCTCCTCCTTCCCGAACTGGGCGGAGCACTTCAAGGCCGCGATGACCGAGTCCCTGGCCGAGCTGGGCGTCGAGTACGACGGCATCAGCCAGACCGCGCAGTACACCTCCGGCGCCTACCGCGAGCAGGTCCTGCACGCGATGAGGCACCGCGGCGACATCGACGCGATCCTCGCCCAGTACCGCACCAAGAAGGACCCGAAGGCGCAGGCCGAGGCCCAGGCGAAGAAGTCGCAGAAGCCGGTCGACGAGGCCGAGCTGGAGGCCGCCGAGGGCTCCGGCGCGGCGGCGGAGGACGACGGCACCGGCTCCGCGGGCTACTTCCCGTACAAGCCGTACTGCGGCTCGTGCGACAAGGACCTGACCACGGTCACGGCGTACGACGACGACACCACCGAGATGACGTACACCTGCACCGCGTGCGGGTTCTCGGAGACGGTCCGGCTGAGCGAGTTCAACCGCGGCAAGCTGGTCTGGAAGGTCGACTGGCCGATGCGCTGGGCGTACGAGGGCGTGGTCTTCGAACCGTCCGGCGTCGACCACTCGTCCCCGGGCTCGTCGTTCCAGGTCGGCGGCCAGATCGTCTCGATCTTCGACGGCAGGCAGCCGATCGGCCCCATGTACGCCTTCGTCGGCATCTCCGGCATGGCGAAGATGTCGTCGTCCCGCGGTGGCGTGCCCACCCCGGCCGACGCGCTGAAGATCATGGAGCCCCAGCTGCTGCGCTGGCTGTACGCCCGCCGCCGGCCCAACCAGTCCTTCAAGATCGCCTTCGACCAGGAGATCCAGCGGCTGTACGACGAGTGGGACAAGCTGGAGGCCAAGGTCGCCGACGGCACCGTCCTGCCCGCCGACGCCGCCGCCTACTCCCGCGCCGCCCGCACCGCCGCCGGCGACCTGCCGCGCACGCCGCGCCCGCTGCCGTACCGCACGCTCGCCTCGGTCGTCGACATCACCGCCGGCCACGAGGACCAGACGCTGCGCATCCTCAGCGAGCTGGACCCGGCGAACCCGGTCACGGACCTCGACGAGGTCCGGCCGCGGCTGGACCGCGCCGAGAGCTGGATCTCGACGCACGTCCCGGCCGACGCGCGGACCGTCGTGCGCTCCGAGCCCGACACCGAGCTGCTCGGCTCGCTGGACGACGAGGGCCGCGAGTCGCTGCGGCTGCTGCTGGAGGGGCTCGACACGCACTGGTCCCTGGACGGGCTCACCACGCTCGTCTACGGAGTGCCGAAGGTCATGGCCGGCCTCACGCCGGACGCCAAGCCGACGCCGGAGCTGAAGGTCGCCCAGCGCGCCTTCTTCGCGCTGCTGTACCGCCTGCTGGTCAGCCGCGAGACCGGCCCGCGCCTGCCCACGCTGCTGCTCGCCGTCGGCGCCGACCGCGTGCGCAAGCTGCTCGGGGCCTGATCACCCCGGCGTACGCGGAAGGGCCCTCACCCCGCACGGGGTGAGGGCCCTTCCGCATGGGGCCGTTCCTCAGGCGATGTGCTCGGCCTCGAGATCGGCCTGATGGCGCTTCTGGAGGCCCGGCATCAGTCGCTTGAGCAGGGCAGTGCTGTTCGGGTGCCGGACGCCGTACCGGTCGGCGAGAAGTATGTCGAGCGTCCGGGCGTTCGGATAGACCTGGTGCTCGTCCACGTAGTCCTTGTACGCCGGGTACGCCAGCTCCTCGAACTCCTTGTCCTCCGGCGTGAACTCGGCCACCGCCTCCGGCTCCGGCACGGGCTGCGCGTACTGCTCCTCGTACCCCTGGGCGTACGGCTGGTCGAACGCCTGCGGGTCGGGACCCGTCCCGAGCGGGCGCGTACGGCCGCCGGGGCCCGCGGGGACCGGCACCGGCACGGGCTCGAAACCCTCGACGTACGTCGGGTCGTACGTGCCCTGGTAGGCATCCTGCGCGGCCTGCGACGCGGCGAACCAGGGGCTCTCGTAGGCGCCCGGGGCCTGGGGCCCCTCCGCCCGCGCCTGCTGCTCGTCGGCGGTCTCCTCCACGGGCAGCGCCGACGGCTCGCCGGCGATCGCCTCCCGCGGGCCCGGACGCCGCCCGGCGCCGGTCGGCAGCTCGGGCTGGCCGGCCTGCGTCGTCACCGGCGCGGGCGGGAGCAGCGCCGGCTCGATGCCCGCGGCCGCGAGACCCGCCGGGGCCGTCTCGGCCAGCGGAACGCCGTACTTCGCCAGCCGCAGCGGCATCAGCGCCTCGACGGGCGCCTTGCGGCGCCACGCCCGGCCGAAGCGCGCCTGAAGACGGGCCTGGTAGATCAGCCGGTCCTGCTCCAGCTTGATCACCTGCTCGTAGCTGCGCAGCTCCCACAGCTTCATCCGCCGCCACAGCCTGAACGTCGGCACGGGCGAGAGCAGCCAGCGCGTGAGCCGCACGCCCTCCATGTGCTTGTCCGCCGTGATGTCCGCGATCCGGCCCACCGCGTGGCGAGCCGCCTCCACGGCGACGACGAACAGCACCGGGATCACCGCGTGCATGCCGACACCGAGCGGGTCGGGCCAGGCGGCCGCGCCGTTGAACGCGATCGTCGCGGCCGTCAGCAGCCACGCCGTCTGACGCAGCAGCGGGAACGGTATGCGCATCCACGTCAGCAGCAGATCGAGCGCCAGCAGCACACAGATGCCCGCGTCGATACCTATGGGGAAGACGAGGGAGAAGTCGCCGAACCCCTTGCTCTCCGCGAGCTCGCGCACCGCGGCGTACGACCCCGCGAAGCCGATCGCGGCAATGATCAGCGCTCCCGCGACGACGACACCGATGAGCACTCGGTGCGTGCGCGTCAGCTGCATCGCGGCCACGGCGTTCCCCTCCCCATCCATAATCTGCGGGGCACAGCCTGGCACATGCCCCCGGAGTCCGTCCCTCCGCCCTCGGTACGGCAAAGGGCGGAAGGCGACGGGCAGTCGGCCGAAGCCGGCCGGAAGGACGTCGGCACCGGTGGGGGAACGGTGTGCCGGCGAACGGGACCGGCTCGGCGCACCGTCCGCCCGTCGGCTACTTGTTGGCCGTGGCCACGGAGGCGACGGCCTCCTTCGCCGCCTTCAGCGCGTCCTTCGTCAGGTCCCCGGACGAGGGGTTCTTCGCGCCCGCGTAACCGGTGCCGTTGTAGGTGAGCGTCACCAGACCGTTCTCGGTACGCGCCACGACCACCGCGTACGTGAAGTTCTCACCGGTCTTCTTCAGCGTGTAGTTGATGGTGGTCGCCTCGTCGCCGATGCCGGGCGCCGGGCTGGACTTCACGTCCTTCGCGCCCTCGGTCGCCTGCGTCTTGGCGACCTCCTTCGCGTAGTTGTCCTTCGCGCGCTGCTCACCGCTGACGGCGAGCGTGGCGTCGGAGTCGTAACGCAGAAAGGAGACGTCCAGCCAGCGGTACTGCGAACCCTCCACACCGTTGTCGTCCAGGCCGTTCCAGGAGCAGCTGCCACGGCTGCCGGCGTCGGAGGACCGGCCGGCCGCACCGGACTTCGCGCCCGGCACCAGGTCCTTGACCGTCTTGCGGGCGATCGACTCGCACGGGTCGGGCAGCTTCGTGAACTTCGCGGGCGCGACCTCCGGCGTCTTCTTCGCCTCGGGGGTGCGGGAGGCGGACGCCGAACCCTCGGGCTTGCCGTCACCGGAGTCCGAGGAGCAGCCGGCGACGACGAGCATCACCGGAACGGCTGCGCAGGCGAGTATGCGGGTGAGTCGCGGGGCTGAACGGTGCATGGTTCCTTCACTCGGTCGTTCGGTCTGTCCGTCGGGCGTCGGGTCCGTCAGGCCGGTCACGGCCGTCACGGCCGCCAGGCCACCGTACGCGGCCGCGCGGCGGCGGGGGCCCGGCCGCCGGACCGGCAGCCGGCCGCCGCGGCCGGTCACTCGTCGAAGAGCTCCGCCAGCCGGCGGGCCACACTCTGCGCCTTTTCCTGCAGTTCCTTGCTGTCCGGGACCTCCGCCGCCGGCGCCGGCTGCTCGGCGTAGACGACCGTGACGATCACGTTCGATGTGCGGAACACCACGCTCACGGTGCGGCGCTGCGCGGTGGACCCGGCACGGTCGAGCACGTCGTCGATGAAGGCGGCGTCGCCGAGCCCCTCCAGGACGCGCGGCTCGAGCCCCGTGGTGGACCCGCCCGGGGACGGGCTGCCGCCGGCGCCCTCCGCGGAGCCGCCGGGGGAGGCGTCGCCCGACGGCTGTCCGGAGCTCGGCGGGTCCTCGGGGGACTCGGACTCCTCGGCCTCGCCCCCTGGCCTGCCTGTCTTTCCGGCCTGGACCTCCAGGTCCGGGGTCGCGCCCGGTCCGGTGCTCGCGCCGGCGCTCGCGGTGGGCGAGACGGTGGCTTCGGGGCCGGGGATGACGGGCACGGAGGTCGCGGACTGCTTCTTCGTGAACACCTCCTGCGCCCGGGTGTCGTCGCTGACGGCCGGGTCGTAGGAGACGACCCGCTCGAAGTCGACCCGCAGCTGGTGGGAGGAGTCCGGCGCCTGCCCCTTCCAACTGCAGGCGGCACGGCGGTCGGTGTCGTACGTCACGGCCGGCGTACCGCCGAGCACCTGCTGCTGCTGGTCCTGGGGGAGCGTGAGCACGCCGGGCAGCAGGTTCTTCAGGGTGTTCCGCTCGACGGAGCCGCAGGGCTCCAGCAACGTGCGGTATCTGCCGGGAGGTGCGGCCGAGGCCGGGGCGCCGTTGGCCTTGGCGTCGGGCGCCGAACCGTCGTCCCCACCGCCCGAGGTGCAGCCGGTGAGGCCGGTGACCAGCGCCGCGAGGAGCGCCGCCGCGCCGGGGACGTACGCCTTGCGTTGCACGTGCCTGGCTCCCTTCTCCATGGGTCCCTCTGTCCGGTCCGCGCCGTCGCGCCGGGGAAAAACGGTTGTCGGCCGCTGAGGGCCGATGGACACAATGTCTATCGCACGCGCTGCCCCGGATGCTGGTCCGCCGAGTCTTACGCGGTCATTGGCCGGGCATTTGCGTTACATGTCTTTCGGGGGAATTGAGGAGTTATGTCGTTTGTAGAGGTGCCGGGCGCGAAGGTCCCGATCCGGATGTGGACCGACCCCGCGACGGTCGAGGACGTGGCGATGCGGCAGTTGCAGAACGTCGCCACGCTGCCCTGGATCAAGGGCCTCGCCGTCATGCCGGACGTCCACTACGGCAAGGGCGCGACGGTCGGCTCGGTGATCGCGATGCACGGCGCGGTGTGCCCGGCGGCGGTCGGTGTGGACATCGGCTGCGGCATGTCGGCGGTGAGGACGTCCCTGACGGCGAACGACCTGCCCGGCGACCTCTCCCGCCTGCGCTCCAGGATCGAGCAGGCGATCCCCGTGGGCCGGGGCATGCACGACGAGATGGTGGACCCGACGCAGGTGTTCGGCTTCCCGGCGGGGGGCTGGGACGACTTCTGGGACCGTTTCGACGGGGTGGCGGACGCGGTCAAGTTCCGCCGGGAGCGGGCGACGAAGCAGATGGGGACGCTGGGCAGCGGAAACCACTTCTGCGAGGTGTGCATCGACGACCAGGGGTCGGTCTGGCTGATGCTGCACTCCGGCTCCCGGAACATCGGCAAGGAGCTGGCCGATCACCACATCGGCGAGGCGCAGAAGCTGCCGCACAACCAGGGCCTGGTCGACCGTGACCTCGCGGTGTTCGTCTCGGACACCCCGGAGATGCACGCCTACCGGAACGACCTCTTCTGGGCGCAGGAGTACGCGAAGTACAACCGCGCGATCATGATGGGGCTCCTCCAGGAGGTCGTGCGCCGCGAGTTCCGCAAGGCGAAGGTGACGTTCGATCCGGTCATCTCCTGCCACCACAACTACGTGGCGGAGGAGCGGTACGAGGGCATGGACCTGCTGGTCACCCGCAAGGGTGCGATCCGGGCGGGCTCCGGCGACTACGGGATCATCCCGGGGTCGATGGGCACCGGCTCGTACATCGTGAAGGGCCTCGGGAACGAAGCCTCCTTCAACTCCGCTTCCCACGGCGCGGGCCGCAAGATGAGCCGCAACGCGGCGAAGCGGCGCTTCTCGACGCGGGACCTGGAGGAGCAGACGCGCGGGGTCGAGTGCCGCAAGGACTCGGGTGTGGTCGACGAGATCCCGGGCGCGTACAAGCCGATCGAGAAGGTGATCGACCAGCAGAGGGACCTGGTCGAGGTGGTGGCGAAGCTCAAGCAGGTCGTCTG
Organism: Streptomyces sp. V4I23; assembly: GCF_030817975.1. NCBI lineage: Bacteria > Bacillati > Actinomycetota > Actinomycetes > Kitasatosporales > Streptomycetaceae > Streptomyces > Streptomyces sp. V4I23. The sequence continues at coordinate 3,442,882 of NZ_JAUSZW010000004.1, read as the reverse complement.
CGTGAAGGGCTGAGGCGGCCGCTGTGGGCCCCGGACCGGGAGCGGTCCGGGGCCTTCACGTGTGCCCGGTGCCCAGGCCGTGCGGTGGCCGCGGTCGTCAGGTGGCCGGGCACGCGGCTTGTCGCTCGTCAGGGCGGCGAGGTCCTCGGGGCGCACGCGGTCGCCCGCGCGTCACGCTTCCGGGCCGGCCTGCGCGCCCGTGAGCTCGGCGGTCCGTTCCGGGCCCTGCGGCGCCGGCTGGAGGGTCTTGTGGAAGAACGTCGTCGGGCGCAGGACGCCGGAGGGGTCGGCGGCGTAGTCGGGGACCGTGCCGAGCGGGGTCCAGCCCGCCGAGCGGTAGAGGCGCTCGGCCGTGCTGCCCGTCTGCGTGTCCAGCATGAGCAGGGTGCGGCCCGTCGAACGCGCGAACTCCTCGGCGGTGGTGAGCAGTCGGCGCGCGATGCCGCGTCCGCGGGCGGAGCGGTGCACGACCAGCTTGGCTATCTCGGCGCGGTGCCGTCCGTTGGGCGAGGTCTCGCACCTGAGCTGGACGGTGCCGACGAGCCGGTCGCCGTCGCGGGCGGTCCAGGCGGCGATCCGCTCGTCCGACAGGGCGGGTGCCAGGTCCGACCACCAGGCGGCGGCCTTCTCGGGCGTGAGCGCGGAGGTGAAGCCGACCGACGCGCCGTCGTCGACCGCGTCGACGAGGAGGGCGGCGAGTCCGGGGGCGGCCGCCGGCAGATCGGCGGCGGCGAGGCGCGAGACGGCGATGCGGTCGTTCATCAGAGCTCCCTGTGAACCTTGGAGTTGGACGCCTGGGCGCGGGGGCGGACCACGAGCAGGTCGATGTTGACGTGGGACGGCCGGGTGACGGCCCAGGTGATGGTGTCGGCGACGTCGTCGGCGCTGAGCGGTTCGGCGACGCCCGCGTAGACCTTGGCGGCCTTCTCGGTGTCGCCGCGGAAGCGGGTCGTGGCGAACTCCTCCGTCCGGACCATGCCGGGCGCGATCTCGATGACGCGGACGGGGGTGCCGACGATCTCCAGGCGCAGGGTCTCGGCGAGGACGTGGGCGCCGTGCTTGGCGGCGACGTAACCGCCGCCGCCCTCGTAGGTGGCGAGGCCCGCGGTGGAGGACAGGACGACGACGGTGCCGTCGCCGCTCGCGGTGAGCGCGGGCAGGAACGCCTGGGTGAGGTTGAGCGTGCCGATCACGTTGACCTCGTACATCCGGCGCCAGTCGGCGGGATCGCCCGTGGCGACCGGGTCGGCGCCGAGCGCGCCGCCCGCGTTGTTGACGAGGACGTCGCAACGGTCCAGGGACGCCGCGAAGGAGTCGACGGCCGGCCGGTCGGTGACGTCTAGCGGGTGGGCGGTGGCCTGGTGGCCGGCGGCGGTGATCTCGGCGGCGACGGCCTCGATGCGGTCCTTCCGGCGGGCGGTGAGGACGACGTGGAAGCCTGCGGCGGCCAACTGCCGTGCGGTGGCTGCGCCGATGCCGCTGCCGGCTCCGGTGACGACGGCGACGGGGGTCCGGTCGGTTGTCATGTCGTGGCTCCTCGCGCGTGTGATCGAACTGCGGTCAGGATAGGTCGGCAAGGTGACGCGCCGATCTCCGCACGGGGCGCGCAGCGGCTCCGCGACTGTGAGGCCGTACAGGGGCCGGACTACGGCGGGGGTGGGTGGGATGCGCCGGGCCGCGTGGCGCATGCCCGGGCCGGCCGGCGACGGGGGCGGCCGGGACGCGCCGGAGCGACGGGCAATCAGGTGCGTAACGGAAGAATCGGTATCTTCGGTTCATGTGTGTGATGCGTAGGGTGATGTCGGCCGGGGTCGCGGCGTTGGTGTTGGTGGTCGCCTCGGGTGCGGGCGCGCGTGCGGGCGGGGACTCGGGGCCGGGGGGCGTCGGAGCGGCCGGGGCCGCCGGGGCCTCGGGCGCCGTGGCGCCGGAGGCGGACGTGGCCCATCACGGTCATGTCTCCTTGGACGACGGGTGGCTCAAGATCTCCCTGATGACCAGCAACCACGGTCCCTCCAGCCTGGAGGACGCCACGGTGAGGGTGGCGTTCTCCCTTCGGCCGGTCGGCGAACTGCGGCTGCCCAAGCGCTGCCTGTGGGCGGGTGAACGGGTGGTGCTGTGCGGCACGGGCCCGCTGGGCGCGGACGGGGTCGGCCGCAAGACCTCCCTCCGGCTGGGGATCACGGGCGACCCGGCCGAGGCGGTGGTGAAGATCGGCACGGTGTGGAACGGCGGGGCGACCGACCGGGATCCGGCGAACAACAACCACAAGGTCGTCGCGCCGGCCACCGGGGATCCGTACGCCTTCTGACCCGTACGCCTTGTGACCCGAGCGCCTTCTGGTCCCGTACGTCCTCCGGCCCCTGCGCCTTCTGGTCCCGTACGTCCTCCGGCCCGTGCGCCTTCCGGTCCCGTACGTCCTCCGGCCCGTGCGCCTTCCGGTCCCGTACGTCCTCCGGCCCGTGTCGCGTTCCGGTCCCGTACGCCTTCCGATGCCGGCCGTCCGGCCGGCCGGTGCCTCACCGGCCGGTCAGACGGCCGGCTCGCGTCCCGTCGCCCAGGCGATGTATCCGTCGGGGCGGACGAGCAGCGCGGTGCGCCGGCCGGACGCCCAGTGCGCTCTTATGACGCGGCCGGGTGCGGCCGGGGCAGCGGCGGTCTCGGGAGCGGCCTCGTCGGCGGGGCCGATCAGCACGAACTCGCCCTTGCGCAGCAGCTCGTAGAGCCTGCCCTCGGCGAGCCGCAGGTCCGGAGCGCGCCGGCCGGTGAGGGGGTGCGCGCCGCGCGGTGCGCGGTACGAGATGCCGATGCCGGAGACGACGCCCAGGGCCTTCCGTGCCGCAGGCCGGATGCTGCCAATGACGCGGGCGGCGAGCGAACGCGCTGCGCGCTGGAGGGGCGTGTGGGCCATCGCGAGGCGCACGATCGCTCCACTGCTGCGCAGGACCATCCTGCCGACGGGGTGCCGCTCCGACTCGTAACTGTCGAGCAGCGCCTCGGGCTCCGGGGCGAGGCCCTGGATCACCGAGGCGAGCTTCCAGGAGAGGTTGGCCGCGTCCTGCAGGCCGGTGTTCATGCCCTGGCCGCCGGCCGGGGAGTGCACGTGCGCGGCGTCACCCGCGAGGAAGACCCGGCCGGCGCGGTAGGCCGGGGCCTGGCGCTCGTCGCTGTGGAAGCGGGAGATCCAGCGGGCGTCGTGCATGCCGAAGTCGCTGCCGAGGGCCCGGCGCGCGATCTCGCGCACTTCGTCGAGGGTGACGGGCTCGCTGTCGGGGACCTGCCGGGTGCGGTCCCACCCCATGACGCGGTACCAGCCGTCGCCGAAGGGGGCCATGAAGGCGAACGTGCCGCCCGCTCCGTTGACCGTGAGGAGGCCGGGGGGCTCCTCGGCGAGGCGGACGTCCGCGAGCACGATGGACCTGATGACGGACACGCCGGGGAACGGCAGGCCGAGCGCTGTGCGCACGCCGCTGCGGACGCCGTCGGCGCCGACGAGGTAGCGGGCACGCAGGGTGCTGCGGGTGCCGTCCTCGCCGCGGAGCTCGGCGGTGACGGACGCCGGGGTGTGGGTGGGGGACTGGTCGAGGCCGGTCAGCTCCGTCCCGTGGCGGAAGTCGACGCCCGCGGACTGGGCCCGGCGCTCGAGCAACCTCTCCACCTCGTACTGCGGGGTGATCAGGAGGAACGGGAAGCGGGACGGGAGCGTGCCGAGGTCGAGGGAGAGCCGGCGGAACAGGCGCAGTCCGGTGATCGGCGTGCCCTTCGCCACCAGCTCGTCGGCCAGGCCGCGGGCGTCCAGCAGCTCCAGCGTGCGGGCATGGACGCCGAAGGCGCGGGTGAGGTTGCTGATCTCACGGGGGCGACGCTCGACGAGTGTGACCGAGACGCCGGCGCAGGCGAGGTCGCCCGCCAGGAGCAGACCGGTCGGGCCGGCCCCGACGACGATCACGTCTGTGTCGAACGGGCCGGGTCCGTCGGCGTGCTCGATCGGTGTGGTGCGGGCTGCGGTGCTGGGCTTGCCGGGCATGGCTGCCTCCGGTGGTCGACGGCTGTAGGTCAACACCTGTTGGTCAACGCTTGTTGGCAAATGTAGAGCGGTCGCCTCTGGCGTGTCAACACCTGTTGGCCTACAGTCGTTGGCATGACGACGGAAGCACCCGGCACTCCCCGCCGCTCCGATGCCACCAAGGCCGCGATCCTCGAAGCCGCCCGCGAGCGCTTCGCGGCCGACGGGTACGAGCGGGCGACGATCCGGGCCATAGCGCGCGACGCGGGCATCGACCCCTCGATGGTCATGCGCTACTACGGCAACAAGGAGGGGCTGTTCGCCGCGGCCTCCGAATTCGACCTGCGCCTGCCGGAGTTGGGCGCGCTGCCCGGCAGGCATGCCGGCGCGGTGCTCGTCGCCCACTTCCTGGACCGGTGGGAGCACGACGACGTGCTCACGGCGCTGCTGCGGGCGGGTGTCACGAACGCCGCCGCGGCCGAGCGTGCCCGCTCGATCTTCCGGGAGCAGCTGGGTCCGGTCGTCGCGAGCCTGTCACCGGACCCGGCCGACGCCCCGCGCCGCGCCGCGCTCGTCGCCTCTCAGATCCTCGGCATGGCCCTGGCCCGGTATGTGCTGCGCTTCCCGCCCGCCGTCGAGATGACCAAAGAGGAGGTGGTGAGCTGGCTGGCCCCGACGGTGCAGCGCTATCTGACGGGTGAGCGCCCCTGATCTCCGGTGAGTGGTCGCCCGGCAGACGCACCGCTCCCCGGGACGACCCGGCCTCCGGACAGCCCGCCCCGGCGGCCGAGGCCCCGGCAGCCTGGCCTCTGCCGGTGAAGGCCATGGAGGACTGCTCCGTACACTTCCTGCATGACGCAGAAGAACTCGGACGGCGCCGCGCGGGGCCGGCTCATGAGGGAGCTGTCCACGGCGTCGCGTCGCTACATGGCCTCGTACGCCCTGTTCAACCAGGCCCTCGCCGATCATCTCGGGCTGCATCCCACGGATCTCCAGTGCCTGAACCTGCTCGAGCTCGAAGGCGGCCCGGTCACGACCGGGCGGGTCGCGGAGCTGACCGGGCTCACCACCGGTTCGGCGACCCGGCTGGTCGACCGGCTGGAGCGCGCCGGATATGTGACGCGGGAGCGCGACACGCACGACCGGCGCCGGGTTCTGGTGGCGTGCGTGCCGGAGCGGATGGCCGAGTTCGGGGCGCTGTGGGCCCGGCTGGGCGGAGCCTGGGTGTCGATGATCGACACGTACGCCGACGAGGAGATCGCGCTGCTCACGGCGCACATGCAGCGGACGGTGGAGCTGAGCGCGACACAGGTGGAGCGGCTGCGCGCGGGTGACTTCGACGCGTAGGGGCGACAGGCGGACGGTGCGGCGGGTCCGCCCTCACGCCCCCGCCGTGCGCAGGGCCGACGCGACGATCGCCTCCAGACGGGCGTGGTGGGCGCCGCGCCAGTAGACGCGGTCGCAGACGGTGCACCGGGCGAACACGTCGTACGTGCGCTGCGTGCCCTGCTCCAGTTGCGCCTGCACCGAGTCCTTGTCGGCGTCCGTCAGGGGCCCGTTGCACGCCGTGCACCGCGTCCAGGGCGCGAGCTCCGGCGCGAACCGCTCCAGTACGTCCGTGAGTTGGTCGTCGGGCCGGTCGCTGTAGACGTACGCGCCCGCCCAGATCTCCCGGCGCCGCAGCAGGCCCCGGTCGCGCGAGAGCAGCACGCGCCGCTCCTTCGCGGACTGGGCGGCCAGGGCGGGATCGCCGATGTCCTCGTTCTCGTACGCCGCGTCCACGCCGAGGAGGCGAAGCCGCCGCGCCAGCGTGCCCAGATGGACGTCGAGCAGGAAGCGGAGCGGCGCGCCGGGGACACGCTGGGGCCGGTCGACGCCGCGTACCTCGACGTGTTCGCCTTCCTGCGGAATGTGCGAGACCGGCACCTGGCGGCCGTCGACCAGCAGGCGGCCCGCCTCCGTGAGCGGGACACCGAGCGACTCGACGACATGTCCGAGCGTCGACGAGCCGTCCGTGACGACGGCGGTGCGGCCCTGGCGGCGCTCCGGCGGGAGGAAGAGCCGCAGCTCAGGGGCGACGCTGAAGGTGATTTCCGGTCCGTTCACAGCGCCAGCATGTCACCGGCCGCACGGTGGCAGCCACCAGTTTGCTCAGCGTCCCGCGCTAGACGCGGAACGCGTCCGCGTGCTCCTGCGCCCACTCGGCGAACGTCCGCGCCGGGCGTCCGGTCAGTTCCTCGACGGTGCGGGTGAGCAGCGCGGGCGAACCGTCCGTCGACGCCCAGTAGTCGAGCAGGGCCCGCGCGAACGCGGCGGGCAGGTAGGCGGATACGGACTCCTGCCACTGCTCCGGCGTCACCGCGCGGATCTCGATGGGCGCCGCGCGGCCCGCGGCGCGCTCCAGGATCGCGATCTGCTCGGCGAAGGTGAGGGACTCGGGTCCGGTCAGGTGGTACGCGCGCCCCCTCGGCCCGGGATCGGTGAGCACGGCCAGAGCGGCCTCTGCCACGTCCCGTTCGTGGATCGGGTCGCCGTAACTGCCCGGGTAGGGAAGGTCGATGACGCCGGTGGTGCGCAGGGCGCGCGCCCACTGGAGCGCGTTTCCGGCGAACGCGCCGGGGCGCAGGACGGTCGTGGCCACCGGTCCGGCGGTGAGGGCCTCTTCGACGGCGAGGTGGTGGCCCGCGAGGGGGTCGGAGGCCGCGTCGGCGCCGAGGACCGAGCTGGACGACAGCAGGACGATGTGGGAGACGCCGGCGGTGTGCGCCGCGTCGACGAAGGCGTCGATGTGGGACGGCTCGGCGTACAGGAAGACGGAGTCGACGTCTTGGAGGGCCGCGGGGAAGGACGACGGGTCGTCGAGGGCCAGCCGTACGGGTTCGAGGCCGTCCGGGAGGGCGAGCTTGTCGGGGGCGGCGGATGCGGCCCGGACCGAGGCGCCGCGCTCCTGCAGCAGGGAGAGCAGGGCCGAGCCGACCTTGCCGCGACTGCCGGTGACGAGGGTGGTCATGGGAGCTCCTCAGACAAGAGAGTCTTCGTTATGCATAATCTGCGTGACGCAGATAAATATCCAGGGAAAGGGCCCGCCTCGTCAAGCGGGCCCTCGCCGTGCTCCCGATCGGCCCGCTACGGCACGACGCGGAAGTGGGTCGTGACACGGGCGCCGCCCTCGTCCAGGACGTGGAACGCGACGCCCGGAGGTGCGGTGCGGTCGGTCAGCGTTTCGCCGTTCTCCCACGGCAGGCGCAGCGTCGAGACGACCCCCGGGGCCACCAGCAGCGGCCGGCCCGCGAAGGTCGTCGCGCCGGCGGTGTGGGCGTGGCCGGTCAGGACCGCCGGGACGTTGTCCCGCCCGGCCAGCAGGTCCGACAGGCGGTCGGCGTTCGTCAGGTTCGTCGCGTCCAGGTACGGGTGGTGGATCACGGCCGGCGGGTGGTGGAAGGCGGGCAGGGCGGGGGTGTCGCCCAGGTCGTCGAGCGTGCGCTCCAGCCACCGCAGCGTCTCGTCGTCGAAGCGCCCGGCGTCCTCGCCGGGGATCGTCGAGTCGCACAGCAGGAGGGCGTAACCGCCCACGCGGTGCAGCCGGTTGACGGGCGACTCCGGCGTGGCGGCGGACGTGTCGCCCAGCAGCACCTTGCGGTAGGCGGCGCGGTCGTCGTGGTTGCCGGGGCAGGTGACGTGCGGCGCGCTCAGGCCGGACAGCAGCTCCGCCGCCTGTGCGTACTCCTCGGGCGCCCCGTGGTCCGCGATGTCGCCGGTGACCAGGACGGTGTCGGGCCGGCGGGACAGGGAGTTGAGATAGGCGATGGTGCGCACGGCGCGGTCGGTGGCCCGCTCCGTGCCGTCGAGATGCAGATCGCTGATGTGGGCGAGCAGCATGGATCCCCCTCCGTCATGACACGCTACTAATGGTTGGGCGAGTTTATTCCGTTAGTCAGCTGCTCGTGAGGTCGAGGCGCCAGTCGTGGGAGCGCAGCACGTTCCCGGGCGGGTACTCGACCTCGCGCTCGCCGAGGAGCGTGAAACCGGCCTTGCGGCACACGGCGTTGGACGCGACGTTGTCCACGGAGGGGAACGCGTGCAGTGTGCGGTGCCGCCGCTCGGCGCGCGCCCGCTCGATCACCGCCAGCGTCGCGGCGGTCGCGATCCCGCGGCCCTGGAACGCGGGCAGCACGGCCCATCCCGACTCGTAGATCTGCTCGCCGTCCCAGGTCTGCTCCCAGAAGCCGACGGAGCCGGCGGACCGGCCGGCGTCATCCCCTTCGGCCAGGACGATGCGGAACATCCGGCCGCGGCCGGTGCGGTCGGCGCTCAGCTCCACATAGCGCTGATGCCGCATGATCAGCTGTTCCTCGGTCTCGGGACCGCCGAGGTGGTCCATCAGCTCCGGCGCGTTCACGGCGCACAGCAGCTCGAAGTCGTCCTCGGACCACGGCTCGATCCGTACCTTCACTGTGTCGATGCCCATGCCCGGCACTGTAGGGGCGGGGTACGACGAGGGCCCCGTACGGCGGGGCTCAGTGCGGGGGACGTGCGTACGCGGTCGGCGGGACGCCCACCGTCGCGGTGAAGTCCCGTACGAGGTGGGCCTGGTCGCTGTAGCCGAGTTCGGCGGCGAGCGCGGACCAGTCGACCGCGGCCGTCTCCGTCTCGGCGCGCTCCAGCGCCTCGTGGATGCGGTAACGGAGGATGACCCACTTCGGGCCGACGCCGACGTACGCGGAGAAGAGCCGTTGCATCGAGCGCGTCGACACACCTTCCGCGGCGGCGAGTTCGGCGACGCGCCGGATCGAGCGGTCGGCGCGGACCCGGTCGACCAGGGCCATGGCCTGCGACGCCTGCGGGTCCGGCGCGGGGGCGAGGCCCAGGAGGAAGGCGTCCAGGGCGGCGACGCGGGCGTCCTCGTCGTCCGGGCCGACGACCCGGCGGACCTCCGCGGCGACGTGCGACGTCCCGGCCGCGACCGGCCCGACGGGTCCCTCCGATCCGTCCGGCTCGTCGGGGCCCCGTACCGGGCCCAGGTCCGCGTACGCCTGCGTCAGGGGGACCCGCCGGCCCGTCCAGTCCGACACCGGGCGGCCCGGTGCGAAGGGCCGGAACCCGCCCGGCCGGAACTGCACGCCGCACACCCGCCCCCGGCCCTCCAGCTTCTGCGTGAACAGCCCCAGGCCGATGCCCGCGATCTCGGCCCACGGCTCCTCGTCGCCGTACTGCTGGAACACCAGGTTCACGGACGGGTGCGGCACGACGTGGGAGGCGTACGGCTCGGTCAGGTCCCAGTCGATGAGCCAGTAGTGCTCGAGGTAGGGGCGCAGTTCGGGGGCCGGCTCGCGGCGGCGGAAGTCGACGCGGGCGAGCAGCTCCCGGGCTTCGACGATGCCCCGGGTGTCGCGTCGCGGACCTGCCATGCGCCGATCCTAATCCGGCGACTGTCGCGTTTCTTCAAGACGGGGGAGGCGGTGCTGCCTACGGTCGGACGTATGACGAACACCATCAGCGACCTGTTGCGGGCAGCCGTCGAACGCTCCGTGCCGGTGGTGCGCGGCATCACCGACGACCGGCTCGGCGATGCGACGCCGTGCGCCGAGTACGACGTGCGGCAGCTGGTCGATCACCTCTTCCAGGTGGTGGTCAACTTCCAGCTGCTGGCGGCCAAGAAGGACGCCGACTTCTCCGCGGAGCCGGACCGTGCCGGGCACGGCGACTGGCGCGAGGAGTTCGCGGCGGAGGCCGAGGCGCTCGTCGAGGCGTGGGCGGCGCCGGGAGCGGACCAGGGCACCACGGGCGCCATGAACATGTCGGCGGGCCTGGTCGGAAGGATGGCGCTCGGCGACCTCGCCGTGCACGCCTGGGATCTCGCGCGGGCCACGGGGCAGGAGTACACGCCGGATCCGGTGGTGGTCCGTGAGGTGCTGACCGCGTTCGGGGAGCTCGCGCCGACCGCCCGCGCGATGGGGGTCTTCGGCGAGGAGTATCCGCTGCCGGACGGGGGAGCGGGCGCGTCCGACCTCGACCGGCTGCTGGCGCTGACGGGACGCGACCCGGGATGGCGCCGCCCCTAGCGGGCGCGCGGGGCGGCTCCGGGCGCGAGCGGCGCGGATGAGGCGTGCGTCACCACCACAGGGGACCGGTGCGCCCCGTACCGTGCACCGCCGCCGGTCACGGCGGGTGCGCGCCCTGCACGCTCACGGCCGTCGGCCACATGCACGTGCCCGTGCGCGTTCACCTCCATACATCTGCCGGACCGACACCGTTAAGCTCGCGGGTCACGACCGGCAACAGATGGAGATGTGGACGTGTCCCGAGCGCGTGTGGGTGTGGCCGTACTGACGATGGGCTCCCGCCCTGCGGAACTGCGGGCCCTGCTCGACTCGGTGGCCGCTCAGGACCATCCCGCCACCCGCGTCGTCGTGGTCTCCAACGGCGCCCCGCTGTCCGAACTGCCGGCAGGCGTCACGGGTGTCGAGCTGCCCGAGAACCTCGGCGTGTCCGGCGGGCGCAACGTCGCCATGGAGCGGCTGCGGGAGTTCGGCGACGTCGACGTGCTCGTCGACCTGGACGACGACGGGCTGCTCATCGAGACGGACGTCTTCAGCCGTATCGCCGCGATGTACGACGCCGACCCCGCGCTCGGGATCGTCAGCTTCCGCATCGCCGACGAGACCGGCTTCACCCAGCGCCGGCACGTGCCGCGCATCGGGAAGACCGATCCGCTGCGCGGCGGCCAGGTGACCACGTTCCTCGGCGGCGGGCACGCCCTGTCGATGCGGATGCTGGAGCGGGTCGGCGGCTGGCCGGACGACTTCTTCTTCACGCACGAGGAGACCGATCTCGCCTGGCGCGCCCTGGACGACGGCTGGAAGATCCTCTACGCCCCCGAGCTGGTGCTCCAGCACCCCCGTACGCCTCCCACGCGGCACGGCGTCTACTACCGGATGACCGCCCGCAACCGTGTCTGGCTGGCGAAGCGGAACCTCCCGGCCCTGCTCGTGCCCCTCTACCTGGGCTCGTGGACCGCGCTCACCCTGGCGCGCACCCGCTCGGCGCCGGGCCTTCGCGCCTGGTTCGGCGGATTCGCCGAGGGCGTCCGTACGCCGTGCGGAGAGCGCCGTCCGATGCGCTGGAGCACGGTGTGGCTCATGGCCCGGCTCGGCCGGCCGCCGGTCGTCTGACCGGGCGGACGAGGGGCGCGCGGGGTCAGGGCCACACCAGGCAGTACGGCTGGTGGCCCGCCTCGTGCAGACGATGGCTGAAATCCTGCCATTCGTGGAGCAATTGGTAGACGTTGAACGCGTCCCGGGGGCCGCCCCGGTCCGGGACCGTCGACCAGATGAAGGCCGCCGCGCCCACCGACTCCTCGCCGATGTCCCGCAGCGGGTCCACCACGGTCATGGGCAGCTTCACCACGGCGTAGTCGGGGTGCAGCACCACGAGCTCCAGCGGCGGCACCTTGTGCAGCGGCATGCCCTGGATACCGGTCAGCACCATCGCGGCTATGGTCTCCGGCTTGATCTTGGTGAACATGCCGCCCATGCCGAGCTCGTCGCCGCCCAGCTCCTCGGGGCGCATCGAGATCGGCACCCGTGCCGCCGTGGCGCCGTCGGGCGCACCGAAGTACTTGTACGTCACCCCCAACCGGCCGCTCCTGCCTCCCACGGGATCATCCGCTTCGCCTCGCCGGTGCTTTCCGCGCCGGGCAGGCTCAGGACCCAGGTCGTCGGTCCCCTCGCCCAGTCCGCCACCGCGATGCATATCTCCACCCGACCACTCGCAGCCCCCGCCGCGCAACCAGATCATCGTGACAGTGACCTCCCCCACGAACGTGTGGTGAAACACCTGTCCGCAAGATCGCCCGGGCCTCTGAGACCATGGTTTCCGTGAGCTTTCCCTATGACGCCCCAGTTTCGCAGACGCTTTTCGACCGCGCGTCCCTCGTGACGCCCGGCGGCGTGAACTCTCCCGTCCGTGCTTTCCGTGCCGTGGGCGGTACGCCCAGGTTCATGGTGTCCGGCACCGGCCCGTACCTGACCGATGCCGACGGCCGCGAGTACGTCGACCTCGTCTGCTCGTGGGGGCCGATGATCCTCGGGCACTCCCACCCCGAGGTCATCGAGGCGGTGCAGGCGGCGGTCGCCCGCGGCACCTCCTTCGGCACGCCGGGCGAGGGCGAGGTCGCCCTCGCCGAGGAGATCGTGGCCCGTGTCGAGCCCGTCGAGCAGGTACGGCTGGTCTCCAGCGGCACCGAGGCGACGATGTCGGCGATCCGGCTGGCCCGCGGCTTCACCGGCCGGTCCAAGGTCATCAAGTTCGCCGGCTGCTACCACGGGCACGTCGACGCGCTCCTCGCCGCGGCGGGCTCCGGGGTCGCGACGTTCGCCCTGCCGGACACGCCCGGCGTCACGGGGGCTCAGGCCGGTGACACGATCGTGCTGCCGTACAACGACCTGGAGGCCGTGCAGGCGGCGTTCCACAACCACCCGGGCGAGATCGCCTGTGTGATCACGGAGGCGTCGCCGGGCAACATGGGCGTGGTGCCGCCGCGGCCCGGCTTCAACCAGGGGCTCAAGGACGCCTGCGCGAAGAACGGCGCGCTGTACATCTCCGACGAGGTGATGACCGGCTTCCGCACCTCGAAGGCGGGCTGGTACGGCGTCGACGGCGTGGTGCCCGACCTGATGACGTTCGGCAAGGTCATGGGCGGCGGGTTCCCGGCCGCCGCGTTCGGCGGGCGCCGGGACGTCATGGCGCACCTCGCGCCGGCCGGTCCCGTCTACCAGGCGGGCACGCTCTCCGGTAACCCGGTGGCGACCGCCGCCGGCCTCGCGCAGCTGCGCCTGCTGGACGACGCCGCGTACGAGAAGGTGAACGCGGTCTCGCAGCGGATCCAGGCGCTGGTGACGGACGCCCTGACCAAGGAGGGCGTGGCGCACCGCCTGCAGACGGCGTCCAACATGTTCTCCGTCTTCTTCACCCCGACCGAGGTCAGGGACTACGAGGACGCGAAGAAGCAGGAGGCGTTCCGCTTCAACGCGTTCTTCCACTCGATGCTCGCCGACGGGGTCTACCTGCCGCCGTCCGCGTTCGAGTCCTGGTTCGTCTCGACCGCCCACGACGAGCGGGCGATCGAGCGGATCGCGGCCGCGCTGCCCGCCGCCGCCCGAGCCGCAGCGGAGGCCACCGCATGAGCACCAGGGACATCACCGTCGTCCATCTCATGCGCCACGGCGAAGTGCACAACCCGGACGGCGTCCTCTACGGCCGCCGCAGCGGCTACCACCTCTCCGAGCTCGGCCGGCAGATGGCCGACCGGGTCGCGGAGCACCTGGCGGCCCGGGACATCACGCATGTCGTCGCCTCCCCGCTGGAGCGGGCCCAGGAGACCGCCCAGCCGATCGCCAAGTCGCACGGTCTGACCCTCGAGACCGACGAGCGGCTGATCGAGGCGGCCAACGTCTTCGAGGGCAAGACCTTCGGCGTGGGCGACGGCGCGCTGCGCCAGCCGGCCAACTGGAAGCACCTGACGAACCCGTTCCGGCCGTCCTGGGGCGAGCCGTACGTGGAGCAGGTCGTGCGGATGTCGGCCGCGCTGGAGGCGGCGCGGGACGCGGCGCGCGGCCACGAGGCCGTGTGCGTCAGCCACCAGCTGCCGATCTGGGTCGTGCGCAGTTTCGTCGAGAGGCGACGGCTGTGGCACGACCCGCGGCGCAGGCAGTGCACCCTCGCCTCGCTGACCTCGTTCACCTACGAGGGGAACAGGATCGTGTCGGTCGGATACTCCGAGCCGGCCCGGGATCTCGTCCCGCCGCATCTTCTCGCCGGCGCCAAACCCGTGAAGGGCAAGTCCAAGGCATTCGGCGCCTAGCCCGCACGGGAAATGGCGTAGAAAAACCCGTCCCGCACATCAGGAACCCCCGCGTTCCACACGGCATCTCTCCCTGTGCCGGTTTGGAAAGGCTCCCCCCGACCAGGGGAGCGCGGATGGGGACGATATGCGCGACATCACTCGACGGGGCCTGCTCGGAGCGGGACTTGGGGCCGCGGCCGCGGTCACCGTGGCGGGCTGCGGCTCCAGTGGTCCGGGCGGCGCCGGAGGTGGTGCGCCCGGCCGGGGCGGTGACCAGGGCAAGGGCGCGAAGCCCTCGCCTTCGGCGACGCGGGGCCGGCCGATCGGCGACGGCTCCACCTCCGACACCGGGAAGCAGCCGCATCAGCCGGAGCGTCCCGTTCCGCTGGAGCCCGGGCAGACGCCGCCGCAATTCGTGATCTTTTCCTGGGACGGTGCGGGCGAGGTCGGCAACGGTCTTTTCCCGCGTTTTCTCGAACTCGCCAGGAACCACGGCGCGGCGATGACCTTCTTCCTCTCCGGTATCTACCTGCTGCCCGAGTCGAAGAAAACGCTCTACCGTCCGCCGAACAACGCGATCGGCGCCTCGGACATCGGTTATCTCACCGACGAGCACATCAAGGACACGCTGAAGCACATACGCCAGGCATGGCTCGACGGCCATGAGATAGGCACCCACTTCAACGGGCATTTCTGCACCGGTTCCGGATCGGTGGGCAACTGGTCGTCGGCGGACTGGCGCAGCGAGACCGACCAGGCTGTGAAGTTCGTCACCGAATGGCGTACCAACAGCGGCTGGCACGACATCGATCCCCTGCCTTTCGACTACCGCAAGGAACTCGTCGGAGGCCGCACGCCGTGTCTGCTCGGCCAGGCCGAGCTCCTGCCCGTCGCGAAGCAGCTGGGCTGGCGGTACGACGCCTCCTCGCCCGGCGGCCGCCAGATGTGGCCCGACAAGCGGCTGGGCATCTGGGACCTGCCGCTCCAGCAGGTGCCGTTCCCCGGGCGCTCCTTCGAGGTGCTGTCCATGGACTACAACATGCTGGCCAACCAGTCCCACCAGGCGACGCAGGGCGTGCCCTCGCGCTTTCCGGGCTGGCGCAGGCAGGCGACGGAGGCGTATCTCGCGGGATTCACCCGCGCCTACGAGTCCAATCGCGCACCGTTCTTCATCGGCAACCACTTCGAGCAGTGGAACGGCGGCATCTACATGGACGCCGTGGAGGAAGCGCTCAAGGGCATGGCCGGCAAGAAGGACGTACGGCTGGTCTCCTTCCGGCAGTTCTGCGACTGGCTCGACGTGCAGGATCCGCAGGTGCTCGCGAAACTGCGCACCCTTCAGGTCGGCGAGTCCCCCGCGGGCGGCTGGAACGCATTCCTTAAGGCTTCTTGACAAGGGGCCTTATCGGGCACGCAGGGGGGTGCGGAAGATCGCCGCCGGGGCCATGCGAAACTTTTCACATGAGCCTCAGCCGTGCCCCCCGCGCCGCCCTGTTGACCGCCCTGGTCGCCGCAGGTGCGCTCACCCTGTCGGCCTGTGGCGAGGGCGGAAAGTCCGGAGGCGGCGGCGACACCAACTTCGTCACCGGCTCCGGCGGCATCGACACCGTCGCCAAGGGGGAGCGTCAGTCCCCGAACGAGCTCAAGGGCGAGACCCTGGAGGGCGAACCGCTCGACGTGGCCGGCCTCAAGGGCAAGATCGTCGTGATGAACGTGTGGGGATCATGGTGCCCGCCGTGCCGTTCCGAGGCCCCCTATTTCGCGAAGGTCGCCAAGGAGACCAAGGCGAAGGGCGTCGAGTTCGTCGGGATCAACACCCGGGACAGCAAGAAGGGCCCGGCGCTCGCTTTCGAGAAGGACTACGGAATCGAGTACCCGAGCCTGTACGACCCGATCGGCAAGCTGATCGTCAACGGCTTCCCCAAGGGCAGCCTCAATCCGCAGGCCATTCCCTCCACGATCGTGCTCGACCGGGACGGAAAGATCGCGGCCCGCTCGCTCAAGGCGCTCGACGACGAGGAACTGCACAAGATCATCGACCCGTTGATCGCGGAGAAGTGATCCTGTGACGTTCCTTGCCGCGGCACCGGACGTGTACGACACGGTCTTCGGCGGCGCCCTGCTTCTCGCTCTGCCCATCGCCCTGCTCGCCGGGCTGGTGTCCTTCTTCTCGCCGTGCGTGCTGCCGCTCGTCCCCGGCTATCTCTCGTACGTCACCGGGGTCACGGGCACCGACCTCGCCGAGGCGAAGCGCGGCCGGATGGTCGCCGGCGCCTCCCTGTTCGTCGTCGGCTTCACCGCCGTGTTCGTGTCCGGCGGGGCGCTCTTCGGCTACTTCGGCTCCACGCTCCAGGGGCACCGGGAGATCCTGTCCAAGGTCCTCGGCGCGCTGATGATCCTGCTGGGTGTCTTCTTCATGGGCCTGATGCCCTGGCTCACCCAGCGCGAGTTCCGCGTCCACAGGCGGCCGGTGTCGGGCCTGCTGGGCGCACCGCTGCTCGGCGCGCTGTTCGGGATCGGCTGGACGCCGTGCATCGGACCGACGCTGTCCGCCGTGACGGCGCTCGCAGCGAGCGAGGCCAGTGCCGGCCGCGGGGCGCTGCTGACCGTCGCGTACTGTCTCGGCCTCGGGCTGCCGTTCGTCCTCGCGGCGGTGGCGTTCCGCAAGGCGCTCGGTGCGTTCGCCTGGGTCAAGCAGCACTACGCATGGGTGATGCGGACCGGCGGCGTGATGATGATCGCGACCGGTCTGCTGCTGCTCACAGGTGTCTGGGACACCATGGTCCAGTCGATGCAGAGCTGGTCCAACGGTTTCACGGTGGGGATCTGAACGTCCATGAGCACGTACGACACCGACGAACGCGAACTCGGCGAGGCCGGCGCACAGCTGTCCACCGCCCCCACCGACAACGCGACGGACCAGGCCGTCGGCGGCCCCACCCTCGGCGTGCTCGGCTGGGCGCGCTGGTTCTGGCGGCAGCTGACCTCCATGCGGGTCGCGCTGATCCTGCTCTTCCTGCTCTCGCTCGGGGCCATCCCCGGCTCCCTCGTCCCGCAGAACAGCGTGGACGAGATGAAGGTGCAGGCGTTCAAGGACCGCCACGAGGTCCTCGGGCCCCTCTACGAGAAGCTGCAGTTCTTCGACGTCTACAGCTCGGTGTGGTTCTCCGCGATCTACATCCTGCTGTTCGTCTCCCTCATCGGCTGCATCGTGCCCCGCTCCTGGCAGTTCGTCGGCCAGCTGCGCGGGCGCGCCCCGGGCGCGCCGCGGCGGCTGAACCGGCTGCCCGCGTACACGACGTGGCGCACGGAGGCCGAGCCGGAGCAGGTGCGCCGGGCGGCGCTCGCTCTGCTGCGCGGGCGCCGTTTCCGCGCCCACGAGGCGGGCGACGCGGTCGCCGCCGAGAAGGGCTACCTGCGCGAGGCCGGCAACCTGGTCTTCCACGTGTCGCTGATCGTGATGCTCGTGGCGTTCGCGGCGGGCCAGCTGTTCAAGTCCGAGGGCGGCAAGCTGGTCGTCGAGGGCGGCGGCTTCTCCAACACGCTCACGCAGTACGACGACTTCAAGTCCGGTTCGCTGTTCGACACCGACGACCTGTCCCCGTTCAGCTTCACGCTGGACAGCTTCACCGGCACGTACGCGAAGAGCGGCCCGCAGCGCGGCACGCCGCGCACCTACGAGGCCGCCGTGACCTGGTCCGGGCCCGGCGGCACCGAGAAGAAGCAGGTCATCGAGGTCAACAAGCCGCTGGAGGTGGACGGCACCAAGGTCTTCCTCAACGGCCACGGGTACGCCCCCGTCGTCACCGTGCGGGACGGCAAGGGCGAGGTCGTCTTCCAGGACGCGGTGCCGCTGCTGCCCATCGACAACAACATCACCTCCACCGGTGCCATCAAGGTGATGGACGGCTACCGCGACAAGGACGGCCGCAAGGACCAGCTCGGCTTCCAGGCGTTCTTCGTGCCGACGTTCGCGGGAGACGGCAAGGGCGACATGTTCTCGCAGTTCCCGGGCCTCGAGTACCCCGTCCTCGCGCTCACCGGCTACCACGGCAGCCTGGGTGTCGACGCGGGTCTGCCGCAGAACGTGTACCAGCTCGACACCAGCAAGATGAAGCAGTTCACGAACGCCGACGGTGAGATCCTCAAGCAGCGGATGCGCCCCGGCGAGACCATGAAGCTGCCGGACGGCGCGGGCTCCATCACCTTCGAGGAGGAGGTCAAGGAGTGGGCGACCTTCCAGATCACGCGTCAGCCCGCCACCGGCTGGGCGCTGACCGGCGCGATCGCCGCCATCGCGGGCCTCGCCGCCTCGCTGTTCATCCAGCGCCGCCGCGTCTGGGTGCGGGCCGTGCGCGGTGAGGACGGTACGACGGTCGTCGAGATGGCGGGCCTCGGCCGCAGCGAGTCGGCGAGGCTCCCGGAGGAACTGGCCGACCTGGCCACGACCCTCCACTCACAGGCGCCGACGGCGCCTGAACCTGTAGACGTTCCTGCCGAAGGGGCTGAGAAGTGACTCTCGCCGCCGCAACCGCCGCCGCAGCCAACGAGAACCTGGCGCAGATCAGCAACTACCTGATCTATTCGTCGATGGCCGTCTACACGCTGGCCTTCCTCGCGCACATCGCCGAGTGGCTCTTCGGCAGCCGCAGCAAGGTGGCCCGCACGGCCGCCGCGCTCACGGCCCCCGCGGAGGAGGCCGCCGCCCCGCCGGTCACGGTCACGAAGGCGGGCGCGACCGCGGTCCTGGAGAGGCCGAAGGTCGTCACGCGGGCCGCGAGCGGCACCCGGGACGTGCCCGACGGCCCCGGCGCGCACGGCGGCACCGAGCAGGGCGACCTGTACGGCCGCATCGCCGTGTCGCTCACCGCCCTCGCGTTCCTGCTGGAGGCGGCGGGCGTCGTCGCCCGTGCCCTGTCGGTGCAGCGGGCGCCGTGGGGCAACATGTACGAGTTCTCCACGACGTTCTCCACGGTCGCCGTCGGCGTGTACCTCGCCCTCCTGCTGGCCGGGAAGAACATCCGCTGGGCCGGCCTGCCGCTGGTCACCACCGTCCTGCTGGACCTCGGCTTCGCCGTGACGTACCTGTACACCGAGAGCGACCAGCTGGTGCCCGCCCTCGACTCGTACTGGCTGTGGATCCACGTCTCCACCGCGATCTTCTGCGGCGCCGTCTTCTACCTCGGCGCGGTCGGCGCGGTGCTCTACCTCTTCCGCGACGCCTACGAGCGCAAGCTCGCCCGCGGCGGGCAGCCCGGCAGGTTCGCCACGTCGGTCATGGAGCGGCTGCCCTCGGCCGCCTCGCTCGACAAGTTCTCCTACCGCGTCAACGCGGCCGTCTTCCCGCTGTGGACATTCACGATCATCGCGGGCGCGATCTGGGCCGGCGACGCGTGGGGCCGCTACTGGGGCTGGGACGCCAAGGAGGTCTGGTCGTTCATCACCTGGGTCGCCTACGCCGCCTACCTGCACGCCCGCGCCACGGCCGGCTGGAAGGGCCGCAAGGCCGCGTACATCGCGCTCGTCGCGTTCCTGTGCTTCCTGTGGAACTACTACGGCGTGAACATGTTCGTGAACAGCCTGCACTCGTACGCGGGCGTCTGAGGCCGCCCGTGAGGTAGCGCCCGCGCCGCCCCCGCGGGACGCTGGAGGCATGAGTGACGTGATCCCCCAGGGCACCGTCGAGACCCGGGACGACGGCACTCACCTGCTGCGGTACGAGCTGCATCTGCCGCATCCGGTGATCCGGGTATGGGCCGCCGTCGCCACTCCCGAGGGTCTGCCGACCTGGCTCTGCGCCGCCGACCTGCTCGAACCGAGAATCGGCGGCGCGGTGAGGCTGCGCTGGCTCAACACCGACGCGGAGGGGCGCCACACCTTCGCGGAGGGCCATGTCACGGCGTGGGACGTGGAGCGGGTCGCCGAGTACACGGTCACCGTGCACGGCCGCATCCGCTTCCACCTGGAGCCGCACGGTGACGAGAGCACGGTGCTCCGCTTCACCAACGAACTGCGCTGCGACGACGAGGTGCTGCTCGACTGCCTGGCCGGCTGGCACAACCACTTCGAGCTGCTGGTCGCCGCGCTGGAGGGCAGGCCGACCACCGACTGGTCGGCCTGGACCGCCGAGCGCTGGCAGCAGCTGCGGGACGCCTACGCGGCCGCCTGAACGCGGAACCATTCAGTCCTTCCTGACGATGCAGTCCACCGGCGGCGGCTTCTGGTCCGGCCAGGAGAACTCCTCGAACCGCAGCGTCCCGTCGGCGGCGAGCCGCACGATCGGCACCGCCTTGTTCCGCGGGTTGCCGTAGTTGTCCAGGCAGATCCAGCCGCTCGCGCCGTTCACCCGGAGCGAGCCCGTCAGATGCGGCCACTGGGCCGTCACATCGGTCAGCGCGGGAGCCTTCGCCGAGGTGCCGGTCGCGCGCCGGATGCCCTGCACGGCCGTCGCCATCGCGTCGTGCCCGATGATCGTCTGTCCGTCCTGGAGCTGGTTCGGCCCGATCTCGGTGCGCATCTCGGCGATCGCGTCGGCCAGTTGCCGGTACGCCGCCGCCGAGCCGCCGGTCGCGGGCAACGTCCGCCCGGGTGTCTCGACCCAGGCGTCCGGGTGGGCGAGCGCCGCGTACTTCAGCGTCACCCGCGGCTTCTTCTCGCCCGGCCGCAACGCCAGCGCCTGCCGGTCCAGCTTGTCGTCCGAGCCCAGGTAGGACGCCTCGTCGCCGGTCAGAACGGTGAAACCGCGGCGCGCGCAGCCCGCCCTGCCGAGCTCGGAGAGGAAGATCCGCAGCGGGGTGTGGCGGCCGGCGAAGAACACCGTGTGGGCGTCGGTGTCGCAGATGTAGTGGGCGATGCTGTTGAAGACGTTGCCGAGATTGCCCGGGTTGTCCGGCTCCTTGCTGGACGTGAACTGCGTCGGCTCGTAGACCTGGTCCGGCAGCTGCTCGTTGAACGCCTCGCGCAGCGAATGCGCGTAGCGGTCGTCCGGATTCGTGTCGTACACGAGCAGCGCGCTGCGGTCGACGGACTTGGCGTGCGACACCAGCGCCCGGGCCTCGTCCCTGTTGGTCGGGGACACCCGCGCGAGGCCGGGGATGTTGGTGATGTCGTCGGCGGTGATCGTCGAGCCCACCATCGGAATGTGATGACGGGCCAGCAGGGCGACGGCCTGCTTGTTCGCGGTGTTGCTCGTCGCGATGCCCGTCACCGCGCGCAGCTGCTCGGGACCGTCCGCCATCGTGACCAGCTGGTTCGCCACGGTCTCCCAGTGGTGGCCGAGGTTGCCGGTGTTGGCCAGCAGGACACGGATCTTCGGCGGCCTGCCCTCGGCCTCGTTGGCGAGCTTCTGCTGGAGGTACACCCCCTGGAGCTCGTGGCGCATCTTCGTCAGCTGCTCCGGCGCCCTCGAGGTGAACGGCATCATCACCGCCACCGAGACCGTCAGCTGCTCGGAGTCCTCCGCGCTCCGGTTCTCGACGGCGATGGCGCGCGCGACCTCCCGTATCTCCTTCACCCCGAAGTCGTAGCCGGTGGCCGAGACACCGATGCACTCGTCGCTGCCCTCGGGTTTCACCACGCCCTTCGCGCACGAGCGGTTCTGATCGAGGACGCCCGGCCCGAAGAGCACGCCCAGCACGACCGCGGTCACGACCCCGGCCCCGATGAGGATCTTCGTCAGGTTGTTCATCAGTCCATCCCCCCACTCGCCCGGCCCCGCCGGGAGCAGTCGCACTCCCGCAGCGGACGGCCCGACCGGATGCTCTCCGCCCAGTGCGTGGCGGCGTCGGTGAGTACGGAGCTGTCGGCGACGTCGTCCCGCAGGGCGTGCAGCGCCCCGTGGACCGCCGCCTCCAGCCGCGCCTCGGGCAGCTCCAGCCAGTCCTGCGCCAGCCAGGCGGCGTTCAGCAGCCGCTCGACGCGCCGCTGCGGCTCACGGTGCCCGCCCGTGAACGCCTGCCTCCGCCGCTCCGACAGCCCCTCGAAGCCGGGCGCGGACGCGATGTGCAGCAGCTCGTCCAGCCAGGCTGCCGTGTCCGCGCGGCCGAGCGAGTCGGTGAGATACGCGACCGCGCCGCCGGTCCGGCCGATCGCCAGCTCGTGGTGGTACGCCTGCCAGGAGTCGGGGCCCGCCGCCGCGTAATGCATCACGAGCCGCGAGTGCATACCGAGCCACGACGAGTGGTCGGCGTCCAGGTGGTAGAGCCGGTGCAGCAGCAGGGTGCGCAGACAGTGGTCGGCCACGAAGTGCCGGTCGCAGCGCGGCCATCCGTCGGAGTCGAGCGCGTGGCGCAGCTCCGGCGTCGTCATGCCGGCCGCCGCCGGGAGCAGCAGATCGGCGGAGCGCGCGTCGGCGGCCGGGGACACCCGGGTGAGCAGGTCGCCCAGCTCCCCGGGGGCCAGCTCCTCCCGCAGCGCCTCGGCGACCGTCGGCCCGGTGGCCGCCCGCCGCGGTGTCGCCGGCCGGTGCCGCAGCAGCGAACGCAGCGTCAGCGTCGCGAGGGCGGTCGGCGCCGGCGGGCCCGCCGGGCCGGGCGGCACGGAGGCGCCGTCCGCCGTCCGCAGCTCCTCGATCGCGTCCGTGATCCGGGTCATGGCCAGCGGCCGTCCGCCCGTGAACCGGTAGAGCGCGCGCGGCAGTCCGGGCGGCAGCATCGCGTCCGGATCGACGTGGCTCAGCAGCCCGTCGGAGGTCTCGGGACCGGCCGGAGGCAGCGGCGGATACGGCACCACGACCATCGGGTGTACGCACAGCCCGTCGCCCCGGCCCCCCGCGAGGCCCACCGCGGAGCTGAGCGACGCCAGCCGGTGCGCGCCCTGCAGGACCGGCGGATCGCCGCGCCGGAACGCCGCGTACACCACCACCCGGTCCGGATGGCCGGTCGACCGGTGGGTGAGGCAGTCGCGCACCAGCTGCTCGCCCAGCTCGTCGTGGGCGTTGTCGAGCAGCATCAGCGGGCGGCCGGTGCGCAGCAGCCAGCCGGCGGTCGTCCGGTACGCCTCCTCCAGGTCGGCCCGCAGCGCCTGACCGAGGAAGTACTCGGCCCGCCGCCGCTGGTCACCGCCGAGCCGGAAGTGGCTGCCCAGCAGGGTCAGCCCCCAGCGGGCGCTGCCCTGCGCGCCCGGATAGGCCCCGTACCAGCCGACGGCCTTGCGGCTGCCGCGCTGGAACAGCTCCTGGAGCAGCACCTCCACCGACACCTCGATGAACTTCTGCACCGGCGGCAGCGGCATGGGCAGCGCCGCGTACGCCGCCATCAGCTTGGCCACCCAGCTCTGGACGACCGCCGCCCAGTTGCCCCGGGACGGCGAGATCAGCTCCAGGCGGCGCAGTTCGGCGGCGATGCGATCGTCCTGGTCGGCGTTCCACGTGCCGGAGGCGACGGCGACGAGCCCCGCGAACAGCCGGGTCATGTGCAGCGTCGGCACCCGTGGGGGCCCGGCGCTGGTGAAGCCGATGCCGAGCAGCCGCAGCGCCTCCGTCACCAGCGAACGCGACTCCGGCGACTCGGCCGCGCCGGTGCGCAGCGTGTCGTCGGCGCAGTCCAGGTACGCGGTGGGCGTGACCGGTCCGCAGACGTCCCGCAGCCAGGCGAAGTCGTACGACTTGCCCATGCCGCGGCCGCCGACGACGGCGACGACGGGAGGCGGCAGGGCCTTGCAGGAGGGGCGGAACTTCCGGCCGGCGACCTCGGTGCCGGTGAGATGGGACGTGAGCTGCGCGAGCAGTTGGCTCCTCGCGGCGAGTTGATCCCTCAAAAACAACTCCCGAGCGGTCAAGTGGCGCCGGGGAACAGGTAGTTGACGGCCATGATATGGCCCGCGGGGCAGGTGGGCGAGGGGATTGACGCGTTTTCGTGTTCAGTCCGTTACCGCCCGTCGCGGGCTCCGGCGGGGCCGGGTCATGCGTCGCCGATGTCCTCGTTCCACAGCGCCGGATGACCTTCGGCGAAGTCCCGCATCATCGCCGCGCACCCGGGATCGTCCAGCAGCACGATCTCCACGCCGTGCTCCGCCAGCCAGTCGTGCCCGCCGTGGAAGGTTCGCGCCTCGCCGATCACGACCCGGGAGATCCCGAACTGCCGCACCAGCCCGGAGCAGTACCAGCACGGCGAGAGCGTCGTCACCATCGTGGTGCCCCGGTACGACCGCTGCCTCCCGGCCGCCCGGAACGCCGACGTCTCGGCGTGCATCGACGGATCGCCGTCCTGCACACGCCGGTTGCGGCCGCGCCCCAGCAGCGAGCCGTCGGCCCCGTACAGCGCGGCCCCGATCGGGATGCCGCCCTCGGCGAGCCCCGCACGGGCCTCGGCGACGGCGGTGGCGAGCCACCTGCGGGCCTGAGCATCGTCCATGCCCGGACTCTTCCCCGGCGGGCCCCGGCACCACCCCATCGACACGGCCGATGGGGCCATCGGCAGGACGCCCCACTGGCCCGTGGACCGGCGCACGGGTCCGTTCGTAGCGTCATGACCATGAGAAACGAGACCAGGGGAACCGTCGAACTCACCCTCGCCATGGTGCTCTCGGGCACCCTCGGCATCTTCGTCGTCGAGTCCGGGGCGTCGCCCTTCGACGTGGTGTTCTTCCGCTGCCTCTTCGGGGCCGCCGCCCTCGGCGCGTACATCCTCGCCCGCGGCTGGTTCACGGGACACGGCTTCACCCCGAAGAAGCTCGGACTCGCCGCCCTCGGCGGGGTGTTCATCGTCTTCAACTGGGTGTTCCTCTTCGAGGCGTACGAGGCCACCTCGATCTCCTTCGCCACCGTCGTCTACCACACGCAGCCCTTCTTCCTGGTGCTGCTCGGCGCGGTGCTGTTGCGGGAGCGGATCACGGCCGCCAGGTTCGGCTGGCTCGCGGTCGCGTTCGCCGGGCTGGTCCTCGTCTCCGGCGTCCGGCCCGGCGACACGGCGTCCCTCGAGGGGCTCGGCCTCGCGCTCGCCGCCGCCGTGCTCTACGCGCTGTCGACCGTCGTCACCAAGCGGGTCACCGGCGTGCGCCCGCATCTCGTCGCCCTCGTGCAGGTCCTCGTCGGCATCCCGCTGCTGCTGCCCTTCGCCGACTTCGGGGCGGCGTCGCGGCTCGGCGCGGGGTGGATGTGGCTCGCCGGCCTCGGACTGATCCACACGGGCGTCATGTACGTGCTGATGTACGCGGCCTACCAGAAGCTGCCCACGGCGAAGATCGCCGTCCTCGCCTTCACCTACCCGGCCGTCGCGATGATCGCCGACTGGGCGGTGTACGGGCACCACATCGGGCTCGTCCAGGCGCTCGGCGTGCCGCTGATCGTGCTGGCGAGCCTCAGGGTCACCCTTCCGCGACGTCCTCGCGCACGAGCCGCCGCGCCTGGTCCACGAACAACCGCACATGTGCCGGAAGCCGCTTCTCCCGCCGCCACGCGATCTGCGTGAAGAGGGTGAACGGCGGCTCCCAGCCGAGCGCCACCAGCACCCCGGACGCCAGCTCCCCCAAGACGGCGATCCGGGGCAGCAGGGCGATCCCCAGACCGCCCGCCACGCCCCGCTTGGTCGCCTCGATCGTCCCGAACTCCATGAACGGCGGTGCCCAGTCCGCCAGTTCCCGCTCGAACAGGTCCCGGTACGGGCAGCCCGGCTCCGTGCCCACCAGCTGCGCCGCCGCCAGATCCACGGCCGCGAGTCCCGTACGTCCGGCCAGCGGATGACCGGGCGCGGACACGAGCACCAGCGGCTCCGCGGCCAGGACCTCGCTCTCCAGCCCCTCGTGCTCCGTGTCCGGTTCCATCAGGAAGCCGATGTCGTACGCGCCCCGGCGCAGCGCCCGGCGGGTCTCGTCGCCGAGCGTGGGCCGCAGGGACAGCTGGACCTTCGGATAGCGGTGGTGGAAGAGCTCCAGGAGGGGCGGCAGCCGGTAGGAGGTCAGCGACTCCATGGTGCCGACGGTGATCGCCCCGGCCGGCTCGTCGGCCCCGGCGACCGCGGCCCGCGCCTCGTCGGCGAGGTCGATCATCCGGCGGGCGTACGGAAGCAGGCGCTCGCCCGCCTCCGTGAGCCGGATACGGCTGCCGAGCCGCTCGAACAGGTCCACGCCGAGCGAGGACTCCAGGGACCGGATCTGGCTCGTCACGCTGGACTGGGCGTACCTCAGTTCGGCGGCGGCCCGGGTGAAGCCGAGGACGGTGGCGACCTTCTCGAAGGTCACCAGGAGCCGCAGCTCCATCAGCTGTCCTTGTCCTCGCCCTGCTCGCGGCGCTTGAGCTCCTCCTCACGGCGGCGCAGATCGGCCTCCCAGTCCTTGAGGAGCGACTCGTCCTTCTTGTTCTCGTCCTTGATGGACTTCAGGAACTCGGGGTTGTCGTCGGGGGCGACCCACTCCGTGCGGTGGTTGCGGTGCCACTCGGAGGGGGTGCGCCCACCCGCCGGGGCGTGCCGCATCTTCCCGGCGGCGAACCAGACGATCGGCCCGACGATCCAGAACAGCAGGATGATGAAGATCCAGGCGATCTTGGGCAGATGCTTCGCCTCGTCCTCGGGCGTGTTCAGGCAGTCGATGAACGCGTAGATCGTCAGCGCCAGCGGCAGGATGTACATCAGCGCCCTGAGCATGTGGGACAGCCCCCTGGAGATGTGGGCGGAGCCGTGTTCCCCGGCCCCGGTGACGGGCCCAGGGTAGCCCGTGGCCGATACTTGGCCCATGGCTTACGACGATCTTCGCTCCTTGCTCCGGGCGCTGGAGCGCGAGGGCGACCTCAAGCGCATCAAGGCCGAAGTCGACCCCTATCTGGAGGTCGGGGAGATCGTCGACCGGGTGAACAAGGCCGGCGGCCCCGCCCTGCTCTTCGAGAACGTGCGCGGCTCGGCGATGCCGCTGGCGATGAACGTGTTCGGCACCGACCGCCGGCTGCTCAAGGCGCTCGGCCTGACGTCCTACGACGAGATCAGCGACAAGATCGGCGGACTGCTCAAGCCCGAGCTGCCGCACGGGTTCGTCGGGGTGCGCGAGGCGTTCGGCAAGCTGGGCTCGATGGTGCACGTGCCGCCGAAGAAGGTGAAGGACGCGCCCGTGCAGGAGGTCGTCCTCACCGGCGACGACGTCGATCTGGACGCCCTGCCCGCGCTGTTCACCTGGCCCGAGGACGGCGGCTCCTTCTTCAACCTGGGACTCACGCACACCAAGGACCCCGAGTCCGGTGTGCGCAACCTCGGTCTGTACCGCCTCCAGCGCCACGACCGGCGCACCATCGGCATGCACTGGCAGATCCACAAGGACAGCCGCAACCACTACCAGGTCGCCGCCGGGCGGGGCGAGCGGCTGCCGGTCGCGATCGCCTTCGGCTGCCCGCCGGCCGTCACGTACGCCTCGACGGCGCCGCTGCCCGGCGACATCGACGAGTACCTGTTCGCGGGGTTCGTGGCGGGCAAGCGGATCGAGATGGTCGACTGCAAGACCGTGCCGCTCCAGGTCCCGGCGAACGCGGAGGTCGTGCTGGAGGGCTGGCTGGAGCCGGGGAAGATGCTTCCCGAGGGCCCGTTCGGCGACCACACCGGCTTCTACACGCCGCAGGAGCCGTTCCCGGCGCTGACGATCGACTGCGTGACGATGCGCAAGCGGCCGCTGCTCCAGTCGATCGTGGTGGGCCGGCCGCCGACGGAGGACGGCCCGCTGGGCCGTGCCACCGAGCGCTTCTTCCTCCCGCTCCTCAAGATCATCGTGCCGGACATCGTGGACTACCACCTGCCGGAGTCGGGCGGTTTCCACAACTGCGCGATCGTCTCGATCGACAAGAAGTACCCGAAGCACGCGCAGAAGGTCATGCACGCGATCTGGGGCGCGCACATGATGTCGCTGACCAAGCTGATCGTGGTCGTCGACGCCGACTGCGACGTCCACGACCTGCACGAGGTCTCCTGGCGTGCGCTCGGCAACACGGACTACGCCCGTGACCTCACGGTCGTCGAGGGCCCGGTCGACCATCTCGACCACGCCTCCTACCAGCAGTTCTGGGGCGGCAAGGCGGGCATCGACGCGACGCGGAAGCTCCCCGAGGAGGGCTACACCCGCGACGGCGGCTGGCCCGAGATGGTCGTGTCGGACCCGGAGACGGCGGCGAAGGTCGACCGCCGCTGGAAGGAGTACGGCCTGTGACCTCCGCCGCCGCGGCCGTCCCGCAGCCCGGACGCACCAGGGCGTTCCTGCGTCTGGTGATGATCGAGCACTCGGTCTTCGCGCTGCCGTTCGCCTACATCGCCTCGCTCACCGCGATGTTCCGGCACGACCGCACCGTCCACTGGGGCGAGCTGCTGCTCGTCACGGTCGCGATGGTCGGCCTGCGGACGTTCGCGATGGCGTGCAACCGGATCATCGACCGGGAGATCGACGCCCGTAATCCGCGTACCGCCTCGCGCGAGCTGGTGACCGGGGCGGTGTCCGTCCGCTCGGCGTGGACGGGCGCGCTCGTCGCGGTCGTCGTCTTCCTCGGTGCCGCGGCCCTGCTCAACCCGCTGTGCCTGGCGCTCGCGCCCGTCGCCGTGGTCCCGATGGTGGTCTATCCGTACGGCAAGCGGTTCACGAACTTCCCGCACGCCATCCTCGGGCTCGCCCAGGCCATGGGGCCGGTCGGCGCGTGGATCGCGGTCACCGGCGCGTGGTCGTGGGAGGCGGTGATCCTCGGTCTTGCGGTGGGCGTGTGGATCGGCGGCTTCGACCTGATCTTCGCGTGCCAGGACGTCCAGGCCGACCGGGCCCACGGCGTGAAGTCGGTCCCCGCGCGCTTCGGCATCCCGGCGGCGCTGTACGGGGCGCGCGGCTGCCACGTGGTGACGATGGCGCTGTTCGTCTGGTACGCGCTGGCCACGGACGCGGGGGTGTTCCTGTGGCTGGGGCTGGTGATCGTGGCGGCGGCGTTCCTCTACGAGCACACGATCGTGCGCCCGCACGACCTGTCGCGTCTGAACCGGGCGTTCTTCACGGTGAACGGTTTCATCGGGATGGCGTTGTTCGTCTGCGCGCTGCTGGACCTGGTGGTGCGTGGCCTCACGGTCTGACCGGCCCGGGGCCGGGGCCGGATAGGCTCACCCATGTGGAGCCGCAGGAGATGAACAGTCGTCGGCCGTGGGTCGTGGGGGTGTCGGGTGCCTCCGGCACGCCGTACGCCGCCGCCGTGCTGCGGGCGCTGCTCGCCGCCGGCGAGAGCGTGGACCTCGTCGTCAGCCGGGCCTCACGGCTGACCCTGCTCGACGAGACGGGGATCCCCTTCAGGGACGCGCACTGGCGGGACGACCTGCGTCAGTGGCTGGCCCGCGGGGCGGACGGCAAGCCCGACACGTTCGACGTCGACGTGGCCGGGGTGCGCCACTGGGCCGCGGGGGACCTGGCCGCCGGTCCGTCGTCGGGGTCGTACCCGGTCAAGGGGATGCTGATCGTGCCCGCGTCCACCGCCTGTGTGGCGGGTGTGGCGCTGGGGCTGTCGAAGGACCTTCTCCAGCGGGCCGCGAGCGTGACGCTCAAGGAGCGGCGCCGGCTGGTGGTCGCCGTGCGGGAGACCCCGCTGAACGGGCAGACCCTCAAGCATCTGGTGACGCTGGACGAGGCGGGCGCCGTGGTGCTGCCCGCCTCTCCGGCGTTCTACGCGGGGGCGACGCACATCCAGGATCTGGTGGACTTCGTCGCCGGGCGGGTGCTGGACGCGGCAGAGGTGCCGCATCGGCTGTACCGCCGTTGGGAGGGGGAGCTCGGTGGTGGCTCCGCGGACGATTAGCTCTTCCTGCCGCGGCGCGGTGCGCGGGTCCGGTCGGCCCGGCGGGCGGCGGAGGGCTGGTGGGCACGCGAGCGGTTGGCCAGCTCCTGCAGCTGTCGCATGTGGGCGTAGGCCATCTCGATCGTGTACACGGTGAGTGTCATCTCCTGTATGGATCCGGATCCTTGTGGGATCAGCTGTGATCGTTTGAGTAAATCGCAGGGTGTCGACCCCGCGTGCCTTAGATTCTACACGTAAACTTGCGGTATCGCTGAATAATGGAAGGCTCAGGCATATGGACGCCGTGGATAGGCAGCTCATCCAGGCCCTGCGCGAGAACGGCAGGGCCTCGTACGCCGAGCTCGGCCGGCTCGTGGGGCTCTCCGGCCCCTCCGTGACCGACCGCATCAACCGCCTGGAGGCGGCGGGGGTCATCACCGGCTACCGCGCCACCGTGGACGCGGCCTCGCTCGGTCTCGGCGTCACGGCCCTCATCGGCATCTCGCTCTCGGACGCCGCCGACCACGAGGACGTCGCCCGCCGTCTGCGGGACCTCGCCGAGATCGAGGACTGCTGGTTCATCGCCGGCGACGACTCGTACATGCTCAAGGTGCGCGCCAGCGACGTCGACGGCCTGGAGAAGACCATCCGCCGGCTCTCCGGCACCCGCGGCGTCTCGCGCACCCGCACCACGATCGTCCTCTCCACCAAGTGGGAGAACCGCGTCGGAGACCTTCCCGACGAGGCGTGAGTCACCCGCCGCCCGCCGTACCGCCCCGCCCGTGAAGGGACGCCAGGGCGGGGGAGTACGGTGGGCGGAGCCTGTTTTACGTGGAGATATGGGAGGCGGCCAGGTGGACGCTGGACTCAAGCGCGAGCTGGAGGAGAAGGTCCGGGCCGGTGAACGGCTGACCCGTGAGGACGGCATCGCGCTCTACGCGTCGGACGACCTGGCCTGGCTCGGCGGTCTCGCCCACGAGGTCCGCACGCGCAAGAACGGCGACGTGGTCCACTTCAACGTCAACCGCCACCTCAACATGACCAACGTGTGCACCGCGTCGTGCGCCTACTGCTCGTTCCAGCGCAAGCCGGGCGAGAAGGACGCGTACACCATGCGCATCGAGGAGGCCGTCCGCCTCGCCAAGGCGATGGAGAACGAGAACCTCACCGAGCTGCACATCGTCAACGGCCTTCACCCCAACCTGCCGTGGCGGTACTACCCGCGTTCGCTCAGCGAGCTGAAGAAGGCCCTGCCGAACGTCTCGCTGAAGGCCTTCACCGCCACTGAGATCCACCACTTCGAGACCATCTCGGGGCTGTCCGCCTCCGAGATCCTCGACGAGCTGATCGAGGCCGGCCTCGAATCGCTGACCGGCGGCGGCGCGGAGATCTTCGACTGGGAGGTCCGCCAGCACATCGTCGACCACCGCACCCACTGGGAGGACTGGTCGCGCATCCACCGCCTGGCGCACGAGAAGGGCCTCAAGACCCCGTGCACGATGCTGTACGGGCACATCGAGGAGCCGCGCCACCGCGTCGACCACGTCCTGCGGCTACGTGAACTCCAGGACGAGACCGGCGGCTTCCAGGTCTTCATCCCCCTGCGCTACCAGCACGACTTCGTCGACATGCAGGACGGCAAGGTGCGCAACAAGCTGCAGGCGCGCACGACCATGGCGACGGGCGCGGAGGCGCTGAAGACCTTCGCGGTCTCCCGTCTGCTGTTCGACAACGTCCAGCACGTCAAGGTCTTCTGGGTGATGCACGGCGTGCAGACCGCCCAACTCGCCCTCCAGCACGGCGCGGACGACATGGACGGCTCGGTCGTCGAGTACAAGATCACGCACGACGCCGACAACTACGGCACGCCGAACAAGCTCACCCGCGACGACCTGCTCGACCTGATCCGCGACGCCGGCTTCCGCCCGGTCGAGCGCAACACGCGCTACGAGATCATCCGCGAGTACCCCGGCCCGGACGCCTCCCGCCGTGAGTCCCCGCAGCCGATGCGCGTCTGACGTCCAGTGACTCCGCCCCCCGGCCCCCGGCCCGGGGGCGGAGCGCCGCGTCCGTCTCGGACCCCGGAATTCTGTGTGCCCGCCGCCGGGCTTTTCCTACGCTGGGGCGCATGGCTCTCACCTTCGAACTCGATCCGCCCGGCGGGCCGGCTCTGCGTGACGGCGTGCTGGAGCTGTGGGCCGACGTCAGCAATGCCGGCGGGGCCGTCGGCTTCGTGCCGCCCGTCACGGCCGACGACATACGTCCCGAGTGGGTCAAGCACCTGACGGCCATGGCAGAGGGCCGGATGCGGCTGCTCGTCGGGCGCGACAAGGACGGCGAGATCGCGGCCACGGCGTTCCTCGCGCTCAACACGCACCGCCTGATGACCCACTGGATCTGGCTCTACACCGTCATGGTCCACCCCCGTCACCAGGGCAAGGGCTACGGCCGCGAACTGATGGCCGCCGCCGCGGAGGCCGCCCGGGGTCTCGACGGCATCGAGGCGATACGCCTCACCTGCCGAGGCGGCACCGGCGCCGACCGGTTCTACACCGCCTGCGGGTACAAGGAGGTCGGCCGCGTACCGGGCGCCATCCGCGTCGCGGACGGCGACGACCGCGACGACGTCATCATGCTCCTGCCGCTGAACTGATCCGCCTCCCTCCCCCAGCTACCGCTGGGAGGTGCCCCCACCGACCACCATCCCTCATCGAGGCCCTGCGGGACGCCCCTTTTGTCGGGCGTGCTTCACTGGACGGGCACCTCTGTCGTCAAGGAAGAAGGCCCGCTGTGTCCGCAGGAAAGTCGAGCGCCGCGATCCGGTACACCGCGCTGCGGCTCGCGATCTTCGTCGGCTGCTTCGTCGTCGTCGCCGGTCTCGTCCAGGTCGGCGCCCTGCCCAAGGGCCTCGGCGAAGCCAACTTCGCCTGGGTGGTCCTGCTCGCCCTCGTGCTCTCCGCACCGCTGAGCTTCGTGCTCCTGCGCAAGCAGCGCGACGCCATGTCCGAGCAGATCGTCACCAAGGTCGACCGGGCCAAGGCGCGCCTCGAGGCCAACCGCTCGCAGGAGGACGGCGTCACGCGGTAGGGACGGGCGCCCCGGGCCGACGGGGCCCGAAGGGGATGCTCCCCAAGGGGAGCTTTGAGGTTCTCAAAGTTCAAGTGTTAACGTGTTCGGCATGAAGACAGCAGTGCGCCATCACACCGCCGCGAGCATCCCGCTCGTGGCGCGCCTGCATGTCGATCTGTGCCTCCCCCTCGCACTTCGCTGCGCTCGCGCCGGGGGCGCCCCCAGTATGTCCGCGGTCTGTTGCCGCCAGTTCTGACCCGGCATCACAGCGGCGCCGCGCATCCGCGCACGGGCGCCGCATCTCTGTTCCCCGTCTGTCCCCGCTACGCCCCTGTGGAGTGTGCCCGTGTCCGCGACCACTGTGTCCGCGTCCGGTAACCGCATACCGAAGATCCCCTTCTGGGCCCAGATCGTCGCCGGTCTGGTGCTCGGCGTCCTGCTCGGCTGGTTCGCCCGCAGCCAGGACGTCGCCTGGCTGAAGGACACGCTCGACCAGGTCGGCTCGATCTTCGTCCAGCTGCTGAAGCTGGCGGTCGCGCCGCTCGTCTTCTTCGCGATCCTGGTCTCGATCACCAATCTGCGGAAGGTCAACAACGCCGCCCGGCTGGCCACCCGCACCCTGCTCTGGTTCATGATCACGTCGCTGATCGCGGTCGCGATCGGCCTCGCCATCGGCCTGGTGACCAACCCCGGCGCCGGTACCGGCCTCACCCCGAAGGACGGCCAGAAGCCCGAGAACGCCGGCTCCTGGATCGACTTCCTCACCGGCATCGTGCCGACCGACGTCATCACGCCCTTCACCGAGCTGAACGTCCTCCAGATCGTCTTCATGGCCGCCGTCGCCGGTATCGCCGCCCTCAAGCTCGGCGAGAAGGCCCAGCCGATCCTGACTCTCAGCGAGTCGGTCCTGGAGCTGCTCCAGAAGGCCCTGTGGTGGGTCATCCGCCTCGCGCCGATCGGCACCGTCGGCCTCATCGGCTTCGCCATCGCCGACTACGGCTGGGACCTGATCGGCAAGTACGCCACCTTCACCGCCGACGTCTACATCGGCTGCGCCCTGGTCATGTTCGGCGTCTACCCGCTGCTGCTGGCGACCGTGGCCAAGGTCAACCCGATCCAGTTCTTCAAGGGCGCCTGGCCCGCGATCCAGCTGGCCTTCGTCTCCCGCTCCTCCGTCGGCACCATGCCGGTCACGGTCAAGGTCACCGAGCGTCTCGGTGTGCCGAAGGAGTACACCTCCTTCGCCGTCCCGTTCGGGGCCACGACCAAGATGGACGGCTGCGCCGCGATCTACCCGGCGCTCGCCGCGATCTTCATCGCGCAGATCTTCGACGTGCAGCTGGGCATCAAGGAGTACGTGCTGATCGCGTTCGTCTCGGTCGTCGGATCGGCCGCCACGGCGGGTCTGACCGGCGCGACCGTGATGCTGACGCTGACCCTGTCCACGCTCGGCCTCCCGCTGGAGGGCGTGGGTCTGCTGATGGCGATCGACCCGGTCCTCGACATGATGCGGACCGCGACGAACGTGGCCGGCCAGGCGCTGGTCCCGGTCCTGGTCGCCGCCCGCGAGAACATCCTCGACCGCGACGCGTACAACGCGGCCACCTCCTCCCCGATCGACGAGGCCGAGGTGCGGGGCGCCGAGCGCGAGGTCGCGGTCCCGGCCGCCGCGTAACGGCCCGTCCACAGGCGAAGCGCCCCGGATCCGGCGGATCCGGGGCGCTCGTGCGTGCGCGGGGCGGGCGGCGCCGGGGAGCGGCACCGATCACATCCGGACGATCTTTCTCCTGGCCGTTCTCCGCTGTTCGGTCCGTCCTTCCCCCAGGTCGTAGTCTTACCGCTGGGTAAGGGCACGGGGCGGGAGGAACGTTCGACAATGGGTGCTGTGAAAGGCGTGAGGGCCAAGCGGATGCCGCGGGCCGTGCGCGAGCAGCAGATGATGGACGCCGCCGTCCACACCTTCGGGCAGCGCGGCTACCGGGCCGCGTCGATGGACGAGATCGCTGAGCTGG
The DNA here is from genome assembly GCF_030817975.1 of Streptomyces sp. V4I23. Lineage (NCBI taxonomy): Bacteria > Bacillati > Actinomycetota > Actinomycetes > Kitasatosporales > Streptomycetaceae > Streptomyces > Streptomyces sp. V4I23. The sequence goes on along the minus strand of NZ_JAUSZW010000004.1, from coordinate 3,408,242 downwards.
CGGGGGTCTCCAAGCCGCTCGTCTATCTGTATCTGAACTCCAAGGAAGAGCTCTTCACGGCGTGCATCCGGCGGGAGGCCAGGGCCCTGACGGAGGCCGTGCAGGCGGCCGTCGAGCCGGGTCTCTCGGCCGACCGGCAGATGTGGGCCGGCCTGGAGGCGTTCTTCCGGCACACCGCCGAGAACCCAGACGGCTGGGCCGTGCTGCACCACCAGGCACGTACGCACGGCGAGCCGTTCGCCGCCGAGGTGGCGAGGATGCGCGAGGACATCGCCGCCTTCGTGACCGGCCTGATCGCGGCCGCGGCCCGGCAGGGCGTGCCGCCGGCGGGGCACCGCGACGCCGAGCTGGCCGAGCGGGACGTGGCCGGCCTCGCCCAGGCGCTGGTGGGCGCCGCCGAGTCGCTCGCCGGCTGGGCGAACGAGGCCGGTGGGGTCTCGGCCAAGGAGGCGGCGGGCCTGCTGATGAACTTCGCCTGGACGGGGCTCGATCGGCTCATGCGCGGGGAGCGCTGGAGCCCGCGGTGACGTCCCCGGGGCCCGGCTCGCCGTCGCCCCCGTCCGGTCGGCGTTCCCGGCGTCAGGACGGCGGCGGGCTCTCCACCATGACCACCTCGAACTCCTCCAGCGACCGCAGGGTGGCCCGCGCCTTGCTCGTGGCCTCGCCCCGCAGCGCGGCGACGGGACTGCGCGAGGCCGCGAGGCTGTCCTTGTCGGCGTAGACCGTGCCCACCGCGCCGCGCCCGGCGGCGCGGTCGACGAGGAGCGATCCGCCGAGGAAACCGGTCATGGTCCGCAGCCGTGGCAGGACGCCGTTCTCGAAGGCGTCGACCAGGCTGTCCGCGTCGGAGGGGGCGAAATCCAGCCGGGTCAGCCGGAAGCGGGCGCCTTCGGGGACCGATTCCGCGCGGGCTGCGACCGCGGCCTCCCAGTTCTCGACCGTCACGGTCGTCGCGAACGACGACAGCACCTGGGCGCGTACCTTCCCCATGCGGTCGGCGCTCGCCCGCATGGCCGCTTCGTCCTCCCACCACGTCCCGGTCACCAGCTTGCCGAGCTCGCGGTCCGCGAACATGCCCGCGCCGCGGAAGCCGGGTTCCGCGACGAGCTGCCGCCTGCCTTCCGTGGTCAGTGCCTGCACGGCCTGGTCGAGCGTGGCCGGATCACCTGTCGCATACGTCGTACGAACGAACATGACTCCATGCGACGTCCGGTCCGCACGGCAGGCAAGGCGGTCCGTGCGTTCGGGTGACGAGTCCCCGTGCCGCGCGCGACGGCGCGGGGAACGAACAGCCGGGCGAAGCCGCCGGCCAGGCGGTAGTAGTGCCCGCTCCGGAAAGGGCAGGAGCCCCGTTCCACAGGGAACGGGGCTCCTTGGTACTGCTAAGTCGTGCGCGATCGCCGACCCGTGGCCAATCAGGCCGGGGTGACGTTCTCCGCCTGCGGGCCCTTGGGGCCCTGGGTGACGTCGAAGTTCACGACCTGGTTCTCCTCGAGGGAGCGGAAGCCGGTCGCGTTGATCGCGGAGTAGTGGACGAAGACATCCGGGCCGCCGCCGTCCTGGGCGATGAAGCCGAAGCCCTTTTCAGCGTTGAACCACTTGACGGTTCCGGTAGCCATAAGCCCTCCTATGGGCCAAAGGGTTGCCCTGCTCCAGAACCTGCAAGAAGTCTGAAAACTACAAAAGCCTGCGGGTTACATGCTCCGCAGGCTCTGTACTGCAAGGGAAACCAAACTGCAACTTGCGTTGAGCCTAGCACGCAGCGTGCGCACAGCGGTAGAGGGAAAGATCACGTCACCCGGACGTTTGGTTCGGGGCCCGGGGCGCTGACGAAGCGCAGTTCGGGCGGGCCGCACGGAGGTCACCGCGCGGCCCCGGCGCCTGCCGCGGGAGGCCACGGGTCTAGCCTCACGATGTGGACAGTCACGGTGAAAGCACAGCAACCGACATCCGTCGCAGCCGGCCGCGCGTCGGCCACATCCAGTTCCTGAACTGTCTCCCTCTTTACTGGGGGCTTGCCAGAACGGGAACTCTTCTCGACCTGGAACTGACGAAGGACACTCCCGAGAAGCTCAGTGAGCGTCTGGTGCGCGGCGAACTCGACATCGCGCCGATCACCCTCGTGGAATTCCTTCGTAATGCCGACGACCTCGTCGCATTCCCCGACCTCGCCGTCGGCTGCGACGGCCCCGTGATGTCCTGTGTGATCGTCTCCCAGCTGCCGCTGGAGCAGCTGGACGGGGCGCGCGTCGCGCTCGGGTCCACCTCCCGCACCTCCGTGCGCCTCGCGCAGCTGCTGCTCGCCGAGCAGTACCGGGTGGCGCCCGACTACTTCACCTGCCCGCCGGACCTCGGCGTGATGATGCAGGAGGCGGACGCCGCCGTCCTCATCGGGGACGCAGCGCTGCGCGCCTCCCTGCACGACGCGCCCCGCCTCGGCCTGCGGGTCCACGACCTCGGGCAGATGTGGAAGGACTGGACCGGGCTGCCTTTCGTCTTCGCCGTCTGGGCCGCGCGCAAGGACTACCTGGCCCGTGAGCCGGTCGTCGTGCACCAGGTGCACGAGGCGTTCCTCGCCTCTCGGGACCTGTCCCTGGAGGAGGTCGGCAAGGTCGCAGAGCAGGCGGCGCGCTGGGAGAGCTTCGACGCTGAGCTGCTGGAGCGCTACTTCACGACGCTGGACTTCCGCTTCGGGCCCGAGCAGCTCGCGGGCGTACGGGAGTTCGCGCGCAGGACGGGGCCGACCACCGGCTTCCCCGCCGATGTGGACGTGCGGCTGCTCGACGGCCACCGCTGACACCCCACCCCCTAGTCTGTTGACCGGACGGTCTGTGCCAGGGCCTTGGCGCCAGGGCTGACGGGGGAGTTGAGATGCAGCCGCTGGATCCGGGTGAGCCGCGCGTCATCGGTGCGTACCGGCTGCTCGGCAGACTCGGCGCGGGCGGGATGGGCCGCGTCTACCTGGGCCGCAGCGCGGGCGGCCGTACGGTCGCGGTGAAGGTCGTCCATCCGCACTTCGCGCTCGACGACGAGTTCCGGGCGCGGTTCCGGCGCGAGGTCGAGGCCGCGCGCCGGGTCGGCGGGGAGTGGACCGCCCCCGTACTGGACGCCGACCCCGACGCGTCCGTGCCCTGGGTCGCCACCGGTTACGTCGCCGGCCCCGCCCTGTCCCGGGCAATCGCCGGCCACGGCCCGCTGCCGACGCCCTCGGTGCGCGTGCTGGGCGCCGGGCTCGCCAGGGCCCTGGTCGCGGTGCACGCCCTCGACCTGGTGCACCGGGACGTGAAGCCGTCGAACGTGCTGCTCACCCTGGAGGGCCCGCGGCTGATCGACTTCGGGATCGCGCGCGCCACCGAGGGCACGGTGTCGCTCACCTCCACCGGCGTCTCGGTCGGCTCGCCGGGCTACATGTCCCCCGAGCAGATCCTGGGCAAGGGAGTCACGGGCGCGGCCGACGTGTTCTCGCTGGGCGCGGTCCTCGTCTACGCGGCGACCGGTGAGGCCCCCTTCCCCGGCGACTCCTCGGCCGCGCTGCTCTACAAGGTGGTGCACGAGGAGCCCGAACTCGGCGCACTGGACGGCGGGATACGGGATCTGGTGAGCGCCTGCCTGGCCAAGGACCCGGCGGCGCGGCCGACGCCCGCCGAGGTCGCGGAAGAACTCGGTGCCGGCGCCGGGGCGGGCTGGCTGCCGGGCCCGTTGGTGGAGGAGATCAGCCGCGCGGCGGTGGACCTGCTGCACCTGGAGTCCTTCCCCGTCGAGCCCGTCGCACCCTCGGCCTTGGGCCCGGCGGCGGACCCGGCCGCCTCCGGCCCGGTCGCGTTCTCCAGCCCGGCCCTCGGCGTCTTCGGCCCGCCGGTCGAGCCGGACGGGGCCGCCGCACCGTGGGGCAGGCCGGCGCCGGCCGTCGGTCACGAGGCCGCCACGGCCTCCGGTACGTCCCGCCCGGCCGACGGCGGCGGCATCTCCCTCTCGGCGAACGGCGGCCGCAAGGGCCGCAGGGTCAGCTGCACGCTCGCCCTCACCGTGGCCGGCGCCCTCGCGGCCGTCACCCTCGGCAGCGGCTTCCTCCTCGACCTGTGGCCGGGCCGCGGCGGCGACGGCAAGCAGGGCGCGAACGAAGCGGCCGAGCCGCCGCCCGCCGCGACCGCGTCCCCCTCCCCGAGCAAGGGCGACGAAGTTCCGGCGGCGTTCCTCGGCACCTGGTCGGGGCCCGCCACCGAACGGTCCGGCCTGCCGCACGGCACCGTGACCGTCACCTTCACCAAGGGGACGAAGGGGCAGGACGTCGTCCACAGCACCAACGCGATCTCGGTCCTGGGAGTGAGCGTCGAGTGCTACGGCGTCGGCAGGCTCACCTCGGCCACCTCCCGGATGGTGCGCATCGAGGAGCGCACCGACCCCGAGCGCGAGGGCACGGCCGGCAAGTGCACCGGCGGGAAGGCGGTGCTGGTGTTCACGCTCGCCGACGACGGCACCCTGCGCTACCGGTCCCACGAGGAGGCCGCGGGCACACCGACCGCGACGCTCGCGAAGGTGCGGCGCTGAGCGGGCGGGGGACGGGGAGGCCCGCGGCCGGGCGTCGGGGCCGTGGCGTAGCCTGGATCGGTCCGTAGATCCACAGAAGACCGCCGAAGGGTGACGCCCGGTGACCGAGAAGGCCGACCTTCAGTCCGTCCTGGACCGTGCCGCCGCAGGCGGGCGGATCACAGCCGAGGAAGCGCTCGACCTCTACCGCTCCGCGCCGCTGCACGCGCTGGGCGCCGCTGCGGACGCCGTGCGCCGGCGCCGGTACGCCGGTACGGAGAACATCGCGACGTACATCATCGAACGCAACATCAACTACACCAACGTATGCGTCACGGCCTGCAAGTTCTGCGCCTTCTACGCCCCGCCGAAGGACACCGCCAAGGGCTGGACCCGCGACCTCGACGACATCCTGCGCCGCTGCGCGGAGACCGTCGAACTCGGCGGCACACAGATCATGTTCCAGGGCGGCCACCACCCCGACTACGGCGTCGAGTACTACGAGAAGCACTTCGCGGCCATCAAGAAGGAGTTCCCGCAGCTGGTGATCCACTCGCTCGGCGCGTCCGAGGTGGAGCACATGGCGCGGATCTCCGGCGTCACCGTCGAGGAGGCGATCACCCGCATCCACGCGGCCGGCCTCGACTCCTTCGCGGGCGCCGGCGCCGAGTTGCTGCCGGAGCGCCCCCGCAAGGCGATCGCGCCGCTCAAGGAGTCCGGTGAGCGGTGGCTGGAGATCATGGAGATCGCGCACGGCCTCGGTGTCGAGTCGACCTCCACGATGCTGATGGGCACGGGCGAGACCAACGCCGAGCGGATCGAGCACCTGCGGATGATCCGCGACGCGCAGGACCGCACGGGCGGCTTCCGCGCCTTCATCCCGTACACGTACCAGCCCGAGAACAACCACCTCAAGGGCCGTACGCAGGCGACCCTGTTCGAGTACCTGCGCATGATCGCGATCGCGCGTCTGTTCCTCGACAACGTCGCGCACATCCAGGGCTCCTGGCTCACCACGGGCAAGGAGGTCGGCCAGCTGTCGCTGCACTACGGCGCGGACGACCTCGGCTCGATCATGCTGGAGGAGAACGTCGTCTCCTCGGCCGGCGCCAAGCACCGCTCCAACCGCATGGAGATCATCGACCTGATCCGCAAGGCGGGCCGCGTGCCGGCGCAGCGGACGACGACGTACGAGCACATCGTCGTGCACGAGGACCCGGCGGACGACCCGGTCGACGAGCGCGTGGTCTCGCACATCTCGTCCACGGCGATCGAGGGCGGGACGGCGCACCCGGAGCTGAAGCTGCTCGGCGCCAACTGAGGCCGCTTTGCTGACCATTCACGTCGCGGACCGGGCGGCCTTCACCGGCCGCAAGGACGCCGACGCCGTGGCCGTGGACGGCGGGCTGATCGTCGCGGCCGGCCCGTACGAACGGCTGGCCGGTGAGCGCCCGCAGGCGCGGGTGCGCCGCTGGCCCGGGCTGCTGCTGCCCGGGCTGCGCCATCCGCAGGCCGTGCCACTGCTGGAGAGTGCGTACCACCCCGATCCGCGCGAGGCGGACGAACTCGGCACCGAGCCGCTGACGGGCGATGCCCTGGAGGCGCTCGCGATGGACGACACGCGCTGGGGCGCGAGTGCCCGGCGCGGTCTCCAGCGGCTGCTGGCGCACGGAGTCACCGCGCTCGCCGGACCCTTCACCGTGCCGGCCGTGCGGACGGCGGTCGCGCGGTCCGGGCTGAGGGTGCGCGACGCGCGGCGCGGCCGGTACGAGGGGGACGCCCTCGCGCTCGATCCCGTCGTGCACTTCCCCCTCAACGCGCTGCTCGACGGCGACTTGAGTGCCGGCGGCGCCGCCGACTTCGCGGTGTTCGACGTCCCCGTCGGCGAGCAGCCGGCCCGCGCGCTGCGCCTGGGCGGTGCGGCCACGTGCGTCGCGACCGTCCTCGGAGGCCGACTGGTGTACCGGCGGAGGTGAGCCGGGCGCGGTGGCACGCGCCGGGCGCGCCCCGAGATCCGCACACCGTGTCGGGCACGGCGATCCGCGACCTCGCCATCGAGCACGCGCGGCCGGCCGGGCCGGCTCCACGGACGCGCCGCCGGGCCGCCTCATGGGCGACGCCACCTGGGAGGCGCCGCGCCGCGGGCAGTCACGGGGCGTCCGCCGGGCCGGTCGGCGGGGCGGGCTGCTTGAATGGGACTGTGACCCGAGCAACCTTGGCCAAGCAGCCGCACGAAGTCGCCTCGATGTTCGACGACGTGGCGGCGAACTACGACCTCACCAACGACGTGCTCTCGCTCGGCCAGGACCGGCGCTGGCGCAGGGAGGTCGCCAAGGCCGTGGACGCGCGCCCCGCGCAGAAGGTCCTCGACCTCGCGGCCGGCACCGGCACCTCCTCGCTGCCGTTCACCACCACCGGCGCGTACGTCGTCCCGTGCGACTTCTCCCTCGGCATGCTCCGCGAGGGCAAGAAGCGCCACCCGTGGCTGCCGCTGACCGCGGGCGACGCGACGAAGCTGCCGTTCGCCGACGACGTCTTCGACGCCGTGACGATCTCCTTCGGGCTGCGCAACGTGCAGGACACCGACCAGGCGCTGCGCGAGCTGTACCGGGTCACCAAGCCGGGCGGCCGTGTGGTCATCTGCGAGTTCTCGCACGCGACATGGGCGCCGCTGCGCACCGTGTACGAGGAGTACCTGATGCGGGCCCTGCCGCCCATCGCCCGCGCGGTGTCCTCCAACCCGGACGCGTACGTCTACCTCGCCGAGTCGATCCAGAGCTGGCCCGACCAGCCCGCACTCGCCCGCAGGCTCCAGCAGGCCGGCTGGACGAAGGTCGCCTGGCGCAACCTGTCCGGTGGCATCGTCGCGCTGCACCGCGGCACCAAGCCCCAGCAGTAGGCAGCAGGCGTGGAACACCAGTCCATCGCCGTGGACTACCAGGCGGTCCTGGAGCAGATTGCGCAGGACGTCGCCCCGCTGGTCGGCAGCGGCAGGCCCGCCGAGTACATCCCGGCCCTCGCCGGGGTCGACCCGCAACGCTTCGGCATGGCCGTCGCCGACCTGCGGGGCAACGTGTACGGGGTGGGGGACTGGCGCCACCCGTTCTCCGCACAGTCGATCACCAAGGTCTTCACGCTCGCGCTGGCGCTGGCCGCGGGCGGCGACGGCCTGTGGGAACGGGTGGGCCGCGAGCCCTCGGGCAACCCCTTCAACTCGCTGGTGCAGCTGGAGTACGAGAACGGCATCCCGCGCAACCCGTTCATCAACGCGGGCGCCCTCGTCGTCACCGACGCGCTGCAGACCCTCACCGGCGACGCCAGCAGCGAACTGCTCGGATTCCTGCGTGAGGAGAGCGGGAACAAGGACCTCGCCTTCGACCCCGAGGTCGCCGAGTCGGAGTCCGCGCACGGCGACCGCAACGCGGCGCTCGCCCACTTCATGGCGTCCTACGGCAACATCACCAACCCCGTCCCGTCCCTCCTCGACCACTACTTCTGGCAGTGCTCGATCGAGATGAGCTGCGCCGACCTGACGCGCGCCGCCCGCTTCCTGGCCCGGCACGGGCTGCGCGCGGACGGCTCGCGGCTGCTGACCCGCAGCGAGGCCAAGCAGATCAACGCGGTGATGCTCACCTGCGGCACGTACGACGCGGCCGGTGACTTCGCCTACCGTGTCGGTCTGCCCGGCAAGAGCGGGGTCGGCGGCGGCATCGTGGCCGTCGTGCCGGGCCGTTGCACGCTGTGCGTGTGGAGCCCGGGTCTCGACGCCCGCGGCAACTCGGTGGCCGGGGTGGCGGCGCTGGACAGGTTCACGACGCTGACGGGGCTGTCCGTGTTCTGAGGCGGGAACCGGCGGGTGGCAGGATGAGTCAGTTGCTTACGTGCTCCTCATGGAGCGTCAACTTCCGTCCCCACCCGTTGCGTTCGGAGTCTCCCCATGGCGTCGTACTGCGGCCACTGCGGTGCCCCATCCCCCGATGAGGCCCGCTTCTGCATGACATGCGGCAAGGAGCGGCCGGCCGAGACCGCCCCGCCGGTGCCCGTCCCCGTCCCGGCGCAGACCCCGGCGTCCGTGCCGCCCCCGCCCGCGTACGGACCCGGTCCCGCCGCGCCCTCGCCCGTGGCGGCCTTCTTCCGGCGGGCGCTGCGCGGCGACTGGGCGGCATCGGTGCAGGCCGCGCTCTGGCCGACCGGTCTGCTGCTCCTGCTCGCGACCGCGCTGGCGATCCCGTCGTACGGACAACAGGACGAGGTCGTCGTCGGCTGGAGCGACCGGCTGCGGATCGCCCTCGCGCTGCTGATGCAGGGATTCGGCGGCGGGTTCGAGCTGAAGGCCGCCGACGGGGCCGGGTTCGGCACCGGAGACTCCTCGGGCGGCGGCCGTTTCGGCTGGGGGGACTCCTCGGGTGGTTACGGCGACGGTTCCGGCGGCTCGGGCTTCTCCGACTCGGGCATGGAGGCCGTGACACAGGGCACCGCGTCGCTCTCGCTCGTCCCGCTGACCGTCACCGTGCTGTGGATCGCCGCACTGTGGACGGGAGCGCGGATGCTCCGTGCGCGCGGCGCGGGGCTCGAAGCGGCCGTGCGCGTCTCGCTGGTGGTCACCGCGGCCGTCCTCGTGCTCGGCCTGTTCGCCCAGCCCGGGATCGCGGGCATCGAGGTCTCCTCGTCACCGCTGCTCGCGGCGCTCGGCGCGCTGGTGCTCTCGGCGGTCGTGACGGCCGGGGTGCTCCAGCGCGACGACCTCGCCGCGTGGCTGGCGCAGCGCCCCGCCGTCCGGTCCGCGGTCCGCGCCTTCGGCACGGCGGTCCGCGCGCTCGCCGTCGCAGTCGCGCTGTGCTCGCTGACCGGCTTCGCCGTCTACGCGGCCAACGACGACGTGGACGGTACGGCTCTGCTGATGGCGCTGCCGCTCCTGCCGAACATCGGCCTCACCGTGCTCGGTCTGGGCTGGGGCGTGCCGGTGACGTACGAGGTCCAGGGCGATGCCGTCTTCTTCGGCTGGGGCTCCGAGCACGGCAGCTTCGGGCTGGGCGAGATCTCCGACGTGTGGGGCGGCGGGGCGGTGGCGGGAGCGGTGGCGCTCGGCGCCGTCTCGGCGCTGATCCTCGGCGTGTGGGCGGCGCGCCGTTCGGCCGACCGGCGCGAGCAGCTGCTGGCGGCAGCATTCGTCCTGGGGCTGGTGCTGCTGTTCACCGGGGTCTGTGGTGTCTCCGCCGAAATGGCGGGCGGGCTGGCCGGCTTCGGCGGCCAGGGCTTCGCCGAGATCGCGCCGAGCGTGCCGGACGCGCTGCTGTTCGGGCTGCTGTGGGTGGGCGGCGCGACGTTCGTCGGTTCGCTCCTGCCCGGGCGGCCTGGACAATCGCCGGCGGCGCAGGCGACGCCGTACACCCCGCCGCCGGTGCCGTACGGGCCCGGGGCGGCGCCCGCACCGGTGCCGTACGCACCGGGACTGCCCGCGCCCGGGGCTCCCGCGCCCGGTCCGGAGGCGGGCGGTCCGCAGGCCCCGGCGGCCGGTGCCGCAGGCGGTGGTCCGCACGACCCGTACACCGTGCACCTCGGCGCCCCGGCGATGTCCGGAACGGCGCCGCTGCCTGCCAAACCGGGCGGGGGAGCCCCCGGGGACCGCAGGCGCAAGGTCCTGCTGTGGACGGCGACGCTCACCGCCGCGTTCGTCATCGGCGGCGGGGCGACGGCCGGGCTGCTGATCTGGCAGGACCACCAGGACAAGGACCACGCACCCACGACGCAGGACCGGCGGTCCGCGCCGCCGGCGCAGACGCCGGACGCCAAGCCGCAGGCGACGCCGTCGCCCGCCTCCTCGCCCTCCTCCTCGGCGTCGTCCTCGCCGTCCGCCTCCCCCGGCGGCTCGCTCCCCGCCGGCTTCGTGGTGCGCGAGGACCCCGCCGGGTTCAGTGTGGCGGTCATGGAGGGCTGGACCCGCCGGCAGGCGGGCAGCCAGGTCTTCTACGAGGCGCCCACTGGAGGCGAGTACGTGCAGATCGGCGTCATCCGGAACACCCCGATGAGCTCGTACGAGAACTTCACCGGCCTGGAGAAGAAGCACCTGGCGAACGCCGCGAGCGACTACCGGCGCCTGCGGCTGGAGCAGAACACCTACCAGGGCCGCCCGGGAGCGCTCTGGGAGTTCACGCACATCCCCGAGCCCGACGAGGGCGGCCTGGTCCGCCACGTCATCGACCAGGCCTTCGTCGCCGCCGACGGCACCGAGTACGCGATCCTCGCCGCCGGTCGCGCCGACCGCTGGGACCCGGACAAGGACGTGGTGTTCTCCACGGCGGTCGCCACGTTCACGGCCGGCTGAGGCCGTCCGCCAGCTCCAGCCGGAAGCAGTAGCCGGTCTGCTGCGACGCCGGGGTCGTGAACGTCTCGGCGAGCTCCATTCCGAGCCGCCGGACCACGGCGATGGACCGCTCGTTGCGGGAGTGCACCATCGCCACCACGCGCTCCACACCCGCCGCCCGTACCCGCTCCAGCGTGGTGCGGGCGGCGGCCGTGGCGTAGCCCTTGCCCCAGGCGGAGCGGGCGAGCCGCCAGCCGATCTCGATCTCGCCGACCGGCCCGAAGTTCTCGTGCGGCCACGGCTGCGCGCCCGTGAAACCGACGACCTCTCCGTGCTCGTCGAGGATCGTCCAGAAGCAGAAGCCGCGCTCGGCGTCGTGCCTGCGCTGCCGGGCGGTCAGCTCCTCGTACACCGACAGCTCGGCCGGCCTGCCCCCGTGGAACTCCATGACCTCGGGGTCGGCGAAGACCCGGTGCCAGGCCAGGGCGTCCTCGTCGGTGGGGACGCGCAGCTGTATGTCGGGGAGCGGCCTGCTGCTCATGTACGGAGCCCTTCGGTCGGCGGAACTGATCGCCCCCATAGACTGCCCATGTCCTGTGCCGTTCGGTACGCAATATCGAACCGAATCGAATCGAATCTTCGGGAGAATCCGCCGTGACCGAAGCCCTTACCGAGCACACTGCCGATGTGATCGTCGTCGGGGCAGGCCCGGCCGGCTCCACGACCGCGTACTACCTGGCCAAGGCCGGGCTCGACGTCCTCCTCCTGGAGAAGACGGCGTTCCCGCGCGAGAAGGTCTGCGGCGACGGTCTCACCCCCCGCGCCACCAAGCAGCTGGTCGCGATGGGCATCGACATCTCGGAAGAGGCCGGCTGGCTGCGCAACAAGGGCCTGCGGATCATCGGAGGCGGCGTGCGCCTCCAGCTGGACTGGCCGGACCTCGCCTCGTACCCGGACTACGGACTCGTCCGCAAGCGCGACGACTTCGACGAGCAGCTGGCGCGGCAGGCGCAGAAGGCGGGCGCGCGGCTGTACGAGCGCTGCAACGTGGGCGCGCCGATCGTCGACGACCGCACCGGCCGCATCACGGGCGTGCACGCCAAGCTCGGCGAGGACAAGACGCCGGTCACCTTCCACGCGCCGCTCGTCGTCGCCGCCGACGGCAACTCCTCGCGCATCTCCCTCGCGATGGGCCTGCACCGCCGTGAGGACCGCCCGATGGGCGTCGCGGTGCGTACGTACTTCACCTCCCCGCGCCACGACGACGACTACCTGGAGTCCTGGCTGGAGCTGTGGGACCGGCGCGGCCCGGGCGAGGACCGGCTGCTGCCCGGCTACGGCTGGATCTTCGGCATGGGCGACGGCACGTCCAACGTCGGCCTGGGCGTCCTCAACACCTCCGCGTCCTTCAAGGAGTTGGACTGGCGCGAGGTGCTCAAGGCGTGGTGCGCCTCGATGCCGGAGGACTGGGGTTACACCGAGGAGAACATGACGGGCCCGATCCGCGGCGCGGCCCTCCCCATGGCGTTCAACCGCCAGCCCCACTACACGAAGGGCCTGCTGCTGGTCGGCGACGCGGGCGGCCTGGTCAACCCGTTCAACGGCGAGGGCATCGCCTACGCGATGGAGTCCGGCCAGATCGCGGCCGACGTCATCGTCCAGGCCCACGCCCGGCAGACCCCCGCCCAGCGCGAACTGGCCCTGCACCGCTACCCGAAGGTCCTCAAGGACACCTACGGCGGCTACTACACGCTGGGCCGCGCGTTCGTGAAGCTGATCGGCAACCCGAAGGTCATGAAGGTCGCCACCCAGCGCGGCCTGACGCACCCGCTGCTGATGAAGTTCACGCTGAAGATGCTGGCGAACCTGACGGACCCCACGGGCGGCGACGCGATGGACCGCATCATCAACGGCCTGTCGAAGGTGGCCCCGAAGGCGTGACCGCCCGGCGGGCACAGCGGGACGGCTGGAGGGAACGGGCGGCCGAGCGGTCGTGGGTGGTTCGAGCGTCGCCCGCGTGCCGGGCCACGAAGGGGCGGACTCAGCGGTCCGCGGCCGAGACGTAGACCCGCAGGCCCGTCAGGCTCCCCAGGTCGGGCAGCGGATGGGCGGGCCACGCGCGGGCGTACGCCGGGGGGCGTCCCCCGTCCGCGACCACGACGGCGACCGGCCGGTGGCGCGCCGCGGCCGCGAGTTCCCCCGGCGTGATGCTCTCGTCGTGGCCCCAGGGCTGGCGGGAGGCGCAGCCGGCGCGGAACGCGATGCGGATCGCCTCCGTGCCGCTGACCACGCACGGCGGGCGCACACCCAGGGCACGCAGCTCGGCGGTGATGCGCCCGAGATCGGCGGTGCTGCGCCGCACCCGGTCCGCGGCGCTGTCGGCCACCCGGAACTGGATCGCCAGATGCGCCGCCACGAACACCGCGACGATCCCGACGGCGATCCACCGCCCGCGCGGCCGCGGCCGGCACGCCCGGACGAGGCCGTACGCGACGGGCAGGGCGAGCAGGGCGTAGGCGGGCAGCAGGAAGCGCGGTGCCGCGTAGCCGACGGTGAACAGGTAGGGCACGGCCAGCGCGGCACCGACGACGGTCGCGACCACCAGCGGCGTGCGGTGGCGGCGGGTGCGGGCGGCGGTCCGCACGCCCGCCGCCACGAACAGCGGCAGGACGAAGAACCACAGGGCCGCCGCGTGGTGCCGCCAGGCCACGTCGCAGGGGCGGCACAGCAGGCGTCCGTCGAGGGCGCGTACGTGATCGTCGACGGAGAAGTACCAGCCGAGCCGGCCCTGGATCTCGCCGGCCCGCTCCAGCCGGGCGGTGAGGCCCCCGTACGAGACGTACGCCTCGACGATCCATTGGGCACAGCCGACGACCACGCCCGCGGCGAGCAGGACCAGCAGCAGCGGCCACCGCCAGGCCCGCATCACCACGGCCGCGACCGCGAGCGGCAGTGCGAGCCACACCGCGTCCGTGGGCCGCATCAGCGCGGCGAACGCCACCCCCGCCGCCATGCCGGCCGGCGCCCACCGGTCGCCCGGGCTCCGCGCGGCCCGCAGGAAGCAGCCGACCGCGGCGAGCGCCCCGTAGGCCACCCACAGGTTGGGCATCGCCTGCGAGGCGTAGAACATCGTGATCCACAGACTGGCGAACAGCCCGCCCGCGACGCCGAGGACGGGAGCGGGCAGCAGCCGGCGCCACACCCACAGCGCGAGGAACAGGCCGCAGCCCGCCAGCACGGCCATGAAGACGCGCAGCGCCATGACGGAGGTGGTCAGCGCCGTGACGGGGGCGACGAGGAAGGTGATGCCCCGGGCGCGCGGCGCGCTGAAGAACGCCGCCGGCGCCTGCGGGCTCACCTGACTCACGTACACCGACTCGTCCCAGCCGAGCCCGAGACCCGGGGCGATCAGCGCAAGGTGGACGAGTGCGAAGGCGGCGGAGACGGCCGCGAGCCAGGGCAGAGCGTTCCCGGCGGCCGTCCCGGCGCGCGGTCCCCGCAGCACCTCGCCCGCCGCACCGGTCAGTGCCTCGTTGATCACGCCTGTTTCCCGCATGGCAGCCAAGATGCCGCCGGGTGCGGCCGGGCGCCCGGGCCGGCGCGGCAGTCGGACCAACGCGCGTTCCGAACGAGTGAGCCCGTGCCGGTCGTCTCGTCCGCTGGTTAGCATCCGGAAAAGGGCAGCCCACGGATGGCACGGAGGCCGTCATGCAGCAAGGACGCACATCCCGCCTGTCGGTGAACCGCTCACGGCTCGGCCACAAGGTGCGGTACGCCCTGCGCCATCCCCGCCGCGTGGTGCCCCATCTGCGCCGGGCGGGCCGGGACGCGTGGCTGCGGCTGCGCCACCGCGGCCACGTCGCGTACTACCGGGCGGTGATGGCGTCCGACACCGCGAGGAGCCCGGAGGCGGCGGTCGGCGGCGGGCCCTCGCACGACCGCTGGCTCGCCATCGGTCAGATGCAGTTCGACTACCTGCGCGAGCACGGTCTGCGGCCGCAGGACCGGCTGCTGGAGATCGGCTGCGGCAACCTGCGGGCCGGCCGGCTGTTGATCGACCATCTGGAGCCCGGCCACTACTACGGGATCGACATCTCGCCCGACATCCTCATCGAGGCGAAGAAGACTCTTGTCCGCTACGGGCTCCAGGACAAGCTGCCGTACCTGACACCCGTCGACGATCTGACCCTGGACTTCCTTCCCGACGCCGCGTTCACGGTCGTGCACGCGCACAGCGTCTTCTCCCACTCGCCGCTGGAGATCATCGACGAATGCCTCGCGCACGTGGGACGCATCCTCGCGCCCGGCGGCTTCTTCGACTTCACCTACGACCGCACCGAGACGCGCGAGCACCAGGTGCTGGGCGAGGACTTCTACTACCGCACGGAGACTCTGGTACGGCTGGCCGCGCGCCACGGCCTGGCCGCCCGCTTCATGGACGACTGGGAGCGCCTGCCGCACGGCCAGTCGAAGCTCCGCGTCACCCACGCGGGGTGACGGGCGAAGGGAGGACCCCATGCGGGTCGCGGTAGCGGGCGGCACGGGCCTGGCCGGGCGGCACGTCGTCGGGGAACTGCGGGCGGCGGGTCACGAGCCCGTGGTGCTGGCGCGGTCGACCGGCGCCGACGTCACCACGGGCCGGGGGCTGGACGCCGCGCTCGCCGGCGCCGAGGTGGTGATCGACGTGACCAACGCGGCGACGATCAGCCGCCGCAAGGCCGTCGCCTTCTTCGAGTCGGCGTCGCGCCATCTGCTCATGGCGGAGGAACGGGCGGGCGTGCGCCACCACGTGGCGCTGTCGATCGTGGGCGCCGACCGGGTCGGCCACGGCTACTACCAGGGCAAGATCCGCCAGGAGGAGGTCGTGGCGGCCGGTCCGGTCCCGTGGACGGTGCTGCGCGCCACCCAGTTCCACGAGTTCGCCGACGAGCTCCTCGACCGGATGCGAGGGCCGTTGGCGCCGATCCCGCCGATGCGCGTGCAGCCGGTCGCCGTCCGGGAGGCGGCCCGCGTGCTCGTCGGGCTGGCGCTGGGCCCGGCCGTGGGAACGGCCCCGGAACTGGCGGGCCCCCGCGAGGAGCTGTTGATCGACATGGTCCGCCGTGTGCTGCCGGCCCGGCACGAGCGGCGCATGGTGGTGCCGGTCAGGTTCCCGGGCGCGGCGGGCCGCGCGATGGCGGCCGGCGGCCTGCTGCCGACGGGGCCCGGCCCGCGCGGCACGCAGACGTTCGACGAGTGGCTGACCGAGCGGCGGGCGGCACCGGGCGGCCGGACCTGAACCGCCGGGGCGCGGGCGGCGCCCGCTCATTTCTCTCCGGGCTCCTCGGGCTCTCCGGGAGGGACGACGAAGGAGCAGGAGACGTTGGTGTACCTGCCCGTGGACGTCTTGCTGTCGACGACCAGGCCGTCCACACGCACCGAACAGGAGACGGAGTCGGAGTCGCCGCCTGCCGCCATCACCTGCGCCACCGCCGCCGCGGGCCCGGCCGTGAGGGTCACCTTCCTGCGCCAGGGCAGGCGGGCGTCCTCCACACGTTCCGTGGTGTTGACGCCGTCGGTCCGGAAGCTGATGTCGGGTGACGTCCGGCCCGCGCCGGTGACCTCGTAGACGACGGTGTGCGGGGTCGGCCGGAGCGCCTTGCGCATCCGGTCCTCCCGGCTCGGCGACGCGTCGGTGCCGCCGGTGGCACCGATGAGTGTGCCGGCACCGATGACCAGCGTCATCGCTCCGAGCAACCAGAGCAGCCGCGGGGTGCGGGAACGACGTCCTGCGGTGGGCATGGGCATTCTCGCTTTCTGTGAGACATGGCCGTCGTGTCAGCCGGCAGGTCGCCGATGAAAAAGCGACGGTGGTGAATTCATCTCCATGTTCTGCGGTCGTGAGCTCTCATGGTGACACCCGGAAGGCTTTCCTCGCCAGTGTGCAAGCGAGGGCGTTCCTTTGCCCGTACTAAACTCACAGGTAACTTGCGCTCGTGTATCCGCAGCGTTGCGGGCGTCTTGTGTCGAGGTGTCGCAGACGGAATTGTGTGGTGCCCACGTTAAATGTATGACACCGCGCATCCCTCGGATTCACCGCTGTGAGCTGGTGTTATGGGGGGAAGGTGGCTGCTGTTGAAGTGTCATGTATTTAATTGCCGCAGCCATGGATGTTGCGAGGGCGGGTCGCCTTCACAGTCCTCGGTTTTCCCGAGTGAAGCTGTGTTGACTCCTCCTTAACGGTGGGGAGATAAGCGAGACATAAGTGATCGATAGATATTTTGCGCCACACCGCGAAGGCGAAGCGAAGTTGCCAAGGAAAGGCGATATTCCGGTCCAGTCGATCGATTATTCCCGCAGTGGCGTCGTGCAATGAGAGAGGTAAGAGATATGCCTCGCCGGGTGGTCTGCCGATGCGCTGCGATCATCAACGAGAAGGGAAATCATGCGCTTTTCCCACGCGCCGCGCATGTTCTCGTCCGGAGGGCGGCGACGCCGGCCACGGGCGGTAGGCGCCATGGCGGCTGCCACGGCGTTCACCATGACCGCGCTCGCTGTCGGTCTGTCCGCTCCGGCGGCCTCGGCGGCGACGCACTCCGTGTCGATCAGGAATCTCCAGTACAACCCGGCCACCATCAGCGTGGACGTCGGCGACGCCGTCACGTGGTCGAACGACGACAGCGTCTTCCACAGCGTCACGGGAGGCCCGCTGAACTCCCCCGACATGGAGCCGGGGCAGAAGTACTCCTTCACCTTCTCCTCCGCCGGGACCTTCAACTACCGCTGCAAGTTCCACCCGGACATGACGGGCAGCGTGGTCGTGGGAGGTTCCTCGTCACCGTCCCCGACCCCGTCCCCCACGGGCAGTGCCACACCGTCGCCGACTCCGACGAGCACCGCCACGACGCCGCCGCCGGACGGGGGCTCCTCCGGTGGAGGCGGAGGCGAGGGGGAAGGGGGCGCGCCGGTCGGCACCGGGCCGCTGCCCGTCTCCATGCGGCTCACCGACAACCAGGGCTCGTGGTACGACACGAACGTCAACCTCTTCGGTGGCCGTTCGCTGGCGGTGGCCGAGCTGCCGCGCGTGCCGCTCAGCAAGACCGCCTCGAGTCTGCCGGGCGTGAACCTGGACGGTCTTCCACTGGTCGGCGAGGCGCTCGGTGACGGCGCTCTGCTGGGTGACGATGCTCTGGGCGCCCTCAACGGCGACCTGTCCGGACTCGACAAGTTCGACTTCGACGGCTCGGACGCTCCGCTGGTCGGCGAGCTCGGGGTCGACCCGTTGAAGCTGCTGGGTCTGGACTCCACCAAGGAGGCCATCAGTACGGTCCTGCCCGAGGGTGACCCCCGGGCCGAGAAGGCGGCGACGCTGCTCGATCAGCTGGCCGAGCAGATGAGGAGCAGGCCGGCGAACTCGTCGACCACGCTGGCGGACCTGCCGGTCGGGGCCGACCTGCTGCCGCTGCTGGAGGACATCCAGAAGTACGCGGAAACCAATGACCTCGAGCTTCCGGTCACGGCGAACTTCGACATATCGGCCCCGCAGGCCGCGTCGGCCCACACCGTCACCGGGCTCATCTGGCCGGACGGCGCGAAGGGCTTCCCCTTCGACCAGCCGGGCGCCTTCGTCGGCAAGACCAGCGTCCAGCTGACCGAGCCGGGTCTGTACGCCTTCGCATGCAAGATCCACCCGTACATGCTCGGCGCGATCGTCGTCGACGACCCGCTCACCCCGGGTCTGGACTTCGGCAAGAAGCTGCGGGTCAACAGCCGCTCGCTGAACGTGCCTTCCGACGGCGACATCATCGCCCAGCTGGTTCAGAAGTTCTTCAACATCACGGTCCCGGGCAACTGGCAGAAGTACAGCAACACCGAGGACCGGCAGTGGAATCCGGCCTATCCGCCGGCGCCGATCCTGATGCACGACTCCGAGGGCAGGCAGGAGATCGTCCCCAGCCTCGACGCCTACCTCAAGAACAAGTTCCACACGCCGAAGACCCTCCCGGCCACGAGCCAGCGGCCGGGCGTCCCCGGAGTCGGCGAGGTCTGGGTGGACACCCAGATGGAGAAGACGGCGGGCAAGACCAAGTCGGGCGCGGCCACGAAGATCGACGTCTCCACGTGGACCGTCGACCGCAAGGTCGCCCTGCCCGAGATCAACATGAACAACCCGCACAACATGTGGACGGACCGCGAGGAAAAGTACATCTACCAAACCGAGTGGTTCGACAACAAGCTGGACGTCTTCGACCGCAAGACGGGTGAGTTCGTCCGGCAGATCGAGGTCGGAACCGACCCGTCTCACGTGATGACCAGGACGGACACCGACCAGCTGCACGTCGCCCTCAACGGCGGCAGCGCGGTGATGGAGCTGTCCCCGGGTGCCACCAAGATCGACCGCCGTATCCCCGTCCAGGCTCCGGGCGAGAAGGTCGCCCACCCGCACGCCCACTGGATGAGCGCCGACGGCAAGACGATGGTCACGCCGAACGTGAACAGCTACGACTCCACCGTCGTGGACATCCCGACCGGCGGCATTCGCAAGGAGGCGACCGGCGAACTGCCCATCGCGACCGGTATGACGCCGGACTCGTCGAAGGTCTACGAGGCGAACTTCCTCGGTGCGTCGGTGTCGTGCATCTCGCTCAAGGACAGCGCCTGCAACGACGGGGGTGCGAAGACCCACAGCAAGCAGATCGACCTGTGGAGGAACTACGACCCGGTGAAGGGCTCCACGGGACCCTTCGGCGGACTGCCGATCCAGATCCCGGTCAGCCCGGATGGCAAGGCCGTCCTGGTGGCGAACACCCTGACGTCCAACATCACGGTCATCGACCCGAAGACGGACGAGGTCAAGAAGTGGCTGCCTTGTGACGCCGGTTGCCACGGCATCAACTTCGGCGCCAAGAAGGGCGGAGGCTACTACGCCTACGTCGTGAGCAAGTTCTCCAACGCCATGTCCATCGTCGACATCGACCCCGACAACAACGGCGACATCTCCGACGCCAAGGTCGTCGGCCGGATGGTCATCGCCGCGGACGAGAACACCAAGACCGACGACCGGATCGTCGACTACGCCGGCATGGGCGGCCAAGGAGTGCTCGCCATCCCGCTGGCCTACAACGGCTGGGTCCAGAACGTGCCCAGCAACGCGGTGAACGACCAGCTGACCTGCCGTCAGCGCAACCCCCTCGACTACGAGAGCAAGTGCTCGTAGGGATCGACCGCAGCCGGGGGGCCGCCGCTCCGGCGGCCCCCAGGCCCACCTCCCCGCCCCCCCGAAAGGGACACTCCATGGCTCTTCCCGACCTGCCGCAGCCCTCACGGCCGGCCCCTTCCCGCAGATCACGCCTCCCGCGTGTCGCGGTGAGCGCCGCGGCGTTCTTCGCCGTGATCGGCCTTAGCTCCTTCAACCCCCTCGCCGAACAGCGAGGCACCCAGGACGGCTCGGGCGGGCCCAACCCTTCGGCGGTGGCGGCGGCCGGGGAGGCAAGAGACCTCGGCGACGGCACTCGACTCGCGCCGTACGAGGTCGTGGACGGCGTCAAGGTCTTCAAGCTCCGTGCCGCGCCCCTCACCTGGGAGGTCGCTCCCGGCAAGGTCCGGGAGGCCTACGCGTTCAACGGCGTCGTCCCCGGCCCGGTGATCCGTGTGAACGAAGGAGACCCCGTCCGCATCGTCGTCGAGAACGCCCTGCCCGAATCGACCGCCGTGCACTGGCACGGGATGGATCTGCCGAACGACCAGGACGGCGTCCCCGGTCTCACTCAGCCCGAGATCGAGCCCGGCGGGAGCCATACGTACGAGTGGAAGGCGATCAGTCCGGGAACCCACTGGTACCACACGCACATGCACGGCGAGCAGTTGGGCAAGGGGCTCTACGGATCGCTCGAGGTCGTGCCGAAGACCGGCGACGTCCAGGCCGACCGCGACTACCGCCTGATGATCGGCGACGGCGCACTGGGGTTCGTGTTCAACGGCAAGAGCTTCCCCGCCACCACGCAGCTCAGGGCACGCGTGGGGGAGAAGGTCCGCATACGTCTCATCGGCACCGGTCCGGAGATGATCCACCCGATCCACCTGCACAGCGGCCACTTCACGGTGGTCGCGCAGGACGGGCGCCCGCTGGCGGTCCCGCAGGAGATGGACACGCTGAACGTCGGTGTGGGACAGACCTACGACATCGTCTGGACCCCCACCAGGACAGGCAAGTGGATGATCCACTGCCACATCTTCTCGCACTCGGAGACGCACGAGGGCATGACGGGACTCGTCTCCATCTTCCAGGTGGATCCGCCGGTCGTCTCCGTACCGGAGCTTCCCCTCATCGACTGAGCCGCCGCGGACCTCTGTCCTTCTGCCCGACTTCCCCTTCGAAAGGTCCTCCATGACTTCTCGCATCCCTCGGCACCTCATGGGCCGGTGCCTCTCCGCCGCGACGGTCGCAGGTGCTGCGGTCGTCCTTCTCGCCGCCTCGGGCGCCTCGGCCCACGTCTCGGTCGACCCGGGCACGGCCGAGCCGGGAGGCTTCACGAAGGAGGCGTTCCGGGTGCCCAACGAACGGGACGACGCCTCGACCGTCCAGGTGGAAGTGGCCTTCCCGACGGACCACCCGCTCGGTCATGTGTCTGTCCAGCCCGTCCCCGGATGGAAGGCGACGGTGAAGAAGGAAAAACTCGACAAGCCGGTCAAGGACGGCGACCACGAGCTCACCGAGGCCGTCTCGTCCATCGTGTGGAAGGGCGGCTCCATCCGGCCGGGCGAGTTCCAGGAGTTCCCCGTGTCCTTCGGCCCGCTGCCGACGGACACCGACGAGCTGGTCTTCAAGGCGCTCCAGACGTACTCGGACGGCGAGGTCGTGCGCTGGATCGACGTCCCGCAGGAGGGCGGCGGGGAACCCGAACGCCCCGCGCCCGTACTCGAGCTGAAGGCGGCGGCCCAGGAAGCTCCCGTCACCGGGGCGGCGGCCGCACGGGAGCCGAGGCAGGAGCAGGATGCCGGGGCCACGCCCGTGGCGCGGACCGGCTCCGCCACGGACACGTTGGCCCGGGTGCTCGGCGGCGGTGCCCTCGCTCTCGGCCTTGTGGCCCTCGGCCGGGCGGCCCTGAGGAGGCCCGCCGCCCGCGAAGGGACATCCGTGGACCAGCCGGGGCAGGAGAAGGTCTCCGTCTGAGAGCGGTGAGCGCCCGGCGGCCTCCGTCCGTCTCCCGGGGCCGCCGGCCGCATGGCCGAACCGCCCCACCGCCCTCCGACGCGAGAGAAACCACGATGCACCGAGCAAAGGTCCTCACGTACGCCCATGTATGCGTCGCGTTCCTGCTGGCCCTGCTGTCCGTGGTGGGTAGCCCCACTCCCGCCCAGGCGCACGCCACCCTGGTCTCGACGGCACCGGCCGACCGGCAGGCGCTCGGCGCCGCGCCTCGCCAGGTCTCCCTGACGTTCAGTGAACCGGTGAGCCTCCCACTCGCCCGGATCCGGCTGATCGGACCGGACGGCGACACCGTCGCCACCGGCCGGCCCGCGCGTTCCGGCGGAAGGAGCGAGACTGTCACGGTGTCGGTGCCGGACGCGTCTGCCGACGGCACGTACACCGTCGCCTGGCACGCGGTCTCCGCCGACTCGCACCCGGTGCAAGGGGCCTTCGCCTTCACCGTCGGACGGTCCGCGTCCGCCGCCGCGCCGGCGCCGGGAACCGCACCCCGGCCCGACAGTTGGACCGTCGCGCTGTACGACATCACCCGCTGGGTGTCGTTCGTGGGTCTGGCGCTGCTGCTCGGGACGGCCTGCTTCATCGCGGCGTGCCGGCCCGGAAGCACGCGCCGGAGTTCCGTACGAAGGCTGCTGTGGAGCGGCTGGTCCGCCCTCCTGGCGGCGACCGCGATCGGATTTCTCCTCTACGGGCCGTACGCGGGAGGCACATCGCTCTCCTCGGCCACGGACCCCCGGCTCATGACCGCCACGCTGGACACGCGTATGGGCCGGATGCTCCTCCTGCGTGCCGCGCTCCTGGGCGCCGCCGCGATGGCGCTGGTGATGTACCTCCGGCGCGCCGCTGCACACGACCTGGGCCGTCGGCCCGGCTCGGGGCCCGAGCGCGAGGCACTGACGGCTTCCGCGCCCGGCGAGGGCGGGCGGAAGCGCCGCACCGCCCTCGTGCTCACCGCCGGCTGCGGCTTGGCACTGACCTGGAGCCTCGCCGCCCACAGCGCGGTGGGTCCGCTCGTCGCGTTCGCCCTCGTTGCGGACACGGTCCATCTGGTGGCCATGGCCGTGTGGATCGGCGGCCTTGTCGTCCTGGCGACCGTTCTGCGGCGGCCGCCGGACGTCTCCGTTCTGGAGCCCGTCGTGAGGCGCTTCTCCCGGACGGCGCGGATCTGCGTCGTACTGCTTCTCGTGACGGGGGTCTTTCAGGCCTGGCGGCAGGTCGGGACGGCGCCTGCGCTGCTCGGCAGCGCGTACGGCCGCGTTCTCCTCGCGAAGATGTGCCTCGTCGTGGTCCTCGTTGCGCTGGGCGCCGCCGCCCGCGGCTGGGTGCGGCGGCACTGCGGCTCAGATCCGGCTGCCGTCGCGGGCAGGCGACCGGTGGCCCGGCAGCAGCCCGGTGGCTCGCAGGTTCGCCGCTTCAGGCGGCTGGTCGTCGCGGAAACGGTGATCGCGGCGGTCCTGCTCGGTCTCTCGGCCGTGCTGGTGAACACCGACCCGCCCAGGGACAGGGAGGACCAGGCGGCCCCGGCGGCGCGGACGCCGGCAGCGCAGCAGCACAGCGCCGAAACGGCTCCCACCGCGCCGGCGGAGGCACCGTTCAGCAAGGGGTTCCGCTTCGATGCCGGAGGGAAGCAGGGGAGGGGCGTACTCCTCGTGGTCGTCGGCCCCGCCGCGACCGGCCTGAACGAGGTGCATCTGTCCGTCCTGGACCAGCAGGGCAGGCCGAGCGAAGTGCCCGAGGTCCGGGCGGAGTTCACCTTGCGCGAGGCCTCGATCGGCCCGATCCGGGCACCGCTGACCTACCTGGGGCCGGGGCACTACACGTCGACCGGCTTCTCGCTGCCCGTGCGCGGACGGTGGGAACTGTCGGTGACCGTCCGCACATCGGAGGTCGACCAGGCCATCGTCAGGACCGCGATCGATGTGCGCTGAGGCCGTGGGCAGGCACCGGAGCGGCCGGGACGACGACGGGGGCGGAGTGAGGTACGCGCGCGACGCCCGCAAGCTGTCGGCCGACGGCCTCGAGGATCTCCGGCGATGCGCGGTGGCAGCGGTCGAATCGGGACTGCCGCGCACCGAGGTGGCACGGATGTACGGAGTGTCCCGCCAGACCGTCGGCGCCTGGGTGAGCACCTACCGGCTGAAGGGCGCCGACGCGCTGCGCCCGCGCAGACGCGGCCGCCGCCCCGGTGACCGACTGGCCCTCTCCCCGGCACAGCAGCTGTGGGCGCTCAGGACCGTGACCGCGTCGACGCCCGAGCAGGTGGGGCTGCGGCACGCCCTGTGGACCAGCAGGTCCGTCGCGGAACTGGTCGACCGGCAGTTCCACGTCGGGCTGCGGACTCCGACGATCCGCAATTACCTGATGCGCTGGGGTGTGCGTGCCGCCGGTCCGCCGACAGCACGCCCAGGCGTCCCGCGGGCCGCCGCGGGGGGACCGGCGCCATCGGGGCTCGTTGTGGTGGGTTCGCCCAGGCCGGGGGACAGCAGCGAGACCCTGTGGACGGAATGCGCTCGCATCCGGTGGTCCGTTCCTGCCCAGGCGGCGGCGGACGGCGTGACGCCCGGCGCATCGCACGATTCGGACCTCCTCATCGCCGTCTCCGACCGGGGAGCACTGCTCTTCATGGCGAGCCGAGACCCGTACGACGGGGCGGAGATCAGTGATTTCTTCGAGCGCCTCGTCCGGCAGCGCGGACGCCGAGTCGTGATCGCTCCCGGATGGCGGCCGATCCGGCGGCCGGATCTGCTCGCGGAGTGGATCACCGCGCACACGGAGCCCCTGCCGGGCCGGGGCGCGGTCACGGGGGTGAGTACGACGAAGGCCGCCGCTCCGTTCCGGAGCGGCGGCCCGTCGAAGACGCCGACAGCCCTCAGAGCACGCGGACCGCGCCGCTCGCCGGGTAGCCGGACAGGTCCTGGATGACGACGCCCTTGCTCGGGTTCGCGGCGTCCAGGTACTGGCCGTTCCCGATGTAGACGCCCGTGTGGTACGCGGAGCCGGCGCCGCCCCAGTAGAGGATGTCGCCGACCTGGAGGTTGGAGGTGCCGACCTGGGTGCCGGCGACCGACTGGTCCTGCGAGACGCGCGGCAGCTCGATGCCGACCTGGCGGTACGCGGCCTGGACCAGGCTGGAGCAGTCCCACGCGTTGGGACCGGTGGCGCCCATGATGTACGCGTCGCCGAGCTGCGCCTTGAGGAAGGCGACCACGGTGGCGGCGGAGCCGCTCGCGGGGGCGGTGGAGGCGGACAGCGTGGTGCGCTCGGCGCTGCGGGAGGCGCGCGCCTCGGCCTCCGCCTCGGCGCGGGCCTTCGCTTCCGCCTTGGCCTTGGCCTCGGCCTCGCGCTCCGCCTCGGCCTTCGCCTTCTTGGCCTTCTTGGCCGCCTCCTCGGCGGCGGCGTCCTCCTGCGCCTGCAGTTCGAGGTCGAGCGCGACCTGCTGCGTGGCCTCGGCCGACTGCGCGACTGCGGCGGAGAGGTCGGTGGACGTGAGGACGGGCATCTCGATGGTCTGGGTCACCGGCTCGGCATTCGCCGGCCCGGCGGCTCCGGCCACCGCGATGGTGCTGAGGAAGCCACCGGCAACTCCGGTCCGGATCGCGACTTTCGACGCTCCGCGGCGGGGCTTCCGGTGGCTGGGTATGTGAGCGGTGTGGGACATGAGTACAACCGCTATCAGGGCCCGACGGTTCCCTTCAAGAAACGTGGGTTGCGCCACAGTTACGAACGGAACCTGTGAATCCGCTGCGGATGGACCTTTATTGACGCCGTAACGGGCAAACCGGGCATGCGTGATCACGGCTGTGATCATGGGCTTTCCGTAAAAGGTCCGAATTGCCGTCCGCCTATCACCCTCTCGCCCGGATGGCCAAGACCGCTTTTGTTGAACTCTTGAGTGAGTGGCGCAGGTCACAGAACGGTCAACGTCCGGGCCCCCGGAGGCTCGTGAATGCGCGCACGCGTCCACTGCTGTCCGCCCCGTCCCACGGTCGAGTGAGCGGATGTCCTCTATCACCCATTGCGGTCCATTGCCAATTTGCCTGCATGGGCCACCACTTGATAGAGCGCCACGCCTTTGACCAGCGGTAACCGCACCGGATGTCACGTCTGGTGATCACTCGGGAGCTTCACGTGTGAAGATCACCGCTCATCCTCGTTCATGATCGTTCGTCGGGTGGTGGAGATCACAAACGCGATGCCCGACCCCGTGTCGCAGATCACAGACCGAGAGGCATAGGATGCGGAGCAGTCGGGCTTGTGAACTGCCTCACATGTACACGATCTTCGCGAGGCGGCGAGGCGATGGCCCGGTGCGGTCCAACGGTCAAGGACGACTGGAAGGAGCGGGAGGGTGAATGCTTACGCGCCCATCCTTGTGCTCGGCGCCCTCGGGGCAGGGTTTGCGATCTTCTCCGTGGTCATGGCCACGCTTATCGGCCCAAAGCGGTACAACCGGGCGAAGCTTGAAGCGTACGAGTGCGGCATCGAGCCCACGCCGACGCCGGCCGGTGGCGGCCGCTTTCCGATCAAGTACTACCTGACGGCGATGCTCTTCATCATTTTCGATATCGAGATCGTCTTCCTCTATCCCTGGGCCGTCACCTTCGACGCGCTGGGGATCTTCGGGCTCGTGGAGATGCTGCTCTTCGTGCTCACCGTCTTCGTCGCCTACGCGTACGTGTGGCGGCGCGGCGGCCTGGAATGGGACTGAGGGGCGAAGGGGCACTCCTATGGGACTCGAAGAGAAGCTGCCGAGCGGCTTTCTGCTGACCACCGTCGAACAGGCCGCGGGCTGGGTGCGCAAGTCGTCCGTGTTCCCGGCGACCTTCGGCCTGGCGTGCTGCGCCATCGAGATGATGACGACGGGCGCCGGGCGGTACGACCTGGCCCGGTTCGGCATGGAGGTCTTCCGCGGCTCGCCGCGCCAGGCCGACCTGATGATCGTGGCCGGGCGGGTGAGCCAGAAGATGGCGCCCGTCCTGCGCCAGGTCTACGACCAGATGCCCAGCCCCAAGTGGGTGATCTCCATGGGTGTTTGCGCCTCATCGGGCGGAATGTTCAACAATTACGCGATTGTGCAGGGCGTTGATCACATTGTCCCCGTCGACATCTATTTGCCCGGCTGCCCGCCGCGCCCCGAGATGCTGATGGACGCGATCCTCAAGCTCCACCAGAAGATCCAGAGCTCCAAGCTCGGCGTGAACGCGGAGGAAGCGGCCCGCGAGGCGGAGGAAGCGGCCCTGAAGGCGCTCCCGACGATCGAGATGAAGGGGCTGCTCCGGTGAGCGACGCGCGCGCGGCCGCCGGGCCGCAGACGAACACGAAAGCCGCACCTCTGCGCCGCGTGGGCGGAGATGGGGGCACCACCCAGGCGTCAGCTCTGGGGGACACCAAGGGGATGCAGTGATGACGGACCAGCCGAATCCGGAGAAGGAGCTCTCCGGGCAGAACCTTCCCGGGCAGCGCGGTGAGCACGGCGAGGAGATCCGCGTCCAGCGCGGCATGTTCGGCGCCAACAACGGAGGGGATACGTCCGGTTACGGTGGGCTCGTGCGGTCCGTACGGCTCCCCGGACCGGCCACCCGCCCCTACGGCGGGTACTTCGACGAGGTCGCCGACGAGCTCGAAGGCGCCCTGGAGGAGCAGGGCCTCCTCCCGGAGAACGCCATCGAGAAGACGGTCGTCGACCGCGGCGAACTCACCTTCCACATCGCGCGCGAACACCTGCTCCAGGTGGCGAGGACCCTGCGCGACGACCCGGCGCTGCGCTTCGAGCTGTGCACCGGCGTGAGCGGGGTGCACTACCTCCATGACAAGGGCCGCGAACTGCACGCCGTCTACCACCTGCGTTCGCTCACCCACGGCCGGCTGATCCGGCTGGAGGTCACGGCGCCGGACAGCGACCCGCACGTCCCGTCGCTGGTGTCGGTCTATCCGACCAACGACTGGCACGAGCGCGAGACGTACGACTTCTTCGGGCTCGTCTTCGACGGCCACCCCGCCCTCACCCGGATCATGATGCCGGACGACTGGCAGGGCTTCCCGCAGCGCAAGGACTATCCGCTCGGCGGCATCCCCGTCGAGTACAAGGGCGCCCAGATCCCGGCTCCGGACCAGCGGAGGTCGTACTCGTGAGCGCCGACCCGCCACTCGACCACCGCCCCTCATCGACTCCCTTCGGGAGGCTCCAATGACCACCGCTTCCCCCCGCGAGACCACCGAGGGGACCGTGTACACGGTCACCGGCGGCGACTGGGACGAGGTCGTCCAGTCCGCGGCCAAGGCCGACGACCAGCGCATCGTGGTCAACATGGGTCCGCAGCACCCCTCCACGCACGGCGTGCTGCGCCTGATCCTGGAGATCGACGGCGAGACCGTCACCGAGGCCCGCTGCGGCATCGGCTACCTGCACACCGGTATCGAGAAGAACCTCGAGTACCGGACGTGGACGCAGGGCACCACGTTCGTCACGCGCATGGATTACCTGACGCCGTTCTTCAACGAGACGGCGTACTGCCTGGGCGTGGAGCGGCTGCTCGGCATCGACGACCGGATCCCCGACCGGGCGACGATCATCCGCGTGCTGCTGATGGAGCTCAACCGGCTCTCCTCGCACCTGGTCGCCATCGCCACCGGCGGCATGGAACTCGGCGCCACGACGATCATGATCTACGGCTTCCGTGACCGTGAACTGATCCTCGACATCTACGAGCTGATCACCGGCCTGCGCATGAACCACGCGTACATCAGGCCCGGCGGGCTGGCCCAGGACCTGCCGCCCGGCGCGGTGGACCAGATGCGCGAGTTCGTGAAGACGATGAGGAAGAACCTGCCGGAGTACGACAAGCTCGCCACCGGCAACCCGATCTTCAAGGCCCGTATGCAGGACATCGGGTACCTCGATCTCACGGGCTGCATGGCGCTCGGCGCCACAGGACCGATCCTGCGCGCCGCGGGCCTCGCCCACGACCTGCGCAAGACCGACCCGTACTGCGGCTACGAGACGTACGACTTCGACGTGCCGACCGCCGACACCTGTGACGCCTACGGCCGCTTCCTCATCCGCCTCGAGGAGATGCGCCAGTCGCTGCGGATCGTCGAGCAGTGCCTGGACCGCCTCGAGCCCGGGCCGGTCATGGTCGCCGACAAGAAGATCGCCTGGCCCGCGCAGCTCGCCCTGGGCCCGGACGGACTCGGCAACTCCCTCGACCACATCAAGAACATCATGGGCACGTCCATGGAGGCTCTGATCCACCACTTCAAGCTGGTGACCGAGGGCTTCCGCGTCCCGGCCGGGCAGGCGTACGCCGCCGTCGAGTCGCCCAAGGGCGAACTGGGCGTCCATGTCGTCTCCGACGGAGGCACCCGTCCCTTCCGGGTCCACTTCCGCGACCCGTCCTTCACCAACCTGCAGGCCATGGCGGCCATGTGCGAAGGCGGCCAGGTCGCCGACGTCATCGTCGCCGTCGCGTCCATCGACCCCGTGATGGGAGGCGTCGACCGATGACGGACGTATCGCTGGGCATGCCGCAGCTGCCCGCGCCCGACTACCCGGCCGATGTGCGCGCCCGGCTCGAGGCGGACGCGAAAGAGGTCATCGCCCGCTACCCGGACTCGCGCTCCGCGCTGCTCCCGCTGCTGCACCTCGTGCAGTCGCAGGAGGGCCACGTGACCCGTACGGGCATGCGGTTCTGCGCGGACGTGCTCGGCCTCACCACCGCGGAGGTCACCGCGGTCGCCACCTTCTACACCATGTACCGGCGCAAGCCGTCGGGCGACTACCAGGTGGGCGTCTGCACCAACACCCTGTGCGCGGTGATGGGCGGCGACGCGATCTTCGAGGAGCTCAAGGAGCACCTCGGTGTCGGCAACAACGAGACGACCGAGGACGGCAAGGTCACCCTCGAGCACATCGAGTGCAACGCGGCCTGCGACTTCGCGCCCGTCGTGATGGTCAACTGGGAGTTCTTCGACAACCAGACGCCCGAGTCGGCGAAGCGGCTCGTCGACGACCTGCGGGCGGGCCGGCAGGTCACGCCCACCCGCGGCGCGCCCCTGTGCACCTACAAGGAGACCGCCCGCATCCTGGCCGGCTTCCCCGACGAGCGTCCCGGCGCGGTCGAGGCGAGCGGCGGCGCCGGGCCCGCGTCCCTGATCGGGCTCCGCCTGGCCAGGGGCGAGGCCGCCCCGGCGACGCGCGTGGTCCACCCGCGCGGCGAGGCGCCCCAGGAGCCGCCGCAGCCCGGCTCCGAGCACCTCAGCTCTCATGACGCACCGCAGCAGACATCGGCATCCGACCCGGAGCACCCGGCCGGACCTGTCGGCGAGGAGGGGGAGTGATGACCGTGTCCACCGAATACGGGGGCAGCTCCCGGCCGGAGACCGGCGGCGAGGCGAGCCCGGAGAAGCTGCTGGCCCCGGTGCTCTCCGCCTTCTGGGACGAGCCGGAGTCCTGGACCCTGGAGACCTACCGCAGGCACGAGGGATACGAGGGCCTGCGCAAGGCGCTGGCGATGTCGCCCGACGACCTCATCGCCTACGTCAAGGACTCGGGCCTGCGCGGCCGCGGCGGCGCGGGCTTCCCCACCGGAATGAAGTGGCAGTTCATCCCGCAGGGCGACGGAAAGCCCCACTACCTCGTGGTCAACGCCGACGAGTCGGAGCCGGGCACCTGCAAGGACATCCCGCTCCTCTTCGCCAACCCGCACTCGCTGATCGAGGGCATCGTGATCGCCTGTTACGCGATCCGGTCCAACCACGCCTTCATCTACCTGCGCGGCGAAGTCGTCCCCGTGCTGCGGCGGCTGCACGAGGCCGTCCGCGAGGCGTACGAAGCAGGCTTCCTCGGCAAGGACATCCTGGGCAGCGGACTCGACCTCGACGTCACCGTGCACGCGGGCGCCGGTGCGTACATCTGCGGTGAGGAGACCGCGCTGCTGGACTCCCTGGAAGGCCGCCGCGGCCAGCCCCGGCTCAGGCCCCCCTTCCCCGCGGTCGCCGGTCTGTACGCGTGCCCCACTGTGGTGAACAACGTCGAGTCCATCGCGTCCGTTCCCGCGATCCTCAACAAGGGCAAGGACTGGTTCAAGTCGATGGGCAGCGAGAAGTCCCCTGGCTTCACGCTGTACTCGCTCAGCGGCCATGTCGCGAGCCCCGGCCAGTACGAGGCCCCGCTCGGCATCACGCTGCGCCAGCTGCTCGACATGAGCGGCGGCATGCGGCCGGGCCACCGGCTCAAGTTCTGGACCCCGGGCGGCTCCTCGACCCCGATGTTCACCGACGAACACCTCGACGTCCCGCTGGACTACGAGGGGGTGGGCGCCGCCGGGTCGATGCTCGGCACCAAGGCGCTCCAGTGCTTCGACGAGACCACCTGCGTCGTGCGGGCCGTGACCCGGTGGACCGAGTTCTACGCCCACGAGTCGTGCGGCAAGTGCACACCGTGCCGCGAAGGCACCTACTGGCTCGTCCAGTTGCTCCGGGACATCGAGAACGGGGCCGGCACCCTTGCCGACCTCGACAAGCTGAACGACATCGCCGACAACATCAACGGCAAGTCGTTCTGCGCGCTCGGCGACGGCGCCGCGTCCCCGATCTTCTCCTCGCTCAAGTACTTCCGCGACGAGTACGAGCAGCACATCACGGGCCGGGGCTGCCCCTTCGACCCGGCCAAGTCCACGGCCTGGGCCGATCGACACATCACGGAGGTGTCCGCATGAGTCCGGCGCACGCGCCCGGCACCGGCCGCGGCTTCGACTCGTCTCACCCGGAGGTGGACGCATGACCGTCACCACGTCCTCCGCCTCCGCCGGCGGAGCTGCGGCCCAGCCGCCGGAGGACCTCGTCTCGCTGACCATCGACGGCGTCGAGCTCTCCGTCCCCAAGGGGACGCTGGTGATCCGCGCCGCCGAACTCCTCGGCATCGAGATCCCCCGCTTCTGCGACCACCCGCTCCTCGACCCCGCCGGCGCCTGCCGCCAGTGCATCGTCGAGGTCGAGGGCCAGCGCAAGCCGATGGCCTCCTGCACCATCACCTGCACCGACGGCATGGTCGTCAGGACGCAGCTCACCTCGCCCGTCGCCGAGAAGGCGCAGAAGGGCGTGATGGAGCTGCTGCTGATCAACCACCCGCTGGACTGCCCGGTCTGCGACAAGGGCGGCGAGTGCCCCCTGCAGAACCAGGCGGTCTCGCACGGGCAGGCCGAGTCCCGCTTCGAGGGGAGGAAGCGCACCTACGAGAAGCCGGTGCCCATCTCGGCGCAGGTGCTCCTCGACCGCGAGCGCTGCGTGCTGTGCGCACGCTGCACCCGCTTCTCCAACCAGGTCGCGGGCGACCCGATGATCGAACTGATCGAGCGGGGCGCGCTCCAGCAGGTCGGCACCGGCGAGGGCGACCCGTTCGAGTCGTACTTCTCCGGCAACACCATCCAGATCTGCCCGGTGGGCGCGCTCACCTCGGCCGCGTACCGCTTCCGCTCCCGCCCCTTCGACCTGGTCTCCTCGCCGAGCGTGTGCGAGCACTGTGCGGGCGGCTGCGCCACCCGCACCGACCACCGGCGCGGCAAGGTCATGCGCCGCCTGGCCGCCGATGACCCGGAGGTCAACGAGGAGTGGCTGTGCGACAAGGGGCGGTTCGCCTTCCGCTACGCCCAGCAGCGCGACCGCCTCACCACCCCGCTGGTGCGCAGCAAGGACACGGGTGAGCTGGAGCCGGCGAGCTGGCCCGAGGCGCTGGAGGCGGCGGCGGAGGGACTGCGTGCCGCACGCGGCCGGGCCGGCGTGCTCACCGGCGGCCGGCTGACCGTCGAGGACTCCTACGCGTACGCCAAGTTCGCGCGGGTCGCCCTGGACACCAACGACATCGACTTCCGCGCGCGGGTCCACTCCGCAGAGGAGGCCGACTTCCTGGCGGCAGCGGTCGCCGGGCAGGGCCGGGACCTGTCCGGCACCGGAGTCACCTACACCTCGCTGGAGAAGGCGCCGGCGGTCCTGCTCGCCGGGTTCGAGTCGGAGGAGGAGGCGCCCGGCGTCTTCCTGCGGCTGCGCAAGGCCCACCGCAAGCACGGCCAGCGCACCTTCTCCCTGGCCACGCACGCCACGCGGGGCCTGGCCAAGGCGGGCGGCACGCTGCTGCCGGCCGCGCCCGGCACCGAGACCGAGTGGCTGGACGCCCTCGCCTCCGGCACCGGCCTGGACGGGGACGGCGCGAAGGCGGCCGAGGCGCTGCGCGCCGACGGCGCGGTGATCGTGGTGGGCGAGCGGTTCGCGGCCGTGCCCGGCGGCCTCACCGCCGCCCTGCGCACGGCGACCGCCACCGGTGCCCGCCTGGTGTGGATCCCGCGCCGGGCCGGTGACCGCGGCGCGATCGAGGCGGGCGCACTGCCGTCGCTGCTGCCGGGCGGCCGCCCGGCCACCGACCCGCGGGCCCGCGAGGAGACCGCCGAGGTCTGGCGCGTACGCGAACTCCCGCACCGCTACGGCCGGGACACCGGCCAGATCGTCGAGGCCGCGGCCACGGGCGAACTGGCCGCGCTGGTCGTCGCCGGTGTCGAGGTCGCCGACCTGCCCGACGTGGCCCGCGCGCGGGAGGCGCTCGACGCCGTCGGCTTCCTCGTCTCGCTGGAGCTGCGGCCCAGCGAGGTCACCGACCGGGCGGACGTCGTCTTCCCGGTCGCGGCCGTCGCGGAGAAGCCCGGCACCTTCCTCAACTGGGAGGGCAGGGTGCGGATGTTCGAGGCCGCCCTCAAGCCCGAGCAGATGACCCGGCCCCTCCCGCCGACCGACGCGCGGGTGCTGCACATGCTCGCGGACGCGCTCGACATCCCCTTCGGCCTCCCGGACCTGACGTCCGTACGCGCCGAGATGGACCGGCTCGGCCGCTGGGACGGTCCCCGCGCCGGCGAACCCGCCGAGTCGGCGAGGCCGCTGCCGCGGCCGGGCGCCGGCGAGGCGGTCCTCGCCGGTCACCGGCTCCTGCTCGACCAGGGCGTGCTCCAGCAGGGCGACGAGGCGCTGGCCGCGACCCGGCACGCCGCCGTGGCCCGGCTGTCGGCGGCGACCGCGGCCGAGACCGGCGTCGAGGACGGCGACGAACTGCAGGTCTCCGGCCCGGCCGGATCGGTGCGGCTGCCGCTCCTGGTGAGCGAGATGCCCGACCGCGTGGTGTGGCTGCCCATGAACTCGGCCGGCGGCGGCGTGACGGCGGACACCGGTGCCCGTCCGGGCGAACTGGTCCGTATCGCGGCCGTGACGGGTGCCGTCGAGGCGACACCGGAGGTGCAGTCATGACCGCTCGAGTCACCCGCCGGCCGGCGGCCGCGCGCCTGCGCGACGCCGTGCGGCCGTCCAGGTCCTCGACCCCCGTCGGCCTGCCGGGCGCAGCCCCGGCCACCCCCGCAACGGAGGTGCACGCATGACCACGCTGGCTCATGTCGCCGAAGCACAGCGCAGCGTCCTGGCTCTCGAGGACCTGTCGATGTTCGGGCGCGACCCCTGGTGGCTCGTCGTCATCAAGGCCGTGTTCTGCTTCGCCTTCCTGATGGTGACGGTGCTCTTCTCCATCGTGTGGGAGCGCAAGGTCGTCGCCTGGATGCAGCTGCGCATCGGCCCCAACCGGCACGGCCCCTGGGGTCTGCTCCAGTCGCTCGCCGACGGCGTCAAGCTGATGCTCAAGGAAGACGTGATCGTCAAGCGCGCGGACAAGGTGGTCTACATCCTTGCCCCGATCGTCGCCGCGATCCCGGCCTTCATGGCGATCGCCGTGATCCCGTTCGGCCCCGCCGGCAACGAGATCTCGATCCTCGGCCACCGCACCACGATGCAGCTGACCGACCTGCCGATCGCGATGCTCTACATCCTCGCGGTCGCCTCGGTCGGCATCTACGGCATCGTGCTCGCGGGCTGGTCGTCCGGCTCGACGTACCCGCTGCTCGGCGGTCTGCGCTCGTGCGCGCAGATGATCTCGTACGAGATCGCGATGGGCGCGGCGTTCGCCTCCGTCTTCCTCTACTCCGGGTCGATGTCGACGTCGGCGATCGTGGAGGCGCAGGCGGACCGCTGGTACATCCTGCTGCTGCCGGTCTCCTTCATCATCTACGTCGTCACGATGGTCGGTGAGACCAACCGGGCGCCGTTCGACATGCCGGAGTCCGAGGGCGACCTCGTCGGCGGCTTCAACACCGAGTACAGCTCCAT
Source organism: Streptomyces sp. V4I23 (assembly GCF_030817975.1). Taxonomy (NCBI): domain Bacteria; kingdom Bacillati; phylum Actinomycetota; class Actinomycetes; order Kitasatosporales; family Streptomycetaceae; genus Streptomyces; species Streptomyces sp. V4I23. Next base: position 3,373,032 of record NZ_JAUSZW010000004.1, on the reverse strand, counting down.
CAAGTTCGCGATGTTCATGCTGGCCGAGTACGTCAACATGGTCACCGTCTCGGCCGTGTCGGTCACCCTGTTCCTGGGCGGCTGGCGGGCGCCGTACCCGATCTCCGCCTTCTGGGAGGGCGCGAACCACGGCTGGTGGCCGATGCTCTGGTTCGTCCTCAAGGTCCAGCTGCTGCTGTTCTTCTTCATCTGGCTGCGCGGCACGCTGCCCCGCGTGCGCTACGACCAGCTGATGAAGCTCGGCTGGAAGGTGCTGATCCCGGTCTCCGTCGTCTGGCTGATGCTGGTCGCGACCGTGCGGGCACTGCGGAACGAGAACTACGACTTCCAGCAGATCGTGCTGTACGTCGCCGGGGCCGTGATCGCCGTCCTGCTCCTGTCCTTCGTCGCCGACGTCTTCCGCGGCAAGAAGGAGAAGGAGGCCGAGGCCGCGAAGCCCGAACCGGGCCCGTTCGACCCGATGGCGGGCGGATTCCCCGTACCGCCGCTGCCCGGCCAGGAGTTGCCGCCGGTGCCGCGCAGGCGCCCGCGCCGCGACCGCGAACTGATCGCCAGCGGCGGATCGCAAACCGACAGTGATGGTCCTCGGGACGGAAAGGAGGCTGACGGTGTCTGAGGAATCCGAGAGCGCGTTCCAGAATCCGGTCGCCGGCTTCGGCGTGACCTTCAAGGCCATGTTCAAGAAGCGGCTGACCGAGCAGTATCCGGAGCAGCAGAAGGTCACGGCGCCGCGCTTCCACGGCAGGCACCAGCTCAACCGCCATCCGGACGGGCTGGAGAAGTGCGTCGGGTGCGAGCTGTGCGCCTGGGCCTGTCCGGCCGACGCCATCTATGTGGAGGGCGCGGACAACACCGACGAGGAGCGCTACTCCCCGGGCGAGCGGTACGGCCGCGTCTACCAGATCAACTACGCCCGCTGCATTTTCTGCGGACTGTGCATCGAGGCCTGCCCCACCCGCGCGCTGACGATGACCAACGAGTTCGAGCTGGCCGACAGCAGCCGGGCGAACCTCATCTTCACCAAGGAGCAACTGCTCGCCGGTCTGGAGGAGGGCATGGTCGACAGCCCGCACGTCATCTACCCCGGCATGGACGAACAGGACTACTACCGGGGGCTGGTCACGGAGGCCGCGCCCGGCACGGTCCAGCAGGTGGCCCACTCCAAGGGCGAGACCGTCCAGGAGGCCGAGTCGACGTTCGGCGAGGGCGAACCGGCCTCGAAGAAGGTGATCGGGGCATGAACCTGCTCGCCGCCTCCGTCACCTCCACGGGCGAGGCCGTCCAGTTCTGGGTGCTCGGCACCATCGCGGTCGTCGGGGCGCTCGGCACGATCCTGATGAAGCGGGCCGTGCACAGCGCGCTCAGCCTCGCCGGGACCATGATCGTCCTGGCGGTCTTCTACCTCGCCAACGGCGCGTACTTCCTCGGCGTCGTGCAGATCATCGTCTACACCGGCGCGATCATGATGCTGTTCCTCTTCGTCGTCATGCTGGTCGGCGTCACCGCAGCCGACTCGCTGAAGGAGACGCTGAAGGGGCAGCGCTGGCTGGCCGCCGCCTGCGGGCTCGGCTTCGGCATCCTGCTGATCGCCGGAATCGGCAACGCCTCGCTGAAGAACTTCAACGGGCTGGGCGTCGCCAACACCGCGAACGGCGGCAACGTCGAGGGCCTCGCCCGGCTGCTCTTCACCAAGTACGTCTTCGCCTTCGAGATCACCGGCGCCCTGCTGATCACGGCCGCGGTCGGCGCGATGGTGCTCACGCACCGCGAGCGCACCGAGCGGGCCAGGACCCAGCGGGAGCTGTCCGAGCAGCGCGTACGCGAAGGCAAGCACCTGCCGCCGCTCCCCGCGCCCGGTGTCTACGCCCGGCACAACGCCGTGGACATCGCCGGACTGCTGCCGGACGGCACCCCGTCCGAGCTCACCGTCAACCGGACCCTGCGGGACCGCGGCCAGATCCGCGACGTGTCGGCCGACGCGCTGGAGGACCTCAAGGCGATCGAGAAGCGCTCCGAGGAGCGCCTCGGACGCGGCCGGGACGAGCACGACCGGGACGGACAGGAGGCCAAGCGGTGAATCCGGTCAACTACCTGTATCTCGCTGCCCTGCTGTTCACCATCGGTGCGGCCGGTGTGCTGATCCGGCGGAACGCGATCGTGGTGTTCATGTGCGTGGAGCTGATGCTCAACGCGTGCAACCTCGCGCTCGTCGCGTTCTCCCGGATGCACGGCAATCTCGACGGCCAGATCATCGCGTTCTTCACGATGGTGGTCGCCGCCGCGGAGGTCGTGGTCGGACTCGCGATCATCGTGTCGCTGTTCCGTTCCCGCCACTCGGCCTCGGTCGACGACGCCAGCCTGATGAAGCTGTAAGGGGACGGACGAATCGTGGAGAACCTGATTGCGCTGCTCGTCGCGGCGCCCCTGCTCGGAGCGGCGGTGCTGCTCTGCGGCGGCCGCCGGCTCGACCGCACCGGCCACTGGCTGGGCACCCTGCTCGCCGCCGCGTCCTTCGTCATCGGCGCCGTGCTCTTCGCCGACATGCTCGGCAAGGGCGCGGAGGAACGCGCCCTGCACAGCACGCTGTTCAGCTGGATTCCCGTCGAGGGCTTCCAGGCGGACATCGCCTTCCGGCTCGACCAGCTGTCGATGACGTTCGTCCTGCTGATCACGGGCGTCGGCACGCTGATCCACCTCTACTCCGTCGGGTACATGGAGCACGACGAGCGGCGCCGCCGCTTCTTCGGCTACCTGAACCTCTTCCTCGCGGCCATGCTGCTGCTGGTGCTCGCCGACAACTACCTGCTGCTGTACGTCGGCTGGGAGGGCGTCGGTCTCGCCTCGTACCTGCTCATCGGCTTCTGGCAGCACAAGCCCAGCGCGGCCACCGCGGCGAAGAAGGCCTTCCTGGTCAACCGCGTCGGCGACATGGGCCTGTCGATCGCGATCATGCTGATGTTCACGACCTTCGGGACCTTCGCCTTCGGGCCGGTGCTGGAGTCCACGGGCGAGACGAGTGAGGGCATGCTGACGGCCATCGGCCTGATGCTGCTGCTCGCCGCGTGCGGCAAGTCGGCCCAGGTGCCGCTGCAGTCCTGGCTCGGGGACGCGATGGAGGGCCCGACCCCGGTCTCGGCCCTGATCCACGCGGCCACCATGGTCACCGCCGGGGTCTACCTGATCGTCCGCTCCGGCGCGATCTTCAACGCCGCGCCGGACGCCCAGCTGGCGGTCGTCGTCGTCGGCGCGGTCACGCTCCTCTTCGGTGCGATCGTCGGTTGCGCCAAGGACGACATCAAGAAGGCGCTGGCCGGCTCGACCATGTCGCAGATCGGCTACATGATCCTGGCGGCCGGTCTCGGTCCCATCGGATACGCCTTCGCGATCATGCACCTGGTGACGCACGGCTTCTTCAAGGCCGGGCTGTTCCTCGGCGCGGGCTCGGTCATGCACGGCATGAACGACGAGGTCGACATGCGCAAGTACGGCGGCCTGCGCAGGTACATGCCGGTCACCTTCGTCACCTTCGGCCTCGGCTACCTGGCGATCATCGGCTTCCCGGGCCTGTCCGGCTTCTGGTCCAAGGACAAGATCATCGAGGCGGCCTTCGCGTACGACGACGGCATCCGCGGCTGGATCTTCGGCGGCGTGGCCCTGCTGGGCGCCGGCATCACCGCGTTCTACATGACCCGCGTGATGATCATGACGTTCTTCGGCGAGAAGCGCTGGCAGCCCGCGCCCGACCCGGACACGGCGCCCAGCGTCGAGCCCGGTATCGAGGTGCACCCCGGTGAGATGCCGCACCCGCACGAGTCGCCCAAGTCGATGACGATCCCGATGATCGTGCTCGCCTTCGGGTCGGTCTTCGCGGGCGGTCTGTTCAGCCTGAACGAGTCCTTCGTCCACTGGCTGGAGCCGGTCACGCAGTTCGAGCACCCGCACCCCGTCATCGGCGTCCCGGCGATCACGACCTCGACGGTCGTCGTGCTGCTGCTCGGCGCGGGGCTCGCGTACCTGATGTACGGGCGCCGCCCGGTGCCCGTCACGGCGCCGCGCGGCTCGCTGCTCACCCGCGCCGCCCGCCGCGATCTGCTCCAGGACGACTTCAACCACGTGGTCCTGGTCCGCGGCGGCGAGCACCTCACGCGCTCGCTGGTCTACGTCGACCACACCCTGGTCGACGGAGTGGTCAACGGCACGGCGGCCACGTTCGGCGGGCTCTCCGGCCGGCTGCGCAAGCTGCAGAACGGCTACGCCCGCAGCTACGCGGTCTCGATGTTCGGCGGTACGGCGATCCTGATCGCCGCGACCCTGCTGATGAGGGCGGTCTGATCGGTATGTCCGAAGTAGTGAACGCAGGCTTTCCTCTGCTGACGGCAACGGCCGTGCTCCCGGCGCTCGGCGCGATCGCCACGGCGGCCGTGCCCGCCGTGCGCCGGACGGTCGCCAAGTGGCTGGCCCTGCTGGTCTCGCTGGCGACGCTCGTGCTCGCCGCGATCGTGCTCGTACGGTTCGAGCCCGGCGGCGACCGCTACCAGCTCGTCGAATCGCACGCCTGGATCAAGGACTTCGGGGTGCGGTACGAGCTGGGCGTGGACGGCATCGGGGTCGCGCTCGTCGCGCTGACCGCGCTGCTGATCCCGTTCGTGATCCTCGCCGGCTGGAACGACGCCGATCCTCAGGAGACCGGCAGCAAGCGGTGGCGGCCCACCCAGGGCTTCTTCGCGCTGATCCTGATGGTCGAGGCGATGGTGATCCTCTCCTTCGAGGCCACCGACGTCTTCCTCTTCTACATCCTGTTCGAAGCCATGCTCATCCCGATGTACTTCCTCATCGGCGGCTTCGGCGACCGCGCCCACGCGGGCACGGACGAGAACGCGGCGGCCCAGCGGTCGTACGCGGCCGTGAAGTTCCTGCTGTACAACCTGGTCGGCGGACTGATCATGCTGGCCGCCGTCATCGGCCTGTACGTCGTCGCCGGCAGCTTCTCGCTCTCCGAGATCGCCGAAGCCAGGGCGAGCGGCCAACTGGAGATGGCGACCACCACCGAGCGGCTGCTGTTCCTCGGCTTCTTCTTCGCCTTCGCGGTGAAGGCCCCGCTGTGGCCGCTGCACACCTGGCTGCCGAACGCGATGGGCGAGGCGACCGCCCCGGTCGCCGTGCTCATCACGGCGGTCGTCGACAAGGTCGGCACTTTCGCGATGCTGCGCTTCTGCCTCCAGCTCTTCCCGGAGGCGTCGAAGTGGGCGACGCCGGTCGTCATCACGCTGGCGCTGATCAGCATCGTCTACGGCGCCCTGCTCGCGGTGGGCCAGCGGGACATCAAGCGCCTGGTCGCGTACGCCTCGATCTCGCACTTCGGCTTCATCATCCTGGGCATCTTCGCGATGACCAGCCAGGGCCAGTCGGGCGCGACGCTGTACATGGTCAACCACGGCATCTCGACCGCCGCGCTGATGCTGGTGGCCGGCTTCCTGATCTCGCGGCGCGGCTCGCGGCTCATCGCCGACTACGGCGGTGTGCAGAAGGTCGCCCCGGTGCTCGCGGGCACGTTCCTGATCGGCGGCCTCGCCACCCTGTCACTGCCCGGACTCGCGCCGTTCGTCAGCGAGTTCCTGGTCCTGGTCGGCACGTTCGCCGCCTATCCGGTGGCCGGCATCATCGCGACCTTCGGCATCGTGCTCGCCGCGCTCTACACCCTCGTGCTCTACCAGCGCACGATGACCGGCCCGGTGAAGGCGGAGGTCAGTGCGATGCCCGACCTCAAGGCACGTGAACTGGCGGTCGTCGCACCGCTGATCGCGCTGCTGCTCTTCCTCGGCGTGTTCCCGAAGCCGCTGACGGACATCGTCAACCCGGCCGTGGAGCACACGATGTCCGACGTACAGAAGCAGGACCCCCGGCCCGATGTGGAGGCGGCCAAGTGAGCGCTACAGCTGTCCACAGCCTGTGGACGACGGCTGCGGAGGTCGAGCCGCTCGGCAAGATCCCCGCGCCCCACATCGAGTACGCCCAGCTGGCACCCGTGCTGATCGTCGTCGGCGCGGCCGTGCTGGGCGTGCTCGTGGAGGCCTTCGTCCCGCGCAAGATCCGGTACCACACCCAGGTGTTCCTGACCGTCGTCGCGCTCGCGGCCTCCTTCGCCGCGGTCGTCGGGCTCGCCGCCGGCGGATACGGCACCACCAAGGCGCACATCGCCGCCATGGGCGCGATCGCGGTCGACGGACCGGCGCTCTTCCTGCAGGGCACGATCCTGCTGGCGTCGCTGGTCGCCGTGTTCACGTTCGCCGAGCGCCGCCTCGACCCTGCCGCGCACGGCAAGCGCGTCGACTCGTTCGCCGCCGAGGCCGCCGCGGTCCCGGGCAGCGACCACGAGAAGGCCGCGGTGAAGGCCGGGTTCACCACCACCGAGGTGTTCCCGATCGTCCTGTTCGCGATCACCGGCATGCTGGTCTTCCCGGCCGCCAACGACCTGCTGACGCTGTTCATCGCCCTGGAGGTCTTCTCCCTCCCGCTGTACCTCCTGTGCGCGCTGGCCCGCCGCAAGCGGCTCATGTCGCAGGAAGCGGCCGTGAAGTACTTCCTGCTGGGCGCGTTCTCCTCCGCGTTCCTGCTCTTCGGCATCGCGCTCCTCTACGGCTACGCGGGCTCGGTGTCCTACGCCCGTATCGCCGAGGTCGTCGACGGCAGCATCCGCACCATCGACCCGGCGCTCGCCGACACGATGGGCAACGACGCGCTGCTGCTGATCGGCGGCGCGATGATCCTCATGGGCCTGCTGTTCAAGGTCGGCGCGGTGCCGTTCCACATGTGGACGCCCGACGTCTACCAGGGCGCGCCGACCCCGGTGACCGGCTTCATGGCCGCGGCCACCAAGGTCGCCGCCTTCGGCGCGCTCCTGCGGCTGCTGTACGTGGTGCTGCCGGGCCTGACCTGGGACTGGCGCCCGGTCATGTGGGCGGTCGCCATCGTCACGATGCTCGGCGGCGCGATCGTCGCGATCACCCAGACCGACATCAAGCGGCTCCTGGCGTACTCGTCGATCGCCCACGCCGGCTTCATCCTCGCCGGTGTGATCGCCACGACGCCCGAGGGCATCTCGTCCGTCCTGTTCTACCTGCTCGCGTACTCCTTCGTGACGATCGGCGCGTTCGCGGTCGTCACGCTGGTCCGCGACGCGGGCGGCGAGGCGACGCACCTGTCCAAGTGGGCCGGTCTCGGGCGGCGTTCGCCGCTCGTGGCGGCGGTCTTCGCGGTGTTCCTCCTCGCCTTCGCCGGCATCCCGCTGACGTCCGGGTTCTCCGGCAAGTTCGCGGTGTTCAAGGCGGCGGCGGAGGGCGGCGCGGGAGCGCTGGTCGTGGTGGGTGTGATCTCGTCGGCGATCGCGGCGTTCTTCTACATCCGGGTCATCGTGCTCATGTTCTTCAGCGAGCCGAAGCCGGAGGGCCCGACGGTCGCCGTGCCGTCCCCGCTGACGATCACGACGATCGGCGTCGGCGTGGCGGTCACGCTGGCGCTGGGCCTCGCGCCGCAGTACTTCCTGGATCTGGCCGGCCAGGCGAGCGTGTTCGTGCGCTAGCTCGGCACGCCCGAGGGCCCGGCCTCTCCCCGAGGAGAGACCGGGCCCTCTGCCGTGTCCGCGTACCGCCGGGGCAACCCGGCGGTGCTGCGCGTCGTCCTACCCGGGGCGAGACGAACGGCCGACGACCACGGGGGAGACATGACCGAGCAGCAGATCCGGCACCGAGCGGCGGAGGAGTCCGGCGGTGACCACATGTGGCCACTCGGGTTCCTGGGGCCCGCCCTGCTCCTCCTGCGCCTGCTGGGGGAGCACCCCTGGGCCTACTGGACCGCTGCCGTCATGGGCGCACTGGGCGTGATCGGCGCGGTCTTCGCGATCGCGGGCGCGGGCCGGGACCTGGTGCGCCGGCGCCGCCCGTGGAAGGCGGCGTTCGCGCTGTTCATGCTGGCCTGCGGCTCGTTCATGGTCGTGGTCAGGCTCGTGGAGTTCTGACGGGCGGGCCCTCGGCCGCCCGGGATCCCGCCGCCGAGGAGTGGCGGCGGGGCCCGTGCGGGCCGGTCAGGCGGAGGCCACGACGCGGCCCGTGACCTCGCCGAGGCCGACGCGGACGCCGTCGGGGCCGGGGGCCCAGGCGGTGAGCGTCACCTCGTCGCCGTCCTCCAGGAACGTGCGCTTGCCGTCGGGCAGTTCGATGGCGTCGCGGCCGTTCCAGGTGAGTTCGAGGAAGGAGCCGCGCTGGTTCACCTCGGGACCGCTGACCGTGCCCGAACCGAACAGGTCGCCCGTGCGCAGCGATGCGCCGTTGACCGTCATGTGCGCGAGCTGCTGCGCGGCCGTCCAGTACATCGAGGCGAACGGCGGCTCGGCCACCACATGACCGTTGAGCGCGACCGAGATGCGCAGGTCGAAGCCGCCGGGCTCCTCCTCGGCCGCGTCGTCGAGATACGGCTGCAGAGCGAAGTCCCGTGCGGGCGGCGCGGTCCGGGCGGCCTCCAGCGCCTCCAGCGGGGTGACCCAGGCCGCCACCGAGGTGGCGAAGGACTTGCCGAGGAACGGGCCGAGCGGCACGTACTCCCAGGCCTGGATGTCGCGCGCCGACCAGTCGTTGAGCAGGAAGAGCCCGAAGACGTGCTCGCGGAAGTCCGCGAGCGGGACGGGCCTGCCCCGCTCGGACGGAGTGCCGACGAGGAAGCCGACCTCGGCCTCGATGTCGAGCTTCACGGACGGGCCGAAGACGGGGGCCGGGTCGGCGGGCGCCTTGCGCTGCCCGGACGGCCGGACGACGTCCGTACCGGACACGACGACCGTGCCCGACCGGCCGTGGTAACCGATCGGCAGGTGCTTCCAGTTGGGGGTGAGCGCGTCGCCGTCGGGCCGGAAGATCTTTCCGACGTTGGTGGCGTGGTGCTCGCTCGCGTAGAAGTCGACGTAGTCCGCGACCTCGTACGGCAGGTGCATCGTCACCGCGTCGAGCGGGTGCAGCAGCGGCTCCACGTCGGGCCGGTGCGCGGGCACCGTGACCCAGGCGGTCAGGGCGCGCCGTACGTCGCGCCAGGCCGTGCGCCCGGCGGCGAGCAGCGGGTTGAGGCTGGGCTGCGCCAGCACCCCGGCGTACGGGGAGCCGAGCGCGAGGGCGGCTGCTCCGACGTCGAGCACATGGCCGCCGATCCGGACGCCGAGCCTGCGGCGCTCCGGCTCGTCGGCCGTGGTGAAGACGCCGTACGGAAGGTTGTGCGGGCCGAAGGGGTCGCCCTCGGCCAGATCGAGCGGGCTCTGCTCGGACATCGGTGCCTGCCTCGCTTTCCACGGGTGTGGGTGACACGTTACGTGCCCGCCCGCCTGCCGCGGCAGGGCCCAATGGATCACGCGGAGGTGCTCCGGCGCGGGCCGTCGTCCCGTCAGTGCGCCGTGCGGGGCAGGCGCTTCTCCCAGGTGCGGTGGAACACGATCTCGTCGCCGTCGCGGCACACCATCTCGTCCGAGGACAGGAAGCCGGCCGCGTCGCAGGTGAGGGCGGAGCGGGTCTCGACGCGGACGTCCCAGCCGAGTTCCGGCCGGTGGAGGCGGATCGTCCAGGTGGTGCGGGCCTGTGCGGAGAGCGGATCGTCCTGCCGGATCGCGTACGTCGCGCGGGCTTCCTCGGTGTGCTCCAGGCCGTCCGGGTGGACATGCGTGCCCCCTCGGTGGGGCGTCGCGTCCAGGGTCCACAGGCCGTCCGCCACGTCACGCGTCAGCAGCAGGCGGGGGCGGTCCCCGTCGAGGGTCTGGGGGACCGCTACGGCCGGCGGCTCGGAGTGCTCGGGCTCCGCGAACGCGCCGCCGGGCCCGGCCGGTTCGCGGACCGGCAGCTCCAGCCGCGAGCCCGCCGGGTCCAGGGTGAAGCCCGCCGCGTCCGGATGCGGCCAGAGCCAGGGCCAGTACGCGGAGGAGACCGCGAGCCGGACGCGGTGGCCCGGCGCGAAGGTGTGCCCGGCCAGGGACAGGTCGAACGACACGTCCTCCGTCGTGCCCGGCGTCCAGGCGAGCGCCCGCTCCCGGCCCGCACGCGCGGCGAGGTCGAGGGCGCCGCGCGTGACGAGCGTGGAGGCGCCGTCCGGTGCGACGTCGCAGAGCCGGGCCACCGCCTGTCCGTGCGGCGCGTCCAGGCGCAGCCGCAGGGTCACCCGGGGCCGTCCCAGGACGACGACCGGCGCCGTGCCGACGGGGAACTCGAAGCAGACCGACCGCGCGTCCTCCTCCCGCTGGTCCGGCGGCAGATCGGCGGCGTGGCCCACGGGGCGCGTCCGGCCCGCGTCCGTCCCGGTGTGCTGCGGGGAAGAAACGGGTACGGGGGCGCCCGGGGCGGCGCCGAGCGCGTAGGGGACGACGGTGACGTGCGGCGACGGCCAGGCGTCCTCGCCGGTCCAGCGGCCGGGCCGGGGCGCGGACGGCCCGAGCCGGCAGCGCAGCAGCGGCTCGGACAGCACGCCCGTGTCCTGGTCCTTCAGCCACTGGTCCCACCAGCGCAGCGTCTCCTGGAGGAAGCCGATCCCCCGTTCGGGGTCGCGGTCCGGGTACTGGCGCGGCCACGGCCCGATCAGTCCGCGCACCCGGTCCGCCGGCAGCCGCTCCACGAGCCGCAGCACGGCGTCGCGGGCGGGGTCGTGCAGGCCGCTCACCGCGAGGACGGCCGCCCGCACCGCGTCCGTGTCGTCGCTGATCCCGGCGCTCCGCCAGAACTCGTCGCGCAGCGGGTGCGCCAGCCACGCGGGCACGCCGGGCTCGACGGCTTCCAGCCGCCGCAGCCACATCGCGCGCCACGCGTCCCCCGTGTGCAGCGGGTCCGGCGGCCGGGCGGCGTGCGCGAGCCGGGCGGCGGCCCGGGAGTGCAGCGACTCGCCGGTGACCGATCCGCCGAGATAGGGCCCGTCGGTGTCGTACGGGTCGTCGCTCGCGCCCACCGCGACCACGGCCCGCAGGGGCCGCGGCGCGAGGGCCGCGATCTGCAGCGCGCTCCGGCCGGCCGCGCCGATGCCGATCATGCCGACCCGGCCGGTGCTCCACGGCTGCCGTGCCAGCCACTCGATCACCGCGACGCCGTCCGCGAGCTCGGCCGCACCGCCCTCCGGGCCGGGCACACCCTCGCTGTTGCCGTGCCCGCGCACGTCGACGCGGACGCAGGCGTAGCCGTGGCCCGCGTACCAGGGGTGGCGCTCCCCGTCGCGGACCGCTGTCGCGTCGGTGAGCCGGTCCTGCGCGTACTCGAGCAGGGCGGGCACGGGCTCGTCCGTCACCGGCCGCCACAGGCGGGCGTACAGGGCGATGCCGTCGGGCAGGCGGACGTGCAGGTCCTCGTGAGCCGTCTCGTGCGGAAAGTCTCTGCGGATACGCATGGCTGTACCTCGGCGGCGGGGCCCCGCCGAGGGGCGGCGGGGACCATCACGGGTAGGGGTAAAAGCCCCTGTTCCAGGTCATTGCGGCTGATCACGAACATACCGGGGGTGGCGGGAAGGCGCTCATGGTGATCGAAAGCCGACCGGATACGCTGACTTGAGTGAATCCAGCGACACATCGACAATCCGTGTGATCGTCAGCAGACAGGAGACCCCCTCGTGACCGTCGTCGGGCCGTTCGGGCTGAGCGTGCGGGACCAGGCTCTTGAGGCCGATGTCCAGACCGGATTGTCGGCTGTCGAGGCGGGCCTGCTCGACGCCACCAAGAGCGAGGTCCCGTTCATCACGGAGGCCGCACAGCACCTCGTCCGGGCCGGTGGGAAGCGTTTCCGCCCGCTGCTCGTGATGCTGACCGCCCAGTTCGGCGACCCGCACGCGCCGGGCGTCGTGCCCTCGGCCGTCGTCGTCGAGCTCACCCATCTCGCGACGCTGTACCACGACGACGTGATGGACGAGGCGGACGTGCGGCGCGGCGTGCCCAGCGCGAACACCCGCTGGGGCAACTCCGTGGCCGTCCTCACCGGCGACTTCCTGTTCGCCCGCGCCTCGCACATCCTGGCCGACCTCGGCCCGGAGGCCGTACGCATCCAGGCGGAGGCGTTCGAGCGGCTGGTCACCGGACAGATCCTGGAGACGGCGGGCCCTCGCGACGGCCGCGACCCGGTGGAGCACTACCTCGACGTGCTGGCCGGCAAGACGGGTTCGCTGGTCGCCGTGTCCTGCCGCTTCGGCGCGATGATGTCCGGCGCCGATGAGCGGGTCGTCGACGTTCTCACGCAGTACGGGGAGCGGCTCGGCGTCGCCTTCCAGCTCGCCGACGACGTCCTCGACATCGCCTCCGACGCGCACGAGTCCGGCAAGTCGCCGGGCACCGACCTGCGCGAGGGCATCCCGACGCTGCCGGTGCTGCACCTGCGCGCCGCGGCCGAGGCGCACGGCCGCCCCGAGGACCTGGAGCTCGTCGCCCTGCTCGACGGCGACCTCAGCGACGACGAGCGGCACGCCGAGGCGCTGCGCCGGCTGCGCGAGCACCCGGCGCTGGAGCAGGCCCGGCGGGACTCCGTCCGCTACGCGGAGGAGGCGCGGGCGATGCTCGCCCCGCTGCCCGACTGCTTCGCGAAGGCGGCGCTGGAGGAGCTGTGCGACGCGGTGGTCCACCGCGCGGGCTGAGCCCCGGGACCTGCTCGCCCCCTACGGGGCGGGGGACTTGAGGGCGGCCGGTGTCATCCCAGAGGGGTACGCGGGTTTGCGCCCGCGGGCTGACGCTTCCCCGCGGCCGTTTTGGTCAGATGGTGAACACCACCCCTGACCAACCACGGAGGTAGGGCACACCATGGCACCGAACGACAGCGCACACTCCACCGAGGCGGCCGACGGCCTCGCGGCGGGGCGCCGCAAGGCCTCCCGCTATCTCGTCCCCCTCGCGGTGGCCGGGGTCGCGGCGGGGACGATCGGGCTCGTCCCGGCGCTCGCCGCCTCCGGTGACCCCGATCTGCCGAAGATCACCGCTCAGCAGCTGATCGAGAAGATCGCCGCGTCCGACACCGAGCAGCTCTCCGGCACCGTCAAGATCACCACCGACCTGGGACTGCCCGCGCTCGACGGTCTGGCCGGCTCGCTCGCGGGGGCGGGCGGCGAGGGCGCCGAGGGCTCCTTTGCCGACCCGCAGGCCCAGTTGACCGAGCTCGCCTCGGGCACGCACACGCTGCGGATCGCGGCCGACGGGCCCGACCGCCAGAAGATCTCGATCCTGCGGGACTCGGCCGAGTACAGCCTGATCCACAACGGCGACGAGATGTGGGGCTACGACAGCGCCTCGAACGAGGTCTTCCACGCCGAGGAGGCCGGCAAGGGCGAGGACGGCTCCGGTTCCGCCGAGAAGCGGGGGGAGGACCTGCCGGCCACGCCGAAGGAGCTCGCGGACGAGGTGCTGAAGGCCTCCGAGGGCACGACGTCGATCACCGTCGGCGGCACGGCCAAGGTGGCCGGCCGGGACGCGTACAAGCTGGTCGTCAAGCCCGAGCAGAAGGGCTCGACGGTCGGTTCGGTCACCATCGCGGTGGACGCGGAGACCGGCACCCCGCTGAAGTTCACGCTCACGCCGAGCAGCGGCGGCAAGGCCGTCGTCGACGCGGGCTTCACCAAGGTCGACTTCTCCCGGCCCGCCGCCTCGACCTTCGACTTCACCCCGCCCAAGGGGGCGAAGGTGACGGAGGCCGACAGGCTGGAGGGGGACAAGCACGCCCGCGAGGAGTTCGAGGGCGGCCTGGCGGACTTCGCCGGACCGGACGTCATCGGCGAGGGCTGGACGTCCATCGCCCGGATCGAGGCGCCCGGCGGAGCGGGCGCCGAGGCTCCGGAGAAGGGCGACGTCCCGGCCGAGGCCGAGCAGTTCCTGGACGCCTTCGGGGACAAGGTCACCGGCACGTTCGGCGAGGGCACGGTCTTCTCCACGCGCCTGGTCAACGCCCTGATGACGGACGACGGCACGGTCTACGTCGGCGCCGTGACGAAGGACGCCCTGGTCGAGGCGGCCAACCAGGACAAGTAGCGGCCACGGCCGGCCCGGCTGCGGCCGGCCCGCCGCGGTGTCCGACCCGCCGCCCCGCCGCCCCGCCGTACTCCCCGTACGGCGGGGCGCGCTCATGGGACGCGGCGTCGGACGACCTCCGGCCGCGGGCCCGCGGCGGTGGCTTCCGGCCTCGCCGGGGCCGGAGCCGTCAGAAGGCGAGCCTCCAGCTGTCGATGTAGCCGGTGTCGTACCGGGCCACGTCCTGCACCCGCAGCTTCCAGACGCCGTTGGCCGCCTCGGTCGAGGCGTCCACCGTGTACGTCGTGATGACGTTGTCCGCAGAGTCGCCGCTGCTGGAGTTCTTCAGCCGGTACGCGGTCCCGTCCGGCGCGACGAGGTCGATCACCAGGTCGCCCCGCCAGGTGTGCTTGATGTCCACCCCCACCTTCAGGGCGGCCGGGGCGTTGCCCGTGCGTCCCGAGACGGTCACGGTCGAGGTGACGGCCGCTCCGGCGTCCGGGACGGCGACGTCGGCGGCGTTCTCGAAGAAGTCGCCGGGCGGGACGGTGGTGCCGGCCGACAGGGCCCAGATCGCATGGGCGACGGCGTCGCTGTTGCGGTCCAGCGCGGTGTCGTTGATGTTGGACGTCGTGTCGCACGAGGAGTGGTAGCAGCGGTCGAAGGCCTGACCGGCCGTGCCGCCCCACTTCTGCGCCTGCGCGCTCGTCTTGGTGCGGCTGGCGCCGGTGAACAGGCCGCCGACGGGTATGCCGACGTTCTTGAACGACGCGTGGTCCGAGCGGCCGTCGCCCTCGGTCTCGATCTCCGTCGGGACGCCGAGCGCGGCGAAGTAGTCCTTGAAGGTCTGCTCGATCGCCGGGTCGTCGTCGTAGACGAAGTAGCCGGGGTTCGGCGAGCCGATCATGTCGAAGTTCAGGTAGCCGGAGATCTTCGAACGCTCCGTCGTCGGCAGGCTGTTCACGTACTGTCGCGAGCCGACCAGGCCCAGCTCCTCCGCGCCCCACCAGCCGAAGCGCAGGTGCTTGACGGGCTTCAGCTGCGCGCGGGAGACGGCGAGCGCGGTCTCCAGTACGGCGGCCGAACCCGAGCCGTTGTCGTTGATGCCGGCGCCGGAGGAGACCGAGTCGAGGTGGGCGCCCGCCATGACGGTCTGGTTGAGGTCGCCGCCCGGCCAGTCGGCGATCAGGTTGTAGCCGGTCGTGCCGTTGTACGTGAACTGCTGGACGGATGTGGTGAATCCGGCCGCGTCCAGCTTCGCCTTCACGTAGTCGACGGACGCCTTGTAGCCGGGCCTGCCGTGTGCCCGGTTGCCGCCGTTGGCGGTGGCGATGGACTGGAACTCGCTGAGGTGCGCCTTGACGCCTGCGAGGGGTATGTCGGGTGCGGCGAGCGCGGCCGCCGGGGCGCTCGGTGCGGCGGTGGCCGCCGGCGCGCCGGCCGCGAGCAGCCCGGCGAGGGCGAAGACGGTGGCCGCGAGCGTGCGTCTGGGAACGGAGAGGTTCATGTGGGGGCTCCGGATTCCGTACGGGGATGGAACGGAACGTGCGTGACGCCCCGGGCCGGCGGGGCCCGGGGCGCTGGAGCTTGACGTGCGCTGTGCGTGCTGAATGTTCAGTGAGATGTTGACGTTCCGTCAAGAGCGGGATCCGGACATGGGTGTTCGTATGTCGAACACCCGAACAGCCGTCATTGCACGCAGAATTCGTTGCCCTCCGGGTCCGCCATCACCACCCACTCCCCGCCGGGCTCCTTTACGTGCCGCACGACCGTCGCCCCCAGTCGCAGCAGCCGCTCCGCCTCCGCGTCCCTCTCGCCGGGTGCGGCGTGCACGTCGATGTGGAGGCGGTTCTTGACGGTCTTCGCCTCCGGGACGCGCTGGAAGAGGATGCGCCGCCCGAGTCCCCCACCGGTGTTCTCGTCGTAGGGGTCGTCCGGATGGCGGACGGCGGCCAGATCGCGCCATGCGCGTCGGCCGTGCGATTCCACGGTGGCCTCGACGGGCACGCCGCCGTAGCCGAGGACCTGCTCGACGATCCGGCTGTTGTCCTCGACGAGATAGCCGAGGGTCTCGGCCCAGAAGTCCGCCTGGGCGTGCGGGTCGGCGGCGTCGACAACGAGCTTCCAGTGCAGTGTCATGGCAACCGGTTATATTGGTTACATGGGTGGGACGGCAACGGAATCGCCGGGACTGGAACTGCGAACGCGGGAAGGGCGCCCCTACCGCTTCGACGCAGGGGCGCTCTGCCTGGAGCTGCTGACCACGGGCGGACCGGGCGAATTCGCTCGCTACGAGGTGCTGGACGAGCCGGCCGGCCTACTGCGCTGGGTGGCGGCCGGCCGCCTGCACGGGGGCCTGCTGCTGGACGTCGACGCCGCCTCCCTGGCGGCGGTCCGCCGGCTGCGGGACGCCCTGTGGCGGATGGCCGGCGCCCGCGTGCACGCCCGCGACCTTGACCCGGCGGATGTGGCGACGGTGAACGCGGCCGCCGCCGAGCCGCCACTCGCCTTCGGTATCGCGGAGGACGGATCGCGGCAGTGGATGCCCGAGCGGGCCGGGGTGGCCCCGCTGCTGTCGACCGTCGCGCGCGACGCCGTGGAGCTCTTCACGGGTCCGTACGCGCACCGCATCCGCGAGTGCGCCTCGCACAACTGCCATCTGCTCTTCGTCGACACCTCGCGGCCCGGCCGCCGTCGCTGGTGCGCGATGGAGCACTGCGGCAACCGCAGCAAGGTGCGGGCGCACCGCGCCCGCCAGGCCGAGGGAGACGGATCATGACCACCGGACTGACCAGGGACGCGGGCTGGGAGATCGGCGTGTCCAGGACCCTGCGGCTGCCGCCCGCGGCCGTGTGGGACTTCCTCGTGAGCCCCGAGGGGGTGCAGCTGTGGCTGGGCAAGGGCGTGCGGCTGCCCGCGGTGAAGGGGGAGACGTACGAGACGGCCGACGGTGTCACGGGCGAGGTCCGTTCCTGCCGCCCCGGCGACCGTATCCGCGTGACGTACGGCACGAGCACCGCGCAGGTCGCCGTCTCCGCCGCACGCTCCGGCGACGGGGCGGTGCTCCGGTTCCACCAGGAGCGCCTGGCGGACGCGGAGGAGCGCGAGCGCCGCAGGGCGCACTGGAAGGCGGTGGCCGCCGAGGTGGAGAGGGCGCTGGGAGTCGACCGGGGACGGGAGTGACCGGCCGTCCGGCACGGGCGCTTTGCGATGGACATCACGTCTTGAGTGGTCTGTTCCCGGTTTAGCGTGAGGGGATGGATGCTTCGCCCCTCGGCGGGCCGCCCGGCTGCCCGCTGGCCGGCGTGGCCGCCGCGTACATGCCCCGGCTCTCGGAGTTCGCCTTCGAGCCGGGGCTCGTCGCCGCCGTCGACCAGCACGCGGCCGCCGTCCGGGACGCGCTGGTGCCGCTGGTGCCCAGTCAGCGCCGGTCCGGATCCCCCGTGCGCGCGGAGCCGGGCGACGTGCTGCGCCGTGAGGATCTCGCCGACTACGTCCTGGGGTTCACCGACTGGCTGTCGGAGGCCGACTGGTCCGAGCCGGTCGGCTACGACTTCGCCACCCTGCGGCTCACGGCGGTCTGCTGGCTGATCCGCGAGCACGATCTGCTCGACGCCGCCTGACGCGACCGACGGGCAGGGCCCGGTCGACGGCCGTCGACCGGGCCCTGCCCGTGCGCGGTGTCCCGGTGAGGCACACGGACCCGCGGGGTCACATCGGGTCGCGACCGGTGCCCGTCCCGGGGGGCATGTCCTCGCCCCATCCCCTCTCCTGGGTGTCGCCCGTATCGGTGCCGCGGGCACGGCCGGGCTGGCGCTCGGTGACGGGCTGCCCGGCGGCGGCGTCCGCGCGGCCGCGCTGGTAGGCGGTGAGGGTGTCCTTGGCACGGCCCGACTCGGCCTCGGCCGTGGCCAGCCAGCGCTCCCAGCGCTCGCGCATCGGGTTGACGAGACCACCGCCGACTCCCACGATCAGGATGCCCGCCATGGCGGCGAGCACGGCGATGAGGACGGGCCCGGTGACCGCCGTCGCGATCTGCGCCTGGCCGAGCGCCGCGATGACGCCGAGCGCCACGATGAAGCCCCAGGCCACGGTGGCGAGCACCCGGCCGTACGAGGTCTCGCCGAGGGCGCCCCGGACGATGTCGCGGACGGCGCGGGCGATGGCCATGGCGACGACCACGATGACGCAGGCGACGATCGCCTTCGGGATCCACGAGACGATGCCGTTGATCATCGTGCTCACCGGGTTGGGTCCGAAGACCCCGAAGCCCAGCTGCAGGGCGATCAGCATGATCCCGTAGTAGAGGATCCTGCAGATGATGCCGGTGGCGTCGTACTTCGAGTCCCTGAGGGTGTTCGAGACACCGCTGCGCTCGGCCATGCGCTCGAAGCCGACCTTGCGCAGGAGGCGGTCGGCGACCTTGGCGATCACCTTGGCGACGACCCAGCCGATGATCAGGATTGCCAGGAAGGCGAGGAACTTCGGAATGAACCTGGCCACCGCGGACCACGCGTCGGTGATCCCCTGACCGAAGTCGATCGAAAGTGCGAGGGGTTGGGGCATGACGCGCTCGCTCCGCTCTGTGGGTTTCCGCGGTCCGTGTGACCGGGCCTCGTCCTCCGGTGGTAACACCGGCCACCAGGGGTGGCCTGCGACCAGAGGCGGAGCTGGGCCGTTCGAGTGGAGATTGAGCCCTGCCGGGCGCGTCACCGGGAGACAGTGCGGGGGAGGGTGTATGGACCGCTCGGCGGTCGACAGGTGGCCCTGCGCACCTTTGTGCCCGGGGCGCGGCCCGATCCGGGCGCGGCCCGGTGCGCGGGCGCGCCCCCCATCGGCAGGCGCGCTCGGTGGGGGCGGTCCCGGCCGGTCGGGGCGAGGGGTGCGGGCGTCCGGCTGCCGCGGGTCAGGCGGTGCGGTCCGGCTGGGCGGCGGCGGGAGCCTGGGGCGTCAAGGACGCCTCCGGCAGGGGAGCGGTCTCGGGCGGCGCCGTTTTCAGGGCGTCCGCCGCGAGACGCAGCGCCTGTGCCCTGGTCCGGCGGGCCGTCCGCAGCGCGTCCCACGTCAGGCACGTCAGCGCCAGCCACACCAGCGCGAACCCGGCCCACCGCTCGGCGGGCATCGCCTCGTGGAAGTACAGGATCCCCAGCAGGAACTGGAACACCGGCGCCAGGTACTGCAGCAGCCCCAGCGTCGACAGCGGCACCCGGATGGCCGCGGCGCCGAAGCAGACCAGCGGTGCGGCCGTCACCACACCCGTCGCGGCGAGCAGCGCCGCATGGCCGGCGCCGTGGAAGCCGAAGGTCGACGAGCCGTTCGCGCCCAGCCACAGCAGAAAGCCGAGCGCCGGCAGGAACTGGATCGCCGTCTCGGCCGCCAGCGACTCCAGGCCGCCGATGTTGACCTTCTTCTTCACCAGCCCGTAGGTGGCGAAGGAGAACGCGAGCGTCAGCGAGATCCACGGCGGCCTGCCGTAGCCGATCGCCAGGACCAGCACCGCGCCGAAGCCGATGCCCACGGCCGCCCACTGCGCGGGCCTCAGGCGCTCCTTCAGCAGCAGGACGCCCATGGCGATGGTGACCAGGGGGTTGATGAAGTAGCCCAGCGAGGCCTCGACGACATGGCCGGAGTTCACGGCCCAGATGTAGACGCCCCAGTTGACGGTGATCACCGTCGCGGCGACCGATATCAGGCCCAGCTTGCGCGGCTGCCGTACCAGTTCGCGTACCCAGCCCCACTGCTTCAGCGCGAGCAGGGCGACCGCCACGATCGCCAGGGACCACACCATCCGGTGGGCCAGGATCTCCATCGCCCCGGACGGCTTGAGCAGAGGCCAGAAAAGGGGGACCAGACCCCACATGCCGTAGGCGCCGATCCCGTACAGCAGCCCTGCCCGCTGTTCGTTCTGCGACTTCACTGACCCTCCTGCCCCTGCGCGCGCGTTCCCCCAAGAAGGTACGCGCGCGAGGGCGGTATGTCATGTCCGTATCGCCATACGGTCATGACGGATCGTGCCTGGCGCGGGCGGGGCGGCGATCGCCGAAGCGGGGGGTCAGGCGGTGGCCAGCGCCGTCGCGACCGTCTCGGCGAGCGGTGTGGTGGGCCGCCCGGCCAGCCGCGCCAGATCGCCGGTGGTGCGGGCCAGCAGCCCGCGGCCGATGGCCCTGTCGACGTCGACGAGGATGCGGGCGAACGGCTCCGGAACACCCGCGCCGGTGAGGATGCCGAGGTGCGTCTCGGCCGGGACCTCGGTGTACGTGATGGTGCGGCCGGTCTGCCGCGACAGCTCGGCGGCGTACTCGGCGAGGGACCAGGCGGCGTCGCCGCTCAGCTCGTAGGCCGCGCCGAGGTGGCCCTCGCCCGTCAGCACAGCGGCCGCGGCGGCCGCGTAGTCGGCACGCGTGGCCGAGGCGATCCGGCCGTCGCCGGCGTTCCCGACGACGGTGCCGTGCTCCAGTACGGGGCCGAGGTTGCCCGTGTAGTTCTCGGTGTACCAGCCGTTGCGCAGGAAGGTGTACGGCAGCCCGGAGTCGAGGATCAGCTCCTCGGTCGCCTTGTGCTCGGCCGCCAGGTCGAAGTCCGCGTCCGGCCCGCCCAGTACGCCGGTGTACGCGAGCTGTGCGACGCCCGCGGCCTTCGCCGCCTCGATCACGGCGGCGTGCTGCGCGACGCGTCGGCCGACCTCGCTGCCGGAGATCAGCAGCACCCGGTCCCCGGCGCGGAAGGCGCCGTCGAGGGTGGCCGGCTCGCTGTAGTCGGCGATCCGCAGTTCGACGCCGCGCGCCGCGAGGTCCGCCGCCTTCTCCTTGTCGCGGACCACCGCGGCGATCCGGTCGGCCGGGACGGCGGCGAGCAGCTCGTCGACGACGAGACGGCCGAGGGCTCCGGTGGCTCCGGTGACAACGATGCTCATGGGTGGTTTCTCCGTTTCGCGTGCTTCACGTGCGTCATCCGCCTGGTGAAACCACCCTAGAGAGGGCGCTAACAATTCGAAAGTACCCACTTTGAAGTAAGGTACTGGCATGGCCGTAAGCAGCAATGGGGCCGGGGCCCCGGACGTGAACCGCGAGATGTGCCCGTCCCGGCTGATCCTGGAGCACGTGACCAGCCGCTGGGGGGTGCTCGTGCTCGCCGCCCTGCTGGAGCGGTCGTACCGGTTCAGCGAGCTGCGCCGGCACGTCGGCGGCGTCAGCGAGAAGATGCTGGCCCAGACCCTCCAGACGCTGGAGCGGGACGGCTTCGTGCACCGCGACGCCAAGCCCGTCATCCCGCCGCGCGTCGACTACTCGCTCACCGGGCTGGGCAGGGAGGCCGCCCGGCAGGTGTGGGACCTCGCGCGCTGGACGGAGCGGCGGGTGGCCGACGTGCAGGCGGCCCGGGCCGCGTACGACGACGGGAAGGCCCGCGCGGCGGAGACCGTCTGACCAGGTCCGCGTCCCCGCCCGCCGACGCGCACGCGAAAGGGCCGGGAGCACTGCTCCCGGC
This sequence comes from Streptomyces sp. V4I23, assembly GCF_030817975.1. NCBI lineage: Bacteria > Bacillati > Actinomycetota > Actinomycetes > Kitasatosporales > Streptomycetaceae > Streptomyces > Streptomyces sp. V4I23. The sequence continues at coordinate 3,351,563 of NZ_JAUSZW010000004.1, read as the reverse complement.
CCTTTCGCGAGTGGGGCGGCCTCAGCCGACGACCGTCCAGGTGTCGTTGCCGGCGAGGAGCGCCGCGAGATCGCCCTTGCCGTTCTGCTCCACGGCCGTTTCGAGCTGGTCGGCCATGAGCGTGTCGTAGACCGGCCGCTCCACGCTGCGCAGGACGCCGATGGGCGTGTGGTGCAGCGTGTCGTTGTCGGCGAGCCGGGACAGCGCGAAGGCCGTGGTGGGACTGGGGTTGTGTGCGTCGTGGACGAGGACCCTGGACTCGTTCTCCGCCGTCACCCGCACCACCGTGAGGTCACCGGTCCGCTCGTCGCGGACCACGCCCTTGGACAGCTCGGGGCCGAACCGGATCGGCTTTCCGTGTTCCAGCCGGATCACGGCGTCCTCCGCCTGCTGCTTGTCCTTGAGGATCTCGAATGCGCCGTCGTTGAAGATGTTGCAGTTCTGGTAGATCTCGACGAGCGCGGTGCCCTGGTGGTCGGCGGCCTGCCGCAGCACCTCGGTGAGGTGCTTGCGGTCGGAGTCGACGGAGCGCGCGACGAACGAGGCCTCGGCCCCCAGCGCCAGGGAGACCGGGTTGAACGGGGCGTCCAGCGACCCCATCGGCGTCGACTTGGTGATCTTGCCGAGCTCGGAGGTCGGGCTGTACTGGCCCTTGGTGAGGCCGTAGATCCGGTTGTTGAACAGCAGGATCTTGAGGTTCACGTTGCGGCGCAGGGCGTGGATCAGGTGGTTGCCGCCGATGGACAGCGCGTCGCCGTCCCCGGTGACGACCCAGACGGAGAGGTCGCGGCGGGAGGAGGCGAGGCCGGTCGCGATGGCGGGGGCGCGGCCGTGGATGGAGTGCATCCCGTACGTGTTCATGTAGTACGGGAAGCGCGAGGAGCAGCCGATGCCGGAGACGAAGACGATGTTCTCCTTCGCCAGGCCGAGCTCGGGCATGAAGCCCTGCACGGCGGCGAGGATCGCGTAGTCACCGCAACCGGGGCACCAGCGCACTTCCTGATCGGACTTGAAGTCCTTCATGGACTGCTTGGCCTCGGCCTTGGGCACCAGCGAGAGCGCCTCAGTCATTGATGGCCTCCTTGAGAGCTTCTGCGAGCTGCTCCGCCTTGAACGGCATCCCGTTCACCTGGGTGTGGCTCTGCGCGTCGACCAGGTACTTCGCCCGGATCAGGGCGGCGAGCTGGCCGAGGTTCATCTCCGGTACCACTACCTTCGGGTAACGCCCGAGTACGTCCCCGAGATTCCCCGGGAAGGGGTTCAGGTGGCGCAGATGGGCCTGCGCGATGGGCAGCCCCGCGGCCCGCAGGCGGCGTACGGCGGCCGTGATCGGGCCGTACGTCGAGCCCCATCCGAGCACCAGGGTCCGAGCGCCGTCCGGGTCGTCGACGTCGACGTCGGGCACCTCGATGCCGTCGATCTTGGCCTGCCGGGTGCGGACCATGAAGTCGTGGTTGGCCGGGTCGTACGAGATGTTGCCGCTGCCGTCCTGCTTCTCGATGCCGCCGATGCGGTGCTCCAGGCCGGGCGTGCCGGGCAGCGCCCAGGGGCGGGCCAGCGTCTGCGGGTCGCGCTTGTAGGGCCAGAACACCTCGGTGCCGTCGTCCAGCGTGTGGTTCGGTCCGGTGGCGAACTGGACGCGCAGGTCGGGCAGTTCGTCGGTGTCGGGAATGCGCCAGGGCTCGGAGCCGTTGGCGAGGTACCCGTCGGACAGCAGGAAGACCGGGGTCCGGTACGTCAGCGCGATCCGGGCCGCCTCGATGGCCGCGTCGAAGCAGTCGGCCGGGGTGCGGGGGGCGACGACCGGCACCGGAGCCTCGCCGTTGCGCCCGTACATGGCCTGCAGCAGGTCCGCCTGCTCGGTCTTGGTCGGCAGACCGGTGGAGGGGCCGCCGCGCTGGATGTCCACCACCAGCAGCGGCAGCTCCAGCGACACGGCGAGCCCGATCGTCTCCGACTTCAGCGCCACACCCGGACCGGAGGTGGTGGTCACCGCCAGCGAACCGCCGAACGCCGCGCCCAGCGCAGCGCCGATCCCGGCGATCTCGTCCTCGGCCTGGAAGGTGCGCACGCCGAAGTTCTTGTGCTTGGACAGCTCGTGCAGGATGTCCGAGGCCGGGGTGATCGGGTACGAGCCCAGGTACAGCGGGAGATCGGCCTGCTTGCTCGCGGCGATCAGGCCGTAGGACAGGGCGAGGTTGCCGGAGATGTTGCGGTACGTTCCCGCGGGGAAGGCGCTGGTGGCCGGGGCGACCTCGTAGGAGACCGCGAAGTCCTCGGTCGTCTCGCCGAAGTTCCACCCGGCGCGGAAGGCGGCGATGTTCGCCTCGGCGATGGCCGGCTTCTTCGCGAACTTCGTCCGCAGGAAGGACTCCGTGCCCTCGGTCGGCCGGTGGTACATCCAGCTGAGCAGCCCCAGCGCGAACATGTTCTTGCTGCGCTCGGCCTCCTTGCGGGAAAGGCCGAAGTCCTTGAGCGCCTCGATTGTCAGCGTCGTCAGCGGCACGGGATGGACGTGGTACGCGTCCAGCGAGCCGTCCTCCAGCGGAGAGGTGTCGTAGCCGACCTTGGCCATCGCGCGCTTGGCGAACTCGTCCGTGTTGACGATGATCTCGCCGCCGCGCGGCACGTCGCCGATGTTGGCCTTGAGCGCCGCCGGATTCATCGCGACCAGCACGTTCGGCGCGTCGCCGGGCGTGAGGATGTCGTGGTCGGCGAAGTGCAGCTGGAAGCTGGAGACACCCGGCAGGGTTCCGGCGGGGGCCCGGATCTCCGCGGGGAAGTTCGGCAGCGTGGACAGGTCGTTGCCGAACGACGCCGTCTCGGAGGTGAACCTGTCACCCGTCAGCTGCATGCCGTCACCGGAGTCACCCGCGAAGCGGATGATCACCCGGTCCAGTCGGCGGATCTCCTTGTCGCCTGCGGGCCTGCGTTGCTCGCCGACGACGGCCTCATGGCCGCCGTTGGCCTCGTCGGCCTGATCGGCCGCGCTACTGACCTGACTGGTCACTGAACTGGACCTCCCTCGAGGCGGCTCCTCCGGGCGGCCGGTCCACCGACCGTCCCACTGGCAACCCTACGACGGTAAGGGTCGCCTTCCCTGGACCGCTCATATGTTGGACGCCCCTATGAGACGTCGTGTCGCCCTGGTTTGTCATGCTTCACCCGTCCCAGGATTCTCTCCCGTATCTCTTCCCCTCGTCATTCTTCGGTCCTGGGCCCCGGGTGTCGGCACCGCCGCCGGATGCGGCGGGCGGAAGTTCAGGAATTCAGGTACGTCAGCACGGCCAGCACACGCCGGTGGTCCCCCTCGCTGGGGGAGAGGCCGAGCTTGAGGAAGATGTTGCTCACGTGCTTCTCCACCGCGCCGTCGCTCACGACGAGCTGCTTGGCGATCGCCGAGTTCGTCCGGCCCTCGGCCATCAGACCGAGGACCTCCCGTTCCCGGGGGGTGAGCCCGGCGAGGACGTCCTGCTTGCGGCTCCGGCCGAGCAGCTGCGCCACGACCTCCGGATCGAGCGCGGTGCCTCCGCGGGCCACCCGCACGACGGCGTCCACGAACTCTCGTACCTCGGCTACCCGGTCCTTCAGCAGATAGCCCACCCCGCGGGTGCTGCCCGCGAGCAGCTCGGTCGCGTACTGCTCCTCCACGTACTGGGACAGAACCAGCACGCCGACCGCGGGGTGCTCGCGGCGCAGCTGCACCGCGGCCCGGACGCCCTCGTCCGTATGGGTGGGCGGCATCCGTACGTCGGCGACCACGACGTCCGGCAGCGCGTCCCGGTCCGCCAGCTCGGCAACGGTCTTGATCAGTGCCTGCGCGTCGCCGACGCCCGCCACGACGTCGTGCCCGCGGTCGGTCAGCAGCCGGGTCAGACCCTCCCGGAGCAGTACCGAATCCTCGGCGATGACCACCCGCACCCTGTCCTCCACAGTCCTGCGTCCCCCCTGTTCGATGATCCTTCCGCGCCTGCGCTGCCCAGCATTCCAGCTTCGTCTCGAGATCGGGTCCAGGCCGGCGGTATTGCCGGGATGCCGCCGTTGTCCGCAGGCATGTGCAGGGCCGGGGCCGCGCGTCCGGGCCGCCGTTCGGGGGACGCAGCGGGGGTGGAGGGTTGAGGGGCGGGCCGGGCTTCGGGGACGGGTCGCGCTTCGGGTGCGTCGCCGACCGGGACGGGGGCGGACCGGTGGGGACGGCGCGGCTCCGGTGCGTCGCGGGGCCGGGCCGGTGGGTAGGGGGCGCCTGCGGATCAGCCGCGCCACGGCAGCTCCGCCGTGACGGTGGTCGGGCCGCCCGCCGGGGAATCGACGGCGAGGATGCCGTCCACCGCGCCGAGCCGGTCCGCGAGCCCGGCCAGACCGCTGCCCGCCGCCGGGGCCGCGCCGCCCCTGCCGTCGTCCGTCACCTGGAGCATCAGCCGGTCCTGCGAGCGCCAGACGCCGACCGAGGCCCGGGTCGCCCGCGCGTGCTTGCTGACGTTCTGCAGGAGCTCCGAGACCGTGAAGTACGCGATGCCCTCGATCGCCGCCGCCGGCCTGCGGTCCAGATCGACCTCGACCGTCACCGGCACCGCGCAGCGCGAGGCGACGGCGGACAGCGCGGCGTCCAGGCCGCGGTCGGTGAGCACGGCGGGGTGGATGCCGCGGGCCAGGTCGCGCAGCTCCCGCAGCGCCACCTTCACCTCGCCGTGCGCTTCGTCGACCATGCGGGCCGCCGCCTGCGGGTCCTCGGACAGCTTCTCCTTGGCGAGCCCGAGGTCCATGGCGAGCGCGACGAGCCGGGCCTGGGCGCCGTCGTGGAGATCGCGTTCGATACGGCGCAGATCGGCCGCGGCCGTGTCGACGACCACGCCCCGGTCCGACTCCAGCTCGACGACGCGGGTGGCCAGCCGGGAGGGGCCGAGCAGCCCGGCCACCATCAGCCGGTCGACGCCGGTCAGCGCGCGGACCACCCAGGGCGTGGCCAGGGTGAGCAGCAGGCCGATGAGGCTGGTGACGGCGATCTCGAAGGGGGAGTCGAGGTAGAAGCTGTGCGTTCCGTCGCCGTAGAGCTGCAGCCCGCTCGATGCCCGCGTACATGGGGAAGACCCACTGCCACAGCGGATAGAGGAGCAGCGCCCAGCCCGACGTCCACAGAGGCACCGCGAGGCAGAAGCCGAAGACGGCCCAGGGGAAGTGGAGGACCGCGTACAGCAGGTGCCGCCAGGAGGCCCCGCTCTTGAGGACGCCCCCGATCCAGCCGGCGGCGCCGCTCCTCCTGACGCGGACGGGCTCGGGCGCGGCGACGTCCACGTTCAGCAGAGCCCTGGCGCGGCCCCGCTCCACCGCGCCGAAACCGCGCAGCACGGCGAACGACCCCGCGAGCAGCGGCACACCGAGGAAGGTGACGAGCAGGCCGGCGCTCGCGGCGGTCAGGGAGACGGCGAAGGCGAAGAGCAGCACGCTCAGGGGCAGGCTGAGCAGGATCCATCCGAACTCCCGCCAGGCCCTGCCCTCCAGCGGCGCGCGCAGTACGGGAGGCAGGAAGTGCGTGCGTGACCGGGGCACTGCGCCGTATCCGTGGTCCATGGCCATCGACGTGGTCCGTTCTGCGATGAGGTCTCGTTCTGTGATGAGGTCTCGTTCGGCGGGGCGGGCTGTCATGTCCACAAGCCTGCTGGCAGGGGCGCGTCGCTCACCATGAGGGCGGTATCCGTTCGCGCGGGGGGGTTTTCCCCACCACGGGAGGCGGCCGGCGGCCCGGCGTCGCCCTCGTGCGGCGGGCCGATCCGCACCCTTCCTGAGGGCCGGCGATCCCGGTCCTCGGCGACCGCGAAGCGGAGACCCCGGGCCACAGCGCCGGCGACCGTGGTCCTCAGCGGCGGCGACCGCGGTCCTCAGCGCCCGCCGTGCGCCGTCCGCGCGCGCCAGGGCAGCTCGGCCGTGACCGTGGTCGGGCCGCCCGCCGGCGAGTCCAGCGCGAAGAGGCCGTCCACCGCGCCCAGCCGTTCGGCCAGCCCCGCCATCCCGGTGCCGCCGTCCAGCCGCGCCCCGCCCTTGCCGTCGTCCACGACCTGGATGAGCAGCCGCTCGTCCGCCCGCCACACGTCCACCGACACACGGGTCGCCTGCGCGTGCTTGCTGACGTTCTGCAGGAGCTCCGAGACCGTGAAGTACGCGATCCCCTCGATCGCCTCCGCGGGCCGTTCGGCCAGATCCACCGTCACCGTCACCGGGGCCGTGCAGCGGGACGCGATCGCGGACAGAGCGGCGTCGAGGCCGCGGTCGGTGAGCACGGCGGGGTGGATGCCGCGGGCGAGGTCCCGCAGCTCCTGGAGCGCGAGCTTCACCTCGCCGTGCGCCTCGTCGACCATCGCCGCCGCGGCGTCGGGATCCTCCAGGAGCTTCTCCTTGGCGAGGCCGAGCCCCATCGCGAGCGCGACGAGCCGGGCCTGGGCGCCGTCGTGGAGATCGCGTTCGATACGGCGCAGATCGGCCGCGGCGGTGTCGATCACGACGCCCCGGTCGGACTCCAACTCGGCGATGCGCCGCTCCAGTTCGTCCGACGGCGACAGCAGGCCGCGCACCATCGCACGGTCCGCACTCGCCATGGCATGCGCCAGGAACGGCAGCACCGGCCACAGCACGAGCAGCCCCACCAGCGTGAGGGCGAACGTCAGCACACCCCACGGCAGCCGGACGAACGAGTACAGCACCGTCCGCCACGCCACCGGGTCCTTCAGCCGCGACCAGACCCAGGGGACCAGGCCGCCTCCCTCGGGACGGCCGAGCGGGCTGGGCTCGTCGACCTCCACGCCGAGCAGCGCGCGGGCCCTGGCCCGCTCCGCCCGACCGATCCGGCGCGCGCCCGCGAGCCCGAGGGCCAGCAGGGGCAGGCCGATCACGGTGACCGACAGGCCCACGCCGGCGACCACGGTGACCGCGACGTAGACGAAGGCGAGCAGCGAGACGGGGAAATCGCCCAGCAGGTGCGCGACCTCTTTCCAGGTGCGGCGGTCGAAAGCGAAGCGCACGGGGGGCGGTCCTCCGTTGTCCAAAGTGGCGTTGCTCGCGGTCATGAGGGCCAGCCTGCCGGGCGGGGACAGCGCACGCCATGGGGTTCCTGGGTGGGATCAGGTGGGGACAACCCCACCTGATCCCTGACGCGACTGCTTACGCTCCCTTTAGCAGGGCCTAGACTCCGGTGCGTAGGGACCGACGACGTCGAACGCCGTCGAACAGGCGCCGACGAGGTCAACGAGTCAGGGAGCGAGGGCGGACGTGCCGGAAAGGACCGTGGTCGTCACCGCGGCGGACTACTTCCAGAGCTACTCGGTCGTCGGACTGCTCGCGGTGATCGGCGTGCTGTTCGTCGCCGTGGCCTTCGGCGCCGGGCGGCTGCTGCGGCCGGTGGTGCCGACCCCGGAGAAGCTGCTCACCTACGAGTGCGGTGTCGACCCCGTGGGCGAGGGCTGGGCCCACACCCAGGTCCGTTACTACGTCTACGCCTTCCTGTACGTGATCTTCGCCGTCGACTCGATCTTCCTCTTCCCGTGGGCGACCGTCTTCGCCGCCGGGGGCTACGGCGCGACGACGCTCGTCGAAATGTTCATCTTCCTCGGCTTCCTGGCCGTGGGACTGCTCTACGCGTACAAGAAGGGCGTCCTGACATGGGCGTGACTCCCGTGGACCTTCCCGAGCCCCGGCGGCTCGGCGCACTGGCGCGCCTTGCCCCCGAGCCGATGAAGGTCGTCCTCAACTGGGGCCGCCGCTACAGCCTGTGGGTCTTCAACTTCGGGCTCGCCTGCTGCGCGATCGAGTTCATCGCGGCCTCCATGGCCCGGCACGACTTCATCCGCCTCGGCGTGATCCCCTTCGCGCCGGGCCCGCGCCAGGCCGACCTGATGATCGTCTCCGGCACGGTGACGGACAAGATGGCACCTGCCGTGAAGCGTCTGTACGAGCAGATGCCCGAGCCCAAGTACGTCATCTCCTTCGGCGCCTGCTCCAACTGCGGTGGCCCCTACTGGGACTCGTACTCCGTCACCAAGGGCGTCGACCAGATCATCCCCGTCGACGTCTACGTGCCCGGCTGCCCGCCGCGTCCGGAGGCGCTGCTCCAGGGCATCCTCAAGCTGCAGGAGAAGATCGCCCGCGAGTCGCTCGGCGAGCGCTACGGGCACGGCGGGGGAACCCGCCCGTCCACCGCGGCACTGCGCAGCGGTCTCGTCAGCCCGCCCCTGACCCCCGGCGCGGGCCCCGACGCCGGATCGGAGGGCGAGCGGTGAACCCGTACGACAGCCTCCCGGACGCCGTCACCGAGATCTTCGGCGAAGAGGCCACCGCCGAACGCGGCTACGACCTCCTCACCGTCGACGTCCCCGCCGGCACCTGGATCGCGGCGCTGGAGATCGCCCGCGACAAGCTGGGCTGCACCTACTTCGACTGGCTGAGCGCGGTCGACGAACCCGGCATCGGCTTCCGCGTGTGCGCGCACGTCGTCTCCCTGGAGGGGCGCGCGGTCCGCCGGCTGCTCGTCCGCACCACCGTCCCGCACAGCGCCCCCTCGCTGCCGACCGCCGTCGACGTCTACGCGGGCGCGAGCTGGCACGAGCGCGAGACGCACGAGATGTTCGGCGTCGACTTCACCGGGCATCCGCACCTCGATCCCCTGCTCCTTCCCGAGGGCTTCGAAGGGCACCCGCTGCGCAAGGACTTCGTCCTGGCCGCCCGGGTGGCCAAGGCATGGCCGGGTGCCAAGGAGCCGGGGGAGTCCGAGCACGGCGGGCCCAAGCGACGCCAGATGCTGCCGCCCGGCGTCCCCGACCCGAACGAGTGGGGCCCGCTGAAGGGCCAGCTCCCGCCCGCACCGGCCCGGCCCGCCCGCACCCCGCGTGCGGCCGCCGCCCCCGGCGCGACGGCCGACCGCCCGCCGCGCCGCACCCGCACGGCGAGCGAGGGCTCGGCGTCGCAGGCCCCTGCGGCTCCGGGTGGTGCGGGCGAGGCCCGTCCGGCTCGGCGTACGCGCAGTGCGAGCGAGGGCTCGGCGTCACAGGCGGCGGCTGCTGGGCATGCGGGGGACGCGGGCGAGGAAACTCCTGCCGGCCCGCGCACCCGCAGTTCCGACGCGCCCTGGCACCACGCCCGCCCCGCCTTCGACGATCAGGAACCGCCCGCCAGCGCGCCCGGCACGGCCCCCGAGGAGGCGCGGCCGCCCGGTGAAGCCCCCGCAGCCGCGCCCGACGCCGCGCCACGCGCGGAGGCCGAGCCCGAGCGCCTACCCGAGCCCGAGCCGCGCGCCGAGCCCGCGCCACGCGCGGAGGCCGAGCGCCTACCCGAGCCCGAGCCGCGCGCCGAGCCCGAGCGCGTACCCGAGCCCGAGCGCGTACCCGAGCCCGCACCCGAACCCGAGGCCGACGAGCCGAACCGACCTGCCGGAGGCGACCCCGCGTGAACGACGCCCTCGACGTCGCCTTCCGGCTCATCGTCGTCTTCGCCGTGTTCATGGTCCTCCCGCTGATCATCGGGCAGACCGAGCACAAGGTCATGGCCCACATGCAGGGACGCCTCGGCCCCATGTACGCGGGCGGCTTCCACGGCTGGGCCCAGCTCGTCGCCGACGGCGTGAAGTTCGCGCAGAAGGAGGACGTGGTCCCGGCGGACGCCGACCGCCGCATCTTCCAACTCGCGCCCGCCGTCGCCCTGCTGCCCTACCTCCTGGTCCTGGTCGCGATCCCCATCGGTCCGAGCGAGAGCGCGGTCGGCCAGGTCGTCGACGCAGGCATCTTCTTCGTCCTCGCCGTCATGGGCGTCGGCGTGCTCGGGTCGCTCATGGCAGGCTGGGCGTCGGCCAACAAGTTCTCCCTTCTCGGCGGTCTGCGTACCGCCGCTCAGCTGCTCGCATACGAACTGCCGATGCTGCTCACCGCCGCGTCCGTCGCCATGGCGGCCGGCACGGTCTCACTGCCCGGCATCCTGAACGCCTTCGAGTGGTGGTGGCTGCCCTGGCAGATCGTGGGCGCCGTCGTCTTCTTCGTCGCCGGTCTCGCCGAACTGCAGCGTCCTCCCTTCGACATGCCGGTCGCCGACTCCGAGATCATCTTCGGTGCGTACACCGAGTACACCGGCCTCCGTTTCGCCCTGTTCCTGCTCGCCGAATACGCGGGCATCGTCGTCCTGTGCGGTCTGACCACCGTCCTCTTCCTCGGCGGCTGGCACGGTCCGTTCGGTGCCGACGGGCTCGGCTGGGTGTGGACCCTCCTCAAGACCGTGCTGCTGGCCTTCCTCGTCATCTGGCTGCGCGTGAGCTATCCGCGGCTGCGCGAGGACCAGCTGCAGAAGCTCGCCTGGACGGCCCTCGTCCCCCTCGCCCTCGCCCAGATCGCCCTCACCGGCATCGTCAAGGTGGTGATCCAGTAATGTCCCCGATCCCCGGCAGCGGCCTCGCCAAGGGCCTTGCCGTCACCCTGCGGACGATGACGAAGAAGCACGTCACCGCGCAGTACCCGGACGTCCTGCCCGAGCTCCCGCCGCGCAGCCGCGGCGTGATCGGCCTGTTCGAGGAGAACTGCACGGTCTGCATGCTCTGCGCCCGTGAGTGCCCCGACTGGTGCATCTACATCGACTCCCACAAGGAGACCGTCCCGGCGGCCACCCCCGGAGGCCGTGAGCGCAGCCGGAACGTCCTCGACCGGTTCGCCATCGACTTCTCGCTCTGCATGTACTGCGGTATCTGCATCGAGGTGTGTCCTTTCGACGCGCTGTTCTGGTCGCCCGAGTTCGAGTACGCCGAGACCGACATCCACGAACTCACCCACGAGCGCGACAAGCTCCGCGAGTGGATGTGGACGGTGCCCGCGCCGCCCGCACTCGACCCGGGCGCCGAGGAGCCGAAGGAGATCGCGGCCGCCCGCAAGGCCGCCGAGAAGCTCGCGGCCGCCGAGGAGGCAGCAGCGGTCCAGGCCCACACCGGTACCGAACCGGGCACCGAGCCCGGCGCCGAACCGGGACAGGGAGGCCCTGCATGACGCTCGCCGCCGCTTCCGCGCCCCAGGGCTTCCTCTCGCCGACCGGTGTCGAGATCGCCTTCCTGCTCGTCGGCCTCGCCACGCTCGGCGCGGCCCTCGTCACCGTCACGACCAGGCAGCTGGTGCACGCCGCGCTCTGGCTGGTCGTGACGCTCGGCGGCCTCGCCGTCGAGTACCTCCTGCTCACCGCCGAGTTCATCGCGTGGGTGCAGGTCCTGATCTACGTCGGATCCGTGGTCGTCCTCCTTCTCTTCGGGCTGATGCTCACCAAGGCCCCCATCGGCCGCTCCCCGGACGCCGATTCGGGCAACCGGTGGGTGGCCCTCCCGGTGGCCGCCGCCGCCGCGGCGGCCCTGGTGTGGGTCGTCGTGGACGCGTTCCGCACCACCTGGATCGACCTCGACGGACCCGTGCAGGGATCCACCAAGGTGTCCGGCGAGATCCTCTTCCGGCACTGGGTGCTGCCGTTCGAAGCGCTCTCCGTCCTCCTGCTCGCCGCCCTCGTCGGCGCGATCGTGCTGTCCCGCCGGGACCCGGAACCGCCCGCCGCGACCGGTCCCGTGCCGCCGGACCGGGCCGGCCGCACGGGCCGCGACGGTGCGGCCGACCGTACGGCCCGAGAGGGGAAGAGCTGATGCATCTCGCCTATCCCGCCGTGCTCGCCGTCCTCCTCTTCAGCATCGGGCTGTACGGCGTCCTCGCACGCCGCAACGCCATCCTGGTCCTGATGTCCGTCGAGCTGATGCTCAACGCGGTCAACCTCAACCTGGTCGCCTTCGACGTGTGGCTGCGCGACACGCTCCACGCCGGCCAGGCACTCACCCTGTTCATCATCGCCATCGCCGCCGCCGAGATCGGGATCGGCCTGGCGATCGTGCTGATGGTCTACCGCAACCGCGGCAGCTCCGACGTCGACCGCCTCCGTGACACGGCCGAGCCGACCGGACCCGACGGCAGCGGCACACTCGACGACAGCGACACACCCGCAGACCGCGAGGAGAAGGCCGAGGCCACCGCGTGACCACGACGACCCTCGCCGTTCTCGTCCCCCTTCTTCCGTTCCTCGGCGCCGCCGCCGGACTCCTCCTCGGCCGCGCCGCCCCCGGATTCGTCCGCCCCCTGGCCGTCCTGCCCACGCTCGCCGCCGCCGCTCTCGCCGTCTTCGTCGCCGCGCGCCAGCAAGGCGGGCGGACCATCACCGCGTCGACCGAGCTCACGCCCACGGGCTCGGTCCCGATCGACCTCGCCCTGCACATCGACGGCTTCGCGGCGCTCGTCGCCGTGCTGGTCGGGATCGTCGCGTCCTGCGTGCAGATCTACTCGACGGGCTATCTCCGCGACGACCCGCGTTACCCCTCGTACGCGGCGCTCATCTCCCTGTTCACGTCCGCCATGCTGCTCGTCGTCTACTCCGGCGACCTGATGGTGCTGCTCGTGGGCTGGGAGATCATGGGCATCTGCTCGTACTTCCTCGTCGGCCACTACTGGGAGACGCCCGAGGCGCGTGCCGCCTCGCTCAAGGCGTTCCTGGTCACCAAGCTCGGTGATGTCCCCTTCCTGATCGGTCTGTTCGCGCTCGCCGCCGACGCGGGCACCTTCCGCATCAGCGGCATCCTCGGCGCCGTCGCCGCTGACGCCATCGACCACCCCACCCTGGTGGCACTCCTGCTCCTCGCGGGCGTGGCGGGCAAGTCGGCGCAGTTCCCGCTGCACACCTGGCTTCCCGACGCGATGGCGGGCCCCACGCCCGTCTCCGCGCTGATCCACGCCGCGACGATGGTCGCGGCCGGTGTCTACTTCGTGGCCCGGCTCCTTCCCGTCTTCGCCGCGTCCGCCGCGGCCATGACCGTCCTCGCCGCCATGGCGGCGGTCACGATGGTCGGTTCGGCGCTCGCCGCGCTCGCCCAGGACGACATCAAGCGCGTCCTCGCCTACTCGACCATTGGCCAGCTCGGCTACATGTCGGGGGCACTGGCCGTCGGCGACCGTGGCGCCGCCGTCTTCCACCTCCTGTCCCACGGTGCGTTCAAGGCGCTGCTCTTCCTCGCCGCCGGCGTGATCATCCATGCCGCCGGCACGAACTCGCTCGCCGCCATGTCCCGGATGAGCGGCCTGGCCAAGCGCGTGCCCGACGCCTACTGGACGATGACCGTCGCGCTGCTCGCTCTCGCCGCGATCCCCCCCTTCGCCGGCTTCTTCTCCAAGGAAGCCGTCCTGGTCGCCGCCGAGCACACCGCGCTCGGCGATTCCACCGTCGCCCCCACCGGCGCCGGCTGGACCGTGCTGGTCGCCGGACTGCTGACCGCCGTCCTCACCGCCGCCTACGCGATGCGGCTGTGGCTGCTCGCCTTCCGCGGCCGCGGTGCCGAGGCACCCGACCACGGCCGGGAGCCGGTCGCCATGACCACCGTGCTCTGGGTCCTCGCCGTGCCGTCACTCGCCTTCGGCCTGACCCTCGACCGGCTGCCCGGCTGGTTCGACGGCCACGCCCTCGCCCCCACCGTCACCACCGCCGTCCTCGGCACCGGCGTCGCCCTGGTCGGCGGACTGGTCACCTACGGGGCGTGGCGGCACACGACGGCGGCCGCCGCACGTCCCCCCATCGGCGCCGTGGCCGCTCACCCCGGCGCCGAACCGGCCGTCTCGGAGGCCGAGGCGATCGCGGCCCACACCCCCGCCTACGGATCGATCGCGGCGGCTCCCGACCCGTCCGACCCCGCCCGGCTGCTGCTCGGCCCGCTCCATCGGCACGCCGCGGCGGGATTCCACGTCGACGCCGTCTACTCCACGCTGTTCGTCCGCCCGGTACGCGCCGCCGCGCAGCTCGTCCGCTTCCTCGACCGCGAGGTCGTCGACACCTACGTCAGCGGATCGGGCACCGGCGCACGCCTGCTCGGCAGCGCCGTGCGCCGCGCGCAGACCGGCAACGTGCAGACCTACCTCGGCGCGCTGCTCGCGGGCTCCGTCGTCCTGGCCGTCGCCGCCGTCGTCCTGTCCAACGTCAACGCGGGGTCGTGAGCCGTGATCGATATCAGCGAGTCCGTGATGCAGTTCCTTCTCGCGTTCATCGTCGTCGGCCCGCTCCTGGGTGCCGCCGCGGCGCTCCTGCCCGCCCCGCCCGGCCTGCGCGGCTCGAGCCCGGACCAGGCGGTCCTGCGGCACGGCGTGACCGTCACCGGCGCGGTCCTGGCCGCCGCCGTGGTGCTGGCGCTCGGCTTCGACCACGACCGGCCGTCGCGGATGCAGGCCACGACGGACATCAGCTGGATCCCGGCACTCGACGTGCGGATCCACCTCGGTGTCGACGGCATTTCGCTCCCCCTTCTCGTGATGACGGCGTTGCTGACCTTCCTCTGCGCGCTCCACGGCTACTTCAAGATGCCTGCCGGCCCCTCGCCGAAGGCATTCGTCGCTCTGCTGCTCGTCCTCGCATCCGGCACTCTCGCGACCTTCGCGGTCCTCGACCTGGTGCTGTTCTTCCTGGCCTTCGAGATGGTGCTCATCCCGATGTACTTCCTCATCGCCCGCTGGGGCGGTGAAGGACGGCAGCCCGCCGCCTGGAAGTTCATCCTCTACACACTGCTCGGCTCGGTCGTCATGCTGCTCGGCCTCCTGCTCATCGGGCTGAAGGCCGGCACATTCGACATGGTGGCACTCGCCACTGACAACGGCCGCGACCTCACCACATCCGTGCAGGTCATCGCTGTTCTGGCGATCGGGATCGGGCTCGCGGTCAAGACACCGATGTGGCCTCTGCACAGCTGGCTGCCGGACGCGCACACCGCGGCCCCGACCATCGGCTCGGTTCTGCTCGCCGGTGTCCTGCTCAAGATGGGTACGTACGGATTCGTCCGCATCGTCCTGCCGATCACGCCCGACGGCATGCAGACGTTCGCCCCGTACCTCGCGGCCTTCGCCGTCGTCGGCATCATCTACGGATCGCTCGCCTGTCTCGCTCTGGCGCGCAAGGGCGCGGGCGGCGACCTGAAGCGGCTCATCGCCTACTCCTCCGTGGGCCACATGGGCTTCGTCCTCCTCGGCATCGCGAGCATGACGCCCACCGGCATCAACGGCGCGCTCTTCGCCAACATCGCCCACGGCCTCATCACCGGCCTCCTGTTCTTCCTGGTCGGCGCGGTGAAGGACCGCTACGGCACCGCGGATCTCGACACCCTCGCCGGAGCAACCGGTGCCGCGCTGTACGGACGCGCTCCCCGCCTCGGCGGTCTGCTCGCCTTCGCGGCCGTCGCGTCCCTCGGACTGCCGGGCCTGGCCGGGTTCTGGGGAGAGATGCTCGCCCTGTTCGGGGCCTTCGACCCGGGGGACGGGCTCAGCCGCCCCGCGTTCCTCGTCTTCATGGCGATCGCCGCCTTCGGCACGCTGCTGACCGCGGCGTACCTGCTGGTCGTCGTGCGCCGGGTCTGCATGGGAGCCCCGCCCCAGGGCGGCACGGGCGCGGCGGACGGCCGGGCGTTCGCCCCGCTCACCGACGTCCGCGGATACGAGTTCGCCGCCTGGACTCCGCTCGTGGCCCTCACCGTCATCGCCGGACTGTGGCCCGCGGTCCTCCTCGGCCTCACCGACCCGGCAGTGCAGCAGCTCCTCGCAGGAGGCAAGTCGTGACCATGGCAGCCGACAGCGTCCCCAGCCTGGTCCAGTCGGTCGACTGGCTCACGATCGCGCCGCCGACCATCACGGCCGTCGTCGGACTGGTCGTCCTCGTCGCGGACCTCTTCGTCGAGGAGCGTCGCAAGCCGCTGCTCGGCGCCGTCGCCATCGCGGGCCTGATCGCCGCGATGGCGAGCCTGCTCCCGCTGCGCAAGGGCGACCGCTCGACGTTCTGCCTGACCGACGGCACCGAGGCGTGCAGCTACACCGCCGACCACTTCACCCTGGCCATCCAGTTCCTGGTCCTCGGCGGCGCGCTGCTGACCGCGGTGCTCTCGCTCACGGACACCCGCAAGGACCTTCCCGCCGGAGAGTTCTGGTTCCTGCTGCTCTCCTCGGCGGCCGGCGCGGCGCTGCTGCCCGCCTCCCGCGACCTCGCCACACTCGTGGTCGCCCTCGAAGTCGCGTCGCTGCCCGCCTTCGCCCTCGTGGGACTCAGGCGCGGCGACCGGCTCTCCAGCGAAGCCGCCCTGAAGTTCTTCCTGTCCTCCGTCACCGCGACGGCCGTGACGTTGCTCGGCGTCAGCTTCGTCTACGCCGCGACCGGCACGCTGCACCTCACCCAGGTCGCCGCCGGCCTCGAGAACGTTCCCGGCCAGCTGGACACGCTCGCCAAGGCGGGCGTCGCCCTGACGCTCGTCGGCTTCGCGTTCAAGACCGCAGCCGTTCCCTTCCACTTCTGGGTCCCCGACACCTATGTGGGCGCGCCCCTCCCGGTCGCCGGTTATCTCTCCGTCGTCGGCAAGGCCGTCGGATTCACCGGCCTCATCCTGGTGACGGTCATCGCCTTCCCCGCGTACGCCGACATCTGGGGTCCCGCGCTCGCCGTCCTGGCCGCCCTCACCATGACCGCGGGCAACGTGGCGGCCCTGCGCCAGTCGCCCACGCGCGCGTGGAGCGCGGTACGACTGCTGGCCTGGTCCTCCGTCGGGCAGGCCGGTTACCTCCTGGTGCCGATCGCCGCCGCCGCGTACTCCAGCGACGACCAGATCGGCGCCACCGTCGCCTACGCCCTGATGTACGCCGTCGTGAACCTCGGGGCCTTCGCGGTCGCCGCGCTCGTCGCCCGGAACCACCCGCAGAACCGGATCGAGGACTACCGGGGCCTGTACGCGGCCCGCCCCGCGGCCGCCCTGGCGATGGGCTTCTTCCTGCTCTGCCTGGCCGGCCTGCCGCCGGGCATCATCGGCCTGTTCGCCAAGGTCACCGTGTTCTCGTCGGCCGTCGACGCGGGCCTGGGCTGGCTGGCGGTCGTCATGGGCGTCAATGTCGTGATCGCGCTCTACTACTACCTCCAGTGGACAGCGCTCCTCTTCCGCGCCCCCCATGGCGCTGTGAGCGGCGCGGAGGCCGAGCCGGTGCGCCGGCGCACGCCCGCGCCCGTCACCGTGGCCATCGCGCTGACCGCGGTCGGCGGTGTCGTGCTCTCCGGCTATCCCCAGCTGGTGCTGCGCTTCGCCGCGGACACGCTGTTCTGACCGTCACCCGAACGGCCCACGCCCAGGGGCCGGGAGCACAGGGGAACCAGCGTCCTTCGCCTGGCGTTGACCAGTACAGAAGGGTCCACTGGTCAGTGGAGCACCACTACGCAAAGGGTTCCCCTGCCGCACCGCTTGGAGGGCGTACCGTGCACCGCCGGCACAACGGGCTGAAGACCGCCGTACTCCTCGGGGGACTGTCCGCCCTCATCCTCGTCATCGGCAGCTTCTTCGGCCGGACGGGGCTGCTCGTCGCGCTCGTCGTCGCCCTCGGTACGAACGCCTACGCCTACTGGAACAGCGACAAGCTGGCGCTGCGCGCCATGCGCGCCCGTCCGGTCAGCGAGTTCGAGGCGCCCGCGCTGTACCGGATCGTCCGCGAGCTCTCCACCGCCGCCCGCCAGCCCATGCCCCGCCTGTACATCTCGCCGACCCAGGCGCCCAACGCCTTCGCCACCGGCCGCAACCCGCGCAACGCGGCCGTGTGCTGCACCGAGGGGATCATGCGGATCCTCGACGAGCGCGAGCTGCGCGGCGTCATCGGCCACGAGCTCAGCCACGTCTACAACCGCGACATCCTCATCTCGTCCGTCGCCGGAGCCCTGGCCTCGGTCGTGATGTTCCTGGTCAACTTCGCCTGGCTCATCCCCATCGGCCGCTCGGACGACGACGACGGCCCCGGCCTCGTCGGCATGCTGCTGATCGTGATCCTCGGTCCGCTGGCGGCCTCGGTGATCCGGCTCGCGGTCAGCCGCTCGCGGGAGTACGAGGCGGACACGTCGGGCGCCCAGCTCACCGGCGACCCGCTGGCGCTGGCGAGCGCCCTGCGCAAGCTCGACGCCGGGACGAAGCAGCTTCCGCTGCCGCCGGAGCCCCGCCTGGAGACGGCGAGCCACATGATGATCGCGAACCCCTTCGGACCGGGCCGGGGCTTCTCCAAGATGTTCTCCACCCACCCGCCCATGGCGGAACGAATCGCCCGCCTCGAGCAGATGGCAGGTCATCGCCCGTGAAAACCATTCTGAACGTCATTTGGCTGATCCTCAGCGGCTTCTGGCTCTTCCTCGGATACCTGGCCGCGGGCGTCATCCTCTGCATCACGATCATCGGCATCCCGTTCGGCCTCGCGTCGTTCCGTATCGGCGTCTACGCCCTCTGGCCCTTCGGCTACACGACCGTCGACCGCCGCGACTCCGGGGCGCCGTCGCTCGTCGGCAATGTGCTGTGGGTGATCCTGGCCGGTTGGTGGCTCGCGCTCGGCCACATCGTCACAGGCATCGCACTGTGCCTGACGATCATCGGCATCCCGTTCGGCGTGGCCAACTTCAAGCTGATCCCGGTGTCGCTGATGCCGCTCGGCCGCGAGATCGTCCCCTCGGACCGCCCCTTCGCGAGCCTCTGAGCCTCGTCCGCTGCAGTCGGTGCCGAGTCGCCGACCGCCCCCCGCGGGCGGTCGTGTGCGGCGCTCAGCGGTCGGCCGACCCGTCCCGCCCGGGCCGGCGCAGCGCGTAGAGCACGGCGCCGACGGCCAGCACGCCCAGCCCCGCGATGGCCGACACCGCGGGCAGCGACAGCGCGAGGACCACGCACCCCGCCAGACCGCAGGCGGCGGTCAATTGCGCCCGCCGGGAACTCAGCGTCCAGACCGAGACGTTGGCAATGGCGTAGTACACCAGCACTCCGAACGACGAGAAGCCGATCGCCCCGCGCAGGTCCACCGTCGCCGCCACCACCGCGACGACGGTCCCCACGGCCAACTCCGCGCGGTGCGGCACCTGGAACCGTGGATGGACGGCGGCCAGTGCTCCCGGCAGATGGCCGTCCCGGGCCATCGCCAGCGTCGTGCGCGAGACGCCGAGAATCAGCGCGAGCAACGACCCGAGCGCCGCCACGACGGCGCCCGCCCGCACGACGGGCCCGAGCCCGCCGGCCCCCGCCGCCTCCACGGCATCGGCCAGCGGAGCCGTCGCCCTGCCCAACTCACCGGCGCCCAGCACGGAAAGGACGGCGACGGCCACACACACGTAGACGACGAGCGCGATGCCGAGGGCCAGCGGCACGGCCCGGGGGATCGTACGGGCCGGATCACGCACCTCCTCGCCCAGCGTCGCGATCCGGGCGTACCCCGCGAAGGCGAAGAACAACAGGCCGGCGGCCTCCACCACTCCGCCGACCGAGACGTCGCCGCCGATTTCCAGCCGACCCACGTCCGCAGCGCTCGACCCCAGAGAGGAGACGACCACCGCGACGAGCACAGCGAGCACCACCGCCACGATCGCCCTGGTGAGCAGCGCCGACTTCTGAACACCCGCGTAGTTCACGGCAGTCAGCGCCACCACCGCGGCGACCGCGACGGCATGCGCCTGCTCCGGCCACGCGTACGCCCCGACGGTGAGTGCCATCGCTGCGCACGAGGCGCTCTTGCCGACGACGAACGCCCATCCCGCCAAGTAGCCCCAGAAATCGCCCAGCCGCTCCCGGCCGTACACGTAGGTGCCGCCCGACGCCGGGTACAGGGCGGCGAGCCGGGCCGACGACATGGCGTTGCAGTAGGCGACCGCGGCGGCCAGCGCCAGACCGATCAGCAGTCCCGTACCGGCCGCGCGCGCGGCGGGGGCCAGCGCCGCGAAAACGCCCGCGCCGATCATCGATCCCAGACCGATCACCACCGCGTCGAACACCCCGAGCGAGCGCTTCAACTCCCGTGTCATGCGTCGCACCCTACTGATCCGCGCAACCGCGCCCCGTCTCACCGTCGTCCCCGGACACGACACCATTCGAAAGGCAGGTTCATGGCATGAGCGTCATCAGCTGGATCGTCCTCGGGCTGCTCGCGGGGGCGATAGCCAAGATCCTGCTGCCCGGCCGGGACCCGGGCGGGCTGATCGGCACCACGCTCACCGGCATCGCGGGCGCGTTCACCGGAGGATGGCTGTCGGCCCGCTATCTGGACCGGCCGATAGCCAACGAGTTCTACGACGGCGCGACCTGGGCCGCGGCCGTCGGCGGATCGCTCGTGCTGCTGATCATCTACCGGATCCTGTTCGGCCACTCCCGTTCGCGCTGACTTCCTGCCCCGTGCGTCTGCCGGGAGCCCGCGAGTTCCGCCCGGCTACAGGCCCGTCTCCCGCAGGGTGATGTTCAGCCGCCCGCCGGCCACCCCGGCCGCCGGATCGGCGGTGCCCGCGGAGACCTTCGGCACACCGTGGTACGCGAAACGGGAGGGGCCGCCGAAGACGAACAAGTCCCCGGACAGCAGCTCCACATCCGTGTAGGGCCGCCCCCGGTTCTCCGTGTTCCCGAAGCGGAACAGGCAGGTGTCGCCGATGCTCAGCGACACCACGGGAGCGCCGGAGCGCTCCTCCTTGTCCTGGTGCATGCCCATCCGCGCCGCGCCGTCGTAGAAGTTGATCAGCGCCGTGTCGGGGGTGTACGCCGAGGCGTCGCCGTACGTCCGGTCGTCCCCGTACGCCTCGGCCAGCGCCTCGCGGCCCAGGTCGACCAGCCACCGCGGGAACGCGGCGACGCGTTCGCCGTTCACGTCGTCCGCGGTGCGGGAGTAGCGGTACGGCTGCCAGTGCCAGCCCACGCACACCGTCTGCACCGACATCACGCCTCCGCCCGGGAGCGCGGTGTGCCGCAGCGGCACCGGGCCGCGGGCCCAGGACCGGCATGCCTCGACGAGTTCCCGCTGCCGGTCGCGCGGCAGCCAGCCGGGCACATGGACCGCGCCGGGGGCGATGACGGCCCGCTCCCTCGGGAAGAGCGTGTCGTTCACGACGCGAGCGCGCCCTCCAGCCCGAGGAGTCGCTCCTTGGACTCGAGCCCGCCTGCGTACCCCCGCAGCGCGCCGTCCGCGCCGATCACGCGATGGCACGGCCGGACGACGAGGAGCGGATTGCGCCCGATCGCCGTCCCGACAGCGCGCACACCGACCGCCGAGGTGCCGACCCGTTCGGCGATCTCCTTGTAGGTCGTGGTCCGTCCGTACGGGACGTCCTCCAGCGCGCGCCACACCCGCCGCTGGAAGGCGGTCCCGCTGTCGGTGTACTCGATCTCGAAGCGGGTCAGCCGGCCCGCGAAGTACGCGGACAGCTGGCGGCCGATCTCCTCGAAGGCCGCCCGGTCGCGGCACCAGCCGTCCTGGACGACGGCGCCGCCCTTCTGCCCGGGCAGCGAGAGCGACGCGAGCGCGGTGCCGCCCTTCGCCGAGGCCGAGACCTCGCCGACCAGCAGCAGTTCGCCCAGCGGGCTGTCGACGACGTCGTACAGGGTGGTCATGACGCGCGTCCCTCCTTGCGGGATCTCGTTGCGGGTGGCTTCGCCGGACGCCCCTCGGGGGCGTCCATGCCCGCTCGTCTACGAGTCTGCGTCCCGGACGTACCCGGCGCTGGCGGAAATCGGACGTGGCCCCTCACGGCGCGGCACCGGCCTTACGCGCTCCCCGACAGAGCGGGGGCGGAACGGCCCGAGCCGCTCCGCCCCCGTACGTCCCGGGTGGGCGTCCTACCTCACCGGTAGTTCACGAACTGCAGCGCGAAGTCGAAGTCCTGCCCCTTGAGCAGCGCCTGCACGGCCTGGAGGTCGTCCCGGCTCTTGGAGCTGACGCGCAGCTCGTCGCCCTGGACCTGCGCCTTGACGCCCTTCGGACCCTCGTCGCGGATGATCTTCGCGACCTTCTTGGCGTTCTCCTGGGAGATGCCCTCCTCGATCGAGGCGAAGATCTTGTACTCCTTGCCGGAGAGCTGCGGCTCGCCCGCCTCCAGCGCCTTCAGCGAGATCCCCCGCTTGACCAGCTTCGTCTGGAAGACGTCCAGGATCGCGTTGACGCGGTCCTCGGAGTTCGCCTGCATCAGGATCTTCTCGCCGGACCAGGCGATCGAGGCGCCGACGTTCTTGAAGTCGTAGCGCTGCGAGATCTCCTTGGCGGCCTGGTTGAGGGCGTTGTCGACCTCCTGCCGCTCGACCTTCGAGACGATGTCGAAACTGGAGTCGGCCATGTCCTGTGGCTCCTTGAATCGGGTGCGTGGAGCGTGTCCGGACCGCCCGGACCGCTCCGCCAAGCCTAGCCACCCGCACCCGCCCCGAGCGCTGATCAATCCGGTGGCGAAGCACCCCTGTGCATCAGGTATCGTTTACGTCGTTGCCACGGAGCACCGCCCCACTGCGGAGTGTCCGGGCGACATCCCATGGCGGTGTGCCCGAGTGGCCAATGGGAGCGGACTGTAAATCCGTCGGCTTAGCCTACCCAGGTTCGAATCCTGGCGCCGCCACGCGATAGATACGGCCCCTGATCTGCGGAAACGCGGATCAGGGGCCATTTTGCTGTGCGGGGCGACGGGGCCGGGCCGGTGGGCCCTGTCTCGCTCGAGCCCGCTCTCCACCAGCGGGTCCGACCGGGACGTGGACGGGACTGCCGGCCTCCACCGGCGGCTACGTCCCCAGCACCACGTCCACGTCCACGTCCACGGCCCGACCGGGCCGTGGACGTGGGTGCTGCTCGGGGCCGGTGGAGGCCTTCGGCGTCGTCCCTCAGGGGCTCGGCGTACACGGCGTCGTCCTTCAGGGACTTGGCGTACCCCCCGGACCACCGCCGCGGAGCGGCCGGCCGACGCTGCCCCCTCGGGCGGTGCGGAGGGCCGTCCTCGGCTGTGCCGTTCGCGGCGACGTGCCGCCGGAATCCGGTGCGACGGCTCACGGTGTCCCTGAGGGCCCCGCTCAGCTGCCGACGTAGTCCGCGAGGTGTTCGCCGGTGAGGGTGGAGCGGGCGGCGACGAGCTCGGCGGGGGTGCCCTCGAAGACGATCTGGCCGCCGTCGTGGCCCGCGCCGGGGCCGAGGTCGATGATCCAGTCGGCGTGCGCCATGACCGCCGGGTGGTGCTCGACGACGATGACCGACTTGCCGGAGTCGACGAGCCGGTCGAGCAGGCCGAGCAACTGCTCGACGTCGGCGAGGTGCAGGCCCGTGGTCGGCTCGTCGAGGACGTACACGCCGCCCTTCTCGGCCATGTGGGTCGCCAACTTGAGCCGCTGCCGCTCGCCGCCGGAGAGCGTGGTGAGCGGCTGGCCCAGGCTGAGGTAGCCGAGCCCGACGTCGGCGAGCCGGTCGAGGACGCGGTGCGCGGCCGGCGTGTGCGCCTCGCCGGAGCCGAAGAACTCCTCGGCCTCGGTCACCGACATCGCGAGCACCTCGCTGATGTCCTTGCCGCCGAAGGTGTACTCCAGTACCTCGGCCTGGAACCGCTTCCCCTCGCACTCCTCGCAGGGCGTGGCGACACCGGCCATCATCGCCAGGTCGGTGTAGATCACGCCGGCGCCGTTGCAGGTGGGGCAGGCGCCCTCGGAGTTGGCGCTGAACAGCGCAGGCTTCACGCCGTTGGCCTTCGCGAACGCCTTGCGGATCGGGTCGAGCAGCCCGGTGTAGGTGGCCGGGTTGCTGCGCCTGGAGCCGCGGATCGGGCCCTGGTCGACCGACACCACACCCGCGCCCGCGGGGACCGACCCGTGCACGAGCGAACTCTTGCCGGAGCCGGCGACGCCGGTCACGACGGTCAGCACGCCGAGCGGGATGTCTACGTCGACGTCGCGCAGGTTGTGCGCCGTCGCGCCGCGGATCTCCAGCACCCCGGTGGGCTCGCGCACCGTCTTCTTGAGGGCGGCCCGGTCGTCGAGATGGCGGCCGGTGACGGTGTCACTGGCCCGCAGTCCCTCCACGGTGCCCTCGAAGCAGACGGTGCCGCCCGCCGTACCGGCACCGGGGCCGAGGTCGACGACGTGATCGGCGATCGCGATCGTCTGCGGCTTGTGCTCGACGACGAGCACCGTGTTGCCCTTGTCCCGCAGCCGCAGCAGCAGGTCGTTCATCCGGCTGATGTCATGGGGATGCAGGCCCGTGGTCGGCTCGTCGAAGACATAGGTGACATCGGTGAGCGAGGAACCGAGATGACGGATCATCTTGACGCGCTGCGCCTCACCGCCCGACAGCGTGCCCGACGGCCGGTCCAGCGCGAGGTAGCCGAGGCCGATCTCCACGAACGAGTCGAGGGTCTGCTGCAGCGCGGTGAGCAGCGGCGCCACCGACGGCTCGTCGAGGCCGCGGACCCATGCGGCCAGGTCCCTGATCTCCATCGCGCAGGCGTCGGCGATGCTGATCCCCTCGATCTTCGACGACCGGGCGCCCTCGCTGAGCCGGGTCCCGTCGCACTCGGGGCAGGTCGTGAAGGTGACCGCCCGCTCCACGAACGCCCGGATGTGCGGCTGCATCGCCTCCTTGTCCTTGGACAGGAACGACTTCTGGATCTTGGGGATCAGGCCCTCGTAGCTGAGGTTCACCCCCTCGACCTTCACCTTGGTCGGCTCCCGGTAGAGGAAGTCCTGCATCTCCTTCTCGGTGAACTCGCGGATCGGCTTGTTCGGGTCGAGGAAACCCGACTCGGCGTAGACCCGCACGGTCCAGAAGCTGTCCGACTTCCAGCCGGGAATGGTGAACGCGCCCTCGGAGAGGGACTTGGAGTCGTCGTAGAGCTGGCTCAGGTCGATGTCGGAGACCGTCCCCCGGCCCTCGCAGCGGCTGCACATGCCGCCGGTGCGGGAGAAGGTCGCCTTCACCGCCTTCTTGGCGCCGCGCTCGACCGTGATCGCACCACTCGCACGGACCGAGGCGGTGTTGAAGGAGTACGCGCTGGGCGGGCCGATGTG
The DNA here is from genome assembly GCF_030817975.1 of Streptomyces sp. V4I23. Lineage (NCBI taxonomy): Bacteria > Bacillati > Actinomycetota > Actinomycetes > Kitasatosporales > Streptomycetaceae > Streptomyces > Streptomyces sp. V4I23. The sequence goes on along the minus strand of NZ_JAUSZW010000004.1, from coordinate 3,326,713 downwards.
CGGCGTGCCGAGCCGGCTGAAGAGGATGCGCAGCATCGCGTTGGCGTCGGTGGCGGTGCCGACCGTGGAGCGGGGGTCGCCGCCCATCCGCTGCTGGTCGACGCTGATCGCCGTCGTCAGCCCGTCGAGGACGTCGACCTCGGGCCGCGCCAGCGTCGGCATGAAGCCCTGGACGAAGGCGCTGTAGGTCTCGTTGATCAGCCGCTGCGACTCCGCGGCGATCGTGTCGAACACCAGCGAGCTCTTGCCCGAGCCGGAGACCCCGGTGAACACCGTCAGCCGGCGCTTCGGGATCTCGATGCTGACGTCCTTGAGGTTGTTCTCGCGTGCGCCGTGCACGCGGATCAGATCGTGGCTGTCGGCAACGGGCAGCGCAGTCGACTGCGTGTCCGTCGTGGCCCGGCTCATCCTGTCTCCATCTACTAGGCGGGGCCGCCTTCGCGGCCTCCGTCGGCGTCGCACTCGGCGTCGCAGCAACCAGGGGGTCCATGCCGCTTCGGCCTGTGGCGGCTCTGGGCTCCGGCCACGCGGCGCGTTGCCCCGAGGCGTCGGACCAACCAGCGGTGGGCACGCGCCGGACCAACAAGCGTCCGGCACGGGTCAGTTCGCGGGGGACATCTCGTTCACCTCGCGCCAAGCCTCGTGCGGGGCGGGGTTCGTCGGCAGGGTAACGCCGGTTCGCGGGACCGAACTCAGTTCTTGCGAGGCTGGCTGAAGCGCAGCATGTTGCCGGAGGGATCGCGGAAGGCGCAGTCGCGGACGCCGTACGGCTGGTCGACCGGCTCCTGCAGCACCTCGCCGCCCGCGGCGCGGATGCGCTCGAAGGTGGCGTCGCAGTCGTCGGTCCGGAAGATGACACCGCGCAGCAGGCCCTTCGCCAGCAGTTCCGCCATGGCCTGCCTGTCGGCGGGCGAGGCGTTCGGGTCGGCGAGGGGCGGTTCGAGGACGATGTCCACATCGGGCTGCGACGGCGAGCCGACGGTCACCCAGCGCATACCCTCGAACCCGACGTCGTTGCGCACCTCCAGGCCGAGAACGTCCCGGTAGAAGGCGAGCGCCTTGTCGTGGTCGTCGACGGCGACGAAGCACTGCGAAAGCTTGATGTCCATGCGTTTCACGCTACGGGCGGCGTGCGGCTTTCGCTTCTCCATTCCTGACCGGTCGCGTGTGGATCTTGGCGACGCAGGCCGGGACGGCGGCGCCCTCGTCATGGCTGCGGGCCCGGTACGCGCTCGGGCTCTCGCCGACCAGCTCGGTGAAGCGCGAGCTGAACGACCCCAGCGAGGTGCAGCCGACCTCGAAGCAGACCTCCGTCACCGACAGATCGCCGCGCCGCAGCAGGGCCTTGGCCCGCTCGATCCTGCGCGTCATCAGGTAGCTGTACGGCGTCTCCCCGAAGGCGGCGCGGAAGCTGCGCGAGAAATGGCCCGGCGACATCAGGGCCACGCGCGCCAGCGCCGGAACGTCGAGCGGCTGCGCGTAGTCGCGGTCCATCGCGTCACGGGCCCGGCGCAGCCGGACGAGGTCTTCCAACGTCACACGACCACCATCCCACAGCGCCCCGCAGCGTCCGCCGTGTGCCGGCCTGGCGAAGCCCTGGCCGTTCGAGAGCGCCGAGCACGAGACCGGCCGCCTGGAGCGCTGACCGGCCACTGAAGCGCGCGATCGGCGCGACCAGGGGTTCTGGGACACCACCGGCCCGGGCCGCCCTCCGCGTCAGTCCGCCAGGCGCAAGGCCAGTTCGATCTCCCACTTCGACGGGTCCGGCTCCACCCGCGGATCCGTCAGGTACGACTCCAGGCGGCACGCCCAGTGCTCCACGCCGTCGACCTCCGTCATGTCCCAGGCCAGGCCTTCCCGCGCCGCCCACGCGCGCAGCGCCGTCACGACGTCGAGGAGCTGGTCGGGGTGGCCGTGGTGGCGGACCGTCGCGTAGCGGCCCGCGGGCAGCAGGGCCATGCCGATGTCGCCCTCCGGCTCCGGCATCGACGTGACCGGCATGCCCGCCTCGACCACCGACTCCGCGTCCGTGGCGACGGTGTTGAAACGGAAGAACGGCGGGCCCGCGAAACACGCTCCGCCGGCGTCCAGCCAGCCGATCAGTTCGGGCAGGCGGTCGGCGACCACGGCGAAGTCGTCCATCCGTACGGAACCGCGGATGTAGGCGTAGAGCTGCTCTCCGCGTGCGACGATCGCGGGGCTGATCCGGGGTGTCTGCTGGCTCATGACCTCAAGTGCCTTGCGGGCGAAGGGAATTCATCGGTCGGGGCGGCGCGTTCAGTTCCCGGCGACGTCCTTCACGGCCACCGTCACCGGGATCGAGCCGGAGACGAGTTCCAGTGTCAGCCCCGCCGTTGCCGGTGTCTCCGTCATCTCGGCGAGCACCGCCGCCACGTCGTCGCGCGGCACCGAACCGCGTCCCGTGGCCGCCTCCAGCCGCACCAGGCCCTTGCCGGCGTCGTTCGTGAGCGTGCCGGGCCGCAGGATCGTCCAGTCGATGCCGGACTTGCCGCGTACGTAGTCGTCCGCCGCGCCCTTCGCCCGCAGGTAGGCGTCGAACACGTCGTCGCCCTCGTGACGGGCGTCCGCGCCCATGGTCGAGACGACGATGAAGCGCCGTACGCCCACCCGTTCCGCCGCGTCGGCGAAGAGCACTGCCGCGCCGCGATCCACCGTGTCCTTGCGCTCGACGCCGCTGCCCGGGCCCGCGCCGGCCGCGAAGACGGCCACGTCGGCGCCGTGCAGCACCGCGGCGACCTCCTCGACGGACGCCGACTCCAGATCCATCAGCACCGGTTCGGCTCCGGCCTCCCGGAGGTCGTCGCCCTGTTCCCGCTTGCGGATGATGCCCGCGACCTCGTGTCCGCCGGCCGAGAGCAGCCGCTCCAGTCGGCGCGCGATCTGACCGTGTCCACCAGCGATGACAATGCGCATGTCTACGACCGTACGTCCGAAACGGGGCGGGCGCTCAGGGACAGCCGTCCGGCCGCCCCTGGCGCGGCAGTTCGAGCGCGACGGCCGCCGCCGAGTCGCAGTACTCGCGTACGGCGCTGGTGCGTGCCACGACGCGCCCGCGGTGGATGACGATCCGGCTGTAGGCGAGGGACAGCACACCCGAGATCCGTTCCCCGCGCACGGCGAGCAGCTCCGCGGGGAAACCCGCCTCGACCCGCACCTCGGGCAGTCCCATCACCTCGCGCGCGGTGCCGGCCACGCGGTCGTACGCGTCCGACGGCCGCATCCCGGCCTGCGAGGCCAGCAGGTAGGCCGCCTCCAGCGGGTCCCCCCGGCCCACCGGGTTGGCGATGACGTCGCGCAGGGCGCCGCTGCCCGCGGCGACCGTCACGCCGGCGGCCCGCAGCAGCCGCACGGGCGCGTTGCCCCGCTGTTCGACGCCCGCGCAACCGCCCTGCGGCAGGGAGACCACCGTGACGCCGGCGGCGGCCAGCTGGTCGGCGGCGCGGGCGGCGATGTCGCGCGGCAGCCTCGCGAGTCCGGCGCAAGGGCCGATCGTCACTCCCGGACGCAGGCCGCCGGCCATGGCGGCCAGCCGGGCGAGGCGGGCCGGGTCGTCGCCGTGGGTGTGCAGGTCGACCGGGCAGCCGTGCTCGGCGGCGAGCTCCAGGACCGTCTCCGCGTAGCCGGTGGGGTCGGGATCGGCGTCCGGGCAGCCGCCGACCACGCCGGCGCCCATCTTCATGGCGTCGCGCAGGAGCGCCACCCCTTCGGCGCCCGCGGCTCCCGTCAGCAGCCGCGGCACGGCCACCGCGGTCAGATCGGCGAGGCCGCGCAGCGACCGCCGGGCCTGGAGCACCGCCTCCAGGGCGCCGAGCCCCTGCACGTCCCCGATGCGCACATGGGAGCGCAGCGCGGTCGCCCCGTGTCCCAGTTGCAGCAGCGCGGCCTCGGTGGCGCGCCGTTGGATGTCGTCGGGCTCGTACGAGACGGGGCCGGGCGTCTCCGCGCTGAGCGCCGTGTCGCCGTGGGTGTGCGGCTCGGCGGGAGCGGGCAGCAGCAGGAAGCCGGTCAGATCGAGCCGTGCGGCGAGCGAGGGCAGGCTGCCGGCGGTGCCGACCGCCTCGATACGGCCGCCGCCGAGCCGTACGTCGACGGTGCGGCCGTCGGTCAGCCGCGCGCCGCAGAGCAGCAGCGCTGCGGAGTCCGCGGTCGCGCCGCCGGGGGGCGGCGGCTGGCTGTCGGGCATCGCGCTCCTGTGGGGGCGGTCGGGCTCGGGGCGTAGGACCGGTGGAAACCGGCCGTCCGGAAGGTTCGGAGGGCCGGAGGAACCGGAGAGGATCACGCAGCGTGAGACGAGCCTAGGGCGGCTCGTCATGGCCTTCGAGGAGGAGCGCAATAGTCGTACCGGTGGGGTCGCATGTGGCGTACGGGACGTCGGGGACGCCCGAGAGGAAAGCCGGACAACGGGGCCGTGGCCGTGGGGTGACACGTGGGGCTCCGGGGGACGCCTGGGGCGGGAGCGCCGGCCGCAGGGAGCCGCCCGGCACAGGCCGGACAGAGGGCCGGGAAACGGATTTGGGCGATCGGCGGGCGACCGTGTAATGTCTTCATCGCTCGCCCCAATAGCTCAGTCGGCAGAGCGTCTCCATGGTAAGGAGAAGGTCTACGGTTCGATTCCGTATTGGGGCTCTGGTGCGGTAACCCTCACCTTCGGGTGAGGGGGCTCCGTGTCAAAGCGGTGTAGCTCAGTCGGTAGAGCAAGCGGCTCATAATCGCTGTGTCACCGGTTCAAGTCCGGTCACCGCTACACACAGTAGCCGATTGTGGGGTCGGTCCTTCGATCGGCTACTCTTTTCTGCGTTCATCCGTCCATCCGTCCGTCAAGGAGCACTCACGTGGCTGCCACCGACGTCCGCCCGAAGATCACGCTGGCCTGCGTGGAGTGCAAGGAGCGGAACTACATCACCAAGAAGAACCGGCGCAACAACCCGGACCGTCTTGAGATGAAGAAGCACTGCCCGCGCTGCAACTCGCACACGGCGCACCGCGAAACGCGCTGAATCAGGCTCGTACACGAGGCCGCCCCCCTTGGGGGCGGCCTCGTGTCGTTTCTCGCCGTCAGTCCGGGACAGGTCCCGCTTCGGGGCCGGTCCGCACACTCTGGGATCCGCCCCCACCGGGGGTCAATCAGGAGGGAGCCAGTCCATGGCGCTCGACCAGTCGTTCGTCGGGCGGACGTATCCGCCCACGGCGCCGTACGAGGTGGGCCGGGAGAAGATCCGTGAGTTCGCCGAGGCGGTGGGTGACGCGAATCCCGCGTACACCGACCGGGAGGCGGCCGTCGCACTCGGTCACCCTGATGTGATCGCTCCGCCGACCTTTGTGTTCGCCATCACGTTCAAGGCGGCGGGCGAGGTCGTGCAGGACCCGCAGCTCGGCCTGGACTACAGCCGGGTGGTGCACGGCGACCAGAAGTTCGCCTACCGGCGCCCGGTGCGGGCGGGGGACCGGCTGACGGTCACCTCGACCATCGAGTCGATCAAGTCCCTCGCGGGCAACGACGTGCTCGACATCCGCGGCGAGGTGCACGACGAGGCGGGCGAGCACGTCGTGACCGCCTGGACCAAGCTGGTGGCGCGTGCCGCCGAGGAGGCGTGATGGCAGCGAAGATCGCTTACGCGGACGTCGAGGTCGGCACCGAACTGCCGGCGCAGAGCTTTCCCGTGACGCGTGCCACGCTCGTTCAGTACGCGGGCGCCTCCGGCGACTTCAACCCGATCCACTGGAACGAGAAGTTCGCCGTCGAGGTCGGCCTGCCGGACGTGATCGCGCACGGCATGTTCACGATGGCCGAGGCGGCCCGCGTCGTGACGGACTGGCTGGGCGACCCGGGCGCGGTGATCGAGTACGGCGTCCGCTTCACCAAGCCGGTCGTCGTGCCGAACGACGACAAGGGCGCGGTCATCGAGGTCACCGGCAAGGTCGCCGCACTCCTGGACGACAAGCGGGTGCGGGTGGACCTCACGGCCACGAGTGGCGGGCAGAAGGTGCTGGGCATGTCCCGCGCCGTGGTCCAGCTCGCCTGAGCGGTGCGCATGCCGTAAGGGGCGCCCCTCCCTGTGGGTGCCCCTTACGCGTTCCCTCGGGGCTTGACGGAATTAGTTATTGGTCACTAACTTAGTCGCATGGTCAGGATGAGTGCGGAGGAGCGGCGCGAGAGCGTCGTGCGTGCGGCGATCACCGAGTTCGCCCGCGCCGGGTACCAGGGGACGTCGACCGAGGTCATCGCCAAGCGGGTCGGTGTCTCCCAGCCGTACCTGTTCCGGCTCTTCCCGAACAAGCAGGCCATCTTCCTCGCCGCCTCCGCGCGGTGCCTGGCCGACACGCGCAGGGTGTTCGACGAGGCCGCCGAGGGGCTCGCGGGGGAGGAGGCCCTGAGTGCGATGGCGGCCGCCTACCAGCGCCTGATCGCGGACGACCCCGACAAGCTGCTGATGCAGATGCAGACGTACGTCGCGGTGGCGGCGGCCGAGGCCGCCGGCGACCACGCGTTCGGCGAGCAGGTGCGGGCGGGGTGGCTGGAGTTGTGGGACGCGGTCCACCTGCACCTCGGCGCGGACGTGAACGAGACGACCACGTTCCTGGCCTACGGGATGCTGATCAACGTCCTGGTGTCCATGGGTTTCCCCGCCGATCACCGCATCTGGTCCGGCTTCTATCTCGCCGCACGTCCCGCCGAAGAGTGATCCGGCACGAGCGCGACCGGCGCTCTTCTCTGCCCGCTAAAGTTAGTCATTGATAACTAACCCTCTGGGGGAGCAGTGAACCAGAACCAGCAGACGCCTCGCGGCAGTGCCGCCTGGGCCCTCGTGATCACCAGCGTCGCCGGCTTCATGGCGGCCCTCGACAATCTCGTCGTCACCACCGCGCTCCCCTCCATACGGGAGGACCTCGGCGGCGCGCTCGAGGACCTGGAATGGACGGTGAACGCGTACACGCTCACCTTCGCCGTCCTCCTGATGCTGGGAGCGGCCCTCGGTGACCGCTTCGGACGGCGCAGGCTCTTCGTCGCGGGCCTGACGATCTTCACCGGCGCCTCCGCCGCTGCGGCGCTCGCCTCGGGGATCGACGCCCTCGTCGCCGCCCGCGCGGTCCAGGGCGTGGGGGCCGCGATCATGATGCCGCTCACACTGACGCTGCTCACCGCCGCCGTACCCGCCGCGCGCCGGGGCGCGGCGCTCGGGATCTTCAGCGCCGTCACGGGCCTCGCCGTCGCCAGCGGGCCGCTCATCGGCGGCAGTCTCACCGAGCACATGTCCTGGCAGTGGATCTTCTGGCTGAACGTGCCGATCGGCCTCGCCCTGCTGCCCCTCGCCCGCCTGCGCCTCGCCGAGTCGTACGCCCCCGACGCCCGTCTGGACGTCCCCGGCACGCTGCTCGTCAGCGGCGGTCTCTTCGGCGTCGTCTACGGTCTCGTCAACGGGAACGCGCACGGCTGGACCAGCACCCGCGTCCTTTTCGCCCTGATCGCGGGCGCCGTGCTGCTGGTCTCCTTCGTGTGGCACGGCCACGTCGCCGCGAAGCCGATGCTGCCGATGCGGCTGTTCCGCAACCGTGCCTTCTTCGGGATCAACATCGCGAGCCTGCTCATGTTCCTCGGCATGTTCGGCTCGATCTTCCTGCTCAGCCAGTTCCTGCAGGGTGTCGCCGGCTACTCGCCCACCGAGGCCGGCCTGCGGATGCTGCCCTGGACCGGGATGCCGCTGCTCGTCGCACCCGTCGCCGGCTACCTCTCCGACCGGATCGGCGGCCGTCCGGTCGTCGCCGCCGGACTCGCGCTCCAGGCGGTCGGCCTCGGCCTGTTCGCCCTGGTCATCGAGCCCGGGGTGTCGTACACGGCCCAGCTGCCCGCGCTGATTCTCGGCGGCGTCGGCATGGCCCTGTACTTCGCCCCCGCCGCCAGCGTCGTGATGTCCAGTGTCCGGCCCGCGGAACAGGGCATCGCCTCGGGAGCGAACAACGCCCTGCGCGAGGTCGGCGGCGCTCTCGGCATCGCCGTACTCGGCGCGGTTTTCGCTGCTCAGGGAGGGTACGAGTCGGCAGAGGCGTTCACCGACGGCACCGTGCCCGCGCTGTGGATCGGCGCGTCCGTGGTGGCCGTCGCCGCCCTGGTCGCTCTGATGATCCCGGGTGGCCGGACCACGCCCGACGAGCCCGAGGACGACGGCCCGGTGCGGAGCACCGCCGCCGAGCCCGAGCGGATCGCCGTCTGACCGCGATCCGTCCGTACGGCCCCGGTCCGCGGCCCCGCCCGAGCGGCGCGGCCGCGGACCGTACTCTTGTCCCCGTGCAGGAACTTCACGACGCCCCCCTCGCCCCCCTGACCACCTTCCGCCTCGGCGGCCCCGCGACGCGTCTCGTGGTGGCCACCACCGACGACGAGGTGATCGCCGCCGTCCGCGAGGCGGACGACGCCGGCACCCCGCTGCTGATCATCGGCGGCGGAAGCAACCTGGTCATCGGCGACAAGGGCTTCGACGGCACCGCCCTGCGCATCGCCACCCGCGGCTTCGCGCTCGACGGGACACGGCTGGAGCTCGCCGCGGGCGAGGTCTGGACCGACGCGGTGGCCCGCACCGTCGAAGCGGGCCTGGCCGGCGTCGAGTGCCTGGCCGGAATCCCCGGCTCGGCGGGCGCCACCCCGATCCAGAACGTCGGTGCGTACGGCCAGGAGGTCTCCGGCACGATCACCGAGGTCGTCGCCTACGACCGCACCACGGGCGAGACCGTGACGCTGTCGAACGAGGAGTGCGCCTTCTCCTACCGGCACAGTCGCTTCAAGCAGCACCCCGAGCGCTATGTCGTGCTGCGCGTGCGGTTCGAGCTGGAGGACGCGGGCGGCCTGTCCGCCCCCGTGAAGTACGCGGAGACCGCCAAGGCCCTCGGCGTCGAGGTCGGTGACCGGGTCCCGGCCGCCGACGCACGGGAGACCGTGCTGCGGCTGCGCGCCGGCAAGGGCATGGTCCTGGACCCCGAGGACCACGACACCTGGTCGGCCGGGTCGTTCTTCACCAACCCGATCCTCACCGCGGCCGAGTACGAGACATTCCTCGGCCGCGTGCGCGACCGGCTCGGCGACGGTGTCGCCCCGCCCGCCTACCCCGCGGGCGACGGCCGCACCAAGACCTCCGCCGCCTGGCTGATCGACCGGGCGGGCTTCACCAAGGGCTACGGCGCCGGCCCGGCCCGGATCTCCACCAAGCACGCCCTCGCGCTCACCAACCGGGGCGAGGCCACCACCGAGGACCTGCTGGCGCTGGCCCGCGAAGTGGTGGCCGGGGTGCGGGACGCCTTCGGCGTGACCCTCGTCAACGAGCCGGTGACGGTCGGCGTCAGCCTCTGACGCCCGTCGCCCGAGCCGTCGGCGTGAGGCGCGTCAGCCTCTGAGCCGTCGGCGCGAGGCGCGTCAGCCTCTGAGCCGTCGGCGGTGTGACGGCCGGAGCCGTCGGTACGTGATGCGTCGGGCCGGAGCCGTCAGGGTGTGACGCGTCGGGCGAGCCGTCGGTACGTGATGCGTCGGCCGGACGTCCGTACCGGCCCGAGCGTCAGTACGCGACGCCGACGCCCTGTCCCACCGTCGCGGGATCGTCGGTCATCGCGAGCATCGCGTGGGCCACGTCAGCGCGGCCGATCGTCCGGGCACTGCGCGGATTGCCGCCGACGACCGTGCGATAGCGGCCGGTCAGCGGCTTGTCGAGCAGCCGGGGCGGCCGGACGGCCGTCCAGTCCGTGGCGCTGCGCGCCAGCTCGCCCTCCATCACCCGCAGGTCCGCGTAGATGTCCTTCAGGACCGAGTCGACCACGGACATCATCGCGCGGTCCAGCAGCGGCTCCCGCTCCGCGGGCGTGCCCAGCGGGGCCGCGCTGACCACCAGCAGTCGCCGGGTGCGTTCGGCCTCCATCGCCGCCAGCACCGACCGGGTCAGCCGGGCGGCGACGCCGGCGTCGGCCTTCCTGCGGGCGCCGAGCCCGGACAGGACCGCGTCCCGCCCGGCGACGGCCGGGCGCAGCGCCTCCGAGTCCCGGAGGTCGGCGCGGAAGACGTCGAGGCCGTCACCGGTCACGGTGAGGCGGGCCGGATCGCGCACCACGGCAGTGACGTCATGTCCCGCGGAGAGGGCCTGCCGGACGATCTCCTGGCCGATTCCACCGGTGGCGCCGAAAACTGTGAGCCTCATCGTGCACACCCTCCTCGGGGTGGGTAAGTATTCACTCACCACTAGGGTGAGTGGGTACTCACCCACCCGTCAAGCCCGGTAGGAGCACGCATGGAGCAGAAGCCGACCCGCGTCCGCATCGTCGACGCCGCGCGTGAGCTGATGCTGTCCCTCGGTCTGGCGCGCACGACCACCAAGGAGATCGCCAAGGCCGCGGGCTGCTCCGAAGCGGCGCTCTACAAGCACTTCTCCAGCAAGGAGGAGCTCTTCGTGACCGTGCTCAACGAACGGCTGCCGAAGCTCGGCGCCCTGTTGAGCACCCTGATCGTGGACCCCGGCCGGGCGGGGGTCGAGGAGAACCTGACCGACATCGCCCGCCACGCGGCCCTCTTCTACGAGCAGACCTTCCCCATGGCCGCCTCGCTGTACGCCGAGCCCCAGCTCAAGCGCCGCCACGAAGAGGCCATGCGGGAGATGCGCACCGGCCCGCACAAGCCGATCGAGGGCCTCGCCGCCTACCTGCGGACGGAGCAGCAGGCGGGCCGCATCAGCCCCGACGCCGACACGTACGCGGCCGCGTCACTTCTCCTCGGCGCCTGCGCCCAGCGGGCGTTCGCCTACGAGGCCACGGCCGACCGCAGGCCCCCGCAGCCGCTGGACGAGTTCGCCGCGGGTCTCGCGCGCACGCTGCTGCGCGGAATCTCCGTCGCGGACGGTCCCCGCTGAGCGCCATGCCGGGCCGATGACCGCCGCTCTTCACCCCGCGCGTTCGCCGCGTGGCTTCCCGGCGTACCCGCCCCACCGCCGCTTCAGGCCCCCGGGCCGCCCAGCCAGTCGTCGACCCCGGCCAGCAGCTTCTCCTTGACCTCCGCCGGCGCCGCCGAGCCGCGCACCGACTGGCGGGCCAGTTCCGCGAGCTCCTCGTCAGTGAAGCCGTGATGGCGGCGGGCGAACTCGTACTGCGCCGCCAGCCGGGAGCCGAACAGCAGCGGGTCGTCCGCGCCCAGCGCCATCGGGACACCGGCCTCGTACAGCGTCCGCAGCGGCACGTCCTCCGGCTTCTCGTACACGCCCAGCGCCACGTTCGACGCCGGGCACACCTCGCAGGTCACCTGGCGCTCGGCCAGTTTGCGCAGCAGCCGCGGGTCCTCCGCGGCGCGCACGCCGTGACCGATGCGGGCCGCGTGCAGGTCGTCGAGGCAGTCGCGCACGGACGCGGGGCCCGTCAGCTCGCCGCCGTGCGGGGCCGCCAGCAGGCCGCCCTCGCGGGCGATGGCGAAGGCCCGGTCGAAGTCGCGGGCCAGGCCCCGGCGCTCGTCGTTCGACAGGCCGAAGCCGACGATGCCCCGGTCCGCGTAGCGCACGGCGAGCCGCGCGAGGGTACGGGCGTCCAGCGGGTGCTTCATCCGGTTCGCCGCGACCAGGACCCGCATCCCGAGACCGGTCTCGCGCGACGCGGTGTCCACCGCGTCGAGGATGATCTCCAGGGCCGGGATCAGCCCGCCCAGCCGGGGCGCGTACGAGGTCGGGTCGACCTGGATCTCCAGCCAGCCCGAGCCGTCCCTGATGTCCTCCTCGGCCGCCTCGCGCACCAGACGCTGGATGTCCTCCGGTTCGCGCAGGCACGAGCGGGCCATGTCGTACAGCCGCTGGAAGCGGAACCAGCCCCGCTCGTCGGTGGCCCGCAGCTTGGGCGGCTCGCCGCCGGTCAGCGCCTCGGGCAGGTGCACGCCGTACTTGTCGGCGAGTTCGAGAAGGGTGGCTGGCCGCATCGACCCGGTGAAGTGCAGGTGCAGATGGGCCTTGGGCAGCAGGCTGACGTCTCGTACGTGCTCCATTCAGGGATCCTGCCGCACGGAACACGTCCTGGGCAGCCCTTTTCCCCGATCGGGTTCTTGCTCGAACACAGAAACGGGCTCCCGGCCGGAGCCGGGAGCCCGTGCGCACGGGGAACGCGTCAGTCGCGGGCCTCGGCCAGCAGCTTCTGGATCCGGGACACGCCCTCGACCAGGTCCTCGTCGCCCAGCGCGTACGAGAGACGCAGGTAGCCGGGGGTGCCGAAGGCCTCACCCGGGACCACGGCGACCTCGACCTCGTCGAGGATCAGGGCGGCGAGCTCGACCGAGGTCTGCGGACGCCGCCCCCGGATCTCCTTGCCCAGCAGACCCTTGACCGACGGGTACGCGTAGAACGCGCCCTCGGGGGTCGGGCAGACCACGCCGTCGATCTCGTTGAGCATCCGCACGATGGTCTGGCGACGGCGGTCGAAGGCCGTGCGCATCTCCGCGACGGCGTCCAGGTCACCGGAGACGGCGGCGAGGGCGGCCACCTGGGCCACGTTGGAGACGTTCGACGTGGCGTGCGACTGCAGGTTGGTCGCGGCCTTGACGACGTCCTTCGGACCGACGATCCACCCGACGCGCCAGCCGGTCATGGCGTACGTCTTGGCCACGCCGTTGACGACGATGCACTTCTCGCGCAGCGCCGGCACGAGCTGGGGCAGCGAGGTGAACGTCGCGTCCCCGTAGACCAGGTGCTCGTAGATCTCGTCGGTCAGCACCCACAGGCCGTGCTCCGCGGCCCACTCGCCGATCGCGCGGGCGTCGGCCTCGCTGTAGACGGCGCCGGTGGGGTTGGACGGCGAGACGAAGAGGACGACCTTGGTCTTCTCCGTACGCGCGGCCTCCAGCTGCTCGACCGAGACGCGGTAGCCGGTGGTCTCGTCGGCGACGACCTCGACCGGGACACCGCCCGCGAGGCGGATCGACTCGGGGTACGTCGTCCAGTACGGAGCCGGGACGATGACCTCGTCGCCCGGGTCGAGGATCGCGGCGAACGCCTCGTAGATGGCCTGCTTGCCGCCGTTGGTCACGAGGATCTGGGCGGGGTCGACCTCGTAGCCGGAGTCGCGCAGCGTCTTCTCGGCGATGGCCTTCTTCAGCTCGGGCAGACCGCCGGCCGGTGTGTAGCGGTGGTACTTCGGGTTGCGGCAGGCCTCGACGGCGGCCTCGACGACGTAGTCGGGTGTCGGGAAGTCGGGCTCACCCGCGCCGAAGCCGATCACCGGCCGCCCGGCGGCCTTGAGGGCCTTGGCCTTGGCGTCGACGGCGAGGGTCGCGGACTCGGAGATCGCGCCGATGCGGGCGGAGACCCGGCGCTCGGTGGGAGGGGTTGCAGCGCTCATGCCGCCCATGCTCCCAGACGGCAAACGGAGCCGGCACGCAGGATTCGCGGAGCGGACAACAGTGGTCAGAAGTGGACCCGAGGACATCGTGTTCGACGCCGGGCCTGGGAGCACGTACACTCACTGGTCGTTGGCCTTCACCAGCCACATCCGCACCGGGCACTTAGTGCACCCGGCCGGATGCGGTAGGTTGGGGAACCACAAAGGGTCGTAGCTCAATTGGTAGAGCACTGGTCTCCAAAACCAGCGGTTGGGGGTTCAAGTCCCTCCGGCCCTGCTACACACACCTTCGCCAGGCTGTGTGCGCATGTACGTACATCTATGCACCGCCGTGCGGCTCCACCGGGCGCGGCACGGCCACGACCCGGAATCAGGTGAGAGATCGTGACGGACGCCGTGGGCTCCATCGACATGCCTGATGCCGAGGACGAGTCGCCGGAGTCGAAGAAGAAGTCCCGCAAGGGCGGAAAGCGCGGCAAGAAGGGCCCGCTGGGCCGTCTCGGGCTTTTCTATCGCCAGATCATCGCTGAACTGCGCAAGGTCGTCTGGCCCACGCGCAATCAGCTGACGACCTACACCACTGTGGTGATCGTCTTCGTCGTCATCATGATCGGCCTCGTGACCGTGATTGACTTGGGCTTCCAGGAAGCAGTCAAGTACGTCTTCGGCTGATCCTGCGGAGGGCGCCGGACACGGCGCCCCTTTCGCATTGTTCCACCCCATCTGTATCCAGGAAGAAGCAGCCACCGTGTCTGACCCGAACCTGAACGACTCCGCCACGTCCGGCGAGAGCTTCGAGTCCGTCGAGGACGAGCTCGACATCGTCGAGGCGGCAGACGGTGTGGAGCCGGACCAGGCCGAAGCTGCCGACGACGCCGCCGGCGAGCCGGCCGAGGACGCCGCGCTGCACGTGGAGGACGAGACCGACGCCGAGGCTGCGGACGAGGTCACGCCCGCCGCCGAGACCGAGGACGCCGAAGAGGCCGAGGCCGAGCCGGAGGCTCCCGCCGACCCGATCGCCGCTCTGCGCGACGAGCTCCGCGGCCTGCCCGGCGAGTGGTACGTGATCCACACCTACGCGGGCTACGAGAAGCGCGTGAAGGCCAACCTGGAGCAGCGCGCCGTCTCGCTGAACGTCGAGGACTTCATCTACCAGGCCGAGGTCCCCGAGGAAGAGATCGTCCAGATCAAGAACGGCGAGCGCAAGAACGTCCGGCAGAACAAGCTGCCCGGCTACGTGCTCGTCCGCATGGACCTGACGAACGAGTCCTGGGGCGTCGTGCGGAACACCCCCGGTGTCACCGGCTTCGTGGGCAACGCCTACGACCCGTACCCGCTGACCCTGGACGAGATCGTCAAGATGCTCGCCCCGGAGGCCGAGGAGAAGGCCGCCCGCGAGGCCGCCGAGGCCGAGGGCAAGCCGGCCCCCGCCCGCAAGGTCGAGGTCCAGGTGCTGGACTTCGAGGTCGGCGACTCGGTCACCGTCACCGACGGCCCGTTCGCGACGCTGCAGGCGACGATCAACGAGATCAACGCCGACTCGAAGAAGGTCAAGGGCCTCGTCGAGATCTTCGGCCGCGAGACCCCGGTCGAGCTCAGCTTCGACCAGATCCAGAAGAACTGACGTTTTTCGGACCCACCGCTTCCGAACAGGTCAGACCGCCTCTCGCAGGCTGTCTGACCTGCTCGGTTTTTGGCCGCACATGGATACCCGTTATCGTTGTGCGGTATGCCTCCATCCGGATGATCGGTTGGGGTGCTGAAAACTCTCACTAGGACCCGGAGAGAGCAATGCCTCCCAAGAAGAAGAAGGTCACGGGGCTTATCAAGCTCCAGATCCAGGCCGGTGCGGCCAACCCGGCTCCGCCGGTCGGCCCCGCCCTGGGTCAGCACGGCGTCAACATCATGGAGTTCTGCAAGGCCTACAACGCCGCGACCGAGTCGCAGCGTGGCATGGTCGTGCCGGTGGAGATCACGGTCTACGAGGACCGTTCCTTCACCTTCGTCACCAAGACTCCGCCGGCCGCCAAGCTGATCCTCAAGGCCGCGGGTGTGGACAAGGGCTCCGGCGAGCCGCACAAGACCAAGGTCGCCAAGCTCACGCGCGACCAGGTTCGTGACATCGCCAGCACCAAGATGCCCGACCTGAACGCCAACGACCTGGACGCCGCCGAGAAGATCATCGCCGGCACCGCCCGTTCCATGGGCATCACGGTCGAGGGCTGACAGTCCCCGTTTGACCTCTGTGGCAGGGCCAAGCGCTGGCCCGCACCACAACTCCACGCTCAACACATCAGGAGCAGAAGTGAAGCGCAGCAAGACTCTCCGCGCTGCGGACGCCAAGGTCGACCGGGAGCGCAACTACGCCCCGCTCGAGGCCGTCCGTCTCGCCAAGGACACCGCCGCCACCAAGTTCGACGGCACTGTCGAGGTCGCCTTCCGTCTGGGCGTTGACCCGCGCAAGGCCGACCAGATGGTCCGTGGCACCGTGAACCTTCCGCACGGCACCGGTAAGACCGCCCGGGTCCTGGTCTTCGCGACCGGTGACCGTGCCGAGGCCGCGCGTGCCGCGGGCGCCGACATCGTCGGCTCCGACGAGCTCATCGACGAGATCTCCAAGGGCAACCGCCTGAACGAGTTCGACGCCGTCGTCGCCACCCCGGACCTCATGGGCAAGGTCGGCCGCCTCGGCCGCGTGCTCGGTCCGCGTGGTCTGATGCCGAACCCGAAGACCGGCACCGTCACGATGGACGTCGCCAAGGCCGTCAACGAGATCAAGGGCGGCAAGATCGAGTTCCGCGTCGACAAGCACTCGAACCTGCACTTCATCATCGGCAAGGTCTCCTTCGACGAGACGAAGCTGGTCGAGAACTACGCCGCGGCGCTGGAGGAGATCCTCCGTCTGAAGCCGTCCGCCGCGAAGGGCCGCTACATCAAGAAGGCGACCCTGGCCACCACCATGGGCCCCGGCATCCCGCTGGACCCGAACCGCACCCGCAACCTCCTCGTCGAGGAGGACCCGGCCGCCGTCTGAACCTGACGGCAGTCGCGGGTCTCGCGTACGAAGCCGGCCCCCGTCGCTCCTCGGAGCGGCGGGGGCCGGCTTTTTCACGGGCGATCCTCCGGCCGGCCCTCACAGGGCGCTGAGCGGGCGTACACACCTTCCAGGCCACGGCAAGGACCTCCGGGACCGGGCCAGGGCCTCGGCGACGGCGACGGCTCCCAGGCGCAGGGCCGTCGCCCTCGTGGGCGGCGATGACCCGATTTGCCTCGCGGCGATCCGTTCCCGTACTCTTCCACGGAAGCCAAAGACCGCTGGTCGTTGCCGTGCTCTCCTTCCGAGGGTCCGGTGGCCGAAGGATCCGCTCAGCAGCGGACGACCCGCGCAGGTGACAGTGGAAAGCTCCCTGATCGGATTCCGTTCAGGTCGAGCTACGCCCCGTGCGCCTGCGCCGGGGCGTTTCGTTTTGTTCAGCCCCTTCTGAGCGGTCCTCATCACCCGGAAGGAGGCCGACGCTCTATGGCAAGGCCCGACAAGGCTGCCGCGGTGGCCGAGCTCGCGGAGCAGTTCCGCAGCTCGAACGCCGCCGTGCTGACCGAGTACCGGGGTCTCACCGTGGCCCAGCTCAAGCAGCTGCGCCGTTCGCTCGGTGAGAACGCCCAGTACGCCGTGGTGAAGAACACGCTGACCAAGATTGCGGCCAACGAGGCCGGGATCAACACGCTCGACGACCAGTTCAACGGTCCGACGGCGGTTGCCTTCATCACCGGTGACCCGGTGGAGTCGGCGAAGGGTCTTCGTGACTTCGCCAAGGACAACCCGAACCTGATCATCAAGGGCGGTGTCCTTGATGGCAAGGCGCTGTCCGCCGATGAGATCAAGAAGCTTGCGGACCTCGAGTCCCGCGAGGTTCTGCTCAGCAAGCTGGCCGGCGCGTTCAAGGGCAAGCAGTCCCAGGCTGCCTCGCTCTTCCAGGCGCTGCCGTCGAAGTTCGTCCGCACCGCGGAGGCGCTTCGCGTCAAGCTCGCCGAGCAGGGCGGTGCCGAGTAATTCGGCTCGCGCATTGATCCGCGCCGCCTAGGCACGGATCGCAGCGGGCCGAACGTACGCCCGCCTCACATGGACATCGGCACCAGCCGAATTAGTGGAAGGACCGCCATCATGGCGAAGCTGTCTCAGGAAGACCTGCTCGCGCAGTTCGAGGAGATGACCCTCATCGAGCTCTCCGAGTTCGTGAAGGCGTTCGAGGAGAAGTTCGACGTCACCGCCGCTGCGGCCGTCGCCGCCGTCGCCCCGGGTGCCCCCGGCGCCCCGGTCGAGGCCGTCGAGGAGAAGGACGAGTTCGACGTCATCCTCACCGGCGCCGGCGACAAGAAGATCCAGGTCATCAAGGTCGTGCGTGAGCTGACCTCCCTGGGCCTGAAGGAGGCCAAGGACCTCGTCGACGGCACCCCGAAGCCGGTCCTCGAGAAGGTCGCCAAGGAGGCCGCGGAGAAGGCTGCCGAGTCCCTCAAGGCCGCCGGCGCCTCCGTCGAGGTCAAGTGACCTTGCGAGTCTCCTGACTCCTCGCGTGTAACGCACGCACACTGAAGGGCGATCACCCAACCGGGTGGTCGCCCTTCGGCATGCGCGGGACGGCTTTCTTGCTCTTGCCGTCCCGGCGAGTATGGTGATCTTCGCCGTGCGCTCACAGCGGCCTGTGATGATCCCGGAGCAGCAGCTCAGGGGCAGGGGCCTTGACGAACCGCACGCAGCGCGCAATTCTCAGGACGCGTCGTCACAACGATCCGTATCCGAGGCATGGATCGACGACCGAACGGGCAGTATCGATGTGCGCCTCACGGCGCATGAGGTTCGCGGAGATGAGAACAACGAGGGTCTCGAGGGTCTCGAAAACCCGCACTGGACATCAGTGTGCCAAGTGGCTACACTGACCCTTTGCGCTGCCTGTTAGCTGCCCCCTGCCCGTCACCCGGGGCATGCCCGTACCTGAGCATCGGTTGAAGATCCGTCCCGACCTGGACTTTCTCTCCGTGCACAGTATGGGACCGGTACGCGCGTAGTGAGTCCGAGCCCTCGGAAGGACCCCCTCTTGGCCGCCTCGCGCAACGCCTCGACCGCGAATACGAACAACGGCGCAAGCACTGCCCCGCTGCGCATCTCCTTTGCAAAGATCAAGGAGCCCCTCGAGGTTCCGAACCTGCTCGCGCTGCAGACCGAGAGCTTTGACTGGCTGCTCGGCAATGCGGCGTGGAAGGCTCGTGTCGAGGCGGCTCTCGAAAGCGGACAGGACGTCCCCACCAAGTCCGGTCTGGAAGAGATCTTCGAGGAGATCTCGCCGATCGAGGACTTCTCCGGGTCGATGTCGCTGACCTTCCGCGACCACCGCTTCGAGCCTCCGAAGAACTCGATCGACGAGTGCAAGGAGCGCGACTTCACGTACGCCGCCCCGCTCTTCGTCACCGCCGAGTTCACCAACAACGAGACCGGCGAGATCAAGTCCCAGACGGTCTTCATGGGCGACTTCCCGCTCATGACCAACAAGGGCACCTTCGTCATCAACGGCACCGAGCGTGTCGTCGTGTCGCAGCTCGTGCGCTCGCCGGGTGTCTACTTCGACTCCTCCATCGACAAGACGTCCGACAAGGACATCTTCACGGCCAAGATCATCCCGTCCCGGGGTGCCTGGCTGGAGATGGAGATCGACAAGCGCGACATGGTCGGTGTCCGCATCGACCGCAAGCGCAAGCAGTCCGTCACCGTCCTGCTCAAGGCGCTCGGCTGGACGACCGAGCAGATCCTCGAGGAGTTCGGCGAGTACGAGTCCATGCGCGCCACCCTGGAGAAGGACCACACCCAGGGCCAGGACGACGCGCTGCTCGACATCTACCGCAAGCTGCGTCCGGGCGAGCCGCCGACGCGTGAGGCCGCTCAGACGCTGCTCGAGAACCTCTACTTCAACCCGAAGCGCTACGACCTCGCGAAGGTCGGCCGCTACAAGGTGAACAAGAAGCTCGGCGCCGACGAGCCGCTGGACGCCGGTGTCCTGACCACCGACGACGTCATCGCCACCATCAAGTACCTGGTCAAGCTGCACGCAGGCGAGACCGAGACGGTCGGCGAGAACGGCACGCAGATCGTCGTCGAGACCGACGACATCGACCACTTCGGCAACCGTCGTCTGCGCAACGTCGGCGAGCTCATCCAGAACCAGGTCCGTACGGGTCTGGCTCGTATGGAGCGCGTCGTGCGCGAGCGCATGACCACGCAGGACGTCGAGGCGATCACGCCGCAGACCCTGATCAACATCCGGCCGGTCGTCGCCTCCATCAAGGAGTTCTTCGGCACCAGCCAGCTGTCGCAGTTCATGGACCAGAACAACCCGCTGTCGGGTCTCACCCACAAGCGCCGTCTGTCGGCTCTTGGCCCGGGTGGTCTCTCCCGTGAGCGGGCCGGCTTCGAGGTCCGTGACGTGCACCCCTCGCACTACGGCCGCATGTGCCCGATCGAGACCCCTGAAGGCCCGAACATCGGTCTGATCGGCTCGCTCGCCTCCTACGGCCGCGTCAACGCGTTCGGCTTCGTCGAGACGCCGTACCGCAAGGTCGTCGAGGGCCAGGTCACCGACGAGGTCGACTACCTGACCGCCGACGAGGAGGACCGCTTCGTCATCGCCCAGGCGAACGCGACCCTCTCCGAGGACCTGCGCTTCACCGAGTCCCGCATTCTCGTCCGCCGTCGTGGCGGCGAGGTCGACTACGTCCCGCCGGCCGAGGTCGACTACATGGACGTCTCGCCGCGCCAGATGGTGTCGGTCGCGACCGCCATGATCCCCTTCCTCGAGCACGACGACGCCAACCGTGCCCTCATGGGCGCGAACATGATGCGCCAGGCCGTTCCGCTCATCAAGGCGGAGGCCCCGCTCGTCGGCACCGGCATGGAGTACCGCTGTGCCACCGACGCCGGCGACGTCATCAAGGCCGAGAAGGACGGTGTCATCCAGGAGGTCTCGGCCGACTACGTCACCGTCGCGAACGACGACGGCACGTACACCACGTACCGCGTCGCGAAGTTCTCCCGCTCCAACCAGGGCACCTCGGTCAACCAGAAGGTCATCGTCTCCGAGGGCGACCGCGTCATCGAGGGCCAGGTCCTCGCCGACGGTCCCGCCACGGAGAACGGCGAGATGGCGCTCGGCAAGAACCTGCTCGTGGCGTTCATGCCGTGGGAGGGTCACAACTACGAGGACGCGATCATCCTGTCGCAGCGCCTCGTGCAGGACGACGTCCTCTCCTCGATCCACATCGAGGAGCACGAGGTCGACGCCCGTGACACCAAGCTCGGCCCCGAGGAGATCACCCGGGACATCCCGAACGTCTCCGAGGAGGTCCTCGCCGACCTCGACGAGCGCGGCATCATCCGTATCGGTGCCGAGGTCGTCGCCGGCGACATCCTGGTCGGCAAGGTCACGCCCAAGGGTGAGACCGAGCTGACCCCGGAGGAGCGCCTGCTCCGCGCGATCTTCGGTGAGAAGGCCCGTGAGGTCCGTGACACCTCGCTGAAGGTGCCGCACGGCGAGACCGGCAAGGTCATCGGCGTGCGCGTCTTCGACCGCGAGGAGGGCGACGAGCTTCCCCCGGGCGTGAACCAGCTGGTCCGCGTCTACGTCGCCCAGAAGCGCAAGATCACCGACGGTGACAAGCTCGCCGGCCGTCACGGCAACAAGGGCGTCATCTCGAAGATCCTGCCGATCGAGGACATGCCGTTCCTGGAGGACGGCACGCCGGTCGACATCATCCTCAACCCGCTGGGTGTCCCGTCCCGAATGAACCCGGGACAGGTCCTGGAGATCCACCTCGGCTGGCTCGCCAGTCGCGGCTGGGACGTCTCCGGCCTGAGCGAGGAGTGGGCCCAGCGTCTGCAGGCCATCGGCGCCGACGACGTCGCGCCCGGCACCAACGTCGCGACCCCGGTCTTCGACGGTGCCCGCGAGGACGAGCTGGCCGGCCTGCTGCAGCACACCATCCCGAACCGTGACGGCGAGCGCATGGTGCTCCCGACCGGTAAGGCGCGTCTGTTCGACGGCCGCTCCGGCGAGCCGTTCCCGGACCCGATCTCCGTCGGGTACATGTACATCCTCAAGCTCCACCACCTGGTCGACGACAAGCTCCACGCCCGGTCGACCGGTCCGTACTCGATGATCACCCAGCAGCCGCTGGGTGGTAAGGCCCAGTTCGGTGGCCAGCGATTCGGTGAGATGGAGGTGTGGGCGCTGGAGGCGTACGGCGCCGCCTACGCGCTCCAGGAGCTGCTGACGATCAAGTCCGACGACGTGACCGGCCGCGTGAAGGTCTACGAGGCCATCGTCAAGGGCGAGAACATCCCCGAGCCCGGCATTCCCGAGTCCTTCAAGGTGCTCATCAAGGAAATGCAGTCGCTCTGCCTCAACGTGGAGGTGCTGTCCTCGGACGGCATGTCCATCGAGATGCGCGACACGGACGAGGACGTCTTCCGTGCTGCGGAGGAGCTCGGTATCGACCTGTCCCGGCGCGAGCCGAGCAGCGTCGAAGAGGTCTGACGGGCCCGGCCGGGGCTCTCGCGAGGGAGCCCCGGCCGTCCCCGGGACCGTACAGACCACTGATACAGAGCCCGTTTTCCGCTGACGCGGAGGGCACAACCCCGAAAGAGGGATTGACGAAAAAGTGCTCGACGTCAACTTCTTCGACGAGCTGCGGATCGGCCTCGCCACCGCGGACGACATCCGGACCTGGTCCCACGGCGAGGTCAAGAAGCCGGAGACCATCAACTACCGCACGCTCAAGCCCGAGAAGGACGGACTCTTCTGCGAGAAGATCTTCGGTCCGACCCGGGACTGGGAGTGCTACTGCGGCAAGTACAAGCGTGTCCGCTTCAAGGGCATCATCTGTGAGCGCTGTGGCGTCGAGGTCACGCGCGCCAAGGTGCGTCGTGAGCGGATGGGCCACATCGAGCTGGCCGCTCCCGTCACCCACATCTGGTACTTCAAGGGCGTCCCGTCGCGTCTGGGCTACCTGCTGGACCTGGCGCCGAAGGACCTCGAGAAGGTCATCTACTTCGCCGCGTACATGATCACGTTCGTGGACGAGGAGCGCCGCACGCGCGACCTGCCGTCGCTGGAGGCCCACGTCTCCGTCGAGCGCCAGCAGATCGAGAACCGCCGCGACGCCGACCTCGAGGCCCGCGCCAAGAAGCTCGAGACCGACCTGGCCGAGCTCGAGGCCGAGGGCGCCAAGGCCGACGTGCGCCGCAAGGTGCGCGAGGGCGCCGAGCGTGAGATGAAGCAGCTGCGCGACCGCGCCCAGCGCGAGATCGACCGTCTCGACGAGGTGTGGAACCGCTTCAAGAACCTCAAGGTCCAGGACCTCGAGGGCGACGAGCTGCTCTACCGCGAGCTGCGTGACCGCTTCGGCACGTACTTCGACGGCTCGATGGGTGCCGCGGCGCTGCAGAAGCGCCTGGAGTCCTTCGACCTCGAGGAGGAGGCCGAGCGCCTCCGCGAGATCATCCGTACCGGCAAGGGCCAGAAGAAGACCCGTGCGCTCAAGCGCCTCAAGGTCGTCTCCGCGTTCCTGCAGACGTCCAACAGCCCCAAGGGCATGGTGCTCGACTGCGTGCCGGTCATCCCGCCGGACCTGCGTCCGATGGTGCAGCTGGACGGTGGCCGCTTCGCGACCTCCGACCTGAACGACCTGTACCGCCGTGTGATCAACCGGAACAACCGACTGAAGCGCCTTCTCGACCTCGGTGCGCCCGAGATCATCGTGAACAACGAGAAGCGCATGCTCCAGGAGGCCGTCGACGCGCTGTTCGACAACGGCCGTCGTGGCCGTCCGGTCACCGGTCCCGGCAACCGCCCGCTGAAGTCCCTCAGCGACATGCTGAAGGGCAAGCAGGGTCGTTTCCGTCAGAACCTGCTCGGTAAGCGAGTCGACTACTCGGCGCGTTCCGTCATCGTCGTCGGCCCGCAGCTGAAGCTGCACCAGTGCGGTCTGCCCAAGGCCATGGCGCTGGAGCTCTTCAAGCCGTTCGTGATGAAGCGCCTGGTCGACCTGAACCACGCGCAGAACATCAAGTCGGCCAAGCGCATGGTCGAGCGCGGCCGCACCGTCGTGTACGACGTCCTCGAAGAGGTCATCGCCGAGCACCCGGTGCTGCTGAACCGTGCGCCCACGCTGCACCGCCTCGGCATCCAGGCCTTCGAGCCGCAGCTGGTCGAGGGCAAGGCCATCCAGATCCACCCGCTCGTCTGCACCGCGTTCAACGCGGACTTCGACGGTGACCAGATGGCCGTGCACCTGCCGCTGTCCGCGGAGGCGCAGGCCGAGGCCCGCATCCTGATGCTGTCCTCGAACAACATCCTCAAGCCGGCCGACGGCCGTCCGGTCACCATGCCGACCCAGGACATGGTGCTGGGCCTCTTCTTCCTCACCACGGACGAGGAGGAGCGCGAGGTGCGCGGCGAGGGCCGTGCGTTCAACTCCACCGCCGAGGCGATCATGGCCTTCGACGCCCGGGAGCTCTCGCTCCAGGCGAAGGTCGACATCCGCTTCCCGGTCGGCACCATCCCGCCGCGCGGCTGGACGCCTCCGGTCGAAGACGGGGATGACGCCGTCGAGGCAGGGACGTGGCAGCAGGGTGACAGCTTCCGTCTCAAGACCACGCTCGGCCGTGCGCTCTTCAACGAGCTGCTGCCCGAGGACTACCCGTTCGTCGACTACTCGGTGGGCAAGAAGCAGCTCTCCGAGATCGTCAACGACCTCGCCGAGCGCTACCCCAAGGTCATCGTGGCGGCGACGCTCGACAACCTGAAGGCGGCCGGCTTCTACTGGGCGACCCGTTCCGGTGTCACCGTGGCCATCTCCGACGTCGTCGTTCCCGAGGCGAAGAAGGCGATCGTCAAGGGTTACGAGGAGCAGGACGAGAAGGTCCAGAAGCAGTACGAGCGCGGTCTGATCACCAAGGACGAGCGCACGCAGGAGCTCATCGCGATCTGGACCAAGGCGACCAACGAGGTCGCCGAGGCCATGAACGAGAACTTCCCGAAGACCAACCCCATCTTCATGATGGTCAACTCGGGTGCTCGTGGAAACATGATGCAGATGCGTCAGATCGCCGGTATGCGTGGTCTGGTGTCCAACGCCAAGAACGAGACCATCCCGCGTCCGATCAAGGCGTCCTTCCGTGAGGGCCTGTCGGTGCTGGAGTACTTCATCTCCACGCACGGTGCCCGTAAGGGTCTGGCGGACACCGCCCTGCGTACCGCCGACTCGGGTTACCTGACCCGTCGTCTGGTGGACGTCTCGCAGGACGTCATCATCCGCGAGGAGGACTGCGGCACCGACCGCGGCCTCAAGCTGCGGATCGCCGAGAAGGGCGCCGACGGCGTGCTGCGCAAGGCGGAGGACGTCGAGACCTCCGTGTACGCGCGCATGCTCGCCGAGGACGTCGTCGTCGACGGCAAGGTCATCGCGCCTGCCAACGTCGACCTCGGTGACGTGCTCATCGACGCGCTCGTCGCGGCCGGTGTGGAGGAGGTCAAGACCCGCTCGGTCCTGACCTGTGAGTCCGCGGTCGGTACCTGTGCGTACTGCTACGGCCGTTCGCTGGCCACCGGCAAGCTGGTCGACATCGGTGAGGCGGTCGGCATCATCGCCGCCCAGTCCATCGGTGAGCCCGGTACCCAGCTGACGATGCGTACCTTCCACACCGGTGGTGTGGCCGGTGACGACATCACCCAGGGTCTGCCCCGTGTCGTCGAGCTCTTCGAGGCTCGTACGCCCAAGGGTGTCGCCCCGATCTCGGAAGCGGCCGGCCGCGTCCGTATCGAGGAGACGGAGAAGACCAAGAAGCTCGTCGTCACCCCGGACGACGGCAGCGACGAGACCGCCTACCCGATCTCGAAGCGTGCCCGTCTGCTGGTCGGCGAGGGCGACCACGTCGAGGTGGGCCAGAAGCTCACCGTGGGTGCCACCAACCCGCACGACGTGCTGCGCATTCTCGGCCAGCGCGCGGTCCAGGTGCACCTGGTCGGCGAGGTCCAGAAGGTCTACAACTCGCAGGGTGTGTCGATCCACGACAAGCACATCGAGATCATCATCCGGCAGATGCTGCGCCGGGTGACGATCATCGAGTCCGGCGACGCGGAGCTGCTGCCGGGCGAGCTGGTCGAGCGCTCGAAGTTCGAGACCGAGAACCGTCGTGTGGTCACCGAGGGCGGTCACCCCGCCTCCGGCCGTCCGCAGCTGATGGGTATCACCAAGGCCTCGCTGGCGACCGAGTCGTGGCTGTCGGCGGCGTCCTTCCAGGAGACGACCAGGGTCCTGACCGACGCGGCGATCAACGCCAAGTCGGACTCCCTGATCGGCCTCAAGGAGAACGTCATCATCGGTAAGCTCATCCCGGCCGGTACGGGCCTGTCCCGCTACCGCAACATCCGGGTCGAGCCGACCGAGGAGGCCAAGGCCGCGATGTACTCGGCCGTCGGCTACGACGACATCGACTACTCGCCGTTCGGCACGGGCTCCGGCCAGGCCGTTCCGCTGGAGGACTACGACTACGGTCCGTACAACCAGTAAGCAGGGCGAACGAAGGGCGGTCACCCCGTACGGGGTGACCGCCCTTCGGTCTTTCATCGGCTCGCCATCTCCCACAGGGCGAGGCCGAGTCCGGAGGTGGCGGTGAGCGCGGCGATCGAGGCCAGCGGCCATCGGGCGCGTTCCAGCGCGTCGAGCCGGGCCTCGTGGTCGGCGAGCTGCTTGTCGGTCTGGTCGCTGCGCTGGACGAGCAGCGCGAGTGAGCCGTCGACCCGGGCGAACCCGGCCTCCAACGTGCCGCGCAGCCGTTCCAGTTCCAGCGCCACCGCCACCGGGTCGTTCGGATCAGACTCGGTCATCGGCCGCCCCCGAGGTGGTGCGCAGCCAGCCGGGGAGCAGGCGCTGGACGGCCGGTAGGGCCATCACGCGGGTGAGCGCGCCGGCGACGGCGAGGGCCCCGGCGACCCAGGGGAGGGTCGCCGGAACGCCGGCGGCGTCGACGATCGCGGGCAGCACGACGGCGATGCCGACCGCGGTCTGCAGGACGGTGCGGGCGGTCCGCTTGGTGTTCTCGGACAGGGCCATGGGGGGCTCCTCAGAGGGTGTGGGGGACTTTGAGCGCGTTCCAGGAGATGGCGCCCGGCCAGCCGTCGGCGTCGGCGCCGCGGAAGCCGAGCTTGCGCTGCCAGGCGGTGTACGACTGGCGGTCGGACTCGGACCAGCGGGGGCCCGGGCCGACCTTGTAGCGGCCGCAGCCCTCGGCGACCAGCCGGCGGCCCATCGCGGTGACGATCGGGGAGCTGGGGCTGGTCCTGAAGAACGCCGTACCGGGGAAGCGCTGGTAGCGCGGGGCGGCCGGCTTCGGCGGGGTCGGCGGCTGCTGCGACGGGGTGGAGGCGAGCCTCTTCTGGACCCGGTCGCGCAGGCCCGGCATCGCGAAGCCGCGCGGGTCGCTCTTCCAGTCGGACCACTCCAGGTGGCCGATGACGGACTTGGCGCCCCAGCCGTGGGCCCGGCAGAGCGCGGCGGAGGTCCGCTCGATGGCGTCGAGCTGGGCCCGCCGGCCAGGGGTCGGTGCCGTTGCCGAGGTTGACGCACTCGAAGCCGTAGAAGCGGGAGTTGCCGTCGACGGCGCCGGAGCTGCCCTGGTGCTCGCGGGGGGTGGGCGGCCGGGTCCCGTAGGTCTCGGTGATCACTGCCTGGAGGACGGAGGGATCGCCGCCTCCCGCATGGTTGGCGCGTCCGTTGGCGACGAGATGGACCGTGCCGTCCTTGGCGATCACGCCGTGGCAGAGCGGGCCCGGCAGTCCGGCGTAGCCGTTGTAGCAGAGCTCGACGGACGAGGCGGTGCCGCTGGAGACGGTGTGGTGGATCATCACGCCGACGACGGGGCCCCAGGCTCCCGCCCGGTTGCGGTGGTGGGTGCGCCAGCCGTCGTGCTCGACGACCTTGACGCCTTCGGCGCGGAGCGCGGCGAGGAGCCGGTCCGCGGTGAGGGGAGTGGCCAGCCGTCGCGCCAGGCCGCGGTCCGCTTGACGGACGAGGTCTCCGCGCCGACCTTGACCCGGATGTTGCCGTCGTCGGTCTTCTGGAGGTGGTTCCAGAGAGTGCGGGCGATCTCCAGCTGGTCGGTCGGCGTCGTGAACTTGATCTCTTCGCGGATGCGGCGCCGGGCCGCGTACGAGTCGAAGGTGGCGGCCTGGATGGCCAGGGTCAGCACCCCGCGCTCGCTGCTCTGCAGGGTGCTCGTCCAGATGATGCCGCCCCACCACAGGTCCCCGCCGCGCTCCAGATAGACCGCGGTGCGGCCCTCCTCGACCTGGCGGACGCGCTCGGCGATGGCTTCGTCCGGGATGGGTACGGTGCCGGACAGCGAGCCGGCCTTGCCGATGTAGTCGTCGAACTGGACATCCTGCAGAGGCAGGATGTCGATGGTCTGGTCGGAAAGCAGATCGCAGAAGATCGCCCGATAGGGCGTGTCGAGTGCCTCGGCGTCCCCGACGAGCGGATGAGTGTGTTCGTCAAGGTCGTCAACCAGTTCCTGGAGCCCGGCGAGGAGGGGACCGAGCCGCGAACCGCCGCCGAGCCGAGCCGCGCCGCCTGGGACTGACCTCACGCGACCGGGGCTCGCGCCGACGCCCCGGGTCCGCCGGAAGGCGGGGGACAGGCGGGCCCGCGGGCCCTTCGTACCGGCCCGCGCACCGATCCGTTCCGGGATACGTTCTCCCACGTCGCCCGGGCCCTCGTATGCGTGGGCATTTGTTTTGACCGGAGTCCATGCGATAGGTACGCTCAGACCTTGTGCCTGGGGTGTGCCTGGGCTCGTGTGCGTGTCCTCAACCGCATGGCGAGTCAGATACCGGCCACCGCAATCTGCGCCTTTTCCGCTCGCGGCGGAGGTCCGCAGTATTCGACACACCCGACCGCGTGGGTCGGCGATGTTCCAGGTTAGCTTCACTGACGGCACACAGAAACCGGAGAAGTAGTGCCTACGATCCAGCAGCTGGTCCGCAAGGGCCGGCAGGACAAGGTCGAGAAGAACAAGACGCCCGCACTCGAGGGTTCTCCTCAGCGCCGCGGCGTCTGCACGCGTGTGTTCACGACCACCCCGAAGAAGCCGAACTCGGCCCTGCGTAAGGTCGCGCGTGTGCGTCTGACCTCCGGCATCGAGGTCACGGCCTACATTCCGGGTGAGGGACACAACCTGCAGGAGCACTCCATCGTGCTCGTGCGTGGTGGCCGTGTGAAGGACCTGCCGGGTGTTCGTTACAAGATCATCCGCGGTTCGCTCGACACCCAGGGTGTCAAGAACCGCAAGCAGGCCCGCAGCCGCTACGGCGCCAAGAAGGAGAAGTAAGAATGCCTCGTAAGGGCCCCGCCCCGAAGCGCCCGGTCATCATCGACCCGGTTTACGGTTCTCCTCTGGTGACCTCGCTGATCAACAAGATCCTGCTCAACGGCAAGCGTTCCACCGCTGAGCGCATCGTCTACGGCGCCATGGAAGGCCTCCGCGAGAAGACCGGCAACGACCCGGTCATCACGCTGAAGCGCGCCCTCGAGAACGTCAAGCCGGCGCTCGAGGTCAAGTCCCGTCGTGTCGGTGGCGCCACCTACCAGGTGCCGGTCGAGGTCAAGCCCGGCCGCGCCTCCACGCTGGCGCTGCGCTGGCTGGTCGGTTACTCCCGCGCCCGTCGCGAGAAGACCATGACCGAGCGCCTCATGAACGAACTGCTCGACGCCTCCAACGGCCTCGGCGCTTCGGTCAAGAAGCGTGAGGACACGCACAAGATGGCCGAGTCCAACAAGGCCTTCGCGCACTACCGCTGGTAGTCGCTACCCACATCGAGACCGAGAGAAGACTGAGCCATATGGCCACCACTTCGCTTGACCTGGCCAAGGTCCGCAACATTGGGATCATGGCCCACATCGACGCGGGCAAGACGACGACCACCGAGCGCATCCTGTTCTACACCGGTGTGAGCTACAAGATCGGTGAGGTCCACGACGGCGCTGCCACGATGGACTGGATGGAGCAGGAGCAGGAGCGCGGCATCACCATCACGTCCGCCGCGACGACCTGTCACTGGCCGCTCGACAACGTCGATCACACGATCAACATCATCGACACCCCGGGTCACGTCGACTTCACCGTCGAGGTGGAGCGTTCGCTCCGCGTGCTCGACGGTGCCGTCACGGTGTTCGACGGTGTCGCCGGTGTTGAGCCGCAGTCCGAGACCGTCTGGCGTCAGGCGGACCGCTACGGCGTTCCGCGTATCTGCTTCGTCAACAAGCTCGACCGCACCGGTGCCGAGTTCCACCGCTGTGTTGACATGATCAAGGACCGCCTCGGCGCGACCCCGATCGTCATGCAGCTCCCGATCGGTGCCGAGGCCGACTTCAAGGGCGTCATCGACCTCGTTCGCATGAAGGCCCTCGTGTGGTCCGCCGAGGCCACCAAGGGCGAGATGTACGACGTCGTCGACATCCCCTCCACGCACGCCGAGGCCGCCGAGGAGTGGCGCGGCACGCTGCTGGAGACCGTCGCCGAGAACGACGAAGAGATCATGGAGCTGTACCTGGAGGGCAAGGAGCCCACCGAGGAGCAGCTGTACACCGCGATCCGTCGTATCACCATCGCGTCCGGCGTCTCCAAGGACACCACCGTCACCCCGGTGTTCTGCGGCACCGCGTTCAAGAACAAGGGCGTCCAGCCCCTGCTCGACGCGGTCGTGCGCTACCTCCCCTCCCCCCTGGACGTCGAGGCCATCGAGGGCCACGACGTGAAGGACCCGGAGACGGTCGTCAAGCGCAAGCCGTCCGACGACGAGCCGCTGTCGGCCCTCGCGTTCAAGATCGCGAGCGACCCGCACCTCGGCAAGCTCACCTTCGTCCGGATCTACTCCGGTCGCCTGGACTCCGGCACCGCGGTGCTGAACTCCGTGAAGGGCAAGAAGGAGCGCATCGGCAAGATCTACCGCATGCACGCGAACAAGCGTGAGGAGATCGAGTCGGTGGGCGCCGGCGACATCGTCGCCGTCATGGGCCTGAAGCAGACCACCACCGGTGAGACGCTGTGCGACGAGAAGAACCCGGTGATCCTGGAGTCCATGGACTTCCCGGCGCCGGTCATCCAGGTCGCCATCGAGCCCAAGTCCAAGGGTGACCAGGAGAAGCTGGGTGTCGCCATCCAGCGTCTCGCGGAGGAGGACCCCTCCTTCCAGGTCCACTCGGACGAGGAGACCGGCCAGACCATCATCGGTGGTATGGGCGAGCTGCACCTCGAGGTGCTGGTCGACCGTATGCGCCGTGAGTTCAAGGTCGAGGCCAACGTCGGCAAGCCGCAGGTCGCGTACCGCGAGACGATCCGCAAGGCCGTCGAGCGCGTGGACTACACCCACAAGAAGCAGACCGGTGGTACCGGTCAGTTCGCCAAGGTGCAGATCGCGATCGAGCCCATCGAGGGCGGCGACGCCTCGTACGAGTTCGTGAACAAGGTCACCGGTGGCCGCATCCCCAAGGAGTACATCCCCTCGGTGGACGCGGGCGCGCAGGAGGCCATGCAGTTCGGCATCCTGGCCGGCTACGAGATGACGGGCGTTCGCGTCACGCTCATCGACGGCGCCTACCACGAGGTCGACTCCTCCGAACTCGCGTTCAAGATCGCCGGTTCGCAGGCCTTCAAGGAGGCCGCGCGCAAGGCCAGCCCCGTGCTGCTCGAGCCGATGATGGCCGTCGAGGTCACCACGCCCGAGGACTACATGGGTGAGGTCATCGGCGACATCAACTCCCGCCGTGGTCAGATCCAGGCCATGGAGGAGCGGATGGGTGCCCGGATCGTCAAGGGTCTGGTGCCTCTCTCGGAGATGTTCGGCTACGTCGGAGACCTCCGCAGCAAGACCTCGGGTCGCGCAAGCTACTCGATGCAGTTCGACTCCTACGCCGAGGTTCCCCGGAACGTCGCCGAGGAGATCATCGCGAAGGCCAAGGGCGAGTAACTCACCCGAGTCCACGCCGTAGGCTTGACACCGTCCGCCGGGGGTTCGCCCCGAGACCTTAGGGTCGGACCCCGGCGGCCGGCTTCCCAGCAAAGATCACCTGGCGCCGATGAGTAAGGCGTACAGAACCACTCCACAGGAGGACCCCAGTGGCGAAGGCGAAGTTCGAGCGGACTAAGCCGCACGTCAACATCGGCACCATCGGTCACATCGACCACGGTAAGACGACCCTCACGGCCGCCATTACCAAGGTGCTGCACGACGCGTACCCGGACCTGAACGAGGCCTCGGCCTTCGACCAGATCGACAAGGCTCCTGAGGAGCGCCAGCGCGGTATCACCATCTCCATCGCGCACGTCGAGTACCAGACCGAGTCGCGTCACTACGCCCACGTCGACTGCCCCGGTCACGCGGACTACATCAAGAACATGATCACCGGCGCTGCCCAGATGGACGGCGCCATCCTCGTGGTCGCCGCCACCGACGGCCCGATGCCGCAGACCAAGGAGCACGTGCTCCTGGCCCGCCAGGTCGGCGTTCCGTACATCGTCGTCGCCCTGAACAAGGCCGACATGGTGGACGACGAGGAGATCCTGGAGCTCGTCGAGCTCGAGGTGCGTGAGCTCCTCTCCGAGTACGAGTTCCCGGGCGACGACGTTCCCGTCGTCAAGGTCTCGGCGCTCAAGGCTCTCGAGGGCGACAAGGAGTGGGGCCAGTCGGTCCTGAACCTGATGGCCGCCGTCGACGAGGCGATCCCGCAGCCCGAGCGTGACGTCGACAAGCCGTTCCTGATGCCGATCGAGGACGTCTTCACGATCACCGGTCGTGGCACCGTCGTCACCGGTCGTATCGAGCGTGGTGTCCTCAAGGTCAACGAGACCGTCGACATCGTCGGCATCAAGACCGAGAAGACCACCACCACGGTCACCGGCATCGAGATGTTCCGCAAGCTGCTCGACGAGGGCCAGGCCGGTGAGAACGTCGGTCTGCTCCTCCGTGGCATCAAGCGCGAGGACGTCGAGCGCGGCCAGGTCATCATCAAGCCCGGTTCGGTCACGCCGCACACCGAGTTCGAGGCCCAGGCCTACATCCTGTCGAAGGACGAGGGTGGCCGTCACACCCCCTTCTTCAACAACTACCGCCCGCAGTTCTACTTCCGTACCACGGACGTGACCGGCGTCGTGACCCTCCCCGAGGGCACCGAGATGGTCATGCCGGGCGACAACACCACCATGACCGTCGAGCTGATCCAGCCCGTCGCCATGGAGGAGGGCCTCAAGTTCGCCATCCGTGAGGGTGGCCGGACCGTGGGCGCTGGCCAGGTCACCAAGATCAACAAGTAATTGTTGCTCTGACCTGGTAGCTCGCCGAGCTGCAAGAAGGGCCCCGCACCTGTCGGTGCGGGGCCCTTCGTCATGTCCGGACAGCGGCAGGTCCTTGACCGGATCGTTCCGCCACCGGCCCGGATCGGGACTGCTGATCAAGGGCCGTGCCTGGTCAGAATGGGTGCCATGAGACGAGCGCTGATAGTCATCGATGTCCAGGAGTCCTTCCGGGCCCGCCCGCTGTGGGAGCAGATCGCCGATCCGAAGATCGCCGAGCCGGTGAACAGGCTGGTCCGCCTGGCCCGTTCGGCCGGGGACCTCGTCGTCTGGGTGCTGCACCACGAGCCCGGCAGCGGCGGCGCGTTCGACCCGGCCCTCGGGCACGTACGGCTGCTGGAGGAGCTTGAGCGGCCGGCGGAGGGCGAACCGGTCCTGCACAAGACCTCGCACAACGCCTTCACCACGACCAACCTGCAGCAGCTCCTGACCGCCGCCGGCGTGGGCGAGCTGTGGGTGTGCGGCATCCGTACGGAACAGTGCGTGGAGACGACCACCCGCGTGGGCAGCGACCTCGGCTACCGGATGGTCTTCGTCACCGACGCCACCACGACGAACCCGATCGGCGACCTCAGCGCCGAGGCGATCATCGAGCGCACGGAGGCGGTCCTGCGCGACCGGTTCGCCCGGATCGCCACGGTTGCCGAACTGGAGGCGGAACCGGGAGCATCCGAGGCGTGACCCAGGTCGTCTTCGTCCTCGTCCCCGGCGTCCACCTGCTCGACCTGGCCGGGCCCGCCCAGGTCTTCGGCACGGCGGCGGATTTCGGGCATCCCTACCGGCTCTCCTACGTGGCCGAGCAGGAGCAGGTGCCCAGCGCCCAGGGTCTGCCGCTCGCCGCGCGGACCTGCTGGCCGGAGCTGGGACCGGACGACCTGGTCGTGGTGCCGGGCTGGCGCGCGCCCACGCTGCGCGGCGGCCCGCTCCCCGGGCCGGCCCTGCTGGAGCGGCTGCGTGCCCACCACGCCGCCGGCGGCAGTGTCGCCAGCGTGTGCGCGGGGGCGGAGGCGCTGGGGCTCGCGGGACTGCTCGACGGGCGCCGGTGCACCACGCACCACGGGCTCCAGAACGAGCTGGCGGCGCGCCACCCGCGGGCGGTCGTCGTCAGGGACGTACTGTTCACCGCCGACGACCGGGTGGTGACCTCGGCCGGCATCGCCAGCGGGATCGATCTGGCACTGCACCTGCTCGCGGGCCGGCACGGACCGGCGCTCGCCGCGCGGGTCGCACGCGAGATGGTGGTCTACGCCCGCCGCAACGGGCACGAGCCGCAGGCCAGCGCCATGCTGCGGCACCGCTCCCATGTGGACGACACCGTCCACCGCGTGCAGGACCTCATCGACGCCCGCTTCGCCGAGCCCCTCCCGCTGGCCCGCCTCGCCGCCTCGGCCGGGGTCAGCGAGCGCACGCTGACCCGGCTGTTCGCCCGCGCCACGGGCGGTCTGACACCCCTGCGCTACCAGCAGACGCTGCGGGTCGAACGGGCCGAGCACCTGGTCAGTCACGGCGCGACGGTGGAGAGCGCGGCGCGCGAGGTGGGCTTCGAGGACGCCCGGATGCTGCGCAGACTCCGGGCGCGGACATCCTTCTGACGCGGCCTCAGCACCTCAGCCCTCGGTGCGGGGACGTGGGGACCACGTCCACGGGTGCGCGTCCGCGCCCAGGCCGACGACGGTCGCGGTGCCGTCGGCGCCCAGGTGCAGCGTGGGGGTGTCGATGCTCTGCGCCCCCGTCGTACGGGTCAGCAGGCGGCCCGCGAAACGGAGTTGGATCCGCCCGCGCAGGTCCTTGCCGAGCAGGACGGCGTCGCCGCCCGTGCCCGTGGCCGCGCGGAGGGGCCCGTATCCCTCGAAGCGGCCGGCCGGCAGCCGCTTGCCGTCGGGGCGTACGCAGGTCAGCGCGGCGGCCGCGGTGCCGCGGGAGTCCGTCGGCGTCGCTCTCCTGTAGGGCCGCTCCTGCCGGTACAGCAGCTGGAGCGACCCGTCGGCGGCGGTCAGGGCGGCCGGAGCCTCCACGGCGACCGGCAGCGCGCCGCCCAGGCGGTGGAGCACGGGCCCGCCGGGCGCGTCCTGCGCCCAGTGGTGCACGGTGTCGTGGCCCGCGGCGAAGAGGTGGACGCGGCCCTCGCCGTCGACCGCCGTGGTCAGCCCGTCCTGGATCTCGCCGCCCCCGAGGTCCTGCCAGCCGCTCCAGCTCCCGTCGGCCTGCCGGACGCGGCCGCTGACGCCCTTGTCCGCGTTGCGCACGAACAGGTGCACCCGGCCGTCCGGTGCCGTGACGGCCACCGGCACACCGATGCGCCGGCCGCGGTCGTCGTCGTGCTCCGGATTGCCGAGCCCGCGCCAGGCGAGGAACGGGCCGCCGGCTGAGCGCTGCTCCAGCAGCACGATCTCGCGGGCGTTGTCCCCGCCGTGCCCGCCGACGGCCGCGAACCGCAGTCCGAACAGCAGCTGTCTGCCGTCCGCCAGCGCGGAGGCGCCCATCGCCGGCGCGAGCGGGCCGCCGCCGAGGTCGTCCGGCTCTCCCCAGCGGCCGCTGCCGGGCTCGGTCTCACGCCAGCGCACGGCCCTCAGCCCCAGCACGCCGTAGGCGGACAGCCGTCCGTCCGGTTCGGTGGCGACCGCGGTACGGGGGCCGGGGTAGCGGTAGTGGGTCGAGCGGACCCAGCCCTTCTTGTTCTTGAGCGGCCGCTTGCCGCCGACGTTGTAGTCGCCGCAGCCGGCCGCGTTGCCGCAGTCCCAGTCGGCGTCACCGCCGTACGGGACGAGGTGGGCCGCCTTGCGGCCCAGCACGGCGGCGGGGAGGTTCTTCGGCCAGTGCCGGTTGTAGTAGCCGCGGAAGGAGGTGGCCACGAAGGCGGGCACCTCGCCGCCGTCCTGCGTCGCCTCGGCCACCCAGCGGACCATGGCCGCCCAGCTGAACGACGCCACCGCCGTGTGGTCGGCGTGGTCGGAGTAGCCGCGCTGCTCGCTGTCCTTCCTGCGGGTCGCCTCGTCGCTGTGCTGGATGTCGGGGTCCGGGTCCAGGGTCTGCACGACGGTCGGCCGGTAGCGCTCCATCAGCCCGACGAGGACGTCGACGAGCTGGTCGTAGTCGTACGAGTCGGCCTTGCGGAGGGGGGAGTCGTCGGCGACCACGGTCGCGAGGCCGAGCGCCCGGTCCCGCCACAGGCTCGGCAGGCCCATCCGGCCGCCGCGGGCCGTGTGCATGGCGAGGTTGAGGAAGATCAGCTCGACCCGGCGGACGCCGTTCGCCAGCGTGTTGATCTCGGCGCGCCGGTCGCCGCGCAGGGTGGCGACGCCCTTCTGCCAGTCGGTGAACCTGTCGAGGCCCAGCAGCTCGGCGTACGCCTGCCGAAGGCCCTGGTGACGGGCCGAGGAGTACGCGCTCTTGTCGGACGGGACGTCCCAGTTCCCCGGTATGTGGTTCTTGCCGTCCGCCTCGCCCGCGGTGACGTACACGCAGACCAGCGGGACACCGGCGTCCAGCATCTGCTGCGTGTCCGGGTTCATGAAGTACAGGTCGTCGTCCGGGTGCGCCAGGATCTGCATCAGCTGCGCACGCCGGGAGCTGGCTATCGGAATGCCGGGCGCCGGATCAGCCACCGGCCCCTTCCGCCGAGGGGCGGGAACGGAGCAGGCGCCGAGCGCGCCCGTGCCGGCGAGGGCGGCGAGCGCCGTGACGGCGGCGACGACACTGCGGCGGCGCGGCCCCGGCCGCCGGACGGCGTCCTGATGGTTCTCGCGCGCGGCCGTGGGCAGCGCGCGGACAGCTCTGTCGTTCACCGGTGATGCTCCGTCCGCTTCCCCCCGCAGCGGACGGGCAATGCCGTGCCCCCGTCTGCGTACTGTGATCTCCCCAGATGCGGACGGGCTGGTCAGGAACCCCTTCCGCGATCAGCAAGACGGCGGCGACGGGGCCCGGGTTGCCTGGGAACGCGTGTGCTCTTCGCCGCTCCCCGGCGGTCAGCGCAGCGTGGGCACGTCCCCGCCCTCGGCGCGCGTCAGCGTCACACCGGTGAGCCCCCGCAGCCACCGGTCCGCGATCCGTTCGAGCACGTCCCGGTCCGGCGGGGTCGCGCCCAGTCCGATCGCGAGGCGGACCGGGTCCCAGCCGAACGGGCGGGGCCAGGCGTGGACCTCGGGGGACACCTCGGAGAGCTCGGTGAGCAGCGCGCGCATCCGGCCCCGGACCCGGCCCTCGGCCGGACCCGGCGGCACGGTCACCACCGCCCACGCCGCGTGCCGGCGGTGCAGCGGAGGCGTGGACAGCAGGCCGGCGGGACCCTTCTCCAGCACCTCCCAGGCGCGGAACAGCTCCTGGGTGAGCAGGTCGCGCATGCCCGGTGTGACCTGGTCGCTGCACGGGCGTACGGGCTCGGAGGGAGTCGTGATCACCACGGGCAGGTCCGGCGCGCCGGCAGAGGGCGCGCCCGCGGGCAGGTCCGGTGCGCCCGCACCGGGTGCGACCACCGGTTCGCGCCAGTCCCAGGCCGCCCACGTCGCGAAGAAGTGCCGCAGCAGTTCGGCGGGCGGCAGGTCGCCCGCCTCGCGGACGGTACGGGCCGCCAGCAGGGACCACGCCAGCCCGGGCAGCCCGCCGAACGGCGCCGAGTCCAGGCCGCGTGCCTTGGCCCACGCCTTGACCTCCCGGGCCAGCCGGGTGAACGTCTCCCGGCGGTCGCCGGCCAGCGCGAGGACCGCTTCGGCGTCGCTGACGGCGCTGAGCGCGATCGCCGCCGCCGCGCCCAGTTCCGTACGGCGCTCGACGGCGGTGGCGGGATCGGCCGCGCCGGTGGGGACCACGACCAGGTCCACGGTCAGGCCGCCGACGTCCGTGCGCAGACCGGGGACCCGGGCACCGACCACCTCCCGTACGTCCGCCGCCCCTGGCAGCGCCGCCACCAGCCGGGCGCGTACGTCCTCCAGCCGGGCGTCGCCCGGCAGCGCCGCCACCAGGTCCAGGTCCGCGCCGGGCAGGGCACAGCCCATGCGCCGGGAGCCCACCACGTGGACGACACCGTCGTCGAGCGCGTTCGCCACGCGCTCCGCGACGCGGGCGGCGCGCG
Source organism: Streptomyces sp. V4I23 (assembly GCF_030817975.1). NCBI lineage: Bacteria > Bacillati > Actinomycetota > Actinomycetes > Kitasatosporales > Streptomycetaceae > Streptomyces > Streptomyces sp. V4I23. The sequence continues at coordinate 3,288,836 of NZ_JAUSZW010000004.1, read as the reverse complement.
GGGTGTCGTCGGCGGATCCGGCCGGCCCCGCCGAAGGCGCCGTGCCCCCGGCGTCCGTCCTCTCCGTCGCGGAGGCCGCCGCGGGGGAGCGGCGTGTGCCGCCGGCCGCGTCCGCGGCGTCCGCCTCCTCCGGTGCCCAGCGCACCTCGCCCGTGCCCAGCGACACCGTCGCCCGGACCCTCATCGGCTCGGCGCCCCGGCGCGACACAAGCGCCAGTTCGCCGACGTGCACCGGCATCGGGGCGAGGCGCGCGGTGCACTCGGCGGCCAAGGCGTGCGGGTCCGTGGTCCGCCCCAGGCTGAGGTGCGGGGTGAAGCCCTCGCGGTGGCCGCGGCAGCCAGGGAAGCGCCGGGCCAGCGCCTCCCGCAAAGCAGCCCACGGCTCCTCGCCGCCGGCCGCCGGGTCCAGCCACACCGTGGCGTCGTCGCGGTGCCCGAACCACTGCACGCCCGCGAGCCGGGCCTCGAAGGGCGCGCTCGCCGCGGCAGCCGCCGCGACGAGCGGGACCGCCCGCTCGAACGCGTGCTCCGGCACGAATCCGAAGAGCAGGTTGACGTGCGGCGGCCAGCGGCGGATCTGCGGGTCGTGGTCCGCGCGGATCTCCTGCAGCGGAGGCCAGAACTCACGCGGCGGGATCCACGCCAGCGCCGTACGGGCCGTCGCCCGTACGTCCAGCACCTCGGCCGACTCCTCGCCCCCGGGATCCAGGTCGGCCCGTACGCCGTAGTGGTCCGAGATGTACAGGCCCTCCGCCGTGGGCGTGTCGCCGTGCAGCGCGGCCTCCCGCACCCGCAGCGCCTTCGCGCGCAGCAGCACCCGGTCCAGCCGGGAGGCCCGCCCGGTCAGCGAGGACACCGCGGCCAGCGGATTGACGCCCGGGTCGAAGGTGGGCGTCGTGTCGCCCCTGCCGTGGGCCTCGCTCCAGGCGTCGCGCATCCCGAGGGCCGCCGCCGGTGCGTCCGTGCCGTCGTTGAAGTCGCCCATCAGGACGACGTCGCCGTCCAGGGACGCCAACCCCTCGGCGATGCTTGCCAGTTCGGTGTCACGCCGCCCCGCGCCGTCGTCCGAGTGGTCGCTGCTCAGGTGCGTCGCGGCCACCGTGACCGGCCCCGCTCCCGTCTCCACGACGAGAGCGCTCACCGCCTTGTGCGAGCCGAGCTCGTGGTGCCCCGCCTCCCGTACGGGCAGCCTGCTCAGCAGGAGCAGACCGCACTCGTCGACGTCCCGCGCACCCGGATCGGCGCCGAGCGTGTACGCCTCGCGCACCCAGGCCTCGCCGAGCACCATCGTGAGCAGCCGGGGCTCGACCTCCTGGAGCGCGATGACGTCGGCGTCGGCCTCGCGCAGGGCGGCCAGCAGCAGCGGCCTGCGCAGGGCGGTGTCGATGCGGTCGGCGTCGTAGCGGTCCCACAGGGTGTTCCAGGTCAGCGCGCGCAGGCGGCCCGCGGGCACGGCCCCCTTGGGCGTGCGCGCCGGCACCCAGTCGGCGCCGTCCCACACGTGCGGCGTCCGGGCGGCGAAGAACGGCGCCCGCAGCCGGCGCGCCTCGCGCACCCGCCCGGCGTCCGTGTCGTCCATCCGGTCCACGCCGGAGGTCCGGTCCCAGACCACCTCGCCGTCGGCCTCGAAGAAGAGGACCCGGTGCCAGGGGATGTCGCCGCCGGGCACGAACGCGGGCAGCGGTACGCGCCCCGGCGCGGCCCCGCGCTGCAGGACGCCGATCACGAAGCGGGCCGGGTCGAAACGCGCGTCCCAGCGCACCCGGTGGTAGATCTCCTCGCTGGTACGCACCGCTACACCTCCTCCTCGATCGTCCCGCTCGCCCCGATGTACCAGGTGCGGTGCGCCTGGCCCGGATACGGCGGGCCGAAGCGGTGCAGCTGGGCGGTGAGGACGGCAGGCGGCACCGGGTGCTCCCGCATGCCGTTGCGCCGGACCAGCTCGTCCTCGTCGACGAGCACGACGGCGTGGGTGACCAGGGCGTCACGGCGCCGTGCGACCGCGTGCACCAGGGAGCGCTGCTGCTGGTTGAGCGAGGTCGCGTCCCACACCGCGGTGCCGCCCGCCGCCAGGGCGGCGTCCAGCCGGTCGAGCCCCGCGCGCAGGATCTCCGCGTTGGCCTTCTGGTCGGCGCGTGAACCGCGGGCCTCGCGCAGGTCGTCGAGCGAGACGTACGCGTCCACCCCGGCGAGGCCCCGTGCGAACGTGCTCTTGCCGCTGCCCGCCGGGCCCACGGTCTGGACGAGCTTCGGGAAGTCGCCGGCGCGCCACTGCCAGGTCGCCGCGACGGCCTCCGCGGCCGTGCCGATCCGCCCGAGCGCGTACGCCTCGCGCGCCTCGGCCCGGCAGCGGGCCGCGGCGTCCGGCTCCAGGTCCGCGAAGACCTCGGCCAGCCCTGCGATCGGTGCGGCGTCCTCGGCGTGCAGCGCCGACCACTCCACCTGCTCGCGCGCCTCGGCGGTCGGGGCCGTCGCCCGGGCGACGGCGTGCAGGACGCCGAGGTCGGCGGCGTACGACATGCGCACCAGACCGGCCCGCCGGTCCTCGTCCGGATAGGGCCGGTGCAGCGCCGGGGCCAGCCCGACGAGGTCCGCCACGCGCCGGGCGAGCGGCATGCCGAGCACCGCGGCCAGCCTGGGCGCGAGCCACGCCCGCCGGCTGCCGTGCAGCAGTGCGGCCAGGACGCCCGAGAGCCGGGCGTCGCCCGTGACGCCCGCGACCTCCAGCCTGCCGAGGGCCGCCGCGTCGCCGCCGGGCACCCCGAGCGCGGCGGCCAGTGCCGCCGCGTCGGCGGGAGCGCCCGAACGCACCGCCCACAGCGGCGCGTTCGGGCCGAGCCCGTTCGCCACGACGGCTGCGTGCATCCAGTGCGTACCGGTCTGCACATGACCGGCACGCACCCACTTGGCCACGCGCAGCCCGAACTCCTCGGCCATGAAGCCGTCGGCGGTGCGGACGACGTACCCTTCCTGCCGCGTGAGGTCCGGCTTCAGCGCCCGCAGCGCACGCTCGTCGAAGACCCCGCGCCACAGCACACGCGGCGTCGGAACCCCCAGGTCGCGCAGGAAGCGGACGGTCCGGTCCCAGTCCAGACACCAACCGAGCTCGTCCCACACGGAGAACCCGTAGAAGTAGCCGTCCAGGTCGTCGTACGCGATCGAGTGCCGGGCGTACATGTTCTCGCCGCACACCCGCCAGCCCTCGGGAACGGCGTGTCCGATGCGTCCGTGCAGCGCCTTGACCCAGGCCCGGGACGGGTGGTGAGCCGAGTCGAGGGACCGGGCGTGCAGACCGTCGCGGTACAGCGTGGTGTTCTCGCCGTCGAGCTTCTCGGTGACGACGACCTCGCGCCCGAGCAGTCCGCGCAGGTCGGTGACGCGCACATCGTCTGCGGTCGCCCCTGGTGACCAGGGCAGATGTCGTGTCCTCGGATAGTGCGTACGCATGGTGACCGTTCCCCCGTAACAGCGGCTGCGCGGTCACTGTAAGTGTGCGCCCAGACGTGCTTCGACGGGTTTTCCTTGCGGGGCGACCGTATCGTCCCGGTATGAGACCCGAACCGGGGCCGGCCGGGGCTCGGGCCGAAAGGGCGCCGGCGGGAGCGGCGGGCACGGGCGAGCAGCCCTGCCGTGCGCCCCCGGGCAAGGGCTTCCGGGGAGCGAACCGCGTGCCGCGGTTTGACACGCAACCCCCGCGGGGTAATCTCTTCGGCTCGATTGGCCACGGGCCCTGAGCGTGTGGCAGACTGTCCGGGTTGCTCGGTTGAGTGCCGATGCTGCGCGCCTCCCGCCGGGAGGACCGGAAGCGAGTCCCACAGTACTCGTCGATCCCACGCGGGTCGGACGTACGGGAATCTTCCGGGAAGTGTCAGCGGGGTACCGGCCAGGCACTCGGTGGGAGCTCTTCCCCCGATGCGCGGTCTCGGCCCGTGCCCCCTTGGTTGGGAAATCCTTCGGGAGATCTTCGTAGAGGGAGTGCGACACGCCCGACCGCGTGGGTCGGAGAAGAGAGCAGGACTCGCCGAGTTCCAGAGCGTTTCACTAGACAAAGGACTACTGAGTAGCCATGGCGGGACAGAAGATCCGCATCCGGCTCAAGGCCTACGACCACGAGGTCATCGACTCCTCGGCGAAGAAGATCGTCGAGACGGTGACCCGCACTGGTGCGTCGGTCGCAGGCCCGGTGCCGCTGCCCACTGAGAAGAACGTGTACTGCGTCATCAAGTCGCCGCACAAGTACAAGGACTCGCGCGAGCACTTCGAGATGCGCACGCACAAGCGCCTGATCGACATCCTCGACCCGACGCCCAAGACCGTTGACTCGTTGATGCGCCTGGACCTTCCGGCCGGCGTCGACATCGAGATCAAGCTCTGAGAGGCGCGGAAGAGATGGCTAAGCAGATCAAGGGCGTCCTGGGCGAGAAGCTCGGCATGACCCAGGTCTGGGACGAGAACAACCGTGTCGTCCCGGTGACCGTCGTCAAGGCCGGGCCCTGCGTCGTTACCCAGGTCCGTACGAACGACATCGACGGCTACGAGTCGGTCCAGATCGCCTTCGGCGAGATCGACCCGCGCAAGGTGAACAAGCCCCTCAAGGGCCACTTCGCCAAGGCCGACGTGACCCCCCGCCGTCACCTGGTGGAGCTCCGCACCCCTGACGCCAGCGAGTACACGCTGGGCCAGGAGATCACTGCCGAGGTGTTCGAGTCCGGCGTCAAGGTCGACGTCACGGGCAAGAGCAAGGGCAAGGGCTTCGCCGGTGTCATGAAGCGTCACAACTTCAAGGGCCTCGGCGCCGGTCACGGCACCCAGCGCAAGCACCGCTCTCCCGGTTCCATCGGTGGCTGCGCCACCCCGGGCCGTGTGTTCAAGGGCCTCCGCATGGCGGGCCGTATGGGCAACGAGCGGGTCACCACCCAGAACCTGACCGTTCACGCCGTTGACGCGGAGAAGGGCCTGCTCCTCATCAAGGGCGCAGTTCCTGGTCCGAACGGCGGCCTGGTCCTGGTCCGCACTGCGGCCAAGGGGGCCTGAGGACTATGAGCACCATTGACATTCTGTCGCCCGCAGGCGACAAGACCGGGACCGTCGAGCTCCCGGCCGAGATCTTCGACGCCAAGGTCAGCGTCCCGCTGATCCACCAGGTCGTCGTCGCGCAGCTGGCCGCTGCCCGTCAGGGCACGCACAAGGTCAAGACGCGTGGCGAGGTCCGCGGTGGTGGCAAGAAGCCTTACCGCCAGAAGGGCACCGGCCGCGCCCGCCAGGGTTCGACCCGTGCGCCGCAGTTCGCCGGCGGTGGCGTCGTCCACGGCCCCGTGCCGCGTGACTACTCGCAGCGGACCCCGAAGAAGATGAAGGCCGCCGCCCTGCGCGGTGCCCTCTCGGACCGGGCCCGCCACTCCCGTATCCACGTCGTCTCCGGCGTGGTCGAGGGCGAGGTCTCCACCAAGGCCGCCAAGACGCTGTTCGGCAAGATCTCGGAGCGCAAGAACCTGCTCCTGGTCGTGGACCGCAGCGACGAGGCCGCGTGGCTGTCCGCCCGCAACCTGCCCCAGGTCCACATCCTGGAGCCGGGCCAGCTGAACACGTACGACGTGCTCGTCTCCGACGACGTGGTCTTCACTCAGGCCGCCTTCGAGTCCTTCGTGTCCGGCCCCAAGGCCGCCAACGACACCGAAGGGAGCGAGGCCTGATGTCCGAGGCCACGATCACCAGCAAGACCTACTCGGACCCGCGCGACATTCTCGTCAAGCCGGTTGTGTCCGAGAAGAGCTACGCGCTGCTGGACGAGAACAAGTACACGTTCATCGTCGACCCGCGTGCCAACAAGACCCAGATCAAGCAGGCCGTCGAGGCGGTCTTCTCGGTCAAGGTCACCGGGGTCAACACGATCAACCGCCAGGGCAAGCGCAAGCGCACCCGCACCGGTTTCGGCAAGCGCGCCAACACCAAGCGCGCCATCGTGACCCTTGCTGAGGGCGACCGTATCGACATCTTCGGCGGTCCGACCGCCTGAGGGCGGTCTGGATCGTCCGATATCGGACGAGGACTGAGAAATGGGTATCCGCAAGTACAAGCCGACGACTCCGGGCCGTCGTGGCTCCAGCGTCGCCGACTTCGTCGAGATCACGCGGTCCACGCCGGAGAAGTCGCTGGTCCGCCCCCTGCACAGCAAGGGCGGCCGTAACAACACCGGTCGTGTGACCGTCCGTCACCAGGGCGGTGGCCACAAGCGCGCCTACCGCGTGATCGACTTCCGTCGTCACGACAAGGACGGCGTGCCGGCCAAGGTCGCTCACATCGAGTACGACCCGAACCGCACCGCGCGCATCGCGCTCCTGCACTACGCAGACGGCGAGAAGCGCTACATCATCGCGCCGCGTGGCCTGAACCAGGGCGACCGTGTCGAGAACGGCCCGGCCGCCGACATCAAGCCCGGCAACAACCTGGCGCTGCGCAACATCCCGGTCGGTACGACCATCCACGCCATCGAGCTGCGGCCCGGCGGCGGCGCGAAGTTCGCCCGCTCCGCGGGTGCCTCCGTGCAGCTGCTGGCGAAGGAGGGCCAGATGGCCCACCTGCGTATGCCGTCCGGCGAGATCCGCCTGGTCGACGTCCGCTGCCGCGCCACCATCGGCGAGGTCGGCAACGCCGAGCAGTCGAACATCAACTGGGGCAAGGCCGGCCGCAAGCGCTGGCTGGGCGTTCGCCCGACCGTTCGCGGTGTGGCGATGAACCCGGTTGACCACCCGCACGGTGGTGGTGAGGGCAAGACCTCCGGTGGTCGCCACCCGGTCTCCCCGTGGGGTCAGAAGGAGGGTCGTACTCGTTCTCCCAAGAAGGCGAGCAACAAGTACATCGTCCGCCGCCGCAAGACGAACAAGAAGCGCTAGGAGCGGGTTTAGATGCCGCGCAGTCTCAAGAAGGGGCCCTTCGTCGACGACCACCTGATCAAGAAGGTGGATTCGCAGAACGAAGCCGGCACCAAGAACGTCATCAAGACCTGGTCCCGTCGCTCGATGATCGTCCCGGCCATGCTGGGCCACACGATCGCGGTGCACAACGGCAAGACCCACGTCCCGGTGTTCGTCACCGAGTCCATGGTCGGCCACAAGCTCGGCGAGTTCTCGCCGACTCGCACCTTCCGCGGCCACGTCAAGGACGACCGGAAGTCGAAGCGCCGCTAAGGCGGGGTGGAACGACTCATGACTTACACCGAAGGGACAACCATGGAAGCCAGGGCCCAGGCGCGGTACATCCGCGTCACGCCCATGAAGGCCCGCCGCGTGGTGGACCTCATCCGTGGCATGGATGCCACGGAGGCTCAGGCGGTCCTGCGTTTCGCCCCGCAGGCCGCGAGCGTGCCGGTCGGCAAGGTGCTGGACAGCGCCATTGCCAACGCCGCGCACAACTACGACCACACGGACGCCTCCACGCTGTTCATCAGCGAGGCGTACGTGGACGAGGGCCCGACCCTGAAGCGGTTCCGTCCGCGTGCTCAGGGCCGTGCCTACCGGATCCGTAAGCGGACCAGCCACATCACCGTGGTCGTCAGCAGCAAGGAAGGAACCCGGTAATGGGCCAGAAGGTAAACCCGCACGGGTTCCGGCTCGGTATCACCACGGACTTCAAGTCCCGCTGGTACGCCGACAAGCTGTACAAGGACTACGTCAAGGAAGACGTCGCCATCCGTCGGATGATGACGTCCGGCATGGAGCGCGCCGGCATCTCGAAGGTTGAGATCGAGCGCACCCGTGACCGCGTGCGGGTGGACATCCACACCGCGCGTCCCGGTATCGTCATCGGCCGCCGTGGCGCCGAGGCCGACCGCATCCGCGGCGACCTCGAGAAGCTCACGGGCAAGCAGGTCCAGCTGAACATCCTCGAGGTCAAGAACCCCGAGGTCGACGCTCAGCTTGTGGCCCAGGCCGTTGCCGAGCAGCTGTCCTCCCGCGTCTCCTTCCGCCGTGCCATGCGCAAGAGCATGCAGTCGGCCATGAAGGCGGGCGCCAAGGGCATCAAGATCCAGTGTGGTGGCCGTCTCGGCGGCGCCGAGATGTCCCGCTCGGAGTTCTACCGCGAGGGCCGTGTGCCGCTGCACACGCTCCGCGCGAACGTCGAGTACGGCTTCTTCGAGGCCAAGACCACCTTCGGCCGCATCGGCGTGAAGGTCTGGATCTACAAGGGCGACGTCAAGAACATCGCCGAGGTCCGCGCCGAGAACGCTGCTGCCCGCGCCGGCAACCGCCCGGCCCGTGGCGGCGCCGACCGCCCGGCCCGTGGTGGCCGCGGTGGCGAGCGTGGCGGTCGCGGTCGCAAGCCGCAGCAGGCTGCTGCTGCCGAGGCCCCCAAGGCCGAGGCCGCTGCCGCCGCTCCGGCTGAGAGCACCGGAACGGAGGCCTGACCGAAATGCTGATCCCCCGTAGGGTCAAGCACCGCAAGCAGCACCACCCGAAGCGCAGCGGTATGTCCAAGGGTGGTACGCAGGTTGCGTTCGGCGAGTACGGCATCCAGGCCCTCACTCCGGCGTACGTGACCAACCGCCAGATCGAGGCGGCTCGTATCGCGATGACCCGCCACATCAAGCGTGGCGGCAAGGTCTGGATCAACATCTACCCGGACCGCCCGCTGACCAAGAAGCCTGCCGAGACCCGCATGGGTTCCGGTAAGGGTTCCCCGGAGTGGTGGGTCGCGAACGTCAAGCCCGGTCGGGTGATGTTCGAACTGTCCTACCCGAACGAGAAGATTGCTCGTGAGGCGCTCACCCGCGCTGCTCACAAGCTTCCGATGAAGTGCCGCATCGTTCGGCGCGAGGCAGGTGAGGCGTGATGTCGGCCGGAACCAAGGCGTCCGAGCTGCGCGAGCTGGGCAACGAGGAGCTTGTTGCCAAGCTCCGCGAGGCCAAGGAAGAGCTGTTCAACCTCCGCTTCCAGGCGGCGACCGGTCAGCTCGAGAACCACGGCCGGCTGAAGGCCGTCCGCAAGGACATCGCCCGGATCTACACCCTGATGCGTGAGCGTGAGCTGGGCATCGAGACGGTGGAGAGCGCCTGATGAGCGAGAGCAACGTGACTGAGAACAAGACCGAGCGCGGATTCCGCAAGACCCGTGAGGGTCTGGTCGTCAGCGACAAGATGGACAAGACCGTCGTCGTCGCCGTCGAGGACCGCGTGAAGCACGCGCTGTACGGCAAGGTCATCCGCCGTACGAACAAGCTCAAGGCGCACGACGAGCAGAATGCCGCGGGCGTCGGCGACCGTGTCCTCCTCATGGAGACCCGGCCGCTGTCCGCGACGAAGCGCTGGCGCGTCGTCGAGATCCTCGAGAAGGCCAAGTAATTGCTTGAAGGGGTAACCCTTCGAGTTCGTTCCGCCAGGCTCGGTGGGGGCTTCCCCTCGTAAGAGGACAGCCCCCGCCGGGAACCGGCAGACAATCAGGAGATAGACGTGATCCAGCAGGAGTCGCGACTGCGTGTCGCCGACAACACTGGTGCCAAGGAGATCCTTTGCATCCGTGTTCTCGGTGGCTCCGGTCGCCGCTACGCGGGCATCGGTGACGTCATCGTCGCCACCGTCAAGGATGCGATCCCCGGTGGCAACGTGAAGAAGGGTGACGTCGTCAAGGCGGTCATCGTTCGCACCGTCAAGGAGCGCCGCCGCCAGGACGGCTCGTACATCCGCTTCGACGAGAACGCCGCCGTCATTCTGAAGAACGACGGCGACCCTCGCGGCACCCGTATCTTCGGCCCCGTGGGCCGTGAGCTGCGCGAGAAGAAGTTCATGAAGATCATCTCGCTCGCGCCGGAGGTGCTGTAAGCATGAAGATCAAGAAGGGCGACCTGGTACAGGTCATCACCGGCAAGGACAAGGGCAAGCAGGGCAAGGTCATTCAGGCCTTCCCCCGCGAGGACCGCGTCCTGGTCGAGGGTGTCAACCGGGTCAAGAAGCACACCAAGGCCGGCCAGACCGCTCGCGGTTCGCAGACCGGTGGCATCGTCACGACCGAGGCCCCCATCCACGTGAGCAATGTTCAGCTCGTCGTGGAGAAGGACGGCAACAAGGTCGTCACGCGCGTCGGTTACCGCTTCGACGAAGAGGGCAACAAGATCCGCGTTGCCAAGCGGACGGGTGAGGACATCTGATGGCTACCACCACCACTCCGCGTCTGAAGACGAAGTACCGCGAGGAGATCGCGGGCAAGCTGCGTGAGGAGTTCTCCTACGAGAACGTCATGCAGGTTCCCGGCCTCGTCAAGATCGTGGTCAACATGGGTGTGGGCGACGCCGCCCGCGACTCCAAGCTGATCGAGGGCGCCATCCGCGACCTCACCACGATCACCGGTCAGAAGCCGGCCGTCACCAAGGCCCGCAAGTCCATCGCGCAGTTCAAGCTGCGCGAGGGTCAGCCGATCGGTGCCCACGTCACGCTCCGTGGCGACCGCATGTGGGAGTTCCTGGACCGCACCCTGTCGCTCGCGCTCCCGCGCATCCGCGACTTCCGTGGTCTGTCCCCCAAGCAGTTCGACGGCCGTGGCAACTACACCTTCGGTCTCACGGAGCAGGTTATGTTCCACGAGATCGACCAGGACAAGATCGACCGTGTCCGGGGTATGGACATCACCGTGGTCACCACGGCGACCAACGACGACGAGGGCCGCGCCCTCCTTCGTCACCTCGGCTTCCCGTTCAAGGAGGCGTGAGCGAGATGGCGAAGAAGGCTCTGATTGCCAAGGCTGCTCGCAAGCCGAAGTTCGGTGTGCGCGCGTACACCCGCTGCCAGCGCTGCGGCCGTCCGCACTCCGTGTACCGCAAGTTCGGCCTGTGCCGCGTGTGCCTTCGTGAGATGGCTCACCGTGGCGAGCTGCCGGGCGTGACCAAGAGCTCCTGGTAATCCCTTCATCGGGATGACCGGAGTCTCTCGGTAAGCACTGGGTATGGCGGAGGCCCTTCCCTCCATGGCTTAGGCTAGGAGGGTTGGGCGTCCGCCGCCCGTACGACTTACTACGCCGTAGGTCCCCGCGCCGCACCCGTCCCGCCCCTGTGTGGGGAGAGGGATGGCGCATACAGGAAACCCCGGCGAGAGAGGCCGAAGGCCAATTCATGACCATGACTGATCCGATCGCAGACATGCTTACGCGTCTGCGGAACGCGAACTCGGCATACCACGACTCCGTGTCGATGCCGCACAGCAAGATCAAGTCGCACATCGCGGAGATCCTCCAGCAGGAGGGTTTCATCACCGGCTGGAAGGTCGAGGACGCCGAGGTCGGCAAGAACCTCGTCCTCGAGCTGAAGTTCGGCCCGAACCGTGAGCGTTCGATCGCCGGCATCAAGCGCATCTCGAAGCCGGGTCTGCGCGTTTACGCGAAGTCCACCAACCTGCCGAAGGTTCTCGGCGGCCTGGGCGTGGCGATCATCTCCACGTCCCACGGTCTCCTGACCGGCCAGCAGGCGCAGAAGAAGGGCGTGGGTGGGGAAGTCCTCGCCTACGTCTGGTAGTCGGGAACGGAGGAAAGCAAATGTCGCGCATCGGCAAGCTCCCCATCCCGGTTCCCTCCGGCGTGGACGTCACCATCGACGGCCGCACGGTCACCGTCAAGGGCTCCAAGGGCACCCTGACGCACACCGTTGCCGCTCCGATCGAGATTGTTAAGGGCGAGGACGGCGTTCTGAACGTCACCCGTCCCAACGACGAGCGTCAGAACAAGGCCCTCCACGGCCTGTCCCGCACGCTGGTGGCGAACATGATCACCGGTGTGACCCAGGGATACACCAAGGCGCTCGAGATCAGCGGTGTCGGTTACCGCGTCGCCGCGAAGGGCTCCAACCTGGAGTTCCAGCTCGGTTACAGCCACCCGATCCTGGTGGAGGCCCCCGAGGGCATCTCCTTCAAGGTCGAGTCGCCGACCAAGTTCTCGGTCGAGGGCATCGACAAGCAGAAGGTCGGCGAGGTCGCCGCGAACATCCGCAAGCTGCGCAAGCCCGACCCGTACAAGGCCAAGGGCGTGAAGTACGCGGGCGAGGTCATCCGCCGCAAGGTCGGAAAGGCGGGTAAGTAAGCCATGGCATACGGTGTGAAGATCGCCAAGGGCAAGGCCTACAAGGCTGCTGCCATCAAGCGCCGCCACATCCGCGTCCGCAAGAAGGTCTCGGGCACGGCCGAGCGTCCGCGCCTGGTCGTGACGCGCTCGAACCGCCACATGGTCGCCCAGGTCATCGACGACATCAAGGGTCACACCCTGGCGTCGGCGTCGACCCTGGACACCTCCATCCGGGGTGGCGAGGGCGACAAGTCCGCGCAGGCCAAGCAGGTCGGCGCCCTGGTCGCCGAGCGTGCCAAGGCCGCCGGTGTCGAGGCTGTCGTGTTCGACCGTGGTGGCAACCAGTACGCCGGGCGCATCGCCGCCCTGGCGGACGCCGCCCGCGAAGCCGGGCTCAAGTTCTGAGCCTGCCGTAGCTAGCGGAAACAGAGAGAGGTAAATCCAATGGCTGGACCCCAGCGCCGCGGAAGCGGTGCCGGTGGCGGCGAGCGGCGGGACCGGAAGGGCCGTGACGGCGGCGCAGCTGCCGCCGAGAAGACCGCGTACGTTGAGCGCGTTGTCGCGATCAACCGCGTCGCCAAGGTTGTGAAGGGTGGTCGTCGCTTCAGCTTCACCGCGCTCGTCGTGGTGGGCGATGGTGACGGCACCGTCGGCGTGGGCTACGGCAAGGCCAAGGAGGTGCCGGCCGCCATCGCCAAGGGTGTTGAGGAGGCCAAGAAGCACTTCTTCAAGGTCCCCCGTATCCAGGGCACCATCCCGCACCCGATCCAGGGCGAGAAGGCTGCCGGCGTCGTTCTGCTCAAGCCGGCTTCCCCCGGTACCGGTGTTATCGCCGGTGGCCCGGTGCGTGCCGTGCTCGAGTGCGCGGGCGTGCACGACATCCTGTCGAAGTCGCTCGGCTCGGACAACGCGATCAACATCGTGCACGCGACCGTGGCGGCCCTGAAGGGCCTGCAGCGTCCCGAGGAGATCGCGGCGCGCCGCGGTCTGCCGCTCGAGGACGTCGCTCCCGCGGCTCTGCTGCGTGCGCGTGCGGGAGCGGGTGCGTAATGGCTCGCCTCAAGATCACGCAGACGAAGTCGTACATCGGCAGCAAGCAGAACCACCGCGACACCCTGCGTTCGCTTGGCCTCAAGCGGGTCAACGACGTGGTCGTCAAGGAGGACCGTCCCGAGTTCCGCGGCATGGTGCACACCGTCCGCCACCTCGTGACGGTCGAGGAGGTCGACTGACATGGCGGAGCAGAACCCGCTGAAGGTCCACAACCTCCGTCCCGCCCCCGGCGCCAAGACCGCCAAGACCCGTGTCGGTCGTGGTGAGGCGTCGAAGGGTAAGACGGCCGGTCGTGGTACCAAGGGCACCAAGGCCCGTTACCAGGTTCCGCAGCGCTTCGAGGGCGGGCAGATGCCCCTCCACATGCGCCTGCCGAAGCTCAAGGGCTTCAAGAACCCGTTCCGCACCGAGTACCAGGTCGTGAACCTGGACAAGCTGGCCGCCCTGTACCCGCAGGGTGGCGAGGTCACCGTCGCCGACCTGGTCGACAAGGGTGCCGTGCGCAAGAACAGCCTCGTCAAGGTCCTGGGCCAGGGCGAGATCTCCGTGGCGCTGCAGGTGACGGTCGACGCCGTCTCCGGCTCCGCCAAGGAGAAGATCGCCGCCGCCGGCGGCACCGTCACCGAGCTCGTCTGAGACTACTCGATGGCTTGAACGTCCAGCCGGGGATGCCTTCCAAAAGGGGCATCCCCGGTTGGTCGTTCCTAGGGGGGCATGGTCGCCGGTAAGGTGGCGTGCACTGTTAACTTCAGCCCGGTGTGCCTACCCGGCAAACCGTGCGGATACGTATTCGTCGATCCTCAAGACCGTCACCTCTGACGCAGAAGCGCGGGGGTCGCAGGAGGCACCGTGCTCACCGCGTTCGCCCGGGCGTTCAAGACGCCCGACCTGCGCAAGAAGCTGCTGTTCACACTGGCCATCATCGTGCTGTACCGCCTCGGGTCGCACATTCCGGTCCCGGGTGTGGACTATCAGAACGTTCAGATCTGTGTGGATGCGGCCCAGAAGGGCAACAACAGCCTGTTCGGGCTGGTGAACATGTTCAGCGGCGGGGCGCTGCTGCAGATCACCATTTTTGCGCTGGGCATCATGCCGTACATCACGGCGAGCATCATCCTTCAGCTGCTGACCGTGGTGATCCCACGGCTCGAGGCCCTCAAGAAGGAGGGCCAGTCCGGCACGGCGAAGATCACGCAGTACACGCGGTATCTGACCGTCGCGCTCGCCGTGCTCCAGGGCACCGGCCTGGTGGCGACCGCCCGCAGCGGCGCGCTGTTCAGCGGCTGCACGGTGGCCGACCAGATCGTTCCCGACCAGTCGATCTTCACCACCGTCGTGATGGTGGTCACGATGACCGCCGGCACCGCCGCCGTCATGTGGCTGGGTGAGCTCATCACCGACCGCGGCATCGGCAACGGCATGTCCATCCTGATGTTCATCTCGATCGCCGCCGGTTTCCCGGGCGCCCTGTGGGCCATCAAGGAGAGCGGCAAGCTCGCGGGCGGCTGGATCGAGTTCGGCACGGTCATCCTGATCGGCTTCGTGATGGTCGGCCTCGTCGTCTTCGTCGAGCAGGCCCAGCGCCGTATCCCTGTGCAGTACGCGAAGCGCATGATCGGCCGCAGGTCGTACGGCGGTACGTCCACTTACATCCCGCTCAAGGTGAACCAGGCAGGTGTGATTCCTGTCATCTTCGCGTCGTCGCTGCTGTACATCCCGGCGCTCGTCGCGCAGTTCTCGAACTCCAACGCAGGCTGGAAAACCTGGATCGAAGCCCACTTCGTCAAGGGTGACCACCCCTACTACATCGCTACGTACTTCCTCCTGATCGTGTTCTTCGCCTTCTTCTATGTGGCGATCTCGTTCAACCCCGAGGAAGTCGCGGACAACATGAAGAAGTATGGTGGCTTCATCCCGGGTATCCGGGCTGGTCGTCCTACTGCCGAGTACCTGAGCTACGTGCTCAACAGGATCACTTGGCCGGGCTCGCTGTACCTGGGTCTGATTGCTCTTGTTCCGACGATGGCGTTGGCAGGCTTCGGAGGCGCGAACCAGAACTTCCCGTTCGGCGGGACGAGCATCCTCATCATCGTGGGTGTGGGTCTGGAGACCGTGAAGCAGATCGAGAGCCAGCTCCAGCAGCGCAATTACGAAGGGTTCCTCCGCTGATGCGAATCGTCCTTGTCGGACCGCCCGGTGCCGGGAAGGGAACGCAGGCTGCGTACCTTGCCAAGAACCTGTCGATCCCGCACATCTCCACGGGCGACCTCTTCCGTGCCAACATCTCCCAGGGCACGGAGCTGGGCAAGCAGGCCAAGGCATACATGGACGCCGGCAACCTGGTCCCGGACGAGGTGACCATCGGGATGGCCAAGGACCGCATGTCCCAGTCCGACGCCGTGAACGGGTTCCTGCTGGACGGCTTCCCGCGCAACGTGGGCCAGGCCGAGGCACTGGACGAGATGCTGCAGAGCGAGGGCGTCACGCTGGACGCGGTCCTCGACCTGGAGGTCCCCGAGGACGAGGTCGTCAAGCGGATCGCCGGCCGTCGCGTGTGCCGCAACGACAGCGCGCACGTCTTCCACGTCACGTACACCCCGCCGCAGGCCGAGGGTGTCTGCGACGAGTGCGGCGGCGAGCTGTACCAGCGCGACGACGACTCCGAGGAGACGGTGCGCAAGCGGCTCGAGGTCTACCACACGCAGACCGAGCCGATCATCGACTACTACAAGGCCCAGGGCCTGGTGGTCACCATCTCCGCGCTGGGCAAGGTCGCCGACGTGACCGCCCGGGCGATGGAGGCCCTGCAGAAGGACAAGGCCGCCCAGGCCTGATCCGGACAGTCTCGAGTACGGCCGCGGTGTCCGACGGACGCCGCGGCCGTATTGTTGATAAGCCCCTGATTCCCCGCCGAGAAAGGCGTCCGCCGCAATGGTGCAGATCAAGACCCCCGAGCAGATCGCGAAGATGCGCGAGGCGGGACTGGTCGTCGCCGCCATCCACGCGGCGACCCGGGAGGCCGCGGTGCCCGGCGCCACGACCCGGGACCTGGACGAGGTCGCCCGCAAGGTGATCGCCGACCACGGCGCCAAGTCGAACTTCCTCGGGTACGGCGGCTTCCCCGCGACGATCTGCACGTCGGTGAACGAGATCGTCGTCCACGGCATCCCCGACGAGAAGACCGTCCTGAAGGACGGCGACATCATTTCCGTCGACTGCGGCGCGATCGTCGACGGCTGGCACGGCGACGCGGCGTACACGGCCTTCGTGGGCAGCGGTCACGCCCCGGAGCTCATCGAGCTGTCCAGGGTGACCGAGGAGTCGATGTGGGCCGGCATCGCCGCGATGAAGAACGGCAACCGCCTCGTCGACATCTCCCGCGCCATCGAGACGTACATCCGCCGCCAGCCGCGTCCCGCGACCGGCAAGTACGGGATCATCGAGGACTACGGCGGTCACGGCATCGGCACCGAGATGCACATGGACCCGCACCTGCTGAACTACGTCTCCCGCAAGCGCGGCCGCGGCCCCAAGCTGGTGCCGGGCTTCTGCCTCGCGATCGAGCCGATGGTCTCGCTCGGCACGCCGCTGACCGATGTGCTCGAGGACGACTGGACGGTCGTCACGACCGACGGCACCTGGTCCTCGCACTGGGAGCACTCCGTGGCGCTCACGGAGGAGGGCCCGCTCGTGCTGACGGCCCCCGACGGCGGGAAGGCGAAGCTGGCCGAGCTGGGCGTCACCGCGGCGCCGGACCCCCTGGCCTGACGGCCGGGCCGCTCCCGACAGCGTAACGATCTTCTACGGTGGGCACACTTGCCGGATTCGTCTTTTCGAAGGGCCTGACGTAGACTGATGCGTCGGCTCTCGTGTACCCGTGTGTCCACACCCGGGGAGGAGAGTCGATCAAGGTAGCCGATTCGAAAGGCGAAGCGTGGCCAAGAAGCAAGGTGCCATCGAAATCGAGGGCACCGTGATCGAGTCCCTCCCGAACGCCATGTTCAAGGTGGAGCTCCAGAACGGTCACAAGGTCCTCGCGCACATCTCCGGCAAGATGCGGATGCACTACATCCGAATCCTTCCGGACGACCGGGTCGTCGTGGAGCTTTCTCCGTACGACCTGACGCGTGGGCGGATCGTCTACCGCTACAAGTAGATCTTGTCGCACCCCCTTCCGCGGGGTGTCGGCACTGACCCGGAGAACCTCACATCCCATGAAGGTCAAGCCGAGCGTCAAGAAGATCTGCGACAAGTGCAAGGTGATCCGCCGTCACGGCCGGGTCATGGTCATCTGCGACAACCTGCGCCACAAGCAGCGCCAGGGCTGACGCACGACCACCTGCACTCGCAGTTCTTCGCGCGACGCACGTAAAAACATGTACATACGCAGAGCCCGCCTGGCTACGGCTGGCGACACCTCCGGTGGAGGCCGGAGACCTGGGCGTACCACCCTTCTCCAAGGGTCGGCGACCACGGAACGGCTTTGCGGAAGACCTCCGACTACAACAGGAGCCATGAATGGCACGCCTTGAAGGCGTTGACCTCCCGCGCGACAAGCGTATTGAGGTCGCCCTCACCTACGTCTTCGGCATCGGGCGCACCCGGTCCAAGGAGACCCTCGCCGCCACCGGTGTCGACCCCAACATCCGCGTTCGTGACCTGGCCGAAGAGGACCTCGTCAAGATTCGCGAGTACGTGGACGTCAACTTCCAGACCGAAGGTGACCTCCGCCGCGACATCCAGGCGAACATCCGCCGCAAGGTCGAGATCGGCTGCTACCAGGGTCTGCGCCACCGTCGCGGCCTGCCGGTCCACGGCCAGCGCACCAGCACGAACGCGCGCACCCGCAAGGGCCCGCGTCGCGCCATCGCCGGTAAGAAGAAGCCGGGCAAGAAGTAGTCCGCAGCGGACGACTGTCCACGGTCTTCGCTGTAGGACCGACCACCTCCCGTAGGAGTTATAGATGCCCCCCAAGGGTCGTCAGGGCGCTGCCAAGAAGGTGCGCCGCAAGGAAAAGAAGAACGTCGCTCACGGCCACGCGCACATCAAGAGCACGTTCAACAACACGATCGTGTCCATCACGGACCCGACCGGCAACGTGATCTCCTGGGCCTCCGCCGGCCACGTCGGCTTCAAGGGCTCGCGCAAGTCCACCCCCTTCGCCGCGCAGATGGCCGCCGAGTCGGCCGCCCGCCGCGCGCAGGAGCACGGCATGCGCAAGGTCGACGTCTTCGTCAAGGGTCCCGGCTCCGGCCGTGAGACCGCGATCCGCTCCCTCCAGGCCACCGGCCTCGAGGTCGGCTCGATCCAGGACGTCACCCCCACGCCCCACAACGGCTGCCGTCCGCCGAAGCGCCGCCGCGTCTGACGCACGGCCGCTTGCGGGACGGTGTCCGGCTGGGGGTCCGGGGGTCATCCCCCGGATGTCGCAGCACGGCTGCCGTCCGCCGAAGCGCCGCCGCGTCTGACGCACGGCCGCTCGGCTGCTTGACCAGGGTGTTCCGGGCGGTACGTCCCCATTGGGGCGTACCGCCCGTACCCTGTATCAGAGGACGTCAAATAGCGGGCGTCCACGACTGAAGGAAACACACCATGCTGATCGCTCAGCGCCCCTCGCTGACCGAAGAGGTTGTCGACGAGTACCGCTCGCGGTTCGTCATCGAGCCGCTGGAGCCGGGCTTCGGCTACACGCTCGGCAACTCCCTGCGCCGTACGCTCCTCTCCTCGATCCCGGGTGCGGCGGTCACGTCCATCCGCATCGACGGTGTCCTGCACGAGTTCACCACCGTGCCGGGCGTCAAGGAGGACGTCACCGACCTCATCCTCAACATCAAGCAGCTGGTCGTCTCCTCGGAGCACGACGAGCCGGTCGTGATGTACCTGCGCAAGCAGGGTCCCGGCCTGGTCACCGCTGCTGACATCGCCCCGCCGGCCGGTGTCGAGGTGCACAACCCCGACCTGGTGCTCGCCACGCTGAACGGCAAGGGCAAGCTGGAGATGGAGCTGACCGTCGAGCGCGGTCGCGGCTACGTCTCCGCCGTGCAGAACAAGCAGGTGGGCCAGGAGATCGGCCGTATCCCGGTCGACTCCATCTACTCGCCGGTGCTCAAGGTCACCTACAAGGTCGAGGCGACCCGAGTCGAGCAGCGCACCGACTTCGACAAGCTGATCGTCGACGTCGAGACCAAGCAGGCCATGCGCCCGCGCGACGCCATGGCGTCCGCCGGCAAGACCCTGGTCGAGCTGTTCGGTCTGGCCCGTGAGCTCAACATCGACGCCGAGGGCATCGACATGGGCCCGTCCCCCACGGACGCCGCCCTGGCCGCCGACCTCGCGCTGCCGATCGAGGAGCTCGAGCTCACCGTTCGTTCGTACAACTGCCTCAAGCGTGAGGGTATCCACTCCGTGGGTGAGCTCGTGGCGCGCTCCGAGGCCGACCTCCTCGACATCCGCAACTTCGGTGCGAAGTCGATCGACGAGGTCAAGGCGAAGCTGGCCGGCATGGGCCTGGCCCTCAAGGACAGCCCGCCCGGATTCGACCCGACCGCCGCCGCCGACGCCTTCGGCGCCGACGACGACGCGGACGCCGGGTTCGTCGAGACCGAGCAGTACTGAGCCCCTCCCGGTGCGGGCGGCGGGTCGTGAGGCCCGCCGCCCGCACCGGGCGGACTCGGCCGTGGGGCCCTGCCCCCGGCACCCGGGCTCCGGCCCGGGACTGGACTTCCCCGGTTCGTCCGGGGCCCCGCGAGGGGCACGCCCCTCGCACACCCTCCGGCGACCGCCAGGAGGGAACTGACACCGGTACCTGACACGGCCGGTGCAGATCACAAGGAGAAACCCCATGCCGCGTCCCACCAAGGGAGCCCGTTTCGGCGGCAGCGCCGCGCACGAGAAGCTGCTTCTCGCGAACCTGGCGAAGTCGCTGTTCGAGCACGGCCGCATCACCACGACCGAGGCGAAGGCCCGCCGCCTGCGTCCGGTCGCCGAGCGCCTGATCACCAAGGCGAAGAAGGGCGACATCCACAACCGTCGCCTGGTGCTGCAGACCATCACGGACAAGGGCGTCGTGCACACCCTGTTCACCGAGATCGCTCCGCGTTACGCCGAGCGTCCCGGCGGCTACACCCGCATCACGAAGATCGGCAACCGTCGTGGCGACAACGCCCCGATGGCCGTGATCGAGCTGGTCGAGGGTGAGATCGCGAAGAAGGCCACCGTCGCCGAGGCCGAGGCCGCCACCAAGCGTGCGGTCAAGGAGTCCGAGGCGAAGGCCGAGGAGGCCAAGGTCGAGGAGACCGAGGCCGACGAGGCCCCGGCCGACGAGGCCAAGGACGCCTGAACCGCGTTCTGACGGCTCACGGGCCCGCTCCCCTCGGGGGGCGGGCCCGTTCCGTGTCCGCTGCTTGAGAGGATTGATGGCGTGAGCGATGAGGTGGAGCCCGGCTTCGTGCGGGTGCGGCTGGATCTGTCGTACGACGGCAGGGACTTCTCCGGCTGGGCCAAGCAGGCCCGCGGGCAGCGGACCGTGCAGGGCGAGATCGAGGACGCGCTGCGTACGGTGACGCGGTCGTCCGTGACGTACGAGCTGACGGTCGCCGGGCGCACGGACGCCGGGGTGCACGCGCGCGGGCAGGTGGCGCACGTGGACCTGCCCGAGGAGCTGTGGGCGGAGCACCGGGACAAGCTCCTGAAGCGGCTGGCGGGCCGGCTGTCGAAGGACGCGCGCGTGTGGAGCGTGACCGAGGCCCCGGCGGGGTTCAACGCGCGGTTCTCGGCGATCTGGCGCCGCTACGCGTACCGCGTGACCGACAATCCCGGCGGTGTCGATCCGCTGCTGCGCGGCCATGTGCTGTGGCACGACTGGCCGCTGGACGTCGACGCGATGAACGCGGCGGCCGAGCGGCTGGTCGGGGAGCACGACTTCGCGGCGTACTGCAGGAGGCGCGAGGGCGCCACCACCATCCGCACGTTGCAGCGGCTGTCCTGGGAGCGGGACGCCTCCGGTGTCGTCACGGCGACCGTGAAGGCCGACGCCTTCTGCCACAACATGGTGCGTTCGCTGGTCGGCGCGCTGCTGTTCGTGGGGGACGGGCACCGGCCGGTGGAGTGGCCGGCCAAGGTCCTCGCGGCGGGCGTGCGTGACTCGGCGGTGCACGTCGTGCGGCCGCACGGACTGACACTGGAGGAAGTCGGCTACCCCGCGGACGAGTTGCTCGCCGCCCGGAACCGGGAGGCGCGCAACCGGCGTTCGCTGCCGACCGGTCCGCTACTGGGCGGGTGCGGTGGCTGCGGCTGAGGCCTGGGCCTCGCCGCGGCGCACGATCTGGCGGAACGCGAACTCGCTGATGTCGTCGCCGGAGCGGTACGCCTTGGTGTCACCGGTCGTCACGGACTTGGCCTTCGTGTAGCCCGTGATGGTGAAGTAGCCGTAGCGGCCGTAGGAGTTGTACGTGTTCCGGCAGACCGGGCCGCCCTTGCAGAACGTGGGGACGCCGGCGCCGGGCAGCGGAGCGATGCCGCCCTTGGCCTGCTGGACGACCGTCTTGGCCTTCGCCTCGTTCTCGAAGGTCGCGACGCCGACGGTGACCGCGATGCCGTCCTTGAGGTAGGTCGCGCGGAAGACCTGTTCGCAGCCGTGCGTCTCCAGGACCGGGCCGAGGGCGCCGCTGGTGACCGACGCGCAGTTGCCGGTGCGGGAGGTGGCGCCCTTGGTGTAGACGCGGTCGCCGTCACCCATCGTCAGCTTCCTGCCGGGGAAGAGGGTTTCGGCGCTGAGCGGCGCCGTGTCCTTCTTGCGGTCGGAGACGAAGTCCTTCGGGTTCGGCGGGGGCAGGGGCTCCACCGAGGAGAAGGACGGCTGCGGCTGGGTGGTGTCCTGCGGCAGGGTGGGCGCGGTGGGCAGGGTGCTGTTCTTGTCGGACGCGGTGTCGCTGCCGTCGTTGTTCGACGAGACGATCGCGGTCGCGACGATCCCGGCGATCAGCGCGGTGGCGAGCGCGCCGCCGCCGATCATCAGCCAGCGCTTGCGGCGGGCGCGGGCGGCGGACGCGTCGGCGAGCGCGGCCCAGTCAGGGCTGCCCGAGTCCCCGCCGTACTGACCGCGGACGCCGCCGTACGGGTCCTGGCCGTACGGATCCTGCCCGTACGGGCCCTGGTTGTACGGGTCCTGGTTCTGTCCGCCGGAACCCCACTGAGGTCCCCCCTGCCCAAAGCTCATGCCGCGCATCCTAAACCGGTTGGGCAAAGGCGGTACGGGCGGTGAGAATTCGGCCCATGGGACACGTAGAGGCCGCGCATCTGGAGTACTGCCTACCGGACGGGCGGGTGCTCCTCGGTGACGCGTCCTTCCGTGTCGGGGAAGGCGCGGTGGCCGCGCTGGTGGGGGCCAACGGCGCGGGGAAGACCACGCTGCTGCGGATCATCGCGGGGGAACTCCGGCCGCACGGCGGCTCGGTGACGGTCAGCGGCGGGCTCGGGGTGATGCCGCAGTTCGTCGGTTCCGTGAGAGACGAGCGCACGGTCCGGGATCTGCTGGTGTCGGTGGCGCAGCCGCGGATCAGGGAGGCGGCGGCCGCGGTGGACGCGGCCGAGCTCGCGATCATGACGGTCGACGACGAGGCGGCGCAGATGACGTACGCCCAGGCGCTGAGCGACTGGGCGGAGGCGCGCGGGTACGAGGCCGAGACGGTCTGGGACATGTGCACCATGGCGGCGCTGGGCATCCCGTACGAGAAGGCGCAGTGGCGACAGGTGCGGACGCTGTCCGGCGGCGAGCAGAAGCGGCTCGTGCTGGAGGCGCTGCTGCGCGGTCCCGACGAGGTGCTGCTGCTGGACGAGCCGGACAACTATCTGGACGTGCCGGGCAAGCGGTGGCTGGAGGACCGGCTGCAGGAGACCCGCAAGACGGTCCTGTTCGTGTCCCACGACCGGGAGCTGCTGGCCCGGGCCGCGGAGAGGATCGTGGCGGTGGAGCCGGGGCCGGCGGGGTCGGACGTGTGGGTGCACGGCGCGGGCTTCGGGACGTTCCACGCGGCGCGCAAGGAGCGGTTCGCGCGGTTCGAGGAGCTGAAGCGGCGCTGGGAGGAGAAGCACGCGCAGCTGAAGAAGCTGGTGCTCAGCCTGCGGCAGGCGGCGTCGGTCAGCCATGAGCTGGCGTCGCGGTACGCGGCGGCGCAGACGCGGCTGCGGAAGTTCGAGGAGGCGGGCCCGCCGCCGGAGCCGCCGCGCGAACAGGACATCCGGATGCGGCTGCGGGGCGGCCGGACGGGCGTACGGGCGCTGACCTGCACCGGTCTGGAGCTGACCGGCCTGATGAAGCCGTTCTCGCTGGAGGTCTTCTACGGGGAGCGGGTGGCGGTGCTCGGCTCGAACGGCTCCGGCAAGTCGCACTTCCTGCGGCTGCTGGCGGGGGACTCCGTCGCGCACACGGGGGAGTGGAAGCTGGGGGCGCGGGTGGTGCCCGGCCACTTCGCCCAGACCCACGCCCACCCCGAGCTGCTCGGCCGCACGCTCGTCGACATCCTGTGGACGGAGCACGCGAAGGACCGGGGCGGCGCGATGTCGGTGCTGCGGCGCTACGAACTGGAGCGGCAGGGGGACCAGCCCTTCGAGAAGCTGTCCGGCGGCCAGCAGGCCCGCTTCCAGATCCTGCTGCTGGAGCTGGCGGGCACGACGGCGCTGCTTCTGGACGAGCCCACGGACAACCTGGACCTGGAGTCGGCGGAGGCGCTGCAGCGGGGCCTGGAGGCGTACGAGGGCACGGTGCTGGCCGTGACGCACGACAGGTGGTTCGCCCGGTCGTTCGACCGGTATCTGGTGTTCGGCTCGGACGGGGTCGTGCGGGAGACGCCGGAGCCGGTCTGGGACGAGCGCCGCGTGGACCGGGCCCGGTAGCGCCGCCCGGGGCCGGGTCTCCCGCCCCCGCGGGGGCGGGGGCGTTTTGACCACGCGCGGGGGGCAGCGGTATTCTTCTGGTTCGTTATGCGTATTGGCTTGCTCTATCTCACGTGAGAGGCCCTTACGCCGGTCCACCGGGCCGATGACCAGCGATCGACACTCGGGTTGCGTCCCCGACGTGCGGTCATGGCTGTCGTGATCGTCCGGGTGGCCTTGTCAGGACCCACTCACTTGAAGAAGCGAAGGCTACGACCGTGCGTACGTACAGCCCCAAGCCCGGCGATGTGACGCGCCAGTGGCACATCATCGACGCGCAGGACATCGTCCTGGGCCGTCTGGCGACCACCGCCGCAACCCTTCTCCGGGGCAAGCACAAGCCGATCTACGCCCCCCACGTCGATGCTGGTGACTTCGTCATCGTCATCAACGCGGAGAAGGTGCACCTGTCCGGCAACAAGCGGACCCAGAAGATGGCGTACCGCCACTCCGGCTACCCGGGCGGTCTGCGTTCCGTCCGCTACGACGAGCTGCTCGAGAAGAGCCCCGAGAAGGCCATCGAGAAGGCCGTCAAGGGCATGCTCCCCAAGAACAGCCTGGGCCGTCAGATGCTCTCGAAGCTGAAGGTCTACGCGGGCGAGAACCACCCGCACGCTGCCCAGCAGCCGGTCCCGTTCGAGATCACCCAGGTCGCGCAGTAAGTCCGGCCACCCCTAAGACGAAAAGAATCTGAGGAGAATCGTGGCTGAGACCACCGCCGAGACCCCGCTCGAAGAGGTTGACGTCGAGCAGTACACCACCGAGACCGAGGTTCCGGTCGAGGGTGAGTACACCTCCGAGTCCATGGCTTCCCGCTTCGGCGAGCCGCAGCCGGCCGCCGGCCTGGGCCGCCGCAAGAACGCCATCGCCCGCGTCCGGATCGTTCCGGGCACCGGCAAGTGGAAGATCAACGGCCGCACCCTTGAGGACTACTTCCCCAACAAGGTGCACCAGCAGGAAGTCAACGAGCCCTTCAAGGTGCTCGAGCTCGACAACCGCTACGACGTCATCGCCCGCATCTCGGGTGGCGGCGTCTCCGGTCAGGCCGGTGCCCTGCGCCTCGGCGTGGCCCGTGCGCTGAACGAGGCGGACGTGGACAACAACCGCGGCGCGCTGAAGAAGGCCGGCTTCCTCTCCCGCGACGACCGTGCGGTCGAGCGCAAGAAGGCCGGTCTCAAGAAGGCCCGCAAGGCTCCGCAGTACAGCAAGCGCTAAAGCGCACGCTGGCCTGTACAAGCTGGTACGGCTTCTGTACGGCTTCACGTTCGCCCCGGCGGCACTCCGTGCTGCCGGGGCGTTCGTTTATCGACCCCCGGACATCGGCCCGACGACCTCGGGCGTATAACGAACTCGCGCATTCAGCTTCTTCGGAGGACAACTGTGGGACGACTCTTCGGAACGGACGGTGTACGCGGTGTGGCCAACGCGGACCTGACGGCAGAGCTTGCGCTCGGCCTGTCGGTCGCCGCGGCGCACGTGCTCGCCGAAGCGGGCACCTTCGCGGGCCATCGCCCGACCGCGGTGGTGGGACGTGACCCCCGTGCCTCCGGAGAGTTCCTGGAGGCGGCCGTCGTGGCCGGCCTCGCCAGCGCCGGTGTCGACGTGCTGCGCGTCGGCGTGCTGCCCACCCCGGCGGTGGCCTACCTCACCGGCGCGCTCGGCGCCGACCTCGGCGTGATGCTCTCCGCCAGCCACAACGCCATGCCGGACAACGGCATCAAGTTCTTCGCGCGCGGCGGCCACAAGCTCGCCGACGAGCTGGAGGACCGGATCGAGCAGGTCTACGAGCAGCACCGCACCGGTGAGCCGTGGGACCGGCCGACCGGCGCGGGCGTGGGCCGGGTGACGGACTACGACGAGGGCTTCGACAAGTACGTCGCCCATCTCATCGCCGTCCTGCCCAACCGCCTCGACGGACTGAAGATCGTCCTCGACGAGGCACACGGCGCGGCCGCCCGCGTGTCCCCGGAGGCGTTCGCCCGGGCCGGCGCCCAGGTCGTCACCATCGGCGCGGAACCGGACGGCCTGAACATCAACGACGGCTGCGGCTCGACGCACCTGGACCTGCTCAAGGCGGCCGTGGTCGAGCACGGCGCCGACCTCGGCATCGCCCACGACGGCGACGCGGACCGCTGCCTCGCCGTGGACGCCGACGGCAACGAGGTCGACGGCGACCAGATCCTCGCGGTGCTCGCGCTCGCGATGCGCGAGGCGGGCGCGCTGCGTGGCAACACGGTCGTCGCCACCGTCATGTCGAACCTGGGCTTCAAGCTGGCGATGGAGCGCGAGGGCGTCGAGCTGGTGCAGACCGCGGTCGGCGACCGCTACGTCCTGGAGGCCATGAAGGCGCAGGGCTACGCGCTCGGCGGCGAGCAGTCCGGGCATGTGATCGTCCTGGACCACGCCACCACCGGCGACGGCACGCTGACCGGCCTGATGCTGGCGGCCCGGGTCGCCGCGACCGGCCGTTCCCTGGCCGACCTCGTCGGCGTGATGCAGCGTCTGCCGCAGGTGCTCATCAACGTGCGCGACGTCGACAAGTCCCGGGTGCAGACGTCCGCCGAGCTGGCGCAGGCGGTCGGCGAGGCGGAGCGCGAGCTCGGTGCCACAGGCCGCGTCCTGCTGCGCCCCTCGGGCACCGAGCCGCTGGTGCGGGTCATGGTCGAGGCCGCCGACCTCGAGCAGGCGCAGGCCGTCGCGGGGCGGCTGGCCGACGTGGTGAAGTCGGCGCTCGGCTAGCAGGCGTGCTTCACGAGGGGGGGGCTCGTACGGGGATCACGTACGGGCCCCCTCGCTCCGCGTACCCTTGCGGCTCGCGCGCCACAGTGCCTTCTGCACCAGCAGCGTCAGCGTGCCGGCCAGGACGATGCCGAGCAGGTTCAGCAGCAGCTGCTCCGTGGAGCCCCATGCCTGCTGGTACTCGGAGTAGCTGAAGGCCACGGCCGCGTTCGCCGCGGCCGGGACGGTCGTCACCGAGATGGCGACGCCGACCAGTGCGCCCGACTTTGCGGAGGTCAGCGAGAGCATCCCCGCCGCGCCGGCGAGGACGGCGACGACGAACGAGAACTCGTCGGGGGCGTAGATGAAGGCCGTGTTGGGCCGCTCGGCGTCCAGCTTCGCGGCGGAGAAC
Organism: Streptomyces sp. V4I23; assembly: GCF_030817975.1. Lineage (NCBI taxonomy): Bacteria > Bacillati > Actinomycetota > Actinomycetes > Kitasatosporales > Streptomycetaceae > Streptomyces > Streptomyces sp. V4I23. The sequence goes on along the minus strand of NZ_JAUSZW010000004.1, from coordinate 3,261,683 downwards.
AGGTCCAGCGCGTCCATGAGGAAGCTGAATCCCGCGGTCATCAGCATCGCGGCGCCGAAGCCGACGATCAGCGCGAGGAACGACCGCCAGGCGAGTTTCGGCGCGCGCCGCACCAGGGCCGTGCAGAAGCCGGCCAGCGGGCCGAACTCGGGGCCGACCGCCATGGCGCCGACGATCAGGATCGCGTTGTCGAGCACCACGCCGCACGCCGCGATCGTCATCGCGAGGGTCAGGAACGCGAGGTAGGTGACGCTGAGCGTCGACTCCTCGTGCGTGGCGTCGGACAGCTGCTCCCACAGGACCGCGTCCGCGCCCTCGCCCGGCGCGTCCTTCTCCGCCTTTTCCGCGCGGGCCGACAGCGACAGGCCGATGTCGTCGACGGCGATGGAGCCGCACTCGTCGATGCCGCGCTCCCGCAGCTCGGACAGGAGCGCGTCGCCGGCCTCCCGTGCCACGTCGCACAGGATCAGGTCGCCCCGGGGATCGCGGGCGGCGCCCGGGAGCACCACGAGATGGGCCGTGCCGACCGTCTTCTCCAGCACGGAGACCACCTCGGCGGTCCGGTCGGCCGGGGTGATGAGCCGCAGATGCAACACGCAGCGTTCTCCTAGAGCTTGCGCAGCGACAGGCGCTGCACCTTGTGGTCGGGGCCCTTGCGCAGCACCAGTGTGGCGCGCCCCCGGGTGGGCGCCACGTTCTCCAGCAGATTGGGCCGGTTGATGGTGCGCCACATCGTGCGCGCGTAGTCGAGAGCCTCCTCCTCGGAGACCTGCGTGTACTTGCGGAAGTAGGAGAACGGGTTCTGGAAGGCGGTCTCGCGCAGCTTGCGGAACCGGTTGAGGTACCAGGTCTCGATGTCCTCGGGCCGGGCGTCGACGTACACGCTGAAGTCGAAGTAGTCGGCGAGGCCGACCCGGGTGCGGCCGTCCTTGCCGGGCAGGGCGGGCTGCAGGACGTTGAGTCCCTCGACGATGAGGATGTCCGGGCGGCGTACGGTCAGCCGCTCCTCCGGGACGATGTCGTAGATCAGGTGGGAGTAGACGGGCGCGGTGACCTCGTCCTTGCCCGCCTTGATGTCGGCGACGAAGCGGGTCAGCGCCCGGCGGTCGTACGACTCGGGGAAGCCCTTGCGGGACATCAGCCCCCGGGCCTGGAGTTCCTTCATCGGCAGCAGGAACCCGTCGGTCGTGACGAGCTCGACGCGGGGGTGCTCGGGCCAGCGGGCCAGGAGGGCCTGGAGCAGACGGGCCACCGTGGACTTGCCGACGGCGACGGACCCGGCGACGCCTATGACGAAGGGCGTCCCGCGCTGGGCGCCGTGTCCGTTGCCGGCGTCGCCGAGGAACGTGTTGAGAGCGCCGCGCAGACCGGCCGTGGCCTGCACGTAGAGGTTCAGCAGCCGGGACAGCGGCAGGTAGACGTCCCGGACCTCGTCCAGGTCGATGACGTCCCCCAGGCCGCGCAGCCGCTCGACCTCCTCGGCGCTCAGCGGCAGCGGCGTTTTCTCGCGCAGGGCACTCCACTCCGCTCGGGTGAGGTCGACGTACGGGGTCGACGCAGGCTCTGCCCGGCGGTGGGCGCTTCGTGGCGGCGAAGAGATCACATGGTCATTGTCGGGGCTGCGGGACCGCTGTGGGGGGTGGGGTGGGTCACGCGGCAGGGCCGTGCCCGTCCGGAATGTCAGTGGCGTGCGTCACAGTTGTCTGTGAGGTGGGCGCCGACCCGCGACGTCCGCGAAGCCCGCGAAGTCAGCAGGGGGACATCCCATGACCTACGCGATCCAGGCGGAGGGCCTGGTCAAGCGGTTCAAGGAGACCGAGGCACTGGCGGGGGTGGATCTGGCGGCCCGCACCGGCTCGGTGCTCGGCCTGCTCGGCCCGAACGGGGCGGGAAAGACGACGGCGGTGCGGATCTTCGCCACCCTGCTGTCCCCCGACGGCGGCCGGGCGACGGTGGCCGGCCACGACGTCGTCCGGGAGGCGGGCCTCGTGCGCTCATCCTCTTCCTCGACGAGCCGACGACCGGCCTGGACCCGCACAGCCGCGGCGAGCTGTGGGACATGCTGCGCGCCCTGGTGGCCGACGGTGCGACCGCCCTGCTGACCACGCAGTACCTGAACGAGGCGGATGTGCTCGCCGACGACATCGTGGTGATCGACAAGGGCCGAGTGATCGCCGAGGGCACCCCGGACCAGCTGAAGTCCGAGGTGGGGGGCCAGGTGCTGGAGCTGCGGCCGGTCCGGTCCGTGGACCTGCCGGCGACGCACCGGTTGGTGTCCGCAGCGGCGGGGGACGGGGCCCGGATCGAGGGCGGGTCGATCACCGCCCCGGTGAAGGATCCCGAGCTGATGCCCACGGTCGTGCGCAGCCTCGACCGCGAGGGGATCGCGGTGGGGGAGCTGACCCTGCGGCGGTCCTCGCTGGACGAGGTCTTCCTCGCGCTCACCGGACACCGGGCCGCGCCCGCGTCCGGGAACGGCTCCGGGCCGGGCGGGCACGCGGGCGCGGAAGGGGACGGCGGCGGTGACGAGAGGGAGAAGGCGGTGAGTCCGGCATGACCGCCACGACGATCACCGCGCCCCTGACCGCATCGGGCCGGGTGAAACCGCTGGCCTGGGGCCGGCAGACCCTCACGATGGCGTGGCGCAGCCTGGTGGCCGTCAAGCACAACCCCCTGGAGCTCGTGGACTACAGCGTCACGCCGATCATGTTCGTGTTCCTGTTCACGTACGTCCTCGGCGGACAGATGGCCGGCTCTCCCGAGGCGTATCTGAAGTACGCGCTGCCCGGCATCATCGTGCAGAACACCCTGTTCATGACGATGTACACGGCCATGGCGCTCAACACCGACCTGACCAAAGGGGTCTTCGACCGGCTGCGCAGCCTTCCCATAGCCCGCTCCGCGCCGTTGATCGGGCGGATCACCGCGGACCTCGCCAAGCACGTGTGGGCGATGCTGCTGATGATCGGGCTCGGCCTGCTGCTCGGGTTCGGGGTCACCGGCGGCGTCGGCGGATTCCTGGCGGGCGCGCTGCTGCTGGTCGTCTTCGCGGCGGCGGTGTCGTGGAGCGCGGTGCTGATCGGCATGCTGGCCGGCGACGTGGAGAAGGTGCAGGCGTTCGCCTTCACCCTGATCTTCCCGATCACGTTCACCAGCAGCGCGTTCGTCGTGGTCGACACCATGCCGGGCTGGCTCCAGGCGTGGAGCGACGTCAACCCGGTCACCCATCTGTCGGACGCGTTCCGCGGGCTGCTGCTGGGCGGTCCGGTGGCGGAGCCGGTGCTGTGGTCGCTGCTGTGGGCCGCGGGCATCGCGGCCGTGTTCTGCCCGCTGGCGATGCGGGCCTTCAGGGCGAAGGTCTGAGCGCGCGGGCCCGGCCGGCGGAGCTCGGCCGTCGGACCGGCCCGCTGCCGAGCCGCGCCCCGCGCCGTAGGCTGCGCACATGTGCGGAATCGTGGGTTACGTCGGCGGGCAGTCGGCGCTTGATGTGGTCATCGCCGGACTGAAGCGGCTGGAGTACCGCGGCTACGACTCGGCCGGGGTCGCCGTGCTCGCGGACGGCGGGCTCGCTGCGGCGAAGAAGGCGGGCAAGCTCGTCAACCTGGAGAAGGAGCTGGTGGAGCGGCCGCTGCCGAGCGGTTCCACCGGGATCGGACACACGCGGTGGGCCACGCACGGCGGCCCGACGGATGCCAACGCCCATCCCCATCTGGACAATGCGGGGCGCGTCGCCGTCGTGCACAACGGGATCATCGAGAACTTCGCCGTGCTGCGGGCCGAGTTGGCCGAGCGCGGGCACGACCTGGCGTCGGAGACCGACACCGAGGTCGTCGCGCATCTGCTCGCGGAGTCGTTCTCGTCGTGCGGCGACCTCGCGGAGGCCATGCGGCTGGTGTGCCGTCAGCTGGAGGGCGCCTTCACGCTGGTCGCCGTGCACGCCGACGAACCGGACGTGGTGGTCGGCGCCCGGCGCAACTCCCCGCTGGTGGTGGGCGTCGGGGAGGGCGAGTCCTTCCTCGCCTCGGACGTGGCCGCGTTCATCGCCCACACCCGGTCCGCCATCGAGCTGGGACAGGACCAGGTGGTGGAGCTCCGCCGTGACGGTGTGACGGTCACCGGCTTCGACGGGGCGCCCGCGGACGTGCGGTCCTACCACGTGGACTGGGACGCCTCCGCGGCCGAGAAGGGGGGTTACGACTACTTCATGCTCAAGGAGATCGCCGAGCAGCCCAAGGCGGTCGCCGACACCCTGCTGGGCCGCATCGACGCCTCGGGGTCGCTGAGTCTCGACGAGGTGCGCATCCCGGTGTCCGTGCTGCGCGAGGCGACCAAGGTCGTCATCGTGGCCTGCGGGACCGCCTTCCACGCGGGCATGATCGCGAAGTACGCCATCGAGCACTGGACCCGTATCCCCTGCGAGGTGGAGCTGGCCAGCGAGTTCCGTTACCGGGACCCGATCCTGGACCAGCGGACGCTGGTCGTCGCGATCTCGCAGTCCGGCGAGACCATGGACACCCTGATGGCGCTGCGGCACGCGCGGGAGCAGGGCGCCAAGGTGCTGGCCATCTGCAACACCAACGGGTCGACCATCCCGCGCGAGTCGGACGCCGTGCTGTACACGCACGCGGGCCCCGAGGTGGCGGTCGCCTCCACGAAGGCGTTCCTGACGCAGCTGGTGGCCTGCTACCTGGTCGCCCTCTACCTGGGCCAGGTGCGGGGCACCAAGTGGGGCGACGAGATCCGGGCCGTGATCCGCGACCTGGCACAGATCTCCGGTGAGGTCGAGCGGGTCCTGGAGACCATGGAGCCGGTGCGCGAGCTGGCGCGTTCGCTGGCGGACAAGAACACCGTGCTGTTCCTGGGGCGGCACGTGGGCTATCCGGTGGCGCTGGAGGGTGCGCTCAAGCTCAAGGAGCTGGCGTACATGCACGCGGAGGGGTTCGCGGCGGGCGAGCTCAAGCACGGGCCGATCGCGCTGATCGAGGAGGACCTGCCGGTGGTGGTCGTGGTGCCGTCGCCGCGGGGGCGTTCGGTGCTGCACGACAAGATCGTCTCCAACATCCAGGAGATCCGGGCACGGGGTGCGCGGACCATCGTGATCGCGGAGGAGGGCGACGAGTCGGTCGTGCCGTACGCGGACCACCTGGTGTGGATCCCGGCGACACCGACCCTGCTCCAGCCGATGGTGGCCGCGGTGCCGCTCCAGGTCTTCGCGTGCGAGCTGGCGACGGCCCGCGGCAACGAGGTCGACCAGCCGAGGAACCTCGCCAAGTCGGTGACGGTGGAGTGAGGGGCGGGCACGGGGCGGGAGGCGCCACCGCATGATCATCGGGGTGGGGATCGACGTCGCCGAGATCGACCGCTTCGCCGCGTCGCTGAGGCGCACGCCGCACATGGCGGAACGGCTCTTCGTGGCGCACGAGTTGCTGCTGCCGAGCGGGGAGCGGCGGGGGTACGCGTCTCTCGCGGCGAGGTTCGCCGCGAAGGAGGCGCTGGCCAAGGCGCTCGGCGCTCCGGCCGGACTGCTGTGGACGGACGCCGAGGTGTACGTGGAGGACTCGGGCCGCCCCCGCCTGCGCGTGCGCGGCACGGTCGCGGCCCGCGCGGCCGAACTGGGCGTCCGCTCCTGGCACGTCTCGCTCAGCCACGACGCGGGGGTGGCGTCGGCGGTGGTGATCGCGGAGGGCTGAGGCGGGCCGGCCCGCCGGGAGCGTCCCGCCCCGACGCGGTGGGCCCGCGCGGGGAGGCTTGGCGCTGAGGCGCAGCGCCCACCGGCTGCGTTCCGCTCCACACGCCGGGGTGCGCGCGTCCGGCGGGTTGGCGCTGAGGCGCAGCGCCGATACCCGCCGTGCCCGGTCCTCCTGGACGCTCACGCGGCGCACGCTCGCCCCCTGGCGGGGCGTGCCGCATTCCTGCCCTCGCCCCATCCCGCCCTGAGGCGGCGGTCGCGATCCCGGCGGGCGAGTCCGGGCGTGGCTGCCGGAGGCGCGGCCGGTCGCGTCCGCGGCGACGGTGCCCGCGACGGAGGGGCGGGCTCATTCCCGCCGAGAAACGGCGGGGTGCCCAAGGGCGCGCCGGGCGTTGCCCGCAGGAGGGCGCAGCGTGCCGCGCTCCTGGGCTACGTAACTCCGGCCCGTTTCGCGAGACTTGTGGCGCGGCGTCCTCGCGCGGCAGGCGGGGGCGTGGGGCAGACTCGGGCGCATGCGTACTGCCTACAGCGTCGAGACCGTCCGGCACGCCGAGGCGCAGCTCATGGCCCGGCTGCCCGAAGGGGCGCTCATGCAGCGGGCCGCCGCCGGATTGGCCGCCGCCTGTGCCGGGGTGCTGGGAAGGGTGTACGGCGCGCGCGTCGTGCTGCTGGCCGGCAGCGGGGACAACGGCGGCGACGCCCTGTTCGCCGGGGCGCGCCTCGCCCGCCGCGGCGCCGGGGTCGTCGCCGTGCTGCTCGCCCCCGACCGGACCCACGCCGCCGGTCTGGCGGCCCTGCTCGCCGCGGGCGGCCGGGTCGCGGACGACCCGTTCGAGGCGCTCGCCTCCGCCGACCTCGTGCTGGACGGCATCACCGGGATCGGCGGACGCGGCGGCCTGCGGCCGGACGCCGTGCCGGTCGCCCGCGCCGCCCGCGGATCGGACGCCGTCGTCGTCGCCGTCGACCTGCCGAGCGGCATCGAGGCCGACACGGGAGAGGTGCGCGGGGAGGCGCTGCGCGCGGACGCCACGGTGACGTTCGGGACGTACAAGCCGGGCCTGCTCGTCGACCCGGCTAAGGAGTACACCGGCACGGTCCGGCTGGTCGGCATCGGCATCGAGGAGCACCTGCCGGCCGTGCCGGACCTGGAGGCGCTGCAACACGCCGATGTGGCACGGCTGTTGCCCCTCCCGGCCGCGGAGAGCGACAAGTACCGCCGAGGTGTCGTCGGCATCGTCGCCGGGTCCGCGCGCTACCCGGGCGCGGCCGTGCTCGCCGTGGCGGGCGCCCTGCGCGGCGGGGCCGGAGCCGTGCGGTACGTCGGACCGGCGGCCGACGCGGTGATCGCCCGCTTCCCGGAGAGCCTGGTGCACGCGGGACCGCCGGGGAAGGCGGGCCGGGTCCAGTCCTGGGTCGTCGGGCCGGGCATCGGGGAGAACGGGGACGCCGTGCGGGACGTGCTCGCCTCCGACGTTCCCGTGCTCGTCGACGCCGACGGGCTGCGGCTGCTGGACCCGGCCGCCGTGCGCGAGCGGGCCGCGCCCACCCTCATGACGCCGCACGCGGGCGAGGCCGCCGCGCTGCTCGGCGTGTCGCGCGAGGAGGTGGAGGCGGCGCGGCTCACGTCCGTGCGGGAACTGGCCGCGCGGTTCGGGGCGACCGTGCTGCTCAAGGGCTCGACCACGCTGGTCGCCGCCGCGGACGGCGGCCGCTCCCCGGTGCGCGTCAACCCCATGGGCACCCCGTGGCTGGCGACCGCGGGCAGCGGGGACGTGCTCTCCGGGCTCGCCGGTTCGCTGCTGGCCGCCGGACTCGACGCGCGTGACGCGGGCTCCGCCGCCGCCTACCTGCACGGCCTCGCGGCCCGGCTCCGCGCCGCGCGGGGCGTGCCGATCACCGCGTACGAGGTGGCGGCGACTCTCCCGGCCGCCTGGCGCGATGTGAGGGAACAACGGGCCCCGGCGCCGCCCGGCGAGTGACACAGTCGACTGCCGCCCATACGGATCGAGCCAGGCGGCTCTGAGAGACTGGGCGCGATGAGCCAGACACCGCCGCCCCCCGCACCGCCGCGAGCTCGCGCCGAGATCGACCTCGCGGCCCTGCGCGCCAACGTCCGCGCGCTGCGCGCCCGTGCGCCGCGCTCCGCGCTGATGGCCGTGGTCAAGTCGGACGCGTACGGGCACGGCATGGTGCCCTGCGCCCGTGCCGCGCTCGCCGCGGGCGCGACCTGGCTGGGCACGGCCACCCCGCACGAGGCGCTCGCCCTGCGCGCGGCCGGGATCGGCGGGCGGATCATGTGCTGGCTGTGGACGCCGGGCGACCCGTGGCGCGAGGGCATCGAGGCGGACCTCGACATGTCCGTGAGCGGCCTGTGGGCGCTGAGGGAGGTCACCGCGGCGGCCAGGGAGGCCGGTGCACCGGCCCGCGTCCAGCTCAAGGCGGACACCGGACTCGGCCGCAACGGCTGCCAGCCCGCCGACTGGCCCGCGCTCGTCGCGGCCGCGCGCGCCGCCGAGGACGAGGGCCTGGTCGAGATCACGGGTCTGTGGTCGCACTTCGCCTGTGCCGACGAGCCAGGGCACCCCTCGATCGCCGACCAGCTGGACGTGTTCCGCGACATGGTGGACCACGCCGAGAAGGCCGGCGTCGAGCCCGAGGTGCGGCACATCGCCAACTCCCCGGCCACGCTGAGCGTTCCGGAGTCCCACTTCGATCTCGTACGGACCGGCATCGCGATGTACGGCGTCTCGCCCAGCCCCGAGCTGGGCACGCCCGCGGACTTCGGCCTGCGCCCGGTGATGACGCTCGCCGCGTCCGTGGCGCTCGTCAAGCAGGTGCCGGCGGGCCACGGCGTCAGCTACGGCCACCACTACGTCACCGGCTCCGAGACGACGCTCGGCCTCGTGCCCCTCGGCTACGCGGACGGCATTCCGCGCCATGCGTCGGGCCGCGGTCCGGTGCTGGTCGGCGGGGAATGGCGGCGGGTCGCCGGCCGGGTCGCGATGGACCAGTTCGTCGTCGATCTCGGCGGGCAGACGGTCGAGGAGGGAGCCGAGGCGCTGCTGTTCGGCCCGGGCGACCGGGGCGAGCCGACCGCCGAGGACTGGGCGCGGGCGGCGGACACGATCGCGTACGAGATCGTCACCCGCATCGGCGCCCGGGTGCCGCGCGTCTATGTGAACGAGGTTCCCGAAGAGTGCGACGAGCGGACCGCCGACGAGTAGGAGAGGCACGGTGAGCGAGACCAGCACGGGGGAGGTGGCCGAGGCCGCCGCAGCGGTGGCCACGGGCAACTGGCGCAGGGCGGGCATCGCCGGTGCCGCCATAGGCGTGGTCGCGGCCGGCGCCGCCGCGGGCGTCGCGCTCGAGCGCCTCACGGTCGGGCGCGGCATGCGCAGGAAGGCGCGTCTCGCCCTCGACGCGGCCGGTCCCTACGGCTCGCTGCGCGGCATGCCCGGCACGGCGGTCGCGGACGACGGCACCGAGCTCTACTACGAGGTGGAGGAGGTCGACCCGGACGTGGCCGCGCCGCGCCGCCGCCGGATGTTCGGCCGCAAGGCGCCCGCCCCGGTCACCGTCGTCTTCAGCCACGGCTACTGCCTCAACCAGGACTCGTGGCACTTCCAGCGGGCGGCGCTGCGGGGTCTGGTGCGCGCGGTGTACTGGGACCAGCGCAGCCACGGCCGTTCGGCGCGCGGCGCCGCGCAGGCGGGCCCGGACGGCGTGCCGGTCTCCATCGACCAGCTCGGCCGTGACCTGAAGGCGGTCGTCGACGCGGCGGCTCCCGAGGGCCCGCTGGTGCTCGTCGGCCACTCGATGGGTGGCATGACGATGATGGCGCTGGGCGCCCATTACCCCGAGTTCGTCCGGGAGCGGGTGGCGGCGATCGCCCTGATCGGCACGTCGTCGGGCAAGCTCGGCGAGGTCAGTTACGGCCTCCCGGTGGCGGGCGTCAACGTGGTGCGCCGGGTGCTGCCCGGGGTGCTGCGGGCACTCGGCTCGCAGGCGGAGCTGGTCGAGCGGGGCAGGCGGGCGACGGCCGACCTGTTCGCGGGCCTGATCAAGCGGTACTCGTTCTCGTCGAGGGACGTGGACCCGGCGGTCGCGCGGTTCGCGGAACGGATGATCGAGTCGACACCGATCGACGTGGTCGCCGAGTTCTACCCGGCCTTCGCCGAACACGACAAGGCCGAGGCGCTCGTCGTGTTCGACGAGCTGCCGGTCCTCGTCCTCGCGGGTGACAAGGACCTGGTCACGCCCGGGACGCACAGTGAGGCGATCGCCGATCTGATGCCGGAGGCCGAGCTGGTGATCGTGCCTGACGCGGGGCACCTGGTGATGCTGGAGCATCCCGAGGCCGTCACCGACCGGCTGGCGGACCTGCTGGCCCGGGCGGGCGCGGTCGCGGCAGCGGCTAACGTTGGCACGTATGGAAGCACCGCTGGAAGCACCGCACAGCCCGGCGGCTGAGAAGGCCGTCGCCGGCTCCGCCCGCCTCTCGATCGAGTCCCCCGTGCAGATGCAGGATCTGGGCCGCAGGCTCGCGAAACTGCTCCGCCCCGGCGACCTGGTGATGCTCACGGGCGAGCTCGGCGCGGGCAAGACGACGCTGACGCGCGGCCTGGGCGAGGGGCTCGGGGTACGCGGAGCCGTCACGTCCCCGACGTTCGTGATCGCGCGCGTCCACCCGTCCCTGACGGGCGGACCGGCGCTCGTCCACGTCGACGCGTACCGCCTGGGCGGAGGCCTCGACGAGATGGAGGACCTCGACCTCGACGTCTCGCTGCCGGAATCGGTGGTGGTCGTGGAGTGGGGCGAGGGCAAGGTCGAGGACCTGTCCGAGGACCGTCTGCACGTGGTGATCCACCGGGTCGTGGGCGACACGGAGGACGACCGCCGCGAGGTGGTGCTGCGGGGGTACGGGGAGCGCTGGGCGGAGCTGGATCTGGCCTGAACCAGTGGGACGCGGGCGCGGTCCCGACACGAAACGCCGTACGTTCCGACAAGACGTCGGGAAAATGTTGCGCCCGGCGTCCCGCGCGTGATGACATGGTAGAGAGACCTGGTTAGGTCTACCTAACCACGCCCGCCCCCGGAGCCCACCAGGAGGCGTCCATGTCGGCATCGGAGCGCGAACCGCAGAACCGGCAGCACGCGCCCGCGGCGCCCGTGCCGCACCCCCCGGTCCTGTCGATGCGGGACCTGCTGGCGTCCTGCGCGGCGGCGAGCGCGGTGTCGACCCCGCCGCGCGAGAGGCCGCGGGCCGGGGAGACGGACGAGGCGCGGCGCGACGCCGCGTAGCGGACGGGCGGGCCCGGATTCGTACAGCCGGTTCCGTACGGGTGGTCCTACGGGACCACGACCACCTTCGAGTCGATCGTCGCGAACACCCACATCGCGTCCCCGTCGGCCCGCGTCATCCGCACGCCGCCCGTCCTCCTGTTCGGGTCCGGGCTCGCCGTCGAGCCGTTCACGGCCGCGCTGAAGCCGATCGACACGTCGCCGACCTTCGCGAACCGCACCACGTGCTCGACCGGGACCCCGTCCGACCCGGGGACGCTGCCCGAGCGCGAGGTGACGGTGTACGTGCCGGGAGCGGGGCTCACCGTCGACGGCATGACCTCGAAGGTGCGCGGCTTGCCCTTCGCGCCGACCAGCCACACCCGCCGCTCGCCCAGCGCGTAGACCACCCGCACGCCCGTACCGGAGTGCGCCGGCACCGCGAGCGGGTCCTTCGCCTTCTCCTGCGGGCTGCCGGAGGCCTTCGCCGACGGGACGGCGCTCGGGGCCTTGGGCGCGTTGAGGCTGTCGGGAACGTTCGCCGACGCCTGATAGGCGAGGAAGCCGACGACGGCCAGCGCGGCCGCCGTGAGCCCGGCCACGAGTCCCGAGCTGCTCCGTGCCACCGTGCCCACCTTTCGAATCTCTTCCCGGTTGTGGTGACGGTAGCAGCAGGCCCCGCGTTCGACGGGGCGGCCGCGCCTCCCCCGCCGGAGCCGTAGGCTGTTTGCGTGCTCTTGCTCGCCATGGATACCGCCACGCCCGCCGTCACCGCCGCTCTCCACGACGGGTCCGCCGTCGTCGCCGAGTCCAGCCGGGTGGACGCCCGAAGGCACGGGGAGCTGCTGCTGCCCGCCGTCGACCGAGTGCTCGCCGAGGCCGGCGTGAAACTCGACGCCGTCACCGGGATCGTGGTCGGCGTCGGACCGGGGCCGTACACGGGACTGCGCGTCGGGCTCGTGACGGCCACGACGTTCGCGTCGGCGCTCGGTGTCCCCGTCCACGGGGTGTGCACGCTGGACGGCCTCGCGTACGCCGCCGGCCTCGACGAGCCGTTCGTGGTGGCGACGGACGCGCGCCGCAAGGAGGTCTACTGGGCGCGGTACGCGGATGCCCGCACCCGTGTGACCGACGCCGCCGTCGACCGGCCCGCCGACATCGCCGAGCAGGTCGCGGGCCTGCCCGCGGTCGGCGCCGGCGCCCTGCTGTACCCGGAGACGTTCCCGGACGCCCGCGGACCCGAGCACGTCAGCGCCGCCGCCCTCGCCGCGCTCGCGGCCGGGAAGCTGGCGGCCGGCGAGGACTTCCTCGCCCCGCTGCCGCTGTACCTGCGCCGACCCGACGCCCAGGTTCCCAAGAACTACAAGGTGGTCACTCCGAAGTGAGCGCGGCCGCCCTGCGTGAGATGCGCTGGTGGGACATCCGGCCGGTGCTCGAGCTCGAGAACGAGCTGTTCCCCGACGACGCCTGGTCGGCCGGGATGTTCTGGTCCGAGCTCGCGCACGCACGGGGCCCGCAGGCCACCCGCCGGTACGTCGTCGCCGAGCTCGACGGCAGGATCGTCGGCTACGCGGGCCTCGCGGCGGCGGGCGGCCTCGGCGACGTCCAGACCATCGCGGTCGAACGCGGCCAGTGGGGCAGCGGCCTCGGCGCCCGGCTGCTGACCGATCTGCTCCAGCACGCCACCGCCTTCGAGTGCGACGAGGTGCTCCTCGAAGTGCGTGTGGACAACACCCGGGCCCAGAAGCTGTACGAGCGCTTCGGCTTCGAGCCCATCGGATTCCGTCGCGGCTACTACCAGCCCGGCAACATCGACGCCCTCGTCATGCGCCTGACCGTACAAGCCTGACCGTTCAAGGAACTGAGACTCACACCCATGGCTGACGAACCGCTCGTACTCGGCATCGAGACCTCCTGCGACGAGACCGGAGTCGGCATCGTCCGCGGGACGACCCTGCTCGCCGACGCGATCGCCTCCAGCGTGGACACGCACGCCCGCTTCGGCGGCGTCGTCCCGGAGATCGCCTCGCGCGCGCACCTGGAGGCGATGGTGCCGACCATCGAGCGCGCCCTGAAGGAGGCCGGGGTCAGCGCCCGCGACCTCGACGGCATCGCCGTCACGGCCGGGCCCGGGCTCGCCGGCGCGCTGCTGGTGGGTGTCTCGGCGGCGAAGGCGTACGCGTACGCCCTGAACAAGCCGCTGTACGGGGTCAACCACCTCGCCTCGCACATCTGCGTCGACCAGCTGGAGCACGGCCCGCTCCCGGAGCCGACCATGGCACTCCTCGTCTCCGGCGGCCACTCCTCGCTGCTGCTCGCCCCCGACATCACCGCCGACGTGCGTCCCATGGGCGCGACGATCGACGACGCGGCGGGTGAGGCGTTCGACAAGATCGCGCGCGTCCTCGACCTCGGGTTCCCCGGCGGCCCGGTGATCGACCGGCTGGCCAGGGAGGGGGACCCGGAGGCGATCGCGTTCCCACGCGGCCTGAGCGGCGCGAAGGACCCGGCGTACGACTTCTCCTTCTCGGGCCTTAAGACGGCCGTCGCCCGCTGGATCGAGGCGAAGCGGGCCGCGGGCGAGGAGGTGCCGGTGCGGGACGTGGCGGCGTCCTTCCAGGAGGCGGTCGTCGACGTGCTGACCCGCAAGGCAGTGCGCGCCTGCAAGGACCAGGGCGTGGACCACCTGATGATCGGCGGCGGCGTCGCGGCCAACTCGCGGCTGCGCGCGCTCGCCGAGGAGCGCTGCGAGCGTGCGGGCATCCGGCTGCGCGTCCCGCGGCCCAAGCTGTGCACGGACAACGGCGCGATGGTCGCCGCTCTGGGCGCGGAGATGGTGGCGCGCAACCGGCCGGCCTCCGACTGGGAGCTGTCCGCGGACTCGTCGCTGCCCGTGACGGACCCGCACGTGCCGGGCACGGACCCCGCCGGCGCGATCCACGACCACGATCATGTGCACGAGGTCAGCAAGGACAACCTGTACTCATGACCGTCGTCGCCCTGATGTGGGAGGCCCGCGCCGTGGACGGCCGGGGTGCCGAGCTGCTGGAGTGGGCCCGCGCCCAGCAGCTCGCGCGCGATCCGCTGCGCCGCGAGACCTTCCGGGCCGCGCCGGACCGGGTGCTGGTCATCACCTGGTGGGAGGCGGCGCACGCCGACGCGGAGCTGCCCGAACTTCCCGAGCCCGCCCCCGATGTGATCACCCGGCCGGTGCACCGCTGGCGCTTCGAGTCGCTCGGCTGAGAACCCGCCGGGATTTCCCGGAAGAAATTTCCGGGAGGATGTCGATCCGGCCGTCTCCCGTTCGACGCACAGGTGAGAGGCGGGGAACGGCCCCGTACTCACGACCCGAGGAGTCACCATGCCCCGCTTCCTGTCGATGATCCGCGTCAACGAGAACGAGATCCCCGCGGACGACTTCCCGGAGGACTTCAACGAGCGCATGGGCAAGCTGCTCGAAGAGATCACCAAGGCCGGGGTCATGCTGGACACCGCCGGCCTGCTCCCGTCCTCCGAGGGCACCCGCGTGACCTGGTCCGGCGGGAAGCTGTCGTACACCGACGGCCCCTTCACCGAGACCAAGGAAGTCATCGGCGGCTACGCCCTCATGCAGTGCAAGGACAAGGCCGAGGCCCTCGAATGGGCCAAGCGCTTCCTGGAGATCCACCCGGAGGAGTGGTCCGTCACCTGCGAGGTCCGCCAGATCATGGAGGGCTGAGCCGGCTGCGGTTGCGTCCGCTGCGCCGCGGCTGCTCTGATGGGTGGCCGTGACGGCAGGAAGCGCAGGGAACACGGTCGAGGCGGTCTTCAGGATCGAGTCGGCGCGCATCATCGCCGGCGTGGCCCGCATCGTGCGGGACGTCGGCATCGCCGAGGAGATCGCGCAGGACGCTCTGGTCGCCGCGCTGGAGCAGTGGCCGGAGTCGGGCGTCCCGGACAGGCCGGGAGCCTGGCTCATGGCCACCGCCAAGCACCGCGCCGTCGATCTCGTACGCCGCAAGGAGACGTACGCCCGCAAGCTGGCCGAGGTGGGGCGCACGCTGGAGGACGCGCCGCCGCCGCCCGAGCCGGCCGAGGCGGACGACATCGACGACGACCTCCTGCGGCTGATCTTCACCGCCTGCCATCCGGTGCTGTCCACCGAGGCCAGGGTCGCGCTCACGCTCAGGCTGCTCGGCGGGCTGACGACCGCGGAGATCGCCCGCGCGTTCCTCGTGTCGGAGCCGACGGTCGCGCAGCGCATCGTGCGCGCCAAGCGGGCGCTGGCCACGGCGGACGTGGCCTTCGAGGCGCCGTACGGAGCCGAGCGCGCCGCGCGCCTGGGCTCCGTGCTCGACGTCATCTACCTGATCTTCAACGAGGGATACGCGGCGACCGCCGGGGACGACCTCGTGCGCCCGGCGCTCTGCGAGGACGCGCTGCGCCTGGCCCGGGTCCTCGCCGGCCTGATGCCGGACGAACCGGAAGTCCACGGCCTGGCGGCGCTGCTGGAGTTCCAGGCGTCCCGCATCCCGGCCCGTACGGGACCCTCGGGCGAGCCCGTCCTGCTCGCCGACCAGAACCGCGCCAAGTGGAACCGGCTGCTGATCCGGCGCGGCATCGAGGCACTGGGACGCGCGGGCGGCGGCCCGTACGGCCCGTACTGCCTCCAGGCCGCCATCGCCGCCTGCCACGCGCGGGCTCTCCGTTACGGGGACACCGACTGGGCGACGATCGCCGCGCTGTACGGGCAGTTGGTCCGTCTCACGCCGTCTCCGGTCGTGGAACTGAACCGGGCGGTCGCGGTGTCGATGACCGAGGGGCCCGGGGCCGGACTCGCCCTGGTGGACGCGGTGGCCGGTGAACCCGCCCTGAAGGACTACCACTTGCTCCCGAGCGTCCGCGGCGACCTGCTGGCCCGGCTGGGCCGCGCCGGCGAGGCACGGGCGGAGTTCGAACGGGCGGCGTCCCTCGCCCGCAACGCGCGGGAGAGGGAACTGCTGCTGGACCGGGCCGCCCGCGCCGTGCCGTAGCCGGGGCCCGGGTGCGCCCCGCGCCCGGGAAAGCGCCCGGTAGCCTCATGACCATGTCAGGACGCACCCTCCCGCCCCCGCCCCCGCCCTTCGGCGTACGGGCGTGGCCCGACCGCACGTCGCTGCTCGCCGACCGGGCGCGGGCGATGGCGGAGCTCCACCGGATGAGCATCGGCGGGGCCGTGCTGATCCAACTGTGGTTGCTGGCCGCGGGGTTCGCGGTCGGCTGGGTGCTGGTCGCCGCCGCGCTGCGGACGTTCGACGAGCCGCTCGACGCGCTGAGCAAGATGTTCGGCGGGGTGCTGCTCCTGCTGGGCGCCGCCTTCATGGTGCCGACCGGCCTGCTGATCGGCTTCGGCCTCGCCCGCGACGCGAAGGTGCGCGGGCTGCTGCGCGCGTGGAGCCGCCTGGCCAGCGACCCGGCAGGCGACGCACGCTTCGCCTCGCCGGGCCTGAGCCTGACCTGGTTCCTGCCGTCGTTCCTGATGTGCGCGGGCGGCCTGTGGACCTGCTTCGCCGTCCCGGCCGGCGCGGAGCCCGGCCAGGACACGGTGCCGGGGGTGGTGCTGCTGATGGGTCTCGGGATGATCCTGTGGCTGACGGGCCTGATCGGCGTCTCGAAGGCGGTGGGCCACTACCGCTGGGCGCTGCGGCTCGTCCCGCGCCGGGCCGCCTCCGGCGCCCGCGTCTGATCCGGCGCCCTTGCGCGGGCCCGGCCCTGAGCCGGGGCCCGCGCCGCCGGATCGCCGGCTAGGCCGGGTGGCCCACCAGCATGGCCGGCGCCCCGGCCACTCGCGTGAGGAACACGGTCGCCGAGGCCGGCCCCTGGGGCTTCATCTTGCGGCGCAGTTCCTCCGGTTCGACCGCCGAGCCGCGCTTCTTCACGGTCAGGACACCGACCTCGCGCTCCCGGAGCAGCGCCTTCAGCTTCTTCACGTTGAAGGGCAGCGCGTCGGTGATCTCGTAGGCCGTGGCGTACGGCGTCGGGTGCAGCTCGTCGGACGTGATGTAGGCGATCGTCTCGTCGATCAGGCCGCCCGAGACGTCCTCGGCGACCTCGGCGACCAGATGCGCGCGGATCGCCGCGCCGTCGGGCTCGTAGAGGTAGCGGCCGACCGCGCGGACGGCGGGATCCGGCAGGCCGCGCCCGGTCAGGGTGTGCGGGCCCGGGAGCAGGGTCGCGCGGACCGCGGCCGGGTCCGTGCCGAACCAGAGCACCGCCTCCTTGACGTCGCCCCCGTCCGAGATCCACTCGGCCTCGGCGTCCTCGGGGACGGCCTCGTGCGGGATGCCCGGCGCGATCTTGAGCGCGGCGTGGGGGCGTGTGCGGGCCGCGGCGATCGCCCAGGACAGGGGCGGCGAATACGCCTCCGGGTCGAAGATCCTGCCCCGGCCGCCGCGTCGCGCCGGGTCCACGAACACCGCGTCGTACGCGGAGGTGTCGATGTCCGTCACGTCCGCGCAGCGGACCTCGACGAGATCGGCGAGCCCGAGCGCCTCGGCGTTGGCCCGCGCGGCCTCGGCCGTCAGCGGGTCCCGGTCCACGGCCAGGACGGAGATGCCCGCCCGCGCGAGCGCGAGCGCGTCGCCGCCGATGCCGCTGCACAGGTCGGCGACGCTGCGCACGCCGAGCGCGGCGAACCGCTCGGCCCGGTGGGCGGCGACCGACCGGCGGGTGGACTGCTCGACGCCGTTCGGGGTGAAGAACATCCGTCCGGCGTCCTCCGCGCCGAACTTCGCCGCCGCGCGCTGCCGCAGCCGGGCCTGCCCGAGGGCCGCCGAGACGAGCTCCGCCGGATGCTCGCGGCGCAGCCGGGTGGCCACCGCCAGTTCGTCGGCGGGGTCGTAGGAGGCGAGCGACGCCAGCAGCGCGGCCCCCTCCTCGGTGCGCAGGGCCAGGAAGGCGGCGAGCGGATCGGAGGCGTTCACCCGGCCATTGTGGGCCAGGCGGGGGATGCTCCGCGCGCACAGGCGGTGTCGGCCGGGCGGGCGGGCGCCGCGCTGACAGGATGCGACGCCATGCAGCTAGTACGACAAAAGGGAAAAGTGAGAGCGTACCGGGTCGGGGTGGGTCTCGCCGCGCTCGTCGTCGCCGCCACCGGCTCGGGCTGTGCGGGCGGGGACGGGCAGGCCCCGCGTCCGGCGCCGTCCGCCGCGGGGCGTCAGGCCGAGCGGGGTCCGGCGGCGCAGAAGCAGGCGGCGGGCCCGTCCGGTGCGCTGTCCGCGTACGCCGGAAAGGTCAGGCGGGCTCAGGCCAAACGGGCCGCGGCGGCGAAGAAGTGGGGCCTGGAGCAGACCCCGCTCGCCGCGCCCCCGCCGCCCGCCGTCAAGCCGAGGATCACCACCCGCAAGGGCTTCGAGGTCGAGGGCGGCGACGAACTGCCGCCGGTCTTCACCACCGTTCCGACCAAGGAGAAGATCGTCTTCCTGACGATCGACGACGGCGCGGAGAAGGACCCCGAGCTGCTGCGGATGATGTCCGAACTGCAGATCCCGTACAGCGCCTTCCTCAGCGACTACGTGATCGACGACGACTACGACTACTTCGAGAAGATGCGGGACCGCGGCGTCGCGCTGCACAACCACACCCTCAACCACCCCTATCTGCCCGGCCTTTCGTACTCCGCCCAGAAGCGGGAGATCTGCAGCCAGCAGGACAGGCTGCAGAAGCGGTACGGCACGCGCCCGCGGCTGTTCCGCCCGCCGTACGGGAGCTACAACAAGGACACGCTGCGCGTCGCGAAGTCCTGCGGGATCGAGGCTGTGCCGCTGTGGGCGTCCGAGGCGTTCCCCGATCGCATGGAGTGGCGCGAATGGGACCGGGACCTGCACCCCGGCGACATCGTCCTCACCCACTTCCGGGGCCGTGGGGAGTGGAAGGGCACGATGCCGGACATGATCCGGCGGGTCATGCGGACCGTGACCGCCAAGGGCTACGCCGTGGCGAAGCTGGAGGACTACGTGTGAGCCGTGCGCACCGGCTGCCGACGACCCGGCGAGGAGCCGGGCCGCACGGCGGCGCGGAGGACGCCGCTCGCCGCGGGCGGCACGGCCGTCGGGGGAGCGGCCGGGACCGGATCAGGCCGCCACGCGGCGCTGCATTGGCACTCCGCTTGACCGAGTGCTAATCGCAGTCATAGTCTCGCTCCTGGCACTCCCCACCGGAGAGTGCCAACACAGCGACGGGCAGGTCCGGCACCCGCGACGACGGATCCACCTGGTCGCCACCTCAGATCAGTTAACCCCGTGAGATCTCCGAAGGGGGAGGTCGGATCGTGACGACCACCAGCTCCAAGGTTGCCATCAAGCCGCTCGAGGACCGCATTGTGGTCCAGCCGCTCGACGCCGAGCAGACCACGGCTTCTGGCCTGGTTATCCCGGACACCGCCAAGGAGAAGCCCCAGGAGGGCGTCGTCCTGGCCGTGGGCCCGGGCCGCTTCGAGAACGGCGAGCGCCTTCCGCTCGACGTGAACGTCGGCGACGTGGTGCTGTACAGCAAGTACGGCGGCACCGAAGTGAAGTACAGCGGCGAGGAGTACCTCGTCCTCTCGGCCCGCGACGTGCTCGCGATCGTCGAGAAGTAATTCCTGCTTCACCCGGCAGATTTGCTTTGAGCTGCGCCCCTGGCCACCCCGCTGACGCCGGGCGGCGAGGGGCGCGGTTCTTTTGAACACGATTTCCGAGAGGGCTGAATCGCTCCCATGGCGAAGATCCTGAAGTTCGACGAGGACGCCCGTCGCGCCCTCGAGCGCGGCGTCAACAAGCTTGCCGACACGGTCAAGGTGACGATCGGCCCCCGCGGCCGCAACGTCGTCATCGACAAGAAGTTCGGCGCGCCCACCATCACCAACGACGGTGTCACGATCGCCCGCGAGGTCGAGGTCGAGGACCCGTACGAGAACCTCGGCGCCCAGCTGGTGAAGGAGGTGGCGACCAAGACCAACGACATCGCGGGTGACGGTACGACCACCGCCACCGTGCTGGCCCAGGCCCTGGTCCGCGAGGGCCTGCGCAACGTCGCCGCCGGCGCCTCCCCGGCCGCCCTGAAGAAGGGCATCGACGCCGCGGTCAAGGCCGTGTCCGAGGAGCTCCTCGCGACCGCCCGCCCGATCGAGGACAAGGCCGACATCGCCGCCGTGGCCGCGCTCTCCGCGCAGGACCAGCAGGTCGGCGAGCTCATCGCCGAGGCGATGGACAAGGTGGGCAAGGACGGTGTCATCACCGTCGAGGAGTCCAACACCTTCGGCCTGGAGCTCGACTTCACCGAGGGCATGGCCTTCGACAAGGGCTACCTGTCCCCGTACATGGTGACCGACCAGGAGCGTATGGAGGCCGTCCTCGACGACCCGTACATCCTGATCCACCAGGGCAAGATCTCCTCCATCCAGGACCTGCTCCCGCTGCTGGAGAAGGTCATCCAGGCGGGTGGCTCCAAGCCGCTGCTGATCATCGCCGAGGACGTCGAGGGCGAGGCTCTGTCGACCCTGGTCGTGAACAAGATCCGCGGCACGTTCAACGCGGTGGCCGTCAAGGCCCCCGGCTTCGGCGACCGCCGCAAGGCGATGCTCGGCGACATGGCCACCCTCACCGGTGCCACCGTCATCGCCGAGGAGGTCGGCCTCAAGCTCGACCAGGCCGGTCTGGACGTGCTGGGCACCGCCCGCCGTGTCACCGTCACCAAGGACGACACCACCATCGTCGACGGTGGCGGCAACTCCGAGGACGTGCAGGGCCGCATCAACCAGATCAAGGCCGAGATCGAGACCACGGACTCCGACTGGGACCGCGAGAAGCTCCAGGAGCGCCTCGCGAAGCTGGCCGGCGGCGTGTGCGTGATCAAGGTCGGCGCCGCCACCGAGGTGGAGCTGAAGGAGAAGAAGCACCGTCTGGAGGACGCCATCTCCGCGACCCGCGCCGCGGTCGAGGAGGGCATCGTCTCCGGTGGTGGCTCCGCGCTCGTCCACGCCGTGAAGGTGCTCGAGGGCAACCTGGGCAAGGAGGGCGACGAGGCCACCGGTGTCGCCGTCGTCCGCCGCGCCGCCGTCGAGCCGCTGCGCTGGATCGCGGAGAACGCCGGCCTCGAGGGCTACGTCATCACCGCCAAGGTCGCGGAGCTCGAGGCGGGCCAGGGCTTCAACGCCGCCACCGGCGAGTACGGCGACCTCGTGAAGGCCGGCGTCATCGACCCGGTCAAGGTCACGCGCTCCGCCCTGGAGAACGCCGCTTCCATCGCCTCGCTGCTGCTCACGACCGAGACTCTGGTCGTCGAGAAGCCGGCCGAGGAGGAGGCCGAGGCGGGCCACGGCCACGGTCACGGCCACAGCCACTGACGTACGGGCCTCACGGCCGTACGAGCCTCACGGCGCCTGAGACGCCGATGACGCCGAGAAGGCCCCCGTCCCCCGCTGTCCGCGGGGGCGGGGGCCTTCGCCGTTCGCACCGGGGTCGTCGGTCACATCGCGCCGAGCTGCCGCATCAGGCGCATGACGTCGAAGTGCCACCAGCCTTCCTTGATCTTCCCGCCCTCGAACCGGAAGATCGTCGTGCCGGTCATGGAGCACTGCTCTCCGGTGGCCGGGATGCCTTGGAAGTCGCCCTTGTGCTTGCCGCTCCAGGTCCACAGGAGGCACACATCGTCACCTTCGGCCACCTGCCGGTCGAGCTCGAAGGTGAAGTCGAAGGCCTCGCGCCACATCGTCAGATCGCGTCGGATGACGTCGCTGCCGACCTCGGACTCCTCCTCGTTGGCGACGTCGTGGTCGATGTAGTCCGCGGCGAAGATCTCGTCGATGGCGTCGAGGTTCCCGCCGACGGCGATCTCGTGGAAGAAGCGGCGGGCCATCGCCGTGTTGAGCTGGTCGTCACGGACCACGTCGAGGTCGGTGAACGACGGCATCCCGTCGCAGAGCGCCACCATCTCCTGGAAGATGCGGTCGGTCTCGGGCAGCTTGGAGTTCCGCATCGCCTCTTCGTACGAAGGGAACTCGACGATGTCGACGTAGTGCGACCCCTCCGAGCGGTCCTTCCCCATGATGAGGTGCGAGGTGGTCCGCCTTCCCTTTGTCTTCTCGACCCACTGGTCCATGAGCGCATTCACGCCCTCGAACCGGTCGGTCTTGTAGTCGATGATCTGTACGAATTTCATCGTGCCTCCCAGGGTCGATGGCGTACCTCCATTTTAGTGACGCAGGTCACATCGGGCGCCTCAGGCCGAGCGCTCCAGCGTCCCCGGGTGGACCGGGTCGGCGAACGGCATGCCCCGCGCGAACCGCTCCACCTCGTCCAGGGCCTGGTCGGTCATCCGGTGCAGCTCGCCGCCGAGCGACCCGGCGATGTGCGGCGTCAGCAGCACGTTCGGCAGGTCGTACAACGGCGAGTCCATCGGCGGCAGTTCGGGGTCGGTCACGTCGAGCACGGCGTCCAGTCGGCCGGAGACGAGCTCGGGCAGCAGCGCCTCCTCGTCGACGAGCGAGCCGCGCGAGGTGTTGATCAGCGTGGTCCCGTTCCGCATCAGGGCCAGCCGGCGGGCGCCGATCATGTGGTGGGTGGCCGGGACCTGCGGCGCGTGGACGGTGACGACGTCGGCGCGGGCGCAGAGCTCGTCCAGACCCGTGCACTCGACCCCGAGCTCCGCCGCCCCGGAGTCGTCCACATACGGGTCGTACAGCAGGACCCGCAGGTCGAAGGGGCGCAGCAGTTCGATCACGCGCCGCCCGATGCGGGACGCGCCGATGACTCCGACCGTACGGCGGTAGTTGCCGGCGCCGTCGAGCTCACGGTGCCAGTTGTGCTCGGTGCGCAGCTGCGCGTACCGGTGGGCGGAACGCAGCACCCGCTTGCCGGCGAAGAGGACAGCGGCGAGCGTGAACTCCGCGACGGGCAGGGCGTTGGCGGCCGCCGCCGAGGTCACGGCGATGCCCCGGTCCCAGCACGCCTGGGTGATGTGGTGCTTGACCGAGCCCGCGGCGTGCACGACCGCGCGCAGCCGGGGTGCGGCGGCGAGCACCTCGGCGGTGAGCGAGGGCGCGCCCCAGCAGGTCAGCAGCACCTCGGCCTCGGCGAGCGCGGCGGCGACGCGTGGCGAGGGGGCGGTCAGGTCGTGGGCGACGAGATGCGGGTCGGTGCGGGTGAGCGCGGTCAGCCGTTCGCGGTGGCGGTCGGCGAGCAGCCGGGCGGCGACGGCCGGATTCATGGCAAGCAGCAGCGCGGGGCGAGTGTCAGTGGCGTGGTGCATGGTGGAATTCGGGCTCCTCACAGGTCGCTTGGGTCACTTGACGCTGCCGGCGGTCAGGCCGGCCTTCCAGTGCCGCTGAAGTGAGACGAAGGCGACGATCAGGGGTATGACGGCGAGCAGGGAGCCGGTCACGACGAGCGGGTAGAACTCCGGCTCGGCGTGGGAGTTGCTGTTCCACGCGTACAGGCCGAGGCTCAGCGGGAAGAGCTTCTGGTCCGAAAGCATCACGAGGGGGAGGAAGAAATTGTTCCAGATCGCGGTGAACTGGAAGAGGAAGACAGTCACGAAGCCCGGCATCAGCATGCGCAGCCCGATGGACCAGAAGGTGCGCAGCTCGCCGGCACCGTCGATACGGGCGGCCTCCAGGGCCTCGTCGGGGACGTAACCGGCGCTGAAGACCCGGGAGAGATACACGCCGAAGGGGTGCACCAGTACGGGGAGGAGCACGGCCCAGTAGGTGTTGACGATGCCCACCTCACTGGCGAGCAGGTACATCGGCAGGGCGAGCGCGGTCGTCGGGACGAGCACCCCCAGCAGGACCACGCCGAACAGCTTCTCCTTGCCCCTGAAGTGGTACTTGTCGAAGGCATAGCCCGCCGCGACGCTGATCAGTGAGCTGACCACGGCTCCGCCGCCCGCGTACAGCAGGCTGTTGAGGTACCAGCGGAAGTAGACGCCGTCGCCGTACGAGGCCAGGGCGGACAGGTTCGCGCCGAGGTTGAACCCCTCGAAGGAGAAGGCGTTTCCGGCGAGGAGGCCGCCGGTGTCCTTGGTGGCCGCGGTGACCAGCCACACGAGTGGGAAGAGCATGTAGAGCGTGGCGAGGGCGAGCGCGGCGTTGACGGCGCCCTTCGACATCCAGGGGGAGGCGGGGGAGCTCATGCCTTCTTCTCCTTCCGGCCGGTGAGGCGGGTGACCCCGAAGGAGAGCAGCGCGGCGGTGAGCGCGAGGAGTACGGAGGCGGCGGCCGCGAGTCCGTAGTCGTTGCGGTCGAAGGCCGCGGTGTAGGCGTACATGTTCGGTGTCCAGGTGGAGGTGACGGAGGAGCCGGTGCCCTTGTTGAGGATCAGCGGCTCGGTGAACAGCTGCAGCGATCCGATGACGGTGAAGAGCGCGACCATCACGACCGAGGCGCGGATCAGCGGGACCTTGATGTTCAGCGCGGTGCGCCAGGCGCCCGCGCCGTCCACCGTGGCCGCTTCGAGCACGGAGCGGTCGATGGCCTGGAGAGCGGCGTAGAAGATCACCACGTTGTAGCCGAGCCATTCCCACAGCGCGATGTTGATCACGGAGGGCAGGGCGCCCTCGGGGGCGAAGAAGTCGAAGCCGATGCCCCCGGCCTCCATCGCCTCGACGACCGGGCTGAGTTGGGGGGTGTAGAGGTAGACCCAGATCAGGGCCGCGATGATGCCGGGGACGGCGTGCGGCAGGAAGAGCGCGAGCTGGAAGAAGCGGCGGGCGCGGGCGAGCGCCGAGTCGAGGAGCAGGGCGAGGACGAGGGCTCCGCCGATCATCAGCGGGATGTAGAACACGCAGTACCCGAGGAGTACGACGAAGCCCTCGCGGAAGGCCGGGTCACCCAGCGCCGCCGCGTAGTTGTCGAGGCCGCTGAAGACGGTCTCTGTGCCGCCGAAGCCCAGTCCGGACTGCTTCTCGGTGAACAGGCTCAGCCAGACCGCGTAACCGATCGGCAGCACCATCACCAGCAGGAAGAGGACGAAGAAGGGGGTCAGCAGGACGCCGGCAGCGGCGCTGGTACGGGTGCGGGCCTTCATGGTGTTCCTCAGCCCTCGACCTTCAGGCCGCGCTTGTCGAGCTCGGAGACGGTCGCGTCGTGTCCGGCCCTGACGGCGTCGGCGATCGTCGCGCCGCCGGTCGTGACCTTGCCGAAGGCGTCCTTGATGGCGGTGTTCGTGGTGCCGGAGGTCGGGCCCCATGCCCAGTTCGGGCCGATGGAGGCGCCTGCGTCCTCGAAGACCTGGTAGATGTCCTGGCCGCCGTAGTACTCCGTGTCGAACGCGGACTTGGCGGCCGGACGCAGTTCGGAGGCGGCGGGGAAGGCGCTGGAGGTGCCGGATTCGATCCGGGCCTTGATGCCGTCCTCGGTGGTCGTCATCCACTTCGCGAACTCGACCGCGGCCTCGGCCTTCTTGCTGTCCTTGGTCACGGCGAACGTGGAGCCGCCCAGCATGCCGCTGGCCGGCTTTCCGTCCCAGGTGGGCATCGGCGCGACGGCCCACTTGCCGCTCTGCTCGGGCAGCGTGCCCTTGAGGACGCCGGCGCCCCAGGAGGCGCCGAGGTATCCGACGGTGCCGCCGCTCTTGAGGGAGTTGGTCCACTCGGGACTGAAGGAGGCGTTGCTGCGGATGAGGTCGTCGTCGAGGAGTCCCTGCCAGTAGGCCGAGACCTTGGCCGTGGCGGCGTCCGTGGTGTCGATCTTCCAGGTGTCGCCCTCGGCCTTGAACCACTGGGCGCCGGCCTGCCAGACCATGGCCTGGAAGGTGGTCGGATCGTCGGGGAAGAAGGTGCCTATGCGCGCCTTCTTGTCGGCTTTCTTCACCTTCTCGGCGGCCTTGCGGAAGTCGTCCCAGGTCTTGGGGACCTCGACGCCGTACTTCTCGAACAGGTCCTTGCGGTAGTAGAAGGCCTGCGGCGAGGCGTCGAAGGGGACGGCCCAGTTCTTGCCGCCGAGGGTGGTCAGTTCGACCGCCTGCGGCAGGAACTTCTTCTTGACGTCGTCGGGCAGGTGGGAGCTGATGTCCTGGACCGCTCCCTGGCTCACGAACTCGGGGAGCATCGGGTACTCGATGGAGACCAGGTCGGGCGCGTTGCCGGCCTTCACCGCGTTGGAGATCTTGGCGTAGCCTCCGGCGTTGCCGGAGGGGGTCTCCTCGAACGTCACGCGGATGTCGCTCTGCGAGGCGTTGAACGCGTCCACGACTTCCTGCGTCCCCTTGGCCCATCCCCAGAAGGTGATGGTCACCGGCTTCCCGTCGCTTCCCTCGGTCCGGGAGTCCCCGCCGCTGCCGCCGCAGGCCGTGAGCACGGCGAGGGCGGAGGCGGTGGCGATCGCGGCGACGGAGTTTCTGGTCCGGCGGGTCCGGACATTCCTGGTAGGGCTCACGGCACAGCTCCTGACAAAGCGGCGGCATTTGCGGTTGGCCGCGATCCTTGGCCGAGGCGTGAGCGAAGTCAAGAACGAATGATCGAATGATCGAAAAAGGTCAGAAACCGTTTCTGTCGGCGTCCGCCCGCTCGGCGCCCGTTCCCGCCGCGCCCCCGCTCGCACGGCGCGCCCCGCACGAGTCCCGCACCCGCAGGCGCGGCAGCAGCGACAGATGCCGCCGCGGCTCGTCCGCGTCGTGCCGGCCCGTGAGCCGCTCCACGAGCAGCCTCGTCGCCTCCCGGCCGACCTCGCGCTTGGGCGGGGCCACCGCGGTCAGCGGGATGTCGGCGAGCGCCGCCACCTCGTCGTCGTACGCGATCAGCGCCAGGTCGTCGGGCACCCGTACGCCGAGCTCGGCCAGCCGCTGCACCATCTGGATCGCGTCGACGTCGTTGTGCACCAGCGCCGCGCTCGCCGTGCCCGAGACCACCGCCTCGTGCAGAGCGCGCACGGCCGCCTCGAACTCCTCCGGACGCTGCTCGGCGGGCACCGAGTCGATCATGGTCCGGGGGGCGCGCAGTCCCAGTGCGCCGAGCGCGTCCGTGTACCCGGAGCGCACCGCGAGGGCGGTCGGGCTGTCGGCCCGGGCCACCAGCAGCGGTGTGCCGTGGCCCAGGTCCATCAGGTGGCGTACGGCCAGCAGGGCGCCGTGCCCGTGGTCGGACGCCACGCGGTCCATGCCGTCCAGGGCGCTGCCCGGCGCGGCGCGGCGCTCCAGCAGCACGGCGGGCACCGGCAGGCGGGTGATCCATTCGCCGTGCTCGGCCGGGTCCCCGGGGGCGCGCCAGCCCGGGGCGATCAGCAGCCCCTCGGCGCCGGCGGCCAGCAGCCCCTCGGTGCGCATCGGGTCCTCCTCGGGCCGGTAGTCCGAGATCCGCAGGATCAGCCGGGAACCGGCGCGCGCGGCCGCCTCGTGGGCGCCGCGGATCACCTCGGCGAAGTAGTACGTCGAGGAGGGTGCGAGCAGTCCGAGCACGGGGCCGTGCCCGCCAGCCGCCGACGGTGCGCCGGTCGCCGCCGCGGGACGCCGCCCCGGCCAGGACACCGAGCCGTGGACCCGGTCGAGCCTGCCCTCCCCGGCCAGGAGCTCGACGTCCCGGCGCGCGGTCACGGGCGAGACGCCCAGCAGAGCGGCCAGGTCGGAGACGCGTGCGCTGCCGCGTTCCCGTACCAGCTCCAGCAGTCGTTCGTGACGTTCGGCAGCACTCTCGCGCACGGTGAAGGTCCCCCTCGCAGTGTGTGGCCCGGCTGATGCCCACTCTACGGCAGTGTGATCGAACGACGGGAAGTTTCGATCATTCAAACGCAATCCATTGACGTTCGATCAAAGGAAGTTCATGCTTCCGCCGTCGCCCGTCGTCTCTGCCCAGGGGAGCATCATGCCGTTCGAGCCCACCGGCTGGACCCGGGAGCACTGGGAGAACGCCGCCGACGACCTGCTTCTCGCGGTGCGCCCGTGGGCCTCGGCGCGGAACGGCCTGATCAGTCTCCCCGGTGCCCGCCCGAGCTGGTCGGGCCCCCGCTCCGACGGCCTCGAAGGCTACGCCCGTACGTTCCTCCTTGCCGCGCTCCGCGTCGCGGGCGCGGCCGGCGAGGACCCGCACGGCTTCCTGCCCCGGTACGCCGAGGGGCTGGCCGCCGGTACCGAGGGCCCCGCTCCCACGGGCGACCTGAGCCCCCAAGCGCCCGATGCCTGGCCGCTCATGGCCGACGTACGCCAGGCCGTCGTCGAATCCGCCTCCGTCGCCCTCGCCCTGCGGCTCACCCGCCCCTGGCTCTGGGACACCCTCGACGACAGGACCCGCGAACGAGTCGTCGACTGGCTGCTCCCGGCCCTCGGGCCCTCGCCGGTCGACAACAACTGGTGGCTCTTCGGCCTCACCGTCGCCGGCTTCCTCCAGGACGCCGGCATCGAGACCGACCGGGCACAGCGCACCATCGACCGCGCACTCGGCCGCATCGAGCAGTGGTGGCTCGGCGACGGGTGGTACAGCGACGGCCCGAACCGTGCCTTCGACCACTACAACGCCTGGGCCCTGCACTTCTACCCCGTCCTGCACGCCCACCTCGCGGGCGACAAGGCCCTGCTCGACCACTACGGCCCGCGCCTGCACCGCCACCTCGACGACGTCACCCGTCTCTTCGACGCCAACGGCGCGCCCCTGCCCTACGGCCGCTCCCTGACCTACCGCTTCGCCGCGGCCGCGGCCCCCTGGCTCGGCGCGCTGACCGGCCACACCCCGCTGACCCCCGGCGCCACCCGCCGGCTCGCCTCCGGCACCCTGCGCCACTTCCTCGACCGGGGTGCCACGGACGAACGAGGGCTGCTCACCCTGGGCTGGTACGGCACCTACGAACCGGCCGTCCAGAGCTACTCCGGGCCCGCGTCCCCCTACTGGGCCTCCAAGGGCTTCCTCGGCCTGCTCCTCCCCGCGACCCACCCGGTGTGGACCGACCCCGAGGAACCTCTCCCCGCCGAGACCGAGGACGCGGTCACCACGCTGGGCCCGCCCGGCATGCTGATCCAGTCCACCGCCGCCGACGGTCTCGTACGCCTCCACAACCACGGCAGCAACCACGTGGACCCGCGGGAGGACGACCCGGGGTACGCCCGGTTCGCCTACTCCACCCGGACCGGCCCGGCCATCGAGACCGCCGACAACCACTTCGCCCTGCTCATCGACGGTGCGCCCACCCGGCGCGGCCCCGCCGAGCCGCTCGGCCACGGCCCCGGCTGGGCCGCCTCCGCCCACACCCCGCACCCCGGCGTGCGCGTCGTGTCCGCCACGCTCGCGCACGGCCGCGCCGAGGTCCGCGCCCATCTGGTTGTCGGTGCGCCGCCCGGGACGCCGGTCCGCCAGACCGGCTGGGCCACCGACGGCACGGTGACCGCCCAGCTCCACCCCGTCCACGGCTACGGCGTCGCGGCACAGTCGGCGACGGGCCCGACCCTGGTCGCCGACCGGAGCCGTACGCACGTGCTCGAAGGGCGCACCGAGTCGGCCGAGTCGCTCTTCGTCGCCCTCGCCTCGGTGACCGCCGAGCCGGACCCGGCCCCCGTCGCCACCCTCGCAGACGTCCAGATCACCGGCCGCACCATCCGGGTGACCTGGGAGAACGGATCAACTGCCCTGATCGGCCTCGACCCGGAGGACCCGTGTCCGGTCGGCATCTCGGATCACCGGGGCCCGCCTGGTTCGTGAGAGAAGGCGCCCGGGAGTCGACTGATCACTGCGGTCCGTACTTGCGGCCTGCTCGCGAGCTGACCCCTCCGAGCAGGCCGCGCGGCGCCAGCTTCACCATGCCCATCAGCGCCTTGTACCGCGGATCGGGGATCGACAGCGACTTGCCCTTTGCCAGATCCGCCAGCGCCGACGACACAAGCTTGTCGGCGTCCAGCCACATCCAGCCCGGGATGTTGTCCGTCCCCATCCCGGCCCGCTGGTGGAACTCCGTCCGGACGAAACCGGGGCACAGAGCCATCAGCCGCACGCCCGAGCCCGCCATGTCCCGCGCCACGCCCTGCGTGAACTGCACGACCCACGCCTTCGACGCGCCGTACGTGCCGCGCGGCACGAACGCCGCCACCGAGGCCACGTTCACCACGCCTCCGCGGCCCCGCTCCCGCATCGAGCCGGCCGCCGCCGACGTCAGGCGCAGCACCGCCTCGCAGTGCACCTTCAGCATCGTCAGCTCGTCGGCCATGGACACCTCCAGGAAGCGTCCCTTGTTCCCGAAGCCGGCGTTGTTGATCAGCAGATCGACCGGGTGCCTGCGGTCCGCGAGCCGTTTCTCGACCGCCGCCATCCCCTCGTCCTCGGACAGATCCGCCGTCAGCACCTCCGCCTCGATGCCGTGCCGGTCGTGCAGCTCGGTGGCCTGCTCCTGCAGCCGCTCGGTGTCGCGGGCCACCAGCACCAGATTGCGTCCCTCGGCCGCCAGCCGCCGCGCGAACGCGGCGCCGATGCCCGCGGTCGCTCCCGTGATCAGTGCAGTCGTCATAGGCGGCACGTTAGTGCCCCGCGTGTGAGGGCGGCGTACGCACCTCGCCCGCCCGCTGTCCCTTCTCGACGACCACGAACTGGCCCATCATGCCCTCGTCCTCGTGGTACAGCAGATGGCAGTGGTACATGTACGGAGTGTCCGGGTCGGCCGGGCCGGTGAACCGCACGGCAATCCTCACGCTCCCGTTGCCGGGCACGAAGACGGTGTCCTTGGCGCCGCGCAGATGCGGCGGGGGCTGCCGCCCGTCGACCTCCACCACGCGGAACTGCACGTCGTGCACATGGAAGTTGTGCGGCATCCCGTCGTTGTTGCTCAGGACCCAGGTCTCGGTGGTGCCCCGGGTGACGGTCTCGTCGATCCGCTCCATGGACATCGGCCTGCCGTTGATGCCCGACCGCTGAAGGCCGAAGAACCGCGTCCGCACCGACTCCCCGGCGTCCGGCAGCTCCGGCTCGCCCAGCCGTCCCGGCAGTTCCGGGGAGGGGTGCAGCGTCTTCGCGGCGCGCAGCTCCAGCACGTCGAACGCGTCGTCGCCGCCGTTGAACCGGGTCTGCCAGAAGTCGCCCAGACTCTGTGGATGGCTGCGCAGCACCGCACGCTCGCCGGGTTGCATCCGCACCACTATCTCCGCCCGTTCACCGGGTGAGAGCCGGACACGGTCCATCGGCACCGCCTTCTCCAGCAGCCCGCCGTCCGACCCGACGAGCGAGAAGCGCCGGTCGTCGGCGAAGCCGAAGTGGTAGACGCGGGCGGTGGAGGCGTTGAGCAGGCGCAGCCGTACCAGCTCGTCACCGACCTCCTTGTACGGGTCGAGAGTGCCGTTGACCAGGGTCCGGTCGCCCAGGAAGCCGCTGTTGGACATGAGCTTGTGGCCGTGGTCGAACTCTGCGCCGTCGAAGCGGACGTCCTGCACGATGACGGGCAGGTCGTCGACGCCGTACCGCTTCGGCAGCGGAAGCCGCGCCGACCTCTCGTCGTCGAGCAGGAACATGCCGGCCAGTCCCCGCCGCACGTGCTGCTCCGTCTTCCCGTGCGGATGCGGGTGGTACCAGAGCGACGCCGCCGGCTGGTCCACCGTCCAGTGCGGGCTCCAGGCGCCGCCGGGCACCACCGCCTGGTGCGGGCCGCCGTCCATCGCGGCGGGCAGGTGCATGCCGTGCCAGTGCACGGTGGAGGTCTCGCCCAGACTGTTCCGTATCCGCACCTGGACCTTGTCGCCGCGTGCGGCCCGCAGGGTCGGTCCCAGATAGTCGCCGTTGAAGCTCCAGGTGGGCGTCCGCAGCCCGGCTCTGAACTCCTTGTGCCCGGCCTGCATCGTGAGATCGAAGACCTTGGTGCCGTCAGGCCCGACGGTCGGTTCGGCCAGGGGCGGCACGGCCAACTCGCGGCTGAACGTGGTGCCGACGGTCGACACCCGGGCGTCGGAGTACAGCCAGAAGAACCCGCCGCCGACCGCGACGGCGAAGGCGACGCCGACGGCCGTGAGAATGATGATGACGCGCTTGAGCCGGGACATGCCTCCAGCGTCCCGGCCGCCGCGCGCGGCCACATCGGGGACCGTCCCCCATCGGCCCCCGATCCAACTGACGTGCCCTCTCGGGGATTTCCCCTACGAGGCGACCGGCTGCTCCGCGCCCCCGGCCCCGTACCTGGCCACGTACTCCCGGGCCTCGCGCAGCTGCTCGGGGTGCAGGGCGTCGCCTGCGGCGAGCACCCGGGGCAGCAGGGCGCGTTCCGTGGTCCCGGCCCGGAACGACAGCGAGACGGTGACGTCGTGCTCCGGCCGGTGCACGATCTCGATCGGGTCGCCCGCACGGATCTCGCCGGGCGTGATCACCCGCAGGTACGCCCCGGGGGCGGCGGCCCGGGTGAACCTCCTGACCCAGCCTTTCTCGTCCAGCCAGCTCGCGAAGGTGCGGCACGGGATGCGTCCGCCGGTGACCTCGAGCACCAGTTCTTCGCCGATCCGCCAGCGCTCGCCGATCCTCGCGCCGTTGACGTCGAGCCCGCTCGTCGTGAGATTCTCACCGAACGAGCCGCTCGCCAGCGGCCTGCCCAGCTCCTTCTCCCAGAGGTCCAGATCCTCGCGCGCGAAGGCGTAGACGGCCTGGTCGGTGCCCCCGTGGTGACGCAGGTCGGATATGGCGTCGCCGGCCACCCCGCTGCCTCCCTCGCCTTTGCGGCCCGGATCGCTCACCCGGACGGCCCCCTCCGCCGGGCGCTTGTCGATGCCGGTCGTGCCGGTGTCCGCGTAGTCCACCGGCTTCAGCCGCCCCACGTTCACACTCAGAAGCTTCATACGGGGCACGCTAGCCCGGTGCTCCTCAAAGGAGCCAGCCGATATTTCCCCTCGGCCCCCAAGGCTCCCTTATGCTCAAGGGGTGATCGAAGCCCGTCATCTCCGTGTCCTGCGCGCCGTCGCCGCCACCGGCTCCTTCTCCGCCGCCGCGCGCGAACTGGGCTGCACCCAGCCCGCGGTCAGCCAGCAGATGAAGGCGCTCGAGACCTCGGCCGGCACACCGTTGCTCATCCGTACGGGCCGGGAGATGCGCCTGACCCAGGCCGGCGAAGTGCTCGTCCGGCACGCCTCCGGCATCCTCGCGGGACTCACCGCGGCGGAGGAGGAGATCGCGGCCATCGCCGGTCTGCGGGCGGGCCGGGTCCGGCTGGTGTCGTTCCCGAGCGGCAGCTCCACGCTCGTGCCGACCGCGCTCGCCGCCCTGCGCGCGGCCCACCCCGGCACCAGGGTCTCCCTGGTCGACGCCGAGCCGCCCCGCTCCGTCGAGATGCTGCGCGAAGGTGACTGCGACGTGGCCCTCGCCTTCCGATACGGCACGGCGGGCGCCGAATGGGACGACCTCGTGGTGCGTCCGCTGCTCACCGACCGGCTCGTCGGGCTCGTGCCGGAGGGGCACCGCCTGGCGGGAGCGGAGAGCGCCGCGATCGGCGACCTCACCGACGAGCCGTGGATCGCGGGCTGCCCGCGCTGCCGCCGTCAGCTCGTGGAGGTCTGCGAGGAGGCGGGCTTCACCCCCCGGATCGACTTCGCGACGGACGACTATCCGGCGGTGATCGGGCTGGTGGGCGCCGGTCTGGGCGTGGCGGTGCTGCCGGAGCTCGCGCTGGAGTCGGTGCGCCCCAAGGGCGTGCGGACGATCGCGGTGACCCCGCCCGTCGTGCGCGAGATCGTCGCCCTGACCCTGCCCGACCTGTCCCAGGTCCCGGCGGTCGCTGCGACCCTCGACCAGCTGACCTTGGCAGCCCGGCGCTGAGGACACGGAAGCCGGTCCCGGCAGTGGCCGGGACCGGCGGGGAGTCGGGGGCTGGGGCGCAGGGGGATCGCCCGTTGCCGTTCGTGCAGATGATCGTCGTCGGTCGTCGTCGCTGTCGTATTCGCTCATACGGGCGAAGGAACGTTTCTTCGATAGCTCGCGGTCCGGGCGTCAGCCGCCCACCGCGCCGCCCGCGCTCGTCGCGGGGATCAGTCGATGGCGTGCGCGTCCCATGAGCTCCTCGCGCTCGTCCTCGGTCAGCCCGCCCCAGACGCCGTACGGCTCGCGCACGGCCAGTGCGTGTGCGGCGCACTCGGCCCGGACGGGGCACCGCATGCAGACCTCTTTCGCCGAGTTCTCGCGCGCACTGCGCGCGGCACCGCGCTCGCCTTCCGGATGGAAGAAGAGCGAGCTGTCGACCCCACGGCATGCCGCGAGGAGCTGCCAGTCCCACAGATCGGCGTTGGGTCCGGGAAGGCGAGAGAAATCTGCCATAGCGCATGTCCCCTTGAAACCGTGCTGAGTGGATACAGGACAAGTCGGATACGGACGGGACTCCTGGCCGGCCTGTGCCGGATCCGGCACCCCGCACTGTGCCAACGACCGTACATCTGCTGTGTAAGTAGATGTAAATATGACTCATTGCGAATCTAGCCAAAGACACCAGCGAATGGGAAGAAAAGCCGCTGAATGGGGCACGGCTTGCCGAAGAAACGACGGTGACCTGCGGCGCTGCGGTTCGCGTACGGTCCCCTACGCAGAGTGCCGAAGAGCCTCGTCCGACCCGTAACTCTTTCGAGTGACCGTCGTTGAGAGGGCGGAGGCGGTTGAAGGAACAAGCTGTCGGGCACATGTCCGAGAGCGTTCAACCGCTCAGGTGATGAAACGTACCCAGCCTGGAGGCTCAAGGT
Organism: Streptomyces sp. V4I23; assembly: GCF_030817975.1. Taxonomy (NCBI): domain Bacteria; kingdom Bacillati; phylum Actinomycetota; class Actinomycetes; order Kitasatosporales; family Streptomycetaceae; genus Streptomyces; species Streptomyces sp. V4I23. The sequence goes on along the minus strand of NZ_JAUSZW010000004.1, from coordinate 3,227,114 downwards.
GACGCGCATTTGCTGCGAGAGCCACGGAGGTCAGTCATGACATCCGTCCTCGTCTGCGACGACTCCCCGCTTGCCCGAGAGGCGCTCCGCCGCGCGGTCGCGACCGTGCCCGGCGTCGAGCGCGTGACGACCGCGGCCAACGGCGAGGAAGTCCTCCGCCGCTGGGGCGCGGACCGCTCGGACCTGATTCTGATGGACGTACGCATGCCCGGACTGGGCGGCGTCGAGACCGTGCGCCGGCTGCTGTCGGCCGATCCGGGCGCCCGGATCATCATGCTCACCGTCGCCGAGGATCTGGACGGTGTCGCGCTCGCGGTCGCCGCCGGCGCCCGGGGTTATCTGCACAAGGACGCCTCGCGCGCCGAACTGCGGGCGACCGTGACCCAGGCGCTCGCCGACCCGACGTGGCGGCTCGCCCCGCGCCGGCTCCGCTCGGCCGAGATGGGCGCCGCGCCCACCCTCACCGCGCGCGAGATCCAGGTGCTGGAGGGCATGAGCCACGGCCGGTCCAACGCGGAGATCGGGCGTGAGCTGTTCCTGTCAGAGGACACGGTGAAGACGCACGCCAGGCGCCTGTTCAAGAAGCTCGGCGCCTCGGACCGGGCGCACGCGGTGGCGCTCGGATTCCGGTGGGGCCTGGTCCGCTGAGTGGGCCCGTACGGGGTGACGGATGCCCGAGGGCATCCGTTTCCCGCGCGATGCCGCATCCTTGAGGGTGTGGAGTTCCTCGGGGACAAGTCGGTCGAGCGGGAGGGGAGGGCGCAGGAGATGAGTTCCGGCGCACCTGCTCATAACGCTTCGGTGCACAACATGGGACGCGGTGCCACGGACGCTCCGGCGCCGAGGCACCATGGACCGATGCGTGACGACGAGGCGGCGAACGCCCAGGGGGCCATCGGTGCGCTCGTCCATCGTGCCGTCGACGGCGACGAGCAGGCCACGCACGACCTGCTCGCGCACGTCCACCCGCTCGCGCTGCGCTTCTGCCGTTCCCGTCTGAACAGACTTCCGGGCGACGCCCGGCACTTCGCCGACGACCTCGCCCAGGAGGTCTGCGTCGCGGTGCTGATGGCGCTGCCGCGCTACAGGGACACCGGAAGGCCCTTCGAGGCCTTCGTCTTCGCCATCGCCTCGCACAAGGTCGCCGACCTGCAGCGGGCCGCGATGCGGCACCCCGGCTCGACGGCCGTGCCGTCCGACGAGATGCCCGAGCGGCCCGACGACTCCCTCGGCCCCGAGGAGCGCGCGCTGCTCAGCGACGACGCCGAGTGGGCCAAGAGACTTCTCGCCAACCTCCCGGAGAACCAGCGCGAGCTGCTGGTGCTGCGCGTCGCCGTCGGGCTGACGGCGGAGGAGACGGGGCAGATGCTGGGGATGTCGCCCGGTGCGGTGCGGGTCGCCCAGCACCGTGCGCTGAGCCGTCTGCGGGCGCTGGCCGAGCAGTGATCCGCGCGGCGGCCGCGTACGTATGAACGTACAAAGCTGCTTACTGATCTTGATCGTGGAATGAGACGGGTGCCGAGCCCGTTAGCATGGACATCCGCACCGATCAAGGCCATTGGGGAAGGTGTCATGACCAACGTCGACGGAGTGCCCGAGAAATTCGCGACACTCGGGCTGACCTACGACGATGTGCTTCTGCTGCCGGGTGCGTCGGAAGTGCTTCCTAACGCAGTCGACACCTCGTCCCGTGTCTCCAGGAATGTCCGGGTGAACATCCCGCTGCTCTCGGCGGCGATGGACAAGGTTACCGAGTCCCGCATGGCGATCGCGATGGCGCGCCAGGGCGGCGTGGGTGTGCTGCACCGCAATCTGTCCATCGAGGACCAGGTGAACCAGGTCGACCTGGTCAAGCGTTCCGAGTCCGGCATGGTGACCGACCCGATCACGGTGCACCCCGACGCCACCCTCGCCGAGGCCGACGCCCTGTGCGCCAAGTTCCGCATCAGCGGTGTGCCGGTGACCGACGCCGCGGGCAAGCTGCTCGGCATCGTCACCAACCGTGACATGGCCTTCGAGTCGGATCGCACACGCCAGGTGCGCGAGGTCATGACCCCGATGCCGCTGGTCACCGGCAAGGTGGGCATCTCCGGCGTGGACGCCATGGAGCTGCTGCGCCGCCACAAGATCGAGAAACTTCCGCTGGTCGACGACGCCGGCATTCTCAAGGGCCTCATCACGGTCAAGGACTTCGTCAAGGCCGAGCAGTACCCGAACGCGGCGAAGGACGCCGAGGGCCGTCTGCTCGTCGGAGCGGCCGTCGGTGCGAGCCCGGAGGCGCTGGAGCGGGCTCAGGCACTGGCCGGTGCGGGCGTCGACTTCCTGATCGTCGACACCTCGCACGGACACAACAGCAACGCCCTCAACTGGATGGCGAAGATCAAGTCGAGCGTCGGTGTCGACGTCATCGGCGGCAACGTGGCGACGCGCGACGGCGCCCAGGCCCTGATCGACGCGGGTGTGGACGGCGTCAAGGTCGGCGTCGGACCCGGTTCCATCTGCACCACCCGTGTGGTCGCCGGCATCGGTGTCCCGCAGGTCACCGCGATCTACGAGGCGGCGCTGGCCTGCCGCGCCGCAGGCGTCCCGGTGATCGGCGACGGTGGCCTGCAGTACTCCGGAGACATCGGCAAGGCGCTCGCCGCAGGTGCCGACACGGTCATGCTGGGCAGCCTTCTCGCGGGCTGCGAGGAGTCCCCCGGTGAACTGCTCTTCATCAACGGCAAGCAGTTCAAGTCGTACCGGGGCATGGGCTCGCTCGGGGCGATGCAGTCTCGCGGCCAGGGCCGCTCGTATTCCAAGGACCGCTACTTCCAGGCAGAAGTGGCCTCCGACGACAAGCTCGTCCCCGAGGGCATCGAGGGCCAGGTGCCCTACCGCGGTCCGCTCGCGGCCGTGCTGCACCAACTGGTCGGCGGCCTGCGCCAGACCATGGGCTACGTCGGAGCGGCCTCCATCGACGAGATGGAGAGCAAGGGCCGGTTCGTCCGGATCACCTCGGCGGGTCTCAAGGAGAGCCACCCGCACGACATCCAGATGACGGTCGAGGCGCCGAACTACAGCAGGAAGTAGCGCGTACGTCCCACGAGGGGGGCGGTCCCGGGTCGCCGGGGCCGCCCCTCGTGTGTGGGTCGGGGATACTGGTAGGGCCCCAGGCGCAGAAGTAAGAGGGAAAGGCCACACATCGTGACTGAGATCGAGATCGGGCGCGGCAAGCGCGGCCGCCGGGCGTACGCGTTCGATGACATCGCCGTCGTACCGAGCCGGCGCACGCGGGACCCGAAGGAGGTCTCGATCGCCTGGCAGATCGACGCCTACCGCTTCGAGCTGCCCTTCCTGGCCGCCCCGATGGACTCGGTCGTCTCCCCGAGCACCGCGATCCGCATCGGCGAGATGGGAGGTCTCGGTGTCCTGAACCTCGAGGGCCTGTGGACCCGCTACGAGGACCCGCAGCCCCTGCTCGACGAGATCGCCGAGCTGGACCCGGAGAGCGCCACGCGCCGGCTCCAAGAGATCTACGACGCTCCGATCAAGGAGGAGCTGATCGGGCAGCGCATCAAGGAGGTGCGCGACTCGGGCGTCGTCACCGCCGCCGCGCTCTCCCCGCAGCGCACCGCGCAGTTCTCGAAGGCCGTCGTCGACGCCGGTGTCGACATCTTCGTCATCCGCGGTACGACGGTCTCCGCCGAGCACGTCTCCGGCGCCGCCGAGCCGCTGAACCTCAAGCAGTTCATCTACGAGCTCGACGTCCCGGTCATCGTCGGCGGCTGCGCCACCTACACCGCCGCGCTGCACCTGATGCGCACGGGCGCGGCGGGCGTGCTCGTGGGCTTCGGCGGCGGAGCCGCGCACACCACGCGCAACGTGCTGGGCATCCAGGTTCCGATGGCGACCGCCGTCGCCGACGTGGCCGCGGCCCGCCGCGACTACATGGACGAGTCCGGCGGCCGGTACGTCCACGTCATCGCCGACGGCGGTGTGGGCTGGTCGGGCGACCTGCCGAAGGCGATCGCCTGCGGCGCGGACGCGGTGATGATGGGCTCGCCGCTGGCGCGCGCGACCGACGCGCCGGGCAAGGGCCGCCACTGGGGCATGGAGGCCGTCCACGAGGACGTGCCGCGCGGCAAGCTGGTCGACCTGGGCATCGTGGGCACGACCGAGGAGGTCCTGACCGGTCCCTCGCACAGCCCGGACGGGTCGATGAACTTCTTCGGCGCGCTGCGCCGGGCGATGGCGACGACCGGCTACAGCGAGCTCAAGGAGTTCCAGCGGGTCGAGGTCACGGTGGCGGACTCGCAGCACAGCCGCTGACGTCCGGCCGTACACAGGGAAGGGCCTGGCACTTCGGGACGCTGCGTCCTTCGGTGCCGGGCCCTTCCCTGTGCGGGGTGCGCGTCAGCCGTCGGCCTTCCCCGATCGCGGCGCCCGCGCGGACGACGTGTGTCCTGCCGTCCGCGGCCTCCCGTACCTGCGTCGGGTCGTCGGTGATGCCCCCCGTACCGGGACCGGATCTGTCCAGCGCCGCACACCGGCTCCTCAGAGGCGGTGGGCCGCGCCCGCGGGGGTCGCTCCCCGGGTGTCGAGCAGGAGTTGCGCCTTGACCGCCAGTCCCTGGAGGTCGTACGTGCGGTGGTGCTGGAGCAGCACCGTCAGGTCCGCGTTGGCGGCGGCCTCGTAGAGCGAGTCGGCGCGGGGGACGGGCAGCCCGTTCACCTGCCAGTCCGGGACGTACGGGTCGTGGTAGCTGACGGATGCACCGAGGTCCATCAGGCGGCGGGCGATTTCGGTGGCGGGAGAGCCGGTCAGGTCGGCGAGGTCGGGCTTGTAGGTGATGCCGAGGAGCAGGACGCGGGCGCCGCGGGCCGACTTGCCGTGCTCGTTGAGGAGCGTTGCGCTGCGCTGGATGACGTACTGCGGCATCCGGGTGTTGATGTCCTGGGCGAGGCCGACCATGCGCAGGGTGCGGCCCGTGGGCGGGAGGTGGCCGGGGTCGAGGGGGACGCCGTGCCCGCCGACGCCGGGGCCGGGACGGAAGGCCTGGAAGCCGAACGGCTTGGTCTCGGCGCAGCGGATGACGTCCCACAGGTCGATGCCGAGATCGTGGCAGAGGACGGACATCTCGTTGACCAGCGCGATGTTGACGTGCCGGAAGTTCGTCTCCAGCACCTTGACGGTCTCGGCCTCGCGCAAGCCGCGTGCCCGGACGACCTTGTCGGTGAGCCGGCCGTAGAAGGCGGCGGCCGACTCGGTGCAGGCGGGAGTGAGGCCGCCGATGACCTTGGGGGTGTTGGCGTAGCCGTGGTCCCGGTTGCCGGGGTCGGTGCGGCTGGGGGAGTAGGCCAGGTGGAAGTCGCGCCCCGCGCGCAGGCCGGAGCCCTGTTCGAGCAGCGGGCGGAGGAACTCCTCGGTCGTACCGGGCTGGACGGCCGATTCGAGGAGCACCGTGGTGTGCGGGCGCAGCCGGGAGGCGAGGGCGCGGGCCGCGTCCGCGAGTGGGGTGAGGTCGGGCGCGCCGTCCGGGCCGGGGGGTGTGGGGGCGCAGATGACGGCGGTGCGCACCCGTCCCAGTTCGGCCGCGTCGGTGACCGTGCGGAAGCCGGCGGAGAGCATGCGGCGGATGTCCGCGGCGGTGACTCCGGCGGCCGGTTCGGCGGGACGGCGCGGGTCGGGGTCGTAACCGATGGTCTCGATGCGAGCTGCCACGGCGGCCTGGGCGAGGGGCAGACCGAGGTGGCCGAGTCCGATGACGGCGAGATCTGCGGGCATGGCGGTGGCCGTCCTTTCCCATAGCCGGAGGGGACAGAGGTCGCAAGCCCTGTGGGCGGAACGGGCGTGCGCAATGTCAGACTAGGCGTAAATATGACCGTTATGTCGGATTGTGCGCGTGTGGCTAACGGAGTGTTATCCACAGGCGGTGGCTGAAGTCGGTGAGTGCGGACAGAATCGAGGTTGTGAGCCCGACCGCAGGGGACGCACGGGGGCGACGGGAGGCAGCAGTGAGGACAGCGACACTGGGACCCGAGGAGCGCGCCGCAGCGCTCGCCGGTATGGCCGAGCGTGAACTGGACGTGCTGGTGGTCGGCGCCGGCGTCGTCGGAGCGGGCACCGCGCTGGACGCGGCGACGAGAGGCCTGGCGACGGGGCTCGTCGAGGCGCGCGACTGGGCGTCGGGCACGTCGAGCCGGTCGAGCAAGCTCATCCACGGCGGTCTGCGGTATCTGGAGATGCTCGACTTCGCCCTGGTCAGAGAGGCACTCAAGGAGCGCGGGCTGCTCCTGGAGCGGCTGGCCCCCCACCTGGTCAAGCCGGTGCCCTTCCTCTATCCGCTGCAGCACAAGGGCTGGGAGCGGTGGTACGCGGGATCGGGCGTCGCGCTGTACGACGCGATGTCGGTCTCCTCGGGCCACGGACGCGGTCTGCCCGTGCACCGCCATCTGTCACGGAGTCATGCGCTGCGGGTGGCGCCCGCGCTGAAGAAGGACGCGCTCGTGGGCGCCCTGCAGTACTACGACGCCCAGATGGACGACGCCCGTTTCGTCACGACCCTGGTGCGCACGGCCGCGAGCTACGGAGCCCACGTGGCCAGCCGCGCAAGGGTGGTCGGCTTCCTGCGCGAGGGTGAGCGGGTCGTCGGGGCACGGGTGCTCGATGTCGAGGCCGGCGGGGAGTACGAGATCCGTGCCCGCCAGATCGTCAATGCGACCGGGGTGTGGACGGACGACACGCAGGCGCTGATCGGCGAGCGCGGACAGTTCCACGTGCGGGCGTCCAAGGGCATCCACCTCGTGGTGCCGAAGGACCGCATCCACTCCTCCACCGGTCTGATCCTGCGGACCGAGAAGTCGGTGCTGTTCGTCATCCCGTGGGGCCGGCACTGGATCGTCGGCACCACGGACACCGACTGGGACCTGGACAAGGCGCACCCCGCCGCGTCCAGCGCGGACATCGACTACCTGCTGGAGCACGTCAATTCGGTGCTCGCCGTGCCCCTCACCCGCGACGACGTCCAGGGGGTGTACGCGGGGCTGCGGCCGCTGCTCGCCGGCGAGTCCGACGCGACGAGCAAGCTCTCCCGCGAGCACACGGTGGCGCACCCGGTGCCGGGGCTGGTGGTCGTGGCGGGCGGCAAGTACACGACGTACCGGGTGATGGCGAAGGACGCGGTGGACGAGGCGGTGCACGGTCTCGACCAGCGGGTGGCCACATGCGTCACGGAGGAGACCCCGCTCCTCGGCGCCGAGGGCTACCGCGCCCTGTGGAACGCCCGGGCGAGGATCGCGTCGCGGACCGGGCTCCATGTCGTGCGCGTGGAGCACCTGTTGAACCGGTACGGCTCCCTGACCGAGGAGCTGCTGGCGCTGATCGCCGAGGACCCCTCGCTCGGCGAGCCGCTCACCGGCGCCGACGACTACCTCCGCGCCGAGGTCGTCTACGCGGCCTCGCACGAGGGCGCACGCCATCTGGACGACGTGCTGACGCGGCGCACCAGGATCTCGATCGAGACCTTCGACCGGGGGACGCGCTGTGCGCGGGAGTGCGCGGAGCTGATGGCTCCGGTGCTGGGGTGGGAGAAGGCGCACGTCGAGAAGGAGGTCGAGCACTACGAGAAGCGGGTCGAGGCGGAGCGGGAGTCGCAGCGTCAGCCGGACGACCTGACGGCGGACGCGGCGCGGCTGGGGGCACCGGACATCGTGCCGATCTGACGGATGCTCCGGGGCCGGGCCGGAGCGTGCCCGTCCGCTCTGGCGGGCAGGCCGGCCTCCCCGACTGTTTCCGCCGAACCCTGATCGGCGGTGAGTCGCCTTGCCCACGGGGGCGGGCAAGGCGGGCAAAGCCCCCACCAGCGCAGGGGCGGCCCTCACACCGCGTGACCGCCCGATTGGGCGCCGTGTCCGCGCGCCCGCGTGCGCCCGGTGGGTGGACCCGGGAGAGATTCCCGTCCCGGAGTAAGGGACAATGGTCGCTCTGCCAGGGCGGGTTACCGCATCGAGCGGGAAGCGGCAGGCGCGGGCGAAGATCAGGGATCGCAGAGGGGACGCATGTCGGAGGCTGAGCAGTCGCGGGAGCCCCAGCGGGACGAGACCGAGGGGGCCGGCCTCGCCGGCAAGGGCGAGGACTCCGCCGTGGGCGCCGGGGGCGGCAGCGGCGACTCCAAGCCCGAGGACGCGGGGGAAGCGCCGGGGGGAGCGGCGCGTGGCGGGACGGTGACGGCCCCTCAGAGCGGTGCGTCCGATGCCGGGGCGGGAGACGAGACGCCGTCCGGCGAGACGTCGTCAGGTGACGTGTCGTCCGATGAGGCCTCGGCCGGAGAACTGTCGTCCGCTGACGTCAAGCCCTCGGACGCCGGCGTCGGGGAGGCAGCCGCCGCGGAGGACCCGGCGGCGGGCACGGGCGACGGCGACGCCGACGAGGTGGGCTCCGACGCGGGTGACGCTCCCGCGGCCGACGACGTGACGGCCGCGGGTGCGGCCAAGGACGTGACCGGCACGACCACTGGCAACGGGGACGCGGCGCCCTCCGGCGCGGCCAAGGCCGGTGCTGACGTGGCCTCTGACAGCGCGGACGGCAACGGCCCTCGCGACGGCGGCGCGGCAGCCACCGGTGCGGGTGAGTCCGCCTCCGGCGGCGGCGCGGCAGCCACAAATGCGGGCAAGGACGCCACCGGCGTCGCCGAGAGCGGCACCCGCCGTGGAGCCGCGGGGGCCGGAGCCAAGAAGGCCGCCCCCAGCGGAGCCAAGGCCCCCGAAGGGCGGTTGCTGGCCGGGCGTTACCGGCTGGGAGGCGTGCTCGGCCGCGGTGGGATGGGCACGGTGTGGCGTGCCGTCGACGAGACGCTCGGGCGCACCGTTGCCGTCAAGGAGCTGCGCTTCCCGAACGCGATCGACGAGGAGGAGAAGCGCCGGCTCATCACGCGTACGCTCCGCGAGGCCAAGGCCATCGCCCGGATCCGTAACAACAGCGCCGTCACCGTCTACGACGTCGTCGACGAGGACGACCGGCCGTGGATCGTCATGGAGCTCGTCGAGGGCAAGTCGCTCGCCGAGGTCGTGCGCGAGGACGGCGTCCTGACGCCCCGTCGCGCGGCCGAGGTCGGGCTCGCGATCCTCGACGTGCTGCGTTCCGCGCACCGCGAGGGCATCCTGCACCGCGACGTGAAGCCGTCGAACGTGCTCATCGGCAAGGACGGCCGCGTCGTCCTCACCGACTTCGGCATCGCCCAGGTCGAGGGCGACCCGTCGATCACGTCGACCGGCATGCTCGTCGGCGCCCCTTCGTACATCTCGCCCGAGCGCGCCCGCGGCCACAAGCCCGGCCCCGCCGCGGACCTGTGGTCCCTCGGCGGCCTGCTGTACGCGAGCGTCGAGGGCTCCCCCCCGTACGACAAGGGTTCGGCGATCGCGACGCTGACCGCCGTCATGACCGAACCGCTCGACCCGCCGAAGAACGCGGGCCCGCTGGAGGAGGTCATCTACGGCCTGCTCGCCAAGGACCCGGCCCAGCGGCTCGACGACGCGGGCGCCCGCGCTCTGCTCACCCAGGTGGTCAACGCCCCCGAGGCGCCGGTCCGGACGGCCGAGATCGAGGCCCCGGTGGAGCAGACGCGGGCCATACGGATCCCGCCGGTTCCGCCCGTTCTCCCAGCGCCGCGCCCGGACGCCAAGCCGAAGGACCCGGCGGCCGAGCGGCTGCGCGGGGCCCTGCGTTCCGTACGGAACGCCGCCGCGGCGGCCAAGACGGAGTCGCGGTCCGAAGCGGGCGGGGGGACGAGGACCGCGACCACGGCCGGGGCGCCGACGGCTTCCGCCGCTCCGTCCTCCGGCAAGCCCGCTCCGGTCCGCGCGCCGCTCACCGATGTGGTGCCCCGCCGCACCCTGGTGATCATCGCGGTCGTCGCCGCGCTGGTGGTGCTGTCCACCGTGCTCGTCTTCGCGTTCGGCGGCGACGACAAGGCCAACGAGGGCAAGGGCAAGGACGACACCGCCGCGTCGGCGGGCTCGACCGCGGGCGGCGACGGCAAGGCCGCGAGCGGGGGGTCGGGCGGTGCCCAGACCCCTGACAGCAGCGCAGGAACGGGCGAAGAGACCACTGACGGCGGCAGTGACGGTGCGCCAGGGAGCAATGGCTCGCAGGGGAGCGGCACGGATCGGTCCGATGACGGGACCGACGCCGGTGATGAGCAGAGCACGGTGGCCTACCGGCACGACCAGGGTTTCTCCATCGGCCTGCCTAAGGGCTGGAAGCACACCGGGACCGACAAGGCCGGAGCGCGATTCTCGGGCCCCGACGGTCAACGGCTGCTCGTGGGCTGGACAACCTCTCCGAAGAGCAACCCGGTCGCCGACTGGACAGCCCAGGAAGCGTGGATGCGGCGTGACAACTACAAGCGAGTGAGCATCAAGGCTGTCGAGTACCGGGGTTGGACGGCTGCCGACTGGGAGTTCACGTTCACCGAAGGAGGAACGAAGTACCGGTCTGTGGACCGGGGCTTCGTGGTGCGTCGGGACCTCGGTTACGGGATCATGTTCACTGCTCGCGACGCCGGCTGGGCGGAGGCCGACGTGACGCTCCAGACCTTCTTCAAGACCTTCCAGCCGAAGGCCGGCTGAGCGGTCCTGTCTCCGAGACCCCACGAGACGTCATGCCGCTTTCGTGGCAAGGCGTTTGCTCCAGCAGGACCGGAGGTCGCGGGGCCGGCGGACGTCCTCCGGCGGCGGTGGCAAGGTTCACTCGGCAAGGATGGGCTTGGCCACGTATCGTGAGAACGTGCGAACAGTACGGAGCCCCGAAGGGCCGTCGAGCGACCGAATGTGACGGCTCGGTGCGGGATTACCGGAGCGGGCGGGGACACCGCGCTGTGGGGAGGCGTCGTGGAGGACTATGCGGGAAGGGTGCTCGCCGACCGCTACCGCCTGCCGTTGCCGCCCTCCGACGCGTTCGAGCTGGCCGAGACGCGCGCCTTCGACACGTACAGCGGCCATGAAGTGCTGGTGCGGCAGGTGCCGTTGCCGGAGGTCGTGGACGCGGAGGTGGTCGACGGCGACGGGCTCGCAGGCGCCGCCGTGCCCCGGCGGATACCGGGGCGGGCGACCCGGCGCCCCACGGACCCGGCCGTGCTCCGGGCCGTCGAGGCCGCGCAGGCGGCGGCGCAGATCCCCGACCATCCGCGCCTCGACCAGGTCTTCGACGTCTTCGCCGAGGACGGCTCGCTCTGGATCGTGAGCGAGCTCGTCGGCGCACGCCCGCTCGCCGCCCTCCTCGCCGAGAAGCCGCTCAGCCCGTACCGCGCGGCCGAGGTGGCGTCCGATGTGCTCACCGCGCTGCGCGTGCTGCACGCCCACGGCTGGACCCACCGGAACATCACCGTGCGCACCGTCCTCGTCTGCGACGACGGCCGCGTGGTGCTCACCGGCCTGGCCTCCGGAGCGGCCGAGGAGGCGCTCTGCGGGTACGCGCCGGTCCCCGAGCCGCCCGGGTCCGGCCCCGACGGTCCAGAGGCCGGTTTCGACGGCCCCGGCCGCGGTCACGACCTCGCGGGCGCCCCGGAAGACACCGGCGCCGAGCCGGTGCCGCGGCCGCGGTTGGGCGGCGCACCGGACGGCCCGGCCGCCCTGGAGCCCGCCCGGTCCGCGTTGCCCCGCCAGGCAGGCACGGACACCGGCCACGTCCCCGACGTACGAGCCGCCAGGGCGGGCGCCATCGCGGCCTACCGCGCGGGCGCCCGCGCGGCGGCCCGCGTCCATGACGGCCAGGCGCGCGACAACGGGCGGTACACGGGCGGGGCCGACGACGACCGCCCCGTGCAGGACGGCCTCGACCCCGACTGGTGGGCCCGTCGCCCGGGCGAGGGCACGGACCTCCGCGCCGGCGACGAGGCAACGGCCTACGACGCCGGCCAGGGCGGGGCATCCGCGTACGACGACGCCGGCCAGGGCAGGGCATCCGCCTACGACGACGCCGGCCACGACGAGGCATCCGCGTACGACGACGACTACGACGACTACGAGGACGGGCACGGCAGCGCCCGCCTCGCCGGGACCTGGCACGACGCTCCGTTCCCCGGCCGTGACGGCCCGGGCCCCCTGTCCGCGGGCGGCAGCCGTCCCGCGCTGCCCGCGGCGCGCCCCGCCCAGGAGCCCCTGCGGAAAGACACGTACCGCGACGACCCCTACGGCGTGCGCCAGGCGGCGGCCGGTCACGGGCGTCCGGACGGCGGCGCCCACGGAGCCCGTCCCGCGCTGCCGGCCGCCCGCCCGGACAGCGCGGCGACGGGCAGCTGGAACCGCGGCGGTGGCGGCGGGGACGCCCTGCGCGCCGACGCCCAGCGCCGTCCACTCCCGGCCGGGGGCTCCCCGGCGCCCGCGTCCGACCGCTGGGACGACGTCGTGGCGGGCGGCGAGTCCGCCCCCGTCTTCCGCGGCCCGACCACGCCCCTGGCGGCCGAGCGTGCGCGCCAGGCGCGGATCGCCGTCGTCGGCGCGGTCACCGAGCGGTGGGCCCCCGAACAGGCCGGACCGGTCCACGAGAACTGGCAGCTGGCCGCCCCCGTCGGACCCGCGACGGACCTGTGGGCGCTCGGCGCGCTGCTCTTCCGGGCCGTCCAGGGCCATGCCCCGTACCCCGAGGAGAGCGCCGCCGAGCTGGTCCAGCTCGTGTGCGCGGAGCCGCCCGCGTTCGCGGAGGAGTGCGGGCCGCTGCGTCCGGTCGTCGAATCGCTGCTGCGTCAGGACCCCACGGAGCGGCCCGACTTCGAGGAGCTGCGCGGCTGGCTGCGGTCTCTGGTGCGCTCCGCGCCGGAGCCCGAGGCGGGCATGGGCGTGGTGCCGCTTCCCGCGGGCCCGGTGGACGCCTCGCGCCTGCCGGTCGTACGGCGGCGGGGCGAGCTGGTGCGCAGGCGCCGGTCCGGCGGCCGGGAGGCGGCGCACGGCCGGCACCGGCAGCAGGGACCGAGAGGCGGTGTCCGTCCGGGGCGGGTCGAGCGCCGGGACCACCTGGTGCGTCCGGAGCGGCAGCCGTACGACGGTCGGGCGCGCGCGCCGCGTGCCCTGGGCCGCATCTTGCTGCTGCTGATCCTGCTCGCCGTGGTGGCGGCCGTCGCGTACGCGTTCCTGTTCATGCCCAAGGCCGGTTCAGGGGAGCCGGACCAGGGCGCCGGCCGCACGGCGGGTGCGGGGCCGAGCCCGGGGCGGACGGGCGGTGACGGGGAGGGCGGTCAGGGGCCCTCGCCGAGCGGGAGCCCCGGTGCGCAGCAGCCGCAGACGTCGGCACCGGCCGCGAACCTGCCCGACGGCTACGTGCTGCGCGAGGACCCCGAGGGCTTCCGGCTCGCCGTCGACGAGGACTGGCAGCGCAGGCCGATCAACGACGCCGGTCAAGTGCGTTATTCCGACGGCGACTTCACGCTGATCGTGGTGCCAGGCCGGGACCGGGTGAGCACCAGCGGCGACGATCCGCTGGTCTACCAGCGCGACAAGGAGCGGGAGCTTCAGCCGTTCCGGGACTCGTCGTGGGCCAGCGCGAGCGGACTGCGCCGCATCGACGTGGGGCAGCAGTCGATGGCGGAGGGCCAGTTCACCTGGCAGGACAGCACCGGCCGCGAGGTGTTCGTCCGCAACCTCGCGCTGATCGTCGGCGACAGCTATCACGTGATCCAGGTGATCGGACCCGCCGACCGCCGGGACCGGGTCACCGAGATCCATCAGCAGGCCACGGCCACGTACCGCGTCACGCGCTGAGTCGCGGCCCCGCCGTCAACCGCCCTGCCGGGCCTCCCGGTTCCGCCCGAACCACCCCGAACCGGCCACTCTTTCACAGAGAGTGACGCCTCGGCAGCTCACCACGCATCACAGTGCGGTCACTTGAGCGAACCTCGGTTCCACGCGCGTACCAACCCTCCGTAACCTGTCAATCCTAAGAACGGGGCGGGTACGTGGAACACACTCACAGCACAGGCACCGGTCTGCTGCTTGCCGGGCGCTACCGGCTCGGCGAGACCATCGGGCGCGGCGGCATGGGAAAAGTCTGGCGCGCGCATGACGAGTTGTTGCACAGAGTAGTCGCCGTCAAGGAACTGACGGCGGGTCTGTACGTCTCCGAGGCAGACCGGATCGTGCTGCACGCCCGGACCCAGAAGGAGGCCCGTGCGGCGGCGCGCATCAGCCATCCCGGAGTCGTCACCGTCCATGACGTGCTGGAGCACGACGCCCGGCCCTGGATCGTCATGCAGTACGTCGACGGTCCGTCGCTCGCCGACGCCGCCAAGGAGCCCGGCCGTATCGACGAGCGGGAGGCCGCCCGGATCGGGCTGCACGTCCTGGGCGCGCTCGGCGCCGCGCATGCGGCCGGGGTGCTCCACCGGGACATCAAGCCCGCCAACGTGCTGCTGGGCCGTGACGGCCGGGCGATGATCACCGACTTCGGGATCGCGGCGATCGAGGGCGACTCGACGATCACCAGGACGGGCGAGATCGTCGGCTCGATCGACTTCCTGGCTCCCGAGCGGGTACGCGGCCACGACCCGGGCCCGGCGTCCGACCTGTGGTCGCTGGGCGCGACGCTGTACACGGCGCTGGAGGGGCAGTCGCCGTTCCGCCGCTCGTCTCCGCTGGCGACGATGCAGGCCGTGGTGGACGACGAGCCGCCCGCGCCCCTGCGGGCGGGACGCCTCGCACCCGTGATCACGGCGCTGCTCCACAAGGACCCGGCGGCCCGCCCCTCGGTGGCCGAGGCCGAGCGGATGCTGACGGAGGCCATGGAGGGCCGGGAGCCGGCCGTGCCGGCGCAGAGGGTGACCCAGCGGCTGCCGTGGGGCGGATTCCCGGCCTCCGGCGCGGGCACGGGCGCGGCGGGTTCCGGCACGGTCCCGGCCACGGCGCCCGGCGCGGGCCCCGTCCGGCCGCGGCGTGGTCCGCGGCTGCGCACGCTCGCCGTCGTCGTGGTCCTCGCGGCGCTGATCGGCGGGGGAGCCGGCCTCGCCGCGATGAAGTACGCGGACCGGGGCGGCGCCCAGGACAGGGCCACGGACAGCGGGCCGACCGGGCAGGCCCGGGCGTCGGACGTTCCCGACGGCTGGGAGCGCGTCAAGGACCCGAAGGGATTCAGCCTCTGGGTGCCCGACGGCTGGAAGCGCCAGGCCGACGGCGACCAGATCGACTACACGCCTGACAACGGCCGCCACCGCATCCGGATCAGCGTCGACCCCTCCCCGGACTTCGAGAACCCCTACATGCACATGCTCGACATGCAGCAGCGGCTGGAGAAGCGCCTCCCGGACTACCGCCGGGTGAAACTGCGTCCCAACACCTTCCGCGACCAGACGCAGTCCGCGCTCTGGGAGTTCACCTGGACCGAGCGCACGGAGCACCCCGGGCCCCGGCGCGCCATCGACCAGATGTACTACGAGGACGACGGCACCGAGTACGCCCTCTACATGTCCGGCCCGGCGAAGGACTGGGCCGTGACGCGCGAGCAGTTCGACACCATGCTCAGAGGCTGGCGGCCGGGACCGAACTGACGTCCGGGCGGTCGTCCGCGGAGATCCGTACTACGGCTTCATCACGCTGCCGACCCCTGTCCAACCATGACAAGCCCCTGATCAGGGCTTATCCGCCAGTGATCGCTGGCGCAATCGTGGGGGCCGGTGAAAAGCTGTTACCGACGGGTACCCAAAGTGCCCGCCGCCGCATACTCTCGCCCCCATGACGGACTCGCAGGCCACCGCAACCGCCCTCGGCACCAACCCCATCGCCGCCTCGCCGGCCGGCGTGCGCACCGCAGCCGACGTGGTCACTCCCGAACTGGTCGCCCAGCTCACCAAGGGTGTGACGGGCTCCGGCCGCACGGCGAACCACGCCCCGTTCACCGGCGAGAAGCTGGCGGACCTGCCCGAGTCCACCCCCGACGACGTGGCCGCCGCCTTCGAGCGGGCCCGCGCCGCCCAGCGCGTGTGGGAAGCCACCCCGGTGCGCGCCCGTGCCGCCGTGCTGCTGCGCTTCCACGACCTGGTCCTCCAGCGCCAGGCCGAGGTGCTGGACCTGATCCAGCTGGAGACGGGCAAGGCCCGGCTCCACGCGCACGAGGAGGTGCAGGCCGTCGCCGTCGCGGCCCGCCACTACGGGCGCAAGGCCCCCGCGTACCTCAGGCCCAAGCACCACACGGGCGTCGTGCCCGTGCTGACGAAGACCACCGAACTGCGCCAGCCGCGCGGGGTCGTGGGCCAGATCGCGCCCTGGAACTACCCGCTGGAGCTGTCCGTCGGCGACGCCCTGCCCGCCTTCGTCTCCGGCAACGCGGTCGTCATGAAGCCCGACACCGAGACCGCGCTCACCGCGCTGTGGGCGCGCGACCTGCTGATCGAGGCGGGCCTGCCCGCCGAGGTGTTCCAGGTGGTCATCGGCGAGGGCCCGGTCGTCGGCCCCGAGGTCGTCAAGCACGCCGACTACGTCTCCTTCACCGGATCGACCCGCACCGGCCGCGAGGTCGCCCAGGGGGCGGCCGCCCGGCTGGTCGGCGTCTCCCTCGAACTCGGCGGCAAGAACGCCATGCTGGTCCTCCACGACGCCGATGTGGAGAAGGCCGCGGCCGGTGCCGTCCGCGCCTGCTTCTCGTCCGCGGGCCAGCTGTGCATCTCCATCGAGCGGCTGTACGTCCACGAGTCGATCGCCGACGAGTTCGTCGAGCGCTTCGCCGCGCGCACCAAGGCGATGCGGCTCGGCAACTCCCTCGCCTACGGCGCGGACATGGGCTCCCTCGTCGGCCCGCGCCAGCTGGAGACCGTCACCCGCCATGTCGAGGAGGCCGTAGCCAAGGGCGCGACCCTCGTCGCCGGCGGCGTCGCCCGCCCCGACATCGGCCCGTACTTCTACGAGCCCACCATCCTCGACGGCGTCGACGCGCCGATGGCCGTGTGCGGCGAGGAGACCTTCGGCCCGGTCGTGTCCGTCTACCGCTTCTCGGACGAGGACAAGGTCGTCGAGCTGGCCAACGCCACCGCGTACGGGCTCAATTCGAGCGTGTGGACCAAGGACGGCAAGCGAGGCCACGCCGTCGCCGCGAAGCTGCGCACCGGCACCGTCAACATCAACGAGGGCTACGCCCCGGCCTACGGCAGCGTCCAGGCGCCCATGGGCGGCATGAAGGACTCCGGGCTCGGCCGGCGGCACGGCTCCGAGGGCATCCTCAAGTACACGGAGGCGCAGACCGTCGCCCAGCAGCGACTGCTGCCGCTCGCCCCGTCGTTCGGCATGGACGACGAGAAGTACGCCGCGTTCATGAGCGTCAGCCTGAAGGCGATGAAGGCCCTGCGCCTGCGCTGACCGCCGGCCCCCCGCACCCGTACGCCCGCACATTTTTCACGAGGAGAGCCATGTCCGAGGTACCCCCTGCCCGAAACCAGGACGCGGGCGGCGATGATGACGGTGACGCGTACGACTACGACGTGATCGTCGTGGGCTCCGGCTTCGGCGGCTCGGTCTCCGCCCTCCGGCTGTCCGAGAAGGGATACCGGGTCGGTGTCCTCGAGGCGGGCCGCCGGTTCACCCGGGAGTCGCTGCCGAAGAACTCCTGGGACCTGCGCAACTACCTCTGGGCCCCCGCGCTCGGCCTGTTCGGCATCCAGCGCATCCACCTGCTCGGCAACGTGATGGTGCTCGCGGGGGCGGGCGTCGGCGGCGGCTCGCTCAACTACGCCAACACGCTCTACGTCCCGCCCGCGCCGTTCTTCAACGACCCGCAGTGGAAGGACATCACCGACTGGCAGGACGAGCTCGCGCCGTACTACGACCAGGCCCGCCGCATGCTCGGCGTACGGCTCAACCCGACGATGACGCCCTCGGACGTCCACCTGAAGGCGACCGCCGAGGCGATGGGCGTGGGCGACACCTTCCACATGGCTCCGGTCGGGGTGTTCTTCGGGGACGGCGAGGACGCCGAGGGATCGGCGAAGGCCAGGCCCGGCCAGGAGGTCGCCGACCCGTACTTCGGCGGGCAGGGCCCCTCGCGCAGGGCGTGCACCGAGTGCGGCGAGTGCATGACGGGCTGCCGGCACGGGGCCAAGAACACCCTCAACGAGAACTACCTGTACCTCGCCGAGAAGGCGGGCGCGGTCGTCCACCCGATGACGTCCGTCGTCGCGGTCACCGAGGACCCGCGCGGCGGCTTCGCGGTCAGGACGCTGCCGAGCGACAACAAGCGCAAGGGGCGGGGCCGTACGTTCCGGGCCCGCCGGGTCGTCATCGCCGCCGGCACGTACGGCACGCAGACCCTGCTGCACCGGATGAAGGACAGCGGGCTGCTCCCGCGGCTGTCCGCGCGCCTCGGCGAACTGACCCGGACCAACTCCGAGGCACTCGTCGGCGCCCAGACCGACAACCGCCGCTACCGCAAGCGCCACGGCGCCGACCGGGTCGACTTCACGCGCGGTGTGGCGATCACGTCCTCGATCCACCCGGACGAGAACACCCACATCGAGCCGGTCCGCTACGGCCGCGGCTCGAACGCCATGGGCGGCATGACGATCCTCCAGGTGCCCTACCGGGTCAAGGGCCGGGTCGCCGGCTGGCTCGGCAACATGGCCAGGCACCCGTTGCTCGCGATCCGCGCGCTGTCCAACCGGCGCTGGTCGGAGCGGACGATCATCGGCCTGGTCATGCAGTCGCTGGACAACTCGCTGACCACCTACCGCAAGCCGAGCGGCCTCGGAAAGGGACTGCTCACCGCCCGCCAGGGCCACGGCGCCCCGAACCCGAACCAGATCCCCGAGGCCACGCGCGCCGCGTCCCTGCTCGCGGAGGAGATCAACGGCTTCGCGGGGTCCAACATCGGTGAGCTCATGGGCACCCCGCTCACCGCCCACTTCCTCGGCGGCTGCCCGATCGGCGCCTCGGCCGAGGAGGGCGTGATCGACCCGTACCACCGGCTGTACGGGCACCCGGGCATCTCGGTCGTCGACGGCTCCGCCGTCTCCGCGAACCTGGGCGTCAACCCGTCGCTGACGATCACGGCGCAGGCGGAGCGCGCGATGTCGTTCTGGCCCAACAACGGGGACGAGGACACCCGCCCTGCCCAGGGCGCCGCCTACGAGCGGCTGTCCCCGGTGGCGCCGAAGTCCCCGGCGGTCCCGGCCGAGGCGTTCGGCGCGCTGAAGCTGCCGTTCCTGGGCATCCCGGCGGTCCCGCCCAAGAAGTAGCCCGCGCGCCCGGGGCCGCCCCCGCGCACGACGAAGGCCGCTGCACCCCCCTCCGAGTGCAGCGGCCTCCTGGCTCTTCGCGGCCGCCGCGCGCCGGAGCGCACAGGAGGCCGTTGTTACGCATGCATGACCTGTGACCAGTGGGGATGGTTGTCCTCACGCCAGAGAAATCCTCCTGTGAGGTGGATCACATGCGAGGTCGTGGCCAAGCCGTGATCTTGTCCCGCGCAACCGTTCACCGCTCCTCCTGGTCACATGACTGCCGCGTCGCTCACCCGGCACGCGGCCCATGGATCCCACCCGACCCAGAGGTTCGTAGATGAGACGCGTCAACTCGTCGGCCCGCGCGCGAGGTTCCGCGGCCGGCGTCGCCGCCGCGGGAATGATCGCCGCTGCCGGGCTCTTCGCCGCTCCCGCCCATGCCGCCGACCCCGTCTTCACGCTCGGCGGTCCCGCGGAGATCGGCCTGCGCCCCCACCCCGGGAGCGGTGCGCCGCAGAAGGCGACGCTGGACGTCACGGTCGACAACCCGCGGGACGAGGACTTCACCGACGAGTACACCGTCGCCTTCGACTTCAGCGGGATCGCGGGCGTGGCGGACGTCCGGTTCGACGGTGATGCCACGAGCGCCGACTGCGAGATCACCGGAACGACGGCGGTGTGCACCGACCACAGCATCTGGGGATCCGCGCTCAACAGCGTGGCCCGCCTGGAGCTCACCGCCGCCGAGGGAAGCGTCCTCGGCGCCGGCGGCGACATCAAGGTCACCGGGAAGTCCGGGACCGCGACGTTCACCCCGTACACGGCCAAGGTGACGGTCGGCGGACCCGACCTCGTCATGCGGCCCCTCGGTCTCCGGCAGGACGTCCTGCCCGGCGAGGCACAGCCCGCGCGGATCTCCTTCGCGAACACGGGCACCGCCGCCGCCGACGGCGTGCTCCTCACGCTGAAGTACACGCACGGCATCGAGATCCCCGAGCGGTACTCCAACTGCGAGTACACCAAGGGCGCCGGCGCGTCGGCCGAGGATGTGCTCTCCACGGCGATCTGTTCGTTCGACGGCTCGTACGAGCCGGGCACCGTCTACGAGCTGGCAGAACCCCTCACCGTCAAGGCCGCGCAGCACGCCTTCCACGAGGACTTCGTCTACCGCGTCGGCGAGAACACGCAGAAGGAACGGGACGCCCAGCGCGCCGGGGCCTCCTTCACCCGGGGCAGCGGCGGGAAGCTCGCCCTGAAGAAGGTGCTCTCCGCCCGCTCCGCGGACCTCGCCCCGCGGGACAACCAGCGGGAGCAGTCCATCCGCGCGAAGAACACCGCCGACTTCGTGGCCTACGGCGCATCCGTCGCCGAGGCCCCCGCCGGGGAGACCGTGCGGACGACCGTCGGTTTCCGCAACGAGGGCCCGGCCTGGATCGGCTACCTCCGCTCCGGCGAGGACATCGGCGTCGTGGACTTCACGGTCCCCGAGGGGGCCGCGGTGACCGGGAAGCCCGACACCTGCACCGGTGTGACGGCCTCCGGCGGCGACCGCGAGCAGCAGCTCGGCGCGCCCCGCTACCTCTGCGCCGTCCCCTCCGTGGTGAGGGAGGACGAGGACTTCGCGCTGCCCTTCGAGATGAAGATCGAGAAGGTGGTCCACCGGGCGGAGGGCAAGGTGACCGTCCGGAACTGGTCGGCGTCCCACCCGGCGCTCCCCTTCGACCCCGACACGGACGACAACACCGCGGCGGTCGTCCTGAACAGCGGGGACGCCGGCTCCGACAGCGGCGGCACGGGTGACCCGGCCACGGGCGGCGGCACCGGCGGTTCCACCGGCGGCGGTGGCGACGACGACGAGTCGACGGGCGGCACCACCGGCGGCTCCACGACGTCCGGGACCTCGGCAGGCGGCGCCACCGCCCAGGGCGGTCTCGCCGCCACCGGCTCCTCGGCCCTGCTTGCCGCGGGCGGCGCGGCCGCAGCGCTCGCCGCGGGTGCGGTGGCGATCGTGGCGGCCCGTCGCCGGCGTACGGACGGCTGACCCGCCCTCCCCACGGGGAGACGACAGGTGAAGGGCCCCGCGGACACCGGTCCGCGGGGCCCTTCCGTTCGGCACCGGCGTCAGGGCTGCGCGGTGCCGTGGCGCGGCGCCGGGGGGCTGCGCCGCGTGGAGGAGGCCGCCGCACCGGCGCTTTCGGGGCGCCTGGGGTTCGGCCTGTCACAGTGCGGTTGCGCAGAGGGGGACGTGCTCGTAACTCGTGTCTGCGGGACGGGCTGCGGCCTGCGCAGCCGTCGGACCGGATGCGGTCGGCGCCGGGCGTCCCCGGAGCCGACCGCCCTTGGGGTGACCGGGCTGCTGTCCCCTGCCGACCGGTCACGCGCGCTGGGGCGAGGTCCCACGACGCACCTGCGGGTGCGTCACACGCTCCAGCGGAGCCACGCGTGGTTTCCCTCGAGGCCCGCCCCTGGCTGGCACGGACATCGGGACCAACGAAGACCGACCGGGTGCGTCACGCGCCGTACGGGTGAGGATGCGCCCGAACGCAGGTGCGCAGGCGTAGGCCCACGGCTCAGATGCGGCCCCGGCACAGCTCCAGCATCGTCATCGCGAGCGAGGTGCCGGGCTTGCCGAGCGCGTCCCTGTAGTGGCCGAGGACCTCCATCTCGCGCGCCAGGTTCACCCGGCGGCCGCCGGAGGCGATCCGGGCGTCCTGGATCACCGCCGAGACGGCCATGCGTTCCTGGATCAGGCCGATGATGCGGTCGTCGAGCGCGTCGATGCGCTCGCGGGCGCCGGCGATCACGTGCGCGGCGTCGTCGGTGCGGGCGCCGGTCTTGTCGAGTACCTCGGTCACGGGGGCTCTCCTTGTGTGGGGGCCCCGGATCGGCACGGCCCGGAGAAAGCCGAAGCGCCCCGGGCCTTGTCGGCCCGGGGCGCCTGGGAAGTCGCTGTCTGAAGCTAGGCAGCACGACCATGGCAGCCGGACGGGCCGGTGCCATAGGTAAAGACGAAGGTCAGCTGCGTGTGCATGCGGTCAGTATGGACCCCGCCCCCGCCCCGTGCCAAAGCCCGGTTCGGATGGTGAGACGAAGGTATGCCCGCCCGTCCCGGTAGAATCGACAAATACCGACCCTCTCCCACCGCCGGAAGGCCGCCAGTGTCATCAGCGTCCCCCGCTGCCGCGCCCGCATCCAACCCGGACGTCGTCCTGGTTGTCGATTTCGGCGCCCAGTACGCCCAGCTCATCGCCCGCCGCGTCCGTGAGGCGCGGGTCTACAGCGAGATCGTCCCGTCCACGATGCCCGTGGCGGAGATGCTGGCGAAGAACCCGAAGGCGATCATCCTCTCCGGCGGCCCGTCGTCGGTGTACGCGGAGGGCGCCCCGCGCCTGGACCGCGAGATCTTCGAGGCCGGCGTCCCCGTCTTCGGCATGTGCTACGGCTTCCAGCTGATGGCCACGACCCTCGGCGGCACCGTCGACAACACCGGTGCGCGTGAGTACGGCCGTACGCCGCTGCACGTCACCAAGCCCGGCTCCACCCTCTTCGAGGGCACGCCCGACGAGCAGCCGGTGTGGATGTCGCACGGCGACGCCTGCTCGGCCGCGCCGGAGGGCTTCACCGTCACCGCGTCCACCGACGTGGTCCCGGTCGCCGCCTTCGAGAACGACGAGAAGAAGCTCTACGGCGTGCAGCACCACCCCGAGGTGATGCACTCCACCTACGGCCAGCAGGTCCTGGAGCACTTCCTCTACCGCGGCGCCGGCATCGAGCCGAGCTGGACCACGGGCAACGTCATCGAGGAGCAGATCGCGGCGATCCGCGAGCAGGTCGGCACCAAGCGCGCCATCTGCGGTCTGTCCGGCGGTGTGGACTCGGCGGTCGCCGCGGCCCTCGTCCAGAAGGCCATCGGCTCCCAGCTGACCTGCGTCTACGTCGACCACGGCCTGATGCGCAAGGGCGAGACCGAGCAGGTCGAGAAGGACTTCGTGGCCGCGACCGGCGTCCAGCTCAAGGTCGTCGACGCGGAGAAGCGGTTCCTCGACGCGCTCGCGGGCGTCTCCGACCCCGAGGAGAAGCGCAAGATCATCGGCCGGGAGTTCATCCGGGTCTTCGAGCAGGCGCAGGCCGAGATCGTGGCGGAGGCCGCGGGCGGCGAGGACGTCGCCTTCCTTGTGCAGGGCACGCTCTACCCGGACGTCGTCGAGTCCGGCGGCGGCACCGGCACCGCCAACATCAAGTCGCACCACAACGTGGGCGGTCTGCCCGAGGACCTCGAGTTCGAGCTCATCGAGCCGCTGCGCAAGCTGTTCAAGGACGAGGTCCGCATGGTCGGCCAGGAGCTCGGCCTGCCGGAGGAGATCGTCCAGCGCCAGCCGTTCCCCGGCCCCGGTCTCGGCATCCGCATCGTCGGCGAGGTCACCAAGGAGCGCCTGGACCTGCTGCGCGAGGCGGACGCCATCGCCCGTGAGGAGCTCACCGCGGCCGGCCTCGACCGCGACATCTGGCAGTGCCCGGTCGTGCTGCTCGCCGACGTTCGCAGCGTCGGCGTCCAGGGCGACGGCCGCACCTACGGCCACCCGATCGTCCTGCGCCCCGTCTCGTCCGAGGACGCCATGACGGCCGACTGGACGCGCATGCCGTACGAGGTGCTCGCGAAGATCTCCACCCGGATCACCAACGAGGTCGCCGACGTCAACCGCGTGGTGCTCGACGTGACGAGCAAGCCGCCGGGCACCATCGAGTGGGAGTGAGTCTCCCCGCCGCCGTACGCGACGCCGTCGCCCGCCTCGTGCGGGTGGCGGCGTCGCCGTATGCGGGGGCCGCAGCTGAAGGGGCGCGCGGGTGTCGAAAGGGAGAACGCGCGGAGGTCCCGAGGAAAGAGGGAGCGAGCACGATCGACCGTCGGCGCACGCTTATGGCGCCCCGGAGGGGAACCAAGCCCCTGAGGTCCGGGGCCGCTCTGGTCAGTTGACCTCCGCGGCGTTACCTTCCGGGCCATGACGTTCACGCCGGAGCCCTTGCCCGTGGAGCAGTTGCGGTTCGCGATGCCGCCCGTCCACGAGTCGGTCGTCGAGGAGCGCGCGTACCGCAAGGAGCGGCTCGCCGGGGCGCTGCGGCTGTTCGGGCGTTTCGGGTACGAGGACGGGGTGTCGGGACACATCACCGCACGGGACCCGGAATTCACCGACTGCTTCTGGGTGAACCCCTTCGGCGTCCCCTTCGCCCATGTCTCCGCCGGCGACCTGGTCCTCGCCGACCGGTGGGGCCGGGCCGTCGTCGGCCGGCACCGCGTCAACCAGGCCGCTTTCACCGTGCACGCCCAGGTGCACCTGGCCCGCCCCGACGTCGTCGCGGTCGCCCACACCCACACGGTGCACGGGCGGGCGCTGGCCGCGCTGGGCCGCCCGGTCGAGCCCCTCACCCAGGAGGCGTGCGCCTTCTACGAGGACCACGCGGTGGTCGACGCGTACACGGGGGCGGGCGTGGACGAGGACGAGGGGCGGCGGATCGCGGAGGCGCTCGGGCGGCGCAAGGCGCTCGTGCTGCGCAACCACGGGCTGCTGACCGTCGGCGACTCGGTCGACGCCGCCGCCTGGTGGTTCATCTCGATGGAGCGCTGCGCGCAGGTGCAGCTGGCGGCGCGGGCCGCGGGCAAGGCCGTGCCCATCGGACGCCGGGAGGCGCTGGCCACCCGCGAACAGCTGGGCGGCGACCTGGTGGCCTGGATCAGCTTCCAGCCGCTGTGGCAGCAGATCAGCCGCGCCGAACCGGACCTCTTCCAGTAGCCGAGGTCAACCCCGCTCCGCCGGTTTCACCCTTCCTGGCCTCGACCATCGGGGTGGCGGCGGTTTGCGTACGGCACAATTCCCATGCATCACAAGGCGGTTGGCCTGGCGATGCGGAGAGGTGGCGTTCGGTCGTGGCGGTGCAAGAAGCGGGACAGTGCGACACGTGCGCGCACGGGGCGCGCGAAGGTCATCGGCGCGCGGTGGCCGAATTCCTCGCCAAACGGGACGAGTTCGCGGCGGGTGGAGGGCTTCCCGCGGGCGTCGCCCATTCACCGGGTGCGTCGCGGCAGTGGGTGTCCGACGAGCTGACGCAGTCGGCCCGCACCGTCGCAGGCCTCGACCGGGCCGTGGCCGCGTCCCGGCTGCGCAAGGTGCGGCTGCGCACCCTGGCCGGGGTGTGGGGGTGCTTCACGGCGCTCGTCGTCGCCCAGACGGCGACCGCGATCGGCACGGGCTGGACCCCGACGCGCACGGCAGGGCTGCTCGCCGCGCTCGTCGTCGCCGGCGCCCTCACCGGCGCGGCGCGGGCGCACGGGGCCCGAGGCGGCCTCCTCGCCGTGCTGACCGGTGAGGACAACCGCCTGTCCACCTCCCGTACGGTCGCCGCCGCCTGGCTGCTCGTCGTCTGCGGCACCCTGCTGCATCTCGCCTTCCTGCCGGCCGGAGCCTCGTCGGGCGTCCGGCGCGACAGGCTCGCCGAGGGGCTGGGGCTCGCCGCCGGAGGCGGGCTGCTGTGCGTCTTCGCCGTCGTGTGCGCGATCGCCGTCGGGGTGCGCAGGACCGTGGCCGTACGGGTCGCCGCGCTGCGGCTGCAGAAGGTGCGCGCCGACCACCCGCGCGCCTCCGACCTGTTCTGCGACGACTCCGGGCGGGCCGCCTTCGCCGACGGGCAGTACGTGCTGGTCAACGCTGCCGCCGTCGTTCTCGCCCTGACCGCGCTGGCCCGCGCCCCCGAGCGGCTGCCCCACATCCCGTGGGGGCTCGTGCTGCTGGTGGCGTTGTCGGCCGGGACGTATTTCGCCGGCAAGCACGCGGAGGGTGGCCGGCCCGTCGTGATGTCGGTGGTACGGGCCCGGGAGGCCGGTGACCTGGACGGGCCCATCCGTACAGGTGACGACATCGAGATCCGGGGCACCGGCTTCGTGCCGCCGGGCGCGGAACGGCCGGACCTGCTGGCGAAGCTCGTCGTCCGCTTCGGCGCGGTCCATGTGCACGTGCCGCTCATCCCGGTGGCGGGCGGCTTCGCCAATCCGGCCGACACCCTGCTCACGGTGCCCGTGCCCGTGGAGGTCGAGCCTGGCCAGGTCGACGTGCAGGTGGTGACGGCCGCCGGAGTGGCGAGCAACCGCTGCCTCATCGCGATCACCGACTGACCCCGCAGCGCCCGTGCCGGGGCCGACCGGAGTCGTCGGCCGACATGTCACCCACCTGTCACAGCGTGTGGCGCACGCCTGGTGAGCGGCAGGGCCTCGCCGTACGTATGGTCGTCTGAGGGCCTAAGCGAAGGCGGGACGAGCGATGACATACACCTACCAGACGACACCGATCTACAGGACGGACAGCGACGGGCCGCGCGGCTGGAGAGAGCAGGCCACCCGGTACGCGCTGCTGCCGCTGCGGCTGTTCCTCGGCGTGACCTTCGTCTACGCCGGCCTCGACAAACTCACCGACAGCCGGTTCCTGGCGGCGAGCGGCACCGGCTCCATCGGCGAGGTGATGAACTCGGTGCGCGACGGCTCCGCCGTCCCCTGGCTCGTCGACCTGGCGCTGAAGAACCCGGAGGCCTTCGGCCATGCCATCGCCATCGGCGAGATCGCCGTCGGCCTCGCCACCCTGGTCGGGCTGCTCGCCCGGCTGGCCGCCCTCGGCGGCGCGCTCATCTCGCTGAGCCTGTGGCTGACCGTGAGCTGGCAGACCGATCCGTACTACTACGGCAACGACCTGGCCTACCTCATGGCCTGGCTGCCGCTGGTGCTCGCCGGCGCCTCGGTGTTCTCCCTCGACGCCGTGCTGCGGGCCCGGCGGCGCCGGACCATGTAGTGCAGGGCGGCGACGGTCCCCGCCAGGACCAGACCGCCGAACACGACCGGGAAGGCGACGAACCAGGGGGTGTGCCAGGCGCCCGCCGCATCGCCCCCGTACAGCAGGGCGGCTGTCAGGACGGACAGTCCGGCTACCAGCCTGCCCGGACGGAAATCGTGCCGGAGCTCACGACGCGGCACGGGTCACCTCCACCTGTCCGATGCCCAGTTCCAGATCGAGGACGAGCGTCCCGCCCGGTCGCGCTCCCGGCGGGGCGGGAAGCGTCCTGCGCCGGTCCTGGCCCGGGCCGACGTCCACATCGTCCGGCGCGTCGTCGGGCAGCCTGATGTCTCCGACCCCCACCTCGGCCTCCAGCCGCACGGCGGCGTCCTTCGGCACGACGACCCTCAGGTGACCCAGCCCCATCTCCGCCCTCGTCGACACCGTCTGCCCGGCGGGCAGTTCGAGGGCGGAGAGGTCGAGGGTGCCCTGCCCCGAGCCCATCTCGTAGCTCGGCCGGACGGCCGTCGCCGACGCCGGCGCCCACGTCCTCTCGCCGAACTTCGTGCTGATGTCCTTCGGCAGGGCCGCGGCGCCCGCCAGCAGAGCCGCCGTCACCATCGTCAGCAGGACCGTGCCGAAACCGGTGCGGCCCAGCAGCGCGCTCACCAGGAGGCCGAGGCCGAACACGGCCAGAGCGGCGACGAGCCCGATCTGCAGGGCCGTGCCCAGCGGCCGGCTCTCCCAGCTCAGGCCCGTGCCCAGACCGCCCGCGACCAGTGCCAGCAGGAACACGGTGCCGCCGATCCCGCGCGGGCCGCGCGGCTGCGGCACCACCACGGCGTCGGCCGGGCGCGTGCCGGCGCGCGGCGGAGCGACGGCACTCTCGGCGAGCGCCGACTCGGGGCCCCACAGATATCCGGTGGGCACCGGTCCGGTCGTACCGTCCTTGACGATCGGGTCGCGCCACCAGGACGGGCTGTCCGGTACGGGAGGGGCCTTCGTCTCGGGCGGCGCCTCGGCGACGGCGTGCGCCGCGGCCGTGGCCGTGTGCTCGCCGCCGGGCGGGGTGTGCGTACGCCGCTGGGACCACACGGCCGCGCCGGTCACCGCCAGCGAGAGCATCGTGACGAAGCCGAGCATGTTTCCGTTGCCCAGCATCGTCAGGAGGAGTCCGCAGCCGAGCAGGGCGAGCAGCACGGCGCTCAGCGAGGCGCCGTCGACGCGGCCCGAGAGCATCCTGCGGAACTCGTTCTCCTCCTCGTCGTCGGCCGGGATCAGCAGCCAGGCGAAGCCGTAGAAGATCAGACCGATGCCGCCGGTCACCGACAGCACGCCGATCACGATCCGGAAGATCACCGGGTCTATGTCGCAGTGCCTGCCCAGCCCGGCGCAGACGCCGGCCACGACCTTGTGGCGCGGGGCGCGGCGCAGCCGCGACGGCGGCTCCTGCGGTGGCTGGGGCGGCGCGGCGGTCGGCTGGGTCATGACTCCATGGTGACGGGCCCGGCGCCGGGGCGGCAGCCGCCCCGACCCTGGCCGTCCCCTGATATTCCCCCTGAGGGACGGGGACTTCTCAGGGTCGGATTAAGGGACGGCCCTGATGACCGGCCCGGCCGGGCCGTGTGACGATCAGGGCATGCCCCTCGCCGCCCGTCCGACCGAGACCGAAGAGATGGCCGTCCGCAAGCTGTACCGCAGCGCCGACGGACGCATGCTCGGCGGTGTGGCGCGCGGTCTCGCCGGACACCTCGGGCTGCCGGTCGTCTGGGTGCGCCTCCTCTTCCTCGCCCTGTTCATGGCGGACGGCCTCGGCGCCCTGCTGTACGCGGTCTTCTGGATCGTCGTACCGCTCGGCGTCGGCGGCCGGGCAGCCGAGCCGCGCTCCGTCTTCGAGATCACGCCCGACGGCCGGCGCCGGCTGCGCAAGCCCGACACGGGGCAGCTGTTCGCTCTGGTCGCACTGCTCGTCGGCGCGGCGGTCTTCGTCGGCAATGTCGACACCAACGGCACCGCCAACCGCTACGTGTGGCCGACGCTGCTCATCGGCGCCGGTGTGGTGCTGGTGTGGCGGCAGGCGGACAACGCGCGCAGGGCCCGCTGGGCCAGTCTCGCCACGGACAGCAGGCGCCGCCGCCTGGTGCAACTGGCGCGCGCCCTCGCCGGGGTGGCGCTCGTGGGCATGGGCCTGACCGTGTTCATGGTGGTGCGCGGCTCGGCGGCCCAGCTGGGCAACGTGCTGACGGCCGCCATCGCCGTCATCGCCGGGGTCGCCCTGCTCGCGGGCCCCTGGCTGGTGCGGATGACCCAGGACCTCTCCGAGGAGCGGACCATGCGCATCCGCGCCCAGGAGCGGGCCGAGGTCGCGGCCCACGTCCACGACTCCGTCCTGCACACCCTCACCCTGATCCAGCGGAACGCGGACGACCGCGGCGAGGTGCGCAGGCTCGCCCGCGCCCAGGAGCGCGAGCTGCGGAACTGGCTCTACCGCCCGGAGGGCACCGGCAAGGACGAGGACGAGGAGCCCGGCACCCTCGCCGAGGCGGTCAAGAGGACCGCCGCCGAGGTCGAGGACAAGCACGGCGTGCCCCTGGAGGTCGTGGTCGTCGGGGACTGCCCGCTCGACGAGAAGCTGGCCGCACAGATGCAGGCCGCGCGCGAGGCGATGGTCAACGCCGCCAAGTACGGTGGCGCGGGAGGGGCGGTCCAGGTCTACGCGGAGGTCGAGGGGCGCACCGTCTTCGTCTCCGTGCGGGACCGGGGGCCGGGGTTCGACCTGGATGCCGTTCCCGGCGACAGAATGGGCGTAAGAGAATCGATCATCGGCCGGATGCAGCGCAACGGCGGCACGGCACGGCTGCGCACGGTGCCCGGCGGGGGCACCGAGGTGGAGCTCGAGATGGAGAGGGCTGACGGATGACCGAGTCTGCGGAAGAGAGCGCCGAGCGGCGCGTGCGGGTCGTGCTCGTCGACGACCACCGGATGTTCCGCGCCGGTGTGCAGGCCGAGATCGGGGAGACCGGGCGCACCGGGGTCGAGGTCGTCGGTGAGGCCGCCGACGTCGACCAGGCGGTCACCGTGATCATGGCGACCCGGCCGGAGGTCGTCCTGCTGGACGTGCACCTGCCCGGCGGCGGAGGCGTGGAGGTGCTGCGCCGCTGTGCGCCGCTGATGGCATCGGCGGAGCACCCGGTGCGCTTCCTGGCGCTGTCGGTGTCGGACGCCGCCGAGGACGTCATCGGCGTGATCCGCGGCGGGGCCCGGGGCTATGTCACCAAGACGATCACCGGCGGGGACCTGGTCGACTCGATCTTCCGGGTGCAGGACGGCGACGCGGTGTTCTCGCCGCGGCTCGCCGGCTTCGTGCTGGACGCGTTCGCCTCGACCGACGCGCCGCCGGTCGACGAGGACCTGGACCGGCTCACCCAGCGGGAGCGCGAGGTGCTGCGGCTGATCGCGCGCGGGTACGCGTACAAGGAGATCGCCAAGCAGCTGTTCATCTCGGTGAAGACGGTCGAGTCGCATGTGTCGGCGGTGCTGCGGAAGTTGCAGCTGTCCAACCGCCACGAGCTCACGCGGTGGGCGACGGCCCGGCGCCTGGTCTGACGCCGGGCGCGACCCGCGCGGCCATCCCGGACGGCTCCGGACGCTACGAGACCCGCGTCGCCCCGGCGAAGGGCATGTGGTCGATCGGTGCGACGCGCACGGGCGCGCCGGGCCGCGGCGCGTGGATCATCTGGCCGCCGCCGATGTACAGGCCGACGTGCGAGATGCCGGAGTAGAAGAAGACCAGGTCCCCGGGGGCGAGTTGGGCGCGGGAGACGCGCTGCCCGGCGTTGATCTGGGTGTATGTGGTGCGGGGCAGTGAGACTCCGGCCGAGCGCCAGGCGGCCTGGGTGAGCCCGGAACAGTCGTATGCGGACGGCCCGGTCGCCCCCCACACGTACGGCTTGCCGAGTGTGCCGTAGGCGTAGGCGACGGCCTGTGCGGCCCGGCCGTTCGGCGGCTTGAGCGCGCCGCGGGGTGCGGTGGAGCGGTCGGCGCGGGCGGGATCGGCCGGTCCGGCGTCATACGCGGCGCGCTGCTCGGCGGTCAGCCGGGCCAGCAGGCGTTCGGCGGCGGCCAGTTTGTTCTTCACGACGGCTTTGTGTCGTGCCAGTTCCCGGCGGTGCCGCTCCAGTTCGGCCGTCGTCTCGCCGGCCTGTGCCCTGAGCCTGCCGAGGTCCACGAGCCGGCGGTGCACACCGGCGACGGCGGCCGCGTGCCGCTCGCCGACCCGCTCGGCGAGCGAGGCGCGCGCCAGGTACTCGTCGGGGTCCGAGGTCAGCGCGAGCTGCAGGCCGGGATCGATGCCGCCGGAACGGTACTGCGCGGTGGCGACGGAACCGAGTGCGTTGCGGGAGGCGTTGAGCCGCTCCGTGCGGCGGGCGGCCTCGTCGCGCAGCTCGTCGAGCGCTCCGCGGGCCTGCGCCGTCAGCTCCTTGGCGCCGTTGTACTTCTCGGTCGCCTCCCCGGCCTCCTGGTACAGCCGGTCGACGCGGGCCTTGAGCTGGGCGGGCGTGAGACGGGGCTCGGCGTGCGCCGAGCCGTCGAGCGCGGTCGTGGTCGCCGCGCCTGCGAGCGCGAGGGTGGCTGCGGTGCGGGCGGCCGGCCCGGTGAGCGGATGCTGCCTCGGTTTCCGGTGCGCTGCCACGGGGCGTACACGTCCTTCCTGCGTACCTGCGTACCTGCGTACCTGCGTACCTGCGGTCCGGCGGCGTACCGCACGGGGGAGCGGTACGCCGCCGGATCTTTCGGCGGGGGTGGCCGAGCCGTCCGGCTGCACGACGGCGGTGGGGAGCCGGCCACCTGGGCGCTGACGCTAAACCGGGCGGTCCCGGGACGGAGAGGTGACGACGGGAAGTGCCCGAACCTGGACGGCGATGTCCGCTTTCTGTGCGCCGGACGCCGGTGCCCGGCCGCATTGCGGCGCAGGGCCGACCGAACGCCGCGATCGGGCTCCCCCGGCCGCCGGACGGTGGTACGGCGCCGATTAGGCTCCGCCCCATGGACGTACTCATCAATGTCTTCGTCGCGCTGCACATCATCGGCATCGCCTCCCTGCTGGGCGGCTTCCTGACCCAGATGAAGGCGATGGGCGCGGGCACGGCCCGCTTCAACCCGGTGATGCTGCACGGTGCGCTGACGATGCTGATCACAGGCGTCGCGCTGGTGGGCCTCAACCAGGCCGACGACCAGACGGTGAACAACCTCAAGATCGCCATCAAGCTGGCGGTCCTGGTGGTGATCCTCGGCCTGGTCTACGTCAAGCGGGACGAGGAGCGGGTCGACAAGGCGCTCTTCGGCGCCGTCGGCGGTCTGACGGTCGCGAACGTCTTCATCGCGACGCTCTGGACCTGACCGACCCCCGGCACACGCGTGCCCGGACGGCGGGACCGTCCGGGCACGCGGGGTGAGCGACCGGGTCAGACCGGGCGGACGCTGCCGTAGATCGGCATGTAGTAGATGGACTCCTCGCGGACGTTCTCGCCCGGCTTCGGCGCGTGGATCATCTTGCCGTCGCCGATGTAGATGCCGACGTGGCTGATGTCGTCGTAGAAGAAGACGAGATCGCCGGGGAGCAGGTCCGCCGTCGCCACGCGCTGCCCCACCTCCACCTGGTCCCAGGTGGTGCGCGGCAGATCGACGCCCGCCGCCTTCCAGGCCGCCTGGGTGAGCCCCGAGCAGTCGTACGAGGACGGGCCCGTCGCCCCCCACACGTACGGCTTGCCGATCTGGGCGCGGGCGAAGGCGAGGACTTCGTCGGCCCTGGTCGCGTAAGCGTCGTCGCCGGTCCCGGTTCCCGTCTCCAGGGGCGGCTGGTCGCTCTCCTGGCGCTGCCGCTCCGCCTCGGCCTCGGCGCGGGCTCTGGCCTCCGCCTCGGCCTTCGCCTTCGCCTCCGCTCTGCGCCGCGCCTCCGCCTCCTTCTCGCGCTCGATCGCCGCCAGCCGGGCCTTCTCCTCGGCGGTCAGCTTCGACAGCAGGGTGCGCGCCTCGGCCAGCTTCGTCTGGACCTTCTCCTTGCTGATGCGCAGGGCCTGCTGGGAGTCGGTCAGCGACTCCAGCCGCTTCGTCGCCTCCGCCCGCTGCTTCGCGGCGGCCGCGCGCCGGGTCTCGTAGTCGGTGACGGCGGTCCGCTGCTGGTCGGTCATCCGGTCCATCAGCTGCGTCTGGTCGAAGTACGCCTGGGGGCTGTCCGCGAACAGCAGCGCCGCGGTCGGGGTGACCGCGCCGGTGCGGTACTGCGCCGCGGCATAGGCGCCGAGGGCGCGACGCGACTCGTTGAGCTTCTCCGCGCGCGTGGCCGCCTCCTCGAACAGGGTGTCGACCTCGCGCCGCTTCTCGGCGGTGGCCTCCTTCGCCTTGTTGTACTCCTGGGTCGCGCTGCCCGCCTGCCGGTAGAGGTCGTCGACCTTCTTCTGCACCTCTTCGACGGAGGGCTTGGGGTCGCTGGGCGCGGCGGTGGCGCTCTGTGTCGACAGGAGGGCGGCGCCGGCGAGGGCGGCCGTCGTGAACCCGACGGCGTGGGAGGGTTTCGTGCTGCGGCTGCGGATCCTGCGATGCGACGCCAAGGCCGGCATCTCCTTCTTCCGTGGACCGCCTACCGGGTTAGCTGTCGGGTTCGGGCAGAACGGAAGATGCCCTACGGACCGTGGACAGGCGGTCCGATTCACCCCGGTTGTGCATAGTTCGGGTCCCCGGTTCCGAACTGCCTCCGGGGCAGCCCGAATTCGGCGGAGTCGACCCGTTCGGCGCGGTTCGCCGGGAGGGGTGCGGGCCGTCTGGTCGAGCACGCTAGCCAACTCGTGTGCGGGCTGTGAAGGTTGATGT
Organism: Streptomyces sp. V4I23; assembly: GCF_030817975.1. NCBI lineage: Bacteria > Bacillati > Actinomycetota > Actinomycetes > Kitasatosporales > Streptomycetaceae > Streptomyces > Streptomyces sp. V4I23. The sequence continues at coordinate 3,193,265 of NZ_JAUSZW010000004.1, read as the reverse complement.
TCGATATGTCCGATACATTTTCGTGACCTCTTTCGGTGCCGGCCGCATATCCGGCACCGGCGTGGCGCGCCGGGCAGGGCCGGTCACGGAATGTGACCTGCCCCGTATGGGCATGCGGGCCCGGTTGTCGGTCCGGCCGCCTAGACTCGATAAGCGATGAGCAGCCTCTTTGACGACAGCTTCCTGGCGGATCTCCAGCCCCACGGCGAGGAGCCTCCTCCGCCCCCCGAGGAGTCGGCTCCGGAACCGATCCCGGACGACCTCTTCCAGGGCGCCTACGACGTGCCGCCGGCCCGCGACGGGTACTACCGCGACGGCGCCCCCCGGCCTGCCGTCGACGCGGCCGCCCTGCTCGAGGGGCTGAACGAGCAGCAGCGCGCCGCCGTCGTCCACACCGGCTCCCCGCTGCTCATCGTCGCCGGGGCCGGTTCCGGCAAGACGCGCGTGCTCACCCACCGCATCGCCCACCTCCTGGCCACCCGGCACGTGCACCCCGGCCAGATACTGGCGATCACCTTCACCAACAAGGCCGCCGGCGAGATGAAGGAGCGCGTCGAGCACCTGGTCGGCCCGCGTGCCCATGCCATGTGGGTCATGACCTTCCACAGCGCCTGCGTCCGCATCCTGCGCCGCGAGTCGAAGAAGCTGGGCTTCACGTCGTCGTTCTCGATCTACGACGCCGCCGACTCCAAGCGCCTGATGTCGCTGGTCTGCCGCGACCTGGAGCTGGACCCGAAGAAGTTCCCGCCGAAGTCCTTCAGTGCCAAGATCTCCAACCTGAAGAACGAGCTGATCGACGAGGAGACCTTCGCCGACCAGGCGCAGGACGGCTTCGAGAAGACGCTCGCCGAGGCGTACCGGATGTACCAGGCCCGGCTGCGCGAGGCCAACGCCCTGGACTTCGACGACATCATCATGACCACAGTCCACCTGCTCCAGGCGTTCCCCGACGTCGCCGAGCACTACCGGCGCCGCTTCCGGCACGTCCTCGTCGACGAGTACCAGGACACCAACCACGCCCAGTACACGCTCGTGCGCGAGCTGGTGGGCGAGGGGTACGAGGACCTGGAGCCCGCCGAGCTGTGCGTCGTCGGTGACGCCGACCAGTCGATCTACGCCTTCCGCGGCGCGACCATCCGCAACATCCTCCAGTTCGAGGAGGACTACCCGGACGCGACCACGATCCTCCTGGAGCAGAACTACCGCTCCACCCAGACGATCCTGTCCGCCGCCAACGCGGTCATCGAGCGCAACGAGTCCCGCCGCCCGAAGAACCTGTGGACGAACGCGGGCGCGGGTGCCCGGATCACCGGCTATGTCGCGGACACCGAGCACGACGAGGCCCAGTTCGTCGCCGACGAGATCGACCGGCTCACCGACGCGGGCGAGGCGAAGGCCGGCGACGTCGCCGTCTTCTACCGGACGAACGCCCAGTCCCGTGTCTTCGAGGAGATCTTCATCCGCGTCGGCCTGCCCTACAAGGTCGTCGGCGGCGTGCGCTTCTACGAGCGCAAGGAGGTCAGGGACGTCCTCGCCTACCTGCGCGTCCTCGCCAACCCCGAGGACAACGTCCCGCTGCGCCGCATCCTCAACGTGCCCAAGCGCGGCATCGGCGAGCGCGCCGAGGCGATGATCGACGCCCTCGCGCTCCGCGAGAAGATCACCTTCCCGCAGGCGCTCCGCCGCGTCGACGAGGCGTACGGCATGGCGGCCCGCTCCGCGAACGCCGTCAAGCGGTTCAACGTGCTGATGGAGGAGCTGCGCACCATCGCCGAGTCCGGCGCCGGACCGGCCACCGTGCTCGAAGCCGTCCTGGAGCGCACGGGGTACCTCGCCGAACTGCAGGCGTCCACCGACCCGCAGGACGAGACGCGCATCGAGAACCTTCAGGAACTGGCCGCCGTGGCCCTGGAGTTCGAGCAGGACCGCGGTGAGGAGGAGGGTGCGGGCACGCTCGCCGAGTTCCTGGAGCAGGTCGCGCTCGTCGCCGACTCCGACCAGATCCCCGACGAGGACGAGGAGGGTACGGGTGTCATCACGCTGATGACCCTGCACACCGCCAAGGGCCTCGAGTTCCCCGTGGTCTTCCTGACCGGCATGGAGGACGGCGTCTTCCCGCACATGCGGGCGCTGGGCCAGACCAAGGAGCTGGAGGAGGAGCGGCGCCTGGCGTACGTCGGCATCACCCGCGCCCGCGAGCGCCTGTACCTGACGCGCTCCTCGATGCGCAGCGCCTGGGGCCAGCCCTCGTACAACCCGCCGTCGCGCTTCCTGGAGGAGATCCCCGGCGCGCATGTGGAGTGGAAGCGCACCGGCCCGATGGCCGCGCCGGCCGGACCGACGTCGGGCATCACGTCGTCGCTGTCGTCGTCGCGTGCACGCGGCGGCGCGTCCGGTTTCGCCACGCGGCGCACCAACGACAAGCCGGTGATCGCGCTGTCCGTGGGCGACCGGGTCACGCACGACCAGTTCGGTCTGGGGACCGTGGTCGCGGTCTCGGGGTCGGGTTCGGACGCGCAGGCGACGATCGACTTCGGCGACGAGAAGCCGAAGCGGCTGCTGCTGCGGTACGCGCCCGTCGAGAAGCTCTGACAGCGAAGCGAGGCGGGGGCCGCGGCCCCCGCCTCGTTCATGCTCGCTGTGGCCTGCCCGCCGCTTAGGTCGGGTCGAGGCCGTGGCCGCGCAGCCACGGCAGCGGGTCGATGGCCGAACCGCCGCCGGGGCGCACCTCGAAGTGCAGGTGCGGGCCTGTGGAGTTGCCCGAGTTGCCCGAGTAGGCGATGACGTCGCCCGCCTTGACCGAACCGCTGCGGATCTTGGTGGTGCTGAGGTGGCAGTACCACGTCTCCGTGCCGTCGGCCGCCGTCACGATCGCCATGTTGCCGTAGGCGCTGTTCCACTGGGTGCGCACGGTGCCGTCCGTGGCGGCCAGCACCTCGGTGCCGTACTGGACGGGGAAGTCGATTCCGGTGTGCAGGGACATCCAGTTGACGCCGGACTGGCCGTAGTAGGCGCTGAGCCCGTCCCGCTTGACGGGAAGCACGAACTTGGGCCGCAGCGCCTCGCGCCGTGCCGCCTCCGCCTCGCGCTTCTTCCGCTCCGCCTCCTGGCGGGCCTTGAGGTCGAGGCGCTCCTGGGTGCGGGAGGCGCGGTCACCGAAGTCGCGGGCGTCCTCGCTGAGCGCGGCGAGCTGCGTGTCCATCTTGCTGTTGGCGGCGACGTGCTTGACCGAGGTCGGGTCGGCGGCCGCCAGATTGGGCGCGTCGTCCTTCTGCTCGCTGCCGAGGCTGCCGACGGAGGCCGCGGCGATACCGGCGACGCCCATCACGCAGGCGGAGGGCACGGCGACGGTGAGAAGCGCGGAGCGCTTGGCGGGCGTACGGCGCCGGCCGCGGCTGCCGCCGGAGCGGCGGACCGGGCGGGGGGTGACAGGAGCGGCCGGGACGGAGGTCATGGTCTGCGTCAGCGCGTCGTGCGGGGACTCGCCACTGTTCTCCGGGTCGTCGCCGTACTCGGCGTCGTGGCCGTGACCGGCTTCGTACTCGGTCGCGTAGCCCTCCTCCGCCACGGCGTCGCCGGTGTCCGGGCCCTCGGGGTGCGCGGCGCCCGCGAAGTCCTGGTCGGGGACGTCCTGGGCGTGAATGTCCGGCGTCTGGAAGTCCTGGAATTCCGGTGCGTACTCGGCGTCCTGGAAGTCCGACCTCTGGAAGTCCTGACCGGAATGTTCCGCGCCGGGCAGATCGGTGGTCTGGTAGTCGGCGTAGCCGGTGTCGTACTCGGCCGCCGGGACGAACTCGTGCTCCGGCGTGAACTGTTGCGGTACGAGACCTTCCGGCGTGGTCGCCGTGCCGGGGTTCCAGGCGGTCGCGTCGTAGGCGCCCGTCTCGAAGGACGAGGAGGACCACTGGCCGGTCGCGTCGTACGCGAACGCCGCGGCGGCGGTCTCGTACTGGCCCGTCTGGTCGGCCTGGTTCCATGCGCTCGCGTCCCACTGGCCCGTGGTGTCGTACTGGCCGGTGGTGTCGTACTGCGCGTACTGCTGGTCGTACTGCGGCTGTTGGGCCTGCTGTGCGGACGCGTACGCGTCGTAGCCGGCCGTCTCGTGCGCCCCCGTGTCCCACTGGGACGCGTCGTACTGGCCGCTGTGCCCGGACTCGTAACTGCCCGGCATGGCGCCGAAGAGCGGATCGGACTCGAAGCTGCCGGTGGCATAACCGGTGTACCCGGCGTGGGCGTGCTGGTCGTTCACCAACTTCTCTCTCGCCTCGGCAGCAGGACCTGCATCCGGGACCGCCGGATTGCAGGGGTCCCAGGGGGAAGCAGTGGCGCGACTGTACCCGGCGGTCCGCGATGGCGACAATCTTCGGCGGCATCTCCGCAATCAGGAAACGGGCAATCAGCCGTCTTTCGGCGGACTGCGGGCACAGCTTTGGCCCTACGTTCGAGAAGCGTTCGAGAAAATGTCGGTTGCGAGTACCGCCCGGCATCGTCTCGTCCGGCGGCCGGGCTCAGGCGACCGAGACCGCTCCCGAAGGACCGGCCGCGGCCGCACCCGATGCGAGCGCTTCTCGGATCCCGGCGGCGACGGCGGGGTGAACCGGCAGAGCGAGATGGCCGATTCCGCTCACTCGTACGTTCTGGGCGAGAAGGTCGGGATGGTCGATGCAGGCCGTCTCGACCGGGACCATGATCCGGTCGAGGTCGCTCCAGAAGCTGACGAAGCGCGTACGGCAGCCGGGCGCCGGCATGCGCAGCTCCTCGATGACCGACGAGCCGGGGCGCATCTGCCGCACGATCGGGTGCGCGCCGGCGAGCGGCGCGAACGCGGTCCCCGCATGCGGGGTCCCGAGCGTGACGAGCGTACGGACACGGTGGTCGCCGCCGAGACGCTGCACGTAGTAACGGGCGATGAGGCCGCCGAGACTGTGCCCGACGATGTCGACCTCGCGCTGCCCGGTCCGCGCGCAGATCTCCTCCACATGGCGGCCGAGCAGCTCGGCGGCGGTGCGGATGTCGCAGGTGAGAGGGGAGTAGTTGAGGCACTCGACATGGTGCGGGCCGTGCCGGGCGAGCGCGCGCCTCAGCAGGACGAACACCGAGCGGTTGTCCACGAACCCGTGGAGCAGGACGGTGGGCACGACGTCGGCACGGGCCGCGGGCAGCTGTGCCGTGCCGGGAGTGGAGCGCCTGCGGGGCGGGCGCTCGGCGGTGATCCCGGTCGGGTAGAGGACGAGGTGTCCCGCGAGGATCGCGAGCTCCAGGGCGGTGGCGCGCAGGAGCGCGGCGGGGAGGAGGTGGCGCAGTCCGTTCAGCCACTGCGCGGTGAACTCGGTGACGACGCGGCAACAGGGCAGAGGCATGGCCTTCACAGCGACCTCCCGACCGGCGCCCCCGTGCGGCCCGGGTGCGCCCTCGTGGGGCGCGCGCTGCGGAAGCGGTCGCCGCGCCACCGTGACGTGCGGCTGTCGGCACGGCGGCGCGGCGACCTGTGTGGACTGCGGCGGCTCCCCTGGTGCGGTCGTGCCCGCCGGGGCCGCGCGGCCTGCGCGGTGCCTGGTGCCGGTACGACGCTCAGCGAAAAATGTCCCACGTGTGATTTCCCCCTCGCAGTCCACCGCGAAACGGCGGCTTGCGGGATGCTGGACATCTGCAGATAACGTTCGTTCACTCTCCGCGCTCCGCTCGCCGGGCGCGGGGACCCGTGCCCGAGGCGGCGCAGTCGGTATGTGGAGGCAGTGATGGGTGTGACGGGTCCGATCCGCGTGGTGGTCGCCAAGCCGGGTCTCGACGGACACGATCGCGGTGCGAAGGTGATCGCGCGGGCGCTGCGTGACGCCGGTATGGAGGTCATCTACACGGGGCTGCACCAGACCCCCGAGCAGATCGTGGACACGGCGATCCAGGAGGACGCGGACGCCATCGGCCTCTCGATCCTCTCGGGCGCGCACAACACGCTCTTCGTGAAGGTCATCGAGCTCCTGAAGGAGCGCGACGCGGAGGACATCAAGGTCTTCGGCGGCGGCATCATTCCGGAGGCGGACATCGCGCCGCTGAAGGACAAGGGCGTGGCGGAGATCTTCACGCCGGGCGCGACGACGGCTTCCATCGTGGAGTGGGTGAACACGAACGTCCGCGCGGCGGCGTAGCCCGATGGGGGTACCTCCCATGCCCGGAGGGCTATGGGGGAGGGCGGCGTACCGGGCTGCGCTCCCGGGGCGCGCCGGCCCGGTGAGCGCGGCGCGCCCTCGGCGGCCCGCTTTCCCGGGGCCCGGCTTCTGGGGCGCGGCTTCTCGGGCGCGGCCCCGGCCCGTGTGCCTGACGCGGCCTGTGCTCTCGGGCGTGGCCCGGCAGCGCGCCCGGGGGCACCGGAGGCCCAGCGCCCCGGGGGCGCGAGGCCCCGGCCCCTCAGCGCTCCAGTTCGGCGTGCATCGTGGCGCGCAGGCGCAGCGTCGACACCAGGCGCTGGAACGCCTCCGACCAGTACCCGCCCGCTCCCGGTGACGCGTCCTCCTGCTCCGCCGGTGTCGCCGTCAGGACCTCCAGGCGGGACGCCTCCGCCGGGGACAGGCAGCGCTCCGCGAGGCCCATCACGCCGCTGAAGCTCCAGGGATAACTCCCCGCGTCGCGCGCGATGTCGAGCGCGTCGACCACCGCGCGGCCCAGCGGCTCCGCCCACGGCACCGCACAGACGCCCAGCAGCTGGAACGCCTCCGACAGCCCGTGCGCGGCTATGAACTCCGCGACCCAGCCGGCCCGTTCCTCCGAGGGCAGCGTCGCGAGCAGCTTCGAGCGCTCGGCCAGCGACGTGGTGCCGGGACCGCTCGACGGCGGCGTACCGGGGGCGCCGAGCAGGGCGCGGGACCACTCGGCGTCGCCCTGGCGGACCGCAGCCCGGCACCAGGCCGCGTGCAGCTCGTCGGCCCAGTCGTCCGACACCGGCAGCGTGACGATCTCCTGCGGCGTACGGCCGCCGAGCCGGGCCGGCCAGGTGGACAGCGGGGCCGACTCGACCAGCTGGCCGAGCCACCAGGAGCGTTCGCCGCGGCCGGACGGCGCGTTCGCGACGACTCCGTCGCGCTGCATGCCGGCGTCGCATTCGTGCGGCGCCTCGACCGTGATCAGCACGCCCGCGTCGCCGCTCCGGTCCAGTGCGACGCACGACGCGGCCCGCGCCGCCATCCGCGCGGCGAGCGCGGACTGCGGCAGCGCCGAGAGCAGCTCGGCGGCGGTGGCGCGGACGTTGCGGCTGCGGTCGGAGAGCGCCTGCTCCAGGAACGGCTCGTCCGCGCCGGAGAGTCCCGTCCGCAGCAAGTCGAGGAACATGAGGCGGTCCTCGGCCCGTTCGGTCGGCCAGCTCGTCCCGAGGAGGGTGAGCGCCGCCTGCGGGTCGTGCGCCCGCACCGACGCGAGCAGGGCGACGCGCTCGGCGAACAGGCCCTCCTCCCACAGCTGACGCACGGCGTCGTCGTCGTCGGGCGAGGGCAGAGCCGAGCCCCCGGAACCACCGCGCAGGGCGAACTTCCATTCCGCGTTGAGCCGGGCGAGCCACAGCCCGCGCGGCCCGGCGAACGCCAGAGCCTGCGGCCGCAGGTCCGTACGCCCCCGGGCCGCGTCGAGCAGGGCGGGCAGGAGGGACGGCGGGGCCTGGTAGCCGTGCTCGTTGGCGGCGGCCAGCCATTGCGGAAGCAGCTCGGTCAGGTCCGGCGCGGCGCCCCGGCGGCCGCCGGACCCCGACGAGCCACGGTCGGCGAGCAGCTGGGCGAGCCGCCGTCGGGCGGCGTCCGGCAGGGCGGGCCGGGGGTCGTGCGGCGCCGCCGCGGGCCGCTCGCCGGCGGTCGGGGCGGGAGCGGGCCGCAGCCCCGCCCTGCGCCGCACGGTGTGCAGGGCGGCGGCGTCGAGCAGGGCGACGGGTGCCTCCTTGCCCGCGGGCACGAGGCCGGCCGGTGGTGTGCGCCGGTCGGTGCCGAGGAGGGCCGACGTGACGAGCTCTTCCCACGGTGACGTACTGGTGGTGCCGGTCATGGGGCCTCCTTCAGATGAGCGGGACGGTCTCGGACTCGTCGTCGGACCAGGCGGTCAGTGGCACGAAGCCCGCGTGGCCGAACTCGCCGAACACGGTGACCGGCCGCCCGCCCGCGAGCGAGACGAGCTTCCACAGGCCCGGCCGGGACAGGGCGGAGGCCGCCACGGGCAGCGCGCCCCCGCCGGCCGGGTCGCCGCCCGTCGTCCCCTCCGGGCCGTCGGGGCCGCCCGCGTCGGCCAGCTGCCAGCCGTCGCCTGCCGGCAGCGGCACGACGCCGGAGAGCGTGACCGGCCAGGACTCCAGCCACGGGTCGTCCCGCAGCGCGCGCCCGTACGCCTCGACGGCCGAAGCGCAGGAACCGCCCGGCGGCGGCGTGCCGAGGGGGACGGGCGCGGTGAACAGCTCGCCCACCTCGGCCCGCAGCTGGGCAGCCCCGCCGTGCAGCGCGAGCTCGGCCTCGACCATCAGGCCCACGGGAAGCGCCAGTTGGGGTGAGCGGCCCGCCGCCCCGAACGAGAGCAGCAGGGCCGTTCGGCCCGACTCGCGTCCGTACAGCCAGATCCGGCGGGTGGTGAGCTTGCCGTCGGACGAGTCGTACTGCGCGAGGATCAGCCAGTGGTCCCGGATCCGGTCGCCCTCGGCGGCGGACGGGAGGCCGACCCGTGTGCGCACGGTGGCAGCCAGCGGCTCCGGCAGCCGCTCGCGTCCCAGCCACGCGGAGTCCAGCAGGTGGATCAGGGCGCACTCCTCCAGCAGCCGCACCGGCCAGCCTGGCCCGGAGCCCGGGATCGCACCCAACTCGCGGACGCGCGCGGCGAGTCCCGGTGCCTGCGCGTCGACCATGCGGGCGGCTGTCTCCTCCCACAGGCCGTAGCCGGACTGCTCGGCGGACGCGAGTCCGCCGCGCAGCAGGTCGGCCAGCCGCTGCTCCAGCTCCGTGGCCCCTGCGGTGATCCGACCGGCCCGGCGCTCGGCGCGCCGCCGCGCCGCCTCTGGGTCGGCGCTCTTCGCCGGCGCGCCCGCGTCCCCCGCCTCCTGGTCCGCTGCGCGCTTCCTGCGCCCGGACAGCCATTCCCCGGCCCAGTCCGGAACCGCGCCGTCCGCCACGGTCTGCTCGTCCGCGGCCCACAGCAGCAGCAGTCCGATGGCGTGCTTGCACGGAAACTTCCGGCTCGGGCAACTGCACTTGTAGGCCGGGCCCGTGGTGTCCACCACCGTCTGGTACGGCCGGCTGCCGCTGCCCTTGCACAGGCCCCACACCGCCCCCGATCCGTCGCAGCCGGCGCCGGACCAGGGCCCGGCCGCGGACAACTTGTTCCCCGCCTTGCGTGATGCGTCGTCAGGAGCCAGCGACAGCACCTGTTCCGACGTCCAGCGCACCCCGTGCTGATTCATGTCCACGACGCTATGGGCCACCACTGACAAACGGCTCCGACCTGCGACGACGGCCGATTGTCAGTGGCATGGTGCACGGTGGATCACACAACGGGTCGAACGATCTGGAGGGGGATCCATGACCGTGTCCGAAACCGGGACCACCAGCGGAGCCGAGGCCCTGCGGCCGCATGCGGAGGACGCCTTCGCCGACGAGCTGAAGGCGCTCGCCGCACACGACGACCGGCAGCGACCGGTGAACTGGCGGCTGTCGCCCTGGGCCGTCGCCACCTACCTCCTCGGCGGCACGCTCTCCGACGGCACCGTCATCACACCCAAGTACGTGGGACCGCGCAGGATCGTGGAGGTCGCCGTCACCACGCTCGCCACCGACCGCGCCCTGCTCCTTCTCGGCGTGCCGGGAACGGCGAAGACCTGGGTGTCCGAGCACCTCGCCGCGGCCGTCAGCGGCGACTCCACGCTGCTCGTGCAGGGCACGGCCGGCACGCCGGAGGAAGCCATCCGGTACGGGTGGAACTACGCGCAGCTGCTCGCCCACGGTCCCAGCCGCGACGCCCTCGTGCCCAGCCCCGTCATGCGCGCCATGTCGGAGGGCATGACTGCGCGGGTCGAGGAGCTCACCCGTATCCCGGCGGACGTGCAGGACACCCTGATCACGATCCTGTCCGAGAAGACCCTGCCGGTGCCGGAGCTGGGCCAGGAGGTCCAGGCGGTGCGCGGGTTCAACCTGATCGCCACGGCCAACGACCGCGACCGCGGGGTCAACGACCTCTCCAGTGCGCTGCGCAGGCGGTTCAACACAGTCGTGCTGCCGCTGCCCGCGACACCGGACGCGGAGGTCGACATCGTCGCCCGCCGTGTCGACCAGATAGGGCGCTCGCTCGACCTGCCCGCGGTGCCGGAGGGCCTGGACGAGATCCGCCGCGTGGTCACCGTCTTCCGCGAGCTGCGGGACGGCGTCTCCACGGACGGCCGCACCAAGGTCAAGTCCCCGTCGGGCACCCTCTCCACGGCCGAGGCGATCTCCGTGGTCACGGGCGGCCTCGCCCTCGCCGCGCACTTCGGCGACGGCGTGCTGCGCCCGCAGGACGTCGCGGCCGGCATCCTCGGCGCGGTCGTGCGCGATCCGGCGGCGGACCGGGTGATCTGGCAGGAGTATCTGGAGACCGTGGTGCGCGAGCGGGACGGCTGGAAGGACTTCTACCGCGCCTGCCGCGAGGTGAGCGCATGACCGGCCCGCTCCTGCTCGGCGTCCGCCACCACGGGCCGGGCTCGGCCCGGGCGGTGCGGGCCGCGCTGGACGCGGCGTCGCCGCGGGCCGTCCTGATCGAGGGCCCGCCCGAGGGGGACGCGCTGCTGCCCCTGGCCGCGGACGAGCAGATGCGCCCGCCGGTCGCGCTGCTCGCCCACGCGGTCGACGACCCGGGCCGGGCGGCGTTCTGGCCGCTGGCGGAGTTCAGCCCCGAGTGGGTGGCGATCCGCTGGGCCCTGGCGCACGACGTGCCCGTCCGCTTCATCGACCTGCCGGCCGCGCACTCGCTGGCGATGGAGCCGGGCCACGCTCCCGCCCGCCCCACGGCCCCGGCGGACGCCGCGCCACCGGCCCCGGCGGAGGCCGGCTCCGCCGACCCGACCGGGTCCGTCGGCCCCAGCGCGTCCGCCGACCCCACCGGACCCGACCCCACCGGACCCGACCCCACCGGGGCGGAGTCCGCCGGTGTGGCCGAGCCGGGGGACGTGCGGATCGATCCCATCGGGGTGCTCGCCGAGGCCGCCGGGTACGACGACCCCGAGCGCTGGTGGGAGGACGTCGTCGAGCACCGGGGCCGTGGTACGGGCGGTGCCGGAGGGAGCGATGCCTACGGGCCGTTCGTCGCGCTCGGCGAGGCCATGGCCGCCCTCCGGGAGACGTACGGGCACGGCGGGCACGACCGGGACCTGGTCCGCGAGGCCTACATGCGCGTCCAGTTGCGCGCCGCCCGCAAGGAGTTCGGGGACGGGGTCGCCGTCGTCTGCGGCGCCTGGCACGTCCCGGCGCTGGCACGGAAGACGACCGTCGCGGCCGACCGCGCCCTCCTCAAGGGACTGCCCAAGGTCAGGACCGAGATGACCTGGGTGCCCTGGACGCACCGCCGCCTCGCGCGGCACTCCGGCTACGGCGCCGGCATCGACTCGCCCGGCTGGTACGGCCATCTGTTCGCCGCGCCGGACCGGCCCGTCGAGCGCTGGATGACCAAGGTCGCGGGTCTGCTGCGGGACGAGGACCACATGGTGTCGTCCGCGCACGTCATCGAGGCGGTGCGCCTCGCCGAGACCCTCGCCGTCGTGCGCGGCCGCCCGCTCGCCGGGCTGAGCGAGACCACCGACGCCGTGCGGGCCGTGATGTGCGACGGTTCCGACGTGCCGCTCGACCTCGTCAGGGACCGGCTCGTCGTCGGCGACGTGCTCGGCGAAGTGCCGGACGACGCCCCGGCCGTTCCGCTGCAGCGCGATCTGGCCAGGCAGCAGCGCAGCCTCCGCCTCAAGCCGGAGGCGCTGGAGCGCGAGCTGGAGCTCGACCTGCGCAAGGACAGCGACGGCGGCAAGAGCCGGCTGCTGCACCGGCTGCGCCTCCTCGGTGTCCACTGGGGCGAGCCGGCGGCCGGGCGGGGGAGCACCGGCACGTTCCGCGAGACGTGGCGGCTGCGCTGGGAGCCCGAGCTGTTCGTCAGGGTCGCCGAGGCGGGCGTATGGGGCACCACCGTGCTCTCGGCCGCCACGGCGAAGGCCGAGTCGCAGGCCCTCGCGGCCACGGCACTCGGGGACGTCACGGCACTGGCCGAGCAGTGCCTCCTCGCCGAACTGCCCGACGCGCTCCCCGTGGTGATGACCGCGCTCGCCGACCGGGCCGCCCTCGACGCGGACGTGAGCCACCTCGCCCAGGCGCTGCCCGCCCTCGCCCGCTCCCTGCGGTACGGGGACGTGCGGGCCACGGACACGGCCGCGCTCGCCGAGGTCGCTGCCGGTCTCGCCGAGCGGATCTGCGTCGGGCTGCCGCCCGCCTGCGGCGGCCTCGACGCCGACGCCGCCGCGGAGATGCGCGGCCATCTCGACGGCGTGCACAGCGCGATCGGACTGCTGCCCGACTCCGCCGAGATGGCCGGGCGCTGGCAGGCGGTGCTGCGCAAGCTCGCCGTCCGCGAATCGGTTCCCGGCGTCATACGCGGGCGCGCGGCGCGGCTGCTGCTGGACGACGGACGGCTCGCGGAGGACGAGGCCGCCCGGCTCATGGCCCTCGCTCTCTCCCCGGCCACGCAGCCGGCCGAAGCGGCCGCGTGGATCGAGGGGTTCGTCGGCGGGACATCCGGAGGAGGGCTGCTGCTCGTCCACGACGAACGGCTGCTCGGTCTGGTGGACGCCTGGCTGACGGGGGTGCCCGCGGACGCGTTCACGGACGTGCTGCCTCTGCTGCGGCGCACGTTCTCGGCGTACGAGCCCGGCGTGCGACGGACACTCGGCGAGCTCGTGCGCCGCGGGCCGGCCGCGGCCGCTGGCCCGGCCCACGCGGAGACCGCGGTCCCGGGCTTCGGGCCGGGACTCGACGACGCGCGCGCCGACGCGGTCCTGCCCGTACTGCGCCTGCTTCTCGGCATCGACGACAACGACCTTGCGGGGGTGGCCCGATGACACCGGCGACGACACAGACCGCTGCCGGCCACGACGAGCGGCTGCGCCGGTGGCGGCTGGTGCTGGGCGGCGAGGAGGCTGACGGCACCGGCTGCGCCCTGACCGGCACGGACGCCGCGATGGACGGCGCGCTCACCTCGCTCTACGGCGCCCGCGCCGGGACCGGTTCCCGCTCAGGGAGCCGTTCCGCCGGACTCGGCGCGTCCGCGCCGTCCGTGGCCCGCTGGCTCGGCGACATCCGTACGTACTTCCCCAGTTCCGTCGTCCAGGTCATGCAGCGGGACGCGATCGACCGCCTCGGTCTGTCGACGCTCCTGCTGGAGCCGGAGATGCTGGAGGCGGTGGAGGCGGACGTCCACCTCGTCGGCACGCTGCTCTCCCTCAACAAGGCGATGCCCGAGACGACGAAGGAGACCGCGAGGGCGGTCGTGCGCAAGGTCGTCGAGCAGCTGGAGAAGAAGCTCGCCACCCGTACGCGCTCCACGCTGACGGGAGCGCTGGACCGTTCCGCCAGGATCAGCCGGCCGCGCCACCGCGACATCGACTGGGACCGCACGATCCGGGCGAACCTGAAGAACTACCTGCCGGAGTTCAACACCGTCGTCCCCGAGCGCCTCATCGGTTACGGGCGGGCGTCGCAGTCCGTGAAGAAGGAGGTCGTCCTCTGCATCGACCAGTCGGGGTCGATGGCAGCGTCCGTCGTGTACGCCTCGGTGTTCGGCGCGGTGCTGGCCTCGATGCGCTCCATCGCGACGCGGCTCGTCGTCTTCGACACGGCGGTGGTGGACCTGACCGACCAGCTCGACGATCCGGTGGACGTGCTGTTCGGCACGCAGCTCGGCGGCGGGACGGACATCAACAGGGCGCTCGCGTACTGCCAGTCGCAGATCACCCGCCCCGCGGACACCGTGGTCGTGCTCATCAGCGACCTCTACGAGGGCGGCATACGGGACGAGATGCTCAAGCGCGTCGCGGCCATGAAGGCGTCGGGCGTGCAGTTCGTCGCGCTGCTCGCGCTCTCCGACGAGGGCGCGCCGGCCTACGACCGTGAGCACGCGGCGGCGCTCGCGGCCCTCGGCGCACCGGCCTTCGCGTGCACGCCGGACCTGTTCCCGGACGTCATGGCGGCGGCGATGGAGAAGCGCCCGCTTCCGGTGCCGGCGGCGGACTGAGTCCGCCGGCCGAAGTCCCCGGCGTCCGACGTGACATGCGGGCCGGGCACCAGGCAGGCGCGCCGGCGCGAGGCGCACAGGTCCCGTTCGAACCGGCCGGGGGACAAGCGCGGCGGGTGCCCAGGCGGGACCCTGAAGGGGTGCGATGGAAGGACGACGCGATCGGTCATACCGGACATGACGGTGTATCGGCCGCATCGGCAGACATGGTGACTCATCAGTAACACGGGACTTGCGCCGCCCCCGGAGGCTCGTGCGAGCATCGTGCCGCTCCCGACCGAAAAGGGCTCTTCCTCCGTGACCTCCGCAGCGCTTTCTCCCGCTGCCGTCCTGTGCGCGCTGCGCCGGGCGGTGGCAGGTTCGCGTGCGCTGCGCGTTCTGCTGCTCCTCGCGGGGCTCCTGACGCTCGGTCTGCTCTGCGGCAGTCAGGCGCACGCCGTGGAGGCACACGCCGAGGTCCGTGCCGAGGCGGAAGCGGGTGCGGACGTCCGCTCCGGCGTCGCAGGCCGTGCCGACGCGGAAGAGGCGGACGGCCTGGGCGACGTGGCCGGGCCGGACGACCTGGCCGGCTCCTTGCCGCCGGGTCAGGACGCAAGGGAGCACGCGGCGATCCGCGAACTCCGGCGTGCCGCCGGGGACGCGGCGGACGGCGTCCGTGAGGCGGTGCGGCCCGTCGTCGGGACCGTGCACGACCTCACCGAGGTGCTGTCCCGGGCGCTGCCGCTCCCCGCCCCGGGTGAACTGCCCGCGATCCCCAGCGGTCCCGAGGCCGCGTGGCCCGTGCCGGACATCGAGCCCTCCACGGGCCGGGGCAGCGGTCTCACGGCCACGGCTTCGGCCGTGACCGGCGACGCCGGTGCGGCCGGACAGCCCGCCGCCGACGCCCGTTCCGGCCCTGCCGCCGGGTACGCCGGCGGTACGTGGCCGGGGTGGTCGCCGGACGCGCCCGTCGCACCGGCCGTGACGCCCGTCCTCGTGTCGGCGCCCGATCAGGGCCCGCAGCCGGTCCGCCCCTGCGGCTTCGTGCCCGGGACCGTGCAGCACAGCGGCGAGAACCACACGCCGCGCCCGGGCGACCAGCACGGGGCGGCGTGCGCGGACGGAGCGCGGGACGCGCTCGTGTCCGGCCAGGTCTGTCCGGCGGCCGAGCCCCCGACCCGCGACAGGCCGCGCGACATTCTCGAATTCCCCGGCTAGGGCAGGCCTTCCCCCGCCTCCTGACCTGCCGCGCGGGGGTGGGCAGGTCTGCCCTCCACTCCGGAACCGTTCCACCGCTTCCGGACCGCCGAACGAATTCGAAGGATCACCCGAGCATGAACAAGAACATCCGCCGCTCCATCGCCGTAGCCGCCACGGCCACCGGCATGTGGGCCCTCGGCACCGCCGCCGCGAGCGCCGACGAACTGCCGGTCTCCGCGCCGCTCTCCACGCCGGACCTGGTGGACGAGGTCACCGACGCCGTCGGCGTCACGACCGATGCGGGCACCGACGGTGCCTCGGCCGAGGTCCGAGCCGCCGGGATCGGCCTCGTCGGCGCCGAGCTCGAGACCGGGCTGCCGCCGGTCGGCGTCCCGGACGTGACGTCCGGGGTGCAGGACCAGGCCCGCCACTACGTCGACGGCGAGCTCCCCGCGTACGAGACCCCGTCCGTCGAGACGCCGCAGGTCCAGGTCCCCGAGGTCCAGGCCCCGCAGGTCCAGGCACCCCAGGTCCAGGCCCCGCAGGTCGACGCGGACATCGACTACCTCTTCGGCCCGCTCTCCGCGTTCGCGGCCCACCTGGAGGAGACCCCCTCCGACGCGCAGGCCCGGGCCGAGGGCCTGGTCGCCGCGTCCGGCCCGATCGTGGACGAGACGTCCGCGGCCGTCCTGCCGCCGATCGTCGCCACCGCCGTGACCGGTGTCCAGCCGGTCGCGCACCAGGCCGTCGCCGACTCGGGCGTCCTCGCCCAGGGTGTCGTCTCCGACGTTGCCCCGTTCGCCTACGGGGTCACCGAGCAGGTGCAGCCGTTCGCGTACGGCGTCGCCGAAGAGGTGCAGCCGTTCGCGTACGGGGTGACCGGCGAGGTCGGCCCGTTCGCCGGCGCTGTGCTCTCCGAGGTGCAGCCGCTGGTCGACGCCGTCGTCGAGCACGTGGAGCCGCTCGCCCAGGGAGTCGGCGGCAGCGCCACCGGCCTGGCGTACGGAGTGACCGCCGAGGTCGGCCCGTTCGCGGGCGGTGTCGTCTCCGAGGCGCAGCCGTTCGCGGGCGGTGTCGTCTCCGAGGCGCAGCCGTTCGCGCAGGCCGTCACGGGCGACGTCCAGGCCGACGCCGCGCCTCTCGCGGGCAACGCCGTCGCCGGTGTCCAGGGCGTCGTCTCCGACGTGACCCCGAGCTACCTGCCGTACGGCATCTGAGCACGTCCGCACTCCGGCCGTCGCGCGGGGCGTCCCCGCGCGACGGCTTCACGGGCGGCCCTGCGCACGGAAGGCCGCCCGTCCTCACACATCCGCTCCGAGCACGGTGAGTCGCGATCTGTGACCGTAATCACCGCCCAGGTGTGATCTGTGATTTAGGGACCCGCCTCCAGCGGGGATAACCTGCCAGGCGGACATGCCGCGCCCACGGACACCGTGTGTGCCTCCCTTGTGACAGAGCAGTCACGTTGCCCTTCGCGGCACGCCCACGCAGACAACGAACCGCGATCATCAGAAAAGGGACGGACGCGCGTGGACCTGTTCGAGTACCAGGCGAGGGACCTCTTCGCCAAGCACGGTGTACCGGTGCTGGCCGGTGAAGTCATCGACACGCCTGAGGCGGCGCGCGAAGCGACCGAGCGGCTGGGCGGCAAGTCGGTCGTCAAGGCGCAGGTGAAGGTCGGCGGCCGCGGCAAGGCCGGCGGCGTCAAGCTGGCCGCCACCCCGGACGAGGCCGTCGCTCGCGCGACGGACATCCTCGGGATGGACATCAAGGGCCACACGGTCCACAAGGTGATGATCGCGGAGACCGCTCCGGAAATCCTCGAGGAGTACTACGTCTCGTACCTCCTCGACCGCACCAACCGCACCTTCCTCGCCATGGCGTCCGTCGCGGGCGGCATGGACATCGAGGAGGTCGCGGCGACGACGCCCGAGAAGCTCGCCAAGGTCCCGGTCGACGCCAACGAGGGCGTCAGCATCGAGAAGGCCCGCGAGATCGTCGCGCAGGCGCAGTTCCCGGCCGACGTGGCCGAGAAGGTCGCCGAGGTCCTCGTGACCCTGTGGAAGACCTTCATCGCCGAGGACGCGCTCCTCGTCGAGGTCAACCCGCTCGCCAAGGTCGCCTCCGGCGACATCCTGGCGCTGGACGGCAAGGTCTCCCTCGACGAGAACGCCGACTTCCGCCAGCCGGAGCACGAGGCCCTCGAGGACAAGGCCGCAGCCAACCCGCTCGAGGCTGCCGCCAAGGCCAAGAACCTCAACTACGTCAAGCTCGACGGCGAGGTCGGCATCATCGGCAACGGCGCGGGTCTGGTCATGTCGACCCTCGACGTCGTCGCCTACGCCGGTGAGGCGCACGGCAACGTGAAGCCCGCCAACTTCCTCGACATCGGCGGCGGCGCCTCCGCCGAGGTCATGGCGAACGGCCTCGAGATCATCCTCGGCGACCCGGACGTCAAGTCCGTCTTCGTCAACGTCTTCGGTGGCATCACCGCTTGCGACGAGGTCGCCAACGGCATCGTCCAGGCCCTCCAGCTCCTCGCCTCCAAGGGCGAAGAGGTCACCAAGCCGCTCGTCGTGCGCCTCGACGGCAACAACGCGGAGCTGGGTCGCAAGATCCTCTCCGACGCCAACCACCCGCTGGTGCAGCGCGTGGACACCATGGACGGTGCGGCCGACAAGGCCGCCGAGCTCGCCGCTGCTGCGAAGTAAGGGAAGAGGGATCGTAGAACCATGGCTATCTTCCTGAACAAGGACAGCAAGGTCATCGTCCAGGGCATGACCGGTGCCACGGGCATGAAGCACACCAAGCTCATGCTCGGCGACGGCACGAACATCGTCGGCGGCGTGAACCCGCGCAAGGCCGGCACGTCCGTCGACTTCGACGGCACCGAGGTACCGGTCTTCGGCAGCGTCGCCGAGGCGATGGAGAAGACGGGCGCGAACGTCTCCGTCCTCTTCGTGCCGCCGGCCTTCGCCAAGGCCGCCGTGGTCGAGGCCATCGACGCCGAGATCCCCCTCGCCGTGGTCATCACCGAGGGCATCGCCGTCCACGACTCCGCCGCCTTCTGGGCGTACGCGAAGTCCAAGGGCAACAAGACCCGCATCATCGGCCCGAACTGCCCCGGTCTGATCACCCCGGGCCAGTCCAACGCCGGCATCATCCCGGGTGACATCACCAAGCCCGGCCGCATCGGTCTCGTGTCCAAGTCCGGCACGCTGACCTACCAGATGATGTACGAGCTCCGCGACATCGGCTTCTCCTCCGCCGTCGGCATCGGTGGCGACCCGGTCATCGGTACGACGCACATCGACGCGCTCGCCGCGTTCGAGGCCGACCCCGACACCGACCTGATCGTCATGATCGGCGAGATCGGCGGCGACGCCGAGGAGCGTGCGGCCGACTTCATCAAGGCCAACGTCACCAAGCCGGTCGTCGGCTACGTCGCGGGCTTCACCGCGCCCGAGGGCAAGACCATGGGCCACGCCGGCGCCATCGTCTCCGGCTCTTCTGGCACCGCACAGGCCAAGAAGGAGGCCCTGGAGGCCGCGGGTGTCAAGGTCGGCAAGACGCCGACCGAGACGGCCAAGCTCGCGCGCGCCATCCTCGCGGGCTGAGTCGTCCCGGACACCGTGTGGGCCCGCTCCCGGATCTCCGGGGGCGGGCCCACAGGTCTTTCCCGGCGGTCCTCAGCGGAGCTGCGGCAGCAGCCGCTGCGGCCCTGCGGCCGGCTCGGCGCGCAGCTTGTCGCGCAGCTTCCGGTCCTTGGCGCTGAGCTGCCGCGGGCCGCTGTAGGGAGCCCCGCTGAGCACCTGGGGGCCGCCGTGCGGCGGCGGTACACCCTCGACCTGCTGGCTCGGCGGCACGGGCGGCTCGTACTGCCGGGGCGACGTCAGCAGCGCCAGAGCCGTCGCCAGGACGATCAGCGTGGTCGCCGCGACCACGGCCCTGGTCCACATCTCGGCCCGGCGCTCGCACCCCGTGCGTACCGCCCCGGCGGGAGTCGGGCGGGGCGTGGGCGCCGCCCGGACGAGCGCACTGAGCTCGTCCCGGAGCACCGCTGTTTCGGCGAGACGGGGCAGCCGTTCGGCCACGGCCTCACGGGCGTTCAGGACGCGGCTCACGGTGGCGGGGGTGCTCGCCTCGGTCTCCGCGGCCGTCCCCGGCAGGTCGAGCCCGACTCCGTCGTAGAGCAGAAGGGACCGTCGGTAGGACGGGGGCAGCTCCTGAAACGCCTGCATCAGGGCGCGCCTGTCCGGGTCGTCCAGCGGCTCGTCGGCGTGCCGGTGGGCGGGGCGCAGCCGCTGCCAGGGCGACAGGGCGCAGTCGTAGGCGGCCGCCCGCACCCAGCCTGCCGGGTCCCGGTCGACGGCGACCTCGGGCCAGTGCTGCCAGGCGAGGTGGAAGGCGCGCTCGACGGATTCCTGCGAGAGGCCACGACGGCCGGTGAGCACGTAGGTCTGGCGGAGAAGTTCGGGCGCGGCGTACGCGTAGAGCGCGTCGAACGCCTCGGCGGGCGTCATTCCGGCGAGCGGCACGAGCAGCGGCACGGGCAGCGGCGGCTCGGCAGGGGCCGGGCCCGCGTCGGCGTCCCGGTCGTCCGGGACCGGCTGCCGCTCCGAGCCGTCCGTCCGCTCGGCCGTCTCCGCGACGGGGACCGTCTCCGGGCCCGGCTCGGGTGCCGGCTCGGGTGCCTCGTGGACCGGCTCGTTCGCCGGCTCAGGAGCCTCGGACCCCGGTGCCGTCTCGTCCGCGGCCCTCTCCTCCGAGGGTGCGGCCCGTTCCGCCTCGAAGGCGGCGAGCAGCTTCGCGTACGCCTCCCGTTCGCGGCCCCGGGGGCTCGTGCGGCCGGTCTCCCAGGACCTGATCGTGGCGCCGGTGACACCGAGCATCGTGGCGATCTGCGTCTCGGTCAGCGACTTCGCCTCGCGAAGCCTTCGCCGCTCCTTGGGCGGAGGGAGCGGCGATGATCCTGACGCGGAGTGTGTGGCGCTCTGTGTCATGCGGGGCTCCATGCGACACGGCACTCGGCAGTAAATGGCATAAGCGTATTTTTAGCGACACAACGGCCATTGGCCCGTTACCGGGTGAAAGCGCGTGTCGTTGGCAGCATGGCCGCGTGACCCAGTTGACCGATCACAGCCCGCCCCTGCCGCAGGCGCCGGTCGCCGTCCAGGGCGGGGCGTCGGCGGCGTTCGTCGCCGGATGCGTCCGCGGTGCGACCGCGGCCGGACTCGGCCTCGGTGTGATCACCGCGCTGGTGATGCTGATGTGGATCAGCTCGCCGTTCCCGGACAGCGGCCCCGGCGGCGCCCTGCGCCTCGCCACCGCGCTGTGGCTGCTCGCGCACGGGGCGGAGCTCGTCCGCACGGACACCCTCTCGCAGCTCCCCGCCCCGGTGGGCGTCGTGCCCCTGCTGCTGGCCGCGCTGCCCGTATGGCTCGCGCACCGGGCGGCGCGCGACGCGCTCGAGCCCGACGCGT
This sequence comes from Streptomyces sp. V4I23, assembly GCF_030817975.1. NCBI lineage: Bacteria > Bacillati > Actinomycetota > Actinomycetes > Kitasatosporales > Streptomycetaceae > Streptomyces > Streptomyces sp. V4I23. Next base: position 3,172,347 of record NZ_JAUSZW010000004.1, on the reverse strand, counting down.
CGCGGCCCCGGGCGTCCGCGTCGGGCGCGCTGACCGCCGTGACCACCGGGTACGTGCTGGTCGGGGCGCCCGTCGTGCTCTACGCGGCGGGCGGCCCGGTCGCCGCCGAACCGCTGAGCGCTCTCGTGCGCGTACCGCTCCTCGCGTTCCTGGCCGCCGCCGGCGGGGTGTGGGCGGCGAGCGGCTGCCCGCTCGGGCCGCTCCCGGCCGGGCTGCCGCAGGGGCTGCGGGTCGCCCTCGCCCGCAGCCGGGTCGCCGTGGCGCTGCGCTCGGCGGCCGTCGGCGCCCTGGTGATGGTGGGCGGGGGCGTGGTGCTCGTGGTGGTGTCCCTCGTCGCGCACCGACACGCGGCGCAGGCATCCTTCCTCGACCTCGCCGGCGACTGGTCCGGCCGCCTGGCCGTCGTCCTGCTCGTGCTGGCCCTGCTGCCGAACGCGGCAGTGTGGGCCGCGGCCTACGGGCTCGGCCCCGGGTTCGCGCTCGGCACGGGCGCCACGGCCACTCCGCTCGCGCTGACCGGCACACCCGCGCTCCCGAAGTTCCCGCTGCTCGCGGCCGTGCCGGGCCCCGGCCCCGGAACGGCCCCGCACTGGGCGGCGGCAGCGGTTCCGGTCGTGGCGGGCCTGTGCGTCGCGTGGCGTACCGTCCACGCGGCGGCACCCCGGTACGGCGAGCGGGAGCAGGCGTGGACACGCGGCGGCACGGCGCTGGCGGCTCTGCTGGGGTCCGTCGGCTGCGGGGCGCTCATGGCCGTGCTCGCCGCGGCGGCGGGCGGTCCGCTCGGCAGAGAACGGCTCGCGGAGTTCGGGCCGGTGTGGTGGCTGACGGGCGCGGCCGCCCTGCTCTGGACGTCGGTGGTCGCGGTTCCGGTGGCCGTGGCGCTGCGCGCATGGCGGGTGCGCGGCGCGGGTGTGACGGAGGAGCCGGGGGCCGGAACCGGGGCCGGTCCCGCGCGCGACGCGGTGACGCCCCCGGCGGTGGCGCCGGAGTTCGCCGGGGAGCCGGCCCCGGACGAGGACTTCGAGCCGTACGACTTCCTTCCGGCGGACACCTGGAGCGCGCGGACCACCCCGGCGCCCCCGGCGGCGGGCCCGGCCGGAGAGGCAGCCGAGCCCGCCCTGTCCGAGGAAGCGGCCGGGCCCGCGGATTCCGCCGAGCCGGCCGTGGACGGGGAGCCGGGCGCCCGCTCCACCGGAACCGGGCCCGAGGCGGGGACGGACTCCGCCGCCGCCACCGACGCCCGGCCCGGGGACGATCCGCCGGCCGCCGTCTGACGCGGGACGCGCAGCCGCCGTCTGACGCGGGACGCGCAACGGCCCGGACCGCCGTCGCGGTCCGGGCCGTCTCACGTCCGTGGGAGGCGGGAGCTACTCCTTCACGCCCAGCACGTCCCGCAGAGGCTCCGGGAGAAGATCGTTGCAGGCCATCTGGCCGGACTTCGTCAGGGCGTCGTTCACGCAGGTGTAGTAGTCGCGGTACACCAGCTGCGCGGTGAACGACGCGGCCACGATCAGCAGCGCCATGCCCGCCATGACCAGGCCGCTCATCGCCGACGTGATCTGCGGCCTGCTCGACTGGGGGGACGGCGCCGGCGCGGCCGACGGCGCCCCGCTCGTCACCGCTTCGGGGGTGGTGCGCCGAGGCTTGGCGCGCAGGGAGCTGATCGCCCAGTACACGGCGAGCGCGCCCAGCAGCAGCGCGATCTCCGGGAAGTCGAACAGCGCGAAGAAGAACGCCCACATGCCACCGAGCAGCGCGTACCGCGCCCGCCGCTGGACCGGGTCCGTCGGGTCCCAGCGCAGGCCGCCGGGGCCGGGGCCGCCGCCCTCCGGGCCGTTCTGGTCGCCCCGCTGGCCGCCGGGGCGGCCGCCGAAGCCGCCGGACGAGCGGCCCGGCTGGCGGCTGCTCCACTGGCTGCCCCAGTTCGACTCGTTCGAGCCGTCGGTGCCGTCCGAGCCGTCCGGGGACGAGCCCGAGGAGCCCGACGAACGGCCGTCGGAGGACGAGCCGTCGTCCGACGGCTGACGGGGCCGCCACGGCTGGTCCGGCCGGCCCTCCGGCGGGGGCGCGAAGGGATTGTCGTCGTCCGTGGACTGGCGCTCCCGCGTCAACAGGAGGTTCGTACGGTGGCGTCGGTCCGGCATCTGGTGAACGTCTTCCCCTCGTCATGCCCGTCGTCGAACGGCGTCCGGGCGGGTGCTCTGCCCTCAGACGCTACCCCCCGGCCACGCCCCCGTCCCGTGGGGGCCGTGCTGAGTGCCGGTATCGTTGCTGACGGTCGGCCCCTTCGTAGAGTTCCCCGTATCCAGGGATGCGATTCGTTCGTACGACCGCACAAAGCCGCACCGCAACGCGAAAAGAGTCCCCCTGTGGCTGCCGCCCGCCTCGTCGTCCTGGTCTCCGGATCGGGGACGAACCTCCAGGCCCTGCTCGATGCCATCGCCGCCGATCCCGACGGGTTCGGGGCGCGGGTCGTCGCCGTCGGTGCGGACCGGTCGGGCATCGCCGGGCTGGAGCGGGCCGAGCGGGCGGGGCTGCCGACCTTCGTGTGCCGGGTGAAGGATTTCGCCACCCGTGAGGAGTGGGACGCGGCCCTGACCGAGGCCACCGCCGCGTACGGTCCGGACCTGGTGGTCTCGGCGGGGTTCATGAAGATCGTGGGGAAGGAGTTCCTCGCGCGGTTCGGCGGGCGCATCGTCAACACGCACCCTGCGCTGCTGCCCAGTTTCCCCGGTGCCCACGGCGTGCGGGACGCGCTGGCGTACGGCGCGAAGGTCACCGGGTGCACCGTCCACTTCGTCGACGACGGCGTCGACACCGGACCGATCATCGCCCAGGGCGTGGTCGAGATCCGGGACACGGACGACGAAGCCGCTCTGCACGAGCGCATCAAGGAAGTCGAGCGTTCGCTGCTCGTCGAGGTCGTGGGGCGTCTCGCCCGGCACGGCTACAGCATTGAGGGACGAAAGGTTCATGTCGGTGAATAAGTCGGGTAACAAGCCCATCCGTCGCGCATTGATCAGTGTCTACGACAAGACGGGTCTTGAGGAGCTTGCCCGCGGGCTGCACGAGGCAGGCGTCGAGCTCGTGTCCACCGGCTCGACCGCCTCGAAGATCGCCGCGGCCGGGGTGCCCGTGACCAAGGTCGAGGAGCTGACCGGCTTCCCCGAGTGCCTCGACGGCCGGGTCAAGACGCTGCACCCGCGGGTGCACGCCGGCATCCTCGCGGACCTGCGTCTGGACGCGCACCGCGAGCAGCTCGCCGAGCTGGGCGTGGAGCCGTTCGAGCTGGTCGTCGTGAACCTGTACCCGTTCAAGGAGACCGTCGCCTCCGGCGCGAGCCCCGACGAGTGCGTCGAGCAGATCGACATCGGCGGCCCGTCCATGGTCCGCGCCGCCGCCAAGAACCACCCGTCCGTGGCCGTCGTCACCAGCCCGGCCCGTTACGCGGACGTGCTCGCGGCCGTCCGCGAGGGCGGCTTCGACCTCACGGCCCGCAAGCGGCTCGCGGCCGAGGCGTTCCAGCACACCGCCGCGTACGACGTCGCGGTCGCCTCCTGGTTCGCGTCCTCCTACGCCCCCGCCGACGAGAGCGACTTCCCCGACTTCCTGGGCGCCACCTGGGAGCGCGAGAACGTGCTGCGCTACGGCGAGAACCCGCACCAGCCCGCCGCGCTCTACACCTCGGGCACCGGCGGTCTCGCCGAGGCCGAGCAGCTGCACGGCAAGGAGATGTCGTACAACAACTACACGGACACCGACGCCGCGCGCCGGGCCGCGTACGACCACTCCGAGCCCTGCGTCGCGATCATCAAGCACGCCAACCCGTGCGGCATCGCGATCGGCGCCGATGTCGCCGAGGCGCACCGCAAGGCGCACGCCTGCGACCCGCTGTCCGCGTTCGGCGGCGTGATCGCCGTCAACCGCCCGGTGTCGGTCGCGATGGCCGAGCAGGTCGCGGAGATCTTCACCGAGGTCATCGTCGCGCCCGGCTACGAGGACGGCGCGGTCGAGGTCCTGGCCAAGAAGAAGAACATCCGCGTGCTGCGCGCCGAGGGCGCCCCGGCGAACCCGGTCGAGCTCAAGCCGATCGACGGCGGCGCGCTGCTCCAGGTCACCGACCGTCTCCAGGCCGACGGCGACGACCCGGCGAACTGGACGCTCGCCACGGGCGAGGCGCTGTCCGCCGAAGAGCTCGCCGAGCTGGCCTTCGCCTGGCGTGCCTGCCGCGCGGTCAAGTCGAACGCGATCCTGCTCGCCAAGGACGGGGCCTCCGTCGGCGTCGGCATGGGCCAGGTCAACCGCGTCGACTCGGCGAAGCTCGCGGTCGAGCGCGCGGGCGAGGAGCGCGCACGTGGCTCGTACGCGGCGTCCGACGCGTTCTTCCCCTTCCCCGACGGCCTGGAGATCCTCACGGCCGCGGGCGTCAAGGCCGTGGTCCAGCCCGGCGGTTCGGTCCGCGACGAGCTGGTCGTGGAGGCGGCGAAGAAGGCAAGCGTGACGATGTACTTCACGGGCACGCGCCACTTCTTCCACTGAGGTTCCGCAGGTTCCGCCGACAACGGCGCAGGGGCCCGCTGGTGAGCAACCAGCGGGCCCCTGCGCCGTTCGGAGTGGCACGTTCGGAGTGGCACGAGAGTGCCGGAAAACAGCCGAAGGCCGTCAACCCTCGCCGGAGCGGGTTCACGGCCTTCGCACGTGAGGTGCTGCGCGGGGTCAGACGCGCTGGCGGTTGAACCAGGCACCGCCGTCGGACTTGCCGACGAAGACGGTGATGAGGATGGCGAGCACGGTGTGCACCAGGCCGACCAGGACGAACGGGTAGATGCCCAGGACCGCCGTGATGATGCCGAAGACCATCGCGGTGACGCGGATGCCGTTGCCGCCGCTGCCGAACTTGACGCCGAGGAAGATGGCGAGCACACCCCACAGCAGGATCAGCAGGGCGATGGCCCACACCGCGCCGACCGACATGTCGGCGATCTGCTGGAACTGGAGGTCGTCCTTGAGTGCCGGGTCGTTCTTGGCCTCGTTGAGGCCGACGGCGCCCATCGCGGCGAAGATCGCACCGATCACCTGGAAGCCGGCGATGACGAAGAGCATCACGCGGGCCGCCTTGACGCCGCCCGGCATCTCCGTCGGACCGGTCGGGTAGCCGCCGCCCGCGTACGGCTGGACCGGCGGGGCCTGCGGGTAGCCGTAGCCGGGCTGCTGGCCCTGCTGCTGGCCGTACGGGTTGTTCGGGTCGCCGAAGCTCATGGGTGGGGTTCCTCCGTTGGATGATCCAGGGACGACGCGGTCCGAGCGGAGGAACTGCATGGTTGTTTCCTGTTTTGCCCCCCGGCACTGCCCGCGGCACTGCGCGGGCTCATCGTCGTATTACCGTCGACTTCTTGTCCAGCCGGTATCCGTATGTGTTGTGCAAGTGCAACCTGCTGTTCGCCCGAAGTGCGAGATCGCGGCGGACCGGATTGGAACCGGGACGGGTCCATCCGGGAGGATGGGGGCATGACTGCCCAGATTCTCGACGGCAAGGCCACCGCAGCCGCGATCAAGTCCGATCTGACCGCCCGCGTGGCGGCCCTCAAGGAGCGGGGTGTCACCCCGGGTCTCGGGACCCTGCTCGTCGGGGACGACCCGGGAAGCCGCTGGTACGTCAACGGCAAGCACCGCGACTGCGCGCAGGTCGGCATCGCCTCCATCCAGCGCGAACTGCCCGGGACCGCGACGCAGGAGGAGATCGAGGCGGTCGTACGGGAGCTCAACGAGAACCCCGAGTGCACCGGCTACATCGTGCAGCTCCCGCTTCCCAAGGGCATCGACGCAAACCGTGTCCTGGAGCTCATGGATCCGGCCAAGGACGCCGACGGTCTGCACCCGATGAGCCTCGGCCGCCTCGTGCTCGGCATCGAGGGCCCGCTGCCCTGCACGCCGTACGGCATCGTGCAGTTGCTGCGCCACCACGGCGTGGGGATCAAGGGCGCGAACGTGGTGGTCGTCGGCCGCGGCATCACCATCGGCCGGCCGATGCCGCTGGTGCTGACCCGCAAGTCGGAGAACGCCACGGTGACGCAGTGCCACACGGGCACGCGTGACCTGTCGGCGCACCTGAAGCAGGCGGACATCATCGTCGCCGCTGCCGGTGTCCCGCACCTGATCAAGCCCGAGGACGTCAAGCCGGGCGCGGCCGTGCTGGACGTCGGCGTCAGCCGCGACGAGAACGGCAAGATCGTCGGCGATGTGCACCCCGGTGTCGCCGAGGTGGCCGGCTGGGTCGCCCCCAACCCGGGCGGCGTGGGCCCGATGACCCGCGCGCAACTGCTGGTCAACGTGGTCGAGGCGGCCGAGCGCGCGGCGTCGGCCACGACCGAGGGCTGAGCCGGCGCCATGGGCGTACGCACGAACGAGGTCCCCGACGACGCCGCCGCGGGCGCTGCCGCGCCGGCCGGCCGTGACGGTGCCGCGCCCGTCGCCGGGCCCGCCGAGGCTGTCACGGACGGGCCCGCGGATCACGACGCGCCCGTCGCGGGGCCGGGCGGCCTTGACGCGGGCGCTGCCGCGCCGGGCGGGGCCCGGTCCGCGGCCGGAGAGCCGGGTGGCCCCCGAGACGACGGGGCCGCCGACGACGCGCGGCAGGAGGCCGGTCCCGGCGGGGCCGGGGAGAAGAAGCCCTCGCGGCGGCCTCCCGCCGTCACGCGGGACACCGCGCGGCCCGAGGGCGGCGGGCGCGCCGCGCCCAAGGACGCCCCCGCTCCCGCGCGGCAGTGGCCCCTGCTCACCGTCCTCGGGATGACCGCGGCCGGCATCCTCGTCGTCGGCACCGACGCCTTCGCCGAGGCCTTCCGGGTCGGCGCGATGCTCATCGGGGTCGCGCTCATCACCGGAGCCGTACTGCGGCGCTGCCTGCCCTCGGTCGGCATGCTCGCCGTGCGCTCGCGCTTCACGGACATGATCACGTACGGCGTGCTCGGCGTGGCGATCGTGCTGCTCGCGCTCGTGACGCAGCCGAAGCCCTGGCTGGACATCCCGATCCTCGAGGACGCCGTGCACTTCACGGTGCGCTAGGTCCTCGAGAGAGGGCTTCGCGGCCCTCCGAAACGGCGAGCGGCGCCCGTCCTCTCCCCCGAGGGAGGACGGGCGCCGTCGTGTTTCAAGAGTCATGCACGCGCCAAGGGCGTTCAAGGGACGGCTGGGGCCTGTGGCACGGAGGTGACCATTCCGCCATCGTGTGATCGTTCCGCCACGGACCGGAACGGGCTGGTCAGCAGGGCCTGGCCGCCGTACACCCGGTCAGGACGCGACGCGCATCGCGGCGCGACCGGCCGTACGGTGGGCGAAGCGGCGCTCGCGAGTCGTCCGGACGGGTGAGCCGCGCCACAAGGGGGTGTGGATTGCCCAGTGCCCGGGTCGGATAGCCTGACCGCTGGAATTCTCTTCACGTCAAGATTCAGGTCGGGCGTGGACGAGATGTCCCGCACGAGGGGCAGTGTTGCCCACCGCCAGCTGTCATACGGAGATCGCCATGACCCGCACTCCCGTCAACGTCACCGTGACCGGCGCGGCCGGCCAGATCGGCTACGCGCTGCTCTTCCGCATCGCCTCCGGCCACCTGCTCGGCGCGGATGTGCCGGTCAAGCTGCGCCTGCTCGAGATCCCGCAGGGCCTGAAGGCCGCCGAGGGCACCGCCATGGAGCTCGACGACTGCGCCTTCCCGCTGCTCAAGGGCATCGACATCACCGACGACCCGAACGTGGCCTTCGACGGTGCCAACGTCGCCCTCCTGGTCGGCGCCCGCCCCCGCACCAAGGGAATGGAGCGCGGCGACCTGCTGTCCGCCAACGGCGGCATCTTCAAGCCGCAGGGCAAGGCCATCAACGACAACGCCGCGGACGACATCAAGGTCCTCGTCGTCGGCAACCCGGCCAACACCAACGCGCTCATCGCGCAGGCCGCCGCCCCGGACGTACCGGCCGAGCGCTTCACCGCGATGACCCGCCTCGACCACAACCGCGCGATCTCGCAGCTGGCCGCCAAGACCGGCGCCGCCGTCTCCGAGATCAAGCGCCTCACCATCTGGGGCAACCACTCGGCGACCCAGTACCCGGACATCTTCCACGCGGAGATCGCGGGCAAGAACGCCGCCGAGACCGTGAACGACGAGGCGTGGCTGGCCGACACCTTCATCCCGACCGTCGCCAAGCGCGGCGCCGCGATCATCGAGGCCCGGGGCGCGTCCTCGGCCGCGTCGGCCGCGAACGCCGCCATCGACCACGTCCACACCTGGGTGAACGGCACCGCCGAGGGCGACTGGACCTCCATGGGCATCCCGTCGGACGGCTCCTACGGCGTCCCGGAGGGCCTGATCTCCTCCTTCCCGGTCACCTGCAAGGACGGCAAGTACGAGATCGTCCAGGGCCTGGAGATCAACGACTTCTCGCGTGCGCGCATCGACGCGTCCGTGCAGGAGCTGGAGGAGGAGCGCGCGGCGGTCCGCGAGCTCGGCCTCATCTGACCTGCCGCACACAGCGGTTCACGCCCCCGGCGGCTCCGGCCTCCGGGGGCGTGCTGTTTTCCGCGCTGCCGCAGGGCCGGGAGGCCGGGGTGCGTTCAGACGGCCGCCGGTGACCCCGAGTTGATGTGCACGGAGGCGATGCGGTCGAGGTCGTCGAAGAGGACGTCCACCGTGCCGCCGTCGGGGAGGCCCGCGCTCATGCGGTCGGCGGCCCGGCGTACGGGGAGATCGTGGTGGGCGAAGTAGCCCTCGACGACCCGCCGCGCGGAGCCGCCCAGCAGCCCCGCTCCGGTGAGCAGGACGCGGGGGAGCGTGATCGCGTTCGGCTCGGCGACGGGGACCCGGGGGTCGTCGGGGACCAGGTAGGCGCGCGCGGACGGGTTGGCCTGCACGCCGATGTAGCCGGACGCGCCGAGTACCCCCATCGCGGCGAACGCCAGGGTCTCCGCGGCGCGGCGCGGATCCTCGTGCCCGGCGAGGTGGAGCAGCTCACTTGTGAGCTCCGGCAGACCGTGGGTTCGGCCGTACGCGCGGAGCGTCTCGGCGGCGTGCACCACGGGCGAGCCCTGGAAGCCGGGGTTGGCCCAGGCCCACAGCCACGACTGCTCGTCGGTGTCGAATGTGCCCAGCAGCGAGATCCGCAGCTCCCGGCCGGACTGCCGGTACAGGCACTCCCCGAGGTCGGCGCTCCACTCGCCCATGGGCAGGAACTCGTTGAACGCTTCGAGCTGTTCGGCGCCCCAGGCCGCGTGCTGCTCGGTGAGCCGGAGGAACGGCTCGCTGAAGGTCGTGGTCATGCACCTGACCCTAAGGGAGCCGGCCTCCATGCGCCGCCTCCTTGATCGTCCTCGGGCGCGAGTGACGTACGTCGCACGCATGGTGTGAAGCAGGACACTTTCCGTTAACCGTTCCGCATGGATTTGGGATCCCCGGGCAGGCGGCCAGATCGCCGGGGTGTGACCGGTGCAGGACGAAACGGGAACGAAAGGTCAAACACGACGTGTCGGCAGCACAACAGACCATCCACGTGGGCGGAGAATGGCGCTCGGCCCTCTCGGGCGCCACGCGCGAGATCATCGACCCCGTCGACACGAGCGTGTTCGCCGTCGTCTCGGAGGGCGGCGTCGCCGACACCGACGACGCCGTGGCCGCCGCGCGGGCCGCCTTCGACGACGGGACCTGGCCGCGTACGCCGGTCGCCGAGCGTGCCGCCCTGCTGCGTCGCGTCGCCGCCCTGCTGGAGCGTGACCGGGAGCGGATCGCCGGTCTGGAGAGCCAGGACGCCGGCAAGACCCTCGAAGAGGGGCGCACCGACGTCGACTGCGTGCGCGACGCCTTCGTCTACTTCGCCGACCTCGTCATGAACGAGAGCGGCGGCCGCGTCGTCGACGCAGGGTCCGACGAGATCCACAGCGTGGTCGTCCACGAGCCCGTCGGCGTCTGCGCGCTGATCACGCCCTGGAACTACCCCCTGCTCCAGGCCAGCTGGAAGATCGCCCCGGCGCTCGCGGCCGGCAACACCTTCGTGATCAAGCCCAGCGAGATCACTCCGCTGACCACCGTCGCGCTGATGGAGCTCCTGATGGAGGCCGGGCTGCCCCCCGGCGCCGCGAACCTCGTCACCGGTCCCGGCGACAGCGTCGGCGCACGCCTCGCCGAGCACCCCGACGTGGACCTCGTGTCCTTCACCGGCGGGCTCGTCAGCGGCACCAAGGTCGCCCACGCCGCCGCCGACACCGTCAAGAAGGTGGCCCTCGAACTCGGCGGCAAGAACCCCAACGTCGTCTTCGCCGACGCCTGCGCGACCGAGGAAGGCTTCGACACCGCCGTCGACCAGGCGCTCAACGCCGCCTTCATCCACAGCGGCCAGGTCTGCTCCGCCGGATCGCGCCTCATCGTCGAGGAGTCCCTGCGCGAGCGCTTCGTCGCCGAACTCGCCCGCCGCGCCGAGAAGATCCGGCTCGGACGCGGCACCGACAAGGGCGTCGAGTGCGGCCCGCTCGTCTCCGCACAGCAGCTCGCGAGGACCGAGGACTTCGTCGCGTCCGCGCTGCAGGAGGGCGCGGTGCTCAGGGCGGGCGGCGAACGTCCGGACGGCCCCGGCTACTTCTACCGCCCCACGGTCCTCGACCGGTGCAACCGCCGGATGCGGGTCGTCCGTGAGGAGATCTTCGGGCCGGTCCTCACCGTCGAGACGTTCCGTACGGAGGACGAGGCCGTCGCCCTCGCCAACGACACCGAGTACGGCCTCGCGGGCGGCGTGTGGACCGCCGACGCCGGCCGCGCCCGCCGCGTCGCCGGACGGATGCGCCACGGCACCGTGTGGATCAACGACTTCCACCCCTACCTCCCGCAGGCGGAGTGGGGCGGCTTCGGGAAGTCGGGCACCGGCCGTGAGCTGGGCCCGACGGGTCTCGCCGAGTACCGCGAGTCCAAGCACATCTACCAGAACCTCGCCCCGCGCCCCGTGCGCTGGTTCGCGGGCTGAGCGGAGAGAACAGCACATGACCGAGCACCACACCGTGTACGACTATGTCGTCGTCGGCGGCGGCACGGCCGGATCCGTGATCGCCTCCCGGCTCACCGAGGACCCCGACGTCACCGTCGCCGTCATCGAGGGCGGCCCCAGCGACGTCGGCCGCGACGACGTGCTCACCCTGCGCCGCTGGATGGGACTCCTCGGGGGCGAACTGGACTACGACTACCCGACGACCGAGCAGCCCCGCGGCAACTCGCACATCCGCCACAGCCGCGCCCGCGTGCTCGGCGGCTGCTCCTCCCACAACACCCTCATCGCCTTCAAACCGCTGCCGTCCGACTGGGACGAGTGGGCCGAGGCGGGCGCCGAGGGCTGGGACGCCGCGTCGATGGACCCGTACTTCGCCAAGCTGCGCAACAACATCGTCCCCGTCGACGAAGCCGACCGGAACGCGATCGCCCGCGACTTCGTCGACGCCGCGCAGACCGCGCTCGAGGTGCCGCGCATCGAGGGCTTCAACAGCAAGCCGTTCCACGAGGGCGTCGGCTTCTTCGACCTCGCGTACCACCCGGAGAACAACAAGCGCTCCTCGGCCTCGGTCGCCTACCTGCACCCCTTCCTCGACCGGCCGAACCTGCACATCGCCCTGGAGACCTGGGCGTTCCGCCTGGAGCTCGAGGGCGCCCGGGCCACCGGCGTGCACGTGCGCACCAAGGACGGCGAGGAGCACGTCGTACGGGCCCGGCGCGAAGTCCTCGTGTGCGCGGGCGCCGTGGACACCCCGAGGCTGCTCATGCACTCGGGCATCGGGCCGCGCGCCGACCTGGAGAAGCTCGGCATCCCCGTCGTCCACGACCTGCCGGGCGTCGGCGAGAACCTGCTCGACCACCCCGAGTCCGTCATCGTCTGGGAGACCCACGGGCCGATCCCCGAGAACTCGGCGATGGACAGCGACGCCGGTCTGTTCGTCCGCCGGGACCTCGCCTCGGACGGGCCCGACCTGATGTTCCACTTCTACCAGGTCCCGTTCACCGACAACCCGGAGCGCCTGGGCTACGAACGCCCCGCGCACGGCGTGTCGATGACCCCGAACATCCCCAAGCCGAGGAGCCGCGGCCGGCTGTACCTGACCAGCGCGGACCCCGAGGTCAAGCCCGCCCTCGACTTCCGGTACTTCACCGACGAGGACGACTACGACGGCCGCACCCTCGTCGACGGCATCCGCATCGCCCGGCGCATCGCGGCCCAGGAGCCGCTGGCCGGCTGGCTGAAGCGGGAGGTCTGCCCGGGACCCGAGGTCACCTCGGACGAGGAGCTCAGCGAGTACGCGCGCAAGGTCGCGCACACCGTGTACCACCCCGCCGGCACCTGCCGGATGGGTGCCGCCGACGACGAACTCGCCGTCGTCACACCCGACCTGAGGATCCGGGGGCTCGACGGCGTACGGATCGCCGACGCCTCCGTCTTCCCGACCATGACCGCCGTCAACCCGATGATCGGCGTGCTGATGGTCGGGGAGAAATGCGCTGACCTGCTGGGAGGCAATGCCTGATGAACACTCCGCCGCCGCCCGTCTTCTCCGTACGCGACCTGTGGAAGGTCTTCGGTCCGAAGGCAGACCGGGTGCCCGCCGACCCCGCGCTGGGCGCTCTCGCCCCCGCCGAACTGCGGGAACGCACCGGATGCACCGCCGCCGTGCGCGACGTGTCCTTCGACGTCCGCAAGGGCGAGGTCTTCGTCGTCATGGGCCTGTCCGGGTCCGGCAAGTCCACCCTCGTGCGCTGCCTGACCCGTCTCATCGAGCCCACGTCCGGCTCGATCGCCATCGACGGCGAGGACGTGCTGTCCATGGACGCCGGGCGACTGCGTGAACTGCGCCGTCACCGCGCCGCCATGGTCTTCCAGCACTTCGGGCTGCTGCCGCACCGCTCGGTCCTCGACAACGTCGCCTACGGGCTGGAGATCCAGGGCATGGGCAGGGCCGCGCGCCGCTCGCGTGCCGCCGATGTCGTGGCCAAGGTCGGCCTCGAGGGCATGGAGCACCGCCGCCCCGGCCAGCTGTCGGGCGGCCAGCAGCAGCGCGTGGGGCTGGCCCGCGCGCTGGCCGTCGACCCGGAGGTCCTGCTGTTCGACGAGCCGTTCAGCGCGCTCGACCCGCTCATCCGGCGGGACATGCAGGAGGAGGTCGTACGGCTGCACCGCGAGGAGGGCCGCACGATGGTCTTCATCACGCACGACCTGAGCGAGGCGCTCAAGCTCGGCGACCGCATCGCGCTGATGCGGGACGGCCGGATCGTGCAGCTCGGCACCCCGGAGGAGATTGTGGGCGCCCCCGCCGACGACTACGTACGGGACTTCGTACGGGACGTGCCGCGCGAGCAGGTCATGACCGTGCGCACCGCGATGCGGCCCGCCGACGGGGACGAGGCCGAGGGAGGGCCGGCGCTGGCCCCCGGCGCGACCGTCTTCGAGGCGATCGAGGCCGTGGCACGTACCGGAAAGACGGCCCGCGTCGTCGAGGACGGCCGGTGCCTGGGCGTCGTCGGCCACGCCGACCTGCTGGCGGTCGTGGCGGGCACGACCGGCCCCAAGGAGGTCGCCGCGTGATACGCCGACAGCACCCGACAGCCCGCCGAAGTACTGAGGGACGGTGGTCTCGATGACCGCCGCCGTGTCCGCGCCCGCCGCGGAGAAGAAGGGGATCACCGGGCAGCCGCTCCGCGACATCCTGCGCCACCCCGTGAAGGCCAAGCTGCTGGCGCTCGCCGCCCTCGCGGTCGTGCTGGTGCCCGCCGGGATCGCCCTGTGGGGCAGCGGCAGCTGGCCGGCCGCCCTGCACGTCGACATCTCCGGGCCGCTCGACGACGCCAACCGGTGGGTCGTCGACAACCGCGACACCCACCCGCTGTTCCTGTACTTCCTGCTGCACCTGTCCAACACGGCCACCGACGCGGTCGGTGGCGTGTACGACCTGCTGAGTTCGATCGGCTGGGTCGGGGTGCTCGCCGCCGGCGTCCTCCTCGCCTGGCGTGCCGCCGGGCTGGGACGCAGCGGTGTCAAGGTCGCCGCGACCGCCTTCGGCGCGTTCGCCCTGTGCGGACTGCTGGGCATGTGGAACGCCACGCTTCTCACCATCGCGCTGATGGTCGTCGCCGTGGCGGTCGCCGCGCTGCTCGGTGTGCTGATCGGCCTGGCGGCCGGTCTGTCCGACCGGATCAACCGCGCGCTGCGGCCGGTGCTCGACACCATGCAGGTGCTGCCTGCCTTCGCGTACCTGCTGCCCTTCGTGCTGGTCTTCGGCACCGGCACGCCGGCCGCGCTGTTCTGCACCGTCATCTACGCCGCCCCGCCCATGGCCCGCCTGACGGCGCTCGGACTGCGCGGCGCGGACCCCTCGGTGCTCGAGGCGTCCGCCTCGCTCGGCGCGAGCGCGTGGCAGCGCCTGCGGACGGCCCGGCTGCCGCTCGCCCGTCAGCAGATGCTCCTCGGCCTCAACCAGACGATCATGATGGCGCTGTCGATGGTCGTCATCGCCGCGCTCGTCGGCGCGGGCGGCCTCGGCGAAGAGGTCTACTCGGCACTGTCCACCGTCGACGTCGGCAAGGCGCTGGCCGCCGGTATCCCGATCGTGCTGATCGCGATCTGGCTCGACCGCACCACCGCGGCGGCCGGCGACCGCATCGGTCACAGCACGCCGGGCGGCGGACCGCTGCACGGCCGCTCGGGCTGGGCCCTGGTCGCGGCGGGTGTCGTCGCGGCGGTGTCCGCGCGATTCCTCGTCGGCACCGCCTGGCCCGAGGCCTGGACGTTCGACATCTCCACCCCCGTGAACAAGGCACAGGGCTGGATCACCGCCCACGTCTCCTCGGGCGTCCCGGTGCTCGGCGGCACCGAGACATGGTCGGAGCAGTTCACCCTGTGGGTCCTCAACCCGCTGCGGGACGGCCTTGTCCTGCTGCCCTGGTGGGCGGTCCTGCTGATCGTCGCCGGTCTGGCATGGCTCGTCGGCACCTGGGCGACGGCTCTGACGGCCACGCTCGCGATGTCGGCGATCGGTGTGCTCGGTGTGTGGACGAAGTCCCTCGACACGCTCTCCCAGGTACTGGCCGCGCTGGTCGTCACGCTGGTCCTCGGCGTCCTCGCGGGCGTCGTGTGCGCCCGTGCCGGGCGGCTGGAACGCTGGCTGAGGCCCGTCCTCGACGCCATGCAGACGATGCCGCAGTTCGTCTACCTCATCCCGGTCGTGGCGCTCTTCGGCGTCACCAGGGCGTCGGCCATCATCGCGGCCGTCGTCTACGCGCTGCCCGCGGTCGTGCGCATCACCGCACAGGGCCTGCGCGAGGTCGACCCCGCCGCGATGGAGGCGGCGCGCTCACTCGGCGCCTCGACCCGGCAGCAGCTCTTCCAGGTTCAGCTGCCGCTCGCCCGGCCGGCTCTCCAGCTCGCCGTCAACCAGGGCGTCGTGCTGGTCCTGGCCGTGGTCGTCGTCGGCGCACTCGTCGGCGGCGGAGCGCTCGGCTACGACGTCGTCAAGGGCCTGTCCCGCGGCGAGATGGGCCTCGGGATGACCGCCGGTGTGGCGATCGTCTGCCTCGGTCTCGTACTCGACCGGGTCACGCAGCCCACGGCCCGCAAGCGTCCCTGATCCGTCCGGAACGCCCCCTGACCACCACTGACGTCCCCGTCACCCACAGCAGGAGCCCCCTCATGCGAAACCGCACCAGAACCCTCCGTACCGCCACCGCCGTCGTCGGCGCCCTGGGCGTCCTCTCGCTCAGCGCGTGCAGTGCCGCCGAGACCGGCAAGAGCCAGGACGCGGCCGACGGCGACAAGACGGTGAAGCTGACCGTCCCCTCCTGGGTCGGCGCGCAGGCCAACACGGCCGTCGCCGAGTACATCCTGGAGAAGGAGCTCGGCTACACGGTCAAGTCCCAGCAGATGGGCGAGGTCCTCGCCTGGGACGCGCTCTCCAAGGGCGACGTCGACGCGATCATGGAGGACTGGGGTCACCCCAAGGAGGAGAAGCGGTACGTCGAGGACAAGAAGACCGTCGTCAAGGGCGGCGACCTCGGTGTCACCGGGCACATCGGCTGGTTCGTGCCCAAGTACTTCGCCGACGCGCACCCCGACGTGACGGACTGGAAGAACCTCGACAAGTACGCCAAGGAGCTCGCGACTGCCGAGAGCGGCGGCAAGGGCGAGATCCTGGAGGGTTCGCCGGACTACGTCACCAACGACGACGCGATCATCAAGAACCTCGGCCTGAACCTGAAGACCAACTACGCGGGTTCCGAGGCGGCGCAGATCACGGCCATCAAGAAGTACGTGAAGGACAAGAAGCCCTTCCTCACGTACTGGTGGACGCCGCAGTGGCTGAACGCCGAGGTCGACCTGGTCGAGGTCAAGCTCCCCGAGTACAAGGAGGGCTGCGACGCCGACCCGAAGAAGGTCGCCTGCGCCTACCCCAACACCCCGCTGCAGAAGTTCCTCAACGCGGACTTCGCGAAGAACGGCGGGGACGCCGCCGAGTTCCTGAAGAACTTCAGGTGGACGACCGAGCAGCAGAACGAGGTCGCGCAGATGATCGCCGGGGAGAAGATGTCCCCCGAGGCCGCGGCCGAGAAGTGGGTCAAGGCGAACGAGTCGACGTGGAAGGCCTGGCTGCCGAAGAAGTGACACCGGGGGCGGGCCGGCCCCCGGCCCGCCCGCCCGGCGCCCGCGGCGCGGGCTCGGGAGGCGAGTGGGCCGGGGCTCGGCAGGCGAGCGGGGTTCCGTTAGGCGCCGCGGCGTGCCGACTCGGCCGACCGCGTCGTCTTCGCCAGGTCCACCGCAGACTTGAGGCTCAGGCCCGGTGCGGCTTCCCGCAGGGCCTTGATCGCCGGGATCGAGTCCGCGGGGCCCGTCACACCCGCAGCGTCGAGCCGCTGGCGCACCCAGCGGGCCTCCAGGTCCTCGTGCGTCGAGGCCGACGCGTCCTCGACGATCTCCAGGGCCCGCTGGAGTCCCGGACGTTCCTCCGGGGTGGCCCGGTCCAGCGCGGCGCGGACCGCGGCGACGATGCTGTCCGCGTCGCGCAGCACGATCACTGACTGTTCCTGCTTGGTGAGTCCGAACATACGGTGATCGTGTTCCATGACAGGCCTGTCCTCAACGCAGTTGAGCCTCTTCAGAGCTTCGCCCGCCCCGGCCCTGTCTCGTACAGCTCGCGGGCGACGTCCGCCACCGCGGCCTGCGCCCGGCGCTGGAGACCCGGGCCGAAGGTGATCCGGGTCGCGCCCAGCCGGCCGAGCTCGGCCACCGGCGGGTCGGACGCGGGCGCGAACACGTTGATCGGGGCCTCGGTGGCAGCACGCAGCAGCGGCAGCTGCCCGGACGGCACACCGATCGGGTAGACACAGTCCGCGCCCGCCTCGACATACAGCCGGATGCGGGCGACGGCCTCCTCCGGGTCGCTCACCGCGCGCAGGAACGTGTCGACGCGGGCGTTGACGAACAGCGCGTCACCCGCCTCCGCGCGGATCTCCGCCAGCCAGGCGGCGTGCCGGTGCGGATCCTTGAGCCTCTTCGTCGCGCGGTCCGTGTCCTCGATGTTGCAGCCCACCGCGCCCGTCTCCAGCAGCCGTGCCACCAGCTCCTTCGGCGGCAGGCCGTAGCCGTCCTCGACATCGGCGCTCACGGGGACGGTGACGGCCCGTGCGATACGGGCGACGGCTGAGAACATCTCGTCCGGCGGGGCCTCGCCGTCGTCGTGGCCGAGGGACGCCGAGACCCCCGCGCTCGGCGTTGCGAGGGCGGGAAAGCCCGCGTCGGCGAACGCGCGGGCGCTCGCCGCGTCCCACGGCCCTGGCAGGACGAGCGGATCACCGGCCTCGCGTCCGTGGTGAAGGGCGCGGAACGCCCCAGCGGTTGCGGTCATCTCGCGCCCTTCAGTGCTTCAGCGAGCCGGGAGTGTAGTGGCCGGGGACGAGCCGGCCGGTCACAGCGAAGCGGTTCCAGACGTTGATCACCGCGATCGACGCGATGAGATGGGCCAGTTCGGTCTCGTCGAAGTGCTTGGCCGCCTTCTCGTAGACCTCGTCGGGGACGAAACCGTCCGTCAGCACGGTCACCGCCTCGGTCAGTTCGAGTGCGGCGAGCTCCTTCTCGGTGTAGAAGTGACGCGACTCCTCCCACGCGCTCAGCTGCACGATCCGCTCCACCGACTCGCCCGCGGCCAGCGCGTCCTTGCTGTGCATGTCGAGGCAGAACGCGCAGTGGTTGATCTGCGAGGCGCGGATCTTCACCAGTTCCAGCAGGGTCGGGTCGAGGTTCTTCCGGGCGGCCCCGTCCAGCCGGACCACGGCCTTGTAGACATCGGGGAGGAGTTCGGAGACGCGGATACGCGGCTGGACCTCGGTGGCGTACGTGTCGTTCGTCGTCATGGCGACGACCGTACGGGCCGTGTGGCTCAGCGGTATGGTCCATTCTCATGATGGATTCCTGGGCCACTTTCGGGGTCGACCTGCATCTGGAACTGCGTGGCACCCGGCTGCGCAGCGGACTCATGGACGCCCTGCGGGAGGCGGTCCGCACCGGCAGGCTCATGCCCGGCACCCGCCTGCCGTCGTCCCGCTCCCTCGCCGCCGACCTGGGCGTCGCCCGCAACACCGTCGCCGACGCCTACGCGGAACTGGTAGCCGAGGGCTGGCTCGTCGCACAGCAGGGCTCGGGCACTCGGGTCGCCCAGAGGTCCGCGCCGCGCAAGCCGCCGTCGGGGGAGACCCGGGTGCGGGCGCGGCCCGCACGCAGCGGGCCCGCCTACAGCCTGAAGCCGGGCAGCCCCGACCTCGCCTCGTTCCCGCGCGCGGAATGGCTCAAGGCCGCGCGCAGGGCGCTGACCGCCGCGCCCCACGACGCGTTCGGCTACGGCGACCCGCGCGGACGCGTCGAACTGCGGACCGTGCTCGCCGACTACCTGGCCCGCGCGCGCGGTGTATACGCCGCGCCCGAACGGGTCGTCGTCTGCAACGGCTTCGTGCACGGCCTGATGCTGATGGGCAGGATCCTCGGGCAACGGCGGGTGCGGGAGGTGGCCGTCGAGTCCTACGGGCTCGACGTCCACTGGAACCTGCTGACCGGGGCCGGGCTCGGCACGCCCGCGCTGCCCTTCGACGACGCCGGCACATGCACGGAGGGGCTGGGCGGGATGCGGGGCGTGGGCGCGGTGCTGATGACGCCCGCGCACCAGTTCCCGCTGGGCGTTCCCCTGCATCCCGACCGGCGCGCCGCGACCGTCGACTGGGCGCGCAGGACGGGCGGCCTGATTCTCGAGGACGACTACGACGGCGAGTTCCGCTACGACCGCCAGCCCGTGGGCGCCCTCCAGGGACTCGACCCCGAACGCGTCGTCTACCTGGGCACGGCGAGCAAGTCCCTCGCGCCGGGGCTGCGGCTGGGGTGGATGGTGCTGCCTGAGAGCATGATCGGCGAGGCCCTGGAGGCCAAGGGCCGCGAGGAGTTGGCCTCTGGCGCGCTGGACCAGCTGACGCTGGCGGCGTTCATCGCCTCGGGCGCGTATGACCGGCACGTACGGGGGATGCGGCTGCGCTACCGGCGGCGGCGCGACCAGCTGGTGGCGGCGCTGGCGGAGCGCGCCCCCGCCGTCCGTGTCAGCGGGATCGCGGCGGGGCTGCACGCGGTGCTCGAACTCCCGCCGGGCACCGAGCGCCAGGCCGTCCGCTCCGCCGCCTGGCACGGCCTCGCGCTGCACGGCCTCTCGAACTTCCGTCACGCCGACGCGCGCGCCGCCGACCGTGAGGGACTCGTCGTCGGGTACGCGACGCCGCCGGACAGTGCCTGGGCGGGAGCGCTGGAGGCGCTGTGCAAGTCGCTGGAGTATGCGGAGGCCGCCGACGGCCGAGGCGCGGCGGCCTGGACGGGGGCCGGCCGGCGAATGCCCCGCGGCGGGTGAACCGCGCGGGTCGCGGCTCACTCCGTGAGGACCGCCCGGAGCTGGTCGAGCCCCCAGTCCAGGTCCTCCTTGCTGATCACCAGCGGCGGCGCGATCCGGATCGTCGCACCGTGGGTGTCCTTGGCCAGGACACCCCGGTCCAAAAGCTTCTCCGAGATCTCCCGGCCCGTGCCCAGGCCCGGCGCGACGTCCACACCCGCCCACAGCCCGCGCCCGCGCACGTCCGTCACGACGCCGCTCTCGGCCAGCAGGCGCAGTTCACGGTGCAGGTGCTCGCCCAGCTCGGCCGCCCGCGCCTGGAACTCGCCGGTGCGCAGCATCGCGATGACCTCCAGCGCCACCGCGCAGGCCAGCGGATTGCCGCCGAACGTCGACCCGTGCTCGCCCGGCCGGAACACCCCGAGGACCTCGGCGGACGACACGACCGCCGACACCGGCACCACACCGCCGCCGAGCGCCTTGCCCAGCACGTACACGTCCGGCACGACTCCCTCGTGTTCGCACGCGAACGTCTTTCCCGTCCGCCCCAGGCCCGACTGGATCTCGTCCGCCACGAACAGCACACCGCGCTCCCGGGTGAGCCGGCGCACTCCGGGGAGGTACCCGTGCGGCGGGACCAGCACCCCGGCCTCGCCCTGGACGGGCTCCAGCAGCACCGCCACCGTGTTCGCGGACATGGCCGCCTCGAGCGCGGTCAGGTCGCCGTACGGCACGATCTCGAAGCCGGGCGTGTACGGGCCGTAGTCCGCCCGGGCCTCGTGGTCGGTCGAGAAACTGATCAGCGTGGTCGTACGGCCGTGGAAGTTGTTCGCCGCCACGATGATCTTCGCCTGCCCCTGGGGGACGCCCTTGACCCGGTAGCCCCACTTCCGGACGGTCTTCACCGCCGTCTCCACCGCCTCCGCGCCGGTGTTCATCGGCAGCACCGTCTCCATGCCGCACAGCTCGGCCAGCTGGGCGCAGAAGTCCCCGAACCGGTCGTGGTGGAAGGCGCGGGAGGTGAGCGTGACCCGGTCCATCTGGGCCTTCGCCGCGTCGATCAGCCGGCGGTTGCCGTGGCCGAAGTTCAGGGCCGAGTAGCCGGCGAGCATGTCGAGGAACCGGCGCCCCTCGACGTCGGTCATCCAGGCGCCGTCGGCCGAGGCGACGACGACCGGGAGGGGGTGGTAGTTGTGCGCGGTGTGCGCCTCCGCGGAGGCGAAGGCGGAACTCGTGGTCGACACGGGTGCTCCGATCGTCAGGACGGACCAGCCTGCGAGGGACGGCGCCCGTCCCCTGGAGGGTGCCCGGATCCGGGGGTTTGCTCCCGTTTCTATCGTCGCTCGCCATGCGGACGGGTAAACCGGGCCTTCGGCGTGCCCGCTAGGGTGGGCGGTACGTGCGGCGACTGGCGTACGGGGAACCGACCCCGAGGAAGCCGCGCGGGGCAGTAACGCGTGGTGTCGATCGCCTGGGCACCCCGGGACCACGACCGATGTCACGGACCGTCCCGGAGGACACCATGGCCCTTCCCCTGCCGCACCCCGCGCTCGCCGCCGCCGACCCCGAACTGGCCGCCCTCGTCGGCGCCGAGGAACTGCTCCAGGCCGACACCCTGCGACTGATCCCCAGCGAGAACTACGTCTCGGCCGCCGTGCTGGAGGCGTCCGGCACGGTCCTGCAGAACAAGTACAGCGAGGGCTACGCGGGCCGCCGCTACTACGAGGGCCAGCAGAACATCGACCAGGTCGAACGTCTCGCCGTCGCCCGCGCCAAATCCCTCTTCGGCGTCGACCACGCCAACGTCCAGCCCTACTCCGGCTCCCCGGCCAACCTCGCCGTCTACCTCGCCTTCGCCCAGCCCGGCGACACCGTGATGGGCATGGCGCTGCCGATGGGCGGCCACCTCACGCACGGCTGGGGCGTCTCGGCCACCGGCACGTGGTTCCGCGGTGTGCAGTACGGCGTGCGCCACGACGACGGGCTCATCGACTTCGACCAGGTACGCGACCTCGCCTTCAAGGAGCGGCCCAAGGTCATCTTCTGCGGCGGCACCGCGCTGCCCCGCACCATCGACTTCGCCGCCTTCGCCGAGATCGCGCGCGAGGTCGGCGCGGTGCTGGTCGCCGACGTCGCCCACATCGCCGGTCTCATCGCGGGCGGTGCCCACCCGTCGCCCGTGCCGCACGTCGACGTCGTGTCCACCACCACCCACAAGACCCTGCGCGGGCCGCGCGGCGCCATGCTGATGTGCCGCGAGGAGCACGCCAAGGCCGTCGACAAGGCCGTCTTCCCGGGTCTCCAGGGCGGCCCGCACAACCAGACCACCGCCGCGATCGCCGTCGCCCTCCACGAGGCGGCCCAGCCCTCCTTCCGCGACTACGCCCACGCCGTCGTGGCCAACGCCAAGGCGCTCGCCGCCGAGCTGCTCGCGCGCGGCTTCGACCTGGTCTCCGGCGGCACCGACAACCACCTGATCCTGATCGACCTCACCTCCAAGGACGTCCCCGGCAAGGTGGCGGCCAAGGCGCTCGACCGGGCCGGGATCGTCGTGAACTACAACACGGTCCCGTTCGACCCGCGCAAGCCGTTCGACCCGTCCGGCATCCGCATCGGCACCCCGTCGCTGACCTCCCGCGGCCTCGGCACGGAGCACATGGCCGCGGTCGCCAAGTGGATCGACCGCGGTGTCGCGGCGGCGGCCAAGGGCGACGAGACCGCGCTGGCCGCGATCCGCGCGGAGGTGTCGGACCTGATGTCGGCGCACCCGGCACCGGGCCTGCCCGCGTAGCCCGAGGCGGCCGGTCCGGGTCGGTCCGGTTCGGGGCCGGTCCGGCCGGCGGCCCGGACAGCCGGTCGGCCCGGCCGGCCCTGCCCGCACGGCGGAGCGCACCGTGTTCCTCGTCTCATCGGCCACGATGCGCAGCAGGCACGGTCCGAACCCCTCGCCCCGCCTCGTGCAAGGAACGCACCGGCGGCCGGACGTCGGTTCCGCACCTGAGAGAATGTGGAGCATGGCCTCAGTTCGCCCGCCCGTCGCCCACCACCACCCTCAGGGGAATGGCACCGCCATGCAGCGTCGACCTCGTGTGCTCTCCGGAATCCAGCCCACCGCCGGCTCGTTCCACCTCGGCAACTACCTCGGCGCCGTCCGCCAGTGGGTGGCGCTCCAGGAGTCCCACGACGCGTTCTACATGGTCGTGGACCTGCACGCGATCACCGTTCCGCAGGACCCCGCGGAGCTGCGTGCCAACACCAGGCTCGCCGCCGCCCAGCTGCTCGCCGCGGGGCTCGACCCCGAGCGCTGCACGCTGTTCGTGCAGAGCCACGTGCCCGAGCACGCCCAGCTGGCGTGGGTGATGAACTGCCTGACGGGCTTCGGCGAGGCGTCCCGGATGACGCAGTTCAAGGACAAGTCCGCCAAGCAGGGCGCCGATCGCGCCTCGGTCGGCCTGTTCACGTACCCGATCCTGCAGGTGGCGGACATCCTGCTGTACCAGGCCAACGAGGTCCCGGTCGGCGAGGACCAGCGCCAGCACATCGAGCTGACCCGCGACCTGGCCGAGCGTTTCAACGGCCGCTTCGGCGACACGTTCACCGTCCCCGCGCCGCACATCCTCAAGGAGACGGCGAAGATCTACGACCTCCAGGACCCGTCGATCAAGATGAGCAAGTCGGCCTCCACGCCGAAGGGCCTCATCAACCTGCTCGACGAGCCGAAGACGACCGCGAAGAAGGTCAGGAGCGCGGTCACCGACACGGACACCGTGATCCGTTTCGACGCGGTCGAGAAGCCGGGCGTC
Organism: Streptomyces sp. V4I23; assembly: GCF_030817975.1. NCBI lineage: Bacteria > Bacillati > Actinomycetota > Actinomycetes > Kitasatosporales > Streptomycetaceae > Streptomyces > Streptomyces sp. V4I23. Next base: position 3,148,624 of record NZ_JAUSZW010000004.1, on the reverse strand, counting down.
AGCAATCTGCTCAGCATCTACTCCACCCTCACGGGTACGGCTGTGGCCGATCTGGAGCGGAAGTACGAGGGCAAGGGCTACGGTGCGCTCAAGACGGACCTCGCCGAGGTGATGGTCGAATTCGTCACACCGTTCCGCACCCGGACACAGGAATACCTGGACGACACGGAGACGCTGGACTCCATCCTGGCCAAGGGCGCGGAGAAGGCCCGCGCGGTGGCCGCGGAGACGCTGGCCACCACGTACGAGCGGGTGGGCTTCCTCCCCGCCAAGCACTGAGCGCGAGGACCGCGAGGACCGGGCGCGAGCACCGAGCGCGCCCGGACGCACACCGAGCGCACACCGGAAGGCCGCCCGGGCGGAAGGAGTCGGAGGACCTGTGTCCAAGGACTCTGGCCGAACCGGCGGTACAGCCGCCACACTGGCGCTGCACACCCGCGCAGGCTGTCGACAGCAGCCCGCGCACCGAGACTGAGGAGAACGACGTGGGGACCGTAACGCTCGGCGTTTCGATCGCGGTCCCGGAGCCGTACGGCAGCCTGCTCCAGGAGCGGCGTGCGGGCTTCGGGGATCCCGCCGCGCACGGCATTCCGACTCACGTCACCCTCCTGCCGCCGACCGAGGTCGACTCCGCCGCGCTGCCCGCGGTGGAGGCGCACCTCGCGGCCGTCGCGGCGGCCGGGCGATCGTTCCGGATGCGCCTGTCCGGCACGGGCACGTTCCGCCCGCTGTCGCCCGTCGTCTTCGTCCAGGTCGTCGAAGGCGGCTCGGCCTGCTCGTGGCTCCAGCAGCGGGTGCGGGACGCGTCCGGCCCGCTGGTGCGCGAGCTGCAGTTCCCGTACCACCCGCATGTCACCGTCGCCCACGGCATCCCCGAGGAGGCGATGGACCGGGCGTACGAGGAGCTGTCGGAGTACGCCGCCGAGTGGACCTGCGCCTCCTTCGCCCTGTACGAGCAGGGCGCGGACGGCGTGTGGCGCAAGCTGCGCACCTTCGCCTTCGGGGGCGGCGTCCCCGGAGTCCCCGCTCAGGGCGCACCGGTCGACGAGCGGGCCACCACCGCCTGACCGCCTCGCCGCCGCACCGGCGGGTCGGGGCACTGGCGGCGCGATCGCCGGGTAGGCGTACGGCATGGACTGGCTGATCAAGCTCCCCGTCGTCGGCCCTCTCGCCGCCCGCCTGATGCGCACGCACGCCTGGCGCAGCTACGAGACCCTGGAGCGGGTGCACTGGACGCGGCTGGCCGCGGCCGTCACGTTCCTCAGCTTCCTCGCCCTCTTCCCGCTGATCACGGTGGCCGCCGCGATCTGTGCCGGGCTGCTCGACCAGGAGGCGCTGGACACGCTGAAGAACAAGATCTCCGACCAGGTGCCGGGCATCTCCGACCAGCTCGACATCGACGGCCTCGTCGCCAACGCGGGCACGGTGGGGGCGGTCGCCGGCGCCCTGCTGCTGTTCACCGGCATCGGCTGGGTCGGCTCGATACGGGACTGTCTGCGGGCCGTGTGGGAGCGCGACGACCAGGACGAGGGCAATCCGCTGGTCCGCAAGCTCAAGGACGCGGGCGTGCTGGCCGGCCTCGGAGGCATCGGTCTGGCCTCGCTCGCCGCCTCCGCGCTCGGTTCCACGGCGGTCGGCTGGAGCGCGGAGAGGCTGGACCTGGAGGAGGGCGGGATCGGCGGCGTCCTCCTGCGCATCGCCGCCCTCGTGGTCGCGGTGCTCGCCGACTTCCTGATCCTGCTCTACGTCCTGACGCTGCTGCCCGGTGTGCAGCCGCCGCGCCACCGGCTGGTCGTGGCCGCCCTGATCGGCGCGGTCGGCTTCGAACTGCTCAAGATGCTGCTCGGCGGCTACATGCAGGGCGTCGCGACCCGCAGCATGTACGGCGCCTTCGGCGTGCCGATCGCGCTCCTGCTCTGGATCAACTTCACCGCCAAACTGCTGCTGTTCTGCGCCGCCTGGACGGCGACGCGGAGCAGCGGCGACGGCGACGACGTCAGGAGCGCGGGAGGCGGCGCATCCTCTCGGGAAGCGGCCAGCGCCGCCTGACGAGGAACGCGCCTGCGGCCACCAGCACCAGCACGCCGGCCGCGACGGAGAGCGCGATGCCCATGCCGCCCGAGCCGTGCTGGGCGGCGGCCACGGGCTTCACGGGCGCCCCCTTGCCGTCCTTGACCGGCTCGGCCGTCGGAGCCGTCCCGGCCGACTTCGGCGGCACCAGTTCACCCACCGGGGTCACCTTGCCGGCCGCCGCGAAGCCCCAGTCGAACAGCCGGGCGGTCTCCTTGTAGACGGCCTGGCTCTCCTCGGACTCCGGGTTCATGACCGTCACGAGCAGGACCCGGCCGTCCCGTTCGGCGACACCGGTGAACGTCGCTCCGGCGTGCGTGGTGTTGCCGTTCTTGATGCCCGCGATGCCCTTGTACGGCTCGATCCCGACGGCCCCGGTGAGCAGGCGGTTGGTGTTCTGGATCTCGAAAGAGTCGCGCTCCTCGCCCTCCTTCTGCTCCCCGGGGAAGCTCGCGCGGACCGTGGAGGAGTACTCGCGGAAGTCCTTCTTCTGCATGCCGCTGCGGGCGATCAGCGTGAGGTCGTACGCGGAGGAGACCTGACCGGGGGCGTCGTAGCCGTCCGGGGAGACGACGCGCGTGTCGAGTGCCTGCAGCTCGTCGGCGTGCGCCTGCATGTCCTGGACCGTCTTGGCCATGCCGCCGTTCATCTCCGTCAGCACGTGCACGGCGTCGTTGCCGGAGCGCAGGAACACGCCGAGCCACAGGTCGTGGACCGTGTAGGTGTGGTCCTCCTTGACCCCGACGAGACTGCTGCCCTCGCCGACGTCCGCGAGGTCCTGGGCGGTCACCCTGTGGACGGTGTCCTTGGACAGCTTGGGCAGCACCGTGTCCGCGAAGAGCATCTTCATCGTCGAGGCGGGGGGCAGGCGCCAGTGCGCGTTGTGGGCGGCGAGCACGTCGCCGCTCTCGGCGTCCGCGACGATCCACGAACGGCCGCTGACGTCCTTCGGCAGGACCGGCGCGCCCGCGCCGAGTCTGACCTGCGTGCCCGGCTTGCCCAGTTGGGCCCCTCCGACCGTCGACATGGTGGCAGGAGGCTTGGGCTGTTTGGTGCCCGGCTTGTCGTCGAGCGTCGCCCCGAACGCGGGTGCGGCGGTCAGGGCAGGCAGCATCGCGGAGGCCACGGCGGCGAGCGCGGCTCTTCTCGCGAACGGTTTGAGGGCAGCAGACAGAGCAGACACGGACGAGAACGTACAGGGCGTTGCTGAAAATATGGAGATCGGCCCGCTGACCCGCCGGGAGCGACGCCGGGACAGAGCACCCCGCGAGGCCCGCTCGGCGGACGCCCGCGATACTTGACTCATGAAGCTCAGCCGCCCCGTGTCCTGGTTCCTGCTCGCGTTCGGGGTATGGAGCTGGTTCATCTGGATCACTTTCGTCAAGAACCTGTGGCAGGACGCCAGTGGGCTCGCGTTCGACGACGCGGGCGACCCGACCGGGTACTTCTGGGTCCATCTGCTGCTCGCCATCACGTCCTTTGTCCTGGGGACGGCCATCGGCATCATCGGGTTGCGCGGTCTGCGCGCATTGCGCCATGAGCGCACGCACAAGGGGTAGGGGAACGCGTTCGTGGTCGCTGTCGTCGTGCTCGTGATCATTCTGGTCGTCGCCCTGCTCGCGGGCGTGCATTGGTACGTGTGGCGCCGCCTGGTGCGCGACACGACCGCGCCGGGCGGGACCGCCCGCAGGGTCGGCACGGCGGTGCTGTGGGTGCTGCCGCTGCTGTCGCTCGGCGCGCTGATGTCGGGCCGCGCGGGTGCACCGTTCGCGGTGCAGCAGGTGGTCGCCTGGCCCGGCTTCCTGTGGCTCGCGGTGCTGCTGTACCTGGTGCCGGCGCTGGTGGCGGGCGAGGCGGTGCGCCCTGTGCTGCGGCGTTACCTCGCCCGTCGCGCACCGGCCTCCGGCGACGCCGCGTCCGCGGGTGCTCCCGCCTCCGCCGCCGGGCCGGTCGCCACCCCGGCCGCCGTCTCGCCGGCGCCCGCCGGCGTCCTCGCCGAGGCCGCTGTTCCTGCCGGGCCCGCGAGCTCGTCCGGCGACGGGGCCGTTGCGACGAAGGACCTCGTCCCGCCGGACACGGGCGACGCCGCGTCCGAGGAGACTCGTACGGACGCACCCATATCCGGCGACGCGGCCCGCGGGGCGCTCTCGCGGCGGCTGTTCGTCGCGCGGGTCGTCGGCGGCGCGGCCGCCACCGCCGCGCTGGGGACCGTCGGATACGGCACGTACGGCGTCCTGCGCGGCCCCCGCGTCAAGCGCGTCACCGTTCCGCTCGCCAAGCTGCCCCGCGCCGCCCACGGCTACCGCATCGCCGTCGTCAGCGACATCCACCTCGGGCCCATCCTGGGCCGCGCCCACACGCAGCGCATCGTCGACTCCATCAACGCGGCCCAGCCCGACCTCGTCGCCGTCGTGGGCGACCTCGTCGACGGCAGCGTCGCCGACCTCGGGCCCGCCGCCGAACCGCTCGCCGGGCTCCGTTCGCGCGACGGCGCCTTCTTCGTGACAGGCAACCACGAATACTTCTCGGGCGCGGACGCGTGGGTGGACCACGTCCGCGAGCTGGGCCTGCGGCCGCTGCGCAACGAACGCGTCGAGATCGCGGGCGGTTTCGACCTCGCCGGCGTCGACGACGTCGCGGGCGAGAGGGAAGGCCAGGGCCCCGACTTCGCGAAGGCGCTCGGTGACCGCGACCGCTCCCGCGCGGCCGTCCTCCTCGCGCACCAGCCCGTCGTCATCCACGGCGCCGTCGAGCAGGGCGTGGACCTCCAGCTGTCCGGGCACACCCACGGCGGCCAGCTCTGGCCGGGAAACCTCCTCGCGGGCCTGGCCAATCCGACCGTCGCGGGTCTGGAGCGATACGGCGACACGCAGTTGTACGTCTCCCGCGGCGCGGGCGCGTGGGGCCCGCCGGTGCGCGTCGGGGCCTCGTCCGACATCACCGTCGTGGAGCTCGCCTCACGCCAGGCGTGACGGGGCGCGGGATCAGCCGGGCGGGCATGGCCCGCGCCCGGTGCCTGTCGGACGGCGCGGGCGTGTGGAGGCTGTGGGACCCGGACCGGCGGTGACAGCGGGCGGGTGTCCGTTCAGCCCTCGCCGCCCGCGTCGCGGGAGCCGGAGCCGGAGCCGGAGCCGGAGACGGAGTCCGAGCCGTCGCCGCCCCCCTTGCGGGCGGCGACGGTGTGCGCCATCCCGGGCAGGAAGTCCGTGAACAGCTCGTGTACCTCGCGCACCAGCGGCCGCAGCACCCGGAACCGGGCGAGCGCCACACCACGGGCGGTCAGCCGGGCGCCGCGGACGGCCAGCCGCCGGCTGCGCTCGCTGTTCTCGGAGCGGTCGAACACCCAGTACAGGACGAGGCCCATCTGGGAGAGCCACATCAGCTCCGGGAGGATGTCCCGCAGTTCCTCGGCCACCTTCGCCTTCGAGCCTGCGAGGACCTCGCGGTGGACGGCGATGGCCTCCTCGCGGGCGTGCTCCGACTCGGGCGAGAAGGGGCTGAGCGGGCTCTCGGGGTCGGCGGCGTTCTTGAAGAACTGCGCCGCGAACTCGTGGTAGGGCTCGGCGATGTCCAGCCAGGCGGTCAGGACGCCCGCCATCCGCGCCTCGAAGTCGGTCTCCTTGTCCAGCACGGGCCGGACCGCCGCGCGGTGCTCGGCGGCGATCCGGTCGTAGAAGCCCTGGACGAGGTGTTCCTTGGAGCCGAAGTAGTAGTACGCGTTCCCCACCGAGACGCCGGCCTCCTTGGCGATGGCCCGCATCGTGGTCTTGTCGTAACCACGTTCCTGGAAGAGGCGGAGCGCCGTCTCCAGGATCAGCGTGCGGGTCTGCTCGCTCTTGGGAGCCTTGGCCTCGGTGGGGTCCTTCGGATCAGTCACGGTGCCCGAGCCTAACGGGGGACGGCGCACTGCTCTGCGCAGGGCGACGCGGTGCCGGGACGGCCCACGGCCTCGCGGTACTTGGCCGCGGCGAGCATGGTCACGCGGACGAACGGCGCCCCCGCGGGGGTGGCCAGCCAGTGGGCCCTGGACCGGTACTCGGCCAGCGCCCACAGGCAGACCACCCAGGCGGCCTGGCCGGTGTAGATCTGGCCGCTGTCCCCGATCACGGTGATCTCCCGCAGCGTCCGGGCGTGATCGAGCTCCGGATACCTGCGCTGCGCCTCCACCGATCCGGCGGGTACGGCACGCAGCGGGACGAGCTGCCGCTGCCGCAGAAGCCAGCTGCGCAGGTGGACGCAGAGGGGGCAGTTCGCGTCGTAGAGGACGGTCAGTGCGCGGACCGGGGCGGCCACCGCCGTCACGCCCCGGCGGGACCGGCGGCCGGTCCCTTCCACGGGTCGGCGGAGGACTGCCGGGTCCAGCCCTGCGGTCCGACCGGCGGGGTCTGCTCGCGCTCCATGACACCGCGTCGGCGGATCTTGTTGAGCACGTAGACGTTGCCGAGGTGCATCACGCCGAGGACGAGCAGCACGACGCCGATCTTCACCGACAGGGCCTCGAGGAGGCCGCGTGCGTCGGTGACTGCCTCGGAAGACCTCAGATACAGGGCGACGAAGCCCAGGTTGACCAGGTAGAAGCCGACCACCAGCAGGTGGTTGACGGCGTCGGCGAGCTTCTCGTTCCCCTTGAGCACGTCGGCGAGGAAGACCCTGCCGTTCCGGCTGAGGGTGCGGGCGACCCAGATGGTGAGCGCCACGCTGATCAGCAGGTACGAGACGTACGCGACAACAGTGAGGTCCATGCCCCACCCTCCCTTGAACATGTTCAAAAGCTGATGGACATGACTGTAGACCTCCTTTTGAACATGTTCAAGGCAGGTGTGAGGGCCGGGGGCCGGGCGCCCGGCGTGGGGCGGCTGTACGCCATCGAGCGCGTCAGCGGCACACAGGCGACGGTGGCCCTGGAGGGCGTTCTTCGAACGCCCTCCCCACCCCGGGAGTTGCCCCGCCGCGGCTGACTGTCAGAGGGGGCTTCTACTCTTCCGGCATGGCACACGTGAGGTTCGTCGACGAGACGACATCGGGAACCCGGGGTGACGCCCTCGGACTCCAGGTCGCCGAGGAGCGCCTCGCGCTGCGCGAGCTCATCCGCCGCCGCGCCGCCGAGGAGGCGGGCGCGGGCGGCGAGGACCGGGAGCGGGCGGGTGAGCGTGCCGTCGAGGCCTTCGGGCGGGGCGGCTTCCTGGTGCTCGTCGGCGACCGCCAGATCACCGAGCTGGACGAGACCGTCGACCTCGGCGCCGCCACCGAGGTCACCTTCCTCCGGCTCGTCCCGCTGGTGGGTGGCTGACATGAGCCGTGCTCAGATCGCGCGCCGGAGCCGGATGGAGGAGCTCGGCACCGCCCACTCACTGCACCAGTACCACGAGCTGATCACGCTGGTGCGCGAGGAGCAGGAGGCCGGCGGCCGGTTGCCGGGTCCGTTCGTCGCGCTGCTGCGCCGCACGATGCTGGAGACCTACGCCTACTCGCCCGAGCTGCAGGCCCTGCTCGACCGCATAGAGGACCCGGTGCTCAACCCGGGCGAGGCCTGGGCGGACCGGGCCCTCGCCGACGCCGCCGAGCTCGGGGACCCGGGTCGGCGGCTGCTCATGCACCTGAAGCAGGCCACCGCCGCCAAGCCGTCCGCCGCCTGGAACAGGGCGGCGGCCGCGCTGATCGACGAGATCGGCACGGAGGCCGCCCGCCGCCTGGTGCTCGACTGGCTCGACCGCACCGGCTCGCCGCGCACCCATCCGCTGTACGTCGCCCCCCGGGACCGCGACCACAACGCGCTGTTCGACCCGTACAACACCGACGCGCTGCGCGGCCTCGCCTGGCTCGCCGCACTGCTGCCGCCGTCGCAGGACGTGGCCCGCGCGCTCGGCGCCCTCGTGGAGACCGCGCTGCGCAAGGTCCGCGGCATCGGCCCCCGCGCCCCCAAGGTGGCGAACGCGGGCGTGACCGCCCTGTCCCTGGCGGACGGCGACGCCGCGCTCGCCGAGCTCGCCCGGCTGTCCACCCGGGTGACGTACAAGGGCACGCTCAAGCAGCTGAGCGCCGCGCTCGACGCCAAGGCCGAGGCCCTCGGCCTGACCCGCGAGGACATCGAGGAGCTGGCCGTCCCCTCGTACGGGCTCACCGAAGTGGGCCGGGGCGAGCGGCGACTGGGCGACAGCACCGCCGTCCTGGAGATCCACGGCGGCAAAGCGGTCCTCACTTGGCGCACCGCCGCCGGCAAGACGGTCAAGTCCGTGCCCGCCGCCGTCCGGCGCGACTTCCCCGACGAGGTCAAGGAGCTGCGCGCCGCGGTCAAGGACATCGACAGGATGCTCACGGCCGTCTCGGAGCGCCTCGACCGGCTGTTCCTGGCCCGCCGCGGCTGGGAGCTTTGGAGCTGGCGCGAGCGCTTCCTCGACCATCCGATCGTCGGCACCCTCGCACGCCGGCTGATCTGGCTGGTCGGGGACACACCCGTCGCGTTCGACGGCACGGACATCCGCACCCTCGAGGGCGACCCGGTCTGCGTCCCGAAGGCGGGGGCCCGCGTCGAGCTGTGGCATCCGGTGGGGCGGCCCGACCGCGAGATCGCGGCCTGGCGCGACCGGCTCGAACAGCTCGGCGTCACCCAGCCGTTCAAGCAGACGCACCGCGAGGTGTATCCCCTCACCGACGCCGAGCGCACCACCGGGACGTACTCCAACCGCTTCGCCGGCCACATCCTCGGCCAGTACCAGTTCAACGCCCTGGCGGCGGTGCGCGGCTGGACCGCCAAGCTGCGGCTGTGCGTCGACGACGCGTACCCGCCGGCCGTCCGCGAGCTGCCCGAGTGGGGCCTGCGCGCGGAGTACTGGATCGAGGGCGTCGGCGGCAGCGAGGACGGCGACCTCACCGACTCGGGGGCATACGCCCGCATCACCACCGACCAGGTCCGCTTCCACCGGATCGACGCCCCGGCGAACTGGGCGCACGCGGGCGGCGGGGAGTACCGCCCGAGCACGAACCGGTTCAGCCGCACCGCGCCCGCCGAGCCGGTGCCGCTCAGCGAGGTCCCGGCGCTCGTGCTGTCCGAAGCCCTGCGCGACGTCGACCTGTTCGTCGGCGTCTCCTCCGTGGGCAACGACCCCACCTGGCAGGACGGCGGCCCCCGCGGCCGCTTCCGCGACTACTGGAGCGCGTACGGCTTCGGCGAGCTGTCCGAGACGGCCGCGACCCGCAGGGACCTGCTGACCCGGCTCGTGGCCCGGCTCGCCATAGCCGACCGGTGCACGGTCGAGGGCCGGTTCCTCCACGTCCGCGGCGACCGCCACGCCTACCGCATCCACCTGGGCTCCGGCAACGTGTTGATCGACCCGCATGAGCGCTATCTGTGCATCGTCCCCGAGCGGGGAGCGACCGCCGCGGACCCCGGCTTCCTGCCGTTCGAGGGCGACCGGATGCTCACCGTGATCCTCAGCAAGGCGACACTGCTGGCGCGGGACTCCGAGATCACCGACCCGACGATCCTGAGCCAACTGTGATCCGCCGGGCCCTCGCCGGCTGACAGGCGAGGACCCGGCGGACCGGGCAAGCGGGCTGCAGCCGCCGCTTACATGCTGCTCAGCGAGCGCGCGTAGTTGATCTGCCCCATCACCTGCTGGAAGGTCTCCGGGCCCCGCGCCGGGATCATCGTCGAGTGGTGCTTGCCGTTGCTGGTGACGGTGACCTGGATGAAGCCGGTCGTCTGCTTCTCCTTCATCAGCAGGAAGAGCAGACCGAGCAGACAGAAGATGAAGAAGACGATGGCGAGCACGATCGCGTGCGTCGGGATCTTCTCCTCGGTGCGGGACATGTCCGTCGCGTTCCACACCGCGCCGCGCAGCGGCATCGACCCGGCGGGTGTCACGATCGAGTCGCCCATGACGGTGATGTCACCGATCGACACCAGCGGCTGACCGCCCGTCGGGGCGGGCGGGCCGCCCGTCACCGGGACCGGCACACCGGCGGGCTGCGTCTGGGCGTAGGAGGGAGGCGGGTCCTGGGGATAGCCGTAGCCCGGTGCCGCGTTCGGGTAGCCGTACGCCGGCGTCCCCGGCGGCTGCGTCGGCCCCCACTGGTACTCGGGCTCTCCGTCCCTGTACGGATTGGGCTCGGTCATCTCGTCCCCGCTTTCCTGCTGCGTCACGTCAGACGTTCCCCGATCCTGCCAGGTCCGCCCCCGGTCGGTGAAGCCCGTACGGCGATACGGGCAAGGGCCTCGACTCCACGGGCGGGAGTCGAGGCCCTTGACGCCACGTCACACGAAGATCTGTGGCATCTGCTGCATCAGAAGCGGCGCGTGATCAGCGCGCGCTTCACTTCCTGGATCGCCTTGGTGACCTCGATACCACGAGGGCAGGCGTCCGTGCAGTTGAACGTGGTGCGGCAACGCCACACGCCGTCCTTGTCGTTGAGGATCTCCAGGCGCTGCTCGCCCGCCTCGTCACGCGAGTCGAAGATGAAGCGGTGCGCGTTGACGATCGCCGCCGGGCCGAAGTACTGGCCGTCGTTCCAGAACACCGGGCACGAGGACGTGCACGCGGCGCACAGGATGCACTTGGTGGTGTCGTCGAAGCGCTCGCGGTCCTCGGCGGACTGCAGACGCTCACGCGTCGGCTCGTTGCCCTTGGTGACCAGGAACGGCATCACGTCGCGGTACGCCTGGAAGAACGGCTCCATGTCCACGACCAGGTCCTTGAGGACCGTCAGGCCCTTTATGGCCTCGATCGTGATGGGCTTCTCCGGGTTGATGTCCTTGATCAGCGTCTTGCAGGCGAGCCTGTTCTTGCCGTTGATCCGCATGGCGTCGGAGCCGCAGATGCCGTGCGCGCACGAGCGGCGGAAGGTCAGCGAGCCGTCGACGTCCCACTTGATCTTGTGGAGACCGTCGAGCACGCGCTCCTTGGGGTCGATCTCGATCTGGAAGTCCTCCCAGACCGCCGCGTCCGAGACCTCGGGGTTGAAGCGGCGGATCCGGAAGGTGACCGTGATGTACGGAGAGGCGGCCTTGGCCACCGCCTCGGCCTTGTCCATGACGGGGGTAGCCATCAGTACTTACGCTCCATCGGCTGGTAGCGGGTCTGGACGACCGGCTTGTAGTCGAGACGGACGGTCTCGGAGCCGTCGTCGCCCACCTCGCGGTACGCCATGGTGTGGCGCATGAAGTTGACGTCGTCGCGGTTCGGGAAGTCCTCGCGGTAGTGACCGCCGCGGGACTCCTTGCGGGCCAGGGCGGAGACGGCCATGACCTCGGCCAGGTCGAGCAGGTTGCCCAGCTCGATGGCCTCCAGCAGGTCCGTGTTGAACCGCTTGCCCTTGTCCTGGATGGACACGTTCAGATACCGCTCGCGCAGCTCGGCGATCTTCTCGACCGCGGTCTTGATCGTCTGCTCGGTGCGGAACACCATCACGTTGGCGTCCATCGTCTCCTGGAGCTCCTTGCGCAGCACCGAGACGCGCTCCGAGCCCGTGGAGTTGCGCAGGCGCTCGACCTGCTCCTGGACGAACGACGCCGGGTTCTCGGGCAGGTCGACGTAGTCGGCCTTCGCGGAGTACTCGGCGGCGGCGATGCCGGCCCGCTTGCCGAAGACGTTGATGTCCAGCAGCGAGTTGGTGCCCAGGCGGTTGGCGCCGTGCACCGACACACAGGCGACCTCACCGGCGGCGTACAGACCGGGGACGACGGTGGTGTTGTCGCTGAGGACCTCACCCTCGACGTTGGTCGGGATGCCGCCCATGGCGTAGTGCGCGGTCGGCTGGATCGGGATCGGGTCCGTGTAGGGCTCGATGCCGAGGTACGTGCGCGCGAACTCGGTGATGTCCGGGAGCTTGGCGTCCAGCTGCTCCGGCGGCAGGTGGGTCAGGTCCAGGAAGACGTGGTCGCCCTCGGGACCGCAGCCGCGGCCCTCGCGGATCTCCGTGTAGATGGAGCGTGAGACGACGTCACGGGACGCGAGGTCCTTCATGACCGGCGCGTACTTCTCCATGAAGCGCTCGCCGTCCTTGTTGCGGAGGATGCCGCCCTCACCGCGGGCGCCCTCCGTCAGCAGGATGCCCATGCGCCAGATGCCCGTCGGGTGGAACTGGAAGAACTCCATGTCCTCCAGCGGCAGACCGCGCCGGTAGCAGGCGGCCTGGCCGTCACCGGTCAGGGTGTGCGCGTTGGAGGTCACCTTGAAGAACTTGCCCGTGCCGCCGGACGCGTAGATCACGGCCTTCGCCTGGAAGATGTGGATCTCGCCGGTGGCCAGCTCGTAGGCGACCACGCCGGCGGACGTCTTGACGCCGTCGACCTCGGTGATCAGCTGGTCCAGGACGTAGAACTCGTTGAAGAACTCCACGCCCTCCTTGACGCAGTTCTGGTACAGCGTCTGGAGGATCATGTGGCCGGTGCGGTCCGCGGCGTAGCAGGACCGGCGGACCGGGGCCTCGCCGTGGTTGCGGGAGTGACCGCCGAAGCGGCGCTGGTCGATGGTGCCGTTCGGGGTCCGGTTGAACGGCAGGCCCATCTTCTCCAGGTCGAGGACGGCGTCGATGGCCTCCTTCGCCAGGATCTCGGCGGCGTCCTGGTCGACCAGGTAGTCACCGCCCTTGACCGTGTCGAAGGTGTGCCACTCCCAGTTGTCCTCCTCCACGTTCGCCAGCGCGGCGGCCATGCCGCCCTGCGCGGCGCCCGTGTGGGAGCGGGTCGGGTAGAGCTTCGTCAGCACGGCGGTGCGGCTGCGCTTCGTCGCCTCGATGGCGGCGCGCATGCCGGCGCCGCCGGCGCCGACGATGACGGTGTCGTACTTGTGGATCTTCATGAGTGGATTACCTCAGCCCCGTGCCTAGCGGATGTTCGGGTCGAAGGTGAAGATCACCAGCGTGCCCAGAAGGATGGTGAACACCGTGGCGGTGTACAGCAGGCCCTTGAGCCACAGACGCGTGTTCGCGCGCTCCGCGTAGTCGTTGATGACAGTGCGGAGGCCGTTGGCGCCGTGCAGCATGGCAAGCCACAGCATCAGCAGGTCCCAGGTCTGCCAGAACGGGGACGCCCAGCGGCCGGCCACGAAGGCGAAGCCGATCTTGGAGACGCCGCCGTCGAGCACCAGCTGGATCAGCAGGTGGCCGATGACCAGGACGACGAGGACGATGCCCGAGAGGCGCATGAAGAGCCATGCGGCCATCTCGAAGTTGCCCCGGGTCGACTTCGGGGTCTTCTTGGTGCGCTTGCGCGGGGCCTCGATGTACGGGGCCGGGTTGTCGACGTCATAGACGCGCCCGCCCTCGACCTCGCCGATCGAGGAAGAAACCTCAGTGGACATCTCTCGCCTCAGCTCCCGAACAGTTCACGAGCGGCATGGCCGAGCACCGGGTACAGCGCTCCAGCCATCAGCACAATCCAGACGGCCATCACGGTCCAGAGCATCTGCTTCTGGTAGCGCGGGCCCTTGGACCAGAAGTCCACGGCGATGACACGCAGGCCGTTGAGCGCGTGGAAGAGAATCGCGGCGACGAGGCCGTATTCGAGCAGCGCGACGATCGGCGTCTTGTAGGTGGCGACGACCTCGTCGTACGCCTCGGGGGAGACGCGGACGAGCGCGGTGTCCAGCACGTGTACGAACAGGAAGAAGAAGATGAGGACGCCGGTGACTCGGTGAGCCACCCAGGACCACATTCCTTCCCGGCCGCGGTACAGCGTTCCAGCCGGCACGGAAGAACCCTCCGGGAGCGGGGATTGGGGCCTGCCGCCATCTTCTACTTGAAACAAGCACAGCGGGTGTCGGTCTGGCCCGGCCGGGTACGGTCCACCGGCCCCGGCCATCGTAGCGACGTGTTGTCGGTTCGTTCGCGCCGGGTCCACAGGTGTGATCAAACAGGCAGCCAAAAGGCCCGGACGGGCTAGACGCGGCGCCATGCGGACACCCGACGCCGGACTACGGACGGCCGGCCATGGCCCGGGCCACCCGGGCGCGCGCGAGGGCGCGCAGTTCGTCGGCGGAAACGGACCGTTCTTCGTCAGGTTCGTGGGAGAGCCGGCCGTGAATACCGGTGAGTAGTTGATCGAGATGCTCGTCCGGGCCGTATTTGTCGAGACAGATGACGAACGCGTGCCCGAATCGGCTCTCGTAGGCGGCGTGCGCGGCCGCGAGCGCGGTGTGCGCCGCCTGGGGTGCGCGGGGGTGCAGGGCGGCGGAGGACTCGCGGGACAGCGCCTCGTGCATGTCGGTGGGGGTGAGGTCGTACCCGGCCTCGTCGCAGGCGGCCAGCAGCGCATCGAGGTCGGGGTAGGGCCGGTGGGCCGCGACCCGGCGGGCCCAGCGGAGGCTTCCGCAGCAGGTCAGCAGGAGGGCCTCGGCGGCCTCGGCCGGTGCGCCGTTGAAGTGGGCGAGTCCCGTCGGCGTGCCGTGCCGGGGCGGTATGGGCGAGGGGGCGAGAGTGCTCCGGGTGGAGCGGAGTGCCGACGGTCGCTCAGGGGTGCCGGCGTGGGAATCGCTGGACAGCGGGGACTCCTCGAAAAGCCAGCGGGACGGCTGGAAAGGGAGGGAAGGATGAGTCGCAACGCTATCGACGGGTGTCGAGAGTTGTCCGATGGATGCGCAAATTTCACCCGAACGGGAGAGTTTGGGCTCATGCGATGGACGCCGAGGGTGGAGTCTGGACAGGACGGTCGGTGTACTTCGATCGGGTTCATCCGCATCCGGGAGGTTTTGCGCATGATGAGGCGTTCGCGAAAGAGGCAGGTCACCGGGGCGATGGCCGCCGCCGTCGCCGTCCTCTCGGGCACCATGACCGGCTGCTCCGACGACGGACGGGCGGCGCCCCTCACCGCCCCGGACCGGGCCGCACCCGGCACTCCGTCCCCCACGCCGAGCCCCACCCGCAGCCACGCCCTGTCGAGACCGCCCGCCACCATCCCCTCCGTACGCGAGCACCAGGCCGCCCGCGGCCCCGGCTGGAGCCGCACGGCGGACAGCGCCGTCGTCGTCGCCAAGGGCAGCGAGGAGCTGGCGGACGAGGGCCGCCTGATCGCCCAGGAGCTGAAGCTGGGCTTCCGGGGCACGAACGCGGCCCGCTCCGGCGACGTGGAGCTGGCGCTCACGGGCGGCGGCGCCCCCGAGTCGTACACCCTGGCCACCCGGGGCGGACGGGTCCGCATCACCGGCCCCGACCAGGCCGGCGTCTTCTACGGGACCCGCACCCTCAAGCAGGCCGTGCGCTCCGGCGGCGCGATGCCCGAAGGCGTCGTACGCGACCGGCCCGACCGCCCCCAGCGCGGACTGAACGTCGACATCGCCCGCAAGCACTTCACCGCCGGATGGATAGAGGACCGGCTGCGCGAGATGGCCGACCTCAAGCTGAACCAGCTCGGGCTGCACTTCTCCGACGACCAGGCCTTCCGCATCCAGTCCGACTCGCACCCCGAGATCGTCTCCGATCCGCATCTGACCAAGGCCGAGGTCCGCCGCATCCTGGCGCTCGCCGCCCGGCTGCACATCACCGTCGTCGGCGAGATCGACTCGCCCGGACACCTGGGCGCCGTGCTGCGCGCCCATCCTCAGCTCCAGCTGCGCAACGTGCAGGGAGTGCCCCGGCAGGGCGCGATCGACATCTCGAACCCCGGGGCCGCGAAGATCGTCGACGACCTGCTGCGCGAGTACACCGCGCTGTTCGGGGGCGCGTGGTTCCACGTCGGCGCCGACGAGTACCAGGCGCTGACCGTGAGCGACCCGGCCGCCTCCTACCCGCAGCTGGCGACGGCCGCCCGCGAGAAGTACGGCGCCGGAGCCGGCGTCCAGGACCTCGCCGAGGGCTGGCTGAACGACCGCGCGGCCGTGGTGCGCGAACGGAAGAAGCAGCCCAAGGCGTGGAACGACGGGTTCTTCACCGGGGGAGTGGTGAGCGCCGACAAGAACATCGAGGTCGAGTACTGGACGGGCAAGGAGATCGGGGCGCGCCCGCCCGACGAGTACCTGGCCGAGGGCCGCAAGCTGGTGAACCTCAACGACGAGTACCTCTACTACGTGCTCGGCGAGCCGAACCAGTTCACGTACCCGACCGGCCGCCGGATCTACGAGGAGTGGACACCGCTGGTGCTGCGCGGCACCCAGCCGGTGCCGCAGCGGTACTCGTCGCAGATCCTCGGCGGCCGCTTCGCCGTCTGGTGCGACCTCGCGAACTCCCAGACACAGGACCAGGTCGCGGCGGGCATCCGCCGGCCGCTCCAGGCCACGGCCCAGAAGCTGTGGGACCCGCGCATGCCCGCGCGCGACTGGCAGTCCTTCACGGAGCTGGCGCGGACGCTGGGCTGAGCACGGGGCGGACGAGCGCCGGGACAAAATCGTTGAGTATTGGACTTCAGTCACAGAGTGACGCATTCGAGCCATCGGGCGCTGTAAGAGCAGTGACTTCGTCGCCGATGGGAGGCGTCCGTATGACGTCCAAGAGCCTGACGGAACTGATCGCAGGGGCGGACGAGCGCGCTCTCGCCGCGAGCGGGCTCGCCTGCCTGGACCGCTGCCTGCCGCTGCTCGTGGACGAGATGGACGTGCTCCGCCCGCTGTGGTCCGGCATCGCCGCGGGCGAGGACGGCTGGGCCGATCGGCTCGCCACCGCCAGGGCCGCGCTCGACGCCGTCCCCGCCGCGGACGAGGCGGCCGCACCGGTACGGCAGATGATCGGTGCCGCGCCCTCCGAGTGGGTGGCCGAGCGGCTCGCCGAGTGGGCGTCGGCGTGCTCCGCCTTGGCGCTCGAGGTCCACCAGGAGCTCGACCCGACCGACGGCGCCGACGGGCCCCTCGTCGCGGGGGAGGAGCGGCGCCAGATACAGATCCTGGAGATCCTCCTGGCGACCGAGGGCACCGCCGGCCTGCGCCGTGCCATGGACCTGGCCACCGAGGGCCGGCGGGTGCTGCGCGCGGCGCTGTCCCGCAGAGCGCGCTCCCAGTCCTGACCGACGCCCCAGGACGTTTCGGGACTTCCCGGAACGACGGCGGCGGCCGGCGCCCCGCCAGGGCGCCGGCCGCCGCCGCACCTGTCGGCTCAGCCCGCGGCGTACGGGGACGCGCCCGCCGCCGTGCGGATCCCCGGCAGGGCGGAGTACAGCGTTCTGCCCGGGCACAGGGTCGCGTAGCCGTCACGGTGTCCGGAGATCGTGTACAGCGTGGCCTTGTCGCCCTTCTTCCACACCCCGGTGTCGGCGGCCGCGGTGAGCGTCACCTTGGCCTCCGGGTCGACGCCGTGCAGTCCGAGCTTCCACGCGGAGATGTCGGCGACGGCCTGCTGGGCCGCGGCCGTCGGCGTACCGCCGTTCTCGTAGTCGCCGAGGACGGAGACACCGGACGAGTAGCCGTTGAAGCCGTACGTGTGGGCGCCCTGGACGGGCTTGTCCACGCCGCCCGCGCGGCCCTCGAAGACCGTGCCGCACTTGTCGACGAAGAAGTTGTAGCCGACGTCGTTCCAGCCGTTCGTCTTTACGTGGTACGTGAGGATCGCGCGGATGATGGCGGGCGACTCGGAGCAGTCGTAGTCGTTCGTACCGGCCGTGTGGTGCACGAACACCGCGTCGACCTTGCCGAGGTACGCCGGCGGGTCCTGGACGAGCGACTCGTCCGCGCCCCACTCGGCCCGGCTCACGATCGCGGGCGCGGTCGGCGCGGGCGTGCTGTCACTCGGAGCCGGGGTGCCGCTCGGGTCGGCGGTCGGGACGTCCGTCGGGCCGGTGGACGGGGCCGGCTCCGACGGTGAGGCCGTCGGCTCCGCGGGAGCCGAGGACTCGGCCGGCGGCTCGGACGACGGCTCGCTCGCAGACGGCGCCACGGTCGGCTCCTGCGACGGCGCGGGCTCCGACGGCTCGGCGGGCGTCCGGCTCGGCGCGGGCTCGGCGGAGGCGGTGGGCTCCTCGCTGACGGACGGCGCGGGCTCGGCCGGGGCGTCGCTCGACTCGGCGGGCGCCACGGTCGGCGAGGCGGGCGGCGCTTGGTCCGTCGGCTCACCGCCGGTGCTCTCGGAGGGCGCGGTGGACGCGACCGGTTCCGACGGCTCCGCCGCCGGCTTGCCGGGCGACTTCGAACGCTCGGGCTTCGCCGTCGTCCGTACCTTGCCGCCGCCGCTCACGCCCTTGGCGGTCTCGCCGTCCACCGTCCCCGGGTCGACCATGTCCAGCCGCAGCGCCTTCGGGACCGCGGTCTCCTCGCCGTCGGCCAGGACCCGCGCCTCGACGGCGTCCGAGGGCCCCACCCACAGCGGCTCGGACGCGCCGCGCACGCCGGACGTGCCGCCCTCGGCGGACTCCGGCGCCTGGATGCCGAACTCGAGGCCGCGCCAGTCCGACCAGGTGCCCGCGTCCGCACTGCGGGTACGGATCTGGGCCGTGCCCTCGAAGGCGTCGGCGCTGTCCTCCCAGGACACCCCCACCAGCGAGAACATCTGCGTGTCCGTACGCGGCAGCGTGCGCTGCTTCGGGTCCTTGCCGTCCAGCGGCAGGACGTGCGCCTTCGCCGGACGCGCGCTGTCGCCCGCGCCCGCGTCCCCGGAGGAGCCGGTGACGGCCACGGCCGTGACCCCGCCGCCCCCGAGAACGACGGCTCCCGCCACCAGCCAGACCGTGCGTCGTGCCGTGCTCGTCCGCGGTGCGCGGGCTCTTCTCGGACTCATGCCCCATCCCTCGTACGCAAGTGATCGACGCCCACGTGGAGTTGCCCCACCGGATGCGGCCGCGGACGTCCGCCGCGACCGCACTCCGATGGGCGGCAGGCCAACCCCCCTCGGATCAGCGCCTGCCGTCTCTCCGTCCCGCCGCCGCGCATTGCCGACCGGGAGCACCGGAATTCCGGAGCTCCGTGATCCCCGCGCGGGAAAGCGGTTTCACGTGGAACCAGGCCGCGGTTATACACCACAGGGGAACGCGCGCGCGAGTGAGGGGAAGAAAGGGACGAACTGACGGCGAATCAGCGCTCCATTGCCCCTGTATGTCCGACCGCTTGACGAGACATCAGTCACCTGATCCATAATCCGCTGCCGCGCTCGCGAGGTGGTCCTACCCCTGCTCGCGCGCAGGAGAGCGGCACTGTTCAGGCGCGTCGGAATTCCCCGGCGGGCTTATTCGGCGTGCCGTTTTCGCCTGCGGAGCAATTCCGTTCGGTGGGTGCGGTGCGCCGTACGGAAAGGTATCGAGGTGAAAATCCCCTACGGGAGATATATCTCCTGTTTGGTGGTGTCGGCGGTGGCGGGAACGCTGCTGCCGCAGGTCGCCTATGCGGCCCCACCGTCTTCGCCAGGAAAGGACGACGACAAGGGCGTCGTCGACACGATAGCGGGCTGGTTCTCGGACGAGGACGAGGCCAAGGCCGCGAAGCCGCCGGTGGGCGGCAAGCTGGAGATCCCGAGCCGGGAGAAGCTGCCCAAGGGCGAGAAGCTGCCGCCCGCGAAGCGGGTCAAGGAGCTGGTCGAGCGGCGTACGCCGCAGGCGCGGTTCTGGCAGATGTCGGACGGGCGGGTGGAGGCCGAGCTGTCGGCCAGGCCCGTGTCGTACCGGTCGGGCGGGTCGTGGAAGCCGATCGACACGACGGTGCGTGCCTCGGACGCGAAGGGCTTCGAGTTCGCGAACACGACCAACACCGGGCGTAGTTGGTTCGGCAAGGACCCGTCACGGCTGGTGCGGTTCGAGACGGCCGCGGGGCACGCGGTCACGCTCGGCCTGGAGGGTGCGGCCAAGGGCGTCGCGCCGTCCGCGAAGGGTGACACGGTCACCTACAAGGGCCTGGCGTCGGGTGCGGACGTCGCCTACCGGGTGGGCCGGGGCCGGGTGAAGGAGAACATCACCCTGGCCGAAAAGCCCGCCGAGCCGGTGAAGTTCACCTTCACGCTGGACGCGGGCGCTCTGGAGCCGAAGGAGCGGGGCGACGGTTCGATCGCCCTGTTCGGCGAGGATCCGGCGAACCCGGTGCTGGTGATTCCTCCGGCGTTCATGACGGACGCGAAGAAGGACAAGGCGTCTCCGTACGGCACCTCGTACAGCGCGAAGGTGGCGCAGGAGCTGTCCCGGCACGGAAAGCAGTGGCGGCTGACCGTCACTCCGGATGCCAAGTGGCTGGCGGCGCCGGAGCGTCAGTACCCGGTGGTGATCGACCCGACGATCACGATCGCGCCGTCGGCGTCGGTGTCGCAGGACGTCATGGTGCGTTCGGACGCGCCGACGACGAACTTCAACAGCACGTGGGACATGTCGGCGGGCAAGACCAGCAGTTCGGGCATCGCCCGTTCGCTGATCTACTTCCCGCTGGACGAGATCCCGGCCGGGTCGAAGATCGACACGGCGCAGCTGTCGATGTACTTCGACCAGGTCCACACCTCCGGTTCGACGAATGTGGACGTGGAGGTGCGCCGGGCGACCGGTGCGTGGGACGAGACCACGGCGACGTGGGACAAGACCAGCACGTTCGTGGGCGAGCAGTCCGCGACCACGGTCCTGATGGACGACGGCGACACGGGCACGGCAGCGGTCGGCGAGTGGCCGCGGGTGACCGGCACGGGCTACGCGAGTGACTACGCGTACAACAAGAACACCGCGACCGGTGAGTCGTACACGTGGCAGCCGAACATCGTCGATGCCACGGACTACAAGGTCGAGGTCCACACTCCGGTGCAGGCGGACGGTGCGACGGCCGCCCCGTACACGGTGACGTCGGCCGAGCCGACCGCGAACTTCACGGTCAACCAGGCCACCGGCACCACGGGCTGGCGTCAGCTCGGCACCACGCAGATCGATTTCGCCAAGGGCAACACCGGCAAGATCGTCCTCGGGGACACCGGGGATGCGACCAAGCGGACGATCGCCGACGCGGTCCGGCTGGTCAACCCGGCGCAGATCCGCAAGGACGTCGGCGAGTACAACCAGTGGCACAACTTCCGGGTCGGCGACACGGTCCAGAAGTGGGTGTCGGGTACGTCGCCGAACTACGGCTTCGTGATCAAGGCCGTCGACGAGTCCTCCACCGCGCCGCTCGGCGGTCCGCAGTACGAGGCCGGGGACTACGACTACGGCGGCGAGACGTCCACCATCCCGCGCCTGACGGTCACCTTCGGCAAGGTCGGCACCTCGCTGAACTCGCCGACCGTCGTGCACGGCACCGGTCCGGAGCTGTCCTGGGCGGCGTACAAGAACACCACCGGTGACACGGACCTCGACATCGCCGAGTACCAGCTGCACCGCTCCACACAGCAGGTGTTCACGCCCTCGGCCGCGACGCTGGTCGCGCCGATCGCCAAGACGGCCACCACCTACACCGACACCACCGCGGTCCCGACCCCGGACTCCAGCAGCGCGGAGATCGGCAAGTCGTACTACTACCAGATCGCGGTCAAGACGGCCGACGGCCAGGTGCTGGGCTCCCCGACCCGCGTGGTCGGCATCCCCAAGGCCGGTCGCACCATGCGCCTCATCCAGGCCGGCGCCGGTGTCACCGACACCACGCTGTCCTCGCTGAAGCCGACGACCAACCTGAACACCATCGAGCAGGGCACGGTCGGCCAGGACTGGCTGACGGTCGGCAACAACTCCCCCACCTACGACCGCACCCGCGCGGTCATCAAGTGGCCCACCACCACCATCCCCACCACCGCGACGGTGCTGGAGAGCCGGGTCTTCCTGTGGTCCACGATGACCACGCGCGACGTCGCCACGTCCAAGGCCCAGTACAACCTCCACGGTCTGACCCGGGACTTCACCGAGACCCAGGCCACCTGGAACAACGCCAACTCCACCACCGCGTGGACCACGCCCGGCGGCGACCACTCCTCGGTCGTCTCCGACTACGTGCCGGCGTTCAACACCGATCTCGGACGCCACTGGTGGGACGCCACGTCCCTCACCCAGGGCTGGGTCAAGACGCCCACCAGCAACAAGGGCACCCTGATCAAGCTGAAGGACGAGTCGACGACGGGCCCGCAGGAACGCTCCATCTTCCTGTCCGCCGCCGCACCCGACCCCCAGCTGCGCCCGCTGCTGCGCGTGATCTACGTCGACTCCACCACGGAGGACACGTACTACGCGCCCACCACTCCGGCACGGATGACGCCGAACACCACGTACACCGTGGAGTTCACGGTCACCAACACCACGTCGACGGCGTGGGCCACGGGTGAGCGCGAGCTCTCCTACACCTGGAAGCTCCCGGACGGCACGGACGTGACGACCGGCGGCAACCAGCTGAAGACCGCGATCCCGGCCCTGCTGCCGGGCAAGTCGGCCACCATCCAGGCCAAGGTCGCCACCCCGATCAACTCCGACTCCGGCAACAAGCGCAACGAGTACGTGCTCGGCTGGGACGTCCGGAAGATCTCGGATGGCACCTGGCTCTCCGCCGGCACCGGCGGCATCCCGCCGCTCAAGCAGAACGTGGCGGTCGAGGACCCGACCTCCAACACGCTGGGCCTGGAGAAGTTCTACAGCTACACCGGCAAGAACACCGGCGCCGGTTCGAGCTTCATGAACAACGTGGCGTCCGGCAACGGCGTGTGGCAGTACAACGCCATCAACAACCCGGGCCGCGGTCTCAACACCTTCGCGCGCCTGGCCTACAACACCCTGGACACCTCGGACACGGTCCTCGGCCACGGCTGGTCGGCGCAGGTCTCCGGTCCGACGCGCCTCGGCGCGCCGCTGGACTTCCATCCGAACCCGAACCCGACCGAGGTCCGGCTCCCCGACGGTGACGGCACCACGCACGTCTTCCGCTGGGACAGCGTCAACAGCGTGTGGAAGGCCCCCGCGGGCGTCCACTTCAAGCTGACGAAGAAGTCGGGCCTGGACTGCAAGCCGACCGCGGACCCGGTCCCGGACGCCTGGACGCTCACGCGCCCCGACGGCACGCGGTTCCTGTTCGGCTGCGACGGCTACATGACGTCCGCTGTCGACAACGACGGCAACACGCAGACGTTCACGTACGAGGAGCGCAGGTCCAACAACAAGCCGACCAAGTTCCTGACCTACATCACGGACCCGGCCGGCCGCCAGACCCTCACCCTGGAGTACTACAAGAAGGGTGACGCGTCCTACCAGTACATCGACGACACGGGCGCGAAGGTCTCCGGCACCAACCTGACCAACTCGAAGATCTACGACCACGTGAAGTCCATGACGGACATCTCGGGTCGGAAGATCACGTTCTACTACACCACGAAGGGTCTGCTCGGCCAGATCATCGACGGTGAGGCCTGGACGCAGCCGAAGGTGTTCAAGTTCACCTACGACGCCACGCAGGGCAACAAGAACGTCAAGCTGGTCAAGGCGACCGACCCGCGGGGCAACGCGACCTCCTTCGCGTACTACGCGCCGCAGGTGGGTGACGACCCGAAGTACCACTGGTGGACCAAGACGATCACCGATCGCCGGAACTTCGCCACGAACTTCGCGTACAAGCCCAATGTCCTGAACACCAAGTTCACCGACACCAAGGTCACCGACGCCGAGTCGCGCGCCACGGACCACGTCCTGGACGACTTCGCGCGCCCGGTGCAGATGACGAACGCCAAGGCCCAGACCACCAAGCTCAGCTGGGACGCGGACAACAACGTCGTCTACATGGAGCAGGCCAACGGCGCCAAGACCGCTTCCTGCTACGACCCGAAGACGGGCTACCCGCTGCGGACGTGGGACGCGGAGGTCACCAAGTCCTGGACGCAGTTCAACCCGACGGACTACTGCAACCCGGCCTCCTACCCCGCCAACGCGACGAAGTTCGAGTACACGACGCGGATCGACGGCTACTCCGCCGACCTGTGGCGCAAGACCTCGCCGCTCGGCAACGTCTGGGAGTTCGGCTACGACCAGTTCGGCAACCAGACGTCGGTGACGGACCCGGAGGGCGTCGCCTCGGCGACGGCCGGTGACTACACCGCCACCACCGAGTACGACGCGTACGGCCAGCCCACCAAGCAGACCGACGCGAACGGCCACGCCACCACGTACTTCGGCTTCGGCCCGCACGGCTACCCGACGAAGATCACGGACGCGCTGAACAACTCCACGAACTTCGTCTACGACGAGCGCGGCAACACCAAGGAGGTCATCAACGCCAAGGGCGCCAAGGTCACCCAGTCCTACGACTACTTCGGCCGCCCGCTGGAGCAGAAGCAGCCGAAGGACCAGGCGGCAGGCGTCTACATCACCACCCCGGCACCCGAGTACGACGCCAACAACAACCTGCTGAAGGTCTTCACGCCGAGCGGCGCCGAGTCGTCCTCGGTGTACGACGCGGCCGACCAGGTCACCGACTCGCTCGCGCCGAAGGACCTCACGACGGACCCCGAGCGGCGCACGACCACGACGTACGACAAGGTCGGCAACGTCAAGACCGTCACCGAGCCCAAGGGCAACCTGACGGCCACGGTCGGCGACTACACCACGACCTACACCTACGACGAGATCTACCAGCCCGTCTCCGTGGTCAACGCCAAGGGTGACAAGGTCTCCAGCGAGTACGACAACGTCGGCAACATCGTCACTGTCGTCGACCCGAAGAAGAACGCCACCACCGACCCCGCCGACTTCACCACGAAGTACGCCTATGACCTGAACCACCGGGTCACGAAGACGACGGACGCGGCCGGCAAGTTCACCACGGTCGAGTACGACCTCGACGGCCGCTCGCCCAAGGCGACGGACGCCGAGGGCAACACGAGCGAGACGGTCTTCGACCGGCGCGGCCTGGTCAAGGAGATCAAGGTCCCGTACTCGAAGGACGGCTCCGGTGTCATCACCTACCGGACGACCCGCTTCGAGTACGACGAGGTCGGCAACCAGACGAAGGAGATCAGTCCGCGCGGCGTCGAGACCACCGACGACGCGACCGACTTCACGTCGGAGACGGTGTACGACGAGCTGAACCGGGTCAAGGAGCAGCTCCGCCCGTTCGACAAGGACAACGTCAAGTACGCCACCCCGGACAAGACGTTCTTCTTCTACGACTCGGTCGGTCAGCTGGAGCGTGTCTCGGCCCCGCCGTCGCAGGGCCAGACCGTCCGTAACGACACCCAGTACACCTACTACGACAACGGGTGGACGAAGTCCGCGAAGGACCCGTTCGAGATCACCACGTCGTACGACTACAACGCGCTCGGCCAGCAGACGAAGAACACGCTGACCTCGGCCGGCGGCTCGTCGCAGCGCACGATGACGTGGGACTTCTACCCGTCGGGCAACCAGAAGGCCCGTTCCGACGACGGCATCCCGGTCGGCAACCAGGTCGTGGTCGTCGACTCCAGCGACGTCCACAACACGGCGGCGCAGGGCAACTGGGGCGCCTCGCAGGCCATGGGCCAGTGGGGCTACGACGTCCGTACGCACCCCAAGGGACTCGGCCTCGACTCCTTCACCTGGCAGCTGAACATCCCGCAGGACGGCACGTACGAGGTCTTCGTCCGGCACGGTGCCGTGACCGGCGCGGCGACCAACGCACCGTTCAAGATCACCCACGCGGGCGGTGAGGTCACCAAGCCGGTGAACCAGACCACCCGTTCCGGTGAGTGGGTCTCGCTGGGTTCGTACTCCTTCACGGAGTCGGGTACCCAGAAGGTCACGCTGTCCGACCTGGCCGACGGCACGGTCGTCGCCGACGGTCTGAAGCTCGTCCGCTCGAACACGGGCGAGACCGACAACGAGAAGAAGGACTTCACCTACCGGTACGACGTCAACGGTCTGCTGGCCGAGGTCAAGGACCTCTCGCCGGGTGCGAAGGCCGACGCGTACGCGATGACCTACGACGACCTCAACCAGCTCACGAAGGTCGAGGAGAAGCTCGGCACGACGGTCAAGAACACGACCGCGCTGGCCTACGACGTCAACGGCAACCCGGTCGAGACCACGCACGACGTGACGTGGTCGAAGGCCGAGTACGACGTCCGCGACATGATCAACAAGATCACGAACGCGGATTCGCCGACGGCGGGCAACCAGCAGATCACCACGTTCACCTACACCGACCGCGGTCAGCCGCTGAAGCAGACGAAGCCGAACGGGAACACCGTCGACTACGCCTACTGGCTCAACGGCGCGGTCAAGTCGCAGGTGGAGAAGAAGAGCACCGGCACCGTCGTCGCCTCGCACGACCTGGAGTACGACCCGAACGGGAACCGCTCCAAGGACACGTCCAAGGTCATGAACGCCGACAACGCGGCGGACTACCTGGACACCGTCTCGACGTTCGTCTACGACCCGCAGGACCGGATCGACACGGTCACCAAGACCGGTGACGCGGCGGGTACGGAGAAGTACACGTACGACGGCAACTCCAACATCGTCGAGCAGACGGTGGGCACTGTCACGTCGACGTCGACGTACGACCGCAACCGTCTGCTGAAGACGTCCGCGGGCGGTGTCGCCTCCACGTACAACTACGACCCGCTGGGCCGTCTGGACACGGTCTCGTCGAACGGGTCGGTGCAGGAGAAGTACACCTACGACGGCTTCGACCGGATCGCCAAGCACACGGCGGGTACGGGTGCGTCGGCGAGGACGACGTCGTACGTGTACGACGCGTTCGACCGCACGGCGCAGGAGACCACGTCCGGGACGGGCGGGAAGACGACGCTCTTCACGTACCTGGGCATGGAGTCGAAGGTGCTGCGGGAGGAGGTCGCCGGCAAGGCGACCAAGTCCTACCAGTACTCGCCGTGGGGCCAGAAGCTGACCCAGATCAAGCACAACACGGATGCGACGAAGGAGTACTCGCAGTTCCTCTACCACCCGAAGGGTGACGTGGAGGCGATCACGAAGGCGGACGGCAACACCCGGGCCACGTACGGTTATTCGGCGTACGGCTCCGACGACGAGAAGCAGTTCACCGGCGCGGACAAGCCGGACGCTGCGAACCCGGACAAGGAGCAGTACAACGACTACCGCTACAACGCGGCACGTCACGACGACGGCTCCGGTACGTACGACATGGGCTTCCGGAACTACGACCCGGGCCTGAACCGGTTCCTGACGCGTGACATGTACGGCGGCGCGCTGGACGACATGGGCCTGGCGACGGACCCGTACACGGGCAACCGTTACGCGTTCGCGGGCGGCAACCCGATCTCCTTCGTGGAGCTCGACGGTCACCTCTTCGGCTTCGACGTCTCGCTCTCGGACGTGGGCCACGCGGCCCTGGACGTGGCGGGCATGGTGCCGGTGATCGGCGAGGTCGCGGATGTCGCCAACGGCGTGTGGTACGCGGCCGAGGGCAACTACGCGGACGCGGCCCTGTCGATGGCGGCAGCGATCCCGGGTATCGGCGCGGCGGCGACGGCGGCCAAGTACGCCAAGAAGGGCGCGAAGGCCGCGGACGCGGTGAAGGGCGGCAAGAACGCCCCGACGGCCAAGCCCAAGACGTCCAAGCCGAAGCCGACGAAGACCGCGGACAAGCCTGCGCCGAAGAAGCAGGGCGGCAGTTGCAAGGTGCCGGCGAAGAAGAACAGCGTCATCCCCGGCACCAAGGTCCTGATGGCCGACGGGTCCACCAAGAAGATCGAGGACTTGAAGGAGGGCGAGTACGTCCTGGCCTCCGACCCGGAGACCGGGAACCTGCAGGCCCGCAAGGTGACCGACACCATCACCGGTGAGGGTCTCAAGCACCTCGTCACCCTCACCGTCGACCCCGACGGCGACAACGGCGACGCCAAGTTCGAAACCATCACGGCCACGGACGAGCACCCGTTCTGGCTGCCCGACTTCGGCATGTGGGTCAACGCAGAGGACCTCGAGCCCGGCATGTGGCTCCAGACCTCCGCCGGCACGTGGGCTCAGGTCACCGCGATCGATGAAGCCCACCGTACCCAGCGCGTCCACAACCTCACCGTGGACGGTGTCCACACCTACTTCGTCGTTCTGGGCACGTTCGAGGTCCTGACCCACAACGAGGGAATCGAAGAATGCAAGACGAGGGTCGGAGACCCGTCCAAGGCAGGTATCCCCAGTAAGTCGAAGAAGAAGACGACTGGCGTCTCCAACGACAAGGCGTACCGGTCCGGCTGGTCGGCGAAGAAGCCCAAGTCGATGGAGAAGGTGGACATCGCCCAGGTTTCCGCCGAGCGGGTGAACATGGGAATGCCCCCGATTCCGCACTTCCGAGACAATGGAATAGTCGGGAAGTACCAGGACTCTCACGTTGAGGTCCAGGCCATCGTCGACAATATGGGTAAGAGCGATGTGGTCGTGGACCGTGAAATGTGCGGCCCCTGCCAGGAATTCGCCTCCTGGTTCGCCTACAAGCACAATGTGGACATTGCGGTTTCTGATCCGATTGGGATGCGGATATTCCGTCGGACAGGAGACCAGGAATTCTCCCCCTGGTAAAGTGTCCATAGGGGTGAAATGAATTGGGGCCTCTCCGGTAGCATGCCGGGGAGGCCCCGCTGTTCTTGCACAGTCAGTCACTTCAGGAGAACTGCATGACCAATCACGGGAGTCGCCGTGAAGAACTACTGGCGCGCGCTGAGGCCGACGATGCCGATGCGATGCTGGCCATCGCCGAAGTCTCGGATACTGCAGATCGAGGGAGGTGGTTGCTCAGAGCGGCGCAGGCTGGGAGCGAGGAAGGTCGTCGGCGGCTCGCACAGTTTCGTCCAACTTTGGAGCAGGCGGCGCGAGGGGAGGATCCGGACAGTCAGAGCGTACTCGGTGGGATTCTGCTCGCCTGGGAGGGGAATCCGGCGGAAGCCGCCGTGTGGTTCGGGAAGGCCGTGGAGTTCGGGAACAATGAAGCCCGGCGGTCCCTGGGCTACCTCTACGTCGAGGGCGCTGGTGTTGATCGGGACTTGGTGAAGGCGGAGGAGCTGTTTCTGGCTGCCGCGCGCGAGGGGGACGTGATCGCCGCACATAATCTCGGCGTCTTCTACCTCGATGAGGAAGATGGTCCCCGTGACGTGTCCGAGGCCGTCCGCTGGTTGCGCGTAGCGGCGGAAGCCGGTATTGACGAGGCCGCGGCCAAACTCGGTGATGTTCTGTCAGACATGGACCGGGACGAGGAGGCCCTCCACTGGTACGAGAGGGCGGGCGACCTGGGCCATGTCGCGGCCATGATGGCAGCGGGCTCCTGGCACAGGGACGGGATCGGAACGGAAGAGAATCGGGTCGTCGCCGTCAAATGGTTTCTGAAGATGCTTGAGTTCCACAACTTCGAAGGGGTGCACGAGATCTTCCAGCTTGCCCCACAGATGACCGACTCGGAGCTCAGGGAAGGCGGGCGACTGGCGGGCCGGGAGTCGGAAGCCGAGAAGATCATCCAGATGTGCAACTCCGGCGCGGGCCACGGCGCTACGGCCGGCCCATAAAGAGTGGGACGCGCGCACCGACTCCACCGAGTTCCGGGTCGCCGTCACAGCGCGGCTCGCGCCCAGCGCGGAGCTCTGCCTCTCCCTGCGGCACAGGGACGATCACCTGCGGCTCGTCGTGTCGGACCAGCACCCCGGCACGTCGGACCCGTCGCCGTATCGGTGTGCGAGGCCCTGCGACGCCGGGCTCGATGGCTCCTGGCAACCGTGATCCACCGGGTGGTACGGCCTGAATCGGGCCGTTCCACCCGGTGAGAGCGGATTCCCGGTCGGGTGGTTAAGCGCTCCTTGCAGGGGCAGCGTCTTGTCGTTGAACACCTCGACCGCGCACGTGGCCTGCTTCGCCCGCGCGCCGTCCTTGATCCGTCCGTCACTGGTCACGAGCGGTACGTCGAACCTTTCGGCCGGAGCCACGTAAGTGGCGTCGCAAGTGGACGGGTTGGCGAAGAGCTCTCGCACGCGGGGGAGCAGAGGCACATGCTCAAGACGTCGGATCGGGCCGTGCGGCACCTGCCAGAAGGCGCGATGAAGCGAGGCGTCGAGGCAACCGGCGCGGACTTCATCTACATGTGGGGTAACCGAGGAAACACCCTGGCCACGCCCACCGGGTGGTGGCAGGCGAGTCAGCACCTGTGACCCACAGTGATCAAAGCGAGGTGATAGTGGAGCAACGCACCGACCCCGTGCACATCGTGGCGCGCGTCGGAAAGGCGGACCCGGAGACTGAGCCCTTTCCAACTTGCTGAAGGTCTAGGTCAGACCACAGGCGACGAGCCGCTGGTCTCCCCGCTGGCCCGCCCGATACTCGAGCGCGTGCCCGCGAGGTAGCCGCCCAGCAGATCCCGAGTCGCCGAAAGATCGTGAACGTGTCTTGTGGACCGCTTCAGCGGGTTGCGACCATCCCGGCATGGACTCGCGAGTGGTCGGAATACCCGACGTGGACGGCACCGAACAGGTGGCTGTTGTGATCGATGTCATGCGGGCGTTCACCACCGCCGCATGGGCTTTCCACCGCGGGGCAGACAAGATCGTTCTCGCTGCCGACGTGGGCGAGGCACTGGCGATCAAGGCGTGTCACCCGGGCTGGCTTGCGCTCAAGGATGGGGCACCGGTCAGCGGGTTCGACCTGGTCAACTCCCCTGGCCTGATCCAGGAGGCCGACTTGGCCGGCCGCACCGTGATTCAAAAGACCACTGCGGGCACGGTTGGGGCCCTGGCGGTTGTCGAGGCGAAATTGGCGCTGTGCGCCAGTTTCGTTGTGGCCGGCGCGACGGCCCGGGCCCTGGCGGATGCTGGCGCCGACTCGGTGACGTTCGTGGCCACCGGCGAGGAGGGCTGTGCCGCCGAGGATCTGGCCTGCGCCGAGTATCTGGATCGGCTCCTGGCCGGGGCTCGTCTCGACGCCGGCCCCTATCTGCGCCGTGCCCGCACCTCCCCAGCTGCGGACGACCTGCGCAGCGGGCGACGCCGCGGTGCTCACCCCACCGATGTGGAGTTGTGTTTGGAGGTCGACCGGTTCGACTTCGCCATGAAGGTCGGGCTCGAGGAAGGGATGGCAGTGCTGCGGCCGCTCCGGACTCGACCAGATGCGGTGTCCGCTGTACACCGCGCACGGTAATTAATGAGCCGTTCCCGCCTCACGCTGACGCGAGGTGGAGGGTGAGGACGGCCTTGACGATGTCGGTGATCCTGGTAGTGCTGCAGCGCAGCTTGCGCAGCAGGCGCCAGCCCTTGAGCGTGGCCATGGCCTGCTCGCCCACGGCGCGGATCTTCGCATGGGCGACGTTGACCGCCTGCTTGCCGGCGGACAGGTTCCGGTGCTTGCCCCGGAAGGGGACGACCACGGTGCTTCCCGCACCCTGATATCCCTTGTCCGCAAAGCACTTGATGCCTACCTCGGCCAGAGCGCCAATGACGCGGTGGGTGCGGGCGGCTGTGATGTCGTGGGTGGCGCCGGGTAGAGCAGGCGAGGCCCAGATAAGGCGTCCGAAGGGGTCGGTGATCACCTGCACGTTCATGCCGTGCTTCTTGTGTTTGCCGGAGTAGAACGGGCGGTCGGCGGCGATCCGGTCGATGGGCAGCAGCGTGCCGTCGAGAATGACGAACGCCTTGGCGGAGGTGGCCATTACGGCCTGCTCCAGGGTGGGGGCGACGGCCGCCAGGACGGTGACGGCCTCGTGTATGTAGCGGTAGACGGTGGTGACACCGATCCCGAAGCCGGCGGCGAGCTGGGCGTAGGTGTCGCCGCAGCGCAGGTGAGCCAGGGCGAGCAACGCCTGCTGTCCGGCGGGGAGTTTGCGCCAGCGGGTGCCCAGCTCGCGCCGCCGGTGGGCGAGGTGCTGGGCGAGGAAGCGCAGGCTCTGGCTGGACAGATCGATCGCCGACGGGTAAACCAGCACGCGAAGCTCCTGGTGGTGCGGGTTGATCTTGGTCGACGATCCTTCTACCAGGAGCTTCACCACTTCCCGACGCCAGGGCGCCCACCCGTCGCACCAGCCAAGCGATCAGGTTGGAAACGGCTCATTGCTTGAGTGGGCGAAGGCGCTTTCGCCCGGCGCTCGCAGCCGGGCGTGGTCCCGGTTGTACTGCTGGTAGTGCTCGGGAAGTTCGTGGTGTCGGTAGCTTGGCGTCGGACTGGCGCCCTCGAAGTCGATGGCAGGTTCGGCAGCAACTGCCCATGCGAAGGGACGCAGCCGCGGCTGATCGCCTGGGGTTCGGACGCCGCCGCGGACATCCTCTGCTGGGACGCCTCCGGCGACGACCCTGCCTCATGGCCGGTTCTCGTATACAACCGGGGCAAGGGCGTCTGGCGGCGCTACGACTGCGGGATGGTCGAGTTCCTCGTTCGCGTCATGCGGGCGGAGTTCCCGGCATGTCCTCTGAGTGACCTCTCGCTCTGGGGCAGCCACCCCGTGCTCTTCCTGAGCCAGAGCGAGGAGGAGCGGCTGCTGGAGCAGGGGCTCGACCACTGGGCGGGGTGACCGGCCCCGCCGCCACCGGCCCGACCGGCTGACAGGCAGGTCGGGCCACGCCGCCGGGCACCGCGAGGGTGCCCGGCGGCGGTCATGGAATCGAGCACCTCAGCGGCTCCACCCGCAGTGCCGTGCAGCTCGCGGCAGGGTAGTCGGCCGGTCAGTTGAAGGCCGTCACGAGAGGCGGTGTGAGGCATGGCTCGGCGCTGCCGGATGCCTGGGGGTGGGATCCCCCGGGCGACCCGACTACAGCGTCAGAACCCGGTGGGGTAATCGTCGGTTCTGATCACGCGGGCGAGGTAGAATCCGTGCTCTCCCTTGGCCGTGGTGGTCTCGTGGTACTCGATGAGGCCGAGTCCGCGCGGCATGGGCGAGACATACGCTCCGGGAAGGCCAGGGAGCGGCCGGCCGCTGGGAGGAAGCACGCCCAGTTCAAGGGCCTCTCGCATCTCGACCATGACGGAGGAGATGGCCGACATCACGTCGGCGGGGGTGTCGAGGCTGAAGAGGATCTCTTCGACCTGGGGTGAGAGAGTCAGCGGATCTTCCTCTTCGGGACCTTCGTACGGGTCGTACCCGTCGCTCACCGCCCGCGCTCCCGCAGCTCTCGCATGACCGTGGACGCGGGGCGACCGGGAGCGGTACGCGCCTTCACCGCGGCGGCGGTGCGAGCGGTCTGAGGGTCGCCTGCCACCTGGACGAGGAGCCACCAGTTCGTCAGGACGTGCCCGATCGTCTCGGGGGTGGCTTCGCCCATCTCGCGGTAGAACTCCATGCGCTGCGCGGGGGGCAGAGCGGCAGCGACGGCGTTCTGCGTGCGCGGCATCGGCTGCGGGTCGGAGTGAATCGGCTGTGTGCTCACGGTGTCCTCCAGGGTGGGGCCCCGCCAGCGTATCCGGCGGAGCGTGGACGCCTCAGCTCCTCGCGGAGTTCAGGGGCGTGGGAGCGCGCGGCGGGCCTGGGCGTGGTCGGACGCAGGCGTGGTCACCGTGCGCCGCGCAATCACTCGGCACGGTCGCCGTGCCCGCGGTACCTGTCCTGGAGGAGGTTGAGCACATCCGGCACCGGCGGGAAGTGCGGTGCGCACTCCGAGCACGCGTACACGTTGAAGCCGGGACCGGAGTTCTGGTGCACCTCCGAGACGAGCACGGGCGTCTCCGTGATGTGGTTGCAGCGCACGCACATGCGGACGGGCTTCCGGGTCTGCGTGCCGGGGGTCGGCTTCCTCACCAGGCCGCTCCCGTCGCATGCACGTCCCTGGTGTCCAGGTCGATGCCGAAGTCCGCTGCCATCACGGCGGTGAGGCACCGCCACCGCTGGCGGGCGCGCTCCTCGTGTCGCCCGTGCTCGACCAGGTAGGGGCGGATGAGGGCCGTGTCCTCCCCGTCGAGCCTCTCGCCGAGGCCGTACGGGGACCTGGGCCGTTCGGTCCGTCCCCGAGCCGGACCGAACTGCTCGCTTAGCCCCTGTCGAGCAGGGGCGCCAGTCGGGCGGATCCTTTCCGTCCGCCACGCGGAAGCCGGGGTGCCGGGCAGAGTGCCAGCCCGGCGCCGGCCGGAACCGGGCGCCAGCACGCCCAGCAGCCATGCGAGCAGCGCGGCGATAAGGTTTCGCATAGCCGAAGGTCCAATCTTCGGTGAGCCCCTGGGGATCGGCCCTTGCCCGGCCGCCCTGGGGGCGTTTCTGTGACAGGCGACACTCTATCCGCAGTTATCCACGGTTATCTACGGATGCGCGGAAACCCGTGGTCACCCACGCTGATCCCATGGACCTTGATCGCACCCGCCCGTTGTGGAGACAGATCGCAGCGGAGATCATCCGGCGTATCCAGGACGGGACCTACCCGCCGGGGAGTCGTGTGCCATCCACTCTGGAGATCGCCCAGGAGTTCGGGGTGGTGAACGCGACGGCAGCGAAGGCCATGCGGCATGTACGGGAACAAGGGTGGACGCGGGGCGAAGTCGGATTGGGGACGTTCGTCGCCGACCCTCTAATGTCCGCCAACCCCGAGGCCAATGAGTCCACCGACTGACACCCCACGCACCCCAGGCCGGGAAGGCCCCGTAGGGGTGCCCCGCCAGCCCCTTCCGGCCCCACTGTTCGAGAACGTGACGGTCAAGAACATTCGGATTGGCAGAAACATGCTGAGGCTCGAAGAGCTGGAGCCCACACTTCCGTCGATGACTCACTGGCGTGTGTCAGGCGGGCGCGCTGTGGACTGGGTGGCACTCGAGGCGAACCTCGGGACGGCGCTGCCCTCGGATCTTCCGCTCTCTGGCGGAGGCGTATCCGATCCTGGTCATCGACGACTTCCTGAAGGTGTCCGTTCCCGGGCCCGGCGCCGAGGCGTCATGGGCGTCCGAGTGTAGGGAGAACGAGATCCTTCAGGATCTGTGCGAGATGGGCGACACCGAGGGCTACGTTCCCTTCCCCCAGCCAGGAGCCCTGATCAGCTGGGCGGAGTCCAATTCGGGGGACTCCTTCTACTGGGCGACGAGCCCCGCGGACCCGGACGCAGGGCCTGTGGTCGTCTGCGGAGACAACAGCGACTGGTCGGAGTTCCCGGTCGGAGCTGTCGAGTTCCTGACCGGCGTGTACCGGCGGACCATCCACGTACCCGGTATGCCCAGGGGCTTCTCCAGCGACAGCCCGCAGGTGCTGGGCCTGAGCGACCGCGTCGATTGATCGGCAGCTGAGCCGCAGGCACATTGAATGGCGATCGCCCCCAGGGTTGCTGGGGGCGATCGTCATTCAGCGGTACTACTCGTCCAGGTGCCTTCCGATCAAGATGGCTCGTGTCGGGGGCGCGGGCGCGCGCGGCCCGGTTGGGCCTCCGCCGGCAGCCTCGCTCCCAGGGACGAGTCATCGGCGCCCTGCGCGGCCGGCGTGGCCGCGGCCTGGGGATGTGGGCCGGTTCCGGACCACCAAGAAACCCTGGACAGGGCCCGGCGTGGAACCAACGGCCGCCAGTCCGGTGAGTGCCGACCTGGAGAAGGGGCCAGGGGCAGTCGGCAGGGGCTTGCAATCGCCGCAGCTCGGCAGCTCACCTATGGCGCCGTCGTCCGTACGGAGTGCTCAGTGCCGAGGAGCGGCCACAGCCGCGCGCGGTGCCGACCGCCGAAGTGACATACGAGGTCACGGGCAAGGGCACGGCCGAGATCTCGTATCTCGCCCGCAGTACGGCCGGTACGTGGTCGTCGAGAGGGCGGTGACCCTGCCGTGGAATACGACTACTTCGGCCGCCCGCTGGTGCAGAAGCAGCCCAAGGCCGCCGGTGTCTACATCACCACCCCGGCGCCCGAGTGCGACGCCAACAACAACCTGCTGAAGGTCTTCACGCCGAGCGGCGCCGAGTCGTCCTCGGTGTACGACGCGGCCGACCAGGTCACCACATCGCTCGCGCCGAAGGACGTCGCGACGGACGGCGAGCGGCGCACGACCACCACGTACGACAAGGTCGGCAACGTCAAGACCGTCACCGAGCCCCGGGCAACCTGATGGCCACGGTCGGCGACCACACCACGACCTACACCTACGACGCGATCTACCAGCCCGTCTCGGTGGAGAACGCCAAGGGCGACAAGGTCTCCAGCGAGTCCGACAACGTCGGCAACCTGGTCACCGTCTTCGACCCGAAGAAGAACGTCAGCACGGCCCCCCGACTTCAGCTGATTTCTGCCGTGGAAGCCCGGGGGTTCAGCCCCGGGAGCAAACGGCTCCTTGGAGCGGAGGCGCGCAGCGCCGGAGTTCGCGCCGACAACGCGGCGGACTACCTGGACACCGTCTCGACGAGCACACGGCGGGCACGGGTGCGTCGGCGAGGACGACGTCGTACGTGTACGACGCGTTCGACCGCACGGCGCAGGAGACCACGTCCGGGACGGGCGGGAAGACGACGCTCTTCACGTACCTGGGCATGGAGTCGAAGGTGCTGCGGGAGGAGGTCGCCGGCAAGGCGACCAAGTCCTACCAGTACTCGCCGTGGGGCCAGAAGCTGACCCAGATCAAGCACAACACGGATGCGACGAAGGAGTACTCGCAGTTCCTCTACCACCCGAAGGGTGACGTGGAGGCGATCACGAAGGCGGACGGCAACACCCGGGCCACGTACGGTTATTCGGCGTACGGCTCCGACGACGAGAAGCAGTTCACCGGCGCGGACAAGCCGGACGCTGCGAACCCGGACAAGGAGCAGTACAACGACTACCGCTACAACGCGGCACGTCACGACGACGGCTCCGGTACGTACGACATGGGCTTCCGGAACTACGACCCGGGCCTGAACCGGTTCCTGACGCGTGACATGTACGGCGGCGCGCTGGACGACATGGGCCTGGCGACCGACCCGTACACCGGCAACCGGTACGCGTTCGCGGGCGGCAACCCGATCTCCTTCGTGGAGCTCGACGGTCACCTCTTCGGCTTCGACGTCTCGCTCTCGGACGTGGGCCACGCGGCCCTGGACGTGGCGGGCATGGTGCCGGTGATCGGCGAGGTCGCGGGCGTCGCCAACGGCGTGTGGTACGCGGCCGAGGGCAACTACGCGGACGCGGCGCTGTCGATGGCCGCGGCGATCCCTGGCATCGGCGCTGCTGCCACGGCGGCGAAGTACGCAAAGAAGGGCGCGAAGGCCGCGGACGCGATCAAGGGTGGCAACAAGGCGTCCAACGCCAAGCCGAAGCACAAGAAGCCTCAGGACGAGACGAAGGCAAAGCCCAAGCCCAAGTCGAAGAAGGCCGAGAGTAAGCCGGCCCCGAAGAAGGGCGACAGCTGTCCGGTCAAGAAGCCGAAGAAGAACAGCTTCGTCCCCGGCACCAAGGTGCTGATGGCCGACGGGTCCACGAAGAACATCGAGGACCTGAAGGAGGGCGAGTACGTCCTGGCCTCCGACCCGGAGACCGGCGACCTGCAGGCCCGCGAGGTCACCGACACCCGTGACCACAGCGGTATCAAGCACCTGATCACCCTCACCGTCGACCCCGACGGCAAGGACGGCGACGCCAAGCCCGAGACCATCACGGCTACGGACGAGCACCCGTTCTGGCTGCCGGACTTCGGCAAGTGGGTCAACGCTGAGGACCTCGAGCCCGGCATGTGGCTCGAGACCTCGGCCGACACCTGGGTCCAGATCACCGCGATCGACGAGACGCACCGCACTCAGCGCGTCCACAACCTCACCGTCGACGGCCAGCACACGTACTTTGTGCTGGCGGGGGCGACGCCGGTTCTGGTGCACAACGTCGACGAAAACACACTCTGCAATGTGACTCTCGGGCCTGCTATTAAGGGCCAGAAAGCAGAGGGAGTGACCGCTGAACGCGGTGACACCGTCCTGGCTCACGAGCAGCGGATGATGAACGAGTTCGGTGACCGAAATGGCTGCGCCTCATGTGGGGCGACCAAATCGGGGTACAAGGACGGTCACTGGACTGGTGACCACAATCCGCCGAATAAGCTCGCACCCAACGGTCCGTGGACTCTGTATCCGCACTGCAAGGCATGTTCCAAGCAGCAGGGCGGGATCGTGCGCACGCTACTCAAGGAGTACTATGACTTCCCGGTGTGGAAACCATGACAGTAGGTGGGTTCAATGATGCTCTTCGCCTCGTGTACGACGAGATTTGCGCATGGCCTCGTTGTTGCTGCCGCACCCGGGAGCGCCGACACGCATGAAAGCTGGGATCCTGCGACCGATGTTGTTCACGGTGGTACGGACTCCCTGTTCATCTCGGTTCAGCAAGCTGCCAGTGGTCCAGCGTCAGTCCAATGCGTGCAAGGGCCCTATCAGCCGAGCGGCAAAGTCCTTGTGTACTCAGCCAAGTTGACGCTTCCTCAGGCGTCTCTTGAAATTTCGGATCCGAATGAATCGGTGAGGTTGCTGATTCCCGTTCCGAATGTAGAAAATCGAGTCGACGTATACGGAGACGGTACCGATGAGCCCGATGAGGTAGTGATCGTTCTGACTGGCGACAAATCGTGGTAATCCACAATTCCTGACGACGGCAGGTCAGTCCGGTAGGTTGCGAGGGCGCCACGCTGAGATTTCCTCTCAGCGTGGCGCCCTTCGTTGCGTGGCGCAATGGCGATCGCTCACTTCCGATTCAGGAAGCCCAGCCTCTGCTGCACTGTGACTAGCCCAATGGGGGCACTGGCCACGTAGGTCCTGCCAATGCCGTTTAGCCTCGATACCGGTAACTTAGGTGTAATCCGGTCGTTGTTGTTGGTGTGCCAAGAGCAGGTCAGCTGAAGTCATCTGGTGAGCGGCTGTCGGACCGGGTCGCGGTCGGGGTGCTGACCCAGGCGTTTCCTCAGTCGCTTGTTGACGAGGTGTTGGCGGAGACGGGCCGGGTGCAGCAGCGGAGCCGGCTGTTGCCGGCCCGGTTGGTGGTCTACTTCGTGCTGGCGATGTGCCTGTTCTCGGGGCAGAGCTATGAGGAGGTCGCCCGACTGCTGACAGCGGGTTTGCAGGGTGCGCGGCGTTGGCATGCGTCGTGGGCGGTGCCGAGTACGGCTGCGATCTGGAAAGCCAGGTCCCGGTTGAGTGTGGCGCCTCTGCGGCAGTTGTTCGCGCGGGTGTGCCGTCCGGTCGCCTCACGGGACACTCAGGGCGCCTTCTACCGCGACTGGCGGCTGACCGCGATCGACGGCACCACGTTCGACCTGCCTGACACGAAGGCGAATGTGGAGGCGGTTCGGCCGTCCGCCCCGCTCCGGGCGGGTCGAACAGAACGTCGGCCACCCGCAGTTGTGCATGGTCGGCCTGGTGGAATGCGGCACCCAAGCCGTCTTCGACGCTGCGATCGGAGCTCTGCGCGCCGGAGAGCAGGCTCTGGCGCGGGCGGTCCTGGTGTTCCTGCGGCCGGGGCTGCTGCTGCTGGCCGACCGTGGCTTCTACGGCGTGGACCTGTGGTGCAATGCCGCGGCGACTGGGGCGGACCTGCTGTGGCGAGTCCGCAAAGACCTCGTGCTGCCGGTGGTCGAGCAGTTGTCGGACGGCTCCTACCTCACCGAGATCTTCGACCGGAGCGACATCCACCACACCCGTCGTGGGGTGCCGGTGCGCGCGGTGGAGTACACCATCACCGGCCACGAGGGGGTCTACCGGCTCATCACCACGATCCTTGACCCGGACAAGGCCCCCGCCGCGGAACTCGCCGCCCTCTACGCCCAGCGATGGGAGTTCGAGTCCACCCTCGACGAAATCAAGACCCACCTGGGCGGGTCGCACCTGGTATTGCGGTCCCAGCACCCCGACGGAGCCGAGCAGGAACTCTACGGCTTCCTGCTCGTCCACCACGCCATCCGACAACTGATGCACCAGGCCGCACAACAAGCCGACCGAGACCCCGACCGGATCTCCTTCACCCGCTCACTGCGCGTCGTGCACCGCCAGGTCACCGACCAGGCGGCACTTTCCCCCCGTCAGACTCGCCCGCGCCATCAAAGCCACCCACGCTGAACTCCTCGAACGCCTCCTGCCACCGCGACGCCGCCGGTCCAACCCCCGCGTCATCAAACGCAAAATCGCCAGCTGGCCCCTCAAACGCGCCGCCCACCGCGTTACAGACCACCCACGCGTTCCGGCCATCACCGTGGTCGATGCCACCAAGCCCAAACGGGTCAAGCGAACAAAAACACCCTAAGTTACCGGTATTGAGGTTAGAGGCCCGTCTCTCGGGACGGGGACAGGGAGTGCCGAGCCCCCGATACGGCGGCGCGCTGGACGACATGGGCCTGGCGACCGACCCGTACACCGGCAACCGGTACGCGTTCGCGGGCGGCAACCCGATCTCCTTCGTGGAGCTCGACGGTCACCTCTTCGGCTTCGACGTCTCGCTCTCGGACGTGGGCCACGCGGCCCTGGACGTGGCGGGCATGGTGCCGGTGATCGGCGAGGTCGCGGGCGTCGCCAACGGCGTGTGGTACGCGGCCGAGGGCAACTACGCGGACGCGGCGCTGTCGATGGCCGCGGCGATCCCTGGCATCGGCGCTGCTGCCACGGCGGCGAAGTACGCAAAGAAGGGCGCGAAGGCCGCGGACGCGATCAAGGGTGGCAACAAGGCGTCCAACGCCAAGCCGAAGCACAAGAAGCCTCAGGACGAGACGAAGGCAAAGCCCAAGCCCAAGTCGAAGAAGGCCGAGAGTAAGCCGGCCCCGAAGAAGGGCGACAGCTGTCCGGTCAAGAAGCCGAAGAAGAACAGCTTCGTCCCCGGCACCAAGGTGCTGATGGCCGACGGGTCCACGAAGAACATCGAGGACCTGAAGGAGGGCGAGTACGTCCTGGCCTCCGACCCGGAGACCGGCGACCTGCAGGCCCGCGAGGTCACCGACACCCGTGACCACAGCGGTATCAAGCACCTGATCACCCTCACCGTCGACCCCGACGGCAAGGACGGCGACGCCAAGCCCGAGACCATCACGGCTACGGACGAGCACCCGTTCTGGCTGCCGGACTTCGGCAAGTGGGTCAACGCGGAGGACCTCGAGCCCGGCATGTGGCTCCAGACCTCAGCCGGCACCTGGGCCCAGGTGACGGCGATCGATGAGACCCACGGGTCACAGCGCCTCCACAACCTCACCGTCGACGGCGTCCACACGTACTACGTGCTCGCAGGCGGCGCTCCCGTCCTGGTTCACAACTGCGGTAAAAGTAACGTCGGCGGGACGCACGGTAGCCTGAAGCCGGCGAACCAGCCGGGCTTTAAGGGCCCCCAAGAGATCAACCACATGCCTCAGGACGCCTCAACCGGAACGGCTATCTCGTACGGCAAGGGACCGGCGATCCAGATGGACAAGGCGGACCATCGGCAGGTCTGGTCGACGGGGCAAGGAAATCGCCCAGAGCCCAAGGCCTGGAAGATGATGCAGACGGACCTTGTAAGGTCCGGCCGCATTGATGACGCCATGATGAATGACATCAATGACGTCATCACGCGCTTCCCCGGAAAGTACAACAACGCCATCGGCGATATGATTGGCGCTCTAGCCGGAAACGCGCAGTACCAAGCACTGCGCGGCGTCCCACGACAGGTTCACGTGCAATTGACCCTGTGGTAGTCCATCGCAGATGTCCTGGAGGTCATTCATGGTCATCGATCTCGACCCCCCTCGGGGGTTTGGCAGCATCCAGATCGGCATGCCGATCGAAGCTGCCGAGCAGGCCCTGAAGGAGCTGCCGGGGTTCGTTCCTCCCGCCGAGGGGGAGGTCAGAAACAAGGGATTTGCTCACTACGACTCCGAATTGTCGATTTCTCTTGATTTCGATCGCAGCGGAGTAGTGCGCGCCATTGAGCTGTTCCGCCCCGGGAGAGACGTTCAGGTCATTTTCCGAGGCCTGTCTCTGTTCGAGGAACCTGCCGACGTCGTCATCTCGAGACTATCCGAAATGGTACGGCTCGAAATTGAAGAGGACGAGCTGAATATTTCGGCCCCCGATGTCTTCATCGGGCTCTGGAGGAGGACGCTTCCCGAGATCTCTGGCGATGACGATGGGCGATACTTCGAGTCGGTCCTTATTGCTGCACCCGGGTACGGGGCATAGGTAATTCGGGTACGACTCAGAAGAAACCAGGAAGCCCCGCCGAACGATCAATTCGGCGGGGCTTTCTCGGTTTTGAGGCGGCGGCAACAATCACGGATCCAGTCGCACAACCACGCACTCTGGCGTATCCGGGCAAGGTGCGTCTCCGCGCTGTTCGTCACGGAGGTCATCATGCCGCCTGGCTTCCAGCCCCACCGCCAGGTCCTGAGCCGTCACGCCCTGACCGGCGGCGATTTGTGTCTGGCGTTCTGTCGCGATCTGGAAGGAAAGTGTTCCGGGTCTTCTTCACGGATCCGCGCCCTCCGGTCAACGCCCCGGCTCGCGAGACGCTCTCCGGTCCGTAATTATTTCTGGTCACTTCCTTTCTGAGTGGAGCCGGGATCGTCATGTAGCGAACCTTCCGGAGTCAAGTGATCCGTCACGGCTGTTTGAGGCGGTTGAGAGTGAGATCAGGAATGGAACCGCTTATTGCGAATGGGGTGATTCGGAGCCTTTTGCGGTGAGTGGCTGAGTTCGCCTTGGACTCGCTGATGAACGGCACCGGCTGGTTCGGTGAACTGCGCGTAGCCGTGTGCATGGCTGCGGGTAGGGTCGTAAGCGAATGCCGAACGGTGGAAAGGGAAGCCCCGCCCTCATTTTGGGTTCTACAGTAGTCGAAGAAGAAGACGACTGGCGTCTACAACGACAAGGCGTACCGGTGGTCGGACCCGGCGCCATGGATCGAACTGGAGCGGGAACTCGGTGTCGAATTTCCTGCGGACTTCCGTGAGATCGTGGACGCCTACGGTTCGATCGTGATCAACGGGCAGTTGTATCTGGAGCACCCCGCCGGCCATCTTCTGCACAGTCTGGGAGAAACCATCAGGGAGGATCTCGAGTTCTGGCGCGAGGAGGACATGGCGGAGTTCCTGCCCAGTCCGGTAGGAGCGAAGCCCGGGGAACTGATGCCGGTGGCGACGGCCACGACGGGGGAAGCAATATTCCTTCGCGTTCCCGGTGATCCGTCGTCGCGCTGGCGCGTTGTTGTCCAGGAGTTCGACAGTCCGGCCTGGACTCTCTACGAGATGACGTTCAGCGAATGGTTGCTGGCTTATCTCAAGGGGCGGGATGTGACGTTGTGCTCCCGTAACTTCGCACCTGACCGCCCGTTCTGGGAATTCCTGCCCTGAAAATGAACACGGTGGTGCCTCCTGTCCTGGTGACAGGAGGCACCACCGTGTGAGGATCTCCCCGTGATCACCTGATCCACGTTGTTGATCGCTTCCAGGGATTCAGTAGCAATCCCTGTTCCGAAGGGTTGCATACAAGGCGAGGAAGGGAAAATCATCGTGACTGGACGTCAGTGCACCGGACCAAAGAGAGGATCACGAATCCAGGATTCCAGACGCCTGCCCTCCGGTGGCAGAACCTCAACTGCTGGTGGCCCATCTGGCACGCACCCCGGCCACATCTCCGTGAGCCACACATGTTCAGCGGCACCCAATCGATCCCAGTGTTCGCGAACCTCACCCACAAACCGAACACTGCGCTCGCCACCAGCACCATCGAGATGCCGACCGAGATAGCAGATCGCTGATGCCACTTGCGACTGCACTGAGAGGTGCTGCAAGCGGAGGCCAGGGGGCGGTTCCGAACGGCGCAAGATCTGCCTCAAGCGGACAAACGCCTGGTCCCAGGCACTGTCGTCTCCCGCGCCGGCGAGGCCCAACATGGCGTAGTTCCTCAGGACCGCGTCACGGGCTGACAGAGCCTGCGCAAGATCAGCCGACGCCTCCGGCCCGCATCGCTTGGCCAGCGCAAGTGCCGCCGCACACCGCACATCCCGCGACATACCCTCAGCCGTCAGGACGTTTCGCAGCGCCTGTGGACCCGCAGAGCCCTGGGCATCGCCCAGCACCGCGACCACAGACACGTGGCGGCTCGGAGGAAGATCGTTCAATGCCGCTACGAGTTCGGCCTCGCCCGCAGGGCCGTCCATCACAGCGTCGCAGAGCGCGCCCTCGAAGACCTCGGTCTTCCGATGCCGCAACCGTTCCCCCAGCGAGGCCACCTCGGCTCCTTCCCTGGCTTCGTCCGGCCGCCACAATGGCATGCCACGCTGACATTCGGCGTCGCCGGCGACCGCGTCCAGGGTGAGCGCT
This sequence comes from Streptomyces sp. V4I23, assembly GCF_030817975.1. Classification (NCBI taxonomy): domain Bacteria; kingdom Bacillati; phylum Actinomycetota; class Actinomycetes; order Kitasatosporales; family Streptomycetaceae; genus Streptomyces; species Streptomyces sp. V4I23. Next base: position 3,104,609 of record NZ_JAUSZW010000004.1, on the reverse strand, counting down.
GCTCGCTTCCTACCTGGTCGACATCTAGGTAACGTCGGCACTGCCGCTTGCGACGCCACCTGCGTGGTTCTGACCGAAGGGTTCGATGTACCGCTCGTCACCAGCGACGGACGTATCAAGGACGGCGCGCATGCGAAGCAGGCCACGTGCGTGCTCGAGGTGTTCAACGAGAAGACGCTTCCTCCAGCAGGCTGTGGCTGAACTGTTCGGGCATCGCGGTCTGTCCGTTGCCCGACTTGGGCGATGAAGAGGCGGGTTATGTTCTCCACCTCAACGCAGAGGAGCCGATTGAGGTGCGGCCGGTCGATTCCAGCCGGGCAGAGGAGCGGACGGGACGCAGATGAGAACGGGCAGAGTGAGCGCCACGCTCATCACCGCTGCCGAGGGCGGATTCCCGGGTGATCTCGAGGGCCTGAACAAGGCGCTGGAGAGCTTGGGATGGGCTCCCGCGGGGTCTACCGCCCCGCCCTACTGCCGGCAATGGGAATCCGGCGGGATCACGCTCTTCCTCTCGATGGGGGAGGGGCAGTGGCTCGCGGATTTCGTCTTCCGTGAGGTCGCCCCGGAAGACCTCGAGGAACGGGGCAGCGAGGCCCTGGAGGATGCGGCGGCGGGGCAGATCCTCTACTTCCGTTCTTTGCGGGACGAATTGCTCTCCGGTATCGCCCGCCGAATCGAGACGGTGCAGTGGGACGACCTGTCGTTCGACGACCTCAACTTCGTCGAGTGGTCTGAATGGCGGCTCGCCGGGCGGCCCTTCTGTCTGGGTGTGTCCGTCTTCGATACCGATATGCCGGTGTTCGTCATGGGCCGGGCCGTGCTTTCCGCTGCTGGATCAGGCTGATCCAGCAGCGGGCCATCCGGCGTGGCACCCTACCGTCCACATTGCCGGCCGACTTCCGGGGCGTCTGCTCGACTCCTCAGCGCTCGTGACTGGCCGACGTGGCGGGTGCCTCGAGCGGCTCTCGGGAGCGAGCCCGCCGAACATCGACATCATGCTGGTTCAAGGAGCAGAAGCTTGGGTGCCTCGTTGAGAATGCGCCGCGTTCATGTCCGTGATGTGGAGAAGGGGGTGGATCACCTGGAGCGGGGCTTCGCCGGGACCTTGGACAACGACCGGTATCAGGAGGAGATCGGCTCCGGGATATTGTGCAGCCTCGGCGAGGACTGGCAGATGGTGAACGTTCTCCTCACGGGTGAGGGCTTCCCGCCGATGGGAGCCGAGTGCTTGCCGGTCCTCGGAGGGGAACACCTCGCGACCTTCGACGAGCACCTGGACGTACTGCTGCTCTTGAGGCCGGAGATGGTCCAGACGGCGTCCACGTTCCTTGACGGCGTCGATGACCGGTACCTGCTCCGCCGGCACCGGTCCCGGCTGGACGCCAGGACGGTCGGTGCGGCGCCGGACTGGATGGTCGAGGCGCTGTTGGCGCACATCGGCGAACTGCGCCAGTTCTACAAGAGGGCTGCCGCCGCAAACGAGGCCGTGGCCAAGCGGGTGTACGCCTGATGCGGCCAGGGAACCACAGAGCCGGACTCTGGCTGCGCGGCGCGTGCGCGGCAGGTCCCGGCGCGCTGTGCCTGCTGGTGCTGGCCCTTCCGGCCGTGGGCTCTCGGACGACCCCCACCAGCGATCCCGACACGGCCGCCGGCGCCTTCGTCTGCCTGGTCGGGTCGGCGGTGTTTCTCGCCGTCACGGCCGTGGTGGCCCGCAGGTGGCGCAGTGCCTGGGTGCTGTGTCTCGTGGACCTGGGTCTCATGGTGGTCGTCTGGACGAAGGTGCCGAGCCCGTTCGTCCCACCGCACGTTTCGTGAACGGCGGGGCGCAGGACGGCATTGTCCGTGCTCGTCTCTAGGATCGCGCCGGGCTCACAGGTCTCACAGGTCACCGGGAGGGGCGCGAGATGGGTGCCAGTCATTGGGAGTACGTCACTCCGTACCGAGGCAGTGCCGAGGAGTCGTTGGAGGTTCTGCACCGGCAGGTCTTCGAGGAACTGTACGGCGACGACGACACGTACCAGAGCCTCGAGGAGCTGTGGGAGGACGAGGAGTTCATGAGTGAGGAAGGGACCCACTCGATCCTCGACATCCAGCGCGTCGTCCACTCCACCGCCGCCCCGTCGCCGCACAACCTCGAGGACTACGGGACGTTGCGTCCGATGGCACATGACCGCATCGTGCGCCACTTCGGCACCGATCGGCCGACGCCCGGCCGGTTCGGGGAACTGCTCGCCCATGCCCGTACGGTCAGCAGATTCCGGCCCGACCCGGAGGAGACGTTGATGGACGAGTGCCGCATGCGGTGGACCGGCGTGTGCGTCGTCCTGTACGCCGGTGACGAGCCGGAGCCGACCCACTTGGGCATTTTCGGCTACTCGGGCGACTGACTTTCTCCTGTACTACGGTCAACTCCAAGACGGACATCGGCTCGACGTGCCAGAAGGACCTAGTGGTGGCAACGCTTCCAGAGATCACAGCCCTGTTGGGCGAACCACGGTTCAACTGGTCGCATCCGGCGTCTTGGATCGAAATGGAGCAGGAATTCGGTGTCGAATTCCCTGCGGACTTCCGTGAGATCGTGAACGCCTACGGTTCGATCGTGATCAACGGGCAGTTGTATCTGGAGCACCCCGCAGGCCATCTTCTGCACAGTCTGGGAGAAACCATCAGGGAGGATCTCGAGCTCTGGCGCGAGGAGGGCATGGCGGAGTTCCTGCCCAGTCCGGTAGGGGCGAACCCTGGTGAGTTGATGCCGGTGGCGTCGGCCATGACCGGGGAATGGGTGTTCCTTCGCGTTCCTGATGAGCCCTCGTCGCCCTGGCGCGTCCTGGTTCAGGAGCTCGACAGTCCGGCCCACACTCTCTACGAGATGACGTTCAGCGAGTGGTTGTTGGCTTATCTCAGGGGTGAGGACGTGACGGTGTGTTCTCGCAACCTCGCGCCTGACCGCCCGTTCTGGGAATTCCTGCCCTAAAACGGTCGGGGCCGGGCCGTGGGGGAACCTTGGAGCCGCGGACGGGGGCGATGTGAGCGGCGCGTGGCAGACCTCGACGCGGTTGCCGCGGTCTTCGTTTCAATGGAGCCGGCGCGACCACGTCGGCGCAGCGCAGCTTGAGAGCGGGTTCCCGGTCGGGTGGTTCAGCCGCTCCTTGCGGGGGGCAGCGTCTTCTCGTTGAACACCTCGACCGCGCACTTGGCCTGCTTCGCCCGCGCGCCGTCCTTGATCCGTCCGTCGCTGGTCACGAGCGGTACGTCGAACCCTTCGGCCAGAGCCACGTAAGTGGCGTCGTAAGCCGACAGGTTGGTGAAGAGCTCTCGCACACGGGGGAGCAAGGGCACATGCTCAAGACGTCGGATCGGCAGGTCGTCGAACGCGGCAAGTGCGTCTTCCAGCTCCCGATCCGTCAGCTTGCCGCCGCGATGGCGTCCCAGCAGTGCCGACGTCACCTCGATGTCGACCAGGTAGGGAGCGAGCAGCCGCTCGCCTTGGACACGGTCGCGCAGCGCCTCTCCCACGGGGCCGGCGTCGGCCAGCAGCATCACCAGCGCCCCGGCGTCGATGGCGATCACTCGTGTCGCCTTCCGCGGTCGATGTCCTGGAGCACCTCGCCTGTGGAAAGGCGTGCCGTAGCCCGTGCCCGGATGCGGGCCACCACGTCCTCGATAGCGGGGGTGGCCGCCTCCTGTTCGAGAAGGGATCGGGCGTATGCCTGGAGCGACTGGTGGTTGCGTGCGGCCCGTATCTTCAGCTCGGTGAGGACTTCCTCTGGCAGGTCGCGTACGTAGAGAGTGGCCATGCAACCAAACTAGTCGCAGTGCTTGCATTTTGCAAGCTCGGCGCTCGTGGAAAAGGGCCTCCGCCCGGAAGCGGAGGCCCTTTCCCTGGAGGAGCCGTGGGATCAGAAGAAGCCGTTCAGGTTCCACCAGTCGGTGGCTGTCTCCACGCGCGAGGCCAGCGCGCCGGTGCCGCGGCCCGGGTAGACGAGCTGGCAGCCGACGCCACGGCATGCTTCGCCGACATAGCTGCTCTTGGTGGTGGTGACGAGGTCGCCATAGCCGTCGCCGGTGACATCGCCCAGGCCCAGGAGCGTGTCCATGACATTCCAGCCACCGTTGCCGATCAGCACGCGGGACCCGAGGGCTCCGGTCCTGCCCGGGTACAGGTACAGGTTCCCGGTGGAGGCCTGGCGTGCGATCAGGTCGGCACGGCCGTCACCGTTCATGTCGCCCGCCCCGACCAGGGCGTTCATGCTGTTCCAGCCGCTGGTGCCGATGAGCTTGCGGGCACCGAGGGTGCCGGCGCCGGTGCCGGGGTACAGCCACAGCTTGCCCGTGGACTTCTCGACGGCCAGCACGTCCGAGCGGCCGTCGCCGGAGAGGTCTCCGTAGGCGACGATCCGGCTCATGGCGTTCCAGCCGCCGTTGCCCATGAGCTTGCGCGTACCGAGGCTGCCGGTCCCGGTGCCGGGGTACAGCCACAGCTTCCCGGTGGACGCCTCGCGGGCGATCACGTCCTCGCGGCCGTCACCGCTGAAGTCGCCGTGCCGGACGAGGGCGTTCATGGCGTTCCAGCCGCTGGTGCCGACCAGCCGCCCGGTGCCGTCGCCGGGCAGGAACCACAGACGGCCCGCCTTGTCCCGGACGAGGACGTCGGCCCGGAGGTCGGCGTTCAGGTCACCGAAGCCCGCCGCCTGGGGCGCGGTCGTCGCGTACCACTCCGGGTAGGGCGGGAGGATGCATTCCCGCTCGGTGGGGACGAGCCTCACCGAGCTGACCAAGCCGTCCGAGTGGCCCCACTCGGTACCCGCGGGGTCGGGGGCCCACACGGAGACGCCGCCGGCCTGGCCGTAGTTCGGGTCGTCGTGCAGGCAGGCGAACTTGGACGTGTGGTTCACGACGGTCTGGAACGTGTTGTCCCAGGTGCCGAGCGTCGCCTTGTTCGTGTTCGTCTTGAACATGGTGCCTGTGCCGTTGTCGCTCTTCCAGGCACAGAAATAGCCCGCCGGGCAGTCGCTGATCGCGGCCTGTGCGGGCGCCGCGCCCGCGCCGAGGAGCCCGAGCGAGGTGAGCCCCAGCGTCGTGGCCATCGCGGCCAGGCGCCGAAGCAGAGATACGCGCATATTTTTCCCTCCCTGACGCGGCGCGGAGAGACGCTCGACGCGCCGCGAGAGGAAGATACCGTGCCGACCTAATCACGCCATCGCGGGCGTTGCCGTACCGGGGCACGCTGACCGGCGGCCCCACCGCCAGGTCCTGAGCCGCCCCGCCCCGAGCGGCGACCTTGCCCGACGATCACGTCCCCTGCGACCAACCGAATGACCGGAGGCCACCTTGCCCTCGATACACGACTTCGCGACCTGGGAGCCCTTGCTGCGGCTCGTTCAGGCACACCAAACGGAGCGGCTTGCCGCGCCGGGTGGTTACCTGACCGGTCATATCAGCCACGGCAGTTGGAGCGTGCCCGTGCGGTGGCCGGACCCCCGACCGGGACAGGCCCTCCTGGTCGAGGACATGCAGGCCGAGTTCGATGCCGTGGAGCGGGTGCAGCACGCGCTCAGGGCCGACGGCATGGACGGCATCTCCTTCATGGTGGAGAGCGGGCCCGACGGAAAGACCGTCCTCAACCTGTTCGACGCGGGTCCGGCCGTGGAGTCCGACATCGGCAGTCCCTACCTGGGTGCGCTGGTCCTGGTCGAGGGCGCCGTCCCCGAGCCCTGGCGTCGTCTTCCCGAGCCGGTGCCCGGCGCGGGACCGGCGCCGTCGGCGGACCTGACACTGCTGGAGCGGACGCTCCGCGAGCGGCTTCCCGACGCCATCGGTGCCACCGAGGCGGAGATCGCCGAGACGGAAGCGCGCCTCGGCGTCGTGCTGCCCGACGAGCTCAAGGTGCTCTACCGGGTGACACGGGCGAGATGGCAGGACTGGGGCGACGACTACGACTACGAGGCGGAGGATCGCGTCGCCGACGCGGTCGGATGCGAGCTCTTCGCCCTGGACGGGCTGTACATCGCGGACGCGAAATCCCGCCTCTGCCCTTGGCGATACGCGGCGACGGAGGCGGTCGTCACCTCCCCGGACGCCGCGGTGCAGGGGCTGGTCGGCTCACCCGGCTGGATCGTCTTCGGCGACAACGGCGGCGGCGACCGGATGGCGGTCGACCTGACACCGGGCCCGGCCGGACACACCGGGCAGATCATCATGATCGGCCACGAGCAGAACGTCGGCGCGGAGCTGATCGCCGACTCCGTCACCGACTTGGTGCTGGACCGGCGCAGGCGGGATCGCGGCGGCCGTCCCTGGGAGCAGCCGCCCGTGGTGGCCCGGGTGAACGTTCGAAGCCTGGACAGTGTGGAGGCCGCCGCCCACCCCGAGCTGGAGGTCCTCGGCATCGGCGTGTGGGAGGGCGAGCCGCTCGGCCTCGCCCCCGTCGTCGGGCTGCCTCGACTGCGGACCCTCAGGGCCAGCCCGGGTACGCTCGCCGATCCGCTGGAGATCGCCGAGCTGACCGGGCTGGAGTACCTGGGCCTCGGGCCGGAGGAGTGGCGCGTCCTGCTCGACGCAGGTGCCGTCCCGCGCAGTGTGTCCGCCGCTGTCATCGAGGTGAAGGGCGACCGGCACCCGCTCCCGATCGTGGCCCTCGCCAACGAACTCCTCGCCCTGTGGGACCGTCCCCGGATCACCCGGACCGTCCTCGAAGGCCGCCTCGGCCCCGCGGCGTAGCCGGCGGCGGCGGACCGCTGCAGCGGCGGATGACCGGAAGCGGAAACTCCGCTGCAGCACCACCCGCATCCCCAGCCTCGTCCAAGCCGTCCTGACACTCACCCGACCTGCTCAAACCGACGTGTGTGCGGCTCCTTCCGAAGGGAAGCGCTGAGCTGGGACAAGCCGTCACCACTGCGCGGCCCAGGCCAGGCTCTCGTCCGCGACCTGTTCCCAGCCCTCGTGGAAGCAGGTGCCGTGGTCGCGGTCTGGGTACTCGCGGTACTCGGTGACCGCTTCGGAGTGCAGGTGGCGGCGGTGGTTTTCGCGTACGACGCTCGGCGGGACGATGCGGTCGGCGGTGCCGGCGACCAGCAGCAGGGGGGAGCGGGCGTCGTTGCGGTAGTCCACGTAGGTGGCCGCCCGTGCCTTGGGTGTGAGGTTGGCCAGGCCGGCCTGGAAGAGTGGACGGCCGGGCCCGGGGATCGCCCAGGCGGCACGTTCGCGGGCGGCCTGTTCCGCGGAGACGGTGTTGGCGAAAACGTAGTGGAACTGGCGCTCGGTGAGTGCCACGGTGCGGTTGAGGTTGGCGGGGTTGCCGAGCACGGGCCAGGCGGCGCGCAGCGCGGACAGCGGCAGGCCGAGAACGCCGCGCGGCTGGCCGGGGTGGAGTGCGACACCGGCCCGGCCCCAGCCGCGGTCCAGCAGGATCTGGGCGACCAGGCCGCCGAAGGAGTGGCCGATGATCACAGGCTGCTCGGGCAGGGTCCGCAGAAACGCCTCGTAGTGGTCGGCGATCTCCTTCACGCCCAGCCCGGCGGGGGCCTTGTCGTGGTCGAGCGGCTCGCCGAGCTCTGAGACGCCGGGCCAGGCCGGGGCGTGCACGGTGTGCCCTTGTGCGACGTAGCGCTCGATCCAGGGCTGCCAGCTGTGCGGTGTCATCCAGAGGCCGTGGACGAGCAGGATGGCCTGTGCGGGCATGGAGGCTCCCTAAAATCGACGGCCCTTAGTAGACAGACCGTTCTTTCTGTCTAGCCTGGGCTGCCCAACGGCTGCTGTCAAACCGGCGGGACAAATGTGTCGGTTAGGTTTGCGTCTATGAGCACCGAGACTTCCGTCAAGCCGCGCCAGCGCCTCCTGGACACTGCGGCGGAGCTGTTCTACGCGGAGGGCATCCAGGCCGTCGGGGTGGACCGGCTGATCTCCATGGCGGGGGTCACCAAGGCCACCTTCTACCGGCACTTCCACGGCAAGGACGAGCTGGTCCTGGCCTACCTCCACACGCGTGACGAGGACATCCGCGCCCGCGCGGCGCAGGCGGCCGCGGCCGCGAAGGACCCTGCCCACGTCGTTGAACTGCTGGTGGCGGGCCTTGCCGAAGAGATCTGTGAGCCGGGCTTTCGTGGCTGCCCCTTCATCAACGCCGCCGCCGAGTACCCGGACCCGCAGCACCCGGTCCGACAGCTGATCGCGGCGCACCGCGCCTGGTTCCGCAAGACGCTGGCCGAACTGGCCCGCGCCTGCGGCCACCCGACACCGGACGCGGCTGCGGCGGCCCTGGTGCTGCTGCGCGACGGTGCCATGGCAGGTGGCTACCTCGACGGCCAGGACGCGGTCCGCACCCACCTGCGCAGCACCGCACGGTCCCTGCTCCGGGCGAACTGACCCATCGTCCGACCGTCGAACCACGCCGCTCGGCACCGAGGAAGCCCCGCCGGATGTCGTTCCGGCGACCACGCTGACGGCAACGTCAGCATGACGAGACTCCTCCAGGACGAGAACGAGAACGGAGCGTCACAGGCCCGCGACGTCGACCCTGTCGTTCGTGGTGCACGCCCTGCGCCGCTGGCTGACCCTGTTCTTCGTGCCGGCCCTGGCGGTGCGCTACGGGCTCTTGTTCGGAACACCCGCAACTGGGCTTGGCAGCAGGTGCGTTGTCTGCCGCAGTGGCGTGCGCGCTTGCGGGCCGCGACGCGCTGGACGAACGGCCTCACGCGCGGGACGGGCGTGCCGCCCTCCGGATGGTCGGCAGGCTCGGCTGTGCGGTCCTTGCCGGAGCCGCCGGCGCGACCCTCGCACTCAGGCTGACCCCTCGGTCGTATGGAGAGGCCGCCCTGCTGTCGGCCATGGCCGGCTTCCTGGTGACGGGCGTAGTGGTGTGCGGGCTCCTTGACATCCGGCCGATACCCGCGCGTGGGCCGTCCCGGCAGAGGTAGGGCTGTCCGCCGTGAAGGTGGCATTCCTGGTGGTCGCCGTCCCGCCGTCCTCGTCCTGGGCTGCTTCACCGTCGTCGACACGATCGGGCGTGCGATGGGGGAGGGATGGGACGGCCGTAGGAAGGCCGGGTCCGGTGGCCGGGCTACGAAACGCTGTGCCTGGGCCCGGACTTGAGGGACGTGACGAACGACGTCCAGGCCGGGGCCGTGACGGTGAGGACCGGGCCGCTCGGGACCTTGGAGTCGCGGACGGGGACGACGCCGGTGTGGGCGTCGCACACCTCGACGCAGTCGCCGCCGTCGCCGTTGCTGTAGGTGCTCTTGCGCCACTGGGCGGCACCGGGAAACGCCTCCGCGACCTCGACGCAGTCCCCGCCGGTGCCGTTGCTGTAGGTGCTCTTGCGCCAGACGGCGGTGCTCAAGTCAATCCTGGTGCTTGCCATTTCGAACATCCTCAGCCGCTTCCTCGATCATGGCGAGGGACGCCTCCGGCGGCATTGCGGCGGCCCTGAGCAGATCGTACGACCTGCGGTACTCCTCCACGAGGGCCGGATCGTCGATGGTGTCCCCGCTGTGCTGCGACTCCAAGTAGACCAACGGCGGGGCGTCGGGGAAGGTCATGACCTTGGCCATGCCCATCATGAGAGGGTGCGGCCCGCAGTTCCACGGGAGGATCTGGGGAACGATCCGGCGGCGGCGCGCCAGCGCGGCGATGTGCTCCAACTGTTCGGCGAACTGCTCCGGCGGCAGGACCGGCTGGCGCAGCAGCACCTCGGAAAGGATCGCCCAGTACATCGGTGTCTTGTGGTTGTCCTCGAAGAGACTGGCCCGTGCCATCCGGGCACTGACCTTTTCCTCCACCTCCTCGTCCAGCGCCAGCGGCATGGCTGCCTTCACCAGGGCACGTGCGTAGGTGTCGGTCTGGAGCAGGCCCGGAATCAAGGTGGGGCACCACTCCTCGATGGCCTTGGCGTGCTTCTCCGCCTCCAGCACTCGCTCGAAGTAGCTCGCGTGGCCCCGCCGCTTCGCCTTCCGCACGTCCTCGCAGCGGCGCTTGAAGAAGCCGTCCGTGCCGAGCACGGTGTCCACGTGCTCGGCCAGTTCCGCCGGCATCCGGCGCGTGCCGCGTTCGATCTCGCTGAGGTGGCTGGGGCCGTAGAAGCTGCCCTCGACCAGTTGCTGGAGGGTCAGGCCCGCCTCCTCCCGTTTCCAGCGCAACTCGCTGCCGTAGAAGGTCGGGACGCTCGCCGAGCCGTCGATGTCCTTGCGCTGCCCCATCGTCCACCGTCCCTGTGCCGCTTACCGCCCGCTTCCCGGCGTTCCCCGGCCCGTACCAACTTCGCCGCACATCGGGGCAGTTCACAGCCGGGAGCCTGAACACTTTTCAAGCTACGTGCCCGGTGGGCAGTGTGTGAGTGATTCGTCACAGAGCGCACTGGAAGGTGTGAACCCCATGCACGACCAACCCGACGCCCAGGACTGCGCCGAGGAGCTGCGAGCCGCACTCGCCGCGCACGGCATCACGCTCCCGTCTCTCGGCGTCGACCTCCCGACCTTCGCCGCCCGCTACCCGGCCCGGCCGCTGATCGCGCTGGGCAACTGCAACGTGCCCACCGCCCGCGCCCTCACCACCGCCCTGCGCAAGGGAGTTGCGTGATGCGACCACCCCTGACGCTGGAGCTGCTCGCCACCGCGGCCGCCGTGGCCGGCGTCCGTCGCGCGCTCCGGGACTACGGCACCGACCTCCAGCTCTGCGCGAGTGAACTCGTCACCAACGTGATCCGCCACGTCGGCGAGGGCGTCCCCGTCACCGTCCGGGTGTCCTGCGACGGCGGCCGTACGCGCCTGGAGGTGACCGACTCCGACCCCCGGGTCCGGCCAGTCCTCTGCAAGGCCGCACATGACGACGAGTCGGGCCGGGGCCTTGCGCTGCTCGACGCGCTGACCCTGCGGTGGGGTGTGGAACAGGGGCCCGGCAGCAAGACCGTGTGGTGCGAGCTGCCGGCCCGGCCGTCGGGAAGGGACGCCGTCGTAGTCCGGTATCCGGGTGGGGATCAGGTCGGCGCTGTTCGTCACGGGCGACCTCATGACGCGACCGCGGGCGGTTGATGTCGGTGGCGTCCGTTTCAATTCCGGTCATGGACGAACGTGAAGAGCTCCGCCTGGAAGAACTCCTTTCGGCGGTCCACCGGGTGGCCGCCCCCGGGACGGGCGACCTCAACTGCGGTACGCCGGGGCATCCTTCGGGGCACATATGCCTCGCGCCCTCGGAGGCGATCGGCCTTCCCGCTCTCCAAGAGGCGCTCGGCGGGCGGTACGGCCGGCCGCGGAACCTCGCCATGGGCGGGTTCGCCGATCCGACGGTGACCGCGCGGACCGGGCTGCCGCTGCTGGCCCCGTTCGGCGAGCGGATCGTGGAAATGCGCGGATGGGCGTTCGCGGACCGGTGGATCGGATGCGGCAGCGCGCGGGCAGGGGACGATGTCCGGCTCGTGGCGCTGGTGGCCGAACGGGAGGACCCCGCGGCGCAGACGGCGGAGCTGACGTCCTGGGTGGACGGGGTCGTCGCCGTCACGGGATGGGACACGACCCGCATGCGCACGGTCGACTGGGCGGCGGTCGAGACCCGGCTCGGGACCGCGCTGCCGAGCGACTACAAGCGGCTCGCCGAGCTCTTCGGGGCGGGCGCCTTCGACGGCTTTCTCCAACTCCAGGTACCCGACGCGGCCTTCGAGAGCGGGGACATCGTCCGGCACGCCGAGTGGCTGGGCGAGTGGGCCAGAACGCGCAGGAGCGATCTGTGGGCGCCGTACGAGGTGTATCCGGCGCCGGGCGGGCTGCTGAAGTGGGCGAGCTCCGAGCAGGCGGACGAGTTCTACTGGCTCACCGAGGACCCCGACCCCGACAAGTGGCCCGTCCTCGTGACCGAGGACATTCCCGACTCGTGGGTCCGGTTCGACGGCACGACCGCCGAGTTCGTCCTCCGGATGCTCACCGAACGGGAGCACCCTTTCTCGACGGCCCGCTACTTCGGCACCCACTGGTTCCAGAGCTACGGGAGCGAGGACCGGCCGTGACACCCCCTGACGGCCGAGTTGCCGGGAATGTCCGCCGGGGTGATCGCGGGCCGGGCGCTGCTGTACAGTCCGCGCCGCCCACGCCGCGACGTAAGGAACAGGTCCATGCGCACTCGCCCCAGACGCACCGCCGTGCTCGTCCTCCCGCTCGCGCTCTCGCTGGCCGCGTGCAGTGCGGAGGCGGAGGAGCCGGCCGCGGCGGGGAGCCCGGAGGCGGCGGCGCCGTCGTCCCCGGCGCCCGAGCCGTCCGAGGCGCCCGAGTCTCCGGAGGACTTCCTCGACCTCGCCGAGAAGGCGATGGCGGAGGAGTCCGCGTGGACCTTCTCCGTGGAGGGCGATGAGGGGCTGACGCTCCAGGGGCAGAAGAGCGCGGCGACCTACGAGGGCACGGTCCGGCGCGCCGTCGGGCGGGCGGCGCTGCACTCGCAGGGCGTCAGCACCAGCAGCAAGGGCAAGAAGAAGACCGAGGAGCTCTACGTCGTCGGCGAAGCGGGCTTTCTGAAGGAGGGCACGGCCGACTTCAAGGCCGTGTCCCCGGCCGACCCGGAGATGCGGAACAAGGCCGAGGACCCGATCGCGGTCGTCGACGAGTTCCGGATCTACGCGCAGGCCGCCGACGGCGAGGTGAAGGTGACCGAGACGGACAGCGGCGGCACGGTCGAACTCCGTGTCGTGAGCGGCAAGCAGAAGCTGAGCGCCGTCCGGGGCCGGGCGTGGGCGAAGAAGGCGAAGCGCGAGTTCGACCCCACGGCCGCCCAGCTCCGCGAGGCGGGCATCCCGGTCGAGGACGGGCAGTTGACGCTCTCCGGCCTGGAGGAGGTGCTGGTCCTGGACGCGAAGACGTACCGGATCAAGAGCCACCGCCTCGACTTCGGCTTCCTGATTCCGTACAACGGCCAGGACATCGCCTTCGAGCAGCAGGTCACCGAGGAGAACCAGGGCCCGTACGAAGGGAAGATCGAGCTCCCCGCGGGCGTGCGCTGAGATGGAGATCGTTCCCCTCACCGGCGTGTCCGGCGCGGCCTTCGGGCAGTCACGCGCCTCGTTGCGGGCCGTGCGCGGCGGGCCCCACTCCGCGTTCCGGCGGGGCGCCGACGCGCCGCTGACGGACCTGTACGCCGACGAGTCCTGCGTCTTCTTCGAGTACGACGACGCCGACCTGATGCACGCGATTGAGATCGCCTCGCCCGGTGCCCTGTCACCCTGCACGGGGTGCGGCTGCACACGTTCTTCTGCGGCGTGGTCCTCTCGTACGACGTGGACGGAAGCGTCGTACGGATCGCCTTCACGGGGCGTACGTCGCTCGGACACGCGGGCGTGCCGCTGCTGGGCCGTCCTCGGGGTGCCGTGCGGGAGCAGGCGAGGGATCAGGGGCTGCGCGTGGTCGACCGGGAAGCGGAACTGGTCTTCCCCGACGCGGGCTTCAGTGTGCTGACCGCACGAGACGGCGACGGCCTGCCCACGACGGCCGTCGTACTGCCGGCACCGGTCGCGGCTCCGGGACCGGCTTCTACCGGCCGACGTGAAGGCCCACCTGGGGTGTGCCTGCGGGCACCCTAGGATCCGGCCATGCTGCCTTACTCGACCAGGCCGTCCGTCGATGCGATCCTCGCCGCGGTACCGGGCCTCGCCCCTTACGCCCGGCCGGCGGTCGTCCTGCATCCGACGCAGGGGACGCCGGGGCTCCACGAGAGTTCCGTCGCCGGTCCGTTGCTGTGGCCGGCGGACGAGCCGTGGCCGCACTGCTCCGTGCCCGACGAACTGGAGCCGTCCGGGCTGCCGCCTGTCGCGATGGTGCCGGTGGCGCAGGTCTTTCGACGGGACGCGCCGGGGGACTGGTGGCCAAAGGACGCCGATGTGTTCCAGCTCCTGTGGTGCCCGAACGTGCACTGGGACCCGCCGGCTCCGCAGGCGGACGTCAGCCCGGTCGTGGAGATCCGGTGGCGGCGGGAAGCCGACATGCCGCGGGACCGGTTCTCGCCCCCGGCTCCTGTGCGGCAGGAGGAAGAGGACTACGGCTTCTCGCCGCGACCGTGCACGCTGACACCGGTGCCGCTGACGGATTTCCCGTACCCGGAAGAGCTGCCTGACGACCTCAGGGAGAGCGTGGACCGTCTGGTGAAGGAGACCGGCGGCGAGGACGGCGGTGACGTCATCACGCGCGTCGCGGGATGCAAGTTCGGTGGCTGGCCCACCTGGCACCTCAACGATCCGTGGGAATACCGATGCCGTGACTGCGATGCCCCGATGAGGCTCCTGTTCACTGTCGCCAGCGACCGTACGACGCGCATCACGGTGGGCAGGTGTGGGGACCTCCGGGTGTTCCGGTGCTCTGCGGACGTCCGGCACCGCGTCGAGTTCGACGTGCACTGAGGCGGCGGGGTCCTACGCCTGTGGTCACGCACAGGTCCGCCGGATGCGCCGGCCGGTCAGTACCAGAACGCCTTCACGACCGCCTGTCCCGCCCCGGCCGCCCGGCCGTAGAACGCGCGCAGGTCCGTGTGGTGCCCGGCGTAGATGCCCCGGGCCTCGCCCTCCTCCCGGCCGGGGCCGAGCGAGGCGTGGATCTTCGGGCCGGCGGATTCCCACAGGGCCTCGAACGGCACGTCCGTGAGGAACGCCGCCGCGGTCCGCGTCTCGGCAGCGGTCAGCAGGGCGAACGGCGGTTGGCCGTCGGAAGGGTCGTGCACGACATGGCCGCCGTAGACCGGGAGATCCCACGCTCCGCCGGCTCCCGCGGGCAGGTCCGCACCCGCCTGGCACAGGTCGTGGACCGTGCCGAAGTCCTTCTCGACGGATGTCGCGAGGCCGGCGGCGTACTCGGCCTGATGGACGTCCCAGTCCCAAGCCGCTCCCATGAAGTCCAGCAGCCAGGCGAAGTCGCGTCCCTGGACGGCGGATTCCTCCGCCGCGCGCAGGTGCATGTGGAAGCTCATGGCCACGGAACGTACCCTGGGCCGCTGACAACGGCTCTCCTTCCTGTCCGGAATGTCCGCCGCCTGGCTTTTCGGGGGCACGGCCGGGTATAACCGGCCGCCTTGACGGGCGCGGCCCGTTCCGCCGCGCTGTTCCGACGAGCCAAGGATCACTTCGTGCTGCGCTCTTCCCGTAGGTATGCCTCCGTGTTCGCCGTGGTCGGCGCCATGTCCCTCCTGTCCGCGTGCGGGGACCAGGAGCCGGCCGGTTCCGCGGCCTCCGTCGCGTCCGGTGCGAGCCAGGGGGAGCACGAGTCGGGGGACGCGTCCGCGTCGGCGAGCCCGTCCGCCTCGGCCTCCGCGTCCGCGTCCGCCTCGGCGTCGCCCTCGGCCTCCGCGTCCGCCTACGCAAAGGCGTCCGGCAGCGCCACCCCCAAGGCGACGGCCGGGGGCGCCAAGGGCAGCGGCTCGGGCAGCGGGTCCGGCGAGCAGACGGCCGCGCCCTCCGCACCCGACTTCCCCGTACCCGTGAACGTCGGCAACGCGACCCAGGTCATCACGGTCAAGGCCAGCGGCTCGTACGCCACGGTCACCGCGTGGCAGAAGGGTTCGGCGGGCTGGAAGGCGCAGTTCTCCACGAGTGCGGGCCGGGTCGGGTCGAACGGCGTGACCGACGGGGCCACGCGCAGGCAGAGCACGTACACCACGCCCACCGGCACGTACACGATCACCGAGGGCTTCGGCGTCGAGTCGAGCGGCACCGCGATGCCGTACACGAAGGTGAACGACAGCCACTGGTGGGTGCAGGACCCGGAGTCGAAGTACTACAACCAGATGCACACGGCCGAGGGCGCGGACTTCCCGCTCACCGAGTCCGGTGAGCGCGGCAGCGAGCACCTGATCAACTACCCGACGCAGTACGCCAAGGCGCTGGTCATCAACTTCAACCGGTGGCCGGCCGTCCCGGGCCGTGGCGCGGGCATCTTCCTGCACGTCAACGGCAAGGGCGCGACGGCCGGCTGCGTGTCGGTGCCGCGCGCGACAATGGACCTGTTCATGGGGTGGGTCAAGCCGTCGGCGAACCCGCGGATCGCGATCGGCTGACGTGTGCCGGGGCGCGGCCGCGAGCCGCGCCCCGCTCAGGTGCCGCCCCGCCGCTACCCGTTCAGCCAGTCGCCCGGGATCGCCTCCCGGACCGCGTCCAGCGCTTCCTCCGTACGGCCCCGGACCATGAGCCAGGCCCCGTCGTCGCGCAGCAGCACGCCGTCGCGCAGGAACCAGCGGGTGCCCGGCTCCTCCCCCTCGGGATACCGCGGGAACGGCAGCCCGGCGCTGCGCTGTTCCAGCTCCTCGAGGTCGTCCTCCTCCAGCGCTTCCAGCACGTCCACGAGGTCGTCGGGGGCGTGCACCGACTCCGACAGCACGATCTCCACGAACGCGAGCGAGGTCCGGGCCAGCCAGTCCTCCCACTTCTCCCTGCTCTTGTCGGCCAGGTCGGGCCGCATGCGCACGGGCGGGTCCTCCCGGGCCAGGTCCGTGAGCAGGATGCCCCAGCGCGCGGCGCCCTGGTTCTCGTCGCGGAAGACGAGCGCCTGGCCCGTCTCGTCGACGTACAACTCGGCCGGAGTGCGGAGCGTGTCGTGGTTGCCGGTCAGGTCCGTGCGCCGGCCGAGCAGGGCGTACGCCTCCCGCAGCGCGGCGGGCAGCCGCAGTCCGAGGCGCTCCTCGGCGGCCGCGAGTTCCGCCTCGGACCACCCGTCGCCGGCGCCGAGCGGCTCGGCGGTCCAGTCGGCCGCGAAGCCCTTGACGAACTCCCAGGCGGCCCGGCGGTCTTCGACGGCCGCCTCGAGCGACCGGACGAGGTCGAATTCCTGTGTCATCCGGAGACCATATCGGCGGGGCGGACAGACCCGGATCGGCGCAGCACACGGCGCTCGCCCGGCGCGGAGAGAGTGGCCGGCGCGTGGCCGGTGTGTGAGGAATGCGTGGGCGCGCGGCGTGGTGAGCGCTGCCTTGCGTATCGAATCGATTACGGATCGGGAGGCCGGGTCATCCGGTCGAGGGCCCCGGGCAGGGGCGAAAAGAAGGACGACCGGGGCCGCCACCCCCCACAGGAGAGGCCCCGGTCGTCGCTTCGGGCGGGGTCGCAGTGGTACCCCGCACTACTCTCAGCGCCGTGCGTGCGTTTTCTGTCACAGCGCGCTGCATTGTTAGGTTGTTGCCGCTTGTACTAGGCATGGACGTGCACCCGGACGACGACGTAGCGTGCTGGTTCGCGCAGGGTGGCGCGGCAGTGGTGACCAGCTGCGATTCAGACAGGTTGAGGTAGTGCTGGGGGACGACGCGGAGTTGACCGCCGCGGTGCTCGCGGCTCAGGACGGGGACGAAGGCGCCTTCCGGACTGTGTACCGCACCGTGCACCCGCGGCTGATCGGCTATGTGCGCACGCTCGTCGGTGAGACGGACGCCGAGGACGTCGCGTCCGAGGCGTGGCTGCAGATCGCGCGCGATCTCGACCGCTTCACCGGCGACGCCGACCGGTTCCGGGGCTGGGCCGCGCGTATCGCCCGCAACCGCGCGCTCGACCACATACGGATGCGCGGCCGCCGGCCCGCCGTCGGTGGCGACGAGACCGAGCTGACGGGCAAGCCCGCCGACTCCGACACCGTCGCCGAGGCGATGGAGTCGATCACCACCAACAGCACCATGGCGCTGATCGCCCAGCTGCCGCAGGACCAGGCCGAGGCCGTCGTCCTCAGGGTCGTCGTCGGGCTCGACGCGAAGAGCGCCGCGCAGACGCTCGGCAAGCGTCCCGGTGCCGTGCGCACCGCTGCGCACCGCGGTCTCAAGCGGCTCGCCGAACTGCTGCACGAGGGCGGTCACTTCGGCGACGTCGGGGCGAAACCGCAGGTGGCCGACGGTCGTCCGCTCGGTGCGGCGGAGGAAGGGTCCCCTCCGGATCTCGACGGAGTGCCCCCGCAGCGCGGCCGCCGGCGTGGCGCGACCGCGCCGGCCGGTGTGACGCATTCCCGCTCGCGGACGCAGAAGGACATGTGATGGCCGACGAGCGGTACGAGTGGCTTGACAGGGACGCGGCGGAGCGGCTGCTGCGCGGCGAGTCTGTCGAGGCCCACGACGAACACGCCCGTATGCAGGCCGCACGGCTCTTCGAGGTCCTGGACGGCGCCGCCGGTCCCGGATATCGCCACGACGACGGCGAGCTGCCCGGCGAGGCGGCCGCCATGGCCGCGTTCCGCAAGGCCAGGGCCGATGCGGCGGCACCCGCGGGTGACTTCCTCGGCACGGTACGGGTGACCCGACCCGCCGTGCCGTTCTCCGGGCTGCGCTTCGGCCGCCCCGTGCGTTTCGGGCTCGCCGCGGCGGTCGCCGCCGTCGCACTCGGCGGGGTGGCGGTCGCGGCCGGTACGGGCGTCCTGCCCACTCCCTTCGGCGGCGACGAGCACCCGCTGCCCGCCTCCTCAGTCTCGGCCGCCGAGACGCCAGGCCCCCTGACGTCCGAGACGCCGGGCGCCTCCGGCGGCGTGTCCTCGCCCCCCGGCGTCACCACGCCCCCGGCGCCGCCGTCGCTCGGCGGCGAGTCCACCGGCCCGTCCTCCGGCGCCGACGGCACCGGCTCCGGCGGTCCGGGCGACGGCGGCCAGGCGACGCCGGGCGCGGGTGGTCTGGGCAGCGGCGCGGAGCTGCGGCGCGACTCCGTCGAGGCGTGCAAGGACTACCGCAACGGCACCCTCGCCGCGGAGCGCAAGAAGCGCCTGGAGGAGCTGGCGAAGGGCGCGGACGGCGTGAAGCGGTTCTGCGACCGCCTGCTCGGCCCCGAGAAGGCCGGCGACGGTACGGGCGAGGGCACGGGCGGCGGCGGCAAGGACGACGGCTCCGGTGACGGGGACGGCAAGGGCGAAGACGACCGTGACGCGGGCGGCGAGGACTCCGGCGGCTCCGGCTCCCAGGAGGCCGAGCCCGTCGAGGTCCCGCCCGTCTCCTGGACGGTCGTCCCGCAGGAACCGTCGGCGACCGCGTCCCCGACCGCTTCCGCGCCCGGGGACACCCCGGCGAGCTTGACCGGAAGCCTCCTCTGACCTGCGATTCTTCGCCCGCGCGGAGGTGGTGTGACGTTTTTCCGGCCGGTGGCGCAGTAAGAAGTGAGCCGACTGGTCATCGGCCGCGCGAAGAGCCGGGGTTCCCCCCCGTACCCACGGCTCAGCGCACATGGCGCGGGCGGGACACGTTCCCCCGGTCCCGCCCGCGCCCTCTCTTCTCCGGTCTTCTCCGGCCCGTATCTCCGGCCCGAAGCCCTCGCTCGTGCGAAGCGGCTCACCAGTAGATGACGACCTTGTCGCCCGTGCGCACCTGGCCGAACAGTGCCGCGATCTTGCCCTTGTCCCGGACGTTGACGCAGCCGTGCGAGGCGCCGTTGTAGCCGCGGGCCGCGAAGTCGGACGAGTAGTGGACCGCCTGGCCGCCGCTGAAGAACATCGCGTACGGCATGGGCGTGTGGTAGATCGTCGAGACGTGGTGCCGGGACTTCCAGCCCACGTTGAACGCGCCCTCACGGGTCGGCGTGTACTGCGAGCCGAAGCGGACGTCCATCGTCGACAGGACCTTGCCGTCGATCATCCAGGACAGCGTCCGGGTGGTCTTGCTGATGCACATCACGCGGCCGGTCATGCACCGCGGGTCCAGCTTCGCCTTCGGCTTCTCGACCTCCTTGCCGTCCAGCTCGTCGCGGGTCGGCTTCGTCGTCATGCCGAGCAGCTTCTGCCAGGTGACCTCGTCCGTGCTGCCGGTGGCGGGCAGGCCGCGCTTGCCCTGGAAGCCCTTGACCGCCGTGGTGGTGACCGGTCCGTACGTCCCGGTGGGCTTGTCGTCGAACCAGCCGATCTGCGCGAGCCTGGCCTGCAGTTCGCGCACCTGCTCGCCCTTGGCGCCCGCAGCCATGAGGATCTTCGGCGCGGGAACGGAGGTGCTGGGCGACGCCGAGGGCGTCTTCGACGGCTCGGGCGTGGCCGAAGCCGACGGCGCGGCGGTCGTGGGCGACGCACTCGGCGTGGCGGTGGCCTGCGGCTTCGTGGTCGCCGCCTGAGCCGTGCAGCCGGCCGTCACCACGGCCACGGCCATCGCGGCCGCCGCCGCCAGCGTTCTGACCGCAACGTCTTTCCTGCGCATGATCGCCCCCCTGAGCATGATCGCCCTCTTTGTCCTTGTGCCTGGTGAGACAGATTCACCTCCCGCCCGGTTGCGCGATCCCGCGCATCATGGGGGTAACAGTTGGGGGACGAGGACGACACAGCGGTTGTGAGGAAGGTCCCAGCGCGGGGCCCTCCACCCGTCGCACGCCACACCGCTACAGTCCGTCGCGAGGGTCGTTACCAGCCAGTAGCAACGAAAAGCCGGGCAGTTCCGGAAGTTCTAGCGGGAGGCACAGTCACATGGCGCGCGAGTCCGAGTCGGGGCTGCCCATCGAGCCGGTCTACGGGCCGGCGGACCTGGCGGGCTGGGACCCGGCGGAGAAACTGGGCGAGCCCGGTGCGTACCCCTTCACACGCGGCGTCTACCCGACGATGTACACCGGCCGGCCCTGGACGATGCGCCAGTACGCGGGCTTCGGCACGGCCGTCGAGTCCAACGCCCGCTACAAGGAGCTCATCGCCCACGGCACGATGGGCCTGTCCGTCGCCTTCGACCTGCCGACCCAGATGGGCCACGACTCCGACGCCCCCATCGCGCACGGCGAGGTCGGCAAGGTCGGCGTCGCGATCGACTCGATCGACGACATGCGGGTGCTGTTCGGCGGGATCCCGCTGGACAAGGTCTCCACGTCGATGACGATCAACGCCCCCGCCGCGCTGCTCCTCCTGCTCTACCAACTGGTGGGCGAGGAGCAGGGCGTTCCCGCGGACAAGCTGACCGGCACGATCCAGAACGACGTGCTCAAGGAGTACATCGCCCGCGGCACGTACATCTTCCCGCCGAAGCCCTCGCTGCGGCTGATCGCCGACATCTTCAAGTACTGCAAGGCCGAGATCCCGAAGTGGAACACCATTTCGATCTCCGGCTACCACATGGCGGAGGCCGGTGCCTCGCCCGCGCAGGAGATCGCGTTCACCCTCGCCGACGGCATCGAGTACGTCCGTACCGCCGTCGCCGCGGGCATGGACGTCGACGACTTCGCGCCCCGCCTGTCGTTCTTCTTCGTCGCGCGGACGACGATCCTCGAGGAGGTCGCCAAGTTCCGCGCCGCCCGCCGTATCTGGGCCCGGGTGATGAAGGAGGAGTTCGGCGCGAAGAACCCGAAGTCGCTGATGCTGCGCTTCCACACGCAGACGGCCGGGGTGCAGCTCACCGCCCAGCAGCCGGAGGTGAACCTGGTCCGCGTCGCGGTGCAGGGCCTCGCGGCGGTCCTGGGCGGTACGCAGTCGCTGCACACCAACTCCTTCGACGAGGCCATCGCCCTGCCGACCGACAAGAGCGCCCGCCTCGCGCTGCGCACGCAGCAGGTCCTCGCGTACGAGACGGACGTGACGGCCACCGTCGACCCGTTCGCCGGCTCGTACGTGGTCGAGAAGATGACGGACGACGTCGAAGCGGCGGCCGTGGCCCTCATGCGGCGCGTCGAGGACATGGGCGGCGCGGTCAACGCCATCGAGCGCGGCTTCCAGAAGAACGAGATCGAGCGCAGCGCCTACCGCATCGCGCAGGAGACCGACTCGGGCGAGCGGGTCGTCGTCGGCGTCAACCGCTTCACGCTCGACGCCGAGGAGCCCTACGAGCCGCTCCGCGTCGACCCGGCGATCGAGGCCCAGCAGGCCGAGCGGCTCGCGCGGCTGCGCGCCGAGCGCGACCAGGCGGCCGTGGACGAGGCCCTGGCCGCGCTGAAGAAGGCCGCCGAGGGCACGGACAACGTGCTCTACCCGATGAAGGAGGCGCTCAGGGCGCGCGCCACGGTCGGCGAGGTCTGCAACGCGCTGCGGGAGGTGTGGGGCACGTACGTCCCCACCGACGCGTTCTGAAATTCCGGTAGTCCGGTATTCCGGCATACGAAACCCCGATGCGGAGTGTCGCACCCCCGTGCGACACTCCGCCTCATGCTGGGTGTCACCAATCTGCCGACCTATCTCGCCGGGCTCGTCCTCATCATCCTGCTGCCGGGGCCGAACTCGCTGTACGTACTGTCCGTCGCCGCCCGCAAGGGCACCCGGACCGGATACAAGGCCGCGGCCGGCGTCTTCACCGGCGACACGGTCCTGATGACGCTCGCCGCGCTCGGCGCGGCCTCGCTGCTCCAGACGACTCCGCTGCTGTTCATGATCGTGAAGTACGCGGGCGCCGGCTATCTGACCTGGATGGCGATCGGCATGCTGCGGGCGGCATGGGCGATGTGGCGTGCGCGCGGCGAGTCGTTCGGCGACGAGACGGCGGAGACGGCGGCGGACTCCGGGGAGAACCCGTACCGCCGCGCGCTGATCATCAGCCTGTTCAACCCGAAGGCGATCCTCTTCCTGATCTCCTTCTTCGTGCAGTTCGTCGACCCGTCGTACGCGTACCCGGCCGTGTCCTTCCTGGTCCTCGGCACGCTGCTGCAGCTGAGCAGCTTCCTGTACCTGACGACCCTGATCTTCGGCGGTACGCGGCTCGCCGCCGCCTTCCGCCGCCGCAGGCGGCTCTCGGCCGGTGCGACGTCGGCGGCGGGCGCGCTGTTCCTCGGCTTCGCGGTGAAGCTCTCGCTCAGCAGCGCGTGACGCGGGCCCGGCGGGGCCGGTCGGCAGGGGCTGGGCCGCTGCCCGGGGCGTCTTCCCCTGCAAAGTCAGCCCCGCCGGCGATTGAGGCGCGGGGGCCCGGGGGCGGAGCCCCCGGTTACGGGAAGGGGCGGGTAGGGGAACAGCCCGCCGCAGGCGCTGCGCCCCCGATCCGCGCCACAGCGCACCGTCAGGTCAGCGCGCGCTTCAGCCGCCGCGCCCGCCGCACCACGCGGCGTACCGCCGCATGGCGGGGCACCGGGAGACCGCCCGGCAGGCCCAGCACCGTCAGGCGGCGGCGCTTGAAGTAGCGCACCGTCGACGCGTCGAGCGCCGTGCTCAGGAAGCGTTCCGCCGCCGGCCGCAGATCCGCGCGGATCTGCGGCTGCATCGCGAAGCCCACCGCGCTCAGCAGACCCGTGAGCCGTTCGTCCGCCTCCGCCGGCGCCCCGGCCGCGCCCTCCGCGAGGTCCGGGACCAGCGCGTCGACCACCGTCAGCGGCACGCGGTTGCTGTTCTGGTACGGCGTGAGCCGGTCCAGCAGCGGCTCCGTGCCCAGCCGGGCGACGGGGATGCCGTAGAACGTGGCCGCCGTGAACAGCGCCGTCGAGAAGCAGCCGACGACCAGGCTCGGCCGCAGCTGCCGGTAGAGCACCTCGGCGAGCAGCGGCCGGTCCACGACCGTGAGGCCGACGCCCAGCGACTCCGCCTCGCGTTCCAGCGTCCGGGTCCAGGAGGCCGGGGCCGTCGGGTGCGGTTTGAACACCACGTTCCGGTGGCCCATCTCGACCGCGGCCCTGAGCATGCGCAGGTGCTGCGCCTCCTCCTCCGCGGGCGTGATGATGCCGAGTGCCGCGAGGTACTGGCCCAGCAGAAGCGCCGGTCCCTCGCCGACACCGGGTACGGCTTCCGGCAGGACGTCCGACAGTTCCGCGACGATCTTGACGAACGCCTCGGTCGGAACGAGCTGCGGCTCGGCCCCGAACTCGGCGAGCAGCATGGGCCGCAGGCCCGGCACCAGGTCCAGGTGGAACAGCCGCCGCACCCGTTCGCCGACCAGCGGGTCGATCTTGTTGCGGGTGGGGCCGTAGCTCATCAGCCCGTCCGCGTACACGTCGAGCGCCGCGTCCGGGAAGAGCTGGGCGATCGCCAGCGCGGGCGCGACCTGGATCGACTCGACTGCCAGCTCGATGCGGTCGTCGCCGAGGTCCCACAGCTGCCGCAGGTACCTCTCCCACAGCGGGATGTCGTCCTGGCGCGGCGACCAGCCGCCCGGGTGGAAGGGGGAGATGGCCTCGTTCCACGACAGCACCCCGTCGAAGCGGCCGCGCAGCCGCTCGAAGCCGGGCATCTCGTCCAGGGAAGGCGTGGTCTCGGGCGTGGTCGCGTTGTTGGCGACGAGCAGGAGCCGCCGGTCCGCGGCGGCGAAGCAGCCGCTGTCGATCGCGGCGGCCACGGTCGCCGCTCCGTACAGGGAGGACGCGTAGAAGATCTGGGTGGTGGGCATCAGGCCGCCGCCTCCACGGTGAGCGGGGCGGGGCGGCGGCGCACCCGGCGGAGCCGGGAGGCGCGCTCGATGTCCATCGAGTCGAGCGCCTCGTTGAGAACGTCCTGCGGCATGCGCTTCAGGGCGGCGGCACTCATGGTGCGCAATTTCCGTGCCACGGCGGGCTCGAACCTTTCGATCGATCCCAAGTGGTGGGAAATGACGGCACAGTATGTACGGACGGCCTTCGGAAGAAGGCGGTCGGCCTCCGGGTCATTCGCCGTTTCCTCGAGCACCTGGTCGAATGCCTTGATGAAATCGAGCTGCCGGATGTCGCCGATCTGCGTCAGTGAGGAAGCGACTCCGCGCCGGTAGAAGATTCCGAGCCGGCTGATCGTCGCGAAGGTTTCCGCCTCGCGGTGCAGCCGCCAGATCCAGGGCCGGTCCTCCGCGGTGCGCAGCCCGTGCGTGAAGTGCAGCAGCCCCTGGTCGACGAGCCTGCGGTGGTACATCCCGGCCCACGCGTAGGGGTAGTCGACACCGGTGGAGCGGTCGGCGGGCAGGATCCAGTCGCGCGGCCGCAGCACCTCGCCGCGCCGGCCGACGGGCGCCCGGTGCACCTTGCGCTCGCGGCCCGTGCACTGGACGTGGTCCGTGCGGACGAAGTCGACGCCGAGGCTCTCGTGGGCGGCGAGCAGCGCCTCGAAGTGCCCGGGCGCCAGCCAGTCGTCGCCGTCGAGGAAGGTGATGTACTCGCCGCGCGCGGCGTCCAGACCGGTGTTGCGGGCGGTGGCCAGCCCGCCGTTCTGCTCATGTCTGATCAGGACAGCGCCCGGAACCGAGCGCTCCGCCCGCTCCAGGATCTCCGGAGTGCCATCCGTCGAGCAGTCGTCGACGAGAAGGAACTCGAAGTCCTCGCGGGCGTTCGCCTGCAGGCTTTTCAGTGTGTCCGGGGCGTATGTCTGCACGTTGTAGAACGGCACGATGACGGAGAGCTTAACCACCTGCGCGACGCTAGGTCGCCACACGGCATTCGTATCGACTGTCGGAGGGATGGGAGGTGAACGCAGGGCGTCGACTTTGTTAACCCGCCCGTTTCCGGGGGCACCGCCCCGTTCGTAGGCGCTCTGTTAACCCGTTGTTGCAGTCGAGTTGGGCCGTGAAACGAAATGCCTTCCTAGCGTCCTCGACGTGCCAACACGTACCAGCGAGGCCGTACGGACAGCCGTACTCGCCGACTCCGACACCCGGTGGAAATGGGGTGCGCTCACCGCGCGCCGTATCGCCCCGAGCACCTCCGTGGAGCTGAGCGGATTCCTGCTGCGCGGCCGGGCCACCCCGACACCCCGTCAGCTCGCCGAAGTAGGCGTGCGCGCCGACGCGATGCGCGAGGTGACGGCGAACGAGTTCCTGCGGGCGGTCGAGGACGGCTCGTACGACGTCGTCGTCCTCGCACTCGTCGGCGGCGGTGTGCAGGCCATGCTGCACGGCCTCGCCGCGCTGGACCTCCCGCGCCGGCCCGTCGTCGTCACCGGCTACGTGGGCGTCGTCTACGAGAAGCTCGCCGACGGGCTGCTGCTGCGCCACGGCGCCGATGTCGTCCTCGCCAACTCCCGCCACGACGCGGACCGTTTCCGCGCCGTGTACGAGGGGGTGGGCGCCGACGCCTCGGCCGTCACCGAGGCCGCGCTGCCCTTCCTCGGCGGCGCCCCGTACCGGCCGGAGGAGGGCCGCGACACCGTCGTCTTCGCCGCCCAGCCCTCCGTGCCGGACAGCCGCGCCGACCGTACGTACCTGCTGCGCCGCCTCGTCGAGCACGCCCGGCTGCACCCGCGGCGCGAGGTCCTGCTCAAGCTCCGGTCCAAGCCGGGCGAGCACACCACGCACCTGGAGGAGCTGCCGTACCAGAAGCTGGCGGACCGGCTGCCGGGCGGACTGCCGTCCAACTTCCGCCTGGTCTACGGGAACATGGGCGAGGTCCTGGACCGCACGGACCTGCTGGTCACCGTCTCCTCGACCGCCGCCCTCGAGTCCCTGCACCGCCGCATCCCCACCGCGATCCTCAGCGACCTCGGGGTGCGCGAGGTGCTCGGCAACCACCACTTCCTCGGCTCGGGCCTGCTGACGTCCTGGGACCGGCTCGACGGCGGCCACCGTCCCGTGCCCGACGCCGAGTGGCTGGCCCGTCAGGGCGTGGCCGCTGGGGGTCCCCCCACGCCGTCAGGCGTAGGGGGAGGCTCGTACGAGAGCGCCTTCGACGAGGCCCGCGCGCGGGTCGCGAAGCTGCTGCTCGGCGACGGGCCCGGGCCGATCGCGCCGTACTACACGCCGAGCACGGCGCCGGGCTACCTGCCGAACATCCTCGCCCGCCACCACCTGGCCCCCGACGGCGTCCCGCTGCCCGGAGCGGCCCCGAAGGCGGAGGTCACGGGCCTGCGCCGGGTGGTACGCGACGCGGTCCGCGGGGCGGCGCGCGGCGCCTACCGCCACGGCGTCCAGCGCGTGGCCCCGGTCATCCGCCGGATGGGCGAACTGTGACCCGCGCACCCCGCCGCCCGACGGCCTGCCCCGCGCCCGCGGCGCCCGCGCCGCTCGCCCGCGCGGCGGCGTCCCGCACGAGGCCCCCTCGGGGGCCGAACCGCACTCGTACTGCTCAGGAGCCCCGATGACCGTTCTCGCCGTGATCCCCGCCCGGGGCGGATCCAAGGGCGTCCCGGCCAAGAACCTGGCGCCCGTCGCCGGTGTGCCGCTCGTCGCCCGCGCCGTGCGCGCCTGCCTCGACGCGCCGCTGGTCACCCACGTCGCCGTCTCCACCGACGACGCCGACATCGCCGCGGCCGCGCGCGGCGCGGGCGCCGAGGTCGTGCTGCGGCCCGCCGCCATCGCCGGCGACACCGCCACCAGCGAGTCGGCCGTCCTGCACGCCATGGACGCGCACGAGGCCGTGCACGGCGACC
Organism: Streptomyces sp. V4I23; assembly: GCF_030817975.1. NCBI lineage: Bacteria > Bacillati > Actinomycetota > Actinomycetes > Kitasatosporales > Streptomycetaceae > Streptomyces > Streptomyces sp. V4I23. Next base: position 3,077,505 of record NZ_JAUSZW010000004.1, on the reverse strand, counting down.
GCGTCGACGTGGTGCTGCTCGTCCAGTGCACCAGTCCGTTCATCGCCCGCGAGGACATCGAGGGCGTCGCCCGCGCGGTCGTCGAGGAGGGCGCGGACAGCGCGGTGACCGTCGCCCCCTTCCACGGCTTCGTGTGGCGCGAGAGCGAGCCCGCCGACGCGGCGGACCCCGCGGGGGCGCAGGCGGTCGGCTCCACCGCCGTCCTCGTCGGCACCGCAACGGCCACCGGCTCCGGCTACGGCGTCAACCACGACGCGTCCTTCCGGCCCCGCCGCCAGGACCGCCCGCAGGACTTCCTGGAGACCGGCGCCGCGTACGCGATGAACGCCGCCGGCTTCCGCGAGGCCGGCCACCGGTTCTTCGGCCGCACCGCACTCGTGCGCACCGACCCCGCCCGCGTCCTCGAGGTCGACGACCCGCACGACCTGGCCCGCGCCCGGGCGCTCGCGCCGCTGCTGGACGGCGCCGCGCTGCCCGCCCGCGAGGACGTCGACGCGGTCGTCCTGGACTTCGACGGCACCCAGACCGACGACCGGGTCCTCATCGACGCGGACGGACGCGAGATCGTCGCCGTCCACCGCGGCGACGGCCTCGGCGTCGCCCACCTGCGCAAGGCCGGACTGGAGCTGCTGATCCTGTCCACCGAGCAGAACCCGGTCGTCGCCGCACGCGCCCGCAAGCTCCAGGTCCCCGTCCTGCACGGCATCGACCGCAAGGACCTCGCCCTCAAGCAGTGGTGCGAGGAGAAGGGGATCGCGCCCGAGCGCGTCCTGTACGTCGGCAACGACGTCAACGACCTCCCGTGCTTCCACCTCGTCGGCTGGCCCGTGGCCGTCGCGAGCGCGCACGACTCCGTACGGGCCGCCGCGCGTGCCGTCACTGCCACGCCCGGCGGAGAGGGCGCGATCCGCGAGATCGCCGCCTGGCTCCTCGGCCCGCACCTCCACACCCCTGAAACCACCCCCCTTTCCCCCGAGAAGTAAGGAAATACCCCCCATGAGCACCACCCGTCTGCGCACCCTCGGCAGCAAGACCGCCGGCCCGGGCCGGCCCGTCTACGTCACCGGCGAGATCGGCATCAACCACAACGGCGACCTGGAGAACGCGTTCAAGCTGATCGACGTGGCCGCCGACGCGGGCTGCGACGCGGTCAAGTTCCAGAAGCGCACGCCGGAGATCTGCACGCCGCGCGACCAGTGGGACATCGAGCGCGACACCCCCTGGGGCCGTATGACGTACATCGACTACCGCCACCGCGTCGAGTTCGGCGAGGACGAGTACCGCGCGATCGACGAGCACTGCAAGAAGCGCGGCATCGACTGGTTCGCCTCCCCGTGGGACACCGAGGCCGTCGCCTTCCTGGAGAAGTTCGACGTCCCGGCGCACAAGGTCGCCTCCGCCTCCCTCACGGACGACGAGCTGCTGCGCGCCCTGCGCGCCACGGGCCGCACGATCATCCTGTCGACCGGCATGTCCACCCCGAAGCAGATCCGCCACGCGGTCGAGGTCCTGGGCAGCGAGAACATCCTGCTCTGCCACGCCACCTCGACGTACCCGGCGAAGGCGGAGGAGCTGAACCTGCGCGTCATCAACACGCTCCAGGCCGAGTACCCGAACGTCCCGATCGGCTACTCCGGCCACGAGACCGGTCTGCAGACCACCCTCGCGGCCGTCGCCCTGGGCGCCGCCTTCATCGAGCGCCACATCACCCTCGACCGCGCCATGTGGGGCTCCGACCAGGCCGCCTCCGTGGAGCCGCAGGGCCTCACCCGCCTCGTCCGCGACATCCGCGTCGTGGAGGAGTCGCTCGGCGACGGCGTCAAGAAGGTCTACGAGAGCGAGCTCGGCCCCATGAAGAAGCTGCGCCGCGTGGCCGGCGTCGTGGCCGAGGCGGACGACCGTGAGCCTGCCGCGGTCTGACGGCCCTGCCGCCACGGCGGTGCCGCTCCCGCCGCGCCGGGCCACTCGCGCCCGGCGCGGGGAGCGCGGGGCCCTCGCACGCACGGAGTGCCCTGCGCGGGCGCGCACACCCGCCGTTGCGCGCGACCCGCAGGACCGCGCGGCCGCACAGGCCGGCCATGCGTGCCCGTACGCACAAGCCCCCCACCGGCGTATGCCCGCACCAGCCGGGCCACGCGCGCACCGCGTGCACCCCGCGGCCGGGCCCGGCGCGCGCGGCCGTATTCATCCAGGCCCCCGGCCCCGCCGGGCGCGCCGATCCGGCATCACGAGGTGAAGCCAGTGAATCTCGCGTTCGTCGAGAGCCCGGTCCAGCTCCTGAACGTCCTGGAGTGGGCCCACGCCGGTTCCGGTGCCGCCCCCACCGGTGATCCCGCAGCCGACCTCACCGTGGTCGTCCTGTCACCCGTCGACCCCATGTCGCGGGGCCAGCTGCGCCGCATGGCGGAGCTGGCGCGCGGCGAGGGGTTCACCGTCCGCTGGCAGGAGGCGCGCGGCGGGGCCGGCGCTCCGCTGCGGACCATCCGCGAGCTCGGCCCGATACTGCGCCGGGCCGAGCGGATCGTGATCGGGGACCCGTTCTCCCGCTACGTCCAGCTCCTGCTGACGCTCGTCGGCGGCAAGAATCTCACCGTGGTCGACGACGGCACGGCGACCATGGAGTTCGTCGCACAGGTCGCCCGCGGGGAGCAGCTGGTGCGCTGGCACCGCCGCGGCGGGCGCCGCGGCCCGCGCGAGCTGGTGCTCGCACCAGTGACCTTCATGGCCCGGCGCAGGCTGAGCCCCTCCCGGTCCCGCAATGTCGAGGTCTTCACCTCGATGCCCGTGGAGCAGGCGCCGGGGATCACCGTCACGGCGAACGACTTCGCCTGGACGCGGCAGCGCTTCGGGCCGCCGACCCTCACGCGGGGCGCCGACATGGTCGGGACCTCGTTGGTGGAGACGGGCGTGGTGGACCTGGAGCAGTACCTGGACGCGGTCGCGACGCTGGCCCGCGCCCACGGCGCCACCCGTTACTTCGCCCACCGCAGGGAGAGCGCCGAGAAAGCTGCACCGGCTCGCCGCCGAGACGGGCCTGGAAGTGGTCCGCCCCGACCTGCCGCTGGAGCTGATCGCCCGCAGGGGCCCGATAGGCTCAACGGTGCTGAGTTTTCCTTCGACGGTCGTGCACACCCTCCCGCTGGCCCTCGCGGGCACGGGGATCAAGGTGGCGGTCTGCGACATCGCGCCGGAGTGGCTCCGAGCGAGCGCGTCGCCGCGTGCCCAGGGGTTCCTGGCTGTCGTCACGGGCACGGCCCGGGACGTGTACCGGCTGCAGGCACCCGCTTGAAGGGGGGCGACCGGCGTGCGGCACCAGAGCCGACCTGACAAAAAGAGCGAGTGAGCTTACCCACAACGGCAAACAGCTATGCACCTCAGGCCAGGTTTCCTTCGCCTATGAGGCTGATCTTTTGTTGATCGCACGGCAGTTGGGGGCGTGAGGGGCATACCCTTCACTGGGTGAACCAGTTGATGTCCCGCGAGTCCGAAGAAGCCGAGACGCCCGGCGCAGACGCAGCGCCCTTCACGGGCGCGACGCCGGGCGACGCCGCACTGCCCGGCAGGCTGACCGAGCCGTTGCGTACGGAGCTCGTCGCCTTCCGGCGCGACCTCCACATGCACCCCGAGCTCGGGAACCAGGAGTTCCGCACCACCGCGGCGATCAAGGACCGCCTCGAGCAGGCCGGCCTGAAGCCGCGGGTCCTCTCCATGGGCACCGGCCTCGTCTGCGACATCGGCACGGACTCCGCTCCCGGACGGCCCCTCTTCGCGATCCGCGCCGACATCGACGCCCTTCCCATCCCGGACACCAAGAGCGGGGTCCCGTACCGCTCCACCGTGCCCGACCGCGCCCACGCCTGCGGGCACGACGTGCACACCACCACGGTCCTCGGGGCCGGACTGGTGCTCGCCGAGCTCGACCGGCAGGGTCTGCTGACGCAGCCGGTGCGGCTGCTCTTCCAGCCCGCCGAGGAGGTCCTGCCCGGCGGCGCGGCCGACGCGATCGAATGCGGCGTCCTCGACGGCGTCGGCAAGATCATCGCGGTTCACTGCGACCCCCGGGTCGACGCGGGATCCATCGGACTGCGGCCCGGCCCGATCACCTCGGCCTGCGACCGGATCGAGGTCGCCCTCGACGGGCCCGGCGGCCACACCGCCCGGCCGCATCTGACGACGGACATGGTCACCGCGGCCGCGAAGCTCGCCATCGAGGTCCCGGCGCTGCTCTCCCGTCGTGTCGACTCGCGCTCCGGCCTGGCCCTCACCTGGGGCCGCATCACGGCCGGTCACGCCCCCAACGTCATCCCGCAGCACGCCGAGCTCTCCGGCACCGTGCGCTGCCTGGACCTCGCGGGCTGGCGCGCCGCCCCCGACCTGGTGCACGCCGCGATCGACGAGGTCGCCACGCTGCACCGGGCCAAGTCGCAGATCGACTACATCCGCGGAGTGCCGCCCGTCGTCAACGACCCGGCCGTCACCGAACTGCTGCGCGACGCGCACGCCGCGCGCCGCGGATCGTATGCGATCGAGGACACCGAGCAGAGCCTCGGCGGCGAGGACTTCTCCTGGTACCTGGAGCACGTGCCGGGCGCCATGGCCCGCCTCGGTGTGCGGACCCCCGGCGACACCACGCGACGCGACCTGCACCGCGGGGACTTCGACGTCGACGAGGAGGCCATCACGGCCGGCGTCGAGCTGTTCACCGCCGCGGCGCTGCTGGAAGGTCTCGGGGCCCGCTGAGGCGCCCGCCCGGTCCGGACGCCGTACGGATGTCCGATCCGGTGCCTGTCGACGACACGCCGGGGCGCGGAGGCGACGCGCCCGCCCCGGCACAGGGCGCACAGGTGCGTGGCTTGTTCGCGACGATCCGATAACGACTGATGAACGGGTCTTTAACTGACATCTACGCGCGTTACGATCGCGGCGAACCCAGCGCCGGAAGTGGCGCTTTCGGTCAGGTTTAAGGAGCCCCCCAGTGCGCCGGATCACCAGGATCGCCACCGTGGGCATCGCGTCCGCGGCTCTCGCACTGTCTGCCACCGCGTGTGGCAGCGACTCGTCGTCCTCCGCAGGTTCGGACGACAAGGGCGGCAAGGCCGCCATCGCCTACGACATCGGTGGCCGCGGCGACCAGTCCTTCAACGACGCCGCGTTCGCCGGTCTGGAGAAGGCCGAGAAGGAACTCGACATCGAGGGCAACGACGCCGAGCCCAGCGAGGGCGAGGGCGACCCGGACAAGATCCAGCGCCTGACCGCGCTGGCGCGGGCCGGCAACAACCCCGTGATCGGTGTCGGGTTCGCCTACGCGCCCGCCATCGCCGAGGTCGCGCCGAAGTTCCCGAAGACGACCTTCGGTCTCATCGACGACACTTCCAAGACCGGCCCGAACATCGCCAATCTGGTGTTCAACGAGGAGCAGGGCTCCTACCTGGCCGGTGTCGCCGCCGCCAAGGTGACGAAGACGAACACCGTCGGCTTCATCGGTGGCGTGGAGACCCCGCTGATCAAGAAGTTCGAGGCGGGCTTCGTCCAGGGCGTCAAGGACACCAAGAAGGGCGTCAACGTCAAGGTCCAGTACCTGACGCAGCCGCCGGACTTCGGTGGCTTCTCGAAGCCGGACCTCGGCAAGGCCGCGGCGCAGGGCCAGCTCGACGCGGGCGCGGACGTGATCTACGCGGCTGCCGGCCTCGCGGGCTCCGGTTCGATCGAGGCGACCGCCAAGGCCGGCAAGTGGGCCATCGGCGTCGACTCGGACCAGTACAACCAGAAGGGTCTGGCCGCCTACAAGGACCAGATCCTGACCTCGGTCACCAAGAACGTCTCGGGTGCCGTGTTCAACCTGATCAAGTCGGTCCAGGACGGCAAGCCGCAGACCGGTGAGATCCGCTACGGCCTCGAGGACGACGGTGTCGCCCTGTCCCGCTCCAACCCGGCCTTCACCAAGATGACGGACGTCATCGCGGCGGTCGACAAGGCCAAGGCCGACATCGCCGCCGGCAAGATCAAGGTCCAGACCGCTCCGTAACCGAGCGGCCGGTACCGCAGGTCCGCGGGCCCGGGGCGTGAGCCCCACGGCCCGCGGACCGATTTCCGGCCCCCGGGTTTTGGTATTCGGGAGCGCTACGCGCGTAGAGGGCGTTCCGGCGCGATAACTTCGCCACGCCCCCAAGACCACCACAGCCCGCCCTTTCCGCCTGCCCTCCCGCTCCTTCCCGCCAAGGAGAGTGCGTCATCAACGCGTCCAGCCCTCCTGCCGCCGTAGAACTGCGCGGCATCACCAAGCGCTTCCCCGGCGTCGTCGCCAACCACGACATCGACATCACGATCCGCCAGGGCACCGTGCACGCCCTGGTCGGTGAGAACGGTGCCGGCAAGTCGACCCTGATGAAGATCCTCTACGGCATGCAGAAGCCGGACGAGGGCACCATCACCGTCGGCGGCGACCAGGTCACCTTCTCGAGCCCCGCCGACGCCATCGCACTGGGCATCGGCATGGTGCACCAGCACTTCATGCTGGCCGACAACCTCACCGTCCTGGAGAACGTCGTTCTCGGCGGCGAGAAGCTGTACGGCATCGGTGCCAAGGCCCGGAAGAAGATCCAGGAGATCTCCGACGCGTACGGCCTCGGCGTGCGTCCCGACGTCCTCGTCGAGCAGCTCGGCGTCGCCGACCGCCAGCGCGTCGAGATCCTCAAGGTCCTCTACCGCGGCGCCCGCACACTGATCCTCGACGAGCCGACCGCCGTGCTCGTCCCGCAGGAGGTCGACGCGCTCTTCGACAACCTGCGCGAACTCAAGTCCGAGGGCCTGACCGTCATCTTCATCTCGCACAAGCTGGGCGAGGTGCTGTCGGTCGCCGACGAGATCACGGTCATCCGCCGCGGTACGACGGTCGGCACCGCGGACCCGAGGAGCACCACGCCCAAGCAGCTCGCCGAGCTGATGGTCGGCAGCGAGCTGCCGTCGCCGGAGACCCGCGAGTCGACGGTCACGGACGTGCCGATGCTCAAGGTCGAGGACCTCAGGCTCACGGCCACCGACCCCGACGGCGTGGTCCGCGAGGTCCTCGCCGGGATCGGATTCACCATCCACAAGGGCGAAGTCATGGGCATCGCCGGTGTGGAGGGCAACGGCCAGACCGAGCTCATCGAGGCCCTGATGGGCCTGCGAGACCCCGACGCCGGTGTCGTCACGCTCGACGGCGCCGACATCTCGCACGCGGCCACCCGCAAGCGCCGCGAGGGCGGCATCGGCTACATCCCGGAGGACCGGCACCGGCACGGCCTGCTGCTGGAGTCGCCGCTGTGGGAGAACCGCATCCTCGGCCATGTGACGGAGAAGCCGAACAGCAAGAAGGGGCTGCTCGACCTCAAGGCCGCCCGCCAGGACACCGAGCGCATCGTGCGCGAGTACGACGTGCGCACGCCGGGCATCGAGGTCACCGCCGCCTCCCTGTCCGGCGGCAACCAGCAGAAGCTGATCGTCGGCCGCGAGATGAGCCACGCGCCGAAGCTGCTGATCGCCGCGCACCCCACCCGTGGTGTGGACGTCGGCGCGCAGGCGCAGATCTGGGACCAGATCCGCGAGGCGCGCCACGAGGGCCTGGCCGTGCTGCTGATCTCCGCCGACCTGGACGAGCTGATCGGGCTCTCCGACACCCTGCGGGTGATGTACCGCGGCCGTCTGGTCGCCGACGCCGACCCCGCCACGATCACCCCGGAGGAGTTGGGCTCCGCCATGACCGGTGCCGCGTCCGGACACCTCGAGCACGACGAGAACGGTGAGAGCCGATGAAGAAGTTCGACAAGGACCGGCTGATCCTGGGCCTGGCCGGCCCGGCGCTCGCCCTGGTCGTGGCCTTCCTGCTCAGCTCCGTGGTGCTGCTGCTCTCCGACCTCAGCCCGGTCGAGCCGTACCGGCTGATGGTCGACCAGATCGAGTTCACGGACGTCCAGGTCCTGATCGTCAACCAGACCGGCATCTACTACCTGGCAGCCCTGGCCGTCGCCATCGGCTTCCGGATGAATCTGTTCAACATCGGCGTCGACGGCCAGTACCGCCTCGCGGTCATGCTCGCCGCCGTCGTCGGTGCCGCGGTGGAACTGCCCGGTCCGCTGCACGTCCTGCTGATCGTGCTCGTCGCCATGGCCGTCGGCGCCTTCTGGGCCGGCATCGCGGGCGTCCTCAAGACCACCCGCGGGGTGAGCGAGGTCGTCTCCACGATCATGCTCAACGCCATCGCGACCAGCCTGATCGCCTGGATGATCCTGCCGGCGAACCTCGGTGTGCGCCCGGAGGGCTCCAACGACCTGAACACCGGAATCATCGCCGAGTCCGGCTGGTTCCCCGGCCTGGCGCTGGACGGCGGCACCATCTACGGCTTCACCTTCGTCGCCTTCGCGCTCGGCATCGTCTACTGGTTCGTGCTGAATCGCACCCGCTTCGGTTTCGACCTGCGCGCCACCGGCGCCAGTGAGTCAGCCGCCCAGGCGAGCGGTGTGGACGCCAAGAAGATGGTCCTCACCGCCATGCTCATCTCCGGTGCCATGGCGGGACTGGCCGGTATGCCGATGCTGCTGGGCCAGACCCACACGTACAGCCTGAGCTTCCCCGTCGGTGTCGGTTTCACCGCCATCGGCATCGCCCTGCTCGGCCGCAACAATCCGATCGGCATCTTCTTCGCCTCACTGCTCTTCGCCTTCCTGGACAAGACGGCGGAAGGCATCGGCCTGGAGGGTTACCCGAAGGAGATCGCGCTGATCATGCAGGGCCTGATCGTGATCGCGGTCGTCGTGTCCTACGAACTGGTCCGTCAGTACGGGCTCCGCCGTCAGCAGCAGAAGGTCGGCGAGGAGCTTGCCGCGCAGGCCCGGAAGAAGAAGGAGGTGGCGGCATGAGCGAGTCGACGAGCACCGTCTCCATGGCGAGCACCGCGCCCAAGAAGGGCGGCGGCCGCCGCAAGCTGTCCCTGCCCGTCATCCTGCTGATCATCGCAGGCGGACTCGCCCTGTTCTCGCTGGTGCGGGTCATCAGCGGTGCGAACGACCTCACCTCCGTCGGCCAGGTCTCCGGCGCGCTCCAGCTCGCCGTGCCGATCGGCCTCGCCGGACTCGGCGGACTGTGGGCCGAGCGGGCCGGCGTCATCAACATCGGTCTCGAGGGCATGATGATCCTCGGCACCTGGTTCGGTGCCTGGGCGGGCTACCAGTGGGGCCCGTGGACCGGTGTGCTGCTCGGCATCGTCGGCGGTGCGCTCGGCGGTCTGCTGCACGCGGTGATGACGGTGACCTTCAAGGTCAACCACATCGTCTCCGGTGTCGCCATCACCATCCTGGCCACCGGCCTCACCCGCTACCTGTCGAACTTCACCTTCGCCGAGACCGAGGGCGGTTCCTCCAAGCAGTCGCCGCGCATCGACGCCATCGAGCGCATCACGGTCCCGGGGCTCTCCGACGCCTTGGGCGACCTCCAGGCCAAGCACTGGTTCTTCGTGTCCGACCTGGCCGGCGTCCTCGGCGGCCTGGTCACCAACCTGTCGCTGCTGACCGTCGTCGCGCTGCTGCTCGTCCCCGGCACCTGGTGGGTGCTGTGGCGCACCAGCTTCGGTCTGCGGCTGCGCTCCTGCGGTGAGAACCCGGTCGCCGCCGAGTCGCTCGGCGTCAACGTCTACAAGTACAAGTACATCGCCGTGATCGTCTCCGGCGGACTGGCCGGCCTCGGTGGCGCGTTCCTCGCGATCATCACCGGCATCTACCAGGAGGGCCAGACCGGCGGCCGCGGCTACATCGGTCTCGCCGCGATGATCTTCGGCAACTGGATGCCGGGCGGAATGGCACTGGGCGCGGGCCTGTTCGGCTTCACCGACAGCCTCAAGCTGCGCGGCGGCGCGGAGAACGTCCACGCGATGCTGCTGCTGCTCGCCATCCTGCTGCTGATCGCGGTGTTCTGGCTGCTCTACAAGAAGAAGTACGTCCAGGCCGTGGTCTCTGCGGCGTTCTCCGCGCTGCTGTTCACCTGGTACGCGTTGACGGACGAGCTGCCCAGCCAGTTCGTCGACGCCGCGCCGTATGTCGCCACGCTGCTCGTGCTGGCGGTGTCCGCACAGCGGCTGCGCATGCCCAGGGCCAACGGTCAGCCGTACTTCAGGGGCCAGGGCAAGTGACGGCGGCCGACGGCTTCGACTGGGAGGCTCTGCGGGTGCTGGCGCGCGAGGCGATGTCGCACGCGTACGCCCCGTACTCGGGCTTCCCGGTCGGGGTGGCGGCCCTCGTCGACGACGGCCGCACGGTCACGGGCTGCAACGTCGAGAACGCCTCGTACGGGCTCGGGCTGTGCGCCGAGTGCGGGCTGGTCTCGCAGCTGCAGGCGACCGGCGGCGGCCGGCTCACGCACTTCACGTGTGTGGACGGCGAGGGCGCGCTGCTCGTGCCGTGCGGCCGCTGCCGTCAGCTGCTGTACGAGTTCGGCGGACCGGAGTTGCTGCTGGACACGCCGGCGGGTGTCCTGCCGCTCTCCGAGATGCTGCCGCATGCCTTCGGCCCCGGCCATCTGCCGTAACCCCTTTGTTCCCCGCGGCCCTTCTGCTCCGGTGGGAGGGCCGCTCCCCTACCCTTGCTCTGTGCGTCTGGAGCCGACTCGGCCGCGTGGAGCGACTCTGGAGGAATGCCATGGACGTCATCTCCGTCATCCGCACCAAGCGGGACCGGGGCGAGCTGAGCGACGAGCAGATCGACTGGGTCATCGACGCGTACACGCGCGGCGAGGTCGCCGACGAGCAGATGTCGGCGCTCGCCATGGCCATCCTGCTGAACGGCATGAACCGCACGGAGATCGCCCGCTGGACCGCCGCGATGATCGCCAGCGGTGAGCGCATGGACTTCTCCTCGCTGAGCCGCCCGACCGCCGACAAGCACTCCACCGGCGGCGTCGGCGACAAGATCACGCTCCCGCTCGCCCCGCTGGTCGCCGCGTGCGGCGCGGCCGTGCCGCAGCTGTCCGGCCGCGGCCTCGGTCACACCGGCGGCACGCTCGACAAGCTGGAGTCCGTCCCCGGCTGGCGCGCGCTGCTGTCCAACGAGGAGATGCTGCACGTCCTCGACACCACCGGCGCCGTCATCTGCGCGGCGGGCGACGGGCTCGCCCCCGCGGACAAGAAGCTCTACGCGCTGCGGGACGTCACCGGCACCGTCGAGGCGATCCCGCTGATCGCGTCCTCGATCATGTCGAAGAAGATCGCCGAGGGCACCGGCTCGCTCGTCCTGGACGTGAAGGTCGGCACCGGCGCGTTCATGAAGAACATCGAGGACGCCCGCGAACTGGCCTCCACCATGGTGGCACTGGGCACCGACAGCGGGGTGAAGACCGTGGCGCTGCTCACCGACATGTCCACCCCGCTCGGCCTCACCGCGGGCAACGCCCTCGAAGTCCGCGAGTCCGTCGAGGTCCTGGCCGGCGGCGGCCCCGCCGACGTCGTCGAGCTCACCCTGGCGCTCGCGCGCGAGATGCTCGACGCGGCCGGCATCAAGGACGCCGACCCGGCGAAGGCGCTGGCCGACGGCTCCGCCATGGACGTGTGGCGCCGGATGATCGCGGCCCAGGGCGGCGACCCGGACGCCATCCTGCCGGTCGCTCGCGAGCAGCACGTCGTCACGGCCCCGTCCTCGGGCGTCCTGACCCGCCTGGACGCGTACGACGTCGGCATCGCCGCCTGGCGCCTGGGCGCTGGCCGCGCGCGCAAGGAGGACCCGGTCCAGGCCGGCGCGGGTGTCGAGATGCACGCCAAGCCGGGCGACACGGTGACGGCGGGCCAGCCGCTGCTGACGCTCCACACGGACACGCCGGAGAAGTTCGACTACGCGCTGAAGTCCCTGGAGGGCGCCTACGACATCGCCCCGGCGGGCACGGAGTTCACGGCGACCCCGATCGTCCTGGACCGCATCGCCTGAGCCCGGGGAGCCACCGGCGCCCGGCAGGGGGCGAGTCCGCGCGGGCCGAGGCGATGAGTTCCCGCCGCGGCGCCGGTCATCCCCGTGTGGACGCCATGCAGCCGATCGTCATGCGCATCGCCGGGAGGGTCGCCCCCGGCGATGCGCCACGTCTGTGCGAAGAGTTGAGCGCTCTCCTGATGGACCTCGGCACGACGGCGTCCTCCCCCGGAACGGCGCGGGAAGACGACCCGGCGCCGGCCGGCAGCGCAGCGGCGGCGGACACCGTGCCGGACCCGGGCACGGCGGCTGGAGCCGGTGCGGCGCGGCGCTGCCAGGCCGAGGTGGTGTGCGACGTCGGCGGGCTCGCCCAGACGAGCCTCGCCGTCGTCGACGCCCTCGCCCGCCTCCAGCTCACCGCCCGCCGCCATGGCACCCGCATACGCGTGCGGAACGCCCCGCCCGACCTGGTGGCCCTGCTCGGCCTCGTCGGGCTGATGGAGCTGGGCGAAGTCGCCTAGAGCCGCCCCGGCCCCGCCCCGTCGGCCCTAGACGCTGTCCGCCGCCTCCTCGACCGGTGCCCCGGACTTGTCCAGCCGCGCCGGCAGGTCGAACAGCGGGAACCAGCGCTTGGTGTCCAGGAAGAAGTCCATCCCGCCGACCTTGCCGTCCCGCAGCTCCAGGACGATCAGGGCCCACGGCTCGTAGCCCTCGCCGTCCTGGCTCGGGTGGTAGTGCGCGAACGCCGGGACGCCGTTCGCCACGGTCGGGACGAGCCGGGAGCCGCGGCAGACCTCGCCGACGCCCAGCATCCAGCCCACGATGTCGTCGTGCCCGCGCAGCCACAGGTCGTACGGCGGCATGGACATCGTCGCGTCCTCGTGGAGCAGCGCCGTCAGGGCCTTCATGTCGTACCCCTCGAAGGCCGCGACATAGCGGTTCAGCAGGTCCTGCTGCTCCTCGTCGAGCGGGGCCGCCGCGTCCGCAGCCGTCGGCTCCTGCTCGGCGAGCGTGGCGCGGGCGCGCTGGAGGGCGCTGTTCACCGAGGCCACCGTGGTGCCCAGCAGCTCGGCCACCTCGCTCGCCTTCCAGGCCAGCACCTCGCGCAGGATCAGCACGGCACGCTGCTTGGGCGGCAGGTGCTGGAGCGCCGCGACGAACGCCAGCCGGATCGTCTCCCGCTCCACGGCCGTCTCCGCCGGGTCCACGACCGACGGCAGCACGCGCCCGTCCGGCACCGGCTCCAGCCAGGTGATCTCCGGACGGGCGTTGAGCCGGGCCTGGGTGACCGGGGTGGGGCCGGTCAGGTCCATCGGCCGCGCGCGACGGTTGCCCGCGTTGAGCATGTCCAGGCAGACGTTGGTCGCGATGCGGTAGAGCCAGGAGCGCAGTGAGGAGCGACCCTCGAACTTCTCGATGTTCCGCCAGGCGCGGACCATGGTGTCCTGGACCGCGTCCTCGGCCTCGAAGGACGAGCCCAGCATGCGGTAGCAGTAGCCGGTCAGCTCCCTGCGGTGCTGCTCCAGCCGTGCGTCGAGATCCTGCGTAGCGAGGTCACTCATCGGTCCACCCTGTCACCCATCGGCACCAGCGGTTCGAAAGCTACCGCAGCCCACTGACAATCAGGCCCGAGCCGGTGAATCCGGGAGCGGCCGGGCCGCTCCCGTGGGACCGTGGAGGGGCGTGTGACCGACGGGCTCAGGTGCCGGGCTTGCGCCCGTACACGTAGACGTCGTCGCCGTTCTTCAACAGGTTCCAGTATGCCTTCGCGTCCGCGGAGCGCATGTTCACGCAGCCGCCGGAGCCGGGCGGGTTCCACATGGACTTCGTCGTGGAGTGGAACGCCTGTCCGCCGTCGAAGAACTGGGAGTACGGCATCCGCACGTTGTAGAGCGTCGACCAGTGGTTGATGTTGCGCCAGTAGATCTTCTTCGCGCCGGTGCGGGTCTCGGTGCCGTTCTTGCCTGTGCGCACCGGCACCGGGCCGTACTTGAGCGTCCGGCCGTCCTGGATCCAGCTGAGCTGCCGGGTCAGGTCGACGCACGCGATCCGGCCCTTGTCGGTCGGGCACTTGCCCGCCTTGTTCGGGTTGTTCCCCGCCGCACGCTGCGCGAGCATCGTGTTCATCGTGCGCCAGGTGATCGGGCCCGCGTAACCGATCGTGGGCGTGATGCCGTGCTTGGCCTGGAAGGCGCGGATCGCCTGGCAGTCGGTTGCCGACTGGCGCCCGTCGACCGGGCGGCCGAGGAACTTCTCGACCTGCTTCTGGTACGGACCCGTCGACGTGGTGCACGACGCGGCGTGCGCGGTGCCGCTGCCGAGCGCCACGCCGAGCGGGAGCAGCATGCCGGTCAGCCCGAGCAGCACTCCCGTACGTCCTATTCTGCCCCTCATGTCCCCCAACTCCCCTTCGCATCCCTTCCGGTGAGGATGGTCTGCCGGTTGAGACACGCGAAGGGGAGCGGTAGTTGCACGGACGGGGGACGTATTCGCGACGTATTCCGGGCGTGATTCCGGCGCGCGAGTCGGGTGCGCGCCCGATGTGCGCGTTTCTGGCGCGTACTCTCTGTGCGCTCAGTCGAACGCCGCCCGCAGCCTGGCGCGTGAGCTCTCGATGTGCCGCCGCATGGCCGCCTCCGCGGCCTCGGGGTCGCCCGCCGTGATCGCGTCGGTTACGGCGCCGTGCTCGTCGATCGCCGCCGTGCCGACGTACGTCTGGTAGAAGAGCCGGAAGATGTGCAGGTGGCAGTTGGTGCGCTCGAATGCCGGCGGCATGTTGTCGTTCCCGGACAGCTCCGCCACGAGCACATGGAAGCGGTGGTCGTGCGTCGCGACCGCCTTGTAGTCCGCGTACTCGCCGCCTTCGGGTACATCGGTGCACGTCGCGAGCTCGGCGCGCAGGCTCCGATGGCCCTCGGGGCCGCAGCGCTCCGCGGCGCGTGCGGCGGACCACGGCTCGATGAGCAGCCGGAATTCGAAGAGGTCCTCGAACTGGGCGCGTGAGATGAGCGGGGCGACGAAGAAGCCCCGCAGTGACTCCTTCACGACCAGGCCGTCCGCCTCCAGGTGTGCGAGGGCTTCACGCAAGGGGGTCTGGGACACCCCCAGTTCGCGGGAGAGCGCGTACACGTTCACGCGGGCGCCGGGTTCGATGACGTGATCCATGATCATCGCCTTGAGCGCCTCGTGGACGTCGTCGGCCAGGTTCTGCCGGGCGGGCAGCCGTACGGCCGCCGCTACGGGGTCACGCGTCACGACTCACCTCCACCACTGGCCGGGGCCCTCCCCGGTCCCGGCGAAATCTTCGCACGCGATGGGTTGACGGGGTCCCGTCACCGTGCCAACCTTCCTGCAGAATCCTACAGGATCGTGAATCGAGAATTTCCGGTGCGTTACCGCGCCCCGAAGCTCGGGACTCCCCACTCTGCGCGCGCGTCTCTCTTCCTGTCTGTGTCCATGTACGGCCGGCCGCCCCGGACCGGTCCAGGAGGTGCGTCACCGATGACCGCCCCGCACGCCCCCGCCAACCCTCCGAAGAGCACAGCCCGTCCGGCCGCCGCGGCGACGGCTGCGCCTGCCGGCGCGACCCGCGTCCGCTGGCTGATCGTCTGGCTCGCCTTCGGCGGCCTCACGATCAACTACCTCGACCGCGCCAACCTCGGCGTCGCGCTCCCCTTCATCGGCGAGGACATCACCCTCACCAAGTTCCAGCAGGGCATGATCCTTGCCGCGTTCTTCTGGTCCTACGACTTCTGCCAACTCGTCGCCGGTTGGTACGTCGACCGCGTAGGCCCACGGCGTACCTTCACCACCGCCTCGATCTGGTGGTCGGTGTTCACCATGCTCACGGCGGCCGCGCAGAACTTCGCGTCACTGTTCGGCGCGCGCCTCGCGCTCGGCGCCGGCGAGAGCCCCGCGCCCTCCACCAGCGCCAAGGTGGTATCCCGCTGGTTCCCCCGGCACGAGCGCGGCCTCGCCACAGCAATCTGGGACTCGGGCTCACGAGTCGGCGGCGTTCTCGCACTGCCCCTCGTCACCGCGCTCGTCGCCCTCGCCGGATGGCGCGCCGCCTTCGTGGTCACCGGCGCGGTGGGCCTCGTCTGGGCGCTCGCGTGGTGGCGGCTGTACCGGGACCCTGAGGACCACCCGAAGGCCAACGAGGCCGAACGCGCGTACATCCGCGCAGGCGGCGCCCGCAGCGCCGACGCCGACAGCGACGCCGCGAGCAAACTGCGCTGGCGCGACCTGTTCGGCTACCGCACGGTGCGCGGCATGATGCTCGGCTTCTTCTGCCTCAACATGTGCATCTACTTCTTCATCACGTTCTTCCCGACCTACCTCGTCGAGGAGCGCGGCTTCACCCTCCTCAAGCTCGGGGTGTTCGGGGCCCTGCCCGGGATCTGCGCGGTGTTCGCCGCCTACGCCGGCGGCTGGTTCGCCGACCGGGCGATCAAGCGTGGTGCCGACGTCACCCGGGTGCGCAAGACGGTCATCATCAGCGGCATGCTGGGCGGTTCCGTCATCGGGCTCGCCGTCCTCGTCCCGGCGGCCTGGATGGCCCTGGCCCTGCTGTCCGTCGCCTACTCGAGCCTCGCCTTCGCCGCCTCTGGCATCTGGTCCCTGCCCGCGGACGTCGCCCCCTCCGACCGGCACGTCGCGTCCGTCGGCGGCATCCAGAACTTCGCCTCCAACCTCGCCGGTATCGGCAGCCCGCTGCTCGTCGGCTACCTCGTCGACCGCACCGGCTCCTTCGTCATCCCGCTGCTCGTCGTCTCGGCCTTCGCGGTCCTCGGGGCCCTGTCGTACGCATTCGTCGTCCAGCGCGCCGAACCGCTGCCCGTCCGCCCGCGCGCGTGACGCGTTCTCGCCTCTGCTCCGAACCCCGGTGGGGCGCGGCGCACACCGCGGCGCCCCACCGGCCGACCCCGAGGACCCCGGAGTGAACACACAGCTTCTCGAGCACGTCGCCTTCCGGCTCCAGCCCGGCGACGACGTGTACGTCGCACGCAAGGACATCGCCCCCGGCACCTACACGGACCCGAGCGGCCGCCCCATGACCGTCGCCGCGCCCGTACCGGCCGGGCACAAGCTGGCCGCCCGTGCCCTCGACGAGGGCACGGCGGTCCGCAAGTACGGCCAGGTCATCGGCTTCACCTCCCGGCCCGTCACGGCCGGCGACCATGTCCACACCCACAACCTCGCGTTCCGCGCCTTCGACCGGGACCACCGGACCGGTGCCGACGCCCGGCCGACCGCGTACGTCCCAGCTGGTGAGCGCGCCACCTTCGACGGATACGTACGCGCCGACGGGCGCGTGGGCACCCGCAACTACCTTGCCGTCCTCACCACCGTGAACTGTTCCGCCACCGCGGCCCGGGCCATCGCCCGGCAGGTAGAGACCTCCGGCATCCTCAGCCGGTATCCCGGTGTCGACGGAGTCGTCGCCCTCACCCACACCGCGGGCTGCGGCACCGGCGGCCCCGGGAACGAAGGCTTCGACATCCTGCGCCGCACCCTCACCGGTTACGCGCAGCATCCCAACATCGCCGGGCTGCTCGTCCTCGGCCTCGGCTGCGAGGTCAACCAGGTCCGCGACCTGGCAGGCGGCTGGCCCCGGACCCTCGACCGGCCCGTACGCACGATGACCGTGCAGGAGATCGGTGGCACGCGGCGCACCGTGGCCGCCGGGGTCGCGGCGATCGAGGAGATGCTTCCGGCAGCCGCGGCGCTGCGCCGGGTGCCTGTTCCGGCGAGCGAACTCCTCCTCGCCATGGAGTGCGGCGGTTCCGACGCCTGGTCCGGGGTGACGGCCAATCCCGCCCTGGGTGCGGCCGCCGACCTGCTCGTCCGGCACGGCGGCACGGCCGTGTTCGGTGAGACGACGGAGATCTACGGCGCCGAGCACCTGCTCACGCGGCGGGCCGTCAGCTCCGAGGTCGGCGACAAGCTGATCGAACGCATCCGCTGGTGGGAGATGCACGTCCAGGGCGACGGCAGCTCGATCGACAACAACCCCTCGCCCGGCAACAAGGCCGGGGGCCTCACCACCATCCTGGAGAAGTCCCTCGGCGCCGTCGCCAAGGGCGGCACCACCGCCCTGTGCGACGTCGTGCGCTACGCCGAGCGCATCACCGGCCGCGGACTGGTCTTCATGGACACTCCCGGCTACGACCCGGTCAACGCCACGGGCATGGTCGCGGGCGGTGCCACCGTGCTGTGCTTCACCACCGGCCGCGGTTCCGCCTTCGGGTGCAAGCCGACCCCCAGCATCAAACTGGCCACCAACACCGACCTGTTCAGGCGGATGCCCGACGACATGGACCTCGACTGCGGGCCGGTCGCGGACGGGACGTACAGCGTTCAGGAGATGGGCCGGAAGATCTTCGATCTGATCCTCGACGTCGCCTCGGGCCGGCGCACCGCCAGTGAAGAACTCGGATACGGGGACGAGGAATTCGTTCCCTGGCAGCTCTCCACCGTCCTGTGAACCCCGCGGTACCTGTGAACTCACGGAGAAAGGAACGCACCGTGACCGATATCGACGACTCCACGGCCCCCGGACCCCTCATCGTCCGCTACGCCGACCGCGAGAGCGGCGACGTCCGCATCGGCGTGCGTACGGCGGGCAAGATCAGCCCGCTGCCCGGCCTCACACGCCTGTCCGACCTGCTCACCCTGCCGCTGGCGCAGATCAGGGACCGGGTGGAGTCCGCCGCAGCCCCCAGCGCCGACGAGCAGGACGTCCTCCTGCTGCCACCCGCCGACGGCCGGATGGAGGTGTGGGCGTCCGGCGTGACATACGAACGATCCCGCGAGGCCCGCGTGGAGGAGAGCACCCAGGCCACCGTGTACGAGCAGGTCTACGAGGCCGAACGGCCGGAACTGTTCTTCAAGTCCGTGCCCTGGCGCGTCGTCACCGACCGCGAGCCCATCGGAGTCCGCAGCGACTCGGCCGTGGACGTCCCCGAGCCCGAGCTCGCCGTCGTGGCCAACGCGCACGCCGAGATCGTCGGCTACACCGTCTGCAACGACGTCAGCTCCCGGCAGATCGAGGGCGACAACCCCCTCTACCTTCCGCAGGCCAAGATCTACGCCGGCAGCTGCGCCCTCGCCGCCGGGATCCGGCCCGCCTGGCTCGTCGACGACCCCCACGACCTGGACATCTCCCTGACCGTCGACCGCGGCGGACACGTCCTGTACTCGGGCACCACGTCGACGCGCCGCATGCACCGCAGGATCGAGTCCCTTGTGGAGTGGCTGTTCCGCGCAGACCACTTCCCGGAGGGCGTCGTGCTCGCCACCGGGACGGGCCTCGTACCCGGCCTCGAGATGACGCTGCGCCGCGGCGACGAAGTCCGCATCGAGATCTCCTGGGTGGGCTCGCTCACCAACCCGGTCGTGGAAGGCAAGGCGGCCATGGATTGGCTGCTGTCCCCGGACACCGTCCGGAGCAGGGAGAACGGACGATGACGACCATCACCACGTGCCCGGACACCACCGCACCGGGCGTGGACGCGGCCGCCCGCGACGCCGCCGGCGTGGCCCATGCTCTCGCCGCGCTCGGCCCCGACGCCCGCGCGGGCATGCTGCGCACCGTGGCCGACGCACTCGACGACGCCTCAGAGGAACTGGTCGGGCTGGCCCACGAGGAAACCGGCCTGACCACCGACCGGCTGAGCTCCGAACTTCTGCGCACGACAGGGCAGTTGCGCATGTTCGCCGACACCGTCCTCGAAGGGTCCCACCTGGACGCAGTCATCGACACCGCGGTGGTCCCGCCACCGGGCTCCGGGGGTCCGCCGCGCCCGGACCTGCGCCGCATGATGGTGCCGCTGGGCCCCGTCCTCGTCTTCGCGGCGAGCAACTTCCCCTTCGCCTTCAGTGTCGCCGGCGGTGACACGGCCTCGGCGCTGGCCGCCGGCTGCCCGGTCGTGGTCAAGGCCCACCCCGGACACCCCCGGCTCTCGGCAAGGACGGCGCACCACGTCACGGCGGCGCTCGGCACGGCGGGCGCGCCGCACGGGACGTTCGCGCTGATCGCCGGCCTCGACGCAGGGCGCAGGGCACTTCAGGACCCGCACATCAAGGCTGCGGCGTTCACCGGATCCACCCGCGCCGGGCGGGCCCTCTCCGACCTGGCCTCGGCCCGGCCGGAGCCCATCCCCTTCTACGGGGAACTCGGGAGCATCAATCCCGTGTTCGTCACCGAGCGGGCGGTCGCGGCCCGCGGCGAACGCCTCGTCGAGGAGTACGTGGCCTCCTTCACCCAGGGCGCCGGCCAGTTCTGCACCAAACCCGGCCTGCTCCTCCTGCCCGCCGGGCACGGACTCGATCAGCAGCTCGCCGACGCCGTCGCGCGCGTTGTACCGGCGCGCATGGTCAGCGAGTCCGTTCACGCCGGGTACACCACGGGGCTGCGGCGGCTGTCCGAGGTTCCCGGCGTCCGCACGCTCCACGGCGGCGCGCCCGCACCGGAACCGGCCGCCGCCCCGGCTCTGCTGTCCGTGCCGCTCGCCGTACTCCGCGCCCACGCGGCCGAGCTGCTGACCGAGTGCTTCGGGCCGATGTCGTTCGTGGTCGAGTACGAGGACGAGGCCGACCTCGCACCCTTCGCCGCTGAGCTGCCCGGACAGCTCACCGCCGCCCTCCACGCCGAGAACGGCGAGGCCGGGCGCCTCGCCGCGCTCGCCGGGGTGCTCGTCGAGCGGGCGGGCCGACTCGTGTGGAACGGTTGGCCGACCGGCGTGGCCGTGACCTGGTCGATGCACCACGGCGGACCGTGGCCCGCGACGACCGCCCCGCTGCACACCTCGGTGGGAGCCACCGCGGTCCGGCGGTTCATGCGGCCGGTCTGCCACCAGTCCGCCCCGCAGGAGGCGCTGCCGCCGGCGCTGCGCGACCGCAACGTGCTCGGGATACCCCGTCGCGTCAACGGCCGCCTCGGCACCGGCGACGTAGGCACCTGATCCGGCAGGCGCTCCGGATCAGTGCGCCGCGGCCGGGTTCAGCGCCCGCTCCTGGGCCCGCGCCGCGTGCGTCCCGTACAGCGTGACCGACACGACGCCGAACACCGCCAGGAGCCCGAGGGCCACCGTGCCGGACCAGCCGCCGGCGTGGAAGGCGATGGCGCCGAGGGTGCCGCCCGCGCTGCTGCCCAGGTAGTACGCGGACTGGTACAGCGCCGACGCCTGGGCGCGGCCCGTCTTCGCCGTACGGCTCACCGAGGACGACGCGACGGCGTGGCCGGCGAAGAACCCGGCGGTGATCAGGACCAGGCCGAGCAGCACGGCGGCCAGCGCATCGGCGAGCGAGAGCAGCAGACCGGCGGCCGTCGTGGTGACCGCGAGGTACAGCGCGCCGCGCCGGCCCAGCCGCGCGACCAGCTTCCCGGCGGCCGCGGACGAGACCGTGCCGACAAGGTAGACCAGGAAGATCGAGCCGATCACGCCCTGGGGGAGGTCGAACGGAGCCTCCACCAGCCGGTAGCCGATCACCGTGTAGACCGCGCCGAAGACGGTCATGAAGAGCGCGCCGATCGCGTACAGCCGCATCAGCAGCGGGTCGGCCAGGTGGCCGCGGACCGTCCTCGCCAGGGCGAGGGGGCTGAGGGAACCCGGCGTGAAGTGCCGTGCCCGGGGGAGCAGCGCCCGGAAGACGAGCGCGCACGCCAGTGCCATCAGGCCCACCGCGGCGAGCGCGACCCGCCAGTCCGCGAGCTGGGCCACCCAGCCGGTGAGGATGCGGCCGCTCATGCCGCCGATGCTGTTGCCCGCGACGAACAGGCCGATCGCCGCCACCAGCGCCTTGGGCCTGACCTCCTCCGCGAGGTACGCCATCGCCGAGGCCGGCAGTCCCGCCAGTGCCGCGCCCTGCAGGGCGCGCAGCGCCACCAGCCACTCCAGGTTCGGCGCGAACGGCACCAGCAGCCCCAGGACGACCGCCACCGCGAGCGACACGGTCATGACCGTGCGCCGGCCGAAGCGCTCGGACAGGGCGCTCAGCGGCAGGACACACAGGGCCAGCGCGCCCGTCGCGGCGGACACCGTCCAGCTGGCGGCGCCGGCGGTCACGCCGAAGTCGGCGGAGACGGCGGGGAGCAGTGCCTGCGTGGAGTAGAGCAGGGCGAAGGTCGCCATTCCGGCGGCGAAGAGCGCGAAGCTCATGCGGCGGTAGCCGGGCGCGCCGGGGGAGAGCCTGGTGTCGGTGACGGGGGACGGCGAGGCGGCGCCCACGGTGGTGGGCGCCTTGGTACTGGCAGGAGGCATATGTCGAAGGTAGGCCGCTCCTTTTCATGCGTCCAATGCATGAAACTGCGATAATCGTTCCCATGGCGCATGACCACAGTTCAGGGGCTCGCCTGTCACGAGGCAGTTACGAAGAAGACATCGCGCTGCTGCTCGCGCCACGGCTCGCGTACTTCGCGGGGGTCGCGCGGGAGGAGCATGTGACACGGGCCGCGCAGGAGATGGGCGTGCCCCAGTCGACGCTCTCACGCGCCATGGTCCGGCTCGAACAGGACCTGGGAGTCACGCTGTTCGCGCGCAAGGGCCGCACGGTGTCGCTGACCCCGGCCGGCCGCGCCTTCCTCACCTCGGCGGAACGGGCGCTGTCCGAGATCGAGCGGGCGGCCGAGGCGGTCCGGGCGGACGCCGACCCGCGCGCGGGCAAGGTCGCCTTCGGATTCCTCCACACGATGGGCTCCGAAACGGTGCCGGGCCTGATCCGCGCCTTCCGCGCCGACCACCCCGGGATCCGCTTCACCCTGGTCCAGAACTACGGCGAGGCCATGATCGAACGGCTCCGGGCCGGCGAACTCGACCTGTGCCTGACCTCGCCGGTCCCGGACGCACCCGACCTGGTCGCGCGCCGCCTCGACGAACAGCGCCTGCGGCTGGTCGTCCCCGACGACCACCGCCTGGCCGCGCGCAGGCGCGTCCGCCTGGCGGAGGCCGCGGACGAAGCCTTCGTCACGCTCGAACCGGGCTACGGGCTGCGCCGCATCACCGACGACCTGTGCGCGCAGGCGGGCTTCACGCCGCGCGTCGCGTTCGAGGGGGAGGAGGCGGAGACGCTGCGCGGACTGGTGGCGGCGGGCCTGGGAGTCGCCCTCCTCCCGCCGCCCGCGGTGGCCCGCCCGGGCGTCGTCGAACTGACGGTCACGGCGCCGAGGGCGGTCCGCGAGATCGGCGTGGCGTGGCTGGACGGCCACCCGGACACGCCACCGGTGGCAGCGTTCAAACGCTTCCTGCTCTCCCGCCGCGGCAACGTGCTGGCGTAGCCCGGGGGGCTTTCCCCCACCCCGCCCATTCCCGTGACTGGGGGCTCCGCCCCCAGCCCCCTCGGGCGGCACGGGTGCTGCCGCCCCACGCCGCCGGGCCTCCCGCGGTCAGGACTCCTCGCCGGGCAGAGGCTTCGAGTGTCCTCCTGCCTCCGGCTGCGGCAGCTTCGCGCCGCGGTGATGCCCCTTCCCGTAACTGGGGCTACGCGGCCAGACCTCGCGGGGGCGGAGGCCACCGGGGGCCGCCGCCCCCGGCCCCTGCCTACGCGCCCGTGCTGGGCAGTTGGGGACTTGCCCGAGACCGGCAGTGGTCACCGGGCCCGGTGGGGGCTACCTGTCATGACCAAGCGGGGCCCACCTCGCGCACTCTTTTCAGGGCTGCCAGGCAGCGGGCGTCGGGCGGTTTGGGAGGTCTCCTACGGCGTGACCTTGTCTTTCCCGCCGAGGCGGGAATAGGCTGCAGCTAGTCAAGGTCTTTGACTATCAAAGCTGTGACGAAACCGTGGGCGGGGTGACCGCCCCTGCACAGGAGACCCCCCATGAGCGAGAACCTCCCCGGAACCAGCCGCTTCCACGAGCCTCTGACCCGCGACAACGCCGCCCTGCTGCTCGTCGATCACCAGATCGGTCTGCTCACCGGCGTGCGCGACATCGGCGTCGCCACGCTCAAGCACAACGTCGCAGCCCTGGCCAAGGCCGCACAGGTGCTGGACATCCCCACCGTGGTGACCACCACCGGGGCGGACGGCCTGTGGGGGCCACTGGTACCGGAGCTGGCCGAGGTGCTCCCGGCGGACCTTGCGGTGGTCGACCGCAGCACGGTCAACGCCTGGGACGACCCGCGCGTCCGCCATGCCGTCGAGGCCACCGGCCGCAAGAAGCTGATCATCGCCGGTGTCTCCATCGAGGTCTGCCTCGCCTTCCCGGCGATCTCCGCCACGGCCGCCGGCTATGACGCCTACGCGGCCATCGACGCCTCCGGCACCTTCAGCGAGACCAAGCGCACGGCGGGTCTGCTGCGCATGCAGCAGGCGGGCGTCATCGTCACCGACTACGCGACCACGATGGTCGAGATCCTCGCCGACAACGCCGACCCGAAGGCCTACGAGGTCTATGGGGCGCTGGACATGCCGTTCGCCACGCTGGTCGGTCAGCTGTCCTCCGTGTACTCCAAGAACGGCTGACCCGTCCGGCCACCGAGCCGCTCCCGCGGCGCGCATCCCCCGTAACCGCACCGCAGGAGCTCACCGGGTGCCGGGCCCTGTCCCCCGCAGAGCCCGGCACCCCGCCTCACCGTCGAGGAGCGCTGAGGGGCTGGAGCAACAGCTCGATCGAGTATGTGTATAGTAAGGATCGTGACTGTCACGGATATGACCATTGCCCGGATGCTCCGGCAGTCGGTGGCGGACGACTGGCGCCGGGGGCTTGCGGTGGTGGCTCATCCGGACGACCTGGAGTTCGGGGCCTCGTCGGCGATCGCCCGTTGGGTCGCACAGGGCAAGACAGTGGTCGACCTGCTGGTCACACGTGGTGAGGCCGGAATCGAGTCCATGCCTCCCGACCGCACCGCCACGGTGCGGTCGGCCGAGCAGGTCGCCGCCGACGGCACGGTCGAGTACGGCATTGCGTTGCGCCGCGACCTCGCCCGCGTCATCCGCGGTCACCGCCCCGACGTGATCATCTCCAGTGCCGCCGGCGATCGCCTTCGAAGTGGTCCCGCTGTGAGGCGGGATCAGCGACCGGTGCCCTTCCGCGGCTCCCGCCTGCTGGCCGCGACCTCGTCGAACTGTGCCAGCTGCTGGGCGGTGATCTCCCGGAAGGCGCCCTTGAACACCGCGTACTTCCGCTCGCCGATCGCCTCTGCGTGCCGCTGCTCGATGGCGGCCATGATTGCGTCCGACTTCTCCATCTGGTCCCGGCCCCGGCGAGTGGGGACGACCAGCTTGGCCCGCCGGTCCCGGGGGTCGGGCCGGCGCTCCACGTACTCCAGGGCCTCCAGCTCGTCGATCAGGTTGCCGATGACCTGCTTATGAGTGCCCGACTGCCGGGACAGTTCCGTCGCCCGGGTGCCCTCCTCGTCGAGAAAGCCCAGCACGGCCCCGTGCTGTGGCCGTAGCTGAGGGTGCCCCTGCTGGGCCAGCGTCTCGAAGAGCTCCTTCTGGATCGAGAAGAGCAGGCGCGTGGACAGATTCCCGAGGTCCGGATCCTTTTGCTTCCGTTCGCTGCGCCGCACTACGGCACTCCCCTCGTAAGCGTTATTGACTGTCACCATCCGTAATAATAGTGGGCACAGAGGGGGTGGCCGGGGCCGCGGGCCGCGTTCCCTTGGCTGAGCGGACGACCGGCGGACGACTCGCCGACGGCTGGGTGCCGTCGGCGCCCTTTCTGCCGCCGCCGTGGCTCCCGGAAGCCCGTGCCCGGATCGACGACGCCGCCCGGTCGGCCGACCGGCCCGCGGAGGGCATCCGCCGCTTGTGCAACGTCAACGGGTACCTGCCGTCCGGGAGTGTGCCGCCCGTGAGCGGGGTGCCCGTCCCACGGCTTCGCGCTGACCGACTTCCTCGGCTCCTCCCGGCGCTGGACGCCACCCTCCGGACCGGAATACGATCGAGTTAGTAATAGTTGTGACTATCAATGGCTTTGACTAACCCGAGGAGTCGACATGAAGATCATCCGGAGGGTGGCCGCCCCCGTCATCGGTGCCCTTGCCGGTGCTGCGGCCGCCGGCGTGTTCCTGGGTGGGAACGCCACCGCCACGGAGAGCGACAGCCCCAACGATCGGTTCGCCATCCGCGAGGTGATAGACCGTCACCAGATGTCCATCGATCTCAGGGACGCCGACAGCTACGCCAACCTGTACGCCAAGGACGGTCACTACCGGAGCCCGTTCGGCTCCGCCGACGGCCGGAGCGAGATCAAGGCCATGTTCATCGACCTGGCCGAGAAGGGCTTCACCAAGGGCAAGCGGCACATGACCGGACCCGCCATGATCGAGGTCAACGGCACGACGGCCACCGCCCGTTCCTGGTACTGGGTCGCGGAGACCGAGACGGAGCACGCCGTCTACGCCACCGGCACCTACACCGACAAGCTCCGCAAGGTGAACGGCAAGTGGGAGATCGTCCAGCGCGTACAGACCCTGGACGAGCTTGCTCACCAGGGCCAGTGACTCCGCCGATCGGACCGCTCTGCCAGTCGCTCGCCCCCCGCTCGCGGAGTTGACCACCGTTGTCGCGCCGAGCTCTCCTCGGCGCGGTGACGGCCCTGCCGGTCGCCCGTCCCCTATCAGAGGTCGTCATGTCGCAGGAAGACCGAACCACTGCCCTTCCCCCGGTCTCGCCCACGGGCGACCGCCCGGACACCGGCCCGGGCAGCGGTCCGCCCGCCGGCCGTGTGGTTGCCGCGCTCTCCGTCGCGGTGCTGGCCTACGGGCTGCTGCAGACCCTGGTCGCTCCGGCCCTGCCCACGTTCCAGCGGCACTTCCGCGTGAGCGGCGACTGGGCCGCGTGGGTATTCACCCTCTACCTGCTCTCCGGCGCCGTGCTCACTCCGGTGCTCGCCCGCTTCGGTGACCGGCGCGGCAAGCGCCGCGTCCTGCTCGCCTCACTCGCCGTCTTCGGCGCCGGCACCGTGCTGGCGGCCCTCGCATGGAACTTCCCGGTCCTGCTCCTGGCGCGCGCGATGCAGGGCGCCGGAGCGGCCGCGCTTCCCCTGTCCTTCGGCCTCATCAGCGCCCTGCTTCCCCCGCGGCGGATCGGCCACGGCCTTGGGATGGTGTCCGCGATGATCGGCGCGGGCACCGGGCTGGGCTTCGTCATCGGCGGCCTCCTGATCGACCATGCGTCATGGAGGTGGATGTTCGCCGTGCTCGCCGGCGTCATCGCGGTGGCCTTCCTGCTGGTGGCCCGGTGGATCCCCGACGACACAGCGCGCCGGGAGGAACCCCAGGACGTGGCGGGCACCGTCCTGCTCTCGCTCGCCCTGGTGGCCCTCCTCCTCGCGATCACCCAGGGCTCGCACGCCGGATGGCTCTCCGCCCCGGTGCTCGGTCTCTTCGCTGCCGCTGCCGTGCTTCTGGCCGCCTTGGCGGTGGCCGAGAAGCGCACACCGCATCCCCTGCTCGAACCGAGCGTGTTCCTCGACCGGCCGATGCTGCTGACCCACTGCGCCGCGGCGCTCTTCTACGCCGCGGCTCTGATCTTCTTCCTCCTCGTGCCGACGCTCGCCCAGCTGCCGGCGCACGGGCCCGAAGGCGCCGCGTCCGGATTCGGTTTCACCGTCACCGCCGCCGGCCTGCTCATGCTACCCCTCGGCGCTGCTGCAGGTCCTGGTGGCACCCCTCGTACCGGTGCTGGAGCGGACATTCGGCCACCGCGCCCCCTTGCTCGGAGGGCTGCTGCTCATACTCGCCGGGAGCCTGGCGCTGGCACGCTGGCATGCCACGCCGGTCCAGGTGCTCGCCGATTCCGTACTGCTGGGAACGGGCGCCGCCCTCAGCTTCGCGGCACTGCCGTCGCTCGTGGTCCGCTTCGCGCCGGGACATGCGATAGCCACCGCCAACGGCCTCAACACCGTCGTCCGCACAGTCGGCGGTGTCATCGGGACCCAGGTCGCCATCGCGATCCTCAGCGCCCACTCGGTTGCCGGCTCGGCCCTGCCGGGCGAGGGGGCCTTCACCGTCGTGTTCGCGCTCGGGGCCGTCTTCGCGGCGGTCGGTGTGGCGGTGGTCCTGCTCCTGCCTCGCACTGTCACCACGCGTTGAAGCGTGCGGCGGCAGCGCGAATCGGCCGGCGAGCAGTCGTGATGAAACGAGGCTTCCTCGCATCGGCGAGGATCGAGTGGCGCCGACGTGGAGCAGCCCGGCCAGGCGAGGGCCTCAAAACACTTCGCCCCTGCTCGCCTCGCCCGGTACGGTCGCGAGAATGTTCTCACTGCGGGAGCCCAAGAGTTGCGCGTGCGGCCCCCCGGCAGTTCCCACCCCGAGAGTTGGTTTCGTCAATGGCATGCCGTATCAGTGAGCTCGTGCTCAAGTGCCGCGACCCCGAGGTGCTGGCGCGGTTCTGGTGCGAGGTCCTGGACTTCGTCGTGCTCGATCGCGAGGAGGAGGGCTGCATCGAGATAGGTCCGCGCGAAGGGTTCGGCGGCCCGCAGCCGACGATCTTCCTCATCCGCAGCGACGAGCCGAAGAACGGGTATGCCCGGCTGCACATCGACGTCAACGCCACCGACCGCGATCAGGACGCCGAGCTCGAACGCCTCCTGGCCGTCGGGGCCGAACTCATCGACATCGGTCAGCCCGCGGAGGCGTCCTGGCACGTCCTCGCCGATCCGGAAGGCAACGAGTTCTGCCTGCTCAAGCCCCGCCTCAACCCACTCTGACGGCCGCCTAGGCGCGCAAGGCGCGGCCGAAGCCCGCCGCCAACGGCATGCGCAGGCCCAGCGGCGGCGGAGCCGCCAGTGCGTCCGCCACCGGGCGCGCGTACGTCCGCGTGAACAGCGAGCCCCGCACGAAGTCCGCCGCCAGCGCCAGGACTTCCTCCTGGTACTGCCGCAGCGCGTGCCCGTCCGAGTGCACCTCGAAGCGGCACGTGTCCCGGTTCGACTTCTTCGCACGTTCCGCCAGCCGGTACGACAGCTCCGGATCCGTCGTCCGGTCGTTCGTGCCGTGCACGATCAGCACGTGGCGGCCCGCCAGCTGCTCCACCGGTTCCGGCGGCGCCGCCACGTCGTCCTCCGGAAGCCAAGGGGCCAGCGCCAGCACCGAGTTGACCGCCGGGTGGCCCGCCGCGTGCAGGGCCGCCCGGCCTCCCATGCCGTGTCCCGCCAGGCACACGGGAACGTCGCCGTACCGGCGTACGACCTCCTCCACCGCCCAGCTCGCGTCCGCCGCGAGCCGCGCGTCCGGTCCGTTCCAGCCGCGCGAGCGGTACCGCACCCAGTGCACGACCAGCCCCTCCGCGCGCCCCGCCCGCGCCAGCGCGCGGCCCAGCGGGAGCACCGCCGCGTACGACAGCGCCGACGCCCGGCGCTCCGACTCCGGCTCGCCGTCCGGGAGCAGCAGGACCACGCCCGCAACCGCCGCGTCCGCGCCGCCGCGTGCGCCGGAACGCCCCGGCAGCCGGCCGAGCCGGGCCTGCGCCGCTGTCCGTCCGGTGCGCTCCACTCGCCCAACCGCCGTCTCACGTAGGGCTGCCGACCCGACGCCCGGTCTGTCCGGACGCCCCCGCCACCGGGGCAGTGCGTGGTGTGCCATGGCCCAACAGTCTCAGAAGGCCAGGTGTACTCCACCCGTACGCGCGGTCACTGTTACGTATCGACGGGCCTCGCCGGGGGGCGCGCTCTACGCGCGTAGGGGCTAGAGTGCGCAGATGACGAGCCAGACCCTCAATTCGCCCACCCAGGACCAGATCCGCCGCGCGCCGAAGGTCCTGCTCCACGACCACCTCGACGGCGGTCTGCGCCCCGGCACGATCGTCGAACTCGCCCGCGACAGCGGCTACGGGGCCCTGCCCGAGACCGAGCCCGACAAGCTCGGCATCTGGTTCCGCGAGGCCGCCGACTCCGGTTCCCTGGAACGGTATCTGGAGACGTTCGCGCACACCTGCGCCGTCATGCAGACCCGCGACGCGCTCTTCCGCGTGGCCGCCGAGTGCGCCGAGGACCTGGCCGAGGACGGCGTCGTCTACGCCGAGGTCCGCTATGCCCCCGAGCAGCACCTGGAGGCCGGGCTCACCCTCGAGCAGGTCGTCGAGGCGGTCAACGCCGGCTTCCGGGAAGGCGAGCGCCGCGCCCGGGAGAGCGGCCACCGCATCCGCGTCGGGGCGCTGCTGACCGCGATGCGGCACGCCGCCCGCGCCCTGGAGATCGCCGAACTGGCGAACCGTTACCGCGACACGGGTGTCGTCGGTTTCGACATCGCGGGAGCCGAGGCCGGCTTCCCGCCCACCCGGCACCTGGACGCCTTCGAGTACCTCAAGCGCGAGAACAACCACTTCACCATCCACGCCGGCGAGGCTTTCGGGCTGCCGTCGATCTGGCAGGCGCTCCAGTGGTGCGGGGCCGACCGCCTCGGCCACGGGGTGCGCATCATCGACGACATCGAGGTGGCCGAGGACGGCTCCGTGAAGCTGGGCCGGCTCGCCGCGTACGTGCGGGACAAGCGCATCCCGCTGGAGATGTGCCCGACGTCCAACCTGCAGACCGGCGCGGCCGACTCGTACGCCGCCCACCCCATCGGCCTGCTGCGCCGACTGCATTTCCGGACCACGGTCAACACGGACAACCGTCTGATGAGCGGCACCAGCATGAGCCGCGAATTCGAGCTGCTGACCGAGGCGTTCGGATACACGCTCGACGACATGCAGTGGTTCACCGTCAATGCCATGAAGTCGGCATTCATTCCTTTCGATGAACGACTGGCGATGATCAACGATGTGATCAAGCCCGGCTACGCCGAGCTGAAATCCGAATGGCTGTTCCGGCAGACCGCCACAAGCGGGAACTGAGCGTCCGGCGGGCCCGCGGACACGCCTACACCGAAGCGGCCGGAAGCGTCAATATCCGGCCGCTTCGCGGTGTTTGCGGTGCCTGTGCCAAGCTGACTAGCTTGCGGAGCCGCTCATATTTCCGTCCCCAAGGAATTGTCTGAGATGAAGCATTCCGCAAAGACCCTCGGTGTCGCCGTCCTCGGCGCCGCCTTCGCCGCTGCAGGTGCGGGAACCGCCTCCGCCGCGCCCGCGCTGCCCGACACCACCGGCGCGCTGGGCGCCGTCTCCCAGCTCACGCCGCTCCAGGAGGTCGCCGCCAAGCTCCCGGCGGGCGCCCCGCAGTCCCTCGCCGGTGGCCAGGCCGCCCTGGCGAAGTCCACCGCCGTGCTGCCCGGCGCCCTCCAGCAGACGGCCGGCAAGGTGCTGGCGTCCGACGACGCGGCCGCGCCGGTCAGCGGCCTGATCGGCGGCCTGAAGACGGGCGAGCTGGGCGGCGGCCTGCTGCCCGGCGGACTCGCGGGCTGACGAACCGGCCGGCGTGCCGCGACGGCCGTCCGCGTGTGGGGCGTACACCCGGCCAGGGTGTGCGCCCCACGGCGTTCGTGCCGGAGGCACGGCCTATTTCCTGCCGACAGCGCCAGGCGTTCTCCAGGCCCTGCCCTCAGCCGGTCGGAACCAGCCCGAGCGTGATCGCGAGCGGCGGCGCGATCAGGCACCGTCCCGGCGTCGCACGGGCGACTGGGACGCTCCCCGTCGCCACGCGGGGACGGGGACGCCTCCGGCACGGGTCACCAGGCGGCGGCCGTCTTCTCCGACGGCAGCAGCAGCCACAGCGCCAGGTAGAGCAGGAACTGCGGTCCGGGCAGCAGGCACGAGACCACGAAGATCACGCGCATCGTCGTCGCGGACATGCCGAAGCGCCGGGCCAGCGCTGCGCACACTCCGCCGAGCATGCGGCCGTTACGGGGGCGGGCAAGTGCGGCCATGGTGGGCTCCTTCGCGAGACCGTCCGGGGAGCCTCTCGTCGTGCTCCCGATGTGTCCATGGTCGCGCCGCGAAGGGGGGCGAAGCGTCGCTCTACGGGGCGATCCCGACCCTGGGAATCGTCGGGGTCGCCCCCTGAGAGCCCTCGTCCCTGAGCGAGGCCCGGGGCTCCTGCCCGCGGCCGCCCTCACGGAGCGCGGACCCGCGGCCGGGGCGCAGCAGTCTGCGGCGCAGCCGCGCGCGGCCCGCCGGGACGACGGCGAGGTGCGCGAGCGCGACGCCGCAGGTGTTGAGCAGGATCGAGTCGATGTCGACGACCTGGCCCGGCACGCCGGTCTGGAGCAGTTCGATGCCGAGCGACAGGAGCACGCCGGCGGCGACCGTACGGGCCAGCGAGGCCAACGGGGAGACGGCCAGCCGCCCGCCGGCCATGGGCAGCAGCACGCCGAGCGGCGCGAGAAGGAGCAGGCCCCCGCCGATGTGCCGGGCCGCCGCCGACGGCCCCAGCGCCAGCGAGGCCTCGATGCCGGCGAACGGTTCCAGGTTCGCCGCGGTCACCCACAGCACGTCGCGCGGGCGCAGTGTCAGCCAGGCGACGAGCAGCAGATGGAGGAGGAGGAGCACGAGCCCCGCCGTGCGGAAGCGGATGGCGGCACGGCCGCTCGAACCTTGACGCTGCACGCCCCCCAAGACGCAGCCTCTCCCGGAAACGGTTCCGCACGACCCGGGATGCTCCGTGCGCCCGGACACAGATCGTGACCGGCGCGCGGGGTCAGCCGGCCGGCTGAGGCATGTCCGTCGTCGGGACCGCGGAGTCGGGGCGCTCCTTGGTCGCGTCCGGGCAGGTGTACGCGCGCGGGGCGTACTCGCCCGGGCCGCCCAGCAGCACCGAGCCGCCCGTCGTCGCACCGTTCTCCAGCAGCGTGCACACGATCTGCGCCAGCGCGGCCGGCGGCAGGTCCTCCGGCTGGCGGCTCAGGCGCAGGGTGCCCGTGGGGTCGTCGCGCCGCCCGGCGTTCAGCAGCAGCGGACCGCGAACGTAGGTCGAGAAGCCCGCCTCGTGCTCGGGCGACGACGGCTCCCGCTGGAGCTCGTCGAGCACCGCCTGCGCGGTCGCGACCCGGTCGGCCGGAGCCTTCTCCTCCGTCGTCCCGGCCATGCGGTCGACCGACACCAGCTGCGAGGCGCACACCAGGTACACCCGGACCGGTATGCCCGTACGTCCCGCCTGCGGGGCGATGTCCACGGCCGACACCTCGCACGGCACCCGCGAGGGCGCCGGCCCGGCGTCCACGGGCACCTGGGTGGGCCTGATCCCGCAGCCCGCGAGCACGAGGGCGCCCGCGAGCACGGCGAGCACGGCCACCGGTCGGCGGCCCGCACGTGTTCTGGGGAGTATCACTGTGCGTCCCCCTCGGTCCGCCCGCCGCCGGTCCCGCTGTCCGCGTCGTCCGACCCGGCCGCCTCGCAGTCCGCGAGCGCGGACACGTCGCGCGGCAGGTGCAGCACGAAGACCGCGCCGTCGCCGTCGGGGGAGTTGGCCGCGGTGATGGTGCCGCCGTGGATGTGGGCGTTCTCCATGGCGATCGAGAGACCGAGACCGCTTCCGTCGGAGCGCGGTCGCGACGCGCTGGCCTTGTAGAACCGGTCGAAGACGTGGGGCAGGACGTCCTCGGGGATGCCGGGGCCGTGGTCGCGCACCTCGATGAGCAGTTCGTCGTCTCCGGGGCGCACCGACACCCGCACCGGGGACCCGCCGTGCTTGAGGGCGTTGCCGATCAGGTTGGCCAGGATCACGTCGAGCCGGCGCGGGTCCAGCCGCGCCATGATCCCGCGCTCGGCGTCCAGTTCGACCGCGTCCAGCCAGGCGCGGGCGTCGATGCAGGCGGTGACCTGGTCGGCCACGTCCACGGTGTCCAGCACGAGCCTTGCGGTGCCCGCGTCGAAGCGGGTGACCTCCATCAGGTTCTCCACGAGGTCGTACAGCCGCCGCGTCTCGCTCACCACGAGGTTCACGGCCGGGGCGATCATCGGGTCGAGGCTGTCGGCCTCGTCCTCCAGCACCTCGGTCACGGCGGTCAGCGCGGTCAGCGGGGTGCGCAGCTCATGGGACATGTCGGCGACGAAGCGCCGGCTGGACTCCTCCCGCGCGCTCATGTCCGCGACCTTCTTCTCCAGCGACGCGGCTGTCTTGTTGAACGTCCGTGCCAGCTCGGCGAGTTCGTCGGTGCCCGAGACCCGCAGCCGGGTGTCCAGCTTGCCCTCGCCGAGCCTTCGCGCCGCCTCGCCGAGCCGGTGCACCGGCTTGAGCACGGTCGTGGCGGCGGCCTGCGCGAGCAGCGCCGAGCCGATCAGGGCCAGCAGGGTGGCGATCCCCAGCGACCAGGCCAGGGAGTTGAGGTCCTGGCGCTCCTGGTCGAGCGACTTGGACAGGTAGCCGGTCGGCCCGCCGCCCATGATCCGCGTACCGCCGACGAGATAGGGCTCGCCGCGGCGCTCGGTGCGCTGCCAGTACAGGTGGTACGGCTCGGAGTTGCCGGCGTCGACGTCCTGCCGGTCGTTCACCGCGTCCTGCAGCGACTGCGGCACGTCCTCCATCGTGAAGGTGTCGCGGTCGGACGCCCCGGTGACCGGCTTGCCCTCGGCGCGCTCGCCGATCAGCACCACGCTGTAGTCGCCGCCGCCCGCCATCTGCTCGGCGGTCTTCTGCAGTTCGGCCGGCGTGGGCCGCAGCGGCAGCGTCGCCGCCCTGTTCTGCATCTCCTGCCGGAAGTTGCCGAGCGCCGCGTCCTGGGTGCGGGTCAGCACCGCCTCGCGGTTGAGCCAGTACGCGATGCCGGAAGCGGACACGGCCGCGGTCAGCGCGACCAGCGCGAAGACGACCACGAGCCGCAGTCGCAGGCTCGTCAGGCGCAGCCCGGCGAGCGGACCGCGCCGCACGCCCGCCCCGCCCGCGCCGCCGTTCGTGCCGTCCGCCGCGCCGCTGTTCGTACCACCGCTCACCGAACGGCCCCGTCCGGCGCGCACGCGCCCACCCCGTGGATCACTGCGGAACGTCCAGCCGGTAGCCGACGCCACGCACCGTACGGATCAGGGTCGGTGAGGACGGCACGTCCTCGACCTTCGCCCGCAGCCGCTGCACGCAGGCGTCCACCAGGCGTGAGTCGCCGAGGTAGTCGTGCTCCCACACCAGGCGCAGCAACTGCTGGCGCGAGAGGGCCTGGCCGGGCCGGCGGCTCAGCTCCAGCAGCAGGCGCAGTTCGGTCGGCGTGAGCTGCAGGTCGTCGCCGTTCTTGGTGACCGTCATCGCGGAGCGGTCGATCACCAGGGAGCCGAAGGTCGCCGAGTCGGTGGACTCCCGCTCGCCGCGGCGCAGCACGGCGCGGATACGGGCGTCCAGCACCCGCCCCTGAACCGGCTTGACCACATAGTCGTCGGCGCCGGACTCCAGCCCCACGACCACGTCGATGTCGTCGCTGCGCGCGGTCAGCAGAATGATCGGCAGCTGGTCCGTGCGCCGGATGCGGCGGCACACCTCGAACCCGTCGATCCCGGGCAGCATCACATCCAGCACGATCAGGTCAGGCCGCTGCTCGCGCAGCAGCTTCAGGCCGTCCTCTCCCGTCGCCGCGGTGGCCACACGGTGGCCCTGACGGGACAGGGAGAGTTCGAGAGCCGTGCGGATGGCGTCGTCGTCCTCGATCAGCAACAGGAAAGGCACGGGCCCATTCTGGCCCATGCGGTCGTCCTCGTTCGACTCCCTGGTACATCACCGTTGTCCCCGGCCTCTGTGACGCGCCTGTGACAGTCGGCGGACACCGCCATGAAAGTGGCCGGGCAAGCTTCTTGTCACACGGAACCAAGCAGACTCCACTCGACGGGGGGCGCGAGATGAACGCACTGCACAGCACCACCTCAAGCGCAGTTGTCACGCGTCTCCACGACGTCGCGCGGAGCGCCGAGAAGTCCGGCGCGGTGAACGGACGGGGGTGCGTTCGCGGCGCCGGGCGTCAGCACAAGGCGACCTACATGGTGGCCGTGCCTGACGGGGGAGAGGCGTACGGAGAGGCCACGGGGGAGCGGACAGGCCAGGCCGGGGCGGCGGACGCCGAAGCGGCGTTCACCGCCTACGTCCAGGAGCGCCGCGCCTCTCTGTACGCGACCGCCTACCACCTGACCGGCGACCGGTACGAGGCCGAGGACCTGCTGCAGAGCGCGCTGTTCTCGACGTACCGGGCCTGGGACCGGATCAGCGACAAGGCGGCGGTCGGCGGCTACCTGCGCCGCACCATGACCAACCTGCACATCAGCGCCTGGCGCCGGCGCAAGATCAACGAGTACCCGACGGAGGAGCTGCCGGAGACGGCGGGCGACACCGACGCGATGCGGGGCACGGAGCTGCGCGCGGTCCTGTGGCAGGCGCTCGCCAGGCTTCCCGAACTCCAGCGCACGATGCTGGTCCTGCGCTACTACGAGGGCCGCACCGACCCGGAGATCGCGGACATCCTGGACATCAGTGTCGGCACGGTGAAGTCGAGCATCTGGCGGTCGCTCCGCCGGCTGCGCGAGGACGAGGTCCTCAGCTTCGGCCGTGACGAGGAGGAGTCCTTCGGCGAGCTGGTGGCCTGAAGGCGAGGGACACGGGGGACAACGGGGGAAACGGGGGCCGCTGTTTCGGGGGAGACGGCGGGACGGGATCCACGGGGACACGGGGGACACGGGGATCCACGGGGGAAGACGGAGTGGGGTCGGACAGACCGGGGGGTTCTGTCCGGCCCCGCTCCCATGTCCGCGGCTCCCGCGCGGGAGCCGGCCGCGTCAGGCGGGCTGGCGCGCGGCGAGCGTACGGCAGCGGCCGGCCGCCGCGTCCGCGAGACGCCCGAGGGCCTCGGCCTTGCCGCACGGGTGGGCGCCGAGACCGGTCTGGCGCGCGACGACGCCGCGCTCGGCGCGCATCAGGCGCCAGCCGCGGCGCAGCAGGAACGGGACCGACTTGCGGCCCTCCCGGAGATCGCGCGCGAGGCGGCGGCGGAACGTCGTGGAGGGGCGGCCGCGCAGGCACAGCGCGTCGGCCAGTACGCCGAGTTCCCGGCAGCGGCGGACGAGGTCGGCCGCGAAGATGCCCTCGGCGACGAACAGCGGGGTGCGGGCGATGTCCAGCGTCTCGCGGCCCACGCGCGCGCTCGCCGCGATGTCGTAAACGGGGACCTCCGCGCGCCCGGTGGCGCACAGTTCCACGATGGCGGCGACGGCCGCGTCGGCGTCCCACGACGCCGGTGAGTCCCAGTCGATGTCGGCACTGCCCGTCACCCGGGGCAGCGTCGGGTCGTTGCCCTCTTTGTAGAAGTCGTCCAGACGCAGGACCGGCAGTCCGGTGCGGGCCGCGAGGGACGACTTTCCGGAACCTGAGGGGCCCGCGAGCAGCACGACGCGGGTCGGGATGGGTTGGGAACTCACGGAAGACAAGTGTGACGCATGGAGCCGCCCAGGAGGACCCCCCGGAGACGGGGTGGTTGCCCGTCTCACACCTCAACCACTGTCCGTGCGCTCACGATTACTCGATTAGGCAGGAATTCATGGCTCGTCATGCAGCTTCCCCCCAGCGGCGCCACACGCTCGTGCGCGCCGGACTGACCGTCGCCGCGGCGGGCGCGGCCCTCGGCGCGAGTTCGGCGGCCGCGCAGGCGGCTCCGGCCCCCGAGCCGGTCCGCGCCCAGCCCGTGGCCGGACCCGGCACCGCGCTCGCCACCGCGCCACTGACGACCCTCACCGGCGCCGTCACCCGGTCCGTGGACGGGGTCGGCGAGCTCAAGAGCCTCCAGCTCAACCCGCTGGCGAACACCGGTGTCGACCCGCTCGACAACGCCGTGGGCACCCAGGTCGCCGACTTCAAGCCGGTGAGCACCACGCTGGTGACGGACCACGTCACCCGCGGGCAGGCGCTCGAGGACCTGCCGGTGGCCGGCCCGCTGGCCAAGCGCGCGCTGCCGTAGCGCGCCGGGCGCACCCAGCCGGACGCACCCAGCCGGGCGCACCCACAGCAAGCGCCACGGGAGAGCCCCCACGGCCGCGGCCGTGGGGGCTTCGCGCTGAGGGCTCAGTACGACGAACCCGAGGCGCCGAGCGAACCGGTGGGGTGCCAGACCGTCTTGGTCTCCAGGAACGCCGTCAGGCGGTGGGTGCCGGGATCGGCCGGCCAGTCGTTGTCCACAGCCTGTGGACGCAGGACCCGCTTGAGGTTGTCCGCCGCCGCGACCTCCAGCTCCTTCGCCAGGATCTCGTCGGCGCCGGTCAGGTCGATGCCGTTGACGTCCTGGTGCGCTGCGAGCGGGGCCGCGATCTCCGCCGTACGCCCCGACAGCACGTTGACCACACCGCCCGGCAGATCCGAGGTGGCCAGCACCTCTCCCAGGGACAGCGCCGGCAGCGGCGACTTCTCGGAGGCGATCACGACCGCCGTGTTGCCGGTCGCGATCACCGGCGCGACCACGGAGACCAGGCCCAGGAACGACGACTCCTGCGGCGCGAGGATCGTCACGACGCCCGTCGGCTCGGGGGTGGAGAGGTTGAAGAACGGGCCCGCGACCGGGTTCGCCCCGCCCACGACCTGCGCGATCTTGTCCGTCCAGCCCGCGTACCAGACCCAGCGGTCGATCGCGGCCTCGACGACCGCGGCCGCCTTCGACTTGGACAGCCCCTCCGCGTCCGCCACCTCGTGCGCGAACTGGCCCCTGCGGCCCTCCAGCATCTCGGCGACGCGGTAGAGGATCTGGCCGCGGTTGTACGCGGTGGCGCCCGACCAGCCGCCGAACGCCTTGCGCGCGGCGACGACCGCGTCACGGGCGTCCTTGCGGGAGGAGAGCGGCGCGTTGGCCAGCCACTTGCCCTGCGAGTCCGTCACCTCGTACACCCGGCCGCTCTCGGAGCGGGGGAACTTGCCCCCGACATACAGCTTGTAGGTCTTGAAGACGCTCAGACGCATCGACTCAGACATCGAGGTAGGCCTCCAGCCCGTGGCGGCCGCCCTCGCGGCCGAAGCCCGACTCCTTGTAGCCGCCGAACGGCGAGGTCGGATCGAACTTGTTGAACGTGTTGGCCCACACCACACCCGCGCGGAGCTTGTTCGCCACCGCGAGGATGCGGGAGCCCTTCTCCGTCCAGATGCCGGCGGACAGGCCGTACTGGCTGTTGTTGGCCTTGGCGACCGCCTCGTCCGGGGTACGGAACGTCAGGACGGACAGCACCGGGCCGAAGATCTCGTCGCGGGCGATCGTGTGCGCCTGCGTGACGTTCGTGAACAGCGTCGGCGCGAACCAGTAGCCGGACGTCGGCAGCTCGCAGGCGGGGGACCAGCGCTCGGCGCCCTCCGCCTCGCCCCGCTCCACGAGCGTGGTGATCCGGGACAGCTGCTCCTCGGAGTTGATCGCTCCGATGTCGGTGTTCTTGTCGAGCGGGTCGCCGAGGCGCAGCGTGGACAGGCGGCGCTTGAGCGACGCCAGCAGCTCGTCCTGGACCGACTCCTGGACCAGCAGGCGCGAGCCCGCGCAGCAGACCTGGCCCTGGTTGAAGAAGATGCCGTTGACGATGCCCTCGACGGCCTGGTCGATCGGGGCGTCGTCGAAGACGATGTTGGCGCCCTTGCCGCCCAGCTCCAGGGTGACCTTCTTGCGCGTGCCGGCGACCTGGCGGGCGATCGCCTTGCCGACCGCGGTCGAGCCGGTGAAGGCGACCTTGTCGACGCCCGGGTGCTCCACGAGCGCCGCACCGGTGTCCCCGTAACCCGGGAGGATGTTGACGACACCCTTCGGCAGGCCCGCCTGGCGGCAGATGTCCGCGAAGAACAGGGCGGACAGCGGGGTCGTCTCGGCGGGCTTCAGGACGACCGTGTTGCCGGTCGCGAGAGCGGGGGCGATCTTCCACGCGAGCATCAGCAGCGGGAAGTTCCACGGGATGACCTGGCCGGCGACGCCCAGCGGCTTCGGGTCCGGCCCGTAGCCGGCGTGGCCGAGCTTGTCGGCCCAGCCCGCGTAGTAGAAGAAGTGCGCCGCGACCAGGGGGAGGTCCGCGTCGCGGGTCTCCTTGATCGGCTTGCCGTTGTCCAGCGTCTCCAGGACGGCCAGCTCGCGGCTGCGCTCCTGGATGATCCGCGCGATACGGAACAGGTACTTGGCGCGCTCCGAGCCGGGCAGCACCGACCACTTCTCGAACGCCTTGCGGGCGGCCTTCACCGCGCGGTCGACGTCCTCCGCGCCGGCCTGGGCGACCTCGGAGAGGACCTCCTCGCTGGCGGGCGAGACGCTCTTGAAGACCCTGCCGTCGGCGGCGTCGGTGAACTCGCCGTCGATGAACAGGCCGTACGACGGTGCGATGTCGACGACCGACCGCGACTCGGGTGCGGGTGCGTAATCGAATGCGGAAGCCATGATGATCAGTCCACCGTCACGTAGTCGGGGCCGGAGTAGCGGCCGGTCGCCAGCTTCTGGCGCTGCATCAGCAGGTCGTTGAGCAGGCTCGAGGCGCCGAAGCGGAACCAGTGGTTGTCCAGCCAGTCCTCGCCCGCGGTCTCGTTCACCAGCACCAGGAACTTGATCGCGTCCTTGCTGGTGCGGATGCCGCCGGCGGGCTTCACGCCCACCTGTACCCCAGTCTGCTCCCGGAAGTCGCGGACGGCCTCCAGCATGAGCAGGGTGTTCGCCGGGGTGGCGTTGACCGCGACCTTGCCGGTCGAGGTCTTGATGAAGTCGGCGCCGGCGATCATGCCGAGCCAGGAGGCGCGGCGGATGTTGTCGTACGTGGAGAGCTCGCCGGTCTCGAAGATGACCTTGAGCCGGGCGTCGCCGGAGGCCTCCTTGACGGCCCGGATCTCCTCGAAGACCTTCATGTAGTCGCCCGCGAGGAAGGCGCCGCGGTCGATCACCATGTCGATCTCGTCGGCCCCGGCCGCCACGGCGTCACGGACGTCCGCGAGCTTCACGTCGAGCGCGGCGCGGCCGGCCGGGAAGGCGGTCGCGACGGAGGCGACCTTGACGTCGGAGCCCGCGAGGGCGGCCTTGGCGGTCGCCACCATGTCGGGGTAGACGCAGACCGCCGCGGTGTGCGGGGTCGTGCGGTCGGTCGGATCAGGATTGACGGCCTTGGCGGCGAGCGCCCGGACCTTGCCCGGGGTGTCCGCGCCTTCGAGCGTCGTCAGGTCGATCATCGAGATGGCCAGGTCGATGGCGTACGCCTTCGCCGTGGTCTTGATCGAACGGGTGCCGAGGGACGCGGCGCGCGCTTCGAGGCCGACGGCGTCGACGCCGGGCAGCCCGTGCAGGAAGCGGCGCAGCGTGCTGTCGGACGCGGTCACGTCAGCGAATGCTGGTGCATTGGTGGGCATGGTCACCAGATGAGCATATCTACGCGCGTAGCGACCTGTACAGGGGGTGCGGCGCACCGAGAGGTCACGGGTCGGTCGCACTCCGGTCGCGACGAGGGGACAGGTCCCGGCCGACCGCAGCGGGCGTACGGCAGAATCGGACCCATGACGAGCCCCCAGCAGCCTGCCGAGCCCTCCTACGCCGACCGGGTCTTCCGGTCGCCCGCCGGGATGGCGGGCGGCGGGCTGCTGCTCGCGCTGATCGCCTGGATGGTCGTGGACGCCCTGGTGCGCGGCGAGGGCCGCACGCCGTGGCTCGCGCTGGCGGCCGCGCTGGTCGTGGTGCCGCTGATCGTCGCCTTCAGCGTCCGCCCCGCCGTCTTCGTGAACGAGGAGCGGGTGCGGATCAGGAACCCGTTCCGGACGATCACGCTGCCGTGGAGCGCGGTCGCCGACGTGCGGGCCGGGTACTCCAGCGAGCTGTTCACCACGGAGGGCGTGAAGTACCAGCTGTGGGCCATCCCCGTCTCGCTGCGCCAGCGCAAGCGGGTCGCCCGGCGGCAGATGCGCAACGCGACCGACGACCCGCACGGCGCCACCTCCGTGACGGCGGACGTGACCGACTCGCAGGCGCGGATGGCGCCCGCGGACCAGACGATCGCGGACCTGCGCGACATGGCCGAGCACCTGGGCCCGCGCTCGTCCGCACCGGGCGGGCCGCAGGTGCGCTGGGCGTACGAGGTGCTCGCGCCGGTGACGGCGGGCGTGGTGGTGCTCGCCCTGGTGCTCGGCCTGACCTGACGGGCCCGGAGCCGGTGCCCTGTGTTCAGGGGAGGCTCCGGCTGCCCGACGCGCGGTGGACGCGCATCGGGCAGGGCGGCCCTCAGATGCCCGCCGCGGCCGAGAGGTCCCGCTTGACGTCCGCGAGCACACCGGCCGCCCGCTCGCGAGCCGTGCCCAGCTCGCTCGCGTCGGCGACCGGCACCACGACCTCCAGGTAGCACTTGAGCTTGGGCTCGGTGCCGCTCGGCCGGACGATCACGCGGGCGGTGAACTCCCCGTCCAGGTAGTAGCGCAGCCCGTCCGTCGGCGGCAGCTTCTCCGTACCCCGCGTCAGGTCCTCGGCGCTCGTGACCCGCAGTCCCGCGAGCATCACCGGCGGCCGCTCGCGCAGCGCGCGCATGGCGTCGGCGATCACGCCGAGGTCCTCGACCCGCACCGAGAGCTGGTCGGTGGCGTGCAGGCCGTGCTCGACGGCCAGGTCGTCGAGCAGGTCGGAGAGCGTACGGCCCTGCTCCTTGAGCTCCGAGACCAGTTCGGCGACGAGCAGCGCGGCGGTGATGCCGTCCTTGTCGCGCACGCCGCCGGGGTCGACGCAGTAGCCGAGCGCCTCCTCGTAGCCGTAGCGCAGCCCGTCGACCCGTGCGATCCACTTGAAGCCCGTCAGCGTCTCCTCGTGACCGAGGCCCGCCGCCCGGGCGATGCGGCCCAGCAGGGACGAGGACACGATCGACTCGGCGAAGACGCCCGTGGCGCCCTTGTGGACGAGGTGCGCGGCGAGCAGCGCGCCGACCTCGTCGCCGCGCAGCATGCGCCACCCGGCCTCGGCGGAGTCGTCGGGGACGGCGACCGCGCAGCGGTCCGCGTCCGGGTCGTTGGCGATGACGACGTCCGGCCGGACCCGGCGGGCGGTCTCGAACGCGAGGTCCATCGCGCCGGGCTCCTCCGGATTGGGGAACGCGACGGTCGGGAACGCGGGATCGGGCTCCGCCTGTGCCTCCACGAGCGCGGGGGCGGGGAAGCCGGC
Organism: Streptomyces sp. V4I23; assembly: GCF_030817975.1. Taxonomy (NCBI): domain Bacteria; kingdom Bacillati; phylum Actinomycetota; class Actinomycetes; order Kitasatosporales; family Streptomycetaceae; genus Streptomyces; species Streptomyces sp. V4I23. The sequence goes on along the minus strand of NZ_JAUSZW010000004.1, from coordinate 3,034,670 downwards.
CCGCGCGAAGGCGCTGAGCACGACGTCCTTGCCGACACCGTGCATGGCCGTGTAGACGATGCGGGCGGTACGCGGCGAGGCGGCGGTCAGGACCGCGTCCGTACGCTCCAGGTACGCCTCCAGGACCTCGTCGCCCAGGGTCTCCCAGCCGCCCTCGGCACGCGGCACGTCGTCGATGCTCGCGATCGCGCCGATCTCGGCGGCGATCTCCGCGTCGGCGGGGGGCACGATCTGCGAGCCGTCGCCGAGGTAGACCTTGTAGCCGTTGTCGCGGGGCGGGTTGTGGCTCGCGGTGACCTCGACGCCCGCGACGGCGCCCAGCTTCCTTATGGCGAAGGCGAGTACGGGAGTGGGCAGCGGCCGCGGCAGCACTGCGGCGCGCAGGCCCGCGGCGACCATGACGGCGGCGGTGTCGCGCGCGAAGTCGGCCGACTTGTAGCGGGCGTCGTAGCCGATGACGACGAGTCCGTCGCCCTGACCCTTGGCCTTGAGGTACGCGGCGAGCCCGGCGGCGGCCCGGATGACGACGACGCGGTTCATCCGCATGGGCCCGGCGCCCAGCTCCCCGCGCAGTCCGGCGGTCCCGAACTGCAGCGTCCCGCCGAACCGGTCGCCCAGCTCGGCGAGGTCACCGGCCTCGATGAGCTTGCCGAGCTCGTCCTGGGTCTCGCTGTCCGGGTCCTCCGCGAGCCACGCCCGGGCCCGCGCGATGAGGTCCTGCTGCACGGTAGGTCCGCCTCTCGTGTGTGCGTACGTCGAGTGTGCGCGCCGTGCGCCGACGCGCGATGCTTTTCCGCCCCAGCGCGGCGTTCCTGTCGGGCTCCGCGCTTTCGCCCTTGCCGGGGCTCCGCGCCGAGCGGCGGGGCTTGACGGGCCCGGCGGGCTGGGCTGCCCGGTGGGTCCGGTGGTGCTGGTTGTGCGGCGCTCTTGTCGAGGCTCCGCCCGGAGTCCCGCACCTCAAGTGCCTCCTACGCCGTGCGGCGTGGGAGGCGCCCCCCGGCGGGGCCGCAATTCCGGCCCGTCCGGCGGCACTCCCCCTGGCTTCGCCGGGGGACCCCACCCACGGCCGCCAGGCCGTAGGGGGTTCGAGGACACCGCGCGAAGCGGGGTACAGGCTCTGGCGGAACCCAGGAGCCGCCGTCCGCCAGGACGCGCAGCCCACGGGCCCGGCGTGGGTCCCCGGGCCGCGCCTCTCAGGGTGCAGAGCTCCCAGGCCGGGTGCGCCCCGAGCGCGTGTCCGCCAGGGCGCTACGCCACGGCCCGGGCGCAGCCCCCGAAGTTCGCGCCCGTGAGGACGCAAAGCCCAGGAAGCCCACGGGCCCCGGCGAACCCGGAGCCGGCTTCCGCCAGGACGCGCGGCCCACCGGGCCGGGTTGAGCCCCCGAGGCCGGCGCCTGTCAGGTGCAGAGCCCCCGGGCCGGGCGCGCCCCGCGGAGGGCGTGCGCCAGGGTGCTCGCCACGGCCTGAGGCGCAGCCCCGGGAGAGCCCCCAGAGGCCCACGAGCCCGGGCCCGTGGTCGGCGCCTGCCAGGGTCGCAGAGCACCGCGCCGGCGGTGCGCCGCTCCGAAGCGCGCGCCCGTCGAGGCGCTGCGCCACGGGCCCCGGGGCGCACCGAATCACGCCTGCCGGGCGCAGAGCGCAGTGCCCCGTTGAGCCGGACGGGTCAGAGGCGCGCGAGCACCCGCGTCAGCAGCTCACCCATCCGCGCCGCCGAGTCGCGCCCCGCCTGCAGGACCTCCTCATGGTTCAGCGGCTCGCCCGTAAGGCCCGCAGCCAGGTTCGTCACGAGGGAGATGCCGAGCACCTCCGCGCCCGCCTCGCGCGCCGCGATCGCCTCGAGGACCGTGGACATGCCCACCAGGTCGCCGCCCAGCACGCGCACCATGTTGATCTCGGCCGGCGTCTCGTAGTGCGGGCCGGGGAACTGGACGTACACGCCCTCCTCCAGCGTCTCGTCCACCTCCTTGCACAGCGCCCGCAGCCGCGGCGAGTACAGGTCCGTCAGGTCCACGAAGTTCGCCCCGATGATCGGCGACGTGGCCGTCAGGTTGATGTGGTCGCTGATCAGCACCGGCTGCCCGGGGCGCATGCCCTCGCGCAGGCCGCCGCAGCCGTTGGTCAGCACGACGGTCTTGCAGCCGGCGGCCACGGCGGTGCGCACGCCGTGCGAGACGGCGGCGACGCCGCGGCCCTCGTAGAAGTGCGTACGGCCCAGGAAGACCAGCGCGCGCTTGTCGCCGATGCGGTAGGAGCGGATCTTGCCGCCGTGACCCTCGACCGCCGGCGGGGGGAAGCCGGGCAGTTCGGTGACGGGGAACTCGGCCTCGGGCGCGCCGAGCGCGTCGACCGCGGGGGCCCAGCCGGAGCCCATCACCAGCGCGACGTCATGGGTCTCGGTGCCGGTCAGCTCGCGCAGCCGCGCGGCGGCGGCGTCGGCCGCGGCATGGGGGTCGGCGAGAGCGCCGAGGAGGTCCGGATTCACAGATGCGTTCACGCCGATGAGGGTAACCCGACAATCCCTACGCGCGTAGATGACGCAGCACACGGTCTTCGGATCGTTGCCTTGTCGTTTCCGACGAAGGGGCGCGGCGTCACCGCGCGGTCACGGATGTGTGCCATCGGCGGCCGTCCGGAGTCCGGGGCACCGCGTCAGCACGGGCGCTTGCGCAGCTCCATGACGTAGTCGTGGGGCGCGCCCGCGGACTCGGCCGCGTCGGCGATCTCGCCGAGGTAGCGGGCGGACGGCAGGCCGCCCTCGTACGCGTTCAGCACGTACACCCAGGCCGCCTCCTCGCCGTCCAGTGTGTGCACCCGCACCCGCATGCGCCGGTATATGTCGAGGCCGACACCCTCCCAGCGGTCCATCGAGTCCTCGTCCATCGGCGCGATGTCGTACAGCGCGACGAAGACCTGGGAGCGCGGCGCCTCCACGATCGTGGCCAGCGCTCCCTCCCAGCCCATCTGCTCGCCGCCGAAGGTCAGCCGCCAGCCGTTGAGCCAGCCGGTGCCGCGCAGCGGCGAGTGCGGTGCGCGGCGGGTCATCAGCCGCGCGTCGAGGTTGCCGGCGTACGCGGCGTAGAGCGACATGGGATCGAGGGTACGGGAGCGCAAGGAGAGACGGCCGACGCGTCCGGGCGGTCGCGGCGGCCGGGAGACCCCTCGTGAGCGGCAAGTGCCGTGGTCGCGGGCGTATCGCGGCCCCGGGGCGAGAACCGGGACGCGGTGCGGGACAATGAGGTACGTACTGCATTCCCCCGGGGGCACCCCGGACCCCCGGCAGAGCGGGCAGGCGGGCCGGGATCGACAATGCGAGGCGGACTTTTTCGTGACCCGGATCGTGATCATAGGTGGCGGACCCGGCGGCTATGAGGCGGCGCTCGTCGCCGCCCAGCTCGGTGCGGAGGTGACCGTCGTCGACTGCGACGGGCTGGGCGGGGCGTCGGTGCTGACCGACTGCGTGCCCTCGAAGACCCTGATCGCCACCGCCGAGGTCATGACGACCTTCGACTCCTCCTACGAGGAGCTCGGCATCATCGTGGCCGACGACACCCCGCACATCGAGCAGGCCGCCCGCGTCGTCGGCGTCGACCTCGGCAAGGTCAACCGGCGTGTCAAGCGCCTCGCGCTCGCCCAGTCGCACGACATCACCGCCTCCGTCACCCGTGCCGGCGCCCGCGTCATGCGCGGCCGCGGCCGCCTCGACGGGCAGCAGGCGATGGACGGCTCCCGCAAGGTGATCGTGCGCGCCGCCGACGGCACCGAGGAGACGCTCACCGCCGACGCCGTCCTGATCGCGACCGGCGGTCACCCGCGCGAGATCCCCGACGCGCTGCCCGACGGCGAGCGCATCCTGAACTGGACGCAGGTCTACGACCTGAACGAGCTCCCCGAGGAGCTCATCGTGGTCGGTTCCGGTGTCACGGGCGCCGAGTTCGCCGGCGCCTACCAGGCGCTCGGCTCGCGCGTCACCCTCGTCTCCTCCCGCGACCGCGTCCTGCCGGGCGAGGACCCGGACGCCGCCGCCGTCCTGGAGGACGTCTTCCGCCGCCGGGGCATGAACGTCATGGCCCGCTCCCGTGCCGAGTCCGCCAAGCGGGTCGGTGACCGGGTCGAGGTCACGCTCTCCGACGGCAGGGTCATCTCCGGCTCGCACTGCCTCATGGCCGTCGGCGCCATCCCGAACACGGCGGGCATGGGCCTGGAGGAAGCCGGCGTCCGGCTGAAGGAGTCGGGCCACATCTGGACCGACAAGGTCTCGCGCACCTCCGCTCCCGGTGTCTACGCGGCCGGGGACGTCACCGGCGTCTTCGCCCTGGCCTCGGTCGCGGCGATGCAGGGCCGTATCGCCATGTACCACTTCCTCGGCGACGCGGTCGCTCCGCTGAACCTCAAGACCGTCTCGTCGAACGTGTTCACTGACCCGGAGATCGCGACCGTCGGCTATACGCAGGCGGACCTCGACGCGGGCAAGATCGACGCCCGCGTCGTCAAGCTGCCGCTGCTGCGCAACCCGCGCGCCAAGATGCAGGGCATCAGGGACGGCTTCGTCAAGATCTTCTGCCGCCCGGGCACCGGCATCGTCGTCGGCGGTGTGGTCGTGTCGCCCCGCGCTTCGGAACTGATCCACCCCATCTCGATCGCCGTCGACAACAACCTGACGGTGGAACAGATCGCAAACGCGTTCACCGTGTATCCGTCTCTGTCGGGCTCGATCGCGGAGGTCGCACGCCAGCTGCACACCCGCAAGGCCACCGCCGAGAGCTGACGGCGCCCCGCGGGGGACGAAACCCGGCGAAGTACGGGCACTCCACGCGGCGAGCGATCAACTGAGAGGCCGCCTATACCACTTGGCGGCCTCTCAAATGCGCATTTTCCGCTATCCGGCGCATAGAGCTGAAAACTGACGGGCGCTGGGGTTACTGTCAGTTTCGTGTTCGCTGCAGAACGTCGTCAGTTGATCCTCGAAATGGTGCGCGCCAACGGAGCCGTGTCGCTCCGGGAGCTCGCCCGCGTCGTCCAGACCTCCGAAGTGACCGTACGGCGGGACGTGCGGGCACTGGAGGCAGAAGGACTCCTCGACCGCCGGCACGGCGGTGCGGTACTGCCGGGCGGCTTCACCCGCGAATCCGGCTTCCCGCAGAAATCACTGTCCGCGACCGCCGAGAAGACGGCCATCGCCGACCTCGCCGCCGGACTCGTCGAAGAGGGCGAGGCCATCGTGGTCGGGGCCGGGACGACGACGCAGGAGCTGGCCCGCCGGCTCGCCCGCGTCCCGGGACTGACCGTGGTCACCAACTCCCTGCTGGTGGCGCAGGCACTGGCCCACGCCAACCGGGTAGAGGTCGTCATGACCGGCGGCACGCTGCGCGGCTCCAACTACGCCCTGGTGGGCAGCGGGGCCGAGCAGTCGCTCCAGGGGCTGCGGGTCTCGCGCGCCTTCCTCTCCGGGAGCGGGCTGACGGCCGAGCGGGGCCTGTCCACGTCCAACATGCTCTCGGCGAGCGTGGACCGGGCGCTGGTGCAGGCCGCCGCGGAGGTCGTCGTGCTGGCGGACCACACGAAGCTCGGCGCCGACACGATGTTCCAGACGGTGCCGACGGACGTGATCACCCGCCTGGTGACGGACGAGCCCCCGCCCCACGACGACCGGGCCGCGACGGAGCTGCAGGCGCTGGCGGACCAGGGCGTGCAGATCGCCGTGGCGGGCGCGACCGCGGTGGCGGGCCCCGCCCGTCACGAGGTCCCTCTCCCCGGCCAGCGCCGTACCCGCGCCCAACTGCGCGGCACCAGCGGTTCGTTGACTCCGGAGCAGATGCAGGAACGGGCGCCGCGGGTCGCGGATCTCCGCCGCCGCTGAGTTCACCGCACGGCGTCGTCCCACAGCGCGGTGCCGTGCGCTCCGACCACCTCGCGGATGCGGCCCAGGACCTCCTCGGCGGGCCGTGCCTCCAGTCGCCGGCCGTCGCGCAGACGCAGCGCGACCAGGTCGCCGGCCGCCTCCCTGGCACCGATCACCGCCTGGTACGGCACGAGCCGCGCGGCCCGCACACGGGCGCTCAGAGTGCCCTCCTCCGGACCGGCGAGCCTTGCCCTGAGCCCCAGGTCGAGGCAGCGCGCCACCAGCCGTCCCGCCTGGTCCAGCTCCGCGTCCGCGACGGGGAGCACCACCAGCTGGGTGGGCGCGAGCCACGGCGGGAACGCACCGCCGTGCGCCTCGACGAGATGGGCGACGACCCGCTCCAGACTGCCGATCACGCTGCGGTGCACCATGACCGGCCGGTGCCGTGCGCCGTCGGGCCCGATGTAGTGGAGACCGAACCGCTCGGGCTGGTGGAAGTCGACCTGCACGGTGGACAGGGTGGCCTCCCGCCCGGCCGGATCCGCGATCTGCACATCGATCTTCGGGCCGTAGAACGCCGCCTCGCCCTCCACCGCCTCGTACGCCACGCCCAGGCCGTCCAGCGCCTCGGTCAGCAGGGCCGCGGACCGCCGCCACATCGCCGGGTCCGCGACGTACTTGCCGCCCGCGCCGGGCAGCGAGAGCCGGTAGCGGGCCGGGGTGACGCCGAGCGCGGCGTACACCCGCCCGATCAGCTCCAGGGCCGCGCGGGCCTCGCCGGCGACCTGGTCGAGGGTGCAGAAGACGTGCGCGTCGTTCAGCTGGATCGCCCGGACACGGGTCAGCCCGCCGAGCACCCCGGACAGCTCGGAGCGGTACATGCCGCCGAGTTCGGCCATGCGCAGGGGCAGCTCGCGGTAACTGTGCGAGCGGGAGCGGTAGATCAGCGCGTGGTGGGGACACAGGCTCGGGCGCAGCACCACCTGCTCCCCGCCGAGATCCATCGGGGGGAACATGTCCTCGCTGTAGTGGGACCAGTGCCCGGAGATCTCGTACAGCTCGCGTTTGCCGAGAACGGGCGAGTACACGTGGCGGTATCCCGCGCGGCGCTCGGCGTCGCGGACGTACTCCTCCAGGGCGTGGCGTACGACGGCGCCGTCGGGCAGCCAGTACGGCAGGCCGGCGCCCATCAGCGGATCGGTGTCGAACAGGTCGAGCTCGCGGCCGAGTCGGCGGTGGTCGTGCATCGTGGCTCCTCGCGGATGCGGAGGCGAGTGCACGGCGAAGCCCCGGGGCACTCGCCCCGGGGCTTCGGACTCAGACAGAGGTCAGCGCGCCGGGACACTCTCCGGCGTCGTCGTGATCACAGCAGCGCGCTTCATACCGGTGACGCTAGCAGCGGGCCCGCGCGGTCGTCCCGCGCTTTTCCGCCCACCGGCCCGGCGGAGGACGGGGCCCTGAGGTCCACCGGCCCGTGGGGCCGTGCGCGCGGGCTGCCGGCTCGTACGGCGAGGCTCGTGCGGCGAGCCCGGGCGGCCGGGCCGCCGCGCCGGGGGCTTATGATCCGGTCGCAGCGCCGTCCGGCCGGTCCGCCTTCAGGCCGCGCAGCGTCAGCGTCAGCAGCCGGTCCGCCAACCGGCCGTCGTCGGGGCTCTCTTCGGCCGCCAGCGCGATCGCGTTCGTCAGCTGCATCAGATCGCCGATCGAGACATCCGTTCGCACCGCGCCGCTGTCCTGCGCCCGCGTCAGCAGCTGTTCGCCGGCCGCGCGCAGGGGCACGCTGCACGACGCCAGCGCCGAACCCTTGTCGGCGGACGCCGACATGAGCGCGCGGGCCAGCCCCCGGTACTCACCCGCATGAGTGATGAGGGCGCGCAGCCACTCCACGAGTGCCCCGCAGGGCTGCTCGGCGCCGGCCAGTTCCCGGGAGCGCTCCAGCAGGTCCGCCAGGGCCTCCTGGAAGACCGCGCTCATCATCGCGTGGCGGTTGGGGAAGTGCCGGTACAGGGTGCCGATGCCCACACCCGAGCGGCGGGCGATCTCCTCCAGCGACGCGTCGGTGCCGTGCTCGGCGAAGACGGCGCGCGCCTCGGTGAGCAGACGTTCGTAGTTGCGGCGGGCATCGGCCCGCATGGGCCGCGGTGCGGGCATGCCCGTGCCTGCCGCCGTGCCGGCCGTACTCGTTGCCATCGCCTCGTCCTTCCGGAGTCCGCCCCCGGTTCCAGGATGCCATTGCCGGATCGGCGCCCGGCCATGATGTGGACATGAACGTGGGGCCTGCCCGGTCCGCTCGGGCGGACGGGCAGGCCCCACATGCCGACGTGCTGGGTCAGTCCTTGATCTCGCAGATCGTGGCGCCCGAGGTCAGCGAGGCGCCGACCTCCGCAGTCAGGCCCTTGATCGTGCCGGAGCGGTGCGCGTTCAGCGGCTGCTCCATCTTCATCGCCTCGAGGACGACGATGAGGTCGCCTTCGGTGACCTCCTGGCCCTCCTCGACCGCGACCTTGACGATCGTGCCCTGCATCGGGGAGGTGAGGGTGTCGCCGGAGGCGGCCGACGTGGACTTCTTCGCCGCGCGGCGCTTCGGCTTCGCGCCGGCCGCGAGGCCGGTGCGCGCCAGCGTCATGCCCAGCGACGACGGGAGGGAGACCTCCAGGCGCTTGCCGCCGACCTCGACCACGATCGTCTCGCGGCCGGCCTCGTCCTCCTCGGCCTCCGCGGGGACGGCGAACGGCTTGATCTCGTTGACGAACTCGGTCTCGATCCAGCGGGTGTGGACCCGGAAGGGGTCCGCGGTGAACGCCGGGTCGGCCACGACCGCGCGGTGGAACGGAATGGCGGTCGCCATGCCCTCCACCTCGAACTCCGCGAGCGCACGCGCCGCGCGCTGCAGCGCCTGCTCACGGCTGGCGCCGGTGATGATCAGCTTGGCGAGCAGGGAGTCCCACGCCGGGCCGATGACCGAGCCGGACTCGACACCCGCGTCGAGGCGGACGCCGGGGCCGGTCGGCGGGCGGAAGGTGGTGACGGTGCCGGGCGCGGGCAGGAAGCCCCGGCCCGGGTCCTCGCCGTTGATGCGGAACTCGAAGGAGTGGCCGCGCACGGCCGGGTCGTCGTAGCCGAGTTCCTCGCCGTCGGCGATACGGAACATCTCGCGCACCAGGTCGAGGCCGGTGACCTCTTCGGTGACCGGGTGCTCGACCTGCAGACGGGTGTTGACCTCCAGGAAGGAGATCGTGCCGTCGACGCCGACCAGGAACTCGACGGTGCCGGCGCCGACGTAGCCGGCCTCCTTGAGGATGGCCTTCGACGCGCGGTACAGCTCGGCGTTCTGCTCGGCCGTCAGGAAGGGGGCCGGGGCCTCCTCGACCAGCTTCTGGTGGCGGCGCTGGAGCGAGCAGTCACGGGTGGAGACGACCACGACGTTGCCGTGCTGGTCGGCCAGGCACTGGGTCTCGACGTGACGGGGCTTGTCGAGGTAGCGCTCGACGAAGCACTCGCCGCGGCCGAAGGCGGCGACGGCCTCGCGGACGGCGGAGTCGTAGAGCTCGGGGACCTCTTCGAGCGTGCGGGCGACCTTGAGCCCGCGGCCGCCGCCGCCGAACGCGGCCTTGATGGCGATCGGCAGACCGTGCTCCTGCGCGAACGCGACGACCTCGTCCGCCCCGGAGACCGGGTCGGGCGTGCCCGCGACGAGCGGGGCGCCGGCGCGCTGGGCGATGTGCCGGGCCGCGACCTTGTCGCCGAGGTCGCGGATGGCCTGCGGCGGCGGGCCGATCCAGGTCAGGCCCGCGTCGATGACGGCCTGGGCGAACTCCGCGTTCTCGGACAGGAAGCCGTAGCCGGGGTGGACGGCATCGGCTCCCGAATCGGCCGCGGCCTGAAGCACCTTGGCCATGTCCAGATAGCTGGCGGCCGGGGTGTCACCGCCCAGGGCGAACGCTTCGTCGGCTGCGCGGACGTGCAGAGCGTCCCGGTCCGGATCGGCGTAGACGGCTACGGATCCGATCCCGGCGTCCCGGCAGGCACGGGCAACGCGGACAGCGATTTCGCCACGGTTGGCGATGAGCACCTTGCGCACGATGGCTCCCTCCTTGAAACAAGCTGAGTTTAGGGACTGCCGACACGGCCTTTCGACCCGTCCCCAATGGTGAGCTTGCCCACACGGAGCGTGATTCGAGGCTCGCTCGATCGCGAAATCCCTTGTCGCACCACGGTACGACGGGTTCCTCCCTCGCACAGTAGCCCTCTGGTGTGGCCAAGGTCTCTGTTCGGGGGCCCAGCGGCCGAACGGGTTTCTTTGTCGAGTCCCTACGAATGGCCCAATCATTCTTTGCCGTGTGACAGAGAGTGTCACACCTCTTGTCCCCGTGTTTACCCGTGAGTAGCCTCACGCTGTCGTACGTACGTCCGGTAACTGAGGGTTGGGGGCGCCGTGGTGCGCAGACCGGTGGCCGTCGTGGCTGCGCTCGTCCTGTGGGTGGAGGCCGTCGGCATCGTCGTACTCAACGGGATCATGGCCCGGTTCGTCGAGGTGCAGAGCATGTCGCTGGACGGCCTCGACCCGGACGCGATGGTGGCCGGCACGTGGGGGATGGGGATCGGCTCGGGGCTGTTCCTCGCGCTGTGCGGCGTCCTGTTGCTGGTGACGGGCATACGCGACCGGGCGCCGGGCCGCTTCGCCCGCATCGTGCTGATCGGCTGCGCGGTCGTGCACGGGGTGCTGGGGGCGCTCACGGTGGGCCTGGTCGGGTGGCCGGCGTTCGCGTACATGATGGGCGTGCTCGGCCTGCTGGTGCTGTCGCTGATCGCGTACGGCACGGAGGACGGGCCCGGACGCGAGGCGGCCCCGTCCGAGGCCGCGCCCGCGTGACGGTCAGACCCAGAGGTCGGTGATCGAGAAGCCCAGCTCGGCGAGGAGCCTGCGCAGCAGCGGCAGGGAGAGGCCGATGACGTTGCCGTGGTCGCCCTCGATGGATTCGACGAAGGGAGCGGAGAGCCCGTCGAGCGTGAACGCGCCCGCGACGTGGAGGGGTTCGCCGCTGGCCACGTAGGCGGCGATCTCGTCGTCCGTCGGCTCGCCGAACCGCACGATCGTGGAGGCGGTCGCGGACGCCTGCCTGCCGGTTGCCGTGTCGATGAGGCAGTGCCCGGTCTGCAGCACGCCGGCCCGGCCGCGCATCGCCTTCCACCGGGCGGTGGCGTCCTCGGCGTCGGCGGGCTTGCCGAGTGCCTGGCCGTCCAGCTCCAGCACGGAGTCGCACCCGATGAGCAGCGCGCCGGCCGCCTCGGGCCGCGCGGCGACGGCGGCGGCCTTGGCCTCGGCGAGCACGAGCGCGAGCTCGGCGGGAGTGGGGGCGGTGAGGGCGTCCTCGTCGACGCCGCTGACGATGACGTGCGGATCGAGTCCGGCCTGCTTGAGCAGGTTGAGCCGCGCGGGGGAGGCGGACGCGAGCACGAGACGCGGGCGGGCGGGGGAGGTCATGCGCCCATGTTAGGTGCCCACCGGGCCCCCTGCGGGGTCCTCCCGATCTTCCGGCGCCGACGCGCTTGCGCGGCTCCGGCCGGGCCCGCGCCTCAAGCGCCGGCGGGGCTGGTCTGCGCGGCGCTTTCGTTTGGGCTCGGCCCCAAGCCCCACGCCTCAAGCGCCGGCGGGGCTTGATTCGGGGGCAGAGCCCCGAAGCCCGTACCCGGCAGGGCGCAGGCCCACGGGGGCCGGGGCTTGCCCCGGTTCGGGATGGGGGCACCGCCCGCGGCCGCCAGGCCGGGGAGGGCGGGGTCGGGGAACGGCCTCACCGCACGCCCGCCACGAACATCCCCACCACCATCGCCAGCGCCAGCAGGATCCCCGCGCGACGGAGCATCGCCTGCATGTCGCGCAGCTCCTTCGGAGGCTCGTTCTTCGGGTCGGACCACAGCATGCCTTCGATGCTGCGGCCGCGAGCCGCCTCGCGCCTGAGTACGCGTACTCAACCCACGAAGACCCCCGCGCGGAGCACCTCCAGCGCGTCCGTACCGGGCATGGACAAGGGCCGGGCCCCCGCGACGCGGGCCCGGCCCTTCCGCTCAGGGCCTCAGACCGGCCAGTAGCTGCGCGCCCACGACCGCGGGCCCGGCATCGGCCTGCGGGTGCGCGCGATCCGCGCCGGGTCCGACCAGCCCTCGATCACCGGCGCCGACGTCCCGGCCGCGGCCTGCGCGGTGGCCGCGGCCCGGGCCTGGACCACCGCCAGTGCGGCGGCCAGCTCCTCGGGGGTGGGGTTGCCTCGTACGACCTTGATCATCTCGTTGGCCTCCTAGAGGGGGATGTTGCCGTGCTTCTTCGGCGGCAGGCTCTCCCGCTTGGTGCGCAGCTGGCGCAGCCCCTTCACTATCTGCGTCCGCGTCTCCGAGGGCATGATCACCGCGTCGATGTAGCCGCGCTCGGCCGCCGTGTACGGGTTCAGCAGGGTGTCCTCGTACTCCTGGATCAGCCGGGCCCGGGTGGCCTCCTGCTCCTCCACGCCCTCCACGGCCGCGATGGTGCGGCGGTGCAGGATGTTCACCGCACCCTGCGCGCCCATGACCGCGATCTGGGCGGTGGGCCAGGCCAGGTTCAGGTCGGCGCCCAGGTGCTTGGAGCCCATGACGTCGTACGCGCCGCCGAACGCCTTGCGCGTGATGACCGTGATGAGCGGAACGGTCGCCTCGGCGTACGCGTAGATCAGCTTCGCTCCGCGCCGGATGATGCCGCCGTACTCCTGGTCCACGCCCGGCAGGAAGCCCGGCACGTCCACGAAGGTCAGCACCGGCACGTTGAACGCGTCGCAGGTGCGCACGAAACGGGCCGCCTTCTCCGAGGCGTTGATGTCCAGGCAGCCGGCGAACTGCATCGGCTGGTTGGCCACGATGCCGACCGGGAAGCCCTCCACCCGCCCGAAGCCGGTGACGATGTTCGGCGCGAACAGCGCCTGCGTCTCCAGGAACTCGCCCTCGTCCAGCACGTGCTCGATCACGGTGCGGATGTCGTACGGCTGGTTCGCCGAGTCCGGGATGAGCGTGTCCAGTTCCCGGTCCTCGTCGCCGACCGCCGTGTCGGAGGTCTCGGGGAACGCCGGGGGCTCGGAGAGGTTGTTGGACGGCAGGTACGACAGCAGCTGCTTGACGTACTCGATCGCGTCCTTCTCGTCGCCCGACATGTGGTGCGCCACGCCGGACGTGGTGTTGTGCGTGCGCGCGCCGCCGAGCTCCTCGAAGCCGACGTCCTCGCCGGTGACCGTCTTGATGACGTCGGGGCCGGTGATGAACATGTGCGACGTCTGGTCCACCATCACCGTGAAGTCGGTGATCGCGGGGGAGTAGACGGCGCCGCCCGCGCACGGGCCCACGACCAGCGAGATCTGCGGGATGACGCCGGACGCATGGGTGTTGCGGCGGAAGATCTCGCCGTACATGCCGAGCGCGCTGACGCCTTCCTGGATGCGCGCGCCGCCCGAGTCGTTGATGCCGATGACCGGGCAGCCGGTCTTCAGCGCGAAGTCCATCACCTTGATGATCTTCTGACCGAAGACCTCGCCGAGGGCGCCGCCGAAGACGGTGAAGTCCTGCGAGAAGACGGCCACAGGACGGCCGTCGACCGTGCCGTAACCGGTGACGACGCCGTCGCCGTACGGGCGGGTCTTCTCCAGACCGAAGTTGGTCGAACGATGGCGCGCGAACTCGTCCAGCTCCACGAACGAGTCCTCGTCCAGCAGCAGATCGATCCGCTCGCGGGCGGTCAACTTGCCCTTCGCATGCTGCTTTTCCACGGCGCGTGCGGAGCCGGCGTGCGTCGCCTCGTCGATACGGCGCTGGAGATCCGCGATCTTTCCCGCGGTGGTGTGGATGTCGATCTGTTCCGGCTCGGACATCGGGATGCGGCTCCCTGGCTGATCACGGGGACGGTAATGGAAGTCGATGAGCTGTTCCGTTGCTACTGACTCGTAGCGTATCGGCGCGGATACCGTTCGGCAGTGCGGCGTTTACCACACCTAACCTGGCTTGCATGACGCCAGACAATGCGCCTGACGGCGCGCCCGCAAGCCGCTGGTCCGACCTCGACCGCCCCCCTCTGAACGTCCCCGCGCTGCGCCGGGGTCTGCTGGCCCCCGGCTCACTGTGGACCTCGCTCGACGTGGTCGCGGCCACCGGTTCGACCAACTCCGACCTCGCGGCGCGGGCCGCGTCCCTGCCGGAGGGCGCGGTGCTCGTCGCCGAGGAGCAGACGGCGGGCCGTGGGCGCCTGGACCGCACCTGGAGCGCGCCGGCGCGCTCCGGCCTGTTCTTCTCCGTACTCCTGCGGCCCGGCGGCAGCGTGCCCGCCGAGAGCTGGGGCTGGCTCCCGCTGCTCGCCGGAGTCGCCGCCGCGACCGGCCTCGCCCGGTCCGCGGGCACCGACATGTCCCTCAAATGGCCCAACGATCTGCTGGTGACCGTCGACGGCGAGGAACGCAAGGCCGGGGGCATCCTCGCCGAGCGCGCCGGGGACGACGCGGTGGTCCTCGGCATGGGCATCAACGTGACCCTGCGCGCCGACGAACTGCCCGTACCCACCGCGGGCTCCCTCGCGCTCGCGAACGCCGTGTCCACCGACCGTGACCCCCTGCTGCGGGCCGTGCTGCGCTCGCTGGAGCACTGGTACGGCGAGTGGCGCGCGGCCGGCGGCGACCCGGCCGCGTCCGGGGTCCAGGAGGCGTACGCGGCGGGCTGCGCGACCCTCGGGCGCACGGTGCGCGCGGACCTTCCCGGCGGGCGCTCCTTCACCGGGGAGGCCGTGGCCGTGGACGGTCAGGGCCGGGTGGTGCTGGTGGCGGCCGGGAACGGCGAGCGGATCGCGGTGAGCGCGGGCGACATCGTGCATCTGCGGCCGGCGGACTGAAGCGGACTCCGCCGCGCCCGCGCGGGCGCGGCGGCGGCCACGTGGTGCGTCCACCTCCGCGAATCCGGTCCGTCGCTCGGGACGTGAGCTGGGGCACACCTGCCGTATCGTTGAGGCGATCGAGCGACAGATCGGCAGGGCAGTGCGCAGGGAACGGGCAGGAGGCGGGTGGTGACCGTCGACGACACCACTTCCGGCGCGGGCGATCGGGGCACCGGCTCCGGTGCGGGCTCCGGCTCCGGGTCGGTGCATCCGACACCGCACCACGAGGTCGACCACACGGCGGAGCCGACCGACGACCCGCTGGCGATCCGCCTGGAACAGCTCATCCTCGGCGCGGAGCGGCGCTACACCGCCTTCCAGGCCGCCCGGACGGCGGGCGTCTCCATGGAGCTGGCCTCCCGCTTCTGGCGGGCGATGGGCTTCGCCGACATCGGCCAGGCCAAGGCGCTCACCGAGGCCGACGTGCTGGCCCTGCGACGGCTCGCCGGTCTGGTCGAGGCCGGCCTGCTGAGCGAGCCGATGGCCGTGCAGGTGGCCCGGTCCACCGGGCAGACCACCGCCCGGCTGGCCGAATGGCAGATCGACTCCTTCCTGGAGGGGCTGACGGAGCCGCCCGAGCCCGGCATGACCCGCACGGAGGTCACGTATCCGCTCGTCGAACTGCTCCTGCCCGAGCTGGAGGAGTTCCTCGTCTACGTCTGGCGGCGCCAGCTCGCCGCGGCGACCGGCCGGGTCGTGCAGGCCGCCGACGACGAGGAGATGGTCGACCGCCGTCTCGCCGTCGGCTTCGCGGACCTCGTCGGCTTCACGCGGCTGACGCGCCGCCTGGAGGAGGAGGAACTGGGCGAGCTCGTCGAGTCCTTCGAGACGACGTGCGCGGACCTGGTCGCGGCGCACGGCGGCCGCCTCATCAAGACCCTCGGCGACGAGGTCCTGTACGCGGCGGACGACGCCCGCACGGCGGCGGAGATCGCGCTCCGGCTCATCGACGCGATGACCCAGGACGAGACGATGCCGGCGCTGCGGGTGGGCATCGCGTTCGGGACGGTCACGACGCGGATGGGCGACGTGTTCGGTACGACGGTGAACCTGGCGAGCCGGCTGACGTCGATAGCGCCGAAGGACGCGGTGCTGGTGGACGGCGCCTTCGCGGAGGAACTGATCAGGACGGGCGACGCGCCGAGGTCGGAGGCGGAGGCGGCTGCGGCGGAGAAGGAGAGCGACGAGCCGCTGCCCTACCGCTACGGCCTCCAGCCGATGTGGCAGCGCCCAGTGCGCGGCCTGGGCGTGGTGGAGCCGTGGCTGCTGTCGCGGCGCCCCACCGCGTGAGAGTCCCCCTACCCCGCCCTTCCCCGCATCTCTGACGAGACCGCCGCGCTCCTGGCTCCTGACGCGCCTGCTTCGCGACGCGCGTTGCCCTCCGGGCTGGGCGGCCCCTGGCCCTGTGGCGCGCCTGTTCCACGGCGCGGGGCTCCGGTTTCGGCGCAGGGCCCCAGCTGGGGGGCTTGAGCACGCGTGCGCCGTCCCCGGAGCGGCCGCTTCGCGGTGCGCGTTGCACTCCGGGCTCGGCGGCTCGGCGGGGCCGAGCCGCCGTGGTGCCCGGCTCCGCGGCGCCGCCGCGTCGGCTCCGGGGCCGTGGCGTCGGATGCGGGCCCTGCGCTGCGCCGGAACGGGGGAAGCCTCGGGGGCACGGGCGGTGGGGCGCTAGGCTGCGCGGAGTGAACCAGCGTTAACCGGGAGGGTGGCTGTCATGTCGGAGTCCGAGCAGCGCTTCGGGGAGTTCGTCGTCGTCCGCAGGCACGAGCAGGGGCACGTCGCCGAGCTCGTGCTCGACCGGCCCAAGGCCATGAACGCCGTGTCCACCGACATGGCCCGTTCCCTCGGCGCCGCCTGTGACGCGCTCGCAGGCGACCGGGACGTGCGCGTCACCGTGCTGACCTCCAGCAACGACCGCGCCTTCTGCGTCGGCGCCGACCTCAAGGAGCGCAACTCCTTCTCCGACGCCGACCTCGTGCGCCAGCGCCCCACCGCCCGCGGGGCGTACACCGGTGTGCTGGAGCTGCCCATGCCCACCGTCGCCGCCGTGCACGGCTTCGCCCTCGGCGGCGGGTTCGAGCTCGCGCTCTCCTGCGACGTGATCGTCGCCGACGAGACCGCCGTGGTCGGCCTGCCCGAGGTCTCCGTCGGCGTGATCCCCGGCGGCGGCGGGACCCAGTTGCTGCCCCGCCGGGTCGGGGCCGCGCGGGCCGCCGAGCTGGTGTTCACCGCGCGGCGTGTGGAGGCGGCGGAGGCACGGGAGTTGGGGCTCGTCGACGTGCTCGCGGAGGACGCCCGCACCGGGGCCCTCGCGCTCGCCGCGCGGATCGCGGTCAACTCGCCGGTGGGCCTGCGCAACGCCAAGAAGGCCATGCGGCTCGGGCAGGGGCTCGATCTGCGCGCGGGGCTCGAGGTCGAGGACGCGGCCTGGCGGGCGACGGCCTTCTCCGGCGACCGCGCCGAGGGCGTCGCCGCGTTCAACGAGAAGCGGAAGCCCGCCTGGCCTGGTGAGTGACCCGCGTCAACGGATCAAATCGGCCGAAACCTCCCTAAGCTGGGGTGATGGCTGAGGATCAGCGATTGCGGGCCGTGGTGGCACTGGCGCAGGCGATGGCGGCCGCCCACACGCCGCGCGAGTCCTGGCGGGCGGCGGCCCTGGGCGGCTGCGTCGCGCTGGACGGCACCTTCGCCGCGCTCTCCGTGTGGGAGCGCGAGCGGGGCCGGCTCAAGGTGCTGGTCAACGCCGGGCAACGGGCCGAGGGGGAGGAGGAGTTCCCCGAGTCGGAGACGTACCCGGTGAACCGATTTCCCGAGATCACCGAGTTCCTGCACGAGCAGTGGGCCGGCGGCGGCGAGCCCGACGCCTGGGTGGAGACGGCGGACGGACCGGCCACCGAGGGGCACGGCTACTGCCACCAGAGGGTCTCCGCGCTGCGCAGGCGCCGGCGCGGCTGCTGCGTCGTGGCCCCGATCGTGCTGCACGGCCGGGCCTGGGGCGAGCTGTACGTGGCGCGGCCGCTCGGCGCCCCCGTCTTCGACCGGGAGGACGCCGACTTCGCCACCGTGCTCGCCTCGGTCGTGGCCGCGGGCATCGTGCAGACCGAGCGGCTGGAGGAGGTGCGCAGGCTCGCGTACACGGACCCGCTGACCGGCCTCGCCAACCGCCGCGCCGTGGACACCCGCCTGGACGAGGCGCTGGAGCAGCACCGCAGGGACGACTCGGTGGTGAGCCTCGTGGTGTGCGACCTCAACGGCCTCAAGCAGGTCAACGACACACTCGGGCACGCGGTCGGCGACCGTCTGCTGGAGCGCTTCGGCTCGGTGCTCTCGCGGTGCGGCGCGATGCTGCCGGGCGCCCTCGCGGCGCGCCTCGGCGGTGACGAGTTCTGTCTGGTCAGTGTGGGTCCCTCGGCCGACGAGGTGATCAAGACGGCGGACGAACTGTGTGTGAGGGCCGCCGAGTTGGAGCTCGGGGCGGGGGTCGCGTGCGGGGTGGCGTCCACCGGCGACCCGATCGGCCAGGTCCACTCGGGCCGGCGGCTGTTCCGGCTGGCGGACGCCGCCCAGTACCGGGCGAAGGCGGCCCGGTCGCCCCGTCCCGTGGTCGCCGGCCGCGACGGCGCCGTCATGCGGCTCGCCGACAGCCCGCCGCGCTCCCCGCAGTACCGCCGCCGCTTCCGTGACGCCCGCCCGGAGGAGGATGCGGAGGCCCAGGAGCCCTGGAGCGAGCCGTGAGGCGGTGAGGGGCGGGTCCCGAGCCGACTGGTGACAGGTTGGGATTCAGTCCGTACGCTGCTGAATATGGATATGCAAACTGTCGTGGTGGGGACGTCCGGTACCACCGCCGATGACGTCATCGCCGTGGCCCGCGAAGGCGCCCGCGTCGAGCTCTCCGCCGAAGCCCGCACCGCCCTCGCCGAGGCCCGCTCCATCGTGGACGCCCTGGCCGCCAAGCCCGAGCCCGTCTACGGGGTCTCCACCGGATTCGGCGCCCTCGCCACCCGGCACATCAGCCCCGAGCTCCGTGCCCAGCTCCAGCGCAACATCGTCCGCTCGCACGCCGCCGGCATGGGCCCGCGCGTCGAGCGCGAAGTCGTGCGCGCCCTGATGTTCCTGCGGCTCAAGACCGTGTGCTCGGGGTACACCGGCGTACGCCCCGAGGTCGCGCAGACCATGGCCGACGTGCTGAACGCGGGCATCACGCCCGTCGTCCACGAGTACGGGTCCCTCGGCTGCTCCGGCGACCTCGCGCCGCTGTCGCACTGCGCGCTCGCCCTCATGGGCGAAGGCGACGCCGAGGGCCCCGACGGCACCGTGCGGCCCGCCGGCGAGCTGCTCGCCGAGCACGGCATCGAGCCCGTG
This sequence comes from Streptomyces sp. V4I23, assembly GCF_030817975.1. Lineage (NCBI taxonomy): Bacteria > Bacillati > Actinomycetota > Actinomycetes > Kitasatosporales > Streptomycetaceae > Streptomyces > Streptomyces sp. V4I23. The sequence goes on along the minus strand of NZ_JAUSZW010000004.1, from coordinate 3,015,534 downwards.
GAGCTGCGCGAGAAGGAGGGCCTCGCACTCCTCAACGGCACCGACGGCATGCTCGGCATGCTGATCATGGCCCTCGCCGACCTCGACCGCCTCTACAAGTCCGCCGACATCACCGCCGCGCTGTCCCTGGAGGCGCTGCTCGGCACCGAGAAGGTGCTCGCTCCCGAGCTGCACACCGTCCGCCCGCACCCCGGCCAGGGCGCCTCCGCCGCCAACATGCTCGCCGTCCTCAAGGGCTCGGGCCTCACCGGCCACTTCCAGGAGGAGGAAGCGCCCCGCGTCCAGGACGCGTACTCGGTGCGCTGCGCCCCGCAGGTCGCCGGCGCCGGCCGCGACACCATGGCGCACGCCCGCCTGGTCGCCGACCGCGAGCTCGCCTCCGCCGTCGACAACCCGATCGTGCTGCGTGGGGGTACCTCCCAGGCCGAAGGCTCTGGGGGAGGCAGGGTGGAGTCCAACGGCAACTTCCACGGTGCGCCCGTCGCCTACGTCCTGGACTTCCTCGCCGTCGCCGCCGCCGACCTCGGCTCGATCTCCGAGCGCCGCACCGACCGGCTTCTGGACAAGAACCGCTCGCACGGCCTGCCGCCGTTCCTCGCCGACGACGCCGGCGTGGACTCGGGCCTGATGATCGCCCAGTACACACAGGCCGCCCTGGTCAGCGAGATGAAGCGGCTCGCCGTCCCGGCGTCCGCCGACTCCATCCCGTCCTCCGCCATGCAGGAGGACCACGTCTCCATGGGCTGGTCCGCCGCCCGCAAGCTGCGCACCGCCGTCGGCAACCTGGCGCGCGTCATCGCCGTCGAGCTGTACGCGGCGACCCGCGCCATCGAGCTGCGCCGCCACTTGACCCCGGCCCCCGCCTCGCAGGCCGCCATCGCCGCTCTGCGCGCGGCCGGCGTCGAGGGGCCGGGCCCGGACCGCTTCCTCGCGCCCGACCTGGACGCCGCGGAGGCGTTCGTACGGGAGGGGAGGCTCGTCGCGGCCGTGGAGCCGGTGACCGGACCGCTGGCCTGACGCCCGAGCGGAAGGGCCGTCCCGCCGGCGACGGCGGAGCGGCCCTTTCGGCGCGTCGGGTGGGCGTCAGACGGCGTACTCGCCGCGCCGGCGCACGGAGTACGCCACGAAACCGGCGCCGACCGCCAGGAAGGCCGTCCCGCCGACCACGTACGGGGTGGTGTCCACGCTGCCGGTCTCCGCGAGCCGCAGCTCCTGCGCGCCCGAGGTCTCCGAGTCGGCGGCCGGGCCGGCGCCGGACTGATGCGCGCCCTGCCTCTCGGCAGTGGCGTTCGCCGAGGGGACGAACCACAGCGCACACAGCAGGGTCCCTGCGGCAGTGGCGGTCAGCAGCGGTCGACGTGCGACGGACACGGACTCGATCCCCCTTGAGGCATCCTCGAATTGGCCGGGTGAGCTGATGCTAGTGAAAGCAGCGGGTCGCGGGAAAGCCGGGCGGCCGGGCACCCTACGCTCCGCTCCATGACGACTTCTGAGACATCACGGTTTGTACGGCTGCGGGTGGAGCTGGTGCTGGAGATCGAGGACTCCGAGGTCCTGACCGGCGCGGCACTGGAGCGCATCGCCGCCGACGAGTTCATGCCGGACGAGGAGCGCACCCACGCGCGGTCCGCGGTGCGCGAGGACGAGGCGGAGGCCCTCGCGTATCTCGTCGACCCCTTCGACCTGGTCGCCGAGGTGCCCGGGGTGGAGCTGGCGCAGGCGTCCTGGAGCAGCGAGCAGGTCGACTACGACCCCGAGGCCCAGGAGTGGGACCTCGACGACGACCTCGACGGCCTCCGCGACGAGGACGACGAGTACGACGACGAGGACGCCGAGGACGCCGAGGACGAGCGGAGGCAGTAGCGCGGGGCCGGGACAGGAGCCGTGCGCGGGGCCGGGTCCGGCGAGAGGGATGATGGGAGGGGGAACGGACGCCCGCCGTGGCACGCGAGGCAGCCGGCCCTCCGCGAGACGACACGCTTCAGGTCCCGGTCCGCCGGGCAGGCGCGCCGGGACGCGGAATTACCGCGCCGAATCTGTGGGACACGTGCAACCGTCGGGACGGGAGCAGCGTCGATCACATCGGTGAGGTGGGTGTCGGGGGTCACGCCGCCAGGCAGTGGTGTTTTTTCCCACATCCCTTGCGGATGGGGAACCGGATGCCCCGAGATGGGGGTTGTCCATGGATGAGGGTCAGGGGAATCGGCAACGATGGAGAAGCGTGTGATGACGGACAGCAAGCGGCGCAGGGGCCTGATGGCCGCATCCGCGGTGCTCGGCGGCGTGCTGGTGCTTTCCGCATGCAGTGACGGGGGCGGGGACAAGGAAGCCGGCGCCGAGAGGTCGAAGGCGTCGCAGGCCGAGGTCGACGAGGCGGCGGCCAAGGAGGTCTCCAAGGCCCGAATAGCGATCTCGCCGAAGAACGGCTCGACCAACGCCAGCATCAACAACGCCGCCAAGGTGACCGTCACCGACGGCACCCTGACCGAGGTCACCATGACCACGGCGGACGGCACGGCCGTCGCGGGCACCCTCTCCTCCGACGGCAAGAGCTGGAAGCCGGACGGCCAGCTGCAGCGCTCCACCACGTACAAGATCGCCGCGACGGCCAAGGACGCCGCGGGCCTGGAGGCCCACGAGAACGCGTCCTTCACCACCGTCTCGCCGGCGAACAGCTTCATCGGCAACTTCACGCCCGAGGACGGCTCCACCGTCGGCGTCGGCATGCCGGTCTCGATCACCTTCAACAAGCCGATCACCGACCGCGAGGCCGTCCAATCCGGCATCACCGTCACTTCCAGCAGCGGCCAGGAGGTCGTCGGGCACTGGTTCAACAACCAGCGTCTGGACTTCCGCCCCGAGCAGTACTGGGCCGAGGGCTCGACCGTCACCATGAAGCTCGCGCTCGACGGCGTCGAGGGCTCCGACGGCGTCTTCGGCGTCCAGCAGAAGACGGTCTCGTTCACGATCGGCCGCAACCAGGTCTCCACCGTCGACGCGAGCACCAAGATCATGACGGTCACGCAGGACGGCAAGACGGTCAAGACCATCCCGATCTCCGCCGGCTCGCCGGAGAACCCCACGTACAACGGTCAGATGGTGATCTCCGAGAAGTTCAAGGAGACCCGGATGAACGGTGCCACCGTCGGCTTCACCGACGACGACGGCAAGGGCGAGTACGACATCAAGGACGTCCCGCACGCGATGCGGCTGTCCACGTCGGGCACGTTCATCCACGGCAACTACTGGGGCGCCGACTCCGTCTTCGGCAACGCCAACACCAGCCACGGCTGCGTCGGCCTCAACGACGTCAAGGGCGCGAAGGACCCCAAGCAGCCGGGCGCCTGGTTCTACAACAACTCGATCATCGGCGACGTCGTGATCGTGAAGAACTCCAAGGACACCACCATCAAGCCGGACAACGGCCTGAACGGCTGGAACATGGACTGGGCGCAGTGGAAGGCCGGCTCCGCCGTCTGACCCAGGCCCCGTACACGACGACGAAGCGGCGGCACCCGGACACGGGGGCCGCCGCTTTCGTGTGCGGGGCCGGGCCCGAGTCCGCCCGGGGCCCGGCCGGCGGCGCGAATCGCCTGCGGCGGCCCGCCCGGACCCGTAGCGTCCACCGGATGACCGTCCTGCGCCTGCCCGCCGCACCCGCCGACCACGCCGTCGACGCCTGGCACGACGTCGTCCGTGCCGCCCATACGCACGACCTGCCCGCCACCGTGCCTCCGCCCGGCCGGGCCGAGAGCGCGGGCAAGCTCCGCCACCCCGGGCCCCGCACCCGCGCCGTCCACCTCGCCGCCGTCGCCGCCGACGGCTCGTACGACGGCGTGGCCACGCTCGTGCTGTTCGACGAGGACGCCAACCGGCACACCGCCTTCCTCGACGTCCTCGTAGTGCACCCGCGCGCCAGGAACCGGGGCACCGGCGCCGCGCTGTGGAAGGCCGCCCGCGCGCAGCTCGCCGACGACGGGCGGACCTCCGTGTCCACCGTCGTCGAACGCGGCGGCCGGGGCGAGATGTTCGCCCGCGGCCTCGGCTTCGAGAACGTGCTCCCGCTCGGCTGGTACGTACAGAACATCCCCGCCGCGCTCGCCGCCCGCCCGGCGGAGCCCGTCCTGCCCGACGGGTACGCCTGCGCGCACTGGACCGGCGTGGTGCCCGACCGGCTGGCCGACGCCTTCGCCGAGGCCCACGACGCCATGCGGGACGCGCCCACCGGCGACATGGACCAGGCCCCGCGCGCCTGGGACGCGGCACGCGTGCGCGCCGCGGCGCAGGTGGTGGGGGACCGCGGCGGCGTCATCCTGTCCTCGGCGGTCCTCCACCGGGCGGAGGGAGCCGAGACCGTCGCCGCCTACACCGAGCTCGTCCTGCGCGATCCCTCGGACACCAGGGCGCTCCAGTACGACACCGTCGTCGTTCCCGTCCACCGCGGGCGCGGTCTCGGCGCGGCCGTCAAGCACCACATGCTGGGCGTCGTCGCCGCGGCGTGCCCCGGCGTGCGGGAGATCGGCACGACCGTCGCTGACGACAACGGCCCGATGCTGGCCGTCAACGAACGCCTCGGCTACCGGCGCGAGCGGACGGCCGGCTATTTCCAGGCCACGCTCAAGGAGTGACGCCGCTCAGCGGGCGTCCGCGTCCACCGCCTCGTCCACGCCCCAGCCGGACAGCAGTCGCAACGACTCCTCCGAGCGGCTGCCCGGCTCGGTGTGGTACGTGACCAGCGACAGGTCGTGGTCGTCGGGGAATCTCAGCGTCTCGTACGCCACCGTCAGCTCGCCCACCAGCGGATGGTGCAGCCGCTTGACGCCGTGGCCCTTGTCCTGCACCGTGTGCGCCGCCCACATCGAGCGGAACTCCTCACTCTTGACAGACAATTCGCCCACCAGCGCCGACAACTGCGGGTCGTCCGGATAGCAGCCCGCGCACAGCCGCAGCACGCTCACCACCTCGACCGCCTTGGACTCCCAGTCGGCGTAGAGCGAGCGGGCGTTCGGGTCGAGGAAGATCAACCGGGCCATGTTGCGCTCCTCCGGCGCCATCGCCGCGAAGTCGCCGAGCAGCGCGCGGGCCATGCGGTTCCACCCCAGGATGTCCAGCCGCCGCCCGAGGAACAGCGCGGGCACCGTCTCCATCGCGTCGATCAGCTGCTGGAGCTGGGGCCGGATCTTCTGCGGCCGGGCCGCGGCCGCCCGCTTCTTCTTGGCCTTCGGCTTCGCCAGGTGGGTCAGATGCGCGTGCTCCGTCTCCGTCAGGCGCAGCGCACGGGCGATGGAATCCAGCACCTCCGTGGACACGTTCTGCCCGTTGCCCTGCTCCAGGCGCGTGTAGTACGCGACGGACACACCGGCCAGCTGTGCCAGCTCCTCGCGGCGCAGTCCCGGCACCCGCCGGTGACGCCCGAAATCGGGCAGCCCGACGTCCTCCGGCTTCAGCCGGGCCCGCCGGGACCGGAGGAATTCGCTGAGTTCGGCACGCTGGTCCATGCAGCAAGTATTCCGGGTCGCGCGGCGGTGCGGTCGTACCGTCCTGACCCTGCCAGTGGTAGGCACAGCGGACGTAGGCACAGCAGGGGGCTGGGTGTCCGGCACCGGACCGGACAGGCTTGTGGCCATGACCACGAACGTTTCCTCTGTCCCTGCCTACGCGGCTCCCGCAGCGGGCGCGCCGCTGGAGCGCACGACCATCCCCCGCCGTGCCGTCGGGGAGCACGACGTCCTGATCGAGATCAAGTACGCGGGCATCTGCCACTCCGACATCCACCAGGCCCGCGACGGCTGGGGCCAGGGCATCTACCCGATGGTCCCGGGCCACGAGATCGCCGGCGTGGTCACCGAGGTGGGACCCGGCGTCACCAGGTTCGTGGTGGGCGACCGCGTCGGCGTCGGCTGCTTCGTCGACTCCTGCCGCGAGTGCGAGTACTGCCGGCAGGGCCTGGAGCAGTACTGCACCCGGGGCGGGACCGGCACGTACAACGCGCTCGACAAGAACGGGGAGCCCACCTACGGCGGCTACTCCACGCACATCGTCGTCGACGAGAACTACACCGTCCGCATTCCCGAGGCTCTGTCCCTCGACGAGGCCGCGCCGCTGCTGTGCGCCGGCATCACGCTGTACTCGCCGCTGCGCCACTGGAACGCCGGCCCCGGAAAGAAGGTCGCCATCGTCGGACTCGGCGGCCTCGGCCACATGGGCGTCAAGATCGCGTACGCGCTCGGCGCCGAGGTGACCGTGCTGTCCCAGACGCTGCGCAAGAAGGACGACGGCCTCGCGCTGGGCGCCGACCACTACTACGCGACCAGCGACGACGCGACGTTCGAGGCGCTGGCCGGCACCTTCGACCTGATCGTGTCGACCGTGTCCGCACCGCTGCCGTTCGACAAGTACATGAGCCTGCTGAAGACCGACGGCGCCCTCGTCAACGTCGGTGCGCCCGAGGAGCCGGTCTCCCTCAACCTGTTCTCCGTCATTGGCGGCCGCAAGACCCTCGCGGGCTCCATGATCGGCGGCATCCGCGAGACGCAGGAGATGCTCGACTTCTGCGCCGAGCACGGCTTCGGGGCCGAGATCGAGCTGATCCGGGCCGACCAGATCAACGAGGCGTACGAGCGGGTGCTCGCGAGCGACGTCCGCTACCGCTTCGTCATCGACACGGCGACGATCTGACGCACGCGCCGGCGCCCGGCGGTTACCTCACGGGTAATCGCCGGGCGCCGTCGTTCCCGGCAGGATCGAGGCACCGCAACGGCCCCGATCCCGGGAGGACACCATGACCGCGTACGCCGTCGGCCACCTGTACCCCGCAGCCCGCCTCGACGAGGAGGTGTTCGCCTACATGGAGCGCATCCAGTCGACCCTCGCCCCCTTCGGGGGCCGCTTCCTCGTCCACGGCGCCACCGTCGAGGTCCTCGAAGGCAGCTGGCCGGGCGGGCTCGTCGTCATCGGCTTCCCCGGCATCGACGAGGCGCGCGCCTGGTACGCGTCCGCCGCCTACCAGGAGCTGATACCGCTGCGCACCCGCCACATGGCGGGCGACGTGGTCCTCGTCGACGGGGTCGCACCCGGCTACGACGCCTCGGCTACCGCGGCCCGGCTGCGCGCCGCGCAGTCCGCGGCATGATGCGCATCCTCCGGCGGGCCCGGCCGACCACCGTGCTCGACCGCGCCGCCCATGGCGCGGACCGGCCCGGCGGGGCGGCCGCAGGACGCGCCCGCACCCGCTACGGCTGCTCCGGCACGTGGCAGACCGCCTCCACGTTGTTGCCGTCCGGGTCGCGCACGAACGCCCCGTAGTACGCCGGGTGGTACTCGGGCCACACCCGCGGCTCGTGCAGCACCTCCGCACCCGCGTCCACCGCCGCCGTGAAGAAGGCCCGCACGGCGGCGCGGTCGGGCGCGGAGAACGCGAGATGGGCCTCGCGCGCCTGCCCGCCCGTCGTCACCGGGCCGATCCAGAAGGACGGGAACGAGGTCCCGTACCCGATCACCCTGCCCTCGTCATGCTCGAACAGCCGCTTGGCGCCGAGCGCGGCGAGGACCCGGTCGTAGAACGCGGCACTCGCCGCGGGGTCCGCCACCTGGACCGAGATGTGGTCAATCATGGCCCGAGCGTGACACACGCCACTGACAATCCCGCCTCACCGGGCTCAGTCGCAGTCGCCGCCCGCCGAACGGTGCGGCCGGTACGCCGAGTCCAGCCGGTACTCACCGGCGTGCGGCACGGTCAGGCGCGTCCACGCGCCGTCCGGCCGCACACACGCCCCCTCCGCGCGCAGCCACGGCGAGTACACCACCCGCACCGTCACCGTCCCCGCCCGGGGCATCCGGACGACCAGCTGCGCGTCGTCGCCGCGCACCACGCTCGCCGGAGCCCCTACGAGCGGCACCGCGTCCCGTACGCGGTACACCGTCCAGTCGGCGTCCCGCCACACCCGCTCCAGCCACGCCGGTTCGCTCCGCACGATCGCCGCCTCGCTCTCGGCGGGTCCGTCGGGCTTCCCGTGATGCAGGACCACCAGGCCCACCGCCCAGCGGTCCAGCCACGCGCGGTACGTCGCGGGGGACAGCGACCCGTCGTAGAACAGCCGCCCGCGCTCCACGTCCAGCTGGCGGTTCCAGCCACGCGCCATGTTCACGTGCGGCGCGAGCGCGGTCGCCTCGCGGTGGTTGCGGGCGGGCACCACCTCGACCCGCGTACGGTCGGCGCCCAGCCGCTCCAGCTCGGCCACGACACCGTCGGTGTGCGCCGCCCACGCCGGCACGTCGTTGGAGACGACGAGGTCGTCCTCCGTCTTGTCCGCCAGCCAGTACGCGTTGAACACCAGCGCGGCGGCGAGCAGCGTGCGCAGGATCGGCGCCACACCGCCCGCGAGCACCGCCGCCACCAGCACGGGCGGACCGGCGAGGCCCAGCAGCCGCTCCACGTTCGTACCGATCGGCGAGGCGATCAGATACGTGAGCACGACCCCCACGCCGTAGATCCCGGCGCCGTACCGCACCACCCGCCACTCGCGCGGCGCCGCGACGGCCGTCACCGCGGAGAGCACGACCGGCAGCCACACCTTGCCCGCGGCCATGGGCTGTTCGCCCTCGAACGGGAACAGCAGCGTCACCGCGCCCACCACCGCCACCGGCGGCAGCACCAGCACCGCCGCCCTGCGCCACCGCCGGTCCAGCCCGTACGCCGCGCCCACGACCAGCAGGAACAGCCCGGCCACCGGGCTCGCCGCCGTCGCCAGCGCCGCGCACGCCGCCGCGAGCGCCGTGCGGCGCACATACAGCACGGCCGCGAGACCGATCGCGACCCCCACGGCGAACGTCGTACGGCCCGACGCGATGTTGCACCACAGCGCGAGCGCTCCCGCGAGCGCCGGCCCCAGCGGTTGCCGCACGCCGCGCCGCACGAACAGCAGCGCCAGCAGCCACGTCGCCGCGAGACCGGCGGCGACCGACACCGTGCGCACACCGAGGAGCGCCATCAGCGGCGGCGTCAGCAGGCTGTAGTTCGCGGTGTGCATGCCGCCGTACCAGGACAGGTTGTACGCGGAGCCGGGGTGCCGCTCGAAGAACCCGGACCAGGCGAACTGCGCCGCCAGGTCGCCGCCGCCGGTCGCGAGCACGAGGGTCCACAGGACGTACAGCGGCACGACGGCGCCCGTCGCGACCAGCGGGACACGCCACCACGTCGCCGCCTCCCGCGTTCCGGCGGCCGGCCCCGTGACGATTCGCTCACTGATCCCCACGGCGCACACCCTAACGGGCAGGAATCCGCAGGCCGCCGTCAGTCGGAGGCGCGGGAAGAGGCGATCCGGGTCGTCACCGAGACGACGACTCCCGTGGCGAGGACCAGGGCCGCGGCACCGTAGATCACCCGCAGCCACAGGGGGCGGTCGCCGGAAAGCGACTGGAAGGACAGCAAGCCCGCTGCGAGCAGACACCCGAGCATCTGCAGGGGGAACGACTTCCGGCGTTCGTCCGAGGGCTTCTTGACCGACATGTGCTTCTCCTGGTGAGTGCGGGAGTTGGGAGGTGGGATCACAGTTGATGGGCGAGCAGCACGGCCAGACCGCCGGCCCACAGGGCGACGACACGGACTGCCGCACCGGCGGTCGTACGGTCCTTGGCGCCTTCCGTGTGCGCGCATCGCCCGCGGGTGCGGCCGACAGTGAACAGGAAGCCGGACACCATCACCGCGGCACCGGCGGTCCACAGGGCCGGGGGCAGCGAGAGCCAGTCGCCCAGGCGCCAGGTGAGCCACAGCGCGGCGGCCCCGAAGAGGGCGTGAATGCCCGCGAGTACGCGGCGCCTGGCCCCTGGAAAGCCGGGCACAAGGCCGGTCACCAGCAGAGGGAGGGGCGCTGCCAGGGTGGCCAGTGCCGTGCCCAGGGCGTGGCCGGTGCCGGCGGACGGCGGGCCGGTGGGGGACACGCCGAGCAACCGCTGTTACGGAAACAGGGCCTTGATCATCTTGTGACTGACGGCACAGGCGGTGGCCAAAGGTTTCGGAATGAACTATTCCGGATTGTGGGGCAGGGGCTTTCCGGGGAAAAGTAGGTGGAAATCCGGCAGCCCCCGGCGGATCAACCCGCGGAGCCGGCGCTCACCCGCCGGCCGGCGCCACGCCGATCGGGCAGCTCACGCCCGTGCCGCCGATGCCGCAGTAGCCGCCGGGTTCTTGTCGAGGTACTGCTGGTGGTACTTCTACTTTTCAGGCAGTATTAGAGAACTGCCAGGACGGTAGGGGGAGTTCAGCGTGAGCAACGATGACCAGTTGGTTCCGGTGGTGGCCTACGCGCGCATTTCGGCGGACCTGGCCAGAGACGGCCACGGAGTCGAGGACCAGCACAAGGTCAACGACGAGACGGCCGCCAGGGTGGGCTGCAAGATCGTGCACTACTACACAGACAACGATCTCTCAGCCGCCAAGGCCGAGATCGTCCGGCCGGACTTTGAGGCCATGTTGAAGGTGCTCAGGGCCGGACGCCTGCCGGACGGCCAGCCGGTACGCGGCGCCATCGTCGTAGCCGACGACCGGCTTGTGAGGCGAGTTGGTGACTACGAGCGGTTCGTGGACGCACTGACCTACGAGGACGGCCGGGTCTACGCGGACGCCAAGGGGCTCAAGGACCTCTACAACGAGGACGTTGAGTCCATGGGGCTCTTCGGCGTGGTGATCGCCAAGGCGGAGGTGCGGAAGATCAAGCGCCGGACCCGTAGGTCTCATCGTCGGCGGGCCGAGTTGGGAATTCCCGTCGGCGGTAAGCGGCCGTTCGGTTGGAACGACGACAAGCGGACTCTGCGCACTGAGGAAGCTGAGCTTCTTAGGCAAGCGGCGCGCGACGTCATCGCAGGGAAGTCGTTGCACTCCATCCTTGCGAAGTGGCGAGAAGAGGGTGTGCGCACAGTCCATGGGAACGAGTGGCAGCCCCGGGCTCTCAAACTCGCTCTTTGGAATCCCCGCCTGTGTGGTTGGCGCAAGCACAACGGGGAATTGGTGCGTGATGCCGACGGAATCCCGATCGTCGGGCAGTGGGAGCCCATCATTACGCCGAAGGAATGGATGGCGATTGACGCTCTCTTCTCGTCGCGGGTCGGGCCCAATATTAAGGCGGACGGTACGATCACCGACTACAGGACTCCATCTCATCTGCTGACGGGAATTCTCCGGTGTGGGAAGCCGAAGGAAGACGGTCAGATCTGCAACGCGCCGATGAGGGTTAGCACGCGACCGGATCTATCGGGTGGCTTCGTTTATCAATGCCCTTCCCGTTCTATGGGGGGCTGCGGAGGAAGCGGCCGCAACGGCGCGAAGGTCGATGAGTACATCACTGAGGCCGTGTTGGCGAAGCTGGAGGAGCGCAGAGCAGTCATGAAGGCGGTGGATTCCAAGTGGGAAGGTGAAGAGGAGCTTGAGCGCCTGACCAGGAAGCAGCGGAAGATGCTTCGAGCATGGCAGGCGGACGAGATCTCGGATGAGCTGTTCTTCCCGGAGAACCGGGACATGGAGGCCCGCATCAAGCAACTGCGCAAAGACCGTGAGCAGCACGCTTTGCGTGTCCAGCGTGCCTCTGTAGTAACGGACGACGTTCGCAAGAAATGGTACGCAGGCGAGTACGACATGGCTCAGAAGCGTGCGCTGATTCGAGAGGCATTGCACGCTGTGATCGTCCTTCCTGTGGGTGGGGGAGGCAGGAGGCCGTTCAATCCGGATCTTCTGGTTCCTAAGTGGACTGAAGGCTAGAGACGACTGGGCGACAGAGGGGACCCGAAGCTCTGTGTCCCCTCAGTCTTTCTCGTCTCGGTCTTCTAAGGTCGTGGTGTGACCCTCGACTTCAATCGCTTCGGGTTTTTCGACCAGGTCAACACCGAGAATCTGCGATATTCGGCGCCAGCGTTCCTCGCTCCAGGCCGGTGACTTGGCCGCCTGTGCTCGGCCCCACTCGCGTGCGCTGGGATGGTTCACGCGTCATCCCCCCGCTTCGCACGGTCCTCAGCATCTCCTTTCGCCAGTTGGCGATTGGTTGCGAGGTCTTCCGCGATCCCAGCCGCGATGAGGGCGGCGCCGGAGGAGTGGCCGGAGCCGACATAGCGCCAGTGCCTGTCAGTGACCGTGTCGGGCGCGTCGACGTGGCCCTTGTGGTGTGCTCGGTCAGCACGAAGCGCCGCGTAGGTGGTCGAGTAGGCACGGGACTTGGTAAGGATGTGGCCCCGGTAGCCGAGCGTGTGAGTCCAGGTGCGGAGGCGGAGGGGTGCGTACTCGGGGAGGCTGCCGAGGCGCCAGCAGGTCCGCATGAGGGTGCGGACGTGTCCACTCACCGGTGCCGACTCGATGTCGTCCCAGATAGTGACCGGGTGGTCAGTGCCGGCGCCTGTCTCGCTGGCTCCCTTGGTGACGTACTTCGCGACGTACGCGGCTACGGCGTCATCGTCAGGCCCGTCACCATCGGCGTGCAGTGGTCGGGCGTCGACCTGGGCGCCCCAGCGCAGAGCCAGCTCCCCCACGGCCGGGCTGTACGGGGTGCGGACCAGGACTCGGCGCGCGGAGCCGCGAACGGCATCGGCCAGATTGTTGACGCTGCCCCAGGCCGGTGGTTCGTCGGTCGGTCCGGCAGGGCCGTCGAGGCGGACGACAGCGTGCACGTGGACAGCCGGGCGTGCTCTGCGAAGTGGGACTGTACGAGGCCGACCGAGGAGGCGAGGCGTCGCCGGACGTCGATAACGAACCGGTCCCACAGCTTGGATGCGTGCGCGTGCCACAGCACGTGGCCCGTGTAGTCGTAGCAGTCGGCGCACAGGGGTTGGCCGACGGAGGGCTCATCCGGCTCATGGAGGGCGCCGCAGCCGAGGGGACGCCCGTGTTCGCACTTCCCACGGTCGCGGCGGGGGCGGCATAGCTCCCCAGCCCGGTGGACGGGGCCGAAGGACGGTGCGGTGAGGGTGACGAAAAGCCGGGGACGGTGGCGGACGGTGGCTGGGATGTTCTTGCCGCCGACTTAAGACCGGAGACGCCGAGATGTCGGAGATCCAGCGCCCAGGAGCCCTCTATCAGCAAGTCGCCGCCGCAATCCGCGAGGCAATCCTGTCGGGGGAGTTCGCCCCTGACTCCCTGTTGCCGTCCGAATCGCAGCTCATGGCCCGCTACGGGGTATCCCGTCCTACCGTTCGGAACGCCATCGCCGCGCTGCGCGCGGAAGGACTGATCGACGTCCGCCACGGCAAGGGCAGCTTCGTCCGCTCCGACGGCCAGCCCACGCTCACTCTCGAACGCCGCATCAGCCGCACCACCGACGGCCGGTTCGGCATGCCCAACGGCGACGCCTGGGACGAAGCCGAAGAACCCAGCACGTACCGCACGCACACCACGAAGGCCACCGGCCCACTGCTCGGACTCGGCGAAGAAGAGGCCGTGTTCGGCTGCGACCGGCTCCTGATCGATAAGGCCACCGGCGCCCGCGCGATGCACCGCACGCTGATCCCCTTCGAAGTCGCCGAAGCCGTGCCGCTGCTCGCGGAAGAGCCCTGCAAGCGCCCGGCAGCGATCTACGCCGGGCGCCCCACACCGCAGCACACCCGAGGAGGTAAGGCGTCGAGCGGCCGTCGTGGGCAGGGGTGTGGTGGGCTGGGGGTCGACGGCCTCCGAGACTTTAGGCAGCTCCCATGGGGCGAGCCTCGAAGAACAGGGGGCCGACCGGGCCATTGCGGGCAGGCCAACAGCCAGCCCGGTTCGCGGGTGAGCGTAAGGCCCCCTGTTCTCTCGCCCCATGGCAGCTACTGCCCAAAGTCTCTGCGGCCGGCGACGTGCCCACGTGCCGCGCTCACCAGCGAAAAGGCGCTTCATGCTGCACCACCGTCGGCGTCGGCCCGCGCCTCCAGGAGCACCGCAAGCCGATCCACCGCACCGGGCCATCCCGCCAGGCGCACGACCCCGCGCCCGCTCTCGTCCGTGGAGGCCACCGCCCGTACGGCGGACAGCTCGAACCCCGCGCCGAGCAGCGCCCGGTTCAGTCGATCAGCGGCCTCACGAGCTTCACGCCAGCCCGCCACGTAATCGACTCCCGGCACCCAGAGGCCGGAGTCCACACCTGCGATGCCGTCGAGCCCATCGCCGAGCCAGTCCTCACCCGCTCCAGTCACCCTCGCTCACCTCAGCCCTGTTGCAGATAACAGCTCGTCAACTTGCTTGAAGTAAGGGCCAGAAGCGACGCAGCGCAGCGGCCCCGGTACCATCAGGCACCGGGGACCGCTGCGTCCCCTGCCGGGCCACCCTTCGCTTTCCAGGGCTGACGGGGTGGCCCGGTCTCGGTATGAGGTTGTGAAGCGCGGCCCCTTACTGGAGTGGGGAGCTCCGTGGTCCCGAAGGGACCGCGCTCCGTTGGCCGGAGGGGTCAGACTCCGACCGTTTCCGGGTCGCCGCCGCACTCCCGATCGCGAAGGAGTCGACACGGGCGACAGCCCGGAGCTCATCAGTGCGGTCTGTTCTCAGCACCGCCGTCCAGGTCAAAGCGGCACCAGACCGTCTTGCCGCCGCCCTCTTCCGGCGTCCACCACACCGCCGCCGCCATCCGCTGAGTGATCATCAACCCACGGCCGCTGTCAGGTAGAACCGCCTCTGTCAGCTCACCCATCAGCTCCGGGCAGAGGAAGTCGCCCATGGGGAGAAGCGGTGGCGTCGAGTCCTCATCCTTGACGCCGATGAAGAGCCACTTCGGGTACAGCTTGAAGGTCACGTCGACGCGCCGACAGCCGTTAGGGCGGGTTCGACCACGATCCGGAACGGCATGGTTCACCACGTTCCCGACCAGCTCCGAGATGGCCAGTCGGGCGTCATGCACGACTTCACCCGTCACGATGCCGCGCAGGAATGCCGACGTCGTCTCGCGAGCGATGCGTGCCACGTCGCCGCACTCAGCGAAGAGCGTCAGCGCCAGAAAGTGCGCGTCGGCGGACGGATCCGGCACCGCGAACCAGTGGGCGTACGCCTCCACCTCTCGCGCCACGTACTCGGCTTTTCCCGCGTCCATCACGTCCCCTTCTGAGCCTCCGTCGGCCCTAATGTCACCGCTTGATTCACGCAAGCCAGTACACGGCGCAGTGGGCGCGATCGGGAGCGTTCACCAGGGGGTTCACGTGAACACCTGCAAAGCCAAAGGGGTTCGCGGATGAACCCCCCGGGGTGATACTGCTGTGACAGGATGAGCACTCGCCGTCATTCTCGGGTTGGCAGGGGAGCATGAGCCGAGAGCCGAACGCGCAGTTGATCGCAGTCATGGACGAGGCCAGGGTTTCTAACAAGGGCCTTGCGAAGCGCATGAAGGATGCCGCCGCCCAGCGCGGTATCAGTCTCGGGACCACCCACGTTGCCGTGCAGCGATGGCGAGACGGCGCAGGGATCAAGCCGGAGACAGCGGCGATCATGGCTGACGTACTGAGCGCCAAGCTTGGCCGCCGCATCACGCCAGGGGATCTCGGCTTCTTCGACCACACACGGCCCACCGCACCAGAGCCGATCAGCTATCCGAGCACGGTCCCCGACGTGCTGTCCATGCTGGACGGACTCGCTCAAGAGCGCGCCGACGCGGTGACATCCGAGCAACTGATCATTGCGGACGCCGAACTCAGTTCTGCGGTTCTGTCGTGGATGATCGCGCGCCCCGACGGCATCCAGGCAGACAGACCCGCTCACCAACGGGTGGGTATGCGCGACGTACGGGCGATCAGGGACGCCGCCGCCACCTTCATGCAGCTCGACTTCAAATACGGCGGAGGCCACGGTCACAAGGCGCTGCGGCACTACTTCCGCCATGAAGTACTGCCGCTGCTCAGCGCCAGCTACAGCGAGAAGGTAGGCACGGCCTTATTCGGCGCCGCCGCCGAGGTCTCCCAGCTGCTCGCGTGGACCGCATACGACTCCGGAAACCACCGGCTCGCCCACCGGTATCTCACATCCACACTGCGCCTGGCCCAGGTCATCGACGACCGCATGTTCGGCTCCCGCATTCTCGGCAACCTCAGCCACCAGGCGAACTACCTTGGTAACCACGCCCAGGCCATCCAGCTGGCCCGCGCGGCCGTCGAAGGCGCCAAGGGCCGCGCCACCCCGCGTGCCATGGCGAATTACTGGTCGATGGAGGCCCGAGCGCTCTCCAACGCGGGAGACCGGACTGGCGCGGCCCTTGCGATGAACCAAGCAGAACGCCACTTCGAGCGTGCCGAGAGCGCCGAGGACCCGGCGTGGTTGAGCTACTTCGACGACGCAGAGCTCTTGGGCGAGTTCTGCCACTGCTTCCGCGATCTGAAGATGCGCCGTGAAGCGGTCGAGCACGCACAGCGGGCGGTAAACACGACTGATCCGCAGTACGCCCGCACCCTTGGCTTCTGCCGCATGGTGCTCGCCCAGAGTCAGCTACTGAATGGCGAACTGGAAGCCGCCGTCACCACAGCAAGCCTTGCCGTGGACGGCGGCGACTCCCTCCAGTCCTCCCGCTTCCAGCGCTACGTCACCGACTTCCAGGCGGAGGTCAGTGCGTACGCGACCAACCCCGCCGTCGTCGCCTTCAACGAGCGGGTGAACGAAGCACTCGCCCGCCTGGACGAGGATGAGTAACAGCTACCAAGGGCGCCAGTCGCGCGGCGCATCGTCGTTACGCAAGGCAGCGATGCGCCGGCGGTACTCGGCCGCGGTCCCTTCGTCCTCCCGCACGTTCTGCATGAGCCACGTCGTCATGCCGAACTCTTGGAGCCGCCGGAGCGTGTCGTAACCGTGCCAGTCGTACAGGTCCCGCCCGTACGCCCGCACGAAGTCGGCATACTGCTCGTCGGTCTGCCATCCAAGGCTGTGGTGCTCCACCGCCGTAACCATCAGATCCCACTCGGGATGGTCGAAGCAGAAGGCTTCGAAGTCGATCAGGATGACTTCACTCCGATCGTTCACCATCAGGTTCTGCACGTGCGCGTCACCGTGCACTGGCCCCTTCGGGCTCCCAAACTTCAACTCCTCGAACTGATCACGCAGCTCTCGCCAGCGCTTACGGAGGAAGACCCTGTGGTCTTCCGGGATCAGTGCCCGGCGGATCCGCAGCTCTTGCTTATCGAAGGGGTCGAACGACGGAAGCTCCACCCCGGCAGGCACCGTCATGGAGTGCAGATCCCGCAGGATGCCCCCCAGCTCCCCGTACGTAGCCTTACGGTCGCCCTCGACGATGAGGCGCCAGAAGGTCACCGGGTGGCCATCGATCAAGAACGGCTTATCCAACCCGTCGACTAGGCGTGCGGCAGGAAACCCCTCCCCGGCCAGCCACCGCGACACAGCCACCTCGACACGAGCCTTGGGTAGCCATGGCTCGCCCCGCGCCACACGCACGATCACCGGCGCCGTGTCCAGGCGGAACAGCGCGTTTTCTCCCAGCCGGATCAGCTCTGCCCCTCTGCCGTCCAACCCCGCCGCCCGGCACGCCGCGCTCATCACCTGCGCAGCCCTAGCCGACGTGAACCCCTCATCCGTGCGAGCAGCGTCAACCGCCATGCCCGTACCAGCTCCCCTAGTCGCGCGCGATCAACCAGCGCACGCCAATGGGTGACCAACCCGACGCGCGCCAGACACGCTCTTGACCGTACCTGGGCTGTCCACAGTGCACGAGCGGTCCAGGAGAACGACGTATTCGCTCAGTTGAGCCTCAAATCGCCAAGCAAGTCAGCTCGGCGGCCCGGCTGAAGACCGACTCCATTCAGCGGATCCAGCAACCTGCTCTTCCACCGGCTGGTCCAATTGCTGTTGTCGGCGCCGCTGCTCATTTCGGAATACTTCGACTCTCTCAACGAGACGCGCGAGGGCCTCCTGACGGCTCAGCCCCGAGTAGTCAGCGATACCCAAGGTCATCGCGTTGACCTCTTGCTCAATCAGGTCAGCAGTCTGCTGTAGATAGAAACTCCGCTCACGAAACTTAAAATATCCCATAAATCCCGCGGCAAGTCCAACAGCAAGGCTGAAACCAACTGTGAACCATCGATCAATCGTCATGGGGCCCGCCTGCAGAGCAGCCACTGTCGTTGTACAAAGAGATCCCACAATAATTACCGACTGGAGCCTGTTGTGGACTTTGCGATATTTGTCGCTCTCCTCTTGATATTGCGAAATGTGAGCAGATATATCCGCCTTGTAGAGACTTTGGCTAACGTGACTGGCAACAGTGTTGCCTGCCTCTGTCCAGCGCAAATCATCCCGAATTCTCTCAAGGCTTGACTCGGCCTCTTCAAGCGAGGGGAGCCCCCGACGCCGAACCCACTTCTTGATACTTATAGCAATTCCACCGAAAGCCACTACCAGGACACTGCAAACTAGGTCAAACTTTTCAACTATTGCATTACCCCACGCAGCAGCAGAAGCCAATCCAGCAGAGAGGACAGCGAACGCCACCACTCCCGAACTAAACCGAAACCACCGGTTTGCCCGACGTCGAGTATGCAGTACAGCCTCTGCTTCAGCGGCTTGACGCTTGAGAGACCTAGCTAGCCGTCTCCCGACACCGCTCTCGTCCTCCGACATACCCCTCCTCCACTCCGACACAGTCAATGTAGAGTGCCTTACCAGTCCGGAAGCCTAAATTCCGCTTCTTACGTCGTGTGCAACCTGGCCGCTCGCTGCCCACTGCCAAACGCCCAGTCCTTCACTCACTGTGAGCCGGCAGCAAAGTGAGAGCCCAATCCCCAGAGGTCCCAAGCGCTCAGCCTCGCTCGCCTCAACCCCAGGTTCACCCGAAGGTCTGTCCTACGCTACAAAGCCCACTAGACTAGCGTGTCCTGACGGGGGGCCAGTCGCCACGGTGCAGCCTGGGCTCAACCCGACTCACACAGTCCAGGAGGCCGAGATGGTGTATACCGCAGAGATCAGCCGTACCAATCCCGCTTGCATCATCTTCTTGGTGGACCGCTCTGGATCCATGGCGAGTGCGATCGGTGGCGACGTCCCACAAACGAAATCAGAAGTCGTCGCGGACGCCATCAACCGCCTTCTATACGAGTTGACAATCAAGTGTGCCAAAGAATCGGGAGTTCGCGACTACTTTCAGGTTGCGGTCATTGGATACGGCCAGTCTGTAGGATCCGCATTCAGCGGTAAACTCGCAGATCGCGATCTCGTCCCCCTTTCTCAGATCGCAGACAACCCGGCAAGAGTGGACCAGCGCATCAAGAAAGTGCCCGACGGCGCAGGTGGTCTCGTAGACACCGCTGCCAGCTTTCCGGTTTGGCTGGAGCCAGTAGCGGATGGGGGTACACCAATGAACCGAGCATTGCAGTATGCGGATAATTTGGTTGCTAGCTGGGTGGAAGAGTATCCGGGGAGCTTCCCTCCGATTGTACTCAACCTCTCGGATGGCGAGTCCACAGACGGCGATCCAGCCGATTCCGGTCATGCTATTTGCACCCACACAACCGCAGACGGTGCAGCCCTTCTGTTCAACCTCCATGTATCTGCGGCCGGCGGTCAACCCGTAACATTTCCTCACTCTGACGCTGCACTGCCTGACTCGTACTCCCGCCAGTTGTTCGCGATGTCGAGTCAACTCCCCGGCCATATGCGTTCTTATGCGACATCGTTGGGCTATCGAGTGAGCGATGAAACTCGCGGTTTTGTATACAATGCAGATATCAGTGCCGTAGTTCAGTTCCTCGACATCGGCACACGCTCCACGGACCTACGGTGAATTCTCATTTCGTTACAGTGAAAGCTGTAGTAATACCTAAACAGGGAAACAGCGAAGTCGAGTGTGAGGACTCCTACTGCGTCATCCCGAAGAGTTCTCTCAGCGAGCAATGCTTCGGGCCGGTAGTAGCGGTCATTTCCGATGGCGCGTCGGAAAGCATGTTTGCACGGGCATGGTCAAACATGATCGCCCGGCGTGTTGCCCACCGAGCCTACTGGGTTCCGGAAATTCTCACGGGCCCCGGTCCTAGTTTCCGTTACTTCATTAACCAACTCGTGGGCCACTGGGAAAGGTGGCTTGCCCGCTACATTGATCAGCGTGTTACCGATGGCCGCCCGTTGAGATGGTACGAAGAGGCGAAATTGGCATCTGGGGCATTCGCCACGCTGTTAGCCGTGCGCCTTGATTACGGCCATGCCCAGCCGGTCTACGAGGGAAAGGAAGATGGTTTCTGGCATGCGGCCGCTCTAGGGGACTCCTGTGTCTTCCAACTCCGAGGACAAGAGGTTATATCTCTTTTCCCCATCGAGTATTCGGCTGACTTCGGTAATACACCGAATCTTCTCGGGAGTAATGCCAATCGGGACCTTGTTTGTCAGCGCACAGCTTTCTTCGATGGCTCTTTCAGACATGGCGATGACTTCTTTCTCATGACAGACGCCCTTGCAGCCTGGTTCCTTTCTACTGTTGAGAACACGCATCCGGGAGAACTGAAAGGGATTCTGGATCAGCTAAGGAGATTCAGTCGTACCGAAAATAGGTCAGCATTCAAGTCGTGGTTGTCGTCTTTGATGGCGAGCGGTGCCTTGCAAAATGATGACATCACCCTTATGCATATCTGCACTTCGGGGTGACCAGGTGACGGACTTTCGTGCTGAAGTAGCTGAGGAACACAAAGTTCGGAGACTTCCGACCGGAGCTCAGTACTCTACCGCCCTTCAAGACACACGACTTTGCTTCCACCGTGATGACCTCAGGAACTCCAAGCCCGTTCTGAATGCAATTGGGATGCCGAAGCCAATATCTGGGAGCTCAGCCACCGTTTTTTCACTTATCGGCGCCGACGGCCGGCGACGTACGGCGATCAAGTGCTTCACAAGGCATGTGAGCGACCAAGAGGGCAGGTATCAAAAGGTCAGTGAGCACCTCGCTAAAGTGGACGCTGAGTCCCTTTCGCAACCATGGAAAATGGATTTCGAGTACATATCCGATGGAATTCTTGTCGAAGGGGTCCGATATCCCATTTTGAAAATGGATTGGGTCGAGGGAGTTCATCTATCGCAATGGTTGAGCATCCACCATCAAGACCAGGCGGCGGTGGCGGAGATGGCTCGCAGATTTGCAGAACTCATAAATGATCTCGATCGTAACGATATAGCTCACGGTGATCTTCAGCACGGCAATCTGCTAGTTGCCCAAGACGGCACGTTGCGATTGGTCGACTATGACGGTCTTTTCGTGCCAGCGCTGGCTGGCCAACGAGGCAACGAAACCGGGCATCGAAACTACCAGTCTCCACATCGGACTCTCGATAATTTTGGTCCCGATATGGACAATTTCTCGGCATGGGTGGTTTACGCTTCGCTGATCTCTGTGGCTGCGGATCCTGCTCTTTGGACGCAATTGCATGAGGCAGACGGTGAGTACTTGATCCTGTCCGAAGATGACTTCTCGGATCCGGCTAGCTCGGCGCACTTTCCCCGACTCTTGCGTCACTCTAACCCTGTAGTCAACACTGCTATGAGCCAGCTTAGATTGCTGTGCGAAAAGCCTTTTGACGAGATCTCAAAGCTTGATTTGAACCTATTTTCTACTGACACAGAGGTGGAGCGGCCCAACCCAGTCAACAGCACTTCGGAGCTCGTTTCTGATGCGCAGATGGATCGGCCATCATGGCTCGATGGTCACCTTTCAACGAACATCATCAGGAAAGATTTTTCTGTCGAATCGTTTCAAGGTCGCCATTTGCGAGAGTTCCTTCTTGCTTTGCTCGGAGCGCTCACCGCTACTGCTCCGCTGATCGCAGGAACGACTCACTACGTGGATTTTAACGCCGTCGTTCTTTGCGTATTTTGCATGTCATCCCTATTCTTCGCCCTAGCTGCTACCGCCCGTGCCAGGCGTGGCGAACTAGATGCCCTCCGCAAGAAGCAGCGAAGTTTGGATCAGCTTCTTATGCTGGCCAAAGAGGCCTCAGCCAATTATGCGACAGCTCACGATGAACGCGCTCTGATCATAGAAGGCGAAGAAGAAAGGATCGAGAAGAATATTGATCAGAATCAACAGCTGACGCGCCAGCTTCATAGGACGTACGCACGGATCGAATCGGCTAGGAGCTCGGCAGTAGAAGCGCTAGACCAGGAGTTGCGCAGTCTAAAGGCGGAGAAAGAGCGTGTTTTCTCTGAAAAATTGCGCCCCCTTCAAGAGCCCTGGGTGGGGAAGAGATTGCCGTCTTTCTTGCTTTCTGATGCTCATCTTTCTGGGATCACATCGAAGAACATTTCTTCACTTGTGGAGCTTGGCCTTCGTGCCGCGGCAGACATATCTGGGGTAAAACGAATCAAAGGAGGAGCTGATGCCTTGCTGATGACAGGTGATGGAAGATCCGTAAAAGTTTCCGGAATCGGACCAGCGAAGGCGGATGCTCTGTACGCGTGGCGCCAGCAATGCGAAGAGGAGGTTCGAGCTTCATGCCCTGTGCGCCTGTCTGTGGACGAAGGCGCGGAAATTGATAGGACTTTCGAGCCGCGATTTGAGTCAGTCTTGGCTCGAAAGTCGGCGGTCGACCAGGAGGCAGAGCAGAAGCGAAGCGAAGCTAGGCAGGAACTCGCAGCTAGTCGTACACGCCTAGCGGATATACACCAGAAGGAATTGGAGGCCCTTAGGGAGCGAAGAAGAGAGCTGGATGATCAGATTGGCGATATTCGCGCAAGTGCGACTGACCTGCATCATCTGAGTCAATCAAGAGACTCGCTGACGATGGGCGCACGAAAGCTTTCATACTGGCGATATCTTCGGTTTCTATATTTCGGATAGTAGGGCACCGAAGAAGCTGAACGCCCAACCGGCTGCCCGGCGGTACTTGCGGACCGCGAGCGTGCGGAAGATCGCGTTGATCAAGATTAGATGATCGAGGTCAGACAGGGTGGGTCATCGGCCAGGCGTCGGACGGTGAGACGTTCGGGTCGCCGAAGACCTTGCGGCATGCCTGGACGGTGGCGCTGAACGGGTTCCACTTGGCGATCGGTTGCACCCAGGACGCCATCTGCGGGGAGTCCACGAACGCGTTGGATATGGAGGTCACCAGGAATCGAGTCATCGAAGACGTACGTGAAGGGGACCACGAACATAATCGGCTGGATCAGGCCAAAGATGGGCTCCCAAGCGACTGTTGACAACAATCGACCGGTCGCGGCCTTCAATGACGCCGCTGGCAACCGTTGGACTCTCGACGAGCGAACTCCGAGAGTTCACCGAAGCCTGAGGTCGTCCAAGGCTGCCGGCGCTATCAGAGTTCGGCTGCGGATCAGTGGACGGCAGCACCGGGTATCAAAGCCACCAGTCCGGAGAGAAAGCTTCCCACTGCTGCAAGCGTGACGAGGGTGGCCTTGCCGTCCGAGAACAGTCCGGAGCAGAACTCGCGGACCCGCCGCCGAACGATCAGCATTTTTAGCTTCTGCCACCGGTGCTGGCGGATGTGGCAGCCCATGAGGAGGCCGCTTGCGTTGTTACGGCAGCCGTCGTCCCGTCCTCTGACCGGCGCTCCACAGGTCACCGGAGCTTGAAAGAAGGACCAGAGGAGCACAGCGGCGGAGAGGACGATGATCACCGCAGGGCCGGCTGCTCCATTGATCCACGCGGCGATGAGTAGAGCGCCAGCCAAGACACCCCACCATTGCCCTAAACCACCGAGCCGACTGCTTCTCGCCGCCGATGTCGCCATGTCTGTAATCGTGGCGAGGGACGTAGCGAGCCATGCCCTCGACGCATGGTTTGACCGAAAACCCGCTCCAGGAAGGCTGGCGCTCTATGGAGCCATCGTTAAGACGGTGGGCTTACCGGCCGTGGCACCGTCCTGAGTGATCGTCGGTGGCACGGCCGGTTGGGTCCAACACGAGCATGGCAGGCTATTGCTCCGTGACGTCCGGCGCCGGGGCGATGCCCGTCGGGCAAGACGCCCCCCAGTTCGTCTCGAACGGGGTACTTAGCTTGACCCCGTCCCGCTGAGCCCGCAGTAGCCGTGTTGCGCGAAAGGTACTGCTGGTGTCAGCCCTCAGCCGGTCCTACGTTGTTGGTGGGTCGGACGGGCCGTCTAAGGTCCAGAGATCCAGAGACGCCGAGGTAGCAGTTCCCGCTCGTCAGAGGCCAGCAGGGTGGTTGGAGAGCCAGGCGGCGTGCCGGTTGCGAAGCTCGTCTCGCTCGGCAGCCGTGGTGAGGATGACGTCTGCGCCGCCGTCGTATGGGTGGTGGATGCGTTGAAGCCCCGTGTCGGTGATGAACATTTCGACGAGCGTCTCGTCGGCGACGGCGCGTAGCAGGTCATCGGCGCAGCCGTGTCGCCACCGACGTCGATCGGCGAAGAGGCGAGTGTGGGTGTGGAACTCCGGATCCGGGTCGGCCTGGTCCGATTCGATCCACCAGCGGACGCTGTCGGGGTGGAGTTCCTCTCGTGGTGTCGGGTAGCCGGCGGGACCGGTCGGTGTGCACGACCAATCCATGGTCACGACGAACACTTCCAGGCCCGTGAACAGTTCGTCGAGGATCGTGTTGTGCCGCTCCAGGACGATCGCGTACTCGTCCTCGGACTGCGGGTAGCGCTTCGAGCCGGGGAGACTGTGGAAGCGCACCCAGCGATCCGCGTACGTGCTGCGGAACGTGTGGGCAATGGGCGGGCCCGACGGCCGTCGTTCCCGCCACAGCGCTTCCAGCAGCGTCGGTGTGACGCCAGTGCTCACCCGTCGGCCTTGGCGACGCCGATGGGGCAGGACACGCCGGTCCCGTCCAGGCCGCAGTACCCGTTCGGGTTTTTGGTGTCCGAAAGGTACTGCTGGTGGTACGCCTCGGCCGGATAGAACGGGCGGCCCTCCGCCGGCAGCAGTTCCGTGGTGATCGTGCCGTAGCCCGAGCCCGTCAGGACCTTCTGGTAGGACTCGCGCGACGCCCTGGCCGCGGACTCCTGGGCCGGGGAGTGGGTGTAGATCGCCGAGCGGTACTGGGTCCCCACGTCGTTGCCCTGGCGGAAGCCCTGCGTCGGGTCGTGGGACTCCCAGAACAGCTTGAGCAGCTGCTCGTACGACACGACCGCGGGGTCGAAGACGACGCGGACCGCCTCCGTGTGGCCGGTCAGGCCCGAGCAGGCCTCTTCGTACGTCGGGTTCGGGGTGTGGCCGCCCTGGTAGCCGACGAGGGTCGTCCACACGCCCTTCGTCTGCCAGAACTTCCGCTCCGCGCCCCAGAAGCAGCCCAGGGCGAAGTCGGCGACCTCCAGGCCCTCGGGGTAGGGGCCCAGCAGCGGGTTGCCGAGGACCGTGTGGCGGTCGGGGACGGTGAAGGACGGGGCGGGGCGGCCCTTGAGGGCCTCCTCCGGGGTGGGCAGCACGGGCGTACGGCCGAAGAGCATGGCGGTTCTCCTTCACGGTGACGGCACCGGGAACAACGTCCCGGCGCCACCGGGAATTCCGGTCGGCCTCCCCGTCCGGGGCGGCGCGCCGGGTCAGTGCGGAAGCGTCGCCGGGCTGCCGCCGTTGGCCTCGTAGCCCGCCACCGCGAGGGCGCGGTAGACCGCGTACTCGGCCGCCGGATCGCTGTTGTGCGTCCACGGCAGGGCGCCCACGTGGCCGTCCACGTGGACCAGTTGGTTCATCGCCTCGGCCCAGCGCTCGGAGCGGACCAGGAACATCACGAGCAGATGGCGCACGTGCGCGAGCATCGGGTCGTCGGGGCGGGCCGAGTGGACCGCGTACAGGGCGCCTTCCACGGCCTTGGTGACCACGGCGCTCTGGTAGAAGCCGGTGACCAGGTTGAGCTCGGGCAGGTGCTCGTACACCGCGAACAGCGGCAGGGCCGCGAGCAGCGAGCCCTGCGGCGCCCGTGCGGCGGCGGTCGTCGCGAAGTGGTCGGCCTCCTCCCGGGAGCCGTGCCACTTCTCGCACAGGTAGTGGAGGGCGGCGAGGTGGGCGCCCATGTGGGTGGGCGCCCGGTCGATGACGTTCGCCCACAGCTGGTCGAACTGCTCCGGTGAGTCGCCGAGCCCGCGGGCGACGGCCAGTTCGACGATGTACGGGACCGGGTCGCCGGGCGCCAGGAGCGCGGCCTCGGCGCACACGGACCTGGCCTCCTCCAGGATGATCCGGAAGTCGTCCGTGCCGGCGGCCGACGACCGCCACGCCTGCTGGACGAGGAACTCGGCGTGCACCTGGGCGCCGCCCGCGTCCTTCGGCGCCTGAGCGCGCCAGGCGCGCAGCCACGCCCCCGCCCGTCGCCCGACCACCCCTGGCTGAAGCGCTTCGCGCTGCCCCTCTTGTCCGGGCTGCTGCTGGAGCTCCAGCGACGCGGCGCCGGCGAAGGCCTGGACGCGCTGCCAGCGCACCTCGCCCTCCTTCGGCGTGCCGGCGAGCAGCTGGGCGGCGGCGCGCCAGTCCTGGGTGCGCTGGACGACGTCGAGCACGTCGAGGAGGTCCTGGTCCGGTCCGGGCAGGCGCACGTCCAGCTCCTCCTGGCGCAGGAAGCCGTAGTCGTCCGGGTCGGCGGCGTCGGGCGAGCCGGGGCGGGCCAGCCGGATGCCCGCGTGGCGGCGCCTGAGGACGGGGCCGATGACCGCGGCCAGCATGCACATCGCGATCAGGAACCAGAGAATCTCCATGGCTCCATTGTCCCGGACGCCCGCCGCGTCCACGGCGGGCAGGTCCGCGCCGCGCACCGCCCCTCGCGGGACTACGCTCGGGCCTCATGAGCGACGACCACACCTTGCACAGCTTCGAGACCCGCGCCATCCATGCGGGCAACACCGCGGACCCGCTGACCGGCGCCGTCGTGCCGCCGATCTACCAGGTCTCCACCTACAAGCAGGACGGCGTGGGCGGGCTGCGGGGCGGTTACGAGTACAGCCGCAGCGCCAACCCGACCCGGACCGCCCTGGAGGAGAACCTGGCCGCGATCGAGGGCGGCCGGCGCGGTCTGGCCTTCGCGTCCGGGCTCGCGGCGGAGGACTGCCTGCTGCGTACGCTGCTGAAGCCCGGTGCCCACGTGGTGATCCCGAACGACGCGTACGGCGGCACGTTCCGGCTGTTCGCCAAGGTGGTCGAGCGGTGGGGCGTGGACTTCTCCGTGGCGGACACCTCGGACCCGGCGGCGGTGCGCGCGGCGGTCAACGACCGTACGCGGCTGATCTGGGTCGAGACCCCGTCGAACCCGCTCCTCGGCATCACGGACATCGCGGCGGTCGCGGACGTGGCGCGCACGGCGGGCGCGAAGCTCGTCGTCGACAACACGTTCGCGAGCCCCTACCTCCAGCAGCCGATCTCCCTCGGCGCCGACGTCGTCGTGCACTCGCTGACCAAGTACATGGGCGGTCACTCGGACGTCGTGGGCGGTGCGCTGATCGCGGCCGACGCGGGGCTGGGCGAGGAACTGGCGTACCACCAGAACGCGATGGGAGCGGTGGCCGGCCCGTTCGACGCGTGGCTGGTGCTGCGGGGCATCAAGACGCTCCCGGTGCGCATGGACCGCCACAGCGAGAACGCGACCCGCGTCGCGGAGATGCTGACCAAGCACCCGAAGGTCACCTCGGTGCTCTACCCGGGCCTGCCGGAGCACCCGGGACACGAGGTGGCGGCGAAGCAGATGAAGGCGTTCGGCGGCATGGTGTCGTTCCGGGTCGAGGGCGGCGAGGCGGCCGCGGTCGAGGTCTGCAACCGCGCCAAGCTGTTCACGCTGGGCGAGTCGCTGGGCGGCGTCGAGTCGCTGATCGAGCACCCGGGGCGGATGACGCACGCGTCGGTGGTCGGTTCGGCGCTGGAGGTGCCGGGCGACCTGGTGCGGCTGTCGGTGGGCATCGAGGCGGCCGACGACCTGCTGGCGGACCTCAAGCAGGCGCTCGGCTGAGGGAGTTGACCCCTGTCGTACGCAATCGGGCCCCGGCCGGGTACGGCCGGGGCCCGATGTGCGGGTGCCGGGTCAGGCAGTGACCTTCTCGTCCTCGAGGGAGTCACGGATCATCTGCCGCAGCTCGGGGCCGTCGGTGTGCTCGTGGACGGACACGGCGTGCTCGGCGGCCGCCCGTATGACTTCGTCCTCCTCGCCGGAGATGGTGAGGGTGCATCCGGAGACGCTCGGGCTCTTGCGGCAGTCGACGACTTTCCTGGTCATGAGGGCCTCCTCGGCTCGCTGGGTGCCGCTCGTTTCCAGGATAGATCCGGAGGGACCGGCGGACGCGGCAGGACGGACGACCTCGCCGCGGTGCGCGTCGTCGCACGTCAGAAGCCTTCGAGCGGCGGTGTCGTCTCCGACGGCGGCGCCACCCACGGCTGGTTCACCGTCGCCCACACCGCGAAGGCGAGGGCCGCGGCGACGATCAGCAGCCAGGCCGCCCGGCGCAGCGCGCGCCGGCGGCGCAGCAGTCGTCCGCCGTGGGTCGCGGCGCGGACGCCGAGATCGGCGGGCACGGCGGGCAGGGGGCCCTCCATCATCCGGCGGACCTCGCTCTCCTTGCGGTCGGCGCCGCTCATGACGCCGCCCGCAGCCGGGCCGCCGGAGGCCGGGGCGGAGTGCTGCGCATGACGGCGACGGCCCGTGTGCAGATCGCGCGCACCCGGTCCGCGGGGATGCCCAGCAGCGCGGCGGTCTGCTCCTCGGCGACCCCTTCGTACAGCCGCAGCACCAGGATCAGGCGCTCCTGCGGGCTGAGCCGGGCGAGCACCCCGTCCCCCGAGCGGTGGTGACGCCAAGCGCCGCGCGCGAAGCGGTTGGCGAGCTCCTGGCGGGTGCGGTCGTACGGGTCCTCTCCGCGCAGCCGGTCCCAGTCGGCGTAGGTGCGGGCGAGCGCGGCGGTGAGCAGGTGCTGCGCGTACGGGTTGGCGCCCGCGGGCTCGGCCGTGAGCAGGGTCGCGGCGTGCAGCAGCCGGCCGGCCGCGCCCGCCACGAAGGCGTCGAATTCCCGGGCACGGCGGCGGTCCCTGGCCGGATTCCGCTCGCTCACGTCCTCATATAGGGCCCATGCCGCGTCCCCGGTCAAGGGGTCGGCGGGGGCCATCGGCCCCGCCCTGGTCAGGAGGCCGGCGAAGCCTCCGCCTCCGCCGGCGGCAGCCCGGCCTGGCGGGCGGACAGGGCGGTGTTGAAGCGGGTGAGCAGGGTGCAGAACGACTCGCGCTCGCTCTCCGTCCAGCCTTCCGTGACCTGCCGCATCAGTTCGCGCCGCGAGGCGCGGACCTCGTCGAGGCGGGCCTGGCCGCGGGGGGAGAGCTGCAGGACGACGGCGCGGCCGTCCTCCGGGTGCGAGGTGCGCTTGACCAGGCCGGTGTCGACGAGCGGAGCGACCTGGCGGGTCACGGTCGACGAGTCGATCCCCATGCCCGCCGCGAGCGCCTTGACGCCCATGGGGCCTTCCTGGTCGAGGCGGTTGAGCAGCAGGTAGGCGGCGCGGTCCATGGAGTTGCGGACCTGGCCCACGCCACCGAGCCGGGTCTGTTCCGCGCGCCGGGCGAAGACGGCCACCTGGTGCTGGAGGGCATCGAGGAGGCCGGGAGCGAGATCTGTCGTCATGTCCTGTGAAGTGGGCATGGCAGTGGGGGGCTCTCTCGTGCGGTGGTCGGTTGGTGGGGGACAGAGTACGCGGCCGGGCCGTGGCGCGTACGGGCGCTGCACAATCCTGCGGCAGACCGCCCGGGATTCGGACGGCGGCCCGGTCGGCGGGGCGAACTGCGAGACTTGTGCCATGAGCTTCCGCACGCCCGAGATCCTGCGCTCCGTCATCCTCGACGACATCCGCGGAGCCCAGAAGATGCTGGCCGGGGTGGCGCGGATGACGCCGATGGAGGGCAGCAGGCACCTGACGCGGCTCGTGGGGGCGCCCGTCCACCTGAAGTGCGAGAACCTGCAGCGCACCGGGTCGTTCAAGCTGCGCGGGGCCTATGTGCGCATCGCCGGCCTGCGGCCGGAGGAGCGCGCGGCCGGAGTGGTCGCCGCGTCCGCCGGCAACCACGCGCAGGGTGTCGCGCTGGCGTCGTCGCTGCTCGGGGTGCGCTCCACCGTCTTCATGCCGGTCGGCGCCCCGCTGCCGAAGGTGGCCGCGACGCGGGAGTACGGCGCGGACGTGCGGCTCGTGGGGCACGTGGTCGACGAGACGCTGGCGGCGGCCGAGCAGTACGCGCGCGAGACGGGCGCGGTGTTCATCCACCCCTTCGACCACCCGGACATCGTGGCGGGCCAGGGCACGGTCGGGCTGGAGATCCTGGAGCAGTGCCCGGAGGTGCGGACGATCCTCGTCGGCGTCGGCGGCGGCGGTCTCGTGGCCGGCATCGCCGTGGCGGTGAAGGCGCTGCGGCCCGATGTGAAGGTGATCGGCGTGCAGGCGGAGGGCGCGGCGGCCTATCCGCCCTCGCTGGCGGCGGGGCGGCCGGTGTCGATCGAGGCGCCGACGACGATGGCGGACGGGATCAAGGTCGGCCGGCCCGGGGACGTGCCGTTCAAAATCATTGGCGATCTTGTGGACGACGTCCGTACGGTCTCCGAGGACGAGCTCTCCAGCGCGCTGCTGCTCTGTCTGGAGCGGGCCAAGATGGTGGTCGAGCCGGCCGGGGCGAGCACGGTGGCGGCGCTGCTGAGCGATCCTGCGTCGTTCGACGGCCCGGTGGTCGCACTGCTGTCGGGCGGCAACGTGGATCCGCTGCTGATGCAGCGCATCCTGCGTCACGGCATGGCGGCGGCGGGACGGTACCTGTCGCTGCGGCTGCGTCTGACGGACCGTCCGGGCGCGCTGGCCGGGCTGCTGGGGGCGCTGTCGGTGGCGGACGCCAACGTCCTCGACGTGAGTCATGTGCGGACCGATCCGCGGCTCGGGCTCACGGAGGTCGAAGTGGAACTGCACCTGGAGACGAAGGGGCCGGAACATTGCGAGGAGGTCGCGGCGGCCCTGCGTGCCAAGGGTTACACCATCCTCGACTGAGGCCCGCCGGGTCGGCGGGCGCTCCGGCGGCCACCGCGCGGCATCCGTGCGCTCCGAGTGTCGCGACTCGCTTGATGAGACGCGATGTATCGCGATACTGTGAACACATGACCGCATCCGCCTGTGTGGATGCGCGTTCCTTTGCATGCTTGCGTCCAGAAGTGACCCATTCCACCTGTCCCTTGGGAGACCCCCATGCCAGGCGCCATCCACGCGGAAGGTCTGGTGAAGACCTTCGGCGACGTCAGGGCACTCGACGGCGTCGATCTCGACGTCCCGGAAGGCACGGTCCTCGGACTTCTCGGCCCGAACGGCGCCGGCAAGACGACCACCGTGCGCGTGCTGACCACCCTCCTCCGGCCCGACAGCGGCTCCGCCGTCGTCGCCGGGATCGACGTCCTCAAGCACCCCAACGAGGTGCGCAGGTCCATCGGCCTGTCCGGTCAGTTCGCCGCCGTCGACGAGTACCTGACCGGCCGGGAGAACCTCCAGATGGTCGGCCGGCTCTACCAGATGAACGCGCGCGCCGCGAAGATCCGCGCAGGCGAGCTGCTGGACCGCTTCAACCTCGCCGAGGCCGCCGACCGCCCCGCCAAGACCTACTCCGGCGGCATGCGCAGGCGGCTCGACCTGGCCGCGGCACTGGTCGTCTCCCCGCCGGTGATGTTCATGGACGAGCCGACCACCGGTCTCGACCCGCGCAACCGTCAGCAGCTGTGGGAGGTCATCCAGGAGCTCGTCAGGGGCGGTACGACCCTGCTGCTCACGACGCAGTACCTGGAGGAGGCCGACCACCTCGCCGACACCATCTGCGTCGTCGACCACGGCAAGGTGATCGCCCGCGGCACCGCCGACCAGCTCAAGGCGCGTACCGGCGGCGAACGCGTGGAGGTCGTCGTCCACCAGCCCGAGGAGATCGCCCCCGCCCGTGAGGTCCTCGCCGCCTACGGCAAGGGCGACGTCACGGTCGCCGAGCACACCCGCAAGCTGACCGTCCCGGTCACCGGCGGCGCCAAGCTGCTGGCCGAGGTCATCCGCGACCTCGACTCCCGCGGCGTGGAGATCGACGACATCGGTCTGCGCCGGCCCACCCTCGACGACGTGTTCATCTCGCTGACCGGGCACGCGGCCGAGGTCGCCGACGAGAGTGACGACGGGGAACAGGAGGCCCGGTCCCAGGCCCACGGCCGCAAGAACCGGAAGGAGAGCGCGAAGTGAGCACCTCAGTGGACGCCGCCACCGTCGTGGCCCCCCGGCCGCGCGGCGGTTTCGGGCAGTCGGTCAGCGACTCGCTCGTCGTCGCCAAGCGGAACCTGATCCGCATGACCCGGATCCCCGAGATGATCATCTTCGGCATGATCCAGCCGGTCATGTTCGTGGTGCTGTTCAGTTACGTCTTCGGCGGCTCGATGCAGATCGGCCAGTCGACCTCCCCGGAGGTCTACCGCGAGTTCCTGATGGCCGGCATCTTCGCCCAGACCGTCACCTTCGCCACCGCGGGCGCGGGCGCGGGCATCGCCGACGACATGCACAAGGGCCTCATCGACCGGTTCCGCTCACTGCCGATGGCCCGCGGCGCGGTCCTCACCGGCCGTACGCTCGCCGACCTCGTGCAGACCGCGCTGACCGTCGTCGTCCTCGTGGTCGTCGCACTGCTCGTCGGCTGGCGGGCCCACGAGGGCATCGCCAAGGCCCTCGGCGCCTTCGCCCTGCTGCTTCTGCTCGGATACGCGTTCTCGTGGATCGGCGCCCTGATCGGACTCTCGGTCCGCACGCCCGAGGCGGCCACCTCCGGCGGCCTGATCTGGCTCTTCCCGGTCACGTTCATCTCGAACGCCTTCGTGGACTCCAGCAAGCTCACCCCGTGGCTGCGGCACATCGCGGAGTGGAACCCCTTCAGCGCCACCGTCCAGGCCTGCCGCGAGCTCTTCGGCAACCCCGGCGCCTCGCCGTCGGACGCCTGGCCGATGCAGCACCCCGTGATCGCCTCGATCGTCTGGTCGCTCGTCATCATCGCGGTCTTCCGGACCCTCGCCGTGCGCAAGTACCGCTCGGCGACCGCCTGAGCGGCCCCGGCCGGACAGCGGGAAGGGGCCGGACCGCGCCTGGCGCGGTCCGGCCCCTTCGCCGTGCGATGCGGGGGGATCAGCCGGTGTACGGCTTGGCCTCGAGGATCTTCACCATGGCCTTCTTGCCGTTCGGCAGCTCGTACTCGGCCTCGTCGCCGACCTTCTTGCCGTTCACACCGACGCCCAGCGGCGACTGCGGCGAGTAGGTCTCGATGTCCGAGCTCGCGTACTCCCGCGACGCCATCAGGAAGGTCAGGGTGTCGTCCTCGTCGCCGTCGAAGGCGATCGTGACGACCATGCCGGGCTCGACGATGCCGTCGTCCGCGGGGGCCTCGCCGACCTTCGCGTTGTCCAGGAGCTGGGTCAGCTGGCGCACACGGAGCTCCTGCTTGCCCTGCTCCTCCTTGGCCGCGTGGTACCCGCCGTTCTCCCGCAGGTCGCCCTCCTCACGGGCCGCCTCGATCTTCTTGGCGATCTCCGTGCGCGCGGGACCAGACAGGTACTCCAGCTCGGCCTTGAGCTGGTTGTACGCCTCCTGGGTGAGCCAGGTGACGTTGTCGCTGGTCTGGGTCACAGGTGCTCCTCGTAGGTACTGGGATACAAAGCATCGCCCTACTCAGAAGGATTGTCCGTCCCGAGTGGGCGAAACCACGAGCCTAACAATTCCGGGGCGAAAGGGGGAGGACAAAACCGATCAGGAGGAAAAGGCCCTGGTCAAACGAGTGACCCGCCCGGTGGAACCGCGCGGTCAGGCGGCGCGGCAGCCCACCAGCTCGGCGCTCGTCGCCTGCTCGGTCGTACGGATCTTCACGACCTGGTCGATCCTGCTCTCGCCCGTACGGCCGATCCGCACGTCCAGGCGGCCGACCTCGCCGCCGGCCTCCGAGAGCGAGCGCAGGGTGCAGGTGCCGGTGGCGTCCTTGTCCTTGCGCACCTCCAGGTGCACCTGGACCTCGTTCGCGCCCTCGACGACATCGAACTTGATCACCTCGGCGCTGATCTTCTGGCCGGCGATGTAGTCGTAGCCGAACCAGCCGACCATCGCGAGCAGCCCCGCGCCGAGCACGGCGCCGGTCATGCGCAGCCTGCGGTCCGCGCGCTCGTCCGCGGAGCGGCCGTAACGCCCCTGCGGTAGCTCCTCGCGTACAGCCGCCATGATCGTTCCTCTCGAGTGCCGGTGGCACAGGAATTTTCCGTCCGCCGATTCGGTCACTATAGAAGCCGCACGACGCGACGAATCATGAGGATCGAGTCTTGACTGAGCAGCTTCGACTGATGGCCGTGCACGCCCACCCCGACGACGAGTCGAGCAAGGGCGCGGCCACGATGGCCAAGTATGTGTCCGAGGGGGTGGACGTGCTGGTCGTGACCTGCACGGGAGGCGAGCGCGGCTCCATCCTCAACCCCAAGCTCCAGGGCGACGCCTACATCGAGGAGCACATCCACGAGGTCCGCAAGAAGGAGATGGACGAGGCCCGGGAGATCCTCGGCGTCAAGCAGGAGTGGCTCGGCTTCGTCGACTCCGGCCTGCCGGAGGGCGACCCGCTGCCGCCGCTGCCCGAGGGCTGCTTCGCGCTGGAGGACGTCGACAAGGCCGCGGGGGAGCTGGTGCGCAAGATCCGTGCGTTCCGTCCGCAGGTCATCACGACGTACGACGAGAACGGCGGTTACCCGCACCCCGACCACATCATGACCCACAAGATCACGATGGTGGCCTTCGACGGCGCGGCGGACACCGAGACGTTCCCCGAGTCCGAGTACGGACCGGCGTACCAGCCGCAGAAGCTCTACTACAACCAGGGCTTCAACCGCCCGCGCACGGTCGCCCTGCACGAGGCGCTCCTCGCGCGCGGCCTGGAGTCCCCGTACGGGGAGTGGCTGGAGCGCTGGAAGGAGTTCCAGCGCGCCGAGCGCACGCTGACCACGTACGTGCCGTGCGCCGAATTCTTCGAGGTCCGCGACAAGGCGCTGATCGCGCACGCGACGCAGATCGATCCGGACGGCGGCTGGTTCCGCGTGCCGATGGAGATCCAGAAGGAGGTCTGGCCGACGGAGGAGTACGAGCTGGCGAAGTCGCTCGTCGATACCTCCCTCCCCGAGGACGACCTCTTCGCGGGCATCCGGGACAATGCCTGACATGAGCGCAAGCGCAAACCTCGCCCTGACGCACGTCGCCACCCTCGCCAAGGAGCTCGACGAGAACAAGGTCACCCCCGGTGTCCTGGGCTTTCTCGTGTTCGCGGCCCTGGCGGTCGGTGTGTGGGCCCTGATGAAGTCGATGAACCGGCACATGGGCCGCGTGAACTTCGAGGAGGAGCCGGAGCCGACGCGGGAGCCCGCGTCGCGTAAGCCGGCGGGCGACTCGGCCTGACGGCCCGCGCCCGGCCCCGCGGGAGCCGGGCCGGGCCTCGTCGTTGCCCGGGACGGGCGCGGTGCTCGTTCGCCGGGCGGGGCCCCTGCTGCTTCGTCGGCGGCTTCCCGCCGCTGGGCGCGGCACGCCCTGCGGGCGTGTCCTCAAGCGCCGGACGGGCTGGGGTGAGCCCATGCCGGACGGGCCGGGCAACGACTCACTTGCGGGCGTCCAGGGGGACGCCCATCACCTCCCGCGCGTGGCGGGTCGGGACCAGGCCCAGATGCCAGGCCTGCCAGCCGTCCTCCAGGCGGATGCCGCGGTCCAGCATCACCGTCAGCGCCTCCGCGCAGTCCTCCAGCTTCGCGTCCCTGAAGGCGTGCGGGGACGCCATCAGTTCGGCCAGTTCCTCCTGCGCCACCACCGTGCCGACCTCCGTCCCGCCCGGGGACGCGTACGGCAGCAGCGTGCAGCGCAGGAACGCCGCCCAGTCCCCGCCGCGACGGTCCTCGTAGGACGCGAACAGCTCCGCCGCCTCGTCGCACAGTGCCAGCGCCTGCGGGGCCCGGTTGTTCCCCGCGTCGATCAGGGCCAGCTCCAGGCACGTCCACGCCTCGCCGTGGGCGACCTTGATGCGGGCGAAGTCCGCGCGAGCGTCCATCAGCAGCTGCCGGGCGAATCCCGAGTTGCGCAGGTTGCCCGTCTGCGCCGCCCGCTGGTCGCGCGTGACGCGGCCCGAGTGGTGGCGCGCGCAGGCCAGCCCGTACACGTCCCGCATCCGCGAGAACATCGTCCGCGACCGCTCCAGCTCGCGCACCGCCTCGTCCCGGTCGCCGCGTTCCTCCAGGGCCTGGCCCAGGTAGTACAGGGTCCACGCCTCGCCGCGGGCGTCCTCGTTCTCCCGGTGACGGGACAGCGCCGCACGCAGCTCGTCCACCGCCGCGCCCGGATCGCCGTCCACCAGCCGGGCCCGCGCCAGCTGGGTCAGCGCCCACGCCTCGCCGCGGTCGTCGCGGGTGCGGCCGTACAGGTCGAGCGCCGTGCGCAGCGCCGCCTCTGCGTCCGCGACGTCCCCCATCCGCAGGCACACCTGCCCCAGCTGGAACTGCGTCCACGCCTCGCCGTGCAGCGACTCCCCCTCGCGGTGCAGCCGCAGCGCGGTCTCCAGCAGCCGCAGCGCCTCCGCCAGGTTGGCCCGGTCGCGTTCCACCGCGGCCAGGGCGTGCAGTGACCACGCGCGGTCCTCGGCCTGCTCGGGCGAGGACTGCAGCTCGATGGCCTCGTGCAGTCTCGCCGCCGCCTCCGTCAGGTTGCCCTGGTGGTGCAGCGTGATGCCGAGCGAGCACAGCGCGAGTGCCGCGCCCGCGTCGTGCTGCGCCTCCCGGTACAGGCCGACGACGGACGACAGCGTCGTCCGCGCCTTGTCCAGCTCGCCGAGCTGACGGGCCGCGATACCCGTACGCCAGCGCACCGAACGCTCCAGCAGCCCCTGGTCCACCGCCTGCGACAGTTCCGTGAGCTCGCCCAGTCGGTACAGGTCGCCGCGCAGCAGGCAGTAGTCGCACAGCGCCCCGAGCAGCCCGAGCACGGCCTGCTGGTCGACGCCCTCGGCGTGCCGCAGCGCGGAGGTGATGAAGCTCGACTCGTCGTCGAGCCAGCGCAGCGCCGCGTCCAGTGACGCGAAGCCGTGCGCGCCGAACTGGCCGGCCCGGGTCGACATCTTCCCGTCGACCATGCGGATCACCGCCCCGGCCAGGTCCGCGTAGTTCCCGATCAGCCGCTCCTGCGCGGCCGTGCGGTCCTTCGCGTCCTCCTCGTCCAGCAGCCGGGCCCGTGCGAAGGCCCGCACGACGTCGTGCAGCCGGTAACGGCTCGCCCGTACGTGGTCGACGAGCCCCGCCCGCGCCAGTGTCGCGAGCAGCCGCTGCGCCTCCTGCTCGTCCGCGCCGAGCAGCGCCGCCGCGGCCGCCGCCCCGAGCGAGGCGCGCCCGGCCAGCGCCAGGCGGCGCAGCAGCCGTCGTGCCTGCTCGGACTGGTCGGTGTACCGCAGCCACAGGGCACGCTCCACCGGGTCCACCGGCCCATAGGCCCCCAGGTCCGCGGCCAGCCGGTCCGGGCTGCGCTCGCCCAGGGACGAGCCCGCGATCCGCAGCGCCAGCGGCAGCCCGCCGCACAGCTCACGGACCGCGTCGGCGGCCTGGGCGTCGTACGGCGCGGCCGAGGGCTCCGCGGCGACGGCCCGCAGCAACTCGTCGGCGCCCGCCGCGTCCAGGGCCTCCACCGGAAGCCGGTGGATCCAGGCGGGAACGTCGTCCGGCAGCTCCAACGGACGGCGCGCCGTCACCAGCACCAGGCTGTCCGAGCGCTCCGGCAGCAGCGTCCGCACCTGCTCGGCGTCGCTCGCGTCGTCGAGGACGACGGTCACCGGCAGGCCCGTCAGATGCTGGTGGTACAGCTCGCCGAGCCGCCGCACCTGCTGCTCAGGCGAGGACCGCTCGCGGAACAGCAGCTGCTCGCGCGGCGCGCCCAGTCGGTTCAGCAGGTGCAGCAGCGCGTCCCGCGTGGACAGCGGACGTCCGCTCTCGCCGCGCAGATCCACCACGCACGCGCCCCGGAACTGGTCCTTGAGATGGTGCGCCGCCCGCACCGCCAGGGTTGTACGCCCCGAGCCGGGCTCGCCGTACAGCACGACGACCGTCGGCCGTGTCTGCGTCGCCGCGCGCGCCGCGTGCACCCACTGGGCGATCTGCGTCAGCTCCTCGCGCCTTCCCGTGAACGGCCCGCCGGACTCGGGGAGATGAGCGAACGACTGCTCCAGCACCGACCGGCGGCGCGCCGCCGCGCTGCGGTCGGCGCCGCGCAGCTGCGGTGCCGCCGCGGCCTTCTTCGCCGGCCGCGCCGCGGACGCCAGCATCCGCTGCTGGTCCAGGAACGGGCGGATGCCCCGTACCTCCAGCGCCGTCAGCCACTGCAGGCGCAGCTGCTCCACGCCGCCCGGTTGCCCCGCCGCGCCCGCCCTGCGGTGCGCCGCCGGCCAGTGCGACGCGGTGACCTTGGCGACCGTGGTCGCGGCCCCCGCGACCGCGACGACGGCCCCCGCGCCGAGCGCCGTGCCGGCCGCGGTGCCCAGCGCGATGTCCGCGCCGATCGCCGCGACGGCCGCGACCGCCGTCACCAGCGCGGGCGTCGACAGATTCCGCCTGCTGAACCGCTCGGAGAGCGCCGGCTGCCCCGCCTCGGCCTCCGCGAGCGCCTGCTCGTACGCGGCGTACTCCTCTGCGGCGCTCGCGGCCATGCCGTCCAGCGCGGCCTGTCCGCGGGCGAGCAGGACCGGGCCGTCCGTCCGTCCCCCGGTCCGCCGCACCTCTTCCTCGACGGCGCGGCCCAACAGCCGCTCCGCTTCCGCCCGGTGGCTGTCGCGCATGTCCGTTCCCCCTAGAAGTACGTCAATTTCGTTCGTCTACCCACTCGTTGCGGCGTCAAGTGTCCTGCGCGGGAAGGCGCATGGGGAGGGGCGGGCGGGACGGCCCTGGGGTTCAGAGGACTCCGGCATGGCGGTTGTGCATACGCAAGCCGGTGCACATGACATCGGCGAGCAGCCCGGCCAGGGTGGCCACCGCGTCCCGGTCCTTGTGCCCCGGCGGACACTCGGCGCCTTCGTAGAAGTAGGGCAGCAGCTTGCGGTCCAGCAGGTGCAGCTCCAGCTCGCGCAGCCCCGCGAGCGCGGCCTCGTTCGCTGCGATCGCGGCGGTCGTGTGGCCGATCCGGGTCTGCACCATCGCCATGCGGGTCGCGACGACGGAGATCACGATGGCGGCAACGGCCAGGCCGGTCTCGATGTTCATGCGGCCGGGTCGCGTAACGGGAAGGGGCGGCCACCGGCCGCGCGCCGAGTCGTCATGCGGAAAGTGTGCCGCGCGCACGAGGCCGGCGGGAGTGTGCCGCGTCAGGTCGACGTCCCGCGACGCACCGATTCCGCGGCGTGAGCAGCCCGCCACGGCCCGTTCCCTCGAACCCGCTCGTGCCGCATGGGCACCGCCCCGGCCCGTGCGCCAGGATGGGGGTATGGCCAACCGACTTGCGCACGCCACCTCCCCCTACCTCCTCCAGCATGCCGAGAACCCCGTCGACTGGTGGCCCTGGTCCGACGAGGCCTTCGACGAGGCGCGCAGGCGGGGGGTGCCGGTGCTGCTGAGCGTCGGGTACTCGAGCTGCCACTGGTGCCACGTCATGGCGCACGAGTCGTTCGAGGACGATGCCACGGCGGCCGTGATGAACGAGCACTTCGTGTCCGTGAAGGTCGACCGCGAGGAGCGGCCCGACGTCGACGCCGTCTACATGGAGGCCGTGCAGGCCGCGACCGGGCAGGGCGGCTGGCCCATGACCGTGTTCATGACCCCGGACGGGGAGCCGTTCTACTTCGGTACGTACTTCCCGCCCGAGCCCCGGCACGGCATGCCCTCCTTCCAGCAGGTGCTGGAGGGCGTCACCGACGCCTGGCGGGACCGGAGGGCCGAGGTGACCGAGGTCGCGGAGAAGATCACCCGCGACCTCGCCGGGCGCTCGCTGGCCCACGGCGGCCAGGGCGTACCCGGCGAGGAGGAGCTCGCCCAGGCGCTGCTCGGGCTGACCCGGGAGTACGACGAGCGGCACGGCGGGTTCGGCGGCGCCCCGAAGTTCCCGCCGTCGATGGCGGTGGAGTTCCTGCTGCGCCACCACGCCCGCACCGGCGCCGAAGGGGCGCTGCAGATGGCGGCCGACACCTGCGAGGCGATGGCGCGCGGCGGGATCTACGACCAGCTCGGCGGCGGATTCGCCCGGTACTCGGTGGACCGCGAGTGGGTGGTGCCCCACTTCGAGAAGATGCTCTACGACAACGCGCTGCTCTGCCGGGTCTACGCCCACCTGTGGCGAGCCACCGGCAGTGACCTGGCGCGGCGCGTCGCGCTGGAGACCGCCGACTTCATGGTGCGCGAACTGCGCACGGCAGAGGGCGGTTTCGCCTCCGCGCTCGACGCGGACAGCGACACGCCCGACGGCGGGCACGCCGAGGGCGCGTTCTACGTCTGGACGCCCGCGCAGCTGCGCGAGGTGCTCGGCGACGCGGACGGCGAGCGGGCCGCCGGGCTGTTCCGGGTGACCGAGGAGGGCACCTTCGAGGAGGGCGCCTCCGTGCTGCAGCTGCCCGGCGCCGAAGCCGGTCCCGAGCTGCGGGCGCGGCTGCTCGCGGCACGGGAGGAGCGGCCCCGGCCCGGCCGGGACGACAAGGTGGTGGCCGCCTGGAACGGGCTCGCGATCGCCGCGCTCGCCGAGACGGGCGCGTACTTCGACCGCCCGGACCTGGTGGAGCGGGCCACGGAGGCCGCCGACCTGCTGGTGCGGCTGCACATGGACTTCTCGGCCGGCGGCGTACGCATGCACCGCACGTCCAAGGACGGCCGCGCCGGCGCCAACGCGGGTGTCCTGGAGGACTACGCCGACGTCGCCGAGGGCTTCCTCGCGCTCGCCGCGGTCACCGGGGAGGGGACCTGGCTGGAGTTCGCCGGGTTCCTGCTGGACATGGTCATCGACCGGTTCAGGGGCGAGGGCGGGGCGTTCTACGACACCGCCCACGACGCCGAGCAGCTGATCCGCCGGCCCCAGGACCCCACCGACAGCGCGGCTCCCTCCGGCTGGTCCGCGGCGGCCGGAGCCCTGTTGTCGTACGCCGCCCACACCGGGTCCGAGGTCCACCGCACCGCCGCCGAAGGCGCGTTGGGCGTCGTCAAGGCACTGGGCCCCCGGGCGCCGCGCTTCATCGGATGGGGGCTCGCGGTGGCGGAGGCGCTGCTGGACGGGCCGCGCGAGGTGGCGGTCGTGGGCGCGCAGGGCGACCCTCACCGCCGCGAGCTGCACCGGGTCGCGCTGCTCTCCACGGCCCCGGGCGCGGTCGTGGCGGCGGGCGAGGCGGACGGGGAGGAGTTCCCGCTCCTGCGGGACCGTCCTCTGGTGAATGGCAGTGCGGCCGCCTACGTCTGTCGCGCGTTCGTGTGCGACTCGCCCACCACAGACGCGGCGGAATTGGGCCGAAAGCTCACCCACTGAACATCGTCGGCCACATATGACGTCGTCGGCCACATTTATCGGGCGACCAGCGGAATGAAACGTACCGCCCCTATGGTCCGTACGACCAGTCGGACCACCCGACGCGTGCGCACGGGGAATTGACGCACGCCGGGGATTTTCTGTGTGCGTCGTACGGCCAGGGGGTCCTTTGCCGCGACGCAGGGGGCCAAGGGGGGCTCGTGCTCATATCGGTGCTCGTTGTTGCCATTTCCGCTGCGCTGTTCTGGATGGCGGCGTTCACGCTCTGGTGGCAGATGCATGCCTGGCGCACGCCGGAGACGCTGGCGTCGACCCGTTTCGACCGGCCCGACGGCCGTGCCGGGCTGTCCTTCTCACTGCTCCTGCCCGCCCGCCACGAGCAGGCGGTGCTGGAGCACACCATCGAACGGCTGCTGGAGTCCAGTCACACGAACTTCGAGATCATCGTCATCGTCGGCCACGACGACCCGCAGACCACCGCCGTCGCCGAACGGGCCGCCGACCGTGACCCGGTGCGGGTACGGGTCGTCACCGACACCCACGAGGTGAAGAACAAGCCGAAGGCGCTGAACACCGCGCTGCCGCACTGCCGCGGCGACATCGTCGGGGTCTTCGACGCCGAGGACCAGGTGCACCCGGAGCTCCTCGCACACGTCGACCACGCCTTCACCACCACCGGCGCGGACGTCGTCCAGGGCGGGGTGCAGCTGATCAACTTCCACTCCAGCTGGTACAGCCTGCGCAACTGCCTGGAGTACTTCTTCTGGTTCCGCAGCCGGCTCCACCTGCACGCCCTGAAGGGCTTCATCCCGCTCGGCGGCAACACCGTCTTCGTCCGCACCACCGTGCTGCGCGAGGCCGGCGGCTGGGACCCCGAGTGCCTGGCCGAGGACTGCGACCTGGGCGTACGGCTGTCGTCCGTCGGCAAGAAGGTCGTCGTCGCCTACGACAGCGACATGGTCACCCGCGAGGAGACCCCCGGCACGCTGATGAGCCTGCTCAAGCAGCGCACCCGCTGGAACCAGGGCTTCCTCCAGGTCTACCGCAAGAAGGACTGGAAGCAGCTCCCGGGCCGCGGGCAGCGGATGCTCGCCCGCCACACCCTGATGACGCCGTTCTTCCAGGCGTTCTCCGGAGTGATCATCCCGCTGAACGTCGGCATCGCGCTCTTCCTCGACGTCCCCGTCGGGATCGCCATCGTCACCTTCCTGCCGCTGATCACGGCCATGGTCACGTTCGTCTTCGAGGTCGTCGGACTGCACGACTTCGGGGTGCAGTACGGCCTGCGCGTCCGCCTCGTCCACTACGTCAAGCTCGTCGTCGGCGGCCCGTTCTACCAGATGCTCCTCGCCGGCGCCGCGGTGCGCGCGGTCTGGAGGGAGCAGCGCGGCCGCAACGAGTGGGAACTGACCCGCCACGTCGGCGCGCACCTCACCGGCCCGGCCGAGACCCGTGAGGAGGCCCGCCGGTGACGACCACCGTGCCTTCCGTGCCCGAGGCGCCGGAAGCCACCGTCACCGTGCCCGGTCAGCGCACCGCACCGGCGGCGCCCGGTTTCGTCCGGCCCGTGATACGGTTCCGCGGCTCGCGGCCCGATCTGCTGCTCTGCGCCGCCCTGTTGTGCGTGATCATGGTCGTCCAGGGCTGGAACATCACCCGCTTCCCCGCGCTCAGCGACGACGAGGGCACCTACCTCGCCCAGGCGTGGGCC
The DNA here is from genome assembly GCF_030817975.1 of Streptomyces sp. V4I23. Classification (NCBI taxonomy): domain Bacteria; kingdom Bacillati; phylum Actinomycetota; class Actinomycetes; order Kitasatosporales; family Streptomycetaceae; genus Streptomyces; species Streptomyces sp. V4I23. The sequence continues at coordinate 2,972,447 of NZ_JAUSZW010000004.1, read as the reverse complement.
GTCCAGCAGGGCGAGGGGCTCGGCCACTACACGTACTGGTACGACCATCCGCCGCTCGGCTGGATCCAGATAGCGTTCCTGACCTGGATCCCGTCGCTGATCGCACCCGAGTCGATGACCGTCGCCACGATGCGCTTCGCGATGCTCGTGGTCAGCGCGGTGTGCGCGGTGCTGCTGTACGTGCTGGCACGCCGGCTCTTCCTGCCGCGCTGGGCGGCGGGGCTCGCGATGCTGCTGTTCGGCCTCTCGCCGCTGTCGGTCGTCCTCCAGCGGGAGATCTTCCTCGACAACATCGCGGTGATGTGGATGCTCCTGGCGTTCTGCCTGGCCGCGTCCCCGAGCCGCCACCTGTGGCACCACTTCGCCGCGGGGCTCGCGGCGGCGACCTCGGTGCTCACCAAAGAAACGATGCTGCTGGTGCTGCCCGGGCTGCTGGCGAGCATGTGGCGGCACAGCCACCCCGACACCCGCAAGTTCGCGGTGACCGGCGGGGTCACCGCGTGCGTGCTGATCGGCCTGTCGTACCCGCTGTACGCGCTGCTCAACAGCGAGCTGTTCCCCGGCCCGGGCCACGTGTCGCTGATCGGCGGGATCACGTACCAGATGAGCCGGCCCGGCTCCGGCTTCATCCTCGACGAGGGCTCGGGCTCGCACGGGGTCCTCACGTCCTGGCTCTACTACGACACGGTCCTGCCGCTCGGCGGACTGGCCGGCGCGGCCCTGCTGCTGCTCACACTGCGCTGGTCGGTGACGGCGCGGGCGCTGGCGGGCCCCGCGCTGACGGTCGCGATCCTCGCGGCGGTGGCGATGCGCCCGTCGGGCTACCTCCCGGCGATGTACGTGATCCAGGCGCTGCCGTTCCTCGCGCTGGTCCTGGCAGGCGGCGCGGCCAGCGTGGCCCACGCGGTGCTGCGCCGCCCCGGGGGGCGTTTCCAGCCCCGGAGGGGCTGGAACGTGCCGGACCGCCTCGTGAGAGGCACGCGCATCGGCGGGGCCACCCTGCTCGCGCTGGCCGCCACCGCGTACATCGCCCCCCGCTGGTACGACGGCAACCGCACCGCCCTCACCGTCGACGCCAACGCCCCCTACCGTGCCGCGGCCGCCTGGCTCCAGGACGAGGCGGACGACCCCGCCCGCACGAGGGTGCTCGTCGACGACGCCCTGTGGCTGGACCTGGTGCACGACGGCTTCACGCCCGGCACCGGCGCCATCTGGTTCTACAAGGCCGACCTCGACCCCGCCGTCACGAAGACCCTGCCCGGCGGCTGGCGGGACATCGACTACGTCGTCTCGTCCCCGACCGTGCGACGTGACGCGGTCGACCTGCCCACCGTGAAGTCCGCTCTGGAGCATTCGACGCCGGTCGCCGTGTTCGGCGAGGGCGAGGACCGTATCGAGATCCGCCGAGTCGGCCGGATCGCTGGAGGCCAATTGTGACCACCCCCCGTACGGATGCCGAGGAAGTCGGCGATCCGGAGCTGAGTGCTGCCCAGGTCCCCGAGCCAGGCGCCGTCACCCTCGTGATCCCGACCTTCAACGAGTCCGGAAACATCCGCGCGTTGCTCCGCCGGCTCACCGAGTCCGTCCCCTCCCGGATGCCCTGCGAGGTCGTCTTCGTCGACGACTCGACCGACGACACGCCCGACGTGATCCGCGCCGCCGCCCAGGACTGCCCCTTCCCGGTCTCCGTACTCCACCGCGACGAGCCGGCCGGCGGGCTCGGCGGCGCCGTCGTGGAGGGCATGAAGCAGGCGGGTTCCGACTGGATCGTGGTCATGGACGCCGACCTGCAGCATCCGCCCGCGCTCGTACCGGAGTTGGTGGCGGCGGGGGAGCGGGCGTCGGCCGACCTCGTCGTCGCCAGCCGGTACATCAGGGGCGGCAGCCGGGAAGGTCTCGCCGGCGGCTACCGCATCGCCGTCTCCCGCGGCGCGACCTGGCTGACCAAGGGCCTGTTCCCCGGGCGGCTGCGCGGCATCAGCGACCCGATGAGCGGCTTCTTCGCCATCCGCCGCAGCGTGGTGACCCCCGGCGTCCTGCGGCCGCTCGGCTACAAGATCCTGCTGGAGCTGGCAGTGCGCTGCCGGCCCGAGACGGTCGCGGAGGTGCCGTTCGTCTTCCAGGACCGGTTCGCCGGCGAGTCCAAGTCGACGGCCCGGGAAGGGATGCGGTTCCTCGGCCACCTCGTCGGGCTGCGCACCGCGTCGCCCGTGGCGCGGATGATCGCGTTCGGACTGATCGGGCTCACCGGCTTCGTACCGAACCTGCTGGGACTGCACCTGCTGACCGCTGCGGGCATGCACTACCTGCCGGCCGAGATCGTGGCCAACCAGTTCGGGGTGGTCTGGAACTTCCTCCTCATCGAGGTGCTGCTCTTCCGCGGCCGTCGCCATCACCGGCACTGGGCGGACCGCGTCTGCCGGTTCGCACTGCTCGCCAACGCCGATCTGCTGCTGCGCATCCCGCTCATCGCCCTGTTCGTCGGCCGGCTGGACATGGCGGTGCTGCCCGCGACCGCGCTGGCGCTGCTGACCACGTTCGTGCTCCGGTTCGCGGCGACGGAGGCGCTGGTCTACCTGCCGCGCAGGAGGAACGCACCGCGTGCCGCCCGAGCCGGCGCACGTGTCAGCCCCTGACAGAGAGCCGCACGGAAGGAACGGACCTCATGCCACCACCATTTCGGAACTCGTCCCCGCGCAGACGCCGCACCGCCCTGCTCGCGGTCGGCGCCATGACCACGGCCCTCCTCGTCTCCGCGCCGCAGTCGGCGCAGGCGGGGCCGCCCAACCTGATCTCCAACCCCGGCTTCGAGACGGCCGGCACCGGCGACATGCCGGCCTGCTGGTCCACGTCCGGCTGGGGCGACAACGACTTCTCCTTCGAGACCGTCGCCGACGCCCACTTTGGCTCGAAGGCGATGAAGGTCTCGCTGACGCGCCGCGTCGACGGCGACCGCAAGGCGCTGATCACCGAGAACACGACCTGCGCGCCGACGGTCACGCCCGAGAGGCAGTACGACCTCTCCCTCTGGTACAAGTCCACGACCCCCGACACGTCGATCACTCTCTTCCGGCGCGACACGACGGCGGGCTGGCAGTACTGGACCGACCTCAAGGCCCTGGACATGAGCGCCGGTTACCAGCGCGCCGAGGTCCGTACACCCGCCGTCCCGCCCGGCACCGACAAGATCGCCTGGGGTGTGTCGGTGTACGGGACCGGCTCGGTCACGACCGACGACTACGTGATGGAGGAGGTGTCCGTCCCCGCCCCCGCACCGCAGTGCACGGGCACCCCCGAGGAGTGCATCGAGGGCCGCTGGGACGTCCTGCCCGTGAAGAACCCGGTGCGCTCCATGCACTCGGTCGTGATGCACAACAGCAAGGTGCTCGTCATCGCGGGCTCGGGCAACGACCCGGCGCAGTTCGCGGCGGGCACGTTCACCTCCGCGGTGTACGACCCGGCGAAGGGCACGTTCCGTACGATCCCGACGCCGGTCGACATGTTCTGCGCGGGCCATGTGCAGCTCCAGGACGGCAAGATCCTGATCATGAGCGGCAACAAGGGCTATCCGTCCGCCGACGGCAGGATCGGCTACCAGGGCCTGAAGGACTCGTACGTCTTCGACCCCGAGACCGAGACCTACACCCGCACGAACGACATGCACGACGGCCACTGGTACCCGTCGGCGACGATCCTCGGCAACGGCGACGTCATCTCCTTCGGCGGACTGAAGCAGGACTCCACCGGCAACGTGACCGCGGAGAAGTTCTCCGCCGCGCAGAACAAGTGGCTGCCGATCGACGAGGTCGAGCAGACCTGGTCGTACTGGGGCCTGTACCCGTCGATGATCCTCATGCAGGACGGCCGGCTCTTCTACTCCGGCAGCCACACCTTCGGCAACGGCACACCCGGCACCGGCGCCTCCGTCTACGACTACGAGGCCAACACCGTCACCGACGTCCCGGGCCTGCAGGCCAAGGACGTGCGTGACCAGTCCGTCAGCGTGCTGCTGCCGCCCGCGCAGGACCAGCGGGTGCTGACGATGGGCGGCGGCAACGTCAACACGAATCCGGCCGCCAACCGGTACACCGACATCATCGACCTCAAGCAGCCCGACCCGGCTTACGTGCACGGCCCGTTGCTGCCGCAGGGCGAGGTCGACCAGGGCCAGGGACGGCGTCCGCAGACCGGTGCCGAGGGCAAGATGTACGTCTCCGCGGTGCTCCTGCCGGACGGGAAGGTCTTCGAGACGGGCGGCGCGCTGCACGACCGGGCCGACCCGGTGTACGAGGCGTCCTTCTTCGACCCGGTGACGAACACCTACGAGGCGGGCCTCGCGACGGACCCGATCCCGCGCGGCTACCACTCGTCGTCGTTCCTGCTCCCGGACGGCCGGGTGATGTCGGTCGGCGACAACCCGGGCAACGGCACGTACAACCACAACGTGTCCCTCTACACGCCGCCGTACCTGCTCAAGGGCGCACGTCCGCAGATCACGTCGGTGATCGACGGGGAGTGGACGTACGGCGACACGCAGCGGATCACGGTGGACCGCCCGATCGCCAAGGCGGAGCTGATCCGCCCGGCGGCGGTGACGCACTCGTCCGACCCGAACCAGCGCTTCGTGGACCTGCCGATGACCGTCGACGGCAACAACGTCGACCTGAACGTCACCAGCAACCCGAACCTGGCGCCGCCGGGCTGGTACATGCTGTTCGCCGTCGACGCGAACGGGGTGCCGTCGGTGGCGAAGTGGGTGCACCTCGGGGGCCCGGCGGCGATGGCCGCGGACGCCCCGTCGGCGCATGTGCACTCCTTCGCCGACGCGCCGGCCAAGGCGCCGAAGAAGCCGCTGAAGAAACGGAGTTCGGCGCCGGTGAGGCCGCAGATCGCCGGATGCGACCGGCACTACGGGGCCGCGGGTGTCTGCGTGCCGGCCGTTTTCCCGAAGACCGTGAGGCGGACGACGGCGGCACGCTGCGCGTGGCTGAAGGCGCACGACTACGGCCGGCTGACGGTGAACGGCGCGGACGACCCGTTGCGCCTCGACCCGGACCGTGACGGGGTGGCGTGCGGGAAGGGGGACGTGAGGCGGTAGCGGGTCCGCCGCGGTCCGGGGGCTGCTGCCCTCGGACCGCCCGGCCGCGAGGACCACGCGGGGCCATGCCACCGCACTCCCCCGCCCGACCCGCGCTAATGGAGGCTTACTCCGCCCTTCAGCGCCCGCAGCGTACGGTCCGTCAGCTCGACCGGATCGTCCTGGTGACCGTGCTCCGCCCAGTGGAGGATCACCTCGCGCAGCGCCGCCAGCACCGTCGCCGTGAGCACCCGCACCTCCAGGTCGTCGCGGTGACGCCCGGTGCGGTCGGCCACCGCTCGGGCCAGCAGCCCGGCGGTGGTGGCCAGGTTCTCGGACATCCGGGCGCGGACCGCCGGGATCTCCGCCATCAGCCGCGTGCGCTGGACGAAGTCCTCGCGGTCGTCCTCGACGACGGTCCGCACCGCGTCCGTCAGGACGGCCCGCAGGGACTCCAGGGGGTCCTCCCCGGTGTCGGGCCTCGCCCGCAGCCGCACCTCCAGTGCCGGGGCGTACTCGTCGCCGACGACGATGTCCTCCTTGGCGGGGAAGTAGCGGACAACCGTGGACGCGGACACCTCCGCGGCCGCCGCGATCCGCTCGATCGTCGTCGCGTGGTACCCCTGCTCGGCGATCAGGCGGTACGCGGCGCGGCGGATCGCGGTCCGCGTCTTGAGCTTCTTGCGCTCACGCAGGCCTGGGCGCTGCGGTGCCGGCCTCACGAGTGCCGGTACGCCACCAGCGAGATCCCCACGTAGTGGACGATGAACGCCGCGAGCGTGAGGGAGTGGAAGACCTCGTGGAAGCCGAACCAGCGCGGTGAGGGGTTGGGGCGCTTCATCCCGTAGATCACGCCGCCCACGCTGTAGAGCAGTCCGCCGACGATGATCAGCACCAGGACGGCGACCCCGCCCTCCCGCAGGAAGTCGGGCAGGAAGAACACGGCGGCCCAGCCCATCGCGATGTAACAGGGCGTGTACAGCCAGCGAGGGGCGCCGACCCAGAACACCCGGAAGGCGATGCCCGCCAGCGCCGCGGCCCACACCGCCCACAGCAGCACCCGGCCGGTGGAGTGGGGGAGCAGGAGCAGGGTGAGCGGGGTATAGGTGCCCGCGATGATCAGGAAGATGTTCGCGTGGTCGAGCCGACGCAGTACGGCGGTGGCCCGCGGTCCCCAGGTGCCCCGGTGGTAGAGCGCGCTGACGCCGAACAGCAGGCAGGCGGTCAGGACGTAGATCGCGCAGGCTGTCCGCCCGCGGGTCGAGTCGGCGAGCGCGATGAGGACCACCCCGGCGATCAGGACGGCGGGGAACATCCCGGCGTGCAGCCAGCCCCGCAGCCTCGGCTTCACCGGCTGGGGGCACCTCCCGGGCCCGCAGGGCCCAGGGGGAGGGTCCATCTCCGTCACTTCGGGCGAGGCTGCAGTCATGCCCGGCATGTTACCTACGCGCCCGTAGGTCACGGGAGGGAGTGGCCGTGCTCACGCATCAGTGGCCATGCTCACGTGAGGGGTCCTCTGGACATATGGGCACTCGGCACCGATGATCAGATGAGTGCGGTCGGCACCGGATGAGCGCCAGCCACAAGTAGGCCGAAGCATCCGGGTCGCAGCCCCCACGGGGCAACAACCCATATCCCCTCATTTAGGAGCGATCGTGGCGCGCGACATCGCGGCTCCCCTGCCCACCAACCACCAGAAACTGATCGCCTGGATCGACGAGATCGCGGCGATCACGCAGCCGGACGAGATCGTCTGGTGCGACGGCTCGGAAGCCGAGTACGACCGGCTGTGCGAGGAACTGGTGGCCAAGGGGACCTTCAGGAAACTGGACCCGATCAAGCGCCCGAACTCGTACTACGCCGCATCCGACCCCACCGACGTCGCCCGCGTGGAGGACCGCACCTTCATCTGCTCCGAGAAGGAGGCGGACGCGGGCCCCACGAACCACTGGAAGGCCCCGGGGGAGATGAAGGAGATCTTCGCTGGCGAAGCGGGGATCTTCCGTGGCTCGATGAAGGGCCGGACGATGTACGTCGTCCCGTTCTGCATGGGGCCCCTCGGCTCGCCGCTGTCCGCGATCGGCGTCGAGATCACCGACTCCGCCTACGTCGCGGTCTCCATGCGCACCATGACCCGCATGGGACAGCCGGTCCTCGACGAGCTCGGCACCGACGGCTTCTTCGTCAAGGCGGTCCACACGCTGGGCGCGCCGCTCGAGGAGGGCCAGGAGGACGTTCCGTGGCCGTGCAACTCCACCAAGTACATCTCGCACTTCCCCGAGACCCGTGAGATCTGGTCGTACGGCTCCGGCTACGGCGGCAACGCCCTGCTCGGCAAGAAGTGCTACGCCCTGCGCATCGCCTCCGTCATGGCCCGCGACGAGGGCTGGCTGGCCGAGCACATGCTGATCCTCAAGCTGACCCCGCCGCAGGGCGAGTCGAAGTACGTCGCCGCCGCGTTCCCGTCCGCCTGCGGCAAGACGAACCTCGCCATGCTGGAGCCCACGATCTCCGGCTGGACGGTCGAGACGATCGGCGACGACATCGCCTGGATGCGCTTCGGCGAGGACGGCCGCCTCTACGCGATCAACCCCGAGGCCGGCTTCTTCGGTGTCGCGCCGGGTACCGGCGAGCACACCAACGCCAACGCCATGAAGACCCTGTGGGGCAACGCGGTCTTCACCAACGTCGCCCTCACCGACGACAACGACGTGTGGTGGGAGGGCATGACCGAGGAGGCGCCGAAGCACCTCACGGACTGGAAGGGCAACGACTGGACTCCGGACTCGCAGACCCCGGCCGCGCACCCCAACGCCCGCTTCACCGTCCCCGCGTCGCAGTGCCCGATCATCGCGCCGGAGTGGGAGGACCCCAAGGGCGTGCCGATCTCGGCGATCCTCTTCGGCGGCCGCCGCGCCTCCGCCGTCCCACTGGTGACCGAATCCTTCGACTGGCAGCACGGCGTCTTCCTCGGCGCGAACGTCGCCTCCGAGAAGACCGCCGCCGCCGAGGGCAAGGTCGGCGAGCTGCGCCGCGACCCGTTCGCCATGCTGCCGTTCTGCGGCTACAACATGGGCGACTACATGGCCCACTGGATCAAGGTCGGCAAGAGCGCGGACCAGACCAAGCTGCCGAAGATCTACTACGTGAACTGGTTCCGCAAGAACGACGCGGGCAAGTTCGTCTGGCCCGGCTTCGGCGAGAACAGCCGCGTCCTGAAGTGGATCGTGGAGCGCCTGGAGGGCAAGGCCGAGGGCGTCGAGACCCCCATCGGCATCCTGCCGACGCGTGACGCGCTCGACACCGAGGGCCTGGACCTGCCCGAGGAGGACCTCGACTTCCTGCTCAAGGTCGACGCCGACGTGTGGCGCGAGGAGGCCGCCCTGGTCCCCGAGCACCTCAACACCTTCGGCGACCACACGCCCAAGGAGCTGTGGGACGAGTACCGCGCGCTGGTTTCCCGCCTGGGCTGAGCCGTTCTCGGCCGGGGCCCCCGTACGACGGCGTACGGGGGCCCCGCCCTTTCGCGCCCGACGCCCGCCACCGTCTGCTCGTCACCACCCCCGAAGGCCAGTGCCAGTTCCGCCGGTTGCTCGGCGACGGAAGTCAACTGGGCCTGCGGCTGGAATACATGGCGCAAGAGCGTCCGGAAGGAATCGCCCAGGCTTTTGTGCGGGGGCCGACTTCATCGGCGACGAGTCGGTCGCTCTCATTCTGGGCGACAACATCTTGCATGTTCGTCCGGTGATCGAGGAGCGCCAGGGCTTCAAGGTCGGTTGCATCGAGGAGACAGTCTGGCGGGCCGGCCTCATCGACGACGACCGGCTCCGGGAACTGGCCCAGCCGCTGCGCAAGAGCGGATACGGAAACTATCTGCTGGGACTGCTGGAGGGCTCCCGATACGCCGTCATGCCCCAAAGAGGGTCCGGATCGCATCGAGAAGAACTGCTGCGCACAGGACCGGTCGCTCCTGCGCAATGAGGGCCGAGTCCGGCCGGGCATTCCATACAAGGCCGCCGCCCGAGTGATCTCCGTTCGCGACGCGGGGCAATTCACGGTAATTCGGTCCCGCGAGAGAAGAGTCCTCTTCTGTCCGTAGCCATCGGCGACGCGACACGCATGCGTACCGAGCGCGCCTTCTCGAGTGCGTGCGCCTGCGGAGTGGTCACTTCAAGTCTCATGAGAAAGGTTCTCTTGTGAGCCGTAGAACGATCCGAAGTTCCCGCGTGAACAGGGCTTCGGCGTAGTCACGCGATGTCCGGTTCACGATGATTTTCCTGTCGCGCGGTGCTCCGGGAGTGGGCAAGGGTGCATGCGCCCGCGCCTTGACCAGTGACAATGCCCTTCATGGACACCATCGTTGAGATCCATGTGCCCCTCCGGGAAGCCCCGGGCACTCCGGAGGGTTCCGACCCCTTCCCCTGGATCGACCTGGTCGAGGACTTCCTGGTTGAACAGGAAGACGCGGAGGTGCATGACGACGGAGAGGAGTACGGCGAGTCGTACGTCTTCTTCGTCGCAGGGGCCGCTGAGGAAGATCTCTTGGCCGTCGCGTCGCGTGTGGCCGGACTTCGGGGCATCCCGGGCGGAACGTTCGCGGTGATCACGAACAATGAGGCGGAGGAGATCGGCCTCGGACGACGTGTGCAGTTGCCGCTCGGTTAGCCTTCTTCAGAGCCGATGGCAGTCAGGGTCTTGGCGTAGTGGGACAGCACACCGCTTGTGAGGGTCTGCTCACTCGACGGCTCCTGGCGAAGTGACAGGCACGGACTTCCAAGATCATGGAGTTCTCGACGCCCCATGACCTGCCAGGAAGACCGTGCCTGCCGACGCATCATCGCTGATCCCGCCTGCCCTTGACCAACTCAGCGAGCATCCCGAAGCCATGCCGACAGAAGTCCCCGGCCTTCTGCAACGGCTGGCCGAGGTACCCGACCCGCGCGATCCACGCGGAGTACGGCACGCTCTGGCTGCCGTGCTCGCACTGACCGCGTGCGCGGTGCTGGCCGGGGCCACCTCTCTGCTGGCGGTCGGCGAGTGGATCGGGGACACCCCGTCCCACCTGCTCGAACTCGTCGGCGTCAGGCCCGATCCACTGTGCCCGAAGCGGCTTCTTCCTGCGGAAACGACGGTACGCAGACTGCTGGCCCGCATCGACGGCGACGCACTGGACCGGGCCGTGGGCTCCTGGCTCGCAGACCGCCGCACCCACACCGTGGGCCAATTACGGGGACTGGCCGTCGACGGAAAGAGTCTGCGCGGCGCGGCCAGGGCCAAGGGCCGCAAGATCCACCTGCTGGCCGCGCTCGACCACACCACCGGCCTCGTGCTGGCCCAGCTCGACGTGCAGGAGAAGACGAATGAAATCACCTGCTTCCAACCGCTGCTGGACAACCTCGCCGACCTGGCCGGAGTAGTGGTCACCAGCGACGCACTGCACACCCAGCGCGAACACGCCGGCTACCTCCTGAGTCGCGGCGCCCACTACATCGCGATCGTCAAGGGGAACCAGAAGAAGCTGCGCAGACAGCTCAAGTCCCTTCCCTGGAAGGACATCCCTCTTCAGGGCCGCACCAACGGCGCCGGCCACGGCCGCTCGGAGATCCGCCGGATCAAGGCCGCCACCGTGAACAACCTGTTCTTCCCCGGAGCCCGCCAAGCCGTCCAGATCAAGCGCCGCCGAACCGACCGCAAGACCGGCAAGACCACCGTCAAGACCGTCTACGCCGTCACCAGCCTGACCGCCGGCCAGGCCACCCCCGCCCAACTGGCGACACTCGTCCGCGACCACTGGAAAGTCGAGGCCCTGCACCACGTCAGAGACACCACGTTCGCCGAGGACGCCTCCCAACTGCGAACCGGCAACGCACCCCGGGCCATGGCTACCTGGCGCAACCTCGCCATCGGAGCCCTCCGGCTGAATGGCACCAGGAACATCGCAGCCAGCCTCCGCCACAACGCCCGCGACCCGCGCCGCCCCCTCAGCATCCTCGGACTCACATGATCACGAAACGGACGTCACCCGACTACGCCGAAGCCCTGCATGGAAGAGACGGCACATCAGGTCCTGGTCGTCCAGGACCGTACGGGTGGCGTCGTACCCGCCGACCTTCTCGTAGGCGTCCTTGCGGAACGCCCGCACGTGGTTGGGCGCGTACCAGATGTAGGCGACGTTGTGCGGCGTCGGTTCCATGGACTTGGCTGCCAGCAGCTTGCGGCCGTCGACACGGACTTCCTCGTACTGCCAGCCGTGTGTCTCGTTGAAGCGGGACTCGTCCCGCTTCCCGTCCTCGGTGATGTGCGCGGTGTTGCTGTAGACGAAAACGGCGTCGGGATGCGCGTCGAATGCCTTGCCGAGCTCCGCCAGACACGCCTTTGCCAGGAGATCGTCGTGGTCGAGTTCCACGAGGATCTCGCCGCGCGCCAGTTCACAGGCCCTGCGCTTGGCCGCTCCGACGCCGCGGATTTCGTCGGCGATCTCCACACGGACACGCTCGTCGGGTCGCTCCGGCCGCCACCGGGCGCCGTTGTTGAGCACGACGATCCACTCCCAGTCCGAACAGGTCTGCGCCTGCAACGTCGCCAGGCACTCATCGAGAAAACGCGGCTGGTGGCTGGGGGTGAAGACGGAGAACCTCGGTGTCGCAGTCGACGTCATCTGGTACCTGCCTGGCGCGATGTCGGTGAGGGTGAGGGACTTACGGAATCCTTGAAGGATTCCGGCAGTTGAGAATGCAGCGAGGAATCGGCCGCAACGGCACGACGGAATGAAGCCTCGGCCTCTTCGTCGCGGTCCTTCTTCGCCAGGATGTTCCCGATATGCAGATGGGCCGTGGCCGCCTTCGGGTTGGCGGCAACGGCACGCTTCAGGAGTGTGAGAGCCCGGTCGGGCTCACTCGATTTCAGCAGCAGCGCCTGATTGAAGAGAGCCGACGTGAACGACGGATCGATCCTCAGCGCCTTGTCATAGGCGGCACGGGCATCAGCCGTCCTGCCGTCCTGCTGCGCGAGGACCCCCAGGTTGTACCAGGCGTGCTCGCTGCAGGATCCAGTTCCAGCACTCGCCTGTAGGTACGGGCCGCCCCGTCGTAATCCTCGTACTTCCCCTGCAAAATGCCGGCCTGCAAAAGCGCTTGCGCCTCCACGGCCTTCCGGGTCGCCGACGCGTCCTCGGCTTCCGGGGCAGCGGCCGACTGGGACTGAATCGCCCAGATGACGCCCCCGGTGGCAGCCGCCGCCGTTACGGCGAGCCCTGCCCACAATCGCCTACGTTTCACTTGGTCACATCTCATGGAGTCGGTGAGGGAGGGAATGGACTTGGCTGATTCAGGTGGCTGACATGCAGGAGCCCGTGGGCGGTGCCGGCGATACCGGAGTCCGAACCACCGTCATGCTCACCAAAGTTACGAGGTGGTCCTTATGCCGCCGCTATTCGTCGGGGACTCAGGGCGTACAGTCCACCCGAATGTACGCATGAGAGGTGCGGTGCGCGGGGCGTGGAAGTCGTGAACCCCCGGCCGCTGCCGGTCCCTTGGGCTCGCCCGCTCGGCAATTCGTCATCGACGAAAAGGCCGTTGCCATTGTCGCCAGGGGTGATGCGCCCGTGGCGGCATACGTATTGTCGCGCAGTGTTTTGATCACGGCAGGGTGCACTGCGGATGGCGAAGATTGCCTGAGTCCCGGTCAGTTCGGAGTCGCGACGACGGTCTCTGCGACGCGAAGGCGGCCCGATGCCGTCGTGCATCCGCGGCTCGCTCTCCGGCGCACCCGTCGGGCAACAGCCGGTCATTCCGCCGGTGCGGGGGAGAGGAGCCCCGAGGGAAGCGAGCCGCCGAACGCCCAGCAGTCCGACACGCCGGAGGTGGCCGAGGGCGGGTGACCGGCTCACGATGTGTTCGGCTGCCGGGGGCCGGCCCGGCCCGTCGGGTGTGGGCAGCGGTTGCCGTGCCATGCCCGGTCCGAGGGGCTGTCGGGCAGCGATGAAGGAAGGCAGCCTCACGCGATGTCTCGGGTGGCACCCGGTCCGCGCGCCTTCTTCGGCACGCGGACCGGGGCCGTCAGGGAGCGCCGATCAGCTGCGTGTCGCGCAGCGCGGCGGTGTGCGCGTCCATCCGCTCGGCGGCGAGGATCGCGGCGGCTGTGTCGGCGCGGGACGCGGCGACCACCAGGGCGCGGCCCGCGAGAGCGTGCGCGCGCTGGTGGAGCGCGGCGGAGTCGGCGTGGGTCAGCGCGGCATGCCGGGCGGGCGGCGCGCCGCGCAGCCGGGACACCTGGGTCGCGATGGCCTCCGCCGCGGTGTCGAGACCGAGCTCGTCGGTGACGGCGAGGAGTGCGGCGAGATGCCCGGCGAGCTGGATGTCCAGCTCCTCCTCGCGGCTGCGGTGCGGGTACTGCGCCTGGTCGGCCATCGAGTGGACCGACTTGGTGCGGATCGGCTCGTACATGGATGGCCTCCTGCTCACGGTCAGGAGACCATCCTACATTGGATTCAGTCTAAAGTTGAGTCCGATCGGGACTTTGTCAGCTGCATGCGGTGGCGGAGCCGGACTTCGTCATCTGCCCGTCGTGCTCAGTGCTGGCTGTAGCCGCCCAGGAAGCTGCCGATCCGGCCGACGGCGTCCGCCAGGTCCTTCGCCGAGGGCAGCGTCACGATGCGGAAGTGATCCGGTTCCGGCCAGTTGAAGCCCGTCCCGTGCACCACCATGATCTTCTCGGCCCGCAGCAGGTCGAGCACCATCTGACGGTCGTCCTTGACCTTGTGGACCGACGGGTCGAGCCGCGGGAACAGGTACAGAGCCCCCTTCGGCTTCACGCAGGTGACTCCGGGGATCTGCGTCAGCAGGTCGTACGCGGTGTCGCGCTGCTCCAGCAGCCGCCCGCCGGGCAGGACCAGCTGCTCGATCGACTGCCGGCCGCCGAGCGCCGTGGCCACCGCGTGCTGTGCGGGCATGTTGGCGCACAGCCGCATGTTGGCGAGGATCGTCAGGCCCTCGATGTACGAGGAGGCGTGCGCCTTCGGGCCGCACACCGCGAGCCAGCCGGAGCGGTAGCCCGCGACCCGGTAGTTCTTGGAGAGCCCGTTGAAGGTGAGCACCAGCAGGTCGGGGGCGATCGCGGCGGTCGGCGTGTGGGTCGCCCCGTCGTAGAGGATCTTGTCGTAGATCTCGTCGGAGCAGACGACGAGACGGTGCCGCCGGGCGATCTCCGTGAGACTGCGCAGCATCTCGTCGTCGTAGACGGCGCCCGTCGGGTTGTTCGGGTTGATGATCACGATCGCCTTGGTGCGGTCGGTGATCTTGCGCTCGATGTCCGCGAGGTCGGGCATCCAGTCCGACTGCTCGTCGCAGCGGTAGTGCACGGCCGTGCCGCCGGACAGCGACACGGACGCCGTCCACAGCGGGTAGTCGGGCGCGGGCACCAGCACCTCGTCGCCGTCGTCGAGCAGCGCCTGCATCGACATCTGGATCAGCTCGGAGACGCCGTTGCCCAGGTAGACGTCCTCGACGTCGAGGTCGATGCCCTTGGTCTGGTAGTGCTGCATGACCGCGCGACGGGCGGACAGCAGCCCCTTCGCGTCCCCGTAGCCGTGCGCACCGCCGACGTTGCGCAGGATGTCCTCGAGGATCTCCGGCGGGCAGTCGAATCCGAAGGCGGCGGGGTTGCCGGTGTTGAGCTTGAGGATGCGATGACCTGCTGCCTCGAGCCGCATCGCCTCCTCGAGGACCGGGCCTCGGATTTCGTAACAGACGTTTGCGAGCTTCGTGGACTGGATCACCTGCATGACGCGAGCTTACGGGTGCCCGGCGGTGATCGCTTCGAGTTCCTGACCACGGAAGCGTGGCGCGAATGTCCCGTTTTGCAGCTTCCGCTGGTGGGCGCGCCCGAGCCCCTTCGAATGCGCTTTGCGGACCCCGGGACCACCTACGAAATCCGTCGTTACGCCCGCGGATGTGGCGCTAGTCACCCCTGGGCGGGGGAGTGCCCGGTCCGCGGGATAGGGTGTGCGTTCACGCAGTGCACGGACCGACCCGGGAGGTGAGATCCCATTTCCGCGAATGCAGGCAGGGTTCCCTCTCCCCGTAACCGTGCGGACGGCCCGGAGTGACCGGGCACGGGTGAGTACGGGTGCCCTTCGGTCTCCGAAAGGCCTTCCATGTCGGTTCCGCCGATCCCTCTTCTCTCCTCCCCCTCCGTTGTTCCCGTCGACGTCTCCGCCGTCGTCACCACCCTCCGCGCCGCCGGCTGCGTCTTCGCCGAGGACGAGGCGCAACTGCTGCTCTCCACCGCCCGTGACGCCGCCGAGCTGGACGCCATGATCGGGCGCCGGGTGGCGGGCCGGCCCCTGGAGCACGTCCTCGGCTGGGCCGCATTCCGCGGTCTGCGGATGGCCGTCGACGAAGGGGTGTTCGTGCCCAGGCGGCGCAGTGAGTTCCTGGTCGAGTGCGCGGTCGAGCTCGCCCCGCCCGGTGCCGTCGTCGTCGACCTGTGCTGCGGCTCGGGCGCCCTCGGCACCGCCGTGCTGCACGCGCTCGGCGGCGGGGAACTGCACGCCGCCGACATCGAGCCCGCCGCCGTACGCTGCGCGCGCCGCAATGTCGCGACCGTCGGCGGCCGGGTGTACGAGGGGGACCTCTACGCACCCCTGCCCGCCGAGCTCCGGGGCCGTGTCGACGTCCTCGTCGCCAACGCCCCGTATGTGCCGACCCGTGAGATCGGCCTCCTGCCGCCCGAGGCCCGTGACCACGAGCCGCTGGTCGCGCTGGACGGCGGCACGGACGGGCTCGACATCCAGCGCCGGGTGACGGCGGGGGCCGCGCGGTGGCTGGCGCCCGGCGGAGCGCTGCTCATCGAGACGAGCGAGCGGCAGGCCGCGCGGACCGCGGAAGCCTTCGCCCGGCACGGCCTCGCTCCGCGGATCGAGGCGTGCGAGGAACTGGACGCGACGGTGGTGATCGGCGTCCGGTCCGCGTAGACCGCCCGGACCGGTCCACGCGCGCGGCACGCTCCTCGTCCGCAGTCCGTCGGCGCGCGGGCGTGTCAGGGGCACGGAGAAGCCCCGAGGAGCGTCGTCGCTCCTCGGGGCCCCATCCGATGTCGCGTCAGGGACGAGGGAGGGAACGTCAGCCGTTG
Organism: Streptomyces sp. V4I23; assembly: GCF_030817975.1. NCBI lineage: Bacteria > Bacillati > Actinomycetota > Actinomycetes > Kitasatosporales > Streptomycetaceae > Streptomyces > Streptomyces sp. V4I23. The sequence goes on along the minus strand of NZ_JAUSZW010000004.1, from coordinate 2,956,240 downwards.
AGGCAGGTGCTGCCGGCGGCCGGGTTCAGCAGACCGAGCAGGTTGGCCGAGTTGCCGCAGAGGTTCAGCGGGACGTGGAGCGGGAGCTGAATGACGTTGCCGGAAAGCAGGCCCGGGGAACCGGTGGCAAGGCCCTCGGCGCCCACATCGGCAACGGCGGGCGCGGCGCCGCCCAGAGCCAGGACGAGACCGGCGGCGACGGCTGCAGCCTTCTTGTGCTTCATTTCGATCCTTTCAGCAGTGGGCACGGTACGCGGTACGGCCTTCGTGCCGCGCAGCCGCATTTCCTTCATGCGGGCATGCGCCTTCCGCAGAACTAGTAACGATGCGATTCCCGGTCGGAAACCGGTCGGCCACTGCCGGTTCGGAAAGTCACTCGTATGCCCCACATATAATGATTCGAACAGGTGCGCGGAATCAGTTGAGGAATTTTCACGGCTTTTGTTCGGAATTTGATTCCGGGCATGGGAGTGCCCCTGTGCTCAGGGGTGGAGTTCTCGACGCACTGCTGGTTCTGCGGGGCGGAGGGGACCGGCACGTCGCTGACCGCGGCGACCGGGGCGAGTCCGACGACGGAGCCGACCGTCGGCCTTGGCCGGCAGGCCGTTTCGTCATGAACGCGCGAACGCGGTGCAGCCGGGTCAACTGGCACCGGTGTGTTCGGTTGCGGACCTTCACCTGAATGCCGCACACGGGTTGCACGAGTCGTCGGTGCCATCACGTTCACCCGTGATGCTGAACGGATTCCGCGCCCCGATCGCCGACTTCGCGTGCGGCACAATAGGCGAATCCATCAGGTCGAGCGAGTGGTGAATTCAATATGACAAATACGGCGACCGGATCCTTGTCCGTCGAACAGAGGGGAAGGCGGCGGGCGGTCAGGGGTCCCGCCCGCGGGGCGGTCGGCGTGGGGCGCGCCTTCGCCTGGATGCTGGTGGTGACGGGTGCGGCGGGGCTGCTCGCGGCGTGGGTCATCACGCTGGACAAGTTCAAGATCCTCGAGGCGAAGATCGCGGGCACGACCTTCACGCCGGGGTGCAGTCTCAATCCGGTGGTGTCCTGCGGCAGCGTGATGGAGAGCGGCCAGGCGTCCGCGTTCGGCTTTCCCAACCCGATGCTGGGGCTGGTGACATACGCGGTCGTGATCGGCGTCGGGGTGAGCCTGCTGGCGGGCGCGCGTTTTCCGGGCTGGTACTGGCTGACGTTCAACGCGGGGACGCTGTTCGGGGTCGGGTTCTGCACGTGGCTGATGCAGCAGTCGCTGTACGAGATCAACGCGCTGTGCCTGTGGTGCTGCCTGGCGTGGGTCGCCACGATCGTCATGTTCTGGTACGTGACCTCGCACAACGTGCGGCACGGGCTGCTGCCCGTGCCGGCCGGACTGCGCGGTTTCTTCGGCGAGTTCACGTGGGTGCTGCCGGTGCTGCACATCGGCATCATCGGGATGCTGGTGCTGACCCGGTGGTGGGACTTCTGGACCGGCTGACACGAAGGGTCCGCCGGTCCCGGCGGACCGGGCCCAAACGCGCAGGAGCCCCGGCCGCCCTGACGGCGCCGGGGCTCCTGTGTGCGAGGCGTCAGTCGTTGCTCGTGCCGTTGCCCGACAGGACCGGGATGCCGCTGAGGATGCGCGACAGCGGCGTGGCACCCGCGGCGGCGACGGAGCCGGCGTCGGCCTTGGCCGGCGGGCCGACGCAGGGCTTGTTGAGCGAGTCCTGGCTCAGGTGTCGTGCCGGTCGTGGAGCCAGCCGCGCCGCGGTGGCGGGGGAGCGGGACGGACCTGCTGCTCCTCGGCGGAGGGGGCGGGGAAGCGGGTGAGCCGTGCCCAGTCCCCGTCCGGCCGGCCCGGCAGGGTCCGGCCGCCCGCCGCCCACTCCCGTGCCAGCTGTTCGTAGATGGGGCTGCTGCCCGGCTGCTGGGCCGCAGGCGTCGAATCGGTTCTCGTCTGCACGCGCTGCCAACGAGTCGGCGCGGTAGTCCTTGCCATACGCGGGCCAACGCGCATCCGTCGGCCGAGGTCACTGCCGCGCCGGTGCGACCGGGGTACGGCGGGAACGGCCTTTCGAGTGCACGCGGCGGGATTCCCGCGTGAGGCGGGGGGGCGCCCAAGTCGTCAACACCGAAGCGCCATTGCTTCGCAAGAGCAACCCACGGGGAGGGGCGACGGCATGTCGAAGTGCGGATCGAGGGCCGGCTGGGAGACTTCCGGCCGGCCCTCGATGTCCGCATGCGACGTCGTGCACGGAACGGGGTCGCGGCCTCCCCCAGTGGTACAGGGGAGGCCGCGACCGGTGCAGCGGTGCTCAGGCGGCGTCGCCGTTGAGGCAGCTGGTGCCGAAGGCCGGGTTGAGCAGTGCGATGGCGTCCACCGTGGTGCCACAGACGTTGGCCGGCACGTGGAGGGGGACCTGGAGCAGGTTGCCCGAGGCGACGCCCGGGGAACCGACGGCCTCACCGAGGGTCCCGGCGTCGGCGGCAGCAATGCCGGCGCCGCCGGCAAGGATGGCGCCCGTGCTGGCGACAACAGCGGCGGCCTTCGCGATACGCGACATCAACTTCTCCTTGTAAGGAACAGAGGGGGCCGCAGGGATTTGCGACCTTCACTTCTCGTTCAACGCCGCAAACGGACACCGGTAACGGATCGGGGCGAAGTCTGACCCTTGCGGAGGAGGTCGGCGTGCGGGGCCAGGCGTGCTCGGCCTCGGCCCTGTGCCGCACCGGACGAACGTCTCCGTTCGATCGTACGTTCGGTTACGGGGTTACTGTGGAGGGCATGGCAGCACATCTGCAGGCTTCGCTCTTCGACCAGGCCGACGAGATCGGCCTCGCACCCCTGGACGGCGTGCGCCGCACGGTCCTCGGGCACGGGGCGTGGCTGGACGCGCTGCCGGGCTGGCTCACCGGCGCCGATCTGCTGTTCGACGAGCTCGTCGGCACCGTGCCGTGGCGTGCCGAGCGGCGCCGGATGTACGAGCGCACCGTGGACGTCCCCCGGCTGCTCGCCTACTACGGCGAGGACGACCCCCTGCCGCATCCCGTGCTGGAACAGGCGCGGGACGCCCTGTCGCGCCACTACGCGCACGAGCTGGGCGAGCCCTTCGTCACGGCCGGGCTCTGCTACTACCGTGACGGCCACGACAGCGTCGCCTGGCACGGCGACCGGATCGGCCGGGGAGCCCGGGAGGACACCATGGTCGCCATCGTGTCCGTCGGCGACCCGCGCGATCTCGTCCTGCGGCCGCTGCACGGCGGCGGCATCCAGGTCCGCCGCCCGCTCGGACACGGCGACCTGGTCGTGATGGGCGGCTCCTGCCAGCGCACCTGGGAGCACGCCGTGCCGAAGACGGCGCGTCCGGTGGGCCCGCGGATCAGCGTGCAGTTCCGCCCGCGCGGGGTGAACTAGCGGGTGCCGGGCGACGATCCCGCGGACGCCGCCTGGCATCCGGGGGGATCGTGGCACGTCAGTTGGGGGTGCGCCGTACGGAGCGGCCGGCGAGCACATCCGTACGGACCCCGTCCTCGATCACGAACCGGCCGTCGATCAGCACATGCGGGATGCCCGTCGCCAGGGTGCGCGGGGCCTCGAAGGTGGAGCCGGCCGCGACCGTGTCCGGGTCGAACAGGACGAGATCGGCGCGGTAGCCCTCGCGCACCAGGCCGCGGTCCGGCAGCCGCAGACGGGCCGCCGGGCGCGAGGTCAGATGGGCGACCGTCTCCTCCAAAGACAGGATCCCCAGGTCACGGGCGTACCGGCCCAGGTAGTGCGGGAAGGTGCCGTACGCGCGCGGATGCGGCTTGAGGCCCTGGAGGATGCCGTCGCTGCCGCCGGTGTGGACGCGGTGGCGCATGATCGCGCGGACGTTCTCCTCGTGGCCGACGTGCTGCAGGATCGTCGAGCCGAGCCGGTCCTCGATCAACAGGCGTCGGGCGGTGACCCAGGGCTCCTCGCCACGCGCCTTCGCGGACTCGAGCACCGTGCGGCCGACGTGGTCCGCCAGGGCGGGGTCGTTCACGCCGGAGATCTCGATCGTGTCCCACTCCACCGGCACGCCGTGGCAGCCGTCGGAGCCGATCTCCTCCAGATGGTGGCGGATGCGCTCCGCGGTCTCGTCGTCCCGGAGCCGGGCGAGCACCGCGTCGGGACCGCCCTCGCCCGCCCAGCTCGGCAGCACGGCGACGAGCGTCGTGCAGCCGGGGGTGTACGGGTAGGTGTCCAGGGTGATGTCGGCGCCCGCGTCCAGCGCGTCGTCGAGCAGGGTCAGCAGCTGCGGGGCCCGGCCCTTGTTGACCCCGAAGTTCATGGTGGCGTGGGCGAGATGGAGCGCGCAGCCCGCCTCGCGGGTGAGCGCCACCATCTCCTCGTACGCCTCGAGGGCCCCCGCGCCGTAGGAGCGGTGGTGGGGGCAGTAGTAGCCGTCGTACGCGGCCACGACGCGGCACAGTTCGGTGAGTTCGGAGTCGTTCGCGTACATCCCGGGGGTGTACGTCAGCCCCGACGAGAGGCCGACGGCGCCCTGCTCCAGCCCCTCGGCGACGAGCTGCTTCATCCGGGCCAGCTCGGCGTCGGTGGCGGGACGGTCCTCCCAGCCCACGGCGTACATGCGCACCGTGCCCTGCGGGACGAGGTACGCGGCGTTCACGGCGATGCCGCGGTCGAGCCTGTCGAGGTACTCGCCGACCGTGCGCCAGTCGAAGTCGACGGTCGTGTCTCCGGGCGCACCGCCGTTCCAGCCGGTGATCGCCGTGCGGACCTGGGCGAGCGTGGCGTCGTCGACGGGCGCGTACGACAGACCGTCCTGCCCCAGCACTTCGAGGGTCACGCCCTGGGCCGCCTTGGCGCTGTGGTCGGGGTCGCGCAGCAGGGCGAGGTCGCTGTGGGCGTGCATGTCGATGAAGCCGGGGGAGAGCGCGAGGCCGTGGGCGTCGAGAGTGCGGGCGCCGGAGAGGGCGGGCTCGCCCTCCCGGCGTATCGCGGCTACGCGGCCGCGGGCGAGGCCGACGTCGGCGCGGTAGGAGGCGCCGCCACTGCCGTCGATGACGCGCACGTCGCGGATGACCAGGTCCATGGGGGTCCTCTCGGGGTGGGGAACGGCTCCCGCTCAGAAGAACGTGCGGATGTAGTCCGTGACCGTGCCGTCCGCCTCCACCAGCGGAATCAGCTGCCACTTGTCGAAGCTCGTGCACGGGTGCGACAGCCCCAGTCCCACCCAGTCCCCGACCTCCAGCCGCGCCCCCGGCTCGGTCCGCAGCCAGCCGTGCTGGTCGGACAGGGCCGTGACCGTCAGGCCGGTGGCCGGGCGGATCTCGCCGGTGCGGGCGTCGCGGACGACCTGCGCCTGCGGGAGGTCGAGGTCGTACGCCGCGTCCCGCTTGCCCGCGTTCACGAACGCCTGCTCCGGAGTGGGACGCGAGACGACCTGCGCCCACAGGCGGAACGCCGGCTGGAGCGCGCCCTCGTCCGGCACCCGGTTGAAGGGGGTCAGATGGCGGTAGTGGCCGTCGTCGTGCGAGACGTACGCGCCGGAGCGCAGCAACTTGAGGACCGGCGCGGACAGTTCGGGGATCTCGGCGAACACGTCCGCCACCGCGTCGAACCACGCGCTGCCGCCCGCGCTGACCACGATCTCGCCGGAGTCCGCGAACCGGCCCGCCTTGTCGAAGTCCACCGCCACTGCCACCAGCCGGCGCAGCCAGGCGCGCACGCTCTCGGCGTCGGCCTGAGGGACCTCGCCCTCGTATCCGGCGACGCCGACCAGCCGCAGGGTCCGGGTGGCGGCCACCGCGTCGGCCACCGCCGCGCAGTCCGCCTCCGTACGGGCGCCCGTGCGCGCGCCCTCGCCCGCGCCCAGCTCGACGACGACGTCCAGCGGGCGCGAGGTGCCGCGCAGCGCCTGGTCCATCAGCTCGACGCCGCGCACGGAGTCGACGTAGCAGACGAGGCGGAAGCCGGGGTCGGCGTCGAGCTCCTGTCCGATCCAGCGCAGGGCGGCCGCGTCGACCACCTCGTTGGCCAGGAAGATCCGCTCGATCCCGTACGCCCGGTAGACGCGGACCTGGTGCGGCACGGCGGCCGTGATGCCCCAGGCGCCGTACTTCAGCTGGCGGGCGAAGAGCTGCGGCGACATGGAGGTCTTGCCGTGCGGAGCGAAGGCGAGGCCGTGGCGCTCGGCGTACGTCTCCAGGAGTGCCAGGTTGTGCTCCACCGACTCGGCGGACAGCGCCAGGACGGGGGTGGTGAAGCCGCCGGTGAAGAGGTTGAGCCGGGCGGCCGCCAGTTCGCCGACGGTCCGGCCCTCGGCGTCGGGCGGGAGCGCCTTGAAGCGGTGGTCGACCGGTTCGTCGGCGAGTCGTGCGACGGCGTTGTCGGCAGCCATGGGGCCCTCCTCTGTGGCGTTGCACTCTCTGCAACGACCATTGCGTATTTCGCTTAGCGCTGTCTAACATCCGAGCCAACGCCGGGTCAATGGTGCCTGGCGACCGACCAGCAAGGAGCCCCCGCGATCATGACCGTGACCGTGCAGGCCCCCGTGGACGTCGTCTGCCTCGGCGAGTCCATGGTCACGTTCCTGCCGACCCGTGCGGGCCGCCTCGCCGATGTGCCGTCGTTCGTCCGCGGCATCGGCGGCGCAGAGTCCAACGTGGCCTGCGCCCTCGCGGCGGCGGGCCACCGGGCGCGCTGGGTCGGGCGCGTGGGCGCGGACGGTTTCGGCGACCACCTCGTGGAGGCGATCGCGGCGTACGGAGTGGACACCTCGACCGTCACGTGCGACGCCGAGCGCCCCACGGGCGTGTACTTCCGCACGGCGGGCGACCGGGCGACGGACGAGCACGAGGTCGTGTACTACCGGGCGGGCTCGGCGGCGTCGGCGATGTCGCCGGCGAACGTGCGGGGCGAGGACCTGTGGTCCGGGCGTCTGCTGCACCTCTCGGGCATCACCGCCGCCCTGTCCCCGGACTGCCTCGCGCTGATGCGGGAGCTGACCGCACGACGGGACGGCCGGCCGCCGGTCTCCTTCGACGTGAACCACCGGCCGGGCCTGTGGCGCGACCCGGCGTCGGGCGCGCGGGTGCTGCTGGAGCTCGCCCGGGGCGCGGACATCGTGTTCGTGGGCGAGGACGAGGCGGAGGAGGCGTGGGGCCTGCGGGGCGCCGACGCGATCCGCGAGGCGCTGCCGGAGCCGTCGGTGCTGGTGGTGAAGCGGGGCGCGGCGGGCGCGGTGGCGTTCGACCGCGGGGTTATCCCCGCCCCTCCTACGCCTGGCGGCGTCGGGGCGCCCCCACTCCCCGAACCGGGCTCCGCCCGGACCCGTACCGCGCTCCGCGCGGTGTCCTCGAGCTCCCCCGGCCGGCCTGACTCCGCTCCGCGAGATCCAGCCGCGCCTGGGGGCACCCCCGGACGAAGTCTGGGGGAGCTCGAGGCGCGAGGCCCGGGGAGGAGCCCTGACAACCACCGAGGGGCGTTCCGGGATCCGGGGCCTGCCCCGGTCCGGGATGGGGGTACCACCCACGCCGCCAGGCGTAGGGGGAGGGCGGGGCGGGAAACGGCTTCGCGCGACGACAGCGTCACGCACGTGCCCGCCCCGTCCGTACGCGTCGTCGCCGCCACCGGCGCCGGGGACGCCTTCGCCGCCGGCTTCCTCGGCGGCAGCCTCCGCGGGCTGCCCGTGAAGGACCGGCTCCGGCACGGGCACCTGTACGCAGCCGCCACCCTCACCGTCGCCGGTGACCTGGGCGCCCCTCCCGCCGCCGCGCACGCCGACCGGCTCGTCGCCCTCGACGACGACGCCTGGGGGAGACTGCACCTCGGCCCCGGGTGGACAGGGGCAGACCAGGAGGTACGTACACCATGAGCCAGACCGTCGACCGCGCGCTGAGCATCCTGCCGCTGCTCGCGCAGGGGCCCGCCGACCTCGGACAGGTCGCCGACCGGCTCGGCGTCCACAAGTCCACCGCGCTGCGCCTGCTGCGCACGCTGCACGAGCACGGCCTCGTCTACCGCCAGCAGGACCAGCGCTACCGCCTCGGCGCCAGGCTGATCGCCCTCGCGCAGGAGGCCGTCGAGAACCTCGACGTACGCGAGATCGCGCACCCCCACCTCGTCGACCTCAACGAGAAGATCGGGCACACCGTCCACCTCGCGGTGCACGAGGAGAGCGAAGTCCTCTACATCGACAAGGTCGAGAGCCGCTACCCGGTCCGGATGTACTCCCGGATCGGCAAGCCCGTCGCCATCACCGTCGCGGCCGTGGCCAAGCTGCTGCTGGCCGACCTCCCCGAGCCCGAGCGGCGCACCGTCGCCGAGAAGCTCGACTACCCCATGTACACGTCCCGTTCGACCCCGAACGCCGGCGCCTTCCTCAAGGAGCTGGCGAGCGTGCGCGAACAGGGCTGGGCCACCGACCTCGGCGGCCACGAGGAGTCGATCAACTGCATCGCGGCCCCCATCCGCGGTGCGGACGGCCGGGCCGTCGCCGCCATGTCGGTGTCCGCGCCGAACGTCGTCGTCACCGCCGACGAACTCCTCACCCTTCTCCCGCTCGTGCGGCGCACCGCCGACGCCATCACGCGGGAGTACTCAGGTCACACCCCTCAGAAGGAAGCACGCGCATGAGCGAGAAGACCGCGATCACCCCGAGCACCCACACCGCCCCGCCCGCGAAGTTCTCGCACGGCGTCAGGAAGGGCAACATCCTCCAGGTCGCCGGACAGGTCGGGTTCCTCCCCGCTGTCGAGGGCCAGGCGCCCACCCCGGCCGGGCCGACCCTGCGCGAGCAGACCCTCCAGACGCTCGCCAACGTCAAGGCGATCCTCGAGGAGGGCGGCGCGTCCTGGGACGACGTGATGATGATCCGCGTCTACCTCACCGACACGGCCCACTTCGCCGAGATGAACGAGATCTACAACGAGTACTTCAAGGACCTGACGGTGGCCCCCGCCGCCCGTACGACGGTCTACGTCGGCCTCCCCGCCGGCCTGCTCATCGAGATCGACGCCCTGGCAGTCCTGGACTGATCCTTCTGAACCCGCAGCAGTACGGCACGGCGCTCCTCCCCGATGCGCCGTGCCGCGGTCCCCCCTTGCCGAAAACCGCCTGGAACGGACACTCCCCCATGCTCATCGCCGCTGACGCACCCCCACCACCCACCCCGCACACCGGTGGTCTGCTCACCCTCATCGACGGCACCGCCGGTCTCCTCACCGTCGCCGCCCTCGGTATCGCCCTGCTTCTCCTGCTGATCATCAAGGTGCGGCTGCAGCCGTTCGTCGCGCTGCTCGCCGTGTCCATCGCGGTCGGACTCGCCGCGGGCCTGTCCGTCACCGAACTCTTCGGCACCGTCCAGCGGTCCGCCGCCGTCTCCGTCATCGAGACCGGCATGGGCGGCATCCTCGGCCACGTCACCATCATCATCGGCCTCGGCACGATGCTCGGCGCGATACTCGAGGTGTCGGGCGGCGCCGAGGTGCTGAGCTCGCGCCTGCTCGGCCTGTTCGGCGAGAAGCGCGCCCCGCTCGCCATGGGCCTCACCGGCCTGATCTTCGGTATCCCGGTCTTCTTCGACGTCGGCATCTTCGTCCTCGCGCCGATCGTCTACGCGGCCGCCAAGCGGTCCGGCAAGTCGATCATCCTCTACGCGATGCCGCTGCTCGCCGGTCTGTCGATGACCCACGCCTTCCTGCCGCCGCACCCCGGCCCGGTCGCCGCCGCCGGCCTGTTCAACGTCTCCCTCGGCTGGGTCATCGTCATGGGCGTCGTGGTCGGCATCCCCGCCGTGCTCGCCGCCTGGGGCTACGCCGCCTGGATCGGCAAGCGGCTGTTCGTCGAGGTCCCGCAGGACATGGTGGAGGCCGCGGAGGACGCCAGGGCCGCCGTCCACGCCGAGCAGGCCGCTGCCGGCCGGGTGCCCCAGGAGGCGCCGGTCTCGCTGGGGACCGTGCTCACGATCATCGGTACGCCGCTGATCCTCATCCTCGCCGCGACGTTCTCCTCCATCACGCTCGACCCCTCCACCCCGCGCTCGGTCATCGAGTTCTTCGGCAGCCCCTTCGTCGCCCTGACGATCGCGCTGGTCATGGCGTACTGGCTGCTGGGCATCCGGCGCGGCTGGACCCGCAAGTCCCTCGAGTCGGTGTCCACGCAGTCCCTCAAGCCGGTCGGCAACATCCTGCTCGTCGTCGGCGCGGGCGGCGTCTTCGGCGCCGTGCTCAAGGCCAGCGGTGTCGCGCAGGCGCTGTCGGACACCTTCAACGACGTGGGCCTGCCGGTCATCGTCCTCGCGTACCTGATATCGCTGGTGCTGCGCGTGGCGCAGGGATCGGCGACCGTCGCGATCGTCACCACCGCGGGCATCGTCGTGCCCCTGGTCGAGAACGGCGACCACTCGCAGCCGTTCCTGGCGCTGGTCATCATGGCGATCTCGGCGGGCTCGATCTTCGCCTCGCACGTCAACGACGGCGGGTTCTGGATCGTCTCCAAGTACTTCGGCATCTCGGAACGGGACACCCTGAAGTCCTGGACGGTCCTGGAGTCGGTGCTGTCGGTCGCGGGCTTCGCCGTCGCGGCGGCGCTCAGCCTCGTCATCTAGCGGGCGGGCTTCGACGGGGAGGGGCAGGGCGCGAGCTCTGCCCCTTCCGCGTCCTCCAGGGTCGACGGGTGGTCACACCCCCAGCACCGGACCGGCCGCCGGCCCCGGCACCCCCTGTGCGCGGTCTGGGAGTTCGGCTCCAACCCGGTGTTCGCGCCGCTGTACGAGGCCCGCACGGAGGAGGAGTTCCGACGGACGATGGCGCGCGTCGTACCGGAGTGGGACCCCGACCGGCCGTGGTCGAGGATCGCGTTCACCTGACGGCGCCCGGGACCGCCGGTCCCGGGCGCCGTCAGGCAGTGGATCAGCCGGTGCAGTACTGGGACTCCTTGCCGATCGACCGGTACATGCAGTCGGAGTTCTCCAGCAGCTGGAGCACGGCGTCCCGGTTGCGGGAGGTCTCACGCTCTATCACCTCGTCGGGCGGGTAGAAGCCGCCTCCCGACGAGGAGCGCGGGTACATCTCGAAGGTGTAGCCGAAGATCTTCTGGTTGCCCCACAGCCAGTCGTCGATCGAGCCGTCGGTGATGTAGAGGTCGCTCGACTGCTCGGCCGTGTAGCCGTTGCTCGCCGCCATCTTCCGGCCGACGGCGGCGAAGGCGTCGCGGTCGTCCTGCGTCATGCCGGCGGCCGTGTCGCTGTACGTGTACCCGTACGGCCACAGCACCAGCTCGCTGTAGGTGTGGAAGTCGATGGCCGTCCTGATCTGCTGCCTGCCGCCGACGGCCCGGGAGCGCACGAAGTCGGCGACGACCTTCACCTCGGGCGCCGACTCGGCGGACGTGCCCCGGTAGGTGTCGGAGCCGGGGGAGCCCGAGGAACCGCCGCAGCAGCCCCACTTGTAGTTCCAGTTGCGGTTCATGTCGGTGCCGACGTACGAGGATCCGGAGTTGGGCTGCCGGTTCTTGCGCCAGCTGCGGTAGGAGCCGGTGGCGATGTCGTACTCGCCGCCGTCCGGGTTGAGGTCGGGGACGATCCAGATCTCGCGGCTGTTCACGGCGTTCCTGATCCGTGCGTCGCTGCCGTAGTCCTCGCCGAACTCGCGCAGCAGGTAGAGCGCCATCTCCACGGTGAGGTGCTCGCGCGCGTGCTGGTGGTGGGTGAACAGGACCTCGGGCTCGTTCTCGTCGGTCGCCACGTTGTCGCTGATCTTGACGGCGACGATGTCGCGGCCCTGGTAGCTCTTGCCGATGACGCGCTTGCTCATGATGGCCGGGTACTGGGCGATGCGCTGGTCGATCTCGGCCGTCATCTCGGCGTAGTTGTGGTACTTGGCGTCGGCCGAGGGGAAGTCGAACGGCTCGACGCCGGCCGTCGCCGAGCGATCCGGCGGCCCGGGCAGGGCCGTGAGGGTGTGTCCGAGGGCGCGCAGCCGCTTCGCCTGGGCGGCGGTGGCGCTGACGACGATCGTGTGGTCGTCCACCTCGTCGACGGACACCCCGGTGGCGGCGACGGCCGTGCGGTCGGCGGCGCTGTCGGGGCCGTGGATGCGGTACTGCCGGGTGCGTTCCTCCTCACCGGCGGTGGCCGGCGCGGGCCGGTCGGCCGACGGCGAGGCGCTGGCGGTCAGGGGTGCTGCCAGGGCGAGGGCGACGACGGCCGCGAGTGCGGCGGACCGTTTGCCCAGGGGGCGGATTCGCATGCAACTGCTCCTGAGGTGTGGGGGGTTGCTCAGTGCGTGTGCGGGGTGCGGGGTACGGGGTGTGCGTGCGGATGTGTGTGCGCGGGGTACGGGTGTGCGCGTGTGCGGTCGCGGCGGCGGTGGCTCGCGCGCTCATGGTGCGACTCTGGCATGCTCCGGTCAATAGCGACTCCCGGCCATACGCCCGCCCGCCGGATGCCGGACACCTTCCGGACCTCTTGCGGGATCACCGGCATCCGGCTTGGGTAACCCAGTCACATCGGAGGGACGAGCGGGAAGGCGGCTGCGCATGACAGGCACCACCGAAGAGAGCACCGGCGAGGTCACCTCCCGGCCGCGCAAGGCGAGCTGGCGGTACATCGGACCGGGCATCGTCGTCGCGGCGACCGGTGTCGGGGCCGGCGACCTGGTCGCCACCCTCATCGCAGGCAGCAAGTTCGGCTACACACTCCTGTGGGCCGCGGTCATCGGCTGCCTCGTGAAGATCTCCCTGGCGGAGGCTGCCGGGCGCTGGCACCTCGCCACCGGACGGACCCTTTTCGACGGCTGGCGCAGCCTCGGGTCCTGGACCACGGTCTACTTCGTCATCTACGTCGTCGTCTGGGGCTTCGTCTACGGCGCCGCCGCGATGTCCTCCAGCGCACTCCCGCTCGACGCCCTGTTCCCCGGGACGATGGACCTCAAGTGGTGGGCCGTGCTGTGCGGTCTGGTCGGGCTGGTGTTCGTCTGGTTCAACCGGTACGCCGTGTTCGAGAAGGTCATGACCGTGCTGGTCGGCGTGATGTTCGTCATCACCGTCTACCTGGCCGTCCGGGTGACCCCCAACCTCGGCGACGCCTTCGCGGGCCTCGCGCCGGTCCTGCCGGACGGCTCGCTGATCTACACGCTCGGCCTGATCGGCGGCGTCGGCGGCACCATCACGCTCGCCGCGTACGGCTACTGGGTCAACGCCAAGGGCTGGACCGACACCGGCTGGATGAAGGTGATGCGCCTGGACAACCGGGTCGCCTACCTCACGACCGGCATCTTCGTCGTCGCCATGCTCTTCGTCGGAGCCGAGCTGCTGCACTCCTCGGGCGTCGCACTGGCCAAGGGCGACAAGGGCCTGCTCGACCTGGGCGACGTCCTCGCGGACCGCTACGGGACCGTCACGGCCAAGCTCTTCCTCGTCGGCTTCTTCGCCACGTCCTTCACCTCGCTGATCGGCGTCTGGCACGGCGTGAGCCTGATGTTCGCCGACTTCGTCTCCAACTACCGCAAGAGGGGAGAGGCGACGACGGGTACGGAGGTGGCGTCCGGCAGCCGGGAGAAGTCGCTGCCGTTCCGCGCGTACCTGCTGTGGCTCACCTTCCCGCCCATGGCGCTGCTCTTCCTGGACCAGCCGTTCGGCCTGGTGATCGTCTACGGCGTGATCGGCGCGTTCTTCATGCCGTTCCTCGCGCTCACGCTGGTCTGGCTGCTCAACTCCTCCCGGACGCCCGCCGAGTGGCGCAACGGCATCCTCAGCAACGTGATGCTGGCGGGAGCGGGCCTGCTGTTCGTCGTGCTGTGCGTGCAGCAGGTGCGGGACCTGCCCTGGTGAACCTCGCAGGGTGCGACGAGGGGGTGCCCGGCCACGATCCGCCGGGCACCCCCCAGGGGCCCGTGCCGCCGGGAGCGGCGGCACGGGCCCTCGTCGATCAGCGTGCCGTCACGGCAGGCTGTGGACGTGCGGGCCGACGGCGTTGGACCAGGCGTTGCCGGCCGTCGCGTCCCAGTTGGTGGACCAGGTCATGGCGCCGCGCAGGGCCGGGTAGGTCTTCGAGGGCTTGAAGGAACCGCAGTTGGCGCCGCGGGTCAGGCAGTCCAGTGCGTTCTTCACGACGGACGGGTCGACGTAGCCGCTGCCCGCGCCGCGCGTCGAGGCGGGGACGCCCAGGCCGACCTGGGAGGCGTCCAGGCCGCCCTCCAGCTGGATGCAGGCGAGCGCCGTGAGGAAGTCCAGGAGCCCTGCGAGTACACCTTGCCGTCGCAGCCGAGCATCGAACCGCTGTTGTAGTACTGCATGTTGACCACCGTGAGAATGTCCTTCACGGCGAGCGCGGTCTTGAAGTACTCGGTGCCGGTGTTCTGCATGTCGATGGTCTGCGGGGCCATCGTCAGGACCAGGGACGAACCCGCCTTCTGGGAGAGCTGGCGCAGCGCCTTGGTCAGGTACGTGGCGTTGATGCCGTGCTCCAGGTCGATGTCGACGCCGCTGAAGCCGTACTCCTGCATCAGGGCGTACGCGCTGTCGGCGAAGGCCGTCGCCGAGGCGTCGCTGTTGATGGTGACGTTGCCCTTCTCGCCGCCGACCGAGATGATCACCGACTTGCCCGCCGCCTTCTTGGCGGCGATGTCCGCCTTGAAGTCGGCGACGGAGGAGTAGCCGACGGCCGGGTCGAGGTTGAAGGTGATCTGGCCCGGGGTGGCCGTGGAGTCCGCGAACGACACGGCGATGATGTCGTACTGCGCCTGCACGTCGCGCAGCTTCTGCACCGTCGCGCCGTTGTCGAAGTTCTGCCAGTAGCCGGTCAGCGCGTGCCGGGGCACGGCCGGGTTGCCCGGGTTGCCGCCGGGAGCGGTGGTCCCGGTGACCGCGGCCGACTTCGCGGACTCGCCCGCCGCGTTGGTCGCCGTCACCTGGAAGCGGTACGCGGTGCTCGCGGCCAGTCCGGTCACCGTGGCCGACGTGCCGCTCACGGACTGGACCCTGGCGCCGTCGCGGTACACGTTGTAGCCGGTCGCGCCGGTCACCGCCCGCCAGTTCAGTGCCACGGAGGAGGAGGTGACGGTCCCGACGGTCGGAGCGGCCGGGGCCGCGGGGACGACCGGGTCGGGGTCGGAGCCGCCTCCGCCGTCGGGTCCGAAGACGCTCACGTCGTCGGCGTAGTAGGCGGCCTGGCCGTACCAGCCGTGGGTGTAGACGGTCACCGAGGTGGTGTTCGCACCCGTGGTGAAGGAGGTCGACAGCCTGGTCCAGCTGCCGGTCCCGGGCGTCCAGGCGGACACGTCGTTCGTGCCGGTGCCGCTCGCGCCGAGGTAGGCGTAGCCGCCCTGCACCCAGGCGCTCAGCGTGTACGTCGAGTTGGGCCTCACGGTCACGGTCTGGGTGCACTTGGCGTTGTCCTGGCCGGCGGGGGTGGCCTTGAGGGCCGATGCGCCGCCGTGCACGGGGGAGGACACGGAGGCCCCGCTGCCCGCGGAACAGGTCCAGTTGGCGAGCCCCGACTCGAAGCCCGCGTTCCTGGCGACGTTGACGTCGGCCGCCTCTGCGGTGCCTGCCGTGCCCATGAGACCGAGTCCGGTGCCGACGGCCAGCGCCAGGCCGGCGCCGAGCCATCTGCGTGCGCGTGTGGTGCGGTCCACTTGCAGCCTCCGGTGGGGGAGTTGGGGGGTGTGGAGGATCCGGAGCCGAGACCCGGAACGGTGGCCACCGTGGAGGTACAAGTTGGTCCAGACCAATCTGGTTGTCAAGACCTCTGGAGGAAGGCGGGCCCCGGCCGCCCGTCTCAGTCCCCTTCCTGGAGCCGGTCGGCGGACCACCCCGCCACGCAGCCGAGCGCCAGCACGGCATGGGACATCAGCAGGCCCTCGGCGGCCAGGTTCTGCCACTGGACCACGATGTCGAGCACCTGGGCCGCCACGGGTACGGCGAGAGCCGCCGTCAGATGGCGGACGGTCACGTACCGGAAGGGCGGCCGGTGCAGCCGTGCGGCGGCCCAGACGGACAGCGCGACGCACAGCGCGTTCGGCAGGTGGATCAGCAGCAGCCGCCCGCCGAAGGAACCGAGCCCGGCCGGGGCGGCGCCGAAGGTGTCGTAGACCAGGGTGACCTGGAGGTACTCGGTGAACAGCAGCACCACGATGCCCGCCGCCCAGGACTTCGTCAGCGCGAGAAATCCCGCTCCCGGCCCCTCGTCCCGCCGGGCGGGCACCGCCGGGTGGCCGTAGCGCGTCATGATGCAGCCTCCAGGGCGTCGAGGGCCTACTTGACCGCGATGCTGTCGATGATCTTCTTCAGCTCGTCGGGGGACAGGCGCCCCTCGGCCGCGTCGATCCGTACCGCGTACGTCGACTCCCGGGAGTCGAGGCCGGCGACGATCACGCCCGCGACCCGGGTGCCCTTGGCGGGCGTGCCCTGTTCACCGGTCGAGGTGAACGTGAAGTCGATCCGCTTCGCGTCCCGCGCCTTCTCGGGCCCCGCGACCCGCAGGTCCTCCTGGCCCTCGAGGGTGGCGCCGAGGGCGATACCGGCCTCGGCGCCGATCGCGGCCTCCTCCACCGAATCGGCGTTGGTGTAGTCGAGCTGGACGGAGATCATGGCGACCGTCCGGCCGCCCTCCTCCAGGGTGGCGGCGGCCGCGTTGAACTTGCTGCGCTCGCCCGCACCCTGCTCCCTGAACGCCGGCGGGTGGGCCACGGTGACGGAGTCCGTCGCCAGCCGGGGCCAGCCCTCGGGGACCTCGGCCCCGGCCGGACCGTTCCCGCACGCGGCGGTGAACGAGACGGCCGCCACGAGGACGACTGCCGCGAGCGCCCGCCGGGCCGTACGTCTGTGCCCGGTCGCCCTTCGCCCGCTCCAGGTGCTGACGCAGGTGCCGCTGCTCATGGTGTGTGCGCTCCCCTCGGCCAGGTCAGTTCGCACAGTAGCTGTACGGGACGTAGTCACGGCTGTTTCCGTTCGGCGCTCCGAGGAAGTGGGCGTCGTCGAGGGTCTCCTCCTTCTTCTCGGTCGACACCGAGAAGCCGAGGCTCAGCCCCAGGTTGAGCTCGAACCCGTACTCCGCCGCCTCGGTCTGCCCCGTGTACGTCGTCCGGCTCGACAGCCCCTCGTCGAAGAGCAACTGGCCGAACGGGTCATCGTTCCCGGGCCGGGTCGTCGGCGCGTGGTCGGAGAACATGTAGCCGAACGGCGCCCCCCGGTCCCCGTTGCCGTCCAGCCACGCCTGCGCGATCCTGCGCTGCTCGGCGCCCTCGGCGCCGGGCTCGACGACGATCGAGTTGGTGACGACCTCGATGCCCGTGGTCTGGTCGGAGCCCTTGACGCCGCCGCTGCCGCCGCGCTTGTCGTCCCCGGACCTGCCGTTGTCGCCGCCCACCTTGGCGCCGTCCTTGGTGGCGCCCTTCTCGACGGTACGGGTCATGTCGATGCGCAGGAGCTCGCCGGTCCTCTTGTCGTGGGTGACGGTGATGGTGCCGGTCTGCGTGGTGGACGCGGAGGACTCCCCGCTGATCGGCCCGGCCTCGTACCCGACCTTGCCGCCGTACTCGACGGCGGCGGAGTACGTGTAGGACTTGGTGCCCTTGTGGTCGTTGTCGGTCCAGGTGGCCTCGGGCGAGAACTTGAAGTTCCCGCCGAGCGTGGCGCCGAGCTTCTTCTCGTCGCCCGCGCTCAGCTTGAGTCCGCCGGCGGCACTGGCCTCCAGGCCGACCTTGCCGTAGCTGATGTGCCGGTCGCCCAGCTTCTCCTCGATGCGGTCGCGCAGCTTCTCCTCCTCGGCCATGGGGCCCTTGCCGAAGAGGTAGAGGATGCTGTTGCCGAGGCCGCCGCCGTGCGCGTTCGCGTGCCGGTTGGTGAGCTCGTACGTCTTCAGCAGCTCGATGTCGTCCCGGAAGGCCTTGGCGTCGGCCTCGCTGTCGAAGACCCAGGTGTCGCCGTTGGTGACCTTGACACCGGCCCCGAGCTCGACCTTGTCGGAGCCGAACTTGCCCACCTTGGCGCCGGGTTTCCAGTCCTTCTTGGCGGCGACGGACGCGGCGTCGGTGAAGGTCATCGTGACCTGCTGGTCGTCGTCGTCGACCTTGCCGTCGCCGTTGACGTCGTTCCTGGCGCGGAATACCTGTTGCTGGAAGCCGTATTCCTCGCCCCACTCGATGAAAAGGATCTTGGATTTGGCTCCGGCTCTGTCGCTGATGGAGGAGATCTGGCAGAGCGGGGGTTCGTAGTCGGCGTCGGTTTTCGGCGCGGCCCGGGACGTGCCTCCCGGGGCGCACCGACCACCGTCGATCGCGCAAATGATCTTTTCGGTGATCGCGCTGCCCAAGCCGGATCCGGTCACGGCACCGATGACGGTGGCGACGACCACGACCACGCCGAGATACTCGGTCGCCGTGGCCCCCTGGTCCCGTCTCATCCGACGTCCCCCTCCCCGGCCGCGCACACCTTTCGCACGCGGAATCGGAATCGGAGCGTACGCACGGCGACGACTGCCCGGCGTGGGCCTGCGGACCCAATCGAGGGCCCAAAGGCAGTCGTGACCACGGCAACTTGACTGGTGTGACGGGAGTCGGCAATCGACGACTTCGTCCCCCTTCAGCCGTGTGCGAGTCGTACGGGTTGCCCGCGGGGTACCTGAAAGGTGTTCTCTGCCTCACAGGACGTGGTTAGAGTGCTGATGCAGCAGCACGAGCAGTGAGGAAGCGGTCGCCGTACGTTCGGCGACCGGATTCGAACGGGGAAATGAGCGTGCAGACCGCGATCGCTGTCACCAGCGCTGACCTGGTGTTACCGCCCACCGACCAACACACGCCCACGGCAGCGCTGTTGCCGCCTCCCCACGCGCAGCCCCTCGACGCCGCCCTCGTCGACATGCAGGTGCTGCTGGACCAGCACGGCTATGTGGTGGCGCTGTATCCCGCCTCGATCCCCGTCGCCCACGAACGCAGACTGCACACCGTGCGCTCCGTCCTGGAGAGCGACCGCATCGCCCTGATGAAGCTGGCGCTGCCGCCGCTCGGTGTGGCCGTGCTCGTCCGCCAGCTGCGCCAGCTGTCGATCTGCGACTTCGGCGCGGGCATCGTCGCCTCCGCCGCCCGGCTCCTCGCGCACTACGTCTACGCCGGGGCCCTGCTGAACTCCGTCGCCAGGCTCGACCGGGTGCCGGTGAGCCTCACGTCGCACGCCAAGTCCTGGGTGCCGGGCTCCCAGTTCGCGGTCCTGGCCAACCCGCGGCCGCACCTGATCAGGATCGGCAGCGGAGAGCTCGCCGGACCGGAGTTCGGCAACCGGCTGATCGTCGCGAAGGGGCAGTTGCAGAGCGAGTGGGTCACCGCGACCCTCGCCCCCGCATGGCGCTGCCAGGCCCTGCACGAGACCGCACTGCCGGGTGATTCGCCCCGCTGGTGGGGCACCTCGAAAATGATCGAATTCGCCGCCCACCTCCCCGACATCACGCTCGTCTACCAGCTCGTCTCGTCGGTCAAACGGGAGAAGTGCTCCTGGTGCGGCATCGAAATCATCGGCGACCGCTGTGAATTCTGTTCGGCGCCGCTCGCGCCGGCGGAGAACCGGACATCGAGCCCCGGTGTCCTGAACCACGGAACACCTATGCGTCCCGGATCGTAGTCGCACCAGGGCGGTCGTCCGGACCGGTGGCGGGAGAAAACCCGGCACGGGCACCGGCCGTCCCCGCACCGTCCGCCAACCGTCCGTCTCCCCACGAGGTCGTCCCGCCCATGAATTCACGGCAGCGCCGCGGTGTCATTCTTCTGCTCCTGTCCGTCCTGTGCGCCTTCGGCGCGTTCGTCGGCGTGCTTTCCGTGATCAGCGATGTGAATTCCAAGGTCGGACCGGAGGTGACGGCCTACCGGATAAAATCGGACGTCGCTCCGTACACGGAACTCCAGCCGAGCCAGTTCGAAAAGATCACGATGCCGAAGCGCTGGCTCTCGTCGAGTGCGGTCACCGACCTGTCCGTGGTGGAGGGGAAGATCGCCGTCACCCAGCTGCACAAAGGGTCGCTGCTCCAGGCCGACATGATCGTCAAGCGCCCCGCGCTGGAGAACGGCGAGCAGGAGATCGCCATCATGATCGACGCCGCCACCGGTGTCGCGGGCAAGATCACCCCCGGCGATCTGGTCAACATCTTCGCCACCTTCGACGACGAGGGCCGGGACAAGGGCCAGGTCGCCGAGTCCCGGATCATCGTCCCCAACGCCAAGGTCATCGACGTCGGCAGGCTCACCGCCCTGGAGCCCAAGGGCGACGACCGCGACGCCGCCGCGACCCAGGCCGTGCCCATCACGTTCGCCCTGAACACCCAGGACGCCCAGCGCGTGGCGTTCGCCGAGTCGTTCGCCGTCCACGTACGCCTGGCCCTGATCGCCAAGGGCAGTCCGACCACGCTTCGTCCAGGTGAAGGCACCTACACCCTCGACGAGGACAGGAACAAGTGAGGGCCGGATGACGACACGCATCCTCCCGGCCGTCGGCGACGCCGACGCCGCCCGATCCATCGCCACCCTGCTCAGCCAGCTGCCCGAGGCCGAACCGGCCGCGCCGGTGGCCGATTCGACCTCGCTGCTCGACACGCTCGCGCGCCTGGCGGGCGAGTCGCTGGACGAGCTGCCCGAGGTCGTGCTGGTGCACGAGCGGATCGGGCCGGTGCCGGCATTGGAGCTGATCCGGGAGGTGGCGCTGCGCTTCCCCGCGGTCGGCGTCGTCCTGGTCACCGCCGACGCGAGTCCCGGCCTGTACTCGTCGGCCATGGACTCCGGCGCGCGCGGGCTGGTCGCGCTTCCGCTCTCGTACGAGGAACTGACCCAGCGCGTCCAGGCCGCGGCCTCCTGGTCGCTCGGCGTGCGCCGCCATCTCGGCCACAGCGGCGACGTGTTCACCGGCCCCGGCGGCATCGTGGTGACCGTGTCCGGGGCGAAGGGAGGCGTCGGCACCACGCTCGCCTCGGTCCAGCTCGCGCTGGCCGCCCGCGCCTCGGGCATGACGACGGCGCTGGCGGACATGGACCTGCAGGCCGGTGATGTGGCCTCCTACCTGGACGTGCAGTTCCGGAGGTCGATCGTCGACCTCGCCGGCATCCAGGACATATCGCCCCGCGTGCTCCAGGACGTCGTCTTCACCCACGACACCGGCATCGGACTGCTGCTCGCCCCCGCCGACGGAGAACGCGGCGAGGAGGTCAACGACCGGGCGGTGCGCCAGATCGTCAGCGCCCTGCGCAACCGCTACGAGGTCGTGGTCATCGACTGCGGCACCCAGATGAACAGCGCCAACGCGGCGGCCGTCGAGATGGCCGACACGACCGTGCTGGTGACGACCCCGGACGTGGTGGCGGTCCGGGCCGCCAAGCGCATGGTCCGGCTCTGGGACCGGCTGCAGATCCGCAAGGCCGAGGAGACGATCACGCTCGTCAACCGGTTCACACGCAACGCCGAGATCCAGCCCGCCCTGATCGAACGGATCACCGGCACACGCGCCGCGCGATCCGTCGTCCCCGCGAACTTCAAGGAACTGCAGGGCGCCGTCGACGCCGGCCGCATGCAGGACCTGGAGGCCAAGTCCACGGTGAAACAGGCCCTGTGGGGCCTCGCGGGCGAGCTGGGCATCGTGAAGGCGCCCGAAGGGAAGGACAGAGCCGGCAGGTTCCGGGGCGACCGGGGCTCCATCGGAGTACGCCGCCGGCGAGGCGGCGGTCTCAAGGGGGAGAGTTGAGCGATGCGCGTGCAGAGCGCACCACCGAGCACGGGACGGGCCGGTACCACGCCAGGCCGTGACCCGCGGCGGCCACGGGCCCGCGGACGCGGCGGCGACCGAGGGCAGGTGGCGGTCGAGTTCGTGGGCATGCTGCCGCTCATCGCGGCCGTCTGCGTCCTGCTGTGGCAGTCGGCCCTGCTGGGCTACACGTACATCCGCGCGGGCAACGCGGCCGACGAGGGCGCTCGGCAGGGAGCGGCCGACGCCTACGGGCAGTCGTCGGATCAGCGGTGCCGGTCGGCGGTCAGGGAGGACCTGGGCAGCTGGAACGGGGACATCGCCTGCGGCCCGGCGTCCGGAGGGATGTACGCGGCCGATGTGACGCTCAAGGTCCCCGTCCTCTTCCCCGGCTTCGTCGACTTCCCCTTCGAGGTCGAGGGCCACGCCAGTGCGGTGGACGAGGGGGCGGTGCCGTGACGGGGGCGAAGAGAAGCGACCGCGGGCAGGTGGCCCTGGAGTTCGCGGGATTCCTGCCGCTGCTGCTGATCCTCGCGCTCGCAGCCGTCCAACTCGGCGTCGCCGCCTACGCCACCTCCCAGGCGGGCACGGCCGCACGGGCCGCCGCACGCGCCGAGAGCGACGACAACTGGCGGACGGACGGCGGCCGTGCGGGCCGCAGCGCCGTCAGCGACTGGCTGTCCGACGGTCCGGGGGACTTCGACTACAGCGCACGGCCGGGAGGCGGCGAGGTGACCGCCACCGTCCGGGTCAGGATCCCCTCCGTCGTGCCCGGAATCGACGACTGGGGCCACGCCGAGCGCAGTTCCACCATGCCCAAGGACTGAGACCGCCGTACGCCAAGGAGTCGCACATGAGCCTGCGGGCACGCATCACGGCCCCCGAGGACCGAGGGGGCGGGCGGGACGACGGCCATCTGGTGGCCACGTACCGGGCCAAGCTGCTCGAGGAGATCGACCTCGCGGAGATGTCGGCGCTGGCCGCGGCCGAGCGCCGGGCGAGGCTGGAGCGCGTGCTCGGGCACATCATCAGCCGTGAGGGGCCGGTCCTCTCCGCGTCCGAGCGCTCCCAGCTCATCCGCCGGGTCGTGGACGAGGCGCTCGGCCTCGGCGTACTGGAACCGCTCCTGGAGGACGCGTCCATCACCGAGATCATGGTGAACGGGCCGGACCAGATCTTCGTCGAGCGCGGCGGCCGCGTCGAGATGCTGCCGCTGCGCTTCGCCTCCAACGAGCAGCTCATGCAGACGATCGAGCGCATCGTGTCGACGGTCAACCGCAGGGTCGACGAGTCCAACCCGATGGTGGACGCCCGCCTGCCCTCCGGCGAGCGTGTCAACGTCATCATCCCGCCGCTGTCCCTGTCCGGCCCCACGCTCACCATCCGGCGCTTCCCGCGCGCCTTCACGCTCTCGGAGATGATCGGCTTCGGCTCGCTCGACGAGCACATGCTCCACCTGCTCTCCGCCCTCGTCCAGGCCAGACTGAACATCATCGTCTCGGGGGCGACCGGCACCGGCAAGACGACCCTGCTCAACGCGCTGTCCGGACTCATCCCGGAGGGCGAGCGGGTCATCACGATCGAGGACTCCGCGGAACTCCAGCTCCAGCAGCAGCACGTGATCCGCCTGGAGTCCCGCCCGGCGAACGTCGAGGGCAAGGGCCGGATCACCATCCGCGACCTGGTGCGCAACTCCCTGCGCATGCGTCCCGACCGCATCGTCGTCGGTGAGGTCCGCGGCGGCGAGACCCTCGACATGCTCCAGGCGATGTCGACCGGTCACGACGGATCGCTCGCCACCGTCCACGCCAACAGCGGTGAGGACGCGCTGATGCGCCTCCAGACGCTGGCCTCCATGTCCGAGGTGAAGATCCCCTTCGAGGCGCTGCGCGACCAGATCAACAGCGCCGTCGACTGCATCGTGCAGCTCACCCGCCACGCCGACGGCGCGCGCAAGATCAGCGAGATCGCGGTCCTCCACTCCCGGGGCCAGGAGCCGTACCGGCTGGCCACCGTCGCCCGCTTCGCCGCGCGGCCGATGGGCGCGGACGGACGCGTCCACGGAACGTACGAGCACTTCCCCCTGCCACGGCGCCTCGCCGACCGGCTCTTCATGGCGAGCCAGCCCGTCCCGCAGGCCTTCGGCGTCGCCGCGTACGAGGACCAGCTCGCCGTCCGAGAGGCCAAGTAGGGAGCGCGCATGACCACCACCGCACTGCTCACGATCGGCGGCACGCTCTTGTTCGGCGTGCTCGCGGTGATGGGCGTCCACGCCTGGTCAGCGGGCCGCTCGCAGCACCACGCGCTGCTCGACCGGCTCTCCCACACCGGCCGCACCGAGGAGAGCGGCGGCCGCCGGCGGCGCTTCACGGCCGTCGACCGCAGACTGCGGGGGACCGGCCTCGGAAGGAAGATCGAGCTGCGCCTCGCCGCGACCGGCCTCGACCTCACGCCCGGCGAGTTCTTCGTCTACATGGTCGCGGTGACCGCAGGCCTCTGGATCACGGCGCAGACACTCCTCGCGTCCTTCTTCGGGCCCATCGCGGGACTGCTCGGCATCTGGGGCGCGTTCGCCTTCCTCAACTGGCAGCGCGCCAAACGCATCGAGAAGTTCATCAACCAGCTGCCCGAGCTCTCCCGCATCCTCGCCAACGCGACCCAGGCCGGCCTCGCCCTGCGCACCGCGCTGTCCATGGCCGCCGAGGAGCTGGAGGCGCCGGCCGGTGAGGAACTGGGCCGGGTCGCCGACAAGCTGGCCGTCGGCCACTCCGTCGACGACGCCCTGGGCGAACTCGCCGAACGCCTCCCCTCCCGTGAACTCGTCGTGCTCGTCACCACCCTGGTCCTGTCCAACCGGGCCGGCGGCACCCTGGTCGGCTCCCTGCGCAACCTCACCGAGACGCTGGAGGAACGCAAGGAGACCCGGCGCGAGGTCCGCACCCAGCTGTCCCAGGTCAACATGACCGCCTACGCGGTCCCCGCCATGGGACTCGGCGCGCTGCTGCTGCTCGACCGCGTGATGCCCGGCGCGATCGACCGCATGACCAGCTCGTTCATCGGCCAGGCCGCCGTCGTCGTCGCCCTCGTGCTCTACGCCCTCGGCGTCTTCGTCATCCGCCGGCTGTCCAAGATCGACATCTGAGGAGGAGCGCACCGCGATGATCGCACTCGGCCTGGCCCTCGCCGTGGCGCTCTGCGTCGTCGGAGCCTTCCACGGCATCCGCATGTACCGCGCCGACGCCAAGCTCCCCGGCGATCTCGCCGTCGCCCTGGAGGTCGGCGCCACCCGCACCACCGCGGTCGGCTCCGCCGTCGACCGCCTCGGCATGCGCTACGCGCCCGCGGTGCTGCGGATGATGGGCCCCGCTCGGGTCAACAAGGTCCGCCGCAGGATCGACCTCGCCGGAAACCCCGGCGGCCTCACCATCGACCGGTACGCGGCCCGCCGCGCCGTCTACGGATTCCTCGGTCTCTTCGGGGCCTTCGCCATGATCCTGCGCGGCCAGCCCTTCCTCGCCCTCTTCATGGTCGCGTTCGGGCTGTTCTGGGTGGAGGTCGGCATCCTCGCCGCCGTCCGGCAGCGCAAGGAGCAGATCGAGCGCACTCTGCCGGACTTCCTCGACGTCCTCGCCGTCGTGGTCAGCGCCGGCCTCGGCTTCCGCGAGGCACTGGAACGCGTCGCCGACAAGTACGAGGGCCCCTGGGCCGACGAACTGCGCATCACCCTGCGCCAGATGGACATGGGCGTCGGCCGCCGCAAAGCCTTCGACGAGCTCCGCCGGCGCAACGAGTCGGAGCAGGTCGCCCAGTTCGTCACCGCCCTCCAGCAGGGCGAGGAGCTGGGCGCGCCGATCACCGAGACCCTGATCCAGATCGCCAACGACATGCGCCGCACCGACGCCCAGAACGCCCGCCGCAGGGCGTCCAAGGCGGTCCCGAAGGCCACGCTGACCATCACGTCGATCATGGTCCCGGCGACCATGATCCTCCTCGTCGCGGCCTTCGTCTTCGGCGCCGACGCCGACTTCAGCTCGGTCGGCGGCTGACACCGTGACGCCGTCGCCGCCAGAGGGGGGACCGCAGTGGCCCTGCACATCGGGAGGATAACGGGAGGCCTCGGACCGGCCTCCCTGGCCCGCGCCACGGCAGATCCCGACCAGGCGCCGACCCTGGCCATCCAGGTCAACGCCCTGCAGGCGCTGTGCCGCCAGGTCTTCGGCTTCCGGCTGGCGATGATCGGCCTGGCCACCCCGCTGGCACTCGGCGCGGCCAACCCGGGCGTGCCCACCTACCTCGTGGCCTCCGGCGTGCTCGTCACCTTCATGTTCTCCTACGGGCTCTTCCGGGACTGGGAGCGCTGGGGACCGCTGCTGCTCAGGCACCCCGCGCTGCTCGCCCTCGACGCCCTCTTCGGCGCCCTCCTGCTCATCACGGCCGGACCCGACAGCACCCTCGGGTACGTCACCATCTGCACGCCCCTGCTCGCCGGGCTCGCCTACGGGTGGCGCGGCGCGGCCTTCTTCGCCTGCCTCCAGGCCCTGATCCTGTTCGCCGTGTACGGCGCCGACTCCGACGCCGTCGCCACCGCGGGGAACTCCCTGCTGCTGCCGGGCTTCTGCGTCGTCACCGGCGCCATAGGGGTCACCCTGCGGAATCTGCTGCTGCGCTTCGGCGCCGCGAGCCAGGCCCTCACCGAGGCCCGGGCCCGGCTCGCCGTCAACGAGGCGGTCGGCGGCGAACGGGCCCGGCTGGCCCGCGAGATGCACGACTCCGTCGCCAAGACCCTGCACGGCCTGGCACTCGCCGCCGACGGCCTCGCCTCCACGGCCGACCGCATGGACCCGCTCACCGTCAAGCACCAGGCCGAACTGGTCGCCCGCTCCGCGCGCCGAGCCGCGGCCGAGTCCCGTGAACTGCTCAGCGACCTGCGCCGCAGCGACGACCTCCGCTCGGACGGGGTCGATGTCACCGAGGAACTGCGCGCCAAGGTGGACGACTTCGGCTGGCGCACCGGCATCGGCGCGGAGTTCCGCAGGCTCGGCGGCCCGCCCGTACCGCCGGTCCCACGCGCGGTCGCCCGGCAGATGCTTACGATCGCCGGCGAGGCGCTGGAGAACAGCGGCCGCCACGCGCACGCCACCCGGGTGCGGGCCGAGACGGGGATCGTCGACGGGATGCTGCGCATCAGCGTCCTCGACAACGGCAGCGGGCTGCCCGCGGGAACGACGCTCGACTCCCTGCGCAAGGCCGGTCACTTCGGCCTCGTCGGGATGGTCGAACGCGCGGCGGGCATCGGTGCACGTATCCGTATCGGACGCGGCACGGCCGCAGGCACGGAGGTCCGCCTCGACCTCCCGCTGGCGGCCGTCCTGCCTGCGCAGCCCGACATTTACCGCTCCCCACGAAGCACCAACTCCTGAGAGGAGGCCGCACGATGCCGGACGAGAGCTCACGCACGTCGGGTCAGCAGTTCATCGCCCCCCACGTCTCACAGCACACGTCGTCCCACGCCACTCCGCTCCACTCGGCCCCGCCGTTCCCCCCACCTCCCTCCTCACCCCTGCGGGTGGTCATCGCCGACGACAACCCGGTCGTCAGAGCCGGGCTGACGGTCCTGCTCGGCGGGCGCGACGACATCCGGGTGGTCGCCGAGGCTGCCGACGGCAGGCAGGCGGTGGAAGCGGCCCGCCGGCACCGGCCCGACGTCATCCTGCTCGACGTCCGCATGCCCGGCGTCGACGGCATCTCGGCCCTGCCCTATCTGGTGCAGGCGGCGCCGGTGATGATGCTGACGTACAGCCGGGAGAACGAGATCGTGCAGGAGGCCCTGCGACTGGGGGCGGGCGGCTACCTCGTGCACGGCGAGTTCACCGCGGACCAGCTCGTCGCCGCCGTACGGGACGTGAGGGAGGGCCGCGCCCACTTCACGGCGACCGCGGCGAACGCGCTCCTGGCCGAGTTCCGCGGCGGCCATGCGCCCGGCCGGCAGGGCGGGCAGCCGCTGCCGGACGGACTCGGCACGGCGTACGAACCACCGGCCCCGCCCACGGGCGGCCATCCGGCCGTGCGGCCGCATCCCGCCGCTCCGATTGTCTCGACTTCCTGGAATCCGAGCGAAGATGCTTCGCATCTGCAATCGAATGTGGGACAGTCGTCCGTGCGGCACGGGGGTGACGCCGGGCTTTCCGCCGGTGTGCCACAACCTGCCCGTGACAAAGACCAGTTCGGCCTGAGTGCGAGGGAGGTGGAGGTGATGGACCTGATCGCGTCGGGCATGAGCAATCAGCAGATCGCCGCCACCTGCTTCATCAGCGAGAAGACCGTCAAGAACCACATCAATCGTATCTTCGCGAAGCTTCACAGTGTCAGCAGGAGCGAGGCGATCGCCGTGTGGATCGGCACGGCACGCAGCGATGGCGGCCCGGGGAGGGGCCGTGGCTGAACACGGCAGGACCCAGCCCGCTGATTGGGCCCCGGATTGGGCCCTGGGGCCCTCTTCGGCGACCGCATGTCGGCCGTACGTTTCCGGCGTCGCAACAGAGACGTACGAGTCGGCCGGCGCCCGGTCGGCCGAACCCGAAGGGGGACGACATGTCGAACGACACTCTGCTGAAGGCCGCGGTCGGCACGCAGGTCCGCGTCAACGGCTGGAAGAACACCGTCGTCAGCCGCATGACCGACCGCGAGCGCTCCAAGGGCCAGACCGCGCTGGAGTACCTGGGCATCATCATGGTGGTCGTCGTGATCATCGGCGCGATCGTGGGCACGGGCATCGGCGGCAAGATCACCACCAAGATCAACGAGCAGATCGACAAGATCAAGGCCGGCTGAGCCGCTTGCCGAACCGCAGCACGAGGGATCAAGGGCAGGCATTCCCCATCTATGTGGTGATGGTGGGGGGCCTGCTCTTCCTCGCGTTCGCTTTCTTCGCAGTGGGGCAGGCGTCGGCCACTCGGAACACCGCACAGGGCGCGGCGGACGCCGCGGCGCTCGCGGCGGCACAGGACGCGCGTGACAAGCTCGCGGGCCGGTGGCTCGACTCCCTCAAGGATCCGACCAAGTGGCAGGACATCTTCGACGGCAAGGTGGAGATCGCTCCGTCGTGCGGAGCGGCCGCACGCTTTGCCGAGAAGAACGGCGCGGTGCTTGACGCGGAAGGGTGCTACCGGACGTTCGAGCCGTGGCCGACCTTCATCGCCTACGTCAAGACGCAGAAGCCGGTCGGTACGTCGATCATCCCGGGAACAGAGAGCAAGCACGCCACGGCCGACGCCAAGGCCGCAGTCAAGCCTCTGTGCACCTTCGACCCTCCCGACGACGCCGAGATCCTTCCCACGCTCACCTGCAAGACCAAGAGCTGGGACCTCGAGGACGACCCGACGGACCTGCCCGACGCGAAGGACCTCTTCGACGTCCAGTTGGTCGATTGACAAGCGAACGACGAGAGAAGGAACTCCACTCATGAGCATTCGGCGCATCCTGAAGGCCCGCAGGGGGGCGGCAGCGGTGGTGATCACCGCCACCCTGGCCCTCACAGTGGCCGGCTGCGGCGGGGATTCGGACAAGAAGCCGGAGAAGGAGAAGACCGCGTCGGCGAAGCCCGGCTCGGAGAACAACGACTCCGGAGAGGTCGTACCGGACACCGGTACGACTCTTGCGACCGTGAAGGGCCCGAAGGACATCGATCTCGTCATCAATTCCGTCAAGCGGGAATCAGGCGGCTTCGTCACCGTCAACGGTCAGATGAAGAACAACGGCGCCGAGGCCTTCTACGACATGTCGCCGTGGCGCGGTACGGAGCAGGAGGTGCTCGCCGGAGGCATTTCGGTGGCGGGTGCGACGCTCGTCGACAAGGCGGGCAAGAAGCGTTACTACATTCTCCGCGACACCGACGGTCGTTGTCTGTGCACCTCCGGTCTCGACAAGATCGACCCGGGGAAGTCCATCCCGGTCTTCTTCCAGTTCCCGGCACCTCCGGAGTCGACCACCGAGATCGATTTCCAGCTGCCGACGTTCCCGACCGTCTCGGTCGAGATCTCCGGGTGAGTGCCGCCATGACCCACACCCCCATGCGCCGGCCGTCCACCCGGTTCGTGCTCACGGCGTTCACCGCCGCAGCCCTCCTCGTCGGATCCCACGTCCTGTCCGCGACCGAGGCACGGGCGGACGACAAGCCGAGCGTGCCGCCGGGCACCGAGGCGTCCGCCTCGCCGCCCGTCGAGGTGGACGCGGACAACCCGGGTCTCAAGATGGTCGACGGCGCCACCCTCGCCCCGGCCAAGGTGCTGGACATCAAGTCCGTCATCGAGTCCGAGGGCGGTGAGGAGCGCCGGGAGGACACGAACTCGGACGTGAAGTACGCCCTCCAGGCCGAAGTCCTCTTCGGCAAGGACAGCGCGAAGCTCAGCCCAGCGGCGAACGGCCGGATCCAGGCGATCGCCAACGAGATCAAGAAGGAGAACGCGAAGCAGGTCCGTATCTTCGGATTCACCGACAACCTCGGTTCCTCCGCCCATGGCGACGTCCTGTCGAAGCAGCGGGCGGACGCCGTGCACTCGGTCCTGTCCAAGGCGCTCAGCGACGCGGGAATCACCTACGAAGTCCGCGGCTACGGCGAGCAGTTCCCGATCGCGGACAACTCCGACGAGGAGGGCCGCAAGAAGAACCGCCGCGTGGAGGTCTCCTACCCACGCGGCGGTGGCTCCCAGGGCTGACGCCACCCAGGCCGGGCCGCGCGCCACGACGCGGCCCGGCCTGCGCGTGCTGTCGGCTGCAGGAGGTGGCCCACCAACCGTGTGACGGCGCCCGTCAGATGCCACTCACCTGAACGCCGCCACGTTGCGCGTCGCCCACTCGGCGAACGTGCCGGGCGCGCGGCCGAGGACGCGTGCGACGTCGGGGCTCACCCGTTGTTCCTCGGGCGACGGATCGCCCAGGATGCCGAGCGTCGCCTCCACGACCGGCTCGGGCATGAACCGCAGCATCTGCGTCCGTGCCTCCGTGCGGCTCTGCTCGACGAACCGCACCTCTTCGCCGAGCGCGTCCCCGATCGCCGCGGCCTGCTGCCGGGGCGAGACCGGCTCCGGCCCGGTCAGCACGTACGTGCTGCCGCCGTGCCCCGGTTCGCGCAGTGCGGCCTCGGCGACCGCGGCGATGTCGTCCGGGTCGATGGCGGGCAGGGCGACGTCACCGAACGGCGCGGTCACCGTCCGCCGCGTGCGGACGGCCTCCGCCCACTGGAAGGCGTTGGAGTCGAAACCGCCCGGTCGCAGCACCGTCCACTCCAGTCCCGACCTCTTGACGCGGTCCTCGAACTCAGGGGAGTGGCGGCCCGTTCCGACTCCCTGGGAGGACAGGAAGACGACCCGGCGGACGCCACCGGCCCGCCCCGCGTCGAGGATGGCTCCCGCATCGGCGCCGGCCGCCAGCATGTCGCCCGAGTACAGGAGGAAAAGCGCGTCGGCCCCGTCGAAGGCCGGTTTCAGGCTCTCCGGATCGGCGAGGTCGGCCCGCCGGTGCCGTACGCCCGCCGGCACGTCCAGCGGCGCGGACATCCCGCGCGAGAGCGCCGTCACCTGTTCGCCGGCCTCGGCGAGTGCGTGCACGAGCGGCCGACCGACGTTGCCCGTAGCCCCAGTTACCACAATCACGTATCGCTCCCGGTGTCGCGTTTCTCCGTGGACTCGAGGAAGCTATCGGCCCGGGCATAGTAGGTACCTAGAGGAAAGTAATGGGGAGAGGGGCTTGTTGTGACCGACAGCACAATGCACGTGGTGCCTCCCGGCGCCGACCCGGAACAGGCCTGCCCCATCGCCCCGGTGGTCGACATCGTCTTCAGCCGCTGGACCACGCCGATCCTGTGGGCGCTCCACACCTACGGCCGGCATCGCTTCGTCGAGCTGGAACGCCGCATCGCCACCATCACGCCCAAGGTGCTGACCCAGCGGCTGCGGCAACTGGAGCGCGACGGGCTGGTCGTGCGCACGTACCACCCCGAGGTGCCCCCGCGCGTGGAGTACGAGATCAGCGAGCTGGGGCGCAGTCTGGCACCGCTGTTCGCCACCCTGGCCGAGTGGGCGGCCCTCCACCTGGACGACGTCGAGCAGGCGCGAGCGGAGCACGACGCACGGGAGCCGGCCCCCGGCCGCCGGAGCTGACCCGGCCCCGCCGCTCGCCCGCGTCGCCGTTATCTCCGTATTGCAGGGCGCATGCGCTCGACGGTTTGTGCTGCCCCGGTGCCGGTCGCGTCCGAGATCGTCGCGCCGGTCGCGGACACCCTGAGCGGGATCGCGCTCCGGCGCCTGCTGGGTTTCGTCGTCGAGGTCTGCGGCAGGTGGTGGGGGTCTGCGGGACCGAGGTTCGTATCAGCAGGAAGTGGCGGCGGATGCCCACAGCGTGAGCTGGGCGCGGTGCAGGAAAGCGCTTCACGGGCGAAGCGCTGTGCGAGTGCGACGGGCCGCGCAAACTCCTTTACATATCCGCCACTTGACAGTCACTCGAGCTTCGCTTCATGATCACGCAGCAGCCAGCTGGCTGAATCTTTTCGCCGCCCTCCTTGGACGAGCCGCGGCCACGCTCTGGAGTACTTATGTCGATCAACCCTGCCCGCATACGCCGCGCCGGCGTTACCGCTCTGCTCGCCGTTCTCGCGGTAGGCGCAGTTGCCACCAGTGCCTCTGCGGCCACGTGGAGCACGTCGAACCGCTACCTCCGCTCTGCCGTGGCGGGAGATGAGACCACCACGTGGTACGCGGTCGGCACCTACACGCAGTACATCAACCAGACGCAGTGTCAGACCCGCTACTCGGGGCGCATCGCCTACGACTTCAAGAAGTCGGTCACCGGCTTCGACGAGTGGGTTGCCTGGCGCGACTGGTCGTGTGACAACGCCCCCTACACCAAGAGCTACACCGGCCAGGGCAACGGCTACTACTACGCGAGGGTCGCATCGACCCCCGCCGGCGGCGTGGTCGATGAGCTCAACCTCAGCATCAACCGCGTCACCTCCCCCTGATCACCTGCAAGGATTCCCTCATGGCACCCGTTCTCTCCTGTCGCGGTGTGGTCAAGACGTACGGTAAGCGCACCGTGCTGGACGGCGTGTCCCTGAGCGTGGAGGCCGGTCGGGTGACCGGCCTCCTCGGCCTCAACGGGGCAGGCAAGACCACCCTCATGCGCATAGCCACCGGCCTCGTCGCCCCGACCGCGGGCGAGGTACAGGTTCTCGGCCGGCCCTTGCCGCTCCGTCCCGCCGTTCTCGCCCGCGTCGGCGCGGCACTGGACGCCCCTGCCTTCTACCGTTGGATGACCGGGCGCGGCATGCTGCGCACGCTGCTCGACACTGCGGGCCTGCCCGACGACGGGCGCATCGATCGCGTTCTGGAACGAGTCGGCCTCGCCGATGCCGCACGGCGTCGCGCCGGTGCGTACTCCCAAGGCATGCGCCAGCGGCTCGCCCTGGCCGCCGCGCTGCTGAAGGAGCCCGATCTGCTGATCCTCGACGAACCGACGAACGGGCTCGACCCGGCCGGAGTCCGGCTGGTTCGGAGCATCGTTGCCGAGGAGGCGGCCCGCGGCGCCGGAATCCTCATCTCCAGCCACCAACTGGACGAGATCGCCCGGCTCTGCGACAGCATCGTCATGATCTCCCAAGGCGTCGTGAGCGCCTCGGGCACCGTCGATCAACTCGGGCTGGGTGCGGCAGACGGCCCACAGGGCCTGGAGGACTGGTTCTTCAACCAGCAGCGGCCGGTGGCCCGAGCCGGTGAGCCGGAAGGCGGGCGATCATGAAGTCCTGGCTGCGCGTCCTCGGCGCGGAACTGCGCCGCACACTGCCCCGCCTGCTCCCCGTGACACTTCTCCTGCTGCTGGCCGTCGGCATCACCCTCCAGACACTCAACGTGCAGCGCGTTTCCCACAACAACGTGAAGAACGTGCGTATCGGGCTGGAGAAGCTGACCCCCGAGGGCTGCGCCGAGGACACGGCGAATCTCCCGCCCGACGTCCCTGCCGAGCCGTTCCTCAAGGACTGCTTGGCCGGTCTGGAGACCACGCGCGCGGCCTACCAGGACATCGAGGCCGGCTTCACCGCCACCGCGGAGCACATGGCACTCGCCCAGCATCCCCTCGGTGCCGTCGGCTGGGCGTTCGGCTGGCTCGCCACCGCACCCGGCCTGATCGCGGTACTGGTTCTTGCCGCGTTCTTCACGGCCGGCGAATGGTCACGCGGGACGGCCGTGCCGCTGCTGCTTCAGGAGCAGCGGCTGTGGCGACTGCTGTCGGCCAAGGCCGCCGTGCTCTGGCTGTGGTCGTTGCTGGCGGCCGCGGTGGCGTCTGCCGGGGTATGGCTGCTGGCCGTGATGCACACGCGTCGCGCCCTTCCGCTCCACCACCTGGTTTCGCCGGGCGACGTCTCGTCCTTCGCACTTCAGCGGGCCGGTACCGGCGTGCTGGTGCTCGGCGTGGCCTGTGTGGCCGCTGTCGCTCTGGCGGCAGTGGTACGGATGCCGTTGCGCACGGTGCTCGTAGGGGTGCTGGTCCTGGCTGTTACCGCGCTGCCCGTCACGGAGTGGCTGCCCGGTCCCGTCCTGGCCGACGGAATGGGCCTGTCCGCCGGGCTGAACGTCTACGACCATCTGTGGACCACGGCGTCGGACTCGGCCACTCCCCCCGCTGTACGGACACTGCCCTGGATCGCGCTGCTTTCCCTGGCGTTGTGGCAGAGCTGGCGTACCCGCCCGCGCAATCTGGTGTGAGAGGCGGGACATGACACGGATCATTGCCCCATTGCGGGCAGAGGTGCGGCTGGCGGCTCAGCCGGCAGCCGTACTGACGGTCCTGATCGCCGCTGCTGCGGCGGCACGTGCGGTGTTCCTGTACCTCGAGGCCGTACCGCGCGGGACGGCCGGGCTGGACAAGGGCCTGATCGCACTCGCCACTCCGGCCGGCGCGTTGCAGGCGGCCGCCTGGCACCATGCCTCCCTGCTCGGGCTGGCGTTCGTCGCGCTGGTCGGCGGCGTGGTACTGGCCGAGGGCCTGGAGAGCGGAACGTGGCCGCTGGTGCGGCTGTACCAGACACGGGTGTCGCTGCTGGTGGTGCGCAAGCTCGTCGTCGTGCTGTTCCTCGCAGCGCTCAGCGTGGTCGTCACCGCGGTGGTGCTGTGGGTGGCCGTAAAGGTGAGCCACGCCGTGCAACCTCCGGGCGGTCCGCCGCCCGGTCTGCGGCCGACGACGCCCGCTGATCCCGAGGCCGTGGAGGCCGGGGTGGCCCCACCCGGCTGGGGCGATGCGATGGGCGCCTGCGCCAAGACGCTGCTGGTGTTGTCGTTCTACGCAACGCTCACCGCGTGCGCGGCTGCCGCTGCGCGGGCCGTCATCCCGGCCGCCGTCCTGGGAGCGGGGCCCGTGGCGGCCACCCTGCCGCTCGTCACCACGGACTTCCGTGCCTGGACACCGCATTACTGGATCGCCTCCTGGACGGAATTCCCCGAAGACGCGCAGTGGAAGCTGTACTGGTGGAGTTCCACCCCCGGGTCCCCGGACACCAGCACTGCCCTGGCCGTGCTGTCCACCGCCACCGCAGCTCTGCTGACGGCCACCTGGCTGCAACTGCGTGCCGAGAGATCCCTGTCACCTCGCGCATGACGGCCGGTAGCCGCTGGATGGCAGAGAGGCGGATACCGCTGCTCGGCGCCACGCGCGCCTGACCGGCTCTCGCCGAGGCTCGTGGCGTGGGGGCCTGCCGGCGCTGAGCCGGTAGGCCTCACATTCCCGTTCGCGCGCAGAACTGCCTCCCCGGACACCGCGGCATGCTGCCGCAGCGGGGCGCAACATCCCAACGCGACAGGCTCGTTGAGCCCTGCGATGGGCCCCTGGGCCCATGACGGGCACCCCGGCCGTCCGTAGCTTGGCAGCCATGTCTGTACTGGGGGATGTGCGCCGACACGGCCGCCGGTGGCTGCGGGGGATCACCCCCCGGACCGATGCGCGGCTGCTCGGTCTGCGCAGGCGTCGTCGGCACGACCGTGGCCAGACGCCGTTGGAGTACGTCGGTCTGGGCCTCGTGATCGTGGCCATCATCGGCTCCCTCGTGGCCACCGGGATCGGCGCCGAGCTGACGCAGAAGATCAACGCGCAGGTCTGCCGGATCACGGGCGGCGGGGACTGCGGCGACGGCGGCCGGCGGAACGAGGCACAGGACGGCAGGCCGACGCAGGACGACCCGGCCGATGTGCCGGGCGACGACTCCTCCGTGCCGAGGACTCCGGAACAGATCGTCTACGAGAAGGCCCTCAAGGAGCTCCAGGACGCCCAGGCCGCCGAGAAGGCCGACCAGGACAAGGCGGTCCAGGCCGCCAAGGAGCTGGCCAAGATCCTCGCCGACGAACTCGGCATCACCGACGCCCTCGACTGCGTCACCAAGGGCGACATGGGGGCATGCACCGAGACGCTGATCAACGTGCTGCTCAGCCTCGTCGGCGGCGCGGTCGGCAAGCTCGCCGCCAAGTACGGAGCGCCGTGGAAGTGGAAGAAGGCGTACGAACTCATCCAGCGGCTCAGGAAACACGGCGGCGACCTCTACGACGGCCTGACCGGTCTCCTCAAGAACCGCAAGCGCGTCAAGGACGCGGAGAAGGCGCTCGAGGACGCCAGGAAGAAGTACGACCCGAACCAGAAGAAACCGGACGAGGACAGACCGGACGACAAACCGACGACCTGCCCCGTCCGGCACAGCTTCCCGTCCGGCACGCCCGTCCTGCTCGCCGACGGACGCCGGGTGCCGATCGAGACCGTGCGCATCGGAACACGCGTGGCGGCCGCGGACCCCGGTACGGGGGAGAGCGGCGGCCGACGGGTCACCCGGACGTTCACGACGTACGACGACAAGGAGTTCACCCGGCTCACCGTGCGGACGGCATCCGGTGCCGCCGTCGTCACCGCCACCGACACGCACCCGTTCTGGCTCGCCGGTGAGCGCCGCTGGGAGGACGCCGGTGACATCCGGCCCGGCGCCCGGCTCCGCACCGGGTCCGGCGGCAGCCTCACCGTGCTGGCGGCCCGGCACTACGTGCAGCGGCAGACGACGTACGACCTCGCGGTGGCCGGTGTGCACACGTACTTCGTCGGAGTGGGCGCCGCCAGTGCCCTCGTGCACAACAACGACTGCGACATGTCCGCCGAGGAGGTCGACGCGGCCAGGAACCCGGACGTCGGCGAGGGGGACCCGAAGAAGTTCAAGGACCACTTCCTGCGGCACAAGAAGCTCGTCGAGGACGCCCTGGGCACCAAGTACAAGAAGCTCAAGGACGACGGCCCGCGCTTCCGCGAGGACATCGCGAACGCGATCAAGGACGGCACGTTCGAACTCGTCGGCAAGGGCACGTTGAAGAAGGGCGAGCCGGAGGCGCTGATCTATCGTGGCAAGGGCGTGACGATCGTCCTGCGGGAGAACGGTGACTTCTGGACCGCCCTCACGACCGGCGAGGGCCTGGACACCGGGATCCAGATCACGAAGAAGGTGCCGAAGAAGAAGGGCTGACCTCATGAGCAGCATGGCGCGCGAGGTCGCGGGGATGCTCACGGGACGCAGTGTGCGCGATGTCCTCGTCCCGGGCTGGATCGACCGGGACGACTTTGTCCCCGAGTTCCGGCCGCAGCCGCTCATCGTGTGGCTGCGGCTCGACGAGGGCCTGGTGCGCCTCGCGTCCGAGGGCCAGTACGACCACCTGACCGCCCGGCGGGTCACGGCCGCCGACTGGTCCGACGTGGAGCTGCTGGCCGAGGCGGAGGACGAGGTCGTGGTGGCGTCGTACGGCGAGCAGTTGTTCGGCGACGGCAGGGAGGAGTGGAGCTGCCTGGCGGTGCGGGCGTACGTGTCGGGTGCCGGACGCGCAGGCGGCACGCCTACGCCGGTCATCCGGGGCCTCGCGCTGGACTTCGCCGGCGGTCGCAGCCTGTTCCTGGACCCGGCCTGGACCTTCGGCATCCGTATGGGGAACAGGGCGGACGAGGCGGACTGGGTGGCGAAGCACGGCGGCGACACGGTGCTGGAGTCGCTGCGCCCTCCGGTGTCCGCCCACGGGTAGAGCGCGCGGCGCGGGGCCGAGGGCATGGGCCCGTGGGCCCATGTGCCGTGACGGTTCGGGTTGTTAGCGTGCCACGCACATCGGCGAGCGGGCGGGAGCGCAATGAACACGGGGATCCGGACCAGGACGGCACGGCGCGTCGCGACGGCCGCGCTGGCCGTCGCGCTCACGGCCGGGACGGCCACCGCCTGCGAGGACGAGGCGAAGGACGGCGGCGACGGCAGGGCCGCCGACGCGACCGTGTCGCCGACCGGCACCGCCGGGAAGGACACCGCACCGACTCCGTCCGGCTCCGCCGCGCCGCCCGCCGCCGAACCCCCGAGCACGGGCAGGACCCTCACCGAGGCCGAGTTGGCCAAGGCCGTGCTGGCCACCGGCGAGGTGCCCGGTTACGAGGTCACGCCCCTCCAGGGCGGTGACGAGCCCGGCACGGAGAAGGCGGACAGGCCGGCCTGCGCCCCGCTGGCCGCCGTGATCAACGGAACGCCGGAACCCGCCGCCGCGGCGACCGTGTACAGCACCGCCGTCGACTCCAGGGAGGAGGGCGAGGAGACGCAGACCGTGGTCACGCTGATCCTCACCTCGCACGGGAACGGCGGCGCCCGGCAGGTCCTCGCTTCGCTGCGCACCGCCGTGGACGCCTGCGCGGGGGGCTTCACCACGCGCGGCGCGGACTCGGTCTCGACCTACTCCGCGGTGCGGACGCTGCCCGCACCGCGGGCCGGTGACGAGTCCTTCGCCTACCAGGTGACGGGCGCGGTCACGGGCGCGGAGGTGCCGCTCGTCTTCCATGTCGTACGCCGGGGCGCGAGCGTCGTCACCTTCTACACGGCGAACTTCGTCGACGCGAGGACGCCCGAGGTCCCGGCCGAGCTGATCCGCGCACAGACGGCGAAGCTGCCCTAGACACCGGCCGGCCGTATGCCCAGCCGTACGCCCGGCCGCACCCCCCACCGCGCCATCGCCCCGGCCTCCGCCTCCAGGGCGTGCCGGGAACGCAAGCGGACCCGGCCGAGGCGCCCCGGCTTCATCGTCACCACGTCCAGCACCCTCAACTCCCTGTCCAGGTACGCCACGTCGATCGTGAAACGCATCCGGAAGGTGTGGACGCCGGCGCACGGGGTCAGCATGAGCGCGCCGTCGATCCCGTCCCGGCCGAGCAGCCCGCGGGTGCGTGCCCGGTACGAGGCGGCGATCCGCAGGCCGACCGGGGTGTCCCGGCCGGGGACCGTCAACTCCGCTGTTCCGTCCCGCCATGTACGCATGGCCCAGACCGTAGCGCCGGGCGGCGGCGTGCGGACCCGATCCGTACCGCAGTGGGCCCCGGCCCGCGAACCTGGGTCCCTGGGCCCATGACCGCGGACCGGGCCGGGCCTAGGGTCGGCACCGTGGACGTGACGCTGATCGCCGTAGCCGCCGTGTGGGGGGCCGTAGCCGGGACGCTCGTGCCACGCGCCGCGTACCGTCTGTCGGTCGAGCCGGAGGACGACTGGCGCGCCGCCTGCCCCGCCGGGCATCCGATCACCGGACCGCTGCACGGCTGGGTGGGGGCGGCCCGGTGCGCGAGCTGCGCCGCGGGGGCGCCTGCGGTGGTGGCCGCGGGGGCGCGGGACGGGGCGCTCGCACCGGCCGACGCGTCCGCCGAGGTCCGTCCGCCCGCCCCGTACCG
This sequence comes from Streptomyces sp. V4I23, assembly GCF_030817975.1. Classification (NCBI taxonomy): domain Bacteria; kingdom Bacillati; phylum Actinomycetota; class Actinomycetes; order Kitasatosporales; family Streptomycetaceae; genus Streptomyces; species Streptomyces sp. V4I23. The sequence goes on along the minus strand of NZ_JAUSZW010000004.1, from coordinate 2,916,792 downwards.
CCCGTCCGTCCTCGTCCCCGCCGTCACGGCCCTGGTCTGCCTGACGCTCGCGGCGTCGACGGGGCCGCGCCCCGAGCTGGCGGTCTGGCTGCTCGCCACCCCGGCTGCCGTCCTGCTCGCGCTCGTCGACCGCCGTGTGCACCGGCTGCCCGACCAGCTCACCCTGCCGCTCGCCGTCGCATCGGCGGCCCTGCTCGGTCTCGCCGAACTGCTGCCGCACGACGGGGGGTCCTGGCCGACCGCCCTGCTGGGCGGCCTCGCGCTCGGCGCGGTCTACTTCCTGCTCTTCCTCATCAACCCGAACGGCATGGGCTTCGGCGACGTGAAGCTCGCGCTCTCGCTCGGCCTGGTGCTCGGCTGGTACGGCTGGGTGGTGCTGTTCCTGGGGGCCTTCGCCGGATTCCTGCTCGGCTCCCTGTACGGCCTGACCCTGGTGCTCCTTCGCCGCGCGGGCCGCAAGACGGCGATCCCCTTCGGCCCCTTCATGATCGTCGGTGCGCTCCTGGGGGTGCTGCTGGGGGCTCTGGGGGCTTGATCGCCGGACATCGCGGCAACGGGCCGACAGAATCGGAGTCATGGACTCCTCGCCGATGAAGCCGGTCAACCTCACCGAAGCCCTCGCGTCCTTCGACGACGTCTACAGTCCCCGCATCGTGGCCCGTATGAACGACTACGACGTGCGCATAGCCCATGCGGAGGGCGAGCACGTGTGGCACGTGCACGAGGACACCGACGAGTTCTTCCTCGTGCTGGACGGACGCTTCGACATCGCCCTGCGCGCCGCCGACGGCAGCGAGTCCGTCGTGGAGCTGCACAAGGGCGACGTCTACGTCGTGCCGAAGGGCACCGAGCACAAGCCGTCGTCGCCGGGCGGGTCCATCCTCATGTTCGAACCGTCCGGTACGAAGTCGACCGGTGACCGGCACGAGGGCGAGATTCCCGACCACGTGGACAGCACGACCGGGCACGCCCTCGGCTGAGCCGTCACGCGTGCGCCTGCCGCCAGGTCACGTTGCTCGTTGTCCTATGGCCGACCCGGGCGCGCTCGTCGTCCTATGGCCGACCCGGGCGCATACAGGTCGGAACCTGTCCGCTCCCACGTCGCTGTCGGAGCCGTTGCCTAGGGTGGATCCGGCCCGGCGTACCGGCGGGTCGGCGGCGTGCCGACGGCGGACCGGCAACCTTCAGCGAGGAGTGGGCATGGCCAAGGGCAGGACCTCCTACCACTGCGGCATCGACGCCGCCGTGGACGTCGTCGGCGGCAAGTGGAAGCCGCACATCCTGTGGGCTCTGAACGACGGCACGCGCCGCTTCGGCGAGCTGAAGCGGCAGGTGGAAGGCGTCAGCGAGAAGGTGCTGATCCAGCAGCTGCGCGAGCTGGAGGCGGACGGCATCGTGCACCGCGAGGTCTACGGGGAGGTCCCCCCGCGCGTGGAGTACTCGCTGACCGAGCTGGGCAAGGCGCTCAACACCGCGCTGGAGCCGCTCGGCGCCTGGGGATCGACGTTCATGAGCGAGATCATCGCCAACAAACAGAGCACATCGGTCACTTGACGTCACGTCACGTGTTCGTCAATGCGGCGCCCGCCGTCCCGGGTCACCTGTCGGGAGTAGCGGACCGGGCCCGGCCGGGCCCCTGACCCCCGGCTTTGCGCCTCCGCGCGGCCGGCGCCTGCGCCGGCAGGGCATTCGGTGCCCGGTGGCGGCATGGCGTGGCACTCAGCACCACTTACGAAGGGTTATGGTGGAACCCCCCCCTCGGGCCGGTCCGTATCCCCCCCACGGACCGGCCCGTTTTTTCCTGCCCGCCGGTGTCCGGCCGCCGGCGCCGCCGGTCCGGGACCCTCGGAGGCTTCGCGACTAGCTCCGGGCGGCCCAGATGTTCGTCCCTGCCGTGTCCACGGCGAAGGCGTCGATGTCCTTCAGCTCCTCGTCGGTCAGGGGCGGCCCCGCCAGAGCGGCCACGTTCTCCTCCAGCTGCCGCACGCTGGACGCGCCGATCAGCGCCGACGTCATCCGCGGGTCGCGCAGCACCCAGGCGAGCGCCAGCTGGGCGAGCGACTGGCCGCGCTTGGCCGCGATGTCGTTCAGGCCGTTCAGCCGGCGCACCACCTCGCCCGACAGGAGGCCGGGGTCGAGCGACTTGCCCTGGGTGGCGCGCGAACCCTCCGGGATGCCCTTCAGGTACTTGTCGGTGAGCAGCCCCTGGGCGAGCGGTACGAAGGAGATGCAGCCCATGCCGGCGCCCTCCAGCGTGTCGAGCAGCGCGTCGTCCTCGATCCAGCGGTTGATCATCGAGTACGAGGGCTGGTGGATGAGGGCGGGGACGCCCATCTCCTTCAGCAGCCCGGCCGCCTCCGCGGTCTGCTCGGCGGTGTACGAGGACACGCCCACGTACAGCGCCTTGCCCTGCCGGACCGCCGAGGCCAGGGCGCCCATCGTCTCCTCGAGCGGGGTGTCCTTGTCGAAGCGGTGCGAGTAGAAGACGTCGACGTAGTCGAGGCCCATCCGCTTCAGGGACGCGTCCAGCGACGACAGCAGGTACTTGCGGGAACCCCACTCGCCGTACGGCCCGGGGTGCATCAGATAACCGGCCTTGGTCGAAATGACCAGCTCATCCCGGTATGGAGCGAAATCCTGGGCGAAGATCTTGCCGAAATTCAGCTCCGCGGAACCGGGCGGCGGACCGTAGTTGTTGGCCAGGTCGAAGTGCGTCACACCCAGGTCGAAGGCGCGGCGCAGGATCGCCCGCTGCGAGTCGAGCGCGCGGTCGTCGCCGAAGTTGTGCCACAGGCCGAGGGAGATCGCCGGGAGCTTGAGCCCGGAACGGCCGGTGCGCCGGTACTCCATGGACGCGTAACGGTCGTCGGCGGCGCGGTAGAAAATTGAATCAGTCACGCATCCCTCCTTATCACGGACTTGTGACATACCGGGTTGGGCCGCGTTGGCCCGTCCGCAGTAGTGTGGCGCCTTCGGGGACTGCCGCATGGAGGGGTGTAAGAACAGTGAACCTGCGCGACCTGGTGTACGGGCTCTACGCACGCCGGGTGGAGGGCCGCCTCGACCACGCCCAGGTGCCCAAGCACATCGGCGTGATCCTCGACGGCAACCGCCGCTGGGCCAAGGCGTCCGGAGGCACGGCAGCACAGGGGCACCAGGCGGGCGCCGACAAGATCTCCGAACTGCTCGGCTGGTGTGCCGAGACCGACGTCGAGGTCGTCACCCTCTGGCTGCTGTCCACGGACAACTTCGACCGCCCCGAGGAAGAGCTCACCCCGCTCCTGCGCATCATCGAGAACACGGTGCGCAACCTGGCCGCCGACGGCCGCTGGCGCGTGCACCACGTCGGCACGCTGGACCTGCTGCCGGCCCATACGCAGTCCGTGCTGAAGGAGGCCGAGCAGGCGACGCTCGGCAACGAGGGAATACTCGTCAACGTCGCCGTCGGCTACGGAGGCCGGCAGGAGATCGCCGACGCGGTCCGTTCGCTGTTGCTGGAGCACGCGGAGAAGGGGACGAGCTTCGAGGAGCTCGCCGAGATCGTGGACGTCGAGCACATCTCGGAACACCTGTACACGCGCGGGCAGCCGGACCCGGACCTGGTGATCCGCACGAGCGGGGAGCAGCGGCTCTCGGGCTTCATGCTCTGGCAGAGCGCGCACTCGGAGTACTACTTCTGCGAGGTCTTCTGGCCGGCGTTCCGGAAGGTCGACTTCCTGCGCGCGCTCCGCGACTACGCGGCTCGCCACCGCCGCTACGGCGCCTGACCTCCCGGGGCGCCGCCGCCCCGGGGTCCCCGCACGCCCGGCCCCGTGCGCCGGCTGTTCTCCCGCCGCCTTCCCCGCTGCTGCCGGCTCCTGCCCCGAGCCCTCACCGATGAGGCCGACCTGTGGCAGGCGCGTGGTGTTTCCCCACCCCGCCCCTTCCCGTAACTGGGGGCAGGCCCCCAGACCCCCGTGGCCCTGCGCCCTGGCGGGCGCATGCTTCGGGGCTCCGCCCCGGGCCCCGTGCCGCGCTTCGCGCGGTGTCCTCGAACTCCCCCTACGGCCTGGCGGCCGTGGGAGGCACCCCGGACGGCCGCATCGGACCCCGCCGCCGGCGTCCGGGGCACGGGGCGCGGGGCGCGGGGCCCGAACGGGTGCGTTGCGCACAGGCGGCCTCGCCGGCGTGTGAGGCGTGGGGCGTGGGGTGGAGCTCCAACGGGTGCGTCGCTGCAGCCCCGTCGGCGTGTGAGGCGGGGTCCGGGGCGCAGCCCGAACGGGTGCGTTGCGCACGAGCAGCTCCGTCGGCGTTCGGGGCGCGGGGTCAGGGGGCGGAGTCCGAACGGGTGCATCGCGCGGAACAGCCACGTCGGCGTTCGAGGCGCGAGGGTCCGACGGCAGCGGCTCCGGAGCCGCCCGGCACAGGGCGTGTCACCGGGTGTTCACCGCCCCGACGACATATGCCCTGGCATGGCCGCACGTGTTCGAGGGAATACCCACTCCAGGTCGACGTCCGATCCACGAACGTCGTATCTCAGTGAGCGGCCGACACCGCTCACCCGGGAGGCCCTTTGCACACGAAGGACTGCACCTTTGGTGCGGACCACGCGGAGGGCCGGCGCTCGGCCTGTGCAGCAGGCCGGCCCGGCCCGTCTTCCGCTTCGGCGGAAGACGCAATGGTCCGCGACGCCGTCGCACCCCGACCTCGTCCGAGGGGGTACGTCCTTCCGTGGTGAACAGCACAAAGCGCCGCATGCCCGACCGGCGCACCTACGTTCTCGACACCAGCGTCCTGCTGGCCGACCCGCACGCCATGAGCCGCTTCGACGAGCACGAGGTCGTACTGCCGATCGTGGTGATCACGGAGCTGGAGGCCAAGAGGCACCATCCGGAGCTCGGTTACTTCGCCCGTCAGGCCCTGCGCCTGCTGGACGACTTCCGCATCCGGTACGGCCGTCTCGACGCACCCCTGCCGATCGGCGACCTCGGCGGCTCGCTGCGGGTGGAGCTCAACCACCAGGATCCCGGCGTGCTTCCGGCCGGCTTCCGGCTGGGGGACAACGACTCCCGCATCCTCGCCGTGGCGCGCAACCTCCAGGCCGAGGGGTACGACGTCACAGTCGTCTCCAAGGACCTGCCGCTGCGCATCAAGGCGTCCTCCGTCGGTCTGCTCGCCGAGGAGTACCGCGCGGAGCTGGCCATCACCGACACCGGCTGGACCGGCATGGCGGAGCTGTCCCTGTCCGCCGAGCAGGTGGACCTGCTGTACGGGGAGGAGACGCTGTACGTCCCCGAAGCGGCCGAGCTGCCGGTGCACACCGGTCTCGTGCTGCAGTCCGAGCGCGGCAAGGCCCTCGGCCGCGTCACCGCCGAGGGCAACGTACGGCTGGTGCGCGGGGACCGGGAGGCGTTCGGCATCCACGGCCGCAGCGCCGAGCAGCGCATCGCGCTCGACCTCCTCCTCGACCAGGAGGTCGGCATCGTCTCGCTGGGCGGGCGTGCCGGCACCGGCAAGTCGGCGCTCGCGCTGTGCGCCGGCCTGGAAGCCGTTCTGGAGCGCAGGCAGCACCAGAAGGTGATGGTCTTCCGGCCGCTGTACGCGGTGGGCGGCCAGGAGCTCGGCTATCTGCCGGGTACCGAGGCCGAGAAGATGAGCCCGTGGGCGCAGGCGGTGTTCGACACGCTCTCGGCCGTGGCGGGACGCGAGGTGATCGAGGAGGTGCTCGGCCGCGGCATGCTGGAGGTGCTGCCGCTCACGCACATCCGGGGCCGCTCGCTGCACGACGCGTTCGTCATCGTCGACGAGGCCCAGTCGCTGGAGCGGAACGTCCTGTTGACCGTTCTGTCCCGGGTCGGGGCGAATTCCCGGGTCGTCCTCACCCATGACGTGGCACAGCGGGACAATCTGCGCGTCGGCCGGTACGACGGAGTCGTCGCCGTCGTCGAGAAACTGAAGGGTCATCCGCTCTTCGCGCACGTCACCCTCAACCGCTCCGAGCGCTCGCAGATCGCGGCGCTCGTGACCGAAATGCTGGAGGACGGGCACATTTAGCGGGACACATCCCTGGGGACCTGTCCGGCAAAAGGGGCAAGCCAGTTGACGCCGCCCGGCGAAGCGCAAGAGCCTAGCCGGGCGGCGTCGCGCTGTCCGGCGTTTCCTTCAAAACCCCTGGTGCGAACGGGGTGTGAGCTTTCACACGCAACGAAGAATTGCCTTGCGGCGTCGGCTTCCGGCAGAGTCTTGCTTCCGTCAGGCCCCGCATGCGGCACATCCGCACCTTCCGTGGTGCACAGCAACACACAACTCAAGACATGCCGCCGCATGCCGCCCGCGAGTACCACGAGGCATCTCCTCAGGGGAGTTGCCCGCCGGGCCCGCGCCTCCCGTGACCCAAGCAGTGGGGAGGCCAGCGCCAGGGGCACGATTGCGCTCGCGAGGTCACCTATGCGGGCGATGCTGGAAGGACAACGTGTGAGCCGGATCTCGGTCCGGGGATTCGCAGTCGCCTCGGCAACTGCGGTCACCACCGTCGGAGCCGTCGTCGGCGTCGCGTCGGGCAACACCCAGCCGTCGGGGGACAACCTCGAGGCGACGGCAGCCGACACGACGCTCCTCGCGGACATTCCCATGGGCGAGCAGGCCCAGGTGCAGGTCTCGTCCCTGACGCAGCAGGCCGAAGCACAGGCCGCTGCCGCGGACGCGGCTGCCAAGAGGTCCGCCGAGGAATCGGCCCGCATCCAGGCTGCCAAGACCGCCGAGGCCAAGAAGGCGGCGGCGGACGAGCAGGCGGAGCGCGAGCGCGAGCGCAAGGAGGCGGAGGAGCGCGCCAACCGCACCGCGGTCCGCTCGGCGTCCAGCTTCTCCGCGCAGGCCTCGTACACGGTCGCCGAGGTCCAGGCGATGGCACGCCAGATGGTCCCCGCCGACCAGTTCCAGTGCTTCAGCAACATCGTGAACCACGAGTCGAGCTGGAACTACCGTGCGTCCAACCCCTCTTCGGGTGCGTACGGCCTGGTCCAGGCACTCCCGGGCTCCAAGATGGCGTCGGCCGGCGCCGACTGGCAGACGAACCCGGCCACCCAGATCAAGTGGGGCCTGAGCTACATGGACGGCCGCTACGGCAGCCCGTGCGGCGCGTGGTCGTTCTGGCAGGCGAACCACTGGTACTAGATTCGCCAGGCGCTCAACTTCACGGAGCCCCTCACCGTCCTACGGTGAGGGGCTCCGTGCGTGTACGGTCGGTGTCCGTCACTCCCGGGTCGGGGGCACCGCCCGCGTCCCCAGGCGCAGGTGGGGCACCGCCCGCGCTCTCAGGGCGCAGGGGAGAGAGTGGTGGGGACAAGAGGGAGCATCATGTCGAAGGTTCCAGGGTGGTTCGGCCGTGTGGGCGCCGAGCTCACCCGGATCGGAGAGCGCCTGGACGAGCGCCGCAAGGAGGCCGTGGCGGACGACGACCTGCCCGCCGTCGTGCCGGCGCCGGACAGCGTCCCGCCACCGCCCGCGTACGCGCCCGCCGTCGCGGCGCGGCCCGATCCGGTCGCCGCGATCCCCTGGGGCATCCGCGTCGCGGCCGAGGCCGGCTGGCGGCTGCTCGTCCTCGCCGGCACGCTCTGGGTGCTGATGCGTGCCATCAGCGCCGTACAGCTCGTGGTGCTCGCCTTCGTCGCCGCGCTGCTCGTCACCGCCATGCTCCAGCCCACCGTCCGCAGGCTGCGGAAGCTGGGTCTGCCGCGCGGGTTCGCCACGGCCGTCACCGCCGTCCTCGGCTTCGTCATCATGGGGCTCGTCGGCTGGTTCGTGGTCTGGCAGGTCATGGACAACCTCGACAACGTGTCCGACCGCGTCCGCGACGGTATCGACGAACTCAAACGCTGGCTCCTGGACAGCCCGTTCCATGTCACCGAGAGCCAGATCAACGACATCGCGCAGAACCTCAGCGACACGATCGGGACCAACACCGAGGAGATCACCTCCGCCGGTCTCCAGGGTGTGACCGTGATGGTCGAGGTCCTGACCGGGATACTGCTGGCGATGTTCTCGACGCTCTTCCTGCTCTACGACGGCAAGCGCATCTGGGAGTGGACGCTCAAACTCGTCCCGGCGCAGGCCCGTCCGGGAGTGGCGGGCGCCGGGCCCCGCGCGTGGCGCACGCTCACCGCGTATGTGCGCGGCACGGTCGTGGTCGCTCTGATCGACGCGATCTTCATCGGTCTCGGCCTCTGGTTCCTCGAGGTCCCGCTGGCCGTGCCGCTGGCCGTGTTCATCTTCCTCTTCGCCTTCATCCCGCTCGTCGGCGCGGTCGTCTCGGGCGCCCTCGCGGTCGTCGTCGGGCTCGTCACCCAGGGCGTGTTCACGGCGCTGATGGTGCTCCTCGTGGTCCTCGCCGTGCAGCAGATCGAGGGCCACGTGCTCCAGCCCTTCATCCTCGGCCGTGCGGTGCGCGTGCATCCGCTGGCGGTCGTCCTGTCCGTCGCCGCGGGCGGCCTGACCGCCGGCATCGGCGGCGCGGTGGTCGCCGTGCCCCTGGTCGCGGTCACCAATACGGTCGTCGGCTACCTGCGGGCGTACGGCAAGGAGCAGACACTGCGGCACTCCCCGCCGCCGCACGGTTCGACGTCCCTGGACGCGGCGCCCGCGGCGGGCCCCGCCCCCACCAGCCCACCCACCACTCCGCCCGCCGCACCCGAGCAGCCGCCCGAGCAGCGCCCCGACGAAACCGAGGAGCAGCAGTGATCTCCGAGCCGGAACTGGTGGGGGAGGAGTCGTTCGCCGCGCCGCAGACCCTTGGCGCGGTGTCCGCTCCCGGAACGGACGACGCCGTGACCTCTCCCGGCCCGCGCGGCCCGCTCCGGGCGTGGCTGTGGGCACTCGGCGGCGCGGTCGCCGCGTCAGCGGTGTGGGCGGGCGGGCTGTACGCGTTCGGCGACCAGGACCCGGACCTCGGCGGGTACCGGGCCTCGGACAATCTGTGCAGGGCGGCACAGCTGAAGAACCTGCAGGCGGCGCTCGGCAAGCGCGAGGGCGAGGGGATGCCGACGCAGTTCGAGCACGCGACCATGGACGATGCCCAGTGCTCGGTCGAGCTGAAGCCCACCGGGTACAAGCCCGAGGTCGACGAGGAGGGCAACGAGATGATCTCGCTGCCCAGCGTCTACATCAGCTACACCCTGCACAAGAGGACCGACCCGGGACCCGAGTTCGACGGCGCGGTCCTCGCCCGGCAGAAGGCATGGGGCACCGAGACCGAGGCCGCCGCGATCACCGGCATCGGCGAGCGGGCCCATGTCGCGCGGGGCGAGGGCGGCTCGACGATCACGCTCGACGTGCTGGACGGGCAGGCGGAGCTGAGCATCGCGGTGACCGGTGACTGGGACCCGGAGAGCGGGGACCCGGCCACGGACGTGACCGAGCTGGAAGGGCTTCTGGTGCAGGACATGCAGGAGCTGATGGCCACGCTCCGGAGCTGAGCCGAGCGCCGCGGGCCGCTGTGCGGGGGAGCGGGACGTACGAAGGGCCCTGCCGAACCGGAAGGTTCGGCAGGGCCCTTCGCCGCATTCGGGTGCCGTCAGCCGGCCAGGACGGCCTCGGCGTCCAGCGTCGTGCCGACGGCCTGGATCACCGCGGCGATCTTGACCGCTTCCTGGACCGTCTCGCGGTCCACGCCGGCCTTGCGCAGCACCTGCTCGTGGGAGTCGAGGCACTGGCCGCAGCCGTTGATGGCGGAGACGGCGAGCGACCACAGCTCGAAGTCGACCTTCTCCACACCGGGGTTGCCGATGACGTTCATCCGCAGACCGGCGCGCAGCGTCCCGTACTCGGGGTCCGACAGCAGGTGCCGGGTCCGGTAGAAGACGTTGTTCATCGCCATGATCGCGGCGGCGGACTTGGCGGCCGTGTACGCCTCGGCGGAGAGGTTCGCCTTGGCCTCCGGCTCCAGCTCGCTCAGCACCCTGGGCGAACGCGACGCGATCGCGCAGGCCAGCACGGTGCCCCACAGCTGCTGCTGCGGAAGCTCGCTGTTGCCGATGACCGAACCGAGGTTCAGCTTCAGGTCCTTGGCGAAGTCCGGCAGGGCGGACTTGAGTTCATCGAGTGCCATGGTCACTCACCGGCCAGGAGCGCGACCGGGTCGAGGGTGTTCTCGCCCTTGGTCCAGTTGCACGGGCACAGCTCGTCGGTCTGCAGGGCGTCCAGCACCCGCAGGACCTCCTTGGGGTTACGGCCGACGGAGCCGGCGGTCACCATGGTGAACTGGATCTCGTTGTTCGGGTCGACGATGAAGACGGCACGCTGCGCGAAGCCGTCCTCGCCCTCGATGCCGAGGTCGCGCATCAGTTCGTGCTTGGAGTCGGCCATCATCGGGAAGGGCAGGTCACGCAGGTCCGCGTGGTCCTTGCGCCAGGCGTGGTGGACGAACTCGGAGTCGCCGGAGAAGCCGAGGATCTGGGCGTCACGGTCGGCGAACTCGTCGTTCAGCTTGCCGAACGCGGCGATCTCGGTCGGGCAGACGAAGGTGAAGTCCTTCGGCCACGCGAAGACGACCTTCCACTTGCCCTCGTAGGACTTGTGGGTGATGGTCTCGAACTCCTTGCCGCTCTCCAGCGAGACACAGGCGGTCAGCTCGAACGTGGGGAAGTGGTCACCGACAGTGAGCACGCGCTCTCCTTGCATGGAGGAAGTTCCCTTTTGGGGTTCTTCCTGGGGGTTGGACGGATCTTGATGGTGGCACAGAGTGCATTGATCGCGGAAATAGCTAGACTCGGTCATAACGATCGGAGGTGCTTATCAGTGGGCACGGCGAACAGGGTCAAACAGCCGAGCATCGCGCAACTGCGCGCCTTCGCTGCCGTGGCGGAGCATCTGCACTTCCGGGACGCCGCGGCAGCGATCGGGATGAGTCAGCCCGCGCTCTCCGGGGCCGTCTCGGCCCTGGAGGAGGCACTCGGTGTCCAGCTCCTGGAGCGCACGACGCGCAAGGTACTGCTCTCCCCGGCCGGCGAGCGCGTCGCGGTGCGCGCCAAGGCCGTGCTCGACGCGGTCGGCGAGCTGATGGAGGAGGCCGAGGCGGTACGCGCCCCGTTCACGGGTGTGCTCCGGCTCGGGGTGATCCCCACGGTCGCGCCCTATCTGCTGCCGGCGGTCCTGCGCCTGGTGCACCAGCGCTACCCGGAACTCGACCTGCAGGTCCACGAGGAGCAGACGTCGTCGCTGCTGGACGGCCTGGCGGCGGGGCGTCTGGACCTGCTGCTGCTCGCGGTGCCGCTGGGGGTCCCGGGCGTCACCGAACTCCCCCTGTTCGACGAGGACTTCGTGCTCGTCACCCCCCGTGACCACGAGCTGGCCGACCGGTCGGACATCCCCCGGGAGGCGTTGCGCGAGCTCCATCTGCTGCTTTTGGACGAGGGCCACTGCCTGCGCGACCAGGCGCTCGACATCTGCCGCGAGGCAGGCCGCACGGAGGGCGCCGCGGTCACCACGACGGCGGCCGGGCTGTCGACCCTGGTGCAGCTCGTGGCGGGGGGCCTCGGGGTGACGCTGCTCCCGCACACCGCCGTCGACGTCGAGACGTCCCGCGGCGGCCTGCGGGCGGGCCACTTCGCGGACCCGGCCCCGTCGCGCCGGATCGCCCTGGCGATGCGGTCGGGCACGGCGCGGAGCGAGGAGTTCGAGGAACTGGCCGAGGCGCTCAGAGGGGCGCTGGCCGAGCTGCCGGTGCGCGTCGTGACCTGATCCCGGGTCCCGCCCGCCGCCGGAACGCCGGAGCCCCGCTGTCCAGGACAGCGGGGCTCCGGCGTTCGGACGACTAGTTGTCGTTGTAGAACTTGTACGCCTTGCAGTTGCCCGACGAGACCCCGTTCTTGTGCCGGCAGAACAGGAACCCGATGTTGCGGTTCTCCGGGAGGTCGTAGGCGCCGCCCATGGACGCCTTGCGGGTGGCGCACCTGCCGTCGCCGCCCACGTAGAAGTTGTACTTCTCCGCCCCGTAGGCGTCGTCGAGGCTGACGTGCATGACGACGGCGTAGCCGTCGGACTCCTTGTCACAGATGGTGACGACGTCGCCGTACTCGTTGAAGTAGCCCTCGCCGCTCCAGCCCGAGACGCTGCCGAACGGGTCGCCGGTGTGCATCGTGTGGTCCGCGGCCAGCGCCTGGCCGTGCATGCCGAGAACGAGGGCGCAGCTCGCCCCCGCCACACCGAGAGCCTTGGCTGTTTTCTTCACTTGTCCCCCTGCTGAGGTTCTTGCCGATCCCCTGGTCAGGGGAACCGGCGTCAGCATAGATCTTGAACGGACAGTGTCTCAAACTGTAAACGTGTGACCGCTGTTGACCGTCGTGGCGAGCTGGTCGAGCCGGGTGCCGGTCAGTTCGATCCAGCGCAGATCGGCCTCGATGTGGAACAGCGCGTGGTCGCAGATCAGTTGGCCGGCGATGTCGGCGTGCCGCTTACGCTCGGTGACGTCACGCGTCAGCCGCAGGTGCTCGGCGCGCTGGGCGTCGAGCAGCCCGGCGGCGTCGCGGCCGGTCAGGAGCGCGAGGACGACCTTCGTGTAGAGGGTCGACTGCAGATACGGCTCGGGCTTCTCGGGCCGCGCGAGCCACTCGGACACATCCGCGGTCCCCGCGTCGGTGATGGCGTACCGCTTGCGCTCGGGTCCGCCGCCCGTCTCGATGGCATCGACCTCGACGAGCCCGTTCCGCAGCAGCCGCGACATCGTGGAGTACACCTGCCCGAAGTGCAGCGGCCGGTCCTGCCCGAACCGCTCGTCGAAGGCGTGCTTGAGGTCGTACCCGTGGCGGGGACCGGATTCGAGGAGGGCGAGGAGGGTGTGGCCGATGGACATGGGCGGCACAGTACACGGGGTGTATAGCGGAGGCGGGTGGGCCGCCGCACGGGCGTTCCCCCACCACTAGGCGCTGCGGTCCTCCCATACCCGCGGGGCGTAGGAGGACCCGTTCCACACCGCCCTACCCCTCGCCCGGTGGCTCCGCTGTCTTGCGGGGGCGGCCGCGGCGGGCCATCGGGCCGAGGCCGCCCGGGAGGCGGCCCGCCTCCGCCAGCGCGCGGCGCAGCACGAACTCGATCTGCGCGTTCGTGCTGCGCAACTCGTCGCCGGCCCAGCGTGCCAGCGCCTCGTACACCGCGGGGTCGAGCCGCAGCAGTACCTGCTTGCGCTCGGGCGGAGGCGGCGGCGTCACTGGTAGAGCGTGCCCGTGTTGAGGACCGGCTGCGCCGCGCGGTCGCCGCAGAGCACCACCATCAGGTTCGACACCATCGCTGCCTTGCGCTCCGAGTCCAGTTCCACGATGTCCTGTTCGGTGAGCCGGGACAGGGCCGCCTCGACCATGCCCACCGCGCCGTCCACGATCTGACGCCGCGCCGCCACCACCGCACCCGCCTGCTGGCGCTGCAGCATCGCGGAGGCGATCTCCGGAGCGTACGCGAGGTGGGTGAAGCGGGACTCGATGATGTGGACACCCGCCGCCTCCACCCGCGCGTGCAGTTCGACCGCGAGCTTCTCGGTGATCTCCTCGGCGTTGCCGCGGAGCGACAGGCCCTCCTCGTCGTGGGCGTCGTACGGGTACTCGATCGCGATGTGCCGTACGGCCGCCTCCGTCTGCGTCGAGACGAACTCCAGGAAGTCGTCCACCTCGAACATCGCCTGCGCGGTGTCCTCGACCTTCCACACCACGACGGCCGCGAGCTCGATCGGGTTGCCGTACGCGTCGTTGACCTTCAGGACCGCGGTCTCGTGGTTGCGCACCCGGGTCGAGATCTTCTCCCGCGACGTCAGCGGGTTGACCCAGCGCAGGCCGTCCGTGCGGATGGTGCCCCGGTAGCGGCCGAACAGCTGGACCACCCGCGCCTCGCCGGGTGCGACCATGTTCAGCCCGCACATCCCGAGGAAGGCGGCGAGTCCGACCAGGACGCCTCCCACGATCAGCAGCGCCTTCGTCCCGCCCGACGTGTACGCCGCCCCGGCGACGATCAGGGCCACGCCCCCGGCGAGCCCGAGCAGCCCCAGCAGCAGCGCGAGGCCGCCGCCGATGCTGTGTGCGGGGAACTCGCGCACCCGCGGCGCCGGTATCCGCGGTACCTCGACCCCGGCACGGTCCGCCGCCCCGGACGGTCCCCCGCTCGTCGCCGGCGTCCCCTGCGGCCTCGCCCCACTCATTCCGGACATGATCCACTCCCCGTTTCCATGGTCTAGCAAAGTGATATCACTTTAACGTACGCAGGCAACCCTGCAGGCCTCTCATGAGTCGGTTCCTTCGGACGGGGTGCTCATTCTCACGTCAGGAAAAGGGCGGATCGGTTCCTCTTTGTCCGTCCGTCCGGTGTTACCTTTCTGAGCTGATTCCCGCCCCCGCGCCCTTGCGCGGGCACGGGCGGGGACCGGCGACCGACGACCGAAGAAGCGGAGCGACGAAGCGATGGGCCGAGCGGAAGAGCGACAGGCTCGGCAGCGCGGTGCGCGCCGGGCCGGGAGGGCGAGACCCACGGGCATACGCCGCTTCTTCACCTGGAGGAAGCTGCTGGGCACCTTCTTCGGCATATGCCTGGTGGCCATGGGCGCGTTCTTCGTGATCTACCTGATGGTCCCGGTGCCCGAGGCGAACGCCCAGGCCAAGATGCAGAGCAACGTCTACAAGTACAGCGACGGCAAGATCCTCGCCCGTACCGGCGAGGTCAACCGGGAGATCGTCGGCCTGGACGAGATTCCCAGGGACGTGCAGTACACCTTCGTCGCCGCCGAGAACAAGACCTTCTTCGAGGACTCGGGCGTCGACCTCAAGGGCACCCTCCGCGGCCTGAAGAACACCCTCACGGGGCAGGGCAAGCAGGGTGGTTCCACGATCACGCAGCAGTACGTGAAGAACTACTACCTGAACCAGGACCAGACGGTCACCCGCAAGCTCAAGGAGCTGGTGATCTCCCTGAAGGTGGACCAGAAGAAGAGCAAGCCCGAGATCCTCGCCGGCTACATCAACACCAGCTTCTACGGCCGGGGGACCTATGGCATCCAGGCCGCGTCCCAGGCGTACTACGGCGTCGACGCCGACAAGCTGACCGTCGCTCAGGGCGCTTACCTCGCGGCCCTCCTCCAGGCGCCCAACCAGTACGACTGGGCGATGGCCTCGGACACCGGCAAGAAGCTGGTGACCGAGCGCTGGAACTACGTCCTCGACAACATGGTCGAGGAGGGTTGGCTGGACGCGGGCGAGCGCGCGGGTCTGAAGTTCCCCGTCCCCAAGGCGCCCAAGGCCGCACCCGGCATGGCGGGTCAGGCCGGTTACCTCGTCGACGCCGCCAAGAAGGAACTGGCCCGCCAGGGGCTCGACGAGGAGGACCTCGACGCCGGCGGCTGGACGATCACCCTGAACGTCGACTCCAAGAAGCAGAAGCAGCTGGAGAAGGCCGTCAAGGATCAGCTCGAGGACGAGCTGGACCGCAAGGGCAACAAGGTCGACGCCACCGTGCAGGCCGGTGCGACCTCGGTCGACCCCGAGACGGGCAAGGTCCTCGCGCTCTACGGCGGTGTGGACGCCACGCAGCACTGGCTGTCGAACGCCACCCGCTCCGACTACCAGCCCGCCTCCACCTTCAAGCCGGTCGTCTTCGCCTCCGCGCTGGAGAACGGCTCGAAGACCCAGGACGGCATCCCGATCGGCCTCAACACCGTCTACGACGGCACCAGCAGGCGACCGGTCGTCGGCAGCGACACCCCGTTCGCCCCGCAGAACGACCTCGGCCGCAGCCACGGCCCGGTCACCGTCCAGACCTCGCTGAACAGGTCGATCAACTCCGCCTTCGCGCAGATGGCCGTGGACGTCGGCCTCGACAAGGTCAAGGAGACGGCGCTCGACCTGGGCGTGCCGGACAAGAACTTCCCGCTGCGGCCGGCGATCTCGCTCGGCACCATGGGCGCCTCCACGTGGGACATGGCCGGGGTGTACGCCACCCTCGACAACCACGGCCGGAAGGTCACGCCCACGATCGTCGCCAAGGCCGAGCACAAGGACCGCCAGGTCGACCTGCCCGACCCGATCGGCGAACGGGTGGTCAGTCGCGAGACGGCCGACACCGTGACCGCCGGCCTGACCGGTGTGGTCAGGAACGGCTCCGGCCAGGCGGCCGCCAGCAGCGCCTACCAGGCGGCCGGCAAGACCGGCACCTCGGAGAACAACCGCTCGGCGTGGTTCGCCGGCTACACGCCCGAACTCGTCACCGTGGTGGCCCTGTTCGGGGAGTCGCCCAAGGACGGCGGCGGTCAGGTGTCACTGACCGGCACCGCGAACTCCGGCCGCGCGAGCGGCGGCGGCTTCCCGGCCAGGATCTGGGCCGACTACACGCTGGGCGCACTCGGCGGCGGCTCGGACGCGCGGTTCGACCTGGACCTGGCGGAGATCGCGGTCCCGGATCCGGACCCGACGCCGACGCAGACCGAGACCGAGGACCCGGATCCGACGCCGACCCAGTCCGAGACGTTGGACCCGGACCCGACGCCGACCCGGAGCGAGACCGAGGACCCGGACCCGACGCCGACCCAGTCCGAGACGGTGGACCCGGACCCGACGGACGGCACGACGTTCACGCCGCCGGTCGAGCCCGGTGACGGCACCGACGACGGAAGCAACGACCAGCTGAGGCCGAACGACTGACGGCCACGGTCGTATACGGCTGCGCCCCGGGATCCGGCCGGATCCCGGGGCGCAGCCGTATACGAACTGTCAGGGCCGGGCGGGCAGCTCGAACCAGACGACCTTGCCGGTCGACAGCCGGGTCGCCCCCCACCGCCTCGCCATCCGGTTCACCAGAAACAGGCCCCGGCCGCCCTCGTCGGTGTCCCGGGCCCTGCGCTGCCTCGGCAGCTGCGGGGAGTCGTCGCCGACCTCGCAGCGCAGCACGTCCGTGCGCAGCAGCCGCAGAGTGACGGGACGCTCCGCGTACCGCACGGCGTTGGTCACCACCTCGCTGACCAGCAGCTCCACCGAGTCGGACAGCTCCTCCAGGCCCCAGCGGGTGAGCGCGCGCCGCGCCAGGCGGCGGGCGCGGCTCGGCGCCGCGTCCTCCGGCTCCAGGAACCAGTACGCGACGTCACTGGGCGCGATCCCGTCGAAACGGGCCGCCAGCAGCGCGATGTCGTCGTCCCGGTCGCCGGGGCCCAGCATGTCGAGCACGTCGTCGCACAGCGCCTCCAGCGGAGGCGAGTGGTCGGGGCCGGTCAGCTGGGCGGTGTCGGCCAGGCGCTCGCGCAGCTGCTCGATGCCCGTCCAGACGTCGCGCAGCCGCGACTCGACGAGGCCGTCGGTGTAGAGCAGCAGCGTCGCGCCGGCGGGGGCGTCGAGCTCCACCGCCTCGAAGTCCACGCCGCCGACGCCGATCGGCGCGCCGGGCGGCACCCGCAGCACCTCGGCCCGCCCGCCCAGGTGCAGCAGGATGGGCGGCGGGTGTCCGGCGTTGGCGATGGTGATGCGGTGCGAGACCGGGTCGTAGACCGCGTACAGGCACGTCGCCATCCGGTCGGCGCCGAGCCGCTGGGCCTGCTCGTCGAGGTGGTGCAGCACCTCCTGCGGCGGCAGGTCGAGACCGGCGAGCGTCTGCGCGGTGGTGCGCAGCTGACCCATGATCGCCGCGGACTTCATCGAGTGGCCCATGACGTCGCCCACGACCAGCGCGACCCGGCTGCCGGGCAGCGGGATCGCGTCGTACCAGTCGCCGCCGACGCGGGCCGTCTCCGCGGCCGGCAGGTAGCGCGAGGCGAGCTTCACGCCGGTCGGCTGGGGCAGCGAGTCGGGCAGCATCGTGCGCTGCAACTCGTCGGCGATGTACGCCTCGCGCCCGTAGAGCACGGCTTTGTCGATGCCGAGCGCGGTGTGGGTGGCGAGTTGGGCCGCGACCAGCAGGTCGTTCGGCTCGAAGGCCGGACGGTCGGGTCGGCGCAGGAAGACGGCGGCACCGATCACGCGGCGACGGCCGCGGAGCGGGGCGAGTATCGCCCGATGGCCGCTCGGCACGCTGCGCCCGTCGCCGAGGAGTTCGGGCAGCGCCGCGCGGGCCGCCGCGGAGTCGCCGAAGACCGGCCGCACCCCGCGCAGCACCTCGGACAGGGCGCCGCCCGAGCGCACCTCGCACAGGTCGGCGGCGGGCGCGAGGTCGGCCCCCGGGTCCAGCAGGGGTATGGAGAGGCCGGTGCCCTGGTCGACGTCATCGGCGTTCAGACGCAGCCGGTCGCTGCGGCGCAGCCGGAGCACGAACGGCGACACGGGCCGCTCGTCGCCCACGGGCAGCGGGTCGCGCAGGTAGACCAGGATCGCGTCGGAGAACGTCGGCACGGTCGCCCGGCACAGGCCGAGCACGATCTCGTCCAGGTCGATCCCGCGCGCGATCCGCCGGGTCGCGGCCCCCACGAAGCGCAGCCGGTCGCCCTCGCGGCGCGCGGTGCCGGCGATGTCCTGGGCGTGGGCGACCTGGGCCTGTACGGAGTGCGTCTGGGGCTGCGGCTTCGGCGGCGGTCCGGAAGGCACGGCTGAGGCCCCGGCCGCCTCCGCCCGCGGCCGGGTGCGTTCCTGGGACCGGGCAACCAGGGGCTGCCGGCCTTCGTGGGAGGTGGGATGCTCCGTCACGCGTGGGATTCCGTCCGTCCGGGCCGGTTGTGCGATGCAACCGCCTCGTGGGGCGGTATACCCGCTCTGGAGGCGGCGTCGACAGGGTGGCGGGCATCCGGCACGGCTCTACCCCCTGTATGACTCGTACTGACTCGTGGTGACTCGTGCTGACGTGCGGTCCTCGGTCTGCGCTCAGCTCTCCCTCGTACGGCGCAGCCTCGCGGACGACGATCCTACGGTTGCCCCCAGGGGGCGCATCAAGAGTCTCACGAGGTCGTATACGCCGGAGCGCGTTCACTGTTCGGAATCGGACACCTGGATGTCACCGGCGAGGTGACAGGAACGGAGAGATCGGGGCGGAGCGGTCGGCGAAACGCAAAGTTTCGGCCAGCTTCGCTCCGCGTCGGTCTTCCTCGGCGCGCCGCCGTTCCGCCGGGGCCGGTCAGGAGGCCAGCCGCCGGGCCGGAGTACGGGCCCAGTCGGCGGGCAGCTCCGGAACCGGCCAGGACGGATCGGGCCGCCAGTGCTCCCAGCCCGCGGAGAAGGGAGCCTCCCAGGCCCGGATCGACTCCACGGCCGCCCGGCCCGCCGCGCGCACCCGCGCCGCCTTCCTGGCGTCCATCAGCCCGACCCGCTGCGCCTGCGCGAACTCGTCCTCGTCGCGCCACAGCCAACTGCGGTCCGGGTACACGGAGATGTCGAGGAAGTGGTCCTCGGAGTCGACCCCGCCCGGCCAACGCGTGCGAGGTTCCTCAAGATTGACGTACCAGCTCCTGAACCGCCAGCCCGTCTCCCAGAATAGCCAGACCGACCACGGGTCGCCGGGGCGGGCGAGCTTCAGGACCCCCGAGCCGAACCAGCGGCCCCGGGTGAGCGTGCGCGGGGCCGTGTAGCGGGTCGCGAGCGGCTCCTGGTGAACGGGGGTGCCGTCCACCAGGACCGGCTTCACGCACTCCGTCCCCGGCGCCATCCAGACCGCGAGCAGTTCCTCGGTGTCCTGGACGACCGTCACCGGCCGGCAGATGTGCACGCCGCAGCCGTCCAGATCCGGGGCATGGCCGCGGTAGCGCCAGAGGATGTGGTCCCCGGGCGCCCAGCGTGCGATGCGTTCCGTGCCTGTCATGAGCAGATCTTAGGAGGTAGGCACCCCCGTTGCTGCGACACAGGTCACGGGTGCGTCATACGCAGCACGTCCAGTGCCTCGTCCAACTGCTCGACGGTCAGGGCGCCGCGCTCCACGTAGCCGGACTCCAGGACGACCTCCCGGATCGTCTTGCGTTCGGCGAGCGACTTCTTGGCGACCTTCGCGGCCTCCTCGTAGCCGATGTACTTGTTGAGCGGGGTGACGACGGAGGGGGAGGACTCCGCGTACTCGCGCGCCCGCTCGACGTTCGCCGTGATGCCGTCGACCGTGCGGTCCGCGAGCAGCCGGGAGGCGTTGGCGAGCAGCCTGACCGACTCCAGCAGGTTCTTGGCCATGACCGGCAGCATCACGTTGAGCTCGAAGTTCCCCGCGGCGCCCGCGGCGGCGACCGTGGCGTCGTTGCCGGTCACCTGGGCGGCCACCATCAGAACCGCCTCCGGGATCACCGGGTTGACCTTGCCCGGCATGATGGACGAACCGGGCTGGAGGTCGGGCAGGGCGATCTCGGCGAGCCCCGTGCGCGGCCCGGACGCCATCCAGCGCAGGTCGTTGGAGATCTTGGTGAGCGACACGGCGATCGTGCGGAGCTGACCGGACGTCTCCACCAGGCCGTCGCGCGCGCCCTGCGCCTCGAAGTGGTCGCGGGCCTCGGTCAGCGGCAGCCCGGTCGTGCGCGCGACCTCGGCGATGACCGCGGCCGGGAAGCCGGGCGGCGTGTTGATGCCGGTGCCCACGGCCGTGCCGCCCAGCGGCAGTTCGGCCAGCCGCGGCAGGGACGCCTTAAGGCGTTCGACGCCGTACCTGACCTGGGCCGCGTAGCCGCCGAACTCCTGGCCGAGCGTCACCGGCGTCGCGTCCATCAGGTGCGTACGGCCGGACTTCACGACCGTCGCGAACTCCGTCGCCTTGCGCTCCAGCGAGGTCGCCAGATACTCCAGGGCCGGGATCAGGTCGCCCGTGACCGCCGCCGTCGCCGCGATGTGGATGGAGGAGGGGAAGACGTCGTTCGACGACTGGGAGGCGTTCACATGGTCGTTGGGGTGCACATCGCGCCCCAGCCGCTCGGTGGCGAGCGTCGCGAGGACCTCGTTGGCGTTCATGTTGGACGACGTGCCGGAGCCGGTCTGGAACACGTCGACCGGGAAGTGGTCGTCCCACCGGCCGTCGGCGACCTCGGCGGCCGCCTCGGCGATGGCCCGCGCCATGTCCTCGTCCAGCACGCCCAGTTGGGCGTTGACCTGCGCCGCGGCCGCCTTGATACGGGCCAGGGCCGCGATGTGCGCGCGCTCCAGGCGCTGACCGGACACCGGGAAGTTCTCCACGGCGCGCTGGGTCTGGGCCCGCCACTTGGCGTGCGCGGGCACCCGCACCTCACCCATCGAGTCGTGCTCGATCCGGAACCCGTCCGCGTCGGCGTCGCTCATCGCTGTCCTTCCTCCCGAACGTCTCGAAAAGTTGAGCAGTTGTCTTGTTCCGTCTATTCCCAACTGCGCTACCCGCCAGTAAATACCCCGAGTAACCACAACTCCGGGAGGCGCAATGAAGGGAACAGGCCGAAGGGTTCGCACACTGACTCGTACCGTGGCCGCCGCTGCGGTACTCGCCACCGTCCTGGGCGGGACGACGCTCACCGCCCCCGCCGCGGCCGGCACCCCGGCTGTCTCGTCGCCGACCGCGGTACCGCTGCCGCCCGAACTCGAAGCCGTCCGCGCGGCCGAGGCGACCGCACTCTACGGCAGCCCGGAGGAACGCCCGCTCGCACAGCGCAAGACCGGCCTGATCTCGCTGGGCGACAGCGAGATCTCCGGCGAGGGCGTCGGCACCTACGAGCCCGGCACCAACGGCCCCGACAACTGGTGCCACCGCTCGCCCGAAGCCGCCATCCACCGCACGGGCATCGCGGCCGACCTGACGTACAACGTCTCCTGT
The DNA here is from genome assembly GCF_030817975.1 of Streptomyces sp. V4I23. NCBI lineage: Bacteria > Bacillati > Actinomycetota > Actinomycetes > Kitasatosporales > Streptomycetaceae > Streptomyces > Streptomyces sp. V4I23. The sequence goes on along the minus strand of NZ_JAUSZW010000004.1, from coordinate 2,895,129 downwards.
TCCGGCGCGTCCACCGGCAACATCCGCATCGGCGGATCGAAGCAGTACGCCGACGAACTCGTCCAGAGCGACAACCTGGCCGTCAAGGCGCGCAACACCCGCATCAAGATGGTGGTGCTGGTCGCGGGCGCCAACGACGACCTCCAGTTCGGCCCCGTGATGACCGACTGCGTCGTGCGGTACTTGACCCTCCAGGGCCCGTGCGAGCCGAAGTACGCACCCGGATGGCAGGCCCGCGTCGACGGCCTCGTCCCCAAGGTCGAACAGACCGTGCGCGATCTGCGGACCGTCATGAGGGAGGCCGGGTACGCGGACGGCGACTACAAGCTCGTCGTGATGGGCTACCCGAGCCCGATCGGCCCCGACTTCCGCGACAACCCGCACTTCCCGGGCAAGCTGGCCTGCGGAGGGACGGGCCACGACTCCGACACCGTGTGGGGCCGCAACAGTGCCGTCCCCGCCTTCGAACGCGGCATGCGCGCGGCCGCGCGCAGCACGGGCGCGGTGTACCTGGACAACTCCCGCCTCTTCCACGGCCACGAGGTCTGCTACCAGGACCCGTGGGCGCGGGGGCTGTACGTGGACGTCTCCAACCCCTTCCCGCCGGACGCGAACTCGGTCCGCCAGTCCTTCCACCCGAACGTCCGCGGCCACGCGGCCTTCGCGTCGTGTCTGACGCAGCTCTACGCCTCGAACGCGCGCGAGGCGAGCTGCGCGGACGCGGCGTCCACGGGCAGGCCGGTGCTGCTCCCACTGGCGTGGGACGACGCGTACCGCCCGCTGAAGGCGGCGTCCGGGGCGTGCCTGGACGTGTCCGGGGCGGTCACCCGCAACGGCACGGCCCTGCTGGCCTGGGACTGCCACGGCGGCCGTAACCAGGGCTGGTGGTACGACCCGGCGCGCCGCTCCCTGCACACGGAACTGACCCAGGACCGGTGCGTGGACGTCCCGGACGGCGCGTACCGGCCGGGCACGGAGCTGATCGTGTGGGACTGCCACGGGGGCGCGAACCAGCAGTTCGTCCGCACCTCGGGGACGATCCGCCCGTCGGCGGCGCAGTCGTTGTGCGTGACGCTGCCGTCGGGTTCCAGGGCGGCGCTGCACCCGTGCAACGACGGCCCGGACCAACGCTTCGCGTAGCCCCGGGCCCCTGGCTGCGCGCAGCCAGGGGCTCCGCCCCAAGGTTCCTGCGCTTGGCGGAACCGGGCTTCGTCCCGGGCCTGTGGGCTGCGGGAGTTGGGGCTTCGCCCGGGCTCCTGCGCTGCGCGCAAGTGGGGGCTCCGCCCCCGGGGCTCCGTCCCGGGCCTCTGCGCCAGGCAACTGGGGGCTCCGCCCCAGGGCCCCGGCGTTTCACGGAACCGGGGCTCCGCCCCTGCCCGAGCCTCTGGGCTGCGGGGGTTGGGGTTTCGCCCGGGCTCCCTGCGCTGCGCGCAATGGGGCCCTGCCCCGGTGTGCTGCGCTGCGCGCAGCCGGGAGCTCCCTCCCGGGCCTCTGCGCCGGGCAACTGGGGGCTCTGCCCCGGGACCCCCGCGCCTCAAGCGCCGACGGGCTGATTTCGCTGCGCGAAATCAGCGCGTCCGGGCCCCCACGGCCGCCAGGCCGTAGGGGGAGTTCGAGGACACCGCGCGAAGCGCGGTACGGCGTCCGGGGCGGAGCCCCGAGCCCCGCGTCCGGCAGGGCGCAGGGTCACGGGAGTCTGGGGGCCTGCCTCCAGTTACGGGAAGGGGCGGGGTGGGGAAAAGCTACGCCAGCCCCGGCCCCCGCACCGGAATCGACGTGAACGTCGGTGCCGGCGCCGGATCCTGGAAGAAGTCGTTGCCCTTGTCGTCGACCACGATGAACGCCGGGAAGTCCTCCACCTCGATCTTCCACACCGCCTCCATGCCGAGCTCCTCGTACTCGACGACGTCGACCTTCTTGATGCAGTCCTGCGCGAGGCGCGCGGCCGGGCCGCCGATCGAGCCGAGGTAGAAGCCGCCGTGCGTGCCGCACGCGTCGGTGACCTGCTTGGACCGGTTCCCCTTGGCCAGCATGATCTTCGAGCCGCCGGCCGCCTGGAACTGCTCGACGTAGGAGTCCATCCGGCCGGCCGTCGTCGGACCGAAGGAACCGGAGGCGTAACCCTCGGGGGTCTTCGCCGGGCCGGCGTAGTAGACCGGGTGGTCCTTCAGGTACTGCGGCATCTCCTCGCCCGCGTCCAGCCGCTCCTTGATCTTCGCGTGCGCGATGTCGCGCGCGACGACCAGCGGGCCGGTCAGCGAGAGCCGGGTCTTGACCGGATACTTCGTCAGCTCGGCGAGCATCTCGTCCATCGGCCGGTTGAGGTCGATCTTCACGACGTCGCCGTCCTCGGCGAGCTGCTCGTCGGTCGTGTCCGGCAGGAAGCGCGCCGGGTCGGTCTCCAGCTGCTCCAGGAAGACGCCCTCGGCCGTGATCTTCGCGACGGCCTGGCGGTCGGCCGAGCAGGAGACGGCGATCGCGACGGGCAGCGAGGCGCCGTGCCGCGGCAGACGCACCACCCGCACGTCGTGACAGAAGTACTTGCCGCCGAACTGCGCGCCGATGCCGATCTTCTGGGTGAGCTCGAATACCTTCTTCTCCAGCTCCTCGTCGCGGAAGCCGTGGCCGAGCTCCGACCCCTCGGACGGCAGCTCGTCGAGGTAGTGCGCGGAGGCGTACTTGGCGGTCTTGAGCGCGAACTCCGCGCTCGTGCCGCCGACGACGATCGCCAGGTGGTACGGCGGGCAGGCGGCCGTACCGAGCGAACGGATCTTCTCCTCCAGGAACTTCATCATGCTCACCTCGTTGAGCACGGCCTTCGTCTCCTGGTAGAGGAAGGACTTGTTGGCGCTGCCGCCGCCCTTGGCCATGAAGAGGAACTTGTACGCGCCGCCGTCGGTCGCGTACAGCTCGATCTGCGCGGGCAGGTTGGAGCCGGTGTTCTTCTCCTCCCACATGGTGAGCGGAGCCATCTGCGAGTAGCGCAGGTTGAGCTCGGTGTACGCGTCGTAGATGCCGCGCGAGAGGGCTTCCTCGTCCCCGCCCTCAGTCAGCACGTTCTGGCCGCGCTTGCCCATGACGATCGCGGTGCCGGTGTCCTGGCACATGGGGAGCACGCCGGCGGCCGCGATGTTCGCGTTCTTCAGCAGGTCCAGGGCGACGAACTTGTCGTTCGACGACGCCTCGGGGTCGTCGATGATGCGCCGCAGCTGCGCGAGGTGGGCGGGGCGCAGGTAGTGCTGGATGTCGTGGACGGCCTCGGCCGCGAGCTTGCGCAGCGCCTCGGGCTCGACCTTGAGGAACGTGCGCCCGTCGGCCTCGAAGGTGGAGACACCCTCGGAGGTCACCAGCCGGTACGGGGTGGTGTCCTCTCCCAGGGGGAGCAGATCCGTATACGCGAACTCCGGCATTTCGCCCATTCCTCACTTCACAGACGCGGCTGGCCTCCATCGGCAGCGCCCTCCAGCGTAGAACGCCCCCGCTGCCCCGATTGTGTGAGGTAAGGCTCACTTCCCGGATGTGGCGGGGTGGTGGCTGACCAGGCCGGGGGCGTTGGTGGTTTCTGCCGGTGGCGGGTTCCTCGGGTCAATGGCCGGGCGCGCCAGGGTTGTGGCGCCGGCGTGCAGGACCCAGGCGGGGAATCGGCCGATTCGGCCGGTTCCGTCCCTGCCGCCCCTGGTCGCGATCTATCGCGTTTCGCTAGGCTGATGACGTGGACCTCGAGAAGCAGCCCCAGAAGCCGGCCGTGCCCGTGGAGACCCGCCGCGCCGACCATGCTCTCCGCGCCTCGGACGCCGACCGTGACCGGATCGCGGACATCCTCAGGGACGCCCTGGCCGAAGGCCGGCTGGACGCCGAGGAGCACTCCGAGCGCATCGACGCCGTCTACCGCGCCAAGACCCTCGGCGAACTGGAGCCGCTCGTCGCGGACTTGCCCGCGACAGGCCGGCGCACCGGCGCCGCTCCGTACGCCCCGGAGACCGACGAGCCCACCGGCCCCGCCGAGAACCTGGTCGCCGTCTTCTCCAGCTCCACCCGCAAGGGGCGCTGGCGCGTCAGTCGCCGGACCAACGCGTTCTCCCTCTGCGGCAGCGTCGAGATCGACCTCACCGAGGCCCTGTTCGGGCAGCGCCTCACCGTGATCAACGCGACGTCGATTTTCGGCAACGTGGAGGTCCGCGTTCCCGAGAACATCACGCTGCGCGGAAGCGGCACCGGCTTCTTCGGGAACTTCGACGTCGTCACGCTGGAGGCCGCCGACCCCGAGGCGCCGGTGGTCGTGGTCAACGGCTACGCGGTTTTCGGCAATGTCGAGGCCAAGCCCAAGCGGGGCCGCCGAATCTCCGACCTCCACGACCGTCTGCGCAAACACCTGGGCTGACGGCCGCGCGCACCGGAGCATTTCCGCCACGCGCGCCGATACGCAATTCCGTACGTCGGAACTCAGTGCCACTCAGTGCTTAGGAGTGCGCACAGCGGGTAGGGACTGCTGCATCGTCTCTCGCTCGCGAATCCGTCGTCAGGAGTAGACCGTGCTGCAACTGCCGCATCAGTCCTTGCAGGTAGCCGCCGTTCCGCCTCAGCGCATCCCTGCTCGGGAGGATCAAGCCGGTCCCTGGCACGCGGAGGCGGTGTGCCGCCGCGACGAGGCCGGGCTCTTCTTCGCCCCCTCGAAGGAACCGACGGCCGCGCGCCTGTCGCGCGAAGAGGCTGCCAAGCGGGTCTGCGCCCGCTGCCCCGTGATGGTCGAGTGCCGCGAGCACGCCCTTCTCCAGCCCGAGCCGTACGGGGTGTGGGGCGGCCTCACGGCGGCCGAGCGCCGCGTGGTGCTGGCCCGGCGCCGCAGGCGCGAGGTGGAGCTGAAGAAGTCCCCCTCGGCGGCCTGAGCGCACGACAGCGGCCGCACGCGACATACGGGAAGGGGCGCCCCCGCATGAGGGGCGCCCCTTCCCGTTCGTCACACGTCGGCGGCCGCTACTTCGCGCGGTCGAAGTCGATCTTGCTGTACGCGCGCAGCTTCGAGAGCCGGTGCGTGGAGTCGATCTGGCGGATCGTGCCTGACTTCGAGCGCATCACCAGCGACGACGTGGTCGCGGTCTCCGAGCGGTAGCGGACGCCGCGCAGCAGCTCGCCGTCCGTGATGCCGGTGGCGACGAAGAACACGTTTTCGCCGCTGACCAGGTCGTTCGTGGACAGCACCCGGTCCAGGTCGTGCCCGGCGTCGATCGCCTTCTGGCGCTCCGCGTCGTCCTTGGGCCACAGCTTGCCCTGGATGACTCCTCCGAGGCACTTGATGGCGCAGGCCGAGATGATGCCCTCGGGCGTACCGCCGATGCCGAGCAGCATGTCCACGCCCGTACCCTCGCGGACGGCCATGATCGAACCGGCGACGTCGCCGTCCGAGATGAACTTGATCCGGGCGCCGGTCTCGCGGATCTCCTTGACGATGCCCTCGTGGCGGGGGCGGTCCAGGATCACGACGGTGACGTCCTCGGGGGACATGCTCTTGGCCTTGGCGACCCGGCGGATGTTGACCGAGACGGGGGCGTTGATGTCGACGAAGTCGGCAGCCTCGGGGCCGGTCACCAGCTTGTCCATGTAGAAGACCGCGGACGGGTCGAACATGGTGCCGCGATCGGCGGCGGCCAGGACGGCGATGGCGTTCGGCATGCCCTTGGCGTTGAGCGTGGTGCCGTCGATCGGGTCGACGGCGATGTCGACCTCGGCGCCGGTGCCGTCGCCGATCCGCTCACCGTTGTAGAGCATGGGCGCTTCGTCCTTCTCGCCCTCGCCGATGACGACGACGCCGTTCATCGAGACGGTGGAGACGAGGGTTCGCATGGCGTTGACCGCCGCGCCGTCGGCACCGATCTTGTCGCCGCGGCCTACCCAGCGGCCGGCGGCCATGGCGGCGGCCTCGGTGACCCGCACCAGCTCGAGGGCGAGGTTGCGGTCGGGGGCCTCGGGGGAGACCTCGAGCTCGGACGGCAGATGATGCTCGGTCATCGGAGCGCACCTTTCTGTACGGCGACGGCCGGGAATAGGGAGGGTGCTGCGACTCTATCGGTACATCGACAAATTGAGCAGAGGGGCCCACGTATGAGCACAACACCATGATGCGACCATGGGGGGCGTGGCAGGTATGCGAGGCAAGCAGACGATCCGGGGCATGTTCCAGTCCATGGCGGTGATCGGCGTCGTCGTGGCGGGCATCTACATGCTCGTTCCGCACGACGAGAACGCGGACCCGATCAGGACGGTCGACTACCGCGTCGAGCTGGTGACGGCGCAGCGGGCAGCACCCTACCCTGTGGCCGTGCCGGAGGGGCTGGGCAAGGAGTGGCGGGCGACGTCGGTCACCTTCGACCGCGCGGACGCCTACTCCTGGCACCTCGGCTTCCTCGACCCGGACAACCAGTACGTGGCGGTGGAGCAGTCCACGGCGAAGGCCGCCGACAAGTACGTGCGTGAGGTCACCCGTCAGGCGGCCAGGACCGACAGGACGCGGCAGGTGGCGGGGGAGACCTGGCAGCTGTGGGAGGGGCCCAAGTACGACGCCCTGGTGCTGACGGCCGGCGGCGCGACGACGGTCGTCACGGGGACGGCCCCGCCGGCGCGGCTGGCGGAGATGGCCGCCGCGCTCAGCCCCCGGCCGGGCGAGCCCAAGGAGGCCGCGCAGTCCTCGGCCCCGGCGGCCGCGTCCGCGAAGCCGTAGCCGTAGCCGTAGCCGTAGCCGTCGCTGCGATGCGTACGGCGAAGGCCGCCGCACCCGGTCGGGTGCGGCGGCCTTTTCGCGTGCCGTGCGGCGGCGGCTCAGACGGTGGTGACGACGTCCTCGTAGGACAGGCGCGGGGAGCGCGGGAACCAGGCGTCCTCACCCGGCTTGCCGATGTTGACGACCATCAGCGGGGTGTGGTCGTCGTCCAGGAACTCCTTCTGGATGCCCGCGGCGTCGTAGCCGGTCATCGGGCCGGCGGCCAGACCGGCGGCGCGGACGCCGACGATGAAGTACGCGGCCTGGAGCGCGGCGTTGAGGGAGGCGGCCGACTCGCGGGCCGGGCGCTCGCTGAAGAAGAGGTCCTTGGCCTGCGGGAAGTGCGGCAGCAGGCTCGGGAGCTCCTCGTGGAACTCGTTGTCGGCGGCCAGGATCGCGACCAGCGGGGCGGCCGCGGTCTTGGCCTGGTTGCCCTCGGCCATGTGCGTGACCAGACGCTCACGGGCCTCGGCGGAGCGGACCAGCACGACGCGCAGCGGGGTCTGGTTGAAGGCGGTCGGTCCGTACTTGACCAGGTCGTAGATCGCCTGGACCTGCTCGTCGGTCACCGGCTCGTCGGTGAACGTGTTGGCGGTGCGGGCCTCGCGGAAGAGGAGGTCCTGGGCGGCGGGGTCGAGAACGAGCGGCATAACGGGCATACCTTCCGAAACGGATCATGGGTCAACCAATGAATTCACCGTACAAGGCATGACGTTCAAGTTTCAACAAAATCCTGGGTGTCGTGAGCCGAGTCACAGACGTCGGTCCGCCCCCGCTGGGTCGGCTGCCCGTCCCGCCCCGCCGACCGCTGCGCCGGCTCCCCGCCCGTGACTAGCTCTCGCCGTCGTCCCCGCCCGGCTCGGACTCCGCCAGAGCCGCGTCCAGGCGCGCCCGGGCGCCCTCCAGCCAGTGGCGGCACACCTTCGCCAGCTCCTCGCCGCGCTCCCACAGGGCGAGCGACTCCTCGAGCGTCGTACCGCCCGCTTCCAGGCGGCGCACGACCTCGATGAGCTCGTCCCGCGCCTGCTCGTAACCGAGCGCGGCCTCTTCCGTCTTGGCAGCCATGCCATCCACCCTATGTGTGAGAAACGTACGCACTTCCCGAGGCGGCCGGAGCCCTCACTCCTCGACCCGCACCGCGAACTCGCCCCGGGCGACCCGCGCCCGCAGCCCCTCGCCCGCGCTCACGTCCTCCGGCGAGCGCACCACCGCGCCGTCGGCGCGCTGCAGCACCGCGTAGCCCCGCTCCATCGTCGCCGCCGGGGAGAGCGAGACCACGCGCGCGCGGGTGTGCGCGAGCTCCGAGTCCGCGCGGTCCAGAAGGTGGCCGAGCACCCGCCGGCTGCGCGCCAGCAACGCGTCCACCTCGTCCTCGCGCTCGTCGACCATGCGCTGTGGATGCTCCATGCAGGGCCGGGCCAGACAGTGCGCCAGGCCGCGCTCCTCGCGGTCCAGCAGCCCCTGGACCGTCCGTAGCGCGCGCTCCCGCAGCTGGCGCACCCGCTGGAGCTCCTCGCCCACGTCCGGGACGACCTTCTTCGCGGCGTCCGTCGGCGTGGACGCCCGCAGGTCGGCCACGAGGTCCAGCAGCGGCGAGTCCGGCTCGTGCCCGATGGCCGACACGACAGGCGTCGTGCACGCGGCCACCGCGCGCACCAGCTGCTCGTCGGAGAAGGGCAGCAGGTCCTCCACGCTGCCGCCGCCGCGCGCCACGATGATCACGTCCACGTCGTCCAGCGCGTCCAGCTCCTTCACCGCCTGGACGACCTGGGTCACCGCGTGCACGCCCTGCACCGCGACGTTGCGCACCTCGAAACGGACGTGCGGCCAGCGCCGGCGCGCGTTCTCCAGGACGTCCCGCTCGGCCGCCGACGCCCGCCCGCACACCAGGCCCACCCGGTGCGGCAGGAACGGGAGCGCCCGCTTGCGGTCCGGCGCGAACAGCCCCTCGGCTCCCAGCGAGCGCTTCAACTGCTCCAGCCGCGCGAGCAGTTCACCGATGCCGACCGGCTTTATCTCCGACGCCCGTAGCGACAGCTGCCCCCGGGGCGCGTACCACTCCGGCTTGGCGAGCACCACGACCCGGGCGCCCTCGGACACCACGTCCGCGACCGCGTCGAACACCTGCCGGAAGCAGGTGACGCTCACCGAGATGTCGTACGACGGATCGCGCAGGGTCAGGAAGACGACCCCGGCGCCCGGCCGACGCGACAGCTGAGTGATCTGTCCCTCCACCCAGACCGCCCCGAGCCGGTCGATCCACCCCCCGATGAGCCGCGACACCTCGCCGACGGGCAGGGGAGCTTCCGCGGACGTGTTGAGAGCCATACGGGCGAGCGTAACGGCCGGGTACGACAACTCCGGCGACCCGAACCGGCCGCCTCGCCCGCAGGCGGCCTGCCCGGCGCCCCGGCCTGTGCCCTTGCCCGGCCCGGTTCGGGGGGATCCTGTGCCGATCACGCGCGTGTGCAGCGGGACGAACGCCGTCAGGGCCCCGATGTCCCGCCGGTGAGCTGTCCACAGGCGATCACCCGCCTGTGGGGGCGGCCTTACGATGGGACGCATGACTGCTACGCCGCCTGCCCGACGCGTCCTCCTCGCCGCCCCCCGCGGCTACTGCGCGGGCGTGGACCGTGCCGTGATCGCCGTGGAGAAGGCCCTGGAGCAGTACGGGGCGCCCATCTACGTACGCCACGAGATCGTCCACAACAAGTACGTCGTACAGACCCTCGAGAAGAAGGGCGCGATCTTCGTCGACGAGACGGCGGAGGTCCCCGAGGGATCGATCGTCATGTTCTCCGCCCACGGCGTGGCGCCGATCGTGCACGAGGAGGCCGCCGAGCGGAAGCTCGCGACCATCGACGCGACCTGCCCGCTGGTCACCAAGGTCCACAAGGAGGCCGTGCGGTTCGCCAAGGAGGACTACGACATCCTCCTGATCGGCCACGAGGGCCACGAGGAGGTCATCGGCACCTCCGGCGAGGCGCCCGACCACATCACGCTCGTCGACGGCCCCGACGACGTGGCGAACGTCGAGGTCCGCAACCCCGACAAGGTCGTCTGGCTCTCCCAGACCACGCTCTCGGTCGACGAGACGATGGAGACGGTCGACGCCCTGAAGACGAAGTTCCCCGGCCTGATCTCCCCGCCGAGCGACGACATCTGCTACGCGACGCAGAACCGCCAGACCGCCGTCAAGCAGATGGGCGCCGAGGCCGACCTCGTCATCGTCGTCGGCTCCAAGAACTCGTCGAACTCGGTGCGGCTCGTCGAGGTGGCGCTCGGCGCCGGCGCCCGTGACGCGCACCTGGTCGACTTCGCCGAGGAGATCGACGAGGCGTGGCTCGAGGGCGTCTCCACGGTCGGAGTCACCTCCGGCGCCTCCGTGCCCGAGGTGCTCGTCGAGGGCGTCCTGGAGTGGCTGTCGAAGCGCGGCTTCGAGGACGTCGAGATCGTCAAGGCCGCGGAGGAGTCGATCACGTTCTCGCTCCCCAAGGAGCTGCGCCGCGACCTGCGCGCGGAGGCGGCAGAGCTGTCGGGCCAGTAGCCGCCGGCCGTCGCCCCGACACGCTCGTCACGCTCCGCTCGCCCCCTTAACGTGGTGTCCATGAACGTCTTCGGAGTGGACATCGGCGGTTCCGGGATCAAGGGCGCTCCCGTGGATCTGGAGAGGGGCGACCTGGCCGCGGAGCGCCACAAGGTGCTGACGCCCCACCCCGCGACACCGGACGCGGTGGCCGACGGCGTCGCCGAGGTGGTCACCCACTTCGGCTGGGAAGGGCCGGTCGGCATCACGTTCCCCGGCGTCGTCACCGGCGGCGTCACCCGCACCGCGGCCAACGTCGACAAGGGCTGGATCGACCAGGACGCGGCACGCCTCCTCGGCGACCGCCTCGGCGGGCTGCCGGTGACCGTGCTCAACGACGCGGACGCGGCGGGTGTGGCGGAGATGACGTTCGGCGCGGGCCGCGGCCGCAAGGGCGCGGTGATCCTGCTGACGTTCGGTACGGGCATCGGCAGCGCCCTCTTCGTCGACGGCCGTCTGGTCCCGAACACCGAGCTCGGCCATCTCGAACTGGACGGGCACGACGCCGAGAAGCGCGCCTCCACGAAGGCCAAGGAGGACGAGGACCTGAGCTGGGCGCACTGGGCGCGCCGGGTCCAGAAGTACCTGGCGCACGTGGAGATGCTGTTCTCGCCGGAGCTGTTCGTCATCGGCGGCGGGGTGAGCCGCAAGGCGGAGAAGTTCCTGCCGCTGATCGAGGGCGTGCGGGCGGAGATCGTCCCCGCGGAGCTGCAGAACAACGCGGGCATCGTGGGGGCGGCGATGGCGGCTGCGGGGCGCTGAGGCGACACCGCCCGTCGGCGCCGGGGGTCAGTCCTGGCGGGCGGCCCCGCCCGGCTGCCCCGGCCCGCCGGGACGGGTCCGGCGCCGTCGCCGCCCCATCGCCCGTACCTTGCGCACGCAGGTGATCAGCCCGGCGATCAGCGTCCCGCCGTACAGCCAGCCGGCGTGCACGGCGAGGGCGGTGACGACCGCCATGGTCTGCCCGCCGAAGCCGCCGTCGCCGCCGGAGATCGGCACGATCCCCACGGCGAAGGCGATCGGCACGATGACCGGGGCCATCACCAGGTCGGCCTCGCGCACCCACAGCGCGGTCAGCGCGCTCACAGGAAGGAACAGCAGCCCGTACGCCACCGCCGAGCCGTCCAGGAGCAGCCAGTCCAGGCTGCCGAGCGCCAGCATCACCGCGGCCCCGAAGAGCCCGGCGCCGAGCCCCGTCAGCCGGGGATTCGGCAGTCGGCGCAGCGCGAGCACGACCGGCGGCACCGGCCGCGGGGGCCGGGCGGGCACCGGGTAGACGGTGCCGTCGGCGAGCGCACCCCGGGCGGGAAGGGTGCCCTGCGGACGCTGCCGGGGCTGGGGGCGACGAGTTCTGGGCTGCTCCACATCGACCAACGTAGGTTGCCGGGAGCCGGTAGGGAGGTACCAGACACGCCCTTTGGGCGACCTTGGCCCTCCGTTCGACCCCCGGCGGCCGTCGCTGTCCGGCGTGGCCCGCCCGTAAACTGGTGGATCGGCCCGCCCATGCCGGGCCGTACGGCCCCCGCCAGTCCTCACTCTCCACTCAGGAAGTCGCCAACGTGTCGCTCACGATCGGAATCGTCGGTCTGCCGAATGTCGGCAAGTCGACCCTGTTCAACGCCCTGACCAAGAACGACGTGCTGGCGGCCAACTACCCGTTCGCCACGATCGAGCCGAACGTGGGCGTCGTCGGCGTCCCGGACCCCCGCCTCACGAAGCTGGCCGAAATCTTCTCCTCGCAGCGGATCCTCCCGGCGACGGTCGACTTCGTCGACATCGCGGGCATCGTGCGCGGTGCGAGCGAGGGCGAGGGCCTGGGAAACAAGTTCCTGGCGAACATCCGCGAGTCGGACGCGATCTGCCAGGTCATCCGCGCCTTCAAGGACGAGAACGTCGTGCACGTCGACGGCAAGGTCTCGCCGAAGGACGACATCGAGACCATCAACACCGAGCTGATCCTCGCGGACCTGCAGACGATCGAGAAGGTCCTGCCGCGGCTGGCCAAGGAAGCGCGCATCAAGAAGGACGTGGCGCCGAAGGTCGCGGCCGTCGAGGCGGCGAAGGAGATCCTGGAGCGGGGCGACACCCTCTTCTCGCAGGGCATCCTCCAGGGCTCCGAGAAGGCCGAGCTGCTGCACGACCTGCACCTGCTCACGACGAAGCCGTTCCTCTACGTCTTCAACGTCGACGAGGACGAGCTGACGGACGACGCCTTCAAGGAGGAGCAGCGCGCCCTGGTCGCCCCGGCCGAGGCGATCTTCCTGAACGCCAAGCTGGAGGCGGACCTCGCCGAGCTCGACGAGGACGAGGCCCTGGAACTCCTCCAGTCCGTCGGCCAGGAGGAGCCGGGCCTGGCGACCCTGGCCCACGTCGGCTTCCGCACTCTCGGCCTGCAGACCTACCTCACCGCAGGCCCCAAGGAGTCCCGCGCCTGGACGATCAAGAAGGGCGCCACGGCCCCCGAGGCGGCCGGCGTGATCCACACCGACTTCCAGAAGGGCTTCATCAAGGCGGAGGTCATCTCCTTCGCGGACCTGGTGGAGACGGGCTCGGTCGCGGAGGCCCGCGCGAAGGGCAAGGCGCGCATGGAGGGCAAGGAGTACGTGATGCAGGACGGCGACGTGGTGGAGTTCCGCTTCAACGTGTGACGGGCTGACGCCATGATCGGCTGAGGTGCTGGTCAGACAATAAAACCCCAGGTCAGGGGCCAGATCTTAGGGTCTGGCCCCTTCCTGCTTTCTCCGGCTGGATCAGCCTGTTTCCTGGCCGTGTGCTGACGTGGTGCTGACTCTCGGGGCGGGTCTGTACGTGCTTTGAGCTGGGGTTTCCGGGGTGCCGTGTGAGGCCGGACAGAACGAGGGGCGCACCTGGGGAGGGGCACGGGAAACCCGGTACGCATGGGGAAGGGGCGCCGGGCAGGATGGGGGAGTGGCTGACCTGGTGTGGGATGACGTCAGAGGGTTCTTCGACCCTGATCTGATGGGTGCGCTGCCGGACGTGCTCGTTCCTGGGGCCTCGGTCGCGGACTGGCAGGCTGTCCTCGACCTTGTTGACGTGAGCGGATGGAAGTGCCAGTACTCCGAAGGAGAGTCAGTGCTTCCTGTGCCTCGGGCGGAGGTAGTTCTGTCCCGCCAGGCTGACGCGGAGTGTCCGCAACTGGTGGTCTGGCTGGCCCCCGAGGTGCTGGTGATCTTCCGCTTCTACTCGGCAGACGAGATCGACTTTGATGTCGACCTGCGGGAACTCCAGGGGCAGGAGCGACTCGACTTGTTCTGCGGGTTCCTCACTGCCATCGGACGGCGGTTGGGGAAGCCGGTGCTGATGGATGCCGAGGGCGGCGACGGCAGCCATCCCGTACTTGGATTCGAGGTCCAGAGCGATCGTGTTGTGCTGTTGGCGGAGCCATCCGCGTCCTGACGATGTTGCTTCGGGCCTCCGGGAATGGCCCCTCTTTATGCGACAACGCGAATATTCGTGTGACCGCATGGACGGCGACAGCGCCCCCTCCGTACGGTCGTGATGCCGCCCCACGAGGGGCGCGGGACAGGGGGTTTCACCATGGCTCGTGAGGAACTGACCCGGCTGACCGGCAACGGGAACGGCGAGTGCGGCAAGGACGACTGCCCGAACGTCTACCAGACCGCGTCCGGCTCGTTCGTCGTCCAGGGCGACGTGTCCAATGCGTTCACCGCTCCCGAAGGGGAAGGGCTCGTGGAGATCCCGGAGCAGACGTTGAGGGAGGCTTTCCGTGCTCTTGGCTGGTGAGGCGTGGGCGGCGCGGTTCGAGCGCTTCACGCGAGAGGCGTGGCGTCTTGAGACGTTGCCGCAGTACCTCATGCCGCAGGAGAAAGAGGAGTTCGCGGCGTTCCGTTCCGGGGCCCGTATCGACCCGGAGACCGTGGCGAACGAGTACACGGATCGGCTACGCCGACAGGCGGCAGAGGGGCGTACGCAGGGCCGCGTCCACGTCGTGACCCGCCCTCTCTCTGAATACCTGCGATTCGAGTTCCACCACTACTACAAGGCCCATGCCTTGGCCGGTGAGCAGATCCGCATCCTCGATGTGACGGACAGACTCAATCCCCTTGAGGGCGCACAGGACTTCTGGATGTTCGATCACTCCGAAGTGGTTCTTATGAACTACCACCCGGACGGTAGGCAGATCAGCCGCGAAGTGTACGAGGGCGATACGGCGCCGTTCGTCGAATACCAGAGGATCGCGGTAGCCAAGTCGGTTCCCTTTGAGGAGTACGTGAAGGGCCTTGAGCTTTGAGCCAGAAACCCTAGGTCAATCCAGGTCAGACCTAGCGGCGGTCCTGAAGAACGAGCGCAAGCGGGCCGGCTGGACTCAAGTCCGGCTCGCGAAGCGCTGCAACATGAGCCAGACAAAGATCAGCAATATCGAGAGCGGGAAACTCACCCCCGCCATAGTCGACGTAGAGCTGATCCTTGATGCCCTCGGAGCGGAAGGGCCTCTGGCGGCTGAGATCCTTGCTCTCGCCCGCTCCGCGAACACGGAGTGGCAGGACCACTGGAGCTCACGCCGCAGGGGCCTGGACAAGAAGCAGAACGAACTGGCCAGGCTTGAGGCGGTCTCCACAGAGTTCCGCTATTTCCTGCTCTCCATGATTACCGGCCTGCTCGCCACGCCTGAGTACGTGCGCGCGAGCATCGCTGATGTTCCTGGAGACCAGACCAAGACCATCGCGAAGAAGCTGGAGCGGCAGAGCGTCCTGGTCAATCCGGAGAAGCGGTTCACGTTCCTGCTGACGGAACAGGCCGTCAGATGGCCGCTGCTTCCTCCCCTGGAAATGGCCATGCAGATGGACCGGCTCGTCTCTGTGTCCCGTATCCCGAATGTGCGGTTGGGTGTGATCCCCTTGGGTGGACACATTCCAGAGCGGCCCCTCAACACGTTCACCGTTTATGACCGTCGCCTGGCCACCGTGGAGACAGGAACAGGGGCCCTGATACTTCGGGACCATCGGGACGTGAACGTGTACCGGGAGGACTTCGAGCGGTACGAGGGATACGCCGTGTGGGGTGACGATTGCCGTTCACTTCTGAACGACTGGGCCGTGATCTTTACCCGACAACGCCAATAAACCTGGGCCCCTCCGGCTCGCCCGATGAAACTGGTTGCTCGCTCGGGACATTCGGTCGGGGAGGCGGCAAGCGTGAGTAATCCGAAAACGACGATGAGTGGCCCGGTGCATTTGTCTCTGCCCCGGACTCCGCCTGATCCTGCGCCCGGCTGCGGGGTGTGCGCGGCGTTGGTCTCGCAGCGCCAGGCGGCGCGCGACAGGGGCGACCTGTCAGCAGCGACGGACGCGGACGTGGAGATCCGCAACCACCCGCACCGAACACGTGGTCGGAGGAGGCCATGAGCCGCTCTGTCCTGCGCTACGTAGAGCACCAGATTACTCAGCACCCTGGCACGGACGTGACGTTCGAGGCGGAATGCCTGGCCTACGAGTGCGGATGGTCGGCGCAGCCGTCGATGGAGGGCGCGACCGTGGACGTCGAGTGCATGAGCCACACCGGCCGGACGGGGCATGGGAGCTTCCGACGCATGTGTACATCGTTCGCGTTGGTGGTGCGGACCGAGTGAGCCATCACGGATCCCCGATGGTCGAACTGCTGTCCCTATTCCGAGATCCGCGGAGATGAGGGTGAACCGTCCGGGTCCAGCCCGTACTGCCACCTTCCGTGGCCCAACAGTGAGCGGATGTGGCCGGCGTCGGCGGCGTGTCGGTAGAGGGCGTCAAGGCCCTTCTCGTCCCCGGCCTCGTCCCGCATTCGCTCCAGGTCGCGCAGGATGTAGAAATCTCCGGCATCGGCAGCCTTCAAAGCAAGGGATTCGGCGCCTTCTCGGTCCCCGGCCTGCTCCCGCGTTCGTGCCAAGTGGGCCGGGGTGTGTCCGCCGTTGGCCTCAGCGGCCTGCCGGAAGGCAGATTCGGCGCCCTCCAAGTCGCCACCGTCAAGCCGCGATCGCCAAAGCTGCAACAGAGGGAGAATGTTCCCGGCGTCGGCGGCTTCCCGGGCGATGGCTTCGGCGCTTTCCCAGTCCCCGGCTTCATCCCGCATTTCCGCGAGGATCTCGAAGCACAAGGTATCGCCAGCGTCGGTGGCTTCCCGGGCGATGGCTTCGGCATCTTCCCGGTCTCCGGCGTGCTCCCGCATCATCATCAGGGTGGACAGGGAATTGGGGTCACCGGCAGCAGCGGCTCGCCGGTAAAGAGCCTCGGCTCCCTTCAAGTCTCCAACCCGTTCCCGCAGCCGGGCCAGACCGCGCATCGCATCTGGATCACCTGCGTCGGCGGCCTGTCGGTAAAAGGGCTCGGCACCCTCCCGATCCCCGGCCATCTCCAGCCTCTGGCCCAAGAACTTCAGGCCCCTGGGGTTCCCCGCGTCCGCAGCTCGCCAGAACAGGGATTCGGCACCCTCCGGGTCCCCGGCGCGCTCCCGCGCCCAGGCCACTTTGATCATGGCGCCGGAGTGTCCGGCTTCGGCAGCTCGGAGGCGGAGGTGGTGGGCCCATTGTGCACGGCCCATGTCCTCGGAGGCTTCAGCGAGGTTGTTGAGGTCGTCAGGGTGAGTGAGATGGGCGTGAGCCGCGTGCCAGAAGGATGCTGGTGGGCACAGTAGACGGCGGGCCGTCCTCCCGTGCTGTTCGAGATAGTCAGCGAGGCGGAGCATAGGACCCGTTGGTGGGGGCGCAGCACTTGCCGGCGTCGGATCAATCGGAGGACGACGCGCGGGTCGGGGGTTTGTCCGGCCGAGCGGGACCTGCTTGCCGTGGACGGGGCGGGCGAGGTCCGCGTAGGCGGCTTCTGCCCAGTCGTTGGTGAGTCGGTCCCAGTCGTCGTCAGTGAGATAGTCGGCGGCGGCGTCAGTGAGGAACGCTTGGGGAAGGTGGAGCCCCACCCCGAGACGGCGGGCATCCATCGCGGTTTCCAGCAGTGCCCGAACGGCCGGGGCGCCATGCTCGTAGCGACGCAGGAGTTCGGGGGCGCCAGCGAGGTCTTGGGCGACGCGGCCGTGAGTGCCAGCGCGGGAAAGAGCATCCGCTAGCAGCCGGTCACCGTTCTGGGCGAGGATCGTGGCTGTTCGGAGTGCGTCCTGGCTGAAGGTGTCGGGGACAGCCACTGTGCGGCCAGCGAGCAGCTCGCGGGCTCGGCTGTGCGGGTCTGGGCTGCCAGGTCTGGGCAGGGCGCTGTATTGGCCTTCGTATTCGGGCCAGAGGGTTCCGAGGATGAGGACCGGTCCGCGGCTGGAGTCGGTGAGGAGGGTGTGTAGGGCGGCTGCGATGCGCTCGCCTACTTGAGGGTTACCGAGGTAGTGCTGGGCTTCGTTAAGCCACACGACCGTTTGAGGCACGACACGTTCGAGGTCGGCGAGCGCCGCTTCTGCGCGGGTTGGGTCGTAGGGGTGCCAGAGCTGCCACCCCTCGTCAGCAAGCGGCTGAGCAGCCTCCCAGCAGGCCCGTGTCTTGCCTGTGGACGACGAGCCGACCAGGACCAACATCCGGCTGCGGCCTTCCATGGCCTCGCTCACCGCCTCAGCCAATACCTGGTCGTGCGCACGGCGGACGTAGCCGGACAACGCCCGCACCGAGCTGGCCGCTGCGGCGGACCCGGATGGATGAACCTCCAGGTCGTGCGGATCCCACTGTCCGATCGGCCTGCCAGGTCCCTTGCCGTGCCCGAGCACCGAACCGATCGGGTAAGCGGCAGCCCTACGTCGCAGATCCAGCAGCTCCGCTTCTGACACCCCGAGCGCTCGCGCCAGCGCCACGACTGTTTCAGCCGACGGGACAGCCCCATCCTCCCGGAACGCTTCCTGAATGGTCGTGCGACTCAGCCCTGACTGGGCAGCGAGCTGTGTCTTGGTCAGCCTTTTGCGAGCCAGTCCATCGCTGAGCTTGTCACGCAGCTTGGTCAGCGGGCTTTCCCCTCCACCGGGCTTCTCGCTAGGCATCAGGCCCCCAGTCGCATGTGTTCGCCGATGTTCATCATCGTCCGGCCAAACCACGGCGAACATCGCTTCGGCGAACTTCGGTCACATCAACATCCCACCGTGTGCAGGGAGAATGTCGTGACCCATGTCGCCGTCGTCCTACTGACCGCCGCCGTGACCGTTGTGTTCGCACTCTTGGCCGCCGCTGCCACGGGCACACTGGCCCGCCTCGATGGCGCCACATACCCGGCCGCTGTGATGCGTGCAGCCGCCGCTTTCGCCGCTGTGATCACCCTCGCCACTGCCGTTGCCGGCGTGTTCACCCAGTACCTCACCTGAACAGGAGTGAACGATCACCAACGGGTGTGCCCCCCAGATGTCAGACCCTCGAACTAGCATCCGCCTGTGAATCCTGAACTCCTCGCCTCCGTAGCTGTCCCGCTCCTGAAGGGCCGATGATTACCTCTGATGAGGGTGACGGCGACATGCAACCGCTGTGGCTGAGTGATACCCCGGCTTCCGCTGAGTTGTGGGCTCACCTGTGCGCCGAGCACAGCGCCTCGGGCCTGTGGCCTCTCCTTCTTGACGCCGAGGACCCGAACGACGGCGCATTCCGGCCCTGGGCGTCCGGCGAGCTGTCTCCCGAGCGGATGTCGTCACCCGACGAGTACGACCCGACGGTTCTCCTGGCGCAGTGGTGGAAGGTGTACACGAGTACCGACGACGACGATGACCTCCTCATGCCCGAGAAGCGTCTCGCCGTCACCGCACCGTTCGGCCAGGCCTGGCCAAGTCGCGCCCGCAGCCAAGAGCCCGTGACAGGTGCTGATGAGATGGCCGCAGAGTACGCGCGGGTCTTCGCCGATCAGCATCCTCGGTCGAGGCTTGGGCTCGTCGCCGCTGCCTGCGGTGCGGACGCACTTACCGCCGTCGGCTGGAACGGTCCCGCCAACTACGACAACGACACGGCCAAGTTCTCCGCCGTCGTACGCGACTGGGAGCGCCGCTTCGGCGCGCGCGTCGTGGCCATCGGCTTCAGCACCCTCCATCTCAGTGTCGCGGCACCCCCGATGACTACCGAGGATGCCCTCTTGGTCGCCGCCGAGCACTTCGCCTTCTGCCCGGACAACATTTGGCAGGGCTCCCGTCCCTACACCCTGGCCGCCTACGCCGAGAGCATCGTCGGCATGAATTGCTGGGACTTCTGGTGGGATTGACCTCAGCGGCGAGGCACAGGAATGGTCACCGGGCCTCCGGTCGGATGGCGGGGGAGGCGCACGCGAGGAATGGTCCACGTTCCGCTTCAACGTCTAATACGTCTGGCGAAAGGCCGTCTGACCTGCGGCGGAGTGGGTTGGGCGGCCTTTGCGGTCCGCGCAGAGTCCGCAGCGTGCTGGATGAGTCCGGCACGCGGGGGAGCGGCTACGCCGCTTCGTCGACCGCCGTCTCGTCATGGTCGCCTGGTGGAGCGGTCGTCCCAGCGGTGGGTGGTCCAGGCGCGGCGGCGTGACGGGGAAGCGCACCTGGGGCGCTGAGGTGCTCCCGTCGGGCTGCACGAAGAGGTCGCGTGCCGTGGCATCGGGCCGGTCAGGAGTTCGGCGGGGCGGGTGAAGACCGGTGCCGAGGGGGTACCGCGACGGCCACGGCCCCCGCCCGTGCGGCCGCCTCCACAACGGTGACGAGCTCGTCCCCGCGTGCGCCGATGGCGAGCACCAGCGTTCCGGGCAGCTCGGTGAGCGCCTCGCCCGGGCTCGGCGGTGATCACCTCGGCGACCGGCACACGGTCGTCCCCGGTCCACTCGGCGTCGATCCCCATGGCCTCGACGAGTCCCACCAGCGGCGCAGCGGCGACGCCGCTGTTGTCACCTTCGATCAGAGCACGCGCGCAGGGTACGTGCGGAGGCTGTGCCCCTGGCACTGGAAGGCTGCCCGGGTCGAGTGGGGGTCCAGTGGAGGGAGGGAGGGTGGCGGGGTCGTTTCGGGTTGGGGGTGAGTCGGTTGGTCGTCAAGTGCATCGGGCGACTGGTGGCGCTCGGGATCGCACGCGGCGCGAAGGGCGTGTGGCGCGGACTGGTGGTGTTCGGGGAGGCGCTGGTGGGCCCAATTCCCGGGGGCGGTGAGCCGGGGGCCGGGCCGCTGCCCGGGCATCCGGAGAGACTGCGGTCCGATGTCCCGCTGAGCGAATGGGAGCGGGAAATCGGGCGGGAATTGGCGAGGTGCTGCGATTGGCTTCCGACGAGGAATGTCTGGTGAGCGGGAGAATGACGGAAGCCGAAGCCGGCGTGCGGCGCAGGATCACGGAAGTGGAGAACGCATTCGGGGATCCGGACGACGCCGCGAACCCGGTCGGATTCGCCGCCCTGCTGGCGGCGGACGAGAGAGGCGAGCTGCCGGCCGAGGCCGAACGGCGGCTGGACGCCGTCGGGTTCGGCGCCGAGTTCGTACCCGTGGCGCTCGGCGGGCGGCTGGCACGGGCCGATGTGCTCGCCCGGGTGCTGCGCCCGGTGTTCCGCCGCGATGTGGCGCTGGGATTCGGATACGGGATCACGTCCCTGTTCGCCGCGTCGGCGGTCTGGGCCGCGGGTTCGGAAGGGCAGCGGGCGCGGCTCGCGGAACTGATGCGACGTGGCGGCCGGGCGGGGATCGTGCACCACAGTCTCGCGCACGGCAACATCATGTGGCAGGGCGAACTCGCGGCCCGCCGCGACGAGCGCGGATTCGTGCTCAGCGGCCGCAAGGACGGCGTGGTCAACGCCGAGCGGGCGGGGGCGTTCGTCGTGTACGCGAGAACGGGAGAGGGAAGGGGGCCGGCCAGTCATTCCGTGCTTCTGCTGGAGCCCGACGAGGTGGCACGCGGCGGACTGCGCGTGCTTCCACGGCAGTTGAGCACCGGGATGCGTGGCTGTCGGTTCGCCGGACTGGAGCTCCAGGACTGCCGGCTGCCGGCCGGTGCCCTGGTGGGGGAGCTGGGCGAGGGCATGCGGCTGGCGCTGCGTACCTTCCAGCTCAACCGCTCGCTGGTCTCCTCGGTGGTGCTCGGCGCCGCCGACACCGTACTGCGGGCCGCTGTACGCGCCTCGGACCAAGAGGGCGGCGCGGGTAGGCGCCAACGGGCCGTGCTGGCATCGGTGTTCGCCGACCTCCTGCTGTGCGACACGATGGCGACGGCGGTGCTGCGCTCGCTGCACCTCGTCCCGGACAGCGGCCACCTGGGGGCCGCCGCGGTGAAGTACCTCGTGCCCGATCTCGTACGGGAGGACCTGGAGGAGCTGGGCACGGTGATCGGCTCCTCGGGCTACCGCCGCGACAGCGCGCAGGGATTCCTGCAGAAGCTGCTGCGCGATCTGCCCGCCGCCGGGCTCGGGCACATGGGCACGGCGGCCTGTCAGGCGGTGCTCATACCCCAGCTCCCGCTGCTCGCACGGCGGTCGTGGGGGGTCACGCAGGACCCGCCGGACCTGCTCTTCGCGGACCGGCAGCCGCTGGCGCCGCTCGCACCGGAGTCGCTGGCGGTGGCCGGGGGCGAGGACCAACTCGTCGCGGCGCTGCTCGGCGCGGTGCGCCGGCTGCGAGACGGCGGCGATACGCACACGCGCCACGGGGACGACGCGACCCGTGCGGCCCTGGTCACCGTCGCCGAGGCGTTCGAGGCCGAACTGGCTGTGCTGCGCGGCCGGTTCCGTACGGCGCCGCCGGACAGCCGGGCGCTCGCGGCCAGTGCGCAGTGGGCCGCGCTCGCGGACCGCTACATCCTGGTGGCGGCGGCCGGGGCCGCGCTCGGCCACTGGGTACGCCTGGACGGCACGGACCCCTTCCTCGCCGACCCGGCGTGGCTGGTCCTGGCGCTCGGCAGGCTCGCCGGCCGGCTGGGCCTCAGGATCCCCGAGGCACCGCCGGACTGTGTCGAGCGCGTGTACGGCGAGGCGGTGGCCCGCTGCCGTACCGGACGTGCCTACGACCTGCACGGCCTGGCGCCGGACGGGCACGGACGGACACGGAGTGCGGCCTGATGGCAGCGCGCGGCTCGGTCACCGCGCCGATCCTCATGGAGGGCCCGGACGGCCCCTGGCTGCGGGTGCGCGAATCCGTGGCGTTCTTCGGCAACGCGGTGGTGTGCGCGAACTGGCGGCAGTGGCAGTCCGCGGTGGCCGCCGGGCCCGAACTGCGCTCGCTGCTGGGCAACCGCGACTGGCAGCGCTTCAACGCCCTGGCCGGACCCGAGGTCAGATACCGCTTCGCGGTCTCCAGGATGCTCGTACGGCATGCCGCGAGCACCGCGCTCCAGGTGCCGCCCGACGCTGTGGAACTGGCGTACAAGCCCGGCGGCAGGCCGTATCTGCGCGGCTGCGACCAGATCGACGTCAGCCTCAGCCACACCCTGGACCTGGTCGTGGTGGGCCTCAACAGGCTCGGCAGGATCGGGGTGGACACCGAGCTGGCGGGGCGCAGGCTGCGGTACTCGGAGGTGCACCGGCAGATGTGCACGGCGGCGGAGCAAAGGATGCTCGCCGGGTTGCCGGGGCCCGAGCAGGAGGCGGAGCTGCTGCGGACGTGGACGCTGAAGGAGGCGTACACCAAGGCGCTGGGGCAGGGGATGCGGATGGGATTCACCCAGTTCGGCTTCGGCCCGGGAGGGCGCGAGCTGCAGACGCCGGACGGGGAAGCGGCATCGTACGGGGAGTGGTCGTTCGGCACGTACGGAGTGGAGCTGAACGGCGGGCTCACGTCCGACGACCGGTATCTGGTGAGCATCGCGTGTCAGGACGCGGGCCACGGAGGGGGGGAGGACACCTCGGTCGGCACGATGCTGGACGAGGGCTTCCTGGGGCAGGTGGTGGATCTGCTGGGCAGGGAAGGGGTTGGGGCGAGCGACGTTGCTCCACGGTGATCGGAAGTGATCATAATGGCCGACCGTAACGCCGCGGAACTCCGCACCATGGGGGAGAAGAATGATCAGGGTTCTGATAGCCGAAGACTTGCACATGCTCCGTAGGGCCCTGGTGGCGCTCATCGAACTGGAGTCCGACATCGCGGTGGTCGCCGAACTCTCCAATGGCAGCGACATCGTGGCGCGGGCCAAGGAGGTGCGGCCGGACGTCGCCGTGCTGGACATCGACCTGCCGGGTACCGACGGGATCACCGCGGCGGACGAGCTGCACACCGCGGTCCCCGACTGCCGCACCCTCATCCTCACCAGCCTCGGCCGCCCCGGCAACCTGCGCCGCGCGGTGGCCGCGCACGCCTTCGGCTTCCTGCTCAAGGACACGGAACCGGAGCGGCTCATCGCCGCGATCCGCTCGGTGGCGGCCGGTGAGCGCGTGGTGGACCCGTCGCTGGCGCTGGCCGCGCTGGAGCCTGAGGGCACCACGCTGACCAGCCGGGAGCTGGAGGTGCTGCGACTGGCGGCGCAGGGCGAGGAGGCGCGGCAGATCGCGGCGACGCTGTTCCTGTCGCCGGGCACCGTACGCAACTACCTGACGGCCGCGGTCAACAAGCTCAACGCCCGCAACCGCGTGGACGCCATCCGCATCGCCCGTGAGGCCGGCTGGCTGTGACCCGCGGGGCACCCGGTCAGCCGCTGTGCACACCGGCGCCGGGTCGGGGATCACCGGCCTCGACGCGATCGTCGGGGCCGCCCTTTTCCAGGTCCTGATGGGGGAGTTCGACAACGGCCTGCAGCTCGAACCAGCCGTCGTAGCGGCTCCCTGCGGTGAGGGTGCCCCGGAGCGCCTCGACGCGGGTGGAGAGGTTGCGGATACCGCTGTTGCCGTTGCCCTCCTCGGACGCCATTGGCTGAAGGCGCACCGTACGCCCGTCCACGCCGTCGTTGGCCAGCCGGAAGGTGACGGTGCGGCCGCGGCGCAGCGAAGTGATCGAGCAGCGCGAGGCGTTGCTGTGCCGCAGCATGTTGGTCAGGCCCTCGCGCAGGACGGTGGCCAGTACGGTGTCCACGTCGCGCGGCAGGGGCCCGGACTCGATGCGGGCGGTGGTGGCGATGTCCAGGGCGGCGAGCATGGACTCGGCGTCGGCCACCTCCGTGGACAGGTTCATGTCGCGGTATCCGGAGGCCACCGCCCGCACGTCGGACAGCGCCTGGCGGGAGGTGTGCAGGATCTCGGTGAGCTCCTGCTGCACGCGCCCGGTCTGCCCGGGCAGCAGGCGGTAGGCCAGCTCGCACTTGAGGGTGATGGTGGACAGGCTGTAGCCGAGCAGATCGTGCAGATCGCGGGCGAAGCGCAGCCGCTCCTGGTCCACGGCCAGCCGCGCCAGGTCCGCGCGGGACCGGTGGACCTCGGCGACCATGTCGGTCAGGCGGGACAGTCCGAAGACCACCAGGCCCGTCAGGACGGTGGAGACGGTGGTGTAGGACACTTCGCGCCAGCCGAGTCCCACGAAGAACTGCAGCACGTCGGTGCCGGCCACGATCAGCACGAAGAACGGCCAGGCGAGGACATCGGGCAGCACCAGCAGCACGGAGCCGGACAGCAGCCCCGGCAGCGGCAGCCACGCCTGCTTGAAGGTGAGGAAGGGCACATAGGTCAGCAGGGCTTGCAGGAACACCAGAATCAGCCGGTGCCGGCCGAGTCCCGGTAGGAACCGGGGAAAAGAGATCTGCAGCTGGATCACGAATATCAGCAGCAGCAGCACCATGGCTTCGACGCATGCGCCAAGGGAGGGGCGGGCGCTCAATTCGTAGGTGACCGCGACGAAGCAGAAAGCGCCCAGCACCACCGTCGTGATGGTGATGGCGAGTTTCGGGGCCAGGCTCTTGACGTTGTTGACTCGAGAGGTGATGGGTGCAGTCTTCGGCAGAAAGCCGGATTCCATGATGTGCGTCGCTCCCCCGTGACATGTCCGGCGGCCGGCCGGAGGGCGGCCGCCGAGTAACTGCTGACTCGTGGTGCAGGCTATCCACGTGCAGCACCGACTCGCCATGCCGAGACATCTTCATGGTCGAAGCATGGTGAAGGATTGGCACGGTTCGGTGTTTGACATGACCCGACCCTCGGTAAGGGCGGGCGAATCGATCAGTAACTCGCCCATGCTTTGAGGAGTTTGGCGTGGGCGGCGCCGCTGAACGTGCAGGACACACGGCGGAAGCGTCGCGCGATGACGGTGATCAGCAGCTCGGGCGGGTCCGTCGGCCCGGACCCGGCCCGGGCCTGGTCGTCGACCGAGAGCGCCGGGTCGTGGTCTTTGCTGAACCCGGGCGGCGTATCGGGGCCGCCGCCGTGGCCGGGGGCGGTGAAGACGACCAGGCCGGCCGCGGCCAGGTAGGACAGGGCGGTGTCCACGACGGCGTCGGGCAGGGCGGGGACGTGCAACTCCTCGGGTACGGCCGCGTCCTGGGGCGTACTGACGAGCTTGCTCAGCAGCACGGCCGCCTCGGGGCGCATCAGCTCGGCGCGGTGGTGGGACCGCGGGGACTCCAGGTACAGCCCGCCCTGGGCACAGCGGAGCACGGTGAAACGGGACAGCCGCGCCGGCAGGTCCCCGGGCAACGGCAGCGGCGCGAACCTGGCCCGCGGGGACAGGGGCACGACCGACAGCAGCGGAAGCGAGCCGACGGCGATGGTGCGCACCACTACCTGCTGGATCTTGCGCAGCACCCCCAGCAGTTCGATCGCCTCCGCGCTGATCGCCGTACCGGGGGCGACGATCCCGCTCTCGGGGAAGTCCGCGACGACGTTGCGCAGCGAGACGGGGCCGATGAGCATCCGGCGCAGCGCTTCCCTGACCGCCGTACCCGGGGTCGCGAGCCGCAGCTCGCCCCAGCGCGTGTCGAGCACGACGGGGCCCGGCGGATCGGACGCGTCGCAGTCGAAGTCGAAGTCGAGGAAGGTGTCGTCGCGCAGGGACCACAGCTCGCTGAGCTGGGGCCCGGCAAGGTGGCCGATCAGCAAGGGTCGATTCCGCTTTCAGTTCTCGTACGACGCCCGGAGCGGGGCCGGTCGGGGCCGGGGCGGTCGGGGTCAGAGGAAGAGGGGGACGGGGTTGAGGTCCTCGTACGGCGTGGGGGCACAGAGCCTGCCCAGCCGCACGGGGACGTCGAAGAGCCGGCCGGGGGCGAAGCGGGCCCAGTGGGGGCGCAGGCCCGGCACGATCACCCGGACCACGGGCAGCCCCACGTCGGGGCGGGTCTGGTCGAGGACGAGGAGTTCCAGACCAGCCCGGGCGACGACGTCCTCGGCGGCCGCGATGTCCTCCAGCAGGTCGGACCGCGGCACGTAGGGATGGTCGGCCGGGCGTACGGCGCGCGCGGCGGGGTCGGGCAGCAGATAGGGCTGGTTGTCCGTGCGGGCGGTGCGCATCCAGCTCAGCGTCTCGGGGTCGGTGATGGCGTAACCGTTGCCGTCGGGGCGGGCGCCGAGCACCGGCGGCAGGAGCTGGTTGGTCTCGGCCAGGGCCCGGCGCAGCGCGATGCGGGGGTCGAAGTGGGCGCCGAAGCCCAGCACGATGTCCTCGGCGGGCTTGTCGGTGCGCCGGGACAGCGCGGCGAAGACAGGGATGCCGAGGTCCGGTGTGAGGTCCAAGGCCCAGATCTCACGGTGCAACGAGGCGTGCACGGTACGCAGTTCGGCAATCCAGGGGTCGGCGAAGGAGTCCAGGTCGAGGCCCGGCTGCGCTGTGCGGTTGTACCACCACAGCGCCACCGCGTCCCGCTCCACGAGTTCCAGGAACCCCTGGAGCACCGCCTCCTCCAGGCTGCCGCCGGCGGCGGTGCCATTGGAGTTGGCGTGGCAGTAGCGGCCCGCGGCCAGCTGCGCGGAGCCGTAGTAGAGCAGGGAGGTGGGCAGCAGCCGGTGGCGGCGGGAGGTGAGCGACCACACCGGCGTCCACTCGATCTCGGCGTTCTCGTCGAAGGGGTCGCCGACGTGGTGGAAATGGCTGTGCTCCGCGTTCCAGCGGTGCCGGTCGCGGTACTG
The DNA here is from genome assembly GCF_030817975.1 of Streptomyces sp. V4I23. Taxonomy (NCBI): domain Bacteria; kingdom Bacillati; phylum Actinomycetota; class Actinomycetes; order Kitasatosporales; family Streptomycetaceae; genus Streptomyces; species Streptomyces sp. V4I23. Next base: position 2,867,903 of record NZ_JAUSZW010000004.1, on the reverse strand, counting down.
GCGCGGGTCGTACAGCTGCACGCTGTCCGGGTGGACGGCCTCGTCGCCCAGCTCGCGCAGGGACGCCCGGCAGACCGGCTCGTCGCCCTGGAGGTGGCCGCAGTGCCGCTCCATCGCCTCGCCGAGCGCGCCCACCCTGGCCTGCAAGGGTGTTGTGCCCTTGCCGGAGCTGGTGCTGCGCAGCCCGGACCGCAAGGAGGTCAGGCCGCGCGTGCCGGATGCCGGGTTGTGGCCGGCGTGGAAGGAGTTGAGGAAGGCGGGGCCGCGCGGGTCCCGGCGGATCTCCTTGATCAGCCCGGTGAGCGGGTCGACCAGGTGCCTGTACCGCTCCAGCATCTGTTGGGCTGTCAGTGCCCGGTGGCCGCCCCCGCCGACGTCCTGCTTGGGCCGCGGGGCGAGGGTGACGGGGGAGTGGACCTGACGGTGCATCAGTTCGGGGTCGCCGCAGGCGGGGCACTGCGGGCGGCGCTGTACGGGGTGGCGTTCGCCGGCGAGCTCCAGGCCGTCCAGCGTCCACAGCTGCCGCTGGCCCGCATGGCGGTGGCCGCCCAGCCACTTGACTGCCTCCAGGACCGCCAGGTGCAGCCCGGCCAGCCGACTGGCGGACAGCGCGCAGGAGGGCCGCGGCAGCGGCCCCGAGCGGTGCAGCATGCGCTGCACGTGTGCCTCGACCCAGCGGCCCCGCCATAGCCGGTCAGCCAGGCAGGACCAGCAGGGCCCGTCGGCGGCGCCGAAGAACGGGCCGATCCAGGTCTGCGTGCCGCCGGACTTCACCGGCAGCCAACGCCGGCCCGCCGCCCGGTGTTCGGCGTCGAGGGCCTTGAGAGCGGGGTCCAGGTAGTCCTCGCAGTGCACGAGCGTGAGGTCCGCATCGCCGGACTGGGCGGCGGGCGCGGTGCGCAGGCCCGCGGCCTCGGCCGCGCGCCGCAGCTCGCCGGCGTCGGCGCGGCCCACGGCCGTGACGTGCACGGTCGAGGTCCGCAGCCGGTCCGCCGCAGCGGCCCCTGCCAGGCCCGCGGCCTCCCAGTACACGTGCTCGGGGGCCGCCTCGGGGGCCGGGCAGGCGGGGCGCTCGGCCAGCAGGCCGGCCCGGGTGAGCCGGGCCACCAGCCTGTCGGCCTGTTCGGTGGGCATGGTGCCCGCGGCCTCCCGCAGGACCGAGTCCCGGCGGCGGGTGCCGTCCAGCAGCGGGGCCAGCTGCGCGACCTGTTCGCCGCGCAGGGCGGTCACGCGCTGGTCCGAGATCAGATACACGGCCTCACCCGGGACCGCCTCGACCCGCAGATGCGGCTTGAAGCCCAGGTAGGTCCCGGTGGCGGAAGGCGCGGGCGCGGTCATCAGGCCACACGGTGGGCGAGCGGGCCGACCTGCCCGGCGGGGGCTGAGGACGGCGCGTCCGCCCAGCACACGAAGGCGTCGGTGGGCGGCTCCCAGTGTGAGCCGTGGAGGAGGTCCTCGATCACCAGGTCGTCGCAGTCGTCCGTCGCGCACAGGGTCTGCAGAGCCATCTTCTTCTCCTCAAAGGCGGTGAGCGGTCAACGGTCAACCGATGCTGCTCGCGGGCCGGTTGGGTCCGTGAGCTGCGGTGACAGGAAGAAGTCTGCTGGCGCCGCACGGCCCTGGGCCAGTGCCGGCCTCATGCGCCGGGGGTGAAAAGTTCATGGGTGCCATCTGCACCATGCGTGCCCTGTTCGGGACTGCGGCACTGGGAACCGGCCGCGCCCCGCGAAATGCTCAAGCGGTCATGAAGTCCGGCTGGAACCGGCCGTCCACGACGTCGGCGGAGTCACCCGCGGACCGCATCTCGGAGGATCTCTTTGGACATCAAACTTCTGGGCCCGCTGAGCGCAGAGCTGAACTCGGTCTCCATCGCCCCCAACGCCGGCAAGCCCCGCCAGCTCCTGTCCCTGCTGGCGATGAACGCGAATCAGGTGCTGCCCGTACCGACGCTGATGGAGGAGATCTGGGGCACCGAGATGCCCCGTAGTGCGCTCACCACACTGCAGACCTACATCCTCCAGCTGCGCAGGCTGCTCACCGCGGCGCTGGGCCCCGAGGCGCCGGCCGGCGCCAAGGACGTCCTGGTGACCCGGCACGGAGGCTATCTGCTCCGGGTTCCGCAGGGCTCGGTGGACGTGCACGAGTACGAACGACTTGTCGCCGCGGGCCGTCAGGCGTTCGACAACGGCGAGGACGAGGCCGCCTCGGCCGCGTACGACGAGGCGCTGTCGATGTGGCACGGCCCCGCGCTGGTCGACGTGCGCATCGGCCCGATCCTGGAGATCGAGCTGGCGCGGCTGGAGGAGAGCCGGCTCGGCGCGCTGGAGCGGCGCATCGAGTCCGACCTGCGGCTGGGCCGGCACAGCCAACTGCTGGCCGAGCTGACCACGCTCATCGGCCGGCACCCGCTGCACGAGAACCTGCACGCGCAGTGCATGACCGCCCTCTACCGCTCGGGCCGCCGCTGGCGGGCGCTGGAGGTCTACCAGGGGCTGCGGGGGCGCCTGGTGGAGGAGCTCGGTCTGGAGCCCTCGGCGCACGTACGGAGCCTGCACCAGGCGATCCTTGCTGCCGATCCGTCCCTGGACGCGCCGGGCACCGGGTGCCGGCCCCTGGGCGACCTGCACGCCGCCTGACCCGGTGCAGCCCCGAGGCCCCGGTCCCCGCTCCCCGTGCGCCCGTGCGCCGGGGACGGGGCCGCGGCCGGGCCTCGATCCGTACTCCAGCTACGGCTCCCACAGTGCTCGCAAGGCGTTCCGCCGTATCCCGCGGCCGGAACTCGACGCACCGGACGTGGGGGCAACTTGCGCATCATCGACCTGTCGCAGCCGATCGACGCCTCCGGCTGGGAGCCGGACCCGATCACGCACGAGATCATGACGCCCGCCGAGGGCGCCCGCCATATGAGCGAGGAGATGCACAAGCACTTCGGCCTGGAATTCGACCCGGCCGAGCTGCCCGGCGGCGAGCTGCTCTCCTTGGACACGCTCACGCTCACCAGTCACACCGGCACGCACGTGGACGCGCCTTCGCACTACGGATCGGCCGGCGAGTACGGCGTACCGCGGCACATCGACCAGATGCCGCTGGACTGGTTCCTGTGCCCCGCGGTCGTGCTGGACCTGACCGACGCCGGCATCGGCGTGATCGGCGTGGACCGGATCCAGGCGGAGCTCGACCGGATCGGATACCGGCCGCGCCCTCTGGACATCGTGCTGCTGCATACCGGCGCCGCCCGGCACGCCGGAACCCCGCGCTACTTCACCGACTTCGCCGGGCTGGACGGACCGGCCGTCGACTACCTCCTCGACCTCGGTGTGCGCGTCATCGGCACCGATGCCTGGAGCCTTGACGCGCCCTTCACCGACATGATCGAGCGGTACCGGAAGACCGGCGACAGGTCGGTGCTGTGGCCCGCGCACTTCGCAGGTCGCCGCCGCGAGTACTGCCAGATCGAGCGGCTGACCCAACTCGGTTCGCTTGAACAGCCGTTCGGCTTCAAGGTCGCCTGCTTCCCGGTGAAGATCGCGGGCGCCGGAGCCGGCTGGACGCGGGCCGTGGCCCTGGTGGAGGAATGAGCGGGGACGCGCGCCCGCGCCTGTTCTGCTTCCACCACGCGGGTGCCGGAGTCAGCTCCTTCGCGCGCTGGCAGCGGGTGTTCGGCGAGAGCCGTGAGGTGGTGCCCGTCCTGCTGCCCGGCCGCGACGCCCGCGCCGCGGAGCCCAGGATCACCGGACCCGACCGGCTGACCGCGGAACTGCTGGACACCCTCGGACGGTTGCTGGACCGCCCGTACGCGCTGTACGGGCACAGCCTGGGCGGACTCGTCGCCCACACCCTCGCCCGCGCCGTTGCCCGGCTCGGCCTGCGGGAGCCCGACCTCGTGGTGCTGGGCGCCGTACTTCCCCCGCACCTGCCCTCCCCGCTGCTGCCCGCCACGGCTGCGCCCGACCACGAGCTGCTGTGTCGGCTGGTGGCCCAGGGCCAGCTGCCCCGTGAGGCACTCGAGGAGGACGAGGACGGCATCTGGCACCGCAGGGCGTTGCCGGTGATCCGCGACGACCTGAGGCTGGCCGCCGCCCTGCGCACGGCCGCGGGTGAGCCGCTGCACGTGCCGGTGCTCGCCGTCGCGGGCCGCGAGGACGCCATCGCGCCCGCGCACAAGGCAGAGCAGTGGCGTGCGCACACCACCGCCGGGTTCGCGCTGCGCACGGTCGCGGGCGGCCACTTCTTCGTACGCGACGCGGAGCTGCCCAGACTGCTGAGCGAGGAGCTGCACGCGTCGGCGTACGCGTCCCCAGCGGTCGTCCGCCCGAAGTCGAGCACCTTTTGAGGGCCGTGGCGCACCGTCGAAAGCACCTTCGGGATCACGAACACCTTCGGGAACCCCAAGAACCGAGCAGAGAGGGAGGATGCGGTCGTGAAGACAGAGCGCACCCGGCACCACATCCGGGCCGAGCGGCCCCGGAAGGGCGGGCAGCGATGAGCCGTCGAGTGGTCATCACCGGGATCGGTGTCGTCGCCCCCGGCGGGAGCGGGGGGACGCGGCAGTTCTGGTCGCTGTTGACCGAGGGGCGCACCGCGACCCGTCCGATCTCCCTGTTCGACGCGTCCTCCTTCCGGTCCAGGATCGCGGCCGAGGCCGACTTCGACCCGGCCAGGTCGGGGCTCACCCCCCGCGAGATCCGCCGCATGGACAGGGCCGCGCAGTTCGCCGTGGTCAGCGCACGCGAGGCGGTCGCCGACAGCGGACTCGACCTGGATGCGCAGGACCCGTTCCGCATGGGCGTCACCATCGGCAGCGCGGTGGGCGCGACCACCGGTCTGGACACCGAGTACGCGGTGGTCAGTGACAGCGGCTCCACTTGGCACGTCGACCACGAGCACGCCGTCTCTCACCTGTTCAACCACTTCGTGCCCAGCTCCTTCGCCACCGAGGTGGCCTGGGCCGTGGGCGCGCAGGGTCCGGCGGCGGTGGTCTCCACCGGCTGCACCTCGGGACTGGACTCGGTCGGCCATGCCGTCGAGCTGATCAGGGAGGGCAGCGCCGACGTGATGATCGCGGGGGCGACCGACGCCCCGATCTCGCCGATCTCGGTGGCGTGCTTCGACGCGATCAAGGCCACCACGCCCCGCAACGACGACCCCGAGCACGCCTCGCGGCCCTTCGACCGCACCCGCAACGGCTTTGTGCTGGGCGAGGGCTCGGCCGTCTTCGTCCTGGAGGAGCTCCAGGTGGCGCGCGCCCGCGGCGCCCGCGTCTACGCCGAGATCGCCGGCTTCGCCTCCCGCTCCAACGCGTACCACATGACGGGTCTGCGGGCGGACGGCAAGGAGATGGCCGAGGCCATCCGCATCTGTCTGGACGAGGCCCGGCTTGACAGGACCGCGGTCGACTACATCAACGCCCACGGCTCGGGCACCAAGCAGAACGACCGGCACGAGACCACCGCGTTCAAGCGCAGCCTCGGCCGGCACGCCTACGAGGTACCGGTCAGCTCCATCAAGTCGATGGTCGGCCACTCGCTGGGCGCCATCGGCTCCCTGGAGATCGCCGCCTCGGCCCTGGCCATCGAGCACGGCGTCGTCCCACCGACGGCCAACCTGCAGGAGCCGGACCCCGAGTGCGACCTGGACTACACGCCGATCACGGCCCGCGAGGCGCGCATCGACACGGTGCTCAGCGTCGGCAGCGGGTTCGGCGGATTCCAGAGCGCCATGGTTCTCACCCGGCCGGAGAAGAGGGAGGCGGCATGACCACCGTGGCACCGACACAGCACACGACGCGGGAGACCGGGCAGCAGCGCACCGCGGCCCCGGTGTTCACCGGCATCGGCGTCACCGCGCCCAACGGCCTCGGCACCGAGGACTGGTGGGGCGCCACCCTCGCGGGCGAGAGCGGCATCCGCCCGGTCAGCCGCTTCGACGCCTCCCAGTATCCGGCCAAGCTCGCCGGCGAGGTGCCCGGCTTCGAGGCCAAGGAGCACATTCCCAGTCGGTTGATCCCTCAGACCGACCACATGACGCGGCTCGCTCTGACCGCGGCGGCCGAGGCCGTCGAGGACAGCGGGGTGGATCTGGAGGAGCTGCCGGAGTACGCGGCCGGTGTGGTCACCGCCGCCTCCGCGGGAGGCTTCGAGTTCGGCCAGCGCGAGCTGGAAGCCCTGTGGGGCAAGGGCGGCCAGCACGTCAGTGCGTACCAGTCCTTCGCATGGTTCTACGCAGTCAACACCGGCCAGATCTCCATCCGGCACGGGCTGCGCGGCCCCAGCGGCGTCCTGGTCACCGAGCAGGCGGGCGGCCTGGACGCGGTCGCCCAGGCGCGCCGCCAGCTGCGCAGGGGCAGCCGCATGATGGTCACCGGCGGCGTAGACGGCGCGATCTGCCCGTGGGGCTGGACCGCGCAGCTCACCAGCGGGCGCCTGAGCACCCGGGACGACCCCCGGCAGGCGTATCTGCCCTTCGACACCCGCGCCGACGGCCATGTGCCCGGCGAGGGCGGCGCCATCCTGGTCCTGGAGGACGCTGAGGCCGCCCGCGAGCGCGGCGCCCGCATCTACGGCAGGTTCGCGGGCTACGCCGCCACCTTCGACCCGGGGCCCGGCCGCCAGGGTGAGCCGGGGCTGCGCAGGGCCGCCGAACTCGCCCTGGCTGAAGCGGGATTGACGCCCGCGGACGTGGACGTGGTCTTTGCCGACGCCTCCGGCGTCGCCGAGCTGGACCGGCTGGAGGCCGAGGCCCTCAACGCGGTCTTCGGGCCGGGCAGGGTGCCCGTCACCGCCCCCAAGACCATGACCGGCAGGCTCGCCGCGGGCGGTGCCTCGCTCGATCTCGCGGCGGCGCTGCTGTCCATCCGGGACTCGGTGATCCCGCCCACGGTCAATGTCACCGAGCCCGCCGATGACCTCTCGCTCGACCTGGTCACCGAACCGCGCCGGGGCCGCCCGGTGCGCAGCGCGCTGGTGCTCGCCCGTGGCTTCAGTGGCTTCAACGCCGCCGCTGTGGTGACCGCCGCGGAGTGACCGGACGGTCGCCTCCGCCCCAAGACAGCTTTTCCGGCTGGACGTTCCGCATCACTGGTTGCCGACAACCAGGCTCCGTACCGAAAGGTGTTTCCCATGGCTGAAATGACGCTCAACGAACTCACCGCGCTGCTGCGCGAGTGCGCCGGCGAGGAGGAGGGGGTGAATCTGGACGGTGACGTCATGGACGTCCCGTTCGTCGAGCTGGGCTACGACTCGCTGGCGGTTCTGCAGACCACCGGCCGCATCGAGCTCGACTACGGCATCCGGATCTCCGACGACGCCGCCGCCGAGGCGCACACGCCGCGGCTGCTGCTGGCCTTCATCAACGAGAGCCTGTCGGAGGCCACCGCGGCCTGATCCACTGTCGCACCCAACAGCACATCCGCCGTCCGCCCGGGCCCGCGCCCCGGGCGGACGGCATTGCCGAAAGCCCTCGTGCGTCTCTTGCCCGCAGGGCATACGAGAGCGCCGCGCCCCGGGCCGTTGGGGGACACGGCCCGAGGCGCGGCGCGGGTGATGAGCGTCAGGACAGGTCGTCGCGGTGGACCTCGCGGTGCTTGACCTGCCAGCTGCCCTCCGTACGTACCAGCACGTCGTCGCAGCGGGTGCTGACGTGCAGCTTGGCCTGGCCGCCGCGCGGGGTTTCGATGACGATGGCGTAGCACTGCGCGAACACCTCGTCGGCGCCGCGCGGTTCGACGTTGACCATGCCGAGCCAGTGGCGGCGCTGGATGCCCTTGGCGGCGTACTCGTCGGTGGCCTTGCGGGCCGCGGCGGCGATGACCGCGCGGCCCTCGGCCGGCTCGGGGTGCGCGTTGGCGGCGAAGGCACCGTCCTCGGTGAAGGTCTCGGCCCAGTCCTCGGCCCTGCCGCTGTCGAGCAGCTGCATCTGGGTCGCGTAGAACTGCTGGATCTGCGCGTGGAGGACGGCCTCGGCGACGGCGGTGTCCGTGGTGGTCATGCTGGTCCCTTCTCGTGGACGCGTCGGGCTCTCGTTGGTCGCGAGTCTTGGTGGTCGGGCTCGGGGTCCGATGGAAAGTCGCTGGAACAGCGGCAGTGGGGCCCCGTCTACCTCCGCTCGACCCCCCTTCGAGAGCGCCCCCGCAGGCTGTTCCCCCATCGACGTCCGAATGGAGCGTGCAACATGGCGAACGAGGAGCGGCGGGTCGCGCTGGTCACCGGCGGCACCAGCGGCATCGGCCTTTCGACGGCCAAGGACCTGGCGGCCAAGGGCTTCGCGGTCTTCATCTGCGCCCGCAGCGAGGAAGCGGTGCGGCTGACCGTCAAGGAACTGCGGGCCGAGGGTCTGGAGGTGGACGGTGCCACCGCCGACGTGCGCAGCCCGGAGTCGGTCAGGACGCTGGTCGCCGCCGCCGTCGAGCGGTACGGCCGGATCGACGTACTGGTCAACAACGCCGGCCGCAACGGCGGCGGCGCCACCGCCGACCTGACCGACGAGCTGTGGTACGACGTAATCGACACCAACCTCAACAGCGTCTTCCTGACCACCCGCGAGGTCCTCAAGCAGGGCGGTCTGCAGGAGCGCGGCTGGGGCCGGATCATCAACATCGCCTCCACCGGCGGCAAGCAGGGCGTCGTACTGGCCGCCCCGTACTCGGCCTCCAAGCACGGCGTGATCGGCTTCAGCAAGGCGCTCGGCAAGGAGCTGGCACCCACCGGCATCACCGTCAATGCGGTCTGCCCCGGCTACGTCGAGACGCCGATGGCTCAGCGGGTCCGCGAGGGCTACGCGGCCGCGTTCGACACCACCGTCGACGACATCCAGAAGCAGTTCGAGGCGAAGATCCCGCTCGGCCGCTACTCGACTCCCGAAGAGGTCGCGGGCCTGGTCGGCTACCTGACCACCGACACCGCCGCCTCCATCACCGCGCAGGCGCTCAACGTCTGCGGCGGCCTCGGCAACTACTGAGATCCACGTTCGAAGAGAGGGAGAAACCCGTGTCCGTCGACGTGTCCGCCCCGGCCGCAGCGCCCCAGGAGCACCGGACCCTGCACAGCACCACCATCGAGGCGCCGGCCGAGGTCGTGTACGACATCATCGCCGATGTCACACGCTGGCCGCAGTTCTTCACCCCCAACGTCCATGTCGAGCACCTGGAGCGGGACGACAAGAGTGAGCGCATCCACATCTGGGCCACCGCCAACGGCGAGGTCAAGCACTGGATCTCGCGCCGCGAGCTGGACCGCGCGAACCTGTCGGTAGGCTTCCGCCAGGAGGTCTCCCAGCCGCCGGTCGCCTCCATGGGCGGTACCTGGGTGGTCACCCCGGTCACCCCGACCAGCTCCCTACTGGAGCTGTACCACGACTTCACCGCCGTGGACGGCTCGGCGGACGGCGAGGAGTGGATCCGCGCCGCGCTCGACCGCAACAGCGCCGCGGAGCTCGAGGGCATCAAGCGCATCGCCGAACTCTCGGACCAGCTCGTCGAGTTGATGTTCACCTTCGACGACACGGTGCACATCGACGGGGCCGGCAAGGACGTCTTCGACTTCCTCAACCGCGCCGACCTGTGGCCCGAGCGCCTGCCGCACGTCGCCCGCCTTGAGCTGACCGAGGAGACCCCCGGCCTCCAGGTCATGGCCATGGACACCCGTACCGCCGACGGCAGCACGCACACCACCGAGTCGATCCGGGTGGCCTTCGGCGTGGACCGCATCGTCTACAAGCAGACGACCGTGCCCGCGCTGATGACGGCCCACACCGGCCGCTGGACGATCGTGCCGGCCGAGGGCGGCGGCGTGGACGTGACCTCCCGTCACACCGTCATCATCAAGGCGGCGGCGGTCGAGAAGGTGCTCGGCGAGGGCAGGACCGTCGCCGACGCCCGCGCCTACGTCCACAAGGCCCTCAGCACCAACAGCACCAATACCCTCAATCACGCCCGCGCGTACGCGGAGGCCCGCCGTGGCTGACCGGCCGCAGTACTGCGCGCCCGAGGTGCCCCGGCGGCTGGACGGGCTGATCGCCGAGGCCGCCGCCGCGGCCCCGGACCGTACCGCCCTGGTGTGCGGCGCGGACCCGGTCACCTACGGCGAGCTGGACCGACGGGTGACGGCGGCGGCCGTATCGCTCGGTACGCTGCTGCCCGAGCCCGGCGCGACCGTCGCCGTCGCCTCGGTGCTGCACCCGGACTTCGCCGTCGCGTACTACGCGGCTGCCCGCGCCGGACACGTCGCCGCGGTGGTCAACCCGCTGCTGCGCGAGGAGGACCTGCTGCACGTCCTCACCCTCAGCCGGGCCCGGCTGGCGTTCGTGGACGCCGGCCTGTACGAGCGGCTGGCCGAGGTCACGGACCGGCTGCCGGAGCTGGAGCGGGTCGTGCTGATCGGCGACGGTACGCGCGAAGGGCTGGCCAGCCTGGGCGAGTTGGCGGACGACGTGCCGGACTGTGGCCTTCCGGACGACGTGACGGCGGGCCCCGACGACGTGGCCTGCGTGCAGTTCACCAGTGGCACCACCGGACGGCCCAAGGCGGTGCGGCTCACCCATCGCAACCTGACCGTCAACGCCGACCAGATCGCCGTGGCCCACCGCCTCGACGGCACGTCGGTGACCGTCAACCACTTGCCCACGTTCCACCCCATGCACCTCAACTCCGCGGTGCGCGCCACCGCCACGCAGGTGCTGTGCCCGGGTCCGAAGCCGGTCCACGCCGTCGCCGCAGCCAACGAGCACGGGGCGACGCATCTGTACAGCCTGCCCGTACGGCTGGCCCGACTGGCCGCCGACCCGTCCCTGGACGAGCTGGGGCTGCGCACCGTCACGCGGATCGCCTCGGGCGGCTCGGGCCTGTCGGTCGCGGCCGCCGCGCGGCTCACCGAACGCTTCGGCATCCCCGTCTTCCAGGGGTACGGGCTGGCCGAGACCTCGCCGCTGACCCACAGCGACGATCCCGACCACCCGGTGCACGGCTCGGTCGGCAGGCCGGTCGAGGGCACCGAGTGCCGGGTGGTGGACGTGGAGAGCCGCGCCGTGCTGCCCGCCGGCTCGGTGGGCGAGGTGCAGCTGCGCGGCCCCCAGGTGATGAAGGGCTACCTCGGAGGCCCCGACGGCACCGGGCTCGAGCCGGACGGCTGGCTGACCACCGGGGACGTCGGGCGGATCGACGACGAGGGGCGGCTGTTCCTCATCGACCGCCTCAAGGACGTCTTCAAGTGCGACAACTTCCTCGTCGCGCCCTCCGAGGTCGAGCTGGTCCTCGGCAGGCACCCGCTGGTGCGCGAGTCGGTGGTCGTCGACCTGCCGGACGAGTTCAGCGGCGCGGTGGCCGGCGCCCTGATCGTACTCGACCCCTCGGCCGCCGCGGACGGCGCCGCCGAGCAGGCCGTCTCCGAGGCCGTGGCCTTCGTCAACGAACAGCTCCCGTACTACCAGCACATCCGGCAGGCCCGAGCCGTCGGGGCGATCCCCCGCTCGGGCAACGGCAAGATCCAGCGCCGGGTGCTGCGCGAGCAGCTGATCGGCCTGCTGGCCGGCGTCTGAAACGCCCTTCCCGGGCCCGAGACGCCGTTCCCCGGCCCGGGACACCTTTACCGGCCCACCAGCCCTTTCCCACCAGTGCACCAGAGAGGCGGCACCCATGCCCGCTCCGCTGTTCACCGTGATCAACACCTTCACCCTGAAGGACCCCGCAGGCGCCGAGGACTTCGAGCGGCGCTTCCTCGACCATGTCCGGTGGATGCGGGCACAGGAGGGGTTCAGGGCCCACCAGGCGGTCCGCGCCACCGAGCGGCCCGAGGTCTATGTGAACCTCGGCTGGTGGGCGGCGCCCGACCTCTTCAAGCAGGTCATGGCGAGCGAGACGTTCCAGGAGCACGCCAAGGAGTTCCACCGCATCGTCGACGTCGAGGCCGACCCGTCGCTGGGCATACTGCGCATCGACGCCGAGGGCGGTCAGGCGGCGGGGGACGGGTCGGTCGTACTGGTCGAGCGGTTCACCGTCACCGGCGACGCGGAGGCTTTCGAGGCCGCCTACCGCGCCTACGCCGAGGCGGTCGCCGGCCTGGACGGCTTCGGTCACACCGATCTCGTCAAGTCCGTGGTGCGGCCCGGACAGTACACCGCCGCCACCCGCTGGAGCGGACCGGGCGCGTACGAGACCGCACGGCACACCCCCGAGTACACGGCCGTTCTGAAGCACGCCGAGGTCGCGACGGTTGCCGCCACCCCGGTCGCGGGCAACCGCGCGCCCGAGGTGACACGCCATGGCTGACCTGGGCCTGGACACGAAGGTCGCCCTGGTCACCGGGGCGACCCGCGGGGTGGGGCTGGCCGTCGCCCGCAAGCTGTGTGCCGCGGGCGCCACCGTGGTCCTGAACTACGCCCGTTCCGAGGACGACGCCCGCCGCGCCGTCGAGGAACTGGCCGCTCTCAAGGGCGGCGCGGTGGCCCTGCGTGCCGACGTGACCCGGCCCGAGGAGCTGGACCGGCTGCTCCGGCAGGTCCGCGAGCGGTACGGGCGGCTCGATGTGCTGGTGCACAACGCGGCCTCCTGGAACCCGGCGCCCGCCGTGGGCGCGGACCCTGCCGGGGTACGCGCCGACCTCTCGGCCGCCCTGGACCCGCTGTTGCACGGCGCGCCCGCGATCGCCGAGTTGATGGCAGGCGGCCCCGGCCGGATCGTCGCGATCTCCAGCAGCGGCGCGCACTCGGTCGTCCCGCGCTATGTGGGCCTCGGCGTGGCCAAGGCGGCGCTGGAGAGCCTGGTGCGCTATCTCGCGGTGGAGCTGGCGGGGCGGGGCATCGCCGTCAATGCCGTCTCCACATCGAAGATCGACAAAGGGGCCGGTACGCCGCAACCGGAGGTGGCCGCCGCCCTCGCGGCGCGTACCCCCGCGGGGCGGCTCACCACACCGGAGGACATCGCCGATGCGGTGGCCCTGCTGTGCACGCCGGAGGCCGGCTGGATCCACGGACAGGTGATCACGGCCGACGGCGGCCTGGGCCTGCGGGGTTAGCGGGAGGAGCGCGACTGTGGAGAGCCAAGAGACCATTCACGTGACGGGAGCCGAAGGGGCTGGTCCCGCGGAGGAGTTCACGGCCGACATCTGTGTCGTCGGCGCCGGGCCCGCCGGCCTGGTGCTGGCACTGCTGCTGCTGAAGTCCGGGCTGCGGGTCGCGGTCGTGGAGCGCGCCCGCGCCCACCAGCGGGAGTTCCGCGGCGAGATCCTGCAGCCGGGCGCGCTCAGGCTGCTGGACCGCCTCGGCGTGCTCGGCGGCGCCCGGGCACGCGGCGCCCATGAGCACACCCGCTTCCGGCTGGTGGACCGGGGCCGGGCGCTGCTCGACATCGACTACCGGGCGCTGCCCGCCCCGTACGACTACCTGCTGAGCATCCCCCAGGCCCACGTCCTGGACGAGCTGCTGCTGCACTGCGAGAAGTACGAGGGCTTCGCCCACCTGGACGGGCGGCGGGTCGGCGAGCTGCTGCGCGACGCCGACGGCCGGATCGCCGGGGTCGCTGCCGACGGGACCGGCGGGGCATGCACGGTCCGTGCGCACGTCGTGGTGGGCGCGGACGGCCGCTTCTCCAAGGTGCGCCGCCTGGCGGGCATCGAGGCGGGCCGCAGCGAGGCGTTCGACCTGGACGTGCTGTGGTTCAAGCTGGCCGACGACCGATCCGGTGCCCGCGGCCGCAAGGCCATGAGAGACGTCCAGGTGTTCCGGGCGGGCGCGAGCCCCGTCCTGGTCTACGACTCCTGGCCCGACCGGGTCCAGATCGGCTGGACGCTGCCGCACAAGGGCTACAAGGACGTGGCGGCCAAGGGCCTCGACCACGTCAAGGAACAGCTGGCACTGGCGGTCCCGCCGTACGCCGAACTGATCCGCGAGCAGATCCGCTCGCCGCGCGACCTCAGCCTGCTGGACGTCTTTTCCGGGCGGGCCGAGCGCTGGGCGGACGACGGCCTGGTCCTGATCGGCGACGCGGCCCACACCCACAGCCCCATCGGCGCGCAGGGCATCAACCTGGCCATCCAGGACGCGGTGCTGCTGCACCCGCTGCTCGTCGCCTCGCACCGCGCCGGCGACGCGAGCGCACGGTTCCTGTCGGCGTTCGAGCGGACGCGGTCTGCCGACATCGAGCAGGTCATGCGGCTGCAGCGGCTGCAGAGCAAGGCGATGCTCTCGCACGGCACCTTCGCCACCCGCGTGCGGCCCAAGCTGGCCCAACTGCTCAAGCACACCCCGGCCTACCGCAAGGTGCTCGACCGCATCGCTTTCGGCAACCCCTCGGTACGCATCGCCGAGGAGTGCTTCGTGCCCCAAACTCCCGGAAGGAGGAACCGGTGAAGGCCCTGGTGCTGTCCGGCGGGTCGGGAACCCGACTGCGCCCGTTCACCTACTCCATGCCCAAGCAGCTCATGCCCATCGCCAACCGGCCGGTGCTGGAGCACGTCCTGGAGAACATCCGGGAGCTGGGCGTCAGCGAGGTCGCCGTCGTCGTCGGCGACCGCGAGCCGGAGATCGCCGCGGTGCTGGGCGACGGCGCCCGGCTCGGCCTCGAACTCACCTACATCCGGCAGGACCGGCCGCTCGGGCTGGCCCACTGCGTCAAGATCGCCAGGCAGTTCCTGGGCGACGACGACTTCGTGATGTACCTGGGCGACAGCATGCTGCCACAGGGCGTCAAGCAGTTCGCGGAGGAGTTCGCCGAGCGCCGCCCCACCGCGCAGGTCGTGGTGCACCGGGTCGCCGACCCGCGGTCGTTCGGCGTGGCCGAGGTCGCGCCGGACGGCCGGGTGACGCGGCTGGTGGAGAAGCCCGAGCAGCCGCTCAGCGACCTCGCCCTGACCGGCGTCTACTTCTTCACCCCGGCCATCCACCAGGCCATCGACAAGATCAGCCCGAGTGCGCGGGGCGAACTGGAGATCACCGACGCCGTCCAGTGGCTGGTCTCGTACGGGGCCACCGTCCGGGCCGGGGAGTACACCGGGTACTGGAAGGACACCGGGCGTGCCGAGGACGTCCTGGAGTGCAACCGCGAACTCCTGGGCGGCGTGCAGCGGTCGGTGGGCGGACTGGTGGACGGCGACAGCGTGCTGATCGGCCATGTCGTCGTCGAACCCGGCGCGCGCGTGGTGCGTTCGCGGATCGTGGGCCCGGCCATCGTGGGCGCGGGCAGCCATGTGGTCGACTCCCGCGTCGGCCCGTACACCTCCGTCGGCCGGGACTGCCGGCTGCGCGACACCGCGGTGGAGGACTCCATCGTGCTGGACGGCGCGTCCGTCTCCCAGGTGCCCGCGCTGCGTGGCTCCCTCATCGGCCGCTCCGCCGCCGTCACATCGGCGGACACCGGCTCGTCGCACCACCGCCTGGTGGTCGGCGATCACACCCATGTGGAGGTGGCGGCATGAAGCTCCTGGTCACCGGCGGTGCGGGCTTCATCGGCTCGCACTACGTACGCAGCCTGCTCGAAGGACGCCACCCCGGCCACGAGGACGCCGAGGTCACCGTCCTGGACAAGCTCACCTACGCGGGCAACCGCGACAACCTGCCCGGGCGGCACCCGCGGCTGACGTTCGTACACGGCGACGTGTGCGATCTGCCGCTGCTGCTGGACCTGCTGCCCGGCCATGACGCGGTGGTGCACTTCGCCGCCGAGTCGCACGTCGACCGCTCGCTGCAGTCGGCCTCGGAGTTCGTCCGCACCAACGCCGGCGGCACCCAGACGCTGCTGGACGCCGTGCTGCACACGGGCGTCGAGCGGGTGGTGCACGTCTCCACCGACGAGGTGTACGGCTCCATCGACGAGGGGTCCTGGACCGAGCGGAGCCCGCTGCTGCCCAACACGCCCTACGCGGCGTCGAAGGCCGCGTCCGACCTGATCGCCCGCGCCTACTGGAGCACCCACCGGATCGACCTGTCGATCACCCGCTGCTCCAACAACTACGGCCCCTACCAGCACCCCGAAAAGCTCATCCCGCGCTTCGTCACCCACCTCATGGAGGGCCGCAGGGTGCCGCTGTACGGGGACGGGCTGAACGTCCGCGAGTGGCTGCACGTGGACGACCACTGCCGCGCCGTCCAGCTGGTGCTCACCGGCGGCAGGGCCGGCGAGATCTACAACGTCGGCGGCGGCGACGACCGCACCAACGCCGCTCTGACCGATCAGCTGCTGCAACTGTGCGGCGCGGGGCCCGAGATGGTCGAGCGCGTCGCCGACCGCAAGGGCCACGACCGCCGCTACTGCATCGACGACACGAAGATCCGCGAGGAACTGGGCTACGCGCCGCGTATCCCCTTCGAGCGCGGCCTCGCGGACACCGCCGCCTGGTACCGCGACAACCCGGGCTGGTGGAAGCCCCTCAAGGAGACCGAGGAGAAGAACCGATGACCGCCGAAGGACGCCCGCAGCCGGCCGGTGAACCGGTCCTGGTGGTGGGCGCGGGACCGGTCGGGCTGACCGCGGCCCACGAACTCGCCCGCCGCGGCGTGCGCGTACGGCTGGTGGACGCGGCGCAGGGGCCGGCCACCACCAGCCGTGCGCTGGCCACCCACGCCCGCACCCTGGAGACCTACGACCAGATGGGCGTGCTGGACGACGTGCTGCCGCGCGGCCAACGGGTGGAGCACTTCACCCTGCACCAGAACGGCCGCAGGCTGATCCGCTTCGACACCGACTACAGCAGGCTGCCCACCCGCTATCCCTTCACGTTGATGGTCGACCAGGTCATCACGGAGGAGGCACTGCGCGCCGCGGCCGCCCGCCAGGGCGTCGAGGTGGAGTGGGGGGTGCGGCTCACCGGCTTCACCGACCACGGCGCGGGCGTGCGCGCCGAGCTGGAGCACGCGGACGGCCGCACCGAGACCTTCGAGGCGGGCTGGCTGGTGGGCTGCGACGGCGGGCACAGCACCGTGCGCAGGCGGCTGGGCCTCAAGCTGGTCGGCGAGAGCAGCGAGACCTGGCTGATCTCGGACGCCGTCGTGCACTGTGACCTGCGCAGGGACAGCATCCACTGGATGCGCACCCCGACCGGCACAGTGATGATGGTGCCCTTCCCGGACCCGGGCAAATGGCGGCTGCTGGACACCGCCGAGGTGTCCTACGACGGCGACGACGCGGCGCTGGCGAGCCGCTTCGAGCGTAAAATCCGCACTGGTACGGGCGGTGAGGTGCGGGTCGAGAACCCCACGTGGGTGTCCGTCTTCACCATCCAGCAGCGCATGATTCCCAGCATGCGCAAGGGCCGCTGCCTGCTGGCCGGCGACGCTGCCCATGTCCACAGCCCCGCGTCGGGTCAGGGCATGAACACCGGAGTCCAGGACGCCGTCAACCTGTCCTGGAAGCTGGCGTCCGTCATCCACGGCTCGGCCGAGGAGAGCCTGCTCGACAGCTACAGCGTCGAGCGCGTCCCGGTGGGCGCCGACCTGCTGAAGTCCACCAGGTTCGCCACGCTGCTGGTGCAGCTGCGCAGCCGTTGCGCGGCCGCGGCGCTGCGCGCGCTGTTCACCTTCGTCAAGTCGGTGCGGCCGCTCAAGTCCCGGATCGAGCAGAAGATCATGGGTGGGATGTCGGCGCTCGACCTGGGGTACGGGGACGGGCCCCTGGCGCTCGGAGCGGACGAGGGCACGGGCAAGGGCGCGGGGACCACGATCTCGGCCGGGGGCCGGACGAGCCGGGTCACCGCCCGCCGCGCCGCCGAGTCGGCCGGCTGGCGCCGGATGATCGAGGAACTGCGCCGCCCCGGATGGACGTTGCTGGCCCGGCCGCACTCCGGCCAGGCCACGGCGCTCGCCGAGCTGGCGCGCACGTATGAGGGTGTCGTACACGTCCGCGGCGTCGAACCGCAGCCGCGGGGCGCGGACGGGCCCGTCAGCCCGCTGCCCGACCCCGACGGGCTTCTCTGCGCCGACCTCGGGCTCGCAGCGGGCGGCTGGCTGCTGATCCGCCCGGACGGCTACGCGGCCGCGAGCGGCGGGCGGGCTGACAACCCGGAGCGGGCGCTGGCCGCGCTCGGCATCAGGCCCGCGGACCGGCAGGACACGAGTGAGGGCCCGGGCACGCAGGCCGAGGAGGGACGAGACCATGCAGTACCGGCGGCTGGGTGACAACGGGCCCGTCGTGAGCCGGGTCGCCTTCGGCAACTCGCTGACCGCGGGCAACCAGTTGGACGACTCCGCGGCCATCGCCTGCGTACGCGCGGCGCTGGACGCGGGCATCACGACCTTCGACACCGCGGACGTCTACGCCGATGGCCGGGCCGAGGAGGTACTCGGCCGGGCCCTGGCGGCCGTCCCCCGCGACCGGGTGGTGATCTGCACCAAGGTCGGCCGGGGTGCGGGCGGCGACTCCAACGGGCCCGGCGGCCTGAGCCGCGCGCGGATCACCGCCTGCCTCGACCGGTCGCTGCGGCGGCTGGGCACCGGCCACATCGACGTGTACCAGGCGCACCTGTACGACGATGCCACCCCGCTGGAGGAGACCATGGCGGCCTTCGGCGACGCGGTCGCCGCCGGCAAGGTGCGCTGCGTGGGCGTCTCGGAGTGGGCCGCGCCTGAACTGGCCGAGGCCGGGCGGCTGGCCCGTGAGGCGGGCGTACCGCTGGTCTCCAATCAGCCGCAGTACAACCTGTTGTGGCGGGTCATTGAAGAGGAGGTGGTCCCCGCCTGCGTGCCGCTGGGCATCGGGCAGATGGTGTGGTCACCGCTGGCCGGCGGCGTACTGACCGGGAAGTACCGGCCGGGCGCCGAACTCCCCGAGGGGTCGCGGGCGGTGGCCGCCAAGGGCGGTGACGTCTCGCTGCGCCGCTGGCGCTTCCTGGAGGAAGATGTGCTGGAGCGGGTGGTGGGGCTCCAACCGCTGGCGCGCGAGGCGGGATTGGCGTTGCCACAGCTCGCGCTGGCGTGGGTGCTGCACCAGCCGCACGTCGTCTCGGCCGTCATCGGCGCCTCCGCACCCGGGCAGATCGAGCGGAACCTGCGCGCCGTGGACGCCGTGCTGGAGCCCGGGCTGATGTCCCGGATCGACGAGGTGCTGGGCGATGCGGTGGTACGCGATCCTCAGCTGACACTGAGCCGGATGCTGCGGGCGAAGCGGGCGGCGGCAGCCTGATACGCGCGAACGTCTCCCTTCCCGCCGGGAGGGGAGACGTTCTTCGGGTCTCAGGGGCCGGGGCTGCCCGGGAACGGGTTCACTCCGCCGGTTCGGCGGCCACCGGGGCCGGGCGCTGCCCGGGCTCGTCCCCGGGCACCGCGGCCGGGGCGGCAGCGGCGGCGCGGCGCGGCATGAACAGCGCGAGCGCGCCCGCCACCAGCGACAGCACGGTGGCCACGAGGAGGGCCTTGGCGTAGCCGTGGGTGAGCGCGGCCGTCCCCGTCGCGGTCCCGGCGACCGCGCTGAGGACGGCGAGACCGAGGCCGCCGCCCATCTGGCGGGCGGTGTTCATCAGGGCGGAGGCCAGTCCCGCGTCCTCGGCCGCGACGCCGGAGGTGGCGGCCGCCGTCATCGGCAGCACGA
The DNA here is from genome assembly GCF_030817975.1 of Streptomyces sp. V4I23. Classification (NCBI taxonomy): domain Bacteria; kingdom Bacillati; phylum Actinomycetota; class Actinomycetes; order Kitasatosporales; family Streptomycetaceae; genus Streptomyces; species Streptomyces sp. V4I23. Next base: position 2,848,399 of record NZ_JAUSZW010000004.1, on the reverse strand, counting down.
CCGTCCCGAGGCCCAGGCCCAGCAGGATGCCGGGGCCGAGGATGTCGACGCCGAACGAGCCGTCGGGCGCGAAGCGCGACTGCCACAGCAGCCCGCCCGCCGTCAGCAGCCAGCCCAGCGCCAGCGGCAGCCGCGGCCCCATCGCCTGCACCACGCGCCGCACCAGCAGCGAGGCCACGGCGATCGCGAGCGTCAACGGCAGCATGGCCAGGCCCGCTTGGAGCGGCTCGTAGCCGAGCACGCGCTGGAGGTAGAGCGTGACGAAGAACATCACCGAGGTGGTGACGGCACCGATGACCAGCGCGGCCGCATTGCCCAGCACCAGGGCCCGGCTGCGGAGTATCCGCAGCGGCATCAGCGGCTGCGCGCTGCGCGCCTCCACCGTGACGAACGCCGCCAGCAGCACCACGGCGACCGCCAGGACCCCGCCGGTCGGCAGGGAGCTGAGCGGGCGGGTCTCCAGCTCGGACAGGCCGTACGCGGCACCGGCGAGGGCCGCGGTGACCAGGACGGCACCGGGCACGTCCAGGGCCCGGCCGCGTGCCCGCCCGCCGGAGGCCGGCAGCGCACGCAGCGCGACCGCGACCAGCACCGCGCCGATGGGCACATTGACGAACAGCACCCAGCGCCAGCCCAGCGCGTCCGTCAGCACCCCGCCGAGCAGAATGCCGCAGCTGCCGGCCGCGGTCGCGGTGGCGCCCCAGGCCGCGATCGCCTTGGTGCGCGCCTGCACGTCCCGGTAGGTGGCATTGATCAGGGCCAGCGGGGCCGGGGCGAGGAACGCCGCGCCCAGGCCCTGCAGCGTACGGGCGGCGATCAGCAGCCCCCCGCCGGTGGCCAGGCCGCCCAGCAGGCTGGCGGCGGTGAACAGGACGAGTCCGGCGGTGAACATCCGGCGCCGCCCGAAGAGGTCGGCGGCCCGGCCGCCCAGCATCAGGAAGCCGGCGAAGGTCAGCAGGTAGGCGTTGACCACCCACTGCTGGCCCTCGGCGCCGAGCCCGAGGTCCTCGCGCATCGAGGGCAGTGCGACGTTCACGATGGTGGTGTCCAGCACCACCATGAACTGGGCGGCACAGGCCACCACCGCCACGGTCCACCCGGGCGTCGGCCCCGGGTGTTCGGCCGATGGCACAACATTCATTGGTGTTTCCTTCATTTCTCATGGGCGCCTCGCGGCGCGTTGCGACGGCTCGTGCCGTAAGGCCGCCCGCGGGGGTGCGGGCGGCCTTACGGCACGGAAGGCGGATCGGGGACCCGTCGGAAGGAGACGGGACCGAGAAAGGTCAGATGATGAGGTGGCCACCGCTGACCGGCAGAAACGCACCGGTCACATACGAGAGTTCGTCGCCCGCGAGGACGGCGACGGCGCGTGCCACGTCCTCCGGCTCGCCGATGCGGCGCAGCGGGGTCTGGTCGACGACGGAGGCGAGGGTGCGGCCCCACTCGTCCTTGGTGTTCCACTTCTTCATCAGGTTCTCGCTGCGGGTGGCGCCCGGGATGACGGTGTTGAGGCGGATGTTCTTCGGGCCGAGCTCGATCGCCAGGTGCTTCATCGCGGCCTCCATCGGGGCCTTGGCCACCGCATGGCCGATGGCGCCGGCCGCGGCCTGGCGCGAGAAGCTGTCGGAGATGAGGATGACGGTGCCCTGCTCGCGCTCGATCATGCCGGGCAGCACGGCATAGGCCGGGCCGAGGGTGGCACGCGCCTGGGTGGCCATCTTGTCGACCAGTGCCTCGACGGGGTGGTTGAGGGCCGGGCCACGCAGGACGTCGCGGTAGCCGCTGGAGTTGAGGACGAGGATGTCGATCGGGCCGAGCTGCTGCTCGACCCGATCGACCATGGCCTTGGTGCTCTCGCCGTCGGAGATGTCGGCCTGTGCGGTGACGGCGCGGCCGCCGTGCTCCTCGATGTCCGCGACGACCTTCTGCGCGGCGTCCTCGGAGCTGAGGTAGTTCACGGCGACCGCCGCGCCACGGCGGCCCAGCTCGGCGGCGATGGCAGCGCCGATGCCGCGGCTGGCGCCGGTGACCAGCGCGGTCCTGCCCTTGAGGGTGAGTTCAGTCATGCCGCCGACGCTAGGAAGACGCGCCTGAACGGGACTTGAGGAGCGCAGGAGCGGGTGCGGTCAGCGGGCGGCGGCGCCGTCCTGCGGCTCCCACTCCCAGCCGTTCTCCGTGACCCGGACCTCGGGCCAGGCCAGCGCCCCCGCGCCGATCTCGGCCAGCACCTCTTCGATCCAGCCGAGTTCGGCCCGGCACATGCGCAGCGCGTACTCGTTCTCGATCAGGAACAGCCGGGGGATGCCGCCGCCCGCGGCCAGCGCCTGCTCGATCCGCCCGGCCCGCTCGCGCAGCCGCCCCACGCGCTCCCGCAGCGCCGCGGTCGCGCGGTCGCGGTCGAGCGCGCCCAGGTAGCCGACCGCCGTCACAAAGGCGGGCGGCTGCCGGTCGGGGGTGTCAAGGAGCGCGACGACGTGCCGCGCGAACTCGGCCCTGCCGCGGTCGGTCAGCCCGTACGACAGCCCGTCGGAGTGTGCCGCGGCATCGGTCAGGCCCGCCTCGCGCAGCGCCCCCGCCACCGCCGCGAACTCCTCGTCCACCGGCGTGGGCAGGCTCTCCACGGGGCTGTCGGCGGCTCGCTCGGCCGCGGTCCGTGCCAGCTCGCGCGGTGTCATCGGCCGCTCCAGCAGCAGGCCCAGGACCAGCAGGGCGAGGGGCGAGGCCGGGGCGGGCCCGGCCTCCGTCGTCGCTCGGGGCGCCGTGCTCAACGTATCCACGTCCACCTTCTCCACTTCCGTGCCGTGTTTGTGCCGGTGCGACACGAGCCGGTGCCCGTGCCCCTGCCCGGTCCGTACCGGGCCCGGAGGGCGAGCCTGACCGTCCGCGCTGCAGTTCCGCCGGAGCGACGCCCGCGCCATGCCCGGAAAGGCCCCGGTTCAGGCTGCCTTCAAGTGCCGCACGATGCCCCGCCCGCATGCTGGCCGCCTCCGGGAGACGTGGTCCCGGGCCGGTAAGCCCCGTACGGCGGAGGGAAGTTGATGAGCGAAGAAAACACCGCGGTACTGATCGCGGGTGGCGGCATCGTCGGCCTGTCGGCGGCGGTGTTCCTGCGTCGCCAGGGAGTGCCCGTACTGCTGGTGGAGCGCCACCCCGGTACGTCCATGCTCGCCAAGGCGCGGGTCCTCAGCCCTCGCACGATGGAGCTGTACCGCGGACACGGCCTGGAGGAGGCGGTGCGCGCCGCACCGCCCTCGGTGTTCCTGGACGCCACCGACGTCGTACGGGCCACCACCCTCGCCGGGCCCGAGGAGCACCGCGGCAGCAGGCCGCCGGGCGAGTCGGTCGCCTGGGCCGGCCCGTGCCCGCCGGCCCTGGTCGAGCAGAGCACCGTCGAGCCGCTGGTGCGCGCCCGCGCCGAAGAACTGGGCGCCGACGTCAGGTTCCACACCGAGCTGGGCGAGGTCACCCAGGACGCCGACGGCGTCACCGCACAGGTCACCGACCGCGCGACCGGCCGCCGGTACACGGTACGGGCGCGCTATGTGATCGCCGCGGACGGCCACCGCTCCCCGCTGCGCGGCGCGCTGGGCATCCGCACCCGGGGCAAGCGGCTGGCGCACGTCGTCAACATGGCCTTCGAGGCCGACCTCACCGCCGCGCTGCGCGGCCGCCCCGTCGGTCTCGGCTACCTCGCCCGCCCGGTACCCGGCACGTTGCTGGCCCGGCTGGACGGCGCCGGCCGCTGGGTGCTGATGGTGCCGTACGACCCCGAACGCGGCGAGGGACCGCAGGACTTCACGCCCGAGCGCTGTGTGGCGGACGTACGGGCTGCGGTCGGTGACGAGCACCTCGAGGTGCGGGTGCTGCCCGCGGTGCCCGGCACCAGCCGCGCCGTACACACCTGGGAGCTGGCCTCCTGGGTCGCCGAGGAGTACCGCCGCGGCCGCATCCTGCTGGCCGGGGACGCGGTCCACGTGATGCCGCCGTCCGGCGGGCTCGGCGCCAACACCGGCATCCAGGACGTGCACAACCTCGCCTGGAAGCTGGCCGCGGTCCTCCAGGGGCGGGCCGGGGCCGAGCTCCTGGACACCTACGAGCCCGAGCGCCGCCCGGTCGCCGAGCTGACCTGCGCCCTGTCCACCCGTCTCCAGGAGGAGCGGGCGGGTGCCGGCGGCGGCGACGCGGCCGCCCAGGTCGGCCGGGTCGCACTGGGCCTGGGCTACCGGTATGTCTCGGACGCTGTGATGGAGGCGGACGGCGACGAGCGGCTCGGCGAGGCGGGGCGGCCGGGCACCCGGGCCCCGCACCTGGCAGTGGAGCGGGCCGGCCGCGCGTACTCCAGCATCGATGCGTACGGGCCGGGCTTCACCCTCGTCCTCGGCCCCGACGCGGCACCGGACCGGCCCGCGGCGGGGGACGGGCGGCTGGAGGTGCTGCGCATCGGCCGGAGGCTGTCCGACTCCTGCGGGCAGTGGGCCGCGGCGCACGGCGTGGGCAGCGGCGGCGCGGTGCTCGTGCGGCCGGACGGCTTCATCGCCTGGCGGGCACACGCCTGGGACACGGGGACCGCGCGGGAGCTGCCCGGGGTGCTGGACCGCGTCCTCGCCCTGCCGCGGCCGTCCGTGACCGGCGACCGCTGACATCACACCGACGCCGTGGGGCGCCGGGCAGTGATTTTGCCCGGCGCCCCACGGCGTTTCCCGTACGGCTGTGGTCAGCCGCGCCCGCGCGCGTCCCAGGCCGCCAGGATCTCCGCCTCCCGCTCGCGGGTCAGCGTCTGGTCCGGGTAGCGGTACTCGGCGAACGCCTCCTCCATGCCGCCCTGTTCCGTCATCCAGGTCCAGGTGTCGCGCACGGACTCGGCGAAGGGGCGGCAGCGCAGCCCGTCCTCCAGCGCCTTCTTCGAGGAGAAGTCCCATACGGCGGCGAGCTGTTCCATGGGGGGCGCCCAGAACGGCACGGTCACGAACGGCGGGATCTGCTGCGTGGCGAGGAACGCGTCCTCCACCCACACCGGCTCGGTGCCCTTGTCCGTCAACTTCACCACCTGCTCCATGAGTTCGCCCAGGGTGGCGTTGTCGGGCTCGCCGGTGGTCAGGTAGGTACCGGAGCCGCCGGCCGCGATCCGGTCCAGGCCGAAGGCCGCGATGTCCCGGACGTCGATCAGCTGCATCGTACGGCCGGGGGAGCCCGCGGCGAGCATCCGCCCGCCCTGCGCGGCCCGCCGCAGCCAGTACGGGATGCGCCGCATGCGGTCGCCGGGCCCGATGACCACGCCGGGACGCAGCACCAGCACCCTGCCGTCGAAGTCCCGCTCGACGGCGCGCTCGCAGCCCGCCTTCAGCGCGGGGTACTGGCCGTCGTCGGGCCCGGCGTCGGGGGAGCACTCGAAGCGCGGCGAGGACTCGTCGACGGGCGCCGCGGGCCAGGGCCGAAGGGCGTTGATGGAGGAGACGTACAGGTACGTACCGGCCTGCGGGCTCAGCGCCCGTGCGGAGGCGCCGACCGTGCGCGGCACATAGCCGCACACGTCGACGACCGCGTCCCAGGGCCCTGCGGCGGCCAGCCGCGCGAGGTCGGCCTCGTTCTCGCGGTCGCCCCTGATCGGCTCGACGCCCGGCAGGTCGTCGCCGGAGCGGCCGCGGTGGAAGGTGATGACCTCCCAGCCGCGGGCAAGGGCGTCGGCCACGAAGGCCCTGCCCAGGAAGACCGTTCCGCCGATCACCAGAAGTCTCATGCCAGATGCACCGTTTCCTGTCGGAAGGCTGTGAGGGAGCCTTGGGGGAGGGGGTTCAGGCCGCGGGCAGCGACGCGGCAAGCGCCCGGTAGGCGGGCTCGAACTCGGCCTCGTAGCGGGCGCGCAGCGCGGGCGGCATGCCGCCGAGCATGAACTCCCTGGCCTCGGGGGCCGCTTTCTCCAGCAGCAGCGGCATCGTCGGTACGAAGTCCATCGGGTCGTGCCCGGAGGCGAGGGAGGCGAGCATCGCCCGGTACGCCTCGGCGGGCACCTTCTCGCGCAGGACCGGCACCATCGTGCGCTCCTCGAGTGCGAGGTGGTCGTGCATCAGCGCGTCGAACTCGGCAATACGGGCCAGCAGACCGGTGAGCACCACCTCGCGCTCGGTCTGCCCGGCGGCGAGCCCGCGCAGGCCGTCGTCGATGCCGGCGAGGTGGCCGTCCAGCGACTCGTGCTGTTCCTCCAGCGTGCGCGCGACTCCTGCCAGGCCCGGCTCGGTGTCCAGGACGACCGGCCAGACGTGGGAGTCCTCGCTGGTGTGGTGCCCTTCCAGGATGGCGGTGAACATGTGCCACCAGATGGTCAGGCGCTCGACGGCGGCGGTGTCCAGGGAACCGGCCGCCGCCGCGCCGGCCAGTCGCCGGCCCAGCTCCGGGATCACCCGGCGGATCAGGTCGTGCGTGACGGTGAATCCGGTGAGGTTGTTGCCCGGGCCGGGGGCGGTGGCTCCCGCCGGGGGAGCCGGCGTGGTGCCGGGCAGTGTCGTGGCGCTCGTCGCGGACAACGCCCACTCCTCTCGTGCCAGCCGCCGGTACGCCCGGCGGGCGCTTGTGGCGGCGAGCCTGCCGCGGAGTGGTGGAGCCCCGCTCGACCGGGGTGTACCCCGGCGCTGCGGGCAGCACCTGGTCGGGGGCGTGTTACCGCGCCCGTACGCAGTAGTCGCCGAGCGCGGGCTCCAGCATGCCGAAGGCAGCATCGGCCAGTTCGGTCATCTCCTCGCGCAGCTGTGGAACAGAAGTCGAGGCGCGGCACAGGGCCCGTACGCGGCGGTGCAGCGCACGCACGACGGCCGCGAGCTGAGCCGCGCTCAAGTGCGTGAGGAAATCCTCCGATCCGGACTGCGTCGCCTCGGCCAGGGCCTCGGCGAGCGCCGCTTCGCGCTGCTCGTCGATCTCGCGCTCGCGGGCGCGCAGCCGCGGGCTGTCGTACACGAGCCGGGCGAAGCCGGGGGTGCAGCGGCCGTTGACCGGGTGCTGCCGGTCGAGGGAGGAGACGAAGACGCGGTGCAGCGCGTGCAGCGCGGACTCTCCCACGGCGCGCTCACGCACCACTCGGGCGAGGCTGTCCACGACGCCTTCGTAGGCGTCGAAGACGAGGTCCTCCTTGAGGGGAAAGTAGTTGCTGACCGTCATCTTGGAGACGTCGGCGGCCGCGGCGATCTCCGTGATCGTCACGTTCTCGAAGCCGCGCTCGATGAACATCAACGTCGCGACATGGGCCAGCCGTTCGCGGGTCTCGCGCTTCTTGCGCCCGCGTCGGCCCTCTTCCGGGGCAGCCGCCGGGGTCGCTGTCACCTCGGGCATGCCCCCATCCTACCCGGCAATTTTGGCCAGACATAAAAATATGTTTGACAAAAAAATTGGTGCATCATAATTTTGCTTGGCCAGGAACCCCGCACCGCGATGCACAGGAGACTCCTTGGACCCCACGGCAGCCAACCGCGACACCGCGTCCCGTCCGCAGGCGGAGCGTTTGGACCCGGCCCTGATCAGGCTCGGCTCGGTGCTGATCCTGGGCGCCGTGCTCGCCCAGCTCGACGCGACGATCGTCAACGTCGGCCTCGGCCCGGTGGCCGAGGGACTGGACACGTCGATGACGACCGTCCAGTGGGTGAGCGCCGGCTACCTGCTTACCGTCGCCTTCGTCGCTCCGCTCTCCGGCTGGCTGCAGAAGAGGTACGGCGGCAAGCGCGTCTGGCTCGCGGCGGTCGCCCTGTTCATCGCCGCCTCCGCGCTCAGCGGCCTGGCCTGGTCCGGCAGCTCGCTGATCGCCTTCCGGCTCCTGCAGGGCGTCGGCGGCGGGCTCATGCAGCCCGTCGGCCAGTCCCTGGTCGCCCGGCACGCGGGCCCCAAGCGCATCGGCCGGCTGGTCGGCATCATCACCGTGCCGGTCTCCGTCGCACCGATCCTCGGCCCCGTCGTCGGGGGCGTCCTCGTCCAATGGGCGGGCTGGCGCTGGCTGTTCCTCGTCAACATCCCCGTCGCGCTGATCGCGCTGGCGCTCGCGGCCCGCATCGTCCCGGCCGACACCGCCGAACGCGACACGTCCGTACGGCCCGACGGCATCGGCCTGACGCTGCTGCCCACCGGGCTCGCCGCGCTGGTCTACGGCCTGTCCCAGTACGGGCCGAGCGACGGCCTCGGCCAGGCCGTGGCCCTGGCCGTCGGCGTCGCCTTCCTGTCCGGATACGTCCTGCACGCGCTGCGCACCACCCGTACACCGCTGCTCGACCTGAGGCTGTTCGCGGGCCGCGGCTTCGCGCTGGCCGGCATCAACACCTTCCTGCTGGGCGCCGCCCTGTACTCGTCGATGATGCTGCTGCCGCTGTACTTCATGCAGGTGAAGGGCGTTGGCGCCTTCCAGGCCGGGCTGATGCTCGCCCCTCAGGCGCTCGGCAGCGCACTGATCACGCCGCTCGCGGGCAGGCTCACCGACCGGTACGGGCCGCGCAACACCGTCCTCGCGGGCATTGCGCTCACCGTCCTCGGCACCCTCCCCTTCACCCTGGCCACCGGCGAACCCGGCGAACTCCTGCTGGTAGCAGCCCTGTTCGTCCGCGGCATCGGACTCGGGGCCGTGGTACCGCCCAACGTCGCCGCGACCTACACCTCCGTCGACCGCAACCAGGCACCCGCAGCCACCAGCGCCCGTACCGTCCTCAACCGCATCGGCGGCTCGGTGGGCACCGCCGCGCTCGCCGTCATCCTGCAGAGTGCCCTCGCCGACGCCGAGAGGCACGGCGCCGGTGCCGCGAGCGCCTACGCCCACACCTTCTGGTGGGCCCTGGCCTTCAGCGCCCTGACTCTCCTGCCGGCCGCCCTGTACCCCAGGCACGCCCCCGGCAAGGGGTGAACCGCCGCACTCCCTTTCCCGTCCCGCACACCTCAACCGAACGAACCAGCCGTACAGGAGATGCCACATGACCAAGTCCACCCCGCGACTGCGCTCCGGGCTGCGCCTCATGGCCGTGCACGCCCATCCGGACGACGAGTCGAGCAAGGGCGCGGCGACCCTGGCCCGCTACCGCGCCGAGGGCGCCGACGTCCTGGTCGCCACCATGACCGGCGGCGAGCGCGGAGACGTGCTCAACCCGGCCATGGACCGCCCCGAGGTGTGGGCCGACCTGCCACGGCTGCGCCGCCTGGAGATGGAGCGGGCCCGCGAAATCCTGGGCGTACGGCAGGAGTTCCTCGGCTTCACCGACTCCGGACTGCCCATGAACGGCGAGCCGCTGCCCGCGGACTGCTTCGCCGTCCAGCCCCTGGAGACCGCATCCCGGCCGCTGGTCGCCGCGATGCGCGCGTTCCGCCCGCACGTGGTCGTCACGTACGACGAGAACGGCGGCTACCCGCACCCCGACCACATCAAGACCCACCAGGTCTCGATGGAGGCGTTCGACGCGGCCGGCGACCCCGGCCGCTACCCCGGCACCGGCGAGCCCTGGCAGCCGCTGAAGCTCTACTACACGCTCGCCTTCAGCAAGGCGTACTTCAGGGCCGTCTACGAGGCCATGACGGCCGCCGGGCTCGACTCGCCGCACGGCGAGGTGCTCCAGGAACTCGAAGGCGTCGAGGAGAAGTGGGAGATCACCACACAGGTGCAGTGCGCCGAGTGGTTCCCGACCCGGCTGCGGGCGCTGCTCGCCCACGAGACCCAGGTCAACCCCAACGGGCCCGAGCGGTCCTGCCCGCTGGAGATCGAACAGCAGGCGTGGCCCACCGAGGACTACCACCTCGCGCGCAACCTCGTGGACACCGAACTGCCCGAGGACGACCTGTTCGCGGGTATCACCCCCGAGGCGTGAATCCGGCCGCGTGGCCCGGAGGGTCCACCGGCGTTCGGCGCGGACTCCAGCGGGGCGCGTCAGGCTGGCCGCACCGACACCGCATCGAGCGGCGCGGCCCCCTCACCGGCCGCGGGCCCCGTACCGCGGCCGGGCAGGGGAGCCCACCCGTGCGGGAGCCGGCCGCCGCGGTCCCTGGAGCCAGAGAAAGAGAGACCCATGCGCATCGTCCGTTACCACCAGCACGGCACGCCGGAGGTACTGCAGGTCGACGACGTCGCCCGGCCCGAGCCGGGACTCGGTCAGGTACGGATCCGGGCCGAGGCAGTCGGCGTCAACTTCGCCGGGATCCAGGAGCGCGCCGGAGAGTTCTATTACGGCGAACGCCTCCAGCTGCCCGCCTGCCCCGGCGGTGACGCCGTCGGCTTCATCGACGCCCTCGGCCCCGGCGTCGAGGGCTGGCAGGTGGGCGACCGGGTGGCCAGCGTCATCTTCAAGGACGCCTTCGCCGAGTACTCCCTGGCCCGCGTCAAGGACCTGGTGCGCATCCCCGCGCAGATGGACGCCGCCGAGGCCACCATGCTCAGCTCGCCCGCCCAGGTCGGCCTCGAAGTCATCCAGGCCGCGTACCTGAAGAAGGGCGAGAGCGTCCTGGTGCACGCCGCGGCGGGCGCGATCGGCCACCTCGTGGTCCAGATGGTCAAGGCGCTCGGTGCCGGCACCGTCATCGCCACCGCCAAGGACCCGGCCAAGCTGGCGTTCGCCAAGGAGATGGGCGCGGACCACACCGTCGACTACAGCCACGAGGGCTGGGAGGAGGAGGTCCGCGCGGTCACCGGCGGCGTCGGCGTTGACGTCGTCCTCGACAGCGTCGGTGCCGACATCACCCCCAAGAGCATCGGCCTGCTCAAGCCGTTCGGCCGGCTGGTCTTCTACGGCTCGGCCGGCGGCGGCCTGGAACTGCCCAGGATCCCGCTGGAGGACCTGGCGGGGAAGTACGTCACCCACTTCTCCATGGGCGTCATGGACGGCCAGGTCGACAACTTCGACAAGATCGTCGGCGAGGTGTGCGACATGGTGCTGAGCGGCAAGGTGCGGCCCGTGGTCCACACCGAACTCCCGCTGGAGGAAGCCGCCAAGGCCCACCGGCTGATGGAGGACCGCGTCCAGCTGGGCCGGGTCGTCCTCGTCCCCTGACCCGCCCGCACGCCAGGCGGCCCGGTCCGGTCGCGTGCCGCCTGAACCGCTGCGGCCCGTTCTCCCCCGGCGGGCCGCAGCTCCCTTTTCCCCACCTGCCAGTTGCCTTTCCCACCTACCCGAGGGAATACAGCCATGTCCACGACCGTGCGTGCCACGGCGGCGCAACCGAGCGATCGTCTCGAACCCGCGGTTATCAGAATCGGCGTCGTCCTGGTGCTCGGCACGATCCTCGCCGTGCTCGACTCCACCGTCGTCAACGTCGGCATCGAGGCCATCCGCAGCGACTTCGGCAGCTCGCTGGCCACGGTGCAGTGGATCAGCACCGGCTACCTGCTGGCGTTCGCGCTGGTCGCCCCGATCAGCGGCTGGGCCACCAACCGCTTCGGCGCCAAGCAGGTCTGGATGGCCTCGGTGGCCTGCTTCGTCCTCGCCTCCGCGCTGTGCGGCCTGGCCTGGTCGGCCACCTCACTGATCGTCTTCCGCGTGCTCCAGGGCCTCGGCGGCGGGCTCATCCAGCCCATCGGCCAGTCGATGATCGCCCAGGCCGCCGGACCCCAGCGGATCGGCCGGGTGATGAGCCTGCTGATCATCCCGCTGACCTTCGCACCCGCGCTCGGCCCGGGGATCGGCGGCGTGCTCATCGGCCTGCTCAGCTGGCAGTGGATCTTCTACGTCAATGTGCCGCTCGGCGCCCTCACCCTGCTGCTGGCAGCCTGGGTGCTGCCCAGGAGCACCCCCGAGGGCGGCCAGAAGCTCGATGTGCTCGGGCTGCTGCTGATCTCGCCCGGACTCGCCGCGCTGGTCTACGGATTCGCCGAGACCGGCAACGGCCACGGCTTCGCCGACACCGTCGTGCACGCCCCCGTCGCCATCGGCGCGCTGCTGCTCATCGCCTACGCGGTGCACGCGCTGCGCCCCGGCGCCGCGCCCGTACTGGACCTGCGGCTGTTCGCCCGGCGCGCCTTCTCCAACGCAGTCCTCACCTCGTTCCTGGTCGGTGCCGCCCTGTTCAGCTCGATGTTCATGCTGCCGCTGTACTACCAGCAGGCCCGCGGCCAGGACGCGCTGCACGCAGGACTGCTGCTGATCCCGCAGGACCTCGGCATCGCGGTCGCCATGTTCTTCGCGGGCAGGCTCACGGGCCGCCTCGGTCTGCGTACGGTCATCCTGGTGGGCGTCGCGCTGTCCATGGCGGGCACCCTCGCGTACACCCAGGCCGGCGAGGCGCCCAGTGAACTCCTGCTCGCCATCGGCCTGTTCGTACGCGGTCTGGGTCTGGGCGCGGCGATGTCCCCGATGATCACCGCAGTCTTCCAGAGCGTCGAGCCGCACCAGATGCCGCAGGCCGCCGGCATCAACAACGTCGTGCACCGCATCGGCGGCTCGCTGGGCACCGCCACCCTGGTCATCGTCCTGCAGCACCAGATCGCCCGGCAGCACTCCGGTGGCAGCGTCGCCGACTCCTTCGGTACGGCCTTCTGGTGGGCCCTGGCCATCAGCGTGCTGACCCTGATCCCGGCGCTTGCACTGCCCGGACGGGCCCGCGACTGACCCGGGTCCGCAGCGGAGGCGCTGCCGCCCCTCCGGAACCGCACGTACCCCACGTTCCCTCGATCTCAGGCAGGTGAAGACAGCATGCGTGTCCTCTTCGTCGCCCACGGGGCCAGCCATGTCCCCTGGGCCGTACCCCTGGCCTGGGCCACTCGACTGGCCGGCCACGACGTTCGGGTCGCGGCCCGGCCGCAGTCCGTCGACCACGTCAAGGCCGCCGGCCTGATCGCCGTCCCCATCGGCGACCGCGCGGCCGGCGACGCCTTCGCCTCGTGGCGCATACCCGACAGCGCCGAGCGCCCCGAAAGAGTGCCCGCGGACTGGCCGATGGGCCCGCTGCCCTGGCCGGAGGAGCGCCGGCTGAGCTGGGCGGCCCAGCTCATCGGGCTCGCCGACTCGCTCGCCGACGACCTGGTCGCCTTCGCCTGTGCCTGGCGTCCCGACCTGGTCGTGTACGACATCGGCGCGGTCGTGGGCCTGGTCGCCGCCGCGGCGGTCGGTGTACCGGCCGTCGGCTACAACTGGTGCCAGCCGGTCGGCATCTACTTCCTCGACGAAAAGGAAGTGCCGCCCGCCTACGTCCGGATGTTCGAGCGCTTCGGCGTCGAGCCCCGCATCGGGACCGACACCTGGATCGACACCTGCCCGCCCGCGCTGCGCCGCCCCTCACGCGTCCCGCGCGTCCGCATGCGCCACATCCCCTACAACGGCCCCGGCGAGATCCCCGGTCGGCTGCTCGACCGGCCCGCCCGGCCGCGGGTGTGCCTGTCCGGCGGCATCACCACCAGCAACTTCGCCGGCCGCCGCCGGCAACTCCTCGACGAGGTGGCCGACCTGGACGCCGAGGTCGTCCTGGCCGTGGCCGGCGCCGAGGACGCCCTAGGCCCGCTGCCCGCCAACGTACGCACCACCGGCTGGCTGCCGCTTGGCGCCCTGATGCCCACGTGCGACCTGCTCGTGCACCACGGCGGCGCCGGAACTGGCATGACGGGTTTCGCCCACGGCGTCCCGCAGGTCCTGCTGCCCGACAACAACGGGTCCACCCAGTGGCTGTGGGGCGAACTGGTCGAGCAGGCCGAGGCCGGGATCGTCGTGGAGCCCGACCGCCAGTCCACGCCCGGCGCGCTGCGCACCGCGATCGAGGACGCGCTGGGTGAGCCCCGGTACACCGAGCGCGCCCAGCAGGTCCGCCAGGAGATCGAGGCCATGCCGCTGCCCGGCGAACTGGTCGGGTACCTCGAAGCCCGCGCCACCTCCTGAATTGACTGCCACCCCTCTGCGAGGAGCACCGGAGACCATGACCGAGACCACGACCGAGGCCGCGCGGCGGACGGGCCCCGCGGCGGAGGAGATCCACCGCACCACCGCCGGGATCACCATCGACGCGCCCGCCGAGCTGGTCTACCGCACGCTCACCGACGTGGCCGACTGGCCGCTGCTGTACCCGTGGATCGTGCACACCGAGATCGTCGAGCAGCGCGGCATCGATGACCTGTCCAAGTTCTGGGCGGTGCGCCCGGGACCCGAGGGCGGGCTGCGGATCTGGCAGTCCCGGCGCAGCCTGCACGACGACACGCTGTGCATGGTCTTCGAGCAGCAGGGCACTGTCGGCGCCATCCGCAGGCTCGGCGGCGCGTGGCGGTTCACCGCCCTGGAGGGCGGCGGCTGCCGCGTCGAGTCGCACCACTGGTTCACCACCGATCAGGACCCGGCGGTCGTCGCCGAGGAACTGGACCGGCATGGCGCCCTGCAGATGCGTACGCTCAAGGCCGCCGTCGAGGGCCGCGAGCAGGACGGGCCACTGGTGCTGCGCGCCGAGCGCAGCGCGCTGCTGCCCGGCACCGTCGAGGACGTCTACGGGCGCCTGTCCGCCGGCCTCGGTCAGGACGGATCAGCCGAGGAGACCGCCGTGTTCGGCACCGCCGTCGAGGAGTACCCCGACGGCTCCACGGGCAGCGGCCGCACCGTGCACATCGGCCGGGCCCCGCACACCATCGTCCTCAAGCACCTCGACCCGCCCCGCGAGTTCGCGCTGTACCGGCGCTCGTGGCGGCTCGCCCAGGAGACGGACGGCGTACGCGTCACCGCCCAGCGGCTCGCCGTCGCCCGCCCCGAAGCGCTCGACCCCGCAGGCGAGCGCCGCGGCGAGCTGCTGGCGTGGCTGGGCGGGCGCGCGGCGCAGGACCTGCCCGATGGCGCCGACCACCTCGTGGGGTGAGCCGCGCGCCACTTCGACTCCCTGAAGGAGCACCGTGCGCATTCTCTTCACCACCTGGTCCGCGTCCGCGCACCTCTTCCCGATGGTGCCGCTCGCCTGGGCCTGCCGGGCCGCGGGGCACGAGGTGCTCGTCGCCGTACCGTCCGACTGCGCTCTGGCGGTCGGCGCCGCCGGGCTGACCGCGGTGCCCGTCGGCGCCTCCTCGCCGCCTGCCGAGCCGCCCGCGATGGGCGGCCCCAAGGACCGCGCCGTGCTCCGCGGCTGGCCCCCCGACTGGCCGCTGCGGCTCGGCGAACTGGACGAGGGGCGGCGGCGGATGCTGGGGTCCCTGGTGGACCGGCAGGTACGGATCGCGGGCGACATGCTGCCCGGCTTGCTGGACTTCGCCCCTATCTGGCGCCCCGATCTGATCGTCGCCGACGGCTCCACCTACGCGGGCACGGTCGTGTCCCAGCTGCTGGGAGTGCCGCTGGCCGCCCACCTGTGGGGCGGTGCCGCCGTTCTCAGGCTGGAGCACAGCGGCCCGGGCGGCGGTCCGTTGCCCGGCTACCGCGAGCTGTTCGAGCGCTACGGCGCGGACCCCGCGCACGCACCCCTCGGCTGGCTCGACCCCTGCCCGCCGATGCTCTGGCTTCCCACACCCGAACGCCGGTTGCCGGTGCGGCACGTCCCGTACAGCGGCCCCGGCGAGCTGCCCGTCGGACTGCTCGGGACCCCCGCGCGGCCGCGGCTGTGCGTCACCTGGGAGGCCGGCGCACGCCCGTCCGACGCGTCTGCGGGCGGGCCCGATCCGCTGCTCGCCGCGGCCGGGCTGCTGGCCGCCGGCGGCCTGGACGTGGTGCTGACCCTCGGCCCGGCCCAGCGAGCCGCGCTCTCCCGATTCCCCGAGGGCGTACGGGCGGTGGACGCCTCCGCGCTGCATCTGCTGCTGCCCACCTGCGCGGCGATCGCGCACCAGGGCAGCGGCGGGACGGCCATGACCGCGGCGGCCGCCGGAGTGCCGCAGCTCGTGGTGTCACCGCGCCCCGAGCAGATGCTCACCGGCGAGCGGCTGCGTGCCGTGGGCGCGGGGCGTCACCTGCCCGGCGGTGATCTGGCGGACGACGAGAAGGCCGCGGCCCGGGTGCGGGACGCGGCCCTCGAACTGCTGACCAGGCCCGTGCGGGCCGCGGCGGAGGCTCTGCGGGACGGGGTTCAGGCCCTGCCCTCTCCGGCCCGCGTGGTCGCCGAGCTCACCGAGCTCGCCGCCGCCGCACGCGCGTAGCGCGCCGCGCGCCGCCGGTCCGCGTAGTGGGCCAGGCACTGGTCGTACGTGGCGAGCAGCCCCAGATCGGCGGCGCGGGCCAGCGTGGGGGCCGCGGCGTCCTTCTCCGACAGCAGCGGCTCCCCGGTCAGCCCCAGATGCCAGGGCAGGTCGAGCTCCGTGTCGAAGGGGCAGATGTCGACCTGGGTGCCGGGCACGTACTCGGTGGAGCACAGGTAGCTCACACACGCGTCCTCCGTCAGTGCCACAAACCCATGGGCCAGCCCCTCGGCCACGTACATGCCGCCGCCGTCCCGCGCGTCGAGGACCGCCGTGGTGTACGCGCCGAAGGCGGGCGAGCCCAGGCGTACGTCGGCGACGAAGTCGCGTACCGCGCCGCGCACACAGGTGACGTATTTCGCCTGCCCCGGCGGCAGCAGCACCGAGTGCAGACCGCGCACCGTATCGCGCCTGGACGAGGAGTAGTTGATTTGCTGGGGAATGAGGACATGCCCGGTCGCGCGCGCCAACTCCTCGTGGCGGAACGACTCGTGGAAGCTGCCGCGGGCGTCGGTGAGCACGCGCGGAACGATCCGGTAGGCGTCGGGCACGGCCGTGTCGTGGATGTCCATCGGCGCGCACGCTAGGCGCCCGCGCTCGAACGGCGCTCGTGCGGCCGGCCGGGACGACCCGGTACCGCAAGGGCCAGCCCTGGACGGCCACGGTGACGGGGGCGCGCGGCCGGTCCATTCGCCGTCCGTCCCGTGTCGAGCCGGGTTCGAGGCGGGGGGTGCAGCATCGAAGCGTACTGACCAGTGCTCACAACAGGTGCGGGGATGCGCCGAGGCCGATAGTGGAGGAGGCAGGGATGCGCGGCGACAAGGCGCTCATTCTCGATCAGGTCCGCAAGTACCACGAGGACCTCAAGGACGACCGGCCCTTCGAGCCGGGGGTGACGGAGATCTGGCCGTCCGGGGCGACGCTGGACGCGGAGGACCGGGCCGCGCTGGTGGAGGCCGCCCTCGACCTGCGCATCGCGTCCGGGCCCAGCTCCCGCACCTTCGAATCGCGCTTCGCCAAGACCCTCGAACGCCGCAAGGCCCACCTGACGAACTCCGGCTCCTCCGCCAACCTCCTCGCCCTGACCGCCCTCACCTCCCACACCCTGGGCGACCGGCGCCTCAAGCCCGGCGACGAGGTCATCACCGTCGCGGCCGGCTTCCCCACCACCGTCAACCCCATCGTCCAGAACGGGCTCGTCCCCGTCTTCATCGACGTGGAACTCGGCACCTACAACACCACCGCCGACCGTGTCGCCCAGGCCATCGGCCCCAGGACCCGCGCCGTCATGATCGCCCACGCCCTCGGCAACCCCTTCGAGGCCGCCGAGATCGCCCAACTCGCCCGCGAACACGACCTCTACTTCGTCGAGGACAACTGCGACGCGGTCGGCACCACCTACAACGGTCAGATCACCGGCACCTTCGGCGATGTGACCACCGTCAGCTTCTACCCCGCCCACCACCTCACCATGGGCGAGGGCGGCTGCGTGCTGACCTCCGACCTCAGGCTCGCCCGGATCGTGGAATCCCTGCGCGACTGGGGTCGCGACTGCTGGTGCGAACCCGGCAGGAACAACACCTGCTTCAAACGGTTCGACTACCAAATGGGTGCCCTCCCCCACGGGTACGACCACAAGTACATCTTCTCCCACATCGGTTACAACCTGAAGGCCACCGACCTCCAGGCCGCCCTCGGGCTGACACAGCTGGCCCGCCTGGAGGAATTCACCGCCGCCCGCAAGCGCAACTGGCGCCGGCTGCGCGAGGGCCTCGACGGCCTGCCCCACCTCCTGCTCCCCGAGCCCACCCCGGGCAGCGACCCCAGCTGGTTCGGCTTCGTCCTCACCGTCCAGCCCGACGCCCCCTTCACCCGCGCCGAACTCGTCGCCCACCTCGAGGACCGCAAGATCGGCACCCGCCGCCTCTTCGCCGGCAACCTCACCCGCCAGCCCGCCTATGTCAACCAGCCCCACCGCGTCGTCGGCGACCTCACGAACAGCGACATCATCACCGAACACACCTTCTGGATCGGCGTCTACCCGGCCCTCACCGACGAAATGCTCGACTACGTCACCGGCACGATCAAGGAATTCGTGGCGGCCCGCGGATGACCCGGCCCGCCCGCCGCCCCCACCCCTCGCATCGCGCACCCCACGCGAAGCACGGGAAACACGAGATGGACGCAAAGGATCGGACATGGACCTCGGCCTGAACGGACGCACCGTGCTGGTCACGGGAGCCACCAGCGGAATCGGCCGGGCGGTGGCCCGCGCCTTCTCCCAGGAAGGTGCCAAAGTCGCAGTCTCGTACCGCAACGACCGTGCGGCGGCTGAGGAGTTGGCGCGTGAGCTGGGCGCCGACGAGGACCGGGCCTTCCCGGTCGCATACGCCCTGGACGACCCCGCCTCGCCCAAGCGCGTGGTGGGCGCCGTCGAGGAGCGCTGGGGATCGCTGGACGTCCTGGTGGCCAACGCGGTGCGCTGGGGGGTGCGCAGGCAACCCGGCACCCCCTTCGAGGGCGTGCCGGAGGAGGACTGGCTGCCGGTGGTGGACGGCAACCTCGCCCCCGTGATCCGCACGGTCCAGCACGCGGTGCCGGGCATGCGCAGGCGCGGCTGGGGCCGGATCGCGCTGATCTCCTCGCACAACGCGCTGGGCGGCAACCGCGGCCAGGAGTTTTACGGGGCCGCCAAGGCCGGGCTGCACGGCCTGGCCCGAAGCCTGATGTGGGACCTCGGCGGCGACGGGCTGCTGGTCAACGTCGTATGCCCGGGGCTGACCGTGACCGAGCGAATGCTCAAGGGACTGCCGGAACAGGTACGGGTCCGGGAGATCGGCGCGACGCCCACCGGACGGCTGAGCGACCCCGAGGACGTGGCCGGGGCCGTGCTGTTCCTGTGCTCGGCGGCCAACGGCAACATCACCGGCGAGTCGCTGACCGTGGCAGGCGGCCGCTGAGCACGGACACACCCGCCCGCATGTCCACGCCCGCCGCCACGGCCGGCCCTCTTCTGCGCGTCCCGCCCGTACCCCGTCCGTCCGTACGACTTCGAGGAGTCACCCGTTATGTCACCCAAGCTCGCGGTGCCCACCGTGCTGCGGCCGCGGCACGACGTGGTCCCGGCCACCCGGATCGCCCGGTCGGCGGCCGCCGTACAGGGCGCGCACCTGGACCTCGGGCAGTTGCACCACTGGTTCGCGGGGCGCCGCGCGGCCCACCCCTTCCGGGTCGGCACCATCCCGTTCGCCGAACTGGAGGGCTGGTACACCGAGGAGGGCACGGGGAACCTCGTGCACCGCAGCGGGCGCTTCTTCAGCGTCGAAGGGCTGCGGGTGACCGTGGACGGCGGCCCCGGCGGCTGGCATCAGCCCATCATCCGGCAGCCGGAAATCGGCATCCTCGGGATCCTCGTCAAGGAGTTCGGCGGGGTGCTGCACTGCCTGATGCAGGCCAAGATGGAGCCGGGCAACCCCAACCTGCTCCAGCTTTCGCCCACCGTCCAGGCCACCCGCTCCAACTACACCAAGGTGCACGGCGGTTCGGACGTGAAGTACCTCGCGTACTTCACCCGGCCGGGGCATGGTCGAGTACTGGCCGATGTGCTCCAGTCCGAGCACGGCTCCTGGTTCCACCGCAAGCACAACCGCAACATGATCGTGGAGACCACGGACGACGTGCCGCTGGACGACGACTTCTGCTGGCTCACCTTCGGGCAGATCGCGCAGCTGCTGCGGCTGGACCACGTGGTGAACATGGACGCCCGTACGGTCCTTTCGTGCGCGCCCATGACGGACGCCGAGGCCGGGACCGCCGCGCTGCACACCGACACCGAACTCGCCTGCTGGCTCACCGAGATGCGCTCCCGGCACGATGTGCGCACCGACTGGGTGCCGCTCGCGGGGCTGCCGGACTGGGAGCGCGACGCGGACACCGTCCACCATGTGCACGGCCGCTACTTCGACGTGGTCGCCGCGTCCGTACAGGCCGGCAGCCGCGAGGTCGCCCACTGGACCCAGCCGCTGATCCGCCCGCGCGGGCAGGGCGTGGTGGCCATGCTGACCCGCCGGATCAACGGCGTGCCGCATCTGCTCGCGCACGCCAGGATGGAGGCCGGGCTGCGGGAGGCCGTCGAGCTGTCGCCCACCGTGATGTACACGCCGGACAACTACGCGGGCCTGTTCGGCGCCGACCGGCCGCCGTTCCTGGACCTGGCGCTGCACACCGACGCCTCTCGTGTCCGGTACGAGGCGCTGCACTCCGAGGAGGGCGGGCGCTTCCTCGACGCCGTCAGCCGCTACATGCTGATCGACGCCGACGAGGGAGAGGCACCGCTGGACGAACCGCCCGGCTACCGCTGGGTGACACCGGGGCAGCTGTCGCGGCTCATCCAGCAGGGACACTGCGTCAACGTCCAGGCCCGTACCCTGGCCGCCTGCCTGGCCGCGGCGGAGCTCGGCGACCATGGCTGAGGCCGCCCGCGCCACCTCCCCACGTCCCCTGCGCATAGGGGTACTGGGGTGTGCGGACATCGCCCGGCGGCGGATGCTGCCCGCCTTCGCGACCGCCGACGGCATCGAGGTCGCCGCCGTCGCCGGTCGTGACGCGGCGCGGGCCGCCGAACTCGCGGGCCGTCACGGCGCGCGCCCCGTCACCGGCTATGCGCACCTGCTCGGCCTTGACGACGTGGACGCGGTGTACGTGCCGCTGCCCGCCGCGCTGCATGCCACCTGGGTGGAAGCTGCGCTGCTGGCCGGCAAGCACGTCCTCGCCGAGAAACCGCTGACCTGCGAGCCGGATCGCACCCGCGAGCTGCTGGCGCTGGCGGGGGAGCGGTCGCTCGCCCTGATGGAGAACGTCATGTTCGTCCACCACCCCCAGCATGAGGCCGTACGCGAACTGGTCGCCGACGGCGCGATCGGTGAACTGCATGCCTTCAGCGCCGCGTTCGCCGTGCCCCGGCTGCCCGCCGACGACATCCGGCACGCGCCCGAACTCGGCGGCGGCGCGCTGCTCGACATCGGCGTCTACCCGGTCAGGGCCGCCGCCCACTTCCTCGGCGAGCGGCTGCACACCGTCGCCGCGACCCTGCACGCCGGCCCCGACAGCGCCGTGGAGACCGCGGGCGCCGCCCTGCTGCGCGACGAGCACGGGGTCAGCGCCCAGCTGACCTTCGGCATGGACCACTCCTACCGTTCGGCCTACGAACTGTGGGGCAGCGAGGGGCGGATCACCCTGGACTGTGCCTTCACCCCGCCGCCCGACCACCGCCCGGTGATCCGCCTGGAGCGGCGCGGAACCACCGAGGAGATCGAGCTGCCGCCCGCGGACCAGGCCGCCCTGACCGTACGGGCCTTCGCGACCGCCTGCCGGGCCGCAAACGACCCGGACGCCGGCCCGGCCGGTCTCCCCGACGCGCGCGCCTGTCTGCAACAGGCAGACCTCCTGGACGCGGTGCGCCGCTCGGCATCGCCGCAGCGGCCCGGCACGGCTCCGAAGGCCGCCGTCGACGACCCCACACCGTATGCAGCGGAAGGACGCAGATGACCATTGTCGAGGACTCCCCTGTGGCACAGCTGCCGGCGGAGGTGACCGGGCAACCGTCCGCCCCGGCCCCCGCCGCCCCGCCCTATCCCACCGGCGACAAGCCGGTCAGGGCCACCGCGGACCGCGTCGCGGACCTGGTGGAACTCCAGGAGAAGGTGCGGCGCGGTCCCGACCCCAAGGCCACCGAGGCCCAGCACACCAAGGGCAAGCTGACCGCCCGCGAGCGCATCGATCTCCTCTTCGACGAGGGCACCTTCACCGAGGTGGAGGGGCTGCGCAGGCACCGGGCAACCGGCTTCGGCATGGAGGCCAAGCGGCCGCACTCCGACGGCGTGATCACCGGTTGGGGCCTGGTCGACGGCCGCGAGGTCTTCGTCTACGCCCATGACTTCCGGATCTTCGGCGGGGCGCTCGGCGAGGCCCACGCCACCAAGATCCACAAGATTATGGACATGGCCGCGGCGGCCGGGGCGCCCGTCGTCGGCCTGTGCGACGGCGCCGGCGCCCGCATCCAGGAGGGCGTCACCGCGCTCGCCGGATACGGCGGCATCTTCCAGCGCAACGTCCGCAACTCCGGGGTGATCCCGCAGATCAGCGTGATCATGGGCCCGTGTGCGGGCGGCGCGGCCTACTCGCCGGCGCTCACCGACTTCGTGTTCATGGTGCGCGAGACCTCGCAGATGTTCATCACCGGACCCGACGTGGTCCAAGCGGTCACCGGCGAGCGGATCACCCAGAACGAGCTGGGCGGCGCTGATGTGCACACCGGCGTCTCCGGAGTCGCCCAGTTCGCGTACGACAACGAGGAGGAGTGCCTCCAGGAGGTGCGCTACCTGCTGTCGTTGCTGCCCGCCAACAACCGTGAACTGCCGCCCCGCACGGGCGTGGACGACCCCGAGGACCGGCGCACTGACTCCCTGGTGGACCTGGTCCCCGCCGAGCGGGGCCGCTCCTACGACATGCGCCGGGTCATCGAGGAGATCGCCGACGACGGCGAGTACTTCCAGGTGCACGAGCGATGGGCCGGCAACGTCGTCTGCGCGCTGGCCCGGATGGGCGGCCAGGTCGTCGGCATCGTCGCCAACCAGCCGAGCGACCTCGCGGGCGTGCTCGACATCTCCTCGTCCGAGAAGGCCGCGCGCTTCGTGCAGTTCTGCGACGCGTTCAACATTCCGCTGGTCACCCTCGTCGACGTGCCGGGCTTCCTGCCGGGCGTCGACCAGGAGCACGGCGGCGTCATCCGGCACGGCGCAAAGCTGCTGTACGCGTACTGCAACGCCACCGTGCCCCGGATCTCCGTCGTGCTGCGCAAGGCGTACGGCGGCGCGTACATCGTCATGGACTCCCAGTCCATCGGCGCCGACGTGACGCTGGCCTGGCCCACCAACGAGATCGCCGTCATGGGCGCCGAGGGCGCGGCCAACGTCATCTTCCGCCGCGAGATCGCCGCGTCCGACGACCCCGAGGGCACCCGCGCCCGGCTGATCGAGGAGTACCAGGACAAGCTGATGCACCCCTACTACGCGGCCGAGCAGGGGCTCGTCGACGATGTCATCCACCCGGGCGAGACCCGTATCAAGCTCATCGCCGCGCTGAAGATGCTGCGTGCCAAGTACACCGCGCTGCCCAGCCGCAAGCACGGGAACCAGCCCCAGTGACCGGCCACGACCCCCAGGCGCTGCGCGTCCTGCGCGGCGACCCGACACCCGAGGAAGTCGCCGTCCTCACCCTCGCCCTGCTCACGCTGGCCCGCCGGGCCGCGGCACCCGCCGGCGAGCCGATCGCCGCCGGCCCGCGCTGGCCGCGCGGCGCCGAGCCCGCACCGGCCGCCGGGCGCTGGGCGGGCGGCGCCCGGCCCGGCTGGTGCTCCCCCTGAAAGGAAGAGACCGATGACGATCCTGGACCGGCTGCGGCTGGTACGCGACATGGTGCGCATCCGCTGTGTCGAGGAGACGCTCGCGGACCTGTACCGCGACGAACAGCTGATGCGCACCCCCACACACTTCTCCATCGGCCAGGAAGCCACCTCGGTCGGCGTGTGCGCGGCGAGCCGGCGCACCGATGTCGTCTACAGCGCCCACCGCTCGCACGCGCCCTACCTCGCCAAGGGCGGCGACCTGCCCGCCCTGGTCGCCGAGCTGTACGGCAAGGAGACCGGCTGCGCGGGCGGGCGCGGCGGCTCGGTGCACCTGGTGGACCACGCCGCGGGCTTCGGCGGATCGGCGGCGATCCTCGGCGAGATGATCCCGGTCGCGGTCGGCGCGGCCTGGGCGTTCGCGATGGAGGGCACGCCGCGGGTGGCGCTCACCTTCTTCGGGGACGGCGCCTCCGAGGAGGGCGCCTTCCACGAGTCGTTGAACTTCGCCGCGCTGCATCGCCTGCCGGTGGTCTTCGTGTGTGAGAACAACCAGTACTCCATCGCCTCGCCGCTCTCCGCCCGCCAGCCCCCGGGCACCAGCATCTGGCGGCGGGCACTCGGCTACGGCATGCGGGCGAGCCGGATCGACGGCAACGACGTCTTCGCCGTCCACGATGCCGCCCGTACGGCCGTCGAGTCCGCCCGCGCGCGGCACGGCCCCCATCTGCTGGAGCTGGACACCTACCGCTGGCGCGAGCACGTCGGCCCCAACTGGGACGAGGACGGCGCCTACCGCACCCACGCCGAGGTCGCGTCCTGGATCGAGCGCTGCCCGATCCACTCCGCCGCCGAGGCGCTGCGCGGCGAGGACCCCACCATCGACGACCGTATCGACACATGGCGGGCCGAGTTCACCGACGAGGTCGGCCGGGCCGTGGACTTCGCCCGCGCCGGCGCCTTCCCCGACGTGACGGACCTGCTCCTGGGCGCCTGTGAGCCGCAGCCGATCGCCGCGCCCGCCGGGAGGAACTGAACCGATGCGCAAACTCACCTACTGGCAGGCCATCAGCGAAGCCACCGTGCAGTGCATGGCCGACGACCCGGCCGTCTTCGTCGCGGGCGAGGGCGTCGACGACGACAAGGGGATCCACGGCACGACCCGCGCGGCCTTCGAACGCTTCGGCCCCACCCGCGTCATCGACGTGCCCAACTCCGAGAACGCCACCGCCGGCATGGCAGTCGGGGCCGCGGCCATGGGCCGCCGTCCCCTGATCGTGCACTCCCGCGCGGACTTCATGTTCCTCGCCATGGACGCGCTGGTGAACCTCGCGGCCAAGTGGCGCTACATGTACGGCAACCGGGGCGGCGTCCCTGTGGTCACCCGCGCCGTCGTGGGCCGCGGCTGGGGCCAGGGCGCCACCCACTCCCAGAGCCCGCAGTCCGTCTTCGGGCACTTCCCCGGACTGCACGTCGCGATGCCCGCGTCCCCCGCCGACGCCAAGGGCCTGCTCGTACAGGCACTGCGCGCACAGACTCCCACCGTGCTGCTGGAGAACCGAGGCCTGTACGGCATGGAGGGCGAGGTGCCCGAGGAGCCCGTGGCCGTCCCCTTCGGGCGCGGGCGGATCGCCAGGCCCGGCACGGACGTGACCGTGGTCGCCGCCTCGCTGATGGTGCACGAGGCCGAGCGCGCCGCCGGACTGCTGGCCGAGCAGGGCATCAGCGTCGAGGTCGTCGACATCCGCAGTATCCGCCCGCTGGACGAGGAGCTGATCTGCGCCTCGGTCGCGCGTACGGGCCGGCTGGTGGTCGCGGACACGAGCTGGGCACGGTACGGCCTCGCCGCCGAGGTCGCGGCGGTCGTCGCGGAGCACGCGTTCGACTCGCTGCGCAGGCCGGTGCGGCGGGTCACCCTGCCGGACTGCCCGGCACCGGTGTCGCACCCGCTGGAGGAGGCGTTCCACCCCAACGCCGACCGGATCGCGGCGGCCTGCCTGGAGATGGTCGACGGCGCCCCGTCCCGGGTACGCAAGCTGGCGGACGTCACGGCGGGATTCATCGGCCCGTACTGATCCCGTCGCGTGCCCGTACGCCGGCCGGGCCCAGCCCTTCACGAGGGGGCTGGGCCCGGTCTTCGTGCATGTCCCGGCGCGGGCTCCGGCGGGGCGGTCGTAGGGCACGGGGCCGGCGGATCCGATCCGCCGGCCCCGTGCCCTACCACCCGGTGCTGCCGGTTCACCAGGTCACGGGCAGCGACCGCACGCCGTAGACCGCCTTGTCCGTGCGGTACTCCAACTCCTCGTACGGCACCGCCAGGCGCAGGTCCGGCAGCCGGCGCAGCAGCGTGCCCAGCGCGATCTGCAGCTCGGCGCGGGCCAGCGGCTGGCCGATGCACTGGTGGACGCCGAAGCCGAAGGCCAGGTGGCGGCGTGCGTCGCGGGTGATGTCCAGCTCGTCGCCGTCCGGGAACGTCAGCTCGTCCCGGTTGCCGGCGGACAACATGCACAGCACACCCTCACCCGCCCTGATCAGCGTGCCGTCGATCTCCACGTCCTCCAGAGCGGCGCGCGGCAGCCCGAA
This sequence comes from Streptomyces sp. V4I23, assembly GCF_030817975.1. NCBI lineage: Bacteria > Bacillati > Actinomycetota > Actinomycetes > Kitasatosporales > Streptomycetaceae > Streptomyces > Streptomyces sp. V4I23. The sequence continues at coordinate 2,822,342 of NZ_JAUSZW010000004.1, read as the reverse complement.
GTGCACGACGGACAGATAGCGCAGCAGCTCCTCGACCGCGCTCTTGATCAGCTCCGGCTCGGCCCGCAGCCGGGCCAGCTGGGCGGGGTTGCGCAGAAGCGCCAGCGCGCCGAAGGAGATCATGTTGGCGGTGGTCTCGTGGCCCGCCACGAGCAGCACCATGCCCATGGCCGCGCACTCGACCTCGTTCAGCTCGCCGCGCGCCACCAGTCGGCTGAGCAGGCTGTCGTCCGGCTCGCGGCGCTTGCGCTCGGCCAGTTCGGCCAGATACCCGTTCAGCGTGCCCATCGCCGCTTTGATCTGCTCCGGCGGGGTGCTCAGGTCCACCAGCATGCTGGTGTGGCTCTCGAAGAACTCGTGGTCGGTGTAAGGGATGCCGAGCAGCAGGCAGATCACGCTGGAGGGCACCGGCAGTGCGAAGTCGCGCACCAGGTCCGCGGAGTCGCCCTTGGTGATCATGCGGTCCAGGAGTTCGTCGACGATCTTCTGGATCTGCGGGCGCTGGGCCTCGGCGCGCTTGACGATGAAATCGCCGGTGAGCATCCGGCGCAGCCGGGCGTGCTCGGGGTCGTCCAGCCGCAGGAAGCTGGGCTGCGCCTTGGTGAGCAGCTGGCGGCGGCCGGGGGAGAGGAAGGGGAAGCCCGGCACCCGGGCATCGGCGCTGAACCGCTTGTCCTGCAGGACCGTACGCATCTGCTGATGGCCCGTCACCAGCCAGCACGGCTCACCGTCCCACAGGCTCACCTTCGTCAGCGGGGCGGCACGGTGCGCTTCGGTGTAGGCGGGCGGCGGGGAGAAGGGGCAGGCGCCCCGAGGGGCCGGCAGAGTCAGTTCCTGGTCGGCGACGGCGGAGTGGGCGGGAGTCATGCGACGGGCTCCTTGCACGGACGAGGTGAGACGAAGGGGGCCGGGGCGGGACGGTCAGGCACCGACGGCACCGGTGCCGTCGGCGTCCCCGGGCACGGTGCCGTGGCCTTCGTGCACGGTGATGGCACCGGCCGGGCACAGGGCGGCGGCCAGCTCCAGGTCGGCGCGGGCGGCCTGCCGGGCACGACCCGGGCGCAGCAGGGCCAGGCCGTCGTCCTCGCTCTGGTCGAAGACGTCGGGGGCTGCCATGACGCACTGGCCGGAGCCGCAGCACCGGTCCTGGTCGATGCTCACCTGCATGTCAGGCACCTCCGGTGGGATGGGGGTTGGTTGTCAATGCGGCGGACTGCATGGAACCCGGTGCCGCTCGTGCGCCGATGGAGCGCGGCAGGCTCACTCCAAGTGCTGTGCTGTGACCGGAAGTTCAAAAAGGCGCCAGTCCAGCATCCCGTGGTTCAGCCGGAGAGTCCGCCGGCCGTGGTCTGTCAGCAGGCGCACCGCGTCCTGGGCGAGCACGCAGAATTCACCCGGCCGCTGCGCCCGTTTTGCTGTTCTGCGCGTACGCGCTGCGTCCGGACGAGAGCATCCCGGCCCGCGGCTGCTCGGCCGCGTCCCCACGATCCCGACCATGCGTCGCGCGCCCGGCACACGTTGGGAGCAACCAGCCGTGTTCGTCCCCGAGTTCCAGGGCGGCGGCATGGTGATCAACAACGTTGTCGCGTCCCTCAGCGTTTCGGAGTTCGACCGTGGCCCTCGCGCCCCCGCGTACGACGCGGAGGTCGCCCGCGCGGAGAGTGACCGCAACCGGCACTGGCGCGCCCGGGCCGCGAGCGGCTGCCGCGCGAACGGCTGCGGGATGCCGCAAGCACGCCGAGGCGCTCGGCTTCGCCGGAGTGGGAGCCGGAGCGTGGCTGACGGCGGGAGCCGCTCGGTGCCGGTGCGGTCGGGAGAGGGACCGCGGGGGTCAGGGCGAATCCCGGGGTGAAGCCCCCGGCCGGTCGAGGCGGAAGGGGGACCCGGTGCCGCGGGCGTCCAGCCGTACGCCCGCATGAGGCGGATCGGGACTGCCACCTCGGCAGGCAGTAAGGGAGCCGCGGGGCGGCCCGTCCGGTTGGCCGGGCGGCCGGCCGGTCCGTCGCGGCCATCAGGCAGCGGCGACCAGCACAGGCCCTGGGCGTAGATCGGGCGGTCGCACGCGCCGGCGGTCGTCGACGCCCTCGGCGGTGAGCCGCCGCGAACCTTCGGCACCCGTGCCGTTCCGCGAACGCAGCCGACGCCGGTCCCGGGGCGGGAAGCGAGCGAGTTGTGACCGGGCCCACGTGATGCGCTTCCGCGAGTGGGTTGTGAATTCCAACCGACCCCGGAATAGTCTCTGTCATGGACGGTTCGGAATTCCAACTCAGGAGGTTGTCGTGCGGGACGCGGTGATCGTCGAGGCGGTGCGTACGCCCGTCGGCAGGGGGAAGCCAGGAGGTGCGCTGCACGAGGAGCGGCCCGTCGATCTGCTCGCGCGCACCCTCGTCGCGCTCGTCGAGCGGGCCGGGATCGACCCGGGGCTCGTCGACGACGTCATCGGCGGGTGCGTGACACAGGTGGGGGACCAGTCGTACAACATCACGCGCAACGCCGTGCTCGCCGCCGGGTTCCCCGAGAGCGTGCCGGGCATGACCGTCGACCGGCAGTGCGGTTCCTCGCAGCAGGCCGCGCACATCGCCGCGCAGGGCGTCATCAGCGGGGCGTACGACATCGCCATCGCCTGCGGCGTCGAGTCGATGTCCCGGGTCCCGATGGGGTCCGCCGTGCTGCCGGGCAGCGATCCGTTCGGGCTGCGGCTCGCGGAGCGCTACCCGGGCGGGCTCGTCGGACAGGGCGTCAGCGCCGAACTCATCGCTGCCCGCTGGAAGATCTCCCGCGAGGAACAGGACGCGTACGCCCTGGAGTCGCATCGCCGTGCCGCCGAGGCCTGGGAGCGGGGGGAGTTCGACCGGGAGGTGGCCTGGACCGGGCAGCGGGACGAGAGCGTACGGCCCACGACGTCGGCCGAGGCGCTGGCGGGGCTCGGGTCCGCGTACCACGACGCCGCCGTCGCCGAGCGCTTCCCGGAGATCGGATGGCAGGTCACGGCGGGCAACAGCTCACCGATCAACGATGGAGCCGCGGCCGTGCTCGTCATGGGCGCGGACGTGGCGGAGCGGCTGGGGCTGCGGCCGCGTGCCCGCTTCCACTCCTTCGCCGTCGCAGGCGACGATCCGCTGCTGATGCTCACGGCGATCGTCCCGGCGACGGAGAAGGTGCTCGCGCGGGTCGGGCTGTCGATCGGGGACATCGATCTGTTCGAGGTCAACGAGGCGTTCGCGTCGGTGGTGCTCGCCTGGCTGCGCGAGACGGGTGCGGACCACGCGAAGGTGAACGTGCGCGGGGGCGCGATCGCCATGGGGCACCCGCTGGGCGCCAGCGGGGCCCGCATCATGACGACGATGCTGCACGCCATGGAGGACCGGGGCGCCCGCTTCGGCCTCCAGACGATGTGCGAGGCGGGGGGTATGGCCAACGCGACGGTGCTCGAACGCATCTGATGCGGCGTGGGCATGGCGGGCCCACCGGGGGCTTCCCTCGGTGGGCCTGCGCCTTTGATGGGCCGCGCCTCCGTCGCGCCGGCGGGGCTGCCGTGCGGCCCCCGCCGTACGCCTCGGTCGCGCCGCCGCCGGGGCTTCACACGTACCCAGGCCTCAGTCGTCGCCGACGAACCCCGTCTTCAGGCCCGCGCCGCACAGGGGGACCACCGCCGTGCGGTCGGTCCACGAACCGGCCGCCGCCCAGCACGCCACGCCCGTCGACTCCACGAACAGGCCCCGTGCCGCCAGGTCCTTCTGCGCCGCGCGGATCTCGGGCTCCGTCACCGTCAGGAACTCGCCGCCCGACTCCCGTACGGCCCGCAGGATCTGACGGGCGCGCGGCGGGCGGGAGATCGCGATGCCCTCCGCGAGCGTGGGCGTCGCACGGGCCGGAGCGAGCAGGTCCTCCGCGCCCGCGCGGAACGCCGCCGCCAGCGGGGAGACCGCCTCCGCCTGCACGGCGACCAGCGCGGGGCGGGCGTCGATCAGCCCGTGGGCGAGCAGTTCGTCGAGCGCGAGCGCGGCGCCGAGCAGCAGGGTGCCGTTGCCGACGGGCACGACGACCGCCTCGGGGAGCCGGCCGCCCAAGTCCTCCCAGAGCTCGTAGACATAGGTCTTGGTGCCGTGCAGGAAGTACGGGTTGTAGACGTGGCTCGCGTAGAAGACACCGGGTTCGCCGGCCGCGGCCCGCGCGGCGGACGCCGTGGCCTCGCGGTCGCCGCGGACCACCTCCAGGCGGGCGCCGTGCGCCCGGATCTGCTCGGTCTTCTTCGCGGACGTGCCCTCGGGGACGTACACGGTGCACCGCAGGCCCGCCCGCGCGCAGTACGCGGCGACGGACGTGCCCGCGTTCCCGCTGCTGTCGGCGATCACCCGGCGCGGCCCCAGCCGGCGGGCCAGCTCCGCCAGCATGACCGCGCCCCGGTCCTTGAAGGACAGCGTCGGCATGACGAAGTCGAGCTTCGCCGACACGTTCGCCGTGAGGGGAACGAGCGGGGTGCGGCCCTCGCCGAGGGTGGCCGCGGGCGCGGACAGCGGAAGCGCCTCTTCGTAACGCCACAGCGAATTCACGCGGCCCGCCAGCGCGGAACGGGGAACGGCCGAGGCGTGGAAGTCCAGGTCGAGGGGGCTCCGGCAGTCCGGGCAGCACCAGATGTCAGAATCGACCGGCCAATAACTCGTGCAATCGGGACAGCGGTAGGACGTCATGGGCCGCCAGCATGGCAGCCGTGTGGTGCCTGATGGCGGCTGTGTGGCGGTTGCGTTTCACTGCCGCCCGTCCTCTTGTGCGATTCCTATGGATCCGTCAATCTTTCGCTCGGCGGACGGACAAGGGGGGTAGTCGCATTGAGACCGAATCGTTGGCATGCCCCTGTCGTCCTTCTGTCATGACCCCCACAGCAACGCACCACCTATGAGGAGGACCCCTCACATGTCTGTGATGCGTGACTCGCGGCGAAGACTCGCCGCGGCCAGCGCCATAGCCGTCGCCGCGCTCTCGCTCGGCACGGTCTCCGCCCTTCCGGCCGTCGCGGCCGCCGCTGCGCCGGAAGGCGTCATCGAGAACGCCGGTGCCCCCGGCGCCATCAAGGGCAGCTACATCGTCACGCTCGACGAGTCCGAGGCAGACGCGGGCTCGAAGGCGGGCAAGGCTCTCGCGGCCGAGTACGGCGCGAAGATCAAGCGGACGTACGACGCCGCGCTCAACGGCTACTCCGTGCAGCTCACCGAGGCGCAGGCCAAGAAGTTCGCGGCGGACCCGGCCGTCGAGTCCGTCGTGCAGAACCGCGTCTTCAAGATCTCCGGCACGCAGCCGAGCCCGCCGTCCTGGGGCCTCGACCGGGTCGACCAGAGGGCGCTCCCGCTCAACCAGAGCTACACCTACCCCGACACCGCGGGTGAGGGTGTGACGGCGTACGTCATCGACACCGGCGTGCGCATCTCCCACAGCGACTTCGGCGGCCGCGCGTCCTACGGCTACGACGCCATCGACAACGACAACACGGCACAGGACGGCCACGGTCACGGCACGCACGTCGCCGGCACCGTCGCCGGGTCCTCCCACGGTGTGGCCAAGAAGGCCAAGATCGTCGGCGTCCGCGTGCTCGACAACTCCGGCTCGGGTACGACCGAGCAGGTCGTCGCCGGCATCGACTGGGTGACGCAGAACGCCGTCAAGCCGGCCGTCGCCAACATGAGCCTCGGCGGCGGCGTCGACACCGCCCTCGACACGGCCGTGCGCAACTCCATCGCCTCCGGCATCACCTACGCGGTCGCGGCGGGCAACGACGGGTCCAACGCCTCCAACTACTCGCCCGCGCGGGTCACCGAGGCCATCACCGTCGGCTCCACCACCAGCTCCGACGCCCGTTCCAGCTTCTCCAACTACGGCAGCGTGCTGGACATCTTCGCCCCGGGCTCGTCGATCAAGTCGGCCTGGAACACCAGCGACACGGCGACGAGCACCATCTCCGGCACCTCGATGGCGACGCCGCACGTCGCGGGTGCGGCCGCGCTGTACCTGGCCGCCAACAGGACCGCGACCCCGGCCCAGGTCTCCTCGGCCCTGACCACCGCCGCCACCTCCGGCGTGGTGGGCAACCCGGGCACCGGCTCGCCCAACCGCCTGCTGTACGTCGGCGGCGGCAGCACCACCCCGCCCGGACCGAAGTTCGAGAACACCGGCGACTACGCGATCAACGACAACGCCACCGTCGAGTCGCCGATCACCGTCAGCGGTGTCACGGGCAACGCGCCCTCGAACCTCGCCGTCTCGGTCGACATCAAGCACACCTACATCGGTGACCTGAAGATCGACCTCGTCGCCCCCGACGGCTCGCTCTACAACCTGAAGGCCTACGGGTCCGGCGGCAGTGCGGACAACGTGATCACCACCTACACGGTGAACGCGTCGTCCGAGCCGGCCAACGGCACCTGGAAGCTGCGGGTGAGCGACAACGCGCGCTACGACACGGGCAGGATCGACGCCTGGGCGCTGCAGTTCTGAGCTCAGCCCTCGCAGGGACCTGACAAACGGGAGGGGCGGCCGTTCGCGGCCGCCCCTTTCTCCGTGTCAGATTGTCCCGGATGTCGACATCCCCGGCCCCGAGGTCGAGGAGGAGCTCAAGACCGCGAGCGTCCGGACCGTCGACTGCGACGGCGCACGACGCCGAGGTCACCGGCGTCTTCACCCTGGACGGAGCGGACGGCTACCCCGGCTCGGAGGAGGCCGACGCGGAGGTCCAGGAACGCTGCCAGGCGATCAACGACGCGTACGTCGACCCCGCCGCGGTCCCGTCGAACGCCGAGCTGTACTACGACGTCCCCACCGAGGACAGTTGGCGGATCGGTGACCGCACGGTGACCTGCGCCTACGCGGCGACCGAGGGCAAGCTGACGGGCAGCCTGCAAGGCCGCGCGGCCGCCGACGAGCCGGAGGGCGACGGGGCCGGCGTCTGAGCGCGTTCGAGACCCGGACGTACCGGCGGTAAACCGCTGCCGACCGGCAAATCATCACATCGAGTGAAACCTTGGCCCACACTTGCGGTCAACGACCCACGGTTGCCAGTCTGTTGCTGTCTGTCAACCTGTTGGGAGTGGCCAGTGACATTCGGTGAGCAGCCCGCCTACTTGCGCGTTGCGAGCGATCTGCGGGAGAAGATCGTGAACGGCTCGCTGCCGCCGCACACCAGGCTTCCCTCGCAGGCGCGCATCCGCGAGGAGTACGGAGTCTCGGACACCGTCGCCCTCGAGGCCCGCAAGGTGCTCATGGCGGAGGGGCTCGTCGAGGGCCGTTCCGGCTCCGGGACGTACGTGCGCGAGCGACCCGTTCCGCGGCGGGTGGCCCGTTCCGGGTTCCGGCCGCCGTCGGGCGCGAGTCCGTTCCGCCAGGAGCAGGCGGAGGGCGGGACCCGGGGCACCTGGGAGTCCAGCAGCGAGCAGGAGGGCGCGAGCCCGGAGATCGCCGCCCGGCTCGGCATCCAGCGCGGCGACCGGGTCATGCGCACCCGCTATCTGTACCGGGACGCGGGTGAGGCCATGATGATCTCCACCTCCTGGGAGCCCCTGGAGATCACGGGCCGGACGCCGGTGATGCTCCCCGAGGAAGGACCGCTCGGCGGATGCGGTGTGGTCGAGCGCATGGCCGCCATCGACGTCGTCGTGGACAACGTGGTGGAGGAGGTCGGCGCGCGGCCCGGCCTCGCGGAGGAGCTGCTCGCGCTCGGCGGTGTGCCGGGCCATGTGGTGATGGTAATCGAGCGGACGTACTACGCGTCGGGGCGTGCGGTCGAGACGGCGGACGTGGTCGTGCCGGCAGACCGCTACCGGGTCGCGTACCACCTTCCCGTGAAGTGAGGGCGTCGGCCCAGGGTCTGTGACGACGCGTTCATCGCGGCCCGGCTCCCGTAACACCGGGGCAACGGTCAGCTGCAACAGATTGTCATGTCCCGCTCCTACCTTCCGTCGTACGTGCCACCCGCACGGGCCGACGAACGGGAGGTCCCATGGCGGACACCGCCACATCTGTCACCCGGGCGCCGGAGGGCGAGCAGCCGCCGCCCTCCCGCACCTATGCCGCACTCGCCGCCGACGAGAGCCGCGAGGACTACTCCCTGCGCTATGCGCCCCATTCCTTCCGCCGCTGGTCGCCCGGCACGGTGGCGGGCACGGCGCTCGGCGGCATCGCCTATCTCGCGGACTTCGCGATCGGCGCCTCGATCGTCTTCACGTACGGATTCACCAGCGGACTCGCGTCGATCCTGACGGCGGCGGCGATCATCTTCCTGACCGGCATACCGATCGCCAGGGCCTGCGCCACCTACGGCCTCGACATGGACCTGGTCACCCGGGGCGCCGGATTCGGCTACTTCGGCTCGACGCTGACCTCGCTGATCTACGCCTCGTTCACCTTCATCTTCTTCGCGCTCGAAGGCTCGATCATGGCGCAGGCCATGCACCAGGCCGTCGGCCTGCCCGTCGAGATCGGCTATCTCGTCACCACGCTCATCGTCATCCCGATCGTCTTCCGCGGGATGGGCGCGCTCGCCCGGCTGCAGGCGTGGACCCAGCCGATCTGGATCGTCGGCATGGTGCTGCCCTTCCTCGTGCTCGCCTTCGAAGCACCCGATGCCTGGGGCGCGTTCGCCTCGTTCGGCGGCACGGAAGGCGCGGGCTCCGGATTCTCCTGGATCGGCTTCGGGCTCGGCACCGGCGTGGCGCTGTCCCTGATCGCGCAGATCGGCGAGCAGGCCGACTACCTGCGCTTCATGCCGGCGAAGACCGAACGGAACAAGCGCCGTTGGAACCTCGCGGTCCTGGCCGCGGGGCCCGGCTGGGTGGTCATCGGCGCGGCCAAGCAGCTGGGCGGTGCGTTCCTCGCCTTCGTGGCACTGGAGGCGGTCGGCACGACGCACGCCCTGGAGCCGATCGCCCCGCAGGTCGAGGCGCTGAAGCCCTGGCTCGGTTCGGTGGCGCTGCCCGCCGCGGCCGTGTTCGTCATCGTGTCGCAGATCAAGATCAACGTGACCAACGCCTACAGCGGCTCGCTGTCGTGGTCCAACTTCTTCTCCCGCGTGACCCACCGCCACCCCGGCCGCGTCTGGTACATCTTCCTCAACCTCGCCATCGCCCTGACGCTGATGGAACTCAACATGTTCGCCGCCCTCGGCAAACTGCTGGGCTTCTACTCGAACGTGGGAATCGCCTGGATCGCCGCGGTCGCCGCCGACCTCGTCATCAACAAGCGTCTCGGACTGAGTCCGAAGCACATCGAGTTCAAGCGGGCGTACCTGTACGCGGTGAACCCGGCCGGCTTCGGCGCCATGGTCATCGCGTCGACCGTCTCGATCCTCGCCTTCTTCGGGCTCTTCGGCCGGTACGCGGAGGCGTTCTCGACCTTCATCGCCGCCGGACTCGCCCTGGTGCTCTGCCCGTTGATCGCCCGGGCCACGAAGGGCAGGTACTACCTGGCCCGCCCGAACACGGTGTGCAGCCCCGACGCCCCCGTCGCCGAGCTCACCGCCACGCACGACTGCACGGTCTGCGCGACGGCGTACGAGCTCCCCGACATCGCCGACTGCCCCGTCCACTGCGGCCCGATCTGTTCGCTGTGCTGTTCCCTGGACGCCGCATGCGGTGACGCGTGCCGCAAGGAACCGGCCCTGGAACCGGTCCTGATGCCCCTGCCCACGGTGCGGGCCGGCTGAGCAAGGGCCCGGGCGGGGCAGCGCGCTACCGGGCCTTTCGGGCGGTACAGGGGGCGTATCCAGCCGGATGCGCCCCCTCGCGTACCTCTTTGTAAAAACCCGTATCCGCTCAGTGAAGGTCAGGCGTACGCTTAGGCATATGCTGAGTGGGGTTTCAAGCATCAACTTACGGGCAGGCAGGGCGAGTCGAGGAGGGTCGCGATGAACGACGGCGGCGCCGCGCTCCCCTGGCAGGTCGTCCGCCAGGACGACAACGGCAACCGCTATCGCGTCGGCCGCTACGCCACGCGCGACGAGGCCCAGCAGATAGCGGACACCCTCGACGGCCGAGGCCACAAGCAGCTCTACTCGGTGGAACGCGTCGGGCAGACGGGCCCCTGACAGCGGGCCGCCCGCGAGTGCCCGGTGAGCGGGAGGAGAGATCGTCCCGAGTCCGGGGCGTGCGGGCGCAGTACGCTCCGGCACATGAGTGATCGCGTGGTGGTGGCCGGAGCCGTGTACGACCGAGGGCGGCTCCTCGCCGCCCGGCGCAGCGCCCCCGAGGAGCTGGCGGGCCGCTGGGAGCTGCCCGGCGGCAAGCTGGAGCCGGGGGAGAGCCCCGAGCAGGCGCTGGTGCGCGAGCTGCGCGAGGAGCTGGGCGTGGAGACCGAGCCGATGGAGCGCATCCCCGGCGAGTGGCCGCTGAAGCCCGGCTATGTGCTCCAGGTCTGGACGGTGCGGCTGGTCTCCGGCCGCCCTCGCGCCCTGCAGGACCATGACGAGCTGCGCTGGCTCGCGCCCCACGAGAGCGACGACGTCGACTGGCTCGACCAGGACCGGCCCGCGGTGGCGGAGGCCGCGCGCCTGCTGCTCTCGCGATCGAGGAACGGCACGACACGGACCTGACACGCGACCGGGCCCCGGCCACGGATACCGGAGGGCCGGCGCGCGCCCGCGGCGCGGAGCCCGGCCGGGGCGGTGGTCACGCCAGCAGGCCGAGCAGCGTCCCGCGCGCCCGGGCCGGGCCGAACTCCGCGGTCAGGTGCGGCAGCGCCGACCGGACCAGCCGCTCGCACAGCGCGTCGTCCCCCATCAGCCGGACGATCTGCGCGGCGAGCTCCTGCGCGGTGTCGCCGATCAGCACCTGGGCGTCGTGCCGCAGGCCCATGCCCTCGAAGGCGAGGGACGTCCCGGCGACCGGCCGGCCGTGTTCCAGTGCCTCGCCGACCTTGCCCTTGACCCCGGCCCCGTACCGCAGCGGGGCGACCGCCACGCGGGCGGCCGCGTACAGCGGGGACAGGTCCTCCACCCAGCCGTGCACGGTGACCCCGTCCCCCGCCAGCGAGAGGACGGACTCCGGCGCCGCGCCGCCCACCAGGTCCAGCTCCGCCTCCGGGATCTCCCGGCGGACCAAAGGCATGATGTCGCGGGCCAGCCACTGCGCGGCGTCCACGTTCGGCTCGTGAAGATAGTGGCCGACGAACAGCACCCGGGAGCCGGCCGCCGTGCCCGGTGCGCCGTCCGCGACCGGGACATGGATGTTGGAGAGCACCCGTACGTCCGCCTCCGGGACCAGCGCGCGCAGTGCCGCGCGCTCCTCGCCGGACACGACGAGGGTGACGTCGCACGTCCGGGCGAGGAACAGCTCCAGCGCCCGCGTGGACTCGGCCTGGGCCCGCAGCGCGAAGCGGTCGGTGCGGCCTTCGCGTTCGGCGAGGTCCGCGGCGCGGCCGAGGCGGCGGAAGTGGAGGTCCACGGTGTCGTACACCACCGTGCAGTGCGGCACCGCGTCCCGTATCTCCCCGAGGAGCTGGATCGCGGGCTGCGGGCGGCACAGCAGCGCCAGACCGATGCGGTGTCCCTGCTCGCTCAGGAACCGCACCTGCCGCGCCCTCCCGCCGAGTACCGCGACTCCCAGCTCCTTCAGCCGTGTGGCGTACGGCGCGTCGGTGTGGCCGTCCAGCGGGAAGACGATCACCTGGCGCCCGAGCCGTACCAGTTCCTCGATCATCCGGGACATCCGTACGGATCCCGAGTCCTGGTCCGGTGAGGGAAGTTGCTGGTCGACCACGAGTACCACGCCGGCCGCGCCGGGTGCCCGGTGCGCGTCGCTCATCGGCGCTCAGCCTGCCAGCAGCACGGTGAACAGGGCGGCGTCCAGGCCCTTGAACACCTCGCCCCAGGGGCCGTTCTCCGTGTGCTCCCGCACCAGCCGGGCAGCCTGCTCGGTGACGGCCTTCTTGTCCTCGTCCGGCAGCAGCGCGGGAAGGGCGCCGATCCCGTTCAGGATCATCACGAGCAGAAGGGTCGGCTCGTCGGGCTGCCGGCCGCCGACGACGGCGTCGCGGATGCGGTCCACGACGGCCTCCTCGTGCGAAGGGTCGCCGGAGGGCCACGAGTTGGTGTGAATCACCCCGAGGAAGCGTCCCTCCTCGTGCCGTACCAGGCCGCGGTCGGTCAGCGCGTCGAGCTGCGCGCGCCAGCACGCGTGGCCGATGTTCTCCGCGGCCCAGCCCAGCTTCCTGTCCTTGTCGGCGAGGAGGGACAGGGCCTTGTCGAGCACGGCGTCACCGGTGGCCGCGGTGTCGCGCACGACGGGCCGGGCGGCCTTCGGGTCACCGGCGGGGACGTCGACGGTGACCTTGCCGATACGGATCAGGTCCAGCAGGATCGCGCTGCCCACCGCGCGGTGGCGGCGGCCGAGGTCGACCGTGCTCCGGCCGGATTCGTTGTCGAGGAGCAGCAGGGCGAGGTCCTGGGCGAGGACGGACATGGGTGCCTCTTTCCGTTGGGTGGAGGGTGAACGAGACAGGGGCGCCGGGTTCAGACGGGCCGCTTCATCGCGTGCTCGCGCCGGCTGGCCATGACCGACCCGGACTCGCGGCGGGCCATCCGGCGCAGCACCATCGGCGCGACGAGCAGGCCCACGACCGCCCAGGCGCCGAGTACGCCGACGGTCTCCCAGTGCCGCCACGAGTCGCCGATCTCCGCCGTGACGGCCGAGTCGGGCAGGAGCGCGGCGCGGGCGGCCAACCCGAGCCAGTACAGCGGGAAGACCTCGGCCACGTGCTGGAGCCAGACGGGCAGGTGGGACGCCGGGTAGAAGATGCCGGAGACCGACGCGAGTCCGAACAGCGGCAGCATCACCAGGCCGAGGTTGCGGGGGCTCTCGATCAGCGAGCCCAGGATCGCGCCGACCGGCAGCATGGCGAGCAGTCCGAGAGGCAGCACCCAGGCGAGCGCGGTCCAGACCCCGGGGTCGGAGGCCGAGACGTCCGGCAGCATGACGATGCCGGTCAGGGTGACGACGGCGCAGGCGAACAGGACGGTCCCGGAGACGGCGACCAGCTTGCCGACGAGATAGCTCGGCATGCCGCTGGGCAGGGCCTTGAGCCGCAGCAGGGTGCCGTCCTGGCGCTCCACGATCAGCTGCTGGGTCAGGCCGAGCATGCCGTTGAAGGCGACGCACATGCTCATCAGGCTGGGCAGCAGGAATCCGGCGACGGACATGCCGGTGCCCGCCAGTTCGTTGTCCCGGAGCATGTGCAGCGGCGCGAGCAGGCCGACTAGCCAGACGAGGTTGCTGATCAGATCCTGCCTGGTCGTGGCCATCTGGTGCAGTTCGCGGCCGCCGCGGCGCAGCCCCTCGCGCAGCGTGTTCCGCAGCGGGCTCACGGGCGCGGTGGGCCCCGGAGCGGCGGCGGGCGCGGAGCCGGCGGGGCGGGCGTACTCGGCAGGACGCGTACGGGTCGTCGGGCTCATCGCACCGCTCCCTCGAAGTGCCGGGCCGCCTCGTCCTCGCGACCGGCTTCGGCCTCCCTGACCATGGCCAGGTAGACGTCCTCCAGGCCGACGCGCCGCACGTCGAGATCGCTCACGTCGTCTCCGTACTCCTCGAAGAGCCGCCGGACGAAGCCGGTGACGTCGGATGTGCTGTGGCGGTGGGCGGTGCCGCCGCTGGTCCAGGTCACCTCGGCGTCCGCGCCGACGCGGTGGGCGAGTTCGCCGACGGTGCCCTGCGCGATGATCCGGCCGCCGACGAGGATCAGGACGCGGTCGGCCAGCTTCTGCGCTTCCTGGAGGTCGTGCGTCGTGAGCAGGATCGTGTTCCGTGCCCGGGCCAGTGACCGCACCAGGGCGTGGAACTCCTGGCGTGCCTCGGGATCGAAGCCGACGGTGGGCTCGTCGAGGAAGAGCACCTCGGGGCGGCCGACGACGCCGATCGCGATGTCGAGGCGGCGACGCTGCCCGCCGGACAGGCTCGTGATGCGCCGGCCCGCCTGCTCCGTCAGTCCGACGAGGGCGAGCAGCTCGTCGGCGTCCCACGGCCCGGGGTGCCCGGGAGCGGAGTACGGGACGTAGAACGCGGCGAAGTGGCGCAGCAGTTCCCGGACGCGCCACTTGCCGTGGTCGCGCCACGACTGGAGGACGATCCCGAGGCGGGAGCGCCAGCGCTCGTCTCCTTCGGCCGGATCGCTGCCGAGGACCCGAACGGCCCCGGCGGACCGGTCCCGGAAGCCTTCCAGGATCTCGATGGTGGTGCTCTTGCCCGCGCCGTTGGGTCCCAGCAGCGCGACGACCTCGCCGCGGCGGACCTGGAAGTCCACACCGCGCAGCACCTCGTGGCTGCCGTATCGCATGTGCAGGTCACGCACATCGATGACGAGTGGTGTGGTGCTTCCGGTCGCCGGGGCGGCCGGCTCGACGGTCTCCTTCACCGGATGTCCCCCTGTTCCGTGCTTGTTGTCGTTCTCTTCGGATGTGTCAGCGGGCCGTGACGGTCCGTTGTCTCCGCGAGCCCGGTCCGTCCTTGAGCGCCGCTTCGACGACGTCGGCGGCGGCGCGGGCGCCGCCCGCGGCGGCCATCTCCGCCCGGATGTCCGACAGGCGGGCGGCGGCCGACGCATCGGCCAGGAGGTCCCGCACCGCCGCGGTGAGGGACGCCGTGTCGACGGTCCCGGGCGCGAGGACGCGGCCGACGCCGAGGGCCGCGACCCGTTCCGCGGTCACGAACTGCTCCACGGCCTGCGGCAGGACGACGAGCGGAACACCGTGCGCGAGGCCCTCGAGCACGCTGCCGGTGCCGCCCGCGGTGACGAACACGTCGGCGTGGCCGAGCACCCTCATCTGCGGCACCCAGGTATGGACCTCGACGCCGTTCTCATGGGCCAGGTCCCGCAGTTCGTCCGTCGTGGAGGCGTGGCCGGTGGCGACGACCACGTGCCTGCCGTCACCGAGGCCGCGCAGGGCCCGGACGCATGCGCGGAAGATGTCCGTGCGCCGGTTGTACGTCGTCCCGAGCGAGACCAGCGCGGTCTTCCGCGCAACCGGCGGCGGGGACCAGTCGCCGTGCGCCCGCCGCTGTCCGGCGACCGGCCCGACGAAGACGTGCCGGGCGCTGATCTCCTCCGCCCGGAACTGAAGCGACCGCGGCATGGCCACCACGCACGGCACCTCCTGTGCCAGTGCCGCCGCGCCCGTGCCCACCGCGGGTCCCGCGACCGCGTCGGGGAAGGCGTGGGTCGGCGAGAACTGGACCTCGCCCGCGCCCCAGCGGCGGGCCAGCAGCGGGGCGTGGCCGGTCACCGTGTCGTACACGACGAGGTCGGGGACGTCGTGTGCGTACGCCTCGGCCAGCTGGGGAAGTGCCGCCTCGCACTCACGGTCGAAGGCGGCCACGGCGAGTGTGCCGTCGTCCTCGGCGGGCAGCCAGTCGCCGGAGGCCCCGCGGAGGGAGGGGAAGGTGGAGCGGTAGCCGACGGGCTCGGCGCCGGTCTCCTCGACCAGCGGGACGAAGTCGTCGCCGGTGGCGAAGGTGACCCGGTGGCCGCGGGCGGTCAGTTCGGCCGAGAGGCCGAGCATCGGGTTCACATGGCCGTGCAGCGGCACGGACATCAGGGCGATGTGCGCGCCCGGGGCTTCTTGCATGGACAGCTCTTCCCTCGTGTGCGGTGCGTGCGGCGCGGTCCTCAGCTCTCCGTGCCGCCCGGAGCGGTCGCGGCCTCCGCGATGATCCGCAGATGTGCCAGATGGGCGGCCAGGGCGGTACGACCCTGGGGCGTGAGGCTCAGCCAGGCCCGCACGCGGGAGTTGAGCGGTTCCTTGCGCAGCGTCACGTACCCGGCCGTCTGAAGGATCTTCACCTGCTTGCTGAGCACGGAGTCGCTCAGACCCAGCTCGTCCCGCACGGCGGAGAAGGCGAGCGAGTCCACCGGCGCGAGCATGGAGCAGATCCGCAGCCGGTTGATCGGGTGGATCACCTCGTCGAACACCGGCTGGATCACGCCCGCAGCTCCTCGGTCACGGCCCGGTCCAGCCTGCGGCCGGCGACCACCGTGGCGACCAGGGCGACCACTCCGCACGCCGCCATGGACCACCGCAGGTCCGCGCCCCATTCCAGGACGAGGCCAAGGGCGATGAGTGCCACCAGGAGAGGGCCGAGGACGGAGGTGATCCGGCGTGCGCCGGGCGTGGCGTAGTAGCGGTTGAACGACATGCCCGTGGCGTGGCCCGCGGCCATCGTCAGCAGCGTCGGCCCCAGCGAGATGCCGAGCACGACGCCGAAGGGGATGAGGTCCCAGTCGATGCTGACCGAGGCGAAGGCGAACAGGAAGCAGCCGCCGACCGCCGGGTAGTACCACCGCGGGGCGGCGGCTCGGGCGGCGACTCCCGCCCTGGCGGCCCCGGCCTGCGTGAGCGCTTCTCGCGCCTCCTCCGAATTCATCGCGTCCCCTTCCGTCCGGCGGTGGCCCCTTTCGGCGATCCGCCACTTTCCATAGTGGAAACAGTAGCCTTCTCTTTCCAGAGTGGCAAGTGGCGGAGCATGCTTTCCGTGGCCCTGGACGGAACGCCCGGTGTGTCACCGGTCCGCCTGCAACTCCCGTGCCAACACCTGCTGTTCGACGTCTCCCAGGGCGACGACGGTGTCCGTGACCGGTACGAACAGGGCCTTGACCGCCGACGCCACCTCCTCGCCCGTTGTCACGCCGAGGAGCTGGGGCCGGCTGATCACCCACTCCAGCCCTCGGCCGGAGATCATGGTGTGCCGCAACGCGTCCGCCAGCAGCCCCGGTGAGTCGAAGGCCGTCAGCAACTGGGCGCCGCAGTACCGCCGGACGACATCCAGCTCGTCCCGCGTCGGCGGTACGGCCGCCAGAGCGGCCGCCTCCTCCCGTACGTCGTGCAGGGCCTGTGCCACCTCGGCGCGCGGCGCGGTCACCCGGACCAGGGCCCGCGCCCGGTCGGCGACGACGTCCCGCGCCGCGAACATCACGTGCCCGGCACGGCCCAGCCGTCGGCAGCGCTCGGCCAGCCGCGCCCCGTAGTGGCCGCCGAGCAGGGCGGTGGCCAGATAGCGGGCGGGGACGTCGTCGCTGTGGGCCGGTTCCGGTGCGCACAGGGTCATGCCCACGGCACCGCCCGCCGACGGCTCGCGCACGACCAGCACCACAGGCGCGTCCGCCGTGCCGGGGGGCCCGGTCTCGGTGGTCGGCGCGTCGGCCCGCTCCGCCGCGGCCGACGAGGCCCAGGGGCCGAGCAGCCGCGCGGCCTCCTCCGCCGCCCGCTCCGGCTCCAGGTCACCGACCACGACGAACACCGTGCCCTTGGGCGCCAGCATCCGGCGATACAGGGCGGTGGGCGGAAGAACGTCGTCCGCGTCGCCGCCGAGCCAGTGGAGTCGCAGCGCCTGGTCCATCCGCTGCTCCGGCGACAGGCGGGGTGCGACGGCAGCGGCCGGAGGGAAGACGTCGGGCAGCGGCGGTGGTTCGAGCAGGTCCGCGACGATACGCAGTAGACCGCTGTACGCCTCACGCGGTGCCCATCCGCCGATGTCCGCCCACTGGCCGCCGGTGGACACCCGCAGCTCGCCGCCGAGGCGCCGGGCGCGGGCGGACGCCCCGGTGACGGCGTCGGCGCAGCGCAGCAGCCACGCGGACTCGGCCGGCCTGCGCCAGCCGTCGGGGCCGAGCGGCACCCTCAGCCGCACCTCCACCAGGCCGGCGCGCCGGTCCGGCACGGCCAGCACCCGCGGTCCGCCCGCCAGTACGGTCTCCTTGGCCCCGGTGAAGCGCGGCCCGACGGGCTCGCCCAACGGCGGCAGAGGCCGCGGCCCGAGGGACGTGCGCCCCAGCTCGACGGCGCCGCGCGAGGCGAGGGCCTCGGCGGCGCTCGTTCCGAGTGAGGGATGGAGCACGGCAGTCAGCACGCTGCCGACCTGAGCCGCCCGCGCTGATGCGCTGCGCGCGGGTGCGTCGACGGCCGGCACGGCGGGCGCCGGTCGGCCTGGTGCGGGTGCGTCCTGGCCCGGTTTCCCTTGTGTCCGGACGGCGGTTGTGTGTCGTGC
Source organism: Streptomyces sp. V4I23 (assembly GCF_030817975.1). Classification (NCBI taxonomy): domain Bacteria; kingdom Bacillati; phylum Actinomycetota; class Actinomycetes; order Kitasatosporales; family Streptomycetaceae; genus Streptomyces; species Streptomyces sp. V4I23. The sequence continues at coordinate 2,804,331 of NZ_JAUSZW010000004.1, read as the reverse complement.
TGCGGGTGCCGCGTGCGCTGGCGCGGGTGCGTCCTGCGCCGGTGCTGCGGGTTCCGCCTGTGTTGACGCGCCCGGCGCGGGTGCGTCCTGCGCCGGTGTGGCGAGTGGGGTTGCGCTTTGTGCTGTTGGTGCGGCGGGCGCTGTGCGCATCGGTGTGTCCTGTACGGGTGCGTCCTGCGCCGGTGCGGCGGCGGCCTCGGGCGGTGGCGCGCTCTGGGTCAACACCGCAGGCGTTCCGGGCCTCGGCGCGCCCGCGGCAGGTGAGGCCGACGTCGCCGCGGCCCGCACAAGCGCGGCGGCCGTCCGCGTCGGCGGCTCCGCCCCCTCCGCCGGTACGGTCTCCGGCTCCAGCACCAGGACCGCCCGGGGCGCGGCGGCCAGTGCGGTGGCCGCTTGCGCGAGGTCGTCGGGGGCGATCGCCTCGACCAGTCCCGGCAGCTCGTCGACGAGTTCCGCGCGTCCGAACAGCAGCTCCAGCCGGCCCAGCGCACGGCAGCGCTGCTGGAGGTCCGCGTGCTCGCGCCGCAGGCGCGAGGCGAGGGAGCGGACCGCCCCCTCGGCCGCACGGGCCACCGTCCGCGGGTCGCCGTGCCGGGCCCACCACGCGGTGAGCCGACCGGAGAACTCGTTGGCCGTCAGTCCCCGCGGCAGCAGCGACGTGACCACCAGCGCGTCGGGCCCCCGCGCGTCGAGCGGACCGAAGAAGCCGCAGCCCGCGCTCACGGGTGCAGCGAGTTCCTCGGCGGCCGAGCGCTGTGCCAGCTCCGCGAGCACCATGTGGGCCACGTACGCGCCGGGTCGTGCCGCCGGGTCCGGCAGCCGGTGGCCGACCGCGACCGCCGTACGGGTCACCCCCGCGACTGTGCGGCGCAGCCGCCGTTCCCTGGTGGGCAGCGGCTCGTCGAGCGGCGGCGGCTCGGCCGTCGCACGGCGGGGGATGTCGCCGAAGTGCCGTTCCACCAGCGGCCAGACGTCCTCGGGCCGGTGCGGACCGACGACCGTCACCACGGCGTTGGACGGGGTGTAGTACGCCTCGAAGAAGCGCGCACAGTCCTCGACCGTGACCCGGTCCAGCTCCCGCGCGTCGCCGTAGCCGTCGTGCGCGCTGGCGAAGTCGCGGAACATCACCTGCGGCAGCAGCGGCCACGGCAGCCCGCCGTACGGCCGGCCGTCCCGCATGTGCTCGATCTCCCGTGCCACCTCGGTGAGTTGGGCGGCGAGCTGGCCGTGGGTGAAGCGGGGCGCCCGCATCCGGTCGGCCTCGCGGAACAGCGCCTGCTCCAGCGCCTGCGCGGGCACCGTCTGGAAGTAGTCCGTGTAGTCCTGGTGCGTCGTGCCGTTGGCCGCGCCCGCGAGCGGGTGCAGCGCGTCGTAGAAGGCGCCGTCCGGGAGGCTTTCGCTGCCCCGGAACATCAGATGCTCGAAGAGGTGGGCCATGCCCTCCTGGCCCGGACGCTCGGAACGGAAGCCCGCTCCGTAGTGCACGGCGACGGCGGTGCGAGGCGTGGGCCAGTGCGGGGCCAGGACGATCCGCAGCCCGTTGGCCAGCGTGCGCCGGTGCAGGCCGCCCGCCGCGCCGGCGTCCGGTGTCGGGTGAGGGCTGGTCATGTACGTGCTCCTGACAGCGGTCAGAGGTCCAGCAGGAACATCACGAACCCCGTGTACTTCTCGAAGTTCTTCTCGTCCCAGCCGACATAGGCGGTGTAGTCGTGCAGATGCAGCAGGACGCGCAGGGCCGCCAGGCGCGGCCAGGTGTCGCCGAGGTCGCGGCCGTAGCCCTCGAACAGTGCGCTCAGCAGGCGGGGCCAGGCGGGGCCGCTGTCGCCGCGGTACCACTTGAGTTCGACGAGTTCGCCCAGGGTCCAGCCGAGGTCCAGGTACCACGGGGCCAGGCAGACGTCCTCGCCGATCAGCATGTCGGCGGAACCCGGCGACGTGCCCTCCACGGGGACGAGGGAGCCGAGGGCCGGTGCGCCGTGGCACAGCACCCGGTCCCCGTCCGCGGCGATGCGCTCGCACAGCTCGTGGAGCGCCGCCATGCGCACCTCGCCCAGCCGGGGCCGCAGCAGCGACTCGGCGTAGGCCGCGCGCGGTTCGGGTGAGCGCCCCGCCAGCCAGTCGGTGAACCGGACCAGGCCGCGGGGCGCGGCCTGGAGCGCACCGGCGGCCGAGGGCGGGACGGGGGTGTCGTGCAGGGCGCGCAGCGCACGGCCGAGGCCCCGCAGCACGTCCGCCAGGCCGTCGTCCGGGCCGTGATGGAGCAGCCGGCCTGCGGCCGACTCGGGACCGCGCACCCGGTAGACGCGTCCGGCGCCGTCACCGGTGACCGTGCCGGGCGCCCACAGGACGTGCCGGTATCCGTCCCCCGCCGCGATCAGTGCGTTGAGGTCCGGGACGGGGCCGGCGAACGGCGCGGGCGCCTGCGGGCCGGGGCGGCGCACCCATGTGTAGCCGTCGCCGTCGCCCTCCGTGCCGCCGGTCACCCGGGTGCGCAGCAGTCCGGTGCCGAAGTCCCTGCTGTACGCGGTCGATTCGGGTGCCGCGGCGGCGGTCTCCGTCGCTGTCGGACCCGCTGCCGTGCTGTTCATGCCCCTGCCCCCGCTCCTGCTGTCGACCCGGCCTCGACCTCGACCTCGGCTCCGGCCCCGGCCTCAGCCCCGGCTCCGCTCGCCGCTGCCGGCGTGCGGCCGGACGCCGTCCGGGCCCCGTGCACCGCCGCGTCGGCACCGTCGGCCAGCAGGGCCGCGTACGGGGTCGTGCCCGTGCCGTCCGCCGCGGCGGCGCGCTCCCTCTCCCGGGCCGTTCTGCGGTCCTCGATCCGCCGCACCACATCGCTGATCGGCGGGGGGACCCAGCCGTCCTCGCGCCCGGTGGTCAGGCTGTAGCCCGGGACGGGCGGCACCAGCACCGCGTTGGGGCGCGCCGCCAGCGCCGCCCAGTGTGCGCGGAACGCGGGGCTGTCGAAACCGCCGGGCGGCAGCGACGGCGCGACGGCCACCAGCGCGTCGGTGCACTGGAGCGCCAGCAGCGCCGGGGTGTCGGCCAGGCCGAGCGCGAGCCGTGCCGTGAAGTGGAACGTCGACGGATAGACGAGGACCGCCTCCGCCCACTGCGCGTACTCCACATGACGGGCGTCGTCGCATTCCTCCCACGCGTCGGTGTCCACCCCGCCGTCGACCCGCAGGCCGAGCGAGAGCGGGGTGACGAAGCGCTGCGCGCTGCGGCTCATCACCACCCGCACGGTCAGCTCGGGGTAGCCCTGGCGCAGCCAGGTCAGCCACTGGGGCAGTCCGGCCGCCGTCGTCGAGCCGGTGACCACCAGCAGCAGCCGGCGGATGCCGAAGGGCGGCACGGTCAGCGCATCGGCGGTCGCCTCCGGGCCGCCGACGCCCGGTCGGGACGCCTGCGGACCGCCCCGCCCGGCAGGTCCCGGGTGCGGCCCGTGCCCGCCGGGCGTCGCGGGCACGGTCATGCCGCGTCCACCAGTCGCAGCAGCTGCTCCAGTTCCCGCAGTGCCGCCGTGCCGCCCTGCGTCAACGCGACACCCGTGACGTTGAACACGATCTCGTCGGCCCCGGCGTCGGCGAACTCCCGGAGTTTGTCGCGCAGTTCGCTCTCGTTGCCGAACAGGAACGCGTCTCCGCCGACCAGCGCCTTGCCGCTGGCCTCCGGGTCGGCCCTCATGTCGACGTCGATGCCGGACCGGCTGAGCATGTCGGTGTAGTGCGGCAGGCTCATGTGGCCGGAGTTGCCCGCCAGCGCCAGCTTCGTCGCGTCACGCTCCGGCCCGTCCAGCGCGACCGGCACCATCGCCACGACCCGCGGCATCGCACGTCCCGCTCGCTCCGCACCTGCGCGCAGGGCGGGGACGACCGTGTCCTTGAGATAGGCGGCCGGGGTCAGCCAGGTGATGGCCACGTCGGCCACCTCCCCGGCGAGCTCCGCCATCCGGGGGCGCAGCACCCCGAGACCGATCTCGACCGAGGGCAGCGGCAGCCGCGGCAGCACGGCGCTGCAGCTGTAGAACTCGCCCTCGTGGTCAGCCTTCCCGTCCGTGAGCAGCCCGCGCAGGATCGTGACGTAGTCGCGCACCGCGCCGAGCTGGCTCCGGTACGGCGAGCCGAGAATGCTGCGCTGCAGCACCTTGGCGCCGGGACCGTAGCCGGCCACCACCGAGTGCCCCATCGCGGCCGCCAGGCTCTGGGCGCGCAGGGCCGCGTCGTACGGATGACAGAAGGGCATCAGCGACACCGAGGTGCCGACGGGGACCCGGAAGCCGGTGGCGGCGGCGTAGCTGAACGCCTGGTGCGTGTCGCTGGCCGTGCCCTGGCCCTGCCAGAGCCGGACGGCCCTGCTCCACTGCGCGAGCGCGGCGAACGGCAGCAGCTGCTCGGGCCGGGTCGGGACGAACGGAACGAGAAACGAGTGGTCTGTCATGCCGGCATTCCCGCCTTCGCAGTCGTTCGGCCGCCGTCCTCGGCGGTCAGCATCTGGCCGTGCACCAGCTGGGCGTACGCCGGGCACTCGTGCATCAGGGTGGCGTGGTCGCCCTCGCCCACCGTGCGGCCGGCCTCGAAGACGATCACGTGGTCGGCGTGCTGCACGGTCGAGATCCGGTGGGCGACGACGAGCAGGGCACGCTCCCGGGAGAGCTCGTCCACGAGATCGCGGAGCTTCTGCTCGTTGATGCTGTCCAGCTGCGACGACGGCTCGTCGAGGAGCACCAGGTCCGCGTCGGTGAGCATCGCGCGTGCGATGGCGAGGCGCTGGCGCTGGCCGCCGGACAGGTCGACGTTGCCCGCGAGGACGGTGTCCAGGCCCTGCGGCGTGCGGTCGAGCTCGGTGGCGAGCCCCACGCGGTCGAGGACCCGCAGCAACTCCTCGTCGGATATCGCCGACGGATCGCGGCCGAGGGTGAGGTTGGCGCGGATGGTGTCCTGGACGAGGGTCGAGGACTGGTCGACATACGCCATCCGGCCGCGCAGTTCCGACAGCGGCCACTGCGACGTGTCCCGCCCGAAGACCTCGACGCTGCCGCTGTCGGCGGTGGCGAACCGCTGCATCAGCTCCAGGCTGGTCGTCTTGCCCGAGCCGGACAGGCCGACCATCGCGGTCAGGCCCTGCGCCGGTACGTGGAAGTCGGCGCCGCGCAGCACCGGGTTGGCGCCGTAGCTGAAGTGCACCTGGTCGAACCGGACGGCCGGCACGGCGGATCCGGCGCGCGCGGGGGCCGGGGCCGGGGCGGCGTCGCCGTCGCCGTCGTGCTCCGTGTTCCTGGCGAACAGACCGGTGAACCGCTCGCGGGCGACGACGCCCATCTTCAGCGCGGTCACGGCGGAGGCGATCATCATCAACGGTCCGGTGAGCTGGAGCAGATAGAGCAGGAACGCCACGAAGTCGGCCAGCGACAGCCTGCCGTCGAGCATCCGCGCGCCGCCGCCGGTGATGACCGCGACCAGCGCAATCTGCTGCCCCAGCGTGATCGTCGGCATCATCAGCGCTTCCATCCGCGCCGCGGCGATCTCTCGCCGCGCGACGCCCTCGGCGTGCTCGGCCAGGTCGTCGCCGACCTGCTGCTCCGCCCGGTACGCCTTGATCACCTTCACGGCGTCGGTGGCGGCGATGTAGCGCTGGGCCAGGCCGCTCGTGGCCTCCTGCACGGCGACGTAGCTGTGCCGGAGCCCCTTGACCACGGCGAAGATCAGCACCGCGGCGACCAGGAAGGCGCCGAGCGTGACGAGGAGCAGCATCCAGTCGATGAACCCCATGATCACCAGCGTGCCCGCGGTGGTCAGCGCGGCCATCGGCAGCTGGATGGGGCCGGCGTCGATGAGCTTCTTCACCCGGGCGGTGTCCGCGGTGATGCGGGCCACCAGGTTGCCGCTGCCCTCCTGCCGGATGTCGGGCACCCGCATCCCCAGGGTGTGCCGCATGGTCCGCACCCGCAGCCGGCAGATCATCTGCTGGCCGAGCCGGGACAGCAGGAACGTCGCCCCGGCGCCGGCGAGCGCGGAGCCGAGTCCGAGCCCGACCAGCAGCCAGGTGTAGGCGCTCAGTCCGTTCTCGTCGAGGGAGGAGATCAGCTTGCCGACGGCCCAGGGCAGCGCCAGCGTGGAGGCGGTGGACAGCAGTGCCAGCAGGGCGATCAGGGCGATCTGGCCGCCCCGGTCCGCGGCCAGCTCCCGCATGATGCGGAAGTCCCGGTCGGGCGCGGGCGTGCCCGCCTTGTGTGTCGTCGTCCGGTCAGCCACGGTCGCCGCTCCTCTCCCGGTACGCGTCCGCATCCCCGGTGGTGACCGGGCCCGGACGGGGTGTCAGCTCCAGCAGGGACCGCAGGCCGGTGGTCGGGCCCCGCCAGGTGATGTCGAGCCCGGCTCGGTCGCAGAGCCTCTCCAGGTCCGCGACGGACCGAGAGGGTGCGGGCATCATCGAGCGGTACTGGAGCTCGGTGGCGGGTCCGTGGGTCGGCATGGCCACGTCGGCGAGCAGCACCTTTCCGCCCGTGCCGGCCGCCTCGCGGCAGCGTGCCAGGATCCGAACGGCGTCGTCGTCGGCCCAGTCGGCGAGGATCGCGGAGAGCAGATAGACGTCGGAGCCCTTGGGCAGCGGGTCGAAGAAGCTGCCGACGACGGCGGTCGCGCGGTCGGCCACGTCGCTGCGTGCGAACCGGGCGCCGGCCTGCTCGGAGACGTTCTTGAGGTCGACGAGCGTGCCCCGCAGGTGCGGGTGCGCCCGCAGCAGCTCCATCAGGATGGCGCCGAGGTGGCCGCCGACGTCCACGACGCTGGTGACGCCGCTCCAGTCGTAGTCGGCGACGATGTGCTGCGCGCCCCAGCCCAGCGGCTGGTCCTGGGTGGCGTCCACGGCGCGGGCCTGCTCGGCCCATTCCGCGGCGAAGGCGGGGTCGTTGTTGACGGTTTCCCAGTAGCCGCCGCCGGGGCCCGCGGCGTGCGCGGGCTCGCCGGTGCGCACGGTGTGGTCGAGATGGAGCAGGGCCTGGGTGCCGCGGCCGATCATGCTGTCGTTGCGGAGCACTTGGCGCAGGCTGGTGGGGTGGTCGCTCAGCAGCGGCTCGCCGAGCGGGGTCAGTGCGAAGTGCTGGTCGCCGTCCTTGGCCGTGCTGGTCAGCAGGCCGGTGTCGACGAGGTGGCGCAGCAGCGAGTCCGTGACGTCCGGTTGGGTGCCCGCCTTCTCGGCGACGGCGCCGGAGGTGGTCGCGCCGGCGCGGATGTGGTCCGCGAGGCCGAGCGTGGCGGCGGCGCGGATGGCGGCAGGTGTCAGCAGATCCGCCAGGGACAACAGTTTCTCGTAGGGCTGGGGCTCTGCCATCTTTCGCCGCCTCGGGGTAGAAATTACGGTTGGGCGGCGCGTGTGGGCCGGTCCGTGGCCCACACACGCCGTTTCACTCGGGATGGACGGCGATCAGCAGCCGTCGTCGATGGTCTTGGAGACGACCTGGCCGCTCATCCAGCTGATGCTGGCCGTCACGGCGGCACAGCCCCAGGTGGTGGCGGGGGCGTCCGAGGCCGCCGACAGGTTGATGTCCTCGGGCGAGCTGTAGGCCTCGTAGCCGGACAGCAGCTCGACGATGGAAGATGCCTTCTCCATGCTCTTTCTCTCCCTCAGGGGTGAGCGGATGAATGGGATCGATGTGCTGTGGTGCGTGTGTGCGCCCGTCGTCGGCCTGTTCGCGTTCGCGGGCGCGTCGGCGCAGGCCGTGTCAGCAGGTGGCCTCGTAGGTGATGGCGCTGAGGAAGCTGACCGCGGCGGACGCGCAGTACCAGGTGGTGGCCGGGGCGTCGGCGACCGCGGTGACGTCGAGCTCGCTCGCGTCCATGTAGGTCTCGTATCCGGCGACGAGGTCCATGATGCTGTCGGTGCTGTTCATGACTGTCCTTTCGTTTCCGAGTCGTTGAACTCAAGGCTGGGAGCGTCGGTGACGCTCCCAGTGATGGGTTCAACGCCCGGTGCCGAACGCCCGGAGAGTGGTGCCGGCCACGCTCCGGGCGGCCGCAGGACGTTGCCGTGCCTTCGGTGCGGCTTGCGTGCGCCGCTCAGGCGTGTGGCAGATTGCGCGCGGGGTGGGCCGGATCGATCCCGGCCTGCGTGAACTGCTCGGCCACGGTGCGCTCTACTGCTTCGCGGACGTCGGCACTGTCCACGAGCGCGCTCGCCAGCACGCTGGCGCGGTGCTGCCCGAAGCTGAGCCCCTGCCTGCCCGAATGGGGATCGGTGGGCTCCCAGGCGATGGCCACGCCCGGGCACAACTCCTCGGTGAAACAGGAGACATCGGTGCCGAGACCGGGAAGCTCCCGGACCCGTTGGGCCAGTTCCGGCGCGGCATGGGCGTACTCCGCGTCCAGGTAGACCACGACCGCGTCGCGCCGCGGGTACAGCTCCGGCGCGGAGAGCACCTTCGCGCGGTAGGGGAGCGCGCGGTCCTCCAGGAACGTCAGCGTGGCACCCCACACCCGTACGGCGTCGTCGACGGTCCTGACGTTCACGTACATCCGCAGGACGTCCCGGCCGCCCTTGCGCGGGACCGAGCCGTCGACCAGGAAGAAGCCGGGGGAGAGGCCGGCGCGGACGGAGGGCATGGTCAGTTCGACGACCTCCCCCTCCCTCACCTCCGTGCCCCGCAGCGCCGCTTCCGGCGCCCAGAACCTGACGCCCTCGCGCTCCACGAGGACTCGGACGTTCCCTTTGTCGTCCGCCTCGGCCGATGAGCGGGCCAGTGCGAGGGTGGCGATTTCCTTGTGCGGCACGGCGGCGGCCAGCCGCACCTCCAGTTCGTCGTCCCTCAGCCGGGTGGGCACCTTTCCGTGTCCTTGACCCGAATGGAATACGTCGTAAATGGCCTCGGCGAGCAGTCGTCGCAGTTCCCGAGGGGTTTCCGCATCGATCTCCCGCTCGCCGACAACGGCCTTCGAACGGTCCGCGGACACACTGATCCGCTGCATGACCGCGCGTACGTCTGACGACAGCAACTCGTTGGTCCCCCGAATTCCCGCGGTCACTTTACATCCTCGAACCCGAGCGTCAACGCGAACTTCTCCGGATTCACCACGGCTGCTCGTCCGACGCCGGCCGCGGCACGCTGAATTCCAGTGAGGCGCGAAGAGGAAAGCGCGCCGGCGACAAGTCGGTCGAGCAAATGCCATCCGGCGAATGCGGTCGCGCGCACGGCCAGGCCCTCGTCGACCACGGGCAGTACATCGCGGTAACCCCGCCAGAATTCCCCCACGAGCGGGAGAAGGCGCTGCATCTTCGCCACGCCGCGCTGGATGATCATGTCGTGGGTGAATTCGACGTCGGTGAAGACGTCGTCTCCCCTGTTCGTGACGACGTCCAGGACGGACCGGTAGATCCATTCACCCGCGAAAGCACCGACGTCGCGTGCCGGGTCCGCCAGCCGGAATTCCTCCCAGTCGGCGACGTAGACGGCCTCCGGGCGCACCAGCAGCTGGTCCACGCGGAAGTCGCAGTGCGACGGCACGCGCGGCGAGTCCGCCTCCATGTCGCGCAGCCGCTCGAGGGCGCGGACGAGTACCGCGTCGTTCTGCAGCAGGCGCCAGGCCTCCAGCTCCCCGGCGCTGGAGCGGGTGTACACGGACATGGGCAGTCCGCGCAGGAAGGCCACCGGGGGGAACGGCGGCGGCACGCTGTCCACCTCCATCGCCGTGGGCGGCGGGGTGCCGTGCAGCCGGCCGATGATGCGTCCCACCTGGTACGCGTGGTCACCGGTGAAGACCTCGTCCACCATCAGCTGGGCGCCGTTCTGCGCGTCCATGACCCGCTCGAACGCCACGATGTGATGCTCGGTGTCGGTCCCCAGCAGCGCCGGCCGGAAGAGCTCCGGCGGGCGGGCGGCACCCGCGTACTCCTCGAAGGCGAGCATCCGCCGCATCCGCGCCCTGACATCGGGCTCGGCGCCCGTGAGGCGTTTGACGAACACGTCCCTGCCGCCGGTGGTGATTCCGGCCCAGGCGTCGTTCCTGCCGATCGGAGACGTCACCGACTCCCGCACCATGGTGCCGAGACCGAGACCGACGAGCAGTCTGTCGACCTCCGGAGTGGCGTCCAGATCAATGTGCGCCACTTCTTTTTGCATGACAGCCATCTGCATTTCCCCTCGAAGCATGGCTGAATCCCCGTTGGGACACACACGTGTCCAGGTGCGGCTTTGCAGGCCGCATAAAGGATTCTCGTCGGCCGGTGTCAGCCGACGTGAATGCGCGACAGGGTGTCGCGGAATGACGGCGCGATCGGAAGCGGCATGATCGGCCATGCCGCGGCCGGCGGCCGGGAAGGTCGTGCGTCGTCAGAGATGCCGCGAATGCGGCTGAAATGGTCGCATGCCCGATCCGGGCATGCCGGGCGCGATCGAAGCGCGTCCCCTGTGAATCCCCCGTGCCATTCTTGCTGTCCTGTTCCCCGTATTGCTTCAGGTCCTGCAATCGTCCGGCTATACCGGTCGGCGATGGCCACAACCCTAGGCAGCAAGTGATCCAGCGCACAAGTTCCGAACGGCATACTGTGATCCAGGTCACACCGCCGTCTTTACTCTGTATTTACATGGATGCTTTCTTCTGCGGCGGGCCGGAATTCTGCGCCCCGATAAGAGGGGACGAGTCGTTTGTGTCCGTCGCGGGTGGGATGTCCGGCACGGGCGCAGGTGCCCGGAGTGCGAGGTGCAGGCGGCCGGTGGGTGACTGGAGCATGACATTTTCGCCGGTCGGGCCGGCGTGTGCGGAGGGGTGTGGGTCGCGTCGGACTGTGCGCGGCGCGACGAGTGCGCCGTACGGGCCACCGCGCTCTGGTTCCCACTCGTGCCGCGATACTCGGCATCGAATATCGGGTATGTCCTGATTAACCCCATCAAAAGGGGCATTGCTCCCGTGTTCGGTCTGGGGAAGTGATCGGCGTGACCGGCAGCGCAGGCGACAGCGCCGAGTGGACCTTCCCGGCGCAGCCGAACGCCGTGCGGGCCGCGCGCCACGCCGTCCGCGAGACCCTCAGGGCGTGGGGCCTGGACACCGCCGTCGGCGATGTGACCGTGCTGCTGGTCAGCGAGCTGGTGACCAATTCCCAGCGCTACACCTCGGGCCCGATCGGCCTGCGGATGGTCCGCCCCAGCGGCAACGGCAACGCGCCGACCCTGCGGGTGGAGGTGTCGGACCCGCTGCCGGATCCCCCCACCGAGCGGGCCGCCCACCCCGACGACGAGGGCGGCCGAGGTCTGCAACTGGTGGCCTGCACGGCTCGTCGCTGGGGTACCCGGCGGGGCAGGACCGGCAAGACGGTGTGGTTCGAGCTGGCCCTGACGGGTTAGGAGTCTGGGAGGGACGACGATCACGGGGGCTCGGCCGAAAATGAACGAGACCTCTCTGTGATCGTGAACGCCGTGCCGGTCGGAGCCGTAGTGCTGAATACTGCGGTCATGGCCGGTCCGGTGCGGTGAGCTGGAGGGGACGGTCGCGTGAGCGAGATACCTGGGACGGCGAGCGGTGCCATGTGGCAGAGCAGCGCGCCTGGCTCGATCTATGACTACATCAAGGTCGCATCGTTCTCGATCGGCCCCGATGGGCTCGTCGATCAGTGGAGCAAACGCGCCGCGGAACTCTTCGGCATCACTGCCGAGGAGGTCAGGGGCAAGGACCCGGTCGATGTGTTCATGCCGGCCGACCTCAGACCACGAGGTCACCGCAAGGTCGCCGAGATCCTGGACGGCAAGGAGTGGACGGGCCTCGTCCCCTTCCGTGTGCCGGGCCAGGACCGCGCCCACGGGCTCGCCGAGATCTATGTGATGCCGAGCGAGACCGAGCGCGGCGAACAGGCCGCGCTGTGCATCGTCGTCGACGTGCGGGCGCTGCGCCGGATCGAGAGCGATCTCGCCGCATCGCAGGCCATTTTCGGTCAATCCCCCTTCGGCTTCCTGCTCTTCGGCACGGACCTCACCGTGCAGCGTGCCAACCAGCGCTTCGCCACCGTCTTCGGCGGTGCGGCCGAGGAGCACCGCGGACGCACCGTCGACGACTACCTCTCCCGCCCCGAGGCCGACCGGATGAACGCCGCCCTGCGCCGCGTCCTGGAGACCGGCGAGTCCGTCACCGACCTCCAGATCGTGGGCACGGCACCCGGCAGCACCGACCGCAGGCACTGGTCGATCAATCTCTACCGGGTCCACGGCGGATCGGGCCGGCCCGTCGGGGTCGCCGGACTCGGCACCGATGTCACACGGCGTCACATGGCCGCACGCGAGGCGGCGAACGCCCGGCGCAACCTCGCCCTGCTCAACGACGCGAGCGCGCGGATAGGCAACTCCCTCGACCTGGAGACCACCGCCCGGGAGCTGCTCGACGTCGCCGTCCCCGGCTTCTGCGATCTCGCCTCCGTCGACCTCTACCAGGGCCTGCTCACCGGGGACGAGGCACCGCCCGGGCAGTTCGCCGCCGTGCACGCCGAGAGCTTCGGCGGCGGCAGCGCCGAACTGCGCCGGGTCGCCTTCGCCAGCGCCGTGTCCGACGCGCCCCTGATGACCACACCGGACTGCGTGCCCGAGGGCGGCGGGCCCACCGAGGTCGGCGAGGTCCACCGCTACCCGTTCAACTCGCCCTGTGCCAGCGCCCTTCGGACCGCGAGCCCACAGACCATCCCCGGGCGCGACGGCAGCCTCGTCCAGTCCACGCTCGCCGTCCCGATGGTGGCGCACGACACGGTCGTCGGCCTGGTGCAGTTCGCCCGCGCCAAGGGCAGCGAACCCTTCGGGGACCGGGACCGGGCGCTCGCCGTCGAGCTCGCGGCGCGCGCGGCCGTCTGCATCGACAACGCCCGCCTCTACCGCAGGGAGCACGAGCGCGCGCTCATCCTGCAGCGCAGCCTGCTCCCGCCCGGCGACCCCGAGGCCGCCGGCCTCGACATCGCCTGCCGCTACCTGCCCGGCACCACGGCCACCGAGGTGGGCGGGGACTGGTTCGACGTCATCGAACTCCCCGGGCACCGCACCGCGCTCGTCGTCGGCGACGTGATGGGCCGCGGGCTGCGGGCCGCGGTCGCCATGGGCGAACTGCGCACGGCCGTACGGACGTTGGCGCTGCTCGACCTGGAGCCGGCCGAGGTGCTCTCCGCGCTCGACGAGATCGCCCGCGGCCTCGGCAGCCCGGGCAGCCCCTCCCAGCTCCGCCGCTCCACGGGAGGCGCCCAGGTCCCGCACCAGGCCTCGCCCAAGTCGCGCGAGGCGGACCTCTCCGAGGTCTACCTCGCCACGTGCGTGTACGCCGTCTACGACCCGGTCACCCGGCGCTGCACCTTCGCCAACGCCGGCCATCTGCCACCCGTCCTCGTCGAACCGGGCGAGGAGGCGCTGCTGCTCGACGTACCGCCCGGGATGCCGCTGGGAGTGGGCGGCGAGCCCTTCGAGGAGGTGGAGGTCGAACTCCCCGAAGGCGCCCTCCTCGCGCTCTACACCGACGGCCTCGTCGAGTCCCGCGACCACCCCCTCGACGAGGGCATGCACGCCTTCCGCACGGCGCTCACCGATCCGGGGCGTCCGCTGGAGGACGTCTGCGACCACGTGCTGAGCACGCTGGACACGCGGCACGGCGAGGACGACATCGCGCTCCTCATGGCCCGTGTCCAGGGCCTGCCGGCCGAGTCCGTCGGCGACTGGCGCCTGCCGCGCGAACCCCGCTCGGTGGGCCGGGCCCGCGAGCTGGCGCGGGGGCAGCTCGTGGCCTGGGACCTCGAGGCGCTGGTCGACACCGTCGAGCTGCTCGTCAGCGAACTGGTCACCAACGCGCTGCGCTATGGAGAGGGCGAGATCAGGCTGCGCCTGCTGCGCGACCGGACGCTGGTCTGCGAGGTCTGGGACGCGGGCCTGGTCCAGCCCCGCCGCCGGCGCGCCCGTGACACGGACGAGGGCGGCCGTGGCCTGCAACTGGTGGGCCTGCTGAGCGCGTCGTGGGGCTCCCGGCGGACGCCCCGGGGCAAGACGGTCTGGTTCGAACTCCCGCTCCCGGACGGCGGGGGGTCGGCGGAGCCCACGGTGGAGCAGCTGCTGAGCATGTTCTGACAGGGGCGGGCGCCGTTTCCCCACCCGGCCCTCCCCTACGGCGTGGCGGCCGTGGGAGGTGCCCCTCCCGTAACCCGGGGCGCTGCCTCGGACACGACCCCTACGCCCTGCGGGTGTGGGGGAGCCGCAGCTACGGCCTGCGGGTGTGGGGCCCCAGCTTCACACTGCGGGCGTGGGGGAGCCGCAGCTAGGCCCTGCGGATATGGGGGGACCCGCAGACTAGGCCCTGCGGGCGTGGGGTACCTCCAGCTACGCCTTAAGGCGGGGCCCCATCGCCTCAACCTCCCCCTACGGCCTGGCGGCCGTGTGTGGGGGCCCGGCGAAGCCACGGGGAGTGCCCCGAGCGGGGCTGCAGTGCAGCCGTCCGGCGGTCCGCGCAGTGGCCCCGCCCCCTACCGTGACTTCAGCGCCGCCAGCCTCGCCTCGATCTCCGCGCTGTCGCTCATCGCCTCCAGCTCCTCGAACTGCGCGTCCAGCGACGACGCCGCCAGTTCCTGCTTGCCCAGCGCCCGCGCCTCCTCGCGGCGGACCTTGTCCTCGAAGCGGCTCAGTTCGCTCGTCGGGTCCAGCACGTCGATGCTCTTCACCGCGTCCGTCATCCGGTTCTGCGCCTGCGCCGACGCCGCCCGCGCCACCAGCTCGTCCCGCTTCGCCCGAAGCTGGGTCAGCTTCGACTTCATCTGCTCCAGTCCGGACCTCAGCCTGTCCACGACCTCCGTCTGCGCGGCGATCGTCGGCTCCGCCGCACTCGCCTCCCCCTCGGACCGGAGCTGCCTGCCGAGCGCCACCTTCGCCAGGTTGTCGAACCTGTCCGCGTCCGCCGACTGCCCCGCGGCGCGCAGCTCGTCCGCCTTCCGGCTCGCCGCGAGCGCCTTCCCGCCCCACTCCTTGGCGGCCTCCACGTCCTCCCGGTGGTCCTGTTCCATCAGCCGCAGGTTGCCGATGGTGGCCGCGATCGCCTGCTCCGCCTCGGCGATGTTGTCCGTGTAGTCGCGGATCAGCTGGTCGAGCATCTTCTGCGGGTCCTCCGCCTGGTCCAGCAGCGCATTGAGGTTCGCCTTGGCCAACCGGGCGACCCGTCCGAGGACGGTCTGCTTGGTCATCGCACTCTCCTTGAACGCCGTACGGTCGGTATCGGAGCAGGGTCAGAAACGGCCACCGCCCATCCGTCCCCGCGTGCCCCCGCCACCGAAGCTCCCGGGCGCCCCGCCTCCGAAACCGCCCCCGAAGCCCCCACCGCCCCCGCCCCTGCCCCCGCCGCCCAGCATTCCGCCGAGGATGATCCCGCCCAGCACGGCACCGCCCAGTCCGCCCCCGCCTCCGAAGGCGCCCCCGAAGTCCCCGTGACCCCGGTAACCCCGTACGTCGTTCTCCGCCAGCGACTGCGCCTGCCGCGCCAGCGCGTCCGCGTTCTGGGCTTCAGCCAGCGCCGTGCGGGCGTCGCCCTCGCCCAGCGCCCGGGCCCGTTCCAGCCGACGCTGCGCCTCCGCGAGCCGGGTGCGGGCCTCGCTGCCGACCGCGCCGCGGTGGGTGGCGATGTAGTCGGCCGCAGCATCGGTCACCGCGCGCGCGCCGAGCACGGTCCGGTCCAGCAGGGCGCGGGCGCGCAGCGTCCCCTGTTCGCTCTTCCGGGCCTCCGCCAGAGCCTCGTCGAGCGCGGCGTCGGCCTCCTCGACCCGCCGCAGTGCGTCGATGGGGTCGAACGGCCCCGCATCGAACTCCTGCCGCACCTCGGCCGACACCGTCTCCGCGCGGGCGACCCGCCCCCGCAGCGCGGCGGTGGACACGCCGTCCGCGGTCCCCTCCAGCAGCCCGCGCGCCTCCGCCAGGTCGGCCTCGGTCTCGGTGAGCGCCCCGGGGAGTTTCCCGGCCGCCTCCGCCAGCTCCTGCGCCCGCCGGTCGACCGCGTCGACGAGCCGTACGGCCTGGGCGACCGCGCCTTCGACGGCGCGTACGTGGACGGCTGCCGTGCCGTTGTCGCCGCCCTCGACGGCCTTGCGCGCCTGTCCGAGACCGTTCGTCGCGAACTCCAGGCGGTCCTTCGCCTGCTCCACGTCGTCGGAGACCGGAGCGGACGCCGTCGGCGCGTACCGCTCGCGCATCACGCCCAGGGCGGCCTCCGCGCTCACCATGCGCCCGCTGACGTCGTCGAGGGCGGCCTCGGCCGCGGCGAGCGCCTGGGGGGCGTTCTGTTCGAGGGCGCGCAGCCGGTCGAAGTCCTCGGACTCCGCGTCCAGGCGGCGGTTGGCCTCCGCGCACCTGGCGAGGATCTCGTCCAGCATCCGGCGCCGGATCGCGTCGTCCTCGGGGTAGGCGTCGTCGAGCTGCTGCCGCAGCCGGAACGCCGCAGTGAGTTCGTTCCTCGCGTGCTCGACGGCCGCCGTGAACGGACCGGCCGCCCCCGCACCGAACTGCGCGACGGCGAAGCCCAGTTCCTCCTGGCTGGTGCGCAGCGCGTCGTCGGTGTCCACGAGGGCCCGCTTCGCCGCGGCGTCGAGTTCGGGAAGCGGTCTCTGCCGAGGTTCCCCCCAGCCCTCCTGGCCGCCCCGCGGTGTCGTACGGGTCGCCGTGCGCCGCCGGCGCCTCGCGTACGTGTAGGCGGCCAGCGCGGCGGCCCCGCCGAGCACCGCGACCGGCAGCACCAGGTCGCCCGCGCCCGTCCCGGCGCCCTGGTCCGCGCCGGGATCCGCGACGCCCGGGGTGACGGCGACCTCGGGCACCGGCCGGCCGGCCAGTACGGCGCCGTAGCCCTCGGCCGCGCCGATCGCCGCGCCCGCCCAGTCGTTCTGCCGCAGCGCGGGCTCGACGCCCCTGGCGGCGACCTCGGCGAGCTGGGGGTCGGTCAGGCGCGAGGCGTCGTCGACCCAGTACGCGTACTGCCGGTCGTGGGTGGCGACGGCGAGCAGGACGTCGCTCTGTCCGAGGCCGTTCCGGCCGGCCGTCTCGCCGGCCCACTGCTGTGCGCCGAGGGCCGAGAAGTCGCGGACGTACACCACGAACAGCTGGATCCGCTGCTCGTCGTAGAGCCGGTCCAGTGCCTGTACGACCTGCGGCTCACGGTCGCCCAGCGCGCCCACCCGGTCGGTGATCTGCCCCTGCCGCGACAGTTCGACGGGGTCATCGGCACGGACGCCGGGGGCGGCGGGCACGACCAGCCACCACGCCGCCACCAGCACGGCGAGGGCGGCCCGGGTGGCTCTTCGTGTCACATTCGGGAGGCTATGCCCGGTACGGAACGCCCGCGACCGCTCGGCCGTCAGGCCGCCGGAGATTCGTCGGGGCCGCCGGCGCTTGCGGCGGGCCCCCTCAGTCCCGGTAGCCCGCCTTCTTCGAGCCACGCGAAGAAGGACGCACGCTGCCCGGCGCTGAAGAGTGAGCCCGTGATATCAATCGGCGCATCGATCGATATCACTCGATCGCATCATCCTTCCGCCGCTTGATCCTGCTCCCCAGCCACACCAGCGGGTCGTACTTGCGGTCCGCCGCGCGCTCCTTCAGCGGGATCAGCGCGTTGTCGGTGATCTTGATGCCCTCCGGGCACACCTCCGTACAGCATTTGGTGATGTTGCAGTAGCCGAGGCCGTGGTCGTCCTGGGCCGTCGTCTTCCGGTCGAGGCCCGCGGTGGACGCCGCGTCCAGCGGGTGCATGTCCAGTTCGGCGACCCGCATCAAAAAGCGGGGGCCGGCGAACGCCGCCTTGTTCTCCTCGTGATCGCGCACCACGTGGCAGGTGTCCTGGCACAGGAAGCACTCGATGCACTTGCGGAACTCCTGCGAGCGCTCCACGTCGATCTGCTGCATCCGGTACTCGCCCGCCGCCACGCCCGGCGGCGGCACGAAGGCGGGGACCTCGCGCGCCTTCTCGTAGTTGAAGGACACGTCGGTCACCAGGTCCCGTACGACGGGAAACGCCCGCAGCGGGGTGACCGTGATCGTCTCCTCGCGCGAGAACACCGACATCCGGGTCATGCACAGCAGCCGCGGCCGGCCGTTGATCTCCGCGCTGCACGATCCGCACTTGCCCGCCTTGCAGTTCCATCGGACCGCGAGATCGGGGGCCTGGGTGGCCTGGAGGCGGTGGATGATGTCGAGGACGACCTCGCCGTCGTTCACCGCGACGGTGAAGTCCGTGAGCGCCCCGCCGTCCTGGTCGCCCCGCCACACCCTGAAGCGGGCGTCGTACGTGCTCATTCGGTCAGCTCCTCTTCGGCGAGGTACTTGACCAGCTCCTCCTTCTCGAAGAGGCCGAGCAGGTCGGGTCGGATGGGCTCGGTCGTCGTGCGTTCCAGGACGATCCGGCCGCGCTCGGGGTCGGTGGCCGTGACGTCACCGCCCGGATCGGCGAGCCGGCACACCAGGTTCACCCGGCGCCAGGAGCGCTCCATCGCGGGGCAGTCCTCGCGGGTGTGGCCGCCGCGGCTCTCGGTGCGCTCCAGCGCGGCCCGTGCGATGCACTCGCTGACGAGCAGCATGTTCCGCAGGTCCAGGGACAGGTGCCAGCCGGGATTGAACTGCCGGTGCCCCTCGACCCCGGCCCGGCGCGCCCGCGCCCGCAGCTCGGCGAGCTTGTCGAGCGCCTGCTCCATCTCGCCCGCGCGCCGGATGATCCCGACCAGGTCGTTCATCGTCTGCTGGAGCTCCTGGTGGAGCGTGTACGGGTTCTCCGGCGTCGCCCTGGGCTCGGCCCCCTCCGCGCTGAACGGGCGCAGTGCCTCGGCCGCCGCGGCGTCGATCTGGGCCTCGTCCACGACCGGGCGGACCGCCTGGCCCTCGGCGTACTCGGCCGCGTACAGCCCGGCCCGCCTGCCGAAGACCAGCAGGTCGGAGAGGGAGTTCCCGCCGAGCCGGTTGGAGCCGTGCATCCCGCCCGCCACCTCTCCGGCGGCGAACAGGCCGGGGACGCCCACCGCGGCGGCGGTGTCGGACTCGACGGCGATCCCGCCCATCACGTAGTGGCAGGTGGGCCCGACCTCCATCGCCTCGGCGGTGATGTCGACGTCCGCGAGCTCCTTGAACTGGTGGTACATCGACGGGAGCCGGCGCCGGATGACCTCGGCCGGCATCCGGGTCGACACGTCGAGGAAGACGCCGCCGTGCGGGGAGCCGCGGCCGGCCTTCACCTCGGCGTTGATGGCGCGGGCCACCTCGTCGCGGGGCAGCAGCTCGGGCGGGCGACGGTTGTTGTCCGGGTCGTCGTACCAGCGGTCGCCCTCGTCCTCGGACTCGGCGTACTTCTCCTTGAACACGTCGGGGATGTAGTCGAACATGAACCGCTTGCCCTCGGAGTTGCGCAGCACCCCGCCGTCGCCGCGCACCGATTCGGTGACGAGGATGCCCTTCACCGACGGCGGCCAGACCATGCCGGTCGGATGGAACTGCACGAACTCCATGTTGATCAGCGGGGCCCCCGCCAGGAGGGCCAGCGCGTGTCCGTCGCCGGTGTACTCCCACGAGTTCGACGTGACCTTGAAGGACTTGCCGATGCCGCCGGTGGCCAACACCACGGAGGGCGCTTCGAGGGTGAAGAAGCGGCCGGTCTCGCGCTCGTAGCAGAAGGCCCCGGCGGCCCTGTCGCCCTCCTTCCGGCTGTGTTCTTTCAGGATTCGGGTGACCGTGCACTCCTGGAAGACCTTGAGCCGGGCCTCGTACTCCCCGAACTCCTCCTTGTCCTCCTGCTGCAACGAGACGATCTTCTGCTGGAGCGTGCGGATCAGCTCCAGGCCGGTCCGGTCGCCGACGTGCGCGAGGCGCGGGTACTCGTGGCCGCCGAAGTTGCGCTGGGAGATCCGGCCGTCCTTCGTGCGGTCGAAGAGCGCGCCCCAGGTCTCCAGCTCCCACACCCGCTCCGGCGCCTCCTGGGCGTGCAGCTCGGCCATCCGCCACTGGTTGAGGAACTTGCCGCCGCGCATCGTGTCGCGGAAGTGGACCTGCCAGTTGTCGTGTTCGTTGACGTTGGCCATGGAGGCGGCGATGCCGCCCTCGGCCATGACGGTGTGCGCCTTGCCGAACAGGGACTTGCACACGACGGCCGTACGCGCCCCCCGCTCGCGCGCCTCGATGGCGGCGCGCAGACCGGCGCCGCCCGCGCCGACCACGACGACGTCCCACTCCTGCCGTTCGAGCTGTGTCATGTCGGTTGGCACCTTCCCCTAGAAGAAGCGCGGATCGTCGAAGGCGCCGGACGCGACGAGGTAGACGTAGAGGTCGGCGAACGCGACGCTGAACAGCGAGGCCCAGGCGAGCTGCATGTGCCGGGCGTTCAGCGTGCCGACCCAGCTCCACAGGCGATAGCGCACCGGGTGCTTGGAGAAGTGCCGCAGCCGGCCGCCGACGATGTGCCGGCAGGAGTGGCAGGAGAGGGTGTACGCCCAGATCAGCACGATGTTCACCAGGAAGACGAGCGTGCCGAGGCCCATGTGTCCCCAGGCGTAGTGCTCGTCGCGGAAGGCGAGCACGGTGTCGTAGGTGAGGATCCCGGCGACGGGCAGCGCCGCGTAGAAGAAGTACCGGTGGATGTTCTGCAGGATCAGCGGGAAGCGCGTCTCGCCGGTGTACTTCGTGTGCGGCTCGGCGACCGCGCAGGCCGGCGGCGAGGCCCAGAAGCCCCGGTAGTAGGCCTTGCGGTAGTAGTAGCAGGTCAGCCGGAAGCCGAGCGGGAAGATCAGGATCAGCAGGGCGGGAGACAGCCCCCACCAGCTGCCGAAGATCTCCCAGTTGGGTCCGGCCCGCATCGGCACGCAGTTCTCGGCCAGACAGGGCGAGTAGAACGGCGAGACATACGGTGCCGCGTAGTAGTCGGCGTTCGCGAACGCGCGCCAGGTCGAGTAGACGATGAAGGCGAGCAGCCCGGCGGCGGTGAGGGCCGGGGCGAGCCACCACCGGTCCGTCCGCAGATGGCGGGGGCCGATGGCGGCACGCGTCCGCCCGTGCACGCCCTTGTGGATTTGTGGTGGTTCGGTACCTGTGGCCAACGAGGACTCCGGGTGGAGTGGGATCGGGTGAGGTCCGGGGGGTGCGTGCCTGTCAGGGCGCGTGCCGGTCTCGCGCGCCCAGCCCCTCGTCGTCCGTGTCCGTCCACAGAGCGTGGTTGTACGGGGTGTCCGGGATGGTGACCAGCTCGGGGCGGCTCGGCTCCTTCGGTCGGCCGCCGGGCT
Source organism: Streptomyces sp. V4I23 (assembly GCF_030817975.1). NCBI lineage: Bacteria > Bacillati > Actinomycetota > Actinomycetes > Kitasatosporales > Streptomycetaceae > Streptomyces > Streptomyces sp. V4I23. Next base: position 2,783,106 of record NZ_JAUSZW010000004.1, on the reverse strand, counting down.
CGGCCCGGCCCGACACCCGCAGCTGATCGACGGTCCGCTCCAGCTGCCCGACGCGCTGGACCAGCTCGTCGATGCGCTGCCGCATCGCCGTCATCTCTTCCTGCTGGGACATGACGTGTCCTCACTTCCGCAGGGTGCGGTGGCATCGCTCATGCGCCTGAGAGTGTCGCGCGTCACATCCCCGCTTGTGAAGGGACGTGCAGGGGATTCCCGGCGCACGCGCTGTCGGCGCGCCCCTCGTGGTTGGTGTCTCGCTCCCCCCATTTTGTTCCTTTATGCACGTCGGTGCGGCATTCGCGGTTGACCCGCGCGGGTGACCTTCCGCGAACCTCCGTCGTGTCGGCGGCGGCCCGCCGCCCTCCTCCACTTCAGTGGGGGGGAATCGGTGTGATCATCTCCAAAATCGACAAACCAGGACTAAGAGGTATAAGCCATGTCCCAGGTCGAGGCCCTCCGCGGGCGGACATGCTCCCGAAAGCTCCGCTCCGTCGCGCTGCTCACCAGCGGTGTGCTCGCCCTGCCCGTCCTCGCCGGCTGCGGCTCGGGCGACGACGAGGACACGGGCAAGCCCGTGGCCCAGGACATCGCTCCGGCCGCACGGGACAAGACGGCCGACGGCGGGGCGGTGCGGTGGGCCGTCGACAGCGTGCCCGCCACGCTGAACGCGTTCCAGGCCGACGCCGACGCCACCACGAGCCGGATCGCCGGAGCCGTGCTGCCCGCACTGTTCGTCCTCGACGAGAACGGCCGCCCCGAGCGCAACCCCGACTATCTGGAATCGGCCGAGATCGTCGAGCGCGAGCCCAAGCAGGTCGTCCTCTACAAGCTCAACCAGCAAGCCGTGTGGAGCGACGGCCGCGAGATCGGCGCACCCGACTTCCTCGCCCAGTGGCGCGCACTGAGCGGCAAGGACTCCGCGTACTGGACGGCCCGCAACGCCGGCTACGAGCGGATCGAGCGGATCGAGCGCGGCAAGGACGACCTCGAGGTCAAGGTCACCTTCGGCAAGCCCTACGCGGACTGGCGGGCGCTGTTCACGCCGCTGTACCCGAAGGAGGTGACGGCGACGCCGGCCGCCTTCAACGACGGCGCCCGTGCCAGGCTCGCGAGGACGGCCGGACCCTTCATGGTCAAGCAGATCGACCGCAAGGCCGCCACCACGACCCTTGTCCGCAATCCGCGCTGGTGGGGGCGGCAGGCCAAGCTCGACACCCTGGTGTTCGCCGCCGTGCCGCGCGAGGGGCGCGTCGCCGCGCTCACCTCCGGCACGCTCGACGTGGCCGACGTCGACAGGGCCGCGGCGGAACGTATCTCCTACGCCGCGAAGGACGCCGGCCGCGGCGGCCGGCCGCTCGCGCACGGCCCCGGCTCCGACATCACCCCCTCCGCCGCGCTCAGGTCCTGGGCGCAGGCGTACGGCTCCGACGAGAACCTGGCGGAGACGGCGCGGGCGGCCCGCGAGCGCACCGCGAAGGCGCAGGCGCAGTACGCCGCGGAGCAGTCGGTGCTGCGCCGCTACCAGGTCCGCAAGTCGCTGGAGCCCGCCTACACCCAGCTCGCGATGAACGGCGAGTCCGGGCCGCTGTCCGACGACCGTGTCCGGCGCGCCGTCGCCCGTGCCATCGACCGCAAGGAACTGGCCGAAACCGTGCTGACACCGCTCGGACTGCCCGCCGACCCGCCCGGCAGCCATGTCGCGCTGGCCGGGCAGCGCGCGTACAGCGACAACAGCGGTGCGCTCGGCGACCAGAACACGCAGGAGGCGCAGGCCCTGCTCGCCGACGCCGGCTGGACGCCCGGCGGCGCCCTGAAGACCTCCGGGCCGGCCAAGGCGGGCGGCGAGGCCACCGGGTCGGAGAAGAACAAGGACGCGCGGAAGCCCGGCCAGAAGCCCTCCGGCGCGGGCGACAGCGCCTCCGACGAGGGTCTCTACATCGTCGGGGACGACAAGCCGCCGGCCGACGCCCGCCTGCGCGACTCCGCCGCCTCCGGCACGAACGTCCTGGCCCCCGCCCCGGCCGCCGCCCTCCAGAGCCTCGTCATCGAGCGCCAGGCGCGGTCGCTCGCCGAAGGCGACGGGACCGGCGGCCGCCGCACGGACATCGCGGCACGGGAGGACGACGGCACTCCCGGGGCCTACGCCCCGCGCGGCACGGCCGCCCCCGATCCGGCGTCCGCCGGAGGGGCCGTCGGCAAGGACGGCAAGCCGCTGAGCCTGCGCTTCGTGCTCCCGTCGGGCCCCGGCTCGGAGGTGGTGCGCACGGTGGGCGAGAAGATCTCCGAGATGCTGCGCCGCATCGGCGTCCGCACCGAGATCACCAAGGTCTCCGACGACAGCTACTTCAAGGACCACATCGCGTCCGGCGACTTCGACCTCGCCCTCTACTCCTGGCCCGCGAGCGCCTATCCGGCGACCGACGCCCGCCCGATCTACGCCAAGCCCCGTCCGGCGTCGGACGGCTCGCTGCTGGTCGAGCAGAACTACACCCGCGTCGGCACGGACCACATCGACCAGCTCTTCGACCAGGCGGCCGGCGAGCTGGACGAGGACGCCGCCCGTGATCTGATGCGCCGGGCCGACGCCCGCATCTGGGCCGCGGCCGGGTCGATTCCCCTCTACCAGCGCCCCGAGCTGGTCGCGGTGCGCTCCGGGCTGGTCAACGTCGGCGCCTTCGGCTTCGCGACCCCCGTCTACCAGGACATCGGCTACAAGAAGACCGGGGCCGAGGGCGCCGCCCGGCAGTAGGGCCCGGCCCCCGGGCCGTCCGCCCCTCGGCCGCCGGGCACCCCTCGTCCCGCCAACCTCAGAAGTCCCTCAATTCCCTTGCCCGCCGGTCGCCCCGGCGGGCAAGCTCGTGCCGCCTCCCGACCCAGCTCCGCCCGGCGCCGACAGCAGCCCGCGTGCTCCCCGAACAGCGCGCCGGCCGCCCGGCACCCGTACGACGCCTCCCGTTTCTCCGGCTGTTGCCGGTCACACCCCGCGCGCCGCTCCTCGGCGTGATCCCCGCCTCCTTCGGCCTCCCCCCATCCGTCCCGGAAGCCTGTTCGTCCGGCGTGCCCGTACCATGGGAGGAGCCGTGGCGTGTCCGCCCGGCGGGCGTACGAGGAAAGACGCCGCATCCCACGATCGAGAGAAGCGCCAGCCAGCATGCCCACGCGCCACGACATCCGTAACGTCGCCATCGTCGCCCACGTCGACCATGGCAAGACCACCCTGGTCGACGCCATGCTGAAGCAGGCCGGTGCCTTCGCCGCGCACGCCGCCGAGCACCTCGACGACCGGATGATGGACTCGAACGACCTGGAGCGTGAGAAGGGCATCACGATCCTGGCCAAGAACACCGCCGTCAAGTACCACCCCAAGGACGGCGGCGACCCGATCACCATCAACATCATCGACACCCCCGGCCACGCCGACTTCGGTGGCGAGGTCGAGCGCGGCCTGTCGATGGTGGACGCGGTCGTGCTCCTCGTCGACGCGTCCGAGGGCCCGCTCCCGCAGACCCGCTTCGTGCTGCGCAAGGCGCTCCAGGCCCGGATGCCGGTCATCCTCTGCATCAACAAGACGGACCGCCCGGACTCCCGGATCGACGAGGTCGTCAACGAGACGTACGACCTGTTCCTGGACCTGGACGCCGACGAGGACCAGATCGAGTTCCCGATCGTCTACGCCTGCGCCCGTGACGGCGTCGCCTCGCTGACCAAGCCGGTGGACGGCACCGTCCCGGCCGACAGCGAGAACCTCGAGCCGTTCTTCACCACGATCCTGTCGCACGTCCCGGCCCCCGAGTACGACGAGGCCGCCCCGCTGCAGGCGCACGTCACCAACCTCGACGCCGACAACTTCCTCGGCCGCATCGCTCTGCTCCGTGTCGAGCAGGGCGAGCTGCGCAAGGGCCAGACCGTGGCCTGGATCAAGCGGGACGGCACGATCTCCAACGTCCGCATCAGCGAGCTGATGATGACCGAGGCGCTCACCCGCAAGCCGGCCGAGGTGGCCGGCCCCGGTGACATCTGCGCCGTCGCCGGTATCCCGGACATCATGATCGGCGAGACGCTGGCCGACCCGGAGAACCCGATCGCGCTGCCGCTGATCACCGTCGACGAGCCCGCCATCTCCATGGTCATCGGCACCAACACCTCGCCGCTGGTCGGCCGGGGCGGCACCGGCAAGGGCGCGGACGCCAAGGCCGCCGTCAAGGACCGCAAGGTCACGGCCCGTCAGGTCAAGGACCGCCTGGACCGCGAGCTGATCGGTAACGTCTCGCTGCGCGTGCTGGACACCGAGCGCCCGGACGCCTGGGAGGTGCAGGGCCGCGGTGAGCTGGCGCTGGCCATCCTGGTCGAGCAGATGCGCCGTGAGGGCTTCGAGCTGACCATCGGCAAGCCGCAGGTCGTCACCAAGGAGGTCGACGGCAAGGTCCACGAGCCGGTCGAGCGCATGACGATCGACGTGCCCGAGGAGCACATGGGCGCCGTCACGCAGCTCATGGGCGTCCGCAAGGGCCGCATGGACAACATGTCCAACCACGGCTCCGGCTGGGTCCGCATGGAGTTCGTCGTCCCGTCCCGCGGTCTGATCGGCTTCCGTACGGAGTTCCTGACGAACACCCGTGGCACGGGTATCGCGCACTCCATCCACGAGGGCCACGAGCCGTGGTTCGGCACGCTGACGACCCGTAACAACGGCTCGCTGGTCGCCGACCGGTCCGGCTCCGTCACCGCCTTCGCGATGACGAACCTTCAGGAGCGCGGCGTGCTCTTCGTCGACCCGGGCACCGAGGTCTACGAGGGCATGATCGTCGGCGAGAACTCGCGCTCCGACGACATGGACGTGAACATCACCAAGGAGAAGAAGCTCACGAACATGCGGTCGTCCTCGGCCGACTCGTTCGAGGCGATCGTCCCGCCGCGCAAGCTGTCGCTGGAGCAGTCCCTGGAGTTCTGCCGCGACGACGAGTGTGTCGAGGTGACCCCGGAGGCCGTGCGCATCCGCAAGGTCGTGCTCGACCAGAAGGAGCGCGGTCGCGCCGCCTCGCGCGCCAAGCACGGCTGACGCAGCAGCCCTTGACCGACGGCCCGGCCCCCCGCAGACACTGTGGGGGGCCGGGCCGTTTCGTCAACTCTTTTTAACGGTCCGAGTGTCCGCATATCGGCCGTCGCTCTCCGGAACATGTGTTAACGGTCCGTTTCGCGGGTGTCTGTCTGTGCTCGCTTTGTCCGGATTTCGATCTGTGAACGCCAGCTGATGTTGTCAAAACGAGACCCTTTGAGTGTGGTTTACCGCCCGGACGTACTTAATAGTTGGCTCCATTGAGCTCGGGTCAATGGGTCACGCGCTGTGGGGAGCGCCGACTCACGAGCACACTCGGGGCATTGACACAGCGTCGTCAGGGGTGTCGGCGCAACTTCCAGTGCCCTTCTTGTAGTGACAAGTGGACTCATGAGGAGGAACCCATGCGCGGTGCCAAGAGCGCCAAGTGGGTCGCGGGTGCGATCGTCGTCGCCCTGTCGGCAACTGCCTGTGGCGGCGGCGACAGTGGCTCGGACAAGAACAACGCCTCGGGCAAGCCCGCGGGCTACGTCTCGATCGACGTCGGTGAGCCGCAGAAGCCGCTGATCCCGGCGGACACCAACGAGAGCCTCGGCTCGTACGTGATTCAGTCGCTCTTCACCCAGCTGCTGGACTTCGACGCCAAGGGCAACATCGTCTACACGAACGCCGAGTCCGTGGAGACGAAGGACTCCAAGACCTGGACCGTGAAGCTCAAGTCCGGCTGGAAGTTCCACAACGGCGAGGCCGTCACCGCGCAGTCTTACGTGGACGCGTGGAACTGGTACGCCAACGTCAAGAACCAGCAGCAGAACAGCTTCTGGTTCAGCGACATCGCCGGCTACGCCGACGTGCACCCCGAGAAGGGCGACCCGAAGTCCGACAAGATGTCGGGTCTGAAGGTCGTCGACGACACCACCTTCACGATCGAGCTGACCGAGAAGGTCCCGTACTTCAACTACAAGCTCGGCTACGCGACGTTCGCGCCGCTGCCCAAGGTCTTCTACGACGACCCGAAGGCGTTCGGCCAGAAGCCGATCGGCAACGGCCCGTACAAGTTCGAGAAGTGGACCCACAAGAAGCTCATCCAGGTCGCCGCGAACCCTGACTACCAGGGCCCGAACAAGGCGCAGAACAAGGGCATCCAGTTCAAGAACTACGCGACCGTCGAGGCCGCGTACCAGGACGTCGTCTCCGGCAACCTGGACATCATCCGCCAGGTCGGCCCGACCGACCTGCCGAAGTACAAGCAGGACCTGGGCGACGGCGCCATCGAGCAGCCGTACGCGGCGATCCAGACGCTCGTCCCGGCGTTCTACACCGCGACGTTCAAGGAGATGGACCCCAAGGTCCGCCAGGGTCTGTCCATGGCGATCGACCGTGAGACGATCACCAAGACGGTCCTGAACAACACCCGTACCCCCGCGACGAGCTTCACGCCGCCGCAGGTCAAGGGCAACCAGGACCTGGGCACGGACGTCTTCACGTACAACCCCGCCAAGGCGAAGCAGCTGGTGACCGAGGGCGGCGGCGTCCCCGGCAACAAGATCATGGTCCAGTACAACGCCGACGGTGGCCACAAGGAGTGGGTGACCGCGGTCTGCGAGTCCATCCGCAAGGCGACCGGCGTCGACTGCGTCGGCGACGCCAAGCCGGACTTCGCCACGGACCTCGAGGCCCGTGACAACGACCAGGTGAAGTCGATGTACCGCGGTGGCTGGGTGGCCGACTACCCGGTCAACGTGAACTTCATCAAGGAGCTCTACAACTCCAAGGCCGAGGCGAACAACGGTCGCTTCAAGGACGCCGAGATCGACAAGATGATGGCGGATGCCGACAAGGCCAACTCCCTGGAAGAGTCCGTGAAGGGCTACCAGGAGGTCGAGAAGAAGCTGCTCGAGAAGATGCCGGCGATCCCGCTGTGGTACTACCGCATCAACGGTGGCCACGGCAAGGGCGTCGACAACGTCCAGGTCGACTTCCACGGCGACCTCGAGCTGACCGGAGTCACCGTCAAGTAAGCGCCACGCGCTTGACGGGCCTTATCCCCACTCGGCCATAACCCGCCGCCGTCGGTCATCCGGCGGCGGCGGTTGTCCGGGGGTGCCCTGCTGCACTCAGGGACGCCTCCGGGCGTGTCAACCCCTCACGGAGGCACCTATGGGGCGCTACGTCGCACGACGACTGCTCCAGATGATCCCGGTGTTCATCGGGTCAACCTTTCTGATCTTCGCCATGATGTTCGCGCTCCCCGGCGACCCCGTAAGAGCGCTCATGGGAGACCAGGCGTTCGATCCCGCGATCGTCGCCTCGATCCGCAAGGATCTCGGTCTCGACCTGCCCCTGTGGCAGCAGTACCTGAACTACCTCGGGGGCCTGCTGCAGGGCGACTTCGGTACGGAGATCGCCAGCCAGCGCCCCATCGCCGACATCATCGGCCAGGCATTCCCCATCACCATCCGGCTGACCCTCTTCGCGTTCAGCTTCACCGTGATCGTCGGCATCGCCCTCGGCATCGTCGCGGGCCTGAAGCCCGAATCGGTGCGCGACCGCGGCCTTCTCGGCCTGACCCTCGTGCTCATCTCGATGCCCTCCTTCGTGCTGGGCTACCTGATGCAGTACCTGTTCGCCTTCCAGTGGGGGCTGACCACGCCGACCGTGCAGGACTCCGAGAGCTTCGGCGACCTGCTGCTGCCGGCCATCGTCCTCGGCTCGCTCTCCCTCGCGTACGTGGCACGTCTGACCCGTACCTCGATGGCGGAGAACCTGCGCGCGGACTACATGCGCACCGCCGTCGCCAAGGGTCTGCCGCGCCGCCGCATCGTCGGCGTCCACCTGATGCGCAACTCCCTTGTGCCGGTGGTCACTTTCCTCGGCACCGACATCGGCAACCTGATGACGGGCGCGATCGTCACCGAGGGCATCTTCAACGTGCAGGGCGTCGGTGACGCCATCTACGAGGCGCTGTTCCGCCGCGAGGGTGCCACGGTCGTCGGCATCGCCTCGCTGATCGTCCTCGTCTACCTGCTCGCCAGCCTGCTCGTCGACCTGCTCTACGCGGTCCTGGACCCGAGGATCCGGTATGCCTGAGAAGACCGCCGCCACCGCGGCGTCCACCGCGACCGCCGAGGACACGACCGCCGCCGCGCCGGACACCGCGCTCACCGTCCAGGCTCCCAAGCCGGACAAGGCGCGCAGCCTGTGGTCCGACGCCTGGCGCGACCTGCGCCGCAACCCCCTGTTCCTGGTCTCCGCCGGGATGATCCTGCTGCTGCTGGTCATCGCGGCGTTCCCGGGTCTGTTCACGTCGGCCTCGCCGCGTGACGCCGACCTCGCCAACCACTTCCTGCAGCAGCCGAACTGGAGCCACTTCTTCGCCCCGGACTGGTTCGGCTACGACGGCCAGGGCCGCTCCATCTACGCGCGTGTCATCTACGGTGCCCGCGCCTCGATCGTCGTCGGTGTCGGCGTCACCGCCCTGGTGGCGGTCCTCGGCACGATCGTCGGCATGCTGGCCGGCTACTTCGGCGGCATCACCGACACCCTGCTGTCGCGGCTCACCGACATCTTCATGGGCATCCCGTTCATGCTCGGTGCCCTCGTGGTCCTCACCAGCTTCGAGGAGCGTGCCATCTGGGTCGTCATCCTCGCCCTGGTCTTCCTCGGCTGGACCCAGATCGCCCGTGTCGCCCGCGGTGCGGTCATCACCGTCAAGCAGGCCGACTACGTGGTGGCGGCCAAGGCGCTCGGCGCCTCGACCACCCGCATCCTGTTCAAGCACGTGCTGCCCAACGCACTCGCCCCGATCATCGTCGTCGCGACGATCGCGCTCGGCGGCTACATCGCGGCGGAGGCCACGCTGTCCTACCTCGGTGTCGGCCTCGCCGATCCGACGGTCTCGTGGGGCGTGGACGTCTCCAGCGGCCGTGAGCAGCTGCGCAACGCGCCGTTCGTGCTGATCGTCCCGTCGGTGATGGTCTCGATCACGGTGCTCTCGTTCCTCATGTTCGGCGATGCGGTACGCAACGCCCTCGACCCGAAGATGCGCTGAGGGAGGCGTACGTGACCAGTATCGACAGTCCGCTGGACAAGACGACAGCCGTCCCCGAGCCCCGGAGTTCCGGGGACCACGAGGGTCATCTGCTCGAAGTGCGCGACCTGCACGTGGAGTTCCACACCCGTGACGGTGTCGCCAAGGCCGTGAACGGCGTCAACTACAGCGTGGACGCGGGCGAGACGCTCGCCGTCCTCGGTGAGTCCGGCTCCGGCAAGTCCGTGACGGCCCAGGCCGTCATGGGCATCCTCGACATGCCGCCCGGCCGCATCCCGCAGGGGCAGATCTTCTTCCGCGGCCAGGACATGCTCACCATGTCCGCCGAGGAGCGCCGGAAGATCCGCGGCCGGAAGATCGCCATGATCTTCCAGGACGCGCTGTCCTCGCTGAACCCGGTGCTGTCCGTCGGCTACCAGCTCGGCGAGATGTTCCGGGTGCACCAGGGCCTGTCCAAGAAGGCGGCCAAGGCCAAGGCCATCGAGCTGATGGACCGGGTGAAGATCCCGGCGGCCAAGGCCCGGGTGGGCGACTACCCGCACCAGTTCTCCGGCGGTATGCGCCAGCGCATCATGATCGCCATGGCCCTGGCCCTGGAGCCGGACCTGATCATCGCCGACGAGCCGACGACCGCCCTGGACGTCACCGTGCAGGCGCAGGTCATGGACCTGCTCGCCGAGCTCCAGCGCGAGTACAACATGGGGCTGATCCTGATCACCCACGACCTCGGCGTCGTCGCCGACGTCGCGGACAAGATCGCGGTCATGTACGCGGGCCGGATCGTCGAGACCGCCCCCGTGCACGAGCTCTACAAGCGTCCGGCGCACCCCTACACCCGGGGTCTGCTCGACTCGATCCCGCGCCTGGACCAGAAGGGCCAGGAGCTGTACGCGATCAAGGGCCTGCCGCCCAACCTGCTCAAGATCCCGGCGGGCTGCGCCTTCAACCCGCGCTGCCCCAAGGCGGACGACATCTGCCGCACCGAGATCCCGGCCCTCGCGCCGGTGACCGAGCAGGACGGCACCGAGCTGCCCGGCCGCGGCAGCGCGTGCCACTTCTGGAAGGAGACGATCCATGGCTGAGCTCAGGAAGACGGACGAGGCCGTGGACGCGACTCCCAACGTCACCGAGGTCGAGATGGTCGACGCCGGCACCACCCAGGAGGCGGTGGCGGCGATCGAGGCCCCGGTCGGGCGCGGTGAGCCGATCCTCCAGGTGCGCAACCTGGTCAAGCACTTCCCGCTGACCCAGGGCATCCTCTTCAAGAAGCAGGTCGGCGCGGTCAAGGCCGTGGACGGGGTCTCCTTCGACCTCTACCAGGGCGAGACGCTCGGCATCGTCGGCGAGTCCGGCTGCGGCAAGTCCACGGTCGCCAAGCTGCTGATGACGCTGGAGACCGCCACCGCGGGCGAGGTGTTCTACAAGGGCCAGGACATCACCAGGCTGTCGGGGCGCGCGCTCAAGGCCGTGCGCCGCAACATCCAGATGGTGTTCCAGGACCCGTACACCTCGCTGAACCCGCGGATGACGGTCGGTGACATCATCGGCGAGCCCTTCGAGATCCACCCCGAGGTGGCCCCGAAGGGCGACCGGCGCCGCAGGGTGCAGGAGCTGCTGGACGTCGTGGGTCTCAACCCCGAGTACATCAACCGCTACCCGCACCAGTTCTCCGGCGGCCAGCGCCAGCGCATCGGCATCGCCCGCGGTCTCGCGCTCAACCCCGAGATCATCATCTGCGACGAGCCGGTCTCGGCGCTGGACGTGTCGGTGCAGGCGCAGGTGGTCAACCTGATGGAGAAGCTGCAGGACGAGTTCAACCTGTCCTACCTCTTCATCGCGCACGACCTGTCGATCGTCCGTCACATCTCGGACCGCGTCGGCGTCATGTACCTCGGCAAGATGGCCGAGATCGGCACCGACGTGCAGATCTACGACCACCCGACGCACCCCTACACCCAGGCGCTGCTGTCGGCCGTCCCGGTGCCCGACCCCGAGGCCCGCGAGGGCCGCGAGCGGATCATCCTCACCGGCGACGTCCCCTCGCCGGCCAACCCGCCGTCGGGCTGCCGCTTCCGCACCCGCTGCTGGAAGGCCCAGGACAAGTGCGCCACCGAGGTGCCGCTGCTGGCGATCCCCGAGCGCTTCCAGGGCTCGGACTCCCCGGCTGCGCACGAGTCGGCGTGCCACTTCGCCGAGGAGAAGGACGTCGTCCACGTGGTGCAGTAGTCATCCGCGCACACCAGGGCCCCGTCTGCCGCACCGCGGCGGGCGGGGTCCTCTCGTACGGAAAACCGATTGCCGGGCGCGTGCCGCGGGCCCAACAGTGGCCGCATGCATCTCACCGTCCGGCCCGCCGTCCTCGCGGACGCCCCCGCCGTCTGCGCGCTCATGAACGCCGTCGACCTCGTCGAGATCGGCCGCACCGAGACCGACCTGCACAGCGTCGAGGCCGACCTGGCCCACGCCGACGTCGATCTCGCCCGTGACACCTGGCTGGTGAGCGAGGACGGCGAGCTCGTGGCGTTCGGCATGCTGTGGAGCGACTCGGGCGAGGGCGACATCGGCGTCGACCACTACGTCCTGCCGGGCCGGTCCGCCGCGGCGGTCCTGCTGCTGGAGCTGATCGAGGCGAGGGCGGCGGAGAAGGCGGCGGCCGCCGGCGCCGCGCGGGCCGTGCTCCACCTGCACCTCAACGCGCGGCCCGCCGTCGACACCGCGCTCCTCGGCGCCCGCGGCTGGCGCACCGTGCGGCACCACCAGATCATGACCCGTCCCCTGTCGCCGGCCGCCGACGCCGTGCCCGAGCCGCCCGCCGGGCTGACGCTGCGGGACTGCCGGTCCGAGGACGACCGCCGGCTCGCGCACGCGCTGGTGGAGGCGACCTTCGCGGACCACTTCGACCACCACCCCCGGACGTACGCCCAGTGGCTGGAGGACATTGGCGGCGCACGCCTGGACTGGTCGCTCGTGTGGATCGCCTCGCTCGCCGGCGAGGGCGACGTGGCGGTCGTCCTCACCCGGGACGACCGTGAGGCCATGGGCTGGATCCGCAACCTCGGCGTATGCGAACGGGTCCGCGGCCGGGGCATCGCCGGCCATCTGCTGCGCCACGTGTTCGGCACCTACGCGGCCCGCGGCCGGGACACCATCGGTCTGGGCGTGGACACGCAGAACGAGTCGAGGGCGCTCTCCCTGTACGAGGCGCACGGGATGACCCTGCACTACGCCGTCGACACCTGGGAGGTCACTCTCCCGGTGACCGCACCGACCACCCGGACGCCCTGAAAGTGCGTTAGATCCGCTATGGGGTGATATTCGGTCCTAAGCCATGCTGAGGACACGGGAGGAACCCCATGCGTCGAGCCACGCACGCCAAGTGGGCCGCATGCGCGGTCGCCGTCGCCCTGGCGGCGACGGGCTGCGGCGGTGGGAGCGACAGCGGAGGCAGCGGCGCCGACGGGATCGTGAAGTCCTCCTGGACCGACCCGCAGAACCCGCTGGAGCCCGCCAACACCAACGAGGTGCAGGGCGGCAAGGTCCTCGACATGATCTTCCGCGGCCTGAAGAGATACGACCCGAAGACCGGCGCGGCCACGGACATGATGGCCGAGACGATCGAGAGCACCGACTCGAGGAACTTCACGGTCACCCTCAAGGACGGCTGGACCTTCAGCAACGGCGAGAAGGTCACCGCCAGGTCGTACGTCGACGCCTGGAACTACGGCGCCCACATCAGGAACAACCAGAAGAACGCCTACTTCTTCGGCTACATCGAGGGCTACGAACAGGTCCACCCCGAGAAGGGCGAGGCCACCGCCGAGACGATGTCCGGGCTGAAGGTCGTCGACGACCTCCGCTTCACGGTCGAGCTGAGCCAGAAGTTCTCCACCTGGCCCGACACCCTCGGCTACGCGGCCTTCGCCCCACTGCCCCGCGCCTTCTTCGACGACCACGACGCCTGGGTCTCCAAGCCGATCGGCAACGGACCGTACACCCTGAACTCCTACAAGAAGGGATCGATGGCGGAGCTGCGCCGCTGGGACGGCTACAAGGGTCCGGACAAGGCGAAGAACGGCGGCATCGACCTCATGGTCTACACCGACAACAACACCGCCTACACGGACCTGATCGCGGGCAACATCGACCTCGTCGACGACGTCCCGGCCGCCCAGCTCAAGAACGTCCGGGCCGACCTCGGGGACCGGTACATCAACACACCGGCGGGCATCCTCCAGACCCTCGCCTTCCCCTTCTACGACAAGGCGTGGAACACCCCTGACGGGGCCAAGGTGCGCACCGGCCTGTCGAGGGCGATCAACCGCGAGCAGATCACCGACACGATCTTCCAGAAGACCCGCACCCCCGCCAAGGACTGGACCTCCCCGGTGCTGGGCGCCGAGGGCGGCTACGACGACACCCTGTGCGGCGAGGCCTGCGAGTACGACCCCGCGGCGGCGAAGAGGCTGATCCAGGAGGGCGGCGGCATCCCCGGCGGCCAGGTGAAGATCACGTACAACGCGGACACCGGCTCCCACAAGGACTGGGTCGACGCCGTGTGCAACTCCGTCAACAACGCCCTCGGGAACGACAGGGCGTGCGTCGGCGCACCGGTCGGCACCTTCGCCGACTTCCGCAACCAGATCGGCGACCGGAAGATGCCCGGCCCCTTCCGGGCCGGCTGGCAGATGGACTACCCGCTGATCCAGAACTTCCTGCAGCCGCTCTACTACACCAACGCCTCCTCCAACGACGGCAAGTGGACCAACGAGAAGTTCGACGACCTCGTCGACCGGGCCAACGCCGAGAGCGACCAGGCCAAGGCCGTCGAGACCTTCAAGGAGGCCGAGAAGGTCGTGCGGGATGAGATGGCCGCCATCCCGCTCTGGTACCAGAACGGCAGCGCCGGCTACTCGGAGCGGCTCTCCCATGTCGCCCTGAACCCGTTCAGCGTTCCCGTCTACGAAGAGATCACGGTCAACTGACGGCGGAAGCCATCCGGCCCGGCGCACCGCGCGCACCGCGCGCACCGCGCGCGCCGGGCCGTCCCCCTTCCCACGACGACCCCAGGAGCGCCTCATGGGACGCTATGTGATCCGGCGTCTGCTGCAGATGATCCCGGTCTTCTTCGGCACCACGCTGCTGATCTTCCTGATGGTCAACATCATGGGCGACCCCGTCGCCGGCCTCTGCGGCGACCGTCAGTGCGACCCCGCCACGGCCGCCCGGCTGCGCAAGGAGTTCGGTCTCGACAAGCCCGTGTGGCAGCAATACCTGACCTACATGGGCAACGTCTTCACCGGAGACTTCGGCACCGCGTTCAACGGGCAGAAGGTCACCGAGCTGATGGGCGACGCCTTCCCGGTCACCATCCGGCTGACCCTCGTGGCCATCTTCTTCGAGATCCTCATCGGCATCACCCTCGGCGTCGTCACCGGGCTGCGCCGCGGCCGCCCCGTGGACACCGGCGTCCTGCTGACCACCCTGGTGGTCATCGCCGTGCCCACCTTCGTCACCGGTCTGATCGTCCAGCTGGTGCTCGGCATCAAATGGGCCGTCATCGACCCGTCCGTGTCCTCCGACGCACGCCTCGACGAACTGATCGTGCCCGGCCTGGTGCTCGCCTCGGTCTCCCTCGCGTACGTCACCCGTCTCACCCGGACCTCGATCGCCGAGAACTCGCGCTCCGACTACGTCCGTACCGCCAAGGCGAAGGGCCTTCCCCGGGGGCGGGTCATCCGCCGTCATCTGCTGCGCAACTCGCTGATCCCGGTCGTCACCTTCATCGGCACGGACGTCGGCGCCCTGATGGGCGGTGCCATCGTCACCGAGCGCATCTTCAACATCCACGGCGTCGGCTACCAGCTCTACCAGGGGATCCTCCGCCAGAACACGCAGACCGTCGTCGGCTTCGTGACCGTGCTCGTCATCGTCTTCCTGCTGGCGAACCTGCTCGTCGACCTCCTGTACGCCGTTCTCGACCCGAGGATCCGGTATGCCTGAGCAGCAGCGCTTCGACGACAACGCCATCGCGTCCACCGGAGCGGGCGGCGGGACCGACCTCGCGATGAGCGAGGGCGAGACCCTGGAGAGGACACCGGGCGGCCCGCTCGGCGCCGGGCCGTCCGGCAAGCCGCGCAGCCTGTGGTCCGACGCCTGGCGCGACCTGCGGCGCAACCCGGTCTTCGTCGTCTCCGCCCTGGTGATCCTCTTCCTGGTCGTCATCTCCCTGTGGCCCTCGCTGATCGCCTCCGGCAATCCGCTCACATGCGATCTCGCCAAGGCCCAGGAGGGCTCCCAGCCCGGCCACCCCTTCGGCTTCAACGGGCAGGGCTGCGACGTGTACACGCGGACCGTCTACGGCGCGCGGACCTCGGTCACCGTCGGCGTCTGCGCCACGCTCGGGGTCGCGCTGCTCGGCTCCGTGCTGGGAGCGCTCGCCGGGTTCTTCGGCGGGTTCTGGGACGCGATCCTGTCCCGGCTCACCGACATCTTCTTCGGCATCCCCGTCGTGCTCGGCGGCCTCGTCCTGCTGTCCGTCGTCCGCTCGACCACCGTGTGGCCCGTCGTCGGCTTCATGGTGCTGCTCGGCTGGCCGCAGATCTCCCGTATCGCCCGCGGCTCGGTCATCACCGCCAAGCAGAACGACTACGTCCAGGCCGCGAGGGCCCTCGGCGCGTCCAACACCCGCATGCTGCTGCGGCACATCGCGCCGAACGCCGTCGCGCCGGTCATCGTCGTCGCCACGATCGCCCTCGGCACCTACATCGCCCTGGAGGCGACGCTCTCCTACCTCGGCGCCGGACTGAAGCCGCCGACCGTCTCCTGGGGCATCGACATCTCCTCGGCGTCCCCCTACATCCGCAACGCCCCGCACATGATGCTCTGGCCCGCCGGGGCGCTGGCGGTCACCGTGCTGGCGTTCATCATGCTCGGCGACGCGGTGCGCGACGCCCTCGACCCCAAGCTGCGTTAGGAGGTGTCCGCCGTGTCCGTCACATCAGCCGCGCCGGCCGAGTCGGGGCCGCTGCTCGACGTACGGGGCCTGCACGTCGAGTTCCGCACCCGCGACGGGGTCGCCAAGGCCGTCAACGGCGTCGACTGCACGGTCTTTGCCGGTGAGACGCTCGCCGTCCTCGGCGAGTCCGGCTCCGGCAAGTCGGTCACCGCCCAGGCCGTCATGGGGATCCTCGACACGCCGCCCGGCAGGATCGCGGGCGGCGAGATCCTCTTCAAGGGGCGGGACCTGCTGAAGCTGGGGGAGGACGAGCGGCGGACGGTCAGGGGCGCCGAGATGGCCATGATCTTCCAGGACGCGCTCTCCTCGCTGAATCCCGTCCTCAGCGTCGGCGACCAGCTCGGCGAGATGTTCGTCGTGCACCGGGGCATGTCCCGCAAGGACGCGAAGGCCAAGGCGATCGAGCTGATGGAGCGGGTGCGCATCCCGGCCGCGAAGGAGCGCGTCGGCCAGTACCCCCACCAGTTCTCCGGCGGCATGCGCCAGCGCATCATGATCGCGATGGCGCTCTCCCTGGAGCCCGACCTGATCATCGCCGACGAGCCGACCACCGCCCTCGACGTCACCGTGCAGGCCCAGGTGATGGACCTGCTCGCCGAACTCCAGCGCGAGCTCGACATGGGGCTGATCCTGATCACCCACGACCTCGGCGTCGTCGCCGACGTCGCCGACAGGATCGCGGTCATGTACGCGGGCCGGATCGTCGAGACCGCCCCCGTGCACGACATCTACAAGGCGCCCGCCCACCCGTACACGAGGGGTCTGCTGGAGTCGATCCCCCGACTGGACCGGAAGGGCCAGGAGCTCTACGCGATCAAGGGGCTGCCGCCGAACCTGATGCACATCCCGCCCGGCTGCGCCTTCCACCCGCGATGCCCGCTCGCCCGGGACGTGTGCCGCACCGACGAGCCGCCGCTGTACGAGGTGAACGAGGAACGCGGGAGCGCGTGCCACTTCTGGGAGGAGGCCCTGCATGGCTGAGGCGATCCTGGAGGTCCGCGACCTGTACAAGCACTACCCGCTCACGCGCGGTGTCCTCTTCAAGAAGCAGGTCGGCGCGGTCAAGGCGGTCGACGGCGTCGATCTGGACCTGATGGCGGGCGAGACGCTCGGCATCGTGGGGGAGTCGGGCTGCGGCAAGTCCACGCTCGCCAGGATGCTCGTCCACCTGGAGCGGCCCACGGCCGGTTCGATCCGGTACAGGGGCGAGGACGTCACCAGGCTGTCGGGGCGCGCGCTCAAGGCCGTGCGGCGCAACATCCAGATGGTGTTCCAGGACCCGTACACCTCGCTGAACCCGCGGATGACGGTCGGCGACATCATCGGCGAGCCGTACGAGATCCACCCCGAGGTCGCGCCGAAGGGCTCGCGCCGGCAGAAGGTGCAGGAACTGCTGGACGTCGTCGGGCTCAATCCGGAGTTCGTCAACCGCTACCCGCACCAGTTCTCCGGCGGCCAGCGCCAGCGCATCGGCATCGCCCGCGGGCTCGCGCTCCGGCCCGAGATCATCGTGGCCGACGAGCCGGTCTCCGCCCTGGACGTGTCGGTGCAGGCGCAGGTCATCAACCTGCTGGACAGGCTGCAGAGCGAGTTCTCGCTGAGCTACGTCTTCATCGCCCACGACCTGTCGATCGTGCGCCACATCTCCGACCGGGTCGGCGTGATGTACCTCGGGCGCGTGGTGGAGCTCGGCAAGGACGCCGAGATCTACGACCACCCCACCCACCCGTACACCCAGGCGTTGCTCTCGGCCGTCCCCGTCCCGGACCCCGAGGCGCGCGAGCACCGGGAGAGGATCATCCTGACCGGGGACGTGCCGTCACCGACGAACATCCCCTCGGGCTGCCGGTTCCGCACCCGGTGCTGGAAGGCACAGGAGCGCTGCGCACGGGAGGTGCCGCTGCTCGCCGTGCCCGCCCACCTGCGGACCGCCCAGGGGCCCGTACAGCATCCGTCGGCGTGCCACTTCGCGGAGGAACGGCATGTGGTGCCGGGCGGGGACCAGCCGGACGGCGGCGGGGCGACGCTCTACACGTCCCCCTGACTCCCTCCGAGATCCGCATCCGGCACGGGAAGGCGATACCCAGCTCCCGCCACAGTTCTTGACAGAGCGTCAGAACGAGGCGCAAAGCATGAGGAATACCCACGAAATTCGTTAACGCGCAGGCAACTTGACTGTCGCAACTCCGATATACGAACGCGTCACGCTGAACAGCGTACGGCCGTGCGGGTGCCGTTGGGCCGGCCGGGGTCTCATGTGGCCCCGGCCGGCCACCCGCCCGTTTCCGGCCATGTCCCGCGTGGGCCCCGCGTGCCCTTGTCCGCCAGCGCACCCCTGCCAGGCCCGCGCAGGCGGTCGCGGTTCTCGCCTTCCTCCTGCTGGGCACGGCCGGCGCGGTGACGGCCGCATGGCAGGTCCGCTGGGCGTACAGGGCGGGTGCCGACGCCTACCTCGACCGCTTCACCGGCAGTGAAGGGACGCCGGTACGGCTGCTGGAGACACCGTCGGCATGGCTGGCCGTCCTGGTCGCCGCCCTCGCGCTGGTCGCGGGCGCGGGCGGGCTCGTCCAGGCCGTGCACACCAGGACGCTGGGTGCGGTCGCGGCCGTCCTGCTCGTGGCCGACGGCGCGGTGGGGCTGGATTTCATCCTGCGGCAGGAGCTGTTCGACCGGTTCGGTGCCCTCGGCCTGGAGAACCAACTGCTCGTCCTCACCTGGCTGTTCGAGCCGGCAGCGGGCGTCGTGCTGCTCGTGGCGCTGCTGCGGCGCGGCGAGGAGGAGGCGTTCGCGGGCCCCGCCGTGCCGCCCGCGTACCCGCCGCCACCTCCCGGCGGCTACGGCTACCCGCACCCCGGCGGCGCCGCTCCCGGCCCCGCGGGACCGCACGCGCCGACCCGGCCGCCGTCCCCGCCCCCGGACCGGTAGACGGGGCCGGCGGCCGCGGCAGAACGCCGTCAGGCGAGGCCCAGCGACCGCTTCAGGAAGTCCACCTGGAGCAGCAGCAGGTTCTCCGCGATCTGCTCCTGCGGGGTCATGTGCGTCACGCCCGTGAGGGGCAGCACCTCGTGCGGGCGGCCCGCCGCCAGCAGCGCCGACGACAACCGCAGGCTGTGGGCCACCACCACGTTGTCGTCCGCCAGACCATGGATGATCATCAGCGGGCGGTGCGGCGTCTCGGCCACCGTCAGACCGTCGTCGCCGACCAGGGAGTTGGCGCCGTACACCTCGGGCTGTGCGGCCGGGTCGCCCAGGTAGCGCTCCGTGTAGTGCGTGTCGTACAGCCGCAGGTCCGTCACCGGCGCGCCCGACACCGCCGCGTGGAAGACGTCCGGGCGGCGCAGCACCGCCATCGCCGCCAGGTAACCGCCGTACGACCAGCCGCGGATCGCCACCCGGTCCAGGTCCAGCGGATGTGATCCGGCCAGCGCGTGCAGCGCCTCGATCTGGTCGTCGAGCGTCAGCGTGAACGCGTTCTTGACCGCCTTCTCCCAGGCGGGGGAGCGGCCCGGCGCGCCCCGCCCGTCCGCGACGATCACCGCGAAGCCGTGATCGGCGAACCACTGCGAGGTCAGGTACGGGTTGTGCGCGGCCAGCACCCGCTGGCCGTGCGGCCCGCCGTACGGATCGAGCAGCACCGGCAGCGGACCGTCCGACTCCCGGTAGCCGGACGGCAGCAGCACCGCGCACGGAATCCGGTGCTCGCCCGCCTCGACGAGCCGCGGGCGGGCCGTGAGCACCGGCCGCTCCGCGTACGACGCGACCTCCGCGACCTGCTTGCCGTCCCGCAGCACGCGCACTCTCGTGCCGCTCGCCCCGGTGACCGAGGACGCGAGGACCGTGACCCCGCCCGAGCGGACGGCCGCATGCACGCCCGGCCCGTCCGAGACGCGCTCCACCCCCAGCTCGTTGACCCGGTACACGTGGATCTCGCCGATCTCCGGATCCGCGGCCTCCTCGCCCGCCGCCGCCGACACGAGGACATCGTTCTCGTCGATGTCGAGCACGGCGCGCAGCTGCAACTGGGCCCCGGTCAGCACCCGGTCGCCCACCGCGAGCACCCGCGCGCCGCCCTCGTCGGCGATCCGCACCAGCCTTCCGCCGCCGAAACCGTGCGCGTACGACGACTCGGGCGCCCACGCGGGCACCCCGGGGGACAGTTCCAGCCACGCCGGATCCTCGTCCACGTGCACTGTCCGCGTGCCTCCCGTCTCCGGGTCGACCGCCAGGTACAGCTGCGTGCACTGGTCGCGCGACTGCACGAGCAGCAGCGGCGGGCCGGAGGCCGACCAGTGCACGCGCGCGAGGTACGGATAGCGGACCCGGTCCCACGAGACCTCGGTGCGCACGCCGTCCAAGGTGACGAAGTACAGCCGGACCTCGGCGTTGGGCGTCCCGGCCGCCGGGTACGCGACCTTCGCCGGTTCCCGGTCCGGATGCGCCGGGTCCGCGATCCACCAGCGCCGCACCTCCCGGTCGTCGGCGCGGGCCACGAGCAGCCGGTCGGACTCGGGCGACCACCAGAAGCCGCGTGAACGCCCCATCTCCTCGGCGGCGATGAACTCGGCCAGACCCCAGGTGACATTCCGGTCCTCCGGTTCGGCCAGCGCGCGGTCCCCCTCGCCCTCGGCGCCCGTCACCCGCAGCGCGCCCCGCGCGACATAGGCGATGTGCCGTCCGTCGGGGGAGGGCCTGGGGTCGATCACCGGCCCCGGAGTGGTCAGTTCGCGCGCGGTCCCGGCCCGCAGCTCTGCCGTGAACAGCCGCCCGGACAGGGCGAACGCCGCCAACTCGACCGCTTGGTCCACCGCGTAACCGACGATGCCCGCCGACCCCTCACGGCTGCGTTCCCGCCGCGCCCGCTCCTCGGGCGACAGGTGCTCGGCGGAGCCGCCGAGAAGGTCGCGCGGGTCGGCGGCCGGCCGTTCCGCGGGGGCGGCGCCGTCGAGGTCGAGCACCCAGAGCAGGCCGGTCCGGTCCGTGCCGGACGCCGACCGCAGGAAGACCACCCGCGAGCCGTCCGGCGAAACGGTGAAGGACCGGGGAGCGCCGAGCGTGAAGCGCTGGGTCCGCGCCGACTGACGCGGAAAGGAGAGCTGCTGCGTCGCTGTCATGGCACCGAACCTATGGCACCGGGGCCGCGCGTGTGCGCCCCCATGTGCTGCCATGCACCGATCGATGCGTGGGCACGGATAGTTATGATCCGTAGCGCAAGGTGGGTATGAACTCCCCGGCACATGCAACTGGCCCGTCCCGACCGAATATCTGTGGAGGTGAACCGCCGTGGCACTCTCGATTTCGGCGGTGGTGCTGCTGGCGATCGTCGTCTTCCTGCTGATCCGGAAAGCCGGGTTGAAGGGCGGACATGCGGCGGTCTGCGTGTTGCTCGGGTTCTACCTCGCCAGCTCCTCGGTGGCTCCGACGATCACGGAGCTGACCACGAACGTGGCGGGAATGATCGGGGGCATCAAGTTCTGAGCGGGCCTTCGACGGCGGGGGCCTAATCTGTCCGGTATGAAGGATCTCCCCGCCCGTCGTCTGCTCCTGGTGCACGCGCACCCGGACGACGAGTCGATCAACAACGGCGCCACGATGGCCCTGTACGCGGCCGCCGGCGCCCAGGTCACCCTGGTGACCTGCACCCTCGGCGAGGAGGGCGAGGTCATCCCGGCCGATCTCGCCCATCTCGCGCCCGACCGGGAGGACCGGCTGGGCCCCTACCGCGTCGGTGAACTGGCCGCCGCGATGAAGGAGCTGGGCGTCACCGACCACCGCTTCCTGGGAGGACAGGGCCGGTTCCGCGACTCGGGAATGATGGGTGTCGAGCAGAACCACCGCGAGGGCGCGTTCTGGAACACCGAGGTCGACGAGGCCGCCGCACACCTCGTGGAGATCATCCGCTCCGTGCGCCCCCAGGTGATGGTCACGTACGACCCCGACGGAGGTTACGGCCACCCCGACCACATCCAGACCCACCGCGTCGCGATGCGCGCCGCCGAGCTGGCCACCGAGCCCGCCTACCGGCGCGACCTCGGAGCCCCGCACACCATCGCCAAGATCTACTGGAACCGGGTGCCGAGGTCGGCCGCCGAGGAGGGCTTCGCCCGGCTGCGCGCCGCGGGGGCGGACTTCCCCGGCATCGCGGATATCGGCGACATTCCGGGCGTGGTGGAGGACTCCGAGATCACCACGGAGATCGACGGCACCGCGTACGCGGAGCGCAAGGCGGCCGCGATGCGCGCACACGCCACCCAGATCGCCGTGGACGGCACGTTCTTCGCGCTCTCCAACGACCTGGGGCAGCCGCTGTTCACCACCGAGTACTACCAGTTGGCCGCCGGCACTTCCGGAGCGCCGGCCGGCGAGCGCGAGCACGACCTCTTCGCGGGCATCGAAGAGTCCGGTGACCAGGAAGGGCTCGCGGAGAACGCGGCATTTGGGAAAGTCTCACGAGGTGAGGATCCTGAGGGGACTTCGGGGGTGACCACATGAGCGGAACGACCGGAAAGGGCGGAACGCGCGGGCGCGCCGACACGACCGGAAAAAGCGGAACGAAGGGACAGAGCGGGAGGGCCGGTTCCGGCGGTGCGACCGGTCAGGGCGGTGCGCACGGGCCGGGCGGCGGCGCCGCCGGCTCCTTCCTTGCCCGACCCCCGCGGCCCGGCCGTGCCGTCGCGTACCTCGGTCTCGTGCTCCTCGGCGCGGCCGTCGGCATCGCGGGATCGCTTCTCCAAGGCGCCTGGTTCCCGGGCGGTTTGGCGCTCGCGCTGGCCGCCACGGCCGCTTTGTTCTACGGCTCGCTGCGCGCGACCGGGGGCCAGCTCGGGGTGGCCGCGTCCGCCGTCGGCTGGCTGCTGTCCATCGTCGTCCTCAGCGTCGGGCGCCCCGAGGGCGACGCCATGTTCACCTCCGGGATCGGGCCGCTCGTCTACATGCTCGGCGGTATGGCCACGGCTGTGATCTGCGCCACCATGTCGCGCCTGTCGCCACCGGGCGGCGGTCCGGACCGACTTGGCGGGCAGCCGTAGCCCGTACCCCCAGCACGCAGCCGATTCGGCGGCCCCCTAGGGTAGGTCGACCGACGGGCCGGGGAGCCCCTGAACCGGCCATGCCCGTATGGCCCGCAGAAGGGCCGCCGGGGGCCGCTTCCCGCAGTCCCCGGGTGTGCGTCGGCGGTGGCCAGTATGGTGGTGCGCGCCGCCGAGCCGCCCGCAGCAGTAGCTATCCAGTAAGAACGGGCGGCGAAGCCAACCGGGAGAACCTGCTTTGAGTCGTGAAACTGACAGTTCGTCCTCCGGCCCCCAGGGGCGCGGTGGAGCCGCGTACCCCTCGGGAACACCGCCGTACGGATCCCGCCAGTATCCGTCGCTGCATCCGACGCAGGACGCTCCGGACGAGGGTGCCGCTTCCCCGCGGCAGCCGGAGGAGAAGAAGACCGAGACCACGCTGACGACGCGGATCCGGATCAACATCCCGGGGTCGCGGCCGATCCCGCCCGTCGTGATGCGTACACCGATGGGCGACGCCGACGCCGCCGCGCGGAACGGATCGGCGGCCGACGCCGATGCCGGCACCGGCGCGGGCGAGCGCGAGAGCGAGCGCACCGGGAGCGTCCCGTGGCCCGCCGCCTCCCAGGAGACGGCGGAGGCTCCGGCGGCCGAGGAGAAGCCGGCGGCGAGCGACTGGTTCGCGCCGCGCAAGTCCGCGGCACCGGCATCGGCCCCGGCATCGGCTCCGTCCCCGGCTCCGTCCCCGGCGCCGCAGGGTGCTCCGGCGGCCGGCGGTCCGGGTTCCGCCGACGGCGGGCCCCAGGGGCCGGGCGCTGGCGACGGCGCACCCCGCAAGTCGGGACTCGCGGCGCTCGCCGAGGACGCCGGTGCGCCTCCCCTCCCCACGCGCCCGCGCGGCGGCACCGGCACGCCTCCCGGCACCGGCACGCCTCCCGGCACGGGCACCCCGTACTTCTCCGACGGCCCCCGGCCCGGCCCCGGCGGCGCGCCCGGCCCGGACGGTCTCAGCGGCGGTCGCGGCCAGGCAGGCCCCGGTCAGGGCGGCAACAGCTTCGCCCCCGGCCGCAACACGCCCCCGCTGGGCGTGCGTCCGCCAGTCGGACCGGGTCGTTCCGGCCCTGCGGGCCCCACGTCCGGCCCCGCCACCGGCGCGATGACGCCCGGCGGAATGCCCAGCGGCCCCGGCGTCGCGCCCCGCATGTCCGACGACACCGCGGTGCTCACCCCGCAGAAGCCCGCGCCCGGACCGGGCGGCGGCCACGTCTCCGGCGACACGCTGACCAGCGGCATTCCCGTCGTCCCCGAGGAGCACCGCTCCCCGTTCCCGACGCTGGGCGGCCCGCACGGGCCGGAGGCCGAGTTCTCCGCGCCGGAGTTCCCGGCCGGCCCCGGCGGCGGCCCGGCGGGCCCGGCCGGACCCGTGTCCACCGCGGAGCCGCGGCCGGCGCCCCGGCCCGCGCCCGCGAAGAAGGGCCGCTCCAAGCTGATGCTCGCGGGCGTCGGCGTCATCGCCCTGCTCGGCATCGCGTACGGCGCCGGTCTGCTGCTCAACCACTCGGACGTGCCGAAGAGCACGACGGTCCTCGGGGTCGACATCGGCGGCGGCACGCGGGACGAGGCCGTCAACAAGCTCGACGCGGCGCTCGGCGAGCGGGCCGGCACGCCGCTCCAGCTCTCGGTCGGCGGCAAGAAGGCCGAACTCGCCCCGGACAAGGCCGGGCTCTCCCTGGACAGCCAGGCGACGGTGCGCGCCGCCGCGGGCAGCGACTACAACCCCGTGTCGGTGATCGGATCCCTCTTCGGCGGCGAGCGCGTCGCCGAGCCGGTGATCCTCGTCGACGAGGAGAAGCTGAGCGTGGCGCTCGCGGACCTCGCGGGCACGTCCGGTTCGGCCACCGACGGCACGATCCGTTTCGAGCCGGGCAAGGCGGTCGCCGTACCGGGCAAGGCGGGCCAGTCCCTGGACGTCGGGCGCTCGATGATCTCGGTGAAGGACGCGTACCGCGCCCAGGTGGAGACCGGCAAGCCGAACGTGGTCGAAGTCCCGGTGACCACCCGGGAGCCGACGATCACGAAGGCGGAACTGGACCGGGCGATGAAGGAGTTCGCCCAGCCCGCGATGTCCGGCCTGATCACGATCAAGGCAGGTGACAAGTCGATCCAGTTCGGGCCGGCGAAGTCCCTGCCGAAGATCCTCTCCATGAAGCCGATCGACGGGAAGCTGGTCGAGGTCTACGACAAGCAGGCCATCGAGGAGCTGCTGGACGGTGTCTTCGACGGGATCATGATCACCAAGGGCGACGGCAAGCAGCACCAGCTGTCCGCAGACGACGTGGCCCAGGCGATGGGGCCGGCCCTGCGCGGCAAGACCCCCGCGGAGCGCACGGCCGTGATCTCGCTCGACCCGAGCTGAGCGACCTGAGCGAAACCGCCGGTCAAAGCCCCTGCCCGCGTCGGGCAGGGGCTTTGTCGTGCTGAGCGACCGTCACTCGCGGGGGACTGCGCCTCAGTCGACGCCGTTGTGAACTCCCCGCGCCGGCAAGGTGGTTGACCGGGTGCGGCAGGGGGGCAGTGAAGTGAGGCACAGCCCTCCACTCGTGAAGAAAAGCTTGTCCCGCCCCTTGCCGCCGGCATGCGTCGCTCATACGTTCCCTGTCGCGCCCCCCACATGGAACGTCCGCCGTGGTGACCCCCCGGCGGACGTCGACAAGGAGGACTGGCACCCCGTGAAGACACGAACTGCCGCCGCCCTGATGGCGATCCCCCTCGCCGTGGCCGCCCTGCCCGCTACCGCGGAGGCCGCGACCCCCTCGGACGGCCCGCTGGTCGAGGTGGTCCGGGCCACCGGCAAGGCCGTACCCGGCCACTACATCGTCACCCTCGAGTCCGGCACGAGCGCCGCCGGTCTGGCCCGCCTCGCGGGTGTGCGGCCACAGCACACCTACGACGCCGTCATCGACGGCTTCGCCGCCGCACTCACCCCCGGTCAGCTGACCGCCCTGCGCAAGCACCCCTCGGTGACGCGCATCGAGGAGGATCAGGAGGTCCGTGCCGGCGCCACCCAGAACAACGCCACCTGGGGGCTGGACCGCATCGACCAGCGCACCCTGCCGCTGTCCACCACCTACGGCTACACCACCACCGCCTCGAACGTGACGGCGTACGTCATCGACACCGGCATCGACCCGGGCCACCCGGACTTCGGCGGCCGGGCCGCGATCGCCTACGACGCCACCCTCGAAGGCACCGGCCTGGACTGCAACGGCCACGGCACCCACGTCGCCGGTACCATCGGCGGCTCCGCCTACGGCGTGGCCAAGGGCGTCAAGCTGCGCGGCGTACGCGTTCTCAACTGCGCCGGCATCGGCACCAACGCGGACGTGATCGAGGGCATGGACTGGGTCCGCACGCACGCGGTCAAGCCGGCCGTCGCCAACATGTCGCTCGGCGGCGGCTTCTCCGCCACCGTCAACAGCGCCGCCACCAGCCTCAACAACGCGGGCGTCTTCCTCGCCGTCGCGGCGGGCAACGACGGGGAGGACGCCTGCGCGACCTCGCCGGCGAGCGCCTCCGGCGTGATGACGGTCGCCGCATCCGACAAGACGGACACCGCGGCCTCCTTCACCAACCACGGCTCCTGCGTCGAGACCTACGCACCCGGTGTGGGCATCACCTCCGCCTGGCTCCTCGGCGGCACCAACACCATCAGCGGAACCTCGATGGCCAGCCCGCACGTCGCCGGCGTCGGAGCGCTCTACAAGGGCGCCATGGGCGACGCCGCCTCCTCCACGGTGAACAACTGGATCACCACCAACGCCACCAAGGGCGCGATCAAGAACAACCCGGCGGGCACCCCGAACCTGCTGCTCTACAAGAACACCCTCTGACCGCACTCCCGCGCCCCGACCGGCCCGGCCCACCACGACCGGGCCGGCCGGAAGGGCGGTCCCGCGCCCCGGGAGGACGGGCCGCCCCGTCAGTTCAGCATCGCCCGTGCCGCCCGGGCCCGGGCCCTGACCGCCTCCGCGGTCGTGGGGTCCACCGCGGACACCACGTCCGCGTACGCCTCAAGCTCCGCCGCGCCCGTCGTGAACTCGCCGCGCTGGACCAGCAGACGGGCCCGTTCGTAGCGGAGCCGGGCCGGGTGGGCGGGGAGCAGCAGGAGCAGGTCGAGCGCCCAGAGGGCCACCTCCGAGCGTTCCGGGCGGGGCGCCGCCCAGGCGCGGATGTTGTTCAGGACGCGCGACACCACCGAGAGCGGGTCCGCGGGCGTCAGCATCGACGGGGTCAGGGGCGCGCCCGTCGTGCTCGTGACGAGGAGTTCCGTGTCCTGTGCCGTCAGCAGCCGGCCCGCGGCGAAAGGGTCCGCGAGGATTTGCGCGTCGGCCTCGCCGAAGCCGACCACGAAATGGCCGGGCAGGGCCACGCCGTACACATGCCCGCCCGCCCGTCGGGCGACCTCCGTCCAGACGACCGAGAGCAGGATCGGCAGGCCACGGCGGCGCCGCAGCACCTCGTGCAGCAGCGAGGACTCCAGGTTCTCGTAGTCCGCCGGGCTGCCGTGGAAGCCCTCGCGGCCGCCGAGCAGGTCCGTCAGCGCCCGCGCCCAGGCGTGGGGCGTGGTGAGCCCGTACGGCAGCATCCCCGCGAGACGGTCCAGCTCGATCTGGGCCTCGTCGATGCCCGCCTCGTCCAGCGCGGGGTCCGCCTGCGTGCCGATGAGCAGGCACAGCAGGGCGAGGTCGGGGCGTTCGGCGCGGGCCTCCTCGGCGAACCGCTCCCGCCAGGACTGCCGCCGGGAATCGTGCTGCATACGCCTCTCGTACCCGTCTACGCCGCTCGGAAGTGGTGGTAGTGGTGGTGGACCGCGAAACCCATGCCTCCGTACAGCGCGCGGGCCGCCCCGTTGTCCGTCTCCACCTGCAGCCAGGCGGCCGACGCGCCCTCCTCCAGCGCCCGGCGGGCCAAGGCCGCCATGACCGCCCTGGCAAGCCCCTGACGGCGGTACTCGGGGTCGACCTCCACCGCCATGAAGCCCGCCCAGCGTCCGTCGACCACACACCGGCCGATCGCCGCGGGCACCTCCCCGGTGCCGGGTACGGTGGCGAACCACACCGAAGGGCCGCTGCCCAGGACCTGGAGCACATGGGGGCCCGGTACACCCGACCGCTGGTAGCGCCGCAGCCAGGTCTCGTCGACGGTGCGGGCCAGCTCCACCCGCGTGACGTCCGCGTCCAGGTCGCCGACCGGCGCGAGGCCGCCGACCTGCACCTGTGCCGACACCTCGCGCCGCCACCCGCGCGCCTCCAGCTCGGCGCACAGCTCCTCCTGTGTGCCCGCCGCGCCGGTCGCGGTCTGCACGTACGCCGGGAGACCGCGCCGTCCGTACCAGTCGCGCACCCGCTCCAGCGCCGCCTCGAGCTCCATTCCGGGGTCACCGAGGGGCAGCACCGAATTGGCGCGCCGGGTGAAGCCGGACGACGCCCGCAGCTCCCAGTCGCCGAGCCGCTCGCTCTCCACCGGCTGCCAGGCCCGGGCCATCACCCGCGCGAGCTCCTCGAAGCGGGCCGCCGGACCTCGCCGCCGGGCCGGAGCCGGGGGCACGACCTTGCCCGCGACCAGGGACGATTCCGCGATGTGGACGGTCTCGCCGGTCCGCCGTGTGATCACCAGCACACCGCCGGTCCATGATGTGAGAACACCTACCGTGTCGGTGAACTCGTGTCCCGGGCCGCCGGGCGCGTCCACGGTCCGGACGGAGACTCGTTTCCCCACGTCATCGGGTGTAATACGGACTTCAAGTCGTCCGCCGGCAGTGAATTCCACAGCTGTGCGAGCCCCTCCTGTTCGGATCGTTGCCAAGAACGGAGATACTAGGGGCGGGCATCGACGACGCCGCGCTCCCGCGCAAGCCAGCCCTTACCGAGGAGGAACGACAGCGTGACCTACGTCATCGCGCAGCCTTGTGTCGACGTCAAGGACAAGGCGTGCATCGAGGAGTGCCCCGTCGACTGCATCTACGAGGGCTCCCGGTCCTTGTACATCCACCCGGACGAATGCGTCGACTGCGGTGCTTGTGAGCCGGTCTGCCCCGTGGAGGCCATCTTCTACGAGGACGACACGCCGGAGGAGTGGAAGGACTACTACAAGGCGAACGTCGAGTTCTTCGACGAGCTCGGTTCGCCCGGTGGTGCCTCCAAGCTCGGCCTGATCGAGCGTGACCACCCCTTCATCGCCGCGCTGCCCCCGCAGAACGGCTGATCAGCCGCCAGGACTGATCCGCCCCCGCCGGCGGATCGGCCGCTGAGCCGCTGATCCGCCGCGGGACGGCAGATCCGATCCGCATCCCCGGTCCCGTACGGCTCGTCGTCCGTACGGGACCGAGGCGTTTGACGCCCACGTACCAGAAAGCGAGCGCCGTCGTGGCCTCAGTCTCTTCGCGCCTCCCCGTCTTCCCCTGGGACAAGCTCGAGCCGTACAAGGCGACGGCCGCCGGCCACCCCGACGGGATCGTCGACCTCTCCGTCGGCACGCCCGTCGACCCGGTGCCCCCGCTGATCCAGCAGGCCCTCGTGGCCGCCGCCGACTCACCCGGCTACCCCACGGTGTGGGGCACGCCCGCGCTGCGGGACGCGCTGGTGGGCTGGGTGGAGCGCCGGCTCGGCGCGGTGGACGTCGAGCACACCAACGTCCTGCCCGTCGTCGGCTCCAAGGAACTGGTGGCCTGGCTGCCCACACAGCTCGGCCTCGGCGCGGGGGACACGGTCGCCTACCCGCGGCTCGCCTACCCGACGTACGAGGTGGGCGCGCGCCTGTGCGGCGCGGAGCCCGTCGTCTACGACGACCCCACGGAGCTCGACCCGGCCGGCCTCAAGCTGCTGTGGCTGAACTCGCCGTCCAACCCCACGGGCAAGGTGCTGGCCAAGGACGAGCTGACGCGGATCGTCGCCTGGGCGCGCGAGAACGGCGTGCTGGTCTTCAGCGACGAGTGCTACCTGGAGCTCGGCTGGGAGGCCGAGCCGGTGTCCGTGCTGCACCCGGACGTCTGCGGCGGCTCGTACGAGGGCGTCGTCGCCGTCCACTCGCTCTCCAAGCGCTCCAACCTGGCCGGGTACCGTGCCGCGTTCATCGCCGGTGACGCGGACGTGCTCGGCGAACTGCTCCGGATCCGCAAGCACGGCGGGATGATGACCCCGGCCCCCGTGCAGGCGGCGACCGTCGCCGCCCTCGGCGACGACGCGCACGTCTTCGAACAGCGCGCCAGGTACGCGGCCCGCCGCACGGCGCTGCGCTCGGCGCTCGAGGCGCACGGCTTCCGCATCGAGCACAGCGAGGCCAGCCTGTACCTGTGGGCGACGCGCGACGAGCCGTGCTGGGAGACCGTCGGTTACCTGGCGGACCTCGGCATCCTGGTCGCGCCCGGCGACTTCTACGGAGAGGCGGGCGAGCGGTTCGTACGGGTGGCGTTCACGGCCACCGACGAGCGGGTCGAGGCGGCTGTGAAGCGTCTGGGCTGAGCCCTCACCGTGCCGGTGCGCCGCCGGCGCACCGGATCTGCGGAAGGGCCCGGGAGCAGTGGCTCCCGGGCCTTCGCGTTCACCTGCCGGCCTGCCGAAGCGCCGGCCTGCCGACGGGCCGGCGCTTCGATGCGCCGACGTGTCGACCGGCCGGCGGCGGATCAGCCGCCCAGCGGCAGACCGCCGAGCGTGCCGGTGGGCAGCCCGCCACCGCCGAGCGAGTCGGCCGGCAGACCGCCCTTGGTGGCGCCGCCGATCAGGCCGCCCGCCTCGCCGGCGGTGTCGGCGGCGGCCTTCCTGGCGACCGGAGCGGCCGTCTTGGCAGTCTTGGTGACGGCCTTGGCGACGGTCTTCGCCGCGGCGGGGGCGGCCTTCTCGACCGGCTTGCCGCCGACCTGGCGGGTCACCTTGGTGGTCTCCTTCGAGACGCCGCCGACCGTGCCGTCGACGTTGTCCGAGTCGAGGGCCGTCAGACCGCCGACCGGGGCCTGGGGGAGTTCCACGGCGCCTGCGGAGCCGGCCGCACCGACCACGGGAGCTGCTCCCGCCGCGATGAGCAGCGCGGCACGGGCGATCCGACGGGTCAGGGGGAGGGACATGATGCTCCTTGAAGCGAGAGGACGTTCGGACTGTGCGTGGTGCGTGATGGTGCTGTCCGGCGTACGGACGTCCTGACAACCGCGGGGAGGGCGGGGGAAGTTGCGGTGCCCCCGGGTAAAGAATTGGTAACGCGTCGCATAATCGGTTTCGCGGGAAAACGGGCAAACATTGCCATGTCCGGTACGCTGGCGAACCGTCACTTCCCTTGGCGTGAAAGGGATTTCACCCTATTCCCGGTGGGGCGCGACGGGGGCTGTGAGCCCTCCGTGCGAAGGGAGTGGAATGCCTCGTTCGAGGGAGGCGGCGGACTACTGTACGAGCCGAATGCGGACGTCGCCCGTGCCCTGATCGGCGGTGCCGCCGCCGGACGCGCCCGCGCCGGCCCTGCCGCCCGCGCGGGACGGCTCCTCGCGCCAGCCCTTCCCGGGCTGTGCCGTGCTCCACACCCGGCCCCCGTACGAGACCTCCGCGATGCGCAGCGCGTCCGCACGGGCCACCGCCCAGTGCGCCAGCTCCCAGCCCCGCCGGGACGCGGCGTCGTCGTCCGCCGCCGCCGTGGACGGCACCGGAACGGCAAGCTCGGTCATGTCCTGCGCGCCGGCGTCGCTCCCACGCCCCGCACCACCGCGCGGGAGCACGTCGGACCCGAAGGCGCGCACCAGCTCCGACCGAAGCTTCGCCGGATCGCCGGACAGCCCGCCCTCCCGGGACTCGCAGGTCAGCGTGGCCGCCGCACGGCCCGTGAGCGCCGCCGCCAGCAGCGTGGCGTTCGGCTCGTGCTTCGCGTACGCCTGCGGGAAGCCGCTGCGCTGGACGCGCTGAGCGGCCACGGTCAGCGGCAGACGCGAGTATCCGGGCACCTCGGCGAGATGGTCGTAGAACTTCCCGGCCGCGTACACCGGGTCGAGGATCTGCTCCGGCGTGCCCCAGCCCTGCGAGGGACGCTGCTGGAACAGGCCGAGCGAGTCCCGGTCGCCGTGCTCGATGTTGCGCAGCGCCGACTCCTGGAGCGCGGTGGCCAGCGCGATCGTGACCGCGCGCTGGGGCATGCCCCGCGTGGTGCCGACCGCGGAGATCGTCGCCGCGTTGTCCGCCTGCTCCGCCGAGAGTTCGTACGACGTGCCGCTGTCCTCCGCCGTGCGCACGACGCAGCGTGGCGGGCCGCCGCCGTTGACGTACTGCACGACGACGTAGCCGATGAGAGCCAGCAGCACAAGGAGCGCGGCCGCGAAGCGAAGGAGGCGGCCGCGCCGGACGGGGGAGGCGGTCTCGGACACGACGCCCACGGTACTGGAGGTGGCGTTAGGGTCTGAGCCATGCCCGAAACCGTGCTTGACCTCACCCTGGACGGCCCGGCGCTCACCGCCGCGCTGGTCGACCACCGCTCGGTCAGCGGGGAGGAGAAGCCCCTCGCCGACGCCATCGAGCAGGCCCTGCGCCTCCTGCCGCACCTCACCGTCGACCGGCACGGCAACAACGTCGTGGCCCGTACGCACCTGGGGCGGCCCGAGCGCGTGGTGCTCGCCGGGCACATCGACACGGTTCCGGTCGCGGAGAACCTGCCCTCGCGTCTCGACGAGAACGGCATCCTGTGGGGCTGCGGCACCAGCGACATGAAGTCGGGCGTTGCCGTCCAGCTGCGTATCGCGGCCACCGTCCCCGAACCCAACCGTGACCTCACGTTCGTCTTCTACGACAACGAGGAGGTCGCAGCACACCTGAACGGCCTGGGGCATGTGGCAGACGCCCATCCCGACTGGCTCACGGGTGACTTCGCGGTCCTGCTGGAGCCCTCCGACGCCCAGGTCGAGGGCGGCTGCCAGGGCACACTGCGGGTCCACCTCCGCACGGAGGGCGAGCGCGCCCACTCCGCGCGCAGCTGGATGGGGTCCAACGCCATTCACGCCGTCGCCCCGATCCTCGCCCGCCTCGCCGCGTACGAGCCCCGCCGGCCGGTGATCGACGGGCTCGAGTACCGCGAGGGCCTCAACGCCGTCGGCATCGAGGGCGGTGTGGCCACCAATGTCATCCCCGACGCGTGCACCGTGGTCGTCAACTACCGCTACGCCCCCGACCGCAGCATGGAGGAGGCCGAAGCCCACGTCCGTGAGGTGTTCGCCGACTGCGGAGTGAGCGAATTCGTGGTGGACGACCACACAGGCGGTGCGCTGCCCGGACTCTCGCACCCCGCCGCGGCCGCGTTCATGGCCGCCGTGGGCGGCACCGCGCAGCCCAAGTTCGGCTGGACCGACGTCTCACGGTTCAGCGCTCTCGGCGTCCCGGCCGTCAACTACGGACCGGGCAACGCGCTCCTCGCCCACAAGCGGGACGAGCATGTGGCCGTCGCCAAGATCACGCACTGCGAGGAGCGGCTGCGGGAGTGGCTCACCGTCTGACCGCCCCGGCAGCCGTCCGCGGCCCTGCGCGGCGGCCGTCCGCCCTGCGCGGCGGCCGTGCTTCCCGACATCGAAGACCGGCGGATCGCTCTCATTTCGCCCTTCGTAACGTCCGCCGACCTACCCTGGCCCGAAGAAAAATGATGTTCGGCGGAGGGAGCAGGTCATGAGCAGCAACTCCGAGGGTTTGCGCGCGCTGGAGGAGCAGCGACTGGGACCGGTACTGCGCCGCAGGGAGCAGGTCCAGCCGACGACCACGGACCAGCGGCTGCTGGACACCGAAGGCGACTCCCAGTGGGTGCACACCGACCCCTGGCGGGTCATGCGCATCCAGTCGGAGTTCGTCGAGGGCTTCGGCGCGCTCGCCGAACTTCCCAGCGCCATCAGCGTCTTCGGCTCCGCCCGTACCCGCCCCGGCACGGCGGAGTACGAGGTCGGGGTGCAGCTCGGCCGGGCGCTGGTCGACGCCGGCTTCGCCGTGATCACCGGCGGCGGGCCGGGCGCCATGGAGGCCGCAAACAAGGGCGCGCGGGAGGCCAAGGGCATCTCCGTCGGCCTCGGCATCGAGCTGCCCTTCGAGCAGGGCATCAACCAGCACGTCGACATCGGCGTGAACTTCCGCTACTTCTTCGTCCGCAAGACGATGTTCGTGAAGTACGCGCAGGGCTTCGTCGTACTGCCCGGAGGCCTCGGCACCCTGGACGAGCTGTTCGAGGCCCTCACCCTCGTCCAGACCCGCAAGGTGACCCGCTTCCCGATCGTCCTCTTCGGCAGCCAGTACTGGGGCGGCCTGGTCGACTGGCTGCGCGGCACCGTGGTCGCCCAGGGCAAGGCGTCGGAGCGTGACCTGCTGCTCTTCCACGTCACGGACGACGTGGAGGAGGCCGTCGCCATGGTCACCAAGGAGACCGGCAGGTAGCCCCCGCCTGTCGCCGGTGTGCCCCGGACGTCCCCGGAGCGCACCGGCGGCCTGCCGTCAGGCCAGTCCCCGCCGGGCCACCGCCGGAGGGCGGTGGCCCGCGATCGACGCCACCATGTCCAGCACCTGCTTGGTCTCGGCCACCTCGTGCACCCGGTACACCTGCGCCCCGAGCCAGGCCGAGACGGCGGTCGTCGCCAGCGTGCCGAGCACCCGCTCCTTGACCGGCTTGTCGAGCGTCTCGCCGACGAAGTCCTTGTTGGACAGCGAGACCAGCACCGGCCAGCCGGTCGCCGTCATCTCACCCAGCCTGCGGGTCGCCTCGAGACTGTGCCGGGTGTTCTTCCCGAAGTCGTGACCGGGGTCGATCATGATCCCGTCCTGGCGTACGCCCAGCTCGACGGCCCGCTCGGCGAGAGAGACCGTGACCCGCAGGATGTCCGCCATCACGTCGTCGTACGCCACCCGGTGCGGGCGCGTACGGGGCTCGGAGCCGCCCGCGTGCGTGCACACCAGGCCGGCGCCGTACCGCGCGGCGACCTCGGCCAGCCCGGGGTCCACCCCGCCCCACGCATCGTTCAGCACGTCGGCGCCCGCCTCGCACACGGCCTCGCCCACGTCGTGCCGCCAGGTGTCGACGCTGATCACCACGTCCGGGTGCCGACGGCGGACCTCCGCCACGAACCCCACCGTGCGCCGCGCCTCCTCCTCGGCGCTCACCTCCTCGCCGGGGCCCGCCTTCACCCCGCCGATGTCGATGATCGCCGCGCCCTCGGCCACCGCCTGCTCGACCCGGGACAGCGCGGGCTCGTCGCGGAACGTGGCGCCCTGGTCGTAGAAGGAGTCGGGCGTCCGGTTCACGATCGCCATGATCACCGGCTCGTGCGCGTCGAACTCGCGCCGTCCCAGCCGCAGCATCCGCAGTTTCCTCCTCAGATCGTCCGCCCTGCGACCCTACTGTCAGTGTCCCGTGGCACGATCGGCACGGGAGTGTTTCCGCTCGGGGTGTTCCCAGGTCGTCAGGGGAGAGGGTCGCTCGTGTTCTTGTTCTTGCTGATCGCGATGGTCGTGGTCGTCGCCGCGGTCACGCTCGCCGTTGTCGGCGGCGGCGACAGCGCGGCCCTGCCCGAGGTGGCGCCCGAGCAGCTGACCGACCCCCTCCCGCTGAACCGCCCGCTGGGTCGCGCGGACGTGGAGGCCCTGCGCCTGCCCGTGTCCCCGCGGGGCTACCGGATGGACGACGTCGACGAGGTCCTCGACCGGCTCGGCGCCGAGCTCGCCGAGCGGGACGCGCGTATCGCGGACCTGGAGTCGGCGCTGGCCGGCGCACAGGCGACGGCGGCCGGCCGCCGCGACCTGTTCGGCAAGCCGGACGAGGAGACGGACCGATGACCGTCGGCGCCGTGCCCGGCCCCGACGGCGCTCTGCGCTGCCCCTGGGGCCTGTCGACCGAGGACTACGTGGCCTACCACGACGAGGAGTGGGGCCGCCCCGTCCACGGCGACGACGCCCTGTTCGAGCGGCTCTGCCTGGAGGCCTTCCAGTCCGGTCTGTCGTGGATCACGATCCTGCGCCGCCGGGAGGGCTTCCGCAGCGCCTTCGACGGCTTCAAGATCGCCTCGGTCGCGGCGTTCACCGACGCCGACAAGGAGCGCCTCCTCGCCGACGCCGGCATCATCCGCAACCGCGCCAAGATCGAGGCGACCGTGGCCAACGCGCGCGTGCTCGCCGACTGGCCCGCCGGCGAGCTCGACGCACTCATCTGGTCCCACGCCCCCGATCCCGCCCGGCGCGCGGCCCCGCGGACCCTGGCCGACGTCCCGCCCGTCAGCGACGAGTCGACCGCGCTGTCCAAGGCCCTCAAGAAGCGCGGCCTGCGCTTCATCGGACCGACGACCGCCTACGCCCTCATGCAGGCGTGCGGCCTGGTCGACGACCACCTCGCCGACTGCGTGGCCCGCGGCCCGCGGGCCTAGCGCCCGAGGTACTTCGGCTTCTCCTTCGCCAGGAAGGCCTGCACGGCGATCGCGTGGTCCTCGGAGGCGCCCGCCTTCGACTGCAGCTCCTCCTCCTTGTCCAGCGCCTCGCTCAGCGAACGGCTCGCGCCGTACGCCAGCGACTCCTTGAGCGCCGCGTACGCCACTGTGGGCCCCTCGGCCAGCCCACGGGCCACGGCTGCCGCCTCCGAGGCCAGCTCGTCCGCCGGGACCAGCCGGTTCGCGATGCCCCAGTCGTACGCCTCCTGCGCGGAGAACGACCGCGGGAACAGCAGCAGGTCGGCCGCACGGCTCTGGCCGATCAGCCGGGGCAGCGTCCACGACACCCCCGAGTCCGCGGTCAGCGCCACACCCGCGAACGACGTCGTGAACTTCGCCGTGTCCGCCACGATCCGGTAGTCGGCGGCGAGGGCGAAGCCCAGGCCGGCGCCGGCCGCGACGCCGTTCACGCCCGCGACGACCGGCTTCGGCATCTCGGTCAGCGCGCGGACGATCGGGTTGTAGTGCTCCCGCACCGTGCTCATGGTGCCGCCGCTGCCCGACTCCCGGTCGGCGGCCAGCAGCTCCACGTGCTCCTTGAGGTCCTGCCCCACGCAGAACGCCTTGCCCGTCGCCGTGAGCAGGACCGCCCTTACGCCAGGGTCGGCGGCGGCGGCCAAAGCGGCGTCCCGCAGCGCGACCTTCGCCTCGACGTTCATGGCGTTCATGGCCTCGGGCCGGTTGATCGTGATCGTCGCGAGTCCGTCGCTCACGTCGTACAGCACGGCGTCGGCCATGGTGGGTCCCCTTTGCGGTTCTGACGGCAATGTCGGGGCCCAGCATGGCGGAGATCGCCGGACGGGGACATGTGACCTGCGTCAAAGAAACCTTGTCGCGGCGGCTTCGGAGCGCGGCGAAGTATCGCAGGCCGATCGCCGAATTGGGTGGTTTTGCGAGAGCGCGTTGCGTAAGCGATGCCGACTGATGTTGGTCTTTGGGTCCCGCCATGCGGGATAATGGCCTGGAAGCAATGTGTTCGATGCCGGTGACACAGCACCTGTGATGGGGCCGCCGGCTGCGATGAGCTGGTTTCAGGAAGGGGAACGAGCATGGCGGCCATGAAGCCGCGGACGGGCGACGGCCCGCTCGAGGTGACCAAGGAGGGGCGGGGCATCGTCATGCGCGTTCCGCTCGAAGGCGGCGGTCGGCTTGTCGTCGAGCTGACTCCGGACGAAGCCGACGCACTGGGCGACGCCCTGAAGAAGGTCGTCGGCTGACGCGTCCTGATTCTTCGCCTGCCCCGGTACGCAAGTGCCGGGGCAGCGCGCTTTCTCCACCCGGGTCGTGTGCCGCGCGGAGGGGGCGCGGGCCTGGGCCGCCCCGGGGCGCGGCCGCCTGGGGCGCGCACCGGTCACCAGGCGGCGGCCCCGTCGCAGGCCCCCGCCGGGGCGTGCAGCGGCCCCCGCACAGCGGTCAGCCGCGGCGGACCGCGCAGAGCAGGCCGTCGCCCACCGGCAGCAGTGTCGGCAGCAACTCGGGACTCTCCCGCACCGTACGCAGCAGCTCCCGGACCCTCAGCACCTCCGACGGCTGCGCCGCCGAATCCACGGTGCGGCCGTCCGCGAACACGCCCTCGAAGCAGACCAGCCCGCCCGGACGGAGCAGGCGCAACGATTCAGCGAGATAGTCCAGCGACTCCGTACGATCCCCGTCGCAGAAGACGAGGTCGTATCCGCCGTCGGCCAGCCGTGGCAGGACGTCCAGCGCGCCGCCGGGGATGAAGCGCGCGCGGTTCCCCGCGAAGCCGGCCGCGCGGAACGCCTCGCGCGCGAACTGCTGGCGCTCCGGCTCCAGGTCGACCGTGGTCAGCACGCCGTCGGGCCGCATGCCCTGCAACAGGTAGATCCCCGAGACACCGGTCCCGGTCCCGATCTCGGCCACGGCCTTGGCGTCGGCGGTGGCGGCCAGCAGGCGCAGCGCGGAGCCGGTGCCGGGCGACACCGAGGGCAGCCCTGCCTCCCGGGCCCGTTCGCGGGCCCAGCGCAGAGCGTCGTCCTCGGCGACAAAGGCGTCGGCGAACGCCCAGCTCGTCTGCCGGTTGGCGGTAATGACCCTCTCCTGTCCCCGTAGTTGGCGCGACGCTGACTGTATCCGCTGCACCCGGGAACCCGCAGATGGGACCGGACGTTGAGGAAGGACGTGGAGAGTACGTGGATCGGGGCCGGACGCAGGAGCCGGATCCACGGACCCAAATCCACGTAAAGATTCTTATCCGGAGCTAACGGGCGAGGTGGCTATGGTAGGGGCTCCGCTGGACACCACCAGAGCTGACAGGGGAGGTGCGGCTGCACCTGCGGATCGGGGAGGAGTGCTCAGGCGCTTCCTCAGGTCGGTGGGTGAGCCCAAATCCGTGACCAACACCGCTGACCGTTCCGTGCCCGCCGACTCCGTAGCCACCGCGACCTTCGCATCGGATGCGGAATCGCAGGCGTGGACCCCTCCCACCTGGGAGGAGATCGTCAGCACGCACAGCGCTCGGGTCTACCGCCTGGCCTACCGCCTCACGGGCAACCAGCACGACGCCGAGGACCTCACCCAGGAGGTGTTCGTCCGCGTCTTCCGTTCGCTGTCGACGTACACCCCCGGCACGTTCGAGGGCTGGCTCCACCGCATCACGACCAACCTCTTCCTGGACATGGTCCGCCGCAAGCAGCGCATCCGTTTCGACGCCCTCGGCGACGACGCGGCCGAGCGCCTGCCCAGCCGTGAGCCGTCCCCCCAGCAGGTTTTCAACGACACCCACTTCGACGCCGATGTGCAGCACGCGCTGGACACTCTCGCCCCGGAGTTCCGCGCCGCCGTGGTGCTCTGCGACATCGAGGGGCTGTCGTACGAGGAGATCGCCGCGACCCTGGGCGTGAAGCTCGGCACCGTCCGCAGCCGTATCCACCGCGGCCGCTCGCATCTGCGCAAGGCCCTGCAGCACCGGTCCCCCGAGGCCCGTGCCGAGCAGCAGCGGTCCCTGGCGGGTGTCGTCGGCCTTGCCGTGGAGGTCGGACCGGCGTGAGTGGTACCAGTCCGACCCCCGCGGAGCAGCATCTGGGGGACCGGCTCGCCGCACTGGTCGACGGCGAGCTGAAACACGACGTGCGCGACCGCGTCCTCGCACATCTGGCGACCTGCCCCAAGTGCAAGGCGGAGGCGGACGCCCAGCGCCGCCTCAAGAGCGTGTTCGCGCAGTCCGCGCCGCCGCCGCTGTCCGCGGGGCTGCTCGCCCGGCTCCAGGGGCTGCCCGCCGACACGGGCGTCGACGACGACCGCGGCAGTCCGTTCGGCGGCCGCCCCTCCGACGGCGTCCTCGGAGCTCTGAACCCGTCCGCGGGACATACCCGCGAACCCCGCGGGGAGACCTTCGCGTACGTCCCCGGGGGCGCCCACGCGGCGGTCCTGCCGGGTGCCGGCAGCGGCTTTCGTATTCACGAGGTCGGCCGCGCGGACGCTGAGCGTTCCCCGTGGCGCGGCCGACGCTTCGCGTTCGCCGCGGCCAGCGCCGTGTCCTTCGCCGCCATCGCGCTCGGCGGAGCCGTCCCCCTGGACGTCTCCGGTGAGACGAGCGCCCGCGGCCAGAGCGGTGGCAGCAAGGTGACCCCCGTGCGCACGGCGTCCGCCGGGCCCACCGGTGCCTCCTCCGGAGCCACGACGACCGGCGGCGCGTTCTCCCTGCGCGGCGTGGAGAGCGACCGTCGGCGGAGCACGACGGGTACGCCGGCCAAGCCGGACACCGGCCCGTTCCACGCCGTCCCGCCCACCGCACCGCCGAGTCCGCAGCAGGCGCACCCGTACACGGCAGCGCTGCTGATGTACAACTCCGCCGCCCTGCCGCCGCTGATACAGCCGACGGTGTCGGCGTACCCGCTGGCCGTCGGGTCGGTCGCGCCACCGAGCGCCACCCCGGCCCCCACGCATCTCGCGGCTCCGACGGCCCCCGGCTCGTCGATGGCGCCCCCGCGCTGACCGCAGCACGCACCGGCCCCCTGCGCGGGGATTCGCAAACCTGGTTGAATCCTGGGTGCGTGCCCCGCGGGGGTACCGCAGAGGCCGGCAGTTTGCGGGGAGAACATGGACGACGGGAAGCCCACCGGATCGAAGGCGAAGTGGTGGAGCCGCCCCAGCGCGGTGCGGGTGACACCTTCCGGGCCGGAGCAGTCCGAGCCGGCCGACGCGCAGCCGTCGGCCCCCGCGCCCGAGGCGGGCCGGGAAGCGGCGGTGGACGCCACGGCCCCCACGACAGCGGTTCCGCCGCAGTCCGCCGAGCCGCCCTTGTCGGACACGGTGGTCGCGCCGCAGTCCGCAGAGCCCGTCACCGCGGACACGGCCGTCGCCCCGGCACCGCCCGTCGAGCCGGTGACCGCCGAGCCGGTCGTCGTCCCCGCACCCTCCGTCGCCGACACGGCCGTCGCCCCCGCCACGCCCGTCGCGACGGCTCCGTCCAGGCCGACTCCGCTGCACGAGCCCGACCCGTACAGCACCCCGCCCTACGGCGGCCCGGGCCCCTGGGCCCCCGCGCCCCCCGTGCAGCGGCCGGTCCCCACCCCGGCGCAGGGCACGCCCGTGCCGCCGCAGTACGCGGCGCCGCAGACCGTCCCGCACCCGGCGCACCCGGCACCGCAGGCCCCGCATGCCGCCCCCTCCGCCCCGCTGCCGCCGGCGCAGCCCGAGCCGGCCGCCCCGCACCCGCAGCAGCAGATGCACCACCACCCGCAGCCGGCCGCCGGCGAGCGGCCGCAGCCGCTGAACTCCGTGTGGCTCCAGTACGACCCCTGGAGCGCACCGGGCCGGCCGCTCACCGAGCCCGGCGAGCCGGTCGCCAAGAAGCGCAGGCGCGGTCCACTGCTCATCGGCGCGCTCGTCATCGCCCTCGTCGCGGGCGGCGCGGGCGGCGCCATCGGCGCGTACGTCGAGCGCAACGGCGGCATCGCCCAGGTGGAGCTCCCCCAGGCGGACCGCGAGAGCGGGGACCGCGCGCCCGACAGCGTCGCCGGCATCGCGGCCAGCGCCCTGCCCAGTGTCGTCACGCTGCACGTCAGCGGCGGCGGCGAACAGGGCACGGGCACCGGCTTCGTCCTCGACCGGCAGGGCCACATCCTCACCAACAACCACGTCGTCGACCCGGCCGGGACCTCCGGCGACATCACGATCACGTTCAGCGGCGGGGAGACGGCCGAGGCCACCCTCGTCGGCAAGGACAGCGGGTACGACCTCGCGGTCGTCAAGGTCACGGGCGTCTCCGGACTGAAGCCGCTGCCGCTCGGCAACTCCGACAACGTCCGGGTCGGCGACCCTGTCGTCGCCATCGGCGCCCCGTTCGACCTCCAGAACACCGTCACCTCCGGGATCATCAGCGCCAAGGAGCGCCCGATCACGGCCGGCGGCGAGAAGGGCGACGGCAGCGACGTCAGCTATGTCGACGCTCTGCAGACCGACGCCCCGATAAACCCGGGCAACTCGGGTGGCCCTCTCGTCGACAGCAAGGCGCGGGTCATCGGCATCAACAGCGCGATCAGGGCAGCGGACACCGGGGCGGGTGCCGAGGGCGGCCAGGCAGGCTCGATCGGACTCGGCTTCGCGATCCCGATCAACCAGGGCAAGCGCGTCGCGGAGGAGCTGATCAACACCGGCAAGGCCACGCACCCGGTGATCGGGGTCAGCCTCGACATGAAGTTCACCGGCGACGGGGCCCGCGTCGGTGAGCGGGGCAAGGACGACACCCCGTCGATCACCCCCGGCGGCCCGGCCGACAAGGCCGGCATCAAGCCGGGCGACGTCATCACCAAGGTGGACGGCCAGCGCGTGCACAGCGGCGAGGAGCTCATCGTCAAGATCCGCGCCCACCGGCCGGGCGACCGGCTGGAGCTCACGATCAGGCGCGGCGGCGAGGAGCGGACGATGGCGCTGACCCTCGGTTCGGCGGACAGCTCATGACCATCTGCGCGGTGTCCGGACGGTACCGGGGCGACAGTTTCGCCAGGTACCGTGGTTCGGGTCCGGACCCCATCCGACCTGCGGGCCACAGAACACGAGGAGCAGCAGGGTGTTCAATGACATAGGCGGACTGGAGCTGGTGGCTCTCGTGATCCTCGCCGTGCTCGTCTTCGGCCCCGACAAGCTGCCGAAGGTGATCCAGGACGCCGCCCGCTTCATCCGGAAGGTCCGCGCGTTCTCCGAGAGCGCGAAGGAGGACATCCGCAGCGAACTGGGGCCGGAGTTCAAGGACTTCGAGTTCGAGGACCTCAACCCCAAGACGTATCTGCGCAAGCAGCTCGCGGAGAACGAGGATCTCAAGGAACTGAAGGAGCTCCGCAGCAGCTTCGATCTCAAGAAGGAGATCAACGACGTCACGGACGCCGTCAACGGCAAGGAGCCGTCCGGCGTGTCCGAGGGCTCCGTCCC
Source organism: Streptomyces sp. V4I23 (assembly GCF_030817975.1). Lineage (NCBI taxonomy): Bacteria > Bacillati > Actinomycetota > Actinomycetes > Kitasatosporales > Streptomycetaceae > Streptomyces > Streptomyces sp. V4I23. The sequence goes on along the minus strand of NZ_JAUSZW010000004.1, from coordinate 2,740,122 downwards.
GGCTGCGGTGAACGGCTCGCCCTCAGGCGGCCCCGACCTGCTGAAGAAGCGCGACGGCGCCGATCGGGAGGAGCGGCCGCCGTTCGACGCGGACGCCACCTGAGCACGCCCGAGCGCACCGTCATCCCCTGCGCGCGGGGGCGGGGTGGCTATTCTCTCCATCTGTCCGGCAGTGAGGACGCCCGAGGGGGGCGGGTCCGCTGAAGGAACGAGCGACAGAGGAGGCGGCCGGATAGATGGCGACGACGAGTCGGGTGACGGCGCAGGACGCGGCCGGCGATGAGTCGGCCCAGGGCGGCAGCGGCCCCCGTGCGACGCAGGGGGGAACGGCTGCGGCGGCTGCCCGGCGTACGGCCGACGGCTTCATGAGCGCCAGCTTCCCCTGGTACGGGCTGGACGAGGTCTTCACCGGCCCGCGTCGGCTGATGCAGGTGGGCACCGCGGCGGACGGAACCGTTCAGCACGGCGCGATCGGTCACGGTGACGAGCCGTCGATACGGTCCGAGGCGGCCGGAGGGGAGAAGGAGCGCTTCGCCGTCGTCGTGACGGTCGCGGCGAGTCCGCTCCGGCACAGCGGCGACGGTACGGGCGTCCTGGACGCCACGACGGCCTCCTCCGCGGCCTGGCTGGCGGGCTCGGGCCTGCTGGCGCACACCTGGCCGCCGCAGCTGGACCACTCGCTGCGCGACGACTGGCTGGAACAGCAGACGGAGACGGCGTTCGAGCTCGCGGACGATCTGGCGGGTCCGGCGTGGTCGATGCTCTCGCTGCCGGTGGACGGGGTGCCGACGCCGTTCCACTACCGCGAGTCGGAGTTCGGCTGGGTGCTCGCCGGGACGACGGACAACGGGGTGCACATCGGGGCGTACGGGCGCGGCATGAGTGCGTACGGGCTCGGGTTCTCGGTGATGGACGTGTCCGCGTACGTGGACTGACCGGGGCCGGTGCCTTTGCGTCCGCTCACCGGACGTGGCGAGGCTGCCCCGGGGCATGCGCCGACGGGCTGATTCCCTTCCGGGAATCAGCCCGCCATGCGTCGCGCGGAGGCGCGGCGAATCAGAACTTGTTGCGCGGCGTGATGCCCAGGCTCATGCCCGACAGACCGCGCTGGCGGCCGCCCAGCTTGCCCGCGATCGTGCGCAGCGCCGAGCCCGCGGGGGAGTCGGGGTCGGTCAGCACGACCGGCTTGCCCTCGTCGCCGCCCTCGCGCAGGCGTACGTCGATCGGGATCGAGCCCAGCACCGGCACCGTCGTGCCGGTCGTCCGCGACAGGCCCTCGGCGACCTTCTGCCCGCCGCCGGTGCCGAAGACGTCGACCATCTCGTCGCAGTGCGGGCACGGCAGGCCCGACATGTTCTCGACGACGCCCACGATCTTCTGGTGCGTCTGCACCGCGATGGAACCGGCGCGCTCGGCGACCTCGGCGGCCGCCTGCTGCGGCGTGGTGACGACGAGGATCTCGGCGTTCGGCACGAGCTGGGCGACCGAGATCGCGATGTCACCCGTGCCCGGCGGCAGGTCGAGCAGCAGTACGTCGAGGTCGCCCCAGTACACGTCCGCGAGGAACTGCTGGAGCGCGCGGTGCAGCATCGGACCACGCCACACCACGGGCGCGTTGCCCGGGGTGAACATGCCGATGGAGATGACCTTCACGCCGTTCGCCGACGGCGGCATGATCATGTTCTCGACCTGGGTGGGACGGCCGTCCGCACCCAGCATCCGCGGCACGCTGTGGCCGTAGATGTCGGCGTCCACGACACCGACCTTCAGCCCGTCGGCCGCCATCGCGGCCGCCAGGTTCACGGTCACCGAGGACTTGCCGACGCCGCCCTTGCCGGAGGCCACCGCGTACACGCGGGTCAGCGAGCCGGGCTTCGCGAACGGCACCTCGCGCTCGGCGGTCGTGCCCCGCAGCGACGCCGCCAGGTCCTTGCGCTGCTCGTCGCTCATGACGTCGAGCGAGACGTCGACACGGCTGACGCCGTCGACGCGGGCGACCGCGTCGGTCACGTTCTTGGTGATCGTCTCGCGCATGGGGCAGCCCGAGACGGTGAGATACACCGTGACGGCGACCGTGCCGTCGTCCCCGATGTCGACCGATTTCACCATGCCCAAGTCGGTGATCGGTCGGTTGATCTCGGGGTCGTTCACTGTCGCCAGTGCCTCGAGCACCGCGTCTTCCGTAACCATACGGACGATGGTACGGCGCTGCCTCCCGCCTCGGGAAAGCCCTGTCAGCGGTCGCCTTCGTCACGGTGCCCGGGACGCTCGGACGGGAATACGGTGCGCCGCTCCTCCAGCTCCTTGATCAGATCCTCGAACTCGGAGCGGATCCAGTCCCGCGTCGCGACCTCGCCGAGGCCCATGCGCAGCGCCGCGATCTCCCGGGTCAGGTACTCGGTGTCGGCGATCGACCGCTCGTTCTGCTTGCGGTCCTGCTCCAGGTTGACCCGGTCGCGGTCGTCCTGCCGGTTCTGCGCCAGGAGGATCAGCGGCGCCGCGTACGAGGCCTGCAGGGACAGCATCAGCGTGAGGAAGATGAACGGATACTCGTCGAAGCGCAGGTCCTTCGGCGCGCCGATGTTCCAGACCACCCACGCGATGATCGTCAGCGTCATCCAGACGAGGAACCGGCCCGTCCCGAGGAAGCGCGCGATCTTCTCCGACAGCCGCCCGAACGCCTCGGGGTCGTACTCGGGCAGCAGGCTGCGACGCGGCGCTCGCGGCAGGTCGAGCCGTGCGCGGCTACGCGACGCGGCGCTCGCGCCCGCCGGCATGCGCTCGCGCGCCTCGCCTCGCTCGCTCGATCCGAGCTCGCCGCCGCTACCCATGGGCGGACTCCTCGAACTCGGTCTCGCGCCAGTCCTCCGGCAGCAGGTGGTCGAGCACGTCGTCGACGGTGACGGCACCGAGCAGCGAGCCGCTCTCGTCGACGACGGGCGCGGCGACCATGTTGTACGCGGCGAGATAGCTGGTGACGGCGGGCAGCGGGGTGCCTGGCGACAGCGGCGGCAGGTCGCTGTCGACGATCGAGCTGACGAGGGTGAACGGCGGGTCCCGCAGCAGCCGCTGGAAGTGCACGGTGCCCAGGAACTTGCCCGTGGGCGTCTCGTCCGGCGGCCGGCACACGTACACCTGCGCGGCGAGTGCGGGGGAGAGGTCCGCCTGGCGGACGCGGGCGAGCGCGTCGGCGACCGTCGCGTCCGGGCGCAGCACGATCGGCTCGGTCGTCATCAGGCCGCCCGCCGTGCGCTCCTCGTACGACAGCAGCCGGCGCACGTCGGCGGCGTCGTCCGGGCGCATCAGCGTGAGCAGCCGTTCCTTGTCCTCCTCGGGCAGTTCGGAGAGCAGGTCGGCGGCGTCGTCCGGGTCCATGGCCTCCAGCACGTCGGCCGCGCGCTCCTCCTTGAGCTTGCCGAGGATCTCCACCTGGTCGTCGTCGGGGAGTTCCTCCAGCACGTCGGCGAGCCGGTCGTCGTCGAGCGCGGCGGCCACCTCGGCGCGCCGCTTGGGGGAGAGGTGGTGCAGCACGTTGGCCAGGTCGGCGGGGCGCAGCTGCTCGAAGGTGGCGAGCAGGCTCTCGGCGCCCTGCCCGTGCTCCTCCAGCGAGAAGCCGGTGACGGCGGACCATTCGAGCGTCAGGGTCTCTCCCTTGCGGCGCAGCGCGCCGCCCCTGCCCTTGCGTACGAAGACCTTGTCGATCTCCCAGTCGCGGCGGGCGGGCAGCTGCTGGATCGACACGTCGAGGACCGTGGCCTCCTCGCCGGTCTCCACGAGGCGCACCCGCCGGTCGAGCAGTTCGCCCAGCACCAGGCGTTCGGTCGGGCGCTGCTCGAAGCGGCGCATGTTCAGCACGCCGGTGGTGATGACCTGGCCCGATTCCACGCCGGTGACCCGGGTCATGGGCAGGAAGATACGGCGGCGGCTGATCACTTCGACGACGAGGCCCAGCAGCCGGGGCGGACGCCGCCCGACGCGCAGCATGGCCACCAGGTCGCGCACGCGGCCGACCTGGTCGCCGTTGGGGTCGAAGACGGGTACGCCCGCGAGGTGCGAGACGAAGACCCGGGGGGCGCCTGCTGCCATGGCCCCTCCTTTACCGGGAATGCCGCTGTTCGACTGGTTCAGGCTAGCCCGTCCCGTTCGTCGTCGCCCCGTCTCACGTCCGTCCGGCTCCCTGCAAGACCCCGTTCCCGGCACAGGTACGCTGCGGTCTGCCATCCCCCCAAAGATGAGAGGCAGGGCGCTGGTGACTCCCCTCCTTTCGGCCGGCCGGGCCCGTCGTGCCCTGCTTGCCGTCGTGCTGTGTGCCGGGCTGACCACCGGGGTCACGGCGTGCGGCGAGGATCCGGACGCGGGCACCAACGGGATCGGCAAGCTGACGGCTCAGGAGATTGAGAACAAGGCGCGGGTGGCCGCCGACGGGGCCACCGCGGTGCGGCTGTCGGGCACGCTGGTCAGCAAGGGCGGCACGTACAAGCTGAACATGCGGCTCAAGCAGGACGGCGGCACCGGGTCGGTGACGTCGAAGGAGAACGCCTTCGAACTGCTGCGTATCGGCGACACCCTCTTCCTGAAGGCCGACGCCGGCTTCTGGAGCGGCGCGGACGGCAAGGACGGCGACGAGCCGAGCAGCTCCGACGAGGAGGTCGCGGACAAGCTCGAGGACAAGTACGTGAAGGTGCCGCAGGGGGACCCCTCGTACAAGCAGTTCCGCGGCTTCACGGACATGGACGTGCTGCTCGACGGGCTGCTCGGCATGCAGGGCGAGCTGAGCAAGGGGGACCGGAGCCAGGTGGGGGGCATACGGGCCATCAAGGTCCTCGCCGCCAAGGGCGAGGGGGGCGTGCTGGCCGTCTCGCTGACAGGCAAGCCGTACCCGCTGCAGTTCACGCGGGCGGGCGGCGCGGGGGTGCTCACGCTCGGGGACTGGGACAAGGACTTCGAGCTGGCCGAGCCCTCGGAGGACGAGATGCTGGACTACGGCGGCCAGCTGCCGAAGACCTCGGGCGACTAGCCCTCCTCGACGAGGTCGAGGACCCTCGTCACGGGCGTGCCGATCAGCGCGGGCGCCTTTTCGCGCGACGGCCAGACGTCCGTGACGAGCGCGTCACGGAAGCGCTCGGCCTCACCGGCGGTGGCGAACTCGAGATCGACGACGATGTACGCCGGATTGTCGACGGGCTGCTGGACGCGGTACGCGCGCACACCGTGCTTCCGGCGGAAGGCGGCGTACCGGTCGAACGCGGCCTTCCAGGTGGTGAGGTCGGTGATCGCGTGCTCGATGTGCAGCGTGACCATGCTGCCCTCCTCGTCCGCTCCCTTCCATGGTGCCGGGCCGGGCACCGAAAGGCTGCTCGGCCGCGCGAAGGAGTACGAGGCGGCGCCGCGGTCCCGTGCTCCCCGCGGCGGATCATGTGCGGCTCGCCCGCACACATCGCGGCCCGGCGTCGTGTGCAGGTCCCAGGGCCGGGCTAGCCGCGGTGGGCGCGGCGCTTCAGGAGGAGCCTCGGCAGGGCCGCCGGGATGGGGCGGCGGGTGACGGCGGGACTCGGGAGCGGCGGCGCCGACAGGGAGTCGTCCGGGAACTCGGTCGTCGTGCCGCGCGGCTCCAGTCGCAGGACACGGCACTCGCGGGCCCAGCGCTCCGTCATCCGCTCCGCGTCGGGCGCGTTCAGTCGCTTGCCCTTGAGCTCGCCCACGGCCCCCTCCCACGCATCCGTGCCCGGTGCGAGTTCGCGTACGGCGGCCGTCCACGCGACCAGACGGCCGCCCTTGTCCTTGCTGCGGACGGTGACCTCGGCGGTCCCGCCGTCGGTCAGGCCGGGCAGCGGCTGCTCACCGGGGCCGTCGCCGACGACGTGCGCGGCGCCCTCGTGCCACACGTGCCACAGGGCGCGCGCCGGGCCTTCGCCGCGCACCCAGATGAGGCCGGACTTCTTGGTGGCCTCCTCGACGAGCGCCTGGCCGAGATGGGATGTCATACCCGCAGCCTATCGACCGGCCGGCCGGTCACAGCCAGCCGTTGCGCTTCAGAGTGCGGTGGATCATGAGACAGACGCCGGCGATCCCGGTGAGCACCATGGGGTAGCCGTACTGCCAGTGCAGCTCCGGCATGTGGTCGAAGTTCATGCCGTAGATCCCGCAGACCGCCGTGGGCACGGCGATGATGGCCGCCCAGGAAGTGATCTTGCGCATGTCCTCGTTCTGCGCGACGGTCGCCTGCGCCAGGTTGGCCTGGAGGATGGAGTTCAGCAACTCGTCGAAGCCGATGACCTCTTCCTGCACCCGGGCGAGGTGGTCCGCGACGTCGCGGAAGTACTTCTGGATGTCCGGGTCGACCAGCCGCATCGGCCGCTCGCTCAGCAGCTGCATCGGCCGCAGCAGCGGCGACACGGCCCGCTTGAACTCCAGCACCTCCCGCTTGAGCTGGTAGATCCGCCCGGCGTCGCTGCCGCGCGGGCTGCCCTTCGAGGGTGCGGAGAACACGTCGATCTCGACCTCGTCGATGTCGTCCTGCACCGCCGCGGCGACTGCGATGTAGCCGTCGACGACATGGTCGGCGATGGCGTGCAGCACCGCCGACGGGCCCTTGGCCAGCAGCTCGGCGTCCTTCTGCAGACCGTGCCGCAGCGCGCGCAGCGAGCCCTTGCCGCCGTGCCGGACCGTGATGACGAAGTCCCGTCCGGTGAAGACCATCACCTCGCCGGTCTCCACGACCTCGCTGGTCGCGGTCAGTTCGGCGTGCTCGACGTAGTGGATGGTCTTGAAGACGGTGAACAGGGTGTCGTCGTACCGCTCCAGCTTGGGCCGCTGGTGGGCGTGGACCGCGTCCTCGACGGCGAGCGGGTGGAGCCCGAACTCGGCGGCGATGCCCGCGAATTCGGCCTCCGTCGGCTCGTGCAGCCCGATCCACGCGAAGCCGCCGCCCTCGCGCACCCGGAGCATCGCCTCGTGCGGCGTCTGGCAGGCGTCGCTCTCCAGCCGCTTGCCGTCGCGGTAGACGGCGCAGTCGACCACCGCGCTGGAGGCGGACGGGTCGCGCGTCGCGTCGTACGTGCTGTACGGGGTGTTGCTCTTGCGCAGGGCCGGGCGGACCGCTGCACGCAGGTCACGGATCATCGACATGGCTGGCTCCTTCACGGAGAGGCCGTCGGCGAATGGCGTGGCACAGCCCGGAATGGGGACGTGAGACATACGTCCGCAAAGCGGGCGGCACCGCAGGGTCGCGGTGACGGCGTTCGCTACAGACAGGCAAAAACGAAGTGCTCTTCCGTGTGCGAATTGCCGTGGGCCCGTGCGGGAAGGCCTCAGCTCACCGGTCCGCGGATCGCCTGATCAGACGTGGCGTGAGGAGCGGTGCCGTGCGGAAGAGCTGCTGGTACTGCACGATCGACTTCGATCCACCGCAGCCTCACCTCCTCCGGCCGGTCCCCCTTGGGGGATGACGTGTCGTCGGGACCGGAGAGCGCGCCTCCGGCTGCTGTCGGAGGGTGATCCCCCGGCGTACTGCCCGACCAGCGGCCAAGCCTATCAGCCGACTACGGGTCAATCCCTGTGTTTGCCCGTTCCCTACGCGTTTTATGCTCGCGAGATGAACGATGTTCTTGCTCTGGTCGAGGCCCGGCTGCACAGCGCCCTCGGTGAACCGGACGCGCGCGCCGCGGTCACCTTCCTCGGTACGGACCGCATCGAGGTCCTGCGCTTCCGTGGCGACGGCGAGGACGTCGTGAGGTATGTCACCCTCGGCATGTCCGCCCAGCCGATGACGGACCCCACCGCGGCCTTCGCCGACCCGGTCGCGGGTCCGCGCGCGGAGCTGATCCTCTCGGTGCGGGCCGGGCTCGCCGACACGGACAAGGTGCTGCGGCCCCTCGTCGTACTGGCCGCCTCCCCCCAGGTCGAGGGCGTCGTCGTGGCCCCGGGTGCCTCGCTCGACGTCGGCGAACCGCTGTGGCCGGGCGCGCCGTTCAGCTCGGTGCTGGTGGCGGAGCCGGGCGGTCTGGTGGAGGACCTGGAGCTCGACGAGCCGATGGACCCCGTGCGATTCCTCCCGCTGCTGCCGATGACGTCCAACGAGGCCGCGTGGAAGCGTGTGCACGGAGCCGCGGAGCTCCAGGAGCGCTGGCTGGCGCGCGGCACGGATCTGCGCGATCCGCTGCGCAGGTCCGCGGCCCTGGACTGACGGCCCCAAACCGGGCCTGCCTGAGGCCAGTTGGCGAAGGCGGTGACGCCGTCCTCGGCGGGGTGCCGACTCCTCGGCCTCACGGGTGAGTGAGGTGTGCCGGGCGCGGGCTCGGTCACCGCCCCGACGGAGTCGGAGCTCCCGGACGGGGAGGCTGCTTCTCCATCCGGAGGCGCGCTCCCTGCAACAGTAATTTAGTCACGCTCATTAATGTATGTTGCGCCTATTTCCGTCGCCCGGAGGCACACTCCGGACGGGTGATCGTCCTTGACGCGGCGTCTGCCGGGGAGGACCGTTGACCCCTATGAGGGGCGAACCCAGTTGCCCGAAGTGCGGTGGCCGGGTGAGGGCGCCCGGTCTCTTTGCCGACTCCTGGCAGTGCGATGTGCACGGCGCCGTGCACCCGCTGCAGCCGGTGATCCCGCCCAGTGTCGAGGCCCTCGGTGTCGTGGTGCACCGCGCACGGGTTCCCGTGTGGATGCCCTGGCCGCTGCCGGTCGGGTGGCTGTTCACGGGCGTCGCCTACGCGGGCGACGACCGCAGCGGCGGCCGGGCCACCGCCGTGGCGTGCTCGGGCCCCGGGCCTCTCGGCGGCCTCGGCGAACTCCTGCTCATCGCCGAGGAGCTGGGCGTCGGACTCGGCGCCCGGTACGCGGGCATCAACGGCCCCGACCCCGGCTCGCACATCCGCGTGGACAGCTCACCGCAGGTCAAGATGCTGGCCGCCGGCCGTCCGACCCCGCTGTGGCATGTGGCGGGCGCGCCGGAGGACCGCGCCGTGTTCGCCGGTGAGGCGCGGGGGCTGTGGCTGTGGGCCGTCGTGTGGCCCGAGCAGTCGGGGCTGCTGATGTACGACGAGCTGGTGCTGACGGACCTGCGGGACGCGGGCGCCGAAGTGGAGCTGCTGCCCTGCGGGGCACTGTCGCCGCGGTTGCTGTCGTAGGCGCGACGCACGCCGCGTTCGCCTCGATCGGGTAAGGGGCCGGAGCCGATGGGTCGCCTTACGCCTGGAGCCGGTGCATGGCGCGGACAGGGCGTCCGGGCCGGTTATCCTGGATCGTCCCCTTGTCCGTCCCGAGCCCCGGAGCCACGCGTGCGCATCGACCTGCACACCCACTCCACGGCCTCGGACGGTACGGACAGCCCGGCCGAGCTGGTGCACGGCGCCGCCGCTGCCGGCCTGGACGTCGTCGCCCTCACCGACCACGACACCACCCGCGGCCACGCCGAGGCCGCCGCCGCCCTCCCCGAGGGGCTCACCCTCGTCACGGGCGCCGAGCTGTCCTGCCGCCTCGACGGCGTCGGGCTGCACATGCTGGCGTACCTCTTCGACCCGGAGGAGCCCGAACTGCTGCGCGAGCGCGAGCTCGTACGCGACGACCGCGTGCCGCGCGCCCGGGCCATGGTCGGCAAGCTCCAGGAACTCGGCGTCCCCGTCGAGTGGACGCAGGTCGCCCGTATCGCCGGTGACGGCTCCGTCGGCCGCCCGCACATCGCGGAGGCCCTCGTCGAACTCGGCGTCGTGGACTCCGTGTCCGACGCCTTCACGCCCGCCTGGCTCGCGGACGGCGGCCGGGCGTACGTCGAGAAGCACGAACTCGACCCGTTCACGGCCATCCGCCTCGTCAAGGCCGCCGGCGGGGTCACCGTCTTCGCACATCCGCTCGCGGTCAAGCGCGGCCGCACGGTGCCCGAGAGCGTCATCGCCGAACTGGCCGTGCACGGGCTCGACGGCATAGAGGTCGACCACATGGACCACGACGAGGCCGCACGCACACGGCTGCGCGGCCTCGCCGGGGAGCTCGGTCTGCTGACGACCGGCTCCAGCGACTACCACGGCAGCCGCAAGACCTGCCGGCTCGGCGAGTACACCACCGACCCGGAGATCTACGGCGAGATCACCCGCCGCGCCACGGGCGCGTTCCCGGTGCCGGGCACGGGCGGAACGCGCCCGTAGGACCCGCCGCCCTTCGTACACCCCTCTCCCGCAAGGCCCTTCACCGTGTTCGACGCCGCCGTCTTCGGCTCCCTCTTCCTCACCCTCTTCGTCATCATGGATCCCCCCGGGATCACCCCGATCTTCCTCGCCCTGACCTCCGGACGCGCCACCAAGGTGCAGCGCCGGATGGCCTGGCAGGCTGTCGCCGTCGCCTTCGGCGTGATCACCGTCTTCGGCATCCTCGGCCAGCAGATCCTGGACTACCTGCACGTCTCCGTGCCGGCGCTGATGATCGCCGGTGGACTGCTCCTGCTGCTGATCGCGCTCGACCTGCTCACGGGCAAGACCGACGAGCCCAAGCAGACCAAGGATGTCAACGTCGCCCTGGTGCCGCTCGGCATGCCGCTGCTCGCCGGCCCGGGCGCGATCGTCTCGGTCATCCTGGCGGTCCAGCACGCGGACACCGCCGGCGAACAGCTGTCGGTGTGGGCGGCGATCGCCGCGATGCACGTCGTGCTCTGGCTGACCATGCGCTACTCGCTGGTGATCATCCGCGTGATCAAGGACGGCGGTGTCGTGCTGGTGACCCGGCTCGCGGGCATGATGCTCTCCGCGATCGCCGTGCAGCAGATCATCAACGGCGTCCGGCAGGTGATCCAGGGCGCCTGACGCCGAGACCCACGACACGCCGCGCCCCCGTACGGATCTCCGTACGGGGGCGCGGCGCGTAAGGCTCGTAAGGGTTACGAAGCCGAGGTTTCGGCAGGCCGGATGAGGATGCGCTGGCCGATGGAAGCGGCTTGCTGCACGATCCGGTTGACGGAGGCGGCGTCCACGACGGTGCTGTCCACGGCGGTGCCGTCGACGTCGTCCAGTCGCATGATCTCGAAGCGCACGGCTTCTCCCTTCGTCTGATCCTCCTGAAGGAGAACTGCTGACAGACGGAATTCTCCGTCTGCGTACACAGGTCCACAACGCAGTGCATCCTGCAAACATTCCCTACGCTAAGGAAATTTTTCGGATGCCTAACTACTGGCGGGTAGTGCTCTGGACACGGACAATGAGCCTCGTATGAACGACGCCGAAATCGCCCGCATCGCCGCCCGCCTGGAGCGCACCAATGAGCTCCTGGAGCGGATGCTCGCCGAGGTCGCCACGACCCCTTCGACCCATGCCATCTTCGTCGACGCCGGTTACGTCTATGCTGCGGCCGGGTTGCTGGTGGCGGGCACCGAGGACCGCAGGGCCTTCGACCTCGACGCCGAGGGGCTGATCGAGGCCTTCATCGACAAGGCGCGCACGATCTTCGCCGACAGCCGCCTGCTGCGCGTGTACTGGTACGACGGGGCCCGGCGCCGTATCCACACCCCCGAGCAGCAGTCCATCGCGGAACTGCCGGACGTCAAGGTGCGCCTCGGCAACCTCAACGCGAACAACCAGCAGAAGGGCGTCGACTCCCTGATCCGTTCCGACCTGGAGTCGCTCGCCCGGCACCGCGCCATCAGCGACGCGGCCCTCATCGGCGGCGACGAGGACCTCGTCTCGGCGGTCGAGGCGGCGCAGGGCTACGGCGCACGCGTCCACCTGTGGGGCATCGAGGCCGCCGAGGGCGGCAACCAGGCGGAGCCGCTGCTCTGGGAGGTCGACAGCAGGCGGACGTTCGACCTCGACTTCTGCCGCCCCTACATCACCCGCCGGCCCGTCACGACGTACGAGAACGAGGGGGCGCCACCGCCCTCCCGTGACGAGGTGCGCTTCATCGGCGCCCGGATCGCGGCGAACTGGCTGGGGGAGCGGGGGCGTGCCGCGATGGCCGAGCTGCTGCCCGGTCACCCCTACCTGCCGGGTCCTGTGGACCAGGACCTGCTGATCGAGGCGGAACAGCTCCTCCAGCGGTCACTGCGCGGACACGCGGTCCTGCGGCGTGCGCTGCGGGACGGCTTCTGGCAGCACCTGCAGTCCCAGTTCTGAGAGATCGGTCACTGCCGGTCCCAGAACCGCAGCAGGGCCTCCGCGGTCTCCCGGGGGCGGTCGGTGTTCGGGGAGTGCTCGGCGCCCGCGACGACGGTCCGGTGCGCGCCGAGCCGGCGCGCCATCTCGTCCAGCAGCGGGACGGGCCAGGTGTCGTCGCGTTCCCCGGACAGCACGTGCTTGGGCAGCGGCCGCACCGCGGCGAGCTCGTCGATCCGGTCCGGCTCGGAGGCCAGCTGCCGTCCCGTGGCGAGCAGTTGGGCGGGGTTGTGGCGCAGCCAGCGCCGCCGCAGATCCTCCCGGTCGCCGTTCCGTGACGCGTCGAGATCCTCCGGAGCGACGGCTTCCATGGCCTGCATGGCCGACCAGACCTCGTCCATCGTCATCACGCCGAGCGCGTCGGCGAGCAGCTCCACCCGCTGCCGCTGAGCCGGACTGATCTCGGCGGGGCCGGAGGACATCAGGGTGAACGTCAGGAACGGCGAGGCGTCCAGGAGCACGGCGGCGCGAGCGATCTGCCCGCCGAGCGAATGCCCGACGAGATGCACGCTTCCGCCGGCTGCCGCGGCCTGTGCCAGCACATCACGGGCCAACTCGCCCTGGGCGTAAGCCTTCTGGTCCCGGGGGCCGTCGGTCTCGTACTGGCCGCGCCCGTCGACCGCGACGGCCCGGTAACCGGCGTCGGCGAGCGGTTCGAGCAGGGCGATGAAGTCCTCCTTGCTCCCCGTGTACCCGGGCAGCATCAGCACGGTGCCGCGCACGCTCCCGGAGCGCGGCCGTGCGTCGAGCACGGCGAAGTCACCGCGCACGGTCGGCAGGAGGAGGGACCGGGCACAGGCGGGCGGTACGAAGGTGGGCGGCCGGCTCATGGTCCCGAGGCTAGCGCGGGGTCGAGGAGGTGGCGCCCGCGGGACGGGGCCGTACGGCGGGCTCCGGGGCGGAGCCCACCTGAGGCCCCCGTCACCGGAAGGGGCGGGGTGGGGAAAGGCCGACGGCCCGGACCCCTTCCGGGGGCCGGGCCGTCTCGTCGTGCGGGTGGCGTCAGCTCTCGGGCTGCGCCACGGCCTTGCGCGTGCGGGTGCGGCGCGGCTTGGGCTCCGCCTCCGCCTCGGCCGCCGTACCTGCGGCCGCCGTGGCCTTCGGCTCCGCCGCCTTGCGCGTACGCGTGCGACGGGGCTTCGCCTCGGGCTCGGTGCCTTCCGCCGTCTCGACCGCCTTGGCGGCGCGGGTGCGGCGGGGCTTGGCCTCCGGCTCCGCGGCCTCGGCTGTGTCGACGGCCTTGGTGGCGCGGGTGCGGCGGGGCTTGGACTCCGTGCCCTCCGCCTCCTCGACCGCCTTCGTCGCACGAGTGCGGCGCGGCTTGGCCTCCGGCTCCGCGCCCTCGGCGGTGTCGACCGCCTTCGTCGCGCGCGTGCGGCGGCGCGGCGTGGGCTCCGCCTCCGGCTCCTGGACGGCCACCGCGGCAGCCGCCTGCTCGACCTCGGCCTCGGGCGTCGCGGCCCGCGTGCGGCGGCGGCGCGGCTTGTCCTCCGCGGGCTCCGCCGTCTCCGCGACGGCCACGGTCTGCGCGACCACGGTGGACGCCGACGCCTCGACCGCTTGCGACACACGGGTGCGGCGGCGCACCGGACGGGGTGCCTCCTCCGCCTCGACGGCGGGCTCGGCAACGGTGACGGCGGCCTCGACCGTCTCCACCGCGGCCGTCGCCTCCGGCGACGCCTGCGCGCTCACCCGGGTGCGGCGACGGCGGCGCGGCGTGCGCGGCTGCGTCGGCTCCTCGGCGGGGCCGACGGACTGCTCCGGCACGGACGGCGCTTCCACCTCGGCCCCGCCGCGCGTACGCCGCCGCTGACGCGGCGTACGCGTACGCTCCGGGCGCTCCTCGCGCACGGCCGTCGGCGCGGACCGGCGGCCGCGGCCACCCGTCTCGCCCAGGTCCTCGAGCTTCTCCGCCGCGAGACCGGCGCGGGTGCGCTCGGCGCGGGGGAGGACGCCCTTGGTGCCCGCCGGGATGCTCAGCTCCTCGAACAGGTGCGTGGACGTGGAGTACGTCTCGACCGGGTCGGGGAACTTCAGGTCCAGCGCCTTGTTGATCAGCTGCCAGCGCGGGATGTCGTCCCAGTCCACCAGCGTCACGGCGGTGCCGCTCGCGCCCGCGCGGCCGGTGCGGCCGATGCGGTGGAGGTAGGTCTTCTCGTCCTCGGGCGACTGGTAGTTGATGACGTGCGTGACGCCCTCGACGTCGATGCCGCGCGCGGCGACGTCGGTGCACACCAGCACGTCCACCTTGCCGTTGCGGAAGGCCCGCAGCGCCTGCTCGCGCGCGCCCTGGCCGAGGTCGCCGTGGACCGCGCCCGAGGCGAAGCCGCGCTGGGCCAGCTGGTCGGCGATGTCCGCGGCGGTCCGCTTCGTACGGCAGAAGATCATCGCCAGCCCGCGGCCCTCGGCCTGCAGGATGCGGGAGACCATCTCCGGCTTGTCCATGGAGTGCGCGCGGTAGACGCGCTGCGTGATGTTGGCGACGGTCGCGCCCTCGTCGTCCGGCGCGGTGGCGCGGATGTGCGTGGGCTGCGACATGTAGCGGCGGGCGAGGCCGATGACCGCGCCCGGCATGGTCGCCGAGAACAGCATGGTCTGGCGGCGCGCGGGCAGCAGCTGGATGATCTTCTCGACGTCGGGCAGGAAGCCCAGGTCGAGCATCTCGTCGGCCTCGTCGAGGACGAGCGCGCGCACGTGCGAGAGGTTCAGCTTCTTCTGGCCCGCCAGGTCGAGCAGGCGCCCGGGGGTGCCGACGATCACGTCGACCCCCTTCTTGAGCGCCTCGACCTGGGGCTCGTACGCCCGGCCGCCGTAGATGGCGAGCACACGGACGTTACGCACCTTGCCGGCGGTCAGCAGGTCGTTGGTGACCTGGGTGCACAGCTCGCGGGTGGGGACGACCACCAGCGCCTGCGGGGCGTCGGTCAGCTCCTCGGGCCGGGCGCGGCCCGCCTCGACGTCCGCGGGGACGGTGACGCGCTCCAGCAGCGGCAGGCCGAAACCCAGCGTCTTGCCGGTGCCGGTCTTGGCCTGGCCGATGATGTCGGTGCCGGAGAGCGCGACGGGGAGCGTCATCTCCTGGATGGGGAAGGGGGAAACGATGCCGACGGCCTCGAGGGCCTCGGCGGTCTCGGGGAGGATCCCGAGATCCCGGAAAGTCTTGGGCTGCGTAGTCAGGGTGTTGCCTCTTCTGTGAGACGCGGCGCGAGGCGAACGCTGGGGGTCGTACCGCACCTGGGTACTGGGCCGGCCGTGGATTGACCGGATGGCGCGGGACCACTGCCGTCGCTCGAGCGTCGAGCCGCTGGAGGGACCCTCATCTGCGGTCGCACGCACCTGTGTGCGCACTGTCCGCGTGGAGGGCGGTCGGGTCGGAGCCGATCGGGCCACCGACCGGGCATCCTCATTCATCAGACGGCCCACCGAGCAGACAAAAAAGCTGATGCTCAGCAGGCGCCTTACCACTGTACCCCGGAATCGCGCATGTGTGTTGGGGCAATTCCTGGGAAACGTCTTCGGGGCACGGCTGACCAGGCCCTTCCCCCGATCGGCGGGCGGGCTATTGTGCGCTTCATGGAGACGCCTGACAACGCCACTGAACACACCGGGATCGCCGCCCAGGACTGGGCCGCGGCCTCCGCAGACCCCCAGTACCGCGCCGCTGTCGTGGACCTGCTGGGCGCGCTCGCGTACGGCGAGCTGGCGGCCTTCGAGCGCCTCGCCGAGGACGCGAAGCTCGCGCCCACGCTCGGCGACAAGGCGGAGCTGGCGAAGATGGCCTCGGCGGAGTTCCACCACTTCGAGCGGCTGCGGGACCGGCTGACGGCCATCGAGGCGGAGCCGACGACGTCGATGGAGCCGTTCGCCCAGGCACTGGACGACTTCCACCGCCAGACCGCTCCGTCGGACTGGCTGGAGGGCCTGGTCAAGGCGTATGTCGGCGACTCGATCGCCAGCGACTTCTACCGCGAGGTCGCGGCCCGTCTGGACAGCGACACCCGGGCCCTGGTGCTGGCCGTCCTCGACGACACCGGTCACGGCAACTTCGCCGTCGAGAAGGTGCGCGCCGCGATCGAGGCCGACCCGCGCGTCGGCGGCCGGCTCGCCCTGTGGGCGCGGCGGCTGATGGGCGAGGCGCTGTCCCAGGCGCAGCGGGTCGTCGCCGAACGCGACGCGCTCTCGACGATGCTCGTGGGCGGTGTGGCGGACGGCTTCGACCTGGCCGCGGTCGGCGAGATGTTCTCCCGGATCACCAAGGCGCACACCAAGCGGATGGCCGCCCTGGGGCTGGCCGCCTGACCGTCCGGCCTCACACGCACGCATCCGGCCGGCCGGATGCTTCTGCGTCACGCTCGGCGCGGTCGTACCTCAGTGCCGCCTGAAGCGGCCGGGCTTCCTGCCCGGCCGCCCTTCCTCGCGCGGCCGGTCGTCGTCGTCCTTCAGAAAGGGAACGCGCGGTGCAGTCTGCGTGTCGAGGGGCGCAGCAGCAGCGACAGCAGCACGGCGCCGATCGCCGCGGAGCCGATCAGGGTCACCAGCTCATGGCCGGGACCGAGCGCCACATGCGTCACATAGGCGCCGAACAGTGCGCCCAGCGTGCCCGTCGTGAACACCACCCGGCGGGACGGGAGCCGTTCGGCGAGGTGGCGCGTCGCGGCCCAGGAGAGGGCCAAGCCGATCAGGACGGAACCGAGCGCTTCCAGGAGCACTTCTGATCACCTCACGGACACCGGCGCGGCAGGAACGGTCACAGCCCGTACTACCCCGGGGCAACGGATCACAACCCTCCCCCGAGTAGGCGAAAAAGGGCCCTGAACAGGGGAATCCGGCATCGGGGAAGAAATGGGTGAGGGCCCGGCGGGAAACCGCCGGGCCCTCCTTCGATGTGATCGACCCCGTGCCTACAGGGCGCCGAATCCCACACGTCGCGTCGTCGTCTCGCCGATCTCCACGTAGGCGAGACGGTCGGCCGGCACCAGGATCTTGCGGCCCTTCTCGTCCGTCAGGCTGAGCAGCTGCGCCTTGCCGGCCAGCGCATCGCCCACCGCGCGCTCGACCTCCTCGGCGGACTGCCCGCTCTCCAGAACGATCTCCCGGGGCGCGTGCTGCACGCCGATCTTGACCTCCACGGCTATGTCCCTCCGAACGGTCAGTTGCGTTGCGCGATCAACGCGCCGTACGCAGCACACATTAGCCCGGACACCGGACAGGGCAGGCGCGGGTGGGAAACGCCAGGAGCGAACAGCTTCAGTGCTGTTCGGCCGGGTGCTGCTCGCTGCCGTGCAGCGGGAAGCCCGCGATACCGCGCCACGCCAGGGACGTGAGCAACTGCACGGCCGTGTTCCGCGGGATGCCCGAGCCGCTGGAGAGCCAGTAGCGCGCGACGACCTGGGAGACACCGCCGAGGCCCACGGCCAGCAGCATCGACTCCTCCTTGGACAGGCCGGTGTCCTCGGCGATCACGTCCGAGATGGCCTCCGCGCACTGCAACGAGACCCGCTCCACCCGCTCGCGGACCGCGGGCTCGTTCGTCAGATCGGACTCGAAGACGAGCCGGAACGCGCCGCCCTCGTCCTCGACGTAGGCGAAGTAGGCGTCCATGGTCGCCGCCACACGCAGCTTGTTGTCCGTGGTCGACGCGAGCGCCGTGCGGACCGCCTGGAGCAGCGACTCGCAGTGCTGGTCCAGGAGCGCGAGGTAGAGCTCCAGCTTTCCGGGAAAGTGCTGGTAGAGCACGGGCTTGCTGACGCCGGCCCGCTCGGCGATGTCGTCCATGGCTGCCGAGTGGTACCCCTGAGCCACGAAAACTTCCTGGGCCGCACCCAGGAGCTGGTTTCTGCGGGCTCGGCGTGGCAGGCGTGTGCCCCGCGGGCGCGCCGCCTCTGTCTGCTCGATGGCTGTCACGCCGCCTCCCAATGTGGTGAACAAGCACAGTTCTTCCGTACGCGCTGTGCGCCGCGCCGCCATCGTACTTTTGGGTAACGACGGAGCGCGTGGTGCGGACGCAGAATTTCACGGACCGGACAGTCACGGAAGCTGTCTGTTCGCGGGCGATACGCGGACATACCGGCGACAAGCGCGGCAGGTCACCGGTAGTCGTCCTCGTCGAGCGTCACCACGCGCGCCTGTTCGGCGGCGTCCGCCTCGTTCGCGGCGTCCGGATCGGCGCGGTTCACCGGATCGTCCCGTTCCGGGCGTACGTCGGTGTGCTGCTCGGCGGCGTCGGCCTCGGGGACCTCCGTGTCGTCGGTCGTGGCGGTGTCGTCGTCCTCGGTGAAGGTTTCCGGTTCAGTGGGATCGACTGTCATACCGCACCGCTTTCCCTGGAATGCGCCCTTTAGTACGAGCCTAGGAGTTCCTGATGGCGGGCGCTACGCGGTACGTGCCGCATCTGTGACACCGAACACACGAGCCATGGCGTGATCGTCTCGTAACATTGCCCGCATGTCTTCGACCGAGCTGCCGGGCACCGCCGCCGCGAACGCCGCGGTGGCCCCCAAGGTCGCGACCGTCCGTGTCGCCGAGGGCGAGAAGCTGCGCTCCGTCACCCTGCCGGGCCTCACCCTGACCGTCCGTTCCCGCCCGCCGGCCACCGCCGGGCTGCCGCCCGCGCTGTACGTGCACGGCCTCGGCGGCTCGTCGCAGAACTGGTCGGCGCTGATGGCGCACCTCGAGGACGTGGTGGACGGCGAGGCCGTCGACCTGCCCGGTTTCGGTGACTCGCCGCCGCCGGACGACGGGAACTACTCGGTCACCGGGCACGCCCGCGCGGTCATCCGCTTCCTGGACGCGAGCGACCGCGGACCCGTCCACCTGCTCGCCAACTCGCTCGGCGGCGCCGTGTGCACCCGGGTCGCGGCCGTCCGCCCCGACCTGGTGCGCACGCTCACCCTCGTCTCGCCCGCGCTGCCCGAGCTGCGCGTGCAGCGCGCCGCGCTTCCCACCGGGCTGCTCGCTCTGCCCGGAGTGGCCCTGCTCTTCGCGCGGCTGACGAAGGAGTGGAGCGCCGAACAGCGCACCCGCGGGGTACTCGCGCTCTGCTACGGGGACCCCGCACGGGTGACGGAGGATGCGCTGCGCAACGCGGTCGAGGAGATGGAGCGGCGCCTGCGCCTTCCGTACTTCTGGGACGCGATGACCAGGTCGGCACGTGGCATTGTTGACGCGTACACGCTCGGCGGACAGCACGGGCTGTGGCGTCAGGCGGAGCGCGTCCTCGCGCCGACCCTGCTCGTCTACGGGCGCAAGGACCAGCTCGTCTCGTACCGTATGGCGCGCAAGGCGGCAGCGGCGTTCCGGGACTCCCGGCTGCTGACGCTCCCGGACGCCGGGCACGTTGCGATGATGGAGTACCCGGAAACGGTCGCCCAGGCATTCCGGGAACTGCTCGACGACTGCAGTGGGAGCTGATCCGGGGCGTGGGACGACACAGTCGCAAGGGCCCCGCACCCAAGGGCGCCGGGTCCGGGGGCGCACCCGGTCCGGCCTCCGGGGAGCGGGAGGCCGCCGTGGCCTCGACCGGCAGCGGTCGGCGCAGGCGGTCGGCGGGCTCCGGCCCCGAGCAGCACACCTCCGCCGGGACCGGACCCTTCGCCGGTCCGGCCAGGGGCGGGCACCCCGAGCACCACGAGTCCGGCGGCGGCTGGGGTGACTGGCAGACCGGTACGCAGCAGCAGGTACGGACCGCGCCGCCGCCCGCGGCGGTGGGCCGGCCGCGCATACCGGGCCCGCGCCGGGAGTTCGTCGAGGCCTTCGACGCGCCGGCGGCCGGCCCGGCCCCTGACCCGTACGGGCCCGACAGTGATCCGGCCCCCGAAGCCGAGGCGCACGGCGCCGACGAGGCCGGGGAGCCTCCGGCCAAGGGCGGCAAGGGACGCACGTTCACCGGCGTCGCGGCCGCCGCCGTGACCACGGTCCTCGCGGTCGTCGTCGCCGGCCAGGTGGCCGCCGACCGGCACGACAGCTCCGGCGCGCAGTCGTCGGCGCAGGACCGCGGGGTCGTGCAGGAGCGCCCGGGCCGGTCCGACGGCAGGCGGGCACCCGCCCAGGAGGCGGCCCGGCCGCCCGCGTCCCCGACGTACGCGCAGCTGATGACCCGGCAGTTCCCCATCGACCCCGAACTGCGGGCGTCCGGGGACTTCGAGGCGGTGCCCGGCCTGGACAGGGCGCCCGGCAAGGGGCGCAAGATCCGCTATCGGATCGACGTCGAGAAGGGGCTCGGCCTGGACAGGGGCCTGTTCGCCCGGGCCGTCCAGGAGACGCTGAACGACGAGCGGAGCTGGGCGCACGGCGGGGCCATGACCTTCGAGCGCATCTCGTCGGGCCGGCCCGACTTCGTCATCACTCTGGCGAGCCCCGGCACGACCGCCACCTGGTGCGCCAAGTCCGGTCTGGACACGACCGTCGACAACGTCTCGTGCGACTCCGCGTCGACGGAGCGTGTGATGATCAACGCGTACCGGTGGGCGCAGGGCGCCGAGACGTTCGGGCCGGGCGCGATGCTCGCCTACCGGCAGATGCTCATCAACCACGAGGTCGGGCACCGGCTCGGCTACAACCACGTGAACTGCCAGACGCCCGGGGCGCTGGCGCCGGTTATGCAGCAGCAGACGAAGTCGCTGGACATCGGCGGGGTCGCGTGCAAGCCGAACCCCTGGGTGCATCCCGGGGAATGAGGGCGCGCGGAGCCGGCCGCAGCATGACTCTGCGTGACGAAAACGCACTGTAGCGCGACAGAACGCTATCTGGGTGCGAAAGTTACGGGCGTTCACCCCTTCTGGTGGCGCGATGGACAACCGTCCGTCGCGCCACCGCCACATCCGCATAACGTCGTCCCGCCGAGAGCCGCCGGAAACCAACGGCGGCCGCCCACAAGGGAGATCGGGGTGCACGCGTGCGGATCGGATTGCTTACGGACGGTGCCTATCCGTATGCGGCGGGTGAGACCGGGCTCTGGTGCGACCGGCTGGTGCGCGGCCTCGCGCAGCACGAGTTCGACGTCTACGCGCTCAGCAGCAGCGCCCCTCAGGAGGGGCCGCCCGCTCTGCCGCCCCAGGTGCGCCAGGTGCGCACGGCGCGACTGTGGGCGCCCGCGGACGACGGCGTGCGTTACGGGCGGCGCGAACGGCGGCGTTTCGCCGGGCACTTCGGGGACCTGGCGGCCGCGGTATGCGCCGACGGCGACGGCTTCGCCGACAGCCTGTACGATCTCGCGGACCTGGCCCGCGACCACGGCGGACTTCACGCGGCCCTGCGGTCCGAAGCTGCCCTGTGCGCCCTGGAGTCCGCCTGCCGCGCACCCGGCGCGCACCGTGCCCTCCGGGGGGTGACCGCCGCCGACCTGCTCCGTGTCGCCGACCGCCTGGAGCACGCCCTGCGCCCCCTGTCGCTCGACTGGTACGAGGACGACGCCCTCGCCTCGGCCGACCTCTGCCACGCCGCGTCCGGGGGACCGGCAGCGCTGCCCGGCCTTGTGGCCAAACGCTTCTGCGGAGTCCCGCTGCTGGTCACCGAGTACGGCGTCCACCTGCGCGCGCGGTACCTCGCCGGGCGCGAGGCCGGGCTGAGCGGTCCCGTACGGGCCATGCTCGCCGGGTTCCACGGGCAGCTCGCCGCCGAGCTCTACCGGCAGGCCGCCGTCATCACCCCGGGCAACGGTCACACCCGGCGCTGGCAGGAGAAAAGCGGTGCCGACCGCGCCAGGCTGCGCACGGTTCACCCCGGCATGGAGGCGGACCGATTCGCGGCCGTCGGTGAGAGCGACGACGCCGGGGACGGACACACCCTCGTCTGGGTCGGCAGGATCGAACCGGCCAAGGACCTCATCGCCCTGCTGCACGCCTTCGCGGAGGTCCGCAAGGAGGAGCCGGCCGCCCGCCTGCGGCTCTTCGGCGCACCGGCGCAGGGAGAGGAGGCCGCGACCTACCGCGCCCACTGCCGGGCCCTGGCCGCACAGCTCTTCCCCGACGAGGCCGAGGGCGCGCACGCGGTCGGGGAGAATCCGGTCTCCTTCGAGGAGGTCGGCGGCCCGGAGACGCCCGAACTGGCCGACGCCTACGCCGCCGGCGCGGTCGTCGTCCTCTCCAGCGTGGTCGAAGGCTTCCCGGTCAGCCTGGTCGAGGCGATGTTCTGCGGCCGGGCCACGGTGTCCACGGACGTCGGCGCGGTCGTCGAAGTCATCGGCGGCACGGGGCTGGTCGTGCCCCCGCGCAACCCGCGGGCGCTCGCGGACGCGTGCCTCGCGCTGCTTCGCGACCCGGAGCGCCGGGCGCGACTGGGCGCTGCCGCGCGTGCCCGTGCGCTCGAACTCTTCACCGTGGAACAGAACCTGACGGCATTTCGCGGCATTTACCTGGAGCTGATCTCGCACTCGCCGGTGCAGCGGGAGGCCGTCGACGCCGACGGGGAGCCGCTGCCCTTTTCGCACCCCGCCGAAGCGCACGTGCCGGGCGGCTGGACGGGCGGCGCGGGCACCCACACGCCGAGCTGGGCGGCGGCCCCCGGACCGGGGCTCGTCGGCGCAGGCTCGGCACCCGAGACCGGGAAGGAGGCAGGCCGGTGAACGCGTCACGCGTCACGGGGAGCACGGCCGCCGAGGAGCTGGCCGCCCTGCACCAGGACCTCGGCGTCGGCCTGGAGGCCGCGGCCGGCGACGACCACGCCCACGCGGTGCGGGCCCGGGCGGCCCTGACGGCACTCGACGACATCCGCGCCGAGTCCGCGCCGGGCGGCGTCCCGGAGGCCGGCCCGGAGCCCTCCTCCGCGCGGGACCGGGCGAGCGTGGGGGGCGAGGCCCTCGACGGCACCCGTCCTGTGGAGCCCGTCAGTCGTCCGGCATCGACCGGCACGCTTTCGGAGGCCGCCGGGGACAGCCCGGGACGGGGCGAGTCAGGCACGCCCCCTGGCGCCGACCCGGCCGTCGCCGGGGGGCCGGGGGCGGACGGTCCCCGCCAGGCTCCTGGTGACGACGGTGCCGCGAGCACCGGCGGCTCCGCGCCGGACGGCGCGGCCACCCGCGGCGCGGCCGTGCGGGACCGTTTCCGCAGTGCCGGCGCCCCCGTACGGGGCGGGTCCACGAGCGGCGCCGTGCGGCGCGGCGGCGCCGATCCCGTCAAAGGGCTCATCCACCGGCACCGCGAACTGTGCGAACAGGCCGTCGACCCGCTCGAGATCGCCGCCGGACTCGAGGCCCACGGGCTGACCGACCGCACCGCCGCCCGCTTCCGGCACCGGGACGTGTTCTCGCTCGCAGAGGAGATGTTCGCGCGGGCCGAGCGCGTCCCCGCCACCACGGACGACCGCCCGGCGCGCGCCGCCGATTCGCGCGCCGGGCGGGCCGGGCCGTACCTGACGCCGCTGCTGCCGGGCGTGGTGTGCGCCCTCGCGGTCGCGGGCACCGCCGCCACCGAGGGCGCCGCCCGGCTCGTGTCCGGCGCGATCGGCGCACTCGCCACGGGCCTCGCGCTCCTGTTCGCGCTGCGCAGCGGCCCGCTGCGCGCCCGCGGCCGTACGCTCCCCGCCGCACGCCTGTGGACACTCTGGCTGCTCCTCTACGCGGCAGGCGGCCAAGGACTGGCGGCCGAGATCCTCGCCGGCGGCCCCGACGGCCTGTGGCCCCTGACCCCCGCCCCCGTCGTCGCACTCGCCCTCGCCGTCGCCCCGGCCGCCTGGTGCGCGGACCTCTTCGCCGCACGGGCGCGCCGCAGGCTCGGCACCAGCCGCGGACTGGACGACTTCGCCGCCGGGACACGCCCCCTGCTGCTCGCCGTCCTCCTGCTGTACGTCGCGGCGCTCGGCGCACTCGTCGCACTGACCGGGCTCGTCCTGCCCGGCGCGGGGACGCTCGGGCCCGCCGCGGTCCTCGGCACGCTGCTCTTCCTCGCCCGGCTGCTCGTCGTCCACGGCTTCCCGGAGCCCGCCTCGGCCGCCCTGGCCGCCGCCTGCGCCGTCGAGGCCGCGGCGCCCGCCCTGCTGCTGTCGGGCAGGCTGCCCGGCCTCGACCTCGTCGCACGTCCCGTGGAGGCGCTCATCGGGGCCTGGGGAGCGGCCGCCGTACCCGTACTGGCCTGCGGGGCCGCCGCGCTGGGCCTCGCCGCCCACGCGTTCGCGGTGCTCGCCCGGGCCTCGGCCCACACCCGCTGAACACCCGCACACCGGTGGAAGAGGCCGACGTGTCCCACGGAGCCGACACCGCGGACACCCGGCGTCCATGGCATCGAACGGCAACACCCGAAGGAGACTGCGCATGACCCCGAACCACCCGAACACGGCCCGTCGGCACCGAGGAGCCGCACGATGAGGGTGCTTCTGCTCGGTGCCAACGGATTCCTCGGCCGGTTCGTCGCCGACCGGCTTCTCGCCGATCCGGCCGTGCACCTCACGACGCTCGGCCGCGGCGACGACGCCGATGTGCGCTTCGACCTCTCCGGCGGCAGTCCCGGCGCGCTCACGCGCTTCCTCGGCGCCGTCCACCCCGGTGTCGTCATCAACTGCGCGGGCGCCACCCGCGGCGGTGCCCGCGAACTGACCCGGCACAACACCGTCGCCGTCGCCACCGTCTGCGAGGCGCTGCGCCGCAGCGGCTGCGGGGCACGGCTCGTGCAGATCGGCTGCGCCTCGGAGTACGGCCCGTCCCAGCACGGCTCGTCGACGGCGGAGGACGCCGTGCCGCGCCCCGGCGGCCCCTACGGGGTCAGCAAGCTCGCCGCCACCGAGCTGGTGCTCGGCTCAGGACTCGACGCCGTCGTCCTGCGGGTCTTCTCGCCCGTCGGGCCCGGCACCCCGGCCGGCTCCCCGCTCGGCCGCCTCGCCGAGGCGATGCGCCGGGCGATGCAGCAGGGCGACGGGGAGCTGAAGCTCAGCGGCCTCGGCGTGCAGCGCGACTTCGTCGACGTGCGGGACGTGGCGCGCGCCGTGCACGCCGCCTCCCTGTCCGCCGCGCAGGGCGTCGTCAACATCGGCACCGGCCGTGCCGTGAAGCTCAGGGACGCTACGGCGACCCTCGCCCGCGTCGCCGGCTACGCGGGCGCGCTGCACGAACTGGACGCTCCCTCGATCCGCCCCGGTATCGGCGCCCCGCGCACCGAGTCCGTCGTCGAGCACCTGGCCGCCACACCCTCCCCGTACCCCGACGGGTGCGGCGGCTGGCAGCAGGCCGACGTGCGCACCGCGCGGGACCGGCTCGGCTGGCGGCCCCGTATCAACCTCGAGGAGTCCCTCGCCGACATCTGGATGGAGGCGGCATGCCGCATCTGACGAGTTCCGGAACCACGCTCTCGGCCACCGGCGCGGACAGGCTGGGCTTCGGCATCCCGGGCTACGCCCATCCGCTGCTCGCCCCCGTCGAATGGGCCGAACTGACCCGTCCGGGGGCCCCGCTGCACTGGGTGGTCCTCAATGTCGCGGACGGTCCCGGCGCTCTGCCCGACCCGCACTGCCTGGAGGCGGCGGGCCGGCTGAGGAACGCCGGGGTGCGCGTCCTCGGGCATCTCGACCTCGCCCACGGGGAGCGCTCGTTCGGCGACATCGTCTGTGACGCTCAGCACTTCGCCGACTGGTACCGGGTCGACGGCTTCTTCCTGGACCGCTGTCCGGTCGAGCGCGCGGACCTGGCGCAGGTGCGGCGCACCACGGCCACGCTGGACGCCATGACGGGCGGCGGGCACCTGGTCCTGGGGCACGGCACGCACCCGTATCCCGGCTACGCGGAGGCGGCGGACCAGTTGGTCACGTTCTCCGGGCCGTGGACGGATTACCGCTGGTCGCAGGTGGCGGAGTGGACGGCGGACTACCCGCCGGAGCGGTTCGCTCACTTCGTCCACGGGGTGCCGCGCACGCACCTGGAGGAGGCCACCCGGATCGCACGCTGGCAGGGTGCCGGGACGATCTTCTTCACCGACCGGGGATCCCCGGACGCAGGAAAGGGGCAAAGCGGTCCATACGAGGCGCTGCCCGGCTACTGGGACGAAATCGTCTCGCAGATCGGACCGGGTATCTCGGAATGAGAAGGGCCGTGGCAGTGTTACCGGAAGAACAACCGTACTGATACCGATCTACGGAGTCCCCGTGTCGCTGCCACCCCTGGTCGAGCCAGCTGCTGAGCTCACCGTCGACGAGGTCCGCAGGTACTCCCGCCACCTGATCATCCCCGACGTGGGGATGGACGGGCAGAAGCGGCTGAAGAACGCCAAGGTGCTCTGTGTGGGCGCCGGCGGCCTGGGTTCGCCGGCCCTCATGTACCTCGCCGCGGCCGGTGTCGGCACGCTCGGCATCGTGGAGTTCGACGAGGTCGACGAGTCGAACCTGCAGCGTCAGATCATCCACAGCCAGGCGGACATCGGCCGCTCCAAGGCCGAGTCCGCCCGCGACAGCGTCAAGGGCATCAACCCGTACGTGAACGTCGTCCTCCACGAACAGCGGCTCGAGGCCGAGAACGTGATGGACATCTTCAGCCAGTACGACCTGATCGTCGACGGCACGGACAACTTCGCGACGCGCTACCTGGTCAACGACGCGTGCGTGCTGCTGAACAAGCCCTACGTCTGGGGCTCGATCTACCGCTTCGACGGTCAGGCCTCCGTCTTCTGGTCCGAGCACGGCCCCTGCTACCGCTGCCTCTACCCGGAGCCCCCGCCGCCGGGCATGGTCCCCTCCTGCGCCGAGGGCGGCGTGCTGGGCGTGCTGTGCGCGTCCATCGGCTCCATCCAGGTCAACGAGGCGATCAAGCTGCTCGCCGGCATCGGTGAGCCGCTGGTCGGCCGGCTGATGATCTACGACGCCCTGGAGATGCAGTACCGCCAGGTCAAGGTCCGCAAGGACCCGAACTGCGCGGTCTGCGGCGAGAACCCGACCGTCACCGAGCTCATCGACTACGAGGCCTTCTGCGGCGTCGTGTCCGAGGAGGCCCAGGAGGCGGCGGCCGGTTCGACGATCACTCCCAAGCAGCTCAAGGAGTGGATCGACGACGGCGAGAACATCGACATCATCGACGTCCGCGAGATCAACGAGTACGAGATCGTCTCGATCCCGGGTGCGCGTCTGATCCCGAAGAACGAGTTCCTGATGGGCAGCGCCCTCCAGGACCTGCCGCAGGACAAGAAGATCGTCCTGCATTGCAAGACGGGTGTCCGCAGTGCGGAAGTCCTCGCGGTGCTCAAGTCGGCGGGCTTCGCCGACGCGGTGCACGTCGGCGGCGGCGTGATCGGCTGGGTCAACCAGATCGAGCCGGAGAAGCCGGTCTACTGACCAGGACGGTGCAGGGGCCCCGGACCGCGTGTGCGGTCCGGGGCCCCTGCCGTTGTCCGCTCGGGAAGACGCGCCGGGCCGCGCCTCATGCCTCATGCCTCTCGCCGGAGGCGCGGGCGCGGCCTCACGACGTGCAGGTCGTGCCGTCCGCGGGGACCTTGCCGTCGAGCAGGTACGCGTCCACCGTGCGCTTCGCACAGGATCCGCCGCCGTAGGCCCCGTGCCCCTCGCCCTTGTTGGTGACCAGCACACCGACGCCCGCGCCGAGCTCGTCCGCCATCCGGCGCGCGCCCTCGTACGGTGTCGCCGGGTCGCCCGTCGTGCCGACGACCAGGACCGGCGCGGCGCCCTTCGCCGAGACCTCGGGGGTGTCGGACGCGCCGGGGACCGGCCAGTCGGCGCACCAGCCCGCCAGGTCCCAGGCGAGGTAGGGCCCGAAGACGGGGGAGACCTCGGTGAACTCGGCGAGATGACGGGAGCGGACCTCGTCCCCCGTCACACGGCCCTTGGCGTCCGCGCACGATATGGCGCGCTGCGAATGGTCCTGCGTGCCGTACCGCCCGTTCTCGTCGCGGTTGTTGAACGAGTCGGCCATCAGCAGCAGCTGCGTGCCGTCCCCGTTCTCCGCCGAGTTCAGCGCGGACGTCAGGTACTTCCAGCTGTCCTCGGAGTACAGCGGCATGATGATGCCGGACACCGCGAGGCTCTGGGTGAGCTCGCGGCCGCTGTCCGCGGGCAGCGGCTCACGGTCCAGTCGGCGCAGGAGCTTCACCACGCGCGCGGTGCCCTCGGCGGCGCCGATGCCGCGGCTGCGGAAGTAGTTGTCCAGCGCGCGCTGGAAACCGCGGGCCTGGTTGCGCGAGTGCGCCACGTAGTCGGCCGAGGGGTCGACGACCGCGTCCAGCGCGAGCCGCCCGGTGTTCCGGGGGAACAAGTGGGCGTACACGCCGCCGAGTTCGGTGCCGTAGGAGAACCCGAAGTAGTGCAGCTTCTCGTCGCCGAGGACCTGGCGGATCAGGTCCATGTCGCGGGCGGCGCTCACCGTGCCGACATGGGGCAGTACGCGGCCGGACCGCGCCGCGCAGCCCGCGCCGAAGGCAGCCGAGTCCGCGAGGTACGCCTTCTCCTCGGCAGGCGTGTCCGGGGTGGAGTCCAGCGCCAGCGACGTCGCGGTCTCCTTGTCGCCGCGGCACACCACCGCAGAGCTCTCGGCGACGCCGCGCGGGTCGAAGCCGACCAGGTCGTATCGCTGGTGCAGGGTGCCGTAGCCCTTGGCGGCGTTCGGCAGCGCGGCGACACCGGAGCCGCCGGGACCGCCGAAGTTGAACAGCAGCGAGCCGATGCGCCGGCCCGGATCCTTCGCCACGGAGCGGATCAGGGCGATGCCGATGGTCTCCCCGCTGGGGTCGCCGTAGTCGAGCGGCGCCTCGAGCGTGGCGCACTGCCACTCCCGGCCGGGCCGCTCGGCGTAGCTTCCGTAGGCCTTGACCGGCGCCTGGCAGGCGCCCCAGTCCAGCCGCTGACCGGTGAGCGACGCGGGCAGCGTCACGGCCTGCGGGCCGCTGTCCGCGGAGGCGGAGGCCGAGGCGGGTGAGGACGGTGCGGCGTTGTTCCTGCCGTCCTGCGTGTCCTGGTCCGGGCTGCCGCATCCCGCGACCGCACCGGCCAGCAGCAGGATCGCGGCCGCCGCGGCCCCCGCACGGACTCGGTTCCTCATTCCGGCCCCCCAAGGCGTTCGAAGACAGTTTCGACATCCTAGGGGGGCGTCGGGGCCGGCCTACCGGCAGACCGTCCCGTCCTTCGGGACCCGGCCGTTCAGCAGATAGGCGTCAACGGCGCGGTCCACGCACGTGCTGTTGCCGTACGCGCCGTGCCCCTGGCCCCGGTAGGTGATCTGGACGCCCACGCCCTTGCCGAGGGCCTCCTTCATCGCCTTCGCCCCTTCGTAAGGGGTGGCCGGGTCGCCCGTGTTGCCGATGACGACGATCGGCGGGGCGCCCGGGGCGGAGACGTCCGGGTGCGACCACATGCCCGGCACCGGCCAGTCGGTGCAGCTCATCAGGGCCCAGCCCAGGAAGTCGCCGAACACGGGCGACGCCTTGCGGAACGCGGGCAGCTTCGCCTTGGTCTGCTCCAGCGTGTACCGCTCCTTGGAGTCGGCGCAGCCGATGGCCGTGCCGGCCGCCTGGATGTTGCTGTAGGTGCCGGTCTCCGAGCGGCCGGTCAACGCGTCGGAGAACGCGAGCAGCAGCGCGCCGCTGCCGCCCTCCGCCTCGTCGAGGCCCTGCTCCAGCAGCTCCCAGTACTCGCGGGAGTACAGCGCCTGCGCGATGCCGTTCAGCGCCTGGCTCTGCGTCAGCTTGCGTTCCCCGATGCCGGCGATCGGCTTCCTGTCCAGGCCGTTGAGGAACCCGGTGATCCAGTCCTGCATCTCCCCGACGGTGGAGCCGGGGAGCCGGCAGTCGTCGCCGCGGCTCACGCAGTCCTTCAGGAAGTTGGTCAGTGCCAGCTGGAAGCCCTCGGCCTGGCCGAGGGAGCCCTGCTCGGAGTTCTCGCTCGGGTCGACCACCGCGTCGAACACCGCTCGCCCCACCCGCTGCGGGAACAGGTGTGCGTACACGCCGCCGAGTTCGGTGCCGTAGGAGATCCCGAAGTAGTGCAGCTTGTCGTCGCCGAGGACCTGGCGGATCAGGTCCATGTCGCGCGCGGCGTCGACGGTGGCGACATGGGGAAGCTCGTTGCCCGAGTTCTCCTCGCAGGACTCGGTGAACGACTGGACGCCCTCGACGAACGTCTTCTCCTCGGACGCGTCGTCGGGCGTCGAGTCCTCGGCCACGTACGCGTCCATCTCGCGGTCGTCCAGGCACTCCACGGGCACGCTGCGGCCGACCCCGCGCGGATCGAAGCTCACCAGGTCGTAGCGGGTGTGCAGGGTGCCGTAGTCCTTGGCGGCGGCGGGCAGGGTGGCCACGCCCGAGCCGCCGGGGCCGCCGAAGTTGAAGACGAGGGAGCCGATGCGGTTCGCCTGGTCCCGGGCGCGTGCGCGGATGAGCGCCAGTTCGATGGTCTCGCCGTCCGGCTCGTCCCAGTCGAGCGGCGTGTCCAGGAACGAGCACTCCCAGACGGTGCCCCCGGGCAGCGGAGACGGCTTCGTGCCGCCGCCCTCGGCCTCGGAGGGCGCCGGGCACGGCTGCCACTCCAGCACCTGGGCGGCGAGATCCTTGGGGCGGTCCTCGTCGTTCCCCCCGCCGTCCCCGCAGCCGGCGGCAGTCAGCAGGACGGCGACGGCGGTGGCGACGGCGGCCGTACGAGCCGCTGTACGAGTGGTCGGCATGTGGCCATCGTGCGACGGCGCCGCTTGCTCCGCACGGGCGAACGGTCCATGCGGGTGGCGGACCGGTCAAGGCACCGTACGGGTGGCCCCACTGCTCCCTACGGGTGATTCCCGGGCCGTCCGGCGGAGGGTCGCTGTCAGAGCGCGCCCTTGCGCGTGAGGTGGTTGAAGGCGAACCACCCGGGCAGCACCGGAAGCCAAAGCGTCATCGTGCGGTACAGCAGCACGGCGGGCGCGGCGACCTCCGTGGGCACGCCCACCAGCAGCAGGCCGCCCACGAGTGCGCCTTCCACGGCGCCCACACCGCCCGGTGTCGGCGCGGCCGACCCGAGGGCGTTGCCCGCGAGGAACACCACGGCGATGCTCGCGTAGCTGAGAGGCTGGTTCCCGCCGTCGAAGGCCCGGATCGACGCGTCCAGACAGAGCACGAAAACGCCGGTCAGCAGCAGCATCCCGCCGATGCCGGTGAGCAGTTTCACGGGCCGCTGGAGCACGTCGAGCATGCGCGGCACCACTCCGGCGAACAGCGACCGCAGCCGCGTGGCGACGAATTTGCGCATGAACGGGATCGCCGTCACGACCAGCACCAGCACGGCGACCGTCAGCAGGCCCGCGATCACGGTCCTCGACGGTGTGAACGAGGCCGTCCGCTCCGTCCCGGTCAGGTAGCCGAAGGACAGCAGGAGCAGGATGTGCGCGCCCAGCCCGAAGAGCTGCGAGGCGCCCACGCTCGCCACCGCCAGTCCCGGCCGCACCCCCGAGCGCTGGAGGAAGCGCGTGTTGAGCGCGACACCGCCGACAGCGGCCGGTGCCACGATCTTGACGAACGACCCGGCGACCTGCGCGAGCACGGTCCGCCCGAACCCGACCCGCTCGGGGACGAAGCCCAGCAGGCTCATCGCCGCCGCCACGTAGCTGAGCGCCGAGAATCCGAGGGCGGCGGCGACCCAGCCCCAGTGCGCCTTGTCGAAGACCGTGCCGAAGTTGATCCCCGCGATCTGCGACAGCAGGAAGTACGCGGCGACGGCACCGGCGATGCAGCTGACGAGCGTACGGGGCCTGATCCGCTCGAGCCGGACCGGCTCCACGGGGGCCTGCGGGCGGATCAGCAGCACCTGGCGGCGGATCTGGGAGAGCAGGTCCTCCTCGCGGGCCTCCTCCATCGCCTCGTCCAGGGCCCGTTTGTCGGCCTGCTTCTCCGCGCGCTCGACCCTGCGGACGGCCTTGCGGTCGTCGGCCGCCGCCTGGGACGTACGGGCTTTCCGGGCCGCCGCCGACGCCTCCAGCACCGCCTCGCGCTCGCGCTGCGCCCGCTCGCGCGCCTGCTGGCGCAACGTGGCACGGGTGGAGCGGGTGAGCGCGATCGGCTGGAGCAGCGGCAGACAGTCGGCGACCTTGTCGGGCCCGAGCACCTCCACGGCCGCGGCGACCGCCCGCTCGGCGCCCACCCGCAGACCGAGCGTGGTCAGCAGCTGGGCGATGTCCATGCGCAGGACCACGTCCCCGGCCGCGATCTCGCCGCCCCGCAGGTCCGTCAGGACCACCCGGCCCGCCTGGTCCACCAGGATCGCGTCCCCGGCGAGCCGGCGGTGTGCGATGCGCCGGGACTGGAGCGCCTTCACCTGACGCCAGGCGCCCAGGACCACCTCGTCGGTGATCTCCTTGTCCTCCAGCGCGTCGAGCACCCGCCCGCCCTGGTGCTCGTACACGAGCATCACGGCGTCGGGACCGAGCTCGGAGGTGGCGATGAGCTTGGGCGCGTTGGCCCCGGCGGCGATCGCCGCGTACGCCAGCAGCGCCTCCTGCTCCAGGGCCTGGCGCAGCGACTGGATGGAGCGGCGCGTGGTGATCGAGCGCAGGGTCAGACGCCGCCACACCCGGTAGAAGAAGCCGTGCGCCTGCTGCTCGCGGTCGACGACGGTCACGTCGAGCGGGGGGCCGTCCTCCAGCGAGACCAGATAGCGCCGGCCGCGGTCCTGGTCGGCGTTCTCCGGGGTGTCCTCGGCGCGCATCGCGGACACCGGGCGGAAGCCGACGTGGCGCAGGCCGGCGAGCAGGTTCTGGCCGGTGGGGCGGACGTTCGGGGAGCCGACCGCGTAGAGCGTGCCGTACGCGACGGTCCAGCCGAGGAGGACGGTCAGGATGATCGAGAAGGGTGTGGTGTACCCGGCGACCAGCATGGCGAACGCGTCCAGCAGCAGGACGACCCACAGCACCACGCGCCAGCGCGGCCTGCGGGCCATGCCCACGGCGGTCATGTACGCGATGACGGGCGCGAGGTAGCCGTGCACCGGGTCCGTCAGCCCGTCCGTCTGCGGCTGGGTCAGCGCGTCCTGGAGGCTGCCGGGGGCGCTGCGGGAGACCCACAGGTCGGTGGCGAGCGTCACGCCGTGGGCCAGGACCGCGGCGAGCACGCCGTCCGCGATCCGCAGGCCGTCCCGTTTGACCAGGCGTTCGATGGCGAAGGCGACCGGGACGAGCAGCACGGCGATGCTGGACACCAGGCCCGCGAGCTTGACCAGCAGGTCCGGGGCCTGGCCGGTGCCCTTGCTGATGTCCGACTCGAGACCGGTGGTGGTGCCCTGGGCGAAGGCCGCGACCGCCAGGACGACGGCGATCGCCAGGATGCCGACCAGCAGCCGCATCAGGTCCGAGGGGCGGTGGACCCGGGCGGCGAGCAGCGGCTCGTCGCCGGAGACCCGGTCGGCCCGGCTCACGTCGGCACGCGTCGAGCCCTGGGGTCCGCCGACGGGCTCGTCGGCTCGCGCGTCCGCGGGCGGGGTGGCGTCGGCTCGCGCGTCCGCGGGCGGGGTGGTGCCTGGGGCGTTCGCGGGCGTGGCGGAGTCCGCGCCGGCCGTGGGTTCCCCGTCCGCCGCGGGCTTTGCGGCGTCCTGGTCGGTCGGCGGAGCAGGCAATTCCGGATGCGGCTCGCGCTCAGGGCCGCCTGCCGCCTTCGAAGGCTGCACGCCCTGCTCCTTCGCCGTCTCGGTCTCTTCTTGATCTCGTATCACCAGTCACCGCCCGCACGATGGTGGCACGACCGGACGACAGAGAGGGGCATCAGGGTGTATCGCGGGGGCGTCGGGTCCGCGAGATGCTCCTCTTTGCCGCCTGTGTGCCGGTTCGCCCCCTCTCCGGGACGCTGTCGGTGGCATGCGGCAGGATGGGTCGGATGGACGACCGGATGGACGAGTTGCCGCAGTACCCCGCATACGCGGAGCGGGTTCTGGAGGTCGCCGAGCTGATCCCGCCGGGCCGCGTGATGACGTACGGGGACGTCGCGGAGTGGCTCGGTGAGGGCGGACCCCGCCAGGTCGGCCGCGTGATGGCGCTCTACGGCGGCCCCGTGCCGTGGTGGCGCGTCGTGCGGGCCGACGGAGTCCTGCTGCCCGGCCACGAGCTGCGCGCTCTGGACCACTATCGCGCGGAGGGCACACCGCTGCGGGACGCGTCGCGCGTCGCCGAGGGACATCTGCCGCGTCTCGACATGAAGCGGGCGCGGTGGGACGGCGTGGAGCGGCGCGACGCCGGCCCGGGCGGCGCCGTTCCGGGAGATGTGCCTCACAGCGAAGGGGCTCACAACGGGGCTCACATAGGACAGCTTCCGCCAAATGGCGGCGCTGCGGGCGGTCCGACGACCGTACGGGGTACGTGACGCGACCGCTGCCCGCGCGGCGTGGCAGGGCGTAGCGTCCCTTGCGCGCGGCACGCGCCGCACTCTCCTCATCAGCACACCCACCAGGACCGGCGATCCACGTGAGTTCCTCCTCCACAACCGGGCGTCCGGCGTACCCGCACCAGGTGCGCCGGAGGTCCCCGGGCGCGTACCGACTGGTGCGCACCCCGCCGGTCCCCGTGGAACCCCCTCACCTGGACGCGGCGCAGCGCGCCGTGGTTGACCACGGCCACGGGCCGCTGCTGGTCCTGGCCGGGCCGGGCACGGGAAAGACGACCACGCTGGTGGAGGCGGTCGCCGCGCGGATCGCCCGGGGCGCGGACCCGGCGCGCCTCCTCGTGCTCACCTTCAGCCGCAAGGCCGCGGTCGAACTGCGCGACCGCATGGCGCTGCGGCTCAAAGGGGTGCACGGGCCGCAGGCGACCACGTTCCACTCCTTCTGCTATGCCCTCGTGCGGGCCCACCAGGACGCCGACCTGTTCTCCGAGCCGTTGCGGCTGCTGTCCGGACCGGAGCAGGACCTCGCCGTACGCGAACTGCTCGCCGGCCAGATCGACCTGGAGTGCCACGGGATGGCCGGGGTGCGCTGGCCCGACGAGCTGCGGGCCTGCCTCACCACGCGCGGTTTCGCCGACGAAGTGCGGGCGGTGCTGGCGCGCAGCCGCGAGCTCGGACTGGGCCCGGACGCCCTGTCGCGCTTCGCGGCCCGTACCGGCCGGCCCGACTGGGGCGCGGCGGCGGCCTTCCTGGCCGAGTACCTGGACGTGCTCGACATGCAGGGCGTACTCGACTACGCGGAGCTGGTCCACCGCGCGGTGCTGCTGGCGGAGAGCGTGCTGTCGCCCAGGGACCTTCCGTACGACGCGGTGTTCGTGGACGAGTACCAGGACACCGACCCGGCGCAGGTGCGGCTGCTGCGGGCGCTGGCGGGCGGGGGCCGCACGCTGGTCGCCTTCGGCGACCCGGACCAGTCCATCTACGCCTTCCGCGGGGCCGATGTGAACGGCATCCTCGACTTCCCCGACGCCTTCCGGCACGCGGACGGCAGGCCGTCGGACGTCGCCGTGCTCACGACGTCCCGGCGCAGCGGGGCCGCGCTCCTGGAGGCGACGCGCCTGCTGACCCGCCGCATGCCGCTGACCAGGCTCCCGGCGGACAAGGTCCGGGCGCACCGCGACCTGGCGGCGGTCCGGGAGGGCGGCCGGGTGGAGGCGTACACCTACCCGACGGCGTCCACGGAGCTCGACAACATCGCGGACATCCTGCGCCGCGCCCACCTCGAGGACGGGGTGCCCTGGCGCGAGATGGCAGTCCTGGTCCGCGCGGGCGGCCGCACGATCCCGTCCCTGCGGCGGGCCCTGACGTCGGCGGGCGTCCCTCTGGAGGTCGACGGCGACGACATCCCGCTGCGCCACGAACCGGCGGTGGCCCCGCTCCTGACGGCGCTCCGAGCGGCGGCGACGGCGGCGGCTCGCGGCCCGGCCGTCGGCCCTGCACCGGCCGACACGGACGAGGCTGCACCGTCGCCCGCCCCTGCCGAGGACGTGCCGGACGCGGGGGCCGCGGGGGCCGAGGGGGCCGAGGACGTGCCGGTGCCGGACGCAGATGCGCTGGGCGCCGTCGCCGAGGGCGTGCAGGTTCCTGGCGGGGACGCGCCCGGACCGGAGGCCGGGGGGGCCGGGGGCGCGGGCGGTGATGTGCCCGCCGTCGGCGGCGGTACGCCGCGCCCGGAAGCGGTGGTGGGCGGTTCCGGTGGTCCGGAGACGGTCGGCGCCACCGCGGCGGACGCGAGTGAGCCCGTACGCGCCGAGGAAGCACCCGCCCCCGGCGGTGACGTCCCGCACGCGGAGGGTGCGCGCGACGGCGCTGCGGCCGGTGACGGCCCCGACGCCGAGGGCGACGGCGGCCCCGGCGAAGGCGACTCGTGGCTCGACACCGAGACCGCGCTCAGCCTTCTCACCTCACCCCTCGGCGGCATGGACTCCGCCGACCTCCGGCGCCTCGGCCGCGCCCTGCGCGACGAGGAGCGGGCCGGGGGCAACCGCCTGCCGCCTCCCTCCGACCAGCTCATCGCCCGCGCGCTGGCCGAGCCGGAGCGCCTCGTCGCGCACGACCCCGCCTACGCCCGCGGCGCCCAGCGGCTCGGCGCACTGCTGCGCAAGGCCCGGGAACTGCTCGAAGGCGGCGGCACCGCCGAA
This sequence comes from Streptomyces sp. V4I23, assembly GCF_030817975.1. Taxonomy (NCBI): domain Bacteria; kingdom Bacillati; phylum Actinomycetota; class Actinomycetes; order Kitasatosporales; family Streptomycetaceae; genus Streptomyces; species Streptomyces sp. V4I23. The sequence continues at coordinate 2,703,537 of NZ_JAUSZW010000004.1, read as the reverse complement.
GAGGCGCTGTGGCTTCTGTGGGACGGCACCTCCTGGCCGCAGCGCCTGGAGCGCGCGGCCTTCCGCGGCGGCGCGGCCGGCCGCAACGCCGACCGCGATCTCGACGCCGTCTGCGCCCTCTTCGAGACCGCCGCACGCGCCGAGGAACGCACCGGCGGTCGCGGCGCGCTCAACTTCATCGAGGAGCTCGACGCCCAGGACATCGCCGCCGACACCCTCTCCCGCAGGCAGGTCCGCCCCGACGCCGTACGGCTGATGACCGCGCACCGTTCCAAGGGCCTCGAGTGGAGTCTCGTCGTCGTCGCCGGCGTACAGGAGGGCCTGTGGCCGGACCTGCGCCGCCGCGGTTCGCTCCTGGAGGCCGACCGCATCGGACGCGACGGCCTCGCCGAGCCTCTCACCCCCGGCGCGCTCCTCGCCGAGGAGCGCCGTCTCTTCTACGTCGCCGCCACCCGCGCCCGCGACCGGCTCGTCGTCACCGCCGTCAAGGCCCCCGCCGACGACGGCGACCAGCCCTCCCGCTTCCTCGCGGAGCTCGGCACCGAGCCCCGCGACGTCACCGGCCGCCCCCGCCGCCCCCTCGCCGTCGCCCCGCTCGTCGCCGAGCTGCGGGCCACCACCGTGGACCCGGACGCCTCCCCGGAGCTGCGTGACGCCGCCGCCCGCCGTCTCGCCCGGCTCGCGGCGCTCACCGACGACGAGGGCCAGCCCCTGGTGCCGTCGGCGCACCCGTACCGCTGGTGGGGCATGCTCGACCCCACGCACAGCGCCGTACCGCTGCGCGACCGGGACCGGCCCGTCACCCTCTCGGGCAGCGCCCTGGACCAGCTCGCCAACACCTGCGCGCTCCAGTGGTTCCTGGGGCGCGAGGTCAAGGCGGACGCCCCGGCCACCGCCGCCCAGGGCTTCGGCAACGTCGTCCACGTCCTCGCCGACGAGGTCGCGTCCGGCCGCAGCCCCGCCGACCTCGCCGTCCTCATGGAACGGCTCGACTCCGTCTGGGACGCCCTGGTCTTCGACGCGCCCTGGAAGTCGAAGCAGGAGAAGGAGCACGCGCGCGTGGCGCTCGAACGCTTCCTGAGCTGGCACGTCATGGACCGTGGCGGACGGACCCCCGCGGCGACCGAGCACGACTTCGACGTGGCCCTGGAGGCGGGGGAGTACGAGGTGCGCATCCGCGGCTCCATGGACCGCGTCGAACAGGATGCCCAGGGCCGCGCCTACGTCGTGGACTTCAAGACCGGCAAGCAGTCGCCCACCCGGGACGAGGTCGCCCGTCACCCTCAGCTCGCCGTGTACCAGCTGGCCGTCCGCGAGGGCGCCGTCGACGAGGTCTTCGACGGGCGCAGACCGGAGCCCGGCGGCGCCGAACTCGTCCAGCTGCGCCAGCCCGCCGCCAAGAAGGAGGGCGGCGACGCACTGCCCAAGGTGCAGGCGCAGGAGGCACTCTCGGGAGAGTGGGTCGGCGAACTGCTGGCCACCGCCGCCGGCCGGGTGCTCGACGAGCGTTTCACGCCGTCGACCGGCCAGCACTGCACGCACTGCGCGTTCCGCGCCTCGTGCAGCGCTCAGCCGGAGGGCCGCCAAATAGTGGAATGATCGGTGTTTTTGTCAGCATTGACTCCCTTTGCCTGCATCCAATGAAGGTCCACGGCAGCCGGTACGGGCTGCGGCAGGCGGATCTTCGAGGAGCGACACATGGCGGGCACGAGAAAGTCCCTGAGCACGGCGATCGCGTGCGTGAGCGCGATCGCCGCACTGGCGGGATGTTCCCAGGACAGCGGCGTCAAGGCCGGGCACGCGGCGGGCGAAGGCCGGGTGCCCGCCGCCGCGACGACGGGTGCGACGGGTGACTCCCTGAAGGGCCTGAGTGCCGATCAGATCGCCGAGAAGGCGGTGAGGACGACGAAGGCGGCCAAGTCGCTGCGCATGAAAGGCGCGATCGGGACCGACGACGGGGAACGGGTGTCGGTCGACCTCGCGATGGACGCGAAGGCCAACTGCACGGGCCATCTGGGCATCGAGAGCGGTCGCGCCGACATCCGCAGGCTCGGCGAGGTGCTGTACATGAAGGGCGACGAGGCGTTCTGGCGCGCCTCGTTGAGCCGCCGCGCCTCCGCCTCGCCGGACGGGGGCAACACCGACACCGTGATCGAGCTGATGAAGGGCCGCTGGATCAAGATGCCAGCCAGCGCCGTCGAGGAGATGCGGGGCGTGTGCGACCTCGACGAGATGCTCGCCGAGCTGGACGAGGAACAGGCGGACCGTACGGGCATGACGCTCGGCCAGGACAGCGAGATCGACGGCGTACCCGTGGTGACCCTCGTGAAGAAGAAGGGCCGGGAGACGACGACCGTGTACGTGGCGAAGGAGGGCAAGCCGTATCTGCTGAAGGTCGTCAAGACGGGCGGCAGCGAACCGGGCACAGTCGCGCTGTCCGACTTCGACAGGCCCGTGAAGGTCAAGGCGCCTCCTGCGGACGAGGTCCTCGACCTGGGGCAGCTCGGCAACACACAGTTCGGCACGGGGACGGGAACGGGCGCGGACGTCGAGTCGGCGGGACCGGGCGCGGCGACCGGTAGGGACGGCGCCGGTGAGGGCGACGGTGTCGGTGCGACCACGCCTTGACCCTCGCCTCCGCTCCCGGCCCAGGGGGACCGCCGCTGTCGGTGGTCCCCATTAGCCTCTTTGAGGTGACCGCACGCATCACCGACCCCGAGCAGCTCAAGGAGCTCCTCGGCATCCCGTTCACCCCGGAGCAGACGGCCTGCATCACCGCGCCGCCCGCCCCGCAGGTCATCGTGGCCGGCGCCGGCTCGGGGAAGACGACGGTGATGGCGGCGCGCGTGGTGTGGCTGGTCGGCACCGGCCAGGTCGCGCCCGAGCAGGTCCTCGGCCTCACGTTCACCAACAAGGCGGCGGGCGAGCTCGCCGAGCGCGTCCGGACCGCGCTCGTACGGGCGGGGGTGACGGACCCGGACGCGATCGACCCCGACAACCCTCCGGGCGAGCCCCGCATCTCGACGTACCACGCCTTCGCCGGACAGCTGCTGACCGACCACGGGCTGCGCATAGGGCTCGAGCCGTCGGCGCGGCTCCTCGCCGACGCCACGCGCTACCAGCTCGCCGCGCGCGTGCTGCGTGAAGCACCGGGCCCGTACCCGGCGCTCACCCGGTCCTTCCCCTCGCTCGTCAGCGACGTCCTCGCGCTCGACGCGGAGCTCGCCGAGCATCTGGTGCGCCCCGAGCGGCTCGCGGCGTACGACACCGAGCTGCTGGGCATCCTGGAGACTGCCAAGCTGAGCAACGCCGACCTCCGCAAGGTCCCCGAAGCGGCAGCGGCCCGCCGCGAGCTGCTCGATCTGACCGTCCGTTACCGGGCTTCCAAGCGTGAGCGCGACCTGCTCGACTTCGGCGACCAGATCGCGCTCTCCGCCGAGCTGGCGCTCACCCGTCCCGAGGTCGGCACGATCCTGCGGGATCAGTTCCGGGTCGTCCTGCTCGACGAGTACCAGGACACGTCGGTGGCGCAGCGACTGCTGCTGTCCGGGCTGTTCGGGCAGGGCACGGGGCACGCCGTCACCGCGGTCGGCGACCCCTGCCAGGCGATCTACGGCTGGCGCGGCGCGTCCGTGGCCAACCTGGACGACTTCCCGCTCCACTTCCCGTTCTCCGACGGCAGCCCCGCCGCCCGCTTCTCGCTCAGCGAGAACCGCCGCAGCGGAGGCCGGCTGCTGCACCTGGCCAACGACCTGGCGGCTCCGCTGCGCGCGATGCACGAGGGGGTGGAGGCGCTGCGGCCCGCGCCCGGCGCCGAGCGGGACGGCCTCGTCCGCTGTGCCCTGCTGCCCACGCACGCCGAGGAGATCGACTGGCTCGCCGACTCGATCGCCCACCTGGTGCGCACCGGCAAGGAGCCCGGCGAGATCGCGGTCCTGTGCCGTACGGCCGGCGACTTCCCCGAGATCCAGGCGGCACTCGTCGCCCGTGACGTCCCCGTCGAGGTGGTGGGCCTGTCCGGGCTGCTGCACCTGCCGGAGGTCGCCGACCTGGTCGCCGTGTGCGAAGTCCTCCAGGACCCGGGCGCCAACGCCTCGCTCGTACGCCTCCTGACCGGTCCGCGCTGGCGGATCGGGCCGCGCGACCTGGCGCTGCTGGGCCGCCGGGCACGGCTGCTGGTGCACCGGACCGGCGCCGACGACGACCCCGACCAGCGCCTCGCGGCGGCGGTCGAGGGCACCGACCCGGCCGAGGTCGTCTCGTTGGCCGACGCCCTGGACACCTTCCTGGAGCCGGGCGGCGGGGAGGACGACGGCCTGCCCTTCTCGGCCGACGCGCGGGTGCGGTTCGCCCGTCTCGCGGCCGAGCTGCGTGATCTGCGGAGGGCGCTGGCCGATCCGCTGATGGACGTCCTGCACCGGGTGCTGTCCGCCACCGGACTCGAGGTGGAGCTGTCCGCCTCCCCGCACGCACTCGCGGCCCGCCGGCGCGAGACCCTCGCCAACTTCATGGACGTCGCGGCCGGGTTCGCCGCGCTGGACGGCGAGGCGACGCTGCTGGCCTTCCTCGGCTTCCTGCGGACCGCCGCGCAGTACGAGAAGGGCCTGGACAACGCCCTCCCGGGCGGCGAGAACACCGTCAAGGTGCTGACCGCCCACAAGTCGAAGGGCCTCGAATGGGACGTCGTCGCCGTGCCGGGCCTCGTCGCCAAGCACTTCCCGAACGATCAGGCGCGCGAGTCCTGGACCTCGCAGGCCAAGGTGCTCCCGCACGCGCTGCGGGGTGACGCGGACACGCTCCCGGACGTGCGGTCGTGGGACGCGCGGGGCCTGAAGGCGTTCAAGGAGTCGATGAAGGACCACCAGTACACGGAGGAACTGCGCCTGGGGTACGTGACCTTCACCCGGCCCCGCTCCCTCCTCCTCGGCTCGGCGCACTGGTGGGGCCCCAGCCAGAAGCGCCGCCGGGGCCCTTCGGCGTTCCTCCAGGCGCTGTACGAGCACTGCGTGCAGGGCCACGGCGAGATCGAGGTCTGGGCGGAGGAGCCCGAGGAGGACGCGGAGAACCCGGCGCTGCGGGCGGCGGACGCGGACCACGCCTGGCCGCTGCCCCTGGACCCGGCCTCCCTGTCCCGCCGCCGCGAGGCGGCGGAGACGGTGCTGACCCACATGGCGTCCCTCGCGGCGGCACCGCCCATGCCTGCGGCTGACCCGGCCGGTCCGGACGCGCCCGACGACGGGGAGTGGCCCGAGGAGCCCCCGGCCGACGAGGAGGAGCCCCCTTACGACGAGCCCCCCTACGACGAGCCCCCCTACGACGAGCCCTCCTACGACGACATGGACACCGCGCCGCTCGTCCCCCGCCAACAGAACCGGTCGCCCGAGCACATGCCCGCGCCCCAGGATCCCGGCGACGGGGCCACCGCGCCGCCCGTGGGGGACCTCACCCCCGAGGACGCCCGCACCGTCGCCTCGTGGGACCGCGACCTCGACGCGCTCACCGGCGAGCTCCGCCGCACCCGCGCCTCCACCCGTGACGTCCTGCTGCCGCGGTCCCTGTCGGCCTCGCAGCTCCTGCGTCTCGCCGCCGACCCCGACGGCTTCGCCCACGACCTCGCCCGCCCCATGCCCCGGCCGCCGCAGCCCGCCGCGCGGCGCGGCACCCGGTTCCACGCATGGGTGGAGTCGCGGTTCGAGGAGCTGCCGCTGCCCATGCTCGACCCGGACGACCTCCCCGGGGCCCCGGGCGTCCCCGGAGCCGCCGCCGACGTCCACGACATTGCCGACGAGCAGGACCTCGCCGCGCTCAAGGACGCGTTCGAGCGCACCGAGTACGCCCGCCACACCCCGTACCGCGTCGAGGCGTCGTTCCAGATCACCCTCGCGGGCCGCGTCGTACGGGGCCGTATCGACGCGGTGTACCGCACCGGAGAGCACACGTACGAGATCGTCGACTGGAAGACCGCCCGCGACGGCGCCGCCGACCCCCTCCAGCTCGCGGTCTACCGCCTCGCCTGGGCCGAGCAGCAGGGCGTCCCGCTGGACGCCGTCTCCGCCGCGTTCGTCTTCGTCCGCAGCGGGGAAGTCGTCCGACCCGGCACGCTCCCGGACCGCTCGGGGCTGGAGCGCATCCTGCTGGGTGGGACGGCCGACGAGCCGGAGCCGGTGGCCCGTTAGGCTCAGGAGCATGAGCGAGACCCCGGACAGCGCTGTCCGTACGTACATCGAGCAGCACCGCACCGCCTTCGTCGACGACCTCGTCGAGTGGCTGCGGATCCCGTCCGTGTCGGCGCAGCCCGACCACGACGACGATGTACGGCGCAGCGCCGACTGGCTCGCGGCCAAGCTCGCGGAGACCGGCTTCCCCGTCACCGAGGTCTGGCCGACGCCGGGTGCTCCCGCCGTGTTCGCCGAGTGGCCGTCCAGCGACCCGGACGCGCCCACCGTGCTGGTCTACGGACACCACGACGTGCAGCCCGCGGCCCGCGAGGACGGCTGGCGCACCGACCCGTTCGAGCCGGTGATCGAGGACGGCCGCCTGTACGCGCGCGGCGCCGCCGACGACAAGGGCCAGGTGTTCTTCCACACCCTCGGCGTACGCGCGCACCTCGCCGCCACCGGCCGCACGGCACCGGCCGTCAACCTCAAGCTCATCGTCGAGGGTGAGGAGGAGTCGGGCTCTCCCCACTTCCGTGCCCTGGTCGAGGAGCACGCGCACCGCCTCGCGGCCGACGCCGTGATCGTCTCCGACACCGGCATGTGGTCCGAGACGACGCCCACGGTCTGCACCGGCATGCGCGGCCTCGCCGACTGCGAGATCACCCTGTACGGCCCCGACCAGGACATCCACTCCGGTTCGTTCGGCGGCGCCGTCCCCAACCCGGCCACGGTCGCCGCCCGCATCGTCGCCGCCCTGCACGACGAGGACGAGCGGGTCACGGTCCCCGGCTTCTACGACGGCGTCGCGCCGCTGGGCGACGCCGAGCGGGAGCTGTTCGCCGAGCTCCCCTTCGACGAGGAGTCCTGGCTGCGCACCGCCAAGTCCCACGGAACGCTCGGCGAGGCCGGGTACACCACGCTGGAGCGCATCTGGGCCCGCCCGACCGCCGAGGTCAACGGCATCGGCGGCGGCTACCAGGGCGCCGGCGGCAAGACGATCGTCCCGTCGTCGGCCTTCGTGAAGCTGTCGTTCCGGCTGGTGGCCGGGCAGCAGCCGGACAAGATCGAGCGGGCCGTCGCCGACTGGGTCGCCGCCCGCGTCCCCGCCGGGATCCGCCACGAGATCGTTTTCGGCGCCGCCACCCGCCCGTGCCTGACACCGCTGGACCACCCGGCCCTGCGGGCGGTCGTCCGCGCCATGGGCCGCGCCTTCGACGGCGAGAAGATCCGCTTCACCCGCGAGGGAGGTTCCGGCCCGGCCGCCGACCTCCAGGACGTTCTCGACGCCCCCGTCCTGTTCCTCGGTATCTCCGTACCGTCCGACGGCTGGCACGCACCCGACGAGAAGGTCGAGCTGGACCTCCTCGTCAAGGGCGTGGAAGCCTCCGCCCACCTGTGGGGCGACCTGGCCGCCGCACTTCGCTGAACCGACACCGATCACCCGGGGGAGTTGGAAGAACACCGTGAGCACCGACAGCTACGCCGCCGCAGACCGCCCCATCGCCCTGACCGCGCCGAGCGGCATCGACCGCGAAGCGCACAACCGTCTCGACGAGGCATGGCTCGCTGCGGCATGGAGCCACCCCACGACCCGGGTCTTCGTCGTCTCCGGCGGCCAGGCGCTGATCGACGACACACCGGACGGCCGCACCGAGCTGGTCATGACCCCCGCCTTCGAGGCACCGGTCACCGAGACCCACCGCTACTTCCTCGGCACGGACGAGGACGGGGTGCGCTACTTCGCCCTCCAGAAGGACTCGCTGCCCGGCCGCATGGACCAGTCGGCCCGGCCCGCGGGGCTGCGCGAGGCGGGTCTGCTGCTCAGCCCGCGGGACGCGGGGCTGCTGGTGCACGCGGTGGCGCTGGAGAACTGGCAGCGGCTGCACCGCTTCTGCTCGCGCTGCGGCGAGCGCACGGTCATCGCGGCAGCGGGGCACATCCGCCGCTGCCAGGCGTGCGGCGCCGAGCACTACCCGAGGACCGACCCTGCCGTGATCATGCTCGTCACGGACGACGAGGACCGTGCCCTGCTCGGCCGCCAGGTGCACTGGCCCGAGGGCCGTTTCTCGACGCTCGCGGGCTTCGTGGAGCCCGGCGAGTCGATCGAGCAGTCCGTGCGGCGCGAGGTGCGCGAGGAGGTGGGCGTCACCGTCGGTGACGTGCAGTACGTCGCCAGCCAGCCCTGGCCCTTCCCCTCCAGCCTGATGCTCGGTTTCACCGCACAGGCGACCTCGTCGGAGATCACCGTGGACGGCGAGGAGATCCACGAGGCGCGCTGGTTCTCCCGGGAGGACCTGCGGGCCGCGTTCGAGTCCGGGGAGGTGCTGCCTCCGTACGGGATCTCGATCGCGGCCCGCCTCATCGAGCTCTGGTACGGCAAGCCGCTGCCCAGGCCCGGGGATGTGCTCTGACGGTCCGGACCCCGCTGTCGCGCGGGGCCGGGCACGGGGACGTGCTAGGCGCCGATCTTCTGCTTGACCTGGGCCAGCGACGGGTTCGTCAGCGTGGAACCGTCCGGGAACAGGACGGTCGGCACGGTCTGTAGACTTCCCGCTACGTGAGGGCGGCCAGGGAGGGCCGCCCCTTGTGGGGGAGGGAAGAGCGTGAGCGAGAAGCCCAGGGCTCTTGGCGTGGTCCGTCTGTCCGTCGGCAACGAGAACCAGACGGGGGAGGAGACGCAACGCACCCGCATCAGCAAGCGTGCGGACGCGGAGGAAATGGAGTTGGTCGACTTCGCCGTCGACATCGACGTGTCGGCGTCCATCTCGCCGTGGGTACGCCCGTCCCTGGGCGACTGGCTCAACAACAAGAAGGACCAGTTCGACCACATCATCATCCTGAAGATCGACCGCATCGCGCGGTCGGTCCGCCACCTCTCGGACATCATCGAGTGGTGCGAGGCGAACGGTAAGGGCCTCATCTCCTGCGAGGAGGGATTCGACCTCTCGAAGCCGTGGGGCAAGACCATCGCCAAGATCCTGGCTGTGGTCGCAGAGGCCGAGCTGGACGCCATCAAGGCCCGCAACAAGGCTTCCCGGGAGACCATGCGGAAGACCGGCCGCTGGCCGGGTGGCCTTGTCCCGTTCGGACGTAGAGCAGTGAAGGGCGACGCAGGCTTCACTCTGGAACTCGACCCCGAGTACGGCCCGACGCTGATCGAGATGATCCGGCGCTTCATCGAGAAGCCGAGCTTCTCGGCCGTCGCCGACTGGTTGAACGAGCAAGGCGTACCCACGGCTCAGGACATCGCTCGCATCCGCGCGGCGGCAGGCGAGAGCACAACTCGGCTGGCCGATCCGAAGCCTCGGGGAGCCAGGTGGACGCCGACCACAGTGCAAGCCGTACTGATCAGCCGCTCCCTGCTCGGGGAGTACGTACGCGCCAGTGGCGCCGTAGCCCGCAACGACGACGGCACACCTGTCATGCGCTCTGAGCCGGTACTGAACGAGGAGGAGTGGACGAAGCTGTCGGAAGCCGTCGCCTCGGTCAAGTACAAGAAGCAGAAGGGCTCTACGTCGCCGACGGTGGGCGTGACGTTCTGCCTGTTGTGCGGGAGCGCCCTCTACTTCGTGAAGGGCGACCCGGCCAAGGGCAAGCGCGAGCGGTACCGCTGTCACGGCAACAAGAGCAAGGGCATCCAGGCATGCCCGAAGCAGAGGTTCTGGGCCGAAGACCTGTACCCCTGGCTGGAGTCGACCCTGTTGGGCGAGATCGGCCACTTGGAACGGATGGAGTCGAAGACGACCATCGACGACAGCCGTGCGGCGAAGCTCGCCGTGATCGACGGCAAGATGAACCAGCTCCTGAAGGAACTCCAGCAGGACGAGCTCAGCGCCGTCGCGTACGCCTCGCAAGTCGCCAGCCTTGCCCAGGATCGGGAGAAGGTCACGAGCCAGGAGGGGCCGAAGCCAGTGACCGTATGGACGGGTACGGGCGAGGGCTACGCGGAGTGGTGGGAGCGGTCGAGCGTCGACGAACGGCGCGAGTGGCTGAAGAAGCACAAGGTCAAGGCGTACTTCGGACATGACGTCCTGGCCATCGATCCCGGCGACCTGATCGAGAACATCAAGCAGCAGGGCATCACGTACTGGGATGTGCCCTCCAAGTCTTCTCAGGTGCTCTCACCGATCACGCCGATCTCTTTGCCGGGCAAGCCGTACGAGAAGCCGAAGGCGCTTACGTGTGTGGAGTGGGAGATCGTCAGCCGCTGGGAGGACTTCGAAGCGGAACGGGAAGCGCAGCGGGCGAAGGCCGGGGAGGAAGCCAAGGGAGCAGAGGGAATCGAGATGGTTCCCTCTGCCTGATGCAGGCTGAGTAACCGAGGAAGGCCCCCGACCTGGGGGCCTTCTGTCTTGCGATCAGAAGGGCGGCGGCTCGTGCCCTGCTTCTTGAAGCCGGTCGGTCAAGCCGTCGTAGTCGAAGTCCACCGGCGAGGGAGCTGCGTACGCGTCTCCGAACCAGCGTCGACGCTGTTCCTCTTGCCTGGCCTTGCCAAGATCTACGAAGGACAAGGTGGGGGCCGAAGGCCCCCCAAGGGAGCCAGCCCCTTCGTCTTCCTGCTGGGGGCCGCTCACGCGGCCCACCTTCGCCGGCTGCTTGCGTCCTTCGTCTTCGCCCTGTCGGCCCCCTACGGGGGGCCGCTCTTCGCCTACCGGCTTGCTCTTCGCCGCTGGCTCCTCACTCCTGCCGCCGTCGCTCTTGAAGGTATGTAGGTTGTATGGCTCCTCAGCCATACCCCCCTGCTTCGGCAAGGTGAGTCGGTAGATCACTGGACCATCCGGCACCTTGCCGGTCTTCGTGAGCCAGCCAGCCTTACGCAGTCTGCCCACGATCTTGTTGACCGTCTGCTCCGGGGCCTTCCCGCCGTAGCCGAGTTCCTTGGCGATCGTCCCGTTCGACGGGCACACGTTCTCGCCTGTCTCGTAGTCCGCGTACAACGCCATGGCGACGCCGACCAGCTTCTCTGCGTGCTTCATGTTCGAGCGCACCAGCGCACGACGCCATACGTGCTCCTGTATCGCGGGCTTCCCTTCTCCGAAGACTCAACAAGGACTCCGAAATCTACAGGTCTCCAGGAACAAAAGCGCAGGTCATCGCATGTGAGGCGCCTCTCAGGCGGACCCCAGAACCGTGGCAGGATTTGGGCCGCCAAGACACGGCGGTCGAGCAAGGCCCCTTCAAGGGGTCATACCCCCCTTCCGCCGTTGCCTCTCACGTCGCCCCTGCCTCCCTCCGCCGTCGACAGGCTGAGCCAGGGCGAGCGAGGCGGGCGAGAGCACAAGGACAGGCAGGCAGGCGCACGACCGTGGCGCAGCGTGACCAGTAACGGGCGTCTCGAAAACCAAGGTTTGTGAGACGAGACGGCAAGCGCCCCAGAAGGGGGCGCAGCCCTGTTCAAAACCCGTCTCGAAACTTCCGTCTCGGGCTTGATGTATTGAGACGAGTTCTGAGACAGTCCCGATCGTGACGACGAACACGATCACTGGTCAGCTCATCGGTTACGCCCGCGTCTCTACCGATGACCAGGAAGCGCAGTTGCAGCGCGACGCACTGACGGCCACAGGCTGCGCCCGGATCTTCGAGGACAAGGCATCGGGCAAGAACACCGACCGGGCAGAGCTGCGGGCAGCGCTCGACTACGCCCGCCCCGGGGACACCCTGTGCGTGTGGAAGCTTGACCGCTTCGCCCGTTCCCTCATCGACCTGGTGACCATGGTCGACACCCTTCGAGAGCGCGGCATCGGGTTCAAGGTGCTCACGGGTGCACTGGCCAACATCGACCCTGGTACGGCCGATGGCCGTCTCATGCTTCAGGTGGTCGGAGCCATGGCGGAGTTCGAGCGCAGCCTCATCAAGGAGCGCACCCGCGCAGGACTGGACGCAGCAAAGGCACAGGGGCGTACTGGCGGACGGCCGACCGTGGTCGATGAGGACGTGCTCACCGTGGCCCGTGCCAGGAAGGCGAAGGGCGAGAGCGTGAGCGCCATCGCCAAGGCTCTCGGGATCTCCCGAGCCACCCTCTACCGCCACCTTGGAGAGAGCGCCTGAGACAGGCGCACAGCGCCTTCCGGCAGGCCCTCGGCTCACGCCGGGGGTCGCTGTCATACGTGGGCGTCTGACGCCGTCTGACAGGCGTAATGATGCCTGCCCCTGCCGACCACGGGGGGAGTCGACAGAGGCAGGCACAGGGGGTGCAGGTCGCTCGAACCGCTCCCCCCTCCGGCGCACCTCGGTCGTGATGCTCGCCGTCCCTCAGCGCGCCGGGGGCCTGTCCCTCACTCTTCCCGGACCACCATCGCGAACGATGTGCAGATCCGTCGGAAGCCCCTGTGCCCGCTCCGGCCTGTGTGGCTCATGCACTCCACGTCGACCGCAGCGCCATCCGTCGAGGGCGTGGCCATCCACTTGCAGTGAAGGCACTCCGCTTCGAAGGTCACGTCAGTGTCCGGGTGCTGCGTGATCCTGTGCTTCACGTACCGCATGACGGAGCGCACCATCACTCGGCCCCGTGGTCTTCCCGCAGGTGTGTACGGAGTACGACGTTCGCATCTGACGCCTTCGAGTAGTCGCCAGCCGATCGGGCGTTGGTTCGAGTCACCGCGATACCGAGGCACTCGCGGCAGCCTGCCACGGGGTCCGGCTCCCGGGCTGGAGCTGTCACGTGCACTGGCTCCGCCATCGTCGTCTTCGGTGTGCTCATCCTGTACGGCCTCCCCGCCTGGATCTCGCTGCGATCCATCCTTGGGGCTCCAGCGAAGCGGCCCTACGTTCTTTCCTGTTGAGGCAAGAACTCGTCTCGGATGCTCTCGACCAGGGCGCGCATGTCATCGCCGAAGAGCGCCACGTCGGCGAACCGCTCGAAGGTGTCGACGTACGTCTGTATGTCCCTGGGGTCCCGTGTCGTGATCTCCGAGTGGAACGTCTCGACGATCACAAGCCGGTCATCGTGGATGCTGAAGCACGTCATGGGGAAGTCCGGCATCCGACCAGTCAGGGGAACCACCCCAACGGTCACGTTGGGAAGGCGGGACAGGGACACGAGCCGATCAAGTTGTACCGCCATCACGACTGGCTCACAGATCAGCCACCGTAGGACGTGCTCACAGATCACGAAGTAGAACGACCGGCCTTCTTCGTAGAGCGTCGCCTGCCGCTCCATCCTCGCTGCCACCGTCCGAGCCCTGGTCTCGTCCGGCAAAGCTGGGGGCAGGGAGAACACCGCCGTGGCGTACTCCGGTGTCTGGAGGAGCCCGGGGATGAGTTGCCCCTGAAACAGCCTGAGAGCGGCTGTGTTGGCCTCGATGGCCTTGATGGTGTTCTGGTGCTTCCACGGGCCCATACGGCGTAGCAGGCGCCACGCTGTGGCCTCGGTGACCTCGGCTCGGGCAGTTGCGAGGAACTGTTCCTTCACTGCGGCCGAGACGCCGAGCGCGGACAGGATCAGGTCGACGTCCTGAACGGTGGGCAGGGTCCGGCCGTTCTCGATCTTCGAGAGCTTCCCTGCGGACATGGAAGCCCTGCGGGCTACAGCGTCACCGGTCAGTCCCGATGCTTCCCGCAGTGCCCGCAGGGCTCTCCCGATCGACTCCGTGGTCAGTGATGCCGCTCCCAGTAGGCCGCGAACGGCACGGCGCGGGTGAGCGCCAGGTCGCGGTAACCCTGGTACTCCCTCAGTCGGTCGGTAGGCAGGAGTTCACCGCCGATGAACTTGCCCTCGGGGGTGTAGTGCATGCGGTACACGTCACGGTCGTCGAAGAGCCAGAAGTCGTGATCGGGCAGGCCGGTCACCTTCTGCTCGGCAAGGTCGATGATCCCGATGGACTCCCCGGCCTTGATGTTGCCGAGGTAAGCCGAGAGCTCGTAACGCAGGTAGTCAGTCAGAGGGGAGCGCAGGACGTGGACGCGGGACACGCTCTTGCCCTTGTCGGTCATCGAGCGCACCCATGGGTTGTCGCTCCACTCCGGGCCCATGTCCTCACCCGCGAGGAACCGAGAGATCTCCTCCCGCTCCTCCTCCACGTCATACACGTCGAGCGTCTCCAGCCGGAACGCAGTCCGCTCGAAGGTCTCGAAGAGACGGCCGAACTCCTCACCGCTGAGCACGGAAGAACTCCTCAAGTACGGCGGCCGGGACCATGACGGCCGTCTCCCCCTCGGGGAGATCGAGCTGTGCCAGCCGCTCAGGATCGGTGATCACGTAACCCTGCACCACGTAGTCCTTGCCGTCGTCCGTACCCCACAGCGTGGGGCACGTGCCGTTCTTGCACTCCGGGTCTCCCGACAGTTTCCGCAGCGGTGCGCCCACGGCTTCCCCCTTACGTCGACAGTTCTTGTCGCGTTCGATGCTTCTGGCCTGCGGCCAGCACGGTCAAGATCCCCGGCTTTCCAAAACGGGAAAGTGCCCTGAGAACACAAAACCCCCGATCAGCTCCAAGCCGATCAGGGGTTGCGTGTCGTGGCGGTCAGACGCCGAGCGCCTGCTTCACCTGGGCAAGGCTCGGGTTCGTCATCACGACTTCAGCGCCACCATTGGAGGGAACTACCTGAACAGTGGGAACGGTCTGGTTGCCGCCGTTGGCCTTCTCGACGAAGGCCGCCGACTCCGGGTCCAGCTCGATGTTGACCTCGGTGTACGCGATGCCCTCGCGGTCCATCTGGCTCTTCAGGCGGCGGCAGTAGCCGCACCAGGTGGTGCTGTACATCGTCACAGTGCCCTGCATCGTCTCTCGTGCTCCTCAGCTCGCGGGTGCGTGTTCACCTCGCCCTAGAACGTAGGCGACCGGCCCGGCGATTCCCGAGCCTGCGGACGACGGGTGCAGGGGGCGCGGGTGCCGGGTTCGGGAGGCCGGTGCCGGCGGGCACGCAGGCCTGTGCCGGTTCGTACGACGAATACCGGGTCCCTGTGGACAACCGCCGCACCCGCCTCCCGCGACCTGGCAGCATGGCGGGGTGACAGCAGCAACGCACTCCTCTCTTTTCCCGCAGGTCCCCGAGTCGGCCGACGCGGTGCTCGACGGGCTCGACCCCGAGCAGCGCGAGGTGGCGACCGCCCTGCACGGCCCGGTGTGCGTGCTGGCAGGCGCCGGCACGGGCAAGACGCGCGCGATCACCCACCGCATCGCGTACGGCGTCCGCGCGGGGATACTCCAGCCCGCCAGCGTGCTCGCGGTCACCTTCACCAACCGGGCGGCCGGTGAGATGCGGGGCCGGCTGCGCCAGCTCGGCGCCGGCGGCGTCCAGGCCCGCACCTTCCACTCCGCGGCCCTGCGCCAGCTGCAGTACTTCTGGCCGAAAGCCGTCGGCGGCGATCTGCCCCGGCTCCTGGAGCGCAAGATCCAGCTGGTCGCCGAGGCCGCCGCTCGCTGTCGCGTCCGCCTCGACCGGAACGAGCTGCGGGACGTGACCAGCGAGATCGAGTGGGCCAAGGTCACCCAGACCGTGCCCGCCGACTACCCAGCCGCAGTCGCCAAGTCCCTGCGGGAGGCTCCGCGCGACCCGGCGGAAATCAGCCAGATCTACGCGATGTACGAGCAGCTCAAGCGCGACCGCGCGGCCATCGACTTCGAGGACGTGCTGCTGCTCACGGTCGGCATCCTCCAGGACCGGCACGACATCGCCGAGCAGGTCCGCCGCCAGTACCAGCACTTCGTGGTCGACGAGTACCAGGACGTGAGCCCGCTCCAGCAGCGCCTGCTGGATCTGTGGCTCGGGGACCGGGACAGCCTGTGCGTGGTCGGCGACGCCAGCCAGACGATCTACTCGTTCACCGGCGCCACCCCTGACCACCTGCTGAACTTCCGCACCCGCCACCCCGACGCGACCGTGGTCAAGCTGGTCCGCGACTACCGCTCCACACCCCAGGTCGTGCACCTGGCCAACGGTCTGCTCGGCCAGGCCCGCGGCCGCGCCGCCGAGCACCGTCTCGAGCTGGTCTCCCAGCGCGATCCCGGCCCCGAGCCCGCCTACGTCGAGTACGGGGACGAGCCCGCCGAGGCCGAAGGCACCGCCCGCCGCATCCGCGATCTGATCGCCGCGGGCGTCCCGGCCGGCGAGATCGCCGTTCTCTACCGGATCAACGCCCAGTCCGAGGTCTACGAGCAGGCCCTGGCCGACGCGGGCGTCCCGTACCAGCTGCGCGGCGCGGAGCGCTTCTTCGAGCGCCAGGAGGTCCGCGAGGCCGGGGTCGCCCTGCGCGGCGCCGCCCGGGCGGGGGCCAACGACTCCTTGCTCGACGACGCGGAGGACCTGCCCTCCCAGGTCCGGGCCGTACTCTCCACGAAGGGCTGGACGACCGAGCCGCCCGCGGGATCGGGCGCGGTGCGCGACCGCTGGGAGTCCCTCGCGGCACTGGTCCGCCTCGCCGAGGACTTCGCCCGCGCCAAGCCCGGCGCCACGCTCGCGGATCTCGTCACCGAGCTCGACGAGCGCGCCGCCGCGCAGCACGCCCCCACGGTCCAGGGCGTCACCCTCGCCTCCCTGCACTCGGCCAAGGGCCTGGAGTGGGACGCGGTGTTCCTGGTCGGCCTGACCGAGGGCATGATGCCGATCACCTACGCCAAGACCGACGAGCAGGTCGAGGAGGAGCGCCGGCTGCTCTACGTGGGCGTCACGCGCGCCCGGCTCCACCTGTGCCTGTCCTGGGCGTTGTCCCGCGCTCCGGGCGGCCGCGCCTCCCGCCGCCCGAGCCGCTTCCTGAACGGCCTGCGTCCCGGATCGGCCGGGCCCGGCAGCCGCGGGACCGGTGGCACGGGCGGTGTCGAGCGCGGCAGCGGCGGCAAGCGCAAGCGGCGCGGGCCGGTGCTGTGCCGGGTCTGCGGCAAGACCCTCACCGATGCCGGTGAGATGAAGCTGATGCGCTGCGAGGACTGCCCCTCGGACATGGACGAGGCCCTGTACGAGCGGCTGCGCGAGTGGCGTTCCGACCGCGCCAAGGAGCTTGGCCAGCCCGCGTACTGCGTGTTCACCGACAAGACACTGATGGCGATCGCGGAGGCGGTGCCGGGCACCGAGGGCGAGTTGGCCGGCATCTCCGGGGTCGGCGGCCGCAAGCTGGAGCGCTTCGGCACCGATGTTCTGGCCATCTGCGCAGGTGAGGAGCCGATGGGGGCCGACGAGGAGGACTGATGCAAACTCGTCGAAAAAATAGTTTGCGCCCGCCCAGGCAAGCCCCATAGGTTCTTAACCACGCGAACGGCGGCTTCTCTGAAGCCCTGTCCTCGTGCTGTACTTATCCGAATACCGCGACCGGCTCGCCCGGTCCCCGAGACGCCGAGAGGAGGCGATTCCAGTGATCAGCATCAAGACCAGCTTCGTCAGCACCGCCAAAATGACCGATCGCTCGGCCGCCTCCGCCTGCTCGCTCGGCTTCTCCTCGGCGTTCATCCGCACCGGTATGTCCGGCGACTTCGCCGTGCTTCCCGTGTCCGGCCTGGGCGGCCTCCCCGTCCTGGAGCGCAATGAGCGACCGACCAAGGCACTGGAAGCAGGAGTAGCAGCGGCAGAGGCTCAGGCCTATGCCTTTGCGGCGGCCAGTGCCGAGACCCAGCAGCAGACGACGCACCACCACTCGATGTGGGCCTTCCGTGGGCTCGAACCCTGGAGTGATCCAGCCTGATCCAGCATCAGGCCGGCGCCTTCAGGGCCGCGGAACCCCACCCGGGATCCGCGGCCCTTCTGTTTTCCCCAGCGGGATGACAGAGCGAAGGGGCCTCGGGACCAGAAGCACCCGGTACCAACAGCCAACCGGCCGACCGGCCGGCACGACAGACGAGGAACAACACACCGTGCAACTCGAAGCGCACGCCCCGTCCGTACCGCCTTCCCAGCCGATCTCCCCGCCCGCCCTTCCCGAGGACTCCACCTTGACTCCCCTCACCGCGCTGACCGCGCTCGACGACGCCATCGAGAACCTCGGCGTACCCGTCCCCTGCCGCTCCTACGACCCGGAGGTCTTCTTCGCCGAGTCGCCGGCCGACGTCGAGTACGCCAAGTCCCTCTGCCGTACCTGCCCGCTGATGGAGGCCTGCCTCGCCGGCGCCAAGGAGCGGCGTGAGCCGTGGGGCGTCTGGGGCGGAGAGCTCTTCGTCCAGGGTGTCGTCGTCGCCCGGAAGCGGCCGCGTGGTCGCCCGCGCAAGAACCCGGTCGCGGCATGAGCACCGCAGGAACCATCGACCGACCCCTCACGCACGATCCCCATAAGCAGGCCCCGATGACCTCTTCCGCCAGCGAGCCGTCAGGCTCCGCCACTCCAGCTGTCACCACCATCGGCGCGAACGCCTCGCGTCAGAACAGGACTCGCGAAATGCAACTCATCCCAGAAGCCCTGGCTCGTGCGCATATGCACGAGCGCCGGCGCGAAGCCGATGCGGAACGTCAGGCCGTGCGCCTGGTCGCCGCCCGGCGGATGCAGCGCCGTGCCGAGCGCGTGTCGATGCGCGCCCGCCGCGCACTGGCCATGGCCGTCATGAACTGACGGCACACGCTGTCCCCGCGGGGGCCGGTCCGTTCGGACCGGCCCCCGCGGTGCGTTGCCCGCGCGGACGGCCAGGGGCGGCGGTATCGTCGCGAGGTGGACCAGGACAAGACGCCGCAGCCCGGACAGCAGGGCGCGCAGGCACCGGGCGCGGAGAGCACCGTGTGCTCCAGATGCGGTACGACCGCCGAGGGGACGCCCGCGACTTGGACCTTTTCCGTGGAGAACGGGGTCCGCCTCTACCTGTGCGAGGACTGCGCACGGGCCAACATCAGGGCGATCGAGGGCAGGCTCGACTCGGCCTGGTGGTGACCGCACGCCGGCCCCCCGACCGCCACGCGCCGGCCAGTCCTCCGGTCAGCCCTGTGCCTCGAGCGCCACGTCCGCGCCGGGTCCCTCCTGCTCCCCGACCGCCTCGTGGGCGCCGCCACCCTCCTCCGGTTCGAGGAACCCGGGCAGCCAGTCCTCCAGCTCCTCCCGCAGCCGCACCGACGCGTTCAGCTGGCAGAGCACGCCGATGGTGCTCAACGTCACACGGTGTATCAGCAAATACGCGGGCGGCAGGTTGAGCTGCTTGCCCAACTGGTGTGCCGGGGAGCGGATGTCGGCGATCCGCGCCGCCTGCGTGCGCATCCAGCCGCGGGTGAAGGTGAACTCCTCCGCCTCGGCGGGCTCGATGATCGGCAGCAGGTACTCGAGCACCGCCTCCGGGTCGAGCTCGATCGTCTCCTTGACGAAGCCCTCTTCGCACAGCATCCGGTAGACGGCCTCGGCCTCGCCCGCCAGCGTCATCCGCAGACATTCGCCGATGGGGCGCGGGAGCCCGCCCGGCAGCCGGTCCACCGTGCCGAAGTCCAGCACGCCAAGCCGCAGGGGCTCGCCCTCCTCTCCCGGAAGGAGCCGGAAGTTTCCCGGGTGGGGGTCGGCGTGCAGCAGTCCCGTACGGGCGGGGCCCGAGAAGAGGAACCGGGACAGCAGCTGGCCGGCGCGGTCGCGCTGCTCAGGTGTGCCGTCGGCGATCACCTCGGCCAGCGGTATGCCGTCGATCCACTCGGTCACCAGCACCTGGTCGCACTGGTGGACCACGTCCGGCACGACCACATCGGGATCGCCCGCGAACTCCGCCGCGTGCTCGCGCTGTGCCTGAGCCTCCAGCTCGTAGTCCAGCTCCTCCGAGACCCGGTCGCGCAGTTCGGCGATCAGGGGCTTGATGTCCATCCCCGGGACGAGGGGGCCCAGGAGCTTGGCGAAACGGCTCAGCTGGGTGAGATCCGACAGCAGGGCGTCACCCGCGCCCGGGTACTGCACCTTGACCGCGATCTCGCGCCCGTCGTGCCACACCGCCCGGTGCACCTGGCCGATGGAGGCGGCGGCCGAGGGTTTGTCCTCGAAGCTCAGGAAGAGTTCGCGCCACTCCTCGCCCATCTGCTGCGCGAGCACGGCGTGGACAGTGCGCGTCGGCATCGGGGGAGCGGCGTCCTGCAGCTTGGTCAGTGCCGCGCGGTAGGGGCCGGCGACCTCCTCGGGCAGCGCCGATTCGAAGACGGACATCGCCTGCCCGAACTTCATTGCGCCTCCCTTAAGCTC
Source organism: Streptomyces sp. V4I23 (assembly GCF_030817975.1). Classification (NCBI taxonomy): domain Bacteria; kingdom Bacillati; phylum Actinomycetota; class Actinomycetes; order Kitasatosporales; family Streptomycetaceae; genus Streptomyces; species Streptomyces sp. V4I23. The sequence continues at coordinate 2,683,320 of NZ_JAUSZW010000004.1, read as the reverse complement.
GCCGAGCACCTTGAACAGCTGCTCCGCCGTGCGCTGTTGCAGTTCACGGGCCACGATCTCCGCGGACTTGCCGCCGATCCGCTTGCCGAGTCCCCACGTGGCACGGCCGGCGAAGCCCAGCGGCAGTGCGGCCAACTTCGCGGTACGAGTGACCGCCTTCCGGGGAAGATCAGACATACGCCCCTCCAAATCCCAGCCGGCGTGCCGCATCGGCCTTACGGCGTCGCGCCGTTGACGGCGGTTACCCGGCCATTGTCTCGTGTGTCGGACCGATCCCCGAGGTGTCTCTGCTCTCAGTCCTGCCCGCGGCACCGCACGGGCAGTCGGCGTGGGGCGCGATCCGCTCGGACCGCCACTGCACCGACGGCAGCGACACCTCCCAGCGGGCGTCGGCGCTCGCCGGCAGGTCACCGTCGAGGAAGGACAGTGCGTGACAGGCTGCGAGCCCGGCGACCACGGTGGCCAGCGCGGCGTCACAGGCCGAAGACACCACCCTGCGCCGCCCCGAACGCCACTGCGCGAGCAGTATCGACCGGGCCGGATCCCGCTCGGTCCGGTCCCGCTCCAGGCAGGTGGCGCAAGCCGTGCTCCCCGGCACCACCAGCGGGCCGACCACACCCGTCGCCTCCACAACCCCCGCGTAGAGATGGGGAATACCGGCGGAGACCCAGTCCTCGGCGGGCAACGGGTCCGGTGCGTAGGCGCCGAGCCCGTCGCGCGGGGCCACCACGACGAGACAGAGCGCCGGCTCTCCGCCGCCCGGCTCCGCCACCTCCGCCCTGCGCGGAGCGCGGTCGGGCGCCGAGCGGCGGACCAGACGCCGGGCCGCCGCGTCCCGCCGCTGCCCGATGTCCTCGGCGGTCAGTCCGCCGGGCACGACGTCCGCCGGCTCGGTGAACCCGCCGTCCAGGACCTCGACCCGCCCCACTCCCGCCGCCGACAGCGTCGCCGCGATCAGGGCGCCGACGCGTCCGGCGCCGCGCACCTGGATCCCTATGGCCCGCCGCGCCGCCAGCCTCCGCATCGCACCGCCCGGCTCGGGGTGGACCACGGACAGGGAGGCCAGGTCCGGACGCAGCCGGTCGACGGCGTCCGGCCTCCTGCGCAGCGAGTCCGCGGCCGGTCCGCCGGCTTTCGGGTCGTCCAGGAGCCCCGCGGCCGCCAGCCGGCCGACCAGCGCGTCGGCCCGCCCGTCCGGCAGTCCTCTCGTGCGCGCCTCGGCACGCAGGAGATCCAGTCCCCGGGTGCCGTCCAGCAGGTCGATGAGCGAGCCGGTCGCGGTGTCCAGCGGCCCCACCGTCACCGCATGGGCGCGTGTCACCCCGACCTGCACGGACTGGCGGTCGCGCCATGCCCGCCGCAGGGCAGGCTTCATCATCGGATGCATATCCGTCCCCGTTCCCCCGTTGAATTTCCTGGTCTTCCCTCTTCGGACCGCTGTCAGAATGCCCGTCCGCGCCGAGGCGTGTGAAAAGTTGTCCACAGGTGCGGGGTATTAGTCGTTCAAATCGTGCAGCCATGGAGTGGATCAGGCGAGAACCGTCCCCGAGTCGGGACTTCCCGTACTGGCAGCGGGTAACGTCGGGGCGTGCCCGTCGACCCTTCCCCGCCACTCACCGGGGAGAACTCAGCGCGCGGCGCGGGAACCACGCGAAACGCCGGTCGTCACCCGCACCGCGGGCCCGTCACGAGTGCGGTCGAGGTCCGCAGGAGCGCCCGGCGCAGCAGAACGGTCTCCGCGTACCGCGAGGGCGACCGCACCATCGTGCTGATTCCCGCCCGGATGTCCGAGGCCGAGGAGCGCCGGTGGGTCGGCGTGATGCTGGACAAACTCGCGGCGCAGGAGAGCAAGCGCGTCCTCGGCGACAGCGAACTGTACGAGCGTGCCGAGCGGTTGTCGGAGCAGTACTTCGACGGACGGGCAAGGCCGACCTCCGTGCGATGGGTGACGAATCAGAACACCCGTTGGGGCTCGTGCACTCCGGCCGAGGGCAGCATCCGGCTCTCGCACCGGTTGCAGGGCATGCCCGAGTACGTCGTCGACTACGTGCTCGTCCACGAACTCGCCCATCTGCTGGTCCCCGGGCACGGGCCGCGCTTCTGGCGGCTGCTGGAGGCCTATCCCCGTACCGAAAGGGCCCGCGGCTACCTCGAAGGCGTCGTCGCCGCAGGCCGGCTGCCGCACCTCCCCGCCGCACGCGAGGAGTGAGCGCCGCCGGGGCGCGCGGAGCGGCGGCCCGGGGCGATGTGAGGCCGTCAACGTCCCGTTCCGGACCGGGTGTCGACGGTCCTGTACCGAATGTGTACCGGCTTGGCTCAATGTCGCCGCAAGCGGTTAGCCTGGCGCGACGCATTCGTATTTCGGGATGGGGGACGGTCGTAACGCATGGCCAGGGAATTCCAACGGGGCCACAAGGCCAAGATCAGTGATCTGACGCCGGGAACGGATCTGTACGTAGGTGTGCAGATCGCTGCTCCTGGACTGACCTTCGACATCAGCTGCTTCGGCCTCGACGCGAACGAGCAGCTCTCCGACGACCGCTACTTCATCTTCTTCAACCAGCCGAAGTCGCCCGAGGAGTCCATTCAGCTTCTCGGCGCGCAGGCCGGTGACACCGAGTCGTTCCGCGTCACTCTGGACCGCATCCCGGCGAGCATCCACAAGCTGTCCTTCACCGCCACGATCGACGGCGCCGGGCAGATGTCGCAGATCGGTCCGGGTTACATCCGGATCGTCGCGGGCGGCGAAGAGGTCGTCAAGTACGCCTTCAACGGCTCCGAGTTCAGCACCGAGCGCGCGGTGATGCTGGGCGACTTCTACCTCAAGGACGTGTGGCGGTTCGCCGCCGTCGGCCAGGGCTTCGACGGCGGCCTCGAGGCGCTGCTGAAGAACTTCGGGGGAGAGGTCGCCGAGGAGGAGCCCGCACCGCAGCAGCCGCAGGCCGCCGCGCCCTCCTTCGCCCCGCCCGCGGCGCCTGCCGCGCCCGCGCCCGCCTTCGGTGCTCCTCAGGCCCCGCAGGCTCCCCAGCCCCCGCAGCCCGCCCCCGCCTTCGGGGCCCCCGCGGCCCCGGCTCCCGCACCACACGCCCCCGCACCGGGACCGCAGGTGCACGCCGCTCCGACCATGGCGGCCCCCATGGCGCCCCCGGCCGGCACCGTGCCGCCGCCGGCGCCGTCCCCGTACGGCCAGCCGCAGCCCCAGCAGCCGCAGTACGGGCAGGTTCCGGGGCAGGTCCCCGGCCAGATTCCCGGACAGGTCCCGCCGCCCGCAATGCCGTACGGCCAGCCCGCCCCCGGTCCGTACGGCCAGCAGCCCGGCATGCCCCAGGGCGCCCCGCAGGGAGTCCCCCAGGGCGTGCCGCAGACCGGCGCCGGCCTCCAGTCGGCCCTCCAGCCCTACCGCGAGACGCCCACCGGCCAGCGCTGGACCCCGCAGAACCAGCAGATGATGCGGGTCGACCTCACCATGGGCGGTACGCCCGTGCTCGCCCGTCAGGGCAGCATGGTCATGTACCAGGGCAAGGTCGACTTCAGCTACAAGGGCGCCGGTTTCGCCGGCCGTATCGTCGGTAACGCCACGGGCCAGGAGATGCAGCTGATGCGCTGCAGCGGACGCGGCCAGGTCTTCCTCGCGGAGAACGGCGCACACCTGCACTCGATCGAGCTGCAGGGCGACGGCATCTGCGTCTCCGCCGAGAACGTGCTCGCCTTCGACGAGTCGCTGCAGCACGAGGTCCGGCGCATCGAGGGCCACGGCATCCCCGGCGGCGCGCTGTTCACGATGATGTTCCAGGGCACAGGCACCGTCGTCGTCAAGACGCACGGCGTCCCCGTCGTCCTGCCGGTCACGCCCACGACGTTCGCGGACAGCAACGCGATCGTCGCGTGGTCGGCGGCCTCGCAGGTCATCCTCTCCAGCCAGGTCCGGCTGCGCCGCAACGCCTACCCGGGACACAGCGGTGAGACCGTGAACCTCCAGTTCCGGGGTGCCCCCGGCAACTTCATCGTCGTCCAGCCCTACGAGGTCTGAGGGAGCCCGGATCATGAACCAGCAACTCGCGGGCTTCGCCCCGACCCCCGTCGCGGCCCGGATGGAGAACCACGGCCGCACCATGCTCAAGGTCGCCATGGCCACCGGCCAGGACCTGTACGCACGCACCGGCTCGATGGTCGCCTACGAAGGCTTCGTCCAGTACGAGCCCAACCCGCCCGCCGTCCGCCAGATCGCCTCCCAGTGGGTGACCGGCGAAGGCGCGCCCCTCATGAAGTGCTCCGGCGACGGGCTGCTCTACCTCGCCGACTATGGCGCCGACGTCGTCGTGATCAACCTCAACAACGACTCGCTCTCGGTCAACGGCACCAACCTCCTGGCCTTCGACGCCCACCTCCAGTGGGGCGTCGAGAAGGTCAAGGGCCTCGCCAAGTTCGCCGGACAGGGCCTGTGGAACGTGGAGGTCGCCGGCACCGGCTGGGTCGCCCTCACCTCCCGCGGCACGCCCATCGTCGTCGACTGCGGCCGCGGTGAGGACGAGACGTACGTCGACCCGGACGCCCTCGTCGCCTGGTCCCCGAACCTCAAGGTGAAGGGCAAGCGCAGCTTCAAGGCCTCCTCGCTGATCGGGCGGGGCAGCGGAGAGGCGTACCAGATGGCCTTCTCGGGCCAGGGCATCGTCGTCGTACAGCCGAGTGAGGACAGCACCGACCGCCTGCGGATCCGGGGCTGAGGGGGAGCGAGAACACACCATGCAGAGTCCGCTTTTCGGCTACGCCGAGCAGCAGTCCCAGGACCGCTACGTCGTGCAGAACCCGCAGCTGCTGCGGGTCACCCTGACCGGGCACGACGACATCCTCGCCCGCAAGGGCGCGATGGTCGCCTACCAGGGACTGGTCGACTTCGACGGCGAGTACCAGACGAGCAGCCAGCGCAGGGCCCGCGCCAACACCGGTGAGGGCCTCGACCTGATGCGCTGCTCGGGCCAGGGCACCGTCTACTTCGCCAATCTCGCCCAGTACGTCCACGTCGTCGACGTGGACCAGGAGGGCATGACCGTCGACAGCGCCTATGTGCTGGCGCTCGACTCCACGCTGCACACCGAGGTCATCGCGGTGGACAGCCAGTACGGCATCTCCGGATCCGGCAAGTACCAGCTCAACGTCTCCGGACGGGGCAAGGTCGCGCTGATGACGTCGGGCCAGCCCCTGATGATGCAGGTGACGCCGGACAAGTACGTGAACGTGGACGCCGACGCCATCGTGGCCTGGTCCTCCGCGCTGCGCGTGCAGATGCAGGCCCAGACGCACTCCTCGAACGTGCGCCGCCGCCGCGGCAACACCGGTGAGGGCTGGGAGCTGAGCTTCCTCGGGCAGGGCTTCGCCCTCGTCCAGCCCAGCGAGGTCATGCCCCCGCAGAACGCGGATCTCGGGCAGGGCCTGCGCGCCCAGTACGGCGTGGGCCAGCACGGCGCCCAGGCGCAGAACCAGAACAACGCCTGGAACTGACGAGGACATGCGTAAGGGGCGGTCGCCGTCCCCTGCCTTCGGCACGGAGACCCCAAGTGGACCGCCCCTTACGCGCAGGTGCTACAGCGCGGCCCGCGTGCGCTCCAGGAGCCGCACGACCGAGGCGTCGGCGACACCCGCCACCTCGTCGTAGGCGAACCAGCGCAGGTCCAGCGACTCGTCGCTGATCGCGGGGGCGGCACCGGCCGGGGCCAGTGCCGCGTACTGCACGTCCAGGTGCCAGTGGCACGGCGCGGGGATCGCGTGCCGGTCGAGGGTGACCGGGCCGCCGGGCAGCAGCGACAGCCCCGGGATCCCGGACTCCTCCGTGGCCTCGCGCAGCGCCGCCGCGGCCAGGGTCGTGTCCTGCGGCTCGCAGTGGCCGCCCATCTGCAGCCACATGCCGAGCTTCCGGTGCAGAGTCAGCAGCACCCGCCCGCGCTCCGGGTCGACGACCAGGGCGCTCGCGGTGAGATGCCCCGCACCGCAGGACTTCCACATCCCGTCCGGATGCCCCGCCAGATGGTCCAGATACGTCTGCCGCAGTGCGGCCTGGCCGTCCTCGCGGGCCTCGTAGCCCTTCAGCACGAGGACGGCGTCGTCGTGGAGGCTCACTTGTCGGTGTCGCCCTCGCCGCCGGCCGGTCCTTCGGGCTTCTCGCCGGACTCTCCCGGCTTCCCCTGGGCGGCGTCCGGCTTGTCGAGGTTCGGCGACGTGCGGCCGCCGGCGGCCTCGCCGAGCATCTTGTCCAGCTCGGAGAAGTCCAGCTGCTCGCGGTGCACGAAGCCGTCCGGGTCGTCCAGGTCGGTCGCGGTCGGCAGCATGTCCGGGTGCGCCCACAGGGCGTCACGCCCGTCGATACCGCGCGCGTCCGTGAGCGAGGCCCACAGCCGCGAGGCGTCCCGCAGCCTGCGCGGACGCAGCTGCAGCCCGATCAGTGTGGCGAACGTCTGCTCCGCCGGGCCGCCGGACGCGCGGCGCCTGCGCAGCGTCTCGCGCAGCGCGCCCGCGGACGTGAGACGGGTCGAGGCGGCCTCGTGGACCACCGCGTCGACCCAGCCCTCGACCAGCGCGAGGGCCGTCTCCAGGCGCGCCAGGGCCGCCTTCTGCTCCAGGGTGTCCTCCGGCTGGAACATGCCCTGCTGCAGCGCCTCCTGCAGCTGCTCGGGGTGCGAGGGGTCGAACTGGCCGACCACGTCCTCGAGCTTGGACGTGTCCACCTTGATCCCGCGGGCGTACCCCTCGACCGCGCCGAACAGGTGCGAGCGCAGCCACGGCACATGGGCGAAGAGCCGCTGGTGGGCCGCCTCGCGCAGGGCGAGGTACAGCCGCACCTCCTCCTTCGGCACGCCGAGGTCCTTGCCGAGGGCGTCCACGTTCAACGGGAGGAGCGCGGCCTTGCCGGCCGGGCCCAGCGGGAGACCGATGTCGGTCGAGCCGACCACCTCGCCGGCCAGGACGCCGACCGCCTGCCCGATCTGCTGGCCGAACATCGCCCCGCCCATGGAGCGCATCATGCCGATCAGCGGGCCCGCCATGGCCTGCATCTCCTCGGGCAGCACGTCGCCCATGGCGAGACCGACGCGCTCGGCGACCGGGTCGACGAGCTGCTGCCACGCCGGAAGGGTCGCCTCGACCCACTCCGCGCGGCTCCACGCCACGGCCGTGCTCGCGCCCGAGGGCAGCGAGGTCGCGCCGTCCAGCCACAGGTCGGCCAGCCGCACGGCCTCCTCGACCGCGGTGCGGTCCACCGGGCCGACGCTCGCGTCCTTGGTGCCGTCGGGCGTGCCCTGGGCGACCGTCTGGCGGGCGATCTGCTTGGCCATGTCCCAGTTCACCGGGCCGCCCTCGTAGCTCAGCATCTGGCCGAGCTGCTGGAACGCCGCGCCGAGATCGTTGGGGTTCAGCGAGCCGAACATGGCGGCGAAGGGGTTGTCCCCGCCGCCCTCGCCGAAGCCGAAGGGATTGGACGGGGACCCGCCGGAGCCCTGGCCACCTCCGGCGGGATTCCTCTTCTTGCCCTCGTCGCCGTTCTCCGGCTCCTCCGGCGGAAGGCCGAATCCGAATGGGGTGTCACTCACGGGTTTCCTCGGCTCGTAGGGCCGCCGGCTTTCCGCCGGCGGCGACTGCCCGACAACACCACCCAGCCTATGCGGCCGGGGGGCCGTGCGGCTTCGACATCCGGGCCGCTTGCGGGCTCGGTGCCCCGCTGGCACGTGGCCTGCGGCAGGATGGACGCCACCTGGTGCGTATGCGTCATTCGCTTGCGTACTGAAGACAACCGCTGGAGACGCCTGGTGAGTTCCCCAGATCCGCAGGTTCGCGCAGCGCGAAACCACTCAACCGCGGCCGCCGGCCGCGTGCCCGAGGGGCGTGGCCCCGTCGTGGCCGTCACCGGTGCCGCCACGGGCGTCGGTGACCTGCTCACCAGGCGCCTTGCCGCGTCCGACGAGATCAAGCAGGTCATCGCGATCGACGAGCGCCGCGGCGAGGTCCCCGAAGCGCACTGGCACGTGCTCGACGTCCGTGACCCGGCGATCGCGGAGAAGCTGCGGGGCGCCGACGTGGTGGTGCACCTCGCGCTGGACCTCGACCTGGAGACCGACTCGGCCGCCCGTACCGCGTACAACGTGCGCGGTACGCAGACCGTCCTGACCGCCGCCGCCGCGGCCGGCGTCCACCGGGTCGTCCTGTGCACCTCCGCCATGGTCTACGGGGCGCTGCCCGACAACGACATCCCGCTCTCCGAGGACGCCGAGCTGCGCGCGACCGCCGAGGCGACCGGCGTCGGCGACCTGCTGGAGATCGAACGCCTCGGCCGCCGCGCTCCCCGTGCCCATCCCGGGCTGAACGTCACCGTGGTCAGGCCGGCCGTTCTCGTCGGCGGCACCGACACCGCGCTGACCCGCTACTTCGAGTCGCCCCGGCTGCTCGTGGTCGCCGGATCCCGGCCCACCTGGCAGTTCTGCCATGTCGAGGACCTCGTGGGCGCTCTGGAGTACGCGGCGCTGGAGAAGGTCGAGGGGGAGCTCGCCGTCGGCTGCGACGGATGGCTGGAGCAGGAGGACGTCGAGGAGCTCAGCGGCATCCGCCGGATGGAGCTGCCCTCGGCGGTGGCGCTGGGCGCGGCCGCCCGTCTGCACCGCATCGGCCTCACGCCGTCCCCGGCGGGCGACCTCGCGTACACCATGCACCCCTGGGTGGTGAGCGTGAGCCGGCTGCACGACGCGGGCTGGCGTCCGCGGTGGACGAACGAGGAGGTGCTGGCCGCCCTGCTGGAGGAGGTCGAGGGCCGGCACACCGTCGCGGGCCGCCGCCTCGGCCGCAAGGACGCCACGGCCGCCGGCGCCGCGGGCGCGACGGTCGCGCTGCTGGGCACGGCGGCGCTGGTGCGGCGCGCCCGCAAGGCGCGCCGCCGGATCTAGCCGGAGCGCGTCGTCCCTGTAGGAGGCTCCAAGCCCGGACGGTCCGATCCGTGCGAGAGGCTGTTCCGCCCCGTCGGTGCCATGGGGCACGATGTCCCCATGGCACGCACGTACGACCACCCCGGCGAGCAGGCGGCGCAGGACCCCATCCGGCTGCTCGCGATCCGTGACACTCCGCTCTCCCTCGACGAGGTCTTCGCGGCCGTGGGCGACGACGCCGCGGGCGGCACCGCGCTGTTCGTCGGCACCGTGCGCAACCACGACGGCGGTGCCGACGTCGACACGCTGGGCTACTCCTGCCATCCGACGGCGGAGGCGGAGATGCGCCGTATCGCCGAGAAGGTGGCCGCCGAGTACCCCGTCCGGGCGCTCGCTGCCGTCCACCGTGTGGGTGACCTGGCGGTCGGGGATCTCGCGGTGGTGGTCGCGGTTTCGTGCCCGCACCGGGGGGAGGCGTTCGAGGCGTGCCGGAAGCTGATCGACGACCTCAAGCACGAGGTGCCGATCTGGAAGCACCAGAAATTCTCGGACGGCACCGAGGAGTGGGTCGGAGCCTGTTGAGCCCCGAGCGCAGGACTGGGGGTCCCCCCGCCGAAGGCAGGGGAGGGTGGGAGCCTGCTGAGCGCCGGCGCCGCCTTCGTGGCAGTTCCCTGACGAGCCGTCAGTGCGTTTCCGCCCCTGAAACCCGGTCCGCGCTCATCCGCCCCGATTTGCGTAACCGCACCCCTGCCATGAGCGTTGATCTCGCGGATGAGACTAATCTGCTGATCACTCAGTTGCGTTCACTCATGGGGTAGGGAGGTCGCGATGGCAGTTCTGGCCTGGTTGCTGATTCCGCTTTTCGCTGCTGTCGGTGCGGCGATATGGGCCGGCTGGGCTCAGCGGAATCGCACGAGCGGGGACATCGCCGAGCTCGCCGGGTACGCGCGCTTCCGTGACGCGATGGAGAAGGCTGCCTCCGGTACGGATGTCGTCCGACAGTGAACCCGAGCGTACGAAGGTGCCGGGAGGCCCTCGTACGGAGCGGCCCCGGCCGTACTCGCACAGGCTCGTCCCGTACTGTCGTTCCATGCCACGCCGCACTGCGACGATGCTCGCCTCCACCCTCGTCTTCATCGCGCTTCTCTGCGCAGGCGTCTTCTTCAAGGTCCCGTACGCGGAGATGTCGCCCGGCCCGACGGTGAACACGCTGGGCTCCGCCGACGGCGAGCCGGTGCTCAAGATCTCCGGCCGCAAGACCTTCCCGACCAGCGGGCACCTCAACATGACGACCGTCAGGGTGACCGGGGCGGACTACGAGATGAGCCTCGTCGAGGCACTTTACGGCTGGCTGGCCCACGACAACGTGGTGGTGCCGCACGACACCCTCTACCCCGACGGGAAGACCGAGGAGCAGTCGACGCAGGAGAACGCCGAGGAGTTCAGCCAGTCCCAGGAGAGCGCCAAGGTGGCGGCCCTGCGGGAGCTGAAGATCCCGGTGACGTCGCGGGTGGTCGTCTCCACCGTCGTCAAGGGCTCCCCCTCGGAGGGCAGGCTGCACGCCGGTGACGTCATCCGCGCGGTGGACGGCACCGAGATCAAGGAGCCCGGGGACGTCGCCGAGCAGGTCGTGAAGCACAAGCCGGGCGAGGACGTCGTCTTCACCGTCGTCCCGGCCAAGGCGGCCGCCGCTGCCGAGAAGGCGGGCAACAAGGAGCCCCAGGGCACCCGGAAGGTCACGATCACCACGGTGAGGGCCCAGGACGACAACCGCGCGATCGTCGGCATCCAGGCCGGGACCGACCACACCTTCCCGTTCACCATCGACATCCACCTCGCCGATGTCGGCGGCCCGAGCGCCGGCCTGATGTTCGCCCTCGGCATCGTCGACAAGCTGACGGAGGAGGACCTCACCGGCGGAAGGTTCGTCGCGGGGACGGGCACGATCGACGACGAGGGCAAGGTCGGCCCGATCGGCGGAATCGACATGAAGCTCGTCGGCGCCCGCAAGGCCGGCGCCCAGTTCTTCATGACCCCCGCCGACAACTGCGCCTCCGCCGCCTCCGACACCCCGGACGGCCTGACGCTGGTCAAGGTCGACACGATCGCCGACGCGACGAAGTCCCTGGCGAAGATCCGCTCGGGCGACACCGAGGACCTGCCGAGCTGCACGAAGGGCTGAGCCGGGCAGACGGGGGCCGCCGGCCGCGATACGGCGGGGCGGGACACACGGCGCGAGGGCGCCGCCGACGCGCAGAGCGATCCGCGCGTCAGCGGCGCCCTCGCCGCGTCCGAGCCCTTCGGCTCGGTCAGTCCTCGAACGTCGCCGACAGGGCCTCGGCGAGGCCCGGCACCAGGCCGCCGCCCGTGAGCACCTCGTTCGGCGAGTCCTTCTCGCGCAGACGCAGGGCCGACTCCCGGGCCCCGTCGCGGAGCACGGCCACCGTCATCCGGACCTCCTGGCGGTCCGGGTGCGAGGCGACCCACTTGGTCAGGGCCGCCTCGTCGAGGCCGTCCGGAACGGAGGCCTCGGCGGACGGCGGCAGCATCAGGCGCTCCACCGTCAGCGCGCAGCCCGCGACCGCGTCGGGCCAGGCGATCGTGCCGAGGAACTCGTCGAGCGGGGTGCCGGCGGGGATCTCGTCCTGCTCGATCGGGGTGAGCGGGGCGGCCGAGTCGCCCTCGTCGAGGCCGAGCTGGGCGGCGAGACCCGGCTCCTGGGAACGCAGCTGAGCGGTGTCGACGAGGGCGAACAGCCGGGCCGGCTGGTCCCAGCCGAGCGTGGCGGCGTACTCGTCGATCTCGAGGACGGCCCGGGTGAGCGGGCTCGCGGCGATCGGGCCCGAAGGGGGCTGGTTGTCGGGGGCGGGGGAAGAAGCGTTGGACATGGCCAATATCCTGCCTCCTTCCTGCCCCGCGGCGGGAACTAGGTAAAGCCTCAGTAAGTTGCATCAGTGGGGCTCTACGATCGCGGGGCCCGAATCACACGACCGCGAACTTCGAGGTGCGCACGTTGGCTTTCCAGATGCCGGACCGCGGCGGAGGCCCGACCGGGCCACGGATGAGAGTGGGCCGGCCGTCCCGGCGTGTCCGCACCCTGCTCATGACCATGGGCGTCCTGGCCGTTCTGGCCATGGTGTTCGTCATGTTCTCCGGGTTCTGGACCGACTGGCTGTGGTACCGCTCCGTCAGGTACTCCTCCGTCTTCACGACCACTCTGTGGACCAAGATCGGACTGTTCGCCGTCTTCGGCCTGCTCATGGCAGCGGCCGTCGGCGTGAACATCTGGCTGGCCCACCGGCTGCGGCCGCCGCTCAGCGCGATGTCGCTGGAGCAGCAGAGCCTCGACCGGTACCGCATGGGCATCGCCCCGTACAAGAAGTGGGTGCTCCTCGCGATCACCGCTCTTGTCGGGCTGATCGCCGGCGCCTCCGCCACCAGCCAGTGGCGGACGTGGCTGATGTGGGTGAACGGCGTGCCCTTCGGTCAGAAGGACCCGCAGTTCAAGATGGACGTGGCGTTCTACGCGTTCGACCTGCCGTGGTACCGCTTCCTGCTCGGCTTCGGCTTCGCGGCCGTCGTGCTGTCCCTGATCGCCGCCGCCCTGACCCACTACCTGTACGGCGGGCTGCGGATCACCAGCCCGGGCGCGCGGGCGACGGGCGCCGCCACCGGCCACCTGTCGGTGCTGCTGGGACTGTTCGTGGCGCTCAAGGCCGTGGCGTACTGGCTCGACCGGTACGGGCTCGCGGTGAAGTCCAGCGACTTCAAGGCCACGAGCAACTGGACCGGCCTGCGCTACGTCGACGCCAACGCGTATCTGCCGGCCAAGACGATCCTGTTCTGCATCGCGGTGATCTGCGCGGTCCTGTTCTTCGCCACGCTGTGGCGCCGGACCTGGCAGCTGCCGATGATCGGCTTCGGGCTCATGGTGCTCTCCGCGATCCTGATCGGCGGGCTCTACCCGGCGATCGTGCAGAAGTTCCAGGTCCAGCCGAACGAGCAGGCCAAGGAAGCCGAGTACATCCGCAAGAACATCGAGGCGACGCGCAAGGCGTACGGCATCGACGGCGTGAAGCCGACGGACTACTCGGGCCGCGGGCAGATCAAGGACGCGGAGAAGCAGCGCGAGGACGCCGACTCGGCGGCCAGCTACCGCATCAACGACCCCAACATCGTCTCGCCGACGTTCCAGCAGCTGGAGCAGGGGCGGAAGTACTACCAGTTCCCCTCCACGCTGGACATCGACCGGTACAAGGGCCAGGACACGGTCATCGGTCTGCGTGAGATCAACCTCCAGGGCGTCGACAAGCGTAACTGGATCAACGACCACTTCACGTACACCCACGGCTACGGCGCCGTCGCCGCCAAGGGCACGGACACGGCCAAGGGCACCGGCGGGGCCCCGGAGTTCACCGAGTCCGGCCTCCCCTCCAAGGGCAGCCTCGGCGACTACGAGCAGCGGATCTACTACGGCGAGAAGACCACCCAGTACTCGATCGTGGGCGGGCCCCAGAAGGAGCTCGACTACGAGAAGGACGGCGGCGGCCAGGTCACCACGAGCTACGCGGGCAAGGGCGGCATCGACCTCTCCGGTGCGCTCAACCGCGCCGCGTACGCCGTCGCGTTCAGCGAGCCGCAGATCCTGTACTCGGGTGCGATCGGCGAGGGTTCGAAGATCCTCTACAACCGCACGCCCAAGGAGCGCGTCGAAGCGGTCGCCCCGTGGCTGACCATCGACGGCGACGCCTACCCGGCGGTCGTGGGCAAGCGGATCCAGTGGGTCGTCGACGCCTACACCACGACCAACGGCTATCCGTACGCGTCCCGCACGACGCTTGGGGAGACCACCTCCGACTCGCTGACCGACCGGCAGCGCGCGGTGGTCGCCCAGCAGAACCAGGTCAACTACATCCGGAACTCGGTGAAGGCCACGGTCGACGCCTATGACGGCACCGTGACCCTGTACGAGTGGGACGAGAACGACCCGGTCCTCAAGACGTGGAAGAAGGCGTTCCCCGGCACGGTCAAGCCGAAGGCCGAGGTCCCGGACGAGCTGAAGGCCCATCTGCGGTACCCGCAGGACATGTTCAAGGTCCAGCGTGAGCTGCTGTCGCTCTACCACGTCACCGAGCCCGCTCCGTTCTACAACGCGAGTGACGCCTGGCAGGTGCCGAACGACCCCACCAAGGCCGACAGCAACGCGGTCCCGCCGTACTACCTGTCCCTCAAGCTGCCGGGGCAGGAGAAGCAGCAGTTCGCGCTGACGACGACCTTCACCCCCAGTGGACGGCCCAACCTGCGGGCGTTCATGGCGGTCGACGCCGACGCCATGAGCCGCGACTACGGCAAGATCAGACTGATGCGCGTGACGGACGACAAGGTCGACGGCCCGGAGCAGGTGCAGAGCCGGCTCAACAGGCACGACCCCATCGCCACCTTCGTCCGCGACCTCAAGGGCGCCGACTCGACCATCAAGTACGGCAACTTGCTGACCGTTCCTCTGGACAGCGGCTTCCTGTACGTCGAGCCGATCTACGCCCAGGGCCGCGGCTCGGAGTTCCCGCTGCTGAGCAAGGTGGCCGTGGTGTACGGCCAGCGGATCGGCTTCGCCGACGATCTCGGCGGCGCGCTGTCGCAGGTCTTCGGCGAGGGCGCACCGGACGACGGGACCACCACCCCGCCGACCGAGCCCGACGAGCCGCCGACGCAGCCCACCGAGCCGCCCGCCACGGGCGACGCGGCGCTCAAGGACGCCATCCAGGACGCGCAGAGGGCGTACTCGGACGGCCAGGCGGCCATCAAGCGGGGCGACTGGACGGCCTACGGCAAGGCGCAGGACGCGCTCCAGGAGGCGCTCCAGCGGGCCGCTGACGCCGAGGCCCGGCTGAAGGAGCCCGACCAGGGCGGATGACGGGATCCGCCCCGCGTCGTGATACCTTTACGGAACAACGACGCGGGGTGGAGCAGCTCGGTAGCTCGCTGGGCTCATAACCCAGAGGTCGCAGGTTCAAATCCTGTCCCCGCTACTGGAAAGAAGAGGGCCCGGATCCTTGAGGATCCGGGCCCTCTTCGTGCTGACCCGACACCTTCGGGGGGTTCTTCCCCGAAGTGCGTGCCGGAGTGCGCGAGTTGGGGGTTGGCGTGTTTGACTTATCTCTCTGTGGGCATGTCGACAAAACGCTGAAGTGACCTCACTGGCTGCTGTATACCAGGTGTACGCGGGTTGCAGGTGGTGCGACGATGGAATTTATGGGGGACAGGGCAACTCTGTTGGAGACAGGGCGGTTTGTGCAGCCGCATGCCGGAAGCGCGGGGGACGCGATGCATTCGGTCGACGCCGTCGAGGCGGTGGACGCGGTGGACGGCCGCGGCGACAACGTCGTCAGGACCGGTGGCCTCGGCGCCACGGAGAACGTCGACGCCGAGGAGACCGCCGGCGTCGAAGCACGCCACCGCAGTGCCGCTGACCACGGCGACACGGCCTCGATGAGTGTGCTCGGCGCACTCCTGCTGCGCCGGGGGGATCTGGACGGCGCCGAGCCCTATCTGCGCGGCGCGACCGCCGACGGCGACCGCGCGGCCGCCAACAACCTGGGCGTCCTGCTGCACCAGCGCGGCTACGCGGACGAGGCGGCCGGCTGGTGGCGTATCGCCGCGGTCGCCGGTTCGGCGGCCGCCGCGCACGCACTCGGGCGGCACTTCCGCGAACGCGGCGACGAACCGGCCGCCGAGTACTGGCTGCGCCAGTCCGCCGAACAGGGCCATGCCCTCGGGGCGTACGCGCTGGCCGACCTGCTGGAGCACCGCGGCGAGGACGGCGCGGAGCGCTGGCTGCGCACGGCGGCCGAGCAGGGCCACCGCGAGGCCGCCTACCGCCTCGCCAGGGCGCTGGAGCGCCGGGCAGCGGAGGAGGCACGCAAGGGCGAGGGCATCGGCCCGCTCGGTCCGGCCGGCACACCGTCTTGTCCCGCACCCGTACCGGCCGGGCGCCGGGACGAGGGCGCAGCCATGGACAGTACGCGAGGCGGCCGCCGCGTTCCCGCCACGGGTGCCGAAGGGGGCGCCCGCACGGCGGGCGGGACGCGCGGGGACGGCATGCCTCCCGGCGGAACGCAGGCCGACCGGACGCCGGGCGTCGGCGTCCGTGCGGACCGTGGTGCGCGGGGCGGCGACGTGGCCGGGGGCGGCGGGGCCGTCTGGCAGACGGATGCCGGGCTGCGCGTGCTCGCCGAGGCCGAGGCCGCCCGTCCGGGCGGCGCGCGTGAGCCGGGTCTGCTCGACGAGGCCGTTCAGTGGCACCGGCAGGCCGCCGCCCGCGGGCACCGGCGCGCCGCCCTGCATCTCGGCGCCATCCTCGAGAAGCGCGGCGAGCTGAGGGAGGCCGGCCGCTGGTACCTGACGGCCGCGAAGGACGGCGAGGCCCGGGCCGCCTGCGCGCTGGGGTTCCTGCTGCGGGACGCGGGCGACGAGGAGAGCGCCGCCGTGTGGTGGCTGCGCGCCGCCCAGGACGGCGACGGCAACGCGGCGAACGCCCTCGGCGCGCTGCACGCCGCGCGTGGCGAGGCGCAGAGCGCCGAGCGCTGGTACCGCGCCGCCATGGACGCGGGCGACGTCAACGGCGCGTACAACCTCGGACTGCTGTGCGCCGCCCAGGACCGTACGGCCCAGGCCGAGCAGTGGTACCGCCGCGCCGCCTACGCCGGGCACCGCGAGGCCGCCAACGCGCTCGCCGTCCTGCTCCTGCAGGCAGGGGACCACGCCGGGGCCGAGCCCTGGTTCTCCAAGGCGGCCGAGGCGGGCAGCGTCGACGCGGCGTTCAACCTGGGCATCCTCCACGTCGGCCGGGACGACGACCGCACCGCGCTGTCCTGGTACGAGCGGGCCGCGGCGGCCGGTCACACCGAGGCCGCGCTCCAGGTCGGCATCGCCCGGCTCAAGGAGGGCGACGAACAGGCTGCGGAGCGCCACCTGCGGTGCGCGGCGGGCGGCGGGAGCGCAGAGGCCGCGTTCCGGCTCGCGACGGTGCTGGACGCGCGCCGGCCGCCGCCGGGTCCGCCGGCCCTCGGCGAGCCGATGGCGGAGAAGAGCGAGTGCGAGGAGTGGTACGAGCGTGCCGCGGAGCAGGGGCACCGTCGCGCCCAGGTGCGGGTCGGCATGCTCGCCGCCGCCCGCGGGGACACGGCCGAGGCGGCCCGCTGGTACCGCGAGGCCGCGGAGGCCGGCAGTCGCAGCGGCGCGTTCAACCTCGGACTGCTCCTCGCCCGCGAGGGCAGTGAGCGGGAGGCCGCCCTGTGGTGGACCCGCGCGGCGCGGGCCGGCCACGGCAGGGCCGCCCTGCGGCTCGCGCTGCTCGCCGCTCGCAGGGGCGAGCTCGCCGAGGGGCAGCGCTGGTGCGCCAGAGCGGTCGAACTGGGGCCGGCCGAGGTCGCGGAGCGTGCGGCGAAGCTGCGCGAGGCGCTGATCCAGGAGCTGACCGCGTAGCGGCGGGGCCCCGGGAAGGGATTTGCTCTGGTCCAGGGGGTCCCGTAAGGTGGTGTTCACCGACGCGGGGTGGAGCAGCTCGGTAGCTCGCTGGGCTCATAACCCAGAGGTCGCAGGTTCAAATCCTGTCCCCGCTACTGAAACGAAGGCCCGGATCCTTGAGATCCGGGCCTTCGGTCATGTCCGGCCGGTCGACAGTCTCACCGGACCGCCGATCACCCGGGATCCGGCCTGGCGACCGGTCCGGCCCCGCGACCTGACGAAGAAGGGCCCCGACGTTTCCGTCGGGGCCCTTCTCGGTGGTTTGGTGCTACGCGGCAGCGCAGTTCGGGCAGGTGCCGCGGTAGGTCACCTCGACGTCCGAGATCGTGAAGCCGAAGCGCTCCGAGTCGGGGAGGTCGGCCAGGGGGTTGCCCGACGGGTGGACGTCACGGATCGCGCCGCAGCGGGCACACACCAGGTGCTGGTGGGGCCGGTGGGCATTCGGGTCGTAGCGCTTGGCGCGGCGGTCGGTCGACACCTCGAGCACCTCGCCGAGGCTGACCAGCTCACCCAGCGTGTTGTAGACGGTGGCCCGGGAGATCTCGGGCAGGCGCTCCACCGCGCGCGCGTGGACCTCGTCGGCCGTCAGGTGGACATGGTCGCCGTCGAGGACCTCGGCGACGACGCGCCGCTGCGCGGTCATGCGCCAGCCGCGTCCGCGGAGTCGTTCCAACAGGTCACTCATAGGGCCAGCCTAACAGTGAAGGGACCCAGGTCCCGAACGGGTGTGACTTTGGATGCTCACTTGACTTAGACAAAGTCCATTGTAGGATCGAGACCAGCGCGTACCAAGGGCAGGTAGTGCTGATTTCGATCAATGGGCAGAACGACGCAGGAGGCGCACGTGACGCAGGGACCGCTCACCACGGAGGCCGGGGCACCGGTCGCCGACAACCAGAACAGCGAGACGGCGGGCGTCGGCGGTCCTGTTCTGGTCCAGGACCAGCTGCTGCTGGAGAAGCTCGCGCACTTCAACCGTGAGCGCATCCCGGAGCGCGTGGTCCACGCCCGTGGCGCCGGCGCGTACGGCACCTTCACGCTCACCCGTGACGTATCGCAGTGGACGCGCGCGAAGTTCCTGTCCGAGGTCGGCAAGCAGACGGAGACGTTCCTGCGCTTCTCGACCGTCGCGGGCAACCTGGGCGCGGCGGACGCGGTCCGCGACCCGCGCGGCTGGGCGCTGAAGTTCTACACCGAGGAGGGCAACTACGACCTCGTCGGCAACAACACCCCGGTGTTCTTCATCAAGGACGCCATCAAGTTCCCCGACTTCATCCACACCCAGAAGCGCGACCCGTACACCGGCAGCCAGGAGGCGGACAACGTCTGGGACTTCTGGGGCCTGTCGCCCGAGTCCACCCACCAGGTGACCTGGCTGTTCGGCGACCGCGGCATCCCCGCCTCGTACCGCCACATGAACGGCTACGGCTCCCACACCTACCAGTGGAACAACGAGGCCGGCGAGGTCTTCTGGGTCAAGTACCACTTCAAGACCGACCAGGGCATCAAGAACCTCGCCCAGGACGAGGCCAACAAGCTCGCCGGTGAGGACCCCGACTCCCACCAGCGCGACCTGCGCGAGGCCATCGAGCGCGGTGACTTCCCGACGTGGACCGTGCAGGTGCAGATCATGCCGGCGGCCGAGGCGGCGACCTACCGCTTCAACCCGTTCGACCTCACCAAGGTGTGGCCGCACGAGGACTACCCGCCGATCGAGATCGGCAAGCTGGAGCTCAACCGCAACCCGGAGAACATCTTCGCCGAGGTCGAGCAGTCCGTCTTCAGTCCCGCCCACTTCGTGCCGGGCATCGGTCCCTCGCCGGACAAGATGCTCCAGGGCCGCCTGTTCGCCTACGGCGACGCCCACCGCTACCGCGTCGGCATCAACGCCGACCACCTGCCGGTGAACCGCCCGCACGCCACCGAGGCGCGCACGAACAGCCGGGACGGCTTCCTGTACGACGGCCGCCACAAGGGCGCGAAGAACTACGAGCCCAACAGCTTCGGCGGCCCGCACCAGATCGACCGCCCGCTGTGGGTCGGCTCCGCGGTCACCGGCGTCACCGGCGACCACCCGGCGCCCGTCCACGCCGAGGACAACGACTTCGTGCAGGCGGGCAACCTCTACCGCCTGATGTCCGAGGACGAGAAGGGCCGTCTGATCGACAACCTCGCCGGCTTCATCGCCAAGGTGTCGCGCGACGACATCGCCGAGCGCGCGATCAACAACTTCCGCCAGGCGGACGGCGACTTCGGCAAGCGGCTCGACGCCGCGGTCCAGGCCCTGCGCGGCTGACCCGCTTGTCGTAGCCCGGAGGGCCGGATCCCTGGACAGGGATCCGGCCCTCCCGGTGTCCGTGTGTGGATGCGCCCGTTCGCTCGTGCGGGTGAACTCCGGTCAGCCCGCGACCGATCCCGCGTGCCGCCTGGCCGGAGCCCAGCAGCGGATGATGTCGCGGACGGAGACGATGCCCACCGGGCCGCCGTCGTCCGTCACGATCAGATGGCGGAAGCCGCCGTGCGCCATTGCTCCGGCCGCCTCCTCCAGGGTCCAGGAAGGTGCGGCGAACACGACGTCGGTGGTGGTGTGGGTTCCGGCGGTCTCCAGGTCGGGGTTCTGACCCGAGCCGATCGAGTTCAGGATGTCGCGCTCGGTGAGGATCCCGAGGCCGAGGTCGCCGTCGAGGACGACGGCCGCGCCGACACGTCGTGCGGCCATCAGACTGGCCGCCTGGCGGAGTGTGTGTGCGGGTCCGATGGTGAGGACCACCGTGCTCATGGCGTCACGAACGAGCATGGACGGAGCCACCTCCTTGGTGTACCGGTCGCTAGAGAACCGATTCACAAGTTCACAAGAGTGGGGACTCTCAGAGTCGCAGTCCCCCACCCGGGCAGCAAGGGGGCATGCGCGGCGTGTTGAGCCGCGCACGAAAGCCTCCGATGGCGCGGGCGTGCGCCGGGCGGGTCAGTACCGCTGGTTCAGATAGCCCAGGAGTTCGCGGTGGAGCAGCCCGTTCGACGCGGCGGCGTTGCCGCTGTGCGGGCCCGGAGTGCCGTCGAGGCCGGTGAACGACCCGCCCGCCTCCTGCACCACGATCGCGGGGGCCGCCATGTCCCACAGGGACAGCTCGGGCTCGGCGCAGACGTCCACCGCCCCCTCGGCGACCATCATGTACGACCAGAAATCGCCGTAGCCCCGGGTGCGCCAGCAGGCCCGCGTCAGATCCAGGAACCCGTCGAGGCGCCCCTGCTCCTCCCAGCCGCTCAGTGAGGAGTACGCGAACGACGCGTCCTGCATCCGCTCCACCTTCGAGACCTGGAGCCGCGTCGCCGACGTCAGGCTGCGGCCGGTGTACGCGCCCGCACCCTTCGCCGCCCACCAGCGGCGGCCCAGCGCCGGGGCGGACACCACGCCCACCACCGGCTCGAAGCCGCCCTCTCCCGCCTCCATCAGCGAGATGAGCGTCGCCCACACCGGAACGCCGCGCACGTAGTTCTTGGTGCCGTCGATCGGATCGACGACCCAGCGCCGCGGGCCCGTGCCCTCGATGCCGAACTCCTCGCCGAGGATCGCGTCGCGCGGCCGTGCCCGCTGGAGATGCCCGCGGATCAGCTCCTCGGCTGCCTTGTCGGCCTCGCTCACCGGCGTCATGTCCGGCTTGGTCTCGACCTTGAGGTCCAGGGCCTTGAACCGCTCCATCGTGGTGGCGTCGGCGGCGTCCGCGAGGACATGGGCGAGGCGCAGATCATCGTGGTAGTCCGGCATGGTCGCCACTCTATCGGTGCAGGAACGGGGTGTTCCTGGTGGTGGGGGCGGCTGCCGAGCAGGCTGCCGTGTCCCTTGACAGCCCCGGTGGGCCCGTCAACCCTGTGCCCACACATGCCTGGTCGGGGAGGCGACGATGCCCGCAGCTCGAGAGTCCCTGCTGAACGCCGCGCTCGTGGCGCTCGGCGACCTTCCCTGGCCCCGGGTGCGGATGGCCGATGTCGCCGGAGCCGCGGGTGTCTCCCGTCAGACGCTCTACAACGAGTTCGGCAGCAAGGACGGTCTCGCCCGCGCTCTGGTGCGGCGCGAGGCCGACCGCTATCTGCGCGGTGTGGAACGGCTGCTGGCCCAGCGGACCGAACCCTCCGAACGGCTGGTCTCCCTCGCCGAGTGGACCGTCGGCGAGGCCCGCGCCCGGCCGCTGCTGCGCGCCCTGCTCACCGGCTGCTGGGGCGAGAGGCTGCCCGTCCCGCGTCCGGTGCGCGAAGGCGCGGCCCTGCCCGCCGTGCCGGCCCAGCGCCGCGCGGACGCCGGGCTTCCGGCACCGGCCGAGCTGCTCGCGGCCGTACGGGACCGGTCGCGTACCGCGGTCAGGCAGGCGCGGCGGTCGCTGGAGGGTCGCTCCACCGACGACCCGGCGGATCTCCCGCAGCGCTGCGAACTCGCCGTACGCCTCGCGCTGTCCTATGTGATCGCGCCCATGGGAGAGGGCGTCGCCCAGCTGGTGCGGGACTCTGTCGGCGGGGTCGGGGCCGCGGTCAGTGCGCCGAGCCCGAGAGCTGCAGACCGATGACGCCGACGATCACCATCGTGATCGAGACGATCTTGAGGGTGGAGACCAGGTCGCCGAGGAAGAGCATGCCGTAGACGGCCGTGCCGGCCGCGCCGATCCCGGTCCACACCGCGTACGCGGGTCCGACGTCGAGCTTTCTCAGCGCGATGGTCAGCAGGCCGAAACTGCCGAGGGCGAAAGCCGCGAAGGCGATCGTCGGCCACAACCGGGTGAACCCGTGAGACAGCTTGAGGCAGACGGCGAAGCCCGTCTCCAGCAACCCGGCGACCACCACCAGCAGCCACGCCATCGGTCTTGCGCCTCCCGCGTCATTCGGTGACTGCTCGGGCCCGGGACTGCTTGGTCCGACTTGGTGCGATTATGCACTTACCGGCTGTCGCAGATCGCAAACGTGGACGACTCAGTCACCTTCGCGTCGCTCCCGCGTCGCCAGCAGGCGCCGCAGGGAGTACAGCCGGGCGGGATCCGCGTGGCCCTCGGCCACCCAGGCGTCGAGCGCGCAGTCCTTCTCGTCGTGCGAACAGGCCCTCGGGCAGCCTTCCGTACCGGGCTCCAGATCGGGGAAGGCGTGGATGACGCGGGACGGATCGACATGGTGCAGGCCGAACGACCGCACGCCGGGCGTGTCGATCACCCAGCCCCCCTTCTCGTCCGCGAGCGGCAGGGCGAGCGCCGACGTGGTCGTGTGCCGGCCCCGGCCCGTGACCGCGTTGACAAGCCCGGTGCTGCGCCGCCGCTCCTGCGGCACCAGCGCGTTCACCAGGGTCGTCTTTCCGACACCCGAGTGCCCGACGAACGCCGTCGTCCGGCCCACCAGGTACTCGCGCACGCGCTCCGCCGCGAGGCCGTCCACGAACTCCTCGCGTGTGGTGACCACATGGGGCACACCGAGCGCGCCGTACCTCTCCAGCAGCTCGTCCGGCGGGGCGAGGTCCGACTTGGTCAGCACGAGCAGCGGCTCCAGACCGCCGTCGTACGCCGCGACCAAACAGCGGTCGATCAGCCGGGGGCGCGGCTCGGGATCGGCGAGCGCGGTCACGATCGCGAGCTGGTCCGCGTTGGCGACGACCACGCGCTCGAAGGGATCGTCGTCGTCGGCCGTACGCCGCAGCACCGAGCTGCGCGGCTCGATCCGTACGATCCGGGCCAGGGTGTCCTTGGCGCCCGACAGGTCACCGACGATGCCGACCCGGTCGCCGACGACCGCCGCCTTGCGGCCCAGCTCGCGGGCCTTCATCGCCATCACGACCCGGTCCTCGACCAGACACGTGAGCCGGCCCCGGTCGACGGTGAGGACCATCCCCTCCGCCGCGTCCTCGTGTTTGGGCCGGATGCTGGTGCGCGGGCGGTTCCCCTTGCGGTTGGGGCGCGAGCGGATGTCGTCCTCGTCGGTGTGCTTGCCGTAGCGGCGCATGATCTCAGGCCCCGAGCATTTCGGCCCACATCCGAGGGAAGTCGGGCAAGGTCTTGGCCGTGGTCGCCACGTTCTCGATCTGCACGTCCTTCACGGCGAGACCGATGATCGATCCGGCCGTCGCCATCCGGTGGTCGTCGTAGGTGTGGAACACGCCGCCGTGCAGGGGGCGCGGGCGGATGTGCAGGCCGTCCTCGGTCTCGGTGACGTCGCCGCCGAGCTCGTTGATCTCCTTGGTGAGCGCCGCCAGCCGGTCGGTCTCGTGGAGCCGCAGGTGCGCCACACCGCGGAGCGTCGAGGGGGAGTCGGCCAGCGCCGCCACCGCCGCGATGCCCGGCGTGAGCTCGCCGACCTCGCCCAGGTCCACGTCGATGCCGTGGATGCGGCCGCTGCCGGTGAACACCAGCGCCGTACCGTCCGGCGTCGTCGTCAGCTCGCAGGAGCCGCCCATCTCGGTGAAGATCTCGCGCAGCGCGTCACCGGGCTGGGTGGTGCGCTCGGGCCAGTCCGGGATCGTGACCCGGCCGCCGGTGACGAGCGCGGCCGCCAGGAACGGCTGGGCGTTGGACAGGTCGGGCTCGATCGTCAGGTCGCGGCCCAGCAGGGCGCTGTGCGAGACACGCCAGACGTCCGGCTCACCGCCGGTCTCCGGCTCGTCGACCTGGGCGCCGACCGCGCGGAGCATGTCGACGGTCATCCGGATGTGCGGCATCGAGGGCAGCCGGCCGCCCACGTGACGTACCTCGACGCCCTGGTTGAAACGCGGTGCCGAGAGCAGCAGCGCGGACACGAACTGGGACGACGACGAGGCGTCGATCCGCACCGGACCGCCGTCCAGCGCACCGCCGCCGTGCACCGTCATGGGCAGCGCCCCGCGGTCGTCGTCGTCGATACGGGCGCCGAGGGTGCGCAGCGCACCGATCACGCCGCCGAGGGGGCGCTCGTAGGAACGCGGGTCGCCGTCGAAGCGGATCGGGCCGTCGGCGAGCGCGGCGACGGGCGGCAGGAACCGCATGACCGTGCCCGCGTTGCCGACGTCAACCGTGGCCGGGCCGTGCAGACCCGAGGGGATGACGCGCCACGCCTCGCCGGCGCCGCCCGTCGTGCTGGAGGAGACGGTCTCCTCGATGCCGACGCCCATCGCCTGGAGCGCGGCCGACATCAGGAGGGTGTCACGGGAGCGCAGCGGGCGGCGCAGCCAGCCCGGCTCGGCGGCGAGGGCGGCCAGCACGAGCGCGCGGTTCGTGACCGATTTCGATCCGGGCACGGTGACGGTCGCTTCGACGGCTCCGGTCGCGTAGGGGGCGGGCCAGAGGGCGGGGTGCACGGTGCTGTCGGTCATGGCCATCACTTTAGTGGCTCGGCGCCGACCGCCTTCGAGGTCAGAGCCCGAGCAGCCACCGGCCTCCGCCGATCAGCGAACAGAACGCCACCAGATGGAAGAACGCCAGCCACACGACGGGCGGCACATGGGTGAGCCGCCCGAGCTGGTCCGCGTCCGAGTCCGGCGCCCCTCCGTGGCGGCGCTTGGACTGCAGCTCGAACACCGGCCGCACGCCGCCGAGCAGCATGAACCACACGGCCGTGTAGGCGAAGAGGGACTGTACGCCGGGTTCTGTCAGCCAGGACACGAGGACGAACGCGGCGCCGGTCACGGTCACGGTGAGGGCGCCGTACGCGTTGCGGACCATGACCAGCAGCGCCAGCAGCAGCGCCGTGGCCACCCAGAGCAGCAGCGTGATGTGGTGCGCGGCCAGCAGCCAGGCGCCGCCGAGGCCGAGCAGCGGGGTGGCGGTGTATCCGGCGGCCGCCGTCAGGACCATGCCGAGCCCGGTCGGTTTGCCCCGGCTGACGGTGAGGCCGCTGGTGTCCGAGTGCAGCCTGATGCCCTGGAGCGAGCGGCCGGTGACGAGGGCGATCAGGCCGTGGCCGCCCTCGTGCGCGATGGTGACCGCGTTGCGGGTCACCCGCCACAGGGCGGTCGGTATGACGGCGGCGAGGGCTACGAGGCCGGTGACGACGACGAGCCAGGGCTCGGGGGCGTCCTGGGTCCCGGTGAGCCGGTCCCACAGGTTCTGCGCGGAGGCCCCGGCGAGGACCGTGGCGGTGTGTGTCGTGTGCATTTCGCGGGCGGCTCCCTCGGACGGCGTACGGAAGTGGCAGTGTGGCACCTATGTGCGGACGGTATGCAGCAAGTCGTAGGCCCGAGGATCTGGTCGGGCTGTTCCGGGTCGAGAAGTGGGAGCCGGAGGAGACCCTGGCCCCCGACTGGAACGTGGCCCCGACCAAGGAGGTCTACGCGATTCTCGAGCGTCCTGTGAAGGACGCGGCGGACAAGCGTCCGGTTCGGCAGATGCGGACGCTGAAGTGGGGCCTCGTGCCGTCGTTCGCCAAGACGCCCGAGGGCGCGGCCCGGATGATCAACGCGCGCGCCGAGACGGTGCACGAGAAGCCGTCGTTCCGCAGGCCCTTCCTGACCCGCCGCTGCATCCTGCCGGCCGACGGCTATTACGAGTGGGTGACCGGGACCGGGGAGCGGGAGCTGGAGGTCGAGGGGAAGAAGAAGCGCCCGCGGAAGCAGCCGTATTTCGTCACTCCCGCGGACGGCTCGGTGTTCGCGATGGCCGGCCTGTACGAGTTCTGGCGCGACCGCACGCTCCCGGACGGTCATCCCCAGGCCTGGTGGGTGACCTGCTCGGTGATCACCACGGATGCGGAGAAGGGGCCGCTCGGCGTCGCGCCGGCCGAGGGGCCGCGGTCGCTGTCCGACATCCACCCCCGGATGCCCCTGATGCTGGTGCCCGACCGCTGGGACGCCTGGCTCGACCCGTCGACGACCGACCCCGACGAGGTCCGTTCCCTGCTCGCGCCGCCTCTGGAGGGACTGATGAGGGCGTACCCGGTCACGACGGCGGTCAGCAACGTGCGCAACAACGGGCCGGAACTGCTGGAGGAACTGGCGGGCCCCGAGGAGCCGGTGCTGTTCTGACGCCGCCCTCGGCGTGCTCCGCGTCACAATGGCCGCATGGAGCGGAAAGAGATCGTCGAGGTCCCCGGCGGTGACGCCCGGATCACCTGGTTCCCCGCGAGACGGGCGCGCCTCGTGCTGGCGCTCGGGCACGGCGCCGGGGGCGGGATCGAGGCGCGCGACCTGAAGGCGATCGCCGGTGGCCTGCCCGCGCACGGCGTCACCGTCGCCCTCGTCGAGCAGCCCTGGCGCGTCGCCGGCAAGAAGGTCGCCCCCGCGCCGAAGACGCTCGACACCGGATGGCGCGGCGTGTGGCCCGCCCTGGCGAAGGCGGGGCCGCCCGTCGTCGCCGGCGGCCGCAGCGCCGGGGCGCGCGTCGCCTGCCGCACGGCCGTCGAGCTCGGCGCCGTCGGCGTGCTCGCGCTGAGCTTCCCGCTGCATCCTCCCGGCCGCCCCGAGAAGTCCCGCGCGGACGAACTCCTGGACGCGGGCGTGCCCACCCTCGTCGTGCAGGGCGGCAGCGACCCCTTCGGCAGGCCCGAGGAGTTCCCCGACGGTCCCTACGAACTCGTCGAAGTGCCGTTCGGGGACCACGGGTTCGCCGTGCCCAAGAAGGCCGGGATCCCGGAGGCCGAGACCCTCGGAACGATCACCGGTGCTGTGACCCGTTGGACAGCCGCGCTCCGGGAATGAGACGCGGGTGCGCACTGTTGTGGCGGATGTCAGTACAGAGCATGAGTAGGGAGTCCACCGCATGGGTACGACCTTCTGCCCGACAGCCGAGCGCTCCACCGGGCTGGAGTGGACGGTGCTCTCGCAGGGCAAGAGCGGGCCGGTTCCGGCGGCGGGCGGTGGGAATCGGCAGGCCCCGTCGCAGCATGGTCGACTATTCTCCGATTCGAGCGGGTCCGCTCTGGGATCCGTCACAGCGTTGGAGGAGGTGGGTGCGGTCACTGGGACCGACGCAGGGACCGACGACGGCCGGGCGGAGCAGTCCGAGGAGACGGCCGCCGAGCGCAATGCCCGTTTCGAGCGGGACGCCCTCGGCTACCTCGACCAGATGTACTCGGCCGCGCTGCGCATGACGCGCAATCCCGCCGATGCCGAGGACCTCGTACAGGAGACGTACGCCAAGGCGTACGGCTCGTTCCACCAGTTCCGCGAGGGCACCAACCTCAAGGCGTGGATGTACCGGATCCTCACGAACACCTTCATCAACTCCTACCGCAAGAAGCAGCGCGAGCCCCAGCGCAGCGCGGCGGAGGAGATCGAGGACTGGCAGCTCGCGCGCGCCGAGTCGCACATGTCGACGGGGCTGCGTTCCGCGGAGTCGCAGGCCCTCGACCATCTGCCGGATTCGGACGTCAAGGAAGCTCTTCAGGCGATCCCCGAGGAGTTCCGGATCGCGGTCTATCTCGCCGACGTAGAGGGCTTTGCGTACAAGGAGATCGCGGACATCATGGGAACACCCATCGGTACGGTGATGTCCCGCCTGCACCGGGGCCGCCGTCAGTTGCGCGGCATGCTCGAGGACTACGCCCGCGAGCGCGGGCTCGTCCCGGCCGGTGCGGGGGAGTCGAACGACGCGAAAGGCTCGGGCTCATGAGCTGCGGAGAGCCGCACGAGACGGACTGCTCTGAGGTCCTGGACCATCTCTACGAGTTCCTCGATCATGAGATGCCCGACAGTGACTGCACCAAGTTCGAGGTGCACTTCGAGGAGTGCTCCCCGTGCCTGGAGAAGTACGGCCTGGAGCAGGCGGTGAAGAAGCTGGTCAAGCGGTGCTGCGGGCAGGACGACGTGCCCAGCGACCTGCGCGCCAAGGTCATGGGCCGTATCGACCTGATCCGTTCGGGCCAGGCCGTTCCCGACCAGGACGTGGCGACGGCACAGGAGTAGCTCCGCCGGAGACATACGCAGGACCCTGAGGCGCGTCACGACTCGTGGCGCGCCTCACGTGATGCCGTGATGTTCACCCGTACGTGCGAACGGGTGCCGTACGGCCGCCCCTCACCTCTCATCTCGCTAGCGTGTGCGCTGGATCGAGGAGGGGGCGGGGCAGTGACGGCCATACCGAAGGCGGCACACGCCTTCATCGCGGGTGCCGTCCTCGGCGCCGTGGTCTGTGCGGCCCCGGCCGTGACGGCCGCCGATGTGCCCTGGACCGCGGTCGCGCTGCTCGCCGGGCTCTACGCGGTGTGCGAGATGCCCGCCCGCCTCCGTCCCGGCCACTCGCAGCGGGTCGGGGCCTGCCCGTACTTCCCCGTGCTGCTGGCGGCCGCCTTCCTGCTGCCGGCCGCGGCCGCCGCGCTCGTCCCTGTGCCGGGCGCCCTCGTCGGCCGGGCCGGCCGGCCCGCGCCGGGGGCCCGCCGCGTCTGGCGCGCCGCGCAGCTGGCGCTGTCGACCTGGGCCGCGGCGCGGGCGTACCGCCTCGCCGGCGGCGAACGCGGCCTGACCGCCCCCGACTTCCCCTCCGTGCTGGTGCACGCGCTCGCCGGGGCGCTCGCCTTCTGCCTGGTGCTCTCCGTCCTCGACGGCGCCATCCGCGCGGCGGCCGAGCATGTGCCGCTGCGCCGGGCCGGGCGGGCGCTGCTGTCCGTGTCACCCGCCCCGTACTGCGTGCACGGCCTCGCCGGGCTGATGACGGCCGTCCTGTGGCGCAGCCCCTACGGGCCGGTGTCCGCGCTGTTCGTCCTGCTGCCCATGTACGTCTCCAGCTGGATGTACGCCCAGTACCACCGTGAGCGGGCGGCCCACCAGGCGACCATCCGCGCGCTCGTCCAGGCCGTCGACCTCAAGGACCGCTACACCCGCGGTCACAGCGAGCGGGTCGGCCGGGCCTCCGTGCTGATCGCGCGCGAGCTGCGCATGGCGGACGAGCGGCTGGAACTCCTCCGGTTCGCCGGGATCCTGCACGACGTGGGCAAGCTCGGTGTGCCGACGCGCGTGCTGCGCAAGGACGGGCCGCTGACGCCCGAGGAGCGGCGCGTGATCGAGCTGCATCCGGAGTACGGGCACGAGATGGTGCGCGGCATCGGCTTCCTGGGCGAGGCGCGGGCGGCGATCCTGCACCACCACGAGCGGCTGGACGGCAGCGGCTACCCGTACGGGCTCGCCGGTGAGCAGATCCCCGAGTTCGCGCGGGTGGTGGCGGTCGCGGACGCGTTCGACGCGATGACCTCGACCCGCTCCTACCGGCGGGCCCGCCCGGTGGCAGCGGCGCTCGAGGAGTTGGAGCGCTGCGCGGGGACGCAGTTCGACCCGCGGATGGTGGACGCGCTGGTGCGCGCGCTGGAACGCGAGGGCTGGGAGACGGCCGTCACCTCGGACGAGGCGGCACCGGTGGGTCCGCCGCGGCAGGAGGCGCCGAGCGGGCCGCACCGGGTGTGGACCGGATGACGGCGGCCCTGCCGGACCGGGCCGTCGTCGCCGTGTACGCGGCCGCCGCCTGTCTCGCCGCCGCAGCCCTCGGCGGGGTCGCCTGGAACGGCCTGGCCGAGCCCGCGAACGCGCTCGGTTTCGGAATCTTCATCGCGGTGGGGGAGCTTGCGCGTTGGGGGGCCGTGCCGGGGGCGGGGGCGCCGCCTGCGCCGGAGGGGGCCTGGGGCAGGGAGCCCGCCCCGCTCGCGGCCGCCGGCGCCCTCGCGTACGCGCTCCTCGGCGAGTGCGCCGGGCGGCCCACTGCCCACGGCCCCCTCCAGGTCGTCGCGGTCGTCGTCGCGGGCACGCTCGCCGGGGCCGTGCCGCACGTCGCGCGCGGGCGCGGACCCGGGCCGGACCATGTGGCCCGGCGGGTGCTGACCGTCGGGTTCGCCGCGGTGTGCTTCCAGCCGCTGTACAACTCCGGCGCGTTGGAGCACCGCATCGGACACGGTCCCTTCTACGCCCTCTTCCTCCTGGTGCTCCTCGTGCTCACCCTCCTGTGCGACGCGGTGCTGTCGGCGGTCCTCCTGGCGGCCCGTCCCGGGTACCCGTACGGGCCGCTGCTGCGCGACGAGCTGCGCGCGCTGCCCGGCATAGGGTCCGCCGTGTGCGCGACCGGTGCCGTGATGGCCCTCGCGGTCGCGGTCGCGGGCCTGTGGGCGCTGCCCGTCTTCTGCGTGCCGCTGCTGCTGACCCAGTTGTCGTTCCGCAGGTACGCCGCGGTCCGCACGACCTACCGCCAGACCATCGCCTCCCTCGCCCGTGCCACCGAGATCGCGGGCTACACCCCGCCCGGCCACGCCCGGCGGGTGGCCGCGCTCAGCACGGCCGTGGGCCGGGAGATGCGGCTGTCGGGCCCCGAGCTGACGGTGCTGGAGTACGCGGCCCTGATGCACGACATCGGCCAGCTGTCCCTGGTCGACCCCGTGCCCGACGGGGCCACCGCCGTGCTCCCGGCCGCCGAGCAGCGCCGTATCGCGCTGCTCGGCGGTGCGGTCGTGCGCCGGACCGGGGTGCCGCCCGCCGTCGCGGCCGTAGTGGAGCAGCAGGCCGATCCCTACCGGGAGCAGTCCCTGCCCGCGCGGATCGTCCGCACCGTGAACGCGTACGAGGACCTGGCACAGGGAAGCGGAGGAAGTGCGGGCGGAGCCCTCGCGGCACTGGAGCGGCTGCGCCTCGGCACGGGCCACGACTACGAGCCCGAGGTCGTGGAATCCCTTGCCAGAGTCCTTGCCCGAGGCGGTCTCGGCCCGGTCCCACCTGGGTAACCCATGGGTAATGAGCGAGCCTGCGACCGGGCATGGTTGGATGCGAAAGAAGGCACAGAAGCGGGCACTCAGGCATGCGTCCGGGACAGACACCCGAGCGACCGGCAGGCGGGAATCGTGAGGATCTTCGGGAAGGTACGGCATCGGCCGTCCGCCTCGTGGCGGCAGGCCACCGACCGCGCGTTCACGCTGATCGGCGACGGCCGGTACGAGGACGCGGGGGCGTTGCTGACCAGGGCGGCGGATCTCGAGCCCTGGCTCTCGGAGTCCTGGTTCAACCTGGCGCTGCTGCACAAGTTCCGGCACGACTGGGAGCAGGCCCGGGCCGCGGGGCTGCGTGCCGTCGCCCTGCTGGACAAGGAGACCGGCGCCCCGGACTGGTGGAACGTGGGCATCGCCGCCACCGCCCTGCAGGACTGGCCGCTGGCCCGCCGCGCCTGGCAGGCGTACGGGCTGAAGGTGCCGGGAGCCGCCGCGCCGAACGGTGAGCCCGTCGGCATGGATCTCGGCAGCGCCGCCGTACGGCTGTCGCCCGAGGGCGAGGCCGAGGTGGTCTGGGGCCGCAGGCTCGACCCGGCCCGGATAGAAGTGCTCTCCATCCCGCTGCCCTCGTCCGGGCGGCGCTGGGGCGAGGTGGTCCTGCACGACGGTGTGCCGCACGGCGAGCGCACGACCAGCGCGGGGCCCTCCTACCCCGTCTTCGACGAGATCGAGCTGTGGGCGCCCTCGCCCGTGCCGACCTGGGTGGTGCTGCTGGAGGCGGCGACCGAGACCGACCGGGACGCGCTGGAGAAGCTGGCGGCCGACGCGGGGTTCGCCGCCGAGGACTGGTCGTCCTCGGTGCGGCTGCTG
Organism: Streptomyces sp. V4I23; assembly: GCF_030817975.1. Classification (NCBI taxonomy): domain Bacteria; kingdom Bacillati; phylum Actinomycetota; class Actinomycetes; order Kitasatosporales; family Streptomycetaceae; genus Streptomyces; species Streptomyces sp. V4I23. Next base: position 2,651,407 of record NZ_JAUSZW010000004.1, on the reverse strand, counting down.
TGCCGGGCCTGTTCGGAGGGCCGGATGCCGAGCGCCGAGGGCGAGGGCGAGCACCTGGACCCGCACGACCACAGCGAACCGGGCCACCCGGGCCCGCTGGGCCACCGCACGGCGGGCGACCTGTGGTCGCCGGAGCGCGAATGCGGAATCGCCGCGCCGGCCGGGCTCGTGCGCGGACTGCTGGACGGCTGGGTCGCGGACAGTCCGGACAGCCGGGAATGGCGGGATCTCGAGGAAGTCTGCTGACCAGGGGCTCCCCGGCGGATCTTGGCCGGGGCCACGACGCTCCGCCAGGGCTCCGCCAGGGCTTCGCCTGGGGGCACCCCCAGGCGACGGCACCTCGCCGGTTGCCGAAATGCCCTTGTAGCTCCGCTATGAGGGCATCCCGGCGCCTTGCGATGCGTCCCCCAGGCCTGCGGGCCCGGGGAGACCCCATGCACCGGACGCCGCGTCCTGTCCGGTCCTGATCCGTCGGGCAGCCCCTGCCCGTAGGCTGTACGGACACGCAGGTGACCGGGCATCGGGCCGGGGACGGGTACTGAGAAGGGCGTACGGCTGACATGGCGTCGCAGCACGAGACGGACCAGCAGGTCGACGACGGTTTCGTCGTGGACACGGAGAACTGTGAGGAGCGCGAGCGCGCCTACCGCGAGCGCGGCACCTCCCGCCCGATCACGGTCGTGGGCAACCCCGTGCTGCACAAGGAGTGCAAGGACGTCACCGAGTTCGACGACAAGCTCGCCGCTCTCATCGACGACATGTTCGCCAGCCAGCGCACGGCGGAGGGCGTCGGCCTCGCCGCGAACCAGATCGGCGTGGACCTGAAGGTCTTCGTCTACGACTGCCCCGACGACGAGGGCGTGCGCCACGTCGGCGTCGTGTGCAACCCGGTGCTGGAGGAGCTGCCCCCGGAGCTGCGCAACCTCGACGACTCCAACGAGGGCTGCCTCTCCGTTCCGACGGCGTACGCCTCACTCGCCCGCCCCGACTACGCGGTGGTGCGCGGGCAGGACGCCCAGGGCAACCCGATCCGGGTGCGCGGCACGGGCTACTTCGCCCGGTGCCTCCAGCACGAGACGGACCACCTGTACGGGTACCTCTACATCGACCGGCTCTCCAAGCGCGAGCGCAAGGACGCGCTGCAGCAGATGGCGGAGGGCACCCCGCGCTACCCCGTCGTCGCCAACGACTGATCCGCGCGACCCACGGCGGGCCCCGCTCCGTGCGAGCGGGGCCCCCGTGCGTCACCCGCCCGTCATTGGACCGACAAATGACGGCAGTCCGGGGGCTGTTGACGCGCGTCGACCGTCCCGCCAGTCTCTGCTGTGGACCGCTCTCACGGCTCTCATCGCAGGGAGACTTCATGCTGAGACGTACGGCACGGCTTCTGCTGTCCATTGTCATGCTCATGGTTGCCGGGCTCACGGGGGTCGTCGCCACCGCCGGCACCGCCCAGGCCGACGACTGCTACACCTGGTCGCGCACCCTCTCGCAGGGCGCGTCCGGCGCGGACGTCACCCAGCTCCAGATCAGGGTGGCGGGCTACCCCGGCTACGGCGGCGTCCTCGCCGTCGACGGCGACTACGGCCCGGCGACCACCGCCGCCGTCAAGCGCTTCCAGTCCGCCTACGGCCTCGCCGCCGACGGCGTCGCCGGACCCGCGACGTACAGCAAGATCTACGCGCTCCAGGACAGCGACTGCACCCCCGCCCACTTCAGCTACGCCGAACTCAACGACTGCAACTCCACCTGGTCCGGCGGCGCGGTCAGCGCCGCGACCGCCAAGTCCAACGCCCTGCGCACCATGTGGAAGCTGGAGGCCATGCGGCACGCGCTCGGCGACCAGCCCATCACCGTGACCAGCGGCTTCCGGTCGTACGCCTGCAACGAGGCGGTCGGCGGCGCGTCGAGCAGCCGCCACCTCTACGGTGACGCCGCGGACCTGGGCGCGGGACCGCATTCCCTGTGCAAGCTGGCCCAGCAGGCCCGTTACCACGGCTTCAACGGCATCCTCGGCCCCGGCTACCCGGGCCACAACGACCACACGCACGTCGACCACCGCAGCAGCCGCTACTGGTCGGCTCCCAGCTGCGGCATCTGACCACGGAAGCGGCCCGCACCTCCCCCGTGCGAGGTGCGGGCCGCGGCCTGTTTCCGTGCGGATCAGAAGTCGTCGTCGAAGGAGACCGAGCCCTCCACCGCGACCTGGTACGCCGACGGGCGCCGCTCGAAGAAGTTCGTCAGCTCCTGGACGCCCTGCAACTCCATGAAGGAGAACGGGTTCTGGGAGCCGTACACCGGGGCGAAGCCCAGTCGTGTCAGGCGCTGGTCGGCGACGCACTGCAGGTACTCGCGCATCGACTCGGTGTTCATGCCCGGCAGCCCGTCGCCGCACAGGTCACGGCCGAACTGGAGCTCCGCCTCGACCGCCTCGTGCAGCATGTCCGTGACCTGCTGCCGCAGCTCGTCGTCGAACAGCTCCGGCTCCTCCTTGCGGACGGTGTCCACGACCTCGAAGGCGAAGTTCATGTGCATCGTCTCGTCGCGGAACACCCAGTTGGTGCCCGTCGCCAGTCCGTGCAGCAGTCCGCGCGAGCGGAACCAGTAGACGTAGGCGAAGGCGCCGTAGAAGAACAGGCCCTCGATGCAGGCGGCGAAGCAGATCAGGTTGAGCAGGAAACGGCGGCGGTCGGCCCGCGTCTCCAGGCGGTCGATCTTCTCGACCGAGTCCATCCACTTGAAGCAGAACTGCGCCTTCTCGCGGATGGAGGGGATGTTCTCGACGGCGGCGAACGCGGCGGCGCGGTCGTCCGGGTCGGGCAGGTAGGTGTCGAGCAGCGTCAGATAGAACTGGACGTGCACGGCCTCCTCGAAGAGCTGACGGCTCAGGTACAGCCGCGCCTCGGGGGAGTTGATGTGCTTGTAGAGCGTCAGCACCAGGTTGTTGGCCACGATCGAGTCGCCCGTCGCGAAGAAAGCGACCAGCCGGCCGATCATGTGCTGCTCGCCCGGCGTCAGCTTGGCGAGGTCGGCGACGTCGGAGTGGAGGTCGACCTCCTCCACCGTCCAGGTGTTCTTGATGGCGTCCCGGTAGCGCTCGTAGAAGTCCGGGTAGCGCATGGGACGCAGGGTCAGTTCGAAGCCCGGGTCGAGCAGGTTCTTGTTCTCCACGGTCATTACTGGCAGGCCTCGCAGGACTCGGGGTTTTCGAGGGAACAGGCGACGGCGTCGGGGTCTGCGGCCGCCTGGACCGGGGGCACCTCCGCCGAAGGCTGGGGGATGATCGTCGCCTGGGCGGCGCGGGCGATCCTCGTCGCCGGGCGCGAGCGCAGGTAGTACGTCGTCTTCAGGCCCTGCTTCCAGGCGTACGCGTACATCGACGACAGCTTGCCGATGGTCGGCGTCTCCAGGAACAGGTTCAGCGACTGCGACTGGTCGAGGAACGGCGTACGGGCCGCCGCCATGTCGATCAGGCCGCGCTGCGGGATCTCCCAGGCCGTCCGGTACAGCTCGCGTACCTCGGCCGGGATCCAGGTGAAGCCCTGCACCGAGCCGCTGGACTCGCGCAGCGCCTCGCGGGTCTGGGCGTCCCACACGCCGAGCTTCTTCAGCTCGTCCACCAGGTAGGAGTTGACCTGGAGGAACTCGCCGGACAGCGTCTCGCGCTTGAAGAGGTTGGAGACCTGCGGCTCGATGCACTCGTAGACGCCCGCGATCGAGGCGATCGTCGCCGTGGGCGCGATGGCGAGGAGCAGCGAGTTGCGCATGCCGACGGCGGCGATCCGCTCGCGCAGGGCGGCCCAGCGCTCGGGCCAGTTCAGCTCCACGCCGTAGTGATCCGGGTGCAGAACGCCGCGCGCGGTGCGCGTCTTGTCCCAGGCCGGCAGCGGGCCGCTGCGCTCGGCGAGGCCGGCGGACGCCTCGTACGCGGCGAGCATGATGCGCTCGGCGATGCGGGTGGACAGGGCGCGTGCCTCGGGTGAGTCGAAGGGCAGCCGCAGCTTGAAGAAGACGTCCTGGAGGCCCATCGCGCCCAGGCCCACGGGCCGCCACTTGGCGTTGGAGCGCCCGGCCTGCTCGGTCGGGTAGAAGTTGATGTCGACGACCCGGTCGAGGAAGGTGACCGCGGTGCGGACGGTGGCGTCCAGCCGCTCCCAGTCGATGTCCCCACCGTCGGCTCCCTGCTCGACGAAGGCCCCCAGGTTCACCGAGCCGAGGTTGCAGACGGCCGTCTCGCCGTCGTCGGTGACCTCCAGGATCTCGGTGCACAGGTTGGACGAGTGGACCGTGTGGCCGGGCTCGGCGGTCTGGTTGGCGGTGCGGTTGGAGGCGTCCTTGAAGGTCATCCAGCCGTTGCCGGTCTGCGCGAGCGTGCGCATCATGCGGCCGTACAGGTCGCGCGCCGGGATGGTCTTGCGGGCCAGGCCCTTGGCCTCGGCGGCGCGGTACGCGGCGTCGAACTCCTCGCCCCACAGGTCGACGAGCTCGGGCACGTCGGCCGGCGAGAACAGCGACCAGTCGGAGCCCGCCTCGACGCGCCGCATGAACTCGTCGGGGATCCAGTGCGCGAGGTTGAGGTTGTGCGTACGCCGGGCGTCCTCGCCGGTGTTGTCGCGCAGCTCCAGGAACTCCTCGACGTCGGCGTGCCAGGTCTCCAGGTAGATCGCGGCGGCGCCCTTGCGCCGGCCGCCCTGGTTCACGGCGGCGACCGAGGCGTCGAGCGTCTTCAGGAACGGGACGATGCCGTTGGAGTGCCCGTTGGTGCCGCGGATCAGCGAACCGCGGGCGCGGACGCGCGAGTACGAGAGCCCGATGCCGCCCGCGTGCTTGGACAGGCGCGCGACCTGGTGGTAGCGGTCGTAGATCGAGTCGAGCTCGTCGAGCGGCGAGTCCAGCAGGTAGCAGGACGACATCTGCGGGTGGCGGGTGCCGGAGTTGAAGAGCGTGGGGGAGGAGGGGAGGTAGTCGAGCCGGCTCATCAGGCCGTACAGGTCGGCGACCTCGTCCACCGAGCGGACGCTGTCGTCCTCGGCGAGGCCGCAGGCGACGCGCAGCATGAAGTGCTGCGGCGCCTCGACGACCTGACGGCTGATGGGGTGACGCAGCAGGTAGCGGCTGTAGAGCGTGCGCAGGCCGAAGTAGCCGAAGCGGTCGTCGGCGGCCGGGTCGACGAGCGCGTCGAGCCGGGCCGCGTGCAGCGCCACGAACGCGGCGGTGCGGTCCGCGATCAGGCCCTCGCGGTGCCCGACCGCGACGGAGGCCGAGAACGACACCGCCCCCTGGCCTGCGGCCTCGTCCGCGATCGTGCGGGTCAGCAGCCGGGCGGCGAGACGGGAGTAGGCCGGGTCCTCGGAGATCAGACCGGCGGCGGCATCGGTGGCGAGGGAGCGCAGTTCGGCCTCGTCCGATCCGGCGTGCCGCCCGCGCAGCGCGGCGGCGGCGACCCTGCCGGGGTCGGTGTCGGGCAGATCGGCCGTCAGATCCGTGAGGGTCCGCAGCAGGCCGGCCCCGGGACCGGCCGTGGTCTGCTCCGCGGTGCCTGAAGCCGGATCGGCTGGCGCGATGGTCATGTGATGCTCTCCCTCGCTCGGCTCTGGGCCGGCGGGGGAGGCGGGGACCATGCCGGCGCGGGCCCGCGGACGGGCAGCACGAGGCACGGCGTCCACCGGCCCTACCGCGAGGCCCGGACGTCTCGGCACCCGGTTCGGTCGAGCCGGATGCACCGTCGGCAGGTCCTCGGACTTGTCGGGTACGCACAGCGCACCGGATCACACCGTTGCGGGACAGTTCCGGATTCGCACCGGATTCCCCTGCGGCGACAGCCAGATGAGCATACATGTGGGGGCGGGGTGCTGCGCATGCCCCCACATGTTGTGTCTCGCGGGCTCAGAGCTCCAGGGCGTACGTCAGCAGGGGAACGTTCTCGACCGGCGCCCAGTCCCGCTCGGGGGTGCGTACGAAGCCCAGGCGGGCGTATATCCGGTGCGCCGCGTGCATCATCGGCTGCGTCGACAGCACCACGCGCACGCACCCGGGCACCGCCCGGGCCCGGTCGACACAGGTCCGCACCAGCGCCTCGCCCACCGCCCGTCCCCGGGCCTCCTCGGCCACGGCCAGCGTCCGGAACTCGGCCTCGCCGGGACCCGCGAGGTCGGCGTACGGGCCGCCGGCGGGAACGAAGGCCACCCCGCCGAGCACGGTTCCCCGCCCGTCCACGGCGACGTACACCTCCGTGTGCGCGGCGCGTCCCGCGACGTCCCGCAGCACCTCCAGATACGGGTCCTCCTCGCCGAAGTCGAGCATTCCGCCGCGCAGATACGCCTGTGCGGTCAGCTCCCCCAGCGCCCCGTACTCCCCGGATTCGATCCGCCTGATGGTGATGTCCATGCCCGGCAGTGTGCATCAGAGCACGACGAAGGGCCGCCGCATTTCCCTGGGGGAGATACGACGGCCCTTGCGTACGCGATCCGTCAGTGGCCGCCGGGGGCGCCCGCCGTGGCCGGCGGCAGTTCCACCTTGACGCCCGGGTCCCCCGCGTCCGCCGTGTAGTCGGACGGGCTGGTCTCGTCGACGCCGTCGGGGGCCTTGGCCGCCTTCAGGACGAAGGTGAGCACCACGGTGACGACGAGGTTCAGCACGAACGCGGTGAGGCCGATGTAGCCGATCTCGCCGATGCCGGGGATCTCGGCCGACGAGCCGCCGAAGTGCTTCTGTGTCGGGCTCGCCACGCCGTAGGCGGCCACCGTGCCGTAGATCATGCCGACCGCCCAGCCGGCGATGAGCGCCCAGCGGTGGAACCAGCGGGTGAACAGGCCGCCCACCAGGGCCGGGAACGTCTGCAGGATCCAGATGCCGCCCAGCAGCTGGAAGTTGATCGCCACGGTCTTGTCCATGGTGAGGACGAAGACCAGGGCGCCGACCTTCACCAGCAGCGAGACCAGCTTGGAGACCTTGGTCTCCTGCGCCGGGGTCGCGTCGGGCTTGAGGAAGTCCTTGTAGATGTTCCGGGTGAACAGGTTGGCCGCGGCGATGGACATGATGGCCGCCGGGACCAGCGCGCCGATGCCGATCGCGGCGAAGGCGACGCCCGCGAACCAGTCCGGGAACATGTTCTCGAACAGCTGCGGGATGGCCAGCTGACCGTTGGTGACCTTCACGCCCGCCGCGATGGCCATGAAGCCGAGCAGGGCCAGCAGGCCCAGCATCAGCGAGTACAGCGGCAGGATCGTGGTGTTGCGGCGGATCACCTCACGGCTGCGCGAGGACAGCGTCGCCGTGATGGAGTGCGGGTACATGAAGAGCGCGAGCGCCGAGCCCAGGGCCAGGGTGGCGTAGCCCCATTGGCCCATCTCGCCGGGTACCAGGGCGCCGACGGGCTTGTCCGTGGCCGGGTTGATCTGCGAGAACTTCTCGCCGGCGGCGGAGAAGATCGCGTCGAAGCCGCCGAGCTTGATCGGGATGTAGATGATCGCCACCGCGATGACGATGTAGATCAGGGTGTCTTTGACGAAGGCGATCAGCGCCGGCGCACGCAGTCCGGAGGAGTACGTGTAGGCCGCGAGCACACCGAAGGCGATCAGCAGCGGCAGGTCCTTGATGAACCAGTTGGTGTTCTCGCCACCGCCGACGCCCATGACGTCGAGCACGGCCTGGATGCCGACCAACTGCAGCGCGATGTACGGCATCGTGGCGAGGAGGCCGGTGAACGCGACCGCCAGGGACAGGCCCTTGGAACCGAAACGTCCGCGGACGAAGTCGGCAGTCGTCACGTACCCGTGCTTGTGCGACACCGACCACAGGCGCGGCAGGAAGGTGAAGATCAGCGGGTAGACGAGGATCGTGTACGGCACGGCGAAGAAGCCGGCCGCGCCCGCGGCGTAGATGGCCGCCGGGACGGCGACGAAGGTGTACGCGGTGTACAGGTCGCCGCCCAGCAGGAACCAGGTCACCCAGGTGCCGAACGATCTGCCGCCCAGACCCCATTCGTCGAGGCTGTGCTCGTTCTCGGCCTTGCGCCAGCGGGCGGCCAGGAAGCCCATGACCGTCACGGCCAGGAAGAAGAAGATGAAGACGCCGAGTGCGACGCCGTTCACGCCGTCCTTCATCGGGAGGCACCTCCCTTGCGGGCGCGCTGGTCACGCTGCCACAGCTTGTAGGCGATCATCGTCAGCGCCGTCGACACCACGACCCAGAGCATCTGGTACCAGTAGAAGAACGGCATGCCGATGAACGTCGGCTCGACCTTCGCGTAGGAACCGACCCAGAGCATCGCCACGAAGGGTGCGAAGAGACAGAGGGCGATGATCACGCGCACCGGTGTGACGACCGGTTGTTTCGCTTCGGGCGCTTCAGGCGCGTCCGGTGCCTCGGGCACTGCTGACATGCGGCTCCGTCCCCTCACTGGTCACCTGTTGTAGTGCGCAGGAAATCTAGGCGAGCCGTTCGAGTCCCGTCACCCCCCGTCCGCATATCGGTACGGCAACGACTTCGCGCCACGGCTGCGCAAAACATGACATGGCGTCGCAACACGCTGCGACGCCATGCCGGACACCCTGTCAGGTGGGGGAGGTACGGCCCGGGGCCGCGTGTCTCAGTCCTTCGGCCGCTGGAGCCGAGCGACGAACTTGTAGCGGTCCCCGCGGTACACCGAGCGGACCCACTCCACCGGTTCGCCCTGGGCGTCGAGCGAGTGGCGCGAGAGCATCAGCATCGGGAGGCCGACGTCCGTGCCGAGCAGCCCCGCCTCGCGCGGGGTGGCGAGAGACGTCTCGATCGTCTCCTCGGCCTCGGCGAGATGGACGTCGTACACCTCCGCGAGGGCGGTGTAGAGCGAGGTGTACTTGACGAGCGAGCGCCGCAGCGCGGGGAAGCGCTTGGCCGAGAGGTGCGTGGTCTCGATGGCCATGGGCTCGCCGCTGGCCAGCCGCAGGCGCTCGATCCGCAAGACCCGCCCGCCCGTCGAGATGTCGAGCAGCTCCGCCAGAGTGTCGTCGGCTGTGACGTATCCGATGTCCAGAAGCTGGGACGTGGGCTCCAGGCCCTGTGCCCGCATGTCCTCCGTGTACGAGGTGAGCTGCAGCGCCTGGGAGACCTTGGGCTTGGCGACGAACGTGCCCTTGCCCTGGATGCGCTCCAGCCGGCCCTCCACGACGAGTTCCTGGAGCGCCTGCCGCACGGTCGTGCGCGAGGTGTCGAACTCGGCGGCGAGCGTGCGCTCCGGCGGCACCGGAGTCCCGGGCGGCAGTGTCTCGGTCATGTCGAGCAAGTGCCGCTTCAGCCGGTAGTACTTGGGCACGCGCGCGGTACGGGCGCCTGCTGCCCCGCTCTCGGCTTCGGTGCCGGCCCCGTCCGTGGTCATGACCCGCCTTCCCGACTGCTGCGCTCCTGCCGTCACCGGCTCCTCCGTCTGTAGCGGCTCACATGGTGGCACGGACCGCTCGCGGGTCGTCGCCCTCCCTCAGGTGTCGGTCCGATAACGGACGCGACTGCCCTTCTTATACACCCTTGACACCCCCAAAGGTCTAGGCCAAGCTCCCGGTACTGGTCTAAACCATTAAAGATCAGATCCCGGCCCCAGGGCAGAATCCGGCGCGCCATTGTCAAGTGCTGCGCGACTCCCGGGTGGTGGGGGGGACTCTTGCATCCCTTGAGGAGGGTGGCGTGAAGCGCAATCTCGTAGCAGCGGTGGGTGTGGCGGCCATGATGGCCTCGGTCGCGGCGTGCGGTTCGGACGGCGGCGGCGAGGCGGCCAAGGACCCGAAGGACCGCAAGGAGACGCTGACCGTCTGGCTGATGGTCGACGCGCAGTCCACGTGGCCCGAGCTGGTGAAGGACGTCAACGCTCAGTTCAATGCCAAGTACCCGGGCGTGAAGGTCAACGTCCAGTACCAGCAGTGGGCGGACAAGACCAAGAAGCTCGACGCGGCGCTCTCCGGCGACAAGTTCCCGGACGTCGTCGAGCTCGGCAACACCGAGACCATGACGTACATCCTCAACGGAGCGCTCGGCGAGATCGACCCGAAGAAGTACGAGAACTCGGACACCTGGATCGGCGGCCTCAAGGACACCTGCTCCTATGAGGGCAAGCAGTACTGCGTGCCGTACTACGCCGGTGCGCGCGTCGCCATCTACAACAAGGACATGTTCAAGGCGGGCGCGGGCGCCGAGACCCTGCCCACCACCGAGGCCGAGCTGACCGCCGCCCTCGACAAGGTCCAGGAGAAGTACGGCAAGGACAAGGCGTTCTCGCCGCTCTACCTGCCCGGCCGCTACTGGTACGCCGCCATGTCCTACGTCGCCGCGTACGGCGGCGAGATCGCCACCTACGACGAGGGCACGAAGGAGTGGAAGTCCGCTCTGTCCACGCCCGAGGCGCAGAAGGGCATCAAGCACTTCGTCGACCTGGTCGAGAAGTACAACCACGGCGACAAGACGAAGGACGAGCAGGACCACGCCAACGTCATGGCCAACGAGAAGGCCGCGCTGCTGTACGGCAACGGCTGGGAGGCCGGCAGCGTCACCGACCCGGCGGGCAACGGCAACGCCAAGCTCAAGGACAAGATCCTCACCGCGGGCATGCCCGGCCCGAACGGCAAGGCGCTTCCCTCCTTCATCGGCGGCTCCGACCTCGCCACCATCTCCAAGTCCAAGGTCCAGGACCTCGGCGAGGAATGGATCTCGATGTTCACCAGCGCCAAGTCGCAGGAGGTGCTGGCCTCCAAGAACATCCTGCCGAACAACACCAAGCAGCTGGAGCCGCTGAAGGCCAAGCCGGAGACCGCGGCGATCGCGGGCGCGGTGCCGGACGCCTGGTTCACCCCGATCGCGCCGGGCTGGGCCGCGATCGAGAAGAAGGAGGTCCTGGAGCTGATGCTGCTGGACATCATCAAGGGCACGCCGGTCGAGGAAGCCACCAAGAAGGCCGACGAGGAGATCGACAAGCTGATCAACGAGCAGTCCTGACCCCGGACTTCTCACCGCGTCGACCAGCGGCGGGGGCGGCGGACCGTGCCTCGGCACGGGGCGCCGCCCCCGCACTCCGGTACCTCCCGGCCCGTACGTCCGAACGGAAGGCTCAGCACCCATGAGTGCCGCCGACATGAAAGCAGCCGACCCGGTGGTGCCCGTAGCGCGGCACCCCGAGGGGCCCGGCGCCCAGCAGCCGAAGGGGCAGGCGCCCGGGCCCCGCAAGGCCGGTGCGCTGCTGCCGTACCTGCTCATCGGCCCGACCATCCTCGCGATCGCCGCGGTCTTCGTGTGGCCGCTGGTCAAGACGGCGGTCATGTCCTTCCAGGACGTCGGCCGAAAGGAGCTGTGGACCGGCGAACCGGCCCCCTGGGTCGGCTTCCAGCAGTTCACCGACATCTTCCGGGACGGCGCCTTCTGGGACTCGGTCGTCCTCACCGTCGTGTTCATGGCCGCCTGTGTCGTCACCACGCTCGCGGCCGGCCTCGCGATCTCGCTGATGATGCAGCGCATGTCCACCTGGGCGCGGCTGCTGCTGACCGCGGCGCTGATCGCCGCCTGGTCCATCCCGCTGATGGTGGCGGCCTCGATCTTCCGCTGGTTCGCCGACTCGGACTACGGCGTCGCCAACATGGTCCTGTCGAAGTACCTGGGACTGGACTTCCAGGGCCACAACTGGTTCCTCGACCACAAGCAGGGCTTCCTCGTCATCGGCGCCGTGGTGGTCTGGGGCGCAGTCCCCTTCGTCGCCATCACGCTGTACGCCGCGCTCACCCAGGTCCCCAGGGAGCTGGAGGAGGCCGCGTCCATCGACGGCGTGGGCGCGTTCGGCAACTTCCGCTACGTGATCTTCCCGGTCATCAAGCCGGTGTTCCAGATGGTGGCCACGCTGTCCGTCATCTGGGACTTCAACGTCCTAGGCCAGGTCTGGCTGATGCGCGGCACCAAGCCCGAGCCCGAGTACGAGGTACTCGGCCTCTACGCCTTCAACAAGGCCTTCGAGTCCAACTCCTTCAGCCAGGGCGCCGCGATCTCCCTGATCACGGTGCTCCTGCTGTCCGGCGTGGCCGTCTACTACCTGCGCCAGCTGCTCAAGATCGGAGAGGTCGAGTGAGCGCCCTCAGCTCCGCCCCGAAGGCCATCCGCCCCGACCGCAAGAAGAAGAGCAGGCACGTCTACAACGCCGTCGGGCTGCTGACCTTCGTGGTCATGATCTTCCCGGTGTACTGGCTGATCATCAGTGCCCTGCGCCCGAACGCCGAGATCCGCAGCTACGACCAGACCCTGTGGCCGTCGTCGGTCACCTTCGACAACTTCGGCCGCGCCATGGACCAGGCCAACTTCGGCACCGCCGTCCAGTCCAGCCTCATCATCTGCGTCACCGCGGTCGTCGGCGCGATGGTGATGGCGACCATCGCGGCGTACGCCATCGGCCGCTTCCGGTTCGCCGGCCGCAGACTCTTCATGATCGTGCTGATCCTGGTCCAGCTGCTGCCGCCGACGGCCATGCTCATCCCGATCTACCTCCAGCTCAACGACCTGGGCGCGCTGAACGAGTACTGGGGCGTCATCGTCATCTACCTCGTCTCCACGCTGCCGTTCGCGACCTGGATGATCCGCGGCTTCGTGATCAACATCCCCAAGGAGCTGGAGGAGTCTGCGATGGTCGACGGCTGCAGCCAGATGGGCGCCTTCTGGCGGGTCGTCTTCCCGCTGCTCGCGCCGGGACTGGCCGCCGCGTCCATCTACTCGCTGATCAATGCCTGGAACGAGTACCTGCTCGCCTACATCGTGCTGCAGGACAACGACAAGTACACCCTCAACGTGTGGCTGGCGAACTTCACCACCTCGCGCGGTGTGGACTACGGCGCGCTGATGGCCGCCTCGACGCTCATCGCCATTCCCGTCGTGGCCTTCTTCATGGTCATCCAGAAGAAGATGGCGGCGGGACTCACCTCGGGCGCAGTGAAGGGATAACGCCGCCTCATGACGACTCTCGTACGGGGATCATCCGACACCCTCACCCGCGACGCCCTCACCGTCCTCCAGCCGGGCTTCACCGGCACCACCGCGCCGGACTGGCTGCTGCGCCGGATCGGCGAAGGGCTGTCCTCCGTCGGACTGTTCGGCCGCAACATCGCGACGCCCGGTCAGCTGGCCGCCCTCACCGCCCGGTTGCGGGCCGAACGCGACGACGTCCTCGTCGCCATCGACGAGGAGGGCGGTGACGTCACCCGGCTGGAGGTCCGCACCGGTTCCTCCTTCCCCGGCAACTACGCGCTCGGCTCGGTGGACGACGTGGACCTCACCCGGGCCGTGGCCCGTGAGCTGGGCCGGCGGCTCGCCGAGTGCGGCGTCGACCTCAACTGGGCGCCGTCCGCCGACATCAACTCGAACCCGGACAACCCGGTCATCGGCGTACGGTCCTTCGGCGCCGGGACGGAGCTCGCCGCCCGGCACACCGTGGCGTACATCGAGGGACTCCAGTCCGCCGGAGTCGCCGCGTGCACGAAGCACTTCCCCGGACACGGCGACACCAACGTCGATTCGCACCACGCGCTGCCCCGGATCGATGTGGACCTCGCCACAGTGCACGCCCGTGAGCTGGTGCCTTTCCGCGCGGCGATCGCGGCGGGTTCCAAAGCGGTGATGAGCGCGCATATCCTGCTGCCCGCGCTCGACCCCGATCGTCCCGCGACCCTGAGCCCGCAGATCCTCACCGGTCTGCTGCGCGAAGAGCTGGGCTACCAGGGCCTGATCGTCACGGACGGCATGGAGATGCAGGCCATCTCGTCCACGTACGGCATCGAGCGCGGCTCGGTCCTCGCGATCGCCGCCGGAGCCGACGCGATCTGCGTCGGCGGCGGCCTGGCCGACGAGGAGACCGTACTGCGACTGCGCGACGCGCTCGTCACGGCGGTACGGGACGGCGACCTGCCCGAGGAACGGCTGGCCGACGCGGCGGCGCGCGTGCGCGCCCTCGCCGACTGGACGCGCCGGGCCAGGGGGGCTGCAGCAGAGCCGGGCGCGGCTTCACAGGAGGGGACCGCGCCCGGCTCCGGCAAGGAGATCGGCCTCGTCGCCGCGCGGCGCGCGGTGCGGGTCACCGTCGGGGAGCGGCCCTGCGGGCCGGTCACCGCCGCCCCCCACATCGCCGCCTTCACGCCGGTCGCCAACATCGCCGTCGGAGACGACACGCCCTGGGGCGTCGCGGCCGAACTGTCCGCGCTGCTGCCCGGCACCACGACCGGTACCTGCACGAGCGAGGCCGGAACATCCGCTTTGGTAGCAGATGTGCTGGCCGCTGCGGCGGACCGTAGGATCGTCGCTGTGGTGCGCGACGTCCACCGCCATCCCTGGATGGCCGCCGCCCTGGACGCCCTGATCGAGGCCCGCCCCGACACGGTCGTGGTCGAGATGGGCGTCGACGCGGCACCGCCGAGGGGGGCCGTGCACATCGCGACCCATGGCGCGGCCCGCGTCTGCGGACGCGCCGCCGCTGAGGTCATCACCGGCAAGATCGCCGGGATCTGACCGCAGCGGGACCGTGCTGTGCCGGGCGAGCGCCGGGAGCTCCGGCGCCCGGCACCTGGACCGCCCTGATGGAGGCACCCGGCAATGTCCGCCACGACTTCGGCCGAGCACAGCGAGCACGAGCACCCGGGCCGGATCATGTCCGGCGAGATGGCACAGCAGCCCGCGGTCCTGCGGCGCATCCTCGACGAGGGCGCGCCGCGGATCGGCGAGGTGGCGGCACAGGTCGCGGCCCGCAAGCCGCGCTTCGTGCTGCTGACCGCCCGCGGCACGTCCGACAACGCGGCGCTGTACGCCAAGTACCTGCTGGAGATCCGGCTCGGCCTGCCGTGCGGGCTGACCTCCATGTCCACCACGACCGCCTACGGGGCCCGGCCCGACCTCACCGACGTGCTGGTCGTCACCGTCAGCCAGTCCGGCGGCTCGCCGGACCTGGTGGCGTCCACCAAGGCGGCCCGGGAGGCGGGCGCCATCACGCTCGCCGTGACCAACAACCCTCACTCGCCGCTCGCGGCGGTCTCCGAGTACCACATCGACATCATGGCGGGCCCGGAGAGGGCGCTGCCGGCCACCAAGACGTACACCGCCTCGCTGCTGGCCCTCTACCTGTTTCGTCGAGGGCCTGCGCGGAGGCGAGGGGCGCCCCCTGCCGGAGGCCGGGGGAGCCTCGGCGGCCGGGGCGCTGCCGGAACTCGCCGCGCAGATCCTCGGCCGCCAGGACGAGATCCGCGCCCTGGCGGCCCGCTACCGCTTCGCCGAGCGCATGGTGATCACGTCCCGGGGATACGGCTACCCCACGGCCAAGGAGGCGGCGCTCAAGCTCATGGAGACGAGCTACATCCCGGCGCTGGCGTACTCCGGCGCCGACCTGCTGCACGGACCGCTGGCGATGGTCGACAACGTCTCACCGGTCATCGCCGTGGTCACCAGCGGCAAGGGCGGCGAGGCGCTCCAGCCGGTGCTCGACCGGCTGCGCGGCCGCGGCGCGGACCTCTTCGTGGTGGGCCCGGCGCCCCAGGTGGAGGCGGCGTCCGCGGGGTTCGTGCTGCCCACGGAGGGAGTCCCTGAGGAGTTGCAGCCGATCCTGGAGATCCTGCCGCTCCAGCTGATGGCGTACGAGGTGACGATCGCCCGAGGGCAGGACCCGGACGCGCCCCGGGCGCTGGCGAAGCTCACGGAAACGCGCTGATCCGCAGGCCGTCCCTTTTGACCGGTGCATAAGTATGGCGCGGGAACTAAACTCGGCTGATGCATGGACAGCCCTAGTGGTCTAGTCCAGAATGAACCGACACAAGCGTCCGCCCTTCCCGCACAGGAGGGTGGAACGAGGTCCCCGGCGCTCTCTGCCCTGACTGCGCCGAGACCTCCACACGGCCGAGCGGGACCGCACACCTGCCGGCCGGGCAACTCCGGGCTGCGGTGCCGGACGGGTTGAGGGTCCCGTCACGGCGCCGCGGCCCGCGGGTACCCTCGCAGACGTGCCCTCCATGAACGATCTCGTCCGCCAGCACACCGCTCTGAGTGAGTCCGACCTCGAGTGGCTCCATCTGCTGGTCTCGGAGTGGCAGCTGCTCTCCGACCTGTCCTTCGCCGACCTCGTCCTGTGGGTACCGACCCGCGACGGCACCCGCTACGTGTCCGTCGCCCAGATGCGGCCCAACACGGGCCCGACCTCCTACCAGGACGACATGGTCGGCCACCTCGTGCCCCGCGGCCGCCGGCCCCTGCTCGACGCCGCGCTCGACGAGGGCCGGATCGTGCGCGAGGGCGACCCGGAGTGGCGCGAGGAGGTGCCCGTACGGGTCGAGTCGATCCCGGTGCGCCGGGAGGGCCGCGTCCTCGGCGTCATCGCCCGCAACACCAACCTGCTCACCGTGCGCACGCCCTCGCGCCTGGAGCTCACCTACCTCCAGTCCGCCTCCGACCTCGCCCAGATGATCGCGGCCGGTGCCTTCCCCTACCCCGGGGAGCAGGTCGAGATGGACGCCTCGCCGCGCGTGGGCGACGGTCTGATCCGCCTCGACGCCGACGGAGTCGTCCAGTACGCGAGCCCCAACGGCCTGTCCGCCTACCACCGGCTCGGTCTCGCCTCCGACCTCGTCGGGCAGCACCTCGGCCAGATCACCGCCGAACTGGCCCCCTCCCGCGGCCCCGTCGACGAGGCGCTGGTCAAACTGGCCAGCGGCTACGCGCCCCGGGAGTTCGAGATCGAGGGCAACGGCGGCGTCATCCAGCTGCGCGCCATCCCGCTCAAGCCCAAGGGCGTACGCATCGGTTCCCTGGTCCTCCTTCGGGACGTCACGGAACTGCGGCGCCGCGAGCGGGAGTTGATCACCAAGGACGCGACCATCCGGGAGATCCACCACCGGGTGAAGAACAACCTCCAGACGGTGGCCGCCCTGCTGCGCCTCCAGGCCCGGCGCATGGACTCCGTGCGGGGCCGCGAGGCACTCAACGAGGCGGTCCGGCGCGTCGGTTCGATCGCCATCGTCCATGAGACGCTGTCCCAGAATC
The DNA here is from genome assembly GCF_030817975.1 of Streptomyces sp. V4I23. Lineage (NCBI taxonomy): Bacteria > Bacillati > Actinomycetota > Actinomycetes > Kitasatosporales > Streptomycetaceae > Streptomyces > Streptomyces sp. V4I23. Next base: position 2,634,394 of record NZ_JAUSZW010000004.1, on the reverse strand, counting down.
TGGATGAGCGCGTCCAGTTCGACGAGATCGCCGACCGGGTGATCGCGATGGTCGCCGAGATCTCCCCGGGCAAGGTCGACTGCCGGCGCACCGGCCGCTTCGGCATCCTCGACGCCGAGACCGCGACCCCGCTGTCCATGGTGCTCACCGAGGTCCTGCAGAACGCCCTGGAGCACGCCTTCGCGCCGGGCGAGCACGGCTCGGTCGAGGTGTCGGCGGTCCGCGGGGACAGCCGCGCGGAGAAGGCCCGACTGCTGATCACCGTCCAGGACGACGGCCGGGGGCTGCCCGAGGGCTTCGACCCCAAGAGCGCGGGCAATCTGGGGCTGCAGATCGTGCGGACCCTGGTCGAGGGCGAGCTGGGCGGCAGCTTCGACATGGTGCCGGTCCCCGAGCCGTCCCGCGGCACCCGCGTCGTCCTCGACATCCCCGTACCCGACAAGCGCTAGCGCTGTGCACAGCGAAGAGCCCCGGACCGTGTCACACGGTCCGGGGCTCGAAGCTCGTTGCTCGCATTCGCGATGCGCATCGGGGGTACTGCGCGCTGCGGCTCGAAGGCGGTGAGTGCGTGCTCGCTGCACGCGCCGCCGGCTCAGGCTCGTAGCAGGGGGCGTCAGGCGCTGGCGTTACGCGCCCGGTTGCGAGCGGCACGGCGCTTCATGGCGCGACGCTCGTCCTCGCTGAGGCCACCCCAGACGCCGGAGTCCTGGCCGGACTCGAGCGCCCACTGCAGACACTGCTCCATGACGGGGCAGCGGCGGCAGACGGCCTTGGCTTCCTCGATCTGCAGCAGCGCAGGACCGGTGTTGCCGATGGGGAAGAAGAGCTCGGGGTCTTCCTCGCGGCAAACGGCGTTGTGACGCCAGTCCATGGCTGCTACCTCTCCTTGATATGACATGCGGGTTGCTTGTGAATGTGAACGCTTTCACGAATCCCCCCGCAAGGGAAGGGCCGATCGCCAGTTGCCCGGCGTTGGGTCCTGGATTCGTGGAGGGGTTCCGGCGGTCTGTGGGGCCGTTGTTGCGGGCCGTCCCGATCGCCATGTAGAGATTCGCAAACCTCGGCGGCGGATACAACCCCTTCCGGAAAGTTTTTTTTGATTCCTCGGTGTCGACTAGGTCACAGCCGTACTTCTATGGGGTGGATGGCAGCCCATACGTTCGAGATAAAGGACTTTTGCGCGTTCCGCTCACACAATCACACGCAGTGCACGGCGTACGCCTGTGAACGTCACGCTCGTGCGCAGCCCCAGGTGGTCACCGTCCATCTGGAAGGGCAGCGGGACCTTGGAATGCAAGGTGAAGTCGGTTTGATCATGGAGCGTGACGGCATGCTTGCCGTGCGGGCCGCGCTCGGGGCTCGACGTCAGCAGCTGGGTCGCGTAACGGGCCACGGCCGGCGTCGAGAGCTTCGAGAGCCCGAGCACGTCCAGAGCGGTGTCGAAGGAGGCCTTCGGGGACGCGTACACCGGACGATTGCCCAGGTAGGTCCAGGGGGAGGTGTTGCAGACTATGGACAGCACCAGGTCCGTCACCGGGTCCGTCCCGGGCTGCTCCAGCGTGATCGTGCCGTGCCGGCGGTGCGGCTCGTCGAGGAACTGGCGCAGCACCTGGCGGATGTAGAGCGCGTGCGTGGAGCGTCTGCCGCGTTCCCTCTGCTGTTCGACCCGGCCGACGACACCCGCGTCGAACCCGAACCCGGCGCAGAAGGTGAACCAGCGCTGCGGCACCCCCTCGTCCTCGGTCCCCGGCGTGCCGGCGGCCAGGCCCAGACCGACCGTCCGCTCGGTCCGGTCGCGCAGGGCGTCCAGGATCGCGCCCGTCGCCTCGACCGCGTCGTTCGGCAGGCCGAGGGCCCGGGCGAAGACGTTCGTGGAGCCGCCGGGCACGACGGCGAGGCGGGGCAGGCCCTCGGGATGGGGGCCGTTGTGCAGCAGGCCGTTCACGACCTCGTTGACCGTGCCGTCGCCGCCGAGCGCCACGACGAGATCGATGTCGTCGGACTCCGCGGCCCGGCGGCCGAGGTCACGGGCGTGCCCGCGGTACTCGGTGGACACCGCCTCGAGCTTCATCTCGCTCGCGAGCGCGTGGATCAGCACGTCGCGTGTGCGGGCACTGGTGGTGGTTGCTGCCGGATTGACCACGAGAAGTGCGCGCATGCGATGCAGCGTACCTACCGGGGGGTACCTGGCCCAGCCCCGGGTGCGGGGCGACGGCTACCCTGCAGGGGTGAGCAGTGACGACACCACCCCCCGCCCCGCCCGCCTGACGGCCGCAGCCGCCGTGTGCGCCGCCGAGGGGCTGGCGCTCGCCGCCGGAGGCGTCTACATGCTCGTGATGGGCCTGCTGGGCCGGCCCGACAGCCCCTCGCAGGCCGAGACGGGCGGTGTGACACTGATCGCGCTCGCCGTGATCCCGCTGCTGGCGGCCCGCGGGCTGCTGCGCCGACGCTCGTGGAGCCGCGGCCCCGCGATCATCACCCAGCTGATCGCCCTCATCCCTGCCTGGACCCTGCTGCGCGCCTCAGGCGCCCTGATCCCGCTGGGCATCGTGCTGGCGGCGGTGGCCGTGACGGGCCTGGTGCTGCTGGTCAACCCGACCACGGCCCGGGCACTGGGCATCGGCGTGGCCCGCGACTGACGCGTACCGCGCGGGCCGCGCCCGTGGGCACGGCCCGCTCCGCTACTCCTCGACGAGCAGTTTCTCCCGCAGCTGCGCCAGCGTCCGGGCCAGCAGCCGCGAGACGTGCATCTGCGAGATGCCGACCTCCTGCGCGATCTGCGACTGCGTCATGTTGCCGAAGAAGCGGAGCAGCAGGATGCGCTTCTCCCGCGGCGGCAGGTCCTCCAGCAGCGGCTTCAGTGACTCGCGGTACTCGACACCCTCCAGCGCCTCGTCCTCCGCGCCGAGCGTGTCCGCCACCGCGGGCGACTCGTCGTCCGTGTCGGGGACGTCCAGGGACAGCGTGGAGTACGCGTTCGCGGACTCCAGGCCCTCCAGGACCTCCTCCTCCGAGATGCCCAGGCGCTCGGCCAGCTCGTGGACCGTCGGCGAGCGGCCGTGCTGCTGGGAGAGCTCCGCCGTCGCCGTGGTCAGGGCGAGCCGCAGCTCCTGGAGCCGGCGCGGCACCCGCACCGCCCAGCCCTTGTCGCGGAAGTGGCGCTTGATCTCGCCCACCACCGTCGGTGTCGCGTACGTCGAGAACTCGACGCCGCGCTCCGGGTCGAACCGGTCCACCGACTTGATCAGCCCGATCGTGGCGACCTGCGTGAGATCGTCCAGCGGCTCGCCGCGGTTGCGGAAGCGCCGCGCGAGATGCTCGACGAGCGGCAGGTGCATCCGCACGAGCTGGTTGCGCAGCTCCGCCCGCTCAGGCGCTCCCTCGGGCAGTTTGCGCAGCTCTACGAACATCGCCCGTGCCCCGCTGCGGTCGTGGGCGTCGTGGTGATGCCGCTCGTGGCCGTGCTCGTGCTCGCTCATACGGTCCGCCTGATCTGCCCGCGCCTGCTCCGCCGAGGCCGTCCGGCCGTCGGGCTCGTCCACCACCGGGTGCGGCCGTGCGTGCTGCTCCGGGATGCCGGCCGACGCGCTCAGCACCCGGGGGGCACGCTCCTCGTCCTCCCGCATCGGACCATCCCCGTTTCCGTTGCTCACGCCGGCCCGGGTCCCGCGCCGCGCTGTTTGTACAGGCTGATGGAGACAGTACGGTCGTCGGCGACCGAGGAGTCGACCTTGCCGGCCAGTGCCGAGAGCACTGTCCAGGCGAACGTGTCGCGCTCCGGGGCGCGGCCGTCGGTCGTGGGCGCCGAGACCGTCACCTCCAGCGAGTCGTCGACGAGCCGGAACACGCAGCTCAGGACTGACCCGGGAACGGCCTGCTGGAGCAGGATCGCGCACGCCTCGTCGACCGCGATCCGCAGATCCTCGATCTCGTCGAGGGTGAAGTCCAAGCGCGCTGCGAGACCGGCCGTGGCCGTACGCAACACGGACAGGTAGGCACCCGCAGCCGGCAGCCGGACTTCCACGAAGTCCTGAGTCCCGGGCTCGCCTGCGATCTGGGACACCCTCACCTCCAAGGTGGCACAAGCTCTTTCTGGGCCGTGGGCGAAAGCACCCGCGGCCATGCGGTACGTAGTCGATTACGCAGCCGGTACTGGCCTGGCGACGCTATCGCGATCCATGGTGCCGTGTCGCCGGGACCCCCGAGCTGATAACTGTCACTCATGGTAAGCACATGAGCACGGACAGTGGCTAGAGGTCTGCGCCGCCCAATTGCGCAGAACCGGGGGATGGTTGACGTACCCAGGCGTCAGACGATCGAACCGTCGACAAAACACCACCGCCACGCCTGCCCCGGCTCGAAACTGCGCATCACCGCGTGCGCCGTCTCGCGGAAGTGCGAGCTCGCGTGTTTCAGCGGCGACGAGTCGCAGCAGCCCACGTGGCCGCACACCAGGCACAGGCGCAGCTGGACCGGGTGGCTTCCCACCGCCAGGCACTCCGGGCAGGTCTCGCTCAGCGGCACCGGCTCGGGCCGTGGCAGTTCTGCTACATGGGAACACTCGCTCATGATTGCCAGGTTACGACGCAGACGACGATACGAGGTCGGTGTGATGGACGCATTGCCACTGGTGGGACTCATCGCGGCGAGTGCCGCGGTCGCGGGCGCCGCCCGCCGGACACCGGTCGCGGCACCACTGCTGCTGGTCGCGGTGGGACTGATCGCCTCGTACGTGCCGGGCGTCCCCGACTTCCACCTCGACCCGGACATCGTGCTGCCGCTGCTGCTGCCCCCGCTGCTGCACACCGCCGCCCTGGACAGCTCCTACCTCGACCTGCGCGCCAACATCCGCCCGGTCGCGCTGCTCTCCGTCGGCTACGTCCTCTTCGCGACGCTGGCCGTGGGCTACCTCGCCTACCTCTTCGTGCCCGACCTGCCGCTGACCGCCGCGCTCGTGCTCGGCGCGGTCGTCGCACCGCCGGACGCGGTCGCCGCCACGGCCATCGCCCGCAGGCTCGGACTGCCCAGCCGCATCACCACGATCCTCCAGGGGGAGTCCCTGGTGAACGACGCGACCGCGATCACCGCGTACAAGGTGGCCCTCGCCGCCGCGATCGGCGAGGGCGCGAGCTGGGCCGGGGGCCTGGGAGAGTTCGCGCTCGCCGCGCTCGGCGGCATCGGCGTGGGACTGGTCCTGATGATCCCCATCCACTGGCTGCGCACGCACCTCAGGGAAGCGCTCATCCAGAACACGCTGTCGCTGCTCATCCCGTTCATCGCCTACGCCGCCGCCGAGCAGGTCCACGCCTCCGGCGTGCTCGCGGTCGTCGTCGTCGCGCTCTACCTGGGCCACCACTCCTCGCAGGTCGACTTCGCGACCAGGCTCCAGGAGGAGGCGGTGTGGAAGATGGTCTCCTTCGTCCTGGAGTCCGTCGTCTTCGCGCTGATCGGGCTGCAACTGGCGATCGTGGTGGAGGGCCTCGGGGAATACGGCGTCGGGGAGGCGCTCTGGTACGCCGCCGGGGTGTTCGTCACCGTCGTGGTCGTGCGGTTCGTCTGGGTCTACCCGGCGACCTTCCTGCCCCGCATGGCGTCCAGGCGGATCAGGGAGCGGGAGCCGGACACCACCTGGACCGCCCCGCTGATCGTCGGCTGGGCCGGCATGCGCGGGGTGGTGTCGCTCGCGATCGCGTTCTCCATCCCGCTGACGACCGCGGACGGCGAGGCGTTCCCCGCCCGCAACCTCGTCCTGTTCCTCACCTTCACCACCGTCATCGGCACCCTCGTGGTGCAGGGCCTGACCCTCCCCACGCTGATCCGCGCGGTGAAGCTGCCCGGACGGGACACGTACGCCGAGACGCTGGCCGAGGCCCAGGCGCAGAGCGAGGCGTCCGCGGCCGCCGAACGGCGACTGGAGGAGCTGCTGGCCGACGAGCGCAACGCGCTGCCCCAGCCGCTGGCCGACCGGCTGCGCACCGTGCTGGAGCGCCGGCGCAACGCCGTGTGGGAGCGGCTCGGCACGGTCAACGAGGTCACAGGGGAGTCGGCCGACGACACCTACCGCCGCCTCGCGCGGGAGATGATCGCCGCGGAGCGGGACGTCTTCGTCGAGCTGCGCAACCGGCGCCGGATCGACGACGAGATGATGCGCACGCTGCTGCGCCGGCTGGACCTGGAGGAGGCCGCGGCCTACCGCGAGGAGGCCTGATCCGACCCGTCATCCCGGCCGGTGACCACGGCGACGACCGTGCTGCCGGCCGGGAAGGCGCCCTCGGCGGCGAGCACGCTCAGTCCGTAGAGCGCCTTGGCGACATAGACACGTTCCACGGGCAGCCCGTGCCGCTCCCCGAAGTCCCGGGCGAACGCGTCGAGTACCGGGCTCGTGCGGGCGTACCCGCCGAAGTGGAAGCGGTCGTCGAGCGACCAGTCACCGGCCGGGCCGCCGAACGCCTCCTGCTGCAGGGCGCGTATCGCCTCGCCGAGGAAGCCGCCGCGCAGGACGGGGAAGCCGATGGCGCGCGGGCCCTGCCCGAGGCCGGCGGCGAGACCGGCGAGCGTGCCGCCCGTGCCGCAGGCGACGGCCACGACATCGACGTCCTCGTCGTGGTCGCGCAGCTCGCGGCCGAGCTCCGCGCAGCCTTGCGCGGCGAGGGCGTTGCTGCCGCCCTCGGGGACCACGTACACGTCGTCGGCCCCGACGCCGGCGGCCCGGAGGAACCGCGCGAGCACGTCGGCGTCGCCCTTGGCGCGATAGGCGGCGCGGTCGGCGAACAGCAGGCGCATGCCGTCGGCCGCGCAACGGCTGAGGGACGGGTTCAGCGGGCGCGTGGCCAGCTCGTCACCCCGTACGACACCGATCGTGGGGAAGCCGAGCAGGCGTCCCGCCGCGGCCGTGGCCCGCAGGTGGTTGGAGTACGCGCCGCCGAAGGTGAGCACCGGCCGGCCGGCGGCGGCGCGCAGATTGGGAGCGAGCTTGCGCCACTTGTTGCCGGGCAGGTCGGGGTGGATCAGGTCGTCGCGCTTGAGCAGCAGCCGCACTCCGTGCCTCTCGAAACGCTCGTCCCCGACGGGCTGCAGCGGCGAGGGCAGCCGGGGCCGCAGCGCGGCGGCGAGGTCGGACTTCTCCCGGTTCATCTCCTCATTGTCGCCGGGTGTACGAGCCGATCCGGCCACTGCCCCGGTCGCGGTGATGCAGTCCCACTCATTTGTGTAATGGTGCGACGACGCACTGTGCTGAAAGGCTTTCCTCACAGGTCAGAGGCATGATCGGGAGGGAGTCACATGACGGTCGGTTCGGCAGGTTCCGTCGGCGAGGACGTCCATGAGCAGGGGTCCCAGCAGAGTCTCGGCACCGCCGCCGCGCGGAATCTCGCGACCACCACCAAGTCCGCCCCGCAGATGCAGGAGATCACCTCGCGGTGGCTGCTGCGCATGCTGCCCTGGGTGCAGGTTCAGGGCGGCACATACCGCGTGAACCGCCGCCTGACCTACTCGGTCGGCGACGGCAGGGTGACGTTCGTGCAGACCGGCGACCAGGTCACGGTCATCCCCGCCGAGCTGGGCGAGCTGCCGGCGCTGCGCGACTTCGGCGACGAGACCGCCCTCACGGAGCTGGCACGGCGGTGCCAGCAGCGGGAGTTCGCGCCCGGAGAGGTGCTGGCCACCGGCGGGGAGGCGGCGGACCGGGTCTACCTGCTGGCGCACGGCCGCGTCGAGCAGCTCGGCGAGGGCCCCTACGGGGACGAGGCCGTCGTCGAAGTCCTCGCGGACGGGGCGTACTTCGGCGATCACTCCCTCACGGACCGCGAGGCCGTCTGGCGGTACACGGCGCGCGCGGCCACGGCCTGCACCGTGCTCGTGCTGACCAGGTACGACGTGCTCAACCTCGCCGACCGCGCGGAGTCGCTGCGCACGCACCTGGCGAGCCTCGCCGCACTGCCCCGGCAGCGGACCAACAAGTACGGCGAGGCGGCGATCGACCTGTCCGCCGGACATGTCGGCGAGGCCGTCGTCCCGCACACCTACGTCGACTACGACGCGGCCCCGCGCGAGTACGAACTGAGCGTCGCGCAGACCGTGCTGAAGGTGCACAGCCGCGTTGCCGACCTCTACAACCAGCCGATGAACCAGACCGAGCAGCAGTTGCGGCTGACCGTCGAGGCGCTGCGCGAGCGCCAGGAGCACGAGCTCGTCAACAACCGCGAGTTCGGCCTCCTGAACAACTGCGACTACGGCCAGCGACTGCAGCCGCACGACGGTGTGCCGGGCCCGGACGACATGGACGAGCTGCTGTCGCGGCGGCGCGGTTCGAAGCTGTTCCTCGCCCACCCGCGCGCGATCGCAGCCTTCGGCCGCGAGTGCAACAAGCGGGGGCTGGTCCCCGACAGCGTCGAGATCGGCGGTCACCAGGTGCCGGCCTGGCGGGGCGTGCCGATCTTCCCGTGCAACAAGATCCCGATCTCGGACGCCCGCACGACGTCCATCATCTGCATGCGTACGGGCGAGGCCGACCAGGGCGTCATCGGGCTGCACCAGACCGGCATCCCGGACGAGATCGAGCCCAGCCTGTCCGTGCGCTTCATGGGCATCGACGAGCAGGCGATCATCTCGTACCTGGTCACGGCCTACTACTCCGCGGCCGTCCTCGTCCCCGACGCCCTCGGAGTCCTGGAGAACGTCGAGGTGAGCCGCTGGCGCTGACCTTGTGCCGCACCGGGGGCGCGCCCCTGCCGCGCCCCCGGCCCGCACCGCCGACCGTTCCCGAGGAAGAGGACCGCCCCTTGACCATGCCGGACACCGTCGAGGGCCGTGAGGCCGTCGCGCTGCTGGAGCGCACCAGCGGTGCTGTCCAGCCCGAGCTCCGTTCCGCCGTCGACACCCTGCCGAGCGCCGTGCGCCGTGTGGCGCGGTACCACGTCGGCTGGGAGCAGGCCGACGGCAGTCCGGCCGCGGGCGCGGGCGGCAAGGTCATCAGGTCCGCGCTCGTGCTCGCCGCCTGCCGGGCACTCGGCGGCGACCCCGACCGGGCCGTGCGGGCCGCGGCGGCCGTGGAGCTCGCGCACAACTTCACGCCTGCACGGCGATGTGATCGACAAGGACGCCACCCGCAGGCACCGCCCCACCGCCTGGACGGTGTTCGGCACGGCGGACGCCATCGTGGCCGGTGACGCCATGCTCGCCCTCGCGCTGCGGCTGCTGGCCGAGGACCCGGCCCCCTGCTCGGTCGCCGCCTCGGCACGGCTCGCGGCCTGTGTCATCGAGCTGTGCGCGGGTCAGGGTCGTGACTGGGGGGCAGACGCAGGCGGCCGAGCGGATGTCGCGGGCGGTGGGGGAGCTGTCGCGCGCCGTGCCGGACCTGGCGGCGGCGGGTGATCTGCTGGCGCTGGCGGAGTTCGTCACCCGGCGCACACGCTGAGCGCGCCGGCTTCGCCGGTGGCGGGGCCGGTCCCGTGTGTGAGGGAGTTCCGGACGGCTCGGTCCCGCTGTCCGAGGCGCCCGTAGCGGAATATTCTGGCCATATGGACAGTGAAGGACATGGTTCGCACCGCGTCCCGAGGCATCCGCAGGAGGAGCGCGTCTGCCCTGCCTGTGGCCGGCCTGTCGGCACGGTCGTCAAACGGCACAAGACGCTCGGGGCGTTCGTACCGGTCTGGGAGCCCGGGCCCTGCCACAACCCCGACTGTCCCCTGAGCGTCGAGAAGGACGGCGACGCATCCGGCGAAGAGGTCGGTCAGACCTGACCCGCGCCGTCCACGGCGCACGCCCAGGGCGTGAAGGGGCACCTGTTGCGCGCCGGAGGACGGCCTAGCGCTACAGTCCGCGCATGTCATCGGAGTCGACTGAGGTCTGCGCGGGCTGGTACCGCGACCGGGCCGGCGCGGAAGCGGTCAAGATAACCGCGGCCGGCGGCCAAGTGCGCACGCGCATCAGAGGTGTTGAGTACGAGGGCGCGACGTTCGCCGCGCTGCGGGCGGAGGGCGGGGGCGGCGTGCTGTCCTCCTGCGTACTGGAATGGGACATGCCGCTGCCCGTCCACGTCGACGGGGGCGTGCAGCAGGCGACGCTGAGCTGCCTGCTGACCCTGGGGGAGCCCGCGCGGGACGGGGCCGGGCCCGACCGGGCGGAGCTCAACCTGACGCTCCACTGCGGCGGCGCCGCGTACGAAGCGTGCGTCGCGGACGGCGATTTCGACGACGCGCTCGGGCGGATCCGGGGCCAGTTGCCGCCGGGCGCCGCGCTCGGCAGCCGCGAGCCGGCCCAGGCCTGAGCGCCGGACAGGCCTTTCGGACTGCCCTGCCGCGTCAGCGCAGCGCCTCCCAGCCCCCAGCGCGGGGGTGGGGCGCGGGTCCCCGAGGCGATGTCCGGGCCGGGGCGTGCGAGGGCGCACTTCCGTCCGGCCGGAACGCGACGTGCGCCGAGTCGATGCCGCCCGGAACGGGGCGTGCCCACCCGACAGGTCGGTCACGGCAGCTCGCGACGCTCGGGCTCGTCCTCCTGTCGCCCCGACAGTTCCGCGACCTCGGCCACTTGCTGGCGGAGCGCACATGGGCGGCGGTGCGAGGAAAACGACCGCACCCGGTCCGGCATGGACGCCGTGCTCGGCGGCCTGCGGACCGGGTGCGGTCGGTTGGGCGACGGGACCCGCGGACGGGCGGGCCGGGCAGCCCGGGCCAGGGGTCAGGCCTTCTTGGTCTCCCAGAAGATCTTGTCGATCTGGGCGATGTAGTCCAGGGCCTTCTGGCCCGTCGCCGGGTCGGTCGACGCCTTCGCGGCCGACAGGGCCTTCAGCGCGTCGTTCACCAGCTGGTGCAGCTCCGGGTACTTCTCGAAGTGCGGGGGCTTGAAGTAGTCGCTCCACAGCACCGACACGTGGTGCTTGGCGAGCTCCGCGCGCTGCTCCTTGATGACGGTGGCGCGGGCGCGGAAGTGCGGGTCCTCGTTGGCCTGGTACTTCTCCTGGACGGCCTTGACCGACTCCGCCTCGATGCGGGCCTGGGCCGGGTCGTAGACACCGCAGGGCAGGTCGCAGTGGGCGCTGACCTTCACCTTGGGGGCAAACAGGCGGGAGAGCATGGAGCTGTCCTTCCTCGTGATCGTCTTCTCAGGTGGGAGATTACTCCGTGACGGTCGGGTTTTCGCGAGTGCCCCCAGGGGCTTAGGACAAAAGTCCGGCGCCACCATGGGACCGGTGGCGGAACGTACGGTGGAGCCGGAGGTGGCCGATGAGTGAGCAGGGGCATGAGGCGAGAGCGCCGTTCGGCATCGCCGAGGTGACCGGTCGTTCGATGTATCCGACGCTGTGGCACGGCGACCAGCTCCTCGTGCACAACGGCGCCGAGGTGCGCCCGGGGCACGTGGCCGTACTGCGTCATCCCCTGCAGCAGGACCTGCTCATCGTGAAGCGGCTGATCGAGCGGCGTGACGGCGGCTGGTGGGTCCTCGGGGACAATCCGGACGCCGAGGTCGTGGACAGCCGCGCGTTCGGCGCCGTGCCGGACGAGTTGGTTCTCGCGCGGGTGTACGCCCGGTACCGGCCCATGCTGCCCGGGCGTCGGCGCACCCCCTTCTATGTGGGGTCCTGGGCCGTCTCCGCGCTGCGGCTCGTGCTCGCCGACCGCTCGGTCTCCAGGCGCTTGCGGGCGCGGTAGGCCGCCACGTTGGCGCGGGTGGCGCAGCGGTCGGAGCAGTAGCGGCGCGAGCGGTTGGTCGAGGTGTCCAGGTAGGCGTTGCGGCAAGGAGCCGCCTGGCACAGGCCGAGGCGGTCCACCCCGTACTCGGTCAGGTGGAAGGCGAGGCCCATCGCCGCGATGGCCGCGTATCCCGCAGTCGCGTTCGACGGGTGGTCGGCGAGGTGCATGTGCCACTTGGGCCGGCCGTCCTCGTCCCGGTAGTCGTGTCCGGAGATCTGCGGGCTGACCGGGAACTCCAGCAGCAGCGAGTTGAGCAGGTCGACCGCCTGGGTCTCCTCGCCCGCGTCCGCCGCGGCGAAGACGGCGCGCAGCCGGGCGCGTACCGACCGGAAGCGGGTGACGTCCGAGTCCGTGGCGCGGCGCGCGGCCTGCGTCGAGGGGCCGAACAGGTCCCGGACGGCCTCGACGGAGGTGAGCGAGTCCTTGTTGCGGCCCGGCTCCTCGGTGTTGACCAGGCGTACGGCGTAGTCCGAGTAAAAGGCCAGTTCCACTTGTAGTCCTTACCGCGACGGTCTGGTGTCGGCGTAACAGCTGCAGTTGCTTCGAGGGTATTACGGACGAGAGGGTTCCGGTCCGCCGGCCACGTGAGGACGAGTCGACGCCCCGCATCAAGAGAAAGGGGCGGTACGGACCTCGCGTCCGTACCGCCCCACTTGCCCGCTCTCCAGGATCTTCGCCCTACAGGACCTTCGACAGGAACGACTTCGTGCGGTCGTGCTGCGGGTTCGTCAGGACGTCGCGCGGGTGGCCGGACTCGACCACCACGCCGCCGTCCATGAAGACCAGCGAGTCGCCGACCTCGCGCGCGAAGCCCATCTCGTGCGTCACGACGATCATCGTCATGCCGTCCTCGGCGAGGCCGCGCATGACGTCGAGGACGTCACCCACCAGCTCCGGGTCGAGGGCCGAGGTCGGCTCGTCGAAGAGCATCAGCTTCGGCTCCATCGCCAGCGCACGGGCGATGGCGACGCGCTGCTGCTGGCCGCCGGAGAGCTGCGAGGGGTAGTTCCCGGCCTTGTCGGCGAGCCCGACCCGGTCGAGCAGCCGCTCGGCCCGCTCCCGGGCGACGGCCTTGGTCTCGCCCTTGACCTGGATCGGCGCCTCCATGACGTTGGCGAGCGCCGTCATGTGGGGGAACAGGTTGAAGCGCTGGAAGACCATGCCGATGTCCCGGCGCTGGGCCGCGACCTCGCTGTCCTTCAGCTCGTAGAGCTTGTCGCCCTTCTGCCGGTAGCCGACCAGGTGGCCGTCGACCGACAGCCGGCCCGCGTTGATCTTCTCCAGGTGGTTGATGCACCGCAGGAAGGTGGACTTGCCGGAGCCGGACGGGCCGACCAGGCAGAACACCTCACGCGGTGCGACCTCGAGATCGATGCCGCGCAGGATGTGGGCGGAACCGTAGGACTTGTGGACGCCCTCGGCCTTCACCATGGGGGTCATGTGTCACACCCCCCTGGGGCTGTTGCGGGACAGCAGATTGGCCTTGACCCTCTGCCAGGGTGTCGGCGGCAGCTGCCGCAGCGAGCCGCGGGCGTAGTACCGCTCGACGTAGTACTGGCCGACGCTGAACACGCTGGTCAGGGCCAGGTACCAGACGGAGGCCACCAGCAGGGTCTCCATGATGGCGAACGACGTGGAGCCGATGTTCTGCGCGGCGCGCAGCAGCTCCGTGTACTGGACCGCGGAGACCAGGGACGAGGTCTTCAGCAGGTTGATGAACTCGTTGCCGGTCGGCGGCACGATCACCCGCATCGCCTGCGGGAGAACGATGCGCCGCATGGTCTTGCCGCTGGACATGCCGAGCGCGTGCGAGGCCTCGGTCTGGCCCTCGTCGACCGACTGGATGCCGGCCCGGACGATCTCGGCCATGTACGCGCCCTCGTTCAGGCCCAGGCCGAGCAGCGCGACCATGAACGGGGTCATCACGTCGACCATCTCGTCCTTGTAGAACCCAAGGTTGAGGACGGGGAAGATCAGCGCGAGGTTGAACCACAGCAGGAGCTGTACATACACGGGCGTGCCGCGGAAGAACCAGATGTACAGCCAGGCCACCGCACCGGTCACCGGGTTCTTCGACAGCCGCATGACCGCGAAGAGGACGCCCAGGAACAGACCGATCAGCATCGACAGCACGCTGATCAGCAGCGTGCGGCCCATGCCGGTGACGATCCGGTCGTCGAAGATGAGGTCGCCGACCGTCCCCCAGGTGACGTCGCCCTGGGAGAACGAGTAGGCGAGCGTGCCCAGCAGGGCCACGACGACCACACCGCTGATCCAGCGGCCCCAGTGCCGGACCGGGATGGCCTTGATCTGCTCAGGGGGCGTGAAGTCCCCCTTGTCGACCGCCGTCGTCGCCGGTGGCCCGTCGGCGGGTGTCTTGTCGAACTTGTCAGTCACAGTGACTGCCCTTCAGTGGAACGCTTGAGGCTGGTACGTCGGATCACTGGCCGGCGTTGATGGTCGCCTCGGTCACGGCGCTGTCCTTGACGTCCCACTTCTCCAGGACCTTCGCGTACTCGCCGTTCTCGATGATCGCGTTCAGGGCGTCCTTGAGCGCGTCGCGCAGCTGGGTGTTGTCCTTGTCGACGGCGATGCCGAAGGGGCCGGCCTCGGTCTGGTCGCCCGTGACCTCGAAGTCGTTGCCGCCGCCCGCGGTCTTCGCGATGTGCGCGGCGACGGGGTAGTCGTTGAGGTCGGCGACGGCGCCACCGGACTTCACACGGGTCTGGGCCTCGGCGTCGGTGTCGAACGCCTCGATGGTGAGCTTGCCCTTGCCGTCCTGCTCACACTTGGTGGCCTGCTTCTTGAACGTGTCGTGGTAGGTCGTGCCGCGCTGGACGGCCACCTTCTTGCCGCACAGGTCGTCGAGGGACTTGATGTTCTCCGGGTTGCCCTTCTTGACGAGCAGTGAGACACCGGAGTTGAAGTAGTCGACGAAGTCGACGCCCTCGCCGGTCTTCTTGCCCTTGTCGTCCAGACCCTGCTGGCGGGCCTTCGTGTCGCTCATGGCGGACATGACGATGTCCTGGCGGCCGGTGTTGAGCGAGGAGATCAGGCCGTCGAAGGTACCGCTGGTGAACTCGAACCGGACGCCGAGCTCCTTGCCCATGGCGGCGGCGATGTCGGGGTCGATGCCGACGATCTTGCCGCCCTCCTCGTACTCCATCGGGGCGTAGGCGGCGTCCGTGCCGACCTTGATCACGCCGGAGTCCTGGTACTTCTTCGGAAGCTTGTCGAAGAGCGGGGCGCTCGTGGACTTGGTGCCCTCGGTCTGGGCGGTCTCGGATCCGGAGTTCGTCTGGTCACCGCAGGCGGTGAGCACCAGCGCGCCGGCGACCGCGAGCGCACTGACTGCGGCGATCCGGGACCTGGCGGCAGTCGTACGACGGGTGAAGCTTGCGGTCATGATCGGGGTCCTCCGGCATGTGTAGAGGGGCGTTACGAGCAGCTGTGCACTCACCTTCGAGTGTCACCAGCTTGTGTGTTTTCGGCATCTTGCCATTCGGACTGGCCCATTCAGGGGGCCGCGCATGTCAAAATCGGATAACGGGAAACCCCCGAACCTCAGCGGGCCGGTACATCAAGGCCGGACCATTCGCTGGAATACCGCCCTCCGGCCGGAAGATCTCCCGTCGTCCCATGATCTGGACGGGTGCATGACAGAGGGTTGAGTTGTCCGTTTTGGCGCTATGAGCCACGTCACCGCGCCGATACCGACTCGTCCGCGGTGCGGTCTGTCCGGTATGAAGGATCCTTACACCCCTCATCCGGGGCTACGGGCGCGTTGTGCGGCGCGCCCGCGCGTGCGTGAGAACCCTCTGCCGGGGCGGGCCAACCGCCCGGTGCAGGGGACGGACGCGGTGCCCGCCCACCCCTCCTCAACCAGGAGCGGCCACCCTCAACTGATGAAGACTTAAGGGGTCAACCACAATGGCAGCGGAGATCGTCAATCCTCGCAGCGACAACACCGGCACGGAGAGTTCCGACGAGCCCTTCGATCCGGCGTTCGCGCTGCACCGCGGCGGCAAGATGGCCATCCAGGCCACCGTGCCGGTGCGGAACAAGGACGACCTGTCCCTCGCGTACACGCCTGGTGTCGCCAAGGTGTGCACGGCTATCGCCGAGAAGCCCGAGCTCGTTCACGACTACACCTGGAAGTCCCAGGTCGTCGCCGTCGTGACGGACGGGACCGCGGTGCTCGGCCTCGGCGACATCGGCCCGGAGGCGTCCCTCCCGGTCATGGAGGGCAAAGCGATCCTCTTCAAGCAGTTCGGCGGCGTGGACGCGGTTCCGATCGCCCTCGCCACCACGGACACGGACGAGATCGTCGAGACCGTCGTGCGCCTCGCGCCGTCCTTCGGCGGAGTGAACCTCGAGGACATCTCGGCGCCGCGGTGCTTCGAGATCGAGCGCAAGCTCCAGGAGCGCCTCGACATCCCCGTCTTCCACGACGACCAGCACGGCACCGCGGTGGTCACTCTCGCGGCCCTGCGCAACGCGGCCAAGCTGACCGGACGCGGGCTCGGTGACCTGCGCGCGGTCATCTCGGGCGCCGGCGCTGCCGGTGTGGCCATCGCGAAGTTCCTGCTGGAGGCGGGGCTCGGGGACGTGGCGGTCGCCGACCGCAAGGGCATCGTCAGCCGTGACCGCGAGGACCTGACCCCGGTCAAGCGCGAGCTCGCCGAGCTCACCAACCGGGCGGGCCTGTCGGGCTCCCTGGAGACCGCGCTCGCCGGCGCGGACGTCTTCATCGGCGTCTCGGGCGGCACGGTGCCGGAGGAAGCGGTCGCGTCGATGGCTCCGAACGCGTTCGTTTTCGCCATGGCCAACCCCAACCCGGAGGTCCACCCGGACGTCGCGCACAAGTACGCGGCGGTCGTGGCCACCGGCCGTTCGGACTACCCGAACCAGATCAACAACGTCCTCGCGTTCCCGGGCATCTTCGCGGGCGCGCTCCAGGTGCGGGCCTCCCGCATCACCGAGGGCATGAAGATCGCCGCTGCGAACGCGCTGGCGGACGTCGTCGGTGACGCACTGTCGGCCGACTACGTGATCCCGTCCCCGTTCGACGAGCGGGTCGCCCCCGCGGTCACCGCGGCGGTCGCCGCCGCCGCGCGTGCGGAGGGTGTCGCCCGGCGCTGACGCGCCGCGACGGGCCGCGGCCATCCCGTGCGGGGGTGGGCCGCGGCCCGTCGCGCATTTCCGGGGGCGCGCTGGGTCGAACGGGTGGTGCGGGGGCTGCCGCTCCGGCCGCGTACCGCACAGGGGAGAACCGAGCCACGCAGAAAGCAGCGCGCGTCACACCGATGTGTGGTTCCGCCACGCACCGGGCCGTCCTAGTCTCAAGGTCATGTTCGCCGCCTACGCCGCCCGCATCGACCGCGACCAGCCGCTGAACGGACTCGAACTGGGCGAGCGCCCCGCTCCTGAGGTCCGTCCCGGCTGGACGACCGTGAACGTCAAGGCCGCCTCCCTCAACCACCACGACCTGTGGTCGCTGCGCGGCGTGGGTCTCGGCGAGGACAAGCTGCCGATGATCCTCGGCTGCGACGCCGCCGGCGTCGACCAGGACGGCAACGAGGTGGTCCTCCACTCCGTCATCGGCCAGAGCGGCCACGGCGTCGGCCCCGACGAGCCCCGCTCCATCCTCACCGAGCGCTACCAGGGCACCTTCGCCGAGCAGGTCACCGTGCCGTCCTGGAACGTGCTGCCCAAGCCGAAGGAGCTCACCTTCGAGGAGGCCGCCTGCCTGCCGACCGCCTGGCTGACCGCGTACCGGATGCTGTTCACCAACGCGGGCGTCCGGCCGGGTGACTCCGTCCTCGTGCAGGGCGCGGGCGGTGGCGTCGCCACCGCCGCGATCGTGCTCGGCAGGGCGGCCGGACTGCGGGTGTACGCCACCAGCCGGGACGAGGCCAAGCGCAAGCGGGCGGTCGACCTCGGCGCCGAGGAGGCGTACGAGCCGGGCGCGCGGCTGCCCCGGCGCGTGGACGCCGTCATCGAGACCGTCGGCGCGGCCACCTGGTCCCACTCGGTCAAGTCGCTGCGGCCCGGCGGCACGCTGGTGATCTCGGGCGCGACGAGCGGCGACCGGCCCTCGCACGCCGAGCTGACCCGCATCTTCTTCCTGGAGCTGAAGGTCGTGGGCTCGACGATGGGCTCCAAGGACGAGCTGGAGGACCTGCTGTCGTTCTGCGCGGCGACCGGTGTGCGGCCGGTGATCGACCAGGTGCTGCCGCTCGACCGGGCCAGGGAGGGCTTCGAGAAGCTGGCCTCCGGCGACCTGTTCGGGAAGATCGTCCTGACCAACCCGTGACGGACTCTTGATGGACCGTCAGTTCTGCTGATGGGATCTCCGGCACTGTCGACCGACCGTGCCGGAGGTCCCATGTACCGCCGTCTGCTCGTCGCCCTCGTCTGCGCCGCCGTCCTGTCCGCGTCAGCCGCTCACGCGAAGAGCGCCGACGGCCGGGAGACACCTCCGGACATACCCCGCCTCACGGACGCCAGGGGCCGCGTCCTCACCCTGCGCGGCTGGAACGTCGAGGACAAGACCCATCGCGGCGAGGCCGCCCTGTCCGCGATCACCGAGCGCCACTTCCGCGACCTGCGCGCCCAGGGCTTCGGCTTCGCGCGGCTGCTCGTCTTCTGGGACGACCTGGAGCCCGAGCGGAGCCGCTACAGCGAGGCGTACCTCCGCAGGATCGAGCGCGTCCTCGGCTGGGCGCACAAGCACCGTGTCCAGGTCCTGATCGACGCCCACCAGGACGTCTTCGGGCCCGCTTTCGGCCACCGCGGCATCCCGGAGTGGGCGACGAGGACCGACGGGCTGCCGTTCACCCCGCACCCCGACGACTGGTTCGCCGAGTACTTCGAACCGGCCGTGCAGCGCGCGTTCACCCATCTCTACGAGGACCCGGACCTGCGGCGCGCCCAGGCGGACATGTGGCGGGTGCTCGCCGGCCGTCTCGCGGAACACCCTGCCGTCGTCGGCTACGACCTGATCAACGAGCCCATGGGCGAGATCGCGCAGGGTGAGGACCTTCCGGCGGCCGCCCGCCGTATCGAGCGCGAGCAGCTCACCCCCATGTACAACCGCCTCGCGGACGCCGTCCGTTCCGTCGACGAGGACACCTGGGTCTTCTTCGAACCGACGCCCGTCGTGGGGGAGGGCGTCCCCACCGGCCTCGGCCGTATCGACGACCCCAGGGCCGTCTACGCACCCCACTTCTACAACACGGCCATGGAGGCGGGCGCCGACTACGACCCGTCGGCCGGCTGGATCGAGGCGTACGAGTCGGCCGTGACCGTCTACCCGCGGCAGTACCGCGTCCCGGTCGTCGTGGGGGAGTGGGGCCCGCTCAACAACGCGCTGCCGAACATGGGCCGTTTCTACCGCGACGCCCTGCGGTCCCTGAACCGCTACGGCTCCGGCTGGGCGGGCTACGTCTGGTGCTACGGCGGCGGGTACTGCGCCGTCGACGCCGAGGGGCGGTTCCGCACCAACAAGGAGCAGACCGCGGCCCCGTACGCCCCCGCGGTCGCCGGCCGGATCACCGCCGAGGCGTTCGAGCCGGACACCGCGGCCTACCGGCTCGCGTACCGGGCCGCGGGCGGCGTCACCGAGATCTCCGTGCCGCCCCGGCCCGGCGGCTGGCGCATCGAGCTGACCGGGCCCGCCCGGACCGCCACGCCCGTGCTGCCCGCGGACCGCGCGGCGACCGCGCGCGTGCACGCACGGCCCGGCGCGCACGTCACGGTTCTGGTCACTCCGCGCGCCCCACGATGAACCCCCGCGCCGGTCGGGTGCGCCGGGTGACGATTGCGCACCGGCCGTGCGGGGCACGAGCCTTGACACTCACGTGATCGCGCGTGAAGGGGGAGGAGAACATGTCGACGGGGGATCAGCAGAGCCGTGTCCCGGCCTATCCGGGCGTCGAGAAATTCGTGGACGCCTTCGACAAACTCGTGGTGCAGCCGCGCCGCAGCCGCAGCCGTGTCCCGGTGGTGCTGCTGAGCGAACCGGGGGACGGACAGGCGGGCCGCCGGATCGTCGCCGGCTTACGGTCGCGGCTGCGCGGGCGGGAGGGCCGACTCGCCCCGCACGCCTGCCTGGACGGGGCCACGGCGGACCCGGCCGCGCCGCCGCTCGACCTCTTCGAGCAGATCGCCTTCCAGCTGGACGCGACGATGCCGCCGGGCACGGGACGGCTGCGCCTGCCGTCCTACCGGCTGCTGCGCGCCGTCGTCACCGCGCCCGCCGTCGGCGGCCTCATGGAGCGCCGCCCCGGCGAACTGCGCGACCACTGCTACGCCGAGCACCGGGAGGTCTCCGCGCTCGCCCGGGGGCTGTGGTGGCTGGGCGGCCGGGACCAGGCCAACGGCGGCACCCTGCTCGAACTGCTGTGGAACTTCGTCGCGGGTCCGCTCTTCCAGCGGCTGCCACGCGCCCTGTACGGCAGGCGGGCGGGCCGCACGATGCTGGGCAGGAGCCGGCACGGAGGCCGCCGCTGGTACGCCGAGTGGGTGCGCCAGCAGCAGGGCACGCCGCCCACCGACTTCTTCCGCTCGGCCCTCGACCTGGTGGGCGGCGGCCCGGACGGCGACCCCGAGCAGCTCGACCGGATCCTGGTGCACGCTCTGCTCGCCGACCTGGAAGGCGCGGCCCGCAAGCGGATGTTCAACCCCTGGCGGCGCCGGCGCGTCAGCCGCTTCGTGCTCCTGGTGGAGGAGGCGGGCCCCGCCGAGTCGCGTGTCCAGCGCTTCCTGCGCGAACTGCGCGCCGCCATGGAGGACCTGCGGTGCACCTCCGTGGTCGCCGTCGCCGCAGGCGTGCGCACGCTCGCCAGCCGTATCCCCGACATCGAGGTCCCCGGCCTGTCCGCCGCCGGCGCCGACCTGGCCAACATCGCCCAGCGCGGCACCCCGCCGGGGCGGCCCTCCGGAATGGTGGTGCCGGTCTCCGAAGGGCCCGCGGACGACCAGGCCGCGACGTACTGGCTGGGCCGCTGGCCCACCCTCGCCCCGCCCGCGACGCGCTGGGGGCCCGGCACCGACGTGGCCGTGGCCGCCACCGCGGGCGTGCTCGCCCTCGCGGTCGCCGCCGGCCTTGTCGCCGGGGTCCCCTTCACCAGGATGGGCCCCGACCCGTGCCTCGGCTCCACGTTCCTCGGCACGGACGGGCAGTGCGTCGGCGTCGCGGAAGGCGCGGCGTCCTTCGGCACGGGAGACAGCGAGCGGGCCGTCCGGGACGTCCTGCAGCGCATCGAGCGGCAGAACAAGGAGGTCGAGAAGGAACTCACGGGCCGGGACGCCGACGACCCGCGGCCGGACGCGCGCACCGTCGTCTACTTCGGCCCGCTCAGCGGCGGCAAGGACGCCGAGGACCCCGTCCGCGGCGGCACCCTCGCCGAACTGCGCGGTCTCGCCCTCGCCCAGGCGTACGCGAACGGGCAGGCACTGCGCTCCGGGGAACGCGTCCCGCTGCGCGTCCTCGCCGCGAACGCCGGCGACCGCTTCAAGGACGCCCCGGCCGTCGCCCACCGGATCGTCGAACTCGCCGACAAGGACCGCTCGATCGTCGGCGTCGTCGGCTTCGGCCAGAGCCGCCGCCGTACGTACGAGGCGATGCGCATCTTCGACGAGGCCGGCCTGCCGATGGTCGGCACCTCGGGCACCGCCGACGAACTGCTGCGCCAGGGCGGGCACTACTACCAGACCGCGCCGACCGACACGCGAGCCGGGCAGGTGATGGCGGCCTTCGCCGAGCACGCCCCCATGGTGGACGGTAAGCCCGCCGTGCGGGTACGGCTGATCGCAGACCCCTCGGACGCGTACAGCGCGAGCCTCGCGGCGGCGTTCCGGGCGGCGTACGACGAGGAGCGGACCGAGTCGCTCCTGTACACGCCGACGGACGCCCCCGAACCCACGCCGCTGCCCGGGGCCCCGGCGGGGACCCCGATCGCGGCGGTGGAGGACCTGGCGCGCGAGGTGTGCCGGGCGGTGGCCGAGGAGCCGCGTACGGCCGTGGTGTGGGCCGGCCGGGGCAGCCACTTCCAGCTGTTCCTCGGCGAGTTGAGCCGTGCCGCGCGCGACTGCCCGAAGGTGAGCGTGCTCGGCGGCGACGACGTCACCAACGCCCTCACGGAGGAGCGGCGCCCCTGGGAGGTCTTCGCCGGACTGACCCTCTTCTACGTCTCGCACGGTCGCGCCCCGGCACTGGCCGAGGTCAGCGGCGAGGCGGCGGCCTTCCTCTCGGCGTACGACCGCACGTACGCGGAGGACCACGGCACCCGTACGGGCGCGATGCGGCAGGACGCCCATGTGGCGCTCGCCTGGGACGCGATGCGCTACCTCGCGGAGGGCGTGGACCAGGCCTGGCGGGGCACCGGCGGCCACGACGAGCGCCTCGACCGCAGGCTGCTCCAGGCGGTGCTCTACCAGGGGCTCGGCGGCGGGGGCTTCGACGGCGCCACCGGTCGGATCGACGCGCACGGGGCGGCGGGCGGCGGCCGGGTCAGCGAGAAGAAGCTCATAGCGGTCGAGCGGGGCGGCCCGAAAGGGGCGCAGACAGTGCTGCTGTGCGGGACGGTCGGGCGCGGTGACGTACGCCGGACCTGGGGACCGGAGCGGCATCCCTGCCCGTGACGGCGCGCGGGGCCGGACGGCCGTCCGGCCCCGCCTGCCGCACTACTCCTTGGGCCCGCGCAGCAGGGCCACGATGTGCGCGGCCGCCGTCGACAGGTGCCGACGGGCCTCGCCCAGCTGCTCCTGTGTCACGCCGTGGTCGCGCGCCGCGTCCCGCACGTCGTCCCGGAAGCGGTCCAGGAGCCGTTCGAGATCACGTGCCGGGTCGGCCGAACCCTTGACGTCCACGGTGTCCTTCACCCAGTCGGGGTCGGTGCCGGCCGCGTCCGGTTTCGGATACGGCGGCCAGGTGGTGCCCCGCGCCAGCCCGCCGAGCTGACCGGCCAGCTCCGACAGGCCCTCGCGCACGCCGGTCGGCCAGTCGCCCCGCGCGAAGTGGTCCTGGACCTGGTCCTGCACCTGCTGGGCGATGCGCTGCATCTCCGCTCGGGCGGCGTCGGCCGCCTCCTGCGCCTGGCGGCGCGCCTGCTTGGCGTCCTCGCGCGCCCGGCGCGACTCGTCCTTGGCGCGCTGCGCCTGCTCCTTCCACTCCTGCTTGGCGCGGCGCAGTTCCTCCTTCGCCGCCCGCCAGGACTCCTTGTCGGCGAAGTCGCCTCCGCCGCTGCGCGGGCCCGCCGACTCCCGGCGGGTCTCGCTCGCCGCGGCCCGCATCTCGCTGCGCAGCTTGCCCGCCGCGCCGCGCACGTCGTCGCGGATCTCCGCGGCGAGTTCGGAGACGGACTCGCGGATCTCCAGCTCCAGATCGGCCAGTTCCCCGCTGCGTCCGGCGAGCTCGGCGCGGCCCGCGTCGGTGATCGAGTACACCTTGCGGCCGCCCTCGGTGGCGTGTGTGACCAGGCCCTCGGCCTCCAGCTTGGCCAGCCGCGGGTAGACGGTGCCGGCGCTCGGCGCGTACAGGCCGTGGAAACGCTCCTCCAGGAGGCGGATCACCTCGTAGCCGTGGCGCGGAGCCTCGTCCAGCAGCTTCAACAGGTAGAGCCGCAGGCGGCCGTGGGCGAATACGGGGGGCATGTCAGAGAACCTTCCCGGTCGGGGCGTCGGCGTACGCCTCGTCCTCGTCGGCCGGTGGCCTGCGCAGCAGCGCGATCGAGCCGGAGACGGTCGTGGCCTTGAGCCTGCCGGTGCCCGCGCCCAGGGTGCCGGTGATCTGCTTCGCCCCCCACCGGCCCGCGACGCGCAAATCCTCGAAGGCGTTGGAGACGGCGCCGCTCGCGGTGTTCGCCTCGACGCGGGCGTCGGCGGGGTGGGGCAGCCGGATGGCCACCTCGCCCGAGACGGTGTTCAGCGCGATGTCGGTCGGGCCGCAGGCCGCGTCGATGTCGACGACCATGTCGCCGCTGACGGAGTCGGCCCGCACGGAGCGGCCGGAGCACGCGATGACGGTGAGGTCGCCGGAGACGGAGTGGTAGCGCAGGTCGCCGCTGAGCGACTGCGCCTCGAGGTCGCCGGAGACGGTCTCGGCGCGGACGGCACCGGAGAGCCCGACGAGGGTGGTGTCACCGGTGACGCCGCGTACGACGGCGGGGCCCCGGACGCCGGAGACGACCGCGTTCGCCCCGACGACGCCGACCTCGACGGTGGCCTCGGCGGGGACGGCGAGGGAGACGACCGCGCTGCGGTGCCGGCCCTTGCGGTCGAGCCACGTGAGGAAGCCCTTCCAGGGCAGGTCCGGGTAGGCGACGGTGAGCGTGGCCCCGTTCCGGGTGACGACGAGCGGCGGGCCCTCGATCTCGGAGACCTCCAACCGGGTGGAACCTTCGTCGGTCCCGACGACGTTGACGGTTCCGTTGACGATGCGCACGTTGACCGTCGTGACCGGTTCGTCGAAGGTGAGCTTTTTCGGCTCGGCGACGTCCCATGTCGTCTCTGCCATGGCGATGACCTCCCGGTCCGGGGCGCGACGCAACATATCGCGTCTCCTGGTGACACGATATATCGCGGTTACGGGTTGTCAAGGGCCGCGCTTCCATGGGCCTGAGGGGAGGGGTGCATCGGGGTTGACGCCCCCGGTGTCCGGCGGCTCGGCGCCGGGGAGCCCCCGCCCGGCGCCGGCTTCGCGCTGCGGAAGCTTTCCCCGCCCGCCCCTTCCCGTAACTGGGGCTCCGCCCCAGACCCCCGGGGGAGGGGCGGAGGCTTCGCGCCCGCACGGGGCACGGCGCCGGGCCCCCTGTCAGGAGTGAGGGGGCAGGGGGGACGACGCAACCTGCCGGGCCGTGGTGGGAGCCACCGGCAGTTACTGCTCCCACGACGCGGAGGAGACAGGCCCGGATGCCAGGCCTCGTGAGGTACCGACGTCATGGAGGCGGAAAGCCGGCGCGCACTCGGGGCGGCGGCGCGTCCGGTGCTCCGGTAACGGGCGCGCGCCCCCGCGCAGCGGATGCACCACCGGCGGGCGGCGGCTTACTCGTCGTCGTCCTCGTCGTCCAGGCGGGCCAGCCACGTCGCGAGGCGTTCGACCGGGACCTCGAAGTCCGGGTTGAGGTCCACGAACGTGCGCAGCTGCTCGGCCAGCCACTCGAACGTGACCTCCTCCTCGCCGCGCCGCTTCTCCAGTTCCTCGATGCCGCGGTCGGTGAAGTACAAGACATGCTCCTGGTGGGGAAGGGTGTTCCGGCTCCAGGGTATGGCGTCGGCGACGCGGCCGGACAATCGACCGTCCGCCCCCTCGCTCGCCACGGGGCGCCCCTCTTCCCCCGCCGGCACGGGAACGGCCCGCCACCGATCGCATCGGTGGCGGGCCGTTCCCTTCGTGCGGGGCCGGTCAGGCGTCGAACACCTCGTTGACCAGCTGCTCCTGCTCCTGCTCGTGGCGCTTCTTCGAGCCCACGGCCGGGGACGAGGAGTGCGGCCGCGAGATGCGGCGCAGGCGCTCGCCGTGCGGGATGTCGGCGCCGACCGCCAGGTCCAGGTGGTCGATCAGGTTGAGCGCGATGAACGGCCAGGCACCCTGGTTCGCCGGCTCCTCCTGCGCCCACAGGTACTTCTCGGCGTTCGGGAACTTGGCGATCTCGGCCTGCAGCTCCGCACCCGGCAGCGGGTACAGGCGCTCCAGGCGGATGATCGCCGTGTCCGTCGTGCCGCGCTTCTTACGCTCGGCGTCGAGGTCGTAGTAGACCTTGCCGGACGTGAAGACGACCTTGCGGACCGCGGCCGGGTCGACCACGCCTGAATCGACCCCAGTGTCGCCGATCACCGGGCGGAAGCCGCCGGTGGTGAACTCCTCCGCCTTCGACGCCGCAGCCTTCAGACGCAGCATCGACTTCGGGGTGAAGACGATGAGAGGCTTGTGGTGCGGGTTGTGGACCTGCCAGCGCAGCAGGTGGAAGTAGTTCGACGGCAGGGTCGGCATCGCGACCGTCATGTTGTTCTGCGCGCACAGCTGCAGGAAGCGCTCGGGGCGCGCGGAGCTGTGGTCCGGGCCCTGGCCCTCGTAGCCGTGCGGCAGCAGCAGCGTGACGCCGGAGTGCTGGCCCCACTTCTGCTCGGCCGAGGAGATGAACTCGTCGACGACGGTCTGCGCGCCGTTGACGAAGTCACCGAACTGGGCCTCCCACATGACCAGCGCGTCCGGGCGGGCCAGCGAGTAGCCGTACTCGAAGCCCATCGCCGCATACTCGCTGAGCAGCGAGTCGTAGACGTTGTAGCGGGCCTGGTCCTCGGCCAGGTAGAGCAGCGGGGTGTAGTCCTCGCCGGTCTCCTGGTCGACCAGCACCGCGTGGCGCTGGCCGAAAGTGCCGCGGCGGGTGTCCTGGCCGGACAGCCGGACCGGGGTGCCCTCCATCAGCAGCGAGCCGATGGCCAGCGTCTCGCCCATGCCCCAGTCGATCGTGCCGTCCTCGACGGAGGCGGCGCGGCGCTGCATCTGCGGCATGAGCCGCGGGTGCACCTTGATGTGGTCCGGGATGCTGACCTGGGACTCGGCGATCCGCTTGACGACCTCCTGGGAGACCGCCGTGCTCACCGCGACCGGGAACTCGGCCCGGGTGTCCGGGACATGCACCGGGGCCGGGGCGGAGGTGGCCTCGCGGACCTCCGCGAACACCTTCTCCAGCTGGCCCTGGAAGTCCTGGAGCGCCTGCTCGGCCTCCTCCAGCGTGATGTCGCCGCGACCGATCAGCGACTCGGTGTAGAGCTTGCGCACCGAGCGCTTCTTGTCGATCAGGTTGTACATCTGCGGGTTGGTGAACTGCGGGTTGTCGCCCTCGTTGTGACCGCGGCGGCGGTAGCAGATGAGGTCGATCACGACGTCCTTGTTGAACGCCTGGCGGAACTCGAAGGCGAGCCGCGCGACGCGGACCACGGCCTCCGGGTCGTCGCCGTTCACGTGGAAGATCGGCGCCTCGATCATGCGGGCCACGTCGGTCGCGTACATCGACGAACGCGACGACTCCGGGGCGGCGGTGAAGCCGACCTGGTTGTTGATGACGATGTGGACCGTGCCGCCGGTGCGGTAGCCGCGCAGCTGAGACATGTTCAGCGTCTCGGCCACGACACCCTGGCCGGCGAAGGCGGCGTCGCCGTGCAGGGCGACGGGCAGGACGGTGAAGTCCGTGCCGCCCTTGTTGATGACGTCCTGCTTGGCGCGGGCCACACCCTCCAGGACCGGGTCGACGGCCTCCAGGTGGGAGGGGTTGGCGACCAGCGACACCTTGATCTGCTCGCCGTCGAGTCCGGTGAACGTGCCCTCGGCGCCCAGGTGGTACTTCACGTCGCCCGAGCCGTGCATCGACTTCGGGTCGAGGTTGCCCTCGAACTCGCGGAAGATCTGCGCGTACGACTTGCCGACGATGTTCGCCAGCACGTTCAGGCGGCCGCGGTGGGCCATGCCGATGACGACCTCGTCGAGGCGCGACTCCGCAGCGGAGTCGATGACCGCGTCGAGCAGCGGGATGACGGACTCGCCGCCCTCCAGCGAGAACCGCTTCTGGCCGACGTACTTGGTCTGCAGGAAGGTCTCGAAGGCCTCCGCCGCGTTCAGCCGGCGCAGGATGCGCAGCTGCTCCTCGCGCTCCGGCTTGTGGTGCGGGCGCTCCACCCGGTCCTGCAGCCACTTGCGCTGCTTCGGGTCCTGGATGTGCATGAACTCGATGCCGGTGGTGCGGCAGTACGACTCGCGCAGCACGCCCAGGATGTCGCGCAGCTTCATCATCGACTTGCCGGCGAACCCGCCGACCGCGAACTCCCGCTCCAGGTCCCACAGGGTGAGGCCGTGCTCGGTGATGTCCAGGTCGGGGTGCTTGCGCTGGCGGTACTCCAGCGGGTCGGTGTCGGCCATGACATGACCGCGGACCCGGTAGGAGTGGATCAGCTCGAAGACGCGCGCGGCCTTGGTGACGTCGTCGTCGTGCGAGGCGTCGATGTCCTTGAGCCAGCGGACCGGCTCGTAGGGGATGCGCAGCGACTCGAAGATCTCGTCGTAGAAGTTCTCCTCGCCCAGGAGGAGGCCCGCGACGATCCGCAGGAACTCGCCCGACGCGGCGCCCTGGATGACGCGGTGGTCGTACGTGCTCGTGAGGGTCATCACCTTGGAGATGCCCAGCTTGTTCAGGGTGTCCTGCGAGGTGCCCTGGAACTCGGCGGGGTAGTCCATGGAACCGACGCCCATGATGACCGACTGTCCGGGCATCAGACGCGGCACGGAGTGGACGGTGCCGAGGCCGCCGGGGTTGGTCAGCGAGACGGTGACGCCGGTGAAGTCGTCCATCGTCAGCTTGTTGTTGCGGGCGCGGCGGACGATGTCCTCGTAGGCCTGCCAGAACTCGAAGAAGTTCAGCGTCTCGGCCTTCTTGATGCCCGCGACGACCAGCTGGCGGTCGCCGTTGGGCTTCACCAGGTCGATGGCCAGACCGAAGTTGACGTGGTCCGGCTTGACCAGGGTCGGCTTGCCGTCCTTCTCCGCGAAGGACCAGTTCATCGACGGCATGGCCTTGATGGCCTGCACCATCGCGTAGCCGATGAGGTGCGTGAAGGAGATCTTCCCGCCACGGGCCCGCTTGAGGTGGTTGTTGATGACGATGCGGTTGTCGAAGAGCAGCTTCACCGGGACCGCGCGCACGGACGTGGCCGTGGGCAGCTCCAGCGAGGCGTTCATGTTCTTCGCGACCGCGGCGGCCGGGCCGCGCAGCGTCACGAACTCGGGACCGGCGGGCGCCTCGGTCTCCGGCTTGGCCGCGGGCTTCGCGGCGGGCGCGGGCGCGGGGGCCGGCGCGGCCTTCGGCGCAGGGGCCGCGGCCTTGGCCGGAGCGGCCGGAGCCGGGGCGGCCTGCGCGGGGGCGGCCGGCTGGGCCGCGGGCTTCGCCGGGGCGGCGGAGGCGGCCTGTGCGGGTGCCGCCTCCTGCGCCGCGGGCGCGCTCGCGGTCGTGGTGGGGGCCGCGGCGGCGGGCGCCGCCTTGTCCTTGTCCGCCGTGCCGGCAGCGCCCGGCTTGTAGTCGGCGAAGAAGTCCCACCAGGCGCGATCGACCGAATTCGGGTCCTGGAGGTACTGCTGGTAGATCTCGTCGACGAGCCACTCATTGGCTCCGAACGCGGCGGCAGGGTTCTGACCCTGCCCGCCTTGGTCGGTCGAGAGACTCGAGTTACTGGGGGACTGAGACGACACGGCGAGAACCGCCCTCTTCCGCTTCACAAGGTGATGGACAGCGGAAATAAAGGCTACGCCTCCCTGGCCGGGAGGTGCAGGCCGGGCGGGGCATCGTCGCGCAAGTCACACCGAAAGGCGAGTTTCGGGGTTGTGAATGGCGGGAAACAAGCGAAGTTCCGGTTCTGTGAGGGTACGCGTCATCGCGGCTGCAGCCCTGTGGCCTGCAGTCTTTCCCTCGCCCCGGACGAGTCCTGCCCTCTTGCACGCAGAACAAGCCGCTCCGGTTCGAACCCTACGTCAACCTCTCGGTGACCGTAGACCGGGAAGGGTGACGCGGATCCGGCAGCCGCGGGCCGATTCGGCCACTCCGATATGGCCACCGTGCAGATCCACCGCCCACCGGGCGATCGCGAGGCCCAGCCCCGTGCCGCCGTCGCTGCCCGGACCGTGCGGCGAGGCGACCTGGCCGCGGTTGAACCGTTCGAAGACCCGGTGACGCTCCTGCTCCGGGATGCCGGGACCCTCGTCGACCACTTCCAGGTCCAGCGACTCCCGGCCCTGGCCGCGCCTGGCCCGTACCGTCACGCGGCCGTGCGGCGGCGAGTGCTTGACCGCGTTGTCGATGAGGTTCGCCACCACCTGGTGCAGCCGCTCCGCGTCCGCGTGCGCGGTCAGCTCCGGCGGGGACACGTCCAGGTGCAGGTGGACGTCGGTACGGGTGTGATGGCCGGAGCCGGAGGCGAGGCCGCGCTGGGAGGAGGCGAGATTGGCCTCCTTCAGCACGCCCGACAGATAGGGCCACACCTCGAAGCGGCGGGCCTTCAGCGGCAGCACGCCGTTGTCGAGCCGGGACAGGTCCAGCAGCGTCTCCACGAGCCGGCCGAGACGCTCGGTCTGCTTCAGCGCCGTGCGCATCGTCTCCGGGTCGGCGGCCGAGACCCCGTCGACCACGTTCTCCAGCACGGCGCGCAGCGCGGCGATCGGCGTGCGCAGCTCGTGCGAGACGTTGGCGACCAGCTCCTTGCGGTTCTGGTCCACGGCCTCCAGGTCGTCGGCCATGCGGTTGATCGTCGAGGCGAGGTCGCCCAGCTCGTCGCGGCGGTCCGCGCCGCGCACCCGGCGCGTGTAGTCCCCGTGCGAGATCCCCTTGGCGACCGTGTTCATCTCGTCCAGCGGCGCGGTCAGGCCGTGCGCCACGAACTGGGTGATCAGCAGTGTGGCGATGATCGTGAAGACGGTGATGAAGCGGATCTCGGTCTTGCTGTGGAAGGCCATCAGCATCAGACCGGTCGTGATGAAGACCGAGACGACGACGAGCGTGCTGAGCTTGGTCTTGATCGAGATCGCGATGGAGGCGGCGCCCAGCCGCCTGCGCACTCGGCCGCGGGGACGCCGGGTCATGGCGTCGGCGTCTCCAGGGCATAGCCGACGCCGTGGACCGTGCGGATGCGCTCGGCTCCGATCTTCCGGCGGAGCGCCTTGATGTGGCTGTCGACCGTACGGGTGCCGGAGGCGTCCGCCCAGTCCCACACCTCGGCCAGCAGCTGCTCACGGGAGAGCACCGCGCGCGGGGTGTTCGCCAGGCACACCAGCAGGTCGAACTCGGTGGGCGTCAGATGCACGTCCTCGGCCCGCACCCGCACCCGGCGCTGGGCGTGGTCGATCTCCAGCTCGCCGAGGCGCAGTATGCCGCTGCGCGGTGTGACGGCGGCCAGCGCGGCGCGCTCCACGCGGCGCAGCAGCACGTGCACCCGGGCGGCGAGCTCGCGCATCGAGAACGGCTTGGTCATGTAGTCGTCCGCGCCGACGCCGAGACCGACCAGCATGTCCGTCTCGTCGTCACGGGCGGTGAGCATCAGCACCGGGACCGGCCGCTGCGCCTGGACGCGGCGGCAGACCTCCAGGCCGTCGAAGCCGGGCAGCATCACGTCGAGGACCATCAGGTCCGGCTGCCACGCCTCGGCCGCGTCCACGGCCGCGGGGCCGTCGAGGGCCGTCTGGACCAGGAAGCCCTCCGCCCGCAGCCGGGCGGCGATGGCGTCGACGATCGTGGCGTCGTCCTCGACGACCAGCACCCGGCGCTGGGCCCCGGGGGTGGCCGCGACCCCGTTGTGCGTGGTGTGTGTCTGCTCCATCGCCCCGCCCCTGTACCTGTTTCACCGCTAGCTGCACGTGGATCCGGATCGAGGTAGATCCCGTGTGTGTCCCAGCAGCGTAAGGGCATCGACCGCGTCCCGGCTACGCAGGGCTAACCCCGAGGTGGACCACGTCGGGTACTCCCCGGGCAAGGCGGATCTCTTCGGTCCTTACCCCGGTGAATCCGGCATTCCGCAACGCGTCCTCGAATGCGGCGGAGGGCTGGGCGGACCACACGGCGAGTACGCCGCCGGGCCTCAACGCCCCCTGACAGGCGGCGAGTCCGGCCGGTGAGTACAGATCGCCGTTGTCCTCGGTGACCGTCCAGTCGGGCCCGTTGTCGATGTCCAGACACAGGGCGTCGTAGCGGTCGTCCGTCGTCCGCAGATACGCGACGAGATCCGTGTGAAGGATCACGCAGCGTGGATCGGCGAGGGCCTCGCCGGAGATCGCCGCGAGCGGACCCGAGCGGTGCCAGTCGATGATCGCCTGCTCGCGCTCGACGACCGTGATCCGCCGCCACTGCTTTCCGGCGGCGGCGTGTGCCAGGGAGAACCCGGCCCCGAGTCCGCCGATGAGCACGCTCGGCGCGACGTTCCCCGTCTCCAGGGCGTCGTGAGCGGCGTCGACCAGCAGCCGCTCGGACCGCCCGTCGGAGGTGTCCATCAGGAAGCACCCGTTGGCGATGATCTCGTGCACCGTCGCGTCCCCGTCCCCGCGTCTGCGCAGGACGACCTCACCGAAAGGTCCCTCGCGCCGGTCGAGGGTGACGGGGGCGTCGCTCGCGGGGAACGGCATCGGGTGACCTCCGGGCGGCAGGCGGGATGACGACAGGGATCGTGCGCCATTGTGTCGGGCGGGCGAGCGGCCGGACAAACCCGTTTCGGGCCCGGTTCGGGGCGGGCGTCGGCCGTCTTCCTCGCGCCGTCAGGCCGGGCCGCGGGCCGGGCCGCGCCAGGCGTGGAGAGCGGTGCCGAGTGCGAAGGCGGCGAGCGCCACCGCCCCTCCGTGTCCCCGCGGGCGACCGCGCGCAGCAGCGCCGCGTCGTCCCGCTCTCCCCCCGAGGGGCTCATCGGTCTCACGTCTTCCCTATCGCTCCGGCGCGGGCCGCCGGTTCACGCCCTGCCGGACCAGCCGGCGGCGCGTCGGTGCTCCTGTACGTACAGGGGCCGAGCGCGGCGGTCACGGGCGTCGTCGCCGCAGTATCGCGGGGGGAGCCGGGCGGGGCAGCCGGAACCCTCGGGCTCCGCCCGCCCCGCCCTCAGCCGGTGGCGGGGGCGTGGAACAGGCTGACCAGCGGGGCCTGTACCTGCCAGCCCAGCGATTCGTACAGCGCCCGGCCGTCGGAGGTACCGCCGAGCACGCCGGTCGTCGCTCCCTGCTCCAGCGCGGCGTTGTGGAGCGTGTGCATGACGAGCCGCCCGAGGCCCTTGCGGCGGTGCTCGGGCGCCGTCTCGATCTGGTCGACGACGGCGGTGTCCCCGGTGGGCGCGATCTGGCCGCGCGCGGCGAACGAACCGTCCGCGGCGACCACCAGCAGCCGGGTCACGCCTCCGCGCGTCCAGCGCTTGAGCGTGTAGCCCTCCGGCACCTCGGGCGCCGGTGTGCGGCGCAGCCGTGTCCGCATCAGCCAGCCCGGCTCGTCGATCCGCCAGTCCGGTCCCGCCCATGCGACGACGTCCTCGGGCTCGGCGAAGACCTTGAGCCACACGGTCGGTGCGGCGACCTCGGCGGCGACCTTGCGCACGGTGGCCTCGTCGTCGGCCGTCAGGACGTGCCGGGTGGCGTGCGTGACCTGGCCGACGTCGACGGTGAAACCCCACGGTCTGACCACGGGATCGGCCGCGCCCCGGGACACGACCCAGCCGCGGACCCAGGCCGATGTAATGACTGAAGTATGCATGGGGCTATTACACAGGTTGAGTGGCCCGGGTGCCAGGCCCTGGAGGGCGGGAGCGGCGGCTCGGGCACCCTCTCGCAGTGCGAGTGTCCTGTGAGATTGATCTCTGGATTCAGAAGGGGCTGCGACCTCGGGAACGCAAAGTGATTCGACCTGTGAGGAGGGCGCTCTGTGCAGACTTACCCTGCGTTTTCCTTGTCCATGGGGATCGCCGCATGGGTCACGTTCAGTTGCTGACGTCCTGCTTGATCTGCACCAGCGCCTCGTCCCACACGTCCCCTCCATCCGCCCAGGTCCACAGCCATTGGCGCAGAGACGGTGCTGCGTAGCGCAGGCCATCGTGAGGGTTCTGGCCCCAGTCTGGTTCCCAACCGTCGGCGTCCCAGAGAAGCACCGGGTTGTCGATCGCTATCAGGGAGACGTGCCACTCCATGGTGCAGCCGCCACCCGTCAGGAAGAACCACGACGCCGGTGGCCCCCATCCTGGCCGCTGGTCGTGGACGGTGGTTGCGCAGTGCCAGTCCTGGACGTGCCAGTGCGGAATGCTGCGCGGTATCAGTGATGCGAGGCCGCCATCCGGCCCGAATCCTCCGTCACCGATCTCGGTGTAGATGCGCCGAAGCAACTCGGGCAGCGGATACCCGAGCTTCTGTTCCGCGTGCTCGACCTCGGCGAACGTGACAGGCGGGAAGGGCTTGTCGGGGAGGCTGCCGCGGGAGGGGATTGCGCCTCCGGCGCCCCATGCGAGTGCGTGCAGTTTCTCCAGAAGCGCGTCGTCGTCCGCAGCAGTGCGGTGGGTGGCATCGGTCACGAGCCGGAACTGTAGTGGGGAAGGGTTGCTGCTTCGGAGGCTCGGCGCTTCTTCGCGACTTCTTCGCGCATGAGGTCGTCGGTGCGTGTGCTGTGCCAGATGGTTCCTTCCCACTTTTCGTACTGGGGATCGGGGTCACGTAGGAGGACGGACTTGAGGTGGCCGTGGAAGAGCAGTGCGCGGCCCTGTTCCCGCCGGGTGCGGTTGAACCACGTTGCGCTCTTTTCGTGCCGGGCGAGGCGGTTCGCTGCGAGGCCGGGGAGGGTGCCGCGCATCCGGCCGGGTGTGTAGGTCGTCAAGGGGCGGCTCGGTGGGCGCCATGAGTCGGCGAGGGACCAGTGTGCGATGGCGTCGCCGCGGCGATCGACGGGCTTGTAGGGGTAGGTGACGCGGTCGCCGATCTCCGCGAAGAACCGGGCTTGCTCTGCCTCGGTGCCGTCGGCCAATTGCCGCCAGTGTGGTGAGGCGATCAGCGGTGCCATGGCGACAGCCTCGGGGTAGATCGCCGCGAACAACCGCGAGGTGCTGTAGCTGGGGTGGGTGCGCGTCTCCCGGTTGAACGGGATGAGGAGGTCGATGCGGTCTTCCCAGGTGTCCCAGGTGCCGAACACGGCGCTGGAGGGACGTCCGTCCACGGACCAGATGTGTGCGCAGAGCATGAGGGCGCTGAGCACGGCGTCGTAGGTGGCTGCCCAGCCGTAGCGGCTGAGGAGGCGCAAGTGCTTGCGCTGGGCGTCGACGATTTCGGGGAGCCGGGTGAGGTCGACGGCGGGGTGGTCGATGTCGGGCGGGCCGATCCACGTGCGGTGGCGCACGCAGACGTAGCGGTGGTGGGGCAGGAGCCGGGTCACCTTGCCGCCGGGGTGCCGGGCGTCGCAGCGGTGGCAGCCGGTCTGTGGCTGGTGCCGGAACATTGCCCAGTCGGGCGGGGGGCTCCGGAGTTCGGGCATCGCGCCGGCGAGGGCATGGGCGGTGCGGCCGGTGAGCGCGGCGAGGCGTTCGGGGACGACGACGCGGCGCATGCCGCCGGACTTCTCGCGTTCGGTGACCTGGGTCCAGAGGTCGTTGATGTCGAGGCCGTGGAGCGTGGCCAGACGGCTGATGTAGGAGGCGGGGATCTCGTGCCGGGCGGGCGGGACAGGATCGGGAAGTCGGCGGATGAGCATCAGGCCACGCGCCTCCGCCGGGCAGAAGGTTTGGCGGGTGCGGTGCGCTTCTCGGACTGCTCGGCCGCGTAGTCGACGGGGACGATCTCCAGGAGGCCCTCGGTGATGCGTTCGCTCTCGTCCTGGATGGCGAGGACGGCGGCGCCTCGGACGAGCTGGGAGAGGCTGCCGATCATGCCGCCGGTGCGGTGGAAGAGGTACTCGCTCAGACCGGTCAGTGTGCCGGAGGTGTGGTTGTGCAGCCGGAGCGTGGGATTCCAGAGTGCCCACCAGGGCCCGCCAGGTTTCCTGGTCCTCGGCGGTGACGTGTGCGAACGGGATGGCAGGGGCGACGACGAAGCGTCCGGCGATCTGCCGTCCCCGGGTGCCGGCGAACAAGCCGTTGGACTCGACGTCCATGCCTGCGTAGGCGAACGTCGCGGGCAGCCGTTCGGCGAAGTACTTCAGCTGGTCGGAGGCTTCGGCGCCGGAGCGGGTGGTGAGGGTCAGGTTGTGGATCTCGTCGACGAGGACCAGGTCGACGTGGACGTGGGCGGCAGTGGCGCAGACCGCGTCGACGACGTCGGTGATGTTGGCCCGGGAAGGGAAGGCCAGCCCGAAGAAGCGGGCGAACTCCATCGCGAGCATCTTCGGTGTGGCCGCGGGCGGAACGGTGACGTAGACGACCGGGAGCCGGTTGCGGTCGTGGGGGTGTCGCTTGCGGACGGCCAACTCGTGCGCTCGCCCCAGCTGGGTCAGGGCGGTCGTCTTACCGGTGCCGGAGGCACCGGAGAGGATCACACCGCGGCGGGCGGAGATCTGGTTGCGGTTGAGCTGGATCAGCAACCGGGAGGTGGCAGTGACCTTGCGGATGACCGGGGTGTTCACCATCGGTAGAGCGGCGTGATACTCGCGACGACGTTCATCCACGTGTATCTGTTCCTGCGGGATCAGCGCCGCTCGTTCGCCAGCCGTCAGCAGACGGGGCGGAACAGGCTCATGGCCGACGAAATGGTGCCATCCCTCCTTGGTGGTCAGCGGGTTGTCCGGCGGAACCTGTGAGGCCGGGTCCGTGACCGGGGAGAACGTGCTCATAGCCACCTCTCGGCTTCTGCGTGAGCGTCGAAGATCCCGAACTCCACTGTGGTCACAGGCGGCTGGACCTCGGGCGCCAGCTCCGTGCGGCGTTCGGTCTCGGGCCCCGCTGCGGGCGCGGGGACGGTGCGGGCCGTGCGGGTTCGGGCGGCCACCTTGGCCGACCGGGTGTCAGGGCCGTGCTCGGCGCGGTTGAGCAGACCGTCCAGGACACGGGCGACGGTCCTTTCGTTGGTGTTGTCCAGTCCGGACCCGGCTGCCAAGCGGCGCGCGTGTTGCCAGGTGAAGTCCGCGAACGGCGCGTTCACCAGCGGCCACTGCGTCCAGGGCACGGTGATCCAGCCGTCCGTCGTGCGGACGAACACCTGGGACAGGTCGTAGGGGTCGTAGTGCACTTCCCAAAGACCGCGCTTGGCGGCGATCCCGGAGTGCTCGCGCCGGTGCGGCCCCAGGTCGGGGCAGTCGTAGGTGCGGTAGCTGATCTGGATGCCGTAGTCGTTGATCGCCCGCCAGGCCACCGGCAGCAACTCCAGGTAGTCCTCGCCGCGGAGCACGAGCGGCAGATAGCCGCAGGCCGCCACCAGCGAGGCGTACTTGTCGTTCGGCGACATCGCCCTCTTCGGGCGGAACGGGTCGCGCAGAGCGCTGTGCGGCCTCGCCTGCCAGCCGGCCAGCAACCACTCATCCAGCAGGTCCTGAAGCTCCGGAACCGTCCAGACGGCCTGGTCCTCGACCTTCTCGCCGCGGCGGGAGACATCCCGCCCGGTGTAACCGACCAAGTGCTGGGTGAACAGCGTGTTGATCGAGGAGAACGTGGCCTCCACGATCGCCTTGTCGGTCGGCGTGCGCGGACGCGCCCGCTGCACTGAGATGCCGAGTCGTTCGCAGGCCCGCAGGAACGTGTCGGAGACGAAAACCTTCCCGCCGTCGATGACGACCGTGTCCGGCACGATCACCGGTTTCGCCGCAGCCTGTTCCATGCGCGCGTCCACGTCCAGCAGCCGCAGATGCGGCATCCGCGACGCCGCCATGCGCAGCGACGCGGACCAGCCCGGCCGCATCGGCTCCGGCACCAGCATCCGCGCCAGCAGCAGTGAGGCGTCCACCGCCTTGGTGCCCATCGGCCGCAGCACCGCGGCGCAGACCGTGCGGGTCGCAACGTCGACCGCGATCGTCAGATCCGCGCGGACCGTCAGCCCGGAGTCGAGCACCACCATCACGTCCAGCGGGGTCGAGTCGATCTGCACCTGTTCCCCGGGCCGGTCCGCGAACGTCGGCGTGAACGGCCCCTGAGGCCGGTTTGCCATCTGCCGCCGCGTGACCGCCGAACCGAAGGTGTGCCGACCGGTGGAGAGCGCGTCGACCAGCTTGTAGAGGGTCCGCTGGCTCGGCAGCGGAACCACTCCCTCGCCGTGGGTGGCCTCCACCAGCTTGACCACCCGGCGGATCAGCC
This sequence comes from Streptomyces sp. V4I23, assembly GCF_030817975.1. Taxonomy (NCBI): domain Bacteria; kingdom Bacillati; phylum Actinomycetota; class Actinomycetes; order Kitasatosporales; family Streptomycetaceae; genus Streptomyces; species Streptomyces sp. V4I23. The sequence continues at coordinate 2,596,937 of NZ_JAUSZW010000004.1, read as the reverse complement.
GTGACCGGGTCCCCGTCGAAGTGTGCGTCTCCCCGTCCAGGACCTCCTGGACGGCCGCGACCAGCCGGGCGTCCGCCCGCCCCGTAGCCTCCCAGGTCCGGGTCGCCCGCTGGTCCACCAGCCCCCAGAGCCCCTGCTGGACGTAGCGCGACCGTCGGTTTTGCACCGTCCGAACGGTGACCCCCAGCTCGCTCGCCTTCGCGGCCATCCGTTCCATCAGGGAGTAGGCAGCCGGGTCATACCCAGGGCGCGGCCCGGTGCCCGTCACGGCATCCGGCGGCAGCCCGGTCTCGACCTCCACCATGTGCCGTTCCCATTCCCGTGCCGCCTCCCGGACCGACTCCGGCAACGTTCCCAGGAGCCCCGACGGCTCCAGCGCGGGCAGCGGCTCCGTGCCGGTGACGGCGAAGTCCGGCGCCGCCATCAGATGCGAGGCCAGCACCACCGATTCCGCCCCGCCTTGTGACCGCAGGCGCACGGACGTACCGGCGAGCCCCACCACCTGGTGGTCCTCGTTGTCGTAGGTGATCCAGTCGCCAGGCCGCAGCACGGCCCCACGCTCAGCAGCCACCGGTCACCCCCGTGGAAACCACCGCCGCCGCATGCAGCGGAACCGACATGTCCACGTTCAGCTCGTGTGTCCACAGCAGATGGAACAGCACGGGCAGCACCGCGATCTCATCACCCACCGACAACACCCCGCCCATCAGCGGCCGCGGTTCCGTGAATGCCACCAGCAACTCGCAGACCACCGGCTCCAGCCGATATCGGGGGTGCCGGTATCCGGCCAGCCAGCGCACATTGCGCACGAAGATCGCGTCCGGGTTCCCCACCAGCCGGAACTCCCACCCCACCTGCGTGCAGGCCGCTCGCGTCGCCTCGAACTTCGCCACGTCCCTCGGCCTGCGACGGTCCGCCGGTCGGCAGTCGACCACCACCGCAGTGCCGTCCTCCCGGCGGGCGAAGTAGTCCGGCGCGTGAGAGACGCCCCTGCCCGCCTCCGACTGCCAGAACAGCCAGAACGGCTGCGAGGAGATCCCCACGACCAACGGATCGAAGTCCAGCAGCATCACATGATCGCGCTCCAGCCAGGACTCGTACCCGATGTGACCGCCGACTGTCGCCGACCACCACAGGCCCGGTAGATGGCGCTGTCCCTTGTACGACTTGAACGCGCGTACCGGCGCTACGTCCTCGAACCGCACCGCCCGGGCGTCGGCCAGCGGCAGGCGGAACTCCGACCCGCACCGGTCGGCGTACGCGACATCGAACCCCTCCGCCGGCGGCCCCGAGACACCACCCGGCAGAACCCCTAACGCACGTGCCACGACTCGCTAACCCCGCCCCGCGACGAAAGGTCACTCTGCAAGGCGAACGATCACGCGAAGAGTAAAGCTGCGAAACGAAGAGACCGGCGTCACAGGACAGCGAGAGAGTGATCGCTCAGAGCGAACATCACCCGGGGAACATCCAGGGGCTCATATGCATTGAGTCGGTACAGCTCAACTTGACTGCCTAAGGGGAGATCATGGCTGCCGATATCACGGCTCACTCACCGCTCACCCTGCCCGTCCTGCCGCTGGACGACGAGGTCGTACTGCCCGGCATGGTCGTGCCGCTCGACCTGTCCGACAACGAAGTACGGGCCGCGGTCGAGGCCGCCCAGGCTGCCGCCCGACCCTCCGGCAACAAGCCGAAGGTGCTGCTCGTTCCCCGCGTGGACGGCACATACGCCGCGACGGGTGTCCTCGGCACGGTCGAGCAGGTCGGCCGGCTGTCCGACGGCGATCCCGGCGCGCTCATCCGCGGTGTCGGCCGCGTCCGCATCGGCGCCGGGACCACCGGTCCCGGCGCGGCTCTGTGGGTCGAGGGCGCCGTCGTCGAGGAGACCGTTCCCGATCCGCTGCCCGGCGCCGTCACGGAGCTGGTCAAGGAGTACAAGGCGCTGGCCACCGACTGGCTGAAGAGGCGCGGTGCCTGGCAGGTCGTCGACCGCGTGCAGCAGATCGAGGGGATCTCGCAGCTCGCCGACAACTCCGGGTACTCGCCGTTCCTGACCACTCCCCAGAAGATCGAGCTGCTGGAGACCACCGACCCGGTGGCCCGGCTCAAGCTCGCCACCGAGCAGCTGCGCGACCACCTGGCCGAGCAGGAGGTGGCCGAGTCGATCGCCAAGGACGTCCAGGAAGGCGTGGACAAGCAGCAGCGCGAGTTCCTGCTGCGCCGCCAGCTGGACGCCGTGCGCAAGGAGCTGCGCGAGCTCAACGGCCAGGAGGGCGAGGACGAGTCGGACGACTACCGGGCCCGCGTCGAGGCCGCCGACCTGCCCGAGAAGGTGCGGGAGGCCGCCCTCAAGGAGGTCGAGAAGCTGGAGCGCGCGAGCGACCAGTCGCCCGAGGGCTCCTGGATCCGCACCTGGCTCGACACCGTCCTCGAACTGCCCTGGAACGAGCGCACCGAGGACTCCTACGACATCCAGGGCGCCAAGGCGACCCTGGACGCCGAGCACGCGGGCCTGCAGGACGTGAAGGAGCGGATCACCGAGTACCTGGCGGTGCGCAAGCGGCGTGCCGAGCGCGGTCTCGGGGTCGTGGGCGGCCGCAGGGGCGGCGCGGTGCTGGCCCTCGTCGGCCCGCCCGGTGTCGGCAAGACGTCGCTCGGCGAGTCCGTGGCGCACGCGATGGGCCGCAAGTTCGTGCGCGTCGCCCTCGGCGGCGTACGGGACGAGGCGGAGATCCGGGGCCACCGGCGCACCTACGTCGGCGCCCTGCCCGGCCGTATCGTCCGCGCGATCAAGGAGGCCGGTTCCATGAACCCGGTCGTCCTGCTCGACGAGATCGACAAGGTCGGCTCCGACTTCCGCGGCGACCCGGCGGCGGCTCTGCTCGAAGTCCTCGACCCCGCGCAGAACCACACCTTCCGCGACCACTACCTGGAGGTCGAACTCGACCTCAGCGACGTCGTCTTCCTCGCCACCGCCAACGTGCTGGAGGCCATCCCCGAGGCCCTGCTCGACCGGATGGAGCTCGTACGGCTCGACGGCTACACCGAGGACGAGAAGATCGTCATCGCCCGTGACCACCTCGTGCCGCGCCAGCTGGAGCGGGCGGGCCTGGAGCCGGGCGAGGTCACGCTGGACGACTCGGCGCTGCGCAAGCTGGCGGGGGAGTACACCCGTGAGGCGGGCGTGCGGAACCTGGAGCGGTCCATCGCGCGGCTGCTGCGCAAGGTGGCGGCCGAGCACGAACTGGGCGACCGTGAGCTGCCGTTCACCGTCACCGACGGTGAGCTGCGCGGGCTCATCGGACGGCCGCACCACGTGCCCGAGTCCGCCCAGGACCCGGCCGAGCGCCGCACCGCGGTGCCCGGTGTGGCCACCGGACTGGCGGTCACCGGCGCGGGCGGCGACGTGCTGTTCGTCGAGGCGTCGCTCGCCGATCCGGAGACCGGCGGCGCGGGGCTGACCCTGACCGGGCAGCTCGGCGACGTGATGAAGGAGTCCGCGCAGATCGCGCTGAGCTTCCTGCGCTCGCACGGAGCCGAGCTCGAACTGCCGGTCGCCGACCTCAAGGACCGGGGCGTGCACATCCACTTCCCGGCGGGCGCGGTGCCCAAGGACGGCCCGAGCGCGGGCATCACGATGACCACGGCGCTCGCGTCGCTGCTCTCCGGACGCCAGGTGCGCACGGATGTGGCGATGACCGGCGAGGTGTCGCTGACCGGCCGGGTGCTGCCCATCGGCGGCGTGAAGCAGAAGCTGCTGGCGGCGCACCGCGCGGGCATCACGACGGTCGTGATCCCCAAGCGGAACGAGGCCGATCTGGACGACGTGCCGGCCGAGATCCTCGACAAGCTGGAGGTCCACCCGGTCACGGACGTCCGGCAGGTGCTGGAGCTCGCGCTCTCCCCGGCCGAGGTGCCGGTGACGGCCGCGGCCTGACGGTACGACGGCGCACGGGCCCGGCGGTGGTGATCCACCGCCGGGCCCGTCCCGTGCAAGCGGTTCCGTATCGGCCGGGTCCTCGCCTGTGAGCGGTCCCGCACCATGGCCGGGCCCGTCCCGTGCTCGCGGTCCCGCACAATGGACGGATGAGATCCCTGCAGGCCGATTGCGCGAACTGCTTCGGGCTGTGCTGTGTGGCGCTGCCCTTCACCGCCTCCGCCGACTTCGCCGTGAACAAGGACGCGGGGACACCGTGCGCCCATCTCCGGACCGACTTCGGCTGCGGCATCCACAGCCGGCTGCGCGCGAGCGGTTTCCAGGGATGCACCGTCTACGACTGCTTCGGCGCCGGTCAGCAGGTCTCGCAGGTCACCTACGGCGGTACGGACTGGCGCCGGGCCCCGGAGACCGCCCAGCAGATGTTCCGGGTCTTCCCCGTCGTCCGGCACCTGCACGAACTGCTCTGGTACGTGAACGAGGCGCTGCGGCTCGACGCCGCCCGCGAGGTCCACGACGCTCTGCGCCGGCAGCGGGAGACGATCGAGCGGCTGACCGGCCTCGACGCCGACGCCCTGCTGAAGCTGGACGTCGCGGCCCACCGCCAGGAAGTGAACGTCCTGCTGCTGCGCACCAGTGAACTGGTCCGCGCGGGGAGCGGGCGCAAGAAGAAGGACCGCAGGGGCGCGGACCTGATGGGCGCCCGGCTGTGCGGCGCGGATCTGCGCGGTGCGAGTCTGCGGGGCGCGTATCTCATCGCCGCCGACCTCAGCGGCGCCGATCTGCGGCAGGCCGACCTGATCGGGGCCGATCTCAGGGACGCCGACCTGTCGGGCGCCGACCTGACCGGCAGCATCTTCCTCACCCAGCCGCAGGTGAACGCGGCCCGCGGCGACGGCGCCACCCGCCTGCCGGAGGGGCTGACCCGCCCCGCGCACTGGTCGTGACGGCCGGCGCGATACGGGACGGGGCAGCGGGGACGGGATCAGCGGACGGGCCGGTGGGGCGCGACGCGGGGCTCAGCCGTTGGCGAGCGCCTGAAGACGGTCGTACGCGCCGTTGAACTTGTTGTGGTCACCGACGATCGGCCCGGACGACGTGTACTGCCACATCGTGTAGTAGACCCAGCCCGCCGGGAGCTCGCCGGGCGTCGTGTTGTAGCGGGCGATCCAGAGCGGGTTGTACGCGGCGAAGCCGGAGTAGTTGCCGGTGCACTGCTTCCACCAGCTGGTCGCCGTGTAGATGACCGCGTCACGGCCGGTGCGGTACTTGTACCGGTTCAGGAAGTCGCGGATCCAGGTGACCATCCCGGCCTGCGACTTGCCGTAGCAGGCCGGGCCGTAGGGGTTCCACTCGATGTCGAGCGCGCCCGGAAGGGTCTTGCCGTCCCGCGACCAGCCGCCGCCGTTGTTCACGAAGTAGTCGGCCTGGGCCGCGCCGGAGGCCGTGTCCGGGGTGGCGAAGTGGTACGAGCCCCGGATCATGCCGATGTTGTACGAGCCGTTGTACTGCTGCGTGAAGTACGTGTTCTTGTAGTACGTGCCTTCGGTGGCCTTGACGTAGGCCCACTTGACGCCGCTGTTCCACAGCGCGGCCCAGTCGACGTTGCCCTGGTGGCTGGAGACGTCGACGCCTTCCGTCTGGACGGCGCGGGTGTCCGGGGGGAGGCCGCCCTGGCCGTCATGGGCGATGACGCCCATGCCCATGTGCGCCGAGCCGCGCTCGGGCCTTGGCTTGGGGTCCGCGGTGGCGGAGCCGGGGGCGACGAGGAGGAGGGAGAGGACTGCGAGGAGAGTGCCGGCCGCAGCGAGTCGCTTGCGTCCGGTCGTTCCGGATCTGTGCACGGGCATGGCGTGCCTCCGAAGACCTCGGTGGGGGAGATCTGACGATGTGTCGACATGTCGTGGCGGATCTGCATGGTGTGGACATGCCATGCAGGACGCTACGCACGTAGAACGCGCCGAGGAAGGGGGCCGGGCCGCCGCCGTTGGTCTACGCCTGCGAAATACTTGCCGAGCTGCGGCGACGCGAGCCGCCGGAAGAAACTTTCATCACCGGGAAAGCGCACGAGGGGTGCTGACGTGTACGAAAGCGGTACGGCGAGTGAAGCCGGCCCCAATGACAGCAGTGGTGTGGACCGCGAGTTCCTCGCGCTGGAGCGGGAGTTGTCGGTCTTCCTGCGCCGCGCGAGGGCCTCGTCCGGAGAGATGGCGCGCGAGGTCCACCCCGACCTGGAACCCGCCGCCTACGGCCTGCTCGTACGCCTGGAGGAGGCCGGACAGCAGCGCGCCACCGAACTCGCCGGGTACTTCGGCGTCGGCAAGGCGACCATGAGCCGGCAGCTGCGGGCCCTCGAGGAACTGGGGCTGGTCACCCGTGAGCCCGATCCCGCCGACGGCCGTGCCTCCCTCGTACGGCTCACACAGGAAGGGGTGGCGCGATTCCGTCATGTGCGCGATGCCCGCCGCGACCGCTACCGGAGCAAGCTGGCCGGCTGGGACCGGCGCGAGGTCGCGGAACTGGCCCGGCTCCTGCACCAGCTGAACGCGCGCGCGGAGGGCTGAGCACCCGGGCGGCGACGAACGCCCGGGCGCCTCACAGCTCCACGAGAGCCGCCGTGGCGTCGTCGTGGAGCTTGTGGCGGACCGCGCCCGTACGCTGCCGCGCCGTCTCCAGGGCCCGTACCCGGTGGATCAGCGCCTGGGCGCCCTCCTTGCGCAGCACGCCCACGCACGCGGCCCAGTCGCCCTCCGCGAACATGTCCACCCAGCGCGACGCGCCGTCGGTCAGCGCCGCCACCGCCCGTACGTCCTCGCGCGCGACGCCGCCCGTCACCGCCCGTTCCGCCACCGCCGGGTCGGCCGCCGCCGTGAAGAACCCGCCCTCGGCGTTGCGCAGGGCGTCGGCCGACGCGTGCGTGCGCAGCGCGTCCCGGGGCAGCCGGTCGAGCCGGTCGTCCAGCACCGCCCGGACCGAGCCGTCGGCCGACTCCAGCAGCAGCGTCGAGTCGGAGAGCACCAGGTACTCCACCTCGTCGGCCGCTCCGCCCCACCGGGCGAGGACCACCGTCGCCTGGGGCGTTCGCACGTGAGAAAGGTCACAGGTGCCCCGGTGGGCGTCCGCGGTGCGCCGGATCGCCTCCGAGAGGACGCCGGTCAGGGGCAGATCACGCCGCGAACCGGACAGTTCGACCAGGGCGCCGCCCAGTCGGGCGGTGAACCACGGAACCCCGTGCACGCATCCCGCGTCGCCCTGAGGTGGAGTCACTCCGTCCAGGACCACGAGCGTTCCGCCCTGTCCCGATGCGGGCAGAGCCACCGAGGCCCAGTCCTCGTTGAGGCGTTCCGGGGCACCGGGGGCAGTGGCGAGTTCGATGCGCATGTCCTCAGTCTGCATGACTCCTCCGCATCACCCTCACATCGCAGGGACTGGCTCGTACTAGCAGGTCAGAGGGGTTGCTTCGACCCAAATGGACCGCTGTGCGAAGCTGCGGGCGCGCATCCTGCCAAAGGGCGGCTCCCAGGTCCAACCCACACGCCGGGAGCCGGGCGTGTCGGCGTTCGGGAAAGTTGTTCGCCAACTCAGGGATGTTGTTCACTCGTTCGGGTGGCGGAGCGGCCGATGCGCGCCTCCCTCCCAAAGGCACTGGAATGGTCGGAAGCCGTACCAGGGGTGGGGCTCTCGCGTGTGACCGGTCGTCATCTCTGCTTCATGGGTGGACGAGTCAAGCAAGATTGCGAGCACCGGTGCAGAAGAAGCGGCCTCGGGGCAAGGGCGACAGGCCCACTGGAACGGCAGGCGAGCTCCAGGTCCCGGCCCCTGCGGCCCCCCTGCCTCCGCAGGGACAGGGCGAAGCCGTCCGGACCCCCGCCGGGGCCTCCGTGTTCCCGGCGCAGTCCACGGGACCCGCGCACACCACCGGTCCCGCGCCGAGCACCGGTCCCGGGCCATCCGCGGGACCCGCGCCGAGCACCGGTCCCGGGCCGTCCACGGCACCCGCGCCGAGCACCGGCCCCGCGCAGGACACCATGACCCCCTCCGGGCGCCGCGCGCGCGTACGCAGCCGGCTCGTCGCCGGAGTGGCGGTCGTCGGCCTCGTCGTCGTCGGCGCCGGAGCACCCGGCGTCCTCGCGACCTCCTCGGAACTGACCGAGGCCCAGCGCCTGGTGACCCTCGCGGAGCTCGACCGCCAGGCCGTCACCCTCGCGCACTCCCTCGCCGACGAACGCGACGAGGTCACCGCCTACGTCGCCGCCGGCCGCGACTCCGGGAACGACGGCGCGGACGGGGGCGGGGACGGCGAGGCCGCGGACGCGCCGAAGCTCTCCGCGACCCTCAGCGCCCGCGTCGACCGCCAGATCCGCGAGATCCGCGCCGCCGTGCCGGACGACCACACCGACCTGCGCCGCGCACTCGCCTCCCTGCCCGGCGTGCGCCGCACCGCCCTCACCGGCACGGGTGCCCCCCTGGAGGTGCACCGCGCCTACACCGCGGTCATCAACCAGCTCCAGGCCCTCGCCGACGAGCTCGCCGAGAAGACCCCGCCGCGCGCCGCCGAGGCCACCCGCGCGCCCGCCGCGCTCGGGCTCGCCGTGGAGCAGGCGTCCGCCGCCCGCGGACTGCTGCTTGCCGCGCTGTCCGTGCCGCAGCCCGAGACCCGGCTGACGTACGACCCGGCCACCGGCCTGCCCGTACAGACCGCCGCCGAGGACTCCGGCGCCGACGCCCGCACCCGCAACGAGCTCACCGCCGCGGCCCAGCAGGCCCGCGTCCGCGAACTCGCCGCCCTCGCCGACTTCGACCAGGCCGCGGGCAAGGACGCCCGCGACAACCTGGCCGCCACCGTCACCGGCCCCGAGGTCAAGGCCGCCGAGAGCCTTCTCGCCCGCCTCACCGACCAGCCCCGCCTCTCCCCGTCCGAGCGCGGCACCGACCGGTCCGAGCTGGAGGCCGCGCTCACCGCCCGCATCGAGCAGATGCGCGGCGCCGAGACGGCACTCGCCGCCGACCGGCTGGTGCGCATCGAGCACCTGCGCGACGACGACGTCACCGCGCTCGAAGTACGCATCGCGCTCCTCGGCGGGCTGCTCGTCGTCACCATCGGCGTGCTGGCGGCCGTCTCGCGCACGCTCACCCGCCCGCTCGCCGTCCTGCGCATCGGCGCCGCCCGGCTCGCGGAGTCGCCCGAGACGGAGGAGCCGGTCCGCTTCACCGGCCGCAACGACGAGTTCGCCCAGGTCGTACGGTCCCTCAACAGCCTGCACGGCACGCTGCGGGACCTCGGTGCGCGTGTCCGGCACCTCGACGCCGAACGCGGCGGCCTCACCGGCTCGCGCGAGGCGCTCGCCACCGAGTTGGCCGAGGTCCGCGCCGAGCTCGGCGAGCGCACCGAGGAGCTCACCACCGAGCTGCAGCGCCTGCGCCACACCGTCCACCACACCTTCGTCAACCTCTCGCTGCGCACGCTCGGCCTCGTCGAACGCCAGTTGGGCGTCATCGAGAACCTGGAGGAGCGCGAGCAGGACCCCGAGCGGCTCGCCACCCTCTTCAAGCTCGACCACATGGCCACGGTCATGCGCCGGCACAGCGAGAACCTGCTGGTCCTCGCGGGCGCCGAGCACGGCCAGGGCCACGTCGGCCCCGTCCCGCTCGTCGACGTCCTGCGCGCCGCGGTCAGCGAGATCGAGCGCTACGACCGGGTCGTCATCCAATCCCTGCCGCCGCACGCCCAGGTCGCGGGCTTCGCCGCCGACGACCTCAGCCACCTGGTCGCCGAACTGCTGGAGAACGCCACGTCGTTCTCCCCGCCGGACGCGCAGGTCGAGATGTCGGGCTGGCTGCTGGAGAGCGGCGAGGTGATGCTCTCCGTCCAGGACGCGGGCATCGGCATGACCGAGGCGCGCATCGAGGAGCTCAACGACCGGCTGAAGCACCCGGAGACGTACGAGAGCGACACCGGCCGCGAGACCGAGGGGCTCGGCCTGCGGGTGGCCGCGCTGCTGGCGGCGCGTCACCGGGTACGGATCCAGCTGCGCGAGCACAAACAGGGCGGGATCACGGCGGTGGTCGTCGTCCCGGCGGCGCTGCTGCCGGACGGCCCGCCGGCGACGGCGTCCCGGCAGACGCCGGTCCCGGGCGCGGGCCCGGCGCTGACCCTGCCGGGCTCGGCGGCGGAGGCGAACTCCAACACCCTGCCCCCGAGCGCCCGCCGCCCCGCCCAGCCGGAGGGTACGTCCGCGGCGGACGGCGACCATGCGTCGCACGCGGAGCGGCCGGCCGACACCGACGCGCCCGCTTCCGACGCCGAGCGGGCGTCCGGCGCGGGTCAGGCCGCTCCCGCCGGCTCCACGTCGCTCGGCGCTCACGGCGCCCCCATGGCCGACGCCGACCCGGCTGCGCCTGCGGACGCTGCGCCTGCCGACGCCACCCCCGCGCCGTACGCGGACCGGGGCGCTGACGCGTCATCGTCCGGGCTGGCGTCGCACGCCGACCCGTTTGCCACGGGTCAGGCGGCTCCGGCCGACTCTGCGTCGCTCGGCGCTCACGTGGACCGTGCGCCCGATGCGGACGGGTTCGCCGTCGGTGCGGCGGATGCGGATCACGCGTCCTCGCCCGATCTGGCGTCGCACGCCGACCCGTTCGCCGCCGTTGACGCGGCCGACGCGGAGCGTGCGTCCGGCGCGGGCCAGGCCGCTCCCGTCGACCTCGGCGCTCATTCCGACCTTGCGCCGCACGCGGACCGGGGGGCCGACGCCGACCACGCGTCCGCCGTGGCACACGGCACCACCGCCCCCGGCGCTCACGCCGAGCCCGTGGCCGACGCCGGGCATGGCGCCCCCGTGGAGCCCTTCCTCCCGGCCGACCCGTTCGTCGAGGCCGCCGAGCGGGCCGTGCGGGCCGCCGAGGAGGAGCGGGAGGCGCACGAGCGGACCGCCGACGGGGAGCCCCAGGACATCGAGGAGGAGACGTTCTCCATGCGGCTGCCCGAGCAGCCCGCCGACGACGTCACCTCGGACCGGGTCACCGACAAGGGCCTGCCCAAACGGACCCCGAAGATCGTCGCACCGTCCACCGCGCCCGCCGGGCGCACCGGGAGCGTCGACGCCGAGGCGCTGCGGCGCCGGCTCGGCGGCTTCCATCGTGGCGCGCAGGAAGGCCGGCGCGACGCCGAGGCCGAGATCGCGCAGAGCGGCGCGCAGCAGGCCACTCGGGCAACCGACGAGCAGAACACCGACACAGAGACGGGGGACACAGTCGAGGAGGCACGCAGTTGACTGCGACCGGCACATTCGGGCTGAGCAGCGAAGCCCGCAATCTGCAGTGGTTGTTGGGCAATCTGGTGGAGGAGGTGCCAGGAGTCCGCTCGGTCGCCGTCGTCTCGTCCGACGGCCTGCTCCTGCTCTCCTCCGACCCCGCGCAGAACACGGCCCCAGCGGATCCGGCACGCCGTGACGGCCCCCGCGGCTCCAGCGCCGACCTCGCCACCATCGTCTCCGGCATCGGCAGCCTCACCATCGGCGCCGCCGGGCTGATGGACGGCGGCAAGGTGAAGCAGACCATGGTCGCCATGGACGAGGGCAGCGTCTTCGTGATGTCGATCAGCGACGGCTCCCTGCTCGGCGTGCATGCCGTCCCCGACTGCGACATGAGCATCGTGGCGTACCACATGGCTCTGTTCGTCGGCCGCGCCGGACACGTACTCACCCCCGAAGTCCGCAGCGAGCTGCGCAAATCGATGGAGAGCGCCCGATGACAGCCGCCGCCTCGTCCTCCACACTCCCCGTACGCGGCCAGGGACGCAGGCCCGCCCGCGTACGCCCGTACTCGCTCACCGGCGGCCGCACCCGCTTCGGCCACGTGCTCCTCGTCGAGACCTTCGTCGCCGCGCTCGAGGCCCCGCCCGAGCGCCGCGAGCTGCCCGGCGGCGACCTCTCGACACGCGTCATGCCCGAGCTGCGGGCGATCGTCGAGCTGTGCCGCCGTATGCGTACCGTCGCCGAGATATCGGCGCTGCTGAAGATGCCGCTGGGTGTCGTCCGGGTGCTCCTCAGCGACCTGGCCGACCAGGGAAAGATCCGTGTGTACGGGACCGGGCACGGCACCGGACAGCCCGACCGCGCGCTGCTCGAAAGGGTGCTGAGTGGACTCCGCCGCCTCTGACACGCTCCTCGCCCGACCGCACGCCCCGCACGACCAGGACGCGTCGAGCGCCCCGGCCGCGGCGGACGCGCGCCCCGAGGACACCGTGCGGCCCGAAGAGAATCTGCAGGCGTGGGAGCTGGACACCACCCGTGCCCCCATCGCCACCAAGATCGTCGTGGCGGGCGGTTTCGGCGTGGGCAAGACGACCTTCGTCGGGTCGGTCTCGGAAATCACCCCGCTGCAGACCGAGGCACTGATGACCCGGGCCAGCGAGGAGACCGACGACCTCACCGCCACGCCGGAGAAGACCACCACGACCGTGGCGATGGACTTCGGCCGCATCACGCTCGACGACGACCTGGTGCTCTACGTCTTCGGCACACCCGGCCAGCAGCGTTTCTGGTTCATGTGGGACGACCTGGTGCGCGGGGCGATCGGGGCAGTCGTGATGGCCGACACGCGGCGGCTGGCGGACTGCTTCCCGGCCCTCGACTACTTCGAGAGCTGCGGGCTGCCCTACATCGTCGCGGTCAACCACTTCGAGGGAACGACCGCCTACGAGGCCGAGGACGTACGGGAGGCCCTCACCGTGCCGCCCCACGTGCCGGTGGTGATCATGGACGCCCGCAATCGCGTCACGGTCATCGAGTCGCTGCTCGCGCTCGTCGCCCACGCCCTCGAAGCCACCCCCGAATAGCCTCCCGAACATCTACGGAGCACCCCTGTCATGCGGAAGATTCTCATAGTCGGCGCCGGCCAGTCCGGACTGCAGCTCGCCCTCGGCCTCCAGTCCCAGGGCTACGAGGTCACCCTGATGTCCAACCGCACGGCGGACGAGATCCGGTCCGGCCGGGTCATGTCCACGCAGTGCATGTTCCACACCGCCCTCCAGCACGAGCGCGACCTGGGCATCAACTTCTGGGAGACGCAGGCCCCGAAGATCGAGGGCCTCGGCGTCTCGGTCGCCGCGCCCGACGCGAGCCGCGCCGTCGACTGGGTCGGCAGGCTCGACGGCTACGCCCAGTCCGTCGACCAGCGCGTCAAGATGGCGGGCTGGATGGAGACGTTCGCCCAGCGCGGCGGACAGCTGGTCATCCACGGCGCGGCCGTGTCCGACCTGGACTACTTCTCCCGCACGTACGACCTGGTGCTGGTGTCCGCCGGCAAGGGCGAGCTGGTCTCCATGTTCGGCCGGGACGCCTCCCGTTCCCCGTACGCCGAGCCGCAGCGCGCGCTCGCCGTCGCCTACGTCCACGGCCTCGGCCCGCGCCCCGAGCACCCGGACTACGACGCGGTGCGCTGCAACCTGGTGCCGGGCGTCGGCGAGCTGTTCGTGATGCCGACCCTCACCACGTCCGGCCGCGCCGACATCCTGTTCTGGGAGGGCACCCCCGGCGGACCGCTCGACGTCTTCCAGGGCGTCAAGGACCCCTCCGAGCACCTCTCCCTGACGCTGGAGCTGATGGAGAAGTACACGCCCTGGGAGTACGCGCGGGCCACGAAGGTCGAGCTGACCGACGCGGCCGGCACGCTGGCCGGCCGTTACGCGCCCACCGTGCGCAACCCCATCGGCCGTCTCCCCGGCGGCGGCCTGGTCCTCGGCGTCGCGGACGTGGTCGTGGCCAACGACCCGATCACCGGCCAGGGCTCCAACTCGGCGTCCAAGTGCGCGGCCTCGTACCTGGCCTCGATCACCGAGCACGGCGACAAGCCGTTCGACGAGGCGTGGATGCAGGCGACGTTCGACCGGTACTGGGAGACGGCGCAGCACGTCACCAAGTGGACCAACGCGATGCTGGGCGTCCCGCCGGAGCACGTGCTGAACCTGATCGGCGCGGCCGGCCAGCTCCAGCCGGTCGCGAACCGGTTCGCGAACGGCTTCAACAACCCGGCCGACTTCGAGAACTTCTTCTACGACCCCGAGAAGGCGGGCGCCTACCTGGCGGAGGTCGCCCAGGGCGCCTGACGGCGCCGCCGGTTCACGCGACGGGGCGCCTCCCCGGCCCGCAGGACGGGCTCCCGTGGGGCGCGCCTCGACGACCCCGTCCCCGAGATCGCCGAGCACCTGGTCGACGGCGCCGGCCGGCTCGCCCGCGCGCGAGGGGCGGTGTGGCTACGGGCCCTGCGGCGACCCGTCAGTCCACGGGCAGGGCGTAGAACACCGGGCCGCGGCGGACGAGAACCCCGCGGTCCCCGGCCGGCATCGCCGTGTAGCGCGGCGCGGCCTGTTCCTCGGCGTCGGTGGTGCCCGCCTCCTGGAACTTCCACAGCCGCCGGCCGTCGCGTGCGGAGAAGGCGGTGAGCTGCGCGGCGTCGCCCGCGAGGACGGTGCGGCCGCTCGTGCTCAGGGCGGTCGAGGGGGTTTCGCGCCACACCGGTGCCTCGGTGGAGCGGCGCCACAGCGGGCGACCGGTCGCCGTGTCGACGGCGCACACCTGCTGGTAGCGGTTGGCGACATACAGGGTCGGGCCGTGGAAGGCGGCCGTGCCGAAGGCGAACACGCCGCTCTCGCCGCGCGCGTCGGCCGCGGCGACCCGCCACTGCCGCTTGCCGTCCGGCCCGGAGTACGCGTGCAGCTCGCCGCCCGACGCGGCGTACAGCCTGCCCGCCGCGTCACCGGTGACGGCGGCGGTGGGCGCCACCGCGCTGAGCGGAACGGACGCGAGCGCCTTGCCCGTACCGCGGTCGAAGCCGAGGAGCACGGTGCCGTTCCTGGCGGCCCTGCGCTGCGCGGGGGTGAGGGTGTGGCCGTCCTGCCGCACGAGCACTTCCCCGGGGCGGGCCGCCACCAGCTGGTACCGCGGTGTGTAGGGGGCACGCCCGTCGGGAACGCGGGCCCGCCACAGCTGCTTGCGTCCGGCGAGGTCGTAGGCGATGACGTACGTCTCGCGTACCTCCACCTTCCGCTTGCGCTTCTTGACGGTCTTCTCCACCGTCCTGCGCACGTGGGCGGTGAACCAGGCGGTGGGGCCGTCGGCCCCCATGACGTTCCCGATCGTGAGGCTCTCGCCCGGCTGCGCCAGCGTCTCCTTGGCCACGCGGTGGCCGGGCCGGCCGTCCTCGGCCGACACCCACAGCAGTGCGTCGGCGGTGTCGACGAGGCAGAACGTGGCGTCGACGGGCACCGCCCGGGAGGTGGACGCGGCGTCCGGGAGCTCCCACCGGCGCCTGCCGGTGCGCAGATCGACGCCGGTCATCCGCTCGCCGTCCGTCACCAGCAGCAGCCGGTCGCGCCACACGGTCGCCCCGACCGGCTGGTCGCCGGTGGCCGGGTGCGCGTACCGCCACGTCGGTTCGGGCGCGAGGCCGGCCATGCGGCTCGGCCGCGGGGCGGGCGCCGGCCTGGCCGGCTTGGCCGTGTCCTCGCCGTCCCCGGCGAGGGCGTACACCGCCCCGCCGCCGACGACGAGCCCGGCGACACCGGCGGCGGCCGCGACGAGCAGCCCGCGGCGCGCGATGCCGGGGTCCTGTGCGGGCGCGGTGGTGACGACGGGCAGGACCGGTGGGACGACGGCGGGGAGGGCGGCCGGTGCCGGAACGGGAAGGGCGGCCGGTGCGGGAACGGGGAGGGCGGCCGGTGCGGCGGGTTCCCTCCCGAGGAGGGGCGTGGCGTCCTGCCCCGCGCCACCGGCCAGCCGCACGAGCATGGTGTCCCGGTCCTCGACGTGCCCGTTCCCGAGGGTCGCGGGTGCGGCCCCGCCGCCCCTGCCGTCGGCACTCGCCGCCGGGCTCGCGCCGGGGGCGACCGAGCTGCGTGCAGCCGGTTCCACGGCGCTGCCCGCCGCGTACGCCGTGCCGCCGGTCGCGCCGGCGGCTTGGGCGGCGTCGGCCACAGCCGTGCCCGGGGTACCCGCGTCACCGGTGCCCGTGCCGCCCGCGCCCGCGGCGCCGTGCACCGCGCCCGCTGCCGGGACGACGGCGCTCGCCTGGGCGCCCGCAGCCGGCACCACGGCGCCCCCCGCCGCTCCCGCGCGCAGCGCCCCGCCGCCCGACACCAGCGTCGCCGTCTCCCACTCCTGCGCCGCCAGGGCCGAGAGCAGTGCGTCCGGGAGCCAGCCGTCACGAGCCAGCGCGGACGCGCCCTCCAGGGCCAGGTCCGCCGCCACCGTTCCGGCGGGCGGGCGTTCGCCGGGGGCCTTCGCCAGGCAGGACGCCACGACCGGGCGCAACTCCTCCAGGACGCCGCCGAGTTCCGGTTCGCCGTGGGCGATCCGGTCCGCATCCGCGAGTGGGGTCGTCCCCGTCGCCGCGTACGCGAGCAGTTGGCCGAGGACGAACATGTCCGAGGCGGGGCCCGGTTGAGCGCCCGTGGCCTGTTCGGGAGTCAGGTAGCTCAGCTTCACCGTCAGCTGACCGTCCGCGTCCGCCTCGGCGACGGCCGCCGCGCCCAGTGCGCCGAGCGCCGTCACCCGCGGGCCGTCCGCCGCCAGCAGCACGGTGTCGGGCGAGAGGCCGTGCAGCACCGTGCCCGTGGCGTGCACACGGGACAGGGTCTCGGCGAGCGCGGCGCCCAGGATCCGCACCGCGCGCCCCGGCAGCGGGCCGGCGAGCGCGATCGCCTCCCGCAGGGTGAGCGCGGGGACGTACGCACTCGCCGTCCACAGCAGGGGACCGTCCACGTCCGCCACGACCGGCTGCACCCAGCCCCCGGCGAGCTGTTCCGTCCTGCGGGTCTCGTGCCGGAAGCGGCGCCGGAACACGCGCGAGGCGGCCAGCCGGGGCCGTACGAGCGCGACCACGGATGCCGCCCCGTCCGGACCGACGGCCAGAAAGCGGACCGAACTGGCCGACTCCCGCACGCGGGCCAGCGTGCGGTACGGGCCGATCAGGCCCGGATCGTCCGGCTGCAGCGGCTCCATCGCGACATCCCCCCTGGTGACACGGTCCCGTGATCCTATGGCGTGCCCTTCGGCTTCGACCAGGGCCACCTGACCTCACGCCGTTCCACGCCCTCGGGTGCGTACTCGTACTTCCAGCCGCGCTGCAGGCCCAGCCGCTTCGTGTGGCCGGCCGGGACACGGCGGTAGGCGTGGACCATGGGCGGGCTGCCGTCGCCCTGCGGGACCGGGATCCTGTACCACTTCGGGGGGTGGCCCGTGGGGCCCACCAGAACCGGCAGGACGCGTCCGTCCATCGGGCCGCCGACGAAGGGGGTGTTCTCGCTTCTCACGGCTCCAGTGTCACAGCAGATGCGACGCCCCGCCGACGACCGGTACCAGGCGGCGGGCCAGCGTGCCGACCGCGCCGGCCGACGTCTCCTGGGCCACCAGGTCCGCGACCGCTCCCGCCGTCTCCTCGTCGGTCGCCGCCGTCGCCACGAGCAGGGCGATCAGATGGTCGACCAGCCAGTCCCGCATCTCGGCGGCCGGCGGCTGCTTGCCCTCGTCGATCCAGATCAGCGACGCCGCCTCGACGGCCGCGATCCAGGTGCGCACCATCATCCGCAGCCGGGGCCCCGCGCCCTCGGCGCCGAGGTGCAGCAGGATCTGCTCCGCCGCGGACCGCCGCACCTCGTCGACGATCGACGTCGTACGCGAGGTCTCGACGACGCTCCCGCCGCGCAGCAGCGCGCTGAACCCGGTGTCGTGCTCGTCGACGAAGACCAGGTAGCGGTCCAGGACCCGGGCCAGCCGGGCGGTCGGCGGCCCGGCGGCCGGCTCGGCGAAGCAGTCCTCCAGCCGGTCGGCGGCCGAGCGCAGCGCCGCCTCGTACAGCTGCTGCTTGCCGCCCGGGAAGTAGCGGTAGACGAGGGGCCGGGAGACACCGGCGGCCTCCGCCACGTCGTCGAGCGAGATCTCGTCCGGCGGCTGGTGCGCGAAGAGGGAGAGGGCCGCCGCGAGCAGCTGCGCGCGGCGCTCCTCGACGCTGAGCCGTCGGTATGCGCGGGCCGCGGGAGCAGGACTGGTCATGCTTCGCAGCGTAACCGCAGCCCCGTCGCGCTACGCGAGAAGGCCGGAGCTCTTCCACAGCCTGCGGCCCGCTCCGCGCAGCACGCCGATGTCGTCCAGGAAGTCGGTGAGCCGCCGGGCCCCCGACTGCATCACCTCGCGCCGGTGACCGCTCGCCCGCACCTGGGCGACGGCCTCGCGCCGGTCGAGCCCCACGTTCTCGTACACCTTCGGGTTGATGAAGCAGACGCTGAAGACGCGGGCGGCCTCGCCGCAGCTGAGGCGCGTGAACTCCTGCTCCCAGCGCGGCGCCGTCACCATCTGGCGGCGCAACTCCTCGCGGGCGTACCGCACATGGCGGGCCTCCTCCACCACGTGAATACGGGTCACTCCGCGCACCAGGGTCTGCACCCGCTCGTCCGGGAAGGTGAGACGCTGCATCCAGTCGAGGATCTCCTCGCCGAGCAGCGTCGCCGCGAAGGACCCGGGCGTGGTCGAGACGGTCTTCAGCACGCGCGCCAGGTTGTGGTAGATCCGCGGCACCGGGTAGGCAGGCGCCCCGCCTTTTTCGATCATCCTGGCGAACATCATCGAGTGCCGGCACTCGTCCGCGATCTCGGTGAGGGCGTAGCGGACGTGGTTGCTGGTCAGGGACTTGTCGTAGATGTGGCGGACCAGCAGCTGCATCAGGATGATCTCGAACCAGATCCCGAGCGAGGCGAGCGACGCCGCCTCGTGCCGGGCCAGGTCCATCCGCTGCTCCTCGGACATCCGGTGCCAGAGCGGAGTGCCGTAGAGCGACACGAGCTCCGGCGGCCAGAACCACTTGCCGTCCTCGATCGGCGCCTCCCAGTCGAGCTCCTTGTCGGGGTCGAAGGAGTGCTTGGCGGAGGACTCGAGCAGGCGGGCGGCGACCTGCTCGCGGTCCCGAAGGGGGCCCAGGGCGTCGCGGAGCACCTGCACCTCGCGTTCGCTCACGGTTGTCATGGCTGAGGACACCTCGCGCGTGGGGTTACCGGTCGTCACCCGTTATGAGACTGCCCGTCAGCAAGCCCGTCAATCCCTCGCGCACGACTTGTTGACTGCGCGTCTACCACCGTGTGAGCCTGCCAACTGTCCTTGCACATCGGTGAGTACGAAACTGGATACGAGGCGAAGGAGCCGCCAGTGTCGACGTACGAGCACTACACGCACGCACCCGGGAACCCGCTCTGGCAGGTCCCCGCCTCCGGCGCTGCGCGCTTCAGCTGGGAGTACGACCACGGCCGCGAACGGCTGCTGGCCCTGTACCAGAAGGGCAAGGACAAGCAGTGGGACGGCACCAGGCGCATCGACTGGGACCTGGAGGTCGACCCGTACGACGCGCTCGGCACCCCCGACGAGGCGCTGACCCTGTACGGCACCCGGCACTGGGCGAAGATGACCGCCAAGGACAAGGGCGAGCTGCGCAGGCACTACACGGCCTGGCAGTTCAGCCAGTTCCTCCACGGCGAGCAGGGCGCCATGATCTGCGCCGCGCGGATCGTGGAGTCCGTCCCCGACCTCGACGCCAAGTTCTACTCGGCGACCCAGACCATGGACGAGGCCCGGCACGCCGAGATCTACGGGCGCTTCCTGCACGAGAAGATCGGCATGCTCTATCCGATCAACGACAACCTGCAGAGCCTGCTCGGCGACACCCTGCGCGACTCCCGCTGGGACATGCCCTACCTCGGCATGCAGGTCCTCATCGAGGGCCTGGCGCTCGCCGCCTTCGGCATGATCCGCGACACGACGACCAAGCCGTTGCCGAAGCAGATCCTCGCGTACGTGATGCAGGACGAGGCCCGCCACGTGGCCTTCGGGCGGATGGCCCTGCGCGACTACTACCAGCAGCTCACCGACGCCGAACTGCGCGAACGCGAGGAGTTCGTGATCGAGGGCTGCTACCTCATGCGTGACCGCCTGCGCGGTGTCGAGGTCCTGGAGAACTTCGGCATCTCGCGCAAGGAGGCGGAGGAGTACTCGGAGCAGTCCGAGTTCCTCCACCTGTTCCGCAAGCTGCTGTTCAGCCGCATCGTGCCGTGCGTCAAGGACATCGGGCTGTGGGGCGAACGGCTCCAGAAGGCCTACCTGGACATGGGCGTCTTCGAGATGGGCGACGCCAGCCTCGACCTGCTGATGAGCCAGGACGAGGAACTGGCCGAACAGCTCGACCGGGAACGGTTCGCCGCCGAGGAGCAGGAGCGTGTGTCCGAGGTGACGGACGCGATCGCGGAGGGCGCTCGGCTCTCCGACGGCTGAAGAACCCAGGCGGTCACCTCACCGCGGTCAAACGGCGCCGCTGATCACCCTGCCACCGGCGGCGGGAACGACGTGCGCAGCGTGAACGCGTACTCCGTCGGCCCGTGCTCGCGCACATGGAGCAGGCGCTCCTCCGCCTCCCGGACCGTCGGGCGGTGGCCCGCCGGGACCCACCACATCGTGGTCATGACCTCCTTGACGCGCTCGAAGAACTCGTAGCGGCGCGCCAGCAGTTCGCGGTGCGTCCCCTGGTACATGAACGCCGTCAGCGCGTTCGTGTCCCGCCACACCGACATGTTCACCATCAACGTGTCGTCGCCGAACACCCGCAGGTCCGTCGCGTTGCCCGTCGTGTCCTGGAGGCGCCACACGAACCCGTCGGCCGCGTCGGCGACGGCGTTCACGGGGTCCAGGTTGTCGACGAAGTCCTTCAACTCGGCAGAGTCCAGAGGGTGTTTGAGCCGGGCTGTGTTCACCTGTGCGAGTTCGTATGCGGTCATGGCCGCACAGTAATCAGATGCCTTTCCGCCGCGACCGACATTTCGAGCAGTGGGACGTCCGCCCCGCGCGCCGCCACCAGTTGGAGTCCGACCGGGCAGCCGTCGCTCGTGAAGCCCGCCGGAACGCTGGCCGCCGGATGGCCGCTCAGGTTGAACACCCACGTCAGCGCCGTGGAGTAGACGTCGGGGCCGGGGCCGTCGTGGCCGTGCGGGCGGTTGGGCGTGGCCGGGGTGATCAGGACGTCCGCCCCGGCGAACAGCGCGTCGAGCCGCCGGTCGTTCTCCTCCCGTACCGCCGCGCCCTCCGCCGCCCGCCCGGCCCGCACCGCCGTCCACGCCTCCGCCGGGTCCAGCAGGGACGTGTCAAGGGCCCGCATGAGTACGACGCCCGCCGACACGAGACGCTCCACAGCCGCCCGCGCGACGGCAAGCACCTCGTGGTCCACGTCCGCGAAACCGAGGTCCGGCGACCACACCGCCCGCAGCGGCAGATCCGGGGCGGACTCCGCCTCCCCGGCCCCCACACAGCGCAGGTACGCCCGCGCGTCCGCCGCCGTCCGCGTCAGCACACCGGCCGACGCGAGCCCGGTGCGGTCCGGCGACGGCAGCAGCCCGTTCGTCGTCTTCAGGCCGAACACCCCGCACCACGCCGCCGGGATGCGCACCGAGCCCGCCCCGTCGCTGCCGGTCGCCAGCGCCGCCATCCCCGCGGCCACCGCCACCGCCGAACCGGCCGACGAGCCGCCCGGGGTGCGGTCCGCGCGCCAGGGATTGCGGGTGGGACCGTGCGCGCCGAGGCCCCAGGTCTGCCAGTACGTGCCGGGGCCGGGCACCGACGTCGACCCGACCGGGACCGCGCCCGCCGCGATCAGCCGCCGGGCCGCGTACGAACCGAGGCCCGACCGCCCCTTCACCGCGAACGGCACCCCCGCGAGCGGCAGTGCGGGATCCACCGCGCGCTCCAGCTCCAGCGCACGGTCGCCCCACACCTCGACGAAGGCGCTCAGCCCGGGATCGAGCCGTCCGATGGTCTCCAGTGCCCGCGCCACGTCCATGCCGTCAGTCTCGCAGTGCCGCCTCCATGACCGCGCGGGCGATCGGCGCCGCGCTGCCCCCGCCGCTGATCTCCTCCCGGTCCGCGGCGGCGTCCTCCACGACCACCGCCACCGCGACCCCGGGCTGCGCCGCGTTCGCGGCCTGGGCCCAGGCGATGAACCAGGCGTAGGGGATACCGGCGTTGCCGAGGCCGTGCTGGGCCGTGCCGGTCTTGCCGCCCACGACCGCCCCCTCGATCGCCGCGTTGCTCCCGGTGCCCTCCTCGACGGCCCGCACCATCAGCCGGCGCATGTGCATCGCCGTCGCCGGGTTCATCGCCTGCCGGTAGGACCGGGGGCCGTACTGGGCCACGGGGTCGCCGTCCGCCCGGGTCACCCGCTCCACCAGGTACGGGTACCGGACGGGGCCGCCGCCGGCGACGGCCGCGGAGACCATCGCCATCTGCAGGGGCGTGGCGGTCGTGTTGAACTGCCCGATCGAGGAGAGCGCGAGCTGGTCCACGGACATGTCGGTGTCGAAGTTCGACCGCGAGACCGCCGCCGGGATGCGCAGCCCCGCGTCGTTGAAGCCGAACCCGGCGGCCGCCTCCACCATCCCGGAGAGTCCGACCCGCGTGCCGAGCCCGGCCATCACGGAGTTGCACGACCACTGGATCGCGTACGCGAGCGAGGCGTTCTCACAGCCCTCGGTCGCATCGGGCAGCGTGGTGCCGGTACCGGGCAGGACGTACGGGTCCGGTGTGCGGGTCGGCGCGTCCACGTCGTCGACGACACCCGAGTCCAGCGCCGCCGCAGCCGTCACGATCTTGAAAGCGGATCCGGGCGGATACGTCTGCCGGATGGCCCGGTTGAGCATCGGCCGGGCGTGGGCGCCGTTCAGCCGCGCCCACGCGTCCGCCGTGTCCTCGCCGGAGCCGGCCAGCTCGCCGGGATCGTACGAGGGGCTGCTGACCAGGGCCAGGATGCGGCCCGTCGCGGGTTCGACGGCGGCGACGGCGCCGCGCCGGCCGTTCAGTCCCTCGTACGCGGCGCGCTGCACCGCCTCCCGGATCGTGGTGTGGACCCTGCCGCCGGGCGGGCGGCCGCGGCTGAGGTCGTTCCAGAACGGCAGCGGGGAGAGCAGCGGGTCGGTGCCCGAGAGGATGCCGTCCTCGATGTTCTCCAGCAGGGAGGTGCCGTACGTCTGCGAGGCGTAGCCCGTGACCGGGGCGAACAGCGGTCCGTGGCGGTAGGTCCGTTCGTACCGCATCCGGCCGCCCGTGTCCCGGGAGCCGGTGACCGGCCCGCCGTCGACGAGGATGTCGCCGCGCGGTTGTGCGTAACGGGCGATGGCGGTGCGGTGGTTGGCCGGGTTGTCGACCAGGGAGGGCGCCTCGACGACGTGCACCCGTGCGGCGTTGACGAGGAGTGCGGCCAGCAGGAGCACGCAGAAGGCGGCCGCGTGCCGCATGTACCGGGTCACCGGCCGGCCACCGGCAGTGCGGCGACGGCCTCCGGCTCGGCCGCCTCGGGCCGCGGCGCCCTCGCCGAGTGGCTCAGGCGGACGAGCAGGGCGACGATCACCCAGTTGGTGACGACGGAGGAGCCGCCCTGGGCCAGGAAGGGCATCGCCATGCCGGTGAGCGGGATCAGCCCCGTCACGCCGCCCGCGATGACGAACGCCTGGAGCGCGATGATCGACGACAGCCCGACGGCGAGCAGCCCGCCGAACGCGTCGGGCAGCGCGAGCGCGGCGCCGTAGCCCCGGGCGACGAGCAGCGCGTACAGCAGGAAGAGCGCGGTCAGGCCGACGAGGCCGAGCTCCTCGCCCGCGGTGGCGAGGATGAAGTCGGACTTGGCGGCGAAGCCGATGAGCACGGAGTGGCCGAGCCCGAGGCCGGTGCCGAGCATTCCGCCGGTGGCGAAGGCGAACAGCGACTGGGCGAGCTGGTCCGGGCCCTGCCCGGCCTCGATGCTCGCGAACGGGTCGAGCCAGTCCTGGACGCGGCCGTGGACGTGGGGTTCGAGCGAGCCGACCGCGTACGCGCCGGCCGCGGCGAGCAGCAGGCCGACCGCGATCCAGCCGGTCCGGCCGGTCGCCACGTAGAGCATCACGACGAACAGCCCGAAGAACAGCAGCGAGGTGCCGAGGTCCCGTTCGAGGACCAGCACGCCCACGCTCACCAGCCAGATCGCGAGCACCGGACCGAGAACGCGCCCCGCGGGCAGCTGGAGTCCGGAGAACCACCGCCCCGAGCGGGCGAGCGCACCCCGGTTGGCCGCGAGATACGCGGCGAAGAACACGGCGAGCAGCACCTTGGCGAACTCGCCCGGCTGGATGGACAGTCCGCCGACGCGGATCCAGATGCGGGCGCCGTTGACGGCGGGGAAGAGGATCGGCGCGCAGAGCAGGGCGAGGGCGGCGACGACGCTGACGTACGCGTAGCGCTGCAGCACCCGGTGGTCGTGCAGGGTGATGACGGAGGCGATGAACAGGGCGACGCCGAGCGCGGACCACACGAGCTGGGCGGGCGCGGCGACGTCGCCGGGTGTCTCCAGGTCGAGCCGGTAGATCAGCACGAGCCCGATGCCGTTGAGCAGGACGGCGATGGGGAGGAGCAGCGGGTCGGCGTAGGGAGCCCGCAGGCGGACGGCGAGGTGGGCGAGGAGGGAGAGGAGCCCGAGCCCGGCGCCGTACCGCAGGGTGTCCGGGGGTACGGCCCCCTGCCGGCCGAGGCCGACGGCGACGTAGCCGTAGACGGAGACGAGGACGGCGCCGACGAGGAGCGACAGTTCCACGCCCCGCCGCTTGGCGGGGCGTGGCGCGGGCGGGGGCGGCACCGCCGCCGTTGCGGTCATGCCACGCAACGTAGCAAGCCGTAAGAGTATTTGCCCCTTTATGTCATGGAACATCTTCGGCGGGCAGTCCGGCGGGCCGTCGTCCGTGAACCGTACGTACGCGGGCACGGTCACCGCGCGACGGCGCCCCCCGTCCACGGCGTTCGGGAACCGCAGCTCGCCCTCGCCGGCGCAGGCCCGCCACCAGGGCGGCGGCCGCCGGTCGGCCGGGCCGCCGCGCCGGGACGATCACCGGCCCGCAGGCCTCATTCGCCCGGGCGTACCTGGTGCCCGGCGGACGGGGCGGAGGCGGCCTGGAGCTGGAGCTGCTCCGCCTGCGGGGCCGTCAGCCGCTGCTCCGCACCGCAGAACGTGCACTGTGTCGCGTACTTCGTCGAGACCGGGAACAGCGGCACGAAGAACAGCGTGAACTTCGTGACCCGCTTGCGGAGCGTGTGCGCCGACGGGTTGCCGCAGTGGCCGCAGACGAGCGTCAGTACGGCCAGTTGGTACAGGTAGCCCTTGGTGCCAAAAATGATCATGTTCTCTTTCCCTCCGTCATGGTCCAGGATCGCGCACGCGCCACGAAGGGCGCGCCCCGGGCCACGGCGTACGCGGGCGGCCGGGTCACGGACGGTCACGACCCGCCCGTGACCGCCTGCCGGCACAGGCCCAGCAGCCTCTCGTCCGTGAAGATGTCATGGCCGTCCGCGCCCGCGTCGGTCGCGTTGTGCCGCCGTACGGACAGCAGTTCGCGGTCGACCAGCCGGTCCGCGCCCTCGGCGCCCCGCGTCGTCATCTCCGCGAGAGCCGCCGCGACCGGCACCCGGGCGTGCGGGAGTTCGCCCCAGGCCCGGCGCAGCACCGGCCATGCCCGGACCGGGTCCCCGGTCACCCGCCACAGCGCCGCGGCCGACTCGACCCGGGTCCACGGTTCCGCAGACCACAGCAGCCCGCCGAGCAGATGGGCGGCCGGCGCCCCGGCCGGGCCCAGCCTGCCGAGCACGGCGGCGGCCGTGCGCCGGGCCCCCGGGTCGGGCCCGCTCAGCACCGCGCTCAGCACCGGCAGCACCGCGTCAGCGTCGCCCTCGACCGCCCACAGCGCACCGGCGGCCCTCGCGGTCAGCACCGCGGGCAGTCCCGCGTCGCCGGCCCGACCTGCGTGCGGTCCCGCCACCAGCCGGCGCAGCTCCGGCACGGCCTCGCGCGCGGCGGGGCCGAAGGCGGTCAGCGC
Organism: Streptomyces sp. V4I23; assembly: GCF_030817975.1. NCBI lineage: Bacteria > Bacillati > Actinomycetota > Actinomycetes > Kitasatosporales > Streptomycetaceae > Streptomyces > Streptomyces sp. V4I23. The sequence continues at coordinate 2,571,078 of NZ_JAUSZW010000004.1, read as the reverse complement.
CCGCAGCGCCGACTCGACCACCCCCTCCCGCCGGTGCGCCGGAGCGTCCCGCAGCACCCGCAGCACGGCGGGCACCGCCTCGGGCAGCGTGTCGGCCGCCCGGAGGACGGACAGCCCGTGCAGCAGCGGCCCGGCCTGTTCGTGGAGCGTGTTGTCGAGCGCCACGCGCGCGAGCCGGTCGCACAGCGCCGGTCCGAGCGGCGCCGCCGCCGTCCCGAGCCGGCCCAGCGACCGTCCCAGGTCTCCCGGTGCCTCCCCCCGCTCCAGGATCCGTGCCAGCACGGGCACGATGCGTGCGTCGCCCGCCCGCACCAGTGCCATGACGGCCGAGCCGAGCGTCGGCGGCCCGGCGTCCCACTCGCGCACCCAGCCGTGCGGATCGGCCGCCACCCGCTCCAGCAGCGCGTCCGCCGCCGGCTCCGCCAGCTGGAACAGGCCCTTGAGCACGTAGGCCGCCGCGTCCCCGAGCCGCGGCTCGGGGTCGGCGAGCTGCTCGCCGATCAGGCCCACCAGCTCCTCGTAGGCGCCGCGCAGGGTCCGCAGCAGCGCCTCGCTCATCCGTACGGCGTCGATGCGCTGGCCCCGGTCGGGGCTGCACAGCTGGTCCGCCAGCAGCGCGATCCGGTCGTCCACGCGGTCGCCCAGGCCGGCGTGGAGCGTCCGCAGCAGGTCCGCGGTCCACGGCGCCACCCGGCCCGCGGCGGCCGCCGCCCGCATCTCGCGCGGCTGTCCCAGCACCGGCGGCGCCGTCGTGTCGGCCGCCGCGGCCACCACGACGGGCCCCGCCCGCAGTTCGCGCAGCAAGCCGGTCACCCACGGCACCACGTCGGCGGGCAGGTCCGCCGACGCGCAGCGGGCGACCTGCGCGATCGCGCCCAGCCGCAGGCCCGCGCAGTAGGCCGGGCCGCCGATCGTCATCAGCCAGGCGACGACGTCGGGCGTCAGGCACTGGTGCCGCATCGCTATCCGGCCCGCCGCGTCGATGCAGGCCAGCCGTACCTCGTTGTCCGTCTCCCGGTCGAACCTCTCCCGCAGCAGATCCAGCACCCGCACCGGATCGCTGTGCAGCGTCGCCAGCGCGAGCGGCGCCGCGAGCCGCACCCCCCGGTCGTGGTCCCCGGCCAGCGCCAGGAACACGTCGGCGCCCGCCGTCACGGCCGACGCCGCCATCGCGTAGTTCGCCGCCCCCTCGAACTCCTCGTCCTCCGGATCCAGTTCGTCGTCGCCGTCCAGGTCGATGCCGCCGATGCTGGTCAGCAGCTCCAGGATGCCGCCCCGGTCCTCGACCGTGGGGTCGGCCACCAGCTCCATCAGGAACGGGATGCACGCGAGCGTCGAGTCGTAGACGTCTCCCTGGTGGTGCACGGACCCGTACATCGCGTCGAGCGCGTGCTCACGCTCCTCGGGATCCGCTGAGGCCAGTCCGCGCAGTAACTCCGGCACATCGACTGCCGGGCCGTAGGCGTGCGCCAGAGAGGCCCAGTCGACCTCTTCGATCCCCGCGAACACCGTTGCCCCCTCCCGGAACCCTGCGTCCGTCCTTGTCTGGGGAGAGTGTGCCCCACGACCCCGCCGAAGCGACCGGTATCACGCCGCTTGCCGGACGCCGGGATGTTGCCCCCGGCCGCCATGGCTGATCCCATGGTCAGGGGTGGTGGTGCCATGCGGGGAATGCGGGTGACGTTCGCGCGGGCAGGGGGCCGTAACAGGCTGTACGTGAATCTTCCGGACGGCCGTACGGTCGCCTTGTACGACCCTGACAACGGCCGGATCAGTGTGGTTCTGGAGGAGTACAGGGATGCCGCGCTCGCGGCCCTGGCCCCCTATGTCACCGGCGACTTCACCGTCGGCCCGCCGCCCGTCCCCTCCCCGGCGGACCTCGCCCGGCTCGCCCTTCATCCCGACGACGACCTCGCGCCCAACCGCCCCGGCGAGGCCCTGCACGCCGAGCTGGACCTGAGGCCCGTGCCGGCCCTGTGCCGGCTGCGCCGGGACCCGCGCCGGGCCGACCTCGCCGCACAGCAGCGACTGGGCGAGGCGCTGGACCGGCTGGAGTCCGCCGGCTGGCGGACCGTGCACTGCGTACCGCTGCCGGGCGCCGACCGCATCGACCACCTCGCCGTCGGCCCCGGCGGGGTCCTCGCGGTGCAGGTCCTCGCCGCGCGGCGCGCACGGGTCCGTGTCCTCGGCCCCGTGGTGCGGGTCGGCCGCGGACCGGGGGACGGGTACGCGGGCGCGGTGCGCCGCCGGGCCGAGCGCGCCGCCCACGCGCTGGCCAAGGCGGTGCGCCCGGTGCTGGCCGTGGTGGGCGCCGCGCGGCTGGAGACGCGGTCCGTCCCGCAGGACATCCGCGTCCTGCGGGACGACGAGGTGCCCGCACTGGCCCGGCTCGGCGGCGTGCTGAAACCGGCCGACATCGAGGCGCTGTACGCGGCGGCACGGGACCGGCGCACCTGGCTGGCCGTCTGAAACGCGCGCCCGCCGCGCGGCACCGTCTCAGCGCAGGTTGTCGCCCCAGCCGCCCTGCATCATCGTCTGGAACGCCCACCGGCCGTCCCGCCGGATCAGGACGTCCGCGTACCGCAGCTGCTGCGTGTGACCGTCCGTGGTCATGGTCGAGTCCGTGAGGACCACGGCCATGGCGGGGGAGAGGAGGACCGGCGTCCGTACCGACTCGAAGGCGATGTCGTCGCCGCCGTCGCCCATCACGTGCGTCATCGTCCGTACGAACTGCTGCCGGTCCCACTGTGCCGAGGCGCCGTCGCCCGCCGAGTCGTCGCTGACCAGGTTGAGCGGGAAGACGGCCATGTCCGCCATCCGTTCGACGTCGCGCTCGGCGCTCGCCTCGTCGTAGGCGGCGAACCACTCCTGGATGCTCGCCAGCTCCTCGGCGGTCGGGGTGTATCCGGTCTCGGGCAGTCGCGTCACTCTGTCTCCTCACCTGTCAACTGTTCAAACTTGACTATGTGATCCGTCCCGAAGGTACTGCCCTGCCGGGATGCTAGTCAAACTTGATTAATCCAATTCCTCGGGAAGCCGCAGCCGCACCACCGTCGTGACCGTGTGCCGCGTCGTGCGCTGTTCCACCTCCGCGGTCAGCCCCGCCTCGACGGTCCGGTAGCCGACCTCGCCCACCCCCACCGCGACCGCCGTGCCCGTACAGGCGCCCACCCGCCCGGCCAGGGCCACCCCCGCCTGGGACCGCAGCGCCGGGGACAGCGGGCTCGACACCACCGGCGTGTCGTCGTCCGGCAGCACGAGCACCAGCGACGCCGGACGCGCCGCCCCGCCCGTGAAGCCCACCACGGCCGCGTCCCGGCTGCTCGTGTGCCGCAGCTTCCGCCAGGCCCGCGCGCCGCTGCGGTACGTCTGGTCGAGCCGCTTGACCACCAGCCCCTCGACGCCGATCGAGGGCAGCGTCCGGAACCAGGTCACCGCCTCCGCCACGTCCAGCGTCATCGGCACGGGCTGGAGCGGCGGTCCGAGCGGGCCCACCAGCGCGACCAGCCGCTCCCGCCGCTCGGCGTACGAGAGCCGCCGCAGGTCCTCGCCGCCCTCGGCGAGCAGGTCGAAGGCGGCGTACGAGGCGGGCAGGCTGCGCGCGAGCCCCGGCGCCCGCCCCGCGGTGGCCGCGGCCCGCTTCTGCACGGCGGCGAAGTCCGTACGCCCGTCCCGCCACACGACCACCTCGCCGTCGAGCACCGTGCCGTCCGGCAGCCGCGCTGCCGCCTCGGCGAGATCGGGGAAGGCGGCCGTGACGATCCGTCCCGAACGGGCCTGCAGCAACACCTCCCCGCCCACCCGGAAGATGACCATCCGGTGACCGTCGAACTTGGGCTCGTACGCCAGGCCCGCCCCGCGCGGCAGAACGGTCACCGACTCCGCCGCCGCGACCTTCAGCGGCGGCCTGGGAACGCTCACGGCAGCTGCCCGGCGCTGTCCGGGTCGGTGAGCGGGCCGAGCAGTTCCCCGTACCGGTCGAGCCGAGCCGCGATGTCCCCGAGGCGGAAGACGAGCCCCTGCCGCGCCTCCACCTCCTCCCACGTCACGGGCGCCGACACCGTGGGCTCGGCGCGGGCGCGCAGCGTGTAGGGGGTGGCGGTCGTCTTGGCGGCGGCGTTCTGGCTGTGGTCGACGAACACCTTGCCCGGCCGCAGCGCGCGCGTCATCCGGTGCAGCACCAGCTTCGGCATCGCGGCCTCGCCCTCCTTGGCCAGGGCCTTCGCGTAGGCCGACACCTTCTCGGACGGCGTCGGCACGAGCGGCACGAGCAGGTGCAGGCCCTTGGAACCCGAGGTCTTGGCGTACGCGTCCAGTCCGTCCGCCGCCAGCCGCTCGCGCAGCCACAGCGCCACCTCGCAGCACTCGGCGACACCGGCGGGTGTGCCGGGGTCGAGGTCGAACACCATGCGGTCGGCGACGGCCGGCCGGTCGGCCCGCCACTGCGGCGTGTGGAACTCCACGACGAGATTGCCCGCCCACACCAGCGAGGCCAGATCGTCCACGACCACCTGGCGGGCGCCGGGGTCGTCCGACCGGGGGACGGGGGCCGTACGCACCCAGTCGGGCGTGCCGGGCGGCGGGTTCTTGGTGAAGAACACCTGGCCGTCGGGGCCGTCCGGATACCGCAGGAAGGAGACGGGACGGTCCTGGAGGTGGGGGAGTATCGCCTCGGCCGTGACGGCGTAGTAGTGCAGGATCTCGCCCTTGGTCGTCCCGGTGGCGGGATGGATGACCTTCTCCAGATTGGTGAGCGCCAGCCGCCGCCCATCCACCTCCGTGATCGGCGTCATACGATGAGAATCCCATGAATTCCGGATGGAAGGGACGAAACGTGCGATCCATCTGGAACGGTGCGATCTCCTTCGGGTTGGTCAGCATCCCGGTCAAGCTCGTGAACGCGACCGAGAACCACTCGGTGTCCTTCCGGCAGATCCACGAGGCCGACGGCGGCCGGATCCGATACCGCAAGGTGTGCGAGCTGGAGGAGAAGGAGGTGACGAACGACGAGATCGGCAAGGCGTACGAGGACGCGGACGGGGCCATGATCCCGATCACGGACGAGGACCTCGCCTCCCTGCCGCTGCCCACGGCGAAGACGATCGAGATCGTCGCCTTCGTGCCGTCCTCCGAGATCGATCCGCTGCAGATGGACGCGGCCTACTACCTCTCGGCCAACGGGGTGCCGGCCGCCAAGCCGTACACGCTGCTGCGCGAGGCGCTCAAGCGCAGCGACAAGGTCGCCGTCGCCAAGTTCGCGCTGCGCGGCCGGGAACGGCTCGGCATGCTGCGTGTCGTCGACGACGTCATCACCATGCACGGTCTGCTGTGGCCCGACGAGATCCGCGCCCCCGAGAGCGTGGCGCCCCAGGCGGACGTGACCGTACGGGAAGCCGAACTCGACCTGGCCGACGCCCTGATGGACACCCTCGGCGAGGTCGACATCGAGTCCTTGCACGACGACTACCGCGAGGCCGTCGAGGCCATGATCGCCGCGAAGGTGGAGGGCGGGGTCACGGCGCCGGAGGCGGAGCCGTCCGAGGAGCGGGCCGGCGGAAAGGTCATCGACCTGATGGCGGCGCTGGAGAACAGCGTGCGCGCGGCGAAGGAGGCGCGGGGCGGGGAGGGCGAGGTCGCCGAGGTCACGCCGATCAAGGGCCGGCGGGAGCCCAAGCCGTCCGGCGCGAGGAAGTCGACGTCGCAGGCAGCGAAGAAGACAGCGGCCAAGAAGACGGCGGCCAAGTCCACGGCGAAGACCGCTAAGAAGACGGCGTCGGCCAAGTCCACGGCGAAGTCCACGGCCAAGTCCACGGCGAAGACGACCACCAAGAAGGCGGCGTCCAAGGCGGCGTCCGAGCCCGCGGCGAAGAAGACGGCGTCCCGCAGGCGCAGTTCGGCCTGACGGCTCTCAGGGCCTCAGCAGGGTGTCCAGGACGGACTCCAGGTACGCGTCCCTCTCCGCGCCCTGCGGCAGGGCGTGGGGCACCGCGTGGGCCAGCTGCGTGTGCCCGAGGTAGGTGCTGTACGCCAGCAGGCCGCGGGTGCGCGCCTCCGCGGCCGGAAAGCCGAACTCCTCGAAGAGCCGCGCCACGTACCCGACCCGGCGCTCCGTCACCCGGCCGAGGACGGCGGCCACTTGGGGGTGGGCGGCGGTCGCGAGCAGCGACACCTCCAGCGGGTCGTCGGCGGCCGAGGTCGTCGCCTGCCGCAGCAGGGTGCGCAGCCGCCGCTCCGGGTCGGGCTCGGTCTCGACGGCGGTGATGATCTCCTCGGTACAGATCTCCTCCCAGCGCTCCAGGGCTGCCTCGATCAGCGCCTCACGGTTGGTGAAGTGCCAGTAGAAGCTGCCCTTGGTGGTGCCGAGCCGCGCGGCGAGGGGCTCGACGGCGACGGCGGCGAGCCCGCGCTCGGCCATCGCGGCGAGCGCGGCGTCGGCCCAGTCGCGCGCGGTGAGCCGCTGGCGTCCCTGCTCCCGCTTGCTCTTTTTCTCTGCGTGCGGCATGTCCATACGCTACCGTACGGTTGAACGTACGCCACCGTATGGAGGTGCGCCATGCGCGCGGAACGCAATGTCCACGAGCGCGTCGTCGAAGCCCCCGCCGACGTGGTCGGCACCCTGCTCGATCGCCTCTCGTCGCCGGACGACCCGATGAGCCCGAGCCCCGTCTGGCCGCCGATCCGCTTCGACCGCCCGCTCGGTGTCGGCGCCGACGGCGGCCACGGCTTCGTGAAGTACCGGGTCGCCGCCTACGAGCCGGGCCGCGGCATCCGCTTCGACTTCCCGCCGCCGGACAGCGGCCACCACGCCCTCACCGTGGAGCCCCTCGACGCCGGCCGCTGCCGCGTCACCCACGTCCTGGAGCAGAAGCAGAACCTCCGGCAGGCACTGCTCTGGTCGCTCGCCATCCGCCCGATGCACGACATGATGATCGAGGAACTGCTCGACAACGTCGTCCGCGCCGCCACCCCCGAGGCGCCCCTGCGGCCCGCGCGCTGGAGCCGCTGGACGCGCCTGATGCGGCGGGCCGTCTGGTACCGGCCGAAGGTCGTGGCGTTCCCGGCGGCGGCCGTCCTCGCCCGACGGGCCTTCGACGCACCGGATTTCACCGACTCCTGGCAGCTCCCGCTCGACCCCGGTATGCCCAAGGCCCCCGCCGCCTGGCGCGATGTCCTTCCGTACGAGGTCAGGGCGAGCGCCCCGGACGAACTGCTGCTCGGTGAGGACGCGAGTCATCTCGACTTCCGCGCCTCGGTGCTGATCGAGGACGACACGGTCACCCTCACCACCGTCGTCCGGATCCACAACCTGCGCGGCAGGCTCTACTGGGCCGTCGTGCGCCGCCTCCACCCCTTCATGGCCCGCCTGATGCTCAGCCGCACCCACCGCCGCCTGGCCTACGCGGCGCCGCCGGCACCGGTGCGCCTGGCGCGGGAGGCGCAGGCCGGCGCTGCGGGCGCTGATGCGGCAGCCACGGCCCGAACCTAGACTGGCGAGCGCCCGATATGCCCCGAAAGAGGGAGATGTGCCATGTCCAAGCGAGGCAACAAGCGACGCGCCCGCAAGAAGAAGGGCGCGAACCACGGCAAGCGGCCCAACGCCTGATCCTGACCGACTCCCATACGTCTGCCGACGCTTGAGGTCGGGGGGACCGTATGGCACAGATGACCCGTACTGGCTGGTCCACGTGGACACGGGTACGGGGCCGGCCACCCGCCGCCGGCCGGACGGCCACTTCAATGGCGACGCTCCGGCCATGACCTGACCGAGGCCGCTTGGGCCGGTCTCGACCGGATCCGCCTGGTCACGGGTGACGCCGATGGCGTATCGCGCACCCACCTCATCGACCCGTCGCCTGGTACCGGCGAGCCGACCCGGACGGTCCGCGCCGGGCTCCGGGTCGGCTCCTGACTGTCAGGACGTCCCGGAGAGGGCCGTCAGATACATGCCCGAGGCCCCGGTCCCGGCCGTGTTGCGGCAGCTGTAGTCGCCCGTCGGCTTCGCGTAGACCAGCGAAAGGCAGCGCCCCTGGGCCAGCTGCCCGTAGTAGTTGGGGTGCGCGGACTCCTGCACCGGCCCCTGCGTGCCGTCGCTGTCGATCCACCGCGTCCACTCGCTGGCCGAGGCCGACGGCGGCTGCGTCGCGCTCACCGGACGGCTCGCCTTCGCACAGACCTCGCGGCCCTGGAGCATGTCCCGCAGATCCAGGAACTGCGTGCCCTTCGCCGCCGCCAGCGCCTTCAACCGGTCGGCGAGCTGCGGCACGAGCGAGTCGCGCGCCCAGTCGGCGTCCAGATTCCAGAAGGGGCACCCGCCGGTGTTCACCCGCGACCAGCCGCTCTCCGCGTACCGGTTCTCGCTGCCGCGGGGGGTCGGCGACGGGTACGACTGGAGCACGATCCGGTACGAGGAGGCCGCGTATCCGGCCCCGGACATCACCGCGCGGACCTCGTCGACGGCCTTGCCGACGTTCGCCATCACGGTGTCGATCTTCGCGTCCACGACGTCCTGCTGATCGTCGTGGCAGTACGAGTAGTAGAGGATGTAGTCCTTCGCGCAGGTCGTGATGATGTCGGCGAACCCGAGGTCGTTGCCGCCGATCGACAGCGCGATCACCTTGACGTCGTACGTCGCGGCCACGGCGGCGAGTTGGTCCGCCTGCGGCGCCTCGCCCTTGAACCACATGCCCCCGCTGGACGCCCGGAAGACGTTCTGCGTCGTCGCCCCGGAACAGGCGAGGTTCACCAGCGCCTGGGTCGTCCCGGTGGCGCTGCGCACCTCCGCGGAGTCCGACCGGTGGCACCCGTTCACGGCGGTCGTCCCGTACACCCGCGTCGGGTCGTACGCGGTCCCGGTCCAGGCCCGGTCGGTGCCGTCCCTGCTGCCGGCGTTGGTGAGGCTGTTGCCCTGCCACCGCCCGGCCTCACCGGAGATGTAACTGTCCCCGAGCGCCACGATCGCACTCGCCCCGCTCCCGGGCCCGGCCTGCGCGGTCCCGGCGCCGGCGGCCACGAGGCCACAGAAGGCGAGCGGCCCGGCGACGGCGGCCCGAAGCCACCGCTGCCCGCGGGCGGTCAGTGGCATCACTCTGAACAGACGGAATCCAGACACGGCGAACTCCTGCTGCTGGCCACGGAAGAGAGCGATTTTCCGGTCGTTCTCGACGAGGGTGTGGCGTACGGATGAGGGAGCCTCCGGCCGGTGGCATGCGGAATCTGGCACGTCGCGTCTTGTTACCGCTAGGTAGGTGCAGGTTTCTTTTCCGTCACGCGGCGAGCTGGGGGAGGGCTCTTTTCCGCCACTCACCCCGGAGCTGCCCGTAACCCGAGGTGGCGGTCATTGCTGTGACGTGGATCACGGACGCGTGGGCGTCCGTGAGTGGGCCTCGGGGCGGATCGACCGGAGCGAGTGCTGGCGGGGAGGCGATGGTGGAGGGGGAGACCTAAGCCGGCTGGGGAGGGCCGACGACGGATTGGCCCACCTGTCGGGCAAGCCAGTTCGCGTGCTCCTCGTAGCCGTCGAGTCCTTGCCGGCGGACGTGGACGAGGACGGTGTGCTCGTCGGCCCGTTCGTCCAGTTCGCGCGTCGGGGTGTTGAACAGCAATCTGACCTCGGCGTTGTGGAGATCCCTGTAGATCCCGTGCTCGGCGACCTCCGGCCAGCTCAGGCCCCACCAGCGGATTTCCCCCACGTTGTCGCCCACTACGGCAGTGAAGGCGTCCTCGATGCTGCCGAGCGGTTGGTCCAACGCCGAGGCCCAGAGCGGTAGATGCGGGGCGAGAGCGGCGGGACCGGTGGGAAGTTCGCTCGCCCGCACGCTCTCGTGCAGGCCGAGGAGACCTCCGCGGCCACCCGCCTGCCCAGGATGCCGCTGCTCGAACCACGTGTCAGGCAGTGCATTGCGTACCCGCAGCACCCCCTCGACGGTGACCAGCTCGACGCCCACGTCGACCACCGCGTCGGCGAGATCCCCGAGGGCAAGCAACTGCCGCGCGACGCGCAAAGCGCGCGCAGGGTCGGTCGTGCGGAGGACGGGGTACGCGACATCGACGGACACGTGGCCACCCTTCCACGGCTCTGGTCGGTACGGAACCAGCGAGTAACCATGACAAAGAGCCGGACCCAGCGGGAGTGGGTCCGGCTCTCGAAGTCTGGCACTTCTGCAGGTCAGCGGGATGGTCACGCTGGTCCGGCTTCTGTGCCCCCGGCAGGATTCGAACCTGCGCACACGGCTCCGGAGGGCCTTGCACCTCGCAGTATCCTTCCTGTTCAGCGCCCTGCAATCGGCTGAGCACCGTAGATCCGTCCACGAGTGGTCCACGGCTCCTAACGGTTGGGCAGTCTGTGGACAGCAGGCTGAGTCCTTGCCCTGGCAACACATGCACCAAGATTCGATGAGGCACGGGGTGACGTCGGCGAGAGCTGGGACCTAAGAGCAACGGTTCCGTTCTGGCGCCACCTCGTCTGATCCTCTCCTCTACGCTGCGCGGAGCGTCGACCCGAGCCATACTCCACGCTCGCCCCCAACTCCACAGGCCGAGCTGAGACTTCGTCTGGATCTTTCTTGCTGACCTGACATACCCTCAAGTCGTGATCGGCAGTGCGTGGGGGTGCGGCAGTGACGCAGGAGCAGTTCGGCTGGCTCTCGGAGGCCATATCAACCTTCGGCGCGTCGTGCAAGGACATGGTGAACGGGCCGGGTGACCCCGAGGCGTCCATCCGCCCGCCGATGCAGAAGCTTCTAGAGACTGTGGGCAGTCACGAGGCCTTGGACGGCGTTCTGTGGCACTCCGAAACTCCTCTGCGTGATGTGGGTGTGCGCCCCGACTATGCAGTTGAGGTACACGGCGACATCGTCGGTTACATCGAAGTCAAGCGTCCCGGTCATTCTGTTGATCCGGAAAAGTTCACGGGGCGTAACAAGAAGCAGTGGGAGCGACTGCGTGACCTGCCGAACGTGCTCTACACCAACGGCACGGAGTGGCGGCTTTTTCGCACCGGGGAGCAGATTGGCACTCCGGTCGTCTTCGAGGGCGATTTGGCCAGTGCAGGACGGTCGTTAACCGCGCGTGAGCCTGCAGCGTTCAACAGTCTCCTGAGGACTTTCCTGCATTGGGTACCCGAGCCAATCCGCCATGCATCGGCTCTGGTTCGGCGCACTGCGCCGCTGTGCCGCCTGTTGCGCGCGGCGGTCCTGGAGCAATTGGAGTTCGAGGGCAGGTATGCGGCGGAGGGCGCGCGTCCTGAGGAGTTGCGCTTCACAGGGCTGAAGAACGACTGGCGCAGGCTGCTCTTTCCGACGGCCGATGATGCCACCTTCGCCGACGGCTACGCCCAGACAGTGACTTTCGCGCTGTTGCTGGCGCGCACCGAGGACATCTCCTTGAAGGGGGTGGGGCTGCATGAGGTCGGTCGGCGGCTGGATGCCGGGCATGCCTTGATGGGCAAGGCCCTTCAACTCCTCACCGACAACATCACGGTGAGCTTCGAGGTCAGCCTCGATCTGCTCATTCAGGTGATTGACGCGGTTGACTGGGCGGCGATTCGTAAGGGCCGGCGGGATGCATATCTGCACCTATACGAGTCGTTCCTGGAGGTGTACGACGAGAAGCTACGGCAGAAGAGCGGCTCGTATTACACCCCGCGCGAAGTGGTCGAGGAGATGGTGCGCCTCACCGAGGACGTGCTGCGTACCCGCTTGGGCCGCTCGGACGGATATGCGGACGAGAGCGTGCGCATCGTCGATCCCGCGATGGGAACAGGCACGTACCTTCACGCGGTCATTGAACATGTCGCCGCCTGGGCGGCGGAGAACATCGGCCCCGGAGCAACGCCGGATGCGATAGGTGATCTGGCGAAGCGCCTGATCGGTTTCGAGCTGCAGATGGGGCCCTTCGCTGTCGCGGAGCTGCGGACCTCGGATCTGCTTAAGCGGCATCAAGCGGTCGCACCGCCAGACGGGATGAAGCTTTTCGTCACCGATACGTTGGACGACCCGTATCTGGCCGAGGAAACCCTCGCATCGACGTACGGAGTGATCTCGGAGTCTCGTAAACGGGCGAACCAGGTGAAGGCCAGCACTCCGGTCACCGTTGCGATCGGCAACCCGCCCTACGACGACAAGGCCAGGGGTCGCGGCGGCTGGGTCGAGAAGGGCACACCCGCGCAGGGCGTGGCGCCTATCCAGGCCTTCAAGTGGCCTGGCAACGGTCGCTATGAGCACGTGCTGAAGAACCTCTACGTCTACTTCTGGCGCTGGGCGACGTGGAAGGTCTTCGACGCCCATCCTCAGGATCAGCAGGGAGTCGTCTGCTTCATCACGCCCTCGGGGTTCACTACTGGGCCTGGCGGGCGTGGCATGCGGGAGTACCTGCGGCGCACCTGTGACGAGGGCTGGATTATCGACCTGTCTCCGGAGGGGCACCGCCCGGATGTGGCCAGCCGGATCTTCCCGGGTGTCGCCCAGCCTCTGGCCATCTGCCTCTTCGTCCGCAGTAAAGACACCGACCCTGAGCGGCCCGCCCGTGTCCATTACCGCGCCGTCCACGGCAAGCGAGGCGCCAAGTACCGCCAGCTCAAAGAGATTCGACTGGACGACGACGGCTGGCAGGACACGCACGCGGATGCTATTCGCCCCTTCCGCCCAACCACCGAGACGGGGTGGGAGGACTACCCCGCTCTCGACGATCTCTTCCGCTGGGGAAGCCCGGGTATTAAGGCCAACCGCTCCTGGGTCAACGGCCCCAGCAGGCAGGTGCTTGAGAAGCGATGGGCGCGTTTGATCCACGAGAACGATCTGGCCAAGAAGGCGGAGCTGCTCAAGGAGACAAGAGACCGTTCGCTGCACGCCAGTAGGGATCCTTTGCCCGGGCAGCCTGAGCACACCCAGGAACTCGCAGTCGAAACAAACCTGGCGCCTGACCTGGTACGCATCGCTATGCGGAGCTTCGACCGGCAGTGGCTGATCTCCGATAGCCGTGTCATCGACTTCGCCCGGCCGGCGTTGTGGGAAGCCATGCAGCCAGATCAGCTCTTCCTGAACCAACAGTCCTCGCACGAGATCGAAACCGGGCCGGCGATCGTCGCCACCTCCCTGCTCCCCGACACCCACCATTTCAACGGCCGCGGTGGCAAGATCATGCCGATCCTCCATCCGGACGGCACTCCCAACGTGCATCCGCGCCTTCTCGCGTACCTCGCCGCCGAACTTGGCATCGCCGACGTCACGGTGCACGATTTGGCTGCATATGTGGCGACTGTTGCCGGTCACGCCGGATTCACCAAGCGGTTCACCGAGGAGCTCCTCACTCCAGGCGTGCGGCTGCCGCTCACCCGCGATTCCGCCCTGTGGCACGAAGCGGTGCAACTGGGCAAGTGCCTCTTGTGGGTCTCGACGTTCGGGGAGCGCTATGCCGATCCGGAAGATGGCCGACCGGCCGGAGACGTCCTCTTTCCGCTAGGCGATGCGCGCCGGCTCCGTTACGACCAACACATAGGGGCGGAAGTCCCCGCTGAAATCCGGTACGCCGAGATGACCGGCACCCTGCACTTGGGCGGCGGGCACGTCAGCCCTGTCCCCGCCGAAGTGTGGAACTACGACGTCGGCGGCATGCAGATCATTAAGAAATGGTTCGGATACCGAAAGGCTAACCCCAATAGCCGCAAGACCAGCCCTTTGGACGACCTGCATGTCGAGTCTTGGCCAGCCGACTGGTCGCGGGAGCTCATGGAACTGCTCTCCGTGCTGCGCCGACTTGTTGACCTCGCGCCCGCCCAGCAGGACCTGCTGGACCGCGTCCTCGCCGCTCCCACAATCACTACAGTTGACCTTGAGAAGGTTGGCATCCTGCCAGTCCCCGACAAGACCCGCAAACCACGCCGCCGAGTCGTGCTCCCCACGGCTGCCGGCGAGGAAGCGTAGGGCCTGGTCAGTGCGCCCAACGCTCCACGTACGCCATCGCCTCCGTCACGTTCCATGCCCCGTCGGCGAGCTGGCGTAGCGCGTGCAGTTCTGCACTGAGTGAGGGTGTGCGTCGCTGGAGGTCGTCGGCGAAGGCGCTCACCTCGGCCAGGCGCGTCGAGAGCACGGCGCACTCGGCTTCGAAGTGCACTGCCCTTCCGCGCGGCGTGATGGCCAGGCGCTCCCCTCTGACCTCCAACAGTCCCATCCAGCTGAGAGTTTGCACGTCGTCCGGGATGCTCGCTTCTTCGAGGTCTCGGACCGCTACCGAGACGGGATCCGAATCGGGGCGTGGAACCTCGGCGAGCACGAGATGTTGCAGAAGCTGGAGCTGCGAAGGGGAGAGAGCTGAGTGCACGGATGCATGTCTAGCAGCACAGGGGGTCAGTCTCGTGCATCGGGACCGAGTTCGACCCAACTTCCACCTGAATCAGATCATCATTCCCGGCTCGCTCGGGCCGCTGTGCGCACAGCCCGACCGTGAAGGCGCCGCCCCACCAACGGCTACCCAACCTACGCTCGTGCCCCATTTTCGCTAGGGAGAGGGCGCGCCTTGGACCGCTAGCGCTCTGTGCGATCAGATTGAGGGGCGTTCTTGATTGCACTGCGGTCACTCACCGGCCGGCCCTCCATCCCCTCGAACCGAGCCCTCCCACCGACGGCACAGCCACGGCCCGCTGTTTGTCCAACGACCCATCACACCACCGGGATCCAACAATCGGGCACCCGTGCTGGAAGCACTACGCCAGGTAGTGAGGGGTAGAAGATCCCCTAATGTCGCGTGCCTTGTCCGGGAGTTCGGTCGTCACCTTCCGCGATCCTTTGGGAAATCGCTCGATTTACGATAGCGGAAACGGTGGGCGTCATCCCCTTCAGGTCGAAGCGACCCATGAATCCAACGATTCCCATTTCAAGCGCTAGCTTTCCAAGGACCTCGTCGGCGAAACTTGAAGAAACTACATAAACTCCTGAGAAGTCGAGTGTCAATCGAGGAGCGCCCAGGTTCAGTAGATTCACAAGCTTATTGCGGATCTGCTCTGCTGATCGACGGGTACCCAGCCCTTCTTCGAAGTCAGCAACCTGAAGGCAGTGCTCTCCTGTCTGATCTTCTATGCGCTCGAGCAATAGATTCGGCTCGGGGAAGTTAAGAGCCTCGGCAAGGCTCACGCGCTTGCTCAGGTCGAGTTGCCAGTCGACAGTGGTGCCATGATGGTCATTCAAATCAACCAGAGGGATCGACATCGAGTAATCTCCTTTTATCTCTCCATCCCGGTATTCAAGCCATCCTCTGCCGGAGCGGATCTGCAGCTCACCCTTGTTGAGGCCCACAACGCGCATGAGGCCGTAGAGGCCATTGCCCATATTCTTGGTTTTGCTGGTCACCTTTTCTTGCACGGAAAGCATTATTGCCTCGTATGCATTTTGTGCCGCGTAGACGTTGCTTTCCTTGAAGGATCTGTGGATGCCGATACCGCAATCCGCGACCGCGACCGTACACCATCGACGCTTCGCGTGTATCTGCATCATGGCATATCCGTAAGGGGCCTTGCTGTGCTGGAAAACGTTGTCCAATACTTCGAAAAGGCACCAATTGAGAGACTCGATGACGCCGGTTTCGCAGCGTGCGTTCTCTTCGAGCATGTCGATGAACGCGTTGCATAGACCGGTGGACTGTTCCTCGTTGTACTTCCATACAATATTTCCCGCGGGGTGATCCCGAATGTTCTCTGGTGTTGCTGAAAGTGGGTGCAGGAATCGAGTACTTATGACTGATGCATTGAGGCGACTGGTCGATATTCGAAGCCCGTCTGCGCGAAAATACTCCAAAGCCGCTGCCATGGGCACGGCACCGTTCGGGTATATTCGATGAGTATTCCCTAGGTCGAGTGACAAGCCTCCCATACGCATGGCTCGGCGGCTTGCGGAGATCAAAGAGTTCGCGTCCGAGGCGCCCGACATGGTGCGGATGGCATAGGAAAGGCTTGGCGACATAGGGTCATGATATTCGATGATCTTCCTGCTGTAAGGCTTCGTGCAGGCTGATTCTGCGAGGTCGGTGGAGCGGCTTTGGGCTGGAGCTGCTTTGGCGCGAGTGATCATGGCCCCGTAAGCTTCCGGCGCGTCGGGCGGTCTGTGGACCTGCCCTCGGAGGGCGTCCGTACGACCTTCGGCACACCTGTATCAGCACCTGGCTGAACGCTGGCGTGCTGGCGGCCGAAGTTGCGCGCAGGGTCGGCAATTCACCTGAAGTGATCCACCGCGTTTACGAGGGGTGCCTGTATGGCCAGGAAGAGGCGATGAACAGGAAGATCGAAAAGGAACTTGATTTGGAATAACGGCAGCTTCTCTGATCCGGTGCGCGTCACGCAGGATTCGTTTGTCGGGGCCGCGGTTTGGGGTGTTCAGGCCGCGGTCATATCCAGGATTCCTAGTAATATACGTGAAAATTCCAGGGGATTCGTTCGTAGAAATCATAATGGTCCGGATCGAAGTGGTCATGGCCACGGCTGACCCGCTGCGGCCTCAGTTCGAAATATGCCGAGAGTCCCCAGTAGTTTTCAGATTTCTCGGCTCGTCGTGTCAGATCTTCCTGAAGTTGCATAAGTGTTGGTGGTGATATGGCGAGAAGAACCTCTCGGGTTTCTGGACCCTGATACAGGTAATCGACTCGCCAGTGCATGTGTGACCCCTTGTCGTCATGGTAGACGGCGCGTGGTCGCAGTTCGTGCCCCGGAGGGAGTGTTGTCTCTTTCATCGCGTCGAGGCACGCGTTCATCATGCCCGTGTACAGGAAACTGCCAATTCGATTGGCGATTCGAATGTAGTAGCCTCTGGTCAGCCCAATGTATTGGTTAGGTTGACTGGTGCTGATGATCTTCCATTCTTCTGCACTCTGAGGCATGAATCTCTGGGCGATTGCCCAGCCCTTAGCGGTGTCCAGTAGTCTTTCCAGGTCGACGCCGTCCCAAATTCGCGTCGAAATGCCCCTATTTCTCTCAATGGCCTCTAGGCGGCTGACAACGGCACTGGACGGCTGAGTGGAGCACACTAGAAGATATGCATGTGCCTGGTGTTGATGTACTGCATCGACGATTCCGCCATCTGCTCCGACGTCGTCGATTCCGACGGACCGGCCTTTCCCTTGGTTTGCGTGGGCCGTATGTTTGCAGGAAACGAGCCAGCGGCGGACCTTTGCGCCGAGATGTGGGTTTCCCGGCTCTTCCAAAATCAAATCTCGCCCGCCATCTGGACCTCTTCCAGACCAGAGCGCTTTGAAGCCCAAGGACACGGCTATCTCGCGAACGAGCAGCTCAAGGTCTTCGCCGTTCTGGGACAGTTCGGTGAAGTCCAGCATCGCTTCTCCCTGTCAGTTGCCAGTCAAGCGAACGCTAGCGGGTCGGTCTGACACCGGCCTGGGCGTCTGATGGCTGCGTGAGCCCTGCGCGGGAGCCCACGGTGAGGGGCGCCGCTTGGACTGGCCGTCTGTCCTCTGTGGCGCCGCTTCTGACTGCATACGAGTGCGTCTATCGCAGGTCTATCGCGCCCAGCGCGCAACAACGACAAAGAGCGGGACCCAGTGAGACTGGTTCCCGCTCTTCATGCTTGGCATCTACGCTGGTCAACCGCATGATCTAGCTGGTTGAAGCGAAGTGCCCCCGGCAGGATTCGAACCTGCGCACACGGCTCCGGAGGCCGTTGCTCTATCCCCTGAGCTACGGGGGCGTGCGCCGCGCTGCTGCGTGGCGACGGGTAGAACCCTACCAGCTCCTGAAGGGTCGCTGTGAACAGGTATTTCCAGCCCGTGACGCCCCCTTGATACGCGCCCTCTGCGCCCCCTCGTGACCCCGCGTCCCCCGCACGGGGCGGAAGTGGGGAAAAGCCGGACGCAGCCGTGCTCGCGCACCTACTCTCGAGTTGTGTCCGGCGACGCGTCCGGCCGAGTCCTCGTTGTCGATGACAACCGGGTGATTCGGCAGCTGATCAGGGTCAACCTCGAGCTGGAGGGCTTCGAGGTCGTGACCGCGGCCGATGGTGCCGAGTGTCTGGACGTCGTCCACCGGGTACGGCCGGACGTGATCACCCTCGACGTCGTCATGCCCCGGCTCGACGGCCTGCGGACCGCCGCGCGGCTGCGGGCCGACCCCGCGATCCGGCACGTCCCGCTCGCGATCATCAGTGCGTGCACACAGTACGAGGTCGAGTCCGGGATCACCGCGGGCGTGGACGCCTTTCTCGCCAAGCCCTTCGAGCCCGCCGAGCTCGTCCGGATCGTGCGGCAGCTGATGCACCGCGAGCGCCGGGAGGGTCCGCCGTCCGTAGACGGCAGGCATGAGGCCGGGCGGGCCGGCAGCACCCGCGGCTGACCCCCCGGCGGCTGATCACCGCCCCGGATCAGAGCTCGGCGCAGCTGCCTCTGATCACCTGCCCGGGCCGGACCTCGGTGCCCCCGCTGACCGCATGGCGAAACCGGTTCGCAAAGCCACCCCCTCCCTCCCATACGCTTGTCCCGTGACTCCCGCAGAGCTCTCCCGTACCGTCCTGCACGCCGTGTGCCGTGCGGTGGAGGACGGTGTGCTGCGGGCGCCCGTGCCCGAGAGCGTGCGGATCGAGCGGCCCCGGCCCGGCGGGCGCGGGGACTACGCCACCAA
Source organism: Streptomyces sp. V4I23 (assembly GCF_030817975.1). Classification (NCBI taxonomy): domain Bacteria; kingdom Bacillati; phylum Actinomycetota; class Actinomycetes; order Kitasatosporales; family Streptomycetaceae; genus Streptomyces; species Streptomyces sp. V4I23. The sequence continues at coordinate 2,552,471 of NZ_JAUSZW010000004.1, read as the reverse complement.
CGTCGCCCTCCGGCTCGCGGGACCCGCCGGGCAGCCGGCCGGTGACGTCGCCACGCTCCTCAAGGAGCGGATCGGCCGCACCGGCGGCATCGAGCGCATCGAGATCACCGGGCCCGGGTTCCTCAACTTCACCCTCGCGGGCAGCGCCCAGCAGCGGCTCCTCGCGACAGTGCGCGACCAGGGCGAGCGGTACGGAATGCCCGGCAGCGTCGACCTGCCCGACGGCCCCGGCGAGGGCGCCTTCCCGCACGCCGACGAGCTGCGCGCCCGCATCTGGGCCCAGACCCTGCTGCGCCTCGGGGCCCGGCCCCTCGACGGCGAGACCGTCACGGTCGTCCCCGCCCCCCACGGCGGCCTCCCCGAGTCCCTCGGCAGCGACGCCGCCCGCTGGGCGCTCCTCGCCGCCGCCGCGCACGACCGGCCGCGGACCGACGGACTCCTCGTGCAGCACGAGCGCAATCCGCTGTACCGGGTGCGCTTCGCCCACGCCCGCGCCAGGGCCCTCAGCCGGAGCGCCGCCGTGCTCGGCTTCGGCGCCGCCCCCGACGCGTACGTCGACGCCCCCGCCCTGACCACTGCCGTCGCCGACCACCCCGCGGTCGTCGCCGACGCGGCCCGGCTGCGCGCGCCCGACCGGCTCGCGCGGCACCTGGACGTCACCGCCGACGCGCTCCTCGCCTTCCAGCACACGGTGCTGCCCGTCGGGGACGAGAAACCCTCGGCCGCCCATCGCTCCCGGCTCGCCCTCGCCGAGGCCGCCGGGACGGTGCTCGCCGGTGGCCTGTCCCTGCTCGGCATCAGCGCACCCGAATACTTGTGAGATGTGAGAGACAGATGAGCCGATCCGCCCACCCCGCCGGGCCCCGTCACGCCGACGTCCTTCCCGAGGGCCACTACACCGCTCCGCCCACCGACCTCAACGCCCTCGACGGCAAGGTCTGGTCCACCACCGTCACCCGGAACACGGACGGTGTCGTGACCGTCGGCGGGATCGAAGTCACCCGGCTCGCGGAGGAGTTCGGCACGCCCGCGTACTTCCTCGACGAGACCGACTTCCGCGCCCGGTGCCGTGCCTGGGCCGAGGCGTTCGGCAAGGACGCCGACGTGTTCTACGCGGGGAAGGCGTTCCTCTCGCGCGCCGTCGTCCGGTGGCTGAAGGAGGAAGGGCTCCATCTCGACGTGTGCTCCGGCGGCGAGCTCACGACCGCCCTCGACGCCGGGATGCCCGCCGAGCGCATCGCCTTCCACGGCAACAACAAGTCGGAGGCCGAGATCGAGCGCGCCGTGCGCGCGGGCGTCGGGCGCATCGTGCTCGACTCCTTCCAGGAGATCGTCCGCGTCGCGCACATCGCGCAGGGCCTCGGCAAGCGGCAGCGGGTCCAGATCCGGGTGACCGTCGGCGTCGAGGCGCACACGCACGAGTTCATCGCCACGGCTCACGAGGACCAGAAGTTCGGCATCGCGCTCGCGGGCGGGCAGGCCGCCGAGGCCGTACGCCGCGCGCTGAGGCTCGACGGTCTCGAGCTCATCGGCATCCACTCCCACATCGGGTCCCAGATCTTCGACATGGCCGGCTTCGAGGTCTCCGCCCGCCGCGTCGTGCAGCTGCTGGCCGAGGTGCGTGACGAGCACGGCGTGGAACTGCCCGAGATCGACCTCGGCGGCGGTCTCGGCATCGCGTACACCCCCGAGGACGACCCGCGCGAGCCGCACGAGATCGCGAAGGCCCTCGGCGAGATCGTCACCCGCGAGTGCGAGGCCGCCGGGCTGCGCACCCCGCGCATCTCCGTCGAGCCGGGCCGCGCCATCGTCGGGCCGACGGCCTTCACGCTGTACGAGGTCGGTACGGTCAAGCCGCTGGAGGGCCTGCGGACGTACGTCAGCGTCGACGGCGGCATGTCGGACAACATCCGCACCGCGCTGTACGACGCCGAGTACAGCGTCGCGCTCGTGTCGCGGACGTCGGACGCGGCGCCGATGCTGAGCCGTGTCGTCGGCAAGCACTGTGAGAGCGGCGACATCGTGGTCAGGGACGCGTTCCTGCCGGCCGACCTGGCGCCCGGCGACCTGATCGCCGTGCCGGCCACCGGCGCGTACTGCCGTTCCATGGCCAGCAACTACAACCACGCACTTCGCCCGCCCGTCGTCGCCGTCAGGGACGGCGAGGCGCGGGTGATCGTCCGGCGTGAGACGGAGGAAGATCTCCTGCGTCTCGACGTCGGTTAATTGAGATAGATGTCTCGCATGCCGGACGAGGGATAGAAACTCCGGTCCGGTGGGTGAGACTGGTCCAACCGTAGAAGTAAGAGAAACGAGGTCGGATGATGCGTACGCGTCCGCTGAAGGTGGCGCTGCTGGGCTGTGGTGTGGTCGGCTCAGAGGTGGCGCGCATCATGACGACGCACGCCGACGACCTCGCCGCGCGCATCGGCGCCCCGGTGGAGCTCGCCGGGGTCGCCGTGCGCCGCCCCGGGAAGGCGCGCGCCGGGATCCCCGACGAGCTCGTCACCACCGATGCCACCGCGCTGGTCAAACGCGGCGACATCGACGTCGTCATCGAGGTCATCGGCGGCATCGAGCCGGCGCGCGCCCTGATCACCACGGCGTTCGAGCACGGCGCGTCCGTCGTCTCCGCCAACAAGGCGCTCCTCGCCGAGGACGGGGCGACGCTCTACGCCGCCGCCGAGCAGCACGGCCGCGACCTGTACTTCGAGGCGGCCGTCGCGGGCGCGATCCCGCTGATCAGGCCGCTGCGGGAGTCCCTCGCGGGCGACAAGGTCAACCGCGTCCTCGGCATCGTCAACGGCACGACGAACTTCATCCTGGACAAGATGGACACGTCCGGGGCCGGCTACTCCGAGGCGCTGGACGAGGCGACGGCCCTGGGGTACGCGGAGGCGGATCCCACCGCCGACGTCGAAGGGTTCGACGCGGCCGCCAAGGCCGCCATCCTGGCCGGCATCGCCTTCCACACCCGCGTACGGCTCGACGACGTCTACCGCGAGGGCATGACCGAGGTCACCGCCGCCGACTTCGCCTCCGCCAAGCGCATGGGCTGCACCATCAAGCTGCTCGCCATCTGCGAGCGCGCCGCCGACGGGCAGTCCGTCACCGCGCGCGTGCACCCCGCGATGATCCCGCTCAGCCACCCGCTGGCATCGGTCCGCGAGGCGTACAACGCGGTGTTCGTCGAGGCCGAGGCCGCCGGCCGGCTGATGTTCTACGGCCCCGGCGCCGGCGGCTCGCCGACTGCTTCCGCGGTCCTCGGCGACCTCGTCGCCGTCTGCCGCAACAAGCTCGCCGAGGCAACGGGGCCCGGCGAATCCGTGTACACCCAGCTGCCCGTGAGCCCCATGGGCGACGTGGTGACGCGGTACCACATCAGCCTCGACGTGGCCGACAAGCCGGGCGTCCTCGCCCAGGTCGCGACGGTCTTCGCCGAGCACGGCGTATCCATCGATACGGTGCGCCAGCAGGGCAAGGACGGCGAGGCATCGCTCGTCGTCGTCACCCACCGCGCGCCCGACGCCGCCCTGTCAGGGACCGTCGAGGCGCTGCGCAAGCTCGACACCGTGCGCGGTGTCGCCAGCATCATGCGTGTTGAAGGGGAGTAAGGGACCCATGACCACCAACGGCACCCACCAGTGGCGCGGCATCATCGAGGAGTACCGGGACCGCCTTCCGGTCACGGACGCGACGCCCGTCGTCACGCTCCGTGAGGGTGGCACGCCGCTCGTCCCGGCGCAGGTCCTCTCCGAGCGCACGGGCTGCGAGGTGCACCTCAAGGTCGAGGGCGCCAACCCGACCGGGTCCTTCAAGGACCGCGGTATGACGATGGCCATCACCCGGGCCAAGGAGGAGGGCGCGCAGGCCGTCATCTGCGCCTCCACCGGCAACACCTCCGCGTCGGCCGCCGCCTACGCGGTGCGCGCCGGCATGGTCTGCGCGGTGCTCGTCCCGCAGGGGAAGATCGCGCTCGGCAAGATGGGCCAGGCGCTGGTCTACGGCTCGAAGATCCTCCAGGTCGACGGCAACTTCGACGACTGCCTGAACCTGGCCCGCAGCCTTTCCGAGAACTATCCGGTGGCGCTGGTCAACTCGGTCAACCCGTACCGCATCGAGGGCCAGAAGACCGCCTCCTTCGAGATCGTCGACGCGCTCGGCGACGCCCCCGACATCCATGTGCTGCCTGTGGGCAACGCCGGCAACATCACGGCGTACTGGAAGGGCTACACCGAGTACGCCGGCGACGAGATGGCGTCCCGGACGCCCCGCATGTGGGGCTTCCAGGCCTCCGGCTCCGCGCCGATCGTGCGCGGCGAGGTCGTCAAGGACCCGTCGACGATCGCCACCGCGATCCGGATCGGCAACCCGGCTTCCTGGAAGCAGGCGCTCGCCGCGCGCGACGAGTCGGGCGGCTTCATCGACGAGGTGACGGACCGTGAGATCCTGCGCGCCTACCGCCTGTTGGCCTCGCAGGAGGGCGTCTTCGTCGAGCCGGCGTCGGCCGCCTCCGTCGCCGGTCTGCTGAAGGCCGCGGAGCAGGGCAAGGTCGACCCGGGCCAGAAGATCGTGTGCACGGTCACCGGCAACGGCCTCAAGGACCCCGACTGGGCCGTCGCCGGAGCACCCCAGCCGGTCACCGTCCCGGTGGACGCCGCGGCCGCGGCCGAGCGCCTCGGCCTCGCCTAGAGCCTTCGGCCCTGCCCGGCCCCGACCGGCCGGGCAGGCGCCCCGCGGGCCGGGTCCCGCAGACCGGGGTCCGGCTCAAAGCCCCCTTGCGGCCGCCCGGTTGTCCTACTGGAAAGTAGGGCAACCGGGACAACGGCACAGGTAGGGGCACAGGGGGCCCGCGACACGCATCGTGCGCCTCCCGTGCGCCCTATGTCGCAGGTGAACCTTCCTTCGATAGGCTGTACCCGAACCCGCCCCGCCGCATATGCCGCGGTGTTGTTGCCATTGAGGCCATCGGGTGTTCGTCCTCTCGAGCAAATCTCGTACATCTCACAGTTCAGAACCAAGGAGAGTCGTCGAGCGATGGCCGGTCCAGCGTTCCGTGCCGCCGCCGTCCGGGTGCGCGTCCCCGCCACCAGCGCCAACCTCGGTCCGGGCTTCGACGCCCTCGGGCTGTCGCTCGGTCTGTACGACGACGTCGTCGTCCGGGTCGCGGATGCCGGTCTGCACATCGACATCGCGGGCGAGGGCGCCGAGACGCTGCCCCGCGACGAAAGCCACCTGCTCGTGCGCTCCCTGCGCACGGCCTTCGACCTGCTCGGCGGGCAGCCGCGCGGCCTCGAGGTCGTCTGCGCCAACCGCATCCCGCACGGCCGCGGCCTCGGTTCCTCCTCGGCGGCCATCTGCGCCGGCATCGTCGCCGCGCGGGCGGTGACCATAGGCGGCGACGCGAAGCTCGACGACGCGGCGCTGCTGGAGCTCGCCACCGAGATCGAGGGGCACCCCGACAACGTGGCCGCCTGTCTGCTCGGCGGCTTCACTCTGGCGTGGACCGAGGCCGGAGCGGCGCGCGCGATCAGGATGGACCCCACCGATTCCGTCGTTCCGGTGGTTTTCGTCCCCGCGAAGCCGGTGCTGACCGAGACGGCCCGCGGACTGCTGCCGCGCACCGTCCCGCACGTCGACGCCGCGGCGAACGCGGGCCGCGCGGCGCTGCTGGTCGAGGCTCTGACCAGGCGCCCCGAGCTGCTGCTGCCCGCCACCGAGGACCGGCTGCACCAGGAGTACCGGGCCCCCGCCATGCCGGAGAGTATCGAGCTGGTCAACCGACTGCGCGCCGACGGCGTCCCCGCAGTCATCTCCGGTGCGGGCCCCACGGTGCTCGCGCTGGCCGAGGACGGTGTGGCCGACAAGGTCGCACGGCTGGCGGGCGAGGGATGGGCGGCCAACCGGCTCGCCTTCGACGCCGCGGGCGCGAGCGTCCTGCCGCTCGCTCCCCAGTGACACGCGATTGCCGGTGAGTGAGAGGGGGAATGTTTGTTGGAGCCGGTAGTGTTAACCTCAAGTCTGCAACCGTCGTCATCACGACGCGGTGCTGCGTGTCCCTCATCGGGACCACCATTCTTCCGAGAGCCTCCCACACTGCCTGAGCAGCCTGCCTGAGCAGTTCGAGCACGCTCCGGAACCGGCACGACACCCCTCGCTTTTCCCAGGAGTGGGCCGAGCAGGGGGACCTCGGGCCGGGCTTGCACGTATGCATGTATATCTCTCCGCCGTTGATTTGCACCGGCGGGACCACCGCTCCGACACGGTCCGCTGCGACGGGCCGATGCCGGACAGCACAACCGGTCGCCGAGCCAGAAGGCCGACGTCCGCTCCAGGGAAGGACCCTTCGTGAGCGACACCACCGATCTGATGGGCGTGACTGCCGACAACAACGTCGACACCGCCGCGCCCGCCGCAGGTGCTGCCTCCGGCACCACCGCACGGCGCCGCCGCTCCGGCACCGGCCTCGAGGGCATGGTCCTGGCCGAGCTGCAGCAGGTCGCGTCCGGCCTCGGCATCAGGGGCACTGCGCGCATGCGCAAGAGCCAGCTGATCGAGGTCATCAAGGAGGCGCAGGCCGGCACCGGGGCCTCTCCGGCGAAGAGCGCGGAGGCGGCCGGCGAGGCGCCGGCGAAGCCGAAGCGCCGCACCACCTCCAAGGCGCGTACGGGCGAGGAGTCCGCCGCCCCGGCCGAGGAGAAGGCGGACAAGGCCGAGAAGGCCGTCGCCCAGCAGCAGATCGAGATCCCGGGACAGCCGGCCAGCGACGAACAGCCGGCCGGTGAGCGCCGCCGTCGCCGCGCGACCGCCCAGGCGGGCAGCCCCGAGACCCGTACCGAGGCGCGCACCGACACGGCCGTCGACGTCAAGACCGACGTCAGGACCGAGCCGCAGGGCGACGCCAAGGCCGAGACCGCCATCGGCGCCCAGGAGGGCGAGGGCCGCCGCGACCGTCAGGAGCGCGGTCAGCGTGGCGAGCGCCGCGACCGTGGTGAGCGTCAGCGCGACCGCCGCGGCAAGGGCGACGACCAGCAGGGCGGCCAGCGCCAGCAGCGCCAGGGCGGCCAGCAGGGCCAGCAGGGCGGCGGCCCGCAGGACGACTTCGACGAGGACGGCGGCGGCCGGCGCGGACGCCGCGGCCGCTACCGCGACCGTCGCGGCCGCCGCGGCCGTGACGACTTCGCGAGCAGCGAGCCGCAGGTCTCCGAGGACGACGTCCTGATCCCCGTCGCGGGCATCCTGGACATCCTCGACAACTACGCGTTCATCCGGACCTCCGGCTACCTGCCCGGCCCGAACGACGTGTACGTCTCCCTCGCCCAGGTCCGCAAGAACGGCCTGCGCAAGGGCGACCACGTCACCGGCGCCGTGCGCCAGCCCAAGGAGGGCGAGCGCCGCGAGAAGTTCAACGCGCTGGTCCGCCTCGACTCGGTCAACGGCATGGCGCCCGAATCGGGCCGCGGCCGCCCCGAGTTCAACAAGCTGACCCCGCTGTACCCGCAGGACCGCCTCCGCCTGGAGACCGACCCGGGTGTGCTGACCACGCGGATCATCGACCTCGTGTCGCCGATCGGCAAGGGCCAGCGCGGCCTGATCGTGGCCCCGCCGAAGACCGGCAAGACCATGATCATGCAGGCGATCGCCAACGCGATCACCCACAACAACCCCGAGTGCCACCTGATGGTCGTCCTCGTAGACGAGCGTCCGGAAGAGGTCACCGACATGCAGCGGTCGGTCAAGGGCGAGGTCATCTCCTCGACCTTCGACCGCCCCGCCGAGGACCACACCACCGTCGCCGAGCTGGCCATCGAGCGCGCCAAGCGTCTCGTCGAGCTGGGTCACGACGTGGTCGTCCTGCTCGACTCGATCACCCGCCTGGGCCGTGCGTACAACCTGGCGGCCCCGGCCTCCGGGCGCATCCTGTCCGGTGGTGTCGACTCGACCGCGCTGTACCCGCCGAAGCGCTTCTTCGGCGCCGCGCGCAACATCGAGGACGGCGGATCCCTGACCATCCTCGCGACCGCTCTGGTGGACACCGGTTCGCGCATGGACGAGGTGATCTTCGAGGAGTTCAAGGGCACGGGCAACGCGGAGCTGAAGCTCGACCGCAAGCTCGCCGACAAGCGCATCTTCCCGGCGGTGGACGTCGACGCGTCCGGCACCCGCAAGGAGGAGATCCTGCTCGGCAGCGACGAGCTCGCGATCACCTGGAAGCTGCGCCGCGTGCTGCACGCGCTGGACCAGCAGCAGGCGATCGAGCTGCTGCTGGACAAGATGAAGCAGACGAAGTCGAACGCCGAGTTCCTGCTCCAGATCCAGAAGACCACTCCCGGCATCGCCAACGGCAACGACTGAGAGATCTTCGCCACGGCAGCCGGGGCCCGGTCACGGGTCCCGGCGCCGCCGCCGGCCACTGTGCCCACCGTGCGACGCACGGTGGGCACACGTCGTTCTCAGGGACTTCTCAGAAGGCCGTGCAACCCTTTCGGGCGCTTCACCGTCTGTCATCCCAAGGGCAGCGGTCCGACAGAGCCGAGGAGACCATGACCGACAGCAGCGGCGGCGGCCGAATACTCCCCCTACGCCCAGGGGGGCGTGGGGGGACCCCCAGGCGGCGTACGCCGCGGGCTGTGGACCGCCGCGGCATGGTCGGCGGCCGCCCTCGTCCTCGTCGGCGGCTCCGGCCTCGGATACGTGTACATCAAGGTCGACGGAAATCTCGAGGGCGTCGACATCAATCAGGCCCTCGGCACCGAACGCCCGAAGAACATCGACAACGGCTCCATGGACATCCTGGTCCTGGGCTCCGACTCCCGCGCCGGCGCGAACGGCGCGTACGGCACCGACGAAGGCGCCGCCCGCTCCGACACCGCGATGGTCGTGCACGTCTACCAGGGCCACAAGAAGGCCAGCGTGGTCTCCATACCCCGCGACACCCTCGTCGAGCGGCCCGAGTGCACCGACACGGAGGGCGCCGTCCACGCCGGAGCACCCCGCGCGATGTTCAACACGGCGTACGAGGTCGGCGGCCCGGCCTGCGCCGTCAAGACCGTCGAGGCCATGTCCGGCATCCGCATGGACCACTACATCGAGGTCGACTTCACCGGCTTCACGAAGCTCATCGACGAACTCGGCGGCGTGGAGATCACCACGACGCGCCCCATCGACGACCCCAAGAGCCACCTCAGCCTCCCGCCCGGCACCCACACGCTCGACGGCGAGCAGTCCCTCGGCCTCGTCCGCACCCGCAAGAGCGTCGGCGACGGCAGCGACCTGGGGCGCATCCAGCTCCAGCAGGCGTTCATGAAGGCCTTCATCGACCAGGTCAGGAACGTCGGAGTCTTCAGCAACCCGAAGAAGCTCCTGGACCTCGCCGACACCGGCAGCAAGGCGATCACCCCGGACTCCGAGCTCGACTCCGTCAACGAGCTCGTCGGCTTCGCCCGCGGGCTGAGCGCGCTCGGCGCCGAGGACGTCCGCATGGTCACGATGCCGGTCCGGTACGACCCGCTCGATCCCAACCGCGTCGTCCCGGTGGAGACCGGCACCACACAGGTGTGGCGGGCGCTCAAGCAGGACAGGCCGATCCCCGTCGCCGCGCTCGAGGACTCCGCCGGCGACAAGGGCGAGGCCGCCGGCGTGGTCAGCGGCGGGTGACGGCTGCCGGACCGTAGCCGTTCCGGCACGGCATGTGGCCGCAAGCGCCGTCCGTACCCGCCGAAGGCGCCCGGAATACTGCGGGCTCCACCCCGGTTTTGGGAGATACGGCCGGTCCTGGCAGACTGGTACGTCGGCCCCGGTTCACGTACGAGCAATCCGCGCGTACGACCCGGTGCCCTCCCGAATCTAGGAGACACCTTGAAGCGCGACATCCACCCCGAGTACGTCGAGACCCAGGTCAGCTGCACCTGCGGTGCGTCGTTCACCACCCGTAGCACGATCCAGAGCGGCAACATCCGTGCCGAGGTCTGCTCCGAGTGCCACCCGTTCTACACGGGCAAGCAGAAGATCCTCGACACCGGTGGCCGTGTGGCCCGCTTCGAGGCCCGTTTCGGCAAGGCTGCCGGCTCCGCCAAGAAGTAGCGAGCCACTGCGCCGGTCGTCGGCCGTCCTCTCGGGGGCGGCCGGGACCGGCGCTTTGTCCGTTCTGAGCAGCAGCCACCCACGTGTACGGAAGCAGGAACCCGGAGATGTTCGAAGCGGTCGAGGAACTGGTCGGCGAGCACGCCGACCTCGAGAAGAAGCTCGCCGACCCTTCGGTCCACGCGGACCAGGCGAACGCGCGCCGGCTCAACAAGCGCTACGCCGAGCTGACGCCCATCGTCGGCACGTACCGCTCCTGGAAGCAGGCCGGTGAGGACATCGAGACGGCTCGTGAGTTCGCCCAGCAGGACTCCGACTTCGCGGCCGAGGTGAAGGAGCTGGAGAAGCAGCGCGAGGAGCTCACCGAGAAGCTGCGGCTGCTGCTCGTCCCGCGCGACCCCAGCGACGACAAGGACGTCATCCTCGAGGTCAAGGCGGGCGCGGGCGGCGACGAGTCCGCCCTGTTCGCCGGCGACCTGCTGCGCATGTACCTGCGCTACGCCGAGCGCGTCGGCTGGAAGACCGAGATCATCGACGCCACCGAGTCCGAGCTGGGCGGCTACAAGGACGTCCAGGTCGCCGTGAAGACCAAGGGCGGCCAGGGCGCGACCGAGCCCGGCCAGGGCGTGTGGGCGCGGCTGAAGTACGAGGGCGGCGTGCACCGCGTGCAGCGCGTGCCCGCCACCGAGTCCCAGGGCCGTATCCACACCTCCGCGGCCGGTGTGCTCGTCACGCCCGAGGCCGAGGAGATCGACGTCGAGATCCACGCCAACGACCTGCGGATCGACGTCTACCGTTCCTCCGGCCCCGGTGGCCAGTCCGTCAACACGACCGACTCCGCCGTGCGCATCACGCACCTGCCGACCGGCATCGTCGCCTCCTGCCAGAACGAGAAGAGCCAGCTCCAGAACAAGGAGCAGGCAATGCGTATCCTGCGCTCCAGGCTGCTCGCGGCCGCGCAGGAGGAGGCGGAGAAGGAGGCGGCGGACGCCCGTCGCAGCCAGGTCCGCACCGTCGACCGGTCCGAGAAGATCCGGACGTACAACTTCCCGGAAAACCGGATCTCGGACCACCGCGTCGGGTTCAAGGCGTACAACTTGGACCAGGTGCTCGACGGGGACCTCGACGCCGTGATCCAGGCGTGCGTCGACGCGGACTCCGCGGCGAAGCTCGCGGCCGCGCAGTAGCCCGCGATCAGTCCCCACGAGCGTCACAGGAAGGGTGGGCGCGTGAACCTGCTGCTTGCCGAGGTGGCCCAGGCCACCCAGCGGCTGGCCGACGCCGGCGTGCCGTCGCCGCGCTTCGACGCGGAGGAGCTGGCCGCTTACGTCCACGGTGTGAAGCGCGGAGAGCTCCACGCCGTCAAGGACGCGGACTTCGACGCCCGTTACTGGGAGGCCGTCGCGCGCCGTGAGGCGCGCGAGCCGCTGCAGCACATCACCGGACGGGCCTTCTTCCGCTTCCTGGAGCTCCAGGTCGGACCCGGCGTCTTCGTGCCGCGGCCCGAGACCGAGTCCGTGGTCGGCTGGGCCATAGAGGCCGTACGGGCCATGGACGTCGTCGAGCCGCTCATCGTCGACCTGTGCACGGGATCGGGCGCGATCGCGCTGGCCATGGCGCAGGAGGTGCCGCGCTCGCGGGTGCACGCCGTGGAGCTGTCCGAGGACGCCCTCACGTGGACGCGCAAGAACGCCGAGGGGTCTCGTGTCACCGTCCATCAGGGCGACGCCCTGAGAGCCCTGCCCGAGCTCGACGGCCAGGTGGACCTGGTGATCTCCAACCCGCCGTACATCCCGCTCACCGAGTGGGAGTACGTCGCCCCGGAGGCGCGTGACCACGACCCGCAGATGGCGTTGTTCTCCGGCGAGGACGGCCTCGACACCATCCGCGGCATCGAGCGCACCGCGCACCGGTTGCTGCGGCCGGGCGGTCTCGTCGTCGTCGAGCACGCCGACACCCAGGGCGGCCAGGTGCCGTGGATCTTCAACGAGGAATCCGGCTGGGCCGACGCCGCCGACCACCCCGACCTGAACAACCGGCCGCGGTTCGCGACCGCACGCAAGGCGATGCCATGACGGCGTCGACCCCGAGGGCGCCGAAGGCGCCAGGAGCGAGTGAATCGAAGAGGCGCGGCGCCGCCGAAAGGGCGTGGGGGCACGCCCTCCACGCCCGCCACCCAGCGGCGGCAACCGGGGGAGGGCGGAGAGCGCGAGGGCTGTGCCGCACGTGCGGCTGCCGCCGCGTCAGCGACCGAGCACGGTCGACCGTCGGCGGGGTCTTCGGCGCCCCGTGGGGGTGCCCGCGCCGCAAGCTGGGGGAGAACCGAGTGACCATGAAAAGGGAGGCCCGCTGATGGCTCGGCGATACGACTGCAACGACGCGACGGACCGCACCACCGGGCTGCGCGAAGCAGCCTCCGCGGTCCGCCGCGGCGAGCTCGTCGTGCTGCCCACCGACACCGTGTACGGGATCGGGGCCGACGCCTTCACCTCCGAGGCCGTGGCCGACCTGCTGGCGGCCAAGGGGCGCGGCCGCAACATGCCCACGCCCGTCCTCATCGGCTCCCCGAACACCCTGCACGGGCTCGTCACGGACTTCTCCGAGCAGGCGTGGGAGCTCGTCGACGCCTTCTGGCCGGGCGCGCTGACGCTCGTCGCCAAGCACCAGCCGTCGCTGCAGTGGGACCTCGGCGACACCCGGGGGACCGTCGCGATCCGTATGCCGCTGCACCCGGTCGCCATCGAACTGCTCACCGAGGTGGGCCCGATGGCGGTCTCCAGCGCCAACCTCACGGGACACCCCTCGCCCGAGGACTGCGACGCCGCGCAGGAGATGCTCGGCGACTCGGTCTCCGTCTACCTCGACGGCGGCCCGACCCCGGGCATCGTGCCGTCCTCCATCGTCGACGTCACCGGCAAGGTCCCGGTCCTGCTGCGCGAGGGAGCACTCTCGGCGGACGAGCTGCGCAAGGTCGTACCCGACCTCGAGGTGGCTCCGTGAGGCGAGCGAACATCCGGGGGCGGGCCCAGTGACCGCCCCTGAGGGGCGTGGCATAGCGGAATCCGGCAGAACGGCGTCGACCTTCCGCATCCTCCACGTCAGCACCGGCAACGTCTGCCGCTCGCCCATCACCGAGCGGCTGACCCGCCATGCCCTGAGAGACCGCCTCGGCGATCCCCTCACGGGCGGCCTCATCGTGGAGAGCGCCGGCACCTGGGGCCATGAGGGCGCCCCGATGGAGGCCAACGCGGAGATCGTCCTCGCGGACTTCGGTGCCGACGCCACCGGCTTCGTCGGCCGCGAACTGCTCGACGAGCACGTCATCCGCGCGGACCTGGTCCTCACCGCGACCCGCGACCACCGCGCCCAGGTGATCTCGATGGGGCACTCGGCGGGCCTGCGGACCTTCACGCTCAAGGAGTTCACCCGGCTCGTGCGGGCCATCGACCCGGCCACGCTGCCCGACCCGCGGGAGGACGGCGTGGTCGAGCGCGCGCGTGCGCTGGTGCGCGCGGCCGCGGCTCTACGCGGGTGGCTGCTGGCGCCGAGCCCGGACGCGGACGAGGTGTTCGACCCGTACGGCGCCCCGATCACGTTCTTCCGTTCGATCGGCGACGAGATCCACCAGGCGCTGGACCCCGTGGTCACCGCGCTCACGGGTGTGGAGCCGCGGGGCTGACGTCCGGTGCGCCGCGGCAGCGGGCGGCCCTCGGCGGCCGTCCGAACCGTTCCGGCCGTACACCGCGCGCGCACCCCGCCCCGGTCCTACATTGGAGGTGCCGCCAGCACCTCGACGACGACCGGAGTCGCCATGTCCGTCACTCCTGAAGTGCGTTCCGTACCGGCCGTCTACGACAGCCCGTCCTTCGAGGCGCTGCGCCGCCAGGACCCGCAGGCTGCCGACATCCTCTTCGCCGAGGCGCAGCGACAGGCCGCCTCGCTGCAGCTCATCGCGGCGGAGAACTTCACCTCGCCCGCGGTCCTCGCGGCCCTCGGCTCGCCCCTCGCGAACAAGTACGCCGAGGGCTATCCGGGCGTCCGCCACCACGGCGGCTGCGAGCTGGTGGACGCGGCCGAACGGCTCGCCGTCGAGCGGGCGATGACCCTGTTCGGTGCCGAACACGCCAATGTGCAGCCGCACTCGGGGTCCTCGGCGGTTCTCGCGGCGTACGCGGCACTGCTGCGGCCCGGCGACACCGTCCTCGCGATGGGGCTGCCGTACGGCGGGCACCTCACGCACGGCTCGCGGGCGAACTTCTCGGGGCGCTGGTTCGACTTCGTCGCGTACGGCGTCGACGCCGAGACCGGCCTCATCGACTACGACCAGGTACGCCACCTGGCCCGCCAGCACCGGCCGAAGGCGATCGTCTGCGGCTCGATCTCCTACCCGCGCCACCCCGACTACGCGGCCTTCCGCGAGATCGCCGACGAGGTGGGCGCGTATCTGATCGCCGACGCGGCGCACCCCATCGGGCTGGTGGCGGGCGGCGCGGCGCCCAGTCCCGTCCCGTACGCCGACGTGGTCTGCGCCACCACGCACAAGGTCCTGCGCGGCCCGCGCGGCGGCATGATCCTGTGCGGGGCCGAACTGGCGGACCGCATCGACCGCGCGGTGTTCCCGTTCACGCAGGGCGGTGCGCAGATGCACACCATCGCTGCCAAGGCCGTCGCCTTCGGCGAGGCGGCGACGCCCGCGTACCGGGCGTACGCCCATCAGGTGGTCGCCAACGCCAGGGCGCTCGCCGAGGGCCTCGCGGCCGAGGGCTTCACGGTCCTGACGGGCGGCACGGACACGCACATCATCGGCGCGGACCCGGCCGGTCTCGGCGTCGACGGCCGCACCGCGCGGGGCCGGCTGGCCGCCGCCGGCATGGTGCTCGACACATGTGCGCTCCCGTACGGGGACGGCCGCGGCATCCGGCTCGGGACGGCCGCGATCACCACGCAGGGCATGGGCCGGCCGGAGATGGCGCGGATCGCGACGCTGTTCGGGGCGGCGGTTCACGAGGACGGGCGGGTACTCGACCGGGTACGGGAGCTCACCGGGAGCTTCCCGCCGTATCCGCGCTGAGGCGGGCGGAGGCTGTGGAGGCCGTGCAACTGTCGGCCGTCCTCACCCGTCCCATGTCTTAAGGTGTGGAGCGGCGCGTCGTCCAACACATGGGGAATCAGTGCGCGAGTACCTGCTGACGCTCTGTGTCACGGTCGCAGTGACTTATCTGCTGACCGGACCGGTGCGGAAGTTCGCCATCGCCGCCGGAGCGATGCCGGAGATCCGTGCGCGTGACGTGCACCGGGAACCGACACCGCGGCTCGGCGGTATCGCCATGTTCGGCGGTCTGTGCGCGGGTCTGCTCTTCGCGGACCACCTGGCGAACCTCAACGACGTCTTCGAGTTGTCGAACGAACCGCGTGCCCTGCTGTCGGGCGCCGCCCTGATCTGGCTGATCGGTGTCCTCGACGACAAGTTCGAGATCGACGCGCTGATCAAGCTCGGCGGGCAGATGATCGCCGCCGGGGTGATGGTCGTGCAGGGCCTGACCATCCTGTGGATCCCGGTGCCCGGCGTCGGCACCGTCTCGCTGACCGCCTGGCAGGGCAATCTCCTGACGGTCGCGCTGGTGGTCCTCACCATCAACGCCGTCAACTTCGTGGACGGCCTCGACGGGCTCGCGGCCGGGATGGTGTGCATCACCTCCGGCGCGTTCTTCATGTACGCCTATCGCCTCTGGTACGGCTACGGGATCGAGTCCGCCGCCCCCGCGACCCTGTTCGCCGCGATCCTGATGGGCATGTGCCTCGGCTTCCTGCCGCACAACATGCATCCGGCGCGGATCTTCATGGGCGACTCGGGCTCGATGCTCATCGGTCTGGTGCTCGCGGCCGGCGCGATCTCCATCACGGGCCAGGTCGACCCCGACCGGCTGGGCATCTTCGTGGGCGGTGAGCGCGCGGCGACGCACGCGATGCTCCCGGTCTTCATCCCGCTGCTGCTGCCGCTGACGATCACCGCGCTGCCGGTGGCGGATCTGCTGCTGGCGATCGTGCGCCGTACCTGGCGAGGCCAGTCGCCGTTCGCGGCGGACCGCGGACACCTCCACCACCGCCTGCTGGAAATCGGCCACTCACACAGCCGCGCGGTGCTGATCATGTACTTCTGGTCGGCCCTCATCGCCTTCGGCACGGTGGCCTATTCGGTGCATTCGGCGTCGATGTGGATCGTGCTGGTGATCGTGGCGCTGAGCGCGGTGGGCCTGGTGCTGTTGCTGCTGCCCCGCTTCACACCGAGGGCGCCGCGGTGGGCGGAGGCCTTCGTCCCGCCGCGCTACCGCCGCCGCAGGCCGGCAAAGACGCCCTCCCTCACGACGTCGCCGGGTGCCTCGCCCTCGTCGTACGAGGACGAGCCGAGAGTCCCGGTGGGCGTGGGTGTGAGCGGTGTGAACGGGGCGACGGCGATCGGCGGCCGCTCCCGCTTCCGTGAACGGGACAACGCGGGCTCTGCGCGCTGAGCTCCCACGCGGCCGGTGCGTCGCTATCCGGCCTGCCGCCTCATGGATCCGGGCATGCGCGACACCCCTCGTTCCGGTGAAAGCCGACCGACGTGCCGAGCGGGCGTTCGGTATAGCAGGCAATGCGGCGTTTTGTCGTGCACACACGCGCGGCGTCACTCTCATGTGTGAGAGTTGGCACACCTCTGGGTAAAGACCTCATCAAATAGTTTGTGATACCGTTCACGAGACCCGGAGACAGCGCCGAAGGACCGTAGTGCGACGGTCCGTTGGCCCCCGAGGCCCATCTCGGGACCGGGCCTACGCTCGTCCATGACGACACCACTGCCCCCACCAGCAAGCGGAGCTGCCGCCATGCCGTCCAACGACGCACGCTCACTTCTTCCCACCGTCGTACCCACCGCTGCCGCCGGCGTGATCGCCGCCGTGATCAGTGGGGTGGTCGCCGGTGGAAAGGGTGCGCTGGGTGCGGTCGTGGCCGCGCTGGTGGTCATCCTCTTCATGGGGATCGGCGTTCTCGTCCTGCAGCGGACCGCAAAGCAGTTCCCGCAGCTTTTCCAGGCGATGGGCCTGATGCTCTACACGACGCAGCTGCTCGTGCTGTTCGTCTTCGTCGCCGTCTTCAAGGACACGACGCTGTTCAACCCCAAGGCCTTCGCTGTGACACTGGTCGCGGCCACGGTCGTCTGGGTGGCGGCTCAGGCTCGCGCCCACATGAAGGCCAAGATCCTCTACGTTGAGCCCGAACCGTCTGATTCCCGTCAGGGCGAGAAGACGGGGTCCTCGACGTGACAGGTAGGGCCGGGATAAATACCCGTTCGAGACCCTGCTATCGTCCGGTGCCAACTGCGGCACTGCGGGCGCGGGCATCCGAGCTGACGCCTGCTCGATCGCGAGGCTTTGATGCCTGAGAGCCGCCCCCACATCCGAAACACCAGTCCGGTGCCGACTCGCGGCTGCGCGCCGCTCCGACACAACGAGGTTGCCGAACCCATGCGTCACGCCGAAGGAGCCCGCGGTGAGTGCTGAACAGACCACGCTCGCCTTTGACTGGAGCTGCCGCATCCTGGCCGACAACGGCTGTGGCTTTCCGGCGCCGGGCCTGCACTCCTTCCTCTTCAAGCCGATGTTCCACGTAGGCGGCTTCGAGTTCAACAAGGTGATGCTGCTCGCGCTGATCACCACGCTGCTGATCGTCACGTTCTTCACGATGGCGTTCGGCAAGGCGAAGGTCGTGCCGGGCAAGCTGCAGATGATCGGCGAGGCCGGCTACGACTTCGTACGCCGCGGCATCGTCTACGAGACCCTCGGCAAGCGCGAGGGCGAGAAGTACGTCCCGCTCATGGTCTCGATCTTCTTCTTCGTCTGGATCATGAACGTCTGGTCCGTGGTCCCGCTGGCGCAGTTCCCGGTGTCGTCGATCATCGCCTACCCGGCCGTGCTCGCCCTGCTGGTGTACGTGATCTGGGTGTCGCTGACCTTCAAGCGTCACGGCTTCGTCGGCGGCTGGAAGAACATCACCGGCTACGACAACTCGCTCGGCCCGATCAAGTGGCTGGTCTCGTTCATCGAGTTCTTCTCGAACCTGCTCGTCCGCCCGTTCACGCACGCGGTGCGACTCTTCGCCAACATGTTCGCCGGTCACCTGATGCTGGTGATGTTCACCGTCGCCTCCTGGTACCTGCTGAACAGCTACATGATCCCGGCCGCCGGTGTCTCGTTCGTGATGACCATGGCCATGATCGTCTTCGAGCTCTTCGTGCAGGCCGTCCAGGCGTACGTCTTCGTCCTCCTGGCCTGCACCTACATTCAGGGCGCTCTCGCCGAGCACCACTGAGCCTCAGCACGGACCCCGAAAACGTCCGGTGGTCAACCCCCACCGGTCCGTACATGAAAAGGAAGAATCAGCATGGCTGCCACTGAGACCCTCGCCCAGGTCACCGGTTCGCTCGGCTCCATCGGCTACGGCCTCGCCGCGATCGGCCCCGGCATCGGCGTCGGCATCGTCTTCGGCAACGGCACCCAGGCACTGGCCCGTCAGCCCGAGGCTGCCGGTCTGATCCGTGCCAACCAGATCCTGGGCTTCGCCTTCTGTGAGGCGCTCGCCCTGATCGGCATCGTTATGCCGTTCGTGTTCGGTCAGTAATCACTTCTCACTGACGACACTTTTCGACGAAAGGCACTGATGTGATCGCCAACATCGTTCAGCTGGCGGCCACGGAGGAGCAGAACCCGCTCCTTCCGCCGGGCCCCGAGCTGCTCGTCGGCACGATCGCCTTCGCCATCGTCTTCTTCTTCTTCGCGAAGAAGCTCCTCCCGAACATCAACCGTGTTCTCGAAGAGCGTCGCGAAGCCATCGAAGGCGGCATGGAGAAGGCGGACGCGGCCAAGATCGAGGCCGAAAGCGTCCTGGAGCAGTACAAGGCCCAGCTCGCCGAGGCCCGCCACGAGGCCGCACGGCTGCGCCAGGAAGCCACCGAGCAGGGCACCGCGATCATCGCTGAGATGAAGGCGGAAGGCCAGCGGCAGCGTGAGGAGATCATCGCGGCCGGCCACGCCCAGATCGAGGCCGACCGCAAGGCCGCGGCCGCGGCGCTGCGTCAGGACGTGGGCAAGCTCGCCACCGACCTGGCCGGCAAGCTCGTCGGTGAGTCCCTCGAGGACCACGCACGGCAGAGCCGCACCATCGACCGCTTCCTCGACGAGCTCGAGGCGAAGGCCGAGGTCGCACGATGAACGGAGCCAGCCGCGAGGCGCTGGCCGCCGCGCACGAGTCCCTCGACGCGCTGACCGACAACACGTCGGTCGACGCGGCGAAGCTCGCCGGCGAGCTGGCCGCCGTCACCGCGCTGCTCGACCGTGAGGTGTCGCTGCGTCGGGTCCTGACCGACCCGGCGCAGGCCGGCGCGGCCAAGGCCGAGCTGGCGGGCCGTGTGTTCGGCGGCCAGGTGGGCGGCGAGACCGTCGACCTGATCAAGGGCATGGTCCGCGCCCGCTGGTCGCAGTCGCGCGACCTGGTCGACGCGCTCGAGGAGCTGGCGAACACCGCAGACCTCACGGCGGCCCAGCGGGCCGGTGCGCTCGACAACGTCGAGGACGAGCTGTTCCGGTTCGGCCGGATCCTTTCGTCCAGCACCGAGCTGCGGTCCGCGCTGACCGACCGGTCCGCCACCGCCGCCGCCAAGAGCGAGCTGCTGAGCAGCCTGCTCGGCGGCAAGGCCGAGCAGGTCACCGAGCGTCTGGTCGTGCGTCTCGTCACGCACCCGCGGGGACGTAGCCTGGAAGCGGGACTCGAGTCCCTCTCCAAGCTGGCCGCGGGGCGCCGGAACCGGATGGTCGCCGTCGTCACCTCCGCGGTGCCGCTGACCGACGCGCAGAAGCAGCGCCTCGGCGCGGGTCTGGCGCGGATGTACGGCCGCGAGATGCACCTGAATCTCGAGGTGGACCCCGAGGTCCTCGGCGGGATCTCGGTGCGCGTCGGTGACGAGGTCATCAACGGCACCATCTCGGAGCGGCTCGACGACGCCAAGCGTCGGATCGCCGGCTGACACGGCTCAGCCACAACTGAATTGGCAAGACCAGCGGCCCGGTTGGGCCGTGCAGAGATTGCAGAAGATTCCTGGGGGTCGGCCCCCAGACCCCCAAAGAAACTTCGGGCCCAACAAGGAGAGCAGGGAACCCAGATGGCGGAGCTCACGATCCGGCCGGAGGAGATCCGGGACGCGCTGGAGAACTTTGTCCAGTCGTACCAGCCGGACGCGGCCTCGCGCGAGGAGGTCGGCACGGTCAGCCTGGCCGGCGACGGTATCGCGAAGGTCGAGGGTCTTCCCTCGGCCATGGCGAACGAGCTGCTGAAGTTCGAGGACGGCACCCTCGGTCTCGCCCTCAACCTCGAGGAGCGCGAGATCGGTGCGATCATCCTCGGTGAGTTCAGCGGTATCGAGGAAGGCCAGTCGGTCACCCGCACCGGCGAGGTGCTGTCCGTCGCCGTCGGCGAGGGCTACCTCGGCCGTGTGGTCGACCCGCTCGGCACCCCGATCGACGGTCTCGGCGAGATCGCGACCTCGGGCCGCCGTGCCCTCGAGCTGCAGGCCCCCACGGTCATGCAGCGCAAGTCGGTCCACGAGCCGATGGAGACGGGCTACAAGGCCGTCGACGCGATGACCCCGATCGGCCGTGGCCAGCGTCAGCTGATCATCGGCGACCGCCAGACGGGCAAGACCGCCCTGGCCGTCGACACGATCATCAACCAGCGCGACAACTGGCGCACCGGCGACCCGAAGAAGCAGGTCCGCTGCATCTACGTCGCCATCGGCCAGAAGGGCTCGACCATCGCGTCCGTGCGCGGCGCCCTGGAAGAGGCCGGCGCGCTCGAGTACACGACGATCGTCGCCGCCCCGGCGTCCGACCCGGCGGGCTTCAAGTACCTCGCCCCCTACACCGGTTCGGCCATCGGTCAGCAGTGGATGTACGAGGGCAAGCACGTCCTCATCATCTTCGACGACCTCTCGAAGCAGGCCGACGCCTACCGCGCCGTGTCCCTGCTGCTGCGCCGCCCGCCGGGCCGTGAGGCCTACCCGGGTGACGTCTTCTACCTGCACTCGCGTCTGCTGGAGCGCTGCGCCAAGCTCTCCGACGACATGGGCGCCGGTTCGATGACCGGTCTGCCGATCGTCGAGACCAAGGCCAACGACGTCTCGGCGTTCATCCCGACCAACGTCATCTCCATCACCGACGGCCAGTGCTTCCTGGAGTCCGACCTGTTCAACGCCGGCCAGCGTCCGGCCCTGAACGTCGGTATCTCGGTCTCCCGTGTCGGTGGCTCCGCCCAGCACAAGGCGATGCGCCAGGTCTCCGGCCGTCTGCGCGTGGACCTCGCCCAGTTCCGTGAGCTCGAGGCGTTCGCCGCCTTCGGTTCCGACCTGGACGCCGCGTCCAAGGCCTCGCTGGAGCGCGGTAAGCGCATGGTCGAGCTGCTCAAGCAGCCGCAGTACCAGCCGATGGCGACCGAGGACCAGGTCGTCTCCATCTGGGCCGGCACCACCGGCAGGATGGACGACGTCCCGGTGCAGGACATCCGCCGCTTCGAGCGCGAGCTGCTGGACTACCTCCACCGTGAGGAGGGCGGTCTGATGACGTCGATCCGCGAGGGCGCGAAGATGTCGGACGACACCCTGACCAAGGTCGCGGACTCCATCGCGGACTTCAAGAAGCAGTTCGAGACCTTCGACGGCAAGCTGCTCGGCGAGGACGCTCCGGCGGCCGTCAACGTCTCCAAGTGACGACGGAAGGGACCTGACTCATGGGAGCGCAGCTCCGGGTCTACAAGCGTCGCATCCGGTCCGTCACCGCGACGAAGAAGATCACCAAGGCGATGGAGATGATCGCCGCCTCGCGCATCGTCAAGGCACAGCGCAAGGTGGCGGCCTCCACGCCGTACGCGACCGAGCTCACCCGCGCGGTCACGGCGGTGGCGACCGGATCGAACACCAAGCACCCTCTGACCACGGAGGCGGACAACCCGACCCGTGCCGCGGTTCTGCTCGTCACGAGCGACCGCGGTCTGGCCGGCGGCTACTCCTCCAACGCCATCAAGGCGGCGGACCGGCTCGTCGAGCGGCTCCGCGGCGAGGGCAAGGAGGTCGACACGTACATCGTCGGCCGCAAGGGTGTCGCCTACTACGGCTTCCGTGAGCGCAAGGTCACGGACTCGTGGACCGGCTTCACGGACAGCCCGTCCTACGCGGACGCCAAGAAGGTCGCGGCTCCGCTCATCGAGGCCGTCCAGCTGGACACCGCCGAGGGCGGCGTGGACGAGCTGCACATCGTCTTCACGGAATTCGTGTCGATGCTGACGCAGACGCCCGTCGACCGCCGGATGCTGCCGCTCAGCCTCGATGAGGCCGCGGAGGAGACGACGGGGAAGGGCGAGATCCTTCCGCTGTTCGACTTCGAGCCGTCGGCGGAGGACGTCCTCGACGCCCTCCTGCCGCGCTACGTCGAGAGCCGTATCTACAACGCCCTGCTGCAGGCCGCCGCCTCCGAGCACGCGGCCCGCCGCCGGGCGATGAAGTCGGCGACCGACAACGCGGGTGAGCTGATTAACTCGCTCTCCCGACTTGCCAACGCGGCCCGCCAGGCCGAAATCACCCAGGAAATCAGCGAGATCGTCGGTGGCGCCAGCGCCCTGGCCGACGCGACCGCGGGGAGTGACAAGTAATGACGACCACTGTTGAGACGGCCGCCGCCACGGGCCGCGTCGCCCGGGTCATCGGCCCGGTCGTCGACGTGGAGTTCCCCGTCGACGCGATGCCGGAGATCTACAACGCGCTGCACGTCGAGGTTGCCGACCCGGCCCTCGAGGGCGCCAAGAAGACCCTGACGCTCGAGGTCGCCCAGCACCTCGGTGAGGGCATCGTCCGCACCATCTCGATGCAGCCCACCGACGGTCTGGTCCGCCAGGCCGCGGTGACCGACACGGGCGCGGGCATCAGCGTCCCCGTCGGCGACTTCACCAAGGGCAAGGTGTTCAACACCCTCGGTGAGGTGCTGAACCTCCCGGAGGAGAACGCCAACGTCGGTGAGCGCTGGCCGATCCACCGCAAGGCCCCCGCCTTCGACCAGCTCGAGTCCAAGACCGAGATGTTCGAGACCGGCCTGAAGGTCGTCGACCTTCTCACCCCGTACGTCAAGGGTGGAAAGATCGGTCTGTTCGGTGGTGCCGGTGTCGGCAAGACCGTTCTGATCCAGGAAATGATCATGCGTGTCGCCAACCTCCACGAGGGCGTTTCCGTCTTCGCGGGTGTCGGCGAGCGTACGCGTGAGGGCAACGACCTGATCGCGGAGATGGAGGAGTCCGGCGTCCTCGACAAGACCGCGCTGGTCTTCGGTCAGATGGACGAGCCCCCGGGCACCCGTCTGCGCGTCGCCCTGGCCGGTCTGACCATGGCGGAGTACTTCCGCGATGTGCAGAAGCAGGACGTGCTCTTCTTCATCGACAACATCTTCCGGTTCACCCAGGCCGGTTCCGAGGTGTCCACCCTGCTCGGCCGTATGCCGTCCGCGGTGGGTTACCAGCCGAACCTGGCGGACGAGATGGGTCTGCTGCAGGAGCGCATCACCTCGACCCGCGGTCACTCGATCACCTCGATGCAGGCGATCTACGTCCCCGCGGACGACCTGACCGACCCGGCGCCGGCGACCACCTTCGCCCACCTCGACGCGACGACGGTTCTCTCCCGTCCGATCTCCGAGAAGGGCATCTACCCCGCGGTGGACCCGCTGGACTCCACGTCCCGCATCCTGGACCCGCGCTACATCGCGCAGGACCACTACGACGCCGCCATGCGCGTCAAGGGCATCCTGCAGAAGTACAAGGACCTCCAGGACATCATCGCGATCCTCGGTATCGACGAGCTGGGCGAGGAGGACAAGCTCGTTGTCCACCGTGCCCGTCGTGTCGAGCGCTTCCTGTCCCAGAACACCCACGCGGCGAAGCAGTTCACCGGCGTGGACGGTTCGGACGTGCCGCTGGACGAGTCGATCGCCGCGTTCAACGCGATCTGCGACGGTGAGTACGACCACTTCCCCGAGCAGGCCTTCTTCATGTGCGGTGGCCTCGAGGACCTCAAGAAGAACGCCAAGGAGCTCGGCGTCTCCTGAGTCCCGTGACTCGCTGAAGGGGGCGGGCGCGTCCCGCCCCCTTCGCCACGCCGTGCGCTGCACGGTCCGGGGGAGACCCCGCAAGCCCGGCCTCTGAGCCGGGGGCGGGCCGGGACGCTTCGGCATCCCGAGCCCTACTAGACTTATGACCCAACACCCGGCAGTACCGCCGGGTGGTGACCCGAGGAGCCAACCTTGGCTGCTGAGCTGCACGTCGAGCTGGTCGCCGCGGACCGCAGTGTCTGGTCCGGCGAGGCCACCCTGGTCGTCGCGCGCACCACGTCCGGCGACATCGGCGTCATGCCCGGTCACCAGCCGCTGCTCGGTGTGCTGGAGTCGGGCCCGGTGACCATCCGCACGAGCGAGGGCGGCACCGTCGTCGCCGCCGTTCACGGTGGATTCATCTCCTTCGCCGACGACAAGCTGTCGCTGCTGGCGGAGATCGCCGAGCTGGCGGACGAGATCGATGTCCAGCGCGCCGAGCGTGCGCTGGAGCGCGCCAAGTCGGACGCGGACGCCGCCGCCGAGCGTCGTGCCGATGTCCGGCTGCGTGCGGTGGCGGTGCACTGACACCCCGCCCACAGTTTTGTCCCTCAGCCGCGGCCCGGGCTGGAGCTACTCCAGACCGTGCCGCGGCTGAGGCGATGCAGGTGCACGTGGTATTCGGTTTTACGGGACGATGCGAGGAGGTCGGTGGAGATGTTCCTCGCTCTTCTTGTGAGCGGCCTGGTCGTCCTACTGGTAGTGGTCGCGCTCTTGGTCTTCGGTCTGCGCAGGCGCCTGATCCAGCGCTCCGGCGGCACATTCGACTGCAGTCTGCGGTGGAACGTCCCCGAGCAGGGCGACCCGTCCAGCAAGGGCTGGGTGTACGGCGTCGCCCGGTACAGCGGTGACCGCATCGAGTGGTTCAGGGTCTTCTCGTACGCCCCCCGGCCCCGGCGCACCCTGGAGCGCTCGGCGATCGAGGTGCTCGCCCGGCGTACGCCGGACAGCGAGGAGGAGCTCGCGCTGCTGTCGGACTCGATCGTGCTCGGCTGCCTGCACCGTGGGACCCGTCTGGAGCTGGCGATGAGCGAGGACGCGCTCACCGGCTTCCTCGCCTGGCTGGAGGCGGCTCCGCCCGGGCAACGGGTGAATGTCGCCTGAATTCCTTGCCCGTTGAATGGGGGTCCCCCCGGACGAAGTCTGGGGGAGGGTAAATGTTGCCTGAATTCTTTGTCGCCTGAATCGGCTGTGACGCGGGGGCGGTGCGCATGCACCGCCCCCGCTCTCGTGCCCGGCTCCCGGGACTACCCGAGGCCGCTGTTGATCGCGCTCACGAGCTCGCCGTTCGCGGTGTCACCGCTGAACTCCCAGAAGAAGGCTCCGCCGAGCCCCTGGTTCTTCGCCCAGCCCATCTTGGACGTGACGGTGGCCGGGGTGTCGTAGCTCCACCAGTTGCTCCCGCAGTGGGCGTAGGCCGTGCCGGCGATCGTGCCGGTCGCCGGGCAGGTGTTCTTCAGGACCTTGTAGTCCTCGATGCCCTGCTCGTACGTGCCGGCCGCCGGTCCGGTGGCCGAACCGCCGGGCGCCGACTGCGTCACGCCCGTCCAGCCCCGCCCGTAGAAGCCGATGCCCAGCAGCAGCTTCGACGAGGGGACACCCTTGGCCTTGAACTTGGCGATCGCCTCGGCGGAGTTGAAGCCCGCCTGGGGGATGCCCGCGTACGAGGTGAGGGGGGAGTGCGGGGCGGTCGGGCCCTGGGCGGCCCAGGCGCCGAAGAAGTCGTACGTCATCACGTTGTACCAGTCGACGTACTGCGCGGCGCCGCCGTAGTCGGCCGCGTCGATCTTGCCGCCGGAGGAGGCGTCGGCCGTGACGGCCGCGGTGACCAGGTTGTTCGCGCCGAACTTCGCGCGCATGGCCTGCATCATGTTCCTGAAGGCCGCGGGGCCGCTGGTGTCGCACGACAGACCGCAGGCGTTCGGGTACTCCCAGTCCAGGTCGATGCCGTCGAAGACGTCGGCCCAGCGCGGGTCCTCGACCAGGTCGTAGCAGGACTGGGCGAAGGCGGCCGGGTTCGCCGCGGCCTGGCCGAAGCCGCCGGACCAGGTCCAGCCGCCGAACGACCACAGCACCTTGATGTGCGGGTACTTCGCCTTCAGCTTGCGCAGCTGGTTGAAGTTGCCGCGCAGCGGCTGGTCCCACGTGTCGGCGACGCCGTCGACGCTCTGGTCGGCGGTGTAGGCCTTGTCGTAGTCGGCGTAGGCGTCACCAATGGCGCACTTGCCGCCGGTCACGTTGCCGAAGGCGTAGTTGATGTGCGTGATCTTCGACGCCGACCCCGAGGTGACCAGGTTCTTCACGTGGTAGTTGCGCCCGTAGACGCCCCATTCGGTGAAGTAGCCCAGCTTGACCTTGCCGCCGGGGCCGGGGCCCGGGTCGGTGCCGCCGCCGGTGGTGCGCACCGCGCGGGCGCCGCTGACGGGACCGGTCTGGTCGGCGGTGTCACGGGCCTGGACGGTGTACGAGTAGTCCGTGCCGGCGGTCAGCCCGGTGTTGGTCCACGTGGTGCCGGTGACCGTGGCGACCTTGGCGCCGTCGCGCAGCACGTCGTAGTTCTTGATGCCCTTGTCGTCGGTAGCCGCGCTCCAGCTGAGCGTGACCGAGGTGTTCGTGATGTTGCTCGCGGCCGGGGTGCCGGGGGCGGAGGGCGGCGCGTCGCCGGGGACGGAGCCGCCGTCGCAGGACGCGCCGTTGAGCTTGCAGCCGGAGGGGGAGCCGGAGCCCGTGCCGTTGAAGCCGAAGGACACGGAGGCGCCGGGTGCGAGTGACCCGTTCCAGCTCTTGTTCTTCGCGGTCCAGTGGGTGCCGGAGTTCGTGACGTCCGCGTCCCAGGCGGAGGTGACGGCGGTGCCGGTGGGGAAGTCCCACTCGACGGTCCAGGAGCTGAGGGCGGTGGTGCCGGTGTTCTTCACCGTCCACTTGCCCTCGAATCCGGATCCCCAGTCGGAGACCTTGGTGTAGGAGGCCGTGGCCGACGCAGCGGCCTCCGCGGGGGAGGCCAGGCCGACCATGGCGGCGAGGGGGAGGAGAAGCGCGGTCAGGCCCGCGGTGGTTCTGGCTCTGAAGCTGCTTCTGGGGCGGGGCGCCCCGGTGACGGGAGTGCTCAAGGAAGCTCCTCGAGTTGCGGACGGAAAAGTCGGGGTGGTCCGTGCACTGCGCGCGCCGTGAGGCTCGCACGGCGTATGTGCCGTGAGAGTAGGAAGGTCTGGACCAATCGTCAATAGGTCCAGACCATAGGTGACGCCCTGTCAAGCGGGCCGCATCAGATGCCCCAATTCCTGTGCCAGCACCGCCGCTTGGACCCGGCTGCGCAGCTCCAGCTTCCCGAGCAGCCTGCTGACGTGCGTCTTCACCGTCGCCTCCGCCATCGACAGACGGCCGGCGATCTCGGCGTTCGACAGCCCCTCGCCCAGGCACGACAGCACCTCACGCTCGCGGCGGGTCAGTGCCTCGATGGCCGAGAGGCCGGGCGCCTGGGCGGGGCGGGCGACGCGCGGCGCGGCGAACTCCGCGATCAGGCGGCGCGTCACCGCGGGAGCGATCAGGCCCTCGCCGCGTGCCACCGTGCGCACCGCTCCTATCAGGTCCTTGGCGTCCGTGTTCTTCAGCAGGAATCCCGCGGCCCCGGCCCGCAGCGCACCGAAGACGTACTCGTCGAGATCGAACGTCGTCAGCACGAGCACGTCGGCCAGGCCCTCGGCGACCACCTGCCGGGTCGCCGAGACGCCGTCCAGCTTCGGCATCTGCACGTCCATCAGCACGAGGTCGGGCCGCAGCTCGCGGGCCAGCCGGACCGCCTCCTCCCCGTCCGCGGCCTCGCCCGCCACCTCGATGTCCGGGGCACTGCCCAGGATCAGCACCAGCCCGGCGCGCACGGCGCTCTGGTCCTCGGCGACGAGCACCCGAATGACCCGGGGCGGCGCCTGCCCGCCGGGTGCGTCCATCGGCGCCTGTGCGCCCGCCGGCGCGTGTGCGTCCATGGGCGCCTGTGCGTCCGCCGGCGCCTGTGCGCCCGTTGCGCCCACCGGCGTCTGCCCGCCCGGTGCGTCCGACGGTCCCGCTGCGCACGTCATCCCGAAGGCTCCTTGTCGTCCGGTACGGGCAGCTCCGCCCGTACCCGCCAGATCTTTCCGGTCCCCGGACCGGGCCGAGCCGCCGGCCCCGCCTCGAACGTCCCGTCCAGCAGGGCCACCCGCTCCTGCATCCCGACGAGACCGGCGCCGGATCCCGGCGCCCGCGGTCCCGGCCGTCGGCCGAACGGGCTCGTCACCGTCACGGTCAGCGCGCGCCCCCCGTCGTTCGACACCTCCACCAGGACCTCGCCCTCCTCCGCGTGCTTGATCGCGTTGGTCAGCGACTCCTGCACGATCCGGTAGGCGGCCATCTCCACCGGCGCGGGCAGCCGCGCGGCCTGCTCCCGTACGTCGTGCAGCGTGAACGTGAGGCCGCTCGACGCCCCGTTCGTCCGGGCCTGGTCCACCAGGGCGTCGAGGCCCGCCAGAGTGGGGGCGGCGGCCGGTTCCGCGTCACCGCTGCTGTCCCGCAGCAGCCCGATGAGCCGGCGCATCTCGGCCAGCCCCTCGACGCTGTTCTCACGGATGACCGTCAGCGCCTGCCGGGTGGTCGCCGCGTCGTCCAGCGAGAGCGCGGCGGTGGAGTGGATGGCGATCGCCGAGAGATGGTTGGCGACCATGTCGTGCAGCTCCCGCGCCATCCGGGCGCGCTCGGCGACGACGGCCTGCGTCCGGTCCATCTCGGCCAGCAGCGCGGTCTGCTCGGCGCGCAGGCGGGCCGCCTCCGCGGCCTCCCGGTGGTTGCGCACGATCGCGCCGGTGGTGGCGGGGCCGAACGAGACGAGCCCCGTGACGAGGCCGATCAGCAGGGCGCTCGGCTCCCTGAGCCAGGCGAGGAAACCGATCGTCACCGCGAGCGTGATCATCCCGGTGGTGACCGGGATGCGGCGCGCGGAGGCGGGGGGCCCGTACACCACGGCCGCGTACACGATGTCCGCGAACATCAGCAGCGACACGATGCTGCCCGGGGTGAACGGGTCCACCACCACCGCGGCCGTACCGGCGATCAGGGCCGTGCGCGGCATGGTCCGGCGCAGCAGCTCCAGTCCGGCCAGCGCCACCAGCGGAACCAGCGTCACCCACGACGGCAGCGGGGCGTACGGGCCGTTGGTGTGGACCCCCAGCGACCACAGCAGCAGGCCGCCGAACAGGCACACGGCCGCGATGAGGACGTCGTCGCGGTGCGGGCGGGGGAAGGACACGTCCCCATCCAACACGCTGGCGGCCGCCCGCTGCCCCACCGTACGGGCGGAGCCGCGACTACATCGAACGATGCAGTCGCAGCTCGTCACTCACGACGACGAAACCGCGGTCCCGTGCCGACACGCTGGAACCGTACGAAAGGAGAGCCGTCGTGATCGTCACACTGATCGTGGTCTGCGAGGTCGGCTTCTGGGTGCTGCTGGCCGCAGGACTCGCCACCCGCTACCTGCTCAAGATGCCGCGCACGGGGGCTGCGCTGCTGCTGTGCGAACCGCTGCTGGAGGTCGTGCTGCTCGTCGCCACGGCCGTCGACCTCGAGAGCGGCGCCGAACCGAGCTGGAAGCACGGCCTGGCCGCGCTCTACATCGGCTACACGGTCGGCCACGGCCACCGCACGGTCAAGTGGCTCGACGGACACGCCGCGCACCGCTTCGGCGGCGCGCCGCCGCCCGCGAAGCCGCCGCGCTACGGCATGGCCCGTGCCAAGCACGAGGGACGCGTCTGGCTGGGCACCCTGATCGCCGCCGGCGTCACCACCGTGCTGCTGCAGATCGCGATCTGGTACGTGGGTGACGCGAGCCGGACGGTTTCCCTGGAGAGCTGGATGACCGTCGCATGGCAGGCGGCCGCGATCCACGGCCTGATCGCGCTGTCGTACGCGCTGTGGCCGAAGAAGGCCCCCAAGGCCGAGCCGGAGCCCGAACCGGTCCCCGCCGGACGCGACTGGCGTTCACCGCCCCGGACCCTGGCCGCGGTGTCCGGGGTCAGCGGTCTCCGCCCGGGACCCACAGAACGTCGCCGACCTCCTTGTTCGCCGTCCTCGCGAGGATGAACAGGAGGTCGGACAGGCGGTTCAGGTACGTCGCCGTCAGCGCGTTCATCGTCTCGCCGTGCACCTCCAGCGCCGCCCACGTCGAGCGCTCCGCCCGCCGCACGACCGTGCACGCCTGGTGCAGCAGCGCCGCCCCCGGCGTGCCGCCGGGCAGGATGAAGCTGCGCAGCTTCTCCAGCTCCTCCAGGAAGCGGTCGCAGTCCGCCTCCAGCTTGTCGATGTACGACTGCTCGACCCGCAGCGGCGGGTACTTCGGGTTCTCGATCACCGGGGTCGACAGGTCCGCGCCCACGTCGAACAGGTCGTTCTGCACGCGGACGAGGACCTTCACGACGTCCTCGCCGAGCTGCCCGAGGGCGATGGCCGTGCCGATGACGGCATTGGCCTCGTTGGCGTCGGCGTACGCGGCGATGCGCAGATCGGTCTTGGCGGTGCGGCTCATGTCGCCCAGAGCGGTGGTGCCCCGGTCGCCGGTACGGGTGTAGATACGCGTCAGATTGACCATACGGCCAGCGTAGTTACGCGCGAGCCCCGCGGGGCACACGTGTGCCCGCCGTCACGGCGCAGGGGGACGAACGGGCACCCTTCCGGGTGGACACGCCGTCCGGCGGTGTGATGTCCGCCATGTGGGACGTGACGCGCATCTCTTCATGGTCACAGGGCACCTCACGGGCGCTAACCTCCGCCAGAGAGCGAACATGTAAACAGCTGTTAAGGGGTGCCGCAGTGGCCAGGAAGCTCGCCGTCATCGGGGCCGGACTCATGGGGTCCGGAATCGCGCAGGTCTCGGCCCAGGCCGGCTGGGACGTCGTACTCCGCGATGTCACCGACGAGGCTGTGACCCGCGGCCGGGACGGCATCAAGGCGTCGTACGACAAGTTCGTCTCCAAGGGCAAGCTCGAAGCCGCCGACGCCGAGGCCGCGTTGGCCCGCATCACCACCACGACCGATCTGGACGCCGTCGCCGACGCGGACATCGTCGTCGAGGCCGTCTTCGAGAAGCTCGAGGTCAAGCACGAGATCTTCCGTGCGCTCGACAAGCTCGTACGGGACGACGCCGTCCTCGCCTCCAACACCTCCGCCATCCCGATCACCAAGATCGCGGCCGTGACGGAGCGTCCGGAGCGCGTCGTCGGCACCCACTTCTTCTCGCCGGTGCCCATGATGCAGCTGTGCGAGCTGGTCCGCGGCTACAAGACGAGCGACGAAACGCTCGCCACCGCCCGGGAGTTCGCCGAGTCGGTCGGCAAGACCTGCATCGTCGTCAACCGCGACGTCGCCGGTTTCGTCACCACCCGCCTCATCTCGGCGCTCGTGGTCGAGGCCGCGAAGCTGTACGAGTCGGGCGTCGCCAGCGCCGAGGACATCGACATCGCCTGCAAGCTCGGCTTCGGTCACGCCATGGGGCCGCTGGCCACCGCCGACCTGACGGGCGTCGACATCCTGCTGCACGCGACCAGCAACATCTACACCGAGTCGCAGGACGAGAAGTTCGCGCCGCCGGAGCTGATGCGCCGGATGGTGGATGCCGGTGACATCGGGCGCAAGAGCGGGCAGGGCTTCTACAAGCACTGACCATATCGACCGATTCGGTATCGCCCGCCGGGGTGAATTCGGTATCGGTTCGCTTACAAACAGCAACCCCTCCAGGTGCCGGGCAGTCAGTTGTTGCTAGACGAAGAAGTATCGGTTACGGGGTAGCGAAGAGTTCTCGGGGAGCGCATATGCACATCAGGGGCGACCACGCCGAGCTGGTCGTCGGGGGCCGCCTCGACGTCCGCAGCGCGGCGGACGCCCGTACGGTCCTGCACTCGGCCGTCGACGACGGAGTCGGCGACCTGGTGCTCGACCTGACCCATCTCGACTCCTGGGACGCCACCGGGCTCGGGGTCATCATGGGCGCGCACAGGCGGGCCGGCCGGTGCGGCCGCCGCCTGGTGCTGCGCGGTGTCCCGCCGCAGATGCAGAGGCTCCTCGTCGCGACCCGGCTGCACCGCATCCTCGCGATCGAAGGCGGCCTCGCGGCCGAATCCCTGCCCCGGGTCTGACGCGGGTCCGATCGGGCACGACGGTACGAGCCGCCCGGGACGGCACGAGACTCACGTGACGGCATGAGCCCCACGGGACGGCATGAGTCGCGCAAATCTCCCGAGACCGTGACGTCCCAGGCGGCGCGGGACCCCGCCGGTTCCGCCACGCCGACAGAGCGTCTAGGGTTCAGGCGCCCACCCTTGTGAAGGACCCATCAGGTGGGCACCGGACCGAAGCGACGGCGAGCGTGCAGAAAGGCCGGGAGGGCATCCGCACGCGGCTCGGGCCCCGGGATCGGCAGATCCCGGCGGCGCGAGGCCAGGCGAACCGTATCTGGGGGCTTTCACCATGGACAACGACAGCTTCGGCGAGGGCGGCTTCGGCGACGGCGGCAGCTTCGGCAACGGCGCGGCACGGCCGCCGCGCGACGCCGTCACTCCGGCCGCGAAGGCCGCACCGGCGCACGCGCGCACCGTCAAGGTCGTCTCGGGCGACTTCCTGCTCACCGTCAACCCCGTCGACGGCAGCGAGATCGAGCCCTGCCCGCCCGGGGAGCAGCCCGCGCGGCCGGTCCGGCGCACCGCCGCCGAACGCGTGGAGCGGCAGCGCGCCGCGCTGCCTCCCGTGCCGCCGGGGCCCGCGTCCCCGCGGCTGCCGCTGCTGGAACGGGGCGAGGAGCGGGAGCGGCTCGTCCGCCTGCTCGGCCAGGGCCGATCCGTACGGCTCACCGGCCCCGCGGGCTCCGGACGCAGCACCCTCCTCGACGCGGTGGCAGAGGACTGCGCGGACCTCGCGCCCGACGGTGTCATACGCCTCAACGGCCACCACCGCACCCCCGGGGAGCTCCTCCAGGAGCTCTTCACCATCGTCTTCTCCGCGCCCGGCCACCGGCCCGACCGGAACGCGCTCGCGGGATTCGTCCGCGACATCGGGGCCGTCGTCGTCCTCGACGACCTGGAGTTCGGCGGCGCCGCGCTCGACGAGCTGCTCGACGCCGCTCCCGAGTGCGCCTTCCTGCTCGCCACAACGCCCGACGTGCCCGCGCCCTCCGCGGACTCGCCTCTCGAAGAGGTCTTCCTCGGCGGCCTCGGCCGCGCGACGGCGCTGGAGCTGCTCTCGCACATCGTGGAGCGGCCGCTCACCGAGGACGAGTCGAACTGGGCGGGCGACCTCTGGTTCGAGTCCGAGGGCCTGCCACTGCGCTTCGTGCAGGCCGGTGGGCTGCTGAGGCAGGGCGACGAGCTGCGCGGGGATCCGGAGGCTGTGGACGAGTTCGCGGCGTTCGACGCCGCGCAGGGCCGGGACGTACCGCTGCCGACGCTGGGGGAGGGGGCGGCGCCCGCGCCGCTGCTCGCCTCGCGGCTCAGCGAGTCCGCGCGGCAGACCCTGCGGATCGCCGTCGCCCTCGGCGGCGAGGTACCGCACCAGGCACACCTGCCGGCGCTCGTCGGCGACACCCACGCGGACGCGGCGCTCGGCGAACTCATGGGCTGCGGGCTCCTCTCCCCGGTCGGCACGCGCTACCGGCTGGCGGCCGGAGTGCTCGCGCAACTGCGGGAGAAGGGCTACGACAAGGACTCCGTCGCCCACGCGCACACCGCCGCCCAGCATTACGCCTGGTGGTCGGGCCACCCGTCGGTCACGCCCGAGCGCGCGATGGCCGAGTCGGACGCCGTGCTCGCCGCGCTGGGCGCGCTGGTCTCGGGCGGCCGGGACGCCGGGCACGCGGGCGCGGCCGTGCGGCTGGCCCGCGCTGCCGCGCCCGTGTTCGCCGCGGGGCTGCACTGGACCGCCTGGGAGAAGGCCCTCCGGGCCGGCTCGGAGGCCGCCAGGATCGCGGGCGAGGTCGCCGAAGACGCCTACTTCCACCACGAGTTGGGCGTTCTCGCGCTCTGCACCGGCAACCTCGAGCGCGCCAGGGCCGAGCTCGAGGCCTCCATCGGGATGCGCGGCGCGCTCGCGGACAAGCGCGGCACGGTGGCGGGGCGGCGGGCGCTGGCGCTCGTCGAGGACCGTGCGTCGGGGCTGACGCCCAAGCCCGAGGCGCCGACGATACGTACGGAGACCCCGGCGCAGCCCGTGTCCCCGCTGTCCGGGCTCACGGCCACGACGTCGCAGCTGCCTCGTACGGGACCGGAGGACGAGCCCGTGACGCCGGCGACCGCCACCGCGCCGCCGTCCCGGCGCGGTCTCGCCCTCCTCGGCGCCCGGCGCAACGTGGTCGCGGCGGGAGCGGGTGCGCTGCTCGCGGTCGTCCTCGGCACGGTGGTGACGCTCGGGGCGGCCTCCGACAAGGAGGAGGCCCCGGCGGACAACGTCAAGAACGGGCAGCAGACGGACGGGGACGACTTCACGGAGGACTGGGAGACGCCCCAGGACCCGGCGGACGACGGGTCGCAGAAGCCGGACGACAAGGGCGCGACGAAGAGTCCGACGTCGTCGGCGGTGCCGGGCACGTCCACGGCCCCCGACGCGCCGGCGGCGCCGGGCGAGACCCCGTCGTCGACGCCGTCGCAGCCGGGCAGCCCGTCGGAGACGGCGCAGGCGCCGCGTCCGACACCGACGCGCTCCACGCCGAACCCGCCGTCGACGCCGCCGAAGCCGTCCCCGACGGAGACTGCGCCCACGGGTACGCCGTCGCCGTCCGACACCGAGACGTCGTCGTCCCCCGGCGGCGAAACATCGGCAAGCGGCCCGTCGGCCCCGGAGAGCTCGTCCGCGCCGGTGATGTAGGGGACCGACGTCTCCGACGCCGTGCCGCGTCCCCGGCGGGGACGCAGCCTCTGCGCGACGCGGCTTTCGGCCGCGGGCCGCGCCGGGGCGCCCTGGCCGGCATGGCCGACGAGCCCGCCTGCGCTGTCGGCCCCCGCCTTGCGGGCGTGGCCGTTGACGCCGTCGCCCGCTGCGCGCGACCGGTACAGCGGGCGCACCCTCACGCCCCCGTCGGCAGGGCCTTCTCCGCAGCGGGCGTCGGCATGCGCCCGGCCCGCGCCTCCCTGCCTCCCGGCATGCAGACGCAGCCCACACTCGCTCTGCGGGCCGCGTCGGCCATGGCGCAGCCGCCCGCGCTGTTGGCCCTCCGTCTTGTGGGCGCGGCCTTGCTCGGCTTTCGCGGAGCGGCCGTTGTCGCCGTCGGCCGCAGGCCGAGCTTCGGCGCGCGACCAGTACCGCGGGTGCACGCACTCGCGCCTGCCGGCGCACCCCGCAGCCGCCCCGTCGGCAGGACCGTCTGCCCTGCAGGCGCAGCCCTACGCGTGCCCGGGCTGAGGTGCCCGCGGCGGCCCGCCCCGGCGCAACCTCGCACTCGTCCCGCGGGCGCAGCCCGCACCGCCTTCACCGCCTCACCCGCGCAGCGGCCTCCGCCCGCGGGGGGCAACGGGGCGCAGACCCGTCAGAACAGGCGGAGTTTGTCGTCCTCGATGCCCCGCAGCGCGTCGTAGTCCAGCACCACGCAGCCGATTCCCCTGTCCGTCGCCAGCACCCTGGCCTGGGGCTTGATCTCCTGGGCCGCGAACACGCCCTTCACCGGGGCCAAGTGCGGGTCGCGGTTGAGGAGTTCGAGGTAGCGGGTCAGCTGTTCCACGCCGTCGATCTCGCCGCGGCGTTTGATCTCCACCGCCACCGTCCCGCCGTCCGCGTCGCGGCACAGGATGTCCACCGGGCCGATGGCCGTGGGGTATTCGCGGCGGATCAGGCTGTATCCGTCGCCGAGTGTCTCGATCCTGTCGGCCAGAAGCTCCTGCAGGTGCGCTTCCACGCCGTCCTTGATGAGGCCCGGGTCCACCCCGAGCTCGTGCGACGAGTCGTGGAGGATTTCTTCCATCGTGATGATCAGTTTCTCGCCCGCTTTGTTCACCACGGTCCACACACTGTCGTCGCCCTCCTTCAAGGTGCAGGGAGGCGACATCCAGTTCAGCGGTTTGTACGCCCTGTCGTCGGCGTGGATGGACACACTGCCGTCCGCCTTGACCAGGATCAATCGGGGAGCGGAGGGCAGATGGGCGGTGAGCCTGCCCGCGTAGTCCACGGAGCAGCGGGCGATGACGAGACGCATGGTCGGCAACGCTACTCGACCGACACCGCCCCGCGCGATTCGCCCCGGAAGCCCCCTTCTTATTTGGCCGGTTGTGCTCCCAATCTCCTGGTGCGCTCAAGACACCGCACTTACCGTGGAAGCGGGAGGTTGCCGCTCGTGCACTCTGCGTCGTCTTACGTCGTTCGTATGCCGTCGTTTCGTCCGCTACCTCCCTCCCTGCCCGTAAGGCCCCGTTCGCCCGGGGCCGCGAGAGGAGAACCCATGTCGCTCGACGTCTCACCGGCGCTGTTGGAACAGGCCGAGCGAGGCGAGGTCGACGAAGCAGCCTTCGTCGACTGCGTCCGGACCTCCCTGCCCTACGCATGGGAGATGATCAGTTCTCTGGTGGCTCAGCTGAAGGTGGACGGCGGCGACTTCGCCGACAACCAGACGCCTCCGCCGGACGAGCAGGCACGTGGTCAGCTGCTGCGCGCACTCGCGAGTGACGCCATTCGCGGTGCGCTCCAGCGGCACTTCGGTGTGCGTCTGGCATTCCAGAACTGCCACCGCGTCGCGGTGTTCCCGCTGGACTCCTCGGTGGACGAGCGGCTCGCCCGCTTCACTTCCGTACGGGCCCAGCTGCTCAACCAGTCGCCCGAACTGCGCGACTGCTGAGAACTTCCGCTGCCGCTCAGCCTCGCGGGAGGAAACCGCTCCGGATGGCCGGGGCGGCGGCACTGTGCGCGTTTCACTGAGCGTGTACGCCCCCGGCCGGGTTCGACGGGACCGGCCGGGGCCGTACGGCCGGGGGCGCTCAGGCGAGCTGCGGCAGCACTTCCGCGCCCAGGCGCCGTACGTTCTCCTCGGTCGCCGCCAGATCGCCCGAGCCTTCGGCCAGCAGCGCGAAGCGCGTGATGCCGGTCCGCTCCGCCGTCGCCGCGAGCCGGTCGGCCGCCAGCCGGGGCGGGCCCACCGGATGCAGCGCGCACAGCAGTTCCGTGTAGGCCAGGGGGTCGCGCATCGTGCGGGGCCGGCCGTCGACCGTGACATGCGCCTCCAGGCCCCGCTTGAGCCAGCCGGGCATCGCCTTCACCAAGGTCTCGGTCGCGTCGGCGGCCCGGTCGGCGATCTGGACGACGCCCGCCGACACATGCCCGGCCGCCGCGATCTCGTCGGGGGACCGGCCGCAGGCCCGCGCATGTGTACGCCACAGGGCGACCATCTCCGCCTTCTCCTCGTCCCCGCAGTGCATCCCGAGCAGCATGGGCAGCCCGCGCTCCGCGGCGAGCTTCACGCTTTTCGGGGACGTACAGGCGACGACGACCTCGGGGCCCCCGGGCGGACCGCCGATCAGCTCGTCCGGCCGCGGGACGACCGCGACCTCGCGGAAGGCGTACCGCTCGCCGTCCGCGCCGACGCGCGGCTCGCGAAGCCAACGCATCAGCAGGTCGAGCGACTCGGGGAATCCGTTCTCGTAGGCGGCCGGTCCGGCGCCGAACACCTCCAGGTCGACCCACGGCCCCCCGCGCCCCACGCCGAGCGTGAACCGCCCGCCCGAGGTGAGATGGAGCAGCGCCGCCTGCTCGCCGAGCGCCACGGGATGGGCGGTCGGCAGCACGCTCACGGCCGTGCCGACCCCGATCCGGCGCGTGCGGCCGAGGAGCAGCGCCGAAAGCGTCACGGCCGACGGGCACACCCCGTACGGTACGAAATGGTGCTCCGCCAACCAGACGGAATCCAGCCCGGATTCCTCCGTGACCTCGGCGGTCCGCACCGCGCGGTGCAGCGCCTCCCCCTGCCCCTGGCCCGGGAACTGGGCGGCCAGTACGAAAGTCCCCACGCGCATCGCCTGTAGCCTCCTTGCGGCCGACGCGTCACTCCCCCTACCGGCAACAACGTCTGACACGTGCCAAAGGCACGGCCGGACGGGAAGTTGTTGCGATTGTCCGGTAACCGGCGACCACGGTCCCGCGGCCGGAAGGGCGAGTGCCCCACTTCTCGGCCCGTACGCTGGAAAGGAACTGTTCCGACTCTCTGTGAGGTGTCCACGTGTCCCCGCGCCGCAACCGCCCCCGAGGCGGCGAGAAGCCGACCGAGCGAGCAGCGGGGAGCGGCGACCGGTACGGCGGGTTCGGGAGCAGCGAGACCTGGCAGGGCGAGGACTGGTCGGTGCGCCATGTCGCGGGCGCAAGTGCCGCCGGCAAGACGTACCGCTGCCCGGGCTGCGACCAGGAGATCCCCTCCGGCCTCGCGCACGTGGTGGCCTGGCCCCAGCACGGCGGCCTTGACGAACGACGCCACTGGCACAAGGCGTGCTGGAACGCGAAGGACCGCCGCACCACGAGGGTGCAGCGGTCCCGGAACGCGCCTCGCTACTGACGTCTCAGACGTCGCGGCTGTTGAGCACGGCGAACGCGCCGCCCATCGCCGCCGCGGTGATGCCGAGCATGATCCACACCGGCTCCCAGCCGACCGGGCCCGAGGAGCCGCCGGCCGCGGCCTCGCCGTAGATGCCGATGAGCTGGCTCGGGATGGCGTAGTCGAGCAGGAACTCCTGCACGTCGGCGAGCGATTCCGAGAACATGAACATGGCCGCGACGAGCGGCAGCAGCATCACGCCGATCATGATCGTGATCGCGCCGGCGGAGTGCCGGATCATGGTGCCGACGGCCAGCGACAGCAGACCGATCGAGGCGACGAAGAGCGCCACGCCGACCGTCGCGCGCAGCCACTCGTCGCCGGTGGGCTCGGTGGCCTCGACCATGCCCGTCTGGACGACGGCGACGAGCGCCGCGAAGACCGCCGTGATGGTGAAGACGAGGCCGAAGAAGACGATCGCCTTGGCGGCCAGCACGCGCGAACGGCTGGGGCAGGCGGTCAGGGTTGTACGGATCATGCCCGTGCCGTACTCGGAGGCGATCGTCAGCACGCCCAGCGTGATCACGCAGATCGTGCCGAGCAGAACGCCGAAGAAGCCGAAGCCGAGCGCCGACTCGCCCTGGAGGTCGACGTCGCTGGCGGCCACGATCGCCGCAGTGCCGAGGCCGATGCCCACCATGAGCACGATCATCACGCCGAGCGTCCACATCGTGGAGCGCACCGAACGGATCTTGGTCCACTCCGAGGCGAGGGCGTCCCCGAGGTGGGCGCTGCGGACCGGGATCGGGGAGGCGTACGTCGGGGACGCGGCGCCCGGGTGCTGGTAGGGGGTGGTCATCGGGTGTCCTCGGGCTTGGTCAGGTCGGCGGGGGCGGCGGCAGGGGGAGCGGCGGGCGGCGCGGGCCGAGCGGGGGCGCCCGGCGCCACGGCCGCGTACGGGTTCTGGCCTGCTCCGGGCGGCGGCGGGGCGTACCAGCCCTGCTGCGGGACCTCGGGGATCTGCGGCTGCTGCGGCGGCATGTAGCCCATCGGCGGCTGCTGCATCAGCCCCGCCTTCTGGTCGTCGGTGGAGCGGTAGTCGACGGCGCCCTGCGTCATCCGCATGTACGCCTCCTCCAGGGAGGCCTGGTGCGGCGACAGCTCCCACAGCCGGACGTCGGCCTCGTGGGCCACGTCGCTGATCCTCGGCAGGGCGAGCCCGGTGACGCGCAGCGCGCCGTCCGGCTCGGACATGACCTGCCCGCCCGCCTCGGTGAGCGCAGCGAGAAGCTTCTCGCGCTGCTGCGGGTCGGTCTGCGGCGTGCGCACACGCGCGAAATCGGCCGAGTTGTGCGAGATGAATTCCTTGACGCTCATGTCCGCGAGCAGCTGCCCCCGGCCGATGACGATCAAGTGGTCGGCGGTGAGCGCCATTTCGCTCATCAGGTGGGAGGAGACGAAGACGGTACGGCCCTCGGCGGCCAGCTGTTTCATCAGGTTGCGCACCCACAGGATGCCCTCGGGGTCGAGACCGTTGACCGGCTCGTCGAAGAGCAGCACCTGCGGGTCGCCGAGCAGCGCGGCCGCGATGCCGAGCCGCTGCCCCATACCGAGGGAGAAGCCCTTGGAACGGCGCTTGGCGACGTCCTGGAGACCGACGACGCCCAGCACCTCGTCGACCCGGCGGGCCGGGATGCCGGACAGCTGCGCCAGCGACAGCAGGTGGCTGCGCGCACTGCGCCCGCCGTGCACGGCCTTGGCGTCCAGCAGCGCACCGACCTGCCGCGGCGCGTTCGGCAGCTGCCGGTACGGCCGGCCGCTGATGGTGACCTGCCCCTCCGTCGGCTTGTCGAGCCCGAGGATCATGCGCATGGTCGTGGACTTGCCGGCTCCGTTGGGCCCGAGGAACCCGGTGACGGCCCCGGGCCGCACCTGGAAGGAAAGGTTGTACACGGCCGTCTTGGCGCCGTAGCGCTTCGTCAGGCCGACTGCCTCGATCATTCTCCAGCCCCATCGACTTTCAGGTCGTCGGGGCACAGGCCATGCATGCCGTACGCCCCCGTAAGAGTTAGGAGGATATCCGGGCCTTGACGGTTCCCATCAAGCCCGCGCGCCGTGAGTCCCGGATTCCGCGGCGGCCGCCTCCCGCTCCCGGGCGCCGCGTCCAGGACGCCTACGCGTCCCGCTTCTTGAGCACCAGGACGCCGCCGATCAGCGCCGCCGCCACCCACAGCAGCATGATGCCCAGGC
Organism: Streptomyces sp. V4I23; assembly: GCF_030817975.1. Classification (NCBI taxonomy): domain Bacteria; kingdom Bacillati; phylum Actinomycetota; class Actinomycetes; order Kitasatosporales; family Streptomycetaceae; genus Streptomyces; species Streptomyces sp. V4I23. The sequence continues at coordinate 2,511,410 of NZ_JAUSZW010000004.1, read as the reverse complement.
CGCCCCACGGCCCGTAGGCGGAGTCGCCGCTGTTCATCGCGCCCGGGACGACCTGCATGATCTTGGAGCCGGCCTGGTCGGGGAAGTAGCGGGCCACGTCCTTCGCGCCCGGGACCGCGGAGAGGATCTGGGACACCAGGAAGAAGAACGGCATCAGGATGCCGAGCGACAGCATCGAGCTCCGCAGCATCGCCGCGACGCCCATCGAGAAGATCGCCATCAGGCCCATGTAGAGGCCGCCGCCGACCACCGCGCGCAGCACGTTCTCCTCGCCGATCGTGGTGCGGTACTCGCCCAGCAGCGCCTGGCCGAGGAAGAAGGTCAGAAAGCTCGTCGCCATCCCGACCGCCAGGGCCAGCAGCCCGGCCACCGTGATCTTGCCGAACAGGAAGGTGGCGCGCTGCGGAACGGCCGCGAGCGACGTGCGGATCATGCCGGAGCTGTACTCCGTGCCGACCACGAGGACGCCGAAGACGACCATCGCCAGCTGACCCAGCACCATTCCCGAGAAGCTGATCAGCGTCGGGTCGAAGGTGAGGCGCTCGGCCTCCGGCAGGTCGTCGAAGGTGGAGTTCATCAGGGCGCAGAGCGCGGCGCTCATGGCGACCGTGACCGCGAGCGCGCAGATCAGGGTCCAGCGCGTCGAGGAGACCGTACGGATCTTGGTCCACTCGGACTGGAGGACGGCGGGTACGGATGCCATCGGTCAGGCTCCCTTGCTGCGCGGGGCCCACTGCGGGGCGGCGGTGCCGGTGGCGGCAGGTGCGGAGGGCGGTGCGGCGGGGCCGGTCGCATGCGCGTGGTACTCCACCGCGCCGGCCGTCATCTGCATGAACGCCTCCTCCAGCGAGGCGCGTTGGGCGCTGAGCTCGTGCAGAACGATCCGGTGCTCCGCCGCCAGCTCGCCCAGCTGCTCGGTGGACGCCCCGTCGATCTCCAGCGTGCCGTTGCCCGATTCGACGGCGATCAGACCGGCGGCGTGCAGGACGTCGAGCAGCCTCTCCCGCTGCGGAGTGCGCAGCCGGACATAACCGCGGGAGTTCTCGTGAATGAAATCGGCCATCGATGTGTCGGCGAGCAGTCTGCCCTGGCCGATCACGATCAAGTGGTCGGCGGTGAGCGCCATTTCGCTCATCAGATGGGACGAGACGAAGATCGTCCGGCCTTCTGCGGCAAGGGCCTTCATCAGATTGCGGATCCAGTGAATTCCCTCGGGGTCCAGACCGTTGACGGGCTCGTCGAACATGAGAATCTCCGGATCGCCGAGCAGCGCCGAAGCGATTCCGAGCCGTTGGCCCATGCCGAGGGAGAAGCCCTTGACCTTCTTGCGTGCCACCGCCGTCAGTCCGACCACGTCCAGGACCTCGGCCACGCGGCTCGCCGGGATCCGGTTCGCCTGGGCCAGACACAGCAGGTTGTGGTAGGCGCTGCGGCCGCCGTGCATCGCCTTGGCGTCCAGCAGGGCGCCGATGTACTTGAGCGGCTCGTCGAGGTCCCTGTAGTGCTTGCCGTCGATCCTGACCGTGCCGCTCGTGGGGTTGTCCAGGTCGAGCATCATGCGCATCGTCGTCGACTTGCCCGCGCCGTTGGGACCGAGGAAACCGGTCACCATGCCCGGGCGGACCGTGAAGGACAGATGGTCGACGGCGACCTTCGTGCCGAAGTGCTTGGTGAGGCCCTCGAGCTCGATCATGCGTTTCACGCTACGGGCGCGTCATGGCGTCCGCCACCGGGTTCGCCCAACGGACGAGGGCCATTCCGCATAGGGCCGGTGACGCGCGAGTGCCCGGTGCCGCTTCGGCACCGGGCACTCGTCGGATCAGGCCTGCGAGGGCGTCAGCGGGACTGCTGCGCCGGAACCCCGCGGGAGATCGGCTCGTCGTCCGCCGGCGTACCCGCCGCGGCGACGGCCGCACCGGTCAGCGTCGCCAGCATCTCGCGGACGTTGGTGAGCTGGGCGTTGATCGAGTCGCGGCGGTTCGTCAGCGCCGCCAGCTCGCGCTCCGATTCGCTGCGGATGCGGTCGGCCTTGGCGTTCGCGTCGGCCACGATGTCCTCCGCCTGACGCTGAGCGGTCTCCACCGTCTGGCGGGCCCGGCGCTCCGCGTCCGTGCGCAGCTTCTCGGCCTCCAGGCGCAGCTGCTCGGCGCGGTGCTCGATCTCGGCGAGGCGCTTCTCGGCCTTGGCCTGACGCGAGGCCAGGTCGCGCTCCGACTGCTCACGGCGCTTGGCCAGGTTGGTCTCGAAGTCCGCGGCGGCCTGGGCGGCCTTGGCGCGGGTCTCCTCGAAGAGGGCGTCCGCCTCCTCGCGCTTGGACTGCGCGTCCTTCTGCGCGTCGGCACGCAGCGAGTTGGCCTCGCCCTGCGCCTTCTCGACGATCCGAACGCCTTCGTCCTCGGCCTTCGCCTTGCGCTCCGCAGCGAACGCCTCGGCGTCGTTGCGCACCTGCTGGGCGGCGGACTCGGCGAGCTCACGGTGCTGCTCGGCCGCGCGACGGGCCTCCTCTCGCAGGTCCTTCGCCTCCTCCTCGGCGAGACGGAGGATCTTCTCGACACGCGCGCCGAGACCCGCGTACGACGGCTCGGCGTCGTTGACCTGGGCCTGGGCGTTCTGCGTCTCGAGGTGGAGCTCCTCGATGCGCTTTTCCAGAGAGGTGATTCGGGCCAGAGCACTATCACGGTCGGCGACGAGCTTGGTAATGCGGTCATCCACCTGACCGCGGTCGTAACCACGCCGCACGAGCTCGAAGCCGAAGGGGGAGGAAGTGTCGCTCATGGGGTTCCTGTCAATGAGACCGGTGAGGTGTTAGAGGGAATCCTAGGGGCCGAAGCGGCGTGTCATCGAGCGGATGCCGGTTTGATCTGGAGAATGTCCAGCCTTTTGAGTGGCTAGTCGTCGGACGACTTGCCACTCGAACGTGTACCTCCTGCTGACGCTCCCGCCTTGACGGCTCCCGCTCCCGAGCCGCCATTGGCCGAAGTCTTACCCCCCGTCGGCGCCTCGAAGGACTCCAACGCCTCGAGTACGTCCTGGACTCGCGAGATCTCGGCCTGGATGTCCTCACGCCTGCGCACCAGCACGTCGAGTTCCCGCCGGCCCTCGGCGATCGTGCGCTCGGCCTCGCGATCGGCCTCGGCCTTCACGCGCTCGGCCTCGCGGATCAGTTCGGCCTTCTTGGTCTCGGCCTCCTTCAGGAGCGCCTCCGCCTTCTTCACGGCGGCGATCCTGACCTTGCCGGCCTCGGAATCGGCGTCCGACACCAGCGCCTCGGCCTTGGCCTCCGCCTCGGCCCGCTGCTGCTCGGCGGCCTTGACCAGCTTGTCGACACGCTCGCCGGCCGTCTTCAGCTGCTCCGCCGTCTCCCGGCGGGCCCGCTCGTGCAGCTCCTCGATCTCGCTCTCGACCCGGGCCCGCAGCTCCTCGCCGCGTTCCCTTATCGCCGTCGCGTCCCGGCGCGCGCCGATCAGCAGCTCATCGGCGTCCGTACGCGCCTTCTCCACCCGGGCGTTGCCCTCGACGGTGGCCTCGGCGACGATCCGCTCGGCCTCCTTGCGGGCGGCGCCGACCATCGTGTCGGCCTGCTCCTCCGCCTCGGTGGCCGCGCGCAGCGCCTCCTCCTGCGCCTTGGCCATCAATTGGTCGACCTGCTGGGCCGCGTCCGCGCGGCGCTTCGCCGCCTCCGTGCGCGCCTCGTCCAGCAGCCGGTCCACCTCGGCGCGCGCCTCGTTGCGCAGCTGCTCGGCAGCGGCCTGCGTCTCGGCGCGGTGCCGCTCCGCCTCCGCCCGCATCCGCTCGGCGGCCTGCTGCGCGGAACCCACCGTCTCGGCGGCCTCCGCCCGCATCCGCTCCGCGTCGGCGGCCGACTCGGCCGCGATCCGCTCGGCCTCGCTCGTCGCCTCGGCGATCAGCTGGTCGGCCTGCGCCGCGGCGTCGGCACGCCGCTTGTCCGCGGCCTTCCGCGCCTCGTCGAGCACCTGCTCCCGGTCGGCGCGCACGGCCGCGCGCATCTGCTCGACCTCGGCCTCGCCGTCCACCTTGATCTGCTCGGCCTCGGTGAGCAGCCGTGTCGCGTCCGCCTCCGCGGCGGCCAGCACCCCGGCGGCCTCCGTGCGCAGCCGCTCGCTCTCGCTGGTCGCCTCGCCGACCAGCAGGTCCGCCTGCGCCGCCGCCTCGGAACGGATCCGGTTGGCGTCCTCGCGCGCCTCCGCCCGCGCCCGCGACGCGTCCTGCTCGGCGGATGCCAGCGAGTCCGACGCCTCCGTACGCATCCGCTGCGCGTACTCCGAGGACTCCGCCCGCAGCCGCTCCGCCTCCGCGATCGCCTCGGCGACGGTCCGCTCGGACAGCGCCTGCGCCGCCTCCGTCTCCTCCTGGGCCCGCTGCCGCAGCCTGGCCGCGTCCTCGGAGGCCCGCTCCCGCTCCGCGTACGCGTCGGCGCGGACCCGGTCCGCCTCCTCCTGCGCCTCGCTGCGGGTGCGCTCCGCCGCGTGCTCGGCGGCGCTGCGCAGTCCGGCGATCTCCTGCTCGGCCTGCTCCTGCAGCCCGCTGACGGAGTCCCGGACCTGCTGGGCGGTCTGCTCGGCGGCCGAGACCATCTCGGTGGCCCGCCGGTCGGCCTCCTCCACGAGCCGCTGCGCCTCGGCCTGGGCCTCCTCGACCCGCTTGCGGGCCGACGCCAGCAGCTCCTCGCTCTGCTCGCGGGCGTGTTCGCGCTCCTGGCCCGCCTCGGCGCGCGCGGACTCGAGGGTCTCCTCGGCCGCCCGCCGCCGGCGGGCCGCCTCCTCCTGTGCGGCGGCGAGCGCCTCGGCGGCCTCCGCACCGACCCGCTCGGCGGCCGCCGCGGCCTCCGCCCGTACCCGGTCGGCGGTGTCCTGCGCCTCGGTGCGCAGCCGCTCCGCCTCGGCCGCCGCGTCGCTGGTGAGCCGTACGGCGACGGACTCGGCCTCCGCACGGGCCGCCGACGCGTCGGCCGCGGCCTCGTCGCGCAGCCGCTCCGCCTCCTGCTCGGCCTGCGCCTGGAGCGTACGCAGCCGCTCCGCGGCCTCGGCCCGCAGCCGCTCTGTCTCCTCCGCCGCCTCGCGGCGGATCCGCTCGCCCTCCGCGCGGGCCTCGGTCAGGTTCTCCTCGGCGCTCGCGAGCCGGGCCTCGGCCTCGCTGTGCAGCCGCGTCAGCTCCTCGGCCGCCTCCGCCTGCCGGGCCGCGACGCCGCGCTCGGTCTCCTCGCGCAGCCGGTCCGCGGCGGCCTCGGCCGCCGCGCGCATGCCGTCCGCCTGCTCCTCGGCCTCCGCACGCAGCCGGTCGGCCTCCGCGCGGGTGCGCTCCAGCGTCTCCTCGGCCTGCTTGCGCAGCGTGGTGGCGCGCTCGATCGCCTCGGTGCGCACCTTCTCGGAGTCGGCCGCCGCCTTCGTCCGCAGCTCGTCCGCGTCCGTACGCGCCTTGGTCAGCAGCTCCTCGGCGGTCTTCGCCGCCTCCTCGATCTGCTGGACGGCCTCGCGCCGCGCCTCGCCGCGGATCCGCTCGCCCTCGGCGACCGCCTCGGCCCGCAGCTGCTCGGCCTCGCCGCGCAGCCGGCGCGCCTCCTCCTGCAGCTCGACCGTCTTGGCGCGGTACTCCTTGGTGTCGTCCTTCGCCGCGCCCTTGAGCTGGTCGGCCTGCTCGGCCGCCTCGCCGCGCAGCCGGTCCGCCTCGGCCTCGGCCTCGCGCCGGATCCGCTCGGCCTCCTCGCTCGCCGCACGGGTGGTCGCCTTGGCGTCCTCGGACGCCTTGGTCAGCACCTCCTCCGCGGTGCGGGCAGCCTTCGCGAGCTGGGCGGCCGAATCCTCGGCCGCGGCCGTACGGGCCTTCTCGGTGGCGTCGGCGACCAGCTTCTCCGCCTCGGCGCGGGCGTCCGCGAGCGCCTGCTCGGCGTCCGCCTTCAGCGCCTCGGACTCCTTGGTCGCCTCGGCGACGAGACGGGCGATCTCCGCCTTGGCCGTGCGCGTGCGCTGCTCGTTGACCGACTCGGCCGACGAAAGCTGCTTGGCCGCGGACTCCTTGGCCTCGGTGACCAGCTTCTCGGCCTCGGCCCGCGCCTCGCGGAGCTTCTCCTCCGCTTCCTGCATCCGCGCCTCGGCGGCACGGCTGAGCTCGGTGGCCTGCTGGCGGGCCTGGTCGGACTCGGCCGTGGTCGACGACCGCAGCCGCTCGGCGTGGGAGGTCGCCTCCTGCGCCTGGTTGGAGGCGGCGGTCAGCAGCCGCTCGGCGTCCTTGCGGGCACGCAGCAGGATCGCCTCGGCCTCGGCGCGGGCCGCCTCGGCCTCGCTGCCGAGCCGGCGACGGGCCTCCTCGGCGATCCTGGCGGCCTCGGCGCGTGCCGCGGCGAGGGACTGCTCGGCCTCGGCGCGGGACTGGTCCAGCAGACGCTGCGCCTGCGACTCGGTGCGGGCGCGCAGCTGCTCGGCCCAGGCGACGTTCTCGTTGACGTGCGACTCGACGGTCTGGCGGCGCTCGGCCAGCTCCTGGTCGAGACGCTGCCTGCGCTGCACCGCCTCGGCGTGCAGCTCGGCCTGCAGGCGCGCCTGGTGCTCGGCGTGCTCCTGCAGGATGCGCTGGGTCTGGGCGCGCGCCTCGCGCAGCTCCCGCTCGGCGTCCGAGCGCAGCTGGTCCGCCTGGATCTGGGCATTACGGAGCAATTGCTCGGCCTGGTAGCCGAGGTCGGCGCTGTCATACGCGGGGCGGGAGGCGATGGTCCGGCGCGCCTCATGGAGTTTGGCGCGCAACACCTCGACCTGGTAGCCGAGGTCCTCGGCATGCTGGACGGCCTTCTCCCGCTCGGTCTTCAGCCGGTCCATCTCGGCCTCGAACCGCGAGAGGTGGTCGTCGTCAGCTCGGTGGCTCTCCTGGCGTTCGTAGCCCCGCACTGCGCGGTCCCATCCGTCCCCTGGTCGCAACTGTCTCCACACGAGCACCGTTCGCCGGCGAACGGCCCCCCGGGGAATGGTGACAGATCAACGACGGAGACGCGGCACGGCCCCGACCCGGCCCCGGCCCGGAACGGCCCACTCTACCGGGCCGGGAATCGTGTCGGTCAGTGCTCCGTTGCCGAGGTGACGAGTTCGGTGAGAACGCCGTGGCAGTCCTTCGGGTGCAGGAAGGTGATGCGCGACCCCATGGAGCCGATACGCGGTTCGTCGTAGAGGACGCGTACGCCCTTGCCGCGGATGTCCGCGGCATCGCCGTCGACGTCCGCCGTCCCGAAGGCGATGTGGTGCACACCCTCGCCGTTCTTGGCCAGCCACTTGCCCACCGCGGAGTCCTCGCGGGTGGGCTCCAGGAGCTGGAGGTAGGAGGCGCCGCCGTCGGACGTCTCGTTGATCTTGAGCATGGCCTCCCGCACGCCCTGCTCTTCGTTGACCTCGGAGTGGAAGACCTCGAAGCCGTAGGTCGCACGGTAGAACTCGACAGTCTTGTCGAGGTCGAAACAGGCGATCCCGATGTGGTCGATTCGCGTCAGCATTGCTCCAGTGCAGCGCCCCGGCGGCCGGTTACGCAACGTGCGCGCGATCACACCGGCCGACCGGTGACCGGCGACGGTACCGCTCAGTACATTTGAGTAAACCCTCGTTCACTCCTCAGCTGCGGCTGAAAGGGGATCGTGCACATGTCTGGAACGACCGGTACCACTTCCGTGATCGTCGCGGGTGCCCGTACGCCCATGGGCCGTCTGCTCGGCTCGCTCAAGTCCTTCTCCGGCGCCGACCTCGGCGGCTTCGCCATCAAGGCCGCCCTCGACCGTGCGGGCATCGGCGGTGACCAGGTGCAGTACGTGATCATGGGGCAGGTGCTCCAGGCGGGCGCCGGCCAGATCCCCGCCCGTCAGGCCGCGGTCAAGGCCGGAATCCCGATGAACGTCCCGGCCCTGACCGTCAACAAGGTGTGTCTGTCCGGTCTGGACGCCATCGCGCTCGCCGACCAGCTGATCCGTGCCGGCGAGTTCGACGTGATCGTGGCCGGCGGCCAGGAGTCCATGACGAACGCGCCGCACCTGCTGCCCAAGTCCCGCGAGGGCTTCAAGTACGGCGCGATCGAGATGCTCGACGCCATGGCGTACGACGGCCTGACCGACGCCTTCGAGAACATCGCCATGGGCGAGTCGACGGAGAAGCACAACACCCGCCTCGGCATCCCGCGCGACGTGCAGGACGAGATCGCGGCGCTCTCCCACCAGCGGGCCGCCGCGGCGCAGAAGAACGGCCTCTTCGAGGCGGAGATCACGCCCGTCGAGATCCCGCAGCGCAAGGGTGACCCGATCCTGTTCTCCAAGGACGAGGGCATCCGCGCCGAGACCACCGCCGAGTCGCTGGGCAAGCTGCGCCCCGCGTTCGCGAAGGACGGCACGATCACCGCGGGCACCTCCTCGCAGATCTCGGACGGCGCCGCCGCCGTCGTCGTGATGAGCAAGGCCAAGGCCGAGGAGCTGGGCCTGGAGTGGATCGCCGAGATCGGCGCCCACGGCAACGTGGCCGGCCCCGACAACTCGCTGCAGTCGCAGCCGTCCAACGCCATCCGGCACGCCCTGAAGAAGGAGGGCCTGGAGGTCTCCGACCTCGACCTCATCGAGATCAACGAGGCCTTCGCCGCGGTTGCCCACCAGTCAATGAAGGACCTGGGCGTTTCGCCGGAAAAGGTGAACGTGAACGGCGGCGCGATCGCGCTCGGCCACCCCATCGGCATGTCCGGCGCGCGGGTGGTGCTCCACTTGGCGCTCGAGCTCAAGCGCCGCGGCGGCGGTGTCGGTGCGGCCGCGCTGTGCGGCGGCGGCGGTCAGGGCGACGCGCTGATCGTCCGCGTCCCGGCCAAGTAGGACAGTCGGTACCCGACGAGGATCGGAGCAGCACCATGGTGGACGTCCCCGAGCTGGTCGCCCAGGCGAGGGAGGGCCGGCCGCGGGCCGTGGCCCGGCTGATCTCACTCGTGGAGGGTGCGGCGCCGCAACTCCGTGAGGTCATGGCGGCGTTGGCGCCGCTGACCGGCGGGGCGTACGTCGTCGGGCTGACGGGCTCTCCGGGCGTCGGCAAGTCCACCTCCACCTCGGCGCTGGTCTCCGCCTACCGGCGGGCCGGGAAGCGGGTCGGCGTCCTGGCCGTCGACCCGTCGTCGCCGTTCTCGGGCGGGGCGCTGCTGGGCGACCGCGTCCGGATGTCGGACCACGCCTCCGATCCGGGCGTCTACATCCGCTCGATGGCCACCCGCGGCCATCTGGGCGGCCTGGCCTGGGCGGCGCCTCAGGCGATCCGTGTCCTGGACGCGGCCGGCTGCGACGTGGTCCTCGTCGAGACGGTGGGCGTCGGCCAGTCGGAGGTGGAGATCGCCTCCCAGGCCGACACCTCCGTGGTGCTGCTCGCGCCCGGCATGGGCGACGGCATCCAGGCGGCGAAGGCGGGAATCCTCGAGATCGGCGACGTGTACGTCGTCAACAAGGCGGACCGGGACGGCGCGGACGCGACGGCCCGGGAGCTGAACCACATGCTGGGCCTCGGCGAGGCCCGCGGCCCCGGTGACTGGCGGCCGCCGATCGTCAAGACGGTCGCGTCGCGGGGCGAAGGCGTGGACGAGGTCGTCGAGGCGCTGGAGAAGCACCGGGCGTGGATGGAGGAGCACGGCGTCCTCGCGGAGCGCCGCGCGCGCCGGGCGGCGACGGAGGTCGAGACGATCGCGGTCACGGCCCTGCGCGAACGCATCGGCGACCTCCACGGCGACCGCCGCCTGGGCGCGCTGGCGGCGCGCATCGTGGCGGGCGAGCTGGACCCGTACCGGGCGGCGGACGAACTGGTGGCGGGCCTGACGCAGTCGTAGCCGGGGGCGGGCCTCCCGCCCCGCCCCTTCCCGAACCGGGCTCCGCCCGGGCCCGTACCGCGCTTCGCGCGGTGTCCTCGATCGCCGGACGGGCTGACAAAGTCAGCCCCGCCGGCGATTGAGGCGCGGGTCGGGGGCGGAGCCCCCGGTTACGGGAACGGGCGGGGTGAAGCCTCGCGTCAGTCGTCCGCGCCGTCGTCGTCTGCCGCAGCCTTCTCCCGCGACACGTCGCCAGTCCTGGCGTCGACCATCACCTCGGCCTCGTCGTCCGAGCCCTTGCCCTCGTGGAGTTCGACCTCCCAGTGGTCGCCCCCGTCGTCGTCGAAGTCGACCGACGTCACCGTCGCGCCCGGGTGGGACCTCAGCGCGGCCTCCAGCGCCTCGCGGGCGTCCACCGACGCGGCGCGCAGCGCGGCACGGTCGTCGTCGCGGTCGTCGCGGTCGTCGTCGTTCCGGTCGTCGGCCCGCACCGCGCCAGTCCTCGCGTCGACCTTCAGCTCGTGCTCGCGGTCGTCGTCCCTGCCGACGACCTCCACCTCCCAGTGGCCCGCTCCGTCGTCGTCGAGGTCCACGGAGGCCACCGTCCCCGGTGTGTGCTTCAGAGCCGCCGCCACGGCCTCGGCGGCACCGAACCCGCCCGCGGGCCGCTCGGCGCGGTCGTCGTCCCGGTCGTCGTTGCGGTTTTGGACCGAGCGCGACGCCGGCGCGGACGCCGACGGGCTGTCGTCGGCCGACACCGCCACCGCCGTGTACGCGCCGCCGCCCACCAGCACGGCCGCCGCGACGGTCGCGATCACCAGGTTGCGCTTCATGAGGTTCCTCCCGAGTCGTGTTCGTCGCCGGTCGCGACAGGAACCAATCTCGCCGCGCGATGCTGAACCGGGCCTGAAGCCACCTGAAGAGATCTTCAGCCACGGTTTGCGACCCTGAGCGCATGAGGTTGTTGATCGTGGAGGACGAGAAGCGGCTCGCCCTGTCCCTCGCCGCCGGGCTGACGGCCGAGGGGTACGCCGTGGACGTCGTCCACGACGGCCTGGAGGGGCTGCACCGCGCCGCCGAGGGTGTGCACGACCTCGTGGTGCTCGACATCATGCTCCCCGGCATGAACGGCTACCGGGTCTGCGCCGCCCTGCGCGCCGCCGGTCACGACGTGCCCATCCTGATGCTCACCGCCAAGGACGGCGAGTACGACGAGGCCGAGGGGCTCGACACCGGCGCCGACGACTACCTGACCAAGCCCTTCTCGTACGTCGTTCTCGTCGCCCGCGTGAAGGCCCTGCTGCGCCGCCGCGGCCGGGCCGGCGGCTCGCCCGTGCTGGCCGTCGGCGACCTGCGCGTGGACACGGCCGCCCGACGGGTGTTCTGCGGGGAGGACGAAGCGGCCCTGACAGCCAAGGAGTTCGCGGTGCTGGAGCAGCTGGCGAGCCGCGCCGGAGAGGTCGTCGGCAAGCCCGACATCCTCGAACACGTCTGGGACTTCGCCTACGAGGGCGATCCCAACATCGTCGAGGTGTACATCAGCTCCCTGCGCCGCAAGCTCGGCGCCGCCCGCATCCAGACCGTGCGCGGCGCCGGCTACCGCCTGGTGGCGGCGTCATGAGGTCCGTACGGGCACGCGCCGCGCTCGGCGCCACCCTCGTCGTCGCCGTCGCGCTGATCGCCGCCGGGGCGGCCGTGCTGCTGGCGCTGCGCTCCAACCTCATCGACCGGACGGACCTGCAGGCCGAGGTCGTGGCCCGGGAGGTGGCCTCCCAGATCGCCCTCGACACGCCGCCGGACCGGCTGGAGCTGCCGGACGACGAGGAACGGCCCGTGCAGGTCGTCGAGGAGGGCGGGCGGGTGGCCGCCGTCAGCGAGGGCCTGGACGCCGTCTCCGGGACGTCGAGCACCGGTGTCGCGCCCCAGCCGTCGGCGCCGGCGTCGCCCGGCGGCGATGACGACGACGATGACGACGACGACCCGGCTCGTGGGGAGGTGGCGAACGGCGCCCCGCGGTTCACCTCGGGCACCGCCACCGTCGACGGCGATGCCGCCGACTACCGGTTCGCGGCCGTCGAGGTGACCTCCGGCCGGGAGCAGCGGACCTACACCGTGTACGCCGGGGCCCCGCTGGCGACAGAGCAGGAGGCCGTGGGCACCGTCCGCGACGCGCTGCTGGCCGGCCTGCCGCTGCTCCTCGCGGTCGTCGGCTCGGTGACCTGGCTGGTGACCCGCCGGGCCCTGAGGCCCGTGGAGGACATCAGGAGCGAGATGGCGGCCATCACCGCCTCCGAGGACCTCTCCCGCCGCGTCCCGGAGCCCGGCTCGCGGGACGAGGTGGCCCGCCTGGCACGCACGACCAACGAGACCCTGGCCGCGCTGGAGGCGTCGGTCGAACGGCAGCGCCGGTTCGTCGCCGACGCCTCGCACGAACTGCGCAGCCCCATCGCCTCGCTGCGCACCCAGCTCGAAGTGGGCGCGGCGCACCCCGAGTTGCTGGACGTGCCGGGAGCGGTGGAGGACACCGTACGGCTCCAGCAGCTCGCCGCGGATCTGTTGCTGCTGGCGCGCCTCGACGCGGGGGAGCGGCCGGGGGAGACGCGCCTCGACGCGGCGCGGCTGCTGCGCGAGGAGGTGGCGCAGAGGGCGGGCGACCGGGTATCGGTCTCCGTGAGCGCCGAGGAGGGGCTCGACGTGGCCGGATCGCGCGGTCAGCTGGTCCGGGTGCTGGGCAATCTGCTGGACAACGCGCAGCGCCACGCGGCCGCCTCGGTCACCGCGTCCGTACGGGGGGAACGCGGCCGGGTCGTGTTCGCGGTCGGTGACGACGGGGCGGGCGTGCCCGAGGACCAGCGGGAGCGGATCTTCGAGCGGTTCGTCCGCCTGGACGACGCCCGCAGCCGGGACGAGGGCGGTGCGGGGCTGGGCCTGGCCATCGCCCGGGACGTGGCGCAGCGCCACGGGGGAACGCTCACGGTGAGCCGTTCCCCGGCGGGAGGAGCGCTGTTCGAGCTGAGCCTGCCGCGTGCCGCCGAGCCGTCGTAGGGCGGGCGCGGGCCGGGGTGGCGGCCCCGGGGCACTCGGCTCGGTCGCTCAGAGCTTGCCGCGCCGTCCGCGCAGGTGCTCGGCGACCGGAGTCAGGGACTCCCGCAGGTCGGCGAGGGCCTCAGGCGTCAGCAGATCGATGAAGTGCTTGCGCACGGAGGCGACGTGGTGCGGCGCGACCTTCTGCATCGTCGCGATGCCCTCGTCGGTCAGGACCGCGTACAGACCGCGCCGGTCCGACTCGCAGTTCTCCCGCCGGACGAGGCCGGCGTTCTCCATGCGGGTGATCTGGTGCGAGAGGCGGCTCTTGGACTGCAGCGTGGCCGCGGCGAGGTCGCTCATGCGCATGCGCTGGTCCGCCGACTCGGAGAGGTTGACCAGGATCTCGTAGTCGTTGTTGGTCAGGCCGAACGGCTGGAGGTCCTTCTCGAGCTGGTGCATCAGAAGCTTGTTGACCTCCAGATGCGTGCGCCAGGTGCACTGCTCGTCATCGGTCAGCCAGCGAGTGGCCGTCTCGGTCTCCATATATGGATTCTACCTAAGAAGTTGAAAAGCGGACGAAGTTGGGGGGTGTGACGTCCGGCACCCGCCGCAACCCGAAGGCCGCACAAGGTGCGCAGACGTTCGACGTCACACTCCGCAGACTACCGCTCACAGGCCGAAGCGACGCTGGAGGTCACCGAGCTGGCCGGGAAGGCGCGGTGACGAACCGTGCTGACTCGCGCCGCCCATGGGCCCGCCGCTCCCCGGAACGCCCGGTTCCGGCGTCACGGCGCCCGTCGCCGGCTCCGGCATCAGCGCCTCGCTCGACTGCAGCAGCACCGTACCCGCCCCCACGAACTCGAACTGGTGCTCCTCGCCGGACGCCCCGCCGATGCCGGTCAGGGCCCGCAGCCCGCCCATCACGCCCTTCATGTACCCGTGGTCGTAGTGGTGGCACGGGGAGGGGCAGTCCGCCCAGCCCACCAGGGCCTGCGGATCCACCCTGATCGGCGGCTCCATGAACACCACCGGCCCGTTGGAGCCGGCCACGAACTTGCCCGTGCCGATCAGGGTCAGGAAGCCCGGCACGATCGACTGCTTGAGCGCCAGCGTCGGCTGGTAGGCGAGCAGGTTCCCCGACCGGATCGTGAGGTTCCCGTCCTCGAGGTCGTAGGAGTTGACGTCGAAGGCGCGGTCGGCGAGCAGCATCTTGCCGCTGCCCTCGGCGACCACCCAGTCGCCCGCGTGCAGCGGCGAGTGGAACGACGTACGCATCAGCCGGTCGAGCCGGCCGTGGCCGATTCCGTTGAACTCGATGCGCCCGTAGTAGGCGATCATCTTGCCCTTCTGCAGGAACCACTGGCTGCCCTTGAGTTCCACGCAGAAGGTGTGCGCGTTGACGTTGTCGTCGCTCGGCAGGGTCGTCGGGTCGAGAATGACGGGCGTGCTCACAGCTTCTCCTCCGACGCCTGGACATACACAGCACCACTGCCGCTGAGCTCCAGCTGGAACGCCTCGCCCGAGCCGCGCCCCACCATGTCGCGCCAGCCGAGCGCCGTGGAGAGCTTGTTGCGTACGTCGCCGTGGTGCGCGACGTACGCCTGGGGGTCGACATGGACAGCCCGGCCCGGGGTGATCGGCAGTTCGATCACTCCTCCGTGCGCCATCACGGCGACCGCGCCGTGGCCCTTGAGGGTCGTGGTGAACAGGCCCTGGCCGGTGACCTGCCCGCGCACCATGCCCATGACCCCGCCCTGCGAGCCCATGAACATCGTGCCCTGCTGCAGCGTCCCGTCGAAGGCGAGCAGCCGGTCGGCCTCCACGTAGAGCGTGTCGCCGGTCAACTGGATCACCTGGATGTGGTGGCCGCCGTGGCCGAACAGCACCGTGCCGCTGCCGTCGACGGTCATCAGCGGCGTCGCCTCGTTCGCCACGCGGCGGCCGATCATCGACGCCAGCCCGCCCTGGCCGCCCTGGATGTTCGGGGTGAAGGACACCTCGCCCTTGTAGGCGAGCATCGCGCCCCGCTGGCTGAACATCTTCTGGCCGGGAGCGATCGTCGCCTCGACCATCTTCGAGTTGATCTCGCGGAACGGCATGTCAGACGTCCCCTCCCACCGTGTTGCGCTCGCTGGGCTGGACGTAGACCAGCCCGTCGCCCTCGAAGCGGATCTGGAACGCCTCGCCGCCGCCCTCGCCCAGGAAGGTGCGGAACGTCACACCGGACTGGAAGTCCTGGCGCAGGTTCCCCTGGTGGGCGATGTAGGCGCCGGGGTCGACGGAGAGCGGGTAGGCGGGCGCCACCCGCAGGACGACGGCCGGGCCGTCCGACATGACGGCGACCTGGCCGCTGCCCTCGACGGTCGTCGTGAACAGGCCGTTGCCCTGCGAGGCGCCCCGCAGGCCGGTGAAGGTGGTGCCGGTGCGCAGTCCGCCGTCGGTGCACAGCAGGTTGCTCGACTCGACGTAGAGCTTGTCCCCGTGCAGGTGCACCAGGTTGATCTCACTGGCGCGGTCGGCGAAGTAGCAGGTGCCCTGCCCCTTCACCTCCATCATCTCCATCTGCTCGCCGGTGAGCCGGCGGGTCACCATCCCGCGGATGCCCTCACCGCCGCCGGACATCTTCTTGAACGCCATCTGGCCGTCGTACGCGACCATCGAGCCGTTCTTCGCTTTGACGGCGTCGCCGGTCATGTCGACGGCGAGCACTTTGCTGCCTTGGAGTCGGAACGTTGCCACGGGCTGACGTTAACCGGTGATCCGTGCTCCGGACAGCATTCTCGGGGAGGACTCGGACCCTGATAAAGGCTTGGCAAAGAGAGCTGCCACAATGGGGGCGGCGCTTGTGCATTCGTTCACAAGATCGCCCGCCCGTCATGCCCGCCCGACGTCGAAGGTGCCTTCCGTGGACATCAAGACCGCCTCCTCCCTCCACCGCCTCCGCCTGGTCTCCGCGCCGGAGGCCGTGTCGTTCCTGCTGCTGCTCGTCTGCTCGGTGCTCAAGCGGACGACGGAGTTCAACGCGGTCCCGGTCATGGGTGCGATCCACGGTGTGCTCTTCATCCTCTACGTCCTGTTCTGGCTGGACGCCTGGAACCGCACCAAGTGGAACCTGAAGACGGCGGCGCTCTACTTCGTGCTCTCCGTCCTGCCGTTCGGCGGCTTCTTCGCCGAGCGCAAGCTCAAGCGCGAGGCCGAGGCCGCCGTCATCGCCTCCCGCGCCCGCCGGGAAGGCACGGTCAAGGCATGATCGTCGCCTTCTCCGTCACGCCCCTGGGCGTCGGTGAGGACGTCGGCGAGTACGTCGCCGACGCCGTCCGCGTGGTGCGCGAGTCCGGACTGCCCAACCGTACGGACGCGATGTTCACCTCGATCGAAGGCGAGTGGGACGAGGTGATGGACGTGGTCAGGCGCGCCGTCGCCGCGGTCGAGGCCCGCGCTCCCCGCGTCTCGGTCGTCCTGAAGGCCGACATCCGTCCCGGCGTCACCGACGGCCTCACCTCCAAGGTCGACACCGTCGAGCGGCATCTGAGGGGCTGAACCCCGCTCGCCCTGCGAACCCCCGGCCGGTGCGGCCGGGGGGTCCTCGTGCTCGCTCGTCCTGGTACGGGAGCTGCGCCGGACGGGCCGGGAATCCGGCCGGACCGCCGCCGGAGCGGCAACCGCACCGGCAACTGGGACCGAAGGGCGAGACAGGGCTGACCACGATATGACCAGTCGGTAAGGTCTCTGCCGTGCCGAAGCCGCTCAGCCTCCCCTTCGACCCGATCGCCCGCGCCGACGAACTCTGGCAGCAGCGATGGGGCCCCGTGCCGTCGATGGCGGCGATCACCTCCATCATGCGCGCGCACCAGATCCTGCTCGCCGAGGTCGACGCCGTGGTCAAGCCGTACGGACTGACCTTCGCCCGTTACGAGGCGCTGGTGCTGCTGACCTTCTCCAAGGCCGGCGAGCTGCCCATGTCCAAGATCGGCGAGCGTCTGATGGTGCACCCGACGTCCGTGACGAACACCGTCGACCGCCTGGTGCGGTCCGGTCTGGTCGACAAGCGTCCCAACCCCAACGACGGACGCGGCACGCTCGCCTCCATCACCGACAAGGGCCGCGAGGTCGTCGAGGCGGCCACCCGCGAGCTGATGGCGATGGACTTCGGGCTCGGCGTGTACGACGACGAGGAGTGCGCCGAGATCTTCGCGATGCTGCGTCCGCTGCGGGTGGCGGCGCACGACTTCGAGGAGAAGTAGCCCCGGGCAACCCGGGCGAAGATCGCCCCTTGCGCCCCGTTACGCTCGATGCCATGAAAGCGAATGTGCTGACCCGCTACCGGGTGATGGCCTACATCACCGCCGTGTGGCTGCTCGTGTTCACCGGCGCCATCGTCCTGAAGTACGGGTTCCACACCGGCGACACCATGCTGATCTCGCAGATCCACGGTGTGCTGTTCATCATCTACGTGATCTTCGCCTTCGACCTCGGCTCCAAGGCGAAGTGGCCGTTCGGCAAGCTGCTGTGGGTGCTGGCCGCCGGCTGCATCCCGTTCGCCTCCTTCTTCGTCGAGCCGAAGGTGACCCGCGAGGCCCGCGCCCTGGTCACGGACGGCGCGACCCCGGTCGAGGCCGAGGCGTAATACCTGGTGACGGCCGCGAGCAGGGCTCGCGGCCGTCAGGCGTCGACATTTACTAGGACGTCCTAGTAAATTTGAAGCATGGACGCTGACGCGATCGAGGAAGGCCGCCGACGCTGGCAGGCCCGTTACGACAAGGCCCGCAAGCGGGACGCCGACTTCACCACGCTCTCCGGGGACCCGGTCGAGCCGGTCTACGGGCCACGGCCCGGGGACACCTACGAAGGATTCGAGCGCATCGGCTGGCCCGGTGAGTACCCCTTCACCCGCGGGCTGCACCCCACCGGCTACCGGGGCCGCACCTGGACCATCCGCCAGTTCGCCGGCTTCGGGAACGCCGAGCAGACCAACGAGCGCTACAAGATGATCCTGGCCGCCGGCGGCGGCGGGCTCTCCGTCGCCTTCGACATGCCGACGCTGATGGGCCGCGACTCCGACGACCCGCGCTCGCTCGGCGAGGTCGGCCACTGCGGTGTGGCCATCGACTCGGCCTCCGACATGGAGGTCCTGTTCAAGGACATCCCCCTCGGCGACGTGACGACGTCGATGACGATCTCCGGCCCGGCCGTCCCGGTCTTCTGCATGTACCTGGTCGCCGCCGAACGCCAGGGCGTCGACCCGGCCGTGCTCAACGGCACCCTGCAGACGGACATCTTCAAGGAGTACATCGCGCAGAAGGAGTGGCTGTTCCAGCCCGAGCCCCATCTGCGCCTGATCGGCGACCTGATGGAGCACTGCGCGCAGGGCATCCCCGCCTACAAGCCGCTGTCCGTCTCCGGCTACCACATCCGCGAGGCCGGCGCGACGGCCGCCCAGGAGCTCGCGTACACCCTCGCCGACGGCTTCGGCTACGTCGAGCTCGGGCTGTCCCGCGGTCTGGACGTGGACACCTTCGCGCCCGGCCTGTCCTTCTTCTTCGACGCGCACCTCGACTTCTTCGAGGAGATCGCCAAGTTCCGTGCCGCGCGCCGGATCTGGGCCCGCTGGATGAAGGAGGTGTACGGAGCGAAGACGGACAAGGCGCAGTGGCTGCGGTTCCACACCCAGACCGCCGGCGTCTCGCTCACCGCCCAGCAGCCGTACAACAACGTGGTGCGCACCGCCGTCGAGGCCCTGTCCGCCGTCCTCGGCGGCACCAACTCGCTGCACACCAACGCCCTCGACGAGACCCTCGCGCTGCCCTCCGAGCAGGCCGCCGAGATCGCGCTGCGCACCCAGCAGGTGCTCATGGAGGAGACCGGCGTCGCCAATGTCGCGGACCCGCTGGGCGGTTCGTGGTACGTCGAGCAGCTCACCGACCGGATCGAGGCCGACGCCGAGAAGATCTTCGAGCAGATCAGGGAGCGCGGACTGCGCGCCCACCCGGACGGCAAGCACCCCATCGGCCCGATGACGTCCGGCATCCTGCGCGGGATCGAGGACGGCTGGTTCACCGGCGAGATCGCCGAGTCCGCCTTCCGCTACCAGCAGGCGCTGGAGAAGGGCGAGAAGAAGGTCGTCGGCGTCAACACCGCCACCGGCT
The DNA here is from genome assembly GCF_030817975.1 of Streptomyces sp. V4I23. Lineage (NCBI taxonomy): Bacteria > Bacillati > Actinomycetota > Actinomycetes > Kitasatosporales > Streptomycetaceae > Streptomyces > Streptomyces sp. V4I23. The sequence goes on along the minus strand of NZ_JAUSZW010000004.1, from coordinate 2,492,424 downwards.
CGGTCACGGGCGACCTGGAGATCCTCCGGGTGAGCCACGAGGTCGAGTGGGAGCAGGTCCGCGTGCTCGGCGAGCGCAAGGGCCGGCGCGACGACGCGGCGGTGCGGGCCGCGCTGGACGCGATGCTCGTCGCCGCGCGCGACGGCTCCAACATGATCGGCCCGATGCTCGACGCCGTCCGCGCGGAGGCGACTCTCGGCGAGATCTGCGGGGTGCTGCGCGACGAGTGGGGCGTCTACACGGAGCCGCCGGGCTTCTGACGGCCGGCTCCCGCCGCATGCACCGGCCGGGGCCGGGTACCGGCTCCGGCCGCCCGGCCTCGGGCGGGTGGGTCAACGGTCACCTGACCTCGGGCCGGCCCGGTCGCGGGTCACCCGGTCCTCGGACCAGCGGGGCCGGAGGTGCCCCCGGCCGGCGGGGCAGCCGGGAGGCCCGGGCATCCGGTCACGCGGCCGTCAGGCCGAGAGCGCGCCGAGGCCGGAGACCAGCAGGGAGGTGAACCGGCGCGCCCACTCCTCGTCCACCGGCTCCGCGCTCACCAGCGCCCGGTGGACCACGGCGCCCGCCACCACGTCGAAGATCAGGTCCGTGGCGCGGGCCTCCGCCTCGGGGTCGTCGTCGTACGGAAGCTCGCCGCGGGCCTGTGCGCGTTCTCGGCCCTCCACCACCAGCCGCTTCTGCCGCTCGACGATCGCCTCGCGGATCCGGCCGCGCAGCGCGTCGTCGCACGTGGACTCCGCGACGACGCCCATGAGCGCGGTCTTGGTCTCCGGCTGGGCGAGCAGGTTCCCGAACTGGAGGACCACACCCTCCACATCGGCGGCGAGGCTGCCCCGGTCGGGGAGTTCGAGTTCGTCGAAGAGCACGGCGACGGCGTCGACCACGAGCTCGTTCTTGTTGGTCCAGCGGCGGTAGAGCGTGGTCTTGGCGACTTTGGCCCGGGAGGCCACATCCCCCATCGTCAGCCTCGACCAGCCGAGCTGGACGAGCGCGGCACGGGTCGCGGCCAGGATCGCGGCGTCGGTCTCGGCGCTGCGGGGCCGTCCCGTACGACCCTTACGCACGGGTTCGGGGTGGGCGGTGCTGGGCATGCCCGAGACCATACCGGCCGGTAAGCAGATTGCTGTGAGGCAGTTCACCGGGGAAATCTCACACGCGTCGAACAGGATGCAGATACGCTACGACCCGTAGCGAAAGCCTGGTCCCAGCGGCCGGGCCCGGAGCGACGACCACAGGCGCCGAGGTGGGGACCCGGTGCCGTTCCGGCTGATCGTAGGGCCGGTTTTTCACATGTGCGCGCGGAAGGGGGAGGATGTAGCCATGCAGCCTAGGAACATGTCCATGAGCGGCGTCGTCGACCTCGCCGCGGTGAAGGCGGCCGGAGAGGCCAAGGCGAAGGCGGAGCAGGCCCGCGCGGAGTCCGCCCGGCAGGGTGGCGGCGGTGCCGTGTCGCCCGCCGCGCTGGTGATCGACACCGACGAGGCGCGCTTCGAGCGCGACGTCCTGCAGCGTTCCACCGAGGTCCCGGTCGTCATCGACTTCTGGGCCGAGTGGTGTGAGCCGTGCAAGCAGCTCAGCCCGCTCCTGGACCGCCTCGCGAAGGAGTACAACGGCCGGTTCGTTCTCGCCAAGATCGACGTCGACGCCAACCAGATGCTGATGCAGCAGTTCGGTGTCCAGGGCATCCCGGCGGTCTTCGCCGTGGTGGCGGGCCAGGCGCTGCCCCTCTTCCAGGGCGCGGCCCCCGAGGCGCAGATCCGCCAGACGCTGGACCAGCTGATCCAGGTGGCCGAGGAGCGCTTCGGGCTCACCGGCATCACCGTGGACCCGGACGCGTCGGGTGAGGCGGCCGAGGCCCCCGTTCCGGCGGGCCCGTACGACGCGCTGTTGAGCGCGGCCATGGACGCGCTCGACGCCGGCGACTTCGGCGGCGCGATCCAGGCGTACAAGAACGTGCTGGCGGACGACCCGGCCAACAGCGAGGCCAAGCTGGGCCTCGCCCAGGCCGAACTGCTCGGCCGCGTACGGGACATGGACCCGCAGAAGGTCCGCCGGGACGCCGCCGACAACCCGGGCGACGTGCAGGCCCAGATCGCCGCGGCCGACCTCGACCTGGTCGGCGGTCACGTGGAGGACGCCTTCGGCCGGCTCGTGGAGGCCGTGCGGCGCACGGCCGGTGCGGACCGCGACGCGGCGCGGGTGCGGCTGCTCGAACTCTTCGAGGTGGTCGGTCCCGAGGACCCGCGGGTGACGGCGTCGCGTCAGGCGCTGGCACGGGTGCTCTTCTGACCGCACGTTGACAGACCTTCTGACAACGGCGCCCGAATGCGCCCTGTCTGAAGGGTTTTGCGGCGGTGGTGCCGGGCGCGGCACCACCGCCGATTTGGCGACACAGTGACAAAACGCAGCCGCGCTTTACCAAAACTTGGCAATGGGAACGGCTGTTACTCCGAGTACAACAGCCCGCTGGTTCTGTCCGTTTATTGACGGCAATCTCCCCTCTGCTCCCTCGCCGGGTGGCACCCTGTGTGCTCGGTCGACGCCGCGCGGTCGTGACGTGGTTATCAGGCCGTTACTAGTGAGTAACGAACCCCCTTGTATCCGCGCTTGGAATGGACCACGATCGGCGACGCTCGGTCCAATACCGCACCCGCCCGGCTTCCAGCCGTGCCGCGGTCCGTTGGGTCCCCACCGGGCCGGTCGGCGGCAGTGGCGCCGGCCGCGGACAGGGGGGTTCCTGCTGACCGGCAGGGCCTGTCCGACCGGTTGCGCGAGAGTGCGGCCAGTGGTTGTCGCTCGGGGGTGATCGCCGGTGTTTCGGACGCAGCAGCGCCTGAAAGTACAGGCGCTCTCCTTCCCGAGGACGTAGCACTTCTCCCATCCCAGGACGGGCCCGAGGGCCCGGACCGGAGATGTACGTCCGAGAAGGAGGAAAGTCATGGAGTCTGTGGCTCGTGGCGGAACCAGATGGAAGCGGTTCGCCCTGGTCATGGTGCCGAGTGTGGCCGCGACGGCCGCGATAGGCATCGGCCTGGCACAGGGCGCGCTCGCCGCGTCGTTCGCTGTGTCCGGCCAGGAGTTCAAGGTCAAGGCCGGATACCTCGACGGCACTGGGTTCGCCCAGTACGGCGGCGTCGACATGGGGTACAAGGACCTCAAGGGTGACGAGAAGGTCGCGCGTCCCGTCGCGATCTCGACCTTCAAGAACGCCACGATCGAGGACATGTGCCAGTCGGTCGTCACCGACGTGCCGTTCGTCGGCAAGGTCACGCTCAGGCTGAAGGCTGGCGAGGGCAAGGAACCGGTCCGGGCAGAGAACCTCTACCTGGACGTGTCCGAACTGGACGCGAATGCCAAGTTCACGAACATCGACATCGGTGTCGCGGCCAAGGACACGGACAACCCCGGCGTGGGCAAGGGCCCCGCGATCAAGGACAAGTCGATCCTTGAGAACGGATTCGCCCAGCAGGCCGAACGCGCCCAGTTGACGGGCGTCAAGCAGAAGGCGTGGGCGACGACTGCCGGCACTTTCGAACTGAGCGGTCTGAGCATGCGCCTGCACAAGGGCGACGGGCCCAAGGTCGAGTGCTACTGACGGTGATCCCGTCCGGGCGGGCGGGTGAAACTCTGGCAGCTTCGCCCGCCCGCCACTCTCTTCACACAGCAACGCCAGTACCAGGGAGCTGTTTTCCATGAGCGCCGAGTCTGCAGTGTCACAGGGGCGGGACGAGCACGTCATCCGCGTCATTCGGCGGAACTTCCGTAGCTGGCGGGGGCAACGGCCGTTTTGGGCAGGTCTGTTCACCATTCTCGGCGGATTCCCGATCGCCTACTTCCCTTACGCGAGCCTCAAGCTCGGCCACATGACGCTCTCGATGGCAACGACGGCGGGTGCCGGCTCTCTGATCATCGGCGTACTGCTCGTCACGCTCGGCCTGACGATGTGGTTCCACCACATCGTGCGGGTATTCGCAGGTGTCGCCACGATTCTCCTGGCGCTGATCTCGATCCCGATCGCCAATTTGGGCGGGTTCGTTATCGGCTTCCTGTTCTCGCTCATCGGCGGTGCACTCTCACTGTCGTGGGTGCCGGGCAAGCCCACGAATGTCCTGGCCGAAGAAGCGCCGACCTCGGTGAGTGAACCGGAGACCCTCGCCGTACCGGAGCAGTGGGACGGCTACGGCGCGGACCGCCACGAGACAACCATCGAAGGCAACGGCGGGAGGAACAGTGCCGGGTGACGTGACACCACCGCTGACCGCGGGCGCGGGCGGCGACGGTTCGCGCGAGAGGAAAGGGCCGCGGCACGCCGCCCCCAAGAAGTCGCTGCTGACCAGGATGCAGCTGCCCGCGAGCAAGGCCATAGCCCTGGCCGCGATGCCCACCGCCGTGTTCGTGGGCATTGGCCTCACCCCCAAGCTGGCGCTCGCCGACGACAAGGACATCCCGTTCGCTCCCGGTCCGTGCGTGACCCGCTCGGACGAGCCGGCGGAGTCCGAGTCCCCGTCGCCCTCCGAGTCGGCGAAGCCGTCAGAGACGCCGTCGCCTTCCGACAGCGCGAAGCCGGAGCCGACGCCGAGCGACACGTCCCTCACGGACGTCCTGAAGCCGAAGCCGTCCGAGAGCCCGTCCGCGGACACGGCCGACAAGACCGCGGAGGCCGCGTCACCGGAGCCGGCTCCGAGCGAGACCAGGAACCCGCTGGACCCGCTGGGCGTGGGCGACGCGCTCAAGGACCTGTTCGACGGCCCCGACAAGGAGCCGGAGACCAGCCCGACGCCGACGCCGAGCGAGAGCGCGAGCACCGAGCCGGCCGACGAGCCCTCCGAGACGCCGTCCGAGAAGCCGTCCGAGACGCCGACGGAGAAGCCCGCCGATGCCGTGGGCGACGTGGTGGACGACACGGTCGACACGTCCAAGGAAGCGATCAAGGACGCCGCCGACAAGGTGGGCGCGACGGTCGAGGAGCTGGACGAGGACGTCAAGGGGCTCGACCCGAAGGCGGACGAGGACATCCCGGACGGCGCCAAGCCGCGCTTCCCGTGCCCGACCCCGGACCCGGAGGCGCTCGCCGCCGCGGAACTGGAACCGGGCCGCCCGCTGCTCCCGGACGAGCCGTGGATCCTGGAGAGCACCCGGCTCACCCTGAACGGCCTGGACTACCACGGCATCGTCGAGGTCAAGACGGGCAGCGGAAAGATCAAGAAGGTCCTGAAGTTCACGGCGACGGGCGTTGACATCAAGGACCTGCACCAGCTGGTGCAAGGCCCGAACGGCACGATCGCGCACGTCGAGGCCGACAAGGGCTCCACCTCGACGATCCGCGACGGCGAGGTCACGATGTACACCGAGGAGCTGAAGGGCAACCTCTTCGGCCTCATCCCGGTGACGTTCAGCCCGGAGACACCGCCGCCGCTGAATGTCCCGTTCGCCGTCTTCACCGACGTGAAGGTCACGCAGGCCGGCCAGTTCGGCGGCACGCTGACGGTTCCCGGACTGCACAACTACTTCACGGGCTCGTAGAGCGACCCGAGAGGACCGGAACCACCGGGAGCCGCGAAAAGAACTGCGGGCCGCACCCCTTCGGGGGGTGCGGCCCGCAGTCATGTGGTGTCAGGACTTCGACTGACCGCCCAGGTGGTGCACCCGGACCATGTTCGTCGTGCCCGGGACGCCCGGAGGGGAGCCCGCGGTGATGATCATGGTGTCGCCCTCGTTGTAGCGCTGGAGCTTCAGCAGTGCCGCGTCCACCAGGTCCACCATCGCGTCCGTCGTCTCCACGAACGGTGCCAGGAAGGACTCCACGCCCCAGCTCAGCGACAGCTGGTTGCGGGTGGACTCGTCCGTCGTGAAGGCCAGGATCGGCTGGGACGCGCGGTAGCGGGACAGACGGCGGGCCGTGTCGCCGGACTTGGTGAAGGCCACCAGCGCCTTGCCGTCCAGGAAGTCCGCGATCTCGCAGGCCGCGCGGGCCACCGAACCGCCCTGGGTGCGCGGCTTCTTGCCCGGGACCAGCGGCTGGAGGCCCTTGGAGATCAGCTCCTCCTCCGCGGCAACGACGATCTTCGACATCGTCCGGACCGTCTCGATCGGGTACGCGCCGACCGAGGACTCCGCGGAGAGCATGACCGCGTCCGCGCCGTCCAGGATCGCGTTGGCGACGTCGGACGCCTCGGCCCGGGTGGGACGGGAGTTGGTGATCATCGACTCCATCATCTGGGTCGCCACGATCACCGGCTTGGCGTTGCGGCGGCACATCTCGATGAGCCGCTTCTGCACCATCGGCACCCGCTCGAGGGGGTACTCGACGGCCAGGTCGCCGCGCGCCACCATCACGCCGTCGAACGCCATCACGACGTCCTGCATGTTGGCGACGGCCTGCGGCTTCTCCACCTTGGCGATGACCGGGACCCGGCGGCCCTCCTCGTCCATCACCTTGTGGACGTCCTTGACGTCGCTCGCGTCGCGGACGAACGAGAGCGCCACCAGGTCGCAGCCCATGCGGAGCGCGAAGCGCAGGTCCTCGACGTCCTTCTCGGACAGGGCGGGGACGTTGACCGCCGCGCCGGGCAGGTTGATGCCCTTGTGGTCGGAGATCACGCCGCCCTCGACGACGATCGTCTTGACCCGCTGCCCGTCGACCTCGACGACGCGCAGCTCGACGTTGCCGTCGTTGATCAGGACCTGGTCGCCCTTGGAGACGTCTCCGGGCAGGCCCTTGTACGTGGTACCGCAGATCGACTTGTCGCCGGGGACGTCCTCGGTGGTGATGGTGAACTCGTCGCCGCGGACCAGCTCGACCGGTCCCTCGGCGAAGGTTTCCAGGCGGATCTTGGGACCCTGGAGGTCGGCCAGCACGCCGACGGCGTGCCCCGTCTCCTCGCACGCCTGACGCAGGCGGTGATACCGCTCCTCGTGCTCAGCGTGGGTCCCGTGGCTCATGTTGAAACGGGCCACGTTCATGCCGGCCTCGATGAGCGCTTTCAGCTGCTCGTAGGAGTCGACGGCGGGGCCCAGTGTGCAGACGATTTTGGAACGGCGCATAAGGCGGATCCTATCGGTTTGTTTCCCTGCGGAATATTCCGGCTGGTGGAATGTACAAATGGGCGCCATGCCGCTCAGGCGTTCACCCTTTCCCGCACCAGTTCGAAGGTCTGTCGGGCGATCTCCAGCTCCTCGTCGGTCGGGACCACGGCCACCGCGACCCGTGCGCCGTGCGGCGAGATCAGCCGCGCCTCGTCCGAGCGCACGGCGTTCAGCCCGGCGTCCACCGCGAGGCCCAGCTGCTCCAGGCCGGCGATCGCAGCCTCCCGCACCGGCGCGGCGTTCTCACCGACGCCGGCCGTGAAAGCGACCGCGTCCACCCGGCCGAGTACCGCGTAGTACGCCCCTATGTACTTCTTCAGCCGGTGGACGTAAATGTCGAACGCCAGCTTCGCCCGCTCGTCGCCCGCGTCGACACGGCGGCGGATCTCCCGCATGTCGTTGTCCCCGCAAAGGCCCACCAGGCCGCTCTTCTTGTTGAGCAGGACGTCGATCTCGTCGGCCGACATTCCCGCCACCCGCATGAGGTGGAACGTCACCGCCGGGTCGATGTCCCCGGAGCGCGTACCCATCACGAGCCCTTCCAAGGGGGTCAGCCCCATCGAGGTGTCCACGCAGCGGCCGCCCGCCACCGCGGAGGCGGACGCGCCGTTGCCGAGGTGCAGCACGATGACGTTCACCTCGGACGGGTCCTTGCCCAGCAGCGCCGCCGTCGCCCGCGACACGTACGCGTGCGAGGTGCCGTGGAAGCCGTAGCGGCGGATGCGGTGGGCGTCGGCCGTCTCGACGTCGATGGCGTACCGGGCGGCCGGCTCGGGCATCGTCGTGTGGAACGCGGTGTCGAACACCGCGACCTGCGGCAGGTCGGGCCGCAGCGCCTGCGCGGTACGGATGCCGGTGATGTTCGCCGGGTTGTGCAGCGGGGCGACCGGGACCAGGCGCCCGATCTCCGCCATCACCTCGTCCGTGATCACGGTCGGCTCGGTGAACCGCAGGCCGCCGTGCACCACCCGGTGGCCGATCGCCGCCAGCTCGGGGGAGTCCAGGCCGAGGCCGTCGTGCGCCAGCTCGTCGGCGACCGCCTTCAGCGCGGCCGAGTGGTCGGCGATCGCGCCCGTGCGCTCCCGCTTCTCGCCGCCGGCCAGGGGGGTGTGCACCAGGCGCGAGGTGGACTCGCCGATCCGCTCGACCAGGCCGACCGCCAGCCGGGTGCTGTCGCGCATGTCCAGCAGCTGGTACTTCACCGACGACGAGCCGGAGTTGAGGACGAGAACGCGGGTCGCGGTGCGGGTCATGCGGGAAGCTCCTGAGCCTTCGACGGGTCCTGGGACTGGATCGCGGTGATCGCGACCGTGTTGACGATGTCGCTGACGAGCGCGCCGCGTGACAGGTCGTTGACCGGCTTGCGCAGACCCTGCAGCACCGGGCCGACCGCCACGGCGCCGGCCGAGCGCTGGACGGCCTTGTACGTGTTGTTGCCCGTGTTCAGGTCGGGGAAGATCAGGACCGTCGCCTGCCCCGCCACCTCCGAGTCGGGCAGCTTCGTCGCCGCGACGGACGGCTCGACCGCCGCGTCGTACTGGATCGGGCCCTCGATCCGCAGGTCGGGCCGGGACTCCCGGACCAGCTTGGTCGCCTCGCGGACCTTGTCCACGTCCGCGCCCGTGCCCGACGTGCCCGTGGAGTACGACAGCATCGCGATGCGCGGCTCCACGCCGAAGCGGGCGGCCGTCGCCGCCGACTGGATCGCGATGTCCGCGAGCTGCTCGGCGTCCGGATCGGGGTTGACCGCGCAGTCGCCGTACACGAGCACCCGGTCGGCCAGGCACATGAAGAACACGGACGAGACGATCGACGCTTCGGGCTTGGTCTTGATGATCTCGAAGGCCGGGCGGATCGTCGCCGCGGTGGAGTGGACCGAACCCGACACCATGCCGTCGGCGAGGCCCTCGTCGACCATGAGCGTGCCGAAGTAGTTGACGTCCGCGACCACGTCGTACGCCAGCTCCACCGTCACGCCCTTGTGGGCGCGCAGCGCCGCGTACTGCTCGGCGAAGGTCTGGCGCAGCTCCGAGGTCTGCGGGTCGATCAGCTGGGCCGGCGCGAGGTCGATGCCGAGGTCGGCGGCCTTCTTGCGGATCTGCTCGGTGTCGCCGAGCAGCGTCAGGTCGCACACGTCGCGGCGGATCAGCACGTCGGCGGCGCGCAGCACCCGCTCCTCCGTGCCCTCGGGCAGTACGACGCGGCGGCGGTCGGCACGGGCCTGCTCCAGCAGCTCGTGCTCGAACATCATCGGCGTCACCCGGCCGCTGCGCGCGACCGCGAGCCGGGCCAGCAGGTCCGCCGTGTCCGCGTGGCGCTCGAACAGGCCCAGCGCGGTCTCCGCCTTGCGGGGCGTGGCGGCGCTCAACTTGCCCTCGAGAGCGAACAGTTCGCCGGCCGTCGGGAAGCTGTTGCCCGCGACCGACACCACCGGCGTGCCGGGGGCGAGGCGGGAGGCGAGGGTGAGGATCTCCTCGCTCGGGCGCTCGTTCAGGGTCAGCAGCACGCCGGCGATGGGCGGGGTGCCCGCGGAGTGGGCGGCGAGCGCGCCCACCACCAGGTCGGCGCGGTCGCCCGGCGTGACCACCATGCAGCCGGGCGTCAGGGCGCCGAGGAAGTTCGGCAGCATCGCGCCGCCGAAGACGAAGTCCAGGGCGTCGCGCGCGAGGCCGGCGTCGTCGCCGAGCAGCACGGTGCCGCCGAGGGCGTGCGTGATCTGGGAGACCGTGGGGGCGGCGAGCGCGGGCTCGTCGGGCAGCACGTAGCAGGGGACCGGGAGGCGCGCGGCGAGCCGCTCGGCTATCGCGGCGCGGTCGCCGGGCACGACCCGGTTCGCGACCATGGCGAGGACGTTGCAGCCCAGGCCCTCGTAGGCGCGGTAGGCGTTGCGTGTCTCCGCCCGTACGGACTCCGGGGTCTGGCCCTTGCCGCCGACCACGGCGATCACCGAGGCGCCGAACTCGTTCGCCAGCCGTGCGTTGAGCGCCAGCTCGTCCGGGAGCTGGGTGCCCGCGTAGTCCGTGCCGAGGACCAGGACCACCTCGTAGTCCCTGGCCACCCGCAGGAAGCGCTCGACCAGGGCGGAGACCAGCTCGTCGGTGCCCTTCTCGGCCTGCAGCGCCGCCGCCTCGTGGTAGTCGATGCCGTACACCGACGCCGGGTCCTGGGAGAGCCGGTAGCGCGCCCGCAGCAGCTCGAAGAGCCGGTCGGGGCCGTCGTGGACGAGCGGGCGGAAGACGCCGACCCGGTCCACCTGGCGGGTCAGGAGCTCCATGACCCCCAGCTCGACCACCTGCCGTCCGTCTCCGCGGTCGATCCCGGTCACGTACACGCTGCGCGTCACGCGTGCTCTCCCGTCCATAGCGTCGTTCCGGTACGTCGTTCCGGCCGTGCCGCGGGCGGCCGACCGGATGCGGGCGTGCAGAAAAACCGCCCGGGGCGGCATTGCCCTCTTGACAATACCCCTGAGGATGGATAGAGCGCCCGTCGGGCACCGTACGGCCCGGCCTCCGGGGGCGGCTGGGAGCGCGCGGGCGGTTCGGGCACCGTGGGACAATCGGACCGGGCTCACACGTACCACGACGAGCAGGAGACACGGCACGATGCGTATCGGAGTTCTCACCGCAGGCGGCGACTGTCCTGGCCTGAACGCAGTGATCCGGTCGGTCGTGCACCGCGCCCTGACCGGCCACGGCGACGAGGTCATCGGCTTCGAGGACGGCTTCCGTGGTCTGCTCGACGGCCACTACCGCCCCCTCGATCTCAATGCGGTGGGCGGCATCCTCGCCCGCGGCGGCACCATCCTCGGCTCCACCCGCCTGGAACGCGGCCGCCTGCGCGAAGCCGCCGAGAACGCGGCCGACTTGGCGAAGCAGTACGGCATCGACGCGCTCATCCCCATCGGCGGCGAGGGCACGCTCACCGCGTCCCGCCTGCTGTCGGATGCCGGGATGCCCGTCGTGGGCGTCCCCAAGACGATCGACAACGACATCTCGTCCACCGACCGCACCTTCGGCTTCGACACCGCCGTCATGGTCGCCACCGAGGCCATCGACCGCCTCAAGACGACGGCCGAGTCGCACCAGCGCGTGATGGTCGTCGAGGTCATGGGCCGGCACGCGGGCTGGATCGCCCTGGAGTCGGGCATGGCGGGCGGTGCGCACGGCATCTGCCTGCCCGAGCGGCCCTTCGAGGTCGACGACCTGGTGAAGATGGTGGAGGAGCGCTTCGCGCGCGGCAAGAAGTTCGCGGTCGTCTGCGTCGCCGAGGGCGCGCATCCCGCCGAGGGGTCGATGGAGTACGCCAAGGGCGAGATCGACCAGTTCGGTCATGAGCGCTTCCAGGGCATCGGCAACCGGCTGGCCGCGGAGCTGGAGCGGCGCCTGGGCAAGGAGGCCAAGCCGGTCATCCTGGGCCATGTGCAGCGCGGCGGCACACCGACCGCGTACGACCGGGTCCTCGCCACCCGCTTCGGCTGGCACGCGGTGGAGGCGGCGCACCGTGGCGACTTCGGCAAGATGACGGCGCTGCGCGGCACGGACGTGGTGATGGTGCCGCTGGCCGACGCGGTCACGCGGCTGAAGACCGTGCCGGAGGACCGGGTGTTCGAGGCGGAGTCCGTCTTCTGAGCGGTCCGCCCCCGCTGTTCTCCGACGAGCGGCCCCGAACGTCCTTCCGCGGACGCTCGGGGCCGCTCGTGCTTCCCCCGTGATTCCCCCGTTTCCCCCGTGATCCCCCGTGCTTCCCCCGTACGCCCCGGGTGGCCCGCGCGGTCGGCGCGGAATCCGGTTGGCGCAGATCACTCTTGAGTTCCGCGGCCCTCGTCGCAAGGCTGTTTCCTGTCCGGGACATGTCCCACCCTGTCCCAGCTGGTGAGTCGGCAGAAGGAGAGCGGATGGCGGGGACCAGGAGCGGTGCTCCGGATCCGGAACGGGCCACCGACGCGGCCGAGTTCGTGGCCGCTCTGCAGGCGCTGAAGGACTGGTCGGGGCTGACGTATCGCGAACTGACGTCCCGCGCCGACGCGGTGGGCGACGTACTGCCGCGCTCCACACTCGCCAACATGCTCGGCCGCGCCACGGTGCCGCGCGAGGAGCTGGTCGCCGCCTTCGTGCGGGCGTGCGGGTGCGGCCCGGGCGACGTGGACACCTGGCTGCGGGTGCGCAAGGAGCTGGCCCGCGGGGAGCGGCAGGCCTCGGAGACAACGGACGCCGCCCCGCCCGCCTCCGACGCGGCGGGCCGCGAGGCCGTGGGCGGGGCCGCCCAGGCACCCGACAGCGCACCCGCCGCGCCCGAGTCGGCATCCGGCCCCTCCGCGCCCCGGCCGCGCCGCCGGGCACGGCTCCTGCTGCCCGTCGCCGGGTTCCTGGTCGCGGCAGCGGCGGTGGCCGCGGCCGTCGTGCTTCCCGGTGACGGCGACGGCGACGAGGAGGGACGCGGTCAGGGGCGGGGGAACGGCCGGCCCGTCGCCGCCGCGTCCGGGCCTGGGCCCGCGCCCGCTCCCGGGGCCGTGACGATCCGAGCCGTGCACTCGGGTCTCTGCCTCGCCGAGGACGGTGGCCAGAACGGCCAGTTGTACCAGCGCGCCTGCGCACCGGACTCGGTCCCGCGCTTCTCGCTCAAGCGGATCGAGGGCGGCTGGCGGCTGGTGACGTTCCACCAGGAGTTCGGTGAAGGCTGCACGGGCGTGCAGGACAAGTCGGTGTGGGACGGCGCCCCCGTCGAGGACCAGGAGTGCGGCAAGCGCGGCCCGGCCGAGGCGTTCCGTCTGGAGCCGGTCGGCAGCCCCGTCCGCGGATACCGGCTGCGGCCGCTCCACAGCGACCTGTGCGTCGGCGTGGAGGAGGGCACGAAGCGGGCGGGGGCGCCGCTGCGGCAGCTCGCCTGTGCCGCTGACGCGAAGGGCCAGCTCTTCGCCTTCGACCGCAGGTCCTCGACGACGACGGGGTGAGAGGCCGCCCACCGGCGCGCGCACGTTCCGCGTGCCGCGTGTTCCGCCTGACGCACGTTCCGGGTGAACCGCGCCTTCCCGCTGTCGCCGTCAATTCACCCAGAACGGGCTTGAGCAGCCCGTCGGCGGGCACCTCGGGCGGGCAAAACGGAAATCGCCGCTGACGCGATTCGGCATGTCGGGTATACGACAGCCGTTCATTTGTCTGACCACTGTCATTCGACCGCCGGTTGCTGGCAGTCTCGGCCGGGTTCCACCAGGCAGGCCGAACACCGCGCCCCCATCGCGCACTTCCTCCCCACGTCGTGCTCCGGGCCGCGGTACCGGTCTGCCCGCCAGCTCCTGACACCCCATCAGAGCGGCGCCACCCCCGCCGCTCACCCCCCACCGGGCCGCGGACCCCGCGCGGCTCCTTGCCGAGGAGACCTGAGTGACACGCAGCACCACCCGCAGGGCGACCACCCGAGCCGCGGTTCTCGTGGCGTCGGCCGCGATGGTCGTCGTCGGTATGCAGACCGGTTCGGCGACCGCCCAGGCGGACCGGGCCGACGACGCGACGGCCACCGCCCAGGCGCCCGCCGACCGCGTCTTCGCCCTCAAGGCGGCGCAGGCCGGGGCCGGCGCCGAGGCGCATGCCCTCGGTCTCGGTGACAAGGAGAAGCTTGTCGTCCGGGATGTCGTCGAGGACGCCGACGGCACTGTGCACACGCGGTACGAGCGCACGTACGCCGGACTGCCGGTCCTCGGCGGCGACCTCGTCGTCCACGAGAAGAAGAACGGCAAGCGCTCGGTCACCAAGGCGACCACAGCCCGCATATCCGTGCCCGGCACGGACGCGAAGGTCTCCGCGTCGGCCGCGGAGAAGTCCGCGCTGAAGGCCGCCGCGGCCGGGGACACCGACGAGGTCGCCGCCGAGGGCGCGTCGCGCAAGGTCGTCTGGGCGGCGTCCGGCAAGCCCGTACTGGCCTGGGAGACCGTCGTCACCGGCGTGCAGCACGACGGCACGCCGAGCGAGCGGCACGTCGTGACCGACGCGACCAGCGGAGCCGAGCTGTTCTCCTACGAGACGGTCCACACCGGCACCGGTACCGGCGACTACAACGGCACCGTCCCGCTGACCACCACGCCCAACGGCAGCACCTTCGACCTGAAGGACGGCCAGCGCGGCGGCCACCGCACCTTCGACCTCAACGGCGGCACCTCGGGCACCGGCACCCTGTTCAACGACGCCGACGACGTCTGGGGCGGCGGCCGGCAGAACGCCGCGGTCGACGCGCACTACGGCGCCGCGGTCACCTGGGACTACTACAAGAACGTGCACGGCCGCAGCGGCATCAGGAACGACGGGGTCGCCGCGTACTCCCGCGTCCACTACGGCAACGCGTATGTCAACGCCTTCTGGTCGGACTCCTGCTTCTGCATGACCTACGGCGACGGCGCGAACAACACCAAGCCGCTGACCTCCCTCGACGTCGCCGCCCACGAGATGACCCACGGCGTCACCTCCAACACCGCCAGGCTCGTCTACCGCGGCGAGTCGGGCGGCCTGAACGAGGCCACCTCCGACATCTTCGGCGCCGCCGCCGAGTTCGCCGCGTCGAACACCGCCGACGCGGGCGACTACCTCATCGGCGAGAAGATCGACATCCGCGGCAACGGCACCCCGCTGCGCTACATGGACAAGCCCAGCAAGGACGGCAACTCCAAGGACTACTGGTACCGGGGCATCAACCGGATCGACGTCCACTACTCGTCCGGCCCCGCCAACCACTTCTTCTACCTGCTGTCCGAGGGCAGCGGCGCCAAGACGATCAACGGCGTGAGCTACGACAGCCCGACCTACGACGGCAAGGCCGTCAGCGGCATCGGCCGCGACAAGGCCGAGCGGATCTGGTACAAGGCGCTCACCGCGTACATGACCTCCACGACGGACTACGCGGGCGCCCGCACCGCCACCCTGTCGGCCGCGACCGACCTGTACGGCGCGAGCAGCGCCGAGTACCAGGCAGTGAACGCAGCCTGGGCCGCGGTCAACGTCAAGTGACCACCCGCTGATCGAGCGGGGCGACACCGTCGCCCCGGGCCGTGCCGTACCGCCGCTCCACCGGCGGTGCGGCACGGCTTCGCGCGTCTTTGGCAAGGCGCCCGCAAAAAACTGTGGTTCCCCCCACCGCGCTCCGGCCGGGCCTCTGAGATCATCCCTTGCGCCGAACGCTAACGGGCCGAGGGGAGCTGACTGTCATGGCGGAGCGGGTAAGAGGCAAGGGCCGCGTCCTCCCGGTCGACGACCCCGTCGCGGAGGAGGTCTACGCCGAGCTCGCCCGGTCGCCCTGGCTGGAGATCGCGGAGCTGGCCGCCCTGACCTCCCTCACCGAGTACGAGACCCAGGAGGCGCTCGGCCGCCTGGTGGACATGGGGGCCGCGGAGCACGCCGCCGGGGTGCCGCTGAAGGTGGTCGTCCTGCCGCCGAGCGCGGTCGCCGCCGAGTGGGTGCGCCGGCTGGAGGACCAGGTGATCCAGTCGCACCAGGCCGTCGAGACGCTCACGCAGGAATACCTCGCCGCCCGTGGCGCGGGCAGCGCGTCGCGGATACGGGCCGTGTCCGCCGAGGAGATGCTGCACCTCTTCGAGACCGGCCAGGAGAACTGCCGCAGCAGCGTGCGGGGGATAGCGGCGCCGCCCTTCGCGGCGGTGATCGGCACCAACGACGAACGTCAGCTGCGGCGGATGAGCCAGGGCATTTCGTACCGGACGGTCTACGCGGCCGAGGCGCTGAACAACCCGGCCGCCCGCACGAGCATGCTCCACATGCTCGCGCACGGCGAGGAGGGGCGTTTCATCGCCAGGACCCCGATGAAACTCGTCGTCTTCGACGAGGATCTCGCCCTGGTGCCGGTGGTGTCGCGGACCCGGACCGCCGAGTCCCTGGTGATCGGCCGCTCCGACCTGCTCGACGGGTTCCTCAGCCTCTTCGAGACCGTCTGGGAGATGGCGATGCCGCTGGGTGTCGAGGGCACGGTCGACACCGATCTGGGCGACGACGAGCGGGAGTTGCTGTACCTGATGGCGGCGGGCTCGACCGATCTGCGCATCGCCCGCCACTTCGGTGTCTCGTCGCGCACGGTCGAACGCCGGATCAAGACGGTGCTCGAACGGCTGGGCGCCACGAGCCGGTTCCAGGCCGGTGCCCTGGCAGCCCGCCGCGGCTGGCTGTGACCCCCGCCCGCGCCGGCCGTGGTCAGCCGCCGGACAGGGCCCAGAAGTGGTCCACGATGCTCTCCAGGAAGTCACGGCCGGGCTCGCCCGTGTCCCTCGACGTCTCGCCCCAGCTCAAAGTCGCCATCATCCGGGACTGGTAGTCGGCGTGCAGCCGTTGGAGCACCGCCTCCAGATGGCCGCGGTCCAGCGGGAGCATCTTGCCGACCGGACGGACGTACGCCTGCCAGCGCGCGGTCACCGCGCTGCGCAGGAGCTCCGCCAGCTCCTCGTCGCGGCCCGTGGCAGCCAGCAGCGCGCGCGGGGTCAGACGCAGGGTCTCGGCGAGCGCGGCGGTCTGGCGCTCGTTGCCGCGCCAGCGGCCCGATTCCTCCATCCTCTGGTACACGGCCGTGTCGAGACCGACCCGGCGGGCGAGGTCGTCGGGCGCCATGCCGCGCGCGATGCGGTGCTCGCGCAGGGTCGTCGCGTCGGCGAGCAGTTCGCCGGGGGAGCACCACAGGACGCCCGCGAGGGCGGTCAGTTCACGGGTGCCGGGCGTCGCGAGCCCGCGTTCCCAGGCCATGACCGTGTCCGGCGAGACGTGGAGTCCGTACTGGGCCCGCAGTCCGTAGGCGACGTGACCGGGCGCCATCCCCAGGGCCTCGCGGAGTCGGCGCGCGGCGGGGGCGTTGAAGGGAGGGGAAGGGGTGTGCTGCACGGGCACAACGTACGGGGAAGCGTACGCCGGCGACTACGGTGCGTTCCCCTCAAGCTACATGTCGTAGGAATCTCCGAGCTGATCCACAGCGGTGGACGTACGCCGGAGCTACCGAAGGGTACCGGCGTGCCCGTGTGGCCCCGGGCCCGGCGTCACCCCTTGACCGCGCCGCCGAGGGCGAACCCGCCGCCGAGCCTGCGCGCGATCAGCACGTACAGCACCAGCACCGGCGCCGAGTACAGCAGTGAGAACGCCGCCAGCTGACCGTAGACCACGGAGCCGTAGTTGCCGAAGAACGTGAAGATCGAAACGGACGCGGGCAGTTGGTCGGGGGACAGGATCAGCATGAAGGGGACGAAGAAGTTCCCCCACAGCATGATGAACGTGTAGATCGTCACCACCGTCACGCCGGGCCCCATCAGCGGCAGCACCACCCGGGTCAGGGTCTGCAGGTGCGACGCGCCGTCCGTCCAGGCCGCCTCCTCCAGCACCACCGGCACGCCGTCCATGAAGTTCTTCATCAGCCAGATGGCGAAGGGGAGTTGGGACGCGGCGAGGAAGAGCGCCGTACCGTACGTCGTGTCGATCAGGTTCACCTGCACGAACAGCCCGTACACCGGGACCATGATCGCGGTGATCGGCAGGCACGTCGTGAAGAGGATCGTGAGCAGATACGGGCGGGTGAACCGCGAACGGTGCCGCGAGAGCGGATACGCGGCGAGCGCCGCGCACACCACCGACACCACGGTCGCCCCGCCGCACAGCACCAGGCTGTTGAGCATCGGCGTGAACGTGATCTCGTCCGTGAGCACCGCGTCGAAGTTCTCCGCCGTCGGCGACGCCGGAATGCGTACGCGCAGGTCGGCGTCCGCGTCCACCGACGCCAGCAGCAGCCACACCAGCGGCAGGGCGAACGCCGCCGCTGTCAGCAGCAGGGCGCCGTTCGCCGCGAGGCGGGCGCGGGTGGCACGGCGCATCACGGCCCGCATCACACCTCCACCTTCATCAGACGCAGGTACACCACCGAGAACAGCGACCCGACCAGCAGAAGCAGCAGCGCCACCGCCGTGCCGTAGCCGATCAGGGACTTCAGGAATGCCTGGTCGTACATGAACACCGGCAGCGTCTGGCTGCGGTTGCCCGGGCCGCCGCGGGTCATGGCCCAGATCAGACCGAAGACGGACAGTGTGGAGAGGGTGTTGAGCATCAGGTTGGTGCCGATGGAGCGGCGGATCATCGGCAGCGTGACGTGCCAGACGCGGCGCGGGCCGCTCGCCCCGTCGACCTCGGCCGCCTCCGTGATGTCACGCGGGATCTCGGCCAAGGCGGCGGAGTAGATCAGCATCGAGAAGGCGGTGCCCCGCCAGACGTTGGCGAACGACACGGCCAGGATCGGCAGTGTGAACAGCCAGTTCTGCGAGGGGAGCTGGAGCCAGTCCAGAATCGCGTTGAGCGTGCCCTCGCGCCGGAAGAAGGTGTACAGCAGGAACGCCGCGACGATCTCCGGCAGCACCCATGCCGTGATCACCAGAACGCCCGTGAGCGTGCGCACCGGACGCGACGCGACGCGCATCAGACCGGCCAGCGCCAGGCCCAGCGTGTTCTGGCCCACGATCGCCGAGACGAAGGTGAAGACGAGCGTGAGCCACACCGCGTTGCGGAAGTCGTCGTCGGCGAAGGCCCGCCGGAAGTTCGCGAGGCCCACGAAGTCCGCGCCCGACTGGCCCGTGAGCTGCGTGTTCGTGAAGGCGATCCACACGCAGTAGCCGATGGGGCCCGCGAGGAACAGGAGCAGGAGGACGGTGGCGGGGGCGAGCGGGGCCCACCGCCACCGTCCCGTCCGGGACGCGCTCACCGGCCGCTCACCGGGAGACGACCGCGCCGTCGGCGATGGTCCTCAGCTGCTCGTCGTAGGCCTTCGCGGCGTCGGCCGGCGACGCGTCACCCGTGGTCACCTTCTCCATGGCCTCGCCGATCGCCGTCGACACCTGCGGGTAGACGGGCAGCGCCGGCCGGTAGTGGGTGTAGCGCACCAGGCCGGTGAAGAAGTCGATGCCCGGCATGGACTTCAGATACCGGGGATCGGCGGCGACGTCCTCGCGCACCGCGATCTGGGCGCCGACCACGCACCACTCGGTCGCGTTCTCCTTCGACTGCAGGGTCCTGATGAACTCGAAGGCAAGATCAGGGTTCTGGGCCTTCGCCGGGATCGACCAGGCCCAGCCGCCGGACATGGAGACCTTGCCGGGCGCCCGGCCGTTCTGCGTCGGCATGGGCGCCTGTGCCAGCTTCTCGCTCCACTCCGGCCACTCCTTGGGGCCCTCGTTCACCCAGTTCTGGCCCATCCACGAGCCGTCGAGGGAGATCGCCAGCTTCCCCTCGGGGAAGAACTCGGTGGCGACCCGCGTGCCGATGTTCGGGTCGAGTGCGTCGGACACGTCCGGACCGAGCTTCTCCTTGTACACCGTGCTCACGAAGCCGAGGGCGTCCTCGAACCCCTTGCCGCCCGCCACCCACTTCTTGGCCGACGAGTCGTAGAGAGGGTCCTCGCCCGTGCCGTAGAGCAGCATCTCGAAGCCCTGCATGACCGCCGCCTCGCCGGGGCCCTTGCCGGTGTAGACGTTGATCGGGATGACGCCGGGGACCTTCTTCTTGACCGTACGGGCCGCGTCCAGGACCTCCGCCCAGTTCTTCGGCGCCCAGTCGGCCGGCAGCCCGGCCTTGGCGAAGATCTCCTTGTTGAACCACAGCCCGCGGGTGTCGGTGCCGTCCGGCACCCCGTACGTCTTGCCGTCCTCCGCCTTCGCCGCGGCCTTCGCGGTGTCCACGAAGCGGTCCCACTGGTCCCACTCGGCCAGATAGTCGTCCAGCGGCTTCAAGTAGCCGGCCTTGATGTCGGAGTTGATGCGGAAGGTGTCCTCGTAGACCAGGTCGGGCGCGGTCTTGGGGGAGCGCATCATCTGCTGCGCCTTGGTGGCGTAGTCGTTGTCCGGGGCCTGGATCGGGATCAGCTTGACCTTCTTGCCCGGATGCTCCTTCTCGAACTGCTGCTTGGCCGCCTCCAGATAGGCGTCCTTGAAGCGGATCTTGTTGTCGGTGGACCGGTTGTAGGCGACCTCGACGGTGTCCGGATCGCCGCCGGAGCCGCTGCCGCATGCGGTGAGGCTCGCCGCGAGGGCGGTGACGGCGGTGATGAGGATCAGTGGGGCGGTGGGGCGCACGGGCACGACCTCCTCTGAGCCGGGGGAGCCGGGCGCCGGGCGGGCGGCGCGGGGCTGCGGGCTGCTGTCCGTGACGGTATGACCGGTCAGTTGACAAAATCAATCCCCGTGCAGAGCACGGCGGTTGAGGCCCGTGGCGGTGCTCAGCGCCGGGCGCTGACCCAGCGGTACTGGAGCTCCGGGCGGCCGATCTGGCCGTACTGAGGGCTGCGGACGGCGCGCCCGGCCGTGACCAGATGCTCCAGGTAACGGCGAGCCGTGATCCGCGAGATGCCGACGGCCGCGGCGGCCTCGGTGGCGGTCAGCCCCTCGCCGGAGTCGCGCAGAGTGCGGGTGACCGCCTCCAGGGTGGGCGCGCTCAGGCCCTTGGGGAGCGTTGTCGCGTTGCGCGGCGCGCGCAGTGCGGAGAGAGCGCGGTCGACCTCCTCCTGGCCGCTGGCCTCTCCGGCGGCGGCCCGGAACTCGGCGTAGCGGCCGAGGCGGTCGCGGAGGGTGGCGAACGTGAACGGCTTCAGCACGTACTGCACGACCCCGAGCGCCACGCCCTCCCGGACGATGGCGAGGTCGCGGGCGGACGTCACGGCGATGACGTCGGTGGAGTGTCCGGCGGCGCGCAGGGACCGTACGAGATGGAGGCCGTGCCCGTCGGGGAGGTAGAGGTCGAGCAGCAGGAGGTCGACCTCGGCCCGCTCCAGCGCGCGCACGGCCTCGGCGCGGGAGTGCGCGACCCCCACGACGACGAACCCGGGCACGCGCCCGACGTAGAGCGCGTGCGCGTCGGCGGCGACGGGGTCGTCTTCGACGACCAGCACCCGGATGGTCACGGACGCACCTCCCGGGCTCGGGCCACCCCGGCGCCGCCGCGCCCCGCGGGGGCGCCGGGGTGGCCGGCCAGGGGCAGGCGCCCCGCCGACGGGGCGTACGGGCCGGACCGCGTCCCCCGGCCGACCGCGGTCCTGCGCCCGCGTGAGACGTCCACGGTCACCTGTGGGTTGCGGGCGTCCGGCCTTCGGCCGGGGCGGGTGGCCTCGGTCCGCGCCCGAGGGGCGCTGTGGCGCGGGAAGGCTGCGCGCGCCCGGGGTGCGCGGTCGGGGCGGGTGCTCGTGGACCGTGGCCATGGGGCGGGCGGCGTCGCCGGGGCGTACAGAGGCGTCATGGGCGGGGCTCCGGGGTCAGGGGAAGACGGACCGTGAATTCCGCTCCGCCTTCCGGAGCGCGCGTGAGCGTGATCGTGCCATGGCCGCGGTGGACCGCCTGGCGGACCAGCGCCAGACCGATGCCCCGGCCGGGGCCGTGCGTGGACCAGCCGCGGCGGAAGACGTCCTCGACGGACTCCGGTTCGACACCGGGACCGGTGTCGGCGACGCGCAGCAGCAGTTCGTCCCGTTCGGCCCGCGCCGTCACGGTGACGCGTGCGCGGACGCCGCCCGGCGGGGGCGACGCGACCCGCAGGTCGTCGCCGGGCGGGGCGGGGCCGGCCGGCACCAGGGCGCCGACGCCGGCCGCCGCGTCGACCGCGTTGTCGACCAGGTTGCCCAGGATCGTCACCAGGTCCCTCGACGGCAGCGACGCCGGCAGGACGCCGTCGTCGATGCGGCTGTCCTCGGTGAGGACCAGCTCCACACCCCGCTCGTTCGCCTGCGCCGCCTTGCCGAGCAGCAGCGCCGCGAGGACCGGTTCGCCGACAGCGCCCACCACGCGGTCGGTCAGGGCCTGCGCCAGCTCCAGTTCCGCCGTCGCGAAGTCGACCGCCTCGTCCGCGCGGCCCAGCTCGATCAGCGACACCACCGTGTGCAGCCGGTTCGCCGCCTCGTGGGCCTGTGAGCGCAGGGCCTGCGAGAAGCCGCGCTCCGAGTCGAGCTCGCCCGAGAGCGCCTGGAGCTCCGTGTGGTCGCGCAGAGTCACCACCGTGCCGCGCTTCTCGCCGCCGACGACCGGCTGGGTGTTCACCACGACCACCCGGTCCGCCGTGAGGTGCACCTCGTCGACCCGCGGCTCGGACGCCAGCAGCGCACCCGTGAGCGGGGCGGGCAGGCCGAGGTCCGCCACCGGGCGGCCCACGGCGTCGTCGCCGAGCCCCAGCAGCTCCCGCGCCCCGTCGTTGACGAGTGCGATGCGCCGGGAGCCGTCGAGCATGATCAGGCCCTCGCGCACCGCGTGCAGCGCGGCCTGGTGGTAGTCGTGCATCCGCCCCAGCTCCGCCGCGTTCATGCCGTGCGTGTGCCGGCGCAGCCTGGCGTTGATCACGTACGTGCCGACGCCGCCGAGCGCGAGCGCCCCGCCCGCCATCACGAGCAGCGCCGTGACCTGCTTGGCCACCTGCTCGCTGATCTCCTCGATCGTGATGCCGGCGCTGACGAGCGCGACGACCTTCCCGTCGTCACGGACCGGCGCCACGGTGCGTACGGAGAGCCCCAGTGTGCCCGTGTACCGCTCGCTGTAGATCTCGCCGCGCAGGGTCGGCTCGATGTGGCCGAGGTACGTCCGCCCTATCTCGCCCGGCTCCGGGTGGGTCCAGCGCCGCCCCCGCGGGTCCATGATCACGACGAAGTCCATGCCCGCGTCCTTGCGCAGGGCCTCCGCGTACGGCTGGAGCGCCGCCGACGGGTCGTCCGAGCGGACCGCCTGGACGACCGAAGGGGACCGCGCCGCGGCCGCGGCGGTCGCGCTGGTCTGCAGCCGGGCCGACTCCTCGGCCTGGGAGCGGTCGGTGAAGTACGCGAAGAGCGCGCAGCCCGCGACAATCGCGGCGACCAGCACGACCTGCATCGCGAAGAGCTGGCCCGCGAGGCTGCGGGGGAGGGGAATGCGCATGGGTTAAGTCTGCCTGGCCGGAATTGTGTGAACGAAACGAACGCAAGGGTGACCGGGGTCACAGGGCTGGTGGATATTCACGGCATCCATCGGGACATGGACGCACAGGAAATCGAGGAGGACGCCGTGGCCACAGGAGCCGTCAGGCGGGACCGCACCCACTATCTCTACATCGCCGTGATCATCGCGGTGGCGCTCGGCATCGCCGTCGGCCTGGTCGCTCCCGACTTCGCCGTGGAACTCAAGCCGATCGGCACCGGGTTCGTGAACCTGATCAAGATGATGATCTCGCCGATCATCTTCTGCACCATCGTGCTGGGCATCGGCTCCGTGCGCAAGGCCGCCAAGGTCGGCGCGGTCGGCGGCATCGCGCTCGGCTACTTCGTGGTGATGTCGCTGGTCGCCCTGGGGATCGGCCTGGTCGTCGGCAACGTCCTGGACCCCGGTTCGAGCCTCGCGGTGACCGACGCGGTCAAGGAAGTGGGCCAGGAGCAGGTCTCCGCCGAGGCCAAGGACACGACCGAGTTCCTGCTCGGGATCATCCCGACCACGATCGTCTCCGCCTTCACGGGTGGTGAGGTCCTGCAGACCCTCCTCGTCGCCCTGCTCGCGGGCTTCGCGCTCCAGGCCATGGGCCCGGCCGGCGCCCCGGTGCTGCGCGGCATCGAGCACATCCAGCGGCTCGTCTTCCGCATCCTTGCGATGGTCATGTGGGCCGCGCCCATCGGTGCGTTCGGCGCCATCGCCGCGGTGACCGGTTCGGCCGGTCTCGACGCGCTCAAGAGTCTCGCCGTGCTGATGCTCGGCTTCTACGTGACCTGTTTCCTGTTCGTCGTCATCGTGCTCGGCGCGCTGCTGCGGGTCGTCGCGGGCCTCAACATCCTCTCGCTCTTCAAGTACCTGGGCCGCGAGTTCCTGCTGATCCTCTCCACCTCCTCCTCCGAGTCCGCCCTCCCGCGGCTCATCGCGAAGATGGAGCACTTGGGCGTGAGCAAGCCGGTCGTCGGCATCACCGTCCCGACCGGATACTCCTTCAACCTCGACGGCACCATGATCTACATGACCATGGCCTCGCTCTTCATCGCCGACGCCATGGGCAACCCGATGTCGATCGGGGAGCAGATCGCGCTCCTGCTGTTCCTCTTCGTCGCGTCGAAGGGAGCGGCGGGTGTCACGGGCGCCGGTCTGGCGACGCTGGCGGGCGGTCTGCAGTCGCACCGGCCGGAGCTGGTCGACGGTGTGGGTCTGATCGTCGGCATCGACCGCTTCATGAGCGAGGCCCGCGCCCTGACGAACTTCGCGGGCAACGCCGTGGCGACGGTGCTCATCGGCACCTGGACCAAGGAGATCGACAAGGGACAGGTGCGCGAGGTCCTCTCGGGACGTCTGCCGTTCGACGAGAAGACCCTGCTGGACGACCACGTGGTCGTGGAGAAGGCCGGGGTGCCGGAGCCGCGCGACGACGAGCGCGAGCCGGTGAAGGTCTGATCCTCACCACCCATCGGCGGAGGTGACGACCGTCGCCACCGCCACCGGCGGAGCTCCGCTCCCGCCACCGCCACCGGAGTGCGCCGGGCCCCACCCCCTCGGGCCCGGCGCACACCGCTGACCGGCTCTCGCGGAACCGGCCGAACGTGACCGGCCGAACGTGACCGGCCCTGGCGGCACCGCCTCTGACGTGACCCGCCTTCGCGGAGCCGCCCCCGAACGCCGTTGATCCGGCCGGAGCCGCCGCCGTTCCGCGTTCACGCGTCCAGCGCCGCCAGCTCCTCCTCCGTCAGCTCCAGTCCGGCCGCCGCCGCGGAGTCCGTGACAGTGGCCGGGCGGCTCGCCCCGGGGATGGGCACGACCGTGGGCGACTTCGCCAGCAGCCAGGCCAGCGCGACCCGTTGCGGGCTGACCCCGCGCTCGCGCGCCACGGCGTGGAAGGCCGCGTACGGGCTCGCCGCCGCGAGTGCCGACGGGCCGTCCAGGGAGCTGCGCGAGATCCCGCCGAGCGGGCTCCAGGGCAGGAACGCCAGCCCCCGTTCCGCGCACAGGCGCAGCTCGGGTTCGCTGTCGCGCACCTCGGGCGAGTAGCGGTTCTGCACGGACACCAGGCGGTCGCCCAGCATGTCGTGCGCGAGCGCGATCTGCTCGGAGTCGGCGTTGGAGATGCCCGCGTACCGGATCGTCCCCTCCTCCAGCAGGTCCCGCAGTGCGCCGACGGATTCGGCGTACGGGACCGCCGGGTCCGGCTTGTGCAGCTGGTACAGCCCGACCGCGGGGCCGCCCAGCCGGGCGAGCGAGGCCCGCGCGGCCCGCTTGATGTGCCGGGGATCCCCGTCGACCGTCCAGCCCCCGTCGGCCGTACGCCCCCGGCCGCCCTTGGTGGCGACGAGCACGTCGCCGGTGTCCCCACCGTACGAGGCGAGCGCGCGGGCCACGAGCCGTTCGCCGGCCCCCGGTTCGCCTCCGGGCACGTGGTACGAGTCGGCCGTGTCGATCAGGGTGACGCCCGCGTCGAGCGCCGCGTGGACGGTGGCGACGGCCCGCCGCTCGTCGGGGTGCCCCTCGATGGACAGGGGCATGGCCCCGTACCCGATGGCGCCGACCCGGAGATCACCGAGCATGCGGTGCCTCATCGCCGGACCTCCCCGTCGCCCCCACGCGCGCCGAGCGTCTCGGTGACGGCGCGGTCGAGCCAGTCGGAGGTGTGGCCGAACGCGAAGCCCAGTGCGGTGGCGCGGGCGTTGTCCATTGCGTAGGCGCGGGCGAAGGAGAACGGCGACGTCTCGCCGACCTCCACCGTCGTGAATTGCGCCTCGGCGCCCGTGAGACGGCCGATCGCCGCGCAGATGCCGGCGGTCGTGAGCGGTCCGTGGGAATTCGCGTTCACGGGGCCCGTGAAGTCCCGGCCGGCCGCCCAGAAGAGGAAGTCGGCGATCTCCTCGACGTGAATGTAGGTCGCCGGATGGTTCCGCGCGGGCACCGCGACGGGCCTGCCCGCGCGCATCAGGGACGCGTAGTGCTCCAGTCTCCCCGTGAAGTCGTCTGCCCCGCCCAGCACATGGGCGGTCCGCACGGACACCCAGTCGAACCCGGCGCCGGCCGCGAAGACGGCCTCCGCCTGCCGCTTCCCCTCGCCGTAGTGCCCGTCCCGGAAATCCGCGTCGTCCCACGGGGCCGTGAGGTCGACGGGCACGCTCAGCGGGTCGACGGCGTCCTCGCCGACCGGCGCGGCCGAGTCCTCGTACTCGTAGACCTCCACGGTGGACGTCATGACATAGCGCCCGGTGCGGCCCGCGAACACCCGGCGGGCGACATCCGCCTGGCGCGGGGTGTAGCAGACCTGGTCGACCACCACGTCGAATTCGCGCGGGCCGACCGCGGTCCGCAGAGCGTGCTCGTCGTCACGGTCGGCCCGCAACGCCGTCACGCCCGCGGGCGGTGCGGACGAACCGCGATTCAGAACGGTGACCCGGTCACCGGAATTCAGCAGCCGGGATATCAGCCGCTTTCCGAAATACCGATTTCCCCCGATGGCCAGTACGTCCCTCATCCGACCCGGATCCTCTTTTCCTGTCCCCGATTTCCTTGTGGGACACCAGTGTTATGTTTGCGGGCCGCGTCATGAAGGGGGAGACATGGGAGATCCGGCCGCCGCGCCGAAAGAACCACGGCATCCGAGGGCCGTCGCCAAGGAAACGTCGGTGGCCGCTCTGGATGCCGTCGACCGGCACATCCTGGAGATCCTCCAGCGGGACGGTCGCGTCAAGCTCAGCGAGCTCGGACGCCGGGTCCGGCTGAGCCCGGCGGCGGTCACCGAGCGGGTCCGCAGACTGGAGGCGTCCGGAGTGATCACGGGCTACGGGGCGCACGTCTCG
The DNA here is from genome assembly GCF_030817975.1 of Streptomyces sp. V4I23. Classification (NCBI taxonomy): domain Bacteria; kingdom Bacillati; phylum Actinomycetota; class Actinomycetes; order Kitasatosporales; family Streptomycetaceae; genus Streptomyces; species Streptomyces sp. V4I23. Next base: position 2,465,571 of record NZ_JAUSZW010000004.1, on the reverse strand, counting down.
CCCGCCCGGCTCGGACACGGCATCCAGGCGTTCATCCGCGTGAATCCCCACGGCGGCCACAACTTCAAGCACCCGAGGACGCTGGAGCTGCTGGAGCGCCCGGAGGTGATCGAGGCGCACCACGTCGTCGGCGAGGACTGCTGGATCCTCAAGGTCGCCGTCACCGACACGGTCCACCTGGAGGACGTGCTGGAACAGGTCTCGGCACTCGGCCGCACGACGACGTCGATCGTGCTGACCTCCCCGCTGGAGCGCAAGCCGCTGCTGCCGCACGGCGGTTGAGCCGCCATCGGCCGTTGCCTTGACGTCGGCGTCAAGGATTACGGTCGGGGACATGCGAATCGGCGAGCTTGCGGATCGGGCCGGCACGACCACCCGCACTCTGCGCTACTACGAGTCCCGCGGGCTCCTGCCCGCCCGGCGCGCGGTGAACGGCTACCGCACGTACGACGAGGACGACCTGAGGCTGCTCCGGCAGATCCGGACCCTGCAGGACTTCGGGTTCGACCTGGAGGAGACCCGGCCGTTCGTCGAATGCCTGCGCGCCGGGCACCCGGCGGGGGACTCCTGCCCCGCCTCGCTCGCCGTCTACCGGGCCAAGCTCGCCGAGCTGGACGCGCTCATCGACCAGTTGAGCTCGGTGCGCGCGCAGGTCGGCGCGCAGTTGCTGCGCGCCGAGGCGCAGCAACAGGCCGGCCCGGAACCCAGATGCGAATTCGGAGGCTGATCGATGATTCCGGCCAAGGACGTGGCCGTGGTGACGGACGCGGATTTCGACGCCGAGGTGCTGGGCGCCGACCGCCCGGTCCTGGTGGAGTTCGGCGCGGACTGGTGCGGTCCGTGCCGGCAGCTCGCGCCCGTGCTGAGCGCGGTGTCCCGGGAGGAGGCCGACCGCCTGAAGGTCGTGCAGATCGACGCGGACGCCAACCCGGAGACGGTGACCCGCTACGGGGTGCTCTCGCTGCCGACGCTGCTGGTGTTCCGCAACGGCGAACCGGTCCGCTCGATGGTCGGCGCCCGCCCCAGGCGCCGGCTCCTCGAGGAACTGGAGGACGTGCTCACGCGCTGACGAGCGCCTGCGGGGCGACGGTCTCGCCGCCCCGTCCGGAAACCGCGGCGGGCCGGGACGCAGGTCCCGGCCGTTGCCGTCATCCGTCTCCACGCCCGGCATCGTGACGGGTGGGTTCCCGGTCCGTGGGGACGCCCTCGGCGGGGAAGCCGGTGCGGCGCTCCTCGCCGCGAGGGGTGAGGACGCTTTGGGCGTCCTCGTACGCCGCTTCCGACAGCAGTGGACGCCACGCCGTGAACAGCCGCAGCAGTGCGCCGCCGTGCTCGGCCCGTATCGCGTCGTTCACCACCGCGAGGTCCAGTTCGTTCGCCGCCGTCAGTTCGGCGAAGTCCCGCAGCCGCGCGGGCGCGGGTGCGGACGTGCGGCCCGTGAACCGGTCGCGGAAAAGCGCGCCGGGCTGCGCCAGGGTCCCGTAGGACGCCTCGCGGTCGCAGCTCGCGTAGAAGTGCACGAGCTCCTCCGCCTCGGCGCCGATCACGGCGGCCAGTTCCCCGCGCCGCTCCCGTGGCAGCAGCGACGCGGCGAAGCCGTCGGTGCCGTAGAAGGCGTGGCACAGTCCCGCCAGCCGCAGCGCGGGGCGCGCACCCCAGCCGGCGAGGCGCTGCTCGACCCGCTCCAGATGAGCCAGGAGGGTGCCTCCCGGGTGGCCGAGGTCCGCCGCGCCGTGCCGTCGCAGCAGCGCTGTCGCCGCGGTGATGCCCGCCGATATGTCCGTCGGTGTGTCCATGCGCAGAAAAATACCCCGACCCAATTGACGGCCGGGGGCTTTCTCTGCGTATATTGAATGTTTCCGAGTTTGCCTGCCGCAGGGCGCAGCGATAAACGCGGAGAAGTTCACTGGTGACACCATATCGCGTCAGGAGCTGAATTGTCAACCGAGGAATTGCAGAACGAGCAGCAATTCATCACCGGGCTCTACGAGCGTCTCGACGCGCTGCGCGAGGAGGCGGAAGGGGCCATCGCGACCACGTTGAGGCAGGCCAGCACCGGCCTCGCCCAGTCCCGCGTGGAACGGGACGTGAGCGTCGCCGAACACGGTGCGCACCTCTCCGCACTCAATGCGGTCGACAACGGTCTGTGTTTCGGCCGCATCGATCTCAAGGACGGCACACGTCATCACATCGGCAGAATCGGAATGCGCAAGGACGATCCGCAGCGCACTCCGATGCTCATCGACTGGCGCGCGCCCGTCGCCCGGCCCTTTTACCTCGCCACCGGCCACGAGGCGATGGGGCTCAGCAGGCGGCGGCACATCAGCACCCGGGGCCGGACCGTCACCGCGCTGCACGACGAGATCCTCGACCTCGCGGACACCACCCGCACCGGCTACGAGGCGCACGACGCCGACGAGGTGCTGCTCGCCGCGCTCGGCGCCGCACGCACCGGGCGCATGGCCGACATCGTGCAGACCATCCAGGCCGAGCAGGACCGCATCATCCGTGCCCCGCGCCACGGCGTGCTCGTCGTCGAGGGAGGACCCGGCACGGGGAAGACCGCGGTCGCGCTGCACCGCGCCGCGTACCTCCTCTACGCCCACCGCGAGCAGCTCGCCCGCCGCGCCGTCCTGATCGTCGGCCCCAACCCCGCCTTCCTCGGCTACATCGGCGAGGTGCTGCCCTCCCTCGGCGAGACCGGCGTCCTGCTGTCCACGATGGGCGAGCTGTTCCCCGGCGTGCACGCCACCGGCACCGACACCCCCGAGGCCGCCGCCGTCAAGGGCGCGGCCCGGATGGCGGACGTCCTCGCCCGCGTCGTCGCCGGCCGGCAGACGCTGCCCGAGACCCTGCCGACGGCCACCGGCGAGGACGGCGGCGCCCTGCCCGAACCCGCCCTGGAGATCGACCACGCCGAGTACGGGACGCTGCTGCTGCACCGGGAGATGGCGTACGAGGCCCGCGACCGGGCGCGGGACACCGGACTCCCGCACAACCTGGCCCGCCCCCACTTCGCCTTCCGCGTCATCGACGCGCTGACCGAGCAGCTCGCCGACCGGCTCGGCGCGGACCCGTACGGCGGCGAGAACCTGCTGGGACCCGACGACATCGCCCAGCTCGGCAAGGAGATCGCCACCAGCGCCGAGGTCCACGCGGCCATCGACACGCTGTGGCCCCCGCTCACGCCGCAGCAACTGGTCGCCGGCTTCCTCGCCGAGCCGGAGTTGTACCTGGACCCCGAGGACGCGGCCGCCGTCCGGCGCGCCGGAGGTCCCTGGACGCCCGCCGACGTGCCGCTCCTCGACGAGGCAGCCGAGCTCCTCGGCGTCGACGACAGCGCGGAGCGGGCCGCGGCCGAGGCCGAGCGCCAGGACCGGATCGCCTACGCGCAGGGCGTGCTGGAGCTGTCGCACGGCTCGCAGACGTACGAGTTCGAGGACGAGGAGTCCGAGGTGCTCGCCGCGCACGACATCATCGACGCCGAGCGCATGGCCGAGCGCCACGAGGAGGCCGACCACCGCAGCGCGGCCGCCCGCGCCGCCGCCGACCGCACCTGGGCGTTCGGGCACATCATCGTCGACGAGGCGCAGGAGCTGTCCGCGATGGCGTGGCGGCTGCTGATGCGCCGCTGCCCCACCCGGTCGATGACCCTGGTCGGCGACCCGGCGCAGACCGGCGACGCGGCGGGCTGCGGATCGTGGCGGGAGATCCTGGAGCCTTATGTCGGCGACCGTTTCGAGCACGCCTGGCTGGGCGTCAACTACCGCACCCCTGCCGAGGTCATGGCGCTCGCGGCCGAGGTGCGGCGCGCCGAGGACCCGGCCTTCGAGCCGCCGCGCTCGGTGCGCTCCACCGGCGTCGACCCCTGGCAGGTCGTCGTCGCCCCGGAGGAACTCGCCCGCACGGTGGCCGCGTACGTCGCCCGGGCGCCGCACGAGGGGCGGCTCGCGGTGATCGCACCCGCCGCGCTGCACACCGTGCTCGCCGCCGAACTGCCGGATGTGACCGCGGGCGAGGAGCCGGACCTGACCCGGCCCGTCGTGCTGCTCGACCCGAAGGCGGCGAAGGGGCTGGAGTTCGACACGGTGATCGTGGTCGAGCCCGGCCTCATCCGCTCGGGCTCCACGCGCGGCGTGAACGACCTCTACGTCGCCTGCACCCGCGCCACCCAGCGGCTCGGCCTGGTGAGCACGGGCGCGTAGGTCCTCCCGGGGCTCCTGAGACCGGCAAGATCCGAAAGAGAGGGGCGTAGCCGAAGCGCCCCGCTGCCGCACCGGCAGCGGGGCACGGCCCGTCCGTCAGGCCGGGCGCAGCCAGATCGTCGCCAGCGGCGGCAGCGTCGGCGCGATCGACGTCCGCCTGCCGTGCGACTCCACCTGCTCCGGCTTCATCGGCTCCGCGTTGCGCACGCCCGAGCCGCCGAACCGCTCCTCGTCCGTGTTCAGGACCTCCACCCAGGCGGACACCGACCCCGGCACCCCGAGCCGGAAGTCGTGACGCACCACCGGCGAGAAGTTGCTCACGGCGAGCAGCGGCGTGCCCTGCCTGTCGAACCGCAGGAAGGCGAAGACGTTGTCCTCGGCCGCCCCGCCGTCCACCCAGACGAAGCCCTCCGGCACGGTGTCGAGCTGCCACAGCTCGGGCGCGTCGCCGTAGACCGCGTTCAGCTCGCGCACGAGGTCCCGGACACCCCGGTGGTCGGGTTCCGCCGAGTACGACGGGTCCAAAAGCCACCAGTCGGGGCCGTGGCCCTCGGACCACTCCGCGCCCTGGGCGAACTCCTGCCCCATGAACAGCAGTTGCTTGCCGGGATGGGCCCACATGAAGCCCAGGTACGCGCGGTGGTTCGCCCGCTGCTGCCACCAGTCGCCGGGCATCTTGCTCACCAGCGCACGCTTGCCGTGCACCACCTCGTCGTGCGAGATGGGCAGCACATAGTTCTCGCTGTACGCGTACACCATCGAGAACGTCATCTCGTTGTGGTGGAACTTGCGGTGCACCGGCTCCTTCGCCACGTACTGAAGCGAGTCGTGCATCCAGCCCATGTTCCACTTCAGACCGAAGCCGAGGCCGCCGTGGTGCGTGGGCCGGGTCACGCCGTTCCACGCCGTCGACTCCTCGGCGATCGTGACGACGCCCGGGTTGCGCCGGTAGACGGTGGCGTTCATCTCCTGGAGGAAGGAGACCGCGTCCAGGTTCTCCCGGCCGCCGTGCTCGTTCGGCGACCACTGGCCGTCCTCGCGCGAGTAGTCGAGGTAGAGCATCGACGCGACGGCGTCCACGCGCAGCCCGTCGACATGGAACTCCTCGCACCAGTACGTGGCGTTCGCGACCAGGAAGTTGCGCACCTCCTTGCGGCCGTAGTCGAACTCCAGCGTGCCCCAGTCCGGGTGGGCCGCCCGTGCCGGATCGCTGTGCTCGTACAGCGGCCGCCCGTCGAACTGCGCCAGCGCCCAGTCGTCGCGCGGGAAGTGCGCGGGCACCCAGTCCACCAGCACGCCGATGCCCGCCCGGTGCAGGCTGTCGACGAGGAAGCGGAAGTCGTCCGGGGTGCCCATCCGGGAGGTCGGCGCGTAGAAGCCGGTGACCTGGTAGCCCCAGGAGCCGCCGAAGGGATGCTCGGCGACCGGCATGAACTCCACGTGCGTGAAGCCGAGGTCCTTCACGTACCGCGGCAGCTGCTCGGCGAGCTGGCGGTACGTCAGGCCGGGACGCCATGACGGCAGATGCACCTCGTACACGGAGAACGGCGCCTCGTGGACGGGGCGGTCGGCGCGGTGCGCCATCCACTCGCCGTCCTGCCACACATGGTGGGACTCGGTCACGATCGACGCGTTCGCGGGCGGCACCTCGGTGCGCCGGGCCATCGGGTCGGCCCGCTGCGTGCGCGAGCCGTCCGGGCGCGTGATCTCGAACTTGTACAGGGTGCCCTCGGCGACGCCCGGCAGGAACAGCTCCCACACGCCCGTCGCGCCGAGCGACCGCATGGGGTGGCCGGTGCCGTCCCAGAAGTTGAAGTCACCGACCACCCTGACGCCGCGGGCGTCGGGCGCCCAGACCGTGAACCGGGTGCCGGTCACGCCCTGGTGCGTCATGGGATGCGCGCCGAGCGCCTTCCACAGCTCCTCGTGCCGGCCCTCGCCGATGAGATACAGGTCGAGGTCGCCCAGCGCGGGCAGCAGGCGGTACGGGTCCTCGACCTCGAAGCCGTCCTCGTGGCCCTCGTAGGCGACCAGGAGCCGGTAGTCGGGGACGGTCCGCTGGGGGAGCACGCCGGAGAAGAAGCCGTCGCCGTCGTCGTTCAGCTCGGCGCGCAGCCCCTTGGCGAGGACGGTCACGGAGAGCGCGTGCGGACGCAGGACGCGGATCTGGATGCCGCCGCGGACCGAGTGCGCGCCGAGCACGGCGTGCGGGTCGTGGTGGCTGCCGGACAGGAGCCGTCCGCGGTCGTCGTCCCCGAGCGGCTTGGCCGCCCGTACGCCGCCGGTACGGGGGCGCGGCGCGCCCCGGCCGCCGCCGGAGCCTTTGGCGGGCGCGCCCGCCGTGCCCGTGCGGCCGCCGCCGGAACGCTTCGCGGGCGCGGACCCGCCGGCCGCGTCCGCCGTGCCGGTCCGTGCCGCGCGCGCCGCGCCTGCCGTGGACCCGCTCACGGCCAACGGCTCGCGCGCCGGGCCGTCCTCCACGGGATCGGCCTTGCGCGCCGCGGTGACGCGCCGCCGGGCGGATGCCTCGCCGCCGGCCTCGGGCACAGGGTTCACCGTGGGCGCGGGGGCGTCGTCCGCGGTGTGCTCGTCCGCCGCGGCGTCGCGGGCGGAGACGACGCGTCGTGCGGTGGGGGCGGGGCTGTTGGCCGCTGCCTGTTCGTCGGCTCCGGCGTCGCGGGCGGAGGCGACGCGTCGTGCCGTGGGCGCGGGGGCGTCGGCCCCGGTCCTGCCGTCCGCGGCCGTGCGCCGGGCCGTGGGCTCCGTCCCGGCCGCGTCCCCGTCCGCGGCCCTGGGCGCCGCGGCCGGCGCGGCCTCCGCGTCGTCGGCCCCGGCGGTACCGGACCCGGTCCCGGGCGACGACCCCGACGCACTGTCCCCGCCCGGCTCGGCCCCCGTCGGCGTGGAGGTACCGCCCGGCTGCTGCGGGGCGCCGGACACGGGCCCGTCTGCCGTGCCGGGCTCCGCGGGCGCGGGCTCCGGCGCGGCAGCCGCACCGGCCGCGGCCCGGCCGGTGCCGGACGAAGCCCCCGAAGACGCCGACGTGTCGTCCCCGCCCGCCCGAGCGGTCTCGGCGCCCGGCGCGGGGGCCTCGGGCGGGGTCGCGCCGTCGTGGCCGGGTGGGGGCGGGGCAGGGGTCGGGGCGGCGGCGGGGCGTGAGGAGCGGCGGGGGGTCACGGGGGTCGGCCTCCTGGGCGCGAGTAAAGGGAGCGGGGAGAGTCAGTCGAGCGTCGCGAGGCGGTCGATCGCGGCCATCGGAACCGGCAGCCAGTCCGGCCGGTGCCTGGCCTCGTACACGACCTCGTAGACGGCCTTGTCGGTCTCGTAGGCGCGCAGCAGTTCGGGCTCGGCGCGCGGGTCGCTGCCACAGGCTTCCGCGTAGCCCGTGCAGTACGCGTCGCGGCACGCGTCCGCCCAGGCCGGGTTCGACGGGCGGTACGTGCGGGCCGCGTAGTCGAAGGAACGGAGCATTCCGGCGACGTCGCGCACCGCCGGCTGCGGGCGGCAGCGCTCGGTGAGCGGCCTGGCCGGCTCGCCCTCGAAGTCGATGACCGACCAGGGCGTCGCCACGGGGCCGCGCAGTATCTGGCCGAGGTGCAGATCGCCGTGCACGCGCTGCGCGGCCCAGATGCGGCCGCGCCGCCCGAGCACCGCCACCGCCTCGAACGCCGTCCGCAGCCGGGGCGCGTACGGCTCCAGCGCGGGAACCGCGCCCACGGCGGCCTCCAGCCGCCGGGTCATCGCGGTGGCCAGCTCCTCGCTCTGCGCTCCGCTCAGCTTCACGCTCGGCAGCGCGCGGGCCAGCGCCGTGTGCACCTCGGCGGTCACGCGCCCGAGTTCACCGGCCTCGGTCCGGAAGGAGCGGCCCTCGGCGAGGGCCTCGAGCGCGAGCACCCATCCGTCGCGCGAGCCGCGCAGGAACGGCTGGAGCACGCCCAGGGTGAAAGGTTCCGGCGCGGCCGACTCGTACCAGGCGACAGGCGTGGGCACCCGCTCGCATCCCGCGCGGGCCAGCGCGAGCGGCAGCTCCAGATCCGGGTTGGGGCCGGGGTGCAGGCGGCGGAAGAGCTTGAGGATGTACGTGTCGCCGTACACGAGCGAGGAGTTGGACTGCTCCGCGCCGAGCGGACGGGGCGCGAGTCCGTGGGGGATCGCGGGCGAGCCGGCGTAGCGCTGGAAGCGCAGCGGCCCCAGCGAGCCCGGCGTACGCAGCCGCTCCAGGAGCAGGGCGGCGAGCCGTGGGTCGTGGGTGCCCTCGTACACGGTGCGCCCGGCGAGCGGGCCGTCGGTGAGATGGCCGATGAGCGCGGGCGCGAGAGCGGGCGGCAGGGTTTCCCGTACCCCGATCAGCAGTTGATAGCAGTCGCCCGGCGCCCCGGGCTGCTCGACCCGTACGAGCAGGTGCAGCAGACCCGGTCCCGGGCCCCGCAGAGGCAGCAGTTCGGTCGCCGACACGAGGGAGAAGCCGGTGACCGGCGTTCCCTTGCCCGCGAACCAGCGCTGCCGGGGCAGCCATTGGTGGAGCAGGGGGGCGAGCGACGGAAGCAGAGCGAGCGGGATCCGGGTGGATGCAGCCTCCGACATGGGCATCGCGTCCTTTCCCCGGGTACACCACGAATGCGCAAAGTGTCCCGGATTACAGCTGTGGCTGTCCGGCGGCGCGCGGGGATGAGGGGGAGAGTGCCCGGTGCGGGGCGGCGGAAACCGCCCCGCCGGCGCAGGGGGCGCCTTTCGGACCCGTGACTCCCCCCCGGGGGCCGTCAGGCCGGGGTGGTTCCCCCCGTTCCGGGGCCGGGCATCACGGTCGGTGCCGGCACCGGTGCGGCCTCCTTCCGCAGCCGGAACCAGTAGAAGCCGTGGCCCGCGAGCGTCAGCAGATACGGCCACTGACCGATGGCCGGGAACCGCACCCCGCCGATCAGTTCCACCGGGTGCCGTCCGTTGAACGTCTGCAGATCGAGCTCGGTCGGCTGTGCGAACCGCGAGAAGTTGTGCACACAGAGCACGAGATCGTCCTTGTACTCGCGCAGGAAGGCGAGCACCGCGGGATTCGACGACGGCAGCTCGGTGTACGAACCGAGTCCGAAGGCCGGGTTCTGCTTGCGGATCTCGATCATCCGGCGCGTCCAGTGCAGCAGCGACGACGGAGAGGACATCGACGCCTCGACGTTGGTGACCTGGTAGCCGTAGACCGGGTCCATGATGGTCGGCAGGTACAGCCGGCCCGGGTCGCAGGAGGAGAAGCCCGCGTTGCGGTCGGGGGTCCACTGCATCGGTGTGCGCACCGCGTCACGGTCGCCGAGCCAGATGTTGTCGCCCATGCCGATCTCGTCGCCGTAGTAGAGGATCGGTGAGCCGGGCAGGGACAGCAGCAGCGCGGTGAACAGCTCGATCTGGTTGCGGTCGTTGTCCAGCAGCGGGGCGAGACGGCGGCGGATGCCGATGTTGGCGCGCATCCGCGGGTCCTTGGCGTACTCCGCGTACATGTAGTCGCGTTCTTCGTCCGTGACCATCTCGAGGGTGAGCTCGTCGTGGTTGCGCAGGAAGATGCCCCACTGGCAGTTCTTCGGGATGGCGGGGGTCTTGGCCAGGATCTCCGAGACCGGGTAGCGGGACTCACGCCGTACCGCCATGAAGATCCGCGGCATCACCGGGAAGTGGAACGCCATGTGGCACTCGTCGCCGCCGGCCGCGTAGTCGCCGAAGTAGTCGACGACGTCCTCGGGCCACTGGTTGGCCTCGGCGAGGAGCACCGTGTCCGGGTAGTGCGCGTCGATCTCCTTGCGCACCCGCTTCAGGAAGGAGTGCGTGCGCGGCAGGTTCTCGCAGTTGGTGCCCTCCTCCTGGTACAGGTACGGCACGGCGTCGAGCCGGAATCCGTCGATGCCCAGGTCCAGCCAGAACCGCAGCGCGGAGATGATCTCCTCCTGCACGGCGGGGTTCTCGTAGTTGAGGTCGGGCTGGTGGGAGAAGAACCGGTGCCAGTAGTACTGCTTCCGTACCGGGTCGAAGGTCCAGTTCGACGACTCCGTGTCGACGAAGATGATGCGGGCGTCCTGGTACTGCTTGTCGTCGTCGGCCCAGACGTAGTAGTCGCCGTACGGGCCGTCGGGGTTGGTCCGGGACTCCTGGAACCACGGGTGCTGGTCGCTGGTGTGGTTCACCACGAAGTCGATGATGACGCGCATGCCGCGCTGGTGGGCGGCGTCCACGAACTCCACGAAGTCGGCCAGGTCACCGAAGTCGGGCAGCACCGAGGTGTAGTCGGCGACGTCGTAACCGCCGTCCTTCAAGGGTGACTTGAAGAACGGCGGCAGCCACAGGCAGTCGACGCCCAGCCACTGCAGATAGTCCAGTTTGGCGGTGATTCCCTTGAGGTCGCCGATGCCGTCGCCGTTGCTGTCCTGGAAGGAGCGGACGAGGACCTCGTAGAAGACGGCCCGCTTGAACCAGTCGGGGTCGCGGTCGCGGGCGGGAGTGTCCTCGAACGTGTCGGGAACGGGTTCATTGACGATCATGATGTGGGTGACCCTCCGGTCTGCGGGGACGGTCGCAGGGTGACGATGTGCGCGGGCGTGATGCCTGGCTCGAGGCGCACATAGTTGGCCCTGCCCCAGTGATAGGTCTCGCCGGTGAGCTCGTCGCGCACCGGTACGGTCTCGTGTTCTTCGAGTCCGAGTCGCGGCATGTCCAACGAGACCGTGGCCTCCTGGGTGTGGTGGGGGTCGAGGTTGGCGACGACGAGCACGACGTCCTGGCCCGAGCGCTTGGAGTAGGCGATCACCGCCTCGTTGTCGGCGTGGTGGAAGTGGACGTCGCGCAGCTGCTGAAGTGCCGGGTGGCGGCGCCTGAGCCGGTTGAGAAGGGTGATGAGAGGAGTGATGGTGCGGCCCTCCCGCTCGGCCGACTCCCAGTCGCGCGGCCGCAGTTGGTACTTCTCCGAGCAGCGGTACTCCTCGCTTCCGACGCGCAGCGGGACGTTCTCGCACAGCTCGTACCCGGCGTACATGCCCCACGACGGCGACAGCGTCGCGGCCAGCACCGCCCGCACCTCGAACGCGGGCCGGCCGCCCTCCTGGAGGTAGGCGTGCAGGATGTCGGGGGTGTTCACGAAGAAGTTCGGCCGCATGTACGAGGCGGCCTCACCGGACAGTTCCCGGATGTACTCGGTGAGTTCGTGCTTGCCGTTGCGCCAGGTGAAGTAGGTGTACGACTGCTGGAAGCCGATCTCGGCCAGGGTGTGCATCATGGCCGGTCTGGTGAACGCCTCCGCGAGGAAGACCACGTCGGGGTCCGCGCCGTTGATCTCGGCGATCACCTGTTCCCAGAAGACGACGGGCTTGGTGTGCGGGTTGTCGACGCGGAAGATGCGCACCCCCCGGTCCATCCAGAAGCGCAGCAGCCGCACCGTCTCGCGGACCAGTCCCGGCATGTCGGCGTCGAACGCGATGGGGTAGATGTCCTGGTACTTCTTCGGCGGGTTCTCGGCGTACGCGATGGAGCCGTCGGGGCGGTGGCGGAACCACTCCGGGTGCTCCTTGACCCAGGGGTGGTCGGGCGAGCACTGGAGCGCGAAATCCAGCGCGACCTCCATGCGCAGCGAGCGGGCCGCCCGCACGAAGTGGTCGAAGTCCGTGAGCGTGCCGAGGTCGGGATGGATCGCGTCGTGACCGCCCTCGGCCGAGCCGATCGCCCAGGGCACGCCGACGTCATGGGGGCCCGGCGTCAGGGAGTTGTCGCGGCCCTTGCGGTGGGTGGTGCCGATGGGGTGGACGGGCGGCAGGTACACCACGTCGAAGCCCATCGCCGCGATGGCCGGAAGCCGCTCGGCCGCGGTGCGCAGCGTGCCGGAGACGGGCGGCTCGCCCTCCTTGACCACCGCGCCCTCCGAACGCGGGAACAGCTCGTACCAGGAGCCGTACAGCGCGCGCCGGCGCTCGACCTTGAGCGGCAGCGGCGGTGACGAGCTGACCAGTTCGCGCAGGGGGTGACGGGCGAGCGCTGCGGCGGCGTCGGCGGCGAGGGCGGCGGCGAGCCGTGCCGCCGCGGGCCGCTCCGTGTCACGGAGCGCGTCGGCGACCGCGAGGACCGCCTCACGGCCGTCCTTCTTGGGCACCCCGGCCGCGGCGCGCTCGTACAGCTCGGCGCCCTCCGCGAGGACCAGTTCGGTGTCGATGCCGGCCGGGATCTTGATCCCGGCGTGGTGCCGCCAGGTGGCGACCGGGTCGCTCCACGCCTCCACCGTGTAGGTCCACGCACCCTCGCAGTCGGGGGTGACGTCGGCGCCCCAGCGGTCGGTGCCCGGAGCCAGCTCCCGCATCGGGGTGAAGGGCCCCGGGCGGCCCTTCGGGTCGTGCAGCACGACATTGGCGGCGACCGCGTCGTGGCCCTCGCGGAAGACCGTGGCGGTGACCCGGAAGGTCTCACCCGCCACGGCTTTCGCCGGCCTTCTGCCGCAGTCGACGAGCGGGCGTACGTCCAGGACGGGAATGCGACCAATGAGCGAGTTCACGACATCACCTGAGGGCTGTTCGGGCAGGGCGGGTCGAGCACGTAGAGGCAGTGTTTGTCTTCTTTGTAACTGCTCGGTCGGTGACTGGCCGGGTGCGGGCATGTCGGCTCCTGTCCGCGTTCACTCGGGTGGCGGGAAAGGATGCGATCTTCAGGGCGCGCTCGCGTACGTACCGGATGAGCCTTCCCCCGCCCCGGGGGAGGCCAATCCGGCGATGTGTTAACTACTAGGACGTAGCGGGGCGCGCAAGACGGACGAAAAAGGACCGGACCCGTCACGTGAACGGAACCGGTCCTTCCTGTCTGCCCTTGTATACGGTCGCTCCCGACGTGCCGTCAGGCCGTCTCGGCGGACTCCGCTGTACGGCCCGACCACATCTGCCACGGCTGCCGGGTCACCCACTCGTCCACCGCCGCCGCCGTGAACGCCAGCTCCCGCGCCGCTCGGCCGCCGTCGCCCGCCATCAGGCCCGGCTCGGCGCCGCTCGCCATGAAGTGGTAGATCCCCGCCACCCCGGCCGCCGTCCGGGGGCCCAGGATCTGCGCGAGTCCCTGCTCGAAGACGTGCGGCTCGAGTGCCGTGTAGCGCACCGGACGCCCGAGCCCCCGGGCGAACGCCTCGGCCAGCTCGGGGCCGGTCAGGGTCTGCGCGCCGCCGATGTCGAAGACCCGGCCGCCCATCCCCTCCGCGGCGAGGGCCCCGACAACCGCCTGCGCCAGGTCGCGATGGGAGATCCAGGCGGTACGGACGTCGGCGGGCAGCGGATAGGCGAGCACGCCCTCGTTCACCAGCGCCGGTCCGTTCCAGGGGCTGAAGAGGTTGTCCAGATACACGGGAGGGCGCACGACGACCAGTTCCACGCCGCTCTCGGCGAGGCCCTCGCGCAGCACCGTCTCCACCAGGCGGCGCGTCTCGAAGGCCGCGACGTTCGTCGTCTGCTGCGGGACACGGGTGTTGGCGTTGTAGACGATCCGGTGCACCTTGCTGTCCCGGGCCGCCCTCGCGATGTGCTGGGCGTAGCGCATGACCTTCTCGGCCTCGTACACCAGAGGGATCGTCACCGCGGCATGGGTCGCGCCCTCGAAGAGCTGCCGCACGTCCTCCTGCCGGCCCAGGTCGCCGCTCGCGACCGAGACCCCGGGCAGCTTGGGGCGGTCCTCCTCGGGCTTGCGGCTCAGGGTGCGCACCCGGTGGCCCCGCTCGGCCAGCAGACGGGCCGTGGCGCCGCCCTGGAAACCGGTCGCCCCCACCACGGCTACGCGCATCGGAATGTGATCGGACATGTCTCAGAAGGGCCCTTCGATAGGGTGTGGCTGCTGCCGTGAACGGCACGTCCAGGCTCGCGGCGGCGGCTTCGGCCGATCAATTAACAATCCGGGGCGGGGGTTGAAGGATCGTCCAATGGACCGACCACTGGAACCGACCCATAGTGAGCGTGACGACCTCCTGAGCGAGCTGCTGAAACCACTGCGGCTCACCGGGGTGTTCGACAGCCGGTGGCATCTGCGCGCGCCGTGGGCCATCGAGGGGGATGCCGAGCAGAGCTGTGCCGTACTGCACTTCATCACCGAAGGGGGCTGCTGGATCACCGGCGAGGACCAGACGCCGATCGAGCTGCGCGCCGGCGACCTCGCCGTCTTCCCCACCGGGACCGCGCACCGGCTCGCCGACCGCCCCGACCGGCGGGGCGTCTCACTCGCCGCGATGCTGCCCGAGCGCCGGCCCGGCACGTCCGGCGAGATCCGCATCGAGGGGGAGGGACCTGTCAGCCGGATACTGTGCGCCGGACTGCACTACGACGCGAGCGCGGCGACCGGCCTGTACAAGGCGCTGCCCTGGGCCCTGGTGCTCGACGGCTCCCAGGTCGACCAGGAGCCGCTGCTGCGCGACACCCTGCGGCTGCTCGCCACGACGGACCGGCCGGTGGGCCCGGGCGACCGGCTCATCACCCTGCGTGCCTTCGAGATGGCGCTCGTGCTCGCGCTGCGGCCGCTGCTGCGCGACCTGGCCGGCAATCCGTCCGCGCTGCCCGTCCTCGGGCACCCCGGCATCAGCAGGGCCATGGTGATCATCGCGACCCGGTTCGCCGAGCCCTGGACCATCGAGTCGCTCGCCCGCGAGGTCGGCATGTCCCGCTCCGCGTTCACCGCGGCGTTCCGGGACCTCGTCGGCGAGGCACCCGCCCGCCATCTGACGGGCCGCCGGATGCAGGAGGCCGCCCGGCTGCTCGGCGAGACCTCGCTGCCGCAGTCGGCCGTGCCCGAACGGGTCGGCTACCAGAGCACGGTCGGCTTTCACCTGGCCTTCCGCAAGTGGTACGGGATGACGCCCGGCGAATACCGCAGCAAGGGTGCGTCAGCCGCATGATTGGCCGGTTCTTAAGGACCGCTGGACGGTCGTTCATTGCCCGGTGTCCCGGCGGGGGACAGGCTCGGCTGAAACCGGCCGCCGCCGGCCCGCCCCGAGCGCGGCCAGGCGGAGGTCCGTCCAGCCGCAGTCCCTTCGAGGAGAGACGTTGACCAGGTCCGGCCAGGAATACCTCGCATCGCTGCGGGACGGGCGCGAGGTGTGGCTCGACGGCGAGCGCGTCGCCGATGTCACCCGCCATGCCGCCTTCCGCAACACCGCGGCATCGATCGCGCGGCTCTACGACCTGGCACGCGACCCGCGGTACGCGTCCGTGCTCACCGCGGACGGTGCGCATCGCGCGTTCAAGGTCCCGCGCTCGTACGAGGACCTCGTCGAGCGGCGCCGCGCGTACAAGGTGTGGGCCGAGTCGAGCTTCGGCTTCCTCGGGCGCACGCCGGACTACATGGCGGGCGGGGCGGCCGGGTTCGCGGCGGCGCCGGAGCTGTTCACCACCGACGGCTTCGACGGCGCGGACAACGCGGTCGCCTACCACCGCAGGCTGGCCGAGGGCGACCTCTACCCCACGTTCACCATCACCAACCCGCAGATCGACCGTACGAAGGCGGCGTCGGAGCAGGAGGAGGACGACCTGGTCGTGCGGGTCGTCGCCGAGAAGGACGGCGGCGTCGTGGTGCGCGGTGCCAAGATGATCGGCACGGCGGCCGTCTTCGGCAACGAGGTCATCGTCGGCACCATCGAGCCGCTCGCACCGCAGGACGTCGACCACGCCCTGTGCTTCTCGGTGCCGATCGGCACGCCCGGCCTGAAGTTCCTCTCCCGTACCTCCTACGAGGCGCAGGCCCGCAGCGTCTTCGACAACCCGCTCTCCTCGCGGTTCGACGAGAACGACGCGCTGCTCGTGTGCGACGACGTGTTCGTGCCGTGGGAGCGGGTGCTGACGTACCGGAACGTCGACGCGACGTTCGGGATGTGGTGGCGCACCCCGGCGTACGTGAACTTCGTGCACCAGGCCGCCACGCGCTTCTGGACCAAGCTGGAGTTCCTGACCGGCATCGCCATCCTGCTGACCAAGGCGAACAACACCTACCAGCTGCCGCCCGTCACCCAGGCGATCGGCCGGCTGATGGGCAGGGTGGCGCAGGCCAAGGCGTTCGTGCTGGCGGCCGAGGCGTCGTACGAGCAGGTCGACGGCGGACGCGGGGGCGTGATGCCCGGAAAGGAGATCTCGTTCGCGCAGCGGATCATGGCGGGGGAGCTGTACCCGGCTGCGGTCCAGGAGATCAAGACGCTGGCGGGCGGCGGAGTCATCCAGCTTCCCGCCTCCGCCGAGGATCTGCTCCACCCGGAACTGGGGCCGCTGGTGCGCAAGTACATCCGCTCGCCCGGCCACCCGGCCGAGGACCGCGTCAAGCTGCTGAAGCTGGCGTGGGACGCGCTCGGTTCGGAGTTCGCCTCCCGCCACGAGCAGTACGAGCGCTTCTACCACGGCGCACCGCACGTCTACCTGATGCAGCAGGTGTGGGAGGGCGACACGGACAGCTGCGAGGCGCTGGCGCGGGCGTGCCTGTCGGGGTACGCGCTCGACGAGAGGACCCCGCAACGGTGACCCCCGACCGCACCGCGGACGCGGCCCACGCCGACCGCGCCGCGTCCGGGGCCGGCCCCGCGCTCCTGCTGCTCGCGGCCACCCAGCTGCTCCTCATCATGGACACCGCGATCGTCAACGTCGCCCTGCCCTCCGTGGGTGACGACCTCGGGTCCGGCTCCGCCGGGCTGTCGTGGGTGGCCAACGCGTACCTCATCACCTTCGGGGGACTGCTGCTGCTCGGCGGGCGGACCGCCGACCTGTTCGGGCACCGCAGGCTCTACCTGACCGGACTGGGGCTGCTCGCCGCCGCGTCCGCCGCGGGCGGCGTCGCCGGCAGCGCCGGGCACCTGATCGCCGCGCGCGCCGCGCAGGGCGTGGGCGCGGCGCTCGCCGCTGCCGCCGCCTTCGCCCTGCTGCTCACCCTCTTCCCCGACGGACCCGGCCGGCACAGGGCGCTCGGGGTGTTCGCCGCCATGGGCGGACTCGGCGGGGTGCTCGGCACGGTGCTCGGCGGCGTGCTCACCGATCTCCTGGGCTGGCGCGCCACGTTCTGGCTCAACGTCCTCGTCGCGCTCGTGCTCGCCGCCGCGGCCCCGCGGCTGCTCGCACCGGGCGAACGCCGCCGTGAACGAGGCTTCGACATCGGCGGCGCCCTCACCGCGACCGGCGGGCTCGGGCTCCTGGCGTACGCCCTCGTCGGCGCGGGCGAGGCGGGCTGGACCGCGGTGCGGACGCTCGCGAGCGGGGCGGCGGGACTCGCCCTGCTCGCCGCGTTCGCCCTGCTGGAGCGGCAGGTCGCCCGGCCGCTCGTGCCGCCCGCCGTGCTGCGCCGCCCCGCCCTGCGGCTCGCCAACCTCCTGGCCGCACTGGCCCAGATGGCGCTGTTCCCGATGTTCTTCCTGGTCAGCCTCTTCCTGCAGAGCGTGCTCGGCCAGTCCCCGCTCGTCGGCGGCCTCGGCCTGCTGCCGCTGTCCCTGGTCGTCGTCGCGGTCGCACCGCAGACCGGCCGGCTCATCGGCCGGCTCGGGCTGGGCCGCACCATGACGCTCGGCTTCGGCCTGCTGCTTTTCGGCATGGTCTGGCTCGCGCTCGCGCTCGACGCCGGCGGCACGTTCCCGACCACCGTCCTGGCCCCGAGCCTCGTCCTGGGCGTCGCCCTGCCGCTCGTCATGGTCACCACCAACGTGGCGGCGACCGCCGACGCGTCGCCCGACGAGACCGGGCTCGCTTCCGGACTCGTCAACACCAGCCAGCAGTTCGGCTCGGTCCTCGGGCTCGCCGTCCTGGTCGCCGTCGCGACCGCGGGGACCACGGCGGCCGGCGACGCCGCGGCCGAGACCGCGGGCTTCAGGTCCGCCCTTCTGGCCGGGGCCGTGTTCGCGGCCCTGGCCGCCCTGCTCTCCTCCCGGCTGCGGCTGCCCGCGCCCGCCATGGCGCCGCCACGCCAGGACCGGGTCGGCGGCGCCGTGGAGTGACCGGGGGCGGGACGGTGCCCCGGCGGGAGCCGTGCGGCCCTGCGGCACCGCGGCGCCCGCGCACCGCCCGCCCCACATCCCACCAGTGAACCGTTCTGTCCGAAGGGACGTTCCGTTGACCCTGTACGACCTTGTCGCGCCCGGTCTCGATGTGCTTGGCGAACCGCGTTACCGGATAGCGGAGATACGCGCGGCGGACCCGCTCGGCGCGGACGCGCTCCTCGCCGCGCTCCCCGCGATGAACGCGGAGGCGGACGTGCCCGCGCTCACCGTCGCCCTGCGCACCCTCGTACCCGACGAGGACCGGGTGGCCTCGCTCGGCGTCGTCGACGCGCTCGCCGCCATGCGCGACCTCGGCATCCTCCTCGGCTCGCTCAAACGTCACGGCACGCAGCCGCTCGCGGCCGTGCCGGAGGCGCTTCCCGTCCTCGAGGAACTGGGCCGCCGCACCGACATGGTCCCGCGTGACACCGTGCACCACTACACGACCTGGAACCCGTTGGGGAAGCGCCGGCGGATGTACACGGGCGACCCGATGGAGGGCAACCTCCAGGACGCCGTCCGCATGGTCTTCCCCAGTCTCGTCGCCTCGCTCGACACCTGCGCGGAGCTCGCCCGCCTGGAGCCCTACGATCCCTGCTTCGCCCTCGTCCTCGACCGCATCGCCCAGCAGGTGCAGGCCATGGTCGACGCCATCGACCTGACCGTCGCCCGCGTCTCGCCCGTCTTCTTCGCCCGCGAGATGCGCTCCTACTTCGAGGAGATCGACGTCGCCGGCCGCGACTACCTCGGCCCCGCCGCCGCCCAGGTCCCGCTCTGGCTGGTCGACCTGACGCTGTGGCAGTGCGATCGCGGAAACGAGCGCTACGACGCCTTCCTCGACGACTCCGTCCAGTACAGCCTGCCGTCCTGGCGCGCCCACTACGCGGCCCACCGCGGCGGCGTCTCGGCGGTCTCCAAGCTCTCCGCCGCCTTCAGCTGGGAGGGAGGCGGCCGCGTCCCCGCCACGCTCACCGCGTCGGCCGTCTCCCTCACCCGCGTCCTGCGCATCCTCAAGACCTTCCGCGCGCGCCACCTCACCATCGCGCGCAAGGCCTACAGCGAGGAGGTACGGCTCTACGACGCGGGCAGCGGCGGAGCTCCCGTCGCCCTCCTGCGCTCCGTGCTCGACCTGACCCGGGACAACGAGACTCTGGTGCGCCGCTCCGTGGAGCCGCCCGCCCGGGCCGCCCGCTGACCGCCGAAGGAGAGCCACAGGAGAGTAGGAGGAGACCGTCCCCATGACCCACATCTTGATCGCCGGCGGCGGCATCGCCGGTCTGACCGCGGCACTCGCCCTGCACACGGCCGGGTTCGAGCGGATCACGGTCGTCGAGGCGACCCAGGAGTTCCGCCCCGTCGGCGCCGGCCTGAACATCATGCCCAACGCAGTGCGTGAACTCGACGCGCTCGGCGTGCTCGACCGCGTCGAGGAACGCGCCGTACGCACCCGGGAGCTGCGCTACTACCACCGCAGCGGCGGCCTCATCTCCCGCGATCCGCGCGGGCTGGGCGCCGGCTACCACTGGCCCCAGCTGTCCGTCCACCGCGGCGACCTGCAGCTCGTGCTGGCCGAGGCCGTGCGGGCCAGGCTCGGCGAGTGCGCCCTGCTCAGCGGTGTACGCGTGACCGGCGTCGACCCTCTCCCCGACGGCCGCCCGCGCGTCATGCTGGAGCACAGCGAGGGCACCCGGCGCGGCCGGGCCTCGCTGGAGCCGGACCTGCTCATCGGCGCTGACGGCATCCGCTCCGCCGTACGCGCAGCGCTCCACCCCGGCGAGGGGGAGCCGCCGTGGAACGGGATGCTCGTCTGGCGCGGCATCTCCCGGGTGCCGGCCGCCCGCGCGGGCCGCTTCATGCTCATCGCCGGGGACGACCGGCTGCGGGCGGTCGTCTACCCGATCTCCGAGCCCGCCGACGGCGGCGACGTCCTCGTCAACTGGGCGCTCGCCGCGCCCTCCGAGACGGCCGGGGGCACCTTCCGCGGCGACTGGAACCGGGCCGTCCCCGTGGAGACCTTCGCGGGCCGCTTCGAGGGCTGGGAGTTCGACGGGGTCAGCGTCCCCGTGGTCCTCGCCGCCGCCGACGCCGCGTACGAGTACCCGATGGTGGACCGCGACCCGCTGCCCGCCTGGTCCCTGGGCCGTACGACGCTGATCGGCGACGCGGCCCACGCGATGTACCCGATCGGCTCCAACGGGGCGACCCAGTCCATCGTCGACGGCCGCGCGCTGGCCCACGCGCTGGCCCGCCACCGCGACCCCGTGACCGCACTCGCCGCCTACGAGGCGGACCGCCGGCCGGCCATGACGCGGCTTCAGCTGTCCAACCGGCAGCAGGGGCCCGAGGTGGTCATCGATCTGGCGCACCGGCGTGCGCCCGGCGGATTCACGGACATCCGCGACGTGATCCCGGAGTGCGAACTCGCCGAGATCGCGGGACGGTACGCGGCCACCGGCGCGTTCGACCCGCGGAGCGTGAATCAGGGTTCCCCGTACGGAGGAACTTTGCACGCCCATCGGTAGCAGCGGTTACAGCCGCATGGGGTCCCCCCGGCGCAGCCAGGGGGAGAAGCGAGCCCCCAGGAGGGGGCCGTGCGCCGTGGTCGGGGAGGACGGGGTGCGACTACCGTCGGGAACGACGGAAAAGGGCGCACACCGTCGTGCGTCCGCTCGGATGCGTACATCCCCTGCGAAGGTGGGACCTGTGAAGGCCATTCGTCGATTCACCGTCCGCCCCGTCCTCCCCGAACCACTGCAACCGCTCAGCGGCCTGGCGCGCAATCTGCGCTGGTCCTGGCACGCCGAGACCCAAGAGCTGTTCCGCTCCGTCGATCCCGAGGGGTGGCAGGCCGTCGCCGGCGATCCCGTGCGGCTCCTCGGGAACGTGTCCGCCGCCCGGATGGCGGAACTGGCCAAGGACCGGCGCTTCCTGCGCCGGCTCGCCGCGGCCGCCGACGACCTGGACGACTACCTGCACGGACGCAGGTGGTACCAGTCCGCGGACGGCGACCCCGGCGACGGCGAATTCCCCGCCGCCATCGCCTACTTCTCGCCGGAGTTCGGTGTCACCGCCGCCCTGCCCCAGTATTCGGGCGGCCTCGGCATCCTCGCCGGCGACCACCTCAAGGCCGCCAGCGACCTCGGCGTGCCCCTGATCGGAGTCGGCCTGCTCTACCGGCACGGCTACTTCCGCCAGTCGCTGTCCCGCGACGGCTGGCAGCAGGAGCACTATCCCGTGCTCGACCCGAACGAGCTGCCGCTCACCCTGCTGCGGGAGACCGACGGGACCCCGGCCGGAGTGTCCCTGGCCCTGCCCGGCGGCCGCCTGCTGCACGCCCACATCTGGGTCGCCCGGGTCGGCCGCGTCCCCCTGCTGATGCTCGACTCCGACGTCGAGGGCAACGGACCGGGCGCCCGCGACGTCACCGACCGGCTCTACGGCGGCGGCAGCGAGCACCGCCTGCTCCAGGAGATGCTGCTCGGCATCGGCGGCGTCCGGGCGGTCCGCGCGTACTGCAGGATCACCGGGCACGAGGCGCCCGAGGTGTTCCACACCAACGAGGGCCACGCCGGCTTCCTCGGCCTGGAGCGCATCCGTGAACTGGGCGAGAGCGCCGGCCTCGGATTCGACGCGGCCCTCGAAGCCGTGCGCGCGGGCACGGTGTTCACCACCCACACACCGGTGCCCGCGGGCATCGACCGTTTCGACCGCGAGCTCGTCGCCCGCCATTTCGCGGAGGGGGCCGAGCTGCCCGGGGTGCCCGTCGACCGGGTGCTCCAGCTGGGCACCGAGAGCTACCCCGGCGGTGAGCCGGGCCTGTTCAACATGGCGGTGATGGGCCTGCGGCTCGCCCAGCGCGCCAACGGCGTCTCCCGGCTCCACGGAGCCGTCAGCCGCGAGATGTTCTCCGGCCTGTGGCCGGGCTTCGACGCGGCCGAGGTGCCCATCACCTCGATCACCAACGGCGTGCACGCGCCGACGTGGGTCGCGCCCGAGGTCTTCCGGCTGGGGGCGCGTCAGATCGGCGCGGGCCGCGCGGAGGACGCCCTGTCGGTCGGCGGGTCCTCGCGCTGGGACGCCGTCGCGAACATCCCCGACGCCGACATCTGGGAGCTGCGCCGCTCGCTGCGCGAGCAGCTGGTGCAGGAGGTGAGGGAGAGGCTGCGCGCGTCCTGGCGTCAGCGCGGCGCGGGCGCCGCCGAACTGGGGTGGATCGACGGGGTGCTCGACCCCGGTGTGCTCACCATCGGGTTCGCCCGGCGGGTGCCGTCGTACAAGCGGCTCACGCTGATGCTGCGCGACCGCCGCAAACTCACCGAGCTGCTGCTGCACCCCACACACCCGATCCAGATCGTCGTCGCGGGCAAGGCCCACCCGGCCGACGACGGAGGCAAGCGTCTCGTACGCGAACTGGTGCGCTTCGCCGACGACCCGAAGGTGCGCCACCGCATCGTCTTCCTGCCCGACTACGGCATGGCGATGGCGAAGAAGCTCTACCCGGGCTGCGACGTGTGGCTCAACAATCCGCTGCGTCCGCTGGAGGCGTGCGGCACGAGCGGGATGAAGGCCGCGCTGAACGGATCCCTCAACCTGTCGGTGCTCGACGGCTGGTGGGACGAGTGGTACGAGCCGGACTTCGGCTGGGCGATCCCCACCGCCGACGGCGCGGCCACCGACGAGGACCGCCGCGACGAACTGGAGGCCGCGGCGCTGTACTCGCTGATCGAGGAGCGGGTCGCGCCCCGCTTCTACGAGCAGGGCTCGGGCGGCCTGCCCGACCGCTGGATCGCGATGGTGCGCCGCACCCTGAGCACGCTCGGCCCCAAGGTGCTCGCGGGCCGCATGGTGCGCGAGTACGTCGAGCGGCTCTACGCCCCCGCGGCGAAGGCCCACCGGGCCCTGGATGCGTCCGCCGCCGAGGAGCTCGCGGACTGGAAGGCGCGGGTACGGGCGGGCTGGCCGCGGGTCGCGGTCGACCATGTGGAGGCCGTGGACCAGGACGCGGGTGCGGGTGCCGCGGCGACGGCGGGTCTCGGGTCCACGCTGACGCTGCGGGTGCAGGCCCGGCTCGGTGACCTGCGGCCGGACGACGTGGAGGTGCAGGCGGTGGCGGGCCGGGTCGACTCCGACGACGCGATCCGCGACGCCCAGACCTTCCCGCTGAAGCCGTCGAGCGGGCCGGATCTGGAGGGCCGCTGGGTGTACGAGGGGCCGATGGCGCTGGACCGCACGGGACCGTTCGGCTACACGGTGCGGGTGCTGCCCGCCCACCGGCTGATCCCGGCGGGCGCGGACATGGGACTGGTGGCGCTGCCCCCGGAGGCCGCGGGGCAGGAGGCGGGCGTGCTGCTGCGCTGAGCCGTTCCGCCGTACGGGGCACGGCCCTTCCGGAATCCGGAGGGGCCGTGCCCTCTTCGCTGCCCGGCCGGTGAGGGGGCGCTGTCCTCACGCCGTGAACCCACAGTCTTGACGTGTCCATGGGATGCCTTTACTTTCCTCACGCATCACGGCGTTCACCATGCAGCTCAATGTTCATTCACCTGAACGCAGTTGGTGTTCCCCCCGACCGGAAGGCACCCCCCATGCGCACCGGAACCCGCAGGCACGCCCTGCGCCGGCCGAGAGCACTCCTCCTCGCCCTGTCCACCGTCGTCGCCGGCATTCTCGCCGGGGCCCTCGTCGCTCCCGCGTCCGCCGGGAAGGCTCCGGCCGACGCGCGGCCCGTCGTCGCCGCAGCGCCTGCGGCCTTCACCCACCCCGGCGTCCTCGTCAGCAGGCCCCAGCTCGACTTCGTGAAGTCCCGGGTGCAGGCCGGTGCGCAGCCCTGGAAGGGCGCCTGGGACCAGATGGCGGCGAGCAGGTACGCCGCGCTCTCCCGTGTCCCGAAGCCGCGCGCCGTCGTCGAGTGCGGCTCGTACTCCAACCCCAACCACGGCTGCACGGACGAGCGGGAGGACGCCATCGCCGCGTACACCACCGCGCTCGCCTGGTACATCACCGGCGACAGCCGCTACGCGAAGAAGTCCATCGAGCTCATGGACGCCTGGTCGGCCGTGATCAAGGACCACACCAACAGCAACGCCCCGCTCCAGACCGGCTGGGCCGGCTCCTCCTGGCCGCGCGCGGCGGAGATCATCAAGTACACGTACTCGGGCGGCTGGCCGAACGCCGGCCGCTTCGCCACCATGCTGCGCAACGTCTACCTCCCCGAGGTAGCGGGCGGCTCCCACTCCAACGGCAACTGGGAACTGAGCATGACCGAGGCCGCCATCGGCATCGCGGTCTTCCTGGAGGACCGGGCCGCGTACGACAGGGCCGTCGCCATGTTCCGCGGCCGGGTCCCCGCGTACATCTACCTGACGAGCGACGGCTCGCTGCCGAAGACCGCGCCCGGCTCCGGCCTCGACACCCGGGACGAGATCGTCCGCTACTGGCAGGGCCAGTCGTCCTTCACGATGAACGGGATCAGCCAGGAGACCTGCCGCGACCTCACCCACGCCGGCTACGGCTTCTCGGCCATCTCCCACATCGCCGAGACCAGCCGCATCCAGGGCCAGGACCTCTACCCGGAGATCGCCGACCGGCTGCGGCACGCCCTCGGCCTGCACGCCAAGTACCAGCTCGGCGTCGAGCCGGTGCCCGGCAGCCTGTGCGGCGGCGCCCTCAAGGACGGGCTCGGCCCGATCACCGAGGTCGGCTACAACGCCCTGGCCAACCGCATGGGGTACGGGATGACCAACACCCTGCGCCTGACGGAGCAGCAGCGGCCCGCGGGCTCCAACAACCTGTTCGTGGCGTGGGAGACCCTGACCCACGCGAACAACCCCGCCTAACCGGAGCCGCCCGGGGTGCGACGCACCCCGGGCGGCTCGGCTGACGTGTGCTCAGGAAGCCACTGCGCTCAGAAGGTGAGCTTCCAGCTGTTGATGTAGCCCGTGTCGTAGCGCGCCACGTCCTGCACGCGCAGCTTCCAGGTGCCGTTCGCCACCTCGCTGGAGGCGTTGACCGTGTACGTGGTCTGGACGTTGTCCGCCGAGTCCGAACCGCTGGAGTTCTTCAGGCGGTACGCGGTCCCGTCCGGGGCCAGCAGGTCGATGACCAGGTCACCGCGCCAGGTGTGGACGATGTCCACGCCGACCTTGAGGGTCGAGGGCGCGTTGCCCGTGCGGCCGGTGACGTTGATCGAGGAGGTCACGGCCGCACCCGGGGAGTCCGGGATGGACACGTCGGCCGTGTTCTCGAAGACCGTGCCCGGGTCCGGGTCGCCGCCGCCCGGCCGGGAGCCGACGTTGATGCCGGCCCAGGCGTCGGTGACCGCCTTGACCTCGGTGCTGGTCGCTCCGTACAGCTCCGTCGCCACGGCGATGGTGCCGGTGCGGGCGCCCGCGTAGTCCGTGCGGGAGCTGAACTTCGTGGTGAGCGCCTTGAACCAGATCAGCGCGGCCTTGTCACGGCCGATGCCGGTCACCGGCAGGCCGTCGGAGGTCGGCGAGTCGTAGGCGACGCCATTGACGGTCTTGGCGCCGCTGCCCTCGGAGAGCAGGTAGAACCAGTGGTTCGCCGGGCCCGAGGAGTAGTGGACGTCGATGTTGCCGATGCCGGAGTACCAGTAGTCCTTGGACGAGCCGTCCTTGCTGGGCTTGTCCATGTAGCGCAGCGGGGTGCCGTTGCCGCGGATGTCGATCTTCTCGCCGACCAGGTAGTCGCCGACGTCCTTGGTGTTGTTGGCGTAGAACTCCACGGCCGCGGCGA
Organism: Streptomyces sp. V4I23; assembly: GCF_030817975.1. Taxonomy (NCBI): domain Bacteria; kingdom Bacillati; phylum Actinomycetota; class Actinomycetes; order Kitasatosporales; family Streptomycetaceae; genus Streptomyces; species Streptomyces sp. V4I23. Next base: position 2,439,627 of record NZ_JAUSZW010000004.1, on the reverse strand, counting down.
GGATGTCGGAGGTGGCCTCGTTCAGGCCGCCGGACTCGCCGCTGTAGACCAGGCCCGCCGTGTTGGACGTGAGGCCGTGGGTCATCTCGTGCGCGGCCACGTCGATGGACGTGAGCGGCTTGGTGTTGTTCGCACCGTCGCCGTAGGTCATGCAGAAGCAGGAGTCCGACCAGAAGGCGTTGACGTACGCGTTGCCGTAGTGGACCCGGGAGTACGCGCCGACGCCGTCGCCGCGGATGCCGCTGCGGCCGTGCACGTTCTTGTAGTAGTCCCAGGTGAGGGCGGCGCCGTAGTGGGCGTCGGCGCCCGCGGTCTCGGCGTTCTGCGGGGTGCCGTCGCCCCAGATGTCGTCCGCGCCCGAGAACAGGGTGCCGGTGCCCGACGTACCCCGGTTCAGGTTGTACGTCTTGTGGTTGCCGCGCCCGGTGTCCGTCAGCGTGTACGACGGGGCCGTGCCGAGCGTGACCTGGCCGCTGTACTGGGTGTTGCCCGTGCCGTTGTGGACGGCCTGGCGTTCGAAGAGCTTCTCGCCCGTGGTGGCGTCGGTGATGACGTGCAGCTCGTTGGGCGTCCCGTCGTGCTGGAGTCCGCCGACGACCGTCTCGTACGCCAGCGTGGGCCTGCCGTCCGTCAGCCAGATGACCTTGCGCGGCGCGCGCTCGGCCTCGGTCTCGGCGGAACCCTCCGCCTTGGCCGCGCTCACCGCCTGCTTCTCGGCCGTGGCCGGAGCGATGCCGGCGCTGGTGTCGACGTTCTTCAGGGCGGCCCTCGACGCCTTGCTGACGGACTCGGTGGCTCCCGCCGCCGTCCGGGACACCACGAGGTCGCCGCCGAGGACGGGCAGGCCCGCGTAGGTGCGCTCGTAGCGGGTGTGGGTGGTGCCGTCGCGGTCCTGGACCACGTCCCGGACGACGAGCTTCTCCTGGGCCCCGAGGCCGAGTTCCTTCGCGGTGGCGGCCGTGGTGGCGGTCGCCTCACGGATCAGCTCCGCGCGCTGGGCGGGCGAGAGGTTCTTGGGCAGGGCGCCCGGGTCGGCCTTGCCCGCCTTCGCCGCGGCGGGCGCCGCCACGGGCTGGGCGGCCGATGTGCCGGTCTGGAAACCGACCGCGAGAAGCGCGGCCGTGGCGATGAGGGCTCCCGTCGCTGTGGCGCGACGGCGATGCGTGGGTCTCACGCGGACTCCTTCTGCGAGGGGGGTACCGGCCGGCTGGGTGGGACGGCCGGGCAGAGCAGCGATGCAGTGGAGCGGTCGAACGGTGGTGCGTTCGAACGTGATTGCGCGGAACGGGGGAAGAGTGGCAGCCGCGCACGGTTCCTGTCAGGAGCGCGACAAGAACTTGGCCGGAATTCGTCCGTTGCTCGAAAGGTCGTGTTCGTTGAGCGAACGTTCACCGGGCACGGTGGCGCCGCGCCGGCGGCTTCTCCCGGGCGCGCGCCCCGAAGGGCGCCGAGGCCCGGTCAGCCCACCACGCTCTCCCGCCATGCCTTGTGCAGACCGGCGAACCGGCCCTCGCCGCCGATCAGTTCGGCGGGCGGCCCGTCCTCGACGATCCGTCCCCGCTCCATCACCAGCACGCGGTCCGCGATCTCCACCGTGGAGAGCCGGTGCGCGATCACCACGGCCGTACGCCCCTCCAGGACGGTGTCCATCGCACGCTGCACCGCCCGCTCACCGGGGATGTCCAGCGAGCTCGTCGCCTCGTCGAGGATCAGCACCGCCGGGTCGGCGAGCAGCGCACGCGCGAAGGCCACCAGTTGGCGCTGTCCCGCGGAGATGCGCCCGCCCCGCTTGCGCACGTCCGTGTCGTAGCCCTCGGGCAGCGAGGCGATGAAGTCGTGCGCCCCGATCGCCTTCGCCGCCTGCTCGATCTCCGCGCGGGTCGCCTCCGGGCGGCCGATCGCGATGTTCTCCGCGACCGTGCCGGAGAACAGGAACGCCTCCTGCGTCACCATCACCACACCCCGGCGCAGTTCCCGCGTGGACAGCTCGCGCAGATCCGTCCCGTCGAGCAGCACGCGGCCCTCGGTCGGGTCGTAGAAACGGGCCAGCAGCTTGGCCAGGGTCGACTTGCCCGCGCCCGTCGAGCCGACGACGGCGACCGTCTGCCCGGCCGGGATCGTCAGGTCGAAGCGCGGCAGGACCTCACCGCCCGTGCGGTACCCGAAGCCGACCCGCTCGAAGACCACCTCGCGCCCGGGCCGGTCGCCGTCGCGCACCGGCAGCTCGCGCGGCCGCGCGGCCTCCGGCACGGACGGGACCTGGGCCAGCAGACCGGCGATCTTCTCCAGCGACGCGGCCGCCGACTGATAGGAGTTGAGGAACATGCCCAGCCGGTCGATCGGGTCGTACAGCCGCCGCAGGTACAGCACGGCCGCCGCCAGCACACCCAGCGCCAGCGTCCCCGACGCGACCCGGTAGGCGCCCCACAGCACGATCCCGGCCACCGCCGTGTTGGCCACCAGCCGGGAACCGACCACGTAGCGCGCCATCTCCAGCAGCGCGTCGCCGTTGCTGCGCGCGTGGCGCTCGTTCAGCACGCGGAAGGCGGCGTCGTTGGCCCGCTCGCGGCGGAAGGCGCGCACCGGCCGGATGCCGTTCATCGTCTCCGCGAACTTCACGATCACGGCGGCGATCGCCGTGGACCGCCTCATGAACACCGACTTCGCACGCCGCTGGTAGAGCCGCACCAGCAGATACAGCGGCACGAAGGACAGCACCGCGAGACCGCCGAGACCCACGTCGAGCCAGAGCAGCATGGCCGAGATGTAGACGAACGCGAGGACGACGCCGATCAGCTCCTGCAGCCCCTCGCTCAGCAGCTCCCGCAGGGACTCGACGTCCGTGGTCGACCGGGAGATCAGGCGGCCCGAGGTGTAGCGCTCGTGGAAGTCCACGCTCAGCGCCTGGGCATGGCGGAAGATCCGTCCCCGCAGGTCGAGCAGCACGTCCTGGTTGACGCGGGCGGAGGCGCGGATGAAGGCGTACTGGAGGAAGCCCGCCGCGAGCGCGCACAACGCGTATCCGGCGCCGACGGCGATCAGGGGGCCGTGGTCGTCCGCCCGGAAGGCGGGCACGCCGCGGTCGATGGCGTACGCGACGAGCAGGGGACCCGCCTGGACCGTCGCCTGCTGGAGCAGCAGAAGCACGGCCGCGAGCACCACGCGCGCGCGGCGCGGCGCGAGCAGCGAGCGCAGCAGGGCGCCGGTCGCGCCCTTGGGCGCGGGCAGCGCGTCCCGGTCGAAGGGGTCGTCCGCGGCCCCGGGCCGCGCCGGCTTCCCGTCGGCTCCGGCGCCGGCGCCGGGTGGCCCCCCTGCCCGGCCGGTCCCGCCCTGGACCGCGGCGCGAGTCCCGGCGCCCGGACGTGCCGCCGCCCCGGCGGCGTCGGCTGACGGGCCGTCGGCCGGGCCCGAGTGCGTCGGCGCGGCGCCGCGTGGGCCGGCCTCGTTCGGGACGGCCGGGCCGCCCGCGGCGGGGCCCGGGCGGGGCGCCGGGCCGGCGGCCGTGTCCGCATGCGTCGTCGCGGTGAGATCCGGACGTGCCGCCACCCCCGCGGCGTCCGGGGGCGGCTCCGGTGTGCCGTCCGGGCCCGGACCCGGCGTCGCGCCGGCCGGTGAGCCCGTCGTCGAACCCGTCGTCACCGGGCCCTCCCTTCCGCGCCCGTGGCGCTCCTCACGGCCGGCTCCGGTGCGCCGGTGGTTCCCGGGCCGTCAGGCCCCTGCGCGCCCGACATCAGCCAGGCGTACTCCCCATTGGTCCGCAGCAGTTCGTGGTGCGTGCCCACCGCCGTGATCCGGCCGCCGGACAGCAGGGCGACGCGGTCGGCGAGCATGACCGTCGAGGGGCGGTGCGCCACCACCAGGGCCGTCGTGCCCTCCAGGACGCGGCGCAGCGCCGCCTCCACCAGCGCCTCGGTGTGCATGTCGAGCGCCGAGAGGGGGTCGTCGAGCACCAGGAAGCGCGGCTGCCCGACGACCGCGCGGGCGAGCGCCAGCCGCTGGCGCTGACCACCGGACAGGCTCAGGCCCTGTTCGCCGACCTGCGTGTCCGCGCCCTGCGGCAGGTCGTCCACGAAGCCCGCCTGCGCGACGTCCAGCGAGCGCCGCAGGTCCGCGTCCGTCGCGTCCTGCGCGCCCATCAGCACGTTCTCGCCGACGCTCGCCGAGAACAGCGTCGGCTCCTCGAAGGCCACGGACACCAGCTCGCGCAGCCGCTCGCGGCGCAGCGCGGTGATGTCCTGCCCGTCGAGCGTGATGCGCCCGGCCGTCACGTCGTACAGCCGCGGCACCAGTGCCGTGAGCGTGGTCTTGCCGCTGCCGGTGCCGCCGACGAGCGCCATCGTCTCGCCGGGGCGCACGTGCAGGTCGATACGGGCGAGGACGGGCGGAGCGTCCTCGGGGGCGTCCGGGTAGCGGAACTCGACGCCCTCGAAGCGCAGTCCGCCGCCTTCGGCCGGAGCCTTTGCCGGGGCGTCCCCGGACGTCTCCCGCTCCTCGGGAGCGTCCAGCACCTCGAAGTACCGGTCGGCCGCCGTGGCCGCCTCCTGGCTCATCGCCAGCAGGAAGCCGATCGACTCCACCGGCCAGCGCAGCGCCAGCGCGGTCGACAGGAACGCCACCAGCGTGCCCGCCGACAGCCCGCCGTCCGCGACCTGCACGGTGCCCAGCACGAGCGCCGCGCCGATCGCCAGCTCGGGGACGACCGTGATGAGCGCCCAGACGCCACCGAGCAGCCGTGCCTTGCCCAGCTCCGTGCCGCGCAGCCGCTCCGACAGGGCGCGGAACGCCTCCGCCTGGCTGCGGTGCCGGCCGAAGCCCTTGACGATGCGGATGCCGAGGACGCTCTCCTCGACCACCGTGGTCAGATCGCCGACCTGGTCCTGCGCGCGGCGCGCCACCAGCGCGTACCGCCTCTCGAAGGCGGAGCACGCGACGACGAGCGGCACGATCGGCGCGAGCAGCACCAGCCCCAGCGTCCACTCCTGCTGGAGCAGGATCACGAAACCGACCAGGATCGTCGTCCCGTTGACGAGGAGGAACGTGAGCGGGAAGGCGAGGAACATCCGCAGCAGCATCAGATCCGTGGTGCCCCGCGAGAGCAGCTGCCCCGAGGCCCACCGGTCGTGGAAGGCGACGGGCAGGCGCTGCAGGTGCCGGAAGAGATCGGCCCGCATCGCCGCCTCCACCCCGGCCAGCGGCCGGGCGACCAGCCACCGCCGGAAGCCGAACAGCGCGGCCTCCGCGAGGCCGAGCAGCAGCAGCGTCAGCGCCCCGAGCCACACCCCGCCCGGATCGCCGCCGGCCACCGGGCCGTCCACGATCCACTTCAGGACCAGGGGGATGACCAGGCTCAGACAGGAGGCCACTATCGCGACGAACGCCGCGCCGAACAGCCGGGCGCGCACCGGACGTACGTAGGGCCACAGGCGCAGGAGCGACCGCACGGCGGAGCGGTCCTGGGGGGCCGAAGGTGTCGTGGGCATCAGGTGCGAGCCTACGAGTCACCACTGACAGCCCTCATGTGGTTTTCCGGCGACGCGGGGCCTGTGCGGACGTTCACCCGAAGACGTTCACCCGGCAGGCCTACGTCCGCACGCGCAGCAGCAGCACGCAGCGGGCGGGCACCCGTACCACCGCACCCCCCTCGTGCACCGTCCCCAGCGCCTGCGCCTGCTCCTCCAGCGAGGTGTCCACCACCACCTCGTACGCCTCGGCCCACGGCGGTCCCGGCAGCCGGAAGTCCACCGGCTCGCCGGCGGCGTGCAGGACCGTCAGGAAGCTGTCGTCCGTCACCTGCGCCCCGCGCGCGTCCCGCCCCGGGATGTCGCGTCCGGACAGGTAGAGCGCCAGCGTCGCCGAGGGCGCGTACCAGTCGCCCTCGGTCATCTCCGTGCCCTGCGGGGTGAACCACGCCAGGTCCCGCAGCCCGTCCGGCGCCTGCGGACGGCCCGAGAAGAACGCACGGCGGCGCAGCACCGGATGGGCGTGCCGCAGGGCGAGCAGCCGACGCGTCAGCTCCAGCAGTCCGCGCCCGGCCGGCTGCGCCGGCAGCGTCCAGTCCACCCAGCTGACCTCGTTGTCCTGGCAGTACGCGTTGTTGCTGCCGCCCTGGGTGCGGCCCATCTCGTCGCCCGCCACCAGCATCGGCACACCGGTCGACAGCAGCAGCGTGGTCAGCAGGTTCCGCAGCTGCCTGCGGCGCAGCGCGTTGATCCGCGGGTCGTCGGTCTCGCCCTCGGCGCCGCAGTTCCAGGACCTGTTGTCGTTCGTCCCGTCCCGATTGCCCTCGCCGTTGGCCTCGTTGTGCTTGTGCCCGTAGCTGACCAGGTCGCGCAGGGTGAAACCGTCGTGCGCGGTGACGAAGTTGATCGACGCGTACGGGCGGCGCCCGCCCCACGCGTACAGATCGCTGGAGCCCGACAGCCGGTAGCCCAGATCCCGCACGTCGTGCAGCGCACCGCGCCAGAAGTCCCGCACGGAGTCGCGGTACCGGTCGTTCCACTCCGTCCACAGCGGAGGGAACGCGCCCACCTGGTATCCGCCGTTGCCGACGTCCCACGGCTCGGCGATCAGCTTCACCCGCCGCAGCACCGGGTCCTGGGCGATGACGGCGAGGAACGGGGAGAGCATGTCGACGTCGTGCATCGAGCGGGCGAGCGCCGCCGCCAGGTCGAAGCGGAAGCCGTCCACGCCCATCTCGGTGACCCAGTACCGCAGAGAGTCGGTGATCAGCCGCAGCACATGGGGCTGCACCACGTGCAGGGTGTTGCCGCAGCCCGTGTAGTCGGCGTACCGCCGGGCGTCCGCCTGGAGGCGGTAGTAGCCGCGGTTGTCGATGCCGCGCAGGGACAGCATGGGGCCCAGCTCGCCCGCCTCCGCCGTGTGGTTGTAGACCACGTCGAGGATGACCTCGATCCCGGCGGCGTGCAGCGCCCGCACCATCCGCTTGAACTCGCCGACCTGCTGCCCGGCCGTGCCGGAGGCCGCGTACGCGGCGTGCGGGGCGAAGTAGCCGATGGAGTTGTAGCCCCAGTAGTTGACGAGCCCCCGCCGCAGCAGATGGTCCTCGTGCGCGAACTGGTGCACGGGCAGCAGTTCCACCGCCGTCACCCCGAGGTCCACCAGGTGCTCGATCGCCGCCGGGTGCGCGAGCCCCGCGTACGTGCCCCGCAGCTCCTCGGGGATGCCGGGGTGCAGCTTGGTGAAGCCGCGCACGTGCAGCTCGTAGATGACCGAGTCGGCCCACGGCGTCTTGGGCCTGCGGTCGTCCATCCACTCGTCGCCGTCGGCGTCGTCGTGGACCACGACGCCCTTGGGCACGAACGGCGCCGAGTCCCGGTCGTCGCGCACGGTGTCGGCGACATGCTGCTGCGGCCAGTCCCGCACGTGCCCGTAGACCTCCGGCGGCAGCCCGAAGTCGGCGTAGTCCCCGTCGACCGCGCGGGCGTACGGATCGAGCAGCAGCTTCGCCGGGTTCCAGCGGGCCCCCGTCCACGGGTCCCAGCGGCCGTGCACGCGGTAGCCGTACCGCTGACCGGGTCCCACACCGGGCACGAAACCGTGCCAGATCCCGTGCGTCAGCTCCGTCAGCGGCACCCGCGTCTCGGTGGCCGACGGCCCGGGCCCGTCGAACAGGCACAGCTCGACGGCCTCCGCCCCGCCCGCCCACAGCGCGAAGTTGGTGCCCGCGACCCCGTCGGGCCCGACCCGGTACCGCGCCCCCAGCGGGGTCGGGGCCCCCGGCCAGGCCGGCGCGGCGCGCACGGCCGCCCGGCGGCCCTCCGCGCCGGCCGCCGCCGAAGGCGCACGCGGCGGCCCGCCCCGTACTCCTTCGTCCACCGTCTCCTGCTCGGCTGCGCTCGACACCTGTCGGCCTCCCGCGGCTCGTCGGGCCTGCCGGGAGGGCCCCCTCCCGGCACGAGGCCGTCCGGCCGCCACGGCCGGACAGCCCCACGGGCCGCCCCGGCGTCCCTTCCGCGGCGGCCCTCGTACGGTCTTTCACCATTTCTGCCCGCGCGGCACTCGTCCCAACATCGCCCCGCCCCCACGTTGCCCGCAGAGGGGGGCAGTCGTTGGTCGGTACGTGAGACATGTACTGAAGCGGGCAGGGCGGTGCGCGGCCCTCGCCGTGGCCGGGGCAGGACTCGTCGTGGGGCTCGCCGGCTGCACCGGCGGGACGCTGGACATCGGCAGCAAGCCACGGGCACCCGAGGACACGATCCGGGTGACCCCCGAAGACGGCGCCAAGGGCGTCGGTCCCGAAGCGCCGCTGCTGGTCAAGCTGCCCAGCGGCCGGCTGGAGCGGGTGAAGGTGACCCGGGTCGAGGCGGCGGGCCGCACGGATGTGCCGGGTTCCTTCTCGGACGACGGACTGCGCTGGACCCCTGCCGAGGGGACGCGGCTGGAGCTCGCCGCGAAGTACAGCGTCGACGTCGTCGCCCTCGACAGCCACGGGCGCCGCACGGCACGCCACACCACCTTCACCACGGCGGTCCCCGAGCACCACTTCACCGCCTACTTCAAACCGGAGAACCGTTCGACCGTCGGCACCGGAATGATCGTCTCCTTCACCTTCAACCGGCCGATCGAGAACCGCGCCGCCGTCGAGCGCGCCATCCGCGTCACCTCCTCGCCCCCGGTCGAGATCGCGGGCCACTGGTTCGGCTACGGGCGGCTCGACTTCCGGCCGCAGACGTACTGGAAGCCGGGCACGCGGGTCACCATCGACATGCGCCTGCGGGACGTGGAGGCCGCGCCCGGGGCGTACGGCATCCAGCAGAAGACGATCGCCTTCACCGTGGGCCGCTCCCAGGTCTCCACGGTCGACGCGGCGGCGCACACCATGCGGGTCGTACGGGACGGGCAGTTGCTGGCGACGGTGCCGATCACGGCAGGGGCGCCCAAGACGACGACGTACAACGGCAAGATGGTCGTGACCGAGATGTTCGACGTGACCCGGATGAACGGTGCGACGGTCGGCTTCAAGAAGAAGGACGGCAAGGGCGAGTACGACATCAAGGACGTGCCGCACGCGATCCGACTGACGACCTCGGGCACCTTCCTGCACGGGAACTACTGGGCCGCGGCCGAGACGTTCGGCACGGCGAACGTCAGCCACGGCTGTGTGGGGCTGCGCGACGAGAAGGGCGGCAGCAGCGAGTCCCCGGCGGGGTGGTTCTTCGACCGCACCCTGATCGGCGACGTGGTCGAGGTGGTCAACTCCAAGGACAGGACGGTCGCACCCGACAACGGGCTCGGCGGCTGGAACATGGACTGGCCGCAGTGGAAGGAGGGTTCGGCCCTGGAGTGACGCGGCGCCCCTCCCGCGGCCGATGGCCCCGCCCCCGGATCGCCTCCGCCGCCCCGCCGACCCCTGGCAGCAGTTTTCGGTGCCCGCCCGATGGACGGGTTGGGACTGAACGGTGACATTCGTGGGGACTTCCGATGACCTGCGGTGTGCTTTTCTGTCTGCGTGCGTGCGTGAGGCACGCGGGGGTGCGGGGCCGTGGCGTGGCCAGGCCGTGCTGAGGGGAGAACACAACAGTGAACGGGCAGCCGATATCGGGGGCATCGGCCGGAGCCGGACGAAGCGGTCGCGGGCGCGGGGGCGCCCGGGTGTCCGCGCTGGCGCTGGGGGCATTGCTGGTGCTGACGGCCTGCGGGGGCGGGGGATCCGGCAAGGGCGACGACGGCGCCGGCAGGAAGGACGGTGGGAAGGTCGAGAACACGGCCTCCCGGGCCGTGGTGACGATCGCGCCCAAGGACGGCGCCGACGCCGTCGCCACGAGCGGTGCCCTGAAGGTCACCGCGGCCGGGCGGGAAGCTGACCACGGTCACCGTCCAGGACGACAAGGGCACGAGGATAGACGGCCGGATCTCCGGCGACGGCGCCTCGTGGGAGCCGCTGCAGCACCTGGCGGGCTCCACCAAGTACAAGGTGCACGCGGTCGCGAAGGACTCCGACGGCCGTGAGTCGGCCAAGGACACCACGTTCACCACACTCGTTCCGCAGAACACCTTCATCGGCCACTACACGCCCGAGGACGGTTCGACGGTCGGCGTGGGCATGCCGGTGTCCGTCAACTTCACCCGGGGCATCACCAACCCCGAGGCCGTGGAGAAGGCCATCAAGGTCACCGCCGAGCCGTCCGTGCCGATCGAGGGCCACTGGTTCGGCAACGACCGCCTCGACTTCCGCCCCGAGAAGTACTGGGCCGCAGGCACCAAGGTCACGGTCAAGCTGAACCTGGACGGTGTCGAGGGCCGCCCCGGCGTCTACGGCAAGCAGGCGAAGACCTTCTCGTTCACCATCGGCCGCTCCCAGGTCTCCACGGTCGACGCGTCCGCGCACACCATGAGGGTCGTGCGCGACGGCAAGGAGATCAGGAACATCCCGATCACCGCGGGCGCGCCGTCGACCACCACGTACAACGGGCAGATGGTCATCAGCGAGAAGTACAAGGTGACCCGGATGAACGGCGCCACCGTCGGCTTCGGCGGCGAGTACGACATCAAGGACGTGCCGCACGCGATGCGCCTGTCGACGTCGGGCACGTTCATCCACGGCAACTACTGGGCCTCGGCGGGCACGTTCGGCTCCGCGAACGTCAGCCACGGCTGCGTCGGCCTGCGCGACGTGCGCGGCGCGTACGACAACGGCACCCCGGCGGCCTGGCTCTACAACAACTCGATCATCGGCGACGTGGTGATCGTGAAGAACTCCAAGGACAAGCAGATCGCCCCGGAGAACGGCCTGAACGGCTGGAACATGCCGTGGTCGGAGTGGATCGCGTAACAGGCGTCCGAGGGGGCCCGGCGCTGTGAGGCTGTGCTTTTTTGGGGGATCCCCCCAAACCCCCCATGCGCCGGGCCCCGTGCCGTTAACCGCGGCTAACCTTCCCCCCATGACCGTTTCCCTCGAAGTCTCCGAAGGCGTCGGCACCATCCGCCTGGACCGGCCCCCGATGAACGCCCTCGACATCGCCGTGCAGGACCGGCTGCGCGAGCTCGCCGAAGAGGCGACCCGGCGCGAGGACGTACGCGCCGTGATCCTCTACGGCGGCGAGAAGGTGTTCGCGGCCGGCGCGGACATCAAGGAGATGCAGGCGATGGACCACACGGCGATGGTCGTGCGCTCCCGTGCCCTGCAGGAGTCCTTCACCGCCGTCGCCCGCATCCCCAAGCCCGTCGTCGCCGCGGTCACCGGTTACGCGCTCGGCGGCGGCTGCGAACTCGCGCTCTGCGCCGACTACCGGATCGCGGCCGACAACGCCAAGCTCGGCCAGCCCGAGATCCTGCTCGGCCTGATCCCGGGCGCGGGCGGCACCCAGCGGCTGTCCCGGCTGATCGGCCCGTCCCGGGCCAAGGACCTGATCTTCACCGGCCGGATGGTCGCGGCCGACGAGGCGCTCACGCTCGGCCTGGTCGACCGTGTCGTCCCGGCCGCCGAGGTCTACGAACAGGCCCGCGCATGGGCGGCGAAGCTGGCCAAGGGCCCGGCGCTGGCCCTGCGGGCCGCGAAGGAGTCGGTCGACGCGGGCCTGGAGACGGACATCGAGACGGGCCTCGCCGTCGAACGGAGCTGGTTCGCGGGCCTGTTCGCCACCGAGGACCGCGAGCGCGGCATGCGCCAGCTTCGTCGAGGAGGGCCCGGGCAAGGCCAAGTTCCTCTGAACCACCGCGAGTTGACGGTCCGCGGCCCGCGTCAATCGCGTGCCCGGATCGTCCCGGCCAGGGGAGGGAATACGTGCGACCCGGCCCCGCGTGCGCCGAGGACGTCCACAGAGGTGGCATCGGCGCAGGTCAGGGCGGGCATTGAGGGCGGATGAGGCCAGTGGCATATGCTGGAAGGCTCCCTTGGAATCAAGCATTCCGGGGGCCTATTCCCTGGGAACGGCCACGAGGGCGGCTGTTTGTGGCCATGATGGAGACATGGCGGGCCTGGAGGGCGTGGGACAACCGCGGCAGCGCGTCGGCGCGGCTGCCGCGCGGTGGATCCCGGCCGTGGACGACGAACAGGCGCTGAAGGCGCTGGAGTTGTACGGCAATCCGACGGAGGAGGAGGTCCGGCTGCCGTCGCGCCCCGAATCCGCGGGCACCGCGCGGCGGCTCACGCAGTGCGTGGCGCTGCGCCAGTGGGCGCTGCCGGCCCAGACCTGCGAGCACGCGGTCCTGCTCGTCTCCGAGTTGGTGGGCAACGCGGTGCGTCACACCGGGGCGCGCGTCTTCGGTCTGCGGATGCTGCGCCGCCGCGGCTGGATCCGGGTCGAGGTGCGCGACCCGTCGCGCGGACTGCCCTGCCTGATGCCGGTGCACGACATGGACACCAGCGGCCGCGGTCTCTTCCTCGTCGACACCCTCTCCGACCGCTGGGGCGTCGACCTGCTGCCGCGCGGCAAGACCACCTGGTTCGAGATGCGGGTCGTCGACCGCTGAGACGCGTCGGCCGTACCGGCCGTGAGGACCCGCAGAAGCCCCCGTGCGCCGTCGGCGCGTCGGGGGCTTCTGTGGGGAGCGCCGTGGATCGGGGGGGGGGTATCCACGGCGGCCGATGACGACCTGGCCCGGGTCAATGGGGGGTCGCGCTCTCGACTATGACAGACGGGCGCCTCATCGCCAAGACTCCAGATGATGGCAAAGTCGAATGAATCGGACACCTTGAGGGTGAATCGTAGGTGAAGGGGAGCATCGCCCTTGTAATCGCCGTACAAGTATCGGCCTGTGTGAGTGTTTCGTCGGTCAGTGGTCCTGGGTGTGGGTGCGGATCCGGCGACCCGTAGTGCGGATGAATTGGGTCAATCATTACCTTTCGCCCTGTCCGCCCCTACTGTGCATCCGTCACCCCGAACCGCCGCGGACTGCGTGCGGTGACCACCACGGAGCTGCTGAGCTGATGCATCCGACGACCTCCCTCACCCAGCGGACCACGGTGCTCCTCGTGGGCGCCCTCCTCGTTCTGCTCACCGGCTGCGGCTCGGGCGGCGAGCAGAACGAGGCACGCGGCACCAAGCAGGCCGCCCCGCCCGTCGAGCCCAGGAAGACCGCGGCCGCCCCCGCCGGGCTGCCCGGCATGCCGCCGGTCCAGGATCCCCAGGACATCTACGCGGCCGACCGGCCGGGCATGCTCTCACCGGCCGTCAAGAACTTCCCCTCCCGGGTGTACGTCCCCAACACCAACTCCAACACGGTCTCGGTCATCGACCCCGCGACGTACAAGGTCGTCGACACCATCCCGGTCGGCGTGCAGCCGCAGCACGTCGTTCCCTCCTGGGACCTGAAGACGCTGTGGGTCAACAACAACCGCGGCCACACGCTCACGCCGATCGACCCCGCTACGGGGAAGGCGGGCGAGCCGGTCGACGTCCACGACCCGTACAACCTCTACTTCACGCCCAACGGCAAGTACGCCGTCGTCATGGCCTCCCTCGACCGCGAGCTCGTCTTCCGCGACCCGCACACCATGGAGACCAGGCACACCGAGCCCGTCTCCTGCTACGGCGTCAACCACGCGGACTTCTCCGCCGACGGCCGGTACTTCATCGTCTCCTGCGAGTTCTCCGCCGAACTGCTCAAGGTCGACACGGAGAAGGTGAAGGTCGTCGGCCGGCAGCGGCTGCCCTTCGAGGGCGCCATGCCCCAGGACGTCAAGCTCTCCCCGGACGGCAAGACCTTCTACATCGCCGACATGATCGCGCACGGCGTATGGGTCCTCGACGGGGAGAAGTTCACCGAGCCCGCGCTGATCCCCACCGGCAAGGGCGCCCACGGCCTCTACATCAGCCGCGACTCCAAGGAGATGTACATCCCCAACCGCGGCGAGGGCTCGATCTCCGTCTTCGACTTCGCCCGCAACAAACTGACGAAGAAGTGGTGGCTGCCGGACGGCGGCAGCCCGGACATGGGCGGCGTCTCCGCCGACGGCAAGGTGCTGTGGCTCTCGGGGCGCTACGACTCCGAGGTGTACGCCATCGACACGAAGACCGGCAAGCAGCTCGCCCGCATCCCCGTCGGCAGCGGCCCGCACGGGCTCGCCGTCTACCCGCAGCCCGGCCGCTACTCCCTCGGCCACACCGGCGTCTTCCGGTAGTCCCGGACAACGCGCCGGCGGGCGGCCGCGTACCCGCTCAGTGCGCCGTGAGGACCGCCTCCGAGCCGACAGGCCTGTACCCGGCCGCCTGGAACGCCCGTACGCTGCGGGCGTTGCCCGGCGCCTGCTGCGACCACACCACCGGCCCCGGCACCAGATGCCGGGGCTGCTCTGGGTAAACCCACCAGCCTCAGAAACCACCAACGGCCCCTGCCCTGGTCAGTCACGAACCGGGCAAGGGGCGGCACGCGCCAGTGCCTGGCCGAGGCCCTTTCCGCGCGCCTCCTCGTCGACCTCGACCGACGCCTCCCAACGGCCCGCCACCCCGCGGCCGAGGATCAGCACCCCTGCGTCGGCGGCCCACACCCGCACGTCCTGGCGGTGCTTGAGCGCACGAGCCACGCGGGGATGCTCCGGGTCCACCAGCTCACGCAGCCGGAGACCGGGGGCACCGGGCAGCGAGCCGGCGACGGTCACCAGGTCGATGGTGTCCATACGGCGGCCCGTGCGGGCCATCAGGGCACACAGGAACTCCGGGTTCATCGCCGCCGCGAGCGGATCGGCCGCCGTCGCGGCCAACTGCTCCCCCACCCACGCCGGATCCTCGTCCGTGAAGACCACCGAGTGGGCGGTGAAGGCCACTACGCCCGCGTCCCGGGCGTCCGGCTGCCCGACCACCGTCACCGATCCGTCCGGCGGCGGAAACCGTCCCTCCGCCGCAGCTCCGAGAATCTCCGCCAGTTTCCCGCTCATCGCACGCCTCCCCTCGCCCGTGGTCCCGGGCTCCCCTCCATGATCACTCAGGCGGGCCGATAATCTGACCCCCGTCAGTAATGCACCAAGAAGGGGTGGACTGTGGCGGACATCGAGGAAGCACGCAAGGCGTTCGACCGTTACGACGCGGACGGCGACGGCTTCATCACTGCGGCCGAGTACAAGACGGCGATGGCTCAGATGGGTGACTGGAACGTCACCGAGTCCGTCGCCGAGGCCGTGATCGCCTCGCAGGACACCGACAAGGACAAGCTCCTGTCGTTCGACGAGTTCTGGACCCACCTGAACAAGGCCTGAGCGCTGAGACCTCGGCGCCGTCCGCCGGCGGCCGTCAGCGCATCGCCCGGCTGGACACCGCGGCCGCCGCGACGGACGTGGTGACGCGCGAGACCTCCGCCGGGACGTGCGAGTGAGCCCGCAACGACGACGAGGCGCCCCCGGGGATCCGGGGGCGCCTCGTCCGCGTCAGGCGCTCAGCACTCGATGATGTTCACCGCGAGACCGCCGCGCGCGGTCTCCTTGTACTTCACCGACATGTCCGCGCCGGTGTCCTTCATGGTCTTGATGACCTTGTCCAGGGACACCTTGTGGGTGCCGTCGCCGCGCATGGCCATACGTGCGGCGGTGACGGCCTTGACCGCCGCCATGCCGTTGCGCTCGATGCACGGGATCTGGACGAGGCCGCCGACGGGGTCGCAGGTCAGGCCCAGGTTGTGCTCCATGCCGATCTCGGCGGCGTTCTCGACCTGCTCCGGGGAACCGCCGAGCACCTCCGCGAGCGCGCCCGCGGCCATCGAGCAGGCGGAGCCGACCTCGCCCTGGCAGCCCACCTCGGCGCCGGAGATGGAGGCGTTCTCCTTGAAGAGCATGCCGATCGCACCCGCCGCGAGCAGGAAGCGCACGACACCTTCCTCGTCGGCGCCGGGGACGAAGTTCATGTAGTAGTGCAGGACCGCCGGGATGATGCCGGCCGCGCCGTTGGTGGGGGCGGTGACGACCCGGCCGCCGGCCGCGTTCTCCTCGTTCACGGCCATCGCGTAGAGCGTGATCCACTCCATCGCGAGCGCCTGCGGGTCGCCCTCGGAGCGCAGCTTGCGGGCCGTGGTGGCCGCGCGGCGGCGGACCTTGAGACCGCCGGGCAGGATGCCCTCGCGGGACATGCCGCGCGCGACGCACGCCTGCATGACCCGCCAGATGTCCAGCAGGCCCTCGCGGATCTCGTCCTCGGTGCGCCAGGCCTTCTCGTTCTCCAGCATCAGCGCGGAGATCGACAGGCCGGTCTCCCGGGTGAGGCGCAGCAGCTCGTCACCGGTGCGGAAGGGGTGCTTCAGCACGGTGTCGTCGAGCTTGATCCGGTCCTCGCCGACCGCGTCCTCGTCGACGACGAAGCCGCCGCCGACCGAGTAGTACGTCTTCTCCAGCAGGGCCGTGCCGTCGGCGTCGTACGCCCACAGCGTCATGCCGTTGGCGTGGTAGGGCAGCGCCTTGCGGCGGTGCAGGACCAGGTCCTTGTCGAAGTCGAAGCCGATCTCGTGCACGCCGAGCAGGCTGATGCGCTTCTCCGCCTTGATCTGCTCGACCTGGTCGTCGGCGCTTTCGACGTCGACCGTGCGCGGAGAGTTGCCCTCGAGGCCCAGCAGGACGGCCTTGGGGGTGCCGTGGCCGTGGCCGGTCGCGCCGAGCGAGCCGTACAGCTCGGCCCGTATGGAGGCGGTGTGGGCCAGCAGGCCCTCGTTCTTCAGCCGCCGGGCGAACATCCGGGCCGCGCGCATGGGGCCCACCGTGTGGGAGCTGGACGGGCCGATGCCGATCGAGAACAGGTCGAAGACCGAGAGGGCCACGGGGAACTCCTTGTGGGTGGTAGACGCCGTTGTCTGCCGGGTGGTGCAGAGGCAATGCGTGCAAACGTGGTGCTTACGTGGTGCGGGGCACCGCGCTCACGGTCCAGTGTGCGCGGTGCCCCTTTTGTTTCGCTCCGGGATGTTACGGGAGATCCGTCACAGTCCGGGGTAGAGCGGGTACTTCTCGGTGAGGGCGGTGACCCGGGCGCGCAGGGCCTGCGCGTCGTAGGCGGGCTTCAGGGCCTCGGCGATGATGTCGGCGACCTCGCGGAAGTCGTCGGCCGTGAAGCCGCGGGTGGCCAGTGCCGGGGTGCCGATCCGCAGGCCGGAGGTGACCATCGGGGGCCTCGGGTCGTTCGGGATGGCGTTGCGGTTGACCGTGATGCCGACCTCGTGGAGGCGGTCCTCGGCCTGCTGCCCGTCCAGCTCGCTGTTGCGCAGGTCCACCAGGACCAGGTGCACGTCGGTGCCGCCGGACAGGACGGAGACGCCGTGCTCGGTGACGTCGGCCTGGGTCAGGCGTTCGGCGAGGATGCGGGCGCCGTCCAGCGTGCGCTGCTGGCGCTCCTTGAACTCGTCGCTCGCGGCGACCTTGAAGGACACCGCCTTGGCCGCGATGACGTGCTCCAGCGGGCCGCCCTGCTGGCCGGGGAAGACCGCGGAGTTGATCTTCTTGGCGAGCTCGGCCGTGGACAGGATCACACCGCCGCGCGGACCGCCGAGGGTCTTGTGCGTGGTGGTGGTCACGACGTGGGCGTGCGGGACCGGGTTGGGGTGCAGGCCCGCGGCGACCAGGCCCGCGAAGTGGGCCATGTCGACCATCAGGTAGGCGCCGACCTCGTCCGCGATCCGGCGGAACGCCGCGAAGTCCAGCTGGCGCGGGTAGGCGGACCAGCCGGCGACGATGAGCTTCGGCTTGGACTCCTTGGCCAGGCGCTCGACCTCGGCCATGTCGACCTGGCCGGTGGCGTCGTCGACGTGGTAGGCGACGACGTTGTAGAGCTTGCCGGAGAAGTTGATCTTCATGCCGTGGGTCAGGTGACCGCCGTGGGCCAGGTTGAGGCCCATGATCGTGTCGCCCGGCTTGAGCAGTGCGAACATGGCGGCGGCGTTGGCCTGCGCGCCGGAGTGGGGCTGCACGTTGGCGTGCTCGGCGCCGAACAGCTCCTTGATGCGGTCGATCGCGATCTGCTCGACCACGTCGACGTGCTCGCAGCCGCCGTAGTAGCGGCGGCCGGGGTAGCCCTCGGCGTACTTGTTGGTCAGGACGGAGCCCTGGGCCTCCATGACCGCGACCGGGGCGAAGTTCTCCGACGCGATCATTTCCAGGGTGGACTGCTGACGGTGGAGCTCGGCGTCGACGGCGGCGGCGACATCCGGGTCCAGCTCGTGAAGAGGGGTGTTGAGAAGCGACATCACTCGGTCCCTAAGGTCTTGGGTCAGCCCGCGAAATCGGTGTACTCGTCGGCGGAGAGCAGGTCCTTCGGCTCCTCGCTGACGCGCACCTTGAAGAGCCAACCGCCCTCGAAGGGCGCCGAGTTCACCAGCGACGGGTCGCCTGCGACGTCCTCGTTGGTCTCGGTGACCTCACCGCTGACCGGCGAGTACAGGTCGCTGACCGACTTGGTGGACTCCAGCTCGCCGCAGGTCTCGCCCGCGGTCACCGTGTCACCCACCTCGGGAAGCTGGACGTACACCACGTCGCCGAGCGCGTTGGCCGCGTGCTCCGTGATGCCGACCGTCGACACGCCGTCCTCGGCGGCCGACAGCCACTCGTGCTCCTTGCTGTAGCGCAGCTGCTGGGGGTTGCTCATGACCTGAATTCTCCTGTACGCGGGGGAGTGGTGGTGAACGAAGAGAGGGTGCGGACGATCACGTCTGGCGCTTGTAGAACGGCAGCGCCACGACCTCGTACGGCTCGTGCGTGCCGCGGATGTCGACACCGACGCCCGGCGTGCCCGGCGCGGCGTGGGCGGCGTCCACGTACGCCATGGCGATCGGCTTGCCGAGGGTCGGGCTCGGCGCGCCCGAGGTGACCGTGCCGATGACCTTGCCGTCGGCGACCACGTCCATGCCGGCGCGCGGGACCCGGCGGCCCTCGGCGATCAGGCCGACGAGCTTGCGCGGCGGCGCCGTCTCGGCGCGCTCGGCGGCGGCCGTGAGCGCCTCGCGGCCGACGAAGTCGCCGTCCTTCTCGAACTTCACGACCCGGCCGAGGCCCGCGTCGAACGGGGTGAGCGCCGTGGTCAGCTCGTGCCCGTACAGCGGCATGCCCGCCTCCAGGCGCAGCGTGTCGCGGCAGGACAGGCCGCAGGGGATCAGACCGGCCGACGCGCCCGCCTCGGTCAGTGCCTGCCACAGCTTCTCGGCGTGCTGCGGCTCGACGAACAGTTCGAAGCCGTCCTCGCCGGTGTAGCCCGTACGGGCGATAAGGGCCGGGACGCCCGCGACGGTGCCGGGGAGGCCCGCGTAGTACTTCAGGCCGTCGAGGTCGGCGTCGGTGAGCGACGCGAGGATGCCGGGGGACCGCGGGCCCTGGACCGCGATCAGCGCGTAGGCGTCACGGTCGTCGCGTACCTGCGCGTCGAAACCGGCCGCACGCTCGGTGAGCGCGTCGAGGACGATCTGGGCGTTGCCGGCGTTGGCGACGACCATGTACTCGGTCTCGCCGAGGCGGTAGACGATCAGGTCGTCGACGATCCCGCCGTCCTCCTGGCAGATCATCGTGTAGCGGGCCCGGCCGGGGCCCACCGTGCCGATGTTGCCGACGAGCGCGTAGTTCAGCAGGTCGACGGCCTGCGGGCCCGTGACGGTGATCTCGCCCATGTGCGACAGGTCGAAGAGGCCGGCCGTCGTGCGGACGGCGTTGTGCTCGTCGCGCTCACTGGCGTAACGCAGCGGCATGTCCCAGCCGGCGAAGTCGGTCATGGTCGCGCCCAGAGATCGATGCAGGGCCAGGAGAGGAGTGCGGCGCGAAGCGCCTTCGGATAGGGCGGTGGCGGGCGACGGGAGGGATGTACGACGGGGGGCGTTGCTCATAGGTATGGCTCCCAGGGCATGGCTGCGAGGACAATCCTCCCCATCTGTCATCGGAACCTGAGAGGTTCGCCGCGACCCTGCGTTTGGATGGTCGTGGCTTGCACCTTGGGTGGAGCCGTCCGGACGGCTCGCTTTTCAGATCTGCCTCATCGCACGCGGTACGGGGCCTGAGAGATTCAAGGGAGGAACTTGCTCCTTCGGCGCCCCGCCACACCAGGTGGCCGGGACTCTCCCGCGCGGATTCAAGCGGCCGGTATGCAGTTGGCGCGCACATCATTGCATGCCTGCGGCGGGAGTGGGGCGCGCGGACCATGGCAAAGTCGGTTGTCCTGTATTACCAGTTCTTTACACTTCATGGGCAAGGGTGGGGTGACCCGACTTGGGGGAGCGTGATGATGTTGCAGCGGTCCGGCGCATACGCCGCCACGGCCGCGGGGATGCCCGTCCAGCAGGGCGCCTCCGTCAGCGGCCTGCTCGGGGCGCCCGCGCCCGTCCTGCGCGACCTGCGGGCCCGTGCGGGCCGCAGTCCGCGCGCCCTGGTCTTCGCGGCCGGTGACGTGGTGGTCGTCTCCGGGCTGCCCGGGAGCGGCAAGACGACGCTGATGAAGCGTGCGGTGACCGGGCGCGGAATCGACTCGCAGGACACCCGCGACCGGTGGGACGCGCGCGCGCCCCGCTTCCTGCCGTACGCCGTCTACCGGCCCCTCGTGCGCCTCGCGCACTACGCGGGTCTGTGGCGGGCCCTGCGCTCCGGCGAGAGCGTCGTCGTCCACGACTGCGGTACGCAGGCGTGGGTGCGGCGCTGGCTCGGTCGGGAGGCGCGGCGGCGCGGGACGTCGCTGCATCTCGTGCTGCTTGACGTGCCGCCGCGGGTGGCGCGGGAGGGCCAGCGCGAGCGGGGCCGCGGGGTGTCGGGGTACGCCTTCGCCCGCCACCGCCGGGCGGTGGGCCGCCTGATCGCCGACGCGGAATCGGGCCGTCTGCCGCGGGGCTGCGCGGCGGCGGTCCTGCTGGACCGGGAGGCGGCGGGAAGGCTGCGCGTCATCGGCTTCACGGCGGACTGACCCCGAGGGGTGATGTGGTCGGGGCTCCGCCCCCGCGCCTCGCCGACCCGGCTCGGCTCTCTCGTCGGGGCTCCGCCCCGAGCCCCGCGCCTCACACAGCGGCAGGGCTGGATTATCGTCGACGCCGCGAACACGCACGGCCGGGGTGCGTGCCCCGGGGAGGAAGAGACGAGCGCATGGAGAATCCGTACCGCGGCTGGCCCGGGAACGAGCTGGAGGAGGTCCTCGCCGCCTCCGTCGGCAGTCCCTCCGCCGGAGCCCGCCTCGTCGAGGTGCTCGGCCGCAGCAGCCTCTGGGTCCCCCTGCCCAACGGGGGCGGGCCCGACAGCATCGGTCTCGACCTGCCCACCATGGAGATCGAGGGCGCCGCCTACGTCCCCGTCTTCAGCTCCGAGCAGCAGTTCCTCGCCGTCGTGGGTTCCCCCATGTCGTTCACCGTCGCCCCCGCCCGCGAGTTCGCCCGTGGCCTGCCTCCGCAGCTCGGCATCGCCGTGAACCCGGGCGGCACCGTCGGCGTCCCCCTGCCGCCGCCCGCCGTCGCCGAGTTGTGCCGCGCGGGGCGCACCCCGCTCGACGGCCCCGCGTCCGGCGGGCGGGTGCGGCTCTTCGAGCCGGACTGGCAGGAGGAGCCCGTCGACTTCCTCGCCGCCGCGGCCGGCGAGTTCGAGGCCGCCGGCGTCGTGCTGACCGCCCGCCGGGTGCTCGCCTCTGTCGAGGGCGAGGCGCCGGCCCTCTTCGTGGGAGTCCAGCTCTCCTCCTGGGAAGGCGCCGACCGGAACGCGCCCATGGACGCGCTCGGCCGCGCGCTCGGCCGCGTCCAGGTCCCCTGGCCGGTGAATCTCGTCCTTCTGGATGTCGCGCAGGACCCGGTGGGCGACTGGATGCTGGAGCGTGTACGCCCCTTCTACCAACGACATCACGTGTAGAAGTCAAGCCGGTGCCAGGACTGCCGCTTAAGCTGGTTTGATGACCTGGCCGGAGGTCCCCTGACACAGGGACGGACCACTCGGGCACGGGTACGGATCGAAGAGGGGCGGAATCCAGGGTGAGCGCGTCAGGCACCGCGGCGACCGGGCAGGTCGAGCACATGCTGCGCCAGGTGACTCCCGGGCGCTACGACGCGTACGAGGCACTTCTGCACGCCCTCGCCGATCCCGCCGGTGGCCGGATCTGGATGCTGCTGTGGCACGGACAGCCCGGTTCCCCCGATGCGCAGTACGGGAACATGGAGGTCGACGGCGTCGGCTACGCGCCGTGCGTCACCTCCGCGCAGGAGCTCGCCGTCTCCGGCTGGAGCCGCGCGCACGAGGTCGTCACCGGCCGGGACATCGCCCGTGCCCTGTACCCCGAGCGCTGGGGCATCTGGCTCAACCCGCACGCGCAGGGCGGCGGCGTCGGCATCCCGTGGCTGGATCTGCGCCGCATCGCCACCGGACTCGACCGGATGCCCGCGGGCCCGCTGCGACTGTCGGACCCGGCCGTCGAGATCCCCCAGTTCTACGCGCTGCTCACACAGAACGCGCACCGCACGCCGGCCGTGCGCTCGCTGCGCCGCGCCTGGGTGCAGCCGGCCGTCGGGCCCGCGTACCTCGCCATCGGGCTCGATCTGTACGACGCCGGACCGCAGGCGGTCGACGCGGCGCGGGCGATGATGCAGCAGTCGATCGGCGCGGTCCCGGACGGGCTGCCGGTCTCCACGGTCGCGCTGTCCGATGAGTACGACCCGGTGACGATGTGGATGCGGGCGAACGCCCGGCCCTTCTACGACCGCGAGGCGCACGGCGGGGCCCAGCCGGCCGGCGGTTACGGTTACCCGCCCGTGGGCGCTCGCTGACCGGTCCTCGAACTCTTGCGGATACCGGGAATGTTCGTCCCCCGTGCAGGGATGTCCCGTATCCGGCCGGTTTGTTGGGCGTCCGGGTCTCGACTAGGTATCACCGTTATCCGGACCGTTCTCCCAGGTGACTCCCGTCTGTAGTGTTCGGCCGGTCAAGACTTCCACATGGTGAACCAGGGGTGGACCCATGCGAATTTTCAAGTCCGGGCCTGTCCGGGCGATCACGGCGGTGATAGCCGTCGGCCTGATCGCGACAGGTTGCGCCAGCGAGCGGGACAAGGGCGGTGACAAGGCGGCGAAGGACACCTTCGTCTTCGCCGGCGCCGGTGACCCCGGTTCTCTGGACCCCGCTCTCGCGAGCGACGGTGAGACCTTCCGCGTCACGCGCCAGGCCTTCGAGGCGCTGCTCGAGCACGAGTCCGGTGGCAGCAAGCTCGTCGGCGGGCTCGCGGAGAAGTGGTCCAGCAACCCGGCCGGCACCGTGTGGACGTTCAACCTCCGCAAGAACGTGAAGTTCCACGACGGCGAGGCGCTCAACGCCGCCGCCGTCTGCGCGAACTACGACCACTGGTTCAACTGGAAGGGCACGTACCAGTCCAGCGCGGTCTCCTACTACTGGCAGACCATCATGGGCGGGTTCGCGAAGAACGAGGACCCCGAGGCCCCGAAGGCGAACTACAAGTCCTGCACCGCCAAGGACGAGAACACCGCCGTCATCGAGGTCAACGAGCCCTCTGCCAATCTGCCCGGAGGCTTCTCCCTGCAGGCCCTGGCGATCCACTCGCCGAAGGCGATCAAGGAGTACGCGAAGCAGGACGCGACCGCCAAGGGCGACGCGATCACGTATCCCAAGTACAGCCAGGAGGCCGGCACGGTCGCCGGCACCGGCCCGTACAAGATCGTGAAGTGGAACAAGGGCAACAAGGAAGTCTCCCTCGAGCGCTTCGACGACTACTGGGGCGAGAAGGCCAAGATCAAGAACCTGGTCTTCCGCACGATCGACACCGAGGAGGGCCGTCGCCAGGCCCTGCAGGCCGGTGACATCAACGGCTACGACCTCGTCGCCCCGGCCGATGTGAAGACCCTGGAGGGCGAGGGCTACCAGGTCCCGACCCGTGACGTCTTCAACATCTTCTACGTCGGCATGACGCAGTCGAAGAACCCGGCGCTGAAGAAGCCCGAGGTCCGCCAGGCCATCACGCACGCCATCGACCGCGAGCACCTGGTCAAGACCCAGCTGCCCGAGGGCGGCAAGGCCGCGTCCCAGTTCATGCCCGACACGGTCGCCGGCTTCTCGGACAAGGTGAAGACCTACCCGTTCGACACCAACAAGGCCAAGGAGCTCCTCAAGAAGGCGGGTGAGGAGAACCTCAAGATCGAGTTCTGCTACCCGACCGAGGTCACCCGCCCGTACATGCCCGCCCCGCAGGACATGTTCGAGCTGATGAAGGCCGACCTGGAGAAGGCCGGCATCACCGTCACCCCGAAGGCCATGAAGTGGGCCCCGGACTACCTGGACGCCACCGAGGCGGGCTCCTGCGCCCTGCACATGCTCGGCTGGACCGGTGACTTCAACGACGGCTACAACTTCATCGGCACCTGGTTCGCCGGGCCGGACAAGCAGTGGGGCTTCAAGGACAAGAAGGTCTTCGACGCGGTCAACGCCGCCTCGAAGGTCACCGACCCCGCCGGCCGCACCGAGGCCTACAAGAAGGCCAACGAGGCGATCATGGAGTACGTCCCGGGCATCCCGATCTCGTCCTCCCCGCCGGCCATCGCCTTCGGCAAGAACATCAACCCGCCGAACGTCTCTCCGCTGACGCAGGAGAACTTCGCCGAGACCTCCTTCAAGTAATCGCACACCAGCGGGTCCGCCCGGCCACTGCTCCAGGTGGCCGGGCGGACCCGCATCGACGCACGTGAGAAAGGGGCATGCGGGGTGCTGCGACTTGTCATACGACGACTGCTACAGCTCATTCCCACCCTGCTCGGCCTGTCGGTTCTCCTCTTCCTGTGGCTGAACCGGCTGCCCGGCGGACCCGCCTCAGCGATCCTGGGCGAGCGGGCGACCGAAGCCGAAGTGGCACGCATCAACCGAGCGCTGGGACTGGACGAGCCCGTCCACGTCCAGTACTGGCGCTTCCTCAAGCGCATCTTCGAACTGGACCTCGGCACCTCCACCCAGACCGGCCAGCCGGTGTGGGAGGAATTCACCCTGCGCTTCCCGGCCACGGTGGAACTCAGCATCGCCGCGATCCTCATCGCGGTCGCCGTCGGCATCCCGCTCGGCTACCTGGCCGCCAAGCGCCGCGGAGGCTGGCTCGACGTCGCCTCGGTGTCGGGATCGCTGATCGGCATCTGTATCCCGGTGTTCTTCCTCGCCCTGCTCCTCAAGGGCATTTTCGCCGTCGAGCTGGGCATCTTCCCGAGCTACGGGCGGCTGTCGACCGGTCTGAACGCCACGGACGTCACCGGATTCGCGGTGCTGGACGGTCTCCTGACCGGCGAACTCGACGCCAGCTGGGACGCGATCATGCACCTGGTGCTCCCCGCCGTCGCGCTCGCCTCCATCCCGCTCGCGGTCATCGTGCGCATGACCCGCGCCAGCGTTCTCGAGGTCCTCGGCGAGGACTACATCCGCACCGCCGAGTCCAAGGGTCTGGACAAGCGCGTCGTGCGAGGCCGGCACGTCCTGCGCAACGCGATGCTGCCGGTGGTCACCGCCGTCGGTCTGCTGACCGGCAGCCTGCTGTCGGGTGCGGTGCTGACCGAGTCGGTGTTCTCCTTCGGCGGCATCGGCTCCTTCATCCGCACCTCGATCGACGCCCGGGACTACCCGGTGCTCGTCGGGTTCATCCTCTTCATCGCGATGGTGTACGTCCTCATCAACCTGCTGGTCGACCTCGCGTACAGCATCATCGACCCGAGAGTGCGGGTGCACTGACGTGACGACCATGACCAAGAAAGCTGACAGGATCGACCGGCTCGCCGAGTTGATGCAGCAGACCGAGGTGACCTCGGGCGCCAGTCTGTGGCGCGAGGCGATGCGGCGCCTGAAGTCCAGCAAGATGGCCGTCATCGGCGTGGTCATCATCGCCGCGTTCGTCGTCCTTGCGGTCATCGGCCCCTGGATCGCCCCGCACGCCCCCACCGCACAGACCTGGCGCGACGAAGTCCTGGCCAACCAGGGCAAGTTCGTCGGCATGCGCGGCGAGAACTGGTTCGGCCTGGACCACCTCGGCCGTGACATGTTCTCCCGCATGCTCGTCGGAGCCCGGCAGACCCTGCTCGTCGGCGTCGTCTCGATGCTCATCGGCCTGGTCGTCGGCGCGGTCGTGGGCGTGGTGTCCGGAGCCGCCGCCACCCTCGGCGGCCGGCCCGGCCAGCGGCTCGACACGGTGATCATGCGGATCACCGACATCATGCTGTCGCTGCCGTCGCTGCTGCTCGCGGTCTCCATCGCCGCGGTGATGGGCCAGTCCCTGACGACCGTGATGATCGCCGTGGGTGTCGTCCAGATCCCCATCTTCGCCCGTCTGCTGCGCGGTTCGATGCTCGCCCAGGGCGGCGCCGACTACGTACTGGCGGCGAAGGCGCTCGGCGTACGCCGGAAGCGGATCGTTCTCACCCAGATCCTGCCGAACTCGCTGAGTCCGGTCATCGTCCAGGCGACGCTCAGCCTCGCCACCGCGATCATCGAGGCGGCCGCCCTGTCCTACCTGGGCCTCGGCAATCCCGACCCGGCGATCCCGGAGTGGGGCGTCATGCTCTCGCAGGCACAGCGGTTCTTCGACAACGAGCCGATGATGGCGGTCTATCCGGCGGTCGGCATCATCATCACCGCCCTTGGCTTCACCCTGCTCGGCGAGGCCATGCGCGAAGCCCTCGACCCGAAGCTGCGAGGCTGAAGTCCCATGGCACTGCTTACTGTTGACGAACTCAGCGTCACCTTCGGCGGCCGTGGCCGCAAGGAGTCCACGGCGGTCGACGGCGTCTCCTTCGACGTCGACCAGGGCCAGGTGGTGGGACTGGTCGGCGAGTCGGGCTGCGGCAAGTCCGTGACCTCGCTCGCGCTGATGGGCCTGCTGCCGGCCAAGGGCGTGAAGATCGGCGGACGTGCCGACTTCGACGGTCGGAACCTGCTCACCATGAGCCCGCGCAAGCTGCGGGACATGCGCGGCAGCCAGCTGGCGATGATCTTCCAGGACCCGTTGTCCTCGCTGAACCCGGTGGTGCCCATCGGCGTCCAGGTCACCGAGATCCTCCAGCGCCACCGCGGACTGAAGGGGGAGGCCGCCCGCAAGGAGGCCGCTCACCTGCTGGACAGGGTCGGCATCCCCGACCCGAACCGGCGGCTGAAGGAGTACCCGCACCAGCTCTCCGGAGGCATGCGCCAGCGCGCGCTCATCGCCATGGCGGTGGCCTGCGCGCCTCGGCTGCTCATCGCCGACGAGCCGACGACCGCGCTGGACGTGACCATCCAGGCGCAGATCCTCGAACTGCTCAAGGAACTGGTCGACCAGGAGGGCACCGCCCTGCTGATGATCACCCACGACCTGGGTGTCGTCGCCGGCCTGTGCGACCAGGTCAACGTGCTGTACGCGGGCCGGGCGGTGGAGTCGGCGGGCCGCCGCGAGCTGTTCGCGCACCCCACCCACCCGTACGCGCACGGTCTGCTCGGCTCCATCCCGCGGCTCGACGCGCCGCGCGGCGAGCCGCTCAACCCGATCCGCGGATCCATCAACGACAAGATCGCCTGGGCCGACGGCTGCGCCTTCGCGCCCCGTTGCGACTTCTACACGATGGAGTGCCTGACCGGCACACCCGAACTGACCGAACCACGCGCGGCCGGCCACCAGGTGCGCTGCGTCAACCCGGTCCTTCCCAAGCCCAAGGCGGAGGTCTCGGCATGAGCTTGCTCGAACTCGACGATGTGAAGGTCCATTTCCCGGTCAGGAAGGGCATCTTCTTCGACCGCACCGTGGGCCACGTGTACGCCGTCGACGGTGTCTCGCTCAAGGTCGAGGCGGGGCAGACGTACGGCCTGGTGGGCGAGTCGGGCTGCGGCAAGACGACTCTGGGCAGGGCGGTCCTGCGGCTGGTGGACATCACCGGCGGCGAGGTCGTCTTCGACGGCACGGACCTGGCGAAGCTGCCGAACGAGGAGATGCGCGGCTTCCGCCGCCGGCTGCAGATGGTCTTCCAGGACCCGCTGGGCAGCCTCAACCCGCGGCAGAACATCGAGTCGATCCTGAGCGAGGGCATGGCCGCGCACGGCATCGGCAAGGACCAGAAGGAACGCCGCGAGAAGATCAAGGAGATCCTGTCCAAGGTCGGCCTTCCGGCGAACGCGCTGTCCCGTTACCCGCACGAGTTCTCGGGCGGGCAGCGCCAGCGCATCGGCATCGCGCGTGCGCTGGTCCTCGAACCGGACCTGATCATCTGCGACGAGCCGGTGTCGGCGCTGGACGTCTCCATCCAGGCGCAGGTCATCAACCTCCTGGAGGAACTGCAGGAGTCCCTCGGGCTCACGTACCTCGTCATCGCCCACGACCTCGCCGTCGTCCGGCACATCTCCGACGTCATCGGGGTCATGTACCTGGGCGGCCTGGTGGAGGAGGCGCCGAGCGACGCCCTCTACGCGGGGCCCAAGCACCCGTACACCAAGGCGCTGATGTCCGCGGTGCCGGTGCCGGACCCGGAGGTCGAGGACCGGCGGGAGCGGATCCTGCTCCACGGCGACCTGCCCTCGCCCGCCAACCCGCCGGCCGGCTGCCGCTTCCACACGCGGTGCCCCTGGGCGCAGGACACGCTGTGCGCCACGGACCGGCCGAAGCTGACGGACCTGGGCGACGGGCACAAGGTGGCCTGCCACTTCGCGAAGGAGATCGAGGAGGGAACGGTCGCGCAGACCCGGGCGACCGGGATCGAGGCGGTCGTGGGCACGGAGTCGGTCGCCGCCGAGGGCCCCGGCGCGGTGGCCTCCGAGGAGGACGGTGCGCCGGAGCCGGCGGAGGCGGAGAAGCCGGTGACGACGTCGGGTGCCGTCGCCGTCGCCGTTGCCGACGGCGACGCGTCCGACGAGGCGGCCGGTACCGAGCCGGTGGCTGAGGAGCCGAGCGACGAGCCGGACGCCACGGACGCCACGGACGGCGCAGAAGCAGAGGACTCCGCAGAGGAGGCGCCCGCGGACACGGCGGCGATCCCGGAACAGCCCGGGGCAGACGATGCGGCCGCGCCCGCCGAGACCGCAGCCAAGGGGGCCACCGCGTCCGAGTGACGGGCGGGGCCACCGGACACGGCACAATCGTCCGGTGTTCCAAGAACTGTTCACGCCCTCCGTCCAGCATGCGCTCGACCTCGTCGGGATCTTCGTCTTCGCGATCTCCGGGGCGCTGCTCGCCGTACGCAAGAACTTCGACGTGTTCGGCATCGCCGTGCTCGCCGAGGTCACGGCGCTGGGCGGAGGGCTGCTGCGTGACCTGATCATCGGGGCCGTGCCGCCCGCGGCCTTCACCGACCTCGGGTACTTCCTGATGCCCCTGGTGGCCACTGTCATCGTCTTCTTCCTCCATCCGCACGTGGAGCGCATCCAGGCCGGCGTCAACGTCTTCGACGCGGCGGGTCTCGGGCTGTTCTGCGTGGCCGGCACGACCAAGGCGTACGAGTACGGTCTCGGCCTCACGTTCTCGGCGGCGCTCGGACTGGCCACGGCGGTCGGCGGCGGTGTGCTGCGCGACGTGCTGGCCAACGAGATTCCGTCGCTGCTGCGCTGGGACCGTGACCTGTACGCCGTGCCCGCCATGGTGGGCGCGACGATGGTCGTCCTGTGCATTCGTTTCGACGCCCTGAACGCGGTGACGAGCGGACTGGCGGCGGTGACCGCGTTCGTGCTGCGACTGCTGGCGATGCGCTACCACTGGCGCGCGCCGCGCGCCTGGAACCGGCGGTCGGAGGCGACCGAGGAAAAAGCTACCGCTCAGTAATTGTTTGTTGTACGGTATCGGCATGGCTGAGGCAGCACAGACGGCGCGCGCGACCGTCGGGGACAGTGAGTTCGACCGCGACACCGCGGTCACCCTGCGCGAGACCGGTGTCTACGACGCCGAGCTCTCGGCCGGCTGGACGATCATCCACGCGGTGAACGGCGGCTACCTGCTCGCGATGCTGGGCCGGGCGCTCGGGGACGCGCTGCCGCACCCGGACCCGTTCACGGTCTCCGCGCACTACCTGACGGCGTCCCAGCCGGGCCCGGCGGTGATCCGTACCGAGGTGATCCGCACCGGCCGCACGCTCTCCACCGGTCAGGCGTCGCTCCTCCAGTTCGCGGAGGACGGCACGGAGGTGGAACGCATCCGGGTGCTCGCCTCGTACGGCGACCTGGACGCGCTCCCGGACGATGTGCGCACCTCGGCGAAGCCGCCGGCGATCCCGCCGGTGGAGCACTGCCTCGGCCCCTCGGACGGTCCGGCGCCCATCCCCGGCAGCTCGGCGATCACCGAGCGCCTGGACATCAAGCTGGACCCGGCGACGGTCGGCTGGGCGATCGGCGCGCCCTCGGGCAAGGGCGAGATGCGGGGCTGGTTCGCGCTGGCGGACGGGCGTGACGCGGACCCGCTGTCGCTGCTGCTGACGGTGGACGCGCTGCCGCCGACGTCGTTCGAGCTGGGCCTGACGGGCTGGACGCCGACCGTGGAACTGACGACGCACGTGCGCTGCCGCCCGGCACCGGGCCCGCTGCGTGTCTCGATCACGACGCGCAACCTGGCGGGCGGGTTCCTGGAGGAGGACGCGGAGGTCTGGGACTCGGCGGACCGCCTGGTGGCCCAGTCCCGCCAGCTCGCCAAGGCTCCCCGCGGCTGACGCCCGGGGCGCTGCCCCTTGCCGTGATGCGCCCGCGCGCATCCCTCGCCCGCGCCCGTGAGGCTGTCCTCGCGGGCGCCGCGCCGTTCACGGGCGCTCCCCAGAGGGTCACCCCCTCAGTCCAGCCAGTGTTCCCGCCCCAGGTTCACCAGCCTCAACCGCCTCCGCGCCAGCCCGCTCACCCGTTCCTCGCCCTCAGGCCCCGCCTCCAGGAACGACGACGCCGTCATCATCATGTGGTCGACGTACATCCCCGCCAGCATGTGCAGATCGTCCTCACTCCATCCCTGCGCCCCCGCGTCGTGCGCGAACACCGCCGCCACTTCGTCGGTGAACCGCCGCAGCTGCTCGGCTATCGCTTCCCGTACCGGCGCCACACCGCCATGGCGTTCGCGCGCGACGAAGCGCACATGTGCCGGCGAGGTCCGCACCAGGTCGGCGATCAGCGCCACCGTGCGGTCGATGCGCGCCGAGTGGGCGGGCTCGGTCAGGGCCTCCGCGATCGTCGCGTGGAGGCTGCCGAGCGTCTCCTCGACGAGCGCGACGCCGAGGTCGGCCATGTCCCGGAAGTGCCGGTAGAACGCGGTCGGCGCGACACCCACGGCCCGGGTCACCTCCCGCAGGCCCAGGCTGTTCAGGCTCTGCTCCTCGAGCAGCCGCAGCGCCGCGTCGAGGAGCGCCTGACGGGTCTTCTGCTTCTGTGCCTGCCGGATGCCGACGGTGTGACTCATGACATTCAGTAAACAACCGTTCTCCGGGAAGCCGAACAATAGACTGGAGAGTCAGTGAACACTCGTACTCTGAAAGTTCACCGAAAGGACGACCGTGATAGTCCTCGTCGCAGCACTCCTCCTCATGGGCGTGATGCTGGGCGCCGTGGTCCAACTCCCCACCTCCGTCTCCCTCGTGGCCGCCGCCGTCATCGGCTGCTGGCTGCTCGTCTTCGCGGTGCGCGAGCGCCGCGGCCGCCGCAACTGACCCCACAAGCGCCCCGGAAGGGGAAGAACGTCGTGCAACTCGCCAGGCCCCGACGCACGGACGAGCGGCGCAGGGACGCCGACAGCATGGCCGTCGCCGCCTTCGTACTCGGTCTCGTCGGGCTCCTCGTGATGAACATCGTGCTCGGCCCCACGGCCGTCGTACTCGCCGCGCTGGCCCTGCGGCGCGGCACCGGACGCCGCCGTCGCGCCCTCCTCGGGCTCGCCCTCGGCATCGCCGACCTCGTGGTCCTCGCCGTCCTCGTGACGGTGAACGGCTCGGTCGTCTGGGGCTTCGGCGCCTGAGCCGCCACCGGGCGCCGTCCGGGCCCGCGCCCGGGGAGAGCGCCCCCGCCCCCGCCAGGGACGCGCGCAGGAGGACCGTGCACCCCTGCGCCGCAGCCGCGCCCCCGCAGCGCCTCGTAGAATCGAGGCCACCATGGCATACCTCGACCACGCCGCGACCACTCCGATGCTTCCGGAGGCGGTCGAGGCGATGACCGCCCACCTCGCCGTCACCGGCAACGCCTCCGCGCTGCACGCCGCCGGGCGACGCGCCCGCCGTACCGTCGAGGAGGCCCGCGAGACGCTCGCCGAAGCCCTCGGCGCACGGCCCAGCGAAGTCGTCTTCACCTCCGGCGG
Source organism: Streptomyces sp. V4I23 (assembly GCF_030817975.1). Lineage (NCBI taxonomy): Bacteria > Bacillati > Actinomycetota > Actinomycetes > Kitasatosporales > Streptomycetaceae > Streptomyces > Streptomyces sp. V4I23. Next base: position 2,407,507 of record NZ_JAUSZW010000004.1, on the reverse strand, counting down.
CACCGAGGCCGACAACCTCGCCGTCAAGGGCCTGTACTGGTCGAGGCGCGACGCCGACCCGGCGCGGACCCGCGTCCTGGCCAGCCCCGTCGAGCACCACGCCGTCCTCGACGCCGTCGACTGGCTCGCCGAGCACGAGGGCGCGTCCGTCGAGTACCTGCCGGTCGACACGTATGGCAGGGTCCACCCCGACGCGCTGCGCGAGGCGATCGCGCGCAACCCCGACGACGTCGCGCTGGCCACCGTGATGTGGGCCAACAACGAGATCGGCACGGTCTTCCCCGTCGCCGAACTGGCCGAGGTCGCCCGGGAGTTCGGCATTCCGCTGCACGCCGACGCCGTACAGGCCGTCGGTCAGCTCGACGTCGACTTCGCCGCCTCGGGGCTCGCCGCGATGACCGTCTCCGCCCACAAGATCGGCGGCCCGTACGGCATCGGCGCGCTGCTGCTCGGCCGCGAGTACAGCCCCGTTCCCGTCCTGCACGGCGGCGGCCAGGAGCGGCACGTGCGCTCCGGCACGCTCGACGCCCCCGCCATCGCCTCCTTCGCCGTCGCCGGGCGGCTGGCCGCCGAACGCCGCGAGGACTTCGCCCGGGACATCGGTGCGCTGCGCGACGAGCTCGTGCGCGTGGTGCGCGCGGCCGTGCCGGACGCGATCCTCGGCGGCGACCCGGTCGACCGGCTGCCCGCCAACGCCCACTTCACCTTCCCCGGCTGCGAGGGCGACTCCCTGCTCCTGCTGCTGGACGCGCAGGGCATCGCATGCTCCACGGGCTCCGCCTGCACGGCGGGGGTCGCCCAGCCCAGCCACGTACTGCTCGCCACCGGCACCGATCCGGACCTGGCCCGCGGGACGCTGCGCTTCAGCCTCGGCCACACCTCCACGAAGGCCGACGTGGACGCGGTGGCCCAGGCCATCGGACCAGCGGTCGAACGGGCCCGTACGGCGGGACTCAGCTAGCGGGCCTCCGCGGGGGCGTGTCCTCGGGCCGTGCCCTGCTCGGCCGCCGCCTCCCGCACCAGCTTCATGTAGCGCTTCCAGTCCCAGTGCGGTCCCGGGTCCGTGTGGTCGGTCCCCGGGACCTCGATGTGGCCGATGATGTGCTCGCGGTCGACGGGTATCCCGTACCGCGCGCAGATGCCCGCCGTCAGCTTCGCCGACGCGCGGTACATCGCGTCCGTGAAATCCTGCGGGCGGTCCACGAAACCCTCGTGCTCGATGCCGATGCTGCGTTCGTTGAACGAGCGGTTGCCCGCGTGGTAGGCGACGTCCAGCTCCCGGATCATCTGCGCCACATGACCGTCCTTGCGGACCACGTAGTGCGTCGCCGCCCCGTGGAGCGGATCCTTGAAGACCTTCAGCGCCGTCGGATAGCTGCCCTGGACGACGTGGATGATCACGCGGTCGATCGTGTAGTCGTCGGGGCGGTCGGCCAGCCGCCAGTTCGCGGCGTTCGCCGCGATCCACTGCGCCCCGGCATGGTCGATCTCGCCCGGCTTGCGCGGCGTGCGCACCCACGGCATACCGCGCCAGACACGGCGTATCTCCTCGCCGGCCACCACGCCGCCGCCGACGACCGCGGCCCCGCCCCCGATCAGCACGGCCCGCCGGCTCACGCCACTCCTGCGCTTGCCGTGCTTCTTCTCGCTCCCCATGACGACCACAACGCTTACTCAGGAGTCATCGGTTCCCGGGGCCCGTACCCTGGTAGGGCTATGACTGAGACTTCCCCGCGGACAAAGACCTTCCCGCGCCCCCTCCGCGTGCTCGCCGCCATGTCCGGTGGCGTGGACTCCGCTGTTGCCGCCGCCCGCGCCGCCGAGGCCGGGCACGACGTCACCGGGGTCCACCTGGCGCTCTCCGCAAACCCGCAGTCGTTCCGTACGGGCGCCCGCGGCTGCTGCACCATCGAGGACTCGCGCGACGCCCGCCGCGCCGCGGACGTGATCGGCATCCCCTTCTACGTGTGGGACCTCGCCGAGCGCTTCCGTGAGGACGTGGTCGAGGACTTCATCGCCGAGTACGAGGCGGGCCGGACGCCCAACCCGTGCCTGCGGTGCAACGAGAAGATCAAGTTCGCCGCGCTGCTCGACAAGGCGCTCGCACTCGGCTTCGACGCCGTGTGCACCGGGCACTACGCGACCGTGGTCCTCAAGGAGGACGGCACGCGCGAGCTGCACCGCGCCAGCGACATGGCCAAGGACCAGTCGTACGTGCTCGGTGTCCTCGACGAGAAGCAGCTCGCCCACGCGATGTTCCCGCTCGGCGACACGCTCACCACCAAGGACGAGATCCGGGCCGAGGCCGAGCGGCGCGGGCTCGCGGTCGCGAAGAAGCCCGACAGCCACGACATCTGCTTCATCGCCGACGGCGACACCCAGGGCTTCCTGGCGAACCGCCTCGGCAAGGCGGAGGGCGACATCGTCGACGAGGCGGGCAACAGGGTGGGCAGCCACGACGGCGCGTTCGGCTTCACGATCGGCCAGCGCAAGGGCCTGCGCATCGGCCATCCCGCCCCGGACGGCAAGCCGCGCTACGTGCTCGACATCTCCCCGGTGAACAACACGGTGACGGTCGGTCCGGCCGAGGCCCTGGACGTCACCGCCCTGACGGCGATCAAGCCCCGCTGGTGCGGCGCGGCCCCCGAGGGCCCGGCGACGTACACCGCGCAGCTGCGCGCCCACGGCGGCGAGACGGAGGCGACGGCGGAGCTGGTGGACGGAGAGCTGCACGTCACCTTCACCGAGCCGGTCCGCGCGGTGGCCCCCGGCCAGGCGATCGTGCTCTACGACGGGACGCGTGTGGTCGGCTCGGCGACGATCGCGACGACGCGGCGGGCGACGGCGGTGGCCTGAGGCCGCGCTACCGGGCTGGGGCTGCGTCAGCGGGCGACGCAAATGACGCCGCCAGGGCCCGAGGACGATGGTGGGCGCGGGCTCGTGATCCGCGACCTGGTCGCCGACCACTGAGGTGGCTGCTGCCTGGACGAGACGCTGTTCGGCGGGGGCGGCGGGGTTATCTGGTTCGAGCTGCGTCTCGATGCAGCCCCGCCGACACCGGCCACGCTGGTGACCTGAGTACCTGGCCTTGTATCGCCACCGGCGGAGGCATCTCCCTGTCCTGGCCGGGGAGGGGCGTCCAAGGTCTGGGCTCTCCCGGCCCATCTGGCTCAATCTGCCTATGTTTTGGCGTCGTTGCTGCTGTGAATCCCTTCCTGGTCTCGGCCTAGAATGGCCGTCGGCGTATCGGCCGGACGGGGGAGGGGCGCGGTGGCGCGCGGGGGCGATGGGACAGAGGCGTCGCCGGACACGGGGACGTCGTTCGACAGTTTGTACGCGGTGAATCCGCAGCAGGCCTTGGCGATCGAGGCCCAGAAGATGAGGGGCTTCAAGAAGCGGGTCGACGATTTGCTGATCGTGCTCGACGGGTCGGAGGCCGCTCCCGGCAGGATGGGTGAGGACCGTGTGTCACGCGGCCAGCTGGGTTCCGCGGACTTCGGTGAGGCGCAGTTCCTGTTCGAGTCGTACACGATCGTCCACGACGAGTTGGAGAAGCTGTCGAAGGCCCTGGGTGCGCAGATCGAAGGTATGGGCCTTGCGGTGCACTCCTCCCAGGTGGGCTACGAGAACGTCGACCAGGACATCCGTGACCGCATGAAGGCGGTCAACGCCGAGGTGGAGTCGTACTACGACCGGGAGAGGGACCCGTTCGTCGAGCAGGGGCCGGAGAAGAAGGACGTGGCCAAGGAGACGAGCTTCTGATGGGCGGGAAGAAGCCGCAGCTCCGGCACACGGACTTCGAGTCGATGACGCACCAGCAGCTCGTCGCGCTGATCGCGTCAGCAAGCCCGGCGGGCGCGTCGAACCTGTCGACGAAGCTGGCCCAGGCCTCCTCGGCGATCACGAAGATCGGCGAGGACCTGAAGGAGTACGTGACGGGCCTGCCCTGGCACGGCGAGGGCGGCGACGCGTTCCGCGAGTGGGGCGCCCAGACGGCGAGCGCGACGCTGTGGCTGGGGGAGTACAGCAAGGGTGCGTCGCGCTGGATGGAGCTGGTCGCGCAGGCGATCAGCGAGGCGAAGGCAGCGATGCCTCCGATCTCGGAGACGACGCGGGCGCAGGCGGACCTGCGCAAGGCGGAGTCGGCGTATGGGGTCGCCACCGACCCGGCCAACCGCAACGACCCGGACGCGCGCGGCGCTGCACAGTCGGCGCAGTCCGACGCGGCGGCGGCCCAGGGCCGGCTGGACGCGGCCCGGTTCGAGGCGGCGCAGCGGCTGCGGAAGCTGGCGCAGACGTACGAGTTCACGGCACAGCAGGTGAACGCGGCGACGCCACCGACGTTCCCGCCGCCGGCGATGTACATGGACGCGAAGGAATGGCGCAAGCCGTCGGAGCAGCGGGATGCTGTGGACCGGACGCTGTCCGGCCTCCGGCGCTGCTCGGCCAGGGGCCGTTGGGTCCCGGCGGCGCGGGACGTCTGCCTCGCGACAGCGGCATCATCGGCGGACGCCCTCTGCCGCCGGCAGCTCCTGCGCGCGGGATCCCGCGCGCCACGGTGATCGGCGAGGAGGGAACGCCGGCTGCCCGGGGGCCGATGGGGTACGGCCCTGCGGCCGGTACGGGAGGTGGAGGCTCACGATCGGGCGTTGCACCCGGTGGGCGCCGCTATGCGAGCGAGGCGGGCGGAATTGTTGGGGGCAGCCCTCAGCAGGCAGGCCGACCCAGTGCCCGCCCATTCACGCCTGGCGGCTCCGGCCTCGTACCCGGAACCACTCCCGGGGCGGGTGTGCAAGGTGCCGCAGCGGCCCGCGGAGGAGCGGCAGCGCCATCTCCGGCCTCGAACTCCTCAGCACGCCATCGCGACGAGCAGGGCGGCATTCGGCCCGACTACCTCGCCGAGGACGAAGAGACCTGGAGGCAGAATGGCCGCCGTGTCGTCCCCCCGGTCATCGAGTGATCACCCACGGAATCCGTAAGAGGTACGAGATGCGCACCAGCAGCAGGCGACCCGCCAGGCTCCGCCATACCCTGTCGGCAGCCATGGGCCTGCTGCTGTGGGGCATCGCGACGGTCCCGGCGCATGCGGAGACCGTCAGGGAGCAGCAGTGGCACCTGGACGCGATGCATGCCGAGGAGATGTGGGAGACCACCACCGGGCGTGGCATCACGGTCGCTGTGATCGATTCCGGCGTCGACAAGAACATCGCGGACCTACGGGGACAAGTTCTGGACGGCGTGGACTACTCCGGCCTGGAGGGCGACGAACACACGGACCAGGAAGGCCACGGCACCAGCATGGCCGCACTGATCGCTGCGACGGGGGCTCGCGGCAAGACCAACGGGTCCTACGGGCTCGCGCCGGGAGTGAAGATCCTCCCCATCAAGATGCCGTATGCCACCGGCGGTTTTGGCTTGAAGACTCGCTACTCGGAGAATCTGGTCAAGGCCATCCGGTTTGCGGCTGACTCCGAAGCCCAGGTGATCAACGTCTCCATGGGGAGCGCGAACACGCCGAGAAGAAAAGACGTCAGCACTCCGGAACTTACGGCTGCTGTGAAGTACGCCCTCGGCAAGGACAAGCTCATTTTCGCCGCGGCCGGCAACAGCGGTGACGTGACGAACGCAATCGAGTATCCGGCGGCAACTCCGGGCGTCGTGGGTGTGGCAGGAGTCGACCAGAAGGCCAAGCCCGTCAAGAACTCTCAGTTCGGCCCACAAGTAGACCTCGCCGCACCGGCCAAGGACATTGTGAACGCGTGCGCAGGCGGAACGCAGATCTGCAGCGGCACCGGGACAAGTTCCGCCACCGCCATCGCCTCCGCCTCCGCCGCCCTCATCTGGTCCCGGCACCCGGACTGGACCAACAACCAGGTCCTCCGCGTGCTGATGCAGACCGCAAGCGGCAACGAGAAGGGCCTCAGCCGGGACGACGTGGTCGGCTACGGCGTCGTCCACCCTCGGATCGCCCTGAAGAATCCGGGCAACCCGGGCCCCGCGGACAAGTACCCGCTCCCCGACTTCACATACGAGGGCGCCAAGGCCCCGTCCCCGGAGTCCCCCAAGGCCTCGGACGCCGACGCCCGGCCGTCGACCGCGCCGGTCGCCTCGGACGACGACAGCAGCGCGACTCCGCTCTGGATCGCCGCCGGCATCGGTGCGGCTGTCGTCCTCGGCACGACGGTCGCGATCCCGGTGATCCGCAACCGCCGCCGCACAGCACCACCGACACCGGCCGCCGCCGCGCCGCACCCGTACGGAGTGGGGCAGCCCTACGACGTGCAGCCGCCACTCCCGCCTAACACCGCACCACACAACCGGAACAGGTCGAACGGGGGCACATGATGGCTTGGGACGAGTGGGAACAGATCAAGACCGAGGCTACTGAGCGGCAACCGGCACAGATGCAACTGAATCGAGTTGATCAAGGCCCCGGAGCCTCCGGCGGTCCGGCTGATCTAGTGGTGAACAAAGACGACCTCGGAGCAGTCGGGCACGAAGCCTACGTGCTCTACGGTCGGCTCTCTCGGGACGGTGATCACGCCCGTCCTTCAACCTTCAATGCAGCGATCGCCCTGACCAACGGCGGCTTCACCAGCGGGTCGGAGCTGCTGAAGGTGCACGATCGCTGGAACAAGCAGCTGCGGACGCTCCTGGACGCCTGCGCTCGGATCTCGAACCACCTCGACTACACCAAGTCCACCCATGCCAAGAACGATGCAGACATCGGCGGCAATCTCCTCTCTGTGTCCAAGATCAACGAATACTTCAAGTAGTCCGTGGGGGGAACGCCATGCTGACATTCGACGAAGTCGTCAACGCGCCTGTCGGCAAGCTGAAGGAAGCTGCGGACGACTGGTCGGACATGGTGACCAAGTTGGAGAAGCTCGCCGACGACGCCCGGCAGGGCATGAAGGCGAAATCCGACAAGGCCCAATGGCAGGGCGCCAACTCCGACGTCACCAGGCCCTTCATCGCCAAGACAGCCAAGGAGTTCGACGACGCCGCCGCACAGGCCAAGGGCATCAAACTGCTGCTCGATGACGCGCACACCTCGTTCAAGACGGCCAAGGACGCATTGGTCAGGATCAGGGACGAGGAGGGTCCAGCCGCGGGCATCCATGTGGACGCCAACGGCAAGGTCACACCTCGGCACGATGTGGAGAAGGACGAGGCGGCTCGCCACGACACGGATCGCGCCCTGTACCAGGAAGCCGTGCGAAAGCAGAAGGAAGCCGTCGCCTCCTGGCAGAAGAAGATTGATCAGATCGTCGATGACTGTTCCGACGCCGACGAGTCGCTGAAGCGCGCCCTCGCGGCAAACGTGACGGACGACCACAACTTCACCGCACCCAAGTACAAGAGCCTCGACCAGGAAGAGGCCGCCCATGCCGCCGCTCTTGCGGCCAAGGGGCGTGATATCACGCACACCGAGCTCCAAGCGCTCAATGAACTGCTGCACGACAACAGCAAGTCGCCGGAGTTCTCGAAGAACTTCTACGAGAAGCTGGGACCTGAGAAGTCGCTGGCCTTCTTCGGGCAGCTCTCCATGGACACCTACGAATACGGAAAGCTCGACAAGGAGCGCCTGAAGGACGTCCAGGCACTGCAGAAGAATCTCGGCCTCACCCTCGCCACCGCCTCCCACGACAAGACCTTCACCGCCGAGTGGGGTCCGGAACTGCGCAAGCTCGGCACCGAGCGCATCCCGCTGGCCAAGCACGACTACAACGGCCCCTTCGGCTACCAGCTGCTCGGCGGCATCATGCGGTACGGGAACTACGACGCGAAGTTCCTCAATCCGATCGCCGAGCACGTGGCGCAGCTGCACGCCAAGGACCCGTACATGTTCGCCGAGAACAAGATGGTGAACGGCCCCTTCAAGAACCCCTTCAACCCCTCCGGCGTCAACGGATCCGGTTACGATCCGACTGTCGCGATGCTGGAAGCCCTGGGACACAGTCCGGGCGCGGCCAAGCACTTCTTCACGGATCCGCCGACGGCCTACAACGAGGACGGGACGGTCAACAAGGGCGCTACTGCCGACCTGGGGAAGGATAAGGGCGGGAAGCCGTTTGCGAGTTATCTCGACTTCTTCACGGACAAGGACTGGAAGTCCTTCGGCGATGTCGATTCCCTCGACCCCAAAGAAATCAAGGGATCACTCAACGACCTGCCGGATGCACTGGGACATGCCCTGGAGGCGGCGGCGCTCGGGTACGCATGGGACGACCCGAACCCGAACCCGGTTCGCGATGAGGACACGGCTAAAGTCATGAACCAGGTGGTCGAGAAGTACGCACCCGACGCCGGTCTGTTGAAGCGACACGAGGCGCTCTCGGACAGCTTGGGCAACATGACTGCAGGTTATATCGACGATATCAACTGGGCTCTTCAAGAAGGCAGAAGGGAAAGCGTCTTCGCACCGATCGGGAACGAAGAGAGCCATGTCGACCTGGGCAGGGACATGGCTCGGGACCTTCTCAGCGTGCTCGGCCAGCACCCCGACGCGTACGCCACGGTCTCCAAAGCCAATGAGATCTATACGACCAGCGTGCTCGAGGCGCAGGTCGACGAGAACGGGAAGATCGACACAGGCAGGGCCCGCTCCGCGGTGGGCACCGGAGCCGAGGTGCAGGGAATGCTCGACCAGTCGCGCGCCGATCAGGTCGAGGCGACCAATCTGAAGACCCACGAGGAGTATCAGAAGGAGGTGCAGAAGCGTGCCGGCTGGGTCCAGTTTGGTGCTACGACCGCCCTTGCCGCAGGTGTCGCCTTCCTCCCGGTAACCGCCGCTGTCGGTGCCGCGGCCGTGCTCATTCCGCTGGCTACGGACACGGCGAGCGGTGCAGTCGGGCAGGTCCTCGGTCAGGTCATCGGAGACGTCTCGGACAAGTCGATCGACGAAAACAAGCAGAAGTTCGAGGATCTCACCCGAGAAGAGAAGACCAAGGTGTTCTCGGGGGGAGAGGCCATGGCTGAGGCTCCGTGGAAGAAGTTTATGCAGTACCACGGCGTCGAATTCAACAGTAATTTTGGCCAGGACCTGAGGGAGTCCATGATCATCGGGTATGGCCAGGGAAATGATCGTGAGAACCAACAGGGCGCCGACCCCGTAACCGGCTGAGAACGTCGCGGGCAGAGTAGGGAGAAGGCACGTGGGATCCGTATGGACGAGAAGGAGTTGGGCCCCGGTTCTCGGCGCGGTGCTGCTGGGGGCCGGGACCACTGCCTGTGGCGGTGGGGAGTCCCAGGAGTCGCCTCGCTATGTGGCTGCGTCCGAGGTGTGCGACGGCGTGTTCCGGGCGAGGGCTGCAGCCGCCGTTGAACGCCTTATGGGTGTCGGGCCGTACGGAAACACCGGCCGCGGTGCCGTCGAGCGTGTGGCTGATGCTCTTCGTGACGGATATGAATCCGGCCGTTCCTGGACCCGTGCGACTCGGCTGTGCTCGCTGGAGCCGAAGGGCACAGGGATCGGGGAGCACGCATCACTCAGATTCTCGATCTACGCGCCGGGCGACATCGGCACGGGCGGGCTTGCCGAGGGCGAGCGGGCCTACCGTATGGGCACGGAGGCCGAGGCGGGCCCGGGGGGAGCCAGGCTTTACTTCGAGTGTGTCAGCCATCGCCTGAAGGGCTCGAGCGAGCGCCCTGCGCGCGTGTTCGGCGGGTTGAGCCTTGCGTCCGACCTCAAGGAGGACTCGAAGGAGCACCGTGAGGCGGGGCTGACTGTCGTGCATGCCGCCTCGCTCGCCGTGGCCGAGGAACTGGAGTGTGAGGACAGGGGCGGGCTGCCTGAGAAACCGGTGCTGGTCGAGGCCGATTAGACCCGCCCAGACGTCGGCCCGGCAGGAGTGCAGAAACCGCAGGCCGCCCGCCGACGCGCGCGGGCTAGGTGTACTCGGTCATGACCTTGGTGTGACAGCCGGCTGATCGGTGGCTGGCCGCCGAGCGCGGTGTGTCGGCGGCCAGTGTTGTAGAAGTCGAGCCAGGGCGCGAGTGCTCGGGCGCGTTGGGCGTTGCTGGTGAAGACCTTCCGGTAGGCCCATTCGGTCTGCATGGTTCGGTAAAGCGTTCGACCTTTCCGTTGGTCCACGGGCAGTGCGGGCGGGTGAACTTCTACCGTGCGCCAAGTGCTTGGCAGGCGATCTGGAAGTCGTGCGAAAGCCGGTAGTTCTTGGCGTTGTCGGTCATGACCCGCTCGATGCGCGTGATGCCGACTACCGACGGCCACGTGTCACCAACGTGCCGGCCGAGTACAGCTACGGCACCGGTAACGACCGTGAGGATCAGCAGGGAGCAGACCCCGAGACGGGCTGACATGCCGCGGGTGAAGAAGGAGAGGGCACGTGAGATTCGCATGGATGAGCAGGGCCTTTGCTGTTGGCGTGGCACTGCTACTGGTGGCCGCGACTGCGGCCTGCGGAGGCGAGGAGCCCGACGATCCGCCGCCCTACGTGGTTGCGTCCGATGTGTGTGGCGGCGCGTTCCAGGAGAAGAGGGCCTCCGAAGCAGTCGAGCGCATCCTTGGTCCCGGACCGTACGCAAGCGCTGGCCGTGATGCCGTCGAGCGGGTTGCCGATGCCCTTCGGGACGCTTTCGCGTCCGGTCGGTCCTGGAGCAGTGCCACCGAGCTGTGCCCGCTTGCGCCGAAGCGGTCGCGGACCCTGGATCAAGGGTCAATTGCGTTCTCGATCTATGACCCTTCCGATGTAGGGACTGGGAAACTGCCCGCTGGTGCCCGGTTCTACGCGATGGGGAAAGAGGCTGTTGCGGGACCCGCTATGGCGGAGATCTACTTCACCTGCGCGAGCCCCGACCTGGAAACGTCGGCGGACAACCCTCTCAGGATCCAGGGGCGCCTCAGTCTCGGTTCCGCCCTCAACAACGACTCCAAGGAGCACCGTGAGGCCGGCCTGACCGTCGTCCATGCCGCGTCCCTCGCCGTGGCCGAGGAGCTGAAGTGTGAGGGCAATGGCGGGCTGCCTCAGAAGCCGGTACTGACCGAAGCTCCGTAACCGCACTCATGCCGATGGGGTGGCGCCCCCCGAAGGGGGCCACGGCCCGTCCGTCGCGTACGCCCACGAGGTCGTGACCCGATTCGAGCCGACGGAACCGGCGCCTCAGGCTGAGGCATTCGGGGTGGTCGTGCGAGACAGAGTATGGCCGCCCCGCCCTACCCCGAGTGAGGGAAGCGGAGATGGGAGCCACTAATAGTGGTAGCGGGCCTGCGCGACGATGATCTCGTCAGAGGTCACCGCGTAGACCAGTCGGTGCTCGCCATCGATTCGCCGCGACCAGAAACCGGACAGATCCCCCTTCAGCGGCTCCGGTTTGCCGATGCCCTCGAAGGGGTTGCGCAGGGTGTCGTCGATGACCTTGACGAGGCGCCGGAAGATCCGTTTGTCGGTGAAAGCCCAGTGCTGCATGTCTTCCCAGCCCTGGGGGTGGAGGACGAGCTTTCTCACGTGCCGTTCGCCCCGTTTTCCTCGGCGAGGCGGTGGAGATCGTCCACGGGCTTCTCGATGAGCGCCCGGCCCTCACGGATGTCGGCAACGGCGGCCAGCAGCCGGGCGGCGTTGGCCGGGGAGCGCAACAGGTGGATGGTCTCCTCCATGGAGCGGTACTCGTCGGTGGCGACCAGAGTGACGCTGCCCGCCTTCGAGACGATTTCCACGGTGGTCCGGTTGTTGCTGACTTCCTCGATGAGAGGGAACAGGCGCTTGCGGGCCTCGCTGGCAGTTATCGACATGACCGCTCCGAGATAGGTCCGGGAAAGCGTATGGTACAGCGTTACGGTACCACTCTGTGAGGTCGGTGGTCATTGCCGCGGCCTCTCGGCCCTACCTCAAGAAGAAGTCGATCAGCGCCGGCGCCAGCACGTGCGGCGCCACTTCGTGCGTCTGGCCCGTCAGGGTCCGGTGCCGGCCGCGGGGGAGCGCCGCCGCGACCGCGCGTGCCGCCTCCCGCATCCCGGCAGGGCTCGACCCGCCGTCGACGACCAGCACGCGCTCGGTCACCGCCGCCGGAACGCTGCCGTCCCCCAGCACCTCGTGGTCGTACGCGAGCGTGTGCGCCAGCGCCTCCATGTCCGCCCAGACCGGCAGCTGCCGCAGGCCCGACAGCGCCTCGGACGGCATCCCCACGGCGCCCAGGAACTCCGCCAGCGCATCGCCCGGGCGGCCCTCGGCCGACAGGGCGCGCATCCGGGCTCGTAGCCCCGGCCCGCCTCCCGCAGCCCGGGGTCCGTCTCGAACGGCGGCTCGTAGACCGACAGCATGGTGATCGGCAGCCCGTCGGACGCCGCCCGCAGCGCCAGTGCGGCGCCCGAGGGCATGCCGTGGACCAGGGCGCTCCCGCCCGCCTGCGCGATCACGGCGGTGAGGTCCTCGACCTCCCGCTCCACCGCGTACGGAGCGGTGTCACCGCTGCTTCCCCGGCCGCGCCGGTCGTAGGTGAACACGGTGAAGCGCTCCGCGAGCAGCTCCGTGAGCGACGCGTCCGACGCGGCGGTGCACAGCGCCCCGCCGACCAGGACCAACGCCGGTCCCTCGCCGCGCTGTTCGCAGACGATGCGCGTACCGTCCGCCGATTCGGTCCCGTTGAGCGTCCTGCTCGAGTTCTCCATGAGAGGCAGACGGGGCCGCCGGGGGCAACTCATCGGTGGCGGCGAAATAATTTCCGGAGACCTTCCGGGCGCCCGTACGGTGGGCGCATGAACATCTGCGTCTTCCTCTCCGCCGCCGAGCTCGACGAGCGCTACACCCGCCCCGCGCGCGAGTTCGCCGAACTCATCGGCAAGGGCGGCCACACCCTGGTGTGGGGCGGCTCCGACGTCGGGCTGATGAAGGTCGTCGCGGACGGGGTCGAGGAGGCGGGCGGCCGGCTGGTCGGCGTGTCGGTGGAGTTCCTGCAGTCCAAGGCGCGGGCCACCGCCGACGAGATGGTCATCGCCAAGGACCTCGCCGAGCGCAAGGCGCTGCTGCTGGCCAAGTCCGACGCGGTCGTCATCATGGTCGGCGGCACCGGGACGCTGGACGAGGCCACCGAGATCCTGGAGCTCAAGAAGCACGGCCACCACACGAAGCCCGTGGTCCTGCTGAACGCGGCCGGTTTCTACGACGGGCTGAAGGAGCAGTTCCAGCGGATGGACGACGAGGGGTTCCTGCCGCTTCCCCTGACCGACCTGGTGTTCTTCGCCGAGGACGGAGTGGCCGCCATGGCCTACCTGGAGGAGAGCCTCGGCGTCCGCTAGTGCGAGCATGGCGGGCATGGCTACACATCTGATCACCGGCGCGGGATCCGGCATCGGCGCGGCGGTCGCCCGCAGGCTGCACGAGCGGGGCGACGAACTCGTCCTCGTGGCACGGGACGCGGGCCGCGCCAAGGAGTTCGCGGCGCGCTACCCCGGCGCCCGCACCCTCGTCGCCGACCTGGCCGAGCCCGACCGCATCTCCTGGGCGCTCGGCCACCAGACCCTGCCCGACCGCATCGACTCGCTGCTGCACAGCGCCGGCATCGTCGACCTCGGCCCGGTCGGCGAGCTGACCCCCAAGACGTGGCGCCACCAGCTGAACGTCAACCTGATCGCGCCCGCCGAGCTGACCCGCCTCTTCCTGCCCCAGTTGCGTGTGGCCCGGGGCCACGTCGTCTTCGTCAACTCCGGCGCCGGACTGAACGCCCACGCCGAATGGGGCGCCTACGCGGCCTCCAAGCACGGCCTCAAGGCGCTGGCCGACTCGCTGCGGCATGAGGAGCACGCGGCCGGGGTGCGGGTGACCTCGGTGTACCCGGGCCGCACCGCGAGCCCGATGCAGGCCAAGGTCCACGCCCAGGAGGGCAAGGAGTACGACCCGGAGCGCTGGATCGACCCCGAGTCGGTCGCCACGACGATCCTCACGGCCCTCGACCTGCCGCGCGACGCCGAGATCAACGACCTGACCGTGCGGCCGGGCCGCTGAGGGGACCGGGCCCGCGCCGGAGCCGCACGGGCCACGTACGCTTCCCGAGTGAGCGAGAAACAGGACTTCACCTGGGGAGCGGCGACCGGCATCGGGTCCATGCCCGGCTCGGACGCCCGCGAGAGCGCGCGGACCGTCACCGGGTCCTGCGAGGACTTCCCGTACCTCGCCGAGCTGCCCGCCCGCGGGCCCGGCGCCGACATGATCGGGCGGACCATCGGGCTGCTCGTCGAGATGTACGCCCATGTCGAGCCCAGCGGCTGGCGGGTCAGCGACCGGCCCGGCCGCGACACCCGCCGGGCGCACTCCTGGCTGCGCGAGGACCTGGACGCGCTGGAGGAGTTCACGCAGGGGTACGAAGGCCCGCTCAAGGTGCAGGCGGTCGGCCCCTGGACGCTCGCCGCGTCCCTCGAACTGCGCGGCGGCGAGGCCGCGCTGGGCGACCCCGGCGCCTGCCGGGACCTCGCCGCGTCGCTCGCCGAGGGACTGCGCGGCCACCTGGCCGACGTCCGCCGCAGGGTGCCCGGCGCGCAGGTCGTGCTCCAGCTCGACGAGCCGTCCCTGACCGCCGTGCTGCGCGGGCAGATCCGCACGGCCAGCGGCTACCGCACCCACCGCGCCGTGGACCGCCAGATCGTCGAGAGCGCGCTGCGCGACGTCGTCGCGGTCACGGACGGTCCGGTGGTCGTGCACTCGTGTGCCCCCGAGGTGCCGTTCGCGCTGCTGCGCCGCGCCGGGGCGCACGGGGTCTCGTTCGATTTCGGCCTGCTCACCGAGCGTGAGGAGGAGACGATCGGCGAGGCCGTCGAAGGCGGTACCAAGCTCTTCGCGGGCGTCGTCCCCTCCACCGACACCGCATCGGCCGGATTGTCGGTGGGCGCCGATATCGTCAAGGGTGTACGGACACTGTGGCGCAGGCTGGGGCTGAATCCGGGGAGTCTCTCCGAGTCGGTCGTGATCACCCCCTCCTGCGGCCTCGCAGGCGCGTCCCCCGCGTACGCACGCGCGGCGCTCGCCCACTGCGTCCGGGCCGCGAGATCACTCGCGGACAACCCTGAGTAACGGGTGCACGGCAGACGGAAGGACGAAACGGTGGCTGGCGAACAGCAGACGGCACTGCCCGCCGATGTGCGGGAGCAGCATGCCCAACTCGCCGAGCAGGTCGAGGAGCACCGCTTCCGGTACTACGTGAAGGACGCCCCGATCGTCTCCGACGCCGAGTTCGACCGGCTCATGCGCGCGCTGGAGGCGATCGAGGAGGAGTACCCGGCACTGCGCACCCCCGAGTCGCCGACCCAGAAGGTCTCCGGGGACTACGAGACCGAGCTCAGCAAGGTCGAGCACCGCGAGCGCATGCTCTCCCTGGACAACGCCTTCGACGACGCCGGGCTGGCCGCCTGGGCCGAGCGCGTCGCCCGCGACGTCGGCGCGCCCGGCTACCACTTCCTGTGCGAGCTCAAGGTCGACGGCCTCGCGGTCAACCTCACGTACGAGAAGGGCCGCCTCACCCGCGCGGCGACCCGGGGCGACGGCCGCATCGGCGAGGACATCACACCGAACGTGCGCACCATCGCCGAGATCCCGGAGCGGCTGCGCGGCGACCGCATCCCCGACCTCGTGGAGATCCGCGGCGAGGTCTACTTCCCGATGGAGAAGTTCCAGGAGCTCAACGAGCGCCGTGTGGCGGCGGGCGAACAGCCGTACGCCAACCCGCGCAACTCCGCCTCGGGTTCGCTGCGCCAGAAGGACCCCAGGGTCACCGCCAAGCTGCCGCTCCACATGGTGGTGCACGGCATCGGGGCCCGCGAGGGCTTCGACATCGACCGGCTGTCCGAGGCGTACGGCCTGCTGCGCGAATGGGGACTGCCCGTCGCCCGGCACAACAAGGTCGTGGGCTCCCTCGACGAGGTGCGGGAGTTCATCGCCTACTTCGGCGAGCACCGCCACTCCGTGGAGCACGAGATCGACGGCGTCGTGGTCAAGCTCGACGAGATCCGGCTCCAGGGCAGGCTGGGCTCGACCGCACGCGCCCCGCGCTGGGCCATCGCCTGGAAGTACGCGCCGGAGGAGGTCAACACCAAGCTGGTCAACATCCGCGTGGGCGTGGGCCGCACCGGCCGGGTCACGCCGTACGCGCAGGTGGAGCCGGTCACGGTGGCCGGCTCCGAGGTCGAGTTCGCGACCCTGCACAACCAGGACGTGGTCAAGGCCAAGGGCGTCCTCATCGGCGACACCGTGGTGCTGCGCAAGGCGGGCGACGTCATCCCGGAGATCCTCGGGCCCGTCGTGGACCTGCGGGACGGCACCGAGCGCGCGTTCGTCATGCCGGCCGAGTGCCCCGAGTGCGGGACGCCGCTGCGGGCCATGAAGGAGGGCGACGTCGACATCCGCTGTCCCAACGCCCGTTCCTGCCCGGCCCAGTTGCGCGAGCGCCTTTTCTACCTCGCCGGCCGCGAGTGCCTGGACATCGAGGCCTTCGGCAAGGTGGCCGCCGCCGCGCTGACGCGTCCGCTGGAGCCTGCCGACCCGCCGCTGAAGGACGAGGGCGACCTGTTCGACCTCACGGTGGAGCAACTGCTGCCCATCAAGGCGTACGTCCTCGACCAGGACAGCGGACTGCCCAAGCGCGATCCGAAGACGGGAGAGGACAAGGTCGTCACCGTCTTCGCGACCAAGGAGGGCGGCCCGAGGAAGAACGCCCTGGCGATGCTGGAGAACATCGAGGCCGCCAAGAGGCGCCCGTTCGCCCGCTTCCTCAACGGGCTGTCCATCCGCCATGTCGGTCCGGTCGCCGCCGCCGCCCTGGCCCGCGAGTTCCCGTCCATCGAGCGGATCGAGCAGGCCACCGAGGCCGAGCTCGCGGCGACCGAGGGCGTGGGACCGATCATCGCCGCCTCCCTCAAGGAGTGGTTCGCGGAGGACTGGCACCGCGAGATCCTGCGCAAGTGGCGTGCGGCGGGCGTCCCGCTGGAGGCGGAGACGACCGGCGAGGACGAAGGCCCGCGCCCGCTGGAGGGGTTGACGGTCGTCGTCACCGGCACTCTGGAGCACCACACGAGGGATGGCGCAAAAGAGGCGCTCCAGAGCCTCGGTGCGAAAGTGGCCGGTTCCGTTTCCAAGAAGACCAGCTTCGTGGTGGTCGGTGACAACCCCGGGTCGAAGTACGACAAGGCCGTGCAGCTGAAGGTGCCCGTGCTGGACGAAGCGGGCTTCGCGGTCCTGCTGGAGCAGGGCCCGGATGCGGCCCGTGAGGCCGCTGTGACCGAAGAGGCATGACACGCAGGGAAATGGGCGGTTCATCCCGGGGGCGCACGGGGGAGCCCCGAAGGGGCGCACAGGGCCGGAAAGCGACGCGTGGAGCGCCGGTGGAACGGCCAGTACAGGTCACCCGTTCAGCGCATACCAGATGGATAAGGATGGTCGGGTCGCATTCGGGCAAGAGCTGTAGAGCGCTGCCCGTCCGAGCCTCCTGCGGCCTACTGTTGAGATGTGCGCCTGTCGTGCACGGCTGCGTGGTGGGATTTCAGTCGTGGTGGCATGACAACGGGAGCCATCGCCCGGCCCCGTCCCGTTCGATCAGGCCCGGCAGGATCGACGGGACAGGACCGCATCGGCACCGCCGGCTGTGAGAGGGACGGGAATGAAACCGACCGAGAGCGCCGCCCCGGCCCCACGGCCGCGTGCATTCGCGGCCCTGGTGGGCCAGACCCCCGGGCTGCCCGCGGCCGTTGTCGCGGGCGCCGCACTCGTGCTCGTGACCGGAGTCGTCACCACCGTACGCGAAGGACACGCCCTGTTCCCCGGTTCCACCGAGGGCTGGTCCCTCGCGCTGCTCACCGGGATCATCGTCGGCCATCTCGTCGCACTCGGCCGCGACCGCTGGTGGGGCGGGACGGGCTCGGGGGCCGCGCTCACCCTGGCCGTCCTGCTGCTGTTCGGCTGGGTGCCCGCCGGGCTCGTCAGTCTCTCGGTCGTCGCCCTCGTCGGCGCCGCGTGCCGGGGCAGATGGCGCCAGGGCCTGTTGCACGGCGCCGTCGACATCCTGGGGATCGGCGCCGCGGCGCTCGCGCTCGCCGCCTTCGGAGTCGTCCCCAGCGTCGAGGAGCCGTGGGATCCGCTGGGCTGGGAAGTCGAGGCGGCGCCCGAGGTCATGCTCGTCGCCACCGCCTATCTCGCCGTCACCCGGCTCCTGTTGTGGTACGTCCTCGCCCCGCAGGGCGGCGGACTGCCCACCGTCGCCCGCACCGCCCTGCTCCGGCAGGGCCTGGTCGCCCTCGCCCTCGTCGGCATCGCCCCGCTCATCAGCGTCGTCACCGTGGCCATGCCCGTGCTCCTGCCGCTGTTCGCCGTACCGCTGATCGCGCTCGACTCCACCCTGTGGATCGCCAGGGCCCGGGCCGAGGAGCAACTGCGCGACCCGCTCACCGGGCTGCCCAACCGTCAGTGGCTGCTGGAGCGCACCTGGTCCGCGCTGGAGGACGCCGAGAGCTCCGGCGCGCGCTCCGCCCTCGTCCTCATCGACCTCGACCGCTTCCGGGCGGTCAACGACACCCTCGGCCATCTCGCGGGCGACAGGCTGTTGCTCCAGATCGCCGAGAGGCTGCGGCTCGCGCTGCCGCGCGGGGCCGAGGCGGCGCGGCTCGGCGGCGACGAGTTCGCCGTCCTGCTGCCCACGGCCGACTCCACGACCAGCGCGCAGCGCGTCGCCCGTCATCTCGTCGCCGAACTGTCCTCGCCGCTCGACCTGGACGGGCTCACCCTCGTGCTGGAGGCGAGCGCCGGACTCGCCGTCTTCCCCGACCACGCCCTCGACGCCGAGGGACTGCTGCGCCGCGCGGACGTCGCGATGTACCAGGCGAAGCGGGACCGCACGGGCGTCGAGGTGTACGAGTCGAAGCGGGACAGCAACACTCCCGACCGGCTCGGCCTCCTCGGCGATCTGCGCCGGGCGCTGGACGCGGGCGATGTCGAGCTGCACTACCAGCCCAAGGTCCGCTTCGACGGGCACGTCTCGGGGCTGGAGGCCCTGGTGCGCTGGGTGCACCCGGAGCGCGGGCGGGTCCCGCCGGACGAGTTCATCGCCATCGCCGAGTCCTCGGGCCTGATGCCCCACCTGACGGAGTACGTCCTGGAGACGGCGCTCGCGCAGGTCGCGCAGTGGCGGGCCCAGGGGCTCACGGTCCCTGTCGCCGTCAACGTCTCCCCCCGCGACGTCCACACCCCCGGCTTCGCCGGCGCGGTCGCCGCGCGGCTCGCGCGGCACGGGGTCCCGCCGGCGGCCCTCCAGCTGGAGATAACGGAGCACGTACTCCTGGAGGACCCGCAGCGGGCCGCCGACACGCTGGCCGGGCTCGCCGACCACGGCGTGAAGATGTCCCTCGACGACTTCGGCACGGGCTACTCCTCGCTGGTGCACCTGCGCCGGCTCCCGGTCAGCGAGCTGAAGATCGACCGGTCCTTCGTGGCGCGGCTCGCCGTGGACACCGAGGACGCGGAGATCGTCCGGTGCACCGTGGACCTCGCCCACTCGCTCGGCCTGCTCGTCGTCGCGGAGGGCGTCGAGGACGACGAGACGTGGGAGCGGCTGCGGGACCTGGGCTGCGACGCGGTGCAGGGGTGGCTGGTGGCGGCGGCGATGCCGCCCCAGGAGACGACGGCGTGGCTGCTGGCCAGGGGCGAGCGTGGCTGGCACCGCCCGGCGCTGCCGGCGGGCGAACGCCCCCCGTCGCCGAACGGCGCGAACCGCACACCGGGCCACGCGGTCCCGTAGGCCGGGGCCGCACGACGTGGCGGTCTGGTGTCCCCGGAGGCCGGCCCGGCGGGGTGCTGTTCTTCCGGGGCTCAGGTGCGCGGGCGGGCGCGGGGCGAGGGGAACGGGGCCGGGTCGCGCGGCGTGGCCCGCCCGGCCGGCCCCTGCCCCGCACCCCGGGCCCACGCGTCAGCGGCGGCGTGATGCGGACCCGGGAGCCGGGGGCCGGGC
The DNA here is from genome assembly GCF_030817975.1 of Streptomyces sp. V4I23. Taxonomy (NCBI): domain Bacteria; kingdom Bacillati; phylum Actinomycetota; class Actinomycetes; order Kitasatosporales; family Streptomycetaceae; genus Streptomyces; species Streptomyces sp. V4I23. The sequence continues at coordinate 2,387,566 of NZ_JAUSZW010000004.1, read as the reverse complement.
GTCCCGGAGGCAAACCGTTTCACGGTCACCCCGCCCCGCCCCATAGGATTGGGCCAAAACCATCACACTCACCCCTGAGGATCGCTGCATGCCTGGCATCACGCGCGAGGAGGTCGCCCACCTCGCCCGGCTGGCGCGTCTCGAGTTGAAGGACGAAGAGCTCGACCACTTCGCCGGACAGCTCGACGACATCATCGGCGCGGTCGCCCGCGTCTCCGAGGTCGCCGACCAAGACGTACCCCCGACCTCCCACCCGCTGCCGCTGACCAACGTCATGCGCGCGGACGAGGTCCGTCCGTCGCTCACCCCCGAGCAGGCGCTCTCCGGCGCCCCGGCCCAGGAGCAGCAGCGTTTCAAGGTGCCGCAGATCCTGGGGGAGGACTAATCACATGACGGCCAAGAACACGATCGAGAGCTGCATCAGGCTCACCGCCGCCGAGACCGCCGAGAAGATCGCCGCGGGCGAGCTCACGGCCGTCGAGGTCACCGAGGCCCACCTGGCCCGTATCGACGCAGTCGACGAGAAGGTCAACGCCTTCCTGTACGTCGACCGCGAGGGCGCCCTCGCGCAGGCCCGCGCCGTCGACGAGAAGCGGGCCAGGGGCGAGAAGCTCGGCCCGCTCGCCGGCGTGCCGCTCGCGCTCAAGGACATCTTCACCACCGAGGGCATCCCGACCACCGTCGGGTCCAAGATCCTCGAGGGCTGGATCCCGCCGTACGACGCGACCCTGACCAAGAAGCTCAAGGCCGCCGACGTCGTCATCCTCGGCAAGACCAACATGGACGAGTTCGCCATGGGGTCCTCGACCGAGAACAGCGCGTACGGCCCGACGGGCAACCCCTGGGACCTGACCCGTATCCCGGGCGGCTCGGGCGGCGGTTCGGCCGCCGCGCTGGCCGCCTTCCAGGCCCCGCTCGCCATCGGCACGGACACCGGCGGATCGATCCGTCAGCCCGCCGCCGTCACCGCGACCGTCGGCGTCAAGCCGACCTACGGCGGCGTGTCCCGCTACGGGATGGTGGCCTTCTCCTCGTCCCTCGACCAGGGCGGCCCCTGCGCCCGTACGGTCCTGGACGCGGCCCTGCTGCACGAGGTCATCGCCGGTCACGACCCGCTCGACTCGACGTCCATCGACGCCCCGGTCCCGCCGGTCGTCGAGGCCGCCCGCAACGGCTCCGTCCAGGGCATGCGCGTCGGCATCGTCAAGCAGTTCCGCGGCGAGGGCTACCAGGCCGGTGTCCTGCAGCGCTTCGACGAGTCCGTCGAGCTGCTGAAGGAGCTCGGGGCCGAGATCGTCGAGCTGGACTGCCCGTCCTTCGACCTGGCACTCGCCGCGTACTACCTGATCGCGCCGTCCGAGTGCTCCTCGAACCTCGCCCGTTTCGACGCGATGCGCTACGGCCTGCGCGTCGGCGACGACGGCACGAAGTCCGCGGAGGACGTCACCGCGCTCACCCGCGAGGCCGGTTTCGGCCCCGAGGTCAAGCGCCGCATCATGCTCGGCACGTACGCGCTCAGCTCCGGCTACTACGACGCGTACTACGGCTCCGCGCAGAAGGTCCGCACGCTCATCACGCGCGACTTCGAGAAGGCGTTCGAGAGCGTCGACGTCATCGTCTCCCCGACGACGCCGACCACGGCCTTCCCGATCGGCGAGCGCGCCGACGACCCGATGGCGATGTACCTCGCGGACCTGTGCACCATTCCGACCAACCTGGCCGGCAACGCGGCCATGTCCCTGCCGTGCGGTCTCGCACCGGAGGACGGCCTGCCCGTCGGCCTGCAGATCATCGCCCCCGCCATGAAGGACGACCGGCTGTACAAGGTCGGTGCCGCCGTCGAGGCCGCTTTCGTGGAACGCTGGGGTCACCCGCTGCTGGAGGAGGCTCCTTCACTGTGAGCGACGCACGCGCGGCCGCCGGGCCGCAGGCAGCGACGATGCCCGCACCTCTGCGCCGCGTGGGCGGAGAAGGGGGCCCCACCCAGGCGTCAGCTCTGGGGGAGAACGGAGACATGCTGTGAGTGCCATGGCAAAGAAGGCCAAGAACTTCAAGAAGTCCAAGACCGGGCTGTACGTGTCGCTGGGCACCACCGCCTTCGGTGCGATCAGCGTCGCCAAGCAGGCCAAGCTGGCCCGCGAGGACGGTGACCTCCTGCGGCTCGTCGACGCCGCCGTTTCCGCCGCCGCCATCGTCACCGGTCTGGCCATCCTCTACCGCGAGCTGAAGCGGCTCGGCGACGACGACGTTCTGCTGGGCTGAGAGGGAAAGTTTCATCGTGACCGTCACTGAACTGGTGTCGTACGAGGACGCCCTCGCGTCCTACGACCCCGTCATGGGCCTGGAGGTCCATGTCGAGCTCGGCACCAAGACCAAGATGTTCTGCGGGTGCTCCACGGAGCTGGGCGCCGAGCCCAACTCGCAGACCTGTCCCACCTGCCTCGGCATGCCCGGCTCCCTGCCGGTCGTCAACGCGACCGCCGTCGAGTCGGCCGTCAAGATCGGCCTCGCGCTGCACTGCGAGATCGCCGAGTGGTGCCGCTTCGCCCGGAAGAACTACTTCTATCCGGACATGCCGAAGAACTTCCAGACCTCCCAGTACGACGAGCCGATCGCCTTCAACGGCTATCTGGACGTCCAGCTGGAGGACGGCGAGGTCTTCCGCGTCGAGATCGAGCGCGCGCACATGGAGGAGGACACCGGCAAGTCGACGCACGTCGGCGGTGCCACGGGCCGTATCCACGGCGCGTCCCACTCCCTGCTCGACTACAACCGCGCCGGCATTCCGCTGATCGAGATCGTCACCAAGCCGATCGTCGGCGCCGGTGAACGCGCTCCCGAGGTCGCCAAGGCGTACGTCGGCGAGCTGCGCGAGCTCATCAGGGCGCTGGACGTCTCCGAGGCGCGCATGGAGATGGGCCAGATGCGGTGCGACGTGAACCTCTCGCTGATGCCGAAGGGTTCGTCCGCGTTCGGTACGCGCTCCGAGACGAAGAACGTCAACTCGCTGCGCAGCGTCGAGCGTGCGGCCCGGTACGAGATCCAGCGGCACGCCGCGGTGCTCTCGTCCGGCGGCACGATCGTCCAGGAGACCCGCCACTTCCACGAGGACGACGGCTCCACCACGTCGGGCCGTGTGAAGGAGGAGGCGGAGGACTACCGCTACTTCCCCGAGCCGGACCTCGTGCCGGTGGCCCCGGCCCGCGAGTGGGTCGAGGAACTGCGTGCCGGGCTCCCCGAGCTGCCGCGCGTGCGCCGCAACCGGCTGCGCGAGGAGTGGGGCATCTCCGAGCACGACATGCAGTCCATCCTCAACGCGGGCGCGGTCGACCTGATCGTCGCCACGACCGACGCGGGCGCCGACGCGGCCGCGGCGCGCAAGTGGTGGATGGGCGAGCTGGCGCGCAACGCCAACGAGCAGGGTGTGGACCTGTCCGCGCTCCCCATCACGCCGGCGCAGGTCGCCCGCGTGACGGCGCTGGTCGCGGCCGGTGACCTCAACGACAAGCTGGCCCGCCAGGTCATCGAGGGCGTCCTCGCCGGCGAGGGCGACCCGGACCAGGTCGTCGAGAAGCGCGGTCTGAAGGTCGTCTCGGACGAGGGCGCGCTCGGCGCGGCCGTCGACGAGGCGATCGCGGGCAACGCGGCGATCGCGGACAAGATCCGCGGCGGCAAGGTCGCGGCGGTGGGCGCGCTGGTGGGCGCGGTCATGAAGACGACCCGCGGCCAGGCGGACGCGGCGCGCGTCAAGGAGCTGATCCTGGAGAAGCTGGGCGTCGAGGGCTGACGCACCTGTCCGGTCGGAGGGCGGCACGCACGACGTGCCGCCCTCCCCGCACGTCCGGAGCCAACCCGCGGCGCGGGCCCGGCCGTGGGCCGGGTCCGGCGGCGAGCCACCTGTGCCCCGGTGGCCGTGGCACCGTCCTGGGCCCCGGTGGGAGCCGTGCCGCACGGGTGAGCGGCCGGGCCGGGCCGTGACCCATGATTGCGCGCCGCGTTGCTCACGGCATGACCACCGCACACCGCGTACTCGCCGCCCTCGCCCTCGCCACCGGCGCCTCCGCGCTCGCCGCACCCGCCGCGAGCGCCGCTCCCCTCGACGGCCCGACGTCCCTCTCGGTGATGGACGAGCTCGACGCCCTCTCCACCGAATCGGTCGCACCCGAGCACCGCGAGGAGCTGCCCGCCCCCTCCGAGCAGCTCACCGGGCTCAACCGCCTCGCCGGCGTGCCGAACGACCTCCAGCCGCTGACGGGCCGGCTCGACCCGGCCAGCGGGCTTCTCGGCGCCTGAGGGCAGCGGGGAGCGTCAGTGACGTATACCGAGGCCGGGCAGCCACATCTCGCCACGGTCCTTGCAACTGACGTCCCGGGCCCGCAGCTCCTCCGGCTCCGTCGTGCCGCGGGCCCGCAGCTCGGCCACCACCAAGTGGGCGAGCGCGGCCGCGTGTTCCCGCTCCGGTTCGGTGAACTCCGTCTGCCACCAGCCCCGGTCGCGTGACTGCCAGCCGCGGGCCAGCATCAGGTGGGCCCGCTCCTCGCCGTCCTCCCCGTCGCGGTCGTCGACCGACGCGTACAGCCCGTCCTCGATGCTGTACGACACGAGGATCCGGCGGCCGCGGTCGGCGGAGCTCGTCACGCAGAAGCTGGCCCAGTCGGTGCCCACCTGCACGGGCAGCTGCTCCACCCATGCCGCGAGGAGCAGTTCGAGCCCGGTCCGGAAGTGCTCCAGGGTCGGGGCGAGCCGGCCGCCGGGCCGCGCGAGGGGGCTCTCGCCCGGGCCGCTGCGGTCCAACTGCCATACATACGGCAGGACGTCGGGCCCGTGCGGCTCGTCGCCCGACCAGGCCCCGCCCCACTCGAAGGCGCGGTGCTCCTCGTCCTCCAGGGCCTCCGTCTCGTAAACCGACAGCCCCACCTGCCGGTGGTCACCCGCCAGGAGCACCAGCCGGTGGCCGTCCCGCCAGCGTACGCTGGGCCCCTGTGACGACCCGCCGTAGAGCGTCGGCTGACCTATCCGGGCCGTGATCGCCTCGTACACCCCGCGGAACGCCTCGCGGCGCTCGGCGAGCAGGGCGCCGGGGCCGTGCACGAGCACCGGGACGGGGGCGCGGCCCAGATGAGGGCCGGGCGCGTCGTGGAGCATGCGGGCGAACTCCGCCGCGTCCGCGGGCGTCAGTGCCGTCTGATCGATCCCCCTGTAGTCCATGTCGGCCATGGTGCCAGGGCCCAACGACAATTCCGGCGGTCTTGCCGACCGAGGCCGATTTTTGCCGCAGGCCGGTCCCCGGGCACCTGGGCGGTTCCTCTCGGGCCCGGTCCCGCTGGCCGGATCTCGCTTGGACTCCCGGCGCGGCTTCTTGGACATTCACCACAGGGTCGTCACCAGGCCTTCTCCTCGACATCCCCTCTCACTACCGTCCCGGCCGTAACCATTCAATGGATCGCAGCAGAACCATTGGTCGTCGACGAAGAGGTCGGGCATGTCACCGGAAATCTCACGCAGAAGGATGCTCGCGCTCGGGGGAGGAGTCGTCGGCACCGCCGCCGTCGGCTCGTTGCTGCCGCCGTCCCTCCAGGCCGCACTGGCCGCCGAACCGCCCACGGGCGGCCTGCGCGCTGTGAAGCACGTGGTGATCCTGATGCAGGAGAACCGTTCCTTCGACCATTACTTCGGCACCCTGCGCGGCGTTCGCGGCTTCGGTGACCGCAACGCCGTCCAACTGCCCTCCGGCAAGGCGGTCTTCGAGCAGCCGGGACCGAAGGGCTCGGTCCTGCCCTTCCCCGTCCGCGACGCGGCCGAGGCCCAGAAGAAGGACCTCCAGTACATCGGCGACCTCGACCACTCGTGGACCGGTGGCGCGAAGGCCTGGCGGAGCGGCTGGATGGACGGCTGGATCACGGCCAAGACGGCGGCCACCATGGCGTACTACGACCGCCGCGACCTGCCGCTGCACTACGAACTCGCGGACACGTTCACCATCTGCGACGCCTACCACTCCTCCACCCACACCTCGACGAGCCCCAACCGCAACCACCTGTGGAGCGGCTGGACCGGTTACGAGGCCGACGGCCGCCGCGCCGTGACGAACGCCGCGTACGCCGAGGGCACCCACCCCGGCTACCCGTGGCCTACGTACGCGGAACGGCTGGAGAAGGCGGGCCGCACCTGGAAGACGTACACGGAGTGGGAGAACTTCACCGACAACAACATCGAGTTCTTCACCACGTTCAAGAGGATCGCGCGCAAGGCGCTGGCGAAGGCCGGCGACTTCACGTACATGGAGGCCTTCTACGCGAAGGTGCGCGGGACCGCGGACGCCGCCGAGCGCGACCGGCTGCTCGCCGCGCTCGAGGACGGCGTCAAGACCCTCACCGACGCCGAGCGCTCCCTCTTCGAGCGCGGCCTGCGCCGGGTGGAGACGGGCCGGCTCGCCGACGCCTTCCGGGCCGACGTCGCCGCGGGCACGCTGCCCGAGGTCTCCTACCTCGTGCCGTCCGCCGTCGACTCCGAGCACCCCGGTTCGTCCTCGCCGATCGCCTCCGCGTCGCTCGTCTACAAGGTGCTCGACGCGCTCGCCTCGCACCCCGAGGTGTGGCGGCACACCGTCCTCCTGATCAACTACGACGAGAACGACGGATTCTTCGACCATGTCCCGCCGCCCGTGCCGCCGGCCGACAACACCGAGGAGCGCTGGCAGGGGCTGCCCACGGGTCTCGGCATCCGGGTGCCGATGCTCGTCGTCTCGCCCTGGTCGGTCGGCGGCTACGTCTGCTCCGAGGTCTTCGACCACACCTCGGTGATCAGGCTGCTGGAGAAGTGGACCGGCATCGAGGAGCCCAACATCACGCGCTGGCGGCGCACGGTCACCGGCGACCTCACCTCGGCGTTCGACTTCGGGCGCGGCAGGCCGCAGCCGGAGGTCGAGCAGCCGGGACCGGTCCCGCCCTTCACGGGGCGCTGGCGTCCGGTGCCGCCGGCGGAGCAGCACATGCCGGTCCAGGAGCCCGGCACCCGCCCGGCCCGCCCGCTGCCCTACCAGCCCGACGCGCACGGGACGGCGGACGGCGAGACGGTCACGGTGGCGCTGCGCAACACCGGGCGCGCGAGCGCGCACTTCGCGCTCTACCCGTACGCCGGCGAGTTCGACGTCCCGCAGCACACGGACGTGAAGGGTGAGGCGCAGTGGAGCGTGCCCCTCACCGGCGGCCACTACCGCTTCACCGTCACCGGCCCCAACGGCTTCCGTCGGGAGTTCGCCGGGCGGGCCCGGGGAGCCGCCGAGGTCACCTCGCACATCGACCACCACGACCGCGATGTGCACCTCACGCTCCGCAACCACGGCAGCGAGCCCGTCACCTTCACCGTCCGCCCGCTCGGTTACGTCGACGAGGCCGACCTGCGCACGTGGACCCGCAGCGTCACGGTCAAGGCGGGCCGCAGCCGCACGGTGGTGCACTCCGCCGCCGACGCGCACGGCTGGTACGACATCGAGGTGACCGCCGACGGCGACGAGGGCTTCCGCCGCAGGCTGATGGGTCACATAGAGAACGGGCGCGCCAGCGTCTCCGGCTGACCCACGCGGCCTCGGGCCGCCCCTCGCGCGGTACGCGGAGGCGGCACGCGGATGCGGTGCGCGGAAGTGGGAAGGGAAGATCATCCCGCTTCCGCGCACCTGTGTGAGCAACGCCACGAAACGGGCAAAGGATCACGATTGCCTGCGAGAGTATTCCTCGCAGATCATGAGTTCTTTGCGGGCTGTTCCCGGTCAAAGATTCACGAACGGGAGCAGGTCGGTGTCAGCTATCGCCCGGTGGTGCGTCGGGCACCGACTCGTCGTCGTCCTGCTCTGGCTCCTCGCCCTCGGGGGCACCGCAACGGGCGCGACCATCGCGGGGTCCGCGTACTCCAACGACTACGACGTCCCGGGCACGGAGTCCGGCCGCGCCGCCGACCTGCTGGAGGAGGGCTTCCACGGCCGCGTCGGTGACACCGACACCGTCGTGTGGCACACCGAGGAAGGCAGCGTCCGCTCCCCGGCCGTCGAGCAGCGCGTGTCCGCGATGCTCGACCGCGTCGCCGGCCTCGACGGCATAGCCTCCGTCACCGGCCCCTACGGCAGCCGGGGCGTGGCACAGATCAGCGCCGACGGGCGCACCGCGTACGCCGTCGTCACCTTCGACGCACAGGCCGACGACATCCCCGAGTCCCAGGCGCGCGCACTCGTCGACACCGCGAAGGCGGCCGAGGAGGGCGACCTGCGGGTGGAGCTCGGCGGCGGCGCCGTCGCCCTGACCGAGGCGCCCGGCGGCCACACCGCCGAGATCGTCGGCGTGGCCGTCGCCGCCGTGGTCCTCCTGCTCGCGTTCGGCTCACTCGCCGCCAGCCTGCTCCCCATCGCCACCGCGCTCGTCTCGGTCGGGACCGCGTACGCGGGCATCGTGCTCCTCGGCCACGTGATGTCGGTGGCCGACTTCGCGCCCATGCTCGGCCTGCTCATCGGCCTCGGCGTCGGTATCGACTACGCGCTGTTCATCGTCACCAGACACCGCAAGGGCCTCAAAAGAGGGCTCCCGGTCGCCGAGGCGGCGCGCGAGGCCGTTGCCACCACCGGCCGTGCCGTCGTCTTCGCCGGAGCCACCGTCTGCATCGCCCTGCTCGGCATGCTGACACTGCGCCTGGGCTTCCTCACCGGTGTCGCGATCGCCGCGTCCCTGACCGTCGTCCTCACCGTCGCCGCGGCGGTGACCCTGCTGCCCGCCCTGCTCTCGTTCATCGGAACGCGCGCCCTGAGCCGCCGCGAGCGCCGCCGGCTCGCCAGGCGGGGCCCCCGGCCCGAACTGCCCACCGGCCTCGCCTCCCGCTGGTCCGCGTTCGTCGAACGCCACCCCAAGCTGCTGGGCGCCGTCGCCGCCGTCGTGATGCTCGTGCTCGCCCTGCCGACCCTCTCGCTCCGCCTCGGCACCTCGGACCAGGGCAACGGTCCTGCGACGGCCACCACACGCCAGGCGTACGACCTGCTCGCCGACGGCTTCGGGCCGGGCGTCAACGGGCCCCTCACCGTCGTCGCCTCCCTCGACGGCGCCGACGACGAACTCGCCATGGACCGGCTGGCCCAGACCCTGCGCGCCACCGACGGCATCGCGTCCGCCGGCCCCGTCGCGTACAACGGCAGCGGCGACACCGCGCTCCTCACCCTCGTGCCGGACACCTCGCCGCAGTCCCGGGAGACCAGCGAACTCGTCGACCGGCTGCGCGACGACATCCTCCCGGCCGCCGAACAGGGCAGCTCCCTGACGGCCCACGTCGGCGGAGTGACCGCGAGCTACGACGACTTCGCGGAGATCATCATCGGCAAGCTGCCCCTGTTCGTCGGCGTCGTCATCGCACTCGGCTGCCTGCTCCTGCTGCTCGCCTTCCGCTCCCTCGGCATCCCGCTCAAGGCCGCCGCGATGAACGTCGCCGCCGTCGCCTCCGCCTTCGGCGTCGTCGTCGCGATCTTCCAATGGGGCTGGGGCAGCGAACTGCTCGGCCTCGGCAGCGCCGGCCCGATCGAGCCGTTCCTTCCCGTGATCATGGTGTCGGTGCTCTTCGGGCTCTCCATGGACTACCAGGTGTTCCTGGTCAGCCGGATGTACGAGGAGTGGCTGGAGACCGGGGACAACCGGCGCGCCGTACGGGTCGGCCTCGCCGAGACCAGCCGCGTCATCAACTCCGCTGCCGTGATCATGATCTCGGTCTTCCTCGCCTTCGTCCTCAGCGGCGACCGCGTCATCGCGATGTTCGGCATCGGCCTCGCCGCCGCCGTCGCCCTGGACGCCTTCGTCCTGCGCACCCTGCTCGTCCCCGCCCTCATGCACATGCTCGGCGGGGCGAACTGGTGGCTGCCCCGCTGGATGGACCGCCGGCTGCCGCGCATCAGCATCGAAAAGCCGGAGTGCCGCGACGCCGCGCGTGCGAAGATCCCCGTGCAGCGCACGGGCGATCAAGGCGAACTCGTGCCCTAATCCCCGAGGAGCACAGTGTTCGCGGTAAGCCTGGGCGATGACGGAGCCGAACTGCGCCCCCTGGAGCCGTGGCAGGCCGAGGAGTTCTTCGCGCACATAGAACGGGGCCGCGAGTTCATCGGCCGGTACGTCGGACTGCCCGACGCCGCTGCGGACCCGGCATCCGCCCGCGCGTTCCTCCAGTCCTACGCGGACAAGGCGGCGGCCGACGCCGGGCGCATCTACGGCATCTGGCTGGACGGCACCCTCGTCGGCGGCGTGCTCTTCCGCACCTTCGACCTGGCCATGGGCAGTTGCGAGGCGGGCTGCTGGCTGGAGCCGTCGGCGGCGGGCCGCGGGCTCGTCACCCGCGCGGTGCGGGTGATCATCGACTGGGCGGTCGAGCAGCGCGGCATGCACCGCGTCGAATGGCAGGTCTCCTCCGCCAACAAGCCCAGCATCGCCGTCGCCCAGCGGCTGGGGATGACCGACGAGGGCGTGCTGCGCGAGAGTTACGCCTACCGCGGCGCCCGGCACGACATGGAGACCTGGTCGATCCTGGCGCCGGAATGGCGTGAGCGGCGGGCTTCCGCCGCGTAGCGGCCGAGCGGCCTTCCGGCGGGCCTCGTGAGGGCGGTCCGCCCCGTCCCGCGCCACGGCCCGCCCTGCCTCGTGCCACGCCGTGTGACCCCGACCCGCCCCGTCCCGCGCCACGCCGAGTGATGCCGAGCCCCGTGGCGCCGCAAAAGCGCTGGCCGCCGCAGACGGCCGACTGCTCCAATGCGCGCATGGATCACACAGCCGTGCTCGCGCTCTTCGACCGCCAGATGCGCCGCCGTACCACCACGCCCGGTGCCGCCGGGCCCCTGACCGAACGCTCCGGCCGCGTCGTCCGGCAGGTCGGTGCCGGCGGCGACTGGAGCGGCGTCCTCTGGTCGGACCTGACGGCGGACACCGCGGACGCCGAGATCGCGGAACAGGTGCGGTACTTCGCCGGGCGCGGCCTCGCCTTCGAATGGAAGCTCTACAGCCACGACGCACCGCGCGACCTCGCCGGCCGGCTCCTCGCGGCCGGCTTCAGGCCCGAGCCCGAGGAGACTCTGCTCGTCGCCGAGACGTCCGGGCTGCCCGCCGTCCCCGAACTGCCGGACGGCGTACGGCTGGAGGCGGTCACCGGACCCGCGGGCGTCGAGCTGACGATGCGGGTCCACGACAGGGCGTTCGGCACGGACGGCACCCGGCTGCGGCAGCAGCTCCTCGCCCAGCTCGCCCAGACGCCGGACACGGTCCTCATGACCGTCGCGATGGCGGGCGACCTGCCGGTGTGCGCGGCCCGGATCGAGTTCACGCCCGGCACCGACTTCGCCGGTCTGTGGGGCGGCGGGACCCACCCCGAGTGGCGCGGCCGCGGCATCTACCGTGCCCTGGTCGCCCACCGGGCCGCGGTCGCGGCGCGCCGGGGCGTCCGGTACCTGCAGGTCGACGCGTCCGACGACAGCCGCCCCATCCTCGAACGCCTCGGCTTCGCCGCCCTGGCGACGACGACGCCGTACGTGTACGAGCCGTAGGCCCCGGCTGCTGCGGGGTGCTCGGCGGCCGGGCCCGGGGGTACCTCAGACACGCCCGCCGCGCCGCCGCTCACGTCGAGGGCAACGGCAGAAGCCGTGAACCACCCACTCCGGGCGGGGGTGAAGCGGCGGCCATGGCGCACCGCCTGTGGCGGGTCACGGGTCCGGGTCTTCCGGGCGGGACGGAGCCTCGTCGGCAGGGGACAGCGGTTCCTGCGGAACCCGGATCGTGACGCGCCCCGACGCCAGGTCTATGGGGCCGCTGCCCGGGTCGCTGTCCCCGACGTCGGCCCGGGTCAGCGCCAGGCGCTGCCGCTCCTCGTCGGTATGTCTGCGGCCCGGGGCGAAGAACTCGTCGAAGGTGTGGAACACGGACCGGCCGCCTCCTATCCCACCTCCAGCCGGAGGATCCTGTCGTCACCCGGCTCGGGTGTGCCCCGGGTGTCCGTCTCGCTGGTGACCAGCCAGACCTGGTTCCCGCCTGCCGACAGCACAGTGCGCAGACGGCCGTACTCCTCCTCGAGGAACGGCTGGGGCTCGGCGGAAGGTTCCGCGCCGGACAGGGGGATCCGCCACAGCCGCTCGCCCCGCAGACCGGCCATCCAGATCGACCCCTCGGCATAGGCGATACCGCTCGGCGAGGCGTCCGCCGTCCGCCACTGCGCCACCGGGTCGACGAAGCCCGCCTTGCCCGCCTTGCCCTCCGCCGCGGGCCAGCCGTAGTTCTTCCCCGGCTCGACCAGATTGAGCTCGTCCCAGGTGTTCTGCCCGAACTCGGCCGCCCACAGCCGCTTCTCGGAGTCCCAGGCGAGGCCCTGCACATTGCGGTGCCCGTACGAGTAGACGACCGAGTCGGCCTCCGGATTGCCGTGGACCGGCTGACCGTCCGGGGTCATCCGCAGGATCTTGCCGCCCAGCGACTCCTTGTCCTGCGCGAGACCCGTCTCACCCGTCTCGCCCGTGCCCGCGTAGAGCATCTTGTCCGGGCCGAAGGCGATCCGCCCGCCGTTGTGGATGACCCCCTTGGGGATGCCGCGGAGCACCGTGTCCGGCGCGCCCAGCTGCTGGCCGGGGGGCTTCCGCTCGTCGTACAGCATGCGGGCGATGCGGTTGTCGGACGCGGTGGTGAAGTACGCGTAGACCTGCTGGTCCGAGGCGAACGAGGGGGAGACCGCGAGGCCCAGCAGACCGCCCTCCCCACCGGGGGCGACGCCCGGCACGGAACCGATCTCGGTCTGCTTGCCCCCGTCCGCCGACACGCGGGTGATCGTGCCCTCGTCGCGCGAGGCCACCAGCAGATCCCCGCCGGGCAGGGCCGCCACGCCCCAAGGGGACTGCAGCCCTTCCGTCAGGGTCGAGACCACCTTCACCGAACCCTTCGCCGGAGGCCCGGAGGGGGCGGGGGAGGCGCTGGGCGAGCCGCCGGTGGGGGAGGCGGTCCGGTCCGACGACGGCCCGGCACTGCCCGCCGGATGCCTCCCGTCGCCGGAGGAGCACCCTGCCGTGAGAAAGAGCACGGCGGCGGCCACGACGGCCGTCAATGCAGGACGGTGCACGGTGGTGATCCCTTCGACGGCTGCTTGCGCTGCCCGGCGAGCCGGGTGAACTGCCTGACTACTGTTCTTACACCGCGGCCCGCCCGGAGGTTCCCGATCTTCCCCAGAACATTCGCCAGAACGTTCGGCCGTACGTTCGCGCGACCCGGCACGGAAGCGGCCGGGCATCCCCTGACGCCCCCGCCCCGCCCGGACCGGCCGCGCCGCCTCCCGCATCCCGTCCTCAGTCCCAGGACCCCTGCGCCGGCGGGAGCGACGCGATCTCGGTGAGGTCCCGCGGCGTCAGCTCCAGATCCGCGGCGCCCGCGTTCTCCACCGCCCACTCGGGCCGCTTCGTCCCCGGCAGCGGCACCACGTGCCGCCCCTGCCCGAGCACCCATGCCAGCGCCACCCGCGCCGGCGTCGTCCCCGGCCCGTGCCGCTCCGCGATCCGCCGCAGCCCCGCCACCACCGGCTGGTTGGCGGCCATCATCTCCGCCGTGAACCGCGGATGGCGCGCCCGCACGTCGTCCGCCTCGAAGCCCTGCCCGGGCGTCAGCGTCCCCGTGAGGAACCCGTTCCCCAGCGGCATCGCCGCCAGGAACCCGATCCCGCGCGCCTCGCACCACGGCAGCAGCCGCTCCAGCGCCTCCGGCGACCACACCGAGAGCTCCGCCTCCACCGCACTCACCGGGAACACCTGCTGGACCCGCTCCAGCTGCCGGATCGTTTGCGCATGCACGTCCGCGCCGGAGCGCCGTCCGGCGCGCGCTCCGACGGCACACAGCCCGAGCGCCCGCACCTTGCCCGCCGTCACCAGCTCGGCCATCGCGCCCCAGGTCTCCTCGACGGGCACCTCGGGGTCGGCCCGGTGCAGCTGGTAGAGGTCGATCACATCGGTCTGCAGGCGGCGCAGCGACGCGTCGCAGGCGCGCTTCACGTACCCGGGGCGGCCGTTGGCGACGATGTGCTGGTCCCCGACGAGGAGCCCCGCCTTGGTCGACACGAAGGCCTCCGCGCGCCGCTCCTTCAGCGCCCTGCCGATCAGCAGTTCGTTGGTGAACGGGCCGTACATGTCGGCGGTGTCGAGCAGGGTCGAACCGGCGTCCAGCGCGGCGTGGACGGCGCGCAGCGAGCGCTCCCCGCGTTGCTCGGAGCTCGTGTAGGCCCAGCTCATCGGCATGCAGCCGAGCCCGACGGCGCCCACTTCGAGGGCCGCCGCACCGATTGTCCTGCGCTCCAACTCCCCGTACCTTCCCGTCGGGCCCCCTGGCCGTCGTCAAAACTAACCAATGGCCCGCGGAGCCCTTCGCATAGCCTCCTGACCATGACTGCTGATGTGTGGCTGCCCATCCCGGCCGACGAGATCGACGGCCTGCCCGCGCCCGCCGAGTCGGGCCTCACGTACCGATTCTGGGACGGCGGACCGGACTTCCCGGCCGACCCCGCCGACTGCGTGTACTACGTCGTCCCGTACATGAAGGGCATGGAGGTCGCCATACGGCCCCTGCCTGCCATGCGGTCCGTCCGCGTCGTGCAGACCCTCTCCGCCGGTATCGACCATGTGGAGCCGGGCCTTCCGTTGCTGCCCGGGGGCGTACGCCTGTGCAACGCCCGGGGCGTTCACGAGGCGTCGACCGCCGAGCTGACGCTCGCGCTGATCCTCTCCTCGCTCCGCGGCATCCCCGGCTTCGTGCGCGGGCAGGATGCCGAGGAGTGGCGGGCCGGCTTCTATCCGGCGCTCGCCGACAAGTCGGTGCTCATCGTCGGTTACGGCTCCATCGGCGCGGCCATCGAGGACCGGCTCGCGCCCTTCGAATGCGCGCGGGTGGCGCGCGTCGCGCGCTCCGCCCGGGCAACGGAGCGCGGCGAAGTGCGCGCACTCGCCGATCTGCCGGAACTGCTGCCCGACGCGGACGTCGTGATCGTCGCGACGCCGCTCACGGAGCAGACGAAGGGCCTGGTGGGGGCCGACTTCCTGGCCCGGATGAAGGGCGGCGCGCTGCTGGTGAACGTCGCGCGCGGCCCCGTCGTCGACACAAAGGCCCTGCTCGCGGAGGTGGAGAGCGGGCGGCTCACCGCGGCGCTCGATGTCACCGACCCCGAGCCGCTGCCGGCGGGCCATCCGCTGTGGCACGCGCCGGGCGTACTGATCAGTCCCCATGTCGGCGGCTCGACCTCGGCGTTCATGCCCCGTGCCAAGAGGTTGCTGGCCGATCAGCTCACCCGGTTCGCCGCCGGGGAGCCTCTGCGCAACGTGGTGACGACCACCGGCGCCTGAAGGTTGCCAGTCGGGCGCATAATCACGCTTTGAAGTCACTCGAATGCGTGGCGTGCCCACATCGTCGCAGGTCGTCACGGAGAGTAGAGGGGCTATGTCCCTGAGTGACGATATTGGTGTATCGTCCCGACCTGGGGGCTGCACCGGACGCGGGGAGCGGTGCTGTGGCGCGAGCTGACTGCCGATCAGACCTGAGGGGGGCGACGGGCGATGCAGGGCCGATGGACCGACCATCCGACGCGGCAGGGCCGTCGACGGCGACTGCTGTGCGCTGCGGCGCGCAGGACCGACCGGGCGCCGCGCATGCCGATGTGCCGGCCGCGGTCGGCGCATCCACCGCTCACCCACCCGGCGCGGCCCCAGCCGCCGACCACGCACCCGAGGGCGGTCCGGTGAGCGCCCCGGGGGCGATGATGGCCCGGGACCCCGTCCCGGCCGGCGCCGCCGCGCTGCTTCCGCAACTGACCCTGGCCGCCGTCTGCGCCGCCTACGGCGTCGGCGCGGCCCTGGGCTGGGGATCGCGCCACGTGGCGTTGATCATGGGCGACTTCGGCCTCAGCGCCGCCGCGCTCGTCGCCGCCGTCTCGTGCCTGGTCTACGCGCGCACACCCGAGTGCCGCTTCCGGCCCGCCTGGCTGCTCTTCTCGATCTCGTCGCTCATGGCGTCGGCGGGGAACGGCGTATGGGGCTGGTACGAGGTGGTGCTCGGGCGCGAGGTGCCGAGCCCCTCCCTCGCCGACCTGTTCTTCCTGTGCTTCGCGCCCCCGGCCATCGTCGGACTCCTGGTGCTCGCCAAGCGTCCGGCGACCAGGGCCGGCTGGGTGTGCCTCGTCCTCGACGCGTGGCTGATCGGCGGCTCGCTGCTCACCCTTTCGTGGAGCCTCGCCCTCGCCCACACCGCGCACGCCCAGGGCGAGAGCGTGGCCCCGGCCGCACTGGCCCTCGCGTACCCGCTGCTGGACATCGTGCTGGTCAGCATGGTGCTCGCGCTCCATTTCCGGCGTTCGCCGACCAGCCGGTCCGCCGTCAACACGGCGATCGCCGGCCTCGCGCTGACCGTGCTGTGCGACGCCCTGTTCACCTCGCCGCTGCTGCGGGAGAGCTACCGGTCGGGCCAACTTCTCGACGCGGGCTGGTTCGCCGGCTCGCTCCTGCTGGCGTACGCGCCCTGGGGCGCACGCCGCTCCGCCGAGACCGGGGGACCGCCGCGCGGACCCCGGCAGACCGGCCGGCCCCTCGCGAGTTCGCTGACCGCCCTCACGCCCTACCTCGCCGCGGCGGTGTGCACGCTCGGGATCCTGTACAGCGTCACCGAGGACCGCCGGGTCGACCGCGTCGTCGTGATCACCGGCTGCACCGTCGTGCTCGCACTCGTCGTGCGCCAGGGGATCATGCTCCTGGACAACATCGCGCTCACCCACGAACTGGCCCAGAAGGAGAACCACTTCCGCTCCCTGGTCCAGGGCTCCAGCGACGTCATCATGATCGCCGCTCCCACCGGCGTCCTGCGCTACGTCTCGCCCGCGGCCACCAAGGTCTACGGGCGCGACGCCGAGGAGCTCGTCGGCTCCGAGCTGGCCTCGCTGATCCACCCCGACGACCTCGGCCGCGTGGTCCACGAGCTGCGCCGGTTCCTCGCCGCGGCGCCCGCCGACGAGCCGACGACCCGCATCGAGTGCCGCTTCCGGTCGGGCGCGGGCGACTGGCTCAACGTGGAGTCCACGGTCAGCCGCCACCAGGGCGGCCTGATCCTCAACAGCCGTGACGTCACCGAGCGGGTGCGCCTGCAGGCCCAGCTCCAGCACAACGCCGAACACGACCCGCTGACCGATCTGCCCAACCGCGCCCTGTTCACCGAGCGGGTCCGCCGCGCCCTCAGCGGGCGCAGGGCGGGCGATCCGGGTACCGCCGTGCTCTTCATCGACCTCGACGGTTTCAAGGGCGTCAACGACCGTCTCGGCCACCAGGCGGGCGACGAGCTGCTGATCCAGGCGGCCCGGAGGCTGGCCGATTCCGTACGGGCGGGGGACACGGCCGCCCGGCTCGGCGGCGACGAGTTCGCGGCCCTCATCATCGGCGACGGCACCCACGACGGGACCGCACGCGAGCTCCAGGTCCACGAGATCGCCGACCGGCTGCGGCTCATGCTCTCCCAGCCGTACCGCGTCGACGGCACCGAGGTGCGGGTGGCCGCCTCCATCGGGGTGGCCTTCGCTGAGCCGGCCATGAGCCCCACCGACCTCATGCGCAACGCCGACCTCGCCATGTACCGGGCCAAGGCCGCCGGGAAGAACCGCGTCGAGCTGTACGCGCCCCAGATGCAGGCCGACGTGGTGCGCCGGACCGAGCTGGCCGCCCGCCTGCACAGCGCCCTTCACGACGGGGAGTTCGCCCTCCTGCACCAGCCCGTGGTGAGCCTGAGCACCGGCCGGATCGTCGCCGTGTCCGCGCAGGCCCGATGGCGGTCCGCGCAGGGCATCCTGTTCACCCCGGCCGAATTCCTGCGGGTCGCCGACGACGGCCACCGCAGCGCCGAGCTCGGCCGCTGGCTCCTCGAAGAGGCCGTGGAGCAGGCCGCCGAGCGGGGCGGGCTGGGGCATCCCACCCCGGTCTCCGTACGGCTGTCGGCCCGGCTCCTGCTGGACAGGTCCCTGCCGCTCGGCTCGATCGAGGCGCTGCTCACCCGCCACCAGCTGCCGTCCGGAGCGTTGATCATCGAGCTGGCCGACAGCGACCCGCGGATCTCGTTCGACGAGCTGGAGCAGCGGCTGGTCGCCCTGCGCAGACTCGGCGTACGGATCGCCCTGGACGGATTCGGCAGCGGCTACGCGGCCATCAACGCCCTGCGCCGGCTCCCTGTCGACGTGCTCAAGCTCGACCGGGGCCTGGTCGAAGGCGTCGTCGAGTCCGCGCGGCTGCACAAGATCACCAGCGGGCTGCTCCGCATCGCCCGCGATCTCGGCATGCAGTCCGTGGCGGACGGCGTCGACGTCCCGGAGCAGGTTCTCGCGCTGCGGGCCATGGGCTGCACGCACGGCCAGGGAATGGCCTTCTCGGGACCGCTGGACGAGTACCGGCTGCGTCGGGCCCTGGTCAGGGAGGAGTACCCGGTCCCGGCCGGGATGGCTCTGCCGGTGCTGACCGGTGGAATTCCACCGGCGCGAAATGGCTCAAATGCTGAGACGCGCGTCCCACCCACTTGACAGTGATGGCGCGGCGGGGAGAGGGTCAGTGCCATGCGCACCCGAATTCTCGTACTTGGAAAGCGCGTCGGCTGAGCAGAGCCGCACCGATCAGGCTCTGCGGACACCTCCCGACGCGCTCCCCTCGCTTGCCTCACGGCACGAGGGGTTTTTTGTTGCACCGGCACGTACCAAACCCTCGCAAAAACCCTCAGCATCGAGAAGAGAAGCCGATGACCGAGCAGGCCACTGGGGCCCACCATCCTCAGCCGCGGGCCCGTAGCGGCGGACAGCCGTCCGCCACCGTCGAACACGTCACGGGTGCGCAGTCCCTCATCCGCTCTCTCGAGGAAGTAGGGGCCGAGACGGTCTTCGGCATTCCGGGCGGCGCCATCCTCCCCGCGTACGACCCGATGATGGACTCCTCCAAGGTCCGCCACGTCCTGGTCCGCCACGAGCAGGGCGCCGGCCACGCTGCCACCGGATACGCGCAGGCCACCGGCAAGGTCGGCGTCTGCATGGCCACCTCGGGTCCGGGCGCCACCAACCTGGTCACCCCGATCGCCGACGCGCACATGGACTCCGTGCCGCTCGTCGCGATCACCGGCCAGGTCTCCTCCAAGGCGATCGGCACGGACGCCTTCCAGGAGGCGGACATCTGCGGCATCACGATGCCGATCACCAAGCACAACTTCCTGGTGACCAAGGCCGAGGACATCCCGCGCACCATCGCCGAGGCGTTCCACATCGCCTCGACCGGCCGCCCGGGCCCCGTCCTCGTCGACATCGCCAAGGACGCCCTCCAGGCGCGGACCACCTTCAGCTGGCCGCCGCAGACCGACCTGCCCGGCTACCGACCGGTCACCAAGCCGCACGCCAAGCAGATCCGCGAGGCCGCCAAGCTCATCACCGCCGCCAAGCGCCCGGTGCTGTACGTCGGCGGCGGCGTCATCAAGGCCGGCGCGACCGCCGAGCTGAAGGTCCTCGCCGAGCTCACCGGAGCCCCCGTCACCACCACCCTGATGGCGCTGGGCGCATTCCCCGACAGCCACCCCCTGCACGTGGGAATGCCGGGCATGCACGGTGCGGTCACCGCCGTCACCGCGCTGCAGAAGGCCGACCTGATCGTCGCCCTCGGAGCCCGCTTCGACGACCGCGTCACCGGCAAGCTGGACAGCTTCGCCCCGTACGCCAAGATCGTCCACGCCGACATCGACCCGGCCGAGATCGGCAAGAACCGCACCGCCGACGTCCCGATCGTCGGCGACGCCCGCGAGGTCATCGCCGACCTGGTCCAGGCCGTCCAGGCCGAGCACAGCGAGGGCAACACCGGCGACTACACCGCCTGGTGGAAGGACCTCAACCGCTGGCGCGAGACCTACCCGCTGGGCTACGAGCAGCCCGACGACGGCAGCCTCGCCCCCCAGCAGGTCATCCAGCGCATCGGCGAACTCGCGCCCGAGGGCACGATCTTCGCCGCCGGCGTCGGACAGCACCAGATGTGGGCCGCCCACTTCATCGACTACGAGCAGCCCGCCACCTGGCTCAACTCGGGCGGCGCCGGGACGATGGGCTACGCGGTCCCGGCCGCGATGGGCGCCAAGGCCGGACAGCCGGAGCGCACGGTCTGGGCGATCGACGGCGACGGCTGCTTCCAGATGACCAACCAGGAGCTCACCACCTGCGCCCTGAACAACATCCCGATCAAGGTCGCCATCATCAACAACGGCGCCCTCGGAATGGTCCGCCAGTGGCAGACCCTGTTCTACAACCAGCGCTACTCCAACACCGTGCTGCACTCGGGCCCCGACGCCACCGGCACGGAGAAGAGCGCCGGCACCCGCGTCCCGGACTTCGTCAAGCTGTCCGAGGCCATGGGCTGCTACGCGATCCGCTGCGAGTCCCCGGAGGACCTGGACAAGGTCATCGCCGAGGCCAACGCGATCAACGACCGCCCGGTCGTCATCGACTTCATCGTCCACGAGGACGCCCAGGTGTGGCCGATGGTCGCCGCCGGCACCTCCAACGACGAGGTCATGGCCGCCCGTGGCGTCCGCCCCGACTTCGGCGACAACGAAGACGACTGAGAGCCGTAGGAAGAGGTACGACGCACATGTCCAAGCACACGCTCTCCGTCCTGGTGGAGAACACCCCCGGCATCCTGGCCAGAATCGCCGCCCTGTTCTCCCGCCGCGGCTTCAACATCGACTCGCTCGCCGTCGGTGTCACCGAGCACCCCGACATCTCCCGCATCACGATCGTGGTCAATGTCGAGGACCTGCCGCTGGAGCAGGTGACCAAGCAGCTCAACAAGCTCGTCAACGTCCTGAAGATCGTCGAGCTCGAGCCCGGCGGCGCCATCCAGCGCGAGCTCGTGCTCGTGAAGGTCCGCGCGGACAACGAGACCCGCTCGCAGATCGTCGAGATCGTCCAGCTGTTCCGCGCCAAGACCGTCGACGTCTCGCCCGAGGCCGTCACCATCGAGGCCACCGGTTCGAGTGACAAGCTGGAGGCGATGCTCAAGATGCTGGAGCAGTTCGGCATCAAGGAGCTCGTCCAGTCCGGCACGATCGCCATAGGGCGCGGCGCCCGGTCCATCACGGACCGTTCGCTGCGCGCCCTGGACCGTTCCGCCTGACGCACCTTCTCGCCTGGCGAGACCCGCAGACCTCCCCATCCCCTCCCGCCGTACGGTGGGACGCAACACCAGCACTCCAAGGAGAATCCCAGTGGCCGAGCTGTTCTACGACGACGACGCCGACCTGTCCATCATCCAGAACCGCAAGGTCGCCGTGATCGGCTACGGCAGCCAGGGCCACGCCCACGCGCTGTCGCTGCGTGACTCCGGTGTCGACGTCCGCGTCGGTCTGCACGAGGGCTCCAAGTCCAAGGCGAAGGCCGAGGAGCAGGGCCTGCGCGTGGTGACGCCCGCCGAGGCCGCCGCCGAGGCCGACGTCATCATGATCCTCGTCCCGGACCCGATCCAGGCCCAGGTCTACGAGGAGTCCATCGCTCCGAACCTGAAGGACGGCGACGCCCTGTTCTTCGGCCACGGCCTCAACGTCCGCTACGGCTTCATCAAGCCGCCGGCCGGTGTCGACGTCGCCATGGTCGCCCCCAAGGGCCCGGGCCACCTGGTCCGCCGCCAGTACGAGGAGGGCCGCGGCGTTCCCTGCATCGCCGCCGTCGAGCAGGACGCCACCGGCAAGGCCTTCGACCTGGCGCTGTCGTACGCCAAGGGCATCGGCGGCACCCGCGCGGGCGTCATCAAGACGACCTTCAAGGAAGAGACCGAGACCGACCTGTTCGGCGAGCAGGCCGTCCTCTGCGGTGGCACCGCGGCGCTGGTCAAGGCGGGCTTCGAGACCCTGACCGAGGCCGGCTACCAGCCGGAGATCGCCTACTTCGAGTGCCTCCACGAGCTGAAGCTGATCGTGGACCTCATGTACGAGGGCGGCCTGGAGAAGATGCGCTGGTCGGTCTCCGAGACCGCCGAGTGGGGCGACTACGTCACCGGCCCGCGCATCATCACGGACGCCACCAAGGCCGAGATGAAGAAGGTCCTCGCCGAGATCCAGGACGGCACGTTCGCCAAGAACTGGATGGACGAGTACCACGGCGGTCTGAAGAAGTACAACGAGTACAAGACGCAGGACGAGAACCACCTGCTGGAGACCACGGGCAAGGAGCTGCGCAAGCTCATGAGCTGGGTCGACAACGACGAGGCGTGACCGGGTGGGCGAGGGGGCCGCATTCCGGCCCCCTCGCCCCCGCCACTTCGTCCAGCCACGGACGAGTGATCCTTCCACCGAGGCGTAAGACGCACCCTGGTGCACCACTACACTCATCACTACATACGCGTCAGGCCCACAGTGTCGTGCGTCTTCCACGCGGCTAGCCCCCTCCACCGCCTGCGGCCGTCGGGACGGCCGTCCGCACTGGACATGTGAGGACTCACGTGAGCTCGAAACCTGTCGTACTCATCGCTGAAGAGCTGTCGCCCGCGACCGTCGACGCGCTCGGTCCGGACTTCGAGATCCGGCACTGCAACGGCGCCGACCGTGCGGAGCTCATCCCCGCGATCGCCGATGTCGACGCCATCCTGGTCCGCTCGGCCACCAAGGTCGACGCCGAGGCCATCGCCGCCGCCAGGAAGCTGCGGGTCGTCGCCCGCGCCGGCGTCGGCCTGGACAACGTGGACGTCTCCGCCGCCACCAAGGCCGGCGTGATGGTCGTCAACGCCCCGACGTCCAACATCGTCACGGCCGCCGAACTGGCCTGCGGTCTGATCGTCGCCACCGCGCGCAACATCCCCCAGGCCAACACCGCCCTGAAGAACGGCGAGTGGAAGCGCTCGAAGTACACGGGCGTCGAGCTCAGCGAGAAGACCCTCGGCGTCGTCGGCCTCGGACGCATCGGCGTGCTGGTCGCCCAGCGCATGTCCGCCTTCGGCATGAAGATCGTCGCGTACGACCCCTACGTGCAGCCCGCGCGCGCCGCGCAGATGGGCGTCAAGCTCCTCACGCTCGACGAGCTGCTCGAGGTCTCCGACTTCATCACCGTCCACCTCCCCAAGACGCCCGAGACGCTCGGCCTGATCGGCAACGAGGCCCTGCACAAGGTCAAGCCGACGGTCCGGATCGTCAACGCGGCCCGTGGCGGCATCGTCGACGAGGAGGCGCTGTACTCGGCGCTGAAGGAGGGCCGGGTCGCCGGCGCGGGCCTCGACGTGTACGCCAAGGAGCCGTGCACCGACTCCCCGCTGTTCGAGCTCGACCAGGTCGTCTGCACCCCGCACCTCGGCGCGTCCACGGACGAGGCGCAGGAGAAGGCCGGCATCGCCGTCGCCCGTTCCGTGCGCCTCGCGCTCGCCGGTGAGCTCGTGCCGGACGCGGTCAACGTGCAGGGCGGTGTCATCGCCGAGGACGTGCGCCCGGGCCTGCCGCTCGCCGAGAAGCTCGGCCGCATCTTCACCGCGCTCGCGGGCGAGGTCGCGGTCCGTCTCGACGTCGAGGTCTACGGCGAGATCACCCAGCACGACGTCAAGGTGCTCGAACTGTCCGCGCTCAAGGGCGTGTTCGAGGACGTCGTCGACGAGACCGTGTCCTACGTCAACGCCCCGCTGTTCGCGCAGGAGCGCGGTGTCGAGGTCCGCCTGACGACGGGCTCCGAGTCCCCGGACCACCGCAATGTCGTCACCGTGCGCGGCACGCTCTCCGGCGGCGAGGAGGTCGCGGTCTCCGGCACGCTGGCCGGCCCCAAGCACCTCCAGAAGATCGTCGCCGTCGGCGACTACGACGTGGACCTCGCGCTCGCGGACCACATGGTCGTCCTGCGGTACGAGGACCGTCCGGGCGTCGTCGGCACGGTCGGCCGCATCCTCGGCGAGGCGGGTCTGAACATCGCGGGCATGCAGGTCTCCCGCGCGGAGGAGGGCGGCGAGGCGCTCGTCGTCCTGACCGTGGACGACACCGTGCCGCAGGCCGTCCTCTCGGAGATCGCGGAGGAGATCGGCGCGACGTCGGCCCGCTCCGTGAACCTCACGGACTGACGCGTCCGCACGCACGCGTACGAAAGGGCCCGGGGCTTCCCCGGGCCCTTTCGCGTACCCGCCGCTCCCGGAACCGGGGGCTCGGCCCCCGAACCCCGCGCCTCAATCTCCCCCTACGGCCTGGCGGCCGTGGGGGGTGCCCCCGGCGGGGCTGGATTCCGCTGCACGAAGATCAACAGCCTCGGGCAGGTGCCCGGGGAGAACCCGGCCCGTGGGGCCGCCTGAGCCTCATTGCCCGTGGAACGTTCGACCCGCAGACGGCCACCCGCGCCGACGAACTCACAGGGCAATACACCTAGGCCTGCCGCTCACAGCCGCACGCCCTTCAGCGCCATGTGCAGCAGCAGCCGGTGCTCGCCGTCGTCCAGGTCCAGGCCGGTCAGGGCCTCCACGCGCGACAGGCGGTAGTAGAGCGTCTGCCGGTGGATGCCGAGGGCCGCGGCCGTGCGGCCGGCCTGGCCCGCGCAGTCGAGGAACACCTCGGCGGTCCGGGCCAGTTCCGCGTGGGCGGGAGCGAGCAGTTCCCGGACGGCCGGGTCGTCCGCCGCTCCCTCGGGCAGGGCCGTCAGCATCCGGTACGGGCCGAGGTCCGACCACTGGGCGACCGGGCCGAGCGCGGGCTCGGCCAGCACCGCCCGTGCGGCGGACGCGGCCTCCCGCCACGCCCCGTCGAGCTCGCCGAGCCCGCGCCGCGCCGCAGCGACACCGGCCGCGACGCCGGTTCCCGCCTCCGCCCCCGCAGGACCGTGGCCGGAGGGCGGCCCCGCCGCCTCACGCAGCCGTGCGGCGACCGTCAGCGCGGGGGCCGCATTGTCCGCCGAACGCAGCCGCACCAGCGCGGCGACGGCCCGGACGGCCGCCGGCCTCTCGCTCCCGCGGGGAACCGCACCCGAGGCGGCACCCGCCCGCAGCGGCACCGTGCACAGCGCCGCCGCCCCGGGCAGTGCGCGGGCCGACGGTGCGTCGTCCGCGGGCCACGGCGTCACGCACACCACGGCGTGCGTCCCGTCGGCGTCCGCACCCAGCGCCGTACGCAGCGCGGCCACCGCCATGTCGTACTGCCAGCCGCGCTCGGCGGCCAGCACCGCCCGCAGCTCACGCGACAGGTCGGCGCCCGCGCGCTCCTCGTCGGCCATGAGCGTGCCGATCCGCTCGGTCACCTCCATGGCCGCGGCGAGCTGTTCCACGGTCGGGCCCGGGTCGGCGTCGAGCAGCCACACGTATCCGAGGACGACGCCCCGGTGCCGCACCGGCAGGCAGATGCGGTCACGGAAGACGCCCGCGTCCGGGGCGGCGGGGATGCGGACCGGACCCGTCGCGCGGGCGATGCCGAAGCCCTCGAACCACGCGCGTACCGCAGGCGTGGACTTCCTGGTCAGGATCGACCGGGTGCGCACCGGGTCGAGCGTGGCCTCGTCGAAGGCGCTGTCGCTGTCGTGGGCGCCGAAGGCGATCAGCCCGAAGTCCCGGTTCTCCAGCGTCGCCGGCATGGCGAGCAGCGCGGAGATCTCGTCGACCAGGTCCTGGTAATCGCCTTTCATTTCGCCATTCTCGCACCCTTCAGACATATGTCTGAGATCCGGGACACGGATGCGTGACAGCTGTCGATGGCCCGCGAACAGAGCGATCCTTAAGTTTCACGGTGGTTCTTCGTGCCGTTCCCGACACGTCCGCAAAGCGGTCGGCCTCGGCCCCCTTCAACACCTGTTCCGTGGAGGTGCCCCGTGCTGGGTCCCGTGATCCTCGCCGCGTCGCGCAGCGACAAGATGCGCCGCTTCGTGTCGGCCGCCCCGGGGACGAAGCAGGTCGTCGCCCGGTTCATCGCCGGTGAGACCGTCGACCAGGTCATCCCGGTGGTCCAGGACGCCGCTGCCAAGGGCCTCGAGGTCACCCTCGACGTGGTCGGCGAGGACATCACCACCCCGGAGCAGGCGGCCGCCGCGCGCGACGCCTACCTGGAGCTCGTCGAGCACCTCGAGCCGCTGGAGCTCGGCCCCCGTGCCGAGATGTCCGTCAAGCTGTCGATGTTCGGCCAGTCCCTGGAGGGCGGTCACGAGCTGGCCCTCGCCAACGTCCGTCCGGTCGTCGAGGCCGCGGCCGCGATCGGCACCACGGTCACGCTGGACGCGGAGGACCACACCACCCTCGACTCGATGTTCGCCATCCACGAGGAGCTGCGGAAGGACTTCCCGCAGACCGGCTGCGTGATCCAGGCGTACCTCTTCCGCACCGAGGAGGACGCCCGGCGCCTGGCCGCGAACGGCAGCCGTGTCCGTCTGGTGAAGGGCGCGTACAAGGAGCCCGCCTCCGTCGCGATCCAGGACAAGGCCGAGATCGACAAGGCGTACGTCCGCATCCTCAGGATCCTGATGGAGGGCGACGGCTACCCGATGATCGGGTCGCACGACCCGCGCCTGATCGCGATCGGTCAGGAGCTCGCGCGCAGCGCCGGGCGCAAACTGGACGAGTACGAGTTCCAGATGCTGTACGGGATCCGCACCGACGAGCACGTCCGCCTCGCCGCCGAAGGACACCGGATGCGCGTCTACACCGCATACGGCACCGACTGGTACGGCTACTTCATGCGCCGCCTCGCGGAGAAGCCCGCCAACCTCCTGTTCTTCGTGCGCTCGATGATCACCAAGAACTGAACCAGGCACAGACCCCCAGAACCGATTCCAGGGCCGAGCCCCTCCCCACCCTCGCAAAGGAGTCACGGAACTCATGGACGCTGTCACCCAGGTCCCCGCACCGGTCAATGAGCCGGTGAACGGCTACGCCCCCGGTTCCGCCGAGCGCGCCCGCCTCGAGGCAAAGCTCAAGGAGCTGGCCGAGAACCCGATCGAGCTGCCGATGACCATCGGCGGCGTCAAGCGGATGGGCGGCGGCGAGCGGGTCGACGTCGTGCAGCCGCACAACCACAAGGCCGTCATCGGCACCTTCGCCGGTGCCACCCAGCAGGACGCGCAGGACGCGATCGACGCCGCGCTCGCCGCCGCCCCGGCCTGGCGCGCGATGTCCTTCGACGACCGCGCCGCGATCATCCTGCGCGCCGCCGAGCTGCTGGCCGGCCCCTGGCGCGAGACCCTGGCCGCCTCCACCATGCTCGGCCAGTCCAAGACGGCCCAGCAGGCCGAGATCGACACCCCCTGCGAGCTCGTCGACTTCTGGCGCTTCAACGTCAAGTACGCCCGCGACCTGCTCGCCGAGCAGCCCCCGGCCAACTCGCCGGGCGTGTGGAACCGCCTCGACCACCGCCCGCTCGAGGGCTTCGTCTACGCGATCACGCCGTTCAACTTCACGGCCATCGCCGGTAACCTGCCGACCGCGCCCGCGCTGATGGGCAACGTCGTCGTCTGGAAGCCGTCCCCGACCCAGACCCATGCCGCCGTGCTGCTGATGCAGCTGCTGGAGGAGGCCGGTCTGCCGAAGGGCGTCATCAACCTGGTGACGGGCGACGGCATCGCGGTCTCCGAGGTGGCGCTCAACCACCCGATGCTCGCCGGTATCCACTTCACCGGCTCGACCAAGACCTTCCAGCACCTGTGGAAGACGGTCGGCAACAACATCGAGAAGTACCGCTCCTACCCGCGCATCGTCGGCGAGACGGGCGGCAAGGACTTCGTCGTCGCGCACCCGAGCGCCGACCGCGCCGTGCTGAAGACCGCGCTGACCCGCGGCTCGTTCGAGTTCCAGGGCCAGAAGTGTTCCGCTTCCTCGCGTGCCTACATCCCGGCCTCCATCTGGAACTCCGGCTTCAAGGAGGAGTTCGCGGCCGAGGTCGACGGCATCAAGATGGGTGACGTCACCGACCTGACGAACTTCATCGGCGCCGTGATCGACGAGCGTGCCTTCGCCAAGAACAAGGCCGCGATCGACCGCGCCAAGTCCGACCCGGCCTGCACGATCGTCGCGGGCGGCAGCTACGACGACTCGGTCGGCTACTTCGTCCGTCCGACGGTCATCGAGTGCACGGACCCTTCGAGCGAGGTCTTCACGACCGAGTACTTCGGCCCCATCCTCGCCGTCCACGTCTACGAGGACGACCGGTACGACGCCATGCTGGAGCAGATGGAGTCGGTGTCGGACTACGCGCTGACCGGCTCGGTCATCGCGAACGACCGCGCCGCGGCCGCGCACACGATGGAGAAGCTGCGGTACGCCGCGGGCAACTTCTACATCAACGACAAGTCGACCGGCGCCGTCGTCGGCCAGCAGCCCTTCGGCGGCGGCCGCGCCTCCGGCACCAACGACAAGGCCGGCGCCCCGCAGAACCTGATGCGCTGGACGCTGACCCGCGCGATCAAGGAGACGCTGGTCCCGCCGACCGACTACTCCTACCCGCACATGGGCTGACGCCCGGCGCCCGTAGGACACCGCCCCCGTCCTGGCCCCCCGAGCCAGGACGGGGGCGGTTCTCATGCCCTCACGCTCCTGGTCAGGAAGTCGTCGATCAGGGCGGCGATCTCGGGGGCGTGGGTCTCCAGCGCGAAGTGGCCCGTCGGGAGCAGATGGATCTCCGCGTCGGGGAGGTCCCGTCGGAACGCCTCGGCCCCCGCCGGGACGAAGATCTCGTCGTAGCGGCCCCAGACGGCGAGCAGGGGCACCTGACGGGTGCGGAAGAACTCCTGGAAGGCCGGGTAGAGGGCGAAGTTCGCGCCGTAGTCGGCTATGAGATCGAGCTGGATGAGGTCCTGGCCCTCCCGGGCCATCAGCGCGGCGTCGTGGTGCCAGGCGTCGGGGCTGAGCAGCGAGCGGTACTCGGCCGGCACGCCGGTTTCGTACTGCCATCGGATGCCGTCGAGCGAGCGGATCGCCCGCACCGGCTCCTCGGTGTCCGGGTTCCTGTCGGCGATCAGCGCCAGGACCGGTTCCCAGGCCTCGGCGCCGAGGCCCTCGAGGTACGCGTTGCCGTTCTGCGTGACGATCGCGGTGATGCGGTCGGGGTGGGCGAGGGCGAGGCGCAGGCCGATGGGTGCGCCGTAGTCCTGGACGTAGACCGCGAACCGGTGCAGGCCGAGCCGCTCGGTGAACTCTGCCGTGATTTCGGCCAGTTCGGCGAAGCTGTAGTCCACCTCCTGCGCGGAGGGGGTCGCACTGCGGCCGAAGCCGAGGTGGTCGGGGGCGACGAGCCGGTAGCGGTCCGCGAGCAGCGGGATCAGGTCGCGGAACATGTGCGAGCTGGTGGGGAAGCCGTGCAGCAGGAGGATGACGGGCGCATCGGCCGGCCCGGCCTCCCGGTAGGCGATCCGGTGACCCCGGACGGTGGTCGTGCGGTGGTGTACGCGCTGCTCAGCCATGACTGGCCCCTCACCCTGCGATGCCGTGGACGGTCCAAGACGACCATTGGACGCTTGGATGCCTAACCTGTCAAATGAAATTGAATAGTTAGAGTGGCGGCGGTGTGGCCGGAGGGGCGGGAACCGCCGCATCGTGAGGGCGTGCTGTACGAGACTGGCGGTCATGACCGACCGAGCGACGGACCTGCCCGACCCGCTGCGCACCGCGCACACCTGTCAGCTCCCGCCGGCCGTGCTCGGCGAGATCAGGGCGATGCTGGGCACCGCGTTCGACGGCGACTTCGGCGCCGAGGACTGGGCGCACGGACTCGGCGGCATGCATGCCTTCGTCCGCGACCGGCACGGCATCGCCGCGCACGGGAGCGTGATCATGCGCAGGGCGCTGCACGCGGGCCGTTCGTACCGAGTCGGCTACGTCGAGGCCGTCGCGGTCCGGGCCGACCGCCGACGGCAAGGGCTCGGCGGGCAGGTGATGGCGGCACTGGAGGCCGTGATCGACGGGGCGTACGACCTGGGCGCGCTGTCCGCCTCGGACGACGGCGCCGGGCTCTACCGGGCCCGCGGCTGGCGGCTGTGGCGGGGGCGGATCGAGACGCTCGGCCCCGCCGGGCCCGAGCACCTCCCGGACGAGGAGGACTCCGCCTACCTCCGCCCGGCAGGCGCCGCCCCGCTGCCCGAACCGGCCGCGGGCGCACTCGTCTTCGACTGGCGCGACGGCGACGTGCTCTGACGGCGGCCGCACGCTACGGCGGCGTGCTCCGACAGCGTCTCCCGCTACGGCGCCGCCGTCGCCGTGCCCGACCGGGCGACGAGCATCTTCCCCGTGTTCTCGCCGCGCAGCATCCCGAGGAACGCCTCCACGATCCGCTCGAAGCCCTCGACCACCGTCACGTCGGCGGCGACGGCGCCGCTCTGCAGGTGCGGGACGAGGAAGTCCTCGAACTCGCCCTGCAGGGAGGTGTGTTTGCGCACCAGCACGCCTTCCAGGCGCAGCGCCTTGCCCACCACGTCGAAGAGGTTGCGGGGCGCGGGCGGCGGCTCGGCCGTGTTGTACTGCGCGATCGCGCCGACCCACGCGATCCGGCCCGACTCGCGCAACGAGGCGATCGCGCCCTCCAGGTGGCCGCCTCCCACGTTGTCCACGTACGCGTCGATGCCGGTCGGCGCCGCCTTCGCCAGCAGTTCGGCCACCGGTCCGTCGTGGTAGTCGAACGCCGCGTCGTACCCGACCCGTTCGGTCAGGTACCTGACCTTCTCCGCGGACCCCGCACTTCCTACGATCCGGCCGGCGCCGAGCAGTCGGGCGATGCGGCGCGCCGCCGTGCCGACCCCGCCCGCGGCGGCCGAGACGAACAGGTCCTCGCCCGCCTGCAGACGCAGCGTGCGGGTCAGCGCCGCGTACGCGGTCAGCCCCGTGCCGCCCAGGATGCTCAAGTACGCGACGAGCGGGACGCCTTGGTGCTCCCGGAGCCCGCGGGCGCCGTCGGCGCCGGCCGTCACCAGTGCGTGGGTGCGCCACCCCGCCCGGTGGAAGACGAGATCGCCCTCGGTCAGGCCGGAGTCCCGGGACGCCACGACCCGGCCTGTCGTCCGCCCCTCCAGCGGGCTGTTCAGCGTCCATCCGCCGTCCATCTCCTCGCGGTGGTACGGGTCCACGGACCAGTACAGGTTCTCGACCAGTGCCTGGCCGGGCCCCGGCGAGGGCACGGGCGCCTCGGTGAAGGCGAAATCGGACGCGGTGGGGAAGCCGGTCGGCCGGGCGATCTGGTGCACGGTCAGCGCGGTGTCAGTCGTCATGATCGTGACGGTAGTCAGGATTGCTCCGGCCCGGCAGGGGGGTGCCTCGGCCCGTCGCCGTCACGACGGTCCCCTTTGTGGACGGTGTCCCCGGTGCGCGGGTCAGGGCGGGGCCGACCGTGCGCGAAGGCGGTGGCGTCTCAGATAGTAGGAAGTCCGAGTAATTGTGGAGACAGGAGAGCGTGGCTGGCCTAGCTTTGTAGGAGCCGAACGTCTCGCTCGATCCAGCGAATGGCGGCCGTGAGTCCGTGCCTGAGGCAGGCAACCCCTGCGGCACCGCTCCCCGCCCCTTCCGGCGCCTTCGAAATCTCTTCTGATTCCAAGGAGTCGATCATCATGCCCGCTGAGACCGTCCGCCGCGTCCGTCACTCCTCCCGCATGAGCGAAGCCGACCGCAAGAACGCCGCCGCGGCCCTGCAGCGCGCCCTCGACCGCCGCGACAACGGCGGCTCGACCGGTCACTGATCGCCGAGACCCCGTGCCGACGCGCGTGTCCATATGGCGGACATGCCGTGTCAATGAATGGGACGGGGAGTAGGGTGCCGACATGTCTCGCAGCATCAATCTCGCAGTAGTCCCCGGTGACGGCATCGGCCAGGAGGTCGTGGCGCAGGGCCTGAAGGTCCTTGCCGCCGTCCTCCCGCAGGATGTGAAGCTGGAGACCAAGGAGTACGACCTCGGCGCCAGCCGCTGGCACCGCACGGGGGAGACCCTCCCCGACGCGGAGCTCGACTCCCTCAAGGGCCACGACGCGATCCTGCTCGGCGCCATCGGCGACCCGTCGGTGCCGTCCGGCGTGCTGGAGCGCGGCCTGCTGCTGAAGCTGCGGTTCGCCTTCGACCACTACGTCAACCTGCGCCCGTCGAAGCTCTTCCCGAACACCGCGACCCCGCTCGCCGGCCGTCCGGACATCGACTTCGTCGTCGTCCGCGAAGGCACCGAGGGCCCGTACACGGGCAACGGCGGCTCCCTGCGCACCGGCACGGAGCACGAGGTCGCGACCGAGGTCAGCCTCAACACGGCGTACGGCGTGGAGCGCGTCGTCCGCGACGCCTACGAGCGGGCCAAGGCCCGCCCCCGCAAGAAGCTGACGCTCGTCCACAAGAACAACGTCCTCGTGTACGCGGGCCACATGTGGAAGAACATCTTCGACAAGGTCGGCCAGGAGTACCCCGAGGTCACGACCGACTACCTGCACGTCGACGCCGCGACGATCTTCTTCGTCACCCAGCCGGAGCGCTTCGACGTCATCGTCACCGACAACCTCTTCGGCGACATCATCACCGACCTCGCCGCTGCCGTGACCGGTGGCATCGGCCTGGCGGCCTCCGGCAACATCAACCCGACGGGCGCGTTCCCGTCGATGTTCGAGCCCGTCCACGGCTCGGCGCCCGACATCGCGGGCACCGGCAAGGCGGACCCGACGGCCGCCATCCTGTCCGTCGCCCTGCTCCTGCGACACCTGGGCTACGAGACCGAGGCCGTCCGCATCGAGGACGCGGTCGCCGCCGACCTGGCGGAGCGCACCCCGGAGACCGTCCGCACGACGGACGTGATCGGCGACGCGCTCGCGGTACGAGTAGCGAGCTGACCCGCCGGACCGACTTTCCGGGGGTGTCCCCCGGACCCCCCAGAAGCCGCCGGGTCGCATTCCCACAGCGCCCGGCGGCTTTTCCTGTACGGCCACCGGGTGCCACCATCGAACCCTGGGCCGCACCCACGCCTCCCTGACCGGTCACCCGCGCGCGATAATCGGGCGTGGGCCGTGTCGGCCGGCAATGCTCGGACGTCCAAGCAGTCGGCGTGAGCGCGGTCCGCCACTGACAACCGGTGAAGGACACTGCACTCATGACGACGCCCACGATCGAGCTCAAGCCCTCCTCGCATCCGCTGTCCGACGCGGAGCGTGAGGCGATCCTGGCCAACCCCGGATTCGGCCGGCACTTCACCGATCACATGGTGACGATCAAGTGGACCGAGGGCCGCGGCTGGCACGACGCCGAGCTCGTCCCGTACGCGCCGCTGTCGATCGACCCGGCCAACATGACCCTGCACTACGCGCAGGAGATCTTCGAGGGGCTCAAGGCCTACCGCCGCCCCGACGGCTCGGTCGTCACCTTCCGCCCCGAGGCGAACGCCAGGCGCTTCCAGGCCTCGGCCCGCCGTCTGGCCATGCCCGAGCTGCCCGTGGACCTGTTCATCGCCGCCTGCGACGCGCTCGTCGAGCAGGACAAGGCGTGGGTGCCCGCGCACGGTGGCGAGGAGTCGCTCTACCTGCGTCCGTTCATGATCGCGACTGAGGTCGGGCTCGGCGTGCGCCCGGCCAACGAGTACCTCTTCCTCGTCATCGCCTCGCCCGCCGGCGCGTACTTCCCCGGCGGCGTCAAGCCCGTCTCGATCTGGCTCTCCGAGGACCGCGTCCGCGCCGTCCCCGGCGGCATGGGCGACGCGAAGACCGGCGGCAACTACGCGGCTTCCCTGCTCGCCCAGGCCGAGGCGGCCGCCAAGGGCTGCGACCAGGTCGCCTACCTCGACGCCGTCGAGCACAAGTGGGTCGAGGAACTGGGCGGAATGAACCTGTACTTCGTGTACGGCGACCGCATCGTCACGCCCGAGCTCACCGGTTCGCTGCTCGCGGGCATCACGCGTGACTCGCTCCTCCAGCTGGCCAAGGACCTCGGCTACACCTCCGAGGAGGGCCGCGTCTCGATCGACCGGTGGCGGGCCGACACCGAGAACGGCACTCTCACGGAGGTCTTCGCCTGCGGCACCGCCGCGGTCATCACCCCGGTCGGCCGGGTGAAGTCCGCGGGCGGCGAGTGGACGCAGTCCGGCGGCGAGCCGGGCGAGGTCACGATGAAGCTCCGCGAGGCGCTGCTGGACATCCAGACCGGCAGGGCCGAGGACGTCCACGGCTGGACCCACCAGCTCGGCTGAACCGGCTCAGGCCCCGGGCCCCGCACCCTGCACCGCAGGCTGCGGGGCCTGTTGCGTACGGGCGCCGAGTGCCGCGTAGGCGACCCCGCCCACCACTCCGGACAGGATGAAGCTGCAGTCGACGCCGCCGGTCAGGGCCAGCAGCGGGCCCTCGTAGACGGGGGTGGACACGGCCGCCAGGCCGACCACCGCACCCAGCGCCCAGGACGCCGTGGCGCGCGGGTGCCAGCCGGCGCGGAACCAGTACGCGCCGCCGCGCGCACGGCGGTTGTAGACCTGCAGCGCCTCCGCGTCGTACTCGCCGCCCAGGCGGACGTGGGCCATCAGTGTGATGACCGCCCACGGCGTGCCGATCGCGGTCAGCAGCAGCACGAACGACGTCATCGCGGACTGCGCGTCCCACACGAAGTGGCCGGCGAAGACGAATCCGGTCGCCACGACGGCGACGACGAGCGTGGCCCGGGTGCGCGTCGCCTTCGGCAGGATCGCGTCGAGGTCGAGGCCCATCGAGTACAGCATCAGACCGGCGTTGCCGACCGAGCCGGCCGCCGCGGCGACCAGCAGCGGGATCACGTACCAGGCGGGGGAGGCGGCGACCAGCGGGCCGGCGTAGTCCAGCCCCGCGCGGGCGGCCAGCGCCGTGTACGTCCCGAAGAGCTGCGGCACGAGGAGGCCGGCCGTCAGACCCACACAGGTCGCCCGCAGGACCTGACGCGGGCTGTGCCGCTCGGGCGAGATGTAGCGGGTGTAGTCGCCGAGCAGGGTGATGAAGGCGATGGGACCGCTCAGACCGGCGGCGACGGCGGACAGCAGCCAGGTCGGCCAGAACGAGCCGAGCAGGTACGGGGTGTCCGGCGGGGCGGCGGTGGTCAGATCGGGCGCGTACGCGATGAGGCCGAGCAGCAGCAGCACCGTCATGCCGACCGCGAGGATCCGGCTCAGCCGCAGCAGCAGCCGGTAGCCGTAGACCGCGCCGACCACCGTGCAGGCGGCGAGCAGCGCGTAGACCACGGTGTGCGCGACGCCGCCTGTGGGCACGCCGGCGATGCGGGCCAGCGTGCCGAGCATCACGTCCCCGCCGATCCACAGGGTCAGTGCCGTGTAGCCGAGCGAGAGCAGCAGGCCGACGACCGAGCCGACGAGACGGCCGCGCACGCCGAAGGCCGCGCCGCTGGAGGTCGACAGATTGGTCGCGGTCCGCAGGGAGATGAGCGCGAGCGGGGCGGTGACGGCGACGCCCACGACGGTGCCCGCCATCACGGAGGTGACCGCGGGCCACAGGCCGAGGCCGAAGGAGACCGGCAGCCAGCCGAACACGATCACCCCCAGGCAGAGGTTGGACCCCAGCAGGATCGATATGAGATCCCTGGGAGTGCTGGTGCGCTCCGACTCGGGAATCGTGTCGACTCCGCGCTGCTCCACCGGCATGAGGTTCCCCTGTCGCTCGACGTTTGAGTGGTGCTCTAATTGAGTGCTGCTCAATGTGAGTGATACCGGGGTGTAAGTCAATGCTTCCGTTCGATGGCATGGGCTTGTTAGAGTGACACTCAAATCTGGAGGAGTGGTGACGTGAGACTGACCCCGACCGAGCGCGACCGGCTGCTGCTGTTCGGCGCCGCCGAGCTGGCGCGGGCCCGCCGCGCCCGCGGGCTGCGGCTCAACGTTCCGGAGGCGACCGCGCTCATCGCCGACACCGTCTGCGAGGCCGCCCGCGACGGGCGGCGGCTCGCGGAGGCGATCGAGGCGGCCCGCTCGGTGCTCGGCCCCGACGACGTCCTCCCCGGCGTCGCGGACGTCGTCACCGAGGTCCACGTCGAGGCCGTCTTCGAGGACGGCTCACGCCTCGCCGTCGTCTCCGACCCCATCGGGGGCGGCGGGTCCGGAGCGGACGCGCCCGGTGCGCTGCTGCCCGGCCCGGCGTACGACGAGCCCGAGCCGGCGCTGCGGCTGACCGTCCGCAACACCGCGACCGTGCCCGTCAGCGTCACCTCGCACTTCCACTTCTTCGAGGCGAACCCGCGCCTGCGCTTCGACCGGGCCGCCGCCTACGGCATGCGGCTCGCCGTCCCCGCCGGCTCGTCGGTCCGCTTCGACCCCGGTGGCGAGGCCGAAGTGGGCCTGGTGCCCATCGGCGGCGACCGCATCGCCATCGGCTTCGCCGGCCTGGTCGACGGCCCGCTGGACGCGCCCGGCGCGAAGGAGGAGGCCCTGCGGCGCGCGGCGGCCTGCGGCTACCTGGGAACGGAGGCCCACTGATGGACCCCTACGAATACGCGTCCGTGCACGGGCCGCGCGCCGGGGACCGGGTCGTCCTCGGCGACTCGGGACTGGTCGTGCGCGTCGAGTCGGACGCCCAGAAGCCCGGCGACGAGTTCCTGGCCGGCTTCGGCAAGACCGCCCGCGACGGGCTGCACCTCAAGGCCGCGGCCGTACGCGAGACCTGCGACGTCGTGGTGAGCAACGTGCTGGTGATCGACGCCGTGCAGGGCATCCGCAAGGTCTCCATCGGCATCCGCGACGGCCGGATCCACGCGATCGGCCGGGCCGGCAATCCGGACACCCTCGATGGCGTGGACGTCGTCGTCGGCACCGGCACGTCGATCGTCTCCGGCGAGGGGCTGATCGCGACCGCGGGCGCCGTCGACACCCACGTCCACCTGCTCTCCCCGCGGATCATGGAGGCCTCGCTCGCCTCCGGCGTCACGACCGTCATCGGCCAGGAGTTCGGCCCGGTGTGGGGCGTGGGCGTCAACTCTCCGTGGGCGCTGAAGCACGCGTTCAACGCCTTCGACGCCTGGCCCGTCAACATCGGCTTCCTCGGCCGCGGTTCCTCCTCCGATCCCGCCCCGCTCGTCGAGGCCCTCGCGGAGGGCGGCGCGTCCGGCTTCAAGGTCCACGAGGACATGGGCGCCCACACCCGGGCGCTCGACACCGCGCTGCGCGTGGCCGAGGAGCACGACGTCCAGGTCGCCCTGCACAGCGACGGCCTGAACGAGTGCCTGTCCGTCGAGGACACGCTGCGCGTCCTGGAGGGCCGTACGATCCACGCCTTCCACATCGAGGGCTGCGGCGGCGGACACGTGCCCAACGTCCTCAAGATGGCGGGCGTGCCGAACGTCATCGGCTCCTCCACCAACCCCACCCTGCCCTTCGGCCGGGACGCGGTCGCCGAGCACTACGGCATGATCGTCTCCGTCCACGACCTGAAGACCGACCT
Organism: Streptomyces sp. V4I23; assembly: GCF_030817975.1. NCBI lineage: Bacteria > Bacillati > Actinomycetota > Actinomycetes > Kitasatosporales > Streptomycetaceae > Streptomyces > Streptomyces sp. V4I23. The sequence continues at coordinate 2,350,212 of NZ_JAUSZW010000004.1, read as the reverse complement.
GCCCGGCGACGCGGCGATGGCCCGCGACCGGATCCGGGCCGGGACGATGGGCGCGGAGGACGTCCTGCACGACCTCGGCGCGATCGGCATCACGTCGTCCGACGCGCAGGGCATGGGCCGTGCGGGCGAGACCGTGCGCCGCACCTTCGCCATGGCCGGGAAGATGAAGGCCGAGCTGGGGCCCATGGACGGCGACGGCGCGCACGACGACAACGCGCGCGTCCTGCGCTACATGGCCAAGCTGACCATCAACCCCGCGATCGCCCACGGCCTCGCGCACGAGATCGGCTCCATCGAGGTCGGCAAGATGGCCGACATCGTGCTGTGGCGGCCGGAGTTCTTCGGCGCGAAGCCGCAGCTCGTGCTGAAGTCGGGCTTCCCCGCCTACGGCGTCGTCGGCGACCCCAACGCCGCCACCGACACGTGCGAACCGCTCGTGCTCGGCCCTCAGTTCGGCGCTTACGGGGCCACCCCCGCCGACATCTCGGTCGCGTTCGTCGCCCAGGCGGCCGTCGACCTCGGCGCCGACCGCATGCCGACCCGCCGGCGCCGCGTCGCCGTGCGCGGCACCCGCGGTATCGGCCCCGGCGACCTGCTCCTCAACTCCCGTGTCGGAGACGTCTGTGTGGACGGCAGGACCGGGCTGGTCACGCTCGACGGTGACCCGATCCGCTCCGAGCCCGCAGAGTCCGTCTCCCTCAACCGCCTCTACTTCCTTTAGGACGTGACGTGACCTTCCGCATGCCGGCCGAATGGGCCCCGCACGAGCGCACCTGGATGGCCTGGCCCGGCCCCAACCCCACGTTCGCCGACGACGGGGAGCTGGCCGAGGCCCGCGCCGCCTGGGCCGCGGTGGCCCGCGCCGTACGCCGCTTCGAACCGGTCACCGTGATCGCGGGCACCGGCCAGTCGGCCTCGGCCCGTGATCTGCTCGGCCCGGACATCGAGGTCGTCGAACGGGACCTGGACGACGCGTGGATGCGCGACATCGGCCCCACCTTCGTCACCGACGGCAGCCGACTGGCCGCGGTGGACTGGGTGTTCAACGGCTGGGGCGCGGCGGACTGGGCCCGGTGGGAGCACGACTCCAAGATCGCCCGTCATGTCGCCGACCTCGCGGACGTACCCGTCCACGCCTCCCCGCTGGTCAACGAGGGCGGCGCGATCCACGTCGACGGCGAGGGCACGGTCCTCCTCACGGACACCGTCCAGCTCGGGCCCGAGCGCAACCCCGGCTGGACCCGGCAGCAGGTGGAGAACGAGATCCACGCCCGCCTCGGCACCACGAAGGCGATCTGGCTGCCGCGCGGCCTCACCGGCGACTACGGCATGTATGGCACACGCGGCCACGTCGACATCGTCGCCGCTTTCGCCGGTCCCGGTGTCGTCGTCACCCACACCCAGCCCGACCCGGCCCACCCCGACCACGAGATCTGCAAGGCGAACGTCGAGCTCCTGAGGTCGCAGACGGACGCCAGGGGCCGCCGGATCGAGGTCGTCGAGGTCCCGGCGCCGACGGTGCTGCGCGACGAGGACGGCGAGTGGGTCGACTACTCGTACATCAACCACTACGTCTGCAACGGCGGCGTGGTGCTGTGCGCCTTCGACGACCCGCGGGACGAGATCGCGGCGGGCATCTTCCGCCGGCTCTACCCCGGCCGTACGGTCACGCTCGTGGACGCGCGGACGATCTTCGCGGGCGGCGGAGGCATCCACTGCATCACGCAGCAGCAGCCGCAGGTCTGATATCCGCTGGTGGCCGCCGCGGGCCGCGTGTCCGCCCGCGGCCGTGCCACCCAGCTCGTCGTACTGCGCGAGCTGGTGGACGAGGAGTCGCTCGGCACCGTGGTGGAGGCCGCCTCCGGGACCGGCCTCGCGGACCTGGCCGCGGACGCGGGCAGCGCCTCGCCCGAGGTGGTCCGGGCCCTGAAGGAACGGATGGCGGAGGACGGGTGGACGATCAGGTAGAACGTACGAGTGAACGCATCCTTCCCGGTGGTCGCCGCATGACCCCCGCATCCCGTCGCCGCAATGTCGCGCCGCCGCGCGAGGCGCTGCTCGCCGCGGCCATGGACACGATCGCCGAGCGCGGCCTCGAAGGGCTCACCATGGCCGGGCTCGGCCGCGAGGTCGGGATGAGCAGCGGGCACCTGCTCTACTACTTCCGTACCAAGGACGAGCTCCTGCTGCAGACCCTGGAGTGGAGCGAGGGCCGGCTCGGCGCCGAGCGCAGCGCGCTGCTGTCCCGGCAGGGGTCCGCACGCGAGCGGCTCGACGCGTACGTCGACCTCTACGTGCCCGACGGGCCGCGCGACCCCCACTGGACGCTGTGGCTGGAGGTCTGGAACCGCTCGCAGAGCGCCGACGCCGACGCCCGCGGCCGGCAGGCCGCGATCGAGGGCGCCTGGCACCGGGACCTGGTGGCGCTGCTCGCGGAGGGCGTCTCGCGCGGCGAGTTCCGGGCGGTCGACGCCGACCGGTTCGCGGCGCGGCTGCGGGCGCTGCTCGACGGTTTCAGCGTCCACGTCGCGGTGGGGATACCGGGCACGGGACGCGAGCAGGTGCTCGCCCACGTCCGGGACTTCATCGAGGACACGCTGCTGCCGTGACGGCCCCGTCCCGGGGGGTGTTCCCCCACCCCGCCCCTTCCCGAAACCGGGGCTCCGCCCCGGACCCCCGTAGCCACCCTGCGAACGGCGCGCACTGCCGGGGCTCCGCCCCACGGCGCGGCTCCGCCGCCGTGGGCGGTCCCATTGCGGGCCTGCAGCGGCCGGCGGACGACCGTCGCGGCTCGCCTTCGAGCCGGTGCCCCGCCCGGGGTGGTCACCGTGCGGGGCCTGTAGCGGACGGCGTCCATTGTCGGGTTCACCTTCGAACCGGTGCCGCGCCCGGGGTGGTCACCGTGCAGGGCCTGTAGCGGCCGGCGGACGACCGTCGCGGCTCGCCTTCGAACCGGTGCCGCGCCTGTGGCCCATGTGGGGCCTGTAGCCGTCCGGCGGGCGGCGTCCATTGTTGGGGCTTGCCCTCGAACCGGTGCCCTTGCCAGGCGACTTCCGGGCGGGGCCGTAGCCGTCCGGCGGAGGCGTCCATTATCGGGGGCTCGCCCTCGAACCTGGGGCCGCGCCGGGGGCGGCACCATGCGGGCCCGGTAGCCGTCCGGCGGACGGACGGCGTCCGCCGGGCTTCGCCCGCTTCGGGCCCACCTCCGCTACGGCCTCGGTCGTTTCACCCGACGCCCGGGTGCCCTGCCGACAGGGCGGGTGGGGAGGCTCGTTCAGCCCCGCCGGCGAGTGAGGGACGGGGCCCGGGGCCCGCCCCGGAAAGGGGGCGACCGCATCGTGAGATGCGTGTCCAGTGGCGCCGCCGGCTGTGGCAGACTGCCCCCGTGCTCTCGTTCGCCATGATTATCGGCAGCAGCGCGCCGGTCCGCAGTGACCGCTGACCCGTGGACAGCAATCCCGCGGCAGGCGGCACCGTGCCCCAGACCCGCGCGCAAACCTCTCGCACCCGCGAGAGGTTTTTTCGTTTTCCGGCCTCACCCACGGCCGGGAGCGAGACGCACGCGATGATGGGGGCAAGTGGAGCCAGACATTCCGGAGCCACTCATCCGACAGGAGTCAGGACAGCATGACCACCAACGCCCAGGACACCCACGTCGACGACAGTTTCCACGTCTTCGACACGACGCTGCGCGACGGCGCCCAGCGCGAGGGCATCAACCTCACGGTCGCGGACAAGCTGACCATCGCCCGGCACCTGGACGACTTCGGCGTGGGCTTCATCGAGGGCGGCTGGCCGGGTGCCAACCCCCGCGACACCGAGTTCTTCTCCCGCGCGCAGAAGGAGATCACCTTCCGGCACGCCCAGCTCGTCGCCTTCGGCGCCACCCGCCGCGCCGGGTCGACGGCGGCCGAGGACCCGCAGGTCAAGGCGCTGCTCGACTCCGGCGCGCCGGTGATCACCCTCGTCGCCAAGTCGCACGACCGCCACGTCGAGCTCGCCCTGCGCACCACGCTGGACGAGAACCTGGAGATGGTCCGCGACACCGTCTCGTACCTGCGCGAGCAGGGCCGCCGGGTCTTCGTGGACTGCGAGCACTTCTTCGACGGCTACCGCGCGAACGCCGAGTACGCCAAGTCGGTCGTGCGCACCGCGCACGAGGCCGGTGCCGACGTCGTCGTCCTGTGCGACACCAACGGCGGCATGCTGCCCGCCCAGGTCCAGGCCGTCGTCTCCACCGTCATCGCGGACACCGGGGCCCGGCTCGGCATCCACGCCCAGGACGACACGGGCTGCGCCGTGGCCAACACGCTCGCCGCCGTCGACGCGGGCGCCACCCACGTGCAGTGCACGGCCAACGGCTACGGCGAGCGCGTGGGCAACGCCAACCTGTTCCCGGTCGTGGCCGCGCTGGAGCTCAAGTACGGCAAGAAGGTCCTGCCCGAGGGCGCGCTCGCGGACATGACCCGCGTCTCGCACGCGATCGCCGAGGTCGTCAACCTGACGCCCTCGACCCACCAGCCCTACGTGGGTGTCTCGGCCTTCGCGCACAAGGCCGGGTTGCACGCCTCCGCGATCAAGGTCGACCCGGACCTGTACCAGCACATCGACCCCGAACTGGTCGGCAACACCATGCGCATGCTGGTCTCCGACATGGCCGGACGCGCCTCGATCGAGCTCAAGGGCAAGGAGCTCGGCATCGACCTCGGCGGCGACCGCGAGCTGGTGGGCCGGGTCGTCGAGCGGGTCAAGGAGCGCGAGCTCCAGGGCTACACGTACGAGGCCGCCGACGCGTCCTTCGAGCTGCTGCTGCGCGAGGAGGCGGAGGGCAGGGCCCGTCGCTACTACCGCACGGAGTCCTGGCGCGCGATCGTCGAGGACCGCCCCGACGGCACGCACGCCAACGAAGCCACGGTGAAGCTGTGGGCCAAGGGCGAGCGCATCGTCGCCACCGCGGAGGGCAACGGCCCGGTCAACGCCCTGGACCGCGCGATGCGGGTCGGGCTGGAGAAGATCTACCCGCAGCTCGCGAAGCTGGAGCTGATCGACTACAAGGTCCGCATCCTCGAAGGCCGCCACGGCACCGGCTCGACGACCCGCGTGCTGATCACGACCGGCGACGGCGCGGGCGAATGGTCGACCGTCGGCGTCGCGGACAACATCATCGCCGCCTCCTGGCAGGCCCTGGAGGACGCCTACACCTACGGCCTGCTGCGCGCCGGGGTCGAGCCGCCGGAGTGAGGCGGCCGGCTCGGCAGGCGTCGTCGGCGCGTTCCTCGAACTCCTCGCGGGACGCGGCCCGTTCGTCCGGCCAGACCTCGCCGGGTTCCCGCGCCTCCGGGTGCGCGGCGCGGAAGCGGGCGACGCCGACGTACGCATAGTCGTCCGGTCCGCCGAACAGCGGCTTGGCGTCGTGTCCGGTCCGCGCCGAGGCGGACCACCTGCTGCTCACCCGGCGACCTGACGGGCGCCGGTCGCCGCGCCGACCGGCGCCAACCGGGCCGCCTGACCGCGGACCTCGGCGGCAGCATTCGTCCTGCCGGATGCTGCCGCCGAGGACCCGGGACCGTCGGGACGCGCCGAGACGCCCGGAACCGCCGCGGAGCGACATCGGATGGCTATGTCCCCTTTGCTCCTGTTCGGGTAGCGTCGATGTATGAGGACACGGCCGTTCACGCTTGTGTCGGCCCTCGCGGGGCTGACGCTCATGCTGCTCCTGATCCTGGCCCCGGCCTCCGCCGCCAGGGCCACGGGTCTGTCCGACGCCGCCGCCGCCCTGAAGCAGGGGCCGGTGTACGTCCACCCCGCCATGACCGGACAGGTCTCGCAGTCCGAGGCCGACGCGCTCGCCGAGAGGATCGAGCAGGCCGACAAGCCGGTGTTCGTCGCGGTCCTGCCCGCCACCGCGGAGTTCCCGCCGGACAACCTGCTGGTCAACCTGCGCACCGAGACCGGGATCACCGGCCTGTACGGCGTCCGGCTCGGCGACGGCTTCGACGCGGGCGCCGACCGCAGCGTCATGTCCAACCAGGCCGTCGACAACCTCGCCCAGGCGGTGCGGGGCAGCGGATCCGTCGACGCCGCCACCCAGCTGGAGAGCTTCGTCGACCAGGCCCTGACCCAGGTCCGAGGAAGCGCCCCGGTCTCCTGGGACGCCGGAGCCGGTGACGAGGGCGTCGACACCGGCGCGCTGATCGCCCTCGGCGCGGTCGTCGCGGCAGGCGGTGCCGGAGCCTACGCGGTCGTGCGCAACAAGCGCCGCCGCAAGGCGGAGGAGGAGCGCGCCGCGCTCGACAAGCTGCGCGTGGTCGTCGACGAGGACATCACCGCCTTCGGCGAGGAGCTCGACCGTCTGGACTTCCACCCCTCCGAGAAGGGCGCGGACGACGCCATGCGCGCCGAATACGAGCGTGCCCTCGACGCGTACGACACGGCCAAGTCGCGCATGGGCGCGGCCGAGCACCCGCGTGACGTCCGGGGGGTCACCGAGGCGCTGGACGACGGCCGCCACTCGCTGGCCGTTCTCGCGGCCCGCCGCGAGGGCCGGCCCGTGCCCGAACGCCGCGCGCCGTGCTTCTTCGACCCCCGCCACGGCCCCTCGGTCACGGACATCTCGTGGATGCCGGCCAGCGGCGCGGCGGCCCGTGACGTCCCGGTGTGCGCCGCCGACGCGGCCCGCCTGGAGGAGGGCATGGAGCCCGTGTCCCGCACCGTGGAGACCGGCTACGGCCGCCGCCCCTATTGGGAGGCGGGCCCGGCCTACGGTCCCTGGGTCGGCGGCTACTTCGGCGGTGGCATCCTCCCCGGCCTGCTGATGGGCACGATGCTCGGCAGCATGCTCGCCACCCCCGCGTACGCGGCGGACTACGGTGCCGGCGAGTTCAGCGGCGGCGAGTACGGCGGCGGCGACGTCTCCGGCGCCGACTTCGACACCTCGGACTTCGGCGGCGGCGGTGACTTCGGCGGCGGCGGTGACTGGGGCGGCGGCGGCTTCGGCGGCGGCTTCGACGGAGGTGGAGGCTTCTAGCGGACGCTTCTCGTCACGAACCGTGAGCCACGCGGGCGGCCGGTCGGCCCGGAGCACGAGCAGCGGCACCGAGTACGGCAAACGGCGGCGGTACCTGTCGGATCGACTACCGAAAGTGGCAAATCGCTACGCCAGGTGATTGCTCACGATCTTGGTGCGTGTTTCCCTCTGCCGCATGTCAACCAGAACAAGGCTTCGTGCCCTCGCGACAGCGGTCACCGCGGCTGCCGCGGTCCTGCTGGCGGCCGGGCCGCCGACCGCCGCCGATCCGTCCGATCCCTCACCGTCCCATTCGTCCACCGCTCGGACCCCCGCCCCGCTGATCCGCTCGGCGAACGCCCTGCCGGGCCGGTACATCGTGACCCTCGGCGACACCGCCGACGCCACCGACATGATGGGGACGGTAGGAGCGAAGGCGCTGTACACGTACAGCGCGGCCATGCGCGGCTTCGCCGCGAACCTCAGCGCCGCCCAGCTGGAGAAGGTGCGGCTGACACCCGGCGTCGTGTCCGTCGAGGAGGACGCCAAGGTCACCGCGTTCGGCGCGTCGGGCGCGGGGACGGGTGCGCCGGCCTCGTCGTGGGGGCTCGACCGGATCGACCAGCGCGCTCTGCCGCTCGACAGCGACTTCACCGCGGCGGGCGACGGCAAGGGCGTCACGGCGTACATCCTCGACACCGGCATCGACTACGGGCACACCGAGTTCGGCGGGCGTGCCAGGTTCGGTTACGACGCCATCGGCGACGGCCGGCGCGGGCAGGACTGCCAGGGGCACGGGACGCACGTCGCGGGCATCGTGGGCGGCGCCACGCACGGTGTGGCACGCGATGCCTCGCTCGTCAGCGTCCGGGTTCTCGACTGTACGGGCAGCGGTGCCTGGTCCGGCGTCATCGCCGGATTCGACTGGGTGGCCGCCAACGCCGAGAAGCCGGCCGTGCTCAACGCCTCCCTCGGCGGCGTCAGGTCCACGGCGGTGAACAACGCGGCCGAGGCCCTCGCGGAGAGCGGTGTCCTGCCGGTCGTAGCGGCCGGCAACGACGCGCAGGACGCATGCAACGTCTCCCCGGCGTCCGCGGACGACGTGGTCACGGTCGGCGCGACCGACCGTTCGGACCGGGAGACCCACTTCTCCAACTACGGGGAGTGCCTGGAGCTGTACGCCCCCGGGGCCTCGATCGTCTCGGCCCGGATGGGCGGCGGCAGTATCGCGCACGACGGCACTTCGATGGCGTCCCCGCATGTCGCGGGTGTGGCGGCGCTCTATCTGGCGGAGCACTCCACGGCTTCCCCCGGCAAGGTCGCGGACTGGCTCAAGGGCACCTCCACGACGAACGTGGTGACCGGCACCACCGCGGGGTCGCCCAGCCGTCTGCTGTACACCGGCGGCCTGTGAGGCAGCCCGCGCACGACCGAGCGCCCGCCATGCCGAGGGATCGGCAGGGCGGGCGCGCTCGTGGGTCGCGCCAGGGGCGGGCGGGGTCAGGCGGCCTGCGGGGCGAGCTTGATCGCGGAGATGTCGAACGTCAGCTTGACCTTGTCGCTGACCATCACGCCGCCGGCCTCCAGGGCCGCGTTCCACGTCAGGCCCCAGTCGGAGCGCAGGATCTCGGTGGAGCCCTCGAAGCCGACGCGCTCGTTGCCGTAGACGTCGGTGGCGGAACCCTGGAACTCCAGGTCGATGGAGAGGGGGCGCGTCACGTCCTTGATCGTCAGGTCGCCCGTGATCCGGTACCGGTCGCCGTCCACCTGCTCCGCGCCGGTGGAGCGGAAGCTCATCCTCGGGAAGTTCTCGGCGTCGAAGAAGTCGCCGCTGCGCAGGTGGCCGTCGCGGTCGGCGATGCCGGTGTCGATGCTCGCGATGTCGACGTCGATGACTGCCGACGAGCGGGACGGGTCGGTCCCGTCGAGGCTCAGGGTGCCCTGGTGGGAGCCGAAGCTGCCGCGCACGTTGGTCACCATCGCGTGCCGCACGGTGAAGCCGATGCTGCTGTGGGCGGGGTCGATCGTGTAGTCGCCGCTCAGGGCCGCGAGCTGGGGGTCGACGGTGGCGGTGGCGACCGCGGTGGCCGCGGCGGACTCGTTGTTCCTGCGGTTGAAGAGGCCCATGACTGCTCCTTGGGGACGGATGCCGGAGGGGCTCCTGGCATGTTGTTTAAGCTTCAACGAAATCGACTGTAAACCCATTCCGTTCAATTTTCAACATCTCCGGAGTGGGGCGTCCCGGACAGACGCCGGCGCCCTCTGGCGGACGCGCGTACACCTCCGGTAGCAGGAGGGAACATCGCCGGGGGTACGGAGACCGGCCACGCGGGCGGCACGTACGGCTGCTGACGGCGCGGCGGCGCGGAAGAAACGTGCGGGCGCCCGTCCCCGGGGACCGGGCGCCCGCACGGGTGCCGCGAGCCGACTTGGACTGACCGACGGGGGTTGTTGGACTGCGGCGTCCGTCCGGGTCCCGGTTCGTTGACGCCCCCGAAAGCCGGGGACTACTCAGTCCCCATGCCTCAAAGACACCGCGCGGCCTGTGCGATGGCCGCCGCCTCCTGTGCCGTGCTCGTCCTGGCCGGGACCGTACAGCCGGCCGCCGCCGAAGCCGACGGGCCCGCCGCCGTGACCGCGGCCGGCGGCGGGCCCGTCATCACCTCCGGCACTCTCTCGGTCACCGTCGCCGACGACTTCCCCCGGGTGCTCTCGTACACCGACCGCGCTTCCGGCGCGTCGCTGCTCGGCAGCACCCGTCCGGTCACCGAGGTCACCCTCAACGGCAAGCCGTACGCGGTCCGGCCGGCGGGCGCCCCCCGCGTCGACGCCGCTTCCGCGCGCCACACCCTCGTCTTCCCCGACCTGCCCGGCGTCGAGATCGACACCCTGGTGTCGGTGTCCGGCCGGGCCGTGACCTTCAAGGTCACCGCCGTGCGCGACACCGACGCCTTCCGCGTCGGCACCCTCGACATACCCGGGCACGACCTCGTGTCCGTCGGCAGCACGGAGGAGGGCGCGGCCACCGCGTTCACCAAGCTCGACCCCGACTCCACCCGGACCGCGGACGTGTTCGGCAAGGTCACAGCGGAGACTCCCGCCGAGGCCGCCCCCGTCGGCGCCACGTACGCCATAGTCAACACCGCCTCGCTCGCCGCCGCCGTCGAGTCCAACTCCTCGTACGACAAGCCGAGCGGCGCCACCGGCGGCGACGACGCGCGCCTGTGGCACCAGGCCCGCAAGGCCGGTGACGGCACGGTGCGCGTCGGCGTCTCCTCCGGCCAGTGGACCTACCGGGGCGACGGCGCACCGCAGCCGGAGAGCGGCGAGAACCTGCCCTGGGCGAAGGTCGTCGTCACCCCGGACGCCAACGCCGACAGGAAGGTCGACTGGCAGGACGGCGCGGTCGCCTTCCGCTCGATCGGCATCAAGGCGCCTGGCGGCAAGGGCACTCCCGACCGCGTGATCACCCACATCCCGTTCAACTTCGCGAGCCAGGCCACCCACCCGTTCCTGCGCACCCTCGACGACGTCAAGCGCATCTCGCTGGCCACCGACGGCCTCGGCCAGCTCGCCGTGCTCAAGGGGTACGGATCCGAGGGCCACGACTCCGCGCACCCCGACTACGGCGGCAACTACAACAAGCGCGCGGGCGGCCTGGCCGACCTCAACACGCTCCTGAAGTCGGGCAAGAAGTGGGGGGCGACCTTCGGCGTGCACGTGAACGCCACCGAGTCCTACCCCGAGGCGAACAACTTCAGTGAGACCCTCGTCGACAGGACGAAGCCCGGCTGGAACTGGCTCAACCAGAGCTACTACATCAACCAGCGCCGCGACATCAACAGCGGTGATCTCGCCCGCCGTTTCCAGCAACTGCGCGACGAGACCGACCCCAATCTCAACTTCCTCTACATCGACGTCTATTACACGCACGGCTGGATCGCCGACAAGACCATGCAGGCCGTGCAGAAGCAGGGCTGGAACGTCGGCACCGAATGGGCGGACAAGTTCGAGCGGGCCTCGCTCTGGTCGCACTGGGCCAACGACCTGAACTACGGCGGAGCCACCAACAAGGGCCTCAACTCCCAGATCATCCGCTTCATCCGCAACGGTGAGAAGGACGTCTGGAACAACCACCCGGTCCTCGGCCAGAGCGTCCTGGAGGACTTCGAGGGCTGGACCGGCGAGACCGACTGGAACGCCTTCTACGACAACGTCTGGCAGCGCAACCTGCCCGCCAAGTACCTCCAGCAGGAGCGGATCACCCGCTGGAACGGCAACGACATCACCTTCACCGGCGGCCTGCGCGGCACCCTCGAGGACGGTCGGCGCGCCTTCTACGACCACGGCCGCAAGGTCCTCGACGGCGACCGCTACCTGCTGCCGTGGGACGGCGGCGCCAAGCTGTACCACTACAACGCGGCGGGCGGCACCAGCAGTTGGGCCGTTCCCGGTCAGGGCGCCTACACCGTCTACAAGCTGACCGACAACGGCCGGGTGAGGACCGGGACCGTACGGCCCGAGGGCGGGAGGATCACGCTCGCCGCCGAGGCCGGGCAGCCGTACGTGCTCTACCCGGACCGCGCCCCCGAGCAGCGCGAGGCCCACTGGGGCGAGGGCGGTCATGTCGCCGACCCCGGCTTCAACGACGCCTCGCTCGACGCCTGGACCCGGCGCGGCACGGTCACCCGCGACACCGACGACCACGGCCGCAACAGCGCCGCCCTGACCGGTGATGCCACGGCGTCCGTCTCCCAGAGGATCACGGGCCTCGAGGCAGGCAAGCGGTACACCGCATCCGCCTGGATCGAGGTGGAGCCGGGCAGCTCCCGCCGCACGACGCTGTCCGCCGGCGGGAAGTCCGCCGTCGTCGAGCGCTCCACGGCCAAGGACATGGTCGCCGCGTCCGACCGGCACGGCACCTACTTCCAGCGCGCCAAGGTCAACTTCACCGCGCCCGCCGACGCCACCACCCTGCGCGTCGAAGCCGCGGCGGGCGGCACGGCACGCGTCCGCGTCGACGACGTGCGCGTCGTCGCGGGCGCCCCCGCCGGCAAGGAGGGCGCACTCGTCCACGACGACTTCGAGGACGTCGACCAGGGCTGGGGTCCGTTCCTCAAGGGCGACGCCGGCGGCGTCACCGACCCGCGCACCCACATCAGCCAGTTGCACGCCCCCTACACGCAGGCCGGATGGAACGGGAAGCTGATCGACGACGTGCTCGGGGGCGAGGAGTCCCTCAAGTCGCACGACGAGAACACCGGTCTCGTCTACCGGACCGCGCCGTGGACGGTGCCGATGAGGAACGGCCACACCTACCGCGTCGAGTACGACTACCAGTCCAGCCACGCCGGGGCCTACGAGTGGGTCACCGGCTACGACCGGGCCGCCGGCGGGTCCGTGGAGCGCCGCCGCACCCCCATCGGCGCGGTGGGGGCACCTCCCAGCGGTAGCTGGGGGAGAAGCACGGGCCACTTCTCCGAGACGGTCACCGCGGGCTGCGGCGATACGTGGACCGGTCTGCGCAAGCGCGGTGACGCCCCCGACGGCGCGGACTTCGTGATGGACGGCTTCACGGTCACCGACCTCGGCCCCGCGGCCGAGCAGGCCGCCTGCGGCACACTCGCCGTGACCGCGCCGGAGACCCTGGTGCCGGGCAGGCCGAACGAGGTCAAGGCCGCGTTCAGCAACGACGAGACGACGGCGGCGGGCCAAGTGACGCTGGCACTTGCGCTGCCCGACGGCTGGACGGCCGAGCCCGTGGGCCCGGTGAGCTTCGCGTCGGTCGCGCCGGGCGCCAAGGCCACGGGCACGTGGCAGGTGACCCCGCCGGCGGACGCTCCGTACCGGACGTACCCGATCGGTTCGACGGCCGCGTACACGGTCGGCGGCACGCCCCGGAAGCTCACCGCGTCCACGTCCGTGCGCACTCTGCCGCCACCGCCCTCCGCCGACGCCTGGGCGAGCGACCTCGACTGGACGTCCGCGCAGAACGGCTGGGGACCCGTCGAGCGCGACCTGTCCAACGGCGAGACCGGCGCCGGCGACGGCAAGCCCCTGACGATCGGGGGAGTGACCTACGAGAAGGGCCTCGGCACCCACGCCCCCGCGAAGATCCGCTACTACCTGGGCGGCCGGTGCACCTCCTTCACCGCCTCGGTGGGCGTGGACGACGTCCAGACCACACGCGGCACCGTCCGGTTCGGCGTGCTCGCGGACGGCGCCGAGAAGGTGACCTCGCCCGTGCTGAAGGCCGGCGACCCGGCCTGGTCCCTGACCGCGGACGTGACCGGAGCCGACTACGTCGAGCTCGTCGTCGGTGACGGCGGCGACGGAAACGGCAACGACCACGCCGACTGGGGAGCCGCCCGCTTCCACTGCGGCGCCTGACGCCCCGGCCCCTCTCCCTCCGTCCCGTCCGGACCGCACTCGCGCGGCCGGGCGGGACGGAGGTTTCCGGGCCCGGTACGGTGGGTCCGGCCCGCCTCGCGTCCCCGGGAATTAACCCGACCGGCCCAGCCGCGACACCTGGCTGTGAGCCGGCTCTCACCCGGCCCTGTTGTTGGACCCGCACAAAGAAGGACCGGCCTGGGCTGGTGGTTGGCGCTCCATACGGAAGGCTTCTGTCAGAGGCCGACAGGAGAACGGTCACGAGACTGTACGGAGTCGACGGCATGCTTTTCTTGGGTCTCTCCGTAGGGTCGATGCATGACCGTTTTGGACCAGACCACCAGCGAGCCGACCGAGGCCGGGGAGCCGGCCGACGCGCGCGGCCGTGTGGCCGAGCTGCACGCCCTGCGCGAGCAGGCGCAGCGCGGCCCCAGTGACCGGGCGACCGAGGCGCAGCACGCCAAGGGCAAGCTGACCGCCCGGGAGCGCATCGAGCTGCTGCTGGACGAGGGTTCGTTCAAGGAGGTCGAGCAGCTGCGCCGGCACCGCGCCCAGGGCTTCGGCCTGGAGGCCAAGAAGCCGTACACGGACGGTGTCGTCACCGGCTGGGGAACGGTCGAGGGCCGGACGGTCTTCGTCTACGCGCACGACTTCCGGATCTTCGGCGGTGCGCTGGGCGAGGCCCACGCCACCAAGATCCACAAGATCATGGACATGGCCATCTCGGCGGGCGCTCCGCTGGTGTCGCTGAACGACGGGGCCGGAGCGCGTATCCAGGAGGGCGTCTCGGCGCTGGCCGGATACGGCGGCATCTTCCAGCGCAACACCAGGGCCTCCGGCGTGATCCCGCAGATCTCGGTGATGCTCGGCCCGTGCGCCGGCGGTGCGGCGTACTCGCCCGCGCTGACCGACTTCGTGTTCATGGTCCGCGAGACCTCGCAGATGTTCATCACCGGTCCGGACGTCGTCAAGGCGGTCACCGGCGAGGAGATCACCCAGAACGGCCTGGGCGGCGCGGACGTCCACGCGGAGACCTCGGGCGTCGCGCACTTCGCGTACGACGACGAGGAGACCTGCATCGCGGAGGTCCGCTACCTGCTGTCCCTGCTCCCGCAGAACAACCGCGAGAACCCGCCGGCCGTCGCCTGCGAGGACCCGGCCGACCGCCGCTCGGACGTGCTGCTGGACCTGGTCCCCGCCGACGGCAACCGGCCGTACGACATGCACAAGGTCATCGAGGAGCTCGTCGACGAGGGCGACTACCTGGAGATCCACGAGCGCTGGGCGCGCAACATCATCTGCGCCCTGGCCCGCCTGGACGGTCAGGTCGTCGGCATCGTGGCCAACCAGCCGCAGTCGCTGGCCGGCGTCCTCGACATCGAGGCGTCGGAGAAGGCGGCCCGCTTCGTGCAGATGTGCGACGCGTTCAACATCCCGATCGTCACGCTGCTGGACGTGCCGGGCTTCCTGCCCGGCGTCGACCAGGAGCACGGCGGCATCATCCGCCACGGCGCGAAACTGCTGTACGCGTACTGCAACGCGACCGTCCCGCGGATCTCCCTCATCCTGCGCAAGGCGTACGGCGGCGCCTACATCGTCATGGACTCGCAGTCCATCGGAGCCGACCTGACCTACGCCTGGCCGACCAACGAGATCGCGGTCATGGGCGCCGAGGGCGCGGCGAACGTCATCTTCCGCAAGCAGATCGCCGAGGCCGAGGACCCCGAGGCCATGCGCACGCGCATGGTCAAGGAGTACAAGGCCGAGCTGATGCATCCCTACTACGCCGCGGAGCGCGGCCTGGTCGACGACGTGATCGACCCGGCCGAGACGCGCGAGGTGCTCATCCGCTCCCTCGCCATGCTCCGCACGAAGCACGCCGACCTGCCGTCCCGCAAGCACGGCAACCCCCCGCAGTAACCCTGCGACAGGACTGGAGCCCGACCCATGAGCACTCCTACCGACCCCTCGTCCGTCGTCCGCGTCGAGAAGGGCCACGCCGAGCCCGAGGAGCTGGCGGCCATCACCGCGGTCCTGATGGCGCGTGCGGCGTCCCGCGCCGACGCGTCGCAGCCGCACCGCGGCCGCACGACGGCGGGCTGGCGCCGTCTGGAGCGCCAGCGCGGCTTCCAGCCGTCCCACAGCTGGCAGGGCTGACGCCCTGACCCGGAAGGCCCCGCACACCGTTGGTGTGCGGGGCCTTCCCCGTTCCGGGGGCGTGGACCCGCTGCGCGGGGGCCGTTTCCCCACCCCGCCCCTTCCCGGAACCGGGGGCTCCGCCCCCGGACCCCCGCGCCTCAATCTCCCCCAGACTCCGTCCGGGGGTCCCTCCCACGGCCGCCAGGCCGTAGGGGGAGTTTGAGGACACCGCGCGAAGCGCGGTACGGGGTCCGGGGCTTGCCCCGGTTCGGGAAGGGGCGGGGTGGGGAACAGTGCCCGCCGCAGGCGTCCCCGCCGCCCGGGAACGGCAACGGCCCCCGAGAGCTCCGGACGGAGCCCTCGGGGGCCGTTCCACAGGGCGTACAGGGACCGCCCGACCGGCTAGCGCAGCCGCGCCATGAGGGCGTGTTCGACGAGGGTGATGAGGGCGCTCTTGGCGTCCGCGCGGTGGCGGGCGTCGGTGGTGATGATCGGGGTGTCGGGTCCGATCTGGAGGGCCTCGCGTACCTCTTCGGGGTTGTAGGGCTGGTGTCCGTCGAAGCCGTTGAGGGCGATGACGAACGGCAGTCCGCTGTTCTCGAAGTAGTCGACGGCCGGGAAGCAGTCGGCGAGCCGCCGGGTGTCGACGAGGACGACGGCGCCGATGGCGCCGCGGACGAGGTCGTCCCACATGAACCAGAAGCGGTCCTGTCCGGGGGTACCGAAGAGGTACAGGATCAGGTCCTGGTCGAGGGTGATGCGGCCGAAGTCCATGGCGACGGTTGTTGTCGTCTTGTCGCCGGTGTGCGTGAGGTCGTCGATGCCCGCCGACGCTGACGTCATGACGGCCTCGGTACGCAGCGGGTTGATCTCCGAGACGGCGCCGACGAACGTGGTCTTGCCCACGCCGAATCCGCCCGCCACCACGATCTTCGCGCTGGTGGTTGAGCGGGCTGCACCGCCGCTAGAGCTTGCGAAGTCCACTGAGCACCCTTTCGAGCAGTGTCACGTCTGGCTGGCCGCCGGCGGCCGCGTCGCCGCCGGGCTGGTGGATGGCGACAAGTCCGGCCTCGGCCAGGTCGGCGACGAGGATCCGGGCAACGCCGAGGGGGATGGAGAGAAGTGCCGAGATCTCGGCAACAGACTTGATCTCGAAGCACAGCCGGCAGATCCGCTGGTGCTCGGGCAACTGCCCTTGCAGCCGGGCCGGATCGGCCGTGGTGCTGACCAGTGCCTCGATGGCGAGCTGGTAGCGCGGGCGGGTCCGTCCGCCGGTCATCGCGTACGGCCGGACCAGGGGGTTGTGCTTGGCCGGCCCGGCAGCCGGGCCGGCCCCCGAGGCCGTCCGGGGCTCGGGGGACCGTCGCGGCGCCACCGGCTGGATACGGGGCTGCTGCTGTCCGTACGACGGGTCGTACGAGGTGTCGTAAGAGCGGTCGTACGACGGGTCGTAGGCCGACGGCGGCTGCGGCTGCTGGTACGGCTGGGCGCCGTCCTGTCTGCTCGGCGTCGAAGGAAAGTTGAAGCGGTTGTGAGTGTGCTCACCCTGGGACTGTTGAGCACCGTCAAATGGGTGTCCGCCTGGGGGTGTTGCCACGTTTCCTCCTCCGACTGCCGGTCGCCGGTCCCTGTCCCTGTGGAGCCGCGCCACCGCACCTTATGGTGCGGTGGCGGGAAATGCACTGTCCGTTTCTCAGTTGAGAAGACTTCCCTGGAGCTCTGCACGCAGGTCGGGGGTGAGGACGCTGCCCGCACGGTCGACCAGGAGGGCCATCTCGTAGCCCACCAGACCGATGTCGGCCTCCGGGTGGGCGAGGACGGCCAGCGAGGACCCGTCGGAGATGGACATGATGAAGAGGAAGCCGCGCTCCATCTCCACGACCGTCTGGTTGACGGCACCGCCTTCGAAGATCCGGGACGCTCCCGCGGTCAGCGAGGTCAGCCCGGAGGCGACCGCCGCCAGCTGATCGGCACGATCACGCGGGAAACCCTCGGACATCGCCAGCAGGAGTCCGTCGGCGGAGACCACCACGGTGTGGGACACCCCGGGGGTGTTGTCCACGAAGTTGGTGATCAACCAGTTCAGATTCTGCGCCGCCTGGCTCATCGGGCTCACACTAACGCTCCTGGTTGTAGGTACTACCCGGGCCACTGGGTCGATCGTAAGTGGCCGGTCCGTTCGTGTCCGTTCCCGCGTTGCGTCCCTGCTGGACACCGCGCCGCAGGTTGCTCAACCTGCCACGCACGTC
This sequence comes from Streptomyces sp. V4I23, assembly GCF_030817975.1. Taxonomy (NCBI): domain Bacteria; kingdom Bacillati; phylum Actinomycetota; class Actinomycetes; order Kitasatosporales; family Streptomycetaceae; genus Streptomyces; species Streptomyces sp. V4I23. The sequence goes on along the minus strand of NZ_JAUSZW010000004.1, from coordinate 2,332,428 downwards.
CTCAGGGGCGCGGGAGACCTGTGGGCCGCCCTGCGGGGTCTGCTCCGCGGTGCCCTCGATCAGGTTCGCCTTGGGCACCCGCCGGGGGAGACCGGACGAGGTGACTCCGCCCGCCTTCGGCTCGCGGAGCTTCTCCGCCCGCTGCCAGCGCTCGTCGTTCGTCGAACGCCACTCGTCGGAGGAGGACCCGCCGCCGGTGCCGTTCTCCCCGGCCTGCCCGCTCCGGGGAGCCTGCGGGGCCTGCTCGGCCGGCTGCTGCCACTGCCGCTGGGCCTCCTGCTGAGGCTGTGACGGCTGACCGCTGCCGCGCCGGGGGAGACCGGACGCGGTCATCTCATGACCGCTGCTCGGAGAGGGTCCCGGACGCTCGAAGCCTACGCGCTCGGAGCCGTTCGCGGGAGCGCTGGGGGCAGATTCCGATTCCGCGCGGTAATCCGGCTCATAGGCGGCCTGGTAGCTGTCCTGATCCGACCACTCTGCCTGGTGGGACTGGGTCTCGTAGGTGCCGTCGTACTGCTGCCGGGAACCCTGCGAAGCATGGTAGTCAGCTTCCGCATATGCGTCCTGCAGGTGCTCCTGCGGGGCCTGGTGCTCGGGGTAGCCCCCAGCCGTTCCCTGGTGGTCGGTGTAGCCCTGCTCGCCGTAACCCTGGTCGCCGTAGCCCTGCTCGTCGTACGACTGCTCCCCGTACGGCTGCTGGTCGTAGCCCTGCTGCTCCTGTGCGTAGCCCTGGGGGGAGAACTCCTGGCCGTACTCGGAGCCGTACTCCTGCTGCCGCTCCTGCGCGTAGGGGGCCGTCTCGTCGCGGAACAGCGGGCGGTCACCGCCCTGTGCCTGCGCCTCCAGCGCCGCACGGCGCTCCTCGCGCATGAGCGAGCGGCCCACCGGGTCGAGCTGCGCCTTGTCGCCGGTCTGCTCGTAGCGGGAGTCGTCGAAGCCGAGCTCCGCCGCGGTCCGCATCGGGGCGGCCTCGTAGGACTGCTGCTCCGGGATGATCTGCGAGACGGTGAAGTCGTCCTGCGGCAGTGCCTCGCCGCCGCCACCGTGCGTGATGGCGTCGGGAAGCATGACCAGCGAGGTGGTGCCGGCCTGCTCGCCCGAGGGACGCAGCTGGACGCGGATGCCGTGCCGGTCGGCGAGGCGGCCGACCACGAACAGGCCCATGCGCTGCGAGACGGCGGCGTCCACGGTCGGCGGGTTGGCCAGCTTGTGGTTGATGTCCGCGAAGTCCTCGGCGGTCAGGCCGATGCCCTTGTCGTGGATCTCGATCATCACGCGGCCGTCGGGGAGACGGGTCGCGGTGACACGGACCTTGGTCTGCGGGGAGGAGAACGTGGTGGCGTTCTCCAGCAGCTCGGCCAGCAGGTGCACGAGGTCGGTCACGGCCTGGCCGTGGATCTCCGTCTCCGGGACACCGGTGAGCTCGATGCGCTCGTAGGACTCCACCTCGGAGGAGGCGGCGCGCAGCACGTCGACCAGCGGCACCGGCTGGTTCCAGCGGCGGCCGGGCTCCTCGCCGGCGAGGACGAGGAGGTTCTCGCCGTTGCGGCGCATACGGGTCGCCAGGTGGTCCAGCTTGAAGAGGTTCTCCAGCTGGTCCGGGTCGGCCTCGTTGTTCTCCAGGTCGGTGATCAGCGTCAGCTGGCCCTCGATCAGGGACTGGTTGCGGCGCGAGAGGTTCGTGAAGATCGCGTTGACGTTGCCGCGGAGCATGGCCTGCTCGGCGGCGAGCCGGACGGCCTCGCGGTGGACCTGGTCGAAGGCACGGGCGACCTCGCCGATCTCGTCCTGGGAGTCGATCGGGATGGGCTGGACGCGGGTGTCGACGCGGCCGGGCTCGGTGCGCGAGAGCTGGTCGACGAGCATCGGCAGCCGCTGCTCGGCGATGCCGAAGGCGGCGGTGCGCAGCTGGCGCATCGAGCGGCTCATCTGGCGGGCCATGAGGCCGGCCAGGATGAAGGCGGCCAGCAGGGCGATGACGACGATGGCGCCGTTGGTGACCGCGTCGTTGCGGGCGTCGTCGGAGATCTCGGAGGCCTCGGTCACGGCGCGGTCGACGAGGTCCTGCTCGATCTCGGTGTAGCCGTCGAACTTGGCGGTGGCCGCGCCCATCCAGGTCTCGGGCGTGACGTCCTTGGCCTTGAGCTGCTTCGGGGTCAGGCCCGAGCCGATCGCACCGGCCATGCCGGTGAAGAACGAGCCGTCGGGGCCCTTCGGCGGGTTGAGGCCCGCGGCCTGCAGCCGCTTCGCGCCGTCCGCCGCCTTGCCCGTCATGATCTGCTTGAGCTTGGCGGTGTCGGCCTCGGTGCCGCCGGAGACGTACTCGCCGATGGCGATCTGCTCGAGGTAGTTGTACGAGTTGAACGCGACGGTCTGCCTGGCGAAGACGGTCTCGTCCTGGCTGGGCCGGATCAGCAGGTGCATGCCGATCGAGCGCTGCAGCGACGCGGCGGCCTTGGCGAGCTGGACCGCGTAGACGGTACGGCCGTAGCTGGTGACGTTGCCGGTGCCGAGGCCGAGCTCGTTGGAGAACTCCATGAGCACGTGCTGGACCTTGACGTAGCCCTCTTCGGTCTGCACCGGGTCGAGCGCCTTGGAGTAGGCGGCCTGGCGCAGCTTGGCGAGGTTCGGCTCCTCCTTGTCGAAGAGCTCGAGACGGCGCTCCAGACCCTGCCCGTCGGGCATGTCCTCGACGGCCTCGCGGAACTTGGCCGCGGCGGCGTCGGTGGTCTCGTACGCCTCGGTGACGGCGGGGCTCTTGCGGTCGGCCTCGCTGGTGGCCAGCAGCAGCGTGGAGGCGGTGAGGTCGCGCTCGTTGAGCAGGGCCTGGCCGTACTCCGAGGCGGCGCGCACGATCAGCGCCGTCTTCTCGGCGTCCTGCGCCTCGCTCCAGGTGTCTATGGACTGCTTCACCTGGAAACTGCCCATGACCAGTCCGACGAGGACGGGTATGAAGAGGATCGCGTTCAGGCGGGTGGGCACCCGCCAGTTGCGCGGGGACAGCTTGCTGGAGCTGCCGGCGGCCGGGGACGTGCTCGAACCACCCGACGTGTCCGCAGGCGTCACCGCTGTGCGCGGCGGCGGGGTGAAGTTGCCCCGCGCCTGCTGCTCTGCGGAGCTCGTCTTGCTTCGCCTCACTCGACCAACAACCTCTCGGCGTCGGCACCTACGCTGTGCCGTGGTTCGTTCATAGCCGTACTACTCGGCAGTTCGACGAATTCCAGCACGCCGAGCCGTCCCATTCCAAACACCTGGAATCTGAGATTCCGAGTGGTCCAACCCTCAGATAAAACGGGCATAAAGAACGAGCCCCGTCAAAAGGCGAGGCTCATGTGAGCACAGTGACACCGAACGTGTGCAAGGGGTGGCAGCTCTGCCGCAATTCTCTGTCGAAACGTTATGAACAGCGGGGCGGGCCGTGTCAAATGACACAGCCCGCTACCCGACAACTACGACAACTGCCGTATGACGTCGTCTACTTGAGCCGCGCCATGAGGGCGTGTTCGACGAGGGTGATGAGGGCGCTCTTGGCGTCCGCGCGGTGGCGGGCGTCGGTGGTGATGATCGGGGTGTCGGGTCCGATCTGGAGGGCCTCGCGTACCTCTTCGGGGTTGTAGGGCTGGTGTCCGTCGAAGCCGTTGAGGGCGATGACGAACGGCAGTCCGCTGTTCTCGAAGTAGTCGACGGCCGGGAAGCAGTCGGCGAGCCGCCGGGTGTCGACGAGGACGACGGCGCCGATGGCGCCGCGGACGAGGTCGTCCCACATGAACCAGAAGCGGTCCTGTCCGGGGGTACCGAAGAGGTACAGGATCAGGTCCTGGTCGAGGGTGATGCGGCCGAAATCCATGGCGACGGTTGTTGTCGTCTTGTCGCCGGTGTGCGTGAGGTCGTCGATGCCCGCCGACGCTGACGTCATGACGGCCTCGGTACGCAGCGGGTTGATCTCCGAGACGGCGCCGACGAACGTGGTCTTGCCCACGCCGAATCCGCCCGCCACCACGATCTTCGCGGAGGTCGTCGACCGGGCCGAACCGCCGCTAGAGCTTGCGAAGTCCACTGAGCACCCTTTCGAGCAGTGTCACATCCGGCGTACCGCCGGCCTCTCCGTTGCCCGGCTGGTGAATCGCCACCATGCCGGCCTCCGCCAGGTCGGCGACGAGAATGCGCGCGACACCGAGCGGCATCGACAGCAGCGCCGAGATCTCGGCGACCGACTTGACCTCCCGGCACAGGTGGCAGATCCGCTGGTGCTCCGGGAGCAGCCCGGCGAGCAGTGCCGGGTCCGCGGTGGTGCTGACCAGTGCCTCTATCGCGAGCTGATAGCGCGGCCGGGTCCGGCCGCCGGTCATCGCGTACGGACGCACCAGCGGCTGGTCGCCCTCGTCCCCGTACGCGTCGAGTGACGTGCCGTACGGATCGTGAGAGGCGGGTGGCGGGGTCATGAATCCTCCGGGCGTGACAGCAAGTGGTCGGCTGTGCCGTCTGATGGGGCCGGTGGGGGGCCTCGGGGCGGCCGTTCGGGTTGTCGGTGCGGTGGCGGCGGCCTGCCGGCGAGTGGGGTCGCCGCGGCCGCCGGAACGTCAGTGCAGGAGACTTCCCTGGAGTTCGGCGCGCAGATCAGGGGTCAGGACGCTGCCCGCGCGGTCGACCAGGAGGGCCATCTCGTAGCCCACCAGGCCGATGTCGCAGTCGGGGTGCGCGAGCACGGCCAGCGACGATCCGTCGGAGACGGACATCAGGAACAGGAAGCCGCGTTCCATCTCGACGACGGTCTGGCTGACCGGACCGCCCTCGAAGATCCGGGAGGCTCCCGCGGTCAGCGAGGTGAGCCCGGACGCCACGGCCGCGAGCTGGTCGGCGCGGTCGCGCGGAAAACCTTCGGACATCGCCAGCAGAAGACCGTCGGCGGAGACCACCACCGTGTGCGACACCCCGGGGGTGTTGTCCACGAAGTTGGTGATCAACCAGTTCAGGTTCTGCGCCGCCTGGCTCATCGGACTCAACTATCGCTCCTGCTGGTGAGTGGGGCCGAGGTTGAAGCTGCCGGTCGTCGAGTTGTTCTGTTGCCGGCCCTGCTGAATACCCCGGCGCAGATTGGTCAGCCGGCCCCGTACGTCGTCGGGCGCGCGTGAGACCTGCGGACCGGAGTTGTGGTTCTGCTCCTGCGCGGTCCCCGGGACGAGGTTCGCTCGCGGGACGCGACGGGGCAGCCCCGAGGTGGTGATGCCGCCGGCCGCGGGCTTGCGCACCCGTTCGGCCTGACGCACCAGCTCGTCGTTGGGCGAGGTGCGCCAGGCCGCACCGTTCGCCGAGGGCGCGTTGCCCGGGTTCCCCGGGTTCGGCGCGGGGGAGCGCAGCGGCATCCGCGGAGCGGAACTCTGCGGCTGCTGCGGCTGCTCGGCCTGCTGACCGCCCTGTGCCCCGTGGAACCAGTTCGTCTCCAGCGTGTCGTACAGAGGCGTACGGCCGTCCCCCGGGCCGGACGCCGGAGGCAGCGCCTCGGGCTGGTACGGAGCGGGCAGAGAGGCGGCCGGCCGTGCCGGCGGGAAGCCCTCGTCCCGGCGGCGCGGGGCCGGCTGCTGCGGCGCCTGGAAGTCCGGGCGGGCGAACTGCGCGGTCTGCGCCGGGTCCTGCGGCTGCGCGCCGTTCTGGCCGCCGTACACGTCGGAGCGCACGAACTGGCCCGTGGAACCGGGACCCGCGGGCGCGTTGAAGTCGGGCCGGGCGAACTCGGCCGTGGCACCGAGGCCGCGCGAGGCGTCGTGGTCCTCGTGGCCGCGCGGCGCGTCGGCCGCCGGGCGCTGCTGCGCAGTGGGGGCCTGGCCGCTGCCCCAGCTCGTGGTCTGCGGACGCTGCGGACGCTGCTCCTCGCGGCGTGCGGGGGAGCCGCCCGGCAGCTCGGCACGCGGTCCGCCGGTCGGCGGGAGCTGCCGGCCGCGGTCGTCCGCTCCCGGCGCACCCTGACGGAAGCCGCCCTGAGGGGCCTCGTTACGGGCGGGAGCCGGAGTGCCCTGCCTGCCACGGGCCGCGCCGAAGGCGCCGCCCTGACGCTGAGGGTCGTGCGGGGCCGCGTGCTGACCGCCCTGGGCCGGTCGGGAGGAACCGTCACGTCCCGGCAGTGCGGCACGGGGAGCCGACGGGGCGCCGACCTGGCCGCGCGGCGCACCGGCACCGAGACGGCCGCCCGAGGGCGCACCGCCCGCACCGGGACCGCCCGCACCGGGACCGCCGCCGAGGCCCGGACGGCTGCCGCCGGCCGGGGCGCCGGGACGGCCCGCCAGACCGGGAGCGTCGCCGCCGGGGCCCTGCGCCGCCGCGCCGGGGCCGCCCGCACCGGGCTTGCCCGGGACCTTCTTGCCGTGGGCGACATCGACGGGCAGCATGACGAGCGCGGTGGTGCCGCCGGAGTCCGACGGGCGCAGCTGGATACGGATGCCGTGCCGCAGGGACAGGCGGCCGACCACGAACAGACCCATGCGGCGGGAGACCGAGACGTCCACGGTGGGCGGCGAAGCCAGCCGCTCGTTGATCGCGGCGAGGTCCTCGGGGGAGAGGCCGATGCCGGTGTCGTGGATCTCGACGAGGACCCGTCCGTCGGGCAGCGCGTGACCGGTGACCCGGACCTTGGTCTGCGGGGAGGAGAACGACGTCGCGTTCTCCAGCAGCTCGGCGAGCAGGTGCACGAGGTCGTTGACGACGCGGCCGGCGACCTCGGTCGCGGGCACCGCCGCCAGCTCGATGCGCTCGTACTGCTCCACCTCGGACGCGGCGGCACGCAGGACGTCGACCAGCGGGACCGGCCGCGTCCACCGGCGGCCCGGCTCCTCGCCCGCGAGGACGAGGAGGTTCTCGCCGTTCCGGCGCATACGGGTCGCGAGGTGGTCGAGCTTGAACAGCGAGGACAGCTGGTCCGGGTCGGCCTCGCGGGACTCCAGCTCGGAGATGAGCGAGAGCTGACGCTGGATGAGGCCCTGGGAGCGGCGCGAGAGGTTGGTGAACATCGCGTTGACGTTGCCCCGCAGCAGGGCCTGCTCGGCGGCGAGGCGGACCGCCTCGCGGTGCACGTCGTCGAAGGCCGCGGCCACCTGGCCGATCTCGTCCCGGGAGTGGACACCGACGGACTCGACGGAGGTGTCGACGTCCTGCGGGTCGGCCTCCGACAGCTGCTTGACGAGCTCGGGCAGCCGGTCCTGGGCGACCCTCGTGGCGGTGTCCTGCAGGCGGCGCAGCGAGCGGATCATGGATCGCGCCACGACGAACGCGCCGACGAGCGAGACGCCGAGGACGACGAGGATCAGCGCACCGTTGATGATGGCGTCGCGCTGCGACTCCTCGCGCAGCTCACGGGCCTTGGTCTCCATCTGGCCGAGGAGGGTGGCCTCGATCTGCTTCATCGCGTTGACGCGGACCGAGTAGTCGTCGGTCCAGTCCAGGTGCGACCGCTCGGGCAGGCGGCTGATCTGGCCCTCGGTGTCCAGGACGCGCTTGGCGTACAGCTCGGAGGCCGCGATGGTCGGGTTGCCGTTGTCCAGCGTGGCGGTGAGCTCCTCGGCGTCGCCGCCGGTGGACTCGTAGATCGCCTTGAACGCCTTGAGCTCGGTCTCGCCGTTCTCCACGGCGGCCTTGCCGTACAGGCGGTCGTTCTCCGACAGACCGGGGGCCTTGGCGTCGTCACCGCCGGGCAGGGCGGCGGCGATGATCGCGCGCTGGATGGACGCGTACTCCTTGGCGGACGAGAACGCCGCCAGCGCACGCGTGCGCTTGATCATCTCCGGGTTGCTGGTCGCCTGCGCCATGTCCTGCGACAGGCTCAGCAGCGACTCGATGAGCCGGCTGTACGCCTCCACCGTCTGGGAGTTCGGGACGTCGCCCTCGTACGCCGTGGAACGGATCTTGTTGAGGCCGTTGACCTGGACGGCGATCTGGTTCGCGTTGGCGCGGATGCTCTCCAGCGCCTCGTCGTCGTCCGTGTTGGGGATGTTGCGGGTGGCGTCGAGGAACGCCTTCTTGACCAGGTCGGTCTGGTTGCGCGGGCCGGAGACCTTGAAGTCCGTGACGGGGGAGCCGTTGGCGAGCGGGCCGGCGGACAGGTCGCGCTCGGACTGCAGCGCCTGCGCCAGGTCGGTCGCCGCCCGGGTCATCTCCGTGAGCAGCTGCATGTGGTCCAGCTGCTTCATGTCGTCCATGGACTCCTGGATACGGAGTCCGCCCAGCGTGGTCGCCGCGACGACCGGCAGGGTGAGCAGGGAGACCAGGCGCGTGCTGATGCGCCAGTTCCGCAGTGCTATTCGCGAGCCGGTGTCCGTGGGTCCCTTCCCCGTGGACGGGCCCTTGGCGCCGTCCGCGGAGGGTGCCGACGTGCCGGGGCGCGCGCCTCGCTCGCCGCCGTCACCGGGCGCGGCCGGTCCCTGGTTGTGGGCGTGCTGGGGCGAGGAGCCGCGGTCGGTCCCGCCGCGCGACTCCTGTTCCGCCGCAGCTTCCCCGCGGCCCTGGCGGGCCTGGGGGGACCCCAGGCCATCCCTCTTGAAACGTCCCTGCACTAGCGTCGCAACCTCTGGACCAGGCGTCCCTCCGCTTGCACGGCGGGACGGTGTCGGCGTCTCGGGGCATCGATCGCTGCCCCATGGTGGTCGTGATTGACCGGCGCTGCTCCCCCTTCCCCGCCGCCACTCGGCGCTGCGTTGCGCCCCTTGCGCGCCGGCCTGAAACCGCGGCGGTGCGTGGAATTCCAGCACAGTGCCGGATCTCCAACAAGGGCCGCGTACCGGCCTGTGACCTCCGTGACACGGTGTAAGTGTTATGTCACAAGTCGTAGAAAGTGTTTACGGAGGAAACGGACTTTATGGGATGAGTCGCTTAGGGGTGGGGGGTGTCCCAGTCGCGATGATCAGGAGCGGAATGGCGCCTTCAGTGGCGGAATGTCCGATCCTGCAAGGGAGATCCACAGCCCGGATTGCCCGAAATGACACTGTCTTCGTGAGCAAACTCACACAGAGATCAGCGCCTCCCCCTGGCTTTCCGTGGGAATGGAATGTTTAGCCTGACGCTTTACAAGGACGGGTGTTCGGTCAACCGGGCTTCCCGCAGCATCCCTACTCCGACAAGGTCTGAAACCACCGATGAAGACGACGATGATGTTCCGCAACATAGCCAACCCCCGTCGCACGACGCTCGCGCACCTCGAGGACGCGGACGAGCTGCAGACGCCGGAGCGGCCGGAGCACGCGGTCGATCTTCCCACGCAGACGGCCAACCCCCGCCGCACCATCCTCATGGACGCGCCCACGCAGTAGTACGGCCGCGGCGCCCCTTCCGCTCACCCGCGCGCCCGTTTCTTGAGATCGGTTCTCCCCCGTACGTTCTCCCTTTCGGGACGCCGCCGCGCCCCTTCGGCTCTCCCCCTGGGCTTCGCCGGGGGACCCCCAGGCCCTGGGTGGAGCCGGACGCCTGCCTGCCCACGCCGTGATCGGCACGTCGGGCAGGCCCCGCCGCGTTAGCCTGGAGCGTCAGTCTCCGGTCAGCGAGCCGGGCCGGTCAGCGAGTGAGTAGTGAGGGGCGACAGCAACCCGTGCGCATCGCCAGGTTCTCCATCGACGGCAATGTCGCCTTCGGCGCGGTCGAGGAAGGCCCCGACGGCCTCCTCCTCGACATCATCAAGGGCATTCCGTACACCGACTTCGAGCTCTCGGGCACCAAGGTGCCGCTGAGCAAGGTCAGGCTGCTGCCCCCGGTGCTCCCCAACAAGGTCGTGGCCATCGGCCGCAACTACGCGGAGCACGCGGCGGAGCTCGGCAACGAGGTCCCGGAGGTCCCCGTCGCCTTCTTCAAGCCCACCACCTCCGTGATCGGCCCCGGCGACGCCATCGAGTACCCCTCGTTCTCGAACGAGCTCCACCACGAGGCCGAGCTCGCCGTCGTCATCGGCCGCATGTGCCGCGAAGTCCCGCGCGAACGCGTCAAGGACGTGATCTTCGGCTACACCTGCGCCAACGACATCACCGCACGCGACGCCCAGAAGCGCGAGAAGCAGTGGGCCAGGGCCAAGGGCTTCGACACCTCCTGCCCGCTCGGCCCCTGGGTGGAGACCGACCTCGACCCCGCCGACCTGACGATCCAGTGCACGGTCAACGGCGAACAGCGCCAACTGGGGCGTACGAGCGACATGGTCCGGTCCGTCGAGGACCTGATCGTGCACATCACCGAGGCCATGACGCTGCTCCCGGGCGACGTCGTCCTCACGGGCACCCCCGCGGGGGTCGGCCCCCTGAACGTCGGCGACGAGGTCGCCGTCACCATCGAAGGCATCGGCACTCTCACCAACAAGGTGATCAAGCGTGGCTAACGCGAACGTCCGCGTACGTTTCTGTCCGTCCCCGACCGGCAACCCCCATGTGGGCCTGGTCCGCACCGCCCTGTTCAACTGGGCTTACGCCCGGCACAACGGCGGCACCATGGTCTTCCGCATCGAGGACACCGACGCGGCCCGCGACTCCGAGGAGTCGTACAACCAGCTGCTCGACTCGCTGCGCTGGCTCGGGCTCGACTGGGACGAGGGCCCCGAAGTGGGCGGCCCCCACGGCCCCTACCGCCAGTCGCAGCGGATGGACACCTACAAGGACGTCGCCGAGAAGCTGATCGCCGGCGGTTACGCGTACCACTGCTACTGCACCGCGCTCGAGCTGGAGGCGCGCCGCGACGCCGCCCGCGCCGCCGGCCGCCCGTCCGGCTACGACGGCAAGTGCCGCACGCTGACCGCCGAGCAGCGGGCCGCGTACGACGCCGAGGGCCGCGAGTCCATCGTGCGCTTCAAGATGCCCGACGAGCCGATCACCTTCACCGACCTGGTGCGCGGCGAGCTGACGTTCACGCCGGACAACGTCCCGGACTACGGCATCGTCCGCGCGAACGGCGCCCCGCTCTACACGCTCGTCAACCCGGTCGACGACGCGCTGATGGAGATCACCCACGTGCTGCGCGGCGAGGACCTGCTGTCCTCCACCCCGCGCCAGATCGCGCTGTACAAGGCCCTGATCGAGCTCGGCATCGCCAAGGAGATCCCCTCCTTCGGTCACCTGCCGTACGTCATGGGCGAGGGCAACAAGAAGCTGTCCAAGCGCGACCCGCAGGCGTCCCTCAACCTCTACCGGGAGCGCGGCTTCCTCCCCGAGGGCCTGCTCAACTACCTTTCCCTGCTCGGCTGGTCCTTCTCCGCCGACCAGGACATCTTCACCATCCCGGAGATGGTCGCGAAGTTCGACCTCGCGGACGTCAACGCCAACCCGGCCCGCTTCGACCTGAAGAAGGCCGAGGCCATCAACGCCGACCACATCCGCATGCTCGACGTGAAGGCGTTCACCGAGGCGTGCGAGCCCTGGCTCCGGGCGCCGCACGCCAACTGGGCGCCGGAGAACTTCGACCCGGCGAAGTGGGAGGCCATCGCGCCGCACGCGCAGACCCGCCTGACGGTCCTCTCCGACATCACCGCCAACGTCGACTTCCTCTTCCTCGACGAGCCGGTCGAGGACGAGGCGTCCTGGACCAAGGCGATGAAGGGCGATCCGGCCGCGCTGCTGACCACCGCCCGCGAGAAGCTGGAGGGGGCCGACTGGTCCAGCGCGGACTCCCTCAAGGAGGCCGTCCTGGCCGCCGGCGAGGCCCACGGCCTCAAGCTCGGCAAGGCCCAGGCCCCGGTCCGCGTCGCGGTCACCGGCCGCACGGTGGGCCTGCCGCTGTTCGAGTCCCTGGAGATCCTGGGCAAGGACCGGACCCTGGCCCGTATCGACGCGGCGCTGGCGAAGCTCGCGGCGTAATCGGTGTGCGGAAGGGGCGGTGGCCGAAGAGGCCGCCGCCCCTTCGGCGTTGTCGGAGCGCGGGACTAGTGTTCGGGGCGATCACGATCGTCTCGGCTTCCTGGGGGACCAGCATGCCCATGCCCGCGCCCGACTTCTCCTGGCACTTCACGCCCGGCAACCGCTTCCAGGACATGGGATCGCTCGTCGGCACGATGTCCGTGGTCAAGGGCGGCGAACTGTGGCTGCCCACCGGCAGGGTAGTGGCCTGCGACCCCTTCGTCTCGCTGGGCACGGGCGAGTCCGAGCCGTTCACCGCCGAGGTCGCCCCGGGCCGCTACCCGGTGGACTGCGCCGTCGCCACGCTCGCGGAGCCCGACGAGCCGCCGGCCGACGAGCCCCACCTGCGGATCGCCGCCGCCCGCCTGCTGATCAGGGACACCGAACCGGTCACCTGGGAGATCGCCCACCAGGCGGGCCAGGACCCGGCGGAACTGGCCGACGACGAGTTCTTCGCCTACGGCGTGGACGCGGGCACGGGCTGCTTCTACGACGCGGCCTGTGACGAGTCCTTCCCCGACTGCGTGGGCGACGAAGGGCCGCTGTGGGACGCCTTCGACGCGGGCGGCGGCGCGTACCTGGGCCCCCACACGGTCACCGCCCCCGACACCGGCCACAACCTGATCGCCTTCATGTCCGGCTGGGGCGACGGCGCCTACCCGACCTGGGTCGGCCGCGACGCCTCCGGCGAGGTCGTCTGCTTCGTGACGGACTTCTTCGTGGTCCCGGCCGAGGCCATGGCCTGAGCGCCGGCTTCGGCCGTATGCGAACCGCCGGCCGGGCGACGTCGCGGCGGTACGGTCGGGACATGCCGATCCGCGCCGTCCTCTGGGACATCGACACTGCGTTCATCGGGGGATGACCCCCGAACCGCCGGCCGGGCGGCGGCGTGGCGGTACGGTCGGGGCATGCCGATCCGCGCCGTCCTCTGGGACATCGACGACACGATCTTCGACTACGCGAGCGCCGACCGCGCCGGCATGCGCGAGCACCTGCGGAACGAGGGCCTGCCCGGCGGATACGACTCCGTCGAGCAGGCCCTCGTCGCATGGCGGGAGATCACCGACGTCCAGTGGGCCCGCTTCGCCGCCGGGGAGACCACGTTCACGGGGCAGCGGCGCGACAGGGTCCGGCAGTTCCTCGCTGCGCCGGGGATGAGCGACGACGAGGCCGACGCCTGGTTCGGCCGGCACGTCGACCACTACGAGGCCGCCTGGGCGCTGTTCCCCGACGCCGTGCCCGTTCTCGACCTTCTCGCCCGTGACTACCGTCACGCCGTCCTGTCGAACTCCAGCATCCACAACCAGGACCGCAAACTCCGCGTCCTCGGCGTGCGGGACCGCTTCGAAGCCGTCGTGTGCGCCGTGGAACTCGGCGTCTCCAAGCCCGAAGCCGCCGCCTTCCTCGGCGCCTGCGAGGTCATGGGCCTCGCGCCGTGCGAGGTCGCGTACGTCGGTGACCAGCCCGACATCGACGCCCGCGGCGCCGTCGAGGCGGGACTCACCGGCATCTGGCTCGACCGCGCCGGTCTCGGCGGCAGACCGGAGCTCACCCGGATCACCGGTCTCGGCCAGCTGCCCGCACTGCTGCGTGGCGATACCCGTTTTGGAGCGCCGTCCACCTTCGGGTAATGTTCTTCCTGCGCCAAGGGGAGCGGGCCGAAAGCCCGGAACCGGAAGCGCAAACCCGAACAAGATCCCCACAGGGGGTTGCGTTTTGGTGGCCTATGGTGTAATTGGCAGCACGACTGATTCTGGTTCAGTTAGTCTAGGTTCGAGTCCTGGTAGGCCAGCTCGCAGAGCTCATCTGCAAAGCCCCCGTTGTGTAGCGGCCTAGCACGCTGCCCTCTCAAGGCAGTAGCGCCGGTTCGAATCCGGTCGGGGGTACAGATCCTTCCCGCGAGATCACCTGGGTCGCACCCGGTCGCTCTCGATGCAGGATCGCTAGGGCCCCCGTTGTGTAGCGGCCTAGCACGCCGCCCTCTCAAGGCGGTAGCGCCGGTTCGAATCCGGTCGGGGGTACTGGTCTAAACCACCATGGGCTATGGTGTAATTGGCAGCACGAGTGATTCTGGTTCATTTAGTCTAGGTTCGAGTCCTGGTAGCCCAGCGGATCCAGCCCATGGATCACGATCTTGCCCCCGTTGTGTAGCGGCCTAGCACGCCGCCCTCTCAAGGCGGTAGCGCCGGTTCGAATCCGGTCGGGGGTACGAGACCGAAGGGGTCCTCCACCGAGGTGGAGGACCCCTTCGGCGTTTCGCGGGGGCTAGACGATGCCGTACCGGCGGGCCGTCTCCGCCTCCAGGGCGAGCCGTCGCAGGCTCAGCAACAGCGGGTCGTACAGCACCTGCGCCGCCACCGCCATCTCCACCTGCTCGGCGCCCGCCGGGTAGTTCTCCAGCTGGTCCATGTCGTATCGGGCGATCTGCTCCATCTGGCGTGCGTACGGCAGCAGTTCGGCGGCCGAGACCGCGTACCCGAGGCTGCTCAGCGTGGCGAGCGACGTCACCAGTGCGCGGTAGACGGGGGAGAGGTCGCCGATCTCGCGCGCGCTGTCCCAGCCCAGTTCCTCCAGCAGCCGCTCGACCTCCTGCCGGGCGTCCGCCGTGGCCGCGTCGTCCACGGGCGCCTCCGGCAGCTGGGGCAGTGCCCATGTCGCCGCGCCCAGGCGCATCGTGAGTCCGAGTGACTCGTCGTCGACGTGGGCGAGCACCTCGCGGGCCGTGGCCACGGGCACGCCGCCGACCTGGATCATCGCCCGCACCAGTCGCAGCCGGCGCAGATGGTTCTCGTCGTACTCGGACTGCGTGGCGGTGACGCGCCGGCCGGGCGGCAGCAGCCGCTCGCGCAGGTAGTACTTGATCGTCGCGGTGGAGACCCCGCTCCGCTCGCTCAGTTCCGAGAGCCGCATTCCCCTTGCACCCTTCTTTGGAGAGTGGCACTATCCAATCATGGGTAGTGCCACTATCCAACACAGTCTGGGGGTCACCATGAGCAGCAAGACGCTGCCCGGCCGTACCACGGCCGCGGCATCCGGCGACGTCGTCGTCTTCCTGATCGGCATGCGGGTCAACCACCTCTGGGCAGTGCACCGTTGGCTGCCGGTGTTGCTCGCGATGCCGATGATGCTGAGGGAGCTGGGCAGCGACCGCTCGCTCGGTCTCCTGCACCACATCCTGCTGACGGGCTCGCCCCGCACGTACTACGTCGTCCAGTACTGGGAGTCGAAGGAGAAGCTCCTCGCCTACGCGAGCGCCCCCGACAGGCGCCACCGCCCGTGGTGGGGTCGTTACAACCGGCTGGCCCGCAAGGGCGGGAGGCACGTCGGCATCTGGCACGAGACGTACATCGTGCCGAAGGGGTCGTACGAGACCATGTACGGCGACATGCCGCCCTACGGCCTCGGCCGGGCGTACGGCACGGCCTCGCTTCGCGACGGCGTCCAGGCCCAGGACCGGCTGCGCGTCTGAGGCCGGACATGGTGGAGCCTCCGTCACCGCACGTGACGGAGGCTCCACGGAAAGGCTCAAACGGTCAGGGGCACCGCGTGGATCTCGTCCGCCGGGTGGCCCGTGCGCTCGTGAACGCGCTGCACGGCGTCCGCGGACGGCCCCTCCGACAGGCAGTACACGGTCCCCGAATCAGGATCCGCCCACGCCTGCTTGAAGTGCACGCCCTCCTCGCCCTCGATCGCGAGATCCGCGCGGTGTGCCTCCATGAGCTGGTCGCTCGTGATGCCCTTCATCCCGTGGTGTACGTCCATGAACTCGGCCATGGTCCTGCACCTCCGTCGCTCGGCAGGTATTTCCATGCTGCACCCGGCACGCCCCGGAAACACCTCCGGCCGGCCCCTGCGGCGTTGAAGGGGCCGGCAGGGCGATGTGGCGCTGCCGTAAGGAAGGTCAGCCGGAGCGGCGCAGCGCCTCGCTCAGACGCGCGGCGGCGTCGATGACGGCCTGAGCGTGCATACGCCCGGGATGGCGGGTCAGGCGCTCGATGGGGCCGGAGACCGACACGGCGGCCACCACGCGGTTCGACGGGCCCCGCACGGGAGCGGAGACGGAGGCCACGCCCGGCTCGCGCTCGCCGATCGACTGGGCCCAGCCCCGGCGCCGTACGCCCGACAGGGCCGTCGCCGTGAAGCGCGCGCCCTGCAGGCCGCGGTGCAGCCGCTCGGGCTCCTCCCAGGCCATCAGGATCTGCGCCGAGGAGCCGGCCTTCATCGTGAGCGTGGAGCCGACGGGCACGGTGTCCCGCAGTCCGGACAGCCGCTCGGCCGCCGCCACGCAGATGCGCATGTCTCCCTGCCGGCGGTAGAGCTGGGCGCTCTCGCCGGTCACGTCGCGCAGGTGGGTGAGCACAGGTCCGGCCGTGGCCAGCAGCCGGTCCTCGCCGGCGGCGGCGGCGAGCTCCGCCAGCCGCGGTCCGAGGATGAACCGGCCCTGCATGTCCCTCGCCACCATACGGTGGTGTTCCAGTGCCACGGCCAGGCGATGGGCCGTGGGTCGTGCGAGTCCCGTGGCCGCGACCAGACCCGCGAGGGTGGCCGGACCGGACTCCAGGGCGCTCAAGACAAGGGCCGCCTTGTCGAGAACACCGACGCCGCTAGAGTTGTCCATGCAACGATACTCACGTCTCACTCTGTGAAACGCAAGTTCAATTTTCCATGGAACTTGTCACGCTGTAGTGGCGGCCCGCGGACCAACGGGCATTGCACCAAGATCTCTAGTTGTGTCGGCGGCACAGCCGGCCGGAGGGAAAGCGATGGGTAGGACACTCGCGGAGAAGGTCTGGGACGACCATGTCGTCCGGCGCGCCGAAGGCGAGCCCGACCTCCTCTTCATCGATCTGCACCTGCTGCACGAGGTGACCAGCCCCCAGGCCTTCGACGGGCTGCGGAAGACCGGTCGCCGGGTGCGGCGGCTCGACCTCACCATCGCCACCGAGGACCACAACACCCCGACCCTCGACATCGACAAGCCGATCGCCGACCCGGTCTCCCGCGCACAGCTGGAGACCCTGCGGAAGAACGCGGCGGAGTTCGGTGTCCGGCTGCACCCGCTCGGCGACGTCGAGCAGGGCGTCGTGCACGTCGTCGGCCCGCAGCTGGGTCTGACCCAGCCCGGCACCACGGTCGTCTGCGGTGACTCGCACACCTCCACCCACGGCGCCTTCGGCGCGCTGGCCTTCGGTATCGGCACCTCCCAGGTGGAGCACGTGCTGGCCACCCAGACCCTGCCGATGGCCCGCCCCAAGACCATGGCCATCACGATCGAGGGCGAGCTGCCCGACGGCGTCACCGCCAAGGACCTGATCCTCGCCATCATCGCGAAGATCGGCACCGGCGGCGGCCAGGGCTACGTCATCGAGTACCGCGGCTCCGCCATCGAGAAACTCTCGATGGAGGCCCGGATGACCATCTGCAACATGTCGATCGAGGCCGGCGCCCGGGCGGGCATGATCGCCCCGGACCAGACCACGTTCGACTACCTGCAGGGTCGCGACCACGCTCCCAAGGGCGAGGACTGGGACGCCGCCGTCGCGTACTGGAAGACGCTGCGCACGGACGACGACGCCGTCTTCGACGCCGAGGTGTTCATCGACGCCGCCGAACTGGCCCCGTTCGTCACCTGGGGCACCAACCCCGGCCAGGGCGCGCCCCTGTCGGCGAACGTCCCCGACCCGGCTTCGTACGAGGACGCTTCGGAGCGCCTGGCGGCCGAAAAGGCCCTGGAGTACATGGGGTTGACCGCCGGACAGCCGCTGCGCGACATCAAGGTCGACACCGTCTTCGTAGGCTCGTGCACCAACGGCCGTATCGAGGACCTGCGCTCGGCCGCCGAGATCCTGGACGGCCGCAAAGTCGCCGACGGCGTACGGATGCTGGTCGTCCCGGGCTCCGTCCGGGTCGCCCTGCAGGCGGTCGAGGAGGGCCTGGACAAGGTCTTCACCGCCGCGGGGGCCGAATGGCGCCACGCGGGGTGCTCCATGTGCCTGGGCATGAACCCCGACCAGCTGGCTCCGGGCGAGCGTTCCGCGTCCACCTCCAACCGCAACTTCGAGGGCAGGCAGGGCAAGGGCGGCCGTACGCACCTGGTCTCGCCGCAGGTCGCCGCCGCCACCGCGGTGCTCGGCCATCTGGCCTCCCCGGCCGACCTGTCCGACGTCGTCGTCTCTACGCCCGCGGGGGTCTGAGGAACCATGGAAGCTTTCACCACGCACACCGGCCGCGCCGTTCCGCTGCGCCGAAGCAACGTCGACACCGACCAGATCATCCCCGCGCACTGGCTGAAGAAGGTCACCCGCGACGGGTTCGAGGACGGCCTGTTCGAGGCCTGGCGCAAGGACCCCGAGTTCGTGCTCAACCGGCCGGAGCGCAGCGGCGCCACGGTCCTGGTCGCCGGCCCCGACTTCGGCACCGGCTCCTCGCGCGAGCACGCCGTGTGGGCCCTGCAGAACTACGGCTTCAAGACCGTCATCTCGTCCCGCTTCGCCGACATCTTCCGCGGCAACTCCCTCAAGAACGGTCTGCTGACCGTCGTACTCGACCAGGAGACCGTGGACGCGCTCTGGGCGCTGACCGAGGCGGACCCCACCGTGGAGATCACGGTGGACCTGGAGCAGCGAAAGGTCCTCGCGCCGGGAATCGACGCCGACTTCGAACTCGACGAGAACGCCCGCTGGCGACTGCTGAACGGCCTCGACGACATCAGCCTCACCCTTCAGAACGAAGCGGACATCGCGGCGTACGAGGCGGGCCGACCGTCCTTCAAACCCCGTACGATTGACGCCTGAGCAGCGCTTTTCCCGATCTGCGCCCTCCACCTCCCGGTGGGGGGCGCAGTCGCATGTTGAGACCCCATCGGGCGACAACTCGCCCCAGATGGCACAATCGGTGCATGGAACGTGACAGCCAACTCGAGCTCTACGAGGCGGTCGCGGCCCGATTGAAGGAAGCGCACACAAGAGTGCGCGCACTGCAAGTCCCGGAGGGCGTAAGGATGGCGCTGTCCCGGAAGCTGCTGGTCGTCACGGCAGCGGCGAAGCACGATCTCCCGGACGCGGCAAGGCGTCTGGACCGGTTGATGAAGGACCTCGACGAGGGCCGATTCCCTGAAGGTGACTGACCTCAGAACTCCGCCGAGGTCGACTTCGTTGCGGCACTAGGGTGATTAGCCCGTTTCGTGTTTGATTTGCGGTATATATCTGCCTAACGTGCGAAAAAGCCTGGACGCAATCGTTCCGGCCAAATGTCTCCGAAGGGGAAGACGTGAACAAGGCGCAGCTCGTAGAAGCGATTGCCGACAAGCTCGGCGGCCGCCAGCAGGCCGCTGACGCTGTCGACGCGGTGCTTGACGCGATCGTCCGCGCAACAGTCGCCGGAGACCGGGTTTCGGTCACCGGCTTCGGCTCGTTCGAGAAGGTCGACCGTCCCGCCCGTTACGCCCGCAACCCGCAGACGGGTGAGCGGGTGCGGGTCAAGAAGACGTCCGTCCCGCGGTTCCGCGCGGGCCAGGGCTTCAAGGACCTGGTCAGCGGCACGAAGAAGCTCCCCAAGGGAGGCGAGGTCTCCGTCAAGAAGGCCCCCAAGGGCAGCCTCTCCGGCGGTGCCCCGACCCGTACGACCGCCAAGGCCGCGGCCAAGAAGGCCACCGCCAAGAAGGCCACGGCGAAGAAGACGACCGCGAAGAAGACCACCGCGGCCGCCAAGAAGACCACGGCGAAGAAGACGACCGCGAAGAAGACCACTCCGGCCGCCAAGAAGACCACGGCAGCGGCCAAGAAGGCCGCACCGGCGAAGACCACGGCCAAGAAGGCGGCGGCGAAGAAGACCGCTCCCGCCAAGAAGGCCACCGCCAAGAAGGCGCCCGCCAAGAAGGCGACGGCGCGCAAGACCACCGCCAAGAAGACCACCGCCCGCAAGAAGTAGGCGGAAGCAAGCGGTACGAGGTCACACAGGGCCACTCACGCGCCGGGCCGGTCTCCCCCTGGGGAGACCGGCCCGCGGCGTATGCGCGCCCGGCGTCAGAACGTCTGCAGCGTCACCAGGGTGATGCGGCGGGCGTCGCCCTCTCCCTCGGTCTCGATCCGCACCCTCTGGCCGGGACGCAGCAGCCGCAGGCCGCCCGCGTCGAAGGCGGCGGTGTCGAACTCCACCGGGGTGCCGTCGTCGAGCAGCACACTCCCGCTGCGGGTCTCGGGGTCGTACGTGTACGAGGTCGCCTGCATGCGCCCAGCCTACGGGGCCGGGAGCCGCCCGGCGGATCAGGGCGGGCAGGCTAGGGGCTGTCCGGCGCGGGTGCGCCCGTCATGAGCCGCCGACTGGTCCGAGGGCCGACCCCGAGCGTCAGCGCCACCGACAGATCCGCCGCCGTGTCCACGTCGCGGCGCACGGAATCGACCCCGCCGACAAGGATTTCCGCGGCGCCGGATGCCAAATGCCGACGGCGTGAAGGGCCGCCGAAAGCCGGACGCAATTCCACTCCCGGCAACGCACTGAGCAATGTCGTACCGATTCCGGCGGCATCTGCCAGAAATGCCCGGGTAAATACCGAAGCCGCACTCAGTACCCGGGCCAATTCGCGTGGCCGCAATGCCGGCAGATCGGCGTTGAGCGCGGCGACCGCCGCACCCGGGCGTCGCGCGCGCACCGCGTGCGCACCGTGCGCCAGGGCCGCGTTGAGCCCCGCCGCGGGCGCGTCCGGCACCGTCCGCGCCCCGAGCGCCGCCAGCGACGCCCCGGCCGCCGGGTCGTCCGTGACGACCACCACATCGCGCACCGCCGTGCAGGCCAGCGCCGCGGCCACGGTGTCCTGGGCGAAGGCCAGCGCGAGCCGCGGCCGCAGCACGTCGTCCGCCACTTCCGCCAGCCTGCTCTTGGCGAGGGCAAGAGGCTTCAGCGGGACGATCAAGGACCACAGGAGGGTCGGCTTCGTGTCCGTGGCGGGCTCTCCGTCCGTGCGCGTCGGGGCCTCATTGTCGCCCGGGGCGGCGAAGGGCCCGAGGGCCGGGTGCGAGGGCGGGGCGTACCGTGTCCTCGACAGACCAGGGGCCTGGGGCGACACTTGACCCCCAGCAGCCAGGCAGTAGCCCGGTCGTAGAGGAAGGTGTCCGAGTGTCCCGCCGTAGAATCGGCTTCTGGTACCGCCTGGCGGCGGTCATCGCCAAGCCGCCGCTGTTGCTTCTGTTCAAGCGGGACTGGCGGGGAATGGAACACATTCCGGCCGAGGGCGGATTCATCACCGCCATCAATCACAACTCGTATCTCGACATGTTCTCCTACGGGCACTTCCAGTACAACACCGGACGAGTGCCCCGCTTCCTGGCCAAGGCGGCGCTCTTCAAGGCGCCCGGTGTGGGGCTGATGCTGCGCGGGACGGGCCAGATCCCCGTCTTCCGCGAATCCTCGAACGCGGTCGGCGCCTTCCGTGCCGCCGTCGAGGCCGTACAGCGCGGCGAATGCGTGGCCTTCTATCCCGAGGGCACGCTCACCCGCGAGCCCGGCCAGTGGCCGATGACCGCGAAGACGGGAGTTGCCCGCGCCGCCCTGCAGACCAAGGCGCCGGTCATCCCGGTCGCCCAGTGGGGCGCCAACTTGGCGATGCCGCCGTACGCCAAGGAGAACAAGATCCGCCTCTTCCCGCGCAAGACGCTCCAGGTGCTGGCCGGCCCGCCCGTCGATCTCACGCGTTTCTACGACCAGGACCCCACGCCCGAGGTGCTCAGGGCCGCGACAGAGGAGATTATGGCCGCGATCACCGTGCTCCTGGAGGAGATCCGCGGCGAGAAGGCGCCCGAGAAGCCGTACGATCTGCGCGAAGCGCGTTCCGAGCAGCGCCGCAAGGCCGCCGGGGAGGAAGTGAAGTGACCCAGCCCGTCAAGGCAGCCGTCTTCGGAACGGGCTCGTGGGGCACCGCGTTCGGCATGGTCCTCGCCGACGCGGGGTGCGACGTCACCCTCTGGGGCCGCCGTGCCGAACTCGCCGACGCCATCAACACCACCCGCACCAACCCGGACTACCTGCCCGGCATCGAGCTCCCGGTGAACCTGCGGGCGACCACGGATGCGGCCGAGGCCCTGCACGGCGCAGACTTCACCGTCCTCGCCGTCCCCTCCCAGACGCTGCGCGGCAACCTCGCCGCCTGGGCCCCCGAACTGGCCCCCGACACCGTCCTCGTCTCGCTGATGAAGGGCGTCGAACTCGGCACCGCGAAGCGGATGAGCGAGGTCATCGAGGAGGTGGCCGGGGTGCCCGCCGACCGCGTCGCCGTGGTCACCGGCCCCAACCTGGCCAAGGAGATCGCCTCCCGCATGCCGGCCGCCGCCGTGGTGGCCTGCCGCGACGAGGCCGTGGCCCGGCGGCTGCAGTCCGCCTGCCACACGCCCTACTTCCGCCCGTACACCAACACCGACGTCGTCGGCTGCGAACTGGGCGGCGCCGTCAAGAACGTCATCGGGCTCGCCGTAGGCATCGCCGACGGCATGGGACTCGGCGACAACGCCAAGGGATCGCTGATCACCCGCGGCCTCGCCGAGACCACCCGCCTCGGCCTCGCCATGGGCGCCGACCCGCTCACCTTCTCCGGACTCGCGGGCCTCGGCGACCTCGTCGCCACCTGCTCGTCGCCCCTGTCGCGGAACCACACCTTCGGCACCAACCTCGGCCGTGGCATGACGCTCCAGGAGACGATCGCCGTCACCAAGCAGACCGCGGAGGGCGTCAAGTCCTGCGAGTCGGTTCTCGATCTGGCACGCCGGCACGATGTCGACATGCCGATCACGGAGACGGTCGTCGGGATCGTCCACGAGGGGAAGCCGCCGGTTGTCGCGCTCAAGGAACTCATGTCCCGCGCCGCCAAGTCCGAGCGGCGCTGACGCGTCACGAACCAGCGGGTAGTCTCATCGCGATATGAGCACCGAGAACCTCCCCCAGAGCCCCGAGCAGCAGCTCCGCAAGCCGCGCGTAGCCGTCGTCTTCGGCGGCCGCAGCTCCGAACACGGGATCTCCGTGGTCACCGCGGGCGCGGTGCTGCGGGCCATCGACCGCACCAAGTACGACGTGCTGCCGATCGGCATCACCAGCGACGGCCGGTGGGCTCTGACCGCCGACGAGCCGGAGCGGATGGCGATCATCGAACGCCGGACCCCCAGCGTCGACGAGCTGGCCGAGTCCGACGAGGGCGGCGTGGTGCTCTCCGTCGACCCCGGGAGCCGTGAGGTCGTCTACAGCGAGCCGGGCTCCGTGCCCAAGGTGCTCGGCGAGGTCGACGTCGTCTTCCCGATGCTGCACGGCCCGTACGGCGAGGACGGCACGCTGCAGGGTCTCCTGGAGCTCTCCGGCGTCCCGTACGTCGGCTCGGGCGTGCTCGCCTCGGCGGTCGGCCAGGACAAGGAGTACATGAAGCGCGTCTTCATCTCCTTCGGCCTGCCCGTCGGTCCCTACGAGGTGATCCGCCCGCGCGAGTGGGCGGCCGATCCGTCCGCGGCCCGCAAGAAGATCGTGGACTTCGCGGGCGAGCACGGCTGGCCGCTGTTCATCAAGCCCGCACGCGGCGGTTCCTCGATGGGCATCACCAAGGTCGACGGCCTCGCCGGACTCGACGACGCGATCGCCGAGGCCCACCGCCACGACCCCAAGATCCTGGTGGAGTCGCTGCTGCGGGGGCGCGAGATCGAGTGCGGCGTGCTCGAATTCGAGGACGGCCCGCGCGCCAGCGTGCCCGCCGAGATCCCGCCGGTCTCGTCGCACGAGTTCTACGACTTCGAGGCCAAGTACATCGACTCGGCGGCCGGCCTGGTGCCCGCGCCGCTGACCGACGAGCAGACGGCCGAGGTGCAGAGTCTGGCGGTCAAGGCGTTCGACGCCGTCTCCTGCGAGGGCCTCGTGCGCGCGGACTTCTTCCTCACCGAGGACGGCGAGTTCGTCATCAACGAGATCAACACCATGCCGGGCTTCACCCCGATCTCCATGTACCCGCGGATGTGGCAGGAGAGCGGCGTGACGTACACCGAGCTGGTGGACCGGCTCATCCAGGCGGCGCTGAACCGTTCCACCGGACTGCGGTAGTTCCGAACCGGGTCAGAGTGTGGCAGGGACCGTCTTCTCGACGGGCCCGGCCAGATCGGTGAGCGGGCTCGCGTCGTGCGTGTACTGCTTCGCGAGCGTGACCTCGACATAGGTCCTGCGGTACGTCGTGGTGAACCGCGGACCGTCGTCGCTCTCCTCCAGCAGCCAGTTGACCCCGTTCACCTCGACGCCCTGCGCCTGCGGATCGGACATCCTCTCCGGCCGCGGCACACCGCAGCGCAGTACGATCGCGGCATCGCCCCAGCCGGCGGTGAGTTCGGACGCGGGCTCGGGATCCTTCCGTTCCTGCCCCGCGACCGACTGCGGCAGCGCTCGGTCGAGCGCACGGCACAGGGCGGCTTCTCCGGCCGGGGGGCTGGGAACCGCCGCCGACGCCGACGCGTCGCTGGAGGAGCAGCCGGCGGCGGCGACAAGGAGCGCGGCGGCGGACAGGACAAGGGGCCGGCGGTCGAAAGACGTCACCGGCCAAGGGTAGACGGGGGCTACAGGTGGACGACCGGGCAGGTGAGGGTGCGAGTGATGCCGTCGACCTGCTGGATCTTGGCGACCACCATGCGGCCCAGCTCGTCGACCGTGTCGGCCTGTGCGCGCACAATGACGTCGTAGGGGCCGGTCACATCCTCGGCCTGGATCACGCCTGCGATCTTGCCGATGGTCTCGGCGACCGTCGACGCCTTGCCCACCTCGGTCTGAATGAGGATGTACGCCTGTACCACGGAACCTCCAGGGCGGCAGCAGGATCATGTCCCCTACCGTCGGTGGGGAGATCCCAAGGAGAAGGGTCGCCACGGTATCGCGTCGTCGCGGGCCACGGGGAGACCTGCGCGGCTTACGGCGCCCGCAGCGTGGCGTGCACAGAGCAGAAGTTGACGTATCTCTTGACGGTACCGACGGCGGGGACGGCCTGCGACCGCAGTGCGGGGTCGCCGGCCGGGGCCGCCGGTACGTCGGATACATCGGACACATCACAAACGGAGAGGTGAACCTCGGTGAAGGGCACTGTGGGCGAGTTGGGGGAGTTCGGGCTCATCAGGGAGCTCACCTCCCGGCTCACCTCCACCCCCGCGGTGCGGCTGGGACCCGGCGACGACGCCGCGGTCGTGGCCGCACCGGACCGGCGGGTCGTGGCGAGCACGGACCTGCTGCTGGAGGGCCGGCACTTCCGCCGTGACTGGTCGACGGCGTACGACGTCGGGCGCAAGGCCGCCGCCCAGAACCTGGCCGACATCGCGGCCATGGGCGCGGTCCCGACCGCTCTGCTCCTCGGCCTCGTGGTGCCCGCCGAGCTTCCCGTCACCTGGGCCACCGAGCTGATGGACGGCATCCGGGACGAGTGTCAGGTGGCCGGGGCGGCCGTCGTCGGGGGCGACATCGTGCGCGGCGACGTGATCACCATCGCGATCACCGCACTCGGGGACCTGCGCAACCACGAGCCGGTGACCCGCGCGGGCGCCCAGCCCGGCGACGTCGTCGCCTACACCGGCTGGCTGGGCTGGTCAGCCGCCGGGCACGCGGTGCTCTCCCGCGGCTTCCGCTCGCCGCGCGCCTTCGTCGAGGCGCACCGCCGGCCCGAGCCGCCGTACCACGCCGGCCCCGCGGCCGCCGGGCTCGGCGCCACCGCCATGTGCGACGTCAGCGACGGTCTCGTGGCCGACCTCGGGCACATCGCCGAGGCCAGCAAGGTCCGCATCGATCTGCGCTCGGGGCTGATCGACATCCCCTCGCAGATGAACGACATCGGCCAGGCCGTCGGCGTCGACCCGCTCCAGTGGGTGCTGACCGGGGGAGAGGACCACGCGATCGTCGCGACGTTCCCGCCGGACGCCAAGCTGCCCGCCCGCTGGAAGGTGATCGGAGAGGTGCTCAACCCCTCGGCGCTGCCCCAGGTGACGGTCGACGGCGCACCGTGGACCAGCAAGGGCGGATGGGACCACTTCGGGGGCATCGAGGACGGCAGTCAGCCGGACGCCCAGTAGGTCCACAGGCTCAGCAGGTCCCGGCGCCCGGTGGATCGGGGCGCGCCCAGTAGATTCGAGGACATGCCCATACCCCCTCGCGTGCTCACCGTCGCCGGGTCCGACTCCGGCGGCGGTGCCGGCATTCAGGCCGACCTCAAGACCATGCTGGCCCTCGGCGTCCACGGCATGAGCGTGCTGACCGCCGTCACCGCCCAGAACTCGACCGGTGTGCAGGGCGCGTGGGAGCTGCCCGTGGAGGCCGTACGGGCCCAGTACCGCAGCGTCGTCGACGACATCGGCGTGCAGGCCGTGAAGACCGGCATGCTGGCCTCCGCAGAGCTCGTCGGGACCGTCGCCGAACTGCTCGCCGGCACCGAGGTGCCCGTGGTCGTCGACCCGGTCGGCGTCTCCAAGCACGGGGACCCGCTGTTGGCGGCCTCCGCGCTCGACTCCGTACGTACCGAGCTGTTGCCCACGGCCACCGTCGCCACCCCCAACCTCGACGAGGTCGCCCAGCTCACGGGCATCGAGGTGCACGACGAGCCGGACATGCGCCGGGCCGCCGACGCCGTGCTCGGATTCGGGCCGCGCTGGGCGCTCATCAAGGGCGGTCATCTCGCCGGGGACGCCGTCGACCTGCTGACCGACGGAACCGAGGAGCACTGGCTGCGCGCCGGGCGTCACGACAACCGGCACACGCACGGCACCGGCTGCACGCTGGCGTCGGCGGTCGCGTCGGGGCTGGCCAAGGGGATGTCCGTGCCAGATGCCGTACGGGCGGCCAAGGAGTACGTCACCGGCGCGATCGCGGCCGGCTTCGCCCTGGGCGCGGGCATCGGCCCGGTCGACCACGGCTGGCGTCTCCGCTAGCGGAAAAGGCGAAAGCCGGTCCACCGAGGTGGACCGGCTTTCAAGGCAACCGCAGGGGCTGCGCTACGACGAAACGTCGCGGTTAGCGCGAGACCTTGCCGGCCTTGATGCACGAGGTGCAGACGTTGAGCCGCTTCGGCGTCCGACCGACCACGGCACGCACGCGCTGGATGTTCGGGTTCCAGCGACGGGACGTACGGCGGTGCGAGTGCGAAATGTTGTTGCCGAAGCCCGGCCCCTTGCCGCAGACGTCGCAGTTGGCAGCCACGGGTCACTCCAAAGACTTCAGATGCACTTACAGTGAAATCCGGCGTGCCGGAATCAGTGATCTGAAGTGGCCTGCCGGGGGAATGGCCCGATTCTCATCGGGCAACCGGAGCAGCATACAACGACTGCGTCCGAGATACGAAACTACCATGGCTTGCTGCGCACCCGCCCCCGTGCCTGGTCGGAGCCGGGGTCTACGCTGCGAGGCACCCCGCCGCCCACGGCCCGGACGGCCGACCGAGGAGGACCACCAGGTGCCGCAGACGATGGACGCCGAAGTGGTACGCGCCTGGTGCTCGCTGGCGCTGGAGGCCCTCGGCCGGGAGCGCGAGGAGATCGACGCGATCAACGTCTACCCCGTCGCGGACGGGGACACCGGCACGAACCTCTATCTGACGGCGGAGTCCGCCGCCCAGGCCGTGGAAGCCGTCTTCGCCGCCCACGAGACCGGGCGGTCGCAGCCCTCGCTCGCCGATGTGATGCACGCGATGGCCCATGGCGCGCTGATAGGCGCCCGGGGCAACTCCGGCACGATCCTCGCCCAGCTGCTGCGGGGCATGGCCGAGCGCATCGGCGCGGGCGGCCAGCTGGCCGGAGCGCTGCGGCGGGCCGCCGAGATGGCGCGCGAGGCCGTCGCCCACCCTGTCGAGGGCACCATCCTCACCGTGGCCTCGGCCGC
Source organism: Streptomyces sp. V4I23 (assembly GCF_030817975.1). Lineage (NCBI taxonomy): Bacteria > Bacillati > Actinomycetota > Actinomycetes > Kitasatosporales > Streptomycetaceae > Streptomyces > Streptomyces sp. V4I23. Next base: position 2,304,718 of record NZ_JAUSZW010000004.1, on the reverse strand, counting down.
CGCCGAGGCGGCCGAGAACGCACCGACCGACGCGCTCCACGCGGCCTACGCCGGCGCCCGGACCGCCCTCGACAACACTCCCCGCCAGCTGGCTGTCCTCGACCGGGCCGGCGTCGTCGACGCGGGCGGGCGCGGTCTGCTCGCGGTGCTCGGCGCCCTGGTGGAGGCCGTCTCCGGCGAGGCGCCGGCGGCCCCGGGACTCTCGTCGGCCCGGCCGGCGCTCCAGGCCCGTGCGGTCGAGCCGTGCGAAGGCGGCGGACCCGCCTTCGAGGTGATCTACCTGCTGGAGGCGGACGACGAGGCCGTCGCCCGGCTGCGCACCCGGCTGGACGGGCTCGGCGACTCGCTCGTCGTCGTGGGCGGCGACGGCCTGTGGAACGTCCATGTCCACGTGGACGACGCGGGCGCCGCCGTCGAGGCCGGCGTCGAGGCGGGGCGGCCGTACCGGATCCGGATCACCCACTTCGGCGCCGAGGCCGCCCAGTCGGCCGCGGAACCCCGCGAGCGGGTGCAGCGCGCGGTCGTCGCGGTCGTCCCCGGCGACGGCTTGGCCGACCTGTGCGACCAGGCGGGCGCCACGACCGTGCCCATGCGGCCGGGGGAGCCGCCGGCCAGCGGCGAACTGGTCGACGCGATCCGACGGGCGCACGCCCGCGAGGTCGTCCTGCTGCCCAACGACGCGTCCCTGCGGCACACGGCCGCGGCCGCGGCGGAACAGGCCCGCGCGGAAGGCGTCCGCGTCGCGCTCATCCCGACCCGTTCCGCGGTCCAGGGCATCGCGGCCCTCGCCGTCCACGAGCCGGACCGCCGTTTCGACGAGGACGTGGTCGCCATGTCGGCGGCCGCGGGCGCGACCCGGTACGCCGAACTCGCCGTGGCGGAGAGGCAGTCGTGGACCTCGGCGGGCGTGTGCCAGGCCGGTGACGTGCTGGGCCTGATCGACGGCGACGTCGCCGTCATCGGCAAGGACCTGACCGACACGGCGCTCACGGTCCTGGACCGGATGCTCTCCTCCGGCGGCGAACTGGTGACCCTCGTGCTCGGCGACGGCGTCCCCACCGGCCTCGCCGCGCACCTGGAGGCCCACGTCCGCGAGGGGTACCTCGCCGTCGACACCCTCGTCTACGACGGCGGCGGCCGCGGGACGCCGCTGCTCATCGGCGTGGAGTAGGCGCACGGCCCGTGGGGCGCGCTGTCCACAGGTGCGCGACGACTGTCGGTGGTGTGGTGTGCAATGGGTGGCGTGCCCGCGCTCGACGAACCTCTCAAGAACGCGCTCGGAGCCGCCACCGCGAAGGTGATGGCCGAGCACCTCGACCTGCACACCCTCGGTGACCTGCTGCACCACTACCCCCGGCGGTACGCGGAGCGCGGCGAGCTGACGTCGCTGTCCGAGCTGCCGCTGGACGAGCACGTCACGGTGGTGGCCCGCGTCGCCGACGCGCGCGTCCTGACCTTCAATCAGGGCCGCGGACGGCGGCTCGAGGTGACCATCACCGACGGCAGCGGCCGGCTCCAGCTGGTCTTCTTCGGCAAGGGCGTGCACAAGCCGCACAAGGACCTGCTGCCGGGCACCCGCGCGATGTTCGCCGGCAAGGTCTCCATGTTCAACCGCAGGCTCCAGCTCGCCCACCCCGCCTACGAGCTGCTGCGCGGCGAGGACGGCGAGGAGGCCGTGGACAGCTGGGCCGGGGCGCTCATCCCGATCTACCCGGCCACCACCAAGCTGGAGTCCTGGAAGATCGCCAAGGCGGTCGACGCCGTCCTGCCCAGCGCGCGGGACGCCGTCGACCCGCTGCCGCCCGCCCTGCGCGAGGGCCGCGGGCTGACCGACCTGCCCGACGCCCTGCACAAGATCCACCGGCCGCGCACCAAGGCCGACATCGAGGCCGCGCGGCAGCGGCTGAAGTGGGACGAGGCGTTCGTCCTCCAGGTCGCGCTCGCCCGCCGCAGGTTCGCGGACACCCAGCTGCCCGCCGTCGCCCGCAGGCCCGTGCCCGGCGGACTGCTCGACGCCTTCGACGCCAAGCTGCCCTTCACCCTCACCGAGGGCCAGCGCTCGGTCAGCAAGGAGATCTTCGACGACCTGGCGACCGAGCACCCCATGCACCGCCTCCTGCAGGGCGAGGTGGGCAGCGGCAAGACGCTGGTGGCACTGCGGGCGATGCTCGCGGTCGTCGACGCGGGCGGTCAGGCCGCGATGCTCGCGCCCACCGAGGTCCTGGCCCAGCAGCACCACCGCTCGATCACCGAGATGATGGGCGACCTCGCCGAGAATTGGGGCCTTTGGCGCGAGGGGGGTCCCCCCGCGCCGAAGGCTCCGGGGGAGTCTCCGCAGAAGGGGCGGGGGTCGGGCGACGGGCGGGCGCCCGGAGGCTCGGACCACGGCACCAAGGTCGTGCTGCTGACCGGTTCGATGGGCGCGCCGGCGCGCCGCCAGGCGCTGCTCGACCTGGTGACCGGTGAAGCGGGCATCGTCATCGGCACGCATGCCCTGATCGAGGACAAGGTGCAGTTCCACGACCTCGGCCTCGTCGTCGTCGACGAGCAGCACCGCTTCGGCGTGGAGCAGCGCGACGCCCTGCGCTCGAAGGGGAAGCAGCCGCCGCACCTGCTGGTGATGACCGCCACCCCCATTCCGCGCACGGTCGCGATGACGGTCTTCGGCGACCTGGAGACCTCCGTGCTCGACCAGTTGCCGGCCGGGCGGTCGCCGATCGCCAGCCATGTGGTCCCGGCCGCCGACAAGCCGCACTTCCTGGCGCGCGCCTGGGAGCGGGTGCGCGAGGAGGTCGAGGGCCGCCACCAGGCGTATGTGGTCTGCCCTCGGATCGGCGATGCCGAGGACGAGAAGGCCAAGAAGAAGTCGGCCGAGGACGAGGCGGAGAAGCGGCCGCCGCTCGCGGTCCTGGAGGTCGCCGAGCAGCTGGTCCGCGGCCCCCTCGCGGGACTGCGCGTGGAGGTCCTGCACGGGCGGATGGCGCCCGACGACAAGGACGACGTGATGCGCCGCTTCGCCGCGGGCGACATCGACGTGCTGGTCGCCACCACGGTCATCGAGGTCGGCGTGAACGTCCCGAACGCCACGGCCATGGTGATCATGGACGCGGACCGCTTCGGCGTCTCCCAGCTCCACCAGCTCCGTGGCCGGGTCGGCCGGGGCTCCGCGCCCGGACTGTGCCTGCTGGTCACCGAGATGCCCGAGGCGAGCCCCGCCCGCGCCCGGCTCGGCGCGGTCGCGGCCACGCTGGACGGGTTCGAGCTCTCCCGGATCGACCTGGAGCAGCGCCGCGAGGGCGACGTGCTCGGCCAGGCCCAGTCCGGGGTGCGCTCCTCGCTGCGGATGCTCGCCGTCATCGAGGACGAGGAGGTCATCGCCGCCGCCCGCGAGGAGGCCGCCGCCGTCGTGCGGGCCGATCCGGAGCTGGAGCACCTGCCCGGTCTGCGGATGGCGCTGGACGCCCTGCTGGACAAGGAGCGGGAGCAGTACCTCGACAAGGGCTGAGAGACTTGGGAGGTCAGCCCGTACAGAGAGGCCCGAGATGACCCGCGTGATCGCCGGCGTGGCCGGCGGACGCCGCCTCGCCGTTCCGCCCGGCAACGGCACCCGCCCCACGTCCGACCGTGCCCGGGAGGGACTCTTCTCCAGCTGGGAGTCCCAGCTCGGCAGCCTCCACGGCATCCGCGTCGCCGATCTCTACGCGGGCTCGGGCGCCGTCGGTCTGGAGGCCCTGTCCCGCGGCGCGGCCCACGCCCTGCTGGTCGAGGCCGACGCCCGCGCCGTCCGCACCGTCCGGGAGAACGTCCGCGCGCTGGGCCTGCCCGGTGCCGAGGTCCGTACCGGCAAGGCCGAGCAGATCGTCACGGGCCCGGCTCCCGAGCACCCCTACGACGTGGTTTTCCTCGACCCGCCGTACGCCGTCACCGACGACGATCTTCGCGAGATTCTGCTCACACTCCGCCGCGAGGGCTGGCTCGCGGACGCTGCGCTCGCCACCGTGGAGCGCAGCACCAGAGGCGGAGAATTCAACTGGCCCGAAGGTTTCGAGCCGCTGCGGGCCCGTCGCTACGGCGAAGGGACGCTTTGGTACGGTCGCGCCGCCTCTACGTGCGAAGACGCACCATGACCGGACCGGAGAGCGAGGGACTTCAGTTGCGCCGAGCAGTCTGTCCGGGGTCGTTCGACCCCATCACCAATGGACACCTCGACATCATCGCCCGCGCCTCCAAGCTGTACGACGTCGTACACGTCGCGGTGATGATCAACCAGTCCAAGAAGGGACTGTTCACGGTGGAGGAGCGGATCGAGCTGATCCGTCAGGTCACCACCGAGTACGGGAACGTCGTGGTGGAGTCCCACCACGGTCTCCTCGTGGACTTCTGCAAGGAACGCGACATCCCCGCGATCGTCAAGGGGCTGCGCGCCGTCAGCGACTTCGACTACGAGCTGCAGATGGCCCAGATGAACAACGGCCTCTCGGGCGTCGAGACCCTGTTCGTCCCGACCAACCCCACCTACAGCTTCCTCTCCTCCAGCCTCGTCAAGGAGGTCGCGGCCTGGGGCGGCGACGTCTCCCACCTGCTGCCGCCGGTGGTCCACGAGGCCCTCGTCCGGCGGCTCGCCGAGAAGTGAGCCGCTGACAGTCCGTCACCCGGTGTCGGGAGGGCACCGACTGGCCGTACAGTCGACCCGTCCGTCTCCAATCCGGCTGTAGAGAGTGGCAAACACACGGTGGACGTGCAGAAGAAGCTCGACGAGATCGTCGAGGCGGTCGGGAACGCCCGGTCCATGCCCATGTCGGCCTCCTGCGTGGTCAACCGCGCCGAGCTGCTCGCCATGCTCGACGAGGTCCGCCAGGCGCTGCCCGGCTCCCTCGCCCAGGCCCAGGAGCTCATCGGAGGCCGGGAACAGCTCGTCGAGCAGGCCCGCAAGGAGGCCGAGCGGATCATCGAGTCCGCCCACGCCGAGCGCGGGTCGCTCATCTCCGACACCCAGGTCGCCCGCGAGTCCCAGGAGCGGGCGGACCGGATCCTCGCCGAGGCGCGCAAGGAGGCGGAGGAGATCCGCGCGGAGGCCGACGACTACGTCGACTCCAAGCTCGCCAACTTCGAGGTCGTCCTCACCAAGACCATCGGCTCGGTCGACCGCGGGCGCGAGAAGCTGCTCGGCCGCGGTCCCGGCCTCGACGAGCACGGCTTCGCCGACGAGGACGCCCCCGAGCACAGCAGCGACCCGCAGACGCTCATCCGGCGCGCGGACGAGTACGTCGACGCCAAGCTGGGCGCCTTCGAGGCCGTGCTGTCGAAGACCCTCGACGCGGTCGGCCGCGGCCGTCAGAAGCTGCACGGCCGGATCGCCACCGACGATCTGGGCGCCCACATGGCCGCGCAGGACGCCGCGGGCGGCCACCAGCCCACGAGCGACGCGGACTACCTGGCGGGCCTCGCCGAGCTGACCGACGCCGCCCCGGAGCCCGAGCGGCAGCAGACGTACGCGGCGTACCAGCCGCCGCCCGCGCCGCAGATCCCGGCCCAGCAGGACGTGTACGGCTACCAGGCACAGGAGGCGTACGCCCCCGAGGGCGTCTCCCCCGCCGGCTACGGCGCCCAGGGCACCGACCCGTACGCCGCGTACCAGGAGCAGGCCTACGACCCGCAGCACTACGCGCAGCAGAACCCCTACGCCTACCAGCAGCACCAGCCGCAGGCCCAGCAGGGCGCCGCGCTCGACGAGACCAGCCTGTTCGACACGAGCATGATCGACATGGAGCAGCTGCGTCGCTACGAGCAGGGCCGCTAGGCCCGGGAGGCCGCCGAACAGCCCGGATTGGGTCTACGGCGGCCGGTCCAGTATCCTGGCTCTTCGGTCGCGCGTAGTTCCGCGATCCCGGCTGCCCGCTTCGCCCCACGAATCGGGACGGCCCCTCCCCACGATCCGAAAGCAGGAAGAGCCGTGAGCACGCGCCTCGACCACCGCAACCCCCTCGTGTTCGACACGCACGAGCTGGGACGGCGGCCCGGTGCGCTGCAGCGGCTGTCCCGCACGGTGGACGCGCCGAAGGACCTGGGTATCGAAGGCGTCATCGGAGTGCCCGAGGGCAAGCCGGTGGAGCTGGAGCTGCGCCTCGAGTCCGTCATGGAAGGGGTGCTCGTCACAGGCACCGCCCGTGCGAGCGCCGAGGGGGAGTGCGTAAGGTGTCTGGAGCCGCTGCGCCAAGAGGTCGCCGCGGACTTCCAGGAGATGTTCACGTATCCCGACGCCGACGACCGGGGCCGCCCCGCGGAGCCTGTCGACGACGAGGACGAGGACATTCTCTATCTCGAGGACGGCATGTTCGACCTCGAATCCGTGCTGCGTGATGCGGTGGTGCTCGCACTGCCGATGCAGCCGGTGTGCCGGGAGGACTGTTCCGGCCTGTGTCCCGAGTGCGGGATCAGGCTGGACGACGACCCGGACCACCACCATGACGCCGTCGACATCCGTTGGGCGGCACTGCAGGGACTCGCCGATTCACTCGGAACCGGTGAGAAGGACAACATGGGCGGCGCCGAAGCGGGCGTCGACGAGAAGCAGGAGAAGTAGCCGTGGCTGTTCCGAAGCGGAAGATGTCGCGCAGCAACACGCGCCACCGCCGGTCGCAGTGGAAGGCTGCGGTCCCCACCCTGGTTTCGTGTGAGCGTTGCCAGGAGCCGAAGCAGCAGCACATCGCGTGCCCGAGCTGCGGCACCTACAACAAGCGCCAGGTCCTCGAGGTCTGAGCGGCTGGTGAGAGGCCCGATGTCTGAGGTGTCCCCTGCCAAGAAGCAGGCAGACGCAACGAACACAGTCAACGCAGCCTCGTCCCACACGCTTCTGGAAGGGCGGCTCGGGTATCACCTCGAGTCCGCCCTTCTGGTGCGCGCGCTGACCCACCGTTCGTACGCGTACGAGAACGGCGGTCTGCCCACCAACGAGCGTCTGGAGTTCCTCGGGGACTCGGTGCTCGGCCTGGTGGTCACCGACACGCTCTACCGCACCCACCCCGACCTGCCCGAAGGCCAACTGGCCAAGCTGCGGGCCGCGGTGGTCAATTCGCGTGCGCTGGCGGAGGTCGGCCGCGGCCTCGAACTGGGCTCCTTCATCCGGCTGGGCCGGGGTGAAGAGGGCACGGGTGGCCGGGACAAGGCCTCCATTCTCGCCGACACCCTTGAAGCGGTGATCGGCGCCGTCTATCTCGACCAGGGTCTCGAAGCGGCGTCCGAGCTGGTGCACCGGCTCTTCGACCCGCTGATCGAGAAGTCCTCGAACCTCGGTGCGGGCCTGGACTGGAAGACCAGTCTCCAGGAGCTCACCGCGGCCGAGGGGCTCGGTGTGCCGGAGTACCTCGTCACCGAGACCGGACCCGACCACGAGAAGATCTTCACTGCTGCCGCCCGCGTCGGTGGTGTCTCGTACGGCACCGGCACCGGCCGCAGCAAGAAGGAAGCGGAGCAGCAGGCGGCGGAATCCGCGTGGCGGGAGATCCGCGCCGCCGCGGACGAGCGCGCCAAGGCGGCGGCCCAGGCCGCGGCCGAACCGGACGCGGGAAGTGGCGAAGGGGCCGCCGACACCCCTCCCGCCCCGGCGCCGACGGACCGGGCCTCGGCCTGAGCCGGTCCTTCCCCGGGCTCCGCTTCCCCAGCAGTTCCTGTGAGGCCCCTCGCCGCTTGGGCGGTTTCCAGTGGTCGTCGCAACACGTGATCACTGACGTGTGGCGGCGAGCAGTTTAGACAGACGCTCGGCTGGGGTTTCCCAGCCGAGCGTCTTGCGTGGGCGGCTGTTGAGTTCGGCAGCAACGGTGTCCCACGCTGCCAAGGGCTGCCGGGGTTGCAGAAGTAGACCGGAATGCCGGTGGTGACGCTGAACGTGTGGTGACCGGCCATTTCGGAGCCCTGGTCCCAGGTCAGGGACCTCTTCAGGTGCTCCGGCAAGGTCTGGACAGTATCCGCCAGGGCGTCGCCGACAGCGACTGCGCCGCTGCCCTGGGGCAGGTGTACCAGCATGAGGTAGCGCGTGCTGCGCTCCACCAGCGTGGCGATGGCCGAGCGGTGGTCCTTGCCGACGATGAGGTCGCCCTCCCAGTGGCCGGGCACGGCCCGGTCGTTGGCCTCGGCCGGGCGGTCGCTGATCAGCACCATGGGGTGTGTGAACCGCTGCTGGCGGCTGTGGGCCTGGCGTTGAGGGCGGCGCATGGCGCGTCCTGTCCGCAGGGCCAGGGTCAGTTCCCGGCGGAGCTCTCCGCGGCCTTGGACGTAGAGGGCGGGCCGGTAGGCCCAGCGGAAGCGGTCGCCGCGCAGGGGCATGCCGTTTCGGCGTATCTCCCGGCTGACGGTGGACGGGCTGCGGCCCAGCTCGGCGGCGATGGCACGGACTGTCGCCTTCTCCCGGAACCGGTCGGCGATGTGGATCCGCTCGTCTTCCGTCAGGTACCGGGACGGCCCTGAGGCCACCCGCACGGCATTCGCGGGTGGCCTCGGACGCTTCTTCCGGCCCTCGGGCCGGCCGTTGCGCCACTCACGACCGGTCCGAGGGTTGACCCCGACTCGTCTGGACGCCTCAAGATTGCCGAACCCGAGCTGCATGAGCCGGAAGTATTCCTCCCGCTCCCGTTGCAGCTTGCGGGGCCCTTGCTCCTTGCGGCTCTTCCGGATCTTGAAGTCCATCGCATCCCCTGAACTGGGGTGTTGCGACGACCACTAGAACGGAAGTTGCGGTGAGGGGCCTCAGCGCTGCACGCCCCGCGTCGCGCGATACGCTGCGGGCATCGCCCCGACCACCGCGGAAGGAGCCCCGTGCCCGAGCTGCCCGAGGTCGAAGTCGTACGCCGCGGCCTGGCCACCTGGGTTGGCGGACGCACCATCGCCGAGGTGGAGGTGCTGCACCCTCGCGCCGTGCGTCGGCACGTCGCGGGCGGCGAGGACTTCGCGGCCCGGCTGCAGGGGCAGGCCGTCGGGGACGCCCGCCGGCGCGGCAAGTACCTGTGGCTGCCGCTCACCGACACGGACACCTCGGTCCTCGGTCACCTCGGGATGAGCGGACAGCTGCTGGTGCAGCCGCACGACGCCCCGGACGAGAAGCACCTGCGCATCCGGCTCCGCTTCGACGACTCCCTCGGCACCGAGCTCCGCTTCGTCGACCAGCGCACCTTCGGCGGCCTGTCGCTGCACGACAACACCCCCGAGGGACTGCCCGACGTCATCGCGCACATCGCCCGCGACCCGCTGGACCCGCTCTTCGACGACGCCGTCTTCCACGCCGCGCTCCGCGCGCGCCGCACCACGGTCAAGCGCGCCCTGCTCGACCAGTCACTGGTCAGCGGCGTCGGCAACATCTACGCGGACGAGGCGCTCTGGCGCTCCCGGCTGCACTACGACCGCCCGACCGCGACGCTCACCCGGCCGCGCTCGGTGGAACTGCTGGGCCACATACGCGAGGTGATGACGGCCGCCCTCGCGGTAGGCGGCACCACCTTCGACAGCCTGTACGTGAACGTCAACGGCGAATCGGGGTACTTCGAGCGTTCCCTGGACGCGTACGGCCGCGAGGGCGAGCCCTGCAACCGCTGCGGCACGGTCATGCGGCGCCGCCCCTGGATGAACAGGTCCAGCTACTTCTGCCCCCGCTGCCAGCGGGTCCCGCGCACCACGGCCTGACGCCGTCGTCCTCTAGCGGACCGCCGCCCGGTCGCCGGCTTCCTCACGGCCGGCGTCGTACCGCTGCCGCGCCTCGAGCACCTCGGGCATCCGGCCCTCGACCAGGCGGATCAGGCCGAGCAGCTGCTCGGTGACGGCCCGACCGAGCGGGGTGAGTTCGTAGTCCACGCGCGGCGGATTGGTCGGCTGCGCCTCGCGGTGCACGAGCCCGTCGCGCTCCAGCGCGTGCAGCGTCTGGGACAGCATCTTCTCGCTCACGCCGTCGACCCGGCGGCGCAGTTCGTTGAACCGCAGCCGCTCCCCGTACAGGGCGCCCATCGTCAGGCTGCCCCAGCGACCCGTCACATGCTCCAGCGTTCCGCGCGAGGGGCACTGCCGGGAGAACACGTCGAATCCAAGGTCGTCGCCCATGCCCGCCAGCCTACGCCGGGCAGCGCTGCCCCAGAGATTGCCCTTTCGAAAAGACAGCGCCCAGGGCGTATGCGGCAACGGGGCCGCCGTGGAGAAAGTCTGGGCCGCCTCGGTTGCCGCTAACGGCGCCGAGACGGCCCAGGGAAGCTGACAGGTCACTGACCTGCGGATATCTCAATAGCCGAAGTTCTGCGTCCACCACGGGCCGCCGTCGCCCATGTACACGCCGACGCCCATCGTCGTGAAGTCGCAGTTCAGCATGTTGGCGCGGTGGCCCTCGCTCTGCATCCAGGCGTTCATCACCGCACCGGCGTCGGCCTGGCCGCGCGCGATGTTCTCGCCGCCGAGGTTCGCGACACCGGCCGCGGCCGCGCGGTCCCACGGGGTCTGACCGTCGGGGTTCGTGTGGTCGAAGAACCCGCGTACCGCCATGTCCTTGGAGTGGACCCGCGCCAGCTCCGCCAGCGAGGTGCTCGCCTTGAAGGGGGAGCAGCCCACCTTCGCGCGCTCCTCGTTGACCAGGTTGAGCACGGCGGCCTCGGTCGCCGACGCACCGGACGTGGGGACAGCGGCCGGGGAGGACGGGCGCGACTCGGGCCGGTCCGCCTCACGGGACGGCTCAGGCACCGGCGCCGACGTGGTCTTCTCCGGCTCGGGGGCGGCCTGGGTCTTCTTCCCCACGGGCTTCTTGGAAGGCGTCGCGGACGGCTTGGCCTTCTCGACCCGCTTGGTCGGCGACGGCTTCGCAGAGGGCTTGGCCTTCTCGACCCGCTTGGTCGGCGACGGCTTCGCAGAGGGCTTGGCCTTCGCGGCCGGCTTCGTGGGCGACGGCTTCGCGGGGGACTTCGACGGCTGGGGGGTCCGGCTCGGCGTCGCCGACGGGGACGGCGTGGTGCTCGCCTCTCCCTGTGGCTGGAGCAGGGCAGGTCCTCCGGTGCGTATCTGCACCGGGGACTCGTTGCTGGAGGAGCCGATCGTGTACGTGTCACCGACCGGCAGGATGCCGGTGGTGACGGCCACGGCGCCTACCGCCATGGCAGCGGAGGCGCCGAGCAGCCCGGTGCGTACGGGCAGACCCGCGCGCTTCTTCCGATGGCGACCCATCTGGTGTGCCTTCCTGGTTCCCGACGCCGTCCTGCTCGGCGTCGAACGTCAATGGGTGCACCCGAACGGGTGACGCTCATTGCGTCCGGACTGTACGCCATGGCACGCGGGGGGCGATGTGATCTGTGCCCATTCGGCCGGTTACGGTGCCCTCATGAACGACGATGCGCGCCTCACCGCGTGGGTACGCGGCCGGGTACAGGGAGTGGGCTTCCGCTGGTTCACCAGGGCGAACGCACTCGAGATCGGAGACCTCAAGGGCTTCGCCCTCAACCTGGAGGACGGCAGGGTGCAAGTGGTCGCAGAGGGGCCGCGTGAGAATTGCCACCGTCTGCTGGACTGGCTGCGGTCCGGCGACACTCCCGGCCGCGTCGACGGCGTCACTGAGATCTGGGACACGCCCAGAGGCATCTACGCCGACTTCGCCGTCCGCTGAGTGTCCTCCGTCCGGGTGCCCGCAGTTACGTCGCGAGCACCTTCCGGCATGTGCCACAGGCATCGGTCCGGGGAGGAAACCGCCTGGTGGTTGCCAAGGAGAGGCTCCCCGTGCCAGGCTGCGGAGAGAAGGATGATCGCCACGCCCCCAGGGCCCCGCAGGTCAGGCACGCCGCTCGATGAAGCGGCCGTATGCCCCCGGGCTGCCCGCCGATACGGGGTGTGATCGTGTTGACCGTCAAACTTTTTGGTGAGACTCTGGAAGCCCCGCGCACCTTAGCTGTTTGGCAGTAAGAACCGCAGCAAGACCTCAGCAGTACAAGAAGAACTGTCAGCACCGCGGGTGCGAATCCCTCACGACCCACACCGCATCGGTCGGTCACTCATTGTGGAGGACCATCCATCATGGCAAAGGCGCTTCTCGGTTACGTCGGCGGTTCCGACCCGCGACTCCTCGCCGAGATGCGACGGCTACAGCAGCGCGTCCAGGACCTCGAGTCCGAGCTCGTACGCATTCAGTCCGAGAACGACGCGCTCACGGCTGCCGCCGCTCAGCACCCTGGCGAGCCGCTTCTCAACGGCATCGACATCGACGTACACCAGGGGGAGCCTGCGCTCACCTGAGCACGGACTCCGTCGCGCACCAAGATATGCAAGGGACGCCCAGGCGTCCCTTCTTTCTTTCCCCCGCCTCTCCCCGTGCCCGCCCCGTACATGCTTTCTTTACCGTCTGATGTGCCCTGCGCCTTCAGAGGCGAAACCGCGAGCGAAAGGTAGAGTCCGGCGGCGTGCACCTCAAGGCCATGACCCTCCGCGGGTTCAAATCCTTCGCGTCCGCCACGACGCTGCGCTTCGAGCCGGGGATCACCTGCGTCGTCGGCCCGAACGGCTCCGGGAAGTCCAACGTCGTGGACGCGTTGTCCTGGGTCATGGGGGAGCAGGGGGCCAAGTCGCTGCGCGGCGGCAAGATGGAGGACGTCATCTTCGCCGGGACGACCGGCCGGCCGCCCCTCGGCCGCGCCGAGGTCTCCCTCACGATCGACAACTCCGACGGCGCCCTGCCCATCGAGTACGCCGAGGTCACCATCACGCGGATCATGTTCCGCAACGGCGGCAGCGAGTACCAGATCAACGGGGACACCTGCCGGCTGCTCGACATCCAGGAGCTGCTGTCCGACTCCGGCATCGGCCGCGAGATGCACGTCATCGTCGGCCAGGGGCAGCTCGACTCGGTCCTGCACGCCGACCCGATGGGCCGCCGCGCCTTCATCGAGGAGGCCGCGGGCGTCCTCAAGCACCGCAAGCGCAAAGAGAAGGCGCTGCGGAAGCTCGATGCCATGCAGGCCAATCTCGCGCGCGTGCAGGACCTCACCGACGAACTGCGCCGCCAGCTCAAGCCCCTCGGCCGCCAGGCAGCCGTCGCCCGCCGCGCCGCCGTCATCCAGGCCGACCTCCGCGACGCCCGCCTGCGGCTGCTCGCGGACGACCTCGTCACCCTCCGCGAGGCGCTGCACGCCGAGATCGCCGACGAGGCCGCCCTCAAGCAGCGCAAGGAAGCGACCGAGGCGCAGCTGAAGGCGGCCCTCGTCCGGGAGGCGGAACTGGAGGACGAGGTACGGCGCCTCGCGCCGCACCTCCAGAGCGCCCAGCAGACCTGGTACGAGCTCTCCCAGCTCGCCGAACGGGTCCGCGGCACGATCTCGCTCGCCGACGCCCGGGTCAAGAGCGCCACCGCCCAGCCCGCGGAGGAACGGCGCGGACGTGACCCCGAGGACATGGAGCGCGAGGCGGCCCGCATCCGTCAGCAGGAGGCGGAACTGGAGGCAGCGCTGGAGGCGGCCGAGCGGGCGCTGGAGGACACGGTCGCGCACCGCGCCGAACTGGAGCGGCAGCTCACCGTCGAGGAGCGCCGGCTCAAGGACGTCGCCCGCGCGATCGCCGACAGGCGCGAAGGGCTCGCCCGGCTGAGCGGACAGGTCAACGCGGCGCGTTCCCGCGCGGCGTCGGCCCAGGCCGAGATCGAGAGGCTCGCCGCCGCCCGCGACGAGGCCCAGGAGCGGGCTGCCGCCGCGCAGGAGGAGTACGAGCAGCTCAAGGCCGAGGTCGAAGGGCTGGACGCGGACGACTCGGCCCTCGCCGACCAGCACGAGGCCGCCAAGCGTGAACTGGCCGGCGCGGACAGCGCGCTGGGCGCCGCCCGTGAGGCCCTGACCGGGGCGGAGCGCCGCCGCGCCGCGGTCGCCGCCCGGCGCGAGGCACTCGCCCTCGGCCTGCGCCGCAAGGACGGTACGGGCATACTGCTCGCCGCGCGCGACCGGCTCACGGGCCTCCTGGGGCCGGCCGCCCAGCTGCTCACGGTGACGCCCGGCTACGAGGTTCCGGTGGCCGCGGCGCTGGGCGCCGCCGCCGACGCGGTCGCCGTCGCGGACCCGGCCACGGCCGCGGAGGCGATCCGGCTGCTGCGCAAGGAGGACGGCGGGCGCGCGACCCTGCTCCTGGCGGGCGCGACGGCAGCGGCCGAGGCCCCAAGCTCCCTGGGCAACGGCCCCTCCGGCCACCCGTACGCCGCCGGACTGGTGCGCGGGCCCGAGGAACTGATGCCCGCCGTACGGCGGCTGCTGCGCGATGTCGTGGTCGTCGGCACCTTGGAGGACGCCGAGGACGTCGTGTACGCGCACCCCGGGCTGACCGCCGTCACCGGCGAAGGCGACGTGCTCGGCGCGCACCTCGCGCAGGGCGGGTCCGCCGGGGCGCCGAGTCTCCTGGAAGTGCAGGCATCCGTCGACGAGGCCGCCGCTGAGCTCGAACAGCTCGACGCACGGTGCGAGGAGCTGTCCGCCGCCCAGCAGCAGGCCGCCGCCCGCCGTGGCGCCTGCGCCGCTCTCGTCGAGGAGTTGGGGGAGCGCAGGCGCGCCGCCGAGCGGGAGAAGTCGGCCGTCTCCGGGCAGCTCGGCCGCCTCGCCGGGCAGGCCCGCGGCGCCGCGGGCGAGGCCGAGCGCGCCGGCGCGGCGGCCGCCCGGGCCCAGGAGGCGCTGGAGCGGGCGGCACAGGAGGCCGAGGAGCTGGCCGAACGGCTGCTCGTCGCGGAGGAGACCCCGGTCGAGGAGGAGCCCGACACCCGTGTGCGCGACCGGCTCGCCGCCGACGGGGCCAACGCGCGCCAGACCGAGATGGAGGCACGGCTCCAGGTCCGTACGCACGAGGAGCGGGTCAAGGGCCTCGCGGGCCGCGCCGACGCCCTCGACCGGGGCGCGCGCGCCGAGCGCGAGGCACGGGCGCGCGCCGAACAGCGTCGCGCCCGCATGCGCCATGAGGCCGAGGTCGCCGCGGCCGTGGCGAGTGGCGCCCGGCAGTTGCTGGCGCATGTCGAGGTGTCGCTGGTGCGGGCGGAGGCGGAGCGCGTGGCCGCGGAGGCGGCCAAGGCGGAGCGCGAGCAGGAGCTGGCGGCCGCCCGTAACCAGGGGCGCGACCTCAAGAGCGAGCTGGACAAGCTGACCGACTCGGTGCACCGGGGCGAGGTGCTGGGCGCGGAGAAGCGGTTGCGCATGGAGCAGCTGGAGACCAGGGCCCTGGAGGAGCTCGGCGTGGAACCGGCCGGGCTCGTCGCCGACTACGGCCCCGACCAGCTCGTTCCGCCTTCCCCGCCCGCCGAGGGCGAGGAGCTGCCCGAGGACCCGGAGCATCCGCGCAATCAGCCGCGGCCGTTCGTCCGTGCGGAGCAGGAGAAGCGGCTCAAGGCTGCCGAGAGGGCGTACCAGCAGCTCGGAAAGGTGAATCCGCTGGCGCTCGAGGAGTTCTCGGCGTTGGAGGAGCGGCACAAGTTCCTCTCCGAGCAGCTGGAAGACCTGAAGAAGACCCGGGCCGACCTGCTCCAGGTGGTCAAGGAGGTCGACGAACGCGTCGAGCAGGTCTTCACCGAGGCGTACCGGGACACCGCCCGCGAGTTCGAAGGGGTCTTCTCCCGGCTCTTCCCCGGCGGTGAGGGTCGGCTCGTGCTGACGGATCCCGACAACATGCTGACCACCGGCGTGGACGTCGAGGCCCGGCCGCCCGGCAAGAAGGTCAAGCGGCTGTCGCTGCTGTCCGGCGGCGAGCGGTCGCTGACGGCCGTGGCGATGCTGGTGTCGATCTTCAAGGCCAGACCGAGCCCGTTCTATGTCATGGACGAGGTCGAGGCCGCGCTCGACGACACGAACCTGCAGCGACTGATCCGCATCATGCAGGAGCTCCAGGAGAGCTCCCAGCTGATCGTGATCACGCACCAGAAGCGGACGATGGAGGTCGCGGACGCGCTCTACGGCGTGTCCATGCAGGGGGACGGCGTCTCCAAGGTCATCAGCCAGCGGCTGCGCTGAACCGACGGCTGCCGCGGTGCGCGCCCATGGGTGTGCGGACACTTGGCCGGCACTTCACTGAATCTTCAATACTTGAACCCGTTGCTACATGTCGGCGTCCATCACGGATTCAGTTCGACCCCTTGACTTCGAAACTTGAAGGCATAGTCTCTGCAACGTTGCTTTTACCTTCAAGTGGTGGGCGGCGAGAACTTGTGCGCCACTTGAAGGGCTCGCCCCACACGCCCGGCGACGCCTGCCGGACGGCCCCAGGAGTACACGTGACCAGCACTGCGCAGCCCCCGCCGGCATCGGGCGCCCGCGAGGCCCACCCCGAACACCTCGGGCATGTCGTCTTCATCACGGCGGCCGCCGCCATGGGCGGTTTCCTCTTCGGGTACGACAGTTCCGTCATCAACGGCGCCGTCGAGGCGATCCGGGACCGCTACGACATCGGGTCGGGCACGCTCGCCCAGGTCATCGCCATCGCCCTGATCGGCTGCGCCATCGGCGCCGCGACCGCCGGCCGTATCGCCGACCGCATCGGACGCATCCGCTGCATGCAGATCGCGGCCGCGCTCTTCACCATCAGCGCCGTCGGCTCCGCCGTCCCGTTCGCGCTCTGGGACCTGGCCCTGTGGCGCATCGTCGGCGGCTTCGCCATCGGCATGGCGTCCGTCATCGGCCCCGCCTACATCGCCGAGGTCTCTCCGCCCGCCTACCGCGGCCGGCTCGCCTCCTTCCAGCAGGCCGCGATCGTCATCGGCATCGCCGTCTCCCAGCTGGTCAACTACGGCATCCTCCAGCTCGCCGACGGTGAGCAGCGCGGTGAGATCGGCGGGCTCGAGGCCTGGCAGTGGATGCTCGGCGTCATGGTCGTCCCGGCCGTCCTCTACGGCCTGCTCTCCTTCGCGATCCCCGAGTCGCCGCGCTTCCTCATCTCCGTCGGCAGGACCGACAAGGCCAGGGCGGTCCTCGCCGAGGTCGAGGGCAAGACCGTCGACCTCGACGCCCGTATCGAGGAGATCGACCTCGCGATGCGCCGCGAGCACAAGTCGACCTTCAAGGACCTGCTCGGCAGCCGCTTCGGCTTCCTGCCCATCGTCTGGATCGGCATCGGGCTCTCGGTCTTCCAGCAGCTCGTCGGCATCAACGTCGCCTTCTACTACTCGGCGACCCTGTGGCAGTCGGTGGGCGTCGACCCGGCCGGCTCGTTCTTCTACTCGTTCACCACGTCGATCATCAACATCGTCGGCACCGTGATCGCCATGGTCCTCGTCGACCGCATCGGCCGCCGGCCGCTCGCGCTCATCGGCTCCGCCGGCATGGCGATCGCGCTGGCCTTCGAGGCGTGGGCCTTCTCCGCCGACCTCGTCGACGGCAAGCTGCCCGAGACCCAGGGCGTCGTCGCCCTGATCGCCGCGCACGTCTTCGTGCTCTTCTTCGCCCTGTCCTGGGGCGTCGTGGTCTGGGTCTTCCTCGGCGAGATGTTCCCGAACAGGATCCGCGCCGCCGCGCTCGGCGTCGCCGCGTCCGCGCAGTGGATCGCCAACTGGGCCATCACCGCGAGCTTCCCGAGCCTCGCCGACTGGAACCTCTCGGGCACCTACATCATCTACACGGTCTTCGCCGTGCTCTCGATCCCCTTCGTGCTCAGGTACGTCAGGGAGACGAAGGGCAAGGCGTTGGAGGAGATGGGCTAATCCCCGCTGCCCCTCTCCTCACCACGGAAACTGCCCCGGCTCAGCGCGTGAGCCGGGGCAGTACGTCTTCGCACAGCAGGTGCAGACTGCGCCAGCCCTCGTCCACCGGCATGCCGCCGCACAGCGGATGCAGCACCAGGCTCTCCGCGCCCAGGTCCACGCACTCGTCCGGCGTGACGATCCGGTACACGCCCTCCGCACGCAGCTCCTCCACCGTGTCCGCGGCGGAGCGCACCGCCGAGCGGATGTCCTTCGACTGCCACGACGCGTAGGTGCGCGCCTCGTGGAGGAAGTGGTGGCCGTACAGAGCCCACGCCCGGTCCGGGTCCTCGGCGATGTGCAGCAGCGGTGTCTCGGGGGCGGGCATCATGCAGAAGCCCTCGGTGCCGTACTCGGCGCGACGCTCGTGGTAGTACGCCTCCAGCTCCGGCAGGTGCGCGCTCGGGAAGAAGGGCAGGCCGAGGCGCGCCGCCCGCCGGGCGGCCGCCCGAGACGAACCGCCGACCAGCAGCAGCGGATGCGGCTGGGTGTACGGGCGGGGCGTGACGCGCACGCTGCGCCCCCGGTACACGAACTCCTCGCCCGTCCACGCGGCGATCAGCGTCTCGAGCAGCTCGTCCTGGAGCGCGCCCCGCCTCCCCCATTCCACGCCCGCCCGCTCGTACTCCTCGGGCCGGTAGCCGATGCCCGCGACCGTGACGAGCCGGCCCCGGCCGACGAGGTCGAGCACGGCGATGTCCTCGGCCATGCGCAGCGGATCGTGCAGCGGCCCGATGACCGCGGAGACGGTGACGGCGATACGGCGAGTGGCGCCGAGGACCGCGCCCGCGAAGACGAAGGGCGAGGGCAGCCAGTTGTCGGTGGCCCCGTGGTGCTCCTCGGTCTGGACGGTGTCGATGCCGCGGTCGTCGGCGTACGCGGCCATCTCCAGGGCCGCGCGGTAGCGGGCGGCGAGTGTGCCGGGCGTCGCGTCCGGCTCCACCAGGTTGAACCGGGCCACCGTGAAGGCCATGGGAAGTCCCCCTCCGCCGGATGTGGGCATGGCGAAGGGGACGGTAGCTGACATAGCGTCAGATGGAAACCGGCAGCGGTTGGCGCAGCCCACGACATGGGCTGCGCCAACCCTGGGTGCACACGTGCACACCGGACGCGACCGCCCGACCGCATACTGGACGCGTTGTGACTCCGCCCACAAGGGGCTTCTCGCCGACGCCAGGCCGGACGACGCGCCAGCCCGGCCCGCAGGGGTAAACACCCCTGTCCGGAGAACGAACCGTGGTGCCACGGGTCACGCATACTGAGTGGGTTATGGAATTCGTCATCCTTGCTGTAGTCATCGCCCTGGTCGCGATCGGCGCCATCAGCGGGCTCGTGGTCAGCAGCCGCAAGAAGAAGAAGCTGCCGCCCCCGGCACCGTCGAGCACGCCGACCATCACTGCTCCGCCCGCCGAACCGCACGTCGGCGACGAGGCGGAGACGCCGCGGGACGAACCCCGCCGCACCATCGAGGAGGTCGACCTCCCGTCGGCCGAGGAGGCCGTCCAGACCCCGGTCGCCGTCGAGGACCCCCTCGTCGCCGAGCCCGTCGCGCCGGAGATCGAGATCCCCGAGCCGACCGCCGGCCGGCTCGTCCGGCTGCGCGCGCGCCTCGCCCGCTCCCAGAACTCCCTCGGAAAGGGACTGCTCACGCTGCTGTCGCGCGAGCACCTCGACGAGGACACGTGGGAGGAGATCGAGGACACCCTCCTCACGGCGGACGTGGGCGTCGCCCCGACCCAGGAACTCGTCGAGCGGCTGCGCGAGCGCGTGAGAGTGCTGGGCACCCGTACGCCCGAGCAGTTGCGCACCCTGCTCCGCGAGGAGCTGCTCACCCTCGTCGGCACCGACCTGGACCGCGCGGTCAAGACCGAGAGCGGCCTCGACACCCCCGGCGTCGTCATGGTCGTCGGTGTCAACGGCACCGGGAAGACCACCACCACCGGCAAGCTCGCCCGCGTGCTCGTGGCCGACGGCCGCTCCGTGGTCCTCGGCGCCGCCGACACCTTCCGCGCCGCGGCGGCCGATCAGCTGCAGACCTGGGGCGAGCGCGTCGGCGCCCGCACCATCCGCGGCCCCGAGGGCGGCGACCCGGCCTCGATCGCGTTCGACGCGGTCAAGGAGGGCATCGCCGAGGGCGCGGACGTCGTGCTCATCGACACCGCGGGCCGGCTGCACACCAAGACGGGCCTGATGGACGAGCTCGGCAAGGTCAAGCGCGTCGTGGAGAAGCACGGCCCGCTGGACGAGGTCCTGCTGGTCCTGGACGCCACGACCGGTCAGAACGGTCTGGTGCAGGCGCGCGTCTTCGCCGAGGTCGTGGACATCACCGGCATCGTGCTCACCAAGCTGGACGGCACGGCCAAGGGCGGCATCGTCGTCGCGGTCCAGCGCGAGCTGGGCGTCCCGGTGAAGCTCGTCGGTCTGGGCGAGGGCGCGGACGACCTGGCTCCGTTCGAGCCGGAGGCGTTCGTCGACGCGCTCATCGGCGACTGACCCGCTCACGTCACAGGGGCCCGGCCGCGTACGACGCGGCCGGGCCCCTGTGCGTGTCCGGGCGGGGACTCACGGACTGCGGTGGCAGACGTACGCCAGCGTGCCGAGCAGCAGCCGGGCCTCGGGCGGCGTCACCGCCGTGTCCGGGGACGGCGCGCGCAGCCAGCGCACCGGGCCGAGGCCGCCGCGGTCGGACGGCGGGGCGGTGATGTGGTCGCCGGGGCCCAGGCAGCGCAGGTCCAGGTCGGCGTCGTCCCAGCCCATCCGGTACAGCAGGCGCGGCAGCCCTGCCGCGGCGCCCGGCGCCACGAGGAACTGGCAGCGGCCGTCAGGCGTCTGGGACACCGGGCCGAGCCGCAGGCCCATGCGCTCCATGCGCACCATCGCACGGCGCCCGGTCGGGGCCGCCACGTCGAGGACGTCGAAGGTGCGGCCCACGGGCAGCATCAGCGCCGCGCCCGGCACCTCCGACCACGCCTTCGCGGCCTCGTCGAGCGTGGCCCCGGGCGGGACCTCGAGCGCGAAGTCGAGGGGATGGGCGCCCGGCGCGGCGCACGCCGGATCACCGCAGGAACAGCGGCCCGCGGCCGCGCGCGCTCCCGGAATCACGGACCAGCCCCACAGGCCGGTGTACTCGGCCACCGCGGTGGCCTCCGTCGTGCGTCCGCGGCGCCGGGAGCCGGGCCGGATCTGACCGATTCCCCGGGTGCCGCCGATCGTGAAGCCCATGCCCCCTCCAACGGGTCGGACGCGCCGGTGGTTACGAGCCGGACCTCTCCGGTGACGCTGCGTTGCCGACGTCCGGCTCCCGACGGCGCGCAGTGGCGTCGGGGAGAGTGCGGCGTGCGACACGCGCCTGCCCGTGTGACACTGCACCACCCCTGGATCGTGCTGTGTCAAGTCAATCGCGCCTGACCGTATGTGAGTTCACTCGGAGGGGTGGCGAATGGTGGCGTTTCTGCCATCGCACTCGCTGAGCACGTGACCGGCGGATTACTTTCGGTGCACGAACCTGCAATTGCATCGGACCGGCGGGTATGCCCGGGGCAACACAGCGTCCCCGACGACCGCGTGCAAGCGGCTCACCGGAGGCCGTGACCCACGGCATCCTGGTAGGGGTTCGGGCGACACGGCATCGGCGGACGGGGGCACCCAGAGTGAGCGGCAGCGGCGCGGACGGGACGAGCACCGGTAAGCGCCCGAACGAGCAGCTGAGCTCATGGTTCGTGCGCAGCGGCTGGTCGAAGGGCGAGCTCGCGCGCCAGGTGAACCGCAGGGCACGCCAGATCGGCGCACACCACATCAGCACGGACACCTCCCGCGTGCGCCGCTGGCTCGACGGCGAACAACCCCGCGAGCCCATCCCGCGCATCCTGTCCGAGCTCTTCTCCGAGCGCTTCGGCAGCGTCGTCGCCATCGAGGACCTCGGACTGCGCACCGCGCACCAAGCCCCCTCAGTGTCCGGGGTCGACCTGCCCTGGGCGGGCGAGCAGACCGTCGCCCTGCTCAGCGAATACTCCCGCAGCGACCTGATGCTGGCCCGTCGCGGTTTCCTCGGCACCTCGCTCGCCCTCGCCGCGGGTCCCGCACTCGTCGAGCCGATGCAGCGCTGGCTCGTGCCCACCCCCGGCGAGGGCGCGGCGCGCCAGGAGTCGCCCACCCCGCTGCGCAGATCGGCCCGGCTGTCCGGCCCCGAGCTGGACCTGCTGGAGTCCACCACCGCCATGTTCCGCAAGTGGGACGCCCAGTGCGGCGGCGGACTCCGGCGCAAGGCGGTCGTCGGACAGCTCCACGAGGTCACCGACCTCCTCCAGGAGTCCCATCCCGCCGCCACCGAGCGCCGGCTCTTCAAGGTCGCCGCCGAACTGGCCCAGCTCGCCGGCTGGATGAGCTACGACGTGGGACTCCAGCCCACCGCGCAGAAGTACTTCGTCCTCGCCCTGCACGCCTCCAAGGAGGCCGGTGACAAGCCGCTGGGCTCGTACATCCTGTCCTCGATGAGCCGGCAGATGATCCATCTCGGCCGGCCCGACGACGCCCTTGAGCTCATCCACCTCGCGCAGTACGGAAGCCGTGACTGTGCCACCGCCCGCACCCAGGCCATGCTGTATGCGATGGAGGCCCGCGCGTACGCCAACATGGGCCAGCCCAGCAAGTGCAAGCGGGCCGTGCGGATGGCCGAGGACACCTTCGCCGACGTCGGCCTCGACGACGAGCCCGAGCCCGACTGGATCCGCTTCTTCTCCGAGGCCGAGCTCAACGGCGAGAACGCCCACTCCTTCCGCGACCTCGCCTACGTCGCCGGACGCAGCCCCACCTACGCCTCCCTGTCCGAGCCGGTCATGCGGCGCGCCGTCGAGCTCTTCGGCCGGGACGCGGAGCACCAGCGGTCGTACGCACTCAACCTGATCGGCATGGCCACCGTGCACCTGCTGAAGAGGGAACCGGAGCAGGCCACAGCCCTGGCCGACCAGGCCCTCGGGATCGCCAGGAAGGTCCGCTCCGAGCGGGTCAACAACCGGCTCCGCAAGACCGTCGACACGGCCGCCAGGGACTTCGGGGACGTCCCCGAGGTCGCCTGGTTCACCGACCGCCTCACCGCCCAGCTGCCCGAAACCGCCGAAGCGGTCTGACGGGCGGGCCGCACACCCCGGCCGCGGCGCTCACCCCGGACTGTCCGACTCGGCTCCCCCTTGTGCCAGGTCTTCCGGGTGGGTGTCGCGGCCGGTCCCGCGATGGGCCAGAGGGTACGCCGGGCCCCCCTCGGCGATCAGTCAGTTCATGGCGACGTAACACGCCGGACCCCTTCGTCACGGCCGCGAAACATCGAGCGGCATCGGCGGAAACCGCGCTGCGCCAACCTCGTGGCGCATAACCGGCCCGCTCTTACCGCACTGGCTCCGCCCGCACGCGGCCGCACGACGACGAGGAGACGCCGATGCCCCCAGGCATCTCGACCCTTGCCGCAGACGCTCCCGAGCTGTCTGCCGCCAACACAGGGTTCATGCTCATCTGTTCCGCCCTGGTGATGCTCATGACGCCTGGCCTCGCCTTCTTCTACGGAGGCATGGTCCGGGTCAAGAGCACCCTGAACATGCTGATGATGAGCTTCATCAGCCTCGGGATCGTCACCATCCTGTGGGTGCTCTACGGCTTCAGCATGGCCTTCGGTACCGACATCGGCTCGATCGTCGGCTGGAGTTCCGACTACGTCGGCCTCGGCAACATCGGCGTGACCGAGCTCTGGGACGGCTACACCATCCCGGTGTACGTCTTCGCCGTCTTCCAGCTGATGTTCGCGATCATTACACCGGCGCTGATCAGCGGTGCTCTCGCCGACCGCGTCAAGTTCACCGCCTGGGCGCTGTTCATCACGCTGTGGGTCACCGTCGTCTACTTCCCGGTCGCGCACTGGGTGTGGGGTGCCGGCGGCTGGCTGTTCGAGATGGGCGTCATCGACTTCGCCGGCGGCACGGCCGTGCACATCAACGCCGGTGCGGCCGCCCTCGGCGTCATCCTCGTCATCGGCAAGCGCGTCGGATTCAAGAAGGACCCGATGCGCCCGCACAGCCTCCCGCTCGTCATGCTCGGCGCCGGGCTCCTGTGGTTCGGCTGGTTCGGCTTCAACGCCGGCTCCTGGCTCGGCAACGACGACGGCGTCGGCGCGGTGATGTTCGTCAACACCCAGGTCGCCACCGCCGCCGCGATGCTCGCCTGGCTCATCTACGAGAAGATCCGCCACGGCGCCTTCACCACCCTCGGTGCCGCGTCCGGCGCCGTCGCCGGCCTCGTCGCCATCACCCCGTCCGGCGGCGCCGTCTCCCCGCTCGGTGCGATCGCGGTCGGCGCCATCGCCGGTCTGCTGTGCGCCATGGCCGTCGGCCTGAAGTTCAAGTTCGGCTACGACGACTCCCTCGACGTCGTCGGCGTCCACCTCGTCGGCGGTGTCATCGGCTCCCTGCTCGTGGGCTTCTTCGCCACCGGCGGCGTCCAGTCCGACGTCAAGGGCCTCTTCTACGGCGGCGGCTTCGACCAGCTGGGCAAGCAGGCCATCGGTGTCTTCGCGGTCCTCGCCTACTCTCTGGTGGTCTCCGCGATCCTCGCCTTCCTCCTCGACAGGACGATCGGCATGAGGGTCGACGAGGACGACGAGGTCTCCGGCATCGACCAGGTCGAGCACGCCGAGACCGCGTACGACTTCAGCGGCGCGGGCGGCGGTACGGGCTCCCGCAAGGCCGCACCCGTACCCGCGGACGCCGTCGCAGCCGCAGCCGAGAACAAGAAGGTGGACGCATGAAGCTCATCACCGCAGTCGTGAAGCCGCACCGGCTGGACGAGATCAAGGAGGCCCTGCAGGCCTTCGGCGTCCAGGGGCTCACGGTCACCGAGGCCAGCGGCTACGGCCGGCAGCGCGGCCACACCGAGGTCTACCGGGGCGCCGAGTACACCGTCGACCTCGTCCCCAAGATCCGCATCGAGGTGCTGGTCGAGGACGACGACGCCGAACAGCTCCTGGACGTGATCGTCAAGGCCGCACGCACCGGCAAGATCGGTGACGGCAAGGTCTGGAGCGTTCCGGTCGACACCGCGGTCAGGGTCCGCACGGGCGAACGCGGCCCGGACGCCCTCTGACCACACGACGAAAAGGAGCTGCTGGGTGAGTCTCGACGTGATCGGTGAATCGGAAAGCTCGGACCCCAGCGGCTACGCGGCGGCCCGGCTGCGCCTTCTCGGGGAGAAGGCGCAGCCCGGGCCGCCGCGCCGTGCGGCGCTCGCCGCACTGACCGACGACTGGCTGGCCGCCCTGTTCGCCGCCGCGGTCCTGGAGACCGGGGTGCGGGGCGCGGCGCTCGTCGCCGTCGGCGGCTACGGACGCGGCGAACTCTCGCCGCGCAGCGACCTCGACCTGCTCCTCCTGCACGACGGCAGCGCGGACCCGGCGGCCGTCGCCGCGGTCGCCGACCGGATCTGGTACCCCGTCTGGGACCTGGGCCTCGCCCTCGACCACTCCGTACGCACCCCGGCCGAGGCCCGCAAGACCGCGGGCGAGGACCTCAAGGTGCAGCTCGGCCTCCTCGACGCACGCGCCGTCGCCGGCGACCTGGGGCTGGTGGCCTCCCTGCGTACCGCCGTACTCGCCGACTGGCGCAACCAGGCCCCCAAGCGCCTGCCCGAACTCGACGAACTGTGCCGCGAGCGGGCTGCCCGCCAGGGCGAACTCCAGTACCTGCTCGAACCCGACCTCAAGGAGGCCCGCGGCGGCCTGCGCGACGTCACCGCCCTGCGCGCCGTCGCCGCCTCGTGGCTCGCCGACGCCCCCCGCGAGGGCCTCGCCGAGGCCCGCCGCACCCTCCTCGACGTCCGCGACGCGCTCCACCGGACCACCGGACGCGCCACCGACCGCCTCGCCCTCCAGGAACAGGACCAGGTCGCCGCCGAGCTGGGCCTCCTCGACGCCGACGCCCTGCTGCGCCAGGTGTACGAGGCCGCGCGGACGGTCTCGTACGCCAGTGACGTCACCTGGCGCGAGGTCGGCCGCGTGCTGCGGTCGCGCGCCGTGCGCCCCCGGCTGCGCGCCATGCTCAGCGGCGGGCGGAGTGTCCAGCCCGAACGCACCCCGCTCGCCGAAGGCGTCGTCGAGCAGGACGGCGAGGTCGTACTCGCCCGCACCGCACGGCCCGACCGCGACCCGGTCCTGGCGCTGCGCGCCGCCGCGGCGGCGGCGCAGGCCGGCCTGACCATCTCCCGGCACGCGGTGCGCCGCCTGGGCCAGGCGGCGGGCCCGCACCCGCTGCCCGTGCCCTGGCCCGCCGAGGCCCGCGAGGAACTCGTCACCCTGCTCGGCGCGGGGGAGCCGACCGTCCCCGTCTGGGAGGCGCTGGAGGCCGAGGGCCTGATCACCAAGCTCCTGCCCGACTGGGAGCGGGTGCGCTGCCGGCCGCAGCGCAACGCCGTGCACACCTGGACCGTCGACCGCCATCTCGTCGAGACCGCCGTCAAGGCCTCCGCGCTGACCCGACGCGTCGGCCGCCCCGACCTGCTGTTGGTCGCCGCGCTGCTCCACGACATCGGCAAGGGCTGGCCCGGCGACCACTCCGTGGCGGGCGAGACCATCGCGCGCGACGTCGCCACCAGGATCGGCTTCGACCGCGCCGACGTCGAGGTCGTCGCCACCCTCGTACGCCACCATCTGCTGCTCGTCGAGACCGCGACCCGGCGCGACCTGGACGATCCGGCCACCGTCGCGTCCGTCGCCTCCGTCGTCGGCTCCACCGGCACGCTGGAGCTGCTGCACGCCCTCACCGAGGCCGACGCCCTCGCGACCGGACCGGCGGCCTGGTCGTCCTGGCGCGGCTCGCTCGTCGCGGACCTGGTGCGGCGCGTGGCCGCCGTCCTCGCGGGCGACGCGCCGCCCGAGCCGGAGGAGCAGGCCCCCAGCGCCGAGCAGGAACGCCTCGCCGTCGAGGCCCTGCGCACCAAGGAGCCCGTCCTCGCCCTGCACACCCAGGCCACCGCACCGCAGGAGGAGGGCGAGACGGAACCGGTCGGCGTCGAGCTGCTGATCGCCCTGCCCGACCAGCCCGGCGTTCTGCCCGCCGTCGCCGGCGTCCTCGCGCTGCACCGTCTCACCGTCCGCGCGGCCGACCTGCGTGCCATCGAGCTGCCGGACGAACTGGGCGGCGGCGCGGTCCTCGTCCTCGACTGGCGGGTGGCGGCCGAGTACGGATCGCTCCCTCAGGCCACCAGGCTGCGTGCCGACCTCGTCCGCGCCCTGGACGGCTCCCTGGACATCCGGAGCCGCCTGGCCGAGCGCGAGGCCGCCTACCCCCGGCGGCGCGGCCTCACGGCGCCGCCGCCGCGGGTGACCCTCGCCCCGGCCGGTTCGCGCCGCGCGACGGTCATCGAGGTCCGCGCCCAGGACGCCCCGGGCCTGCTCCACCGCATCGGCCGGGCCCTGGACGGCGCGGCGGTCCGGGTGCGCAGCGCACACGTCTCGACGCTCGGCGCGAACGCGGTCGACGCCTTCTACGTCACCGATCCGCAGGGCTCGCCGCTGTCCCCGTCCGACGCCGCCGACGTGGCGCAGGCGCTGGAGAGCGCTCTGCGCGCCTAGAGGGTGTCCGGCCGGCAGTGCCCGTGTCTGCTGTGTACTTGCCCGGACCGATACCCTGGGGGGCGACCGACCGCCCGCTTCCGACCTCCGAGGATCCGCGACCGCCGTGTTCGATACCCTCTCCGACCGCCTTGCAGCGACATTCAAGAACCTCCGGGGCAAGGGCCGCCTCAGCGAGGCCGACATCGACGCCACGGCACGTGAGATCCGTATCGCGCTGCTCGAGGCTGACGTCGCGCTCCCCGTGGTCCGCTCCTTCATCAAGCAGATCAAGGAGCGGGCGACCGGCGCCGAGGTCTCCCAGGCGCTGAACCCCGCCCAGCAGGTCATCAAGATCGTCAACGAGGAGCTCATCGGCATCCTCGGCGGCGAGACCCGCCGCCTGCGGTTCGCCAAGACCTCCCCGACCGTGATCATGCTCGCCGGTCTGCAGGGTGCCGGTAAGACCACCCTCGCCGGAAAGCTCGGCCTCTGGCTCCAGGGGCAGGGCCACTCCCCGCTCCTCGTCGCCTGTGACCTCCAGCGGCCCAACGCCGTCAACCAGCTCGCGGTCGTCGCCGAGCGCGCCAGCGTCGGCGTGTACGCGCCCCAGCCGGGCAACGGCGTCGGCGACCCGGTCCAGGTCGCCAAGGACTCGATCGAGTACGCGCGCACCAAGCAGTACGACATCGTCATCGTCGACACCGCCGGCCGCCTCGGCATCGACGAGGAGCTGATGCAGCAGGCCGCGGACATCCGCGACGCCGTCAGCCCCGACGAGATCCTCTTCGTCGTCGACGCGATGATCGGTCAGGACGCCGTCAACACGGCGGAGGCGTTCCGCGACGGCGTCGGCTTCGACGGCGTGGTGCTGTCCAAGCTGGACGGCGACGCCCGAGGCGGTGCCGCGCTCTCCATCGCGCAGGTCACCGGCAAGCAGATCATGTTCGCCTCCAACGGCGAGAAGCTGGACGACTTCGACGCGTTCCACCCGGACCGCATGGCGTCCCGCATTCTCGGCATGGGCGACATGCTCTCGCTCATCGAGAAGGCCGAGCAGACCTTCAGCCAGGAAGAGGCCGCCAAGATGGCCTCCAAGCTGGCGAGCAGCAAGGGCAAGGAGTTCACGCTCGACGACTTCCTGGCCCAGATGGAGCAGGTCCGCAAGATGGGCTCCATCTCCAAGCTGCTCGGCATGCTGCCCGGCATGGCGCAGATGAAGGAGCAGATCAACAACATCGACGAGCGCGACGTGGACCGCACGGCCGCGATCATCAAGTCGATGACCCCGGGCGAGCGCCATGACCCCACGATCATCAACGGTTCGCGGCGCGCCCGTATCGCCAAGGGCTCGGGCGTGGAGGTCAGCGCGGTCAAGTCGCTGGTCGAGCGGTTCTTCGAGGCCCGCAAGATGATGTCCCGCATGGCACAGGGCGGCGGGATGCCCGGCATGCCCGGCATCCCGGGCATGGGCGGCGGCCCCGGCCGGCAGAAGAAGCAGCAGAAGCAGGCCAAGGGCAAGCGCAAGAGCGGCAACCCGATGAAGCGCAAGGCCGAGGAGGCCGCGGCCGCGGCCCGGCGCGAGCAGGCCGCCCAGGGCGGCGCGTTCGGCCTGCCGGACGGCCGGCCCGGTCAGGACTTCGAACTGCCGGACGAGTTCAAGAAGTTCATGGGCTGACGCCCACCGGTCCCGTATGCGAGAGGGGCCCGCGACCGATCCGGTCGCGGGCCCCTCTCGCGTGCCGGGGTCAGGGCGTGCGGGTGATCAGGTAGCGGAAGACGTTCGGCATCCAGACCGTCCCGTCGGGCCGCACATGCGGGTGCAGCGCCTCGGTGATCTCCTTCTCCACCTGCGCCTGGTCGCTGTCCCTGACCGCGGCGTCGTACAGTCCGGTCGACAGCAGGCCGCGCACGGCACTGTCCACGTCCGCGTATCCGAAGGGGCACGCCACCCGCCCCGAGCCGTCCGGCCGCAGTCCGGCCCGTGCCGCCACGTCCTCCAGGTCGTCGCGCAGCGCCGGCCGCCAGCGCCCTCCCCCTACGGCCTGGCGGCCGTGGGAGGTGCCCCCATCGGTGCGCGCCCGGCCGGAATGCCCCTCCGCCACGCGGAGCACACCCGAACTGGCGCACCGCTCCGGCGGGCCCCAGCCGGTGAGCACCACGGCACTGCCGCGCTCCGCCAGCGCGACGGCGCTCCGCAGGGCGGCGCCGAGCCCGTCCGCGTCACCGGCCCGGCAGCCGATCGGCTGGAAGACGGTGATCAGGTTGTACGGGGGACGGCCCGGATCGGCCGCGGCCCCGGCCTCGCCGTCGAACAGGCGCGCGGCCTGCGCGGGGGAGTCGTGGGCGCTCATCCGCTCGCGCGCGAGGGCCAGCCGCTCGCGGTCCGTGTCCGTCCCGCTCACCGCGGCGCCGCGTCCGGCGGCGATCAGCAGCGCGAGACCGGAGCCGCAGCCGAGGCCCAGCAGCCTGGAGCCCGCACCGACCTCCAGACGCTCGTAGACGGCTTCGTACAGCGGCACCAGCATCCGTTCCTGGATCTCGGCCCAGTCACGGGCCCGTTCGCACGCCTGAGCAGAGGACGCCGACGCCGCGTGGGGTCGGTGCCGGACGAGCGTGGATGTCATCTGTGCGCCCCATTCCGCCGAGAGAGTCGGTTGTGCCCTGAAGGACAGCCCCCGTGTGCTTTCGCCGCGCCCCCCGTATGCCAGGGAACTGCGCGTGCGTCCCCACGTCCAGGGGTCGTGCCGCACTGCTTGCGCGCCAGAGGCGTGCGCCCCTGCCCGCCTGGCCGATTCCCGATCCGGTCCCGCACCGCCGTACCATGCGCGCCATGGCCAAGACACCTGTCCTGACGCCTCAGGCGGAGGACTTCCCGCGCTGGTACCAGGATCTGATCAGCAAAGCCGAACTGGCGGACAACGGCCCCGTCCGCGGCACCATGGTCATCCGGCCGTACGGCTACGGCCTGTGGGAGCGGATGCAGCAGGAGATGGACACCCGCATCAAGGCCGCGGGCGCTCAGAACGCCTACTTCCCGCTCTTCATCCCCCAGTCTTACCTGACTCGCGAGGCTGAGCACGTCGAGGGCTTCGCCCCCGAACTCGCCGTGGTCACCCACGGCGGGGGCAAGGACCTCGAGGAGCCCGTGGTGGTGCGGCCGACCTCCGAGACGATCATCAACGACTACTTCTCGAAGTGGGTCCAGAGCTACCGGGATCTGCCGCTGCTGATCAACCAGTGGGCGAACGTGGTCCGTTGGGAGATGCGCCCGCGGGTGTTCCTGCGCACCACGGAGTTCCTCTGGCAGGAGGGCCACACCGCGCACGCCACCTACGAGGACGCCCGCGACTACGCGGCGTACATCCACCGGGACGTCTACGCGGACTTCATGGTCGATGTGCTCGGCATCGACGTCGTGCTCGGCCGCAAGACGCCCAGGGAGCGGTTCGCCGGAGCCATCAACACGCTCACCCTGGAAGGGATGATGGGCGACGGCAAGGCCCTGCAGATGGGTACGAGCCACGAGCTCGGCACCAATTTCGCCAAGGCCTTCAACACCACCTATCTCTCGGCCGAGGGACATCAGGAGTTCGTCTGGCAGACCTCCTGGGGCACCTCGACCCGGATGGTCGGCGGGCTGATCATGTCGCACGGTGACGACAACGGACTGCGCGTCCCGCCCCGGCTCGCCGCGGTCCAGATCGTCGTCATGGCGATCAAGGGCGACGAGGCGGTCGCCAAGGTCCGCGAGGTCGGCGAGACGCTCAAGGCGGCGGGCCTGCGCGTGCACGTCGACGACCGCGTGGACACCCCCTTCGGTCGCCGGGCGGTGGACTGGGAGCTCAAGGGCGTGCCCGTACGGATCGAGATCGGCCCCCGGGACCTGGCGGCGGGCACCGCGATGCTGGTGCGCCGGATTCCGGGAGGCAAGGAGCCGGTGAGCATCGAGTCGCTCACCGCGCTGCTGCCCAAGGTCCTGGACGACGACCAGGCGCTGCTGCTGGAGCAGTCCCGCCGGCGGCGCGAGGACCGCACCACCGACGTCTCGACCGTCGCCGAGGCCGCCGAGGCCGCGGCGGCGGGCGGCTGGGCCCGCATCCCCTGGGCGACCCTGGGCGAGGAGGGCGAGGCCGCGCTCGCGGAACAGGCGGTGTCGGTACGCTGCCTGGTCGCGGAGGATGGGTCGGTGCCCGAGTCCGACGACGCGCCCGGTACTGTCGCCATCGTGGCCCGCGCCTACTGACAGCGCCGCCCTGTGGCAGCGCGCCCCGGCGCGACGGGCCTGCCCGCGCGCCGGGGCGTACGCCTGCGGTGGCATTCCGCCGACGCGCGCTACGTACCGGCTTGTTACGAGCTGCGAGGCTTCTCCGCAGATCAGCGCACCCGCCCTCGTCTTGATGCATCAACGGCAACTGACGGGTACGTGCAAATTATTTGTGATGCCCCGGAATGGAACCCGGCGGGCTCCCGGCTCGTTATCACGACGTGAGCACGACACCACCTGTTCTCGCCGCAGAGCTGGCACAGGCGTGGGCCGACATTCAGCGGCACCACCCCGAGCTGCCGGATCTTGCCGCGCCCGAGTCCCTGATCGGAGAGTCCTCGTCCGCCTGCGGCGCCGAGCTCTCCTTCGAGCGACTGCTTCACGAGGCAGTCCACGGCATCGCCGCCGCGCGAGGCGTCCGTGACACCTCCCGCGCCGGCCGCTACCACAACCGACGGTTCCTCGCGATCGCCGAGGAGATGGGCCTGGACCATGTGGAGGAGCCGCACCCGAGCAGCGGTTTCTCCCTGGTCGTGCTCAACCCCGAGGCCAAGCGGCGATACCGCCCGACGATCGAGCGGCTGCAGCGCGCCCTGAAGGCGCACACAGCAGCGACGGCCTCCGACACCAAGCGCTCCTTCCGCGGGCCGGCCGCCCGGCACGGCTCCTCGGGCGGAGGCGTGCGGGTGAAGGCCGTCTGCGACTGCGGCCGCAACGTGAGAGTGGTGCCGTCGGTCCTCGCCCAGGCGCCCATCGTCTGCGGAGGATGCGGGAAGCCGTTCCGTATCCCGGAAGCGGTCGGCGCCGCGAGCTGACCGGCGTACCGGCGCCGGCGGCGCGGCGGCGCCTGCGTGAGCGGGCGCGTCCACCCGCCGGCTCTCTTTCTCCTGCCTTCGGGGCGGCGTGCCGGGGCTGGTCACGGCGTGCCGGGCGGGTGAGATGCCGCGGCGTGCGTATGGCACAATGGCTAGCTGTACTCGACAGCCGCACAGGAACCCTCTCGCCTCCGGCTGACGCGTCCATCGGGCACCCGAGTACCGCAACCCCACGTGGCATCTCGTTGTGCCCAACCACGTCAAGACCAGGAGACACCACTCCCGTGGCAGTCAAGATCAAGCTGAAGCGTCTCGGCAAGATTCGCCAGCCCCACTACCGCATCGTCGTCGCCGACTCCCGTACCCGCCGTGACGGCCGGGCCATCGAGGAGATCGGCCTCTACCACCCGACGTACAACCCGTCGCGCATCGAGGTCGACTCGGAGCGTGCGCAGTACTGGCTGTCCGTCGGCGCCCAGCCGACCGAGCCGGTCCTCGCCATCCTGAAGCTCACCGGCGACTGGCAGAAGGTCAAGGGCCTGCCGGCTCCGGAGAAGCCGCTGCTGGCCCCGGCGGCCAAGGAGGACAAGCGTGCCTCCTTCGACGCCTTCGCCAAGGCTCTGGAGGGCGACGACGCCAAGGGTGAGGCCATCACCCCGAAGGTGAAGAAGGCCGACAAGAAGGCGGACGAGGCCGAGGCCGCTCCCGCCGAGTCGACCGAGGCCTGAGCATGCTCGAGGAGGCTCTCGAGCACCTCGTGAAGGGCATCGTCGACAACCCGGACGATGTGCAGGTCGCCTCGCGCAACCTGCGCCGCGGCCGCGTGCTGGAGGTCCGGGTGCACCCCGACGACCTCGGTAAGGTGATCGGCCGCAACGGCCGCACCGCGCGCGCCCTGCGTACCGTCGTGGGCGCCATCGGCGGCCGTGGCATCCGCGTCGACCTCGTCGATGTGGACCAGGTCCGCTGATCGAAGGTGAATGTGGATCCGGTTCCCCCGGATCCCCGCAGCACCGGCTCGGGCCGGGGAGGGCCTACGGGCCCGCCCCGGCCCGTCGTCGTATCGAAGGAGACACAAGCGTGCAGCTGGTAGTGGGACGGATCGGCCGCGCCCATGGCATCAAGGGCGAGGTCACCGTCGAGGTGCGCACGGACGAGCCGGAACTGCGGCTCGGCCCCGGCGCCGTACTGGCCACCGACCCGCCCGCCGCGGGGCCGCTGACCATCGAGTCGGGCCGGGTGCACAGCAGCCGGCTCCTGCTGCGCTTCGAGGGCGTACGCGACCGCAACGCCGCCGAGGCCCTGCGCAACACCCTGCTCATCGCCGAGGTGGACCCCGAGGAGCTTCCCGAGGACCCCGACGAGTACTACGACCACCAGCTGATGGACCTCGACGTGGTGCTCGCGGACGGCACGGAGATCGGGCGGATCACCGAGATCAGCCATCTGCCCTCGCAGGACCTGTTCATCGTCGAGCGGCCCGACGGCAGCGAGGTGATGATCCCGTTCGTCGAGGAGATCGTCACCGAGATCGACCTGGCCGAGCAGAAGGCCGTCATCGACCCGCCGCCCGGCCTCATCGACGACAGCCAGGCCGAGATCGTGTCCAGCCGCGAGGAAGAGTCCTGATGCGGCTCGACGTCGTCACGATCTTCCCCGAGTACCTGGAGCCGCTGAACGTCTCTCTCGTCGGCAAGGCGCGCGCCCGGGGACAGCTCGGCGTGCACGTGCACGACCTGCGCGACTGGACGTACGACCGCCACAACACGGTCGACGACACCCCGTACGGCGGCGGCCCCGGCATGGTCATGAAGACCGATCCGTGGGGCGACGCCCTGGACGAGGTCCTCGCGAGCGGCTACGAGTCGGGCGCCCACGGCCCCGTCCTGGTCGTCCCGACGCCCAGCGGCCGCCCCTTCACCCAGGAGCTCGCCGTCGAGCTCTCCGAGCGGCCCTGGCTCATCTTCACGCCCGCCCGCTACGAGGGCATCGACCGCAGGGTCGTCGACGAGTACGCGACGCGTATGCCGGTGTACGAGGTCTCCATCGGCGACTACGTGCTGGCGGGCGGCGAGGCGGCCGTCCTGGTCATCACGGAGGCCGTGGCCCGGCTGCTCCCCGGCGTCCTCGGCAACGCCGAGTCGCACCGGGACGACTCCTTCGCGCCCGGCGCCATGGCCAATCTGCTGGAGGGGCCCGTCTACACCAAGCCCCCCGTCTGGCGCGGACGCGCGATCCCGGACGTGCTGATCAGCGGCCATCACGGGAAGATCGCGCGCTGGCGGCGGGACGAGGCGTTCCGCCGTACCGCCCTCAACAGGCCCGACCTCATCGAGCGTTGCGACCCCGCGGCCTTCGACAAGAAGGACAGGGAGATCCTCTCCCTGCTCGGCTGGGCCCCGGAGCCCGGCGGCCGATTTTGGCGCAGGCCCGAGGCCATGGAAGAATGAGCCGCTGCTGTACGTCCGGCCGGCGCCCCTGCCACAGGGGGAACGACGCCCGCCCGGCGGAGGCACCCCTTCTCATCACGACATTCCGTCGATGACCTGTGGCATCGGCGAGGAAGCAGACCACCATGGCTCACCTGCTCGACAGCGTCAACGCGGCTTCGCTGCGCACCGACGTCCCGGCCTTCCGTCCCGGTGACACCGTGAACGTCCACGTTCGCGTCATCGAGGGCAACCGCTCCCGTATCCAGCAGTTCAAGGGCGTCGTCATCCGCCGCCAGGGCGCGGGCGTGAGCGAGACCTTCACGGTCCGCAAGGTCTCCTTCTCCGTCGGCGTCGAGCGCACCTTCCCGGTGCACAGCCCGATCTTCGAGAAGATCGAGCTCGTCACCCGCGGTGACGTCCGTCGCGCCAAGCTGTACTACCTGCGCGACCTGCGCGGCAAGGCCGCCAAGATCAAGGAGAAGCGCGACAACTGAGCTCCGGCTCATACGCGCGCCCGGTGTCACAGGGCGGCCGGATAGGCTCTGCCACCGATGGACACCGAAGCACAGCACACGGAGCGCGACCGCTCTTCCGCACCCGACGACGGGGTGCAGGGAGAGGGGTCGCGCTCCGCGCGTCGTTCCGGCCTCTCCTGGATGTCCCTGCGCACCGCGGCGCTGACCGGTGTCGCCTGCACCGTCTTCGTCCTGCTGTTCAGCCACTTCGTGGTGCAGCCCTTCCAGATCCCGAGCAGCTCCATGGAACCCGCCCTGCAGGTCGGCGACCGGGTGCTGGTGAACAAGCTGGCCTACCGGTCCGGCTCCGGGCCGGCACGCGGAGACGTCGTCGTCTTCGACGGCAGAGGTTCCTTCGTACCCGAGGAACTGACGGAAAACCCCGTCAGTTCCGTAGTACGAGAGGGGCTCGCCATGCTCGGGCTCGCGGAGCCTGCCGAGACGGATTTCGTCAAACGCGTGGTGGGCACGGGCGGGGACCGGGTGGTCTGCTGCGACACGGAGGGCAGGATCGAGGTGAACGGTGCACCGGTCGAGGAGAGATACCTCCACCCCGACGGCGTGCCCTCGGAGGTGGCCTTCGACATCGTCGTCCCCGAGGGGAAACTGTGGGTCATGGGCGACCACCGCAGCGCGTCACGCGACTCCCGGGACCACCTCGGTGAGCCGGGCGGCGGAATGGTGCCCGTGGACAGGGTGATCGGCCGCGCCGACTGGATCGGCTGGCCCGCGGGGCGCTGGTCCGGCCTGGAGCCCACCGACGCCTTCGCCGGCGTCCCGGACCCCGGCCCGCTG
Source organism: Streptomyces sp. V4I23 (assembly GCF_030817975.1). Taxonomy (NCBI): domain Bacteria; kingdom Bacillati; phylum Actinomycetota; class Actinomycetes; order Kitasatosporales; family Streptomycetaceae; genus Streptomyces; species Streptomyces sp. V4I23. The sequence continues at coordinate 2,268,610 of NZ_JAUSZW010000004.1, read as the reverse complement.
TCCGGCGGTGGCCATGGGTAACCGCGGACGCCGTGCCAGCCACCGGGCCGACACCCGGCTGCCCACCGGGACGCGGCCCACGGACGGCGGGCGGCCCCTTCCGGGCCGGGCGGAGCGGCGCAGGCTCGCGCAGAAGGTCCGGCGCAAACGCCGCCGCTCGGCCGTCAAGGAGATACCCCTCCTGATCACCGTGGCGCTGCTGATAGCCCTGGTGCTGAAGACGTTCCTGGTGCAGGCCTTTGTCATCCCGTCCGGCTCGATGGAGCAGACGATCCGCATCCAGGACCGGGTCCTGGTCGACAAGCTCACGCCGTGGTTCGGCTCGAAGCCGCAGCGCGGTGACGTCGTCGTCTTCAAGGACCCCGGCGGCTGGCTGCCGCAGGACGAGAAGCCGAAGGCCGACGATCCGGTCGTGGTCAAGCAGGTCAAACAGGGGCTGACGTTCATCGGGCTGCTGCCGTCCGACGACGAGCGCGACCTGATCAAGCGGGTCGTGGCGGTCGGCGGGGACACCGTCAAGTGCTGCGACGCGAACGGCCTCGTCACCGTCAACGGCGTGCCGCTGAACGAGCCCTATCTGCACCCCGGAAACGTTCCGTCGACCATGAAGTTCGACGTGAAAGTGCCCGCCGGGCGGCTGTTCGTGATGGGCGACCACCGTTCCAACTCCGCCGACTCCCGCTTCCACCTCGACGAGGAGGGCGAGGGCACCGTGGCCGAGGACCAGGTCGTCGGACGCGCCGTCGTCATCGCCTGGCCGCTGGACCACTGGCGCAGACTGGAGGAACCGGAGACCTACGCATCCGTCCCGAACGCGCGCGCCGGAGAGACCGCGGCGGCACCGAGGTCGAATAGTGTGTCCTCTCAGGATCTGAACGGAATGGTCCTGCTCCCGAGCCCTGCGGAACTCCCGCTCGTTATGGGAGTGGTGGGCCTGCTCCTTGTACGGGGCAGGCGGTTGGCGCAGCGTGAGGAGTGGATGTGGGGGACGTGGCGGTCGGCGCACGGTCCGGACACGATGATCCCGAGGACCGGCAGGGGCGACCCCCCGAGCAGCCTTCGGACGTGACGGACGGGGCGGTGCCGACGACCGGGGACGACGAGGCGCCGGAGGGCAGCGGTACGGGACAGAAGAAGCAGCGATCCTTCTGGAAGGAACTGCCGCTCCTGATCGGTATCGCGCTGCTGCTCGCGCTTCTGATCAAGACCTTCCTGGTGCAGGCGTTCTCCATCCCGTCGGACTCGATGATGAACACGCTGCAGCGCGGCGACCGGGTGCTCGTCGACAAGCTCTCGCCGTGGTTCGGCTCCGAGCCCGAGCGCGGCGAGGTCGTCGTCTTCCACGACCCGGGCGGCTGGCTGGACGGCGAGCCCACGCCGGAGCCGAACGCGCTCCAGGAGGTCCTCAGCTTCATCGGGCTGATGCCGTCCTCCGAGGAGAAGGACCTCATCAAGCGGACGATCGCGGTCGCCGGCGACACCGTGGAGTGCAAGAAGGACGGTCCGCTCAAGGTCAACGGCAAGCCGCTGGACGAGCCGTACATCTACCCGGGCAGCACTCCGTGCGACGAGCAGTCCTCCTTCGGGCCGCTGACCGTGCCGAAGGACCGTATCTGGGTGATGGGCGACAACCGCCAGAACTCCCAGGACTCCCGGTACCACATGGAGGACGTCAACGGCGGCTTCGTCCCCGTCGAAAAGGTCGTCGGCCGTGCGGTCGTCGTGGCCTGGCCGCTGAACCGCTGGTCCACGCTCCCGGTGCCGGACACCTTCGAGCAGCCGGGAGTGGCCGCCGCGCTCTCCTCGGCGCCCGCGGCCGTTGGCCTGGCCGGTGCCGTGCCGATCGTGCTGTGGCGCAGGAGGCGGCAGGACGGCACACCACGCGTGCGTACCGCCGGGTAGTGTGCGGTCCCGGACAGCAGACCCGGTACCGGTATCCGGGGACGGGATCTCCGAGGCGGGAGCGCTGGAATGAGCGGTGCACGACGTGAGGGCGACGGTGAGGGCAGGCTCGGGGCGGCCTTGTCGGGCATAGCCGTGGCCGTGGGCTGTGTGCTCTTCCTGGGGGGATTCGTCTGGGGCGCCCTGGTCTACCAGCCGTACACGGTCCCCACGGACTCGATGTCGCCGACCGTGCAGGCGGGCGACCGGGTCCTCGCCGAGCGCATATCCGGCGACGAGGTGCGGCGCGGTGACGTCGTCGTCTTCCGCGACAGCACCTGGGGCGACATGCCCATGGTCAAGCGCGTGGTCGGGATCGGCGGCGACGAGATCACCTGCTGCGACGAGGGGCGCCTGACCGTCAACGGCAAGGCCGTCGACGAACCCTATCTGCACGGCTCGGGGCCGGCCGCGGAGAAGTTCACCGCGGAGGTGCCCGAGGGACAGCTGTTCCTGCTCGGTGACGAGCGCAAGGGCTCCCTGGACTCCCGGTCCCACCTCCAGGAGGCGGGCCAGGGATCGGTGCCCCGCTCGGCCGTGGAGGCGCGAGTGGACGCCGTGGCCTGGCCGCTGAGCGGCGGGGTGGTGGACCGCCCCGAAGGATTCGCCGCACTGCCCGGCGGGGTGTCCCAGCCGGGGCCGGTGGGGCTCATGGTCGCGGCCGTCGTGGCCGGAGCCGTCCTCATCGTGGGCGGCGCGGCGTACGGGCCGGTGGCCGCCCGGATCGGCGGGGGACGGCGCGGGCAGGCGGTGACCGCGGGTGCCGCATGAGGTGCCGGCCGCGGCCGGATCGCGGAAGGTCGCCCGGGTCGTGCTGCTTGACCCGGAGGACCGGATCCTGCTGATGCACGGCTTCGAGCCGGATGATCCGGCGGACGACTGGTGGTTCACCCCCGGCGGCGGTCTCGAGGGGGAGGAGAGCCGCGAGGAGGCGGCTCTGCGCGAGCTGGCTGAGGAAACCGGTATCACCGAGGTGGAACTGGGGCCCGTCCTGTGGCAGCGGCACTGCTCGTTCCCGTTCGCCGGGCGGCGCTGGGACCAGGACGAGTGGTACTTCCTGGCGCGTACCACCTGCACCGATGCGGCCCCGCAGGCGCTCACGGACCTGGAGCGCCGAAGCGTCAGGGGCCTGAGGTGGTGGACCTCCGCCGAACTGTCGGCGGCCCATGAGACGGTGTACCCGACCAGGCTCGCCGAGTTGCTGCGTACGCTGCTCGACGAAGGACCTCCACGTGTGCCGGTGGTACTGGCCCCGGAAATCGTCTAGGGGCCCAGGACGCTGGCGCACAATAGGGGGACGCAAGGCTGAAGGGGAACATGCCATGAGCGCCGAGGACCTCGAGAAGTACGAGACCGAGATGGAGCTGAAGCTCTACCGGGAGTACCGAGATGTCGTCGGGCTGTTCAAATACGTGATCGAGACCGAGCGCCGCTTCTACCTCACCAACGACTACGAGATGCAGGTGCACTCGGTACAGGGTGAGGTCTTCTTCGAGGTCTCGATGGCCGACGCCTGGGTCTGGGACATGTACCGCCCGGCCCGCTTCGTCAAGCAGGTCCGGGTGCTCACCTTCAAGGACGTGAACATCGAGGAGCTCAACAAGAGCGACCTGGAGCTGCCCGGCAGCTGACCGCTGTCCCCGTCCGGGTGACGGAGTTTTCCACAACCGGGCAGTTGTCCACGGTTTTCCCCCAAGATCCACAACTTCGGGGCGGGCGTATCAGAGTCGGTGCCGGAGGTGGTGCCGAAATGAACGCGACGCGGGCACTGGGACGGTACGGCGAGGACCTGGCGGCACGGCTGCTGGTCGGGTCCGGAATGCGCCTGCTGGCGAGGAACTGGCGCTGTGGACGCGCCGGTGAGATCGACATCGTCGCCCGCGACGGCGACACGGTGGTGGTCTGCGAGGTCAAGACCCGCAGAGCCGGCTGCTACGAGCATCCGATGGCCGCCGTCACCCCGGCCAAGGCGAGACGGCTCCGGCGTCTCGCCGACTGCTGGCTGGAGCGGTACGGAGGCCCGCCGCCGGGCGGAGTGCGCATCGATCTCGTGGGCGTGACGCTGCCCCGCCGCGGGGCTGCCGTCGTCGAGCACGCCCGGGGGGTGGCCTAGATGGGGTTCGCCCGTGCCTGTTCCGTGGCGCTCGTGGGCGTCGAGGGCGTGGTCGTCGAGGTCCAGGCGGACCTGGAGCCGGGGGTCGCCGCGTTCACCCTGGTCGGTCTGCCGGACAAGAGCCTGGTGGAGAGCCGGGACCGGGTGCGCGCGGCCGTGGTCAACTCGGGCGGCGAATGGCCGCAGAAAAAGCTCACGGTGGGGCTGAGCCCGGCCTCCGTGCCCAAGGGCGGAAGCGGATTCGACCTGGCGGTGGCGTGTGCCGTCCTGGGCGCCGCCGAGCGCGTCGACCCGCGGCAGATCGCCGATCTCGTGCTGATCGGGGAGCTCGGGCTCGACGGTCGGGTACGGCCCGTGCGCGGGGTGCTCCCGGCGGTGCTCGCCGCGGCCGAGGCGGGGTACGAGCACGTGGTCGTCCCCGAGCAGACGGCCGGGGAGGCCGCGCTCGTGCCGGGGATCTCGGTCCTCGGGGTGCGCAGCCTGCGTCAGCTCATCGCCGTCCTGGCCGACGAGCCGGTCCCGGACGAGGAGCCCGTCGAGCCGGGCCGCCCCGACGCCATGCTCGCGGGCCTCCTGGTCCCCGGCGCGGGCGTCGGCACCGGAGTCGCGGTCGACCGGCCGGACAGCGACGGGCCCGACCTGGCCGACGTGGCGGGCCAGCACGCGGCACGCACCGGGCTGGAGGTCGCGGCGGCCGGCGGGCACCATCTCCTGCTCTCGGGACCGCCCGGCGCGGGCAAGACGATGCTGGCCGAGCGGCTGCCCGCCGTCCTGCCGCCGCTGACCCGGCGGGAGTCCCTGGAGGTGACGGCGGTCCACTCGGTGGCCGGCATCCTGCCGCCGGGCGAGCCGCTTGTCAGGACCCCGCCGTACTGCGCGCCGCACCACTCGGCCACCATGCAGGCCCTGGTCGGCGGGGGCAACGGGCTGCCGAAGCCGGGCGCGGTCTCGCTGGCCCACCGAGGGGTGCTCTTTCTCGACGAAGCGCCCGAGTTCTCGGGAAAGGCGCTGGACGCTCTGCGCCAGCCGCTGGAGTCGGGCCATGTCGTGGTCGCCAGGAGCGGGGGAGTGGTGCGGCTGCCCGCCCGGTTCCTCATGGTGCTCGCCGCCAATCCCTGCCCGTGCGGGAGGCACACCCTGCACGGCGCGGGCTGCGAATGCCCCTCGTCCGTGATCAGGCGGTACCAGGCGCGGCTGTCGGGGCCTCTGCTCGACCGGGTCGACCTGCGGATCCAGGTCGAGCCGGTGAGCCGCTCCGACCTCCTCGCCCACGGCGGGCGCGGCGAGTCCACGGCGCTGGTCGCCGACCGAGTACAGGAGGCCAGACAGCGGGCCGCCGCCCGTCTCGAGGGCACGCCGTGGACGGTCAACAGCGAGGTGCCCGGCCATGAGCTGCGCACCCGCTGGACCGTCGCGCCCGGGGCCCTGGGCGCGGCCGAGCGGGACGTGGAGCGCGGACTGCTCACGGCGCGCGGCCTCGACCGGGTGCTGCGCGTCGCGTGGACGATCGCCGACCTCGCGGGACACGACCGGCCGGAGGCGCAGGACGTCGCCCTCGCTCTCGAACTGCGCACCGGCATCGCCAGGGGCGTCCCGGCCGTCGCGGGGGCGGCGCGGTGACGGGGGCGGTGCGACGAGACGGCACCGCGGGCATCCCGGGCCAGGACGCTCCGCTGAGTGGGCCGGGGCCGAAGGACGAAGCGGAGCGGGTGGCGCGTTCGGCGCTGACGCAGATCCTTGAGCCGGGCGACGAGAAGGGCGGCCGCTGGCTGAGGGAGTTCGGCGCGCAGGGGCTGCTGGCGCTGCTGATGTCGGACGCGTGCGAGAAGGGGGCCCTGCCGGGGGCGACGGAGCGCCGGGTGGCCGGGCTGCGTGCCCGTGCCGCCGGGGTCGTGCCGGGTCAGCGGCTGGCGGCGATCCGCAGGCTCGGGGGCAGGTTCGTCATGCCGGGGGACACGGAGTGGCCGACCCAGCTCGACGACCTCGGTGACGCCCGCCCCCTCGGCCTGTGGGTGCGGGGCCGGCCCGACTTGCGCACCTGGGCACTGCGGTCGGTGGCCGTGGTCGGAGCCCGGGCCTGCACGCCGTACGGGGCGCACATGTCGGCCGTGCTCGCCACCGGGCTCGCCGAGCGGGGCTGGGTGGTGGTGTCCGGGGCGGCCTTCGGCGTCGACGGCGCGGCGCACCGGGGCGCGCTCGCCGCCGGTGGCGCCACCGTCGCCGTCCTGGCCTGCGGGGTCGACGTCGTCTATCCGCCCGGTCACACGGAACTGATCAAGCGCATCGTGCAACAGGGGCTCGTCGTCGGCGAGTTGCCGCCCGGAGACCATCCCACCCCGAGCCGGTTCGTCCTCAGGAACCGGGTGATCGCCGCGCTCACCCGGGGCACCGTCGTCGTCGAGGCCGAGTACCGCAGCGGCTCCCTCGTCACCGCCCGCAGGGCGCAGCAGCTCGGACGCTTCACGATAGGCGTTCCCGGGACCGTGACCAGCGGTCTTTCGGCCGGGGTGCACGAACTGCTGCGCGGCGGGGCCATGCTCGTCACCGACGCCGCCGAAGTGGTCGAGCTCGTGGGTGACATGGGCGACCTCGCGCCCGAGCGCACCGGTCCCGTCCTGCCCAGGGATCTGCTGGATCCCCGCAGCAGGCGGGTCCTCGAGGCGCTGCCCGCGCGGCGTGCGGTCTCCTGTGGTGAGGCCGCTCGGTGCGCCGGTACGACGGACGACGAGGCGCTCGGCAGGCTGTACGAACTGCACTCGCTCGGCTTCGTCGAGCGGTGCACGGAAGGGTGGAGGTTGACGTCTCGCGCCATTCGCGGTTCGAACGCGCGGCGAGGCGATGCTTGACCTGGAGCATTCGGGTGAAAAGGTGAAGGCGATGACCTTCGGAGTCCCGTGCGTGACGCCTGAGGGGCCGGTGCGCAGGGCATCGGCCCCGAATCGAAGGTGTGGGCGAGGGCGAATACCCGGGCAGGTTCCTTCCGCTTCCCTCGCCCACCGCGACGGCGTAGTCACGCTACGCTCACCGGGTTCCGGCCTCGGCCGCCCCCTCCCGCCCCCTCACAGCAGAACGGCTCAAGACAACGCATGCCCCAGCACACGTCCGGGTCTGACCGCGCGGCAGTGCCACCCGCTGCACGTGGCACCGTGCGGCCCTCGGCTCCCTCGTCGGTCGAGGAGCTGTGGCGGTCGTACAAGGCCACGGGTGACGAGCGGTTGCGGGAGCAGTTGATCCTGCACTACTCGCCGCTGGTCAAGTACGTGGCGGGCCGCGTCAGCGTGGGGCTGCCGTCCAACGTCGAGCAGGCCGATTTCGTCTCCTCCGGCGTCTTCGGGCTCATCGACGCCATCGAGAAGTTCGACCTCGACCGGTCGATCAAGTTCGAGACGTACGCGATCACCCGTATCCGGGGCGCGATGATCGACGAACTGCGGGCGCTGGACTGGATCCCCCGCTCGGTGCGGCAGAAGGCCCGTGCCGTCGAACGCGCCTACGCCACGCTGGAGGCCCAGCTGCGGCGCACGCCCTCGGAGGCCGAGGTCGCCGCCGAGATGGGCGTCCCGGTCGAGGAACTGCACGCGGTTTTCAGCCAGTTGTCCCTGGCCAACGTCGTGGCGCTGGAAGAGTTGCTGCACGCGGGAGGCGAGGGGGGCGACCGGCTCAGCCTCATGGACACGCTGGAGGACACGGCGGCGGACAATCCGGTCGAGGTCGCCGAGGACCGGGAGCTGCGCCGGCTGCTCGCCCGGGCCATCAACACACTGCCCGAGCGGGAGAAGACCGTCGTCACGCTCTATTACTACGAAGGACTCACCCTGGCTGAGATCGGCCACGTCCTCGGGGTCACCGAGAGCCGCGTCAGCCAGATCCACACGAAGTCGGTCCTGCAACTGCGGGCGAAGCTGGCCGACGTAGGACGTTGACGCCGAGTCGTCCGGGCCGCATCCGTACAGTGGAGGCGTGCCCAGGATTCGAGCGGCCTCCGTGGCCGAGCACCGGACGATGCAGCGAGGCGCCCTGCTGGACGCCGCGCGCTCCCTCCTGTCCGAAGGCGGTACGGAGGCGCTGACCTTCCCCGCACTCGCCGAGCGCACGGGTCTCGCGAGGTCCTCCGTCTACGAGTACTTCCGCTCGCGCGCCGCGGTCGTCGAAGAGCTGTGCGCCGTGGACTTCCCCGTGTGGGCGGCGGAGGTCGAGGCCGCGATGGACCGCGCGGACACGCCCGAGGGCAAGGTCGAGGCGTATGTGCGCCGGCAGCTCGACCTGGTCGGCGACCGGCGCCACCGGGCGGTCGTCGCGATCTCCGCGAGCGAGCTGGACGCCGGAGCGCGCGAGAAGATCCGCGCCGCCCACGGCGGGCTGATCGCGATGATCGTCGAGGCACTGGGGGAGCTGGGCCAGGAGCAACCCCGGCTCGGGGCGATGCTGCTGCAGGGCGTCGTGGACGCGGCGGTCCGCCGTATCGAGCTCGGCGCGGCCGAGGACCCGGCCACCGTCGCCGACGCGGCGGTCGCCATGGCGCTGCGCGGCGTCCGGGGCTGAGGCGGGACCGCGGGCTCGGGAGTCGGCGGGCTACGGGAGCGGTACGCCGAAGACCGGGAGCAGCCTGGACGGCGGGCGGCGCAGTATCGACGGCGGCAGCAGGCTCAGCGGATTCAGGTACTCCGTACCCCGCAGCAGGCCCCAGTGCAGGCACCCCGCGGCGCAGTGCGCCGGCCCCGCTTCGATCGTCGCCACGACCTGCCCCGCGGCGACCTCTTCGCCCTTGTCCACCAGGGGGCGGACCGGTTCGTACGTGGTCCTCAGCGGCGGGTCACCCGTATCAGTGAGGCTGATGACCAGCACGCCGCGGTTCGCGACCCGGCCGGCGAAGGTGACCCGGCTGGCCGCCGCGGCGCGGACGGGGGTGCCGGGCCGGGCGGCGAGGTCGACGCCGCGATGCCCGGCGCCGTAGGGCGAAGCGGGCGGCGCCCAGCCCCGCACGACGGCGGGCCGGGGCGGCCCGACGGGCCAGCTCCGGGCCGAGCCGTTCCCGCCGGCTTCCTCCGACCGTGGACTCGCCGGCGCCCCGCCTCCGAGAGCCGGTTCCCGAGGCGTCGCCACGGGGCGTCGCAGGGCCGCCGCCCCTGCCGCACCCGCAACCGGGCGCACCTCCGCCGCCGGAGCCCCCGTCCCCGCCGTCGCCCCCGGCCCCCGTGGGGACGACGACGCGAGCAGCGCCGGCAGGAGCAGGAGCAGGACAGGCAGGGCGCGGCGCGGGTGCCTCGCGGGAAGTGCGCGGTTCATGGGGGACACCGTTCCGCGGGCCGCCCCAGCCGCGGTGATCTTGGCTCTGATCTGTGGACAACCGGGTGGTTGTGGACAACGCCGTCACCCGGGACGTCATGGGTCCCGTACACTTCTTCTGGCGATCCGGGTCACCGGGTCGACTTCGCACGCCCCGCCACCCACCCCTCAGCGGTCGGTGGCCGCGCTCCTCGGTCCCTTGCGGCACGGCGCGTCGGGGCGTCAGGACACAACCGAGAACCCAAGGAGATACGGCCATGGCCGTCGTCACGATGCGGGAGCTGCTGGAGAGCGGCGTCCACTTCGGTCACCAGACCCGTCGTTGGAACCCGAAGATGAAGCGCTTCATCTTCACCGAGCGCAACGGCATCTACATCATCGACCTGCTCCAGTCGCTGTCGTACATCGACCGCGCCTACGAGTTCGTCAAGGAGACCGTCGCACACGGCGGCTCCATCATGTTCGTCGGTACGAAGAAGCAGGCCCAGGAGGCCATCGCCGAGCAGGCGACGCGCGTCGGCATGCCCTACGTCAACCAGCGCTGGCTGGGCGGCATGCTCACCAACTTCTCCACCGTCTACAAGCGTCTGCAGCGCCTCAAGGAGCTCGAGCAGATCGACTTCGAGGACGTGGCCGCCTCGGGCCTCACCAAGAAGGAGCTCCTGGTCCTCTCCCGCGAGAAGGCCAAGCTGGAGAAGACCCTCGGTGGTATCCGCGAGATGCAGAAGGTGCCGAGCGCCGTCTGGATCGTCGACACCAAGAAGGAGCACATCGCCGTCGGTGAGGCGCGCAAGCTCCACATCCCGGTCGTCGCGATCCTCGACACCAACTGCGACCCCGACGAGGTCGACTACAAGATCCCGGGCAACGACGACGCGATCCGCTCCGTCACCCTGCTCACCCGCGTGATCGCCGACGCCGTCGCCGAGGGCCTCATCGCCCGCTCCGGCGCCGCGACCGGCGACCAGAAGCCGGGCGACAAGGCCGCCGGCGAGCCGCTGGCCGAGTGGGAGCGCGACCTGCTCGAGGGCGAGAAGAAGGCCGACGACGCCGAGGCCAAGCCGGCCGAGGCCGCTGCCGAGGCCGCTGCCGAGGCTCCGGCTGCTGAGGCTCCGGCTGCCGAGGCTCCGGCCGCCGAGGCTCCGGCCGCCGAGGCCGAGCAGGCCTGACCTACGGCCTGACCTTCACAGGTTCGGTTGACGACGGCGGGGGCGTGCAGCCCCCGCCGTCCACCCGTAGATCTTCCAGATCTTCGTAGATCTTTCAGACTTCGAGAGAGAAACTCAGACTCATGGCGAACTACACCGCCGCTGACGTCAAGAAGCTCCGCGAGCTCACCGGCGCCGGCATGATGGACTGCAAGAAGGCGCTGGACGAGTCGGACGGCAACGTCGACAAGGCCGTCGAGGCCCTGCGTATCAAGGGCCAGAAGGGCGTCGCCAAGCGCGAGGGCCGCTCCGCCGAGAACGGTGCCGTCGTCTCCCTGATCGCGGACGACAACACCTCCGGTGTCATCGTCGAGCTGAAGTGCGAGACGGACTTCGTCGCCAAGGGCGACAAGTTCCAGGCCGTGGCGAACGCGCTCGCCGCGCACGTCGCCGCCACCTCCCCGGCGGACATCGAGGCGCTGCTCGCCTCCGAGATCGAGCCCGGCAAGACCGTGCAGGCGTACGTCGACGAGGCCAACGCCAACCTCGGCGAGAAGATCGTCCTGGACCGCTTCGCGCAGTTCTCCGGTGGCTACGTCACGGCGTACATGCACCGCACCATGCCCGACCTGCCTCCGCAGATCGGTGTTCTCGTCGAGCTCGACAAGGAGAACGCCGAGATCGCCAAGGGTGTCGCGCAGCACATCGCCGCCTTCGCCCCGAAGTACCTCTCCCGCGAGGACGTCCCGGCCGAGGTCGTCGAGGCCGAGCGCCGCGTCGCCGAGGAGACCACGCGCGCCGAGGGCAAGCCCGAGGCCGCTCTCCCGAAGATCGTCGAGGGTCGCGTCAACGGCTTCTTCAAGGAGGCCACCCTCCTGGGCCAGCCGTACGCGCTCGACAACAAGAAGTCGGTCCAGCAGATCCTGGACGAGGCCGGTGTCACCCTGAAGCGCTTCAGCCGCATCAAGGTCGGCATCTGAGTCCGTACGCAACGGACCCCGGACCCCGGTAGGGTCTGAAGCAGTCGTCCGCGTTCGCGCCGGACGACCGCAGATCTGACGAGGAGGCCATTGCCGGCAGGGACAGCACGACCCCAACGGCAATGGCCTTCTTCGTATGTGCACGAGGAGATCTCCATGAACCAGGGCGCCGCACAAGGCGACGACAAGCACGACAAAAAGGCCGGCCGCTTCATGCTGAAGCTGTCGGGAGAGGCTTTCTCCGGCGGCACAGGTCTCGGCGTCGACCCCGACGTCGTACACGCCATCGCGCGGGAGATCGCAGCGGTCGTCCGCGACGGCGCAGAGATCGCCGTCGTGATCGGCGGCGGAAACTTCTTCCGCGGAGCCGAACTCCAGCAGCGCGGCATGGACCGGGCACGCTCCGACTACATGGGCATGCTCGGCACCGTCATGAACTGCCTCGCTCTCCAGGACTTCCTGGAGAAGGAGGGCATCGACTCACGTGTGCAGACCGCCATCACGATGGGACAGGTCGCGGAGCCGTACATCCCGCTGCGCGCCGTACGGCACCTGGAGAAGGGCCGCGTCGTCATCTTCGGCGCCGGTATGGGCATGCCCTACTTCTCCACCGACACCACCGCCGCCCAGCGCGCCCTGGAGATCGACGCCGAAGCACTGCTGATGGGCAAGAACGGTGTCGACGGCGTCTACGACTCCGACCCCAAGGCCAATCCCGACGCGGTGAAGTTCGACGCGCTGGAGTACGGCGAGGTGCTGTCCCGCAACCTCAAGGTCGCCGACGCCACCGCCATCACCCTCTGCCGCGACAACGCGCTCCCGATCCTCGTCTTCGAACTCCTCACCGAGGGCAATATCGCTCGGGCGGTCCGGGGTGAGAAGATCGGCACGCTCGTGAGCGACCGGGACACCCGGGCCTGACCCGAGGGCCTCGGGGGGCGCCCTCGGGGGATGGACAAAGCCCTGCCGGTCGTACACCGTGCAGGGAACACGCGACGCAGGTTCCGCCGGCCCAGTCCGATGCCGGGCCCAACTCAAGACACGCAGGAGCAAGTGGTGATCGAAGAGACCCTCCTCGAGGCCGAGGAGAAGATGGAGAAGGCCGTCCTGGTCGCCAAGGATGACTTCGCCGCGATCCGCACCGGACGTGCGCACCCGGCGATGTTCAACAAGATCGTGGCGGACTACTACGGTGCCCTGACCCCGATCAACCAGCTGGCGTCGTTCTCGGTCCCGGAGCCGCGGATGGCCGTTGTGACGCCGTTCGACAAGACCGCTCTGCGCAACATCGAGCAGGCGATCCGCGACTCGGACCTCGGTGTCAACCCGAGCAACGACGGCAACATCATCCGCGTGGTCTTCCCGGAGCTCACGCAGGACCGCCGCAAGGAGTTCATCAAGGTCGCCAAGTCGAAGGCCGAGGACTCCAAGATCTCGATCCGCTCCGTCCGCCGCAAGGCGAAGGAGACCATCGACAAGTTCATCAAGGACGGCGAGGTCGGCGAGGACGAGGGCCGGCGTGCGGAGAAGGAGCTCGACGACACCACCGCGAAGTATGTCGCGCAGGTGGACGAGCTGCTCAAGCACAAGGAAGCCGAGCTGCTCGAGGTCTGATGAACGACTCTTCCTGGGGGGCCTCGCACGGCGCCGGATACGCCGGTGCATGGCCACCGCCCGACCAGGGGCCCCTCCCGGCGGGTCCCGCCTACGATGGGCACGAGGCGCGGTATACATCAGAGACGCAGCCCATGCCCATCGTGCCGGACTTTCCCGACGCAGGTAGAGACGCCGAATCCCCCGAGGGGCCCAGCGGCCGGACCGGCCGCGAGGACCGCGACCGGGGGGCCGCACGGCTCGGTGGCCCCCCGTTCCGCGACGAGAACACGCAGGAGCCCATGCCCAGCCCGCCGTCGGCAGCGCCTCAGCAGCCGCAGCCGCCGCAGAAGAAGCGGGCCGGCCGCGATCTGCGGGCGGCCATAGGGGTCGGTGTCGGGCTCGGCGCGGTGATCGTCGCGTCGCTCTTCATCGTCAAGGCCGTGTTCGTCGGCGTGGTGGCGGTCGCCGTCGTCGTCGGCCTGTGGGAGCTGACCACCCGCCTCCAGGAGCGCAAGCAGATCAAGGCGCCGCTGGTACCGCTCGCGGTCGGCGGCGCCGCCATGGTCGTGGCCGGCTATGTGCGCGGGGCCGAGGGCGCCTGGGTGGCCATGGCGCTGACCTCGCTCGCGGTGTTCGTCTGGCGTATGACCGAGCCGCCCGAGGGCTACCTCAGGGACGTCACGGCGGGTGTCTTCGCCGCCTTCTACGTTCCTTTCCTCGCCACGTTCGTCGCGCTGATGCTCAGCGCGGACGACGGGCCGGAACGGGTGATCACCTTCCTGGTGCTCACGGTCGTCAGCGACACCGGTGCGTACGCGGTCGGCTGGCGCTTCGGCAAGCACAAGCTCGCGCCGCGCATCAGCCCCGGAAAGACCCGCGAAGGACTGCTCGGAGCGGTGGCCTTCGCGATGGCGGCGGGTGCACTGTGCATGCAGTTCCTCGTCGACGACGGCACCTGGTGGCAGGGCCTGCTGCTCGGCCTCGGGGTCGCGGCCAGCGCGACGCTGGGCGACCTCGGGGAGTCGATGATCAAGCGGGATCTCGGCATCAAGGACATGGGCACCCTGCTCCCCGGCCACGGCGGCATCATGGACCGGCTGGACTCGCTGCTGCCGACGGCCCCGGTGGTGTGGCTGTTGCTGGTGCTGTTCGTCGGCTCCGGCTGACCTGCGGTTCTCCGCGTGAGGGCTCGCTGTCCTCCCCCACGGTCCCTTCGGGGCGTGGGGGTACTCCCTGGACGGCGAGCCCTCCGTCGTATCCGGGCGACCCGTTGCCCCGGAGCCCGTCTCCGGACGGCTCGGCGCTGCACGCCGGCTGGTTCGCCGGCGACGGCCTCCACGTGCCCGACGTCTGGCGCGGCGCTGCCCGAACGGTGCCCCCGCCCGGACCGTCGTATCCGGGCGACCACGGCCCGAGTCAGCGGCCGCAGGCCACCTGGCGGTGGCTGCGACACTGGGCAGCACCATGCCCAGTACGGAGGGGATGGCGGCCCTGAGCAGGTCGCTGGGCCGTGTGTGGGCCGTGAGACACAGGAGGGCAGGCTGCTTGGCCAGGCGAAGGCGCCGCCGCGGGGCACCGCCACTGAACGGGATTTTCGCTGCGGATACGCAGGTGTTCCGCTTCTATCCGGACGGCACAGTTCTGGACGCGCTCGTACGACCCGCACCTCAGCCCACGAGTGCCGCGGCTCTGGAGGGTTGGCTCCGCAGAGAAGACAGCAAGCCCGGCGTGTATGTGGCGCGGTACGTCCTTGACGGCGAACAGGTCGCGTTCACGACGCGCGGACATTACCGCGAAGAGGAGATCAAGGTGCGCGGGACATGGGCCCGAGGGGCGCTGACGCTCGGCATGGTCGGCCGAGGCTGGGAGATCCAGCCCCGGCGCTTTTCGCGCTTGGATCAGGCGCGCTGACGAGCCCGGCTCACATCCCTGTGGGGTGTGGTGCCCGGTAGGAACACAGCGTCGACGGCTCGGCGGGTCCGCTCTCGGCTTGTAGGCATGAGGTGTGCGTACACCCGCAGCGTGAGGCCAGGCTCCGAGTCTCCCAGGTACTCGCTCAGGGCCTTGATGTCCTCCCCGGCGTCCAGCAGCACGGACGCGTAGAACTGCCGCAGCGCGTGCATCCCGTGCTCGCGTGCGGAGTCGTACGGCTCCGCACCGGCGGGCGCCCCCCGGCCGGGCCGGTGATAGCTACGGGGTCTGCGACACTGGTAGCACCATGCCCAAGCCCGGAGAACTCACTTTCGTCGCGCCCCGCGGAGCCAAGAAGCCCCCGCGGCACCTTGCCGACCTCTCACCCGCCGAGCGCAAGGACGCCGTCGCCGCGATCGGCGAGAAGCCGTTCCGCGCCAAGCAGCTGTCCCAGCACTATTTCGCGCGGTACGCGCACGACCCGGCGCAGTGGACCGACATCCCCGCCTCCGCGCGGGAGAAGCTCGCCACGGAGCTGCTGCCCGACCTGATGTCGGTCGTGCGGCACATCTCCTGCGACGACGACACCACCCGCAAGACGCTGTGGCGCCTCCACGACGGCACGCTCGTCGAGTCCGTCCTCATGCGCTATCCGGACCGCGTCACGATGTGCATCTCCTCGCAGGCGGGCTGCGGGATGAACTGCCCGTTCTGCGCGACCGGGCAGGCCGGTCTCGACCGCAATCTGTCCACCGCCGAGATCGTGCACCAGATCGTCGACGGCATGCGGGCCCTGCGGGACGGAGAGGTACCCGGGGGCCCCGCCCGGCTGTCCAACATCGTGTTCATGGGCATGGGCGAGCCGCTCGCCAACTACAAGCGGGTCGTCGGCGCCATCCGCCGGCTGACCGACGCCGAGCCGGACGGCCTCGGCCTCTCGCAGCGGGGCATCACCGTCTCCACGGTGGGCCTCGTCCCCGCGATGCTGCGCTTCGCCGACGAGGGCTTCAAGTGCCGCCTCGCCGTCTCCCTGCACGCGCCGGACGACGAGCTGCGCGACACCCTCGTCCCGGTCAACACCCGCTGGAAGGTCCGCGAGGTCCTCGACGCCGCATGGGAGTACGCGGAGAAGTCCGGGCGCCGGATCTCCATCGAGTACGCGCTGATCCGCGACATCAACGACCAGGCGTGGCGCGGCGATCTGCTCGGCCGGCTCCTCAAGGGCAAGAGGGTCCATGTCAACCTGATCCCGCTGAACCCGACGCCCGGCTCCAAGTGGACGGCATCGCGGCCGGAGGACGAGAAGGCGTTCGTCGAGGCCATCGCGGCCCATGGTGTGCCGGTCACCGTCCGGGACACCCGAGGGCAGGAGATCGACGGCGCGTGCGGGCAGCTGGCGGCGCAGGAGCGGTGACCAAGGGCCGTCGGCCGGGCGGCTGATACTGTGCCCTGTGCGTTCGCACAAATGAACAACGAAACATTCCGACAGGGGAGCGCAGCAGCGCTGAGAGTGCGGCAGGGCGCAGGACGCCCCGGGGCCGCAGACCCTCGGACCTGATCCGGGTCATACCGGCGTAGGGAGTCAGCACCATCATGAACAGCCAGCTTCGGCGTGCCACCGGCACGGCGCTCGCCGCCGCCCTCGGCGTCACCGCCCTCGCGGCCTGCGGCGGGCAGTCCGAGGACTCCGGGTCCGGCACCGGCGGCGCCTCAAAGACCGTCACCCTCGTCAGCCACGACTCCTTCGCGGCGTCCGACGCCGTCCTCAAGGAGTTCACCCGGCAGACCGGGTACACCGTCAAGGTCCTCAAGAGCGGGGACGCGGGCGCCGCGCTCAACAAGGAGATCCTCACCAAGGGCTCCCCGCAGGGCGACGTCTTCTTCGGCGTCGACAACACCCTGCTCTCCCGCGCCCTCGACAACGACCTGTTCACGCCGTACGAGGCCAAGGGGCTCGACCAGGTGGCGGACGAGGCGCGGCTCGACGCGGACAAGCACCGGGTCACGCCCGTCGACACCGGCGACATCTGCGTGAACTACGACAAGAAGTTCTTCGCCGACAAGAAGCTCGCGCCCCCGAAGACCTTCGCCGACCTCGCGAAGCCCGAGTACAAGAACCTGCTCGTCGTCGAGAACCCGGCGACGTCCTCGCCCGGCCTCGGCTTCCTGCTCGGCAGCGTCGGCGCGTTCGGCGAGTCCGGCTGGCAGGACTACTGGAAGAAGCTCAAGGCCAACGGCGTCAAGGTCGTCGACGGCTGGGAGCAGGCGTACAACGAGGATTTCTCCGGCTCCGCCGGCGGCAAGAAGGCGGGCGCCGACCGTCCCCTCGTCGTCTCGTACGCCTCGAGCCCGCCGGTCGAGGTCCTCTACGCCGACCCGCGGCCCGCCGAGGCGCCCACAGGTGTCGCGACCGGCACCTGCTTCCGCCAGATCGAGTTCGCCGGTCTGCTCAAGGGCGCGAAGAACGAGGCGGGAGGCAAGGCGCTGCTGGACTTCCTGATCACCAGGACGTTCCAGGAGGACATGCCGCTCACCATGTTCGTCAACCCCGTGGTCGAGGGCGCGAAGTTGCCCGAGCTGTTCACCGAGCACGGTGTGGTCGTCGACAAGCCCGAGACCGTCGCTCCCGGCACCATCGCCGAGAACCGTGAGCAGTGGGTCCGGTCGTGGTCCTCGCTCGTCCTGAAGTAAGGCAGTCCCTGCGGGGGAACGCGGCGCGGCTCGCCCTGATGGCCGGCCCCGTCGCGTTCTTCGCCGTCTTCTTCGCCTACCCGGTCACCGCGATCGTCGGCCGCGGCCTGCGCGTCGAGGGCGCCTGGCAGTTCGGGCGGTTCGGCGAGGTCCTCGGACGTCCGGACATCCTGCACGTCCTGTGGTTCACCACCTGGCAGGCGCTCGCCTCCACCGCACTCACCCTGCTCGTGGCCCTGCCCGGCGCCTACGTGTTCGCCCGGCTCGACTTCCCCGGCAAGCGCCTCCTGCGCGCCGTGGTCACGGTGCCGTTCGTGCTTCCGACGGTCGTCGTCGGCACGGCCTTCCTCGCCCTGCTGGGACGCGGGGGACTGCTCGACGAGCTGTGGGGCGTGCGCCTGGACACCACGGTCTGGGCCATCCTGCTCGCGCACGTCTTCTTCAACTACGCGGTGGTCGTCCGCACCGTCGGCGGCCTGTGGTCGCAGCTCGACCCGCGTCAGGAGGAGGCCGCGCGGGTGCTCGGCGCGGGCCGGCTGACGGCCTGGCGGCGGGTGACGCTCCCCGCGCTCGCGCCGTCCGTCGGCGCGGCGGCACTGTTGGTCTTCCTGTTCACCTTCAGCTCCTTCGGCGTCGTGCAGATCCTCGGCGGCCCGGCCTTCTCCACCCTCGAGGTGGAGATCTACCGGCAGACGGCCGAGATGCTCGACCTGCCGACGGCGGCCGTGCTCACCATGCTGCAGTTCGTGGCCGTCGGCGTCGTCCTCGCCGTCCACGCCCGGGCCGTGCGGCGCCGCGAGGGCGCGCTGAGGCTCGTGGATCCGGCCGGTACCGCCCGCCGTCCGCGCGGAGCCGCCCAGTGGACCGTGCTGTGCGGGGTGCTCGTCACCGTCGCCCTGCTCCTGATCACGCCGCTCGGCGTGCTGGTCGAGCGGTCCTTCGACACCCCCCGCGGCTACGGACTCGACTACTACCGCGCGCTCACCGTGCTCGACGAGACGGGCGGCGCCTTCCTCGTCCCGCCGATCGACGCCGTGGCCAACTCACTGGAGTACGCGCTCGTCGCGACCGCCGTCTCGGTGCTGGTCGGGGGGCTCGCGGCGGCCGCCCTCACCCGGCGGGCCGGCCGTCTGGTCCGCGGATTCGACGCGCTGCTGATGCTGCCCCTCGGAGTCTCCGCGGTGACCGTCGGCTTCGGGTTCCTGATCACGCTCGACGAGCCGCCGCTCGATCTGCGCGGCTCGTGGATGCTGGTGCCGCTCGCGCAGGCGCTGGTCGGGGTGCCCTTCGTCGTACGGACCATGCTGCCCGTCCTGCGCGCCGTCGACGTCCGGCTGCGCGAGGCGGCGGCCGTGCTCGGCGCGTCGCCGCTGCGCGCCTGGCGCGAGGTCGATCTGCCGCTGGTGAGCCGGGCGCTGCTGGTGGCGGCGGGGTTCGCGTTCGCCGTCTCGCTCGGCGAGTTCGGGGCGACCGTCTTCATCGCCCGGCCCGACCAGCCGACGCTGCCCGTCGCCGTCGCCCGGCTGCTGGGCAGGCCCGGCGAGCTCAACTACGGGCAGGCGATGGCCCTCGGCACGATCCTGATGGTGGTGTGCGCCGCCGCGCTGCTCCTCCTCGAACGCATCCGTACCGACACCACCTCCGAGGAGTTCTGATGGCGCTGCTGGAACTCGAGGGCGTCACCGTACGGTTCGGTTCGCGGACCGCCCTCGACGCGGTGGACCTGAAGGTCGCCGAACACGA
This sequence comes from Streptomyces sp. V4I23, assembly GCF_030817975.1. Lineage (NCBI taxonomy): Bacteria > Bacillati > Actinomycetota > Actinomycetes > Kitasatosporales > Streptomycetaceae > Streptomyces > Streptomyces sp. V4I23. The sequence continues at coordinate 2,249,201 of NZ_JAUSZW010000004.1, read as the reverse complement.
GATCGTCTGCGTGCTGGGACCGAGCGGCAGCGGCAAGTCCACGCTGCTCAGGGTGGTCGCCGGACTCCAGCGCGCCGACACGGGCCGGGTGCTGCTCGCGGGCGCCGACCAGGCAGGGGTGCCGGTCCACCGTCGGGGCGTGGGGCTGATGTTCCAGGACCATCAGCTCTTCCCGCACCGCGACGTGGCGGGCAACGTCGCCTTCGGGCTGCGCATGCGTCCTTCCGGGGCCGGGGAGACGCCTCGCGCGGGCCGGGGGGAACAGGGCCGCCGGGTGGATGAGTTGCTGGAGCTCGTCGGGCTGCCGGGGGCGCAGCGGCGGTCCGTGGCCGCGCTCTCCGGCGGTGAGCAGCAGAGGGTCGCGCTCGCCCGGGCGCTGGCGCCGGAGCCCAAGCTGCTGATGCTCGACGAGCCGCTCGGCCAGCTGGACCGCGGGCTGCGCGAGCGGCTCGTCGTCGAACTGCGCGGATTGTTCGGCCGGTTGGGGACCACGGTCCTCGCCGTCACCCACGACCAGGGGGAGGCCTTCGCGCTCGCAGACCGTGTCGTGGTCATGCAGGAGGGGCGCATCGCCCAGACGGGTACGCCGCTGGAGGTGTGGCAGCGCCCGGCGTCGGAGTTCGTCGCACGCTTCCTCGGCTTCGACAACGTCGTGCCGGCCACGATCGGCGGCGCGGCCGCCGACACTCCCTGGGGCAAGATCCCCGTCCCGGACTGCTCGCCGCAGGGTGAACGCACCCTGCTCGTACGGCCGTCCGGCGTGCACGTCGTGGAGCCGGGCGAGGGCACGGCGGCCACGGTCGTCGCGCGGACCTTCCGCGGCAACCACGTCGCCCTGCGCCTGCGGCCCGCCGAAGGGCCCGTGCTGGAGGCCGAGTGCTCCCTGCGGGACGCGCCGGGCGAAGGGGCGCGCGTGGGCGTCGTGTTCGCCGCGGACGACGTGGTGGTCCTGGAGCCCGGCGACTGATCCACAGGTTCCGGCGCCGTCGCCTACGCGCCGGCCCCCAGCCGCAGCAGCGCCTGGGGTACCTCCTCCACCGAGTCCACGAGAGCGATCCGCGATTCCATGGCCCGCCCCCGGGCGAGCGAGCGCAGCAGTGGCCAGGTGGGCAGATGGCCGGTCCAGTGGGCGCGGTCGACGAGCACCATGGGGGTCGGTTCGCCGCGCGACCCGTAGTAGTTCGGGGTCGCGTTGTCGAAGATCTCCTGCACCGTTCCGGCCGCGCCCGGCAGGAAGACCACCCCCGCGTCGCAGCGGGCCAGCAGACCGTCCTCGCGTGTGGCGTTGGCGAAGTACTTGGCGATGTGCTCCGCGAACGCGTTCGGCGGCTCGTGCCCGTAGAACCAGGTGGGGATGCCGACCGAGCCGGCGCCCTGCGGCCAGCGGGCACGCACCTCGAAGGCGGCCTGCGCCCAGTCGGTCACCGAGGGCATGAAGGAGGGTGCCTTCGCCAGCAACTGGAGGGCGTCCTCCAGCATCTCGTCGGAGTGCGGAGCGGCGTACGCGCCGAGGTTGGCGGCCTCCATCGCACCCGGTCCGCCCCCGGTCGCCACCGTGAACCCTGAGCGGGTGAGAGCGCGGCCGAGCCGTGCCGCGCCGGCGTACGCCTCGGTGCCCCGGCCCATCGCGTGGCCGCCCATCACCCCCACCACGCGGGCGTCGGCGAGGAGTTCGTCGAGGGCGTCCGAGAGGGCGTCGTCGTGGATCGAGCGGAGCATCGAGGCGAAGACGTCGCCGTCGGCCCTGGTGCGCTGGAACCAGTCGTAGGCGAGGGCGTCCGGAGTGGCCGCGTATCCGCCGTCGAGCCCGGCGAAGAGCTCATCCGCGGTGTAGAGACGGCCGCGGTACGGGTCGAACGGCAGGTCCGGCACGGGTGGGAAGACGAGCGCCCCGTCGGCACGCACCTTCGCCGCGGCCGCGGGCTCCATCGGGCAGCCGAGGAACACGGCCCGGTCGGTGTCCGCGGACAACAGCACGGACGTGCGCTGGGTGAGGTCGACGGACTGGACGCGGAATCCGGCGAGCGAGCCGCGGGAGACCAGCCGGTCGAATTCCTCGAGTGACTCGATCTCGCGGTGCTCCGCCTGCGGCTCGGGGTGCGTCATGGGCCCACGATAGGCCGCGCGTGGTGCGTACCACGCCGCGGGGAGGGGCGGGCCCGCAAGGCTCCGAGGGACGGAACGAAGGGGCCGTCAGCCCTTCAGCGGCGCGGCCGCCACTGTGGCGAACGTCAGGGTCAGCGGCGCGAACAGCAGCAGCAGGGCCCCCGCGCGCAGCCACGCGGCCCGGCGCAGCGCCGCCGGGTGCGCACCCAGACGCAGCAGGGCCTCGGTCGTGTCGGTGCGCGACTGCCGGACCTCCAGCGCTGCGGTGAGCAGCGAGGCCGTCGTGCAGGCGACGACGAGCGTCGCGCCCAGTGCGGTCATCGGGCCCCAGGGGCGGGACGCGTCCCCGTGGAGTGCGGTCACCGCGAGCGCCCCCGAGGCCACCGCGCACACCACGCCGAGCGGGCGGCCGACACAGCGGGCCTCCGCCATGAGGATGCGGCCCGCGAGCAGACGGGTCGCACCGGGCCGCACTGCCTGCAGGAGACGGCCGCACACATGCGTCAGGGCCGGTCCCGCAAGCCACAGGCCGGCCGCGGCCAGCACCCAGCCGGCGAGGACCCCGGCCGGGTGACCGCCGATCGGGCCGGGCAGGGCGAGCGCATGCCCGGGGGGCCGTCCGCTCGCGTACGTCTCGACGGCGAGGCCGCCGGCGATCATGGCGACTCCCCACGGCAGCCCGGTGGGCGCCGAGGTGGGCGCCTCGTCCTCGGCGGCGGGCCGGGGGCGCAGCGCGATCGCGGCGGCCGCCGTCGCGGTCACCGGGACGAGCGACAGCAGCGTCAGCACGGCGCCGGGCGGCAACGGGTGGTCGGCCGCGAGCAGGTCGGCGGCCGCTCCGTCGAACGGCAGCCCGCTCAGATCGCCCCGCAGATGCAGGAAGAACAGCAGCGCGACCACGCTCCCCAGCGTCGCCGCGACGGCCGTCGTCGCCGCGGCGACCACCGTGAGCCCGGCCGGTCCGAGACCGACGGCCGACAGGCCGGACCGCGGCCGGGTGCCCGGGTCGGTGCGGGCGACGGCGACGGCGAAGTACACGGTCGCCGCGAGCGGGATCGCGCACCACAGCAGTTGCTGGATCGCGGTGCGGGAGTCGGCGGGATGGGACAGCGCGTACGTGAGAGTCCAGAGCATCAGGAAGCCGACGCCCGCGGACGCCGCGGCGACCAGGAGCCGCCGCAGTTGGACGAGGGCGTGGGCGCCGCGGGTCAGACGGAGAGCGAGCACGCGGCCCGGCCTTCCGCCTCGGCCGCCTGCGGGGAGCCGGCCCGGCGGCCGTCGGCGAGCACGATCACGCGGTCCGCGAGGGCGGCCACGTCGGCATCGTGCGTGGCGAGGACCATGGTCATGCGGTGGGACCTGGCGGCGGCCGCCACCGTACGCAGCACATGGGCGCGGTCGGCGCTGTGCAGCGTCGCGGTCGGCTCGTCGGCGAAGAGCACGGACGGCGTGGTGACGAGTGCGCGGGCGACGGCGACGCGCTGCTGCTCGGCCCGGACGAGGACGTGCGACCGCTTGTCCGCCGCGGCCCCGACGTCCAGGCGGTCCATCCACTCCAGAGCGGTCCTCCTGGCCGAGCGGTGGGAGGCGCCGCACAGCAGCAGCGGCAGGGCGACGTTCTCCCACGCGCGCAGCTCGGGAACGAGGGTCGGTTCGGGGTCGATCCAGCCGAAGCGGTCGCGCCGCAGCCGCTCACGCCGGAGCGGGGGCATCGTGTGGATGGGGGTGCTGTTGAACCACACCTCGCCCTCCTGCGGTACGAGCTGGCCGGACAGGCACCGCAGGAGCGTGGTCTTTCCGCTGCCGCGCGCTCCGTGCACGGCGAGGATCTCGCCCTCGCGTACTCCGAGCGACACCCCGACGAGCGCCGGGGAGCCGCGGTGGGAGTGGTGCAGGGAACGAGCCCAGATCACGTCGTTGTCCGGCGGGACCACCATCGCGTACACCTCGGTTCTGATCAGATTTCCGGCCCCCCTTACGGGGGAACGAAGACAGGGCCGATCGGTCACTGGGCACGCTAGGGAGTCACTGCCGGGGTCCGGGGAAGCACGCGGCCCGGGCACCGCCCATCTCACTCGGATGGGGGTACACGGGCCGTTCGTGCGGAGCCGGGGAGGCTAGAGCTTCGTCCAGGCCTCGGTGAGGACCGAGCGCAGGATCTGCTCGATCTCGTCGAAGGTCGACTGGTCGGAGATCAGCGGCGGCGCCAGCTGGATGACCGGGTCGCCGCGGTCGTCGGCCCGGCAGTACAGACCGGCGTCGAACAGCGCCTTGGAGAGGAAGCCGTACAGGACGCGCTCGGTCTCCTCGTCGTTGAAGGACTGCTTGGTGACCTTGTCCTTCACCAGCTCGATGCCGTAGAAGAAGCCGTTGCCGCGGACGTCGCCGACGATCGGCAGGTCGTGCAGCTTCTGCAGCGTCGACAGGAAGTTGCCCTCGTTGTCGAGTACGTGCTGGTTGAGCTTCTCGTTCTCGAAGAGGTCGAGGTTGGCGAGACCCACGGCCGCGGAGACCGGGTGGCCGCCGAAGGTGTAGCCGTGCAGGAAGGTGTTGTCGCCCTTGTAGAACGGCTCCGCGAGGCGGTCCGAGACGATGCAGGCGCCGATCGGGGAGTAGCCCGAGGTCATGCCCTTGGCGCAGGTGATCATGTCCGGCACGTAGCCGAACTTGTCACAGGCGAACGTCGTGCCGAGGCGGCCGAAGGCGCAGATGACCTCGTCGGAGACCAGCAGCACGTCGTACTGGTCGCAGATCTCGCGGACGCGCCGGAAGTACCCGGGCGGGGGCGGGAAGCAGCCGCCCGCGTTCTGCACGGGCTCCAGGAAGACCGCGGCGACGGTCTCGGGGCCCTCGAAGAGGATCTGCTGCTCGATCTGGTCGGCGGCCCAGCGGCCGAAGGCCTCGGGGTCGTCGCCGTGGATCGGGGCGCGGTAGATGTTGGTGTTCGGCACCTTGTGCGCGCCGGGGACCAGCGGCTCGAAGGGGGCCTTGAGGGCCGGCAGGCCGGTGATGGACAGGGCGCCCTGCGGGGTGCCGTGGTAGGCGACCGCACGGGAGATGACCTTGTACTTGGTCGGCTTGCCCTGGAGCTTGAAGTACTGCTTGGCGAGCTTCCAGGCGGTCTCGACGGCCTCGCCGCCTCCGGTGGTGAAGAAGACCTTGTTGAGGTCGCCGGGGGCGTGGTGCGCGAGGCGCTCGGCGAGCTCTACGGCCTTCGGGTGGGCGTAGGACCACACCGGGAAGAACGCCAGCTCCTGTGCCTGCTTGGCAGCGACCTCGGCGAGCTCCTTGCGGCCGTGGCCCGCCTGGACCACGAAGAGGCCGGCGAGGCCGTCCAGGTAGCGCTTGCCCTTGTCGTCGAAGATGTAGGTGCCCTCACCACGAACGATGGTGGGCACGGGTGCGTTCTCGTACGACGACATGCGGGTGAAGTGCATCCACAGGTGGTCGTAGGCGGTCTTGGAGAGGTCCTTGCTCACGGCTATCGGGTTCCCCACATATAGGTCTGCTTCTTGAGCTTGAGGTAGACGAAGCTCTCGGTGGAGCGCACGCCGGGGAGCGCACGGATCCGCTTGTTGATCACTTCGAGCAGGTGGTCGTCGTCCTCGCAGACGATCTCCACCATCAGGTCGAAGGAGCCCGCGGTCATCACCACGTACTCGCACTCGGCCATGGCCGTGAGCGCATCCGCCACGGGGTCGAGGTCTCCCTCGACCTTGATGCCGACCATCGCCTGGCGTCGCAGGCCCACGGTGAGCGGGTCCGTGACGGCGACGATCTGCATCACGCCTTGATCGAGCAGCTTCTGGACGCGCTGTCGCACGGCCGCCTCGGAAAGGCCCACGGCCTTGCCGATCGCCGCGTACGGACGGCGCCCGTCCTCTTGAAGCTGTTCGATGATCGCGAGGGAGACAGCGTCGATCGTCGGGGACGACGAACCGCTGCCGACCTGGTTCCTGGAGTCTGCGCTACGACTGGCCACGAGCTCACTCTGCACCGGTACCCGTCGATCTGGCAAGCCCTGAGTGATGAAATTCGTTGTTCAGGCGATCGAATCTCACTGAATCCGAAGTTGGGGGCGGTCAGGCCTGTTGAAAACGTCGCAGAAGCGATTAGGGTGGGGTGTCTCACCCATCGGACATCTGACAGGAGGGGTGGCAACAGTGACCACCGAGCTGCGTCGTCTGCGCAACTACATCAACGGGGAGTTCAGGGACGCCGCCGACGGCCGGACCATCGACGTCGTCAACCCCGTCACAGGCGAGGTGTACGCCACGTCGCCGCTCTCCGGACAGGCTGACGTCGACGCCGCCATGGAGGCCGCCGCCGCCGCGTTCCCCGCCTGGCGTGACACCACGCCCGCCGAGCGCCAGAAGGTGCTCCTGAAGATCGCGGACGCCTTCGAGGAGCGGGCCGAGGACCTGATCGCGGCCGAGTCGGAGAACACGGGCAAGCCGCTCGGGCTGACCCGTACCGAAGAGGTCCCGCCGATGGTGGACCAGATCCGCTTCTTCGCGGGCGCCGCGCGCATGCTGGAAGGCCGCTCCGCGGGCGAGTACATGGAGGGCATGACCTCCATCGTCCGCCGCGAGCCGGTCGGCGTCTGCGCCCAGGTCGCGCCGTGGAACTACCCGATGATGATGGCCGTCTGGAAGTTCGCCCCGGCGCTCGCCGCGGGCAACACCGTGGTGCTCAAGCCGTCCGACACCACCCCGGCGTCGACCGTGCTGATCGCCGAGATCATCGGCTCCGTGGTGCCCAAGGGCGTCTTCAACGTCATCTGCGGCGACCGCGAGACCGGCCGCGCGATGGTCGAGCACCCGACGCCGGCGATGGCCTCCATCACCGGCTCCGTCCGCGCCGGCATCCAGGTCGCCGCATCCGCCGCCAAGGACGTCAAGCGCGTCCACCTGGAGCTCGGCGGCAAGGCGCCGGTCGTGGTCTTCGAGGACACCGACATCGCCAAGGCCGTCGAGGACATCTCGGTCGCGGGCTTCTTCAACGCCGGCCAGGACTGTACGGCGGCCACGCGCGTGCTCGTGCAGGAGTCGATCCACGACGAGTTCGTGGCGGCGCTGGCGAAGGCCGCGTCGGAGACGAAGACGGGTGCGCCGGACGACGACGACGTGCTCTTCGGCCCGCTCAACAACGCCAACCAGCTGGCACAGGTCACCGGCTTCATCGACCGCCTGCCGGCGCACGCCAAGGTCGAGGCGGGCGGCCACCGCGTGGGCGACAAGGGCTACTTCTACGCCCCGACCGTCGTCTCCGGCCTCAAGCAGGACGACGAGATCATCCAGAACGAGGTCTTCGGCCCGGTGATCACCGTCCAGTCCTTCTCGGACGAGGCGCAGGCGCTGGAGTGGGCGAACGGCGTGGAGTACGCGCTGGCGTCGTCGGTGTGGACCAAGGACCACGCGCGCGCGATGCGCATGTCGAAGTCGCTGGACTTCGGCTGCGTCTGGATCAACACGCACATCCCGCTGGTGGCGGAGATGCCGCACGGCGGCTTCAAGAAGTCGGGCTACGGCAAGGACCTGTCGGCGTACGGGTTCGACGACTACACGCGGATCAAGCACGTGATGACGTCGCTGGACGGCTGATCGCGCCCGGTCGCGAGGGGCGGAGCGGGGAGGTTTCCCCGCTCCGCCCCTTCTCCGTACCCGAGGCGCCCGGGTGCGGCAGACTGGCGATCATGAGCGATGGCCGCCTGAACCCCCTTGTCACATATGGCCTGTTGGCCGCCTGGGCCCTCCACGACGCCGAGGAGCTGGCGACCGGACCGCGCTGGCTGCGCGAGAACGTGCCCGCGCTGCGCGAGCGGTTCCCGCAGGTGCCGGAGTGCGTGTGGCGCGCGATGGAGGCGGTCGACGAGCGCGAGTTCGCGGCCGCCGTGGGCGTGATGGCCGCGATCGTCGGCTCCGCCGCCGTCGCCGGTCACCGCTCGGGCGGCCGGTCCGGCTTCTACCAGGGCGCGTTGGACGGCTTCGGGCTGCACGGGCTGGTCCATCTCGCCCAGGCGGCCGCCGTCCGCGGCTACACCCCGGGCTCGGTGACCTCACCGTTGATCGTAGTGCCGTTCACCCTCTGGGCGCGGGGCCGGCTGCGGAGCGCCGGGGTGCTGCGGCCCGCTCGGGCGCGGGACGCGGCGCTCGGTCTCGCCCTGGCCGCGGGCGCCACCGCCGTCTCGCACCTGATCGCCAGGAGAGTCACCGCGTGACCCGCTTTTGAACACGTTCACTTCTCGCGTAGTGTGACGCCATGAGTGAGCGACAAGCCCTCCTGCGGGGGATACGCGTGTGGCTGGTCTTCTTCGTCGTGTGCCTGGTGCTCAGCGGCGCGACCGCCTTTCCGCTCGTCACCGAACTCCGCTGGCTGGAGGGGCTGCTGAACTCCGCCGCCTCGCCCGTCCCGGAGCACCTGCCCGGCCTCGCGGAGTGGATCGGCCGGGTGCGCGAGGGGCTCGACGCCACCGAAGAGGCCTATCCCTTCGTGCTGTACGGCACCGACTGGCTGGCCTTCGCGCACCTGGTGATCGCGGTCGCCTTCTACGGGCCCTACCGCGATCCGGTGCGCAACATCTGGGTGGTCGAGTTCGGCATGATCGCGTGCGCCGGGATCATCCCGCTCGCGCTGATCTGCGGTCCGGTCCGCGGGATCCCCTTCTGGTGGTCCGTCATCGACATGTCCTTCGGGGTCTTCGGCATGATCCCGCTGTACGCCGTGCGCCGCAGGATCAAGCGACTCGAGGCACTGGGCGCCGCGGGGCCGGCCACCGTACCGGCCCCGGCGGGCGCCTGACGCGCCGCCGGTACGGCCCCCAGGGGCACCGACGGCTCGGGCGGTCCGTCACTTCCCTCGCCGCCCGGCTCCGGCGTCGGACGCGTCAGCACGAGAGGGCTGCCGGACGGCGTGGCGTCCGGCGGCGTGTGCCGGTGACGAGCCGTCCGGTCACCTGCGGAGTCCCTGCGAGAGCCGCGCCTCGCGCAGTACGGCGCCGAGCGCGTCCACACGGTTGGTGGTGATCGAGTCCACACCGCAGGCGACCAGCCGGCGCATCGTGCGCCGGGTGTCCGCGGTCCATGCCGACACCAGCATGCCCTGCCGGTGCACCCGGTCGGTCAACTCCCGCCCGATCAGACCGAACCGGTAGTTCAGCCAGCGCGGCCGCACCGCGTCCAGCAGCACCGGGCGCGGCGGGGCGAGCGTCGTCCAGGTCATCGCGAGCTCGGCCGACGGGTCCGCGGACCGGACGGCGAGCATGGCCGCCGGTCCCGCGCAGTAGTACACCCGCTCACCGGCGCCGCATGCGCGCACGGCGCCCACCACGGTGCGCACCGACTCCGCCGTGGCGCCGGGCAGATCGATCATCAGACGGTGCTCGCCCGCCTCGGCCAGCGCCTGCCGCAGCGTCGGCACACCGCCGCCGGTCAGGGACTCGATCTCGGCGTGCGTCAGCCGCGCGAGCGGCACGTCGCGCCCCCACAGCCGCTTCAGCGAGTCGTCGTGCAGCAGCACGGGCACGCCGTCCCGGGTCAGCCGTACGTCGATCTCGACCGCGTCCGCCCCGTGCTCGATCGCCGACCGCAGCGAGGGCAGGGTGTTCTCCCGCGCCCGGTAGGGGTCGCCGCGGTGGGCGACGACGGTGACCGGACGCGGGTCCCCGGGAAGGTCCCCGTCCCGCCCTTGTGGCCGGCCCCGGGCAAACCCACCACCGGACAGAAATCCCCAACGCCCCCTGGCCTGCTGAGCCACGGCCCGGGTCAGTCCGCTCAGCGGGCGAGCCATGCGGCGGTGTACTCGTCGATCTCGGCGGCGATACGGGACTTGCCCGCCGCGTCCAGGAACGACGCCTCGACCGCGTTCTTCGCGAGGTCGGCCAGACCGCGCTCGTCGAGGCCGAGCAGGCGGGCGGCGACCGCGTACTCGTTGTTGAGGTCGGTGCCGAACATCGGAGGGTCGTCGCTGTTGATCGTCACCAGCACACCCGCCGCGACCATCTCCTTGACCGGGTGCTCGTCGAGGTCGACGACCGCCCGGGTGGCGATGTTGGAGGTGGGGCAGACCTCCAGCGGGATGCGCCGCTCGGCGAGGTGCGCCAGCAGCCGCGCGTCCCGCGGGGAACTGGTGCCGTGGCCGATGCGCTCGGCACGCAGGTCGTTCAGCGCGTCCCAGACCGTCTGCGGTCCCGTCGTCTCGCCCGCGTGCGGCACGGAGTGCAGGCCCGCGGCGATCGCGCGGTCGAAGTACGGCTTGAACTGCGGGCGCGGCACGCCGATCTCGGGACCGCCGAGCCCGAACGACACGAGGCCCTCCGGGCGCAGGTCCACCGCGAGCCGCGCCGTCTCCTCGGCCGCCTCCAGGCCCGCCTCGCCCGGGATGTCGAAGCACCAGCGCAGCACGACCCCGAGCTCGCTCTCGGCCGCCTTGCGGGCGTCCTCGATCGCCGCCATGAACGCCTTTTCCTCGATGCCGCGGCGGGTCGAGGAGAACGGAGTGATCGTCAGCTCCGCGTAGCGGATGTTCTGCCGGGCCATGTCGCGGGCCACCTCGAAGGTGAGGAGCCGTACGTCGTCCGGGGTGCGGACCAGGTCCACGACCGAGAGGTAGACCTCGACGAAGTGCGCGAAGTCGGTGAAGGTGAAGTAGTCGGCCAGGGCCTCGGGGTCGGTCGGCACCTTGGAGTCGGGGTGGTTCGCGGCCAGTTCGGCGACGATGCGGGGCGAGGCCGATCCGACGTGGTGCACATGCAGTTCGGCCTTGGGCAGCCCTGCGATGAAGGGGTGCAGATCGGTCATCGGGTACCTCCGTGTGCGATGCGCCGCGCCTGGTGAGGGGATCATCGTAGGCGGCCGGTCGGGGCCGGGACCGAGGTCGTAGCATGACCGGACCACCTATGGGGGAGATCCATGTCTGACAACCACGGCAACCAGGGCGGGCCGGCGGGCGCGCCCCAGCCGAACGACCCGTGGGCCCCGCCGGCCGGCGGGGCTCCGCAGGACAGGGTGCCGCTGGACAAGCCGCAGTCCGCACCCACGCAGCCGAGCGTGCACGACCAGCCGACGGTCATCGGGATGCCCGGCGACACCGGCTCCGTGCCGCCGCCCCCGGTCGCGCCGGGCGGGCCCGCGCCCGGCTACGGCTACCCGGCCGCCGCGAGCCTGCCCCAGCCCCCCGCCTCCGGCGCCGCGGGCGGCTTCGGCGCACCCACGGAGGGCTTCGGCGCACCCTCCGACCCGTACGGCGCCGCCTACCCGGGCTACGCGCCGTACGCCGGACCGAACCCGGGCTGGACGCCGAGCCCGGCGAACGGCATGGGCATCACCGCGATGGTGCTCGGCATCCTGTCCGTGTGCCTGTTCTGCCTGTACGGGATCGTCGGCATCATCCTCGGCGTGCTCGCGCTGATCTTCGGCATCCTCGGGCGCAAGCGGGCCCAGCGGGGCGAGGCCACCAACGGCGGCATGGCGCTGTCCGGCATCATCCTCGGTTCCATCGGCATCGTTCTCGGCCTCATCTTCATCGCCCTCGTCGCCTGGGGCATCACCACGGCGATCAACGAGGAGAAGAAGAGGCAGGACGACTACGACTACGACAGCTACTCGAACCACCTGGTCGTCGACGTCACTCGCTGACGTCGCCCGCCCGTGACGCCGGCGGGCCCTCGCCCGCGAGGGCCCGCCGCACCGGGGCCTAACCCTGGCCCCGCAGCTCCTCACGCGCCTCCATCAGCGCGAATCCGAGCAGGTTGAGCCCGCGCCAGCGCGCCGGGTCCTGCGCCCGCTCGTCGTCCGCGGCCAGCCCGATGCCCCAGATGCGGTCGACCGGGCTGGCCTCCACGAGCACCCGGTCGCCGGTGCCCAGCAGGAAGTCCCGCAGCGCGGCGTCCTGGCCGAACTTCTGGACGCTGCCGGCGCGCACGATCGTGAACCGCTCGCGCCGCCATATCGCCTCGTCGAAGCCGCGCACCAGCCGCCCCGCCTTCTTCGCCTCGGCGGGGCTCTTCGCCTCCAGTGCCCGGTGTTCCGCCTCCGCGTCCCCGAAGAGCCGGGCCTTGGCCGCCATCATCCAGTGCTCCGCGGTCGCGTACCGCACGCCGTCGACCTCGAACGGCGAGGGCCACCACTGACTCAGGCAGCTCGCTCCGATCCGGCCGTCGCGGCGCGGCGCATGCCCCCAGAAGTGCAGGTACTTGATTCGCTGTCCCTCGGCGGCCAGCTTGATCAGTTCGTCTCTCCCCATACACGCGAGTCTGTCAGCCGCCCCCGACAGTCCGTCGGGGGACGGCCTCGCTGACGCGACACTTGGTCGACCGATTCCGTCGCGTAATCAAAAGGCAACAACGGAATCCCTTGTTGCATGGGTCACGCTCTGCCAGGATCAGCACTCACTTCGAGCTGGAACAACGGAGAGCATCATGGGCAACGGCCACCCGATGCGGGACCGCTTCGCGGCCGGCACGCAGTACATCGGCGGACGGCTTCGATCCGGCACCTCGGGCCGTACGCAGGACGTGGTGAACCCGGCGACGGGCGAGACCGTCCACACCTACGAGCTCGCGTCGGCCGCGGACGTCGACGCCGCCGTCGCCGCCGCGCGTGAGGCGCTGCCCGGCTGGGCCGGCGCCACCCCGGGCGAACGCTCGGACGCGCTGCACCGGTTCGCGGGCGTGCTCGCCGACCGGGCAGAGGACCTGGCGCACACGGAGTCCGTCCAGTGCGGCAAGCCGATCAAGCTCACCACCGAGTTCGACGTCCCCGGAACCGTGGACAACACCGCCTTCTTCGCCGGGGCCGCCCGCCACCTCCAGGGCCAGTCGGCCGGTGAGTACAGCGGCGACCACACCTCGTACGTACGGCGCGAGCCCATCGGGACGGTCGGCTCGATCGCGCCCTGGAACTACCCGCTCCAGATGGCGGCCTGGAAGATCCTCCCGGCGATCGCGGCGGGTAACACCATCGTCCTCAAGCCGGCCGAGATCACCCCGCTCACCTCGCTGATGTTCGCCGAGGCCGCCGCGGAGGCGGGCATCCCCGACGGCGTCGTCAACATCGTCAACGGGGCGGGCAGGGACGCGGGCGAGCACCTGGTCGGCCACGCGGACATCGCCATGACCTCGTTCACCGGCTCCACCGCCGTCGGCAAGCGCGTCGCGGAGATCGCCACCGCGAGCGTCAAGCGGCTGCACCTCGAACTCGGCGGCAAGGCCCCCTTCGTGGTCTTCGACGACGCCGACGTCGAGGCCGCCGCCCACGGCGCGGTCGCGGGCTCCCTCATCAACTCGGGCCAGGACTGCACGGCGGCCACCCGCGCCTATGTGCAGCGGCCGCTGTACGACGCCTTCGTCGCCGCCGTCGCCGACCTGATGGCCACGGTCCGGCTCGGGGACCCCCTCGATCCCGCGACCGACCTCGGCCCGCTCGTGTCGCACCTCCAGCGCGACCGCGTCGCCGGTTTCGTCGACCGGGCGCGCGCCTACGCCACCGTCGTCACCGGCGGCGAAGCGCCCCAGGGCGACCTCAAGCGCGGTGCGTACTACCGGCCTACGCTGATCACAGGGGCCGCTCAGGACAGCGAGATCGTCCAGTCCGAGATCTTCGGCCCCGTCCTGGTCGTGCTCCCCTTCGACACCGACGACGAGGGCATCGCCCTAGCCAACGACACTCCCTACGGACTCGCCGCCTCCGCCTGGAGCCGCGACGTCTACCGGGCCGGTCGGGCCACCCGGGAGATCAAGGCGGGCTGCGTCTGGGTCAACGACCACATTCCGATCATCAGCGAGATGCCGCACGGCGGATACAAGGCATCCGGCTTCGGCAAGGACATGTCGGCGTACTCCTTCGAGGAGTACACGCAGGTCAAACACGTCATGTACGACAACACCGCGATCGCCAGGAAGGACTGGCACCGCACGATCTTCGGGGACCGTCCGTAACGACATGCGGCTACCGCCGCGTGGTGTCAGGCCGCGTGACAAGCGGCCGAACCCACCCGAAAGGGCAGAGCGTCATGGAGCAGTACGAGTCCGAGCGCCTCTCGGCGGCGCAGATCGCCGCGATGCGGCGCAGCCTGACCAACGGGCGGGGTGCCCTCTCCCGCCGTTCACTGCTGCGCGCGTCCGGCATCGGCGCACTCACGGCCGGCGGCGCCGGCCTGCTGAGCGCCTGCGGCATCCCGCCGGCCAAGCGCGAGGCCGGGGCCGAGGGCTCCGACGACTTCTCGGACAAGGAGAAGCGGCTGACCTTCTCCAACTGGACCGAGTACATGGACATCAGCGAGGACGAGAAGAGCCGTCCGACGCTGCAGGAGTTCACCCGGCGCACCGGGATCACGGTCAAGTACACCGAGGACATCAACGACAACGTCGAGTTCTTCGGCAAGATCCAGCCGCAGCTCGCGGCCGGGCAGGACACCGGCCGCGACCTGATCAACGTCACCGACTGGCTGGCCGCGCGGATCATCCGCCTCGGCTGGGCGCAGAAGCTCGACCCCTCACTGCTGCCGAACGCCTACGCCAACCTCTCCCAGCAGTTCCGCAGTCCCGACTGGGACCCGGGCCGCGCCTACAGCTACCCCTGGACGGGCATCCCCACCGTCATCGCCTACAACATCAAGGCCACCGGCGGCCGCAAGGTGGACTCCGTCACCCAGCTGCTGGACGACCCGAGGCTCAAGGGCCGGGTCAGCTTCCTCACCGAGATGCGCGACACGGTCGGCATGACCCTCCTCGACATGGGCAAGGACCCGGTCAAGGTCACCGACGCCGACTACGACGCCGCGCTCGGCAGGCTCCAGAAGGCCGTCGACAAGAAGCAGATCCGCCGCTTCACCGGCAACGACTACACATCGGACCTCGACAAGGGCGACATCGCCGCCTGCATCGCCTGGGCCGGCGACCTGATCCAGCTCCAGGTCGACAACCCCGACATCCGCTACGCGATCCCCGCCGCCGGTTACATGACGGCCACCGACAACCTGCTGGTCCCCGCCCAGGCGCGGCACCGGAAGAACGCCACGCGGCTGATCGACTACTACTACGAGCTGCCGGTGGCCGCGAAGCTCGCCGCGTACATCAACTACGTCACCCCGGTCGCCGGAGTCGGCCCGGAACTGGCGAAGATCGATCCCGCGCTGGCCGAGAACCCGCTGATCATCCCGGACGAGGCCATGGCGGCCAAGTCCCACTCCTTCCGTTCGCTCAGCAGCGAGGAAGAGACGGCGTACGAAGAGAAGTTCGCCAAGCTCATCGGCGCCTGACCGCCCCTGCCCTGACGACCCGACACACCTGGGACCGCGACCCATGACTGAGAAGACAGAGGGCGGCGACGTCCGCCTCTCCGGGATCAGCAAGACCTACGGCTCCTTCACCGCCGTCCACCCGCTCGACCTGACCGTCCCGCAGGGGTCGTTCTTCGCCCTGCTCGGCGCGTCCGGCTGCGGCAAGACCACCACCCTGCGCATGATCGCCGGCCTGGAGGACCCCTCCACCGGAACCGTCTCGCTCGGCGCGCGCGACGTCACGGCCCTGCCGCCGCACAAGCGCCCGGTCAACACCGTCTTCCAGAGCTACGCGCTCTTCCCGCACCTGAGCATCTACGAGAACGTCGCCTTCGGACTGCGCCGCCGCGGCGTGAAATCCGTGAAGAAACAGGTCGGCGACATGCTCGACCTCGTCCAGCTCGGCGACTTCGCCCACCGCAAGCCGCACCAGCTCTCCGGCGGCCAGCAGCAGCGCGTCGCCGTCGCCCGCGCGCTGATCAACCACCCTCAGGTCCTCCTGCTCGACGAGCCGCTCGGCGCGCTCGACCTGAAGCTGCGCCGCCAGATGCAGCTGGAGCTCAAGCGCATCCAGACCGAGGTCGGCATCACCTTCGTCCATGTCACCCACGACCAGGAGGAGGCCATGACCATGGCCGACACGGTCGCGGTCATGAACGGCGGCCGGGTCGAGCAGCTCGGCGCACCCGCCGAGCTCTACGAGAACCCCCGCACCACCTTCGTCGCCAACTTCCTCGGCACCTCCAACCTCATCGAGGCGGAAGTCGTGGACAGCAGCGGCGACGAGGTCGTCGTCACTGCGGGCGGCGGCAAGCTGCGCCTGCCCGCGGACCGCTGTCCCGACGCGGTGCGCACCGGCGGCAGGCTGCTGGTGGGCGTCCGCCCCGAAAAGATCTCCCTCACCGCCGCCGACGAGGCCGACTCCGTCGCCGCCGGCCGGAACGCCGTCACCGGCCGGATCGTGGACTCCTCCTTCATCGGCGTCTCCACGCAGTACGTCGTGGAGAGCCCCGCGGGCAGGGCGCTCGAGGTCTACGCACAGAACGTGGAGCACCGGGCAGGGCTCGTACCGGGCGCCGAGGTCGTCCTGCACTGGAATCCCGAGCACACCTTCGGTCTCGACGCAGCCCAGTCCATGCTTGCAGGGACAGTGGATGTCGCGGGTGTGGAGACGGTGGAGGAGACGCCATGACCGTCACCGAGGCGCCGCCGGCCGCCCCGGCCCCCGCCGGACCACCGGCCCACAAGACCTCCGTGCGCCGCCGGCTCGTCCCGTACTGGCTGCTGCTGCCGGGCATCCTGTGGCTGCTCGTGTTCTTCGCGCTCCCGCTCGTCTACCAGGCGTCGACCTCCGTGCAGACCGGCTCCCTGGAGCAGGGCTTCGAGGTCACCTGGCACTTCGCGACCTACTGGGACGCGCTGACCGAGTACTACCCGCACTTCCTGCGGTCGCTGCTGTACGCGGGCACCGCCACGGTCCTGTGTCTGCTGCTCGGCTACCCGCTCGCCTACCTGATCGCCTTCCGGGCGGGCCGCTGGCGCAATCTCCTGCTGGTGCTGGTCATCGCCCCGTTCTTCACCAGCTTCCTGATCCGTACGCTCGCCTGGAAGACGATCCTCGCGGACGGCGGACCGGTGGTGGAGGTTCTGAACACCGTCGGGTTCCTCGACGTCACCAGCTGGCTCGGGATGACCGAGGGCGACCGCGTCCTCGCCACCCCGCTCGCCGTCGTCACCGGTCTGACGTACAACTTCCTGCCGTTCATGATCCTGCCGCTGTACACGTCGCTGGAACGGATCGATCCGCGGCTGCACGAGGCGGCCGGCGACCTGTACGCGACGCCCGCCACGGTCTTCCGCAAGGTGACGTTCCCGCTGTCCATGCCGGGCGTCGTCTCCGGAACGCTGCTCACGTTCATCCCCGCGAGCGGCGACTACGTCAACGCCGAACTGCTGGGTTCCACCGACACGCGCATGATCGGCAACGTCATCCAGTCGCAGTTCCTGCGGGTGCTCGACTACCCGACGGCCGCCGCGCTGTCGTTCATCCTGATGGCGATCGTGCTGATCATGGTCACCGTCTACATCCGCCGGGCCGGAACGGAGGACCTGGTCTGATGCGTTGGATAAGGCGCAACCTCGTGGTGGTCGTGGGCCTGCTCACGCTCGCCTATCTGATCGTGCCGAACATCATCGTGACGGTGTTCTCGTTCAACAAGCCGGCAGGGCGGTTCAACTACTCCTGGCAGGAGTTCTCCACCGACGCCTGGAAGGACCCGTGCGGTGTCGCCGACCTGTGCGGCTCGCTCGCGCTGTCCCTGCAGATCGCGCTGTGGGCGACCATCGGAGCGACCCTCCTCGGCACGATGATCGCGTTCGCGCTCGTGCGGTACCGCTTCCGCGCACGCGGCACGATCAACTCGCTGATCTTCCTGCCGATGGCGATGCCCGAGGTGGTCATGGCCGCCTCGCTGCTCACGCTCTTCCTCAACCTGGGCGTGCAGCTGGGCTTCTGGACCATCCTCATCGCCCACACCATGTTCTGCCTCAGCTTCGTGGTGGTCGCCGTCAAGGCACGCGTGATGTCGATGGACCCGCGTCTGGAGGAGGCCGCCCGCGACCTGTACGCGGGACCCGTGCAGACGTTCCTGCGGGTCACCCTGCCGATCGCCGCCCCCGGAATCGCGGCCGGTGCGATGCTCGCCTTCGCGCTGTCCTTCGACGACTTCATCATCACCAACTTCAACTCCGGAAACACCGTCACCTTCCCCATGTTCGTGTGGGGTTCGGCCCAGCGGGGTACGCCCGTGCAGATCAACGTCATCGGCACGGCCATGTTCGTCGTCGCCGTGCTGATCGTGGTCGCGGGCCAGGTCGTCAGCAACCGGCGCAACAAAGCCGTGCTGCCCCAGTAGGCCCCCGGGCCGCTAAGGAGTGGAAACCATGGCCCCCGCCGCCATGCCCTTCGCCTCGTCGCTCGCCGACGCCCAGCCCGTCCCCTTCTGGCTGGACGACCCCGGCAGACCGGGCGCGCTTCCCGCCCTCACCGGCACCGAACGCTGCGACCTCCTCGTCGTCGGCGGCGGCTACAGCGGCCTGTGGACCGCGCTCCTCGCCAAGGAGCGCGACCCCGGGCGGGACGTCGTCCTGATCGAGGACCGGGAGGCGGGCTGGGCCGCCTCCGGGCGCAACGGCGGGTTCTGTGCCGCCTCCCTCACCCATGGCCTCGGCAACGGCTTCGCCCGCTGGCCGGACGAGCTCACGAAGCTGGAGGAGCTCGGGGCGCGCAACCTGGACGCGATCGAGGACACCGTCGCCCGCTACGGGATCGACTGCGACTTCGAGCGCACCGGCGAGATCGACGTGGCCACCGAGCCCCACCAGCTCGCCGAACTGCACGAACTGCACGAGGAGGCGACCCGGCTCGGCTTCGGCGGACTGGAGATGCTGGACCGGGACGCCGTGCGCGCCGAGGTCGACTCGCCGACCTTCCTCGGAGGTCTGTGGGACCGCGACGGCGTCGCCATGCTGCACCCCGCCAAGCTCGCCTGGGGACTCAAGCAGGCGTGCCTCGGCCTCGGTGTCCGCGTCTACGAGAACACCCGCGGGCTCGAACTCGCGGCCGGCGGACCGGGCATGGCCGTACGCACCCCGTACGGCCGTGTCCTGGCCCGGCGGGTCGCGCTCGGCACCAACGTGTTCCCTTCGCTGGTCAAGCGGGTGCGTCCGTACACCGTCCCGGTCTACGACTACGCCCTGATGACCGAACCGCTCAGCAGCGAACAGCTCGCCTCCGTGGGCTGGAAGCGCAGGCAGGGACTGGGAGACAGCGCCAACCAGTTCCACTACTTCCGCATCACCGCCGATCACCGCATCCTGTGGGGCGGTTACGACGCGGTCTATCCGTTCGGCGGCCGGCTCAGCCCCGAGCTGGATCACCGGCCCGAGACGTACCTGAGGCTGGCCGGGCACTTCTTCCGCTGCTTCCCGCAGCTGGAGGGGCTCCGGTTCAGCCATGCCTGGGGCGGGGCCATCGACACGTGCTCGCGGTTCGCCGCGTTCTTCGGCACCGCGCACCGCGGCAGGGTCGCCTACGCCGCCGGGTTCACCGGCCTCGGCGTCGGCGCGACCCGGTTCGGCGCCGATGTGATGCTCGACCTCCTGGGCGGCGAGCGCACCGAACGCACCGCGTTGACGATGGTGCGCAGCAAGCCGCTGCCGTTCCCGCCCGAGCCTTTCGCCTGGGCCGGCATCGGGCTCACCAAGTGGTCGCTGGCCAGGTCGGACGCCAACGGCGGGCGGCGCAATGTGTGGCTGCGGACGCTGGACCGGCTCGGTCTCGGGTTCGACAGCTGAGCCGCCGCGGCCTCTCGGGGTGACACGTGACCGAAGTCGCGTAGGCGAGGAGCCCCTTCGCGCTCGCGCGGAGAGCGTGCGACGGACGCCGACGCCGAACTCACCCGCGACGGCGGCTTCGAGGCCGGTCCGACCGGATGGAGCTGAGCACCAGCAGCACCGCGCCGAACAGGCACCAACTGCCCGCCACGTCCAGCGGCCAGTGGTAGCCGCGCAGCACGAGCCCGATGCCCGTCGCCACCGTGAGCACCGCGGCGACGGGCATCGGCCACCGGCGGCGTGTGTACGGGGCGAGGAGCAGTGCGGCGCCGCAGTAGGCGACCATCGCGGTCGCGGTGTGCCCCGACGGGTACCAGCCCGTGCCCGGCTCCAGCGGACCCGGGCGGGCGATCCACGCCTTGAGCGGGATGACCAGCGCGGGCACCGCCGCCATGGCGAACACGGTGGCCGACACGGGCCGCAACCGCCCGCCGCGCCACAGCGTCCACACGAGGGCGGCGGCGAGCACGGGCAGGGCGACGGGCATGCTGCCGAGGTCGGCGAGCGGTTCGGTCAGCGCGTCGGGGACGTCGCGGAAGACGGCGCGCCCGAGGCGTTCGTCCGCCCTCCGCAGCGGTCCGTGCGCGGCGACCTGCCAGGTGATCAGTGCGAAGAGCGTGCAGCACACCGCGAGCGCGGCGGCCCGCAGACGCCGAGAGGCCGGCCGCATCGGAACAGGGGGGGTGGTTCCGATGCGGCCGGCCGGACCGGTTCGCCGCGCGCCCCGGGGGGTTTGGGGCGGGCGGCCATCCGATCGGTGAGGAGTTCCGGAGCGTGAGGCTCCAGTGGTGTGCGCTGTGGCACGACCGGATCGGGGCTGGGGGGGCTCCGGCCCGGGGTCGCCCGCGGTTGCCCGCGAGCTGGGTGTTTCTCTCATCTGCAGAAACCGTACGGCAGAGGCCGGGGGGACCGACAGACGGATTCCCATCCCGCCATCGGCCCCCCACACTCTCTTCACAGAGCGGCTGCGTCGTCCCCGGTCAGATGCCTGCGAACGCCTGCTCGATGATGTCCAGGCCCTCGTTCAGGAGGTCCTCGCCGATGACCAGCGGAGGCAGGAAGCGCAGCACGTTGCCGTAGGTGCCGCAGGTGAGGACGATCAGGCCCTCGGCGTGGCACGCCTTGGCGAGCGCGCCGGCGGCCTCCGCGTTCGGCTCCTTGGTCGCCGGGTCCTTCACGAGCTCGATCGCGATCATGGCGCCGCGGCCGCGGATGTCGCCGATGATCTCGTACTTCTCCTGCATCGCGGCGAGGCGGCCCTTCATGACCTCCTCGATGCGCTTGGCCTTGCCGTTGAGGTCGAGCTCCTTCATCGTCTCGATGGAGCCGAGCGCACCGGCGCAGGCCACCGGGTTGCCGCCGTAGGTGCCGCCGAGGCCGCCCGCGTGCGGGGCGTCCATGATCTCGGCGCGGCCGGTGACGGCGGCGAGCGGCAGGCCGCCCGCGATGCCCTTGGCGGTGGTGATCAGGTCCGGGACGATGCCCTCGTCTTCGCAGGCGAACCACTGGCCGGTGCGGCAGAAGCCGGACTGGATCTCGTCGGCGACGAAGACGATGCCGTTGTCGTTGGCGAACTTCACGATCGCCGGCAGGAAGCCCTTGGCCGGCTCGATGAAGCCGCCCTCGCCGAGGACCGGCTCGATGATGATCGCGGCGACGTTCTCGGCGCCGACCTGCTTGGTGATCTGGTCGATGGCCTGGGCGGCGGCCTCGGGGCCGCAGTTCTCCGGGCCGGTGGGCCAGCGGTAGCCGTAGGCGACCGGGACGCGGTAGACCTCGGGGGCGAACGGGCCGAAGCCGTGCTTGTACGGCATGTTCTTGGCGGTCAGCGCCATCGTGAGGTTGGTGCGGCCGTGGTAGCCGTGGTCGAAGACGACGACGGCCTGGCGCTTGGTGTACGCGCGGGCGATCTTGACGGCGTTCTCGACGGCCTCGGCACCCGAGTTGAACAGCGCGGACTTCTTGGCGTGGTCGCCCGGGGTCAGCTCGGCGAGCGCCTCGCAGACCTCCACGTAGCCCTCGTACGGGGTGACCATGAAACAGGTGTGGGTGAAGTCGGCGAGCTGCGCGGAGGCGCGGCGCACCACGGCCTCGGCGGACGCGCCGACCGAGGTCACGGCGATGCCGGAGCCGAAGTCGATCAGGCGGTTGCCGTCGATGTCCTCGATGATCCCGCCGCCCGCACGGGCCGTGAAGACGGGCAGCACGGACCCCACACCGCCGGCGACCGTGGCCGTACGGCGGGCCTGAAGCTCCTGCGACTTCGGGCCGGGGATGGCGGTGACGACGCGGCGCTCCTGCGGGATTGCGGTCATGCGGGGCTCCTGGGGGTGTATCCGGACGCTTCTTGTCTTTCTCCGCAGGCTAGGGGCGAGGAGGGGATGCGGGCATGCGCCGTTCGGGAGTATTGGGGGTGTGTCGTTGTCCTCGACGGCCATAGGCCGGGGCGCGCGAGGGCCGGGGCGGCCCGGCTGCTCCCCCTGCGGGCGGATCGACTCCCGGCTCGCGCTGGACGCACGGGGGCGGGTGCTGCCCCCCGGTCCCGTGCGGAGGTGCACCCGGCCGGCCGCGGGCGCGGGTGCTGCCCGTGGCGGCTGTCGGTCTCCTGGTTGCGCTCGGCGGACGGGCCACGGCCCCAGCCTGCCGTGCGGCCCGGCGCCGGAGCGGCGCGTCACCCGGCGGGGCGGCGGCCCCGTACGGCGCCCGCGGGCACGACCACACCTGTGCGAGTCGCTGAACTACCCGCGCAGGGGCACTAGATTGACGGTGCACAGAGCGGGCCTGGCTGGTCAGGGGGCAGCGGTTCAATGGAATCCGAAGGCACATTCGACGCACGCGGCACACGCGCCAATCCCATGCCCCGTCCGGCCGGACCGCCGCCCGAGGCGCCCTCACCGCCCATGCCGCCGGGCACCCCCGCCGTGCCGGGGCACGCCCCCACGACCCGCCCCGCCGTGCTGGAGTGGCTGCGCACCCCGCGGCCCCAGGCCGAGCCCGGGGTGTGGCGGCTCGGGCACCGCCCGCGCCCTCAGGAGGAGCCCGAACTCGTCCCGGCCAGGCGCCTGTTCTCCGGCGCGCTCGTCTCGCTGCTCAGCGGCTGGCTGCTGTGGTCCCTGCTCTGGAACGGCTACCTCGGCCGCTACTGGCTGTGGCCCCTCCTCGTGCTCACCCCCGACTCCTGGCGCGCCGACGCCACCACCTGGGCCAACGCCAGCTACGTCTACTACGCCGTGGTCGGCGGCGGAATGCTGGTGTTCTTCGCCCGCGTCGGCCACGTGCCCGAGATCTGGCAGCGCTACGTCGTCCGCCGCCGCAAACCCGCCCGCCCGGCCCCGCCCACGCCCGAGGCCGACCTCGCCGACTGGCCCGAGCTGCGCGGCGCCGGGCTCTCCGACGCCGCCGCGCGCCTCGGCGAGGCCGCCCGTTCCGGGGCGCTCGGCGACGTCGACTACGCCCGCATCCGGCGCGCCTGGCAGGGCGTCCACGCCCGGCCCGAACGGCTCGCCGCCTTCGCGGACACCGTCCGCAGGCACGGGCCCGCCGCCTGCGCCCACCCCTCGGGCCTACGGGACCTGCCCGTACGCACCGCCACCCACGATCTGGTCACCGGCCAGGTCAAGATCGGCACTGTCGTCGACGACGCCCGCAATCCCTACGCCCGGCGCACCACCGGCGTGGCCCTGGAGCCCGCGCTGCTCGGGACCTCGCTGCTCGCCGTCGGTCCCTCGGGGTCCGGCAAGAGCGTGCGGCTCGTCCGGCCCGTCGTCGAGTCGCTGTGCCTGCTCGCGCTCGCCAATCGCGCCGCCGTCGTCGCCGTCACCGCCCACGGCTCCGCCGTCGCCCCGGACGGTGACTTCGACCTGGTCGTCTCCGTGGGCCGGCCCGGATCCACCCACGACCTCGATCTGTACGGCGGCGCCGACGACCCCGACGAGGCCGCCCGCATGCTCGCCGAGGCGCTCGTCGGCGATCTCGCGGCAGGCCTGACCGGCGGGGACAGCCGCCGCGCCGCCACCGCCCTCGCCCAGCTCATCGGTCCCTTCCAGTGCGTCCACGGCCGCTTCCCGGCGGTCCCGGAGCTGCGTGAACTCCTCGGCGGCGCGCCCGCGGCCCTGGACGGCCTGCGCTCGGCGCTGGAGGCCGCGGGAGAGGCCTCGCAGCTGCGCGAACTCGACGCCCGCGAACGGCAGTCGGCGCGCGGCGACGACATCGGCGTCCTGCTTGCCGAGCGGATCGCGTTCCTGGACCGGCCCGCCTTCGCGGACTTCTTCCGTACCGACGGCGACGGCCGGCAGTTCTCGCTGCGCTCGATCGAGCACCCGCTGCGGGTCCGTGTCGACCTTCCCGAGCGCGGCCACGCCGAGGCGTCCCGGATCATCGCGCGGCTGGTGCTGGCCCAGTTCACCGAGGCCGCGCTGACCCGCACCGACCGCTCGCTGTTCGCCTGCCTGGTCCTCGACGACGCCTCGTACACGGTCACCGGCGACTCGGTGCGCGCCGTGCAGCGGCTGCGCAGCGCCAACGCGGGCGTCGTCTTCGCGCTGCGGACGCTGGAGGACGTGCCGGAGCCGCTGCGCGGACCGCTGCTCGGCGCGGTCGGCTGCCGCATGGCGTTCGCCGGGCTCGCCCCCTGGGACGGCGGGCACTTCGCCGAGACCTGGGGCACCGAGTGGGTGCAGACCCGGGATATCACCAACCGGCAGATTGTCTCCGACGAACCGCTCACCAAGGCGCTGCACATGATCCGCCGCCTGGCCACCGGCAAGGCGGCTACGGCCGAGGCGGTGACCGTGCGCGAGGTAGAACGCCCTCGCTGGTCGGCGTCCGACCTGGCGCACGGGCTGCCCGCCGGCCACGCGGTACTGTCGCTGACCAGTGTCCGGGGAGAGCACGCACCGCCGCTCCTGGTCGACCTGCGGACCTGAGCGGATTCCCGGACTGCTACGCCCTGGCAGAATCGAGGTAGGCCGTTCGTACGGGACGGCGAAAACCACACCTCTGCTCGAAGGGCCCCAGGTCCATGCCGCCCACCCTCGCCTCGCTCGTCCAGCACTCGGCGCTCAAGCTCACCGTGCGCGCCGGTGAGGACCGCCTCGAGACGCCCGTGCGCTGGGCCCATGTCAGCGAGCTCGCCGACCCCGTGCCGTACCTGGAGGGCGGCGAGCTGCTGCTCGTCACCGCCATGACCCTGGACGCCGAGGACCCCGAGGCGATGCGGCGCTATGTGCGCAGGCTGGTCGCGGCGGGCGTGGTCGGCCTCGGCTTCGCGGTCGGCGTCAACTACGAGGACGTGCCCGACGCGCTGGTCGAGGCGGCGAAGGAGGAGCGGCTGCCGCTGCTCGCGGTGCCGCGCCGCACACCGTTCATCGCCATCTCCAAGGCGGTCTCGGCCGCGATCGCCGCCGACCAGTACCGGGCCGTGACCGCCGGCTTCGAGGCACAGCGCGAGATGACCCGTGCGGCGCTCGCCGAGGGGCCGGCCGCGGTCGTGGCCCGGCTCGCCGCGCACGTCGACGGATGGGCCGCCCTGTACGACGCCTCCGGCGCGGTCGTGGCCGCCGCCCCCGAGTGGGCGGCCCGCCGGGCCACCCGCTTCACGGGCGACGTGGAACGGCTGCGGGAGCGGTCCGCGCCCGCGAGCGCGGTCGTCGGCGGTGCGCAGGGCGACGACCGGGTCGAGCTGCAGTCCCTCGGCTCCGGCCGCCGTGTGCGCGGCGCGCTCGCCGTCGGCACCGGGGCGCCCCTCGGCACGGCCGAGCGCTACGCGGTCCACTCGGCCGTCGCCCTGCTCACGCTCGCCACGGAACGGTCCCGCTCGCTCCAGGCCGCGGAACAGCGCCTCGGCGCCGCGGTGCTGCGGATGCTGCTGGCCGGTCAGCCGGACCACGCCCGCGCAGTCGCGGGCGACCTGTACGGCGGGCTGCTCGACGCACCCTTCCGGCTGCTGATCGCCGAGCTCTCGGGAGAGCCGGACACCGACGCCGGCGGAGACCCGCTCGCCGCGTTCGCCGAATCACTGGAGTCGTCGGCGGCCCGGGCCGGCGAGGCGGTGCTCGTCGTGCCGGAAGGCGACGGCCGACTGGTGGTGCTGGCCGCGGACGGCGGCGCGGTGGTCGCCTCCTGCACGGCGGCGTACGCGGCCAAGGAGGCCGAGGACGCGGAGACCGTCGTCGGGCTCTCCGCGCCGACGGGGCCGATAGCGGCCGCCGGGGCGTACAAGCAGGCCGAGCAGGCGCTGTCGGTGGCCCGGCGGCGGGGCCGCGCGCTGGTCGAGCACGAGGAGCTCGCGGCCGGTTCGATCCTGCCACTGCTCGCGGACGACGCCGTGCGCGCCTTCGCCGACGGCATGCTGCGCGCCCTCCACGAGCACGACGCCACCGGCCGCGGCGACCTCGTCGCGTCGCTGCGCGCCTGGCTGTCCCGCCACGGCCAGTGGGACGCGGCGGCGGCGGACCTCGGCGTGCACCGCCACACGCTGCGCTACCGGATGCGCCGCGTCGAGGAGATCCTCGGCCGCTCCCTGGACGACCCGGACGTCCGGATGGAGCTGTGGCTGTCCCTGAAGACGACGTCGGCACCCGCGTCCGACTGACGTCGCCGCACATGTGCCCCGTGGCGCCCGGGACTTGGGCATCCCGACGGCACCGGCTGCGCAGGGCCGGCGCTCCGGGCCGGGTGACCACGCTCCGCCGTGCCCCCACGGCGCGCGTGGGCTGCCGGGCCGCGCCGCCCGCGCGCCCGTGCCGTCGGGGTGTCCAGAGAGGCGAAAACTCCACCGGTGACGGAAAACCCTCATCCGCAGCGAAGAATTTGCCGCCCGCCTGCCCGATCCCGGGCAGAATCATTGCAGTTCGCTCGGTGACTTCCTATCTTCCTGGCTTGTGATCGCGCGCGCCGGCCGACGGCAGGCCCGCGTACGGAGGAGACGAGGAGCATCGATGCCCCCACGCGTTACCGGCAAGGACGTGACCGTCGAGGGCGTCGAGCCCGCTGTTCCCCAGGGGCGGCGGATCAGCGGTGCCGTCTGGGCCGCCCTCGTCATCGTGTACGTCGTCTGGGGGTCCACCTACCTCGGCATCCGCGTCGCGGTCGAGACCATGCCGCCCTTCCTGTCGGCCGCCGCCCGGTTCGTCGTCGCGGGCATCGTCCTCGGCGCGCTCGTCGCCTGGCGCTACGGTCCCTCGGCGCTGAAGGTCACGCGGGCCCAGCTCGGCTCCGCCGCTCTCGTCGGCCTGCTGCTGCTCCTCGGCGGCAACGGGCTCGTCGTCCTCGCCGAGACCTCGGTGCCCTCCGGACTGACCGCCCTGCTCATCGCCGTCGTCCCCGCGTGGGTCGTCGTCCTGCGCAGGTCCTTCGGCGAACGTCCCGGCCCCGGCGCCTACCTCGGCGTGCTGCTGGGTCTCGCCGGACTCGCCGTCCTCACCCTGCCCGGGCTCAGCGGCGACGTGCGGATCGGCGGCGTGCTCACGGTGGTCGTCGCGACCGTCCTGTGGGCGGTCGGCTCGTTCTCCTCGTCGCGTATCCCGATGCCGGCCAACCCGTTCGCGGCCAGCGCGTACGAGATGGTCGCGGGCGGCCTCGGCTGCGCCGCCGTCGCCCTCTCCCGCGGCGAGCAGCACGGCTTCCGCCCGGAGGACGTGTCCGCCCGGTCCTGGACCGCCCTCGCCTACCTGATCGTCTTCGGTTCACTGATGGCGTTCACCGCGTACGCCTGGCTGCTGCACTCCGCTCCGCTGTCCCTCGTGGCGACGTACGCCTACGTCAACCCGGTCGTCGCCGTGCTGCTGGGCGCGCTCGTCCTGGACGAGCGGCTGTCCTGGCCGATCGCCGTCGGCGGGGCGGTCGTCGTGGCCGGTGTGTGCCTCATCGTCAGCACCGAACGGCGCCGCTGAAACCCGGCCTTCGGCCCACGTCTCGGCGACAGCGTCCCGCTCTCTCGCCAAAGCGTCGCAGATCACCCGGCGACCAGTACACCCCGGACAAACACATCCGCCGGTTCGCGGTCCTACGGTGGGCACAGACCAACGCCATCTACTTCGGAAGGGCCGGGACCCGGACATGACTTCCACCCACGCCTTCTGGCTCGCCGGCCGCCAGGCCACCGGCGAGGCAGCCTTCGACGTAACCTCCCCCTGGGACGGCCGGGTCGTCGGCCGGGTCTCCGTGCCCACCGAGGCGCAGGTCGAGGAGGCCGTCGCCGCGGCGCACGCCGTGATCGACGAGTTCGCCGCGACCCCGGCCCACGTACGCGCCGCGGCCCTGGACCACGTCTCGAAGCGCCTCGTCGAGCGCACCGAGGAGATCGCCCAGCTGATCTCTGCCGAGAACGGCAAGCCGATCAAGTGGGCACGCGGTGAGGTCGGCCGTGCCGTCTCCGTCTTCCGCTTCGCCGCCGAGGAGGCCCGCCGGTTCAACGGCGGCGAGGCCCAGCGGCTCGACACCGACGCCGGCGGCCAGGGCCGCCTCGCGCTCACCCGCCGCTTCCCCAAGGGCGTCGTCCTCGGCATCGCGCCGTTCAACTTCCCGCTGAACCTGTGCGCCCACAAGATCGCTCCGGCGATCGCGGTCGGCGCGCCGATCATCCTCAAGCCCGCCCCGGCCACCCCGCTGTCCGGGCTGATCCTCGGTGAGCTGCTCGCCGAGACCGACCTGCCCGCCGGCTCCTGGTCCGTGCTGACCGTCCCGAACGAGCAGATGCCCGCCCTCGTGAAGGACGAGCGCCTGCCGGTCATCTCCTTCACGGGCTCCGACAAGGTCGGCTACGCGATCATGGACTCGGTCCCGCGCAAGCACTGCACGCTGGAGCTCGGCGGCAACGGAGCGGCGGTCGTCCTCGCCGACTTCGCGAGCGAGCAGGACCTGGACTGGGCGGCGACCCGTATCGCCACCTTCTCCAACTACCAGGGCGGCCAGTCCTGCATCTCCGTGCAGCGCGTGATCGCCGACGCGTCCGTCTACGACCGGCTGCTGCCGAAGATCGTCGCAGCGGTCGAGGCCCAGGTCACCGGTGACCCGTCCGACTCGGCGACCGACGTCGGCCCGCTCGTCAGCGAGGACGCCGCCAAGCGCGTGGAGTCCTGGGTCGACGAGGCCGTCCAGGGCGGCGCGAAGCTGCTGACCGGCGGCAAGCGCGACGGCGCGAGCTACGCGCCCACCGTCCTCACCGATGTCCCCGCCGACGTCACCCTCGCCTGCGAGGAGGTCTTCGGCCCCGTCCTGACGGTGACGAAGGTCGACGGCGAGGACGAGGCGTTCGCCGCCGTCAACGACTCCAAGTACGGCCTGCAGGCAGGCGTGTTCACGCACGACCTGCAGACCGCCTTCCGCGCCCACCGCGCTCTGGAGGTCGGCGGCGTGATCGTCGGCGACGTCCCGTCCTACCGCGCCGACCAGATGCCCTACGGCGGCGCGAAGCAGTCCGGCGTCGGCCGCGAGGGCGTGGCCTTCGCGATGGACGACTACACGTACGAGCGAGTGCTGGTCCTCACGGGCCTGGCCCTCTAGTACGTCACCGAACCAACGGCCGGAGCCCACTGTGCGGGGGCTCCGGCCGTTGTCCGTGCCGGGCGCCGGTTCCCGGACGGCGGCGGACACGTGGGCCGCAACTGCCCCTGTGCGGGCGTCCCTCGCTGCATCCCTCACGGCAGCGCGGACCCGGCGGACCGCCCCCGGAGCGGCGTCCTCCAGGCCGTGGTCCTCGCCCACGCCACCGGCCTGGTCACTTCCCGCCCGGGCTGAGCGGGCCGCGGTGCTGTATAAGCGCCGAGCGCGGCCCACAGGGCGCGCGAAGTCTGGTGAGAGTCGGCCGGATCGGGTAGAGACTCACAAGTAGCACCGACCGGTAGTTCCCCACGGATTCGAGTGATTCCAGGACTCCACCACACCGCGGCGAGGTGACTTCCTTCATGTCCGCACCGACCAAGCCCAAAGTCTCCGAGCGTGAAGCCCGCCAGGTCGCCGAGGCGGCGCGCGAGCAGGACTGGCGGAAGCCCAGCTTCGCCAAGGAACTGTTCCTCGGCCGCTTCCGGCTGGATCTCATCCACCCCCACCCCCTGCCGGCCACGGAGGACGCGCAGCGCGGCGAGGAGTTCCTCGCCAAACTCCGCGACTTCTGCGAGACGAAGGTCGACGGCGCGCAGATCGAGCGCGACGCCAGGATCCCCGACGCGGTGATCGACGGCCTCAAGGAGCTCGGCGCCCTCGGGATGAAGATCGACACCAAGTACGGCGGCCTCGGACTCACCCAGGTGTACTACAACAAGGCCCTGGCCCTGGCCGGCTCGGCGAGCCCGGCGATCGGAGCGCTGCTCTCCGCCCATCAGTCGATCGGCGTACCCCAGCCGCTGAAACTTTTCGGCACGCAGGAGCAGAAGGACACCTTCCTCCCGCGGCTGGCCCGCACCGACATCTCCGCGTTCCTGCTCACCGAGCCGGACGTCGGCTCCGACCCGGCGCGCCTGGCCACCATCGCCGTCCCCGACGGGGACGACTACATCCTCGACGGGGTCAAGCTCTGGACGACCAACGGCGTCGTCGCCGACCTCCTCGTCGTCATGGCACGGGTGCCGAGGAGCGAGGGACACAAGGGCGGCATCACCGCGTTCGTCGTCGAGTCGAGCTCGCCCGGCATCACCGTCGAGAACCGCAACGCCTTCATGGGCCTGCGTGGCCTCGAGAACGGCGTCACCCGCTTCCACCAGGTCCGCGTCCCGGCGGCGAACCGCATCGGCCCCGAGGGCTCCGGCCTCAAGATCGCCCTGACCACCCTCAACACCGGCCGGCTCTCCCTGCCCGCGATGTGCGCCGGCGCGGGCAAGTGGTGCCTGAAGATCGCCCGCGAGTGGACCTCCGTCCGCGAGCAGTGGGGCAAGCCGGTCGCCCACCACGAGGCCGTCGGCGCCAAGGTCTCCTTCATCGCCGCGACCACCTTCGCCCTCGAAGCCGTCCTCGACCTGGCCAGCCAGATGGCGGACGAGAACCGCAACGACATCCGCATCGAGGCCGCCCTCGCCAAGCTGTACGGCTCCGAGATGGCCTGGCTGATGGCGGACGAACTGGTCCAGATCCGCGGCGGCCGCGGCTTCGAGACCGCCGACTCCCTCGCCGCCCGCGGCGAACGGGCCGTCCCCGCCGAGCAGTTGCTGCGCGACCTGCGCATCAACCGCATCTTCGAGGGATCGACGGAGATCATGCACCTGCTGATCGCCCGCGAGGCGGTCGACGCCCACCTCGCGGTCGCCGGCGACATCATCGACCCCGACAAGTCCCTCGGCGACAAGGCCAGGGCCGGGGCGCACGCCACCGCCTTCTACGCCCGCTGGCTGCCCAAGCTGGTCGCGGGCCCGGGCCAGCTCCCGCGCTCGTACGCCGAGTTCCACCCGCGCGGCCACGCGGACCTGTCGGCCCATCTGCGCTACGTCGAACGGGCCGCGCGCAAGCTCGCCCGGTCCACGTTCTACGCCATGTCCCGGTGGCAGGGCCGGATGGAGACCAAACAGGGCTTCCTCGGCCGCATCGTCGACATCGGCGCCGAACTGTTCGCGATGAGTGCCTCCTGCGTACGGGCGGAGCTGCTGCGGACCACCGGCGACCACGGCCGCGAGGCGTACCAGCTCGCCGACGCCTTCTGCCGGCAGTCCCGCATCCGCGTCGAGGAGCTCTTCGGCCGGCTCTGGAACAACACCGACGACCTGGACCGCACGGTGGTCAAGGGCGTCCTGGCCGGCACGTACACCTGGCTGGAGGAGGGCGTCATCGACGCGAGCGACGACGGCCCCTGGATCGCGGACGCCACTCCCGGCCCCTCCCGGCGGGAGAACGTGCACCGGCCGATCCGCTGAGCGGCACCGGGGTGCGGCCGGACGTCGTCGGCCGCACCCCGCGCCCGCCCTTGCAGGGCGCGGGAAGGTGGCGCGCGGTGCCCCGGTGACTCACAATCGACCTTCGGTCACGGTCAACAGGGGAACGGGGCACGGATGTTCGGGGCGGGACACGTCAACGGCGGCGACCGGCACACCCGCGGGCTGCCGCGGCTCCGCGGCTTCGCGCTGGCGGGACTGATGGCCGTCACGGCCGGGTGCGGCAGCGGCGGCGGTGACGGCGGCTCGGATACGGCGGACAGGAACGGCGCCGGCCGGTCCGCCTCCGCCTCCGCCTCCGCCTCCGCACAGCCCGCCGGCGGCAGCGTGCCCACCGAGGCCGCCCTGAAGGCCGTCGCCTTCGCGGACGGCGAGCGGATCGGCCCGTACACCGCGAGCGAGACCGACGGGGCCCCGCTCGGCGAGGACTACACCGCCGATCCGGCCCGGTGCGGGCCTCTCGTCAGCCTCGCCCGGGGCGCGACCGCGCACGACCCGGCCGCCGAGGTCCACCGCGAGGTCGACGTCGCGGACGAGGTGGCCGGCATCGGCGTCCTGGTGCAGCTGCGCTCCTACGCGGGGGACGGGGCCTCTGCCGTGATGAAGGACCTCTCCGCCGCGGGCGACGCCTGCGCCGGCGGCTACACCGAGGTGCGGGCCATCGCGCGCGCCCGGGTGCTGAAGGCCGAACCTGTCGAGGCGCCCGCCATCGGCGACGAGGCCGAGGCGTTCCGCTTCACCGTCCTCGACGTGAAGGGCGAGCTGAAGCTGTACGAGTACCTGACCGTCGTCCGCTCCGGTGCGGTCACGCTCTCCTTCCGTGCCGACTTCCTCGGCACGAAGGACATCGGGGCCGTGCCCCGGGAGATCGTCGACGCCCAGTGGAAGAAGTTCTCGGCCGCCCACGGAAGCGGCGCGTAGTTCCACCAGCCGAGGAGGCGCACGGGGACGCCCTGTCCGGGCGCACGGGCCGAACGGCCACAATGGGGGGATGAGCGACAGCCCATCACCCCTCGCCGACCCGCATCTGATCTTCGACGCCTCTCAGGGGCGCCGGGACATCGTCGTCCTCGGCTCGACCGGGTCCATCGGCACGCAGGCCATCGACCTGGTCCTGCGCAACCCCGACCGTTTCCGCGTCACCGCGCTGTCCGCCGCCGGCGGACGGGTCGGCCTGCTCGCCGAGCAGGCGCACCGGCTGCGCGTCGAGACCGTCGCCGTGGCCCGCGAGGACGTCGTTCCCGCGCTGCGCGAGGCGCTGGCGGCCCAGTACGGCACCGAGCCCCTGCCGACGATCCTGGCCGGCCCGGACGCGGCCACCGAACTCGCCGCCTCGCCGTGCCACACGGTGCTCAACGGCATCACGGGCTCCATCGGTCTGGCGCCCACCCTCGCCGCACTCGAGGCCGGCCGCACGCTCGCACTGGCCAACAAGGAGTCGCTCATCGTCGGCGGGCCCCTCGTCAAGGCGGTCGCCAAGCCGGGCCAGATCATCCCGGTCGACTCGGAGCACGCCGCACTGTTCCAGGCGCTGGCCTGCGGTACCCGCGCCGACGTGCGCAAGCTCGTGGTCACCGCGTCCGGCGGCCCTTTCCGGGGCCGCACGAAGGCGGAGCTCGCAAGCGTCAGGCCCGAGGACGCCCTCGCACACCCCACCTGGGCCATGGGCCCGGTGATCACGGTCAACAGCGCGACGCTCGTCAACAAGGGCCTCGAGGTCATCGAGGCCCACCTCCTCTACGACATCCCCTTCGACCGCATCGAGGTCGTCGTCCACCCGCAGTCGTACGTCCACTCGATGGTGGAGTTCTCCGACGGCTCGACGCTCGCCCAGGCCACCCCGCCGGACATGCGCGGCCCGATCGCGATCGGCATCGGCTGGCCCGAGCGCGTCCCCGACGCGGCGCCCGCGTTCGACTGGTCCACGGCGTCGACCTGGGAGTTCTTCCCTCTCGACAACGAGGCGTTCCCGTCCGTGGGACTCGCCCGGCACGTGGGGGAGCTGGGCGGCACGGCCCCGGCGGTGTTCAATGCGGCGAACGAGGAGTGCGTCGAGGCGTTCCTCGCCGGACGGCTGCCGTTCAACGGCATCATGGATACGGTCACCCATGTGGTCGCCGAGCACGGGACACCCGCGGCGGGAACCTCGCTCACCGTGACGGACGTCCTCGAAGCGGACGCCTGGGCCCGGGCGAGGGCCCGTGAGACGGCGGCGACGTACACACACAGCGGCGAAGAACGGCCTGCGGAGGCTCGCGCATGACGATGGTGTTGACGGTTCTCGGCATAGTGCTGTTCGGCGTGGGGCTGCTGTTCTCCATCGCGTGGCACGAGCTGGGCCATCTGTCGACGGCGAAGCTGTTCGGCATCCGGGTGCCGCAGTACATGGTCGGCTTCGGCCCGACCCTGTTCTCCCGGCACAAGGGGGAGACCGAGTACGGCATCAAGGCCATCCCGATGGGCGGCTACATCCGCATGATCGGGATGTTCCCGCCCGGGGACGACGGCCGGATCGAGGCCCGCTCCACGTCCCCGTGGCGCGGAATGATCGAGGACGCCCGCACCGCCGCGTACGAGGAGCTGCAACCCGGCGACGAGACACGGCTGTTCTACACGCGCAAGCCGTGGAAGCGCGTCATCGTGATGTTCGCGGGGCCGTTCATGAACCTCGTGCTCGCGGTGGCGATCTTCGTCGGCGTGATGATGACCTTCGGCACGCCGACGCAGACCACGGAGGTGGCGGGCGTCCAGAAGTGCGTCATCGAGCAGAGCGAGAAGCGCGACACGTGCGCAAAGGGCGACCCCGACTCGCCCGCCGCGCTCGCGGGGCTCAAGGAGGGCGACAGGATCGTCGCCTTCGACGGAGAGCGCATCGACGACTGGCCCACGCTCTCCGAGCGCATCCGCGACACGATCGGCCCGGCCGAGATCACCGTGGAGCGCGACGGCCGGGAGCAGGTGCTCCAGGCGACGCTCATCGAGAACATGGTGGTCAAGAAGGACGAGGACGGCGAGGTCGTCTCCGGCTACGAGCCCGCGGGCTACCTCGGCTTCGCCGCCAGGACCGAGATCCTGCCGCTGTCGTTCGGCGAGTCCGTCGACCGCATGGGCGGCATGATCGAGAACGGCGCCGAGTCGATCATCGCCCTGCCCTCCAAGGTCCCGGACCTGTGGGACGCGGCCTTCGGCGACGGAGAGCGCAAGGACGACTCCCCGGTGGGCGTGGTCGGCGCGGCCCGGCTCAGCGGCGAGGTCCTCAACCTCGACATGCCGACGACCAACATCGTCGCCACGTTCCTGATGCTGCTCGCCGGCTTCAACCTCTCGCTGTTCCTGTTCAACATGCTGCCGCTGCTGCCCCTCGACGGCGGACACATCGCGGGCGCCCTGTGGGAGTCCGTGCGGCGGGGGATCGCCAAGCTGTTCCGGCGCCCGGACCCGGGGCCGTTCGACGTGGCGAAGCTGATGCCCGTCGCCTATGTGGTGGCCGGAATCTTCATCTGCTTCACCCTGCTCGTGCTGGTCGCCGACATCGTGAACCCGGTGAGGATCAGCTGACGGAAAGGTGAGGGGATCATCCCCGCGGCGGCCGGACACCCTGCGTGTCCGGCCGTCCTCTTTGGGTGGACTCCGGGCGGCGGATGTGCCCGGCCGAACGCCAGTGCCGTAATCTCGGGTGCTGGAGCCCGCCGATCTCGGGACCTCGATCCATACCTTGGGGTTGCACAGCAGATGACTGCAATTTCTCTCGGAATTCCGTCCGTTCCGACGAAGCTCGCCGACCGGAGGGTCAGCCGGAAGATCCAGGTCGGTTCCGTCGCGGTCGGCGGCGACGCACCCGTCTCGGTGCAGTCCATGACGACGACCCGGACCTCCGACATCGGCGCGACGCTGCAGCAGATCGCCGAGCTGACGGCGTCGGGCTGCCAGATCGTCCGGGTCGCGTGCCCCACGCAGGACGACGCGGACGCCCTCGCGACCATCGCCAAGAAGTCGCAGATCCCGGTCATCGCCGACATCCACTTCCAGCCGAAGTACGTCTTCGCGGCGATCGACGCCGGCTGCGCGGCGGTGCGGGTCAACCCGGGCAACATCAAGCAGTTCGACGACAAGGTCAGGGAGATCGCGAAGGCGGCGGGGGAGACGGGCACCCCCATCCGCATCGGCGTCAACGCGGGCTCGCTGGACCGCCGCCTGCTGGAGAAGTACGGCAAGGCGACCCCCGAGGCGCTCGTCGAGTCCGCTCTGTGGGAGGCATCGCTCTTCGAGGAGCACGGTTTCCGCGACATCAAGATCTCGGTCAAGCACAACGACCCGGTCGTGATGGTCAACGCCTACCGCCAGCTCGCCGCCCAGTGCGACTACCCGCTGCACCTCGGCGTCACCGAGGCCGGCCCCGCCTTCCAGGGCACGATCAAGTCCGCGGTCGCGTTCGGCGCGCTGCTGTCGGAGGGCATCGGCGACACCATCCGCGTCTCCCTCTCCGCCCCGCCGGCGGAGGAGGTCAAGGTCGGCATCCAGATCCTGGAGTCGCTGAACCTGCGCCAGCGCCGCCTGGAGATCGTCTCCTGCCCGTCCTGCGGCCGCGCCCAGGTCGACGTCTACAAGCTGGCGGACGAGGTCTCGGCGGGCCTCGAGGGCATGGAGGTCCCCCTGCGCGTCGCCGTCATGGGCTGCGTGGTGAACGGTCCCGGCGAGGCCCGTGAGGCCGACCTCGGTGTCGCCTCCGGCAACGGCAAGGGCCAGATCTTCGTCAAGGGCGAGGTCATCAAGACCGTGCCCGAGTCGAAGATCGTCGAGACGCTGATCGACGAGGCGATGAAGATCGCCGAGCAGATGGAGAAGGACGGCGTCGCCTCCGGCGAGCCCCAGATCTCCGTCGCCGGCTGACGCGTCCACGCGTCCGAAGGCCCCGCTCCCGCCGGGACGCGGGGCCTCGCGCCGTCCTGGCCCGTCCCCGGAACCCGCCCGCGCAGGCCGGTCCGTTTCCCCGAACCGGACACGACGCCGAAGCGGCAGGTACAGTGCCAGGATCAGCAAACCGCATGGTGAGGCCCTTGTGTTGACGCAGACCACCACCCGGGTCCTCGACCCCGGCGAACTCGGCGCAGCGCTCGCCATCCTCGAGAGCGATCCCGTGACGAATGCTTTCGTCACTGCCCGGGTCCAGGTAGCCGGTCTCGATCCCTGGCGCCTCGGCGGCGAGATGTGGGGCTGGTACGCGGACGGGCAGCTGCGCTCCCTCTGCTACTCCGGCGCCAACCTCGTCCCGGTCTGCGCCACGCCCGAAGCCGTGCGCGCCTTCGCCGACCGGGCCCGCAGGACCGGACGCCGCTGCTCGTCCATCGTGGGCCCCGCCGAACCAGCCGCCGCGCTGTGGCGCCTGCTCGAACCGAGCTGGGGCCCCGCCAGGGACGTACGCGCCCACCAGCCGCTGATGGTCACCGAGACGGTCCCCGACGACATCGAGCCCGACCCGTACGTCCGCCGCATCCGCAAGGACGAGATGGACGTGATCATGCCGGCGTGCGTGGCGATGTTCACCGAGGAGGTCGGCGTCTCCCCGCTCGCCGGTGACGGCGGCCTGCTCTACCAGGCCCGCGTCGCCGAACTCGTCAGCACGGGACGGGCTTTCGCGCGCATCGAGGACGGCAAGGTCGTCTTCAAGGCCGAGATCGGCGCCGCGACCGCCAAGGCCTGCCAGATCCAGGGCGTCTGGGTCGCGCCGGAATACCGCGGACGCGGACTGTCCGAGACGGGCATGGCGGCCGTCCTGCGCTACGCCCTCGCGGATGTCTCGCCGATCGTGAGCCTGTACGTCAACGACTACAACACCGCCGCCCGGGCGGCCTACCGCAGGGTCGGCTTCCGCGAGGTCGGCGCCTTCATGAGCGTGCTGTTCTGAACGGCGTGCGCGGCCAGTAGGGTGCGGCCATGGCAGCAGATCCCGGCGTCGTCATCGGCCCGCTCGACCTGACGGCACGGGTCGACGAGGCACTCGCCGTCCAGGCACTGGCCTTCGGGCTCAGCGACGAAGAGATCGACATCCGCCGCTACATCGTGCTGCGGCATCTGACCAGCCCGGGCGCGCACGCCCTCGGCGCCACCACCGCGGACGACCGGCTCGTCGGCTTCGTCTACGGCATGCCGAACGACCGCAGCCACTGGTGGTCCACCGTCGTCGAGCCGTACCTGCGCCGCAACGGCAGCGAGGACTGGCTCGACGACGCCTTCGTCATCACCGAACTGCACGTCCACCCGGGCTTCCAGGCCCGCGGGATCGGCCGCGCGCTGATCACCACCCTCACGGACGGAGCCGACCAGCCGCGCTCCATCCTGTCCGCCATCGACACCGAGAGCCCCGCCCGCCGCCTCTACCGCAGGCTCGGCTACCGGGACCTCGCCGAACGCGTCCTGTTCCCGAGCGCGCCCAGTCCGTACGTGGTGATGGGCGCCCCGCTGCCGCTGCTGCGCGGCAACTGATTTCCGCCTGTCGGTGCCGCCCGGCTAACCTCCTGCACATCACACGTTCCGAGCAGGAGTTCACCATGGCCCAGGTCCAGCGCATGTCCCGTCTGATGATCAAGACACTGCGCGACGACCCGGCGGACGCCGAGACGCTCAGCCACAAGCTCCTCGTCCGTGCCGGTTACGTCCGCCGCAACGCCGCGGGCATCTGGTCCTGGCTGCCCCTCGGCAAGCGCGTCCTGGAGAACGTCGCCCGCGTCGTGCGCGAGGAGATGGACGCCATCGGCGCCCAGGAGGTCCTGCTGCCGGCCGTGCTGCCCAAGGAGCCGTACGAGGCGACGGGCCGCTGGGAGGAGTACGGCGCCGAACTGTTCCGCCTCAAGGACCGCAAGGGCGCCGACTACCTCCTCGGCCCCACCCACGAGGAGATCTTCACCCAGCTGGTCAAGGACCAGTGCACGTCCTACAAGGACCTGCCGGTGATCCTCTACCAGATCCAGACGAAGTACCGCGACGAGGCGCGTCCCCGCTCGGGCATCCTGCGCGGCCGCGAGTTCCAGATGAAGGACTCGTACTCCTTCGACACCTCCGACGAGGGCCTCGCCGAGTCCTACGCCCTGCACCGCGAGGCGTACGTGAAGATCTTCGAGCGGCTCGGCCTGGAGCACAAGATCGTCTCCGCGGTCTCGGGAGCGATGGGCGGCTCGGCGTCCGAGGAGTTCCTCGCACCCGCCGCGGCCGGTGAGGACACCTTCGTCTACTGCCCGTCCTGCGACTACGCCGCCAACACCGAGGCCGTCACCTTCGTGCCGGCGCCCGCCGACGGTTCGGACCACGGCCCGGTCGAGGAGCTGGACACCCCCGACACCCCGACGATCGAGACGCTCGCCGAGTACCTGGGCGTCCCGGCGTCGGCCACCCTCAAGAACCTCCTCGTCAAGGTCGACGGCGAGATCGTCGCGGTCGGCGTCCCCGGCGACCGCGAGGTCGACCTCGGCAAGCTCGGCGACCACCTGGCGCCCGCGACCGTCGAGCTGGTCACCGCCGACGACTTCGTGGGCCGCCCGGACCTGGTCCGCGGCTACGTCGGCCCGCAGGGCCTGGAGAAGGTCCGCTACATCGCCGACCCGCGCGTCGCGCCCGGCACCGCCTGGATCACCGGGGCGAACAAGCACGGCTTCCACGCGAAGAACGTCGTCGCCGGCCGCGACTTCGAGGTCGACGAGTACCTGGACGTCGTCGTGGTCGAGGAGGGCGACCCCTGCCCGAAGTGCTCCGCCGGCCTGAAGCTGGACCGCGCGATCGAGATCGGTCACATCTTCCAGCTGGGCCGCAAGTACGCCGACGCCTTCCAGCTCGACGTGCTCGGCCAGAACGGCAAGCCGGTCCGCGTGACCATGGGCTCGTACGGCATCGGCGTCTCGCGCGCGGTGGCGGCGCTCGCCGAGCAGACGGCCGACGAGCAGGGCCTGTGCTGGCCCCGCGAGATCGCGCCCGCCGACGTGCACGTCGTCGCCGCCGGCAAGGCACTGCAGACGGAGCTGGCCCTGGACGTCGCCCAGCAGCTGGGCGACGCCGGCCTGCGCGTGCTGGTCGACGACCGGGCGGGCGTGTCGCCGGGCGTGAAGTTCACGGACGCGGAGCTGATCGGCGTCCCGAAGATCCTCGTGGCGGGCCGCCGTGCCGGCGAGGGCGTGGTGGAACTGAAGGACCGCCGCACGGGCGAGCGCGAGGAACTCCCGGTCGCGGAAGCGGTGGCGCGCCTGCGGGCGTGACGCGTGTCCCGGGGGCTTCTGCCCCCGGGGCCTCCGCCTGCGGGGCGTTTGTGCGCGGCGTGTCGGTTGGGCTGCGCCGCAAGCCCGGCGCTTCGATCGCCGACGGGGTCTCCCTGCGACGTGGCGCGCCCATTGGGGCTGCGCCGCGAGCCCTGCATCTCTGTCGCGGGCGGGGCTGGATGTGCCGCCGCAAGTCCCGCCCTTCGATCGCGGGCGGGGCTCCGTGCGCGCGGCGCGTCGGTTGGGCTGCGCCGCAAGCCCGGCGCTTCGATCGCCGGCGGGGCTCCGTGCGACGCAGCGCCGCCCGTTGGGGTTGCGCGCAAGCTCCGCGCTTCGATCGCCGACGGGCGTCTTGTGCGCGGCGCGTCGGTTGGGGCTGCGCCGCGAGCCCTGCCTCTGCAGCGGGCAGGGCTCTGTGCGACGCAGCGCGCCCGTCGGGGCTGCGTCGCAAGCCCCCGCGCCTCTGTCGCGGGCGGGGCTGGATGTGCCCCGGCGTCTCCGTGGGGGCTCCGCCCCCGGCCCCTCGCCTCAATCGCCGGCGAGGCCGGATTTCGCTGCGCGACATCAGCCCGTCCGGGGGCCGGGGCGGAGCCCCGGTTTCGGGGAAGGGCGGGGTGGTGGGAAGCCGCCGCCGCTACAACCAGCTCGCGAACTCCAGCGCCAGCTCACCCTCCGCCCGGCGGCCCGACGCCACCGCGCGGGTGCCCGACTCGACCGCGCGGAACAGCGTCCAGCCCCGCAGCCGGTCTCGGTCCACCTCCAGCGAGTCCGCCAGCCTGTTCACCCGGCGACGGGCCGACGACGCCCCCGCGGCCGTGGCCACCAGGTCCTCGACCCGGTCGCGGACCAGGCGCGCCAGGTCGTAGGCGCGTTCGCCCACCACCGGCTCCGGCCCCACCGCGAGCCACGGCACCCGGTCACCCGCCAGCACCTTGCCCTGACGGAAGTTGCCGTGCAGCAGCAGGAGTTCGGGCGCCGACGCCACCAGTTCCTCACGCACCGCGAGCGCCGCCGCGACCAGCGGCTCGTCGCCCGCGCGCGCCCGCATCGCCTCCGCCTGCCACTCCGTGCGCTCCGCCACCGTCTCGAAACCGTGTCCCGCGGGCGGCTCGACCCACAGCCGCCGAACCGTTCCGGCAGCCTCCAGCAGCGCCTTCGCCTCGGGCAGGGACCGCAGGGAGACATCGGGCTGCAGCCGCTCCATGAGCAGGCCGTCCCCGGCCTCGTCCAGCAGGCGCACCGCTCCCCACCCGTTCCAGTGCTCCAGCGCCGCCCGCTCCAGCGCCGGCGCGGCGGCGGGCGGGGCCAGCTTCAGCGCGGCGGGCGTGTCGTCGGAACGGCGCACGAGAAGGACGAGACCGCTCCGGCCGCCCGGCACCACCACCCGTTCGACGTCCAGCTTCCGCCGGTCCACCGCCTCCTGGGCGGTCCGGTGCAGGCCCGCGAGCCACTCGTCGTTCTCCCCGAGTGCCCGGACCAGCCGCTGCGGCGGTTCGAGAGCCATACGTGGTGCGTTCCCTTTCCAGTTCAGCCGATTGCAGGCGAGGTCAGCCGCTTCGGCCGGCGGCCCGCTCGGCGAGCCCAGGAAAGGCTACGCCGCTGCCGCGCCAGCGCACGGCACGGACCGCCGCCTCGCGCAGCGCCGCCGCGGCCTCCAGCCGCAGCGGTCCGTCCGCCGCCCGCACGAGGTCGGAGCACACGCCCGCGACCCGCTCCTCCAGTTCGGCCGCGAGCCGGACCGCCGCCGCGGAGTCCGGCACGGCGAAGGGCAGGGCGTAGGCGGCCGCGGCGGCGACCGGTTCGGCGCCGAGGTCGCCTGCCGTGCGCGTGAGCGCGTCCCGGCGGGCCCGGTGCGCCGCATGGGCGGCGGCGGCCTCGTGGGCGCGGTCGTCGTCGATGCGGCCGCCGACGACCCCGTAGCCGTAGACCGCCGCGTGCTCCGCCGCGAGCGCGGCCTGTACGGCGTCCACCGCGCTCATCGCGCGTCCCCCTTCGTCAGCAAGTACGCATGGGCCGCTCCGGCGGCGGCGACCGAGGCCAGCAGCCGGGCGAGCTCCGGTTCCGCGTCCGTCAGTGACGCCGTGTGCGCGTCGGACGTGCGCCGCTCGGCCGCGGCGAGCGCCTTGAGAGCGGAGGCGGGATCGTCCGGGGTCGGCCCGCCGGCCACGACGGACCCGGTCCCCGAGGGCGACGGCGACACCGGCGCGGCGGGCGCCGGCTTCCGGTCGGCGAGGGCCGCCACATGCGCGGCCACGTCCGCGCGCAGCGGCGTCAGCCGCCCGGCGAGCGCGGGATGGCGGGCGATCACGGCGTCGTACTCGTCCAACAGAGCCTGGCTCCGGGCCGCGAGCCGCCGGCGCAGGGCCTTCTCGGCCTGTGCCGGATCGGCGGCGCGGGGGCGGGGAGGCCGCTCCTGGGCCGCATCGCCCGAACAGCCGGTCACCATCGCGGCGGCGGCCGCACCCGTCGCCAGCAGCGCACGTCGCCGCGTCGTCCCGGTGCGCCCCACGCCTGTCTCCTCGGCCCTCTTGGTGATCATCGCCGCAGGCGAGCGTACCGGTGGGTCCGGCGCCCGTGGACGGCAACACCCTCCGGGACCGGATACCCTTTCCTTCGACACGCGACGATCCCACAACAGCACACGCGGCCGAGGAGTCACCCGGATGAGCACCACCCAGAGCGAGCGGCTGCGCGGGCTGCTGGAGCCGCTCGTCACCGCCGCCGGCCTGGATCTGGAAGAGATCGAGGTCTCCCGGGCCGGCCGGCGCCGCACACTGAGGATCATCGTCGACTCCGACGACGGCGTGGAACTGGACGCCTGCGCCGAGCTGAGCCGCTCCCTCTCCGAGAAGCTCGACGAGACGGACGCGATGGGCGAGGGCGAGTACGTCCTCGAAGTCAGCTCTCCCGGCGCCGACCGCCCCCTGACACAGCACCGCCACTACGTGCGCGCCACCGGCCGCCTGGTCAAGCTGCAGCTGCACGAAGCCGGGGAACTGGTCGCCCGCATCCTCACCGTGGACGACGAAGGACTCGACCTCGAGATCCCGGGCGTGAAGGGGCGCAAGCCCACCGCCCGCCGGGTCGCGTTCGACGAGATCGCCAAGGCGCGCGTCGAGATCGAGTTCAGCCGCAAGGACAAGCAGGACGTGAAGGACGAGAAGGAAGAGGAGGCGTAGCCGTGGACATCGACGTGAAGCTCCTGAGGGGCTTGGCACAGGAGAAGGAGATCGCCTTCGACCTGCTGGTCGAGGCCATCGAATCGGCCCTCCTCATCGCGTACCACCGCACCGAGGGCAGCCGCAGGCACGCCCGTGTGGTGCTCAGCCGGGACACCGGCCATGTGACGGTGTGGGCGAAGGAGGACCCGTCCGATCTGGAGGAGGGCCAGGAGCCCAAGGAGTTCGACGACACCCCGTCGGACTTCGGCCGGATCGCCGCGAGCACCGCCCGCCAGGTCATCCAGCAGCGGCTGCGGGACGCGGAGAACGACGTCACCTTCGGCGA
The DNA here is from genome assembly GCF_030817975.1 of Streptomyces sp. V4I23. Classification (NCBI taxonomy): domain Bacteria; kingdom Bacillati; phylum Actinomycetota; class Actinomycetes; order Kitasatosporales; family Streptomycetaceae; genus Streptomyces; species Streptomyces sp. V4I23. Next base: position 2,205,814 of record NZ_JAUSZW010000004.1, on the reverse strand, counting down.
GTACGCCCGCCGTGAGGGCGATGTCGTCGCGGGCCAGGTGCAGCAGGGCAAGGACCCGAAGAACGTCCTCGTCAAGCTGGACGACAAGCTCGAGGCGATCCTGCCCGTGCAGGAGCAGGTGCCGGGCGAGGAGTACACCCACGGCCTGCGCCTGCGCACCTACGTGGTCCGGGTGGCCAAGGGTGTGCGCGGCCCGTCCGTGACGCTGTCGCGCACCCACCCCAACCTGGTGAAGAAGCTGTTCGCGCTGGAGGTCCCGGAGATCGCCGACGGCAGCGTCGAGATCGCGGCGATCGCCCGTGAGGCCGGTCACCGCACCAAGATCGCGGTCCGCTCCACCCGCTCCGGTCTGAACGCCAAGGGCGCCTGCATCGGCCCGATGGGCGGCCGGGTGCGCAATGTGATGGCCGAGCTGCACGGCGAGAAGATCGACATCGTGGACTGGTCGGACGACCCGGCCGAGATGGTGGCGAACGCGCTGTCGCCCGCCCGGGTGAGCAAGGTGGAGATCGTCGACCTCGGCGCCCGCTCCGCCCGCGTCACCGTTCCGGACTACCAGCTGTCGCTGGCGATCGGCAAGGAAGGGCAGAACGCCCGCCTCGCCGCGCGCCTGACCGGCTGGCGCATCGACATCCGCCCCGACACGGAGCACACCGCCGACCAGGGCTGAGGAATCAATCGGCGTGGGGCCCCGTTGGCATGAGTCGGGGGTCACGCGGATCAGGACAACATCCGTTCGATTTTTGCCCCAAAGGGGTGAGGTCGGTGCGGGGAGGTAGACTGAAGCGTGTCTGGCCGGACGCATGCCCGCGTGTGCCCTGAGCGAACCTGTGTGGGATGCCGGGAGCGAGCGGCCAAGAGCGATCTGCTGCGCATCGTGGTGATCGAGGACGAGTGCGTCCCCGATGATCGCGGTACGCTGCCCGGCCGGGGTGCGTACGTGCACCCCGCCTTGGTCTGTCTCGACCTGGCGGTTCGCCGCCGGGCGTTCCCGAGGGCCTTCCGGGTCAAGGGACCGCTTGAGACCGCCGACGTCCGGCGGTATGTCGAGCAGGCAGCACCGTAAGAAGAAAGAAGTACGGCACGGAACACCGTGCGGTCAGGTACCTCGCGAGTTGGAAGTAGGTCGAGATTGCGATGAGCACTCGATGAGTACGCGATGAGTACGCCCATGAAGTAGCGACGGTCCGGCGGTAACCCGGACCTAAAAGGAGCGAAGTGGCTAAGGTCCGGGTATACGAACTCGCCAAGGAGTTCGGCGTGGAGAGCAAGGTCGTCATGGCCAAGCTCCAAGAACTCGGTGAATTCGTCCGTTCGGCGTCCTCGACGATCGAGGCGCCGGTTGTACGCAAGTTGACTGACGCGCTGCAGGGTCCCGGTGGCAACGCCGGCAAGACCGCAGCAAAGCCTGGCGCGCCCCGCAAGGCGACGCCTTCCAAGCCGTCCGCGCCGTCCCCGGCGCAGGCGTCACGTCCTGCTGCCCCGAAGCCCGGCGCACCGGCCCCCAAGCCGGCCCCGGCGAGCAGCACCCCCTCCGCGGCCCCGACCCCGGGCCCGCGTCCGACTCCGGGTCCCAAGCCCGCACCGGCCAAGCCCGCTCCGGCGGCTCCGGTGCCCGCTGCCGAGTTCTCGGCTCCGGCCCCGGCACAGCCCAGCACCCCGCAGGCCCCGCGCCCCGCGGGTGCGACCCCCGGGCCCCGTCCTGCCCGCCCGGCTCCGGCCGGCGGCCAGCGTGACGGCGGCCGCGGCGGCGAGCGTCCGGCGCGTCCCGCCGGCGGCGCCGGCGCCCCGCGCCCGGGTGGCCGTCCGGCCGGTCCCCGTCCGGGCAACAACCCCTTCACCTCCGGTGGCTCCACCGGCATGGCGCGCCCGCAGGCGCCCCGTCCGGGTGGTGCCCCGCGTCCTGGCGGCGGTGCCGTTCCGGGCGCTCCGCGTCCGCAGGGCGGCCCCGGCGGCGCTCCGCGTCCGCAGGGTCAGGGTGGTGCGCGTCCGACTCCGGGCGGCATGCCGCGTCCGCAGGCTCCCCGCCCCGGCGGCGGCCCTGCCGGCAACCGTCCCAACCCGGGCATGATGCCGCAGCGTCCCGCTGCCGGCCCGCGTCCCGGCCCTGGCGGCGGCGGTCGTGGTCCCGGCGGTGCCGGTCGTCCCGGCGGCGCCGGCCGTCCGGCAGGCGGCGGCTTCGCCGGCCGTCCTGGTGGCGGCGGTGGCGGCGGTCGTCCCGGTGGCGGCGGCGGTTTCGCCGGTCGTCCCGGTGGCGGTGGCCCCGGTGGTGGCGGCGGCGGCTTCGGCGGCGGTCGTCCCGGCTTCGGCGGACGTCCGGGCGGTCCCGGCGGCCGTGGTGGCACGCAGGGCGCCTTCGGCCGTCCCGGCGGCCCGGCGCGCCGTGGCCGCAAGTCGAAGCGGCAGAGGCGCCAGGAGTACGAGGCCATGCAGGCCCCGTCGGTCGGCGGCGTGATGCTGCCTCGCGGCAACGGCGAGACCATTCGCCTGTCGCGCGGTGCGTCGCTCACCGACTTCGCGGAGAAGATCAACGCCAACCCGGCGTCGCTCGTCGCGGTCATGATGAACCTCGGCGAGATGGTCACGGCCACGCAGTCCGTCTCCGACGAGACGCTGCAGCTCCTCGGTGACGAGATGAACTACACCGTTCAGATCGTCAGCCCGGAGGAGGAGGACCGTGAGCTGCTCGAGTCCTTCGACATCGAGTTCGGCGAGGACGAGGGTGGCGACGAGGCTCTGGTCTCGCGTCCGCCGGTGGTGACCGTCATGGGTCACGTCGACCACGGTAAGACCCGACTGCTGGACGCGATCCGCAAGACGAACGTCGTCGCGGGCGAGGCCGGCGGTATCACGCAGCACATCGGTGCTTACCAGGTCGCCACCGAGGTCAACGGCGAAGAGCGTGCGATCACCTTCATCGACACCCCGGGTCACGAGGCGTTCACCGCCATGCGTGCCCGTGGTGCGAAGTCCACCGACATCGCGATCCTCGTGGTCGCGGCCAACGACGGTGTGATGCCCCAGACGATCGAGGCGCTGAACCACGCCAAGGCGGCCGACGTGCCGATCGTGGTCGCGGTCAACAAGATCGACGTCGAGGGCGCCGACCCGACGAAGGTGCGCGGCCAGCTCACCGAGTTCGGTCTGGTGGCCGAGGAGTACGGCGGCGACACCATGTTCGTCGACATCTCCGCCAAGCAGGGTCTGCACATCGACTCCCTGCTGGAGGCCGTGGTCCTCACCGCGGACGCCTCGCTCGACCTGCGGGCCAACCCCGTCCAGGACGCGCAGGGCATCGCGATCGAGGCCCACCTGGACAAGGGCCGCGGCGCCGTCGCGACCGTCCTGGTCCAGCGAGGCACGCTGCGCGTCGGTGACACGATGGTCGCCGGTGACGCGTACGGCCGTGTCCGGGCGATGCTCGACGACAAGGGCGAGAACGTGGAAGAGGCGGGTCCCTCGACCCCGGTCCTCGTCCTCGGTCTCACCAACGTCCCGGGCGCCGGCGACAACTTCCTGGTGGTCGACGAGGACCGTACGGCCCGTCAGATCGCCGAGAAGCGTGCCGCCCGTGAGCGCAACGCCGCGTTCGCCAAGCGCACCCGCCGGGTGTCCCTCGAGGACCTCGACAAGGTGCTCAAGGCGGGCGAGGTCCAGCAGCTCAACCTCATCATCAAGGGCGACGCGTCCGGTTCGGTGGAGGCTCTCGAGTCCTCCCTGCTCCAGCTCGACGTCGGCGAAGAGGTCGACATCCGCGTGCTGCACCGCGGCGTGGGTGCGGTCACCGAGTCGGACATCGACCTGGCGATGGGCTCCGACGCCATCGTCATCGGCTTCAACGTCCGCGCGGCCGGCCGTGCCTCGCAGATGGCGGAGCGCGAGGGCGTCGACGTCCGGTACTACTCGGTGATCTACCAGGCCATCGAGGAGATCGAGGCGGCCCTCAAGGGCATGCTCAAGCCGGAGTACGAAGAGGTCGAGCTCGGTACGGCGGAGATCCGCGAGGTCTTCCGCTCGTCCAAGCTGGGCAACATCGCGGGTGTGCTCATCCGCTCCGGCGAGGTCAAGCGCAACACCAAGGCCCGGCTCATCCGCGACGGCAAGGTCATCGCGGAGAACCTCAACATCGAGGGTCTGCGTCGCTTCAAGGACGACGTCACCGAGATCCGCGAAGGCTTCGAGGGCGGTATCAACCTCGGAAACTTCAACGACATCAAGGTCGACGACGTCATCGCGACGTACGAGATGCGCGAGAAGCCGCGCGGCTGACACAGCTCGACTGCGCAGCCTTTCCGGGGCCGGTCGGCGGAACAAACTCCGTCGATCGGCCCCGGCCGTTGCGTGTACGGTTTGGAGGTCCCTGCCAAGCGCTGGCAGGCGTCATGAACCCGAACCGGCGGGACATCCGGTCACACACATGTATGTGGGGACGCTGTCCTTCGATCTGCTTCTCGGCGACGTACGTTCGCTGAAGGAGAAGCGCTCCGTGGTCCGCCCGATCGTCGCCGAACTCCAGCGGAAGTACCCGGTGAGCGTGGCCGAGGTCGGCGGTCAGGACCTCCACCGGCGGGCCGAGATCGGCCTCGCGGTGGTGTCCGGCGACACGGGACATCTCACAGACGTACTGGACCGGTGCGAGCGCCTCGTCGCCGCCCGGCCCGAGGTGGAGCTGCTGTCGGTTAGACGCAGGCTCCACAGCGACGAAGACTGAATGAGCAAGGCACAGCAGGAAAGGGAGAAGGACCAGTGGCCGACAACGCGCGGGCGAAGAAACTGGCAGACCTCATCCGGGAGGTGGTCGCCGAGAAGCTGCAGCGCGGCATCAAGGACCCCCGGCTGGGATCGAACGTGACCATCACGGACACCCGCGTCACCGGTGACCTCCGGGAGGCCACGGTCTTCTACACGGTCTACGGCGACGACGAGGACAGGGCCAGCGCCGCGGCCGGACTGCAGAGTGCCAAGGGCATCCTGCGCTCGGCGGTCGGCGCGGCGGCGGGGACGAAGTTCACGCCGACCCTGACGTTCGTGGCCGACGCCCTCCCGGAGAACGCGAAGACGATCGAGGACCTCCTCGACAAGGCGCGGGCCTCGGACGCCAAGGTGCGCGAGGCGTCCTCGGGCGCCACGTACGCCGGCGAGGCCGACCCGTACCGCAAGCCCGAGGACGAAGCCTCGGAATGACACAGCACATCAGGACGCCCGACGGACTTGTCATCGTCGACAAGCCGTCGGGCTTCACTTCGCACGACGTCGTCGCCAAGATGCGCGGGATCGCCAGAACCCGCCGCGTCGGACACGCGGGGACGCTCGACCCCATGGCCACCGGGGTGCTCGTCCTCGGCGTCGAGAAGGCCACCAAGCTCCTCGGCCACCTCGCGCTGACGGAGAAGGAGTACCTCGGCACCATCCGGCTCGGGCAGAACACCGTCACGGACGACGCGGAGGGCGAGATCACGTCCACCGCCGACGCCTCCGGGATCGCCCGGGAGGCGATCGACGCGGGCGTCGCCGAACTGACCGGCGACATCATGCAGGTGCCGTCCAAGGTGAGCGCCATCAAGATCGACGGCAAGCGGTCGTACGCGCGCGTGCGCGGCGGCGAGGAGTTCGACATCCCGGCCCGGCCGGTGACCGTCTCCTCGTTCCAGGTGTACGACGTGCGGGAGGCGACCACCGAGGACGGCCTGACCGTCGTCGACCTCGTCGTCTCCGTGGTCTGCTCCTCCGGCACCTACATCCGGGCGCTCGCCCGCGACCTCGGCGCCTCGCTCGGGGTCGGCGGGCACCTCACCGCGCTGCGCCGGACCCGGGTCGGCCCCTACGGGATCGACGCGGCGAAGACGCTCGACCAGCTCCAGCAGGAGCTGACGGTGATGCCGATCGCCGAGGCCGCCGCGGCCGCCTTCCCCCGCTGGGACGTGGACGAGCGGCGGGCGAAGCTGCTGGCCAACGGGGTGCGGCTGGACATGCCGGCCCACGACCGGTCACCGGTCGCGGTCTTCGGCCCCGGCGGGCGCTTCCTGGCGCTGGTCGAGGAGCAGAAGGGCAAGGCCAAGAGCCTCGCCGTCTTCGCCTGACCCCGAGGACCCGGGACGCCTCGTGGCACGGGCGGTGACTCCGCCCGTGCCACGACCCCCCTCGCTTCCCCCACCCACAGGCTGTCCGCTGTAACGCCGGAATTCACCTCATCGTGCAGGCGCTCGGAGTATCTGGCGGCGCACTCGGGGGCGCTTTCGTGACGCGGGACCCTGCGCTGATCATCGGCGATCTAGCGTCGAACGCATGGAATGCGGCAGTACGGCAACGTTGGTACGGATCTGCGATCGGGCCGGGCGGCCGCTGGGCACCGGCTTCGTCGCCGACGACTCGGGCACCGTCGTCACCGGCCAGGAGTCCGTCGACGGACACGACGCCCTGCTCGTCAGGGCACCCGGCGGCCGCGAGAGCACCGCAGGGGCGGATGCCGTCATCCGCCTCCCGGGCCTCGGCGTCGCCCTGATCCGCACCCGCGGACTCGCCGTGCCCCCGCTGCCCATCGGCGCACGGGACCACGTCGCGCGCGGGACGTACGTACGACTGCTCGCCGACGGCTGGCGCGAGGCCAGGGTCCTCGGCGGTGCCCACGACGTCCCGGACCCCGGAGCCGTGGAGCTGGCCATGGGGACGGACGCCGGCGATGCGCTCCGCCGCGGCCGGTCGGCCGTCGGAGGACCGGTGCTCGACGCGGCCACCGGCGCCGTCCTCGGTGTCCTCGGCGCGCCCCCGCCGCCCGGACAGCGCGCGGCGGTGGTCGTCCGGCCCCTGCGCCCCGGCCACCCGGACGGACCGCTCGCCGCGCTGCTGCGGCGCAACGCCGCCACCGTGCCCGCCTACGGCGACGACCTCAACCTCGCAGCCGTCCTCGAACTCACCGCCGTCTCCTGCGGACCGACCGCAGGCCCCGGCGCCTGGCCCGATCCGGTCGAACGGCCCGAAGCGGCCGCCGAGTTGGCCGCCTTCAACCGGTCCGCGCCCGGGGTGCTGGGGCTCGTCGGCGCACCCGGCACGGGACGCACCACGGAACTGTCGGCGCTCGCCGCACGGCGCGCGGACGGCCCCCACCCCGCTCCCACCCTGTGGCTGCGCGGCGCGGACCTGCACCCCGACGACACGTCCGTCGCCGACGCGATGGCCCGCGCGCTGTGCCGCGCGGCACGCATCCGGGCCGCCGCCGAGGGGACCGACGATCTCGCGGGCGTCACCCCGCGACGGGTGGCGCACCTGTCCCGCACGGCCGGCCGCCCGCTCCTCGTCGTCCTCGACGGCCCCGAGGAGATGCCGCCCTCCCTGGCGCACCGGCTCGCGCACTGGGCCCCGGCCACCGCCGACTGGCTGGCCGACCACTTGGTGCACCTGGTCGTCGGCTGCGGCCCCGAACACTGGGAACAGGCCGCGGAGCTGTACCGGCCGTCCGCCGCCCACGCCCGCACGGCGCGTCCCGTCGTACGGATCGGGGACCTCGGACCGGAACAGGCACGCCTGATGCGGGAGCGGTACGGCCTGCCCGAGCACGCCCTCGCCGACCGCGACGCAGGCCATCCGCTCGCACTGCGGCTGCTCGCCGAGGTACGCAAGGCCCTGCCCGACGGGGCGGCCGGCAGCCCGGGGCGCGAGGACGTCTTCGCCGCCTGGCTGGACCTGCTCTGCCTGCGCATCGCGGTCCGGGTCGCCGCGGCGACCGCACCGCCCCAGCGCGTCACCGCCGTGCGGCGGCTCGCCGCCCGGGTGGCCGGCCGCGTGCACGAGGCGGCACGGCGCTGCCTGGGCCCCGGGCAGGGCGAACTGGACCGCCGGTCCTTCGAGGAACTCTTCCCCTGGGCGTCCGGCTGGGCACCGGCCGTGCTCACCGAGGGGCTGCTCGTCCCGGCCGGCGGGGGCTACCGTTTCGCCCACGAGGAGTTCGCCGACTGGATCCAGGGCGCCCATCTGGACTTCGGCACCGCGCTCCGCACGCTCGTGCACGGCCGCGCCCTGCCCGCCGAGGCGGCGCCGGCCGTGCCGCGCCACCGCAGCGGCCCCCTCGTGCAGGCCCTGCTGCTCCTCGCCCGGCAGCGCGGCCACGGCCGGCTCGTCACCGAACTGACCGCCCTCGTCGGCGCGCTGGACCGCACCGACGCGTCGCAGGAGGACCGGGACGCCCGCTGGTGGGCGGTGCGCCTGCTCACCGAGGTGCTGCACCGCGTGCCGGACGCCGAGCCGTACGTCGGCGTGCTGCGGCTGCTCGCCCGGCGCGTCGTCGCCGTGCCCGCCGACCGGAAGGACTTCGGGCCCGCGTTCTGGGCACGGCTGCCGCTCGGTGAGGCGTCCCGCCTCGACCTGCTGCGCCGCCTCGTCCCCGCCGACCGCGTACCGGGCACGGGCGGAGCCGCGCCGCGCTTCCTCGACCTGGCCGCGGAGCGACTGGCCGCCGATCCCCGGGCCGTGCAGCCACTGGTGTGCCGGTGGTTCACCGACGACACACCGCTCGCCGCCGGGCCGGACGAGGCCGTGCGGCCCACCGTCTCCGCGGCCGCGCAGGCCCTCCTGTACGCCCGACGCTGCCAGGACCCCGACGGCCTCGCCGACGCCCTCGTCGACACGGCCCACCCGCGGGCCGCCGAGCTGCTCGCCGTCCTCGCGCACGACGAGCCCGCCGCCTACTGCCGTGCCGTCCACCGCTGGGCCCGCGATCCGCGTCCGGCCCGACGGGCCGCGGCCGCCGCCCACGCCCGGGCCGCCGACGCCACGATCACCGCCGACGCCGACCGCGAACTGCTGCGCCGCGCGGCGGGCGCGCTGCTCGCACGCCCCGGACCGCTGGGCGGCCCGGCGCTGGCCCTGCTCGTCCGCGACCCCGTCAGCCGGGGCCACCACCTGGACCGGGCGCTGGCCCGCTTCGCGGACGGCGACCCGCAGCTGCCCCCGGCCGCCTTCACCGGTGCCCTCTCCACCCACCCGGCCCCCGTGCTCGCCGCCTTCCGGACCCGGCTCCTGCGGCCCGAGGCCACCGACACGGGCGCCCTGCTGGACGTGCTCGCCCGGGCGACCACCCCCGCCACGGCCCGGCCGGTCGCCGCCCTCGTCTGCGAGTACGTCGACCACCGGCCCGGCGGAGCGCCGCACGCCGCGGCCTACGTCGAGCACCGCCTGGAGCACCGGCCCGTCGACCGCGCCGTCCTCTTCCCCCTCGTCACCCGCCTGCTGCGCGGCCGGCCCGCCCGCGTACGCAGCGCGCTCGCACCCGTACTCGCCGCGCCCGGCAGCCCCGCCTCCCGCTCGCTGCGCGCCGAGCTCCTCGACGTACTGCTGCGTTACGAGCAGTACGAGGCCCGCGACCTGGAGGTGCTCGACGCCGTGCTGCGGGCCGCGGCCCTCGGCTGCGGGGCCGTCGACGAGTCCACGACCAGAGCCCTCGTGCACCGCACCGGCCTGCTGCTGGTCCGCAGCCCCGGCGGCGCGGCCTGCCTCGACCGCCGTCTCGTGGAACTCGCCGGGACCGCGCCGCGCTTCGCCGTCGCGCTCACCGGATGGCTCGCCGAGGACCCGGAGGAATGGGCCCTCGTGGCCGGTCCGCACACGTGGGGGACGCTCTGGAGGCCCGGCAGCCAGGTGCCGATGCGAAGCGGGAGTCCCGGGCATGGCAGTCTTAGACCTGCGTAATCGTTAATGACGTACACGGGTTCGGGCGAGGAGCGGTCACAGTGCAGCGCTGGCGTGGCTTGGAGGACATCCCCGAGGACTGGGGACGCAGCGTCGTCACCATCGGCTCCTACGACGGGGTGCACCGCGGACACCAGCTGATCATCGGTCGTGCCGTGGAGAAGGCGCGCGAGCTGGGCGTGCCGTCGGTCGTCGTCACCTTCGACCCGCACCCCAGCGAGGTCGTGCGCCCCGGCAGCCACCCGCCGCTGCTGGCGCCTCACCACCGCCGCGCGGAGCTGATGGCGGAGCTGGGCGTCGACGCGGTGCTCATCCTGCCGTTCACCGTCGAGTTCTCGAAGCTGTCGCCCGCCGACTTCATCGTGAAGGTGCTCGTCGACAAGCTGCACGCACGCGCGGTCATCGAGGGCCCGAACTTCCGCTTCGGCCACAAGGCCGCCGGGAACGTCGCCTTCCTCACCGAGCTCGGCGCCACGTACGACTACGAGGTCGAGGTCGTCGACCTGTTCGTGTCCGGCGAGGCGGGCGGCGGCGAGCCGTTCTCCTCGACCCTGACCCGCCGCCTGGTCGCCGAGGGCGACGTGACGGGCGCCGCGGAGATCCTCGGCCGTCCGCACCGCGTCGAGGGCGTCGTGGTCCGCGGCGCGCAGCGCGGGCGCGAGCTCGGCTTCCCCACGGCGAACGTGGAGACCCTGCCCCACACCGCGATCCCGGCGGACGGCGTGTACGCGGGCTGGCTGACGGCGAACGGGGAGCGCATGCCGGCGGCGATCTCCGTCGGCACGAACCCGCAGTTCGACGGCACGGAGCGCACGGTCGAGGCGTACGCGATCGACCGCGTCGGCCTGGACCTGTACGGACTGCACGTGACGGTGGACTTCCTGGCGTTCGTGAGGGGCCAGCAGAAGTTCGACTCGATCGACGCGCTGCTGGTGGCGATGGCGGACGACGTGAAGCGCTGCCGCGAACTGACGGCGGCGTAGGCACACTCTCGGGCGTGGCCGTCTTACGGGGAGGACCAGCTCTCTGGGAGAGGACCCCCTCCGTACGCGCGGCGCGCGCATCAGGCCAGGGGCCGGCCGAACCGCATCGCGCCGTGAAGCGGGCGCGCGGGGCGTCGGGGCGGAGCCCCGGTCTCGTGGGCCCCGGCCTCAGCCCGACGCTCCCGCCCAGTGGCAGGCCACCCCCGCCCCCGCGCTCCCCAGCACCGGCAGGTCCCGGGTGCGGCACAGGTCCGCCACCCCCGCCCGCGCCGCCTCGCCAGAGGACAGGATCTGGCAGCGGGCGTGGAAACGGCACCCGGTGGGGATCCTGGACGGGTCCGGGGGTTCGCCCGTCAGGACCACCGGGACGTTCCCCGACTCCGGGAGCACCGACAGCAGTGCCTGGGTGTACGGGTGCCGGGGCGCCGTCAGCACCTCCTCCACCGGGCCCGCCTCCACGATCCGGCCCAGGTACATCACCGCCACCCGGTCCGCGATGTTCCACGCGAGCCCGAGGTCGTGCGTCACCACCAGCGCGGACAGGCCCAGTTCGTCCCGCAGGCGCAGCAGCAGCGCGAGGATCTCGCCGCGTACGGAGGCGTCCAGCGACGCCACCGGCTCGTCGGCGACGATCAGTTCGGGCTCCAGCGCCAGCGCGCCGGCGATCACCACGCGCTGGCGCTGACCGCCGGACAGTTCGTGCGGGTAGCGCAGGAAGAACCGCTCCGGCGGGCGCAGGCCCGCCCGCGACAGCGCCTCGGCGACGGCCGCCCGCTCGTCGCCCGCGTACCCGTGGATGCGCAGGCCCTCGGCGACCGCGTCGTACACGGTGTGCCGCGGGTTGAGCGAACCGCTCGGGTCCTGGAGCACCAGCTGCACCCGCTTGCGGTACCGCTTCAGCGCGCGTGAGGCGTAGTCCAGCGGCTGCCCCCCGAACGTCACCCGCCCCGACGTCGGCGGGAGAAGACCGAGCAGCGAGCGGGCGAGGGTGGTCTTGCCGCAGCCGGACTCGCCGACCAGCGCGACGATCTCGCCCGCACCGATGTCGAGATCGACTCCGTCGACCGCCCGCGCGGTGGGGCGACCTCGCCGCCCAGGGAAGGCGACGTGCAGTCCGGCCGCAGACAGCAGGGGAGTGGTGGTCATGCTCGGCTCCTCGGTACGGCTCACAGCTGCTTCGCCCCCACATGCAGACAGGCCGCCCGGCGCTCCTCGCCGGCCGCGACCAGCACCTGGTCCTCGCTCGCGCAGGCGTCCACGGCGACGGGACAGCGCGGGTGGAACGTACAGCCGTCCGGCAGCGACGCCGGGTCGGGCGGGTCGCCCGGCAGGCCGCGCGGCGCACGGCGCGACGCGGGGTCGCCGATGCGCGGGAACGCCGCGGAGAGGGCCTGCCCGTAGGGGTGCCGGGCCGCCCCGTACACCTCCCGTGCGGGGCCCTCCTCGACGATCCGGCCCGCGTACATCACGGCCAGCTCGTCGCAGGTGTCGGCGAGGACGCCCAGATCGTGGCTGATCATCAACAGGGCGATGTCCTTCTCGGCTACCAGCTGCTCGATGAGCCGCAGGATCTGCGCCTGGATCATCACATCGAGCGCGGTGGTCGGTTCGTCGGCCACGATGAGCCGGGGATCGCAGGCCAGGGCCATCGCGATCATCACCCGCTGGCGCTGCCCGCCGGACAGCTCGTGCGGATACGCGTCGGCGCGGGAGACCGGCAGGCCCACGTGCTGGAGCAGTTCACCGACGCGCGTCCTCGCCTCGGCCGGGGTGGCCCTGCGGTGCAGCAGGATCGGCTCGGCGATCTGGTCGCCGACGCGGTGCACCGCGTTGAGCGAGTGCATCGCGCCCTGGAAGACGATCGACGCCCCCGCCCAGCGGACGGCCCGCAGCCGTCCCCACTTCATGGCCAGCACGTCCTCGCCGTCGAGCAGGATCTCCCCGGTGAGGCGCGCGGACGCGGGCAGCAGCCGCAGCAGGGCGAGCGCGAGCGTCGACTTGCCGCAGCCGGACTCGCCCGCGACCCCCAGCTTGCGGCCGGCCGCGAGCGTGAGGTCGACACCGCGTACGGCGGGCACGGCCGTCGTGCCGCTGCCGTACGTCACATACAAGTCCTTGACCTCCAGCAGGCTCAACGCGCGGCCCCCAGCTTCGGGTTGAGTACGGATTCGATGGCACGCCCGCACAGGGTGAAGGCGAGGGCCACGACGGCGATGGAGATACCGGGCGGCGCCAGGTACCACCAGTGGCCCGACGACACGGCGCCCGCCTCACGGGCGTCCTGGAGCATCCCGCCCCAGGAGACGACCGTCGGGTCGCCGAGCCCCAGGAAGGCCAGCGTCGCCTCGGTGAGGATGGCGCTGGAGATGCCGAGGGTGGTCTGCGCCAGGACCAGCGGCATCACATTGGGCAGGACGTGGCGGTTCATGATGTGCCCGTGCCCGCCGCCGAGCGCCTTGGCGCGCTCGATGTACGGGCGGGACTCGACGGCGATGGTCTGGGCGCGCACGAGCCGGGCCGTGGTGGGCCAGCTGGTGACGCCGATGGCGACGATGACGGTCCACATGCTCCTCGACATGACGGTCGCCAGGACGATCGCGAGCACCAGCGCCGGCATCACCAGGAACCAGTCCGTGATCCGCATCAGGACGGTGGAGAACCAGCCGCCGTAGTGACCGGCGATGATGCCGACGAGGGTGCCGATGGCCACCGAAAGGGCCGCGGCGAGCAGCCCGACGGTGAGCGAGACCCGCGCACCCCACACCAGCAGATCGAGCAGCGAACGACCGAACTGGTCCGTGCCCAGCGGGAACTCGCCGCTCGGATCCTCCAGTGCCGTGCCGGGCGCGTTCGTCACGCTCTGAACGCCCGAGCCGACGAGCAGCGGAGCTGCGAGCGCCACGAGGGCGATCAGCGCGAGCGCGCCGAGCCCGAACAGCCCGGCCCGGTGCGTGCGGTACGCCTTCCAGAAGCGGGCGAGAGAGTGCCGGCGGCGTGCCCAGGCCAGCGAGCGCGCGGACCGCGGGCTGTCGGTGACCGGAGCGGTCGGTGTGGTCGTCATCGGCCCACCCGGGGATCGAGCAGCGGATACAGGAGGTCTGCGAGGAGGTTCATCACGATCATCGCGCCGGCGAACACGACGAACAGGCCCTGCACCAGCGGGAGATCCGGCACGCTCAGCGCCTGGTAGAACAGGCCGCCGAGGCCCGGCCAGGAGAACACCGTCTCCACGAGGATCGAACCGGCCGCCACATGACCGAGGTTGATGAAGACCATCGTCACCGTGGGCAGCAGCGCGTTCGGCACGGCGTGCCTGCGGCGCACCGAGTCGTCCCGCAGCCCCTTGGCGCGGGCCGTCGTCAGATAGTCGCTGCCCATCTCGTCGAGCAGCGAGGAACGCATCACGAGCAGCGTCTGCGCGTAGCCGACCGCGACCAGCGTGATCACCGGCAGCACCATGTGGTGCGCGACGTCGGCGACGTACGCGAAGCCGCTCTCGCTGCCCGACTCCATGCCACCGGTCGGGAACATGCCGGGAATCGGGCCGATGCCCACCGCGAAGACGATGATCAGCAGCAGGCCCAGCCAGAACGAGGGCACCGACCACAGCGTCAGCGCCACACCCGTGTTGAGCTTGTCGCCGAGACTGCCGTGCCGCCATGCCGAGCGCGTGCCCAGCCAGAGCCCGATCGCCGAGTAGATCACCACGGCGACACCGGTCAGCAGCAGCGTCGCCGGGACTTTCTGGGCGATCAGATCGCCGACGGGCGCGTGGAACTGGTACGACATGCCGAGGTCACCCGACAGCGCCTTGCCGCAGTAGTCGGTGAACTGCTGCCACAGCGGCTGGTCCAGTCCGAACTGGCGCCGCAACGTGGCCAGTTGCTCCGCCGAGGTCGGCATGCCATGGGTCATGGCCTTCACCGGGTCGCCCGGGATGATGCGGAAGAGGAAGAAGCTCGTGACGAGCACGGCGAACAGCGAGACCGCCGCACCGCCGAGCTTGCCCGCCGCATGGAAGAGATAGGCGCGTACGTGGCCGCTCGCGGCGCGGGCCTCGGGGACCCGCGCCACAGCGGTCGTGCCGGTCGTGCTCGTGGTGCTCATCGACTATTCACGGTCTTCCGCGGTGGAACGGCGCCGCATCGCGACGACGAGCCCGACGGCGGCGACCAGCACGACGACCGCGCCGACGCCGATCACGACACCTGTCGAGGAGCCGCCCTCGGACCCGCCGCCGTCACCGGCCGCCGGCTCGGCCGACCACCAACTCCAGTAGCCGTCCTGGCCGTAGATGTTGCCTGCGGCCTCGGGCATCGTCTTGATGGACTTGATCTGGTCGGTACGGTACGCCTCGACCGCGTTCGGATACGCGAGGACATTCATGTATCCCGTGTCGTACAGCCGCGACTGCATCTGACGGACCAGATCGGCGCGCTTGGCGGGGTCGTACTCGGCGGCCTGCTGGGCGTACAGCTCGTCGAACTGCTTGTCGCAGATGAAGTTGTCGGTCGCGCCGGTGTCCTTGGGCGTGGCGGGCAGCGCGGCGCAGGTGTGGATCGACAGGACGAAGTCCGGGTCGGGGTTGACGGACCAGCCGTCGAAGGCCAGGTCGTAGTCGCCCTTGAGCCAGGGGTCGGAGACGTTGTCCAGGCACTCGACCTTCAGCCCGATGCCCAGCTCGCCCCACCATTCCTGGAGGTACTTGCCGATCGCCTTGTCGTTCGGGTCGGTGGCGTGGCACAGGATGCGGAAGTCGAGCGGCTTGCCGTCCTTGCCGGTGCGCTTGCCGGCGGCGTTCTTCCGGTAACCGGCGTCGTCCAGCAGCTTCGCCGCGCGCGCCGGGTCGTAGCCGATCTTCTGGCCGGCCTCGGGCTTCCAGAAGTACGAGGTGAATCGCGGCGGGATGTAGCCCTCGCCCTCGACGGCGTGGCCCTGGAAGACCTTGTCGACGATCGTCTTGCGGTCCGTCGCGTGGAACAGCGCCTTGCGCACGGCCGGGTCGAGCAGCGCCTTGTGGCCGCTGCCGAACTTCTCGCCGTTCTTGGACTGCGCGCCCGGGTTGGTCGCCAGCGCGAAGAAGCGGCGGCCCGGGGCGTCGTTGACCTTGATGTTCTTCGCGTTCTTCAGCGCGGCGGCCTGGGCCGGGGTCAGGCCCTGGACGAAGGAGACCTCGCCCTTCTGCAGTGCGGCGACAGCGGCGTCACCGTCCTTGTAGTACTTGAATACCAGCTCGTCGAACTTCGGAGCACCTCGCCAGAAGTCCTTGTTCGGCCGGAGCCTCACGTACTGGTCGACCTTGAAGTCCGTGATGACGAACGGGCCGTTGCCGACGATCGGGAACTGCTTGTCGTTGTTGAACTTCGAGAAGTCGCCGACCTTCTCCCAGACGTGCTTCGGCACGATCGGCACGTCGAGGGCCGTCATGGTGGCCTGCGGCTTCTTCAGCTCGATGACGAGCGTCTTCGGGTCGGGCGCGGTGACCTTCTCGAAGTTGGCCGTGAAGCTGCCGTTGGCGGTGGCGGCGTTCTCGTCCGTCATCATCTTGTTGAAGGTCCAGGCCGCGTCCTCCGCGGTGGCCTGCCTGCCGTCCGACCACTTCGAGTCGTCACGGACGGTGTACGTCCACGTGAGCTTGTCCGCGGACGGCTTCCACGCCGTGGCGAAACCGGGGACGGTCCGGCCGTCCTTGGGGTCGTAATTCGTCAGGTACTCGTACGCCAGCCGGTGGATCGAGGTGCTCACCAGCCGGGCGGCGAGGAACGGACTCAGCGAGTCCACGCTCTGCGAGACGGCGACGGTGAGGACCTGCTTGCCGTCCTTGCCGTCGTCCTCGCCGGCCGCCTTCGACAGGGCCGGGGCCAGAGCGCGGCCCTCGGGCTGCGCGTGGGCGTACGGGACGATCGCGCCGGACATCACCAGCGCGGATGCGGCGGCCGATGCGGCGAGGACCAGTCGGTTGCGGGGGCGTTGCCGGACGGTGCGGAGTAGAGCCTTTGTGACCATGGACGGTGACCTCGCGTCATGTCTCGCTCGGAGAAGGCGGGTTGGTGATCATGGGTTCGCCAGCTGGTGAAGCGAAGGTTTATCAGGGTGGTCATGCCGCGTCAACGGTGGCTCAAACCGCGTGTGGGCTGCGGGAATGCGCTGAGGGCCCGCACCGGCGAGTCGGTGCGGGCCCTCATTGGTTCAGACCTCTGTCGCCTTACTGCTGAGGGGCTGGCGGCGCCTGGGGCGGCTGCTGAGGCGGCCATCCGGCCGGCGGTACGGGCGCCTGCGGATCGGGCTGACCGGGAACGCCCGGCTGACCCGGAACGCCGGGTGTGCCGGGGTGTCCGGCCGCGCCGGGCGGCGGCCCGGCCGGCGTCGCGGGGGACTGTGCCTGCGACGGCGGCGACTGCTGCCAGCCCTGCGGCGGGTACCCCTGCTGCGGGCCTCCGTACGGTGGCTGCTGCTGCTGGGGGTGGTGCGGCTGCGGCGGATAGGGCTGCCCGGGCATCGGCTGCCCCGGGGGCTGGCCCTGCCACTGCGGCTGCCCCTGGCCCTGGTGGCCGGGCATCGGCGGGGCGGCCTGCGGCGGATGACTGGTGCCGTCGGCCGTCCACAGCCCCTGCTGCTGCTGCGCCCGCACGAAGTCCTCGGCGATCAGCGCCGAGAGGTTGAAGTACGCCTCACGCGTCTTCGGGCGCATCATGTCGAGGTCGACCTCGGCGCCGGCGGCCAGGTGCTCGTCGAAGGGCACCACGACGACACCGCGGCAGCGCGTCTGGAAGTGCTGCACGATGTCGTCGACCTTGATCATCTTTCCGGTCTCGCGCACCCCGGAGATGACGGTCACCGAACGCTGCACCAGCTCGGCGTACCCGTGTGCGGACAGCCAGTCCAGCGTCGTCGACGCACTGCTCGCGCCGTCGACGGACGGCGTGGAGATGATGATCAACTGGTCGGCGAGGTCCAGCACTCCGCGCATCGCGCTGTAGAGCAGACCCGTGCCGGAGTCCGTGAGGATGATCGGGTACTGCTTGCCGAGCACGTCGATCGCACGCCGGTAGTCCTCGTCGTTGAACGTCGTGGAGACGGCCGGGTCCACGTCGTTGGCGATGATCTCCAGCCCGGAGGGCGCCTGCGAGGTGAACCGGCGGATGTCCATGTACGAGTTGAGGTACGGGATCGCCTGGACGAGGTCACGGATGGTGGCCCCGGTCTCACGGCGCACCCGGCGCCCGAGCGTACCGGCGTCGGGGTTGGCGTCGATCGCGAGGATCTTGTCCTGGCGCTCGGTGGCGAGGGTCGCGCCGAGCGCGGTGGTCGTGGTCGTCTTGCCCACGCCGCCCTTGAGGCTGATGACCGCTATCCGGTAGCAGGAGAGCACCGGGGTCCGGATCAGGTCCAGCTTGCGCTGGCGCTCCGCCTCCTCCTTCTTGCCACCGAGCTTGAAGCGGGCGGCGCTGGAGGGATTACGGCTCGACTTGGGCTTCTGCTTGTTGTTGCGCAGCAGCCGGTCGGAGGAGAGCTCGACGGCGGCCGTGTACCCGAGGGGAGCACCGGGCACGGACCGCTCGCGCTGATCGTGCGTGACGGGCGTGGGCCACGCGCCACCGGTACGCGGGTCGACGGACGCGCCGGGGGCCTGCGGGGCGGGCGCCTGGGGAGGCAGCTGTCCCGGGTGGGCCGCCGGCGGGAGCGACTGGCCGGGCTGGGGCTGCTGCCCCTGGGCCGGAATGGGCAGGGGGGCGCTCGGGGCGGGCTGCCCGGGCTGCGCCGCCTGAGGGAAGCCGTAACCACCCTGCGGGGCAGGGGGGTTGGGAGCGGGCTGCGGCTGCGGCGGCTGCCCGTGCTGGGGGAAGCCGTAGCCGCCCGGCTGCTGGGGCTGCTGCGGGAAGCCGTAGCCGCTTTGCGGGGCGGGGGCGGGCTGCGCCGGCTGGGCGGGCTGTCCCGGCTGCGCTGCCTGCGGGAAGCCGTAACCACCGTGCGGGGCAGGCGTGGGAGCCGGGGCCGGGAGAGGCTGCGCCGGAGTGGCGGGCTGTGCCGGCTGTTCCTGCTGCGGGAAGCCGTAACCGCCCTGCGGAGCCGGAGCGTTGGCAGCGGGCTGCGGCTGCGGCTGCTGCCCGGGCTGCGGGAATCCGTAGCCGCCGTGCTGGCCGGGCGCGGGCCAGGGCGCCGACTGGTCGGCGGTGGGCGCGGGCCACTGCTGGGCGGGCGCCGGTGCGGCGGGCTGGTACGCGGGCGGCAGCGGCGGCAGTTCGCCCTGCGGAGCGGCGGCGGGCGGAGCGGCGGCCCACGGCTGGGCCTCGGCGGCGGGGGGAGCGCCCTGGGGCACGGAGTCCTGGACGTCGTCGGCAGCGGCCTCGCCGTCCGTGTCATCTGCCGGTGCGTCCTCGGCAGCCGCGTCGCGGGCCGAGGCGTCGGCCGGGGCGCCGTCCGAGGCGTCCGCCGGCTCGGCGGGGGCGTCGTCCGTGTCCGCGACGGCCAGGGGTGCGTCGACGGGCTCAACCGCTTCGGCGCCGCCCGCGGGTTCGGCCGCACCCTCGGTGCCTTCGGTGCCTTCGGTGCTGTCGGTGGCCTCGGCGTCTTCCGTGGCGGCGGAGCCCGGGGAGTCCTCGGTGTCCTTGACGGCGGCGAGTTCGGCCATCTCGCGCTTGAGCGCGGCGGGGGAGAAACGCATGGTGGCACCGCTCTCCAGATCGCCGCCCCCGAAGGGCTGCGACGAGGCGTCGTCCGCCGCGGGCGCGACCGCAGCGGCCGGCGGCGCCTGCTCGGCCGGAGCCGGAGCCGGAGCCGGAGCCGGAGCAGGGGCAGGAGCCAGAGCAGGCGGCGGTATGGCGGGGCCGGGCTCCTGGGCCGTCGGCGGGGCAGGCGGCGCCGGCGCCCAGTTCGGCTCGAAACCGCTGCCCGCGGGCAGCCCCGGCACGGCGACCGGAGCACCCTGCGGCGGAGGCGGGGTGTGCTGACCGGTGCTCCCGCCCGAGGTGTCGCCCGACGCGTTCTGCGTGTACCAGGCAGGCGGGGTGTAGTCGATGGTGAACTCACCCGTCAGCTCGGCGGGCTCCGCGTCGGACTCGTCGACGGGAAGGTTCCAGCCCCCGTGGATGTCGTCCCGATCGCCGTTCACTTTGCCTCCTGGTGTGGTCGAGCACCCTTGTGCCGTCGTGGGTGGGGGCCACCGTTGACTTCCGATCGGCCCGGCTCTCCCCCTGAGGACGCGGTGAACATGCCCGAGGGTTCTTCTGCCGCGCCCTGACCCACCCTAATCGCCAACAACACCACTCCGTCAGGCCCGCCCGCCCCCGGCCGCTGTCCTGTGCGTCACGCACTGGCCACATGTGACGCCGGTACGCCGGAGGGTGAAGAATCTCGTGGGGCAAACCGGTACAACTGCACCGAGATCCGGAGCCACTCAGTCCATCCGCCGGGCGCTGCCCAACAATCCGGTCTCGGCGTCGGTGGCCTGAGTCATGACGAATTGGCGATCCCGCTGAGTGCACCAGAGGGTCACGCCGTCCGCGAGGGTCGACAGCGCCTCCGTCTCGGGGCGCGGGAGGTGCATGATCCGACCGATCTGTACGGCTTCGTCGGGGGAGACCCGTTGGATTCCGACAAGACCGGACTTCTCCATCAACCGCGGGGCCACAGGGCTCAGATACGGCAGAAGAGTCACCACCGACTGCCAGGGGGCCGACACGACCCGGCCGCGCGGAGGGCGCATTCCGCAGTCGCGCACCACGACGACGGGGCTTCCGGCCGACGCACCCTGCGGCGGGACCCGGCCCACGTCGTGCAGGGAGATGCACTGCTGACCGCCGCCGGCCGCCTGAGCGAGCGCCGTCCACACGTGCGCCCGACCGGTCTCGACGGTGACCCGCGCACCCGTAGCAGCGGCGCGCAGCGCGAGCACCTGCGCCGTCCACAGGCCGCCGATCAGCGTGACGTCGTAGGCCGTGGGGCGGTTGATGCCGAGGACGGCCGGCCTGCCTTCGGCGTCCACGCCGATGACGACGCCGTCATCGCCCACGGGGAGCGACACCGAGGCCAGTTGGTCCACCGACATCGCATGGCGGTCGCGGCGTGGTCCGATCAGTCCGAAGCCGAGGCGTGGCTTGGCGGCGGGTGCAGACATCAGCGGGCTCCCCCGAGCGGCAGTGTGGCGAGCATGCCGGGCAGTTGCTCACGGTCGAGTCGCACCAGCCCGGTCTTCACCCCGCGTGCGGCGCGCTCGAGTTCATGTCGTGCGGCGACCAGTTCCTCGTCGCTGCGCCCCGTGATGCGGACATGGCCGGTGACGGTGACGCCCTGCCGGTCGCCTTGGCCGAGCGTGAGACTGAAGGTGGTGGCCAGCGCCGGGATCGAGGTCAGCAGGGCGACCAGCTGAGGCATCGAGGTTCCGCCCGCGCCCAACTGCGGCCAGCGGCCCACCCAGTACGTCGTGTGCCGGCGGTCGTCCACACGCCAGGTGCGCGAGGTCTCCTTCGTCCGGCGGGTCGGGATCTCCGCCCGGCCGGCCTGGGCGATCGCCATCGGACTGGCGCACGACGAGGTGGCGATAGCAGCGGTCAGTTCCTGCTCGGTCAGTACGGTCGCCCGGAAGCCGGCGCCGGTCAGCCGGCTCGCCAGCTGGTCCGCGGCGCGCACGAGACACTTCTGGGCACCCTCCAGGCCGCCACCGCGGGCAGCCACGGCCTCCGGGCACAGCTCCGGGTCCAGCTTGAGCGCGACCCAGGTGATGCGCAGCGCCGGGGATCCCGTCTGTGCCTGCAACGGGGCGTAATTGCGGGAGGCGATCGACTGCTGAGGAAGGTGCGGTGCGGGCGCGGGCTGCGTGTGCTGGACGATCTGCGCGGACTCCAGCCGGATGCCGTCCACGTTCATCACGTCGCGCACGAGCGTCATGGGCAGCGGCCGCGAGGTCCGGTCGGGACGCAGGGCCGTCGCATCCGCTTCGACCTGCAGTACGGCCGTCAGGAACGTGCCGTCGCCGATCATCCCCACCGGGCGGCGGTCTCGGTCGCTGTGGGTGTACGTACGCAGGGCAGGGTCGCATTCCACGACCGGCGCGAGACCGGGCTCCGTACCAGGCGCCGGGACGAAGGAGTTCGCCCGGCGGCTACGCGAGCGCAGCGCGAAGACGGTTGAGAGCCACTCAGGCAGCGAACGCTTGTGCCGCCGTACGACCGCGAGCAGCACCAGCAGTGCCGCCACCACGCCTGCCGGAACCAGCAGCAGCGGCTCGACGACCCAGGCCACGAGGAGCAGGGCGGCGGCGACCTCGATCAGTACGAGTTGTTGCAGTCGGAACGAACCGAAGTGTCCGGGCCTGGCCTTCAGCCGGGGTGCGGCCTGTCCCGGTGTCGGAGCGGCGGCCCGTTCGGGAGCGCGCCTGCGGGCTGCCGAGCGCGCCCGCGTCGCGGAAGCCATTATTCGGGCACCCCCCAGTTCATTAGGCCCCAATTCATCCCGATCACCCCTGTCCGGCCCTGTCCCAGCAGGGCCTCCGGCGGCTGGATCACCCTACCCGCCCCACAAGCACCGTCGATCAACAGGCATAGTAGGGGGCCGGTCCGGCATACAGGGCCGGGGGACCGTGCTCACCACCGGGCCCCGCGCGAGGAACAGTGCCTTCTTTACCAATGGGGACTCATGGCATCACGGCGGGATGAGCTCAACGCGTACACCTTCGCGAAGAAGCGCACGGTGGCGGCATTCCTCCAACCCTCGCCGTCCGGCACGGAGGAAGGCGCTCCCCGGCCGCTGCGGGCCATCGTCCCCGGGCTGATCGTCGGGGCCCTGATCGTCGCTGGATTCGGCGCCTTCGGCATGTTCAAGCCGAAGGCGCCCAACAACTGGGCCGCGCCCGGGACTCAGGTCATCGTGGGCAAGGACTCCACCACCCGGTACGTGGTGCTGCAGACCGGTAAGGGCAAGGAGAAGAAGACGCTCCTGCACCCTGTGCTGAATCTTGCCTCCGCCCGACTGCTGCTCACCCCGGACCAGTTCAAGGTGATCCAGGTGAGCGACGACATCCTCGACGCCGGCAAGCCGCCGCGCGGCCCGATCCTCGGCATTCCGTACGCCCCCGACCGGCTGCCCAGCGAGAAGGAGGCGGGCAAGGCCAAGCGCTGGGCCGTGTGCGAGCAGCCGGGCGCGGGCAAGGGGGCGTCCGTGCAGAAGGCCACGTTCATCTTCGGCGACCGTGATGCCGCCCGGACCGAGGGCAGGTACAAGCTGAGCGGCGGCCAGGTCCTCTACGTCGAGGGCGACGACGGACGGCGCTATCTGGTGGACGCGAGCGGAACGAAGTACCTGGTACGCGGCGCCGAGCCGGAAGCCGAGAAGCTCACCCGCGCTCTCGTGGCCAGCAACAAGCCCCAGCGCGTCACCGACGACTGGCTCGCCACCCTGCACGACGGCAGCCCCATCGACTTTCCCGTCGTCAGCGGCCAGGTCGCGACTCCGGCAGGCGCGGGCGGCGGACTGACGCCGGAGCAGGACAAGGTCGGCATGGTCCTGAAGGCCCAGACGGGCACAGGGTGGCAGCACTACGTCGTGCTCCCCGGGAAGGTCCAGCCGGTCTCCGACTTCACCGCCTGGCTGCTCATCAACTCGCCGCAGACCGACAAGCTCGACATGCGGGGCGAGGCGACAGGGGTCGACGCCCAGTCGATCGCTCCGGAGCCGGATTTCTTCGCCGCGGAGAAGCGCTGGCCCTCCCTGCGGGCCACCCAGGTGAACTCCCCGAGCGGTGGCCGTGACACGGTCTGCAGCGTGCTGCGGAAAGTCGACGACAAGGGGCGCACGACCCTGTCCACCTGGGCCGGTTCCGCCTACCCGGCGGAGATCACCGCGGGTGGCACCAGCACGTACGTCACCCCCGGTTCCGGACTGCTGTACACGCAGGTCCAGGGTCGGCAGACCAAGCCGGACGGTTCCCTCTTCCTCGTGACCGACACCGGACTGCGCTATGCCGTCCAGGCGAACGGCGACAGCGACGCCGACCGGTCGGAGATCGGCACCGGCGGTCAGGACAAGCAGCAGGACGGCCGTCCCGAGCCCAGCCAGGCACAGATCCGGCTCGGCTACGGCAAGATCTCGCCGTCGTCCGTGCCGATCGTCTGGTCGGAGTTCCTGTCCAAGGGCCCCCGCCTCGACACCAACAGCGCCCGCCAGCCGCAGGGTTCGTAAGGGGTGCCCATGCCATCTCCGTTCCGCAAGACCGTCCTGCTCGCGGCCGCCGCGGCGCTGACCGGCCTCGCCGCGGCGACGCCGGCCGCGTACGCCGCCGAGTTGCCGCACGGACTCGGCATCAACGGCAGCGGCGAGTGCACGTTCCCGATGAAGCAGCAGATCGCGGGCATCCCCTGGCCGCTTCAGCGGATCCTGTTCGACGAGCTGTGGCAGGACACCAAGGGCAAGGGCGTACAGGTCGCCGTCATCGACACCGGCGTGGACAACGACAACGTCCAGCTCAAGTCGGCCGTCGACGCCTCGTCCGGCAAGGACCTGCTGAAGCCGGACAAGAACAACACTGACGACAAGCGCGGCAAGACCGACGGCACGGTCGACCTGGTGGGCCATGGCACCAAGGTCGCGGGCATCATCGCGGCACGGCCGCGCAAGGGGACGGGCTTCGTCGGCATAGCACCCGAGGCGACGATCATCCCGATCCGCCAGAACGACGAGAACAACAGCGGTGACGACCGCACGATGGCCGTGGCGATCGGCCACGCCATCGACAAGGGCGCCGACGTCATCAACATCTCGCAGGACACCACCAAGCCTCTGTCGCTGGACTCCGACCTCAACAGAGCCGTGCAGCGTGCCATCGACGCGGGAATCGTCGTCGTCGCCTCGGCAGGCAACGACGGAATGGACGGCAAGATCAGGAACACGTACCCGGCGGCTTTCCCGGGCGTGCTCGCCGTCGCCTCCTCGGATCGCAACAACGAGCGGGCCGCCTTTTCCCAGGCGGGCGAATTCGTGGGCGTCGCCGCCCCGGGTGTCGACGTCGTCTCGACGGTTCCCGGCAACGGTCAGTGCGTCGACAACGGAACGAGCTTCTCCGCCCCGTACGTCGCCGGTGTCGCCGCCCTGCTGAAGGCCAAGCACCCCAAGTGGGAACCGGCGCAGATCATCGCGGAGATCGAGCAGACGGCCACGCGCAGCGTCAACGGCCGGGACAACTTCGTCGGCTGGGGGGTCATCGACCCGGTCCGGGCGCTGAGCGGGGACGACGAACCGCAGGAGGCCGCCCGCCCCGACCCCGGCCCTCCGAAGCCGCCGGCCCCCGAGCCCGCGCATCTGGCCATGTCGGAAACGGTTCAGGAACGCAATGAGCGCTATGCAACCTACGCGCTGGGGATCGGCGTCGTACTGGTGGCCGTGATCGGCGGTACGGCAACGGTCATCCGGGACGCGCGGGGCAAAAGGGTCCCGTGAGCCCGATCTCCTTGCCTGGCTTTGCAGTTGGAACTGTCGTAGGCAGAGGTTAGAGTGACGGAGACTTTCACACTTGTGTGACCGGGGGAGGGGCGCTGTGGCTGATGCCGCCGGGCGCGAGCAGGCGGGGGACAGGTCTCCCCATGCCCCGTACGGCATGACGGCGCCCGCCGATCCGGGCGAACCCACGCCGGACGGAAGGCAGTTCGCGGCCGACGCGTCGAGGAGCTGCCCGAGTGCCTGTGCCTTCCCCCTCCGTCCGACCCCAGTACTTCGCCCTCTCCTGACACCACGGGGGCGAGCGGCAAGGACCACGCGGAGCCCTGGGGGCTCCGCCGTGACCGAGGCCGTGGCAGTGCGGGTGCGCATCAGGAGAGCGTGACCGTGAACAGGAATCAGACACCCCGGGACGCGTGTGCCGGGGTTCGGGACCCAAGAGCGAGGAGCTCCACATGACCGAGGGCGCTGGTGGTTTCGGACTTGCCGATGACCCGATCGTCAAGGCCAAGAACAAGATCAACCAGACCGCTGGAGAGGTGACGAAGCAGGCGAGGGAGCTGGCCGACATCATCGCGACGGTCAGCGCCGGCTGGACCGGTGTCGGCGCCTCGGGCTTCGTCTCGGCACAGAACCTCATCAACGAGGATCACGACGCCATCCGTCGTCTGCTCAACATCCTGCACAACGCGGTGGGCGAGACCAAGAACCTCAGCAACGCGAACGACGACGAGGTCCTGGCCGCATTCAACGCCGCCAAGGCCCAGTCCAACACGTCCGGCCTGAACGGCGTCTGACCGCTTCCGCCGACCGGCACAGACCCACCAACACGTACGGAGGAGAAACGATGGCTGGAGCAGACCCGAACACCCGGGTACGGTACGAGAGCGTCCAGGAGATGGCGAACCGCATCCGTACGGTGTCGCGGAACATCATCAAGGACCTCGAGGAGATGGACGCCGCGCTCACCGTCGTCACCGGTACCTGGGACGGTGAAGCCCACCGGGAGTACGTCGCCCTGCAGAAGAAGTACAAGGGCAAGGCGATCGACATGCGTGACCGTCTCGACAAGATCGCCCAGCTGATCGAGCAGGGCAAGGACGGTTACCGCCACACGGACAAGAAGGCCTCTTCGCTGTTCACCGAGGGGTTCTGACCACGAGTCACGAACAGAGGGGCACGCTCGGCATCGAGCGTGCCCCTCGTCGCGTCCGGCAGACCGTCGGGCCTACTTCAGGTCGAACTCACCGTCCCGCGCCCCGAGTACGAAAGCACGCCACTCGGCCTCGGTGTAACGCAGCACGGTGTCCCGGTCCAGCGAGGACCGCATGGCGACACCACCGCCCGGCAGATGCGCGATCTCGACGCGTTCCTCCTCCGGGCTCGTTCCGGGTGCGCCCTGCCACTCCACCCCACTGATGTCGAGCGCGTACAGCTCGTCCTTCTCCTGCTGAGTTCCCATGAGACGTTCGCCCTTCACGCGGTGGTGGAACAGTGACTCCGGACCAGTATCGGCGCCGGCATCCGGCGGCAGGGGCTGAACGGCCCGACCTCGGCTACATCTGCGCCAGCTGCCCGACCTGGATCAGCGGGTTGCCTCGCCTGCGCGACGCGAAGTACCCCCGGCCCTGCGGCATCGGCTGAGGCCGGACCCTGCCGATCAGATCACCCTCGGTCGGGTCGCCGGACAGCACCACGCCCTGCGCGCCCAGTTCCATGATGCGCTGCATGAACGGCTCGTACATGGCACGCGAAGCGCCTGCCGAGTTCCGTGCGATCACGAAGCGGATGCCGGTGTCACGGGCGAACGGAAGGTATTCCGCGAGCGGCGCCAGGGGGTTCCCCGAGCTCGTGGCCACCAGGTCGAAGTCGTCGATCATGATGAAGATCTGCGGTCCCGTCCACCAGCTGCGGTCCCTCAGTTGCTGAGGCGTGACGTCGGCGGGCGGCTGGCGTCGTTCGAAGACGCCGGCCAGGGCCTCCATGTGCATCTGCATCGAACTGGCCATCGGCGCGTATTCGAGCAGATGCTGTTCCGGAAGAGCGCCCAGCAGCGTCCGGCGGTAGTCGCCCACGACGAGCTTCGCCTCGTCGGCGCCGTACCGCTCGGAGATCTGCTTCGCGATCAGCCTCAGCAGGTTCGTCTTGCCCGACTCGCTCTCGCCGAAAATCATGAAGAACGGGTCGGACTCGAAGTCGACGAACACCGGCTCCAAGTTCGTCTCGTCGATGCCGATGGCGACGCCGTGCTGCGGGAACTCGAAGCCCTTGGGCAGCTGCTCGGCCGGCAGCTTCCGCGGCAGCAGGCGGACCGAAGGGGCCGCAGGCCCCTGCCAGTTGCTCCTGACCGACCGTACGAACGCCGCTGTGCCCTCCGACAGATCGCCCGAGCTGCTGATCGAGTCGATACGCGGCAGGGCGGTCATGAAGTGGAGCTTCTCGGGCACCTGACCGCGGCCCGGGACGCCCGTCGGGACGTTCGCGGCGACCTTGCGGTCGAACTCGGAGTCCATGACGTCACCGAGGCGCAGCTCCAGGCGGCCGAGCATCTGGTCCTTGAGCGCCGCACGCACCTCCATATAACGCGCTGCGGTGATCACGACATGAATTCCGTAACCCAGACCTCGCGCGGCGAGATCGGCGACGATCGGCTCCAGCATCTCGTAGTCGTTCTTGAAGCCGCCCCAGCCGTCGATGACGAGGAAGACGTCTCCCCATGCCTCGCCCGGCAGTTCGCCCGCGGCTCGCTTGCGCCGGTAGGTCGCGATCGAGTCGATGCCGTTGGCGCGGAAGAACTCCTCGCGCCGGTTGAGCACACCGAGCACCTCGGCCACCGTCCGCCGCACGCGCTCCGGGTCGAGGCGCGAGGCGATGCCACCCACATGCGGAAGGTCCGCGAGGGCCGACAGACCGCCACCACCGAAGTCGAGGCCGTAGAACTGCACTTCGCTCGGCGTGTGCGTGAGAGCGAACGACGAGATGAGCGTGCGCATCATCGTCGACTTGCCGGACTGGGGACCACCGACCACCATCATGTGGCCCGCGGCGCCGGAGAAGTCCCGGTACAGCACCTCGCGGCGCTGTTCGAACGGCTTGTCGATCAGGCCCAGCGGCACGATCAGGCCGCCCGGCCGCGTGTACTCGGTCGCGGTCAGGCCGCGGTCCGCCGTCGGCGCGATGCTGGGCAGCAACTGGTCCAGGGTGGGGGCCTGGTCCAGCGGGGGCAGCCACACCTGATGCGCGGGGACGCCCTGACCCTCCAGCCGGCGCACGATGACGTCCAGCACCGTGTCCGCGAGTGCGTCGTCCTCGGCGGTCGCCGCGGCGGCAGTCTGCGAGGGATCGGGTGCTGCGTAGACCACGGGGACCGGAGCCGCCGTGAAGAGCGCCGGCCGGCGCTCGATGGGCAGCTGGCCGACCGGCAGGTCCGGCCCGCCGGTGCGGTACGTGCCCGAGACGTAGGCGGCCTTGAACCGGGTCATCTCGTCGGTGCCGAACTTGAGGTAGCCCGATCCGGGGACCGACGGCAGGTGGTAGGCGTCGGGCACGCCGATGGCCGTACGCGATTCGGCGGCCGAGAAGGTCCGCAGACCGATGCGGTACGAGAGGTACGTGTCGAGACCGCGCAGCTTGCCCTCTTCCAGGCGCTGCGAGGCCAGCAGCAGATGCACACCCAGCGAACGGCCGATGCGGCCGATCTGGATGAACATGTCGATGAAGTCCGGCTTGGCGGTGAGCAGTTCGGAGAACTCGTCGAGCACCAGCACCAGTGAGGCCAGCGGCTCGAGCGCGGCTCCGGCCGCGCGCGCCTTCTCGTAGTCGTGGATGTTGGCGTAGTTGCCCGACTTGTGCAACAGCTCCTGACGGCGCTGGAGTTCACCACGGATCGCGTCGCCCATGCGGTCGACCAGGGTGAGGTCGTCGGAGAGGTTGGTGATCACGGCGGCGACGTGCGGCATCTGGGACATGCCGGCGAAGGTGGCGCCGCCCTTGAAGTCGGCGAGGACGAAGTTCAGGGTTTCGGAGGAGTGGGTGACGGCGAGTCCGAGGACCAGCGTCCGCAGCAGCTCCGACTTTCCGGAACCGGTGGCGCCCACGCACAGTCCGTGCGGGCCCATGCCGTCCTGCGCGGCCTCCTTGAGGTCCAGCATGACCGGCTGGCCGTCCTCGCCGACACCGATCGGCACCCGCAGCCGCTCGGCCACCGACCGCGGCCGCCAGGTGCGGGCGACGTCGATCCCGGCCGCGTCCCCGAGGTTCAGCAGGTCGGTGAAGTCGAGGTTGGCCAGCAGCGGTTCGTCGTCGTCCCCGCCGCCCATGCGCAAGGGCGCGAGCTGACGGGCGAGTGCCTCGGCGGCAGGAAGCGAGATTCCGTCCGGGACCCCCTCGTACGCCACCCGGCTGCCCGACTCCAGCCGCAGGCGGCCGGGCCGAACAACCACCGACAGTCCGCCGCGGGGCTCGTCGAGGTTTCCCGGGACGAGCTCGACGATGGTGACGCCCTGAAGGCCTTCGGGCGCCGCGAACAGGGAGTCGGGCGGCACCATGCCGCCGTCCAGGACCACGACGATGTGCGGCTGGTCCAGCACCGGCTGACTCTCCCGGCTGAACCGCGGCCTGCCGTCGAGCCGGTTGTGCAGCAACTGCTCCAGTTCGCCGAGGTCGTCGCCGAACAGCCGCTTGCTTCCGGCACCGTCCACCTGGCCCGGAACCTGGGTGTGCGGAAGCCACTTCGTCCAGTCCCAGCGCGAAACGGCCCCCGGTGCGGCCACCACGGCGAGCACGAGGTCGTCGGGCGAGTGCAGCGTCACCAACTGCGAAACCAGCGCCCGCGCCGTCGACTGGGCGGACTCGGGCTCGCCGGAGACCGTCACGTGGTAGAAGGCACGCATCGAGACAGCCATCGGCAGACCGTCCAGCGACCCGTGCACCGCCAGGAACTGCTGCATGGCGCCGGCCGCCAGCGGCTCCAACTCGTCGACGGGCGCGGTGTCGGGGGCCACAAGGGGCGTCGCGAGCTGCTGAGCACCGAGCCCGACACGTACCTGGCCGAAGTCCTTGTCGCCCACCCGGCGTTCCCACACGCGCGACCCCTCGGCCACCACGGACCAGAGCTGCTCGGGAGCAGGGTGCAGGTAGAGCTGCGCGTCGCGCTGCCTGCGCGCGGTCCTGCGCACCGTGCGGCGCGTCTGCGCGAGGTATTTGAGGTAGTCGCGCCGGACATCTGCCATTTGCCCCTGCGTACCACGGCGGTACCTGACGACCTGCGCGACCACCATCGCCACCGTCGACACCAGCATCAGCACGCCCATGATGCGCATGAACGGCGGCGCCTGCGGCGAGAAGAAGAAGACCACCGACGAGCCCATGCCGAGGACCGGCAGGACCTGCATCAGCATGCCCTCCTGCTGTCCCCGCGGCAGCTCCGGCGGGGCCTCCAGCGTCAGCTCCTCCGTGGGTACTTCGGGCGGCAGCGACCTCGGCGGGCGTTTCACGACGATCTGGCTCACCGGAGCATCAATCCCTCGATACGGACGGAAGACGGACGGGCACCTTCCGCTCCGGCGCCCCCGTGACTGCCTTTGCTGCGGACTTCCCTCCGCGCGACGGTGATCCTACTTGCAGACCCATCCCCGGTGTCCCGGTAGGGTGGCGCGCGCATCGTGCGCAACCGCGAATCAGGGGGTCCACACACGTGAGTACGACCGCAGCGACCGGCTTCTGCCGCGTGACCGTCGTGGCGCCGGACAGTCGCATCGATGTCGCACTCCCCGAGGACATCGCCGTCGCCGACGTCTACCCGGAGATTCTGCGGCTCACCGGTCAGACGCAGGCACCGGGGACCCCGACGGGGTATCACCTGGTGCGCCGCGACGGCACGGTGCTCGATGGCGCTCGCTCGCTCTCCGCCCAGCAGGTGCTCGACGGCGAGGTCCTCAGCCTGCGTCCCTTCGCGGAGTCGCTCCCGCCGGCCGTCTTCGACGACGTCTCCGACGCCGTCGCCTCCGCCGTCGTCCGCGACCGTCATCTGTGGGGCGACGAACTTCTGCGCGTCGCGGGCCTCGTCGGCGGTGTCCTGCTGCTCGTCCTGATGGGCTTCGTGCTTTGGTTCGCCGACCCGGTCCGGCACGACATGCACAGCCTGCCCGGCATCGTCGCGGGCTCGGCCGGTGTGCTCCTCACCGCCTTCGCGGGCGTACGGGCGCGGGTCTACGGCGACCGGGCCACCGCAGTCGCCCTGGGGCTCGGCGCTCTGCCGCTGCTGCTCATCGCCGGCTCGGGGATCGTCGGCCCGGCAACCGGTGAAGGCCCCGGGCGCCTGCAGTTCCTCCTCGGCTGTGTGACCGTGCTCGTCGCCTCCGTCACCCTGGTCGTGCTGGCGCCGAGCGGCGACGCCCCGTTCGTGGCCGCCACCTTCCTGTCGGTCACCGGGACGGTGGCCACCTTCGCCGCGATCCTGACCGAGGCATCGGCCACCGGCACGGCCGCCGTCGTCGCACCCGTCGCCATCGGTCTCGTCGCCTTCCTCCCCGGCCTGTCGGCGCGGTTCGCCCGCCTGCCCATCGGCTACGCCTCGCCGCGCAGTTCCACCGACGACGACTACGACGCAGGTGCCTACGGAGACCAGCACGAAGCCCCCGCGGCGCAGCCCGTCGACGCGGAGCGGATCGCCGCCCAGGCCCGCCGCGGCCACGAGATGCTTCTCGGACTGGTCGGTGGCTGTGCAGCGGTCGTGGTCGGCAGCGCCGCCGTGCTCGGTTTCTCCAGCAACATCTGGGGCCAGTTCCTCGCCCTGGGCGCCGGTCTCGCCATGCTGCTGCGCGCCCGGCTCTTCCGGTACACGTCACAGGTCACCTGCGCGCTCGCCGCCGGCATCGCCGCCATCGCGCTGCTGGTGCTCGGCCTCTCCCTGAACCCGCCCGTGGACCTGGTCAGGGAGCTGATGATGTACGGGGACCGAGGCGGCCTGGACATCCGTACGATCTGGCTCACCGCGGCGGTGGCGGCCGGCGCCGCACTGACCACCGCGATCGGCCTGATCATCCCGAAGAAGGGCCTCTCGCCCTTCTGGGGCCGCTTGCTCGACATCACCGAGGGTGCCGTCCTGCTCTCGCTGGTGCCGCTCTGCCTGGCGGTGCTCGAGGTCTTCGACGCCGCCCGTTCCATGACCGGCAAGTAGCCCACCGGTCCAAGCGTCCTGAACACCCTGGTACCCTGTGTAACGGCCGTTTGTGTACGCGATCCCCGGAGCCCCCTCGGGCTCTGGAACAGCGCTCATCGGACCTTCGCCTCCGAGTCACGGAAGCTCCCCTGAGACCAAGACCAGGGGCACTCGTGGGCGCATCGAACACCCAGAGGAGTACCGAGTGTCTCTCGACGCCGCTACGAAGAAGCAGATCATCGCCGAGTTCGGCACCAAGGAGGGCGACACCGGTTCCCCCGAGGTCCAGGTCGCGATGCTCTCCCGCCGCATCTCGGACCTGACCGAGCACCTCAAGACGCACAAGCACGACCACCACTCCCGTCGTGGTCTGCTGATCCTTGTCGGCCAGCGCCGCCGTCTGCTGCAGTACCTGGCCAAGAAGGACATCCAGCGCTTCCGTACGCTGGTCGACCGGCTCGGCATCCGCCGTGGTGCGGCCGGCGCCAAGTAAGACGCCGTGAAGGGAGCGGTTCCCACCGACGGGGGGCCGCTCCCTTTGCTGTACGCACGGCTGTCGTCGCGCTGTACGTGCGCGACGGACCGGACGGCAATTAGTCTGGTCGCACAACGACACACTCATCGAGCGCGAGAAGACGCCTCCTCGCCGCCGGTCCTCGGTAGTGGCCCCCGGACACATTCCGGGTGCTTCGATCGAAGACCGGCCCGCACCCAAGGCGTGCTTCTCCGCCACCGTTCCGCCACCACACGGGTGCCGGACGAAAAGACGACACGTAGGAGAAATCGCTAGTGGAGAACGAGACCCACTACGCCGAGGCCGTCATCGACAACGGCGCCTTCGGCACCCGCACCATCCGCTTCGAGACGGGCCGCCTGGCCAAGCAGGCCGCCGGTTCCGCCGTGGCGTACCTGGACGACGACACCATGGTGCTGTCGGCCACCACCGCTTCGAAGAAGCCCAAGGACCAGCTCGACTTCTTCCCCCTCACGGTGGACGTCGAGGAGCGGATGTACTCGGCCGGCAAGATCCCCGGCTCCTTCTTCCGCCGGGAGGGCCGGCCCTCCGAGGACGCGATCCTCACCTGCCGCCTGATCGACCGCCCGCTGCGCCCGTCCTTCAAGAAGGGCCTGCGCAACGAGATCCAGATCGTCGAGACGATCATGGCGCTCAACCCCGATCACCTCTACGACGTGATCGCGATCAACGCCGCCTCCTGCTCCACGCAGCTCGCCGGCCTGCCCTTCTCCGGCCCCATCGGCGGCACCCGTGTCGCGCTGATCAAGGGCCAGTGGGTCGCGTTCCCGACGCACACCGAGCTCGAGGACGCCGTCTTCGACATGGTGGTCGCCGGCCGCGTCCTGGAGGACGGCGACGTCGCGATCATGATGGTCGAGGCCGAGGCCACCGAGAAGACGATCGAGCTCGTCAAGGGCGGTGCCGAGGCGCCGACCGAGGAGATCGTCGCCGCCGGTCTCGAGGCCGCGAAGCCGTTCATCAAGGTCCTGTGCAAGGCGCAGGCGGACCTCGCCGCCAAGGCCGCCAAGCCCGAGGGCGAGTTCCCGGTCTTCCTCGACTACGAGGACGACGTCTACGCCGCCCTGTCCGACGCGGTCAAGGACGAGCTCGCCCAGGCGCTCACCATCGCCGGCAAGCAGGAGCGCGAGACCGAGCTGGACCGCGTCAAGGCGGTCGCCGCCGAGAAGCTGCTCCCGGCCTTCGAGGGCCGCGAGAAGGAGATCTCGGCCGCGTACCGCTCGCTGACCAAGGCCCTGGTGCGCGAGCGCGTCATCAAGGACAAGGTCCGCATCGACGGCCGTGGCGTCACGGACATCCGTACGCTCGCAGCCGAGGTCGAGGCGATCCCGCGCGTGCACGGCTCGGCGCTGTTCGAGCGTGGCGAGACCCAGATCCTGGGCGTCACCACCCTGAACATGCTCCGCATGGAGCAGCAGCTGGACACCCTCTCCCCGGTGACCCGCAAGCGCTACATGCACAACTACAACTTCCCGCCGTACTCCACCGGTGAGACCGGCCGCGTCGGTTCCCCGAAGCGCCGCGAGATCGGCCACGGCGCGCTCGCCGAGCGCGCTCTCGTGCCGGTGCTGCCGACGCGCGAGGAGTTCCCGTACGCGATCCGTCAGGTGTCCGAGGCCCTCGGCTCCAACGGCTCGACGTCCATGGGCTCGGTCTGCGCCTCCACCATGTCGCTGCTGAACGCCGGTGTGCCGCTGAAGGCCCCCGTCGCCGGTATCGCCATGGGTCTGATCTCCCAGGAGATCGACGGCGAGACCCACTACGTCACCCTCACCGACATCCTCGGTGCGGAGGACGCCTTCGGTGACATGGACTTCAAGGTCGCCGGCACCAAGGAGTTCGTCACCGCCCTCCAGCTCGACACCAAGCTGGACGGCATCCCGGCCTCCGTCCTGGCCGCGGCCCTCAAGCAGGCCCGCGACGCCCGCCTCCACATCCTCGACGTGATGATGGAAGCGATCGACACCCCGGACGAGATGTCCCCGAACGCCCCGCGGATCATCACCGTCAAGATCCCCGTGGACAAGATCGGCGAGGTCATCGGCCCCAAGGGCAAGATGATCAACCAGATCCAGGAGGACACCGGCGCCGAGATCACGATCGAGGACGACGGCACCATCTACATCGGTGCCGCCGACGGCCCGGCCGCCGAGGCCGCCCGCGCCACGATCAACGGCATCGCCAACCCGACCATGCCGGAGGTCGGCGAGCGCTACCTGGGCACCGTCGTCAAGACGACCACCTTCGGTGCGTTCGTGTCCCTGCTCCCGGGCAAGGACGGCCTGCTGCACATCTCGCAGATCCGCAAGCTCGCCGGCGGCAAGCGCGTGGAGAACGTCGAGGACGTCGTCGCCGTGGGCTCGAAGGTCCAGGTCGAGATCGCCGAGATCGACTCGCGCGGCAAGCTCTCCCTGATCCCCGTGATCGAGGGCGGCGAAGAGAGCGACGAGAACAAGGACGACACCGACAAGTGACGTCCCGTAGTTCCAGGACGACGGCCCGCACCTCCTCGGAGGCGCGGGCCGTCGCCCGTACCCAAACCCTGCTCAAGGGCAAGGACGGCATCGGCACGGTCCGGCGCACCACCCTGCCCGGCGGTCTGCGCGTCGTCACCGAGACGCTGCCGTCCGTACGCTCCGCCACCTTCGGGATCTGGGCGAACGTCGGCTCACGTGACGAGACGCCGTCACTCGGCGGCGCCACCCACTACCTCGAGCACCTCCTGTTCAAGGGCACGAGCCGGCGTTCCGCCCTCGACATCTCCGCCGCCATCGACGCGGTGGGCGGCGAGATGAACGCCTTCACGGCCAAGGAGTACACCTGCTACTACGCGCGGGTGCTCGACACGGACCTGCCGCTCGCCATCGACGTCGTGTGCGACATGCTCACGGGCTCGCTCATCCTCGAAGAGGACGTCGACATCGAGCGCGGCGCGATCCTCGAAGAGATCGCGATGACCGAGGACGACCCGGGCGACTGCGTGCACGACCTGTTCGCGCACACCATGTTCGGCGACTCCCCGCTCGGCCGGCCGGTCCTCGGCACCGTCGACACCGTCAACGCGCTCACGGCGGACCGCATCCGGCGCTTCTACAAGAAGCACTACGACCCCACCCACCTGATCGTCGCCGCCGCGGGCAACGTCGACCACGCCACGGTCGTACGCCAGGTCCGCCGCGCCTTCGAGAGGGCCGGCGCCCTCTCCCGTACGGACGCGGTCCCCACGCCGCCCCGCGACGGAAGCCGCGCCCTGCGCACCGCCGGCAGGGTCGAGCACCTGAACCGCAAGACCGAGCAGGCCCACATCGTCCTCGGCATGCCGGGCCTCGCCCGCACCGACGACCGCCGCTGGGCCCTCGGCGTCCTGAACACCGCGCTCGGCGGCGGCATGTCCTCGCGCCTCTTCCAGGAGGTCCGCGAGAAGCGCGGCCTGGCCTACAGCGTGTACTCGTACACGTCGGGCTTCGCCGACACGGGACTGTTCGGTGTCTACGCGGGCTGCCGGCCGAGCCAGATCCACGACGTCCTCAAGATCTGCCGGGACGAACTCGACCGGGTCGCGGTGGAGGGCCTGTCCGACGAGGAGATCGGCCGCGCCATCGGGCAGCTCGCCGGTTCGACGGTCCTCGGCCTGGAGGACACGGGCGCGCTCATGAACCGCATCGGCAAGAGCGAGCTGTGCTGGGGTTCCCAGATGTCGGTCGACGAGATGCTCGCCCGGATATCGGCCGTCACCCCCGACGAGGTGCGGGCGGTGGCCGGTGACATCCTGGGGCAGCGTCCGTCGCTTTCGGTCATCGGCCCGCTCAAGGACAAGCAGGCCGACCGCCTGCACGAAGCGGTCTCGTAATCCCCTGAAGGAAGAGTGCAATGAGCAAGCTGCGCGTGGCTGTTCTCGGTGCCAAGGGCCGTATCGGCTCCGAGGCCGTACGAGCCGTCGAGGCCGCCGAAGACATGGAGCTGGTCGCGGCCCTCGGCCGCGGTGACACGCTGGAGACCCTCGTGGAATCCGGTGCGCAGGTCGTGGTCGAACTGACCACCCCCGACTCCGTGATGGGCAACCTCGACTTCTGCGTACGCCACGGCATGCACGCGGTCGTCGGCACCACCGGATGGACCGACGACCGCCTCGCGCAGCTGAACACCTGGCTCGCCGCCTCTCCGGAGACCGGCGTGCTCATCGCCCCCAACTTCTCCATCGGCGCGGTGCTCACCATGAAGTTCGCCGAGCAGGCGGCGCGCTTCTTCGAGTCCGTCGAGGTCGTCGAGCTGCACCACCCGAACAAGGCCGACGCCCCGTCCGGCACCGCCACCCGCACCGCCCAGCTGATCGCCGCGGCCCGCGCCGAGGCCGGCTGCGCCCCGCAGCCCGACGCCACCGTCACCGCCCTCGACGGCGCCCGCGGCGCCGATGTCGACGGTGTCCCGGTGCACGCGGTCCGCCTGCGCGGCCTCCTGGCCCACCAGGAGGTGCTGCTCGGCGGCGAGGGCGAGACGCTGACCATCCGGCACGACTCGCTGCACCACAGCAGCTTCATGCCCGGCATCCTGCTCGGCGTCCGCCGCGTGGTGTCCGCCCCCGGCCTCACCTTCGGGCTGGAAAACTTCCTCGACCTGGCCTGACCGGGACATCGGATGCGCGCAAAGATCACGTACTTCGTCACGGCAGCCGTCCTGGTCGTCTACTTCGTCCTGGTCGGCAGCCGGGGCCTGATGCTGATCCGGCAGGGCACCGCGCTCACCGTCACCTTCGGTGTCGCGGTGCTGATCCTGCCGGTGATCGGCCTGTGGTTCCTGTGGAAGAACACCCAGTTCGTCACGAGGGCCAACCAGCTCGCGGCCGAACTGGACGCCGAGGGCGGTCTGCCTGTCGACGAGCTCGTGCGTACGCCGGGCGGCCGTATCGACCGGGACTCCGCCGACGCGGTGTTCGCCCGGCGACGGGCGGAGACGGAGGACTCGCCGGACGACTGGCGCTGCTGGTTCCGGCTCGCCGTCGCGTACCACGACGCGCGCGACACCCCGCGCGCCCGCAAGGCCATGCAGCGCGCGATCGCCCTGCACGACGGCAAGCCCGTCACCGACTGACGGCGCCCGTCACCCCCTGACGCCGGGCGGCTGACGGCCCGGGGCCCCGGGCCGTCAGGCCCCCCGCCGCCGTCAGGCGGTGCGGTACTCGGCGCCCCACGCCTCGATGCTGTCCGCGGCCCGGTCGAAGGCCTCGAGCCGCGACAGGAAGTCGCCGTCGTGATCGGTGAGCAGGGCGAGCTGCGCACCGCCCCGGTGCTCGAGCATCAGCGCCTGCCCCTGCACGGTCCTCGGCATCCCGAGCCAGCGCACCGGCTGCTGCACGGTCCGCAGCGCGGTGGTGCGGTTCCAGGGGACCGTGGTGGTCGAGAAGAACGCCACGCGCCGTATGCCGTGCCGGCTCACCCACGTGCCGATGCGCAGCAGTCGCAGCGCGGCGACGATCACGGCGGGGCCGAGGACCATGCACACGGCGGCCCCGGAGAGCGCGCCCGCGAACGCGATGATCATTCCGGCGATGAGCACGAACGAGGCGAACAGCAGCAGGAGCGCCGCGGCCCCCACCCGCCACGGACCCGGGCGGTAGGGACGCCGCCAGCGGTCGTGGTCGTGGTCGTCGAAGGGCAGCGCGACGTCGTCCGCTTGCACGTCGAAAGCGCGGTCGGCCGTCAGGAAGGGCAGGGGCACGACAGATCCTCACTCACCAGCACACTCGGTTGGGCTGTGCCCGGTGAGGCTATCGAGGCGGTCGGGGGACGACCACCCCCGGGGGCCAAGGGGGTGGTCGTCCCCCGACCGGTCATGCGGGTCAGCGCCCTTCCGATGCCTCGGACTTCTGCGAATGGCTGGGCGCCTGGTCAGATTCGAGCGCGGGCATCCCCAGCAGCAGGGAACCGACGAGACCGCCGACGATGGTGAGCCCGATCATCGCCCGCCCCAGCAGCTGGGACCTGGTCGGCCGCTCCCGAGGCGGGGGAGTGACGTTACTGCGGAAGGCGTCGGCCTCGGCGACGAACGAGAACGGGACGGCCTCTCGCCGGAACATCAGGGACTCTCCTTGAAAACTCGTGGGCTTGCGGGGTGGTGCCGGCTGCTCGTGCAGCCGCTGCTCATACAGACGAGCAACGCGGTCGTTCGGTGCCCGAATTCCCCGAATTGACCAGACGACACCTCCCGCCCGCCGTTTCCGCGACTGTCGGCGGTCCGCCGTAGAGTGGGCGCCGCCCGAGCGATGCAACTGGAAGGACCCGCCGGTGAGCGACACCCCCGCAGAGAACGTCAAGCCCAGCTTCCGCAGCGATGTCACGGTCGAGCTGGTGAAGCACACCGCCGGTGACTCCGACGTGCTGTGGGCCGCCCGCGTCTCCACCGCGGGCGAGCAGTCCCTCGACGAGCTCTCGAAGGACCCCGAGCGCTCCAAGGGCCTCATCAACTACCTGATGAGGGACCGCCACGGCAGCCCCTTCGAGCACAACTCGATGACCTTCTTCATCAGCGCCCCGATCTTCGTCTTCCGCGAGTTCATGCGCCACCGCGTCGGCTGGTCGTACAACGAGGAGTCCGGCCGCTACCGCCGTCTGGAGCCTGTCTTCTACATCCCGGACGAGGAGCGCAAG
The DNA here is from genome assembly GCF_030817975.1 of Streptomyces sp. V4I23. Classification (NCBI taxonomy): domain Bacteria; kingdom Bacillati; phylum Actinomycetota; class Actinomycetes; order Kitasatosporales; family Streptomycetaceae; genus Streptomyces; species Streptomyces sp. V4I23. The sequence goes on along the minus strand of NZ_JAUSZW010000004.1, from coordinate 2,166,382 downwards.
CTCGTCCAGGAGGGCCGCCCCGGGAAGTACGTGTTCGTCGAGGGCACCCAGGCGCAGCAGGAGCTCACCGGCCGGGTCATGTCGGACGCGTACCTCCACGCGTACGAGGCGTACCAGGAGATGCTCGACGCAGGCGTGGCGCGCGAGGTGGCCCGTTCGGTCCTGCCGGTCGGCCTCTACTCCTCGATGTACGCCACGTGCAATGCCCGCTCGCTCATGCACTTCCTCGGCCTGCGCACCCAGCACGACGACGCGAAGGTCCCGTCCTTCCCGCAGCGTGAGATCGAAATGGTCGGCGAGAAGATGGAGCAGCACTGGGCCAAGCTGATGCCGCTCACGTACGCCGCCTTCAATGCCAACGGGCGCGTCGCCCCCTGACGGCTGCCGCGGGCACAGATGTGCGGTCAGCCCGGCGAAGTGTCCGTATTGCGGCGTTTCGAGAAGTTCATCTAGGCTGATCAAACGGACCCGGCACTGCTTGAACCCCCGAGCAGGCAGTGCCGGGTTCCACATGCCACGTCGTACGTCACGTCCCCCGAGGGGACACCGGGCGCTGAGCAGCGAGTAGCGTGTTACCCATGGCTCCGATCTCCACTCCGCAGACCCCCTTCGGGCGGGTCCTCACCGCCATGGTCACGCCTTTCACGGCGGACGGCGCACTCGACATCGCAGGCGCGCAGCGACTGGCCGCCCACCTGGTGGACGCAGGCAACGACGGCCTGGTCGTCAACGGCACCACCGGCGAGTCGCCCACCACCAGCGACGCGGAGAAAGACCAGCTCGTACGGGCCGTCCTGGAAGCGGTCGGAGACCGTGCCCACGTCGTCGCCGGCATCGGGACGAACGACACCCACCACTCCATCGAGCTCGCCCGCGCCGCCGAGCGCGCCGGCGCACACGGCCTGCTCGCCGTCACGCCGTACTACAACAAGCCTCCCCAGGAGGGCCTGTACCGGCACTTTTCGGCCATCGCCGACGCGACGGAACTGCCGGTCATGCTGTACGACATCCCGGGCCGCAGCGGCGTCCCGATCGACACCGAGACGATCGTCCGCCTCGCCGCGCACCCGCGCATCGTCGCCAACAAGGACGCCAAGGGCGACCTCGGCCGCGCCAGCTGGGCCATCGCCCGCAGCGGCCTCGCCTGGTACTCCGGCGACGACATGCTCAACCTGCCGCTCCTGTCCGTCGGCGCGGTCGGCTTCGTCTCCGTGGTCGGCCATGTCGTCACCCCGGAGCTGCGCGCCCTCCTCGACGCCCACCGCGGCGGCGACGTCGAGAAGGCGACGGAGATCCACCAGAAGCTGCTGCCGGTCTTCACCGGCATGTTCCGTACCCAGGGCGTGATCACCACCAAGGCGGCCCTGGCCCTCCAGGGCCTGCCCGCAGGCCCGCTGCGGCTGCCGCTCGTGGAGCTCTCGCCGGAGGAAACCGCACAGCTCAAGATCGACCTGGCCGCCGGCGGGGTACAGCTCTGAGCACGGACTTCACAACTGAATAGACGCAGTACCGGCCGACGTGATCGATGAGGTCGACACACCCGCGGAATCGGTGAGCCACGACCCCGATCGGACCGGCCGTCACACACACCAGCAAGTGGCATCAATGTCATGTACGCCACGTGCCCAGGCGGGCGCGTGGCGTGCATGGTGAGGAGAGTCTTTTGAGTCATCCGCATCCTGAACTCGGCGCGCCCCCGAAGCTGCCCAAGGGCGGCCTGCGCGTCACGCCCCTCGGCGGTCTCGGCGAGATCGGCCGGAACATGACGGTCTTCGAGTACGACGGCCGACTGCTCATCGTCGACTGCGGCGTCCTCTTCCCCGAGGAGGAGCAGCCCGGGATCGACCTGATCCTTCCGGATTTCACCACCATCCGGGACCGTCTCGACGACGTCGAAGGCATCGTGCTCACGCACGGCCACGAGGACCACATCGGCGGTGTCCCGTACCTGCTCCGGCTTAAGCCGGACATCCCGCTGATCGGCTCCAAGCTGACCCTCGCCCTCATCGAGGCCAAGCTCCAGGAGCACCGCATCCGCCCGTACACGCTCGAGGTGGCCGAGGGCAACCGAGAGCGCATCGGCCCCTTCGACTGCGAGTTCATCGCGGTCAACCACTCCATCCCCGACGCCCTGGCCGTCGCCATCCGCACACCCGCGGGCATGGCCGTGCACACCGGCGACTTCAAGATGGACCAGCTGCCGCTGGACCGTCGGCTCACCGACCTGCACGCCTTCGCGCGGCTCAGCGAGGAGGGCATCGACCTCCTGCTGTCGGACTCGACGAACGCCGAGGTCCCGGGCTTCGTCCCGCCCGAGCGCGACATCTCGAACGTCCTGCGCACGGTCTTCGCGAACGCCCAGAAGCGGATCATCGTCGCCAGCTTCGCGAGCCACGTCCACCGCATCCAGCAGATCCTCGACGCGGCGCACGAATACGGACGCCGGGTCGCCTTCGTCGGACGCTCGATGGTCCGGAACATGGGCATCGCCCGGGACCTGGGCTACCTGCGCGTCCCGGCCGGGCTCGTCGTGGACGTCAAGACGCTCGACGACCTGCCCGACCACGAGGTCGTGCTCGTCTGCACCGGTTCCCAGGGCGAGCCCATGGCGGCGCTGTCCCGGATGGCCAACCGCGACCACCAGATCCGCATCGTCCAGGGCGACACGGTGATCCTGGCGTCGTCGCTCATCCCGGGCAACGAGAACGCGGTCTACCGCGTGATCAACGGCCTGAGCCGCTGGGGCGCGAACGTGGTCCACAAGGGCAACGCCAAGGTCCACGTCTCGGGCCACGCCTCGGCCGGCGAGCTGCTGTACTTCTACAACATCTGCAAGCCGAAGAACCTGATGCCCGTCCACGGGGAGTGGCGCCACCTGCGCGCCAACGCCGAGCTGGGCGCGCTCACGGGTGTCCCGAAGGACCGCATCGTCATCGCCGAGGACGGCGTGGTCGTCGACCTGATCGACGGCAAGGCCAAGATCGTCGGCAAGGTCCAGGCCGGGTACGTGTACGTGGACGGCCTGTCCGTCGGCGACGTCACCGAGCCGGCGCTCAAGGACCGTCGCATCCTCGGCGAAGAGGGCATCATCTCGGTCTTCGTCGTCGTCGACAGCACGACGGGCAAGGTCGTGGGAGGCCCCAACATCCACGCGAGGGGCTCCGGCATCGACGACTCCGTGTTCATCGGCGTCGCGCCGAAGATCGAGGAGGCGATCGCCAAGGCGGCTGCCGACGGTGTCGCCGAGCCGCACCAACTGCAGCAACTGGTCCGCCGATCGGTCGGCAAGTGGGTGTCCGACACCTACCGCCGGCGCCCGATGATCCTGCCCGTCGTCGTCGAGGTCTGACGCCAGGGCACGTCGTCACTCCGGAGCGGGGCCCCCGATTTGCATCGGGGCGCTCCGCTCCAGTACGTTTACATCTCCGCCTGAACGGGACCCCAGCACACTCATGTGCGCATATCGGTGCCCGAAGGGGGCGGGGAATTCCGACTCAGAATCTCTGATAAAGTCGGGTCCGCCGGAAAGGGAAGCGCGAAAGCGAAGAACTGGAAAGCGCCGAGGAAATCGGATCGGAAAGATCTGATAGAGTCGGAAACGCAAGACCGAAGGGAAGCGCCCGAAGGAAAGCCCCAGACGATGTTCTGCGGGTGAGTACAAAGGAAGCGTCCGTTCCTTGAGAACTCAACAGCGTGCCAAAAATCAACGCCAGATATGTTGATACCCCGTCCATCTCCGGATGGTCGAGGTTCCTTTGAAAAAGTCCATCCCGCTTGCGGAATGGCAATCACAGCGAGGACGCTGTGAACGACCGGTCTTATTCCGACCGGTTGTTCCGCTCTCGGATGTGTCACCCGATCACGGGTAAACATTCATGGAGAGTTTGATCCTGGCTCAGGACGAACGCTGGCGGCGTGCTTAACACATGCAAGTCGAACGATGAACCTCCTTCGGGAGGGGATTAGTGGCGAACGGGTGAGTAACACGTGGGCAATCTGCCCTGCACTCTGGGACAAGCCCTGGAAACGGGGTCTAATACCGGATAACACTGCGGATCGCATGGTCTGCGGTTGAAAGCTCCGGCGGTGCAGGATGAGCCCGCGGCCTATCAGCTTGTTGGTGGGGTGATGGCCTACCAAGGCGACGACGGGTAGCCGGCCTGAGAGGGCGACCGGCCACACTGGGACTGAGACACGGCCCAGACTCCTACGGGAGGCAGCAGTGGGGAATATTGCACAATGGGCGAAAGCCTGATGCAGCGACGCCGCGTGAGGGATGACGGCCTTCGGGTTGTAAACCTCTTTCAGCAGGGAAGAAGCGAAAGTGACGGTACCTGCAGAAGAAGCGCCGGCTAACTACGTGCCAGCAGCCGCGGTAATACGTAGGGCGCAAGCGTTGTCCGGAATTATTGGGCGTAAAGAGCTCGTAGGCGGCTTGTCACGTCGGATGTGAAAGCCCGGGGCTTAACCCCGGGTCTGCATTCGATACGGGCAGGCTAGAGTGTGGTAGGGGAGATCGGAATTCCTGGTGTAGCGGTGAAATGCGCAGATATCAGGAGGAACACCGGTGGCGAAGGCGGATCTCTGGGCCATTACTGACGCTGAGGAGCGAAAGCGTGGGGAGCGAACAGGATTAGATACCCTGGTAGTCCACGCCGTAAACGTTGGGAACTAGGTGTTGGCGACATTCCACGTCGTCGGTGCCGCAGCTAACGCATTAAGTTCCCCGCCTGGGGAGTACGGCCGCAAGGCTAAAACTCAAAGGAATTGACGGGGGCCCGCACAAGCAGCGGAGCATGTGGCTTAATTCGACGCAACGCGAAGAACCTTACCAAGGCTTGACATATACCGGAAACGGCCAGAGATGGTCGCCCCCTTGTGGTCGGTATACAGGTGGTGCATGGCTGTCGTCAGCTCGTGTCGTGAGATGTTGGGTTAAGTCCCGCAACGAGCGCAACCCTTGTTCTGTGTTGCCAGCATGCCCTTCGGGGTGATGGGGACTCACAGGAGACTGCCGGGGTCAACTCGGAGGAAGGTGGGGACGACGTCAAGTCATCATGCCCCTTATGTCTTGGGCTGCACACGTGCTACAATGGCCGGTACAAAGAGCTGCGAAGCCGCGAGGCGGAGCGAATCTCAAAAAGCCGGTCTCAGTTCGGATTGGGGTCTGCAACTCGACCCCATGAAGTCGGAGTTGCTAGTAATCGCAGATCAGCATTGCTGCGGTGAATACGTTCCCGGGCCTTGTACACACCGCCCGTCACGTCACGAAAGTCGGTAACACCCGAAGCCGGTGGCCCAACCCCTCGGGGAGGGAGCTGTCGAAGGTGGGACTGGCGATTGGGACGAAGTCGTAACAAGGTAGCCGTACCGGAAGGTGCGGCTGGATCACCTCCTTTCTAAGGAGCACAGCACCGATTGCAGACAAACGTTCTGCACGGTCAGCTCATGGGTGGAACGTTGATTATTCGGCGCACTCGGTCACTGGTGACCGCTAGTACTGCTCCTCGGAGCGTGGAACGCGACCATCCAGGGATCGGCTGTGCCGGGCACGCTGTTGGGTGTCTGAGGGTGCGAGCGTTGCTCGCCCTTCGGGATGCCGGCCCCAGTGAACTCACCCTGTATCGGGGTGGGGTGATGGGTGGCTGGTCGTTGCTTGAGAACTGCACAGTGGACGCGAGCATCTGTGGCCAAGTTTTTAAGGGCGCACGGTGGATGCCTTGGCACCAGGAACCGATGAAGGACGTGGGAGGCCACGATAGTCCCCGGGGAGTCGTCAACCAGGCTTTGATCCGGGGGTTTCCGAATGGGGAAACCCGGCAGTCGTCATGGGCTGTCACCCACTGCTGAACACATAGGCAGTGTGGAGGGAACGAGGGGAAGTGAAACATCTCAGTACCCTCAGGAAGAGAAAACAACCGTGATTCCGGGAGTAGTGGCGAGCGAAACCGGATGAGGCCAAACCGTATGCGTGTGATACCCGGCAGGGGTTGCGCATACGGGGTTGTGGGATTTTCCTTTCACGGTCTGCCGGCCGTGAGACGAGTCAGAAACCGTTGATGTAGGCGAAGGACATGCGAAAGGTCCGGCGTAGAGGGTAAGACCCCCGTAGCTGAAACATCAGCGGCTCGTTTGGAGAACACCCAAGTAGCACGGGGCCCGAGAAATCCCGTGTGAATCTGGCGGGACCACCCGCTAAGCCTAAATATTCCCTGGTGACCGATAGCGGATAGTACCGTGAGGGAATGGTGAAAAGTACCGCGGGAGCGGAGTGAAATAGTACCTGAAACCGTGTGCCTACAAGCCGTGGGAGCGTCGGATGCAAGCTTGCTTGTATCTCGTGACTGCGTGCCTTTTGAAGAATGAGCCTGCGAGTTTGCGGTGTGTTGCGAGGTTAACCCGTGTGGGGAAGCCGTAGCGAAAGCGAGTCCGAACAGGGCGACATAGTAGCGCGCTCAAGACCCGAAGCGGAGTGATCTAGCCATGGGCAGGTTGAAGCGGAGGTAAGACTTCGTGGAGGACCGAACCCACCAGGGTTGAAAACCTGGGGGATGACCTGTGGTTAGGGGTGAAAGGCCAATCAAACTCCGTGATAGCTGGTTCTCCCCGAAATGCATTTAGGTGCAGCGTCGTGTGTTTCTTGCCGGAGGTAGAGCACTGGATAGGCGATGGGCCCTACCGGGTTACTGACCTTAGCCAAACTCCGAATGCCGGTAAGTGAGAGCGCGGCAGTGAGACTGTGGGGGATAAGCTCCATGGTCGAGAGGGAAACAGCCCAGAGCATCGACTAAGGCCCCTAAGCGTACGCTAAGTGGGAAAGGATGTGGAGTCGCAGAGACAACCAGGAGGTTGGCTTAGAAGCAGCCACCCTTGAAAGAGTGCGTAATAGCTCACTGGTCAAGTGATTCCGCGCCGACAATGTAGCGGGGCTCAAGCGTACCGCCGAAGTCGTGTCATTGCAGTACATACCCCCAACGGGGACTGTGATGGGTAGGGGAGCGTCGTGTGCCGGGTGAAGCAGCCGCGGAAGCGAGTTGTGGACGGTTCACGAGTGAGAATGCAGGCATGAGTAGCGATACACACGTGAGAAACGTGTGCGCCGATTGACTAAGGGTTCCTGGGTCAAGCTGATCTGCCCAGGGTAAGTCGGGACCTAAGGCGAGGCCGACAGGCGTAGTCGATGGACAACCGGTTGATATTCCGGTACCCGCTTTGAAACGCCCAGTACTGAACCCGTTAATGCTAAGGCCGTGAAGCCGCCGGCTGAGTCTTCGGACGAGGTCGGAGTGGTGGAGCCGCTGACCCAAGGCGGTAGTAGGTAAGTGATGGGGTGACGCAGGAAGGTAGTCCAGCCCGGGCGGTGGTTGTCCCGGGGTAAGGGTGTAGGCCGTTGTGTAGGCAAATCCGCACAACATTAAGGCTGAGACCTGATGCCGAGCCGATTGTGGTGAAGTGGATGATCCTATGCTGTCGAGAAAAGCCTCTAGCGAGTTTCATGGCGGCCCGTACCCTAAACCGACTCAGGTGGTCAGGTAGAGAATACCGAGGCGTTCGGGTGAACTATGGTTAAGGAACTCGGCAAAATGCCCCCGTAACTTCGGGAGAAGGGGGGCCATCACCGGTGATCCGATTTACTCGGTGAGCTGGGGGTGGCCGCAGAGACCAGCGAGAAGCGACTGTTTACTAAAAACACAGGTCCGTGCGAAGCCGTAAGGCGATGTATACGGACTGACGCCTGCCCGGTGCTGGAACGTTAAGGGGACCGGTTAGCTGACTTTCGGGTCGGCGAAGCTGAGAACTTAAGCGCCAGTAAACGGCGGTGGTAACTATAACCATCCTAAGGTAGCGAAATTCCTTGTCGGGTAAGTTCCGACCTGCACGAATGGCGTAACGACTTCTCGACTGTCTCAACCATAGGCCCGGTGAAATTGCACTACGAGTAAAGATGCTCGTTTCGCGCAGCAGGACGGAAAGACCCCGGGACCTTTACTACAGTTTGATATTGGTGTTCGGTTCGGCTTGTGTAGGATAGGTGGGAGACTGTGAAGCTTGGACGCCAGTTCAGGTGGAGTCGTCGTTGAAATACCACTCTGGTCGTGCTGGATGTCTAACCTGGGTCCGTGATCCGGATCAGGGACAGTGTCTGATGGGTAGTTTAACTGGGGCGGTTGCCTCCCAAAGGGTAACGGAGGCGCCCAAAGGTTCCCTCAGCCTGGTTGGCAATCAGGTGTTGAGTGTAAGTGCACAAGGGAGCTTGACTGTGAGACCGACGGGTCGAGCAGGGACGAAAGTCGGGACTAGTGATCCGGCGGTGGCTTGTGGAAGCGCCGTCGCTCAACGGATAAAAGGTACCCCGGGGATAACAGGCTGATCTTCCCCAAGAGTCCATATCGACGGGATGGTTTGGCACCTCGATGTCGGCTCGTCGCATCCTGGGGCTGGAGTCGGTCCCAAGGGTTGGGCTGTTCGCCCATTAAAGCGGTACGCGAGCTGGGTTTAGAACGTCGTGAGACAGTTCGGTCCCTATCCGCTGTGCGCGTAGGAGTCTTGAGAAGGGCTGTCCCTAGTACGAGAGGACCGGGACGGACGAACCTCTGGTGTGCCAGTTGTCCTGCCAAGGGCATGGCTGGTTGGCTACGTTCGGAAAGGATAACCGCTGAAAGCATCTAAGCGGGAAGCCTGCTTCGAGATGAGGACTCCCACCTCCTTGAGAGGGTAAGGCTCCCAGTAGACGACTGGGTTGATAGGCCGGATATGGAAGCCAGGTAACTGGTGGAGTTGACCGGTACTAATAGGCCGAGGGCTTGTCCTCAGTTGCTCGCGTCCACTGTGTTAGTTCTGAAGTAACGAACTCGCCTTGCCGGCTGGTAGTTCGGACATCTTCATAGAGTTTCGGTGGTCATTGCGTTAGGGAAACGCCCGGTTACATTCCGAACCCGGAAGCTAAGCCTTTCAGCGCCGATGGTACTGCAGGGGGGACCCTGTGGGAGAGTAGGACGCCGCCGAACAATCATTGAGCCTCAACCCCCGGATACAGTCCGGGGGTTGAGGCTTTTCTGCGTTCCGCTGCTGCCCTGGCGTCCCGCTCGCCGGCTCGGCACGAAGGCGCTCACACGTTTTGGAAACGCCCGTACGGATGGGCTATGCTTCATCTCGTTGCCGCGGGGAACACCCCGAAAGCAACAGGCCCCTATAGCTCAGTCGGCAGAGCGTCTCCATGGTAAGGAGAAGGTCAACGGTTCGATTCCGTTTGGGGGCTCCGCAATCAAGAAGGCCCCCCGCCATCACGGCGGGGGGCCTTCCGCGTTCGGTCAGTCCTGGTGCGGTTCGTGGACGCGCATCGCCAGGATCGCCATGTCGTCCGATGCCGGTTCCGCGGCGAAGCGTTCGACCGCCCTGAGCACGCGGGCCGCCACCGCCCCCGCCGTCAGGCCCGTGCACGTGGTGAAGACGTCGGAGAGGCCGTCGTCGCCCAGCATGCGCGTGCCCTCGCGGCGCTCGGTCACACCGTCCGTGACGCACAGCAGGACATCGCCCGGATCCAAGGTCACGACCTGCTCGTACAGCTCCAGGTCGTCCATCACGCCGAGCAGCGGCTGAGGGTCGGCCGCCGGCTCCACGGTGCCGTCCTGGCGCAGGCGCAGCGGCAGCGGGTGGCCGGCACACACGACCTTGAGGACGGCGCTGCCGTCCTCCTGCGGCCACAACTCCCCGTACAACAGCGTGAGGAATCGGCTGCGGGCGCCCTCGTCGAGGATGGCGGCGTTGAGCCGCTCCAGCACCGCGGGGCCGCCGAAGCCCTCACGGGCCAGCAGCCGCAGGGCGTGGCGTGCGAGGCCGGTGACGGCCGCGGCCTCCGGGCCCGTGCCGCAGACGTCGCCGATGGCGAAGCCGTAGACGCCGTCGCGGATAGGGAAGAGGTCGTAGAAATCACCGCCCACCTCGTTGCCCTCGCCGGCGGCGCGGTAGATGACCTCGACCTCGACGCCCGGAATCTGCGGCAGTTCGGGCGGCAGCAGACTGCGCTGCAGGGACTGGCTGATCGCCATGCGCTCGGAGTAGAGGCGGGCGTTGTCGAGGGCGAGAGCGGCCCGGCGTGAGAGGTCCTCGGCGAGTTCCAGGATCTCCTGGCGGAAGTGGTCGTCGGACGGCTTGCCGAGCGTGAGCATGCCGATGACGCGGTTCCTCGCGACGAGCGGGAGAACGACGGTCTCGCCGCCGACGGCCGCGGCCGTCGCCAGCGTCGTGCCGATGCCGGAGGAGACCGGCGGAGAGGAACCGAGGCCCAGTTCGCGCTTGGAGGCGAGCAGAGCGGCGCGCTGTGCGGTCTCTGCCGGCGCGTTCCACACGCGGGCGCCCGGTGTCGGTACGGGGTCCGGGGGATCGATCCTGGACAGGAGGGCCTTGAGACCGTCGATGCGGTCCTCGTCCTCGTGGAGCACATAGCTGAGGTACGGCTCCGACGACTGGTCGGCGATCGTGTAGACCGCGCACCAGGTGGCGAGGGTGGGGACCGTCATCTGGGCCATCAGGGCCAGGGTCTGGTCGCGGTCCAGAGTGCCGGCGAGCAGGTCGGACGCCTCGACGAGGAAGGACAGGGAGCCGCGTCGCAGCCGTTCCAGTTCGCCGAGGCGGGCCGACTCGACGGCCAGGGCGATGCGGTCGGCGGCGAACTGCAGCCGCAGCGCCTCCTCGTTGGTGTAGCGGCCCGCGGATTCGGCGGCGACGCCGAGGGAGCCGGTGAGCCGGCCCTCGACCTTGAGCGGGACGGTGACGACCGAGCGCATGCCGGTGGAGTTGAGGAGAGGTACGGCGCCGGGAACGGCGGTGAGGTCCTCGTGGACGGCGGGCATGCGCGCCGAGCCGTAGCGGCCCGTGCCGGCCTCGACCGGGACGCGGGCGAAGCGCTGGCGTGCCGAAGGGAGTCCGGTGGTGGCGCGTACTTCCAGCTCGGTCTCGTCGTCGGTGGCGAGGAGCAGGAAGGCGGCGTCGCCGTCGAGCATGTCCCGGGCTCGTTCGACGGTGCGCTGGAGCAGGCCGTCGAGATCGTCCGGGGCGGGCGAGCCGATGAAGACCTCGAACGGGTCGGTCGCGCGGTTCTCGGAGCCATGGTCGGAGCCCGGAGTGCGGTGAGGGGTCTGCAGAATGGCTCGCTCGTCGTCGCGTACGAGGAGACAGACCGTGGACGGCTCACCCTTCGTGTCGCGTACCCGCAGGTGGGAGGCGTAAACGGGAACGACGCGGCCGTCCGTTCCGCGGATGCCGTAACTGCCTTCCCAGCGGGAGAGTCGCAGTGCCTCGGCGATGCCGGTGCCGATGCCGGGGGTGTGCGGCCAGGCGGCGAAGTCGGTGAGCGGTTTGCCGATGACCTGTTCCGACGGGTAGCCGAAGAGGCGCTCGGCGTCCTCGTTCCATACGACGATAGACCCGCTGCGGTCGATCTGGGTCACGGCCACGCGCACCCGTTCGTCCGCGACCGGGAGCACGGCCGTGGGGAGGGCGGGGCCGGCGGACCGCGTGCCCACCATGCGCTGCGGCAGGTCGAGTTGGAACCAGACTCGTTTGTGGGTGGGCGTGTACTCGACCCCCCATCGGGAGGCGAGTGCCGCGCACAGCAGCAGGCCGCGGCCGTTCTCCCGGTCGGGGCTGCCGAAGTGACGGCCGCTGCCCTGGATCGGGATCTCGCGTTCCGGGTAGCGGTCGGCGACCTCGATCCGGACGCCGTCCTCGCTGCGCAGGCACAGGACGTCGGCCGAGGTGCCCGCGTGGACGACGGCGTTGGTGACGAGCTCACTGGTGAGGACCACGGCGTCGTCGACGACGTCCGAGTACCCCCAGCCCTGGAGGGTGTCGCGAACAAAGGCACGGGCGGTCGCGACGGACCGCCCGACGGGGTCGAAGCTGGCGGCCGCCCGCGCGGTGATCACAGAACTCCTCGTACGCGTCTCGACGCCCGGCTCTGCCATGATCGGCTTGCCCCTCCCCGTGCCCGGTGGTCGTAGATGCACCGCACCGCCCCCGCCGGGCGGACCGGGGCGGTTGGACAGCCGGATGCCAGGTTACTTACCTTCGCTGTCCGAGCGGATGCCGGTTACGGCTGTTTCCGCCCTCCGGGGGTGGGGACGCTATGCGAAGCTGCCGAACTGTTATGGCCTGGTTCCGGCATGGTGAAACACTGGGCAGGCTTCTTGAGTAGGCCCGGGCAGTACGGTCAACCCCTGCGGGAGGGACACGGTGGAGTCTGGCGTGGCGGCGCGTGGCAAGGATGCGCGCGCGAAAGGCGGACGGTCCCGGAACAATGGGACAACCGAAGTCGACACAGCGGCTCTGAACCGACTGATGTCGGCTCTGGTGGCGATGCGCGACGGGAACTTCCGCCGTCGCCTGACGGTGTCCGGCGACGGCGTCATGGCCGAGATCGCGGCGGTCTTCAACGAGGTCGCGGACCGTAATCTGCATCTCACCGGGGAGATCGCGCGCGTCCGCAGAATGGTCGGTCGCGAGGGAAAACTCACAGAACGGCTGGAGACCGGGGCCTGCGAGGGCTCGTGGGCCGCCGCCATCGACGCCTCCAACGAGCTGGTGGACGACCTTGCGCGGCCCGTCTCCGAGGTCGGCCGTGTGCTGTCGGCGGTCGCCGAGGGCGATCTGGACCAGCGCATGGAGCTGCGTTCGCAGTCGACCGACGGCCAGGACGGCACGGTGCGGCCGCTGCGGGGCGAGTTCCTGAAGGTCGCTCGCACGGTGAACAGCCTGGTGGACCAGCTGTCGGCGTTCACCGACGAAGTGACGCGGGTCGCACTGGAGGTGGGTACCGAGGGCAAGCTCGGCGGCCAGGCACAGGTGCGCGGAATGTCCGGTTCGTGGAAGGATCTCACGGATTCCGTCAACACCATGGCGTACCGGCTGACCGCGCAGGTGCGGGACATCGCGCTGGTCACGACGGCCGTCGCCAAGGGCGACCTGTCGCAGAAGGTGACCGTCCATGTGGCGGGCGAGATGCTGGAGTTGAAGAACACCGTCAACACGATGGTGGACCAGCTCCAGTCCTTCTCCTCCGAGGTGACGAGGGTTGCCCGCGAGGTGGGCACGGAGGGTGAGCTGGGCGGTCAGGCGACCGTTCCGGGTGTGGCCGGCGTGTGGAAGGACCTCACCGATTCGGTGAACACGATGGCCGGCAACCTGACGTCCCAGGTGCGGGGCATCGCCGAGGTGACGACGGCGGTGGCCAACGGTGACCTGTCGCAGAAGGTCACGGTCAGTGCGCGCGGCGAGGTGGCGCAGCTCGCCGAGACGATCAACCAGATGACCGAGACGCTGCGGACGTTCGCGGACGAGGTCACGCGTGTGGCCAGCGAGGTCGGCGCGGAGGGACTGCTGGGCGGTCAGGCGCAGGTGCCGGGTGCGGCGGGTACGTGGAAGGATCTCACCGATTCGGTGAACACCGTCTTCCGGAACCTGACCACCCAGGTGAGGGACATCGCTCAGGTGACGACGGCGGTGGCCAACGGTGACCTGTCGCAGAAGGTCACGGTCGACGTCGCGGGCGAGATGCTCGAGCTGAAGAACACCGTGAACACCATGGTGGACCAGCTCCAGTCGTTCGGTTCCGAGGTGACCCGGGTGGCCCGGGAGGTCGGCGTCGAGGGCCGGCTGGGCGGGCAGGCCGAGGTGCCGGGCGCGGCGGGCACGTGGAAGGACCTCACCGATTCGGTGAACACCGCGTTCCGTAACCTCACCGGGCAGGTGAGGGACATCGCGCAGGTGACGACGGCGGTGGCCAACGGTGACCTGTCGCAGAAGGTCACGGTCGACGTCGCGGGCGAGATGCTCGAACTGAAGAACACCGTCAACACGATGGTGGCGCAGCTGTCCTCGTTCGCCGACCAGGTCACGCGGATGGCCCGGGACGTGGGCACCGAGGGCCGGCTCGGCGGTCAGGCCCGCGTGGACGGCGTCAGCGGTACGTGGAAGGAGCTGACGGACTCCGTCAACTTCATGGCCGGCAATCTGACGTCCCAGGTGCGCCAGATCGCCCAGGTGACGACGGCGGTGGCGCGCGGTGATCTGTCGCAGAAGATCGACGTGGACGCGCGCGGCGAGATCCTGGAGCTGAAGAACACCATCAACACGATGGTCGACCAGCTCTCCGCGTTCGCGGAGCAGGTGACCCGGGTGGCCCGCGAGGTGGGCACAGACGGGCGGCTGGGCGGTCAGGCGCAGGTACCCGGCGTGGCCGGAGTGTGGCGCGATCTGACGGACTCGGTGAACGGCATGGCCGAGAACCTCACCGGCCAGGTGCGCAACATCGCCCAGGTCGCGACGGCGGTGGCGCGCGGTGATCTGTCGCAGAAGATCGACGTGGATGCGCGCGGCGAGATCCTGGAGCTGAAGAACACGCTCAACACGATGGTCGACCAGCTCTCCAACTTCGCGGAGCAGGTGACCCGGGTGGCCCGCGAGGTGGGCACCGAGGGCATCCTCGGCGGCCAGGCGGAGGTGCAGGGCGTCTCCGGCACCTGGAAGGACCTCACGCAGTCCGTCAACTTCATGGCGAACAACCTGACGAGCCAGGTGCGCAACATCGCCGAGGTCACGACGGCGGTCGCCAAGGGCGACCTGTCGAAGAAGATCACCGTCGACGCCAAGGGCGAGATCCTGGAGCTCGTGACGACGGTCAACACGATGGTCGACCAGCTGTCGGACTTCGCGGACGAGGTGACGCGGGTCGCCCGCGAGGTGGGTACGGAAGGTGTGCTGGGCGGTCAGGCGCGGGTGCGCGGCGTCACCGGCATCTGGAAGGACCTCAGCGACAACGTGAACCTGATGGCCAACAACCTGACCAACCAGGTGCGCAACATCGCGCGGGTCTCCTCGGCGGTCGCCAACGGTGACCTGACCAAGAAGGTGACGGTCGAGGCGCGCGGCGAGGTGGCCGAGCTCGCGGACACGGTCAACACGATGGTGCGGACGCTGTCGTCCTTCGCCGACGAGGTGACCCGCGTGGCCCGTGAGGTGGGCACCGACGGGCGGCTGGGCGGTCAGGCGCACGTGCCGGGCGTCTCCGGCACCTGGAAGGACCTCACCGAGTCGGTGAACTCCATGGCCTCCAACCTCACCGGCCAGGTGCGGCAGATCGCCACGGTCACCACCGCCATCGCGAAGGGCGATCTCACGCGCAAGATCGACATCGATGCGCGGGGCGAGATCCTGGAGCTGAAGACGACGATCAACACGATGGTCGACCAGCTGTCGTCGTTCGCCGAGGAGGTCACGCGCGTGGCCCGTGAGGTGGGTACCGACGGGCAGTTGGGCGGTCAGGCGCGCGTGCGGGACGTCGACGGCACCTGGCGCGACCTGACCGAGTCGGTGAACGAGATGGCCGGGAACCTGACCCGGCAGGTGCGCGCCATCGCGGCCGTCGCCACGGCGGTGACCCGCGGCGATCTGAACCTGAAGATCGACGTGGACGCGGCGGGCGAGATCCAGGTCCTCCAGGACAACATCAACACGATGATCGCGAATCTGCGCGACACCACCCTCGCCAACGAGGAGCAGGACTGGCTGAAGGGCAACCTGGCCCGTATCTCCGGTCTGATGCAGGGCCGGCGCGATCTGGACGACGTGGCCTCGCTGATCATGAGCGAGCTCACCCCGGTCGTCTCGGCGCAGCACGGCGCCTTCTTCCTGGCGATGCCGACCGGCAGCGGCCAGGAGGTGCCGGACGGCGGGGAGTCGTACGAGCTGGTCATGCGCGGCAGTTACGGCTACTCGGCGGGGCTGATGCCGACGTCGTTCCGGCCGGGGGAGACTCTGATCGGTACGGCGGCGGAGGAGAAGCGGACGATCCAGGTCAATGTGCCGCCGGGTTATCTGAAGATCTCATCGGGGCTCGGTGAGGCGTCGCCGGCGTATGTGATCGTCCTTCCGGTGCTGTTCGAGGGGATGGTCCTCGGCGTCATCGAGCTGGCGTCGTTCCAGCCGTTCACGCAGATCCAGCGGGACTTCCTGAACCAGATCGCCGAGATGATCGCCACGAGCGTCAACACGATCAGCGTCAATACCAAGACCGAGGTGTTGCTGAAGCAGTCGCAGGAACTCACTGAGCAGCTGCGCGAGCGCTCCGCCGAGCTGGAGAACCGGCAGAAGGCGCTCCAGGCGTCCAACGCCGAGCTGGAGGAGAAGGCCGAGCTGCTGGCGCAGCAGAACCGCGACATCGAGGTGAAGAACACCGAGATCGAGGAGGCGCGGCAGGTGCTGGAGGAGCGGGCGGAGCAGCTCGCGGTCTCCATGCGCTACAAGTCGGAGTTCCTCGCGAACATGTCGCACGAGCTGCGGACGCCGCTCAACTCGCTGCTCATCCTCGCGAAGCTGCTCGCGGACAACGCGGACGCCAATCTCTCGCCGAAGCAGGTGGAGTTCGCGGAGACGATCCACGGCGCCGGTTCCGATCTGCTGCAGCTGATCAACGACATCCTCGACCTGTCCAAGGTCGAGGCGGGCAAGATGGACGTCAGCCCGACGCGTATCGCACTGGTGCAGCTCGTCGACTACGTCGAGGCGACGTTCCGGCCGCTGACGGCGGAGAAGGGGCTCGACTTCTCGGTCAGGGTCTCCCCGGAGCTGCCGGCGACGCTGCACACCGACGAGCAGCGGCTGCTCCAGGTACTGCGCAATCTCCTGTCGAACGCGGTGAAGTTCACCGACAGCGGCGCCGTAGAGCTGGTGATCCGGCCGGCCGGCGCCGATGTGCCGCAGTCGATCAGGGAGCAGTTGCTGGAGGCGGGCTCGCTGCGGGACTCGGACGCGGATCTGATCGCCTTCTCGGTGACGGACACGGGCATCGGGATCGCGGCCGGCAAGATGCGGGTGATCTTCGAGGCGTTCAAGCAGGCGGACGGCACGACCAGCCGGAAGTACGGCGGTACGGGTCTGGGTCTGTCGATCAGCCGGGAGATCGCGCGGCTGCTCGGCGGCGAGATCCATGCGGCGAGCGAGCCGGGCCGGGGCTCCACGTTCACGCTGTACCTGCCGCTGCAGCCGACCGAGTTGCCGCCGCACGGGTACCCGCAGCTCGAGCCCGGGACGGGCGGCGCGCAGGACGAGGAGATGGACGCGGAGGAGGTGGGCGCACAGGTGCGGACCGCTCCCTCGCGTCCGGCCGAGCCCCCCGTGGGCCCGGCGGCGCTGCTGCGCCGGCGCCGCAAGGCTCTGAACGCGATGAGCGGGCGGCAGGCGCAGTCCGGGGAGGCGCAGTCGTGGGGCGATGCGACGGCCGGTCAGGAGGGGGCCGAGGAGCGGCGGGTGTTCGCGTTCGACGGCGAGAAGGTGCTGATCGTCGATGACGACATCCGCAACGTGTTCGCTCTGACGAGCGTGCTCGAGCAGCACGGCCTGTCCGTGCTGTACGCGGAGAACGGCCGTGAGGGCATCGAAGTCCTGGAGCAGCACGATGATGTGACGGTCGTACTGATGGACATCATGATGCCGGAGATGGACGGGTACGCGACGACGACGGCGATCCGCAGGATGCCGCAGTTCGCGGGTCTGCCGATCATCGCCCTGACGGCGAAGGCGATGAAGGGGGACCGGGAGAAGGCGATCGAGTGCGGAGCGTCGGATTATGTGACGAAGCCGGTCGATCCCGACCATCTCCTCTCTGTGATGGAGCACTGGATGAACGCCAAGTGAGCGGGTCTCGCCCGAACCGCAGGTTGTTGCTGATCGATCGCGTTCGAAAGCGTGTGGGCCTGAGACTTACGGGGAACTATTCGGTCTCCCCCCACGTTTTTGGTGCGTGCACAGTGACATCACGGTGACAGGGTGTGGCGACGGGCAGGGTGCGGCTACGATGACCGGCACAAGGACGGGCGACGCAAGGGAGTCGTCCCCTGGGGCGGCGCCCGGTGCGTCCTCCGGCTCTTCGAGCCGGAGAGACCCCATGCCGGGGCGAGGAGGACGGGGCATGGTGCAGAAGGCCAAGATCCTCCTGGTCGATGACCGGCCGGAGAATCTGCTCGCGCTGGAGGCCATCCTCTCCGCGCTCGATCAGACACTGGTGCGGGCATCGTCAGGGGAGGAAGCGCTCAAGGCGCTGCTGACGGACGACTTCGCGGTCATTCTGCTGGATGTTCAGATGCCGGGAATGGACGGCTTCGAGACCGCCGCGCACATCAAGCGGCGTGAGCGGACCCGTGACATCCCGATCATCTTCCTCACCGCGATCAACCACGGCCCCCACCACACCTTCCGTGGCTACGCCGCAGGCGCCGTCGACTACATCTCCAAGCCGTTCGACCCCTGGGTGCTGCGCGCCAAGGTGTCGGTGTTCGTCGAGCTCTACATGAAGAACTGCCAACTGCGCGAGCAGGCGGCACTGCTGCGGCTCCAGCTGGAGGGCGCCGGCCAGGCCGAATCGGGCGGCAGCCGCGAGCCCGCCGGCCTCCTCGCGGAACTCTCGGCGAGGCTCGCGGCAGTTGAGGAGCAGGCCGAGGCGCTGTCCAAGCAGCTCGACGACGACTCCGCCGACGCCGCAGCGGTGGCGACCGCCGCCCATCTCGAGCGCAAGCTCACCGGTCTGCGCCGCGCGCTCGACGCGCTGGAGCCCGGCACCGGCGGGGGCACGCCGACGCTGCCGTCCCAGAGCTGATTCATCGCGGGCGGCGCCTCAGAGGCCATCAGCCCCTGAGGGAGCGTCAGTTCACCGCCGCTGCAGGCACGACACGAACGGGTGAAGCAGTGGGCACACGTGTCCGCTGCCGTCAACACCGGTAACCTCACCACCATGGCCTCACGTACGTCCGGCAAGGGTTCCCAGGGCACGGCGGGCACCGCGAAGCCGCGCGCCGGCCGTACGACCGGCGCGGCGAAGAAGGCGGCGCCCGCCAAGAAGACCGCTGCAAAGAAGTCCGCACCCGCGAAAAGGGCACCGGCGAAGAAGGCCGCGGCCCGCAAGACGACTGCGCCCAAGCCCGCACCGTCCCCCACCGGGGGCGTGTACCGGCTCGCGCGCGCCCTGTGGCTCGGCCTCGCGCACGCGGTGGGCGCGATGTTCCGCGGGATAGGGCGCGGTGCCAAGGGACTTGACCCGGCGCACCGCAAGGACGGCCTCGCGCTGCTGCTCCTGGGCCTCGCGCTCATCGTCGCGGCGGGTACCTGGTCGAATCTGCGCGGACCGGTCGGCGATCTCGTCGAGATGCTGGTGACGGGCGCTTTCGGACGCCTCGATCTGCTCGTCCCCCTGCTGCTCGGCGCGATCGGCGTACGTCTGATCCTCTATCCCGAGAAGCCCGACGCCAACGGCCGGATCGTGATCGGTCTGTCCGCGCTCGTCGTCGGCGTGCTCGGCCAGGTCCACATCGCCTGTGGATCGCCCGGCCGCGGGGACGGCACCGAGGCCATGCAGGACGCCGGCGGCCTGATCGGCTGGGCCGCGTCCAAGCCGCTGATCTTCATGATGGGTGAGGTGCTGGCGGTCCCGCTGCTGGTGCTGCTCACCGTCTTCGGCCTGCTCGTCGTGACCGCGACTCCCGTCAACGCCATCCCCCAGCGCCTGCGCCTGCTCGGCTCCAAGCTCGGCCTGGTGGACGCCGCGCCCGAGCCAGATGAGGGCACCCGCGACGACCAGCGCTACGACGAGCAGTGGCGCGAGTCCCTGCCCGGCCGTCAGCGCCGCTCCGCCGCGCGCCGCCCGGACGAGGCCGACGCATACGACCCCGATCACGCCGAGCAGGAGGCGCTCCAACGGCGCAGACGACCGCGCCGGCCGTCGGTGCAGCCCGCCATGGGGCGCGAGATGGACGCCGTGGACGTCGCCGCGGCAGCGGCGGCAGCTCTCGACGGAGCCGTGCTGAACGGCATGCCGCCCTCCCCGCTCGTCGCCGACCTCACGCGCGACGTCACCGCCGAGCGCCGGCGGGCGGCCTCGCAGGTACCCACCGCGCGCGAGCCCGAGGAGGTGGGGCCGGAGCCGCAGAAGCCCGCGGCCAAGGGCTCCGTACCCGATCTGACGAAGCCGGCGCCCGAGGAGTCCCAGCCCCTGCCGGCCCGCGCCGAGCAGCTGCAGTTGTCGGGCGACATCACGTACGCGCTGCCCTCGCTGGATCTGCTGGAGCGCGGCGGCCCGGGCAAGACGCGCAGTGCCGCCAACGACGCGATCGTCGCCTCGCTGACCAACGTCTTCATGGAGTTCAAGGTCGACGCGGCCGTCACCGGCTTCACCCGTGGCCCGACGGTCACCCGCTACGAGGTGGAGCTCGGCCCGGCCGTGAAGGTCGAGCGCATCACGGCCCTGACCAAGAACATCGCGTACGCGGTGGCGAGCCCCGACGTGCGGATCATCTCGCCGATCCCCGGCAAGTCCGCGGTCGGCATCGAGATCCCCAACACCGACCGCGAGATGGTCAACCTCGGCGACGTGCTGCGCCTCGCGGACGCTGCCGAGGACGACCACCCGATGCTCGTGGCGCTCGGCAAGGACGTCGAGGGCGGCTACGTGATGGCCAACCTCGCCAAGATGCCGCACGTCCTGGTCGCCGGCGCCACCGGCTCCGGCAAGTCGTCGTGCATCAACTGCCTGATCACCTCGGTGATGATAAGAGCGACCCCGGAGGACGTCCGGATGGTGCTCGTCGATCCCAAGCGGGTCGAGCTCACCGCGTACGAGGGCATCCCTCACCTGATCACGCCGATCATCACCAACCCCAAGCGGGCCGCCGAGGCCCTGCAGTGGGTGGTGCGCGAGATGGATCTGCGCTACGACGACCTCGCGGCCTACGGGTACCGGCACATCGACGACTTCAACCAGGCCGTGCGCAACGGCAAGGTCAAGCCGCCCGAGGGCAGCGAGCGAGAGCTCCAGCCGTACCCGTACCTGCTGGTCATCGTCGACGAGCTCGCGGACCTGATGATGGTCGCCCCGAGGGACGTCGAGGACGCCATCGTGCGCATCACCCAGCTGGCGCGCGCGGCCGGCATCCATCTGGTACTGGCGACCCAGCGGCCCTCGGTCGACGTCGTCACCGGCCTCATCAAGGCGAACGTGCCCTCACGGCTCGCGTTCGCGACCTCCTCGCTCGCGGACAGCCGGGTCATCCTCGACCAGCCGGGAGCGGAGAAGCTCATCGGCAAGGGCGACGGGCTGTTCCTGCCGATGGGGGCCAACAAGCCGACGCGTATGCAGGGCGCCTTCGTCACAGAGGAAGAGGTCGCGGCCGTTGTACAGCACTGCAAGGACCAGATGGCCCCCGTCTTCCGCGACGACGTCGTGGTCGGCACGAAGCAGAAGAAGGAGATCGACGAGGACATCGGCGACGACCTCGACCTGCTGTGCCAGGCCGCTGAGCTGGTCGTCTCCACGCAGTTCGGCTCCACGTCGATGCTCCAGCGCAAGCTGCGCGTGGGCTTCGCGAAGGCCGGCCGGCTGATGGACCTCATGGAGTCGCGCAACATCGTCGGCCCCAGTGAGGGGTCCAAGGCGCGTGACGTTCTCGTGAAACCGGACGAATTGGATGGAGTGCTCGCCGTGATCCGGGGAGAGACTCACTCGTAAGGGTTTCGGGAGCAACCGTCTCCCTTGGTCGTACGTCAAGTTGGAGGGAGGGACAGAACGGTGTTCCGCCCCTGGGAACTGCGGCCATTCCGATGGCGTACAAAGTCCCGCCGCCCGGTTGCCCCACCCTTTCGTACCACCCATAGACTGAACCTCCAGCAGGTGGCTACACGCTCGAAAGGCGCCCCCGTGTCCATCGGCAACTCCCCCGAAGACAACCGGCCTTCCGTCGAAGACGCCCGGCCGTCGATCGGTCACATCCTGCAGCAGGCGCGTGTCGGCGCCGGCCTGACCGTCGACGAGGTCAGCTCCTCCACCCGGGTGCGCATCCCCATCGTGCACGCGATCGAGGAGGACGACTTCTCCCGCTGCGGCGGCGACGTGTACGCGCGCGGCCATATCCGCACGCTCGCGCGCGCCGTCGGGCTCGATCCGGAACCGCTGGTCGAGCAGTACGACGCCGAGCACGGCGGGCGCCCTTCGCCGACGTCCGCCGCACCGCTGTTCGAAGCCGAACGCATCCGTCCCGAGCGACGACGGCCCAACTGGACCGCGGCCATGGTCGCCGCCATCGTCGTCGTGGTCGGCTTCGCCGGCTTCACGCTCTTCAGCGACGGCAACGGCCAGGGCACCCAGGTCGCGGAGGGTCCGGCGCCCGAGGCCAAGCCCACCCCGACGAAGGCGGGCGGGACCAAGCCGGCCGACCCCAA
The DNA here is from genome assembly GCF_030817975.1 of Streptomyces sp. V4I23. Lineage (NCBI taxonomy): Bacteria > Bacillati > Actinomycetota > Actinomycetes > Kitasatosporales > Streptomycetaceae > Streptomyces > Streptomyces sp. V4I23. The sequence continues at coordinate 2,144,122 of NZ_JAUSZW010000004.1, read as the reverse complement.
GCCGGACCCCTCGGACAGCGCCATCGCGGCGGTGCCCAAGGACAAGGTCACGGTGAAGCTCTCCGCCACCCACGCCAAGAGCTGGATCTCCGCCAAGTCGCACAACGGCAAGCTGCTCTTCGACGGCACCCTGCTCAAGGGCGAGTCCAAGACCTTCCAGGACGACGAGCGCGTCGATCTGATCCTCGGCAACGCGGGCGCGATCGAGCTGTTCGTCAACGGCAAGAAGGTCGAGGGCGACTTCGAGATGGGCGGCGTCGAGCGGCTGTCCTACACCAAGGGCGACCCCGCGGCCGGCTGACCGGCCCGGGAGCGCCCGGCCCACGGGCGGACGACGGGGGCCGACGGTACGGAGAACCCTCGGGGCAGGGGCGCGGGCCGGGACAAAGTAGTCTTGAGTCCATGCCCGAACGCCGTACCGTCGCCCTCGTCACTCTTGGCTGCGCCCGTAACGAGGTGGACTCGGAGGAGCTCGCAGGCCGCTTGGCAGCGGACGGCTGGGAGCTCGTCGAGGAAGCCTCCGACGCAGATGTCGCCGTCGTCAACACCTGCGGATTCGTCGAGGCCGCCAAGAAGGACTCCGTCGACGCCCTGCTGGAGGCCAACGATCTCAAGGATCATGGCCGCACCCAGGCCGTCGTCGCGGTCGGCTGTATGGCCGAGCGGTACGGCAAGGAGCTCGCCGAGGCACTGCCCGAGGCCGACGGCGTCCTCGGCTTCGACGACTACGCCGACATCTCCAGCCGCCTCCAGACCATCCTGAGCGGCGGCAGCGTGGAGGCCCACACTCCGCGCGACCGGCGCAAACTGCTGCCGCTGAGCCCCGTGGAGCGCCAGCAGGCCACCGAGGTGGCCCTGCCCGGCCACGGTGACGCCGCCCCGGCGCCCGAGGACCTCCCCGACGGCGTCGCGCCGGTGTCCGGCCCGCGTGCGCCGCTGCGCCGCCGCCTCGGCACCAGCCCCGTCGCCTCCGTGAAGCTGGCCTCCGGCTGCGACCGCCGGTGCACCTTCTGCGCCATCCCGTCCTTCCGCGGCTCCTTCATCTCGCGCCGCCCGAGCGATGTGCTCGGCGAGACGCGCTGGCTGGCCGAGCAGGGCGTCAAGGAGATCATGCTGGTCTCCGAGAACAACACCTCGTACGGCAAGGACCTCGGCGACATCCGTCTCCTCGAGACGCTCCTGCCCGAGCTGGCCGACGTCGACGGCATCGAGCGCGTCCGCGTGAGCTACCTGCAGCCCGCGGAGATGCGCCCCGGCCTGATCGACGTGCTCACCTCGACGCCCAAGGTCGCCCCGTACTTCGACCTGTCCTTCCAGCACTCCGCCCCCGGCGTGCTGCGCGCCATGCGCCGGTTCGGCGACACGGAGCGCTTCTGGGAGCTTTTGGAGACCATCCGGTCCAAGGCGCCCCAGGCAGGTGTGCGGTCCAACTTCATCGTCGGCTTCCCCGGCGAGAGCGAGGCCGACTTCGCCGAGCTGGAACGCTTCCTGGGTGCTGCCCGCCTCGACGCCATCGGCGTCTTCGGCTACAGCGACGAGGAGGGCACCGAGGCCGTCTCCTACGACAACAAGCTCGACGCGGACGTCATCGCCGAGCGCCTCGGGCACCTGTCGAGACTCGCGGAGGAGCTCACGGCGCAGCGCGCCGAGGAGCGCATGGGTGAGACCCTCGAAGTACTCGTCGAAAGCGTGGACGACGAGGACGGCGCCGTGGGGCGCGCCGCGCACCAGGCGCCGGAGACGGACGGCCAGGTGATGTTCACCTCCCCCGAGGGCCTAGTGCCCGGCCGGATGGTCGAGGCGAAGGTCGTGGGTACGGAGGGCGTCGATCTGGTCGCGCAGTGTCTCGGCGAGGAGGCGGGCAGATGACCGGCGTGCCGGCATCCGCTGCGGGCGGCACCGGGAGGCCGGCGCCCGGCGGCAAGCTGGGCGCTGCGGCCGTCAACCAGGCCAGCCTGTGGAACATCGCCAACATCCTGACCATGGTGCGCCTGGTGCTGGTGCCGGGCTTCGTGGTGCTGATGCTCCAGGACGGCGGCTACGACCCCGCCTGGCGTGCGTGGGCCTGGGCGGCGTTCGCCGTCGCCATGATCACGGACATCTTCGACGGCCATCTGGCACGGACGTACAACCTGGTCACCGACTTCGGGAAGATCGCCGACCCCATCGCCGACAAGGCGATCATGGCGGCCGGGCTGATCTGTCTGTCGGCTCTCGGTGACCTGCCGTGGTGGGTGACCGGCGTCATCCTCTTCCGCGAGCTCGGAATCACGCTCATGCGGTTCTGGGTGATCCGGCACGGGGTCATTCCGGCCAGTCGCGGCGGCAAGATGAAGACGCTCGCGCAGGGCACCGCGGTCGGCATGTACGTCCTGGCGCTGACCGGTCCGCTGGCGACCCTGCGCTTCTGGGTGATGGCGCTCGCGGTCGTTCTGACGGTGCTCACCGGTCTCGACTACGTGCGACAGGCGATCGTCCTGAGGCGCAAGGGGCTCGCGGAGGAGCGCGCGGCCCGGGCGGCGCGGACCGGGGCCGAGGGCGCGGACCGGTGAACACGGCGGCTCGCGTGCTGGCGCTGCTTGCGGAGCGTGGTGAGACGCTGGCCGTCGCCGAGTCCCTCACGGGCGGTCTGGTGGCCGCGCAGCTGACGGAGGTGCCAGGAGCCTCCCAGTCCTTCCGAGGATCCGTGACGGCCTATGCGACCCCCCTGAAGAGGGATCTGCTGGGCGTGGACGGGACCCTTCTGGCCGAGCGCGGCGCGGTCGACGCGGAGGTGGCGGCGCAGATGGCGGCCGGTGTACGGGGTCGTCTGGACGCCGTCTGGGGCATCGCGACCACCGGTGTCGCCGGCCCCGAACCGCAGGACGGACAGCCGGTCGGCACGGTCTATGTTGCCGTTTCGGGACCTTCCGGAGCCGGGAAAGTGGCCGCATTGCGGTTGAACGGCGACCGGGAGGAAATCCGTAGAGAGAGTGTACGCAGAGTGCTCGACCTGCTCTCTGACGAACTTCACGGGAATGCGCGGACACAGGATACGGAACAGAACGGGGGGACTTGATGTTTGCAGCCCTGAGTGAACACGACATCGCTCCCCGCACGGCCGCGGCGCGAGGCGGTACGGTGGGGCGAGAAGGATGCGGCTACGCGGTCCGAGGAGGGAGCCACCGATGATTCTGCTCCGTCGCCTGCTTGGTGACGTGCTGCGTCGGCAGCGCCAACGCCAGGGCCGTACTCTGCGCGAAGTCTCCTCGTCCGCCCGAGTCTCGCTCGGCTATCTTTCCGAGGTGGAGCGGGGGCAGAAGGAGGCATCCTCCGAGCTGCTCTCCGCCATCTGCGACGCGCTTGACGTACGGATGTCCGAGCTGATGCGTGAGGTGAGCGACGAGCTGTCTCTGGCCGAACTGGCCGAGTCGGCAGCCGCCACCGAGCCGGTGCCCGCACCGGTACGCCCGATGCTCAATTCCGTCCCCGTGACGTCGGTGGCAGGAGTGCCGACGGAGCGGGTGACGATCAAGGCGCCCACGGAAGCGGTCGACGTCGTCGCCGCCTGATCCGTAAGGCACTGCACGACTGGGTTTGAGGCAGGCCCCGAGTGGTACGCGAGTACCGGTCGGGGCCTTCTTCTTGCCCCCGAATGACCCTTTTGTGTAGTTGTGCGATCGTGGAGCGTAGTCGCGTACCCCAAGGGAGGACACGCATGTCTGTCGTGAAGAGCCCTCTGTCCGAGGCCGATCTCAAGACGGTCGGCGACGCGCTGAAAGGTGCGCTGGTCGATCTGGTCGATCTGGCCCTGGTGGCCAAGCAGGTCCACTGGAACGTGGTCGGTCCGCGCTTCAGGTCGGTCCACCTGCAGCTCGACGAGGTCGTCGACACGGCGCGTCAGCACTCCGACACGGTGGCCGAGCGCTCGTCGGCGATCGGTGTGACGCCGGACGGGCGGGCCTCGACGGTGGCCGCGCAGAGCGCGATCGGATCCGTGCCGGACGGCTGGATCAAGGACGTGGACGCGGTGCGGACCCTGGTCGACGCGCTGGGCGCGGTCATCGGCCGGATGCGGGAACGCATCGACGCGACGGAGAAGCCGGACCCCGTGAGCCAGGACATCCTGATCGGTCTGACGGCCGACCTGGAGAAGCATGCCTGGATGTTCCAGGCGGAGTCCGTGTAACGGGCGGCGGGGCTCGGAGAGTTCGCGATGCCGAGCCTGCGGTGCTCGCGGATGAGGGCATTGGGTGAGGGGTTCCGGCGGCTGCCGGTGCCGGTCGGCCGGGCGGACGCGGCCGTTCGAGCGCCGGGCGCCGCCACCCGTGCGCCCTCCCGGCGATCGTGCCCGCCCCGCTAGCGTGGCCCGGAGGAGGCGGCATGGCGATACGCACAGCGGTTCTCGTGCCCGTCGCGCTGCTCGGGCTCGTGGCGGGCGCGGTGTGGTGGTGGGCCGTCCTTCGGCTGGCTCTGGTGCCGGAGCACGCGGGGGTCATCGAGGGGGCGGTGGCGGCGGGTGGTTGGGGGTTGAGCCTGCTGCCCGTCCATGTCTCGGCGGCCCGCGGCGGCGTCACCAGGGCATCGCGACGCCGCCGTTCGGACGGAATATCTGACCCGTCGTGAACGACGAGGCGTCCGACCGCCACGTGGAGCACCATGTGCGCGATGTCCTCCGGTTCGCCGACGCGGCGCAGCGGCGACATCCGGATGAGCGCCGCCTCGACCTGCTCCTGGATCCTTGCCTCGTGACGGTTCGTCATGGGGGTGCGGACCCACCCGGGGGCCACCGCGTTGACGCGGACGGCGTGCGGCCCGAGCTCGGTCGCGAGGGTCCTGGTGAGCTGGACGACTGCCGCCTTGGCCACGCTGTAACAGAGGAGCCCTGCCTGGGCCGCGTCGACGGCTCCGGACGCCATGGTGATGATCGAGCCGCGGCTGCGGCTTTCGCCGGTGTCGCGTGGCCGCGGACCATTGGCCGGCCGACCGGTCGAGGCGATCATGGCGCGGGCCGCCTCCTGGCAGGTGTACAGCACGCCCTTGAAGTTGACCGCCAGGATACGGTCGAGGTCCTCGTCCCGGGTGTCGAGCACTGTGCTGGTGTGCATGATCCCCGCGATCGCGGCCACGATGTCGAGTCCTCCCGTGCTGTCGACCGCGGACCTGACCTGCGACCGGTCGGTGACGTCGACGGTGTGGGTGACGGCGGTGCCGCCGGTGCCGCGGATCAGGGACGCGGTCTCGGCGAGGCCCTTCTCGTCGATGTCGGCGCAGTGCACGACGGCCCCCGCCTCGGCGAGCAGGATGGCCGAGGCGCGGCCGATGCCGCCCGCGGCTCCGGTGACGAACGCGGTCCGGCCGCTGAGGTCGTACGCCGAGAGGCCCATGAGCGGACCGTACGGCCATATCTGACGGACCGTCAATCAGGTGGACCCGCCTGACAGCGCGGACACCAGTAGGTGGGGCGCTCGCGGCTGCCGTCTCCCTGGTCGGCCTTGCGCACCGGGGCGCCGCAGCGCGGACACGGCCGGCCCTCACGGCCGTAGACGTACAGCCGTTGCCCAGGGCCGTGGCGGCCGGTGGTGACCCGTTCGGGACGGGACTTGTTGGCATCGAGGAGTCGCTGGGCGGTGGCCACGAGACGGGCGAGCGTGTCGGCGGGCAGCTCGCCGACAGGGAGCCAGGGCGTCACGCGGGCCAGGAAAGCCAGCTCGGACTTGTAGACATTGCCGATGCCGGCGAGATTGCGCTGGTCGAGAAGGGCTTCGCCGAGGGGGCGGGCCGGGTCGGCGAGGAGGTTGGCCACCGCTGTGTCCGGGTCCCAGTCGGGGCCGAGGAGATCGGGGCCGAGATGGCCCACGGCCTGCTCCTCGTCGGTGGTGCGGAGCAGCTCAAGGACGGGCAGGCGGTAACCGACCGCCGTGTACGCCTCGTTGCCGAGGACGGCACGGATCTGGTGTGCGGGGCCGCCGCGCCAGCGCTCACCGGTCCCGTAGACCTGCCAGGAACCGTCCATCCGCAGATGCGAGTGCAGCGTGAGGCCGCCCTCGATGCGGGTGAGGAGGTGTTTGCCGCGCGGGGTGACGTCCAGGACGGTCCGGCCGGTGAGGTCCGCCGTGGCGAACCGGGGCACCCGCAGATCGGATCTTGTCAGCACGCGGTCGGCCAGCGCGCTGTGCAGGCGGTGGGCGGCCAGCCAGACGGTGTCTCCTTCGGGCATGGCATCCATGATGCGCGACGGCGGGGAGTGGGCCGTCGCCGCCGGGCCTGCCTGGAGGTACGCCGGTGCGTGGGGCACGGGCGCCGGTCGGGTGGGGAGGCGGGTGCGTGGGCCACGGGCGCCGGTGCCGACGTACGCCGGTGCGTGGGTCACGGGCGCAGGCGCAGCCCCCTCGGTGTGGCGTGGAACCCGGCGGTCTCCAGGACGCGGCCCAGGGATGAGGTGAGGGCCGGAGAGCCGTTGGCCCGCTCCACGGTCACCGTGCCCAGCGCGCCCTCGCGGGCCGCGGAGGCCAGGGCGGCGGCCGCAGCGTGCAGAGCCGGAGCCTCCGGGTCCGTCACCCAGGAGAGCAGCGTCTTCCCGCCGCGCTCCATGTACAGCGTCAGCTCGCCGTCCACCAGGACGACGAGGGAGCCGGCCTTGCGGCCCGGCTTGTGCCCGGCGCCCTCGGGCGGCTCGGGCCAGGGCAGCGCCGCCCCGTACGCGTTCGCCGGGTCGGCGGCGGCCAGGACGACCGCGTGGGGTGCCGCCTGACCCTCTTCCCGGTCCCGGGCGCTGGAGGCGGCGCGCAGCCGGTCGACCGCGCCGTCCATCGCGAACTGGGCGGCTCCGAGGCCCTCGACGACGTAGCCCCGGCGGGCCTGCCCGCTGTCCTCGAAGGCCGACAGGATGCGGTACGTCGCGGAGAAGCCGCCCTCCACGCCCTCGGCGGCCACCGCGCCGCGGGTCACCACTCCATGGCGGTCGAGCAGGGTGCGGGCGAGAGCGTGCGCCCGGTGGGTCGGCTCGGGCTCGGCGGCCGGCAGCAGGGACCAGCGGCCGCTCACGGTCGGCGGACCGGAGCGAGAGGTGGGGCGGGCTGTCGCCGTCAGGGTGCCGTAGCGGCCGCGGGGGACCGTGCGCTTGGCGCGGTGGGCCGTCGAACCGGCCGTGCGGCCCGAGCCCAGCAGGGCGCGCAGGGGCGCGAGGGTGTCGTTGGTGAGCCGGCCGGACCAGGTCAGGTCCCAGACAGCGTCGGCGAGTTGTGGATCGGTGGCGTCGGGGTGGGTGGTGGCGCGGACCTGGTCGGCGATCTGGCGGAAGAACAGTCCGTACCCTCCGGACAGGGCGCCGAGCACCGACTCGTGCAGGGCCGTCAACTCCAGGGGGTGCGGCGGCGGAAGCAGGAGCGGGGCGGCGTCCGCGAGGTAGAGGGAGACCCAGCCGTCCTTGCCGGGCAGGGCGCCGGCGCCCGCCCACACCACCTCGCCCGTGGTGGTCAGTTCGTCGAGGAGCGTGGTGCTGTAGTGGGAGACGCGGGACGGGAGGACGAGCTTCTCCAGCGCGGAGGCGGGGACGGCGGCGCCCTGCAGCTGCTCGACGGCGCGGGCCAGCCCGTCGATGCCGCGCAGCCGGTTGCTGCCCATGTGCTGCCACTGGGGGAGGAACGCGGCGAGCGCGGCGGGCGGGACCGGCTCCAGCTCGTGCCGGAGCGCGGCCAGGGAGCGGCGGCGCAGACGGCGCAGCACGGCCGCGTCGCACCATTCCTGTCCGATGCCCGCGGGATGGAACTCGCCCTGGACGACGCGCCCCGACGCGGCGAGACGGGCCAGGCCACCCTCCGTGACGGACGGCCCCATTCCGAAGCGGGCCGCCGCCTGGGCCGATGTGAACGGTCCGTGCGTCCGCGCGAAACGGGCGAGGAGGTCGCCGAGGGGGTCCTTGACCGGCTCCGTGAAAGCCTCGGGGACACCCACGGGCAGCGCGGTGCCCAGGGCGTCGCGCAGCCGGCCCGCGTCCTCGACCGCGGCCCAGTGGTCGGCGCCCGCGATACGGACGCGGATGGCGCGGCGTGCGGCCGCCAACTCCTGCGGCCAGGCCGGGTCGCCACCGCGCTCGACCAGCTCCGCATCGGTGAGGGGCCCGAGAACGCGCAGGAGATCGGCGACGCCCTCGGCGTCCTTGACCCGCCGGTCGTCCGTCAGCCACTGCAGCTCCCGCTCCAGCTCCGTCAGGACGTCCGCGTCGAGCAGCTCCCGGAGCTCGGCCTGCCCCAGCAGCTCGGCCAGGAGCCGGGAGTCCAGTGAAAGGGCGGCCGCGCGCCTCTCGGCGAGCGGCGAGTCGCCCTCGTAGAGGAACTGGGCCACGTAGCCGAAGAGCAGGGAGCGGGCGAACGGCGAGGGCTCGGGGGTGGTGACCTCGACCAGGCGGACCCGGCGCGACTCGATGTCGCCCATGAGCTCGGTGAGCCCGGGGACGTCGAACACGTCCTGGAGGCATTCGCGGACCGCTTCGAGGACGATCGGGAACGAGCCGAACTCGCTCGCGACCTGGAGCAGTTGAGCCGCACGCTGGCGCTGCTGCCACAGCGGCGTGCGCTTGCCGGGATTGCGCCGCGGCAGAAGCAGCGCGCGGGCCGCGCACTCCCGGAACCGCGAGGCGAACAGGGCCGAGCCGCCGACCTGGTCGGTCACGATCTGACTGATCTCGCCCTTGTCGAAGACCGTGTCCGCGGCTCCCACCGGTGCCTGCTCGCTGTCGTACGCCGTGTCCACGTGGACCGGGTCCTGATCGAGCAGGTCGAGTCCCATCAGGTCGGCATCGGGCAGCCGCAGCACGATGCCGTCGTCCGCGTGCATGACCTGTGCGTCCATGCCGTACCGCTCGGCGAGGCGGGCCCCCAGCGCCAGCGCCCAGGGCGCGTGGACCTGCGCGCCGAACGGCGAGTGGATCACCACGCGCCAGTCGCCCAGCTCGTCCCGAAAACGCTCCACGAGGATCGTGCGGTCGTCGGGGACATGGCCGCAGGCCCGGCGCTGCTCGTCGAGATACGCCAGCACATTGTCCGCCGCCCAGGCGTCCAGACCCGCCGCCACCAGGCGCAGTCGGGCGTCGTCGGGCGCCAGCCCGCCGACCTCGCGCAGGAACGCGCCGACCGCGCGGCCCAGCTCCAGCGGCCGGCCGAGCTGGTCGCCTTTCCAGAAGGGGAGGCGGCCGGGGACGCCGGGGGCGGGCGAGACCAGCACCCGGTCCCGGGTGATGTCCTCGATCCGCCACGACGTGGTGCCCAGGGTGAAGACGTCACCCACTCGGGACTCGTACACCATCTCCTCGTCGAGCTCTCCCACTCTGCCGCCGCCCTTCTTGGGGTCGGCACCGGCGAGGAAGACCCCGAAGAGGCCACGGTCGGGGATGGTGCCGCCGGAGGTGACGGCGAGCCGCTGCGCGCCCGGCCGGCCGGTCACCGTGCCCGCCACGCGGTCCCACACCACGCGCGGACGCAACTCGGCGAACGCGTCCGACGGATAGCGCCCGGCGAGCATGTCGAGGACCGCGGTGAACGCCGACTCGGGCAGCGAGGCGAACGGCGCGGCACGGCGGACCAGTGCCAGCAGGTCGTCGAACTGCCACGTGTCCATGGCGACCATGGCCACGAGCTGCTGGGCCAGCACGTCCAGCGGATTGGCCGGGACGCGCAGCGATTCGATGGAGCCCGTCCGCATCCGCTCCGTGACCACGGCCGCCTGCACCAGGTCGCCGCGGTACTTGGGGAAGACGACACCCGTGGAGACGGCGCCCACCTGGTGTCCCGCGCGGCCGACGCGCTGGAGGCCGGAGGCGACCGAGGGCGGTGACTCGACCTGGACGACCAGGTCGACCGCGCCCATGTCGATGCCCAGCTCCAGACTGGAGGTGGCGACGACGGCGGGCAGCCGCCCCGCCTTGAGGTCCTCCTCGACCAGGGCCCGCTGCTCCTTGGAGACCGAGCCGTGGTGGGCGCGGGCCAGGAGCGGCGGGGCGCCCTGGGCTGCCCCGGACTGCGCCATGATCTCTGCCGGAGGAGGCCCGTCCTCCGGCAGAGGAGCACCCGTCGCACGCTCGTAGGCGATCTCGTTGAGCCGGTTGCACAGACGCTCCGCGAGGCGGCGGGAGTTGGCGAAGACGATCGTCGAGCGGTGGGCCTGGACGAGGTCGGCGATCCGCTCCTCGACGTGCGGCCAGATCGAGGGCCTCTCCCCGGGCCCCTCGGACGCGTCGGCCGCGGGCGAGCCCCCGAGCTCGCCGAGGTCCTCGACGGGGACGACGACCGAGAGGTCGAACTCCTTGCCGGAGGGCGGCTGGACGATCTCGACCCTGCGCTGCGGCGACAGGTAACGGGCGACCTCGTCGACCGGGCGCACCGTCGCGGACAGGCCGATCCTGCGCGCGGGGCGCGGCAGCAGAGCGTCGAGACGCTCCAGGGACACGGAGAGGTGCGCGCCGCGCTTGGTGCCCGCCACGGCGTGGACCTCGTCCAGGATGACCGTCTCGACACCCGACAAGGCCTCCCGCGCGGAGGACGTGAGCATCAGGAACAGCGACTCCGGCGTGGTGATGAGGATGTCCGGCGGCCGTGAGACCAGCGACCGGCGCTCGGCGGCCGGGGTGTCACCGGAACGGATGCCGACCCGCACCTCGGGCTCCGGCAGGCCCAGCCGCACCGCCTCGTGCCGGATTCCCGTGAGCGGACTGCGCAGATTGCGCTCGACGTCGACCGCGAGCGCCTTGAGCGGAGACACGTACAGCACGCGGCAGCGCTTCTTCGTCTCCGCGGGCGGCGGTGTGGACGTGAGCCGGTCGAGGGCGGCGAGGAAGGCGGCCAGCGTCTTGCCCGAGCCGGTCGGCGCCACGACCAGGACGTCCGAGCCCTCCCCGATGGCCCGCCAGGCCCCTTCCTGCGCGGCGGTGGGCGCGCTGAACGCCCCCGTGAACCAGCCTCGGGTCGCGGGGGAGAAGGAGTCGAGCGCAGTCCTGGCCATGCCCCCCATCGTGCACCCGACCACTGACAACCGTGTCCAGGACATGGACGGGCAGGTCAGGGGCCGGGCCGGCGGCGCAGAATTGCCGTATGGAGAGCGACGCGGCACCGGACCGGAAGGACGAGTGGGCGCGGCACTGGCAGTACCCCGGCGTACCGGGTCTGGACCTGCTCCAGGCCCGCTATGTGCGTCACTCCTTCACCCGGCACACGCACCAGGGCTTCGTCCTCGGCGCCGTTCGCCGCGGCATCGAGGACGTGCTCATGCCGGACGGCACGGTCAGTGCCAGGCCGGGCACCGTGGTGATGATCAACCCTGAGGTGCCGCACTCGGCGAAGGCGGGGGTCCCCGAGGGCTGGGTGTACTCGACCCTCTACCCGTCGTCCGAGCTGGTCGCGACGATCGCCGAGGAGGTGACCACCCTGCGCGGCACGGCCGGCTTCGCGGAGACGATCGTCGAGGACCCGGACACCGCCCGCCTGGTGCACGAGGTGCACTGCGCCGCCGAACAGGGCAACGCGCTCGCGGCCGACAGCGTGCTGCGCATCGCGGTCGCGCGGCTGCTGCGGCGCCACGGCCGGGCGCTGCCCGCTCGCGCGCCGCTCGCCTCCGGGGCCCGCACCGCGGAGCTCGCCCGACAGCTCCTGGAGGAGCGGATGGCCGAGCCGCCGTCCTTGGAGGAGCTCGCGCAGGAACTCGGCACCAGTCCCTTCGCGCTCCTGCGCGCGTTCAAGTCCGCGTACGGGCTGCCGCCGCACACCTGGCTGACGGACGCGCGCGTGCGCCGCGCCCGCCGCCTGCTGGACGCCGGGACGGCGCCGGCCGAGGCGGCCGTCGCCGTCGGCTTCACCGACCAGCCGCATCTCAACCGTCACTTCACCCGGATCGTGGGCGTGCCTCCCGGGGCCTACCGGCGCGAACGCGCAAGAACGTACAAGACGCCTCACCGAAGGCTTGCGTAACGTCCCTGACGTGGCAGAACAGACAGCTCACCCAGAGATATCCGCGACCGCGGCACCGGGATCCGGGCCGCAGGGAGTGACCAAACCGGACTCGGCCGTCGTCCGGGACGCACTCGGCGTCGGGATCGCCGTCGGCCTGTCCGGATTCGCCTTCGGCGTGACGTCGGCGGGATCCGGTCTCACTCTTCTGCAGACCTGCGCGCTCAGTCTGCTGGTGTTCACCGGCGCCTCGCAGTTCGCGCTCGTCGGCGCCATCGCAGCGGGCGGCAACCCGTTCGCCGCCGCCGCGGGCGCGTTCTTCCTCGGCGTGCGCAACGCCTTCTACGGGCTGAGGCTGTCGCAGCTGCTCGCCCTGCCCAGCTTCCTGCGGCCGCTGGCGGCCCACTGGGTCATCGACGAGACCACCGCCGTCGCCCTCGCACAGCCCACACGGCGCAGTGTGCGCATCGGCTTCACGGTCACCGGGCTCACCCTCTACGTGCTGTGGAACCTGACCACGCTTCTCGGGGCGCTGGGCGCCGAGGCCATCGGCGACACCGACGCGTGGGGACTGGACGCGGCCGGGCCCGCCGTCTTCCTCGCCCTGCTCGCACCCATGCTGCGCACGGCCACCGAGCGCGCGGTGGCCGGGCTCGCGGTCGTGCTCGGACTCGGATTCCTGCCTGTCCTGCCCGCCGGAGTGCCGGTGCTGGTGGCGGCGCTGGCCGCGCCCGCCGTGCTGTGGCTCAAGGGCCGTGCGATCGGTCGGGCGGACCGGGTCGCCGGCCGCGGACACGACGGAGGAAAGACCGACGGGACGGCGCGTACGGCCCGTGGGAAGGGAGAGGACCGTTGAGCGTCTGGATCGCGATCGCGGCGACCGCCGTCGGCTGCTACCTCGTCAAACTCGTCGGCCTGCTGGTGCCCGCCGACGCCCTGGAACGTCCGCTCGTGCAGCGGCTGGCCGCGCTGCTGCCCGTAGCCCTGCTGGCCGCACTCACCGCACAGCAGACCTTCAGTGTCGGGGACACCCTCGTGCTCGACGCACGGGCGGCCGGCCTCGGCGCCGCAGCCGTCGCCCTCGTACTGCGTGCCCCCTTCCTGGTCGTCGTCGGAGCGGCCGTGGCGGTCACGGCGGGCGCACGGGCGCTCGGGGGCTGAGCGGCCACGCGCGCGTGGCCGTCGTCGTCATCCGCGCGTGCGCGCCGGGGCCCGGCCGGTGGATCATCCGATGGGACGGCTGTACGCCTGGAGGGTGCGCAACGCCTCGACGGTCGCCAGCGGCCGGGCCTCCAGCGCCGTCCCAGGCGCCCACGCGCGGTAGGTGATCGGCCATCCGCCGTCCGGCTCCTGCTGCGCCGCCAGGTGCTCCAGCGAGAGGGCCATCTCCTCGTCCGTGAACCAGCGGCGGGCCAGGGAGGCCGGCGTGGGCGCGTAGTGGTGCGGGAAGTGGTGCTCGCCGGGCGCGTAGCCCGGCGCCACCGGCTGGTCGTCGAGCCGGCGGGGATCGAGGGCGACCAGTCGCTGTTCGCGGACCATCCGGCCGAGCCGGTCGGCGGCGGCCTCGGCGCGCGAGCGGTCCGGGGCGCTGTCCAGGAAGGCGACCGCCGCCTCGATCTCGTACGGATGGGACTTGTCCAGGGCGTCGACGGCCGCCCAGCAGAAGTCCGTGGCCCGGAACAGCCAGGCGTGCCACACCTGATTGCGGTGCAGCAGGCCCACGACCGGGCCGGTCGCCAGCAGTTCGCTCGGCGGGTCGTCGACGATCGGGAGGAACGGCGCGGCCGGATATCCGCGCTGGGACGGGTGGATGGCAGGCAGCGCGCCGTCCGATGTCGAGACCTGCGTGAAGTAGCGGCAGATCCGCTCCACGCGCAGACCGCCGCAGCGGCCGATGGAGTCCAGCACCCGAAGGGCGTGCGCCGTGTGCAGGGGCTGGCTGACAGGGCCGCGCAGATCGGGTTCGAGCGCGTGGCCGTAGCCGCCGTCCTCGTTGAGGTACGCGGCGAGAGCCGTCTCGACGGCGTCCGAGCCGCCGCCGAGGAAGTGGTACGCGAACCGCCGCTGTTCGAGGACACGGGCGGTCAGCCAGATGAAGTGCTCGGCGCGGGCGAGAGGAGACGCGAGAGGGGCCTCATGGGTTGCTCCGGTTCCAGCCATGTTCCGACGGTAGGGCGGAAAGGGCTTCAGGCAAGCCCGACGGGCGGGGCTGCACTCTCAGGGGCGGGATACTGGGGGCATGCGGTTGACGATTTTCTGGGAGCGGATGGCCGACCACTTCGGCGCGGCCTACGCCGACTCCTTCGCACGCGATCATGTGATGGCCGAACTCGGCGGCCGCACGGTCCATGAGGCGCTGGCCGCGGGCTGGGAGGCGAAGGACGTGTGGCGCGGGGTCTGCGCCGCGATGGACATCCCCGCCGACAAGCGCTGAGACACCGGGCGGACCACCCCCTGTCACGGGCGTACGGGACACTTGTTTGGTGGACCGGACCGACAGGAAGCCCCAGAACGAGACCGCCGCGGACGCGACCGCGCGGGACACCACCGCCGCCGCCACACCGCCGGGCACGCCCCCGCCGACCGCGGCCGGCGGGAACGGCGGTCCCGTCCGCATGCCGCGCTGGCTGCCCCGCGCCATGGTGCTGGCGCTCGCGCTCTACGCCTGCTTCCAGCTCGGCAGCTGGGCCTTCCACCAGCTCATCGGGCTGCTGATCAACATCCTGATCGCGTTCTTCCTGGCGCTCGCCGTGGAGCCGGCCGTGGGACGCATGGCCGCGCGCGGTATGCGCCGCGGGCTCGCCACGTTCCTGGTCTTCATCGCGGTGCTGGTGGTGGGAGTCGGTTTCGTCGTTCTGCTCGGCTCGATGCTGGCCGGGCAGATCATCGACATGGTCGAGGACTTCCCCAAGTACCTCGACTCCGTCATCCGCTGGATCAACGGCATCTTCCACACCGAGCTGTCCCGGGTCGAGGTGCAGGACAGTCTGCTGCGCTCAGACTGGCTGCGGAAATACGTGCAGAACAGCGCCAGCGGAGTGCTCGACGTCTCGGCGACCGTGCTGGGCGGGCTGTTCAAGCTGCTGACGATCTTCCTGTTCTCGTTCTACTTCGCGGCCGACGGACCGCGGCTGCGCCGCGCGCTGTGCTCGGTCCTGCCGCCGGCCAAGCAGGCCGAGGTGCTGCGCGCCTGGGAGATCGCGGTCGACAAGACCGGCGGTTACCTCTACTCGCGCGGACTGATGGCGCTGATCTCCGGCGCCGCCCACTTCGTCCTCCTGGAGATCCTGGGGGTGCCGTACGCTCCCGCGCTCGCAGTGTGGGTCGGCCTCGTCTCGCAGTTCATCCCGACCATCGGCACCTACCTCGCGGGCGCGCTGCCGATGCTGATCGCGTTCACCGAGAACCCCTGGTACGCCCTGTGGGTGCTCGGCTTCGTCGTGGTGTACCAGCAGTTCGAGAACTACGTGCTGCAGCCCAAGCTGACGGCCAAGACGGTGGACATCCATCCGGCGGTCGCCTTCGGTTCGGTGGTGGCGGGGACGGCGCTGCTGGGGGCGGTCGGCGCGCTGATCGCGATCCCTGCGATCGCGACGCTCCAGGCGTTCCTCGGTGCCTACGTGCGGCGGTACGACGTGACCGACGACCCGCGTGTGCACGGACACCACCGGCCACGCGCGAGCCGGGCACTCGCCCAGATCCGGGGCGCGCTGCGGCGCGGCCCGGGGGCACGGGACACGGATGCGTCCGGCCCGGGAAGCTCGCCGGAGGCGTGACCTGCCGCGGGGCCGTCGGCCGGACGGCCCCGCCGGTACCGGCCCGGCCGTGGCACGGCCTCTTCCACCGGCGTCCTTGGCCACGCCGGATGACCGGAGGACCCTGGAGCTGTGCCGCCGGGCGGGTCGCGCCGACCGGCGTGGTGCGCTTGACACCAAAATCGAACATCCATTCTCATGGGGTTCCGGCCCGGATCTCGGCGGAATCCCGTGAGTTATCCACAGGCTGGAGGGACGGCGGGGCCCATTGTCAGTGGCAGGGGTTAGCGTCTTTGACGTGAAGCGATCGACTCAAGCAAATCGGGTGGAACCCATGGCAGGAACCGACCGCGAGAAGGCGCTCGACGCCGCGCTCGCACAGATTGAACGGCAATTCGGCAAGGGCGCCGTGATGCGTCTGGGCGAGCGGCCGAACGAGCCCATCGAGGTCATCCCCACCGGGTCGACCGCGCTCGACGTCGCCCTCGGCGTCGGCGGCCTTCCCCGCGGCCGTGTGGTGGAGGTCTACGGCCCCGAGTCCTCCGGTAAGACGACCCTGACCCTCCACGCGGTGGCCAACGCCCAGAAGGCCGGCGGCACCGTGGCCTTCGTGGACGCGGAGCACGCCCTCGACCCGGAGTACGCGAAGAAGCTCGGCGTCGACATCGACAACCTGATCCTGTCCCAGCCGGACAACGGCGAGCAGGCGCTGGAGATCGTCGACATGCTCGTGCGCTCCGGCGCGCTCGACCTGATCGTCATTGACTCGGTGGCCGCCCTGGTGCCCCGGGCGGAGATCGAGGGCGAGATGGGCGACTCGCACGTCGGTCTGCAGGCGCGTCTGATGAGCCAGGCGCTCCGGAAGATCACCAGCGCGCTCAACCAGTCCAAGACGACGGCCATCTTCATCAACCAGCTCCGCGAGAAGATCGGCGTCATGTTCGGCTCGCCGGAGACCACGACCGGTGGCCGCGCGCTCAAGTTCTACGCGTCGGTGCGTATCGACATCCGCCGTATCGAGACGCTCAAGGACGGCACCGAGGCCGTCGGCAACCGCACCCGCTGCAAGGTCGTCAAGAACAAGGTCGCGCCGCCCTTCAAGCAGGCCGAGTTCGACATCCTCTACGGCCAGGGCATCAGCCGCGAGGGCGGCCTGATCGACATGGGCGTGGAGCACGGCTTCGTCCGCAAGGCGGGCGCCTGGTACACGTACGAGGGCGACCAGCTCGGACAGGGCAAGGAGAACGCGCGCAACTTCCTGAAGGACAACCCCGACCTCGCCAACGAGATCGAGAAGAAGATCAAGGAAAAGCTGGGCGTCGGTGTCCGCCCAGAGGCGCCGGAGGCCGAGCCCGGCGCCGACGCGGCAGGCGCGGCGACGCCCGAGGACGCGGCGAAGTCGGTCCCCGCACCGGCTTCCAAGGCGAAGTCGGCCAAGACGGCGGCGGCCAAGGGCTGATCCATGGCCCGGCGTACCGAATGGCCGGGCGACAGCGCCGACTCGTCGAGGGCCGAGCAGGCGCTGCCGCCCCAGGATCCGGGGGAGCGGGCGCGGGCGATCTGCCTGCGCCTGCTCACCGGGACGCCCCGCACCCGCAAGCAGCTGGCGGACGCGCTGCACAAGCGGGAGATTCCCGCGGAGGTGGCCGAGGAGGTCCTCTCGCGTTTTGAGGACGTGGGGCTGATCGACGACGCCGCCTTCGCCGGCGCCTGGGTGGAGTCGCGGCACCACGGCCGTGGCCTCGCCCGCCGGGCGCTGGCCCGTGAGCTGCGGACCAAGGGCGTCGACGCCACGCTGATCGAGGAGGCGGTGGACCGGCTCGACGCGGACCAGGAGGAGGCGACGGCACGGGAGCTGGTCGAGCGCAAACTGCGCGCCACCCGTGGCCTCGACCGCGACCGCCGCCTCCGGCGCCTCGCCGGGATGCTCGCCCGCAAGGGATATCCCGAGGGCATGGCGCTCAGGGTGGTCAAGCGCGCCCTCGAGGAGGAGGGCGAGGACACCGAGGACCTGGACGAGGCGGCGTTCTAGCCGGCGGCGTCCGGACCTACGTCGTGACCGGCAGGCCGGCCGCACGCCACGCCTGGAAGCCTCCGATCAGGTCCGTGGCGCGGTGCAGGCCGAGCTGGTGCAGTGAGGCCGCGGCGAGGGAGGACGCGTAGCCCTCGTTGCAGATCACCACAATCCGCAGGTCGTGCCCCGTCGCCTCCGGCGCGCGGTGGCTGCCCTGCGGGTCGAGCCGCCACTCCAGCTCGTTGCGTTCCACGACCAGCGCGCCGGGGATCAGCCCGTCCCGCTCGCGCAGCGCCTGGTAGCGGATGTCCACGAGGAGCGCTCCGTGCTCGGCCGCCTCGTACGCCTCCCGCGGCCCGACGCGCACCAGCCCTTCCCGTATGCGCTCCAACAGCTCGTCGATGCCAGGGTGTTCACTCACTGCCAGTCCTCCGGACGCTCGACCTGCTCCAGCCGCAGCACCGCGCCCGACCGGCTGAAACGCCGCATCAGCGGGAGCGGCGGATAGTACGCGTGCACGGAGACGGCGTGGAGGGTGGACGACTCGTTGAGCACTTCGTGCACGTGGTGCTGTCCGAAGGCGCGTGCCCGGCCCGCCCCCAGGTGGCGCACGCGGTCCACGCCGTCGTTCAGTTCGAGGGTCTTCCAGCCGCTCGCCGGAAGCCGGACGGCCAGGGAGTGCTCCGTCAGCTGCCCCTCGGCGGTGGCGAACGCACCCACGGACTCGGCGTGGTCGTGCCAGCCGGTACCGGTGCCGGGCGGCCAGCCGATCAACCAGGCCTCACTCCCGCGCGGACCGTCCAGCCGCAGCCAGGTGCGGCCCTCGGGGTCGCGCGGAAGGGAGGCGATCAGTTCCTTGTCGGCGGCGGCGCGCTGTACGAAGTCGAGCAGCTCGGCGGCGGTCGGCCCGCCCGGCTCGAGGGCGTCGGCCGGGCGCGGAGACGAGGTGACAGTGGATGCGGGAACAGGGTGGGACACGGATACCGTCCTGGAAGTTCGCTGGAGAGCGCGCGGGCACAGCAGGCCACGGCGCGGGGAAGGCGATTCAGCAGGACGGGCGACACACGCAGCCCGCGTAGCGGACGAGGTCCATATGGACCCTCCGCCACAGGCGCACATCGGTGTCGGTCACGCTCCGGAGTACACCATGTGCACCCGCGAGGGTCAATTGATGTCCGCAGTGCGGCCGGTGCGAGCCGTGGACGGTGCGCCGCCGCGGACCGTGTCCGCCGCCGCGTACAGCTCGGCGGGCCGTACACCGGCGAACGCGGCCGCCAGATGCCCGTCCGGCCGGACGAGCAGCACCGTGTGCGCCGCCGCGCCCGGATAGCTCTCCGTCACCAGCAACTCCGCCGGGACCGGAAGCCCGGCGACGGCCTTCGCCAGCCTCGGCATCACTCCGGCGCTCACCCAGTGCCGCCGGTCCCACACGCCGGTGCCCGGCGCGACGAGGACGACGAGGAGGCGGCCTCGCCCCAGCCGGTCCCACAGACGTGCGGCCATGCCGTCAGGAGCCGTCACCCGCACGTCCTCGACGGGGGCACCCGCCTCGGTGGCGACCGCGGCCGACGGGGCCACCGGCTCGGGCGTGAGCACCGAGTGGCCGTAGACGGGGGGCGCGCCGAGCGCGCCCTGACCGAGGTGGCCGTCGGTGAGCATCGTGTCGTGGCCACGCGCCGCTCCGGGCAGGTAGGTCCGCAGACCGCTGCCGCTGCGCAGTATCGGCAGCGACTGGTCGGCGGCGCGAAGCCGTGCGGCGACGGCGGTGCGGCGCTCGTCCTGGTAGCTGTCCAACAGGGTGTCGGAGGCCCCGTGGTGCCAGGCCTGCGCCAGCTTCCAGGCCAGGTTGCCGATGTCCCGCAGCCCCTCGTCGACCCCCTGCGTGCCGAGGGCACCGAGCAGATGCGCGGCATCGCCGGCGAGGAAGGCCCGGTCGACGCGCCAGCGGCGGGCCAGCCGGTGGTGAAGGGTGTAGACGCCGGTGTCGATCAGCTCGTACGGCGGGGTGTTGCCGCACCAGCCCGCCAGGGTGTCCCGCACCCGGGCCACCAGCGCCTCCGGGGTGACCAGTTCGCCGCGCGGCGGCAGCAGCCAGTCCAGGCGCCACACGCCGTCCGGCAGGGGGCGCGCGACGACCTCGTCGCCCCCCGACGACCACGGCGGACGGCGGTGCAGCAACGCCTCGCCGGACCACGGGAGTTCGGTGCGCAGGGCGGCCACCGCATGGCGTTCCACCGCCGTACGGCCGGGGAAGCGGATGCCGAGGAGCTTGCGGACCGTCGACCTGGCGCCGTCGCAGCCGACGAGATGGCTGCCCCGCCACCAGGTGCCCGAGGGGCCGCGGCTGTGCGCGGTGACGCCGCCGCCGTCCTGCTCCAGCGAGTCGAGGCGGCTGTCGGTGACGAGCCGTACGAGGCGCTGCTCGGTGACCGCGTCCCGCAGGCCGCGGGTGAGCGCGTGCTGCGGGATATGCAGCGGAGCGGGCGTGAGGCCGTCGCCGAGAGGCAGGTGCCGCACCTCCTGCCTGCGCCGCATCGACCGCCAGCCCGTCCAACGGACGCCGTCGTCACGCAGGGTGCCGCAGCCGAGCCGTTCCACCAGGGCGGCCGTGTCCGCGCGCAGGACGACGGTGCGGGCGGGGCGCGGCTCGTCCTTTCCGTTGCTCTCGTCGAGCACGACGGAGGGGACGCCCTGGGACGCGAGGGCCAGGGACAGGGCCAGGCCGACCGGGCCCGCCCCGACCACGATCACCGGGTCCACGAGGTGACTCCTCGGGCGCGAAGGGTCGTGCGAAGAAGTGCGGAGGGAGCCCGGTGCGCGATCACAGAACGTATGCAACTCACTGCCGCTGCCTGCGTCAAGCGACACCGGGGTGCGGCGAGGGGCGGCGGCCATATGGCCACCGCCCTTCAGCGGTCGGACATCCGATGAACCGTCAGACGGCCCGCCCGTTGTCGGTCTTGGCGACTCCGGGCTCCCCGACGGGCTCCTCCGCGCCGCCGGGTGCGGTCAGGACCGCGCCCGTGCTCTTCTTGGCCCGTCGCAGCCTGCCCTCCAGCCAGGAGGCGAAGCTCGTGAGCAGGAGGTTGAGGAGGATGAAGATCACCGCGACGACGATGAAGCTCGGGATGGTGTTCGCGTAGTTCGCGGCCAGCGTGCCCTGAGCGCTGAGCAGCTCGGTGAAGGCCAGCAGTGCGCCGCCGAGCGCGGTGTCCTTGACGATCACGACGAGCTGGGAGACCAGTGCGGGCAGCATCGCGGTGACGGACTGGGGGAGCAGGACGCTCGTCATCGTCTGGCCCTTGCGCAGGCCGATCGCCTTGGCAGCCTCCGTCTGGCCCTTGGGCAGCGACAGGATGCCTGCGCGGACGACCTCTGCGAGGACCGACGCGTTGTACAGCACGAGGCCGGTGACCACGGCGTACAGGGGGCGGATGTCGCTGCTGATGGCGTCGGAGTTCGCGTAGAGCTGGTTCGCGAACAGCATCAGGAGGAGGACCGGGATGGCGCGGAAGAACTCCACGACGACCCCGGCGGGGATGCGGACCCAGCGGTGGTCGGAGAGCCGGGCGATGCCGAAGACCGCACCCAGCGGAAGCGCGATGACCATGGCGAGGGCTGCTGCCTTCAGCGTATTGCCGAGGCCGGGCAGGAGATAGGTCGTCCAGGCCTGAGCCTCGGTGAACGGCTTCCACAGGGACGACTCGAGCTGCCCGTTGTCGCCCAGGACGCTCAGGACCCACCAGATGCCCAGCACGAGCGCGGCGAGGAAGGCGACCGTGTAGACGATGTTGCGGCGCTTGGCCCGGGGGCCCGGAGCGTCGTAGAGGACGGACGTCATCGCTTCACCGCCATGCGCTTGCCGACCCAGCCGAGGATGAGTCCGGTGGGAAGGGTGAGAACCACGAAGCCGAAGGCGAAGACCGCCGAGATGAGGACCAGCTGTGCCTCGTTCTCGATCATCTCCTTCATCAGGAGAGCCGCCTCCGCGACGCCGATGGCCGCTGCGACGGTGGTGTTCTTGGTGAGCGCGATCAGCACGTTCGTGAGTGGACCAATGACCGAGCGGAAGGCCTGCGGGAGCACGATGGTCGTCAGGACCTGGGTGAAGCTCAGACCGAGAGCGCGTGCCGCCTCCGCCTGTCCGACCGGCACGGTGTTGATGCCGGACCGCACGGCTTCGCAGACGAAGGCCGCGGTGTAGACCGAGAGCCCGAGGACAGCCAGCCGGAACGGCAGAGCCTCGAAGTCGTCGGGAACCCCCAGGGTCATGCCGAGGGTGTCGGCGAGACCGACCGAGGAGAAGACGATGATCACCGTCAGGGGGATGTTCCGGACCACGTTCACATAGACGGTGCCGAACGCGCGCATCAGAGGCACCGGGCTCACTCGCATCGCGGCGAGGACGGTGCCGAGCACCAGGGAGCCGATTCCGGAGATGACGGTGAGTTTCACCGTCATCCAGAACGCCCCGAGCAAGTCGTAACCTTCAAGAAAGTCGAACACGATCTCCCGCGCTTCCGCGTGTAGGAGGGCGCGGCGCGCCGCCGTCAGCGGCGGCGCGCCTCGTCAGCCCTGCTTCACTTAACGATGTTGCCGATCTTCGGGGCGGGCTCGTTCTGGTAGTTGGCCGGGCCGAAGTTGGCCGTCACGGCCGCGTCCCAGGACTTGTCCTGGACCATCTTCTCGAGGGCGGCGTTGATCTTCTTGACCATTTCGGCGTCGCCCTTCTTGACGCCGATGCCGTAGTTCTCGTTGCTCAGCTTGAGGCCGGCGATCTTGAACTTGCCCTTGTACTGGTCCTGGGAGGCGTAGCCGGCGAGGATCGAGTCGTCGGTGGTGAGCGCGTCGACGGCGCCGCTCTGGAGGGCGCCGAGGCACTGGGAGTAGGTGCCGTACTGCTTCAGCTGGGCCTTCGGCGCGAAGTCCTTCTTCACGTTCTGCGCGGAGGTGGAGCCGGTGACCGAGCAGAGCTTCTTGCCGTTGAGGTCGTCACCCTTGCTGATGTTGTCGTCGGCGCGGATCAGCAGGTCCTGGTGGGCGAGCAGGTACGGGCCGGCGAAGTCGACCTTCTGCTTGCGCTCGTCGGTGATCGAGTACGTGGCGGCGATGAAGTCCACGTCGCCGCGGGCCAGCGCGGTCTCGCGGTCGGCGCTCTTCGTCTCCTTGAACTCGATGTCCTTCTCGTCGTAGCCGAGCTCCTTGGCGACGTACTTCGCGACGTCGACGTCGAAGCCGGTGAACTTGCCGTCCGGCGTCTTCAGGCCGAGGCCGGGCTGGTCGTACTTGATACCGACCGTGATTTTGTCGCCGCCGGAGGTGCCGGTGCTGCCGCTGTCCTTGCCGTTGTCGGAGCCGCAGGCCGTGGCAGACAGGGCGAGCGCGAGCACGGTGGCCGAAGCGGCGGTGACCTTGCGAAGCTTCATGATGTGACTTCCCTATGTTGACGCGAAGTAGTGGATCAGCTGATCCAGGACTCAGTGGTGAAGGATCTTCGACAGGAAGTCCTTGGCCCGGTCGCTGCGCGGGTTGCTGAAGAACTCCTCGGGCGTTGCCTCTTCGACGATCTTGCCGTCCGCCATGAACACGACCCGGTTGGCGGCGGATCGGGCGAAGCCCATCTCGTGGGTGACGACCACCATTGTCATCCCGTCCCGCGCCAGCTGCTGCATGACCTCGAGAACCTCGTTGATCATCTCGGGGTCGAGAGCCGACGTCGGCTCGTCGAAGAGCATGACCTTCGGACCCATCGCCAGCGCCCGTGCGATCGCGACGCGCTGCTGCTGACCGCCGGAGAGCTGGGCGGGGTACTTGTCGGCCTGCGCGCCGACCCCCACCCGGTCGAGCAGCGCCCGCGCCTTCTCCTCGGCGGCCTTCTTGTCCGTCTTGCGCACCTTGACCTGGCCGAGCGTCACGTTCTCCAGCACGGTCTTGTGCGCGAAGAGATTGAACGACTGGAACACCATGCCCACGTCGGCGCGGAGCCGTGCGAGCTCCTTGCCTTCCTGGGGCAGCGGCTTGCCGTCGATCGTGATCGAGCCGGAGTCGATGGTCTCCAGTCGGTTGATGGTGCGGCACAGCGTGGACTTTCCGGACCCGGACGGTCCGATCACGACCACGACTTCGCCGCGGGTGATCGTCAGGTCGATGTCCTGGAGCACATGCAGCGCGCCGAAGTGCTTGTTCACGTCGCTCAGTACGACCAGGTCGCCCGCAGCGGGTACGGCTTCGTCGCCCTTGGTCACTGACACTCCGCTCATCGGCTTCTTGCTCCGTCCTCCTCGGTTGCAGAGGACCCTAATCACGCACTGCGACGACAGTCATTACATCTGAGGGGAAATTGAGCATAACGATCCGGCCGCAATCGGACACTCTGCGTGAACAGGGCGGTGATCAGGGTACCGGGTGGGTAACGGAAACCCCTGTGTAACAGGATGCCCCTTGACTCGGTGCGGGGGCATCGGCGTTCATGCCCTGTTAGGTGCCGGGCCATTGCCCTGTCACGCTCACGTCCACAAGATCCCGCGTCGCCGACCGTACGACCATGACGCATGAACATAGGGGGCCCATGAGGCTGCTGCTCGTCGAGGACGACGACCACGTCGCCGCTGCCCTGTCCGCGGTGCTCGCGCGGCACGGGTTCCAGGTCGTCCACGCCCGCAACGGCGAGGAGGCGCTGCGGGCCGTGCTCCCCGACAGCCACCCCGACAAGCCGCCGTTCGGTGTCGTGCTCCTCGATCTCGGCCTGCCCGACCAGGACGGCTACCAGGTCTGCGGCAAGCTGCGGAAGCTCACCTCCACGCCCGTGATCATGGTGACCGCGCGTTCGGACGTCCGGTCCCGTATCCACGGGCTCAACCTCGGCGCCGACGACTACGTGGTCAAGCCGTACGACACCGGCGAGCTGCTGGCCCGTATCCATGCCGTCAGCCGGCGCACCGGAGCGGGCGATGACGCCTCGCAGGGATCGACGGACGACGCCCTGCGGCTCGGCGCGGTCGTCATCGAGCTGCCCACCCGGCGCGTCAGCGTCGACGGCTCAGATGTCCAGCTCACGCGCAAGGAGTTCGACCTGCTGGCGCTGCTCGCGCAGCGGCCCGGGGTCGTCTTCCGTCGCGAGCAGATCATCAGCGAGGTGTGGCGCACCAGCTGGGAAGGGACCGGCCGCACGCTGGAGGTGCACGTCGCGTCCCTGCGCTCCAAGCTGCGCATGCCGGCGCTGATCGAGACCGTGCGCGGCGTCGGCTACCGGCTCGTCGCGCCCGCCGGGGCGTAAGGCCGGCCGTTCCGGTGCGTACCCGACTGCTTCCGCTGCTCATCGTGCTCATGGCCGGTGTGCTGCTCGCGCTCGGCTTCCCGCTGGCCGTGAGCATCGCGGCCGCCCAGCAGCAGCGCGTCGTCGTCGACCGGATCGACGACACCGTGCGCTTCGCGGCGCTGGCCCAGTTCGTCACGAAGGGGCCGTCGGTGACGGACGAGCGCCGCTCCACCCTCCAGGAGCAGCTCGACCGCTATTACGACACGTACGGCATACGGGCGGGCGTCTTCGAACGCGAGATGGACTCCATGGCGCGCGCGCCGCAGACCTGGACGCTGCCGGGGGAGGGCGAGGGGCACGAGGCCTTCGAGGAGGCGCTCACCGGCCGGCGCAGCCAGGACCCGCCGCAGGTCTGGCCCTGGCAGCGGGGCGAGCGGCTGGTCGTCGCCTCACCGGTCGTCCGGGACGGGGACGTCGTCGCGGTCGTGTTCACCGACTCGCCGACCGGCCAGCTGCGTTCACGCGTGCTGCGGGGCTGGCTGCTCATCGCGGCCGGTGAGTCCGCGGCGATGCTGCTCGCCGTGGGCGCCGCGTTCCGGCTCACCGGCTGGGTGCTGCGGCCCGTACGCGTCCTGGACGCGGCCACGCACGACATCGCCACGGGCCGGATGAACTCGCGGGTCGCCGCCGCGGGCGGTCCGCCGGAACTCAGGCGGCTGGCGCGCTCCTTCAACGAGATGGCCGACAACGTCGAGGAAGTCCTCGAACAGCAGAGGGCCTTCGTCGCCGACGCCTCCCATCAGCTGCGCAACCCCCTGGCCGCCCTCCTGCTGCGCATCGAGCTGCTGGCGCTGGAGCTGCCCGAGGGCAACGAGGAGATCGCCTCGGTGCGCACCGAGGGGAAGCGCCTCGCCCAGGTGCTCGACGATCTCCTGGACCTGGCGCTGGCCGAGCACGCCGCCGCCGACCTCCAGCTGACCGACATCGGCGAGCTGGCCGCC
Organism: Streptomyces sp. V4I23; assembly: GCF_030817975.1. Lineage (NCBI taxonomy): Bacteria > Bacillati > Actinomycetota > Actinomycetes > Kitasatosporales > Streptomycetaceae > Streptomyces > Streptomyces sp. V4I23. The sequence continues at coordinate 2,118,176 of NZ_JAUSZW010000004.1, read as the reverse complement.
GAGCGGGTCGCGGCATGGCGGCCGCTCGCGGAGGGGAAGGGAGTCCTGCTGGGCGGGGACACGGCGCCCGTCACCGCGTGGGTGGACCCGGTCGCGCTCTCCAGCGCCCTGGACGCGGTGATCGACAACGCTCTGAAGTTCACTCCGCGCGGGGAGTCGGTCGCCGTCGACGTCGCGTCGAACGGCGCCGCGTCCACGATCGTGGTGACGGACGGCGGCCCGGGGCTGACGGACGAGGAACTGTCCCGTATCGGCGACCGCTTCTGGCGCAGTGGCCGCCACCAGAACGTGAAGGGGTCGGGCCTCGGGCTCTCCATCGCCCGCGCGCTGCTGACGGCGGGCGGCGGCTCGATCGACTACGCCCACCACGAGCCGCACGGCCTGAGCGTGACGGTGAGGGTGCCGCGCACGCCGCCGGGCGGCTGAGGCCGGCGGTGATGCCCGCCTCCCGGCACCCGGACGGCTACGGCTTGGCCGACCGGTAGTAGCGCCTGGCGCCCTCGTGGAGAGGCAACGGGGCCGTGTAGACCGCCGTGCGCAGATCCACCAGCTGGGCCGGGTGCACCGTGTTGCCGATGTGATCGCGGCTGTCGATCACCGTCCGCGTGAAGCCCTCCGTCATCGCCGCGTCGGTCCGTTCCGTGGTCACGAGGAGGTTCGCGACCGCCACGGTGGACACGGGCGTCCCGCCCTGCGCCTGCATGTACGCGTCCGCCGGCATCACCGCGGAGCGGTAGTAGCTGGTCGTGTCGCCCGTGGCGTGCAGCTTGTCGACGAGCTCCGGTTCCAGCGGGACCAGCCGGACGTCGAACCGCTCGGACAGTTCCTGGATGGTGTTCGTGGGCAGGCCGCCCGACCAGAAGAACGCGTCGAGGCTGCCGTTCTCCAGCCGCCCGGGCATGGTGTCGATCCCGGCGGGGACGGGCGTGATGTCCCGCTCCGGATCGAGACCCGCCGCGGTCATCAACCGGTCGGCGACGAGCCGGACACCCGACCCCTGCTGGCCGACGCCCACCACCTTGCCCCGCAGGTCTCCCACCGACGAGACCGGCGACTGCTGCGGCACGATCAGATGCACGTAGTCGTCGTAGAGCCGTGCGCAGCCGCGCAGCCTGTCGGCGCCGGGCAGACCCTCTTGCTTGTACTTGGCGACCGCGTCGGCCGTGGCGATGGTGAAGTCCGCCTCGCCTGACGCCACGCGCGCGAGGTTCTGCTGCGAGCCCTCACTGGTGATCAGGTCGACCTCCACATCGGGCATGTCCTTGGCCAGCGCCTGCTCCAGCAGCACGCCGTAGCGCTGGTAGACGCCGCTGCGCGACCCCGTGCTGAAGGTGAGCTCCCCGCTCGGCGACGTCCGCCCGATCGGCAGCAGCCACCACAGCAGCAGCCCGAAGGCGACGAGGGCGGCCGCCGAGCCCGCGAGGGCACGACGGCGGCTGATGCGGAGGCCGGCCGGGAACATGGCGCGATCCTGCCAGCTCACCGGCCGTGCTGGCCAGGCCTCTCCGCCGCGGACAGGTCCCGCACGCCCGGGCGGTCCGTGTGCGGACAGGGGCCGTGCGTCCCAGGCGGTCCGGTGCGGACGGCGCCCGTGTGCCGGGGCGGTCCGGCGGCGGACGGGGGCCGTGCGTCAGGGGCCGTCAAAGGCAGGGGCGGGGCGGCCCGGGGACCCCGTACCCTGGTTGGCGCGATGAGTGCGAAAACTTACGAGGTGCGCACCTACGGGTGCCAGATGAACGTCCACGACTCCGAGCGGCTGTCGGGCCTGCTGGAGGACGCCGGTTACGTCCGCGCGCCCGAGGGCGCCGACGGTGATGCCGATGTCGTCGTCTTCAACACCTGCGCGGTGCGGGAGAACGCCGACAACAAGCTCTACGGCAATCTCGGCCGCCTCGCGCCGATGAAGGCCAGGCGCCCCGGGATGCAGATCGCCGTCGGCGGCTGCCTCGCGCAGAAGGACCGCGACACCATCGTCACGAAGGCGCCATGGGTCGACGTCGTCTTCGGCACGCACAACATCGGCAAGCTCCCCGTGCTGCTCGAGCGCGCCCGCGTCCAGGAAGAGGCGCAGGTCGAGATCGCCGAGTCGCTGGAGGCGTTCCCCTCGACGCTGCCGACCCGCCGCGAGTCCGCGTACGCCGCCTGGGTCTCGATCTCGGTCGGCTGCAACAACACCTGCACGTTCTGCATCGTCCCCGCGCTGCGCGGCAAGGAGAAGGACCGCAGGCCAGGCGACATCCTGGCCGAGATCGAGGCACTCGTCGCAGAGGGCGTCTCCGAGATCACCCTGCTCGGCCAGAACGTCAACGCCTACGGCTCCGACATCGGTGACCGCGAGGCGTTCAGCAAGCTGCTGCGTGCCTGCGGCACGATCGAGGGCCTGGAGCGCGTCCGGTTCACCTCACCGCACCCGCGCGACTTCACGGACGACGTCATCGCGGCCATGGCGGAAACGCCGAACGTGATGCCGCAGCTCCACATGCCGCTGCAGTCGGGCTCGGACACGATCCTCAAGGCGATGCGCCGCTCGTACCGGCAGGAGCGCTTCCTCGGGATCATCGAGAAGGTGCGCGCCGCCATTCCGCACGCTGCCATCTCCACCGACATCATCGTGGGCTTCCCCGGCGAGACCGAGGAGGACTTCGAGCAGACGATGCACACCGTGCGCGAGGCCCGGTTCGCCAACGCCTTCACCTTCCAGTACTCCAAGCGCCCCGGCACACCCGCGGCGACCATGGAGGGCCAGATCCCCAAGGAGGTCGTCCAGGAGCGCTACATGCGCCTGGTCGCCCTCCAGGAGGAGATCTCCTGGGAGGAGAACAAGAAGCAGGTCGGCCGCACGTTCGAGGTCATGGTGGCCGAGGGCGAGGGCCGCAAGGACGGCGCCACGCACCGGCTCTCCGGCCGCGCCCCCGACAACCGCCTCGTGCACTTCACCAAGCCGGACACCGAGGTGCGCCCCGGTGACGTCGTCACGGTGGAGATCACCTACGCCGCTCCGCACCACCTGCTCGCGGAGGGCGCGGTGACGGCCGTGCGCCGCACCCGCGCGGGCGACGCGTGGGCCAAGCGCAACGCGGCCGAGGCCGCGAAGCCGGCCGGTGTCATGCTCGGCCTGCCGAAGATCGGCGCTCCGGAACCGCTGCCGGCCGCGGCTGCGCCGGGCTGCGGCTGCGACTGACCCGCTCGCCGGGCCTCCGGCGGACGTCGCCTTCGGCACGCGCGTGTGCCGCGGAGCGACTCCATGAGCCGGACGCGTCCGCGGCCGCGGGCCGACCCGCTGGCCGCCTCGCGCGTGTCCGGTACACGCACGACGCGCGCGTGCCGGCCGGCAGCGATCCGCGGGCGCAGGCAGAGGGGCTGGTGCGCCCCGCGTACGGAAGGGCGGTGGGTGCAGCCGAGGGGAGGAGGCCGGCGGACCGGCGCCTCCCACGAGGGGGCGCGCCGGGTCGGCGACCCGTGGCGTGCCCACGCACTAGGCTGCCGATCATGCTTGTCGCCGCCGCCGTGTGCCCCTGTCCGCCCCTCCTGGTGCCCGACATCGCTGCCGGAGCCGCGCCCGAACTCGACGCAGCCCGCGACGCGTGCTCCGACGCCTTGGGAGTGCTCGCCGCCGCCAGGCCCGGCCTGCTCCTCGTGGTGGGACCGGCAGCCGGGTCCGAAAGCGGCACGTACCGGGCCGGCGCGCACGGCTCCTTCCGGAGCTTCGGCGAGGACCTGTCCGTACGCCTGGGGGAGGGCCCCGGCCAGGAGCGGCAGCTGCCCCCCTCGCTCTCCGTGGCGGCATGGCTGCTGGAACATGCGCACTGGGCCGCCTCTCCGGTCGAGGGCCTCGGCGTCGACGACCGGCTCGCCGGTGACCGCTGCGCCGCCGCCGGCCGCGAGGGCGCCGCACGGAGCGAGCGGGTGGCGATGCTGGTGATGGGCGACGGGAGCGCCTGCCGGACGCTCAAGGCCCCGGGCTATCTCGACGCCCGCGCGGAGGGCTTCGACCGCGAGGCCGCGCGGGCGCTGGGCGCGGCGGACACCGAGGCGCTGACGGCCTTGGACGCGGCGCTGGCCCGGGAACTCAAGGCCGCCGGCCGTGCCTCCTGGCAGGTGCTCGCGGGGGCAGCCGAGGGCGCTGGGCTGGAAGGGCGTCTGCTCTACGAGGACGCGCCGTACGGGGTGGGCTACTTCGTCGCGACCTGGTCCTGACCCGAACAAGCGCCGACGGCCGCGGAGCACACGCTCCGCGGCCGTCGGTCGTTCGCGTCAGGGAGTCGGCGGCGTGGTGCCGTGGCCCTTCTCGTCCCGGTGCGCGATGCGGCCCAGGGCCTCCTTGGCCTTGCCTGTGCCCGTCTCGATCTTGCTGCTGTACTTGCCCTTGGTCTTGTCGTCGACCGTCTTGGCGGCCCTGTCGAGACCCTGCCCGATCCTGCCCTCGTGCTGCTGGGCCAGGTGGGTGACCTTGTCCTTGGCCGGGGCGAGCTTGGCCTTCAGGGTGTCCAGGAAGCCCATGGTGCACCTTCCCTCGTCATCCCTTGTCGGGGATTACTTACGGGCGCCTTCGCCGGCCTCGCTGTCCGCCGCCCCCTCGGCGGACTGCTGCTTGGGGATGTCGACCCCGGTGGCGGCCGTGCCCTCACCGAGCGTGCCGTCGGCACCGGCATCGGAGTCGGACGGGGCGCCGGCCGAGGGGTCCGTCGCCACGGTGGCGAGGGGGGCCTCTTGGTCCGACGCCTCGGCGGTCGCCACAGGCTTACCGCGGAACCATGAAAAAACGCCCATATCTGCTCCATAGCGTACTCGTGGGGGCGAAGTTCCGCGCCACCCGGAGCGTCCCATTGCGCCGCTCGCGGGTACCGGTCCGAAACCGGCGTCCGGAACCTCGCAACAGGCAACGACCCCGGCTACCCGCCGTCACCTCGCTCGTTCGGGGAGCGGTGCCCGCGTTTGCGAGACTGGGGCGGTGAGAAGTGCAGCTCCCGCACCGCGGGTCATCGCCGTCGTCGGTCCCACCGCGGCCGGAAAGTCCGATCTGGGGGTCTTCCTGGCCCAGCGGCTGGACGGCGAAGTCGTCAACGCCGACTCCATGCAGCTCTACCGGGGGATGGACATCGGCACCGCCAAGCTGACGGCCGAGGAGCGCGGAGGCGTCCCCCACCGCCTGCTCGACATCTGGGACGTCACCGAGACGGCGAGCGTCGCCGAGTACCAGCGGCTCGCCAGGGCGGAGATCGACCGGCTGCTCGCCGAGGGCCGCACCCCCGTTCTCGTGGGCGGCTCCGGGCTGTACGTACGCGGGGCGATCGACGCCCTCGAATTCCCCGGAACCGACCCTGAGGTGCGCGCCCGGCTGGAGGAGGAGCTGACCGTGCGCGGCTCCGGGGCGCTCCACGCCCGTCTCGCCGCCGCCGACCCGGAGGCGGGCCGCGCGATCCTGCCGAGCAACGGGCGGCGCATCGTCAGGGCCCTCGAGGTCATCGAGATCACGGGCAGGCCATTCACCGCCAACCTCCCCGGCCACGACTCCGTCTACGACACCGTGCAGATCGGCGTCGACGTCGAGAGGCCCGAGCTGGACGAACGGATCGCCCTGCGTGTGGACCGCATGTGGGAGGCGGGGCTCGTCGCCGAGGTACGCGCCCTGGAGGTTCAGGGGCTGCGCGAAGGGCGCACCGCGTCCCGCGCCCTGGGCTACCAGCAGGTGCTCTCCGCGCTCGCGGGGGAGTGCACCGAAACCCAGGCGCGCGAGGAGACGGTGCGCGCCACCAAACGCTTCGCCCGCCGCCAGGACTCCTGGTTCCGGCGCGACCCGAGGGTGCACTGGCTCAGCGGCGCGGCCCAGGACCGCGCGGAACTTCCGCAGCATGCGCTGGCGTTGATCGAACGAGCGGTCACAGCCTGATCACGTGATGGCATCGGGACGCTCCGCCCGTCAGTTCGGCCACCTGGAGCGTGCCATCATCGAGCATCGATCGACAGCTGAGTCCGAGTTGGGAGGGCGCGTGGCGATGGAGGCCGGCCCTCGCGACACCGAGCGGGAGCGCCGAGATGCCGCCGAAGGCACCTCGGGGCTGAGCCCGGACGGTCCCGACGAGCAGGAAGTGCTCACCGACGAGGTCGAGGTGGAGCTCCGTCCGCAGCGGCGCCTGCGCATCTGGCAGCTTGCCCCGATCGTGGCGCTCGCCGCCATCGGCTCGCTCATGTTCGCCTTTCCCCTCGCCTTCGGTACGGGGGACGGCGGCGCGGTCGTCGCCATGCTCGGGCTGCTGATCAGCTGTTGTGCGGCCGGCTGGGGTGTGATGGCGGCCCGCCGCGTCGGGCACACCTGGCCCGGCCTGCCCGTCCGGGGCTCCGGCGAGCGCCCCGACTGGCGTGTCATCGCGCTCTACGTCGGCGTGGGCACGGTGCTCGTCGCCCTCGCGGTCTGGCGGGTCGCGCGCCTGCGCTGAGCGCCGGCCCGCGCGCCCCGCACCGCCACGCGCGCCCAGCCCAGCCCCGTCCGCTTCAGCCCGGCGACGGCCCTCGGTCCGGATCCCACCGGGCGCCCCGCTGTCGGACCGGCCTCGTACGATGGTGGACGTGAGCACCTCGCAGACCTCGCCCGTCCCCTTCCTCAAGGGCCACGGCACCGAGAACGACTTCGTGATCGTCCCGGACCCGGACAACGGCATCGACCTGCCCGCGGCCGCCGTCGCCAGGCTGTGCGACCGCCGCGCCGGCATCGGCGGTGACGGTCTGCTGCACGTCGTCCGCTCGGCGGCCCACCCCGAGGCCAGGGACATGGCGGACGAGGCCGAGTGGTTCATGGACTACCGCAACGCGGACGGCTCGATCGCCGAGATGTGCGGAAACGGCGTCCGGGTCTTCGCCCGCTACCTCCAGCGCGTCGGCCACGTCGAGGCCGGAGACATCGCCGTGGCGACCCGGGGCGGCGTCAAGAGGGTCCACATCGCCAAGGAGGCCGCCGGCGCCGGCGCGGACACGGGTGACATCACCGTCTCGATGGGGCGCGCACTGCTTCCCGAGGACGGCGTGACGGTCACGATCGACGGCCGCAGCTGGCCTGCGAGGAACGTGAACATGGGCAATCCCCACGCGGTCGCGTTCGTCGACGACTTGGCCCACGCGGGGAACCTGTTCTCGGCTCCACCGTTCAGCCCGGCATCGGTCTACCCGGACGGGGTGAACGTGGAGTTCGTCGCCGACCGGGGCGAGCGCCATGTTGCCATGCGCGTGCACGAGCGCGGGTCCGGCGAGACCCGCTCGTGCGGTACGGGCGCGTGCGCCGTCGCCGTCGCGGCTGCCCGCAGGGACGGCGTGGACCCGTCCGTCACCGGCACCCCCGTCGCGTACACCGTTGACCTGCCCGGCGGCCGCCTCGTCATCACGGAACGTCCCGACGGGGAGATCGAGATGACGGGCCCGGCCGTGATCGTCGCCGAGGGGTACATCGAGCCCGCTCTCCTCGAAACCGTGAGTGCGTAGAGCTTCGCTCGAATGGGTGATCCGTTTCACGCTGAGCGAGAGCGGCACTGCGCCACGTGGTGGGCTCGGTAGCATCAAGCACCGGCCCGGAGGCACGATCTGACCTTCCACCGCCGGTCGAAGCAGCCGGAGGTGCCCCATGAGTGCAGAGGCCGCCAACCCTGGTGCCCACAGTCGCAGGCGCGGCCGACCCAGGATCGACCTCCGCCGGATCGGGCGCGCCGCTCTGCTGGGCCCCACCGGGCGCGACCGCCTCCCCGACGCGATCGGCCACGTCGTCGACGCGCACCGCGCGCACCACCCGGACGCCGACCTCGCCCAACTGCACAAGGCGTACGTGCTGGCGGAGTCGTCCCACCGCGGCCAGTTCCGCAAGAGCGGCGAGCCGTACATCACCCATCCGCTGGCCGTCACGCTCATCCTCGCCGAACTGGGCGCGGAAACCACGACCTTGACCGCGTCCCTGCTCCACGACACCGTGGAGGACACCGAGGTGACGCTGGACCAGGTGAAGGCGGAGTTCGGTGCCGAGGTGGCCTATCTCGTCGACGGCGTCACCAAGCTGGAGAAGGTCGACTACGGCGCCGCCGCCGAACCGGAGACCTTCCGCAAGATGCTCGTCGCCACCGGCAACGACGTCCGCGTCATGTCGATCAAACTCGCCGACCGGCTGCACAACATGCGCACGCTCGGCGTCATGCGCCCCGAGAAGCAGGCACGTATCGCCAAGGTCACCCGCGACGTCCTCATCCCCCTCGCCGAGCGTCTCGGCGTGCAGGCGCTGAAGACCGAACTGGAGGATCTGGTCTTCGCGATCCTGCACCCCGAGGAGTACGAGCGCACCCGCGCCCTCATCGCCGAGAACGCCACCGCGTGCAACGCTCTCGCCGCTATCGCGGAGGACTTCCGGACCGTGCTGCGCGACGCCGGCATCACCGCCGAAGTGCTCATCAGGCCCCGGCACTTCGTCTCCGTGCACCGCGTCTGCCTCAAACGCTCCGAGCTGCGCAGCACTGACTTCGGGCGCCTGCTCGTCCTGGTCACCGACGACGCCGACTGCTACGCGGTGCTCGGCGAGCTGCACACCTGCTTCACCCCGGTGATCTCCGAGTTCAAGGACTTCATCGCCGCCCCCAAGTTCAACCTGTACCAGTCGCTGCACACCGCCGTCGCGGGCTCCGACGGCGCCGTCGCCGAAGTCCTCATCCGCACCCACCAGATGCACCGGGTCGCCGAGGCCGGGGTGGTCGCGCTCGGCAACCCGTACGTGCCGACCGAGAGCGCCGAGCCGCTCGACGGCGAGCGCGCCGACCCCACCAGACCCGGCTGGCTGTCCCGTCTCCTCGAATGGCAGCAGTCCACCCCGGACCCGGACACCTTCTGGACCTCCCTGCGCGCGGACCTGGCGCAGGACAAGGAGATCACCGTCTTCCGGGCCGACGGCCGGGCGCTCGGCCTGCCCGCCGGGGCCACCTGCGTCGACGCGGCCTACGCCCAGTACGGCGAGGAGGCCCACGCGTGCATCGGCGCCCGGGTCAACGGCCGGCTGGCCACGCTGAGCACCCAGCTCAACGACGGCGACACCGTGCACGTGCTGCTCGCCCAGGACGCCTCCTCCGGACCGTCGCCGGACTGGCTCGACCACGCCCGCACCCCGGCCGCACGGATCGCCATCAGCAGCTGGCTCGAGAGCCACCCGGAGGGTGCGAGCGCCCAGGCGGCCGCTCCCCGGCACCCCACTCCGCGCGCGGCCGACCGGCCGGCCTCGGCGAACGCCGTCGTCGGTCTTCCGGAGGCGACCGTCCGGCTCGCCGGCTGCTGTACGCCCGTACCGCCCGACACCGTCACGGGCTTCGCGGTGCGCGGGGGCGCCGTGACCGTCCATCGCGTCGAATGCGCCGCGGTGGCGCGCATGGAGAGCCTCGGCCGTGCTCCGGTGGCCGTGCGCTGGGGCGACGCCGCCGAGTGCCGGGTCACTCTGGTCGCCGAATCGTTCGGCCGGCCCCGTCTGCTCGCCGACCTCACCGAGGTCATCGCCGGTGAGGGAGCGGCCATCGTCTCGGCCACCGTCGAACCGCCGAGCCAGCAGCGGGTACGCCACACGTACACCCTCCAACTTCCCGACGCCGCCGGGCTTCCCGCCCTGATGCGCGCCATGCGCGACGTCCCCGGCGTGTACGACGTGAGCAGGACGCAGTATCCGGCCTCGACCGCCTGACCTCGTTCGGGTGGGGGCGCGGTCCGCTGTCGCGCGCCGCCGCGGCCGTCTCGTGGCGTGCTGGTAGCGGTAGGACATGCTGCTCACTCCCCGACGCCGACTGGGTGCCGCACTGCTGGCCGCAGCATCGGCCACCCTCGTCGCCGCGACGCTGCCCGAACCGACCGCCCTAGGGATCGGCGACCCCCTCTTCCCTCGGCTGGGCAACCCCGGCTACGACGTCATCGGATACGACATCGCCCTGACCTACGAGGGCAGCAACACCAAGCCCCTGGACGCTGTCACCAAGATCGACGCCTGGGCGAACCGGCGGCTCGGCCGGATCAACCTCGACTTCGCCCGTGGCACGGTCCACTCTGTCGAAGTCAACGGCAGCACCGCAGAGTTCGCGTCCACGGGCGAGGACCTCGTCGTCGAGCCCTCCATCGCCGTCGCCGCCGGATCGCGCATGCAGATCACCGTCACGCACACCAGCGACCCGCGCGGGGCCAAGGCCGCCGGCGGATGGGTGCCCACCGGTGACGGTCTGGTGATGGCCAACCAGGCCGACGCGGCGCACCGTGTCTTCCCCTGCAACGACCACCCCGCGGACAAGGCGTTCTTCACCTTCCGCGTCACCACCCCCAGGAATCTGACGGCCGTCGCCAACGGACGGCAGATCGCACATTCCCGGAATGACACCAGGGCCTCCTGGATCTACCGCACCGGCCACCCCATGGCCACCGAACTCGCCCAGGTCGCCATCGGACGGTCCGCCGTCGTCAAGCGGCAGGGCCCGCACGGACTGCCCCTCCGCGACGTCGTCCCCGTCGCCGACAAGGCGAAGCTCGAACCGTGGCTGAAGAAGACGCCCGGCCATGTCCGGTGGATGGAGGACAAGGTCGGCGCCTACCCCTTCGAGACGTACGGGGTGCTGGTCGCCGACGCCGACACCGGATTCCAGCTGGAGACGCAGACGCTGTCGCTCTTCGAGCGCTCCCTGTTCACCAACGCCGCCCACCCGAAGTGGTACGTCGACTCGGTGATGGTCCACGAACTGGCCCACCAGTGGTTCGGCAACAGTGTCTCCCCCCGCACATGGTCCGACCTGTGGCTGAACGAGGGCCACGCCAGCTGGTACGAGGCCCTGTACGCCGAGGAGAAGGCCAAGCAGCCACTGGTCGAACGGATGAGGAAGGCCTACCGCCTCTCCGACGGCTGGCGAGCGGCCGGCGGGCCGCCCGCGGCCCCGCAGGCACCGGCACCCGGACAGAAGCTCAGTCTCTTCCGGCCGGTGGTCTACGACGGCAGCGCCCTCGTCCTGTACGCCTTGCGGCAGACGATCGGCGAGGCCGCCTTCGAACGGCTGGAGCGCGAGTGGGTCACCGAGCACCGCGACTCCACGGCGAGCACGGAGGACTTCACGCAGCTCGCATCCCATGTCGCGGGGCGTGACCTCGGCGACTTCTTCCAGGAATGGCTGTACGGGAAGAAGACCCCGCCCATGCCCGGCCACGCGGACTGGCGCAGCGAGGCCCCGAAGGCCCGCGCCGCCCGCTGAAAACCGGGGTGACGGCCCCGGCGGCCCCGTGGGACGATCGACGGGCCGACGACAGGGCCGGCCGCGGGACTCCCTGGGGGAATCTTCCGGGGCTGTCACACGTTGTGACTGGCGTACGGGGGCACAATGCCCTTGCGGGCGTCCCGCCCGCAACCGCTCTTTCCATCGACGTAAGGATCCAATGACCTCCTCTTCATCCCCTTCCCAGGACGAGCAGAGCTTCGCGGAGACGCGCACCGAGAGCCTTCGGGCCGATGCCCTGATGGAAGAGGACGTCGCCTGGAGCTACGAGATCGACACCGAGCGGGACGGCGATCAGTTCGACCGCTCCGAGCGTGCCGCTCTGCGGCGCGTGGCGGGCCTCTCCACCGAGCTCGAAGACGTCACCGAGGTCGAGTACCGACAGCTGCGCCTGGAGCGCGTCGTGCTGGTCGGCGTCTGGACCTCGGGGACCGTGCAGGACGCCGAGAACTCCCTCGCGGAGCTCGCGGCGCTCGCCGAGACCGCGGGCGCCCTGGTGCTCGACGGAGTCATCCAGCGGCGCGACAAGCCGGACCCGGCCACCTACATCGGGTCGGGCAAGGCGACCGAGCTGCGCGACATCGTGCTCGAGACCGGAGCCGACACCGTCGTCTGCGACGGTGAGCTCAGCCCCGGCCAGCTCATCCACCTCGAGGACGTCGTCAAGGTCAAGGTGGTCGACCGCACCGCGCTGATCCTCGACATCTTCGCTCAGCACGCCAAGTCCCGAGAGGGCAAGGCACAGGTCGCTCTGGCGCAGATGCAGTACATGCTGCCCAGGCTCCGCGGCTGGGGTCAGTCGCTGTCCCGTCAGATGGGCGGCGGCGGTGGTGGCGGCATGGCTACCCGTGGTCCCGGTGAGACCAAGATCGAGACGGACCGGCGACGGATCCGCGAGAAGATGGCGAAGATGCGCCGGGAGATCGCGGAGATGAAGACGGGCCGCGAGATCAAGCGCCGGGAGCGCCGCCGCAACAGGGTGCCGTCGGTCGCGATCGCCGGCTACACCAACGCCGGCAAGTCCTCGCTGCTCAACCGCCTCACCGGCGCCGGTGTCCTGGTGGAGAACGCCCTGTTCGCCACCCTCGACCCGACCGTCCGCCGGGCCGAGACGCCGAGCGGCCGGATCTACACCCTCGCCGACACCGTCGGATTCGTACGGCACCTGCCGCACCACCTGGTCGAGGCGTTCCGCTCCACGATGGAGGAGGTCGGCGACTCCGACCTGATCCTGCACGTGGTGGACGGTTCGCACCCGGCTCCGGAGGAGCAGCTGGCCGCCGTGCGCGAGGTGATCCGCGACGTGGGCGCGCTGGACGTGCCCGAGATCGTCGTGATCAACAAGGCGGACGCGGCCGACCCGCTGGTGCTGCAGCGGCTGCTGCGCATCGAGCGGCACGCGATCGCCGTCTCGGCTCGCACGGGCTCGGGCATCGGCGAGCTCCTGGCTCTGATCGACACCGAGCTGCCGCGGCCCGAGGTGGAGATCGAGGCGCTCGTCCCGTACACCCAGGGCGGGCTCGTCTCGCGCGTGCACGCCGAGGGCGAGGTCGTCTCCGAGGAGCACACCACGGAGGGCACCCTGCTCAATGCGCGGGTCCACGAGGAGCTGGCCGCCGCACTGGCCCCGTACGTCCCGGCGACCCACTGACGCGGCACAGCGCCCGCGACCGGACGGAAGGCCCGCCTCCCCTCGGGGAGGCGGGCCTTCCGCATGATCCGCCCGGCTCGAAGATGCCTACTGCCCCGCGAACTTCTCGCTCATCGTCGTGAAGATCTGCTGGGCTCCCCGGTCCAGCCGCGGGCCGGCGAGCCAGCCCGAGGTGACCGGGCCGATCGACGTGTTGGAGACGAGCACCGTCTTGCCCCCGGGCTGCCGGACGAACCAGCCGCCACCCGAGGATCCGCCCGTCATCGTGCAGCCGATACGCCACATCGTGGGCGTGCCGGGGGCGATGGAGAGCCGGCCCGGCTGGTCCAGGCACTTGTGCATGATCGCGCCGTTGTAGGGCGGGGCCGCCGGGTAACCCCACGCGCCCATCGTGCCGATGCTCTTGGCGTCGGGAGCCTCGAAGTCGACGTCGAGCGCGGCGCCCACCGTCTCCTCCAGGGACTTCGAGCCCTGCTCGGGCTTCACGTGCATCACGGCGTAGTCGTAGGCGGCGCCGGTGCCCCCCGTCGGACCGCCCTGGTCGATCCACTCGCCCGAGGTCGCGACCCAGTCCGCCCAGTAGACGCCGTACGGAGCGATCTCCTGCGGCTGGGCGTGCTCCAGCGCGGCGGGGGACTTGCCCTTGTCGTTGTAGGCGGGGACGAAGGCGATGTTGCGGTACCAGCCTCCCGCCCGACCGGCGTGCACGCAGTGCCCGGCGGTCCAGACGAGGTTGGACCGGCCCGGGTTCCTCGGGTCCTTGACGACCGTCGCCGAACAGACCATCGAGCCCTCGGGGGCGTCGAAGAACACCTTGCCGACCGGTGCGGCGTTCCGGTGGTAGGGCTTCTTCTCCTCCTCGGCCCGCACCGGGCGCGGCTCCGGGTCGGTGACGTCCTGGTCACCGGAGATGTCACCGGCGGAGAGCGTCTTCGCAGGCGCCTTGGCCGTCGTCATGCGCTCGGGCTTCCACAGGCCCTCGATCACCGGGTTGACGAAGTCCTTGGCCTCACGCAGCCACTTGTCCTTCTCCCAGTTCTTCCACTCGCCGTTCTTCCACTTGTCCAGGTCGACACCGTGCTCCTTGAGCTGGTCGGCCAGGTCGGCGGGGAGTGCGGCGTCTGCGCCGCTGTTGTCTGCGCCTTCCGCGGAGGCGGCGGGCTTGTCTGCAGCCTTGTCCTCGCCGGGGCCGCAGGCGGTCGCCGTCAGCGCGAGGGCCGAGACGAGGCCGGCGGCAGCCAGCAGCGGACGTATGGATCGCATGGAAACGATTCCCCCTGAAGTACTTGCGAAATGTGCCATGAACGCGGGTGCACCAGCGCCTGATGCGACACACGGGCGGCGTCTGCGCTGTGCGCGGTTGCCATGAGCGTGTCATGCGAAGGGGCGGCCTTCCGGAGCCGCCGCAGGTGCGGCACCACTCTAAGCCGGTGCGTGGACGCGCAGTTGAGGCCGGTCGGCAACTCCACCGAGTCTCCACGTGACGAGCAAGGGGCGCCCGGCCGTCCGGCCGAACGCCCCTTGCTGTCAGAGGACTGCGGTGCCGTCACGTGACGCTGTTGCCACGCGAGGCACGTGTCAGGTCACTGGCCCGCGAACTTCTTGCTGACCGCCGTGTAGACGCCCTCGGCCTCCTTGCCGAGCCGCGGGCCCGCAAGCCAGCCGGCCGTCACCGGGCCTATGGAGGTGTTGGACACCAGGGCGGGCCGGCCGTCCTGGCCCTCGGCCACCCAGCCGCCACCGGAGGAACCGCCGGTCATCGTGCAGCCGATGCGGTACATCGTCGGCTCCTCGGCCTTCAGCGAGAGCCGGCCCGGCTTGTCGGCGCACTGGAACAGCTTCTGACCGTCGTACGGCGGAGCCGCCGGGTAGCCGGTAGCGGTCATGCTCTTGATGTCCGGCACGGCCGGGGCCTTGAAGTCGACCGGCAGAGCGGCGCCGACCGTCTCCTCGAGCGACTTGCCCGTGCTGCCCTTCTCCGGAGTGACGTGGATGACGGCGAAGTCGTACGGCGCACCCTGGCCGCCGGTCGCCGCACCCTGGGCGATCCACTGCTCGGACGTCTGGGCCCAGTCGCCCCACCACACGCCGTGGGGAGCGATCTTCTCCTTCGGAGCCTTCTCCAGCTCCGAGGTGGGCAGCGCGCCGTCGTTGTACGACGGGACGAAGGCGATGTTGCGGTACCAGCCGCCGCTCTTGCCCGCGTGGACGCAGTGACCGGCGGTCCACACCATGTTCGACTTGCCGGGGTTGGCCGGGTCCTGCACGACGGTCGCGGAGCACACCATCGAACCCTGGGGGCCGTCGAAGAAGACCTTGCCCGCCTCGGCGGCGCTCGTGTGGTAGGGCGCCTTCACGGGCACGGCGTCGACGGGCTCCGGCGTCGGGTCGGTGACACCCTCGTCACCCGAGATGTCCGGGTCGACGGGCTTCGCCGGCGGCTTCTCGGCGTCGCGCATGCGGTCCGGGTCCCACAGGTCCTCGATGATCGGGTTGACGAAGTCCTTGGCCTCACGCAGCCACTTGTCCTTGTCCCAGTTCTTCCACTCGCCGTTCTTCCACTTGTCCAGGTCGATCCCGCGCTCCTTGAGCCGCTCCTTGAGATCGTCCGGAATGGTGATCTTGTCATCGGCGGTCTGACCGGCCGATGCACTCGGCTTGTCGCCCGCGGTGTCCTCGCTCGGACCGCAGGCGGTGGCAGCCAGCGCCAGCACGGCGGCAAGGGACGCCGCTGCCAGCGTCGGGCGAATGGGTCGCATCTCGTGATCCCCCTGGGACTTCGGTGCTGCTGTTCCGTCTGAACTGAGCCACATCCCGGCAATGCCGGTACTTCCGGCGGCGGACGAGTCCGCCGCCGCCCCGGTGGAGTTCACCGCCGGGTGCGGCCCCCCAACTATGCCGGTGCCGATGGGGACGGCGTGCACCAGGTCCACGGTTCCGCCGCCGCAAGGATCTTCCTCCCGGCCGTGATCCCCGGCCCGCCGCGTCGTTGGTAGGGGCGGGAACACGGGGGCGGCTCAACAGCGAGCGGTCGCAGGGCCGAAGCCGTACCCATGCGAAACGCAACCGTGACAGTGGAAGGACCAACAGCCGTGGCCGTGACCGAACCTGCTCCGATCGCCCCGGCCGCCGCCCACGAGGGCATCCTGCGCCGGCAGTCGCTCCGCGAATCGGCCGCCCGCACCTATGCGCGCTCGCTGCCCATCGTGCCCGTACGCGCTCGCGGACTGACGATCGAGGGCGCCGACGGCCGCCGTTACCTCGACTGTCTCTCCGGAGCCGGAACGCTCGCGCTCGGGCACAACCACCCCGTCGTCCTCGAAGCCATCAAGAAGGTCCTCGACTCCGGGGCGCCGTTGCACATCCTGGACCTGGCCACACCGGTCAAGGACGCGTTCACCACGGAGCTGTTCGCCACGCTTCCGCCCCAGCTCGCCTCCGACGCCCGGATCCAGTTCTGCGGTCCGGCGGGCACCGACGCCGTGGAAGCGGCACTCAAACTGGTCCGCACCGCCACCGGCCGCAACGGAGTCCTCGCCTTCACCGGCGCCTACCACGGCATGACTGCGGGCGCCCTCGACGCATCGGGCGGCGCCACCGACGTCCGGGTGACACGACTTCCCTACCCGCACGACTACCGCTGCCCCTTCGGCATCGGCGGCGAACGCGGCGCCGAACTCGCCGCACGCTGGACCGAGAACCTCCTCGACGACCCCAAGGGCGGTGCGCCGGCCCCCGCCGGAATGATCCTCGAACCGGTGCAGGGCGAGGGCGGGGTGATCCCCGCACCTGACGAGTGGCTGCGGCGGATGCGCCGGATCACCGCCGCCCGCTCCATCCCTCTGATCGCCGACGAGGTGCAGACCGGAGTGGGCCGCACCGGCACCTTCTGGGCCGTCGAGCACAGCGACATCGTGCCCGACGTGATGGTCATGTCCAAGGCCATCGGCGGCTCCCTCCCGCTCGCGGTCATCGTCTACCGGTCCGAACTCGACACGTGGCAGCCGGGAGCACACGCCGGCACGTTCCGCGGCAACCAGCTGGCGATGGCGGCCGGAGCGGCCACCCTCGCGTACGTGCGCGAGAACCGCCTCGCCGCGCGGGCCGCAACCCTCGGCGCACGCATGCTGGCCCGGCTCCAGGGTCTCGCCGCCGCTCACTCCTGCATCGGAGACGTACGGGGCCGGGGCCTGATGATCGGCGTGGAGCTCGTCGACCCCGACTCCACGGCCCGCGACGCGCTCGTCCCCCCACCCGCTCCCGCGCTCGCCGCGACCGTCCAGCGGGAATGCCTGAACCGCGGCCTCATCGTCGAACTCGGCGGACGCCACTGCGCCGTCGTGCGCCTCCTGCCTCCTCTCACGCTCACCGACGAACAGGCCGTGGCCGTCCTCGACCGCTTCGCGGACGCCCTGGCCGCCGCAGAACGCTCCACTCCACGCCGCGCCGACAGCGGGCAGTCGTACTGATCCCCGGATCCCCGTCACAAGGAAGCCTCCGTGAACACCAGCCCCGCACCCGAAGTGCCCGAGTCCCACGGCCGCCCCACCGCCGCTCACCGTGCCCACGGAGCAATGAGCGGGCCGCTCACGGCCGAGGCGGCGACGGTGCCGCGCCAGCAGACCGGAGGATTCGACGACGAAACCCCGACCACCGCCCGGCACGTGTCCACGGCCCCCGAAGCGGGGGACCGGCTCGACCATCCGGATCCCAGCCGTGCCGCCGATGCCGCCGCCGTCGAGAACCTGCTCCGCTGCTGGGTGCGCGAGAACAACCTCGCCGAGCCCGAGGGCGACACCCTGCGCGTTCCGCTCCACGGCAGCGGGACCGCCCTGCTCGTCCCCGTCCACTACTGGTCACCCTCCGGATGGCACCGCTTCGGCCCGCCGGCTCTTGAAAGCAGCCCGCACGACGCCACCACCGCCGACGCGGTGACCGTGGCCGCGCTCCTCGGCCGGGAAGCCGGCGGCACGGACGGAGCCGACCTCGTCGGCCGCGTAGCCGATTCCGTCCGGCGCACAGCCCAGTTCATCGCTCACCGGCGCAGGCACCCCGTCGCACCAGAGGACGCGGACCTCTTCCTCGACGCCGAACAGTCCCTCCTGCTCGGCCACCCGCTCCACCCCACACCGAAGAGCCGTGAGGGACTCTCCGACGCCGAAGCCCTGATCTACTCACCGGAGTTGTACGGTGCCTTCCCGCTGCACTGGTGGGCAGTCGACCGGTCGGTGCTCGCAGCCGACTCGGCCTGGACCGAGCAAGGACGCACGCTCGCCGCCGAGCAGCTCACCTCCCGCCTCGCCGGCGACATCCAGCTCCCCGCCAACTGCGCCGCGCTGCCCCTGCACCCGTGGCAGGCACGCGACCTCCGGCACCGGCCCACCGTGGCCGCGCTGCTGGACGCCGGCCTGCTCCACGACCTCGGTTCCCACGGCGACCCCTGGCACCCCACCTCCTCCGTCCGCACCGTGCACCGCCCCGGGGCATCCGCGATGCTCAAGCTGTCCCTCGGCCTGCGCATCACCAACTCCCGCCGGGAGAACCTCCGCAAGGAACTCCACCGGGGGGTGGAGGTGCATCGGCTGCTCCGCACCGGACTCGCCGAACAGTGGCGGGCGGCGCACCCCGGATTCGACATCGTGCGCGATCCGGCATGGCTCGCGGTCGACACGCCCGACGGTGAACCTGTCCCCGGACTCGACGTCATGCTGCGCCACAACCCCTTCCACCACAGCGACGACGCCGTCTGCATCGCAGCCCTGACCTCACCGCGGCCCTGGCCCGGGCGCACCGGCACGCGTTCACGCCTCTCCGACACGGTCGAGTG
This sequence comes from Streptomyces sp. V4I23, assembly GCF_030817975.1. Lineage (NCBI taxonomy): Bacteria > Bacillati > Actinomycetota > Actinomycetes > Kitasatosporales > Streptomycetaceae > Streptomyces > Streptomyces sp. V4I23. The sequence continues at coordinate 2,099,446 of NZ_JAUSZW010000004.1, read as the reverse complement.
TCTCGCCGCCCGGACAGGCCGGCCCGTTCCCGCCGTCGCCACGGAGTGGTTCCTGCGCTACCTGGACCACGTCGTACGCCCCGTGCTCTGGCTCGACGCCACCGCGGGCATCGCACTGGAAGCGCACCAGCAGAACACCCTCGTCCTCCTGGACCCCGAAGGCTGGCCGACAGGCGGCCGCTACCGGGACAATCAGGGCTACTACTTCCGTGAGTCCCACCGGGACGAACTGGAGCGCCGCCTCCCGGGAATCGGCGCCGAAAGCGATACCTTCGTCTCCGACGACGTGACGGACGAGCGCTTCGCGTACTACCTCGGCATCAACAACGTGCTCGGCCTGATCGGCGCCTTCGGAGCGCAGCACCTCGCCGACGAACGCGTACTCCTCGCCGCGTTCCGGCGATTCCTGGCGGCCAATTCCTCCCTCGGCTCGCCGCTGCCGGCTCTGCTTCTCGAAGCCCCGACCCTTCGTTCCAAGGCCAACCTGCTCACCCGTCTCCACGGCCTCGACGAACTCGTCGGTCCCGTCGACACCCAGTCCGTCTACGTCACCATCACCAACCCGCTCCTTTCCTGAACACCGTGCGGATCACCGAACGCCGAAGACCTGACCACGTCCGAACGACGAGAGGAGACCGTCGCCGTGCCTCACCGCGAAGCCGCGACCGACCCCGGTACGGACGAGGCGTCCCCGCCCGGCTCGGGCCCCGAGCAGACCCTCGACCTGCGGCTGCCCGAGGAGTTCCTCGAGACCCTCCATGAGGAGGGCGACGGCACTCCTCCCGCGCACGAGGTCCCTGCGGCCGCGCAGGAGCCGTGGGACACCTCAGCGGACCTGCTGGACGCCCCTGCGGACTGGGGGCCGGTGAACACCCCCGCCGGTGACTTCCACCTCGTCCCCGTCGTCCCGGAGCGAGACCTCTCCGTGATCACCCGCTGGATGAACGACCCGGCCGTCGCCGCCTACTGGGGCCTGGCCGGGCCCGAGACCGTCACGGCCGCCCACCTGCGCGGCCAGTGCGACGGAGCCGGCCGGAGCTTCCCCTGTCTCGGTGTGCTCGACGGCACACCCATGAGCTACTTCGAGATCTACCGTGCCGATCTCGACCCTCTGGCCCGCCACTACCCGGCCCGACCGCACGACACAGGCATCCACCTCCTCCTCGGCGGCGTCGCCGACCGTGGGCGAGGTCTGGGCTCCGTGCTCCTCAGAGCCGTTGCCGACCTCGTACTCGACCGCCGCCCCCGCTGTGCACGCGTCATCGCCGAACCGGACCTGCGCAACACCCCTTCCGTATCCGCGTTCCTCAGGGCCGGCTTCCGCTTCTTCGCCGAAGTCGACCTGCCCGACAAGCGAGCCGCGCTCATGGTCCGCGATCGCGGTCTGCGGGACCTGCTGTGAACAGCTCGCTGCCTTACTTACACCGCTCGAACCGCATCGGTTCCCCTCGAGGAGTCCCCGTGCCGAAGTCGCCTGCCAGCCACGACTCCACCGCGTCGACCGAACCCACCGCCTCGATAGATCCGCCCGGCTCCGCATGCGCCGAAGCCGCCGGACCGGATGCGCTGTCGACCCGGCTGCACCTGCCGCCCGGCCTCGACCGCGAGAGCTGGGAACGGGCCGGCGGCCGTCTCCTGGCGAAGATGCTCGGCGAGTTCGCTTACGAGGAGATCATCGAGCCGATGATCGCGGAATCGCCTGCCGGCCCGGGCGGCCGCCACGACGACGCTCGTTCCGCCGTCTCCGGCCGCCCCGCACCGCGCCGTCGCTATGCCCTCACCGTCGGGGACACGGGGGACCTGACTTTTCTGGCGCGGCGCGGTGCCTACGGAAGCTGGCGCGTGGATGCCGCCTCCGTCGAATGGGACGGGCAGCCCTTCTCGGACCCGCTCGCCTTCCTCGCCCGAGCGAAGGAGACCCTCGCCCTCGACGGAGCCACCCTCGGCCACTTGCTGCGCGAACTCTCCCTGACGCTCACCGCCGACACCGCGCTCGACCACACCACTGTCACCGCCGCCGAGCTGGCCGACCTCGGCTACGCCGAACTCGAAGGGCACCAGACCGGACATCCGTGGCTCGTCCTGAACAAGGGCCGCATCGGCTTCTCCGCGGCTGACGCCGCCCGCTGGGCCCCCGAGGCGCGCCGCCCCACCGCACTGCCCTGGATCGCCGTCAGCTCCGCGCTCGCCCGTTACCGGGGCGTCGCCCACCTCGCCTCCCCGGACGACCTCTACCGCCACGAGCTCGACGACTTTGTGCGTGCGGGTTTCGAGGCCGCTCTGCGCGCCGGAGGGCTGGATCCGGCGGCGTACCTCCTCCTCCCCGTACACCCGTGGCAGTGGGACGAGGTGCTGCTGCCCCTGTACGCAGCGGCCATCGCGCGCCGGCAGATCGTGCCGCTGCCGGAGGACGGCGACCTCCGGTTGCCCCAGCAGTCCATCCGCACGTTCGTGAACATCGACCGTCCCGACCGGCACATGGTCAAACTGCCGCTGTCGGTTCTGAACACTCTGGTGTGGCGCGGTCTGCCCACCGAACGGACCCTGGCCGCGCCGGCCGTCACCGCCTGGGTGCACGGCCTGCGCGACGGCGACCCGTTCCTCCGCGACGAGTGCCGGGTGATCCTCCTGGGCGAGGTCGCCTCGGTCACCGTCGAGCATCCTCTGTACGACCGCCTCGACGACGTGCCCTATCAGTACAAGGAACTTCTCGGCGCGATCTGGCGCGAGCCGCTCCAGCCCCGCCTGGACCCCGGTGAACGGGCCCGCACCCTGGCAGCGCTGCTCCACATCGACCCGCGGGGCCGCGCATTCGCCGCGGAGCTCGTCGAGCGGTCGGGGCTCGCCCCGGAGGTCTGGCTCCAGCGGTTGTTCGCCGCGCTCCTGCCTCCGCTGCTGCATTTCCTCTACCGCTACGGCACCGTCTTCTCCCCCCACGGCGAGAACGCGATCGTCGTCTACGACGAGCACGACGTCCCGGTGCGGCTGGCGATCAAGGATTTCGTCGACGACGTCAACATCAGCGCCCGGCCGCTGCCGGAGCACGCCTCGATGCCGGACGACGTCCGCCGGATCCTGCTGACCGAGGAGCCCGGGTTCCTCACCCAGTTCATTCATGCGGGCCTGTTCGTGGGTGTCTTCCGCTACCTCGCGCCGCTTTTCGAGGAGCAACTGGGAATCGCCGAGGACCGCTTCTTCTCACTCGTACGGGCGGAGGTCCTGAGGTATCAGGCCCGCTTTCCCCAGCTCAAGGAGCGTTACGAGCTGTTCGATCTGCTCACGGAGCGTATCGACCGGCTGTGTCTGAACCGCAACAGGCTCCATCTCGACGGCTACCGTGACCGGCCCGAACGCCCCCACGCGGCCGTGCACGGCACCGTACCGAACCCGCTGGCATGGCCTGATGGGCCCGATGCGTGATCCTGTTGTCAGTGGTGCCCCGTAGGCTGGTCGAGCTATGACGAAGTCATCCCTCCCCGAGCTCCTCCACGCCGCCGTCACCGCTGTCGGCGGAGTGGAACGGCCAGGCCAGGTCACCATGGCCGAGGCCGTGGCCGAGGCCATCGACGACAATTCCCACCTTCTGGTGCAGGCCGGCACCGGCACCGGAAAGTCGCTGGGCTATCTCGTGCCGGCGCTCGCGCACGGGGAGCGGGTGGTCGTTGCCACGGCCACGCTCGCGCTGCAGCGCCAGCTGGTGGAGCGCGATCTTCCGCGCACGGTCGACGCGCTGCATCCCCTGCTGCGCAGGCGGCCCGAGTTCGCCATGCTCAAGGGCCGCTCCAACTACCTCTGTCTGCACCGACTGCACGAGGGCGCTCCGCAGGACGAGGAGGAGGGTCTCTTCGACCAGTTCGAGGCCGCCGCGCCGACGAGCAAGCTGGGCCAGGACCTCCTGCGCATGCGGGACTGGGCGGACGAGACCGAGACGGGTGACCGCGACGATCTCACGCCCGGTGTCTCCGACCGTGCCTGGAGTCAGGTCTCCGTCTCGTCCCGCGAATGCCTCGGGGCTTCCAAGTGCGCGTACGGTGCGGAGTGCTTCGCCGAGATGGCCAGGGAGCGGGCGAAGCTCGCCGACGTGGTGGTCACCAATCATGCGCTGCTCGCGATCGACGCCATCGAGGGGGCGCCGGTCCTGCCGCAGCACGAGGTCCTGATCGTCGACGAGGCCCATGAACTGGTCTCGCGCGTGACCGGAGTCGCCACCGGCGAGCTCACTCCCGGCCAGGTCAACCGGGCTGTGCGCCGCGCGGCGAAACTGGTCAACGAGAAGGCGGCGGACGCGCTCCAGACCGCTTCGGAGACGTTCGAGCGTGTGATGGAGCTGGCGCTGCCGGGCCGCCTCGAGGAGATCCCCGAGGATCTGGGCTACGCACTCCTGGCTCTGCGGGACGCCTCGCGGACGGTGATCAGCGCGCTGGGCTCCACCCGGGACAAGTCGGTCCAGGACGAGGACGCGGTGCGCAAGCAGGCGCTTGCCTCCGTCGAGAACATCCACGCTGTTGCCGAGCGCATCACGCTCGGTTCGGAGTACGACGTCGTCTGGTACGAGCGGCACGACCGCTTCGGCGCGTCCCTGCGGGTGGCGCCGCTGTCGGTCTCGGGACTGCTGCGCGAGAAGCTGTTCGCGGAGCGGTCGGTCGTGCTCACGTCCGCGACGCTCAAGCTCGGCGGCGACTTCAACGGCGTGGGGGCATCCCTGGGGCTCGCCCCGGAGGGCACCGGAGGAGAGGAGGTGCCGCAGTGGAAGGGGCTCGATGTCGGCTCGCCCTTCGACTATCCCAAGCAGGGCATCCTCTACGTCGCCCGGCACCTGGCGACACCCGGCCGTGAAGGCTCGCGCGGCGACATGATGGACGAGCTGGCCGAGCTGGTGGAGGCTGCGGGCGGGCGCACTTTGGGGCTGTTCTCCTCCATGCGGGCAGCCAAGGCGGCCGCGGAGGAGTTGAGAGGGCGGCTCGACAAGCCGATTCTGCTGCAGGGCGAGGAAACGCTCGGCGAGCTGATCAAGACCTTTGCCGGCGATCCCGAGACGTGCCTGTTCGGCACGCTCTCCTTGTGGCAGGGCGTCGATGTCCCGGGCCCCGGTTGCCAGCTGGTGGTCATGGACCGGATTCCGTTCCCGCGGCCGGACGACCCGTTGATGAGCGCGCGGCAGAAGGCGGTGGAGGAGGCCGGAGGCAATGGATTCATGGCCGTCGCCGCCACGCATGCCGCCCTCCTGATGGCGCAGGGCGCCGGCCGTCTGGTGCGTGCCACGGGGGATCGCGGAGTGGTGGCCGTACTGGATCCCAGGCTGGCCAACGCCCGGTACGGCAGCTACCTGCGGGCTTCCCTGCCCGACTTCTGGTACACGACGGACCGCAATCAGGTGCGCCGGTCGCTGGCTGCCATCGATGCGGCGGCCAAGGCCGACGGCAAATAGCCCGACGGCCCAGGCTCGACCGGGGAGAGGCACAGAGGTCCCCCAGGGGGCGGCACACCACACTGGAGGACCGTTCCCGTTCGGTAGAGACACAGCAGGGCCCCGGGACCGGCGCAGTGGGTCCCGGGGCCCGGTCCGAGCCGGCGAGTCCGTCAGACCCGCCGAAGCACTGCCACCACCTTGCCGAGGATGGTCGCCTCGTCGCCGGGGATGGGCTGGTACGCCGCGTTGTGGGGAAGCAGCCAGACGTGGCCGTTCTCCCGCTTGAAGCGCTTGACGGTGGCCTCGCCCTCCAGCATGGCGGCGACGATGTCCCCGTTCTCCGCGACGGGCTGGCGGCGCACCGTCACCCAGTCGCCGTCGCAGATGGCGGCCTCGATCATCGAGTCACCGACGACCTTGAGCACGAACAGCTCGCCGTCGCCGACCAGCTGGCGGGGGAGGGGGAAGACGTCCTCGACGGACTCCTCGGCGAGGATCGGGCCACCGGCGGCGATCCGGCCGACCAGCGGCACGTAGGAGGCTGCGGGCTTGCCCGTGGTGTCCGTCGGCTGGGTGCTGGGCTGGTCGGAGCCGCGGACCTCGTAGGCGCGGGGGCGGTGCGGGTCCCGCCGCAGGAAGCCCTTGCGCTCCAGTGCCATGAGCTGGTGGGCGACGGAGGAGGTGCTGGACAGGCCGACGGCCTGGCCGATCTCGCGCATGGACGGCGGGTAACCCCGCCGCTGCACGGAGTCGCGGATCACCTCGATGACACGCCGCTGCCGGTCCGTGAGGCCGGAGCTGTCCGCACGGATCCCTGGAGGTCGGCCGGGCAGCGAGCGGGTGGGCTTGGGCCCCTCCGGGGTCTTGGCTGCGTCATTCATGGCATGCACCGGCTCGAATCGGTTCTGGGAGCGGTCCTGGGCAGTGATGGCGGCACTGTCAGCGGTGGTGGTCACGTCGGCCCCTCTCGAATGGTCTCCCTAGCTGGACAACGGTAGTTGGTTTCGAAAGGTTGCGCCAAACACACGTTCGAGTGAAAAATCGCAGATTGCCTGACGTGGCCGCTCAGCTGGGTGTATGTGCGAACGCCGGAAGGTGGGCCGACGAGAAGACCTACGGTAGCCTCCGCCGCTGGAGGCGAGGGGACCGGGCCCGCCCCAGTCTGGCACTCGCTCGTGGGTGACGCCCGCCGCCGCACCCGCGACGGCGGCGCTCGATGCGTCGTGTGCGCTCCGTGAACTGCCGCCATACGCCCCGTGCGCGGCGGCTTCCTCCAGGGGGACGCGCGACACGCTCTACGGGCCGAGAAGGCACTCAGACCCCAGATCTAGTGGTTGGATTGTGACCGCCACCCAGAAGTTGTGGTCCCTGGTCCGTCGGAGCTCGGGGCATCGCCTATGCTTGTGGCTGCTTCGGGGGGCTCAGCGAGCCAGTTGAGGCTATTCGGTCGTGCTGTGAAGGAGGGGTTGGGAGCCATGCACTGTCCCTTCTGCAGGCACCCTGACAGCCGCGTCGTCGACAGTCGGACCACCGACGACGGAACGTCGATCCGACGCCGCCGGCAGTGCCCCGACTGCTCCCGCCGCTTCACGACGGTGGAGACCGCGTCGCTGATGGTGATCAAGCGCAGCGGTGTGACGGAACCCTTCAGCCGTACCAAGGTCATCTCCGGCGTGCGCAAGGCATGCCAGGGGCGGCCGGTCACCGAGGACGCCCTCGCTCAGCTCGGCCAGCGGGTCGAGGAAGCGGTGCGCGCCACCGGCAGCGCCGAGCTGACCACCCATGACGTGGGTCTGGCCATACTCGGCCCCCTGCAGGAACTCGACCTCGTCGCGTACCTGCGGTTCGCGTCCGTCTACCGGGCGTTCGACTCACTCGAGGACTTCGAGGCCGCCATCGCCGAGCTGCGCGACGAACGGCCCCCTGCACAGGAGCGGAGCGACGGGGCTGTCGAGGTCCCCGTTCCCGCCACCGCCGCCGACTGAGCGGCACCCGCCGAGCGGGCGGAGCCGTGCGTCACGGATCTCCACCCGCTTCCGGGCGGCACATGACCTGTCACGGGCGCTGCGCAGCGCTCCGGGACAACAGACACAAGCAGTGCCACGGGAAGATCTGGGCACTTCAGGGCGTTTTTGCCCATGTATGGGAGGCGGCATGACCGAGACGACGAGCGGCCCGGCACGAGGGTCCCGCACCAAGGGAGCCAAGGCGAGCAAGGGACTGCGTATCGAGCGGATCCACACCACCCCCGGCGTGCACCCGTACGACGAGGTGGTCTGGGAGCGCCGTGACGTCGTCATGACCAACTGGCGTGACGGCTCGGTGAACTTCGAGCAGCGTGGCGTCGAGTTCCCCGACTTCTGGTCGGTGAACGCGGTCAACATCGTCACCAGCAAGTACTTCCGCGGGGCGGTCGGCACCCCCCAGCGCGAGACCGGTCTCAAGCAGCTCATCGACCGGATCGTGAAGACGTACCGCAAGGCCGGCGAGGACTACAACTACTTCGCCTCGCCCGCCGACGCCGAGATCTTCGAGCACGAGCTCGCGTACGCCCTGCTGCACCAGATCTTCAGCTTCAACTCGCCGGTGTGGTTCAACGTCGGCACGCCCCAGCCGCAGCAGGTCTCCGCCTGCTTCATCCTGTCCGTCGACGACTCCATGGAGTCGATCCTCGACTGGTACAAGGAAGAGGGCATGATCTTCAAGGGCGGCTCCGGCGCCGGCCTGAACCTCTCCCGTATCCGCTCCTCCAAGGAGCTGCTGTCCTCGGGCGGCAACGCCTCCGGCCCGGTCTCGTTCATGCGGGGTGCCGACGCCTCTGCAGGAACGATCAAGTCCGGCGGTGCCACCCGCCGCGCGGCCAAGATGGTCATCCTCGACGTCGACCACCCCGACATCGAGAACTTCATCGAGACCAAGGTCAAGGAAGAGGAGAAGATCCGCGCGCTGCGTGACGCGGGCTTCGACATGGACCTGGGCGGCGACGACATCACGTCGGTCCAGTACCAGAACGCCAACAACTCGGTGCGCGTGAACGACGAGTTCATGAGGGCCGTGGAGTCCGGCGGCAAGTTCGGTCTGCGTGCCCGGATGACCGGTGAGGTCATCGAGGAGGTCGACGCCAAGGAGCTCTTCCGCAAGATGGCCGAGGCCGCCTGGGCCTGCGCCGACCCGGGCATCCAGTACGACGACACGATCAACCACTGGCACACCTGCCCCGAGTCCGGCCGCATCAACGGCTCGAACCCGTGCAGCGAGTACATGCACCTGGACAACACCTCGTGCAACCTCGCCTCGCTGAACCTCATGAAGTTCCTCAAGGACAACGGCGAGGGCCACCAGTCCTTCGACGTCGAGCGCTTCTCCAAGGTCGTCGAGCTGGTCATCACCGCGATGGACATCTCGATCTGCTTCGCGGACTTCCCGACGCAGAAGATCGGTGAGAACACCCGCGCCTTCCGCCAGCTCGGCATCGGTTACGCCAACCTCGGCGCCCTGCTCATGGCGACCGGCCACGCGTACGACTCGGACGGCGGCCGCGCCCTCGCCGGCGCCATCACGTCCCTGATGACCGGCACGTCCTACAAGCGCTCCGCCGAACTCGCCGCGGTCGTCGGCCCCTACGACGGCTACGCGCGCAACGCCGAGCCGCACAAGCGCGTCATGAAGCAGCACGCCGACGCCAACGCCACGGCCGTCCGCATGGACGACCTCGACACGCCGATCTGGGCCGCGGCCACCGAGGCCTGGCAGGACGTGATCCGTCTCGGCGAGAAGAACGGCTTCCGCAACTCCCAGGCGTCCGTGATCGCCCCGACCGGCACCATCGGTCTCGCGATGTCCTGCGACACGACCGGCCTCGAGCCGGACCTGGCGCTGGTCAAGTTCAAGAAGCTGGTCGGCGGCGGTTCGATGCAGATCGTCAACGGCACCGTGCCGCAGGCGCTGCGCCGCCTCGGCTACCAGCCGGAGCAGATCGAGGCGATCGTCGCCCACATCGCCGATCACGGCAACGTGATCGACGCGCCCGGTCTGAAGACCGAGCACTACGAGGTCTTCGACTGCGCGATGGGCGAGCGCTCCATCTCCGCGATGGGTCACGTCCGCATGATGGCGGCCATCCAGCCGTGGATCTCCGGCGCGCTCTCCAAGACGGTCAACATGCCGGAGTCGGCGACCGTCGAGGAGGTCGAGGAGATCTACTTCGAGGCGTGGAAGATGGGCGTCAAGGCGCTCGCGATCTACCGCGACAACTGCAAGGTCGGCCAGCCCCTCTCCGCGAAGAAGAAGGAGAAGGAGAAGGCGGAGGTCACCGAGAAGGCCGAGGAGACGATCCGCGCCGCGGTCGAGAAGGTCGTCGAGTACCGCCCGGTCCGCAAGCGCCTCCCCAAGGGCCGTCCCGGCATCACCACCTCCTTCACCGTCGGTGGCGCCGAGGGCTACATGACCGCAAACTCCTACCCGGACGACGGTCTCGGCGAGGTCTTCCTGAAGATGTCGAAGCAGGGCTCCACCCTCGCGGGCATGATGGACGCCTTCTCGATCGCCGTCTCGGTGGGTCTGCAGTACGGCGTTCCGCTGGAGACGTACGTCTCGAAGTTCACCAACATGCGCTTCGAGCCGGCCGGCATGACGGACGACCCGGATGTGCGGATGGCGCAGTCGATCGTCGACTACATCTTCCGCCGCCTGGCGCTGGACTTCCTGCCCTTCGAGACGCGATCGGCGCTTGGCATCCACTCGGCGGAGGAGCGCCAGCGTCACCTGGAGACCGGCTCCTACGAGCCGGCCGACGACGAGGTCGACGTCGAGGGTCTCGCGCAGTCCGCTCCGCGTCAGCAGGAGCTGAAGGCCGTTGCCGCCCCTGAGGCGGAGGTTCCGGCTCCGAAGCAGGCGCACACCTCGGCCGAGCTGGTCGAGATGCAGCTCGGCATCAGCGCCGACGCACCGCTCTGCTTCTCGTGCGGAACGAAGATGCAGCGGGCGGGCTCCTGCTACATCTGCGAGGGCTGCGGCTCCACCAGCGGCTGCAGCTGACGCGCCGGTACGACACGTGCCGTGATGCGGCCGGTGTGACACGACGGGCAGCGGATCAGCCGATCCGCTGAGGGCGGGGAGATCTCCCAGGAGGTCTCCCCGCCTCCGTATGTCCGCGGCTTGCCCGGGCTCGGGCGGCGACGGGATCCGCCGTCAGCCGCTCATCAGGCCGATGAAGGACTGCGGGTCCGTGTCGAAGCCGCGCACCGAGTCGTGGAACTGCCAGTTCCCGGCCGCACCGCGGGTGAACTCGCAGACGACGGCCGCCGTGGACTGCGCGACCGCGGCGAAGTCGCACGTCGCCAGCTCTTCATGGCCTTCCAGGACCCGCACCCGCGTGTTGGCGACGTCGCCGAACACCTTCCGGCCGGCGCGCTGCTGTATGACGACCCCCACGACGACACGCTCGTACACCGGCGCCAGCCGGTCGAACTCCAGCGTCATCACCTCGTCGGAGCCGAATCCCTGGCCCGTCTTGCTGTCCCGGGCCAGGATGATCGTCCCGTCCGGTGACCTGCTGTCGAAATGGACGACGTACGCCGGCTCACCTGCGGCATCGGCCCGGTACGTCGCGGCCACCAGGTCGAGGTCGTGGGGCGGCTCGCCCATCGGACTCGGATCCCACTTGAGTGCCACCTCGGCCTTCCGGACCCCCTTGTTGATGCTGCTCACCGGATCTCCCCTCCCCGTAACGTCCATCGCTCCTACGGGTGTTGACCGTAGTCGCTCAGTGGGGGATGCGGCGAGGCGGCCGCTGCCGTACGACCTCCTCGCGGAACTCCTCGAGTCGCGGCGACGTCGGGCGCGAGCCAGGCATCCTGTGGAAGACCTTCCACGGCGTTGAACGTGAGGTTGGCCAGGTGGACCGTTTTCCCTGATGGATGAGGGACAGCGCGATCGGCAGCCCGGCGTGGACGTCGAAACCGCCGCCGGCGCCCGCGACGAGAACGCGCTCGGCGGATTCGAGTCGGGCGAAGAGCGGGTTGGTGCGCAGCGCTGTCATGGTGATCATTGTGTCGGGGCGGTGCGGGCGCACGGTACGGAATGGCGGCCTGGTGCATGCCCAGCGCACTGTCGCACGGGTGGACGCACTCCTGTCGACAGGGAACGGCCTCCTGGTCCGGGCCGTACGATGGCGCGGTGCTGGTCAAGTGGATTCGCTGCACCGTGGTGGACCGTCGAGGGTTCGAGCGGGGGCAGCGGAAATGGGCGGGGCTGCTGGGTGAGCCGGGATTCCGGGGGCAGGGCGGCGGTTGGAGCCGGATACGGCCCAACGTTGCCCATGTGTTCGCCTTCTGGGAGAGCCGCCCCTTCTACGACTCGTTCATGGCGCGGTCCCACGACCGGCTGGCGGCCGGGCAGTCGGGCACGTACAAGGACATCCAGGCCAAGCTCTTCGACTACCGCTTCGACGTGAAGACAGGCTTCGAGCCGCGCTTCACGGACGCGGACGTGGTGCGGGTCGCGCACTGCCGTGTCCGCGAGGACCGGGTCGAGCACTTCTCGCTCATGCAGGAGAAGGTGTGGAATCCCGCGATGGCCGGGTCGCCGGGGATGGTGCGGGGGCTGTTTGGCGAGGCGCCGGAGAACGAATTTCTGGTGCTGTCCATGTGGTTGGCCGCAGCGGAGCACGGCAAGTACCGCAGGGAGCGCATCGAGCGGCTGCTCCTGCGCGCACAGACCGAGGCCGACGTCTCCGCACTGGCCGGGGACGTCGTGGACCTGGAGCGGTCCTGGACCGTCTGATCAGGCTCCGGCGTCTGCCGGCGCTCCGGTGGATGCCGATGCCTGTGTCGATCGGCGTGCCGAGAAGACACCGGCGCGAAGTGCCGCGATCGCCGCTGCGGCCGACCGGTCGGCGAGAGCCCGGTCGATTGGCTCGCGGGTGATGAAGAGCCGGAAGAACAACGGTGCGGACACGGCGCGCACGACGTCGCCCGCATCGGTGTCCGCAGGTGCCTCACCCCGGGCGACCGCTCTCTCGACGACGGCCGCCGACCGTCTGAATCGCTCCGTGTAGAAAGCGCGCAGGGCGTCGGCCGCGCGCCGGGACTGGAAGGCCGCCGCGATGAACGCGGCAGGCGCTGCCGCCGCTGCCGGGTCGTCGAAGGATTCGGCGACCTCCCGTGCCAGCGCATGAAGATCTCCTTCCAGGCTGCCCGTGTCGGGCGGGGTCCAACTGTCCTCACCGGCGAGGTCGAGCGCATCGGCCACCAGCCCTTCGACGCCTCCCCACCGGCGATAGAGCGTTGTCTTGTGCACTCCCGAATGCTCTGCGACGTATTCGACGGTGAGGCCCGGGTAGCCGTGCTCGCCGAGGCCGGTCAGGACGGCATCCCGGACGGCCGCCCTGGTCCTGGCGGTGCGGCCGCCGGGGCGCTGGGTGCCGGGAGCCGGTGTCTTGTCATTCAATTGCTACTCCTGTTGCGTTAGCTGTCTTCATCGTGGCACAATCTCTGTAATGCGACAAGAGTTGCATTAGTCGATGCGGCCTCCTGCCGCTTCTTCACGGGGGTGCTCTTGCCGACTCAGATCTCCTTGCGCGACGTGACCGTGGCCCGCGGCGACCGGTTGTTACTGGACGGTGCATCGCTGACCGTTCGCCCCGGGGAGCGGATCGGTGTGGTCGGTGAGAACGGAGCGGGAAAGTCGACCCTGCTGCGCCTGCTCGCCGGTGTCGAGCCGCCGGACGTCGGTGATGTGGTCGTCGTCGCCGAGCGTGGCGCGGGACTGCTGGCCCAGACTCCGCAATTGCCTCCCGAGCAGAGCGTGGGAGACGCGATAGACGCCGCGCTGGCCGAAGTGCGGGCCATGGAGGCGCGGCTCCGCGAGTTGGAGGCATCGTTCGGCTCAGGAGAGGACACGGCCTTGCGCGAGTACGGCGACCTCCTGACCGCGTTCGAGCTGCGCGGTGGCTACGAGGCGGACGCTCGTGTCGACAAGGCGATGCACGGGTTGGGCCTCGCGTACATCGACCGCGGCCGGCGGCTGGGCAGCCTGTCCGGCGGTGAGCAGGCGCGTCTGGGAATCGCCTGCCTCATCGCGGCGGGACCGGAGGTCATGTTCCTCGACGAGCCCACGAACCACTTGGACGAGTCCGCTCTGGACTGGCTGGAGGGCGCCCTGGTCGCGCACGGAGGCACTGTGGTCGCCGTCTCGCACGACCGCACCTTCCTGGAGAGGGTGGCGACTTCCCTCATCGAGGTCGACGCCGACCAGCGGGCGCTCGTCCGATACGGCGGGGGATACGAGGGATTCCGCGCCGAGCAGTCGGCGGCCCGGCGCCGCTGGGAGCAGGCGTACGTGCAATGGCGCGAGGAGACGGAACGGCTGGAGGCGTTCACAAGAACCACTGCCCATGGTGTCGCCGCTGGCCGGTCCATCAAAGACAACAACAAGATGGCGTACGACCGGGCCGGTGGCCGTGTCCAGGCGTCGGTCTCGGGGCGGATCCGCAACGCCCAGGAGCGTCTGCGCAGACTGCGTGAGACGTCGGTGGCCAAGCCTCCGGAGCCGCTGCGCTTCTCGGCCCGCCCGGAGGCGGGAGCCGTGGAGGGCGACGTGGTCACGCTGACGGACGTAAGGGTGGCGGACCGCCTTGTCGTCGACCGGCTGGCGGTGGCGGCGGGAGAGAAGGTCCTGGTCCACGGGGGCAACGGAGCGGGCAAGTCGACACTTCTGCGGGTGATGGCAGGTGTTCAGCGGCCCGACACCGGCTCGGTGACCCGGAAGGGAGCCATCGGGTACCTCGCTCAGGAGATACCGGTGAGCCGCCCCGACGAGCCCGTCCTGCGCACCTTCGCGCGGGGCCTGTCGCTCGCCACCGAGGAGGAGCAGGCGGAGCTGCTGCTGTCGTTCGGTCTGCTCCGCCCGCGCGATCTCCGTGTCCGTGTCGGCTCTCTTTCCGCGGGACAGCGACGACGGCTCGCCCTGGCCCGGCTTCTCGCGAGGCCCGCGGACCTTCTGCTGCTCGACGAGCCGGCCAACCATTTGGCCCTCGGCCTGGTCGAAGAGCTGGAAGAGGCGCTGGCCCAGTGGTCGGGGGCGCTGGTCGTGGTGTCCCACGACCGGCAGCTGCGGCGGCGCTTCGACGGGCGGATACGCCGGATGGACTCGGGCCGGCTCCTCGGCCGCTGACGGGCGGGCCTAGGGTCGTCCCATGGCACGACCGCGACGCATCGTCCTTGTCCGGCACGGAGAATCGGTGGGCAACGCCGACGACACGGTCTATGAGCGCGAGCCCGATCATGCGCTTCCTCTCACGGCGCTCGGGCTGGCGCAGGCGGAGGAGACCGGGGCGCGGCTTCGGGAGCTCTTCGGTCGCGAGCGGGTCAGCGTCTACGTCTCTCCCTACCGCCGGACACACGAGACCTTCCAGGCGTTCGGACTCGATCCGGAGCTTGTGCGGGTCCGGGAGGAGCCGAGACTCAGGGAGCAGGACTGGGGCAACTGGCAGGACAGGGAGGACGTCCGGCTGCAGAAGGCGTACCGCGACGCGTACGGCCACTTCTTCTACCGCTTCGCGCAAGGCGAGTCCGGTGCAGATGTGTACGACCGTGTCGGGGCGTTCCTGGAGAGCCTGCACCGCAGCTTCGAAGCGCCCGACCATCCGCCCAACGTCCTGCTGGTCACCCACGGGCTGACCATGCGGCTGTTCTGCATGCGCTGGTTCCACTGGTCGGTGGCGGAATTCGAGTCACTCTCCAATCCGGGCAACGGGGAGACCCGGATACTGCAGCTGTGCGAGGACGGGCGCTACGCGCTGGACCGCCCGTTCGAGCGCTGGCGGACCCCGGAGCCGTACGGGGTCACCGGGATAGAGTGGCAGGAAGATGACCGCTGATTCCCCTCGCGACCGGCGCTTCGCACGCGCCCTGGACAGCCTGCGTGGACTGTCTGTGGGAGACGCCCTGGGCTCCCAGTTCTTCGTACCTTCCAACTATCCCCTGCTGAAGCGGCGCGAGCTGCCGCCCGCCGTCTGGCAGTGGACCGACGACACCGAGATGGCCTGTTCCGTGCTGGCGGTGCTCGTCGAGCACCATCGCGTGGACCAGGACGCACTGGCCCGCTCGTTCGCGGAACACCACGACTTCGACCGCGGTTACGGCCCGGCCGTCAACCGGATGCTCCGGCTGATCAGGGAGGGAGGCGACTGGCGGGAGCTGGCCGCCGCTCTCTTCAAGGGCCAGGGCTCATGGGGCAACGGCTCGGCGATGCGGATCGCTCCGCTCGGAGCCTGGTACGCGGACGATCCCGAGCAGGCGACCCATCAGGCCGAGATCTCCTCCTACACCACCCACCAGCACCGCGAGGCGGTCGTCGGCGCCATGGCGGTCGCGGCAGCGGCCGCGCTGGCCGCTCATCCGGGCGGACCGCCGGAGCCGACGGAGCTTCTGGACGGTGTGATCGCGCTGGTTCCCCGCAGTGCTGTCGGCGCGGGGCTGCGACGGGCGCGGGACATGCTCGACTACGACGACGCAGGCACCGTGGCGGCCGTGCTCGGCAGCGGCCGGCGTACCAGCGCCCATGACACCGTGCCGTTCGCGCTGTGGTCCGCCGCCAGGTCCCTCGGTGACTTCGAGCAGACCTTCTGGACGACCGCCCAGGTCGGCGGGGACGTCGACACCACCTGCGCGATCGCCTGCGGAGTCGTCGCGGCGGGCAAGGCGGGCCGGCCGCCCGCGCACTGGCTGGAGCGGACGGAAGCGCTTCCGGACTGGTTGCCCGAAGGGCCGGGCTGACCGGACCCGGTCGCACCTGTCGGTACCGGCCGTCCGCACGGCCGTACCTGGCGACCAGGACCGGTCCGGGTGGCCGGGTCTAGCCCGCGTGCGCGCCCGGGCCTGCCGCGCCGCTCAGGGCTTCGAGGTCGCTCTTGCGGACGCGGATGACGACGACCGCGGCCAGGACCGCGAGCCCGACCAGTCCCACCCCGGCCCAGAAGGCAGTGGAGATCCCCTCGGCGAGCACCTGGTGCCCCCACGGCGGCGGAAGCTCGTGCGTCTTGGCGAACGCCTCCTTTTGGGCGGGAGTCGACTCGGCGAGGAACGAGGGAAGCTGCCGCTCGCCCTCGGCCCGGCCGGCTGTCCCGAAGACGGTCATGAGGATCGACAGCCCGAGGGAACCACCGACCATCTGCGTCGCGTTGAGCAGACTTGAGGCAGCGCCCGACTCGTGCTGCGCCACGCCCGACACGGCCGTCAGCGTTGCGGTGACGAAGACGAGACCCATGCCGAAGCCGAACAGCAGCATCGGCCCCAGGATCCCTCCGAGGTAGGAGGCCTCCGGGCTGATGGCGGTCAGCCACGCCATACCGCCGCCGGTGAGCACGGCGCCCACGACGAGGAAGGGCTTGGGGCCGAGGACGGGCAGCAGCTTCGAGGAGATCCCGGCGGCGGTCACGATCATCACGGTGACCGGCAGGAAGGCCAGTCCGGAGGTGATGGGGCTGTATCCGAGGACGTTCTGGACGAAGAGCACGATGAAGAAGAACATCCCGAACATGGCAGCCGAGAGGCTCATCATGATCAGGTAGGTGCCCGAGCGGTTGCGGTCGGCGAACATGCGCAGGGGCGTGATCGGCTCCCTGGCCCTGCGCTCGATCAGGACGAACGCGGTGAGCAGGACGGCGGCCACGCCGAACGCGCCCAGGGTCAGCCCGTCGCGCCACCCGTCCTCGGACGCCCGGATGAAGCCGTAGACCAGGGACGCCATGCCCACCGTCGAAGTGAGCGCGCCGGAGACGTCGAACCGGCCGGAATGGCGTTCGGACTCGTTGATGAAGACGGGAGCGAGCAGCGCGATCAGGACACCGATGGGCAGGTTCACATAGAACACCCAGCGCCAGTCGAGCCACTCGGTGAGCGTGCCGCCCGCCAGCAGGCCGATGGCGGCGCCGCTGGCCGACACAGCCGCGAAGATGCCGAACGCGCGGTTGCGTTCCGGGCCTTCCCGGAAAGTGGTGGTGATGAGGGCGAGCGCGGTCGGTGAGGCGATGGCGCCACCCACACCCTGAAGGGCGCGTGCGGCCAGCATCTGCCACGGCTCCTGGGCGATTCCGCACAACAGCGAGGCGACGGTGAACAGGAGTACGCCGGACACGAAGACACGGCGACGGCCGAGGATGTCACCTGCCCTGCCACCGAGAAGCAGCAGGCCGCCGAAGGTGAGCGTGTAGGCGTTCACCACCCATGAGAGCTGGGTCGTGGTGAACTCGAGCGCTCCTTGGATGTGCGGGAGCGCGATGTTCACAATCGTGGTGTCGAGGACCACCATGAGCTGGAGAGCCGCGATCACCGCGAGAGCGATCCCGGGGCGACCCTGCCGTCGGGCCGCTCCCGGTATGTCTGGAGCCGTCAACTGAGAGGTTGTCACTTCAAGTCCCCCACACATGAGTTAGTGAACGAAGTCGTTCACTTTGCCGTCAACCGTAGAGAGACCCCGTCAGTGAACGCAAGCGTTCACTAGACCTCCAGTCCCCAACGGAGAGAAAAACATGGCCACTTCGCGCTGGGCCCCTGGTGCGCAGGCCCCGCCGGTCCCGCTGCGCCGGCGAGGGCTCGTGCTGGAACGAGCGATCCTGGAAGCCGCGCTGGAGCAGCTCAGCACGGTCGGCTGGGGCGGGCTCACGATGGAAGGCGTCGCCGCAGGCGCCCAGACCGGCAAGGCTGCCGTCTACCGCCGCTGGCCGTCGAAGGAGGACCTGGTCGCGGACGCGCTGGAGGCGGGGCTGCCGACGCTGGACGAGGCCGCTGATCACGGCGGTATTCGCGAGGATCTCTACCAACTCTGCCGCCGGGTGCGGGATGCCATGTTCTCCCGCTCGGGCATCGCGCTGCGGTCGGTGCTTCACGAATGCGACTCCGCTTCCGCCGAACGCTTCCACGGAGTGATCGTGAACCGCGTCGTCGAACCGTCCAACCGCCTCTTCCGGGAGGTGGTCCGCCGCGGGGTCGCTCGGGGAGACGTGCGAGCCGATGCCACGTGTGACCTGGTGTTCGACGTCATCCCCGGCTTGCTGATGTACCGCTCCAAAGTGTGCGGGAGCGAATGGCCGGACGAGGACATCGCCCAGATGATCGACCAGGTCATGGTGCCGCTGCTGCGGCCGGCCACCCGCTGACGGGGAGTGCGCAGGCTCCGACGGGAATCCGGGTGTCGCAGGGCCCCTCCGGCGGCGTACCCTTGCTGGCGCCATGCCGTACGAACCACCTACTCACTCAGTCGAGCGCTCGATCCGGGCGACCACAGGCGCCAAGATCGTCGCAGGCATCGACGAGGTCGGCCGTGGGGCATGGGCAGGGCCGGTGACCGTCTGTGCGGCGATCACCGGACTGCGCAGACCGCCCGCCGGGCTGACCGACTCCAAGCTCATCCCCCCGAAGCGCCGCACGGAGCTGGCGGGTGACTTGGAGTCCTGGGTCACGGCCCACGCTCTCGGCCATGCGGCGCCGGAGGAGATCGACGACCTCGGGATGACCGCTGCTCTGCGGCTCGCCGCGGTCCGGGCTCTCGACGGTCTGCCGGTGCGCCCCGACGCCGTCATCCTCGACGGCAAGCACGACTACCTGGGAGTGCCCTGGCGAGTGCGTACGGTGATCAAGGGTGATCAGTCGTGCGTCTCCGTGGCCGCGGCATCGGTGATAGCCAAGGTGCGCAGGGACGCCATGATGGCTGCGCTTCAGGAGGAGTTCGCCCTTTTCGGCTTCGCCGAGAATGCCGGATATCCCTCGCCCGTGCACAAGGCGGCTCTGAGGGAGCTGGGGCCCACCCCGTACCACCGGCTCTCCTGGGCCTACCTGGACGCGCTGCCCCAGTGGCGGCACCTCAAGAAGGTCCGTCTCTCCCCGGAGGCGGCCGCACTGGAAGACGGGGGCCAGCTCGGCTTCGACTTCTGACCCCGCCCTGCCAACAGCCGGGTCGCACTTTTGTGCCCACCCGCCGATGCCGTCGACACCGGCATTTGATAGACATCCACCCATGCCTCTCATTCCCGAGGAGCCTCAGATTCACGAGAGCGCCCAGGGTCCCCGCGTGACACCGGCCGTAGGCCGCCCCGCGCCGACCCCTCGTCCCGTACCCGGTCCGCGTTCCGCGGCCTCGCCGCGTCCCGGACACCCGGGACCTGGTCCGGCCAGGCCCGCGCCCCCCGCCCAGCGCCCGTCGGCGGCTGCGGGGAAGCCCCAGCCTCCCCGGAAGGAGAATCGTTCCGGACCGCAGATCCAGCTCATCCCCGCTCCGGCGGACGGCGCCCTGGACGCCGCCGACGAGGCGGTCGACCTGCTGCTCGACTCCGGTCGCGTGCCCGGCGACATCCTGGTCCTCACCACGGGCGACCTGCATCCATGGGCGGCTCACGAGCTGTCCTTCGGCGAGCCCGCCTACTGGGCCCAGCACGACGCCCGTGACGACGTGTTCTACGCGGCCGCGGCCTCCATGGATCGGGCATCCGCCCGCCCCGTCGTGGTCGTCGCGGTGAACGGGGGCGACGACTCCGCCGCCCGAGCGCTGCCCGCGGCCATGGCCAAGGCCTCCGCACTCCTGATCGTGTGCGGTGACCCGAAGAGGATCAACAGCGCCCTGGGCGCAGGCGTTTGACACCGCTCAGCGGTCGCGGACCGAAGGTCCGGTCGTGACCCGGCTGCCCTGTCCACGACGGGCAGCCGGTGGATGACCCGGTCAGCGAGCAGCGGTGCGCCGCAGCGCGTCCACTGCTCCGCCGGCCGTGCGCAGCGGAACGGGGTCGGCCTCGACCCCGGCATCGGCCAGACGGCCCGGCGTCGAAGTCGAGTTGGGCTGTCGGCCGCCACGTCCCTCGCCCAGGACCTGCCAGCCGCCGCGCGTCAGAGTGATGTACGCGCCGCAGCGCAGCCCGTGCAGCGTGCAGGCGTCACGCAGCCCCCACATCCACGCCCCGTCCTCCTCCGTCCAGCGCTCGTCGCCCTCACGGCAGTAGAGCAGGACGGCGGTGCGCACCGGGGTGCGGCGGCGCAGGTCGTGCGGGATGACGCGACGCAGATGGGCGAGCAGCGCATTGCGGAACTCCCAGCCGTCCACCGGAACCGAACACCGGGAGAACGAGGCGCTCGCGGCCAGTCGCTCCTCGTGATCGAGCACGGCGACGACAGCGGTCGCAGGCGCCGGGCGGTGCCGGGTGTGCAACCCACTGACCACTTCGCGCGGATTGCGCAGCAGCGGTATTCCTGCCGCCGCCCACTCGGCGGGCTCCAGCAGCCGAGCGAGGCGGCTGGCCGAGTTGGCCGAAGTGGTGATCGAGGTGGCTGCGGACGAAGCGAATCCGAAGGTCACGGTCCTCCCTTCGCATACGCGCCCACAGTGCGGGCAGGGTCGGGTGAGGGCGCACCGCAACAGGTCGCTCAGAGCCGAACAGGCCTGCGCGGGGAGCAGTTCAATTCTTCCTGGCGCGTGAGGTTGCGGCAACGAGCAATTTGGCGTGACCGACGGGAATCGACGGGTATGAGACTCATATCCTTCCCTTCTTCCTGACTTCCACGCGCCCTTGCCCCGGCCTCGTCAGGACTGAACAGCAAGGACCAGCGGAAACACGCCCTTTGCGCCCGCACGGCGCAGCAGCCGCGTGGCCACCGCCAGAGTCCAGCCGCTGTCCGAGTAGTCGTCGATCAGCAGCACGGGGCCGTCGACGCCTGACACGGCCTGTGCGAGCTCCGGTGGCACCACGAACGCCTCATGCAGGGCGCGGACCCTCTGGGCACTGTTCGTACGGGAGAAGCGCGACTCCAGAGCTTCCGGCGCGTACTCGACGGAACCGAGCAGGGGCATCCGTCCGACCTCGGCGATGCGGCTGCCGAGCGAGCCGATCAGCCTGGGCCGTGAACGAGAGGCGACGGTCACGACCCCCGCCGGCCGCGCAGGCGCGTCGTCGGCACCGGAAGCCCAGCCGCCCGGCCCCTTGGCCCAGTCGGCGAGCACGGTCACCACCGCGCCGACCATGTCGTCGGGGACCGGGGAGTCCGGCGCCTGAGGCGAGACCATAGGACGCAGGCGATTGCCCCAGCCGATGTCCGAGAGGCGCCCGAGCGCCCGTCCCGTGAAGGCCTGTTCGCCTTCGGGGATACGGCCCTTGAGGTTCACGCCCACAGCCGTCAGCCCCGTGGGCCACATCTTCCGCGGCTCCAGGTCGACGCCGGGCCGGCCCAGCTCCCCACGCGCCGTGTCCAGCGCCGCCGCGGACACCTTGTCGCTGAACCGCGCGCCGGAGCAGTTGTCGCAGCGGCCGCACCGCGAGGCTTCCTCGTCGTCCAGCGTCGTCCTCAGGAACTCCATCCGGCAGCCGGTGGAACGGACGTAGTCCCGCATCGCCTGCTGCTCCGCCTCACGCTGCCGGGCCACCCAGGCGTACCTCTCCGCATCGTAGGACCACGGCTGACCGGTCGTCGTCCAGCCGCCCTTGACCCGGCGCACGGCCCCGTCCACGTCCAGCACCTTCAGCATCGTCTCCAGCCGCGTGCGCCGGAGCTCGACCAGCGGTTCCAGGGCGGGCAGCGAGAGCGGCCGGTCGGCCCGGGCGAGCACATCCAGCGTGCGCCGCACCAGCTCCTCGGGCGGGAACGCGACAGAGGCGAAGTACTGCCAGATCGCCTCGTCCTCCTTGCCCGGCAGCAGCAGCACCTCTGCGTGGTCCACCCCCCGGCCTGCCCGGCCCACCTGCTGGTAGTAGGCGATGGGGGAGGAGGGGGAACCCAGGTGCACGACGAACCCGAGGTCGGGCTTGTCGAAGCCCATACCCAGCGCCGACGTCGCGACGAGTGCCTTCACGCGGTTGGTGAGGAGGTCGTCCTCGGCCTGCTGGCGATCGGCGTTCTCCGTGCGGCCGGTGTAGGAGGCCACGGTGTGACCGCACTGACGCAGATACGCCGTCACTTCCTCGGCCGCCGCCACCGTCAGCGTGTAGATGATCCCGGATCCTGGCAGCTCACCGAGGTGATCGGCGAGCCAGCCGAGACGGTGGGCGGCGTCGGGAAGCTGCAGCACGCTCAGGCTGAGGCTCTCCCGGTCGAGAGGGCCCCGCAGCACCAGAGCGTCCGTGCCCGCGCCGGTGCCCAGCTGCTCGGCGACATCCGCCGTCACGCGGGCATTGGCCGTGGCGGTCGTCGCGAGCACCGGAACGCCCGTCGGCAGGTCCGCGAGCATCGTGCGCAGCCGGCGGTAGTCCGGCCGGAAGTCGTGGCCCCAGTCGGAGATGCAGTGCGCCTCGTCCACCACCAGCAGACCGGTCGCCGCCGCGAGCCGGGGCAGGACCTGATCACGGAAGTCCGGATTGTTCAGCCGCTCAGGACTCACCAGCAGCACGTCCACCTCGCCCGCCGCGATCTCGGTCTGGACGGACTCCCACTCCTCCGTGTTCGAGGAATTGATCGTGCGGGCCCGGATGCCTGCCCGGGCCGCGGCCTCGACCTGGTTGCGCATGAGCGCCAGCAGCGGTGAGACGATCACGGTGGGTCCGCTCCCGGCCGCCCTCAGCAGCGACGTGGCGACGAAGTAGACCGCGGACTTGCCCCAGCCGGTGCGCTGGACAACCAGGGCCCGGCGCTTGTCGGCAACGAGCGCCTCGATCGCCCGCCACTGGTCCTCGCGCAGGCGAGCGGAGCCCGAGGGGTCACTGACGAGTCGTGCGAGTACGGCATCGGCGGCGGCCCTGAGCTCCGCACGGTCTGCGTTGGTCATGCCCCCATGCAACCCGATGGCACCGACAAAGCGCGAACGAGCCCGGCAGTCTGTGGATAACGTTATCCACAGGGGTCGCGGCCGGGCGCCCGTCCGCGAGACCTTCGTGCCATGAACAAGCACCACGACTTCGCCGCCGGATCCGCCGACGACCAGCAGATCACCCTGCGCAGCCCGGCCGAACTGGCCGATGCCCTCCCGTACATGATGGGCTTCCACCCGAGCGACTCGATCGTGCTGGTCGCCCTGCACGGAGGGCGGGGACGGTTCGGCGGCCGGCTCAGGCTCGGCATTCCCCGCTCGGCCCGCGAATGGGAGCCGGTGGCGCAGCAGCTCGCCGAGTGTCTGATCCACGGCAGCGAGCGCCGCGGGCCCCGCCCCGACGGGATCGTCGTCTTCCTCTGCCAGGAACCGGCCCACGACGAGAGCGGACTGCGAGTGATGGAGCGGCTCCGCCCGCTCGCCCAGCGGCTGCGCACTGCCTGCGGGGCACTCGACGTGCCCGTGTACGAGGCGCTGTGCATCTCCGACGGCCGCTTCTGGTCCTATTGCTGTCCCGACGCGCGCTGTTGCCCGCCCGACGGGACGCCGCTCGCACTCCCCGGCACCTCGGTGATGGCCGCGGCCGCCGCTTACGCAGGCATCCAAGTGCGGGGCAGTCTGCGGGAGATGGAGGCTCGGCTGATGCCCTGGACCGACGAGGAGGCAGCGGAGCAGCAGCGGGCCCTCGACCAGGCCGGCACAGCCCTCGTGCCCCGGATTCTGGACGATCAGGGCCGGCGTGGCCTGGCGGCGGACACCCTGGAGCTGGCCCGGCGCGTGCTGGACCGGCTGGCACAGACTCCCCGGACACCGCAGGCTGCCGCCTCGGGCGAGGCCGACGCGGTGGACGACCGGCTCATCTCCCACCAGGAGGCAGCCGAGCTGATCCTCGGCCTTCAGGACCGCCGGACCCGGGACCGCGCGGCTCAGTGGATGGAGGGCCCCGACGCCGCTCCCGCGCTTCGGCTGTGGCGTGCTCTGTCCCGGCGCTGTGTCGGAAGCTACGACAGCCATGCCGCCGCGCCTCTGACTCTCGCCGGATGGGTGTCGTGGTCCCTCGGCGACGAGCCCGCGGCCAGGGTCGCCCTCGGCCTCGCGCTCCGCGCAGACCCCGAGTACGTCTTCGCGCGCCTGCTCCACCAGGCCTGCAACGAGGGTCTCGACCCCGAGACGTTGCGGCACTGTTTGCGTCAGGAACAGGACTGGCCGGCGCAGAGCGGTGCTCCGGCGGCCGTCGCCGTAGCAGCTGGAGACCGTCCAGCCGCTGATCGGCGGGACATCTGCGACGAGCAGTCATCGGCCGATCGCCCGACGGGGGCGACGGCCGCCGGCCAGGAGGGGCCCCGTCACCGTCGGCGCCGCGCCCAGGTTCGTTCTGCCGCCCGTGCCGCCCGTGCCGCCCGTGCCGCCCGTGCCGCCCGTGCCGCCCGTGCCGCCCGTGGGCCGGGTGCCGTCTCCCGTCACCGCCCCCACTCCGAAGGTGCCCGGGTGCGCGTCGGCAGGCGTAGCGGGCAGCGCGGCAGCAGGAGCGGGCGATGACGCCGTGAACGAGGACGTCCGGCACACCAGGGCGCCGAGCCCTCGGTATCGCCCGCCCGTCCCGGCCGGGATCCGGGCCGATGCACCAAGGGGGACAGCCGTGCTGTGCCGATGCGGAGCGTGACACTCAGAGCGCTGCGTATCTCCGGTCCGAACGTGGCTGGGCGCACCGTTCGCCGTCCGCGTCAACAAGCGGTCTCGGCATGGTCGAGGAGGCCGCGAAGGATCTTCAGTTGGCGGTGTGACCGGCCTTGGGCAACCACCCGGGACGGGGCGAAGAAACCGGTGTCGCACCTCAGGAAGGGTGTGTTTATCGTCAGGCAGACGACTATGATCGCGGCATGTCTCCCTACGACCCGTCGGCCTTTCCGCCCTTTGCCGTCACCGTCGACCTGGTCGTGCTCACCGTGCGTCGCCACGCCCTCTGCGCGCTGGTCGTGCGTCGAGGTGAGCCGCCGTTCCAGGGGCGATGGGCGCTGCCCGGAGGATTCGTACGGGCGGACGAGGACCTGGCGGCCGCGGCGGCGCGTGAGCTCTCCGAGGAGACAGGGCTGTGCGCCCATGACCCCGCGTCCCCGGCGCCTGCCAACGGGGCCCACCTGGAGCAGCTCGCCACCTATGGAGACCCCAAGCGCGACCCGCGGATGCGTGTGGTCAGCGTCGCGCACCTCGTTCTCGCACCCGACCTGCCGGCTCCCCGCGCCGGCGGCGACGCGAACAGCGCCCGCTGGGCCCCCGTGGAGGACCTGCTCGGCCAGGAGAACGGTTTCGCGCGCGAGGACGAGCAGCAGGGCGCCCTCGCCTTCGATCACGCGCTGATCCTGGCGGACGGTGTGGAGCGCGCCCGTTCCAAGATCGAGTACTCCTCGCTGGCCACGGCCTTCTGCCCGCCGGAGTTCACGGTGGGGGAGCTGCGCCGGGTGTACGAGGCGGTATGGGGTGTAGCCCTCGACCCGCGCAACTTCCACCGCAAGGTGACCGGTACGCCGGGCTTCCTGGTGCCCGCGGGCGGCACGACGACCCGGCAGGGAGGCCGCCCCGCCCAGCTGTTCCGGGCCGGCGGGGCCACTCTGCTCAACCCGCCCATGCTGCGCCCCGAGGTCTGATCCCTGGACGCGGCAGCCTGACACCCTGAGTGCGGCGGCTGCGCCGGACAAGGGGCAACACCCTGCACCGCATCGCGGATCCCGCACGCGAGGTCGGCGTGCTGCTCGGGGACGTGCCCGGGCATCCCGCGTGGACCGCGCGCAGCCGGCTGCGGATGCTGAGCGCCGCCGTGGGGGCCGCATCGCGTGCGGACGAGTTGATCGACACGCTGGGCCTCGGCGGCCTGCGCGACGAGCAGCTGGGCCTGCTCTCCCGGGGAATGACCGGGACTCGGGCTCGCCGCCGCTCTGTTGGGAGCCCCGCAGACCTGGTCCTCGACGAGCCCTGCCGCGACCTCTCGTCACGTGACGGCAGATGGATCTTCGAGCAGCCGCGCACGCACGCGGCACGCGGCGGCACGGTCCTGTGCACCACCGCCGACTCCAACGAGGCCGCCCGCATCGCCGACCGAGTCACCATTGACGCCGGCTGCCTGATCGCGGAGCAGGACGTGGGTGACTTCTCCCGCACCCGCACCCGCACCCGCCTCCGTTCGCGGGTCGCCGCCCGCCGCCCGCACCACCGGCTCACGGGCAACGCGTCCGGACGACAAGCCGGCCCTGCCACGGCGAGGAGTTCCGCCACCCCGCTCTGGCCGCGCTCCGGGTCACCGGGTGCCCGCGGGCGGGACTGCTGTTGGCGAAGCTCGCGGTGACCGCAGCCGCTGCCCTGGTGATCGCGACGGCAGTGGTGGCGGCCGACATGCAGGCCCTGCGTCTCGTTTATGGAGCCGACTTGGGAGTCGAGCCCGCGAAACTGCCGTCCCTCGGGGTGCGTTGGGTGGGTCTGTGCGTGGGCTGCGCCTGGGCCGGGCTGCTCGCAGCGGGCCTCTTCCGCGTCACAGCCGCCGGCGTCGCGGCGGTCTCGCGGTACCGGTGCTGATCGCGCCGCTCGTCGAGCACGCGTTGCCGGCTCCGCCCGCCCGTTCGATCGCCGGACTTCCCGGCAGGTTCCACGACCTGGCCTGGCTGCGGCTGCCTTGCGAGAAGTGGAGTGGTGGCCGACAGCGGCCCTTCAGGTGATCGGACAACCTGGCGGAGCGGCACTGGCGTTGTCGTTGTCGGCCCTGATCTGCGCGTATCTGCCCATGGTGGTTCGACGCAGTGCGCCTTGGTGATCAAGGCCGATCGCTCGGGCGCCAACTGCCCGCATCTCCCTAGAGGCTGCCCGATTCCTTACGATAAGGCGTCAATTGCGGCGTGAGCGCCGATCACCCTTTCGTGTGCTTTTCACCAAAGACCTCAAGGGGCTCGGAAACGGAGCCGACAAAGGATGCGTGAGTACCCTTGCGCACACCATGATGACCGCCGCCCGCCCCTCCGAGACCGGCCTCGCAGGCCCGGGCGAACTCGACCGATACCCCTTCGCGGAGTCGCCGGGCGTCGACCGCGTCGGCCCTCCCTCCTGGGAAGGCGCGGACGCGGAGCTGGGCCGGGTCGCCCGCCGCGCGGCAGGCAGCCGCGGCCGAGGTCTGCACGGTCAACTCGTCCAGCAGCTCGGCCAGATGATCGTCTCCGGCGACCTCGGCGCCGATCGTCCGCTCGTCCCCGAGGAGATCGGCCAGCGTTTCGAGGTCTCCCGCACCGTCGTCCGGGAGTCCCTGCGCGTCCTCGAGGCCAAGGGCCTGGTCAGTGCCCGCCCCAATGTCGGCACTCGCGTACGCCCCGTGAGCGACTGGAATCTGCTCGACCCCGACATCATCGAGTGGCGCGCCTTCGGCCCCCAGCGTGACGACCAGCGCCGGGAGCTGAACGAGCTGCGCTGGACCATCGAGCCGCTCGCCGCCCGCCTCGCCGCCGGGCACGGCCGTGACGACGCCCAGCAGCGGCTGGCCGACATGGTCGAGATCATGGGGCACGCCCTGAGCCAGGGTGACGGGCTCACCTTTTCGCGGGCGGATGCCGAGTTCCACTCCCTGCTCATCCAGCTCGCCGGCAACCGCATGCTGGAGCACCTGTCGGGGATCGTGTCCGCAGCACTCCAGGTGTCCGGCGGGCCGGTCACGGGCTGTGAACGGCCGAACGAAGCCGCCGTGGCCCAGCACGCCCGTATCGCCGAAGCGCTCGCCTCGGGCGACTCGCAGGCCGCCGAATCGGCCATGCGGCAACTGCTCACGGTTCACCCGGAAGCGGAACGAGTAGTCCCCGCCCCGCGCGAGCACTGACCGCCAGGGCGGTCGGGAGTGCGGAGGTGTACGCACAGCGTGTCGCCGGATTCCGCCGGGATCCGGCGACACGCTGTGCGACGAACGCCCCCATCTGGCCGTTTCATGGCATATGCGGTGTGACTCGGGCCACGCGGATTGGGCGTAACGCTCCTCGAAACCGTGCGATGACCTAAGAGGTGACAGCCGAGGAGGGAATACAGCTGCCGGGGACGGCGCTGTGACAGCTCCGAGGTTCCGCCCGCGCCACCGGTACATCCGCAGCCCGGTGGTCGTCGGCTCCGGCCCGATCATGGGTGGGGCCGGAAGCTGTTTTCCATCGTTCCGAGAGGTTGTTCGTGTCGGCCAGCACATCCCGTACGCTCCCGCCGGAGATCGCCGAGTCCGAGTCTGTGATGGCGCTCATCGAGCGGGGAAAGGCTGATGGGCAGATCGCCGGCGATGACGTGCGTCGGGCCTTCGAGGCTGACCAGATTCCGCCAACCCAGTGGAAGAATGTTCTGCGCAGCCTCAACCAGATCCTCGAGGAAGAGGGTGTGACGCTGATGGTCAGTGCAGCGGAGTCGCCGAAGCGCGCCCGCAAGAGCGTCGCAGCGAAGAGCCCGGCAAAGCGCACCGCCACCAAGACCGTCGCCGCCAAGACGGCTCCGGCCAAGACCGTCGCCGCCACCGCGGCGTCGTCGCCCGAGACCGTCGACGTCACGGCGGACGAGTCGGCGGCCGCCGCGCCCGCCAAGAAGACCGCCGCCAAGAAGGCGGCGACGAAGAAGACCGCGGCGAAGAAGACGGTCGCCAAGAAGACCGCGGCGAAGAAGACCGCGGGCAAGAAGGACGACGAGATCGTCGAGGGCGAAGAGCTGCTCGACGAGGTCCAGCCCGGCGCCAAGGGTGACGAAGAGGAGCCCGAAGGCGAGAGCAAGGGCTTTGTCCTCTCCGACGACGACGAGGACGACGCGCCCGCACAGCAGGTCGCCGTCGCCGGTGCCACCGCCGACCCGGTCAAGGACTACCTCAAGCAGATCGGCAAGGTCCCGCTCCTCAACGCCGAGCAGGAGGTCGAGCTCGCCAAGCGCATCGAGGCGGGCCTGTTCGCCGAGGACAAGCTGGCGAACTCGGACAAGCTCGCCCCCAAGCTCAAGCGCGAGCTGGAGATCATCGCCGAGGACGGCCGCCGCGCCAAGAACCACCTGCTGGAGGCCAACCTCCGACTGGTCGTCTCGTTGGCCAAGCGCTACACCGGCCGCGGCATGCTCTTCCTGGACCTGATCCAGGAGGGCAACCTCGGTCTGATCCGTGCCGTCGAGAAGTTCGACTACACCAAGGGCTACAAGTTCTCCACGTACGCCACCTGGTGGATCCGTCAGGCGATCACCCGCGCCATGGCCGACCAGGCCCGCACCATCCGTATCCCGGTGCACATGGTCGAGGTCATCAACAAGCTCGCGCGGGTGCAGCGCCAGATGCTCCAGGACCTGGGCCGCGAGCCCACCCCGGAGGAGCTGGCCAAGGAGCTCGACATGACCCCCGAGAAGGTCATCGAGGTCCAGAAGTACGGCCGCGAGCCCATCTCGCTGCACACGCCGCTCGGCGAGGACGGCGACAGCGAGTTCGGTGACCTCATCGAGGACTCCGAGGCGGTCGTGCCGGCCGACGCGGTCAGTTTCACGCTCCTCCAGGAACAGCTGCACTCGGTCCTGGACACGCTGTCCGAGCGTGAGGCGGGCGTCGTCTCGATGCGCTTCGGTCTCACCGACGGTCAGCCGAAGACCCTCGACGAGATCGGCAAGGTCTACGGCGTGACGCGTGAGCGCATCCGTCAGATCGAGTCCAAGACGATGTCGAAGCTGCGTCACCCGTCGCGCTCCCAGGTGCTGCGGGACTACCTCGACTAGGTCGTCGGCGCGCCTGCGGCCCATGCCGCGAAAGGGCCCGGTCCCCCATGGGGGACCGGGCCCTTTGTCGTGTCCAGGTTCTCTCGCGGGTGCGGTCGGGGGCACCCTGCACCACTCTGGGTGCACACCATTCACGCAGAGTCAGGAGGCCGTATGCGTCGTCCCACAGCCCGAGGACTGGCCGGGGTTCCGGCCCTCATCGCCGCCGCAGTCCTGGCGCCACTGGCGATGCCCTCGCCCGCAGCCGCCGACCGCGTGGTCGTCGGCGGCTTCGAGGTGAAGGCCGGAGAGAGTCCCTGGGTCGTCGCCCTGTCCAGCCGTGACCGGTTCGGCCCAAAGCGGGCCGGGCAGTTCTGCGGGGGCGTCGTCGTGGCGCCCACGAAGGTGATGACCGCCGCTCACTGCCTCAGCCGGGCCGTGCTGGGCAAGGAGGTGAGCGCCGTGCGGGATCTGCGCGTCATCTCCGGCCGCTCCGCGCTGGACGGGCAGGGCGGACGGGAGATCGCCGTCCGCTCGAGCCAGGTCTCGTCGGCGTACGACCCCGCCACGAACACGGCCGACATGGCGGTCCTGACGCTCTCGGAGGCTCTGCCGGGTGCCAATGTGCTCCCGGTCGCGAAGGCGGGCGAGGACGTGTACGCGCCCGGCACCGAGGCCACCGTGTACGGCTGGGGCGACACCACGGGCGGGGGCGGCTACGCGCCCACGCTGCGTGCGGCGCGCGTCTCGGTCCTGCCGGACGCGACCTGTGAGCGGGCCTACCCGGGCGGACTGGGCAGCCGGTACATGAAGACAACCATGCTCTGCGCCGGGGCTCCGCAGGGCGGGCGGGACGCCTGCCAGGGGGACAGCGGGGGCCCGCTGATCGCACGCGGGCGGCTCATCGGCCTCGTCTCGTGGGGCAGCGGCTGCGGCCGCCCGGAAGCACCTGGGGTCTACACCCGGGTGTCGACGGTCGCCCCCTTGGTCACCGGGGGGAACGTCCTGGTCGGCCACTGACCGCTGCCGCGTTCATCCCCGCGGTCCCTGTATGAGAGCGGGCGGCTGCTCCCTGTGTCCAGGGGGCAGCCGCCCGACGCCGGTCCTCGACCGGCTCATGGCTCGTCGTGGATGCGAGGTCTCAGTGGTCCTCTTCGCCGGCTCCGGCCGGAACGGCCGTCAGCCGGTCCGTCTCATCCTGTATCTCCGCGGCGATCTTCTTGAGTTCCGGCTCGAACTTGCGGCCGTGGTGGGCGCAGAAGAGCAGTTCACCGCCGCTGATCAGGACGACGCGCAGATACGCCTGGGCGCCGCAACGGTCGCAGCGGTCAGCGGCCGTCAGCGGGCTCGCGGGGGTCAGAACAGTAGTCACGTCGCCTCTTCTCTAGCTCGACGAGCTGTCGTACCAGGTGCAACATCCAACCAGCCCGAAAACGTTCCCGCTCGGGGCTTTCCCTCGAATTTTTTTCCGAGGCGGCTGTCTGCTGCCGGTTGGCGGCGAATGAGCCGTATTGCTTCGCTCTACGGATTTCGCGTTGCTTGTCTCGTTTGGCCCTCCCGGCTGGGTTGCCGGTTGTTCATGAGGACGTGCCCGGAGCCTAAATGGTTCATGCCTGGAAGGGAACGTGATGTGCACGTCACCCCATCGAGGGATCGAACACGTATGCGATGCTGGACTAGCATGAGAAATCAAGAGGGTGGCGTTACATCGGCTCTACCAGGCCTCGGTAGGCTCTGAGCGGCGACCGACGCCCCGGCCTTACCCCACTTGGCCACATCTGAAATTCAGCGAGGAGCGAACCGCGTGACCGCCGAAACGTCCGTGCCGTCCACAGCGCTGCTGACCGCAGACCGTGACGGTTCCAACTACACCGCGCGGCACCTGCTCGTCCTGGAGGGCCTCGAAGCGGTCCGCAAGCGGCCCGGCATGTACATCGGGTCCACCGACAGCCGTGGCCTGATGCACTGCCTGTGGGAGATCATCGACAACTCCGTGGACGAGGCACTCGGCGGCCACTGCGACCACATCGAGGTCATCCTCCACGAGGACGGGTCTGTCGAGGTCCGGGACAACGGCCGCGGCATCCCGGTCGACGTCGAGCCCAAGACCGGCCTGTCGGGCGTCGAGGTCGTGATGACCAAGCTGCACGCCGGCGGCAAGTTCGGCGGCGGGTCCTACGCGGCCTCCGGCGGTCTGCACGGCGTCGGCGCCTCTGTGGTGAACGCGCTCTCCGCGCGGCTCGACGTCGAGGTGGACCGCGGCGGCGCCACCCACATGATCAGCTTCCGGCGCGGCGTGCCCGGCATCTTCACCGAGTCGGGCCCCGACGCCCCCTTCGACCCGGCCAACGGGCTCCTGAAGGGCAAGCGCGTGCCGAAGGCCCGGACCGGCACCCGCGTGCGGTACTGGGCGGACCGCCAGATCTTCCTCAAGGACGCCAGGCTCTCCCTGGAGACGCTCCACCAGCGTGCCCGGCAGACCGCCTTCCTCGTCCCCGGGCTCACCATCGTCGTGCACGACGAGCGCGGCCCGGCGGGTGGCGACGGCGAAGGCAAGAGCGTGGAGACGTTCCGCTTCGACGGCGGGATCAGCGAGTTCTGCGAGTATCTGGCGCAGGACAAGGCGGTCTGCGACGTGCTGCGGCTGAACGGCCAGGGCACCTTCAAGGAGACCGTGCCCGTCCTCGACGACCGCGGTCACATGACCCCGACCGAGGTCACCCGCGAGCTCGGTGTCGACGTCGCCCTGCGCTGGGGCACGGGCTACGACACCACGGTCAGGTCGTTCGTCAACATCATCGCCACCCCCAAGGGCGGCACCCATGTCACGGGCTTCGAGCGCTCGGTGACCAGGACGGTCAACGAGGTCCTGCGCTCCACCAAGCTGCTGCGCGTCGCCGAGGACGACATCGTCAAGGACGACGCCCTGGAGGGCCTCACAGCGGTCGTGACCGTTCGGCTCGCCGAGCCCCAGTTCGAGGGCCAGACCAAGGAGGTCCTCGGCACCTCGGCCGCCAACCGGATCGTCGCGAACGTGGTCGCCAAGGAGCTCAAGGCCTTCCTGACCTCCACCAAGCGGGACGCGAAGGCCCAGGCCCGCGCCGTCCTGGAGAAGGCCGTCGCCGCCGCCCGTACGCGCATCGCGGCCCGCCAGCACAAGGAGGCGCAGCGCCGTAAGACGGCCCTGGAGTCCTCGTCGCTGCCCGCCAAGCTCGCCGACTGCCGCAGTGACGACGTGGAGCGCAGCGAGCTCTTCATCGTCGAGGGAGACTCCGCGCTCGGCACGGCCAAGCTGGCACGCAACAGCGAGTTCCAGGCGCTCCTGCCGATCCGCGGCAAGATCCTCAACGTCCAGAAGTCGTCCGTCTCGGACATGCTGAAGAACGCCGAGTGCGGTGCGATCATCCAGGTCATAGGGGCGGGCTCCGGCCGCACCTTCGACATCGACGCGGCGCGCTACGGCAAGGTCATCATGATGACGGACGCCGACGTCGACGGTTCCCACATCCGGACCCTGCTGCTCACGCTCTTCCAGCGGTACATGCGGCCGATGGTGGAGGCCGGCCGGGTGTTCGCCGCTGTTCCGCCGCTGCACCGGATCGAGCTGATCCAGCCGAAGAAGGGCCAGGACAAGTACGTCTACACGTACTCGGACAACGAGCTGCGGCAGACGCTGCTCGAGTTCCAGCGCAAGGGCGTCCGTTTCAAGGACTCCATCCAGCGCTACAAGGGCCTCGGAGAGATGGACGCGGACCAGCTCGCGGAGACCACGATGGACCCGCGTCACCGTACTCTGCGCCGGATCAACATCGGCGACCTCGAGGCCTCCGAGCAGATCTTCGACCTGCTGATGGGCAACGAGGTCGCACCCCGCAAGGAGTTCATCACCAGCTCGGCGGCCACCCTCGACCGCTCCCGCATCGACGCCTGACGCCCACCCGGGGGTGGAGGCAGGCTCCACCCCCGCTTCCTCCCCCGGTCCGATCCGGCGCGGGCCCCCGCCTCCGTAGCATCGGCGCGGACGGAGGAGGACAGGGGTGCCCGGCAGCAGATGGACCGAGTGGCCGACGCGCGAGGCGCTGTCCCGGATCGGGATCCCGAAGGCGCGTATCGCGCTGGACATGGCCATGCTCCTCGGCCTGGCCGGCTGGGCCGTGTACAGCTCCTACGCATCGGGTGCGTTCCACGGCTGGGGCGCTGTGCTGCCGCCGCTCGGGCTCGCCGGCTGCGCAGCGGCCGTCATGCGCTTCCACCTGACGACGCTGGCCAACCGGCTGCTTCCCTCGCTGGGGCTGCTGGCAGTCCTGTGCGCGGTGGGGGCCGGAGCCTACGCCGCCGGGGCCGACGTTTCCCGCGGTGGTGCTGTGGATCAGTTGCTGCGTCATGGCCATGGCGCGTATGCCGCTCGCCGCGGCGCTGGGCACGGTCGCCGTGCAGTGCGTCGGGTTCGCCCTCACCGACGACAGCCGGTGGGGCGCATGGGTCACCACCGCGGCGGTGGTCCTCGCCGGTTACTCCCTGCGGCTCGACGCCCACGCCAAGGGCACCGGGTACCGGCTTCTCCCGCAGGAGCGGGCGGCTCGCGAGGCCGAAGCGACGTCGGCGGGCCTCGCCGAGCGGGCCCGTATCGCCCGGGAGATCCACGACGTGCTCGCGCACAGCCTCTCCGCGCAGCACGTGCACCTGAAAGGCGGCCAGGCTGCAGATCGAGCGAGGCCCCGAGCGCCCCTTCCGGGACAAGCTCCTTGAGCGGGTGGTCGCGGCGCGCGCCATGGCCCGGGAGGGGCTGGCCGAGACCCGGCAGGCCCTGTCGGCGCTGCGGGGCGAGATGGCGCCGGTGGAGGACTACCTGCGCGAGCTGGCAGCCGCCGACGGGGCACGGACCGAGGTCACGGGGGAGCGGCGGCAGCTTCCCGCCGAGGCGTCGCAGGCCGTGCGGAGAGTCGCCCAGGAAGCCCTGACCAACGTGCGCAAGCACGCGCCCGGAGCCGAGGTACGCATCGCGCTGGCCTATCTGGAGGGGGAAATAGCCCTGGAGGTGCGTGACTTCGGGGCACGGCAGAAGACCGGTGACCTCATGGCATCAGGCGCCGGATACGGTCTGCTGGGGATGCGCGAGCGGGCGGAACTGGCCGGCGGCACCCTGGACGCGGGACCGGACGGGGAGGGGTTCGTGGTGCGGCTGCGAGTGCCGGTATGAGCGGGCGGATCGCCAGAGTGGTCGTCGCCGACGACCAGGCCGTGGTGCGCGAGGGCATCGTGATGCTGCTGGGTCTGCTGCCCGGCATCGAGGTCGTCGGCTCGGCCAGGGACGGGGAGTAAGCGGTCCGGCTCGTAGCCGAACTGGCCCTCGACATCGTGCTGATGGACCTGAGGATGCCGCGCTGCGACGGAGTGGAGGCGACCCGCCGGATCCGCGCCGGGCACCCAGCGACACAGGCCGTCGTGCTCACCACCTACGCGGACGACGACTCGCTCTTCCCGGCACTGCGGGCAGGGGCGCGCGGCTATCTCACCAAGGACGCGGACGGGGACGAGATCGTCCGGGCCGTCCAGGACGTCATGGCGGGTGGAGCGGGCCTCTCACCGGTCGTGCAGCAGCGGCTGCTGGAACAGGTCACCGCCGAGCCACCGGCGGCCGGGCCCCGCCTGCCGGACGGTCTGACGACCCGTGAGGGCGAGGTGCTCACCCTGATCGCCGAAGGCCTGGCGAACGCGGACATCGCGGGTCGGCTCGGCATCTCCACGGCGACGGTGAAGACGCACATCAACAATCTCTTCGCGAAGGCCGGTCTGCACGACCGCGCGCAGGCGGTGCGGTACGCCTATCGGGAAGGGCTCGCTCAGCCACCGGGGACGGGCATCACCTGATGGAGTGAAGAGCCCTGGGAGAAGAGTCCGAGATCTTCTCGCTTTGTCCATTCTTGTGCATGCGGGCCGAAACGGTTCGCTGACAAGGAGAGTTGAGCGTGGACGAGAAGGAAGGGCAAGGCGCGTCGGCGGTTCGGGTCGAGGACCCGTGGTACGACACGCCGGCCTCCGGCTGGGGCGATGTGGACGGCACCGGTGGGCGGGTCCCCGTGACCTCGCCGGCGTCCGCGCAGCAGGGCGAGACCGGCCCGAGCGCTGCCGAGATCTATCTTGAGGTGCAGCGCAGCGCCGCTTTCCAGGAAGTACGCCGCCGCTACCGGCGGTTCGTCGTGCCTGCCTCCCTCGCCTTCCTCCTGTGGTACCTCGCCTACGTGGTGGCCGCGACCACCGCACCGGAGTTCATGGCCCGCCCGGTCGCGGGCGCGGTCAATGTGGCGATGGTGGCAGGACTCGGCCAGTTCCTCACCACGTTTCTGCTGACCTGGGCGTATGCCTGCCATGCCGGTCGGCGGCGCGACGGTGCGGCGCTCGAACTGCGGTGGGACACCCAGGAGATGACTCGGGGGGCCGGGCGTTGAGCGGCGACCACCAGGCACTGGCGCTGCTGCTGTTCAGCGCGTTCGTCGCCGTCACCCTCGGCATCACGACATGGGTGAGCCGCCACAGGCACGGGTCGGCCGAGGAGTTCTACGCGGGCGGGCGGCTCTTCTCCCCGATGGAGAACGGTTTCGCCATCGCGGGCGACTACATGTCGGCCGCTTCCTTCCTCGGCATCTCCGGACTCATCGCCCTGTTCGGCTACGACGGAATGCTCTACTCCGTCGGGTTCCTGGTCGCCTGGCTCGTCGTTCTCTTCCTCGTCGCGGAACTGGTACGCAACTGCGGCCGGTTCACTCTCGCCGATGTCGTCGCCTCCCGGATGAAGGAGCGACGCGTGCGTATCGCGTCGGGAACTTCCTCGGTCACCGTGTCCGTTCTCTATCTGGTGGCGCAGATGGTGGGAGCCGGGTCCCTCGTCGCGCTGCTGCTGGGCGGGACGAGCGAAGCCGCGCGCTCGTGGACCGTCGTCGGCGTGGGCGCCCTGATGGTGATCTATGTGTCGATGGGAGGGATGCGAGCCACCACCTGGATCCAGATCGTGAAGGCCGTGCTGCTGATGGCGGGCGCGATCGCGATGACCGTGCTCGTGCTGATGCGTTTCGGCGGTGACATCGGCCAGTTGCTCAACTCCGCTGCCGAGCGCAGCGGACGCGGCAGGGAGTTCCTCTCACCCGGGCTCCGGTACGGGGGCGACTGGACCGCGCGCCTCGACTTCATCAGCCTCGGCCTGGCACTGGTGCTGGGCACGGCAGGACTGCCGCACATCCTGTCGCGCTTCTACACCGTGCCGACCGCGCGAGCCGCCCGCCACTCGGTCGTCTGGGCCATCGGCCTCATCGGCAGCTTCTATCTGATGACGATCGTGCTCGGCTTCGGTGCCGCGGCCGTGGTGGGCGCGGACGAGGTACGGGCGTCGAGCGCCGCCGGGAACACCGCCGTGCCGCTGCTCGCCCTCGACCTCGGCGGGGGAGCGGGCTCGACCGGGGGCACCGTGCTCTTCGCGGTGGTCGCCGCCGTGGCCTTCGCGACGATCCTCGCGGTCGTCGCGGGCATCACGCTGGCGTCCTCTGCCTCGGTCGCGCACGACCTGTACGCAACCCTGCGACGCCCGGCCGACCGGGAGGGCGGAGGGTACAGCGAGGTGGCGGTCGCCAGGATCGCGGCGGTCGGGATCGGCGCCGTGGCCATCGGGCTCGGACTGCTGGCCCGCGACCTGAACGTGGCCTTCCTGGTGGGGCTGGCGTTCGCGGTCGCCGCGTCGGCGAACCTGCCCGTCCTGCTCTACTCGCTGTTCTGGCGGAAGTTCACCACCCGCGGGGCGGTGTGGTCGGTCTACGGAGGTCTCATCCCTTCGGTGCTGCTCGTGGTGCTGTCGCCGGTGGTGTCCGGGAGCCCGCAGGCGCTCTTCCCGGGCATGGACTTCCACGTCTTCCCGCTGGAGAACCCAGGGCTCGTCTCGATCCCGCTCGGCTTCCTCGCGGGCTGGATCGGCACTGTCACGTCGTCGGAGCCGCCGGACTTGGCCCGGCAGGCCGAGACCGAGGTGCGGGCGCTGACCGGGGCCGGTGCCGTGTAGCGGGCCGCCGGTGCGGCCTGTCGGCGGTCTCGGCAGCGGTCCCGCCGGCAGCCGACCGTCGACAGCCCGGCCTCCGGTCGGAAGCGGTGTGACGTGGCGTTCGAGCCTGCCCGTACCGCACACCGGAGGCAGGTTCAGCCGCTGGTCGTCCAGGAGTAGCGGTGTTCGGGACGGCCCGTCTCGCCGTACTTGAGGCTCAGCCGCACGCGGTCCGCCCGTTCCAGCAGCTTCAGGTAGCGCTGTGCGGTCTGCCGGCTCATCCCCGCCCGTTCCGCGATTTCCTGGGCCGAGAGCGGGCCCTCGGCGGTCAGCAGGACCTGGCGCACCACTTCGGCCGTCGTCGGTGAGTGCCCCTTGGGCAGTTCGGGCGCGACCGACCGCGCCGACAGGGTGCTGAAGATGCGGTCCACCTCGGCCTGCTCCGCCTCGCCGCCCCCCTCGAGGGTGCGCCGCAGCGTCGCATACGCCTCCAGCTTGGTGCGCAGCCCGGCGAAGTTGAACGGCTTCACCAGGTACTGGAGGGCGCCGTGACGCATGGCGTCCTGGACCGTCGCCACGTCACGGGCCGCCGTCACCATGATCACATCGGTCTGATGGCCGAGACGGCGCAGCTCCCGGACCACGGCGAGGCCGTTCTCATCCGGCAGATAGTGGTCGAGCAGGATCAGATCCACAGGCGTCTCGGCGATACGGGTCAGTGCCTCGGCGGCCGAGTGGGCGATCGCGGCGACCTGGAAGCCCGGCACCTTGGCGACGTAGGCCGCGTTGATCTCCGCGACCCGGACGTCGTCGTCCACGACCAGTACGTCGATCATCGTGTCTCTCGCATCGTCTCGGCGGCGGCCCTCGGCATCTCCGCCGCCCCCATTGCCGCGAGCGGCTGCTCGGTCAGTGCCTCCGGCAGGACGACGGTGAACTCGGCGCCGCCCGCGGCGGCTTCGCTCACCACCGCCGCGCCGCCCTGCCGCTCGGCGAACCTGCGCACAAGCGCCAGCCCCAGCCCGCGCTTGCCGTGCGCGGGCAGCTCCTTGGTCGACCAGCCCTCGGTGAAGATCAGCTCACGCCGCTCGTGCGCGACCCCGGGCCCGCTGTCCGCGATGCGCAGGACGACGGTGCGGTCCTCCGCGTGCAGCTCCACCTCGACCGTCGCGTCCGGCGTGCCCGCTGCCGCGTCCAGCGCGTTGTCGACGAGATTGCCGACGACGGTCACGAGCCCGCGCGGATCGACCAGCCGGTCGGGCAGCAGCGTCGCGGGCGCGATGCGCAGCGACACCCCGCGCTCGGCCGCCACGGTCGCCTTGCCCACGAGCAACGCCGCCAGCAGCGGGTCGTGGATCTTCTCCGTGACCTGCTCCGCGGTGGCCCGGTGCACGCCGACGACCTCGGTGACGAACTCCACGGCCTCCTCGTGCATCTCCAGTTCGAGCAGACCGAGGAGGGTGTGCATCCGGTTCGCGTGCTCGTGGTCCTGGGCGCGCAGGGCGTCGATCAGGCCTCGGGTCGAGTCGAGTTCCCGGCCCAGCTGTTCCAGTTCGGTGCGGTCGCGCAGAGTGACGACGGCGCCTCCGTCGTCGGTCGGCATCCGGTTCGCGATCAGTACCCGGCTGCCCCGTACGGTCAACAAGTCCTCGCCGCTGACGCGGCCCGCGAGCACCTCGGTCGTACGGCCTTCGCCCAGCGCCTCGTCCAGCGGCCGGCCGGTGGCGTCGGGGCCGACCCCCAGCAGGCGCTGTGCCTCGTCGTTGAGCAGCCGGATCCTGCCGGTCCGGTCGAGGGCCACGACGCCTTCACGGATGCCGTGGAGCATGGCCTCGCGTTCGGCGAGCAGGGCGGAGATGTCGGAGAAGGCGAGGTCGTGGGTCTGTCGCTGGAGCCTGCGGGAGATCAGGTAGGCCGCCAGCGCGCCGACGGCCAGCGCACCGCCCGCGTACGCGATGAGTCCCGGGATGGCGGCGAGCAGCCTGGCGCGGACGCTGTCGTACTCGATGCCGACCGACACGGCCCCGACGATCCGGCCCTCGTCGTCCTTGAGCGGCACCTTGCCCCGTGCGGAGCGTCCCAGGGTGCCGCTGTCGATCTCCATCACCTCTCGGCCGGCGAGAGCCTCGCTCGGGTCGGTCGAGACGATGCGCCCGATCTCGGAGGGTGACGTGTGCGACCAGCGCACGCCGTTGTCGTCCATGACGACGATGTACTCGGCGCCGGTGGAGACCCGGATCCGCTCGGCCTCCTTCTGCACCGGGCCGTCGGCGGTCGGGCGCGTGCCGGTCACCTCGTCGGCGAGCTCGGGGGAGGCGGTGGTCTGCGCGATGGCCAGGGCGCGCCGCATCGCCTGGTCGTCGAGCTGGGAGCTGAGCGGCGCGAGGAAAAGGCCGGTGGCCAGCGCGGTGACGCCGGTGGCGATGGCCAGCTGCATGAGCAGGACCTGGGAGAAGACCCGCTGCGGCCAGCCGAACCGCCGTCGCCGGGCGGGGGCGGTCGGTACGGGGCTCATGCCTACGAACGGTAAACGGCGCGGCCCGCTTTTCGAAATGGACGATTCCGCACCCGGCCCGCACACGACGCCTCCGCACGAGGCGATTCCCGCACGGGCCTCTCAGCGCCCCGGGGACTCGGCATGTTCAGAACGCCGAGGCGGTTCACGGGGCCGGAACGACGACGTGCTCGGCACCGGTCGGCGCCGAGCACGTGCGGTCCCCGCCGGCCGTTACGCGTCGGGGATGTCGGCCTTGGCTCTGATGAGCGTTTCGCGACTGATGATCACGATGCGCTCGTAGTCCGCGCGGGCGGCGTCGGCGGGAAGTTCCTTGTCGAGGTCTTCCGTGGCCTCGGTGCCGATCACGGCGAAGCGGCCGTCGCTGAGCTCGAAAATGTCCGGGCAGGTCTGCCCGGACAGGCTTCCGCGCTCGCGAGGGGACGCTCCGATCCTACGAACGATCTTCACTGGCGCCGATCCTTGTGTGTGGGAGAGGGGTGACACGGCTGGGGCGCAGTGTGCCACGACCGGACCACTGCGGCCTCCGTTTACACACAGGTGAAACGACGGCTTTGCTCCTCGGTCACCCCGCCGGGCGTTCGTCGATCACCCGGTCGACCATCCGCCCCAGTTTCGCCTCGTCCGACTCGTACGGCAGCTCGGCGCGATGCTGCCGGGTCTCTCGCCAGTACTCGCGGAAGAGGGGGCTGCGGCAGATCACCCTCACATGACCGTTCAGGTCCCGCTCGCTGGTCGAGCCGATCCGGTAGGCGTGCAGCAGGTTGCCGTAGAGAGCGTTGGCGTACAGATACTGGCGCCGGCGCACCGGCGGGACGTGGTCACCGTACGCGTTGAGCACCTCGGCGAGATCCGGATCGTCCATCGCTTTGGACAGCAGCTCGAACTGGAGCCGGTGCTGGCTCGTGATGTCGGCGCGCCGCTGGTAGCCGTTGGCGGCCTCCATGTGCTGAAGCTGGGTGGCGAGGCTGGAGTTCTGCCGGCGGAGCTGGCCGTGCTGGATGATCAGGGCGACGAGGACGGCGCCGAAGGCCAGGCCGGAGAAGACGGCGTTCGCGGCGGAGACGTCGGTGTCGGGTGCGAGCGCCTCCATCGTCGAACTGATGGCGAGGCTGAGCGCGGCGACCAGTCCCACCACGCCGGTCGCGGAGGCGATGACCAGCGCGATACCCGCCGCCACCCCCCGCTGGTGCCGATTTCCCTGTGTGCTCATGTCAACCCCCGAGACAGGCGACCGGGCACCGGACCGGGCGGAGTGCGGGCGCAGCCCACCGGTGAGCGGTCGTCGACTGCATGACTGCTGACTCCCAGAGTGCCGAGCGGCTCTGACCGGCGGGGAGGCGGAGACGACGGCGCACGGAGGGAACGCCGAGGCGCTCCCTCCGGGGCCGTGTCGAATGTGTGCCCGGTACGCGCTGCTAACAATCGTTCACTTCACGTGCGCCCTTATCCTGGGCCGCCGGAGCAGTCCAACCGTCCGAGGTGCAGCAGTGAGCCCGAGCACGTCGCAGATCCCCGTCGTCGTCCTCGCGGGCTTCCTCGGATCAGGAAAGACCACGCTGCTCAACCACCTGCTGCGCCGCAACGGCGGCAACCGCATCGGTGTCGTCGTCAACGACTTCGGGTCGATCGAGATCGACGCCATGACCGTCGCCGGGCAGGTCGGTTCCACGATCTCCCTCGGCAACGGCTGCCTGTGCTGCGCCGTCGACGCGAGCGAGCTGGACGACTATCTCGACAAGCTCACCCGCCCCTCGGCGCGGATCGACGTCATCGTCGTCGAGGCCTCCGGGCTGGCCGAGCCGCAGGAGCTCGTGCGGATGATTCTCGCCAGCGACAATCCCCGGATCGTGTACGGAGGGCTCGTCGAGGTCGTCGACGCCGCCGAGTTCGACAACACCAGGGCCCGGCATCCCGAGCTCGACCGGCACCTCGCCGTCGCCGACCTCGTCGTCCTCAACAAGACCGACCGCGTGGACGAAGCCGGACAGGAGCGGCTGCGGGACACGCTCGCCGAGCTCGCCGGGGCCACACCCGTCGTCTCCGCGCAGTACGGACGGGTCGATCCCGCCCTGCTCCTGGACCCTGCCGTACGGCCCGAACAGGAGGAGAAGGTCCGCCAGCTCTCCTTCGAGGACCTGTACGCGGAGGCGTACGACCGCGGGCACGGCCACGGGCACGAGGGGCATCTGCACGCCGCGTACGACAGTGTCTGCGTCGCCCTCGACGTACCGGTGCACCCGCGACGGCTCATGGCGTTCCTCGACTCCAGGCCCGCCGGGCTGTACCGGATCAAGGGCTTCGTCGACTTCGGCGCGGCGGATCCGCGCAACCGGTACGCCGTCCACGCGGTCGGGCGCTTCCTGCGCTTCTCCCCGCAGCCCTGGCCGGCCGGCGAGCCGCCCATGACGCAGCTCGTGCTCATCGGCTCCGGCATCGACGCCGCAGGGCTCCGCAAGGAGATCGAGGCCTGCGCGCTGAGCGGACCCGGGGACCGCCCCGACGAGCGCAGCATGTGGGGCGTCCTGCGCTACGTGCCCACTCAGCCGGACGGGGTGGACGAGCCGGGGGAGCCGGACGGGACCGGCACCCCCGACCAGGAGCTCTAGCTCGCGGGACCCGCCAGGACCGCGACCGGTGACGTCAGCGGCGTGCCCGAGCCGTCACGGCGCGGGTCGAGCTCCGGCAACTGCGCCGGTGCGCCGTTCTTCTGCGCCGCGCGCGCCGGGGTTGCGCCGGCCCAGGCCAGGACCAGCATGTCCTCGCCCTTCAGGAAGCGCTGGCAGCGCACACCCCCGGTGGCGCGCCCCTTGCGCGGGTACTGGTCGAACGGCGTGAGCTTCGCCGTCGTCGGAGCCTCGTCCAGCGTGCCCTGCGAGCCGGCCACCGTGAACACCACCGCGTCCCCGGCCGGGTCGACCGCGGTGAACGAGATCACCTCCGCACCCTCCGCCAGCTTGATACCGGCCATACCGCCTGCCGCCCGGCCCTGCGGCCGCACCTGCGCGGCGGGGAAGCGCAGCAACTGCGCGTCGGAGGTGATGAAGACCAGGTCCTCCTCGCCCGTACGCAGCTCCGTGCCGCCCACGATCCGGTCCCCGTCCTTGAGCGCGAAGACCTCCAACTCGTCCTTGTTCGACGGATAGTCGGGGACCACCCTCTTGACCACGCCCTGCGCGGTGCCGAGCGCGAGGCCCGGCGAGGACTCGTCCAGCGTGGTGAGACAGATGACCTGCTCGTCCGCCTCCAGCGTCAGGAACTCCGCGACCGGAGCACCGCCCGCCAGGTTGGGGTCGGACGCCGTGTCCGGCAGTTGCGGGAGCTCGATCACGGACAGGCGCAGCAGCCGCCCGGCCGACGTCACCGCACCCACCTCGCCGCGCTGCGTCGTGAGCACCGCCGAGACGATCACGTCGTGCTTGGTGCGCTTGGTGCCGTGGTCCTCCAGCGGCTCACCGGTGGCGGTGCGCGCCAGCAGGCCCGTCGAGGACAGCAGTACGCGGCACGGGTCGTCCGCGACCTGGAGCGACGCGGCGGGCGCGGGCACGCCCGCGGACTCCAGCAGCACCGTGCGCCGCGGGGTCCCGAACTTCTTGGCCACCGCGGCGAGTTCGGCGGAGACCAGCTTGCGCAGCTCGGAGTCCGACTCCAGGATCCGGGTGAGCTCCTCGATCTCGCTGTTGAGCCGGTCGCGCTCGCTCTCGAGCTCGATCCGGTCGAACCGGGTCAGGCGCCGCAGCGGAGTGTCGAGGATGTACTGCGTCTGGATCTCGCTCAGCGAGAAGTGCTCGATCAGGCGTTCCTTGGCCTGGGCGGAGTTGTCGCTGGAGCGGATCAGGCGGATGACCTCGTCGATGTCGAGCAGGGCGACGAGAAGTCCCTCGACCAGGTGGAGCCGGTCGCGGCGCTTGGTGCGGCGGAACTCGCTGCGCCGGCGCACCACGTCGAACCGGTGGTCCAGGTAGACCTCCAGCAGTTCCTTCAGC
The DNA here is from genome assembly GCF_030817975.1 of Streptomyces sp. V4I23. Taxonomy (NCBI): domain Bacteria; kingdom Bacillati; phylum Actinomycetota; class Actinomycetes; order Kitasatosporales; family Streptomycetaceae; genus Streptomyces; species Streptomyces sp. V4I23. The sequence continues at coordinate 2,055,005 of NZ_JAUSZW010000004.1, read as the reverse complement.
CCCAGCGTGAGCGGCTGGCCGTCCACCAGCGCCACGTTGTTGATGCCGAAGGACTCCTCCATGGGGGTCAGCTTGTACAGCTGCTCCAGGACGGCCTCGGGGATGAAGCCGTTCTTGATCTCGATGACCAGGCGCAGGCCGTGCTGCCGGTCCGTGAGGTCCTTGACGTCGGCGATGCCCTGCAGCTTCTTCGCCGAGACCAGGTCCTTGATCTTGGAGATCACCTTCTCGGGACCGACCGAGAAGGGCAGTTCGGTGACGACCAGGCCCTTGCGGCGGGCGGTGACCGTCTCGACGGACACGGTGGCGCGGATCTTGAACGTGCCGCGGCCGGTCTCGTAGGCGTCCTTGATCCCGCCGAGGCCGACGATCCGGCCGCCGGTCGGCAGGTCGGGGCCGGGCACATGGCGCATCAGCGCTTCGAGGTCGGCGTGGGGGTATCTGATCAGGTGCCGCGCCGCGGCGATGACCTCGCCCAGATTGTGCGGGGGCATGTTGGTCGCCATGCCGACCGCGATGCCGGAGGCCCCGTTGACCAGAAGGTTCGGGTAGGCGGCGGGGAGGGCGACCGGCTCCCGCTCCTGGCCGTCGTAGTTCGACTGGAAGTCGACCGTGTCCTCGTCGATCGACTCCGTCATCAGACTGGTGGCGTCCGCCATGCGGCACTCGGTGTACCGCATGGCGGCCGGCGGGTCGTCGTTGCCCAGCGAGCCGAAGTTCCCGTGGCCGTCGACGAGCGGCAGGCGCATCGAGAACGGCTGCGCCATGCGCACCAGGGCGTCGTAGATCGACGCGTCGCCGTGCGGGTGCAGCTTGCCCATCACCTCGCCGACGACGCGGGCGCACTTCACGTAGCCGCGGTCGGGGCGCAGGCCCATCTCGTTCATCTGGTAGACGATGCGGCGGTGCACCGGCTTCATGCCGTCGCGGGCGTCGGGCAGGGCGCGGGAGTAGATCACCGAGTACGCGTACTCGAGGAAGGAGCCCTGCATTTCGTCCACGACGTCGATGTCGAGGATCCTCTCCTCGAAATCGTCCGGCGGTGGGGTCTTCGTGCTGCGGCGGGCCATCGCGGCTGCTGCTCCTTCACGTACCAGGCTGGATCTGACGCCGACCATTGTGGACCGTCCCGCTGACAACGTGGACCGCGACCCGGGTACGGGGGCCGCCGCGGCCCCGCGGCCGCGTCCCCCACGAGCGGGCGAACAACGCCGACCGGCGGCCGGGAACTTCGCCAGGTGTCAGCACGCTTGCATACAGTGGCAGGTCTGGCAGCACATTCAGCATCGCGATCGAAGGGACGTACATGCCCATGGGTCACACGGCCACAGCTCAGGCCGACTCCGGCGGCCTGACAGCGACCGAGCACCGCCTGGCCAACGGCCTGCGCGTCGTGCTCTCGGAGGACCACCTGACCCCGGTCGCCGCGGTCTGCCTCTGGTACGACGTCGGCTCCCGTCACGAGGTCAAGGGCCGTACAGGACTCGCCCACCTCTTCGAGCACCTCATGTTCCAGGGCTCGGCCCAGGTGAAGGGGAACGGCCACTTCGAGCTCGTCCAGGGCGCCGGCGGCTCGCTGAACGGCACGACCAGCTTCGAGCGCACCAACTACTTCGAGACCATGCCCGCCCACCAGCTGGAGCTGGCGCTCTGGCTGGAGGCCGACCGCATGGGCTCGCTGCTGGCCGCGCTCGACGACGAGTCGATGGAGAACCAGCGCGACGTCGTCAAGAACGAGCGCCGCCAGCGCTACGACAACGTGCCGTACGGCACGGCGTTCGAGAGGCTGACCGCCCTCGCCTACCCCGAGGGCCACCCGTACCACCACACGCCGATCGGCTCGATGGCCGACCTCGACGCGGCGACCCTCGAGGACGCCCGCGCCTTCTTCCGCACCTACTACGCGCCGAACAACGCGGTGCTGTCGGTCGTCGGGGACATCGATCCGCAGCAGACGCTCGCATGGATCGAGAAGTACTTCGGCTCCATCCCGTCCCACGACGGCAAGCAGCCCCCGCGCGACGGCACCCTGCCGGACGTCATCGGCGAGCAGCTGCGCGAGGAGATCGTCGAGGAGGTCCCCGCCCGCGCCCTGATGGCCGCCTACCGCCTCCCGCACGACGGCACCCGCGAGTGCGACGCCGCCGACCTGGCGCTCACCGTCCTCGGCGGCGGCGAGTCCTCGCGGCTGCACAACCGCCTGGTGCGCCGCGACCAGACGGCCGTGGCCGCCGGGTTCGGGCTGCTGCGCCTGGCCGGTGCCCCGTCGCTCGGCTGGCTGGACGTCAAGACCTCCGGCGGCGTCGAGGTTCCGCAGATCGAGGCCGCCGTCGACGAGGAGCTCGCGCGGTTCGCGGCCGAGGGCCCGACGCCCGAGGAGATGGAGCGCGCCCAGGCCCAGCTCGAGCGCGAATGGCTCGACCGCCTCGGCACCGTTGCCGGCCGTGCCGACGAACTGTGCCGTTACGCCGTCCTGTTCGGCGACCCGCAGCTGGCGCTGACCGCCGTACAGCGCGTCCTCGACGTCACCGCCGAGGAGGTGCAGGCGGTCGCCGAGGCCAGGCTGCACCCGCGCAACAGGGCCGTCCTGGTCTACGAGCCCATCTCCGCCGACGACAGCGACATCAGCGACGAGGCCGCGGCGGCCGACGAGAACGACGAGCACAAGGGGGCGGACCAGTGAGCGACGCTGCCGTGACCATGGACTTCCACTCGCAGCCCACCCCCGGCACCGCCCGGCCCTGGGCCTTCCCGGCCCCCGAGCGCGGCACCCTGGACAACGGGCTGACCGTGCTGCGCTGCGACCGCCCCGGCCAGAAGGTCGTTGCCGTGGAGATCCTCCTCGGCGCGCCCCTGGAGGCGGAGCCCGAGGGCCTCGACGGCGTCGCCACGATCATGGCCCGCGCCTTTTCGGAGGGCACTGACAAGCACAGCGCCGAGGACTTCGCCGCCGAGCTGGAGCGCTGCGGCGCCACGCTCGACTCGCTCGCCGACCACCCCGGTGTCCGTGTCTCGCTGGAGGTCCCCGCATCCCGGCTGCCCAAGGGGCTCGGTCTGCTCGCCGACGCCCTGCGCGCCCCCGCCTTCGCGGCGGGCGAGGTCGACCGGCTCGTCCGCAACCGCCTCGACGAGATCCCGCACGAGATGGCCAACCCGGCCCGCCGCGCGGCCAAGCAGCTCTCCAAGGAGCTCTTCCCGTCGTCCCTGCGGGTGTCCCGGCCGCGCCAGGGCACCGAGGAGACGGTGGCGAGGATCGACTCCGCGGCCGTACGGGCCTTCTACGAGGCGCACGTTCGGCCGTCCACGTCGACCGTCGTGATCGTCGGCGACCTCTCCGGGATCGATGTGGACGCGGTCCTCGCCGAGACCCTCGGGGCCTGGACGGGCGACAAGGCGCCCACCCGGCCCGTGCCGGCGATCACGGCCGACGACACCGGCCGGGTGTTCATCGTCGACCGCCCCGGCGCCGTTCAGACGCAGCTGCTGATCGGCCGTACCGGCCCCGACCGCCACGACAGCGTCTGGCCCGCCCAGGTGCTCGGCACGTACTGCCTGGGCGGCACGCTGACCTCCCGGCTCGACCGCGTCCTGCGCGAGGAGAAGGGCTACACCTACGGCGTACGGGCCTTCGGCCAGGTGCTGCTGTCCGCCCCGGACGGCTCGGGTGCTTCGATGCTGGCCATCAGCGGTTCCGTGGACACGCCGAACACCGGCCCCGCGCTGCAGGACCTGTGGACGGTGCTGCGCACGCTGGCGGCGGAGGGGCTCACCGACGCCGAGCGCGACGTCGCCGTGCAGAACCTGGTCGGCGTCGCCCCCCTGAAGTACGAGACCGCGGCGTCGGTCGCGGCCACGCTCGCCGACCAGGTCGAGCAGCACCTCCCGGACGACTACCAGGCGCAGTTGTACGCCCGCCTGGCCGCGACGGGCACGGTGGAGGCGACCGCGGCTGTGGTCAGCGCGTTCCCCGTGGACCGTCTGGTCACGGTGCTGGTCGGCGACGCGGCGCAGATCGAGGCCCCGGTCAGGGCGCTCGGGATCGGTGAAGTGACCGTCGTCAGCGGCTGATCGAAAGCCGCGCATCAGAAGAGGCGCACAGAACGGGTGCGATGCATCCAAACGGAACCCCGGCTTCGAGTCGTATGCCGGGGTTCCGTGCTATGTCCGGCTTGTTGGGGAGATGGCCTGTCTGCCCTGTGGCATGCGCTACAAAAGGCGCTGTCCGTTTGGTGATCGACGGATGACCTGCCTAGCGTCGGTCCGGCTGTCCGCCTGGATCACGCCGCACCCGCGGCATCGGACAGTCATCGCCGAGTCCCCTTCAGGCGCGAGCCCGGGGAGCCGGGGACCCAGTCCCCTGGGGTGAATCGGACGCCTTCGCCCGCGCGGAGGGGCCCGTAGGAGACCTTCCTGCTCCGAACCCGTCAGCTAACCCGGTAGGCGAGAAGGAAGGAAAGGACCAGCCTTTTCATGGCGTTCACCCGTGCCACCGGGAAGCACCGTGCCCCGAGCCGTCTGACGCGCAGGAGCCGGAACATCGCCGGCGTCGCGACTCTGGCCACCACCGGCGTCATCGGAAGCCTCGCCTCCCCGGCGCTCGCCGCCGACGCCGAGCCCTCGGTCGAGGACACCGGCCTCACCCAGATCGTCTCCATGGGGTCCATCGCCGACGAGATCGCCGACCAGGCCGCCGCCCAGAAGCAGGAGGCCGCCGAGGCGGCCGCCAAGGCCCGGGCGAAGGCGAAGGCCGAGGCCGAGGCGAAGCGCAAGGCCGAGGCGCGCGCGAAGGAGGCCCGCGAGGCCAAGGAGCGCGCCGCCCGTGAGGCCGAGCGCCGCCGCCTGAACTCCTTCCGGCTGCCCGTCGCCGGCTCGTTCGTGACCACCGGTTACCAGGCCGGCGGGTCCCTGTGGTCCTCCGGCAGCCACTCCGGCGTCGACTTCCGCGCCGCGTCCGGCACGTCGGTCGTGGCCGTGGGCGCCGGCACCGTCGTCGAGGCCGGCTGGGGCGGCGCGTACGGCAACAACATCGTGCTGCGCATGAACGACGGCACGTACACCCAGTACGGCCACCTGTCGTCGATCAATGTCTCGGTCGGCCAGCGGGTGATGCCCGGCCAGCAGATCGGCCTCGCGGGCTCGACCGGCAACTCGACCGGACCGCACCTCCACTTCGAGGCCCGGACCTCGCCGGAGTACGGCTCCGACATGAACCCGATCGCGTATCTGCGCGCCCGCGGCGTAAGCGTCTGACCCGGCGTCCTCGCGAAGACCCCCGGCGTACGCCGGGGGTCTTCGCGCTTCGGCGACGGTGCCTCCGACGCCCGGCAGCCTCACCGTCCGCCGCCGGTGCGTTCGGCTGCACGCCGCGTACCGCTCGGCGGACGCCCCTGCCGCCGACCGCGCTCGGCGTCCGGCACCGCTCGTCCCGACCGCGAGGCGGTCCCGCCGGCCCGGTCGGCGGGATCCCTGGCGGCCCTGGCTGTGTCCCACGGCCGGTTTCTGGCGCTGCCGGGGGCGGCTGTGCTGCGGTCTCCGCGGCCGTCCCTCTGCCTGTGGCCGGATGTGAGCCGTGGGCCTCGGGTGTGTCCGACGGCAGGTTTCTCGCGCCGCGGGCCGTCTCCGGCGGTCCGGCGACGCGCGACGCGGGGATCGTATTACGTCGTTTCCGGCCAAAAGATATCCATGGATTCCGGTCGGCCATCGGAAAATCCCGTGGACTGGAATAGAGTCACCGGACACGAGTCAATCGGCTGCGTTTCGCGCGGATCAAAGCGGAGGTTCGGACATGCGCATTCCCGCGCACTCTGTATGCACAGCGATCCGCGACGACATCGTCTCCGGTGTGTTCGAGCGGGGCAGCCGGCTCACCGAGGAGAACCTCGCGCGCCGCTACGGGGTCTCCCGCGTCCCGGTCCGCGAGGCCCTGCGGACCCTGGAGTCGGAGGGCTTCGTCGTCACCCGCCGCCATGCCGGCGCGCACGTCGCCGAGCCCACCGAGCAGGAGGCGGCCGACCTGCTGGAGATCCGCATGCTGCTGGAGCCGCTCGGCGCCGCGCGTGCCGCCCAGCGGCGCACCGAGGCCCATCTCAAGGTGCTGCGCGGCCTGGTGAGGCTCGGTCAGGAGAGAGCACGCCGCGGGCAGGGCGAGGACCTGCGCTCCCTGGGCGCCTGGTTCCACGAGACGCTCGCGCAGGCCTGCGGCAGTCCGGGGCTGACGGCCCTGCTGACCCAGCTGCGGCACAAGATCGCCTGGATGTACGCCGTCGACCAGCCGGCCGTGCCCGTCGAGTCCTGGGCCGAGCACGGCGCGATCGTGGACGCGGTGGCGCGCGGGGACGTGGAAAGGGCTCGGGCCCTCACGGCACTCCACGTGGAAAAGGCGGCGGCCGCGCACCGGCTGCGACGCCCGGACCGGGTGAGGACTTCGCAACATTCCGTAAACATTGCGAGCGTCCGTAATTAACAATCGAGCCGTATACAAGAAGGGTTTATTCGAGAGTCTTCTCGGGGCCCTGCTTTCGGCTCGCCGGAATTCTTTTGTGCCGAGACGGAGCAGGAACGGATAAAGCCGCGGGTTCCTCAGTCGTGGAACGCCGCGGCTTCGCCGTGGTTCTCGCGCGCCCGCCGGACGGGCCGGAGTGCCGGAATCGCGTCGGAGGGTCAGACCGTCTCGGGCAGCTCGTCGAGGCCCTCGGCCACAAGCTTGGCCAGGCGGTCCAGCGCGGCGTCGGCGCCGTCCGCGTCGGAAGCCAGCACGATCTCCTCGCCGCCCTGCGCGCCGAGGCCCAGCACGGCCAGCATGGAGGCGGCGTTGACGGGATTGCCATCGGCCTTGGCGATCGTCACCGGAACGCCGGCGGCCGTCGCGGCACGAACGAAGATGGAAGCGGGGCGGGCGTGAAGGCCCTCGGCCCAGCCGACATTGACGCGACGCTCAGCCATGGTGTTGCCCTTCGAGTCTCAACGAGTTGTCTAGACCAGTCTCTCATGCGCTCCGGCGTGCTTCCGTCGGCGTCCGGATGGTGGTCACGGGCCCCGCGGAGCCCTCTCAGGGTGCCTGTCCACAACCACCCACGCGACCCGTGACTGGGCCGTACGCTTGGCCCATGCAGACCTCGTCGGAGCACGCCTACCCCGATCACTGGGAAGCAGACGTGGTGCTGCGCGACGGCGGCACCGCGCGCATCAGGCCCATCACCACCGAGGACGCCGACCGGCTCGTCAGCTTCTACGAGCAGGTCTCCGACGAGTCGAAGTACTACCGCTTCTTCGCGCCCTACCCCCGCCTGTCCGACAAGGACGTCCACCGTTTCACCCACCACGACTACGTGGACCGGGTGGGGCTCGCGATGACGGTCGGGGGCGAGTTCGTCGCGACCGTCCGCTACGACCGGATCAACGCACAGGGCCGCCCGGCCAGCGCTCCCGCCGACGAGGCCGAGGTCGCCTTCCTCGTCCAGGACGCCCACCAGGGGCGCGGGATCGCCTCCGCCCTGCTGGAGCACATCGCCGCCGTGGCGCGGGAGCGCGGCATCCGGCGGTTCGCGGCCGAGGTCCTGCCCGCCAACAACAAGATGATCAAGGTGTTCAGGGACGCCGGGTACACCCAGAAGCGCAGCTTCGAGGACGGCTCCGTCCACCTCACCCTCGACCTCGAGCCGACCGAGGAGTCCCTCGCCGTGCAGCGCGGTCGCGAGCAGCGGGCCGAGGCCCGTTCCGTGCAGCGCCTCCTCGCGCCGGGCTCGATCGCGGTGATCGGCGTGGGCCGCCGGCCCGGCGGCGTCGGCCGCACCACCCTGCGCAACCTCCTGGGCGCCGGCTTCACCGGCCGGGTGTACGCGGTGAACCGCGCCTTCCCCGAGGGGCGCACCGAGGTGGAGGGCGTTCCGGCCGTCCGCTCGGTCGGCGAGGTCGGGGAGCCCGTCGACCTCGCGATCGTCGCCGTCCCCGCCGAGCGGGTGACCGAGGTGGTCGCCGACTGCGGCGAGCACGGCGTCCAGGGCCTGGTGGTCCTGAGCGCCGGATACGCCGAGAGCGGCGCGGCCGGCCGGGAGCGCCAGCGCGAACTGGTGCGCCAGGCCCGCTCGTACGGCATGCGGATCATCGGGCCGAACGCCTTCGGCATCATCAACACCGCGGACACCGTCCGGCTCAACGCCTCCCTCGCCCCCGAGTCCCCCGCGCCCGGGCGCATCGGCCTGTTCACCCAGTCCGGCGCGATCGGCATCGCGCTGCTCGCGGGTCTGCACCGGCGCGGCGCGGGGCTGTCGTCGTTCATCTCGTCCGGCAACCGCGCGGACGTCTCGGGCAACGACTTCCTCCAGTACTGGTACGAGGACCCGGGCACCGACGTCGCCCTGCTCTACCTCGAGTCCCTCGGCAATCCGCGCAAATTCACCCGGCTCGCCCGGCGCACGGCGGCGGTCAAGCCGGTCGTCGTCGTCAAGGGCGCGCGGCACAGCGGCAGCGCGCCGCCCGGGCACGCGGTGCCGGTGACGCGGATGCCGGACGCGACGGTCGGCGCGCTGATGCGTCAGGCGGGCGTGATCCGCGTCGACACCGTGACCGAGCTGATCGACGCGGGGCTGCTGCTCGCGGGCCAGCCCCTGCCGGCCGGGCCGAGAGTCGCGATCCTCGGCAACTCCGAGTCTCTCGGGCTCCTCGCGTACGACGCCTGCCTCACCGAGGGGCTGCGCCCGCTGCCGCCGCTCGACCTCACGACCGAGGCCACGCCGGCGGACTTCCGCACAGCGCTGGCCCGGGCGCTGGAGGACGACGCGTGCGACGCCGTCGTCGTCACGGCGATCCCGTGGGTCGGTGAGAACGGCGTCACGGAGTCGGGCGACGGCGAGGTGCTGGCCGTCGCCCTGCGCGACGCGGCGGCCACGAGCCCGGCGAAGCCGGTGGCGGTGGTCCACGTCGAGATGGGCGCGCTGGCGGACGCGCTCTCGGCGGCGTCGAGCACAGCCCCCCGCGCTCGCGCGGACGCGCCGCCGTCCGCCGCCGCCGAGACGGGCGCCGGTGGCCCGTCGGTGCGGGCGGACCGCGGGGGCGAGGACGCGTCGGTGCCGGACGACCGGCAGCCCGATCCGGGAGCCGCATCGGCTGCCGCTGCCGCCGCGGCGCCGGGGGACCGGCAGGCCCGGAGCGTGGAGAGCGCCCCGGGTGACGAGGGCGCCTCGCAGCCGGCGGAGGCCGGCGCGACCGGCGCCGGCGGTGGCTCGGTACCGGCCTCGGCGCAGCCGCGGGCGGGGGTTTCCGCCCCGGTGGACGCGCACGGGGACGGGGGCGCGTCGCCGGCCGGAGGCGGACGCGCGGCCGAGGCGACGTCCCGCTCCGGCGGCTCCAGGTCATGGTTCGGTCTGCGGGGCCGCGTGTCGGGCAGGCCGTCCGGCTCCGCCGGCGCGGGACGCCGGCCCGGCGCGGACGGGCACACGTCCCCAGGCGAACGGGGGACGCGATCGGCCGACGCGCCCCACGGCTCGGGCAGCCGCCCGGCCGGTGACCAGGGCACGCCCGCCCCCAGTGGCACTCCCTCCCGCGCCCCCGGTCCGGGCAGCGGCCCGGCAGAGGCCGCGGCCGGCGGCTCCGCCCCTGGCACGCGGGGGCCCGCAGCCGACCCGTCGGGCACCCCCGCCCCGGCCGCGCACGGCACCGTTGGCACATCCGCCCCCGGCGACGACACGCGGCGCATCCCCGCCTATCCCGCCGCGGAGCGTGCCGTGCGGGCGCTGGCCGAGGCCGTCAGGTACGCGCAGTGGCGGCGGCAGGCAGCCGAGCCGGGCAGGGTGCCCGAGTACGACGACATCGACGAGACGGGTGCCGCCGCCCAGATCGAGCGGTTGCTCGGCGACGACGGCGACGCCCGCGGCTTCACCCTCGGCCAGGCCGACACCCATGAGCTGCTCGCCCGCTACGGCATCCGCGTCCGGCCCGCGCTGCCCGCCTCGGACACGGATTCCGCCGTCGAGGCCGCGCGGCGCCTCGGCTACCCGGTCGCCCTCAAGACCACCGCCCCCCACCTGCGCCACCGCGCCGACCTCGGCGGCGTACGCCTCGATCTCGCCGACGAGACACAACTGCGACAGGCGTACGAGGAGTTGACCGGCTCCCTCGGCAAGCCCGCCGAGCTCCAGCCCGTCGTCCAGGCGATGGTCCCGCGCGGGGTCGACACCGTCGTGCGCGCCGCCATCGACCCCGCCGCCGGTGCCGTGCTGTCCTTCGGACTCGCGGGCCCGCCCTCCGAGCTGCTCGGCGACACCGCGCACCGCCTGGTCCCCGCCACCGACCGCGACGCCGCCGAGCTGGTCCGCAGCATCCGCACCGCCCCTCTCCTGTTCGGCTGGCGCGGCTCCGCGCCCGTCGACACCGCCGCGCTGGAGGAGCTGCTGCTGCGGGTCTCCCGGCTGGTCGACGACCACCCCGAAGTAGTGTCGATCGGACTCGAACCGGTCGTCGTCGCACCGCAGGGCCTCTCCGTGCTCGACGCGTCCGTACGCCTCGCACCCCCACCCCCGCGCACCGACCTGGGCCCCCGCCGGCTCCCCAGCTACTGAGCGCTCGGAGCCCCCGAGGCCCCGTAGGATGGACGGCATGGCGAAGACCGGTACGACGACCCAGGGGCTGCGCGCGGCGATCGAGCGCAGCGGCTACTACCCGGCCCTCGTGGCCGAGGCGGTGGAGGCCGCCGTCGGTGGCGAGCCGATCTCGTCGTACGTCGTGCACCAGGAGACCACGTTCGACGCCAACGAGGTCCGCCGCCATGTCACGGTCCTCGTCCTGACGGCGAACCGGTTCATCGTCAGCCACACCGACGAGCAGGCCGCCGACGACAGCTCCCCGACGCCGTACGCCACCACGTCCACCGAGTCGGTCAAGCTGGACCGCATCTCGTCCGTCGTGGTCAGCCGGGTCGTCGCCAACCCGGAGTCGTACACCCCCGGCACACTGCCCCGTGAGGTCGTGCTCACCATCGGCTGGGGCGCCGTCTCCCGCATCGACCTGGAGCCCGCCGCCTGCGGCGACCCGAACTGCGACGCCGACCACGGCTACACCGGCACCTCCACCGCCGACGACCTCAGCCTGCGGGTGAGCGAGGCGGGGGACGGCCCCGACACCGTGCGCCAGACGCTCGCCTTCGCCCAGGCGCTCTCCGAAGCCACGGCGGCCACCCGCTGATGGTCCAGCCCGCACAGAGTGCTGTCTGGCCGGACGAGCCCACTCCGCTCGCACTCGACACCGCGCCCGTTCCCGAGTACGGCAGCGGCTCGCTCGCGGATCTGCTGCCCACCCTGGCGGCAGGCCAGGGCGTCCCCGGGCTCGGCCGGGGCATCCCGGAACTGACCCCCGCCGACCGCAACTGCGTGTTCCTCATCGACGGTCTCGGCTGGGAGCAGATCCTGGCGCACCCGGACGAGGCCCCGTACCTGACCTCCCTGCTGGGCACCTCGCGCGGTGGCACGGGGCGTCCGATCACCGCCGGGTTCCCCGCGACGACCGCGACCTCGCTCGCCTCCGTCGGCACCGGCCTGCCGCCCGGCGTGCACGGTCTGCCCGGTTACACCGCGCGCAATCCGGAGACCGGCGAGCTGATGAACCAGCTGCGCTGGAAGCCCTGGACCCCGCCGCGCATCTGGCAGCCGTACCCGACCGTCTTCCAGCTCGCCGACGAGGCGGGCGTGCACACGGCCCAGGTGTCCTCGCCGACGTTCGAGCAGACGCCCCTCACCAAGATCGCGCTCAGCGGCGGAACGTTTCACGGGCGCCTCTCCGGCGAGGAGCGCATGGACCTGGCGGCCGAGCAGCTCGCCGCCGCCGACCGCTCCCTCGTCTATACCTACTACAGCGAGGTCGACGGCAAGGGCCACCGCTTCGGCGTCGACTCCGACGCCTGGCGCGGCCAGTTGATGTACGTGGACCGGCTGGTGCAGCGCCTCGCCGAGCAACTGCCGCCGCGGGCCGCACTGTACGTCACCGCCGACCACGGCATGATCGACATTCCCTTCGGGCGCGCAGTCCCGTATCGACTTCGACGAGGACTGGGAACTGCGCGCCGGTGTCGCCCTGCTGGGCGGCGAGGGCCGGGCCCGCCATGTCTACGCCGTGCCGGGTGCCGAGTCCGATGTGCTCGCGGTCTGGCGGGAGGTGCTCGGCGAGCAGTTCTGGGTGGCCGGGCGCGACGAGGCGATCGCCGCGGGCTGGTTCGGCGACCGCGTCGACGAGCGGGTGTACGGACGGATCGGCGACGTCGTGGCCGCGGCCCACGACGACGTGGTGATCATCGCGTCGGTCAACGAGCCGAACGAGTCGGCCATGGTCGGCATGCACGGGTCCATGACCCCCGTCGAGCAGCTCGTCCCTCTCCTCGAAGTACGCTCGTAGCCTCCGTACGCCGACCGCTTCCCACGACCCGAAAGGTCCTCGACCTCCCATGCCCGAGCTGGTGTTCTTCTCCGGAACGATGGACTGCGGAAAGAGCACCCTCGCTCTTCAGATCGAGCACAACCGGTCGGCGCGCGGCCTGCAGGGCATGATCTTCACGCGGGACGACCGTGCGGGCGAGGGCAAGCTGTCCTCACGCCTCGGGCTGGTCACGGACGCCGTCGAGGCGGCCGTGGGCTTCGACTTCTACGCGTACCTCGTCGACCGGCTCTCCAAGGGCGGCCGCTGCGATTACGTGATCGCCGACGAGGCGCAGTTCCTCGCGCCCGAGCAGGTCGACCAACTGGCGCGCATCGTCGACGACCTGGAGCTGGACGTCTTCGCCTTCGGCATCACCACCGACTTCCGCTCCAAGCTCTTCCCGGGCTCCCAGCGGCTCGTCGAACTGGCCGACCGCGTCGAGGTGTTGCAGGTCGAGGCCCTGTGCTGGTGCGGTGCGCGCGCCACGCACAACGCCCGCACCGTCGGCGGCGAGATGGTCGTCGAGGGCGCGCAGGTCGTGGTCGGCGACGTCAACCAGTCGCCGGACGAGATCGGTTACGAGGTGCTGTGCCGGCGCCACCACCGGCGCCGGATGACGGCGGCCACGGCCCGCGCGGCAGCCCTGTCCCCGGACGTCCTGCCCGTCGGTGGCGCCTGACCACGAGCCGCCGGCGCGTCCGCCGTCTGAATCCGCCTCAGCCGCGTTCCGTCCGGACGACCGTGAACACCGCGCCCTCGGGGTCCGCGACGGTCGCCTCGCGCCCGGCGGTCCCCGGACCGGGCGGCCGGATCACCCGCCCGCCCAGCTCGACGACCCGCCGCGCCGCCGCGTCGGGATCCTCGACCTCGAAGTACGTCATCCAGTGCGGGCCGCGGTCACGCGGCAGCGCGTTGCCGACGCCGTGCACCGACGCCACCGGCCTGCCGCCGACGAGCAGCGTCAGACGGTCCTTCTCCGCGGAGTCGTCCGCGCCGGAGGGGACGCTCGCCCGCGCCTCGTGGCCGAAGACCACCTGGTAGAACTTGCTCACCGAGGTGTCCCGGGCGACCAGCTCGTTCCACACCGGGGTGCCGTGCGCGCCGTGGACGGCGGTGCCGGTGTGCGCCGCCGCCTGCCAGACGCCGAAGACCGTACCGACCGGGTCGGAGGCGATGGCCAGCCGTCCCTCGTCCCCGGCGACCAGCGGGCCCACGCCCACGGTGCCGCAGGCGCTCCTGATCGCCTCGGCCGTCGCGTCCGCGTCGTCCGTCGCCAGATACGGAGTCCAGGCCACCGGCAGGTGACGGTCGGCGGGCAGGCGACCGATCCCCGCCACCACCTTGCCGTCGAGCAGCCCTCGGACGTACGGGCCCAACTGCTGCGGGCCGGGCGTGAACTCCCATCCGAACAGCGACGCGTAGAACTCCTGCGTCGCGTCAAGGTCGTGCACCATCAGGCTCACCCAGCAGGGTGTGCCGGGCGCGCGCCGAGTCGCCTCGGTCATCGTCACTCTCTCCTCGGACCATCGTGGTGGCCGTGCGGGGACGGGCGCGCCGTTGTGCGGAAGGACTGTGCGCCCGAGCAGATGCTTTCACCACCGGGCGCCCACTGTGTCCCGGCCGCGCCGGATGTGGCGGGTTCCCGCCGGAGCATGCCCGTTCTGCCGCCGGTCATCCGCGTCGGAGTGCGTTGACGGTCCGGCGATCGGTGCGGTCCGGCGACCCGGTGCGCGAGGATGGCTTGTATGACACCCATCATCTCCGCGGCTGATCTCGCGACCGAACTCGCCGGCCCGACGCCGCCGGTGCTGCTCGACGTCCGCTACCAGCTCGGCGGACCGCACGGCAGGCCCGCGTACGAGGCCGGACACATCCCCGGCGCCGTCTTCGTCGACCTCGACGCGGAGCTGGCGGGGGCGCCCGGAGCGGGCGGGCGCCACCCGCTGCCCGACGTCGACGCCTTCGGCGCGGCGATGCGCCGCGCGGGCGTCGGCGCCGGCACGCCGGTCGTGACGTACGACGGCGACAAGGGCTGGGGCGCGGCCCGCGCCTGGTGGCTGCTGCGCTGGGCGGGGCATTCCGATGTACGGGTCCTCGACGGCGGACTCGCCGCCTGGACGGGGCCGCTGGAGACGAAGGTGCCCGAGCCCGCGGAGGGCGACTTCGTCCCGGCGCCGGGCGCGCTGCCGCTCCTGGACGCCGACGGCGCCGCACACATCGCCCGCGAGGGGCTGCTGTTGGACGCGAGGGCGGGGGAGCGGTACCGGGGCGAGGTGGAGCCCATCGACGCCGTGGCGGGTCACATCCCCGGCGCGGTCTCGGCCCCGACCACGGAGAACGTGGACGAGGCGGGCCGCTTCCTGCCGCGCGAGCAGCTGGTCGCGCGCTTCGTCGGCCTCGGTGCGGGCGAGGACGCGAAGACCGTCGGCGTCTACTGCGGCTCGGGCGTCTCCGCGGCGCAGCAGGCGGTCGCGCTGGAGCTGGCGGGCTTCGTCCCGGCGCTGTACGCGGGCTCCTGGTCGGAGTGGTCACGCGACCCGTCCCGCCCGGTCGCCACGGGCCCGAACCCGTCCTGACGCCCGCCGCGGTACGGCGGCGCGAGCCCCGGCACCGCTCGGAACGGGCGCTCTCCGCACGGGAGCGCTCGGTGGCCATGGGCCGGGCCCGACCTGAACTCCGCTCGTCACGAGACCGGGTCCGCCGCAAGCGGCCGCGCTGGGCTGGTCGCCGCCGCTGCGCGGTCGTCCGCGCGCGCCGAAGGGCCGGCACCGTACCGGTGCCGGCCCTTCGGCGAACCTCTGTCGCTACTCCTGCTTCTTGCGGCGCGTGCCGAAGACGATCTCGTCCCAGCTCGGCACCGCCGCCCGGCGGCCGGGGCGGACGCCGTCCGCCTCGGCCTGACGGTCCGTCGTGCCGGTCAGCCGGTCGCGGTGGCCCGCCACCGAGCGCGGCATGAGCACGTCCGCGTACGCGGACCCCGCGCCGGCCGACGCCGCGGGAGCCACCGGCTCCTCCTCGGCCTCGGGCTCCTGCACCGGGTCGAGCGCGGCGGGCTCCGGCTGTGCCGTGCGCTCCGGGACGACCATGTCGCCGCGGAAGTTCGGCACGGCCTCCAACAGGCTGGTCAGCGAGTCCCGTTCGCCGTTTTCCTCCGGATCGGCGACGGGGCCCACGGCAGGCCGGTCGATCTGGCGGTCCAGGGCACGGTCCAGCGGCCGGTCCCTCGGCAGCCGTGCGATGCGCGGGACGAACGGGAAGCTCGGCTCCTGCGCGATCGTGTCGTCCGTCTCGCCGATCAGCGCGCGCGCCTCGTCGTCGACGGCCTGCACGAGCCGCCGCGGCGGGTCGTAGGTCCAGCTCGCCGAGTGGGGTTCGCCCGCCACGAGATAGACCAGCAGGACTTCCCAGGTGCCGTCGTCACGGCGCCACGAGTCCCACTGCACGGTGTCCTTCTCGGCGCCGCGCAGCAGCAGCCGCTCCTGCACCGCTTCACCGAGCTGCGGGCCGGTGTTCTCGCCGGGGCGGCGTACGGGCGTCTTCCGGGCCCGTTCCGCCATGAACGCGCGCTCGGCCAGCACAGGGCCCTCGAAGCGGCGCACCCGGTCGACGGGGATGCCGGCGAGCTGCGCGACCTCTTCGGCCGAGGCGCCCGCGCGTATGCGCGCCTGGATGTCGCGGGGGCGGAGATGGCTCTCCACCTCGATCTCGATCTGACCGAGACGGGCGCGGTCGTTGCGTACGGCGGCGCGCAGCCGCTCATCGATCGGAAGCGTGTATTCCGTGCTGTCCGCAGCCTTGAGCACCAGTCGTGTGCCGTCGTTGGAGACGGCCACGACACGCAGTTCGGGCATGGGGACCTCCCGGGTGGTGCCTGCCGACGTCACCTGCGTCGCTGCTTCCGCTAGTCGAGTGTGGCCTGCCCGGGTGCAGCCTGCCACAACCTTGCCGAGTTGCCCGGCGTGTCGGGCACAGGCCCTTGATCGCCGTTATGGCACGGTTATCTATTTGCCACTCAGAGTGATCGGAGCTCACTCTGAGCAATAGATTCCCGTGCGGTGCCGCGGCGCCGCCGGATCGAGCGCCGCTTTCGGCCCCCTACCTGGGGTCCGAACACCGTGAGGGTGCTTGGGCCCAGGGCTCGCCACAGTACTCCATTCGGGCCATCGGGGTGGACTGCCGCGCCGCCGAACTTCTCGCCGCCCGTGGGAGTTGGGTTGCCGAACCGGGGGTGACCAGGTGTTGTGCTTCACAGAAACGGCAGAAGCGGAACTATCCGCTACGCCCAACTGTCACTCCTTGGTGCACGACCTGACGGACAGGTGGACAGAGGCGGGCGGCAGAAGCTAAGGGACCGTCATCGCGCCCGAGTCGTCGGTGTGGTGGCCATCTGCGGCGGTCCGCTGAGTCCAGTGCGTCTTCGGCGGAACCGGCGGGCGGCTGCGCGAAGCCACCGTCCAGGCGAGACCGAAGGGCCGCCGAGCCCCTGTCGGCGCCGACGGCCGGACATCCGCAGGCTGCCCGCCGGAGGGGGCGAAGCGCGCCGCCCGAGGGCGAGTTCGGGGAAGCGAGCACGTACGGCACCCGCGGACGCGGCGGGAAGCGGCCCGCCGCCGCGGCCCCGACCCTGCTCCGGTCAGTCGCCCAGGACCCGCCGCAGATAGGGGTTCTGGAACATCCGGTCCGGATCCAGTCGGTCCCTGAGGGCCGTGAACTCGCCGAATCCGGGGTACACCTCGGCGAGGTACGCGGCGTCCCGCGTGTGGATCTTGCCCCAGTGCGGCCGTCCGGCGTGCGCGGTCATGATCCGCTCGACGGCGGTGAAGTAGGAGCGGTACGGCGTCCCCCGGTACATGTGGACGGCGACGTACGCGCTCTCCCGGCCCGACGCCGTCGAGAGCGTGATGTCGTCCGCCGGGGCGGTGCGGACCTCCACGGGGAAGCTGATGCGCAGCGGCGAGCGGTCCACCATGGCCCGCAACTCGCGCAGCACGTCGACCACCGCCTCGCGCGGCACCGCGTACTCCATCTCCACGAACCGCACCCGGCGCGGAGATGTGAAGACCTTGTAGGGAATGTCCGTGTACGTGCGGGCGGACAGGGCTCTGCTGGAGATACGGGCGATGGCGGGGACCGCCGCCGGGAACGCGCGACCGACCGAACAGGCGACCTGGAACACCCCGTTGGACAGCAGCTCGTCGTCGATCCAGCCGCGCACGGCACCGGCCGGGGCGGCGGGGCCGGCACTGCGGTTGTTGCGCTTGGTGTTGCAGTTGCCGGTGTGCGGGAACCAGTAGAACTCGAAGTGCTCGTTCTCCGCGTGGAGCGCGTCGAAGTCCGCGAGCACCCGGTCGAGGGGCATCGGTTCCTCGCGGGCGGTCAGCAGGAAGACCGGTTCCACGGCGAACGTGATCGCGGTGACCACACCCAGGGCGCCGAGCCCGATGCGGGCCGCCGCGAAGACCGCTCGTTCTTCGGCGGTCCCCTTCTCGGAGCACGTGAGCAGCGAGCCGTCCGCCGTCACCAGTTCGAGGCTCTTGATCTGCGCGGCGAGCGAGGCCGATTCCCGGCCGGTGCCGTGGGTGCCGGTCGAGGTGGCGCCGGCGACGGTCTGCTCCATGATGTCGCCCATGTTGGTGAGCGACAGGCCCTCCCGTGCCAGGGCCGCGTTCAGCCGCCTGAGCGGAGTGCCCGCCTCCACCGTCACGGTCATCTCCGACCGGTCGATCCGCCGGATCCCGGTCAGCAGGTCGGGACGGATCAGCAGCCCGTCGGTGGCGGCGATGGCGGTGAACGAGTGGCCGCTGCCCACCGTCTTGACCCGCAGCCCGTCCTCGGCCGCGCGGCGCACCGCGTCGGCGAGCTCGTCCGCCGATGCCGGACGGGCCTCGCGCTGCGGTGTCGAGGCGACGGTCCCCGCCCAGTTACGCCACGTGCTCTTCACGCTCTTCGGACTGTTGCGAGTCCCGCTCACGCTGTCCCTCCCGCGTCGGCACCGGCCTGCGCAGCCGGCGGTACCCCAGGAACGCCACCACGGCCGCGAGCACTCCCGCAATGCCGGGCACCCCGTACCCCGCGGCAGCGCCGTGCGCGTCGACCACCCAGCCGGCGGCCGACGAACCGAGTGCCACACCGACCGCGAGCCCCGTACTGGTCCAGGACATGCCCTCGGTCAGTTTGCTGCGCGGTACGTGGGCTTCGACGAGGGCCATGGTCGTCACCATCGTCGGTGCGATGGCAAGGCCCGCGACAAAGAGCGCCACGGCCAGGAACGGCAGGTTCCCGGCCAGTTGGAGGGGGATCATACTCACGGCCATCGCACACACGCCGAGCACCCACCTGCGCGACGGCTCGCCCTTGAGGTGCAGCAGTCCGAACACGGCGCCGGCGAGGCAGGAGCCCAGCGCGTACACGGCCAGCACCAGGCTGGCGGCCGCCTTGTGGCCCTCCTCCTCGGCGAACGCCACGGTCACCACGTCCACCGCGCCGAAGATCGCACCCGTGGCGACGAACGCGGCCACCAGCACCTGCAGCCCGGGCGAGCGCAGGGCGCTGCCGCCCGTGTGCTGCTCGACGGGATGCGGCTTCGGCTCGGTGGCGCGCTGGGCGGTGAGCCACCAGACGCCGACGAGCAGGAAGAGTGCGGCGAGCAGCGGACCGGCCTCCGGGAACCACACCGTCGACAGACCGATCGAGACGATCGGCCCGAAGATGAAGCAGACCTCGTCGATGATCGACTCGAAGGAGTACGCGGTGTGCAGTTGGCGCGCCGAGCCCTGGTAGATCTCGGCCCAGCGCGCCCTCGTCATGGCGCCGACGCTCGGCACGCAGCCCGCCGCGGCCGAGAAGACGAACAGCGTCCAGTCCGGCATGCCCTGCTGCGCGCAGACCAGCAGACCCGCGACGGCCGCGACGGCGGCCAGCGTGGCCGGGCGCAGCACCCGCCGCTGGCCGTGCCGGTCGACGAGGCGCGAGATCTGCGGCCCCAGCACGGCGGCGGACATCGCGAGCGTCGCCGAGAGGGCACCGGCCAGTCCGTAACGGCCGGTGATCTGCGAGATCATCGTGACGATGCCGATGCCCATCATGGACAGCGGCATCCGGCCGAGGAGGCCGGCCGTGGAGAACCCCAGGGTGCCGGGGGCGGCGAAGATCGCGCGGTAGGGACTGGGCAAGGAGCACTCCGGTAAGGCGTATGGGCAGCCTTCACAGATTACGGCCGAACGGGTGTCCGCGCACCGCGGTTTATCCCCGCCCGGTGGCGGGGGCCTCCCGGCCGGAGCCGGGCAGAGGGTGGCAGGATCGATCCCATGTCCGATCTGCGTGATCCAGCTCCTTACGACGCCCTTCTGCTGCTCTCCTTCGGTGGCCCCGAAGGCCCGGACGACGTGGTCCCGTTCCTCGAGAACGTCACCCGCGGCCGGGGCATCCCCAAAGAGCGGCTCAAGGAGGTGGGTCAGCACTACTTCCTGTTCGGCGGCGTCAGCCCCATCAACGACCAGAACCGCGCCCTGCTCGACGCCCTGCGCAAGGACTTCGCCGGACACGGCCTCGACCTGCCGGTGTACTGGGGCAACCGCAACTGGGCGCCGTACCTCACCGACACCCTGCGCGAGATGACGGCCGCCGGACACCGCCGTGTCGCGGTGCTCGCGACCAGCGCGTACGCCTCCTACTCCGGCTGCCGCCAGTACCGGGAGAACCTGGCCGACGCGCTGGACACCCTCCGCGCCGAGGGCCTCGAGGCGCCCCGGGTGGACAAGCTGCGCCACTACTTCAACCACCCGGGCTTCGTCCGTCCCATGATCGACGGCGTGCTCGCCTCGCTGGCCGACCTGCCCGAGGACGTCAGGGCCGGCGCCCACCTCGCCTTCACCACCCACTCCATCCCCACGTCCGCCGCGGACACCTCGGGCCCCGAGCCGGAGCACGGGGAGGGCGGCGCCTACGTGGCCCAGCACCTGGACGTGGCGGCCCTGATCGCCGCCGCGGTACGGGACGAGACGGGCATCGAGCATCCCTGGAAGCTCGTCTACCAGTCCCGCAGCGGCGCCCCGCACATCCCGTGGCTGGAGCCGGACATCTGCGACCACCTCGAAGCGCTGCACGCGTCCGGCGCGCCCGCGGCCGTCATGGTCCCCATCGGCTTCGTCTCCGATCACATGGAGGTCCTCTACGACCTCGACACCGAGGCCACCGCCAAGGCCGCCGAGCTGGGGCTGCCCGTGCGCCGGTCCGCCACCGTGGGCGCCGACCCGCGGTTCGCCGCCGCCGTACGCGACCTCGTGCTGGAGCGCGCCGCCACCGAGCGCGGCATCGCCGCCGAGCGCTGCGCCCTCGGGGCGCTCGGCGCGAGCCATGACCTCTGCCCGGTCGGCTGCTGTCCGGCGCGGACGCCGAAGCCCGCGGCCGCCGGCGCCGACAGTCCCTACGCGTAAGGAGACCCCTGTGACCGACCCTCTGACGTCCGAACTGCTCACCCTCGCCCTCGAAGCCGCCCGCAGGGCGGGCGCGCTGCTGCGGGACGGCAGGCCGGACGACCTGGCGGTCGCCCGGACCAAGTCCAGCCCCATCGACGTGGTCACCGAGATGGACATCGCCGCGGAAAAGCTGATCACCGGCTATCTGTCGGAGCACCGGCCCGACGACGGCTTCCTCGGCGAGGAGGGCGCGTCGAGCAGCGGCACCAGCGGCGTGCGCTGGGTGATCGACCCGCTCGACGGCACCGTCAACTACCT
Organism: Streptomyces sp. V4I23; assembly: GCF_030817975.1. Taxonomy (NCBI): domain Bacteria; kingdom Bacillati; phylum Actinomycetota; class Actinomycetes; order Kitasatosporales; family Streptomycetaceae; genus Streptomyces; species Streptomyces sp. V4I23. Next base: position 2,033,868 of record NZ_JAUSZW010000004.1, on the reverse strand, counting down.
GTACGGGCTGCCCACATGGGCCGTGTCGATCGCCGCCGAACGCGACGGCGAGACGGTCGTGGGAGTCGTCGAGGCGCCGATGCGCGGGGAGACGTTCCAGGCGGCCTTGGGGAACGGGGCGTACCTGGGCGAGCGGCGGCTGAGCTGCCGGCCGGCGCCGCCGCTGGACCAGGCGCTGGTGTCCACGGGCTTCAACTACGTCCAGACCGTCCGCACGCACCAGGCGGAGGTGGCGCACCGGCTGATCCCCCAACTGCGTGACATCCGTCGCGGCGGCTCGGCGGCCATCGACCTGTGCGACGTGGCCGCGGGCCGTCTCGACGGCTACTACGAGCGCGGGCTCAGCCCCTGGGACCTGGCGGCGGGCGACCTGATCGCCCGTGAGGCGGGCGCGCGCACGGGCGGCCGCCCCGGCGAGCTCCCCTCCGGCGACCTGACGGTCGCGGCGACCCCGGGCGTCTTCGAGCCGCTCCAGACCCTCCTGGAGGACCTGGGCGCCTGGCACGACTGAATTGTTGGTGGCTCGGTTCGCCCGCCTCGTGGCTGCCTGGTGAGGCGAGTGAGCCGAAGGGGCGCGGCGGCGTCGAAAGGGATGGGGGCACCTCCCAGCGGTAGCTGGGGGAGCGCGGAGGTCCGAGGAACGAGGACCGAGCACGATCGATCGTCGACGCCGTCTTAGGCGCCCCGGAGGTGAGCCGAGCCACGAAAAAACAGAACCCCGGCGCCGTCCTGCGGTGCCGGGGTTCCTTGTGCTGCTCGGAGCGGTGCTACGCCGCGCTGACCTCGACGCCGTGCTCGGCGGCGAGCCGGCGCAGGTCCTCCAGCTCGGCCAGCTCGACGTCGGCGAGGAAGTCGTCGCCCGTCTCGCGCGCCATCGTCAGGTCGGTCTCCGCAGCCTTTATGCGCTGCAGAAGTCCCGCGGTGAAAGCGTCCATGATGCGCCCCCTCGGCTAGGTCGGTGGCACGGGGGTGTGCCTGGCTGGGGTCCCCCTCGCCGGGGCGAGAGGCGGGTGATCAACCCTGGAACAGGTCGTGCTGCGCCACTACAAGGCGTGATCGTGGGTGTGCAGACGTCTTCCCCACCCGTTTCCTCAGGGAAACCTCAACTGTCCCGGGAATCGGGTTCATTCGCCGATGCTCTTGCAACGGGATTCCGCCTTACAGCCGGTTTACGCGCGTAACGGGCAGGATGTATGCGCACAGCCAGTGCAAAGGCCTGCCCGTCGCCGGACGGGCTCGGAGGAAGGAACAGCGACGTGCGCGTACTCGTCGTCGAGGACGAGCAGCTGCTCGCCGATGCGGTGGCCACCGGGCTGCGCCGGGAGGCCATGGCCGTCGACGTCGTGTACGACGGCGCGGCGGCCCTGGAGCGCATCGAGGTCAACGACTACGACGTGGTGGTCCTCGACCGTGACCTCCCGCTCGTGCACGGCGACGATGTCTGCCGCAAGATCGTCGAGCTGGGCATGCCGACCCGTGTGCTGATGCTCACCGCGTCGGGGGACGTCAGCGACCGCGTGGAGGGCCTGGAGCTGGGCGCCGACGACTACCTGCCCAAGCCGTTCGCGTTCAGCGAGCTCACGGCCCGCGTCCGCGCGCTCGGCCGGCGGACGACCGTGCCGCTGCCCCCGGTGCTGGAGCGCGCCGGGATCAAGCTCGACCCGAACCGCCGTGAGGTGTTCCGGGACGGGAAGGAGATCCAGCTCGCGCCGAAGGAGTTCGCCGTGCTGGAGGTCCTGATGCGCAGCGAGGGCGCCGTGGTCTCGGCCGAGCAGCTGCTGGAGAAGGCCTGGGACGAGAACACCGACCCGTTCACCAACGTCGTGCGCGTGACCGTGATGACCTTGCGCCGCAAGCTCGGCGAGCCGCCGGTGATTGTCACCGTGCCCGGCTCCGGCTACCGGATCTGATCCGCATGGCCTCCGTCCCCGCGCCCCCCGAGGCGCCACCGAAACCGACCTGGGACCCCAGGGAGCCGGTGCGGCCGTGGCTGCGCCCGACCATCCGGATACGGCTCACCCTGCTGTACGGCGGGATGTTCCTGATCGCGGGCATCCTGCTGCTGTCGATCATCTATCTGTTCACCGCGCAGGCGCTGCACGACGGGAGCGGGCTTCCGTTCAAGCTGCTGCCGGAGAGCAAGATCCAGCTGACCGACAACTCCTGCGAGGCGCTGACCACGGGCCTGTCGGCCGACGAGGCCAACGCCGCCCTGAAGTCGTGCTTCGCGCACCAGCGCGAGCTGGCCCTGGACGACCTGCTGCGCCGCTCGCTGTTCGCCCTGCTCGGGCTGAGCATCATCGCCTTCGCCTTCGGCTACGCAATGGCGGGGCGGGTCCTGTCGCCGCTCGGCCGCATCACCCGTACCGCCCGCCAGGTGGCCGGCTCGGACCTGACCCGCCGGATCGAGCTGGACGGACCGGACGACGAGCTGAAGGAGCTCGCCGACACCTTCGACGAGATGCTGGACCGTCTGGAGCGGGCCTTCACCGCCCAGCAGCGGTTCGTCGCCAACGCCTCGCACGAGCTGCGCACCCCGCTGGCGATCAACCGCACCCTCCTGGAGGTCCACCTCTCGGACCCTGGAGCGCCCGTGGAGCTCCAGCAGCTCGGCAAGACGCTGCTGGCCACCAACGAGCGCAGCGAGCAGCTCGTGGAGGGCCTGTTGCTGCTCGCCCGCAGCGACAACCAGATCGTCGAGCGCAAGCCGGTCGACCTGGCCGAGGTCGCCGCGCGCGCCATCGACCAGGTGCGGGCCGAGGCCGACGCGCAGGGCGTGGAGATCCGCGGGGAGCGGGCCCCCGCCGTGGTGCAGGGCAACGGCGTGCTGCTGGAGCGGATCGCGCTGAACCTCGTGCAGAACGGCGTTCGCTACAACGTGGAGGACGGCGGCTGGGTGGAGGTCTCGACGGAGGTCCAGCAGGGCCAGGCCGTCCTGGTCGTGTCGAACACGGGCCCGGTGGTTCCCGCGTACGAGATCGACAACCTCTTCGAGCCGTTCAGAAGGCTGCGGCAGGAGCGGACGGGCAGCGACAAGGGCGTCGGCCTGGGCCTTTCCATCGCCCGCTCCGTCGCGCGCGCCCACGGGGGCCGTATCATCGCGGAGCCCCGGGAGGGTGGTGGGCTTGTGATGCGTGTCACCCTGCCGGTCTGACCTGCTGAAGGACGTTCGCTTTAAGCGGAATTTTCGGGACCCACTCCCGAAGGCGCTGTTGTGCGATCGATCACAGAAGCGATTTTCAGGCCATATACTCTCCGTGACCGCACATCCTGCCGGAAAGCCGGACAAAGTCTGAGTTTCCGGGGGGTGGGATCACGGGAAGTACACGGGGTGGCGCCTGTGCAGCGCGTCCCGCGGACCGTGTACGGTCCCCATCGCCGTCCAACCCGATCACTCTTGAGGGGTCCGGTTGGGTGTCGATTGAGTAACAGACCTTGATGTGAGGCAAAATCTCCGCCTCAGGTCGGGCACAAGTCCGGCCTCTCACGCGTTACGTGCGCTGGAGACACCGCAGACACCCAGAGGGGGAGAGCGACATGGCAACGGATTACGACACCCCACGCAAGACCGACGACGACGTCGATTCGGACAGCCTTGAGGAACTGAAGGCCCGGCGGAACGACAAGTCCACCTCCACCGTCGACGTCGACGAGTTCGACGCCGCGGAGGGCATGGAGCTCCCCGGAGCCGACCTGTCCAACGAGGAGCTGGCTGTACGGGTCCTGCCGAAGCAGGCCGACGAGTTCACCTGCATGAGCTGCTTCCTCGTGCACCACCGCAGCCAGCTGGCGCGTGAGAAGAACGGCCAGCCGATCTGCCGCGACTGCGACTGAGGGCAGGTCGCCAGTGGCAGGCGAGACACCGTCCAGGAAGCGGCGCTTTCGGCGTCAGAAGCCGCCGGAGGCGCACCAGGGCGGTTCGGGCCCGGCGCAGGACGCCACGGCGTCCACCGAGCACGATGCCGCCCTGCTGCCGCACGGCGCAGGTCACGACGTGGAGCGAGGCCGCTCGGCCTCGCTCGAAGCGGCGGGCCGGGCGGGGCGTCGCCTGGCCGCGGTGCGGCAGGGCGTCGCCTGGGGCGGTGCGACCGCCAGGGTCTCGCTGGTGAAGACACGACAGGGCGCCAAGGCGGCGCTGGCCCGCCTCACCGACCGCTTCATCGAGAACGCGCCGCGCGTCCCGGTCCGTGACCTCTACACGCTGCGCAGGCAGTTCCCCGGGCTCGGCCCCGAGGAGCTCGCCGACAAGCTCGTCATGGGCGCGGCCAACGCGACGTCCACCGTCGGCGCCGGTGTCGGCGCCGCCGCGATGCTGCCCGTGCCGCCCGCCATGCCGACCGAGCTGGCCGCGGAGGTCCTGGGCGTCGGAGCGATCGAGCTCAAGCTCGTCGCCGAGCTCCACGAGGTCTACGGGCTGCGCCCGCCGGGCGGCCTCAAGGCCCGCAGCACCGCGTATCTGAACTCCTGGTCGTCCGAGCGCGGGATCGACGTGACCAAGCCGTCGACGTACAACGCGTCCATGGGCAGCCAGCTCAAGCGCCAGCTGCGCCAGCAGATCATGAAGCGCATGGTGCGCAACCTGCCCAGCCTCACGCCGTTCCTGGTCGGAGCCGCCGTCGGCGCGGTGATGAACCGCCGCGACACCCGGAAGCTCGCCGACCACATCCGCGCGGACCTGCGCAGGAGGCAGGTGCCCTGGGATGCCCTGCCGCAGCTCCCGCCGCTCGAGCAGCCGAAGGACGCGCTGCCCGGGGAGGTACTGGGGGAGACCCGGCGACTCCCGCCCTCGTCGGAGCGCTGAGCGACCCGCTCGGAGGCCCGTTCAGGCCGCGCGGACGGCTGTCACAGCCGCCGCCAGCTCCTGCGGGTGCCGCGTCGACAGGTAGACGTACGGCGTCGGGTCAGCCGGGTCGGTGACCTCGATGCGCAGCGCCGTCGGCACATAGCTGCGCAGCAGCATGAACGCCCGCGGATCCGCCTTGTGCGACCGCCAGGCACGCGCCTCCTGCGGATCCAGCACCTCGGGCGTGCCGAGCGCCGACACCGGGATCCGCGCGTCACCGGCGACCAGCGAGCCGGCCACCACGCGAATGCGGGCCGAGCCGTACGAGCTGACCAGAGCCCCCGCGAGTGCCGCCGCCCCGATCAGACCGCCGAGCATCGGCAGCGTCCCCAGCGGCAGCGCGACCAGACCGCCGCTGACGCCGGCGAGAGCGGTGACGACCCACCACGAACGGGGCACGGTCAGGCGTTCTGAGTACTGCGGGGCGGAAGGCTGCATGAATCCAAGCTTGGCACGGCGCGACCGGCGGGTATCCGCGCGGGTAAGGTCTGCGCCTGTGAGTAACGCGAACCCCCAGGCGGCGACGCCCGGCCCCCCGGCCGGCTCCACGGCGCTGACCCCGCCCGCCGACGCCGCGGCACCGGTCCGGCACCCCGACGCCCCGGCCCCCGGCGAGCTCCTCGGCGCGCACTACGACCACTGCTTCGGCTGCGGCGGTGCCCAGCCCCACGGGCTGCACCTGGCCGCCCGGGCCCAGGAGGGCGTACGCGTCACCGCCGAGTTCACCGTCAGGCCCGCACACCAGGGCGCACCGGGCCTCGCCCACGGCGGGGTCCTCGCCACCGCGCTGGACGAGACGCTGGGCTCGCTGAACTGGCTGCTGCGCGTGATCGCCGTGACCGGCAAGCTGGAGACCGACTTCGTGCGCCCCGTGCCCGTCGGCACCGTGCTGCACCTCGACGCCGAGGTCACCGCCGTCGCCGGGCGCAAGATCTACTCGCGTGCCACCGGCCGGATCGGCGGCCCGGACGGACCGGTGGCCGTCCGCGCGGGTGCGCTGTTCATCGAGGTCAAGGTCGACCACTTCATCGACAACGGCCGTGCCGAGGAGATCCGGGCCGCCATGGCCGACCCCGACCAGATCAGGCGCGCCCGCGCCTTCGAGGTGAACCCCTGATGCGTGAACCCGTCGACGTACTGATCCGCCGTGTGGACCCCGAGGTCCCGCTCCCGGCGTACGGGCACCCCGGCGACGCCGGCGCCGATCTCGTGACCTGCGAGGCAATCGAGCTGGCCCCCGGCGAACGCGCCGTTGTGCCCACGGGAGTGTCCATCGCGCTGCCCGACGGGTACGCGGCCTTCGTGCATCCGCGCTCGGGTCTCGCCGCGCGCTGCGGAGTGGCCCTCGTGAATGCCCCGGGGACGGTGGATGCCGGGTACCGTGGGGAGATCAAGGTGATCGTGGTCAATCTGGACCCGCGCGAGAGCGTGCGGTTCGAAAGGTTCGACCGGATTGCCCAACTGGTCGTCCAGCAGGTCGAGAAGGTGCGCTTCCACGAGGTGGCGGAGCTTCCCGGCTCGGCGCGGGCCGAGGGGGGCTTCGGGTCCACCGGCGGTCACGCCGCCGTGGACGGCACTACGGGTGGGAATCGATACGCTTCGGTCGTATCCGACCGGGAAGGACAGTGACGTGTTCGGACGTCGCAAGAAGAGTGGTTCCGCCGGGGACACGGCGGCGGGCGAGGCCGAGCGAGTCGCCGACCAGTCGGACGAGCTCGGCACCGATGCCGAGGAGAGCGCGCCCCGCAGGGTGAACCTCCCGCCGGCGCCCCGGCCCGACGGCCCCTGGGACGTCTCCGAGGTCTCCAGGCCCGGCGACGGCCGGGTCGACCTGGGCGGACTTTTCGTGCCCGGGGTCGAGGGCATGGAGCTGCGCGTCGAGGTCGCCGGCGACGCGATCGTCGCCGCCACGGTCGTGCTGCGCGACAGCGCCATCCAGCTGCAGGCCTTCGCGGCGCCCAAGAAGGAAGGCATCTGGGGCGAGGTCCGGGAGGAGATCGCCTCCGGCATCACGCAGCAGGGCGGGATCATCGACGAGGTCGAGGGTCCGCTCGGCTGGGAGCTGCGGGCGCAGGTGCCCGTGCAGCTGCCCGACGGCACGGGCGGCGTACAGCTCGTCCGCTTCGTCGGTGTCGACGGCCCCCGCTGGTTCCTGCGCGGCGTGATCTCCGGGCAGGCCGCGGTGCAGCCGCAGGCCGCCGGTCTGCTGGAGCAGATCTTCCGGGACACCGTCGTCGTGCGCGGCGACGGCCCGATGGCGCCCCGCGACCCGATCGTCCTCAAGCTGCCGGACGACGCCCAGATGGTGCCCGAGGGCGTCCAGCAGGAGGCGCAGGAAGGATCCCGCTTCTCCGGAGGCATGGGCCAGCTCCAGCGCGGACCCGAGATCACCGAGGTCCGCTGACAGACGTACAAGGGCGCGCGGGCCGCGATTCCCCTCCGAGGGAACCGCGGCCCACGCGCCTTTCCGCGCACGGCCGTTGCCCGTCCGCATGGCCCCTGCACATACTGTGGCCCGGAGGCTCAGGACGTACGGGGGAACGCATGACCGAGAGCAGCAGCGCGCACGGCGGCACCGCCGTCATCGGTGACCGGGCCGGCGCACCGATGGTGCGGGTGGAGAACCTGCGCCGGTCGTACGGCACCGGCGCCGCGGCCGTGCACGCGCTCCGCGGCGTCTCCTTCCAGATCCCCCGCGGCGAACTCGTCGCCCTCAAGGGCCGTTCGGGCTCCGGCAAGACCACGCTCCTCAACCTCGTCGGCGGACTCGACTCCCCGGACGAGGGCCGGATCACCGTCGACGGCATCGACCTGTCGGGGCTCGGCGAGAACGGCCTCCTGGAGCTGCGCCGGGACCGGATCGGCTTCATCTTCCAGTCCTTCGGTCTGATCCCGATCCTGAGCGCGGCCGAGAACGTGGGCGTGCCCCTGCGCCTGCGCAAGGCGGATCCGCGCGAGCGGGAGGAGCGGGTGCAGCTGATGCTCGCCCTCGTCGGCCTCGCCGACCACGCGGCCCAGCGCCCCGGCGAGCTCTCCGGCGGCCAGCAGCAGCGCGTCGCCATCGCGAGGGCCCTCGCCAATCGCCCCGCCCTGCTGATCGCCGACGAACCGACGGGCCAGCTGGACGCCGAGACGGGGCTGTCGGTGATGGAGCTCCTGCGCGCCGTCGTGCGCAGCGAGGGGGTCACCGCCCTGGTCGCCACGCACGACGCCCAGCTGCTCGACCTCGCGGACCGGGTGCTGGAACTGCGCGACGGGGAGATCGTCGAGCACTGACGGGCCGCGGCCGGCACGGGCCGGGCGCGTCAGAATCGCGTCAATACGCACCGGGGAGTCCTCCGGCGTCCCTTTCACCCCCTCGGTTCGACGTAAGGTCGACGCTGCGCGGGCAGCGGCCGACGCCGCCGCGTGACGCGGCACAGAGAAGACAATGGGGCCATGGGACGCGGCAAGCTTCGGATCTACCTGGGTGCGGCACCCGGAGTCGGCAAGACGTACGCGATGCTCTCCGAGGCGCACCGCCGCGTGGAACGCGGCACGGACTGCGTCGTCGCGTTCGTGGAGCACTACGACCGGCCGCGCTCCGAGGAGCTGCTCCACGGACTGGAGCAGGTGCCACGCCGCGAGATCACCCACCCCGGCGCCGCCTTCAGCGAGATGGACGTCGACGCCGTGCTGGAGCGCCGCCCCGCGGTCGCCCTCGTCGACGAACTCGCCCACACCAACGTGCCGGGCTCCCGCAACGCCAAGCGCTGGCAGGACGTCGAGGAGCTGCTCGCCGCCGGCATAGACGTCATATCGACCGTCAACATCCAGCACCTCGAATCGCTCGGCGACGTCGTCGAATCGATCACCGGCGTACGGCAGCCGGAGACGGTCCCCGACGAGGTGGTCCGCAGAGCCGACCAGATCGAACTCGTCGACATGGCGCCTCAGGCGCTGCGCCGCCGGATGGCGCACGGCAACATCTACAAGCCGGACCGGGTGGACGCCGCCCTGTCCAACTACTTCCGCCCCGGCAACCTCACCGCACTGCGCGAGCTGGCCCTGCTCTGGCTCGCCGACCGGGTCGACGAATACCTCCAGCAGTACCGGGGCGAGCACAACATCCGCTCCACCTGGCAGGCACGCGAACGCATCGTCGTCGGTCTCACCGGCGGACCCGAGGGCCGCACCCTGATCCGCCGCGCGTCCCGGATGGCGGCCAAGGGCTCGGGCAGCGAGATCCTCGCCGTCTACATCGCCCGCAGCGACGGGCTGACCTCCGCCTCCCCCAAGGAACTCGCCGTCCAGCGCACGCTGGTCGAGGACCTCGGCGGCACCTTCCACCACGTGATCGGCGACGACGTGCCCTCCGCGCTGCTGGAGTTCGCACGCGGGGTCAACGCCACCCAGGTCGTCCTCGGCTCCAGCCGCCGCAAGTCCTGGCAGTACCTCTTCGGCCCCGGCGTCGGGGCGACCGTGGCCCGCGACTCCTGGCCCGACCTCGACGTCCACATCGTCACCCACGACGAGGCCGGCAAGGGGCGCGGCCTGCCCGGTGCCCGTGGCGCCCGGCTCGGCCGCTCCCGGATCGCGGCGGGCTGGGCCGCCGGCGTCGTCGCGCCCGTGCTGCTGGCCCTGGTGCTGACGGGCATGGAGAACGGCCCCGGTCTCGCCAACGACGTCCTGCTGTTCCTCTTCCTCACGGTCGCGGCGGCACTGATCGGCGGACTGCTGCCCGCGCTCGCCTCCGCCGCCGTCGGATCACTGCTGCTCAACTACTACTTCACGCCGCCCACCCACACCCTCGACATCGCCGAGCCGCACAACCTCGTCGCCATCGTGATCTTCTTCGCGGTGGCCGTGGCGGTCGCCTCCGTCGTGGACCTCGCCGCCCGCCGCACCCATCAGGCGGCCCGGCTGCGGGCCGAGTCGGAGATCCTCTCCTTCCTCGCCGGCAGCGTGCTGCGCGGCGAGACCGCGCTCGACGCACTCCTCGAACGGGTCCGGGAGACCTTCGCGATGGAGTCCGTGGCCCTCCTGGAGCGCGCCGGCGACATCGAGCCGTGGACGTGCACGGCGAGCGCTGGACCCGATCCCGCGGCCCGCCCCGAGGACGCGGACGTGGACATGCCCGTCGGCGACCACATGGCGCTGGCTCTCTCCGGCCGCGTACTGCCCGCCGAGGACCGCCGGGTGCTCGCCGCGTTCGCCACCCAGGCCGCGGTCGTCCTCGACCGCCAGCGCCTGGTGGGGGAGGCGGAGGCGGCCCGGGCGCTCGCCGAGGGCAACCGCATCCGCACCGCACTGCTCGCCGCCGTCAGCCACGACCTGCGCACCCCGCTCGCTGGGATCAAGGCGGCGGTCTCCTCGCTCCGGTCCGACGACGTCGCCTGGTCCGAGGACGACGAGGCCGAGCTGCTCGCCGGCATCGAGGACGGCGCGGACCGGCTCGACCACCTGGTCGGCAACCTGCTCGACATGTCGCGTCTGCAGACCGGCACCGTCACCCCGCTGATCCGCGAGACGAGTCTCGACGAGGTGATCCCGCTCGCCCTGGCCGGCGTACCGCCGGAGAGCGTCGTCCTCGACATCCCCGAGTCGCTGCCCATGGTGGCCGTCGACCGCGGACTGCTGGAGCGGGCGGTGGCCAACATCGTCGAGAACGCCGTCAAGTACAGCCCCGCCGGCACCCCCGTCACCGTCGCGGCCAGCGCTCTCGGGGAACGGGTCGAACTGCGGGTCGCCGACCGCGGCAGCGGAGTGCCCGACGAGGAGAAGGAACGCATCTTCGAGCCGTTCCAGCGCTACGGCGACGCCCCGCGCGGCGCCGGCGTCGGCCTCGGCCTCGCCGTCGCCCGGGGTTTCGTCGAGTCCATGGGCGGCACGCTCACCGCCGAGGACACCCCCGGCGGCGGCATGACCATGGTGCTCACCCTGTGCGCCGCGCCGGGACACGGCCGCAAGGGCACCGCCGGACTGCCTGCGCGGGCGGCGACATGACGCCGCGCGGCGCGCGCGGCGCCCGCCTGCCCGGCAAGGCCCCTCGGCGCGCACAGCAGTCGCAGTCCTCCCAGCCCACTCAGCAGAAAGGCGGACCGGTATGACCCGGGTGCTCGTGGTCGACGACGAGCCGCAGATCGTCCGCGCCCTCGTCATCAACCTGAAGGCGCGCAAGTACGAGGTGGACTCGGCCCCCGACGGCGCGACCGCGCTCGACATCGCCGCCGCCCGTCACCCCGATGTCGTCGTTCTCGACCTCGGCCTGCCCGACATGGACGGCGTCGAGGTCATCAAGGGGCTGCGCGGCTGGACCAGGGTGCCGATCCTGGTGCTCTCCGCGCGCCACTCCTCGGACGAGAAGGTCGAGGCGCTCGACGCGGGCGCCGACGACTACGTCACCAAACCCTTCGGCATGGACGAACTGCTGGCCCGGCTGCGCGCCGCCGTCCGCAGGGCCGAGCCCGTCGGCAGCGGCGAGGAGGTGGTCACCGTCGAGACCGCGACCTTCACCGTCGACCTCGCGGCGAAGAAGGTGAACCGCGACGGACGCGACGTACGCCTCACGCCCACCGAGTGGCATCTGCTGGAGGTCCTCGTCCGCAACACCGGCCGCCTGGTCAGCCAGAAGCAGCTGCTCCAGGAGGTATGGGGCCCTTCGTACGGGACGGAGACCAACTACCTCCGGGTCTACATGGCGCAGCTGCGCCGCAAGCTGGAGGCCGACCCCTCGCACCCGAAGCACTTCGTCACCGAGCCCGGCATGGGGTACCGCTTCGAACGTTGATCCGGCCCCTGTGGGGGGCCGGTAGGCTTTCTGTATGAGTGCTGTACCCCGTCCCGAGAACGCGGCGAAGGACAACAGGGCGTCGAAACCCGCCGGCCGCTTCCGCCGCATGCTCGACCGGCTCTCCAGCTCACAGCAGGATCTCGAGTCGGAGGAGCTCCAGGAGGACGCCCAGGCGTCGGGGTGCACCCGTATCAGCGACTGCGGTGACCGCCAGATAGTCCGGGTCACTGGTACCTTGCGCACCGTCACCCTTCGTCCGCGGGCCGGTGTGCCCGCGCTGGAGGCGGAGCTCTTCGACGGCACGGCCCCGCTCGACGTCGTCTGGCTCGGCCGCCGGTCCATCGTGGGCATCGAGCCGGGCCGCAGGCTGATCGCGTCCGGCCGGATTTCCATGAGCCACGGCCGCCGGGTGCTGTTCAATCCCAAATACGAACTCCGACCGCTCGGACAGGAGTAGCCGGTGACGTCTGTCGACAAGCCGACCCCCACGACGAACGACCAGCAGCAGGACAGCGCGCAGAGCCCCGCCGACGCGAAGGCGGTCACCGAGGCGGCGCTGTTCGAGGCGTTCGGCGGCGTGCGCGGCATGGTGGAGACGGTCCTGCCGGGCCTGCTCTTCGTCACGATCTACACGATCAACAAGGACCTGCACATCTCGGCGATCGCGGCGCTCGCGGTCTCGCTGGTGCTGGTGGCCGTCCGGCTGGTGCGCAAGGACACCGTGAAGCACGCCTTCAGCGGCGTCTTCGGCGTGGCCTTCGGTGTCGTCTTCGCGATGATGACCGGCAACGCGAAGGACTTCTACCTGCCGGGCATGCTCTACACGCTCGGGCTCGCGCTGGCGTACATCATCACGACGCTGGCGGGCGTGCCGCTGATCGGCCTGATCCTCGGCCCGGTGTTCAAGGAGAACCTCTCCTGGCGCACCCGCAACCCCGGCCGCAAGAAGGCGTACGCGAAGGCCAGCTGGGCCTGGGGCCTGATCCTGCTCGCCAAGTGCGCGATCCTGTTCCCGCTGTACTGGTGGGCGGACACGACGCAGCTGGGCTGGGTCCTGGTCACTCTCAAGATCCCGCCGTTCCTGCTGGCCGTGTACCTGACCTGGCTGTTCCTGGCGAAGGCGCCGCCGCCGATCGACGTCTTCGCGGAGATGGAGGCGGAGGAACGCGCGGAGAAGGCCCGCAAGGCGGCAGCACAGACCCACGGCGGCGACGCGTAGCCTCAACGGCTCGCGCATACGGGACGGCCCGGAACCGATCGGTTCCGGGCCGTCCCGTATGCGCGAGGGTGCCGCCGGGTCGTCAGGACTCGCGGCGGACGGAGAGCAGGTCCTCCAGTTGCTCCTCGCGCGCCTGGGCCGCCACGAACAGCAGTTCGTCGCCCGCCTCCAGCGTCTCCTCCGTGCTCGGGGTCAGGACCCGGGGGCCGCGGATGATCGTGACCAGGGACGTGTCCTCCGGCCATGCCACGTCGCCCACCTGCGTACCCGCCAGCGCCGACTCCGGCGGCAGCGTCAGCTCGACCAGGTTCGCGTCGCCGTGGCTGAAGCGCAGGAGACGCACCAGGTCGCCCACGCTCACCGCCTCCTCCACCAGCGCCGACATCAGGCGGGGGGTGGACACGGCCACGTCCACGCCCCAGGACTCGTTGAAGAGCCACTCGTTCTTGGGGTTGTTCACCCGGGCGACGACCCGCGGCACCCCGTACTCCGTCTTCGCGAGCAGCGACACGACCAGGTTCACCTTGTCGTCGCCCGTCGCCGCGATCACCACGTTGCAGCGCTGCAGCGCCGCCTCGTCCAGCGACGTGATCTCGCACGCGTCGGCCAGCAGCCACTCCGCCTGCGGCACCCGCTCCACCGAGATGGCGGTCGGGGCCTTGTCGACCAGGAGGACCTCGTGCCCGTTCTCCAGCAGCTCGCCCGCGATGGAACGCCCCACCGCGCCGGCACCCGCAATAGCCACCCGCATCAGTGACCGCCCTCCTCGGGACCTTCCGCGAAGGCCGCCTCGACCTTCGCGATCTCGTCCGTACGCATCATCACGTGCACGAGGTCGCCCTCCTGCAAGACGGTCTGCGACGTCGGCAGCACCGCTTCGCCCAGCCGGGTGAGGAACGCGACACGTACGCCCGTCTCCTCCTGCAGCCTGCTGACCTTGTGGCCGATCCACGCCGGCGACGTGTGGACCTCCGCCAGCTGCACTCCGCCGCTCGGATCGCGCCACAGCGGCTCCGCGCCCGACGGCAGCAGCCGCCGCAGCATCTGGTCGGCGGTCCAGCGGACCGTCGCGACCGTCGGAATGCCCAGGCGCTGGTAGACCTCCGCGCGGCGCGGGTCGTAGATTCGCGCGGCCACGTTCTCGATGCCGAACATCTCCCGCGCCACCCGGGCCGCGATGATGTTCGAGTTGTCGCCGCTGCTGACCGCGGCGAACGCGCCCGCTTCCTCGATCCCCGCCTCGCGCAGGGTGTCCTGGTCGAAGCCGACTCCGGTGACGCGGCGGCCGCCGAATCCCGATCCCAGGCGACGGAAGGCCGTGGGGTCCTGGTCGACGACGGCGACCGTGTGCCCCTGCTGCTCCAGGGTCTGCGCGAGGGCGGCTCCCACTCGCCCGCACCCCATGATGACGATGTGCACGACCGTCCTTCCGGCTGTCACTGATCCTGTCTCGCTGTCAAGGCCCTCCAGGGTCTCAGACCGCCGCCCTAGCTAAACACGCGCGGTCGCCCCTTGGACCCGGGCGTCACGGGGAGACAGGATTCCGTTAAGGCCCGGGTGGGAAGTGGGCATGACTCATTTCGAACGCTTACGATCCTCCCCGTGTCCAAACTGACCGACGTGCCCAAACGGATCCTGATCGGCCGGGCGCTGCGCAGCGACAGGCTGGGGGAAACACTCCTCCCCAAGCGCGTTGCACTCCCCGTCTTCGCCTCCGACCCGCTCTCCTCTGTGGCGTACGCCCCTGGCGAAGTCCTGCTGGTCCTGTCCATCGCGGGTGTGTCGGCGTACCACTTCAGCCCCTGGATCGCCGCGGCGGTCGTGGTGCTGATGTTCACGGTCGTCGCCTCCTACCGGCAGAACGTCCACGCCTACCCCAGCGGCGGCGGCGACTACGAGGTCGCCAACACCAACCTCGGCCCGAAGGCCGGCCTCACCGTCGCCAGCGCGCTGCTCGTCGACTACGTCCTGACCGTCGCCGTCTCCATCTCCTCCGGCGTGGAGAACCTCGGCTCGGCCATCCCGTTCGTCGTCGAGCACAAGGTGCTCAGCGCCATCGTCATCATCGTGCTGCTGACGCTGATGAACCTGCGCGGCGTGAAGGAGTCGGGCAAGCTCTTCGCGATCCCGACGTACGTCTTCGTCACCGGCGTCTTCATCATGATCCTCTGGGGTGCCTTCAAGGGCATCGTCCTCGACGACACCATGCGCGCACCGACCGCCGACTACGAGATCAAGCCCGAGCACCAGGGCCTCGCCGGCTTCGCGCTCGTCTTCCTCCTGCTGCGCGCCTTCTCCTCCGGCTGTGCGGCGCTCACCGGCGTCGAGGCGATCAGCAACGGCGTCCCCGCCTTCCGCAAGCCCAAGAGCAGGAACGCCGCGACCACGCTGCTGCTGATGGGCGGCCTGGCCGTCACCATGTTCTGCGGCATCATCGGCCTCGCGATGGCCACCGACGTCAAGATGGCCGAGAACCCCGCCACGGACCTGATCGTCGACGGCGCCCCGGTCGGCGCCGACTACGTCCAGCACCCGGTGATCTCGCAGGTCGCCGCCGCCGTCTTCGGCGACGGCACGTTCTTCTTCGTCCTGCTCGCCGCCGCCACCGCGCTCGTGCTGTTCCTGGCCGCGAACACCGCGTACAACGGCTTCCCGCTCCTCGGCTCGATCCTCGCCCAGGACCGCTACCTGCCGCGTCAGTTGCACACCCGCGGCGACCGACTCGCCTTCTCCAACGGCATCGTGCTGCTGGCCGGCGCGGCGATACTGCTCGTCTGGATCTACGGGGCCGACTCCACCAAGCTGATCCAGCTCTACATCGTCGGCGTCTTCGTCTCCTTCACGCTCAGCCAGACCGGCATGGTCCGGCACTGGAACCGGCACCTGAGGACGGAGCGGAACAAGGCCAAGCGCCGCCACATGATCCGCTCCCGCGCGATCAACACCTTCGGCGCCTTCTTCACGGGCCTGGTGCTGGTGGTCGTCCTCGCCACCAAGTTCACGCACGGCGCCTGGGTCGCCCTGCTCGGCATGGTGATCTTCTACGGAACGATGACCGCGATCCGCAAGCACTACGACCGGGTCGCCGAGGAGATCGCCGCACCCGACGAGCCGAGCGACGACAGCGTGCGCCCCTCCCGTGTGCACTCGATCGTCCTGGTCTCCAAGGTCCACCGGCCGACGCTGCGCGCCGTCGCGTACGCCAAGCTGATGCGCTCCGACAAGCTGGAGGCGCTGAGCATCAACGTCGACCCGGCCGAGACCAAGGCGCTGCAGGCCGAGTGGGAGCGGCGCGGCATCAACGTCCCGCTGAAGATCCTCGACTCCCCGTACCGCGAGGTCACCCGCCCGGTCATCGACTACGTCAAGAGCCTCCGCCGCGAAAGCCCGCGGGACGCGGTCAGCGTGATCATCCCGGAGTACGTGGTCGGCCACTGGTACGAGCACCTGCTGCACAACCAGAGCGCCCTGCGCCTCAAGGGCCGGCTGCTGTTCACGCCCGGCGTGATGGTGACCTCGGTGCCGTACCAGCTCCAGTCCTCCGAGGTCGCGAAGAAGCGGGCCAGGAAGCGCCAGGAGTGGAACGCGCCCGGCTCGGTGCGCCGCGGTCCGGTCGACGAGCGCCCCAAGCAGCCGGCCGCCAAGAGCTGAGCTGCGGGCCACGTAGACTGGTGGGCTGCCGCTCCGGCAGCCCCCGTCTCACCTCTGGAGTCACCTCGTCATGCAGAACGCACCTGATTCTTCGCTGATCGGGGAGGAGTACGAGGTCGAGGTCGGTCCCGTGGCGCACGGCGGCCACTGCATCGCCCGCACCGACGAGGGCCGCGTGCTGTTCGTCCGGCACGCGCTCCCCGGCGAGAGGATCGTCGCCCGGGTCACGGAGGGCGAGGAGGACTCCCGCTTCCTGCGCGCCGACGCGGTGCGCGTCCTGGAGGCGTCCAAGGACCGCGTCGAGGCCCCGTGCCCCTATGCCGGACCCGGCAAGTGCGGGGGCTGCGACTGGCAGCACGCCAAGCCGGGTGCGCAGCGGCGCCTCAAGGGCGAGGTCATCGCCGAACAGCTGAAGCGCCTCGCGGGCCTGACGCCCGAGGAGGCCGGCTGGGACGGCACCGTGATGCCGGCGCCGGGCGACAAGGTCCCGGCCGGCGAGGTGCCCGCGTGGCGCACGCGCGTGCAGTACGCGATCGACGCCGAAGGCCGGGCCGGACTGCGCAAGCACCGCTCGCACGACGTCCAGCCCATCGAGCACTGCATGATCGCGGCGCCGGGCGTCAGCGAACTGGGCGTCGAGAAGCGGGAGTGGCCGCAGATGGCCACGGTCGAGGCGATCGCGGCGACCGGTTCGAACGACCGCCAGGTCGTCCTCACCCCGCGCCCCGGCGGCCGGCTGCCCCTGGTCGAACTGGACAAGCCGGTCTCCGTGCTGCGCGTGGACGAGAAGGACGGGGGAGTGCACCGCGTCCACGGCCGCGCCTTCGTCCGCGAGCGCGCGGACGAGCGCACGTACCGCGTCGGCATGGGCGGCTTCTGGCAGGTGCACCCGCAGGCAGCGGACGTGCTGGTGAAGGCCGTGATGCAGGGCCTGCTGCCCCGCAAGGGCGACATGGCGCTCGACCTCTACTGCGGCGTGGGCCTGTTCGCCGGGGCCCTCGCGGACCGGGTGGGCGAGAAGGGCGCGGTGCTCGGCATCGAGTCCGGCAAGCGCGCTGTGGAGGACGCCCGCCACAACCTCCAGGACTTCGACCGCGTCCGCATCGAACAGGGCAAGGTGGAGCAGGTCCTGCCGCGTACCCGGATCACCGAGGTGGACCTGATCGTCCTCGACCCGCCGCGCGCGGGCGCCGGCAAGCAGACGGTCAGGCACCTCGCGTCCCTGGGCGCCCGCCGCATCGCGTACGTGGCCTGCGACCCGGCGGCGCTGGCGCGGGACCTGGCGTACTTCCGCGAGGGCGGCTACAAGCCGCGCACGCTGCGGGCGTTCGACCTGTTTCCGATGACGCATCACGTGGAGTGCGTGGCGATCCTGGAGCCGGTCCGAGAGGGCGCCTGACCTGCGGTTTCTCTGAAATGGCCGTCGATTCCACCTGTTTCCGGTGGGTGCAACAGGTGGACGTGGAGCACACTGCCTGAGCTGCGGTTTCCGGTGCTTCGGCGGCGGGTTGCGCGCCGAGTCGCCGTGCTTCGGCGTGTTCTTGACGCACGAATGACGCACGTTCTGAACAGCCGTTAGCTGCGTCGGGGTCTGTGCGTGATTGTGGGCGAGCCCTGCTGTGTGGGATCTGCCCTAACGCTTCGATGGGGCGGTGGCCCGGGTCACCCACATGAGCAGGCGTGACACTGTGTGACGACGGTCCAGGCCGGGGCGCACTCGCGGGGGCGTTTCCAGCCTGCCGTCCGTGTTTCGGCGATCCCTTCAGCACCCCGCCGCCGGAGCCAGTGTGCTGCTGCGGCGAGCAGTGCCGTGGTACCGGCCACGTTGGTCGGCTCGGGCAGAAGAGCGAAGTGGGGGGAGTGGTTGACGGGCGCGCTGTGGGACGGGGTGGCGCCGGGTGTGTCGTCGAGTAGTTCGTGGAGGGCCGGGTTCGTGCCACCGAGGTGCCAGAAGACGGAGGGGGCCCCGAGCACGGTTCGAAGGTCCCGAAGTCTTGCCGGCGTTCAGAGGCTGGGGGAGCGTGATCACTCGTTCCTGGCCGAAGGCTTCGGCCAGGGCTGCGGTCACGACTGCGGTGGTCTAGACGGGACTGCCCTCCCCCTCCCGGCGCGCCGAGCTGCGAGAGAGGGACGGGCAGGCCGGCTGGTCAGCGGCGGCCGGCAAGGGCTTCCGCGTTGCTGGTCGGTGACGGGCTCCAGCCAGGTGGTGCCGTCGCCGTTGCCGTCACCGACCACGAGGGCGATGTGCGCCATGAGGTTGGTGTCGGTGGCGCCGTGCCAGTGTTCCTAGCCGACGGGGCACTTGACGGTCTCGCCGGCGCTGACGCGTACGACATCGCCGCCGCGGGTGCCGACCAGGCCGACGCGTCGGTGATGTACAGGACCTGGCCCAGGACGTGGGAGTGCCAGTTGGTGCGGGCGCCCGGGGTGAAGCGCACCAGGGCGGCGACCAGGCGGGACGGTTCAGAAGGCGGCTCGATCATGTTGAGGTAGACGTCGCCGGTGAACCGCTCGGCCGGGGCCTGCATGGTGGGAGTCTCGGTGACGTGTTCCATGGCACCTGTCCTTGATCACTGCTCGGGGAAGAGGTCACACGCTGGTCGGGCTGCCGCTCAGGCAGCGTCGTCGTGGCCGAGGTTGCCGCCCAGCTCACGAGAGGCTTCGACCTGCGCGAGAAGCTCCTGGGCCTTGGCCGTGACGCCCTCGATGGCGTCGGCGCCGGCGACGAAGCGCAGCGGCGGCTGGTCCTGGCCGGCGAGGGTCAGCAGGGCGTGGGCGAGCTTGGCGGGGTCGCCGGGCTGCTGCCCGTTGATGCTCTTCCAGGCTTCGACCGTCGCGGTGGTGCGCTCGGCGTAGTCGTCGATGGTCGGCTCGGGCCAGGTGGTGGAGGCGTCCACGAGCAGCTCGGTGCGGAAGTAGCCGGGTTCCACGATCGTGGTGCGGATGCCGTACGGCTTGATGTCGTGGTGCAGGGCTTCCATCCAGCCCTCGACGGCGAACTTGGAGGCGGCGTAGGCGGAGGTGAACTCCGTGCCGACCAGGCCGGCGAGCGAGGAGATGGTGATGACGTGGCCGTCGCGCTGAGCGCGCATGACGGGCAGGACGGCGCGGGTGACGTTCATCGGGCCGAAGAGGTTGGTCTCGATCTGCCGGCGCATGTGCTCCGGCGAGATCTCCTCGAAGTACCCGGCGAAGAAGTTCCCGGCGTTGTTGATCAGGACATCGATGCGGCCGAACCGGTCGACCGCAGCCTGCGCGGCCGCGTGCGCGTCGTCCAGGCTGGTGACGTCCAGCTTGGTGACCAGCAGGTTGTCCTGCGGCCCGCCCAGGGTCTTCTCGACCTCCTCGGGGCGGCGGCCGGTGGCGACGACCTGATGCCCGGCCGCGAGGGCCTCGCGGACGATGTCCGTGCCGAGACCCCGTCCGGCACCGGTGACGACAATGACCTTGCTCATGAGGGATTCCTTCTCGGGTGCCGCATGCGGTGCCCGGTGGGTATGGGGGGTGGTTGACGGGTTGCGTTGGCCAGGGAGGCCGGCTGTGGCGGCTAGGCGGTGGAGGTGCTCAAGCCTGTTCGGTGGGCATGATCCACAGCTCGCCGACGGCGGCGTGGCGGGGGCGGGTGACCATGTAGGCGACGCCGTCGGCGATGTCCTCGGGGGCGAGGACCTCGGTCCCCTCGAAGTAGGGGTCGATCAGTTCGCCGCGGACTTCGGGCTTGTTGTGCGTGCCCAGTTCGCTCTCCACGGCGCCTGGCTCGAGGACACCGACGCGCACGCGGCGCTGGGTGACTTCCTGGCGCAGGGACTCGGTGAAGGCGTGCACGCCGAACTTGGTGGCGTTGTAGACGCCGAAGCCCTTGCTCGCCACGCGGCCGGCGTACGAGCCGATGTTGACGATGTCGGCGACCTGGCGCGGGTCCTGTTCTGCGGCCTTCAGCAGGTGCGGCAGGGCGGCGCGGGTGGTGTAGAGCAGGCCCTTGACGTTGATGGCGATCATGCGGTCCCACTCCTCGGCGTCCGCGCCGACGACGGGGCCCAGGAGCATCAGACCGGCATTGTTGACCAGCGTGTCCAGTCGGCCGAACCGCTCGATGACCTGTTCGACGGCCCCCTCAGCCTGGTTACGGTCGGTGATGTCCGCTCCCACCACCATCGCTGTGCCGCCCGCCTTGACGATCTCGGCGGCAAGAGCTTCCAGACGGTCCTTGCGGCGGGCCACGAGCGCCACCGAGGCCCCGTCCTCGGCGAGCCGACGGGCGGTGGCGGCGCCGATCCCGCTGCTCGCGCCGGTGATGAGTGCGACGGTGCCGGTCAGTGTCGATGCCTTGGGCATGGTCCTCTTCTCCAGACGGATGGTGTGAGGGGAAACGGGGGCACCGCCGATCTCCTGTGTGCCTGTGTCGCACACGCTTCGCAAATCGAGATCATCTTGCGGATGCCGTGAGCCGTACCGTCGGCCCGCTATCCAGACAACCACCCGTCGACCGCCTGCGGGCCCGCGTATGGGGTACGGCCCTTCAGGGGGTCTGCCAGTACCCCTTTGAAGGGCCCCGGCGGCGGGAGGCCGCCGTACGGTGGATCCATGGACCGCAGCAGCGAGATCCGTGAGTTCCTGCGCACCCGCCGGGCCCGGATCACCCCCGAACAGGCCGGCCTCGCCCCACATGGCGGCGCCCGCCGCGTGCCGGGACTGCGCCGCGAGGAAGTCGCCCAGCTCGCCGGGGTCAGCGTCGACTACTACGTCCGCCTGGAGCGGGGCCGCACCCAGGGCGTCTCCGAAACCGTCCTGGAGGCCGTCGCCCGCGCCCTGCAGCTGGACGAGGCCGAACGCGCCCACCTCTTCGACCTCACCCAGCCCACCACCGCCCGGACCCGCCGCAAGCGCCCCCTCGCCCCGCAGAGGGTCCACCCGGTCCTGTACCGGACCCTGGACTCTCTCAGCGTCCCCGCGGTGGTCCAGGGGCGCCGCACGGACGTCCTGGCCGCCAACCGGCTCGCCTACGCCCTCTACACCGACTTCGAAGCCCGGCCCCGCCGCGAGCGCAACTTCGCCCGCTTCGTCTTCCTCGACGAGGCCGCCCGCACGCTGTACGCCGACTGGGATCAGGTCGCCAGCGACTGCTTGGCCGCGCTGCGCCTGTACGCCGGACGCCACCCCGACGACCCGCAGCTCACCGAGCTGATCGGCGAACTGTCCCTGCACAGCGCCACCTTCCGCCGCCTGTGGGCCGACCACAACGTCATCGCCCACACCTCCGGCATCAAACGCCTCCACCACCCGCTCGTCGGCGACCTCACCCTCGACTTCGTGGCCCTGGCCGTCGAAGGCGACCCCGACCAGACCCTGGTCATCTACACCCCGGAACCCGCCTCCCCCTCCGCAGAAGCCCTGAGTATCCTCGCCAGCTGGACCGGCACCTCCACCACCGGCCCGCGCACCTCCGAACAGACACACAAGCCGGCCGGCTGACACCCGCGACGCGAGCGTCGGGCTGCTTCCGGACCGGACCGGCAACGATGGTCTGCGCCTGGTCGGTGCGGCGGCCCAGCCGGCACAAAGCCTCAAAGGCCGACGCCGCATCCGTCGGCGCCGAACGACGGGGCGGGCCGGCCCTTCACCAGGCGTCGTGGGCGACGCCGGTTCTCCTGCAGCGCGCCGATGAGTAAGGCGATCGACCTTCCACCGAGCAGAAAGCGTACGCATGTCTAGTGAGCTGAGTGATACGCCTCTTCCTCCTCTCCCAGGGTCCGTCCCGTCGTACGTTCGTCGCCACGACCGCCGCTGTCGGGGGTGCTGTGGTGGTGGGTGGTCTGGTCCCTGGACCGTTCGAGCTCGGCGCCGAGGAGGCGGCCGCCGCTGACGCGCTGCCCAGCAGCCGGGTGTCCCTGACCGTCAACCGTGAGCGGCACACCGTCACAGTCGACAACCGGACTTCGCTGCTGGATCTGCTGCGCGAGCATCTGGATCTGACCGGCAGCAAGAAGGGCTGCAACGCCGGTGCCTGCGGGGCCTGCACGGTCCTGGTGGACGGCCGCCGGGTCAACTCCTGCCTGACGCTGGCGGTCCGGCTGGAGGGCGCCGATGTCACCACCATCGAGGGCCTGGCCGACGGTGACGAACTGCACCCGCTGCAGCAGGCTTTCATCGACCAGGACGCCTTCCAGTGCGGCTACTGCACCCCCGGCCAAATCATGTCCGGCATCGGCTGCGTCCAGGAGGGTCACACCGGCTCGCCGGAGGAGATCCGGGAGTCGATGAGCGGCAACATCTGCCGCTGCGGCTGCTACGTCAAGATCGTGCGCGCGGTCCAGCAGACCGCACACCGGAAGTAGGGCAGGCCACCATGCACCCCTTCGCCTTCACCAAAGTCCCCGACACCCGCGAGGCCCTGGACGCGGGCCGGCGCGGCGGGCGCTACATCGCCGGCGGCACCACCCTGGTCGACCTGATGCGCGAGACCGTCGAACGCCCCAGAACACTGGTCGACATCACCGCCCTGCCCCTTCGGGACGTCACGGTGACCGAGCGCGGCGGACTGCGCATCGGCGCCCTGATGCGGATGGCCGAGGCCGCCGCCCGCCCCAAGGTGCGCAACCTCTACCCCGTGATCTCACAGGCGCTGGAGCTGAGCGCTTCCGCCCAGCTGCGCAACATGGCCACCATCGGCGGCAACATCATGCAGCGCACCCGCTGCACCTACTTCCGCGACGTGACCGCCGCCTGCAACAAACGGCTCAGGCTGCGCGGCGCTGGAAGGCTTCAACCGCACCCACGCGATCCTCGGCACCTCCGAGGACTGCGTGGCCACCCACCCCTCCGACGTGGCCGTCGCATTCGCCGCGCCGGACGCGACCGTCCACCTGCTCGGCCCGGACGGAGAACGCACCGTCCCCTTCGCCGACTTCCTGCTGCGGCCGGGCAGCACCCGCAACCTCGAACAGGCCCTGAAGCAGGGAGAGTTGGTCACAGCAGTGGAGACCCCGGCCCACTCCCACCCCCTCAAGTCCGGCTATCTGAAGGTCCGCGACCGGCAGTCGTACGAGTTCGCCCTCACCTCGGCCGCCGTCGCCCTGCACGTACGCGGCGGGCGGATCCAGGAGGCGAAGGTGGCCGCCGTAGGTGTCGGCACCGTGCTGGCCGACCCGGCCGACCGCCCGGCCTGGAAGCCCATCACCTACGCGCGCGGCGACGCGGACAAGGCGCTCGGCTCCGCGGCCGTACGGCTGGACGTGACGTACCGGATGGGCCGCAACCACCACAACCCGATGGAGCCGCACGCCACCATCGCCCGCCGGGAGGGCAACCGGCTGACCCTGTGGGACAAGACCCAGTGGGTGCCCGGCACGCAGGCCGAGCTGGCCGCCGTATTCGGCATCCCGCAGGGGTCGATCCGGGTCATCTCGCCGTTCGTCGGCGGCGGGTTCGGCGGCGCGATCCGCTCCTGGCCGCACGTCACCATCGCGGCCGTCGCCGCCCGTCAGACGGGACGCCCGGTCAAGCTCGTGCTGTCGCGCAAGCAGTTGTCGCTCGACGTGAACACGCCGTGCTGGATGCGCGGGCCCGGCTACGCCACCGGCTCCTTCGCCGTCGAGTCGGCGATGGACGAACTCGCCCACGAACTCGGCATCGACCCGATCGAGCTGCGACGGCGCAACGAGCCGGCCGAGGACGAGTCGAACGGACTGCCGTTCTCCACCCGGCGGCTGCGCGAGTGCTACACCACCGGCGCCCGCGAGTTCGGCTGGGACCGCCGCAACCCCAAGCCCCGCTCGACCCGCGACGGAGACTGGCTGATCGGCACCGGCATGGCCGCCGGTGTCTACCACCACATTTACTGGGCGGCCCAGGCGTCGGTCCGGCTTAACGCCGACGGCACGGCCCTGGTCGAGGCCGCGACCAGCGACATGGGCCCCGGCACCTACACCTCCATGAGCCAGCTCACCGCCGACGCCCTCGGCCTGACCATGCGCAACGTGACCTTCCGGCTCGGCGACTCCCGCATGCCGCTGACCCCGCCGCACGGCGGCTCCATGACCATGGCCATGGTCGGCTCCGCCGTCCAGGACGGCTGCGACAAGCTGCGCAAGCAGGCGATCGAACTCGCCGTCGAGGACGAGGACTCGCCGCTGTACGGCGCCGACGCCGACACCATTGTCGTACGCGGCGGCCGGCTGCAGGTGAAGGACAACCCCGCGCGCGGCGAGACCTACCAGCGGCTGCTGGCCCGCAACCACCGCACCCACCTCGACCTGCTCGGCTCCTACACTCCCGAAGAGTCCCACCGGTCCTCGGCGCACTCCTACGGCGCGGTTTTCGTCGAGGTCGGCGTCGACGCCCGCCTCGGGCTGGTCCGGGTGCGGCGCATGCTCGGCGTGTACGACGTGGGCCGCATCATCAGCCCCAAGCTCGCCGACAGCCAGGCCCTCGGCGGCATGGTCGGCGGCATCGGGCAGGCCCTTCTGGAGCACACGGTCATGGACCACCGCGACGGCCGGATCGTGAACGCCGACCTCGCGGGCTACCTCGTCCCCGTCAACGCCGACATCGCCGACCTCAAGGCCATCTACCTCGACGGGGAGGACTACGAGGCCGACCCCCTCGGCGTCAAGGGTATCGGCGAAGTCGTCCAGCTCGGTGTGGCCGCCGCCCTCGCCAACGCGGTCTTCCACGCCACCGGACGCCGCATCCGCGAACTGCCCATCACGGCCGAAGTCCTGCTCTGAACACTCGGGCTCGCCACGACTGCCCTGCGGGCCGCCCCGCCACGCAGGGCACACCTGGGCCGCCGCCGCGAACTCCGTTCCCCCGGCGGTGCGGCGGCGGCTCGTTCACCACGTCCTCTCAGGAAGACCCGTCCATGCTGAACATCGCGGAAACGCTGTACGCCTGGTGCCGGGAAGCCCGTCCCTTCGCCCTCGCCACCGTCGTCGACGTCAGCGGCAGCGCACCCCTGCCCCCCGGCACCGCGCTCGCCGTGAGCGCCGATGGCGACGTGATCGGCAGCGTCTCCGGCGGCTGCGTGGAGGAGCGGTCTACGAACTGTGCCAGGAGACGCTCGAATCCGGCAGTGCTCCGGTACTGACGCGTTTCGGCTGCTCGGACTCCGACGCCTTTGCTGGGGCCTGACCTGCGGTGGCGAGATCGTGGTCTTGACACAGCGGGTGGATCCCGCGGTGCAGCCCCATCGCACCGCGGCCCTGGCCGAGGTGGTGGCGGGTCGGTCCGCCACGGTGGCCCAGGTCGTGGGCGGTCCGAGAGGGCTCCTCGGCGGCACTCTCCACCTGCCTGGCGAGGGCCCGTACGACGGAACCCTGGGCGGTGAGCGCGAGGACCAGGTCGTTGCGGCGCAGGCACGTGCGCTGCTGCGGGCGGGCCGCACCGGCCGCATCCACCGACCACCCTGACCCCCACCTCAACGGGAGAAAGTCACGATGAACGACGCCGGCTCGGAGACGGCCAAGCGCACCGTCATCCTGCGGCCCGCGCCGCAGAGGGCAGACCACGTCTTCACTCCCGATGCCCTTGCCCGCCTCCACGACCGGTTCCACGTCGTCGATCTGGAGAACGACCCCTCCGAGCAGGCTCTCGACGCCGCCCTTCCCGAGACTTTCGCGATCATCGGGCAGCCCGACCTGCCCGCCGAACGCCTCTCGCGCGCCCCGCGGTTGCGGGCCCTGCTGAACGTCGAGGGCAACTTCTTCCCCAACGTCGACTACGCCGGCTGCTTCGAGCGCGGCATCCATGTGCTGGGCTGCGGGCCCGCCTATGCCCAGGCCGTAGCCGAGTACTCCCTCGGCCTCGCACTCGACCTGGCACGGGGCATCAGCCGCGAGGACCGCGCCTTCCGCGCCGGACGGGAACCGTATGTCTCCGACGGCAACGCCGACGCCGTACTGCTGCACGGCGCGGACATCGGCCTGGTCGGCTTCGGCAACCTCGGCCGGAGCCTGCGCCGGCTCCTCGCACCGTTCCGGCCCACGCTCCGGGTTTACGACCCCTGGCTGCCGCCGGGCGATGACCTGACCCTCATCGCCCAGGGCCTCCCACCGGCCCGTATGCAGATGGCCGCCCGTGAACTCGTCGGCCGCTACCGCAACCGTCCCGCCACCTGAGAGACCCGACATGACCGCTCAGCCTCGCTCTCGACATCCCATGCGAGGGCCTGCTCTTCGACAACGACGGCGTCCTCGTCGACTCCGATCACGGCGTCAACCTGGCATGGAGCCGATGGGCCCGCGAACGCGGCCTGGCCCCGGGGCGGGTCACCGCGATGGTGCACGGCCGCCGCCCGCCGACACCGTCGCCCTGCCGGTCACCGACCCCGACGAAGGGCCGGCGGCCCTGGCCGAGATCGACCGCCTCGAAGTCGAGGCCGCGGCCACCACCACCGCGCTGGGCGGCGCCGGCACCCTGCTGGAGAGCCTGTCACGCGACCGGTGGGCGGTCGTGACCTCCGGGGTCACGGTCCTGGCTCGGGCACGGCTCGCAGCAGCGGGACTGCCGGCACCGCCCGTGCTCATCACCGCCGACGACGTCAGCCAAGGCAAACCGGCTCCGGACGGATACCGGACCGCCGCGGCGAACCTGGGCGTCGACCCCGCCCGCACCGTCGTCTTCGAGGACAGCACAGCGGGCGCGCAGGCCGGCGCGGCGGCGGGCGCGACGGTCATCGGCGTCGGGCAGCGCGGCCTGGGCACCGGCGCCTCGCTCGTCGTCCGCGATCTGCGCGGGGGTTGTGTGGCACGACGGCCTCCTCAGCCTTGCCGCCGCGGACCTGCTGAGGCACTGAACACATCCACATCCAGGACGCAACCGGCCCGGCGGGCGGCCGGCGCCGCTTGCGGCGGCCCTGTCCGGCCTGCTCCCCGAGAGGGGGGTACTGGCGGACCCCCGGAAGAGCCGTACCCCATATGCGGGCCCGTCAGAGGTCGGTGGGTGGTTGCCTGGATGAGGGGCTTGAGCCAGTGCTCTGATCACGGCAGTCACAGGCGGCCCCCAGCAGGCGATGGCTGCGAGCCGCTGCCCCGACACCGGGCATGAGATCGCCCGTTGAAACGGAAGCACAGAACGGAGTCCTCTGATGAAGCACGTCTCACTGGGTGAGCTGAACGTCTCCCGGATCGGCCTGGGCACCATGGGCATGTCCGCCTTCTACGCCGGCGCTGGCAGCGATGACACCGAGTCGATCCGCGCCATCCACCGGGCACTGGACCTGGGCGTCACCCATCTCGACACCGCTGAGATCTACGGCCCCTTCGTCAATGAAGAACTGGTCGGCAAAGCCCTCCGGGGCCGCCGCGACCAGGTCGTGCTGGCGACGAAGTTCGGCATGTACGCGCACTCCGGCGGCGGACCCTACGTCCTCGACAGCAGCCCGGCGAACATCCGTACCGCCGTCGAAGGCTCCCTGAAGCGGCTCGGCACGGACTACATCGACCTCTTCTACCAGCACCGGGTCGATCCCAACACCCCGATCGAGGAGACCGTCGGCGCTCTGGCCGAGCTGGTCGCCGAGGGCAAGGTGCGCCACATCGGCCTGTCCGAGGCCGGCACCCAGACGATCCGCCGCGCGAACGCCATCCACCCGGTCGCCGCGCTGCAGACCGAGTACTCCCTGTGGACGCGCGACGTCGAGGCCGAACTGCTGCCACTGTTGCGCGAACTCGGCATCGGCCTGGTGCCCTACTCGCCACTCGGCCACGGCTTCCTCACCGGCACCTTCCGCTCCACCGACGACATCGCCGACGACGACTGGCGCAAGACCAACCCACGCTTCACCGGCGAGAACCTCCAGCTCAACCTGCGCATCGTCGACGAAGTCCAGGCCATCGCCGCCGAGGCCGACGCCACACCGGCACAGATCGCTCTGGCCTGGCTCCTCGCGCAGGGCGACGACATCGCCCCGATCCCCGGCACCAAGCGCGCCGCCCGCGTCGAGGAGAACACCACCGCCGACCGCATCGAGCTCAACGCCGAGCAGCTCGAACGACTGAACAACCTCACTCCACCCGCCGGCGACCGCCATGACGAGGCGAACATGGCCGCCATCGAGCGCTGACCGACCGCACACCGCGGGATCGGTACCGCCCCCGGCAGACACGCCGGCGCCCCTGCCGCCCATACACGTCAGGGGCATTGCCGACGAGATCGTTGCGGCGAATCCGGCAGAAAACTAAGTGACCGATGCAGCCATTGCATTCCACATCGTCCCCATCACCATGGTGGGCGATCGCCACTGCCGTCAGCGGCAGATCGTTCTGACGGTGCCGTGATGAACCGCACCCAGCCCGAGCGCGGCGGCACCCGGTTCACCTTCGCCTTCGATGCCATCGGTACCCGTTGGGAGATCGAGACCGGCGAACCTTTGAGCGGACACGCGCGTAGGACCGTCCTCCAGCGAATCCGCGAGTTCGACGCCATCTACTCCCGATTCCGCGAGGAAGGCCCCGACAGGGGCGAGCGGGTTCGCCGTGGGTGTCTTCGAGGGGCCGGTGCGGCGGCGGGTGCGGCCCGGCCAGCCCCCTGGACGGCAGCGCACGAGGCACAACCGGCGAGCAGACCGGTACTGGCACCGGTCACGAGCAAAGCAACGGACGACGACATGGCGTCACAACTCCTGATCTGCGACGACGGCACGCGCATGCGGGCGCGCCGAAGCGGACGTGAGGGATGCGGCGTCCCGGGAGGCGACCGTCGGCAGTCGGCCTCGGGAAGCGCCCCGTCAACGTCGGGCCGGCACCACGTCCATGCCGAACAGGGCTGCCGTCTCCTGGCAGTTCGCCGGCCTGTCGGCGAGAGCGGACGGCATGCGCTAGTAGTCCACCGACAGCGCCGTCCAGGCCAGCCCCTCCTCGTGCCACACCTAAGGGGTACTGACAGACCCCCGGACGGAGGGGGCCCCTTCCAGCGGCCCATACCGGGTCTGCGGCTGCTTGAGTAGAAGGCGAGCAGGATGTCGGGATGGCTTGCGGGGGAAAAGCATAGCCCCGGCCTGGGAAAGCAATCCCACCGCTGCAGGATAATCACGCATTGCCTGCCAGCGGTTTTCTTGGAAGTGGCCAAGACCACTAAACCCAGCGATTCAGGAGTCACACGATGGCAAACAGGCTGACGCACAGCACGCGGATATTGACGGCCACGAGGGTTTTGGCCCTTGGTGTCGCCCTGACGAGCCTTGCAACCCCCTTGGCATTCGCCAGCAGCGAGGGTTCCAATTCGGGCGTTACGGTTGCCAACGTGGGCGCTACCGCAAACGCCAATGCAGGCGCTACCACAAACCAGGCTACGATCACCAGCTTGGCGGACTTCGAAAGGGCGGTCCGCGAAGACCGCACCATCACGCGCAAGGAGGTCACGTTCAAGAACGGGGAACTCGATATGGCTGGCGTGCAGTTCGCACCGGCCAAGATGAAGCCGGGCAAGAAGTACCCGGCGATCGTCGTCGTGCATCCCGCCGGCGGGATCAAGGAACAGACCGCAAGTCTTTACGCTTACCGAATGGCGCAGCAGGGCTACATCGCGCTGGCCTATGATGCGTCCCATCAGGGGCAGAGCGAGGGGCAGCCACGTCTGCTCGAAGACCCCGCGAACCGGGTAGAAGACATACGCAGCGCGGTCGACTACCTCACCACGCTTCCCACCGTTGATCGTGAGCAGATTGCAGCTCTCGGCATTTGCGCCGGCGGCGGATACGCAATCAACGCCACGATGACTGACCACCGCATCAAGGCTGTCGCCGGCGTGGCCACGTTCAATTACGGTGACGGTGTCCGTCAGGGCTGGAGGGGAACGGGAACTGCCGAGGAACAGCGCGCCGCTCTTGAGGATCTCGCTCAGGAGCGCACAGCGGTGGCCAACGGCGCTCAGCCCACGATGCTTCCATACGTACCCGACTCGGTTGAGGGTGTCACCGAGCCCGATATGGTGGAAGCCAGCGAGTACTACAGGCAAGCGGACAGGTGGCAGCATGAAAACTCGCCGAACCGTTTCCTGAAGAGCAGCATGGACAAGATCTACGCGTTCGACGCCTTCGACGGGATCGATACCTTGCTGACTCAGCCGCTTCTCTTGATCGCTGGTAGCGAGGCCGGCTCAAAGTGGCACAGCGATCGGGCGTACAAGGAGGCGAAGACAGAAAAGGAACTCTTCATCGTCCCGGGTGGTACTCACATGAGCATGTACGACAAGGACGTGAACAAGGCGGTGCCCAAGCTGCTTGAGTTCTTCGGCAAGCAGCTCAATCACTCTGCAAAGTAACCTCAGCCAACGGAACACCATGGCGACACGGTTCCGCTCGTGGTCATGGTGTTCCGTGAACTGCACGAAAGCCGTCCCGGTGGCACGGGGGCACGCCACCGGGACGGCTCCGCTCAGCGTAGGGCCACCAGGCCCGCGCCGGGCGCCTGCTCGGACTTCTTGACCATGGTCTTGCCGCAGCAAACACGTCGGTCTCTGCTTGCCGCCGCACGTCGGCGGGGCTGCCTCGTCACGGATAGTTCGCCCGCATTGCCTCCGCCCTTTGACGAGGACGTGGTGCTTGCTGCCCGGCCGTGCGCGGTCGACCGGCCTGGGACCGCTTTTGGGCCCCTGTGGGCCGCCCGCACGTGGGCGGAGTCCATCCGCCCTTGGACCGGTCCAGCTGCTTCGCCGACCGCAGCTTCTTCAACAGCAGCACATGCAACTGCTCCCAAACCCGGCCTCGTCCACGCGCCGCCAGCAGGTGCATGCCCGAGCCGAAGCCCAGCTCCTGGGGCAGGTACTCCCACTGGATGCAGGTGTGCAGCACGAACAGGATCCCGCACAACCGCCTGCCGGTCCGGCACTCGCGGCCGCCCCTCGGCCAGCTTCGGCCCCGGCTCGGGCAGCGACTGTCTCTTCCCTACGACCAGACCATCAAGATAAGGCGGCACGCTGCGCTCGACCTGTGCCTGTCCCACGTTTGGGAGCCGTAGTTAGCCTTGGGCCCCGCCGAGCGCGGCACTGGTGTACTGCCTCCCGGCAGTCCGGAGTACAGCCTGACCGCTCTGCGGCTGTGACGCTCATTTGACGCTCCGGACGTCCGACAGCCCGCTGGCGGGACTGCGAAACCTGGGATGACCTGCACGTTCTCTCTCGATGGCACATCGTGACGCCTTTCCGATGACGCATCACGTGGAGTGCGTGGCGATCCTGGGGCCCGCCGCCAAGGGCTCCTGACCGCGGGTTCGGGTGGTGTGCGGTGCGGGCGTTGCGGGCGATGTCCTGACGCTGAAATGACGCTCTCCGAGGCATCTTGGCGCTCATTCGACGCTCGTTCTTATGGGCCGTCAGGCGCTTTGCGCCGCTGCTCAAACGGTCTTCTGGCTGCGCGGGTGTGGCAGGTTGCCGGGGAATTTCCGTGGTGCCAAGCGGTCTTACTCAGCCACACGTACGTAGTGCCCAGTAGGTTCTTCGTCTGCTGCCGGCGCCTCGCCGGCCGACGATGCCGGATTGGTTCAGCTCGGCGCCGACCCTTCACGGTCTCCGTTGCCGGCAGCGCCTGCACGAGCCGGCTCACCCCCTCGGGAGGCGCCCCCACGACCGCCAAATGAAACGTCAGCAGAACGTGGCCGAGAGTGCGGTCCGCCGCGGCTACAGCATCGGGCGGTGTTCCGGTGTGAATGCCCAGGGGCGGGCCTGTTCGAGGGCCATTCCTACGCGGAAGACGGTTGGGTCGTCGTAGGTGTGGCCCACGATCTGGACGCCTGTGGGGACTCCCCAACTCGACATACCGCTCGGGACGTTGAGGACCGGGCAGCGGTTGTTGACGTTGAAGGGGACGGTCATGGCGGACCAGAGGGCGGCACCCCGTTCCTCGCCGTTCACGGTGAGCCGTTCGTCGGCCAGGTCGTCGCCCGCGTGCCAGCCCGGTACGGCCGTCGTCGGGCAGAGCAGGGAGTCGAACGGCGCCATGGCCTCGGAGAGCTGACGCTGGAGGCGCTGTTCGGCGCGCAGGCTGTCCAGGTACGTGACACGGGTCCGGGCGTGGGCCATCGTTTCGGCGAATGTCACGGCGTACGAGGAGAGTTGACCGCGGTGCCGGTCGGCGACCTCGGTGACGACCGCGCCGAAGATCGTGGAGAAGTGCCCGGCGATCGCGGTCAGCAGGTCCTCACGGGTCCAGGGAAGTTCGATCTCCTCGACGTGCGCCCCGGCGTCGGCGAGGGCCTGGGCGGTGGCGCGGAGGTTGGCCTCGACTTCGGGGTGGACGTCGTAGGCGCCGAGCCGGACGCAGAGGGCGAGGCGCAAGCCCTCGGCATTCTGGTACCGCGTGGGGAGGGTCAGCTTCGGGCGCAGGGAGACGTGGTCACGCGGATCGGGGCCGGCCAGGACGTTCTGGAGGGTGACGCAGTCGTCGACCGTGCGGGCCATGGGGCCATCGCCGCGGTAGTGGTCGGCGGTCAGCGGGCCGAGGCCGGGGTTGCGGCCGTAAGGGGCCTTGAATCCGACGGTTCCCGTGAACGCGGCGGGCACGCGGGTCGAGCCGCCGATGTCGGAGGCGGTGGCGAGCAGCGCCGTGCCGGCGGCGAGTGCGGCGCCCGAGCCACCGGAGGAGCCGCCCGGCGTGAAGCCGGGGTTCCACGGGTTGCGGGTGACGCCCCACAGCCGGCTGTGGGTGTAGGTCGCGATGGAGAACTCGGGGGTGGCGGTGCGTGCGTGCACGATGCCGCCCGCGGCCAGGACCCGGTCGATGACAGGATGGTTCTCGGTGGCGATGTTGTCCCGGTGGACGAGCGAGCCCTCGGTGAGTGAGCGGCCGGCGATGGCGTGCTTCTCCTTCGCGGCGACCGGGATGCCCTCCAGCGGGCGGGGGGCCAGGCCGCCCTTGCCGAGGTAGCGGTCCTCGGCGTGCCGGGCCTGGGCGAGGGCCTCGTCGAAGAGACGCTCGGTGAAGGCGTTGATGACCGGCTCGACCTCCTCCGTACGCTCGATGACGGCCCGCATCAGCTCGACGGGGGACAGCTCACCGCTGGCGAAGAGTGACTGCGCGTCCGTGGCGCTGAGGTAGGGCAGGTCGGTGCCGAGAGGGCTGGAGGTCATGGGAGGGCGTCCTTCCGGTCTGGCGTGGAGTGCACGTACTCCTCGGCGAGGTGCGTGGCGCCGTCAGCATCAAAGGCGCGGACACCGGCGAGCTCGTATTGCACGGATCCTCCGGACGCGGTGCGCAGATGCGGGAATACGCAGCTTCGCCGCCGTCGCCCTCACACCGGCGCCCAGACCTCCATCGGCACACACCCCGCGCTGCGCCCGTCCTCCTCCAGCAGGCGCCCCATCCGCTTCACCCAGCGCAGGGTGACGGCCCGGTTCACGACCCGCAGGGCCGGGAACCGCGTCGCGATCCGGGCCTCGAATCGGGCGAAGTCCTCCATGCCATGCGCCCACACGACGGCCGCCAGATTGGCCTCGGAAGTGACGGCCGCCGACAGGCGTGTGTTCCGCAGAGCGGCCAACTCGTCGGCAGCCGCAGCCAGTTCCATGGGCGGAACACTCATCCAGAGGGTGGCTGTGGTGCGCCAGCCCGCGTACAGATGCGCCGCCTCGCAGCGCAGCACCGCCCTGCCCTTGCCGATGGCGCCCGAGAGCAGCCGGCGGACCGTGGATTCGGGGCGGTCCAGGATCCCGGCCAGTGCGGCGACGGAGCGGCGTCCGTCCTCCGCGAGGGCGAGAACCAGGCGCCGCTCCTCGGCGGAGAGGGTGCCGGTGCCGGGGCGCGCCCCGCTGTCGTCTTCGAGGCTGCGCCGCTGGCCCCGGGAGAGTGAGTCCAGGCGCCACTCACTGCCCTCGCGGTGAAGCCGCTGCACCAGGTGGGTGCGGGTGGCGGTCACCTCGGGGATCCGGCCGAGTGCCAGCACATAGTTGCTGAGGGTTCCCAGGGAGGGCGCGGCAACGGTGAGCAGCAGATCGCATGAGCCCGCCACGAGCTCGACGCTGGTCGCGTGAGGTTGGGCCGCGATCCGGTCGGCGAGTGCTGCCCTTGCCTGCGGCAGGCAGCTGACCTCGACGAAGGCCATCGCCCCGTAGCCGACCTGCGAGGGTCCGGCGTAGCAGGTGACCCAGGCGACTCCGGATTCCCGCAGCCGGGCCCAGCGCCGCGAAAGGGTGGCCGGGTCGACGCCCAGCGGCCCCGCGAGCTGGGACCAGGGGGCGCGCGGTGCCAGCTGGAGCGCGTTGATCAACGCGAGATCGAGTTCGTCGAGTGTCGCGCTCGGCGGGGTTGCACCCCGGTGGGCGGGGGATGCTGCGGATTCTTGCATCAAGAGGGCCTCCGTCAGCGGATTCTTGCAATTCGGAGAGCAGGGGGAAAGAGGGCTGTTCTGTAGCCCGCATCACACGCCGTCCGGCCGGGCCAACTGGCTCGCCGTGGCCCCTCCGTTCCCGGGGAGTATCGACATGCACCGTTCCCGGTTCCTCCACGGCGCCTTCGTGGTCGCCGCCACCTCACTCCTGGCGTCCGCCTGCACGACGGGTGCCGGCACGTCCGCCGAAGGCGCGGGCAGCAGGTCCGCCGGCCCTGGCGGCACTCTCAAGGTCGGCCTGACCTCCGACGTCACGACGTTCGACCCGGTCAAGGGCCGGCCGCGAGCGACTACGTACTCCACCGCCTGATGTACGACACGCTCGTGGGCCTGGACGACGGCGGCAAGATCGTGCCGCGGCTCGCGGAGAAGTGGGAGCAGTCCGCCACCGGAGCGACCTTCACCCTGAAGAAGGGCGTGACCTGCTCGGACGGCAAGCCACTGACGGCATCCCAGGTGGCTGCCTCGCTCAAGCGCTACCAGACCACGTCCGCGGGCACCGCGCTCACGTTCGGTCCCGGCAATACGGGTTCCAAGACCACGATCACCGGCGACGACAAGGCCGGCACAGTCACCGTCGAACTCGGCACTCCCTGGGGTGAGCTGCTGCCCGGCCTCAGCTCGACTGCCACCGGCATCGTCTGCGCCCCGGGCCTGAGGTCGGACGGCCTCGGTGCGGGAGCCGTTCCGGGGGCGGGCACCGGCGCGTACGAGATGACGAAGACGGCGCGCGGCTCGTCGTACGAGCTCACGCTGCGCAAGGGTTTCGACGCCTGGCCTCGGTACGCCTCGATGCCCCCGGGCGCTCCGGCCGGCACGCTGAGGATCTCGGTGGTCAAGGATGAGTCCACGCTCGCCAACCAGCTGCAGACCGGTGCGCTGGACGTAGCCCCGTTCACGGGACCGGACGCCGCCCGTTTCGCCAACGGCGATCACAGCGTCAGGGCGGCGCCCCTGATACGCAACTTCGTCGCCTTCAACCAGCGCGCGGGGCACCCCGGCGCCGATGCCGAAATCCGCAAGGCGGTGGCCCAGGCCCTCGACCCGAAGGCGTTCAACCAGGTGTTCGGCGGCGCGGGACAGGAGATGACCTCGTACGTCGATGCGCAGGCGGCCTGTGTCTCCACCGACACGTCGCTGCTCACCACGACCGACGCGGTCGCTGCCGAGAAGATCCTCAAGGGCGTCAGGATCAAGCTCGTGGGGTCGAACGCGGTGGGTCAGGGCGCGGGCAACACCTACGTGCAGGAGGCGCTGCGTGCCGCGGGCGCGGAGGTGAAGCTCACCAACGCGGACAACGCCTCCTGGGCCACGCAGGTTCTCGGCAACGAGGGCGACTGGGACGTCACGGTCTTCCCGCTGATCTCGGGACGCCTGGCGAACGGCGGCGTCTACTTCGTGGGTGAATCGCCCGCCAAGGGGCGGAACTTCGGCGCCGTCGACAACAAGAAGTTCCTCGCCGGCTATGCCGCGGCGACCACCACCGTCGACCAGAACGCCAAGTGCGCGGCCTGGCAGCAGGCACAGGACGCACTCCTGAAGAGGAACGACGTGGTGCCGCTGGCCACCGTCAACGTCCACTACGTCTTCCGCAAGGGTGTCAGTGCCGCCATACCGGCAGGGAGCCTCGACCCGTCGACGCTCCGGGTCTCCGGCTGATGCCCGCCACCTCACCCACGCACGTGTCTCAGGAAGCTTCCGTGTCCCGGGCCGGCGCGCGGGGATCGTTTCCGGGCCCGCGCAGCCGCTATCTGCTGCGCCGCCTCGCCGGGGTGGCCGCTGTCGCCGCGACGCTCGTCGTGCTGACGTTCCTGATGGTCCGGCTCATCCCCGGCGACCCGGCCCGCGCGCTGGCGGGCGCGGACGCGTCGTCCGCCGACATCGCACGCACACGCGGCGAACTCGGGCTCGACAAGACCCTCCCGACGCAGTTCGCGGACTACGTGGGCGGCCTCTTCCGAGGTGACCTGGGCCTGTCCTTCCAAACAAGGGAGCCGGTCGGCGACATCATCGCCACGCGTCTGCCGTTCACGGCCGAACTCGCCTTCCTCGCCGTCCTGGTGGTACTGGCGCTCTCCGTGCCGCTGGGCCTCGCGGTCGCGGCCCGCGGCCGTCGGCGCACGGACAACACGTTCACCTTCGCCACTGGTCTCGTCGGAGCGGTGCCCGAGTACGTCCTCGGCACCCTCCTCGTCCTGCTGTTCGCCATCACGCTGGGCGTCCTGCCCGCCGCCGGAGCCGAGGCGCTCCCCTCGCTGATTCTGCCCGTCGCCGCGATCGCCCTGCCCGGCACCTGTGTGATGGCGCGCATCGTGCGCCGCGAGGCGGCGCACGTCCTCGCCCAGGACTACATGCGCACCGCGCGCGGCCGACGTCTGCCGCCGCTGCGCCTGTACACCAGGCATGCCCTGCCCAACCTGCTCACCGCGACCCTGACCCTCGGTGGTCTGATCCTCGCCTCACTCCTCGGCGGCACCGTGATCGTCGAATCGGTCTTCGCCTGGCCGGGCATGGGCACGCGCGTCGTCGACGCGATCCTCGCCCGCGACTACCCCGTCATCCAGGGCTGCGTTCTCGTACTCGGCCTGCTGGCCGCTGTGCTGAACCTGCTCGTCGACCTGGTGCTCGGCCTGCTCGACCCGCGCGCCCTGACCGGAAAGGGGGGCCACTGACATGCGGATATGTCGAACCCCCGGCTTGCCGGCCGGCCTCACCGGGCTCGCCCTGATCCTGCTGCTCGGCATCGTCGCCCCGCTCCTGTGGGACGATGCGGCGACCGAGCTGACCGGCGCGGCCCGCCAGGGAATCTCCGCCGAGCACTGGCTCGGAACGGACGCGCTGGGACGGGACCTGTTGGCCCGTGTCCTGGTCGCCACCCGTCTGACCCTGCTGATGACTCTCGCCGCGACCTCCGTCGCGGCCGTCGCGGGCGTCCTGGCCGGAACCGCGATCTGGGTGGCCGCGCCGCGCGTACGGGAACTGGGGCTGCGCCTGATCGACGTGATGATCTCCTACCCGGCGCTCATCCTCGCCCTCGTCGTCGCCGCAGTACTCGGGGCCGGCCCGCTGGCATCCGTGGTCGCGATCGGCCTGGGCGGCGCGCCCCCCTTCGCCCGTCTGACCGCCAACATGGCAGCCTCCGTCGCCCAGCGGGACTTCGTGACGACGGCCCGTCTGATGGGCGTGCCTCCGTCGAGACTTCTCACCCGCCATCTGCTGCCCAACATCTCCGGCCCGCTGCTCGTTTTGCTCTCGGTCGCGTTCGCGAGCATTCTCACGGCGCTCTCCGGTCTGTCGTTCCTGGGCCTCGGTGTGCAGTCACCGCAGTACGACTGGGGCGCGCTGCTCAACACGGGCCTGGAGGCGCTCTACACGAACCCGGCCGAGGCGGTCGGCCCCGCCGTCGCCATCACGCTGACCGGCGTCCTCGCCGGCTTCGTGGGCGACGGACTGGCGGCAGGCGCCGACCCTCGCGCGACCGTATCGGGCAAGCCCGCGGCACGCGAACGGCCTCGGCCCGAGCCCTCCGGCCGGGCCCCTGGCGGCGCGCTGCTCACGGTCGATGCCCTCACCATCGAACTCCCGGACGGGACAAGCCTGGTGGAGGACGTGACCTTCCACGTGATGCCCGGCGAGATCGTCGGCCTGGTCGGCGAGTCCGGGTCCGGGAAGTCCCTCACGGCGATGGCGGCGGCACGCCTCCTGCCGGACGGCCTGGCCCCGCGCGCGGCCCGGCTCACACTCGGCGACCTGGACCTGGACCTGGACCTGGCCGCCGACGACGCCGACCCCCGGCGCCTCGCCACCGAGATCGGCATCGTCCACCAGGATCCCTCGGCATCCTTCAACCCGGCCCTGCGGATGGGCGGCCAGCTGACGGAGACGCTTCGGGTCCACCAGGGCGTGGGCCGGACCAAGGCCCGTGCGATGGCCGTCGCGGCGTTGGAAAAGGTACGCATCACTGACCCGGCGGCGGTCGTGCGCCAGTACCCGCACGAGCTGTCGGGCGGAATGCGGCAGCGTGCGATGATCGCGTCCGCCGTGCTGCCGGGCCCGAAGCTGCTCGTCGCCGACGAGCCGACCACGGCCCTGGACGTGACCGTGCAGGCCGAAGTCCTCGATCTCCTGCGGGACATCAACCGCGAACAGTCCACGGGCATCCTGTTCATCT
The DNA here is from genome assembly GCF_030817975.1 of Streptomyces sp. V4I23. Taxonomy (NCBI): domain Bacteria; kingdom Bacillati; phylum Actinomycetota; class Actinomycetes; order Kitasatosporales; family Streptomycetaceae; genus Streptomyces; species Streptomyces sp. V4I23. The sequence goes on along the minus strand of NZ_JAUSZW010000004.1, from coordinate 1,994,895 downwards.
CGCACGACATCGACGTGGTCGGCGCCCTCTGCCACCGCGTCGTCGTGATGTACGCGGGCCGCGTGGTCGAGGAGCTGCCGGTCGCCGCCCTGCGCGCCGGCCGGGCCCGGCACCCGTACACCCGGGCTCTCCTGGCGGCCGGCCCGCGCCTGAAGCCCAACGAATCCATGGACCTGGACCTGGACCTGGAGTGGGAGGCACGGGCACCGCTGGCCACGATCCCGGGGCGGCCGCCCACGCCGGCCGACCGCCCCGCCGGGTGCGCGTTCGCGGTGCGCTGCGACATCGCCGAGGAACGGTGCACCATGCGTGTTCCCCGCCTGCGGGACGGAGTGGCGTGCCACGTCGTGTCCGAGGACACCGACGAGGGCCGCCGACCCGCGAGTGTCCCCCCAGAGGGAGGCTCCGTGACCGTACGAGGTGAAGCCGTATGACACAGGAAACGTACAAGCTCGCGGTCGAGAACCTGACCGTCGCCTTCGGGCACGGCCGCCGCTCCAAGACCGTTCTGCGCGGCGTCTCCACCGGCGTGCGGGCCGGACAGACACTGGGCCTGGTCGGCGAGTCGGGCTCCGGGAAGTCGACGATCGCCAAGGCGATCGTCGGCATCCACCCGGCCCGATCCGGACGGATCAGGCTCGACGGACAGGATGTCGCCGGACTCCGAGGAAGGGACCTGGCCGCCGTACGGCGCCGGGTGCAGCTCATATCCCAGGACCCGTACGCCTCACTCAACCCGCGCATGACCATTGGTCAGGCTCTCGCCGAGGCCGTCGACCCGGTGCGGGCCGACGCCAAGAAGCACGAGGCCACGGTGACACGCTGCCTGGAGATGGTGTCACTCGACGGGACCGCCGCCGGTCGCTACCCGCACGAGTTCTCCGGCGGACAGCGGCAGCGCGTCGCCATCGCGCGCGCCCTGGCCGTCGAACCAGACGTGGTGATAGCCGACGAGATCACCTCCGCACTCGACGCCTCCGTGCAGGCCGAGGTCCTCAACCTCCTGGAGGAGCTGCGCAGATCCCTCTCCCTGACCATGCTGTTCATCTCCCACGACCTCGCGGTCGTACGGCACGTCAGCGACGAGGTGGCCGTGCTCTGTCACGGCGAGATCGTCGAACAGGGGCCTGCGAGGGACGTGTACCGCGCGCCGGACCATCCGTACACCCGTCTGCTCCTCGCCAGCGTGCCGTCGGCCGCGCCGGCCCTCGGTGAGACTCCCCGCGTCGCCTGACCCCGGCCCCGGCACACCTCAGGAAGGACCACCCCATGACCATGCCCTCTCGAGCGACCGCTCAACTGACGAGGGACCTCACCACCGGCCTCAAGACCGCCGATCTGGAGGAGTTCTACCGCGACCTGCACCGCCATCCGGAGCTGTCCCGGCATGAATACCGCACCGCTGGGAAGCTGGCAGCGCGGCTGCGGGCCGCCGGTTACGAGGTGACCGAAGGCGTCGGCGGCACCGGCGTCGTGGGCGTCCTGCGCAACGGCGACGGGCCGGTCGTCATGCTGCGCGGGGACATGGACGCGTTGCCCGTGCGGGAGCGGACCGGGCTTTCCTACGCCTCCGAGACCGACGGGGTGATGCACGCCTGCGGGCACGACATGCACGTCACCTGGCTGCTCGGTGCCGCCGAGACGCTGTCTGCCGGACGGGACGCATGGTCGGGCACGATCGTGATCGTGGGCCAGCCCGCCGAGGAAGGCGGCGGCGGTGCCGAGGCCATGGTGGCGGACGGGCTGCACACCCGCTTTCCGCGGCCCGACGTGGTGCTCGGGCAACACGTGGCGCCGGGGCCGGTCGGCCTCTACCCGCACACGCCCGGCCTCGTCATGTCGGCGGCCGCGGACGTGGACGTCGTCGTGCACGGTGTCGGCGGCCACGGCTCCCGCCCGGAGTCGACGGTCGACCCGATCGTCACCGCCTCGCACATCGTCACGCGGCTCCAGACCGTCGTCGCCAGGGAGATCGCCGCCCGGCACTCGGCCGTGCTGACAGTCGGCCGGTTCCAGGCGGGCGAGAAGCACAACATCATTCCGCCGGAGGCGCGCCTCGCCCTCAACCTGCGCTCCCAGGACCCCGAGGTGCAGGAGCGCATGATCGCCGCGATCCGTCGGATCGTGCAGGGCGAGTGTGCCGCGGCGGGCTGCCCGGTGCCCCCGGAGATCACGGTGGGCGGCGTTTTCACGTCTACGGTCAACGACGCGACGCTCGACCACGAGGTGGCGGCCACCCACCGGGAACTCTTCGGCCAGGACACGGTTGTGGACCCGGGCCCCTCGATGGGCAGCGAGGATTTCGCCCGCCTGGCCCCGCCGGGCGTCCCGTACGACTACTGGTTCGTGACCGCGACGGACGTGGCCACCTGGGAAGCGGCACAGGGTGAAACCCTCCAGGAGAAGTTCGCCCACGTCCCCGGGAACCACAGCCGTCTCTTCGCCCCCGACCTGTCCGTGGTGGCCCCTGGAGTCCAGGCGCTCGTCTCCTCCGCACTCACGGGCCTGGCCCACTGAACAAAGCGCGAGGACCACGTCGGACCGGGCCGGCTGAGCCGACTTGCGGTGGGACCGCCGCCCGGCGGCGAGGGATCGCCCACGCCGAAGGGAACAAGGGTGTGGCGCGGGGAGGGGCAGACCTGTGCACGGCGGGCACCCGGAACTCGCGGTGGACTACCGCTCGATCCGGCACGCCTCACCGCGCTGGAGATGCATCAGCCGGTCGCGGTAGCCCAATGGACTGCCTCAGCTGCTCCGGGTCGTCGAAGTCGCATGCGTAGCCGCGTGCGGTCTGCGCCACGGCGCACCGGGTCCCCCGGGTGCCGGACGTTGTACACGCGCATCCACTCGACGAGGTTCAGGTACTCCTCGTGTTCCACCACGCGTACGTGTCCTGGAACTCCTCACGCATGAGGCGCCGCGGGTCGCCCTCGCCGGTCCGCACATACGTGTCCAGCCGCAGACCGCTGCTCCAACTCGTCTGCAGCGCGAAGGTGCGGAAGCCCTCGTGCTCCACCAGGTAGCGCAGGACGCGGTGCTTCAGGCTGAAGAACTCGACCTTGCCGCTGTCGGGCTTGTCCAGGCCGGCCGCGCAGTTCAGCAGCGTCGTCCTGCCGGAGCCGGAGGGTCCCGTCACAGCGGTCAGCGCCCGCTGCGGAAAGCTCGGACTGACCTCGCGCAGCACCGGGACACGGCCTGCGGCGCCCGGGTAACTCTTGGAGACGGCGGCCAGTTGGACAGCCGGGAGCTGGATGTCGGTAAGCAGTGACATGCTCCCAGTCCAGCAGAGCGGGCCACCCGGGTCAGTAGGCCTGCAAAGAGTCCTGGAGGGTGGGTTTTCCCTACCATCCGCCGAGGCCACCGGCCGGTTAGAGTAACCGGTGGACCCGCACGCGCACGGCCCGGAGGGACACACACCATGACCGTCGCCGTGTGGGAGGCCATGCGACGACGCCCGCTGCGTTTCGCTCTCTCCACCTGGCCGCTGCGGTCCTGGGCGTTCCTGCTGAGCGGCACGGTCGTGGGCTTCTTCGCGCTGCTCCTCCTGACAGCCCTCCTCTTCGTGGGAATCGGCCTGTCCGTGGTGGGTGTCGGGCTGCTCGTCCTCATGGGGGTCGCCGTCCTGGGCATCCCCGTCGCCGCCCTGGAGCGGCGCCGGTTACGGCTCGTCGAACCGGAACCGCTCCTCGACCCGCACGGTTCCCTGCCCGGTACGGGCGCCTGGCCCTGGCTGCGCACCCGGCTGCGTGAGCGGGCCACCTGGCGGGAACTGGGGTACACCCTCGCCCTGGGCGTAGTCTTCACCGCCACGGGGATCGGTTTCGCCGCCCTGCTCGGCCTGTCGGTCCTGCTGACGGCGACACCCGTCATCGTGTGGGCGATCGCACCCGACACGGTGATGCTCGTGCCCGGCCGGCCCATCTCCGACCCCGCCGCGGCCCTGCCGGGAAGCGCCGCGGGCCTGCTCGGGCTGCTCGTCTCGGCATACGTGGGCGGACTGCTCACCGGCGCGCAGGTGTGGGTCGCCCAGTCCCTGCTGTCGGTGCGAGACGAGGACTTGAGCACCCGGGTCATCGAACTGACCCGCTCTCGAGCCCGGTTGATCGACGCGTTCGAAGCGGAGCGACGGCGTATCGAACGTGATCTGCACGACGGTGCGCAGCAGCAACTCGTGGCGCTCAGCATGACCTTGGGACTCGCCGAGCTGGAGTTGCGCGGCCACGACTCGCAGGCTGCTCCGCTCATCGCCCGCGCCCGCGGCGAGGCCCGCCAGGCCCTGGACCAGTTGCGTTCCCTGGTACGCGGCATCCACCCCCAAGTTCTCACCGACCACGGACTGCCGGCTGCCGTATCCGAACTGGCCCTGCGTAACCCGATACCGGTGACCGTCGACATCGACCTGCCGGACCGACTGCCGCCGGCAGTCGAGACGACGGCGTACTTCACCGTCACCGAGGCGCTGACGAACGCCTCCAAGCACAGCGGCGCCGACCAGGCCACCGTCGTCGGCCGCCTACGCGACGACAAACTGGTCCTGCTCGTCACCGACAACGGGCACGGCGGCGCGGATCCGGCCGCCGGAGCCGGTCTGCAAGGATTGGCGGACCGAGTGGCCATTCTGAAAGGGAGACTCGTCGTGACCAGTCCCATCGGCGGACCCACGCAACTGCGGGTGGAGGTGCCGTGCTCCGCGTAGTGCTCGCCGAGGACGCGGTCCTGCTGCGCGCCGGCCTGGTGGAGCTGCTGTCCCGAGTCGGACACGAGGTGACCGCCGCTGCCGGGGACGCCGTAGAACTGGCACGCGCCGTGGACGCCGACCGGCCGGACGTCGTCATCACGGATGTGCGGATGCCGCCGGGCTTCCGCGACGAGGGACTGAAGGCGGCGCTGGAACTGCGGGGCCGGCACCGGGGTCTGCCGGTGCTGGTGCTGTCGCAGTACGTCGCCACGGCGTATGCGACCCAGTTGTTCAGCGGCAGTTCGTCCGCCGAGGGAGGACTCGGGTATCTGCTGAAGGACCGGGTCGGGGAGGTCACCGACTTCCTCGACGCGCTGGACCGCGTCGCCGGCGGGCAGACCGTGATCGACCCGGAAGTGGTCCGCGTGCTGTTGCAGCAGCGGGCTGCCGACGAGCCGCTGCAGCGCCTCACGCCCCGCGAGCGGGAGGTACTGGCTCTCATGGCGGAGGGGTTCAACAACCAGGCCATTGCGCAGCGGCTCACCATCACGGAGGCGTCGGTGGTCAAGCACTCGAGCAACATCTTCATGAAGCTGGATCTCGACCCGGCCGAGGGCAACCGGCGAGTCCTGGCGGTCCTCGCCCACCTCCGCCGGGAGGCCCCGCAGGTCTGACCGGGCCGCGCCCGCCCGCCTGCAGGAGGGCCGCAGGCCCGTCAGCCCTCCCCGTCGCCCCGCCCGGACACGACCGCCCTGAGGTCGGCGCCCGGGGCGAGCAGCCGCGTCAGCCGCTGTGCCGACGTGTCCCAGGACCACTGCGAAGCCACCCAGGCCCGGCCGGCCTCGCCCATCGCCGCGGCTTTCCCGGGGGCGCGCAGGACCGCCGACACGGCGTGGGCCACGGCCCGTACGTCCGTGCCGTCCACGATGGTGCCCGTCACCCCGTCGACGACCGCGTCGGTCGCGCCTCCCGAGGCTCCGGCGACCACGGGCAGACCGCTGGCGGCCGCTTCCAGATACACGATGCCCAGGCCCTCCGCCTCGAGCCCGGCCTTCCGGGTCCGGCACGGCATGGCGAACACGTCCGCCGCCGCGTAGTACGAGGCCGTCGACGCGTGGTCCAGCCCGCCGACGAACACCACGTGTCCGTCGGCGTGCCGCCGCGCGAGCTTCCGCAGCCGCTCCTCGTCCGGGCCGCAGCCCACGATCACCAGCACCGCCTCCGGTACGGCCTGCCGTATGGCGGGCAGCGCCCGTATCAGCATGTCTTGGCCCTTGCGCCGGACCAGCCGCGAGACGCACAGGACGACCTTGCGGCCCACGATGCCGTGCCGCTCCCGGACCTGCCGGGCCCGGCCGGGCTCGGGCAGGAACGCCGCCGCGTCCACGCCCGGAACCAGCCTTACCAGTTCGGCCCGCGGCCCCAGCGCCGGCGCGATACGGCGCCGGGTGTACTCGCCGAGGTACGTGACGGCGTCCACATGGTCGCCGATGCGTCGCATCACCTGCCTGGCGCCCGGTGTGCGCGCCCACCAGATCTCGTGACCGTGCGTCGTGGCGACCATCCGCCGTATGCCGCCGCGCCGCAGCGCCGGCGCCATCGCCGCGAGCGGAGCGGCGGCCCCGAACCAGACTCGATCGCAGCCGTGCCGCCGGGCGATCTCCAGAGTGCGGCGGGTCACCCTGGGGGTGGGCAGCAGCATGCGGCTGGGGTCCCGGATCACCGGGAACGGCAGAGTGGCGTCGTACGCGGCGGCACCCGGCTCACTGGACGTGTAGACGACCACGTCATTCCCGGGGATGCGCGTCGCCATGGCGTCGACGAACGTCTCGATGCCTCCTTGGCGGGGCGGGAAGTCGTTGGTGACGATCAGGGTGGTGCCCATGGTTGGTCGCTGCCTTCGGGACGGAGGTGGTCAGGCGGTGAATCGGTGGTTGTGACAGTCATCGGTGACGCGGGCGACGGGGACCCACTGGCTGCGCCGCGGCGGTGGGCCCGGTAGCCGATGTCCCGCAGGTGCCGCAGGACATCGGCCGGATCCACGCCGTACTTCGCCAGGTGACGCCGCTCGATCTCCGGCAGCGGCGTGGGCCGGTGGCGGCGCAGAGTGGCCGAGCCGCCCTTCGGAACCGCGAGTTCGGTGCACTCGACGTCGGCCTTGACGAACGCCGGCCGCTCCAGGCCGATCTCGTGGGCAGGTGATCGAGGATGCGGACGGGGACCACCACGGGGCGAGAGCGCCCACGTCCACGCGCACCGACCCCGCCGGTACGAACGCCCGCAGACCCGCTGCCTCGTCCTCCACGAACGGGAACCGGTGTGCACCCCACCGCAGGGCGGCCGTCACCACCGCGGTACGACGGGCCCTCACCGGGCACCCCACCCGACCGGAACCGGGACCGGGCGCGCAGGCCGGGAGGCCCGTACGACGAGGTCGCGTGCAGGCTTCTTCCGGCGGGTGCCGCCCACCAGCCGGGCCAGCACGGCCAGGGTGACCGGCAGGGCGAGGTACCCGAAACGCCCGGCCGGCGCGAGGAGGAACGCCACGCACAGGCCGACGGCAAGCCGGTCGGCGGCCGACACGAGTCGTGCGGCGGCCGTACCAGGAGGGACACGGCGACGGCCAGCCCACCGGCCAACAGCAGCGCGACCGCCGCATACCAACCGGTCGGCCCGAGGTCGGCGAGCAACCGGCCCGGCAGCGGACTGGCCGCCGGAGTCTCCCACGGCCCGCGCCCGGTCGGGAACGCGAACACCTGCTGCACCAGGGGCCCGGGCGACAACAGCGCGCTCGGCAGAACGAGCAGGACCAGGCCCCCCACCGCCACGGCCGCCCCGCGCACGGCCCCCCGGATCCCGCCCTGGTGGGCGAGCAGCGTCACGGCGACCGCGACGGCGGGCCATGCCGTCCACTTGAGGGAGCAGGCGGCGGCGAGCGCCAGCCCGGCGGCCACCGGCCGCTGCCGCGCCGCATACGCCAGAGCCAGGAACAGCAGTCCGGTCAGCGGCAGGTCCACGCCGCTGACGCAGAGCGGGAGCGCCACGACCGGCGAGGCGACGAATGCGCCGACGGCGTATCGGCTCATCGTGTTGCCGACGGCCGCCGACGGACCGCCGGCCTGGCGCCGGGTCGCACGCCGAGCCGCCCACAGACAGCCGAAGAACGCCGCCGCACACCAGAGCCGGGCGTCACCCAGCAGCCTGAGCAGTGGGCCACTGTCGCCCAGCGCCGCACGCGGCAACCCGAACACTGCCATGCCCGGCAGGTACGGGGTGACCTCGACCACCGTCCGGGGATCCGCCAGGTACGGTGTGGCCTGACGCAGCGTCAGCAGCCCGGAGCGCTCGACCACACCGACCTCACTCTGTGCCGCGCCGGTCAGCACCAATAGTGCGAGGGGCACGACGACGGCACCACCGACGGCGAACCAGACCGAGACGGCGCGGCCGCACGGGCGCCACGACAGCGCGGCGACTGCCGCGCAGAGGTAACCCAGGCAGGCACTCATGCCCCACAGACGGTGCGGCTCGGGAGCCGTGATCAACGGAAAGACAGCGGCCCACACAGCGGCCACAAGCCAGCCGCCGCACCACAATTTCCGCTTGTCTGGTCGAAGTTGAGCCCGATGAGTCAGCACTCGTCCATTGCATCGGGAGCGTCACGCCACGTCATGACAGCCAAGTCGAGACCCGGAGGTCGGGTTTTCCCCACCACCGCGCGCCCCGCAGCCTCAGCGCGCCCCTGCCGTGCCTCGGCCCGCCGTCGGGCAGGACTGCGAGACGGCGAGTTCCTCGCAGGGCCGGACCGGCTTCTTGTCTCAAAGTCGTCAGCAATGGATCAGTGGGTCCTAGGCTCGGATGCGTCTTGTGATCCCAAAGGAGCCGGAACAGCAGTGGTGGACAAGCGAGTTGTCATCGTGACCGGTGGAGGTACGGGCATTGGGGAGGCCACCGCCCGGCTGCTGCGCGAAGGAGGTCACCACGTAGTCGTCTCCGGTCGGCGGAGCGAGCCGTTGCGACGTCTCGAACGGGAGACCGGGGCACTCGGGTACCCGTCCGATGTAGGGGACCCCGAGGCCGCCGACAGTCTCGTCCGAGTAGCCCTGGCCGCGTATGGACGACTCGACGGACTGGTGCTCAACGCGGGCATCGGGCGCGGAGGGACCGTGGGCGACGTGTCGTTGGAGGACTGGGACGAGGTGATGCGCACCAACGTCACCGGCCCGCTGCTGCTCCTGCGCGCGGCGATCCCGCACCTGCTGGAGACGAGCGGGGCGGTGGTCGCCGTCGCTTCGGTGTCCGCGTTGCGCAACGGCGCGAGCAACGCCCCATACGCCACGTCCAAGGCAGCCCTGCTCCAGCTGTGCCGTTCCGTCGCCGTCGATTACGGGCGTCAGGGGGTGCGGGCCAACATCGTGTGTCCGAGCTGGGTGAGGAGCGAGATGGCCGACCGCCGCATGGCGCGCTTCGCCGCGGAGGCGGACCTGCGGGGAGACGGCGTGGAGACGGCCTACGAAGAGGTGACCAGACTCCTTCCCCTGGGCCGGCCGGGTGAGCCGCGTGAGATCGCGGAGGCCGTCGGCTGGCTGCTGTCCCCGGCAGCGTCGTATGTGAATGGCGCCGTGCTCACCGTCGACGGCGGGGCGACGGCCCTGGATCCCGGGACGCTCGCGTTCGACTTCCATGTCGTGCCACGCGGCGACGAAGCGTCCGACACCCCCCGCTGAGCACCGCTGGACCTGCAACTCTCCTGACGTCTGCGTCCGTTGACCGTGGCGGGTCAGGGCCGCCGGGCCGGAGCGGGCCTCTCGTGGCACGGCAGGGCGTCCGTCATGGACGGCCACATCCGGGCGATTCCCAGCAAGGTCGCCGGGTTTCCGTGCACCACGCCGGGCAGGGGGCGGGCGACGGACGGTGCCGTGCCGACGAGTTTGGCGCGCCGGGCCTGTCCCAGCGCACCGGCGAGTGCGGCCGCGGCGAGACGACCGTCTCGCACCCCTGCCCGCCGGGCGTGCCGGTGTGCTTCCTCGTAGGCGCCGGGCTGGACGTATTGCTGCAGATCCAGGAGCGCGTCGTACGTCTCGATGGTCTGCCTGTGCGCCTGAAGCGTCAGCGGGGAACGCGGTCGCAGCACCTCCTGGAGCCTGGTCCGCTGTGGTCCGGCGAGCGCCACTTGGGGCACCGCCACGACAAGATCGCGCCACAGTGGCCACAGATGCCAGGTGACCCGCAGCGCGGTCCACGTCCGAGCCAGGGCGGTCGCGGTGGGGACCAGCAGTGATGCCGCGCGGATGAAGCCGTGGACGCCGATGATCAGTGACAGGTAGGGGAGCATGGCGGGGGAGCCGCCGTGGAGGTGCCAGAGATAGCCGCCCCAGAAGGCGACCGCGAAGACGCTTCCCACCGCGAACAGCCGCAGCGACCAGACGAGATCGCGATCTGCTGTCCGCAGGCTGTACGACCAGCAGACCACGACGGCGACGATGTCACCGACCAGATGGGCTACGACGAGGATCAACCAGTAGGCGAATGCCGGATCGGCCGGCCCCTGAACGGACGCGGGCCCCTCGCCAGGGGGAGCCACCTGGAGCAGGTCCAGGACGAGCAACGCGCCCATGGCTGTCGTGAGCCCCACCACGACGGAGAGATGCAGGCGACGAGCGCGGGTGGAGTCGACCATGAAGAGAAGGACCAAGCCGGCGCTGAGGACGCCGATCAGGTTGCGGGTCAGGGCAACCGTGTGGACTTCCATGCCGGCGTTCGTGAGCCATCCGACGATTCTGGGCTGAAAGAGAGTGATGGCGATGGTCGCGGCCAGGACCGTGAGCCACAGTCCCCGTTGGTGGGGCTGACGCAATGCGGGCCGGGCCCGCAGGACGAGGGCGAACCACATGGTGAGGACGCTGCCGAGTCCCACCTGGGTCGCCAGCTCACTTGTCGACATCGACCGTCACTCCCAAGAAGGCGCCGAGTCGTCCAAGAGGGCCGGCCGCTCGGCCGGTCTTCCCGGCGCTCTGTATCAGGCTGGCGATCATCTCGGCTTCCTGTTCCTCGGTGGTCGTGTAACTGGTCCGGGCCATCAGGCGCTTGACGAGATGGGGCTTCAGACCGCTGAGGAGCTGACCCGTCAGCTCGTCGCCCTGGACCGTGATGCCCCGGTGGTGGTCGCACAGCACATGGCCGATCTCGTGCAGGATGATGTGCTCGCGGTGGAGGGGCGCGGTCCGGGCTTCGTAGAAGACGTAATCGGCGTCATCGGTACCCAGCCAGAGACCGCAGGCCCCGGCCACCGCTGCCTGCTCGGGCAGCTCCTTGAGAACGAGTGGGCGGCCCCTGAGCTCCTCCACCCGCTCACGGATCGCGTCGAGGGACAGTGACCGGTGCACCCCGAGATCACGCAGGATCGCCGTGCATTTCCGCTGCAACTCGGCGTACTCGCCCGTTCTCCTCACCTGCTGTCACCCCCGTTCCCGGAAGACGGAAACGGCAAATAGGCGCCTGAGCGCTTGCATGAGCGGGTGTCGTCCCTCCTGCTCTCACCGGTCGTTGCTGCGCCGGCTTTCCGCATGGTTCCTATCGGCCGGAACGGTTGTGACGTCGCCCCGTGTCGGACTCGCCGGACATCGCGTTCACGAGTGCGAGCAGGGCGTCGAGTCCCGCTTCCGACAGTCCGTCGGCGCGGAAGGCCAGCGTACGTACCTTGCTGTTTCCCAGGGAAACTGCGAACTCCATCTGGCGCCTCACTCTCTCGGAGACCTCCTCGTCGGTGAAGTAGTCCGGTGTGACGCCGAAATGCTCTGCCAGTACGCGGAGATGGTCGCGTGTCACGTTCCGCTTCCGCCCTGTGGCCAGTTCCCAGAGGTAGGTGGCCGAGAACGTACGCCCTGTGCTCTCGCGGATTTCCTCGGCGATCTTGCTGTAGGGAGGCCGACTGCCCCGGTAGTACGCGTTGACAATGTCTTCAAGCCGCCGAGCCAGTGATGACGGACCTGTCGTGCCGTTGTCGCCGCTGCTGCTACTGGCCAAGTCTCCAACTCCCGTGCGCAATGCTGCTCCTGTGTCCAGCGGGCAGGATATGGCACTCAACTTAAGCAGCCACCCGCCCGCCTTGAACACTCTCGTCCGGTCGTTCGTTCGCCTTTGGCTCAAAACTTGTCCAGCGCTGTGCATGATGGTGCGTGTGACACATGATCAGGACAAAGGTGGCGTCAGGGAGTGTCAGCGGATCAGTTGACGCTTTTTTATTCGCTGAGTACGGTCCCCGAGTGCTAGCGTCGGCCTTTGCGTAGGGGTATCCGGTCGTGTCGTCCCCAACTCAGCCCAAGGTGATGGGAACGTTCGGCGACCCCGTCAATGGCTCGTGCACGGCCGAAGTCGATGCACCAACGTCCGCCGGCTGACCACCGACGGACATGACGGGGCGGTGACCCGCCGAGAGCTCTTCGTGGTACGTCCGACGCCGCACCGGTGTCGTACGGAAAAGTACAAGGGGGAATCACAGGCATGACATCCGCACCGCAGCCGGACGAATTCGACGCAGATCCGGTCTGTGCGGACAGCGTTGCCGGTGCTGCACAGGGTGTGGGGGCGGCCGACAGATCGATCGACTTCGGTCCAGGCTGTGGCGCGGTCGTGATGCACTCCGCCGGCAAGGAAGATCCGGGCGGACACAGCGGAGGCGCTCCGTCGCGTCGTCAATTGTGCCGGTGCCTCGCGTATCTCTCGGGTGGCCATCGTGGCTGCCGGACAGCGGCGAGTGATCGTACGTGGTTCGTCGCTTGCCACGTTCTTCGACGACTACCGTCCACCGGGGACACTGCCCGACACCTTGGCACCGGCCACGCCCGGTCCCGCACCACACAGACGTGGACCGGGCTGTAGCCAGTCGCCACTCGGGGTGGGTCACCTGCCAAGGCCGAGTCGTACTTGCGCTGCAGGGCTGCCCGGCTCTGCCGCGCGCGATCACCGAGACCACCCGGTTTCCAGCGGTCGGTACAGCCCAGCGCACCCTGACGGATCCGCGCCGTCCAGCACGGCTGGGCCACAGCCGATGCCTACGACACCACATGACCCACGAACCGCAAGGGTCGAGTTGAGGAGATAACGCATTGGTCTGCCTGCATCTCACGGTGGAAGACCTCTCTCGCATCCGCTTTGTCGGCTCCCTCGGGCCGGACCTCGAAGCCCGGTTCGCCGAGCTCAGATACGCGGACACGCGGCCGGACGAGTTCGCGGAGTGGCGCATGAAGGTGCGGAGAAGACTGCGCCGCGCGAGCACTCCCGGCGTGCCGGGTAGCGGGTTTCCGCGACGGGCGCCGGGAGCGGCACCTCACGCCGATGCCCGCAGCTTCAGCTCGGCGGCTGTAGTGCCCTTCTGGGGGCGCATACGGAACTACCTGGAACTGGAACGTGAGGCGCGCGGCCGCGCCGTCCTCTCCGGCGGTGTGGACAGTGTCCTCAACGCGCTGCACCCCTCTGTCAGTTGGCGTGCCCCGATTCTTTGCGTGGACAACGAACAGGAAGGGCAGAGAGCCGATCCCCTCGGGGAGGGCCTGGTCATCGCCCCGTCGCTGTTCGCGCCCGCGCCGATGGTCCTCGACACGGAGACGGGCGGACAGGGTGCTCCCGTCCTCGTCTACAACGTCACGCCCACCACTGACTCCGCGGCCGGACTCTGGCAGCAGCAGGAAGAGGACCGGACCGCTGCTCTGAGCGACCTCCTCGGGCAGACACGCGCGAACGTCCTGGAGTCCTTACGATCGCCCGTATCCATCAGTGAGATATCGCGCCGTCTCGACCTCTCTCACCCCTCCGTCAGCAGACATCTGGGCATCCTGCGCAGGTCCGGGCTGGTCGCGGCGGAGCGTCGGAACAACCTGACCCTGCATCGCCTGACCCACCTCGGCGAGGCAGTTCTCGGCCGGCAGGACTGAGCGCCTCGGCAGCGGGGCCGTGACCGCTGGCCGGCATGTCCGTCACGCGGCTGCCCGGGTGCGGGACGTGAGCCGGGGGAAGGCGTCTTTCCACACGGCGCGCACGGTGCGACCGACGAAGGTGCGCAGCACCGGCCAGATCTGGAGGAGCAGGTCTGATTGAGGTAGCGGGGGCTGGTCGTCGCGCATCCCCTCGTGCAGGACGGTGCGGTACAGGCCCATGCGCCGGCGAGGCGACCGCCGCGTATGCCGGGAGCCGTCGGTCACCACCTGCCGGCCTGGGTGCCGAGCTTCGCGAAGACGAGCGTCAGGCCGCCACCGCCCGCCGCGAAGAGGGCGAACGCCGCGAAAACGACCTGCTGGTCCTCCTTGCGCAGGGCTTCGTACTCGCTTCTGGTGATCTCGATCCGCCCGCGTTGGGGGTCGGAGGTGTCGATCGCGAAGTACCTGCCCCGGACGGAGTCTGCCCCCTGGAGGGAAGAGTCGTCGGCTCCGGCGCCGACGAGCAGCATGACTCCGGCCAGGCCCACGCCCGCGAGGAGCCCCTGGACTCGGCGGGGCAGGGAGCGCAGGGCACGCCACTGGTTTGCCTTGCTGCTCGCGAAGCGCATGTCTCGGAGTCCAACGGCGATGCTGCGGACGATCGTCGCCACGTGCAGCGGTACGAGCAGGGCGATGCCGATCCCGAGCAGCAGCCACTCGTTGGCGAACGGGGGCGGGAACGGGAGGGCGGCGAGGGACGCGGCGAGAAGTCCCGCGACGGAAAGGGAGAGTTGCGCCCCTGCGTGAATCTTGAAGCTGGTTCTCACCGCGTCCCCCCTTGCCCTTGTCCTAGCCGGTGATCTCGACCGGCGTGCTCGAGGACGCCGGAGCCGGAGCGGACTCGGGCGCCGGCTTCTTGCGCGTGATGCTTTGGAGCAGCGAGGCGAGGTCGACGCCGGTGGTGGAGGAGAGGAGTTCCATGCCCTGCGCGACGTTGTCGGCGACGGTACGGGACAGCTGGCTGGCACCGTCGGTGGAGATGACCGTCATCTTGTCGACGGCGGCGAGGGGTTCGGCGGCCTTGGCGACGACCTGCGGGAGGACCTCGACGAGCATCTGGAGGACGGCGGCGTCGCCGTACTGGGCGAAGGCGTCGGCCTTCTTCCGCATGGCCTCGGCCTCGGCGGAGCCCTTGGCGGCGATGGCGGCGGCCTGCGCCTCGCCCTCGATGCGTACGGCGTCGGCGAGGGCGGCGCGGTGGGCCTTCTCGCCCTCACCGGTCAGGCGGGAGCGCTGGGCGTCGGCCTCGGCCTGCTTGACCAGGGCGATGCGGCGTGCCTCGGCCTCCTGTTCGGCCTGGTAGCGGGCGGCGTCGGCAGGCTTGCGGACCTGGGTGTCGAGCTGACGGTCGGTCAGTGCCGCCTGCCGCTCGGCAACCTTCTCCTGCTCGGCGAGGATCTGCTGTTGACGGTCGGCTTCGGCGAGCGGACCGGCCGCATTCGCCTGGGCGGCGGCCTCGTCGGTCTGCGCCTTGATCTCGGCCTGCTTCAGGTAGAGGGTCCGCTGCGCGATGGCGATCTCCTCCTCCGCCTTGAGCCGGGCCTGTTCGGCGGCGCGGCGGGCGACGGCCTCGGCGATGTCGGCCTCCTGCCTGGCGCGGGCGGCCTCGGGGCGGCCGAGGTCCTCCAGGTAGGAGCCTTCGGTGGTGATGTCCTGGATCTGGAAGGCGTCCAGGACGAGCCCCTGGCCGGAGAGGCTGGCCTCGGCCTCTTCCGCGACCTGCCCGGCGAAGGCGGCGCGGTCGCGGATGATGTCCTCGACCGACATACGGCCCACGATGGAACGGAGCGCGCCGGACAGCACCTCCTGGGTGAAGCCGACGATGCCGTCCTGCTGCATCAGGAACCGCTGGGCGGCGGCCCGGATCGAGTCCTCGGTGCCGCCGACCTTGACGATCGCTACGCCCTCCAGGTTGGCCTTGACTCCCCGCAGGGTCACCGCGCCGCGCACGGCCACCGGGATGTGGCGGCTGGAGAGGTCGAGGGTGAACTTCTGCTGTACGAACGGCACGACGAAGACGCCGCCGCCGACCACGACCTTCTGGCCGCTGTTGTCGGTGAACACGCGACCGGTCTGCGGATCGGTGGCCTGCTTGCCGCGCCGTCCGGTGATGATGAACGCCTCGCTGGGGCCGGCGACCTTGTAGCGGGTGATGACGACGAGGGCGAGCAGGACGACGAGTACGACGATGCCCACCACAGCGGTGAGGACAGGGCTCATGAAGCGTTCCCTTGGTTCGAGCCGGGTTGAGTGAACTGAGTACGGCGGTGGTCAGCGTTCGACCGCGCGGACGACGACGGACGTCGCCGACAGGACGGACTCCACCCAGACCTCCGTGCCGCGGGCGACGGGTGCGGCGGATTTCGCCGCGTACTTCACCGGTTGACCGGCGAGGTACAGCAGCACCTCGCCGTACGCGTCCGCCGGGATCGCTGTCACCACCGAACCCGACGTGCCCGTCAGGTCCTCGCCCCTGGGTGCGGGCGCGGCACCGTCGCGCATGAGTGCCCGGCTGAACCTCCAGGTCAGCCAGGCGGCGCCGACCCCCGTGGCCACGCCCGCACCAGTGGCGGCCCCCGCCCCCAGGCCGGTGGTGCCGAGTGTGATCGCGCCGGTGAAACCCAGCATCGACACGAACCCGGCGATCACCGGCAACGACAGAAACCCGTCGAGCCCCCCGCCGATACCGTCGAGGACCCCCTCCAGTACCCCGTCGAAGACCAGGGACAGGACCAGCAGCACCAGACCCCCGATGCCGAGACCGAGAAACCAGACCATGTCCCCGCTCCTTCGGCTGCTGGGCCGCTTCCGCCGCCTGCGGCATCGTCGCATCGGTCGGCGCAGAAGGTCACTGCCGGACTCCGGCAATCTTTACGCGTTCTTGATGCCGCGTCGGCACGGAGACCGGCGCCGGGGCGTGGGGCGGCGGGCGAGACGACGGACAGGCCGAAGAAGACGAAGAAGACGGCGGCGAACAGGTCGCGGAGCGGGGTGAGCAGGGTGCTGGCCCCTTCGGCGATCGCCTCGCCTGCCTGCTCGCCGCAGCCGTCATCGGGACGGCTGTCGCCCGACTTGCCCACGCCCGCGCCGCCTGCCGCAGACGCACACACTGACCGCAGAGACCCGCACACCGCCTTGGAGAGTTCGACGTCGAGCACGTCGTGTGCTGCCATGGCAGCGGGTTCCCCGGGCACCGCTCCAACGGCCTGCCTTCGCATCGGGGCTGACGTTCGACGCCCGGATGTGAGGGTGGTGTCGTTGCTCTGCTGCATCGCTGATCGATCGAGTGTCGAGCAGTTGGGTGAAGCGCTGAACTGCTGCCGAGGGCCGGTGCCGGTATGGCACCGCGCCCTGCGGAAGGGTGTCCGCGGGCGGGCCTGCGTGAAGCCGGTTCGCCCGCGGACGCGTACCGGACGCTGTCAGCCGAGTTCCCTGACCGTGATGTTCGAGAACGTCGCGGCGCCGCCGTCGGCGTAGACGGAGATGCCGGTGTCTCCCGTCTCGAAGTACACCTGGTGGGACAGCACGGTGTGGCCGGCGTTGACGAAGACCTCGACGCTCTGCTTGTCGACGAGCACCTTCAGGTGGACCAGGCGGGCCGCCGGGTCGATGGGCGCGTTGCTCTGGGTGTAGGCGCCGAAGGTGTAGCCGGCGCGGTCGGAGGGCCCGCGGTCGACGTAGACGGAGCCCTGGAAGACGCCGATGTTGGTGTGGCGGGTGCCGTCCGCCGACTTGCCCACGGAGAGTCCGACGTTGTTGAGCTGCTCCCAGCTGATGTCGAGCTCGAGTTCGTAGGACGAGCCCCGGTACGGGAGGTCGACGCTGCCGGTGGTGGTGACGCTGTCGAGGTCGACGGTGCGGGTGACGCGGTTCCGGAGCGCCGGCACGGGCTGGGACAGCAGGCTGTACCAGCCGCCCGGCTGCCTGGCCAGCCCTAGTTCGCGGACGGCGGACATCTGGCCGTTGTAGCCGTCGCTGAGGTCGGTGGGCACCGTGCGGGCCGCGTAGTGCCAGTTGTTCATCCAGGCGATCGCGAAGCGGCTGGTGGTGGGGCTGGCGGCGTTGGGCCAGGTGACGGCCGCGTACCAGTCCCAGCCCCAGTCGAGCCACTGCGGATCGGTTCCGCCGGTGGTGAAGGACGTCCCGTTCCAGGTTCCGGTCCAGTAGGCGTACGTGTCGGGCAGGCCGCTGTAGTCGCCTTGCGTGCTGGCGGCGAGCACCCAGTGGCTGGTGCCGTCGTCGGCGGTCATCTCGAACAGGTCCGGGCATTCCATGCCGCCGATGTTGGGCGTGGTGTAGCCGAACGACGACTTGTACGTCCAGTTGATCAGGTTGTTCGAGGTGTAGAACCACATCGACTGCCACCTGCCGATGACCGCGACCCATTCGTTCCTGGCCGAGTCCCAGTGGATCTTCGGGTCCCGGAACCAGTCGTTGTGGTCCGGGTTGGATATGACCGGGGGCCCGTAGGCGGTGAAGGTGAACCCGCCGTCGGTCGAGTGGTACAGGTACTGCTCCTGGTCGTACCGGTCGCCGCCGGTGGGCTGGGTGGCGAGGACGACGACGGCGCCGGCGCCGAAGCCGGCGGTGTTGGCGGTGTCGACCACTCCGGAGCCGGTCCACACCGGGAAATCGGTCCCCATGGGGATGCCGACTCCCTGATCGGTGAAGGCCACGTTGTCCGTCGTCGTGGCGTGCTGCCACCAGCCGGGCGCGTTGTTCTCGGCGCTGTGCAGGTAGTACAGGTGGTAGGAACCGCCGGTGTGGATCGGCCGCTGCGGGTCGCAGAGCCAGCCCGAGGGCGGGGTCAGGTGGTAGACCGCGCGCTGTGAAGGCGCGGCCGCCGCGGTGGGGATGCGCGTGGTCGCGCCCACGACGGCGGCGGTGGTCAGGGCCTGGAGTACGGTGCGGCGGGACGGGTTCGGCACGGTGCGGGTCCTTCCTCGCAGGGATCGGTGCGATGGCACAGCCGACGGAGGACTGCTGGGCATGGCACAGCCGGCGGAGGACTTCCGGGCATGGCACAGCCGACGGAGGTCGGCCGGGGGTGGCACAGATGACGGGGAGGACGTTCGGTGACGGGGGACGGGGAAGACGGGGAAGACGTTCAGGCCGGTGCGGTGATGCTCACCGAGGAGCGGTGGACGGGCGGGCAGGCGACGACGACGCGGCCGTCGTCCGCCGCCGCGTCGAGGCCGAGCAGCACCCGCACGCCGACCTGGCCGAGCTCGTAGTGCGGAAGGGCGACCGTCGACAACGGCGGGCGCAGATGGGCGGCGATGACCTCCTGGTTGTCGAACCCGACCACGGCCAGGTCCTCGGGCACCCGGCGGCCGAGCTCCCGGACCCCGTCGTACACGCCCATGGCGACCCGGTCGTTGTGACAGAAGACGCCGGTCACCTCCTGGGCGAGCAGGGGGCCGACGGCGTCGAAGCCGCCCTCCTGCTCCGGCCGCGCGTCGACGACGAGCGCCGGGTCGAAGGGGACGCCGGCGTCGGCGAGGGCCTGACGGTAGCCCTCCAGCCGGCCGTCGTGGGCGGGTGAGGGCGTGGTGGTGTTGATGAAACCGATGCGTCGATGGCCTGCGGCCAGCAGCATCCGCGTCGCCTCGCGTCCGCCGGCGACCTCGTCCGGTACGACGGCGGGGACGTCGCTGCCCGAGGCGAAGCAGTTGACCAGGACGCAGTCGGTCTCGGACAGACCGGCGGGCAGCTCGACCTCGCGGTGGTACCACGCCGAGTACAGGACGCCGCGCACCTTGTGCTCCAGCATCATGGCGATGGCTTCCGTCTCCGCCGCTTCGTTTCCCTCGGTGTTGGCGACGAGGAGCACATAGCCGTGCCGCCACGCCTCGTCCTGGGCGCCGCGGATGATCTGTCCCGCGAACGGTGTCGACGCGATGACGTCCGCGACGAGGCCGATGAACCGTGAGCGGCCTTTGACGAGGTCCTTGGCCATCGCGTTCGGCCGGTAGCCGAGCTCCTGGATGGCCCGTTGGACTCTCTCCCAGGCGTCCTTGCCGATCCGTGCGCCCTTCTTGTTGTTGACGACGTGCGACACGGTCGACACCGACACTCCGGCTGCTTGCGCCACGTCACGCATGGTGACGGCTCGTGGTGTGCTGTCGTCCATCTCGTTCATCCTTTGTTCGCTCCGCTCTCGTCCATCGTCATCCCTTGTTCGCTCCGCTCTCCAGCCCGTAGATCATGGCCCGGTTGAGAACGAGGAAGACGAGCAGGAGCGGTGTCACGGTGACGCACACGGCGGCGAAGGTCGCCGTCCAGTCGGTCTTGCCCATGGCGCCGATGTAGTTCTGCAGGCCGAGAGGGATCGTCTTCAGGTCCTCCGACAGCACGAACGTGTTGGCGAAGATGAAGTCGTTCCAGATGAAGATGCTGTTGACCATCACCACGGTGACGATGGTGTTGACCGACATGGGCATCGTGATCTGGGCGAAGATCCGGTACGGGCCGGCGCCGTCGAGCGAGGCGGCCTCGTAGGTCTCGCGCGGTATGTAGCCGAAGAACGACGAGAAGAGGTAGACGGCCATCGGCAGCGAGAAGCCGGCCAGCGGGATGATCATCGACGGGTAGGTGTCCAGCAGGCCGATCTTCGTGTAGTCGATGAACAGCGGCACGAGGGCGATCTGCACCGGCACGATGATCCCGATGAGGAACAGGGCGCGCACCGCGTTGCTGAACCGGAAGCCGAGCACTTGGATGGCGTACGCGCCCATCATTCCGCACACCACGATCAGCACGTCGGCACCCGCGGTGACGATCAGGCTGTTCAGGATGTACGAGCCGAGGTCGCCCTGGTCGAAGGCCCGCGTGTAGTTGTCGAGGGTGAACGAGGTCGGCAGGCCGAACGGATTGCCGGAGGCGAAGTCCTGCTCGTCGCGCACGCTGGTGAGGAACAGCCACACCAGGGGGTAGACCTGCACGACGACCAGGACCGAGATGATCACCCGGGACAGCACCCGGTGGATGTTCGGCCGACGCCTGGCCGCCTGCGGTGCGGGAGGGCGCGTGTCCTCGGCCGGGGCGACGGGCGTGCGAGTGAAGGTCTGCGTGGACATCAGACGGCCTTCCGGCGGAGGACGAGCAGGATCAGACCGACGGCGACCAGACACTCGATCACGATGAACACCGACATGGCGCTCGCGTAGCCGAAGTCCGTGCTGGTGAACGCCGTCTTGTACATGTAGGTCGTGACCAGCTCGGAGGAGTGACCGGGACCGCCGTTGGTGAGGAGGTAGGGGATGTCGAAGCCCCGCAGGGCGTAGGTCGTGGCCATGATGGACGTGGTCGTCCACACGGGCCGGATGTAGGGGAATCGGATGCGGGTGAAGACCTGCCACTGGTTCGCCCCGTCGAGCCGGGCGGCCTCCTCGATCTCCTTCGGGACCGCGAGCAGGGCCGCGTAGAGGATGACCGTGTAGAGCCCGATGAACCTCCAGCCCTCCGGGGCGGAGACCGCGGCCAGCACGGTGTGCACGTCGGACAGCCAGGGGCGTGCCAGGCCGTCGAGGCCGACCGAACCCAGCAGCCCGTTCAGCAGCCCGACCGGCTCCATCGAGTAGATGCGCTGGAACAGGAACGCGATGGCGAGGGTCGAGATGACGGCGGGCAGCAGGTACAGCACCTTGACGACCTCACGGCCGCGGGTGAGGGACGCGAGGAGGGCGGCCGCGGCGAGGCCGCCGCCGAGCTGGAGCGCCAGACAGATGGCCACATAGCCGAGCTGGTTGACGAACGTCGTCCAGAACAGCGTGTCGCCGACCAGCATGTGCCGGTAGTTCGACAGCCCGACGAACTGCATCTCGGTGATGCCGTCCCAGGAGAAGAAGCTGAGCACCAGCGACTGCACGATCGGCAGCAGCACCGCGGCGCCGTAGAGGAGCAACGGTGGGAGCAGAAAGACTGCGACCGACAACTTGGAGCGGTTGGGAAGCATGGCGGCCTTTCGGGGCGGGGGTCCGGGGTTCCCGCGGACCCCGCCGACTGGGGTCACTTGAAGTACTTCGGCGCGTTCTGCCCGAGGGCGGCATCCATCGTCGAGGTGAACTCCGAGGGGGAGACGTCGCCCTGGACGAGCAGCACCAGTTCGCGCTGGAGCCGGGTGTTGGTGGTGGGGTCGAGCTGCGTGTCCCACGGCATCGCGAGCTCTTCCCCCACGGTGTCGGCCGCGGCGACCGCACGCGCGTACAGCGGGGTGGCGTTCGCGGGGACGGCGGTCTTCGCGTTCGTCGTGGGTGACAGCTCCCCGGTCGCGGCGTATGCCGCCGGGTACTTGGTGAGCGCGAACTTCAGGAAGTCACGTACGAGCGGGTCGTAGGTGCGGGCGTTGACCGCCATGCCGATGCCGGAGGGGGCGACGAACTCGTTGGCCGCAGTGGCCGATCCCGCCGTCGTCGGAAGCGTGAAGAAGTCGATGTCGTCCCGCACGACCGGATTCAGCTCGGTCGTCGCGAGACTGCCCAGCTCCCAGGTGCCGATGTTGTAGACCGCCGCTTTGCCGGAGGTGAACTGGTTCTGGGCGTCCGCGTACCCCGTGGAGGAGAACCCGTTCGCGAAGCAGCCGGCCCTGCCCAGGGAGCTCAGCCAGTTCACCGCCTTCTGACCGGCGGGATCGCTGAACTTCGCCTTGTTCCTCTTCAGTTGCTGCACATAGGACGGGCCGTCCGTACGGAAGGGCTGGTAGGCGGCGTACCGCTCCAGCGGCCACTGGTCCTGTCCGTCGAGCGCGATCGGGGTGACGCCCGCCTTGCGCAGCGCGGTGCACATGGCCGGGAAGTCGTCGAGCGACTTGGGTACGTCGATGCCCGCCTTCTTGAAGAGTGCCTTGTTGTACCAGAAGAACTCCAGCTGGTACTCGAACGGGATCATGTAGAGCGACCCGTCGTCGAAACGCTGGTAGTCCAGTGCCGCCTTCCGGTAGGTGTCGTGGACACCGAGGCTCTTCAGCAGCTTCGCGGCGTCCATCATCCGGCCCTGCGTGGCGAGCTTCCGGGCGAACGGCGTGGCGTCGGTGTCGAACAGCTCGGGCAGCTTGTTCGCCGCGGCGAGCGTCTCGTACTTCTGGATGTACGAGGGGCGGTCGGGGGTCGTGATCAGGTTCAGCTTGAAGCCAGGATGCTTCTCGGCGTACTCGTCGGCGAGCTTGTTCATGGTCTTGATGACCGCGCCGTCGACCGGGCGCGAGAGCAGCCACGAAATTTCCCGAGGCTCGATCCTGCCGGTGGGTTCCACGTCCGTGGGGTTGGCGCCACCGGTGCTGCCGCATCCGGTGAGAGTGAGGGTGAGGGCGACGAGTCCTGCTGCCCAGGCCGATCCGAGGGCCTTCTTCATCGGCTGATCTCCTTCGAACAGTTGCGCATCACTGCGGGTCACCGGGTGGTGGTGCGCCGGCGCACCTGGAGTTCACGGACCTTCACGGCGCCTTCGCCCGCGAAGATCCCGAGCCGGTCGTGGGTGTCGTCGTAGAGACGGGTGCTGAGGCAGACCTGGCGGTCGAGGACGACGACGGCGATGTCGCCTTCGACGATCACCTCGAGCGTGTGCGATTCGCCGCTGAGGTCGGCGGGCCGTTCGAGCTCGATCTCGAAGGGGACGTCACCGGAGATCTGCCACTGGGCGTCGCCGGTGGACCTGCGGGGCCACCGGTCGAGCACCATCCGCCCGCGCTTCGGTTCGAGACGGACGAGATACCCGTGGTCGCCGTCCTCGCTCGCCCGCAGCAGCAGGCCGCACTCGGTGGTGCCGGGATCGATGTCGAGCTCCGCGCGTACGTAGTACTGGGACGGCATCGGCTCGGTGCCGACGAGGCAGGCGAAGGAGTCCGATGCGTCGAGCGCGGTCGGCGCGATGCCGGTCGGGACCTCCTCCTGGAAGGTCTCGACGATCTCGGCGGGAAGGCAGAAGCCCAGCGTGCCGTCGGCGTTCTGGACCGCCTCCAGAACCGACAGGGTGCCGGCCCACTGCCAGGCGCCGTCGTCGGTGTCGCCCTCGCGGGTCGCGATCCATCCCGCGAAGAACCGGCGGCCGTCGAGCTCCGCGGATTTCGCGGCGTAGAAGGCGCGCCCGTCGACGGTGTCCCGGTCCGGCACCAGCCAGGGCCCGTCCGGACTCTTCGCCATGCGGTAGCGCGTGCAGAAGGAGTCGGAGAACTCGGAGTAGACGAGATACCACCAGTCGCCGAGCGCGAAGACCTCCGGGCACTCGTGGGTGATGTAGCGGCGCGGGTCCCAGAAGGGCTCGGCAGGCTCCCAGCTCACCAGGTCGGTCGACACGCACTGCGCGATGACGCCGCGCCGCCGCTCGGGGCCGGTCAGGTGCCGGGCGGCGATCAGCATCCGCCACGTTCCGCGGCGCTCGTCGTGGAAGACGAACGGGTCGCGCCAGTCGGCGGTCTCGTAGCCGTCCGGGGCGCCGAAGGTGTGCTCGGGGTGCTTCACCCACGAACGCATGCCGTCGGCGCTCGTGGCATGCATGACCAGCTGCAGCGGCTGCCCGTCGGCGCCTGCCTTCGCGGGGTTCTGGCCTGTGTAGAACAGATGGTGCACGCCGTCGGCGTCGCGGACGACGCTGCCGGTGTAGGCGTTGAAGTCGGCATCGTCGTCGGCGCCGTGCGCCAGAGCCACTCCGTGGTCGTCGAACCGCACGAGATCGCGCGTGGTGACGAGGGACCACGGGGTGCCGGGCTTGGGGGTCTCCCGCCGCTCGTGCAGATAGAAGAGCCACAGCTCACCGTCCTGCTCGAACGGTATGACATCTCCCACCCACCCGTCGGACGGCTGGAAGAACACGCTTTGCCGCACAGTGACTCCTCTGCTCAAACGTTTGAGCTGGAGCGTAAAGTCGCTGTAACACCTGGTCAAGCGTTTGAGCAGAAGTGGGTTCCGGCCGGATTCTGTGCCCACGGAGCCGGACTGCCACGGCCTCGTGCCGGTTCGGGCGCGCGACCTGCGGGCCCAGCACGGCCTCGGCGCCGACGCGGTGGACGGGCTGTCGCGATTCTGCGAACTCAAGGCGTACGGGAGGCGCCGAGCCGGAGGCGGTGCGGCTGACGTCTGCGGAGTTCCAGCGAGCAGAGGAGGGTGGCGACTTCTTCCTCGTCACCGTCTCCGGGCCGGAGGCCGTACCGGGCTGCTCCGGTCTGCGGAGAGAGGCCACCTGGGGTCGCGAACCATGGGTGGCGGCGGCGCGTCGGCTCCGTCGCGCGGCGATTCCGGCCGTGTTACTCCAGCGTGCCGCTGAAGAGGACCGCCGCGTTGCAGCGGTCGGGGGCCGGGCCGGAGGGCGGGCGGCCCACTGTGCGGCAGGCGAGGGTCACCGTGATCTTCTGCTTCGGGCCCGCCAGGATCGCCGATGCCCAGTGGAAGTCCTGCTCGCGGAAGTTCTCCAGCGCGGGGGCGAGGAGGGTCTTGTCGCCCACCGAGAGCGTGATGGTGCCCGCGTCGCCCTGAGGGTTCTCCAGGACCAGATCCGTCAGGCGCAGCACTTTGCCGTCCGGGACCGTGTACGCCGCCGCGGCTGTGCCGCCGGCCGGGGCCGAGGGAGTCAGGCGGTAGGAGAACAGGGCGGCCTGCGGGAGCGGGGCCGGGCCTGTGCCCGGAGTCGCCGAGGCCGACGGGGACGCACTGCCGCCCGGGCCCGGCTTGCCGCCGCCGGCACCCGCCGACGCGGCCTCCTTGGCCTCGTCCGCCGCCTCCTTCGCCTCGGCCGCCTTGGACTCCGCCGCTTCGACCGGGACTTTCACCGCCTCCTTGGCGGCGCTGCGGACGACCGGCCGCAGCAACCCGAACCACAGACCCGCCAGCACGCCGAGGAGCACCAGCAGCGCGATCAGCAGCTTCAGCAGGCCCGCCGAGACGATCGGACGCTGCAGCAGACTGCCGTCGAGAGGCTCGGGGGCCACCTCCGGCGCCCCCTCCGGGCCGGGGGACGGGGCCGCGATCACCTGGAAGACGTGCGGCACGGCCACCCCGCGCCACATCCACCTCCTCGGCTTGACGGGCAGCTTCACGAACGCCGCCCGTCCCGGCTCCACCACTGTGGCCTGGGAAGGCAGCCCGAACTTCAGCAGATCACCTTGGTCCTTGCCCGAAAGGGCAACGGACAGGGGATAGTTGCCGCGGTTGTCCAGCGCCACCTGGAATCGGGCACCGGTGCGTCCCTGGCCCAGCCGCGGGGTCAGTTCCGCGGTGAAGTCGGCGTACGGCCGGATGTGCAGGACGCCCTCGGGCACCGTGGCGTACTGCGGTTGCTCCTGTGGCAGCACCCGTACGCCATAGGTGAGTTCACCCGGCGGCACAGTGGTGTCCCTGGGCGGTCGGACCACCAGCTCCACCTGCCCGCTGGTGCCGGGGTTCAGGGACAGTGTCGCCGGCTCGACCACACTCCAGTCGGCGGCCGGACCCAGGACCTCGAAACTGTAGGCCTCGACGACGTTTCCGCCGTTGCGGATCTCGAGCGGGATCCGGGCCTCCTCGCCGGGCAGCACCGGGGCGGGGGAGGCATCCAGAAGAGCGGAAGTGGTCATGAGGGGACGGTAGGGACCCGGGCCGGAGGGCTCCGCTCCCCTGCGGACACACCCAAGGGCACGTTGCGTTGCCCGTTGAGCCGGCGTGGAGTGGCTGCTGACTGCCCGGGTGTTCACTGGACCACAGGTGAGGAAGTGCCTGGCACGACAGGCGCCGCTCTCGCATGGCGTGGGGGCGCGCCGACTTTGGGGGGTTGCTGAACATGCGATACCAAGGAGAGAGCGGCGCGGAGCGTATCCGGGTGCGGCTGATGGCCCAGGACCCGATTTCGCGGGCCGGGCTGGCGGGGCAGTTGAGGAACTGCCCCCAACTCGAGCTGCTGGGGGAGGAGGAGAACGACGGGCCGGCCGTGGCCGTGGTGTCCGTGGACCGGATCGGGGAGACGGAGATGCAGACCTTGCGCCGTTTCCAGCGAGGCGGTGGATGCGGCACCGTGCTCGTGGCCACCGAGATCGACGATGCGGGGCTGGTCGCCGCCGCCGAATGCGGAGTGCTGGGTGTCGTCCGGCGGGCCGAGGCGTCCACGGACCGGCTGGTGCAGGTCATCACGGCCGCGGCGAGCGGCGAGGGCAGCGTGCCCGCGGACCTGCTGGGACGCCTGCTGGACCAGGTGGGGCGGCTGCAGCGGCAGGTGCTGGATCCGCGCGGCCTCGCGTTCACCGGGCTGGCGCCGCGGGAGGTCGACGTGCTGCGGCTGATCGCGGAGGGCAGCGACACCGCGGAGATCGCGCGGACGCTGGCCTTCTCGGAGCGTACGGTCAAGAACATCCTCCATGACGTGACGACGCGGCTGCAGCTGCGCAACCGTTCGCACGCCGTGGCGTACGCGATGCGGCAGGGCTTCATCTGACCCGGCCCGAACCTGGACCGCGCGAAGGTGAGTTCGGGCCTGCCCGGGCCCGGGTCGGCGCCGGACGGGCCCGGGGTCACCGCGGTCGGCCGCCGCCGGGCCTGCGCCGCCGAACACCGGCTCGTTCGCGCTGAGCCCGGACGCACTGCCTCTTAGGGCAATTGGGGTTACCCCGACCGGTGCCCCTTCTCGGGCTGCCTGCGGGGTGCGCTGCGGACAGGGTTGTCCTGAGGAGGGCTGCCCGGATGCTGTCGGCGCCCCCCGGGGGGCGCGCCCCCCCGGGGGCGCGGGGGAAACGTCCGGCGGATGCGCGTGCTTGAAGGTGTTTTCCGCTCCGTCCGGGGGCGGCGAGGGCTGGGTCTGCTGC
This sequence comes from Streptomyces sp. V4I23, assembly GCF_030817975.1. Classification (NCBI taxonomy): domain Bacteria; kingdom Bacillati; phylum Actinomycetota; class Actinomycetes; order Kitasatosporales; family Streptomycetaceae; genus Streptomyces; species Streptomyces sp. V4I23. Next base: position 1,967,480 of record NZ_JAUSZW010000004.1, on the reverse strand, counting down.
TCGCCATGGTGCTCGTGAGTACGACACCCGCCGCGGGTCCCGCCGTCATGGCCGCAGAATCCCCGCCCGCGCCGGCCGTCGACGAACTCCCGCCCGACCCGGGCCGGATCGCGTACGTCGGCGACGGCCCCCATCGCAGCGTGGCCACGATCGGCCAGGGCGGCGCTCTTGTGCCACTGCTGCCGCCCGGCGCGGCGGGCAACGACTGCCAGGCATCCGCACGCGGCGACGACGTGGTCTGGGTCAGCGACCGCAGCGGCACGGGGGAGGGGGTGTTCCGGCGCACCGGCGACGGGCCGGTGACCCCGGTCGTGCACCTGGACGGCGGGCGGCTGGCCGATCCCGTGCTGTCCCCGGACCGGCGTTGGATCGCCTTCGTGTCGTGGGAGAACGACGACGGCGAGGGCAGCCGCACGTCGGCCTACCGCTGCGACGACTCCCGAGGCCGGTTCGGCGGTGCGCAGCCCTCCGTGTGGGTCGTGCGTACGGACGGCACCGGGCTGCGTGAGGCCGTCAGCAACGCGGACTGGGCCGACTGGTCCCCGGACGGCACGGAGTTCGTCTTCACGCGGGAGGAGCGGGCCTACCGTACGACCGTGGCCGCGGGCGGTGCGGAGGTCCCGGTCTCGTACGGGCAGACTCCGGCGGCCAGGCCGGTCTGGGAGCCCGCAGTCCCTGGCGGCAGGGACCGGATCGCGTACATCACCCGCACCGGCGAGGATGAGCAGGCGCTCGCCACGGTCCCCGCGGCCGGCCGCGGGGAGACGCCGGCCGACATCCTTGCGGTCGGGGACCGCTACCGGTACGGACGACACGGCGCCGCATGGAAGCCCGACGGCAAGGAGTTGGTGTTCCTGTCCGGTGAGCCGTTCCTCGTCGACGCCAGGGCCGAAGCCTGCGGCACCTGCCGGGGCACGCCGCTGTTCGACCCCGACAACGTGGTGCTGTACGAGACAGAGAACGTCGGCTGGTTCAGCCCGGCCGGGGGCGAGCCTGCCGTCCTGGTGTCCGGGAGGGACCTCGAGGACTTCACCATCGAGAGCCAACGGGCGGCGGTACCGCTGGACCGGCTCGAACTGCGGGCCGCACAGGGCGAGGAGAGCGCCCTGTCCGATCCCGTGTACGCGCCGGACGGGCGCACGATGGCCTTCGTACGGACCACCGGGCCGCTGGATGCACCGGCCACCGAGCGGATCCTCGTGGGGGAGGAGCTCGGGTTGGCCCGGGCGGTGCCACTCCGGTACGAGGAAATGGGTCAGGGGGAACACCAGGAGCGGCCGGCCTGGTCCCCGGACGGCACCAAGCTGGCCTTCGCCCGGTCGGCGCCTCCCAGCCCCGGCGACCCGGATCCGGCTGCGCAGATCGTGGTCGTGGACATCTCCCGGGGACCGCAGGACGGACAGCTGCTGCACGTGGTGCCGAAGCGGACGAGGCCCGGATACGGGTGCTACTCGGACGACCGTGACCCGACCTGGTCACCCGACGGCGGCAAGCTCGCCTTCTCGCGGGCGAGTTACTGCTCGAGGATCAGCGCGGTTCCGGGGCAACCGCTGAGGGGACCGGCCCCGGGTGGCGCCAGGATTGCCGTCGACGACGACAGCGGCGGCGGAACGTCGGACGGCAGCGGGCCTCCCGTTGACGACGGGCCGCCTTCGGACGACGGCGCCGGAACCTCCGACGGTCCCGTCCGGACCCAGGACGACACCAGAGACCGCCACATCTGGACCGCCGAGGCGAAGCGGGGCGGCGTGCAGTTCGACGTGTCGGCCGCGCAGTGCGGCAGCCCCGAGTGCCGCGTGGTCGACGTACGGCCCGCCTACCGCCCCGGCACCGGCAGCATCGCCTTCGTACGCCAGACCAGCGTGCCCATCGACCCCGGCCTGCGTGCCGCACCCGTCTCGGGCTACGAAGGGCCGCGGATGGTGCTGGAGGTGGGCGACGACGGCACCCGCTGCCGGGGGCTCGTGCCCTTCGGCGACGCATGCCCTCTCGCCGTGCCCCCGGTCGACGGCGACGGGCCGGGCTACGACATGCCGGACAACCCCGCCTGGTCGCCCGACGGCCACCGGCTGGCCGTCGACGTGGTGGTGTCCGGCTGGGACTCGGTGACCGACCGCCGGATCCGCGTGGTCGACCCGGCGAACGGCCAGGGAGAGACGCTGCCCGGCAAGCTCTACAACGGGCAGCAGCAGCCCACCTGGAAACCGAGCTCCGACCTGCGGGTCCACCTCACCACCCCCGATTCTCCGCTGATGCTGGGCGACACCGGCACGGTCGTCCTCGTCGTGCGGAACCACGGCGTCGCCTACTCGCCCCGGACCAGGGTCCGCGTCGAGCTGCCGACCGGACTGGACTTCGTCGCGCCCTCCGACCCCCAGGGAGCCTGCACGGCCGATCCGGCCGACGCCCGGCAACTGCTGTGCGACGTGGGCGTGCTGAAGTCCGGCACCGAGGTGCGGATCGAGCTGGACGTGAAGGGCGTCGCACCGGGTGCACAGACGATCGAGGCGACAGCGGAGGGCGCCCTGACCGACCATCAGCCGCAGGACAACACCGACGAGCTGGTGGTCCAGGTCGTGGTCCCGGACCTGGCGGTCACCGCCACGGCCACCCCGCCGGTCATCAAGATCCGCGAGCGGTCGACCGTCGAGTTCACGGTCCGCAACGCCGGCTCCGCGACCGCCGCGAACGCCCGGCTCACGCCGGCCGTTCCGCCCGGCCTCACGCTCGTGTCCGGCACGCAATGCCCGGCCGCGGGCTGCGACCTGGGCAGTATCGCTCCCGGCGCGGAGAAGAAGGTCACCCTCGTCTACACAGCCCGGAACGCCTTCTCCGGGACGATCGAGGGCAGAGTGACCGCGACCACGCAGGACATCAACCCCGACAACGACCGCGCGTCGGTGGACCTGACCGTCGTCGACCCCCGGATGCCCGACCCGGCGATCACCGTGACCGCGACGCCCTCCCGGATACCGCCCGGTGACAGGTCGACCGTCGTCTACACGGTACGGAACCTCGGCGACGCCCCCGCGAAGTCGGTGCTGCTGACGCCCGTACTGCCGAGCGGGCTGACCGTCGTCACCGCCACACCCGCCTGCCCCGCCACCGGCTGCGCCCTCGGGGACCTGGCGCCGGGAGCCACGGCGACCGTGACCCGGGTGGTGACCGCGAGCAACGCCCTGCGCGGGTCCGTCGCCGGTACGGTCACCACTCCCGGCCCCGACACCGACCCGGGGAACAACTCCGCCTCCGCGCCGCTGACCGTGGACGAGCGGCCGTCGCCCCCGCGGCGCTCCGCGGACCCGTCCGTGTCGGTGACCGCCGGGCCGCGCACGGCGTACTCGGGCGGCCGGATCACCGCCGAGGCGACCATCCGTAATGCCGGGCAGGTCACCGCGACCGGGCTGACGCTGAAGGTCGTCGTGCCGCCCGGGCTCCGGGTCGTGTCGGTGTCCCGGCCGCCGTGCCTGACCGCGGACGGCTGCGGGCTCGGGAACCTGGCGCCCGCGGCCGGCACCACCGTACGGCTGCGGCTGGCGGCGGACCGGGCGCTGACCGGAGCGATCACGGCGACGGTCACGACAACGGGCTCGGACAGCAACCCCGCCGACAACACCGCGAGCGCCCCGCTGACCGTGCGTCGGCCCGTGCTCCGGCTCGACCCCGAGCTGGGACCGCCCGGTGCGGTCACCCAGGCCCGCGGCAGTTCCTTCCCGCCCGGGGCCACGGTGCGGCTGCGCTGGAGCGAGGGCGTGACGGCGGCGTCCGCGCCGGTGGTGGTCGGGGCGGACGGGACCTTCTCGGCGCCGGTGCTCGTGCTCGTACAGGACGCGCTGGGGCCGCGGGCCCTGCGGGCGACGCACGACGCAGTGCCCGGGCCGCTGTTCCGCGAAGTGAAGGCCGAGTACCTCGTGGTGCCCGGAGTGCTGCAGCCGTCCGTCTTCCAGTGGCGCAGGTGACCGGACATGATCCATGAAGTGGACGAGGCGCTGCGGGAACTGGTGCGAGGGGAGGCGCTGGGGGAGGGCGCGGACGTCGAGGTCGTCTTCGACGCGCCGACCCGGGACTGGGCGGCCCGGCGCAACACCCCCACCGTGAATCTCTACCTGTACGACATCCGGGAGGACTTGCGGCGGCGCTCGCGCGGACGGCAGAACATCTACGACGAGCAGGGCCGGGTCACCGCCCGGACCCTGCCGCCCCGCTACTTCACCCTCTCGTACCTGATCAGCGCGTGGACCCAGCGACCGGAGGACGAACACCGGCTGCTCTCCGCCCTGTTGGCGTGCTTTCTCCGGCATTCCGCACTGCCCAGCGGGCGGTTGGGAACCGAGCTGACGGCGACAGGGCTGCCCGTGCCGGTCTCCATCGCACTGCCACCCCCGGAGGACCGGGCGTTCGCGGATGTGTGGTCGGCGCTCGGAGGGGAGCTGAAGCCTTCGCTCGACGTGGTGGTGAGCGCGCCGGTCACCACGGCACCGGTCTACCCGGCGGGGCCACCGGTGGAGGAGGGGCTGGCGGTCGACCTGTCGGACGTCCATGCGCCGACCGCGGCTCCGGCGTCCGTACCCGTCCCGGGGCCGCGTGGCCCGCGACGCGCCCGCCGCCCCGGCGACCGGACGGGTGCTTGATGGACCATCTGCTGGGACGGCTCGGGATCGTCGAGGCACGGGTACGCCGGGCCGTCCAGGCACGACGGGCCGTGGACCCGGACGCGGACGACCCCTTCCGGGGCCTGTACCTGTCGGAGGACGCTGTCCTGCGGATTCTGGACGAGCCGCGGACCGTGCCATGGCCGGACGACCCGGTGGACGTGCCCGACCGGGAGGCCCTGGAGCGGGCCGCGGAGTCCTCCAGGCTGACCGCGCTCCAACGGAACTTCGGCCTGACGCCGCTGGACGTCGAGCTGCTGCTCATCGCGCTGGCACCGGACCTCGACGGCCGGTTCGAGCAGCTCTACGGCTATCTCAACGACGACGTGACGCGCCGGCGTCCGACGATCGGGCTGGCCCTCGGTCTGTGCGGGGTGGCCGCGGTCTCGGCCGGGGCGCGGGCCCGGCTGGCGGCCGACGCACCGCTGGTGGAGCGTGGCCTGCTGCTCGTGGAGGAGTGGGAACGCCCCTTCCTGGGCCGGTCGTTGCGGGTCCCGGACCGGGTCACCAGCCATCTGCTGGGTGACGACGCCATGGACCCGGTACTGGTGGACGTGATGCGCCCGGTGCGGGCCGGGGCCCTGCCCGAGGGGGCCCTCGGCGATCTTCCGGAGCGGCTCGCCGGTGCCGTACGGGACGCGATCTCGCCGGTGTACCTACGGGAGCCCGCGGGTGGTACCGCGCAGGAGCTGGCCGCCGACGCCCTGGCCGGGGCGGGGCGCACGGCATTCGCTCTGGACCTGGCGCGGTTGGCCCGGCAGACCGGTCCCGAGGCACTGGTCAGGGCGGCCGGCCGGGAGGCCGCACTGGCAGGGGCGGGCCTGATCGCGGCCCCGGTGGAAGCGCTGGCGGAGCGGCTGGAGCTGCTGCGGGTCCTGGCCGGGCTGCCCGTACCGGTACTGCTGGCAGGCCAGGCGGGCTGGGACCCGCAGTGGTCGGACGGCACGCCCCTGCTGGTGGAGATCGGACGGCTGGGGGCCGCGGCGCGGGCGGCGCTGTGGCGGCAGGTGCTGGGGGACGGGAGCACGGGGGACTCGGTGGCTGCCTTCGTCCTCACCCCCGAGCAGATGCGGCGCGCGGCGTCGGCGGCCCGGCAGCAGGCGGTCCTGGAGCGCGGCCCGGTGGGCGAGGCGGAACTGCTCCACGGGGCGCGGGCGCAGAGCACCTCCGGTCTGGAGCGGCTCGCCCGCCGGATCCAGCCGGCGGTGGGCTGGGCCGACCTCGTACTCCCGCCGGGCGTACTGGGCCAGCTGCGGGAGCTGGCCGCGCGGGCCAGGCACCGGGACCGGGTGCTGGGGGACTGGGCGATGCGGCCGGGCGGCGGACGCGGACGCGGGGTGATGGCGCTCTTCGCCGGGGACTCGGGCACCGGCAAGACGATGTCGGCGGAGGTCATCGCCGGGGCGCTGGGACTGGACCTGTACACGGTCGATCTGGCGACGGTCGTGGACAAGTACGTGGGGGAGACGGAGAAGAACCTGGAACGGATCTTCACGGAGGCGGCGGGCGTCAACGGGGTGCTCCTCTTCGACGAGGCGGACGCGGTCTTCGGCAAGCGCTCCGAGGTGAAGGACGCGCACGACCGCTACGCCAACGTGGAGAGCGCGTATCTGCTGCAGCGGATGGAAACCTTCGACGGACTGGCGGTGCTGGCGACGAACCTGCGGGCGAACCTGGACGAGGCGTTCACGCGCCGCCTGGACCTGGTGGTGGACTTCCCGCTGCCGGACGCGGAGCAGCGAGAGGCGCTGTGGGACCGCTGCCTGGGCACGGCGCTCCCCCGAGCGGACGACATCGACCTGGCCTTCTGCGGGAGGGCGTTCGAGCTGGCGGGTGGCGACATCCGCTCGGCGGCGGTCACGGCGGCCTACCTGGCGGCGGAGGCTGAGCGTCCGGTCTCGATGGCGGATCTGGTGGCGGCGGTGGCGCGGGAGTACCGGAAGCTGGGCCGGCTGTGCCTGGAGAGCGAGTTCGGCCCGTATGTGGGCCTTGTGCGATAGCCGTAGGGGTGCCATCTGCCCGAAGGGGCAGTCGGCCCTGCCCCTGGGTGGCACCGGGAGCCTCTGTCCGACGGGCGCGGCACGGCGGATGGTGGCAGGTGAGCCAGGCGAACCGAGCCCTCACAGCGGCACCGGGGTCAGGGGGAGAGATGCACGGACACGAACACGGGCACGAGCACGACGCGGAGGACGTGGCCGGTCCGCGGCCCAAGGCCGAGCAGGACGACGCGGGCGCCCCCGATGCCCTGCTGCTCAAGGCGGCGGCCGGCGGGCGGGCCGATGTGCTCGGCCCGGGCGGGATGCTGCGGCTGCAACGGGCCCTCGGCAACAGCGGTGTCGGGGCCGTGGTGCAGCGCTCCTCCGTGCACGACGTGGTGAACTCCGGTGGCGGCAGGCCCCTCGATGCCGAGGTCCGCACCGACATGGAGGCCCGGCTCGGGCACGACTTCGGCGACGTGCGGGTTCACACGGACTCCGCCGCGCAAGAATCGGCGCAATCGGTCAACGCACATGCATACACGGTCGGTTCGCACGTCGTGTTCCAGCGGGACGCCTACGACCCCGGCTCCCACCAGGGCCGTACCACCCTGGCGCACGAGCTGACGCATGTCGTGCAGCAGCGGTCGGGCCCGGTGGACGGCACCGAGACCGCCGGGGGCATCAAGGTCAGCGATCCGTCCGACCGGTTCGAGCGCGAGGCCGTGGCCAACGCCGAGCGGGTGATGGCCGCCCCGGCCCCTGTGGTCCCCGCCGCCTCGGTGCAGCGGGCGGCCGAAGAGGGCCAGGAGGCTTCCGTGCAGGGCGTGTTCGTGCAGCGCGCGGAGGCCGAGGAGGCCGAAGAGGACGAGGCCCCGGCGGAGTAGGGGTGAAGGCCACAGCGGACCGGGCCGCCGGGGACGAACCCGCACGGGAGACCAAGGCGCCGCCGCGCCGGGCCCCGGACAGCGGTCCGGCCGCGGCCACCCGGCCCCGGCCGCTGGACCCACGAGCGGTCCAGCGGCTGCAGGCCCGTGCGGGGAACGCCGCCGTGGCCCGCCTCGTGGCGAAGCCGCAGCCCGCACCCGTACAGCGGCTGGACTCCGGCTCCGCACTGCCCGTTGCGCCCACAGGCCTGACACCGCAGACGGACCCGCGCTTCCAGAAGGTCGCCGGTGACATCCGGGCCAAGAAGAACGCCCTGGCGGCCCATCCGAGTACCTCGTCCCAGGTGAAGGCCGCGAAGGACGCGGCGAAGCCGCCCGGGGACGACAAGGAGGCGCAGGCCAAGGCAGCGCAGGCCGGGGAGATGGGCGCGGCGAAGCCCGGCACCTTCGACAAGGAGGCCTTCGTCGCGGCCGTGTCCGCCGCGATCGCCACAAAGGCGCCCAAGACCCTCGACGAGGCGGACACGTTCACCCGGTCCGGGAAGACCGACGAGATCAAGTCCCAGGTGTCGGGCCAGGTGAAGGCAGGCAAGGAGGGCTCGGCCAAGGACATCACGGAGAAGACCGCGAAGGCCCCTGACGAGTCGAAGGCCGTCGAGAAACCGGTCACTCCGCTGCCGGGGCAGCCCCCACCGCCGACGCTCGCGCCTCCGGACCCGAAGGCGGCAGCGGTGGCGAAGGCCCCGCCCGAGCAGACCGACCTGAGTACGGGGCCCAAGGAGACCGACGCCATGATGGCGGAGGCCAAGGTCACCCCGGAGCAGCTGGCCCACTCCAACGAGCCGCAGTTCAAGGAGGCGCTGGACGCGAAGAAAGCGACCGACGCGCACGCGGCGACGGCGCCCGCCCAGTTCCGGGCGGCGGAGGCGGCGCGGGTGGCCGCCGAGCAGGGCGGCGCGGCCGCCGCCGGCCCGGTCGGCATCCAGGCGATGACGGCGGCGAAGGCGGGTGCCGCGCAGCAGGTCGCGTCGGGCCAGGGCGCCGCGCAATCCAAGGAGGAGCAGGAGCGGGCGCGAGTAGCGGCGGAGATCAGGGGGACCTTCGACGCGACGAAGAAGGAGGTCGAGGGCATCCTCGGCGCCCTCGACACCGAGGTCGAGACGGCGTTCGACAACGGGCAGAAGGCGGCGAAGGCGGCCTTCGACGCGGACCACCAGACGAAGATGAAGGCCTGGAAGGACGAGCGCTACTCGGGCATCACGGGCGCGGCCCGCTGGCTCGCCGACGCGGTGCTGGACCCGCCGCCGCGCGCCAACCAGATCTTCGCCGAGGCCCGACTGGTCTACGAGCGCGAGATGCGGGCGGTCATCTCGAACATCGCGGACCTGATCGGCAAGCGGCTGGCCGACGCGTCGAACGCGATCGCGCGAGGAAAGCAGAGGATCGCCGACAAGGTCGCCGAACAGCCCAAGAATCTACGGCAGTTCGCGCAGCAGGCTGCGAACGACATCGGCGGGGAGTTCGAGCAGCTCGAGTCCTTGGTCTCGGAGAAGTCCCAGAGCCTGGTGCAGGACCTGGCGGACAAGTACGTCGCGGCGCGCGGCGAGCTCGACGAGGAGATCAAGAAGCTTCAGGAGGAGAACAAGGGCCTGCTGAGCAAGGCGAAGGACGCGATCGCGGAGACCGCCGCGACCCTCCTGAAGCTCAAGGACATGCTCCTCGGCGTCCTGGCCCGGGCCGCCGGCGCCATCGACAAGATCATCTCCAACCCGATCGGATTCCTCGGCAACCTCGTCAACGCGGTCAAGGCGGGCGTGACGGGCTTCGCCGCGCGGATCGGTGAACACCTCAAGAACGGCCTCAAGCAGTGGCTGTTCGGCCAGCTCTCGGCGGGCGGCATCGAAATCCCGGAAACCTTCGACGCCAAGGGCATCATCAAGCTGATCCTTTCCATCCTCGGCCTGACCTGGACCAACATCCGCACCCGCATCGTGGCCCGGATCGGCGAGCGCGCGATGGGGGCCCTGGAGACCGGCTTCGAGATGGTCAAGGTTCTGGTGACGGAGGGCGTCGGAGGCCTCTGGAAGTGGATCGCCGAGAAGATGTCCGACCTCAAGGACACGGTCATCGGCGCGATCAAGGACTTCGTCACCGAGAAGATCGTCACGGCGGGCATCACCTGGATCGTCTCGATGCTGAACCCGGCGTCGGCGTTCGTGCGGGCCTGCAAGGCGATCTACGACGTGGTGATGTTCTTCGTCAACCGCGCGGCGCAGATCAAGAGCTTCGTCGACTCCGTCCTCGACTCCATCGAAGGCATCGCACGGGGCGGTGGCGGAGGCGTCCCGGCCCTGATCGAGCAGAGCCTGGCGAAGGCGGTCCCGGTGGTCCTGGACTTCCTGGCCAGTTTGTTGGGCCTGGGCGGCATCTCGGCGAAGATCAAGGAGATCCTGCAGAAGGTCCAGGCGCCGGTGATGAAGGCGGTCGACTGGGTCATCGACAAGATCGTAAGCGCGGGCAAGAAGGTCCTGAGCAAACTCAAGGCGAAGGTCCAGGGCGGCGACGACAGCCCGGAGGGCAAGCAGGCACGCCTGGACAGGGGCATGGCTGCGGCCGGCGCCCTCGCGGCGCGGTTCGCCGGGAAGCCTGTGGCCAAGGAGCTTCTCACGCCTGGACTCGCCGCAATCAGGGCGCGGTACGGCCTGCTGCGGCTGGACCTCGTGCTGGACGGAAAGAAGTGGGCGGTCGAGGGAGAGGTCAACCCGAAGTCCCGGCTGGGACTGGACCTGGAGGCCGAGGACGGTGCCGAGGACGAGGTCTTCATCGGCCACTTGGAGGCGTGCCTGCATTCCATCGTTGACCGCGAAGGCGGAACTGAACACGACGCCCGGGTCCGGCTCTCGGAGGCGACTTACGAGGACAACGTCAAGACACTGCGGGCGATTGCCAGAATGAGCACCGACCCGGGCATGCCTGCCGCACTGCAGGCTGCCATCGACATCCTCAACGACGCGCGGACGAACGGCGGCGCCAACGCTCACGAGGTGTATCAGCGGGTGGTGGAGGCAACGCGCCCGGTCAAGGCCGTCTACCCCGATGTGACGCTCACTCCGAAGAAGAGGGGGCAAGTCCTCCAGGCCCACCACCACGACAAGGAAGTGGCGCAGTCCCCAGGGGTACACAAGGAGACGCGCGAACAGCGGCTGAGGGCCAGGATCAACGGATTCATCGCCAACGCCAAGAAGGGGACGAGCAAGTATCCAGAACTGAAGGAGCTTGCGGACGAGTTGCGAAGCGCCCCCTCCGACGACCGGAGGAACGAGATCGTTCGCCTCGCCGCCGGCCAGCGGACGGATGACGAGATCGACAAGAAGGGACAGGGCGGCGAGCGGCAGACCCTCGAGGAGATCGATGTCGTCATCCTGACGGCCCGGGCACACTCGGCGGCGCACCGGGGGCAGGAGGCCGAGGCAGCCGTACGCCCGCGGAAGGAGGGCGGGATCGACGGCCCAGCCGAATGGGACTGACTCCCCATGGTGTTACCTGCCGTCGTACCCGTCGTACGCGTCGTACGCGCCGTACCCGTCGCCAGTCAGGCGGGACCTCGGTTCTGCATCGCCCCAGTCGAGCGGGCTGCCCGGTGTCGTCGCGCTCACTGCCCAGGCGATCACGGGTGCGGCGTCGACGCGATCGCAGCCGCCATCGAAGGGCCGGGAGGGTGCCCGAAGGGGCACCCCGGGGTTCCCCCAGGGCCGTACGACAGGTCATGACCTTGAAGGGTCACGCGGCGCACGCTTGGGGCGACCGTTACGTCCCAGGGGAGGGCCAGGATGCCGTCGTACAAGTCACCAGGCGTCTACGTCGAAGAGGTCGAGGCCGGCTCGCGCCCGATCGAGGGCGTCGGGACCGCTGTGGCCGCCTTCGTCGGGCTGGCGGCCGAGGGGCCGTACCACACGCCGACCCTGGTGACGAACTGGAGCCAGTTCACCTCCACCTTCGGGGACTTCATCGAGGGGTCGTACCTGGCCCATGCCGTCTACGCCTACTTCCTCAACGGGGGCGGGACCTGTTACGTCGTACGGATCGGCGGGGACGGCGGGCCGGCCGCCCAGGAGTCGCGGCCCGCGACCGCCGCCGGGAAGCGGGGCAAGACCGGGGCGCTCCCCGCAGGGCCGCGCACTGCGCTCGGCGGGTTTCAGGTCGCCGCCCTGGAGGGGACGGGCGAGCAGATCGCTGTGGAGGTGGCGGACGCCAAGGGGGAGTCGCCCGGCGAGGACGCCTTCACGCTGAACGTGAAGCGCGCGGACCGGGTCGAGGAGACCTGGGAGGTCTCCGCCAAGCGGAGCCAGCGCAACTACGTGGTGACGGTGGTACGGGACAAATCGCGGCTGATCACGGTGGAGGACGCCGGGCCCGCGCAGGCGCTGGGCCGGCCCGAGAACCAGACGGTCGGCCTCGCTCCGGCGCCCGCCCCCGCGCCGGCGGCGCCCGCCGTCCCCCCGGCCCTCAGCGCTGCCGACTACGTCGGAAGCACCGCCGAACGCAGCGGGTTCGGCGGGCTGGAGACCGTCGACGAGATCACGATGCTGGCCGTGCCGGATCTGATGAGCGCCTACCAGCAGGGTGCGCTCGACGCCGGAGGGGTCAAGGCCGTCCAACTGGAGATGATCGCCCACTGTGAGCGGATGGGGAACCGCGTCGCGATCATCGACCCGCTGCCCGACCTCTCGCCGCAGAGGGTCAAGGACTGGCGCAGGACGGGCGCCGGATACGACTCCAAGTACGCGGCCCTGTACTACCCCTGGGTGAAGGTGGCCGACCCCATGGCCCCGAACCAGACGAAGTTCGTCCCGCCGAGCGGGGCCATGGCGGGCGTATGGGCCAGGAACGACGAGAGCCGCGGCGTGCACAAGGCCCCCGCGAACGAAGTCGTGCGGGGAACCGTGGACCTGGCGGTCCATCTGACCAAGGCCGAGCAGGCCCTTCTCAATCCGATCGGGGTGAACTGCCTCCGCAGCTTCCCGGGACGCGGAATCCGGGTGTGGGGCGCGCGCACCCTGTCGTCCGACCCGGCCTGGCGTTACCTCAACGTCCGGCGGCTGTTCAACTACATCGAGGAATCGATCCTCATCGGCACCCAGTGGGTGGTCTTCGAACCGAATGACGACGCCTTGTGGGCCCGGATCCGCCGGACCATCTCGGCCTTTCTGGTCAACGAGTGGCGCAAGGGCGCGCTGTTCGGGCTGACGCCCGACGAGGCCTTCTACGTGAAGTGCGACCGCGAGACGAACCCGGCCGAGGGGATCGACGCGGGGGAGGTGGTCTGCGAGATCGGGATCGCGCCCGTGAAGCCGGCCGAGTTCGTGATCTTCCGGCTGGCCCAGTTCTCGGGCGGCACCAGCCTCGTCAACGAGTAGAGCAGCAAGCAGAGCATGAGCAGGTAAGGGGCGGATGGCATGGCACTGCCGGACATGGACACCTCGGTCGGTCACTCCTTCGGGCTGGAGATCGACGGGGTCGTCATCAAGCAGATCAACGAGGTGACGGGCCTGAAGATGGAGCAGGACGTCATCGAGCTGAAGCAGAACACAGCGGACGGCAAGTACGTCATCAAGAAGCTGCCGGGTCGGCCGAAGGCGGGCGAGGTCACGCTGACGCGCGGTCTGACCGCGGACAACAACTTCGAGAAATGGATCAAGGACGCCCGGTTCGGGAAGATGGGCACGGCCCGCAAGGGCGGCGCGATCATCGTCTTCGACTACGAAGGCCAGGCGATCAAGCGCTACACCCTGGTGAACGCCTGGCCCAAGAGCCTGGAGATCAGCTCGCTGAAGGCGGGCGACACCAGTGTCCTGACGGAAAAGCTCGTCATCACGTACGAGCAGATGGACGTGGCGTGAGCGCCTGATGCGACGAAAGATTGCACCGACGTCCGCCATCGGGGAGAAGGCCGGGGCGGGGGCCGAAACCGTCGACCCGCTCGAGGGGTTCGAGGCGGCCCGTGGGTTCGACGCGGTCGAGGCCCGGGCCGGTGGAGGAGCCGACTCGATGCGCACCGAGTTCACCTTCGAACTGCCCCGCGGATACGTCGACGAGACGGGGCGGGTGCACCGCAGCGGGGTGATGCGGCTCGCCACCGCTCGCGACGAACTCGTACCGCTGCGGGACGACCGGGTGCGGGAGAACCCGGCGTATCTGTCGGTGGTGCTGCTCGGGCGTGTGGTGGAGCGCATCGGCTCGGTGACGGACATCCACGCGGGCGTCATCGAGGACCTGTTCGCCTCCGACCTCGCGTTCCTGCAGGACTTCTACCAGCGAATCAACGCCGAGGGGCACACCCGGGCGCAGGTGACGTGTCCGTCCTGTGAATCGGCCTTCGCGGTCGACCTGGCGGGTGGTGGACGCCTGGGGGAATCATGACGTACGCGACGGAGCAGCTGTACGGCGAAGTCGCGTACATCGCCTACCACTTCCACTGGCCACTGGAGGCGATCCTCGAACTGGAGCACCCCGAGCGGCGCAGGTACGTCGACCAGATCGCCCGGCTGAACCGGCCGGCCGGGGGGCGGTGAGAGACGGTGTTCGACGCGCTGCGGAGCTGGTTCCGCGGAAGGGCTCCTGTGCCCCCGGCCGGCGTAGGTTCGGGCATGGAGCCGACTGCTGTGCAGCCTCGTGAGGCCGATCCCGGCTGGCGCGATCTGCCGGTGCAGCGGCTGACGTTCGGGGCGCCCGCGCTGGTGAGCGACCCCAAGGGCTTCGGTGACTCACTGGCCTCCTGGCGCAATCCGTCGCTGCAGCGCCGCCTGGGGCACACGGTGAGCGCGGACGCGCCGTCGGGGGTCGTCGGCGGAGTGCTGGAGCCCACACCGCGTCCCGCGTCCGTGCAGAGGTGGGAGTCGTCGGCAGGACAGGTCCCGCCGCACGGGCGGCCGATGGGGCATGCGGCCGGCGATGGGACGGCTGCGGCCACCCGGCCGGCCGAGTCGGTTCGGCCGGCCGACGCGGTGGCTTCTGCGGCCGTGCAGGAGGCGCCTGGGCTCGCTGCTCCGGTCGCCCCCGAGGCGCCGGTTCCTCCGGTGGTGGTCCCGCTCGCCCCGCAGCGGGCCCTCACCGTGGCCCGCGCCGTGGAGCTGCCGGTTCCGACGCTCACGGTAAGGGCATTGCCGGTACCGGAGCCGAAGACGCGGAGTGTGCCGGACCGCCCGGCAGTCGCCCGTCCAGACCCCCAGGAGCAGGTGCCCGCGGCGGAACCCATGGCGGTGCAGCGGTCCACGGCCGATCCCGATCCGAGGTCGGACCCGGCGGTGACTCCTGCGGTGACTCCTGCGGTGACCCCTGCGGTGACCCCTGCGGAGAGTGATCGGCCCCTTGCCGGGGAGGTGCCCCTCGTCGCCGTCCCCGTCCGCGGCGACCCGGGCTCCCCGGCCACTGCCCTCCCGTCCGATGCGGCCGGGGCCTCCACGGAACCGCCGGCCAGAACCGCCGATGCGCCCCCGTCGGCCTCAACGGCGCCGGTCTTGCCGAGCGAGGCTGCCGTCTCCGTTCAACGGGCGGGTGAACCTTCCAGGGCAGAACTGCCTCCTGCTCATGGTGCGGAGGTGCGACCCCTCGTGGGGGACCAGCCACTGGCGGCCGTCAGTCCCTCGGCATCGGCCTCGGAGCCGCCTCCATCCGTACCGGTGCAAGGGGTGGAGCTGCCCGTTGTGCCGATGGCCGATGCACCGTCGGCGACGCCACGGTCGTCGGCCGGAATCCGGCCGGAGCCGGTCGACGTGCCCATGACTCCGGACGCCCACCCCGAAGAGTCGTTGCCGGTGCAGAGAACGGAACAGCCGGAGCCAGGACCAGGGACCGGGTCGGAGAGCTCCCCGATGGGTGAGCGCCCGCTGGTGGGGGAGCAGCCGCTCAGCCTTGCAGGCGCTCCACCACTGGTCACTCCGGAGCCTGCTCCGGCGCGGCGGGTCGGGCTGGGGGCCCCGCTGTCGTCCGCGCCGGGAGCTTCCGTGGCGGGGCCCGTACCCGTAACCGTGCAGCGCCGGGAGCAGCAGCCGCCTGCCCGGCGGCTGGGCCTCGGGGCTCCGCTGGCCGCCGTACCCGAACCGGCAGCGGCTCCGGCGCCCGTATCGGTTCCCGCTCCGACACCGGAGCCGACGGTCCCCGTGCCCGTCGTACCGGAGATCGTGCCGGAGGATCTACGGCCGGAACCCGCTTCCGCTCAGCGTCAGGAGGAGCCGCTGACCGTGGTACGGGCCACGGCGCTTCAGCGGGCCCCCGAGGAGGTGCCCCTCGCGCCGGACCCGGGGCCCGAGCCCGTGGCCGGGCTCGTGGGGGAGCGCGCACTTGAGCTGCAGGCCGCACCTGTGCCCGTGCCCGGGACCGAGGCCCGGAGCCCGGACCCCGCGCCGCCCGCGGCCGTGCCGGTGACCTGGGTACCCTCGCCCGCTGCTCCCGTACAGCGAGGGGGGCCGGTCGTCTCCGGCCTCGTCGTGTCCGCGGCCGTACCGTCCTGGGCACCTCCGCCCGTGGCCGGGTCCGCGTCCGCGTCCGTACAGCGATCCACGGCGCCCGACTCGTCGGCGCCCGTGCCGTGGGAGCCCGGGCCCGTACCTGCGCCCGCTGCCGCGCACCTACCCGTACAGCGTGTCGCGCTGCCCGAGCCGCCGCCCGGGCCGACCGCACCGGTTTCCTGGGCGCTCCCGCCCGCGGCCGTACAGCGAGCACCCGAGGCAGCACCGGAACCCGCACCAGCACGGGAACCAGCCCCGGAACCGGAACCCGAGCCGCCCCAGTCGGCCCCGCCACTCCCCGCCCAGGCGCAGCAGCAGTCCTCAGCCCCGGCAACTGCGGCCGCTCCAGGCGGCGGTGAGTCCACCGACGAGCTCGTCCGGCGGCTCGTCGGGCCCCTCGGCCGACTGCTCCGCGCCGAGCTGCGGCTCGACCGGGAGCGGGCCGGCGTACGCCTCGATCCCCGTCACTGAACGACGTCAGAATCACCGAACGCCTGAAGGGAAGCCATGGCTCGGAACCAGCAGCCGGACCCCGCCGTGAGCGTGTGCTTCACGGTCGAGATCGACAACATCAACCTCGGGGCGTTCAACAGCTGCGAAGGCCTCGGCTGCGAAGTCGTCATGGAGCAACGTGAGGAGGGCGGCAACAACGGCTACGTCTGGCAGCTGCCGTCCCGGATCAAGTTCTCCAACATCAAGCTGAGCCGGCCCGTCACCAAGGACACCGAGAAGGTCACCGCCTGGCTGTCCGGCATGATCAACGGCGTTGCCCGGAAGACCGCGCACATCAGCGCGATGACCGTCGAGGGCACCGTCGTGGCCCGCTGGAGCCTGATGGACGTGGTCCCCGTCCGCTGGACCGGGCCGTCCCTCAGCCCGGAGAACGTCAAGGTGGCCACCGAGACACTCGAGATCGCCCACCACGGCTTTCTCCACGGGGGGAGTTGAGTCGCATGGCCAACCAGCCGGTCGCGTTCATCGCCGCTGCGGCCCCGCCCGGACCCGCCGACCCGAAGGGGGGCGGCGGCTCCCGCCCCAAGCTCGAACGGGCCTATCTGGAGTTGCGCCAGCCCCCGGCCGACGGCGGGACGACGACCCCCGGCCCGCGCATGGGGCAGATCGACTTCCAGTTCAACCCGAAGGAACTCACCCTCGCCAAGACCGCCAAGTGGGAGCGGAAGACCGCCAAGGGCGCCAAGAAGGCCGGGCCCGCGGAGTTCAAGGGCGCGGGTCCGTCCAAGCTCACCCTGGAGATGTTCTTCGACGCCACCGCGCAGCAGGACGACAGCGTGGTGTCGGCCGTCGAGTCGCTGCTGTCCTGCTGTGTGCCCACCGACCAGACCCACCAGAAGCAGCAGGGCGTGCCGCCGTGGGTGATCTTCCACTGGGGCGGGCTCACCGGATTCGTCGGGTACGTCAGCCAAGTGCAGGCCAAGTACACCCTGTTCACGCCCGGGGGCCTGCCCATCCGGGCCACCTGCCAGGTGACCCTGGAGGAGATCAGCGGGCCCGTGCCGGGCCAGAACCCCACCTCGGGCGCGCTCGCCGCCCGCCGGGTGCACCGGGTGGTCTCCGGGGACACGCTGGCGCTGCTGGCCTGGCGCGAGTACGGAGATCCGGCCGCCTGGCGGGACATCGCCGAGGCCAACGGCATCGACGATCCGATGCGCCTGGCACCCGGGACGGAACTGCTGCTGCCCGCCGCCGAGGAGATCGGGGCCCCGCATGGCCGGTGAGAGCTTCGCCAACTCCCTCGCCGTCGAGGTGAACGGACAGCCGCTGCCCGCGCCCGTGGCCGAACTGATCGTCTCCGCCTACGTCGACGACTCCACCCAGCTGCCCGATCTGTTCGTCGTCCGCTTCCGCGACCCCCACCACCTGGTACTGCCCAGGACGGGCATCACCATCGGCACGCCGATGAAGCTGTACGCACGCGCCGGCGACGACGCTCAGCGTCAACTCCTGGTCTCCGGCGAGGTCACGGCCGTCGAGATCGACCTCGACGCCACCGGCACCTTCACCGTGGTCCGCGGGCTCGACCACGCGCACCGGTTCTTCCGCGGCCGCCGCGTCGCCGGGTACCGGCAGATGACCGCCTCCGACATCGCCGTGCAGGTGGCCAAGCGGGCCGGGCTGCCGATCGGCAGGGTCGACTCCACGACCACGGTGTACGAGCACCTGGCCCAGCCGGGCATCACCGACTGGGAGTTCCTGCACCGGCTCGCGGACCTCGCGGGCACCGAAGTCGCCGTCGTCGACGGGAAGTTCGTCTTCCGGGATCCGGCGAGGGCCGAGACGGCGCCCGCGACCTCCACCCGGCCGCAGGCCAGCCCCTACGTGCTCGAGTTCGGGCGGAACCTGCTGCGCTGCCAGGCCGCGGTCACCGCCGCCGACCAGGTCCAGCAGGTCGAGGTGCGCGGCTGGGACGTGCAGGCCAAGGCCGCAGTCGTCGGCCGGGCTCCCGCCGACCGCAGCGAACGGCTCCAGCTCGGGCTCACGCCGGGTCAGGCCGCCGTCTCCTTCCGCAAGGCCGTCTTCCTGGCCACGGACACCCCGTACGGCACTCAGGCCGAGGCCGACCAGGCCGCCAAGGCGCTCGCCGCCGACCTCGCCGCCTCGTTCGCGGAGCTCGACGCGGTCGCCATGGGCATCCCGCAGCTGCGCGCCGGGACAGCGGTCACCCTCGCCAATGTCGGGGCGCCCTTCGAGGGGAAGTACACGATCTCCGGCAGCCGGCACGTCTTCGACGCGGACACCGGCTACCAGACGTGGATCACGGTCGGCGGCCGCTCCAACCGCTCGCTGTACGGACTCGCCTCGGGCGGGGGCGGCGGACTCCCGCAGGACCGCGTCGGCGGCCTCGTCAACGCGACGGTGACCGACACCCGGGACCCCGAGGGGCGGGGCCGGGTGAAGCTCGCCTTCCCCTGGCTGGACGGGGAGTACGTCAGCGACTGGGCCAGGACCGCGGACCTCGGCGGCAAGGGCGGCGGAGGCGTCTTCGGCCCGGAGGTCGGCGACGAAGTGCTGGTCGGTTTTGAACAGGGCCGGGTGGACCGTCCCTATGTCATCGGCGGGCTCTACAACGGCCAGGACAAGCCGTCCGAGCACGACTGCGCGCTCGTCGACTCCACGAGTGGAGCCACCAACCGCCGTTCCCTGGTGACCCGTTCCGGCAACCGGCTGGAGCTGCTCGACGCCGCGAACGGGCCCAAGGGCGTACGCCTGGCGACCGGCGACGGCAAACTCACCCTGCACCTCGACCAGAAGGCCACCTCCGTCACCGTGCACAGCGACGGGAAGGTCGAGATCACCGCGAAGGAGAAGGTCACCGTGACGGCCGAGCAGGGCATCAGCATGGACGCCGGTACCGGAAAGCTCGAACTGTCCGGTCAGTCCGTTCAGGTCAAGGCCCGGACGGGGGTCGACGTCGACGGCGGCGCGGGTGCGGTGAGGCTGCAGACCAACGGCCAGGTCGAGGTCAAGGGCACCACCGTCGGGGTCGACGGGAAGGCGAGCACCGAGATCAAGGGCGGGGCCAGCTGCTCGATCAGCGCCGCCCTCGTCCGCATCAACTAGCCGTATCGACCAACCGCATCAACCAGCCTGAGGAGTCGTACGAGATGCCGCCTGCCGCACGCGTCGGTGACCCCACCGGGCACCCGGGGGTGATCGGGCCGCCCGGGGTGCCCACCGTGCTGATCGCGGGGATGCCCGCGGCCGTGGTCTCGACCCCCCACATCTGCTCGTTCCCGCCGCCGGCCGTGCACCCTCCGTCCGCGATCGCCCCGCCCGGCTGCCCCACCGTTCTCATCGGCGGCCTGCCGGCCGCGCGTGTGGGCGACCTGGCCGTGTGCGGGGCGCCGATCGTCATGGGCGCGGTCACCGTGCTGATCGGGGGCTGAGGACAGTGGGAGAGCAGTTCATCGGCTCCGGCTGGGCCTTTCCGGTACGGACCGACCCGACGGGGGCCGTGGCGCTGGTCGGCGGGGACCGGGAGATCGAGGAGAGCATGCGGCTGATCCTCGGCACCGCGCCCGGCGAGCGGCCCATGCGCCCGGAGTTCGGGTGCGCGATCCACGACCACGTCTTCGCGCCCGCCGACGCGGCCACGGCCGCGCACCTTGCGTACGAGGTGCGGCTGTCGCTGGAGCGGTGGGAGCCGCGGATCGACCTCGTCGACGTCGACGTCACCTTCGACGGGCAGGACGAGGGCACCCTCTACATCGACATCCGGTACGCGCCCCGGGGCACGAACGACCCC
Organism: Streptomyces sp. V4I23; assembly: GCF_030817975.1. NCBI lineage: Bacteria > Bacillati > Actinomycetota > Actinomycetes > Kitasatosporales > Streptomycetaceae > Streptomyces > Streptomyces sp. V4I23. Next base: position 1,947,194 of record NZ_JAUSZW010000004.1, on the reverse strand, counting down.
CGGAACCTGGTCTTTCCGTTCTATGTGATCCCCGCGCACGAGAACGGCTCCGCGGAGGCAGGTGACCGGTGAGCCTGCCCGAGCCCCATCTCGACGACCGGCGCTTCCAGGACCTCGTCGACGAGGCCAAACGGATGGTGCAGCAGCGCTGCCCCGAGTGGAGCGACCACAACGTCTCCGACCCGGGCGTCACGCTGATCGAGGCTTTCGCGCACATGACCGATCAGCTGATCTACCGGCTGAACCGGGTCCCGGACAAGAACCACCTGGCGTTCCTCGACCTGATCGGGCTCACCCTGCACCCGCCCACGGCCGCCCGCACCGACGTCACCTTCTGGCTCTCGGCGCCGCAGGACCAGACCGTGCAGGTGCGGGAGGGGACCGAAGTCGCCACGCACCGCACCGAGACCGAGGAGGCCGTGGTCTTCTCGACGGTTCGCGAAGTGGCCGTCGTGCCCGTGGAGTTGACCGTCCTCGCCGTCGTGACCGGCGAACCGGGCGCCGTGGCCGCCGACCAAGGGCCGGAGCTGTCCCCCAGACTCCGTCCGGGGGGACCCCCAGCCGGCCGCGGGGTGCCCTGCTTCTCCGCCGTACCGCAGCCCGGCGACGCCGTGCTCTTCGGCCTCTCGGGGGCCGCGCCCTCCTGCGTGGTGGCGCTGCGGCTGGACTTCCCGGTGGCCGGCCACGGCATCGACCCCGAGCACCCGCCGCTGGCCTGGGAGGCGTGGACCGCGGAGGGCTGGACCCGCTGCGAGGTCGACCGCGACGGCACGGGCGGCTTCAACCGGCCGGGCGACGTACTGGTCCAGCTGCCCGCCGGGCACCTGGCCTCCGTGGAGGCCCGGCAGCGGGCAGGCTGGCTGCGGTGCGTGGTGCAGGCCCCCGTCGAGGGGCAGCGTACGTACTCGGCGACTCCGGAGCTGCTGTCCGCGGAGGCGTTCACCATCGGCGCGACCGCCCCGGCCGTGCACGCCGAAAGCTCGGGCGAGGAACTCCTCGGCGTTTCCGAAGGCGTGCCCGCCCAGACCTTCACGCTGGACCGGGCTCCCGTGGTGGCGGGCGGCCCGCCGTTCGTCGTGGAGACCGTGGCCCCCGGAGGCGACTGGACGGAGTGGACCGAGGTCGAGCACTTCGGCGAATCCGGCCCCCTGGACCGGCACATACGACTGGATCGCAGCACCGGCGAGGTGAGCTTCGGCCCGGCGGTACGGCAGGCCGACGGCAGCCTGCGGCACTACGGGGCCGTTCCCGCCAAGGGCGTCCCGGTGCGGGCCCGTTCGTATCTCGCGGGGGGTGGACGGCGCGGCAACGTGGCGCGCCGCGCCCTCGCCGTGCTGCGCAGCTCGATCCCGTACATCGCACGGGTGGAGAACCGGCGGGCGGCGAGCGGCGGGGTCGACGGCGAGGACGTGGCGAACGCCCGGCTGCGCGGTGCGTCGGCGCTGCGCACCCGGGATCGGGCCGTGACGGCCGACGACTACGAGTACCTGACCAGGCAGGCGGCCCCGGAGATCGCCCGGGTGCGGTGCGTGGACACGGGCGCGGGCGGGGTACGGGTGCTGCTGGTCCCGACTGCCGAGGACGACGGTGAAGGACGCCTGGAGTTCGGGCAGATGGCCTGCCCGCCGCAGCTCCTGGCCCGGGTCGCGGCACATCTGGACGCGCGGCGCATGCTGGGCGCACGGCTGGTCGTCGAGCCGCCGTACTACCAGGGCGTGACGGTGGTCGCGGTGCTCCAGGCGGCGGCGGGCGTCCCGGCCGCCCGGGTGCAGCAGGCCGCGCTCGCCGCCCTGTACTGCCGTCTGAACCCGCTCACCGGCGGCCCGGACGGGAACGGCTGGCCCTTCGGGCGGGCCGTGCACAGCGGGGAGGTCTTCGCGGTGCTCCAGCAGGTCGCCGGGGTGGAGGCGGTGGAGAACGTACGGCTGTTCCCCGCGGACCTTCGGACCCGCCGGCGCGGCGAAGAGGTGGAGCGGATACCGCTGGACGCGGGCTCGCTGGTCTTCAGCTACGACCACCAGGTGCGGGTGGTGTGAGACGAGTGGAGGTGACCGGTGGTGACTGAGCGCCGGATCGTGCCGGGGCTGCCGACCCGGCATCCGCTGGGGGCCCGTTTGCCGGGCGTGTACGCGGACGACGACCTCGTCCAGCGGCTCACGGAGGCCCTCGACGAGGTGCTGGCGCCCGTGCTGGGCGTGCTCGACAGCCTGTCCGCGTACTTCGACCCGCGCCTGGCCCCCGAGGACTTCCGGGCGCTGCTCGCGGCCTGGGTGGGCGCCGAGGGCGAGGTGTGCGGAGCGGTGCCCGGGCACGCCTCCCGGGGCACCGCGAAGGGCCTTGCGGAGCAGATCCGCCGGGTCTTCGGGGCGATCCCGGAGATCGAGGAGAGCGGCGGCACGGTGTGGTCGGCGACCGCACTGACCCCGCTCCCGGGTGCGCCGCAGCCGCACCTGACCGTGCGATTGCGGGTCCCCGACACGGAGGCGGTGGACGAGGCGGCGGTGTCGGCGCTCGTGGCCCGCAACAGGCCGGTGCATCTGCCGTTCACCGTCGAGGTGATCGTGGAGCCGTAGGGGCGTACGACCTGCGCCCCGGCGGCCCCGAATGACCGGGAGCGCGCGGAACGCCCGGGGAAGCACGGATGTTGCACGCGCAGGCCCATATGGGGTAATCAGTTACTCCGCCGGTGCGGAGAGTGAGCGCCCATCCTTGACCTCCTGTCGGGGGAGGAGGCCTATATGCACGAAACGGTGTGCGAGCGGCTGGTGCCGGGGCTCGCTCGGGGGACGGCACCGCTGACGCTGCTCGTCGCTCCCGCCGGGTACGGCAAGACCACCCTGCTCACGCGGACGGCGGACGTCTTCCCCGGGAAGGTGCTGCACTGGCGGCCCTGCCGCGACACCCTCGGGGTGCCTTCACTGCTCGCCAGTCTGGGACGGCAGTTGGAGCTTGCCGACACGGTGTCCGTGGAGTCCGTCCTGCTGGCCGTCGAGCGCCGTGCGGATCCCGTCCTGCTGCTCGTCGACGGGGTCCACCACGTCCACGGCAGCCCGGCCGAGGCATTACTCGAGGAACTGGCCGTGCTGGCGCCGCGGAACCTGCGGCTGATCCTGGCCGGCCGTCGGATGCCCGCGCTGAACCTCACCCGGCTGGAACTGGCCGATACCGCGGTGCTCCGCGCCGCTGAACTGCGGCTGGGCGAAGGCGAGATCGCGTCCGTCTTCCCTGACGCGCCGGAGGTGACCCGGGAGCTTGCCGAGCTCACTTCCGGATGGCCCGGTGTGCTCAGACTCAGCAGGCCGGCGGTACTGGCGGGCCGCGACCCGCTGGAGTCCGCCGGCCTGCGCACCTATCTGGACCGGGAAGTGCTGGAAGCGCTGCCGCCCCGGCTCGTGCGTCTGATGGAACGGGGACCCGACGACCCCGGCGGCCACGATGCGGCCGACGCGCCGGAACTCGCCGACGAGTACGGCCTGGAGACCGACGTGCCGCTGCTGCGGGCGCACCTGGCCCGGCGCTGCGTACGGCCGGCCCGGCACACGGGCACCGTGCACCGCACCGACGGGGCGGCCCCGTCCGCGTCGCTGGCTCTGCGCTGCTTCCAACGGTACGAGGCCACACTGGCGGGGCGTCCGCTGGACTGGAGCCGCACACGGCCGCGCGTACGGGCGCTGGCCCGGCTGCTGTCCGTCCACGCGGGGCGGCCCGTCCACCGGGAGGAGCTGATGGCCGCTCTGTGGCCGCAGAGCCCGGCCCATACGGCCGGACGCGGACTGCAGGTCGCGGTCTCGGCCCTGCGGACCGTCCTGGAACCGGGCACCGGACGAGGGAGGGCCCAGCTGCTGGTGCGGTCGGGCGAGGCGTACATGCTGGTACTGGACCGCGGGGCCAGCTGCGACGTACAGGCCTTCGAGGGCGCGGCCGGGGAGGGACTGCGGGCGGCAGCGCGCGGGGAGGCGGACCGGGCGGCGGGGGCGCTGGGGCGGGCCCTGCGGCTCTACACCGGGGAGTTGCTGCCGGAGGACGGCCCGGCGGAGTGGGTGGTGCCGATCCGTGAGCAGTATCGCAACCAGGCGGTGCGGGCGGCCCACGCGCTGGCCGAAGTGGAACTCGGCCGGAACCGTGCGGCGGATGCGGTGGCGGCCGCGGCGCACGCCCTGTCCCTGGACCCGTTCCAGGACGCGGTGTGGCGGTTGCTGATCGCTGCCCACCGGCAGGCCGGTGACCCGGTGGCGGCCCGGCACGCGGAGCGCCGGCACGCGCAGATGCTGGACACCCTGGGTGTCGTGTGAGACTCCCGGCTCAGCGCCGTCTGAAGAACTCGACCTCGGCGAAGGCGAGATACCGGCCGGCCCCGCCCCCGTACGCGCCCTGGACCGTGAGCCGGACCCGGACGGCATCGCTGACCGCGAGGTGGAAGCGCTGGCCTCCCGGCACGTCGGCCAGTGGGACGGTCTTCACGGTCGTCCGGCCGTCCTTCGAGGTGACGGTTATCAGCAGGCTGCTGGGCCGCGCCTGGGTGAGGAACTTCTCGGCCACAGGAGAGGTGCCGGGATGGACGACGAGATCGAGCAGGCGAACGGGTTCGGCGAACGAGGCCTCCAGATACTCCCCTTCGAAGGCTCCGGGCAGCGCGGGTGTCCAGTACTTGTCCGTGGTCCCGTCCACGGCAAGGGCGGCCGGGTGCTGTTTCCCCGCACTCGACGCCGTCACCTTCACCGCATGCATCTGCTCGGCCTTGGACGTCCGGTCCCTTACGGCCTCCAGCACTCGGCCGGCCTCGCCGTGGAAGACGTACCCGACCGCCACGAGGGCGCAAAGCACCAGCAGCGGCAGGACGAATCGCGGCCGCCGCCACTGCCGGCGCGGTGGCCGCTCCCCGGCGAAGGGCTTTTTCCTGGGGCGGCGTGTGAACAGCCGCCGCCACCAAGGCGGGCGGGGTACGACAGGGGCGTCCGCGAGGGAGGCGCCGCAACGTCGGCAGTAGCGCCTCGTCGGCACGTTCCCGCTGCCGCACTGGCCGCAGATGAGGTCCCCGGCCTGGGGCGGCGGTTCGGCGGCGTCCCCGTGCCGTGTCGGCGGTGGCACCGGACGGCCGGGCTCCTCGACCTGAGGCTGCACTGCGCGCAGGGGCGGGGCGGTGGGCTTCGGCGGAATGGCCGGCCCGCTCGCCTGCGCTGCGGGTTCCTCCCGAGGCACGGCGACGTCCGGCCCTGCCGGGGTCGGGACCGCGGCATCCGGCCGGCCCGCGGCTGCCGGGGTGCTCGGCCGCGACCACTCGAGGAAGGTCCCGCAGGCGCCGCAGAACTGCTCTCCGGGATCACACCGATTCCCGCACACTGCGCAGTTGACCACGGACCCCTCACCCCTTCCGCAACCCATGCTGCGCCAGGCGGCGCCTCCCTCACACGCCTGCAAGGGCAGCCACCGAAGCGCCCGCCGCTGCCCTTTCGGGCGCCGTACTGCGACCTGGGCCGGGGCGAGGACGTGCGGGAGGTGCCGCTGCGTCACGGCGGACGGCCCCGTGGGGCCGGCTGCTGCGGTGTGCCGGTGTGCCGGTGTCCGGCGGCTGTGGGGGAGCCGGTCTCCGCGGCGTGGCATCCCGGGCGGGACTGAGCGCTGCTCGCCGACGGGACGGAGTCAGCGCGCGGACGGCGCCGCGGCTGCCGGCGGCGCGTACTCGGCGAGCAGGAGTGCGATGTCGTCCGCCCTGTCGGGTGACTGGTCGGCATCCTCCAGCAGCCCGTCGGCCAGATCCTCCAGGCTGCCCCCGCCCAAGCGGGCCAGCGAGGTCCGGAGGCGGTCGATGCCGGAACCGATGTCCGAGTCGCGCCTCTCGACCAGCCCGTCCGTGTACAGGGCCAGGACCGATCCGGGCACGAGGCGCAGCTCCGACTCCGGATAGTCGGGCGCTGCCTCGACGCCGAGCAGAGGCCCGCACGGCACATCCGGGATCTCGGTGCGTCCGTCGGGCAGGCGCAGAAGGGGCGGGCAGTGGCCCGCCCGGACGATGCGCACGATCCCGGAGCGGAGATGGAGGCGGGCGTAGCAGCAGCTGGCGAGCAGCGACGGGTCGAGGTCCATGTGGAGCCGGTTGGTGCTGGCCACGATGTCGCTCGGCCGGTGGCCGGCGGTGACGAAGGCCCGCATCGCGCTGCGCAGCTGGCCCATGGTGGCCGCGGCGGCGACGTTGTGTCCCTCGACGTCCCCGACGATCAGCGCGACCTCCTCGCGGGTGGGGATGACGTCGTACCAGTCGCCGCCGATGTCCATGCCCCTGGTGCCCGGAAGGTAACGCCCGGTGACGCGAAGGCCCGGCACCGTGGGCAGCCGGTGCGGCAGCAGCGCGTTCTGCAGGCCGCGGGCGAGGGCGAACTCGGCGTCGTAGAGCCTGGCGCGTTCGAGGGCCTGGGCGATCAGGCCGCCCAGCGCGGTGAGGACTCCACGCTCCTCGTCGGGGAACCGGTGGACGTCGTCGAAGGCGAGCATGCAGGCTCCCACCGGATGGTTGGAGGCGATCAACGGCAGGAACGCCCAGGAACGGGAGTCGCCCGACACGATCCCGGGATACGTTTCGCAGAGCTCCTCCCGGGACTCGATGAACAGCGGGGTCCCTGAGGTCAGCGCGTCCGTCACAGGCAGCCGGTCATGCAGCGGGACGCCTTCCAGCCGGGCGAGAACCTCCTCCGAACAGCCGCGCTGCGCGAACAGATGCAGGTGCCGCTCCTCCACCACGCAGATCGCCAGCTTCTGGCCGCCGAATGCGGGCAGCAGCTGCTCGGCGACGGCATCGCACACCTCACGCGCGGTGACCGCCTCGGTGAGGGCGCTGCCCAGCTGGAGCACGCGGTAGAGGGCACCCAGGCGCGGGGCCGCGGGCGGAGGGGACGAGGAGACGGGCGGACCCTCCTCGGCGACGGACGTCCCGGGGCCGGTGCCGGCCGGTACCGGCTGTCGCACGGGTGCCGCCCATCCCGTCATGCCCTGTGAGCCCGGGTGGAGGGAGAAGACCAGCCACCCGTCGGGTGGGCGGCGGACCAGGAAGGAGACCGGTTGCTGGGAGACCAGGGCGGCCCGGTAGCGGTCCTCGTACACGGGATCGGCCAGCCAGGGCAGGATGTCCCAGAGTCGGTGGCCGAGCAGTTCGTCCTGGCGGACCCGCAGCAGAGTCTCCAGGCTGTGGTTGGCGTAGGCGACATGCCCCTCCGGGGAGAGCGCGAAGAAGCCGTACGCGAGCCGCTCGATCGCCGCCACGGCGGCCATGCCGCTCCCGGAGTCGAGTACCGCGCCGACCAGATGGGACGACGCCTGCGGGTCCTCCGGGCTCATGGGCACCCGGCCCCAGAGCTCCACAGCGCGGTGGCCTCCACCGGGGTCCCGGATCCGCAGGCAGTGCGCGAGCACACGGCCCTCCTCGACCGCGGCACGGGCGGCGGACCGGAAGCCGGGCAGATCCGCGGGCTCGATCCTGGCCGCCAGGGTGTCCACCCGTCCGTCGAAATCACGGGGCGGGATCCCGAAGATCGCGCACAGCTCGTCGTCGGTCGTGAAGGCCCCGGTGTCGAGGTTCCAGTCGAACAGACCCACCCGTATCAGTGGAGCGGACGGCAGCGGGACCACTACCGGAGCTGTCCGTTCGTCGTATTCGACGAGCTCCTTGCGCGCGCTGAGCCCGGCGAGGGTGGTGCCCAGACGGTCGGCCGCGGAGCGCAGCTGCCCGCGCTGCGCCCTCGACAGCCCCGTCCCCTCGGGCCTGGGCGCCCACAGCACGGCCATCGCTCCGAAGGTCTGTTGTCCCGTTCGCACGGGCACTGAGGCAGAACCGAACGGGTAGGGCACGGCGACCGAGAGCTGGGGGAAGCGCCGCATCGTCTCCTCCGCGCCGGCCAGGTGGACCATGCGCCCGGAGCGGTATGCCTCCGCCACGGGGATACGGCTGTTCACCGGGATCCGACGCCACCCGCCGAGGAGGGAGGGCGGCGCCCCGCACGCCGCGGCCAGCAGGAGCGAGCGATGGTCGCCGGAGAGCAGGAAGACGCTTCCGGCATGCGCTCCGGTCACCTCCACGGCATTGATGACCGCACTGACCAGCGCGTCGTCGCGCTCGGACGCTTCGCCGCCACTCGCGGCGCCGAACGGGTACGAGCTCGATGCCACACCATCGGCCGACACAATTGCCCTCGATCACCCACGAATAATTTGTTCCATTTTAAGGTTGTTTGCCGCTCCCCGCGGGTGGAGGCCCTGGCGGCAGTGGTGATCGGCGGTGCCCGGTCGGCCGGGGCGGCGGCGGCTCGCCGGTCCAGGCCCGGGCGACGACGTCGGGGGACGCCGGGGGTGACGCCGAGCTGCGACGCCGTGCGCTCGCGGAAGAGGCTCGTGGCGCCCTTCCTCACCGGTCATCTCATCGACGCCGCCGACATCGCGGCCGCCGGCTGTACGACGGCCTTTCTCACGTCCGCAGCCGTCATGATCCCCTTCGGGCTCCTCGCCGTGGCGGCCATCCGGCCGGAACGAGACGCCCGGCGCCTCGGCGCCGACGTCACCACCGGCGTCGTCGGCGCCTCGCGCTGACCGTGCCGCGCGACGACCGGTCGTCGTGGCCAGTGGTGCCGAGGCCGCAGAGCTTCGGCCCCCCTGGTGGTTCACGCGGGTACCGCAGCGCGTCCCGGGCCGTGGGGCGACCGGCCAACAGCTGATCCGGCGGCCGTCGTGCGACTCGCCCCGATCACACGCCCGTTCGCCCCATCTGATGCGCAGCGAAGCATTCCGTCCGGATTTCGACCCTTCGCGATGGGGTGTGAACATCGGCAGCCAGGTGGAATTCGAGCCGCCCCGCAGTGTCCGTCACGGTTCTCGGCAGTGCCCGTTGTCTATTCGCGGGAATCGCCGGACGAATCGATGGAAGGGCGACGGCTTCCGGTTTCCGCGTCACGGAACTATTCGAGCCGAAGTGAACCGCCCCATGGAAACTGTGCGCGCAGTGTCTCTGAACTGCGGTTTTCTGCTTCCTCTCCTATAACGAGCCGTCACATGACCGCTCTTGACGGAGGGTCACCACACCCCGCATATTCAGACCATCCGTGAGGCGGAGGGTGCGTTTTCACATGATGGATGCGCTGTCTGATGCCGCGGTGCTGGATGACCGAGACCACCTTTTTGACGCGAAGCCGCATTGCTTGGCCGATAACGGCTTACATGTGCGGTCGGGGGAACTGACGCTGCGAAACCCGGTCATGCCTACCTCCGGCTGCTTCGGTCCGGAGCTGAGCGCCCTGATGCCCGTCTGGGAGCCGTTGACCGCCGGGACGCACCCAAAGTCCGGCCTCCGCCCGACGAACGAAGGAGACATCCATGCAAGTCGTGGTGCGTGCGCTGCACGTCCTGCGGGCGCTGGCCGCCAAGCCGAAGGGCGCCACCCTCCAGGAACTGCACGAAGAGCTGGGCATTCCGGTCGGAAGCCTGCACCGCCTGCTCACCACCCTCGGCAACGAGGACTTCGTCACCCGCTCACCGGTGAACCGGCGCTTCTTCCTAGGCCCGATCGCCCGTCAGCTGGCCGAGCAGAACCGGAACCAGTCCGCTCTCCTGGTCACCCCGCACCGCGCCGTCGTCGCAGCGGCGGAGGCGAGCGGCGAGACCGTTTTTCTGACGGAGCTGATCGGGGACAGGGCGGTGTGCGTCGCCCTGTCCGAAGGCCGCCACCCCTTGCGCCTGTTCGTCCGCATCGGCCAGGAGATGCCGTTGCACGCCGCCGCGTCCGGCCGGTCGCTGCTGGCCTACCGGCCCGAGCCGGACGTACGCAACCTGCTGGCCAAGCGGGCCCTCACCGCCTTCACCGAGGAGACCCCGGTGACGGTCGACGAGGTACTCGCCCACCTCGCGCTCGTACGGGCCCGTGGCTACGACGTCTGCGACGACGAACTCGACCGCGGCGTCCGGGCCGTCTCCTCACCGGTGTTCACCTCCACCGGCGCGGTCGCGGCCAGTGTGACGCTTGCGGCCGCCGGCAGCAGGATGCGTGACCCTCTCACCCGCGCCACGGCGGTGCAGACCGTGCTCACCGCCGCGCGGGAGCTGTCCGCAGAACTCGGGTTCAACGCGAAGTGGCCCGACAGCGCCGGTGATCCGGCGGAAACGACCTGCTCGGCGCAGCAGGCCGATGACACCGTGGAGGAGGTGCGATGAGCCTCGCCCAGGAACTGGCTACGGCGCTGCCTCGACCAGTTGGGCGCCTTCGACGACCCCGGGGCGCAGGCCGAACTGCACGCCCACGGCTACGTGTCATGACCCGGACCGGCAGATCGGCATCTGCGCATAGAGGAGACAGGTAACAGCGATGGCTCGAACGACCGTGGCGTCCCCGCCCTCGGCTCCCCGTCACAGGGCGGGGGTGTTCTGGCGCTACTGGAGCGCCTCGACGGTGAGCAGAACCGGTGACGCCATCACGGCTGTGGCCCTGCCCCTGGTGGCGATAGAGCTGCTGCACGCCAGCAGCCTGGAGGTCAGTCTCGTCACCGCCGCCGGGTACGCGGCCTGGCTGCTCATCGGCCTGCCGGCCGGGGTGATCGTGCAGCGGCTGCCGCTGCGGGGCACGCAGGTGGCCCTGGACGTCCTGCGGGCCGTCGCGGTGCTCTCCGTACCGCTCGCCGCCGCGATCGGCGGCCTGCACCTGACGCTCCTCGTCGCCGTCGCTCTGGTGATCGGCCTCGCGACCGTCGTGTTCGACGTCGGCAACTCCACGTTCCTGCCGTCGATCGTCAGCAAGGAGGAGCTCACCTCGCGCAACAGCCTGACGTCGGCGTCCAACGCCGCCACGGAACTGGGCGGCCCCTCCGCGGCGGGCGTGCTCGTGCAGCTCTTCGGCGCTCCGGCCACCTTGCTCGTTGACGCCGCGAGTTACCTGGTGTCGGCCGTTCTGCTCAGGAGCCTTCCCAGGCCGCCCGCGACCGACGGTGCGGAACGCGGGCGGGGAGTGCCGGCGGTCGAACTCATCAAGGACGGCTGGCGCTTCGTCGCACGCCACCCGGTCATCAGGCCCTGCGTGGCGGCGGCGACGCTCATCAACTTCTGCTGCGGCGCCCTGGCCGCCCTCGTTCCGGTCTTCCTGGTCCGCACCGTGGACGTGTCCGCGGGCCTGGTCGGTCTCCTGATGGCTTCGGGCGGTGTCGGCAGCCTGCTCGGCGCGGCCGTCACCCCGCGTGTGGCACGGCGTATCGGCAGCGCCCGCACGGTGCTGTACGCCACCGTGTTCCTGATGGCCTGCCAGTTCCTTCTCCCGCTCAGCGGCTCCGGCTGGCGCCTCGTGGTGTTCGTGGTGGGGAACGCGGGCTTTACCTGCGGCGTGGTGGTGTTCAGCATCCTGACCCGCACGCACCGCCAGACCGTGACCCCGTCCGATCTGCTGCCGCGCGTGATGGCCACCGTCCGCTTCGTCTCGTGGGGAGCGATACCCTTCGGCGCGCTCGCGGCGGGCCTGACGGCGACGGCCCTCGGGACCCGGGGTGCGCTGTGGCTGTCCTGCGCCATCGGTCTCCTGATCCCTGTGCTGATGCTGGGGAGCCCCCTGCGGCGCGCTCGCGACCTGAAATGAGTCCCCGGCGTCTCTGGCCGTGCGCCGCAGCCGAGTCGGGGACTGGTCCCGACTCGCTGGCGGCGTACGCCTGTTGATGCCGTCGCTCGTCGCCGCATCGCGTGACATTAGTGTGCGTCGCACAGTATCGTGTGAGTCGTGTCCGTAGAAGAACTGACCCTGAGCCAGGCGCAGGAGCTGCGTCGCGGGACGGTCGTGCTGGCCTGTCTGGCGCTGCTCCGGACGCCGCGGTACGGGTATGCGCTGCTGGAGACGCTCAACGACGCGGGGGTCACCGTCGACGGCAACACGCTCTATCCGTTGCTGCGCCGACTGGAGAAGCAGGGCCTGCTCACGAGCGAATGGAACACCGACGAGTCCCGGCCGCGGAAGTTCTATCGGGTCAGCCCCGATGGTTCCGAGGTGCGCACCGGTCTGGTGCGCGAGTGGCAGAACCTCGTCGCTTCGATCTCACGACTGACCAAGGAGAACGGATGAGCACGAGCACGCTCACCGAGCGCTGCGTGCACGAGGTCGTCCGGCGGCTGCCCGCCGACCAGCGGGACGACATCGCCGAGGAACTGCGCGCCACCATCGCCGACACCGTCGAAGGACGCGGCGCCGGTGATCCGCGGGTCGTGGAGCGCGAGGTGCTCAGCGAGATGGGGGATCCGGTCCGGTACGCCGCTCGTTACGCGGACCGGCCGCTCGCTCTCATCGGGCCCGACCTGTACCCGTCGTACCGCCGCCTGACGGTGACGCTGCTGGCCACCGTGCTGCCCGTCGTCGCCGTCGGGCTCATGCTCCTGGAGATTGTGGACGGGGGCGGGATCGGTGCTGCCCTCGGCACAGGCGTGAGCGCCCTGCTCACCTTCGGCGCCCAGCTGTTCGCGGCCGTCACCGTCCTGTACGCGGCCGCCGAGCGGCTGCGCCGCCCGAGGGGAGTGGTCGCGGCAGCCACCGCCTGGACGTCCGACGACCTGCCCGAGATCCGTCAGTCCGGCAAGGGCCTCCTCGCCGCCACCGGCCTCACCGCCGTATGGGACCTGCTGCTGATCGCCCTGATCGCCTGGCAGCACACGGCCAAGCCCTATCGCGTCGAGGACGGCGAGTCGGTCGAGGTGCTCGACCCGGCGCTGTGGTCGGGCTGGATCTGGCCCGTCCTCGTCGGTCTCGCCGGTCTGGTCGCGGTCCGACTGGCCCAGGTGGCCGCCCACCGCGGCACCTTCCGGCTCGCCGCCTGGTACGCCGCGGCCCAGGCGTTGTTCACGCTCTCCCTGGCCTGGATCCTGCACGAGCAGATGCTGCTCAACCCGGCCTTCCTGGCGGACGTCAAGACGCTCTGGAGCTCGCCCGACCCGGTCTACGACGGCGCGGCGCTGATCGTGCTGGTGATCGGTGCGAGCGGGGTGTTCAAGGCCTTCCGTGCCGCCCGCGGATGAGGACGGGACCGAGGGAACAGTGAAGGGCTGCCCGGCCGGGCAGCCCTTCACTGTTCCCTCGGTCCCGTGCCGGGACGTCAGTCGGAGGCGAGCAGCGACTCCCTGATCCGGGTCCGGTCGATCTTGCCGGTCGAGGTCCTGGGCAGCGGGTCGGTCACCGTCTCGATCACGCCGGGTACGGCGGCGCGGACCGTGCGCTCCGCGCAGTGCTGACGCAGCGCCAGGACACCCACGGCCCCGGGTTCGTTCAGGCGCAGCCGGGCGTGCAGGCGGTGGCCTGCGACGGGGTCGGGGGGCGCGACGACGGCGGCCTCGGCGACCGCCGGGTGTTCCAGCAGGATGGCCTCGACGCTCTGGGTGCTGACCTGGAATCCCCGTACCTTCACCAGGAAGTCGGTGCGTCCGAGCACGCTGAGGGACCCGTCCTCGTGGCGGGTGGCGATGTCGCCGCTTCACCGGTGCCACGGCCGTGCTCGGCGCCGTCACGGCGGCGCTGCCATGACCGGCCGCGTTGTCGCGTACACCCGGGCACCGCTGCGGGGCCCCTTCCCCAGGGAGTTGTGAAGGTTGAACGATCTGACCGGGATCACCGTGATCGAGGCGCACGGCGGAGAGCTGGGATCCTTCGTGCACCGGTACGCGCGGGCGATCGACGAGGCCGTCGCCGCGACCGGAGCCGTACTGATCAGAGAGGCCGCCGCCGACGGTGTCGGTGCGTTCCAACGGGCCCTGGACGCGATGGGTTTCAGTCCGCTGGAGTACACCGAGCGCTCCACGCCGCGCAGCGAGGTCGGCGACGGCGTCTTCACCTCCACCGAGTATCCGGCGCGTGAGGTGATCCCGCAGCACTGCGAGTCGTCGTACGCCGGCGCGTGGCCCGGACGGCTGGCCTTCTTCTGCGCGACCTCGGCGGAGACCGGGGGAGCGACGCCGGTCACGGACGTCGCCGGCGTGCTGGAGGACATTCCCTCCGAGGTGGTCGAGGCGGTGGAGACCCGGGGCCTGCGCTACGTGCGCAACTACGGCAGCGGCGTCGGCCTCGACTGGCGCGAGGCGTTCCAGGCCGCGAGCCGCGAGGAGGTGGACCGGTTCTGCGCGGCGGGCGGCCTCGAACGGCCGGGGCGGCCGTACGGGGACGGACCGCCGGACGCGTACGGCGGCGGACCGGTCCGGCAGGGCCGTCGCGCGCCGGCGGGTTTGGCTCCCTCCACTGCGCCACGTGGGACGTGCGCCGCGACGGCACGCGGGAGGACTACTTCCCGCGCCTCGACTACCAGCCGCTGGCCTGAGCGCGCCGCACCGGAAAACCTCCGGTGGCGAGTGAACCTCACGCGCGATTTGCCGCTCTGATGACACGACAGTGCCGAAGGGTCAACGCCCTTGCCGGGAACGGCCCTTCGGTGTCCGTGATCAGAAGTGGAGACCAACCCCCATGAGAGTTTCCCCGACCCGTCACCGTGTCCGCCGGATAACCTCCGTCGGGCTCGTGGCGAGTGCGGCTCTGGCCCTCGTCGCGTCGGCCGTCACCACGGCCGCCGCGCACACGGCACCCGACGAGGAGCGGGCCAGGCCCAGTATCAAGATCATCGGAGGCGTGGAGCAGCCCGCCTCCGCCCACCCGTGGATGGCCGCCCTCCTGAACAAGGGCTCCGGAAGCCCGACCGACCGCCAGTTCTGCGGCGGCAGCCTGATCAGCGCGGACGTGGTCCTGACGGCGGCCCACTGCGTGACGGGCACCGAGGCGAAGCAGCTGGAGGTCACGGTCGGCCGGACCGTGCTGTCCGACAAGCGCCAGGGGCAGCTGCGCAACGTGCGGAGCATCGTCTCGCACCCCCGCTACGCCAAGGGGGACGAGGCGTACGACCTGGCGCTGCTGGAGCTGGCCAAGCCCGTCGCCGGCATCGCCGCCGTGAAGATGCCGACCGCGGGCACGGACGCCCTGCTCCGCCCCGGCGCGCAGGCGACGGTCATCGGCTGGGGCAACACCGACACCGAGGTGCCCAGCTTCCCCGACCGGCTGCGCGGCGTGAAGGTGCCCCTGCTCTCGCACGCCGAGTGCACGGCGACGTACCCGGCGTACAACAAGGCCGTCAACGTCTGCGCGGGCGTCGAGGGCAAGGACTCCTGCCAGGGCGACAGCGGCGGCCCGCTGTTCCGCAAGGTCGCCGGCCGCACCTACCAGATCGGCATCGTGTCGTACGGCGAGGGCTGCGGTGAGCAGGGTGCGCCCGGCGTCTACACCTCCACCAGCTCGAAGAAGCTGTGGGACACCCTCGCCGAGTCCCGTGAGGGCAAGCGGATGAAGCAGCTGCTGCGCCGCTGACGCCGCGGCGGTGCCGGACGGCCCCGCTGCCCGGTGGGCCGCGTCCGGTCGGAAGACCGGACACCGCGCCGGGCGGCGGGGCCGGTCCGTTCCGCCCTGATCGGATCCGCCGCGGCGAAACGCCGCCCCGAACGCCCATTGGCCTCGCACAGCTTCGTCGACCATACTGCCCGCCGTGGAGCAGCAGATAGATCCGAACATCAAGCCGGACTTCGCCGTGAGCACGGACCCGGCCTTCCTCCCCGGCCTCGTCGGCGCCCGTCCCGCCCCCGCGGCGGCCGGCGGGACGCGGGAGCGCGAGGACAAGGAGCCGGAGGACGCCGCCGGGGAGGACGCCCCGCAGGCGGTCTCCGACGACGAGGCCGAGGACGCGATCGAGGATGCCCCCGGGCCCGCGGCCGGGAACGACACGGCAGCGGACGGCACGGCAGCGGACGGTGAGGACGCCGACGGCGCAGGGGACGAAGGCCCCGTCTTCGAAATCAGCGACCGCCGCGGCTCGATCACCGCGAACCGCGAGGGCGTCCGCTTCCGCCTCGACGACCAGGAAGCCGACTTCCGCTGGGACGAGATCGGCGCGGTCGAGGTCAAGACCCCGCGGTTCGGCCGCCGTTTCACCGTCACGGTCCACGTCGCGGCCAATCGCTGGTTCAACGCCGAGGTCGAGGCGGACGCCAGAGGCCGGCTCAAGGAGTGGACGGCGGAGCTGGACGCGGTGCTCGACGCCTACTTCGAGGAGTCCTGAGCACCACGCCCGTCGCGCTCCTCTAGTGCGCGATGCCGTCGATCAGCTCGCGCGCTCCCTGGCGCAGCAGTGCGACGGCCACCGAGGTGCCGAGCGTGGCCGGGTCCAGCCGCCCGGCCCACTCGTGCGCGTTGAGCACGGTCTTGCCGTCCGGGGTGAAGACCTTCGCTCGCAGCGACAGATCGCCGTTCCGCTCGGCCTGCGCGTAACCGGCGATCGGGCTGTTGCAGTGCCCCTGCAGGACGTGCAGGAACATCCGCTCCGCCGTCGTCTCCCGGTGGGCGTCCGGGTCGCCGAGGGCGCTCACCACGTCGATCACGGCGTCGTCGTGCTCGCGGCACTGGAGAGCGAGGACCCCGGCGCCGATCGGCGGGCACATCGTCTCGACCGACAGGATTTCGGTGATCACGTCGGTGCGGCCGATGCGCTCGAGGCCGGAGACGGCGAGCAGGAGCGCGTCCGCGTCCCCCGCGTACAGCTTCTCCAGGCGCCGGTTGGCGTTGCCCCGCATCGGCACGCACTCCAGCTCGGGGTGCGAGGCGGCCAGTTGGGCCGTCCGCCGGACGGACGACGTGCCGATCCGCGTACCGGCCGGCAGCTCGTCGAGCGCCAGACCGCCGGGGTGGATCAGGGCGTCACGGATGTCGTCCCGCTTGAGGAAGGCCGCGAACGTCGTGCCGGCGGGCAGCGGCCGGTCGGCCGGGATGTCCTTCACGCAGTGCACCGCGAGGTCGGCCTCACCGGCCAGGAGCGCGGCGTCGACCTCCTTGGTGAACGCCCCCTTGCCCTCGACCTCGGCCAGGTCGCCCATCCACCGGTCGCCGGTCGTGGTGACGGGCACGACCTCCGTACGGATGCCGGGATGCAGCGCGGCCAGTTCGGCGCGTACGCGCTCCACCTGGGCGAGGGCCATCGGGGAGGAACGGGAGACGATGCGGATCCGCTCGGGCACAGTCATGACGACCACGATAAGGCGTCGGGGACAGGCCCGGAGACGTTGCTCCCTCTGGGGAGATCCATTGCGCTGCACGGGGAAGCGACGCGCGCGACACGACCACAGACTGCCCCGGTATGTCCCGATTCATCTGCTTCGGCGCATAGCTTCGCCTTATGACGAAACGACAAATCACCTGCCTCGCCTCCACAGCCCTGCTCGTCGCCTCCGGAGCGGCCGCCGCGGTCCCCGCCCACGCCGCCGAGACCCACCATGTGAGCCCCGGCCAGTCGATCCAGGCCGCCGTGGACGCCGCCCGGCCGGGCGACACCGTCGTCATCGCCGCCGGTACGTACCACGAGAGCGTGCTGATCACCACGTCCGGCCTGACGCTGCGCGGGGCGGGTGCCCGTACCGTGATCAAGCCCGCGGCGGCCACCGCGCGGGCCAAGAACGCCTGCGCCGCCGCGGGGAACGGTGTCTGCGTGACCGGCACGGCCGAGCAGTCCGTCGACGGCGTACGCGTCCAGGCGCTGGCCCTGTCGGGCTTCACCAAGAGCGGCGTGTGGGCCTCCTGGACCGACCGGCTGACCGTGCGGGGCGTGACCTCGGAGAAGAACGGCACCTGGGGGATCGCCGAGCAGCGCTCCACCCGCTCCGTCCTGACGGGCAACATCGTCCGGTCCAACGGTGACGCCGGCATCTTCGTGGCGAACACGGTCTCCGAGGAGGCCGGTGCCACCGACACCCTCGGGACGCGGATCAGTGGCAACGTGATGACGGACAACCGCATCGGCGCCACGGTCCGGCGGGTGCGCAACCTGACCGTCGACCGCAACACGATGATGGCGAACTGCGCCGGTCTGTTCCTCGTCGGCGACGAATCGAAGCCGCGCGCGGGCGCTCTGACGGTCAGTGGCAACCATGTCCTGCGCAACAACAAGGCATGCAAGGCCACGGCTCGGCTGCCCGAGATCCAGGGCGCGGGCATCGTCCTCACCGGCACCGAGGACACCGTCGTCGAGCGGAACATCGTGTGGGGCAACGTGGGCTCCTCGCCGTTCTCCGGCGGCATCGTCCTCTTCAAGAGCGTCGTCGGCATCCCCGGCACGGACAACGTCATCCGGGACAACGTCGTCGTGCGCAACGGGGCGGCCGACCTGGCCGACCGGGACTCCGCCGGCACCGGCAACCGCTTCGACGCCAACCTGTGCGGCGTCTCCGAGCCCGCCGGACTGTGCTGAGCGACGCCGCGAGGGACCGACTGGCCGGGCCGTCAGGCCCGGCCCCACTCACGAGAAGCGAGGCGGCATGACCACCACCGCATCCACCGCACTCACCGCATCCACCGCGCCCATCGAGCCCACCGCGCCCCATGCCTCCATGAGGCTGCGCGAACTCGTCTTCGGCGCGGCCTGCGCCGCCGCCGTGCGTGCGGCGGCCAGGCTCGGCGTCGCCGACGCCCTGGAGGACACCCCCAGCACCGCGGAGGACCTCGCCGCGGCCGTGAAGACCGACGCGAGAGCGCTGCGGCGCATGCTCCGCGCCCTGGCCTGCTACGGGATCTTCACCGAGGACGCGGACGGCCGGTTCGCGCACACCGACATGTCGCGGCTGCTGCGCGAGGACGACCCGCACAGCCTGCGCTACATCGCCCTGTGGTGCACCGAACCGTGGACCTGGGCAGCCTGGCCCCGCCTCGACACGGCGGTGCGCACGGGCGGCAGCGTCTTCGGGGAGTTGTACGGCAAGGAGTTCTTCACCTACCTCCACGAGGACGCGGAGGAGTCGGCCCACGTGTTCAACCGGGCCATGACCACCTCCAGCATGCAGTCCGCGCGCGACGTCGCCGAACTCCTCGACCTCACCGGGGCGTCGACGGTCGCCGACATCGGCGGCGGCCAGGGGCACGTGCTGGCCAGCCTGCTGGAGAAGAACCCCGGCCTGAAGGGCACGCTGTTCGACCTGCCGGGTGTCGTCGAGAAGGCCGACCCGCGGCTGCGCGAGGGCGGTGCGCTCGCCGACCGGGTGAGCATCGTGCCCGGCGACTGCCGTCGGGCCCTGCCGGTCGACGCCGACGTCTACGTCATCAAGAACATCCTGGAGTGGGACGACGACAGCACCGCCCGGACTCTGCGCAACGTCGTCGGGTCGGCCCGCCCCGGGGCCCGGGTGATCGTCATCGAGAACCTCGTCGACGACTCGCCGTCGATGAAGTTCACCACCGCGATGGACCTGCTGCTCCTCCTGAACGTGGGCGGGGCCAAGCACACGAAGGAGAGCATGACCAGCCGCATGGAGGCCGCCGGTCTGGTCGTCGGGGAGATCCGCCCGGTGAACTCCTACCTGCACGCGTTCGAGAGCGTCGTCCCCGGCTGAGCCACCGGCCCGGCAAGGAGGAGCGCACGACACCAGCAGCCGGCCCCGCGGTGATCCGCGGGGCCGGCTGCTGGTGTCGTGCGCGCTCAGGCGCCCTTGTCGCTCTGCCAGGTGTAGAACTGCGTGGCCATCGCGTCCTTCGGGCTCCGCCATGTCTGCGGATCGTAGGGACTGACGAAGGCCGCAAGGCGTTCGCTGACGTCCCGGAACGCGGCGTGCTCGGTCACCTTGGCGATCGCCGGCCCGGGGGGCCGGTCGGCCTCGATGAGGTGGAGGTACACGTCGCCGAACTGGAACAGGCTGCGCCGCCGGACGCCGACGAGGTACGGCAGTTCACCGCTGTCGGAGGCCGCGAACACCTCGGCGATGTCCGGCGCGGACCCGGGTGCCATACGGGCGACGATCAGTGCTTGGTGCATCGGGGGCGTCCCTTCGGATGCCGTCGGGGGAAAGGGCCGTCAGTTCGGCGTGACCGGAGCGGTCTCGCGGACGCGGGCACGCTGCTCGATGCGGTCCCGGATCAGGGCCATCTGGATGCGTGAGTTGCGGTTGATGTTGTCGGTCATCCACGCGTCGTCCACGGGAGCGTCCGGCTTCATCGCGAAGTCCTGCGTCCAGTGCATCAGGACACCCTGCGGCGTCTCGGCGTACGTCCACAGGATGTTCATGTACTCGAACGGTCCGGTCTCCACGCGCTTGGCGCGCACCGTGAGGGCCGCCCGGTCCGCCTCGCGCTCCGAGACCCAGCTCCAGACCTTGCCGTTCTCGTCCGGGTACATGGTCAGCCGGAACACCGTCCGGTTGCCGTCCCGTTCGATCACCTCCACGGAGGCGTACTCGGTGAACAGCTGTGGCCAGTGGTCCACGTCGTTGGTCACCTCCCAGACCAGGTCCAGGGGGGCGTCGATGATGATCTCGTTCTCGGTGTGCCCGGCCATTTCAGGCTCCTGCCATCAGAGTGTCGTTGACGAGGTCGAGGAACTCGCGCGGTGTCTTGCAGCGGTCGGCCTCGACCGGGAGTGCCCGGCCGTACCGGTTCTCCAGCTCGCCGACGATGCCGAGCAGGCCGAGCGAGTCGAGGCCGTACGCCTCGAACGGGATGTCCGGGTTGCTGTCCATCTGGGCCGGGTCGACGGATATGCCGGCGCCCTTCTTCATCAGCGCGGACAGCTCCTCGACGGTCAGTTGTGCGGTCATGCGATCCTCCTTCACGAGAGGTTGTCGGCGTCGCGCCGGAGCACGAGCGCCGCGTTGGAACCCATCAGTCCCCGGCTCAGCACCAGTGCCGTGCGCAGCGCGGCGGGCCGTGCCGTGCCCGTCACCAGAGAGATGTCGTGACAGACGTCGAACACATGGGGGGTGGGCGGGACCAGGCCGTGCTCCAGTGAGAGCACCGCGGCGGCGACGTCGAGCACCGGCGCTCCGCAGTAGGCCCGGCCGGTGCCGGTCTTGGGCGCCGTCACCGGCACCCTGCTGCCGTGCGGGCCGAGGGCGTCGACGAGGGCCAGCGCCTCGGCGCGGTCCGCGTCCGGCAGCCCCAGCGCGTCCGCGAAGACCACGTCGATCTCCTCGGGTGCGCAGCCCGCCTCGTCGAGCGCCCCGCGGATCGCCCGGGCGAGCCCCTCTCGGGACTCCTCCCAGCGCGAGGCGCCGGTGAACGTCGCGCAGTGCCCGGCCACCTCGGCGCGCACGACCGCGCCGCGCGCGACGGCGGCGGACTCGTCCTCGACGACGAGCATGGCGCCGCCCTCCGCGGGCACGAACCCGCACGCGTGCGCCGTGAACGGGCGGTACGCCCGATCCGGTTCGTCGGACGTGCTGAGCTCCCGGTAGCCGAGCTGGCAGACGACCGAGTACGGCGCGAGCGGCGCCTCGGCGGCGCCGACGACCACGCTGTCGGTGCCACGCCGTACGGCCCCGGCGGCGTGCGCCAGGGCGTCGAGCCCGCCGGCCTCGTCACTGGCGACGACACCGCACGGCCCCTTGAAGCCGCCGCGGATCGAGATCTGGCCGGTGCTCGCCGCGTAGAACCAGGCGATGGACTGGTACGGGCCCACGTACGTCGAGCCCTGGCCCCACAGCCGCTGCAGCTCTCGCTGGCCGAACTCGCCGCCGCCCGACCCTGCCGCCGTGACGACCCCGACGGCGAACGGTTCCTCCTGGCCCCCGGGGTTCAGCCGCGCGTCCGCCAGCGCCATGTCGGCGGCCGCCATCGCGAAGTGGGTGAACCGGTCCGTCTGGACCAGGAACCGCTGCTCGACCAGCGCCTGCGGGTCGAAACCCCGCACCTCGCCCGCGACGCGCAGCGGCAGGTGTTCGCAGCCCTCGCGGGTGACGCGGTCGAGCGCGCTGATCCCCTCGCGCGTGGCCTTCCAGAAGGCGTCGGTTCCCACGCCGCCGGGGGCGACGACTCCGATGCCGCTGATGACGGGGCGACGGCTCTGACGAAGGCTCATGGTGTCCTCCCACCTGGCCTGGTGAGCACCACCGCGGACTGGAATCCGCCGAACCCGCTGCCGACCGACAGCACGGTGCGCAGCTTCGCCTCGCGTGCCGTGCGCGGGACGTAGTCCAGGTCGCACTCGGGGTCGGGCGTCTCGTAGTTCGCCGTGGGCGGCACCGTCTGGTGGACGAGTGCCAGGACGCAGGCGACGACCTCGATCGCGCCGATCGCGCCCAGCGAGTGGCCCACCATGGATTTGATGGAGCTCATCGGCACCTTGTACGCGTGCTGCCCGAGCGACCTCTTGACCGCGGCGGTCTCGTGCCGGTCGTTCTGCTGCGTCCCGGAACCGTGGGCGTTGACGTAGTCGACGTCCGACCCGCCCAGCCGGGCGTGGTCCAGGGCGTGGCCGATGGCGCGCGCCATCTCCAGGCCCTCGCGGGTGAGACCGGTCATGTGGTGGGCGTTGCCGAAGGTGGCGTAGCCGCCGATCTCGCAGTAGACGCGGGCACCGCGGGCGCGGGCGTGCTCGAGTTCCTCCAGTACGAGCACCGCGCCGCCCTCGCCCATCACGAACCCGTCGCGGTGGGCGTCGAACGGGCGCGAGGCGTGCGTCGGGTCGTCGTTGTTCGGCGACGTCGCCTTGATCGCGTCGAAGCACGCCACGGTGATCGGGGAGATCGGCGAGTCCGAGGCGCCGGCGACACAGATGTCGACCCGGCCCTCCTCGATGGCGTGGAACGCGTAACCCACCGCGTCCAGCCCCGACGTGCAGCCCGTGGACACAGTCTGCACGGGTCCGTGCGCGCCCGTCAGTTCCGCTATCTCCGAGGCGAGGGCGCTGGGTGAGAACGCCCGGTGGAGATGCGGCCCCGCCTCGCTGTGGTCGACGTCCCAGCGGCGGCCCGAGCTGCTGACCGCCACATAGTCGTGCTCCAGCCGGGTGGTGCCGCCGACCGCGGTGCCCATGGACACCCCGATCCGCCACGGATCCTCCCGTCCCATGTCCAGACCGGCGTCGGCGAGCGCCTCGCGCGCGGCGACCATGGCGAACTGCACGTACCGGTCGGCCCGTTGCACCTGCTGGGCGTCGAGGCCGTGGACCGCGGGATCGAAGTCGACCTCCGCGGCGATACGGGACCTGAAGCCCGCCGGGTCGAACAGGGTGATGCCCCGCGTCGCGGTCCGGCCGTCCGCGAGCAGGCCCCAGAACGCCGGGGCGCCCACGCCTCCGGGTGCGACGATGCCGACACCGGTCACCGCCACACGTCGGTTCACGAAACCGCTCCCGTGGGCTCGGAGGGCCGGTGCGTCGCGGTGCCCTCCGCGGCGGGTGTCTCCTCCGTGTCGACGTGCCCGAGCTCCGGGCGCGGGGCCAGCGGCCCCAGGTGGAAGACCATGCGGGCCTCGGTGCGGCCCACGTTGCGGAACCGGTGACGCACGTACGGGGGGATCATCAGCCCCTGGTCGGTCCGGATCGGGTGCGTCTCGCCGTCCAGATCGACCTCGAGATCGCCGGCGACCACGTACACGAACTCCTCCGAGTACGGGTGGTAGTGCTCGCCGATGCGGTCTCCGGGTTCGACGATCGCGAGGCCCATGAAGCCGCTCGTCGCTCCCACCACGGTGGGCGTGAGCATGGCGCGCAGGTCACCACCGCGCCGGCGGTTGGGCTGGGTCTCGCTGAGGTCGACGATGCGGTGCGTTGTGCTCATGACTGTTTCCTCCACAGGGCCGGAAGTCGGGAGCCGCGGTGTGCGGCGCCCGGCTCCGCTCGGACGGGCGCGGTTCAGGAAGCGCGGCGGTCGGTGATCAGACGCATGTCGGCGCTTTCCAGGAGGCGCGCCGCCACCTTCTCGTCGGTGAGCGACCCGTCCACACCGAGAGCATCGAGATCGAGCAGGCGCGCCAGCACGTCAGCCTTGCGGGGGCCGCGCGCGCCGAGGGCGAGCAGCGGGTCGGTGTCCAGCGGACCGCGCGCGTCGACGAGCCGTACGACGATGTCGTCGCGCTGGAAGACGGTGCTGCTGTCGATCAGCCCTGCGGGAACGTCAGCGGCGGCCTCGTCCTGCTGGGCCAGCAGCTTGGCCAGCGCCATGCCGCACCCCTTCTTGGCCGGGTAGAACAGGCCGTGCCGCACGACGTCCTGCGGGCTGCCGCCGGTCGTGGCCAGGTGGTGGACGGCCGGGAGAGCCGCGCGGGTGAAGAACACGCGGGCCGACTTCGGGTCGTCGAGGTCGCGGTCCTGCTCCAGGTACGGGTTGATGGCCTCTTCCACCGCCCGCACCTCGGGCTGGCGGGCCACGTGCCGCAGTGCCGCCAGCAGGTCACCCTGCACCTCCACGGTCCGCACGACGCGGTTGCCGTGCATGAACAGGGAGGTACGGCGCAGCCGGGTGGTGTCATCGACCCGGGCCTCGGGCGAGGTGTATCCCGCGAGGATCTCGGCGACCCTGTGCTCGCTGTCCGGCCTGACCGTGAAGGTGAGGGCGTGGCGTACGACGCCGTCACCGACGCGGGGCGCCGGCTGCGTGCCCGTGCGGCGCTTCTGGGAGACCGGGGTGCGTGCCCCGTCCGTCTCGCGCAGCACGCTGTAACGGAAGGACCGGGTATCGCGGACACAGTCGTGGAGCGGCTGGACGGTCTCCAGGTGCTCCTCGCTGTTCACCCAGGCGAGGAACGGCGGAGCGCTCTCCCATTCGCTGGTGATCAGCCACTGGGACGGGTTCTCTATGGACTGGCACAGCTGGTCGGAGATGTGGCCGGGGACGGACGCCACCTGGTGCCGCATGTGCTCGTAGGCGGCGAGGAACTGCTGCTGTGCCCCGTCGTAGAGATCGAGCATCAGTACCACGCGCAGCCGGGAGCCGTCGAAGGCCGACTGGGATATACGTTCGGACAGCGTCGTCATGGTCACGCCTCTCCTTGGACAGTGAGCCCGCCACACCCGCGTACGACATCGGTCCTCGGAAGATCCCGAGCATGAGATCCGGTGCGTACGGTCCGTCGATCGCCGTCAACGGCTGTGGCGGTCCGGTCTCGATCCTCGCCACGTACCACCGGTGGCGCGAGATGTGTGAACCAGGTGGGTGAAGCGGCGACCCGAAGCACCTTCCCGGGGGCATGGAAACGTCGTCCACTTCCCGGCAGCCGCAGCAGGAGCTGATCGATGCAACAACAGGCTGAAGTACGCGTACCTGTCCTCGTCGTGGGCGGCTCCCTGGTGGGCCTGTCCACGTCCCTCTTCCTCGGCCGGCTCGGCATCGAGCACATGCTGGTCGAGCGACATGCGGGCACCTCGATGCACCCACGCGGCCGCGGCAACAACGTGCGCACCATGGAGCTGTTCCGCACGGCCGGCGTGGACGATCCCATCCGTGAGGCCGGCCGGGTCCTGGCCGAGAACCACGGCATCCTCCAGACGCCCTCGCTCACCGGCGGTGGCGGCGAATGGCTGATCAAGGAGGTGCAGCACAGCAGCGGCGCGTCCCGCTTCAGCCCGGCCCCCTGGTGCGTGTGCAGCCAGAACGACCTGGAGCCGGTGCTCCTGGAGTACGCCACGAAGTACGGCGGCGATCTGCGGTTCTCCACCGAGCTGCGCTCCTTCGAACAGGACGAAGGGGGCGTCACGGCGGTCGTCGAGGACCGGATGACGGGCCGGCTCGGCACGGTGCGCGCGGACTACCTCGTCGCCGCCGACGGGCCGCGCAGCCCGGTGCGCGAACGGCTCGGCATCGGCCGGTCGGGGCCGGGCGACCTGTTCCACAACGTGAGCATCACGTTCCGCTCGCGCGGCCTCGCGGCCGTGGTCGGGGACCGCCGCTTCATCGTCTGCTACCTCACCGACCCGGCGGCCGACGGCGCCCTGCTGCCGGTGGACAACGCCGAGAACTGGGTGTTCCACGCGCCGTGGCAGCCCCAGACCGGCGAGACGATCGAGGACTTCACCGACGAGCGCTGCATCACGCACATCCGCCGCGCCACCGGCGCCCTCGACCTCGACGTCGAGATCACCGGCAAGGCGCCCTGGCACGCCGCCGAGCGGGTCGCCGAACGGTACGCCGACGGCCGTGTCTTCCTCGCGGGCGACTCGGCGCACGAAATGTCCCCGACCGGCGCGTTCGGCTCCAACACCGGTATCCAGGACGCCCACAACCTCGCCTGGAAGCTCGCCGCCGTCCTGCGCGGCCACGCGGGCCCCGGCCTGCTGGACACCTACGACGCCGAGCGCCGGCCGGTCGCGATGGCCACCAGCAAGCGGGCCTCCGTCCGCTCCGAGGAGCACAGCCACCCCGGCTACGCGCCCGCTCCCGGCGGCGGCGGAAAGCAGAGCGGAATGCTGACCGTCGCCCTCGGCTACCGCTACCGCAGCGGTGCGGTCCTGGGCGCCGACCCCGAACTGCCCATCGTCCCCCAGCAGCTGCAGCTCACGGGTGAACCCGGCAGCCGCGCACCGCACCTGTGGGTGCGCCGCGGCGGCGAGAGCGGCATGGTGTCCACCCTCGACCTCTACGAACGCTCCTTCGTCCTGCTGACGGACGCGGGCCCCGGCGGCGGCGCCTGGCACGCGGCCGGGGTGGACGCCGCCGCCCGTCTGCGCGTCCCGCTCGACGTGTACCGCATCGGCGAGGGCCCGGGCGCCGACCTGGTGCCCGAGACCGGCGTCGACTGGCGGGCCGCGCACGGTACGACCGGCGAAGGAGCCCTCCTCGTACGGCCGGACGGCTTCGTCGCCTGGCGCTCGCCGGGCTCCGTACCCGACCCCGAAGCCGTGCTGTCCGACGTGCTGGAGTCGTTGCTCCACCGTTCACCGACGGGTCGTGGCTGAGCCGCGAACGCCTGATAGCGTCCGAGGGGAGGCGGCTTGCCGCCTCCCCTTTCCCGTGCCGGAGCCCGGCCGGAAGGGCACCCGGGGAGGAGCCGGGGACTGTTGCGCGGGTCCCGCCCGCGTGAACACCCGGGGCCGTACGGCCGTACTCCTCGCCGGCAACGACACCGGACCACCGTCCCGGCCGGGCACCGACCGCGTCGGCCGGGCAGGAAGGGACACGCTGTGACAGCTTCACCCGCGAAGGACCGGCAGGCCGCCCTCCGCACCGAACTGGAACGCCGCAACCCGGGCGAGCCCGAGTTCCACCAGGCGGCCCGGGAGGTCCTGGAGAGCCTGGGCCCCGTGTTCGCCGCGCGTCCCGAGTACGCGGAGCCGGGGCTCGTCGAGCGGCTCTGCGAGCCCGAGCGGCAGATCATGTTCCGGGTGCCCTGGCAGGACGATCACGGCGCGGTCCACGTGAACCGGGGATTCCGGGTGGAGTTCAACAGCGCGCTCGGCCCATACAAGGGCGGGCTGCGCTTCCACCCCTCGGTCAACCTCGGTGTCGTGAAGTTCCTCGGCTTCGAGCAGATCTTCAAGAACGCCCTCACCGGACTCGGCATCGGCGGCGGCAAGGGCGGCAGCGACTTCGACCCGCGCGGCCGCTCGGACGCCGAAGTCATGCGCTTCTGCCAGTCGTTCATGACAGAACTCCACCGGCACATCGGCGAGCACACCGATGTGCCGGCGGGTGACATCGGGGTGGGCACCCGCGAGATCGGCTACCTCTTCGGCCAGTACCGGCGCATCACCAACCGCTGGGAGGCGGGGGTGCTCACCGGCAAGGGACTCGCGTGGGGCGGCTCCGCGTTCCGCACCGAGGCGACCGGCTACGGCAGCGTGCTGTTCGCCGCCGAGATGCTGAGCCTGCGCGGCGAGGAACTCGCGGGCCTGACGGCTGTGGTCTCCGGCTCCGGCAACGTCGCCGTCCACACGATCGAGAAGCTGACGAGCAGCGGCGCGCACCCGGTCACCTGCTCCGACTCCCAGGGCTGCGTCGTCGACGAGAAGGGCATCGACGTCGAACTCCTCAAGCAGGTCAAGGAGGTCGAACGGGGACGCGTCAGCGACTACGCGGACCGCCGCGGGTCCTCCGCCCGCTATGTGCCGGGCGGCAGTGTGTGGGACGTCCCGGCCGACATCGCGTTCCCCTCGGCCACCCAGAACGAACTGGACGCGCAGCACGCCCTCACGCTCGTCCGCAACGGCGTGCGCGCGGTCTCCGAAGGCGCCAACATGCCCTGCACGCCCGAGGCGGTGCGCGTCTTCCAGGACGCGGGTGTCGCCCTCGGCCCCGGCAAGGCGGCCAACGCCGGCGGCGTCGCGGTCAGCGCCCTGGAGATGCGCCAGAACGCCTCCCGCGACTCCTGGACGCCCGCGCGCATGGAGAAGGAGCTCGGCCTGATCATGGGCGACATCCACCGCATCTGCCACGAGACGTCCGAGCGCTACGGCGTCCCCGGCGACTACGTGACCGGCGCGAACATCGCGGGCTTCGAGCGCGTCGCGGACGCGATGCTGGCCCAGGGCCTGGTCTGATCCGTCCGGGGCTTCGGCCCCCGGCCCGCCGGGTGCAGGAGGCGGGCACGGGGGCGGAGCACCCGGTTCGGGCCGGTGGGCGTTCAGCAGGTTTCGCGGACGTGACCCGGCTCGCCCGCAGGGCGCACGTCGCGGTCGCGCAGCACGACGGACAGGCGCGGCCACGTGCGGCACGCGGTGGCGAAGTCCTCCTGCTCGTACTCGACGTCGAACACGCGGCCGTCGTACGCGCGCGTGAAGCCGGGGCACTCCTCGTAGCGCGCGCACTCCTCCACGACCGCGAAGTCGAAGCCGATGTCCTCGTGTCCGTCGAGCAGTTCGGCGGTGTTCTTCTGGGCGATGGCGAGCCCCCGCGCGTGGGCCCGGTCCGCCAGCAGCCGGGCGAAGGCGATGGCGTCGGCCTCGCTGAGGAGGCCGTCCGAGCGGGTGTACGAGTCGAGGTTGTCGGGCTCGACCGCGTCGAATCCGCGCTCCGCGCACCCGTCGATCCACGGCCCCACGACACCGAGCAGCGAGCGGCGCTTGGCGGCCGACGAGAGGTCGAACAGCGGCTCGTCCCACTCCTCGTCGACGACCAACTTGCCGTCGCGCCCGCGCAGCAGCAGGTCCGGGTGCTTCTTCCGCCACCAGGCGACGGCGTCCCCGGGTTGTGTCTGGAAGGCGTTGACGTAGCAGATGTTGTACAGGCCCGGCACGGGCTCGGCGCCCCGGTCGCGGGAGACGGCCTCGACGTCGTCGGCCGGCGGATAGGCGCCGCCCAGCTGATAGTCGAACACCGCGCCCGCCGCCGGGCGGAGGACGCCGTCCCCGTCGGGACCGGGCGCCGTGGGACGCGGAGGGGGGTCCGTGGCCGTGGAGCACGCGCTCAGCAGCACCAGCAGGACAGCGGCGGTGGCGGTGGCCGCGACGCGGGTCCTGGGCAACGGGCGCATCAGTTCCCTGCTTCGGTGTCCGCGGCCCGACCGGCGGGCATGACCCCCGGCTGCGCGACGAGCGCGAGCACCTCGGCCTCCGCCTGCCCTGCGGGCACTCCCGCCGCGATGAGCGTCGCGACGGCGGTCGCCCGCCCGTCGTCCTTCCAGGCACCAGTGTTGACGCTCTCCAGCAGCGAGAGCGTCAGGCACTCGAGGGCCGCGCTCAGCGCGGGCGCCGGGACGGGGGAGGGGAACGCCCCGGCCGCCCGGCCACGTTCCAGGATCGTCCGCACCGTCGTGCGCGTGGGGGAGAGGATCCCGGTGACACGCTCGACGCCCAGGTCACGCCGGGCCAGGGCGATCAGCATGCGGTAGCGGTCGCCGACCGGCCACATCGTCAGCACGAAACGGGCGAGCGCGCGCTCGGCGGGCTCGTCGGGGGCACTCGTCGCCGCGAACGCGCGGACCGCCTCCCGCAGTGCCGCGGCGGCCTCGTCGGCGAGCGCCTCGAGCAGCGCCTGGCGGCCGGGGAAGTGGCCGTAGACGGTGCGGCGCACGACACCCGCGGCCCGCGCGATCTCCTCGAGCGTGGTGTCCGGGCTGAAGCCCAGCTCGCTCCGTGCGACGGCGAGGATGCGGGCGCGGTTGGAGCGGGAGTTGCGCCTCTGCGGCTCGCGGGCGGCGGGCTTCGTCACAGCAGTACCTCGGGGCCGGGGTCGCGCGGCGGTTCCCGCGGACGGATCTTCATGGTGGCACGGGCGGGGCGGCCGCCCAAGAAGCCCACCGCCGCCCGCAGACGGTTCCGGATCGTGCGGCGGCCGGCCGGCACCGGGCCACGGAGATGTCCGGGCGACCCGTGATCGTGACGATTTTCCGGCGGCCGGCGGCGGCCAGGCGACGGACGGCGAGATGGCCGCCGCCGGCGTTGTCGGAGTCCGACGCGGGAGACCGGCTCGTCGGGGGACCGGAGCCGTACACGAGTCGGCGCGCCGCCCTCTGGCGGGGCCGCTCACCGGTCGGAGCCGGACCTCTTCGTTCCGGATGCCGTCGAGCCGCGGACCACCAGCTCGGGCATGAACACGAACTCGCTGTGGGGGGCCGGTGTCCCGCCGACCTCCTCCAGCAGCGCACGGACCGCGGCCTGGCCCATGGCCTGCACGGGCTGGCGGATCGTGGTCAGCGGGGGGTCGGTGAACGCTATGAGCGGCGAGTCGTCGAAGCCGACCACCGAGATGTCCTTCGGCACGTGCAGCCCCTGCTGCCGCGCCGCCCGGATCGCGCCGAGCGCCATCATGTCGCTCGCGCACACGATGGCCGTGCAGCCGCGCGCGATGAGCCCGGAGGCGGCGGCCTGGCCGCCCTCCAGCGTGTAGAGCGAATGCTGGATCAGCTCCTGCGACTCCTCCAGGGACAGGCCCAGCCGCTCCTTCATCGCCGTCTGGAAGCCCTCTATCTTGCGCAGCACCGGCACGAACCGCCTGGGGCCGAGGGCCAGGCCGATCCGGGTATGGCCGAGCGAGACCAGGTGGGTGACCGCCAGCTGCATGGCGGCCCGGTCGTCGGGGGAGACGAAGGGCGCCTGCACCTTGGAGGAGAAGCCGTTGACCAGGACGTACGGCACGCCCTGGGCGCGCAGCCGGTCGTAGCGCTCCATGTCGGCGGTGGTGTCGGCGTGCAGGCCGGAGACGAAGATGATCCCGGAGACGCCCCGGTCGACCAGCATCTCGGTCAGCTCGTCCTCGGTGGAGCCGCCGGGTGTCTGGGTGGCGAGGACGGGGGTGTACCCCTGGCGGGTCAGCGCCTGGCCGATCACCTGCGCCAGGGCGGGGAAGATGGGGTTGTCCAGCTCGGGGGTTATCAGGCCGACCAGGCCCGCGCTGCGCTGGCGCAGCCGCACGGGCCGTTCGTAGCCGAGCACGTCGAGTGCGGCCAGGACGGACTCACGGGTGGCCGCGGCCACACCGGGCTTGCCGTTGAGCACGCGGCTGACTGTGGCTTCACTGACCCCCGCCTGGGCTGCGATGTCGGCGAGCCGCGCGGTCATGTCAGTGGACTGTACCGGGCGTACGGGGGATTGCCCACCACGCATCGGATTCGGACGGTTGCGGCACGACGGTGTGAGCGTTCGATCACAGGTCTGCAAAACCTTGCGGAGTGGTTGCGGACGCCTTGCGGCAGGCCTCACCCTGTGTCGGGGACGGTGTCAAGCGATCCTTCGGCAACTCTCAGGATACGCGGATGTAACGATCACCCGTCCTTGCAGAAATTTGCCGCAAGGTCTTTCCGATGGTTTTCAGCCCTGTTACGTTCCTGGCAACCCGGCACCGCGAGGGAGCGGACGGCGGGAGGCAGGTTTTCGCCTCCGCCCTTCCGGGCTCAGTTGAAGGAGTTCACATGCGGCGTGGCATAGCGGCCACTGCACTGGTCGCGGCACTGGCCGTGTCGGCGACGGCGTGCGGTGGGGACGACGGCAACAAGGGTGGCAAGAGCAGTTCCGGCGAGCTCAGCGGCACCGTCACCTGGTGGGACACCTCCACGGTCGGCAGTGAGGACAAGGTCTTCAAGAAGATCGCCGAGGACTTCACCAAGCTGCACCCGAAGGTCACCGTCAAGTACGTCAATGTGCCGTTCGGTGAGGCGCAGAACAAGTTCAAGAACGCCGCGCAGTCCGGCTCCGGCGCCCCCGACGTCATCCGCTCCGAGGTCGCCTGGACTCCCGAGTTCGCCGACCTCGGCTACCTCGCGCCGCTCGACGGCACCACTGCCCTCAAGAACGAGGACGACTTCCTCAAGCAGGCGGCCGCGTCCACCGTCTACAACGACAAGACCTACGCGGTGCCGCAGGTCATCGACTCCATGGGCATCTTCTACAACAAGAAGATGTTCAAGGACGCCGGTGTCGAGGCCCCCAAGACCATCGACGAGCTGAAGACGGTCTCCGCCACGATCAAGGAGAAGACCGGCAAGACCGGCCTTTACCTCCGCGGCGACGACGCCTACTGGTTCCTCTCCTTCCTCTACGGTGAGGGCGGCGACCTGGTCGACGCCGAGAAGAAGACCGTCACGGTCGACGACGAGGCGGGCGTCAAGGCGATGAAGGTCGTCAAGGACCTGGTCGACTCCAAGGCCGCGATCACCGACGCCACCAACGGCTGGGACAACATGCAGGCCGCCTTCAAGGAAGGCAAGGTCGCCATGATGATCAACGGCCCGTGGGCCGTGACCGACACCTACACGGGTGCGCAGTTCACCGACAAGTCCAACCTCGGCATCGCCCCGGTCCCGGCCGGCACGGCCGGCCAGGGCGCCCCGCAGGGCGGCCACAACCTCGCCGTGTACGCGGGGTCCAAGAACCTGGACGCCTCCTACGCCTTCGTTGAGTACATGACCAACACGGAGAACCAGGCCAAGGTCGCCAAGGACCTCAGCCTGCTTCCGACCCGCAACTCGGTCTACTCGCAGCCGGGCGTCGCCGGCAATGAGAACGTCAACTTCTTCCGCCCGGTCGTCGACAAGGCCGTCGAGCGTCCCTGGATCCCCGAGACCGGCAGCCTGTTCGCCCCGCTGGTCACCGAGTACACCAAGGTCCTCACCGGCCAGACCACCCCGGAGAAGGGCGTCAAGGCCGTCGGCGAGGAGTACCGAAAGCTCCTCAAGGACTGGAAGTAAGCAAGGAGGATTGACCGGCTGATGGCTGTGGACACCAGCCAGTCGGTGGCGCAGGCCGCGGGCGACGACGCCCGCGGCCGGAGCCGCGGTACTGGCAAGCCCGAGGGAAAGCTCAAGCGTTCCGTCTCGATCCACTGGTACGCCTGGGCGATGGTCGCTCCGGTCGTGGCCGTGATCGGCGTGATCATCGGATACCCGCTCGTCCGCGGGATCTACCTGTCCCTGACGAACGCCACGGAGCGCAACGTCGCGCGCACCATCGGCGTCAACGAGATCCCCGCGACCTACGAGTTCGTCGGCCTCGACAACTACACCGATGCCCTGACCGGCGACCAGTTCCTCGGGACGCTCGGGTGGACGCTGGTGTGGACCGTGGCCTGCGTCTCCATCACCTTCACCCTCGGTCTCGGTCTGGCCAACATGCTCAACCGGAGGATCGCCGGCCGCTCCTTCTACCGGATGCTGCTGATCCTGCCGTGGGCCGTTCCCGGTTTCGTCTCCGTCTTCGCCTGGCGCTTCCTCTACGACGAGCGCCGCGGCCTGCTGAACACGGTCCTCGCCGGCGGCGGGATCGACGCGGTCCCGTGGCTGAACGACCCGACGATGGCCAAGCTGTCGGTGATCGCGGTGAACGTCTGGCTCGGTGTGCCGTTCATGATGGTCGCCCTGCTCGGCGGACTGCAGTCCATTCCCGGTGAGCTCTACGAGGCCGCCGAGATGGACGGCGCCACGGCCTGGCAGCGGTTTCGCAACATCACCATGCCCGGACTCCGTTCCGTCAGCACGACGGTGATCCTGCTCAGCACCATCTGGACGTTCAACATGTTCCCGGTGATCTTCCTCCTCACACGGGGCGGTCCCGGCGAGGCGACGCAGATCCTGGTGACTCAGGCGTACAAGTTCTCCTTCGAGATCAGCCCGCGGGACTTCGCTCAGTCGTCCACCTGGGGCGTCCTGATCCTGGTCCTGTTGATGTTCTTCGCCGCGGTCTACCGGCGAGTCCTCCGCAAGCAGGGAGAAGTCTGGTGACCACCGCAGCAACCACGCCCCGGGCCAAGGTCCGCCGACGCGGCGAGCGTTCGCCACTCGCCTCCTTCGGGCTTCACGCCACCCTGGTCGTCACGTCCGTGATCGCCGTCTTCCCTGTGCTGTGGGTCCTGCTGACCTCGCTGAAGCCGGCCAAGTACGCGAACACCACGGACTTCGTCAAGGAGACGACGCTCGCCAACTACCGGCAGCTGCTCGAGGACACCGAGTTCATCGCCTGGTTCGCGAACTCGCTGATCGTCGCGGCTCTCACCACCGTCCTCGGTGTCTTCATCGCCGCAACCACCGGGTACGCCGTGAGCCGCTTCCGGTTCCCCGGCAAGCGCGGGCTGATGTGGACCCTGCTGATCACCCAGATGTTCCCGGTCGCGGTGCTGATCGTGCCGATCTACAACATCATGGCGACCCTGGGGCTCCTCAACAGCGCCACCGGCCTGGTCATCACCTATCTGACGATCGCCGTGCCGTTCTGCGCCTGGATGATGAAGGGCTTCTTCGACACCATCCCGGCCGAGGTCGACGAGTCGGGGCAGGTCGACGGCCTCACCCCGTTCGGGACGTTCTGGCGGCTGATCCTGCCGCTCGCCAAACCCGGCATCG
Organism: Streptomyces sp. V4I23; assembly: GCF_030817975.1. NCBI lineage: Bacteria > Bacillati > Actinomycetota > Actinomycetes > Kitasatosporales > Streptomycetaceae > Streptomyces > Streptomyces sp. V4I23. Next base: position 1,912,717 of record NZ_JAUSZW010000004.1, on the reverse strand, counting down.
CAGTGACCGCGTTCTACTCCTTCATCACCGCCTGGGGCGAGGTCGCGTACGCCTCCGCGTTCCTGGTCGGTGACGAGAACCTGACGCTCGCCGGCGGCCTGCAGAAGTTCGTCAACCAGTACGGAGCCCAGTGGGGGCTGATGACCGCGGCCTCCGTGCTCATCGCCATCCCCGCCGGCCTCGTGTTCCTCTTCGCCCAGCGGCATCTGGTGACCGGTATGTCCGCCGGTGCCGTCAAGGGCTGAACCACCGTATGAAGCGGCGTCGCCGGTCCGTGTCCGACTCCCGGGCCGGCGCCGCACCCCACCCCATGACCTTCAGGGATGACATGACCCAGCACCTTGCTGTCCCCGCTGCTCCCACCTCCGGCACGCACACGGGCTGGTGGCGTGACGCGGTGATCTACCAGGTCTACCCGCGCAGCTTCGCCGACGGCAACGGCGACGGCATGGGCGACCTGGAAGGCATCCGCAGCCGGCTGCCGTACCTCCGGGACCTCGGCGTCGACGCCGTCTGGCTCAGCCCCTTCTACGCCTCTCCGCAGGCCGACGCGGGCTACGACGTCGCCGACTACCGCGCCATCGACCCCATGTTCGGCAGCCTGCTCGACGCCGACGCGGTGATCCGCGAGGCGCACGAACTGGGCCTGCGCATCATCGTCGACCTTGTCCCCAACCACTCCTCGGACCAGCACGAGTGGTTCCAGCGCGCACTGCGCGAGGGCCCCGGCTCGCCGCTGAGGGAGCGCTACCACTTCCGCCCCGGAAAGGGCGTGAACGGTGAAATGCCGCCCAACGACTGGGAGTCCATCTTCGGTGGCCCTGCCTGGACCCGGGTCGAGGTGCCGGACGGCAATGGGGGCACCTCCCAGCCGGAGGCTGGGGGAGAGTGGTACCTCCACCTGTTCGCGCCCGAACAGCCGGACTTCAACTGGGAGCACCCCGCCGTCCGTGATGAGTTCCGCTCCATCCTGCGTTTCTGGCTCGACATGGGCGTCGACGGCTTCCGCGTCGACGTCGCCCATGGTCTGATCAAGGCGCCGGGCCTGCCGGACCTCGGCACGCACGACCAGCTGAAACTGCTCGGAAACGATGTCATGCCGTTCTTCGACCAGGACGGCGTCCACGAGGTCTACCGCTCCTGGCGCAAAGTCCTCGCCGAATACGGCGACGACCGCGTCCTCGTCGCCGAGGCCTGGACCCCCACCGTCCAGCGCACCGCCAACTACGTGCGCCCCGACGAGATGCACCAGGCCTTCAACTTCCAGTACCTCGGCACCCATTGGGACGCGGCGGAGCTGCGCAAGGTCATCGACGACTCGCTCGCGGCGATGCGGCCCGTCGGCGCACCCACCACCTGGGTGCTGTCCAACCACGATGTGACCCGGCACGCCACCCGCTTCGCCAACCCGGCCGGGCTCGGAACCCAGCTGCGCGAGGCCGGCGACCGCGAACTCGGTCTGCGTCGCGCCCGCGCCGCGACCCTGCTGATGCTGGCGCTGCCCGGCTCCGCCTACATCTACCAGGGCGAGGAGCTCGGTCTGCCCGACGTCACCGACCTGCCGGACGAGGTGCGCCAGGACCCGTCGTTCTTCCGCGCCGCGGGCCAGGACGGCTTCCGCGACGGTTGCCGGGTACCGATCCCGTGGACCGTCGAGGGCTCCTCGTACGGCTTCGGCAGCGGCGGCAGCTGGCTGCCGCAGCCGGACAGCTGGGGCGCGCTGAGCGTCGAGGCGCAGACCGGCGACCCGGGTTCCACACTCGAGCTCTACCGCAGTGCGCTCGCCGTCCGCCGTGAGCACCCCGGGCTCGGCGCCGGTGACGCGGTCGAGTGGGTGAACGCTCCCGAGGGCGTGCTCGCGTTCCGCCGCGACGGTTTCCTGTGCACCGCCAACACCACCGGCGAGACGGTCCGTATCCCGGTGCCCGGCCGGACCCTGCTTGCCAACGACACGGTGATGATCGTGGACGACATGGCAGAGGTGCCCGCCGACACCACTGTCTGGTGGGCGGTGTGACGGTTCAGTCGCCTCGGGGCGACACCAGCGGCGCCCCGAGGCTCGCCGACCTCGCCCTCCAGGCAGGGGTCAGCGAAGCCACCGTCAGCCGGGTGCTCAACGGCAAGGCGGGTGTCGCCGCCACGACCAGGCACCGGGTGCTGGCCGCCCTCGATGTGCTCGGCTACGAGCGGCCCGTGCGGCTCAAGCGGCGCAGCGCCGGTCTGGTCGGGCTCGTCATCCCCGAGCTGACCAATCCGATCTTCCCGGCGTTCGCGCAGGTCATCGAGCAGGTGCTGGCCGGTCACGGGTACACGCCCGTGCTGTGCACGCAGATGCCGGGCGGTGCCACCGAGGACGAGCTCGTGGAGCAGCTGGAGGAGCGCGGCGTCACGGGCATCGTGTTCCTGTCCGGGCTGCACGCCGACACCTCGGCCGACCCGTCGCGCTATGTGCGACTCGCCTCCCGGGGCGTGCCGTTCGTCCTCATCAACGGCTTCAACGAGCGGGTCGACGCGCACTTCGTCTCGCCCGACGACCGCTCGGCGGCGCGCATGGCGGTGCGCCATCTCGTGGAGCTGGGGCACGAACGCATCGGCCTCGCCGTCGGCCCCACCCGGTATGTGCCCTCCCGGCGCAAGACCGAGGGATTCACGGCGGCCCTCCACTCGCTGCTGGGCATACCCCACGAGGAGGCCCAGCACCTCATCCGGCGCACGCTGTTCTCGGTGGAGGGCGGTCAAGTGGCCGCCGGCGCACTGCTCGACGCGGGCTGCACCGGCATCGTGTGCGGCAGCGACCTGATGGCGCTCGGCGCGATCCGCGCCGTGCGCGGGCGCGGCCTCGACGTGCCGCGCGACGCCTCGGTGGTCGGCTTCGACGACTCGCCGCTGATCGCGTTCACGGATCCGCCGCTCACGACGGTGCGTCAGCCCGTGCAGGCGATGGCGACGGCCGCGGTGGACGCGCTGATCGAGGAGATCGACGGAAACCCCGTACAGCGCACGGAGTTCGTCTTCCAGCCGGAGCTCGTGGTGCGCGGCTCCACGGGCGCTCCATCCGGCCACGGCGCCTGACGGGGGATCGGTCCGGCCGGCCGGGCGCGTAGGGCCCGGCACGGACCGGGACCCCCGGCCGGCGCGAACCCCGTGGAAGCCACCCGCTCGGGGTGACCGCCAGCGGCCCTGCCCGGATCCACGGCCCCCGTAAGGGGCCGGTCCGGAGACGTGGTTGAACGTAACACCGCTGCAATGACTTGCGAAAGAGTTTGCGGACACGGAACGGCCACGTTTTCCGGTTGTCACCCGCCCGTCATGAACCCCTGTCCGGAGGGTTGACCGGGTCGCGCGGTGGGTCGTACGGTCTCGACCGCAACGAGTTTCAGTCTTCTTGCACAAGAATTCTCAAAAGGCCTTGCGGGCACGGCGCGTTGACCGTACGAGGCTGCCCCCTCGCATCCGCACCTCCCTGAAGAGCAGGAGGAATCATGGCCCGCAGAACCGTGGCCGCTGCACTCGCCGTCCTGGCGGGAGCCGCTGCGGCCGTCACGGCCCCCGCACCGGCCCAGGCCGCGCCGCCCGGCGACAAGGACGTCACCGCCGTGATGTTCGAGTGGAAGTTCGCCTCCGTCGCCAAGGCCTGTACGGACCAGCTCGGTCCGGCAGGCTACGGGTACGTCCAGGTCTCGCCGCCCCAGGAGCACATCCAGGGCCCGCAGTGGTGGACCTCGTACCAGCCCGTCAGCTACAAGATCGCCGGCCGCCTCGGCGACCGGACCGCCTTCAAGAACATGATCGACACCTGCCACGCGGCAGGCGTGAAGGTCGTCGCCGACACCGTCGTCAACCACATGGCCGCGGGCTCCGGGACGGGCACCGGCGGCTCCTCGTACGGGAAGTACGACTACCCGGGGCTGTACTCCTGGTACGACCTGAACAACTGCACCGCGCAGATCAGCAACTACCAGGACCGCTGGAACGTGCAGGAGTGCGAGCTCGTAGGGCTCGCCGACCTGGACACCGGCGAGGAGTACGTGCGCACGAAGATCGCCGGCTACATGAACGACCTGCTGTCGCTCGGTGTCGACGGCTTCCGCATCGACGCCGCCAAGCACATGGCCGCCGGCGACCTCGCGGCCGTGAAGGCCAAGCTGACGAACCCGTCCGTGTACTGGAAGCAGGAGGCCATCCACGGCGCAGGCGAGGCGGTCTCGCCCGCCGAGTACCTCGGCAACGGCGACGTGCAGGAGTTCCGCTACGCACGCGACCTCAAGCGCGTCTTCCAGAACGAGAACCTCGCCTACCTGAAGAACTACGGCGAGGGCTGGGGCTACATGGAGTCCGCCAGGTCCGCCGTCTTCGTCGACAACCACGACACCGAGCGCGGTGGCGACACGCTCAACTACAAGAACGGCGCCGACTACACCCTGGCAGGCGTCTTCATGCTGGCCTGGCCCTACGGGTCGCCCGACGTGCACTCCGGCTACGAGTGGTCGGACAGGGACGCAGGTCCGCCGGGCGGCGGGCATGTCAACGCCTGCTGGAACGACGGCTGGAAGTGCCAGCACGCCTGGCGCGAGATCTCCTCCATGGTCGCCTTCCGCAACGTCTCCCGGGGCCAGTCCGTCACCAACTGGTGGGACAACGGAGGCGACCAGATCGCCTTCGGCCGCGGCTCCAAGGCGTATGTGGCCATCAACCACGAGACGTGGTCGCTCACCCGCACCTTCCAGACCTCCCTGCCGTCGGGCACCTACTGCGACGTCCAGAACAACAGGCCGGTCACGGTGAACGGCTCCGGTCAGTTCACCGCGACCCTCGGCCCCAACACCGCGGTCGCGCTGCACGCCGGCGCCCGCTCCTGCGGCTGACATCCACCCACTCCCGCCGCCCCGCTCCTCCTCCCCGGAGCGGGGCGGCACTCCGCATCCGTTCACATCCTCATCCAGGAGATCCGCTGTGATACGCCCCCGTATCCGCCTGCGCCCGGGCGCGGCCGCCGTCGCCGCCGCGGCGACGGTCGCGGCGCTCGTCCCCGCCCTGCCGGCGGTGGCCTCGCCCGAGCCGCCCCCGCCGCCTTCGGACAGAGCCCTGGCCGCACAGCCGGCCCGTCACGACCTGACCCGTGAGCAGTTCTACTTCGTCCTGCCGGACCGTTTCGCGAACGGCGACCCGAAGAACGACCGCGGCGGCCTCACCGGCACCCGGACGACCACCGGCTACGACCCCGCCGACAAGGGCTTCTACCAGGGCGGCGACCTCAAGGGGCTGACCGAGAGGCTCGACTACATCAAGGGGCTCGGCACCACCGCCATCTGGATGGCGCCGATCTTCAAGAACCAGCCGGTACAGGGCGAGGGCAAGGACGCGAGCGCGGCCTACCACGGCTACTGGATCACCGACTTCACCCAGGTCGACCCCCACTTCGGCACCAACGCCGACCTGGAGAGGCTGATCGACAAGGCCCACGACAAGGGCATGAAGGTCTTCTTCGACGTCATCACCAACCACACCGCCGACGTCGTCGACTACCAGGAGAAGTCGTACGGCTACCTCTCCAAGGGCGCCTTCCCCTACCTGACGAAGGACGGCGAGCCCTTCGACGACAGCGACTACGCCGACGGGGCACGCCGTTTCCCGGCGACCGACCGGGACTCCTTCCCGCGCACCCCCGTCGTGCCCGCCGGGAAGAAGGACATCAAGGTCCCCGCCTGGCTCAACGACCCGGAGATGTACCACAACAGGGGCGACTCGACCTTCGCGGGCGAGTCCGCCGAGCACGGCGACTTCTCCGGTCTCGACGACCTGTGGACCGAACGGCCCGAGGTCGTCGAGGGCATGGCGAAGATCTATCAGCGCTGGGTGCGCGACTTCGACATCGACGGCTTCCGCATCGACACGGTCAAGCACGTCAACATGGAGTTCTGGACGCAGTGGGCGACCGCGCTCGACGCGTACGCCGCCCAGCAGGGCAGGGACGACTTCTTCATGTTCGGCGAGGTCTACTCGGGCGACCCGGCGATCACCTCGCCGTACGTCACGCGGGGCCGCCTCGACGCCACCCTCGACTTCCCGTTCCAGGACGCCGCCCGCGCCTACGCCTCGCAGGGCGCCTCCGCGGACAAGCTCGCGCACCTCTTCGCACAGGACTACCGCTACACCACGGACAAGGCCAACGCCTACGAGTCCGTACCCTTCCTCGGCAACCACGACATGGGCCGCTTCGGCACCTTCCTGCGGCAGGACAACCCGCAGGCCGCCGACGCCGAGCTGCTGCGGCGCCACCGGCTCGCCAACGAGCTCATGTTCCTCAGCCGCGGCAACCCGGTGATCTACTACGGCGACGAGCAGGGCTACACCGGCGCGGGCGGCGACAAGGACGCGCGCCAGAGCCTGTTCGCCTCGCGGACCGCCGACTACCTCGACGACGACCAGCTCGGCACCGACCGCACGCACGGCGAGGACGCGTACGACACCTCCCACCCGCTGTACCGGTCCGTCGCCGCGCTGTCGAAGCTCACCAAGGCGCACCCGGCGCTGCGGGACGGCGTGCAGCAGCAGCGCTACGCGGAGGGCTCCGTGTACGCCTTCTCCCGCACCGACGCCGCGGCGAAGACCGAGTACGTCGTGGCCCTGAACAACGCGAGCGCCGCCAAGACGGTCCGCATCCCGACCGGTTCGGCCGACACGGACTTCACCGCGATCCACGGCGGCGACGCCACCGTCCGCAGCGGAAGCGACCGGACCGTCGAGGTCACCGTCCCGGCGCTCTCGTCGCTCGTGCTCAAGGCCGCGAAGCCGCTCGCCGCACCCGCCACGAAGCCGTCCGTCGTTCTGAAGACGCCGGAAGCCGGCGCCACCGGCACCGTCGAGATCTCGGCCGACGCCGACGGCGGGCCGCTCGGCCGGGTCGTGTTCGCCGCGCAGGTGGGCAACGGCCCCTGGCAGGTCCTCGGCTCAGCCGACCACGCCCCCTACAAGGTCACCCAGCACATCACCGCCCCCGCGGGAACCGCCCTGCGCTACAAGGCCGTCGTCGTCGACTCCGAGGGCCGCACCGCGAGCGCCACGGCCGCCACGACCAGCGGCGCACCCGCCGTCGAACAGCCCCCGACCGCGGCCCAGCGGGACTATGCGATCGTCCACTACAAGCGTGCCGACGGCGACTATGCCGACTGGGGCCTGTACACCTGGGGCGACATCGCCGAAGGCGAGGGCACGACCTGGCCCGCGGGCAAGCCCTTCACCGGCCGCGACGCGTATGGAGCCTTCGCCTACGTGAAGCTGAAGCCCGGCGCCTCCTCCGTCGGCTTCATCGCCGTGAACAAGGACGGCGTGAAGGACACCGACGCCGACCGCACCATCGACCTGTCGAAGACCGGTGAGGTGTGGATCGAGCAGGGCAGGCCCGGCCTGTCGAACACCGCGCCCGAGGGGGCCTACCCGCCCCAGGACACGTCCAAGGCCGTTCTGCACTACAAGCGCGCCGATGAGGGTACGTCCCAGGCCGGAGGCTCTGGGGGAGACTACACGGGCTGGGGCCTGCACACCTGGACCGGGGCAGCGAACCCCACCGACTGGTCCAAGCCCCTGGAGCCGGTACGGACGGACGCGTACGGCGCCGTCTTCGAGGTGCCGCTCGCACCGGGAGCCACCTCGCTCAGTTACATCCTGCACAAGGGCGACCAGAAGGACCTGCCCTCCGACCAGTCCCTCGACCTCAAGGCGAACGGCCACGAGGTGTGGCTCCTGGCCGGCCAGGAGAAGTACCTGCTGCCGCAGCCCAAGGGCGGTGGCGCGGCCCTGGACCTCACCAAGGCGCACGCCGTCTGGATCGACGAAGAGACCGTCGCCTGGAACGGCAGTGACGCCGCCGCGTCCAGCGCCCTGCTCTACTCCCACGAGGGCTCCGTCGCCGTCGACAACGGCGCGCTGACCGGTGACGCGCGAGTGCTGCGGCTGACCGAGGCGTCGCTGACCGACGCGCAGAAGGCCAAGCACCCGCACCTGAAGACGTACACGGCCCACCGCGTCGACGAACGCGACCGCGACCGGGTGCGCGAAGCCCTGCGCGGCCAGGTCGTGGCCGCCCAGTACGCGGCCAACGGCGCCGTCGTCACGGCGACCGGCGTCCAGATCGCCGGCGTCCTCGACGACCTGTACGCGCCGGAGGCCACCAAGGCGTCGCTCGGCGCGACGTTCGACCGCAAGGGCGTGCCCACGCTGCGGCTGTGGGCGCCGACCGCGCAGCACGTCGCGCTGGAGATCGACGGCGAGAGGGTCGCCATGCGCCGCGACGACGCGAGCGGCGTCTGGTCGGTGCGCGGCAGGAAGGGCTGGAAGGGGGGCAAGTACCGCTACGACGTGCGCGTGTGGGCCCCGAGCGTGCAGAAGGTCGTCACGAACAAGGTCACCGACCCTTACTCCGTCGCCCTGACGGCGAACTCCGAGCGGAGCATCGTCACCGACCTCTCCGACCCGTCCCTGGCCCCCGCCGGCTGGTCCTCGCTGAAGAAGCCCGCCGCCGTGCCGCTGAAGGACGCCCAGATCCAGGAGCTGCACATCCGCGACTTCTCCGTCGCGGACCCGACGGCCGACCACCGGGGCACGTACCTCGCCTTCGCCGACAAGGACAGCAAGGGCTCGAAGCACCTGCGCGCCCTCGCCGGCGCCGGCACCTCCTACGTCCACCTGCTGCCCGCCTTCGACATCGGCACCATCCCCGAGAAGAAGGCCGACCAGCAGCAGCCCGAGTGCGACCTGAAGATCTACGCACCCGACTCCGAGGAGCAGCAGGCCTGCGTCGCGAAGGCCGCCGCGAAGGACGCCTACAACTGGGGTTACGACCCCCTGCACTACACGGTCCCCGAGGGCTCGTACGCCACCGACCCGGACGGCACGCGGCGCACGGTCGAGTTCCGGCAGATGGTGAAGTCCCTCAACGACGACGGCCTGCGCACCGTCATGGACGTCGTCTACAACCACACCGTCGCGAGCGGCCAGGCCGACAAGTCCGTCCTCGACAGGATCGTGCCCGGCTACTACCAGCGGCTGCTCGCCGACGGCTCGGTGGCGACCTCGACCTGCTGCGCCAACACCGCCCCCGAGAACGCCATGATGGGCAAGCTCGTCGTGGACTCGATCGTGACCTGGGCGCGCGACTACAAGGTGGACGGCTTCCGCTTCGACCTGATGGGCCACCACCCGAAGGCCAACATCCTCGCGGTGCGCCAGGCGCTCGACGAGCTCACCGTGGAGCGCGACGGCGTCGACGGGAAGAAGATCGTGCTGTACGGGGAGGGCTGGGACTTCGGCGAGATCGCCGACGACGCCCGCTTCGTCCAGGCCACCCAGAAGAACATGGCCGGCACCGGCATCGCGACTTTCTCCGACCGTGCGCGCGACGCCGTGCGCGGCGGCGGTCCGTTCGACGACGACCCGGGCGTGCAGGGCTTCGCCTCGGGCCTGTACACCGAGCCGAACTCCTCGAAGGCCAACGGCACCGAGGCGGAGCAGAGGGCGCGGCTGCTGCACTACCAGGACCTGATCAAGGTCGGTCTTTCGGGCAACCTCGCCTCGTACTCCTTCACGGACACCCGCGGCCGCGCCGTCAAGGGCTCCGAGGTCGACTACAACGGCGCCCCGGCCGGCTACGCCGCGGCGCCCGGTGACGCGCTCGCCTACGCGGACGCCCACGACAACGAGACGCTGTACGACGCACTCGCCTTCAAGCTCCCGGCCGGTACGTCCGCCGCGGACCGGGCGCGCATGCAGGTGCTCGCGATGGCGACCTCGGCCCTGTCGCAGGGGCCCGCCCTCTCCCAGGCGGGCACCGACCTGCTGCGCTCCAAGTCGCTGGACCGCAACTCGTACGACAGCGGCGACTGGTTCAACGCCATCCACTGGGACTGCCGCGACGGCAACGGCTTCGGCCGCGGCCTGCCGCCCGCCGCGGACAACAAGCCCAAGTGGGGATACGCGAAGCCGCTGCTGACAAGCGCGTCGCTCACCGTCGGCTGCGCGCAGATCGACGGCGCCTCGGCCGCCTACCGCGACCTGCTGCGGATCCGGACCACCGAGCCCGTGTTCGGCCTCGCGACCGCCGAGGACGTCCAGTCGGCGCTGTCCTTCCCGCTGTCGGGCACGGACGAGACCCCGGGCGTGATCACCATGCGCCTCGGTGACCTCGTCGTCGTGTTCAACGCCACGCCCGAGCGGCAGACCCAGCGGGTCGCGGACCTCGCGGGCAGCGGCTACGCCCTGCACCCGGTACAGCGTTCGGGTGCGGACGAGGCCGTCAAGGCCTCGTCGTACGAGCGGAGTTCGGGAACCTTCACGGTCCCGGCCCGTACGGTCGCCGTCTTCGAGCGCGGCTGACCGATTCGTGATCCCCCGCTCCTCACCCGTGTCGCTGATGGGCCGAACGGGTGAGGGGCGGGAGGATGGTCCCATGAGTAGGTACGAGAGGTACGACGTCACCGACGAGCAGTGGGAGGGCCTGGCACAGGTGGTGCCGCTGCGCAGTCGCGACGAGTGGCCGTCGCGGGTGGACCACCGGACGGTCCCGCAGGACTACGCGGCCGCCGAGCAGCGTCGTTTCGTCGTGCTGCGGGTGCAGGTCTTCGCCGACGCGCGCGAGGTCGCCGAGTACCTCGTCAACCGCACGCCCGTTCTGCTGGACCTGACCGCAGCCGACACCGAAGTGGCCAAGCGCATCCTGGACTTCAGCAGCGGCGTCGTCTTCGGACTCGGCAGCGCGATGCACCGGGTCGACCGCAACGTGTTCCTCCTCGCGCCGGTGGGCACCGAGGTGGAAGGAGCCGAGTCGGCCGCTGTACCTCATTCGTAGGACGGCCGCCACGACGGAACGGTTCGGCGGTGAGCACGGTGCGTACCGTCCCGCCCATGGACGCGAACGCACTGGTCACCGGCCCGAGGACACTGCCCGCGGAGGCGGGCGCCGCCCGGCCCGCCGTCACCGAACTACGGCTCTCCGCCTACAGGAGGCACCGAGGGGCGGCGCTTCCCCTCGGCCCCATGACACTCTTCACCGGCGTCAGCGGCAGCGGCAAGTCCAGCGCCCTCGAGGCGTACGAGGCACTCGCCCTGCTCGGCGCCGGACACGTTCTGGAGACCGCGTTCCCGCAGGCGGCCGAGTGCGTTCCGGAGGGGGCCCGGCCCGACCGCCAGGGACGCCGCGGCTTTAGGATCGGGTGCACGGTGGACGGCCCCGCGGGCCCGGTGCGCCTCGACCTCGCGGTGGAGGCCGTGCCGCGCCTGCGCGTCGTCGGGGAACGGCTGACGAGCGGCGGACGGACCTTACTCGCCACGGCCCTGCGCGATCCCGGCCGCGCGGAGGTGGAGGCCGCCTGGCACACCTCCGGTGCGGACGGTGTCACCCGGGGCCGGCTGCCCGGCGACCGGCTCGGCACCGCCCTGCTGCCCCTGCACGTCGCCGGCAGGACGCAGGCGCAGCTGCGTGTGCTGGCCGCGGCCGAGCAGGTGGTGCTCGCCCTGAGGTCCGTCTTCGCCTGCGACCCGCGGCCCCACCGGATGCGCGAGCCCGTCGCCGCGGGGCCCGGCAGACTGCGGCGCGGGTGCGACAACCTTGCCGAGGTCCTGCACCGCACGCGCAGTGAATGCGGCAAGCGGCACGCGCGGCTCGCGGCGGCGGCGCGTGCGGGGTGCGCGGGGCCGGTGACCGACCTGTGCGTGGAGGAGCTTCGGGACGGCACGGTCCGGGCACTGCTCGCCCGTGGCGGCGGCCGTCCCGGCACGCCCCTCGGACGGCTCGGGGAGGGCGAGTTGAGGTATCTGGCCCTGGCCCTGGTGCTGCTCACGGGGCCGGGCGTGCTGTCCGTGGACCAGGTGGCCGAGGTGCCGGCCGCGTACCAGTCGCTCACGGTGCTCGCGGACGGGTTCGACCGGTGCCTGGATCCGGCTCAGGCGCGCGAACTGGTGGGTCTCGCAGCCGAGATGTGCGCGCGGGGGCACATCCGCCTGGTGGGGGCCGTGTCCGACCCGTCGTGCGCGCGGGGGACCGAGGGCGTGTCGGTGGTAGACCTGATGCCGTGACGAGAGACGACGGGCTGGACGTGGCGGGACTGCAGCGCAGACTGGCGGAGTTCGCGGCGGCACGCGACTGGCAGCCCTACCACACCCCGAAGAACCTGGCGGTGGCGCTGAGCGTCGAGGCCGCCGAACTGGTCGAGATCTTCCAGTGGCTGACGCCCGAGCAGTCGGCCCGGGTGATGGAGGAGGAGGACACGGCCCACCGCGTCCGCGACGAGGTCGCGGACGTGCTCGCCTACCTGCTCCAGTTCTGCGAGGTGCTCGGGATCGACGTGCTGCAGGCCCTGGCCGACAAGATCGACCGCAACGAGCGGCGTTTCCCGGCGCAGTAGAGCCGGGGCGCCGCGGACGGGCGCGCAGGGGTGGCCGAGGGCCGTTTCGACACCCCTTCGTCACTCTTCGGAGTTGTCGAGTTATCCACAACAGCCTTGGTGTCCACAGATTTCCGAATTCCCCTGGCTTTTCTGGTCGAAGACCTTCACTCTGGGTAATGAACTGAGTGGGCAGATAGTCGTGCGAACGGGGGCGCGGTCATGGACGCGTTACGACTCATCGAGATCAGCCGCCACGCGCTGGCACAGAGCCGGTCCGTGCCGGAGACCGTGGCCGAGGCATGGCAGGCCCAGGCGCTGGCCCAGGCGATCGGCAGCCGGCTCGCGGCGAGCGGGCCCGCCGAGCTGAGAGGCGAGGCCCGGGGGCTCGGCGAGATCGGTGGACGGGGGTGCGGGGTGCTCGACCACCCGATGGTGCGCAGCGGCGGGGTCCGGGCCGCCCAGCTCACCGAAGTGGCCGATCCCGAAGCGGTGTTGACCGGGCTGAACGTCCTGCTCGGCGAGGTCGGCATCGCTCTCGTCGCGGTCGCCTGCGCGACGGACGACGAAGGGCTCTACTGGCAGTGCATCGAGACGATAGACGCCGCGGACGAGTCGAGCGACCGCGTGCGCGGCATGCTGCGCCGCCTGGCGGAGCACGAGCACGAGCGCCCGCCCGAAGCGGTCCGCGGCCGGGCGGGCCCGGAGCGGCCCGTCGCCGAGATGGACTCCGCGGCCGGCGCGCCGTGACGGGACTCCACGGGTCGCCCCGTGCTGCGGGCAGCCGCGGCTGTCCTGGTGCGACCGGCCGGCGCACGGACCCGCGTGAGAACCTCACCAGCCCCCACGGGACCGGATTGCTCGGCGGCGAAAGGTGCAGGATGGATGCATGGATCTACGCATCTTCACCGAGCCCCAGCAGGGGGCGAGCTACGAGACCCTCCTGAGCGTCGCCAAGGCCACCGAGGAGCTCGGCTTCGACGCCTTCTTCCGATCCGACCACTACCTGCACATGGGTTCCTCCGACGGACTGCCCGGCCCGACCGATGCCTGGATCACCCTGGCCGGTCTGGCCCGCGAGACCAAGCGGATCCGTCTGGGCACACTGATGACGGCCGGCACCTTCCGGCTTCCCGGCGTGCTCGCCATCCAGGTCGCCCAGGTCGACCAGATGTCGGGCGGCCGCGTCGAACTGGGGCTGGGCGCGGGGTGGTTCGAGGAGGAGCACCGGGCGTACGGCATCCCCTTCCCCAAGGAGAGGTTCGCACGCTTCGAGGAGCAGCTGGAGATCATCACCGGCCTGTGGGCCACCGAGGTCGGCGAGACCTACACCTTCGAGGGCCACCACTACCGGCTGACGGACTCCCCGGCCCTGCTCAAGCCCGCCCAGACCAAGGTCCCCGTGCTGATCGGCGGCCACGGCGCCACCCGCACCCCCCGCCTCGCCGCGCAGTACGCGGACGAGTTCAACCTGCCGTTCGCCTCCCTCGAGGACACCGAGCGCCAGTTCGGCCGCGTCCGTGCCGCCGCCGAGAAGGCCGGCCGCTCCCCGGACGACCTCGTCTACTCGAACGCGCTGGTCGTGTGCGTCGGCAAGGACGACGCCGAGGTGGCCCGCCGCGCGGCGGCGATCGGACGGGAGGTCGACGAGCTCAAGGCGAACGGCCTGGCCGGGTCCCCGGCGGAGGTCGTCGACAAGATCGGCCGCTACGCGGCGACCGGCTCGTCGAGGATCTACCTCCAGGTGCTCGACCTGGACGACCTCGAACACCTGGAGCTGATCTCCTCCCAGGTCCAGTCCCAGCTGAGCTGATCCCCGGGAGCCGCTGTGAGACCCGCCCGCACACTCGCCGAAGCGCTCGCCCGGGACGTGCTCGTCCTCGACGGCGGCCTGTCCAACCAGCTGGAGGCGCAGGGCTGCGACCTGTCCGACGACCTCTGGTCGGCGCGGCTGCTCGCCGACGCTCCGCGGCAGATCGAGGCGGCGCACGCGGCGTACGTGCGGGCGGGTGCGCAGGTGCTCATCACGTCGAGCTACCAGGCCACATTCGAGGGATTCGCCCGCAGGGGCGTCCGCCCGGAGGCGGCCGCCCGCCTGCTCGGCCGCAGTGTCGCGCTGGCGCGCGCCGCCGCCGACGCGGCGCCCCACGAGGTGTGGGTCGCCGCCTCGGTCGGCCCGTACGGGGCGATGCTCGCCGACGGCAGCGAGTACCGGGGGCGGTACGGGCTCGGCACGGCGGAGCTCGAGCGCTTCCACCGGCCGCGTATCGAGGCCCTCGTCGCCGCGGGGCCCGACGTGCTCGCCCTGGAGACCGTGCCGGACGCCGACGAGGCGGAGGCGTTGCTGCGCGCAGCCGAGGGGTGCGGTGTGCCGGTGTGGCTCTCCTACACCGTCGCGGGCGGGCGGACCAGGGCCGGCCAGGACCTGGCGGAGGCGTTCGCCCTGGCCGCGGGCCGGGACGACGTGCTCGCGGTGGGCGTGAACTGCTGCGACCCGCGGGAGGTGACCGCGGCGGTCGAGACCGCCGCCGCGGTGACCGGCAAGCCCGTCGTCGCGTACCCGAACAGCGGGGAGGGCTGGGACGCCGCCGAGCGGCGCTGGCAGGGCGGGAGCGCGTACGACCCCGCCGCGGTACACGCCTGGTGCGCCGGGGGAGCACGCCTCGTCGGCGGCTGCTGCCGCGTGGGGCCGCAGGAGATCGGCGCCCTCGCCCGGCTGCTGGGCGCGGACTGACCCCGCGGTGCGAGGAAGGCGTTCTGCGGCCCGGTTGTGACAAAAACCGCTGGTCGGGGCGGGCGGACCGGACGATACTCAAACGCGTGTTCCTGACGATCAGTACGACCGGCACCCCTGAGCGTCCCGCGACCGACCTCGGCTTTCTGCTGCACAAGCACCCCGACAAGGCGCAGACGTATCCCACCGCGCACGGCACCGCGCACGTCTTCTACCCCGAGGCGTCCGCGGAACGGTGCACGGCCGCACTGCTGCTGGAGGTCGATCCGGTGGCGCTCGTGCGGCGCGGCAAGGGCAAGGGCCGCGGCGGCGCGCCCGATGCCGCGCTCGCGCAGTACGTCAACGACCGCCCCTACGCGGCCTCGTCGCTGCTGGCAGTGGCGCTGAGCACTGTGTTCAAGAGCGCCCTGCGCGGTGTGTGCGCGGCGCTGCCCGGACGGGCCGAGGCCCCGCTGCCGCTGCGCATCGAGGTGCCCGCCGTCGCCGCCCGCGGCGGCGCCGAACTGGTCCGGGGGCTCTTCGGACCACTCGGCTGGACCTCCGTCGAGGCCGAACCGATCGCCCTGGACGAGCAGTTCCCCGAATGGGGCGCGTCGCGCTACGTACGGCTCGTGCTCGAAGGGGAGCTGCGGCTCGCCGACGCGTTGCGCCAGCTCTACGTCCTGCTCCCCGTCCTCGACGACGCCAAGCACTACTGGGTCGCTCCCGACGAGGTCGACAAACTGCTGCGCGCGGGCGAGGGCTGGCTCGCCGAGCACCCCGAGCACAAGCTCATCACCAGCCGCTACCTGTCCCGCCGCTGGGGACTGACCCGGCAGGCCATGGAGCGCCTGGAGCTCGTTCGCCTCGCCGAGACCGACGACCTGGGGGTCGAGGACGTGGACAACGCCGTGGACGAGACCACGGACACCGAGGAGCGCCCCGTGCCGCTCGCCGAGCAGCGCAGGGACGCCATCCTCGAAGTGCTGCGCGCCGCCGGTGCGAGCCGGGTGCTCGACCTGGGCTGCGGACAGGGCCAGTTGGTGCAGGCGCTGCTCAAGGACGTCAGGTTCACCGAGATCGTCGGCGTCGACGTGTCGGTGCGTGCCCTGACCATCGCGGGGCGCCGGCTCAGGCTCGACCGCCTCGGCGAGCGGCAGGCCGCCCGCGTCCGGCTGATCCAGGGCTCGCTCACGTACACCGACAAGCGCCTCACGGGCTACGACGCCGCCGTGCTCAGTGAGGTGATCGAGCACCTCGACCTGCCGAGGCTGCCGGCCCTGGAGTACGCGGTGTTCGGCACGGCGCGCCCCCGCACCGTGCTCGTGACGACGCCCAACGTCGAGTACAACGTGCGCTGGGAGACGCTCCCCGCCGGACACGTGCGCCACGGCGACCACCGGTTCGAATGGACCCGGGAGGAGTTCCGGACCTGGGCCGAAGGCGTCGCCGGACGCCACGGCTACGCGGTGCGCTTCGTGGCCGTCGGCCCCGACGACCCCGAGGTGGGCCCGCCGACCCAGATGGCGGTGTTCGAGAAGACGACGACCGACACGACCGCGAAGCAGGCGACCGCCGCATGACCAGCACCACGGAAACCACCGTCACCGCCCCGGGCCGCCGGCTCCCGGTGACCGACCTGTCCCTCGTGGTCCTCGTCGGGGCCACCGGGTCGGGCAAGTCCACGTTCGCCCGCAAGCACTTCAAGCCCACCGAGGTCGTCTCCTCCGACTTCTGCCGGGGCCTCGTCGCCGACGACGAGAACGACCAGAGCGCCAGTGGCGACGCGTTCGACGTCCTGCACTACATCGTGGGCAAGCGGCTCGCCGCCGGACGGCTGACCGTCGTCGACGCCACCAACGTGCAGACAGAGAGCCGCCGGCAGCTCGTACGCCTCGCACGCGAGCACGACGTCCTGCCCATCGCCATCGTCCTGGACCTTCCCGAGGACGTCTGCGCCGCCCGCAACGCGAACCGACCCGACCGCGCCGGCATGCCCCGCCATGTCATCGCCCGCCACCGCCGCGAGCTGCGCCGCTCGCTGCGCGGGCTGGAGCGCGAGGGCTTCCGCAAGGTCCACGTCCTGCGCAGCGCGGCGGAGGCCGACAGCGCGGAGATCGTTCTCGAGCGCCGCTACAACGACCTGCGCCACCTCACCGGACCGTTCGACATCATCGGGGACATCCACGGCTGCAGCTCCGAGCTGGAGACCCTGCTCGCCAAGCTCGGCTACGAGGACGGCGCCCACCCCGAGGGCCGTACCGCCGTCTTCGTCGGCGACCTCGTCGACCGGGGCCCCGACAGCCCCGGAGTGCTGCGCCGCGTCATGGGCATGGTCGCCGCGGGCAACGCCCTGTGCGTCCCGGGCAACCACGAGAACAAGCTCGGCCGTTACCTCAAGGGCCGGGGCGTCCAGCACACGCACGGCCTCGCCGAGACCATCGAGCAGCTGGAGAAGGAGGACGCCAAGGACCCGGAATTCCGCGAGCGGGTACGGGATTTCATCGACGGCCTCGTCAGTCACTACGTGCTCGACGAGGGCAGGCTCGTCGTCTGCCACGCCGGCCTGCCCGAGAAGTACCACGGCCGCACCTCCGGCCGGGTCCGCTCGCACGCGCTGTACGGCGAAACGACCGGCGAGACCGACGAGTTCGGACTGCCCGTCCGCTACCCGTGGGCCGAGGACTACCGGGGCCGCGCAGCCGTCGTCTACGGACACACGCCCGTGCCCAGCACCTCGTGGATCAACAACACCATCTGTCTGGACACCGGTGCCGTCTTCGGCGGCAGGATGACCGCGCTGCGCTGGCCGGAGCGCGAACTGGTCGACGTTCCGGCCGAGAAGGTCTGGTACGAGCCGGTCAGGCCGCTCCTGACGGAGGCGCCCGGCGCCCGTGAGGGGCGCCCGCTGGACCTCGCCGATGTGGCGGGCCGCCGGGTCGTCGAGACGCGGCACATGGCGCGCATCGCCGTCCGCGAGGAGAACGCGGCGGCGGCGCTGGAGGTCATGAGCCGCTTCGCCGTCGACCCCCGGCTGCTGGTCTACCTGCCGCCGACGATGGCGCCCACCGCGACGTCGCGGGAGGACGCCGGCGGCGGAGCCGCTGACGGACCCTTCCTGGAGCACCCGGCCGAGGCGTTCGCGCAGTACCGGGCCGACGGCATCGGCAAGGTCGTGTGCGAGGAGAAGCACATGGGGTCGCGTGCGGTGGTGCTCGTGTGCCGGGACGCGGAGGCGGCGCGCGAACGCTTCGGCGTGGAGGGCGCCACGGGGGCTTTGCACACCCGCACCGGGCGGCCGTTCTTCGACGACGGAACGGTCACCGAGGAGATCCTCCAGCGGCTGCGCACGGCCGTCACCGCGGCCGGCCTCTGGGACGAGCTGGGCACTGACTGGCTCCTGCTGGACGGCGAGTTGATGCCCTGGTCGCTCAAGGCGTCCGGGCTGCTGCGCTCCCAGTACGCGGCGGTCGGCGCGGCTTCCGGCGCCGTGCTGCCCAGGGCCGGCGCGGCGCTGGAAGCGGCCGCCGCCCGGGGTGTCGACGTGGAGGGTCTGCTCGGCCGGCAGCGTGAACGGGCCGGCGACGCGTCCGCGTTCACCGACGCCTATCGCCGTTACTGCTGGACGACGGACGGACTCGACGGCGTGCGTCTCGCGCCGTTCCAGATCCTCGCCTCCCAGGGCCGCTCGCTGGCCGCTGTCCCGCACAACGAGCAGCTCGCCTGGCTGGACCGGCTCGTGGAGCACGACTCGACCGGCCTGTTGCAGGTCACGCGGCGGCTGGTCGTCGACACCGGCGACGAGGCGTCCGTGCGCGCGGGCGTGGACTGGTGGCTGGAGATGACGGGCCGCGGCGGCGAGGGCATGGTCGTCAAGCCGCTGCAGGCGCTCGCCAAGGACGAGAAGGGCCGGCTGGTGCAGCCGGGCATCAAGGTCCGCGGCCGCGAGTACCTGCGCATCGTCTACGGCCCGGAGTACACCCGTCCGCACAACCTGGAGCGGCTGCGCCAGAGGTTCCTGAACCACAAGCGCTCGCTCGCCCTGCGCGAGTACGCCCTGGGGCTGGAGGCCCTGGACCGGCTCGCGGACGGGGAACCGCTGTGGCGGGTGCACGAGGCCGTCTTCGCGGTGCTGGCCCTGGAGTCGGAGCCGGTCGACCCCCGGCTCTGACCCGGTCCGGTGCGGCTGCGGGGAGGCATGGTCCGTGCCTCCCCGCAGTACGCAGGTCCGGCGCCGGACGGGACACGGCCGTCGACGCCGCGCGTGCCGGCGAGCTGCTGGACGAGGCCGGCAGTGCCGAGCGCGAGGAGGGCCGCCGGCACGTCACGCGCTCCGGCCTGTCCGTGGGCGGCCATGTCTGCGCCGAGCCCCGCCTGGCGGGCGATGCCGGCCCTGGTCTCCCGGCGGACTCCACGAGGTCGGCCGTTCGCCGGGTGAAGGACCGTCCGCGCGGCGAGGATGGAGACATGGGATTCCATGTCGACTCCGAGACCGGGCGACTGCGCCAGGTCATCCTCCACCGGCCCGATCTGGAGCTGAAGCGGCTCACGCCGAGCAACAAGGACGCGTTGCTCTTCGACGACGTGCTCTGGGTCCGCCGGGCCCGTCAGGAGCACGACGGCTTCGCGGACGTTCTGCGTGACCGAGGGGTGGAGGTGCATCTCTTCGGCGACCTGCTGCGCGAGTCGCTGGAGATCCCCGAGGCCAGGAAGCTGGTGCTGGACCGCGTCTTCGACGAGAAGGAGTACGGACCGCTCGCGACCGACCACCTGCGGGTCGCCTTCGACGCGCTGCCCACGTCCGATCTCGTCGAGGCGCTGGTGGGCGGGATGACCAAGCGGGAGTTCCTCGCAGGACACTCCGAGCCGACGTCGGTCCGCTTCCATGTGATGGACCTGGACGACTTCCTGCTCCAGCCGCTGCCCAATCACCTCTTCACCCGGGACACTTCGGCCTGGATCTACGACGGCGTCTGCATCAACGCGATGCGCTGGCCGGCCCGGCAGCGGGAAACCGTGCACTTCGAGGCCATCTACAAGCACCATCCCCACTTCGTGGGTGCGGAGGCCGAGACGTTCCACCACTGGTCGGAGGGGCAGGACGACTACCCGTCCACCATCGAGGGCGGCGATGTGCTGGTGATCGGAAACGGCGCGGTGCTGATCGGGATGAGCGAGCGCACCACACCGCAGGCCGTGGAGATGCTGGCGCGCGGACTGTTCGCCACCGGTTCCGCGCGGACGATCGTGGCCCTGGACATGCCCAAGCGCCGGGCCTTCATGCACCTGGACACCGTGATGACCATGGTCGACGGGGACACGTTCACGCAGTACGCGGGGCTCGGCATGCTCCGCTCGTACACCATCGAACCGGCCGACGGCTTCGGCGGGCTCAAGGTCAGCGACCATCCGCCGGAGCAGATGCACGACGCGATCGCGGCGGCGCTCGGGCTGAAGGACATTCGGGTGCTGACCGCGACCCAGGACGTGCACGCGGCCGAGCGCGAGCAGTGGGACGACGGCTGCAACGTGCTCGCCGTCGAACCGGGTGTCGTCGTGGCGTACGAGCGCAACGTCACGACCAACACCCATCTGCGCAAACAGGGCATCGAGGTGATCGAGATACCCGGCAGCGAACTGGGCCGGGGCAGGGGCGGCCCGCGCTGCATGAGCTGCCCTGTGGAGCGCGAGGCTGTATAGCGATGCATTGAGTCGTATAGACTTCCATCGTCACCGCCTTCCGCGACCCAGGAGCAGCCACCATGGCGATACATCTCGAAGGCCGCCACTGCCTCAAGGAGCTGGACTTCACGGCCGAGGAGTTCCGCGGCCTGATCGGTCTGGCCGCCGACCTCAAGGCCGCCAAGCGGGCGGGGACCGAGGTCCAGCGGCTGCGCGGCAAGAACATCGCACTGATCTTCGAGAAGTCGTCGACCCGTACGCGCTGCTCCTTCGAGGTCGCCGCCGCCGACCAGGGCGCGTCCACGACCTACATCGACCCGGCCGGCTCCCACATCGGCAGCAAGGAGTCGGCCAAGGACACCGCTCGGGTGCTGGGCCGCATGTTCGACGCGATCGAGTTCCGCGGTGACGCGCAGGACACCGTCGAGCAGCTGGCCGCGCACGCCGGCGTGCCCGTCTACAACGGGCTCACCGACGACTGGCACCCCACCCAGATGCTCGCCGACGTGCTGACCATGACCGAGCACACCGACAAGCCGCTGGAGAGCGTCTCCTTCGCCTACCTCGGTGACGCCCGCTTCAACATGGGCAACTCCTACCTGGTCACCGGCGCTCTGCTGGGCATGGACGTGCGCATCGTCGCACCCAAGGCGTACTGGCCGGCCGAGGAGATCGTCGCCACGGCCCGCCGGGTGGCCGAGGAGAGCGGTGCGCGGATCACGCTCACCGAGGACATCGCCGAGGGCGTGCGAGGCGCCGACTTCGTCGCCACCGACGTCTGGGTCTCGATGGGCGAGCCCAAGGAGGTCTGGGACGAGCGGATCAAGGCGCTCGCTCCCTATGCGGTGACCATGGACGTGCTGCGCGCCACGGGCAACGCGGACGTCAAGTTCCTGCACTGCCTGCCGGCCTTCCACGATCTCGGCACCGCGGTGGCGCGCGAGATCCACGAGCGTCACGGCCTCACGGAGCTGGAGGTGACCGACGAGGTCTTCGAGTCGGCCCACTCCGTCGTCTTCGACGAGGCCGAGAACCGTATGCACACGATCAAGGCGGTCATGGTGGCCACCCTCGCTGCTGCCGAATAGCCATGGGCCCGATCGGGCGATCATGCGCAACGGCGGTTTCCATGCCGCCATCGGTGGGGTCCGGGCTCAGCCCGGACCCCACTTCCTTGTGTGCGGCCGTGCACGACCTGCGGGCCCGCACCACCCGCTCGCCCACCGCACGACCTCCTGCTGGTGGGCGCGGTCGTCTGCACGCTCTACGGCCGGTGCCACTCGCGGCTGGCCACCGGCCCGGGGGGCGACGCGGACAGCCGGAACGATCTGGCCGGCGCCGCCTCCGTGGAGTGAGCCCCGGCCGCGCGCCGGTCAGTGCCGGGCGGGCAGCGTGAACCAGACCGCCTTGCCCCGCTCCGTCGGGCGGTGCCCGCAGTCCGAGCTGAGCGTGCGGACGAGCAGCAGCCCACGACCGTGCTCCTGCCACGGGTCGGGCGCATGAGCCGGCGCTGCCGGTGAGAGATCGCCGGGCGGCGCCGGATCGGCGTCGTGCACCTCCACATGGCAGCCCGTGGGCAGCAGCTCGATCACCAGCTGTATGGGCACCCCGCACGGAGTGTGCTCCACCGCGTTGGCCACCAGCTCCGCCGTGAGCAGCTCGGCCGTGTCGCTGTCCGCGGACGCCTCGATGTCCGCCAGCGCGGCGCGGACCACCGCACGGGCCATGGGCACCGCTGCCGTGGTGTGCGGCAGCGCGATGCGCCAGGAGGCGGTCTCGGCGGAGTCGGCGGTTTCGGGCAAGGCGTATGTCCGTTCGGTGGCGGTGGTGTGTTCACCCTACGAACAGCCGAAGGCCGGACCGGGGCCCCGAAGGGCTGGGGCCGTGACCTGTGCCAGAACCGGGACGGGATCCCGGTACTGTCACAACACGGATATCGCGCACTCGTGACGGCAGTCACAGATGAGTGATAACTTCGAGAGGCAGGCAGCAGGCCGACCGCCCGCCGAAGGAGGCCCCACTCCATGAGCCCCTTTTCCGGTTCCGCGACGCCCACCGAGCGCTGGCGCCATCTGCGGCTGACGCTCCAGGACGGCGTGGCGCACGTGACGCTCGACCGGCCCGACAAGCTCAACGCCCTCACCTTCGGCGCCTACGCCGACCTGCGCGATCTGCTCGCCGAGCTCTCCCGGGAGCGGTCCGTGCGGGCCCTCGTGCTCGGCGGCGAGGGCCGCGGCTTCTGCTCGGGCGGCGACGTCGACGAGATCATCGGCGCGACCCTGTCGATGGACACCGCGCAGCTCCTCGACTTCAACCGGATGACGGGACAGGTCGTCCGCGCGATCCGCGAGTGCCCCTTCCCCGTGATCGCCGCGGTCCACGGCGTCGCCGCCGGAGCGGGTGCGGTGCTGGCGCTGGCCGCCGACTTCCGGATCGCCGACGCGTCGGCGAGGTTCGCCTTCCTGTTCACCAAGGTCGGGCTGTCCGGCGGCGACATGGGAGCGGCGTACCTGCTGCCCCGGGTGGTCGGGCTGGGCCACGCCACGCGGCTCCTCATGCTCGGCGAACCGGTGCGCGCACCCGAGGCCGAACGGATCGGCCTCCTGAGCGAGCTCGTCGACGAGGGCCGGGCGGACCAGCGCGCCGCCGAGCTGGCCCGGCGTCTCGCCGACGGCCCGGCGCTGGCGTACGCCCAGACCAAGGCGCTGCTCACCGCGGAACTGGACATGCCGCTCGCCGCGGCGGTCGAGATGGACGCGGCCACTCAGGCGCTCCTGATGAACGGCGAGGACTACGCGGAGTTCCACGCCGCGTTCACGGAGAAGCGCCCGCCCAAGTGGCAGGGCCGCTGACATGGCCCCCGCCCCCGCCACGCCCGTGTCCGGCGCTCCGCACGCCGACGCGCCCCAGGGGCACCCCGTCCCGTCGGACGGGCACCCCCTGCGCGTCGCCGTCATCGGCGGCGGGCCCGGCGGGCTGTACGCCGCCGCGCTGCTCAAGCGGCTCGACCCGGCCCGCGACATCACCGTCTACGAACGCAACGCGCCCGACGACACCTTCGGCTTCGGCGTCGTCCTCTCCGACGAGACGCTCGGCGGCATCGAGCACGCCGACCCCGTGGTCTACGGCGCCCTGCAGGACGAGTTCGTCCGCTGGGACGACATCGACATCGTCCACCGCGGACACACGCTCACCTCCGGCGGGCACGGCTTCGCCGCTCTCGGCCGGCGCCGCCTGCTGGAGATCCTCCACGAGCGCTGCGCGTCCCTCGGCGTCCGCCTCCGCTTCCGCACCCCCGCGCCGCCCGCCGCCGAACTCGCCGCCGGCCACGACCTCGTCATCGCCGCCGACGGTGTCCACAGCGCGACCCGCGACGCCCACGCCGACGTCTTCGGGCCCCGGATCACCACCCACCGCTGCCGCTACATCTGGCTCGCCGCCGACTTCGCCTTCCCCTCCTTCCGGTTCGAGATCGCCGAGACCGAGTACGGCGTCATGCAGCTGCACGGCTACCCGTTCTCCACCGACGCCTCCACCGTCATCGTCGAGATGCGCGAGGAGGTCTGGCGCGCCGCGGGCTTCGACGAACTCGGGGAGCAGGAATCCGCCGCCCGCTGCGCCAAGGTCTTCGCCGAGGCGCTCGACGGCCGCCCCCTGCGCGGCAACTCCTCCGCCTGGATCGCCTTCCGTACCGTCGTCAACGACCGCTGGTCGCACGGCAACACCGTGCTCCTCGGCGACGCCGCCCACACCGCGCACTTCTCCATCGGCTCGGGCACCAAGCTCGCCGTCGAGGACGCCCTCGCCCTCGTCGCCTGCGTCCAGGAGCAGCCCGACCTGCCCGCGGCCCTCGCCGCGTACGAGAGCGAGCGCCGCCCCGTCGTCGAGTCCACCCAGCGGGCGGCGGCCGCGAGCCTGCGCTGGTTCGAGGAGCTCGCGACCTACCTCGACCAGCCTCCCCGGCAGTTCGCCTTCAACCTCCTCACCCGCAGCCGCCGCGTGACCCACGACAACCTGCGGCTGCGCGACCCCGCCTTCACCGGGGCCGTCGAGCGGGACTTCGGCTGCCCGCCGGGCACACCGCCCATGTTCACCCCCTTCCGCCTGCGCGGACTGACCGTGCGCAACCGCGTCGTCGTCTCGCCCATGGACCTGTACGTCGCCGAGGACGGACTCCCCGGCGACTTCCACGTCGTCCACCTCGGCGCCCGCGCACTGGGCGGCGCCGGCCTGGTGATGACCGAGATGGTGTGCGTGAGCCCCGAGGGCCGGATCACCCCGGGCTGCACCGGGCTCTACACCCCCGAACAGGCCACCGCCTGGCGCCGCGTCACCGACTTCGTCCACCAACGGGCCCCGGGCGCGGCGATCGGCGTCCAGCTCGGCCACTCCGGCCGCAAGGGCTCCACCAAGCTCATGTGGGAAGGCATCGACCAGCCCCTGGAGCAGGGCAACTGGCCCGTGTCCGCCGCCTCCCCGATTCCGTACAGGCACGGCGTCAACCAGATCCCGCACGCGCTCGACCGCGCCGGACTGGCTGAGATCCGGGACCAGTTCGCCGCGGCCGCCCGCCGCGCCGCCCGCAGCGGCTTCGACCTCCTCGAACTCCACTGCGCGCACGGCTACCTGCTCTCCGGCTTCCTCTCGCCGCTGACCAACCGCCGCACGGACGCCTACGGCGGTTCCCTGGAGAACCGGCTGCGCTTCCCCCTCGAAGTCTTCGACGCCGTGCGGGAGATCTGGCCCGAGGAGCGGCCCATGACCGTCCGCATCTCCGCCACCGACTGGGCGGACGGCGGCACCACCGCCGAGGACTCCGTGGCCGTCGCCCGTGCCTTCGCCGCCCACGGAGCCGACGCCATCGACGTCTCCACCGGCCAGGTCGTACCCGACGAACGCCCCGAGTACGGGCGCTCCTACCAGACCCCGTACGCGGACCGCATCCGCAACGAGGCGGGCGTGCCGGTCATCGCGGTGGGCGCCATCTCCTCCTGGGACGACGTCAACTCGATCCTGCTCGCGGGCCGGGCCGACCTCTGCGCCCTGGCCAGGCCCCACCTCTACGACCCCCACTGGACCCTGCACGCGGCGGCCGACCAGGACTACCAGGGCGACGCGGCCCCCTGGCCGCTCCCGTACCGCGCGGGCAGCCGCAAGCCTCCGACGGGCCGCACCGACGCGCCCAGGCCCAGGCTCACGCTCGGCTGATCAGGCCCTGCCGCCGAGCACGAACGCCGCCCCGGCGTCCCGCAGCCGCGCGTGCAGCCGGGCGAAGACGTCCGCCGAGCGTCCGCCCGGCCAGCCCTGGGGCAGCAGCTCGGCGGGCAGGCCCGGGTCCGCGTACGGCAGCCGGCGCCAGGAGTCCAGGGCCGGCAGGTAGTCCCGGTAGGCGTCCTCGGCCGCGGTGTCCTCCCGGGCCTCCCAGGAGCGCAGCACCGGCTCGTGCAGGTCGAGGAACTCCTCGTGCTGCTTGGCGATCGCCGCCAGGTCCCACCAGCGCGAGACCGCCTCCGCCGTCGGGGTGAAGCCGAGGTGCTCGCCGCGGAACAGGTCCACGTACGTGTCGAGCTGGAGGCGGCGCAGGGTGTGCTGCGTCTCCTCGAACAGGCGGGCAGGAGCGATCCACACGCCCGGAGCCGCAGCCCCGAAGCCCAGCCTGACCAGCCGGGAGCGCAGCAGATGGCGCTTGTGGCGTTCCGCCTCGGGCACCGAGAACACGGCGATGACCCAGCCGTCCGCGAGGTCGGCCGACGAGCCCGCGTAGATCCGCCGGTCGCCGTCGTCGAGGAGCTGACGGGCGTCGGCGGACAGGGCGTAACCGGCGGCGCCGTCCTCGGTGCGCTCGGGCACCAGCAGACCGCGGCGCTTGAGCCGGGACACCGAGGAGCGCACCGACGGCGCGTCCACGCCGAGGACGCTCAGCAGCCGGATGAGCTCGGCCACGGCGAGGGAGCCCGTGTGCTCGCGCCCGTAGGCGCCGTACAGGGTGACGATCAGGGATCGCGGGGTGTGCTGCTCGGCCACGCGATCACTCTAGAGCGCGCAGACGGAAGCGCTGCAGCTTGCCGGTCGGTGTACGCGGCAGGGCGTCGAGGAAGACGATCTCGCGCGGGCACTTGAACGGCGCGAGGCGCTGTTTGACCGACGCGGTCAGCTCCGCGGCCGTGCCGTCGCCCCGCACCGCCCCCTCGCGCAGCACCACGTAGGCGACCACGATCTGGCCGCGCAGCTCGTCCGGGCGTCCGACGACCGCGGCCTCGGCCACGTCCGGGTGGTGCAGCAGGGCGTCCTCCACCTCCGGACCCGCGATGTTGTAACCGGCCGAGATGATCATGTCGTCGGCGCGGGCGACGTAGCGGAACCAGCCGTCCGGCTCGCGCACGTAGGTGTCGCCCGTGATGTTCCAGCCGCCCCGGACGTACTCGGTCTGCCGGGGGTCGGACAGGTAGCGGCAGCCGACCGGGCCGCGCACGGCCAGCAGCCCCGGCTCGCCGTCGGGCAGCGGGTAGCCCTGTTCGTCCACCACGCGCGCCTGCCAGCCCGGCACGGGGACCCCGGTGGTGCCCGGCCGGATCGCGTCGTCGGCCGCGGAGATGAAGATGTGCAGAAGTTCGGTGGCGCCGATGCCGTTGATGAGGCGCACACCGGTCCGCTCGTGCCAGGACTGCCAGGTGGCCGCGGGCAGGTTCTCACCGGCCGACACACAGCGCCGCAGCGAGCGGATGTCATGCCCGTCGAGGTGGTCCAGCATCACGCGGTAGGCGGTGGGCGCCGTGAACAGGACCGACACCCGGTGCTCGGCGACGGCCGGCAGCAGCTGAAGGGGACCGGCCTGTTCCAGCAGAAGCGTGGACGCCCCGGCCCGCATCGGGAACACCACGAGCCCGCCGAGGCCGAAGGTGAACCCCAGCGGGGGACTGCCCGCGAACACGTCGTCCGCCTGGGGCCGCAGCACGTGGGCCGAGAAGGTGTCGGCGATCGCGAGGACGTCCCGGTGGAAGTGCATGCACCCTTTCGGACGGCCCGTGGTCCCGGAGGTGAAGGCGATCAGCGCCACGTCGTCGGCGGCCGTCGCGACAGCCTCGTACGGCTCGGGGGACCGCGCCGCGGCCCGCCGCAGCAGGTCGTCGGGCGCGTCACCGCCGTACGTGGTGATCCGCAGCCCCGGCACCTCGGCCTTGACCAGGTCGTCGACCGACCGGATGTCGCACAGGGCGTGGCCGGCCCGCGCGATCTCGCACACCGTGGCCAGTTCCTTCGACCGCTGCTGGGCCAGGACGGTGACCGCGACGGCGCCCGCCTTGAGGACGGCGAGCCAGCAGGCCGCGAGATGAGGGGTGGTCGGCCCGCGCAGCAGGACCCGGTTGCCGGGGACCACGCCCAGTTCGCAGGTGAGGACGTGCGCGATGCGGTCGACCTGTTCACGCAGCTCACCGTACGTCCAGACCGCGCCCTCGCCGGTACGGAAGACGGGCCGGCCCGCGCCGTGGCGCCCGATCGTGCCGTCCAGGAGCTCCGCCGCGCAGTTGAGGCGCCGCGGGTACTGGAGCGAGGGCAGGTCGAAGAGGATGTCCGGCCACTCCCCGCCGGGCGGCAGATGGTCGCGCGCAAAGGTGTCCAGGTGGGCCGAGGGTGTCAGCTCCATGGGTTCGCCCCTCTTCTGGTGGTGGGGTCGTGAAACGAGCGTATCGTGATGGTGACGACAGTCAACGGTGCGCGATACTGTGCTTTTCGCCGGGGAACACCCCGCGCCTCCGGCCGTCCGAAGTGGGGAGCGAATGCCCGTATTCTCACTCGATCCGGTACAGACCGCCTGGTGCGCCGAGTTGCGCGCCACGGCCATGACCCGATTGGCTCCGCTCGCCGAGAAGGGCGAACCGGGCCACGTCAACCGCGCCTTGGTGACCGCCCTCGGTGAACTCGGCCTGCTGGAACGCCTCTTCACGGCGGGCGCCCTCGAACTGTGCCTGCTGCGCGAGTCCCTGGCGTACGGCTGCACGGAGGCCGAGACCGCCCTCGCGCTCCAGGGCCTCGGCACCTTTCCCCTCGTCCAGGCGGGTACCGAGGAGCAGCGCCGGCGCTGGCTGCCCGAGGTCGTCGCCGGACGGGCCGTCGCGGCCTTCGCGCTGAGCGAGCCCGACGCCGGTTCGGACGCCGCCGCGCTCATGCTGAAGGCGGTGCCCGACGGCCGCGGCTGGCGCCTGAGCGGCGAGAAGCGCTGGATCTCCAACGCACCGGAGGCCGACTTCTACTCCGTCTTCGCACGGACCACCGAAGGCGCCGGAGCCCGCGGCATCACCGCGTTCCTCGTCCCCGCCGACCGTCCCGGACTGAGCGGCACGCCGCTCGACATGCTCTCCCCGCACCCGATCGGCGCCCTGGCCTTCGACGACGTCCCCGTGACCGCCGACGACCTGCTCGGCGAGCCGGACCGCGGCTTCCGCGTCGCGATGAACACGCTCAACCTCTTCCGGCCCAGTGTCGGAGCGTTCGCGGTGGGCATGGCGCGCGCCGCCCTGGACGCGACCCTCACGCACACCGCGCACCGCAGGGCCTTCGGCGGCACGCTGGGCGACCTGCAGTCGGTGGCCCACACGGTCGCCGAGATGGCCACCCGTACCGAGGCCGCCCGCCTGATGGTGTACGCGGCGGCCTGCGCGTACGACGAGGGGGCGGCCGACGTGCCGACGCGGTCCGCGATGGCCAAACTGCTCGCGACCGAGACCGCCCAGTACGTGGTCGACTCGGCCGTCCAACTGCACGGCGCCCGCGCCCTCCAGCGCGGCCACCTGCTCGAACACCTCTACCGAGAGGTCCGCGCCCCCCGGATCTACGAGGGCGCGACCGAGGTCCAGCGCACGATCATCGCCAAGGAGCTGTACGCCGAGGAGGCAGCCCGATGAGCCTGCAACGGCACAACCCGGCGGAGCTGTCGCCCCCCACCGGTTTCTCCCACGCCGTCACCGCGTCCGGTACGCGGCTGGTGTTCCTGGCCGGGCAGACCGCTCTGGACACCGACGGCAAGGTCGTGGGGACCACGCTGCCCGAGCAGTTCGAGACGGCCCTGACCAACCTGCTCGCCGCTCTCGCCGCGGCCGGCGGCACCCCGCACGACCTCGCCCGCGTCACCGTCTATGCCACCGACGTGGCCGACTACCGGGCCCACGTCGTCGAACTGGGCCGCATCTGGCGGCGTCTGGCGGGCCGCGACTACCCGGCGATGGCCGTGATCGGCGTGGTCAGGCTGTGGGACGACGCCTGCCTGGTCGAGGTGGACGGGACGGCCGTACTGCCCTGACGGCGACCCCGCGTCCCTGGTACCGGCCGCACCCGCTTGCAATAACATCGTTATCCACCACGGGAGACACCCGTGGAGGGGAGACGCGATGCCCGAGATCGAACTCGGCGCCGGGAGGATCCACTACGAGGACACCGGCGGCAGCGGCCCCGTCCTCCTCCTGCTGCACGGTCTTGTGCACGACGCGACCGTCTGGCGCAAAGTCGTCGCCGACTGCGGCGCGACCACCGGTGCATCGCCCCGACCCTTCCGTACGGCTCGCACCACACTCCGATGCGCGGCGACGTCCCGCTCACGCCCGACGCCGTCAACGCGCTCGTCGTCGAGTTCATGGAGCGTCTCGGCCTGCGCGACGTCACGCTCGTCGAGAGCGACTGCGGACGGGCGCAGACCGTCGCCGCGAGGCACCCCGAGCGCCTCGCCCGGCTGGTCCTCATCTGCGAGGCGTTCGACAACTACCCGCCCGGCGTTCCCGGCAAGATGATCTCCCTTGCCTGCAAGGTGCCCGGCGGCATCGCGCTGATGGTGAGGGTGCTGGGGCTCAAGGCGTTGCGCAGGCTGCTGATCGGCATCGGCGCCCTCGTGAAGCACCCGGTCCCGGACGCCATCGTGGACGGATGGTTGCGGCCGCTGCGCACCGACAAGGCCATCCGGGAGGACTTCCGCCGCTACAACGCGGGCGTGCGCCGCACCGAACTGCTCGAAGCGGCCGAGGAACTGTCCTCCTTCGACAGGCCGGCCCTGGTGGTCTGGGCGGCCGACGACCGCATGATGCCGCGCGAGCACGGCCGCCGGCTGGCCGAACTGCTGCCGCGCGGACGGCTGTTGGAGATCGAGGACAGCTGCACGCTGGTGGCGGAGGACCAACCGGAGAAACTGGCCGCCGCACTGCGGTCCTTCGTCACCGAACGGGCCGGCGACCGCCCATGATCGAGTGGTGACTCCCCAAGGGCCGGGCTTAACGTCGAAACAGTGGACTCAACCGCTTCAAACCTGCCGAACGGGTGATATCCGCACAGGATTCCCCACCACAGAGGCACGATGCGCCATGACGACCCCGCAGCCGACACCAGCCCTCTCGGGCAGCACCCCCGACAAGGGCGGCGGCGGCAACGGGATGGCACTTGTGGTCATCGCCTCCTGCCAGCTGATGGTGGTCCTCGACATCACCATCGTGAACATCGCTCTGCCGCACATCCAGACCTCGCTGGACTTCTCCACCACCAGCCTGTCGTGGGTGCTCAACGCCTACACGCTGACCTTCGGCGGGCTGCTGCTGCTCGGCGGGCGCGCCGGTGACATCCTCGGCCGTCGCCGCGTGTTGGTCTCCGGCGTCCTGCTGTTCGTCGGCGCCTCGCTGCTCGGCGGGCTGGCGCAGAACGCCGGACAGCTCCTCGCCGCCCGTGCCCTTCAGGGCGTCGGCGGCGCGATCGCCTCTCCCACCTCGCTGGCGCTGATCAGCACCACCTTCGAGGAGGGCCCGGAGCGCAACCGGGCCTTCGGCGTCTTCGCGGCCGTCTCGGCCGGCGGCGGCGCGATCGGCCTGCTGGCGGGCGGCATGCTCGTCGAATGGCTCGACTGGCGCTGGGTGCTGTTCGTCAACGTGCCGATAGGTCTGCTGATCGCGATCGCCGCACCGCGCTGGATCAAGGAGTCCGAGCGGCACCCGGGCCACTTCGACCTCCTCGGCGCCCTGACCTCCACCCTCGGCGTGGCGGCGCTCGTCTACGGGTTCATCCGCGCGGCGCAGGAGGGCTGGCGTGACGCGCTCACCCTGGCGTCCTTCGGGGCGGCCCTGGTGATGCTCGTCGCCTTCGTCACCGTCGAGCGGCGCTCGAAGCAGCCGATCACCCCGCTGCACATGTTCGCCGACCGCAACCGGGCGGGCACGTACGGCATCATGCTGTGCCTCGCGGCGGCGATCTTCGGGATGTTCTTCTTCCTCACCCTCTTCGTCCAGAACGTGCTGGACTTCAGCCCTCTCCAGGCCGGACTCGCCTTCCTGCCGGTCAGTGTCCTGATCGCGGCCGGCGCCGGACTCACCTCTCACCTGCTGCCGACATACGGCCCGAAGCCGTTCATGGTGACCGGTGCGCTCCTGGCCGCGGCCGGGCTGGCGTGGCTGACACTGACCGACGTCCACTCCACGTACGCCGGCAGCGTCCTGGGGCCGATGCTGGTCTTCAGTCTCGGCATGGGCATGCAGTTCGTCTCGATCACCCTCATGGCGCTCTCCCGGGTCCCGAGGCACGAGTCCGGTGCGGCTTCCGGCCTGCTGAACACCACGCAGCAGGTGGGCGGTTCCCTCGGACTCTCCATCCTCGTCACCGTCTTCGGTACGGCGAGCACCAACGAGGCCAAGGACCAGATCCCCCGCTTCACGGCCCAGGCGACACCGGCGGAACGGATCCGCTTCGAGCGCACCGGTCAGCTGCCGGCGCCGTGGAGCGACGAGATCCTGACCTCCGGTGTCTCCGCCGCCTTCATCGTGGCCGCCGTCTTCACCGCCGTCGCCGCGGTGCTCGCGCTGCTCGTCATCCAGGTCCGCCCCGACGACCTGGAACGCCTCAAGGGCGGGGTGAAGCCCGGGCCCTGAGTCTTCGGGGCCGCTGTCAGGACCGGCGGCCGGAGCCTCGTACGGCCCGTGGACGAGGGCCCCGGCACATCCTCGTGCCGGGGCCCTCGTCCGAGTGGTTGCGACAGCTCAGCTCATCGCAGAGGGACCTAGGCTGCGTCCGCGTCCGCGCTCGCCCCGGGCACCGACTGCCATGGCCAGGGCGCAGAGCAGGGCGACAACGCCGACGATCACGTTGTTGATGACGGTCCGCGTGGTGTCGACGTTTCCGGCGACGACCCACGGCGCGATGATCGTGAAGGCGCCTATGGCGCATCCTGCCCATGCCATGGCGTGGGTGCGTTCGTACGCCGATCCCAGGCCGCCCATGCAGGCTGCGTAGGCGATACCGAGGATCAGGTTGGTCACCGCGAGGGCGGTGAGGCCGCTGAATCCGGCTATCCACGGCGATGCCGCCAGGTAGACGCCGGTCAGCAGTGCCAGGGCTTCGACGGCCTGGGCCGCGGGATTGGTCGTCGCCCGCTCGAAGCGGGAACGCATCTCGGCCAGGTCCGGGTGTTGTGTGATGTCTGAACGGGTGGTCATGGTGGGCCGCCTCCTGTCAGCAGCCTTATCTGTCCTTTATGTCCATGGAACGCCTGTCGGACCGCGAGGTCAATGGGTAATTTCCCGGTGCCCCGGCCTCACGGGCACCGCGTCGGAGCTCCTCACGCCGGAGGTCTGTCGTCGCTCCCGCCGGATGTCCGGCCGGAGTCGGCACCGTTGCATGCCCCTCGTCTCGGGCACGCGCGCGTGTGTCCATCGCGTCGACAGGGACGGTGACGCGTACATCGGCTGTCCCGTCGCCGGGCTCGCTCCGCTCCTCCAGGGAGAGAAGGCGAGGACGGGACTGGGGCCGATGCGCTCGCCATGACGCTCGGCGAGCTGCGGGCCGTCATCCTGCGCAAGGGCAACCGGCCCGTCTCCATGGGCAAGTTGGCCGACCTGCTGCACTGCACCGCCGGCAGCTGGAACAGGCCGGCCTGCTCTCCCGCGAGCGGCCGGGGCGAGAGGTCCGGATACTGCGCACGCTCAGAGGAGACGCACTGGTGGGCGTGACGGGTCGTCCTCGTCACCGGACGCGACGCGGGGCAGGCGCAGGACGGCGCACAGGCCGGGCCCCGGGTACGCGAGCAGTTCCAGGCGCCCGCCACAGGAGGCGACGAGCTTCGCCGCGATGGACAGCCCGATGCCATGGCTCGACTGCTCGCCGCCCCGCCAGCCGCGTGTCAGCGCCGCCTCCCGCTCCGCGCGCGACATCCCCGGGCCCTCGTCCCGGACGCGGATCTCCAGCAGAGTGCCCACCGTGATGCCGATGTGCACGGCGCTCCCCTCCGGGGAGTGCTTGAGGGCGTTGTCGAGCAGCACGTTCATCGCCTGCTCCACGGCCCCCGTACGGGCGAGGGCCCAGGCGCGCCGGGGCCGGTCGAGGCGCATGCGGATGCCCCGCTGCTCGGCGACGGCGGCCCAGCCGCGCACGCACTCCTCGACGACGGCACACACGTTGACGACCTGGGTGCTCAGCTCGGCTGGGTTGCCGCGCGCGTGCTCCAGCATGTCGGTGAGCGTCCGGTCCAGACGGTCGACGTCGGCCAGCAGACGGGCGTGCCGGTCGGCGGCCGAGTCCGGCAGTTCCACGGCGATGTTCTCGATCCGCAGCCGAAGGGCGATCAGCGGGTTGCGCAACTGGTGTGCCACGTCCGCCAGGAAGTGGTGCTGTTCCTCGGCCGCGCACTGCAGGGCGGCGGCGAGGCGGTTGACGTCGGCGGCCAGCAGGTTCAGGTCGTGCCCCCGGGAACCGGGCTCGGCGCGCAGGTGGTAGGCGCCCGCGGAGATCGCCCGCACCGTGCGCTGGATGTCGCGCAGGTCGTGGACCGAGCGCCGGCGCAGCGCCAGTACGGGGAAGAGGCAGCCGGCCAGGGCGACGGGCCACAGTACGGCCAGTCCCGTCCACGCCGTCAGAACGTGGCTGCGGGCGTCCGCGCAGGACCGTCGCACGAGCAGCACCGCCGACCGGGCGTCCCGCGCTTCGAGCGGGAACCACCCAACGGCGCATAGGCCGTTCGACGGCACGAGGGGGAGCCGCGCCGTCCGCAGTCCTGGCCTGTGCCCGTCCGGCGGGGAGGGGACCGCCCGGAATGCGTCGTGCACGGCGGACGGGTCGGAGGCGGAGGTCTGCACCGTCCCGTCGGGGCGGCGCAGGGACAGCTCGACGTCCTCCTGCCGCGCGAGCCGGACGAGCCTGCCCGCCACGTCGCCGTCCGCTTCGGCACTCCGGTCGGCGGTCGCCAGCTCGGCCTGCGCCGCGACGGCGGCGCCGGCCACGGAGGTCGCCGTGCGCTCGCCCACGTGACGTGCGTACAGCCAGCCCGTCGTGGCCAGCAGCACCGCCAACATGCCGCCGATCACGGCGCCCAGCGCCGTCACGTACGTCAGGCGCACGGAGGCGGGTCCTGCGGCCCAGTCAGCGTCTCGAAGCTGAAGCCCACACCGCGCACGGTCCGTATCCACTGGCTGTTCCCGAGCTTGCGCCGCAGTGCGGAGATGTGGGAGTCAAGAGTCCGGGAGGTGCTCATCCACTGCTGGCCCCACACGTTCTCCAAGAGGTACTGGCGGCTGAACACCCGCCCCGGGGACCGGGCGAGAAGCGTTAACAGCTCGAACTCCTTGCGCGTGAGGGGGACGGCCCTCCCGGCCACGTCGACCTCGCGGCGCCACAGGTCGATGCTCATCGCGGCACGGGTGATGACACGGTCGTCCTGCGACTCCGGCTCCTTCGGTGGCTCCACCTCCCGGCCCACCGGGGGCTGGGGTCGGCGCAGCACCGCCGTCATCCGGGCGAGTAACTCCTGCAGCCGGTAGGGCTTGACGACGTAGTCGTCGGCGCCGAGGCGGAGGCACAGGACCTTGTTGAACTCGTCGGAGCGCGCCGTGACCGCGATGATGGGCACCGGTACCCGCACGCGGAGCTGTTGACAGACTTCGAGGCCGTCCATGTCCGGGAGGTTGAGGTCCAGAAGGACGATGTCACACGCGACGGGTGCGGTGAGCGCCGCCGTCCCGGTCGCGACGTGAGCCACGTCCCATCCGTGCTGCCGTAACCCGTCCGTCAGGGCCTCGGCGACCTCTGGATCGTCCTCCACGAGCAGAGCCTTCATCATCCCCCCTGGTCCCCTTCCGACACACCCTGGTCAACTGCTTTGGTCGTAGAGCGGTTGCCCTCGCTGGGGGTTGGTCGGCGGAGCGGAAATACTACCTGCGTTTAACAATCATTTGCAGTTCAGTGCATATTCGTCTTGCACGGGACTCGTAGCGTGACCGAGCACGGCCCCGGAGCCTCCCGGCGTCCGGTACCGAACACCTACGGGGTGCCTTCGAGAGGGGGCTTGCGGCAGTGGGGAAGGCAACAGGAGGCCGTCGTCGGCTGCACCGCGCACTGACCCTATGGGTGGTGGTCGGTCTCGTGGCGGGTGCCGTCTTCGGGGCCGTGGCGCCGCAGTACGCCGTGGGGATGCGCTTCCTTGCCGACGCGTTCGTCTCCCTGATGACGGTGATCATCGCGCCGATCATCTTCACCACCGTGGTCAGCGGGATCGCCGCCTTCGGCAGCGGGCGCCGGCTGGGCCGTCTGTCGCTGAAAGCGCTGCTGTACTTCGAGGCGGCGACGACGCTGGCCCTCCTGCTCGGCCTGGGCGTCGGCAACCTCTTCACCATCCTCCCCGTGGGCGAGGTCGACGCGTCACAGGTCAGCGAGAAAGACGTGGTGCCGCTGGAACGCGCGGCGGCCGGCTCGGCGGACGGCACCCTGAGCCTGGACTGGATCATCCCCGACACCTTCGTCGCGGCCTTCACCAGCGGGAACGCGCTCCACGTCCTCGTAGTGGCGGCGCTCTTCGGCGTCGCGCTGACGATGTCGGGCCGCCGGGGTGCGCCGGTGCTCGACCTCATCGACCGGCTGGGCCACATCTTCTTCTGCGCGGTGCGGGTGCTGGTGGCCGGCGCCCCGCTGGCGGCGTTCGGCGGTGCCGCCTTCACGGTCAGCCGGTTCGGGCTCGTGCCGCTGCGCGGTCTCGCCTACCTGGTGCTCGTCTTCTACGCGACCTGCGCCCTGATCATCTTCGTCGGCCTCGGCCTGCTCGCCCGGATCAACGGCTTCTCGCTCCTGCTGCTGATGCGCTACCTGCGCAGCGAACTCCTGGTGCTGCTGGGCACCTCGTCGTCCGAGTCGGTGTTCCCGCAGGTGCTGCGCAAGCTGGAGCTGGCCGGGGCGCCGCGGGCGACGTCCGCACCGGTGCTGGCCGGGGGGTACTCCCTCCACCTGGTGGGGACGTGCCTCTACCTGACGACAGCCGCCGTGTATCTCGCCGTCGCCACGGGGGCCGGACTGTCCATCGGCGACCAGATGCTCTTCCTGGCGCTGGCCATGATCACCTCCAAGAGCGCGGTGGGCGTGACGGGTTCGGGCCTGGTCACCCTCGTCGCGACGATCTCCATCTCGCACTCGGTGCCGCTGGCCACCGTGGCGCTCGTCATCGGCGTCGACCGGCTGATGTCCGAGGGCCGGGCTTTCACCAACCTGCTCAGCAACTCCGTGGCCACCGTCGTGATCACGAAGTGGGTGGGTCAACTGGACCAGAACCGCCTGCGGCAGGCCCTTGCGGCCCCGCGCCCCGCCGACTGCCGCCGTCCCGAGGACGACCCGGCAGTCGTCCAGGTCACCATCTCCGACTGACACCGCCCACCTCACCGAGGAAGCCGAACACGACGACCGCACCACTGTGATCTCCCGGGCCGTACCCCCGACTATCGACGGAGACAGACGATGCTCACGCTCATACCCGCCGACCTGCTCCCGCCTCCCCCGTCCCACCCGCCCCACCAGCTCGCGAAACCGTGCGCTTCGGACCTGCCGACGGAGTCCGAGCGGGACGGGGACCACGACCGGCCGCGCCGCGATCCGGACGAGCGCTGGGAAGCCGTGCTCGGGTCGGCCCGGCACAATGTGTCCCTGGTGTGCGCCTCCGACGTCCGCCCCGAACGACTGCGGCGCGACGCGGCCCTGTTGAAGGAGTTGTTGCGGCGCTGGGTGCGCGTCAGCGTCATCTGGGACGAGCGACTGCTCCAGTCGCCGTCCGTCCAGGAGTACGCGCGCGGGCTGGCGCGGGCGGGCGCGCAGATGCGCGCGGCGTCCGACGTGCCGGTGACGTTCACCGTGGTGGACTGCGACACCTGCGTGGTCGGTCCGGGCTTCGGCGCGTCCGGCCCCCGTGCGGCGTCCCCCGCGGAGCAGGCCGTGTCACGTTGCCCGGAGACGGTGAGCGTCGTGCAGTACCTCTTCCGCGGGCTGTGGGACGCGTCGGTGAACTTAAGCGCCGATGAACACGGGCTCCCGAACGGGCAGACGCAGTCCGTGCTCAGCATGCTGGCCCAGGGCCTGACGGACCAGCAGATAGCCCACCGGCTGAAGGTCTGTGAACGAACGGTCGGGCGCACGGTGGCCTGGATCATGGGGGAGCTCGACGCGCGCAGCCGGTTCGACGCCGGCGTGCGGGCCGCGCGGCTCGGCTGGCTGGGCGCACACGGCAGGACCGCGTGACGTCCGCGACTGGCAGCGGACACGTCCTCAGTCACGTCCGGCTTCCGACAGTGGCGGTCGCACAGCGGCCAACGCCGGGCGCGGGTGGGCGGGACGCGGGCATTCTCTCTCTCACTTCCCTCCGCCCGTACGCAGAGAGGCGGTTCTCATGCAGACCGAACG
This sequence comes from Streptomyces sp. V4I23, assembly GCF_030817975.1. Classification (NCBI taxonomy): domain Bacteria; kingdom Bacillati; phylum Actinomycetota; class Actinomycetes; order Kitasatosporales; family Streptomycetaceae; genus Streptomyces; species Streptomyces sp. V4I23. The sequence goes on along the minus strand of NZ_JAUSZW010000004.1, from coordinate 1,874,275 downwards.
ACTGAGTCGTCTGACCACGGAGCAGGCGGACCGGGTCGCCGGCACCGTGCTCGGCCGGCTGTACGAGGGCGGCGCGCTCCCCGAGCCCCCTGCCGACGTGTGGGAGGACTTCCACCGAGCTCGCGCGCGCATCCAGGACTCCTTCCAGGTGCCGTTCTCCTCGCTGACGCCGCTCGCCGCCCGCGTCCTGTACGGCATCGCGGCCACGGCGCGGCCCCGTGCGCTGCTCGGCGTCGGCACCTACGCCGGCAACCTCTTCGGGTTCCTCACCGCGGCCGGGTTCGGGGCGACCTGCGGCTACGAGGGCGAGTGCGCCGTCGGGCTGGACGTGGACGCCGGGGCGACCGCCCTCGCGACGCGGAACTTCCGGCGTGCCGGATACGCCGGGACCGTGCGGTTCGAGACACGTGACGGGCGGACGCCCCCCGCGCCGCCGCCAGGAGGCTGGTCGCTGGTGCTGCTGGACGCGGACGACCCGGTGCGGCGGAAGGGGATCTACGACGAGGTCCTCAGATCCGTCGAACCGCATCTGGCGGACGGGGCGTTGGTCCTGGCGCACGACACCGCCTACCCCAAATTCACGGCGGACCTGGCGCCCTACCTGGCGCGTGTCAGGTCCGATGTCTACCGCGGCAGCGTGGCCCTGCCCGTCGACGAGTACGGGATCGAACTCAGCGTCCACGGGCGGAGCACACCTTGACAGTCCGACCGCAGGTGCTCATGATCTCCGGCAGCCCCCGCAATGGCTCGCACACCGCCGCGGTGCTGCGGGCCGGCGCGAACTGCCTGGTCGAGGAGGGCGCCGATCCGCTGCTGTGGGACCTGGCCGCCCACCCGCTGCCCGTCGTCGAAGCGGAGTGTCATGGCCGCCCCGAACGGTACGGTGCCGCGCTCGCGCGGAAGCTGCCGCTGCTGGCCGCGCGCGCCGACGCGTTCGTCCTCGCCTCACCCGCCTACCACGGTGCCTACTCGGGGGTGTTGAAGAACGCGCTCGACCATCTGGACGCCGGCCGGCTGCGGGGCAAGCCGGTGGCCCTGGTCGCGCACGGCGAGAACCTCTCGGCGGTACAGGTCTGCGACGGCCTGCGGACTGTGGTACGGGCGCTGCGCGCCGTCGCCGTGCCGGAGCAACTCGTCACCGTACCGGGTGACTTCGCGCACCCGGCGGGGGGCGGCCCCGAGCTGGTGGCGCCCGCCGCGCTGGACCGGCTGGGCGACGTGTGCCGCGCTCTGACCTCGATGGCCTGCCGGACGGGCCGTCCCGCGATGGCGGGCGTCGACCGGGGGAGGAGTCCGCAGTGAACAGGGACAGAACGCAGTACCTCTGCCTCGCCGTCATCGCCGCCGTCCTCACCGGCGTGACGGTGGGCCTCGCCGCCCCGGAGGCCGCGGTCGAGCTGGAGCCCCTCGGTGAAGGGTTCATCGCGCTGATCAAGATGATGATCTCGCCGGTCATCCTCTGCACGATCGTGCTGGGCGTCGGATCGGTCCGCAACGCGGCCAAGGTCGGTTCCGTCGGCGGACGCGCCCTCGCATACTTCCTCACCGCGTCCACGGTCGCGCTCGCCATCGGACTCCTCGTCGGCAACGTGATCGACCCGGGCAGCGGCTTGGACCTCACGGACGAGGTCCGTGAGGCGGGGGCCGGGAAGGCGGAGGGGACCAGCGAAGGCACGGCCGACTTCCTGCTCGGCGTCATTCCCACCACGCTGGTCTCCGCGCTCACCGAGGACGAGGTCTTGCAGACCCTGCTGGTGGCCCTCTTGGTGGGCTTCGCCCTGCAGGCGATGGGCGCGGCCGGCGACCCAGTGCTGCGCGGCATCGGGCACCTTCAAAAGGTCGTCCTCCGCGTCCTCGGGATGATCATGTGGCTCGCACCGGTCGGCGCGTTCGGGGCCATCGCTGCGGTGGTCGGGGAAACCGGCGTCGACGCGATCAGGTCGTTGGCGGTCATCATGGTCGGCTTCTACGTGGCGTGCTTCCTGTTCGTGTTCATCGTCCTGGGCGCAGTCCTGCGGCTCGTCGCCAGGGCGGGCATCCCCTCGTTGCTCAGGTACCTCGGACGCGAGTTCCTGCTGATCCCCTCGGCGTCGTCCTCCGAGTCGGCGCTGCCGCGGTTGATCGCGAAGATGGAGCACCTCGGGGTGAGCCGCCCGGTCGTGGGCGTCACGGTGCCGACCGGATACTCCTTCAACCTTGACGGCACCGCCATCTACCTCACCAACGCGGCGGCCACCGTGCTGGTCGGCACGTGGACGAAGGAGGTCGACAAGGAACAGTTGAGCGAGGTCGTGGCCGGCCGGCGCCCCTTCGGCGAGACGCCGATGCTCACCGCGCTGTATGAGCCGACGGAGCGGGCGCCGGACTCCGAGGTGGCCGGCCCGGCCCCGCAGGACGGGCGGGCCCTGGCGCTGACCGCGCCAGGGAAGGGGTGAAGGTGCGTACGAGGACGCTACCGGGGCTGACCGCGCTGGACCGCCAGGAGTGGGACGAGCTCACCCGGGGCGCGGACACCGACGCGGGCTACGGCTATCTGCGGTTCCGGGAGTACCTGGAACCGGGTGAGAGCCGGGTGGTCGCCGCCTACGACCGGAAGGGTCTCGCGGGCGCGCTGCACGGTGCCCTTACGACGCCGCGTACCGCGATGACGAGCAACCCGTGGAAGTTCCTCGCCGCAGACTCCGCGCTGCGGCTCGGCGGCGCCTGCGCCAGGACCGCCGCCGAGGTCCGTGCCCGGCACCGCGAGCTGGTGGTCGCGGCCGGCGCCCCGGGCGACGACGGCCCCCTGTGGCAGCGGCTCGCCGCCCGGTTCGGCGCGGCCCTCGTCGTCCGCGGCTTCGACCGCAGTCTCGTGCGGTGCCGGGCGGGGGCGTCCCCCGGAGAGACGGGGGAGACCACGCACGCGCTGGTGCGTGCCGCCCAGCAGGCGGCGCTGGACGCGGGCGCCGGAGCGGTGGCGTTTCCCTTCGTCGATCCGGGGGACGGCGTGTTGCGCGGCGTGCTCGACGCGTGCGGGTTCCGCCGGGGCGTGGTCACGGCCGCCTCCCTCTTCCGGACCGGCGGCTGCGACAGCTACGACGCGTTCCTGGGCACGCTGCCCGGCCGGTACCGCCGACGCCACCGCGTCGAGCGGCAACGGCTGGCGGAGTCGGGCCTGGTGACCGGCGAGCTCGACGTGGCGGCCGACGCCGCGCGCATGGCCGAACTGGAGGCAGCCACGCTGGCCAAGTACGGCACCACCCCGGATGTGGACGCCATCCGGCGCGCCCGTGTGGAACTGGGCACGCGGCAGCCGCATGCGGTGACGGTCCCGGCCGTGGAGCGGGACGGCCGCGTCATCGCCTGTGCACTGCACTTCGTGGGCCGAGGGAGCAGTCTGTTCCTCTCCTACGGTTGCGACTACGAATTGGCGGACCGGAGCACGTCCTATGCCTGGACCGCTTTCTACCACCCCATCGACCGGGCGGTCGCCGCGGGCAGAGGCGCCGTGCGGCTGGGTTTCGAGGGCTTCGAGGCGAAGACCCAGCGCGGCGCGACCGTGCACCCGCGCGAGATGTGGGTCTGGGTGCCGCGTGCCGGGGACGCGGAACGGCTCGGCGCCTTACTGGAGTTTCTGCGCCGGCGGAACGCCGGTTACCTGGAGCGCTTCGTGAAGGAGCCGATCCCGTGAACGTACTGCTGCTGCACACCAAGAAGAAGGTGCTCCCGGACCACGTCCGGGAGGAACTGGAGCAGGACCACCTAACGGTCATCACCGAACACGGCCATGTCCAGCGGTACGGACCGGAGGTGGACGTGCGGTTGGTCGAGAGCCTCGCCCACCTGGACGAGGTGAGGGCCGAGTGCACCAGGGTGCTGGAGGAGCGTCGGCTGGACGCGGTGTTCGCGCCGTTCGAGCACGGGCAGCAGGCCGCCGGTCACCTCCGCAGCTACTTCGGCATCCCGGGCACCGGCTTCGACACCGCGAACGCCTTCTCCAACAAGTACGTGATGAAGCAGCGGCTCGCCGACGGCGGTCTGCCGGTCACCGACTTCCACCTCCTTCCCGGTCTCGACGCCGTCCCGGGCATCGCGCGCACAACGGGGTGGCCGGTCGTGGTGAAGCCGTTGCTCGGGGGCGGTTCGCACCACGTCCACGTCCTCCGCGGCCCGGAACACTACGAGCGGTTCCGCCGGTCCCAGGAGGCCGCCGGCCTGGCCGCGCTGACGGTCCCGCTCGTCGCGGAGCGCTTCGTCCCGATGCGTGCCGAGCACCACCTCGACGGCGTCGTGCACGACGGCGACGTCGTGTTCGCCGTCGGCTCACGCTACCTGGAGCCGGTCCTGGAGCGGTCGGCCGGCTTCGGTTCTTGCGTGCTGCCGGACGCCCACCCGGTGAACGCCGCCCTGCGGGCCCTGCACGCGGAGGCGGTCCGCAGCCTGGGGCTGCGGGACGGCGTGACGCACATGGAGTTCTTCGAGACGGACGACGGCCTGGTGGTGGGCGAGATCGCGTGCCGCCCGGCGGGGGGCGGCATCCCCGAAGCCCTGCGCCTGCACACCGGTGTGGACGTGTGGCGGGCGGCGCTGCGCGCGTCGTGCGGTCGGCCCTACGACGCCACCGCACGGACGCGGGACGGGGTCGTCGCCCACGTCTACCTCCCGCTGCGACCGGGGCGCATCGTGAAGCAGACGCCCGCGGCGGCGCTGGAGGCCCTTCCCTCCGTCGTCAAGGTCGAGATGCTGCACGGCCCGGGGGAGACGGTCCGGGGACCGCTCGGCTCGGCGTCGGCGAGCGCGCTGGTGTACCTGCGGGTCGGCACCCCGGACGAGGCGGGGCCTGCGGTACGCCGTGTGTGCGAGGCGTACGAGATCGACGTGGCCGAGGACGAGGCCGGAAGCCTCCGGTGAGCTGACGACACGGGGAGTGGGAACCGAAAGTGCGCGAGACGCTGGCCTTGCTGCGGCGGACCCGGGGCTGCCTGATCCTGCTGATGGGCAACTTCGCGATCACCTTGGGCAGCGGCATCGTGACGCCCTACCTCGCCATCCACCTGACCCAGCACGAGGGCCTGTCCCCGCTCGTCGTGGGGACGGCGCTGGCGGTCAAGGTGTGGAGCCAGTTCGGCCTGATGCTCGTCGGCGGAGCGGTCTCGGACCGCGTCGGCGCGCTCAACACCATGTGCCTGGGTGTCGCCCTGCGCGCGCTGTCCTATCTCATGCTGGCGTTCCTCTCCGCCGGTCCCTGGGTCATCGTCGCCTGTGCCCTCATGGGGTTCGGCGGCTCGCTGTTCGTCCCGGCGGGCAAGTCGGCCTTGGCGGGCCTCGTCGCCGACCCGGCGAGAATGGCCTCGGTCTTCGCGGTGCGCAGCGCCGTCAACAACACGGGTCTGGCCCTCGGCCCGTTGATCGGCGGGCTGCTGCTGCTCGGCGACCCGGACACGGGGCTGACCGTCACGGCGCTGCTCTTCCTCGCGCTTCTGCCCGGGCTCCGGCGGCTGCGCCGCACCGCACCGGCTTTGGACAGCGCTCCCGGCGGGACGAGGCGCGGACGTCTCTTCCGCGGGATACCGCAGGTGCTGCGCGCCAACCCGCGCCTGTGGTGGATCCTGTCCTCCGCCACCGCGTTCGGCTTCTGCTACGTGCAGCTCGAGTTCGCGATCCCCCTCATGGCCTCCCGCCACCAGGGCCCCGGCTTCGTCGGCGTCCTCTTCGCGGTGAACGCGGTGGCCGTCGTGGTGCTGCAGTTGTTCGTCAGCGTGCCCATAGGCCGCTGGAGCAACACCGCACTGGTCGTCGCGGGCGGCCTGCTCACGATGGGGGCCGGCTTCGGGCTGATGGGCACCGGAGCGCTGGTATGGCTGATCGTGGGCATGCTCCTCTTCTCCCTCGGGGAGGTGGTCATCGATCCCCGCCTGGACGCCGAGGTGACATCCGCCGTCCGCTCCGAGGGCCGGGGAACGGCCTTCGGGCTGGTGGGCGTCTGCATCGCCGTGGGCGGCGCGGTGGCCAACGTCACGGCCTCGCTGCTCGCCGGCGACGGCGGTACGAACAGGACCTACTGGCTCCTGCTCCCGGTCGTGGCTGGAGGGTTGGCGCTGCTGGTGTGGGCGTGCTTCCCCCGGCGACACCACGGGGCGCGACCGTCCGCCACCGCCTCGCCGCTCGTGCCGGGCGGCGGAACCGAGGACGAGGACGGCGGTCAGAAGAGGCCCGCCGGCCGTTGACTGCCGTCTGTCCGGTACCGGATGCGGTTGTCGAGTAGCGGACAGGACGGACAACGCGGCACCGCGCGCCGGAAATCCGTGTGAACATCAGTGCGGATCTTGTCACCACCGTGGCCTCGGGGACCCGGATGAGAGGACAACCATGTCTTCGACCACCTATACGTCGCGGTGCCTTTCCGACACAACGGAACTGGCGCGGGCCGCAGCCCGGTTGCTCGCCGCCGACGACGGCGACGTGACCTGCTACTGGAACTACACCTCACTCGACGACCCGCTGATCGAGGTGCTGAACAGCAGCGGTGCCCACCTGTGGGACCGGGACGGCCGCATCCGGATCGTCTACCCGACCGCCGCTCTGAGCGAGCCCGCTCTCGGCGACCACATCGCCTGGCAGCAGGGCCACGGCGCCGAGGTCGGTCACAGCATCCGGCTCCCGCCGGGCGCCATGCTCCTCACAGCCCACGGTGCGCTGGTCACCTCCCGTCCTCAGGCGGGCTGTTGCTACGAGGAGGTCGAGGACGCCGCCACGCTGCATGCCCTCCGGGCGCTCGTGAGGCTGGTCGCGCAGTACACCGAGCCGCTCCCCGCCCGGGGCGAGACGGCGCCGACCGAAACGGAACGGCAGCTCCTGGACATGCTCATGGAGGGGCTGACCGACCGCGCCGTGGCGCGACGCCTCGGCCTGTCGGAACGTACGGTGCGCCGCCTCGTTGCCCAGCTCATGGAGCGGCTGGGGGCCGCAAGCCGTTTCGAGGCCGGTGCCCGGGCCGTCGAACGGGGATGGATCGAGTGACGAGGAGCCGGCGCGACGGGAAGCGGCCCCCGGGACGGTGGCAGCGGGTGCTGGGGGCGGTGGTGGTCGACACCTCCGCCTTCCGGACGTCGCGCGACTACAGGCTGCTGCTGATCGGCGGGGTGATCAGCCGGTTCGGGTCCCAGATGACCCTCGTCGCCCTGCCGTTCCAGATGTACCGGATGACCGGCTCGCCGTGGCAGGTCGGCCTCCTGGGACTCGCCGAGTTCGTGCCCTTCGCCGTACTCTCGCTGTTCGGCGGCGCACTGTCCGACCGGTACGACCGCAGACGCGTGCTCATCTGCTCGCAGGCCGCATCCGCCGCGATCATATGCACGCTCGCGGTCACCACCGCGACCGGAACCGCCGGGCCGCTGCTGCTCTACGCACTGGCCGGCGGTACGGGAGCCGCCGCCGCGTTCGACGGACCGGTGCGGCAGGCCCTGATGATGCAGGTGCTCCCTGGGGGGCTGCTGCGGTCCGGCGTCTCCCTGTGGTACGGCATCGTGCAGGTGACGGTCGTGATCGGTCCGGCGCTGGGCGGGTTCCTGGTCGCCTGGTGGGGGCCGGCGCTCGTCTACACGGTGGACGTGGTCACGTTCACCGGCCTCATCGCCACGGTGCTCATGATCCGGCACCGTCCGGCCGTGCCGGAGCGCGCCGAACGTCCGCCCGTGCTGCGGTCGATCGGCGAGAGCCTCGCCTTCGCCTGGCGGGAACGCGCGGTGCTGGGCAGCTTCGGCATCGACCTCATCGCGATGACGTTCGGCATGCCCAGGGCCCTTTTCCCGGTGCTTTCCCTGCACACGTACCAGGTCGGGGCGCAGGGCACTGGACTGTTGCTCTCCGCGGTCTCCTTCGGTGCCCTGGTCGCCGCGTTGACCAGCGGCTGGCTGAAGCGGGTGCGCCGGCTGGGCCGGGTCGTGGTGTGGGCGGTGCTCTGCTGGGGCGGCGCCATCGCGCTCGCCGGGACGATGTCGGCCTTCGCCGGCGTGCTCGTCTGCTTCGCGGTCGCGGGCGCCGCCGACAGCGTCAGCGCCGTGTGCCGCTCGACCATCGTGCAGACGATCACCACCGAGGAGATGCGGGGCCGCATGTCCGCGCTGTACATCATGGTGGTGGGCAGCGGGCCGCACCTCGGGGACGCGCAGGCCGGAGCGCTGGGCTCGCTGCTCTCCCCGCGAGTGGCCGTCTTCTCCGGCGGTGTGGTCTCCATGGTGGGTGCCGTGCTCGTCGCGGTGCTGTGCCCGGGGCTGTACCGCTTCGACAGCGACGACTACCCCGCGGCCGGGGAAGGGCCCTCACGGCCGGCCGGCGACGATCCAGTCGGCGCCGCCCACGGCCGGAAGGGTATGGCGGCCGATCCCGTCGAGGTCGCCGACTAGCACCGTGTGCCAGGCACCCAGCGCCAGTTCACGGGCGGTGCACTCGACCTCGTCCCGCGTCACGGCGGTCAGGGCCGTGACGTCGCCCTCGACGTCGTCCGCGCCGCGACCGAGGCCGAGTTCCTGGGTGAGCACGCCGGCGAGGTCGCTCTGGCCGCCGTGGGACATGAGCAGGCTGGTCGCCGCGAACGCGCCGGCCGCCGTGTGCTCGTCCTCCCCGACGCCGTCCGCCATGCGCCGCGTGACGTCGTCCAGCGCAGCCAGCGCCGCACCGGTGACGGCCGCGCCCACGTCGGCGACGACCCGCAGGTCCGCGCGGCGGGGACGCCGTACGAGCCGACTGCGCGCGATGTAGGCGTAGCCGTTCTCCTCCCGCAGCCGGTGCGCCAGCCGAGAGGAGGGCTGACCGCCGAACAGCAGGTCGCACACCCGCCAGGCGGCCGAGTCCCGCGCTCGCGGCGGCAGGACGAGGACGCGGCGCAACGTCGTCTGCCGGGCGCCGGGACGGTGCACCGCGAGGTTGACGCCCGACGCCGGCACGGGGGGCAGCGGGGCCGGGGGGACCGGTGGGCCACCCAGGCCGTCCAGGTGGCGCACGACCGACTCGACGGCGTGCGAGGGGTCGAGGTCCCCGACCACCACGACGCTGCCACCGGCCGTGGTGATCCGCCCGCACAGCTCCCGCACCTCCTCCGGCCGCACTGAGGCGGCGAGGTCGGAGGCGGGCAGCTCGTGGGCGTACGGTGAGCCGGAACCGTAGGCGGCTGCCAGCACGGCGCGGGTCGCGACGGTCTCGGGGTCGTCGTCGGCCGCCCGGCTCTGCTCGGCCAGGGAACGGATCGCCGAGGCCACAACTGCGGCACCGGTCGGCGGGCGGGCGACGGCGGCGCCGATCCCGGACAGCAGCTCGGGCAGGGCGGCGGCCGGCCCCGTGGCCGCGACGCACAGGGCGTCCTGGTCCGCGACGGCGACCACGTAGCAGCCCAGCCGGGCGAGGCTCCTGGTGACCGGCGCCTCCGGTCCGAACAGCATCTCGGCCGCTACCTCCGTCGCGGCCGCCGAGTGCGGGTCGGGGACGGGCACGGGCAGCCTCAGCCGCACCTCGACCAGCGGCACCGTGTCCAGGCGCACCGCCGCCGCGGCCAGGCCGTTGACGGGCGCACGATAGGCGGACGGCGGGGACACGCGAGCGGTCACGGGCTCATCGTCCTTTCTCGGGAAGGACCACGAGCACGGCGGGTTCGGTGGTCAGCAGCTCAGTCGCACACCGCTCCACCTGCCGGGCGCCGACGCGCGGCACGAGGGTGGGATGGGCGCACAACCGGTCCGCGGAGCCGTGCAGGACGCTGTGCGCGGCCAGCGCGCGGGCCAGCCCGGTGCTGCTTTCCAGGCCGCGCCAGAACGCCAGGAGAGAGAACAGCGCGGCACCGGCGACCGCGTCGTCCTCGGCGTGGGCGCCGACGTCAGCCACCGTCCGCTCGATCAGCGCCACGGCATGGTCGGGGTCGGCTCCCTCGGCGAGGTGGGCCTCGGCGACCAGAAGCATCGGGCTGCGGCACTGCAGCGGGTCGTTGAAGCCGACGTAGCAGGACGCCATCCGGGCCAACCCGGTCTCCTGGACGAGCCGCTTGTGCAGCCGGCTCTCACCGCCACCGCCGAGGACGTCCGCGAGCAGCATCGTCGTGGCGTGTCCGAACGGGTCCGTCTCGGCGGGCGGCACGGGCCATCCGACGGCGACGGCCGGAGCGGTGACGAACGGGTCGGTCTCCCGGTACCGGCCGGGCCGGAAGCGGCCCGGGCTCGGCGGCGCGGACACCGCACGGGGCGGCGCGGCCGGCCAGGCCCGCAGCAGGATCTCCCGCACCTCCTCGACGCTGGTGTCTCCGACAACGGCCACCGACAGCCGGCGCGGATCGTAGAGGCGGGACCAGAAGCCGCCGGCAGACTCCGCGGTGGCCGCCGCCAACGACTCCCGTGTTCCGTATCCGTTGTGGCGGTTGGCATGGTCCAGGAACGCGACCGCGGGCAAGCGGGCCCAGGGGAACCCGCCGAGCGGCTGGTTCTCCACGTTGGACGCGATCTCCTCCAGGACGATCTCCCGCTGCCGGGCGACCGCCGCTGGGGTGATCAGCGGGTCCGAGAAGCGCGCGGCCTCGTCCCGCAGGGCCTCCTCCAGCGCCCGGCGGGGGAGTTCCTGCCAGTACAGCGTGTGGTCGAGGTGCGTGGAGGCGTTGGTGCTGCCGCCGCGCCGGTGGACGCGGTCGACGAAGCCGCCGTCCTCCTCGCCGCTGCGGAACATCAGGTGCTCCAGCAGATGAGCCAGCCCCTCCTCACCCGGCAGTTCGCTGCGGAACCCGGCGGGCGCGGCCACGGCCACGCCGACTCCGCCGGAGCCGGGCCGTGGCGAGACCAGCAGTCGGGGCAGCCCGGGCAGGTCGAGCTGGGACAGCGGGATGCGGTGGGCGGCCAAGGCGTCGAGCAGCGTACGACGGTCGGTGCCCACGGCGGGCGTGGCGGTCTCCACGTCAGCCCGCCTCCGCCGTCGTCCCGACCGCGGCCCGTATCCGCCGCGCCGCCTCCCGGACGGCGGCCGGCTCGGCGCCGGCGTTGACCCGGATGTGGCCGCGCCCACCCGGCCCGAAGCGGCTCCCCGGCCAGACGGCCACCCCGCACTCGGCATGCAGGTGCGCGGCGAACTCCGTGTCGTACATGCCCGAACTCCTCGTGTCGACCCACAGGCACGTGCCCGCCCGCGTGGGCGTGGCCCAGCCCGGGGGGAAGGCGGCGGCCAGCACCGGGAGGTTGGCGGCCACCTGTGCGCGCGACTCGGCACACACGTCGCCGTACACCCGTAGCGCCGCGCCCATCGCGACCTGGCCCGGCACGGGGGAGCTCATGTGCAGCTCCCAGGCCGCCCGCGCCGCCTCCCCCGCGTTGGCGCGGGACGCCGCGAGCCAGCCGACCCGCAGGCCGCACAGGCGCAGGGACTTGGAGGCGCTCCACACGCCGGCCGACGCCTCGGGATCGGCCCAGCGCAACGGGGAGTGGTGGGTGCCGTGCCAGACGAGGTCGTGGAAGACCTCGTCACTGATCAGGAACAGCCCGTGCTCGGCGGCCAGCCGCGCGGCACTGCGTAGCTGCTCGGCGGTGTGCACCACGCCGGTGGGGTTGTGCGGGGAGTTCCACAGCAACGCGTGGGCGCTGCCACCGTGTTGGGCGACGATGTCGGCCCAGCGCCCGTCGTCGGGGCCGAGCGGCGAGGGGTAGCGCACCGGACGCCGGCCGAGCCGCCGTAGGGTGCGCTCGTACAGCGGCAGCCCGGGGTCGGGCACCAGCACGGCGCCGCCTTCGGGTACCCGGGCCAGCACAAGCGCCGCGATGGCCCCGGAGGCGCCGGTGGTGAGCACGGTCTCGTCGGCCTCGGTCGGCCTGAGCGACCGCTCGCTCAGGTGCCGGGCCACCACCTCGCGCAGCGCCGGGTTGCCGCCGGGCGGGGTGTAGGCGCTGGGCCGGGACAGTAGGGCCATGGCGGCCGCCAGCACCGGACGCGGGGGCGCGGCCGCGATCTCGGCGGACGTCAGGTTGATAGGGTGGACCACGCACGGTCTCCGATGTCCGGTGCCGACGGGAAGCTGAACGCCGTCGCAGCCGGGGCGGTCGACAGCTCGACGGGAGTCTGCATGGACGCGGTACTGGCCGCCTACCTGAACGACCTCTTCCGGCAGGGGAGGGAACACGACGCGCCGCTGGCCGACCGGCTGCTGCGGTTGCGCAACATGACGCCCGAGGCGGCCGGTCTCGTCAGCCTCCTCATCCGGGCCCAGGGGAGTTCCCACGTGCTGGAGATCGGCACGTCCAACGGGTACTCGGCGATCTGGTTCGCCGACGCGGTGCGGGACACCGGAGGCAGGCTGACCACCGTCGAGACGCAGCGGGACCGGGCCGACGCGGCGCGCCGCCACCTGGAGCGGGCCGGCGTGGCCGCGTACGCGGACGTGCTGCACGCCGACGGCGCGGACGTGCTCGCCCGGGCCGACGATGCCTCGGTCGACCTTGTCGTCCTCGACGCCGAACGGCCTGCCTACTCCGGCTACCTGGACCGGCTGCGTCGCGTGCTGACGCCGCGCGGGATCGTCGCGGTGGACAACGCGGTCAGCCACGCCGAGCAACTCGCCGGGTTCCGAGCCCTGTTGGAGGAGGATGCCGCGTTCGCCGTTCACCTCCAGCAGGTTGGCGACGGCGTCCTGACGGCCGTGCGCGTCGGTTGACCGCCGCACGGACGGCCGCCCGGCCCCCGGTGCCGGACGCCCGGCCCGCACCGGCGCATCTCACTCCGGCGTGAGCGCGAAGGAGTAGTTGTCCGCGAGGTACTTCGTCATGCTGGCCATGTCCTGCCAGGTCTCCCGGTTGGTGTGCGCGAAGCACTCGTCGAGGGTCTCCTTGAGTGAGGGGTCCTCGCGCAGCCAGCCGTCGATGGCCTCACCGGTGTAGATGACGTGGTTGATCTCGTCGACCATGATGTGCTCGATCACCGGGATCATCTCCTCGGCAATGTCCCGGCGGGACATCGAACGCAGCGCTTCGAGGTAGTAGCGCAGCACCGTCCAGGAGCGGATCTCGATGGAGTGGACGCGGCAGATGAAGGCCCGCAGGTCGTCGTCGAAGTCCATCACCTGCCCGACCTGCTCCTCACCGTCGGCCAAGTCGACCTCGACGGTCTGGTAGCCGGTGAGCTGCACCATGTTGAGGAACAGCCGGCTGTGCTTCAGCTCCTCGCCGACGTGCCGCATCATCTTCTTGTGCAGGTCCGGCTCGGCGTACTTCTCCGCGATGATCTGAATACGCGCGGCACCCTTTGCCTCGTCGATTCCGTTCTGCACGAGATTCCAGGCGATCATCTTCGGGCTGTCGAATAGCGTCCTGGTAATGCCGTACATGGCCGGCACCTGGTAGGAGAGTTGGTGGTCGAGAGCCGACGTCATGGACTCGACGTAGAGCTCACCCAGCTGAATTTCGCGCTCTTTGTAGAGGTTCTTGAGGTCGGCCAGGACGTCGTACATGCCGGGCTTCTCCTTTTTCCTTGATGGATTTGGCCGACGGGATGGGAGGCGCCGGGTGAGGCGCCTCCCATCCCGAGCGACTTACTTCTTCTCGCTCGGCTTGGCGAACGCCGAGTTGGCGCGGACCAGGCGCGGAGGCTCCTGGCCGGGGGCCGACAGGCGCTTGCCGACGACACCCTCGAGCTTCTGGTTGATCTGCTGCGTGGAAGCCATTTCTTCATCACCTCCCTTCGGCTGTGACGTCGTTGACGATTCTTCGGTCGGCAGGTCGGAACTGTCAACGAGTCTCGTGCATTGGCCGGGTCAGGACGCCCAGGTCGGAAAGCGGCCAGCTCTGTTTGACGAGTTTGGGTGGCGTGAATAATGGCGCTGTCCGCAGTAATTCCGAGAAAGGAGTTCACGCATGTCGAACATCGAACTGGCCGAGGCTCTGGACCAGGTGCTCGCCGACCTCGACAGCGACGTTCCCCAGGAGTGGCTGGAGTCGCGCATCGAGACGGCGACCGCTGCCGTGTCCTGGTAAGACCGGTCAGCCCCGGCGCGGGTGCCTTCCCCATCGCAGGGGCCGGCACCCGCGCCGATCCCGCACCCGGGACCGCTTCCGGGGACGCCGACGAAGGAGAGCCCGCCGTGACCTCGTACACCACCGAGAGCCTCAACGCGCTCTCGTTCCCCGGCTTCCCGGAAGCCGGGGTGGACCTCGTCATCGACGCCGCCCGGCACTCGGCGGCGTGCCTCGCCCTGACCGGGCAGCCGGACCACGCGGTGGTGCGGGTGCCGGAGGAAGAGGGCCCTGCCGACTTCGCCACCATGTCCCGCGTGCTGCGCCTGGTGGCGGCGCTGTCCGACGCGTTCGACGCGTGCCTGCCCGGGATTCGGGAGGAAGTCGACCGCGCACTCGGCATCTTCGAGGTGTCCGTCCGCCGTAACGAGCTGGGCGGTCTGCTCCCGCTGACACAGTCAGCCACCCTCGGCGTGACGCGTCGCATCAACCGCGAGTCGCACGACAGTGCCGTCGTCATCGACGGTCTCGCCAGGACCCTGGCCGCCGGAATGGCCGCGACAAGCGCCAGACGCGGCGGGCTTACCCTCCTGGTGGACCGGATCGACTTGTGGGACCGGCCCTCGCTGCGCGTGCTCCTCCGCACCTGCCGACTGGCCTCCCGCGGTGACTTCACGGTGCTGGCGTCGAGCGCGGACTGGCACCCGCTGGCCGACGACGCCTCGCTCACCCCGCTCCAGCGGCTCACGATCCACAGTCGGTCGGCCTGGCTCGCCCGCATCTCCTCGCTCCCCGGCGTGGTGACGGCCGAGGGGCCGACGCCCCCCGCCGTCCCGGCCGCCGAACTGGCGGCGGTGGCCGCGCGCACGGCCGACCGCTGGCACGCGCTGCGAGCGACCTCCTTCCCCAACGCCCTGCTGGAGCTGGGCAACGCCCTCGCCTTCCAGAACTTCGAGCACTTCTTCCTGGTCGCCGACGCGGCGAACGCGGCGGAGGCGTCACCGGAGAGGCGGGCCGATATCGAACGGCTCGTCGGCATCGCGGAGTCCCAGCTCGGCCGCTACGACGACGCCGCCGAGCGGCTGGAGCGGGCCAGGCGGCTCACCACCACTCCTGCGGTGTCTGCCCATCTCGCCTACCTTGTCGGACTGCTGCGCACCAAGCGGAACCTGGCGCCGGAGGAGGGCGCTCGGCACTACGCGGAGGGGCTCGCCGTCCTGCACGACGCCGAGGACACCCCGCACAACGTGGTGGAGCGCAGTTGGATCCTCAACGGCAAGGCGCTCGTCGAGACCATGCGGGCCCGCCGCATCACCGACCCGGCGGAGCGGCGAGAGGCCCTCGACACCGCCTTCACCCTGTGCTTCTCGGCCCTCGACGGCATCAAGGGCCTCACCGGTGAGCACGCGGACTACCTGCGCTTCAACCTCGTCGCCAACATCACCTTCCTGCTGGAGATCACGAAGCGGCCCGCGGAGGCCGCCCGGTTCTGGACCCGGGCGTTCGCCGGCGTAGCGAAGTCCGGGGCCACCGCGTTCCTCGTGCCCCACCACGCCCGTCTGGCCCAACTGCTCGCCCAGGCCGACGATCCGGCGGCGCACGAGCACTTCGCACAGGCCATCACCTACGCCAAGGAGCGCGGCGACCGCTTCTACGAGGAGCGCATCCGGTACGCCCACGGCTACGCGGCCTTCCGGTCCGGGGACTTCCCCGCCGCCCTCCAGCACTTCCGGACCGGCGCCCATCTCGCTGCTGTGCTCCGCGACCGCACCGGATACCTCCAGCACGTCTTCGGAGCCCTGGCCACACTCGTCGAGGCCGGCAGCGTCGCCGCGGCGGCGGACCTCGCTGAACGGTCGCCGGTGGCTCCCGCCGGGCTGAGCACCGCGCTGCGGGGGGCCGACGGGGTCGAGGAAGGACGCGCCCGGCTGGTGGCGCACGGCGTCACCGTCTCACGTCCGTCCCCCAAACTGCCCCCGTACATCGCCCACGTGGACCTGGAGGGGGAGGGCGAGGAGACGGTGAACAACCTCCTCGTGCGTGCCGCCGGGGGCGGGCATGACTGACCGGCGCGACGGCCACAAGCCGCCGAACACGCTCCTCGCTGGGCTCATGGGGACGCTGCGCCCGTTCACCGGGGCCATCGCTGTGGTGCGGGGCGACGGCTGGGCCGCCAACCTGTGCGGGCAGCTCGTGATCGCTCCGGACGGCGCGGACCCGTACGCCGTGCGCCTCCAGCAGTGCGGCTGTCACCTGCACGTCGACTGGGAGCGCGCGGTCCGCTTCACCTACCACGACGAGGACGTCGGCTACGGTCCTGAGCCCATGGTCGCGCTGCGGGACGCCGGAGGGACGGCCCTGGTGCGCTTGTTCTACCAGCCGCAGGACCGGGACCGGCTGCGGGCCGCGCTGCGGAACCTGGTCACGGATCTGCGTGCGGCCGGCAGCGCATGATGGCCCTGCGCGCGGCGGTCGTGAACACCTCCGGCCGCCCCCTGCTCTCTCCCGCGGGTCGCGCGGCGCAGGTCGGCAGGCTCGCCTCGCTCGGAGTGCGCTGCGAGGAGATGGGGCCGGACGAGCAGGAGAGCGGACCGCACGGCTACAGCGTCGCGACGGCGGAGCGACGGGCAGAGGTCCTCGCTGCCGCGCTCACCAGCCCCGACTACCCCGTCGTCTGGGCCGCCCAAGGGGGGTTCGGCGCGACGGAGATCCTGCCGCGACTGGCCGGGCTGCTGCCGGTGACGCTCCCGCCGACCCTCTTCGTCGGCTTCTCCGACTCCTGCGCCCTCGGTGCGTGGCTGGCGACGCACCGCCCCGACGTCGGTTTCCTGCACGCCACCCACGCCCTGGACCCCCGGCTGCTCACGGGACGCCGCAGCGACCTGGCCGCACTCCTCCGGCGGTTGCACGGCGCGGCGCCGCCTGTGACTGGTACGACGACGTTCGCGGCGCAACCCGGTCGTCGAGTGGAGGCGGTCGTCACCGGCCGCGCCGTTCCGCTCAACCTGAGCGTCGCCGCCTGCCTGACGGCGGTTCTGACACCGCCGGCTCGTGCGGTCCTGCTGCTGGAGGACGTGGACGACGACCTGCGCCGCCTGCTGCGCGCCCTGGACGTCCTCGCATGCGCCGGCTGGCTGCGGCGGGCCCGGGCCGTCGTCCTGGGTGAGTTCACGGCGTGCCGCGACGAGCGGGGCGGGGCGCTGGACGTCACTCGTCTGGCTGCCGCCGTCGCCGAGCGCACTGATGCCCCGGTCCACCTGTGGCCGGAGTTCGGCCACGGCCGGGCCCGTACCCCCCTGCCGTTCGGGCTGTCCCTCCGGCTGGAGCAACGCCCCAACGGCACCGGGACCCTTGGACCCGTTGACGCCTCACCCGATCCGACTCCGAAGGAGCTGCGCGTACCGTGATGGAGACCTCGACCCGCACGCACTCCGGCGCGCCGCACGACGCGCCGTGCCCGGCCGGCCTTCTCGCCGCCGACGGACCGCTCTCCGCCGCGTGGGGCCGCCGCGTCCAGGTGCTCACCACCGACTGGCTGGCCCCCGACCTGCCCGACGCCCCCGCGCTGCTGCGCACCCCGCTGCTGCGCCCGCCCTACGTCGTGGTGCTCCGCGACGGCCGGCCGGTCTCCCACGACGAGTTCTGCCGCACGGAGCGGATCGTCCTGCGCAGCCCCGACGAAGTGGTGCTGGACACGCGGCGCGTGGCGTCGGCCGTCGAGGCGGGGGCTGCGGTCAAGTTCAACCGCCTGGAACTGTGGGAGCCCACCGTGGCGGACGTGGCGGCCCGGCTGGCGGCGGCCTGCGGACGGCGGGTGCGCGTCTATGGCTTCTGGACGCCGCCGGGCTCGGCCGCACTGCCCGTGCACCGGGACGCCGCACATGTGCTGGTCGCCCAGATCACCGGCCGCAAGCGATGGCAGGTGCACGGGCCGCCCCCGGCCACCGGCTGGAGCCCGGGCCCGTGCGAGGAACCGGGCGCCGTCACCGCCCGACCGCTGCTGGAGGTCGGCGACCTGCTGTACCTGCCCCACGGCACAGCCCACCAGGCGATCGCCCAGGACGGGGCGTCGTTCCACCTGTCGTTCACGCTGCTCTCCCGCACGGCCGGAGACCTGCGCCGAAGGATCATCGATGCCCTGTCGGCGGCGTGGGACGTGGAGGACTCCACGGAACTCGATGGGCCCGGACTGCGCCGCGTCACGGAGGAGTTGTGCGCCTCCCTGCGCCACACGGCCATCGACCTGGCCGAACGGCTGGCGCGCGGACACTTGGACTGAGCTGGTCAGCCACCGTGTCGGGGACGGTGAAGGCCGGGAGAGGTCAACCGTTGGTTGCAGGTGGCTCGCGGCCTCAGCCCGTGGGGCGGGAAAAGGAGCTCTGCCGGGCCTTTCCCGTTTCCGAAGAGGTGTGACGTGTTCCCATGACGCATCACTTGGAGTGCCTCGCCATCCTTGAACGCGCCAAGGGGTCCTGACCTGCAGTTTTGTGCGTCTGCATTATGTGCGATATGGGCGTTACCGGTGATATCTTGACGCTGAAATGGCGCCCGTGACGCTCATCTGACGCGCGTTGTGGTGGTGCGCCTCTGTCATCAAGCGTGGCTCGGGTCATCCACCATTTCTATGCCTCAGAGGAACTGGAGGCCGGCGAATCTGTCGTCTCCCTGGCGCGCTGGCTGGGCCACTCCGACCCCGGGTTCACCTTGCGGAAGTATTCCCACTTCCTGCCTCGCGCGGGCGCACGGGGCACCGCCGCCATCGACGCGATCTTCGCGTAGCCTCGGCCCGGACGGCGTCGGGCCCGGACAGCGGCCCGCAGGAGCCCCGGCTCAGGTGCAAAGTCCCACAGAAGTCCCACGGGTGCCGCCGCACCCCCGCCTGACCCGCGTTTCCGCAGGTCAGGTCGGGTGTGGCGGTATCCTGTCAGATGTCCCGGAAGATCTCGATCTGCGCCCCCACCGTGTTCAGCCGCTCCGCCAGGTCCTCGTAGCCCCGGTTGATGACGTACACGTTCCGCAGCACCGACGTGCCCTCCGCCGCCATCATCGCGAGGAGGACGACCACCGCGGGGCGCAGTGCCGGCGGGCACATCATCTCCGCCGCGCGCCAGCGGGTGGGGCCCTCCACCAGGACCCGGTGCGGGTCGAGCAACTGGAGCCTGCCGCCCAGGCGGTTGAGGTCCGTGAGATAGATCGCACGGTTGTCGTAGACCCAGTCGTGGATCAGCGTCTGGCCCTGCGCCACGGCCGCGATCGCAGCGAAGAACGGCACGTTGTCGATGTTCAGGCCGGGGAACGGCATGGGGTGGATCTTGTCGATCGGCGCCTCCAGCTTGGACGGCCGCACGGTCAGGTCCACCAGACGGGTGCGCCCGTTGTCCGCCGCGTACTCGCCGGAGCGGTCGTGGTCGAGGCCCATCTCCTCCAGGACCGCCAGCTCGATCTCCAGGAACTCGATGGGCACCCGGCGGATCGTCAGCTCCGACTCGGTCACCACGGCGGCGGCGATCAGGCTCATCGCCTCGACCGGGTCCTCGGAGGGGGAGTAGTCGACGTCCACGTCGATGTTCGGCACGCCGTGCACGGTCAGCGTCGTGGTGCCGACGCCCTCGACCTTGACGCCCAGCGCCTCCAGGAAGAAGCACAGGTCCTGGACCATGTAATTGGAGGAGGCGTTGCGGATGACGGTCACGCCGTCGTGGCGTGCGGCGGCCAGCAGCGCGTTCTCGGTCACCGTGTCGCCGCGCTCGGTCAGGACGATCGGCCGGTCCGGCGATGTCGAACGGTCCACCCGGGCGTGGTAGATGCCCTCGGTCGCCGTGATGTCCAGACCGAAGCGGCGCAGGGCGATCATGTGGGGCTCGATGGTCCGGGTCCCGAGGTCGCACCCACCGGCGTACGGCAGGCGGAACGTGTCCATCCGGTGCAGCAGCGGCCCGAGGAACATGATGATCGAACGCGTGCGGCGCGCGGCGTCGGCGTCCATGGAGTCCATGTCGAGACCGGCGGGCGGCACGATCTCCAGGTCCATGCCCTCGTTGATCCAACGGGTGCGCACACCGACCGAGTTGAGCACTTCGAGCAGGCGGTAGACCTCTTCGATGCGGGCCACGCGCCGCAGCACGGTGCGCCCCTTGTTGAGCAGCGAGCCGCACAGCAGCGCCACGCACGCGTTCTTGCTCGTCTTGACGTCGATGGAACCGGAGAGACGGCGTCCGCCGACGACTCGGAGATGCATGGGCCCCGCGTAACCGAGCGAGATGATTTCACTGTCGAGCGCCTCACCGATGCGCGCGATCATCTCAAGGCTGATGTTCTGATTGCCGCGCTCGATACGGTTCACGGCGCTCTGGCTGGTGCCGAGCGCCTCGGCCAGCTGACTCTGTGTCCAGCCACGATGCTGACGGGCGTCACGGATGAGCTTGCCGATACGTACGAGGTAGTCGTCTGCCATGGCTGGAGGCTATCTCACATATGAGATGTGATCGTGCGGGCATGGGCTGTTGGAGTGATGCCGCCTTCCGGGGCGGCCGTTCGCCTGTTGGTATGCATTCGAGGGGAGTTCACCCCCTTGTGCCCGAAATCTGGCAGAACACACCGCAAACGTCCGGGCAATCGGTGTCGACGGCGAGGGGGATGTCGCTGCGCAGGTCACGACGCGCGGTCCACGCCGGCGCCTCGTCGAGCCGGCCGGGGCGGGTGGCGCCTGACGGGGTGTCGGTTGCGTGCCGAGGGGCGCGTCGGGCCGGCCCCTCGCGGGGTGGGGCGCGTACCGGAGAGTTTCTCCGGTGCGACGGCCGGTCTACGACTGGTCGACGGCCGGGGCGACGACCGGCGCGGCGGCGGGTCGACGGCCGGGAGGAGGGTGTCCGGGCATGACCGCGCGGCGGTCATGTACTAGAGTTATCTCGACATCGAGATATCTGCCGAAGGCGTACCGCAAGCCGCCTATCGGTAAGGGTTACCTAACTAAGCCTTACCTTAGCGGATCGGCGAGGAGCCGTGGCGGCAGCATTGAGGTAGTACGCGCACATTGATGAAGGAGACTGTCGTGTCGGCGAACAGCTTCGACGCCCGCAGCACGCTGCGCGTGGGCGACGAGTCGTACGAGATCTTCAGGCTGGACAAGGTCGAGGGCTCCGCGCGCCTCCCCTACAGCCTCAAGGTCCTCCTGGAGAACCTGCTCCGCACCGAGGACGGCGCGAACATCACCGCCGACCACATCCGGGCCCTCGGCAACTGGGACTCCCAGGCCCAGCCCAGCCAGGAGATCCAGTTCACGCCGGCCCGCGTGATCATGCAGGACTTCACCGGTGTTCCCTGTGTCGTCGACCTCGCCACCATGCGCGAGGCGGTCAAGGAGCTCGGCGGCGACCCGGCGAAGATCAACCCGCTGGCCCCGGCCGAGCTGGTCATCGACCACTCCGTCATCGCCGACAAGTTCGGCACCGCGGACGCCTTCGGCCAGAACGTCGAGCTCGAGTACGGCCGCAACAAGGAGCGCTACCAGTTCCTGCGCTGGGGCCAGACCGCCTTCGACGAGTTCAAGGTCGTCCCGCCCGGCACCGGCATCGTCCACCAGGTGAACATCGAGCACCTGGCCCGCACCGTCATGGTCCGAGGCGGCCAGGCGTACCCGGACACCCTCGTCGGCACCGACTCGCACACCACCATGGTCAACGGCCTCGGTGTGCTCGGCTGGGGCGTCGGCGGCATCGAGGCCGAGGCCGCCATGCTCGGTCAGCCGGTCTCCATGCTCATCCCGCGCGTCGTCGGCTTCAAGCTGACCGGTGAGCTGCCCACCGGCACCACCGCCACCGACCTCGTGCTCACCATCACGGAGATGCTGCGCAAGCACGGCGTCGTCGGCAAATTCGTCGAGTTCTACGGTGAGGGCGTCGCCGCCACCTCCCTCGCGAACCGCGCCACCATCGGCAACATGTCGCCGGAGTTCGGCTCCACCGCCGCGATCTTCCCGATCGACGGCGAGACCCTGAAGTACCTCAAGCTCACCGGCCGCTCCGAGCAGCAGGTCGCGCTCGTCGAGGCGTACGCCAAGGAGCAGGGCCTCTGGCTCGACCCGGCCGCCGAGCCCGACTTCTCCGAGAAGCTGGAGCTCGACCTCTCCACGGTCGTGCCCTCGATCGCCGGTCCGAAGCGCCCGCAGGACCGTATCGTCCTCGCGAACGCCGCCGAGCAGTTCAAGCAGGACGTCCGCAACTACGTCGACAGCGTGGACGAGGCGGGCCAGGAGTCCTTCCCGGCCTCCGACGCCCCGGCCGTCGCCCCCAACGGCGCCCCGAGCAACCCGGTCACCGTCACCGCCCCCGACGGCTCGACCTACACGATCGACCACGGCGCCGTCACCGTCGCCGCGATCACCTCCTGCACCAACACCTCGAACCCGTACGTCATGGTCGCCGCCGCGCTGGTGGCCAAGAAGGCGGTCGAGAAGGGCCTGACCCGCAAGCCGTGGGTCAAGACCACCCTCGCCCCGGGCTCCAAGGTCGTCACCGACTACTTCGACAAGGCGGGCCTGACCCCCTACCTCGACAAGGTCGGCTTCAACCTCGTCGGCTACGGCTGCACCACCTGCATCGGCAACTCCGGTCCGCTGCCGGAGGAGGTCTCCAAGGCGGTCAACGACCACGACCTCGCGGTCACCTCGGTGCTGTCCGGCAACCGCAACTTCGAGGGCCGGATCAACCCCGACGTCAAGATGAACTACCTCGCCTCCCCGCCGCTGGTCGTCGCGTACGCCCTCGCCGGTTCGATGAAGGTGGACATCACCAAGGACGCGCTCGGCACCGACACCGAGGGCAAGCCGGTCTACCTGGCCGACATCTGGCCGACCGAGGCCGAGGTCAACGACGTCGTCGCCAACGCCATCGGCGAGGACATGTTCTCCAAGTCCTACTCCGACGTCTTCGCGGGCGACGCCCAGTGGCAGGCGCTGCCGATCCCGACCGGCAACACCTTCGAGTGGGACCCGCAGTCCACCTACGTGCGCAAGCCCCCGTACTTCGAGGGCATGACGATGGAGACCACTCCGGTCTCCGACATCTCCGGCGCCCGCGTGCTGGCCAAGCTGGGCGACTCGGTCACCACCGACCACATCTCCCCGGCCGGTGCGATCAAGGCCGACACCCCGGCCGGCAAGTACCTCACGGAGCACGGCGTCGAGCGTCGCGACTTCAACAGCTACGGCTCGCGCCGCGGCAACCACGAGGTCATGATCCGCGGTACGTTCGCCAACATCCGCCTGCGCAACCAGATCGCGCCGGGCACCGAGGGCGGCTACACGCGTGACTTCACGCAGGACGGCGGCCCGGTCTCCTTCATCTACGACGCCTCGCAGAACTACCAGGCCGCCGGCGTCCCGCTGGTGATCCTGGCGGGCAAGGAGTACGGCTCCGGCTCGTCCCGTGACTGGGCCGCCAAGGGCACCGCGCTCCTCGGCGTCAAGGCCGTCGTCGCCGAGTCGTACGAGCGCATCCACCGCTCGAACCTCATCGGCATGGGCGTCCTGCCGCTCCAGTTCCCGGAGGGCGCCTCGGCCGAGTCCCTCGGCCTGACCGGTGAGGAGACCTTCTCCATCTCCGGCGTCACCGAGCTGAACAACGGCACCACGCCGCGCACGGTCAAGGTCACCACCGACACCGGTGTGGAGTTCGACGCGGTCGTCCGCATCGACACCCCCGGTGAGGCGGACTACTACCGCAACGGCGGCATCATGCAGTACGTGCTGCGCAACCTCATTCGTGGATAAGCACAGCCGCGGCTGACGTCCCGGACAAGCCGAAGGGCCGCACTCCTCACCGAGGAGTGCGGCCCTTCGCGTTCCGTCGGAACAGCAGGCGGTAGGTGTTCCAGCCCAGTTCCGCCACGTAGTTCTTCCAACGGAAGGATCGACAGAAGTGGCTCGCCCCGCGAGGCGAGGCGAGCCACAGGATCACCATGTACCTTCCACCGGACATTCACGTATCAATACGTGTCGTGGCGCAAGGAGTTGTACGCGACAGGTGAGCCCTCGCTACCGGCCGAGGAGTTCCACCTCCGCGAGCGACGCCTCGTCCGCGGCCACCAGTCGGTAGTGCGCGTACGCCCCCGGCCTCTCGACCGTGAACACCCGCGTCTGCCGGTCCCAGCGGAACGACTCGCCCGACCGCTTGTCCAGGTCCGTCCACGACCGGCCGTCGGCCGAGCCCTGCAGGACCCAGCCCGTCGGCGCCCTGTCCTTCGCCGCCGACGTCAGCGTGTACTCCACCGCCCGGGTTCCCGGCGCCACCGGCAGGTCGACCGACGTGAAAGCCGCCGACGTGCGCGAGGTGTTGTCGAGGAGCGGGCCGCCGGCCGTGGTCATGTCGTGCCGCGGGGCGGGGACCTTGTCGTCCTGGGTGAGGGAGACGGGCGCGGCGTCCTTGCCCGTGCCCCACGTGGACGGCTCGGCGCCCATCGCGAACTCCAGCGTGCCGCCCTCGGCGATCACCTCGTGCGGCAGCGACGTGGAGTCCCACTTCTCGCCGTTGACCTTCAGGCCCTGCACGTAGATGTTCCGCGAGCTGTTCCTCGGGGCCTTCACGACCAGTTCGCGCCCGTTGTCGAGATGCACGGTCGCCTTCGTGAACAGGGGCGAGCCGATGGTGTACTCCCCGCTGCCCATCACCAGCGGGTAGAACCCGAGCGCGGAGAACAGGTACCAGGCGGACTGCTCGCCGTTGTCCTCGTCGCCGTGGTAGCCCTGGCCGATCTCGCTGCCCGTGTACAGGCGCGACAGCACCTCGCGCACCTTCTCCTGCGTCTTCCACGGCTGGGACGCCGCGTTGTACATGTAGGTGACGTGGTGGGCCACCTGGTTCGAGTGGCCGTACATGCCCATCCGCACGTCGCGCGCCTCGGTCATCTCGTGGATGACGGAGCCGTACGAGCCGACGAACTCCGGCGACGCCGTCTCGGGCGTGGCGAAGTAGGTGTCGAGTTTCTTGCCGAGGCCCGAGCGGCCGCCGTAGAGGTTGGCGAGACCGCGCGAGTCCTGGGGCGCGGTGAAGGCGTAGCCCCAGCCGTTGGTCTCCGTGTAGTCGTAGCCCCACACCCGCGGGTCGTACTGGCCCGACGGAACCCGCCAGTCGCCCTTGAGGTTGCGGCCCTGGAAGAAGCCGGCCTCGGAGTCGAAGAGCGTGACGTAGTTGCGGGCGCGGTTCAGGAAGTACTCGGACTCCTCCCGGTAGCGCGCCTTCTTCGTCTTCTCGTACAGCGCCCTGCCCATCTCGGCGAGCCCGTAGTCGTTGAGGTAGCCCTCCAGCGACCAGGACAGGCCCTCGTGGGTCTCGGTGGAGGCGTAACCGAGGAACGGTGAGGTCTCCATGCCCTTGCGGCCCACGCCCGACGACGGCGGGACCACGGTCGCGTTCTTCAGCGCGGCCTCGTACGCCGCCTCCGCGTCGAAGTCCACGCCCTTGACGTAGGCGTCGGCGAAGGCCACGTCCGAGCTGGTGCCGGTCATCAGGTCCGCGTAGCCCGGGGAGGACCACCGGGAGATCCAGCCGCCGTCCTTGTACTGCTGGACGAAGCCGTCCACCAGCTCGCCCGCCTTCTTCGGCGTCAGGAAGGAGTACGAGGGCCAGGTCGTGCGATAGGTGTCCCAGAAGCCGTTGTTGACGTACACCTTGCCGTCGACGATCTTCGCGCCGGTCCGGGTCGGAGTGTCGGGCCCGGGCATCGGCGAGAAGGGGCTCGCGTACTGGTACCGGGGCTTCTGCTTGCTGCCGGTGTTCTCGAAGCCCGAGTTCGGGTACAGGTACAGCCGGTACAGGCTGGAGTAGAGCGTGGTCAGCTGGTCGTGCGTGGCGCCTTCGACCTCGACCCTGCCCAGCAGGTCGTCCCACGCGTCCTGCGCCTTGCCGCGGACGCGCTCGAAGCCGGTGCCCGCCGGGATCTCGTCGGCGAGGTTCTTCTTCGCCTGGTCCATGCTGATCAGCGAGGTGGCGATGCGCAGGGTCACCGTGCGGTCGTCGCCCGCGTCGAAGCGGAGCCTGCCGCTGACGCCGTCGGCCGCCGAGTCCGTGACCGGCGCGTCGAAGACGCCGTGGACGAACAGCCGCGTGGCACCCGTGGACAGACCGCTCTTGACGTCGGAGAAACCGGTGAAGGACCGGGTCGCGGGATCGAGGGTGAGACCGCCCTGCCTGGTCACGTTGTCGAAGATCACGCTCGCGTCGTCACCGGGGTAGGTGAACCGCATCATCGCCGCGTGGTCGGTCGGCGTCATCTCGGCCTTGAGGCCGTTCTCGAACGTCACGCCGTAGTAGTGCGGGCGCGCCGTCTCGTTCTCGTGCCGGAAGGGCAGCGCCCGGCCGGTGCGCGAGGTGTTCGGGGTGCCCGCCGCGGCGGACGGCATCAGCTGGAACGTCTGCCGGTCGCCCATCCACGGGCTCGGCTCGTGGCTGGTGCTGAACGCCTGCACGGTCGGGAGGTTGTCCGCGTTGTTGCCGCGCGCGTACTCGTAGAGCCAGCTCTGGGAGCCCGCGTTGGTGACCGGGGTCCAGAAGTTGAAGCCGTGCGGGACCGCGGTGGCGGGGAAGGTGTTGCCGCGGGAGAAGGAACCGCTGGAGTTGGTGCCGCGTGTCGTGGAGGCGTAGTCCGACAGGTGCTCCAGCCGCTTCTCGGGCGTCTTGGGCCTGATCGTGACGTCGTCGATCCAGCCCTGGAACTTCGCCGGCCCCTTGGGGGAGTCGTACGCCACCAGGACGCGGTCGACGGTCTTGCCGGCCGCGACCGTGCCGATGCCGGAGGCGACGGCGTTCCACTGGTTGACGTACAGCCGCTTGGCGGCGCCCTGGCCCTGGGGGGTCAGCAGCCCGCCGTGCGAGTCGACGGCCTTCAGGTCGCTCAGGTAGGTGCCGTCGGTGAAGGCGAGGTCCACGGCCACGTTCGTGGCGGGGTAGCCGAGGTCCGTCTCCGCCATGGCCGGGAAGACCTTGTACGACAGCTCGGTGTCGCGCCGCACGGCGATGTCGACGTCGAAGACCTTGTTGTACGAGTAGGCGCGGCCGTCCGGCGTGTGGGTGCCCGCGTACCGCAGCGCCCGCTTGCCGGTGAAACCGGCCCCGGCCTTGGCGGTGGGGGAGCCGCTGGGACCGCGGTCGACCTGGGTGCGCATGTCGTCCGGAACGGGGGTGCTCGTGTCGCCGCCTGAGAACTGCACGTCCGCGAGCTGGGTGATGCCGGACGCGCCGTTGTTCTTCGTGATCTCCAGGCGGTAGTGCGCGTACGCCGTCACCTCGGACGGCGAGCCGATGTCGTACGTCTTCGTCTCGAAGCGCTTGGCGAAGGTCTCGCCCGCACGCGTGTCGAGGACGGTCCACGTCTTTCCGTCGGCCGATCCCTTGAGCGTCCAGTCCCTGGGGTCGCGCTCGGCGAAGTCGTTGGCGGACGTCAGCGCGTAGGTGGCGACCTTGACCGGCTCGTCGGTGTCGAACTCGACCCATCCCGTGGGCTCGAAGGTGAGCCACTTGCTGCCCGGCAGGAGGTCGACGAGATTTTCCTTCGTCTCGCCGGCGCCGGTGTTCTCGCCGCTGGCGCGCAGTTCGATCACCTTGTCGGTGACATTGCCCGGTATTCCGCTCGAGAATCCGCCGTCCACGCCCGACGACCGCTTCTTTCCGTCGGTGCCGACTTCGACGGTATTACGCCAATTGGGCTGTTTTTCATCCGCTTCGAAGGACGACGTGAATTCCCGGTCCGCGGCGGGGGATTGGCCGGACTGTGCGGGAAGGGCGACGGCGGCGGAGGGGGCCGTCAATATGAGGAGTGAGGCGCTCACCGCGAGGGTGACCGCGTGGACTGGTCTCTGCCGGGGTCGGAGTCTGGGCTGCATCCCGGGTCATTCCTCCAGGGGAAAGGCGCGTTGGACAACGTTGTCAGGCGCGAGGCGCAGGATCCAGTAGGGAGCCAAGCTTCCTTCGGTGTCAAGGGTGTTGGCGATGCGGGCGGGTCGGAATATGGTGTTCCGCGAAGATTGCAGCGGTCGTAAGGGTGTGCAGGGGTCGTATGTATCCGCGAGGTCTCAACTCGGGAAAGACTGCCGTCCAACCTTGCATTCGATCTTGCTCACTTGGCGGGAAGTGGACTATACCTGTCGGCGTCCGTATAGCAGTTACAGGTTGCGGGCAGGGGGGAACGAGCGGCGGCCGGGGCCACGCGGACCGGCGGCCGTGAAATGGTCCGTTCCCGCTGCCGGCCGGTGCACGACCCGAGCTTCACTGGGTTTCCCTTCGGGAAAACACAGCAACCGACAGCGGTAACGGGGCCCTTCGCCTGAGGCGAGCAGTACGGGCGACCGGTACACCGCCTGAGTCCTGGAGAAGGCGAGGACTTGAGCATGGGATCCACCTCTGCCCACGACAACAATGAGGGCCTCAGCCGTCGAAATCTGATCAAGCGGTCGGCCGCACTCGGTCTGATTGCCGTCCCGACGATGAGTTTCCTGTCCGCGTGCGCCAGCAGCGGCAGCGGTGACGACCAGGAGAAGCAGAAGGGCGAGGTGACGAAGGACAACCCGTTCGGCGTCGCCAAGGGCGGCACGCTCGACGTCGTCATCTTCAAGGGCGGCTTCGGCGACCAGTACGCCATCGAGTGGGAGAAGCTGTACAAGGCCAAGTACGGCCCGAAGATCAGCCACCTGGGCACGCAGGAGATCACCGGTAAGCTCCAGCCGCGCTTCAACGCGGGCAACCCGCCGGACGTGGTCGACGACTCCGGCGCCCAGCAGATCAAGCTCGACGTGCTGCACAAGAACGGCCAGCTCGCCGACCTCACCGAACTCCTCGAGGCGCCGTCCGTCGACGACCCGACCAAGAAGGTCAAGGACGTCCTGATCCCGGGCACCGCCGACAAGGGCTTCATCGGCGGCAAGATGCACGCGCTCAACTACGTCTACACGGTCTGGGGCGTCTGGTACTCCGGCAAGCTCTTCAAGGAGAAGGGCTGGGAGGTCCCGAAGACGTGGGACGCCTTCCTGGGGATCATGCAGGAGGCCAAGAAGGACGGCATCGGCGGCCTCGCCCACCAGGGCAAGCACCCCTACTACATCAACGTCATGATCATGGACCTGATCGCCAAGACCGGCGGTCTGGACGCCATGAAGGCGATCGACAACCTCGACCCCAAGGCCTTCGTCGGCAGCGACGTGGCCAAGCAGTCCATCGAGGCGATCTACGAGATCGTCGACAAGGGCCTGCTCATGCCCGGCACCAACTCCCTTGACCATATCGAGTCGCAGACCGCGTGGAACGAGGGCAAGGCCGTCTTCATCCCCTCCGGCTCCTGGCTGGAGAACGAGCAGTTGAAGCAGACCCCGGCGGACTTCGACATGAAGTTCCTGCCGATGCCGCTGCTGCCGGCCAGCAAGCTGCCCTTCGAGGCCATCCGGGCCGGTGCGGGTGAGCCGTACATCGTCCCGGAGAAGGCCAAGAACAAGGCGGGCGGCCTGGAGTTCCTCCGGATGATGCTGTCCAAGGAATGGTCGACGAAGTTCGCCCAGGTGGCCAACTCGCTGACGATCCTTCAGGACGGTGTCGACAAGAGCGTGTCCCTGCGCCCCGGCACCAAGTCGGCCGTCGAGGCCGTCGACGCCTGTCCGGTCGAGCAGCGCTTCGACTACTTCTACACCACCTGGTACAGCGAGATGGACGAGTCCATCCGCACCGCCTCCGCCGAGCTCATGGCCAAGCGCATCCAGCCGAACGAATGGCTCAAGCGGGCGCAGGCCGCGGTCGACAAGGCGGCCAAGGACCCGGCGAGCAAGAACAACAAGCGTCAGTAGCCGAGGCCGGGAAACCAGGGGCAGGGTGCCATGCAACAGGGAAAGTACCGGTTCGTCACCGGATTTCTGATCGTTCCGGTCGTGCTGTACGCGGTCTTCATGATCTGGCCGTATCTGCAGACCTTCGGATACTCCTTCACGAACTGGCAGGGCCAGTCGCAGGAGATGAGCTTCGTCGGACTCGACAACTACACCGCGCTGTTCTCCGACGAGGTGTTCCTGAAGGCCCTGTGGCACAACATCCTGCTCCTGATCTTCCTGCCGATCGCGACCATCCTGCTCGCCCTCTTCTTCGCCTTCATGGTGAACGTGGGCGGGCGGGGTGGCTCCGGCGGAATCCGAGGAGTGAAGGGATCGGGCCTCTACAAGATCCTGTTCTTCGTTCCGCACGTGCTCTCGATCGCCATCCTCGCCGTGCTCTGGCGGGCCATCTACCGCGGTGACGTCGCCGGCCTGATCAACGGCATCTTCATCAAGCTGGGCCTGTCCGACCCCGCGCACCCGATCGAATGGCTCAACGAGCCCGATCTCGTGCTGTGGTGCGTGGCCTTCGTGCTGCTGTGGTGGGGCGTCGGCTTCTACCTCGTGCTGTTCTCCGCCGCGATGCAGTCGGTGCCGAAGGAGATCTACGAGGCCGCGCTGCTGGACGGCGCGAGCCGGACGCAGTCCTTCTTCCGGGTCACGCTGCCCCTGCTGTGGGACACGGTGCAGACGGCCTGGGTGTACCTCGCGATCCTCGCCATGGACTGCTTCGCCCTCATCTCCGTCATGACACCGGGCAACAGCTACGGCGGCGGCCCCGACCACAACAGCGAGGTCATGGCGACCTACCTGATGCGTAACTTCCTCTCCTTCGGGAAGAGCGGTTACGCCTGCGCCATGGGCGTCGTCATCCTCGTCCTCACGCTGATCCTGTCCCTCGTCACGCTGCGGGTCAGCCGCCGCGAGCGCATCGAATACTGAGCGGGGAACACGCCATGTCGAACACCCGGTTGATCCCCGGCGTCGAGAAGGACGCCGTGCCCGGCCCGCGCGGCTCGCAGAACGGTGTGGACGGCCGCACCGGATCCGTCGGCGGCGACGGCGAGGGCAGGGTCCTCAACGTCTTCTCGCACGGCTTCCTGATCCTGTGGGCCGTGATGATCGTGCTGCCGCTCTTCTGGCTGCTGATCGGCTCCTTCAAGACCGACACGGAGATCGGCGCCAGCGCCTGGTCGTGGCCGTCGAACTGGAACTTCGACGCCTTCGGCCGCGCCTGGGAGAAGGGGATCGGCGACTACTTCGCCAACACCCTGATCGTGCTCGCCTTCTCCATCCCGCTGACGATGCTGCTCGGCGCGATGGCGGCGTACGTGCTCGCCCGCTACGAGTTCCCGGGCAACCGCTTCTTCTACTACTTCTTCGTCGCCGGCGCGATGTTCCCGGTCTACCTCGGCCTGGTGCCGCTGTACTTCCTCGTCGACATGCTCGGCATGCTCAACACGTACCAGGGTCTGATCCTGGTCTACATCGCCTACTCGCTGCCCTTCACCGTCTTCTTCATGCACGCGTTCTTCCGGACGCTGCCCACGGCCATCCACGAGGCCGCGGTCATCGACGGCGCCTCCCACACCCGGATCTTCTTCCAGGTCATGGTCCCGATGGCCAAGCCGGGTCTGCTCAGCGTCGGGATCTTCAACGTGCTGGGCCAGTGGAACCAGTACATCCTCCCCATGACCCTGATGCAGCAGCAGAGCGGCTTCGACAAGGACCGCTCGGTGCTCACCCAGGGCCTGGTGCTGCTGAACCAGCAGCAGGGATACGAGGGCGACCTGCCGGTGATCTTCGCGGGCATGACGATCGCCATGCTGCCCGTGATCGTCGTGTACCTGTCCTTCCAGCGGCAGGTCCAGTCCGGTCTCACCGCGGGCACGCTCAAGTAACGAAGACGACTCCGCCGCCTGCCGCGGCACCCGCCCGGGCCCCGTTCGACGCCGCGTCGAACGGGGCCCGGGCGTTGATCCGCCGTGGTGCCGGGGCCCTGTCGCCCTTGCTCAAGGTCTTGACGCGAAAGGCCCCGAGAGCTGAGCTTAGGGTTCACAAGTTGGAGAGATGTCGGGGTTCCCTCGCGGTGCCCCGACCGGGGGCGGTCGTCGTGCCGCCCACCGGGGGCAGGAGTGGATGAGTCAATGGAGACTCCGGGATCGCAGACATCACTGCACCGGGCCAACCTCGAGCGGGTCGTGCGCGCGGTGCGCATGGCCGGCTCGCTCACGCAGGCGGAGATCGCCAGGAGCACCGGCCTCTCCGCGGCCACGGTCTCCAACATCGTCCGCGAGCTCAAGGACGGCGGCACGGTCGAGGTGACGCCCACCTCCGCGGGCGGCAGGCGCGCCCGCAGCGTCTCCCTCAGCGGCGACGCGGGCATCGTGATCGGGGTCGACTTCGGCCACACCCACCTGCGGGTCGCGGTCGGCAACCTCGCCCACCAGGTGCTGGCGGAGGAGGCCGAGCCGCTGGACGTGGACGCCTCGTCGGCCGAGGGCTTCGGCCGGGCCGAGGCGCTGGTCAACCGGCTCGTCGAGGCCACCGGCATCGGCCCCGGGAAGATCATCGGCGTCGGTCTCGGCGTGCCCGGCCCCATCGACGTGGAGTCCGGCACGCTCGGCTCCACGGCCATCCTGCCGGGCTGGACCGGCATAAACCCCAGCGACGAGCTCTCCGGGCGCCTGGGCGTTCCGGTCTACGTCGACAACGACGCCAACCTCGGCGCGCTCGGCGAGCTGGTGTGGGGGAGCGGACGCGGGGTCAAGGACCTCGCCTACATCAAGGTGGCCAGCGGTGTGGGCGCCGGGCTGGTCATAGACGGTCAGATCTACCGCGGGCCCGGCGGCACCGCGGGGGAGATCGGGCACATCACGCTCGACGAGTCGGGTCCGGTGTGCCGCTGCGGCAACCGGGGCTGCCTGGAGACCTTCGCCGCCGCCCGGTACGTGCTGCCGCTGCTGCAGCCGAGCCACGGCGACGGGCTGACCATGGAGAAGGTGGTGCGGCTCGCCCGCGAGGGAGACCCCGGCTGCCGGCGCGTGGTGGCCGACGTGGGCCGCCACATCGGCAGCGGCGTGGCGAACCTGTGCAACCTGCTGAACCCGAGCCGGGTGGTGCTGGGCGGCGATCTGGCGGAGGCTGGAGAGTTGGTACTGGGACCCATCCGCGAGTCCGTCTCCCGCTATGCGATCCCCAGCGCGGCGAGGCAGCTCTCGGTGGCGCCGGGAGCGCTCGGCGGACGCGCCGAGGTCCTTGGAGCCCTTGCCCTCGTGCTCAGCGAAATGGGTGATTCGACCCTTCTGGAGAGCGCGTTGCCCACCAGGACTCCTGCCTTCACTTAGATAACGGATGGCACCGTTGTCATCTCGTTAAGGATTTACTCCTTGACGCTGGCGGCGGGGCCGAGTTGACTTCCAGCCACCTCGGCCGCAGCGACGCGGCCTCGTCAGGGAGGTTTACATCGTGAACGCACATCTGCGTCGTGCCGCCATCGCTGCCGCTGCCACCGCAATGGCCGTCTCGCTCGCCGCCTGCGGCCAGGCGGGGGAGTCGGGCGACGCCGCCGACGAGACCGGCGCGAAGAAGGGCGACGACCTCACCATCGGACTGCTCCTGCCGGAGAACCAGACCGCGCGCTACGAGAAGTTCGACAAGCCGCTCATCGAGAAGAAGATCAGCGAGCTCACGGGTGGCAAGGCCAAGGTCGTCTACGCCAACGCCAAGCAGGACGCCACGCTGCAGACGCAGCAGGTCGACACCATGATCACGAACAAGGTCGACGCCCTGATCGTGGACGCCGTCGACGCGAAGGCCATCGCCGGCAGCGTCAAGAAGGCCAAGGACGCCGACATCCCGGTCGTCGCCTTCGACCGCCTGGCAGAGGGCCCGATCGACGCCTACACCTCGTTCGACAACGAAGAGGTCGGCCACGTCCAGGGCAAGGCCCTGCTGGAGGCCCTCGGCGACAAGGCCAAGGACGGCCAGATCGTCATGATGAACGGCGCCATCACGGACCCGAACGCCGCGCTGTTCAAGAAGGGCGCCCACGCCGAGCTCGACGGCAAGGTGAACATCGGCAAGGAGTACGACACCAAGGAGTGGAAGCCGGAGAACGCCAACGCCAACATGGAGGCCGCGATCTCGTCCCTCGGCAAGGACAAGATCATCGGCGTCTACTCCGCGAACGACGGCATGGCGGGCGGCATCATCACCGCCCTCAAGGCCGGCGGCTTCTCCAAGCTCCCGCCGGTCACCGGCCAGGACGCCGAGCTCGCCGGTGTGCAGCGGATCGTGGCGGGCGAGCAGTTCATGAGCGTCTACAAGCCGTACGCGCCGGAGGCCGCCGCCGCGGCCGAGATGGCCGTGGCGCTCGCCAAGGGCGAGTCGCTCGACTCGATCGCCAAGGAGAAGGTGGACAGCCCCACCAACCAGGGCATCCCGTCGGTGCTCGTCCCGGTCGTCTCGCTGACCAAGGACAACATCAAGGACACGGTGATCAAGGACGGCGTCTACACCGTCCAGGAGATCTGCACCCCGAGGTTCAAGGCCGCGTGTGACCAGCTCGGCCTGAAGTAAGGCCGCACGCCGGAGCACCGGTACCCGGCGCTCCGGCCTCTGCCCGGGGACGGTCCCGTCCCCGCAGAAACCTTCCGGTGTCCTCTCCCGCCATCCAGCCCCCGCTGCGGGAGGGGCACCGGTCGGAACACTTATGCATATCTGCACTGCTCAGCCTCCGCGCCGCCTACCCCGTGGCGCGGCATCCCCGCCGGTCAGGCGGCGAAGGAGATGGTTCACGTGTCCGCTACGCCCGTGTTGGCGTTGCGCGGGGTCTCCAAGCGGTTCGGTGCCGTCCAGGCGCTCACCGACGTAGAGCTCGAGATCCACGCCGGTGAGGTGGTCGCCCTGGTCGGCGACAACGGCGCCGGAAAGTCCACGCTGGTCAAGACGATCGCCGGCGTGCATCCCATCGATGAAGGCGTCATCGAGTGGGAGGGCAGGGGCGTGTCGATCAACCGCCCCCACGACGCCCAGAGCCTCGGCATCGCGACGGTCTACCAGGACCTCGCGCTGTGCGACAACATCGACGTCGTCGGCAACCTCTACCTCGGCCGCGAGCTCCGCAAGCGCGGTGTGCTCGACGAGGTCGAGATGGAGCGCCGCGCCCTCGAACTGCTGAAGACGCTGTCGATCCGCATCCCCAGCGTCCGCATCCCGATCGCCTCGCTGTCCGGCGGTCAGCGCCAGACCGTGGCCATCGCGCGGTCGATGCTCGGGGAGCCCAAGCTCGTCATCCTCGACGAGCCCACCGCCGCCCTGGGCGTCGAGCAGACCGCACAGGTGCTCGACCTCGTCGAGCGGCTGCGGGAGCGCGGCCACGCCGTGATCCTGATCAGCCACAACATGGCCGACGTCAAGGCGGTCGCCGACAAGGTCGCCGTACTCCGGCTCGGCCGGAACAACGGCGTCTTCGAGGTCAAGTCGACCTCCCAGGAAGACATCATCTCCGCCATCACCGGCGCCACGGACAACGCCGTGACCCGCCGTGCGGCGCGCAACGCGGAGGTTCAGAAGTGAGCACCGAGAAGACCTCCACCCACGTCGAGGCGCCCGTCGTCAATCCGGACGCCGCACACGACGCGGTCACCGCGGTCGACCCCCGCCTGCTGGTGCGCGAGCAGGGCCTCAAGGGATACGTCTCCGAGTTCCGGCGGAAGATGCACGCCGGTGACCTGGGCTCGATCCCGGTCGTCCTGGGCCTGGTGATCATCGCGATCATCTTCCAGAGCCTGAACTCCGCCTTCCTCTCGGCGGAGAACCTGAACAACATCGCCGTCACCATGGTCGGCACGGGCATGATGGCCGTCGGCATCATCTTCGTCCTGCTGCTCGGCGAGATCGACCTGTCGGTCGGCTCCGTCAGCGGTGTCGCGGGCGCCATCGTCGCCGTCATGAGCGTCAGCCACGGGATGAACGAGTGGCTCGCCGTCCTCGTCGCCCTCGGCGGGGGCGCGGCCATCGGAGCCCTGCACGGCTTCTTCTTCGCCAGGATCGGTGCCCCCGCGTTCGCCGTCACGCTGGCGGGCCTGCTGTTCTGGCTCGGCTTCATGCTCCAGCTCCTCGGCGACGCCGGAACGATCAACCTGGACTCCGAGGGTGTCGTCGGCAAGCTGACCACGTACTACTTCTCGGACATCGCGGCCGCCTACGGCCTCGCCGCCGTGGCCGTAGGCGTGTTCTTCCTGACGTCGTTCTTCGACAACCGCCGCCGGGAAGCCGCGGGCGTTCCGTCCCGGCCGGTGTCCGACATCGTGCTGCGCACGGTGCTCCTCGCGATCGTCGCCTTCGCGGCGGCGGCCATGTTCAACCAGTACAAGGGTCTGCCGCTGGCGCTGGTGCTGTTCCTCGCGGTCCTCGTGATCACGGACTTCGTGCTCCGCCGCACCGCCTACGGCCGCAAGATCTTCGCGCTGGGCGGCAGCGTCGAGGCGTCCCGCCGTGCCGGCATCAACGTCACCGCGGTCCGCATCTCGGTCTTCGCCCTGGCCGGGTTCTTCGCGGCGGTCGGCGGCCTGTTCTGGGCCTCCAAGATCGCCGCCGCCAACCAGAGCGCCGGCACCGGTGACCTGCTGATGAACGTCATCGCGGCGGCCGTCATCGGCGGCACCAGCCTCTTCGGCGGCCGGGGCCGCACCTGGAACGCCCTTCTCGGCGTCATGGTGATCGTCTCGATCCAGTACGGCCTCGCCCTGGAGGGCATCGCGACACCCGTCGTCTACATGATCACCGGCGGTGTGCTGCTCGCCACGGTCGTGATCGACTCCATCACCCGCAAGACCCAGAAGACCGCTGGTCGCGCCTGACACGGCCCCCAGTGCCCGGCACCGCACGGCGGTGCCGGGCACTGCTGCGTGCGGCCGCGGCGTGACCGACAACGCACGGCCGCGCGTCGTAGATCGCGACCGGAACATTAGACTCGGGCAATCGGCAAGGCTCGATCAGCTCGAAGCAAGGAGGCAGAGTGACGCAGCCGCGCGAAGCGCGCCCTACACGGGTGGTGGTGGGCGACGGGTGGGGTCTGCTTTCCCGTATCAAGGGACCGCGCGACCTGGACCGGCTCGGCCCGGAGCAGTTGGAGCAGCTGGCCGCAGAAATCCGGACCTTCCTGGTGGACGCCGTCTCCAAGACCGGCGGCCACCTCGGCCCCAACCTGGGTGTGGTCGAGCTGACGATCGCGCTCCACCGTGTCTTCGAATCCCCCAAGGACAAGGTCCTCTGGGACACCGGTCACCAGAGCTATGTGCACAAGCTGCTGACCGGCCGCCAGGACTTCTCGAAGCTGAAGATGAAGGGCGGCCTGTCCGGCTACCCCTCGCAGGCGGAGTCCGAGCACGACATCATCGAGAACTCGCACGCCTCCACCGTTCTCGGCTGGGCCGACGGACTCGCCAAGGCCAACCAGGTCCTGAAGAAGGACGACCACGTGGTCGCCGTCATCGGCGACGGCGCGCTCACCGGCGGCATGGCCTGGGAGGCGCTGAACAACATCGCCGCGGCCAAGGACCGCCCGCTCGTCATCGTCGTCAACGACAACGAGCGCTCCTACGCCCCCACCATCGGTGGCCTCGCCGACCACCTGGCCACCCTGCGCACCACCGACGGCTACGAGCGCTTCCTCGCCCGCGGCAAGGACATCCTGGAGCGCACCCCGGTCGTCGGCAAGCCGCTCTACGAGACGCTGCACGGCGCCAAGAAGGGCCTGAAGGACTTCATCGCCCCGCAGGGCATGTTCGAGGACCTCGGCCTGAAGTACGTCGGCCCCATCGACGGCCACGACATCGAGGCCCTGGAGTCCGCTCTCGCCCGCGCCAAGCGCTTCGGCGGGCCGGTCATCGTGCACTGCCTCACCGAGAAGGGCCGCGGCTACCAGCCCGCCCTCGCGGACGAGGCCGACCGCTTCCACGCCGTGGGCAAGATCCACCCCGACACCGGTCTGCCCATCTCCAGCTCGGGCCTCGACTGGACCTCGGTCTTCGGCGAGGAGATGGTCAAGCTCGGCAAGGAGCGCGAGGACATCGTGGCCATCACGGCGGCGATGCTGCAGCCGGTCGGCCTCGACAAATTCGCCAAGGCCTTCCCCGACCGGGTCTACGACGTCGGCATCGCCGAGCAGCACGGCGCCGTGTCCGCGGCGGGCCTCGCCACCGGCGGCCTGCACCCCGTCTTCGCCGTCTACGCGACGTTCCTGAACCGCGCCTTCGACCAGGTCCTCATGGACGTGGCCCTGCACAAGTGCGGCGTCACGTTCGTCCTGGACCGGGCCGGCGTCACCGGCACCGACGGCGCCTCCCACAACGGCATGTGGGACATGTCGATCCTCCAGGTCGTCCCCGGCCTGCGGATCGCCGCCCCCCGCGACGCCGACCAGGTCCGCGCCCAGCTGCGCGAGGCCGTCGAGGTCGACGACGCACCGACCGTGGTCCGCTTCTCCAAGGGCGCCGTCGGCCCGGCCGTGAAGGCCGTCGGCACCGCCGGCGGCATGGACGTCCTGCGGTACGCGGACAGCGAGCGGCCGGACGTGCTGCTGGTCTCCGTCGGGGCGCTCGCCCCCATGTGCCTGGAGATCGCCGACCTGCTCGACGCACAGGGCATCTCCACCACGGTCGTCGACCCCCGCTGGGTCAAGCCCGTCGACGAGGCGCTCGCCCCGCTCGCCGAGCGGCACCGCGTCGTGGTCACCGTCGAGGACAACAGCCGCGTCGGCGGTGTCGGCTCCGCGGTGTCCCAGGCCCTGCGGGACGCGGGCGTCGACGTACCGCTGCGCGACTTCGGCATCCCGCCGCGCTTCCTCGACCACGCCTCCCGCAAGGAGGTCCTCGCGGAGATCGGGCTGACCGCGCCCGACATCGCCCGCCAGGTCACCGGACTCGTCTCCAGGCTGGACGGCCGGATCGACAGCGAGGCGGTCGAGCCCGCCCGCGACTGAGCTCACCCATCTGCGCACACGTTGGGCCGGACGGAGCACCCTCAGGGGTTTCCGCCCGGCCCTTTCGTGTGAAACGCACTGCGAGGGCGGGCGCGGTCCCGCGCCCCTCTCGATCATGGGTATACGGCCATGGCTACGGAGGTACGCCGGTGAGCACAGAGCAGAAGCGCCCCCAGAGCACCGGGGTGTTCCGCACGAAGACTGTGGAGCAGTCCATCCGCGACACCGAGGAGCCCGAGCATGCGCTGAAGAAGAGCCTGTCCGCATGGGACCTCACGATTTTCGGTGTCGGCGTCATCATCGGCACGGGCATCTTCGTCCTCACCGGCATCGCGGCCCGCAACAACGCGGGACCCGCCACCGCACTCTCCTTCGTGGCCGCGGGCGTCGTCTGTGCCCTCGCGGCGCTCTGCTACGCCGAGTTCGCGTCCACCGTGCCGGTGGCCGGCTCGGCGTACACCTTCTCCTACGCCTCGATCGGGGAACTGCCCGCCTGGATCATCGGATGGGACCTCGTCCTCGAATTCGCTCTCGGCACGGCGGTGGTGGCGGTCGGCTGGTCCGGCTACGTACGCAGCCTCATGTCCACCAACCTCGGCTGGGACATGCCCGTCGCTCTGTCCGGGCCGGACGAAGGAGGCTCCTTCGACCTGTTGGCCTTCCTGCTCGTCCTGGCGCTGACCGCCATCCTGGTCGCCGGGACGAAACTCTCGGCCCGGATCACCGCGATCGTGGTCGCCGTCAAGGTCACCGTCGTGCTCATGGTCATCGTCGCGGGCCTGTTCTTCATCAAGGCCGACAACTACTCCCCGTTCGTTCCCCCGGCCGAGCCGCAGCCCGCCGGCGGCGGCCTCCACGCGCCACTGATCCAGGTGCTCTTCGGCTACGAGCCCACCAACTTCGGCGTCATGGGCATCTTCACCGCGGCCTCCCTCGTCTTCTTCGCCTTCATCGGCTTCGACGTCGTGGCCACCGCCGCCGAGGAGACGAGGAACCCCCAGCGGGACATGCCGCGCGGCATCCTCGGCTCGCTGTTCATCTGCACGGTGCTCTACGTGGCCGTGACGCTGGTGGTCACCGGCATGCAGTTCTACAGGGAGATGTCGCCGACG
The DNA here is from genome assembly GCF_030817975.1 of Streptomyces sp. V4I23. NCBI lineage: Bacteria > Bacillati > Actinomycetota > Actinomycetes > Kitasatosporales > Streptomycetaceae > Streptomyces > Streptomyces sp. V4I23. Next base: position 1,834,384 of record NZ_JAUSZW010000004.1, on the reverse strand, counting down.
GCCCCGCTCGCCGACGCCTTCAAGTCCGTGGGCCAGCCCTTCTTCGCGGGTGCGATCAGCCTCGGCGCGGCCGTCGGCCTCATCACCGTCTCCATGATCCTGCTGCTCGGCCAGACCCGGGTGTTCTTCGCGATGAGCCGTGACGGGCTGCTGCCGCGCTTCTTCTCCATCACCCACCCGAAGTACCGCACCCCCTACCGGGCGACCCTTCTGCTCGGTGTGGTGATCGCCGTCATCGCGGGCTTCACCAGCCTCGAGAATCTCGCGGAACTGGTGAACATCGGAACGCTCTTCGCCTTCGTCGTCGTGGCGCTCGGCGTCATCATCCTGCGCCGCACCCGGCCCGATCTGCACCGAGCCTTCCGTACCCCGTGGGTGCCGCTGATCCCGATCCTGTCGATCGCGGCCTCGCTCTGGCTCATGCTCAACCTGCCGACCGAGACCTGGATCCGGTTCGGCATCTGGATGGCCGTCGGCATCGTCGTGTACTTCCTCTACGGACGGTCCCGCAGCCGTCTCGGGCGGCTCGGACCCGACGCCAAATTCTGACGGCACCGCCGGTTCCGGCCCCGTACGCCTCCGGGTGTGCGGGGCCGGAGCGCGTCCCAGGAGTGCCGCCGGACGGATGAACCAGGCGCTTTCGATGAGTTTGAGAATTGACGCTCCATCGCACGATGAGAATTCTTGGGCGCACCCAAAGAGCCCGCGTCCATCAGGCGAGGAAGAATGCAATCCATTTCGAAGTGGAGCGTGGTGGCAGCAACGGCGTTGTCGCTTGCGACTCTCGCCGGTTCCGCCTCTGCGTCCCATGAGCCGCACCCCCTGGACTGGGGCATGGACGTCAAGCGCAAGGAAGTCATCAGCCTGACGTCTACGGGCACAGGAACCACGGTGGTCGACAACGGGACACCTGGACGCGGGATCGGTGATCAGATCATCATCACCGCTAACCTCTTTCGCGGAGGTGTCAGCTACGGCACCGAGGGAGCAGTGTGCACCCGAGTGGCAGCGCGAACCACTCACTGCACAGGCACTTTCAGCCTTCCCCGGGGGCAGGTGACGTGGCAGCACCTGCAGACCACCCCTGCCGGCGCCCCGCCCAGCGACTTCGATCTCGCCATCACCGGCGGCACCGGCGCGTACGCCACTGCCCGTGGCCATGCTCACGTCGCCAGCATCTCTGAGTCGGGTGGAGCCCTCACCCTCTATCTCGTGCACTGACCTGTTGGTGTTGCCCGGGTCAGGGCAGGGACTCGGTGCAACTCCTAGGGGGGACCGGCCCGCCGGCGCACCGAGCGGGGGCCGGCGCAGTCGGCTCCGGCTGCCGCCACGCGTGCCCTCAGGCCGCGGTCGGCCGTGACCACCACGCAGGCCCGGCCGGCGGCTGCCGCCGTGGCCGCAATTTCGGCGATCAGGTCGTCACCGCTCCCGGAAGCGGACTCGACCCGGACCCCCGGAACCGACGCGACGCCCCGCGCGGCCCCCTCGACGACCAGGACGACCTCGACCGGACCCTCCACGGCCGACTGCCCGCCGGGGGCCGCCAGCGAGTCGCGCAGCCGTTCGGCGGCTCCGCGCCGGTCCTGCCACCACCGGTCCGGAACCGAGCCGACGACATTGGCGCCGTCCACGACGAGAAGGGTCTCCATCGCCTCAGCCTCGCACGCCGTGACCGAGAGAGAGCGTCAGCCGCCGTGTGCGGGGGACTTCTTGGCCGACTCCGGGATGGCGGTGTCGTTGCGTATCGCCTTCCACAGCTCGGTGGCCTGGGGCTCCGCGGCGACGACGCGGTTCGGGTCCTGGGTGTCGTACCGCACCGGCAGCATGAGCGTCTCCATGGAGGCCGGGTCGACGCCCTTCATGCTGCGGGCGAAGTCGGCCAGCGCGGTGAGGGAGGCCAGCTCGGAGTCGGTCGTCAGCGACTTGGTGGCGGCGTCGGCGATCGTGTACGTCTTGCTCGGGCTGCCCAGCAGATCCTGCTTCTTGACCTCGCTGAGCAGGGCGACCAGGAACTGCTGCTGCAGCCCGATGCGGCCGAGGTCGCTGCCGTCCCCGACGCCGTGCCGGGTCCGTACGAAGGCCAGCGACTCGGTGCCGTCCAGCCGGTGGGAACCGGCGCCGAGGTCGAGACCGCTCGACGTGTCGCGGATGGGCTCGTCCACCTCGACGGTGACGCCGCCTATCGCGTCGACCAGGTCCTTGAACCCGGCGAAGTCGATCTCCAGGTAGTGGTCCATGCGCACGCCGGACATCTTCTCGACGGTTTTGACGACACAGGCGGGACCGGCCAATGAGTAGACCGAGTTGAACATCACGCGCTGCCGGGACGGCAGGGTGGAGCCGTCGGTATCGAGGCACTCGGGCCGGGTGACCAGCGTGTCCCGCGGGATGCTGACCGCGACGGCGCTGGACCGGCCCTCCGGTATGTGGATCATGAGCGCCGTGTCGGACCGGGCTCCGCCGGGATTGCCGCCCGCGAGGCCGGAGTTGCTGCCGGCGCGCGAGTCCGAACCCAGAACGAGCAGGTTCCGGCCGGTGGTCGGGAGTTTCTGCGGCCGGTCGTCACCGATCGCCTGGTTCAGGTCGACGGCCTTGATGTTCCCGTCGAGGCTGCTGTAGAGCCACCAGGCCGTGCCACCGGCCGCGAGCAGCAGAACGAGCAGGACCAGGCCGATCGTTCTGCGCAGCCGCCGGCCGCGTCCGGCGCGGCGCCGGCGTCCTCCGTCCCCGCCTGCGTCGGCGCGCCGGCTCCGGCGCGCACCCGGTGTCGTGACGGTGTCGGTCATGCTCCTCGAGTCCTCTGCTCAAAAGCCCGCCGCAGCGGGAGGTGGGGACTCGGGTGGGGGGTGCCGGTCCACGGAATACAGGTGGCTGACCATGCACTATAGACAGATTTTCGACTCCTCGTGGTCCCGGTTACATTCTTCGGGTTCACCAGATGGGCACATTGCCTCCACGGTGTCGCCGCACACCGCACAACTCGTACATGGAGCAGGACATTTTCGTGACTGAAGCACGCCCCGGAGTGGCCAAGGCCGTCATCCCCGCCGCGGGCCTGGGCACCAGGTTCCTGCCCGCCACCAAGGCGACGCCCAAGGAGATGCTGCCCGTCGTCGACAAGCCGGCCATCCAGTACGTGGTCGAGGAGGCCGTGGCCGCGGGTCTCGGTGACGTGCTGTTGGTGACGGGCCGCAACAAGCGGGCGCTGGAGGACCACTTCGACCGCAACTACGAGCTGGAGCACGCGCTCCGCCGCAAGGGCGACGGTGAACGGCTGTCGATGGTCCGCGAGTCGGCGGACCTCGCCACCGTGCACTACGTGCGCCAGGGCGACCCGCGAGGGCTGGGGCACGCGGTCCTCTCGGCCGCCGCCCATGTGGGCGACGAGCCGTTCGCGGTGCTGCTCGGGGACGATCTGATAGACCCCCGCGACCCGCTGCTCGCCCGGATGATCGAGGTCCGCGAGGCGCTGGGCGGCAGTGTCGTCGCGCTCATGGAGGTCGCCCCCGAGCAGATCCACCTCTACGGCTGCGCGGCCGTGGAGGCCACGGCCGACGGCGATGTCGTGCGCGTCACCGGCCTGTTGGAGAAGCCGGCGCCCGGCGAGGCGCCCAGCCGCTACGCCGTTATCGGGCGCTATGTCCTCGACCCGGCGGTCTTCGAGGTCCTGCGCCGTACGCCTCCGGGGCGCGGCGGCGAGATCCAGCTGACCGACGCGCTCCAGGAGCTGGCGATCCGTCCGGAGTTGGGCGGTCCGGTCCATGGGGTGCTCTTCACGGGTCGGCGGTACGACACCGGCGACCGCGGGGACTACCTGCGGGCCATCGTCCGGCTCGCCTGTGAGCACGAGGACCTCGGCCCCGGATTCCGGGCGTGGCTGCGGGCCTGGGTCCGCGAGGAGCTCTGAGTCTCCGGGCCTCCGGGCCTCCGGGCCTCCGGGCCTCCGGGCCTCCGGGCCTCCGGGCCTCACCGGGGTGTCGGATACCGCACAGAAATAGTTTCCTGCTCAACGGAAAGGGGCGTCCGGATGTGTGTAATGTGATGGTCCTGTGAATAGCGAGTCAGGGAGCGGGCAGGTGGGGCGGGCCACTAGGGAAGAGCGCCGGCCGGCGGGCCGGGGTCGGCGCAAGGCCGCGCCCCGTCGTACCGTCGCCGGGCACAGCGCCCAAGGGGTCGGCGGGCGGGGCGGTGTCCTCCACGTCGTCGCCCACCCTGCCGACGTACTGTTCCTCACCGGGGCCGAGGCCGGGCCCGCCCTCAGCGAGCCGGGCCGCCCGCTGACCGTGGTCTGCCTCGCGGCCGGTGACGCCGCGGGCCGCGCCGCTCTGCTCGACGCGCTGTGCGCCGGCGCGGGCTGGAGCCGCCGTGGAGAACGGCTGCCGGACGGCACGCCCCTGGACATCCACACCCTCTCCCCGGCATCCCGCACCGAGGTCTGCTTCGTCGACGCGGCCGGCCGCCTCGCCCGTGGCGCCGAGCAGGAACGGGCCCGCCTCGCCGCCGCGCTGCTGGAGCGTTTCCCTGCGGCGGTGCTCCGCACCACCGACCCCGACCCCGAACACATCGCCTGGGACGCAGAGGTCGCCACCTACGCCGATCACCCCGAGCACACGGCCGTCGCCGAGGCCGTCCTCGAAGCCGTACGGCTGCGCGCCGACAGGCCGGAGACCGCCGGGCTCGTCGTCGAGTGCTTCCGTGCCGCCGCGCCCTGCGACGAGCCCGGGGCCCCCGGCCCCGCGGTGAACCGGTACCCGGGCCGCCGTGTCTGGCTCACCCGCGGCACCGACGGGCGGCTCGCCGCCTACGCCGCCGTGGGCGGCGGCATCGTGCGCTGGACCGAGGAGAGGCCGGGCGGTCCCGGCTGGACCGAGTGGCGGTCGCCCGACACGCCGTCCCTCCTGCCGGTCCTCTCCGTGGCCCAGAGCCCCGAGGGCTGGGTCCATCTCGTCTCGCTGCGCCGGACGCCGGACCCGGCCGGGGGAGCCCTGGTCGAGGTCATGCACGCGGTGCAGTACCAGAGCGGCCGGCCCGCCGCCCCGTGGCGGTCCCTCGGCAATCCCAACGGCAGCCACCCCGTGAAGAGCCGTGAAGTGGGCGTTCCGGCCGTCGTCGTGGACGCCGACGGCTGCCCGCACCTCTTCGCCCGCAACTTCGGACGGGGCGTCAGCTCCCGCTCGCAGGCCAAGGACGGATCCTGGGGCGGCTGGACCGACCGGCAGGGCTCGGGCGTGACCGACGGTCTCGCCGCCGTGCTCGACGACCAGGGCGGACCCGAGGTCTTCGCCCCGTCGGACGAGGGAGTGCTGCGCTGGCACCGCGCCCCCGACGGGGACGGCCTGGTCCGCAGCCCGCATTCGCTGCCGCTGCTGCCGGTGCCCGGCTCGCCGCTCACGGCCCAGCCGACCGGCGGCGGCCGCGTCACGGTGTACGGCTCGGACGCCCGTGACGGCGCGCTCTGGGCGCTGCGCACGGACGGCGCCGCGACACGGATCGGCGGCGCCGGGGGAGCGGGCGTCACCCTCGCCCGGGCGGCGATCGACGGATACGACTGCACGGTGCTGCTCCAGCGCGCTCCCGAGGGCGAGACGGCGATCGCCGCGTATCCGACGGAACACGAACCCTCGGACCTGTGGTGGGAGCGGACGGGCGGACAGGGGGTCCGCGAACCGGCCGCAGCCGTCGACGCGTACGGCCGGCTGGTCGTCGCGTCGCTGGACCCGGACGGCCGCCTGCGGGTGGCGCGCCAGGACACCACGGCGCCAGGTCTGCTGCTCGGTGGGTGGGTGACCGTCTGACACGAGGGGGGTTCCTGGGGAGGGGTTCACGTCGGGGGCGGCAGGGGGCCGCCGCCGACGAGGGGCGCGGGTTCCGCGGAGCGGAACACACGCGGCCCGTATTTGTCGATTGATCGTCATTCTTCTTCACTCGCGGCGTCGTCCGGCTGTCCGGCGGTGGGCGCGAGTCGACGACACCTTTGCACGGAGGGGCTCATGACCATGTCTGGGCATGTGGCACACGCGGGGGCGGGGAGCGGTCGGGTCACGGACGCGGACGGGCACGACCGGCTGCCGCCGCCGCCCAGGATGCGGGTCGGCGAGGCCGACGACGAGGCGTACGTGTACCCGTCCGCGCGTCCGCTCGCCGCCCGGGAGATGAACCGTGCGGCCGTCGCGGAACTGCTCGAACACGTCGGCGTCCCGTACTTCGCGGTCCGCGGCACCTCCGACCACGGCACTGTCGTGGCCGTCGCCGAGGACGACCGCGACCGGGTGCTGGGCGGGATCTTCCGCTACATGTCGGCGTACCCCGGCCACATCACCGTGTTCCCTCCGGAGCCCGCCGCGGCCGGCCGCCCCGTCCCCAGCAAGGACCCACGGGCGTGGCGCGACATCCGCACCGCCGTGGCCGTCCGGCTGAGCTGGCTCCAGACCGACCCCGGCGGACATCTGGTCCTCGGCCACGAGTACGGCGGCACGATCGAGTTCTGGGGCCGGCAGGGCGGCAGCCTCGTCGCGCCCCGGGCCAACCGGGTCACCTGGTCGGTCGCGGCCGACAGCACCGACGTCGGCGGTGCCGGCAGGCTGTTCAGCCGCTTCGTCTCCGACCACACCCCCGCCGAGGACGCGCCCGCCCTCCTGACCCGGCCCGAGTTCCTCGTGCCCTCCGTCGAGGACATCTCCTTCCCCGTCGACGCCGTCTACACCTGGGTCGACGGCCAGGACCCGGCCTGGCAGCAGCGCAAGGCCACCGCCAAGGGCGAGGCCTACCACGCGGAATCGGCCAGCGACGCGCGCTTCATCAGCCGCGACGAACTGCGGTACTCGATCCGTTCGCTGCACCTCTTCGCGCCCTGGATCCGCACGGTCTACGTCGTCACCGACGACCAGGTCCCGGCCTGGCTGCGCGAGGACGTGCCCGGCATCCGCGTCGTCAGCCACCGCGAGATCTTCCGCAACCCGGCCGACCTGCCGACGTTCAACTCGCACTCCATCGAGAGCCAGTTGCACCACATCGACGGGCTCGCCGAACACTTCCTGTACTTCAACGACGACATGTTCATCGGCCGGCCCATCGCGCCGCACGCGTTCTTCACGCCCACCGGCACCGCCCGCTACTTCCCCTCCCGCAACCGCATCCCGCAGGGCCCCGTCGTGGCGACCGACACCCCCGTCGACGCCGCGTGCAAGAACAACCGGGCGCTGCTGCTGAGCCGTTTCGGCCGCGTGATCACCCAGCCCATGGAGCACATCCCCTACGCCCTGCGCCGCAGCGCCATGTACGAGGCGGAGGCCGACTTCCCCGAAGCCTGGGCCCGCACCTCCGCCAGCCGCTTCCGGGCCATGACGGACCTGTCGCCCACCTCCTCCTTCGCGCTCTACTACGCGGCGCTCACCGGGCGCGCCCAGCCGGGCTCGATGCCCTTCACCTATCTCCAGCTGGCCGTACCGGACCTCGAGGACCGCCTCAAGCGGCTGCTGGAGGGCCGCAACCAGGACTCGTTCTGCCTCAACGACGCCTTCTCCACACCGGAGGACCTTCAGGCGCAGCAGGAGGTCCTCGACGGATTCCTCAACGCGTACTTCCCGACCCCGAGCCCGTACGAGAGATGAACAGGAGCCCACGCCATGTCTGAACCGGGGTCGATGAGCTCCGCCGCGGGCGTCTACCAGAAGGTCGTCCCGCAGCCCATCCGGGCCCTCGCGGCCAGCCGCGTACCGCCGCGTGTGCGCCGCAGGGTCAAGTCCCGTCTCGCCCGCACCCTGGCGAGCCGCGAGTCGCGGCTGCACCGCCGCAGCCTCAAGCAGGTCAGGGACGCCCGGTTCGCCGCCCGGCCCGAGGGACGGACGCTGACTGACGACGGGCGCGTCGCCCACATCCACGCGCAGCTCACCGCGGACCGCGCGCGCCGGCTCGACCACGACCTGGTCACCGCCGCGTTCGACGTCGCCGGCATCCCGTGGTTCTCGGTGCCCCCGCTGGACGACCGGCGCACGGCGCTCGCCGTGCCGAAGGAGCACAAGGCCGCCGTACGGCGCGTGCTGCGGGCGCTGCTGGAGGAGCAGACGGGCTACCTCTGCTCGGTCTCCCCGGCCGACAACGCAGGGATCCTGATCCCCGGCAGCCATCTCAAGGCGTGGAAGCACTTCGCCAAGGCCCGCGTCATCCGGGTCATGTGGCTGCGCACCGAACCGACCAGGTCCCTGCTGATCGGCGAGGACCAGGGCGTCGAGATCGAGTTCTGGACCCTCAACACCGATCTCGCGGCCCCCCGGCTCGTCGGGCCGCGCCCCAACCGCGTCCAGCGCGTGGTCCCCGCCGGGACCGCGACGGTCGGGATCGACCACCACCGGCTGACCGGATACGCCGACCTCGCCGCCGCGGGTGCGGCGACCCGGGTCCCCGAAGGCTTCGACATCGTGCGGGTCGAGGAGGTCACCTTCCCCGTCGACGCCGTCGTCCTCTGGCAGCACACCGGGGCATGGGCCGAGGAGCTGCTGCGGGCCACCCTGCGCTCGCTGCACCAGTACGCCCCGTGGCTCGACGCCGTCCACCTCGTCGCGCTCGCCCCCCTGCCGCAGTGGGTGCGGTCCGGGGACTGGCTGACCGTCGTCGGCGCGGGACGGGAGGCGGAGGCACAGCTGCACGAACTGCCCGGCCTCGCCGAGCACTTCCTGCTGCTGCGCCCAGGCGCGGTTCTCGCCCGGCCGGTCCGTCCCTTCGACTTCTTCACCCCCCTCGGCGGCACGCGCCCGCGGCGCGGACCCTGGACGGCACAGGAGGCCGCCGCGCCGTGGACCAGGACCGCATACGCCTTCACCACCCGGGCCGTCGCCCACGGATTCGCCTGCGGCGTCCAGCCGTACAACCTCACCGTCCTGCGCGCGATCGCCGACGGCTACGACTGGACCGAGTACCTCGTCGACACCCAGACGGCGCCCCAGCTGACCGGCACCCACCCGCTCGACGGACTCGTCCACCACGCCGCCCACTGCTCCGGCTACGCCGACCCCTCCGGCGCGGCCACCCTCGGCCTGCACGCCGCCATGCCCGGCCTGCAGCGCTGGCTCGACCGGCTCCTGGTGCGCAGGGACGCCCAGCAGTTCCAGCTGTTCGGGCTCGCCACGGCCGAGGCGCGCAGCCGCGGCGGCACCGCCGCCGTGGTCGAGTTCCTACGGCGCTACTTCCCGGTCGAGAGCCCCTTCGAGCACCCGGCCGACATGGACGCCGGCGAGGACGGAAGCCGATGACCGCGCTCAACCCCGAGGCGTCCTCGGCCGTCGGCGCCTACCGCGCCCTGCTCCCGGCGTCCCTGCGCCGCACGATCGCACGCCGCGTGCCCAGGGGCCTGCGCTCCCTCGTCAAGCGGCTGCTGCGCCGCATCCAGCTCGGCATCGGCCTGTCCCGCGCCCTGCGCGCCGTCCGGGCCCGCCGCCGCTGGCCGCACCTGTTCGCCCAGGGGGAGCGGCTGGCCGCGCTGGTCGACCGCGGCTCGCAGATCGCGCTCGTACGCCCCACCGCGTCCCCGCTCGGGCTGCGGGAGGCCAACCTCGAACTGGTCGTCTCGGCCCTCGAAGCGGCGGGAGTCGACCACTTCGCGGTGCGCGGCACCTCCGAGTTCCGCACCTGCCTCGCCGTGTCCGCGGCCGACCGGGCACGGGTCGGCGAGGCCGTCGCCGCCGCCGGCCGGTCCACGCCGCTGTACGTGGCCCGGTGCGAGGGCCCCGACGCCCACGGGCGCGCCGCCCTCGGCGGCTCGCGCCGCGGCCGCGCGACGGTCGCCGAGGCGTCCGCCGTACGCGTCGGCATGGTCTGGCGCGACCCGGGCGGCTCGCTGTCCCTGGGCCTCGAGTACGGCTGCGACATCGAGTTCTGGCGGCCCGAGGACGACCGGCTCGTCGCCCCGCGCCCCAACCGGACCACCGAGTACGTCGCCGCGGACGCGCCCCGCGTCCTCGTCCCCGTCAGCCGGCTCACCGGCTTCGCGGCACTGCACACCCGGCGGACCCGCGCGGTCCGCACCATCGTGCCCTGCTCCGTCCCCCTGCCCGAGGACGTCCGCTTCCCCGTGGACGTCGTCTACACGTGGGTGGACGGCAACGACCCGGCGTGGCAGGAGCGGCGGAGCCGGTACGGCGAAGGCGGCTACCACGCCGAATCGGCCAACGCCGCCCGCTACATCAGCCGGGACGAACTGCGCTACTCGCTGCGTGCACTGGAACAGCACGCGCCCTGGGTGCGCCGGATCTACCTGGTCACCGACCGGCAGCGGCCGCACTGGCTCGACCCCCGCCATCCGCGTATCCGGGTCGTCGACCACACCGAGATCTTCGACGACGCCGGCGCGCTGCCCACCTACAACTCGCACGCCATCGAGAGCCGGCTGCACCACATCGACGGCCTCTCGGAGCAGTTCCTCTACTTCAACGACGACATGTTCCTGGGCAGGCCCGTCACCCCCCAGGACTTCTTCCTGTCCAACGGCATGACACGGGTCTTCCTGTCGCCCTCCCAGGTCCCGCAGTGGGAACTCTCCCTCGGCGACCGACCGGTGGACGCGGCCGGAAAGAACAACCGCAGGATCCTGGAGGCGAGCTTCGGCTCGACGATCGTGCAGAAGATGCGGCACGCGCCCTACCCGCTGCGCCGCAGCGTGCTCTTCGAGATCGAGCGCGAGTTCGCCGAACAGCACCGGGCCACCATGCTCAGCCGGTTCCGCAGCGCCACCGACATCTCCATCCCCTCGTCGCTGTACCACTACTACGCGTACTTCACCGGCCGGGCCGTGCCCTCCGACATCGAGTTCGCGTACCTGGACCTGGCCCGGCCCGAGATCGAGCGGCGCCTCGGCATCCTGCTGGCCCGCCGCGACCGGCAGGCCTTCTGCATCAACGACACCGTCTCCGACGGGCGGGACACCGACCGGCAGTCGCGCATGCTCAGCCGGTTCCTGCAGGCGTACTACCCCATCCCCAGTGCCTTCGAGCTGAAGGAGCCCCAGGAACGATGAAGGTCTCCTTCCTGATCAACAACATCTACGGCATCGGCGGCACCAACCGGACCGTGATCAACCTCGCCGAGGCGCTGTCCGCTTGTCACGAGGTGGAGATCGTCTCGGTGTTCCGCCGCGCGGCCGCCCCCAAGTTCGAGATCTCCCCGCAGGTCACCGTCCGTGCGCTGGTCGACCTGCGCGCGGGCAGCGGCGCCGACCGGGGCGCGGCCGGCCTCGACGAGCCGACCGGCGTCGTCCCGCGCCAGGAGGAGTTCTACGCGCAGTACAGCAAGCTCTCCGACGAACGCGTCATCGGCCACCTGAAGAAGACCGACGCGGACGTGGTCGTCGGCACCCGGCCCAGCCTCAACCTCTTCGTCGCCCGCTTCACCCGGGACGGGGCCCTGCGCGTCGCGCAGGAACACATGACCCACCTCGCCATCCCGCCCGCCGTGCGCGAGGAGATGGCCCGGGTCTATCCCCGGCTGGACGCCGTGACCACGGTCACCGACGCCGACGCCCGCTCCTTCATGGAGCACACGCCCATCGCGGGCGTGCCCGTCGTCGGCATCCCCAACAGCGTGCCGCAGCCCGTCGTCACGCCGTCCGACAGCAGCCGCAAGGTCGTCGTCAGCGCCGGCCGCATGCACCACATCAAGCGGTACGACCTGCTGATCCGCGCCTTCGCCCGGGTCGCGGACGACTTCCCGGACTGGCAGCTGCGCATCTACGGCGACGGCAACGAGGCGGCCAAGCTGCGCGCTCTGGTCACCGAACTCGGCCTGGCAGGACGGGCGTTGCTCATGGGCAGCTTCTCGCCGATCGAGTCGGAGTGGGCCAAGGGCTCCATCGCCGCCGTGACCTCCAGCGCCGAATCGTTCGGCATGACCCTTGTCGAGGCCATGCGCTGCGGGCTGCCCGTGGTGTCCACGGACTGCCCCGTCGGCCCCCGGGAGATCCTGCGGGACGGCGAGGACGGCATCCTCGTCCCCAACGGCGACACCGAAGCCGTCGCCGCCGCGCTGCACCGGCTGATGGCCGACGACGCGCTGAGGCGCGCCATGGGCACGGCCGCCCTGCGCAACTCCGCCCGCTACGACCCCGGAGTCGTCGCCGACCGCTACACCGAACTCTTCGAGTCGGCCGCCGAGCGCCGCGCCGCGGCCGAGCCCAAGTACCGCAGGCCGTCGGTCAAGGCACCGGGCCGTGGGCCGGGCAGCGACGCCCCGCCCGCCACCGTGCGCACCGCGGTGGTGCACACCGTCGCCGACGACGCCGGCTGGCTGCGGTTCACCGCCGACGGCCCCGACGACGGCAAGCACCGCTGGAACCTCGAGCTGCGCCAGAACCCCACCGGCGGCCGGCGCCTGCCCGACATGCCGTTGCGCACCACCCGCAGACCTCTGCCGTCCGGCGGCACGCGCTACACGGCCGCGCTCACCCCCTCCGCCCTCGAGGAACTCGGGGACGGCCGCTGGCGCGTCATGATGGTGTCCGCCAAGGGCGAGGCCGTCCACATGAAGGCCGGGATACGCGACACCCGGGCCCTCATGGCCGCCCGGGCCCGGCTCCTCGCCTCGCCCGCCGGCGCACCGGTCGTCTGGAACCTCCCGTACGCCCAGCAGGGCGGCAAGCTCATGCTGCGCACCGTCCACCGGGCCCAGCACGTGGAGTGCACCGCGGTCGACGTCACGGACGACGCCATCAGCGTCCGCGGCGTCCTGTGCGCCGAGCGTGCCGTCCTCCCGGGCGCCCGCTTCGTGCTCGTGCGCCGCGGCCACCACCGCGCCGAGATCTCCGTACCCGCCCACGCCACCGACGAGCGCACCTTCCGCGCGGAGGTGCCGCTCCGCCAGGTCGTCGACGACCGGCTGGAGCGCTGGGAGGACTGGGACTGGTGGCTGCAGCCCAGCCCCGCCGACCGCCGCAAGGTGCGCGTCTGCCACCTCGTCGAGGACTTCCCCGACGTCAAGGGCGCCTACGCCTACCCCGCCGTCCCGGTGGCCGACGAGCTGTCGCGCTTCGTCGTCGTGCACCCCTCCCGTCCCGTACGGGTCCGTCCGTACTGCTCAGCCTCTGGAGCCATGGCCATGAATGTGGTGGACCGATGAACCGAGAACCGCGCTCGATCCTGCACATCGTCGCCCACCAGGACGACGACCTGTACTTCATGAACCCCGACCTGGTGCGCGCCCTCCAGGACGGCGACCGCATCACCACCGTGGTGCTCACCGCCGGCGAGGGCGACGGGATCAACGTCGACACCGACAATCCCCAGCGCCGCTCCGTCCAGCCCGACTTCGCCGGTTACAGCACCGCCCGCGGCTGCGGACTGCGCTCCGCCTACGCCCGGATGGCGACCGGCGACCGGACCAGCCCGTGGCGCCGCGAGCCCGTCGAGATCGTCCCCGGGTTCGCCGTCGAACGCTTCACTCTGACGGCGCGCGAGAACGTGCAGATGTTCTTCTGCCAGCTGCACATGGGCGCACCGACTCCCCAGGGCACCCGCACCCGCATCACCGACCTGTGGGCCGGGCAGATCCGCACCCAGGCCACCCTGCCGGTCCGCGGCTCGACCGTCGCCGAGGTGCAGCACGTCTCCCGCGAGCAGGTCGTCGGCGGACTCGTGTCGCTGCTCGCACACATCGGGCCGACCACCGTGCGCACCATGGACCCCGACCCCGAACACGACGGCGGCAAAGAGGGGTTCGTCCTGTCCGACCACCTCGACCACACCGCCACCGCGCGGTTCGCGCTCGCGGCCCTCGCCCGCCACCGGGAGACGGCCCCCGCCCCGCCCGTCGTCGAGCACTTCAGGGCGTACGCCAACCGGTTCTGGGGCTACAACCTGGACGTGGGCGCCGTCGAGGAGAAGGCCGCCTACCTCGCGACCTACGCGGGACTGGACGCCACCACCGCGTGCCCGCAGGGCACCTGCGACGCGTGCGGCGACCGCCAGCTCGGCCCCAACCCCTACCGCAGCACCCACATGCGCAGCGCCGCCTACCGCTACTCGCCCACCACGGACTGGCTGCGGCTCGGCCCCGGCGGCCGGCTCAACGCCTTCGCCGTCCTCGGGGGCCGGCTGGCGCTCTGGACGGAGACCGGCCCGGCGACGGGGGAATGGCAGGGCCCGTTCACGCTCGGCGACGGATGGATCGCGCCCACCCTGGCGGTGGCCGGGGAACCGGGCGGGCCGGCCCACCTCGTGGCCCTGCGCCGCCGGGAGATGCCCGGTGGCGAGGTGAGCGTCGATCTCGTCCACACGACGCAGGAGCCGGAGGGCGGCGGGTTCTACGACTGGGAGAGCCTGGAGAACCCGGACTGGCACCACACGGACCCGCGGTTCCAGCGCGAGACGGGTGTGCCGTCGGCCGCGGTCGACGGCGCCGGCCGGCTCCACGTCTTCGTCCGCAACTTCAGCCAGGGCATCAGCATGCGCCGCCAGGACGATCACGGCGGCTGGGGGCCGTGGGAGGACCTCGGCGGCTCCTTCGTCCAGGACGCCGGCACGGCGATACTCAACGACCTGGGGGCCGTCGAGCTCTACGTTCCCGGGAAGGGCTCCGTGCACCGCTACCACCAGGCCGACATGGGCGCACCCTTCGTCCGCGACGACACCCTGACCACGGGCAAGGTCGCCTCGGGCGGGATCACCGCCGTCAACTCCGGCGGCAACCGTACCTGTCTCTACTTCCGCGAGGCCGCCACCGGCCAGGTGATGGCCTACCGCCAGCATGAGAACGGGCGCTGGCCCGGGGCCGGAGCGGGCTGCGGCGGACACGCCGGCACCGGCGCGGTCGCCGCCCTGTGGGCGCCCGAACGCGGCGCCCGCGAGGCGTACCTGGCGCACCGCGGATCCCGCGGCCGGCTCGTCGTCTCCCTGCCGGTCCGCGACAAGGACGTTGCCGGAGCGCACTGGCGCGAACGCGGCGACATGCTCACGCACGCCCCGGCCATGGCGCTCGACGCGGCCGGCGCCCTCGTGATCACCGCCGTCGGAACGGACGGCAGACTCCACGTCCACCGCCAGCTCACGCCGGAGACCGGCAGCCCCCTGGGACCGGTCCGCATCGTGTGACGGCCCCCGGACACGCGAACGGGCCGTACGGATACGTCCGTACGGCCCGTTCGTCTGTCGGTGACCCCTTACGCGGGGACGCTGGCGACGCCCTGCGCCAGGAACCGCTTGCCGTTCACGCGCTCCGAGACGCCCTCACGGTCCAGGTACGGCGTGATGCCGCCCAGGTGGAAGGGCCAGCCGGCGCCCGTGATCAGGCACAGGTCGATGTCCTGCGCCTCGGCCACGACACCCTCGTCCAGCATCAGGCCGATCTCCTGCGCCACCGCGTCCAGGACGCGGGCACGCACCTGCTCCTCGGTCAGGACGGTGTCGCCCTGCTTCAGGAGGGCGGCGACCTCCGGGTCCAGCTCCGGCTTGCCGGAGTCGTAGACGTAGAAGCCGCGCTTGCCGGCCTCGACGACCGCCTTCAGGTTGGGGGAGACCTTGAAGCGGTCCGGGAAGGACCGGTTGAGGGTCTCGGAGACGTGCAGACCGATGGCCGGGCCGACCAGCTCCAGCAGGACCAGCGGCGACATCGGCAGACCGAGCGGCTCGACGGCCTTCTCGGCGGTGGCGACCGGGGTGCCCTCGTCGATGACGTTCTGGATCTCGCCCATGAAGCGGGTCAGGATGCGGTTCACGACGAACGCCGGGGCGTCCTTGGTGAGAACCGCGGTCTTCTTCAGCTTCTTCGCGACACCGAACGCGGTGGCGAGCGACGCGTCGTCCGTCTTCTCGCCGCGGACGATCTCCAGCAGCGGCAGGACCGCGACCGGGTTGAAGAAGTGGAAGCCGACCACGCGCTCGGGGTGCTTGAGCTTGGAGGCCATCTCGCTGACCGACAGCGAGGAGGTGTTGGTGGCGAGGATCGCGTGCGCCGGGGCGACCGCCTCGACCTCCGCGAACACCTTCTGCTTGACGGACATCTCCTCGAACACGGCCTCGATGACGAAGTCCGCGTCCGCGAAGCCCTCGGCCTTGTCGAGCACACCGGTCACCAGGGCCTTGAGGCGGTTGGCCTTGTCCTGGTTGATGCGGCCCTTGCCGAGCAGCTTCTCGATCTCGGCGTGGACGTAGCCCACACCCTTGTCGACGCGCTCCTGGTCGATGTCGGTCAGCACGACCGGCACCTCTAGGCGGCGCAGGAACAGCAGCGCGAGCTGAGAGGCCATCAGACCGGCGCCGACGACGCCGACCTTGGTGACCGGGCGGGCCAGGCTCTTGTCGGGGGCGCCGGCCGGGCGCTTGCCGCGCTTCTGGACCAGGTTGAAGGCGTAGATGCCGGAGCGCAGTTCGCCGCCCATGATCAGGTCGGCGAGCGCGGTGTCCTCGGCGTCGAAGCCCTTCTGCAGGTCGCCGTCCTTGGCGGCCTCGATGATGTCGAGGGCGCGGTAGGCGGCGGGCGCGGCGCCGTGCACCTTGGAGTCCGCGATGAAGCGGCCACGGGCGACGGCCTGGTCCCAGCCCTCGCCGCGGTCGACGTCGGCGCGCTCGACCGCGATCTCACCGGTGAGGACCTTGGCGGTCCACAGCAGGGACTGCTCCAGGAAGTCGGCGCCCTCGAAGATCGCGTCGGCGATGCCGAGCTCGAAGACCTGCGCGCCCTTGAGCTGCTTGTTCTGGTTGAGCGAGTTCTCGATGATGACCGAGACCGCGCGGTCCGCGCCGATCAGGTTCGGCAGGATCGTGCAGCCGCCCCAGCCCGGGACGAGACCGAGGAAGACCTCGGGCAGCGAGAACGCCGGGATCGCCTTGGAGACGGTGCGGTACGTGCAGTGCAGACCGACCTCTACGCCGCCGCCCATGGCCGCGCCGTTGTAGTACGCGAAGGTCGGCACGGCGAGGCCCGCGAGGCGCTTGAAGACGTCGTGGCCGCCCTTGCCGATGGCGAGCGCGTCCGAGTGCTGCTTGAGCAGCTCGACGCCCTTGAGGTCGGCGCCGACGGCGAAGATGAACGGCTTGCCGGTGACACCGGCACCGACGATCGCGCCCTCGGCGGCCTCCTTCTCGACCTGGTCGATCGCCGCGTTGAGGTTGGCGAGCGACTGCGGTCCGAAGGTGGTCGGCTTGGTGTGGTCCAGGCCGTTGTCCAGCGTGATGAGCGCGAAGCGCCCGGCGCCCGCGGGGAGGTCGAGGTGCCGCACGTGCGCCTGCGTGACGACCTCGTCCGGGAACAGCTCGGCCGCGCCCTTCAGGAGCTCAGTGGTGGTGCTCACTTGTTGCCTCCGGCGTCCTTGTGGTGCGGGTTCTCCCAGATGACCGTGGCGCCCATGCCGAAGCCGACGCACATGGTGGTCAGGCCGTAGCGGACCTCCGGCTGCTCCTCGAACTGGCGGGCCAGCTGCGTCATCAGACGCACGCCGGAGGAGGCCAGCGGGTGGCCGAAGGCGATGGCGCCGCCGTACTGGTTGACGCGCGCGTCGTCGTCGGCGATGCCGTAGTGGTCCAGGAAGGCCAGGACCTGGACGGCGAACGCCTCGTTGATCTCGAAGAGGTTGATGTCCTCGATCGTGAGGCCCGCCTTGGCGAGGGCCTTCTCGGTCGCCGGGATCGGGCCGTAGCCCATGACCTCCGGCTCGACGCCGGCGAAGGCGTACGAGACGAGGCGCATCTTGACCGGGAGGTTGTTCTCGCGGGCGAAGTCCTCGGAGGCGATGATCGACGCGGTGGCGCCGTCGTTGAGGCCCGCGGCGTTGCCGGCGGTGACGCGGCCGTGGACGCGGAACGGCGTCTTCAGACCGGCCAGGCTCTCCAGGGTCGTCCCCGGGCGCATCGGCTCGTCGGCGGTGACCAGGCCCCAGCCGGTCTCGCCGGCCTCGGGGTTGGTACGGCGGACCGAGACCGGCACGAGGTCCTGCTGGATCTTGCCGTCGGCGTACGCCTTGGCGGCCTTCTCCTGCGAACGCACGGCGTACTCGTCGGCGCGCTGCTTGGTGATGTGAGGGTAGCGGTCGTGCAGGTTCTCCGCGGTCATGCCCATGAAGAGGGCCGACTCGTCGACGAGCTTCTCGCTGACGAAGCGCGGGTTCGGGTCGACGCCCTCGCCCATGGGGTGACGCCCCATGTGCTCGACACCGCCGGCGATGACGGCGTCGTACGCACCGAAGGCGATGGAGCCGGCGACGCTCGTCACGGCGGTGAGCGCACCGGCGCACATGCGGTCGATGGAGTAGCCCGGCACGGACTGCGGCAGCCCGGCGAGGATGCCCGCGGTGCGGCCGAGGGTCAGGCCCTGGTCACCGATCTGCGTGGTCGCCGCGATGGCGACTTCGTCGATCTTCTTCGGGTCAAGGGCCGGGTTGCGCCGCAGCAGCTCCCGGATGGCCTTCACGACGAGATCGTCGGCGCGGGTCTCGTGGTAGATGCCCTTCGGGCCCGCCTTGCCGAACGGGGTGCGGACGCCGTCGACGAAGACGACGTCCCTGACGGTACGAGGCACGATGGCTCTCCTCCAGGGTGCGGGGTTGCACTGCTGCGGCGCACACGCCTGAGCGTGCGCTTGCTTCTCTCATGCTACTTGTGGGTAACCATGCTGCCCAGTCCCCCGGGGGCGGGGCGGTGAAGGTCACACGTCAGGGTGGTGTCGGCGGGCTCGCCCCGGTGGGGATCGCGGGTTCGGGACGCGGCGTGATGGGCGGTGCTCCGGCGGGGCGGGGGCCGCGCCCGGAGGGGCGGCCGCGGCGCGACAGAGGAGATGGCGCCCGGCCGGGGGCCGCTCTGCCAAAGGCTCTCGCGCGGCAGACGCCGTGCCCCTGTCGCCGACGGCGCTTCGGCCGAGCCGCCCCCGGGGGCGGCGACTCACCGCCCGATGGGCGCAGGGGCCGGATCGCTGTGGCCGAGGAAGGGCACCGTGGCCCTGAGGGACGGACAGGGTTCGGCGGGGTGAGCGGCACGCTGTGGCGCCGCAGCGCCGGGCGGGCACCGTTTCGCCCGCCCGGCGGGAGTATCCGACACCCGGCCCGGCCGAGGCCGCGTGCGCCCGGCCCGCCCGGGGGCCCTGGGACAGGCCCCGCGTGGCGTTACGCCGGGCCCGCGACCAGTGCAGCCGACAGGAGGGGGGCCACCAGTTCGATCTGCCATTGCCTCGCGCCCAGCGAGCCCAGCGTCTCCGCGACCGAGTCCGGCGTGACCGGCGAGGGCGGTTCCCAGCAGACCCTGCGCACCGTGTCCGGGGTGATCAGGTTCTCCTGGGGCACGTTCAGTTCCTCGGCCAGCGCCGACACCGCCGCACGGGCGGCCGACAGCCGGGCCGCCGCCGCGGGGTCCTTGTCGGCCCAGGCGCGGGGCGGCGGCGGGCCCGCCACCGGCTGACCGGGCTGCGGGAGCTCGGAGTCGGGCAGAGCCTTCGCCCGGTCGACGGCCGCCTGCCACTGCTCCAGCTGACGCCGTCCCATCCGGTGCCCGAAACCGGGCAGCGCCGTCAGGGCGTGCAGGTTGGCCGGCAGCGCGAGCGCCGCCTCCACGATCGCCGCGTCGCCGAGCACCTTGCCGGGCGACACGTCACGCCGCTGCGCGATCTTGTCGCGGGCCGTCCACAGTTCCCGTACGACCGCCATCTGACGGCGCCGGCGCACCTTGTGCATGCCCGACGTCCGCCGCCACGGGTCCTTCCGCGGCGGCGCCGGCGGGGCCGCGGCGATCGCGGCGAACTCCTGGACCGCCCACTCCAGCTTCCCCTGGCGCTCCAGCTCCTTCTCCAGCGCGTCGCGCAGGTCGACCAGCAGCTCCACGTCGAGCGCGGCGTAACGCAGCCACGGCTCGGGCAGCGGACGGGTGGACCAGTCGACCGCGGAGTGGCCCTTCTCCAGCGCGTAGCCGAGGACGCCCTCCACCATCGCGCCGAGCCCGACGCGCGGGAAACCCGCGAGGCGGCCGGCCAGCTCGGTGTCGAACAGCCGCGTCGGCACCATGCCTATTTCGCGCAGGCAGGGCAGGTCCTGGGTGGCGGCGTGCAGGATCCATTCGGCGTCGGCGAGGGCCTCGCCGAGCCCGGACAGATCGGGGCAGCCCACCGGGTCGACGAGCGCGGTGCCCGCGCCTTCGCGGCGCAGCTGCACGAGGTAGGCACGCTGGCCGTAGCGGTAGCCGGAGGCGCGTTCCGCGTCGACGGCCACGGGGCCGGTGCCCGCGGCGAAGGCCGCGATCACCTCGGCGAGCGCATCCTCGTCGGCGACCACCGGCGGGATGCCGTCACGGGGCTCCAGCAGGGGGATCGGCAGCCCGTCGGCGGGTACGCCGTCGTCCGGAGGAGCGCCCCCGGTGGTTCGCAGTGATGTCTGCGCTGCGGTCTCTTGGGCGTCGGTCACGTGTCAAGGGTATCTGTGAACGGATCGCGCCCGTCGACGGAACGTTCCGTCGACGGGCGCGGAGGAAGTGTCGAGAGTTTCAGTGGATGATGCCGGTCCGCAGGGCCACCGCCACCATGCCGGCCCTGTCGCCCGTGCCCAGCTTGCGGGCGATACGGGCGAGGTGGCTCTTGACGGTCAGCGCGGACAGGCCCATCGAGACGCCGATCGCCTTGTTGGACTGGCCCTCCGCCACCAGGCGCAGGACCTCGACCTCGCGGCCGGACAGCTCGCGGTAGCCGCCCGGGTGGCTCGGGGCACCCGGGGGGCGGCGGTGCATGCGGCCGGCCGCGGAGCCGATGGGGGCGGCGCCGGGTCGGGCGGGGTGTCCGATATTGGTGCGCGTACCGGTGACCACGTAGCCCTTGACGCCTCCGGCGAGGGCGTTGCGCACGGCGCCGATGTCGTCGGCGGCGGACAGCGCGAGGCCGTTCGGCCAGCCCGCGGCACGCGTCTCGGACAAGAGGGTCAGCCCGGAACCGTCGGGCAGGTGAACGTCGGCAACGCAGATGTCGCGGGGGTTGCCGACGCGGGGACGGGCCTCCGCGATGGACGACGCCTCGATCACGTCACGGACTCCGAGCGCCCACAGGTGGCGGGTGACGGTGGAACGGACGCGCGGGTCGGCCACGACGACCATGGCCGTCGGCTTGTTGGGGCGGTAGGCGACCAGGCTTGCGGGCTGCTCGAGAAGAACGGACACCAGGCCTCCTGGAAAGGTGCGGGACGGAGCCGGCTCGGGGAAGAAGCCGGGGCGAACCGTGCAGTTAGGTCATTGACCTCTTCGGCATCAAACCCGTCCGCCTTTAGGGAATGATCACGATTTGGTGAGTAATTATCAGGACAATTCGGACAGGCGATCGATCATCCTACGAGCGAGCACGTGCACGTGCGCCCGCCCGTGCACGAGCGGGGCAGCGCGTCGCACGGCCCGCGCCAGTGTCCCGCGGACGAGCCGTTCCGCTCCTCAGGGCTGCTGCGGTCCTCGTCGCTGCGGAAGGCTCACCACACCCGTCGTGCCGTCGGCGGCACCGGCCGGCGACGGGGGCAGTCCGGCGACCTGGCAGAGGAGATCGCACCAGGCGGCGAGGTGCGTGGCGGTGTCCGGGACGCCCCCCGCCCCCTCCTGCGGAGTCCACGACGCACGGATCTCGATCTGGGTCGCGGGACGGCGGTCGGCGAGTCCACCGAAATAGTGAGACCCCGCGCGGGTGACGGTGCCGCTCGGCTCCCCGTACGCCAGCCCGCGGGCCTCCAGCGCGCCCGTCAGCCAGGACCAGCAGACCTCCGGCAGCAGCGGGTCGGCGGCCATCTCCGGTTCCAGCTCCGCCCGCACCAGCGTGACGAGACGGAACGTGCCGTGCCAGGCCTCGTGGCCCGCGGGATCGTGGAGCAGGACGAGCCGGCCGTCCGCGAGATCGTCCTCGCCGTCGACGACCGCGGCTTCCAGGGCGTAGGCGTGCGGGGCGAGCTTCTGCGGCGGCCGGGTCGGATCGATCTCGATCTCCGCCCGCAGCCGGGCGGACCGCAAGGCCTCGACCGCCTGGCGGAACGCGCGCGGCACCCCGCCCTGCTCCGTGCTTTCCGGCGCATCGACGCCGTTGGAATGATCGGAAAAATGTCCCTGAGCCGCAGCCATGCGGGGAAGAGTAGGCGGAACGAGGCCGTCGCGCAGGGAGGGACACCCTGCCCGGGGCGGCCACTTCTTCCTCACGTGCGAAGATTCTGGGCGTGAGCGCCAACGACCTTCCCCTGACTCGAGGCTCCGCCCGAGCCGGGGACACCCCGTCCCAGGGCCAGCCGACGAAGACGTACGACTCCGCTTTCCTGAAGGCGTGCAGGCGCGAACCCGTGCCGCACACGCCGGTCTGGTTCATGCGGCAGGCCGGGCGCTCGCTTCCCGAGTACCTGAAGGTGCGCGAGGGCATCCCGATGCTCGAGTCGTGCATGCGGCCCGAGCTCGTCACCGAGATCACGCTGCAGCCGGTGCGACGGCACAAGGTGGACGCGGCGATCTTCTTCAGCGACATCGTGGTGCCGCTGAAGGCCGTCGGTGTCGACCTCGACATCAAGCCGGGCGTCGGCCCGGTCGTCGCCGAGCCGATCCGCACGCGCGCCGATCTGGAACGGCTGCGCGATCTGACGCCCGACGACGTCGCCTACGTCACCGAGGCGATCGGGATGCTCACCGAGGAGCTCGGCGCGACCCCGCTGATCGGCTTCGCGGGCGCGCCGTTCACCCTCGCCAGCTATCTGGTGGAGGGCGGGCCCTCCCGCAACCACGAGCACACCAAGGCCCTGATGTACGGCGACCCGCAGCTGTGGGCCGACCTGCTGGACCGGCTCGCGGACATCACCTCCGCCTTCCTGAAGGTCCAGATCGAGGCCGGGGCGTCCGCCGTCCAGCTCTTCGACTCCTGGGTGGGCGCGCTGGCCCCCGCGGACTACCGGCGCTCGGTGATGCCGGCGTCGGCGAAGGTCTTCGCATCGGTCGCGTCGTACGGTGTCCCGCGCATCCACTTCGGTGTGGGCACCGGGGAGCTGCTGGGGCTGATGGGTGAGGCGGGCGCTGACGTGGTCGGCGTCGACTGGCGCGTCCCGCTCGACGAGGCCGCCCGCCGGGTGGGTCCGGGCAAGGCGCTCCAGGGCAATCTGGACCCGGCCGTGCTGTTCTCGTCCCCGGAGGCGGTGCGCACGAAGACCCGCGAGGTACTGGAGGCCGCCGCGGGTCTGGAGGGGCACGTGTTCAACCTTGGGCACGGGGTGCTGCCCACGACGGACCCCGACGCGCTGACGCGTCTGGTGGCCGACGTCCACGAGACGACCGCGCGCTGAGGACGCCCGGACACACCGCTCGCCGCGGGGCAGGCTGCCCCGCGGCGAGCACCGGCAGCGCGTCCCCGTCGCCTTACGTCCGACCTTCCGCCCGCACCGCCGCCGTCGCCTTGCGCGCGGCCACCAGGACCGGGTCCCACACGGGCGAGAACGGCGGCGCGTACCCCAGGTCCAGCGCCGTCATCTGCTCCACCGTCATCCCCGCGGTCAGCGCCACCGCCGCGATGTCCACGCGCTTCGCCGCGCCCTCGCGGCCCACGATCTGCACCCCCAGCAGCCGGCCCGTGCGGCGTTCGGCGAGCATCTTGACCGTCATCGGCGCCGCGTCCGGGTAGTAGCCCGCGCGGCTCGTCGACTCGATCGTCGACGTCACGTACTGCAGGCCCACCTCCCGCGCGTCCTTCTCCCGCAGACCCGTGCGGGCGATCTCCAGCTCGCAGACCTTGCTCACCGCGGTGCCCACCACGCCGGGGAACGTGCCGTAGCCGCCGCCCGCGTTCGCGCCGATGATCTGGCCGTGCTTGTTCGCGTGGGTGCCCAGCGCGACATGGCGTTCGCGGCCCGAGACCAGGTCCAGCACCTCGACGCAGTCCCCGCCCGCCCAGATGTTCTCGTGACCGCGCACCCGCATGGACAGGTCCGTGAGCAGGCCGCCGTACCGGCCGAGGGGCAGGCCCGCGGCACGGGCCAGGGCCGTCTCCGGCTCGACTCCTATACCCAGGACCACCACGTCCGCCGGGTACTCGGCGTCGTCGGTCGCCACCGCCCGGACCCGGCCGTCCTCACCCGCGAGGATCTTGGTGACGGCCGAACCGGTCACCGTGGTGATGCCCAGCCCGTCCATCGCCCGGTGCACCAAGGCGCCCATGTCGGGGTCCAGCGTGGCCATCGGCTGCCGGCCGCGCGTCACCACGGTCACCTCGTAGCCGCGCTTGAGCAGCGCCTCCGCCATCTCCACGCCGATGTATCCGGCGCCCACGACCACGGCGCGCCGGCCCTCCGTACGCGTCAGCGTGTCCAGGAGCGCCTGGCCGTCGTCGAGCGTCTGCACCCCGTGCACGCCGGCCGCGTCGATGCCGGGCAGCGGGGGCCGTACCGGGCGGGCGCCGGTGGCGACGACCAGCTTGTCGTAGCCCGTCCACGCCTCCTCGCCCGTCTCCAGGTCGCGGGCGCGCACCCGGCCGCCCGCCGTGTCGATCTCCGTCACCTCGGTGCGCATGCGCAGATCTATCCCGCGGGCGCGGTGCTCCTGCGGCGAACGGGCGATCAGTTCGTCCCGCTCGGGCACGTCCCCGCCCACCCAGTACGGGATGCCGCACGCCGAGAACGAGCTGAAGTGCCCGCGCTCGAACGCCACGATCTCCAGCTCGTCCGGGCCCTTCATCCTGCGTGCCTGCGATGCGGCGGACATGCCCGCCGCATCGCCCCCCACGACCACCAGTCGCTCCGTTGTCATGAGGAACACGCTACGGCGCAAGGTCGGTTCAGTCCCGCGCCCCGGAAGGAGATGTCACCTCCGCACCCGGCGCCGGACGGGGCCGCAGCCGCGGCCGGACCAGCCACCGCCACATCGCGTACAGCAGACCCAGCAGCGCGGCGAACGGCGCCACCGCACCGATCGCCACCGTGATCCACCGAAGCGTCGCCACCAGCGCGTCCCAGCCGCCGCCGAGGGCGTCCAGGAAACCGGGGTCGTCGTCCTCCTTCGCGTCCGGCGTCTCCGCCTCGGTCAGCGTCAGAGTGATCGTCGCCAGCGTCGTGCGGTCCTTCAGCGAAGCCTGCCGCGCCAGCAGGGACTCCAGCTCCGCCTGACGGCTGCTCAGCTGTCCCTCCAGCGTGACCACGTCGGACAGCTTCGTCGCCCGCTCCATCAGCTCCCGGACCCGCGCCACACTCGCCCGCTGGGTCGCGATACGGCTCTGAACGTCCACCACCTGGTCGGTGACGTCCTTCGCGTCGGCCTTGCGGGAGAGCAGCTTTCCGGCACCCGCGAGCTCCGTGAGGACCGGGCCGTACTGCTCCTGCGGTACGCGCAGGACGACATGCGAGGTCACGTGGGTGTCGTCGACGCGTTCGGAGGTCTCGTTCTCGACCCGGCCGCCCGCCCGCTCCACCACCGCGCGCGCGTTCGCGAGAGCCTTGACCGCGTCCTTCACCTCCATGTCGAGTGCGGCGGTGCGGATGACGTGCGCCGCGGGCGGTGCCGAGGGCTTCGCCGTCCCGTCCCGGTCCGCCCCCTCGGCGGGCTTCTCGGCGGACTCGTCCGCCGAGAAGCCGGATCCGGCGGCCCCCCTGCCGCCGTCGTGTGCGGCCGACTTGGCGTCGCCGGACGCGGAATCGCCCGCGCCGCAGCCGACGAGGCCGAGCGACGCGGTGAGCAACAGGACCGCGAGCGTTCGTCGTGCACCCATGAGACCCCCCAGGGCTGGAATGGTGAGCGGTTGCCGGTTCGACGGCTCACCCCTGGTGACGGGTTGCCCGTATCCGGTTCCGAACCGGTCACGGTCAGGACTCGTTACGGGGGGCGTTCGGGCGTTTGAGAGAGTTGCCGCATGAACGTGGACACAGCGGCGCGTCATGTCGTCGTCATCGGGGGCGGCATCGCCGGTCTGGCCGCCGCCCACCGCCTGGTCACCGCCGGCGTGCGCGTCACCCTCGTCGAGGCCACCGACCGCCTCGGCGGCAAGCTCCAGGGCGGCGAGATCGCGGGCGTCCCGGTGGACCTCGGCGCCGAATCGATGCTCGCGCGCCGCAGCGAGGGCACCGACCTGGCCCGTGCGGTCGGCCTCGGTGACCGGCTCCAGCCGCCCGCCGTCGCGACCTCCGCGGTCTGGACCCGCGGCGCCCTGCGTCCCATGCCCAAGGGCCACGTCATGGGCGTGCCCGGCACCCAGGAGGCCCTGGCCGGCCTGATCTCGCCCGAGGGGATCGACCGCATCGGGCGCGAGAAGGACCTGCCGCCCGTCGAGGTCGGCGACGACGTCGCCGTCGGCGCGTACGTGGCCGAGCGCATTGGCCGAGAGGTCGTCGACCGGCTCGTCGAACCGCTGCTCGGCGGGGTGTACGCGGGCGACGCCTACCGCATCTCGATGCGCGCCGCGGTCCCCGGCCTCTTCGACGCCCTGCGCCGCCACGCCACTCTGCTCGACGGCGTACGCGAGGTCCAGGCCAAGGGAGCCGCGCAGCAGGGCGCCGGGCCCGTCTTCATGGGCCTCGACGGCGGGATGGGAACGCTGCCCGCCGCCGTCGCCGCGTCCGTACGCGAGGGCGGCGGCGACATCCGCACCTCCACCGCCGTTCTCGGGCTGACCCGCACCGGCTCCGGCTGGCGGATCCGCACCGACCGCGAGCCGCTGACCGCCGACGCCGTCGTCCTCGCCACCCCTGCCTGGTCCGCGTCCGTGCTGCTGGCCGCCGAGTGCCCGGCCGCGGCGGCCGAACTCGGCCGCGTCGAATACGCCTCCATGGCCCTGGTCACCCTCGCCTTCCGGCGCGCCGACCTCGGCTCGCAGCCGCCCGGCAGCGGCTTCCTCGTCCCGCCCGTGGACGGCCGGGCGATCAAGGCGTCCACCTTCTCCTCCAACAAGTGGAGCTGGGTGGCCGAGGGGGCGGGCGACCTGTTCGTCCTGCGCACCTCCGTCGGCCGTTACGGGGAGGAGCAGGCACTGGAACGCGAGGACTCGGAGCTGGTCGGCGTGTCCCTGACCGACCTCGCCGAGGCGATCGGCCTCACGGCCGCGCCCGTGGCGTCCGAGGTCACCCGCTGGACCGGCGGTCTGCCCCAGTACCCCGTCGGGCATCTCGCCCGTGTCGCCCGCATCCGCGACGCCATCGCCGAGCTGCCCGGCCTGCGGGTCTGCGGAGCGGTCTACGACGGTGTCGGCATCCCCGCCTGCATCGGCAGCGGACAGCGCGCGGCGGACGAGATTCTCGCCACGCCGACCCTGGCGCGGGGCACTGATCGGGACGCGGGAGAATAGCCGTATGAGTGCGCCCGAAAAGATCCCGAACGCAGGCAAGAAGGCCAAGGACCTCAACGAGGTCATCCGGTACACGCTGTGGTCCGTCTTCAGGCTTCGAGATGCGCTGCCCGAGGACCGCTCCGGCTACGCCGACGAGGTCCAGGAGCTGTTCGACCAGCTCGCCGCCAAGGACGTCACCGTGCGCGGGACCTACGACGTGTCCGGGCTGCGCGCCGACGCCGACGTGATGATCTGGTGGCACGCGGAGACCGCGGACGAGCTCCAGGACGCGTACAACCGCTTCCGGCGCACCCGTCTCGGCCGCGCACTCGAGCCGGTCTGGTCGAACATGGCGCTGCACCGCCCCGCCGAGTTCAACAAGTCGCACATCCCGGCCTTCCTGGCCGACGAGACGCCCCGCAACTACGTCTCGGTGTACCCCTTCGTGCGCTCCTACGACTGGTACCTGCTCCCCGACGAGGACCGCCGCCGGATGCTCGCCGATCACGGCAAGATGGCCCGTGGCTACCCGGACGTGCGCGCCAACACGGTGGCGTCGTTCTCGCTCGGCGACTACGAGTGGATCCTGGCCTTCGAGGCGGACGAGCTGTACCGGATCGTCGACCTGATGCGCCACCTGCGCGCGTCCGAGGCCCGTATGCACGTGCGCGAGGAGGTCCCGTTCTACACGGGCCGCCGCAAGAGCGTGGCGGATCTGGTGGCGGGGCTCGCGTAGTCCCGCAGAATCCCGACGGCGAGGTTTCCCAGCGTTCTACGCGGAAACCCAGCCGTCCACGACCGGGCTCACGGGCCCGGTCGCCTCGGCCGGGCCACGACCCGGTCACCTCGGCCGGGCCCGTGGAAACCGACCACCGGCAGGGACCGTCAACGGCCCCTGCCCTGGTCAGCCACGACTCGGTCACCTCGGCCGGGCCCGTGGAAACCGACCACCGGCAGGGACCGTCAGCGACCCCTGCCCTGGTCAGCCACGACTCGGTCACCCTCTGACCCGGAAGATCAGACGGCGTGCGGCAGCTTCCGCTGCTCCGCGTGCCGGTCCAGCGACACCGGGTCCGGCTCCGGGTGCGGCGCGCACGATGCGCGCCGCACCGGCGTCTTCCCGTGCAGCAGGTAGTCCTCCAGGTACGCGTTGACGCACGCGTTGTTCCCGCCGCCGATGCCGTGCGTGCCCGCGTCCTCCTCCGTGATCAGCACCGAGCCGCGCAGCCGCCGCTGCAGCTCCAGCGCCCCTTCGTAGGGCGTCGCCGCGTCCCGCTCCGCCGCCAGGATCAGCGTCGTGGGCAGCGCGCCCCGCGCCGTGCCCACATCCACCGGCTGCTGCCGGGGCGCCTGCCAGAACGCGCACGGCAGGTTCATCCACGCGTTGTCCCACGTCTCGAACGGCGCGATCCGTGCGAGCCGCGTGTTGTCGCGGTCCCAGGTCTGCCAGTCCTCGGGCCACGGGGCGTCGTTGCACTCCACCGCCGTGTAGACGGCGTTGGCGTTCTCCGCCGCCTTCTCGGTGCCCTGCTGCGGGGCGGCCTGGGCGATCAGCGGCTTCGGGTCGCCCTTCAGGTACGCCGACAGCGCCTTCGCGCGCAGCGGCCAGTAGCCGTCGTGATAGGCCACGCTCAGCAGCGCCGCGTGGAGCTGCCCCGGGCCGACCTTGCCTCCCGCGGGCTTCGCCGCCAGCGCGGCGCGCACCCGTTCGTGACTGCGGGCGACCTCCTGCGCAGTGGCGCCCAGCTTGTACGTGGCGTCGTGCTTGGCCACCCAGGCACGGAAGTCGGCCCAGCGGCTCTCGAACGCCAGCGACTGACCGAGGTTGTTGCGGTACCAGATCCTGCTCGGGTCGGGGTTGACCGCCGAGTCGAACACCATGCGGCGCACCTGGCGCGGGAACAGGGTGGCGTACAGCGCGCCGAAGTACGTGCCGTACGACGCGCCCATGAACGTCAGCTTCTTCTCGCCGAGCGCCGCGCGCAGCACCTCGAGGTCGCGCGCGTTGTTGAGCGACGTGTAATGGCGCAGCGCCGCACCGGCCTTGCGCGCGCAGCCCCGCGCGTACGCCTTCGCCTGCGCGATGCGCTCCAGCTTGTACGCGAGGGAGGGATGCGTCGGCGCCTGCGTAGGCGCCCGTACGAAGTCCGCCGGGTCCTGGCAGGACAACGGGGCGGAGCGGTCGACGCCCCGGGGCGCGTAACCCACGATGTCGTACGCCCGCGCGATGTTCTTCCACTCGGGCAGCTCGGCCGCCATGGGGAAGGACATGCTGGACGCGCCGGGGCCCCCGGGGTTGTAGACGAGCGCGCCCTGCCGCTCGGCCGGCGGGCCGCTCGCCCGTACCCGGCTGACGGTCAGCGTGATCTGACGGCCCGACGGATTCGCGTAGTCCAGCGGCACCTCGACCGTGCCGCAGGTGACCGGCTCGGCCAGGTCCTCCTCCTTCGGGCAGGCGCCGAAGACGATGCCGGCGGCCGCGGCGCGCTCGGCGGCCACCGCGGTTCCGCGGGCCTCGGCGTACGCGGGAGAGGCACCGCCGGTCGGATGGACGGCGCCGGCCGGAGGGGCGGTGAGTGTCGTGAGGACCAAGGAACCGAGGCCCGCCACGGCTCCGAACTTCGCAACTGTTCTCATCGCGTTCCCTTCGTGCACGTGCGGCGGCCCGACGGCCGCGGGACGAAAGGATCCTTTGTGGGGCGGTTGACGTTGTAAAGCACCGATGTGTGTCGCGTGTCGGCCCCGATGGCCGGAATCAGCGGATCCGGTCGGCTGTCCGGCCGTTCGTGAACGCGGCCCGCAGTTGCGGATCGTCGAGTGCGCAGATCCCGTGAACGGCGACCATGGTGAGCTGAGCACGTTCACCTGCGCCGGACGCGGCGTGTTCGGCGGCCCGGTCGGTGAGGGAGTCGAGCAGCCGGTTGCCGGCGGGGGAGGCCCAGCCGAGGTAGTCGTGCACCTCGAAACGCGCTATAGCCAGACAGCCCAGCGTCATGACGAGCGGCGGCGCGAACCACGCCACGACCGGACCCGGCTGTTGTCCCTGAGAGAGCGTCAGCACGGCCCCGGCAGCCAGCACCACGGTCAGGACGCTCGCCGCGCGGACGGCACGGATCGCGGAGACCACGGGATTCCTGGCCGTGTCGGGGACGGCGAGCCCGGCGCGGACGAGCCGGTCGGCGAGAACGCGTACGGCATCGGCGGCGGACACGGCCGTCCGTACCGCCGCCGTGCGGGCCTGACCCGAAGGACCTATCGCGCCGATGACCGAACGCTCCAGGTCGTTCTCGCCGTCGGGATCCACGACCGTCGCCCAGCCCGTGTGCGCCAGCAGCAGCCGGCGCCCGCGGTGCATCGACACGAGCGTCAGCTCGGTGACCCGCTGCGGACCGCCGGCCAGGAACGCGGCCTCGGGGAGCGTGAGCTCGTACGCGCCGCACACATCGGCGCCGGCCTCGCCGCGGGCCTCCTCGGCTCCCTCGTCCAGGTGGTGGGGCGCGTCGGCCGCGGCCAGGCACAGCCGCAGACAGCTGACGGCCGCGACGGCCCAGGCCAGGAGGACGAGGATGAGCCAGAGCATGGGCGAGTTCTACGCGAGGAGTGGGCGTCGCGCCACAGGCTGTTCGCCATATGGACGCGCCGGTGACGCACCTGTCAGGAGCTGCTGGACGATCCGCAGCTGGAACCGGAGGAGCTTCCGCAGCTGGAACCGGAGGAACCTCCGCAGCTGGAGCCGGACGAGCCGCCGCAGCCCGAACCGCCGCTGCCGGCCCCGCAGCCCGAACCGCCCGAACCGCCGCTGCCGGCCCCGCAGCCCGAGCCGGAGTCCGAACTCGCGCACCATACGGGCTCCGAGCAGGCTGCGGAATCGTGCCCGGCGTACGCGGTGTGCGACACCGTGGAGCGCGAGCCGCGGCCGAGCCGGGCGGCGCCGGTCAACTGGGCCCGCAGATGCGGGTCGGGGAGCGCCCCCACCCCGCGGAGTGCGACGAACGCGACGACTCCCGGGGCGGCGTGGGCGTGCGCGGCACTGTAGGAGCGCAGGGCGCGGCGGCCCTCCGGGGCGACACGACGGCCCGCACGGTTGGCCTGGCTGAAGCCGATCACCACGCCCGGGATCAGGGCGGGCAGCGCGGTCAGGACGAACGGCAGGCCGACCGGCTTGTGGCCGGAGTC
This sequence comes from Streptomyces sp. V4I23, assembly GCF_030817975.1. Taxonomy (NCBI): domain Bacteria; kingdom Bacillati; phylum Actinomycetota; class Actinomycetes; order Kitasatosporales; family Streptomycetaceae; genus Streptomyces; species Streptomyces sp. V4I23. The sequence goes on along the minus strand of NZ_JAUSZW010000004.1, from coordinate 1,803,013 downwards.
CATGAACTGCACGGCGGTCGCGAGAACCGCGAGGGGCAGACAGATGACGCAGAGGATGCCCTGGGTCAGTCCCCAGGCGGAGAGGCCGCTGTGCTGCCGGGGAGGCGTCATGAGCCCGCGGGCGGCGAGGACGTGGCCGATCTCCTGCACGGCGGGGCTGCGCATGACGTCCTGCCGCACGACGTGGAGCGCCCCGCTGGGAGCGGTGGTCAGTGCCCGGAACACCTCGCGCTCCACAGGGTCGTGCACGACCTGGCGCACCGTCGTGACCACGCCGAGGCCGCCGACGACGATTCGGCCGTCCGTGTGCAGCGCGGCAAGCGCCGCGTCGGCGACGCGGGCCGGGCCGCCCGCGAGGAAAGCGGCCTCGTAGGGGTGGTGGATGCGTGCGTCGCCGTGCGAGGCGCTGCGGAGGGCGGCAGAGACCTTGACGATCAGCAGCGCGGAGGAGAGTCCGACGGCGAGGTAGAGGGCGAGGGCGAGGAGGGGCATGGGGCTCACCTTCCGATTCCGGCGAGAGCGTTGCGCGCGGCGCGGGCGAATCGTACGGCCCGCCGCGGGGGCTCGGGCGCGGCGCGCTCCTGCCACCAGAGGGTGAGCCGTCGCCGGACGGCGGCGTCCTCGGGGCGGCCGGTGGCGAGGAGGTGCTCGACGAAGTCGAGCGCGTCGCGCCGGTAACCGGCGTGCATGGGGCGGTTCCTGGCGTACGAGAGGAACGCGGGGCGGTAGGCGTCGCCGAGGATCCCGGGCAGTTCGGGCGCGACCTTGCCGACGACGTCGGCCCGCTTGGCCAGGAGCGCCCTGCTCTGCACGCGCAGCCGGCGCGGGTCGAACCCCTCGGGCGCGGGCGTCCCCGCGACCAGGGCGGACGCCAAGGCGGCCTGCCCGATCGCCACCCGCTCCCGCGCGGCGCCGCGGTTGTGCGGCGGGACGGTGTCGCCTTCGCGCGCGTCACCGTCCCGCGCGCCGCCGCCGTCGGGCTCGGCCCGCTCGGGCGCGGCGGGCCCGGGCGTCATGCGGAGCGTCTCGCGGATCCTGGACAGCTCGGACGACAGGGCCTTCGGCGGAGGGAAGTCGTCGTCGCGTTCCAGCAGCACCCCCGGCGGGCACACCCTCGCGCGGAGGTCCGCGAGCACGTCCAGGACCGGCTGCGTCACTGAGTGCGCGTGGGTGTCGTGCCACACGCCGTCCCGCTCGACGCCGCCCGCCACGTGCACGTACGCGATCGCCTCCACCGGAAGCGCGTCCAGCGCCGCCGAGGGGTCCTCGCCCCGGTTCACACGGTTCGTGTGCAGGTTCGCGACGTCGATCAGGAGCCGGACGCCCGTCCGCTCGACCAGCTCCGCCAGGAACTGGCCCTCCGTGAGCTCCTCGTCCGGCCACGCGATCAGCGCCGCGATGTTCTCCAGCGCGAGCGGCACCGGCAGCGAGTCCTGCGCGATGCGCACGTTCTCGCACAGCACGGACAGCGCGTCCCACGTGCGCGGCACCGGCAGCAGGTGGCCCGCCTCCAGTACCGGCGACGCGGTGAGCGGGCCCCCGGCCCGTACGAACGCGATGTGCTCAGTCACCAGCGGCGCGTCCAGGGCCTCGGCCCGCTCCGCCAGGTCGGCGAGGCGGCGCGCCGACGGCCGGTCGGCGCCCCCGAGGCCGAGCGAGACGCCGTGCGGGACGATGCGCGTGCCGCGCTCCCGCAGACGGGTCAGCGAGGACGGCAGGTGCCCTGGGCAGACGTTCTCCGCGACGACCTCGACCCAGTCGACGCCGGGCAGGCGCTCCACCGTCTCCGCGATCTCCGGCCGCCAGCCGATTCCGATGCCGAGTTCCATGAGTCCCCCTCCTCTGCCCGACAAGCCTCTGCCTGACATGTGATGTGCAGAGGTCATGGCCCCGTCAGGCACGGGTGAATCCGAAGAGGGGGACGTTCAGAGCTTCATCTGAGGTTCCGCCGGAGATGCCTCATCCGGCCGGCGGCACCTCGGGACGGTTCGTGTTCACCGTGCCCGGCGCCCCGGGCGACGGCTGTGACGTGACGGACACCTCGCCGGTCGGCTGCGCGGGCGCGGGCGCGGGCGGCAGGTTCCCGTCCGGCGGGGGCGGACCGCTGGGGCTCGCCGTCGCGTTGCCCGCCGCCTCGTTCGCGATCGCGTCGAAGTCGACCATCCCGGTCGCCTCCAGCATGGTGATGTGGTCGAGCACCGTCTGGTTGGCGTCGCTGGCGAGCTGGCGTATCAGCGCGTTGCGGGTCGTGTGCCGGACCTGCGCGATCGCTGAGAAGACCTTGCCGTGCGCGTTGCGCAGCAGGTTGGCGAACTTGCGCTCGTACTCCTGCCCGCTCGCCGCGGACAGTTCCCGAAGCCAGCCCTGCTGCTGCTCCGTGGGCTGGTTGGGCAGTTCGACGCCGAGCTTCGCCGCCACGTCCCGCGCCCGCCGGTCCAGGTCGGTGTGGCCCACGATGAGGTGGTCGCCCGCGTCCTTGATCGCCTGGCTCGGCGCCCGCTCGATGGCCTGCTGGCCCGCGGGCAGCTCCCACAGGCCCGCCAGCCGCACCTTCACCAGCAGGTCCCGGTCAGCCGCCGAGAGCGGGCCCCACTGTGTCGCGACGGTCGAGGCGTTGAGGTTCGCCTGTCCCGTACCGGAGCGGTCGGCGTAGGACCAGACGGGAAACGCCAGCGCGCCGACCGTGACGACGAGAGCCGCGATGATGAGTGCTGTCCCGTTGATGCGCCGCAACAATGTGCCTCCAGAGCCGATGCGTGAAACGGCAGCCGAAACCGCCCCACTACTGACTGGCCGGTCAGTCCTCCGGCCGTTCCGCCGGTCGAACCTAGCCGGTCGACCTACTTGGCGGTACTGGGGGATACGCATCCGGGGGCCGGGATGTTCAGCCGCGCAGCGCCGGATGATCGGCGATCACCGTGCACGAGCCCGGAGCGATCTCCGTGAACCCCGCGTCGCGCACCACCGGCAGTCCGCTGTCGGTGAGCGCCCGCCAGTGTGCCGGATCGGCGGTGCGCACCGACAGGCGGTGGCCGGCCGTCCGCCACGCCTTGCGGTCCGTCTCGGAGAGCTCCCACCAGGCGAGTTGGGCACCGTGGCCGGCCTGGGCCATCGCCTTGCCGGCCGACATGTCCAGGTCCGGGCTCAGCCACAGCACCGGACCGTCGAGGTCGGGGTCGGCGGGCGGCGCGGGATCGTCGAGATCGGTGCCGGACACCTGCAGCTTGGCGAGTTCCTTCGGCCAGCCGTCGAGCGGGACGGGAGGGAAGACCCGTACCTCCGCCCGCTCGCCGGTCACGGTGATGCCCGGCAGCGTGCACGCCCGGCGCCACTCCGCGCCGCGCGCCCGGCGCACCACCTTGCGGATGCGCGCGTCCTGCCAGTCCCGCATCGCCCGGGCCCATTCGCCCTCGCCCACGGACCGCTCGTCGCCGAGGATCTCCAGGACGGCACGCGCCGCTGTCTCCAGCGCGTCGGTGCGGGTGGGCGGTTCGGCCTTCTCGATCCGTACGACCAGCGGCAGGACGAACTGCGGTGCCGCATCGCGCAGGCGGTTCTCGTGCCGGAAGGGACTGTCCGCGGGCCGGGCGGGCTCGGTGCCGGTGTTCTCGCTGCTCACCCGATCAGTGTGCCAGCCGCCACGCCGGGATACTTTGGGGCAGTTGGCGGAACCAGTGGCTCCGGGCGACGATGCCTGTCATGAAGAGCGATCTTTTCAACGGCGACAACATGGCGCAGCCGGCGACGGTGCCGGGGATGACGTTGCAGAACGCCAAGTCGGTCAAGTACGCGGTCAACGGGGAGATGCACGCGCGCCAGGGCTCGATGATCGCCTTCCGCGGCAATCTCCAGTTCGAGCGCAAGGGCCAGGGCATCGGCGGCATGCTCAAGCGAGCCGTCACGGGCGAGGGCCTGCCGTTGATGGCGGTGCGCGGCCAGGGCGAGGCGTGGTTCGCGCACGAGGCGGCGAACTGCTTCATCGTGGACATCGAGCAGGGCGACGCGCTGACCATCAACGGCCGCAACGTGCTGTGCTTCGACGCGACCCTGTCCTACGAGATAAAGACGGTGAAGGGCGCCGGCATGACGGGCGGCGGCATCTTCAACAGTGTCTTCACCGGCTACGGGAAGCTCGCGGTCATCTGCGAGGGCAGCCCGATCGTGATCCCCGTCACCCACCAGCAGCCGGTGTTCGTGGACACGGACGCGGTCGTCGGCTGGAGCGCCCACCTGAGCACCTCGCTGCACCGCTCGCAGTCCATCGGATCGATGATCCGCGGAGGTTCGGGCGAGGCGGTCCAGTTGAAGCTGGAGGGCGAGGGGTTCGTGATCGTCAGGCCCAGCGAGGCCACTCCGCAGAAGGCGGCGCAGAGCTGAGGCTGCAAGGAGTCGGCCGCCGTTACGGCCTCGCAGGTCCGTGGGTGCTGCGCGGCGTCGACCTCGACCTCGCCCCGCGCACCCTGGTCCGTGTCGAAGGCGCCAACGGCAGCGGCAAATCGACACTGCTCAGGCTGCTCGCCGGTATCGACGCACCGACCCCAGAAGGTCGCCGTCGCCCAGGCGCTCCTCGCCGGGCCGGAGCTGCTGGTGCTCGACGAGGCGTGGACCGGACTGGACACGGCGGCCCGACAGGAACTCGACCGGGCGGTCGCCTGGGGGCGCCCCCAGGCGAAGCCCTGGGGGATTGTCGTGGCGGGGGCGGCGGTCGTGTTCGTCGACCACGATCCGCGCCGGCCGGCGGGCGCGGTCGATGCCGTGCACGCCGTACGGGAGGGCCGACTGGCGCCGGTCGTACCGCGGTCCGCCGACGGGCCGCCGGGGCCTCGCACCCGGATCGTGGCGGTGGGGCACACCGGGCGCGGCGGCGCCCGGGGCCTGCCCGGCGCGCCCGACAGCGCCCCGGGCCAGGACGGCGCCACGGTGTTCTCCGTCGCCGCCGCGCACTCGGACGCACTGCTCCGGGCGCTGCTGACGTCCCGGCCGCCGTGGCACATCCGCCGGCTCGACCCACCGAACGCGCCCGCTCCGAAGCCGGCCGCCGCCACGGGAGACCCCCGCACACACACGACCACGGGTCACGGCACACCATGACCGCCCTCTTCGGCTATCAGGCCGCTCTCCTGCTGCGCTCCCAGCGCTGGCTGCCGCCCGTGCTGCTCTACGGCATCACCCTGACCGTCGGCGTGCAGGGCGGCAGGCCGGTGCCCGACGCGCTCGGCTGGACGGCCGCCGCGCTCCTGCCGGTCACCGCTTGGCTGGTGCGCGTCTGCGCCACCCAGGAGCCGCCCGCCGCGCGCGCCGTCACGGCCGCCGCCGCGGGTCCGCCGCGGGCACACCTGTCGGCCCTGCTCGCCGCCGTGGCCTGGGCGGGGGCGATCGGCGCCGTGGCGACCGGGGTCGTCGCGCTGATCAGCGACGCGAGAAGCGCCGACCACAGGGCCGTGGTCCCCCTGCTGCCCGCCGTGGCCGCCGGGCTGCTCGCGTGCGCGGTGAGCGTCCTGGTCGGCGCTGCGGTGGGCGCGCTGTGCACCCGGCCCGTGCTGCACCCGGCCCGTGCTGCACGCGCGCGGCTGGTCGCTGCCGGCCACCGCGACGGCGGCGCTGCCGGCCCTGGTGACCACCGGCTCACCCGCCCAGCACGCGGTGAGCGTCCTCGTCACCGGCTCGCGGACGGGGACGGTCCACCTGCCGGTGCCCGCCCTGCCGGCCGCGGCGCTGCTCGCGGCCGCTGCGGCCGCGATCACCTGCCTGCTGTGCTCCCGGCGGGGTGCTGACGGGGGACCCGCGGCCTAGAAGCAGGGACCCGCGTCGCCCCCGGCCGCGGACTACAGTCGTACGTATGGACGAGCACGAGCCGTACTGCGAGACCCCGACCGACCACGGAACCGCCGCCGGGCCGGCCGCGGACGCGGCACCCGGCGAGGAGTTCGCCGAGTGCGTGCTGTGCCGCGAGCCGACCGAGTATCCCGCGTCCGTCAAGGGCGCTCCGCTGTGCCCCGTCTGCGAGTGGCGAGAGGCCGAGAAGTCGGCCTGCTCCGGCTGACCCGGGGCGGCGGACGCGCTACGAGGGGCGCATCAGCTCCGAGACCTTCACGAAGCGGTACCCGCGGCGGCGCAGCTCCGGGACGATCCGGCGCACCGCCTCCTCGGTGACCGGCGCCGCGCTGCGCGTGCAGTGCATGACCACGAGCGATCCCGGCCGCACGCCGGCGAGGACCTGCGCGGCGACGGCGTCCGCGTCGGTCGCGAAGGCGTCGCCGCTGACGACGTCCCACTGCACCGCGGTGACCTCGGCGGGCGCGATCGCGCGCAGCGCGCCGTCGTCGTAGCAGCCGCCGGGGAAGCGGAAGTACGGCACCGCGTTGCGCACCCCGGCCTTCTCGAACGCCGTGAAGGCGCGTTCCACGTCCGCGCGCATGTCCTTCGCGGCGACGGCCGGGAGCCCGTAGCAGTCGGGCGTGAAGGCGTGGTGGCTGTAGGAGTGGTTGGCGGTCTCGAAGAGCGGGTCCGTGCCGATGGACCTCGCCTGCGCGGGGTACTCCTCGGCCCAGCGGCCGGTCATGAAGACGGTGGCGGGAACCTTCAGCGCGCGCAGCGCCGCGATGAGCCCCGGGTTGTCGAAGCGCTCGCCCCGTGCGGCGCGCGGGCCCTGATCGGCGGTCATGTCCGCGTCGAAGGTGAGCGCGACGGTCTTGGGGGCCGTGGCGGCCGGGGCCGCCGCACGCCGGAAGACGGGCGTCAGCCCGTGCGGCCCGGGGGCGAGGGTCGGCGCCTTCGGCCGCTGCCGCGCGTCCGGTTCGCGGGGGTTGCCCGGCTGGGGCGACGCGGCGTCCGGGCCGGAAGCGGTGGGGGAGGCAGACGCCCCGAGCACGGCGGCGTGGGGATCGGCGCCGGAGGAGGTGTCGGGGTCGGTGCCGCATCCGACAAGTACGGCACCCAAGGCGGCCATGGCCGCATATCGTCGTGCAGAAGTGGTCACTGGCGGAAAATATATGATCATCGGCCCGATGGGCCGTCAGGAAGACTCCTGCGTCAGTGTTGCTTTCGCGGCAGAGCGTTCGGCTCTGTCCGTTGCACCGTGCAATGATGCCTCCGGCTCGTTCCACGGTCCGCCGCGCGGATCTCGCGTTCAGGAGGAATGGCATGACCCCGCCCCCCACGGCCGGTGTGCTCGCCACCATGCAGGACCTGCTCGCCGTGCCGGAGGGCCGGGGCGGCGCCGTGTGGCGGCTGGATCCGGCCGCCCGCCAGCTGGACGCCAACGTCATCCGGGTCCCGCCCGGCGACAGCGTCGCGCGCCATGTCGAGCCCGACCTGGACGTCCTGCTGTGTGTGCTCGCCGGGAGCGGCGAACTCACCGTCGGCGACAAGGCCCAGCGGCTCGGGCCCGGCTGCGTGGCCTGGCTGCCCCACGGCACCGAGCGCGCCCTCGCCGCCGGGCCGGACGGGCTCGTGTACGTGACGGCGCACCGGCGGCGGCCCGGTCTCTCCATCAGGCCGGCGGAGGCCGGCACTCTTCGCCGGGCAGCGGAGGGCGGCGAGTCCGCCTGCCTGCTCCACCGGATCTGCCCCGGCTGCGACCGTCCCGCCGAGGACATCGGCGCACGGTACTGCAGCCGCTGCGGCACCGAACTGCCTTCTGCGGAAGGAGTCTGACGCCTCGTCGACCCGTGGAACGGGTCCTTCACGACGGCCGTCGATGAGCACAACGCCCGCCTCCTCCGTATCAAGGGTCGGACGCGTCCCCCGGTTCCCTTCGGCAACCGGATTCCGTACCCCCCCGCAGGAGGCAGCGAGTTGAGTCACAGGCGAATACCCAAGCGAAAGGCCGTGCTTGCAGGAGCCGGGGCGGTGGGCATCGCCGCGGCGGCCGTTCTGCTGCCGCACGCCAACGCGTCGCAGTCGGATTCCGGCGCCGACGCGGCCCCCAGGGCGATGAGCGCCGCTTCCGCCCAGGACCTGCTGTCGCGGCTGGGCCCCGAACTGGGCGACGCGTACGCGGGCGCCTACTACGACGCGGGAAAGAAGCAGCTCGTCGTCAATGTCGTCGGTGACGACGACGCGATGGGCCAGGTCAACGAGACCGGCGCCGTGGCCAGAAGCGTCGAGAACAGCATGGGCGAGCTGAAAGCCGCGGCGAGCACACTCGCCGCGAAGGCCACCATCCCCGGCACGGCATGGGCCGTCGACCCGAGGACCAACCAGATCCTGGTCACCGCCGACCGCACCGTTCTCGGCGCACGCTGGGACAAGCTGGAGTCGGCCGTCGGGTCGCTGGGCTCCGGCACGGCCCGTATCAAGAAGTCGGCGGGCGAGTTCAGGACCTTCCTGGAAGGCGGCGACGCCGTCTTCGGCGGCGGCGCGCGCTGTTCCCTCGGCTTCAACGTGACCACGCAGGACGGTGCGCCGGGCTTCCTCACGGCGGGACACTGCGGTGTGGCCGCCGAGCAGTGGTCCGAGGAGGCCAACGGCGCTCCCATCGGCACGGTCCAGGCCGCGACGTTCCCCGGCGACGGCGACTTCGCGCTGGTCACGTACGACGACCCGGCGACGCAGGCGCCGAGCACGGTCGACCTCGGGAACGGCCAGACGCTGGACATCGTGGGCGTGGGCGACGCGGCGGTGGGTCAGCAGGTGTTCCGCATGGGAAGCACCACCGGCCTCGACGACGGCCAGGTCACGGGCCTGAACGCGACCGTGAACTACCCCGAGGGCACGGTCACCGGGCTGATCCAGACCGACGTCTGCGCGGAGCCGGGCGACAGCGGCGGAGCGATGTTCACCCGCGAAGGACTCGCGATCGGCCTGACATCGGGCGGCAGTGGCGACTGCACGTCGGGCGGCGAGACGTTCTTCCAGCCGGTGACGACGGCGCTTGCCGCGGTCGGCGCGCAGATCGGCGCGGACGCGGGCGGCGCCGGGGGCGGTGACGGCGCGGGTGCCGGTGGCCCGGGCGCGGGTGCCGGTGACGGCGGCGGCGCGCAGGACGCCGGAGGCGCGAACGACGCGGGCGCGGGCAACGGCGCCGGCGACGCGCAGGACGGCGCCGACGACGGGTTCGCCCGCAGGCAGGGCTGACCGCACCCGGCACAGGGGCGGCGGAGCTCCGGCGGCCTTCCGGCCCCCGGAGCTCCGCCGCCCTCAGTCCGTCTCCGGCCCGCCCGCGGCGCAGTCGCCGGCGCCGCCGACCGCCGTGTCCAGCGTCGCGGTCAGCGCGTCCAGCTCCGCGCGCAGCGCCCGCACCCGGTCGAGCGACAGGCCCGTGGCCTCCGCGATCCTGCGCGGCACGCCCAGTGCCCGGTCGCGCAGTGCCTCGCCCTCGGCGGTGGGCCGTGCCGTCACGGAACGCTCGTCCGCCACACCGCGCCGGCGCTCCACGTACCCCGTCGCCTCCAGGCGCTTGAGCAGCGGGGACAGCGTGCCCGAGTCGAGGCGCAGATGCTCGCCGATCTGCTTGACGGGCAGTTCCCCGTGTTCCCAGAGGACCAGCATCACCAGGTACTGGGGGTAGGTGAGGCCCAGGTCCTTCAGGGCCGAGCGGTAGATGCCGTTGAACGCGCGCGCCGCGGCGTGCAGCGAGAAGCAGATCTGGTGGTCGAGGCGCAGGAAGTCCTCGTCCGCCACATCGCACAGTGTGGTGTTCTCCGTGCGTCCGTCGCGTCCGTTCATGCGTCCCAGAGTAGCAAGCCGCGGACGATTGAGTTGTGCACAACTTAATCGTGTGCTTTATTAGTGGGGCGGCCCGCTCCACGGCGGACCGCCACCGCATCACCGGACGAAGAGGGATGGACTCATGGACGCGCTCTACACCGCTGTCGCCACCGCCAACGGCCGCGAAGGCCGCGCCGTCAGTTCGGACGGCCAGATCGACCTGCCGCTCGCGTTCCCCGCGGCCCTCGGCGGCAACGGGCAGGGCACCAACCCCGAGCAGCTGTTCGCCGCGGGCTACGCCGCCTGCTTCGCCAGCGCGATGGGCGCCATCGGCCGCCAGGAGAAGATCGACGTCAAGGACGCCTCGGTGACCGCCGAGGTCTCCATCGGCAAGGACACCGACGGCGGCTTCGGCCTCTCCGTGATCATGCGTGTCGAGCTCCCCGACCACCTCCAGGGCGAGGCGGGCCGCGAGCTGCTGGAGAAGACGCACGCGTACTGCCCGTACTCCAAGGCGACCCGCGGCAACCTGCCGGTCGAGCTCGTCATCGAGTGACCACCGGTCCGCAAGGGCGTGGTCAGGTCCCGGCCAGCAGCCACTCGCGGCACTTCGCCGCGTCGAAGCCGCCCGGCGGGAACCGCGGGTCCATGGCTTCGAGGTGTTCCAGCAGGAGCCTGCTGACCGCCCAGTTGCGGTACCACTTGTGGTCGGCCGGCACGACGAACCAGGGCGCCGCCTGCGTCGAGCACCGTTCCAGGGCGATCTCGTACGCCTCCTGGTAGGCGGGCCACAGGGCCCGTTCCTCCAGGTCGCCCGGGTTGAACTTCCAGTGCTTGGCGGGGTTGTCGATCCGGTTCAGCAGGCGGCGGCGCTGCTCGTCGAAGCCGATGTGCAGGAAGACCTTGACCAGAGTGACGCCGTCCTCGGCGAGCTCGTTCTCGAAGCGGTTGATCTGCCCGTAGCGGCGGGTGAGCCGCTCGCGGGGGACGAGCTCGCGCACGCGGGCGATCAGCACGTCCTCGTAGTGCGAGCGGTCGAAGATGCCGATCTCGCCGGGGTGCGGCAGCGCCCGGTTGATACGCCACAGGAAGGGCTGGCCGCGCTCCTCCGGCGTGGGCGCCTTGAAGGCCTTGATACGGCAGCCCACCGGGTTGAACAGCCCCACGACATGGTTGAGCGTGCCGCCCTTGCCGCTGGTGTCCATGCCCTGGAGCACCAGCAGCAGGCGGCGGCGGTCGCCCGCCGTGGCCGCCGCGTACAGCCGTTCCTGGAGATCGGCGAGGCGCGGGCCCATCAGGGCGGTCGCCGCCATGCCGGCCGCCTTGTCGGGCGGGCCGCCCGGGGTGGCGGACGGGTCGTGGCGGGACAGGTCGACACGGTCGCCCGGCGGGATCCGCAGCAGCTCGCTCAGCGCGACGGGTTGTTGCGGCTCGTCGGTCCCGGCGGTCCGCCCGCGCTGCTTCTTCGCGTCGTCCTTGGCCACCGCGTGCCCCTTCCGCGTCCGTGCGTCTCCCACGATCGTGCGACGCGACGCCCGCCGCCGCGAGCGCGGCGCCGCATGCAGCGGTGCCGCGCCGGCGGGTGCCGGACGGGTCCGGTCAGCGCCAGGGGCCGGTGACCGCGAACGTCGTGCCCGGCGTGTAGCAGTTCACGTACATCGTCCCGCCGTCCGGCGAGAACGCGACGCCCGCGAACTCACCCCACTCGGGCTCCTCCGGGGTGCCGATGTTCTGCGCGTTCCGTGCCATCGGATACACCTCGCCGCGCTGGGTGAGCCCGTACACGTGCTGCGCGCCGTCGCCGTCCTCGCACACCATCAGGCCGCCGCTCGGCGCGAGGCAGATGTTGTCGGGGGACTCGCCCGGCAGTTGGACGTCCGTGTCCGGGCCGAAGACGATCACCAGGGTGAGGCGCCGCCGTGCGGGCTCGTACTTCCACACCTGTCCGTAGTGGTCCGCCGCCGACCCCTCCGCGCTGCGCGCGAAGCTGGACACGAAGTAGACCGAGTTGCCGCCCCAGTAGCACCCCTCCAGCTTCTGGGCGTGGGTGATGCCCCGGGGGCCGAAGTCCTGGAGCCGGATCGGCGTCTGCTTCGCCTGACTGTCCGGTACGGGCACCCACTCGATCCCGTCGAAGCGCGCCCCGGTCTCCTGGATCCCCGACAGGTCGGGCACGCCCGGCACCCGCATCGCCTGAAGCTCACCGCCCGCCCGCAGCGAACCGGTGCCGCCCAACGGCTTGTCGGGCAGGAAGCGGTAGAAGAGGCCGAACGGGCGCTGGAAGGCGTCCTCCGTCTCGTACACGATCCCGCTCGACGGGTCGACGGCGATCGCCTCGTGCTGGAAGCGGCCCATCGCGGTGAGCGGCACGGCACCCGTGCGGCGCGGGTCGGCGCCGTCGACCTCGAAGATGAAGCCGTGGTCCTTGGTGTAGCCGTTGGTGCCGGCTCTGTCCTCGGTCTCCTCGCAGGTGAGCCAGGTGCCCCACGGGGTGGGACCGCCCGCGCAGTTGACCGCGGTACCGGCGATGGCGACCTGCTGCGACAGCACGTTGTTGCGGCCGTCCAGCTCCAGCGCCGTACACCCGCCCTTGCCCATCGGGTCGTAGGTCAGGCCCTCGACGGCCGGCACGGGGATCCGGGCGGTGTGCCGGTTCTCGTGGTTGCGGACGAGGTGGACGCGGCCGCGGCGGCCGGCGAAGGCCGCCATGCCGTCGTGGTTGCTCGGCACCCTGCCCTGCCCGAGGCTCAGTTGGTCGCCTTCCCTGGACAGGACCTTGTAGCGGAAGCCCTTCGGCAGATCGAGCAGGCCGTCGGGATCGGGCACCAGCGGGCCGTACTCGCCGTGGCCGCGGGCGGCGGCCGTGCCCGCGAAGAGTTCGGAGAACGCTCCGGTGAACGCGATACCCGCGCCGACCGCACCGGCACCGGCCAGAACTTGACGTCGTGAAGCGGTCATGAGGCAGCAACTCTCTGTTGGCGGACAGGAGATGTGACCCGCATGTGTGTATCACGCAGACGGTCGTCGCGTAACCATGCGGGCCACTGTGCCTGGTGGTGCTCCTGCTCAGCCCAGCTCGGCGGTGAGCGTGATCGTCGTGCCTGTCAGCGCCTGGCTCACCGGGCAGTTCGCCTTGGCGTCCTCGGCGGCCTTGGCGAAGGCGGCCTGGTCCAGGCCGGGGACCGTGCCCACGACGGTCAGGTGGATGCCGGTGATGCCCTCGCCGGGCTGGAAGGTCACATCGGCCTTGGTCTCCAGGCGGGCCGGCGGCGTGCCGGCACCCGCGAGGGCGTGTGAGAAGGCCATGTTGAAGCAGCTGGAGTGAGCCGCTGCGATCAGCTCCTCGGGGCTGGTGCGCCCGCTCTCTGCGGGCTCGGTCCGTGCCGCCCAGGTGACGGGGTACTCGCCGATGCCGGAGGAGTCGAGAGAGACGACGCCCTTGCCTTCGAGCAGGCTGCCTTCCCAGACGTTGTGGGCCTGACGCGTGGTGGCCATGATGGTTCCCTTCAGATCGGGTTTACCGCCCCAACCTACTGCGCCACCAAGGCCTTCGCGTCCCGCGCCAGTGCGGTGAGCCGGGAGATCGCCCGGAAGTACTTCTTCCGGTAGCCGCCGTTCAGCATCTCGTCACTGAACAGCCTGTCGAACGGCAGGCCCGAGGCGAGCACCGGGACCTCCCGGTCGTACAGCCGGTCGGCGAGGACGACGAGCCGCAGCGCGGTCGACTGGTCGGGCACCGGCTGGACGTCGGTGAGGCACACCGCCCGCACCCCGTCGGTCAGCGCGCCGTAGCGGCTCGGGTGGACCCTGGCCAGGTGCTCCAGCAGGTGCGGGAAGTCGTCGAGAGAGGCGTCCCGGGTCGCGTACGCGGCCTTGGTGACCTGCTCGTCGGAGTACGGGGGAGGGGCCTCGGGCAGGCCGCGGTGACGGTAGTCCTCGCCGTCGATCCGCAGCGGGCGGAAGTGCGCGGACAGGCCCTGGATCTCGCGCAGGAAGTCGGCGGCGGCGAACCGGCCCTCGCCGAGCTTGCCGGGCAGCGTGTTCGAGGTCGCGGCGAGCGCGACGCCCGCGTCGACCAGCTTGCCGAGCAGCGTGGAGACGAGGACGGTGTCGCCCGGGTCGTCGAGCTCGAATTCGTCGATGCACAGCAGCCGGTGTCCGCTGAGGGTCCGGACGGTCTGCTGGAAGCCGAGCGCGCCGACCAGGTTCGTGAGCTCGACGAACGTGCCGAAGGCCTTGAGCGCGGGTTCGGCGGGGGTGGCGTGCCAGAGCGAGGCGAGGAGGTGGGTCTTGCCGACGCCGTACCCGCCGTCGAGATAGACCCCGCGCGGCGCGGCGGGCGCCGCGTTCTTCGGGGCCCTGGAGAACCAGCGCCGCTTGCCGCCGCCCGCGGCGTGCGCACCGACGAGGCCGGACGCGAAGTCGCTCAGCACCTTGACGGCCTCGACCTGGCTCGGCTGCTGGGGATCGGGGACGTACGTGTCGAAGCGCACCGCGTCGAAGCGCGGCGGCGGCACCATCTCGGCGACCAGACGGTCGGCGGGGACGTGCGGCTCGCGGGCGCAGAGCGACAGGGGCGCGGCTTCGGTTATCGGGCTGGTCGGCACAGTACCCAACTGTAAGGGCCATGTAAGACTGCACAGCATGCGACGCCTGTTCCCTGTGACCGACCAGACACCGCCCGCCGACGTCCGGGAAGACCGGGAGTGGTCGCTCGACGAGTTGGCCGACGCCTACGCGTACCCCGCCGGCGAGGAGCGGGAGGGCGCCTGGCTGCGGGCGAACATGGTCTCCTCGCTCGACGGCGCGGCCCAGCACGACGGCCGCTCGCAGCCCATCTCCTCCGACGCGGACATGCGGATCTTCGGCACCCTGCGGGGTCTCGCCGACGCCGTCGTCGTCGGCGCGGAGACCGTACGGCTCGAGGGCTACCGGCCCGCCCGTGCCCGGGAGGCCTTCGCCGACCGCAGGACCGCGGCCGGCCAGGGGCCCGCGCCCGCGATCGTCGTGGTCAGCGCCTCGCTCGGTCTCGACTTCTCCCTGCCGCTGTTCACAAAACCGCTGGTGCCCACGCTCGTCCTGACCGGCGCCGCCGCTGCCCCGGACCGGATCAGGGACGCGGAGAAGGCGGGGGCGGAGGTCGTCGTCGCGGGCGACGGGCCGGGTGTCGAGCCCGCGAGGGCCGTGCGGGCACTCGCCGAGCGCGGCCTGGTGCGGCTGCTGACGGAGGGCGGACCCCGCATGCTGGGCCAGTTCGCGGCGGCCGGGGTCCTGGACGAGCTGTGCCTGACGGTGTCGCCGACGATGACGGTGGGCGACGCCCAGCGCATCGCCGGCGGCCCGGCGCTCCCGGACCCGGCCCGCTTCGCCCTGGCGTCGGTCCTTGAGGAGGAGGGCTTCCTCTTCACCCGGTACCGGAAGGTGTAGGGGCCGTCCCGGGGCCGCCCCCGACCGGGCCGGATGGCGCCGGGCCCGAGGTCGCCCCGACGGGCTCGGCGTGGAGACCAGGGGTGTGAGGCCCGCCCCGCGCGGGCAGCCGTAGTCGGCGCAGCGGTGGCGGACAGGGGCGCGAGGGCGGCCGTCGCGCGCCGGTGGCGCACGCTCGGTGGTGGCAATCGCGGAATTTATCGTTCCGCTTAGCTTCCGAGGGGCACACTTATCTCGCAGACCCCGTGCTGCCACGGGGGAAGGATGGTTTCCGCAGAAGGGCTCCTGAACGTGTTCACAAGCGTATTGATGATCGAGAAGCCCCTGACCTCGGAGGACGTGGAGTTCGTCACCACCCTGCACGGGGACGAGGCCGTCTCTTTCATCGTGCTGATGCAGCCGCGCGGTGACCAGGCCGACGTGCTGCTGCGCGCCATCGACGACGTCGCGCTCGGAGAGCTGAAGGAGGCCGTCCGCGAGGGCGAGGAGCCGGAGGGCGAGGCGGCCAAGGCCCCGGCCCAGCGCGGCCTCGAACTCTCCCTGGCCGCCCTGCGCGCCGCGGGCTGCGAGGCCGTGGGCCAAGTCGTCGAGGACCACCCGCTGGACAAGCTGAAGGCCGTCGTCGACGAGGCCGGGGCGGACGAGGTGATCGTGCTGACCGAGCCGCACTACGTGGAGGAGTTCTTCCACCGCGACTGGGCCTCCCGTGCCCGGCACAAGGTCGGCGTGCCGGTGCTCAAGCTCTTCGCGCACAGCAAGTAGCGGACCGGGGTGCCGCCCGCAGGCAATAGGGTGGGCCCCTGCACGTGTACGCACACCCCGGGAGACAGACACATGGCACCCGCCGTTCCCAGCGCCATGGAGCGCCCGCACTTCATCGGCATCGGCGGAGCAGGCATGTCGGGGATCGCGAAGATCCTCGCCCGGCGCGGCGCGAAGGTCGCGGGCAGCGACGCCAAGGAGTCCGCGACCGCCGAGTCCCTGCGGGCGCTGGGCGCGACCGTGCACATCGGCCACGCCGCCGAGCACCTGGCCTCCGACGCCAGCTGCGTCGTCGTCTCCAGCGCCATCCGCGCCGACAACCCGGAGCTCGCGCGCGCCGCCGAGCTGTCCGTTCCGGTCGTGCACCGCTCCGACGCGCTCGCCTCCCTGATGACCGGGCTGCGCTCGATCGCCGTGGCGGGCACGCACGGCAAGACGACGACCACGTCCATGCTGGCCGTGGCCCTGACCGAGCTGGGCCTTGACCCCTCGTACGCGATCGGCGGCGACCTCGCGGGCCCGGGCACCAACGCGCGGCACGGCGAGGGCGAGATCTTCGTCGCCGAGGCCGACGAGAGCGACCGCAGCTTCCAGAAGTACGACCCCGAGGTCGCGATCGTCCTCAACGTCGAACTCGACCACCACGCCAACTACGCGTCCATGGACGAGATCTACGAGTCCTTCGAGACGTTCGTCGGCAAGGTCGTCCCGGGCGGCACCCTGGTGGTCGCGGCGGACCAGCCCGGCGCCGTCGAGCTGACCGCCCGCGTCCGCGACGCGTCCTCGGTGAAGGTCGTCACCTACGGGGAGTCCGAGGACGCGGACGTCCGCATCCACAAGGTCACCCCGCGCGGTCTGTCCAGCGAGGTCACCGTCCTGCTGGAGGGCCGCCTCCTCACCTTCACCGTCTCCGTCCCCGGCCGCCACTACGCGCACAACGCGGTGGCCGCGCTCGCCGCCGGCGTAGCCCTCGGCATCCCGGCGCACAACCTGGCCTCCGCCCTCGGCAAGTACACCGGCGTCAAGCGCCGCCTCCAGCTCAAGGGCGAGGCCGCCGGCGTCCAGGTCATCGACTCCTACGCCCACCACCCGACGGAGATGACCGCCGATCTGGAGGCCATGCGCGGCGCGGCCGCCGACTCCCGCCTGCTCGTCGTCTTCCAGCCCCACCTGTTCTCCCGCACCCAGGAGCTGGGCACGGAGATGGGCCAGGCCCTCGCGCTGGCCGACGCCTCGGTGGTCCTCGACATCTACCCGGCCCGTGAGGACCCGATCCCGGGCATCACCAGCGAGCTGATCATCGACGCCGCGCGCACCGCCGGCGCCGAGGTCGCGGCCGTCCACGACAAGGCGGCCGTCCCGGACGTGATCGCGGGAATGGCGAAGCCCGGCGATCTCGTTCTCACGATGGGCGCGGGTGACGTGACGGACCTCGGTCCGAAGATCCTGGCCCGCCTGTCGAGCTGAGGGAGCGGTAGATGTCGTACGAGGTCGAGAAGCCGGACGAGCAGTGGCGGGCGGAGCTGAGCCCCGCCGAGTACGCGGTCCTGCGCCAGGCCGGGACCGAGCCCGCGTTCGTCGGTGAGTACACGGACACGAAGACGGCCGGCACCTATTCCTGCCGGGCGTGCGGGGCGGAGCTGTTCCGCTCGGACACGAAGTTCGAGTCCCACTGCGGCTGGCCGTCCTTCTACGACCCCAAGGACACGGACGCGGTCGAACTGATCGAGGACCGCTCCCACGGCATGGTCCGCACGGAGGTCCGCTGCGCCCGCTGCGGCTCGCACCTGGGCCACGTCTTCGAGGGCGAGGGCTATCCGACGCCCACGGACCAGCGGTACTGCATCAACTCGATCTCGCTGCGACTGGAGCCGGACGCGGACTAGCGCCCCTTCCCCGCGAACACTGCCGGTCGCGGCACTGACCGGGAGAAAAATCGGCTGCGCCGACTGCCGGGCCCGCCCAGACTGGGCGGGCCCGTTCCCGTCCCCGCGAACCGAAGGAACACTTCCCCGTGCAGGCCGCCGTCACCGTCACCCCCGCCCAGGTTCCCGAACTGCTGCTCGGGCTCGCCACCGTGCGGCCCGTCTTCCTGTGGGGTGCGCCCGGGATCGGGAAGTCGTCGCTCGTGCGGAGGTTCGCCGAATCGCTCGGGCTGGAGTGCGTGAGTCTGCTCGGGACGCAGCTGGCGCCCGAGGACCTGATCGGGGTGCCGCAGATCCGTGACGGGCGGTCCGTGTTCTGCCCGCCCGAGGCCATCGCCCGCGACGAGCCGTACTGCCTCTTCCTCGACGAGCTCAACGCCGCGTCCCCCGACGTCCAGAAGGCGTTCTACTCCCTGATCCTGGACCGGCGCATCGGGTCCTACGAGCTGCCCGCCGGCTCCATCGTCATCGGCGCGGGGAACCGCGCCACCGACAACGCGCTCGCGCGGCCCATCGCGTCGGCCCTGGTGAACCGCCTCACCCATGTGCATCTCCAGGCGTCGTCGGCGGACTGGCTGGTATGGGCGGGCGAACACGGCATCCACCCCTGGGTGACGGACTACCTCACCGACCGCCCCGACCATCTCTGGTCGCAGCCGCCCAAGACCGAGGAACCGTTCTCCACGCCCCGCTCCTGGCACATGCTCTCCGACGCCCTGCACTCCTTCGGTCCGGGCATCGACGAGGACACCCTCAAGGTCGTCGCCCACGGCACCCTCACGCCCGCACACGCCGTCTCCTTCTGCGGCTACGCCAAGATCGTGCGCCACACCTTCGGCATCGAGGCGATCCTCAAGGGCGACGCCTCCTGGCCGAACCGCCTTCAGGACCGGGACCTGCTCTACTACCTGGCCGAGGCGTTCCGGGGGCGGCTGGTGAAGGAGCTGCCGCGGCAGAAGGAGCACGTGTCGCCGTCGATGCGGCAGACCGCCTACCGGGCCAAGTCGCTGCTCGTGCAGCTCGCCGAGATCTCCGTCGAGGTCGCGCAGACCGTCATCGCGGACGACACCGACGGGCAGCCGGTGCTCCCCTCCTGGTTCCTCGTCGAGGCCGCCCGCGACATGCCGCGGCTGGTGGAGGCCCGGCGATGAAGAAGGGCGCCGCGGGACAGCAGGGCGGCAAGCCCGACCCGGCCACCGAGGCGTTCGCCGCCGGGCTCGCCATGGTCAAGCGGAACCCGGCCTTCGCCGCCGTCGAGGCCGAGTTCTGCCGGCAGGCCAAGTGCGCCGCCACGCCTGCCGGGGGACTTGCGGCCGTGGACTCCAACGGCGTCGTCCACGTCCACCCCACCCGGCGTGCCGAACCGGACGACTGGGCCTGGACCCTCGCGCACTGCCTGCTGCACCTCGGGTTCGGGCACGTGCCCGCGGCCAAGGACACACGGCGCGAGCAGCCCGACCGCTTCGAGCGGGCCGCACGCTGCACGGTGGTCAACCGCTTCCTGCTCACCTTCCCGGTGGGCCGCCCTCCCGGCCACCTTCCCGAGACGTATCCGGGCGGCGACGAGGCGATGCTCGCCGCCCGCTGGCGTCGCGACGGCATCCCCGCCGCCTACGAGCGGTGCGGCACCGCGGGCGAGCACCCAGACCAGGTCCTGGTGCCCTGGCAAATGTGGAACACCGCCCCGCCCGACTGGGAGACCGCCTTCGCCCACGCGCTCACCCGCAGTGTCTCCGCCGCCATGGACGTGGCGGGCGGCCGTCGCGACCGCGTCACCGGCGAGCGCGTGCCCCAGCGGCCCTGGGACCGTGCCCTGAACTGGTTCGTCTCCTCGTACCCCCTGCTCGGCGGCCTGGCGGCCGGCCTCACGGTCGTCGCCGACGCCGAACTCGCCCGCACGCAGGACATCTCCATCGCCGCCGTCAGCTCCGTCGCGGGCGAGATCTACATCAATCCGCTGCGCACCTTCACCGACGAGGAGTGGCGCTTCATCCTGGCGCACGAGATGCTGCACGCCGCCCTGCGCCACGGCGAACGCCGCGGCGCCCGCGACCCGGTGCTCTTCAACGTCGCCGCCGACTTCGTCGTCAACGGCTGGCTGGTCCAGATGCGTGTCGGCGAGATGCCCGAGGGGCTGCTGTACGACCCCGACCTCAAGGACCTGTCGGTGGAGGAGGTCTACGACCGCATCGCCACCGACCTGCGCCGCCGTCGCCGATTGGCGACCCTGCGTGGCAAGGGCACCGGCGACATCCTCGGCGAGCCGCTGCCGCACCCGGACGCCCGCCCCTACGCCGACCTGGACGACTTCTACCGGCGCGGCCTGGTGCAGGGCTTCGACCTGCACCAGTACGGCGAGCGCGGTCTGCTGCCCGCCGGTCTCGTCCAGGAGATCCGCGCCCTGGCCCACCCGCCCGTGCCGTGGGACGCGCGACTGGCCCGCTGGTTCGACGAGTACGTGCCCCGGCCCGAGCCCGTACGGTCCTATGCGCGCCCGGCCCGCCGGCAGGCGTCCACCCCCGACATCCCGCGCGCCGGACGGTACTTCCCGTCCGAGGAGACGCCCCGCTGCACCTTCGGCGTCGTCCTCGACACGTCCGGCTCGATGAACAGCGCCCTGCTCGGCAAGGCTCTCGGCGCGATCGCCTCGTACGCCGAGGCCCGTGACGTCCCGGCCGCCCGCGTCGTCTTCTGCGACGCGGCGGCCTACGACGCCGGGTACGTTCCCCCGGCGGAGATCGCCGGCCGGGTACGGGTCCGCGGGCGCGGCGGGACGGTGCTCCAGCCGGGCATCGACCTGATCCACCGCGCCGACGACTTCCCGGCGAACGCCCCGGTCCTGGTCATCACCGACGGATGGTGCGACACGCTGCGCATCCGCCGCGAGCACGCCTTCCTGATCCCGCAGGGCGCGTCACTGCCGTTCACGCCCCGCGGACCGGTCTTCCGGCTGACGTGACGCGGGCGGTCCGTCCGTTCGGTTCGTCTCAACGCGTGCCGCGCCTCGGGCGTCAGGCCCGGGCGGCGGCGAACGGGACGAAGGCGGTCCAGGAGGCGGGGGAGAGGGCGAGGTGGGGGCCCTCGGTGTCCTTGGAGTCGCGGACGTGGACGGTGTCGGGGCAGGTGGCGACCTCGACGCAGGAGTCGCCGGAGCCGCCGCTGTGGCTGGACTTGTGCCAGGAGAGAGCGACTTCCACGCAGTCGTCGCCGGAGCCGCCGCTGTAGCTGCTCTTGAACCATGCTAGTTCCGTGGTGCTCATACCGCTCCTCGCATCAGCCGCAACAGGCTCAGGGAGTCCTCCAGGGTAAGAGCCTGTGACCGCATCCTGGCATACCGCATCTGGAGCATGCTGACCACTTTCGGGTCGGAGATGAACTGGCCGCTTTCCTGTCCTTCGCAGTAGCCGAGCCAGTGATTGTCCGGGGTCTCCAACAGTCGCATGGGGCCGTCCAGCCCGGCATGGCTGTGCCGTACCAAAGGCATGATCTGCAGCTCGATGTTGCGAAGATTGGCCAGCTCGATGATGTGGTCCACGAGGTCCTGGGTGACGTGCGGTCCGCCCATTTCGCGCCGGAACAAGTGCTCTTCCAGGATGAAGCTGTAGGCCGTGTTCGGCCGCTCCCGCAGCAACCGCTGGCGTTCCTGCCGCGCCACGAGCTGTGCCTCGATCTGCTCGTCACCCAAGGGCGGCAACTGGTTCGTGAACAGCGTCCGCGCGTACGCCTCCGTCTGTAACAGCCCCGGAATCAACCGGCACTCGTACGTGTAGAGGCTCACCGCCTCCGCCTCCAGGCTGGCCCACTGCCGGAACCAGCTCGCAAGACCCGGCCGCCGCGACAGGTGCCGTGCCGCGCCCCTGATCGTGCCGAACGCGTCGAGTACCTCTTCCGCCCGGTCGACGAAGTCCGCCGGGGGAAACCGCCTGCCCTGCTCGATCGAGGCGACCGTCGGCAGCGAGTACTGCACCCGTGGCGCGAACTCCTCCTGTGTCAGGCGCGCCCGTTTCCGGAAGGCCTTGACCACCTCCCCGAAGGACTTCAGGCTGTCCGAGACCTCCGGCTCCCCGCCCGAACCGCCGCCTGTCGTCTCCGCCGTCATCTACGGCCACCTCCCCGCGCGTACCTGTGCTGAGCAACCCCGCAACACGCCCATGGTCACGGTCAGTTACCCATACTGTCCACCGCGGGTACCCGTACGCTGACTCAGCGTACGGGTTGCTGATCTGGGGCAATGCGGCCGCAGCCCACCACGGTGGGCGTATGCGACCACCCATGAGCCCGCAACTGCCGGGTACCGTACGTTCGTTCGCCCAGCGCTTCAGTTCCACCGCGCTCGGCGCACGCCTCGCCCGTCATCTGGCTGTCCATCAACTGCACGCGTGGGGCTTCCCGCACGGCAGCGGCGCGTCCGACACCGCCGCGCTGATCGTCGCCGAACTGGCCGCGAACGCCGTGACACACGGGCGCGTGCCGGGCCGGGACTTCGAACTGAGGCTCACCCGCTTGCCCGGCACCCTGCGTATCGAGGTCTCGGACACGCGGAGTGAGCGACGGCCTCCCCGGCCGGGGGAGTTGGGCGCACCGTCGGCGGTCGCGGACGGTGGGCGCGGGCTGCTGCTGGTGGAGAGCCTCGCCGACCGGTGGGCGGTCCTCGACCGCGTACCCGTCGGGAAGACCGTCCGGGCCGAGCTGGACCTGCCGCGCTGACCCGGGGCGCGGGGCCGCGCGTCAGGTGGGGCGGCAGAGCAGCGGCTTCGCCAGTTCGGCGCAGGGGCGGTGGCCCTGGGAGCGGAGGATGTCCTTGCCGACCTCGTTCGCCAGGTAGCGCAGGAAGCCGGCGGCGATCGAGTCGGCGGGCGGCTCCCGTAGGTGTAGGCGAACTCGGTCTGCCAGTACGGGTACGCGCCGTCGTCGGCGCCCTCCAGCGTGGCCGCGTAGCCGTCGATCCGTACCCGCCGGAGGTCGTCGCGGGTTCCCGTACAGCCGAAGGGCCCTCGAGCATCCAGCTCGAGGGCTCTTGTCGTGCACATGACGGCTCAGTCGTGCTCGCCGTACTTCGCCGCCTCCAACGCCCACGCATCGAAGATTTCCTGCGTGCCCATCGACTCCACCCCAGCCGGCAACTCCTTGCCCGACCTGGCCAAGGCTTCCTCCCACAAGGCAATGTAGTCCGCGCGCGTCTTCACCGGCTCGGTGTCCACCGTCACCGACGTGTCCTCCTCCGCAGCCCCGGCCGTCACCGCCACCGCGCCGCCAACGAGAGCCAGCGCACACACACCTATCGCGATCCGCTTCATGAGCCGCACCGTACCGTGACCTGGGCGTACCACCCCAGCTGGCCGGCCAGAAGGCCGATTTGCACCGTGATCACCGCCCTGCATCCGGTGGGTCTTGACCTTGTGCCGCAGCTCCAGGAACGGGAAACTGCGTCGTCAGCGCCTGGGAGCGTCCCAGGCGGGTGCCGCTCGGCGACGACCGCAACACCTTCCCGAAGTACACGTCGGCGTCGGATTCGGTCGCCGGCCGGACCTGGCCTTCACCGGCGCCCGCGCCGAGGGTCCGGTCGCCGAGGGTCCGGTCGCCGAGGAGCGGGAACGCGCAGGGACGACCCTGTGCCGGACGCCGCTCGTGGCTAGGCTGCTGGGCATGGGCATCCTGAGGGCGACAAGCCGGCGTCGTTTTCTCCGAGGTCTTTCGGGCGTCGCCGCGGCGGCCGTGCTGCCCGCGTGCGGGGCGGCCCAGGACCCCGGACCACGGGCGCGGTCGCAGGCGGCGGTCACGCCCACGTCCCGTGCCCGCCGGGTCCGGCCGCTGTACCTGGGGACGTACACCTCCGTCGACGGGGGCGGGACGGGGATCGGCGTCGCCGCGTACGACGAGACGACGGGACGCATCACCGGGGCGGGCGTCATCGAGGGCGTCGGGGACCCCTCGTATCTGGCCGTGCATCCCTCCGGGAGGACCCTGTACGCCGTGAACGAGCGTGAGGCCGGTGCCGTGACCGCCGTGCGTCTGGCGGACGACGGCGACCACCGGGTGCTGGGCAGCCGGTCCACCGGCGGGGCGGCGCCCGCCCATCTGTCCGTGCACCCCTCCGGGCGCTGGCTGCTCAGCGCCAACTACGGGTCGGGCAGCGTCGCCGTCCACCCCATCGACGACTCCGGGGCGCTCGGCGAGCGCACGGACCTCGTCCGGCACGCGGGCCCGTCGCCGCACGCGCACCAGATCATCACCACACCCGACCGCGGCCACGTCCTCGCCGTGGACCTCGGCAACGACACCGTGTACACCTACCGCCTCGACACCAGGGCGGGGACGCTGACGGAGGTGTCCCGCGCGGCCGCGCGCCCGGGAGCCGGACCGCGCCACCTGACGTTCCACCCGTCCGGCCGGTACGCGTACCTCGCGAACGAGCTGGACAACACGGTGACGGTCTGTGCCTACGACCCGGCGAGCGGCACGCTGCGGCCCGGTGAGCCGCAGTCGACCGGCACAGGCCCGGGCACCAGCTACCCCGCCCAGCTCGTGGTCACCCCCGACGGCGCGTACGCCTACCACGCCAACCGCGGCCCCGACACCCTGACCCGCTATGCCGTCGAGGCCCGCGGCTCCCGGCTGCGGCTGCTGGACACGGTGCCGGTCGGCGGCGACTTCCCGCGCCAGATCGCGCTGTCGCCCTCCGGCGGTCTGCTGTTCGCGGCGAACCAGCGCTCCGGCACCGTCACCGTCTTCCACGTGAACGCGCGCACGGGCGAACTGCGGTCGGCGGGCGAGGCGTTCGAGTTCCCCGCGGCGGCCTGCGCGCTCCCGCTCTAGACGGCGTCCGGATCCGCCGGGGCGTCCCTAGGCTCTGGGCAGGGCCGCGACCGCCCACTTCGCCCGGGTCGACAGCTCGCTCAGGGAGCTGCGGAACTGCCCGGCGATCGTCTTCAGCAGGAGCTTGGCGTGAGCCATCGTCTCCCGTGCGAGGGCGTGGTCGCCCGCCTCGACCGCCGCGAGGACCAGTTCGAGATGCTGTTCCGTGATCTGCCGGCCCAGCCCCCGGCGGTGCCACTCCGCGACCGTCTCGTCGGGTGCGGGACCGTCGCCCAGGCCGACGGCGACTCGCGCCCGGCCCAGCGCCCTGCCCGCCGCGGCGAGATCGCCCTTCCGGCGCTCGACGCGGGCCAGGACGTAGGTCTCCGCGGCACGGTCCCAGCCGGTGTCCTGGAGCGAGGCGAGGTCGAACTGCGCGCGGGTCGCCTGCCCGTGGTCCCCGAGGTCCTCCAGAGCCCGGCTGAGGCCACGCAGCCGCTCGGCGTCCGGCCCGGTGTCGTCCAGCATGCGGATCAGCGCCACCCGCGCGTGCTCGGTGCGGCCCTGTCGGCGGGCCAGGCCGATCCAGGTGAAATCGCTCTCGGTCGCGGGATCAGGGCCGTACCTCTTCGCGTCCTCCTCCCGCGCCCACGCGACGACGCCGGCCGGGTCGTCGGGCGCGCACCCGCCGTGCGCCGACCGGACGAGGGGGATGTCCTCGGCCCGCCCGTGCAGGGCCACCAGCACCGTGGCGAGGCGCCGCTCCTCGAACCATGGCGTGCACTCGGCGCTCTCACGCTCCAGCAGGAAGCGCAGCAGGGGAAGGTCGTCCGCGCGGCGGTCGTACTGCGCCGCGCGCACCACCCCGGCCCGCAGTACCGGATCGGCGCCCGTCTCCGTCCAGGACGCGGGCCCGCCGGACCGCATCCGTTCCAGTGCCGCGCGGCCGGGAGCGAGGACGACGTCCCGCAGCGGGGCGGGCGCCGCCCCCTCCGGCAGCCGGTAGGCGCAGAGCTCGGCGGAGTTGAGCAGCAGGTGGTCCGGCTCCGTGCGCCGGGCGGCCGCGTACGACAGGCCGAGGAGTTCCAGTGGAGGCCGGACGGGCAGGCCCAGGCCGCTGACCAACGCGGCGCGCTGGGCGTCCAGTTCGGGGGCGAACTGCTCCCGCGCCCCGGCGTCGGCCTCGCGCAGTGCCGCGAGCAGCTGCTCCTCGTCGAGACCGGGCTCGATGCCCTCGCAGTACGAGGGAAGTCCGACCAGGATCTCCAGGGCCTCGGTGACACTGCCGCCGACCAGGACCGCCTCGCCCTCGGACGAGGCGTACAGGACCGCGCCGTCCGCGCAGACGAAGTACGTGCCGCCGGTGTCGTCACCGGCGACCGGCTCCAGCGACGCACCGGACGCGAGGTGCACGTCCTCGACGTGGTAGGCGCGACCGATGTCGAAGCCGAAAGGAAACGCGGCCAGTTCGGCCAGATCCGGTCGCTCGCGGAGCAGTCGCAGTACGGGGTCGGTCATGTGGCCGGAGCCTACTGGGGCTCCAGCAGGTCCCACTTGTTGCCGTACAGGTCCTCGAAGACCGCGACCGTGCCATAGGGCTCGTACCGCGGCTCCTCCAGGAAGCGCACCCCCGCCGCCGTCATCCGGGCGTGGTCGCGGGCGAAGTCGTCGGTGTGGAGGAAGAAGCCGACCCGGCCGCCCGTCTGCGCGCCCACGCTCGCGCGCTCGGAGGCGTTCTTCGCCCGGGCGAGCAGCAGGCCCGTGCCGGCCGGGGCGCCGGGCGGGCGGACCACCACCCACCGCGAGGAGTCCCCGCGGTCCGTGTCCTCGACGAGGTCGAAGCCGAGAGCGTCACGGTAGAAAGCGATGGCCTCGTCGTAGTCGCGGACGACGAGGGAGACCAGGGCGATGAAGGACATGAAGCAGAGGTTATACGTATGACGACAATGCGACAATGCACGCCATGAGCCTCCCGCCGCACCTGCTGGACCGCGCCCGTGCCCTCGCCGCCCCCGGACGGCGCCGCATCCTGGGCCTCGCCGGAGCGCCCGGCGCAGGCAAGTCCACCCTCGCCGACCGTCTCGTCGCCGCCCTGGACGGCCTCGCCGTGCTCGTCCCCATGGACGGCTTCCACCTGGCCCAGAGCGAACTGGAGCGCCTCGGCCTCGCCCACCGCAAGGGCGCACCCGACACCTTCGACGCCGCCGGATACGCCGCGCTGCTCGCCCGTCTGCGGGCGCCGGAACCGGACACGACCGTCTACGCGCCCGCCTTCGACCGGGGGATCGAGGAGCCGGTCGCGGGCAGCATCCCGGTCGGGCCCGACATCCCCCTCGTCGTCACCGAGGGCAACTACCTCCTCCACGACGAAGGGCACTGGGCCCGTGTCCGCCCCTTGATCGACGAGATCTGGTTCCTGGAACTCGACGAGCCGACCCGCGTGCGCCGGCTCGTCGACCGGCATGTGCGCTTCGGCAAGGAGCGGCCGTACGCCCAGCGCTGGGTCCGCGAGTCGGACGAGGTGAACGCCCGGCTGATCGGCCGGGGACGCGAGCGGGCCGACCTCGTGGTCGCGGTGAGCTGAGGCACGCCCCGGACCCGTCGGTTCCCGGACCTGCCCGCCCCGCCGTTCACCGGTGATCTGTAGGCTCGAACAAGGACACGTGGCGAGTGACGAGCACGAAGGGCGGTCGGCGTGGGGCTGTTCCGGCGAGGGCCGAAGCGCGACGGACGCGATGCGCCCCGCGACCCCGAGTTCGCCTTCCTCTCCGCGGGTGAAGGCACGCGGTTCCGCGGCCTCGTGCGCGAGGCGTTCGCCGAGCGGGGCCTCGAGGTGACCGTCTACGCGGACATGGTGTCCGACAGCATGGGCCGCCAGTTCGGCCTCGGCAACCTCGCCGCCGTCTGCCACAACGACGAACGCGGGCCCCGCGCCTGGCCCGAACTGGTCCACCAGCACGTCGGCATGGTCCTGCGCACCATGGAGGCGCCGTCCGCCCTGGAGACCCTGCCCAGGGAGCAGATCCGCGCCCAGCTCTACCCTCGCGTCGTCGGCGCCGACGGTCTCGACCCGAAGAACTTCGGCTACGCCCGGCCCCTCGCTCCCGGCCTCTTCGAGATCCTCGCCCTCGACCTCCCCGAGAGCGTCATGATGCTCACCGACGAGGCCCTCGAACCGCTCGGCGACCTGCCCTACCTGCGCGACCAGGCGCTCTACAACCTCCGCGGCCTGCCCGTCGAGGCCCACGAGACCGTCGCGGACGACGAGGGCATGCGCTTCGAGGTCGTGCTCGGGGACTCCTTCTACACCGCGAGCCGGGTGCTCGCGCTGGAGTCCGTCGTACGGCAGGTCACCGGCGAGGAGCTGACGGCCGACGGGGCGCTCGTGGCGATGCCGTTCCGCCACCAGCTCGCCTTCCACGCCATCCACGACACCGGCATGATCGCCGCGCTGAACGCCATGGCGTCCTTCGCGGCCACCGGCTACGAGGACACCCCCGGCGCCATCAGCCCCTACGTCTACTGGTGGCGGGCGGGCACCCTGACCCAGCTCAGCGACCGCGACGAGGACGGGGAGGGGCTGCGGATCACGGTCGGCGAGGAGTTCCACGCGCTGCTGGAGCGGCTGGTCGCCGAGGAGGGCGGACGGACCGGCGACGACGGCTGACCCGCCTCCGGACCGGCCCGGGCGGCACTCGCGCCCGCCGGTGTGCCGAAGGAGGATGGCGGGCAGGACGGTCCGAGGAGACGACCGCAGGCCGGGCAGGAGGCCCCATGACCAGCACGCCGACCCCGTTCACCGCCGCCGACTACCGCGCGCGGATGACCCGTGCCGCCGAGTCCGCGGCCGACGCCGGGCTCGCCGGGGTGCTGGTCGCGCCCGGACCCGATCTCGTGCACCTGACCGGCTACCGGCCCGTGGGCACCGAGCGGCTCACCGTCCTCGTCCTCACCGCCGGCCAGGACCCGGTCCTGGTCGTCCCCACCCTGGAGGCGCCCGACGCCGAGGCGGCGCCCGGCGCGTCCGCGCTGACCGTGCGCGACTGGACCGACGGCAAGGACCCGTACGCGGCCGTCGCCCCGCTCCTGGACGTGTCCGGCCGCTTCGCCGTCAGCGACAACACGTGGGCCATGCACCTGCTCGGTCTCCAGCGGGAACTGCCCGGCACCTCGTACGTCTCGCTGACGGAGGCGCTGCCCATGCTCCGCGCGGTGAAGGACGCGCGTGAACTCGCGCGCATCGAGGCGGCGGGCGCCGCCGCCGACGAGGCGTACGCCGAGATCCTCAAGGTGCCGTTCGCGGGCCGCAAGGAGACCGACGTGGCCGCCGATCTGGCCGCGCTGCTGCTGCGGTTCGGGCACTCGCAGGTCGACTTCACCGTCGTCGGCTCGGGCCCCAACGGAGCCAACCCGCACCACGAGGCGGGCGACCGCACGATCGTCCACGGCGACATGGTCGTGCTCGACTTCGGCGGCCTCAAGCACGGCTACGGCTCCGACACCACCCGCACCGTCCATGTCGGCGAGCCGAGCCCCGCCGAACAGCACGTCCACGACGTCGTGCGCGAGGCGCAGCAGGCCGGAGTCGACGCCGTCCGGCCCGGCGTCGCCTGCCAGGAGGTCGACCGGGCCGCCCGCGAGATCATCGAGGCGGCCGGGTACGGGGACCTGTTCGTCCACCGCACCGGCCACGGCATCGGCGTCACCACCCACGAACCGCCGTACATGATCGAGGGCGAGGACCAGCCGCTCGTCCCCGGCATGTGCTTCTCCGTCGAGCCCGGGATCTACCTTCCCGGCCGGTTCGGCGTCCGCATCGAGGACATCGTCACTGTCACCGAGGACGGGGTCCGCCGTTTCAACAACACCTCGCGCGAGATGGCGATCGTCGAGTAGCGCGCCAGGGCGCCGGGGATCGGGCGGGACGCCGTGGACAGGCGGGAAAGAGGTGCGTGAGCCGGGCCGGGCGACAGCGGGTGAGCGAGCGACGCGTCAGTGGACGGTCTGCCAGGGTCCAGCCGCTCAGGCAAGCCTTCCACGGCACGCCGGTCACTACGGGGTGATGACGCGGCCGGTGCGCGGCGACGTCCGCCCTGACCGGACCTCGTGCCAGACCCGCTCGAGGCTCCGCGGGCCGCTGCTGTGCACGATGTCGACCCACCCCTCGGCCACGGGCAGGAACTCCTTCCACGCCTCGGCGAAGCGGCTGTCCAGCCCTTCCCGCCCCCAATCGCCGATGCGCTTGCGCATCTGGTCGGGGGCGAAGAACATGCCCGGCCCCGTCTCCGCGAGGGTGCCGGCGGGCG
The DNA here is from genome assembly GCF_030817975.1 of Streptomyces sp. V4I23. Taxonomy (NCBI): domain Bacteria; kingdom Bacillati; phylum Actinomycetota; class Actinomycetes; order Kitasatosporales; family Streptomycetaceae; genus Streptomyces; species Streptomyces sp. V4I23. The sequence goes on along the minus strand of NZ_JAUSZW010000004.1, from coordinate 1,773,147 downwards.
CGGGTTCCTGGGTGGTGATGCCGACGACCACCTGGTGCACCAGAAAGTCGCCGAGGTGGGCGCCCAGCCGGGCGGACAACTGCTCGTCGCCCGCGAAGTCGGCGTACAGCGTCTCCGTGCGCGGAAGCCGGGAGATGTCCTCGTAGCTCAGCACGATCGGGTCCCGGTTCCGGGCACCGACCCTCGCCGAACAGATGCCGCATCTGCCGGCCCGCCCCTCGGTCACAGCTTGTACACTCCGCGCCAGGTCCACCCCGCCTCGAGGACCGTGTTCCGCAGGGGGTCCTTCAGATCCCGTGAGTCGAAGCTGAACGTCTCGACCTTGCGCCGACGGCCGTCGGGCCCCTTTTCCAGGGCCCATTCCTTCTGGATGCCGCGGATCGGCCCGCGGCCGTGCGCGCGCGCCACGGTCCGGCCGGGCGGGGAGCCGGCTCGCGTCACCTCCCACTGCTCGTCCATGGCCCGCACTTCACGCTCCCTGGGGCATAGACGCATCCAGACCTTGAGGGTCCGCTCTACCTGCCTACGGGTCGCACCGGAGCCCCAGGCCGGCTCCAGGAACCGCCACTCCGCCAGCAGGTCCACCCCTCCGGTGCCCGCCTCGCGGACGCCGAAGGGCACGCCCGTGCCGTTCAGAGCGAGCAGTGCGGCTCGCAGTTCCTGGGTGGACATCGCCTTCGTGCCCCCGTCGGCGTGACGGGTTCCCATCCACTTGTCCCACAGGCGGCCCACAGCTACGCAGCCTTCCCGGTGTCCGGACGCACGCTTCGCAGGAACTTCTGGAAGTCGCCCACAACGCCGTCGTACTGGGCGGCCGTTGCCGTCAGGGCCAGCCGGATCACCGCACGCCTCCGCGGTTCCTCGATATCGACGAAGGACAGGTACACCTGGGACTGGACGAGGTCGCGGTGCACGTCGCCGGCGACGGCCGAGAAGGTCAGCCGCTGGGTCAGGCCGGGCGAGTGGGTGCTGCCGAATTCGCGGCGGTCCGTGACCGCCACCGAGTCGGCGGCCTCGCCCAGGCGCTCCACGGACTGGGCGGCGACCTCGGCCAGCGTCCGCGCCTCCGGCGGGAAGCCGCCCTCGATGGTGATGTTGGCAGCGAAGCCGGCGTCCGGCTCCGGATGCACGGCAGCGAACGCGACGCCCGGGTCGCCGCCCTCCGGGCGGGCGGGGAGCCAGCCCTCGGGCAGGCGGAACTCGATCGGGACCGGCAGTGACGTGGGCATTCAGGGCCCTCCTTCCACGGAGAAGTACATCAGTCCGTCAGCCAGTCGACGAAGTCGCCGGCCTTGTCCCCGACGGTGTCCACCGTGTCACCCACCAAGTCGGCGGCGTCTCCCGCGGCCTTGGAGAACTTGTCCGGATCGAATGTGATCTCGAGGCCCGCCGCGCCGCCGAAGCCGGGGGAGAGTCCCGCCTTGCCACCGATCTTGTATACGCCGGTCTCTTCGTCCTTCTTGTAGCCGAACCATGCCTCGGCACCAGGGCCGGCCCAACCCTCGCCGGTCACACCCACGCCGATGCCGGCCGCTTCCGCACCCCCGGCGGCGGATATCTTGCCGCCGGCGAAGGCCTTCGCGCCGACGGTCACCTCATCCTTGGTCGCCTTGGCGGTGACGGCTGCCTCGCCGCCGGCGAATCCCTCCAGCCGCCCGTAGCCGCCTACGTGCCCGTACTCGGCCCGCCCTTCGGCCAGGGACCGGATACCCGCCGAAACCTCGCCCTTGGCGACGAAGCCCTTGTCGGTGAAGCCCAGGTTCCCGGTGGCCCTGGCTCCCGCGTATATCTCGTCGACTCCGGAGAGGGTCAGCCGCCCGTGGTTCTCCTCACCCTTCGCTGTCGCGTGGAAGAGGTCGGCGTACGCCTTGACCGAGCCCTCCTTGCCGTACTTGACGCCGCTGACAGTGAAGCCGACGTCAGGCCCGGTCACCTTGACACCGTCGGTCTTCGTCCCGTCCTTCGCCTCCCCGGCAGGTACGGTCTTCGGGGCCTTGTCCAGGTCGCCCTCGGCGTGCGCGTTGAACCCGTTGAAGGTCGCGTCCTTGCCGCTGCCCTGACCGAAGGCGTCCTTGTTACTGTCGACGACGGCGGCGCTCAGGGCCGCCTTGACCTGCTCGTCAGTCTCGTGGACGGCCTTCACCCGGTCTTCGATGAGCTTCTGCCATTCACCGACGGCCACGCGGACCGAGGACTGGTAGTCCGGGTCGTGGCGGTAGGCATTGCGCTCACCATCCGTGAGCTTGGAGGAGTCGAAGGTGACATGTCCCTGTTCCGAGACGGACATGCCAGCGGCTATCGCGTCGTCGCGCGCGCTCACCAGCTTCCTCCTGAGGTCGGTGAACTTCTCGTGGGCATCCCTCAGGAGGCTCGCGATGGCCTTGGCCTGGGCCTGAGCGGCGGAGTACTCGTAGCGGGTCGCCGTGAAGTTCGTCTGCGCGACCCCGGCGCTGAGACCGGCCCAGTTCTGGCCCATGGAGACCTTCTGGACGGTCTCGCCGTATCGGGTCTCGACCTTCTTCAACTCGCCTGCCATTGATTCCCACTTGGCGGCTGCTGTCGTCAGGAGCCCCAGGTCGGTGGTCATGACTTCGTGGTACGTCAGCACCGCATCTCCTCAGAGGCCGTTCAGCTTCGATGTCGAAGCGCGCAAGTCGGCGCCCACTCCGGTGTCGTTGCGTACGAAAAGCCCCGAGGCCCCGCGCAGCGCGTTCTTCTCGCTTTCCAGACGCGCCATCAGGGTTTTCACCTGCTGTTCCCATGTGTCCGCGACCGTTTTCACCCCGGCGGCCGTCTCCCAGCCGCCGAAACCATTGCGGAGAGAGTTCGTGGCCCCATCCGCATGGTCCGAAGCCTTCTTCGTGTTCGGTTGGAGTTCGGTCTCGATCGTGTTGGCCGCGGCCTTCTTCTCCGCGGGTGCAGAGGCGAAGTCCTGGTTCCCGCCCGTGGCCAGAGGCCCGGGCCCGCCGTTCAACCGCATGCCCACGTGTTGGTCCGCGACGTTCGCGTTCCCGCGTCCCGGCCCGTGGCTGTCTCATCTGGCATAGTGCGCCTCCCCGTTGGCGGACGATCATATACATGGCAAAACATATCGCCGATCCGGGGTGCTGCGCGGAAACCGCAGGCCGGAGGTCAACGGGAGGGCCAACTGCCATGGCAGGCACCGCAAGAACCCGCCCGCTCGCTGACTACCGATCGGTCGGCTGACAAGGACATGCCGACTTCTGCGGTCACCGGGTCGTCCTGAGCCCGATCAACGAGTGTGACTGCGGACATCGGCCCGCCGTCGCGCGAGGCAGAGCAGGGCCTGGGTGTGGGCCGAACGCCGGCTGAAAGAAGCGGCCTAGCGTCGGCGGCCGGTTCGGGCCGCCTGTGCGGTTGCCCATGCTGCCCGGAAGAAGAACACGATGCCGCCGAGCCCGAGGAGTACGCCCACGGCGGAGCAGGCCGCGACGACACCGGTCCCGGCGCCCAGGATCCGCGGTACCGCGTTGAACAGGACGAGAAGCCAGAAACCGATCAGAGCCAGGGCCAGCGACCGTGGGTCGGCGATTCGGGTTCGCAGCCAGCCAGGTGCACGCCCGGTCAGAATGCGCAGCGGCAGCGGCAGCAGCACCAGCGTACAGACGGCCAGCCCTACAGCGTGGAACAGCGAGTTTCCGTTCATCGATCCCTCTTCGGTGTGAGGACTCAGACTACTGATGTTTTCGGTCCGGGGTGATGGTGACCTCGCTGTTGGGCGTATCCCGGTGTCATGCGGTATCCCGACGGGCGCGGTCCGACCGCGAGGCAGCGGGCTCAGCGGGAGCAAGGAGTACGCCGAGTCATTCGCGCAACGGGTAGTACCGCCGCAGGTCGCGCGGTGAGCCTGCTCGACGCAGAGTCGTGTGTGGATCGGCGGACGATGACAGCCAGGCGGGTACCCGCGCGTTCACGAATGTTGGTCGGTTACACCAGTTCGCGGGGACGGCATCCGCTACCGGGTAGTGGGGTGGACACCCCACTACCCGGTAGGACACCCCACTAGGGCCCGTGTGATGTTGTGATCAATCAGTTGCCTGCAACAGATCTCCGATCCAGATCATCGAGGCGCGCAGTTCGAGGCCGGCGAGGTAGCTCTCGGGCGTCTTGTCGAAGCGTGTGGCGATGCCGCGCCAGTCCTTCAGCCGGTTGATCACGCGCTCGACGGTGTTGCGCTCGCGGTAAAGCTCGGCGTCGAAGTTGACGGGACGACCGCCCCGGCTGCCCTTCTTCTTGCGGTTGGCGGCCTGGTCCTTCTTCTCCGGGATGACTGCCTTGATGCGGCGTTTGCGCAGGTGGGCGCGGTTGGCGCGGGACGAGTACGCCTTGTCTGCGGCGACCGCGCCCGGCCGGGTGCGGGGCCGGCCGACCGGCAGACGGACGCGGATCTTCTTCAGCACGGGGATGAACTGGGGGCTGTCCGCGGCCTGCCCGGCGGTGAGAACGAACGACAGCGGTCGGCGCTTGCGGTCAGCAGCGAGGTGAATCTTGCTGGTCAGCCCGCCGCGGGATCTTCCGAGCAGGGCTGCCCCCAGACGGAGTCTGTGTCGGCGGCGGACGCGTCGGCGTTCGACCCGCTCAGGTTCATCTCCGCACCCCCGCCCGTTCTGTTCCGCCTCATCGCCCCTTTTTGCCGGGCCTGTTCCTGCTCTGCGGCGGCTTCCTCGAGAGCCTCCATGACGTCCTTGTCGACGATCATCCCGGCCGCGTCGTGGTGCGCGCGGGCGGTGGTGGAGTCCACGCTGACCAGGGAGAGGTCTGTCTTGCCCTGGCGGGCGGCTTCGGCGATCAGACCCTCCAGCAGGGCAGTGAAGACACCGGCGTTCCGCCAGACCCGGAAGCGTCCGTAGACGGTTGGCCAGGGCCCGAACTCGCCCGGCATCTCCCGCCACTGCGCGCCTGTCCTGAACCGCCAGATCACCCCCTCGAACTGATCTCGCAGCCGCTCGGGGTAGGGGCCGTACTCGCCTATCGGCAGGAACGGCTCGATCAACTTCCATCGCTCGTCGGTGAGTTGTCTCGCGTCACGATCCTCTTCCTACCGGATCCGCTTTCCAGGCAGATCCGGATCGGCAAGATGATCACGACATCACACGGGCCCTAGGACGCAGCGAGCACCGCACAGCTCTCCGGCGCCAGGCGCAGCACCCCGTCACCGCCCGGGGCCTCGACCTTGCCCCAGGCCGCGACGACCCGTCCGCCGCCCCCCAGCGGGATCGCGGCGGTGTCCTCGCCGAGGTTCACCGCGATCCGCAGATCGCCGCGCCGGTACGCCAGCCAGCGCCCCTGCTCGTCGTACGCCACCTTCACCGACGCCAGGTCCGGGTCGGTCAGGTCCGGCAGCGTACGGCGCAGGGCGATCAGCTCCCGGTGCCAGGCGAGCAGCGCCGCGTGCGGCTCGCGTTCGCGCTCGGAGCGGTCCAGGCACGAGCGCTCCCGGGTGGCCGGTGACTGCGGGTCCGGCACGTCCTCCTCCGCCCAGCCGTGTTCCGCGAACTCCCGGCGCCGGCCCGCCCGTACGGCCTCGGCCAGCTCGGGGTCGGTGTGGTCGGTGAAGTACATCCAGGGGGTGCTCGCGCCCCACTCCTCGCCCATGAAGAGCATCGGCGTGAACGGGGAGGTCAGCACCAGGGCCGCCGCGCACGCCAGCAGACCCGGCGTGAGAGTGGCCGAGAGCCGGTCGCCGAGCGCCCTGTTGCCGATCTGGTCATGGGTCTGCGCGTAGCCGAGGAAGCGGTACCCGGGCGTGGTGCTCACGTCGACGGGCCGGCCGTGGGTGCGGCCGCGGAAGGTCGAGAACGTGCCGTCGTGGAAGAAGACGTGGTTCAGCGTCTTGGCGAGCGCGGCCATCGGGGCGCGCGCGAAGTCGGCGTAGTAGCCCTGGGACTCGCCGGTCAGCGCGGCGTGCAGAGCGTGGTGGAAGTCGTCGTTCCACTGGGCGTGCAGCCCGAGGCCGCCCTCGGCGCGGGGCGTCGTGGTGTGCGGGTCGCACCGGTCGGACTCGGCGATCAGGAACAGCGGGCGGCCGAGGTCGGCGGCCAGGGTGTCGACGGCGGCAGACAGCTCCTCCAGGAAGGTCAGGGCCCGGGTGTCGGCCAGCGCGTGCACCGCGTCGAGCCGCAGCCCGTCGATCCGGTAGTCCCGGAGCCAGGCCAGCGCGCTGCCCAGCAGGAAGGCGCGCACCTCGTCCGACCCGGGGGCGTCCAGGTTGACCGCCGAGCCCCAGGGCGTGTGGTGGATGTCGGTGAAGTACGGGCCGAAGGCGGGCAGATGGTTGCCGGACGGGCCGAGGTGGTTGTGCACGACATCCAGCACCACACCCAGTCCCAGGCCGTGCGCCGTGTCGACAAAGCGCTTCAGCGCCTCGGGGTCGCCGTACGGCTCGTGCACCGCCCACAGGTCCACCCCGTCGTAGCCCCAGCCGTGCACGCCGGGGAACGGGCACAGCGGCATCAGCTCGACATGCGTGATGCCCAGATCGGCCAGTTCGCCGAGGCGGGCCGCCGCCGCGTCGAGGGTGCCCTCGCGGGTGAAGGTGCCGATGTGCAGCTCGTAGAGGACCGCGCCCCGCAGGCCCCGGCCGGTCCACTCGTGCCGCCAGACGTACGCGTCGTGGTCGACGACCGCGCTCGGGGCGTCCGGGCCGTCCGGCTGACGGCGCGAGCGCGGGTCCGGCCGCAGCGGACCCCCGTCCAGCGCGAAGCCGTACCGGGCGCCGTCGCCCGCCTCGGCCTCCGCGATCCACCAGCCGGCCCGGCCCTGGTCGCGCTCCATCGGGCGCTCGGCGCCGTCCAGCCACAGCGTGACCCGCTCCTCGGCCCGCGGCGCCCACACCTCGAACAACAGCACTGGCGAATCCCCTCGTCGTCGATGCCGGTCCCGTCGATCCCGTATGTCCCGTCCATCCTGACAAGACGAGGGTCTTCAGGCGGGGTGCTTGGGCCATTAAGGTCACGGGCCATGCCGATACCGACGGAGCCGCTGCCCGCGTTCCCGCCCGGCTTCCTGTGGGGAGCCGCCGCGTCCGCCTTCCAGACCGAGGGAGCCGCCGACGCCGACGGCAAGGGACCCTCCGGCTGGGACGCCTTCGCGGCCGCCGGACGGATCAAGGACGGCGCCGACGCCGCCCGCGGCACGGGCTTCCACGACCGCTTTTCCGAGGACGTCGCCCTGCTCGCCGGCCTCGGCGCCGACGTGTTCCGCTTCTCGGTCTCCTGGCCCCGCGTCGTCCCCGGCGGCAGCGGCCCGGTCAACGCCCGCGGACTCGACTTCTACGACCGGCTCGTCGACGAACTCCGCGCCCACGGCATCACCCCCGCACCGACGCTCTACCACTGGGACACGCCGCTTCCGCTCGACGAGGCGGGCGGATGGCTGCGCCGCGACACCGCCGAACGGTTCGCCGAGTACGCCGCGGCCGTCGCGGCACGTCTCACCGACCGTGTACCCCTGTGGATGACCGTCAACGAACCGGCCGAGGTCACCCTGCTCGGTTACGCACTCGGCGAGCACGCCCCCGGCCGGAAGCTCCTCTTCGACGCCCTGCCCGCCGCCCACCACCAGCTGCTCGCCCACGGCCTCGCCCTCCAGGCGCTGCGAGCGGCGGGTGCCACGGACATCGGCCTCGCCGTCTCCCACTCGCCCGTGTGGACGGCCGGCGACAGCGACGAGGACCGGTTCGCCGCCGAGCTCTACGACACGGTCACCAACCGGCTGTTCGCCGACCCGCTGCTCACCGGCGCCTACCCCGACGGCTTCGCCGAGCTCATGCCCGGCCCTGTCGCCGACGACCTCACCGTGATCGCGAAGCCGCTGGACTTCTACGGCGTGAACTACTACCACCCGATGCTCGTCGGCGCGCCCGCCCCGGACGCCCTCGACGGCTTCGCCGGCGTCGGCATGCCCGCGGAACTCCCGTTCGGCCTGCGGGAGATCGCCGCCGACGAGCGCACCGACTTCGGATGGCCCGTCGTCCCCGACGGACTGCGCGAGCTGCTGGTCTCGCTGAAGGACCGCTACGGCGACCGGCTGCCTCCCGTCGTCGTCACCGAGAACGGCTGCTCGTACGACGGGATCGACGACCAACCCCGTATCGCCTTCCTCGACGCCCATCTGCGGTCCCTGCACGAGGCGATGACGTCCGGCGTCGACGTCCGCGGCTACTTCACCTGGTCGCTCACCGACAACATCGAGTGGGCCGAGGGAGCCTCCCAGCGCTTCGGGCTCGTCCATGTCGACTACGAGACCCTCCGTCGCACGCCCAAGGCGTCGTACGCCTGGTACCGGGACGTGATCGCCGAGCAGAAGCGCCGCGGCGGGCAGTGAGGCGGGGGGTGTCCGGCGCGCCCCGGCCCCGGACACCCCCGCACACGGTCAGCTCCCCGTGGGGGGAACGAAGTTGATCCGCTCCTTGACCACCGGGTGGCCCGCCTTGACGAAGTGCGCCGCCATCGGGAAGTTCCCCTGGTCGGTGGCGCCCGCGATGAACTCGGCGCCCCGCTCGGCGAGGAAGTGCGTGCACTCCGCGAGCAGGTCGTACGCGTAGCCGCGGCCGCGCTGCTCGGGGACGACGCCGATGAAGCCGATGCAGGGGCCGCCCGGATTGTGTGCCGGGATGTGGATGCCGGCGAGCTCGCCCTCGGGTGTGTGGGCGAGCTGCCACCACTCCCGTGGCGAGGGGCACCAGTGGAAGAAGTCCAGCTCCTCCTGCGCCGCCTGGTCGAGACCGCCCTCGGCGATCGCCCGGAGCGCGTGCGCGTCCAGCGTCACGGAGTGGATGCGCTTGAGCGCCTCGAAGAACACGGAGTCGTCCGGCTCCGGCCGGAACGTGAGGCGGCCCGGCCGCTCGGGCAGACCGTGCGCGGGGGTCCAGCGGTACATGAACCGCTCGACGAGCACGTCGTACCCGGCCGCCTTCGCGGCGCGGACCCGGGCCTCGGCGGCCGGCCGCGCGACCGGGTCGTCCCGCCAGCCGGCGGGCAGGTTGAGCTCCAGCTCGACCTGGAAGGGGGCAGTGCGCAGCAGTTCGGCGCCCGCCTCCTCCTCGCCGACGGCGACGTCGAACCAATTGATGTTCACGGGCGTTTCGTCACCCGGGCCGCCCCACCAGGCGCCCCGGGCCACGACCTTGCCGTCGCGCAGGGCGATCCGCTTCCAGTCGGGTCGGTGGACGGTGCGGGCATGGCCCTCGGCCGCGCCGAGAGGGTCGGGCAGGGTGTCGAAAAGACGGGCGTCGCTCGCGTCGAGCGCGCGGATGACCAGATCGGTCATGAGGAAGTCCTCCGGGATGCGAGGTAGGTGAGGCGCTCCCGGTCAGACACAGAACGCCGGGCGGACGGGGCGGGAGCGCGGGAATCGTGTGAGGTGCACGGCACTCGCCTCCTTCCGTCGTCACGGGCGTCGGTCGCACCCTAGACCAGCCCGCGCGCTCGGGTCCAGCCTTTTCCGGCCGCTTGCGTGCGGCCCAATGCGCCGTGCCCGCAGTCTCGTTGGACCGCACGGTGGCCGGAACGCCACCTTCCGTGCAGGTCAGAGGGGTCACGCCGAACAGCAGAAGACCTGCTCTTCTGGACACCCCGGGCCCTTCGCCCGACAATCTGTCATGTGACGTCCTCCTACGAGTCCCCCACGTATCCCGCACGGCTGTCGGACGCCGAGCGCGAGCGTGTCCTCGATGTGCTCAGAGAGGGCGCGGCCCAGGGCAGGCTGTCGCACGAGACGTTCGTGCACCGGATGGAACTGGTCCTGGCCGCCCGCCGTTCGGAGGAGCTGGACGCCCTCACCGCCGACCTCGTCCACGAGAACAGGTGGGCCCGCCGGATCTACAGCGCGGTCGGCCGGGTCTCGGCGTTCTCCGTCCGGCTGCGCAGGGCCTGGCAGGCGGAGAAGCTGCCCCCGCTGCTGCTGCCCGAGCCGGGTCCGTACCCCTTGCGCATCGGCCGGGACCCGGTCAACGGACTGCGGCTGAGCCACGACACGGTCTCGCGGCTGCACGCCGAACTGAGCCACCAGGGCACTCTGTGGGTCCTGCGCGACCTCGGCTCGACCAACGGCACCACGGTCAACGGCCGCAGGGTGACCGGCGCGATCGTCGTCCAGGACGGCGACATGGTGGGGGCTTCGGCAGCATGAGCTTCCGCCTCACCGCCCGCTGAACGGCGACCCGTTCGCCGTCGCGGTCAGCGGCATGGTTTTCGCGGTCAGGTCGAAGCCGTGGGAGCGCCTGCCCCTCCGTCGGGCGGCCGTGGCTCGGGCCCCGGTGTGGCCGGCCCTCCACCCGAATGGCGTACCCGTCCCGACGTCACCCGTACGGCCCTGCGCCGACTGCGGTGACGGCGGCCCGGTGGTCACCTGAAGGGAGCAGCGGGGCAAGAGACCCGCGGCCGTGACAGGGGAGCGCACACCATGCACGCGGACATACGCCCCACGCCCGAGCCCTCACCGCCCACCGTCTCCTCGCTGCCCTCCGGGACGGGGCGCAGGGCCGGCGCGCTGCTGCCCGGCCTGCCCACGGGGAACGAGCACGAGCTGTACGAGAGCTACCGCCGGCTGCGTGAGGAGCATCCCCTCACCTACGACGCGTCCGTCGGCGCCTGGCTGCTCAGCCGCTACCGCGACGTCGCCACCGCTCTGACCGATCTTCGCTTCACTCACGGCCACCGGCCCGGCGACGCGGGATGCGCCGGGCACCTCGCGCCCGTCCCGCACGCGCTGCGCGAGATCGTCCAGCGCACCGCGTACGTCCTCGCCCGGCGGCTCGCGGGTCGTGAGCAGGTCGACCTGGTGGAGGAGTTCTGCCGGTGGCTGCCGTCCGGGGCCGTCGGGGTACCGGGCAGGACGGCCGGCCGGGCGCTGCTCGCCGGGCGCTGCGTCTCCCAGGTCTCGGTGCGGGAGAAGGCACTCGCCTCGTTCTTCGCCAATGTGCTCGACCAGTCCGACCGGCTGACCGCGCTGCGGGCCGAGCCGCGGCTGATCGCACGGGCCTGGACCGAGTCCCTGCGGCGCGATCCGCCCGTGCTGGTGTTGATCCGCAGGACGGCCGCCGAGGTCACGCTCAGCGGAGGCACGCTGCCGGCGGGCTCGGCCGTCGCCTGCCTGATCGGCTCGGCGGGCCGGGACCCGGAGCGGTTCCGGGAGCCCGACCGGTTCGACATGCTCCGGGGCGATCCCGGCCAGCTCACCTTCGGTCTGGGCGGGTGCCCGGCCGTGGAGCTCGCGGCGGTGGAGGCCGAGTACGGCCTGCGCGCGCTGAGCGAGGCGATGCCGAGGATGCGCTGGGCCGACGGATTCCGGCCGGTCGCCAGTGGCCTGATCACCCGGTCCCCCAAGACGCTGCTGGTCCGTCCGCGCGGCTGAGCAGCGCCACAGGCCGCGCCGCGAACAGGTCGGCCACCGGCACGGGCACCTCACCGGTGAACTCGCGCTCCCCGCCCAGCAGATCGGTCCACCGGCCCGGCGGAAGCGTCAGAGCCGTGCCCCGCCAGCCGCCCTCGCCCTCCAGCCGCATCGAGAGCCGCGTGACGGCCGTGACCACCTCCTCGCCCCTGCGGAACGCGACGCAGTGCCCGGCCGCCGGGCCGGAGGCGGTCAGCGCCTCGTACGCGGCGCGGGCGCCGAACAGGTCCGGGCACGCCCGGCGGAGTCTGAGCACCGTGGCCGTCAGGGCCTCCTTCTCCGCACTCAGACCGCCCTCCGTGTCCGTCGCCGAGCCACACGCCGCGCCGACGGTCAGCGGCTCGGACAACGGAGGGCCGAAACGGGCCGGCGCCCGGTTGTCCGGGTCGACCAGGGCCAGGAATTCGCGCTCCGAGCCCTGGTACACGTCGGGCACGCCCGGCATCGTCAGATGCAGCAGCGCCGCCCCCAGCACGTTCGCCCGCACGTACGGCGCGAGCTGCCGGACGAAGCGGGCCACCGAATGCTGCGGCGAACCGGCCGGTCCGCTGCCCACGAACGCCGACACCGCCTTCTCGTACGCCGGGTCCGACTCCGTCCAGCTCGTGTGCACCCCCGCCTCGCGCACCGCCTTGAGCAGTGCCGCCTCCAGCCGGTCCGCGTCGGGGATGCCGAACCCGACGGCCGTCTGCCAGGCCACCCACGCCAGCTGCGCGTCGGGCGCCCCGCCGCCCCCGGACGGGCTCTCGGCCTCCTCGGTGATCCGCTCCAGGAACCGCGCCCACCGCTCCGGGCACTCGGACAGCACCGCGATGCGCGCCCGCACGTCCGCGCTGCGCTTGGTGTCGTGCGTGGTCAGCACCGTGCCCGTGCCCGCCCAGTCGCGGGCCAGGCGGGCACAGAAGGCGTGGAAGGCCGCGGGCTCCACCGCCGGGCTGCCGGGGTCGCCGCCCACCTCGTTGGCCGAGATCAGCGGCGCGTACCGGTAGAACGCGGTGTCCTCCACCGACTTGGCCCGCAGCGCCGAGGCCGTCTGGGCGAAGCGCGCCCGGAACCGGACGTGGTCCGGCCCGTCACCGAGCCGGCCCAGTGCCAGGTCCCGCACCACGTCCACGGCAGCCGCCTCCTCGGGCACGGCGAACGTGTCCCGCGCCGCCCGCGCCGCGTCCTCGGGGAGCGCGGACTCGGCATCGACCCGGTAGGGCCGGTAGACGGGCACGCGGACCAGCAGCTCACGTACGGCCGCACGCAGCGCCCACGGGGCGTGGTCGCGCAGCCGCGTGTCCTCGGCGCAGATCCGCTCGGCGAGCCGGACGAGCGTCGCGGTCTCGGCTGCCAGCTCGTGCGTCACCACCTCGTAGGCCGCGCGCCGCGCCGTCGCCTCCCACCGTCCGCCGAGGCTGTCGTCCACGTCGGTGAAGTCGCGGTAGACGCCGACCAGTTGGCGCACACCCGCCGGGTCGGTGAACAGGCCGTCGATCCGGCGCAGCGCGTCGTACCCCGTCGTGCCCGCGACGGGCCAGCCGGCCGGAAGCCGCTCGTCGCCGGTGAGGATCTTCTCCACGACGATCCAGCTCCCCCTACGGCCTGGCGGCCGTGGAAGGGGCCCCCAACCGCCGGTCGCCTCGTCGAGCCTGCGCAGATAACCCTCCGGGTCGGCCACCCCGTCCGGATGGTCCACCCGCAGCCCGTCGACGACGCCGTCCCGCACCAGCTCCAGGATCTTGGCGTGGGTCGCGTCGAAGACCTCGGGGTCCTCCACCCGCACCCCGATGAGGTCGGAGACGGTGAAGAACCGCCGGTAGTTGAGCTCGGTACGGGCAAGGCGCCACCACGCGAGGCGGTACCACTGGGCGTCCAGCAGCTCGGGCAGCGGCAGGTGTGCGGTCGACGCGCGCAACGGGAACCGCTGCTCCCCGTGGTGCAGCACCTCCCCTTCGACCCGCAGCTGCGCCAGCTCGCCGCCGATGCGCCCGGGCAGCACCGGCAGCAGCACCTTGCCGTCCCCGGCGGCCCAGTCGATGTCGAACCAGCGGGCGAACGGCGACCGCGGGCCCTCGCGCAGCACCTCCCACAGCGCGCGGTTGTAGCGCGGGACGGCGGCCATGTGGTTCGGCACGATGTCGACGACCAGGCCCAGGCCGTGCTCGCGGGCCGTGTGGGACAGGCGGCGCAGCCCGTCCTCGCCGCCGAGCTCCGCGCGGACACGGCCGTGGTCGACGACGTCGTACCCATGGGTGGACCCAGGCACCGCCTCCAGCACCGGCGACAGGTGCAGGTGGGAGACGCCGAGGTCGGCGAGATACGGAACCGCCGCCTCGGCGGCCGCGAACGGGAAGTCCGGCTGCAGCTGGAGCCGGTAGGTGGCCGTGGGTGTCATGCGAACATACGTACCCGCCCTGAACGCTTCTGTGCCGCCGGTCCCGGCCGTTCGGTCGATCGAGTGATCATCCGCCCGGCCGGGAACTTCCGCGGGTGCCTCCGGCGGCTGCGGCTACGCGGGCCTGCGCAGCACGGTCAGGCTGCGGCCCACCAGAGGCAGCACGTCGCCCGCCGCCACCATCGGCCCCTTGCCGGGCGGAACGCCCTCGCGCCGTGCGGTGTCCACGACGACCTGCCACTCCTCGCCATGATTGACGGGGACGATGAACTCCAGCTCGTCCGCGCTCGCGTTGAACATCAGGAGGAAGGAGTCGTCGGAGATCCGTTCGCCCCGCGGCCCCGGCTCGGAGATGGCGTGACCGTTCAGGAACACGGACAGCGCCTTGGCGTGCGCGGCCTGCCAGTCGCGCTGGACCATCTCGTCCCCCTTCGGCGTGAACCAGGCGATGTCCGTCAGCTCGTCGTGGGTGCCCTCCACCGGACGGCCGTGGAAGAAGCGGCGCCGCCGGAAGACGGGGTGGTCGCGCCGCAGCCACACCATCGTCTTGGTGAAGGTCAGCAGCGAGCTCTCCTCGTCCTCGCCCGGATCGGGCCAGTGCACCCAGGAGATCTCGTTGTCCTGGCAGTAGGCGTTGTTGTTGCCGCCCTGGGTGCGGGCGAACTCGTCGCCGTGGCTGAGCATCGGCACGCCCTGGGAGAGCATCAGCGTCGCGATGAAGTTGCGCATCTGCCGCTCGCGCAGCTCCAGCACGCCGGGGTCGTCCGTCTCGCCCTCGGCCCCGCAGTTCCAGGACCGGTTGTGGCTCTCCCCGTCGCGGTTGTTCTCGCCGTTGGCCTCGTTGTGCTTGCCGTTGTAGGAGACGAGGTCGTGCAGGGTGAAGCCGTCGTGGCAGGTGGTGAAGTTGATCGAGGCCAGCGGCCGGCGGCCGTCGTCCTGGTAGAGGTCCGACGAGCCGGTCAGCCGGGACGCGAACTCGGCCAGCGTACGCGGCTCGCCGCGCCACAGGTCCCGCACACAGTCCCGGTACTTTCCGTTCCACTCGGTCCACAGGGGCGGGAAGTTGCCCACCTGGTAGCCGCCCTCGCCGACGTCCCAGGGCTCCGCGATCAGCTTCACCTGGCTGACCACCGGGTCCTGCTGCACCAGGTCGAAGAACGAGGAGAGCCGGTCGACCTCGTGGAACTGGCGTGCGAGCGTCGCCGCGAGGTCGAAGCGGAAACCGTCGACGTGCATCTCCGTCACCCAGTACCGCAGCGAGTCCATGATCAGCTGCAGTACGTGGGGACTGCGCATGAGCAGGGAGTTCCCGGTGCCGGTGGTGTCCATGTAGTACCGGCGGTCGTCCATCAGCCGGTAGTACGAGGCGTTGTCCAGACCGCGGAAGGACAGGGTAGGGCCCAGGTGGTTGCCCTCCGCGGTGTGGTTGTAGACCACGTCCAGGATGACCTCGATGCCGGCCTGGTGCAGCGCGCGCACGGCCTGCTTGAACTCCAGCACCTGCTCGCCGCGGTCGCCCCAGGAGGCGTAGGAGTTGTGCGGGGCGAAGAAGCCGATGGTGTTGTAGCCCCAGTAGTTGTTCAGCCCCGCGTCCACCAGCCGGTGGTCGTTCACGAACTGGTGCACGGGCATCAATTCGAGCGCCGTCACCCCCAGTTCGGTGAGGTGCGAGATGACGGCCGGATGCGCGAGGCCCGCGTACGTGCCGCGCAGCTCCGGGGGCAGCTCGGGATGGAGCATGGTGAGGCCCTTCACATGGGCCTCGTAGATCACGGTGCGGTGGTAGTCCGTACGCGGCGGGCGGTCGTCGCCCCAGTCGAAGTACGGATTGACCACGACGGACGACATCGTGTGCGGCGCCGAGTCGAGGTCGTTGCGGGAGTCCGGTCTGCCGAAGTGGTAGCCGTAGACCGACTCGTTCCAGTCGATGGACCCGCTGATCGCCCGCGCGTACGGGTCGAGCAGCAGCTTCGCGGAATTGCAGCGCTGCCCGCGGGCGGGCTCGTACGGGCCGTGGACCCGGAAGCCGTAGCGCTGCCCGGGCATCACCCCCGGCAGGTACGCGTGCCGCACGAACGCGTCGGTCTCGCGCAGCTCGACCGCGGTCTCCGAGCCGTCGTCGTGCAGCAGACACAGCTCGATGCGCCGCGCGGCTTCGGAGTGCACCGCGAAATTGGTGCCGGCGCCGTCGTACGTGGCGCCGAGTGGGTA
Source organism: Streptomyces sp. V4I23 (assembly GCF_030817975.1). Classification (NCBI taxonomy): domain Bacteria; kingdom Bacillati; phylum Actinomycetota; class Actinomycetes; order Kitasatosporales; family Streptomycetaceae; genus Streptomyces; species Streptomyces sp. V4I23. The sequence goes on along the minus strand of NZ_JAUSZW010000004.1, from coordinate 1,757,141 downwards.
CGCCTGTCCCGGCCAGACCTGCATAGATTCGACTCTTCCATTTCTGATCCGGGTGTGGGGGACTACTTGGCGAAGATCCTCCCCCAAAGTGGAGCAACCTCCTAGGACTTCGAACCGTCCTACCGGGTGACCAATGGGGATCCTGGGGGAAAGGGGGGACAAGTGCGCCAATTGGTGCGCCGTCACCTGGGGAAGCTCTTGGCGGGGACCGCCATCGCGGTGACGGGTACGGCCCTGATGGTGGGCATCACCCTGCCGGGCACTGCGGGCGCCGACGACGCGAACGGGGCGGGTGGCCAGGCCCGGGGCCCGGTCGCGGCAGGCCGGGCGGGCGCGGAGGAGGGCGGTGAGGCCGGGAGCGGCTCGGCCGCCGGGTCACGGCCTCCTGCCGTCGCCGTGCCGCGCGAGGGGGAGCGCGGGGTCGGCAGTGACCCGCTGACGCCGGCCGAGCTGAGCCGCGCGGAACAGATCGCGCTGACGCCGGCAGCCCGGTCGGACGGCGAGAACGCGGCGGGCGGCCGTGGTCCTCAGCACCTCGCGACCAATCTCGCGGAACCGCCGCCCTCCGCTCCGGACGCGGCCGTGCGCCGTGCCGAGGTCAGTTTCTACGACTACCGGGCCGACGAGCTCGTGACCTCGACCGTCAACCTCGACACCGGCAAGGCCGAGCGCACGGGCGTCCAGCGGGGCGTCCAGCCGTCGCCGCACCCGGACGAGCTGCGCGAGGCCGTCGCGCTGATCCTGGCCGACCCGCTCGGCTCGGACCTGAAGGCCGACTACCGGCACGCGACCGGCCGGTCCCTGACCTCACCCGATCAGCTCTGGTTCAACGGCGACGTCTACCGCACCCACCGCGAGAAGGACGTGCCCGACGAGCTCGCCCGCTGCGGTGAGCACCGCTGCGTCCGCCTCGTCACCAAGGTCGTGAACGGTCCCTGGATCGAGATCCGGAATCTGATCGTCGACCTGAGCGCCCGGACCGTCGCGCGCGTCGGCTGACCGGCCGCCGCGCCGTTCCGGGCGGCGCGCCTTCCCGCACAACCTGTGCCACCCGTTCCTCCTGTCCGCACGTCCCGGTGAGGGAGTACGTCCAGATGCACGTGAACAGTCCTTCGCGCGTCCGCAGGCGCGGCGCGCTGCTGGCGGCGGCCGCGCTGCTCGGCAGCGTCGGCGCCGCCACCGGCCCGGCCTCCGCCGCTCCCGCCGCGGCGGGCGGCGCCCAGGCCGCCCCCAGGCCGCCGCAGTCCGACTGCAGCGTCGCCTACCGCATCGAGCAGAAGCTCGACGGCGGCACGACCTGGCGGATGTGCTGGCGCTACGACACCGGCCACGGCCTGATCCTCGACAAGATCACCTATCAGCCCAAGGGCGAACGGCGCCCCATACGGGTGCTGAACAGCGCCAAGCTCGCCCAGATACACGTGCCGTACGACGACGGCAACGCGGAGTACGACGACCTCACCGGCGCCGGGTTCGGCTGGGGCCTGCAGAACCTGGCGCCCGGCGAGTGCCCCGGCGGCACGGTCACCAAGGTCAGGGTGCCGGAGATGGGGACGGTCGACGGCCTGTGCACCACCACCCGTTCCCGCGGCCACGCCTACCGGCTCGCCGACGACGAGGGCACGAAGGTCTGGCAGGCCCAGGGCAAGGACCTGCTGGTCTACACGGTCAACAAGGTCGCCTGGTACGAGTACATCACCGAGTGGCGGTTCTCCTCCGACGGCACCGTCTCCGCCAACGTCGGCGCCACGGGCAGCCTGGCGCCCGACTCCTACAACGCCGCCGACGGCCGCGGCTGGCCCATCGGCAAGGGCGCCCGTGACTACGCCACCAGCCACGCCCACAACGTGTTCTGGCGTCTCGACTTCGGCCTGGACGGCGGCAACACGAACCGGGTGGAGCAGTACGACTCGAAGGTCACCGCCCCCACGGGGGACGGCAGCCCGACCGTGAAGACGACCCGGACCCCCGTCACCAAGGAGCTCGCCGGAGACGTCCGCACGATGCGCTGGTGGCGCGTGGTCAGCGCGCGGGGCAAGAACAGGGACGGCCACGCCCGCTCGTACGAGATCGTGCCCGGCCCGTCCAGCAGGCACGAGGGCCGCCCCTTCACCAAGCACGACGTCTACTTCACCCAGAACAGGGCCTGCGAGCAGTTCGCGAGCGACAACATCCTCGACTGCGGGAAGAACGCGCCCACGAGCGTGGACAAATGGGTCAATGGTGAGAACCTTGCCAATCCGATCGCCTGGGTCAACATCGGGTTCCATCACATAGCCCGGGACGAGGACCAGCAGCCCATGCCCGTCCACTGGCAGGGCTTCCAGCTCGCCCCACGGGACGTGACGTCCATGAATCCGCTCACTCCGGCCGATCTCGCCGACCAGAACGGCCACCACGATCACGGGAGTTGAGAAACAACCGGCTCATCCTGCTGCACCGCCTCCCGCTCCCGGAGTAGGCTTCCTTGATCGTTGAAGACGGCGTTCCAGGAAAGCAGAAGGCGGTGCGCGGGTGAGCTCGGGAGGGCTGGAGCTGCCCCCAGGTGACGCGGGTCACGAGGGGGGAGACTCTGCCGAGGTCCCGCCGGGAGCGGTTTCGGTCGCGCGGCCCATGGAGATCGGGGCGGAGCTGGACTGGGGTGCGGAGGCCTGGAGCGAGGTGCGCACGCGCGCCCAGCGCGCAGGCCGCGCCTACATCTGGCTGAATCTGGTCGAACAGCGGCTGCGAGCGGTGGTCGCCGCCGTGCTGCGGCCCATCTACGACCCTGTGCACGGCGAGGACTGGGTCGTCGCGGCGGCCGGACCCGCGGGCCACGAGTGGGTGCAGCGGGCGGTCGCCGTGCGGGAGGTCTCGCGCCGCAAGGGCTACCTGCTGGACCCGGCGGACGACAACGTCCTGTCCTTCCTCACCCTGCCGCAGCTGCGTGAGCTGATGGTGCAGCACTGGCCCTGCTTCGAGCCGTACTTCGACGACCGGCGCGATGTCGAACTGGCGCTGGACGAGCTGGAGGTGGCGCGCAACGTCGTCTCCCGCAACCGGGCGCTGAACGAGGCCGTCCTCGCCCAGGCCGAGCGCGCCTCCGCACGCCTGCTGGAGATACTCGGCAGCGGCGCCGGGGTCCCCTCCGCCGACCGCCTCCCCGTCGACGCCGTCGAGGACCTGGTCGGCGACCGGTACGCGGACGTCGTCTCCGTCCATCCCGACCGGGTCAGGCTCCAGCGCCAGCTGCCGGCCGAGGATCTCTTCGGCGGGGCGCGTCGTCTCGACGCGATCGGCATAGGCCTGAACCTTCTCGTACAGAACTTCTCCGGCCGCCGCCTCGTGAGGCTGGCCGAGTCCGGTTGCCGGGTCCGGCTCCTCTTCCTCAACCCGGCGAGCAGCGCCGTCAAGCGGCGCGAACGGGAACTCGGCATCAAGAAGGGCGAGTTGAGCCGCACCGTGGAGATGAACATCCTCCACATGCGCCGGGTCCGCTCCCGGCTGCGGGACCCGGGCGCCTTCGAGATCCAGGTCTTCGACGAGACCCCCCGCTTCACCGCCTACCTCGTGGACGGCGACGGCCCCGACGGCCTCGCCGTCGTCCAGTCCTACCTGCGCCGCGCCCGCGGCATGGAGGCCCCCGTGCTCGTCCTGCGGGGCGACAGGCGCTCGGTGGTCCGCTCGGGGCAGGACGGCGAGAGCGGACTCTTCCAGACCTACCGCGAGGAGTTCGAGTCGGTGTGGACCGATTCGCGACCCGTGTCCTGATCCTGCCCGATCACGGTCCCCGCCTCGTTGTCAGTGCTGCGTGGGAAGGTGAGGATCCAACGGGGGAAGCACCATCGCACCATGGAGGAGGGGGCATCATGTCCTGGCACGGGGGGCCACTGGCCGGCTTCGATCTGGAGACCACCGGCACCGATCCGCTCGACGCCCGCATCGTGACGGCCGCCGTCGTCGAACTGCACGCGGGGGAGCCGGTGCTGCGCCGCGGCTGGATGGCCGACCCGGGGATACGGATCCCGGAGCAGGCCTCGGCGATCCACGGCATCAGCAATGAGCGCGCGGCGGCGGAGGGCAGGCCGGCTCGCGAGGTGGCCGAAGAGGTCGCCCAGGTGCTCACGGGGTACTGGCTGCGGGGTGTCCCGGTCGTCGCGTACAACGCGGCCTTCGACCTGACGCTGCTCTCGGCCGAGTTGCGCCGGCACAGGCTCGCCTCGTTGAGCGAGCGGCTTGACGGGCGCCCGATAGGCCCGGTCATCGACCCGTACACGATCGACCGTGCCGTCGACCGCTATCGCAAGGGCAAGCGCAATCTCGAGGCGGTCTGCGTCGAGTACGGCGTCGTCCTCGACCGCGCCCACCGCGCGGACGCGGACGCGCTCGCCGCGGTCCTCGTCGCCCGGGCGATAGCCGAGCGCCATCCGTCGGTGGCGCGCCTCGACCCCGGCCTGCTGCACGAGCGCCAGGTGAGCTGGTACGCGCAGTGGGCGGCCGACTTCCAGAGCTTCCTGCGCCGCAAGGGCAGCCCGGAGGCCGTGGTGGACGCCTCCTGGCCGCTGCGCGCCCTCGCCCCGGTGGCGGGGGCCTGAGACCGGGGCTGTCCTGCGGGGGCGGCCTGGGCCGGTCGGAGGCCGGAGTGAGTGGGGCATGGGGGCGAGAGGCCGGGGACCGGCCTGGGGCCTGCGCGACACGGCGGCCTGCCCGGCCCCGGGCGGGGCACCGGGGGCTCGAGTGGCCGGGGCGTTCCGACCGAGGGGTCGGTTCGAGCGCCGGGGCGGCAAAGGCGCCCCGTGCCAAGGGCGTTCGCGCACGGGTCGAACGGGAGGCCGCCGGGCGACGGATGCCTCCGCTGCGCCGGAGACGCGTCCGGGCGGCAGCCGGCCCCGCGTCGAAGGCGTCATGTGCTGGGGAGCTGGCACCTCGTGGCGGCGATCGCTCGGGTCAGAAGGGGTACCAGCGCACCTCAAGGTCGTTGTCGCGCAGTGAGGCCACCCGGCGGCGGAACTCGGCGAGCGCCTTGGGGTTCGCCGGGGCGTGCTGCGCCACCCACGCGCAGCTCGCCGTCTCGCGCGCACCGCGCAGGACCGCGCAGCCGTCCCACTCGCGCACGTCCCAGCCGTAGGCGGCCGTGAACGCGTCGTAGGCGGCCGGGTCGAGGCCGTAGCGGTCGCGGGACAGCGCCATGACCACGAGGTCGTGCTCGCGCAGGTCGAAGGAGACCGTCTCCAGGTCGACCAGCACCGGGCCGTCCGGGCCCACATGGACGTTGCGGGGCAGCGCGTCGCCGTGGATGGGGCCGGGCGGCAGATGCGGCGTCAGCGAGGCCGCCGCCTCGGCGAAGCCGTCACGGCGCTCGCGCAGATACGCGGCGTCGGCGGCGTCGATCGCGTCGCCGGCCAGCCGCAGCCACCGTTCGACCCCGCCCAGCAGATCGCGGCGGGGCAGCGCGAAGGAAGGAGAACCGAGCGCATGGACGCGGACCAGCAGGTGTGCCAGATCGGCCGGTTCCGCCGGGCGCACGGCATCGGGCAGCCGGTGCCAGAGCGTCACCGGGTGGCCGTCGACGAGCCGGGCCTCCGGCTCCGCGGCGCGCACCGCGGGGACACCCGCGTCGGTCAGCCAGGCCGCCACCGCCAGCTCCCGCTCGGCACGCGGCAGAAGCTCGGCGTCCCGGCCGACCTTGACGACGATGCCGCCCGCCGCGAAGACCGCGTTCTCGCCGAGCGCCAGCAGAGCGGCGTCACGGGCGGCGGCCACGAGCCCGGCCGCCGCCAGTACGTCGCGTGCCCGTGTCTCGTCCATCGGTCTCTCCCAGCACTGTGCCTGTCGTGTATCGGGCAAAGTCTCGCATCCGTGCAGGTTGCCTTGACGAACCGACGACCCGTCAGCACGATGACCAGGCCGCCGGGGCGGCGGATCAGTACCCGGTCAGGAGCCGGGCCGCCCGAAGGAGTCGACTACGTGACATCGGCGACCGCAACGGCGCGGTCCGGGAGGAAACCGGCCTTAGGCGCCTGGTTCCTCGTCCTGCCCGCGCTGATCCCCATCCTCGTACTGAGCGTCGGCCCGCTGCTCTACGGCATCGCGCTGGCCCTCACCGACTCGCAGGCGGGCCGCACCGAGCCCACCCAGTGGATCGGGACACTCAACTTCCGGGACCTGCTGCACGACACCCTGTTCTGGGAGTCGTTCCGCATCGGTCTGCTGTGGGCGGTCGGTGTGACCGTCCCGCAGTTCCTCCTCGCCCTCGGTCTCGCCCTGCTGCTCGACCAGCGGCTGCGCCTTCGCTGGCTCGCCCGGGCGCTCGCGATCGTCCCCTGGGCCATGCCCGAGGTCGTCGTCGGCATCATGTGGCGGCTCGCCTACAACCCCGACGCCGGCATCCTCAACGAGACCATCCGCGACCTGGGCCTCGGCGACGGACGCGACTGGCTGACCGGCCTCGCCACCGCGCTGCCCGCCGTGATCGTCGTCGGTGTGTGGGCAGGCATGCCGCAGACCACGGTGGCGCTGCTCGCCGGGCTCCAGAACACCCCGCACGAGCTCCACGAGGCGGCCGCCCTGGACGGAGCGGGCGCCTGGCGCCGGTTTTGCACCGTCACCTGGCCCGCGCTGCGACCCGTCGCGCTCGCCATCACGGCGCTCAACCTCATCTGGAACTTCAACGCATTCGCCCTGGTGTACGTGCTGACCAACGGAGGACCGGGCGGACGGACCCGGCTGCCCATGCTGTTCGCCTACGAAGAGGCCTTCCGCTACGGCCAGTTCGGCTATGCGGCCGCCATGGGCTGCGTCATGGTCGCCGTCATCTCGGTGATGCTCGCCTTCTACCTCGTGGGACGGCTCAAGGGAGGCGACGAGAAATGAGCGCGCTGCGCGCCAGCAGGGCCGGACGTGCCGGGCAGTACGTCGCGCTGGTCTGCTATCTGGTCTTCCTCGCCTTCCCGTTCCTGTGGCTGGTCTCCACCGCGTTCAAGCCGGCGCGGGAACTGGGCTCCCTGCACCCCACCTGGATCCCCGAGCAGCCGACCCTCGACAACTTCCGGCAGGCCTTCGACGAACAGCCCCTGCTCCAGGCGGCGGGCAACAGTCTGCTCGCGGCCCTCGCCGCCGCCCTGACCGCCGTCGTCATCGCGACCCCCATGGCGTACGTGATGGCCCGCCACCGCGGCAGGCTGACCACCGCGGCCACCGGATGGGTCGTGGTCAGCCAGGCGTTCCCGTTCGTCCTGGTGATCATCCCGCTGTTCCTGATCCTCAAGAACCTGCATCTGATCAACACCCTCTTCGGGCTGATCACGGTCTATGTCGTCTGGTCGCTGCCGTTCGCGCTGTGGATGCTCGTCGGCTATGTGCGGGCCGTGCCGGCCGAGTTGGAGGAGGCCGCGGCCGTGGACGGCGCCGGCCGGCTGCGGACGCTGGTCTCGGTGACCGCCCCGCTGCTCGCGCCCGGGATCGTCGCCACCGCGCTCTTCGCGTTCATCACCGCGTGGAACGAGTTCTTCTTCGCGCTCGTCCTGCTCAAGACCCCGGAGAAGCAGACCTTGCCGGTCGTCCTCACACACTTCCTCGGCGCGGAGGGCGTCGCCGACCTCGGGCCGCTCGCGGCGGCCGCGTTCCTCGCGACGCTCCCCTCGCTCGTCATCTTCGCGATCATTCAGAAGCGGATCACAGGCGGCATGCTGGCCGGGGCGGTGAAGAACTGATGCGCGCACGACTGTTGCCCGCGGCCGTCGCCGCCCTCGCCCTGCTGCTCACCGGCTGCGGCGGGGACGGAGACCGCGCCGACGGAAAGATCAGGCTCCGTTTCCAGTCCCTGGCGTGGCAGAAGGAGTCCGTCGACGCCAACAAGGAACTGGTGAAGGAGTGGAACGAGGCCCACCCCGACATCCAGGTCGAGTACGTCCAGGGCAGCTGGGACAGCGTGCACGACCAGTTGCTCACCTCGTTCGAGGGCGGCGAGGCGCCGGACATCATCCACGACGCCTCCGACGACCTCGCGGACTTCGCGTACGGCGGCTACCTCGCCGACCTGACCGATCTGCTGCCCGAGCGCCTCAAGGCCGACATCCCGCGGCAGAGCTGGCGGACGACCACCTTCGGCGACGGCGTCTACGGCGTGCCGTTCCTCCAGGAGCCCCGCGTCCTCATCGCCAACAAGAAGATCCTGGACGCATCCGGCGTCCGCGTCCCGACGGCCGGGCGGCCGTGGAGCTGGGAGGAGTTCCGGCAGGTGACGAAGGACCTGACCGAGCACATGGGGGAGGGGAAGTACGGCATAGCCTGGCCGCTCAAGGAGCCGGTGTCCGTGACGCTCAACCTCGGCCTGTCCGCGGGCGGGCAGCTGTTCCACCGCGGGGACGACGGCAAGGTCACCGTCCGGTTCACCGAGGGGGACGCGGTGGTCCCCCGGACCGTCCACGACCAGGTCAATGTCGACAGGAGCGCCTCGCGCAGCACGCTGGGCACGGGCGGTTCGGACACCCTGCCCGGCCTCTTCGGCGGCAAGTACGCCATGGTTCCGCTCGGGTTCTCCTACCGGCAGCAGATCGTCCAGCAGGCACCCGAGGGATTCGAGTGGACGGTGCTTCCCCCGCCCGCCGGGCCAGGCGGGCCGGCGCAGGGCGTGAGCCCGCAGACCTTGTCGGTCGCCGAGGACAGTCCGTACAAGAAGGAGGCGGCGCGGTTCATCGACTTCATGCTCCAGCCGCGGAACATGGTGCGGCTGGCCCGGGGCGACTGGATGCTGCCGACGGGGACCGAGGCGCTCGACGACCCGGCCCTGCACACGGACAAGGACGGCTGGGCCACGGGCGCCGAGCTCGCCCGGCATCTCCGGTCGGCCCCGGCGCAGTCGGTGCGCGGGTATCCGGAGTGGAAGGACAAGGTCGCGACCCCGGCGTACCAGGAGTACTACAGCGGAGCGATCGACGCCGACGAGCTGCGCGCACGGCTGGTCGAGGACGGCAATCTGGTGCTGGCCCGGTATCAGCGCTGAACACGGTGCCGGCCCGGCCGGCGGCACCGGTCCGGCACCACGCGCCGTGCGCCCTCGGCTCCCGGCGGTTCGCCGGTCTGCCCCATGTGCGGATCGAGGGCCGGGACTTCCTCTCCGTGCGCCCGCCGGGCGAACCCTTCGCGGTCGTCGGCAACGTCCCCTTCTCCCGTACGTCCGCCGTCGTCGACTGGTGCCTGCGGGCGCCGGCGCTGACGGACGCGACCGGCTCGCGGAGAACGGGATCACGACGCATCCGGACCGGTTCGTCGGCCGGCCGCGCCGCAGTGTCGTCCTGATCCCGCGTGCCCTCCAGCCGAACGCCGACCGGGTCGACGAGTCCGTGTACTCCTTCGTCGGCGCGTGCCACGGGGACCGCCGGGACCAGGGGGAGTGGCAGCGGCCGGCGGACGCGGAGAAGGTGGTGCTCGTGTCGCTGGGGTCGACGTTCACCAAGCAGCCGGCCTTCTACCGCGAATGCGTCAAGGCCTTCGGGGACCTTCCCGGGTGGCACCTGGTGCTGCAGATCGGCCGGTACGTCGACGTGGCGGAGCTCGGCGAGCTGCCGTCGAACGTAGAGGTCCACAGCTGGGTGCCGCAGCTGTCCGTGCTGCGTCAGGCGGACGCGTTCGTCACCCACGCGGGCGCGGGCGGCAGCCAGGAGGGCCTGGCCACCGGGACGCCGATGGTCGCGGTCCCGCAGGCGGTGGACCAGTTCGGCAACGCGGACATGCTGGTCGGGCTGGGGGTGGCGCGCCGCCTCTCGACGGAGGAGGCGACGGCGCACGACCTGCGGGAGGCGGTGCTGTCGCTGGTGTCCGACCCGGAGGTGGGGGAGCGCCTGGCGCGGATCCGGGAGCCGTCGACCTCGCCCAGGGTGGCGGGACGCACCGTGTCGCGCAGCACTTCCAGGCTCTCGGCCCGGTCCTGGTCGGAGCCGCCCACCAGGGGGACGTAGACGAACGCGATGTTCTGCTCCTTGTGCGTGACGACCTCGACCGGGCCCTGGGACGCACCCGAACTCACCGCCTGCGCACCGAAGTCGCCGAACTCCTGGTCCAGGGTGAAGTTCTGCGTCTTCCTCCCGACCGCGGGCAGCGCGACCGCGACAGTGCACCCGCCGCGACCAGGAACGACACCAGCGGGCGGCGGAGCACCCCGCCGAGCACCGCCGTCCACACCCGGCTGCCGCCGTCTCCCCTCGCGTCCCGCTTCAGACGGCGCAGGAACGGCACGCGGCCCTTCTCCACCCGCTCGCCGAGCAGGGGCAGCAGCGCGGGCAGCACGGTCACGGACCCCACCATCGCGACCGCCACCACGATCAGCGACGCCAGGCCCATCGACTCGAACTCCCCGATCCCGGTGAAGAGCATGCCGGCCATCGCGACGCACACGGTCACGCCCGAGACCACCACGGCACGGCCGCTGGTCGCCGCCGCGATCAGGATCGCGGTGCGGCCGTCACGGCCCGCGGCCCGCTCCTCGCGTTCTCGCCGCAGGTAGAACAGGCAGTAGTCGACGCCGACCGCGAGACCGACCAGCAGCATCACGGAGTTCGCCGTGTCGCTCATCGGCATAACCTGGCTCACGACGCCCATCAGGCCCATCGTCGCCATGATCGCCGTGATGGCCAGCAGCACCGGCAGGAGTGCCGCGACCAGGGCGCCGAAGGCGATGAGCAGGATGCCGAGCGCGACCGGCACCGCGGAGAACTCGGCCCGCTGGAAGTCGTCGCCGAACGCCCCCTCGTGCGTCGTTCACCGCCGGCCGCGGAGCCCGCCGCCGTGTCCGTTTCGAAGCTAAGGGCGTAATCAGGTCGTCTCGTCCTGCCGGCCGACGAGGGCGACCGGCAATGCCCTCCTCCTTCAGAAGGGGGCACATCCCCGACATGGAGGATCGAAGTCCCTTACATCTACCGGGGTTTGAGCCAGCGGTCCGACTTGTGAGGCCCTGGCCGATTTCTTATTACGAAACCTTGTTGAGTAAGTCACAGGTACATGAAGGTCTTGATCTGCGCGCGTCAATCGGTCAGGGTTTCGAGCCAGCCCCCGGATTTTTTACGGCCGCGGGCCAATCCCCCCACAAATGATGACGAGGAGACCCCTCTTCATGGCAACTCACAAGCGATCCCACCGGATGAAGCTCACCGCGGCCATCACGGCCGTCGCGGCAGCAGCCGGAGTCACGCTTCTCGGTACGTCCTTCGCCGGCGCCGCGGCACCCGCCGAGGGCAAGATCTACGGCGCGAACGCCGAAGGCGCCGTCGCGGGCAGCTACATCGTGATGCTCGACCAGAAGGCCGACAAGAAGGAGCTGGCCGAGGAGTACGGCGGCACACTGAAGCGCAACTACAGCTCCGCCATCAACGGCTTCTCGGCCAGCGGCCTTTCGGAGACCGAGGCCAAGCGCCTCGCCGCCGACCCGGCCGTCGCCAAGGTCGTGCAGAACAAGAAGTTCACGATCAACGCGGACCAGCAGAACCCGCCGTCCTGGGGCCTGGACCGCGTCGACCAGGCCGACACCGCCGGTGACAGCAAGTACACCTACCCGGACACCGCCGGCGAAGGCGTCACCGCGTACGTGATCGACACCGGAGTCCGTATCTCGCACAAGGACTTCGAGGGCCGCGCCACGCACGGCTTCGACGCCGTCGACAACGACGACAGCGCCGACGACGGCAACGGACACGGCACACACGTCGCCGGGACCATAGCCGGTGCCGCGCACGGTGTCGCCAAGAAGGCGAAGATCGTCGCCGTCCGCGTCCTCGACGACAACGGCTCCGGCACCACGGAGCAGGTCGTCGCCGGCATCGACTGGGTCACCCAGAACCACCAGGGCCCCTCTGTCGCCAATATGAGCCTCGGCGGCGGCGCCGACGAGGCCCTCGACGAGGCCGTCCGCAAGGCGATCACCGCCGGTGTCACCTTCGGCGTCGCGGCGGGCAACGAGTCCAGCGACGCGGGCCAGGGTTCCCCGGCCCGCGTCCAGGAGGCCATCACGGTCGCCTCGTCCACGAAGGACGACGCCCAGTCGGACTTCTCCAACTTCGGCGAGATCGTGGACATCTACGCGCCGGGCTCGGACATCACGTCCGCCTGGAACGACAGCGACGAGGGCACCAAGACCATCTCCGGCACGTCGATGGCGACCCCGCACGTCGTCGGCGCCGCCGCGGTCTACCTCGCCGGACACCAGGACGCCACCCCGGCGGACGTCGCCAAGGCGCTCACCGACGGCGCCACGCCCGACAAGATCACCAACCCGTCCTCCGGCACGCCGAACAAGCTGCTGAAGGTCGTCGAGTGACCGAGGGTCCTTCCTCCGCTCGCACCTGACGCGGAGGAGGGCCCCTGGGGGGTGCCGTCCGGGCCGGTCTTCCGCCGCAGCCCGGCGGCACCCCTGCGGCGCGTGCGCCGCCGAGCCGGCGGCCCCCGTGCCCTCCCCCACGGGGCGCGGCGGCCGCCTTATCGTTTGGCCATGACGAAGAGGTACGCGGCCCTGCTGCGCGGAATCAACGTGGGCGGCAAGAAGAAGGTCCCCATGCCCGAACTCCGGTCCCTGCTCGCCGAGTTGGGGCACCGCGACATCGCCACGTACCTGCAGAGCGGCAACGCGGTCTTCAGCAGCGCGGCGGGCGACGAGCGGACGCTCGCCGCCGGGATCGAGGAAGCCGTCGAGCAGACCTTCGGCTTCCGGGTCGACACCCTGGTGCGCGGCGGCGCGTACCTGTGGGCGGTCGCCGACGCCTGCCCCTTCCCCGCTCACACGCTCCAGGGCAGGCAACTGCACGTGACCTTCCTCTCCGAGCGGCTCCCGCCCGAGCGGCTGGCGTCCGTCGACGCCGCGGCCCTCCTGCCGGAGGAGTTCCGGCTCGGCGACCGGGCGATGTACCTGTACACGCCGGAGGGCCTCGGCCGCTCCAAACTCGCCGAACTGCTGGGCAGACCGAGCCTGTTCAAGGGCGTCGTCGCGACCAGCCGCAACTGGAACACCGTCGTCAAGCTGGTGGAGATGACCCGTGACTGAACCCGCGACCGATGCCGTGAACGCCGCGATGGAGGCGGAGTTCCGGCTGCTCGACCCGGTGGTGCGGTCCAGCCCCGACCTGCTCGCGCGGCTCCTCCACCCCGACTACGAGGAGTTCGGCACCTCGGGCCGGCTCTGGGACCGCGAGTCGATCGTGTCCGCGCTGCGGGCAGGGGGCGCGCCCTCGCCACGGCCGATCACCACCTCCCGCATGAGGGGCGTGCAGCTCGCGGCCGGCGTCGTGCACCTGACCTTCGACACCGAGTCGGGCGGCCATCGAGCCCACCGCAGCTCGATCTGGCGGCTGACCGGCGGCGACTGGCTGCTCTACTTCCACCAGGGCACACGCTTCGCGGAGACCGGAGCCCCGTCGCCCCTCGCGGCGCAGTGAGCCGCGGCCCCCGCGCCGGGATGGCCCACGGGAACGGATGGCGAATGGCCCGTGGGGGAGTGCCAATCCCTGGCTAGTGTCGGCGGCATGGACAGCGCGCAGCACACCGACCGCCCGACCGGCTCCGAGAAGACCGTCGTTGACTTCTACTTCGACCCGGTCTGCCCCTTCGCCTGGATCACCTCCCGCTGGATCCTCGAGGTCGAGCGAGAGCGCGCTCTCGACCTCCGCTTCCGTCTGATGAGCCTGTACCTGCACAACATCGGCAACGAACTGCCCGACTGGTACCGCGATCTCGTGGACCGCTCCGTCGGCCCGGTGCGCGTCCTCGCGGCCGCCGCCCGGCAGCACGGGGACGGCGTGCTGCGCGACCTCTACACCGCACTCGGCACCCGGATCCACCGGGACCGGAACGAGGACTTCGACGCGGTCGTCGCCGAGTCCCTGGCCGAGCTCGGCCTGCCCGCCGTACTGGCCGATGCCGCGCACGACCCGTCGTACGACGACGAGGTGCGCGCCAGCCACGACACCGGCAAGGACCCCGCCGCCGGCGGGTACGTGGGCACGCCCACTCTGCACGTCGACGGCACCGTCTGGTTCGGCCCGGTCCTCAACTCGATTCCGCGGGGCGAGGAGGCCGTCGCGCTCTTCGACAGCTTCCGGGTGCTCGCGGGCCACCCCGACCTCTTCGAACTCAAGCGCGCCCGCACCGGCAGCCTCGCCTTCGACTGACCGCGGCGCTGTCGCCTTTCTTCAAGACCCGCCCACCGGGCGCGGCGCAGGATGCGGGCATGGACAAGGACACCGTGTACCCGTACCTGTCGGAATGCGCCGCCGAGGCCGCACGTGTCGCCCGGGGCGCCGCCGCGAGCGGGCTCGCCGGGCCGACGCCGTGCGCCGACTGGGACGTCAGGACGCTCGTCGGCCATCTCGTGCTCTACACGTCCCACGGGCTCGAACACCGCGCCCTGCGCAAGCAGTTGCCCGACGAGCTCACCGGCCGCGACTTCACGGCGGACGCCGACTGGGCCCTGAGATACGCCGAGCAGCTGGAGCGCGCCCTCGCCGCATGGTCGGATCCGGCGGTGTGGCAGGGCGAGGTGGACCTCGGCTTCACGAGCATGCCGGCCGGCGAGATCGCCTCGCTGATCGCCAAGGAACTGGCCGTGCACGGCTGGGACCTGGCCCGCGCCACCGGGCAGGAGTACCGCGTTTCCCAGGCGGCGGGCGCATTCGTCCTGGGTGTCGTGGAAGCCCACGCCGAGGTCTACCGGCAGTACGACGGCTTCGCCGCGCCCGTCACGGCGGACGTGTCGGCGACGGCGTTCGAACGGGCTTTGGCGGCGGCGGGCCGCGACCCCCGCTGGACCGCGCCCGTCACCGCGTGACCGTTACGCGGTGAACGCCAGTGCCCGCTGCTGCGCCCGCGCCTCGTCGTAGCGGGTCAGCAGCAGACGGGCCAGCTCCGGCCCGGGGCCCAGCACATCGGCCAGCACGTCCGCGTCCCGCGCGCCCTCCGCGATGCGGTCCGGCAGGCGCCCGGGGGCGATCACGTACGGCGCGACCGCCACCCGGCGCACGCCGCGGGCGCGCAGCTCGCGCACGGCGTCCTCGGTACGGGGGAAGCCGCCGGCAGAAACAGCGGAGGCGAACGCAGGTCGCACGGCGCACCAACCGGTGTGCCGCAGCTCCCGCGCTGCCTGGTCGATCACTGCGATCGCCTCCGGGTCCGTGGAGCCCGCCGACGCCAGCACCAGGCCGGTCGAGCCCTTGTCGGCGGGGCCGAGCCCCGCCTCGTACAGCCGCCGCTGGACGGCGGACAGCAGCAGCGGCGAGGGGCCGAGCACCTCGGCCTGCCGTATGCGCAGCGACGCGGGAGCCTCGCGCAGGACGGCGGGGATGTCGGCCTTCGCGTGGAAGGCACGCGTCAGCAGCAGCGGCAGCGCCACCACCTCGCGGGCGTCCTCGGCGGCCAGGCGCTCCAGCACGCCCGTCACCGAAGGCAGATTGAAGTCCAGGAATCCCACCTCGACGCGCAGCCCCGGCCGCAGCGACCGCACGCGCCGGACGAGGGAGTGCACCGTCGCGGCATGGCGCGGGTCGCGGCTGCCGTGGGCGATCACCAGAAGGACGGGCGCGTTGGGGGCACCCCCGGACGGAGTCCGGGGGAGCTTCCTCGAAAGGGCGGCGGCGGGCGACGGGAGGGCGGGGCTGCGCATCGTGGACTCAGCTCCTGACGAGGAGACCGCGGCTGCGCAGCACCCACCGCTCCAGCGGACTGAAGATCAGCAGGTCGATCGCGATACCGACGATCAGGATCAGGAGGATGGCGAGGAACACGCCGGCCATGTCGGCGTTGTTGCGCCCGTTCTCCAGCAACTGGCCGAGGCCCAGGCCCAGATCGGGGGAGGACGCGATGATCTCCGCGGCCATCAGCGACCGCCACGAGAACGCCCAGCCCTGCTTCAGGCCCGCCACGTAACCGGGCAGCGCCGCCGGCATCACGATGTGCCAGGTGCCCTTCAGCCCGGTCGCGCCGAGCGTGCGGCCCGCCCGCAGGAACAGCGGCGGCACCTGGTCCACACCCGACACCAGGCCGTTCGCGATCGAGGGGACGGCGCCCAGCAGGATCACGGCGAACATCATCGAGTCGTTCAGACCCAGCCAGATCACGGCGGGCGGCACCCATGCCACCGACGGCAGCGACTGCAGCCCGGACAGGATCGGCCCGATCGCGGCGCGGACGAACTTCACCCGGGCGACCAGCAGGCCGAGCGGCGTTCCGATCGCCAGTGCCATCAGGAAGCCCAGCAGACCGCGGGACACGCTGGTCCAGACGACGTCGAGCAGCGTGCCCTGCAGCCACATCTCGGACACGCTGTCCCAGACCGCGGACGGTGCGGGCAGCTTGTAGTCCTCCGTGACCTCCGCCCAGACCAGCAGCTGCCACACCACGAGCACCAGGGCGACGGCGGTCAGCGGCGGCAACACCTTCCGCAGCAGCACCTCGCGCACCGGCGTACGGCTGACCTGCACCGCGTCCAGCGCGTCGAGACCGGCCTCCAGCCCCGCGAGGTCGTCGTTCTTGACCGTGGCCTTCGCGGTCGTGTCAGTGCTGGCCATGTCGGCGGATCTCCCCACGCAGTTCTTCGGTGATCTCGACGGACAGCTCCGCCACCGCGGAGTCCTCGATGCGCCGCGGCTGATCGATGTCCACGGTCCACTCACGGGCGATACGACCCGGCCGCGACGACAGCAGCACCACGCGCTGCGCGAGCCGCACCGCCTCGCGGACGTTGTGCGTCACGAACAGCACCGACACGTTCGTCTCCCGCCAGATGCGGGTCAGCTCGTCGTGCAGCACGTCGCGCGTGATGGCGTCCAGCGCCGCGAACGGCTCGTCCATCAGCAGCAGCTGGCTGTCCTGTGCCAGCGCGCGAGCCATCGCGACCCGCTGCCGCATACCGCCCGACAGTTCGTGCACCCGCTTGCCGTACGCGCCGCCGAGCCGCACCAGCTCCAGCAACCGCTCCGCCTCGGGGCGGCGCCGCGACTTCGCCACGCCGCGCAGGCGCAGCGCCAGTTCGATGTTCTTGCCCGCGCTCAGCCACGGGAACAGCGCATGCTCCTGGAACATCAGGGCGGGCCGGCCGCCGGGGGTCTCGATGGACCCCGCCGTCGGCCGGTCGAGCCCCGCGACCAGGTTGAGCAGCGTCGACTTGCCGCAGCCCGAGGCCCCCAGGAGGGTGACGAACTCGCCGGGAGCGACATCGAGCGTGATGTCGTCCAGGACGAGCTGGGTGCCGGCGGGCCCGGCGAAGGACTTGGAGACATGCCCGATCCGGGCCGCGTACTCGGTGCGCACGCGGTCGTCGGCCTTGGCGATGGCAGTGGCCATGGTCGTCACCTCCTGGGAACTCGGCTGATTGCGGTGGTTACTTGACGCCGAGCCCGGCGTCGGCGACCGCGGGCTTGCCCTCGGCCCGAAGGACGTTGTTCAGCGGCCGCAGGTCGTAGATGCCGACGAGGTCGGGCTGCTCCAGCAGACCGGCCTTCACCGCGTGGCGGGCCTGCGTGTCGAGCGTCGCGGCCAGCGGGTCGTCGGTGAACCGGATCGACGGCCACGCGGGGTCGATCACCTTCGGCGGCAGCGCCTTGCCGGTGAGCTCCTGGAGCTTGGCGTTGGCGGACGCCTTCGCCTTGTCCGGGTTGGCGTTGATCCACTCGTTGGTCCTCACCGTGCCGCGCAGGACGGCCTCGACGACGTCCGGGTGCTCCGCGAGAAACTTCTGCGACACGATCACGTTCGTGATGACGAACTTCTTGTCGGGCCACAGCGTCGACTCGTCGAGCAGCACCTTCGCCCCGTCGCTGACCAGCTTCGACGCGGTCGGTTCCGGTACCCACGCGCCGTCGATGGAGCCGGACAGATAGGCGTTCGGCGTGACCTTGTTCTCCGTGCGGACCACGGAGACGTCGCCCTCGCCGCTCTGCGGGTCGACCTTCCAGCCCTTCTCGGAGATCCAGTTGAGGAACGCCACGTCCTGGGTGTTGCCGTGCTGCGGGGTGGCGATCCTCTTGCCCTTGACGTCGTCCAGGGTCTTGATCTTCTTCGGGTTCACGACCAGCTTGACGCCGCCGGAGGCCGAGCCGCCGACGATCCGCAGGCTCTTGCCGTGGGACTTCACGTAGCCGTTGACCGCGGGCGAGGGGCCGATGAAGCCGATGTCGATCGAACCGGCGTTGAGCGCCTCGATCTCGGACGGACCGGCGTTGAAGGTCGACGTCGACAGCTTCGTGCCGCCGAGCTCCTTCTGGATGATGCCCTCCTGGTCGCCGACCAGGGCGGTCGCGTGCGTCAGGTTGGGGAAGTACCCGACCTTGACGGTGTCCAGACCGTCGATCTTCTCTCCCTTGGCGGCGGGAGCGACCTTGTCGTCCTTGGCCTGGGAGCCGTAGCCGCAGGCGGTGAGGGCGACGGCGAGGAGCGGCAGGGCGGCCGCGGCGGCGAGGCTGCGGCGGGCTGTGGTGCGGGTGGCTGGCACGGGAGGCTGTCCTCTCGTTGGCCCGGTCGGCGCGTCGGTTCAGGTGGGACGCGGCCGGGTCGTCGGCGGTCTTCGTCGGTGCTGGGTGCGGGGGGTGCGGGCGCGCGAGCGGTGCGCGTACGTCATCGCGCACATCGCGCCACCCCTCCCGTGCCCGCGCCGAGGGCGCCGCTGCCGACGCGGCCGCCCTCCTTGGCGAAGGTCCCGAAGGCGTCGGTCATGTCAGAAGTCCCAGCCGTCGTCGTCGGCCGGGTCCCGGACGGGCTCCGGCGAGGCGAACGACTCGCCGACCATGCCCGCGGTGAGCGTGGTGCCGTCGGCCGGGTCGATCAGGATGAACGCGCCGGTGCGGCGGGAGTCCGCGTACGAGTCGAGCGGCAGCGGCTCGGCCGTACGGATCTTGACGCGCCCGATGTCGTTGGCGACCAGCTGACCCGGGTGCGGGTGCAGGGAGAGGTCGTCGAGCGTCAGCCGGGACGGGATGTCCTTGACGATCGCCTTGACCGTGCGGGTGCCGTGCTTGAGCAGCACGCGGTGGCCGACGGTGAGCGACTGGTCGGCGACGTGGCAGACGGTCGCCTCGACGTCCTGGGTGGTCGGGGGCGCGTCCTTGCTCGGCACGATCAGGTCGCCGCGCGAGACGTCGATGTCGTCCTCCAGCAGGAGGGTCACCGACTGGGTCGTCCATGCCACGTCGACCGGCTTGCCCAGCAGGTCGATGCCGGAGACGCGCGAGGTACGGCCCGAGGGCAGCACGGTGACCGCCTCGCCGACCCGGAAGGTGCCGGCCGCGATCTGGCCCGCGTAGCCCCGGTAGTCCGGGTGCTCGGCGGTCTGCGGCCGGATCACGTACTGCACGGGCAGCCGGGCGTGGCAGTGGCTCAGGTCGTGGCTGACCGGCACCGTCTCCAGGTGCTCCAGCACGGTCGGGCCGCCGTACCAGTCCATGTTCGCGGACGGGTCCACGACGTTGTCCCCGGTCAGCGCCGAGATCGGGATCGCGGTGACCTCCGGGACGCCCAGCTCGGTCGCGTACGCCGTGAACTCCTCGGCGATCGCGGCGAACACGGACTCCGCGTAGTCGACGAGGTCCATCTTGTTGACGGCGAGGACCACGTGCGGAACGCGCAGCAGCGCGGCGATCGCCGCGTGGCGGCGGGTCTGCTCGACGACTCCGTTGCGGGCGTCGACCAGGATCACCGTGAGCTCGGCCGTGGACGCGCCGGTCACCATGTTGCGCGTGTACTGCACGTGGCCCGGCGTGTCGGCGAGGATGAACCGGCGGCGCGCGGTGGCGAAGTAGCGGTACGCCACGTCGATCGTGATGCCCTGCTCGCGCTCGGCCCGCAGACCGTCGGTGAGCAGCGCGAGGTCCGGCGCCTCCTGGCCGCGGCCCCGGGAGGCTCTCTCGACGGCCTCCAGCTGGTCGGCGAGGACCGACTTGGAGTCGTGCAGCAGCCGGCCCACCAGCGTGGACTTGCCGTCGTCGACGGACCCGGCGGTGGCGAAGCGCAGCAGGGTGGTGGCCGAAAGCTGCTCGGCCAGCTGCTCGGTGGTGCTGGTCATGTCTAGAAGTACCCTTCGCGCTTGCGGTCTTCCATCGCGGCCTCGGACAGCTTGTCGTCGGCGCGGGTCGCGCCCCGCTCGGTGAGGCGGGAGGCGGCGATCTCGGCGATCACGGCGTCCAGCGTGGTGGCGTCGGAGTCGACGGCACCGGTGCAGGACATGTCGCCGACGGTGCGGTAGCGGATGAGCCGCTTCTGAGTCGTCTCCGACTCCTTCGGGCCGCCCCACTCGCCCGCGGTCAGCCACATGCCGGCACGCTTGAACACCTCGCGCTCGTGGGCGAAGTAGATCTCCGGCAGCTCGATCCGCTCGCGCTGGATGTACTGCCACACGTCCAGCTCGGTCCAGTTGGAGAGCGGGAAGACGCGGACGTGCTCGCCGGGGGCGTGGCGGCCGTTGTAGAGCTGCCACAGCTCGGGGCGCTGCCGGCGCGGATCCCACTGCGAGAACTCGTCGCGGAGGCTGAACACCCGCTCCTTGGCGCGGGCCTTCTCCTCGTCGCGGCGGCCGCCGCCGAACACCGCGTCGAAGCGGTGCTGCTGG
The DNA here is from genome assembly GCF_030817975.1 of Streptomyces sp. V4I23. Lineage (NCBI taxonomy): Bacteria > Bacillati > Actinomycetota > Actinomycetes > Kitasatosporales > Streptomycetaceae > Streptomyces > Streptomyces sp. V4I23. The sequence goes on along the minus strand of NZ_JAUSZW010000004.1, from coordinate 1,736,587 downwards.
ATGGCCTCGGTCAGCGGCACGGTCTGCAGCGGGTTGCGCGTGCCGTCGGGGCGCTCGCGCAGCTTGCCCGCGTCGATGTACTCCTGCACGGACGCGACATGGAGGCGCAGGCCGTGCTTCTCGACCGTGCGGTCGCGATACTCGATGACCTCCGGGAAGTTGTGCCCGGTGTCCACGTGCAGCAGCGTGAAGGGGATCGCGGCGGGCCGGAAGGCCTTCAGCGCGAGATGCAGCATGACGATGGAGTCCTTGCCGCCGGAGAACAGGATCACCGGCCGCTCGAACTCGCCCGCCACCTCGCGGAAGATGTGCACTGCCTCGGACTCGAGCGCGTCCAGGTGGGAGAGGGCGTACGGGCTGGCGGAATTGTCTGCCGCCTCGCTCACGACGTTGACACTCGTGGTCACAGGAGACCCCTTTCGGTCAGCAGCGCGTGGACCGCCGCGGCGGACTCCTGCACGGTCTGGTTCTGGGACTCGATCCGCAGATCGGGCGACTCGGGCTCCTCGTACGGGTCGTCGACCCCCGTCAGCCCGCTGATCTCGCCGGCCGCCTGCCTGGCGTACAGCCCCTTCACGTCGCGCACCGAGCACACCTCCACCGGAGTGGCGACATGCACCTCGACGTACGCGGTGCCCTCCTGCTGGTGGCGCTTGCGCACGGACTCGCGGCTGTCGGCGTACGGGGCGATGACCGGGACCAGCACCTTCACACCGTTGGACGCGAGCAGTTCGGCGACGAAGCCGATCCGCTGCACGTTGGTGTGCCGGTCCTCGCGGCTGAAGCCGAGGCCCGCCGAGAGGAACTCGCGGATCTCGTCGCCGTCGAGCAGCTCGACCCGGTGGCCTTCCTCGCGCAGCCTGCCCGCGAGCTCGTACGCGATGGTGGTCTTGCCGGCGCTCGGCAGACCCGTGAGCCAGATGGTGGCTCCGGTCACGTCGTTCTCCTGGTCCTTCTGAGTGTTCGTCATCAGCCGTGCAGCCCGCATTCCGTCTTGCCCCGCCCGGCCCAGCGGCCGGCGCGTGCGTCCTCGCCCTCCAGCACCCGGCGGGTGCAGGGGGCGCAGCCGACGGACGTGTAACCGTCCATGAGCAGGGGGTTCGTCAGGACACCGTGCTCGGCGACATAGGCGTCCACGTCGTCCTGGGTCCAGCGGGCGATCGGCGAGATCTTGACCTTCTGCCGCTTCTCGTCCCACCCGACGACCGGGGTGTTCGCCCGGGTCGGGGACTCGTCGCGGCGCAGGCCGGTGGCCCATGCGGCGTAGTCGGTCAGGCCCTCTTCGAGAGGCTTGACCTTGCGCAGGGCGCAGCACAGGTCGGGGTCGCGGTCGTGCAGCTTCGGACCGTACTCGGCGTCCTGCTCGGCCACGGTCTGGCGCGGGGTGAGCGTGATGACGTTGACGTCCATCACGGCGTCCACGGCGTCCCGCGTGCCGATCGTCTCCTCGAAGTGGTAGCCGGTGTCGAGGAAGACGACGTCCACACCGGGGAAGACGCGCGAGGCGAGGTGGGCGACGACCGCGTCCTCCATGGAGGAGGTGACGCAGAAGCGCTTGCCGAAGGTGTCGGCGGCCCACTTCAGGATGTCGAGCGCCGAGGCGTCCTCCAGGTCGCGGCCCGCCTGCTCGGCCAGCGACTTGAGGTCCTGATCGGACTGAGTCGTCGTCATATCGTTTCCCCTCCACCGTGGTTGAGCCGAAGTCCGCGGGACAGGAGCCCGAGGAACTTCAGCTGGAAGGCCCGATTGCACGCCGCGCATTCCCAGGCGCCGTGACTGCCTTCGACGGCTTCACTCGGCCGAAGGTCCTCGTCCCCGCAGTAGGGGCAGTAGAAGGGGGCGGCGCGCTCGCTCACGGTGTCTCCCTTTCCGCTTCTCCGCCCACGCGGCGCAGAGGTGCGGCCGTCGTCGCCTGCAGCCCGGCGGCCGCGTGTGCGTCGCTCACGACAGGGCCTCCTCGCTCGCGCGCGCCGCCCACGTGGCGAAGCGCTCGCCGTCCTCGCGCTCCGCCTCGAAGCGCTTGAGGACCCGCTCCACGTAGTCGGGCAGCTCGGCGGAGGTGACCTTCAGGCCGCGCACCTTGCGGCCGAAGGCGGCCTCCAGACCCAGCGCGCCGCCCAGGTGCACCTGGTATCCCTCGACCTGGTTGCCCTCGTCGTCGAGGACCAGCTGGCCCTTGAGACCGATGTCCGCGACCTGGATACGCGCGCAGGCGTTGGGGCAGCCGTTGATGTTGATGGTGATGGGCTGGTCGAACTCGGGGAGGCGCCGCTCCAGTTCGTCGATGAGCGCGGAGCCGCGGCCCTTCGTCTCGACGATCGCCAGCTTGCAGAACTCGATGCCGGTGCAGGCCATGGTGCCCCGCCGGAACGGCGACGGCTTGACCTGGAGGTCCAGTGCTTCGAGGCCGGAGACGAGCGAGTCGACCTGGTCCTCGGCGACGTCGAGCACGATCATCTTCTGCTCGACGGTGGTGCGCAGCCGGCCGGAGCCGTGCGCCGCCGCCAGATCGGCGATCTTGGTGAGGGTGGTGCCGTCGACGCGGCCCACCCGCGGGGCGAAGCCGACGTAGAAGCGGCCGTCCTGCTGTCGGTGGACGCCGACGTGGTCGCGCCAGTGCTCGACCGGCTGCTCGGGAGCGGGGCCGTCGACCAGCTTGCGCTTCAGGTACTCGTCCTCGAGCACCTGGCGGAACTTCTCGGCGCCCCAGTCGGCGACGAGGAACTTCAGGCGGGCGCGGTTGCGCAGGCGGCGGTAGCCGTAGTCCCGGAAGATCGAGATGACGCCTTCCCAGGCGTCCGGGACCTCGTCCAGGGGAACCCAGGCACCGAGGCGCACACCCAGCTTCGGGTTGGTGGACAGGCCGCCGCCCACCCACAGGTCGAAGCCCGGACCGTGCTCGGGGTGGTTCACCCCGACGAAGGCGACGTCGTTGATCTCGTGCGCCACGTCCAGCAGCGGGGAGCCGGAGATCGCGGTCTTGAACTTGCGCGGCAGGTTGGAGAAGTCCTTGTTGCCGATGAACCGGCGGTGGATCTCGTCGATGGCCGGGCTGCCGTCGACGATCTCGTCCTCGGCGATGCCGGCCACCGGGGAACCGAGGATCGTCCGCGGGGTGTCGCCGCACGCCTCGGTCGTCGACAGGCCGACGGCCTCCAGGCGGCGCCAGATCTCGGGGACGTCCTCGATGCGGATCCAGTGGTACTGGACGTTCTGCCGGTCGGTGAGGTCGGCGGTGCCGCGCGCGAACTCCTGCGAGATCTCGCCGATGACGCGCAGCTGCTCGGTGGTCAGCCGGCCACCGTCGATGCGCACCCGCAGCATGAAGAACTCGTCGTCCAGCTCCTCCGGCTCCAGAATCGCCGTCTTGCCGCCGTCGATCCCGGGCTTGCGCTGGGTGTACAGGCCCCACCAGCGCATACGTCCGCGCAGGTCGGCGCCGTCGATGGAGTCGAAGCCGCGATGGGCGTAGATCGTCTCAATGCGTGTCCGCACATTGAGACCGTCGTCGTCCTTCTTGGTCTGCTCGTTGCCGTTGAGCGGCGTGTGGTGCCCCATGGCCCACTGGCCCTCGCCGCGGTGGCGTCCGGCCTTGCGTCGCGACGTGGCGGAGACGGGCTTTTCAGGGGTGGCGGCCATGGCGGTATGTCCTTCGAGACTGCAGGAGGGCGGCTCTGAGCTGCACACTCGCGGCGAGGGCGCGACAGTGCGCAGGGCGGGTGAAGCAGGGGGAAAGCGCGGCTGTGCTGGGCTGTCAGCAGGCCGGACAGATGGCGCTGGACATGCGGCCGAGGTCGACGTGCCGCCGACTCACCAAGGCAATTCCAGTGCTAGACATGACGGAAGCGTGTCATGGGAGTTTGGACCCAGTCCACCGCTATCCAAGATGTGGACAACACTGTCCCGCATCGCGAGACAGTGTGTCATGGGTCACCGCGGAGCGGCCGCCGGGCCGGTGCCGGGGAGCCGTTGCCGGCGGACACCGCTCGGGGGCGGTCAGGAGAGCAGGGGCCGCTTCAGAGGCCCGCGCCGGGCCAGGGGCCGGGAGCCGCCGCCGGGTCCCCTTCTTCCTCCTCGACCTTGGTGTCGAAGACCGTGAAGCCGCGGCGCAGATAGTTGTCCATCGCGTGCGGGCCGTCCTTGGAGCAGGTGTGCAGCCACACCCGCTTGGTCTGCGCGAGCCCCGGCCAGCGGTCGGCCAGGTCCCAGGCCCGGGCGACGCCGTACGACAGCAGGTGCCCGCCGATCCGCCGGCCCCGGAAGGCCGGGACCAGCCCGAAGTAGACGATCTCCACCGCGCCCTCGTCCTGTGCCTGGAGCTCGACGTAGCCGGCCGGCGTCCCCTTGTCGTACGCCACCCACGTCTCGACGCCCGGACGCTCCAGCCACTCCTGCCAGTCGGCGTAGGTCATGCCCAGGCGGTCCGTCCAGTGGATGTCCCCGCCGACGGCCGTGTAGAGGAAGCGGCTGAACTCGGGCGAGGGGACCTCGGCCCGGACGATCCGTATGTCTCCGTCGGGCACCGACGCCGGCCGCTGGTCGGCGGGCGACGTCTGCTCCAGGGACCAGGTGGTCACAGTGATGCTCATGCGCGCCAGACAATCACGACGGCGGGTTCCGGCCAAGCGCCGGTCAGGCAGCGGACCGGCGGTCCCGGTCAGGCCGCCCGGGCCCGCCGGACCGCCGGAGCCGTCGAGTGCGGCAGCAGGTCGCCGGGCCGGTCCGGCGCCACCACCTCCACCTCCAGCTCCTCGGTGAACCGGTACGGGCGGTGCGCCAGCACCTGGGCGAGATGGCGCCGCAGCCGCGACATCTCCGCCCGCACGGTCACCGTCCGCGTCCGGTCCCCGAAGAGGTCCTCCGCCAGCTGCGCCGCGCTGCGCCCGTCCCGGTGCAGCGCGAGCAGGTACAGCAGCTCGGCATGGCGGGGACTGAGCTCGTACGTCCAGCTTCCGCAGCCGCCCGACACCCGTACCGAGGGCCGCCGGGGCCTGCTCAGATCCAGCACCACCCGGCCCGGCGCCACCGGCCCGGCGTCGTCCTCGTCCACCCGCACCAGCCAGCCGCTGGGCAGCGGTTCCACCGAACACATCCCCAGCGACGGCAGCCACAGCCGCCCGGCGCGCACCGCCTTCGGCAGCGCCAGCCTGCCCGGCGGAGCCATTCCGGTCACCGCTGCGGGCCAGCCGTTGCCGTCCACCGCCAGCGCCCGGCCGCCGATCCGGCCCAGCAGCGGCGCCGCCGCACTGCGCAGCCGGTCCAGCGCCTCGTGGTGGCGGTTGCGCAACTCGGCCTCGGCGAGCTTGGTGACCGAGGTGACGAGGGCGAGCGTGGCCGGATGCATCGTGGACAGCGGTCCGCTGATGTCGACGACGCCGATCAGTTTCCCGTCGCGCGGATCGGTGACCGGGGCGCCCGCGCAGGTCCAGGTGTGGTGGGTGGCGACGAAGTGCTCGGCCGAGTGCACCTGGACGGGGCGGCGGGTCACGAGGGCGGTGCCGACGCCGTTCGTGCCGACCAGACCCTCGGACCAGTCCGCGCCCAGGACGAAGCCGTGCCCGTCGCCCTTGCGCAGCACGGGCGAGCTGCCCTCCCGCCACAGCAGCCGGCCCTCCGCGTCCGAGACGACCATGATGTGCTGCGCCGCCTCCGCGATGGACACGAGACCGTCGCGGAGCACCGGCAGCACGTCCAGCAGCGGCGAGGACAGCCTGCGGCGTTCGATCTCCTCCAGTGGCAGCACCCCGGCCCTGCGGTCCTTGTCCGGGTCCACCCCGCCGCGCAGCATCCGCTGCCACGACTCGTCGATGTCCGTGCGCGGGCCCACCTGCGGCCGGCGCCCGGAGAGCGCCGCGTCCCGTACGCCCTTCAGCAGCCGGAGGGCCTCAGCGGTGTCCATGGTCGCGAGCCTCACCAGGTCGAGCGATGTGTTGTGCACTGGGTCCTCCTCGATGACGCCAGCGTCCGGAGCGGGGGGTGGCAGGGGCGTGCCCGGCAATCCTGCCTCGCTTCCGGGCACAGTGCGCCGCCATATGCCACACAAGGATGCAACCCTTTGCAACCGTCGCGAACGGGCGTGCGCATGTACGAAGGTGACGCAACACCGGTCCGCCGGTGTGGGTGGTGCCGTGTCGGCGCAGCACCACCCAACTAACGTCACGGGCGCGGGCCGTCGCACCACGGCCCGCGCCCGTTCGACGTCACACCGAGGCGCGCGCCCGCTCCACCACCGAGGCCAGGTCCAGCGAGTGCGGCAGCGTCCCGAACGCCGCTCCCCAGTCACCGCCCAGCCGCGAGGCGCAGAACGCGTCGGCCACCTCCGGGGGAGCCCAACGCACCAGCAGCGACCCCTGCAGCACCAGCGCCATGCGCTCGACGAGCCGCCGCGCCCGCGCCTCGATGCCGTCCAGGTCGGCGAGCTCCGTCAGCAGATCCTTGATCGCCGCGTCCAGCCGGTGGTCAGCGCCCCGCGCCGTGCCGACCTCCTGGAGGAAGGCGTTCAGCGCCTGCGGCTCCCTCTGCAGCGCGCGCAGCACGTCCAGGGCCTGGACGTTGCCCGAGCCCTCCCAGATCGAGTTGAGCGGCGACTCGCGCAGCAGCCGGGGCATGCCCGACTCCTCCACGTAGCCGTTGCCGCCCAGGCACTCCAGGGCCTCGGCCGCGACCGGCGTGCACCGCTTGGTCACCCAGTACTTGGCCGCGGGCACCGCGAGCCGCAGGAACGCCCGCTCCTCCTCGGTGTCCGCGTCGTACGCCGCGGCCAGCCGCAGTCCCAGCGTCGTCGCCGCCTCCGACTCGAGCGCCAGATCGGCCAGCACGTTGCGCATCAGCGGCTTGTCGACGAGCAGCCCGCCGAAGGCGCTGCGGTACGTCGCGTGGTGCACGGCCTGCGCCACTCCCTGCCGCATCAGGGCGGCCGAGCCGAGGACGCAGTCGAGCCGGGTCGCGGCCACCATCTCGATGATGGTGCGCACCCCGCGGCCCTCGTCGCCGACCCGCCTGCCCCACGTGCCGTCGAACTCCACCTCGCCGGACGCGTTGGACCGGTTGCCGAGCTTGTCCTTGAGCCGCTGGATCCTGAAGACGTTGCGCGTCCCGTCCTCCAGCACCCGGGGCACCAGGAAGCAGGTCAGCCCTCCCCCGTGGCCTTCGGCACGGGAGGTGCCCCCAGCCGCCTGCGCGAGGACCAGGAAACCGTCGCTCATCGGCGCGGAGCAGAACCATTTGTGACCGGTCAGCACGTACTCGCCGTCGGCGGCCAGCGGCTCGGCGCGCGTGGTGTTCGCGCGCACGTCGCTGCCGCCCTGCTTCTCGGTCATGCCCATCCCGAACAGCGAACCCGCCTTCTCGGCCGCCGGGCGCAGGCCCTCCTCGTACACCGTCGACGTCAGCCGCGGCTCCCACACCGCGGCGAGCGCCGGATCCGTCCGCAGGGCGGGCACCGAGGCGTGCGTCATCGACAGGGGGCAGCCGTGCCCCGCCTCGGCCTGGGTCCACACCAGGAATCCGGCGGCCCGGCGCACGTGCCCGGCAGGCCTGTTCCAGGCGTTCACCAGGCCCGCCGAGACGCTGTGCCCGAGCAGCCGGTGCCAGGCCGGATGGAACTCGACCTCGTCGATCCGGTTCCCGTACCGGTCGTGGGTGCGCAGCTTCGGCGGGTTCTCGTTGGCCTGCGTCCCCCATTCCTGGGCCTGTGCCGAGCCCGCCGTCTGCCCGAGTGCGGACAGCTCCTCGCGCACCTCGTCCCGGAGCTCGGGGGCCACGTGCCGGTCGACCGCTTCCGCGAGAGCGCGGTCGGCGCTGTAGACGTCGTACCCCACCAGGGGCGGAGCCTGGTTGGTCACTGTGTGGGTGCTGTCTGCCATGCCGATACGGTAAGGAGGTGCAGGCAGCAAATGAAACACCCGAGCGGCCCCATGGGCGGCTCCACCGAGCCCGAGTCCTCTACCGCAACGTCTCCAAGCGGAAGATGGCGTGGCTGCTGCTCAAGGACACCGTCAATTCCTGCATCGAGTACCGGATCCTGGGCCTGGCCGCCGAGGCGGCGTTCTTCACGCTGCTGTCGGTGCCGCCGCTGATGCTCGGCCTTCTGGGCCTGCTCGGCTACATCGACGACTGGACCGACACCACCACCGTCGCCTCGATCGAGAAGAACATCCTCACCGCGGTCGGCACCGTGCTCTCCGACCGGGGCGTCAACGACATCGCCAAACCGCTGCTGGAGGACGTCACCCACGGCGGCAGGCCGGACCTCATCTCCATCGGTTTCGCCATCGCCCTCTGGTCGGGCTCCCGCGCGGTCAACGTCTTCATCGACACCATCACCGTCATGTACGGGCTGGACGGGCACCGGGGCATCGTCGCGACGAGGCTCCTGGCGTTCCTGCTCTACATCATCGCCCTGCTGATCGGCGCGGTGGTGCTGCCGCTCGCCGTCGTCGGCCCGGACCGGGTGGTGGAGCTGATGCCGTGGGGCACGGAAGTGGTGGAGTTCCTCTACTGGCCGGTGGTGATCCTGCTGTCGATCGCCTTCCTCACCACCCTGTACCACGTGTCCGTGCCCGTGCGGTCGCCCTGGGTGGAGGACGTGCCGGGAGCGCTCGTGGCGCTCGGGATGTGGGTGCTCGGCAGCTTCCTGCTCCGCATCTACCTGACCAGCACCGTCGAGGGCCCCACGATCTACGGCTCGCTCGCGGCGCCCATCGCCTTCCTGCTGTGGATAGGCATCTCCGCCTTCGCCGTCCTCGTCGGCGCCGCCGTCAACGCTGCCATCGACCGCGTCTGGCCCTCGGTCGCCACGGCCGCGGCCCGCGCCGCCAACGAGCGCGCCCGCGCCGCGGACGCCGCCGAGCTGCTCGCGCGGGCGAGGGCGGCCCTGGTGTACGAGGACGACGAGGACGGGGACGAGGACGGCGGCGACATGCCGTCCGAGTTCCCCGAGCGCTGGTCGAGGTTCCTGCCGCCGGACGACGTGAGGTCCCGCCTGCACACCGGGCGGGACAGCGGCAAGGACAGCGGCCGCGGCAACGGCAGGGACCAGACCCGCGACGACGGGCAGGACGGCCACGCCTGACCGCCGGACCCCGTCCTGTCCTCGGTCGTATGTACCAGGAACGGCCCTCACGCCTGGACGGCGCCGTCGTCTGGACCAGGACCGTGCACGGGCACGACGGCCCGGTGCATCCGGTGCTCCCCGACGGCTGCATGGACCTGCTGTGGAACGGGGACCGGCTGCTCGTCGCGGGCCCCGACACCGCTGCCCACACCCCGGACGGCGAGGCCGGAGCACTCTGGGCGGGCCTGCGCTTCGCGCCCGGCGCCGCGCCCGCGTTCTTCGGCGTCCCGGCCCACGAACTGCGTGACCCGCGGGTGGCGCCGGCCGATCTGTGGGGTACGGCGCAGGCCCGCCGACTCGCCGAACGCGTCGGCGACGCGGCCTGCCCCGCCGACGGGCTGGAGGCCGTGGCGCTCGCCCGGGCCGCGCAGGCGCCGCCGCCTGACCCGCTGCTCACGCGGGTCGTCGGTCACCTGGACGCGGGCGGCACCGTCGCGGCCGCGGCGGAGGCGGCCGGACTCGGCGCCCGGCAGCTGCACCGGCGCTCCCTGGACGCCTTCGGCTACGGCCCCAAGACGCTGGCCCGCATCCTGAGGCTCCAGCGCGCGCTCAGACTGGTCCGCTCCGGCGTCCCCTACGCCGATGCGGCGCTCGCGGCGGGCTGCGCCGACCAGGCGCACCTGGCCCGGGAGATGCGTGCCCTGGCCGGCACCACCCTCAGCTCCTACGCGGCGTCGGCGAAGAGGGAGACGCCCATGCCGTCCGGGTCGAGCACCACCGCGTAACGCTGCCCCCACACCGCGTCCCACGGCTCGAGGTGGCCCCGGTGGCCGGCGGACACCAGCTCGTCGTAGACGGCGTCGACCTCGGCGGGGCTGTCGCACCGGAAGCAGAGCCCGATGCGATCGCCGCCGGACGGGCGGGTCCAGCAGTGATCGAAGGAGCGGACGGTCTCCTCGGTGTCCCACAGCACCCGCAATCCGCCGGGCAGGGTCGCCTCCACGTGCGGGGCGGAGTCCGCGTCGGCGGGGACGGTGAGGCCGAGGCGGCGGTAGAAGGCGAGGGAGGCGGCCATGTCGGAGACGACGAGGCCGATGGCGTCGAGTCGTGGAGTCATGTCGTCACCGTAGGGCGGCCGGGACACCGCGGTGTTGAACGAATCGGACGCCCGGCGGCTGCCGCTTCGAGGCCGGCCGACGCCGGGGAGAGCCGAGTAGGACGCCGGGACCGGACGCCGAGGCATATACGCGGGCACTCGCGCGAGCTGGACGAGGCCGAGCCGACGGTGTTCGTGTTCCGGGCGGGCGGCCATGAGCCGACCGACCGCTGAAGGGCGGCCCGGCGCGTACGAAGCGCCCCGCCGGGGCAGGGAATCGGCGACGCACGTGCCGATGACCGAGTGGAGGCGCAATGGCGTACGACGACGGATGGCAGTTCCTGGACGACCGCGGCCGCCTGGCCACCGCGCCGCGCACCCCGGCGCGGATCACCGCGTACATACAGGCGGGGGCCACCCTGTACGACCACGGCTTACGGCCGGCGAGCGTCTTCGGCTCCGCCCACGACGGCGCCGACGCCGACCCCGTCAAGGCCGGAGCCCTGCCGATCGGGACCGCCGACTACCTCGGCCCGGGGCCCGGGCTGAGAGCCGACGACCTCCTGCGCTCCGCTCCGGACCTCGTGGTGGCGGTGGCGTACGGCTCCGACCACGTCTACGGGCTCGACCCCGACGCGGCCAAGCACCTCGAGGAGCGTGTTCCCCTCGTCGTCCTGGACGTCGGGCAGGGGCGCCCGCTCGACGGAACGCGGGAACGGTTCGAAGGACTGGCCGCCTCGCTCGGCGCCGGCGAGGACGCGACGGCGGCGGCCGGACTGACCGGCGCGCGAACGCGGTTGAGCGCCGCCGCGGCCCGGGCGCCCGAGGTCCGCGTCCTCGCCCTGTCACCCGCCGGCGACGACACCGTGCACCTGGCCCGGCCCACCGCGTGGCCCGACCTGCGGGCCCTGACCGGGCACGGGGTGCGCATGGCCGAGCCCGGCCCCGGTCCCGGCGTCAGTTGGTCCACCACCGACTGGACGGCGGCGGAGCGACTGGAGCCCGACGTCGTCCTGGTGGACGTGCGCGCCAATGCCGTGCCGATGCACCGCCTGGCCGGGCCCGGCGGCCGGTGGGCCACCACGGCACGCTCCCGCGTCGTGCCGTGGAATCCCGAACTCCCCTGCAGCGCCCGCGCCCACGCGGACTTCTTCGCGGCGGTGGCGAAGGCGCTGGAGACCCGCTGACCCGCCCCCCGGCGCAACCGCCCGGAGGCGCACGGCACTCTATGGGGTGTGAGCTCCACCTTCCCGCAGCAGACGCAACTGCCCGTCACGCCGGGCCACATGATCGTGTGTGGCGACGACACGCTGGCGCACCGGCTCGCCGCCGAACTGCGCGAGGTCTACCGGGAGCGGGTCACACTCGTCGTGCCCGCGGCGGGAGCGCCGCGAGGCTCCGAACCGTCGTCGCCGGGCAGGGCGAGGGCCTCCGCGCTGTTCGGGCGGGTGTCGGCCGCCATGACCCGCGCGGTCGCCCCGCCCGTCGCGCCCGGCGACACCCCGCCGCCCGACCTCCCCCGGGTCCTGGAGACCCCGCAGCTGGACGAGGACGTGCTGCTGGAGGCCGGGGTGGGCGACGCCGCGGCCCTCGCGCTCGTCCACGAAGACGACGAGACCAACATCCGGGCCGCGCTCGCCGCCCGCCGCCTCAACCCGCGTCTGCGGCTGGTGATCCGCCTCTACAACCGCAAACTCGGCCAGCACCTCGAACAACTCCTCGACCAGGCGGCCGCGTTGGCCGACCCGGGGATCGACCCCGAGAAGCTGGACGCCTCCACGACCGTCCTGTCGGACGCGGACACCGCCGCACCCGCGCTGGCCGCGACCGCGATCGCCGGGACGAGCAAGGTGGTACGGGCCGACGGCCTGCTGCTGCGGGCCGTCGAACGCACGCCGCCCGCCCGGGGCGAGGTCGCCGACCCCGGGCTGTGCACCCTCGCGCTGCTGTCGTCGACCACCAACGACCCGGCGGGCGAGGAGGGTTCGGACCGCAGCGGCCAGGAGGGTCCGCGGCTGCTCCCCGACGACCGGAGCGTCGCGGAGGCCACCGGGCGCGGCACCGTCGTCCTGGAGGCCATCTCGCACACCGCACCCGGCCGCGCACCCGGGCCGTTCTCGGGCCGGGGCGCACCACTGGGACAACTCTTCTCGCGGCGGCTGCGCTGGTCCCTCGCCGGGCTCGGCGCGGCCGTCGTCGGCCTCGGCGTCGCCACGTGGCTCACCACCGGCGACCATCCGCTGCACGCGATGTACCTCATCCTGCTCGACCTGTTCGGCATGGGCGACCCCGCCCACGGCGCGGACCCCGACCGCCAGGTCCTGCAACTCCTCACCGGCCTCGCCGGACTGCTGCTGCTCCCGCTCACGGTCGCGGCGGCACTGGAGGCCCTCGGCACGTTCCGTACCGCCTCCGCGCTGCGCCGCCCGCCGCGCGGGCTGTCGGGGCATGTGGTGCTGCTCGGCCTCGGGAAGATCGGCAGCAGGGTGCTGATGCAACTCAGAGAGCTCGGCATCCCCGTGGTCTGCGTCGAGGAGGACCCCGAGGCGCGCGGCATCCCGCTGGTACGGCGCCTGCGGGTGCCGACCGTGCTGGGCGACGTGACCCAGGAGGGCGTGCTGGAGGCCGCGAAGATCCATCGGGCGCATGCCCTGCTCGCCCTCACCAGCGTCGACACGACGAACCTCGAAGCCGCCCTGTACGCACGCTCCGCCAGACCCGATCTGCGGGTCGCCCTGCGGATCTACGACGACGAGTTCGCCCGCGCCGTCTACCGCAGCCTGCGCTCGGCCCACCCGGGCGCGCTCACCCGCAGCCGCAGCGTCTCCACCCTGGCCGCTCCGGCCTTCGCCGGAGCCATGATGGGACGTCAGATCCTCGGGGCGATCCCGGTCGAGCGCAAGGTGCTGCTGTTCGCCGCCCTGGAGGTCGCCGGCCAGCCGCGGCTCGAAGGACTGACGGTGGCGGAGGCGTTCCGGCCGGGCCGCTGGCGCGTGATCGCGCTGGACGCCACGGCTCCCGGCGACCGGCGCGCCGATCTGGCGACCGCCCGCCGCTCGGGCGAGGACGGCGCCGCGGGACTCGTCTGGGACCTGCACCCCGGCTATGTGCTGCGCCCCGAGGACAGGGTGGTCGTGGCGGCGACCCGCCGGGGGCTCGCGGAACTGCTGGGCAGGAGGCACCGCACGACCGGCGGACAGCGGTGAACGAGGGGCGGCCACGGCGCGCACGCGCCGTGGCCGCCCCGCCGTCGTACGGGCTCAGAATGCGAAGACGACGCCGTCGGCTCCTTCCTTGAAACAGCTGTTGGCGAAGGTGTGCGTGAAGGCGATCCGCCTGCCGTCCCACACGCCGTCCGCGGTGACCGTCACCGGGTCCCACTGCTTCGTGCACATGACGCCGCTGTCCGCGGCGACGACCGACTCGAACCGGGCTCCGCCGGCGCGCAGTTCGGCGCAGGCCGTGCCGGCGGCCGGGTGGGTGCCGCCTGCCCTGGGCGTGCAGGTGAGGGTGACCGCGCGCAGCACGCTGCCGTTCAGGGCGTCGTCACCGGCGGTCACGGTGAGCACCAGCGCGGAGGGCGCGTACAGGCTCTGCGTGCCGGTCTGCGCCGCGCCGGCGCTGCCCGTGCCGGGCGCGACGGCGATCCCGAGCGCCGTGGTGGCGAGCACGAGACTCTTGGCGATGTACCGCATGTCGAACACTCCCTGGAGTGGTTGTTTCGGAAATCGGGTGGCGGCTGTCGGAAATCGGACGGGGAAGCCGGAGCGGAGTCTTGCTCACCTCCGGCGAGATCGCTTGCGCCCACGACCGGAACCGGTCACCCTTTGTGACCCCTCATGGGCAGGTTGTGACCACCGTTGCCGCACTGAGCAGCGGTTCAGTGGCGGGCTGAAACGGCCGAAGAATGATGTTCCCGGTGGTTGATCAAGAAAATTTAAGGTGAACCGATCCTTGAATCGTTGATTGAAAGGCGCAAGTGAGCTTCACGCCTTCATCGTTCACCGTTGGACTGTTCCGGGGCGCCGGGGTTCACTGGGCAGGGGAGCTGGGAGGTGCCATGGAACCGGTCGAAGCGCTGGACCGAGTCGCCTATCTGCTGGAGCGCACGCGCGCCGAGACCTATCGCGTACGGGCCTTCCGCACCGCCGCCGCGGCCCTCGCGCAGTTCGACCGCGACGAGATCGCCCGGCGGGCGGCGGCCGGGACGCTGGTCGGGATCAAGGGTGTCGGGCCGAAGACGGCCAAGGTCGTCGAGGAGGCGCTGACGGGCGGGACCCCCGCGTACCTGCGCCGCCTGGAGGAGGAGGCGGCCGCGCCGCTCGCCGACGGCGGCGCCGGGCTGCGCGCGGCACTGCGCGGCGACTGCCATCTGCACTCCGACTGGTCCGACGGCGGCAGCCCCATCGAGGAGATGGGCCGCGCAGCGGCGGAACTCGGCCACGAATGGGCCGTGCTCACCGACCACTCGCCGACCCTCAAGGTCGCGCGCGGACTGAGCCCCGAACGGCTGCTCGCCCAACTCGACCTGATCGAGCGCCTCAACGAGCAGTGGAAACCCTTCCGGCTGCTCACCGGCATCGAATGCGACATCCTCCCCGACGGCACGCTCGACCAGGATCCCGAACTCCTCGACCGCCTCCACCTCGTCGTCGCCTCCGTCCACTCCAAACTCCGCATGGACGCCCCGGCCATGACCCGCCGCATGCTCCGCGCGATCGAGAATCCCCTCACCGACGTGCTCGGCCACTGCACCGGACGCCTCGTCACCGGCGGGCGCGGCACGCGGCCCGAGTCGCAGTTCGACGCCGACCGCGTCTTCGCCGCCTGCGCCGAGCACGGCACCGCCGTCGAGATCAACAGCCGCCCGGAGCGACGCGATCCGCCCCTGCGGCTGCTGCGCCGCGCCCTCGACGCCGGGGCCCTGTTCGCGATCGACACCGACGCCCACGCGCCCGGCCAACTGGACTGGCAGATCATCGGCTGCTCCCGCGCCGAGGAGTGCGGCGTACCGCCGGAGCGGGTGATCAACACATGGACGGCGGACCAGCTGACGGAGTGGACCCGCACCCGCAGGCCACCGGACGGCGGCTGAGCGCGACCGTCAGCCGCGGGGGCCCGGCGCGCCGGGCCACGCTGGTCGCCGAGGCGGGGCCGGGCCGTACCCTGCTTCGACATCCGCCCGCAGGGCGAGCCCACCGCCCTGGTGGCCCACGGCCACTGGACGAACTCGCCCTGCACGTACGCGCCGCCGTACGCAACGGGCTCACACCGGACGAGATCGGCGATCCGCAGTGTTATCCGCATGGTCTGCGGTTGAAAGCTCCGGCGGTGCAGGATGAGCCCGCGGCCTATCAGCTTGTTGGTGGGGTGATGGCCTACCAAGGCGACGACGGGTCGCGGTGCCGCTCCAGACCGCCGTCTCCTGCGGCGTGCCGACGGCCAACGCGGCCTTCGCCGTGGCGCGGCGCACGCTCGCAGAGCCCGGCGACGGCGAACCCCCGGCACCCCGAGCAGCCCCGTCCGGGCACCGGCCGCCCGGCGCGGAAAATGCGTGGCGCGGCGATCCGCCCTCCCGTTAGGGTGACTTCGTTGCTGCGCCGGCGGTCCTTTCCGCCGGTGCTCCGAGCCGAGTACGACCAGGAGGTGTGACCGATGGCTGTCATGGCGACGGGCGCTGCCCGCATCCAGAAGACCATTTCTCCCACCTCCGTGGTCTCCGGCTGACTTCACCTTCCTCCTGGCGCGCCATGCGCCTCCGCGCCGACGCGCGCCTGCCGGGGCCACCCTTGTGAAGGGTTCCCCTTGAATCTCTCTTCTGCCTCCGCCGCATCCGCACACCCCCTCGCCGCCTACGGCTGGGACGACGGATGGGCGCGGGAGTTCGCTGCGTACGCAGAGCGCGGGCTGCTGCCCGGCCGCGTCGTACGCGTCGACCGCGGTCAGTGCGACGTGGTCACCCCTGCCGGCCCCGTCCGGGCCGACACCGAGTTCGTGACACCGCGCGACCCGATGCGCGTCGTGTGCACGGGCGACTGGGTCGCCGTCGACACGGACGGCGATCCCCGGTACGCGCGCCACGTGCTGGAGCGCCGTACCGCGCTCGTCCGGTCCACGTCGTCGGAGCGGTCCGAGGGACAGGTCCTCGCCGCCAACGTCGACCACGCCGTCATCTGCGTGTCGCTCGCCGTCGAGCTCGACCTCGGACGGATCGAGCGCTTCCTCGCCCTCGCGTGGGAGAGCGGTGCGCAGCCCCTCGTCGTCCTCACCAAGGCCGACCTGGTGCCCGACGTCACCACGCTGTCCTACCTCGCGCAGGACGTCGAGACCACGGCGCCGGGAGTGCAGGTGCTGCCCGTCAGCTCCACCACCGGGGAAGGTGTCGACGTGTTCCGCGCGATCGTCTCCGGCGGCACCAGCGTGCTGCTGGGCGTCTCCGGAGCCGGCAAGTCCACGCTCGCCAACGCCCTGCTCGGCGAGGACGTCATGGACGTGCGGGCCACACGTGACGTCGACGGCAAGGGCCGGCACACCACGACGACCCGCAACCTGCTCGTCCTGCCGGGCGGGGGAGTCCTCATCGACACCCCGGGCGTACGCGGGGTGGGTCTGTGGGACGCGGAGACCGGGGTCGGGCAGGTCTTCTCCGAGATCGAGGAGCTGGCGGAGCAGTGCCGGTTCCACGACTGCGCCCACGGCGCGGAGCCGGGCTGCGCGGTGCTCGCCGCGATCGAGGACGGCACGCTGCCGGAGCGCAGGCTCGACAGCTACCGCAAGCTGGTCCGCGAGAACCGGCGGATCGTCGCGAAGACGGACGCACGGCTGCGGGCCGAGATGCTGCGCGACTGGAAACTGAAGGGCGCTCAGGGCAAGGCGGCCATGGCCGCCAAGCGCGGCAACCTGCGCTGAGTCCCCACCGGTGCCGTGCCCCCGGGAAGCCCGGGGGCACGGCACCGGCATCAGCCGCCCAGCACGACGGCCACCCACGCGCCCACGACCAGCAGGCAGCAGAACAGCTCCACCAGCACGCTGGTGCCCGCCGCGCGCATCGCCGACCGCGTCGCCGCCTTCGCCTGGCCGTGGCCGCCCAGGCGCCGGCGCTCGCAGACGTAGATCCCGCCGATGAACCCCGGCACCGCCCCCACCACGGGCACCACCACGAAACCCACCAGTGCCCCCACACCCGCGTAGAGGGCCGCCCGACGGGTGATGGCCGCCCCCTTCAGCCTGCGCGGGGGCAGCAGCCACACGACGACCTGGTTGATCAGCAGGACCACGGTCGCGCCCACCAGCAGCGCCCACGCAGGTCCCGACAGCTCGTGCATCGCCCACCACAGGACCGCGGCCCACACCAGCCACCGGCCGGGCACTCCCGGCAGCAGCACGCCCAGAAGACCCAGCAGCATCACACCGCCGACCATCAGCAGCTGCCACACGCCCATGCGACCACAGTGCAGGATCAGGGGCGTCCCCGCAGGTCGCGAGCCACCCACCCCTTCGCATAGGCATTCCATCCGAGCTGCAGGCGGGTGGTGACACCGGTGAGTTCCATCAGGCCCTTGACCCGGCGCTGCACCGTGCGCAGACCCAGGTCCAGCTGCTTGGCCACGCTCGCGTCCGTCATCCCGGCGAGCAGTAACGACAGGATCTCCAGATCCGTGGCATCCGGTCCCACGGCGGCGGTCTCGGTCACCGAACGGCCCGCGGAGCCCAGCCGCAGCGGCACCGCGTCGCGCCACACCGCCTCGAACAGGCCCGTCAGCGACTCCAGCAGACCGCTGGCGTGGACGACCAGCGCCGCCGGCTCCGCTCCGCGCCCGGTCAGCGGCACCATCGCGAGCGAACGGTCCGCGACCACGAGCTTGGTCGGCACCCGGTCCACCACCCGGACCTGCTCGTCGCGGCCGAGGGCGGCGGTCAGCTCCGTGATGCCGTCCGGCATCGTCAGCACCTCGCGTTCGACGACCACCCGGTACGTCACCCCGCGCGTCGCCGCCTTCTCCTCCGCCTCGTTGTCCATGCCGCTGACCGCGACCGGCCGTCCCGTGACCAGCGCGCAGACCTCCTCGGCCGCGCCCAGCTGCAACTGGACGAAACGGTGCGTGACGGCCCTCGCTCCCGTCACCACCTCCACCAGGTCGTGCACGGCGGGCTCTTCCGACTCCGCGCGGTACTCCTCCGCCAGCAGCGCCGCCGCCAGCTCCGCCTGCTCCAGCTCATGCCGCTGCTGGGTCAGGAGCGCTCCGAGCGCGACGCCCGGCGGAGCCGCCACCCAGCGCCCGGTGCGAGCGGACGACTGGGCCGCGAGGCCCTGCTGCTCCAGCCGCCGCAGCGTACGCTCCGTCTCCGTCTCCGGCAGTGCGAGCCGGTGCGCGAGATCGGTGATCTCCGCGGCTCCGAGCGCGACGAGCGCGCGGTAGGCCGTCTCCTGTCTTTCGTCGAGCCCTATCGCTCCCAGCACGATGCCCCTCCCCGGACGTGCACTTCTTCGCCTCCGTGGCGGAAAACGGCCACGGCGCAAACCCGCCGCGCCCATCATCCCCGCACCGGTCGTTCCTCTGCCAATGTGGCGCCACCGCAGCACCAACAGCCTCCGGCACGAGGGCTTTCACGCCTTTTTGCGGCCGGAATCGGATTTGGAGAGCGATGCGCCCGATATCGCGTACGGCACTGGGAGCGGCCACCGCCGCCGTCCTCGCCGTCACGGCCCTCACGCCGTCGGCGGCGGCCAGACCGCAGCAGGAGGCGGCCGGCGAACGGCCGCTGACCGGCAGCGAGGCCGCGGCCCGGCAGGACGCCCGGCCGGTCACGGTCACACTCGTCACCGGCGACCGGGTCCTCGTCACCCGCGACAGCGCGGGTGACCCGGCGGCCTCCGTGCTGCCCCGCCCCGACGGCACGACGCCGCTCGTGCAGACCCGCAGGACGGGCGAGGACCTGTACGTCTACCCGGAAGGCGCCACCGCCGCGCTGGCCGCCGGCACCGTGGACGAACAACTGTTCAACGTCACCGGCCTGATCCGACAGGGCTACGACGACGCCCACTCAGCCTCCCTGCCCCTGATCGCCACCTACCGCTCCGACGTCGCCCGTTCGGCCCCCGCCACTCCGCGCGGAGCCGACCGCGGCCTCGTCCTCGACGCCGTCGACGGCGTGGCGCTCAAGGCCGACAAGAAGAAGGCCGCCGGCTTCTGGGCGGACGTCACCGCCCCGCGGTCCCGCTCGGCCGCCGGCCTGAAAAAGCTGTGGCTCGACCGCAAGGTGCAGGCCACGCTCGACCGTTCCACCCGGCAGGTCGGCGCCGACCTCGCCTGGGCCGCCGGGTACGACGGCAAGGGCGCCAAGGTCGCCGTCCTCGACACCGGTGTCGACGCCGCGCACCCCGACCTCGAGGGCCGGGTCACCGTCACCGAGAACTTCACCGACTCCGCCGGTCCCGACGACCGCCAGGGCCACGGCACCCACACCATCTCCACCGTGGGCGGCTCCGGAGCCGCGAGCGGCGGCGGCAAGAAGGGCGTCGCGCCCGGCGCCGAACTGCTCAGCGGAAAGGTCCTCAACGACTACGGCTCCGGTGCCGCGTCGTGGATCATCGCCGGAATGCAGTGGGCCGTCGACCAGAAGGCCGACGTCGTCTCGATGAGCCTCGGCAGCTCCCTGCCGACCGACTGCACCGACCCGATGAGCGCCGCCGCGGAGGAACTCTCCCGCAGCGAGGACACGTTGTTCGTCGTGGCGGCGGGCAACGCCGGCCCGGCGCCGGGCACCGTCTCGTCACCGGGCTGCACACCCGGCGTCCTCACCGTCGGCGCGGTCGACCGCGACGACAGCACCGCGCAGTTCTCCAGCCGCGGTCCCGCGATCGTCACCCACACCCTCAAGCCCGAGATCGCCGCACCCGGCGTCGCGATCTCCGCGGCGGCGGCGGGCGGCCGCGGCGTCTACGCGTACCAGTCGATGTCCGGCACCTCCATGGCCACACCGCACGTGGCCGGAGCCGCCGCGATCCTGAAGCAGCGTCACCCCGACTGGAGCGCACAGCGGATCAAGGCCGCGCTCGTGTCCTCCGCGAAGTCCGGCGTCCCCGGCGACGTGCGCGAGACCGGCGGCGGCCGGCTCGACGTCAAGGCCGCGCTCGACGCGACCGTCGTCGGAGCGCCCGCCGTCCAGGGCGGCGTCTTCACCTGGCCGCAGGACAGCGGCGACCGCACCACCGTGCAGGTGCCGTACACCAACACGGGCGACACGCCGGTCACGCTCAGCCTCGCGGTGCGCGACGTCACCGGCAACGACGGCTCCGGCATCCATGCCGGTCTGGCGCACCTCGGCGCACGGACCGTCACCGTCCCGGCCGGCGGCACCGTGAAGGTCCCGCTGACCCTCGACCCGTCCGTGCGCATCGACCGCTCCCAGTACGGCGACGTCACCGGCCGCGTCATCGCCACAGCGCGCGGCGTCAGCGTCTCCACGCCCTTCGCGCTGTACGTGGAGCCCGAGACCGTCACCCTGCGCGTCAAGCTCGTCGACCGGGCGGGCGAGCCGGCCGGCGGGAGCTCCTCGCTCGACGTCATCGGCACCGACGACGCGACCGGCGAACGCCGCTACAACGAGGGCGCGGACGACCAGGTCTACCGGCTGCGGCCCGGCTCGTACTTCCTGTCCTCGTTCGTCACCTCGCCCGACGGAACCGTGGCGTACCTCGGCCGCCCCGAGATCGAGGTGAAAAAGGACACCACCGTCGTGCTCGACGCCCGCGAGGCCCACCGCCTGCGCATCGACACGGACCGCACCGCCGAGAGCCGCACCACCACGATCGGCTTCGCCCGCGGCTGGGACGAGACCTGGCTGCACGCCGGGTCCATCACCGGCAACCGCCTTGCCGCCGGCTTCTACGCGGACGTCCAAGGACACGCGCGGGAAGGCGACTTCGAGTTCGCCAGCCACTGGCGGGCCTACGCCCCGCTCATCGAGAGCCTGGCCGTCGAAGGCGGCGAGCAGCTGCACCCCGTCGCCGCGAGCGTCGGCTCCGTCAACCTCGACGGCACCGGCGCCGCGGAGATCGTCGACGCCGGCACGGGCACCCCGGCCGAACTCGAAGCCGCCCGGGCCAAGGGCAAGTTCGCCCTGATCGAGCTGCCCGGCGACAGTGCCGGCGCCCTCACCGCCGCCCGCAACGCGAAGGCCGCCGGCGCCGTCGCCGCCGTCGTGCACCACGCGGCGCCCGGCCGCTGGCTGCCCTCCACGGGCTTCGGCACCGCACCGCACCCCGTCCTCGGCATCGAGGCCACGGAAGCGGCCGCGCTGCTGGAGCGGCTCGGCAACGGGCCGGTGATCCTGCGCTGGAAGGCCACCGCACGGAGCCCGTTCGTCTACAACCTGGCCTTCCCCGAGGACGGGCCGGTCACCGCCGACCGCACCTACCGCGTCCGGGACGCGCGGCTCGGCCGCACGGAGGCCACGTACCACGCGATGGGCGTGCGCGCCGACTTCTCCGACGGCGTCGTCGCCCACCGTCCGAGCGGCGCGGTCGCGTCCCTCTCCGGATTCGACCTGGTCGGCGCGCCGGGCAACCGGACCGAGCTGTACACGTCCGGCGACACCCAGTGGGAGCACTACGTCGCCTCCAGCTTCCCCTGGGGCGAGTTGATGCTCGACCGGCCGCGCGCCTACCAGGCTGGCACGGTCCGCGAGGAGTCCTGGTACGGCGGGGTCGTGGCGCCGACCGCGCCGCGCGACGACTCCGGCAAGCCGGTGCTGGCGGCGGAGCGGCAGGGCAACCTCATCGGGGTGGCCCCCGCGCTGTGGGGCGACAGCGAACACTCCGCCGTGGCAGGGTCGTTCGGCGACATCGGCAACCTGCGACTGATGCGCAACGGGGAAGAGATAGGGCAGACTGGTTTTCCGTTCGGGGTCTTCGAGGTCCCGTCGGACGACGCGCTGTACGAACTGTCGCTCAACCAAGCGAAGATCGGGCAGCCCGCCGGGGTCTGGAAGCGCTCGACCCAGCTGCTGACGACCTGGAAGTTCCGCTCCCGCCTGGACGAGAGCGCGTACTCGCAAGGAATCCCGCTGCTCTTCCCGGGATACGGCCTCCCGGAGGACGGCCTCAAGACGTTGGCGGCGAGCGACGGCCTGCGGATCGCTCTGAGCGCCACGGGTCACGCGGGCTACGAGCCCGGAGAACTGACCGGCGCGAAACTGTCGTACTCGTACGACAGCGGCGACACGTGGACCGAGGCGGCCACCGAGAAGCGGGGCGACGCCTCGTGGACGGCGACCGTGGACCACGCGGGCGCGTCGGGCCGGACGGTCACGCTGAAAACCGAACTGACGGACGCCAAGGGCAACTCCGTCACCCAGCTCGTGGTCGGCGCATACGCCGTGCGCTGACCACGACGGTCCGCCGGGCGGCCTTCCCGTGGGGGGTTGGGCCGCCCGGCGGACCACCTTCACGGGTGGGAATCCCCGGATGCCCCGGTCTCACCCGCCTCTTGGGGTGGACAATAAGGGCATGAGCGAGCAGGGGGAGAGGCCGGGCAGGCCGACCGCCGAGGACGACTGGTGGAGCAGGCTCTACGACGACTCCGCGCCGGACACGGGCCCGGGCCCGACGCGCACGGACGACACGCTCGACACGCGCTTCGCCTCGGCGCCGGGCACGGTGTCCCGCCCCCGCGCCGGGCGGAACCGCCCCCCGGCCCCGGCGGACGGTCCGTCCGTCGAGGGCGATTCGCGGACGGCGTCCGGGGCGGGGGTTCCGCCACCGCCGTCGGTGCCGCCCGGGTGGCCGCCGGACGGGTCGTCCGCGAAGGCCGGTCCGCCGCCGTCGCCGACCGGCGCTGTGCCGCCGGCGGGTACGCCGCGACGCGCTCCGGCGTCGGAGGAGCCGCCTGACGGTGGCGGGCGCCGACAGGATGCGGGCGCTGCCGGACCGGGCGTTCCGCCGCCGGAGATGCGGCCCGCGCCGCCGGGAGGGGTGCCTGCGCAGGGCGGTTCCGGGCCCGGGCGCGTGCCCAGCGCCGGTGCGCCGGGCGGTCCGTCCGTCGAGGGCGGTTGCGGACCGGCCTCTGCGGCGGGGGTTCCGCCACCGCCGTCGGTGCCGCCCGGGTGGCCGCCGGACGGGTCGTCCGCGAAGGCCGGTCCGCGGCAAACGCCGCCCGACGGCAGAGGGCGCCGAAAGGATGCCGCCGACGGCGCGGGCGCGGTGGGCGGGGCGCCCGGCCCAAAGGGCGATGCGCGGCCGTGGGTCGGGGTCGTCGGGGCCGGGCCTCCCACCTACGAGGCCGAGCCCACCGCGTTGCCCGCCGCCGAGGCGCTCGCGCTCGAGCAGCTCGTCGCCGACACCGTCATCGACGGGGCCCGGTACGGCACGTACACCCTGCGCGCCGCCTCCGTGCGCGGCGATTCCGCGCGGTACCGCGGCGAACCCCGCCGCGACGCCCTCCTCACCGCCCGGTTCGGGACCGGACCCGCCGCCCTCGTGCTCGTCGCCGTCGGCGGCGGCGGTCGGCACACGGAGCACGCCCACCTCGCCGCCGCCGACGCCACCCGCTGGATCGGCACGGCCGTCGGCCGCAGCCACGCGCGGCTCGCCGAGGACATAAGGGCCGGCCGCCGGGACGACCTCAAGTCGGGGCTGCACCGCCTCACCGACCGCGGCTTCGGCAAGCTCCGCGCCCGCGCCGCCGAGCTCGGTCTGGAGCCGGAGCAGTACAGCGTCGGCCTCCGCTGCCTCCTGCTGTCCGCCGACCCGGACTGCCGCACCCGGGTCTTCTTCGGTGCCGGCGCAGGCGGGCTCTTCCGGCTGCGCGACGGGGTCTGGCAGGACATCGAGCCGCTCGTCCCCGAGAAGGCCGACGGCGCACCCGCCGAGACCCCGGACGTGGGCGACCGGCTCACGACGGACCCGGACATCACCACGTTCCCACCGCCCGCCGAACCGTTCCGCTTCCGTGCCTCCGTCGCCCGACCGGGTGACACCCTCCTGCTGTGCAGCAACGGTCTCGCCGAGCCCCTGCGGGGCGAGCCTGCGCTCGCCGCGGCGCTCACCCAGCGGTGGGAGGGCTCCGGTCCTCCCGGCATGACGCAGTTCCTCGCGGACATCCAGCTCCGCGTCAAGGGGTACGCCGACGACCGCACAGCCGTCGGCGTCTGGGAGGCGTAACCGCACAGGCGCGACACGCCCGGCCATGGGTTGATGGACATCGAGGTCCACCAGAAAGGGCACGCCCCATGGCCAAGCAGAACGTGGCGGAGCAGTTCGTCGACATCCTCGTCCGCGCAGGCGTCCAGCGGCTCTACGGCGTCGTCGGCGACAGCCTCAACCCCGTCGTCGACGCGGTCCGCCGCAACGCGGCCATCGACTGGATCCAGGTCAGACACGAGGAGACCGCCGCGTTCGCCGCCGGCGCGGAGGCGCAGATCAGCGGCCGTCTCGCCGCCTGCGCGGGTTCCTGCGGACCGGGCAACCTGCACCTCATCAACGGGCTCTACGACGCCCACCGCTCCATGGCGCCCGTCCTGGCCCTCGCCTCCCACATCCCCTCCTCCGAGATCGGCCTCGGCTACTTCCAGGAGACCCATCCCGACCAGCTGTTCCGCGAGTGCAGCCACTACTGCGAGATGATCTCCAGTCCGCAGCAGATGCCGCGCCTCCTCCAGACGGCGATCCAGCACGCGATCGGCCGCGGCGGGGTGAGCGTGGTGTCGATGCCGGGCGACATCGCCGACCGGCCGGCGCCCGAGAAGACGATCGAGCACGCGCTGGTCACCACCCGCCCCACCGTCCGTCCCGGCGACTACGAGCTCGACAAGCTCGTCGCCATGATCGACGAGGCCGACCGCGTCACCCTCTTCTGCGGCAGCGGCACTGCCGGCGCGCACGCCGAGGTCATGCAGTTCGCGGAGCGCATCAAGTCACCCGTCGGACACGCGCTCCGCGGCAAGGAGTGGATTCAGTACGACAATCCCTACGACGTGGGCATGAGCGGACTGCTCGGTTACGGCGCGGCGTACGAGGCCACCCACGAGTGCGATCTGCTGATCCTGATCGGCACGGACTTCCCGTACAACGCCTTCCTCCCCGACGACGTGAAGATCGCGCAGATCGACGTCCGGCCCGAACACCTCGGCCGCCGCTCCAAGCTCGACCTCGCGGTGTGGGGCGATGCGCGGGAGACGCTGCGCTGCCTCATCCCGCGGGTGCGGGCCAAGACCAGCCGCCGTTTCCTCGACAAGATGCTGAAGAAGCACACGGACGCCCTGGAAGGCGTGGTGAAGGCGTACACCCGCAAGGTGGAGAAGCACGTTCCGATCCACCCCGAGTACGTCGCCTCCGTCGTCGACGAACTCGCCGACGAGGACGCCGTGTTCACCGTCGACACAGGCATGTGCAACGTCTGGGCCGCCCGCTACCTCACCCCCAACGGCCGCCGCCGCATCATCGGTTCGTTCAGCCACGGCTCGATGGCGAACGCGCTGCCGCAGGCGATCGGAGCCCAGTTCACCGACCGGCGGCGGCAGGTCGTCTCCCTGTCGGGCGACGGCGGCTTCACCATGCTGATGGGCGACTTCCTCACCCTCGTCCAGTACGACCTGCCGGTGAAGATCGTGCTGTTCAACAACTCCTCCCTCGGCATGGTCGAGCTGGAGATGCTGGTCGCCGGACTGCCGTCGTTCGGCACCGCGAACCACAACCCCGACTTCGCGGCCGTCGCACGGGCCGCCGGCGCCTACGGCGTGCGCGTGGAGAAGCCCAAGCAGCTCGCGGGCGCGCTCAAGGACGCCTTCCGGCACAAGGGGCCTGCGCTGGTTGACGTCGTCACCGACCCGAACGCGCTGTCCATCCCACCGAGGATCAGAGCCGAGATGGTGACCGGCTTCGCGCTGTCCGCCAGCAAGATGGTGCTGGACGGCGGCGTCGGCCGGATGCTCCAGATGGCACGCTCCAACCTGCGCAACGTGCCAAGGCCCTGACCGCACGGAAGCAGCCGTCCGCGGAATCCCATGAGTGGCGCCCTGCGCGCGGGGCATGCATCCCGTGAACACATGCGCATCACGACTCGTTCCGACGTGTGGGTGGGGGATCGATGGCTGAACGTCACGGGGGCGCTGGGGTACGCGGGCGGCTGCACCGCAGACTCGGCAGCGGTGATCTGACCGCCGTGCCCGAAGTGCGGCACGCGTTACGCGACCTGCTGGAAAAGTGGCCGGAGCCGGACGCGGGCAGCCCCGCGGACGCGGCGGACGTCGCCGAGCTGCTGGCCAGCGAGCTGGTGACCAACGCGCTGATCCACACCGACCAGGGTGCGGTGGTCACGGCCACGGTCGAGGACTCGCGGCTTCATGTGGAGGTCCGCGACTTCATGGCCGGACTGCCCGTCCCGGACGCACCGACCGCCGACCTCGGTACGTCCGGCAGGGGACTGGTCCTCGTGGAGAGACTCGCCGACGCGTGGGGAGTGCGCACGGCTCAGGGGGTGGGCAAGGTGGTGTGGTTCGAGCTGCACGCCGGGGCGGCCTGAGGCCCAAGGCCCCGACCGCCCCGCGTTTCCCGGACGTTCAGCCGAACTGCCGCTCCAGGTCCTTCAGCTTCTGCTCCAGGGAGTCGAGACGCGGCAACGTCAGGGTGTCGTCCTCGGCCGTCAGGTCCACCGTGACGGGCTCGGGGCCCTTGACGGCCTGCAGGGAGGGCCGGGCGCGCGCGGGCAGTGGTCCGGGCTCCGCTATGACGGGCTCCACAACGGTTCCCGAGGGCTCCACCAGGGACCCGCCGGGCGGCGCCTGGCCCTGCGTGCCGCCCGCCGGTCCGAGCGCGGGGAGTTCCGCGGGGCGCACGGCCCGCCCCAGGCCCCAGGCCCGGTGCTGCCGGTTGTACGCCTTGATCTGGGCGCGCTCCAGCTTCTCCCGGTCCCGCCTGCGCATCCGGTTCTGCTGCTTCTCCCGCCGGTCCTCGCGGACCTCGTCGACCGCCTCGTCGAGGGTGCGCACGCCTTCCAGGAGCATCAGCGACCAGGCGGCGAACGTCTCGCGCGGGGCCCGCAGCCAGCGGACGATGCGGATCTGCGGCAGCGGGCGGGGCACCAGGCCCTGTTCGCGCAGCGCTGCCCGGCGGGTCTGTTTCAGCGCGCGGTCGAAGAGGACCGCGGCCGAGAGGGACATGCCCGCGAAGAAGTGCGGGGCCCCCGCGTGGCCGAGACCGCGGGGCGCGTGCACCCAGTTGAACCAGGCCGCGGCGCCCGCGAAGGTCCACACCAGCAGGCGTGAGCCGAGCGCGGCGTCACCGTGGCTGGCCTCCCGCACGGCGAGGACGGAGCAGAACATGGCCGCCCCGTCGAGCCCGAAGGGCACCAGGTACTCCCAGCCGCCCGAGAGGTTGAGGTTCTGCCGCCCGAAGCCCACGAGGCCGTGGAAGGAGAGCGCGGCGGCCACCGCGGCGCAGCAGAAGAGCAATACGTAGGAGGCGCTGCCGTAGACGGCTTCCTTGCGTCTGCGGCGTTCCTCGCTGCGCTCCCAGGAGTCCTCGGCCGCGGCCTTGGCCCCGGCGCGCTTGCCGCGCGTGAGCACCGTTACCGCCGCCAGGACTCCCACCAGCATCACGCCGCCCGGAAGCAGCCAGTCCAGCGATATGTCGCTCAGTCTCATGCGGTGTCCCTTGCATCGCGGTAGGCGTTCGGCGGCCATATTGGCCGACGGCGCGCGACGTCCAAGGGGTTTCGGTTCAAGAGCACGCCAACGGGGCGCTCGGGCGCACGGATAGGTGCGATCTGGTCGAACTAACCTGCCAGAGGCGGGAGTTGCGTTCGATTCAAAGCCACTCGAAGGAGTGGCGTGGATCCGAGGACCCCGATTGATGCCGCGGGGCGCGGCTCACGCGCCGTGCCGCAGCCGTTCCACGCGGTCGGCGTCGCAGGTGCGCGGGCAGGTGACGCAGGTGTCCTCGGGGCGCAGCGTGTAGAACAGGCAGCAGCTCGCCCGGTCGCGGGTGGGCAGGCGCTCGCCGTCCGGCCCGGTCAGCTCGCGGAAGCCGGCGGTGCCCACGTAGGGCTTGGCCGTCCCCGGCAGCAGCAGCTCCAGCTCCGCGACGGCGCGGTCCTCCTCGCCGAGCAGGTGTGCGATGTACCACAGGCCCTCGACGACCTCGTCCGTCGCCATGCCCCACAGGGCACGCCTGCCGCGCCGCATCCGGGGGCCGAAGCCCTCCAGCACGGGACCGATGTGCTCGGCGACCGCGGCCCGGACCTCTTCGCGCAGGGCCTCCTCGTCCGGCACCACACGGGCGCCGGGCAGAGCGGCCGCAGGATCGTCCGGCAGGCACGCGAAGGAGCGCACACGGACCGCCATGCGCCCGAGCGCGCGCTGGAAGGCCACGTCCTCGACCGGAGCCCTCGGCACCCGGCGGTGCAGGAACCACGGGACGGTGATCAGCAGGCACGCCGGCCAGGCGTAGCGGTGCAGGCCGAAGCTGGCGACGACGTCCGGGCGGGCCTGCTGCCCGTAGTCCCGCAGCACCTGCGCGTTGTCCCAGGCGAGGAAGGAGTCGAGGCCAGGGCCGCCCGCCGCGAGATCGCCGGCGCGGACCCAGCCCGCCCCCTCGGGTGTCGGCTCGCCGTCGCCCAGCTCCTGGACGCGCAGGCCGGGGAAGACGTCCGCCAGACGCTCGTAGGCGTCGCCGACGGGGGAGGCGACGCCGGGAAACAGGGCAGGAAGGGTCATGCCGGGGACCACCGAATCGCGATCGTTAGCAGGTTAGGCTTACCTTACCCGATCTGTTCGATGTTTGAACTGCGGCCTCACACGCCTATCGTGCACAGGGGCCTCGCAACGCCAGCCGGGCCCGTGGCCCGGCCGGAGGAGGACCGAGTGGAGCAGGCCCGAGCGCGTGACGCCGCCGACCGGCCGCACGCGTCCGCACGCGTTCCCGCCCAGGGCGGCCCCCGCCTGCCGGAAGAGGCGCGCGGCGAGCACACCCACAGCGAGCCCCCCGCCCCGGCGCCGCGGCTCGTCCGCCGCCACTCCGTCCGAGGCCAGATCCTCGAGGCCCTGCGCACCGCCCTCGTCGACGGAGACCTCGTCCCCGGCGAGGTCTACTCCGCGCCCGTCCTCGGCGAACGCTTCGGCGTCTCCGCGACCCCCGTACGGGAGGCGATGCAGCAGCTCGCCACCGAGGGCGCCGTCGAGGTCGTGCCCAACCGCGGCTTCCGCGTGCTCACGCGCACGCCCCGCGAGCTCGCCGAGCTGGCCGAGGTGCGCGCTCTCATCGAGGTACCGGTCATGCTCCGCCTCGCCCGCACGGTCCCCGCCGCGCGGTGGACCGCGCTGCGCCCCCTCGCCGAGGCGACGGCCGTGGCGGCCGCGACCGGCGACCGCGCGGGATACGCCGAATCGGACCGCGCCTTCCACCACGCCGTCCTCGCCCTCGCCGGCAACCAGCAGCTCCTGGCCGTCGCGGACGACCTGCACCGGCGCTCCCAGTGGCCGCTCACCGCCGCCCCCGTCACCAGACGGGCCGACCTGGTCGCGGACGCCGCCGAACACATGGCCCTCCTCGAGGCCCTGATCGCCCAGGACCTGACGGTCGTGCAGTCCCTGGTGCGCGAACACTTCACCGGTTCCGACATCTGACGGGAGCAGGCGTGCGCGGAACGGTATGGGCGGCGGCCAACCAGCTCGGCGTGGTCGCCGGCACCCCCGCGGAACTCCAGTCCGCCCTGCTGTCCGGAGCGCCGCGCACCCTGCGGCTCGGGCAGCCGGGCCAGGACCCGGCGGCCGTCGGCGAACTCGCCCGCATCCTGCGGGAGTTCGGCCATGTCCGGGTCGTCGTCGAGGAAGCCGCGGACAGCGGCCCGCCGCCCCGCGAACCGGTGGACCTCGCGGACCCGGCCGCCGTGTGCGCCGCCGAGCCGCTGGGGATCACGGCGGCGTACGAGAGGCACGGCGGTGCTTGCGGTGGGCTGCGGGCGGCCTGGCTGCGCGCGGGCCAGGCGCTGATACGCGACCAGGAACCGGCCGAACGCGCCCTGGCGCTGCTCGCCGCTCTGCCGGCCTCGGCCGGGCCGCACCTGCGCGCCGCCCTCACGGAACTGGCCGCCGGGGCCCGCTGGAGCGTCGTGTGGACGCGCGGCCCGGACGACACGGAACCGCCCTGGGCCGGTCCCGTCGCCGCGCTGACCGTCTCCGCGGGCAGACTGATGATCGCCGGACGCGACGGAGCCGTACGGCATCTGGACGCCGAGCCCCATACGGCGCCCCTGCCCGGCCGGGTCAGGGCGATGGCGGCGACGGGCGACGGCACCCTTCTGCTCCTCGACGAACGCGGCCGCCTGCACACTCGCGGCCCCGGCAGCCGGCTGACCGCAGCCGTCACCGCCACCCTCGCCGCCCACCCGGGCACGGCGCTCGCCGCGGCGGGCGACACCGTGCTGGTCGGCGACCGCGTGGGCTCCGTGCACGCCTTCGGACCCGCCGGGCTGCACCAGGCCGCACCGCACTCCGGCCGGGTCACCGCGCTCGCCGCGACCGGCACCCTCGTGTGCAGCGGCGGCGCGGACGGCGCCGTATGCCTGTGGACTCCCGGCAGCGCACCCCAGCCGGATCCGCTGACCGAGCGCGCCTGCCCCGTCGTCGCCCTGCACGCCGCGCCCACCGCGCGGGGCCCGGCCGTCGCGGTCGCCTGGGAGGACGGTCTCGTCGAACTGCACCACCCCGGACCGGGGGAGGCCCGGGCCTTCCGCCCGGGGCCCGCGATCCGCGCCGTCGCGGTCCTCCAGGAGGGCCAACTCGCCCTCGCAACGGACGAGATGCTCGTGGCACTGCGACCCGCGTGACCCTCCCCGAGGGCCCTGGACTAGCCTGTGCGGCCGTGCTGTCCACGAGCGAGGGGGGTTCGATGAACGGGGAGCTGCCGGAGACGCCGGAGTCGTCCATATCCGACGACGAATGGGCGAGGTTCCAGATCGAGAGCGAGGGGCCCGCCCGTCTCGCGGCCCCCAAGGAGCCGTCCGCGCGGGCGCGGATGGTGACCGAACGACTGCGCCGGGCCGACGAGGAGGCCGCGCGGCAGCAGGGCCGCGCGCGGCGCCTCGTGCGCAGGGGCAGGCCCGTACGGGCGCAGCCCGACGGATGGCGCGCCTGGCCCGGCCGCCAGACGCGCCAGCGGCGCAGCCGGGTGTGGACGTTCGTCTGGATCGCCGTCGCGGTCGGCGTGCTCGTGGTCCTGCTGAACCCCGCGGCTGCCCTGCCCTGGCTGGGGTGACCGGCGCGGTCAGTCGGGCGGCTCCAGACCGGACAGCAGCGAGGCGACATCCAGACCGGTCAGCAGGTACTGCTCGAAGGCCGGGTTGTGCAGCGCCCAGGACGAGCGGCGCAGCCTGACGCGGTCGATCGCGCCCTCGCTGTCGTGTCCCAGTTCGATCAGGGTCTGCGCGGCGACGAGGCCCGAGCGGTTGTAGCCGGAGTAACAGCGGACGAGGACCTTGCGGCGGGCCCGTACGGCGTCGGCCGCGACCTCCGCGACGCGGCGGACGCTGTCGATCTCGCCCGCCGTCAGCCAGTCGTCCGGGATGGGCACCACATGGTGCTCGACACCGGCGGCCGGGCCGTGGCCCTCGCGGGTCCACAGGCTGATGACCAGGTCGAACTCCCGCCCCACCACCACGTCCTGATGCGGGCGCACCCCGTCCGTCCAGACGTGGCCGCCCATCCACAGACCGGTGGTGATCTCGTCCCAGCGTGTCCGCGGCTCCGGGACGTCCCCTTCCCTGCGGCGCGTTCTCACGACGCGGCGGGCTCGGGACGGACGGGGGAGCCCTGTGGTGGCACCGCGGGCGACAACTGGGGGCTCAGCCACACCGGTACGCCGCCCAGCAGCCGGAACAGACGGCGCGCCTCCGCGCGCAGGCGCCCCGCCTCCGGCTCCGGCTCGCAGTCGGCGAGCCCCGCGAGCGCGGGCGCCGTACCGATCAGGTAGCCCAGTTCCTCGCGGATGCGCAGGCATTCCGCGAAGCCGTGCCGCGCCTGCGCCAACTCGCCCTCGCTCAGGGCGATCCCGGCGAGCTGCTGCCAGGTGAAGGACAGCAGCAGGGGGTCGTCGTGCGCGGCGGCTCCCGCATGGGCCCTCTCGTACGCGGCACGCGCCGCCTCCGGCGCGTCGGCGATGTGCTCGGCGACCAGCCCGCGCCGGAAGTCCAGCAGCGGGCGCCGCGGCGAGGAGGGCGCGAGCAGCGCCGTGGCCCGCCCGAGAGCGGAGCGTGCCTCGTCGGCCCGGTCCCGTACGCCGAGCCGGGTCGCCGCGTACGCCAGCCGGCCGCGCTCGCTCGCCGCGCCGCCGCGTTCCTCGTCGTCACCGGCAGCGGCCTCGGCGGTGCGCAGCGCGTCCTCGGCCTCGGCCCATCCGTCGCAGGTGAACAGGCAGCGCTCGACGAGGAGCCCGGCACGCTCCAGAGCCGCCGCCGGGTCCGCGGCGTGCGGCGCGAGGAGAGCCGCAGCGTCGGTCCAACAGCCGCGCGAACGCAGCCGCCATACCGCGGTCTGGAGAGGATCGTCACCTGCTGTGGTTCCGGAACCAGACATGGCGGTATGCGCCACTTGCCCTCCCCGAGCACGCCATTGAGCTGTTGAGTCAGACGGAATCTCAGCACGGATGGGCATGCGTGGCCAAGGGGTCGAGTGAATCAGTTCACAATCTTCAGCGGCCGACCGGGTCGCCGTGGGCGCCGGATCCGGGGGCGACCAGGGCGAGATGGCCCCCGTCGTTGAGCGGTGTCGGCACGGACAGCGTGGTGACCGGTGCGTTCGGCGCCGACGCGAAGTCGGCGTCAACGAGATGGATCTCGCCGTGGCCCCCACGAGTGACCGCCACGAGAGGAGATCCGGGTGACGCGGCGATCGCCCGGCGCTGCACCCCGTCCCACGGTGTCCCGCCCGGCCGGGGCGCGCCGTCCATGGCGGGCAGCGGCAGCCGGGTGGTGACGCGGGGCGTGGTCGTGTCCGTGGCGATCAGGACCAGTTCGTCGCCGTCCGGGTGGACCCGGGCGTACGCGACGTGGCGCGCGGACACGGCCAGCCGGAAGACGAGGCCGGGCCCGAGCGGCACCCGCCCCACCGCACCGGAGTCGAGGCCGTGCCACCACGCGTCGTTGGACCACTCGGGCCAGCGGCCCGGATCGGCGGGTCCGCCGCGCACACAGGACCACAGGACGCGGCGGGCGGGGTCGAGGCGCAGATAGTAGCCGCGGCCAGGGCCGCCCCATGGCAGCGGTTCCTCCATGACGAGGGACCCGCCCGCGCGGCGCGCGCGGTGCACCCCGGAGCCCGCTGCGGCGAAAACCCGACCGGTCAGCGGATCGTGGGCGTCGCCGTGGCCGTCGTCGTCGGCGAGCGGCAGATCGGCCGCGGGGGCGGCGGGCGGACAGGCGGGGGCGGCGGCCATCAGCTCGGCGTGCCGGTGGACGGTGAGCGAGCCGGGTTCTCGGTGGCGCAGGACGACCAGCGCGTCGCCGGATACGCGGCCGGGGCCGGCGTCCGTCGGCTCCGTGGAGTGCGCGGGGGCGGACGGGCCGAGCACGGTGACACCCGGTTCACCCGCGTCCGTGCGCACGCGCACCGCGCGTGGCCCGCCCGGCGCGGCGAGATCCACGGCGGTCAGCAGGTCGCTCCATGGTTCCTCGTTGCGCCCGAGGCCCGTCGTGACGGCGAGCAGCCGGCCGGTCGGGTCGGCGGCCAGGTGCTCGGCGGGGATCGCCACGGGCACGGTCGCCTCGACGAGCGGCCGTCCCGCGTCGGGGCCGTACGGGTCGAGGACCACGAGCTCGCCGGCGAGGTCGTCGACGAAGGCGGTCCGGTCGCCGGGGAGCGCGAGGAAGCCGGCGTGCTCGGCGAGGTGGCGGCCCTCGACCAGGCCCCGCTCGCGGCCGTCGGGAAGGTCCAGCAGCCGTACGCAGCCCGCCACTTGGTCGGCGACGAGCAGGCGAGGGGGCGCGGAGGCGGACTCGGTCATGGCGGTCTCCAGAGAGAGGGCGGCGTCCTTGTTGAGAATGATTATCATGTAGAACTCTGGGTGGCCGAGTCCGGCCGAACCGAACCGAGAGAGAAGAGTGCGATGTCGCACCGAGCGCTGAGGGCCGTCCGCCGCTGGGCCGCCGCCGCCGTCATGGGAGTCCTGCTGTCCGGCTGCGGAGCCGCCACCGGCGGCAGCGAGGACAAGCCGGCCGACGCGGGACCGAAGACCGAGGTGACGGTCGAGCCCATCACCGCCGCCAGGAAGATCACCGACGCCAAGGGCGTCACCGTCGCCACCGAGGAGCCGCCCGCCCGCGTCGTCTGCCTCGTCGCCCTGTGCGACGACATGCTGACCGAGCTCGGCATGAAGCCCGTGGCCACCAACTCCGGGCTGCTCGCGCATCCACGGTTCCTCGGCAAGGACGCGGCCGCCCGGATCCCCGTCGTGCCCGGCGGCTTCCTCAGCCCCGAGGCCGAGGCGATCCTGTCCCACAAGCCCGACCTCGTCATCGGTCTCGAGGACACCCACGGCAAGCTCGCGCCCGCGCTGAAGGGCGCCACCGTCTTCTGGCCCGTACAGCCGGCCACCTGGCAGGACAGCGTCGGGTACCTGCGTGACCTCGCCGCGCTCACCGGGCGCACCGCGCAGGGCGAGAAGGCGGAGCGGGCCTTCCGGCACAAGCTGGCCGACGCCGAGTCCGGCAGGAGCGCCGAGACGTCACTGATCGTCTTCGGCAGCGACGAGAACTTCGGCGTGGCCACCCCCGGCAACGACGTCGCCGCCGGGCTCTTCCCGAAGATCTCCGACTACCCGTGGCGGAGCCGTGGTGTCGAGGGCTCGTACAGCATGGAGGAGATCCTCGCGCGCGATGTCGACGTCCTGTTCGTCGAGACCCTGTCCTTCGGCGGGCCGGCCGAGGAGAAGCTGTCCGACAAGCTCGCCGAGAACCCCCTGTGGTCGCAGATTCCCGCGGTGAAGAACGGCAAGGTCTACGAGGTCGACTCCGAGGTGTGGGCCAAGGGACGCGGCACCCGCTCGCTCGGCGTCGTCCTCGACGAGGCGACGGCCAGGCTGAAGTGACCCGCCACGTCGTCGCCGCGTCGGGGCTGCTGGCCGTCGCGGCCCTGTGCGCGCTGTGCCTGGGCACCCCGTACGTGCCGCCGCACCAGCTGCCCGCGGCCTTCGACGGCGACACCCTGGCGGGCGTCGTCGTCACCGAACTGCGCCTGCCGAGGCTCGTCCTGGCGCTCGTCGCCGGGGCCTGCCTCGGCTCGGCGGGGCTCGTGCTCCAGGAGGCACTGCGCAATCCGCTCGCCGTCCCCGAGCTGCTCGGCGTCTCGTCGGGCGCCGCCCTCGGCGTCGCGGCGCCGCTCGTCCTCGCCCTGTCCGTGCCCCTCGCCCTCCAACCGCTGCTGGCACTCGCCGGAGCGGCGGCCGGAGGCGTACTGACCCTGCTCGCCGGCGGCTTCGGGCGCAGCCCGTCAGCGGTCCTGCTGACCGGGGCGGCCGTGGCGGCGGCGCTGCAGGCGGCGCTGCTCGTGCTGATGGTGCTGGCCGACCAGCTCGACCTGCAGCTGATCTACCGCTATCTGCTCGGCAGCCTGTCGGCCCGCACCTGGCACGACGTGGACGGGGTGTGGCCCTGGCTCGCCGTCGCGGCACCCGCGCTGGTGCTGAGCGCACCGGTGCTGTCGGTCCTGCGGCTCGGCGACGACGACGCGCAGGCGCTGGGCCTACGGGTACGGCGGGCCCGGCTCGCCGCGCTCGCCATCGCCGTGCTGCTCATCGCCCCGGTCGTCGCGGTCTGCGGGCCCGTCGCCTGGGCCGGATTCCTCGCGCCCCATCTGGCCCGTCGGCTGCGGCCGGGCTCGGACGCGGTCGGCTGGCTGCCGTGGTCGGCGGTGTGGGGCGCGGTGATGGTGGCCTGCGCAGACCTGCCCGCCCGGCTCGCCCTCGCCCCGATCGAGACCCCGGTCGGCGCGTGGACGGCTCTCCTGGGCGTTCCCGCGGGGGTCGCCCTGCTGAAGGCGCGCACCGGCACCCGGACACGGCGGCCTTCCACCGCCGAGGAGGTGGCGGACGCATGAGCCGCAACGGCACACCGGTCACGCCCGAACGCCCCGCCCGCGGCGAACAGCCGCCGCCAGAGCGGCCCGTACGGGCGCGGAGGACCGGCGGGTGGCCGCTCGCCCTGCTGGCGCTGGCGGTCGTCGTCGCCGGCTGCGCGGATCTCGTGGCCGGGCGGTCGCTCGGGCCGGCGGATGTGTGGCAGGCGCTCGGCGGCGGGGGAGAGACCACCGCACGGCATGTCGTCCTCCAACTCCGGCTGCCCCGTGCTCTGGTGGCGCTCGCCGCGGGCGCGAGCCTGGGTCTCGCGGGCATCGTGCTCCAGTCCGCGCTGCGCAACCCGCTCGCCGGGCCCGAGGTCACCGGCGTGACACCCGGGGCGGTGCTCGGCGCGGTGACCGCCACCGGACTCGGACTCGCCGGATGGCGTTCGCCGGAGGCCGTCGTGGCCGCGGCGTGCCTCGGCGGGTTCGCGGGCGCGGGCCTGCTGTGGCTGCTCGCCGGGCGGCAGAAGGCCGATCCGACGCAGACGGCCGTGCACGGAGTGCTGGTCTCCGCCGTCCTGTCCGGGCTGACGGCCATGGTGCTCCTGGTCGCCCCCGGCGAACTGGGCAGCGTCGTGCAGTGGCTCGTCGGTTCCACCGAGGGCCGGGTGTGGGACCACTGGCGCCTGCTGTGGCCCTGGGTGGCCGTGTGGGGAATCGCGGCCTGCGCGATGGCCGTACCGCTGACGATGCTGCGCTGCGGCGACGAACAGGCCGCGGCCGCGGGCCTGGCGACCGGGCGGGCCCGCGTGGCCGCCCTGGTGTGTGCCGTCGCCCTGACCGCGGGCGCCGTCTCGGCCGTCGGCGCCCTCGGGTTCGTCGGACTGCTCGTACCGCACCTGGCCTTCGCGCTGTTCGGTGCGGACCTGCGCCGGGCGCTGCCGGGAGCGGCCCTGCTCGGCGCGACGGTGGTGTGCGGGGCGGACGCGGGCTCGCAGTGGCTGTCCCGGGCGCTGGCAGCCGCGCTGGACATGGACCGGCTGAGCGTGCCGACGGGCGCGCTGACGACGTGTGCGGGCGCTGCCCTCCTGCTGCTGCTGGTGGCCCGCCGCGGCACGGCGGAGGGATGACCCGCGACGGACGCCCGGACGCGCGGCCTCCCGGCACCCGCCGACCGCACCTCTCGCGAACACGACTCATGGAGGACACATGACCACGACGGCCGGCGACCGGTCCCTGCCCCGCGACGCGACGTCCGGGAGCGGCACCCTGCGGGTCGAGGGCCTGCGCTTCGGATACCCGGGACGCGATGTCCTCGCCGGTGTCGATCTCGACGTCGGCGCCGGTGAGTCCGTCGCCCTCGTCGGCCTCAACGGCTGCGGCAAGAGCACCCTGCTCAGACTCTGCGCCGGGCTGCTGCGGCCCTCCGCGGGCCGGGTCCTCCTCGAAGGGGACGACCTCGCACGGCTCGGCCGGCGCTCCGCCGCCCGCCGTGTCGCGCTGCTGCACCAATCGGCACCGCCCGTCCCGGGGATGACGGTGCGTCAACTAGTGCGTCAGGGGCGGTACGCGGCGCGCGGCCCGCTCGGCATGCTCCGCGACGGCGACGACGCCGTCTGTATGCGGGCGCTGGCCGACGTGGGGGTGGCCGCGTGGGCCGATCGCCACGTCGACGCTCTGTCCGGCGGCGAGCGGCAGCGCGTACGGCTGGCGATGGCCCTGGCCCAGGACACGCGACTGCTGCTGCTCGACGAACCGACCACCTACCTCGACCTGCGGCACCAGCTGGAGGTGATGCGCACGGTCGCCCGGCTGCGCGAGGAGCGCGGCCTGACCGTCGTGATGGTGCTGCACGACCTCGGCCACGCGGCCCGGTTCGCCGACCGGATCGTCGCGCTGCGTTCGGGAGTCGTCGCGGCCGACGGGCCTCCCGCGGACGTCGTCACACCCGCGCTGCTCGCCGATGTGCTGGGCGTGGCGGGGCGGGTGGGGCGCGACCCGGTCGGCGGATGGCCGGTGTGTTACCCGGATCACCCTCTTCCCGACGACCGAAGCCTTGCGAAATGAAAATCATATTCATTAAGGTCTCTCGTGTGCCGCCGGGAGACCGGTGACACGGATCCGACCGTCGAACCGAACGGAGTTCAGATCATGGAGCAGCACAAGGTGTTCAGCCCGATCGCCGAGCAGGGCCAGCTCGCCCACCTGTCCGCCACCCACTCCAACGCGCTCGTCGAGAACCCCTTCGACGACGCCGTCGAGGCCGACAGCGACAAGTAAGTCCCGTATCGGGCCCGCCCGGAGCGCGATTCCGGGCGGGCCCGACCCGTCCACCGAAACACTCAGGAGACCACGTGTCCACCGCACGGCTCGCCCCCGGCGTCGCACTCGTCACCGTCCCCGGACAGGGCCTCGCGGTGCGAACCCCCGACGGGCAGTTCCTCCGCGTCGACACGCGCACCGCGGACCCTGCCGCGCTGGTGGCCCACCTGACGGGGACCACGGGCGACAGCCCGGCGCTCGAAGGCCTCACCGACGCCTTCGAGCAGGCCGGTTACCTCGCCCGGCCCGGCGGTTCCTCCCCCCGCCTGGCCGGGCGCACGGTCCTCGTCCTCGGCGACGAGCCCCTGACCGGCGCGATCACCCGTCTCGTACGCGCCGAAGGCGGCGAGGCGCGTGCGGCGCGGCCCGGCGAACTGCCGGCCGTCCAGGGGCCCGGCACCGCCGTCGCCTGGTGCCTCGACGCGCCGGTGCCGTCCGGCCTCTGGGACGACGCCGACCGGCTGCCCGCCCGAGGCGTCGCCTGGCTGCGCTGCCACCGCGAGGGCGCGACTGCCTGGCTCGAACCGCTCGCCGTCGGCCCCGGCGACGTGACCTCCGCGCACATCCGGCTGCGGCGGCTCGCCGCGACGCCCGCCCACCGCGAACTCGCCGCGTACTGGGCCGGTTCGTGCACCACCGACAACGGGCCCGCGCACAGCGCGGCGTCGGCCGCGCTGACCGCCGCCCTGCTCACCGCCGACCTCGTCGCCTGGGCCGCGGGCGCCGACGGCAGCCGGCGCCTGCTGCGCCGCGTCGACCTGCGGGACCTCGCCGTCACGGCGCACCCGGTCCTTCCGGTGCCCGACGTCGCCCCCGTCACCCGATGAGAACGACCGAGATCGCCGTCCCCGGTGCCCGGCTCGTCACCGACATCCAACTGCCCGACGGCGACGGGCCGTTCCCCGCCGTCGTACTGCGCACTCCCTACGACCGCCGGCGCCACCGTGCCGAGGCCCGCGGCTGGGCGGCGCGCGGCTTCGCCGCCGTGGTCCAGGACGTCCGCGGCCGGTACGCCTCCGGGGGCCAATGGCACCCGTACCGCGACGAGGCCACCGACGGCGCCGCCACGCTGCGGCGGATCCGGGACGAGGCGTGGTCCGACGGCCGGATCGTCGCGGCCGGCGCCTCGTACGCGGCTCACTGCGCACTGGCCGCGGCACGCGGGGACGACCCGGCCGGCCGCCCGGACGCCGTGATCGCCGCGGTCCCCGCACTCGGCCTCGCCGAGACGGCGCGCGAAGCCGGCGGCGTCGAGCGCCTGTCGGCCCGCGCCGGCTGGTGGGCCGCGCACGGCGACCGCCCTGACTCGGACGAGCGGGCCCTCGCCAAGGCCCTCGCGTCCGACCCCCGCTTGCTGGAACACCTCCCTCCGGCCACGCTCCCGTCCCGCCTCGGCCGGGACCTGCCGTCGTGGGGAGCGCTGTGGGAGGCGGTGTTCGACGCGCCGGACCCTGCCGCGCCCGGGCCCCGCGTGCCGCTGCTCGTCGTCGGCGGGACCAGGGACCCGTTCCTCGGCGACGCCGTACGGCTGTGGCAGCACTGGAGCGGAACCGCACGGCTCCTCCTCGGGCCGTGGGGACACGGGCTCACCGCCGAGCCCGGCCCCGAGGCGCGGCCCGGACACGCGATCGCCCTCGGCGAGCTCTACGTCCGCTGGGCGCGCGCCGCGCTCGACGGCACCCTGAGACCGGGACGGCACGGCGCGATCGCCCTCGGCGGCAGCGAGCACTGGTACGCCGCCGACACCCCCTCGCGCCCCTCCGCCCGGGACTTCGGCTCCCCGGCCGGGCTGCGGCTCCTGCACGGCGAGCACTTCACCGCCGACCCCCACCGCCCCGTGCGCAGTGACGAGTTGGGCATCGACACCGGCGGGCCGGCCGACCGCGCGGTCCTCGTCACCCCACCCCTGCCCCGCCCGCTCGACCTCCTCGGCAGCGCCGGGGTCCAGCTGCGCGCCACCGCCGACACCACCAGCGCCGACTGGGCCGTACGCGTCGTCGCGCTCGACCCCGACGGTCGCGCGGACCCCCTCGCGGTCGGCGTCGTCCGGCGCGCCGACCCCCCGGGTGCCGACGCCCGCTTCCCCGTCCCGCTCGGCCCGCTGGCCCGCCGACTGCCCGCCGGGACCCGGCTGCGCGTCGAGATCGCCGGGCACCACTTCCCCGCGCACGCCCGCAACCCGCACACCGGCGAGGACCCCGTGCACGCCACCCGGCTGACCGCCTCCCGGCGCACCGTGCGGACGACGGGCAGCACGCTGCTGCTGCCCGTCGCCGACGGCCGCCACCCCGTGGACCCCGTAGAGGAGACATGCACGTGACCAGCAGCCCGCTCTCCCCCGAGGCGCTCGTCGACCCCGTCTGCGGGCTGATACGCGGAGTCGAGGCCGTGCCGCATCCCACCGGCGCCCCGCCCCGCTACACCGCCGTGACCGCCGACGTCTCCGACGCCCGCCGCTTCGGCGCATGGCCCGCCGACCGGGTGTCGCTCGGCACCACGTTCGGCGACCCGGCCGGTGCGCGGATCGCCGCCGTCGCCGAGGCCGTCGAGCGCTACTGCGGCAACCGGCTGCCCCCGCCCGGGCACCGGGACGCCCCCCGCCGGGCCACGGCCGCCGAACTCCTCGCCGAGGGCCGCACGCTCTACGGCCCCGGTGACCTCCCGGCCTACGCCGACTGGCAGTACGCCCGCCCCCGGTTCGCCTACCACCCCCTCACGGAGGACACGCCCGCGCTGTGGACCCGGGCCCGGGAGAACGGCGAGGAGGTGTGGGCGCCCGTAGCCCTGACCCATCTCAACTGGCGGCAGGGCGAATGGAAGCAGCTGCCCCGCACGCACCACCTCAACTACGCGGGCATCGCGACCGGCCAGGGCTTCGACGACGCCGTCGAACGCGGCCTCCTCGAAGTCGTCGAACGCGACGCGCTCGAACTGTGGTGGCACCTCGACGGCCCCACCCGCGGCATCGACCCCGCCTCCGTGCCCGGCCTCACCCACGACCTCGCGGGCTGCGATCTCGAGGTGTCGATCGTGGAGATGCCCTCCGAGCTCGCGCCCTGCATGGCCGCACTCGTGCACGACCGGGCACGCGGCATCCACGCCGCCGGCTTCGCCTGCCGCTACGACCCCGCGGAAGCGGCCCGCAAGGCCGTCCTGGAAGCCGTCCACACCTGGGTCTTCACTCAGGGCGCCACCGATGCGGACGGATGGGTCTTCCGCGCCGTCGACGCCGGGATGCTCGCCCGCGGGCTCTACCTCGACCACCGGGCCGACCGCCGCTACCTCGACGACTGCGGGACCGACTTCGCGGCCGTACGGGACCTCGGCGCGCATGTGCAGGTGTGGCTCGACCCGCGGATGGCGCCGCTCGCCGCCCGGTTCACCCGGCCGGCGCTCGGTGTCGTACCCGTCGACGGGGTGGCGGCGGGCAGCCGGGCCGCACTGGACGAGCGCCTCGCGGCGGGCGGTCACCGGGTCATCACGCTGGACCTGACCACGGAGGACGTCGCACAGACGCCGCTGCGGGTGGCCCGCGTGCTCGTCTCCGGCCTCGTCCCCAACGCGCCCGCCGCCTTCGGCTACTTCGGCGCCCCGCGCTTCGCGCAGGCCGCGCTGGAACGCGGCTGGCGCGAGGAAGCACCCGTCGGGCCGGGCGACTTCACCCTCGCACCGCCCCCGCACATGTGAGGCCGTGATGGTGCTCTCCGTCTCCGATGCGCTGGCCCTCGCCAGGTCCGCGCAGGCCCCCGGTCCGGACTTTCCGGCGGGGCCGGCGACCGTGCGGCTGCCGGGCGAGCCGCTGCCCGTCCCGTCCGGTCTCGACCGCTTGCTGCGGCTGTCGCTCGCGGGCGGCAGGCTGCGGCCCGCGCCCTCGGCGGGCGGCCTGCACCCCGTCGACACGTACCTGCTGCTCGGGACCGGCTGCGGGCTGCCGCCGGGCGTCTACGTCCACGACCCGGTGCACCACCGTCTGCACCGGCACGGCTCGGCGCCGAAGCCGGCACCGGCGGGCGCCGTCGCCGTCCTGGGCGTGACCGCCCGCCGTACGGTGTCGCACTACGGCCATCGCGCATGGCCGTTGGTGCTGCTCGACGCGGGGCACGCGGCGGCCGCGCTCGCCCTGGCAGGCGCGCCCGGGGTGTGCCTCGACGCGGACGGCCGACTGCTGTCGGCGGCGAGCGGCGCGCAACGCGCGCTGGTGGCCGTGCAGTTGACGCCCGTCCTTGCCGCGGACGCGCTCGCCCGCTGGGCCGCTCGCGGAAGCGGCGGACGGCTCCCGCCGCCGGACGGGCCCGAGGTCCTGCGCACCGCCGTGGGCGTCCTCGGTGAACTCGCCGCGTCCGGTGACGGGTCCGGTACCTGGCAGGTGGCCCGCGGACCGTCCCTGCCGGACGCCATGCTGCTCTCCCGGCGCAGCGCGCCCCCGGGCCTCACCGGCCTGCCGCCGCGGACTGCCCTGGCGCGCGTCCTGGCGGCGGCGGTGGCGGCGTCCCCGGAGGGACTGCACTGGAGCATGGCGGTCGCCGGACCCCGCCCCGGCCTGCTGACGGGCGCGTGTGCGTCCGGCGCGCCCGGCGCCGCGCGTCCCGCCGGGACCGGGCGCGCAGACGCCGCGCTCCAGGGTGCTGCGGCGCCGGATCGCGCTGTCGCCGAGGGCGCGGGCTCGGCGGCGTACGGCGCCGGAACCGGCCACGACACGGCGGCCGGGCCCGGCCGCCGTCGCGCAAGGGACCGCGCCGCCTCGGGGCACCGGCCCGCGGCCGGTCGCGGCGGGGCCGCAGAGCCCGGGGGCGTCCCCCTGCCCGAGCCCGCCCCCGCCGCCGGGGAACCGCCCCTCCGGCTCCGCCGCCTCGCCTCCGGCGACGCGCTGCCGACCCTCGCCCACTGGGCCGCCGGCCAGGGCTGGATCGCCCGCGCAGGTGCCGTGCTCCTCGCACACGGCTGCCCGTCCGACGCCACGCCCGCGCAGGTGCGGCGCGACCATCTCGCCGCCGGTTACGGCATCGGGCACGCCCAGGCCGTGGCCACCTCCCTCGGGCTGCACTCGCGGCCCGTCGGCTCCTGGCAGGGCGCCGACCTCGGGGCCGCGCTCGGCGGGCCGGCCGGCCGGGACTGGGTGGTGCACGGGCTCGCACTCGGCCGTACGACAGAAGGAGACGAACCGTCATGATGCTCCACCCGGAGCTGCTGCGCGCCGCCCGTATCGCGCGCCGCCCCCTGCTCGCGGCCACCGCCCTGCTCGCGGCCGTCGCGGCGACCCACCTCGCGCAGGCCGTGCTGCTCGCGCTCGCCCTCGCCCGTATCGCCCGCCAAGACACCGCTGGGCTTCCGCTTCTGCTGGGCGCGGTGATCGCCGCCGTACTCGTGCGCGCCGTACTCGTCCGCGTGCAGCGCCGTACCGCCGTGGGCGCCGGGGCGGCGGTACGCACCGGCCTGCGCGACGAACTCCTGGTACGCCTCGGCCGGACCGGCCCCCCGCAACAGGCCGGCGCCCGCGCCGGAGCCGTACGCGCCACACTCGTCGACGGCGTCGAGGGCGTCGACGCATACGTCTCGCGC
The DNA here is from genome assembly GCF_030817975.1 of Streptomyces sp. V4I23. NCBI lineage: Bacteria > Bacillati > Actinomycetota > Actinomycetes > Kitasatosporales > Streptomycetaceae > Streptomyces > Streptomyces sp. V4I23. Next base: position 1,692,506 of record NZ_JAUSZW010000004.1, on the reverse strand, counting down.
TACCTGCCCCAGCTGCTGATCACCTGCGCCGTGCCGCCGCTGCTCCTGATCGCCGTCGCCGCGGTCGAACCGTGGGCCGTCGTCGCCCTCGCCCCCGCGCTGGTGGTCGCGCTGTTCGCCCCGCGCTGGTGGGACAAGCTGCTGGAGCGGCGCGGGCAACAGCACTGGGGCGCGTACGAGGCCCTGGCCGCCGACTACCTGGAGGCGCTGCAGGGCATGCCCGCGCTACGAGCGGCGGGCGCGGTCGGGCGTACCAGGGCGCGGCTGGAGGAGCGTTCCGCGGCCCTGCACCGCGCCACGGTCGCCAAGCTCCGGGTCTCGCTCGTCGACACCGGCATCACCGACCTCGCCGTGCAGGGCGGCACGGTCGCCGCGGCACTCGTGGCGTGCACGGCGGCCGTCTCCGGGCAGGCGGCGCCCGCCGGTACGTACCTGGTGCTGATGCTGGCGTCCGAATGCTTCCGGCCGGTCAGGGACCTGTCCAGGGAGTGGCACTCGGGGTATCTCGGGGTCTCGGCCGCCGACGGCATCGCCGACCTGCGCACCGCGGAAGGAGGCGTCCCCGACGAGGGGCGGAGCGTCGCCGCGTGGCAGGCGGCACCCGAAGTGCGTTTCGAGGACGTGTACTTCACCCATCCGGGAGGCGGCCGGCCGGCGCTGCGGGGCGTCTCCTTCACCGCCCCGGCCGGCCGGGTCACCGCGGTCGTCGGTCCGTCGGGCGCGGGCAAGTCCACGCTGCTCGCGCTGCTGCTCCGCCGCGCCGACCCGGACCGGGGCCGGGTCCTCGTCGACGGCGCCGACACCGCCGCGTACACGCTCGACTCACTGCGCCGCGGTGTCGCGGTGGTCTCCCAGGAGACGTACCTCTTCCACGCCTCCGTCGCCGAGAACCTGCGGCTGGGCGCCCCCGACGCGAGCGACACCGCGCTGCGGGACGCGGCCCGGGCGGCAGGGATCCACGACGAGATCGTCCGCCTGCCCGACGGCTACGACACCCAGGTCGGCGAACGCGGTGCCACCCTGTCCGGCGGCCAGCGTCAACGGCTCGCCCTGGCAAGGGCGTTGCTCGCCGAGGCGCCCGTGCTCGTGCTCGACGAGGCGACCAGTGCCGTCGACGAGCGCCGCGAGGCCCGCATCGTACGGGAGCTGCTGCGGGCAGCCCGCGGCCGCACCTGCCTGGTCGTGGCGCACCGGCTCGAGTCGGTGCGCCACGCCGACCGCATCGTCGTGCTGGAGGGCGGCCGGGTGGACGCCGTCGGCGACCACGCCGGTCTGGTGAGCGGCGAGGGCGTGTACGCGCGTCTCGTCGCCGCCGGACGCACCACCGAAGGAGAGGCCGCATGAATGCCGAACGCGGCGCGCTGCGCGCCCTGTTGCCGGTGCTGGGCGCCCACCGGGGCATGACCGTCCGCACGTTCGGCGCGGCCCTCGCCGACCAGGCGGCGCTCGTCGCCCTGGTCACGCTCACCGCGCACACGGTGGGCACCGCCGTCGTCGAACGGCAGGCCCCCGGGCCCGGCACTGTGGCCGCCCTGCTGCTGCTCGTCACGGCCCGGGCGCTCGCCACCTGGCGCGAGATGGACCTCTCGCACGACCTCGCCTACCGCGTCCTCGCGGAAATGCGCATCCGTGTCTTCGACGGCCTCGCCCGCAGCGCGCCCGCGCGCGTCGGAGGGCGGCGCAGCGGGGACCTGGCGTCGGCGGCACTCGGGGACGTGGAGGCGCTGGAGTTCTTCTACGCACATGCCGTGGCCCAACTCGCGGCCTCCGCTGCGGTGTTCGGCGGCGGCACGGTGGCTCTCGCTCTGCTCGACCCCTGGCTGCTGATCGCCGTGCTGCCCGTCGCGGCGCTTCTCGTCCTCGTGCCGCTGGTGGAGTCCCGCGGCCGCGCGGCGCGCGGCGCCCGTACCCGGGCCGCGGCCGCCGACCTGTCCGCGGAGACCGTCGAGACGGTCGACGGGCTGCGCGAACTGCTGGCGTTCGGCGCACTGGACACCCGGCGCGAACGTCTCCGCGCCCACGGCCACCGGCTTGGCGACGCCCAACGCGCCGAGCAGGCCTGGGAGGCGGACGCCTCTGCCGTACGCGACCTCCTCGTGGTCGCGGCCGTCGTCGGCGTCGTCCTGGCGGCGGCGCACACCGTCTCCGGCGCGTGGGCGCCCGCCGCGATGGCCCTCGCGCTGGGGGTGCTCGCACCCGTCTCCGACTCGGCCGCCGCACTCGGGCAGGCCGGCGGGCTGCGGGCGGCGGCGGCCCGGGTGGGCGACGCCGTGCGGGCACCGGCCGGCGCGCCGGCGCCCGCGGCGCCCCGGCCGGTGCCCGACGGGCCGCTCGGCCTCCGGCTGCGGGGCGTCCGCTTCGACTACGGCGGCCGGGCCGTGCTCGACGGCGTGGACCTGACGGTCCGGCCCGGCGAGACGCTCGCCCTCGTCGGCGTCTCCGGCGCCGGCAAGTCCACGTGCGCGCACTTGGTGGCGCGGTTCTGGGACCCGGCAGCCGGGGCGGTGGAACTCGTCCCGGCCGCCGGGCCGCCGGTCGACCTGCGGGACGTGGCGGAGACGGATCTGCGGCGTGCGGTGGCCGTCGTCGGCCAGGACGCGCCGCTGTTCCACGGCACGCTGGCGGAGAACCTCCGCCTCGCCGCGCCGGCGGCGACGGACGACGAACTGGCCGCCGTCGCCCGCCGCACCGGGGTCGACCGCATCGCCGACGGCTACGACACGCCCGTCGGCGAGCGCGGCACCACCCTCTCGGGCGGCCAGCGCGCCCGTATCGCCCTGGCCCGCGCCCTGCTGACGCACCCACGGGTGCTCGTTCTCGACGAGACGACGGCGAACCTCGACACGGAGGCCGACGCGGCGGTCTCGGCCGCCCTGCGGGACGGCGCGCCGTCCCGTACGACGCTGCTGATAGCCCACCGCCCGTCGACGATCCGCCGCGCGGACCGGATCGCGGTGCTGGAAGCGGGGAGGGTGGTGCAGACGGGCACGTGGGAGGAACTGGCGGGGGAGGGGGGCGCGTTCGCGCGAGTGGTGGCACGGGGGTGACCGCTCGCTCGTGCACACCGGGCGGTGGGCCGCGTCGCGATCCTCGGAGGGGCGGCGGGCGAGGGCGAGGAACCGCGGGGCGAGTACGAGGAGGAAGGGCGCCGGCGGGTCGCGGCCGTCGTCCCGGCCCTGGTGCCGTTCCTGGACGACGACGACCCCGACGTGCGGCGGGCCGTCATCAGGATCTCGTCCCTGGCGACCGGTGAAGCCGTACGGGAGGTGCTGGAGCGACTGGACGCCCGGTACGACGCCGATCCGGACGCCTGGACCCGCGCGGACGTCCTGACGGTGCTGACGCGTCTCGACCCGGACGCGGAGGCCGTCCGACACCGGCTGGACACGGCATTGAAGGACCGGCCCCCGCCCTGCGTACCGTGGCGGCGCTGGAGCTCCTGGAGCGGTGTGGGACGCCGCATCCGCGGCGCCTCGTGCGGATCCTGGCCGAGGCCGTGGCGGAGGGGCCCGGCGGCGCGGCCGAGGCCGGGCCGTTCCCCGGCGTGGGCGACACCGGGCAGCGTATCGACCGGGTCCTCGACGAGGACCCGGCGAGCAGCGTGACGGTGGCCCGCCGGTGGATCCTCGCCCTGGGGCGCCTGGGCGACGAACGCCTCGTGAGCGGAGGCGTCTCGGCCCGCCGGCCACCGCGCTTCGCCCCGCGGGTTGCTCAAGGACGCCCCGCCGTGCACCGCACCCGCCCGTCGTGACGTGGCCCGTCAGCTCATGCGCAGGGCCAGGAAGAAGTCCAGCTTGTCCTCCAGGCGTGACAGGTCGCGGCCCGTCAGCTGTTCGATCCTGCCCACGCGGTACCGCAGCGTGTTCACGTGCAGATGCAGGCGGGTCGCGCACCGCGTCCAGGAGCCGTCGCAGTCCAGGAACGCCTCCAGCGTGGGGATCAGCTCCGCGCGGTGGCGGCGGTCGTAGTCCCGCAGCGGGTCCAGCAGGCGGGCCGTGAACGCACGGCGCACGTCGTCCGGCACGAACGGCAGCAGCAGCACGTGCGAGGCCAGCTCGTGGTGGCCCGCCGCGCACACCCGGCCGGGGCGTGCCGCCGCCACGCGGCGGGCGTGGCGGGCCTCCTCCAGCGCGCCGCGCAGACCCTCCGCCGAGTGCACGGCCGCGCTGACGCCCAGCGTGAGCCGGCCGTCGCCGTCGAGACCGGCCGACAGCGGGGCGCGTACGGACTCCAGCAGGGCGTCGGCGTGCAGACCGGCGTCCGTGGGAGGCGTGTCGTCCTCCTCCATGCCGAGGGGGCTCACCGCCGGCAGCGGCACCAGCGCGATGGCCTCGTCACCGGTGTGCGCCACGGCGATCCGGTCGGCCGAGTCCGCTCCGGCGGCCGTCGGGTCGACCAGGATCTCCTCCAGCAGCGACTGCGCGACCGGGCCCGCCTCGATGCCCGACTCCGCGCCCCAGTCCACCCGGGCCACGACGACCTGCCAGTGCGGCGCGGTCCCGAGACCCGGCAGAAGCACCGGCGCGGCCACCCGCAGCCGTGCTGCGATCTCCGCGGGCGCGGCTCCCGTCTGGACCAGCTCCAGCACTTCCTGGGCGAGACGGCGCCGCACCGTGCGGGCCGCCTCCCGCCGGTCGCGTTCGACGGCGATCAGCTGGGTGACCCCCTGCAGCAGGTCGAGACGGGCCGCGGGCCAGTCCCCGGCGTCGGCCTCGACGGCAAGGAGCCAGTCCGACAGAACGCTCTCGCGGACGTCCCGCGACGCGGCCACGGCCCCCCGGCCGGTGTTACGGATCGGGAAGAGCGAGTAGGTCACGCCCGCGACCACCGCCCGGTGCGGCGCCCGCCGGCCGGCCCGTACCGCCGCCAGGTGCTCGCCGGCCAGGGCCGCGCCGGTCTGCGCGGTGAGCCCCTCGCCGACGCCCGCGATCTGCCGCCCGGTGGGGGAGAGGACCCAGGCCCGCAGGTCCAGGTCCGAGCCGAGGAGGTCCAGCACCGCGTCCGGGCCGCCGCCCGCCGGACCGGAGGTCATCAGCCTCCTGTGTCTGTCGACGACTGCGGCGAGGTCCCCGGCACGCTCCCCGGAGACCTGCCGCACGACGTACTCGGTGATCGTCGCGAATGCAACGGATTCGTTCACTGCGAACAACGGCAGCCGGTGGCGCGAACACGCCTGCACGAGATCGTCGGGAATGTCGCCGAGCTCCGCCTCGCCCGCCGCGAGCCCCGCGACCTGAGCGCTCGCGAGGATGCGGACGAACGGTTCCGAGTCCTCGGCGCTGCGCCGCCAGGCGAGGCCGGTCAGCACCAGTTCGCCGCCCGACAGGTACCGGCTCGGGTCCCGGAGGTCGGTGGTCATCACGCCCCGCACGCCGCGGTCGAGCTCATCCTCGCCGCCGAGCAGCCGCAGCCCCAGCGCGTCGGTCTCCAGCAGTGCGCGCAGCCGCATCTCGTCGCCACCGATCTGTCTCGTTGTTGCATGTTGCGGCCAGAGATCCTTGGCCACGGTTTCCGGGGGGAAACGGTGAGGTTGCTGATCTCCGCCTTTCGTTCGAATCTACAAGACGAGAGAGGCGACCAGCCAACTCCTTCATGGTTTCGGTGACTGCACCGCTCGGATCACGCCTTGTGTACTGGACCACATCGCGTGAACCCCACATGAACTTCCAGTCGAGGGCCGGCCGTCCCGGGCCCGTTGCGACGACGACCCGAGATAAGAAGAAGAGAGCCACTCATGGACTTCCTTCGCCCCGCCGGCTGGGAGGAGGCGCTCGCCGCCAAGGCCGAGCACCCGACCGCCGTCCCCATCGCGGGTGGCACCGATGTGATGGTCGAGATCAACTTCGACCACCGTCGGCCGGAGTACCTCCTGGATCTGAACCGCATCGGCGAACTGACCGAGTGGGAGGTCGGGGGAGAGAGCGTCCGGCTGGGTGCCTCCGTTCCGTACACCAAGATCATGGAGCATCTGCGGGCCGAGCTGCCGGGCCTCGCGCTCGCCTCCCACACGGTCGCCTCTCCGCAGATCCGCAACCGCGGAGGGGTCGGCGGCAACCTCGGCACCGCGTCCCCGGCCGGTGACGCCCACCCGGCGCTGCTCGCGGCGGGTGCCGAGGTCGAGGTGGAGTCGGTGCGCGGCTCCCGCCTGATCCCGATCGACGAGTTCTACACGGGCGTCAAGCGCAACGCGCTGGCCCCCGACGAGCTCATCCGCGCCGTGCACATCAAGAAGGCCGACGGGCCCCAGCAGTACTCCAAGGTCGGCACCCGCAACGCGATGGTGATCGCGGTCTGCGCCTTCGGTCTCGCCCTGCACCCCGAGACCCGCACCGTGCGCACCGGCATCGGCTCCGCCGCCCCCACGCCGGTGCGCGCCCAGGCCGCGGAGGACTTCCTGAACGCCGCGCTCGAAGAAGGCGGATTCTGGGAGAGCGGGAACATCATCACCCCCTCGATCGCCAAGCAGTTCGCGGAGCTCGCCTCCGGCGCCTGCAACCCCATCGACGACGTGCGCGGCACCGCCAAGTACCGCCGTCACGCGGTGGGCATCATGGCCCGCCGCACGCTCGGCTGGACCTGGGAGCAGTACCGCGGCACCGCCCGCACGCTTGAAGGAGCTGCATAAGCATGCGCGTCAATTTCACCGTCAACGGACGACGCCAGGAGGCGGACGACGTCTGGGAGGGCGAGAGCCTGCTCTACGTCCTGCGCGAGCGCCTGGGCCTGCCGGGCTCCAAGAACGCCTGTGAGCAGGGCGAATGCGGTTCCTGCACCGTGAGGCTCGACGGCGTCCCGGTCTGTTCCTGCCTCGTCGCCGCCGGCCAGGTCGAAGGCCGCGAGGTCGTCACCGTCGAGGGCCTCGCCGACTACGCCAAGCAGCGCGAGGAGCACGGCGGCTGCGCCGCCGGAGCCTGCGGCACCTCCCTCCAGGACGCCCAGCTGGGGGCACCCCCGGACGAAGTCCGGGGGAGGTCCGCTGCGCCTCGTGACGGGGCCACTGACTCGCAGACCGGCGAGGGCGCCGAGCTCTCCCCGATCCAGCAGGCGTTCATCGACGCCGGCGCCGTCCAGTGCGGCTTCTGCACCCCGGGCCTGCTGGTCGCCGCCGACGAGATGCTGGAGCGCAACCCGTCGCCCACCGACGAGGACATCCGCGAGGCACTGTCCGGCAACCTCTGCCGCTGCACCGGATACGAGAAGATCCTCGATGCCGTCCGCCTCGCGGCCGCTCGTCAGGAGCGTCGAGGAAACCAGGAAGCGACGGTCTGACGATGACGCAGAACACCCGAGTCGCCACCGTCCCGGCGGGCACTCCCACCAAGGTCACCCAGGGCTCCCGGACCAAGGGCGGCATCGGCGAGTCCACGCTCCGCCCCGACGGCACGCTCAAGGTCACCGGCGAGTTCGCGTACTCCTCGGACATGTGGCACGAGGACATGCTCTGGGGCCAGATCCTGCGCTCCACCGTCGCGCACGCCGAGATCGTCTCCATCGACACCTCCGAGGCCCTGGCCCAGGCCGGCGTCTACGCGGTCCTCACCTACGACGACCTGCCCACCGAGGTGAAGAACTACGGCCTGGAGATCCAGGACACCCCGGTCCTCGCAGGCGGCGTCGTACGCCACCACGGCGAACCCGTCGCCCTGGTCGCCGCCGACCACCCGGAGACCGCCCGCCGCGCCGCCGCCAAGATCAAGGTCGAGTACAAGGAGCTGCCCGTCGTCACGGACGAGGCCTCCGCGACCGCCCCCGACGCGCCGCTGCTGCACCCGGGCCGGGACGACCACCACGCCGGTCACGTCCCGCACCCCAACATCGTGCACCGCCAGCCGATCGTCCGCGGCAACGCCGACGAGGCCGCCAGGAAGGCGGACGTGATCGTCTCCGGCGAGTACGTCTTCGGCATGCAGGACCAGGCGTTCCTCGGGCCCGAGTCGGGGCTCGCCGTGCCGGCCGAGGACGGCGGCGTGGACCTGTACGTCGCGACCCAGTGGCTCCACTCCGACCTGCGGCAGATCGCCCCGGTCCTCGGCCTGCCCGAGGACAAGGTCCGGATGACGCTCTCCGGCGTCGGAGGCGCGTTCGGCGGCCGCGAGGACCTGTCGATGCAGATCCACGCCTGCCTGCTGGCCCTGCGCACCGGCAAGCCCGTCAAGATCGTCTACAACCGGTTCGAGTCCTTCTTCGGGCACGTCCACCGCCACCCGGCGAAGCTCTGGTACGAGCACGGTGCCACCCGCGACGGCAAGATCACGCACATGAAGTGCCGGATCGTGCTGGACGGCGGCGCCTACGCCTCCGCCTCGCCGGCCGTCGTCGGCAACGCCTCCTCGCTCTCGGTGGGCCCGTACGTCATCGACGACGTCGACATCGAGGCCGTCGCCCTCTACACCAACAACCCGCCCTGCGGCGCCATGCGCGGCTTCGGCGCGGTCCAGGCGTGCTTCGCCTACGAGGCGCAGATGGACAAGCTGGCCAAGGCCCTCGACATGGACCCCGTCGCGTTCCGGCAGCTCAACGCCATGGAGCAGGGCACCCTGCTGCCGACCGGGCAGCCGGTCGACTCGCCGGCCCCGGTCGCCGAGCTGCTGCGCCGGGTCAAGGCCCGCCCGCTGCCGCCCGAGCGCCAGTGGGAGACCACCGAGGGCTCGGACGTCCGCGCGCTGCCCGGCGGCCTGTCCAACACCACGCACGGCGAGGGCGTCGTCCGGGGTGTCGGCTACGCGGTCGGCATCAAGAACGTCGGCTTCTCCGAGGGATTCGACGACTACTCCACCGCCAAGGTGCGCATGGAGGTCGTGGGCGGCGAGGCCGTCGCCACCGTGCACACCGCGATGGCGGAGGTCGGTCAGGGCGGTGTCACCGTCCACGCCCAGATCGCCCGCACGGAGCTGGGCGTCACCCAGGTGACCATCAACCCCGCCGACACGCAGGTCGGCTCGGCCGGTTCCACCTCCGCCTCCCGCCAGACGTACGTCACCGGCGGCGCGGTGAAGAACTCCTGCGAGCTGGTCCGCGAGAAGGTCCTGGAGATCGGGCGCCGCAAGTTCGGCAGCTACCACCCGGCCTGGGCCACCGCCGAACTGCTGCTGGAGGGCGGCAAGGTCGTCACCGACGGCGGCGAGGTCCTCGCCGACCTGGTGGACGTGCTGGAGGACGAGGCCGTCGAGATCGAGGCCGAGTGGCGCCACCGCCCCACGGAGGCGTTCGACCTGCGCACCGGCCAGGGCAACGGCCACGTGCAGTACTCGTTCGCCGCGCACCGCGCGGTCGTCGAGGTGGACACCGAGCTCGGCCTGGTCAAGGTCATCGAGCTCGCCTGCGCCCAGGACGTCGGCAAGGCCCTCAACCCGCTGTCCGTCGTCGGCCAGATCCAGGGTGGCACCACCCAGGGCCTGGGCGTCGCGGTCATGGAGGAGATCATCGTCGACCCGAAGACCGCGAAGGTCAGGAACCCCTCCTTCACGGACTATCTGATCCCCACCATCCTCGACACGCCGACCATCCCGGTCGACGTGCTCGAACTCGCCGACGACCACGCCCCCTACGGGCTGCGCGGCATCGGCGAGGCCCCGACCCTGTCGTCCACCCCGGCCGTCCTCGCGGCGATCCGGAACGCGACGGGTCTCGAACTGAACAGGACGCCGGTGCGCCCCGAGCACCTCACCGGCACCTGACAGATCCCCTCCACTTCTCCGGGCGGTGCGTGCCATGCCTCCAAAGGAACGCCACTTCCGCACTGCCCGTGCCGGCCGGAGAACCCGAGTGCCGCACCGCTCGCGGCCACAGCACCACCCCGCAGTACGAGCAGTACCCGCAGAGCAGGTTCGTCTCGGGCCGTCCCCCGGGTCGTGCAGCCGAAGCACCTTCCCAAATCCCGCCACGGAAATCCTTCCGGCGGGTGCCCCTGTGAACCTTGGGAGTAGGCACCATGACCCAGCAGTCCACTGAGCCGAGGACCACGGCGGAGGACGCCGGCGCAGGTACGCGCCAGCCCGCCGGCCGGTCCTGGCTCGACCGTTACTTCCACATAACCCAGAGAGGGTCGACCATCGGGCAGGAGGTGCGTGGCGGCATCACCACCTTCATGGCGATGGCGTACATCGTCCTGCTGAACCCGGTGATCCTGTCGGTGCCCGATGCGACCGGCGCGAAGCTCGACGGTGATCAGGTGACCACCGCGACCGTCTTCGCCGCGGCCGCCACCACCATCGTGATGGGTCTCATCGGCAACGTGCCGCTGGCCCTCGCCGCCGGACTCAGTGTCTCCGCCGTGATGGCATTCCAGGTCGCCCCCGAGATGTCCTGGGGCAACGCGATGGGCATGTGCGTCATCTACGGCGCCGTGATCGTCCTGCTCGTCGTCACCGGCCTGCGGGAACTGATCATGAACGCGATCCCCCTGGCGCTGAAGCACGCCATCACCATGGGTATCGGTCTGTTCGTCTGTCTCATCGGCCTCGTCCAGGCCGGATTCGTCACCTCCATGCCCGGCGAGGGCGGCATCGCCGGCGCCAAGCCGATCCAGCTCGGCACGCACGACATGCTCACCGGCTGGCCGGTGCTCTGCTTCTCCGTCACCGTCCTGCTGATCTTCCTGCTCCAGGTGCGCAAGGTCCCCGGTGCGATCCTCATCGGCATCGTCGGCGGCACGGTCTTCGCCGCCGTCGTCCACCAGTTCGCCGGTCTCGACAAGGCCGCCTGGGGCGGTCTGAACGCGCCCGAGATCACCGGATCGATCGTCTCGACCCCCGACTTCGGCCTGTTCGGCGCCGTCTCCTTCGACGGCATGGCCGACGTCGGCGGCATCACCGTCGGGGTCATCGTCTTCACCCTGGTGCTGGCCGGATTCTTCGACGCCATGGGCACCATCATCGGCATCGGCCAGCAGGCCGACCTCGCCGACGACAAGGGCAAGATGCCCGGCCTCAACAAGGCCCTCGCCATCGACGGCGCGGGCGGCGCGATCGGCGGCCTCGCGGGCGCCTCCGGCCAGACCGTCTTCGTCGAGTCCACCGCCGGCGTCGGCGACGGCGCGCGCACCGGTCTGGCCAGCGTCGTCACCGGTCTCGCGTTCACGCTCTGCCTCTTCTTCACTCCGCTGGCCCAGCTCATCCCGACTCAGGTCGCCGCGGCCGCGCTGGTCGTCATCGGCTCGATGATGATGACCAACGCCAAGCACATCGACTGGAACGACCCGGCCACCTCCATCCCGGTCTTCCTGACCACGGTGCTGATGCCGTTCACCTACTCCATCACCGCGGGCATCGCCGCCGGTGTCATCGCCCACGTCCTGATCAAGGCGGTCCAGGGCCGGGCGCGCGACATCGGCTGGCTGATGTGGGTCCTGTCCGCCGTGTTCCTCGCCTACTTCGCCCTGAATCCGATCGAGGGCTGGCTGGGAGTCAAGTAACACCTCCGCCGCCCCTCCGCACACCTTCATCCCGAGGAGACCGACATGCTGGACATCGCCGAAGAGCTGAACCGGTGGGTCGAGCAGGGCCGTTCGTTCGCCGTCGCCACCGTCGTCGCCGTCGGGGGCAGCGCACCCCGCCGGCCGGGCGCCGCGCTCGCCGTCGACAGCGAGGGCACGGCGATCGGCTCGGTCTCCGGAGGCTGTGTGGAGGGCGCGGTGTACGACCTGTGCACCCAGGCGCTCCAGGACGGCGAAAGCGTCCTGGAACGCTTCGGATACAGCGACGAGGACGCGTTCGCCGTGGGTCTGACCTGCGGCGGCGTCATCGACGTCCTCGTCACCCCCGTACCCGCGGACGCTCCCGGCAGGGAGGTGTTCGCGGCCGCGCTGGCCACCGCCGCCCGAGGGGAGGCCGCGGCAGTCGCGCGGATCACCGACGGCCCCGCGGAACTGGCGGGCCGCGCCCTGCTCGTGCGCCCCGACGGCAGCTGCGAGGGATCGCTCGGCGGCCACCCGGAGCTGGACCGCACGGCGGCCGCCGAGGCCGCGGCCATGCTGGACGCCGGCCGCACCGGGACCGTCGTCATCGGCGAGGACGGCTCGCGCTGCGGCCGGCCGCTGACCCTGCTCGTCGAGTCGAGCGTGCCCGCGCCCCGCATGATCGTCTTCGGTGCCATCGACTTCGCCTCCGCGCTCGTGCGGGTGGGCAAGTTCCTCGGATACCACGTCACCGTCTGCGACGCTCGGCCCGTCTTCGCCACGAGCACCCGCTTCCCGGACGCGGACGAGATCGTCGTCGACTGGCCGCACCGCTACCTGGAGTCCACCGAGGTGGACGGCCGCACCGTCCTGTGCGTCCTGACCCACGACGCCAAGTTCGACGTCCCGCTCCTGGAACGGGCGCTGCGGATGCCCGTCGCGTACGTCGGGGCCATGGGCTCGCGCCGCACCCACGAGGACCGCAACAAGCGGCTGCGGGAGGTCGGCGTCACCGAGCTGGAACTCGCCCGGCTGCGTTCCCCGATCGGCCTCGACCTCGGCGCGCGCACACCGGAGGAGACGGCGCTGTCCATCGGCGCGGAGATCGTGGCGAACCGCCGCGGCGGCAGCGGTGTCTCGCTGACCGGCGCGCACACGCCGATCCACCACGACGGACCCGACGCCGTGGCGGGCCGGATCGGGTCGGTGGCGTAGCCCCGTGCGCGGTGCCGTGGTCCGTGCCGCCCCGCTTCTGTCAGGTGTGACGTTTCTGTGAGTCCTGGCGCTGAGTTGTGTGTGGGGGGACACACGCGGGTCATGGTCATGGGCATGACGTGACCGCAATGACGAAGAGGAACGAGTGGGCAAGGAGCGGGGCGACCGACGTGCGCAGGCGCACGACATGGAGCTCGGTGACACGGTCGCGAGAGCACAGCAGGGTGACGAGGCCGCCTTCTCCCGGGCCTACCGGATCGTCCATCCCCCACTCCTCGGGTTCCTGCGCGGGCTCGTCGGCGACGACGCGGAGGACGTGGCCTCCGAGGCCTGGCTCGAAATCGCCCGTGACATCGGGCGCTTCCGCGGAGACGGGGCCGGCTTCCGGGCCTGGACGGCGAGCATCGCGCGCAACCGGGCCATCGACCACCTGCGCCGCATCAGGAGCCGTCCACGCGGCACGTTCCTCGAGAACGACCTAGCCGAGATGCCGGCTCGTCAGGACACGGCGGAAGAGGCGTTCGAGACCGTCTCGACCCAGGAGGCACTTGCGCTCATCGCCCGGCTTCCGCGCCAGCAGGCCGAGGCCGTACTGCTCCAGACGGTCATCGGACTGGACGGGCCGACCGCCGCCCGTGTGCTCGGCAAGCGGCCCGGCGCGGTCCGCTCCGCCACCCACCGCGGCCTGAAGCGACTGGAGAAGCACCTCGCCTCACTCCGGCCGAAGGAGTGTGTGACAGATTCGGACCCCTGTGCGCTGGGAGGGGCGAGATGACCGAAAACCGATCTGGAGACGCGGCGGGCCCCGGGCCCGAGCCGCAGCCCACGACCCCGGCGCTCGACAAGGTGCTGGCCGCCGCCGCGCGTCCGGCGCCCGTCGAGCCGGAGCCCGCCGAACGCGCGCTCGCGGCCTTCCGCGCCGCGCGCGCCGAAGGCGCGCTCTCGCTGCCCACCCGGCCCGAGGACGACTGGCGCCCCGCGCCCCCGCCGCGCATCCGCACACGAGGGCTGAAGGTGGGCATCGGCGCGCTCGTCGCCGGTGTGATGTTCGGCGGAGTGGCGATGGCGTCCGGCGCGATCCCGGCGCCCTTCGGCGAGCCGCCGGCGCAGCGGCCCGGCCCCGTGCCCGGCGCCTCGTCCGACGGGGAGCCGACCCCGGACACCATCGGCGAGGAGTCCGCGCCGCCCTCGGCGGAGACATCCGCCGCGCCGTGGGGCGGGCGCCCGCCGACGGCGAAGGACGAGGAGGCGCACTGCCGCGCGTACGACAAGGCGAAGCGGCGTAACGACGCCGCCGTGGCGGGCGCGATGCGGGAGCGACTGGAGGAGGCGGCGGGCGGCCCGCAGGCCGTCGCGGCGTACTGCGCCGAGCTGTTGGCCGAGTCGGACGCCGGACCCGCCGGCGGAAGAGGACCGAAGCAGTCCCGCCCGCCGACCGCCAACGCGCCGGATACGCCCCCGGGCAAGGACATGAACGATTCGCCGCGGCACCGGCAGTTCCCCAAGGACTGAGGACCGCCGCCGGGGTCAGCCCGGTCCCGCGGCCGGACGCCCCTCGGGACCCGTGCGGTTGGAACAGGCCGGACAGCGCTGCCGGGTGGTGCTCGGACCCGTGGCGGTGTGTCAGGTCGGCGCGCGACCGGCGTGGTCGGTGGGAGCGGCGTGGCTGCGTGTCACGGTCGGCGGACGTGGGACCGGGCCGATGCGACGGGCGCCCTCTTCGGGCATGGCCCGGTGGCGGTTGCGTGGCGTGCCCGACAGCCGGCGGGACGCGGCCCGTGGCGGTGTGTCAGGTCGCTGCACGACCGGGCGGCGGCGTGGCTGCGTGTCACGGTCGGCGGACGTGGGACCGGGCCGATGCGACGGGCGCTCTCTTCGGGGCGGTTGCAGGGCGTGCCCAACTCCAGGTAGCCCGGGGCCGTCACGCGTCCGGCGGATCGGCGTACCCGCCGCCCGTGCAGGCGGAGCCCTGCAGCACCCGGTGGGCGACGCGTCCGTCCCGGAACCGCGCGGGCCCGCCGGACGCCCCCTTCGGGGGTCCGGCGGGCCCGGTGGAGGGAACCGGCCGCGCGGCCGGCTCCCCGCGGACTACGGCGTCAGCACCAGACCGATGCGCACACCCGTCGGCGCGCCCAGCGCCGCCGTGCCGTAGAAGACGCCGGAGCCCGGCGTGATGCCGCTGCTGCTGCTGTTGTCCAGCTGCAGCACCGTGCCGTTGTTCGCGTCCTCGCCGTCCGCTCCGATCGCCACGTCCGCGCGCACGTAGCCGGAGAGGTCGGCCAGCGTGACGGACGAGCCGAGGCGGTCGTTCGACTCGGCCGTGCCCGGCATGCCGGTGGTGTCCTGGTGGTACGCCACCGATCCCGTCGCCGTCGGCCCGGTCGAGGAACCGCGCAGCAGGATCGCCAGGCCGGCGTTGGTCTGTGCGACGCCGCTGCGGGTGATGTCCTCGCCGGGCAGGCCGGTGAGGATGTCGTCGTAGCCGTCGAGGTTCGCGTCGCCGACGGACACGGAGGCACCCATGTCGTCACCGGTCTCGCCCGTCTCCGGCACCCCGGTCGTGTCCTGGCCGAGCGACTTGCGGCCGGTCGACGTCAGACCCGTCGAGGAACCGAACACGACGGTCACGGCACCGCCCTTGAGCGTGTGGCCCGACTCCGTGGTGCTCGGCTGGCCGACCGCGAGGTCCGCGTAGCCGTCGCCGTTGATGTCGCCCGAGGCGAGCGAACGGCCGCCGCGCGCCTCCAGGATGCCGACGCGCTGCAGGCCGGTGGCCGAGCCCTTGAGCCACAGCAGACGGCCCACGCCGCCCGGGTCGCGGTACGACACCGCCACGTCGCCGTAGCCGTCCTTGTTGAAGTCACCGGCCGCCGTGCTCGCGTACGCGACCGCTCCCGTGTACGCGGCGGTGTTCAGGTAACCGGAGCGGGCGACACCGGTCGCGCTGTCGAACACCCACCAGCGGCCCGGCTTGCCCGGTGCCACGGAGAACACGTCGGACTTGCCGTCCGCGTTGAAGTCCCCGGTGGCCACGGCGGCACCCAGCTTCTCGCCCGCCACGCGCGTCGTCTCGTTGGTCCAGTAGGACTTGCCCGAGCTCAGCCCGGGACCGTACAGCACGGTCACCTGGCCGGTGTCCGCCTGCGTGGAGGTGCCGTCCTCGCCCGGCGCGCCGACGAGCAGGTCGCCGTAGCCGTCGCCGTTGACGTCGCCCCACGCGCTGTCCGAACCGAAGCCGTCACCGGCCTCCGAACTGCCCGGCACACCGGTGCTGTTCTGGTTGATCGTCCGGCGGGCCGCCGAGTTGGGGCCGGCGTCGTTGCCCGGGAGCACCACGACGCTGCCGTCGCTGCTGGAGACCCGGGGCAGGCCGACGACCAGGTCCGGCACGCCGTCCCGGTTGAAGTCGCTCGTCGGGATCGCGGAGTTGCGGCCGGCGCCGGCCGCGAAGTCGCGGATCGTGGTCAGCTTCGCGTAAAGGTTCTTGCCCGGGCAGGCCGTCGCGAACGCGTCCCGGTGACCGGAGATCACGCTCATGGTGGCCGACTGGCCCTCGCTGTACTTGCCGGTGTTGCCCTGGGCGACCAGCGTCACCGTGCCCTTGGGGTTGCCGCCGTACTGCCCGAGCTTCCAGGCCGCGACGCGCGCGGTCGACTGCAGCGCGGCGGTCGTCGGACGGCCCGCCGCCTTGCCGGTCGCCGTGTCGCCCTCGAAGTCACCGAGCAGGGCGATGCCGGTGGAGTAGCTGTTGAAGCCGTACGTGTGGGCGCCCTTGACCGGGAGGTCGACGCCGCCGCCGCGGCCCTCGAAGACGCGGCCGCACTTGTCGACCAGGAAGTTGTAGCCCAGGTCGTTCCAGCCCTCGGTCTTGACGTGGTACGTCATGATGCCGCGGACCAGGGCGGCGGACTCGGCGCAGCTGTAGTTGTTGGAGCCGACCGTGTGGTGGACGTAGACGGCCTGCACCTTGTCGATGTACTCGGCCGGGTCGTCGACGATCGACTCGTCGGCGCCCCACTGGGCGCGCGAGATGATCGGCGGCTGCTTCACCGTCGACGGCGGAGCGGTCGGCTTGGTGGCCGTGGGGCTGGGGCTCGTACTCGGGCTCGGGCTCGCCGAGCCGCTCGGGGACGGCGACACCGGGGGCGGGTCCGTCGGCGCCGGCGTCGCGGAGTCCGTGGGGGCGGCGGGGTCCGAGGGCGAGGCCGCGTCGGTGGGCGTGGCGGAGTCCGAGGGCAGCGCCGTCTCGGAGGCGAACGCGGCCGGTTCCATGCCCGTGCCGGCCGGGTTCTTCGCCTCGGCCCTGCTGACGCCCGGGTCGACCATGTGCAGCTTGAGCCCCTTGGGCAGCGCCTTGCTCGCCTTCACGCGCACCTGTACGGCGGTGGAGGGGCCGACCCACAGCGGCTCGGAGGCGCCGCGGGCCGTGCCCTCCGGGGTGTCCGGGCCGTGCGAGTCGAGCTCCAGGGCCTGCCAGGGCGACCACTTGCCCGACTTCTTCTCCCGCGTACGCACCTGCGCGGTGCCCTCGACCTCGGCCGACGGGCTGTCCCAGCCGATGCCGACGAGCGAGAACTGCTCGGTGTCGGTGGCCGGCAGCTCCCGGTCGGTGGCCGTGCCGCCGCCGAGCTGCATCGTGCGCAGGGCGGCGGCCCGCTCCTGCTGCTTCTGACCGCCGGGGGAGTCGGACGGGTTGGCCGTGGCGATCGTGACGATGCCGGCCCCGCCGAGAACGACGGCGCCGAGCGTCAACCACGCCCGGCGCTTCATGCTCAGTGGTCGGTACGCATGCGACGTACGCGGGCTCAAGTGCCCCACCTCTCCAGAATGTCCATGTGTGGCGCGCCTCTTGGGACGGGCGGCCCACGCGTCCCAGCGGCCCGCGCCGCACAGGCATCACGGGTTCACGCCAACTTGTGGCGCACCTCACAGTTTTGGGGCGGCCGATGCCTCGACGACGTCTGAAGGGTGCCGATGGTTGTACGCGCCGGCTCCGGTTTTCCTGTGAGAACGGACACCGACACGGGCCGTGATGCTCTCCGCATTGCTTTCGCTGGGACGGATGAGCTGGTCATGGCCGTTTGGTGGGGAGGAAACGGATGCCGATCGAAGGGCGTGCAGCGCAGCTGCCGGACGCCGACGGCATGCAGGGGTATGCCGCGGGCTTCGTCGCCGAGATGAACGAGCGCAGCAGACTGCCGCTCGACTACAGCGTGGTGAGCCTGAGACTCGTGGACTTCGTCGTCGACGGACTCAGACGCGGCGGACCGGAGCGCTCGGGCGTCGACCGCATCCTGCAGGGCCTCGGCGCCTACGTCGGCGAGGTGATCGTCCGCCGGGCGGGCGCGCGCTGGGTCGACCTGGACGCGGACCAGACCGAGCTGTTCGGGCAGACCGTCGGCCTCCGCATGCCCGACGGCCGGGTCTGGAACCCGCTCGGCAAGGTGGTCAAGCGCTTCGAGCACGGTGCCTCGGAGTCGGTCGAGCGCTTCTACCTGCTGCTGCACGGCCGCCGCCCCCCGAACCGCCGCGGCCCGCTCCCGGAGCGCGCCGCGTGCTGAAGCCGGGGTGTGGGGGCTGATGCCCCCACACCCCGGAGTGCGCCGGCATCGCGCCGCGGGCCCCGCCGGGTGGCGATGCCGCGCCACTGCGCTTTCTCAGCCGATGGTGACGACACGCGCCCAGGACGGCGGGGTGTCCGGGACGTAGTCGGGGTTCTCCTCGGACACGGCGCGGACGGGACGGGGGAAGAGACCGACCACGGTGCGGCAGGGCGGCTGCGCGGAGGGCCACGCCGTCTGGCCGTCCGTCAGGGCCACGATCACGTCAGGGCGGGGCCGGGAGCGGAGCGCCCGGGCGAAGCCGGAGCGCAGATCCGTTCCTCCGCCGCCGACCAGCTCGATGTTCTCGGCGCGGCAGAGCGGGACGGCCACCCCGGCCGCCGCGTCGCAGGAGATCACCGAGACCAGGTCGCGCCGCCCGCCCACCGCCCGCGAGATCGCCGCCACCTCCAGCAGCGCGCTGCCCAACTCGGCGTCGCTCACCGACCCGGAGGTGTCGATCACGACGCAGACCCGGGGCGGCGTACGGCGCAGGCTGGGCAGCAGCACCCCGGGGACACCGGCCGAGCGCCGGGACGGACGCCGGTAGCTGTGGTCCTCGCCCACCCCGGGCGCCCCCGCCGCCGAGCGGACCGCCGCCCCCAGCAACTGCCGCCACGGCTGCGGTGGATGGAACGCCTCGTCCGCCCACCGGCGCCACCCCTCCGGAGCGTCGCCCGGCCGGCCCTTGATCCCCTCGGCGACCCGGAACCGGACCGCGTCCCGCTGCTGCCTGCTCAGCCCGTGCGCCCCGTCGGGCCCCAGCTCCCACGGCCGGTCCTGCCCGTCGGCACCACTGCCGCAGTCCAGCCAGGCCAGGTCCGCGGCGAGCCCGGACATCGACGCCGTCCGCAGGTACTCCTCCATCAGCAGCCCGTCGGGCAGCCGCAGCAGCGACGGCAGCACCGCCCCGGCAGGCAGGGGCAGACCGTCACCGTAGATGTCGTCGTTGATCTCGAAGTCGGCGGCGATGTTCCGCCGCAGCCTCTCCCAGCCCTCGGCCGAGGGGACCTTCCCCCTGCCTTCGGCGGGGGCACCCCCACTCTCGCCTCCCTGGCCCGGCCCGTGCTCCGCGTGCTCCCGCGCATACCGCTCGCCGCGCCCGTGGTGGTCCCGGAGCAGATGGGAGACCTCGTGCACCCAGACGCCCGCCAGCTCCTCCACCGGGGTGCGCGCCACGAAGCCGGGGGAGACGTAGCAGCGCCAGTGCGCGTCCACCGCCATCGTCGGCACCGACCGGTCCTCCACCACGTGCAGCGCGAAGAGCGCGGCGGCCAGGTAGGGGCGGACCTTCACCGCGTGCAGCCGGGCGGCCAGCAACTTCTCCAGGTCCAGCGGGAGTCCGGGCCGGCCGTCCGGCCCGCCGGAGCCGGCGGGCGGCCCCGGCACGGTGGCCCGCACCGGGCGCGGCGGCGCGGGCGGGGACATCGGGCGCGGCAGCGGGCGCGGCCCCCGGCGCTTCGTGGCCCCCGTCATCGGCGCGACCCCGTCGCACGCCCGGCATCGGCCGCCGCGGCGGCCCGCCCCACCGACCGGTCCGCCCGCCGGGCGAGGCCGACCACACAGGTCAGCCGCTCCACCGCCTCCGGCACCTCCCAGTCGTCGCGCCGCAGCGAGGCCAGCGCCGATGCAGGGGCGACCAGCAGGTCCGGGGCGCCGGTCTCCAGCGCCCGGACCAGCACCGCCCACCCCGCCTCCCACCGCTCCCGCTCCGGCCGCGCCCCGACGGCGGCGACGACCGCCTCCAGCGCGGCCTGACGCAGATCGCCCCGCACCGGCAGCTCGGCGGAGGCCGGATCGGCCAGCAGCGTCTCCGGGTCCGGCAGGTCCATCCGGTCCAGATGGGCGAGGAGTTCGAGCCCCGGCCCGTCCCCCACCGCACCCCGCACCAGCAGCGCCAGCACCTCCCGGGAGACGGAGGCCGCCGTGCCGAAGGCCAGCAGGGTCAACGCAGCCTCCCAGCTCCGGGGCGAGGGCCAGGCGCCGCCGCGCCGCGTCTCGGTGTTCGGCAGCCGGTGGATCAGTGTCGGCCGGGCTTCCAGGAAGCCGCAGACCGCGCGCCGGGCGAAAGCCACCGCCTCCGAAAGCCGCTCCGGCACCAGCCGGGGCAGCTCCGCACGGGGCCAGACGCCGCCCAGCCCGCGCACCACCACCTCCCGGTCGTGCACCCAGTACAGATGCACGAACCGGTTGGCCAGCGGCGGGCTCAGCTCCCACCCGTCCGCCGCCGACGCGCGCGGATTGGCGGCGGCCACGATCCGCACCGCCGAGGGCAGTTGCAGCGCACCGACCCTCCGCTCCAGGACGACCCGGAGCAGCGCGGCCTGGACGGCCGGGGTGGCGGTGGAGAGTTCGTCCAGGAAGAGCAGCCCCCGCCCGGCCCGCACGAGCTCCACGGCCCACTGCGGCGGCGCCATCGGCACCCCCTGCACCGCCGGGTCGTCGCCCACGACGGGCAGCCCGGAGAAGTCGGACGGTTCGTGGACGCTGGCGATCACGGTCGTCAGCGGCAGGTCGAGGGAGGCGGCGAGCTGCGTCAGGGCCGCGGTCTTGCCGATGCCCGGCTCGCCCCAGAGCAGCACCGGCAGGTCGGCCGCGACGGCCAGGGTGAGCGCCTCGAGCTGCCCGTCGGGGCGCGGCTCGGTGGTGGTCCTCCGCAGGAGTGTCAGGAGGTCGTCGGAGAGGGCGAGTTGGGTGCCGGTTGCGGATGCGCCGACGGGGGTGGGTGCGTGCGTGCCGGCGGCCGGAACCGGGGCGGGCAGGAGGGTACTGGAGGTCATGGGCATCACCTGGGGTGGGATAAGGGAACGGGACGGCCCGTCCGGGATGTCGTGGGGCGCGGAAGGCGCAGTGCGAGTACGGACTTGGGGTGGGGCGGCGGGTCAGCCGGTCAGGCCGGTGCGGGGCCGGGCCCGGCTGCTCCGCTTGCGACGCACCGCGAGAGGCGTACGGCGGTCGAGCCGGGGACGGTGGCCGGTATCCGCGTGTCCGAAGCCCGAGGCGTTCCCGCCCCCTGCCCCACCGGCACCGGGGTGCACGGCGACCAGCCCCGAGCGGAAGAGCCCGTGGTCGATGCGGCGCGCCGCGGCCGACTCCAGCTCCTCCCGGAGCGGCCCGTCGCGCAGGATCGCACCGGGGCCGAGCAGCCCTTCGACCACGGCCAGCGCTCCGGCGACGTCACCGTGGCCGAGCCGCTCCCGGACCGCGGGCAGTGCCTCCGGGTTGCGGTGCACCGCGTCGATCGCCCGCAGGCAGGGCAGCGCCGGGCCGCCGAGCGCCACCAGCAGTTCCTCCCGGCGCAGTTGGGCCGCGTCGTGATCGACCGCCGTCAACACACCGTCCCGCAGCGCGATCCGGTGGACCTCGCCCCGGCATTCCACCCGGTGCGGATCGCCGGGCTCGGGGGCGGCGCCGGCCGCCGGTGCCGAGCCGTACGCCGCCACCGAGCCGGACGCCGTCAATGCCGCGGCGACGAGCGGATGCAGCCGTTCGGCCGCGACCAGTCCGGCCCGCAGCAGCTCCAGGTCCGGAAGGACCCGGACGGCCGCCTCCGGCAGCACCGGAAGCGCCGCGACCTCCTGGGGCGGCAGTGCCTCCCTCAGCGGCCGGAACGTCGGGGCATGGCTGTCGTCGGGGGCGACGAGTTCGAGCACGGCGCGGCTCCGCGCACCGAGCCGCACGGTGAAGGCCTCGCGAGGGCGCCCCTCGGCCCGCAACAGCAGTTCCGCCTCGGCGGCCCAACGTGCCGACGCCCACGAGGCGTCGTGGACGGTGGGCCGATCCGGCAGGTCCGGCAGGTCCGGCGGATACAGCAGACCCATCGGGCCAGGCCTGCCGGGGGCGCGGGGCCGGTCGGGCGGGCCCATGGACGGTGTCCCGCCCGCACCGCACCGTCGTGCCAGTTCGCCGCTCCGCCCGGCGTCCCACAGATGCCGGTGCAGGTCGAGCCGGAAACGCCGGTCGGGATGCGGGTGCGGGTGCGGAGGGTGCCCAGGGACACCGTTACCGGACTCCTCCCACAGGGCCAGGGACATCCGCTGTCCGGCGTCCGCCCGGGCCGGCGGCGTCCGCACCACCAGTTGCAGCGGCGTGGCACCCGAACTCCCGTAGCGGGCAAGGGAGATGGTGAGGCCGGGCCGGAGCCGCCCGTCAGGGGCGGTCCGGGGCATGTGCCAGCGGAGCAGATCCGGCGCCAGCCGACGCAGATCTGCACGGAGGCGGGTGACGAGATCGGTGCCGTGGCGGTCGCGCACGGCGCGCAGATCGAGATCGACATCGATCCGGGCGGCGGCGCAGGCCCCCGCCCAGTCACCGACCGCACGCCGTGCGGTCGCGGTCTCGATCATGGACAGTGGCACGGCGTACTCGCGCACGCGCTGCCACATCAACAGGCGGGCCGGAATCACATTCGCGAAGTGATGTGCCATCAGCACTCACCTTGCGCGAATGATTCCCCCAATCCGTACGAGGAGAAGTTCTTCATCCCCGGCATCATAAGCACCACGATGTGGATCTGTCAGTCCACTTCGACCGCCCGGAGGTCGCGACGCCCTGCCGAGTCACCAGGGGATGACCGCCAGGGCCTCCACCTCGAGCAGCAGTTCCGGCCGGAAGAGGGCGGCCACCTGTACTGCCGTGCTGGCCGGCGGACGCGCGGTGTCGACGTAGGCGTCGCGGGCGGCACGCACCTCCGGCAGGACGGCGATGTCGGTGACGTAGTAGGTGAGCTTGGCGACGTCCGCGAATGTCGCGCCACCTGCCGCCAGGCAACGCCGCAGGTTCTCGAAGACCTGGCAGGCCTGGGCAGCGGCGTCGCCCTCGCCGACCACATGTCCCTTTGCGTCCAGCGCGACCTGCCCGGAGATCACGACCAGCCGGCCTTCCCCTACGACCACATGGCTGTAGCCGTTGGCGGGAGCGACTCCGTTGGGCGGGATGTGGGAGAGCATGGTCTCTTCCGACTCGTCCCGCACATCTGACGCGTCTGACACAGGTGTCCTCCCCGAACTGCCGTCGACGACGCAACGATACGGCGGAGAGGCCCGGTTGAGGATTCCTGCGGCCTCTTCGGTCAGCGTCGTACCCGGTGCTGCCGGTGCGCTGACGTTGGTCGATTCCCCTCGGGCGGTGCGGCTCCTGGGATAAACTCACGCCGGCTGTTGATCGTCGCGGTCGCCGTCATACCGAAGAGGGAGCCATGTGGCGAACGGTGGCCAGCGCGGGGGCCGGTTTGCTCGTGCTGTTCGTCGGCAGTCTTGCCTTCAACGCGGCGTCCGGCCAGAGTCACTGGCCGGGGCCGCTCGACTTTGTGCGGGTCCACCCGTGGGTGGTGCTCCTCATCCTGATACCCCTGTCGTTGATCGGCCTGTGGCAGGCGCCGCGCCGTGACCGTGCGCAGGAGCCGCTCGCGCCCGTGGCGTACCGGCTGCCGCCGCGCAACACCAACTTCACCGGCCGCGACGCCACGCTGCGGGAGATGCGGCAGCGCCTCACCTCGGTGAACGACGTCGCGATGCTCGTCGTGCACGGGCTGGGTGGAGTCGGCAAGACCCAGCTCGCGGTCGAGTACGCCTACCGTTATCTGTCGAAGTACCGGTTCGTCGTGTTCGTGGACGCCGAGCACTCCGATCTGGTGGCGTCGCAGTTCGTATCGCTGGCCAGGGAGCTGGGGCTGGCGGAGGTGAGCTCCGACCAGGTCATCCCACGGGTGTACGGCAAGCTGCTGGACCGCAGGCCCTGGCTGATCATCTTCGACAACGGGGAGAAGCCGGGCACGCTCACGCACGCGCTGCCGTCGGGTGGCCTGGCGAGCAACGGCCATGTCATCGTCACGACCAGGGTGAGCGGCTGGTCGAGCAGAGCCGGCGTCGTCGACCTGGATGTGTTCACCAGGCGAGAGTCGGTGGAGCTGCTGGTCCGGCGGGTGCCCGGCATGACCGCGGCGGTGGCGGACCGGATCGCCGAGCAACTGGGGGACCTGCCGCTGGCGCTGGAGCAGGCGGCCGGGTACATGGGCTACAACCACACGGCGCCCGAGGAGTACCTGACTCTGCTGACGTCGCGGCTGGAGGACATGATCGCTCGGGGTGAGCCGGTCGACCGGCCGACGGTGGTGGTCGCGACCCTGTGGCAGCTCAGTGTGCGAAGGCTGGAGACAGAGCAGCCCCAGGCGGTGCGGCTGCTGGAGCTGTGTGCCCTGCTGGCGCCGGAGCCGATCCCGCTGGACCTGTTCACCGGCAGCCCCGAAACACTGAACGGAGCCGCAGCCGACCCGCTGGTGTGGGACACGACGGTCGGTGCCCTGGCCGGTCTGGGTCTCGCGAGGCGCGGGGACGCGTCCCTGGTGCTGCACCGGCTGGTTCAGGCCGCCGTCCGGGCCGCGATGCCGGACGAGGTGCACACCGACGCCCGGGTCAAGCTGTGTCGTGCGCTGCTCGCGGCCGTACCGCACGACATCCACGGGGATCCGGACGCGCGGCCGCGGTGGCAGGGGCTGCTCCCGCACGTCATCGCGGTGACCAAGGACGATCCACCGGCCGAGTGCGCTGCGGAGACGGCGGTGCTGCTGAGGCTGGCATCGGAGTTCCTCCTCCAGATCGGGGATCGCTCGGTGGCGCTGCCCCTGTGTGAACGTGCCCTCGCGATCGACGAGTCGCTCGAGGGCCGGGATGCGGAGGTCGGCTTCGACCTGATCACCCTGGCACAGATCCACCGGGACCTCGGTGCGCCGGAGAGGGCACGCCCGCTGGCGGAACGCGCGCTGCGCCTGCACGAGTCCTGCCTGCCGGCGGACAGCCCCGCCATCGCGACGGACCTGGCCACGCTTGCGCGGACACTGTGCCTTCTCGGTGAACACGGGGCGGCGCGGCCGCTGGCCGAGCGGGCGCTGCAGATCGACGAGGCGGCGTACGGGCCGGACGACCCGTACGTGAGCTTCGACCTGATAGCCCTGGCCAACGTCCACGTCGACCTCGGCGACTACGCCACGGCCGCGCCGCTGATCTCGCGGGCGCTGCGGATCCGCGAGGCCAGATACGCGCCGGACCACCTGTACATCGGGTACGTCCTGCTGTTCAAGGCCCGCGTCCTGCACACGTTGAACGACCCGACCGCAGCGGACCTCGCGCGCCGGGGTGCACAGATCCTGCAGACCCGACTGGGCAAGAACCACCCCAAGACCGAGGAAGCATTCGCTCTGGTCAACCGTCTACGTTGACGACGCCGTCTTGGTGGCCGACGAGTCGGTCAGCATCGCTCGCCGGTGCGCCGGTGCGCCGAGGCGTGCAGGCCGGGGCGGGCATCGGCATGTCCACCGCACGGGCCAGGGCGGCGGTGACGGGGACGGCGTGGCCGGGGAGACGGACTGCTGCCCAACCGGCGGCCAGCTGGAGGAAGTCGGCCAGATCCCGCTGGGCGACCGCGAGCAGGCGGCGAAGTTCGGTGACGGACACTTCGATCACCGGACTGTCGTCCCGCTCCGCGTCGACGGTCAGCCGCACGACATCGCCGACGCGTTCGGCAAGCGGGCTCGGGTCGTGGCCGAACCAGCCGCAGTCGCCGTCACCGTCGAGGACGCCGAACCATTCGCGCCAGTCCTCGAGCCCGCTGCAGCAACCCGGTACCAGGGTGGCCCCGTTGGCGGCGTCGGTGATGCGCAGGCCCCCGGACGCGAAGAGGGGATCCATGGTGAGCAGTCCGTGCAGAAAGCTTCCGAGCGGGTCGCCGGGGCGTGGCGGGCGGTCGTCGTGCTCCGGATTGATGTCGTTGCACGCGGCGATACGCATCACCGCCGTGCCGACCTGGGACGCGTCGAGCGCACCGTTCAGCGGCAGGAAGCCGCACGGCTCGGAGTCGGCCACCGGCCAGAGGCCGAAACCGGCGGGTGCGTACGTCTCCAGGACGGGCTGCAAGGCGATCACCCGGAGAGTGTGCGGCACGTCCCGACCGTGCCGCATCCGCATTTCGGTCGGCTCCCGTGGCCGGCTTCTCGCGTCCGCGGTCGAAGGGAGGACCGGCACCACGGCGAGGACGGTCATGTCCGGCGGGGAGGCCCAGTCGCCCCCCAAGGGAGTGATGACATATCCATCATGACAGGTCAGCGAGGGTTTTCGTAGGACGAACGGCATAGCCCGGGAGCCTTGTTGGCCGCTGTCCGCGGCTCGCAGAATCACCGTCATGAATCCCGCGACGAAGCATGCAGGGCAGTCCGGTCACGCAGGGCGGACCGGTCATGCCGAGACCATCGATCACGACGCGGTACTGCGAGCGCGCACGGCGCTGCTCGGCTGCGGCACGCTCAGCCCCCACCAGGAGGCGGACGCCTGCCGGACGCTCTCGGCGGTGAGCCCGCCTGCGTATCTACCGCGCCTGGTAAGGGCTCTGCTGCGCGTCAGCTACGAACGCGGCGCTCATCTGGAGACCTGCCTGAGCGTGTGCGCCGAGGCGGTCGCCGCGGCCCGGCGGCTGGACGGGATGGAGCCGGGACGTGCCGAACTGCTCGTCGACGCGCTGGATGCGTACCAGCGTCAGCTGTACGGGCTCGGCCGACGGGCGGAGGGCCTCTCGATACGGGAGGAGATGGCGCGGGTCGGTCGCAGGGCGTTCGAGACGGGGCAGGTGGCAAGCCCCGTGTACGGACTCGGCCCCTTGGCCACCGGCTTGGCCGAGGAGGGGCGACATGGGGAGGCGGCGGACTTGTGCGGCAGGATCGTGGCCGCCGCTCGTCAGGGGGCCTCGGGGGGCCCGTCGTTCTAGGACATGGTGGAGTGGGCGGCCGAGCTGGACGCGGCCGGCCGGCACGAGGCGGCCCTCGACGCCTTCGGAGACCTTGTCTCGACCACGCGCCGCGACGTCGAGAACGGGCGTACGTCGCTCGCGAACCTGCTGTGCAACTGGTCCGCTTCGCGGAAATGCTCGACTTCCGCGGGCGGTTCGACGATGCCCGTGCCGCACGGCGGGAGGCCGGGGACCTGCTCACCGAACTGGCGGCGAGCGGCGAGCGCAAGAGCTGGAGCTGCATCCTCGCGTGGTGGCGGATCCTGCTGGGCCTGTCGGGACGCGTACACGAGCAAGGGCAACTGGGCGAAGCGGAGCTGCCGTTCGGTTCCGACACGCTCGGCTGGTCCCCCGGCCTCTGGGCGGCGTACGTCGACGGCCGGGCCGGCCTCGAGGCGGCCGCTGCCGTGCTCGGGCCACCGGCCAGGACCGATCCGGGCAACCACCTGGCCGAGTTGATCACGATGCACCGGCGGCTGACGATCCGTTCGGTGTTCTACTGGGAGAGGCGCACTCACCTCATTCTGGAGCCCCTCCGGCCCCTGTTCGACGAAGGAGTCGCTCTCGCACGCCGACTGGCCGAGACGGACGACAATGCGGGCCGGGCCCTGCTCGCCAGAGCGCTGACGGACAGGTCCACGCTCCTCGTCGCCGGGAAGCGGTACGCACAGGCGCGGGACGACTTCCTGGAGGCGACCGGACTGCGCGGCTGACGGCGGCAGCACGCCCGCCCCCGCCCCCGCCCGCGCCCGCGCCCGCGTCGGCGACCGGCCCCGACCAGGCCCGGAGTTGAACGCCGGGGCCGGGACGGACGTACCTGTGGTCGGCCGTGCGATCCGTGCGGCCGACCACAGGCAGGGGAGGCACGTCTTGGCCGGCAGCAATGTCACCGCGCTGTTCCGCGCGTCCACCGCGCACAGCCCGTCCTACTTCTCCCTGAACAGGGCGGGCGGCGGTGCCGAAGAGATCCTCGACTTCTGCATCCCCTGCAACCCGTACTTCCCCACACCCGCCATGTTCGACGAACTCGGCCGGGGACTGCGGGAGATCCTCACCTACTACCCGAGCAGCGCCGACACCATCACCGGTGAGCTCTGCCGGCTGCTGGGCCTCAACCCGCAGACCGTCGCCATGGGCAACGGCTCCACCGAACTGATCACGTGGATCGACCACCTGCTGGTGCGCGAGTCCCTGGCCGTGCCCGTACCGACCTTCGGCCGCTGGACCGACCAGCCGATGGAGACCGGCAAGCGCGTCGACATGCTGCTCCTGCCGGAGGCACGCGGGTTCGCCCTCGACCCCGCCTCCTTCGTGCAGTTCGTCCGGAGCAGAGGCTCGCGCGCCGCCGTCGTCTGCAACCCGAACAACCCCGACGGCGGAATGCTGTCCAAGCAGCAGGTCGTGTCCCTCCTCGACCAGCTGCAGGACCTGGACCTGGTCGTCGTCGACGAGTCGTTCCTCGAATTCGCCGACGGAGGCCAGGAGGCGAGCGTCGCCGCCGAGGCCGTGCTGCGGCCCAACGTGATCGTGCTGCGCAGCCTCGGCAAGAACTTCGGCCTGCACGGAGTGCGCTTCGGCTACCTGGTGGCCAACCCGGCCCTGGCCACGCGCGTCCGGGCCGCCCTGCCGAAGTGGAACCTCAACTCCTTGGCGGAGACCGTCGTCTTCATGCTGGGCGAGCACCGCGAGGAGTACGCGCAGAGCCTGCGCCAGGTGTGCCGAGACCGGCAGGAGATGATCTCGCGGCTCTCCCAGGTGCCGGGCCTGACCGTCTATCCGTCCCAGGGCAATTTCCTCTACGTCCGCCTGCCCGAAGGCGCGGACGGACAGGTCCTGCGGGACCGGCTGCTCGCGGAACACGGCGTCCTGGTCCGCGAATGCGGCAACAAGATCGGCAGCTCCAGCCGGTTCGTACGCCTCGTCGTGCGCCCCGACCCCGATGTGGTGCGGCTCGTCTCGGCGATGGAACTGGTGCTGTACGGGCAGCAGACCCCCGTCCAGGCACCCCCGCCCCGGCCCGAGCCGGTGCGTCCGATGCTCGCGCAGGCCGGCCCGCTCGCCCTCGCCCAGCAGCCCCTCGCCGCCCAGGGCCTCGTCCCGGCCGACGGACGCGGCCGGGACGCCGTCCAGGCCGGGGCCATGGCGGCGGGCTACACCTCCGGCACTGCCGCCGTCGACCGCCTGATCGCCCCGAGCTGACCACCCCGGGGAGCCAAAGAGGCCCGCCGTCCGGTCCGGACGGCGGGCCCCGGGCGCACCGAGCGCTACGCGTAGGTGAACGGCTGGTATTCGGCCAGCAGCCTGAAGTCCCGGTACAGCGCGTCGAAGTCGCGGTTCCACACCAGGAACGTGCCGCCCACCGTCACCAGGTCCGAGGTGCCGTCGACCCGGTCGCCGGGGCGAACCGTCCACCGCATCTCGTACGAGCTGTCGATCTTCGGCTCCAGCCGCTCGCCGACCACTCCGGCGCGCAGCGGCATGCACGCGTCGAAGCAGTACACCTGCTCGCCCTCCCACCGGCGGCTGCGGACACCGCTCTCGATCCCGAACGCGACGTTCACCAGGGCCTCGCCGTAGTGGCGCTGCATCGCGGCCAGACCCGACATGCCCTTGAAGCGCGCACCGACCTCCAGGAACACCAGCTCGTCGTCCCCGGTGAGGAACAGCTCCAGATGCGAGGCGCCGTCCGGCCTGCCCAGGGCGTCCAGGGCCTTGCCGGCGAAGGCGACCATGCGCGCCACCCGCGGGTCGTCGTCGAGCAGGTTGATGTCGGCGTTGACCCGGCCGCCGGCCACGTCCGCCGAGTTCACCAGGTACTCGGTGACACCGCCGAAGACGGTCTTCCCCGCCGCCGAGATGACGTTGACGCTGTAGATGCGGCCGTCGATGAACTCCTCGTACTCGTACGCCCGTCCCAGCTCTCCGTCCTCGGGAAGCGCCGCGAAGTCGTCGTAGCTCTCCACGGTGACGACGCCGATGGAGCCCGCGGAGTCGGTCGGCTTGAGCACGAAGGGCAGCCCGATCCGGCCGGTGATGTGGTCGAAGTGGGCACGGACGCCCGCCCGGTGGCGCTCCGGCTTCCAGGAGCCGAACGCCGGCGCGCGCACGCCTGCCGCCGCCACCCGCCGCTTCATCTCCAGCTTGTCGAGGAAGGGGATCACATCGGCGGGGTACGGCCCCGAGAGCCCGAGCCGCTCGCGGATCTCCGCCGCGCCCAGCACGTTCTGCTCCAGATACGTGTGGACGGTCAGCCCGTCCCGGCTCGTGCCCCGCAGCAGCGCGGCGACGATCTCCGTCCCCGCGTCCACGTCGATCTGCGGGGTGAGGAGCGGCGACGGGTCGGCCTCCGCCGTCGGCACGACATGGACCTCGTCGAACCAGCCGCGCCACTCGTCGGTGAGGTGGGCGGCGTCGGGCGTGGAGAAGATCCCGACGAGGCGTACGGACTCCGGGTCCTCGAACAGCGCGGGGTCGAACGCCTCGAGGCCCCGGGTGCCGATGAACACGGCGGTGTGCGGTGCGGCGTGCGTCGCGGGGGCCAAGTCGGCGGTGGTCATGCCGTTTCCTCCTTCGTGGGACGCCCCGCGGCCGGGACGGTCACCGATGCGAGCGGGCGAGCGGGCAGAGTGCCCGCCGAGCGGGAAGAGCCGGGCTCCGGGGAGCCGGGGGCGGTGCGCTGCCGGCGGCGCAGGGCGGCGTACTCCCAGGCCGCGACGAGCAGCACGATCACGGCCACGTCGATGCCGATGGCCCATTCGACGCCGATGGTGTCCATGCCGAGCGAGAAGGCGAAGCCGGCCAGCGCCATGAGGCTGTAGTAGACCGCCGTCAGCAGCCCGACCACCGAGGACACCCGGCTGTCGGGGGAGTGGGCGATCAGCCGCTTGTACTGGTGGGCCCAGACGACCTCACCGGCGAAGACCAGCAGCACGAACACCGCGAGCGCGGGCCCGAGGCCGCCCCGCGCCAGTGGCAGCACCGCGTACATGAGGGCCGCGAAGCCGACGAGGGCCACGGTGAGACGCGCCTGGAGGCGCTCCGGCACCATCCCGCGCCGGCTCAGGTACTGGTAGACGAAGACGCCCGCGAACACCGCGAGCCACTCGGCGGTGAAGAAGACCGCCATACCGGACCGGCCCATGCCGAACCAGAGCTCGGGCACGGCGGTGATCAGCACCTCGTACGTCGCCTGGAGCGCGGTGACCGCGAGAACGATGTAGAAGAAGGCGGAGGAGATCACGGGGCTGCGGGCGATGAGGACGGCGGCCGAGCGCAGGTTGGCGACGACGTTCTCCCTGGCCCCGGCGCTCTCCCGCCGTGCCGCCTCGATGCGCCGCCGGTTGGGCCGCACCAGCGCGAACAGCGCGGCCGACAGCAGGAACGTCGCCACGTCCAGGAGCACGACCGTCCGCAGATCGACGAAGCGGAGGATGAAGCTGCCCACCGCTCCGGCCGCGGCGATGGCCAGGAAGAGACTGGAGTTGAAGACCGTCGAGTAGGTGTCGGTCTGCTCCTCGTCGAAGAACTGCACCAGCGCCTTGACCCGGGCCGCGTTCACCGCGCTGCCCAGCAGGGCGCGGGCGAAGACCACGCCGACGGCGAGCGGGAACATCCGGGGCGACAGCGCGCTCAGGAAGAGCAGGGTGACGGCGGCGGCCACCACGTTCAGCAGCACGAGAAGCCTGCGCGCGTCGGCACGGTCGATGTACCGGGTGGCGAGCAGGCCGACGAACAGGTTCGCGATCCAGTCGGCCGCGAAGACGGCCGACGCGAGCGTGGCGCTGCCGGTCTCGCCGTAGACGAACGCCACGTACGAGATCATCAGCAGCTTCGAGCCGAACAGCGAGACGAACGACGCGGCGTAGGACAGAAGGAAGTTGCGGTTCAGGTAGACGCCCATGACACGGTCCTCGGTAGGCGTGCGGACGGGGCCCGCCGGCGTCGGCGCGCTGCGGGCCCCGCTGCTCACACAGCTGAAGCGGCGGTCACGGGCGGTGGACGCTCTCCGGCCACTTCTTGTCCTCGCCCACCCGCGACACCAGCGGGATGTCCCGGATGTCGTCGTGGTTGAGGACCCACATCAGGAACCGCTCGAGACCCATGCCGAAACCGGAGGTCCGCATGGGCAGTTCCTGCTTCATCTCGGCGTACCAGGCGTAGTCGCGCTCGGGCACCTGGTGCATCACCAGCGCCTTGCGGATCTGCTCGGCGTTGGAGTGGCGCTCACCGGAGCCGACGACCTCGCCCATGCCGAAGAACAGGTCCGCGTTGGCCGCGGTGCGCTGCTCCTCGTCGCCGAAGGCCTGGTAGAAGGGCACCGAGAGGTGGTCGAAGTGCGTGACCCACATGAACTCGTTGACCATCTCCATCAGCTTGTGCTCGCCGCGGCGGGTCAGCGTGCGCCAGGTGCCCTCGTCACGGACGCAGCCCTCCTCGCCCTCCAGGAGGGAGACGGCCTCCTCGAAGGTGATCCGCGGGAAGTGGCCCTTGTACTCGGCCATGCGGCTCAGGTGCGAGGTGTCGCCGGCGGCGGCAGCGATGCGGTCGCCGTACGCCTCCAGGGCGGCCCCGGCGAGCGCCTTGACGTAGCCCTCGACGTAGTCGATCAGCTCGTCTATGCCGCCGGGGATCTCCGCCTCGCTGTGGCTGTACTGGTTCAGGTGGGTCGTGTCCGGCTCCTCGCCGCGGAACGACGGCATGATGTTGTAGCAGCCGCCGGGGGCGAGGCGCATGCCGTACTCGAGCATGAACTGGTTGGAGTCCGGCAGGTACGTGTCGACCCCGTTCACGGTGACCGGTACGGGCTCGGAGTCGCTGCCGAGGCCGGTCGGGCACGTGATGGTGCGGACCGTCAGCGGGAGGTAGAGCGCCTTGAGTCCGCGCGACGTCGCATACTCGGCCGTGGTCCTGTGGATCAGATCCTGAAGATCGGCCACGAGTTCGTACCACGGCGAATTGAGAGCCTTCAGGAATTCGCCGGGCTCATTTCCCCACGCGTTCGGCGGCCTGACGGCTGCGGGCTTGACGGAGGAAGTGGTCGTGGTGTCCAGAATCGTCATGTTTCCACTCCAGTTCAGCGGTGATCGACGGTGATCAGCGAATGCATCGGTAGCGTTCAGGGCGACCGCTTCGATACGCGGCCGGGCGATCGAGACGTAATCCTCGGAATTCAGCGCGACGGAAAGGTCGAGCCGGGCCGCGTTGAAGAAGATCTCCTCCTGCCGCAGCAGTTCCGGATCCACCACCGCTTCGAGATCGGGGTGGAACGAGAACGGCGTGATCGAACCGCACACCGCTCCCGCCAGCTCCTCGGCGGTGTCCCGCTGGGCGAAGGAGACGTCCTTGCCCCCGTAGAGGCGCCGGATCCCCTCCAGGTCCACGAGCCGGTCGCCGGGGACGACGGCCAGGACGTACCGGCTGCTGCGCTTCGTGATCTTCACGCGGACGACGATGCATTTGGCAGCCTGGTCCAACGGGTGTCCGCGCAGCCGGCTCGCGACGTCCGTACGGCCCTCCGGCGCGTGGTGCAGCAGCCGGAATCGTGCTCCTTCGCTCTCGAGGAGTTCCAGAATTCGCCCGCACACCCCGGTGTCATTGTTGAGGTCGAGGAGTTCGGATGGCGGAGCCATGTGATTTCCCCCATCTGGCGCCTAGGCGACCAATTGTTTGGCCGCCGAGTACGCGAATGACGGTAGGCGGGCGGTCACTTGGCCGAGAACGCGTGCCGGGTGACTTCATCAGGTTTCCGGCGGCCGCCGGTCACGAGCCGGTGGAATCCCGGCCGCGCGGTACGCCGCCGACCTACGGTGGTTCGCCGGAAGCACCGGAAGCACCGGAGACGGTCACGGGTCCCACGGAAAACGGCGGACGGATCCGAGAGTGCCGGCAGCGGGAACCGCGGGCCTGGCCCCCTCGGCGCCGCCGCCCGGCAGCGGGCGCGCGACGGCACCGGCCCCGAACTCGACGTGGTTCGGGGCCGGTGCGCAGTGGGGGGCGTGACGGGGCCCTGGTGTGGCTGAACAGGTTCTGCCGGCCAGGCGGCGTGCTGGATGCCCAAGAGCCGGTGGTCGCGGGTCGTCAGCCGGCGGGCCTCGGTGTGCCAGCAGTCCCAGGGGCAGCCGCGGGTGAACTCGATCGACGCGCACGGGTCCAGCCCGCCGAGGAAGTAGCGGTTGCGCCGGCGCATGAGGTCGCGCGCTGGGCGGGGCGGTCGAGGCTGTCGAGCGTCCGTCCCGCCGGGGGCTGCGCGCGGGACGCGGTGTGCGCGGGGAGCCGCGCCGACCCGGCGGCACTCGCGGTACGAGCACCGCGGTGCCGCCGGATCGCGGGTGTCAGGCCGCGGCGGGAGCGGCCTGGGCGGTCACCTGCTGGATGACCTCGGTCAGGGAGGCGACCACCTCGGCGTCGTCGGCCGGGTGCGTCGCGGCGAAGCGCGTCACGGAACCGGGGATGGACAGCTTGACGTCCTCCAGCACCGCGGCACCCGCGATACCGGCGGCCTTGCGGGCCTCGTCCTGCGCCCAGACACCGCCGTACTGGCCGAAGGCGGTGCCGACGACGGCGACCGGACGGCCCGAGATGGCCCCGGCGCCGTACGGGCGGGACAGCCAGTCGATCGCGTTCTTCAGGACGGCCGGCATGGTGCCGTTGTACTCGGGCGAGAACAGCAGGAGCGCGTCGGCGCGGCCGGCGGCCTCGCGCAGCAGCGCGGCGGCGGCCGGTACGGCGCCCTCGACGTCGATGTCCTCGTTGTAGAAGGGCACGTCCGCGAGCCCCTCGAAGATCTCGATGTCGACGCCCTCGGGAGCGTGCTTGACGGCCGCCTCGGCGAGCTGGCGGTTGTGCGAGCCGGCACGGAGGCTGCCGACCAGGGCGAGGATGCGAACAGACATGGGAACTCCTGAAGGCGCTGGGGCGAGTAAACCGGACCGAGGTCCGTTTACTGTTGTACCAGTTAACCGGACCGCGGTCCACTTCTCGGTTTTCCGGGCTACCCTGGAGGTATGACCGGCCGCCTCCCGTCCCTGCCCCTCCTTCCGCCCGACGCCGACGGCGTGACCGGCGTGACGGAGCCCGCTCTCGGCCCGGCCGGCGGACCGCCGGCCCTGCGGGCGGACGCGGCCCGTAACCGCACGCGGCTCCTGGAGGCCGCCTCGGGACTGCTCGCCGAGTGCGGGGCCGCGAACCTGACCATGGAGGCGCTGGCCGCCGCGGCCGGAGTCGGCAAAGGCACCGTCTTCCGGCGGTTCGGCGACCGGGCCGGCCTGTTCCTGGCCCTGCTCGACCACCGCGAGCGGCAGCTTCAGGCCGCCTTCCTGTCCGGCCCGCCGCCGCTCGGTCCGGGCGCCCCGGCCGACGAGCGCCTGCACGCCTTCGGACCGGCCGTGCTGCGCCACGAACGCGACCACCACGAGGTGATCCTGGCCGCCCGGACGGACCCGGTCCGCCCGTACAGCGTGCCGGCGGTACGGCTGCGCCTGACCCACGTGATGATGCTGCTGCGCGCGACGGGCGCGGCCGGTGACGCCGAACTGATCGCGCACACACTGCTCGGCTACCTCGACACCGCCCTGGTCCACCACCTGGTCGCCGGACGAGGAATGTCGCTCGACCGCCTGGAGACGGGCTGGCACACGCTGGTCGACCGCCTGGCGCCGCCCCGCTGACACGGCGGAGGCCGTCGCGCCCGCCGATAGAATCGTCCCGGGTTCCGTACGCCGCAGGCGGTTCGGCGATCCCTTCGCCGTCCCGACCCCCGCCGGCCCGACCGGCCCCCGAAGACTTCCGGGCAACGACGCCCGACCCGCAGCCCGGGATCCCCACGCCGCAGGCCGGGGAGGCCGGGCTGTACTCCGACAGGGCCCCTGCCGAGGCCGGCCGTCGGGGTCGCGCCCGCACGGAGCCCGGTACGACGCGTGCGCATCCAGCCGGTGGATGCACATGCCTGAACAGAAACGGTTGGATGTCCTCACCGCTGTCCGCAGTCCCCACGACGCGCGCCCGATCCCCGAGGAACCAGGGAAGGCCCGACTGGCTCGCCTCACCGAAGGTCTTCCGTACCGAGGTGCTGGCGGGCCTGGTCGTCGCGCTCGCGCTGATCCCCGAGGCGATGGTGGTCTTCGCCAAGCGCGTCGCCCGCCTCGCCCACGTCTCGGCCGTGATCGACCCCGACGGCAAGCAGGTCGTCTACGCGGTCACCGGAGAGCTGTTCTTCGCCTCCTCCAACGACCTGGTCTCGCGGTTCGCCTACAAGGACGACCCGGACGACATCGTCATCGACCTCACCGGCGCGCACATCTGGGACGCCTCCTCGGTCGCGGCGCTGGACGCGATCGAGGCCAAGTACGGCCGGCTGGGCAAGAAGGTCACCGTCGTCGGCCTGAACGCGCCCAGCGCCGAGATGCGCGCCAGACTCGCCGGCCGGCTCGGCGCGGGCCACTGACGCGGGTCCGCTGCGTACGCCTGTCGGCCGGCCACGACCGCGAGGCGGTCCGGCCGGCCGACGTCATGCTGGAATGGCGCCCGGCCGCGTGATCCACCGCCCACCGGGCCCGCCCCACGACCGAAGGACGTACTCCCCGTGCTTGTCGCCCGCTCCGTCGCCCTGTTCGTCGTCGCCGCCCTCTTCGAGATCGGCGGCGCGTGGCTCGTGTGGCAGGGGGTGCGGGAACACCGCGGATGGATCTGGATCGGAGCGGGCGTGATCGCGCTCGGCCTGTACGGATTCGTCGCCACCCTCCAGCCGGACGTGAACTTCGGGCGCGTCCTCGCCGCGTACGGCGGCGTCTTCGTGGCCGGATCGATCGCCTGGGGCATGGCCGCCGACGGCTACCGCCCCGACCGTTTCGACGTCGCGGGCGCGCTGATCTGCCTCGCCGGCATGGCAGTGATCATGTACGCACCGCGAGGCGGTTGACGGCCCGCCGCCTCGGCGCCGCCGACGGGCTGCGCAGGATCGCCATCCCCACCGACCGCTGAGCGTGCGCGCCCGGCCCCGTGCCGGGCAGGACGGGCGCGCGCTCCGCGGCCTACAGAGCCCGGGCGACGAGGAGGGCGACGTCGTCGTGGTCGTCGGGGTGGCGCAGGCCGTACAGCAGGAGGTCGCAGATTTCCTCCAGGGGCCGCTGGGGTTCGTCGAGAAGGCCGAGGAGGACGTTCAGGCGGTCGTCGATGGAGTGGTGCCGGGTCTCGACGAGGCCGTCGGTGTAGAGGACCAGCAGGTCGCCGGGGCCGAAGTCGGCCGTGATGGTCTCGAAGGGGATGCCGCCGACGCCGAGCGGGACTCCGGTGGGCAGTTCGAGCAGCGCGGGGGCGTGACCGGGGCGGGCCAGCGCGGGCGGCATGTGCCCTGCGTTGGCGATGCGGCACTGCCTCGTGCGGGGGTCGTACACGGCGTAGAGGCAGGTCACGATGTAGTGCTCCAGGTCGCAGGTGATCTTGTCCAGGTGCTGGAGCACGGCGCCCGGTTCCAGGTCGAGGTCTGCGTAGGCGCAGGTGGCGGTGCGCAGCCGGCCCATGGTGGCGGCGGCGTCGATGCCGTTGCCCATGACGTCGCCGACGACCAGCGCGGTCTTGTCGTCGCTCAGGGGGATGACGTCGTACCAGTCGCCGCCGACTTCGCTGGTCGACTGGGCGGGCTGGTAACGGGAGGCGACTTCCAGTCCCGTGAGGTGGGGCGGGTGTTCGGGCAACATGCTGCGCTGGAGAGTGAGGGCCGTGTTGCGCACGCTCTGGAACCAGCGGGCGTTGTCGATGGCCACGGCGGCGCGGCCGGCCAGCTCACTGGCCAGTACGACGTCGTCCTCGTCGAACGGGAGCGGGTTGCGGGTGCGTTTGAGGTCGAGGGCGCCGAGCACCTCGCCGTGCGCGATCAACGGCACGGCGAGGTAGGAGTGGACGCCGGCGCGGGCCAGGAGCGCGGTGGCCTCGGCGTCACGGCCGATCCGCCGCAGATCGCGGTCGCCGACGTGGCGCACCAGCACCGGCCGCCCGGAGTGGACGCACAGGGTGACCAGGCGGTCGCCGTCGTAGGCGGCCAGGTCACCGAGAGGGTCGGCGGCGTCCAGAGCCACGGTGGGATGGGCCGCTTTGAGGGCGAGGGCGCGGAAGAGCTCCGGACCGTCGTCCGGCCTGCTCGTGCGGCGGCAGGCGAGGGCGGAGTCCAGAACGTCCACGGCGACCACGTCGGCGAGCTCGGGGGCGGCGATCTCCGCCAGTTCCTGGGCGGTCCGCTCCACCTCCAGAGTGGTGCCCACGCGGGTGGAGGCGTCGGCGATGAGGGCCAGGCGTCGCCGCGCCCGGTCGGCCTCGGCGGCTGCGCGGTGCCGCTCGGTGACGTCGACGACCGAGGTGGCGGCACCCAGGACCCGCCCGCCGGGGTCCTCCAGCCGGTAGAAGGAAAGGGACCAGGCGTGCTCGTTGGCGGGGTCGGCCGGAGGGCGGCCCACGTGGTACTGGTCGAGCAGCGGGGTGCCGGTGGTGAGCACCTGACGCAGTGCGGACTCGATGGTGTCGATGTCGGGCAGGGGCAGGGCCTCCCTCAGGTGACGGCCGATGTGGTCTGCGGCTGGTATGCCGTCGATTCGCTCCAGTGCCGGGTTGACCAGGAGATACCGCAGGTCGGGGTCCATGAGGGCGAGCCCGATCGGGGACTGGTTGATCAGCCGCTCGCACAGGGCCAGGTCGGTCTCGACGCGCTGGAGCAGGGCGTGATCGGCTGCGATGCCCAGGGCGTAGACATCTCCGATCTCGTCCAGCAGCCGCATGTTGCGGAACTCGACCAGGCTACTGCTGCCGTCCTTGTGCCGGACGGGAAAGGCGCCGGCCCAGCTCCGGCCGGTCTCGAGCACCTCCCCGAACAGACTGGCCACAGCCTGCAGGTGCTCGGGGTGGATGAACAGGCGCGCTGCGTACTTGCCAAGGGCTTCTTCCGCGGTGTAGCCGAAGAGCTCCCCGGCCTGGGGGGTCCAGAACACGATGCGCCCTTCGGCGTCGACGACCACCGCGGCAACGCTGAGCACATCCAGAAGGCCGGTCGGCCGGGGCGGCTCGGGGCTGTACTCGTCACCGTGGGACCGGAAGGATTCGGCTGTCATCCCAGATCCTCCTCCACCGGCCCGCAGAACGTGCCGACCTCGGGGCCGTCGGCGCACACGTGGGTTCTGACTACCGGCACTTCCATGCTGCCCCCGGCTGCCTCGCGCAGCCCGTTGGCCTGTCCGGCGCAGGCAAGGGGGCGGCGCTGCTCGGCGGCTCCCCTGCTGCCCGACCGGAAGCCCGCCGAGGCGGCCCGGCCACCACCCGCCGGGACCGTGCACATCGGGCGGACAAGCAGGAACATGGTCGTGTAGAGGATGGGACCAATGGATTCTGCGCGAAAAGGTTCCGATGTGCCTATGGCCGCAGGACCGCGCGATCTCTTCGACGCGTCCACGGATGCGGCTGCGGTGGTGTCCGCAGACGGCGTCGTGGTCGGCTGGACCCGGGGTGCCGAAGAACTCCTCGGCTACCCGGCTCGGGAGGTTGTCGGCGGGTCCGTCGCGCGTCTGCTGGCGATGCCCGGGGATCCGGTACGAGTGGCCGGGATCGCGGAGCGATGCCGAGCCGGAATGGGGTGGAGCGGTCTCGTCCCCGTACGGCACCGCGACGGCGGCAGCATCGACGTCGACCTGCGGGTCTCCGCGTCCTTCCGCATGGGCGGAGACGAGTGTTTCCTGATCTCGGCACGGGAGCAGAGGCAGCAATGGAGGGTGGGCCAGTCCGTCCTCGACGGATTCCTGACCCGCTCGCCGGTCGGCATGGCGGTGATGGATCTGCAGCTGCGCTACGTGTGGCTGAACGACACCCTGGAGCGCTTCGGCGGGGTGCCTCGTGAGCAGCGGCTGGGGCGACGTCTGAGCGAGCTGTTGCTCGGGCTGCAGACGGACACCATCGAGGGACTGATGCGCAAGGTGCTGGCGACCGGAGTCCCGGTGACCGACTACGAATACGTGGGATGGAGTTGGGCCGATCCCCACCGCCAACACGCCTACTCCACGTCCTTCTTCCCCCTGGTGGACGCCGACAACTCCGTCACCGGCGTCTGTTACATGGTTCTGGACGTCACCGAGCGGTGGAACGCCCGCCAGCTCCTGTCGCTGGTCAACGAAGCCGGGACCAGGATCGGCAGGACCCTCGACGTGATGCGGACGGCTCAGGAGCTCGCCGACTTCGCCGTTCCCCGCTTCGCGGACTTCGTCGTGGTCGATCTCCTCGAGCCCGTCCTCAGCACCGAGGGGCACGGAGCGTGGCTGACCGATGCGGGCCCGGCCCCCGCCAAGCCGGTGATGCGCCGCGCCGGCATGAGCTCCGTGCGAGAGGGCTGCCCGGAGGCCGTGGCCCGGATCGGGGACAAGGTGGACTTCCTCCCCCCACCGCACGACGTGAGTCTGCTCATCAACGGCGAGCCGATCCTCATCCCGGTCCTCGACCCCTCCGACGACCTGTGGGTCTCCGAACAGCCGGCCCGAGCGGCAAGCATCGGTGAGTTCGGACTGCACTCCCTCATCTCCGTGCCGATGCGCGCGCGGAACACAGCTCTCGGCCTCACCACGTTCGTACGGTCGCTCAACCACGTCCCGTTTCAGGCCGACGACGTCCTGCTGGCCCGAGAGCTGGTGGCACGAGCAGCGCTGTGCGTCGACAACGCTCGCCGCTACACCCGGGAACACGCGGCGGCGGTCACCCTTCAGCGCAGTCTGCTGCCCCACGCCCTGAC
This sequence comes from Streptomyces sp. V4I23, assembly GCF_030817975.1. Taxonomy (NCBI): domain Bacteria; kingdom Bacillati; phylum Actinomycetota; class Actinomycetes; order Kitasatosporales; family Streptomycetaceae; genus Streptomyces; species Streptomyces sp. V4I23. Next base: position 1,651,765 of record NZ_JAUSZW010000004.1, on the reverse strand, counting down.
GGGCGGAACCGCGCTGGAGGTGGCCTCCTCCTACCTTCCGGCGGACGCACCGGGCGGGGTCGGCGGCGACTGGTTCGACGTGATCCCCCTGTCCGGCGCCCGCGTCGGCCTCGTCGTCGGCGATGTGGTGGGCCACGGCATCACTGCGGCGGCGGCGATGGGCCGACTGCGCACAGCGGTCCAGACCCTCGCCGACATGGAGATGCCTCCCGACGAATTGCTGGCTCACCTCGACGACCTCGTGCTTCGGCTGGGCGAGGAGGAGACCGGTGGCGCCCCGGCCGACAAGCACATGACCACCTTCCTCGGAGCAACCTGTCTGTACGCCGTCTACGATCCGGTCACGAGGCGCTGCACCATGGCCAGGGCAGGCCATCCGCCACCTGTCGTTGTCGCACCCGACGGGCACGTCTACTTCCCGGAACCTCCCGCCGGCCCTCCGCTCGGGTTGGGAGGTATGGCGTTCGAGGCCGCCGAGATCGAGCTCGCCGAGAACAGTCTGTTCGGCCTCTACACCAACGGCCTCATCGAGGGAGCCGACCGCGACATGGAACTGGGCATGTCCCGACTCGGCGACGTGCTGGGCCGGCCGGACCCCGACCTCGGAGCACTGTGCACGTCCGCGGTGCAGCAACTCGTGCCCGTGCCTCAGCCCGACGACATCGCCCTTCTCCTGGCGCGCACCCACGCCCTGGGTGCCGGCCAGGTGGTCTCATGGGACGTGCCCGCGGATCCGTCCGCCGTCGCCGACGTCCGAGCCGGGGTGACTCGCCAGGTGCGAGCCTGGGGTTTCGAGGAACTGGCCATGACGACGGAGCTCGTCGTGAGCGAGCTGGTCACCAATGCGATTCGCTACGCCGCACCGCCCATACGGCTGCGACTGCTCCGCGACTCCCGCTTGACCTGCGAGGTCGCCGACGCCAGCAGTACCGCCCCGCGGCTGAGGCATGCCCGGAGCACGGACGAAGGCGGTCGCGGCCTCTTCCTGGTGGCCCAACTCGCGCATCGGTGGGGTGCTCGGTACACGGCCGACGGAAAGATCATCTGGGCCGAACAGGAGATCCCGTGAGCGGCGGGACTACGCGTCGACCGGGGCGTGGTGTCCGGGCCTGAGCGGAACCTTGTCGAGATGAGAAACATGAGAACAGCACATTCATGACTTCTCCTTGACTTCCGCTGAGGTTCTTCCCGGCTGGCCAGCATGGCGGAGCGCCGACCTCCCCTCGGTCGGCGAGCACAGCTCACCGCTTCGCACACTCCGCCCATCCAGGAGACGAGATGCCGCTGAACCGCAGGGAATTGCTGAGCCGATCGGCGCTGGCCGGCGCCGGGGTCATGCTCGTCGGCAGTGTGGAGGCACTGCTGACGGCGCCCGGTGCCGTCGCCGACACGGCCGCGACGGGCGGGGCCGTCGGCTACGGCCCGCTGGTCCCGGATCCCAAGGGCATCCTCGCCCTGCCCGAGGGCTTCTCCTACCGGATCCTGACCCGCACCGGCGTCACCACCCTGGAGTCCGGCCAGACCACGCCGAGCAACCACGACGGCACGGGCGCCTTCGCGACCGGTGGCGACGACGATGACGACGACGCCGTAACCCTGCTGGTGAACAACCACGAGATCGACGACCCGCTCGGTGTAGCCGAGCACCCCGTGCCGCACCTGGACGGCCTCGTCTACGACCCGGCGGCGGCCGGCGGCTGCACCGTCGTCGAGGTGGCCGACGACTCCGTGCGCGAATGGGTCGGCATCGCCGGCACCTCCACCAACTGCGCCGGCGGCGTCACCCCGTGGGGCACCTGGCTCACCTGCGAGGAGACCGAGGACAAGGCCGGCGTCAACGGCATGACCAAGGACCACGGCTATGTCTTCGAAGTCGACCCCCAGCACGGCAGCTCGGCCAACCTCGCCCCCAAGCCGATCAAGGCCCTCGGCCGTTATGCGCACGAGGCGGTCGTGGTCGACTCCTACCGCGGCCACCTGTACCTCACCGAGGACGCCTCCAAGCCCAACGGCCTGCTCTACCGCTGGACCCCGCCGATCGGCTTCACCCACGGTCCCGGCAAGCTGCGGGCCCTGGCCGACAACGCGGGCGTGCTGGAGGCGTTCAAGTGCTTCGACGCCGCCGGCCAGTACGTCGACGACCTCTCCCGTGCGACGAAGGTCGGCGCCGTGTACCGCGTGGACTGGGTGAAGGTCCCGGACCGCGACGCCGTCACCACCTCCGTGCGCAAGCAGTTCCTGGCCGGTGAGATCACCCGCTCCCGCAAGCTCGAGGGCATGTGGTGGGGCGACGGCGGCGCGTACTTCGTCTCCAGCTACGCCCGCACCGAGAGCCCCGGCACCCCGCACGACGGCCAGGTGTGGTTCTACGACCCGCGCAGCAGCACCATCACCCTCAAGGTCCTGCTGGCGGTGAACACCGACGTGTCCCAGGACGGCGCCTACGACGGCCCGGACAACATCACCGTCTCCCCGTTCGGCGGCCTGGTGATCGCCGAGGACGGCGATGGCGTGTCGCACCTCTTCGGGGCCACCGCCGACGGCCGGACCTACCCGATCGCCCGCAACGAGCTGAACGTCGGCACCCCGGAGGCGCCGGAGTGCAGCGAGTTCGCCGGCGTCACCTTCTCCGCCGACGGCAGGACGCTGTTCGCCAACATCCAGGACCCGGGCATCCTCGTCGCCATCACTGGCCCCTGGACGGGCGACGACGGCGACGACGACTAAATCCCTGTCCCCCCGCTCCCCAAACCCCCACTGGTCCCACGCCGTTCGACGGCAGCGGTTCAACGGCGTGCCGCTGCCGCCCCTCTCTCCCCGCAGTGCCAACTCTCCTCACCAGGAAGCTGACATGCAGCCCTTCATCGATCACGCACGCACCTTCCCCGCCTCCCGCGGCACCGAGCTGGGCGGCCTCGCCGCCGGGCAGTCGCCGTCCGTCCTGTTCATCACCTGCTCGGACTCGCGGGTCGTCCCCTCCCTCATCACCGGTGCCGGTCCGGGCGAGCTCTTCGAACTGCGCACCGCCGGCAACATCGTCCCGTCGTACCACGCCGGCCCCACCTCCGAGGCCGCGACCGTCGAGTACGCGATCGAGGTGCTCGGAGTCTCCGACATCGTGGTCTGCGGACACTCCCACTGCGGCGCCGTCGGCGCGCTCGTCCGCGGTGACGACCTGTCCGGCGTGCCCGCCGTCCGTGACTGGCTCGGCCACGCCGCCGAGAAGCCGGCCGGCGCGCAGGACGACCCGCAGGTCGCCGAGGCCGTCCAGCACCACGTCCTGACGCAGGTGATGCGGCTGAAGTCCTACCCGAGCGTGGAGGCCCGCCTCCAGGACGGGAAGCTGGGGCTGCACGCCTGGTTCTACGAGGTGCACACCGGCACTGTGCTGGCGCACCGGTCCGAGTCCGACTCCTTCGAGACGCTGTGAGTGATCCGATGAACACCACTTTCCCGAAGACCCCGAAGACTCTGAAACAGGACTTCGCCGCCTCCGTCGTCGTCTTCCTCGTCGCCCTGCCGCTGTGCGTGGGCGTGGCCGTCGCCTCGGGCGTGCCGGCCGAACTCGGCATCGTCACCGGCATCGTCGGCGGCCTCGTCACGGGCTTCCTGCCGGGCAGCCGGCTCCAGGTGTCGGGCCCGGCCGCCGGTCTGACCGTGCTCTGCTTCGAAGCGGTCCGCGAGCACGGGCTGCCGGCGCTCGGCGTGATCGTCCTCGCGACCGGTCTGCTCCAGCTGTGCATGGGCGCGCTGCGCTGGGGACGCTGGTTCCGGGCCATCTCGGTCGCCGTGGTCGAGGGCATGCTCTGCGGCATCGGGCTCGTCCTGATAGCCGGCCAGCTGTACGCCATGACCGACGCCAAGGCGCCGTCCTCCGGCATCGACAAGATCCTCGGGCTGCCCGGGATGCTGGCCCATGTGCCCAGCTCGGCCACGGCCGTGGCGTCCCTGCTGCTCGGCGCGGGCACGATCGCCGTCCTGGTGCTGTGGCCGAAGCTGCCGCAGAAGGTCCGGATCGTGCCCGGCCCGCTCGCCGCCGTCGCACTCGCGACCATCGCCTCGCTCGCCTTCGCGCTGCCTGTCCACAACGTGACGGTGAAGGGGCTGTTCGCGGCGATCCAGCCGCCCACGCTCACCGGGTTCGGAGAGCTCGCGGACGTCGGGATGGTCACCACTGTGCTGGCGTTCACGCTGATCGCCTCGGCGGAGAGCCTGTTCAGCGCGGCGGCGGTCGACCGGCTGCACGACGGTACCCGGACCGACTACGACAAGGAGCTGATGGCCCAGGGCGCGGGCAACACCGTGTGCGGTCTGCTCGGCGCGCTGCCGATGACCGCGGTGATCGTGCGCAGCGCGGCCAACGTCCAGGCCGGCGCCAAGACCAAGGCGTCCCGGGTCATGCACGGCGCCTGGCTGCTGCTGTTCGCGGCGCTGCTCCCGGCCGCGCTGGGCGTCATCCCGATCCCGGCGCTCGCGGGCGTCCTGGTCTTCTCCGGCTTCAAGCTGATCCCCCTGAAGGGGCTCGCCTCGCTCTGGCGCGGCCACCGAGGCGAGGCCGTGATCCTCGTCGTCACCGCGGTGTCCATCGTCGCGATCAGCATGTTCGAGGGCGTACTGATCGGTCTCGCCCTCGCGGTGGTCAAGACGGCCTGGGAGGCGTCCCACGTCAAGCTGGAGATCGTCGACAAGGGCGCGGGTCCCGTGCAGGCGCACCTGAGCGGCAACGCGACCTTCCTCAGGCTCCCGAAGATCCTCGACGCCCTGGAGGCGATCCCGCAGGACCGCCCCGTCGACCTGCATCTGTCCCGGGTGCACCACCTCGACCACGCCTGCCGTACGGCCCTGGAGAACTGGGCGGAGCGGCACGGAGCGGCCGACACCGCATCGGCCAAGGTCATCATGGCCGCCTGAGCGGGACGCGGGGGCGGCGCCGAACGGGATGCCGCCCCCGCGCACACGGTCGGCGCATGGCTCATACACAAAGTTCAGGAGCAGGTCATGCGCCGAGCAGGCCGCCGCCGGGCTCCGCTGGTAGCTGTTCAGGACGGGTCCGAAGTCGGAAGGCCCTTGCGTAAGGACACTGAGGAGGTTGTATCCGCGTGACCCGCAGCCAGCGTCTCGCCGCTCTCGCGGCCGGCGCGATTCTGCTCGTCGGGATCCCCGTCTCCGGAGCCCATCAGGTGCCGCCTCCGGATCTCGGCGAGCCCGTCGTCGTCGGCCGCATGGGACCCCACCACACGAGCGGCTCCGTACCGTCTCCGGACGGCCGGGCGACGGAGCGGGCCCCGACCCGTTCACCGTCCCCCGGCGCGACGACAGGGATCGCGGACGCGCACGAGGACGAGTACGGCGGCGAGGATGCCGTCGCTTCCGCGCCCAACGGTGCGGAACAGGCGGACGCCACGGACCCCGACCGGACGGACACGGCGCAGCCCGTGTCACCGAAGCCCCCCGTGCCCGCCGGGGATGCCTCCGACGACGATCGGACGCCCACCTACAGCCCCGCGGAACCGGCCACCCCTGGGACGCCGAGCACACCGGCGGGCGACGACGGAGACGACGATGACACCGGTGAGGACGGCTGAGCCCGCACCGCCGAAGCAGGCCGTCGGAACGCCCGGGCGCCACCCCCTCCGGTCGATCCACGCGCGCCTGCTCGGGCGGATGGTGCTGCTCGTCGGACTGACCCTGGCGAGCCTCACCGGTGCGGAATCCTTCATCCTCACGGCCCGCCTGAACGAACGAGTCGACCGCGAACTCGCCCACGACATCGAGGCGTTCCGCGCCTTCGCGACCGGGCCCGCGGGCGGTACGGGGCCGGCCCCCGGCACAGTCCGCGCACTCTTCGTCTCCTACTTGGAGGGTTACATACCGGAGCATGGCCAGACCCTGATCACCCTGGTCGCCGGAGATCCGTACCGCCGCTCCGCCGAGGAGCCGCCGGCCCGCCTGGACACCGACCACGCGCTGATGGGCCGGGCCGCCGCCGTCCGCTCACCCTCCTACGGCGATGCCAACAGCCCTGCGGGCCCCGTGCGGTTCGTGGCCGTGCCCGTCGTGGTGGCGGGCGATCCGGCGCGGGGCGTGCTCGTCATCGCCACCTTCACCCAGCAGGAACGCGACCACATCAACGACTCGATCCGCATCCAGACCTATCTCGGCCTCGGCGCCATGCTGCTCTCCGCGTGCGTCGGCTGGATCTTCGCCAGCCGTATCGTCGCTCCGCTGCGGGTCCTGGGGGACACCGCCCGCTCGATCCACGAGTCGGACATCACCCGCCGCATCCCCGTCCAGGACCGAGACGAGATCGGTCAACTGGCAGGAACCTTCAACGACATGCTCGACCGCCTGGACGACGCCTTCACGACCAAGCGCCAGTTCATGAACGACGTGGGTCACGAGCTGCGCACCCCCATCACGATCGTGTTCAGCCAGCTGGAGACACTCCCTGACGACCCGGCGGACCGCGCCCAGACGGTGGCGGTCATCACCGACGAACTGCAGCGCATGCACCGCATGGCGGAGGAACTCCTCATGCTGGCCAAGGCCCGCCGCCCGGACGCCCTGCGCCCCGAGGACCTCAGCCTCTCCGAACTGATCGAGGAGGTGTACGTGAAGGCAGCCGCGCTGGCCGAACGCCGCTGGCTCCTGGACTTCGTGGAGGACCCGCACCGCGACACCCTCCACGCCGACCGCCAGCTCCTCACCCAGGCCATGATCCAACTGGCCCAGAACGCCGCTCAGCACACCGAGGAGCACGGCCGTATCTGGATCGGCGGCCGGGCCGGAGCCGACAGGCTCGAGCTGTGGGTCAAGGACACCGGTCCCGGCATTCGGCTCGCCGACCAGCAACGCATCTTCGAGAGGTTCACGAGGGCGGAGGAAAGCCGCGGCCGGACAGGGGCCGGGCTCGGACTCGCCATCGTCAAGGCCATAGCCGAAGCGCACCACGGCGAGGTCCAGGTGGACAGCAGTCCGGGACGAGGCGCGACCTTCACCCTGCGCATCCCGTATGTCACGCACGCCCTGAACGGCGGCCTTCGGAAACCATGAGCCAGAGCAGACAGCCCCGCCGCCATCTCCTCATCGCCGAGGACGAGGCCCACATAGCCTCCTACCTCTCGGAACGCTTCACCGCCCACGGCTTCCGCACCACTGTCGTCACCGACGGGGAGACGGCCCGGCGCGCGGCCATGTCGGGCAGATACGACCTGATGGTCCTGGACATCGGACTGCCCGGCGAGGACGGCTTCACCGTCGTCACCCGCCTCCGCGCGGCATCCAGCGCCCTCCCGGTCATCATCCTCACGGCCCGGGACACCGTCGCCGACACGGTGTACGGCCTCGAGGGCGGCGCCGACGACTACATGACCAAACCCTTCAGCTTCGAAGAACTCCTCGCCCGAGTCCGCCTGCGCCTGCGCCTGCGCGAGACCGACAGCTCCGTCCTGCGCCGCGCCGGAATCGCCCTGGAGACCCGCACCCGCCAGGCGTATGTCGACGGCCGGATCATCCAGCTCAGCGCCCGAGAGGCCGCCCTGCTGGAACACCTCATGCGCAACGCCGGGAGGGTGCTCGGCCGCGAAGACCTGCTCTCCGACGTCTGGGGGTACGAGGCGTCGGAGGGCTCCAACATCGTCGATGTGTACGTCCGTTACCTCCGCCGCAAGCTGGGCGCGTCCAGGATCACCACCGTGCGGGGGCAGGGCTATCGGCTGGAGAGTGACGAACTGGACCCCGTGCGCCGACCCCGGTGACCTCCCGCAGGCCGAGGGCATGGTCGTGGACCCGGTGAACGCACGGCCGGACGGTCCCCGAACGGTGGCTGAAAGAGGTTCTCCCAACGCTCACTTTCCGTTGGGAGAGGGAGCGAGCGACTGCTCCTAGGGTTGCTCGCGCCGCCCCTGGTCAGATGCATCGAGAGGACTCCCATGACAGGCAAGTCCGCCGGAAGACCGACCGGTTCCGGTCTTGAACGACGCACCCTCCTGCGCGGGGCTGCCGTGGCTGCGGCCGCGTCCGTTCCCTTCCAGGCCCTCACGGCGCGGACAGCAACAGCCGCGCCGGTCAAGCTGGAATTCGATGCCGGGTACGGCCCGCTGAGCCCGGTCAAGGACCAGGCGACCGGCCTGGAACTGCTGCAACTGCCGCGCGGGTTCGAGTACATCTCCTACGGCTGGACCAACGACCGCATGGACGACGGGGCGCCCACCCCGAGCGCGCACGACGGGATGGCCGCCTTCCGGTACGGGGACCGGGTCCACCTCGTCCGCAACCACGAGCGCGGCGCCGGACCCGCCTTCACCGCCCCCGCCTACAACCCCGAGGCCGGCGGCGGCACCACCACGCTGGTCTTCGACCCGGACGCCGGCCAGTGGCTGGAGTCCTACGGCAGCCTCGGCGGCACCATCCGCAACTGCGCCGGCGGTCCCACCCCGTGGAACACCTGGCTCACCTGCGAGGAGACCTTCTCCACGACCGCCGGCAAGCGGCACGGCTACATCTTCGAGGTGGCCTCGGAGGGCAAGGGCAACCCTGAGCCCTACAGGGCCATGGGCCGGTTCAACCACGAGGCCGTCGCCATCGACCCGGCGACCGGCTACGTCTACGAGACCGAGGACCGCGGCGACGCATCGCTCTACCGGTTCGTTCCGGCGGTCCCGGGCGACCTGTCCAAGGGTGGCCGGCTCGAGGCCCTGCGCATCGGCACCACCACGTACGACACCCGCGGCGACGGGGAGAAGGCGTACGGCACCGTCTCCTGGGTGCCCGTGGACGACGTCGACCCGGCGACGGACACGGTGCGGCTCCAGGCACAGGCGAACGGCGCCGCGGTGTTCAGCCGTCTCGAGGGCGCCTGGTACGGCAACGACCGCATCTACGTGATCACGACCGACGGTGGTCCCGCCCGGCAGGGCCAGGTCTTCGAACTCGACCCGGCGACCGACGAGTTCCGGGTGCTCTTCGCCTCCCCGGGCTCCGACGTCCTCAACGCGCCGGACAACATGTGCGTCAGCCCCCGCGGAGGCCTGGTGCTCTGCGAGGACGGCGGCGGCACCGAGTACGTCCACGGGCTCACCGTGGAGGGCGAGATCTTCCGCTTCGCCGCCAACAACGTGGACCTGCGAGGCGGGACCGCCGGCAAGAACGTCGCGGCGGCCGACCACCGGGGGTCCGAGTGGGCCGGTTCGGTCTTCGAGCCCAAGAACGGCAACTGGCTGTTCGTGAACATCCAGACCCCCGGCATCACGTTCGCGATCACCGGCTCCTGGTCCCAGGGCGCCCTCTGATCCGTCCGCCGGGCGCGCCGTCCGCTCGTCGTGGCGCGCAGGGCTGCCGGGCCGGAGTCAGAGACAGGTCCGGCAGCCCTCCGTGCCGCCACCCCTGCTCACGGCCCGCAGGTCCTGCGACGGCTGGACGAGTTCGGCTTCGGCATCGGTCAGCTGACGGAGTCCATGAAGCTCAGCATCCGGCGGTTGACCGCCTCGGCGTGGTCGATCTGCGGTCCGTGGCCGGTGTTCGAGACGATTTCGGCCCGGGCGCCGGGTATCAGGCGCGGGATGCGCTCCACTTGCCGCTGTGGGTGCACGAGGAGGCTGCGCTTGCCGAGTACCAGGTAGAGCGGGGTGCGGATGGTGGACAGTTCGTCGTCGGACAGGGGCAGTGGAGCCGGGCGGCGTATGCGGTAAGCGCGGACGCCCAGTCTGATCATCGTGCGCAGCTCCGGGACGATGAGGACCGGCTGCTCCAGCCAGGCCGCCAGTCGGGGGCGCAGCGCCTTCGGTGCGAAGGTCGCGAAGAGGCTGACGAAGATCCAGACGAAGAAGCGCAGCCCCACCTTCTCCAGCCCGCCGGGATCGAGCAGGGTGACCGAGGCGAGGCGGCCGGGCCTGCGGTGCGCTTGGTTGAGGGTGAGCCATCCTCCGTAGGAGGAACCGACGAGGTGCACACGGTCGAGTCCGAGGCCGGTGAGCGTCTCCTCCAGCCACTGTGCGGCGCGTTCGGGTTGGTGGATGGGTTCGCGCTGCACGCTGCGTCCCGGATCGCCTGGGGTGTCGATCGCGTAGACGGGGCGATCGGCGCTGAGAGCGGCGGTGTTGGGGTACCACATGGCGGAGCAGGAGCCCGCTCCGTGCACCAGGACGACGGGGGTGCGTGACCGGGCGGCCGGGTCCGCAGGGCCGTACTGGTAGACGTGCGTGGTGCCGAAGGAGGTCTCCACATCCGTTTCCGCGAGCGCGGGCGCCCCTCGTGCATAGACCGCGTCGCAGGCCGCGAAGTAGCGGTCGCGCAAGGCCTCGCTCGTGTAGCGGCCGACATCGGGCTGGGTACGGGTCGTGGACACGGCCACCTCCGGGATAGCGATTCTTCGTGATACGAACGTACCACGTTGGTGGTACGGCTGTATCATCGTGACCGAGGAGAGCCCCAAGCCAGGGCGACCGATGAGCGGGGAGGCAGCCGATGCCCAGGCGGGTGGACCACACAGAACGGCGTACCGAGATCGCCGAGGCCCTCGTCCGGGTCGCCGGGCGACGCGGCCTGCATGCCGTGGGGATGCGCGACGTCGCAGCGGAAGCGGGGGTGTCGCTGCGGCTGGTGCAGTACTACTTCGAGACCAAGGAAAAGCTGCTGCTCTACGGGCTGCAGCATCTGGCGGAGCGATTCGGGGAACGGGTCGCCGCCCGGTGCCGGGCCGCCGGGGAGAGGCCGGGACCGCGCGCGAAGATCGAGGCGCTGCTGATGGCGTCGTTGCCGACCGATGAGGAGAGCCGCGCCTTCCACCTCGTCTACACCTCGTACGCCATTCTCGCCGTGACCGAGAAGGCACTCGCCGCCCAGCCGTTCATTCAGAACCCCGACGCAGCCGAGGACGCCCTGACCGAACTCCTCCGGCAGGCACAGGGAGCGGATCTCATTCAGCCCGGTGTGGACGTCCGGTTGGAGGCAGTCGGCCTCCTCGCCATGTCTGCCGGACTCGGCACCAGCATCCTTGTCGGCCAGCGCAGCTCACCATCCGCCGTCTCAGTCCTGGATCACCACCTGAACCGGATCTTCCAGGGAGGTCGGCGCGGTTCCCCGACGCGGCGGACGCCGGAGTGACGTCATGCCCCGGATCTCTGTGAGCCCGGTGATCAGCACCTGACTCCCAAAGTCACTGGGCAGCACTGTCGTTGGGAGTGAAGGAAGCCAGTCGCCGTTGAACCCAAGTCGGGATCTACGATCTTCATATGAGTGACCAGAGCTCGGCAGCCGAGGAGTTGCGGACCGCTCGGCTGTCGCTGCGGCGCCCGACCGAAGCCGACATCGATGCGATCTTCGAGATCCATAATGACCCTGGGGCTTGCCTGCACAATCCCTCGGATGCTCTCGCCCGGTTCGAGGAGGCCGAGGAGCTCTATCAGCGCTGGAACGATCAGTGGCAGCGGTGCGGCTACGGGTACTGGGTCGTCCGACGCCACGGCTCCGATCAGCAGCTGGGCTTCTGCGGGATCAAGCCCATGGATCTGCACGGGAGGCAGGTCCTCAACCTCTTCTACCGCTTCGCCACCTCGGCATGGGGTCAGGGTTTCGCGGGCGAAGCCGCCGGCGAGGTCACCGCCTGGGTGTCCCGCCGCGGTCCCGAACTTCCGCTGATCGCACGGGTGCGGCCGGCCAACATCGCTTCCCAGCGCGTGGCGATCCGGGCCGGCCTGACCCGGGCGGCGCACCTCGACGCCATCGGATGCGACGGCCCCGACTGGATCTATGCGGCGAAACTCCCGAACTGAACAACGTGTCGCGCCTCTCGGCCCGCAGGTCGAGGGACGGCTCCTCGGGGCAGCTGTTCCTGCTTCGGCTCCGGGAGTACGCGGGTGAGCTGATGGGCCCGGAGCATCCGGCCGTCCGGGGTGAACTCTCCGATGAAGTGGACTTCCGTGGAGATGGTCCGAGGCGGTCGCTGCCATGGACGCGGCCGAACTCGACGAGTGTCCGGCGGCGGAGGCGCTGCTGCGGCTCCAAGACATCGGCTGGCAGCTCTTCCGGCGTCATCCGGTCCTGGCCCAGGCTGGTGCGCTGCCCATGTCCCGCGAGGACGACGAGGCGCGCCATGAGCCGGTCGGCGCCCGGCTCACCCGCCTCATCGAGCGAGGGCAGGAAGCCGGGGAGTTCGACCCCGCGCCGTCAGCGGCCTGGCTGGTGGCCGCCGTGACAGCGCTGGGCCACGCCGCCGGCCGCGAGGTTGCAGCAGGCCGGATGCCCGCCGACGAAGCCGCGGCCGCCCTGCGCAGCGCCACGCTCCGGGTTCTGGGTGCCTCTCCCGGCAACACGTGATCCGCGGGCGCTCACGCTCGTCGTCCAACTGGCGGTGCCGACCCCTCCGGGATTTCGATGCTCGTCCCAACTGCCGTACGCGGGGGCGGTGTTCACCGTGCGGATGTGAGGGTGTGAAGATGTCGACCATGGCTATCGAATCAGTGGTCGTGCGGCAGCGCGTCGACGACCTGGACGCAGCTGTGCCCTTCTACGAGAAGTTGACCGGAAGCACGGCCGCACGCTTCGCCTTTGCCGGGGTCACCCTGGCAAGCATCGGCCCCATCCTTCTCTTCAGCGGTACGGACGAAGCGGTGCAGCGGGTCGCGGGTGTGGCGGCGACTCTCACCGTCGCCGACCTGGAAGCCGCCGTTGACGAGGTGACAGCGGAGGGCGCCGAGATAGTGATGCCCATCCAGCCCACCCCGAACGGCCACCGCGCGGTGCTGCGGCACCCCTATGGCGGGGTCTTCGAGTACGTCGGCCCCTGAGCTCGTCGCTCACGTCGACGTCTCGGCCCGGTCGGCCCCAGGACGTGCAGCAGCGGCTCGAAACGCACTCACTGCCCGTCTCGGAACCTTCACCCGGTGGTCGGCTGAGCACGGTGACAGGCTTTACCGAACGGTCGATCACCTGATGCTCCAGTTCGGATAGCTTCCCAGCATCCATTGAACGTGATGTGCGGACTCTCCCGGAATGACGGGAGGGGCCCGCTGGGAGGCATGTCATGAGTGTGGTCAACCTGTGCCAGACCGCGGCCGCGCTGTCGGATGCCTGGAGCTCTCGCCCACTGGGCGAGGTGGGGACGGCCTGCGTCAAGGTGCTGCGCATGGACGAACTGCCAGTCGAGGAGGAGACACACAGCACCACCGAGGTGTTGCTCGTACTCGAAGGCAGGCTGGAACTGAGCGTGGAGGGTGCCGAGGTGACGGTGGGGCCGGGGGAGATGTACGTGGTGGCGGCAGGCGCCCGACATGCCGTTCGCACGGGGAGCCGGGGCACTCTGGTGATCGTGGAAGGCCCCGAGGGGTGAGAGCAGCTCGGTCGGCCCGGGCGATCTCCCCCACCAGGCCGTCCGGAGGTGGCGTGCCAGAGCGCGGCCCTTGTGGCGATCACCTGCTGCAGTGACAGACGGGCAGGAGCGAGCACGCGCCCGAAGGGGTGTTGGTCGTCCACCCTGAGGTACAGCTATGCTCCCCGTCATGTTCGCGGCCGGGCCGACCCTCAGCGCGCTGCGGTCCCGTTCAGGTGCAACGGGTCCGTCGCGGATGTGGGTGCTGGTCGCGCTACTCTTCGCACTGACGTACACACATGGTGTCAGCGCGGAGAGCGCCGCAGGCCATGCGCACCCCGCGGCGACAAGCTCGGTGACCCTGGGCACCCAGGATGCCAGTGCGGCCGAGCACAGCCACGACGGGCCCGGCGCGCACGCCGACCAGCGACACGCCGACCATCACGATGCCCCGGACACCAGCCACGAGGCTCACCAGTGCGTGTCCGGCCAGCCCGAGCAGGGTGCTGCGCTGTCTGCCCCGTGCGAGCCTCATGTGATTCGGCCTCCGCACGCGTACGTACCCCTCGACGGTCGACCTGCCGGTGCCCCTTGGGCGCCTCCCCCTTTGCCGGACTCCGCGGTTCTACGGATTTAACTCTTCGCGCCTTCGAACCCTCGACGGATCGTTGGCCGCACCCCGCGCTGCCTCCGCCCACGTGTCGGAAGCGGGCCCCTCTGCCGTCCCCATGTGACGGTACGGAGCCGTGGGTCGCGCTCGGCTTCTGCTGTTCCCGGGCAATCCCGCTTTCGGCCCCGAACGGCGCATCCATGTCTCGTCGAGAGCCCAAGGCGATCAGTTCCCATGCCATCGAACCACCCTTGAAAGGCCAGCAGCTCTTGTCCTCCTCATCCGGTCTCGCCACCACCCCGCCCCCCACCCCGTCACAGCCGGTCCCCAGCCACCGCCGCTCCGCCAGGAGGCGAGAAGGCGCCTCCCTCCCGTGGCGCTACCTGGGCTACGTCGGCTACTACGTGGGTGCCGGACTCATCAGCGGCGCGGTCGTGCACCACCCCATGGACCCGACCCGTTACTCGATGATCGCCGGATCCGGCGTACTGGTCTTCCTGGTCGCAACCGTCCTCAATGACATCATCCTCGCCACCGAGAAGCCCGCCCTGTCACGCATGATGCGAGTGCTCGGCACGTCGACCATGCTCTCGTTCGGCCTCGGCATGCTCAGCGGCGGCATGCAGCATTTCGCAGACCTCCCGGACCGCTGTGCCGTATTGATACCGCTGGGCATCGTCCTGTCCTTCGTCGCTTACTTCCTGAAGGAGGACAAGAGACCGTGGCGGCGCATCTTCGGTCTCATGGGTCTGGCCGTCCTTGTCGTCACAGCGCTCACCTTCGCGGGCCTGCGCCACATTGCCCCCACCATGGCCGAGGGAGCCGGAGGGGGACACAGCCACAGCGACGCCGAGACCGAGAAGGGCAGCGACGAAGGACATGAGGGCGACGACGGCAACGGCACCGCCGATCCGACCTCCGAGCCCACCACGCCCGCGAAGGACGCTCACCCCAGCGAGGGGCCCGGGCACGAAGACGGCCACGACCATTGAGCCCACGCGCCGTCGGTGAACCGCCCTCGTGCCCACCGGCTGCCCCTCCACGTCGCGGCCTCGAAGAAGTTGCTTCATAAGCGTCACTTCACCTACCGACGCGACGTTTCGGCCACGTTGCCTACAGCCAGTCCCGCCGCTTGAAGATGAAGTACAGACTCGTGCACACCAGTGCCATCAGGCCGATCGCGAACGGATAGCCGAACGTCCAGTTCAGCTCCGGCATCGCGTCGAAGTTCATGCCGTAGATGGTCCCGACCAGCGTGGGGGCGAACAGGATCGCAGCCCACGACGAGATCTTCTTGATCTCCTCGTTCTGCTCGAAGCCCGCCTCCGCCAGCGCCCGCATCTCCGCGTTCTGCTGCTGGGTCACCAGCGTCGCGTTCACCGTGAGGATGTCCGCGAGTGCCTGGCGGAAGCCGTCCACGCGTTCGCTGGTGTGGGTCACGTGGTCGGCCACGTCGCGCAGATAGCGCTGCAGTTCCTCGTGCGTGCCGTACTTCGCGAAGCCCGCCATCAACCCGTGCAGCATCGAGACGAGGGGCCGGGTGGCGCGCTGGAACTCGACCATCTCGCGGGACAGTTCGTAGATACGGCGCGAGACCGCCGGGTCGCCGCCGAATACCTCCGTCTCGATCTCGTCGATGTCGTTCTGCACTCCGGCCACGACCGGGGCGTAGCCGTCGACCACCGCGTCCAGGATCGCGTAGAGCACCGCCTCCGGGCCCAGCGCGAGCAGTTCGGGCGTCTGCTCCATGCGGTGGCGCACCGCGGACAGGTCGGGGGCCGCGCCGTGGCGGACCGTGATCAGGAAGTCCTTGCCGACGAAGACGTGAAGTTCGCCGAAGTCGACCTCCTCCTGGGCGTCGAGATAGCGGGCGGCCCGCAGGACGACGAACAGCGTGTCGCCGTAGCGTTCCAGTTTGGGCCGCTGATGGGCCTCCAGCGCGTCCTCGACCGCCAGTTCGTGCAGGTCGAACTCGGCGGCCAGGGAGTGCAGTTCAGCAGGATATCCGCACACGTGACCGGCCCCGGACCCGTCGAGGACAGAGGCTGTCCGCAAGGCTGGGTAGCGTACGCGCCATGGCGACCAAGACGGTGAAGACCACGTATCCCAGGCTCGGCACCCGCGCGCTCAACCGCGCCACTCTGGAGCGGCAGATGCTGCTGCGTCGCGCACCCCGATCGGCGACGACCGCCGAGGGAGCCGTGCGGCACCTCGTCGGGCTCCAGGCGCAGAACGTGAAGCCGCCGTACTACGCGCTCGCCGCCCGCCTCGAGGGCTTCGACCCGGGTGAGCTGTCCGCGGCGATGGCCGACCGCCGGGTCGCCCGCATGGTGACCATGCGCTCCACCATCCACACGCACACCGCCGACGACTGCATGGCGCTGCGACCCCTGGTGCAGGCCGCGCGCGACCGCGAACTGGGCCAGTTCAGGAAGGGGCTCGCGGGCGTGGACCTGGGACGGCTCGCGGCCGTCGCGCGCGACCTCGTGGAGGAGGAGCCGCGGACGATGAAGGAGTTGCGGGAGGCACTGCTCGTGCACTGGCCGGACGCCGACCCGTTCGCCCTCTCGGTCGCAGCCCGCTGCACTCTGCCTCTCGTGCAGGTCACCCCGCGCGGCCTGTGGGGGAGCAGCGGGCAGGTCGCGCTGACCACGGCGGAGCACTGGTTCGGCAGGGAGACGGAGCCGGTGCCGGCACCGGACGACACCGTCCTGCGCTACCTCGCGGCCTTCGGGCCCGCCTCCGTCAAGGACTTCCAGACGTGGTCGGGGCTGACCCGGACGCGCGAGGCGTTCGAGCGGCTGCGGCCGGATCTCCTCGTCTTCCAGGACGGCCAGGGCACCGAACTGTTCGACGTGCCGGAGGCGCCCCGGCCGGACCAGGACACTCCGGCGCCGCCGCGCTTCCTGCCGGAGTTCGACAACCTGCTGCTCTCGCATGCGGACCGGAGCCGGGTCGTGCCCGCGGAGCACCGGACGCGCACCTGGAAGGGGAACCAGGCCTACCGCACCTTCCTCGTCGACGGCTTCCTGGCGGGCATCTGGCGGCTGGAGGAGACGAAGGACATCGCGACGCTGACGGTCCAGCCGTTCGCCCCGCTGACTCGGGAGCAGCGCGCCGAACTGACCGAGGAGGCCGCCGGTCTGCTCACCACCATGACCTCCGCACGGACGCACGACGTCCGTTTCGGGGCCGTGGCGGAGACGGGCTGACCGTCGCGGGATGCGCCCCGCCTTCACCCCACCGCTTACGGCAGTACGCCGCCCCGGCGTGCCGCAGCGACCGCCTCGCCCCGGCTGTGGGCGCCCAGCTTCCGCATCGCCGAGCGCAGATACGCCTTCACCGTCTCCGGCTTCAGACCCAGCCGTTCCGCCGCCGCCGCGTTCGTCGCACCCGACGCCACGCAGCTGAGCACGTCGACCTCGCGCGGGGCGAGCGGCACCCCCGCCGCAGGCGCGGCGGCGTCGGCGGAGGCCAGCCGGCCGCACACCGCCAGCAGCTCCGCGCGCAGCGCCGGGTCCGCGATTTTCGGGGCCATCGCCCGCAGGTCACCGTGCACCTCGCGGACCGTCTCCCAGGACCGCCGGTCCCCGTCCGCCCCCGGGCCGGCGCCCGTTCCCGGTCCGCGTACCCAGGCCAGCAGTTGCCCCGCCTCGTCCCGCAGGAGGAGCGCCTGCTCCACGTCGCGCGCCGCGGCCACGGCCTCGTCGAGGACCCGGTCACCGAGCGCCACGGGCCGGCGCAGCGCGCCGTACAGCACGCCGCGCACCCGGCGGCGTACGACGACCGGCACCGCGACGACCGACCGCAGTCCCTCCGCCGCGACCGCCGCGTCGTACTCGTGGCTGATGTGCCGGGCGGTCGGGTAGTCGGTCACGGTGCACGGCCGGGACAGGGCCATCGACTTCCCGCCGAGCCCGTTGCCGGTGCGGATGGCGAGTCCGCGCAGCGCGTTCGTCGCCGCTCCGGTCAGTTCGGCGATGCGCAGCGGGCGCGCGTCGTGCACGAGTCCGCCGAAGGCGACGGGCAGCCCGGTCGCCCGCCGCAGGCGTACGAGTGCTGCCCGCATCTCGACCGCTTCGTCCGGTCCGCCCACGCGCAGCTCCTCCCGCCGGTGCCCAGCTCCGGGACGACACCCCCGTATGGGGGTAGTGAGACCCAGGTCACCGATTACACGATGTGCGAGGCCCGTCCCGCAACGAGGAGGAAACATGACGTCTGGCGGCGCGACCGAGAGGTTCCGGACTGCCCGGGATTTCCTGCTGGAGCACCGGGAGGACTACGCGGGCGCCTACGAGGGCTTCGCCTGGCCCCGCTTCGAGCACTTCAACTGGGCCCTCGACTGGTTCGACGCCATCGCCCGGGACAACGACCGCACCGCGCTGCACATCGTCGAGGAGGACGGCGGCGAGGTCAGGCGGACCTTCGCCGAGATGGCGGACCGTTCCGACCGGGTCGCCGACTGGCTGCGCGGGCTGGGGGTGCGGCCCGGCGACCGGGTCGTCGTCATGCTCGGCAACCAGGTCGAGCTGTGGGAGACCGCGCTCGCCGCGATGAAGCTGCGGGCCGTCGTCATCCCCGCGACGCCGCTCCTCGGGCCGGCCGATCTGCGGGACCGGGTGGAGCGCGGCCGGGCGCGCCATGTGATCGTGCGCTCGGAGGACGCCGCCAAGTTCGCGGAGGTGCCGGGCGACTACACCCGGATCGCCGTCGGCGACCGCGTCCCCCACTGGATCGCCTACGAGGACGCGTACGGGGCGGGCGCGCCCTTCGTGCCCGACGGGCCCACCCGCGCCGACGACCCGCTCATGCTGTACTTCACCTCCGGCACCACCGCCCGGCCCAAGCTCGTCGAGCACACCCATGTGTCGTACCCCGTAGGCCACTTGGCGACGATGTACTGGATCGGCCTCCGGCCCGGCGACGTGCACCTGAACATCTCCTCGCCCGGCTGGGCCAAGCACGCCTGGTCCAACCTCTTCGCCCCGTGGAACGCGGAGGCGACCGTCTTCATCCACAACTACACCCGCTTCGACGCGGCCCGGCTCATGGCCGAGATGGACCGCGCGGGCGTCACCAGCTTCTGCGCGCCGCCGACCGTGTGGCGCATGCTGATCCAGGCCGACCTCGGCGGTCTCGCCCGGCGCCCGCGCGAGGTGGTCGCCGCCGGTGAGCCGCTCAACCCCGAGGTCATCGAGACCGTGCGGCGCGAGTGGGGCGTGACCATCCGCGACGGGTTCGGCCAGACGGAGACCGCCGTGCAGGTCTCCAACAGCCCCGGCCAGCTGCTCAAGGCGGGCTCCATGGGCCGCCCGAGCCCCGGCTACACGGTCGAGCTCCTCGACCCCGTCACCGGCGAGCCGGGCGCGAAGGAGGGCGAGATCGCGCTCGACCTGTCCACCGCCCCGGTCGGCCTGATGACCGGGTACCACGGCGACCCGGAGCGTACGGCCGAGGCCATGGCCGGGGGCTACTACCGCACCGGGGACATCGCCGCCCGGGACGACGACGGGTACCTGACGTACGTGGGCCGGTCCGACGACGTGTTCAAGGCGAGCGACTACAAGATCAGCCCCTTCGAGCTGGAGAGCGCGCTGCTGGAACACGAGGCGGTGGCCGAGGCCGCGGTCGTGCCCGCCCCCGACCCGGTGCGCCTCGCCGTGCCGAAGGCGTACGTCGTCCTCGCCGAGGGCTGGGAGGCGGGGCCCGACACCGCCAAGGTGCTCTTCGAGCACTCGCGCGCGGTCCTCGCCCCGTACAAGCGGATCCGCCGGCTGGAGTTCGCCGAGCTGCCCAAGACGGTGTCGGGGAAGATCCGCCGCGTCGAGCTGCGCCGTCTCACCGCGGAGGGCTCGTCCGCCGAGTACGTGGAAGGGGACCTGCGATGAACCTGTCCTACGCGCACGGCACGAGCGGCACCGCGCTGCTCGGCGACACGATCGGCGCGAACCTCGACCGCGCGGTCGCGGCCTGGCCCGACCGGGAGGCGCTCGTCGACGTGGCGTCGGGCCGCCGCTGGACGTACGCCGAGTTCGGCGCGGCCGTGCGCCTGCTGGCGCGCGGACTGCTCGGCTCCGGCGTCGCCAAGGGGGACCGGGTCGGCATCTGGGCCGTCAACTGCGCGGAGTGGGTGCTGATCCAGTACGCCACCGCCCGCATCGGCGCCATCATGGTCAACATCAACCCGGCCTACCGCGCCCACGAGCTCGAGTACGTCCTGAACCAGGCCGGGATCTCGGTCCTCGTCGCCTCGCAGACGCACAAGACGAGCGACTACCGGGCGATGGCCGACGCCGTCCGCGCCTCGTGTCCGCGGCTGCGGTCCGTGCACTACATCGGCGACGCCTCCTGGGACGCGCTGGTGGCGGCGGCCGCGTCCGTCACGGGGGACCGGCTCGCCGCGCGTGAGGCGGAGCTGTCCTGCGACGACCCCGTCAACATCCAGTACACGTCGGGGACGACCGGGTTCCCCAAGGGAGCGACGCTCTCCCACCACAACATCCTCAACAACGGGTACTTCGTGGGCGAGATGATCGCCTACTCCGAGCAGGACCGCGTCTGCATCCCCGTGCCCTTCTACCACTGCTTCGGCATGGTCATGGGCAACCTCGCGGCCACCTCGCACGGCGCGTGCATGGTGATCCCCGCGCCTTCCTTCGACCCGGCCGCGACCCTGCGGGCCGTCGCCGACGAGCGGTGCACGTCGCTGTACGGGGTGCCGACCATGTTCATCGCGGAGCTCAACCTCCCCGACTTCGCCGCCTACGACCTCGGTTCGCTGCGCACCGGCATCATGGCGGGCTCCCCGTGCCCGGTGGAGGTGATGAAGCGGGTCGTCGCGGAGATGAACATGGCGGAGGTGTCGATCTGTTACGGCATGACGGAGACGTCCCCCGTCTCCACGCAGACGCGTCGCGACGACGACCTGGAACGCCGTACGGGCACGGTCGGCCGCGTCATGCCCCACGTCGAGGTCAAGGTGGTCGACCCGGTCACCGGCGTGACGCTGCCGCGCGGAGAGGCGGGCGAGCTATGCACGCGCGGCTACAGCGTCATGCTGGGCTACTGGGAGGAGCCGGAGAAGACGGCGGAGGCCATCGACGCGGGCCGCTGGATGCACACCGGTGACCTGGCCGTGATGCGCGAGGACGGCTGCGTCCAGATCGTGGGCCGCATCAAGGACATGATCATCAGGGGTGGGGAGAACGTGTACCCGCGCGAGATCGAGGAGTTCCTCTACACGCACCCCAAGATCGCGGACGTGCAGGTGGTGGGGGTGCCGGACGAGCGGTACGGAGAGGAGATCCTCGCCTGCGTGATCCCGCGCGACGCGGAGGACCCGCCGACGCTGGAGGAGATCACGGAGTTCTGCCGGGAGCGCCTGGCGCATTACAAGATCCCGCGCCGGGTGGAGATCCTGCCGGACTTCCCGATGACGGTGAGCGGCAAGGTCCGCAAGGTCGAACTCCGCGACCGCTTCAGCTGACCCGGGCGCCCCCCCGGGGCGGAGCCCCCGGTTCGGAGAAGGTGGGGGTGGGGGTGGGGGAGGACACCCGCCCGTCACCCCGGGCCGCCCCCGCACGACGGCGCCCCGCCCCGGCCCGGCGACGTCTCGTCCGCCATGAAGCCCCTCTCGCGGCTGCCGCGCCCCAGAAGGCCGCCGTCCCGCGCGAAGTGGGGGAGGTGCAGCAGGAGCGCCCGGTCGCCGTGCAGCGCCACCGACATCTGCACCCGCGGCACGCTCGCGCTGCCGCGCAGCGGCCGGTCCGGCAGCGGGTGGGCCTCGCGCAGCGAGGCCAGCAGGTGGCGCGCCGCCGGTGTCTGACGCGGCACGAACCAGAGCGCGACGGCTCCCGCCACCGGCACCGCCGCGGCCGCCGTCGCCGCCGGGGAGCCGGTCGTGACCATCAGGCCGGCCACGACCGTCACCGGCACCGCAACCAGCAGCGCACGGGCCGCGTGCCAGCGCCTGCGGGGCCGCAGCAGGCCCTGGGCCGCGCACTGGTCGCGCAGGCCGTCGAGGGCGCGCTGCACCCGGGGCACGGTGAGCAGCACCTGGATGCCCACCGCGCGGCGCAGGGAGGTGTGGACGGCGAGCTGCAGGGGATCGCGGACCGCGGTCCCCCAGCCGTCGATCCGTACCGTGCCCCTGCGCCCGCTCGTGACGACACCGCGCTGATGGAGGGCGACGAGCGCCACGGTCACGGCTGCCCGGCGACCGCCGCGCAGGAGGGCGACGGACTGCGGGCCGGGCGCACCGGTCGCGTCCGCGCCGGGCGTACCGGACCTCAGGAGCACGGCCGCCGCCGCGAGCACCACGCACGCCGCTCCGGTGAACCACCACATGTCGAGGGGCATCACGCCCACCTCCCCCGAGCCGTGTCCGCGGCTGTAGGAGATATGTGCCCGTCCGTACGGGGGCCCGAAGCCCGAAACGGCCGATTCTGAGCTTTATTTGAGATTCGGACCGGTTGCGCAGGCTACGTGCCGATCGTGAGCAGCTCGTCCGCGGGTGCGTTGACCGGCTGGGGACAGCCCGTGAGATCCATGACGAACAGCGGGATGCCCAGCCTGTCCGCACGAGCCCGCGCGTCGTCCGCGTAGCCCGCGAGGGAGAAGAAGACGCTCTGCGCGGACGCGCTGAGTCCGTTCAGCCACAGGCACTCGATGTCGCGGAGGCCGGCCGGCCGGGTCGACGGATCGACCTGGGCCACCACGCCCTGCCCGCGCAGGTCGATGCCGGACACGGGTCTGACCTCCGGCTGGACGACGTCCTTGAAGCCGAGCCACCTCAGATACATCGCGGCGGCCGTCACCGCGTCGCGTGCGGTGCGGATGGTCACCGGACGGAACACGGGACGGGCCGCCGTCGCGGTGGGGGGCAGCGGTATGTGCGCGGGGCCGGGGGCGTCAGGCCTCGCGGTCGCGGCGGCCCGGCCGCAGTCCGGGGCGGGTGCGCTCACCGGGCGCACCAGGATGCGCAGCACGGTTCCGCAGGGGCAGCCGAGCTCCGGCTGCGGCCACTGGTCCTGCCGCTCGCAGAAGGGGCAGCGCACGGTCACCCAGTCGTCCGTCCAGGTGCGATGGGTGATCGGCTCGGGGGGTGCGCCGCGCAGCAGCGGGGGAGCGAGCGGCGCGCCGCAGGCGCACGGGTAGACGGGCGGCGCGTACAGATGGTCACGGCGGCAGGCCGGACAGCGCACCGGCACGCTTTCGATCGTCACGACGCCTCCCCCTCGTGGCTGCCGTCCATCGTCCACCAACGGCCGGGAGTTGGCGAGCCACTTCCCGGACTGCGCCCCCTGCGCTCCGGCGCCGCTCCCTCGCCCCCGCCTCCCTTGACGCCGGACCGGGCTCGTTTTACATTGCTTCCGTATAGCAGAACTAAACTTCCGCATTGCGGAATCTAAACTGGACGCCGACGCGGGACGACGCTCTCAGGTGGCGCGACAGAGCCGATCCCCAAGGCCGGAGCAGGAGCACCCCATGCCTCGTATGACCGCCGCCCGAGCGGCAGTTGAGATCCTCAAGCGTGAAGGCGTCACCCACGCGTTCGGAGTGCCGGGCGCCGCGATCAACCCCTTCTACCGGGCGCTCAAGGAGGGCGGTGGCATCGACCACACGCTCGCGCGTCACGTCGAGGGCGCCTCCCACATGGCCGAGGGCTACACCCGTGCCACGGCGGGCAACATCGGTGTCTGCATCGGTACCTCCGGCCCCGCCGGCACCGACATGATCACCGGCCTGTACTCGGCGATCGCGGACTCGATCCCGATCCTGTGCATCACTGGCCAGGCCCCGGTCTCGAAGCTCCACAAAGAGGACTTCCAGGCCGTCGACATCGCCGCGATCGCGAAGCCCGTCACCAAGAAGGCCACCACCGTCCTGGAGGCCGCCCAGGTCCCGGGCGTGTTCCAGGAGGCCTTCCACCTGATGCGCTCCGGCCGCCCCGGCCCGGTCCTCATCGACCTGCCGATCGACGTCCAGCAGACGGAGATCGACTTCGACCCCGAGACCTACGAGCCGCTGCCGGTCTACAAGCCGCAGGCCACCCGGGCCCAGGCCGAGAAGGCCATCCGGTTCCTGCTGGAGTCCGAGCGTCCGCTGATCGTCGCCGGCGGCGGCGTCATCAACGCCGACGCCTCCGGCCTGCTGGTCGAGTTCGCCGAGCTGACCGGCGTCCCGGTCATCTCCACCCTGATGGGCTGGGGCACCATCCCGGACGACCACGAGCTCAGCGCCGGCATGGTCGGTGTGCAGACCTCGCACCGCTACGGCAACGCGACGTTCCTCGAGTCGGACTTCGTCCTCGGCATCGGCAACCGCTGGGCCAACCGCCACACCGGTTACAACCTGGACGCCTACACCAAGGGCCGGAAGTTCGTCCACGTCGACATCGAGCCCACCCAGATCGGCAAGATCTTCGCCCCGGACTACGGCTTCGCCTCCGACGCAAAGGCCGCCCTGGAGCTCTTCATCGAGGTGGCGAAGGACCTCAAGGCCGAGGGCAAGCTGCCCGACTTCGGCGAGTGGGCCGCCTCCACCCAGGAGCGCAAGGCCACCCTGCTGCGCCGCACGCACTTCGACAACATCCCGATGAAGCCGCAGCGCGTCTACGAGGAGATGAACAAGGCGTTCGGTCCGGAGACCCGCTACGTCACCACCATCGGCCTCTCCCAGATCGCCGGCGCGCAGATGCTGCACGTCTACAAGCCGCGCCACTGGATCAACTGCGGCCAGGCCGGCCCGCTCGGCTGGACGATCCCCGCCGCGCTGGGCGCCGCCACCGCCGACCCTAAGACCCCGATCGTCGCGCTCTCCGGCGACTACGACTTCCAGTTCATGCTGGAGGAGCTGGCGGTCGGCGCGCAGCACAAGATCCCGTACGTCCACGTCCTGGTGAACAACGCCTACCTGGGCCTGATCCGGCAGGCCCAGATCGGCCTGGACATCAACTTCCAGGTCAACCTGGAGTTCGAGAACATCAACACCCCGGAGATCGGCGTCTACGGTGTCGACCACATCAAGGTAGTCGAGGGCCTCGGGTGCAAGGCGATTCGCGTCACCGACCCGAACGAGCTGGGCGCCGCCTTCGAGGAGGCCAAGAAGCTCGCCGCCGAATACAGCGTCCCGGTGGTCGTCGAGGCCATCCTGGAGCGTGTCACCAACATCTCGATGAGCAAGACGGTCGACATGAGCGACGTGACGGAGTTCGAGGAGCTGGCCACCGAGCCCGGCCACGCCCCGACCGCGATCAAGCCCCTGAAGGTCTGATCCGCCGCCCTCCGGGGCGAGGAGGCCCGGTCCGCAGCCGCGGACCGGGCCTTCGTCGTTCCAGGGCGCCCGGCGCGGCCGGCAGGGGCCCTTGAGGGGGCCGCCGGCTCTCGCACCTCGCGCTTTGCTGTCGTCGCTGTCGTCGCTGTCGTCGAGGCCGTCGGGGCCCTGGCGGCGGAGGTGCGGGAACGCGGGCGGGGCAGATCCCGGGCGTGCGGGGAACCGCCACGGCTCCCGCTCTGTCTCTTCCCCGGGCGGCACACGCCGCCCGCGGTCACCGCGGCGACGCGGATCGACGGGGGAGGGCGCCGTGGCGGGATTCCGGCCGGACCGGCGGGGGTTGCTCGTCGCCTTGCCGCCGGTGGCGGCGGTGCTGTGGCTGTGGGTCGCCTGCATCGAGGACATGGGGATCAGGGAGGCCACCGTGACCGCGGTGGTGGCGGCGGGGTTCCTGTGCGTCTTCTCCGTGGCGGAGGACGCGTGGGAACACTGGCGCGGGCGTCACCGCGGGGGCGACGGAGCCGCCGGCGGGGACAGGGGCGGCGAGGCGTAGACGGATCAGGGCCCGGTCTCTGTGCGCAGACCGGGCCCTGATCGCCGAGCGCGAAGTACGGGACCGTAACCGACTCCGCGCTCTGTCTGTGAAGTTGTTGCCGCCCGACGGTGCGAGGCTGGCGCGACAGGACGTTCGCGCCGCCGGGCGGGACCTGGGAATCGCCCGGGACCGCGGCGGGGCGATCGGCCGCCGGTCCTCCTCACGTCAGGTCGGAGAGGGGGACCGGCGCCTTCACCACCGCACTGGCATCGCACGTCCGCCGCGGTCCTCAAGCTGTCCGCACCGGTGACCACCCCTCATCCGGGCCACCGATCCGGACCGCGCACCGTCGCCGGCAGGACGCCGGCTCCGGTGCGCCGTCGGTGACTAGTCCTCGCGCAGGGCGCGGACCGCCTCCTCCACGCGCTTGCCGTAGTCGGCGTCGGCGGCGTGGAAGTGGGCCAGGTTCTTCTCGATCACGTCGTCGCGGGTGACCTGCGACAGGCCGCCGGCGATGTTCGCGACCAGGCGCTGCTTCTCCTCCTTTGACATCAGGCGGTAGAGCTCACCCGCCTGGAAGAAGTCGTCGTCCTTGACGTGCGCGGGCGCCGCGTGGGTGCCGGTCCAGCCGGTGACGGCCAGCGGGGCGGAGAGCGCCGCGTCCGTCTGGGCGGGGCCCGCGTACGAGTTGGGCTCGTAGTTCTTGTCGTGGCGCGAGCCGTTGCGGGTGGCCATGAGGCCGTCGCGGCCGTAGTTGTCCGCGACCGCCGCCTTGGGCGCGTTCACGGGCAGCTGCGTGTGGTTGACGCCGAGGCGGTAGCGGTGGGCGTCCGCGTAGGCGAAGAGGCGGCCCTGGAGCATCTTGTCCGGGGACGGACCGATGCCGGGCACGAAGTTGTTCGGGGAGAACGCGGCCTGCTCGACCTCGGCGAAGACGTTGTCCGGGTTGCGGTCGAGGACCAGGCGGCCCACGCGCTGCAGCGGGTAGTCGCTGTGCGGCCACACCTTGGTGAGGTCGAACGGGTTGAAGCGGTAGTCCGCCGCCTCGGCGGCCGGCATGACCTGGACGTAGAGGGTCCAGGACGGGTTCACACCGCGCTCGATGGCCTGCAGCAGGTCCGTCTGGTGCGAGTTGGCGTCCTTGCCGACCAGTTCGGCCGCCTGCTCGGACGACAGACAGCGGATGCCCTGGTTGGTCTTGAAGTGGTACTTCACGAAGAAGGCCTCGCCCGCCTCGTTGGTCCACTGGTAGGTGTGGGAGCCGTAGCCGTTCATGTGGCGGTACGAGGCGGGGATGCCGCGGTCGCCCATCAGCCAGGTCACCTGGTGCGTCGCCTCGGGGGCGTGCGCCCAGAAGTCCCAGACGTTGTCCGGCTCCTGACGGCCCGTGAAGGGGTCGCGCTTCTGCGAGTGGATGAAATCGGGGAACTTGATCGGGTCCTTGATGAAGAACACCGGGGTGTTGTTGCCGACGAGGTCGTAGTTGCCCTCCTCGGTGTAGAACTTCACCGCGAAGCCGCGCGGGTCGCGGACCGCGTCCGCGCCGCCGAGCGAGTCGGCCACGGTCGAGAAGCGCAGGAAGGTCTCGGTGCGCTTGCCCACCTCGGAGAGGAAGTCGGCCTTCGTCCAGCCGGTGACGTCGTCGGTCACCTCGAAGTAGCCGTACGCGCCGCTGCCGCGGGCGTGGACCACGCGCTCCGGGATGCGCTCACGGTTGAAGCGGGCGAGCTTCTCCAGCAGGTGCTGGTCCTGCAGGAGCAGCGGGCCACCGACGCCGGCGGTGGCGGAGTTCTGGTTGTCGGCGACCGGGGCGCCGGACTCGGTCGTAAGCACGCGCTTCGACATCGTGACCTTCCGATACGTACGGGAGCTGCTGGCGGTGCGAGGAGCGTAAGGACGCCCCCGACCTCACGTCAACAGTTTGTTGAAATTGAAGGAGGGTGTTCCGGCCGGTGCCGGCGCCTGGGCGCGACAGGACAGGTGTCAGCGCCGACACCGACCGGAGCTCATGGGGCCGTGGCCTGCCTGGGCAGGGGCTTCGGTGGTTGCTGCCCGGTGGGGGCTGATCCCGGGGTGGGGCGGGGGTCTACGGGGCCGTGCCTGCCTGGGCAGGGGCTTCGGTGGTTGCTGCCCGGTGGGGGCTGATCCCGGGGTGGGGCGGGGGTCTACGGGGCCGTGCCTGCCTGGGCAGGGGCCTCGGTGGTTGCTGCCCGGTGGGGGCTGATCCCGGGGTGGACCGCTCCTGCCTGCGCTTTGGCGCAGCCGTGGCAGGTCGTCAGACCTGCGCGCCCGAGAGGCGCTCGACGGCGCGCAGCAGGGCCGAGTGGTCCAGGCCGCCGTCGCCCTGGGCGCGCAGGGAGGCGACCAGCTGGGCCACGACCGCGCCGACCGGCAGGGCGGCGCCCACGTTGCGGGCGGCGTCGGTGACGATGCCCATGTCCTTGTGGTGGAGGTCGATCCGGAAGCCGGGCTTGAAGTCCCTGTTCAGGAAGTTGTCCTTCTTGCGCGTCAGTACGGTGGAACCGGCCAGACCGCCGCCCAGGACGTCGAGGGCGGCCTTCAGGTCCACGCCGGACTTCTCCAGGAAGACCACGGCCTCGGCGCACGCCTGGATGTTGACCGCGACGATCAGCTGGTTGGCGGCCTTCACCGTCTGGCCCGAGCCGTGCGGACCGCACAGCACGATGGTCTTGCCGAGGGCCTCCAGGATCGGCTTGGCGGTCTCGAAGTCCGCCTGCTCGCCGCCGACCATGATGGACAGCACCGCCTCGACGGCACCCGCCTCGCCGCCGGAGACCGGGGCGTCGAGCACGCGGATGCCCTTGTCGGCGGCTGCCTTCGCGAGGTCGATGGAGGTCTGCGGGGTGATCGAGGACATGTCGATCAGCAGCGCGCCCTGCTTCGCGTTCTCCAGGATGCCGTCGGGGCCGTAGCAGATGGCCTCCACCTGGGGCGACGC
Organism: Streptomyces sp. V4I23; assembly: GCF_030817975.1. Lineage (NCBI taxonomy): Bacteria > Bacillati > Actinomycetota > Actinomycetes > Kitasatosporales > Streptomycetaceae > Streptomyces > Streptomyces sp. V4I23. Next base: position 1,623,081 of record NZ_JAUSZW010000004.1, on the reverse strand, counting down.
CGGAACCATGGTGATCACGACGTCCGCGTCCCGGACCGCCTCGGCGATCGAGGAGGCCGCGGTGCCGCCGGCCGCGGCGAGGCGGTCCAGCTTGTCCTGCTCCAGCGTGAAGCCGGTGACCTGGTAACCGGCCTTCAGCAGGTTCTCGGACATGGGGGAGCCCATGATGCCGAGCCCGATCCAGGCAACCGCCGGGCGGGTGGGGCGGGAGGAATCGGCGAGAGTGCTCATGAGGGTACCTCTTTCAAAAAGCTTGCGGGGTGAGTCAGTTGGCCGCTCGGGCCGCCGCGGGCAGCCAGTCGAACGACTCGGCGCTCGGGCGGTCGCCGGCCTTGTACTCCAGGCCGACCCAGCCCTCGTATCCGGCCTTCTTCAGCTCGTCGAGGAGCTGCTCCAGCGGGAGCGAGCCGGTGCCCGGAGCGCCGCGGCCCGGGTTGTCGGCGATCTGGACGTGACCGGTCTTGTCCGCGTGGGCCGCGATGACCTGGGATACGTCCTCGCCGTTCATGGACAGGTGGTAGATGTCCAGGAGGAACTTGGCGTTGCCGAGGCCCGTCGCCGCGTTCACCTTGTCGACGACCTCGATCGCGGCGGGCGCGCTCACCAGGGGGTAGAGCGGCGACTCCGGCTTGTTCAGGGTCTCGACCAGCAGGATCGCGCCGATGCGGTCGGCCGCGCGGGCTGCGAGGACCAGGTTCTCCAGGGCGAGAGCGTCCTGGATCTGCGGGTCGGCGCCGTCGACGCGGTTGCCGTAGAGCGCGTTGAGCGCCTTGCAGCCCACCGAGGCGGCGAAGTCGGCGGCCACCTCGATGTTGGCCCGGAAGCGGTCGGACTCCTCACCCGGCACGGAGAGCGCGCCGCGGTCGGGGCCCGGCAGCTGCCCGGCGTAGAAGTTCAGGCCCACCAGCTGGGTGCCGGCGTCGTCGAGCGCCTTCTTGAGGGCGTCGAGCTCCGCCTGCGGCGGGGTGGGGGTCTCGATCCAGGGCCACCACAGCTCGACCGCCGTGAAGCCCGCCGCGGCGGCTGCCGCGGGACGCTCCAGGAGCGGGAGTTCCGTGAAGAGGATCGAGAGGTTCACATCGAAGCGCTGGTCCGCGTATCCCATGAGGGCTGTGCGCTCCTTCCGTATTGCGGAAGTTTCTTTCTGCTTAATGGAATTCTGTCGAGCGGTGGCCTGAGCTGTCAAGACGCGGACGCAAAAAAGCGCCTCCGAGCTGGGACGGCGCGGCCTGCGGGGCTGCTGCCGTCCCGGCCCGGAGGCGCGGGAGGGGGAGACTGGGGCTCTAGAGGCAACGCCGTTCAGTTAAGGCGGGCTCGGTGGTGTCAAGGGCTGCTCGTGAGCATGGTGATGCTAATGGTGGCTTTGTAGGTGGTGCGGTCGATGGCGGGTCCGCGCGCGTTGTATTTGGAGATCGCTCGTTTGACGATGCGGTCTTTGGTGCGGACCCGCCGGGCTGGCAGGAGGTGGGCCAGGACGTGGCGGCCGATGGTGCCGACGAGGTCGATGTCGGTGTCGGTGATGACGCCGGCGGCCAAGACGAGCTGGTCCCGGGCAGCGGCGAGGGCAGTGGTGAAGCCGGCCCGGTCCGGGTCGGTGCCCGCGGCACTGTCGGCAGCGTCGGTCATTGCCGTGCGTAATGCCTGGTAGGCGGTCAGGAGTGCCCAGACCTCCTGCTCGATGCGGGGGTGCGGGCCCGCAGGACGCGTCCGCCCAAGATCGTGGATTTCAGCTCGGCGTAGGCGGTCTCGATCTCCCAGCGCTCGTGGTAGAGCCGGATGAGTTCCCCGGCCGGGTGGGTGGCAGGGTCAGTGAGGGTGGTCAGCAGCCGGTAGTGGCCGGCGCGGGCGCCCTGGGCGGTGCGGATGGTGATCTCGGCGTCGATGACTCGCATAGTCAGCGGCCCGATCCGGGTGAGTACCGAGCCGTCGCGGCAGCGGGCCACCAGGGGCAGCTTCCGATTGGTCTTGCAGCGGACCAGCAGATCGGCGCCGGTGGAGGCCAGCTGGTTCAGCAGGGCAGCGGAGGAGAAGTTCCGGTCGCCCAGCAGCAGCATTCCGGGCCGCAGGCTGTCCGCCAGGCGGCGGGCGTATTCCAACTCACCATGCGTGGCGGGACCGAATACGGCGCCGATCAATGACCGGGTCCCGCAGGCCACCAGCGCGGCCAGACGCAGTTGCGGGTAGCCAGAGGTCCCGTTGCCGAGCCGCTGCCGTGTGAACACCGCCAGGTTGGCCGGGCAGTCCGGGACCGGCAGTAAGGTGCCGTCGACCGCGACGACCCTCAGTCCCCGCCACCGCCCGGCGGCAGCGGTCGTGGCCGCGGGCCCGCTCACCAAATTGAACAGCGCTTTCATTGGTGCCGGCCCCAGCCGCTGGCGGGCCTGGCGAAGAGCGCTGCCGCTGGGCCGGAGCAGCGGCAGGCCCGCCAGCCCGGCACACAACCGGTCGAAAACCTGCTGGTAGCCCAGCCCGTTGAAGAGCGCTCCGGCCAGCAGCAGGTACACCGTGACCCGCGCCGGCACCAGCCGGATCCTGCGCTGCACCGCACCGGTCTCGGCCAACACCTCGTCGACCATCTCGAACGGAACGATCCGGGTCAGCTCACCGATATGCCCCGGCGCGAACACCCCGGCCGTCCTGGTTATGGCAGTCTGTTCCAACAGCGGAGCTCCTGTAGTGAGGATGTCTTGGAGGACAACCTCTTCTACAGCAGCTCCGCTGCCTCGTTCACCAAGCCTTGACGAGCGACCTCCACGCCTAACTGAACGGCGTTGGCTCTAGAGGGCGTCGACGGCGCTCACCTTCCAGCCGGCGTCCGTACGCGTCATCGTCATCCGCACCCGATTGAGGTCGACCCGCGAGCCTGTCACCTGGGTGCTGGTGGTGACCTGGTTGACGAACAGCAGGACGACCACCTTGTCCGGCGACGCCGACACCACCGACGCGGCCGGGGCGCCGCCGTCCGGCGGGCGGACCACGGAGGCCTTGACCGTGCCGCGGTACTTCGTCGCCGTCGGCGCGACCACCGTCTTCGTGGTCCTGCCGTACTCGTCGCGGAACGAGCCGGTCAGCCAGGTGCGTGCGGTCGCGAAATCCTTGTCAAGCCGGCGGTGGTCGTACGACAGCACCACCGGCGCCGCCTTGCGGGCCGCCGCCAGCGCCTCGGTCCGCGCGGCGTCGGTGTCCCGGCCGTGGACGTATTCCCGGCCCAGCACGCCGGCCGCGACCAGGGCCGCCACCAGCAGCACCGCCAGCGCGGCGCACACCCGGCCGCGCGTGATACGGCGGCCCCGCGTGACCTCCGCGGCCACCAGCACCCGCCCGACGTGCTGCTCATCGGGCCTGCGTGCCTGCGAGACGTCGTCCGGGGCCTCGGCCGGGACCTCCGTGAGAGGCACGGCACGGGACGCCGCCGCGAGGCCCGAACCGCCCGGACCGCCCGAGGAGCCCGGCGCACCGGACCTGACGCGCTCGGTTTTCTTGGCCGCCGCTCGCGCGGCCGCGGCCATCGTGCGCTGCCCCGACGCGGCGCCGCGCCCCCGGGTCGTCGGATTCGCCATGGTCCTGCTCCTCACTGCTGGTGGTACGGGGTGGGCGTCGGGGCGGTCAGCCGACGAACTCGACGTTGGAGGTGAGCCAGCGACCGCTCTCGAGCACCAGGTCGAGCTGCAGCCGGTAGGTGCGCGCCTGTCCCTCGGGTGCGGCGGTGTTGGTCACCTTGCTGTCGGCGACGACGAGCACCCGGGCCGACCGCTCGTCCGCCCGCGCGATGCCCGCCTCCAGCACCTGGCCCTGCGACACCGACTTGTTGGCGGCGACGAGCTTCGTCAACTCGGCGGTCTGCGCGGTGAACTGCTCCTTGAAGTCGCCGGTCGCGCCCTTGAGCACGTTCGCGCTGTCGCGCTCGTAGTGCCGGTAGTCGAGGGAGGTGAAGTTCAGCGCCGACTGGCGGGCGGCGGCCAGGATGTCCTGCTGCCGCTGCGTCTCGGCCCGCTGCTCGTACACCTCGACGCACAGCCACCCACTGAGCGCGGTGACGACGACGGTCCCCACGGCGAGCGCCGCGGCCGTCAACCGGCCGTGCGCCACCTGTCCGGCGGCTCGCCGCAGCCCGCGCAGGCGGGCCCCGCGAGCGCCCGCCCCCTCGCCCTCGTCAGCGTCTCGCGCCCCCGGAGTGTCCGAGTCCTCCTGCCCACCGACGGCCTCAGGGGCCTGCGGCTCGTCCTGCGCGCCCGCGGTCGACGATGCCCGCGCCGCCTGCGCGCCCGAGCTCTCGGGGCCCACGTCGGCGCGGTCCTGCGTCGCGACCCCAGCCGCCTGTGCATCCGGCGCCTCGGGCGCCGCCTCGCGGCGGTCGCGCGCCGCCGTGGCGTTGTCGGTCATGCCATCGGTCCCACGAGCAGCCATTGCCACGAGTCCTTTCCGAACGTGCTCTGTTCGCCGCCCGTCGAACCGATCTCGACGAGCGTGCCGCCCGGCCCGGCGAGGGTGCCGGTCTCCGGGTCGTACGGGGTGACGTGCGCCGCCTGCCGCGCGCCGCCCGGCCCGGAGGAAGCGCCGGGCGCGTTCTGGGCGCCGCGCACCGAGGTACTACTGCCGCGCGGCTCGGTGCAGCGCGCCTTGGTGTTGGCGGGCCGCTGAGAGGCGTCCGCCGGGTCGCGCCGCTGGGTGCCGTAACCCTGGCGGCACGGCGGCGGGTCGTCGGCGTTCACGACCATGCCGAAGTGGGTGGTGCCGTCGCCGGGGATCACGGTGTAGCTGCCGGCGACGATCACCGGGAACGTCACCAGCGCCTGCTCCACCCCGGGCAGCCGGGCCACGGTGACCTGGCCGCCGCTGATCAGATTGGAGAGCAGCACCGGCAGATGCGTCTCGTTGGACTTCAGCAGCGAGTCGACCTCCTGTGCCGCCGGGGCGCTGTTGCCCACCAGCCGCCTCAGATCGCCGTCACGCGCCTTCAGCTCCGCGGTCAGCGCGGCCAGGTCGCGGGAGAACGACGTGATCGCCGATCCCTTGTCGCTCTGGGTCTTCAGCACCACCCGCGAGTCCTCGATGAGCGAGGTCGTCTCGGGCAGGTTCTCCGAGGCCGACTCGACCAGCAGGTTTCCGGAGTCCACCAGCTTGCTCAGATGCGGCCCGGTGCCGGCGAAGGCCTTGCCGAGTTCGTCGACCGTGACGCGCAGATCGTCCTTGCCGACCGAGTTCACCAGCCGGTCCAGGCTGAGGATGGGCGCCGTCGTGGGCAGCGGGACCCTGGTGTCGGCGCGCGGGATCTCGCTTCCCTCCTGCAGAAACGGGCCGCTGGAGCGGCGCGGCTGGAGATCGACGTACTGCTCGCCGACCGCGGAACGGTTCGCCACCACGGCCAGCGTGTCCGCCGGTATCCGGGTCCCGTCCTCGATGTCCAGCGCCACCGAGACACCGTCCGCGCCGGCGAGCCGCAGGTCACCGACCCGTCCCACCGGAACGCCCCGGTAGGTGACCTCGGCGCCCTGGAAGATGCCGCCGGAGTCGGCGAAGTCGGCCCGCACGGTGTATCCGCGGTCCAGCAGGCTGTCCACCAGGCCGGTGTACTGGGCGCCGACGTAGGAGCACCCCACGGCGGTGACCGCGGCGAAGGCGATCAACTGGCCCCTGACCGTACGTGTGATCACGGCTGCATCCCCTTCAGCATCAGCTCGGCCAGTGCCAGGTCGATCCCCGCGGGCAGCCGGCGTCCGTCGCCGGACGCGTCCTCGTAGGAGGCGTGGCTGCCGGTGCACACCGGCGGACACAGCGGTCCGTCGCCGCCGGGGGGCGGAGGAGCGCCCGGCGTCGGGGCGCCGGGAACCGAGGGGGGCCCTTGCGGCAGAGGCGCTTGTGGCAGGTCGGGTACCTCGGGCGTGCCGGGAACCTCCGGCAGCCCGGGCTCTTGCGGGGTGCCGGGCTTCTTCGGTTCCTCCGCGAGGTTGCCGTAGATGCTCGCGAGGTCCAGGTCCGCGGTGATCTTGAGGTTGACGTAGTCGCCCTTGATGGCGCCGGTCGCGTTCCGTGGGAACGGATAGGTCGTCAGGATCTCCAGTGAGTTGGGGAGGTCGCTGCCTGCCTTGTTGAGCTCCTGCAGGATCGGCTGCAGGCTCTTGAGGTTGGCCACCGTGTCCGCGCGCGAGGTGTTGATCACCTTGGTGCCCGTCTTCCCCAGCTCCGAGAGCGAGGTCAGCATCGTCGTCAGATTGCGGCGCTGGTCGGCCAGTACCTTCAGCGCGCCGGGCATCGTGTCCACGGCCTGCGCGATCGTCTTCTTCTCCGCGGCCAGCCGCTTCGCCAGCCGGTCGATGCCCTTGAGCGCCCGGACGATCTCCTTGCGCTGCTCGTCGAGCCCGCCGATGAACGTGTCCAGCTCGCCGAGCAGGTCCTTGACCCGGTTCTCCCGGCCCTCCAGCGCCTTGTTCAGCTCCACGGTGATCGTCTTGAGCTGCGCCACACCGCCGCCGTTCAGCAGCGCGGAGAGAGCGGAGAGCACCTCCTCGATCTCGGGGTTGCGCCCGGTGCGCGACAGCGGGATGCGCGCACCGTCGGTGAGCCGCCCGCTGGGTTCGATGCCCACCGGCGGGGACAGGGCCACGTACTTCTCCCCGAGCATGCTGGTCTGCCGCAGCTCGGCGATCGCGTTGCCGGGCAGCTTCACATCGTCGGCGATACGCAGCCGCACCCGGGCGTGCCAGCCGACCAGTTCCACCTTCTCGACCGCGCCCACGGTGACGTTGTTGACCTTCACCGCCGACTGCGGGACCAGGTCGAGGACATCCCTGAAGTCGGCCGTCACCTGGTAGGCGTTGCCGTCGGCGGCCGCGCCGCCGGGCAGGTTCACGTCGTACAGGCCGTTGAAGTCGCAGCCGGTGAGCAGCACGGAGCCCATGGCCGTCACCAGGGCCACGGCCCTGCGCCTGCGGGGTGCACTCATGCGCGTGCCTCCAGGATTCCGCCGAGCGTCCGGTCGACCTGGCCGGTGCCCGGCACGGGGCCGGAGGCCGGCACCTTGGGCAGCGAGTCGAACAGCTTGTCCAGCTCAGCGCAGTCGGGGTTCTTGCCCCCGGCGTCGCCGGTGGTCTTCAGCAGCGAGCACAGCAGCGCCGCCGGGTCCTGCGGGTGGTCGGGGTTGTTGCGGGTGTCGAGGGTGCCCGACGAGGGGTTGTACGCGTTCTGGAGGTTCGACAGGCCGGTGGGCGCGACCTCCATCAGCTCCGCCAGCGCCGCCCGCTGGGTGACCAGCACCTTGGTGACCTTGCTGAGTCCCTTCACGTCCTCGGTCAGCGCCTTCTTGTTGTTCTTCACGAACCTCGACACGTCCCCGAGCGCCACTCCCAGATGCTTGAGAGCCGCCGCGAGGTCCTTGCGCTCCCCGGCGAGCTGATCGGCGACCGCGGCGAGACTGTCGTTGAACGACCGCACGCTCTTGTCGTCGGCGGCGAGCGCCGCGGTGAACACCTGCAGATTGCGTACGGTGCCGAACAGGTCCTGCCGGCCGTCGGACAGCGTGGTGACCGCGAGGGACAGGTCCTCCACCGTCTGGTGCATCTGTTCGCCCTGGCCGTCCAGATTGTCGGCGCTCACCCCCAGCAGCCGCGAGAGCGAGCCGTCCTTGTTGGCACCCTTCGGGCCGAGCGCCTCGGCCGTCGTGTGCAGGCTGTCGAAGACCCGGTCCAGCTCCACCGGCACCGCCGTGCGGCTCTGGGGGATCACCGCGCCGTCGCGCATCACGGGCCCGCCCTTGTACACCGGCAGCATCTGTACGTAACGGTCGCTGACGACCGAGGAGTTGATGATGGCGGCCTGGGCATCGGCCGGGATCCTGCGCCCGGGCTCGTACTCGAGCTCCACGCGCACCCGGCCGCCCTCGGGGACGATCTCGGTGACCTCACCGACGCGTACGCCGAGCACCCGCACGTCGGAGCCCGGGTAGATGCCCACCGTGCGCGGGAAGTACGCCGTGACGCGCATCGGTTCCTCGCGCGGCCACAGCACGACCGCGGCGCAGACCAGCAGCGCGGTGGCGACGGCGGCGGCCGTCAGCCGGGCCGTACGGCCCTTCGGGTTGAAGCGGATGCGGCCCTTCATCGCGACCCTCCTGTCCGGGGGACCACCGGTGCGGCGACCATGTTCTGGATGTAGCTGTCGAACCAGCGGCCGTTGCCGAGGGTGTTGGTGAAGACCCGCACGTACGGGGCGAGCAGGGCGACGCTGCGGTCGAGACTGGCCTGGTTGCGCTCCAGCATCCGCACCACCTGGTTCAGCCCTTTGAGCGCCGGGCCTATCTCCTTCTCGTTGTCCTTGACGAGGCCCGACAGCTGGATGCCGAGCGCCGCCGAACTCTTGAGCAGCGCATGGATGGCCGCCCGGCGGCGGGAGATCTCCTTGAAGAGTGCGTCGCCGTCCTTCACCAGGGTGGTGAACTCACCGGAGCGTTCCGCGAGCACCTTGGTGACCGAGTTGGAGTGCTTCAGCAGCTCGCGCAGGTCCTCGTCACGCGAGGCCACCGTCTTCGAGATCTTCGACAGTCCCTTGATCGAGGCGCGTACCTCCTCCGGCGAGTCCTCGAAGGTCGTCGAGATGGTGTCCAGGGCCTTCGCCAGCTGCTCGGTGTCGACCTTTTCGCTGGTGGTCGTCAGATCACTGAACGCCTGGACGACGTCGTACGCCGGGGTCGTGCGCTCCAGCGGGATCTCGCTGCCGGGCCGCAGCTGTCCGGACCCCTTGGGCTGCAGGGCCAGGTACTTCGAGCCCAGGATCGTCTTGATCCGGATGGCCGCGCCGGTCCTCGTGCCGAACTTCGGGTCTCCCTTGACGCGGAAGACGACCTTCACGTGGTCGCCGTCGAGATCGACCTCGTCGACCTTGCCGACCTTGACCCCGGCGATGCGCACCTCGTCACCGGGCTTGAGCCCGCCGGCCTCCGAAAACGCGGCGCTGTAGGTGTCGCCGCTGCCGATGACCGGCAGGTCGTCGGCGTTGAACGCGGCCGTCGCCAGCAGGGCGAGCGTGGTGAGGCCGACCGCGCCGATCACCACCGGGTTCCTGTCGCGGAACGGGCCGAGCCTGGGCAGGTGCCGTGTCGTCATCCGCCGCACCTCGCCCGTGCCACGTGCAGCTCCGGAGTGATCACCTCTCGGGTCTTCGGCAGCACGATCCGGCCGTCGAAGTCACAGAGGTAGAAGTTGAACCAGGAACCGTACGAGGCGGTCCCCGTCAGCTTGTTGAGCTTGTTCGGCAGCCGCTTCAGCACGCCCTCCACGGTCTTCTCGTTGTCGTTCAGCGTCTTGGTGAGGTCCCTCAGCTCGGCGATGTCGCCCTTCAGCGGCGGCCGGGCGTCCTCGATCAGACCGGAGGTCGCCTCGGTCAGCGAGCCGATGTTCTCCAGCGAGGACCCGATCGGCTTGCGGTCGGCGGACAGTCCGGAGATCAGCCGCTGCAGCTGCTTGAGCAGCCCGGAGAACCGCGCGCCGCGCTTGTCGAGGGTCTGCAGTGTGGTGTTGAGGTTGTCGATCACCGATCCGATCAGCTCGTCCCGGTCGGCGAGGGTCGTGGTCAGGGACGCGGTGTGCGCGAGCAGGCTGTTGACCGTGCCGCCCTCGCCCTGCAGCGTCTTGATGATCTCGGTCGCGAGCTGGTTGACGTCCTTCGGGCTGAGCGCGGCGAACAGCGGCTTGAAGCCGCCCAGCAGCGCGTTGAGGTCGAGCGCCGGCTGCGTCCGCGCCAGCGGGATCGTCCCGCCCGGCTTCAGCCTCGTCCCGTCGCCCGCGCCCTCGGTGAGCGCCACATAGCGCTGGCCGACCAGGCTCCGGTAGCGGATGACCGCACCGGTGCTGGTCAGCAGCGGCCGGTCGTGGGAGACGGTGAACGTCACCTCCGCCAGGGTGCGGTCCTTGATGCGGATGTCCTCGACCTCGCCGACCCGCACTCCCGCGACGCGGATGTCGTCGCCCTCCTCCAGGCTGGTGACATCGCTGAACACCGCACGGTAGGTGTGCTCCGGGGTGAAGGAGAGGTTGACGATCGTCGCCGCGAGCAGCGTCGTCGCCAGGATCGTCACCACGCCGAAGAGAAGGAACTTGACCAGCGGTGCCGCGGTCGCGGTGGCCCGTGAAGCCTTCATGCCACACTCACCGCCGTCCCGCGTGCCATGGGCCCGAAGAGCAGCGTCGCCACCGCGGGCACGCGGTCGGCAGGCACCCCGAGGACCGGCGCGACCAGCGAGCCGACGGCCCGCTGCTCGGCCGCCGTCGCCGAGACCGGCCCGGCTCCGGGCGGGCCGCCGGCAGCGACATCCTTCGTACCGTCGTCGAGCTTGGTGTGTCCCGACGGCACGGAAGGGCTGGGGAGGCTTCTGCAGTTGGGGCCGGAGCGATCGGCATAGCGCGGTTCCTCACCGGGTCGGTACGCGGGTCGCGGATGGACGAATTCGAGGGTGATACGCATCTCGCCGCCCCTGAACGCCTTCTCCGACTCCCTGGTCTGGCGCTCGAGGCCCTCCAGGAGACACGGGTACTCGGGCGAGTAGCGGGCGAACAGGTCGAGGGTGGGGCGGGAGACACGGCCCAGGGTGATCAGCCGCTCCCCGTTGTCGTCGAAGAACTTCTCCGCCGTGCCCGCGACCTTCGCCGTTCCCGTCAGGGCGGCGGCCAGCTGGTCGCGCTTCTCCACGATCGTGCGGCTCGTGGTGACGGAGTTGCGCAAGATGTTCATCAGGTCCGGTGCCGCGTCCCCGTAGACCTCGGCGACATCGGCGAAGCGGGAGATGTCCTCCTGCATGGACGGCATATGGGGGTTGAGCTTGCGCAGATAGCGCTCCAGCCGGACCAGGTTGTCGCCGATGCGGTCCCCGCGCCCTTCCAGCGCGGTGGAGAACGCGTGCAGCGTGGCGTTGAGATCCGCGGGCCGCACGGTGCGCAGCAGCGGGAGCAGGTCGTTCATCAGGTGCTGCACCTCGATGCCGGCCCTGGTGCGGTCCTGGGTGATCACGTCACCGGCCCGGATGTGCCGGCCGGACGAGCCGGGCGGCGCCACCAGATCGACGAACTTCTCACCGAAGAGCGTCTTCGGCAGCAGCCGTGCCTGCACATCGGCCGGGATCCGTTCGACGTGCTCGGGCTTCAGAGCGATGTCAAGCGTCGCCTTCTCCCCGTCGGCCCGCACCTCGCGCACCTCACCGACGAGCAGTCCGCGCAGCTTCACGTCGGCCCGCGGGTCGAGCTGGTTGCCGAGCGTGTCGGCCTCGAGCGTGATGCGCACCACCGAGGTGAACACCTGCTGGTACGCGGCCACGGAGAGCGACAGCAGCAGGGCGATGACGGCGAGGAACACGATGCCGTACAGCCGCAGCCTGCCACTGCGTGCCGCGGCGCCTCTTTCGATGCTCATCGGCCCCTACCCCGCTATCCGTACGGTCGTGTTGGCGCCCCAGATCGCCAGGCTGAGGAAGAAGTCGAGAATGTTGATCGCCACGATCGAGGTCCGCACCGCACGCCCGACCGCGACGCCGACACCGGCCGGGCCACCGCTCGCGTAGTAGCCGTAGTAGCAGTGCACCAGGATGATCACGACGGCGAAGACGATCACCTTGCCGAAGGACCAGAACACGTCGACCGGCGGCAGATACTGCTGGAAGTAGTGGTCGTAGGTGCCGGTGGACTGCCCGTAGTAGCCGGTGGTGATGGTGCGGGCGGCGAAGTACGAGGACAGGAGCCCGATCACGTACAGCGGGATGACCGCGACGAACCCGGCGATCATCCGCGTCGTCACCAGGAACGGCAGCGACGGGACGCCCATCACCTCGAGCGCGTCGGTCTCCTCGCTGATCCGCATCGCGCCCAGCTGCGCGGTGAACCCGGCCCCGACCGTCGCGGAGAGGGCCAGGCCAGCCACCAGCGGGGCGATCTCACGGGTGTTGAAGTACGCGGACAGGAACGCCACGAAGTTCGACGTGCCGAGCTGGTTGAGCGCCGCGTATCCCTGCAGGCCGACCTCGGTGCCGGTGAAGAACGACAGGAACGCGATCACACCGACGGTGCCGCCGACGACGGCGAGCGCGCCGCGGCCGAAGCTCACCTCCGCGAGCAGTCGCAGGATCTCCTTCTTGTAGCGGCGCAGGGTGCGCCCGGTCCAGGCCAGCGAACGGCCGTAGAAGGACAGCTGCCGGCCCAGCTCCTCGAGCTGAGGTGGCAGCACACGATTCAACAGCGGCATCGCTCAGCCCCTCTGCGGAACGATTTGGAAGTACACGGCGGTCATCACGAAGTTCGTCACGAACAGCAACATGAAGGTGATGACCACCGACTGGTTCACCGCGTCACCGACGCCTTTCGGGCCACCCTTCGCGGTCAGGCCCTTGTACGAGGCGACGATCGCGGCGATCGCCCCGAACACGAGTGCCTTGAGCTCCGCCGCCCACAGGTCGGAGAGCTGGGCGAGTGTGGTGAACGAGGCGAGATAGGCGCCCGGAGTGCCGTTCTGCAGCACCACGTTGAAGAAGTAGCCGCCGGCCACCCCGACCACCGACACCAGGCCGTTGAGCAGCACCGCGACCAGCATCGTGGCCAGCACCCGCGGCACCACCAGGCGGTGGATCGGGTCGATGCCGAGCACCTGCATCGCGTCGATCTCCTCGCGGATCTTGCGCGCGCCGAGGTCCGCGCAGATCGCCGTGCCGCCCGCCCCTGCGATCAGCAGCGCCGTGACGATCGGCGACGCCTCCCGCAGCACGGCCAGCACCGAGGCCGCGCCCGAGAACGACTGGGCGCCCAGCTGCCGGGTGAGGCTGCCGATCTGCAGGGCGATCACCGCGCCGAACGGAATGGACACCAGGGCGGTCGGCAGGATCGTCACACTCGCGACGAACCACGCCTGCTGGATGAACTCCCGTGCCTGGAAAGGTCGTTTGGGGATCGTCCGCAGGACGTCCAGTCCCATCGCGAACAGACTCCCGGAATGCCGCAGGGCACCCGTGGGGGACCAGCTCATGCGCCCGCCGCCTTCCCGCGCACAGCCGCGCGCATCTGTCGCAGGGACTCGCGCTCGGCGATCGCCTCCCAGCGGGGAGGCCGGTCGATGCCCTTGGTGGGCAGCAGCCGGGGTGTCAGCTCGGGTATGCCCTGCTGCTCGTCGTCGGCGTCCCCGAGCTGGGCGAGTTCCTGCTCGACCTGGGCGGCGTCCTTCTCCTCCGCCATCCCGATCGGGCCCTGCATGCGGCCGTTGAGGAACTGCCGCACGACCGGTTCGTCGCTGGTCAGCAACTGCTCCCTCGGGCCGAACATCACCAGCTCCCGCCGGAACAGCAGCCCGATGTTGTCCGGCACCTGCCGGGCCGAGGCGATGTCGTGCGTGACGATGAGGAACGTGGCGTCGATCTGGGCGTTCAGGTCGACGATGAGCTGGTTGAGGTAGGCCACGCGTACCGGGTCGAGTCCCGAGTCCGGCTCGTCGAACAGGATGATCTCCGGGTCGAGCACGAGGGCGCGGGCGAGTCCGGCGCGCTTGCGCATGCCGCCGGAGATCTCGCCGGGCAGTTTGTCCTCGGCGCCGAGGAGGCCGACCATGTCCATCTTCTCGAGGACGATCCGGCGGATCTCGCTCTCCGGCTTGCGCGTGTGCTCGCGGAGCGGGAAGGCGATGTTGTCGTAGAGGTTCATCGACCCGAACAGCGCGCCGTCCTGGAAGAGGACGCCGAAGAGCTTGCGGACCTCGTAGAGCTCGTGTTCGCGCAGTGTGGTGATGTCCGTGCCCGCGATGCGGATCGATCCGCGTTCGGGCTTCAACAGTCCGACGAGGGTCTTGAGGAAGACCGACTTGCCGGTGCCGGAGGGCCCGAGCATGACCGAGACCTCACCGGCGGGCAGGGTCAGGGAGACGTCCTGCCAGATGACCTGGTGCCCGAAGGACTTCGTGAGCCCTTCCACACAGATCTCGACACCCATCCGGTTCACCCTTCAGCTGTGGAGCGGTCCGACACCTGCTCTACGGGGAGGGCCGCCGCGTCCGTCGCGCCGAAGCGAAATTTTTTTCGGGCGGGTTACGGGAGGGTGCCAGGCGATGCCTCCGGGGGCTCTGCCCCGGCCCCCAGCGCCTCCGTCGCAGGTGGGGCTGCTTGTGCGCCGCCACCCCCGTTGGGGCTCCGCCCCAAGCCCCGCGCCTCAATCGCCGGCGGGGCTTGTGGTCCGAGGCGTGCTCGTTGGCTCCGCCCCGAGTCCGCGCCTCAAACGCCGGCGGGGCTGGATTGCGCTGGGTGAAGTCCGGCGCGAGGCCGCCGCGCGGAGCGCGGTACGGGGCCGCGGCGGAGCCCCGAGAGGCGCGGCCGGCAGGGGGCAGGTGCCGGGGTGGGGCGGAGCTCTGAAGGCTCACGACCGCGAGGCCGTAGGGGATGAGGACATCGCGCGAGGCGCGGTACGGGGCTGGGCGGAGCCCCGAGGTCGCGAACGCAAAGGGTCTGGGGGCGCTGGCTGCCGGACCCGCGCGCCGTTCGCTGCGCGAAGTCGGCCCGTCCGGTACTCGAGGCCACCGATGCGAAGCTCGATATCGGGCCGGGGTGGAGCCGCGAGGCGCGCAACCGTGCGAGGCGCGGCACGGGCCGGGGCGGGGCCGCAAGGCGCGCGGACGACAGCGCGCAGGGGCCGGGGCGGAGTCACAACGTCGCTGACGCAAAGGGCCCGGCAATGCGGGCTGCCGGGCCCGTGCGCCTTTCCCGTCCGGCGCGCGAGGCGCGGTGCGGGGTCTGGGGCGGAGCCCCAGTTACGGGTAGGGGCGGGGAGGGGAAAACCTCCCCTACGGGAGCGTCGGCACCGGGACCGGCACCGACGGCGTCGGCACCGGCGGAGGCGTGAGCTCCGGGAGCTGCGAGGTCGCGGACGGGACGTCCGGGACCGGGACCTCGGGGACCTCGACGCCCTCCGGCAGCACCGGCAGCCGCGGCACCGACGACGTCCTCAGCGGCAGCGGGGGCAGCGACACCTCCGGCAGCGGCAGCTCCGGCAGCAGGGACTCCGACCGCCGCTCGGCGCCGCCCGACGGCACCGGCTGCTCCTCCCGCGAGCCGAGAGGCGACGGTGTGGTCGGACCGGGCCCACCCGGCCCCGGCTCCTGCGAGGTCGCGACCGCCGGCGTCGCCGGGCGCGGGCCGGGTGTGTCCCCACCGGGCGCGTACGGCAGAACGAGACCCGCGACCGCCAGCGTCGCCGCCGTCGACGCCACGGCGACCGCCTGCGCGTGGCCACCCCGCGGCCGGCCGCGGCCGCACAGCCACAGCGCAAGACCGAGCGTCGCCGCCAGCGAGTTGCGCAGCGTCCGCCGGGCCCTGGCCAGCAAGGACTCGACGGTCCGGTAGCTCAGGCCCATCTTCACGGCGACCTGCCCGACGTCCAGGTCCTCCGACTTCAGCCACAGCGCCTCGGCCTGCCGGGCGGGCAGCTCACCGCTGCGTACGGCCAGCCAGCGCGCCTCCGCACGGTCGCACACCGCCTCGTCCACCGGCGCCGGCCGCGGCGGGTGCAGCGTCGGGCTCGTACGGACCTCGGCCTCGCGGCTGACCTGGCGGTGCCGGTCGACGCACAGCCGCATCGTCACCGTCGTCAGCCAGGCGCCCAGCCGCTCGTCGTCCAGGTGGGGCTGCTCCGCGGCACGGAGCATCGCCTCGTGCACGGCGTCCTCGGCGTCCTCCATGCTGACGGACCGGCGCCGGGCGACCCGAAGCAGCTGCTCCCGGTGGCTCCAGGCGCGTTGCCAGCGCTCATACGCCTGCTCGTCGCCCTGTCCACCGGAGTGCTCAGGCTGTGTGTCCGTCGCCATGAGGGCCCCCTTGCTCTCACCACCGTCCGCGTGCTTGTCCGGCGGATGGCGACATTACCGCCCGGTATCCGGAGTTGTGGAGGGGGAGAGCCCCATCGAGTCCTTTCTGTTGCCGGAGGGGGCGTGGGGATCAGTCTCCGCTGGTCAGTGAGGTGGGCAGAGTGGCTCCAGGAGGCACTGGGACAGGGACGGGCAGTGACGGCAGCGGCTGCGTGGGACCGGTTGTGCCGGCCGGATCGGTCGGGCGCGCGGACGGCGACGGCGAGGGGGCCGCGGACCGCGACGGGCCCGCGGACGACGGCGACGGCGCGGGCGACGGCTTCTTCGCGCCGGACGCCGCCGGTTTCGCGGTGCGTGTCGGCTCCGGCGAGGGACGTGCCTCGCCGCGTGGCCCTCCGGCGGCCGCGCTGTCGGGCACCACCGTGTGCCCGTCGAGGTAGTACGCGAACCACGCCCGCACGGTGAGCAGGTACGCGGTGGAGTGGTTGTAGCCGAGCAGGGCCCGGTCGAGGTCGCCCGCGTCGGACAGGTCGCGCCCGCCCGCGCACAGGTAGCGCCCCGCGGCGAGGGCCGCGTCGAAGACGTTCCCCGGGTCGCGGAGCCCGTCGCCGTTGCCGTCCGCGCCCCAACTCGCCCAGGTGGAGGGGATGAACTGCAGGGGGCCGACGGCCCGGTCGTACTCGGTGTCCCCGTCGTACCGGCCGCCGTCGCTGTCCCGGATGAGAGCGAAGCCGTGGCCGTCCAGGCGCGGCCCGAGGATCGGCGTGAGCGTGGTGCCGTCCGCGGCCACCCGGCCGCCGCCGGCCTGTCCCGACTCGACCTGCCCGATCGCCGCGAGGAGCTGCCAGCGCAGCCCGCAGCCGGGGGCACTGCCGGCCAGCTCCGATTCGGCGGCCCGGTACGCGGCGAACACCGTGGCGGGCAGCGAGCCGACCGACGCCGTGGCCGGCGTCCCAGCCGGCCGTTCCCCGGTGCCGCCCGCGCCCGGCACCCGCAGCGGCGGAAGCTCGGTGCGGTACGTGCCGTCCCCGGACACGCTCGGCCCCTGCGAGGGCTCGGCGCTCCGCTGCCCCGAGGGCGCGGCGGCCCCCGGCCCCTGCGACGCGGTGAGCGCCGCCATAGCCGCGGTCGCGACCGCCGTCGCCCTGACGCCTCTGCGCGTACGTCCTGTCATCTGCAGACCCCTCCTGCCTCCGCCCACCGGACGTCCGTCCGCGGCTCCCGTCACCTGCTCTACGCGCAGCCGCCGCGGGTCCGTCGCGTGCCCCGCACGTTTTTCGCGTTCCGCGAGGCAGAGGCCCCCCGGGCCGGCCCCGGAGCCGGGTCCCGGGGCCGGGTCCCCGCGCGGAAGGGCCGCGGCTACCGTGGGGGCATGGTGCGACTGAGAGTGGAGTTCACGACCGAGCCGTTCGACCTGGACGAACCGCCCGCCCACGCGGTGGCGGTCCGCGAGGTCGTCCAGGGCGCGGGTCTGGACAAGGTGGACGTCGGCCCCTTCGGCAACACCGCCGAGGGCGGTGCCGACCAGGTGCTCGGCGCCGTCGACGCGCTGCTGCGCAAGGCGCTGGAGACCGGTGCGACCCGGGTGTCTCTGCAGGTCAACGTGGTGGAGGGGGAGGGATGACCGGGCCTGCGGACCACGCGCTCGCCCGGGCGGTCAAGCCTCTCGTCGACGCCATGGGCGGAGTGCTGATCACCCCCGGCGAGGCCGCCGAGGACGATGTCGTGCTGAGCTGGGAGGGCGAGGAGGTCGTCGCCGTGCGCCTGCCGCAGCTCGCGGACTCGCTCGACCACATCCTC
Source organism: Streptomyces sp. V4I23 (assembly GCF_030817975.1). Classification (NCBI taxonomy): domain Bacteria; kingdom Bacillati; phylum Actinomycetota; class Actinomycetes; order Kitasatosporales; family Streptomycetaceae; genus Streptomyces; species Streptomyces sp. V4I23. Next base: position 1,605,468 of record NZ_JAUSZW010000004.1, on the reverse strand, counting down.
GCGGCGCTGCAGCGGCAGCACGGCAAGCCCCTCGCCGAACTCGACCGCAAGACGAAGCAGTCGGTCGTCAGGACACTGGAGGCGCGGGGCGCGTTCTCCGTACGCCACGGCGTCGAGACGGTGGCGGGCGCTCTCGGCGTCAGCCGCTTCACCGTCTACAACTACCTGAACAGGGAGAACGCGGCCAAGGGCGACTGAGCGCCGGCCAGCTGTCGCCGCCGTCCGGCTCTTCGGGCGGCGGCTTTTGTGTACGCGAGTTTTCAACAAAGTGTTGACGTCGTGTTCCGGAGGGCGTTAGCTATCCGCAGCCCGTCCGACGCACCACGATGAACAAGCCACGGAGGCTCCCGTGACGTCACTCTCGAACCCGGGCCTCGCCCGGTTCAACGCCTCCGAGGACAGCACGGCCCAGGCCGCGCTGCACGAGGTGTGCGCCAGTTCGGCCTGGGGGAGCAAGATCCTCGCCCAGCGGCCGTACGCCGGCACCGAAGCCCTCTTCGAGGCCAGTGACGCCGCCATGGCCGAGCTGACCGCCGACGACCTGGCCGAGGCGATGGCCGGTCACCCGCCGATCGGCCGGCCGAAGCCCGGCGACCCGACCTCCTCCCGCGAACAGAGCGGCATGGCCGAGGCGTCCGAGGCGCTCAAGGCCGAGATGCTCGAACTGAACCTGGCCTACCAGGAGAAGTTCGGTCATGTCTTCCTGATCTGCGCCACCGGTCGTACCGGTGAGCAGATGAGGGACGCCGTCCGCGAGCGGATCGAGAACTCGCCCGAGCAGGAGCGGGAGATCGTCCGCACCGAACTGGGCAAGATCAACCGTATCCGGCTGACCCGCCTCGTAGAGCTCGCAGGGGAAGAAAGCGCATGAGCACGGAAACAATCGCATCGGTGTCGACGCACATCCTGGACACCAGCATCGGCCGCCCCGCCGAGGGCGTCGCCATCGCGCTGTCGGCCCGCAGCGGCCCGGACGCCGAGTGGGTGCCGCTCGGCGGATCGGCGACCGACGCGGACGGGCGCTGCAAGGACCTGCCGGCGCTGCCGGAGGGAACGACTCATGTACGTCTCGACTTCGAGACCGAGACGTACTTCGTGAAGAAGAAGCAAGCCGAGGCACAGCAGGACGCCCCCGCGCTACGGGACAGCGGCGTGTTCTTCCCCGAGGTGGCGATCACCTTCGCCGTCGTACCGGGCGAGCACTACCACGTACCGCTGCTGCTCAACCCGTTCGGCTACTCCGTTTACCGAGGGAGCTAGCAGACATGCCCACGATTCTCGGCCAGAATCAGTACGGCAAGGCAGAGAACCGCGTAGTCAGGATCACGCGGGACGGCGACACCCACCACATCAAGGACCTGAACGTCTCGGTCGCCCTCTCCGGCGACATGTCCGACGTGCACCTGTCCGGTTCGAACGCCAACTGCCTGCCGACCGACACCACCAAGAACACGGTGTACGCGTTCGCCAAGGAATACGGCATCGAGTCCGCCGAGCAGTTCGGCATCCACCTGGCCCGTCACTTCGTGACCAGCCAGGAGCCGATCCACCGGGCGCGCATCCGGATCGAGGAGTACGCCTGGGAGCGCATCGAGGCGTCCGACGCCAACTCGAAGTTCATCGGTTCCGACGAGGTCAAGCACTCCTTCGTCCGCAAGGGCCAGGAGACCCGGGTCACGCAGATCACCTACGACGGTTCGTCGTGGCAGGTCATCTCCGGTCTCAAGGACCTGATCGTGATGAACTCGACGAACTCCGAGTTCTGGGGCTACGTCAAGGACAAGTACACGACGCTCCAGGAGGCGTACGACCGCATCCTGGCCACCCAGGTCTCCGGCCGCTGGCGGTTCAACTGGACCGACGACGAGCAGAGGATGCCCAACTGGGAGAAGTCCTACGAGCAGGTCAAGAAGCACATGCTCCAGGCCTTCGCCGAGACGTACTCCCTCTCGCTGCAGCAGACGCTGTACCAGATGGGCTCGCGCATCATCAACAGCCGCAACGAGATCGACGAAGTCCGCTTCTCGCTCCCGAACAAGCACCACTTCCTGGTCGACCTCGAGCCGTTCGGTCTCAAGAACGACAACGAGGTCTACTACGCGGCGGACCGCCCGTACGGCCTGATCGAGGCCACCATCCTGCGGGACGGCGTCGAGCCGCAGATCCCGGTCGACATGACCAACCTCTGACGCGGGACCGATCCGCCCCCGCCGCGGCCGGCGGGGGCGGGGGCGGACCGGAGGACTCTCATGGCACAGCTTGTACCGGAGACTGAGGAACGCTCCCGTGCCCACATGGTGAGCACAGGGCCTCGTCCGGCGGCTGTCGCCGCCCTGCCGAGCCCCTTCGCCTTCGGCGCCCCGGAGTTCCAGCCCGCCGCGATCCTCTCCCTGTGCATCGTGATGCTCGCGCTGATGACCGAGTCCGGCGCCGGCATGCTCGCACTCGGCGGTGCCGGCATCGTCCCGCTCGCCGCGCCCACCTTCCACGCCGAATTCCCCGCCCGGGCGCGGACCGTCCTCGGCTCCGGGATCAGCGCCGCAGCGCTCGTCGCGGTCCTGCTGAACCTGTTGTTCCACCAACTCGGCACCCGCAGCCGCCCGGCTGTGGCACTCAATCCTCCTAGGGTCCTGCCGTGCCCTCATCGCCACCCGCCACGTCGGAAGAAGGAAGCACCATGGCACCTTCGGCAGCCCACGACAGCGCCGTCGAGCGCATCGTCGTCGAGAACTGTGCGATCGCGACGGTCGACGCCGGTGACACCGAGTACGCCTCGGGGCACATCGTCGTCGCCGGCAACCGCATCGAGTCGGTAGGAGCGGGACCCGCCCCCCAGGGCCTCGAGAACGTCGTACGCCGCGTCGACGGCACCGGTCACCTCGCGACGCCCGGTCTGATCAACACCCACCACCACTTCTACCAGTGGATCACCCGGGGCCTGGCCACCGACCACAACCTCTTCAACTGGCTGGTCGCCCTCTACCCGACCTGGGCCCGCATCGACGAGCCCATGGTCCGCGCGGCCGCCCAGGGCTCGCTCGCGATGATGGCCCGCGGCGGCGTCACCACCGCCATGGACCACCACTACGTCTACCCGCGGGGATCCGGCGACCTGTCCGGCGCGATCATCGGCGCCGCACGCGACATGGGCGTACGGTTCACCCTCGCCCGCGGCTCCATGGACCGCGGGAAGTCGGACGGCGGCCTGCCGCCGGACTTCGCCGTCGAGTCCCTCGAGGGCGCCCTCGCCGGTACCGAGGAGACCATCGACAAGCACCACGACGCCTCCTTCGACGCGATGACGCAGATCGCCGTCGCGCCCTGCTCCCCGTTCTCCGTCTCCACCGAACTGCTGCGCCAGGGTGCCGAACTGGCCCGCCGCAAGGGCGTGCGCATGCACACCCACGGCTCGGAGACGGTCGAGGAGGAGGAGTTCTGCAAGGAGCTCTTCGGCATGGGCCCCACCGACTACTTCGAGTCGACCGGCTGGCTCGGCGAGGACGTGTGGATGGCGCACTGCGTCCACATGAACGACTCCGACATCGAGGCCTTCGCCCGCACGAAGACCGGTGTCGCGCACTGCCCGTCGTCCAACGCGCGCCTCGCCGCCGGCATCGCCCGCGTCCCCGACATGCTCAAGGCGGGTGTCCCGGTCGGCCTCGGTGTCGACGGCACCGCTTCCAACGAGTCCGGCGAACTCCACACCGAGCTGCGCAACGCGCTGCTGATCAACCGGCTCGGCGCCCACCGCGAGGCCGCCCTCAACGCCCGCCAGGCGCTGCGGCTCGGCACCTACGGCGGCGCCCAGGTCCTCGGCCGCGCCACCGAGACCGGTTCGCTGGAGTCCGGAAAGCTCGCCGACCTCGTGCTGTGGAAGCTCGACACGCTCGCGCACTCCTCCATCGCCGACCCGGTCGTCGCGCTCGTCTTCGGCGCCGCGGCGCCCGTCACGCTCTCGCTCGTCGACGGCAGGACCGTCGTCGAGAACGGCCACCTGACCACGGTGGACGAGGACGCCATCGCCCGCACCACGCGGGACGAGGCGCAGCGCCTCGCGCGGATCGCCGCGCAGGACTGACCCCAGGGAAGTCCGGCCGGGGGGGACGGCCCCCGGCCGGCGGCCGCGGACCCGAGCGGGGTCCACGGCAGCCCTCGCCGGGGGGTGCGCGCGACAAAGGCGCGTACCCCTCGGCGAAGGTGACTCGTGCCAACAGGTTCCGGCACGGTCACCTTCCGCACCACCGGTCTGGGCGATCCGGTATGTGCACGCCGCATCAGAGCAACGACCGCATCACCTGCACCACCTCCATGACACCCATGTCCCCGATGACGTGTTACCCGACCGGAGGCACCGCCGTGGCCGCGCACACCTCGACCGCCGAGGCACCAGACCGGAAGCATCCGGTCGACGAGACCCTTCCGCCGTTCAAGATGTTCACCACCGGGCTGCAGCACGTGGCCGCCATGTACGCGGGTGTGGTGGCCCCGCCGATGATCGTCGGTCCCGCTGTGGGCCTCGACGCCAAGGACACCGCGTTCCTCATGGGCGCGAGTCTGTTCACCGCCGGAATCGCGACCTTGCTGCAGACGCTCGGCTTCTGGCGCGTCGGCGCCCGGCTGCCGTTCGTCAACGGCGTCTCGTTCGCCGGTGTGACGCCGATGGTCGCGATAGGCCGCGACCGCGGATACGACGGGATCGCCGTCATCTTCGGCGCGATCATCGTCGCCAGCGTCCTGGGCTTCGTCCTGACCCCGTACTTCTCGAAACTCGTCCGCTTCTTCCCGCCCGTCGTCACCGGCACGGTCATCACCCTGATCGGCGTCTCGCTGCTGCCTGTCGCCTTCAACTGGTCGCAGGGCGGCAACCCCGCCGCCGACGACTACGGTTCGATGAAGAACATCGGCATGGCGGCGCTCACGTTCGTCGTCGTGCTGGCCCTGCGCAAACTGCTGCGCGGCTTCCTCCAGCAGATCGCGATCCTGCTGGGCCTGGTCGTCGGCACGCTCGTCGCCCTGCCGCTCGGCATGACGAACCTCGACGCCATCAAGGACGCCGGCCTCGTCGGCTTCCCGACGCCGTTCCACTTCGGCGCACCGCAGTTCGAGATCGCCGCCATCGTCTCCATGTGCATCGTGATGCTGGTGTGCATGACCGAGTCCACCGCCGACATGCTGGCGCTCGGCCGGATCGTGGAACGCCCCGCGGACGAACGCACCATCGAGGGCGGCCTGCGCGCCGACACGCTCGGCTCGGCCATCAGCCCGCTCTTCAACGGCTTCATGTGCAGCGCCTTCGCCCAGAACATCGGGCTCGTCGCGATGACGAAGGTCCGCAGCCGCTTCGTCGTCGCCGCGGGCGGCGGCATCCTGATCCTGCTGGGCCTGTGCCCGGTGGCCGCCTCGGTGATCGCCTTGGTGCCGCTGCCGGTTCTCGGCGGCGCGGGCATCGTGCTCTTCGGCACGGTCGCGTCGAGCGGTATCCAGACGCTGGCGACGGCGGCCCTGGAGAAGGGCGAGAACGCGCTGATCGTGGCCGCCGCCGTCGGTGTCGGGCTGATCCCGATCGCGGCGCCCGAGTTCTACCACGCCTTCCCCAAGGACCTGCTGGTGGTGCTGGACTCGGGCATCTCCACCGGGTGCATCGTGGCGATCGCGCTCAACCTGGCCTTCAACCACCTGGGTAAGAAGGAGACGTTGCCGGAGGACGCCTCGTCGGAGCCGGGCAAGGTCCCGGCGCAGGCCGCCGTGCACTGAGCGCGCGGACACGACGCGGCGGGCGGCCCGGGACTGTTCCCGGGCCGCCCGCCGCGTCGTTCGGGGGCGGCGTCAGCCGATGTGGTAGCTGTCGCCGTAGACCTTCCAGTCCAGCGGCGTGTCCAGGCGGAGGTTGCCCTTGTTCAGGAAGACCCGCTGCGCGGTGTCCACGCGGCTGGTGTCCTCGTGCGCCTCCTCCTGCTTCATCGCCCGGACGCGGGCGTCGAGGAACGCGTGCAGGTACGCCTTCTCGTCGCCGCCCCGGGCCGGTGGCCTGGCCTTCGCCAGCGCCTTCCTGCGGATGCTGCCGAAGCTCGTGCTGTCGCCGCCGTCGCCGTGCATCACGATGGCGTCGTAGTAGACGAACTGACCGAGCACACCGAGGCCGTCCTGCTTGCCCCGCTTCACGGCCGGGTCGAAGTACACGCGGTCGCGCTCGTCGTTCTGGGCCTTCTTGAACGCCGGGTCCTCGGCCGCCTTGCGCCAGTCGCGGGTGAAGCCCGGGTCGAGTCCCTCGTGCGAGTCGGTGCCGTCGACCTTCCGCAGCGCGGGCAGGTACTTCGCCAGTACGTTGCCGGGTTTGCGCTGGGTGTAGAGCTCGACGAGGTCGAGCATGTCCCCGGTGCCGGAGCAGAAGCCGATGATGCCGGCGGTGTAGCCGCGGCCGTCCCCGATGTCCTCGATGTACGTGTACTGGGCCTTCCAGTCGAGCGAGGAGTTCTCCGCACTGGAGACGATCCGCATGGCGATGTCCTTCTTCGCCGGGTCGTCCAGACCGACGGCGGCCACCGCCGCCGGACTGCTGTGCTGCTCCGGTTCGGCGGCCACCGCCGCGACGGCGGTGGCGGGAAGGGCGACGAGAATCGCCCCGAGTACCACGCGTGGGAGGAGTCCGAGCCGGTTGCGGGTGCGCTTGTGGGGGGTGGGCACCGTGCCTCCAGGGGGAGTTCGCCGGGGAGTGCTCTGTTAGGAAACTTTCCTACCAGCCTGCACCGGGTCGCGTACACCCCCGCGGGCGGTCCGGTTGCGGCCGATCGTTCGGAGCGTGGGAGGTCCGGGTGACGGGAGGAGCCTCAGTCAGCCTCCGCCGCTTTCGTCTCCGGCTCCCAGAGCATGAGGTTGCTGAACAGCTCCGCCTGCTCGACGGCGTCGTCCAGGGCGTGGTGGGTGTGCCGGCGCGCGGACAGCAGCGCCGGCGGCATCGTGCCCTTGGCCACGGCACGGAGCGGCAGGCGGGCCTTCGTCGCGTACAGGGTCTTCATGTCCAGGCAGCCGGAGTGGCCGAACGGGCTCCCGCCGGTGAACCGGATCAGGTACCAGTAGAGGAACGTCCAGTCGTACGACGCCGGATACCCGCACATCACCGGCTGCGCACCCGCCTCACGAGCGGCCTCGCGCACCCAGGCGGCGAACTGGGCCATCACCGCCTCCGGTTCGCCGCCCTCGCGCAGCAGACGCTCGCGGTCAAGACCGCTGACAGCGAGGGCCTCGGGCACGAAGTCGTCGCTGATGGGACGCAGTTCGCGGTAGAAGGTGCGTGCCTCGGGATCGGCCGGCACGTAGCCGTCCGCGTCCTGACGGCCCGCGACGGCCGCGCCGAAGCTGATCATCGAGTACGGGCCCGGGATCGGGCCGTCGGCCTCCACGTCGACGGAGATGTAGAGCGAGGGCTTCGGATCCGGACGGCGCGACGCGCGCGACGTGCGTGAACTGCGTGACGTATGCGACATGGAGGGAGCATGGCAGGGCCGGGCCGGCGTCTCCCGCGGATTTCGGCGCAGCCGCAGGCCGGGAGGGTCCGGGCCAGGGCCCGGACCCTGCCGCACGGGGTCAGCGGGCGTCCGCCGGCGTCCAGTCGGGGCGACGGCCGCTCAGGCCCACGATCCGGTCCAGCAGCGGTGCGCCGTCCGGCACCGCCACCACCGGACCGAAGATGCCCTCCCGCAACGCGTCGTCGCCCGTCGGGGTCAGCATCTCCCGCGACACGGCCATGCTCGCCTCGTCGGGCGCGTACGGCAGGCCCGTGGCGCGGGCCAGGTCCCAGCCGTGGATGACGAGCTCGTTCAGCGCGACCCGGCCCGCCACGGCCCCGGGCAGCGTGACGCCCCCGGCCTGGGTCATGCCCTCCCACGCGTCCGGCCCCCTCCAGGCCTCGACCAGCTCGTCCAGGCGCTGCGGAATCGCGGTGCGCCAGTCGTCGGCCAGCACCGGACGCTCGTCGTCCGGGCTGCCCGCGGTGGTCGGGCCGAGATCCTTGCGCGCGGCGTCCCGGAAGGCCGTGGCCAGCCCGTGGATGTGGGCCAGGATCTCCCGCACGGCGTACGCGGGACACGGCGTCGGGTCGCCCAGCTTCTCGTCGCCGATGTGGGGGAGCAGTCTCACGATGCCGTCGGCGGCGGACCGGAGGTCGGGTACGGGTGTCGTCCCGGAGGCAGCAGGTGTGGCAGAGGCAGTCATGCAGGGATGACCGGCCGCGGCCCCGGAACTCATCGGCGCACCGCCGGGGAGTCCGTCCGCCCCGCAGGAGGCGCAGGTGAGCCGGTCGCTCGCTCGATCGGGCTACCCCGCGTCCGGTGGAGCCGCCTACGGCCTGCCCGGTTTCATACGCTCCCCGCGTGACTCGTACCACTGCGCTGAACACCGGACTCGACGACTTCCTCGCCTGGGCCGCCAGGGAGCGGGGCACCGCCCTGCCCGCGCGCCCCGCGGACGCGGTGCTGACCCTGCTCGCGCTGCGCGGCGCGGACCGCAGGAGCGGCGTGCCCGAACCGACACCGCAGCTGGTCGCCCAGGTGCTCCACGAGGACCTGCCCGGGCTGCTGTGGGCGTCCGACGAGGAGCTGGCCGCCGTGCCGGCCGTGCTGACGGCGCTCGCGGACCGTGTCCGCGTGGCGGGCCGTCTCAACGCCAAGCGGCACGCCCGGCTGCTCGCGGCGATCGACGACGCCGTGCCCGGCTTCCGCGCCGCCATGGCCGACCCCGCCGGCCTGACGTGGCCGCGCTGGTACGCCTCGCTCCTGAGGGCCGACGGCACGGACCCGGACGACGCCCACGCCGTACGGGCCTGGCTCGACGCGAACGAGCGCACCCCGCGGGCCGACCGGCCCGCGCTCCCCGAGCCGCTGCACCGCTTCGAGATCGCCGGCCGCACCTTCGCCACCCGCGCACGGCTCGCGGAGGCGCTGCTCGGGGCCTTCGCACGGGACACCGCCGGGACCTCTCCGGCCGGTCCGCTGCTCCCGGCCCCGCCCCTCGACGCCGACCGGCCCGACGACGCGCTCGGTGCCGAACTGGAACGCATCGCGGACGCGTTGACCAGCCGCTGGACCGCCGCCGGGCTGACCGAGGCGCTCGCCGGGCCCCACGCCGGCCTGGCGCCGAGCCCGGAGACACTGCCCCACGCCGCACTCGCGGACCGCATGCTCGACGAACACCTCGACTACTACGGCGCGTCGTCGGTCCCCCTGCCACCCCCGGCCCGCGTGCCCGCCCCCGGGGACATCCGGGCCCTGCTGCACGCCGCCCCGCTCCCCGCCGCCCTGGCCGCGGGCGGCGACCTGGACGACGAACGGCGGGAGATCTCCGAACGCTGCGGCCTCCCCGGGCCCGCGACCCCCGTATGGGACGAGGGCACACCGCAGGAGCTCGTCGAGCTGGCCGCCGACATCCTCGCCGCCCAGGTCGAGATGCTGCCCACCGTGAGCGGTCCGCAGGACAACTGGTCCCTGGACGGCGCCCACATCCTCTACTCCCTCTACGAACGCGGCAGCACACCGGACTCGGTGGCCCGCAAGGCCTCCGACACCGACGTCGCGGAGATCCCGCCCGAGCTGGAGGACGCCCCGACGCAGGTCCCCGCCATCGCACCGGCGGCCTACGAGACCCCGTCCCCCGAGGAGCTGTCGGTGCTGCTCGGGCTGCCCGGCCGGACCGAGGCCGACCGCGACGCGATCGACGCCACAGCCCGCCCCCTGGCCGCGCTCGTCGACCGCCTGGCCGAGACCGGCTGCGTGTTCCGCCGGGGCGACACCTTCGGCCTGACGCCGCTCGGCGGCGCGGTCATGCGGCACGTGATGGCCGCGGGACAGGTCGCCGCGCCCGACGCCGGCACGGTCGCCGGGTGGGACGCGGCGCACACCGTCGCCGCGGTCCGCAACTGGCCCCCGCGCATCGCGGCACGGACGCTCGCCGCCTGGGCCGACCGCCGGGAAGGCGCGGACAAGGAGAGCGGCGCGGCCTGGGTCCCGCTGCTCACCGCGGTCTCCGAGGCGAAGGCGGCCGACCGCCAAGGGACCCGTGTGCGCGAGTGCTTCGCCCTCCTCGACCGGGCCGGCATCCCGAACGCGGCCCTGCGCGCCGTGCTCACCGACCCGGTGACCGGCGCCGAGGCGCGCCGCCTCCTGCTCGCGCGCGGCGAGGACGTCCCCGGGGAGAGCGTTCCGCCGAGTGCCCGGGCGACGCTGCTCGCGGAGGAGCTGGACGCACGGTGGACGGACGACATGCGCGCGCATGTGGCGGAGCGGCACGAGAACGGCGGCGCCCGCGTCCCCGGGCCGGACGAGATCCCGCCCACCACCCTGCTCCCCTCCTTCGACGAGGAGGCGGCCGCCTGGCCCGGAGGCGCTCCCGCCCTGATCCGGGCCCTCGCCGCCGAGGACCCCGGCACCGCCCACCGCGTCCTGACCGCACTGCGGGACCACCACCCCGACAAGCGGGTGTCGGACGCCGCGGCGCACGCCCTGAAGCCCGCACACCGGGCAGCCGGGCGCGGCCGCCGCTGACCCCGTGGCGCCACGGAGTTGCGGATACCGTGGCGTCATGTCCGCGTTCATGGGCCGAGTTGTTGAGGCAGGAACAGTTGGATGTCGAAGTCGCGTTCCGAGGGTTCGGGTTCCAGGAGTCCGATGACAGCGCGGTACCTGTGCCATCCGGGCACGACTACGAATGGGGGATGTTCCTGAACCGGCATGTGCGCCGGTTCGATCTCTTCAGCGCAGGGCACACCCACACGGCCGCGGTGACGGTTCGCATCTGGGATGGCGAGCCGGAGGCGGAGAAGGCCGACTGGGACGAGCAGGGAGAGGTTGACTTCGAGTCGACCACCGGCGATGTCGCAGTGTGGACGACGACTCTCGGTCGCTCGCAGCAGTTGATCCGCCTGGGTTCGGCGGGTATGTGGAGGGTCCGAGTCGGGTGTAGCGGCCGTGCGGAGGTCGAGAGAGTGAACACGCACGGAGGGCGGCGCGTACGGGGTGGAGCGGTACGTGATGGATTTCTGGCCGAAGGCACTCGAGCTCTGAAGCGCCGGCTGTACTTCGCGGGCTGCAGCAGGCCGCGCCCCCGTTCGTTTCAAGGCCGCAGCGGCAGATGGCCGATGCCCCGCCACAGCGCCCGTGTGTCCGGCAGCGGCGAACGGGCCTGGTCGTCGTCCGGCGTCCAGACGTGGACCGGTCCTGCGCCGGTCGCGTCGAGAGGCCGCCAGCCGGGATCGCCGGACCGGGCGAACGCCGCCCAGGCCGCGACCATGCGCCGTGACAGACGGTGATCCGCAGGGGAAGGCGGGCCGCCGATGAGGAACTCGACGGCGGGCAGGGCCGGATTGCCGAACGCGAAGGGTATGTCGGCACAGTGCCAGGCCTTCACCTCGCCCTGGGGGCCGGTGCGCCGCCGGTCGAAGCGGGACATGAACGCCCGCCCTCCTGCCTGCGCGTGCGACTCGCCGAGCCGGCTGCTGTACTCGGCGAACAGCAGGTCGCCGAAGACGGAGAGGTAGACATCGAGCACGGAGGCGTCCGGCATGAGCTCCCGGTATCCGGCCACCAGGCCGTCCGGCAGTGCGAAGTCGGCCGCGAACTCCCGCAGTCGGTCCTCCGTCGTGACCTTCGCACTGCTGCCGACGGCGTCCATCAGCCAGTACTCCTGCGTGGTGTGGCACACGAGCAGGTCCACGTCCGGTGCGGCACCCGCCGCCACCGCTGCCAGCGGTTCCATGGGCAGGACGACACCGTCGGCGACCGGTCCGTAGATCACCGGGTCGTAGTGGAGGTGCCCCGACGCCGGGTCGCGACGGTAGCCGTCGACCACCTCGTCGGAGGCCGCTACCAGCGCCTCCGGGGCGGCGGCGGCCAGGGCGTCGGCCGTCGGCGGCACGCCCGCCGCGGCGGCGACCCTCTCGGTGATCTCCTGCGCGAGCACGGTGGAGTAGCAGGGACTCGCGGCACTGTGGGCGATCGCGCGCCGGAACAGGCCCCGGGCCTGGTCCATCGCCATCAGACAGGCTACGGAGGTCGCTCCGGCGGACTGCCCGGCCACGGTGACGTTGCCGGCGTCGCCGCCGAACGCGCCGATGTTCTTCCGTACCCAGCGCAGCGCGGCGACCTGGTCGAGCAGGCCGCGGTTGTCGGGAGCCGGGGGGATGTGCCCGAAGCCCTCGAAGCCGAGCCGGTAGTTGACCGTCACCACGACCAGCCGGCCGTCACGGGCGAGGGCGGTGCCGTCGAAGTCGGGCTGCGCCGAGGACCCGAAGGTGTACGCCCCGCCGTGGATCCACACCAGCACGGGCAGCGCGGAAGCGCCCACCGGTGCCCAGACGTTGAGCGTCAGGATGTCCTCGTCGCCCGGCGACCACGACGGCGCTCCCGGCAGCTCGGCCGACTGCGGGGCGACGGCCCCGAAGCGCACACACTTCCGCACCCCCACCCAGGGCTCCACGGCCTGAGGCTCCCGGAACCGGCGGGCACCGAACGGCGGCGCGGCATACGGCACCCCGAGCACCGCCACCACACCGTCCGCGACGCGCCGTCCCCGTACCGGCCCGCTCATCGTCCGGAAGACATCCACCGAAGCACCTCCACGATCTCGCCGCCGCGCCGACCGCGACCCCGGCGGCCAGCATGCCCGTGCACCGGCAGCGGACACCAACACCAAGATCGCCGCGATTGACGCAACCGTGTTGTCGATCGAGGGGGCAAAGCACGCCGGCGTCGTGTCGCCCGCGCTGCACCGCTCATGCCGGACCGCCTGCGCCGGCCCTAGCCTCGATCTTTCGTGACGGCTTGCCGGTTCATCTGGTGGGCCGTTTCAGCTTGTTGGGTGGGGTGCGGGCAGGCCAGTGGCCCGGCTGTCGCGTCGGGTGGGCGCCGGGTTCCACTGCTCCGGCGTGCGGGTTCTGGTCGTGGGGGTGGGTTGTCGCTGCTGGTCAGCCAGGGTTCGGGAGGGCCTGCAGTCGTTCGATCGCGTCGGTGATCACGTCGGTCCAGGGCCAGTGCGTCGCGAATTTCAGGTGCCGGCGGCGGGCTGTGGTGACGAGCTGGGCGGCGGCGGAGAACAGGCGGAGCCGCAGGCGGCGGGGCTCCCAGAGCCGGGCCCGGCCGGTCAGGGCGAGCATCGGCATCCAGGCGAGCAGGTCCAGGGCGAGCTGGACGATCTCCAGCCAGATCTGGTTCTGCGCGGTGTCGTGGAGGGGCAGGTTGCGCAGGCCGGTGGCACGGGCTCCTCGAATGCGGTCCTCGGCTCTCGCCCGCTGGCGGTGGCGCAGTTCGAGGGCGGCGATCGCCGTGCCGGTGGTGTTGGTGGCGAAGCAGGTCAGCCGCAGTCCGTCGGCGTCGGTGAAGCGCAACTGGGCGCCGGGGTGCGGACGTTCTTTGCGGACGATCAGCCGCATTCCCTTCGGCCAGCCCTTGAGGCAGTCGCCGTCGAGCTCGGCGACCCAGGCGCCGTCACGGATCTCTCCGTCGGGTTCGGTGGCGGCGGTCCAGGCCGAGGCGGGAACCTTCAGGACGGCGTGGTGGATCTGCTCGGTGATGGTCATGCCGACCGAGTACGACAGCCACCTGCCGCGCCTGGCCAGCCAGGCCACGAACTCGTGGGTGCCGCCGCCGGAATCGGTCCGGATCAGTGTCTGACGCCCGCTCCGGTACTTCTTCGGCAGCTGGGCCAGGGCGAGTTGGGCGGTGGTGATGTGGTCGACGGCGGTGTTGCTGCCCGCGTTGCCGGGCCGCAGCAAGCCCGCGACCGGCTCCCCGCTGCCGCCTCGGCCGTGGTCGACGAAGGCCATCAGCGGGTGGTGTCCGAACGTCTTCTTCCAGGTAGCGGCGGCGTCCTGTTTCTCGGAGTGGGCCAGCACGAGCACCCCGTCGATGTCCACGATCACCTGTCCGCCGGCATCCGGTCCCGCTTCCCCGGCCAACTTCCAGACACGGTCGCGGACATGGGCCCGTGCGGAGCGGATCGCCGCCAGGGCCTTCGGCCCGGCCGAGGCGAGGACATCGATGAGGCGGGAGACGGTGGGATCGGAGGCCACCGGACCGAACACGGCCGGCTCGGCCCGCAGCATGCCCACATCGGCCAGACAGTCCCCGCCGAGCGCGACCGCCAGGGCCACATCCAGCAGAATCTTCCCCGGATCGTGCACCGCCCGCGACTTGCACCACGGCGCCAGAGCCGCCGATATCGCCTGGTCCAGCCCGGTCTTACGGGCCGTCTCCACCAGCAGGACGCCTCCCGCCTGCGAGACCACCGCCCGGCCACCACCCTCGACACGGACACGTGGGTAGGACCCGATACGCTTCTTCACCTGGGAAGTGCCTCCGACGTTGGCAGGAACAAGGACCTCGACAATCCTCATTCTTGCTGGTCAGAGGCACTTTTCGTTTGTCTGACCACCCGTCGGACACCAGGCTTCATGAAAGCGCGAGGCTAGTAGGACGTCTCCTGCACGCTCGCCCGGTCCGAGGGCTCCGTCGTGGCCGTGATCTGCGAGCGGTGCCCGGTCGCGTCGAAGGTCACCGTCAGCGTCTCGGGCGCGCTCTGCGTCGTACTCGCGGTGAAACCCTGGTTCGGCACGGCCGATATGAGGCACACCCCGCCGCTGCCGTAGCGCACCGTCGCCTTGCCGCCGCGCGACGAGATCGTGTGCACGCCCGAACCGCCCTCCTCGCACCAGTCGCCCGTGTCCTCCCCGGACGGCTCGGCCGGTTCCGTCGGCGGCGGCGCGGTGGTCGTCCGGGACGCGGGCGCCGGAGTCACCGGGCGCGGCTTCACCGTCGTCGGGGAAGGACTCGGCGTCGCCGTGCGGGTCGGCTTCGGCCTGGGCTTCGGCGACGGGCTCGGGCGCGCGGACGCCGAGGCGTGCGGAGCGGCCGCGAAGTCCTTCGGCGCCGACTGCGCCACCGGCGCGGTCGGGCGGGTGGAGCCCACCACGAAGTGGATCGTGATCATGACAGCCGTGACGCTGGCCGCGGTGCACGACAGCCAGATCAGCAGGTAACGCAGGAGGCGGGACACGACACCATAGTGACGGACCGGCTAACGTGCCTGCCCATGGCCTGCGTACTTGTCGTCGAGGACGACCCCGTGATCCGTGCCGCCCTGATCGAGGTGCTCACCGGGCACGGGTACGCCGTCCGCACCGCCCACCAGGGATTCGAGGCGCTGCGCGAAGTCACCCAGGCCCTGCCCGACATCGTCGTGCTCGACCTCGGACTGCCCGATCTGGACGGTCTCGACGTCCTGCGCATGATCCGGGGCATATCGCGCGTACCCGTCCTCGTCGCCACCGCGCGCGACGACGACACGGAGGTCATCAGGCTCCTCAACGCCGGAGCGGACGACTACATGGTCAAGCCCTTCTCCGGCGGCCAGCTCGCCGCCCGCATAGCCGCCGTGCTGCGGCGTTCCGCACCGCCCGCGCAGGAACGCGACCAGCAGCCGGTCGTGCAGGTGGCGGACCTCAGGATCGACCCGCTCGCCCGCACCGCGCACCTCGCTGGCCGCGAGCTGAACCTGACCCGGCGGGAGTTCGACCTGCTCGCCTACCTCGCCGCCCACGCGGACCAGGTCATGTCCCGCCGGCGCATCCTCGCCGAGGTGTGGCAACAGCCGTACCTGGAGGACCAGACGGTGGACGTCCATCTCTCCGCACTGCGCAGGAAACTGGGCGAAAGGGCCTCCGAACCGCGCTATCTGCACACCGTGCGCGGTATCGGCATCAAACTGGTCGCCTCGCCGTGAGACGAGCACTCGCGGGCATCGCCCTCGCCGTGACCTCCATGGTCGCGCTGTCCTTCCTCATCCCGCTCGCCCTCCTCGTACGCGAACAGGCCAGGGACCGCGTCACCACCGCCGCCGAACAGCGCGCGGGCGCGCTGTCCCCCGTCCTCGCGCTGACCACCAGGCGGTCCGACGTACAGCAGGCCGTGGCGGAGCTGGACCTGCGCGACCAACTCGCCGTGCGTCTCCCCGGCGGAGAGTTCGTCGGCAGCCCGCACGCACCGAAGGAGGCGCTGGAGCGCGCCGTACGCAAGCGCGAGACCCTGGCCATGGACATCCCCGAGGGCTGGGTCTACCTCCAGCCCGTCGTCCTGCCCGGCGGCCGGGTCGCGGTCGTCGAGGCGTACGTGCCGGCCGCGGACCTCTCCCGTGGCGTAGGGGCGTCGTGGGGCGTCATGTCCTTGCTCGCACTCGGGCTGGTGGGCGGATCGGTGCTGGTCGCCGACCGCCTCGGCGCCCGGGTCGTCCGCTCCTCGCGCGGCCTCAAGAGCGCCTCGCTCGCCCTGGGTTCCGGGGACCTGGACGTACGCGTGGAACCGGACGGCCCGCCCGAACTCCAGGAGGCCGGCGTCGCGTTCAACACCATGGCCGACCGCGTCGTCGAACTGCTCGCCGTCGAACGGGAGATGGTCGCCGACCTCTCGCACCGGCTGCGCACCCCGCTGACCGCGCTCTACCTGGAGGCGGACCTCATGAGCGGTACGCCGGGGGCGCGGCGGATCACCGAGGCCGTCGGCCGGCTGGAGAGCGAACTGGACTCGATCATCGCCGCGGCCCGCACCCCGCTCGCCGCCACAACCGCCTCCCACGGAGCACCGGGGCGGCCGTGCGAGGTGACCGAGGTGGTCGCGCTGCGACTGGACTTCTGGTCCGTCCTCGCCACGCAGCAGGACCGTCTCTGCGAACGTTTCTTCACCCCGCGGCCGACGCCCGTGCTCTTCCCGGAGGACGACCTCGCCGCCGTCGTCGACGCCCTCATCGGCAACGTGTTCCGGCACACTCCGCAGGGCACGGCCTTCGCCGTACGGGTGGAGCGCACTGACCGGCACGTGCTGCTGACCGTGGACGACGCGGGCCCCGGAGTCGAGGACCCGGAGGCCGCGCTCACCCGGGGCGTGAGCGTCGGCGGCTCCACCGGCCTGGGCCTGGACATCGTGGCCCGCGCGGCGCACACGGCCGACGGCGAACTGCACATCACCCGCGCCCCGATGGGCGGGGCGCGGGTGCGGGTGTCGTTCGCGCTGGCGCGTGCCTGAGGAGCGGGCCCACCGGCTCGCGCCCACCGGCTCGGGGGCAGCCGCCCGCGGTCAGCGCCGCGATCTGCCGGTCGAGCAGCTGCGCGAGCTTGTGGGCGGCGGAGCGGGGCGTCCCGCGAGGCCGTTTCCCGTTGGGCGCGGCAAGCAGGTGATGTTCGGCGTGTCCCGGCCTTTCAGTACGTCGACCGGCTGCACGTCCTCTTCATGATGGCCCGGGATTTCCGACATCGGCCTTGTGGCTGTGCATCAGGAAAAGAGGGTCATCTTGACGACCAGACGAAGCGTTCGTCGAGTCCTGCCACTTGTGCTGGCAGCACTCACGCTGGGCTTCGGCATGCCCGAAACGTCTCCGAGCGCCATGGCACAGGACCACGGGGACGCCGTGGTGGCGACCGACCACATCCGGCTGCCCCCGGCGAAGGCCGTGACGCCCAGGGGAAACCTCGAGTCCGAGGACCGACGACAGCCCCCTGCGCCGCTCTCCACCGACACAGAAGAGCGGCGTGCCACGGCCCGAGAGCTTCCTCCGCAGAAGCGTCCGAGCGTCGGTGGCTCACGGTCTTCCGCTCCCCTGGCGCCGCCCGCGGGCCAGTTCGGCTTCGAGGGCCTGAACCAGGGCAGCACCGGCGTCCGCCCACCGGACACGCACGGCGCCGTCGGCCTGAACCACTTCGTGGAGATCACCAACGGCAGGGGCATCGGCGTCTTCAACAAGGCCAACGGCGCCAACGTGCTGAACGTGTCGTTCGCCAGCTTCTTCAGCTACACGACGACGATGATCTTCGATCCACGGGTCGTGTACGACAAGAAGTGGAACCGATGGGTCATCGTCGCCGAGGCGCTCCCCGAGCCGACCAACCCCTCGGTTCAGAACCTCTTCATCGCCGTGTCCACGACGTCCGACCCGACCGGCTCCTACTTCCGCTACCGGTTCGACCTCCCGGAGGGCACCGACTTCTTCGACTTCCCGCAGCTGGGCATGGACCAGGACGCCCTGATCATCACGGGCAACGTCTTCAACTCGTCCCTCACCGCCTACCTCCGCACGCGTGTGCTGGGCCTCGCCAAGGCGGACATCTACAACGGGCGCGCCACCACGTTCCAGTACTTCAACCTCGGAGCGGTGGGTTCGGTGGCGCCTCCCATCGTGGAGGACAACAACGCCAACGCCTTCCTCCTGACGGGCAGCCCCTCCGGGGCCCTGAGGCTGTTCCGGGCCACGGGCCTTGGCCGAAGCAACGCGAGCATCGCCGCGCCGGTGAACGTGCCGGTGCCGGCGTTCTCCGCACCTCCGGACGCGCGCCAGCCCGGATTCGCCGACCGGCTGGACTCGTCGGACGCCCGTTTCCAGAACGCCAGCACCCAGATCGGCAACCAGCTCCTCAACATCCATACCATCGCGGCCGGTTCGCGCCCGACGCCGAAGTGGTACCAGATCAACACCGGCACCAACGCCCTGACCGCGTCCGGGTTCGTCTTCGAATCCGGTGACTCGGACGACTTCAACCCCGCGGTGGTCGGCTCCCCGGTCGGCGGCACCGCGGCCAATCCCATCGGACGCATGTTCTTCACCTGGTCGTCGACCGACGCGGTGGGCTCCGGCCTCCACCACGCCGCGGTCAAGGGCAGCGGACGGTTCGCGACCGATTCCACGACCGTCACTGGGGGCGTGACCTTCGCGGTGGCGACCGGCCCCTACAATCCGTCGTCGGCCCCCGTCGAGCGCTGGGGCGACTACTCGGCGGTCACCATCGACCCGGTGGCCGTCAGCGGCTGTGCGGTCGGCCAGCGTGCCTGGCTCGTGAACGAGCGGCACGTGAGCACGTCCATGTGGGGTTCGAGGATCGGACGTCTCGGTTACTGCTAGGCGACAAGAGACCGGACCACCGTTGAGGCGGGAGGGGCGCTGCGTCGCCCCTCCGCCCTTGTTTTCGCCCGCATGGTGTGTGGCGCATGCCCTCCTACAGTGGAGGTGTACAACGGCTTGCGAGCTGTCGCACGGACGGTTCGGGCTTGAGGAGGAGCACGGTGCGTTCCCGTGTCCTGACCGTGGCCGCCACCGCATCGCTGATGGCGCCGGCGGCACTCGCCTCCTGCGCGGACTCGCCGCACCAGGGGCCCGGCACCGGGCCGAGGGACGCCGCGTCGGGAGTGGCAGGTGTCGTCGTCCTGTGGCCCGTGTGCCCCGTCGAGGGAGCCCCGGAGCAGCGCGAGGACGAGTGCCGGGGGGAACCGACCAAGGCGAGCGTGCACGTACGCGACCGCACCACGGATGACGTTGCCGCGACGGCGCGCGCGGGGCCGGACGGCCGCTTCCGGGTCTCTGTGCGCCCCGACGAGTACACCGTGACGGCCGAAGTACCTGGAACGGAATTCTGCAAGGCTGTCGACGTCACCGTCCGTCCCGGCATGTACGCGGACGTGACGGTCAGGTGCGACACGGGCCTGCGCTGACGGCGCGGGACGCCGTGGGATCCGGTCATTGCCGGGCGGCTCACTGGCCGCCGGGCGTCCCTTGCGAACACCCCGGGGAGCAAGCGCGGCAGTACGCCCGGCCGGGGCCGCCCCTGCCGTCTACCGGCTCGCGCCGAAGTTCTGCGTCCACCACGGGCCGCCGTCGCCGACGTGGACGCCGACGCCCAGCTCCTCGAAGGAGCAGTTGAGGATGTTGGCGCGGTGGCCCGGGCTGTTCATCCACGCGTCCATGACGGACGCGGCGTCGGGCTGCCCCTGGGCTATGTTCTCGCCGAGCGTGGACCAGGCGTACCCGGCCGCCTCGACGCGGCTGGTCATGGTGGAGCCGTCGGGCCCGGTGTGGGACATCACGCCGGAGTCGGCCATGACGTCGCTGTAGTCGTCCGCGGCCCGCGTCAGCCGGTCGTTGGCGGTGACCGGTCCGCAACCGGCGGCGGCCCGCTCCTTGTTGACGAGCGCGAGGACCTGCGCCTCGGGGCCGCTCGGCGCGCTGTCACCGGCCGCCCGACTCGTCCCGGCCGTGGTGGCGGGCGTGTTCGTCGGCGTGCTCCTGTCCCTGCTCGCCGCGCGCTCGGCCGCCGCCGACCGCTCGGGCGATGCGCTGGGGCTCGCGCTCTTCTCGGACTTCGCCGGCTTGGCGGGAACCGGGCTGTGCGAAGGGGACGGGCTCGCGCTGCCGGTCGCCGAGGGAGACGCGAGAGGGGTGGCGACGCCACCCGCGACCTCGTCGGCCGAGCCGCTCGCGGTGTCGGCGCCGCCAGCCGTCACCCGGTCCGCCTGCCTGCCCTGGTCCCCGCCCGAGAAGGCGGTGACACCTGCGCCTGCCGCGACCGTGATCGCGCCGAGGGTCAGAACGATGCCCCGCGCCCGTGGTGCGCCCTTGGGCCGGGCGTGGGAACGGGACGGCTTGCGGGCGGCTCTGTGGGAACCCATGCGAAGGCACCTCGGTGACGGTTCGAAGGATGGTCGGTCCAACGAAAGATCCCGGCAGGCGCGACCGCGCCCACCGGGATTCGTGGGGGGTTGCACGAGAGCGTAGGGGGGACCGGCTCCGGATGGTGCGCCGGACGCGCATCTTCAAGAAGCCATAAGAAAGCCTTGAGGCTGAGGCAAGGTACGTCCCGCCGCAAGGCTTGAAGGCGGCCGGGAGGTGTGCCATACAGGTCTGGACCAATGCTCGTCAGTCTGCCGCCCGCGGAGGCCCGACCGTGCGACGTCCCCCCACCATGGCCGCGTTGGCCTGCCTCGCCGCCCTGCCGCTCGCCGCGTGCGCCGGCGACCCCGAGGACACCGAACGCCCCACCACCCCCGCCGGGGTCACCGCCCAGGCGAGCAGCGCCACCACCGTCCACGTCATGTGGGAGACCTCCTCGGACAACGAGGAGGTGACCGGATACGAGGTCTACGAGAAGGGCACCCGGGTCAGGACGCTGCCCGCCACCAAGCACATGGTCGACGTCGACCGCCTGAGCCCCCGGACCGCGTACCGCTTCACTGTCCGCGCCCGCGACGCGGCCGGGAACCTCTCCGGCCCGAGCACGGCGGTCTCGGTGACGACCCCGGCAGCGGCCCCCGACGACCGCGGCGCGCCCACGCCCCCGGGCAGCATGCGCGGCACGGTGGACGGCAGCCGGGCCGTGACCCTGACCTGGGCCCCCTCGACGGACGACACGGGCGTCACGTCGTACGACATCTATCAGGAGGACTCCCGCGTCCACAGTGTGCAGGGCACCCGTACGACGGCCCGCGTGACGGGCCTGCGCCCGGGCACGGTCTACACGTTCACGGTCCGCGCCCGCGACGCCGCCGAGAACTCGTCCCCCGACAGCGCCCCGGTCGACCTCACCACCGCACCGGCCCCGGGCGACAAGACCCCGTCCACGGCCCCGACGTCCCTGAGGGCCACGGCCCGCAAGGGAGCGATCGACCTGTCCTGGACGCCCCCGCGCACGGGCGCCCCGGTGCGCGAGCACCGGCTGTACCTGAACGGCCGCCCGGCGACGACGATCGTCTGGGGGGCGGAGCCACCGGCGGGAACAGCCACGTACACGATGACGATCACGGACCCCCCGGGCACCCGCTACAGCATCAAACTCCGCGCGAAGCTGCCGGACGGCAGGTGGGGGGACTTCTCGGCACAGCGGACGGTGGTGGTGGAGTAGGGGGCCTCTGCGCAGCCGGGGCGATCGGCGAACTCGACGCCGTCCGCGACCGCGACCGCGGGCCGGGCGCCGGGCGAGGCCGGGGCGCGGGCTCCCGGCCGGGAACAAACCTCTCCGGCCCCTCGTTCCGCCGATCATGACCACGACGCACGAAGTCCTGCGCTACACCGCCTTCTCCGACGACCCGGCCGGAGGCAACCCCGCAGGGGTCGTCCTCGACGCGGCAGGGCTCGACGACGCCGCCATGCTCGCGATCGCCGCCGAGGTCGGGTACAGCGAGTCCGCGTTCCTGACGGCGCCGCCGCAGGGGCTCGGCGGGGAGCACGGGCGGGCGTTCACCATCCGGTACTTCAGCCCCAGGGCCGAGGTGCCCTTCTGCGGGCACGCCACCGTCGCCACCGCCGTCGCGCTGGGCGAGCGCATCGGGCCCGGGGACCTGGTGTTCGCGACGCGGGCGGGGACCGTGCCGGTGACGGTGAGCGAGGAGGGCGGGACGCTCCGGGCCACGCTCACCACGGTCGAGCCGCACAGCGAAGGGATCGCCGACGCGGACCTGACCGAGGCGCTGGCCGCCCTGCGCTGGCCCGCCGCCGACCTGGACCCGGCGATCCCGCCCCGCATCGCCTTCGCCGGCGCCCGCCACCTCGTGCTCGCCGCCTCGACCCGTGCACGACTGGCCGACCTGGCCTACGACTTCGACCGCCTCGAAGCCCTGATGCGCCGCCTCGACCTGACCACGGTGCAGCTGGTGTGGCGGGAGTCGGATCGCGTCTTCCACGTACGCGACCCGTTCCCTGTGGGCGGCGTGGTCGAGGACCCCGCGACGGGCGCGGCGGCAGGCGCGTTCGGCGCGTACGTGCGGGAACTGGGCCTTGTCCCCGAAGCGTCGGTGCTCACGCTCCACCAGGGCGAGGACATGGGCCGCCCCGGCGTCCTGACGGTGGAGCTGCGCGCGGGGGACAGGCGGGTACGGGTGACGGGGACGGGCACGCGGATCGGGTGAGTCAACTCTCCACAACAGCCGCACACTTGGCGGGGAAATCCGGCTTGCCTCCACAACGCGCTGCGTGGTTAATGGTCATCACTCAGTGATCAGGCACATCGCCCGGACCTCAGGGGACAGACAACCGATGCAGACGACGGAGTCGACCGGCGAGCCGGAGGGCGTACCGCGGCATGCCACGCAGGAGGCCACTCAGGGGGCACCGCCCTCTGCACCGCCCCCCGGCGTGCCGCACGTCCCCGCGCAGCACTCGCCGCAAGCCACACCGCCCTTACCTCCCGTGCCACCACAGTTTGTCGGCGGCATCGATCTACGGGTCACCAAACGGCTGCTGTGGGTGGGCGGTGCCGCCTATCCCCTGCAGAACATCGCGCGGGTGTACACCTTCACTCTCCACCCCAAACGCAAGGAAGCGGTCCTGCGCTTCCTGAAGAACCTGGGCATCACACTCGCCGTGGCGATCGCCCTCACGATCCTCGGCGGCATGGCCGCCTTCGCGAGCCGGGAAGCGGGCGGCGGAATCGTCACGTTCGTCTGGCTCGGCACCTTGGCCGCGCTGATCTACTCCCTGGTCGAGATGATCTCCGTTCTGGCGGCGCCGTCCCACTACGTACTGGCCGTGGAGACGTCCGGCCCGTCCACCGCCGTGGTCACCAGCAGAGACCCGCAGCACCTGAACCACCTCGTCGGGCGCATCGCGTACGCGATCGAGCATCCCGACACCGAGTTCCAGGTGAGGGTGGACACCATCACGATCAGCCCGAGGAACTACTACTTCGGGGACAACGTCAATATGTACGGCGGTACAGGAAACGTGGGGGTGGCCAACTGATGAGCGGCGACAGCTATTTCTTCGGCGACAACGTCAACATGCACGGCGGCAGCGGCAACACCGGCATCGTCAAGAACCAAGGGGCTGCCGCAGCCGCCCCGCCCGTGTCTCCCGCTGTCCAGGCGGCCGTCGAGGAGCTCCTCCGGCTGGTCGAGGAGCTCCGCGACAAGCTCCCGCCCGCGAGCGCCCAGGTCCTCGACGACTCCCTCCCGGACGTCACGGCCGATGCCACGGCGCAGCCGCAGATCCGCAATCGCGCCCTCCTGGCCATCGCCGGCATCGCCGCGACGGTCGGCGCGATCGGACAGCCGGTCCTCGACGCGGCCAACAGCCTGATGGAGCTGCTGGGCGCCAAGTAGAGAGCGCCGCTTCACCGGCACCGAGGCCGTCGGGTGGATCCGTCCTCTGCCCGGCGGCCCTGTCCCGTGGTCATCTGCGGCCGTCGAGCAGGCGTGCGAGGTCTCCCGGCGTCACGTCGAAGGGAAGCCGCCCGTCGTCGAACAGGTGGATGCCGCAGGTGCGGTAGATGTCGTCGGCCGCCTGTGAGCAGATCATCTTGTCCGAACGCGCCACGCGCGAGCGCAGGAAGCGGGTCGCCAGTGGCAGCCGGAGGCGGTAGGCCGCCAGGTAGAAGTACGTCGTCCAGTTGTAGCCGGTGCCGACCCGGCTCCGGGCCTCGGCGACGACGGCGTCCCGCTGGTCGCTCCGCAGCTCCCAGGGGACGACGGCATGCTGTCGGTGCTCGTACTTCGACCAGGGGCTGATGACAGCCCCACCTGGCTGGGCCTCGAAGACGGTGCCGTCGTCCAGGGCGACCGCCACATGCGTCCAGCGGCTCAGGTCTCCGTTGAGGGCCTGGAGCAGCCACACCAACTTTCCGGACAGGCCGCCTATCTGGGTCAGGACGATGGAGCCGGGCAGGGGAGAAGAAGCCATGGCAAGTCACCTCTCAGAGGACCTGCGGATCCGCGAGCCGAGAAGTCGGCGTCGTCGTCCAGGTGAGTATTCCCAGCCTGTTGTGCGGTCCAGTCCTGTCCCGTCCTGCCGGCTCCGGCCCTGGACTGTCCCGTGACCAGGCGACCGACGTCACCTTGGGTGGGTCCCCCCTCGACGGCGACGTCCCAGTGCAGCATGGCGAGAGCCGGACGATGCCGTTTGAAGACCACCGCTTCCCCCCATGGGCCAATTCACCATTCTGTGCAGCGATTTGAGCTCAGGCACGATGCCGGTCGATGGCTTACGGCCAGGCGGGCTTTGAAGCGATCTACCACGACGAACTGTCCGCGGGTGTCAGAGCCGGCGGCGGCTCTGGCCATGTGGTGACCACGATCAGGCCTGAAGCCCAAGAGTCCGCGGCCCGGGGCCTGGGCAGCAGAAGGGGCGCCGCGGTGGCTGTTGATTCGGACACCGGCCGGATCCTGGCGCTGGTCAGCACGCCGTCGTACGATCCCTCGCGCTTCAGCGGCAATGCGCCTTCGGGCGAGAAGACGTGGAAGA
This sequence comes from Streptomyces sp. V4I23, assembly GCF_030817975.1. Taxonomy (NCBI): domain Bacteria; kingdom Bacillati; phylum Actinomycetota; class Actinomycetes; order Kitasatosporales; family Streptomycetaceae; genus Streptomyces; species Streptomyces sp. V4I23. The sequence continues at coordinate 1,580,439 of NZ_JAUSZW010000004.1, read as the reverse complement.
AACTGCAGGACGACAGCGACAAGCCGATGCTCATAAGAGAGCACCTTCCCCACGGAGGGTGGCAGGGACTACCAAGTGGCTCTTTCCGGCATCGGATGGGGTGAGGTGCGTGCCACACCCCTCAGGATGGCGGAGGTCATGGCGGCCATCGCCAACGGCGGCCGACGGACGGCCCCCACGATGGTCGACCGAATCGTCCTCAGCGACGGAACTGTGGTGGGGCCACGGCGCAGTCCTGTGCCACGGCGCCAGGTCATCAGCCGTAGGACCGCCGACCAACTGCGGTCTGCGCTCGAGACCTCTGCCGGTGCCGGCCGCATCACCGGCTGGGTCCAGCCCGACCGGACGTACGATGCCGAGCCGACCTCATGGTGCCTGTCGTATGCCGGGGACAAGAAGGGCCGGATGATCGCGATCGCTGTTCGGGTGGAAGATCCCGGCAGCGCGAAGGGCGATGTCCGACCGGCGGTCGCTGTGGCCGATCGGATCAGGGCGTCCTCTTCGACTCTGTCGAGGGACCGGAAGCTCTTCTTCTTGCAGTCCGGTCCCGGACGTGCTTCGCCTCGACAAGGTGACCGTCGGCCGGACGTACGCCGTCGACCATCAGGCCGCGTTTACGGCCTGCCAGCGGGACCTCACGTTCGGGGTAGCCCGCGATGCGCAGTTGGTACGCGTTGTCCGGGCTGTGCGGACCGCCACCGCCGGCCAGTCCGCCCGGTGTGAGAGGACTCGCCCAGGCACGGAACTGCTGCTGTTCCGAGGCGGTGAGCAGACGGCTGGTACCGGGCGCGGGCGGAATCGGGTCGGCGACGGGTATGCCTGGGTCGACGGGATTGACGGCGGGCAGCAGCGCCGGGGGCCCACCTGTGAAGGAGGCCAGTCTGATCGGCACGGGTATGGGCATTCGGATGGGCGGCGGCAGGAACGGAACCCGGGGAGGCCGGGAGCCGTCGGCCCCTCGGGCTGTGGCAGTCTGACACGCTCCGCTGACGAGTCCAGCGCGTGTGCCACGTTACCCAGGTCCTGAACAGGTCGTTCTGGTGATGCCGGATCTTCTCCTTCGCCGCCTCGACGTGATCCGCGTACCGGTCGCATGCCTTGGCAAGCTGCGAACAGCAGCGATCAGATTGGTCACCAGGGGCTCGTCCGCCTCCGCCTTGGCCGGCGGGCACGTGAGACCGGCGAAGTGTTTGACGTACGCGCGGAAGGCGTCGGCGGCCTCACCGGTGTGAGCCTTGCCGGCAGTGCCGGAGTAGGTTTGCGCGTCTTCCAGGAACCGCTGCATCGGGGAGTCGGCCTGGCGCCAAGACCCGGCGACGTCCCCGTGTATGCCGAGGGCGGCCGGGGTGACGAGTACCCGTGCTCAGCCGCGGGCCGTCGAAGCGGCCGGGCTCGCGCCCGGCTCGACCGTGGACTTGATGTAGATCCGAGTGTCGCCCGGCTTGAATTCGTGCGCGAAGAGGTCGATGCAGCGCCGGAGATACCTGCCTTCTGGCGTTTCCAGGTCGTCGGGGCAGATGCTGATCTTCCGCAGCCCCTCTACGAGCGTCTCCGGCTCCTGCAGCCTGAGGTGGGCGAAGCCGTCCGCCGACCGGTAGTCCTGTGTCTCCGGGTGGAAGTTCCGGATCATCCTGGTGCCTTCCCGGATGAGCCGTGACGTGTACTCGTCCGCGTCCCGGGTGGGAAGGGTGAAGACCAGCAGCCCTGTGTCGTAGCGGCTTCCGGTCTTGTAGCCGGCTCTGAGGTCTGATGCCCTCTTGGGGATACGGATGCCGATTTCTTCACTCATCCAGTCAGGCGTCACACCGTGCCGCCAGCAGCAGGCGCTCTCCTTCTCCGCCTGTTTCGACGATGTCCGGTCGGCAATGAGGGTGATGCCGCCCACGACAATTCCCACAACCGCGAGAAGGACTGTGCCTACGATCAGCACGCGGTTGCGCGCAGACGTCCTGCCGGAGGACCCGTTGGTGGACATGCTCATCCGGGGGCGGTTCACCGGCCTTCCTGCTGCTCGCGCCCCGGGTCCGTACGCCCGCCTTCCCGCCCTGGCTCATCAGGCTTCGGCAGCGGGTCTTCATTGGGGGCAGCGCTGCCCAGGTCGTAGTGCTTGACCGAGCTACTGCCCGCCATGTCGAACTCCTGCGCGATACCGACGGTGTGCAGACGTGCCATCTCCCCGTCCGGGATACCCATGGTGTACCCCCCTGGAAAGTCGATCGTCACGCCCTTGTTCTTGTCCCAGTTGTAGCGGTCCCAGGCGTTGACCTGGTAATCGAGGCCTACCTGAGGTTGGCCGTTCGCGTCGGGAACCACGGTGACCACCCCGGTCACGTTCGACCTTGTCGAGCCGACCGCGTAGTACCAGTTCTCGTTGACGTCCTCCTGGAAGCTGTAGTCGCGACGGTTCTCGGTCTCCACAGGGATCGCGACCGGCTGGCCTCCGTTCCTCCTGAACTCCTCCAACGCCCGTTCACGCCAGCCGTCCTGCTGCTCCCTGATGCCGTCCTCGACGTAGTTCCGGAACCCCTCGTCGTCGTCCATCATCTTGTCGACGGGGAGATCCATGTCGTTCCCCGTGTTGCCCAGATAGTGCGCCATGTGACGTGAGGCATCGCTCATGCCGACCCAGTCGGCGCCCTCCGAGATCAGATTCATCTTCTCCCGCGTCCTGCGTTCCGCCGGGCCGGCCTTCTCCGACCCGTGCGGGCCCGACCCTTGATCCGGGGAGACCTGTTTGACAGTCGGGGAAAACACGCCGGCGGCCAGAAGATTGTCCTTGTGCCCGTTCCACAATTCCGCCCGTGCCTGCGGGCTGAGCGACTGCCAAAGCCGCTGCAGCTCGGCGCGCTGGGCCTTGTTCGCGTCGTCGCCCAGAGAAGCAAGCTTGACAGCGCGCGGCAGCTGGTCCTCGTCGAGAGATGTGTACGTCGCGTGACCTGCGTTGTACGGGTCGCCGCCATGGCTCCTCTTCAGCGCCCGCGCGATGGCAGCATCGATCTCCGCTGCATGTGAGACCAATCCGGTGAGGGTGTCGGCGTACCACTGCATCATGTCCTTGGTGCGCTGCGAGGTCCCCTTTGCATCGCAGAAGGCCTCCATCACCTTTACCGTCCCATTGCCGCCGTCGATCACCAACAGGCCAGGGTCCGGATCCGCCCTGTCCGGATTCCCTCTGCGGGCTTCGGTAGCAAGCTCCTTGGCACGTCGCTGGATGCGGGTCAGTTCGCCGTGTCCGTCCTCCAGTACGCTCCAGATGCTCGTGGCCTCCAGGTGGAGATCCCAGACCTCCTTCGCCGCTTTGCGGACGAAGTCCTTGGTGACTCCTGCGTTCAACCCGGCCCATTTGGCCCTGTCGGAGAGCTGTACAAGACCGCTGTAGACGTCGGACCGCAACTTCTCGAGCCCGTCGGCCATGGCTTTCCAATGATCGGCGGCCTCGCCCAGCTTCCCGAGGTTCACCTCGATGAGGTCGGTGTAGGTGAACACGCCCATGTCCCTGCTCCCCGTTACTTGACGTACTTCGAGATGTCGGACACCGAGACCGCGGAGCCGTCGCGATGCCTGAGTGAAGCGGCTATCTCGGCCTCGTCGTTGGCGTGCAACCTCTTCGAGAAGTCGAGGTGGTTCGATATGTGGGCGTACATCTGGAGCACTGTCTTGACCTTAGAACTCCAGATCTCAAGTGTGCTGAGGAGCTCGCCGCCTGCAGCGAGGTTCCGGGCCTGCAGCTCGGCTGCCGCCTGAGCCGTCGAGCCGGACCCGTCCTTCCCCATGCCCGCGCCGGTGATGTCGGCCTTCTTCTGCAGTTCACCGTGAATCCGGAACGCCTCGTTGCCGACCAGGCCAAGGTCATCCTGGTGGACCACGAGGTCGGCGTTGCCCTCCGCCCCTGTTCCACCGGCGTGGGCGCCGACTGTGTTGAGTCGCATCTGCGCAGACTGCCGCTCGTGCGCGTCGGACTTCAGCTGTGCCCATTCGTCGTTGAAAATCATTGCTTCCCCCGTGCCCATCTGCATCAACTTGCCATGCTAGATGTGACGTTGGGCGAAGCTCACCGTTTTCGTGTTGAGGGTGGTCACGCCGGCAAAGTTGTCCGAAAGTGCATTCGCGGGCCGAGGCGGTGCAGTGTATGCGTCTCACGGAGAAGGCGTGACTGACCGCCGAGATCTGCCACGTGGACGTTCATTCGGCCTGGAAGGAAGACGCCTTGATTGGTGCCATGGACGATCACGTCGTGCTTCCCCGATTCGCGTGCCACGCGTTGTGAGTTCCCGAGGGTGCGCTCGTCATAGCCGATCGTGGTGGTGCGCTTACCGAAGTAGACCGGGTCCCCCGAGATGAGCTCGTGGTCCCTGGGAACCCTGGGCGGCACAGGTACCTTGGATTCCTCGCTCTGCAGCAGCTCCCATGTTCGCCGCTTCCCCATGTCGTCCACTGCAGTTGCCATCCTGAGCGGCTGGGCGACGGTCACATCGATCGTGATTGCCTCGATGGCGCCGAAGGCGACGCCCGTGAGAGTGGTCGCCGCAATCGTGGCGACCGTGGTGGAAACAGTGAGGATCCGACGTTCTGATGACGGGGCCGGGAGGTCAGAAGGTGTCGAAGGTGTCGATGTGCCGTCGGATCTCCGCCACGACCTCTTCGCTGCCACCCGTGGCCGGAAGGATCCACGGGCTTTCCTCGCCGTTGGCCATGGCGAGGCTGCTGACGAATCGGACGAGATCCGGTGCCGGCACGAACGAGTCACGCAGCCACGTGGCGAAGACGGCTGCCTCGTCGGCGGTGACATCGACGAGGGTGACGTAGGCGTAGTCGGGACCTTCCATGGATGAGGTGCCGGTGATCCACACGTCGGGAGCCAGCGTGATCTCGAACTCGAGTACCTGCTCGCCGTGTAGTGGAGAGATCTGATGCTCGATGACAGGGTCGGGGAACGACTGCCGGAGAGCATGCTCCAGCGACGGCAGGGTGGAGCGCCAGGCGCCACTGTCCTCCTGAGGGGGGTAGAAGCCGATGTTGGTGCGGATATTGCGCTCGGTGGCCACTGTGTTCCTCTGGTTCACGGCTGATTCAGGGTACGCAGCGCGTCCCGACCCGGGAGCCCCCGTCAGCGGCGTGCCCTCAGGCTTGCGGTGCCAGAAGCGTCAGCCGTAGGACGGCTGCGAGAGCAAACATCGCTGGGACGGCGAACCACCACCGCCGCAACCACCGTGCCTTGACGAACGGCAGTGTCAGCAGAGCGGCGACGACGGTCAGGCCCAGGGCGGTGCCGGCAGCGAACTCGGAGTGGGAGACAGTCTCCGTGTCCCACGGCCCCGCCGGCTCGGCTGCGTACGCGAGAAGCAGCAGGTACGCCGTGACCAGATGCACTGCCACGAGCAACGTGGCACACACGGCAGTACCGATCCGGCCGGCGGGCGCGGGGCCGGCCCCGCGCGCCGGCACTTCCGGCCTCGTGGCGTTGCTCACCGCAGGGCCTCCTTTGCCTGGTCCAGCTGCGGGGGACGCGGGCCTGGGTCGCGTTCTCGCCGTCCATGCGGCCCTCGTGGAGGAGACCGGCGATCGCCATGAGCAGGTGGGAACTTCCGTCGAGAGATGCGGCATTGACGGAGTAGCCGTCGCCGTGAGCACCGGCGCCGCTGGGGTGGTCACCTCCTGACGGCGCTTGGTTGAGTTGCATCTGTGTAGCTGCCTGCTGCCGCGCGAGCGCCGCCTCCTTGAGGCCGGCCCATTCCGCTGCGAATGACATCGCTCTCGTCCCCCGTGACCTGGCGCTTGTGCTGAGTGCGAACACAAGTGCACACCCCTTCAGGGTGCCACATCGTTCCGTGAGGGTCATGACCGATTTTGCGCCTGCGAGCCAGGTGTCGAGGCGGCAAACGCCCGTCGGTACCAGTGGATCTGACGGCTAGTAGTAAGTGATTCCACGTTGGAGGACAGCAGTTGCAAGTCGGCTACGAGCAGGCCGCGGGCGCATGAGCGCCGGGTGCGGGTTGGTGTCGCGCGATGGGGTGGTTTGGGGGCTTCACGGGGCGAACTGGGGTGTTGGGTGCGTACTTTTGATCGGGCGGGGGGTTGGTGGGGTGCGAGGCGGTACGAGGCGGGTGTGTACGCGGGGGCCGGGTGGCTGTACGCGGGGTGAGGCGTGACGGGGAGACGGCTGACGGCGTTGCACGCGGGAGGTGGTGGTGCGGATGACCATTGAGGACGAGCAGGGGCTCGGCGTCGGGGACGGGTACGAGTACGGACAGGGGAGCGGGGAAGGGGGTGCGCGTGGTGACGGGTGAGGCCCGGGGTCGGGCATCCTGCATGTGTTCGGACGGCAGTTGAAGCGGTTCCGGGAGTGGGCGGAGCACGACGGGGGGCGTTCGGCGCGATGACGGGCTACTCGGCGTCGACGATCGCGAGCTACGAGCAGGAGCGGCGCGTGCCGCAGCCGGCGGTCCAGTCCAGTCCCGTCCTGCCGGCTCCGGCCCTGGACTGTCCCGTGACCAGGTGCCGAAGTCCCCTTGTGCAAGTGCCCCCTTCGACGGCGACCTCCTCCGACCCCGCAGGAGGGGGTACGCGGCTCGATAAGGTGATCACCATGAGGCCGATCAGTCGACGCACAGCGGGCTTAGCGACGTTGTACGCACTTCTTCCCGTGCTTGCTCTGGGCTGCACCGCGGGGGCGGACTCCGACGGCGGGAGCGGTGCCAAGGGCAAGGAGACGCCGCCCGGCGCTACGCAGGACGTGCCTCGCCCCGTCGAAGGATTGGGAGACATCATCGTCGCGGGCCGACCGGTCACCGGGGCGGAGCCGTCGGGACACCCCAAGGTCCCCTACCGGCGGACTTACGAGGCTGGTTCGCTGTACGCCGCCGTGACCGGATATCGGTCGATGGCTTACGGCCGGACGGGCCTTGAAGCGATCTACCACGACGAACTGTCCGCGGGTGTCAGAGCCGGCGGCGGCTCCGGCCATGTGGTGACCACGATCAGGCCTGAAGCCCAAGAGTCCGCGGCCCGGGCCCTGGGCAGCAGAAGGGGCGCCGCGGTGGCTGTTGATTCGGACACCGGCCGGATCCTGGCGCTGGTCAGCACACCGTCGTACGATCCCTCGCGCTTCAGCGGCAATGCGCCTTCGGACGAGAAGGCGTGGAAGGAACTGCAGGACGACAGCGACAAGCCGATGCTCAACAGGGCGGTGCGTGACGCTGTACCGCCACGCCACACCTTCTACCTCGTCGTTGCGGCGGCCGCGCTCGAGGAGGGGCTCTACGGATCGGTCGACGATCCGACACGTGCGCCCCTGCCGTACACACTGCCCGAGACGACGACCGAACTCGCGTCCGACGCGGCCTCGTGCGCCGATGCCTCGATCAGGACCGCTCTGCGGCACGCGTGCGACAACGTCTTCGCCGCCATGGCCGTAGAACTGGGGCAAGACACCCTCGCCCGGACGGCCGAGAACTTCGGCTTCAACGACGAGGCCCTGTACACGCCCCTGTTGGAAGCAACGAGCACCTTCCCCACGGAGGGTGGCAGGGACTACCAAGTGGCTCTTTCCGGCATCGGATGGGGTGAGGTGCGTGCCACACCCCTCAGGATGGCGGAGGTCATGGCGGCCATCGCCAACGGCGGCCGACGGACGGCCCCCACGATGGTCGACCGAATCGTCCTCAGCGACGGAACTGTGGTGGGGCCACGGCGCAGTCCTGTGCCACGGCGCCAGGTCATCAGCCGTAGGACCGCCGACCAACTGCGGTCTGCGCTCGAGACCTCTGCCGGTGCCGGCCGCATCACCGGCTGGGTCCAGCCCGACCGGACGTACGATGCCGAGCCGACCTCATGGTGCCTGTCGTATGTCGGGGACAAGAAGGGCCGGGTGATCGCGATCGCTGTTCGGGTGGAAGATCCCGGCAGCGCGAAGGGCGATGTCCGACCGGCGGTCGCTGTGGCCGATCGGATCAGGGCGTCCGTGTCCTGAAGCAGCCGAATCGACTACCCCGACCGCGTTACCCCAAGTCCGCCCGCCGGGCGTGCAGTTCCGACCGCACCAGTTCCAGCAGGCGCCCCAGCCAGTTGCGGCCGCGGCCCGCGTTGTCGCCCCAGAAGGCCGAGTCCGCGTCGGCGTAGACGAGAGTCGCGTCGGCGGTCGACAGCAGGAAGTCGGCGAGGTCGGGGTGCTGGGCGTACTTGGCGCGCAGCAGGCGGTGCATGACCGCGGTGCGGGTGTGCTCCCAGCCGTCGCGCTGCGGGGCTTCGGCGGCGAGCCGGGCCGCCGCGGCCGCGGTGTCGGCATTCGTGATCGCGGTGCGGGCAGCGGGATCCGCCGTGGACAGTGCCCAGTACGCGTGCGCCGCCGAGGGATACGTGACGCCGTCGATGTCGACCGGCGCCGGGAAGTCGGTCCGCAGCGACTTCTTGTTCTGCGCGTCCGAGGGCTTCAGCGGGTACGTGTGGGGGACGTGGATGCCCGGGGCGTGCGGCGTCGCCGGGCCGTCCGCTGGGACGCGGGAGGACCGTTCGGTGATCCAGCGGGCCCGGTCCTCGAGGAAGGCGATCGCGTCGTCGTACTCCTCCTGGGTCACCGGGTCGTCCGGCCACTCGTCCGTGCGCCCGCCCGGTCCCGCAACGAGGACCTTGAGCGGTTCGTCTCTGCGGTCCATGTCGCCGAGGGCGTAGCGCCGCTGGGTGACCGGGATGGCGTCGTACGCGGCCCGGACGTCGGCGCGCCTCTCCTCGGTCCGGTCGGCGAGGAACGCGTCGACGGCCGCCAGGCACCGGTCCGTCGAGTCGGGGCGGCCGTTGAGCTGGTCGATCGTGTCCCGGACCTCGGCGAGCATCACCTCCGGGGTGAGCCAGGTGTGCGGCTCGTGGCACGTCCAGCCCGCCAGGTCGTGGCCCGACGCCCGGGCGCCTTCGGGGAGTTCGGTGGCGACCCAGCCGCTGCGGAGCTTCTGCTCGAACTCGTCGAGGGTGACCAGGCCCCAGCAGTCGACGAGCCCGTCCGCGTAGATGAACAGGTCGGTGAGGAAGTAGTCGCCGTTGCGGATGAAAGCATGGCGCCACGTACCGGGGACGCGGACGCCGTCCGCCATGCGATGGGTGACCCGTCTGCCGATCATCGCGCCATTGTGCAGGTTCCTCGCCGGCACAGGGGCACGGGGTGAGTCCCCGGCACGGAAGCGCGGGCAGAGGACCGGCCGGAGAGACGGATGACCGGCCGGAAAACCGGATGATCAGTACCTCGGCCCCCTGTTACCTTCGTGACGCGCGGGGCGGCTCCCGGGTGTGCTTCCTTCATCAACTTCCTTTGACGAAACAGCGTGCCCACTTCCCGCCCCGCGCAGCACCCGGTCATCCGGGAGGGGGAGAACCAGACGTGTCCGGCACCACCGCCACCAGCCGTGCCACCACCACTCCGCGCAGCCTCGCCGCCGTGCTCCTCGCGCGGCGCGGGGCCGTCTACCTGCCGGAGGGCGGGGACGTATCCGAGCCCGCCGGGCACGTGGGCACCGCGCTGCTCGAGGCCGATCTCGTCGAGCGCGGGTATCTCGTGGCCGCCCCGCTGCGCGCCGCGTTCGCGGCGCTCGACGCCCGGGCCCTCGGGGCGACGGGCCGGGCGCTGCTCCAGGACATCGACCGGGAGACCGGCGCCGACCGGCAGCACGAGCCCCTGCTGCGCGGCTTCCCGGACAGCACGCCGCGCGACACGTACGCGCACTACGTCGACCGCGTCCTCACGGTGCTGTTCCAGCGGCCCGAGCAGCCGTGCGTGCTGTGCGGCACGGTGGACTCGGTCGTGCCCGTCGCGCCCTGCGCCCACCTCGTGTGCGGCACCTGCTTCGACGGCGCCGACTTCTCTGCCTGCCCGGTGTGCGAGCGGCGTATCGACCCCGCCGATCCGTTCCTGCGCCCCCAGCGCCCGCGCCGGATCTTCTCCCGCCGCCCCGCGCGGCCCCACCGGCTGCGACTGCTCGCGTACGGCGGGGATCTGAGCGACCGTCAGCGCGACGCCGCCCGGGAACTGGACACGCTGCTCGCCCGGACCGGCGCCCTGACCCCGCAGGACGCCGACGACCTGGACGCCCTGCTGGCCGCCCGGACCCGCGACGGACTCGACCGGCTGCCCGCCACGGTGCCGGGCCGCGAGACCAAGGCCCGTCTCGTCGCCTGGCTGCTCGCCGACCCCGCGGACCTGCCGGCCACCCTGCCGTTCGCCACCGGTCTGATCGACACCGCCACCGACGTGCTGCGGGTGCTCGCGGTCCGTTCCGGCGGCGACGCGGGGCTCGTACGGATGCCGCGCTTCGCCCGCGTACCTCGTCCCCTGCGCCGCGCCCTGCTGTCGGCCCTGGACGCTCTCGACCCGGCGCAGGCGGCCCAGGACATGCGGCGGTACCGGCGTGCCTGGATCCACGCCGCGGAACTGCTCCACCCCTTCGAGCACACGGACCGGTACCCCCGCGCGGCAGTCGCCTTCGCCGCGCTGCGCGGCACGGCGCTCGGCGACGACGCCCTGTCCCTCGCCCTGCGCAAGGCCGCCGTCGGCGTCGACGGCATCGACGTCACCGGCCCGTCCGTGACCGTGCGCACCTGGGGCGGCCAGGTCGAGGCCGCTCTCGCGGACCGCGACCTCGGCCGTGCGCTCACCCTGCTCGGCCGGCGGCCGGGCGAGCTCGTCCGCCGCCTCGACCACCTGCTGCGCCTCGCCGGTGACGGGGACGAGGGCCGCGCCGTCGTCGCCGCGCTGGAGCGGGTGGTCGGGCGCGTGGCGCCGGCCGTGGTGCTCTCCGCGCTCGGTGCGATCCGCACCCGTACGCGCGAGCGCACGGTACGGGTGTTCTTCCCCAAGGGCGCGGCAGCGCGGGCCCATGTGACCGACGACGGCAGGCCGCCGCTTTCCACCGAGCTCGTGCGGTCGGTCGCCGGCGTGCTGACGGCGGAGATGCTGCGCCGCGCCGGGGAAGCGGCGCCCGTGGAGGTCGCGGTCGTGGACGCGGCGCTGGACGGCGTCGTCGCGCCGTTCACCGAACGGACCGCGTCGCGGGCCCTGGTGACCCTTCCGCGCGGCAGCGAACTCGCCGTCCCGGACGGCACCACATTGCGCCTGTTCCTGCACTGGATGGAGAGTCCCGCATCAGGCCGCACCGACCTCGACCTGTCGGCGGCCATGTTCGCCGCGGACTGGCGGCACATCGGCGAGTGCGACTACACCAGGCTGCGGTACGAGGGCACGGCGGCCGTGCACTCGGGCGACCTCCAGGACGCCCCGCCCCCGCTCGGCGCGTCCGAGTTCGTGGACCTCGACCTGGAGCGGCTCGCCGAGGCCGGAGTGCGGTACGTCGTCGCGGTCGTCTACTCGTACAACAACGTCCCCTTCGGCGACCTGGCGGACGCCTTCGCCGGGCTCATGGTGCGGGACGCGCCCGGGAACGAGGGCCCCGTTTTGGACGCGCGTGCGGTGGAGCAGCGCTTCGACCTCACCGGCAGCAGCCGCGCCTGCGTGCCGCTGATCGTCGACGTGCAGGCGCGCACCATGCGCTGGCTCGACGTGGTCAAGGGCGTCACGGGCACGCAGCACGCGGTGTGGCGGCACGCGCACGCGCTGGCCACCCTCTCCCACCGGCTCACGGAGCTGTTCGCGTCCGGCGCCCGCGTCGGCATGGGGGAGCTCGCGGTGTGGCAGGCCGCGGCGCGGGCCGCCACCGTCGTCCTGCGCCACACGGACGGTTCGCGGAGCGTGTACGCGCGGCGGGACGGCGAGGACGTGGCCGCCTTCGCGGCCCGCATCGGCTCACCGGAGAGGGACGCGGCCGAGCCGTCGGCACGGCCCCGGCTGGCCTTCCTGCTGCGCGGCGACGTCGACGTGGCCGACGGCGGGGAGGTGTTCGCCGTGTACCCGTACGCGCAGGACGCGACGCGCGTGCGCCTGATCGCCGCCTCGGACGTCGTCACGGCCCTCGCGCCGCGCTGACACGCCACCGCCCCCGGTGCTGTGCGGTACCGGGGGCGGGGTGCGTCAACGGGTGGTGTCAGCCGACCAGTTGCTCGTACGCCGGCAGCGTCAGGAAGTCCTCGTACGACTCGTCCAGCGCCACCTTCAGCAGCAGGTCGTGCGCCTGCTGCCACTTGCCGGCGGCGAACGCCTCCTCGCCCAGCTCCGCGCGGATCGCGTCCAGTTCCTCCGCGGCGACCTTGCGGGCCAGCTCCGGGGTGGCCCGCACTGTCCTTCCGGCGTGCTCGAAGACCACGCCCGCGTTGATCCACTGCCAGATCTGGGAGCGGGAGATCTCCGCCGTCGCCGCGTCCTCCATCAGGTTGAAGATGGCGACCGCGCCGAGGCCGCGCAGCCACGCCTCGATGTAGCGGATGCCGACCTGGACCGCGTTGCGCAGGCCCTCGTAGGTGGGCCTGGCGTCCAGGGAGTCGATGGCGATCAGGTCACCCGGCGCCACCGAGACGTCCTCGCGCAGGCGGTCCTTCTGGTGGGGCTTGTCGCCCAGCACCGCGTCGAAGGACGCCATGGCGATCGGGACCAGGTCCGGATGGGCGACCCACGAGCCGTCGAAGCCGTCGCCGGCCTCGCGGTCCTTGTCGGCCTTGACCTTCTCGAAGGCGACCTTGTTGACCTCGGGGTCCTTGCGGGAGGGGATGAACGCCGCCATGCCGCCGATCGCGTGCGCGCCCCTCTTGTGGCAGGTGCGGACCAGCAGTTCGGTGTACGCGCGCATGAACGGGGCGGTCATGGTGACCGCGTTGCGGTCCGGCAGGACGAACTTCTCGCCGCCGTCACGGAAGTTCTTGACGATGGAGAACAGGTAGTCCCAGCGGCCGGCGTTGAGGCCGGAGGCGTGGTCGCGCAGCTCGTAGAGGATCTCCTCCATCTCGTACGCCGCCGTGATCGTCTCGATCAGGACGGTCGCGCGGACGGTGCCCTGCGGGATGCCGACGTAGTCCTGGGCGAAGACGAAGATGTCGTTCCAGAGGCGGGCCTCCAGGTGCGACTCCGTCTTCGGCAGGTAGAAGTACGGCCCCTTGCCGAGGTCCAGCAGGCGCTGGGCGTTGTGGAAGAAGTACAGGCCGAAGTCGACCAGGGAGCCCGGCACCGGGGTGCCGTCGACCCGCAGGTGGCGCTCGGTGAGGTGCCAGCCACGCGGGCGCATCACGACGGTCGCGAGCTCCTCGGCGGGGCGCAGGGCGTAGGACTTGCCCGACCGAGGGTCGGTGAAGTCGATGCGGCGCTCGTAGGCGTCGATCAGATTGAGCTGGCCGAGGACCACGTTCTCCCAGGTGGGGGCCGAGGCGTCCTCGAAGTCGGCGAGCCAGACCTTCGCGCCGGAGTTGAGCGCGTTGATGGTCATCTTGCGGTCGGTGGGTCCGGTGATCTCCACCCGGCGGTCGCCCAGGGCCGCGGGCGCCGGGGCGACCTTCCAGGAGTCGTCCGCGCGGATGGCGGCGGTCTCCGGGAGGAAGTCCAGCGTGGAGGTGCGGGCGATCTCGGCGCGACGGGCGGCGCGGCGGGCGAGCAGCTCGTCACGCCGGGGCGTGAACCGCCGGTGCAGCTCTGCCACGAAGGCGAGGGCCGCGTCGGTCAGGACCTCATCCTGCCGGGGCAGGGGCTCGGCTTCGACGATGGCCAGCGGGGACGGCGCTGGTGCGGACATGAGCTGTCACTTCCTTCAGCGAGCATTTCAGCGAGCTTCTAGCGAGCGTCGCGGGCTTCACGAGGGGGCGCCGGGCGGCCGCCCGGGGCGGCACAGCGTGGCACTCAGTGCCAAGGCTCCGGGGTACGGCCGAGGGGCGCCCTTCGATGGTCAGGCGCTTCTGAACAGTGGATACTAGTTACCGCATGGTGGAAGTTCAATGGTTTGTTGATATCGAGATTCTCCGGGTCGACAGAACGTGTCGCTCAGTGCCACGCCGCTCACTCAAGGTGCCTCAGGTCCCCGGGCGTGTCGATGTCGTACTCCTCCGCCACGTCCCCGCACTCCACGAGCGTCAGCTCGCCCTCGTGCGCCGCCACGTACGCCCGCGCCCCGCGGTCCCCGACCGCGCTCGCCGCGATGTCCGCCCAGCGGTCCGCGCCGAACGCGAGCGGATGGCCCCGCTCGCCCCCGTACGCCGCGGCCGCGAGCGCCGCACGCGACAGACCCGCGGCCCGCACCCGCGCGACCGCCCGCGCGCCGATGCCCGGCTGGTCCACCAGCAGGACCAGCACCGCGTCCACGCCCTCGGCGGGCAGCGAGGCGAGCCCCGCCCGCAGCGACGAGCCCATCCCGCTCTCCCAGTCCGGGTTCTCGGCCACCGTGCACCCCGCCAGGTCCGCCGTCTCGCGCACCGCGTCGGCCGCCGCGCCCAGCACGACATGAACGGGGCCGCACCCGCCCTCCCGGAGGGCCCGTACGGCGTGCTCCACCAGTGGCCTGCCGCGGTGCGTCAGCAGCGCCTTCGGCCGGCCCCCGAGCCGCCGCCCGCCGCCCGCCGCGAGCAACAGGCCCGCGACGACGGGCGCTTGGGGACCGGAGTGCGGCTGAGGGTGTGACATGAGGACTCCTTGGTCCATTTCGGGGCACGAGGGCCGGCCGGCGCATCCGGGCATTTCGCGCGGGCTGCAACCGCGCGGCCCACCCCGGCCGTCCGACGTGGAGAGCATGGGGTGACCTTGGATAAGGTTCACCTCCAATACTGAGGTTCGCCATGGGGGATCGAGAGTCGATGAGTGGGCGCGCGCACCAGAGAGCGGTGTTCCAGCCGCTGGGTGAGGACGATCCGAAGACGGTCGCCGGATACAAGATCGCAGCTCGCCTCGGCGCCGGCGGGATGGGCAAGGTCTACCTGTCGTACACCCCCGGCGGCCGGCCGGTCGCCATCAAGGTGATCCGGCCCGACTTCGGCCAGGACGCCGAGTTCCGCCGCCGGTTCGCCCAGGAGGTGCAGGCCGCGCAGCGCGTGCAGGGCCTGTTCACGGCACCCGTGATCGACGCCGACCCGGACGCCGAACAGCCCTGGCTCGCCACCGCCTACGTGCCCGGTCCCTCCCTCTCCGACGCCGTCGCCCAGCACGGCAAGCTGCCGGTGGAGACCGTGCTGCTGCTCGTCGCCGGCATCGCCGAGGCGCTGCAGATCATCCACGGCGCGGGCATCGTCCACCGCGACCTCAAGCCCGCCAACGTCCTGCTCGCCGCCGACGGCCCGCGGGTCATCGACTTCGGCATCGCCCGCGCCGCCGACGCCACCTCGCTGACCAGCAGCGGTGTCACCATCGGCACGCCCTCGTTCATGGCTCCGGAGCAGGCCGCGGGCAGCCATGTGACACCCGCGACCGACATCTTCGCCCTCGGCCAGATCGCGGCCTACGCGGCCACCGGCAGGGCCGCCTTCGGCGAGGGCACCTCGCACGGGGTGCTCTACCGGATCGTCCACGAGGAGCCCGATCTCACCGAACTCCCGGACCAGCTGCGCGAACTGGTCACGCGGTGCATGGTGAAGGACCCCGCGGGCCGCCCCTCCGTCGCCGAGATCCTGAGCATCTGCCAGGCGGCCAACGGCGAGACGGTGCTGCGCCGTCCCGAGGAGTGGCTGCCGAGCGTGGTCGCCGCCGAGATCACCACCCGCAAGGCCGCACCCGCGCCGCCCGCGACCCCGCCGGCCGGGCAGCCGCCGGTCGCCGGGCAGCCGCCGGTTGCCGGGCAGCCCCCCGCGCAGCCGGCCGCGGCACCCACCCACATGCCCACCGCGCACGCGGCGCCGTCGACGCCGCCGCCCGGGTTCGGCCCCGCGCCGCAGCCGCCCACGCAGCCGCACGCCCCCTCCGGTCCGCAGGGCCCGTACGGACAGCCCCACGCGCAGCCTCACACGCAGCCGGGCACCCAGCCGCAGCCGCACGCCCAGCCGACGTACGGCTACCCGCAGCCCGGCGCGCAGGGCCCTGGGTACGGCTATCCGCAGACGGCCGCCCACCCGCAGTCCGGCGGCCCCGCCCCCTACAACCCCGCCGCCACCGGCCAGACGGCTCCCGCCGCGCCCAAGAAGAAGACGGCGCGCAATCTCGCCATCGCCGTCGCGGTCACGCTGGTGCTGGGCGTCGCCGTCGGCGGCGGTACGTACTTCGCCCTGTCCGGCAACGACAAGGGCAAGGCGAACCAGAGCCAGGACAAGAGCGGTTCGGACAAGCAGAGTTCGACCCCGAAGCCGGACGGCACCCCCTCGGAACAGGGTGACGGCGGCAGCGGTGTCGACGCGCCGCCGGACGAGCCGGTCGCCGACCCGACGCCGAAGACGTACACCGGGATCAACCTGGTGGACCAGTACCACCTCACCCTCGACGACGATCCCGTCAAGCCCGTCGACGACGACTCGCCCTCGGACGTCTACTACAGCGACATCAGTGAGCAGATCCGGACGGAGAACGGCCGGTACATCCTGCTGCGCAGCGGCCAGACGGCCAGTCTCGACACCTGCCGGAACGAGACGCGCTACGCGACGAGCATCGATCTGGACGTCCTGTCGAAGGGCGCCAAGTTCTGCGTGCTGACGGATTCGGGGCACGCGGGTGTGGTGACCTATCAGGGGAAGTCGCCCGACACCGATCCCAGTCAGTTCATCACGCTCGATGTCATCGTGTGGCGTAACGCGATCGATCCCGCCCCTTCGTCCTGAATTCTGTCCTTGCTGTGGCGCGTCGCGGGCCGGATGGCGTTAACTGGCCCGCACCCCGCGGACGTTTCGCCGTCCGGCGGAACGCGGTCGCGGGCACAAGGACGTGCGAGGGGCTGGGCTTTGTTGCAGAGCGTGGGGCAGACGCGGGTGACAGGGAGCGGCGAGGATCCGAGAGCGGCGGTGTTACGTGCTGCGGTCGCGCAGCTCCGGCGTGAACTGGCGGGGTACCGTGCGGAGTTCGGCGACCGGGCGATCGCCGAGGACGAACTGGCCGTTCTGGCCGCGATGATCGCGGCGGGCGACCCGGAGATCCCGCGCATGCGCCGCTCGCTGCTGCTCATCGCGGGCGCGATCGGGTCGGTGAGCGCGCTGTCGCCGGCGCTGATGCAGGTGAGGAACGCGGTGGACACGTTCGGCGACGTGCCGCCGCGACGGAAGGTCTGATACCGGCGGCGTCCGCGCCGCCGCCCTCCCCGAACCGGGGGCTCCGCCCCCGGCCCGTGATGCTCTTGGCGGGGGCTTCGCCCGGGACCTGCCCGGGCATGCCGGTCTCGTCGGCGTTCGAGGCGCGGGGCTAGGGGGGAGTCCCGACGGGTGCGTCAGGTGCGTGCAGCCCCCGACGGGGACGGGCGCGCGCTCAGGACTGGGGGGACGTGCTCGCCAGGGCCGTGGAGAGGTCGTGCGCGACCTCCTGGAGGATCGGCACGATCTTCTCCGTCGCCGCCTCCGTCACCCGCCCCGCCGGGCCCGAGATCGAGATCGCCGCCGCCGTCGGGGAGTTCGGCACGGGGACGGCGAGGCAGCGCACGCCGATCTCCTGCTCGTTGTCGTCGACCGCGTACCCCGCCCGGCGGACCTGTTCGAGCGCGGCGAGGAAGCCCTCGGGCGTCGTGATCGTCTTCTCCGTCGCGGCCGGCATGCCGGTGCGCGACAGCAGCGCCCGTACCTCGTCCGCCGGGGTGTGCGCCAGCAGTGCCTTGCCCACGCCCGTGGAGTGCGGCAGGACGCGTCGGCCGACCTCGGTGAACATGCGCATCGAGTGCTTGGAGGGCACCTGCGCCACGTACACGATCTCGTCGCCGTCCAGGAGCGCCATGTTCGCCGTCTCGCCGGTCTCCTCGACCAGGCGGGCGAGGTAGGGGCGCGCCCAGGTGCCGAGCAGCCGGGACGCGGACTCGCCGAGCCGGATCAGCCGGGGGCCGAGCGCATAGCGGCGGTTGGACTGCTGCCGTACGTACCCGCAGGCCACCAGCGTGCGCATCAGCCGGTGGATGGTCGGCAGGGGGAGCCCGCTGCTCGCGGACAGCTCGCTCAGCCCGACCTCGCCACCGGCGTCGGCCATGCGTTCGAGCAGGTCGAAGGCGCGCTCCAGGGACTGCACGCCGCCACTGGCGGCGGGCTTGGCTGCGTCGGTGGTGCTGGCGCTGGACGTCGGCACGTCGGCGGTCCTTTCGGGCAGGCAGGGCAAGTCAGCAGCCTACCGGGCGTGTGCGTGGGGCACATCGCTCCCGTCGAGGCGTCTTTGCCGGTCAGGGCCCGTTTGTCCGGGTGTCAGCGGGCTTTTCGGGCAGGCCGGCGGCCTCTCCGTTGGGCGAAGCGACCCACATGACAGTGGAATTCTACTTCCACTTTGTGGAAACGTCCAAGCGTGCCGTCCGGCGCGGGCGGGTCTTGACGGGCGTCCATCGGAAGTGAAGACTTCTTCAACAGTTCGTTGAATTTCTGGCCCGTCGAAGCAGATTCGGCGTGCGCCTGCGTTGATGCATGTGAGGGGAGCTGGTGTCCGACGTGGACGGGACCGTGGACGTGAACCTGGTGCTGCGCTCGACGCGCGTCGTCACCCCGGAGGGCACGCGCGCCGCGACGGTCGCCGTCGCCCACGGGAAGATCGCGGCGGTGGGGCCGTACGACGCCGAGGTCCCGGCAGGCGCCCGTCTGGAGGACTTCGGCGACGACGCGCTGCTGCCCGGCCTCGTCGACACCCACGTCCATGTGAACGACCCCGGCCGCACCGCCTGGGAGGGCTTCTGGACCGCCACCCGCGCGGCCGCGGCCGGCGGCATCACGACCCTGCTCGACATGCCGCTCAACTCGCTCCCGCCGACGACCACCGTCGAGCACCTGCGCACCAAGCAGGACGTCGCCCGCCCGAAGGCCCACGTCGACACCGGCTTCTGGGGCGGTGCGATCCCGGACAACGTCAAGGACCTGCGGCCGCTGCACGACGCCGGCGTCTTCGGCTTCAAATGCTTCCTGTCGCCCTCGGGCGTCGAGGAGTTCCCCGAGCTCGACCAGGAGCAGCTCGCCCGTTCCATGGCCGAGATCGCCGGCTTCGGCGGCCTGCTCATCGTGCACGCCGAGGACCCGCACCACCTGGCCTCGGCCCCCCGGCGCAGCGGCCCGAAGTACGCCGACTTCCTCGCCTCCCGGCCGCGCGACGCCGAGAACACCGCGATCCAGGGCCTGATCGCCCACGCCGAGCGGCTGAACGCGCGGGTGCACGTACTGCACCTGTCCTCCAGCGACGCGCTGCCGCTGATCGCCGCCGCCAGGCGCAGGGGCGTGGCGGTCTCCGTCGAGTCCTGCCCCCACTTCCTCACCCTCACCGCGGAGGAAGTCCCCGACGGCGCCACCGAGTTCAAGTGCTGCCCGCCGATCCGGGAGGCCGCCAACCAGGACCTGCTCTGGCAGGGCCTCGCCGACGGTGTCATCGACTGCATCGTCTCCGACCACTCCCCGTGCACCACCGACCTCAAGACCCCGGATTTCGCATCCGCGTGGGGCGGCATCTCCTCGCTCCAGCTGGGCCTGCCCGCCATCTGGACCGAGGCCCGCAAGCGCGGCCACACCCTCGACGACGTCGTCCGCTGGATGTCCTTCGCCCCCGCGAAGCTGGCGGGCCTGAGCGACAAGGGCGCCATCGAGGCCGGCCGCGACGCCGACTTCGCGGTCCTCGCCCCCGACGAGACGTTCACCGTCGACCCCGCCGAACTGCACCACCGCAACCAGGTGACCGCCTATGCGGGCAAGACCCTGCACGGCGTCGTCCGGTCGACGTGGCTGCGCGGCGAGCGGATCGTGGAGAACGGCAACCTGGCCGAGCCGACGGGCCGGCTGCTCGAAAGGAACAACTGAAACCGTGTCCTCTTCCTCCCTTCCTTCCTACACCGGTGACGCCAGTCCGTACGGCGGCGGCGACCCGTACGCCGACTACCGCACCCCCGGACCGTCGGGGTTCTCCTTCACCCGGTACGCCGACCTCGCCGACCGCCGTCTCGGCGCCGGTGTCATCGCCGCCAACGACGAGTTCTTCGCCGAGCGCGAGAACCTGCTGAAGCCCGAGGCCGCCGAGTTCGACCCCGAGCACTTCGGCCACAAGGGCAAGATCATGGACGGCTGGGAGACCCGGCGCCGCCGCGGTGTCTCCGCCGAGCAGCCCCACCCCACCGACGAGGACCACGACTGGGCGCTCATACGCCTCGGCGCTCCCGGCGTCGTACGCGGCATCGTCGTCGACACCGCCCACTTCCGCGGCAACTACCCGCAGGCCGTGTCCGTCGAGGGCACCTCGGTCGCCGGGTCCCCCTCGCCCGAGGAACTGCTCTCCGGAGACGTGAAGTGGACGACGCTCGTCCCGCGCACGGCCGTCGGAGGCCACGCCGCGAACGGCTTCGCCGTCGACGCCGAGCAGCGCTTCACACACCTGCGCGTCAACCAGCACCCCGACGGCGGCATCGCCCGCCTGCGCGTGTACGGCGAGGTCGCACCGGACCCGGCGTGGCTCGCCGCGCTCTCCACGTTCGACCTCGTCGCGCTGGAGAACGGCGGGCAGGTCGAGGACGCGTCCGACCGCTTCTACTCGCCGGCCACCAACACCATCCAGCCCGGCCGTTCCCGCAAGATGGACGACGGCTGGGAGACCCGCCGCCGCCGCGACAAGGGCAACGACTGGATCCGCTACCAGCTCGTGGAGCAGTCCGAGATCCGCGCCGTCGAGATCGACACCGCCTACCTCAAGGGCAACAGCGCCGGCTGGGCCGCCCTGTCCGTGCGCGACGGCGAGAGCGGCGAATGGCGCGAGGTACTGCCGCGCACCCGCCTGCAGCCCGACACCAACCACCGCTTCGTCCTGGACGCCCCGGCGGTCGGCACCCACGCCCGCATCGACATCTACCCCGACGGCGGCATCTCCCGCCTGCGCCTGTTCGGTTCCCTGACCGACCAGGGCGCGGCCCGGCTGGCCGCCCGCCACCAGGAGCTCGGCGGCTGACGGTCCGCCGAGGGGCGGGCAGGCACGACACCCTCCCCGCCCCCGCGCGCGGGGCGCACCGGCCGACAGCAACGGTGCGCCCCGCACGCACGCCTGGCGCGGCGTGTCACGCCGGCGCCCGGGGCCACGCCGAGCCCCATGGCGTCCGTACGCAAAGCACTGCCCCATGGGTATTCCGGTCGGTATACTCCCCGGCATGGACACCACGATCAAGGTCGACTCCAGAACGCGCGACCGGCTCGCGGCCGTCGCACGGGCCCAGGGGACGACGATGCGGTCCCTGCTCGCGGAGTTCGCCGAGTCCACGCTCACGCCGGAAGAGCTGAAGGAGCGTGCCGAGCGCACGCGCGCTTTTCTGGAGACGGAGTTCGGGCATCGCGTGGACGAGGCGGAGTCCGGTGACCTGCGAGCCAGGATGCGCGCGGCCCAGGCGGCCCACCGTGACGCCCTGCGAGCGGCCGGTATCGGTGACATCGCGTGAACCTGGACCACTTCGTGCTCGACACGGAGACCCTCCTGGCGCTCGGCGGCAACAAGCAGGTGTCCGGCCTGATCCACATCGCCGCAGGTGACGGATCCGTGAGGCTCTGGGTCCCGATCGTCAGCGCCCTGGAGGCCGAGCGGCAGCGGCCCGGAGTCATCGACTGCGTCGGGATCCTCGACACGCTGCACACTCTGGACGCCGACTACGAGTGCGCGCACGCGTTGGCGCAGTTGCATGCGGGCGGTGTCCCCTTCGGAGTCGCGGCCGCGGTACACGCCGCCCGTCCGACGATCAGCCGCCCCGAAGGAGCGCTGGTGGCGACCGTCGTTCCTGACGCGTACGACGGACTCGGAGTGCCGGTGATGGACCTCAACCGCTGACGGACGCACCGAGAAGGGCGGCCGATGAGTTTTCGGTCCCTGTGCGGTCTGCCCTGATGACCGAGACCACCGGCTCCGAAAGCGCAGGCACCGTCATGGCAAAGCTCAGCCTCACCCAGTTCGTCTCCCTCGACGGCGTCTACCAGGCCCCCGGCGGCCCCGACGAGGACCGCCGCGGCGGCTTCGACCAGGGCGGCTGGAGCGTGCCGTACGGGGACGAGGACTTCGGCCGGTTCGTCGACGAGGTCTTCGAGCGGCCCACCGCCTTCCTGCTCGGCCGCCGGACGTACGAGATCTTCGCCGGCTACTGGCCCCTGCAGACCGACCCCGCCAACCCGATCGCGTCGAAGCTCAACGCCCTGCCGAAGTACGTCGTCTCGACCACCCTCGACACCGCCGACTGGTCCGGCACGAGCATCATCCGCGGCGACCTGGTCAAGGAGGTCACCGGCCTGAAGGAGCGCACCGAGGGCGAGATCCAGATGCACGGCAGCGGCGCCCTCGCCCGATCGCTCATGGCGCACGACCTCATCGACACGCTCCACCTGCTGAGCTTCCCGGTCGTGCTGGGCAAGGGGCTGCGCCTGTTCGCCGACGGCGCGACGCCCACTGCTTTCCGGCACGTCGACGGGAGGACCACCGGCTCCGGCATCGCCATCCACACCTACGAGCTCGCCGGCCGCCCCGAGTACGGCAGCTACGTCTGAAACATGTAGCACCCACACGTCTCGCCCCGGTACGGTGATCGCTCCGTGAGCGAGCCGCCGACGCCTCCGCCACGCCTGTCCGCCGGAGACGTTGGAGACCCAAGGTGTCGTCGATCGCCCTACCCGCCCCCGCGCTCGCACCACGCCGCGCATGGCTCACCGATCTGCCCGTCCTGCTCGTGGCCGTCGTCTGGGGCGCCAGCTACCTCGCGGCCAAGGGCATCACGACCACGCACACCGTCGTCGCCGTGCTCGTCCTGCGCTTCGTACTCGTCGTACCGGTGCTCGTGGTCGCGGGCCGGCGACGGCTGCGCGCGCTGAGCGCGGCCCAATGGCGCGGGGCCGGACTGCTCGGGCTCGTCCTCAGCGGGATCTTCCTGCTGGAGACGTACGGGGTCGTGCACACCTCGGCCACCAACGCCGGGCTCATCATCAGCCTCACCATGATCTTCACCCCGCTCGCGGAAGCGGCCGTGACCCGGCAGCGGCCCTCACGCTCCTTCGTCGCCGCGGCCGGCGTCTCCGTCGCCGGAGTGGTGCTGCTGACCCAGGGCGGCGGCTTCACCACGCCCTCCGTCGGCGATCTGCTGATGCTGCTCGCCGCTCTCGCGCGCACCGTCCACGTCCTGGCGATGGCCAGGATGAAGGCGGTGCGGGGCGCGGACGCGCTGTCGCTGACCACCGTCCAACTGGGCGGCGCGGTGGCCGTGTTCGCCCTGCTGGCGACCGTCCCGGGCGCGGGGGCCTCGCCGTGGTCCGTGGCGGTCGGCTTCGGACCGGGGGAGTGGGCCGGACTGCTGTTCCTGTCCGTGTTCTGCACCCTGTTCGCGTTCTTCGTGCAGATGTGGGCCGTGCGCCGCACCTCGCCGTCGCGCGTCAGCCTCCTGCTCGGCACCGAGCCGCTGTGGGCCGCGGCGGCCGGCATCGCGATCGGCGGCGAACACCTGGGCGCGCCGGGCCTGCTGGGCGCGGCCCTGGTCCTGACGGGCACGACGTGGGGCCGCCGTGCGGCGGGCGGCGAGGAGCGTTAGGTCCGGCGTGCCCGCAGCCGCCGGCGCCGCCCCGCGGTCGACGCCGGCCGCGGGGCCGCCCGCGCGGCCCGGCCGCCGCCGCCTCAGCGGCACCGGACTATGCGGTCGCCGCACAGGCGCGTGCCGACAGTCAAGGCCACGCGTCGCGGATTCCGGCCGAACCCGGGTTCAACAACCGTGTCCGGATCGCGCTGTCGGCCCATGACGCCGGGCTTCTGGACGAGGACGGTCCGCAGAAGTCGCCGTAGGCTGGGCGAATGACGATCGTTGATCTCGCCGAGTTCGGTGCGGACTTCACGGCGGACCCGTATCCGTACTACGCGCGACTGCGTGAGGCGGGGCCCGTTCATCAGGTGCGGGGCACCGACGGCGGCCTGTTCTGGCTGATCGTCGGCCACGAGGAGGCACGGGCGGCGCTCGCCGACGCGCGGCTGTCCAAGTCGCCGGCCACGGTCGGCGTGACCATGCTCGACGAAGAGGTCATCGGCCCCAACCTGCTGGTGCTCGACCCGCCCGACCACACCCGGCTGCGCAAGCTCGTCGCCCGGGAGTTCACCGGCCGGCGCGTGGAGGCGCTCCGCCCGAGGATCCAGCAGATCACCGACGAACTGATCGACGCGATGCTGCCGGCGGGCCGCGGCGACCTGGTCGACGCGCTCGCCTTCCCGCTGCCGATCATCGTCATCTGCGAGCTGCTCGGCATCCCGGCCGCCGACCGCGACGACTTCCGCAAGTGGTCCAACGCGATCGTCGCCCCCACCAGCGCCGAGGGCGAGTCGGACGCGGTCCACCGGCTGCGCGGCTACCTGGACGAGCTGATCGAGGACAAGCGCTGCGCCGGTCCCGCGGACGACCTGCTCTCCGCCCTGCTGTCCACACGCGCCACGGACGGCGACCGCCTCTCCGCCGCCGAACTGCGCGCACTGGCCTATCTGCTGCTCATCGCCGGACACGAGACCACGGTCAACCTGATCTCCAACGGTATGCGCGCGCTGCTCACCCATCCCGACCAGCTCGCCGCGCTGCGAGCCGACTTCTCGCTCCTCGACGGCGCCGTGGAGGAGATGCTGCGCTACGACGGTCCGGTGGAGAACGCCACCGTCCGCTTCAGCGTCGTCCCCGTCCCGTACGGCGACACGGTCATCCCGCCCGGCGAGACGGTCCTCGTGGGCCTCGCCGCCGGCGACCGGGACCCGGCCCGCTATCCCGAGCCGGACCGCTTCGACATCCGCCGGGACACCCGGGGCCATCTGGCCTTCGGCCACGGCATCCACTTCTGCCTGGGCGCGCCGCTGGCCCGGCTGGAGGCCCGTGTCGCCGTCCGCTCGCTGCTGGAGCGCTGCCCCGACCTCGTCCTCGACGAGTCCTCCGCGTACGAGTGGCTCCCCGGCCTCCTGATGCGCGGGGTCCGCCACCTGCCGGTGCGCTGGTAGGCCGCTGACCGACGGCCCCGGCACCGCGCACACCACACCTGACGATGTGAGAGGAACGCCGTGACCACCGAAGCCGCCACCGTTGATCTCGCCGCGCTCGGCGCGGACTTCACCCGCGATCCCTATCCCGTCTACGCCGCGTTACGCGAGCGGGGCCCCGTCCACCGGGTCCGGCTGCCCGAGGGGCACGAGGCATGGCTCGTCGTCGGTTACGAGGCCGGGCGCGCCGTCCTTGCCGACGACGCCCTGTCCAAGGAGTGGCGCAACGCCGCCCCCGACCTCGGCGCCTCGCAGCTGTCGGCCGGCATCACCATGCTCGGCGCCGACCCGCCCCGGCACACGCGGCTGCGGGGGCTCGTGGCGCGCGAGTTCACCATGCGGCGCGTCGAGCAACTGGCCCCGCGCGTACAGCGGATCACCGACGAACTGCTGGACCGCATGGGACCCACGGGCAGCGCCGACCTCGTCGACACGTTCTGCTTTCCGCTGCCCATCGCCGTCATCTGCGAACTGCTGGGCGTGCCCTTCCTCGACCAGGACTCCTTCCGGCGCTGGTCCAACACCGCTCTGGCCTCGACCGACCGTGCCGAGCGGCAGGCGGCGGCGGGGGAGCTGACACGGTATCTGGACGGGCTGCTCGCCGAGAAGCGCGAGAAGCCCGGCGACGACCTCATGAGCGCGCTCATCCACCGCGCAGACGGGGAGGACGACGACCGGCTCGGCGGGGACGAGCTGATGGGCATGGCGTGGCTGCTGCTGATCGCCGGCCACGAGACGACGGTCAACCTGATCTCCAACGGCGTTCTCGCGCTGCTCACCCACCCTGAGCAACTCGCCGCGTTGCGGGCCGACTTCTCGCTGATGGACGGGGCAGTGGAGGAGATGCTGCGGTACGACGGGCCCGTGGAGACCCCGACGTACCGCTTCACCGTCGAGCCCTACGAGATCGGCGGCACGGTCATCCCCGGTGGGGGACAGCTGGTCCTGGTCGCCCTCGCGGACGCCGACCGGGACCCGGCCCGCTATCCCGAGCCGGACCGCTTCGACATCCGCCGCGACACCCGGGGCCATCTGGCCTTCGGCCACGGCATCCATTACTGCCTGGGGGCGCCGCTGGCGCGGCTGGAGGCCCGTGTCGCCATCCGCTCGCTGCTGGAGCGCTGCCCCGATCTCACCCTCGACGCGCACCCGGCCGCGCTCGCGTGGCGCACGGGCATGCTGATCCGCGGCCCGGAATCCCTCCCGGTCCGCTGGTAACCCCGGGGGCGCTCCCCCCGGGCCCCGGGCCGGTGCGCGACGCGCCCGTCGGGGCTCCGCCCCGAGCCCCGCGCCTCGAACTCGCCCTACGTCCTTCGGGCGGGGGGTGCCCCCAGCGAGGCTGGGTTGCGTGGCGCGCTCGTCGGGGCTCTGCCCCAAGTGCCCCACCCCAATCTCCCCCTACGCCCTTCGGGCGTGGGAGGTGCCCCCCAGCGGGGCTTGATTTCGCGCAGCGTCCGCGTTGGGGCTCCGCCCCGAACCCGCGCCGGTGCCCCCAGCGGGCCGATTTCGCGCCGCGAAATCCGGCCCGTCCGGGCCCCACGCCGCCAGGCCGTAGGAGGCGCTTGAGGACACCGTGCGCAGCGCGGTGCCGGGTCTGGGGCGAAGCCCCAGACCGAGGGGAGGGCCGGGGGGCTCAGCCCGCCGGGATCTCCTCCACCCGCACCGGCCGCCGCTCCCGCCGCGACAGCTCGCACGCCTCCGCCACCCGCAGCGCCGTCAGTGCCTCGCGCCCGTCGCAGGCGTTGTCCGCCTCGCCCTGCACCAGGCGGATGAACGCGTCCAGCTCCGCCTCGTACGCCGGGGCGAACCGCTCCAGGAAGCCCGGCCAGGGGTTGTCCACCGGCGGCAGGCCCTTCGGTTCCGTCGAGCTGATCGGCGTGCGGTCGTCCAGCCCGACCGCGACCTGGTCGAGTTCCCCGGCCAGCTCCATCCGGACGTCGTACCCCGCGCCGTTGCAGCGCGTCGCGGTCGCCGTCGCCAGCGTCCCGTCGTCCAGCGTGAGCAGCGCCGCCGCGGTGTCCACGTCGCCCGCCTCGCGGAACATCGCCGGCCCCGCGTCCGATCCCGCCGCGTACACCTCGACGATCTCGCGGCCCGTCACCCAGCGCAGGATGTCGAAGTCGTGGACGAGACAGTCCCGGTACAGCCCGCCGGACAGCGGCAGGTACGCGGCCGGCGGCGGCGCCGGGTCGGAGGTGATGGCCCGTACGGTGTGCAGCCGGCCGAGCCGGCCCGAGCGCACCAGTTCACGGGCCGCTGTGTACCCCGCGTCGAAGCGGCGCATGAAGCCGAGCTGCAGCTCCGTGCCCGCCTCCTCCACCGCGCGCAGCGCCCGGAGCGTCCCCGGCAGGTCCAGGGCGATCGGCTTCTCGCAGAAGGCGGGGAGTCCCGCACGTGCCGCGCGGGCGATCAGATCGGCGTGCGCGGCCGTGGCCGACGCGATCACCACCGCGTCCACGCCCCAGGTGAAGACCTCGTCGGCGCTGGGTGCCGCGGTGGCGCCGCAGCGGTCCGCCGTCTCCACGGCACGCGCCGCGTCCGTGTCCGCCACGACCAGTGAGCCCACCTCACGATGGCGGCTCAGCACCCCCGCGTGAAAGCTGCCGATACGTCCCGTGCCGATCAGTCCGATGCGCATGGCCCAAAAATGGAGGCGGCACCGCCGCCTGTCAAGCGTTTGTCCTGACAACCGAACCTCACGACTTCCCGTCAACATGGCGTGCGACTACGCTCGCCCACGTGCCCAAGCAGCCCAGTCACGAGTCGGAACCGTCCCTCTCGCTCGCGTTGAGCGTGGACCGCACCAGCCCGGTCCCGCTCTACTTCCAGCTCGCGCAGCAGCTGGAAGCGGCGATCGAGAGGGGGGCGCTGACCCCCGGCACCCTGCTCGGCAACGAGATCGAGCTCGCCGGCCGGCTCGGCCTGTCCCGGCCCACCGTCCGGCAGGCCATCCAGTCCCTGGTCGACAAGGGGCTGCTGGTGCGCCGCCGGGGTGTGGGCACCCAGGTCGTGCACAGCCAGGTCAGGCGCCCGCTGGAGCTCAGCAGCCTCTACGACGACCTGGCGGCGGCCGGTCAGCGGCCGGCCACGGTCGTGCTGACCAACATCGTCGAGCCCGCGAGCGCCCAGGTCGCTGCCGCGCTCGGCGTCGCCGAGGGCAGCGAGGTCCGGTTCGTCGAGCGGCTGCGCTATGCCCACGGAGAGCCGATGGCCCGACTGCGCAATCACCTGCCCGCCGGCTTGCTGGACTGCGACACGGCCGATCTGGAGTCCACCGGGCTGTACCGGCTGATGCGCGCGGCCGGGATCACCCTGCACAGCGCCCGCCAGTCGGTGGGCGCCCGCGCGGCCGACACGGGGGAGGCGGAGCTGCTGGGCGAGGAGGCGGGAGCGCCGCTGCTCACGATGGAGCGCACCACGTTCGACGACACGGGACGCGCGGTCGAGTTCGGGTCGCACGTCTACCGGGCCTCGCGTTACGCCTTCGAGTTCCAGCTCCTGGTCCGTTCCTAGAGGTGTCCGGCGCGGCACGTCGCGTAAGAATGTTCGGACAAAGTCTTGACGGGCTCGCGGGGTCACCGTAGAAACTCACCCAGCCGCAACCCGGCGGCCGGGTAAGGAGGCGGACCCACGATGCGCAGAACCCGCACGGCAGCAGCCCTGCTCGCCGCGAGT
Source organism: Streptomyces sp. V4I23 (assembly GCF_030817975.1). Classification (NCBI taxonomy): domain Bacteria; kingdom Bacillati; phylum Actinomycetota; class Actinomycetes; order Kitasatosporales; family Streptomycetaceae; genus Streptomyces; species Streptomyces sp. V4I23. The sequence goes on along the minus strand of NZ_JAUSZW010000004.1, from coordinate 1,551,773 downwards.
GCCCTTGTCGTCGTCGCCGGATGCAGCAGTTCCGGCGGCAAGGAGGGCAACGGGAAGCCCTCCGCCGAGGGGGGCGGCGAGGCCGCGAAGACTCCCCGGATGAAGATCGCCATGGTGACCCACTCGGGCCAGGGCGACACCTTCTGGGACATCGTCCAGAGCGGCGCGAAGGTCGCGGCCCGCAAGGACAACGTCCAGTTCCTCTACGCGGCGAACCCGGAGGGCAAGGAGCAGGCGCAGCTGGTCCAGACGTACATCGACCAGAAGGTCGACGGCATCGTCGTCACCCTCGCCAAACCCGAGGCGGTGAGCGACGTCGTCAGGAAGGCCGTCGCCGCCGGCATCCCCGTCGTCACCATCAACTCGGGCGCAGAGTTCTCCAAGGACCTCGGGACGCTCGGCCACATCGGCCAGGACGAGTCGGTCGCGGGCGAGGCCGTCGGCGAGGAGCTCAACAAGCGCGGCAGGAAGAAGGCGCTCTGCGTCATCCACGAACAGGGCAACGTCTCGCTCGAAGCGCGCTGCGCCGGTGTGAAGAAGACCTTCGAGGGCACGGTCGAGAACCTCAACGTCGAGGGCACCAACATGCCCGCCACCACCTCCTCCATCGAGGCGAAACTGCAGAGCGCCGAGGACATCGACGCCGTCGTCACCCTCGGGGCGCCCTTCGCCGCCGCCTCGGTGAAGGCGAAGGACGGCGCCGGCTCGGACGCGGAGATCAACACCTTCGACCTCAACGCCGACGTGGTGAAGGCGCTCAAGGCCAAGGAGATCGCCTTCGCCGTCGACCAGCAGCCCTACCTCCAGGGGTACCTCGCCGTCGACGGGCTGTGGCTCAACAAGGTCAACCGCAACGTCGTCGGCGGCGGCAAGCCCGTCCTGACCGGTCCCGCGCTCGTCACCGAGAAGGACGTCCCCGCGCTGGAGAAGCTCACCGCAGACGGCACCCGATGACGCGTCCGTGCTCCGCTCCGCCGACGGCCGCGGCGCACCCGATGCCGACCCGCCGACCAGGCGTGACACATACTTGGGCGGCCGGGTCAGGTCGTTTCGGCCCCCGGCCCCACAGGGCAGCGCAGCGAGTACGGCAAGAAGGGCACGGCGTCGTGGCACGGGCAAGGACAGGGGTACGCGCACTGGGCGCGGTGCTCGCAGCGGTACTCGGAGCGACCCTGGTCGGGTGCAGCAGCACCGGCGGCAAGCGCGCCGAGGACGCCCGCAAGGCCGCGCAGAACGCCCGTGGCAAGGCCGCGGTCACGACCCCGCGCTGGACCTTCGCCATGGTCACCCACTCGGGCGACGGCGACACGTTCTGGGACATCGTCCAGAGCGGAGCCAAGGAAGCGGCCGCCAAGGACAACATCAACTTCCTCTACGCCCACAGCGACGAGGGCCAGCAGCAGGCGCAGCTCGTCGACTCGTACATCTCCAAGAAGGTCGACGCGCTGATCGTCACCCTCGCCAAGCCCGACGCCATGAAGGGGGCCGTCGCCAAGGCCCGCAAGGCCGGCATCCCCGTGATCACGGTGAACTCCGGATCCGAGCAGTCCAAGGCGTTCGGCGCCCTGACCCACATCGGCCAGGACGAGTCCGTCGCCGGCGAGGCCGTCGGCGAGGAGCTCGACGCGCGGGGGAAGAAGAAGGCACTGTGCGTCCTGCACGAGCAGGGCAACGTCGGTCATGAGCAGCGCTGCGCCGGGGCGGCGAAGACCTTCGGCGGCCGGATGCAGAACCTGTACGTCGACGGCACCAACATGCCCGACGTCCAGGCGTCCATCGAGGCCAAGCTGCAGGCCGACCGGTCCATCGACGCGGTCGTCACCCTCGGCGCGCCGTTCGCCGACGCCGCGGTCCAGGCGAGGAAGAGCGCCGGGTCCGAGGCCGAGATCGACACGTTCGACCTCAACTCCAAGGTCGCGGCCGGCCTGAAGGACGGCAGCCTCGGCTTCGCGGTGGACCAGCAGCCCTACCTCCAGGGCTACGAGGCCGTCGACCTGCTGTGGCTGTACAAGTACAACGCCGATGTCCTCGGCGGCGGCCGGCCGGTGCTGACGGGGCCGCAGATCATCACCGAGAAGGACGCCGCCGAGCTCGCGGAATACACCGATCGGGGGACCCGATGAGCGCGACCGCACCACCCGCCACACCCGGCAGGGCGCCGGAGGGAACCGACGAGCGGCTGCTGCGCACCTCCCCGCTGCGCAGGCTGATGGGCCGGCCGGAGCTGGGCTCGGTCGTCGGCGCGGTGGCCGTCTTCGTCTTCTTCTCCGTCTTCGCCGACTCCTTCCTGAAGGCGTCCAGCTTCTCCACCGTCCTGTACGCCGCGTCGACGCTCGGCATCATGGCCGTGCCGGTCGCGCTGCTGATGATCGGCGGCGAGTTCGACCTGTCGGCCGGCGTCCTGGTCACCACCTCGGCACTCGTCTCCTCGATGTTCAGCTATCAGATGACCGCGAACGTCTGGGTGGGCGTGGGCGTCTCCCTGCTGGTCACGCTCGCCGTGGGGGCCTTCAACGGCTTCATGCTGACCCGGACGAAACTGCCGAGCTTCATCATCACGCTCGGTACGTTCCTGATGCTCACCGGTCTCAACCTGGGCTTCACCAAGCTGATCAGCGGCACCGTGTCGACGAAGACGATCGGTGACATGGAGGGCTTCGACTCGGCCAGGAAGCTGTTCGCCTCCGAGCTCACCCTCGGCGACGTGACGCTCAAGGTCACCATCCTGTGGTGGTTCGTCCTGGTCGCCCTCGCCACCTGGATCCTGCTGCGCACCCGCTTCGGCAACTGGATCTTCGCGGTGGGCGGCGGTGCGGACGCGGCCCGCGCGGTCGGCGTCCCGGTCGACCGGACCAGGATCGGGCTGTACACGGGGGTCGCCTTCGCCGCCTGGGTCTCGGGCCAGCACCTGCTGTTCTCGTTCGACGTGGTGCAGTCCGGCGAAGGCGTGGGCAACGAGCTGACGTACATCATCGCGGCCGTCATCGGCGGCTGTCTGATCACCGGCGGCTACGGATCAGCGGTCGGCTCCGCGGTCGGCGCGTTCATCTTCGGCATGACGAGCAAGGGCATCGTCTACGCCGAGTGGAATCCGGACTGGTTCAAGTTCTTCCTCGGAGCGATGCTCCTTCTCGCCACCCTGCTCAACGCATGGGTGCGCAAGCGTGCGGAGGCGACCTCATGAGCGCACTGGTGGAGCTCGACGGCATCAGCAAGTACTACGGCAACATCCGCGCCCTCGAAGGCGTCTCGCTCGAGGTCCACGCGGGGCAGATCACCTGCGTCCTCGGTGACAACGGCGCGGGCAAGTCCACCCTCATCAAGATCATCGCCGGGCTGCACCGGCACGACGCCGGCACCTTCTCGATCGAGGGCGGGACCACCACGCTGAACTCCCCGCGCGAGGCGCTGGACCGCGGTATCGCCACCGTCTACCAGGACCTGGCGGTCGTCCCGCTGATGCCGGTGTGGCGCAACTTCTTCCTCGGCTCCGAGCCGACGAAGGGCACGGGCCCCTTCAAGCGCCTCGACGTGCGGACGATGCGCGAGACGACCCGGTCGGAGCTGCTGCGCATGGGCATCGACCTGCGGGACGTCGACCAGCCGATCGGCACGCTGTCCGGCGGCGAGCGCCAGTGCGTGGCGATCGCCCGCGCCGTCTACTTCGGCGCCAAGGTGCTGGTGCTGGACGAGCCGACCGCCGCGCTCGGTGTGAAGCAGTCGGGTGTGGTGCTCAAGTACGTGGCCGCGGCACGCGATGCGGGCCTCGGCGTGGTGCTGATCACCCACAACCCGCATCACGCCTATCTCGTCGGTGACCGTTTCGTCCTGCTCAAGCGCGGCGTCATGGCGGCGAGCCACACCAAGGACTCGGTCACGCTCGACGAACTCACCCGCCAGATGGCTGGGGGCAGCGAGCTGGAGGACCTGCGCCACGAGCTGGAGCGCGCACCCGCCCCGGCACACATCGGCGGCCATGACGTCAAGGAGCCGCCCGCCGCCGGCCAGGGCCGTGACCGGCAGGCACGCCGGGCAGGGCACTAGCATCGAGGGCGGCGGGCGCCGCCCGCCCCGGGACCGGGGTCCGGGTCCGGACCGCCACGACGAACCGCAGGGACGACTTGAGCACGTACCGCGACTTCACGCAGCGAGGCGCCGTCCTCAAGACCGTCGGTCCGCGCGAGCGGCGCTCCCACCTCAGCGCACCCCGGGTGCCGACCGTCGGCATCGACATCGGCGGCACCAAGGTGATGGCCGGGGTCGTCGACGCCGACGGCGTCATCCTGGAGAAGGTCCGCACCGAGACCCCGGACAAGTCCAAGAGCCCCAAGGTGGTCGAGGACACGATCTGCGAGCTGGTCCTCGACCTCTCCGACCGCCACGACGTCCACGCGGTCGGCATCGGCGCCGCCGGCTGGGTCGACGCCGACCGCTCCAAGGTCCTGTTCGCTCCCCACCTGGCCTGGCGCAACGAGCCCCTGCGCGACGCGCTGTCCGCCCGCCTCGCCGTCCCCGTCCTCGTCGACAACGACGCCAACACGGCCGCCTGGGCCGAGTGGCGCTTCGGCGCGGGCCGCGGCGAGGACCACCTCGTCATGATCACCCTCGGCACCGGCATCGGCGGCGCCATCCTGGAGGACGGTCAGGTAAAGCGCGGCAAGTACGGGGTCGCCGGTGAGTTCGGCCACATGCAGGTCGTGCCCGGCGGCCACCGCTGCCCGTGCGGCAACCGCGGCTGCTGGGAGCAGTACAGCTCAGGGAACGCACTGGTGCGCGAGGCCAGGGAACTCGCCGCGGCCGACTCCCCGGTGGCGTACAACATCATCGACCGGGTCGGCGGCAACGTCCAGGACATCACCGGGCCGCTGATCACCGAACTGGCCCGCGAGGGCGACGCCATGTGCGTCGAACTGTTCCAGGACATCGGCCAGTGGCTCGGCGTCGGCATCGCCAATCTCGCCGCCGCGCTCGACCCCTCCTGCTTCGTGATCGGCGGCGGTGTCAGCGCCGCCGACGACCTGCTCATCGGCCCCGCGCGGGACGCCTTCCGCCGCCACCTCACGGGCCGCGGCTACCGGCCGGAGGCGCGCATCGCCAAGGCCCAGCTCGGACCCGAGGCGGGTATGGTCGGTGCGGCCGACCTGGCTCGCCTGGTCGCACGCCGCTTCCGCCGGGCGAACCGACGCCGGGTGGAGCGGCACGAACGATACGAGCGCTACGCGCAGGCCCTGCGCAGTCCGAGCTCCGTCCGTCCCACCCAGGAACCGCCGTCATGACCTCCACGCTGACCCGACAGTCCATCCCGCCGGCCCCCGAGGGCCGGCGGCACATGCTGGTGCGCCGCTGGCTGACCGCGATCACCATCGTGCTGCTCGTCGGCATCCCGGCCGGCTACCTCGTGATCTCCGCCGAGCAGAGCCGCGCCAGCGGCCGGGACAAGGAGGCCGAGTCCTCGGCCACCGGCCTGCGCGACAAGTGGCCCTCGCTGATGAAGCGCCGCATCTTCGAGGTGCCGATCCCGGAGGGCTCCTGGCGCGTCGGCTACTACGAGACCAGCAACTGGAAGACCAGCCGGCTGTACGTGCAGTTCCGCACGACCCCTGACGGGCTGGACACGTTCCTGAAGGGCGTCGGCACCAGCCGGGACGCCCTTAGGGACGGCAAGGTGACCATCAGCGACCGCGACAGCGAGGTCGCCGGCTGGAACTTCCGCCTGAAGGGCCGCGCCTGGGCGGGCACCACGCACCCCAACAAGGACCCGCGCCCGACCCAGGACATCACCGTCGACCTCACGGAACCGGCCAAGCCCTGGGTGTACGTCGTGTCCACCGCGACGCCGTAGGGGATCCACCGGCGCCCGCCTCCCCTGCGCCGATCCCCACCGGGATTCCGCACGGTGTTCACATCACGGACCCGAGATGGCCGTAAGTGGCCGTTCAGGACGACCCCCTGACCGGATGGGGTCGTTCCACTCATTACCGTGGGGCGCGTGAGTGAGACGCAGACGCCCCCGAAGACCCTGCAGTACCGGATCGACGGTCCCGACGACGCCCCCGTGCTCATCCTCGGCCCCTCGCTGGGCACCACCTGGCACAGGTCATAACGACCGTCCAGGATCGTCCACCGGATCCAAGACAGGCGCTTAATACCAGGTCAGGGCCTTAACGTCTGGGGGAGTCCGCACAGTCTGTGAGACCTGCGTGAGAGCGCGTGAGACGACGAAGCCCCGCCGGATTCTCCGGCGGGGCTTCTGCGCGCGGTGGGCTACGTCGGCGTGCGGCGTCCGGCACGGGCACCGTTGTACTCCGGCTCTCCGCTGTCGAGTACGCGGAGCAGGGACGCGGTGACGACACGTGTCCCACGGCCAATGCGCAGTACGCGGCACGGGAACTCCCCGCGACGAATCAGTTCGTAGCCCTTCGCCCGCGAGAACCCGAACGCCCTGGAAGCGTCCTCCACGCTCCCGGTTCCGCCCCACGTGGAGCGGATGTGCGTAGGGCTGTACTGGGCGCCCTGTTGCACTTGGGCGACGTTCTCGGCGGCCACGGTGGCCGCTGTCACGCTCACGCGGCGGCTCCCTCAAGGGTGACCAGGTGTGAGGCGCAGAACGTACGGCACCTCTTGGTCCCGCGCGTCGTCTCGTGCACCACAACCACCGGCGTCCGGCCCGGCTCGCGACCTCGTTCCCCAGGCTGCTCCGCGTCGACGGACGGGACCTGCACGTCACCGACCTCGACGCCGACGACGGCACCCTGGTGGTGGACCTGGTCGCGGTCTTCGAAGAGTTCCTGCCGCGAGGCACTGTCACCCAGCCCACGTGGCCAGGTGAGATGCTGAAGGACTACTGGAGGGACGCCGCCGAGCGCTGACTGGGGGCATCTTCCGACCGGCGGCACTGCGAGTCGCGTCGAGCGCCATGGACTCGCCGCAGGTTCGGCCTGTCACATGGGTCGATGCCCTCGTCACCCCTGCGGTCGGGCCTGCTTGATCTACTCGCGGAACCTGCGCCTGGTCCTTGAGCCGTCGGCGCTCGTCCGGGGCGGTCGCGCGCTCCGCCGGCCTCCTGCAGGTTCTGCACGATTTGGGGAAAGCGGGCCACCCCAGCGAAGCAACGCCCCCGGGGCGGGCGCCTCCCGAGCGGTCACCGCCGTTATTCTTCCCTGGTCCGTGGAGCCGCTGGCCGGCTGCGAACGCGCTGAGCACGGTTCAGCTAGAGGTCCGGGTCGTTGAGGAGCCGTATCTGGCGGCCCTGCACAGAGGCGGATACGCCGCCTACACGGCCGAGTCGGACGCTTTATGCCGGCATCGGCAGACAGAGGCTCCCGGTCTGACGCTTGCCACATATACGGGGTAGGGGTATACATGACGAGGTCGCCCTGAATACCCCTCAGGGGTATTGCTCGCTTTTTGGGAGGGAATCTCATGTCCTGCTGCTCCACCGACGGAAGCTGCTCCACCGGCGCGGCCGCGAGTGCCCCTGCCGAAGGCCGGAGCACCATCTACAACGTCTCCGGGATGACCTGCGGCCACTGCAAGGCCACGCTCACCAAGGAGATCGGCGCTCTCGGCGGCGTGCTGTCCGTCGAGGTCGACCTGGGCGCCGGTCAGGTCACCGTCACCACATCCGCCGAGCCCGACGACGCGTTGCTCGCCAAGGTCGTCGACGACGCCGGATACGAGCTGACCGGCCGGGCTGCCTGACGCGCCTGCCCCGCTCTGCCGCCGGCCCCGCATACGGGTCCGGCGGCAGAGCGGTCTCGAGGCGCTGGAGACCGTCGACCAGAGGTTCAGATGCACGAGTTCGTCTATACCGGCAGCGATGACTGTAGCCTGCACGCAGCTGTCCTCGGCTGTGGGCTGGCCCTGATCCTGCTGCACGGCGGCGGCGCCGACTGCCAGAGCCTGCTGCCCGTGGCGCACCGTCTCGCGGACACGTACACCGTGGTCCTGCCGCACGTGCGCGGTTATGGACGCTCCGTGTGTGTGGACCCTGCGCGCCACACCTGGGCGCAGTACGTCGACGATGTCGGCGTGCTCATGGATCACCTCGGCCTTCGGCAGGCGGCGCTCGGAGGCAGCGGTCTCGGAGGCACCATCACCTTGCGCGCGGCCCTGGCCTATCCGCAACGCCTGCGGGCCGCCGTTGTGATCAGCGTCGAAGGCATCGAGGACGACGAGGGCAACGAAGCAGAGGCGGCCATGCTCGAAAGCTTCGCCATACGCGTGATCACGGGCGGTGTCGAAGCGGCTTGGGCGCCGTTCCTGCCCCATCTGGCGCCTGTCATCGGCCCTCGTACGGGACGCCATACCCCGGTCGGACCCCGAGAGCATCGCCGCTGCCTGTGCCATCGGTCGCGACCGCGCCTTCCGGAGTGTCGACGACCTCTGTTCGGCCGAGGTGCCGACGCAGATCATGCCGGGCGTCGATGTGCGGCATCCCGCGGCCCTGGCGGCTGCAGTTGCTCGCACGCTGCCCTGCGGACATCTGGCGGAGGTCGGTCTGTCCGCCGACATGCGCACCGCCGATGACCTGGCGCGGGCTGTGTCACCGGCCATCTGGGACTTCCTCACGGAACACCTCACCATCCACGGAGGCACCACCTCCAGTCGATGGACCTGACCCGCTATGCCTGGTGCTTCGGCAGCCAGGATGAGAGTCCCAGGGGCCCACTTTGGAGCCGCTTACCGCTCGGCGGAAGGAAGACGGGGCCATGCGTCGGCTGAGGGATCTCCAGGCGGAGATCATGGACCGCCTCTGGACGTGGAACCGTCCGGCTGCGGTCCGCGAGGTCGTGGATGACATCGACAAGTACCGGCCTGTTGCCTACAGCACCGTCATGACTGTCACCAGCATCCTTCTCGGCAAGGGCCGGCTGGTGCGCATCAAGCAGGGACGGGCCTGGCTCTACACCCCGGTCCGCCGCGAGGCGTACGCCGGGCGCTGAGCCGGTCGATGTCCGGCCATCGCTCTCCCGTTGCTTCGAGGATCGAGGGGGACCTCTTGCTCTCCCATACCCCTTGGGGGTATGTTATGGTGCGCTTCACAGGTACCCCCCAGGGGTATAGACAAAGGGGAGGCAGGATCATGTCGACGCCAACGGTCGATCCGCGGCGGTGGTGGGCACTCGCAGTGCTCGCGGCCGCGCAGTTCATGGTGATCATGGACACGTCCATCATCGGTGTGGCGCTGCCCGAGATGCAGAAGGATCTGGGCTTCTCGCAGGGCGAGCTCCAGTGGGTGTTCAACGCCTACGTCATCGCCTTCGGCGGTCTGCTGCTGCTCGGCGGGCGCCTGTCGGACCTTCTCGGGGCGCGCAAGGTCTTCAACGCCGGCTGGGTTGTCATGATTGCCGGTTCGGTCGTCGCGGCGGCTGCCCAGACGGCCTGGGTCGAGGTCGTGGGCCGCGCCGTGCAGGGAGTGGGCGGCGCACTCATCGCCCCCGCCGCGATGACGCTGCTGATGATGCTCTTCGGGCACAACCCGAAGGAACTCGGCAAGGCGATGGCGCTCTACGGAGCCGCGGCACCCGCCGGCGGCACGGCGGGCGTGTTCCTCGGAGGTGTGTTCACCGAGTGGCTGAGCTGGCCGTGGGTGTTCATCATCTATGTGCCCATCGGCCTGGCCACCCTGGCCGCCACGAAGCTGCTGCCCGCCGTCGAGGGCCGCCGCGGCTCCGTCGACATCCTGGGCGCCGTCGCCGTCACCGCCGGTCTGGCGCTCGCCGTGTTCGCCGTCGTCCGGGCGCCCGAGGCCGGATGGGGCTCGACCGGCACGATCCTGCAACTGGTCGGCGCCGCCGCCCTGCTGACGCTGTTCTTCGTGATCCAGAAGTCGGTTCGCACGCCGCTCATGCCGCTCGGCATCTGGCGTGTTCCGCGCCTCGGCTCGGCCAACCTGGCCATGACGCTGCTCGGTGCCGCGTGGATCCCGATGTGGTACTTCCTCAACCTGTACCTGCAGCAGGTCCTCGGCTACGGCGCCTTCGCCTCCGGAGCCGCGCTGCTGCCCATGACGGTGCTCCTCATGATCTTCATGACGGCGATCACGGCCCGGCTGCTGGCGAGGTTCGGGGCCAAGCCCCTGATCGCCGGCGGTCTGTTCGTCCTCGCGGCCGGACTCGTATGGCTGTCGGCCGTGGAGCCGACCGGCACCTTCCTGGTCGACGTCCTGCCCGCCTCGCTCGTCGCCGCGCTGGGCATGTCACTGGCCTACATCCCCGCGATGATGGCTGCCCTGTCCGGAGCGCCGCAGGAGCAGGCCGGCCTCGCGTCGGGCATCGTCAACACCACCTACAACGTCGGCTCCGCACTGGGCCTCGCCGCGCTGACCGCGCTCGCCATGTCCCAGGGCGCCGGGGAACTCGGCAACCTGCCCGCCCTCACCGACGGCTTCAGTGCCGCGTTCATCGCCGCCGCCGCGATCGCCGCGATCGGGGGTCTGATCACCCTGCTCGTGATGCGGAGTGACAAGTCGGCCGCGGCTGCCGCCCAGGCCGCCCCTGCCGCGCACGGTGAGCAGGTCGGCGTATAGCCGATGGGCTGCCGTGCAGCCAGGGGAGTGGAGAGGTCCGACACCAGGGGCCGCCCGATGTCTCACCGCAGGCATCGGGCGGCCCCTTTTCCCGTTTGGCGTGATCAACCCCGAGAGGACAGTGGACATGGACATACGAACACGAGCAGTGCACGTAGCGAACGAACCCTTCGATGAGGGCAGTTGGCCGCTGAGCGTGCCCATCGTGCAGTCGTCGTCCTTCGGCTTCGATTCGGCGGAGGCCTTGGCGGACGCCATGGCCGGCCCGGACGGCCCGTACGTGTACACGCGGCGGGGCAACCCCACGGTGCGGGCGATGGAGCGGACTGTCGCCGGACTCGAGGGTGGTACCGCCGCCATCGCCTTCGCCTCCGGCATGGGGGCCATCAGCGGGGTGCTGATCGCCCTGCTCAAACCCGGCGACCACGTGCTGACGCAACGCTGCCTCTACGGCGGGACCTTCTCGGTCCTCTCCGATCTCGCCCAGCGATTCGGCGTCGAGGTCGACTATGTGCAGGGCGACGACGCTGCCGAGGTGGAGGCTCTCGTTCGACCGACGACGCGTCTGCTGTTCCTGGAGACGATTGCCAACCCGACCGGCCAGGTACCGGACCTTGCTGCGCTGCTGTCACTCGCGCGACTCCACGGCGTCCTGAGCGTCGTGGACAACTCCCTTGCCTCGCCGGTGCTGTGTCGGCCGATCGAGTACGGAGCCGACATCGTCGTGCACTCCACAACGAAGTACCTGGCCGGGCACTCGGACGTACTCGGCGGTGTCGCCGTCTTCGCGGAAGAGGAACTGCACCGTCGGGTGTGGACGCGCACCGTCGAGCTGGGCGCCACACCGGATCCGTTCGCGGCATGGCTGACTCTGCGCGGCCTGCCCACGCTTCCGCTGCGGATGCGCCAGCACTGCTCCAATGCCGAAACCGTAGCGGAGCGCCTCGAACGGCACCCCGCCGTCAGCGCGGTGCACTGGCCGTGGCTCGCGTCGCACCCCTCGCACGAAGTGGCGCGGAAGGTGATGAGTGGGGGAGGGGGCATGGTCACCTGCGAACTGAGTGGCGGTCGTGAAGCGGGCCGGGCCTTCATCGAGAAGGTGCGGCTGGCCCGCCTCGCCCTGTCCCTCGGCGGCGTCGAGACCCTCGTCGCACATCCCGCCTCCACCTCCCATCGGGAGCTCGACAGCCGCGCCCTGGCCGCAGCCGGCGTGACACCAGGCGCTGTGCGCATCTCCGTGGGCATCGAGCACATCGATGACCTGTGGGCGGACATCGAGCAGGCGCTGGACGCCACCTGAGTGTCCAGCAGGCGCGAATCCGTCATAGATTTGGATTGACAAAATAAATGAGCGATTCGTAGATTGGGGGTGGCTCAGAAATCACACTTCCGGCTCAAGGGGGGCGCGGCATGCGCTACTTCGAGGACTTCCGCACCGGTGACGTCCATCAACTGGGCACCGTCACCGTCACCGAAGAGGAGGTGCTGGAGTTCGCCCGGCGCTTCGACCCGCAACCGTTCCACATCGACGCCGAGCTGGCGAAGCAGTCGCCCTTCGGAGGGCTCATCGCCAGCGGTTTCCACACCGCCTCGCTCTTCATGCGGCGGTACGTCGACGGACTGCTCGCCTACAGCGCCTGCGCTGGTTCACCCGGCATCGACGAGATCCGGTTCCACCGCCCCGTACGGCCCGGTGACGTGCTCACCGCCCGCCTGGAGGTACTCGGCTCGCGTCCCTCGCTCATGAGTCCCACCACCGGCATCGTCCAGCCCCGCTGCGAGCTGGTGGCCCAAGACGGGACGGTCGTGTTCAGCATGATCCTGCACAGCATCTTCCGGCGGCGCCCTGCCGACTCCTCCGCCGCAACCCCCGCGTCGATGCCCGCGGCGGAGGACCCGGTCCCCTGTGCACAAGCCGGCTGAACACGACCGTCCGCTCATTCCACACAGTGAAGGGGGCCTTTCGTGGAGGCCGTATCCCGCACCGCCCAGTGGACCGCCGCTGCGCGTGCCCTGGAAACCGAGCGCGAGGACCGGCTGTTCGCCGATCCCTACGCGCGTACCGTTGCCGACGCCATCGGCTTCGAACTGCTGGACCGGTACGCGGGCGCAGGCACCGTGCCGTTCCTGGCCATCCGCACCACCTACCTGGACCGCGCCATCGGCCGAGCCGTCGAGGACCAGGGCATCCGCCAGGTGGTCTTCCTCGCCGCCGGCATGGACACCCGCTTCTACCGGCTCACCTGGCCCGCCGGGGTCACCGTGTACGAGCTCGACCGGCCCGCCCTGCTGCAGGCGAAGGCGGAGATGCTCGCCGGTGAACCCGCGCCGGCTGACCGGGAACGGCGTGCCGTCGCGGTCGACCTCACCCAGGACTGGACCGGCCCGCTGAAGGAGGCCGGCTGGCGATCCGACGAGGCCACCCTCTGGGTCGTGGAGGGCTTGCTGTTCTTCCTCCCCGAAGCCGCCGTCCGTGCTCTGATCACCACCCTCTCCGTGCACAGCGCCCCCGGATCGGTCCTCCTCGGCGACGTCATCAGCCGGGCCGCCCTCCAGAACCCGTTGTCACGGCCGTTCCTCAAGGCGCTCGAAGAGGACGGCAACCCCTGGCTCTTCGGGACCGAGGAGCCCGAGCGGCTGCTCAGCGACTGCGGCTGGTACGTGCGCGAGGTCAAGCAGCCGGGCGAGGAGGGCGCGGACTTCGGACGCTGGCCCTACCCGGTGCCCGCGCGCGAGGTATCCGGTGTGCCCCGCTCCTTCCTGTTCACCTGCGACCTGCCGACCGGCAAGGAGAACGGCTCATGACCGACAACCCGACCACAGAATTCCACCAGCGGATCATCGGCGACGCGGCCGCCGCCGTCCGGGGCCTCAGTGTGGCGCTCGGCGAGCGCCTCGGCCTTTACCGGGCGCTCGCCGAACACGGCCCGCTCACGCCTGCCCAGCTCGCCGAACGCACCGGCACGACCGAGCGGTACGCGGAGGAGTGGCTGCACGCCCAGCTCAGCGCCGAGTACGTCGAACGGCACCCCAGCGCCGGGACGTACGTGCTGCCCGCCGCCCACGCCCCCGTGCTCGCCGACCCCACGGCCGTCACCTATGCGGCCGGGTTCTTCACCGCGCTGAAGGCGCTGTACGCCACCGAGGACCTGCTGGTCGAGGCGTACCGCACCGGCGACGGTGTCGGCTGGGCCGAGCACGACCCGGCTCTCGACACCGGCATGGGCAGCTTCTTCGAGCCCACCTACCAGCACCGGCTGCTGCCCGACTGGCTGCCCGCCCTCCACGACGTCACCGACAAGCTGTCCGCCGGCGGCCGGGTCGCCGATGTGGGATGCGGCGTCGGACACACCACCCTCCTCATCGCCAAGGCGTTCCCCGAGGCGACCGTCTACGGCTTCGACTACTCGGAGGAGGCCATCACCATCGCCCGTCAGCTGGCCGACGACGCGGGCCTTTCCGACCGGGTGGTCTTCGAGACCGCGTCCGCCGACGACTACCCCGGTTCCGGTTACGACCTGGTGACCTTCTTCAACTGCCTGCACGACATGGGCGATCCGGTCGCCGCTGCCCAGCACGTCCACAAGTCCCTCGACAGCGACGGCACCTGGATGCTGGTCGAATCGAACGTGTCACCCGCGGACGTCGACTCCGGCACTCCTGCGGCCCGGATGTTCATGGCGCTCTCCGCGGTCATGTGCCTGCCCGTCGCGGTCGCTCAGCGCGGCCCGCACGCCCTCGGCAACCACTCCGGCGAAAGGGCGTTCCGCGCCATCGCCGAGGAGGCCGGCTTCACCCGCTGGCGGAGGGCCACCGAGACGCCCGTCAACGCCGTGTACGAGGTGCGGCCCTGACGGCCGCACCGTCCCGTCCCAAGCCCGTGCGCAACCGACGTACGAGTCAGGAGAGACCATGGCCGCAACGGCCCTGCCCGTCACCGATCGCTTCCTCGAAGTCCTGGAGAGGCTGAGCGAGAAGTCCATCGAGGACTACTACAACCCCTACCAGCAGTTCCAGTGGCCCGACCGTCTCGACGAGGATCGCATGTGGATGAGCCCCGAGCTGCTCACCCCGTACGGCACCCCCGTCTTCGACGAGCTCGGTGAGGAGACCCTGCGCCGGCTCGCCAAGTGGGAGTCCATCAACTTCTACAGCCTCAACGTGCACGGCATCCGTGAGCTGCTCATCGAGGTGGTCGGCCGTATCCACATGCCGGGCTTCGAGGTCCCCTCGGATTTCTTCCACCACTTCATCGGCGAAGAGAACGAACACATGTGGTTCTTTGCCGAGTTCTGCCGCCGCTATGGCGGGAAGATCTACGGCTCCACTGCGATGCGGGCCGACTCCGTGTGGGAGCCCGAGGTCGAGAACTTCCTCGTCTTCGCGCGCATCCTCTTCTTCGAGGAGCTCGTCGACCACTACAACAGCAGGATGGCGCAGGACGCGGCCCTCTGCGACACCATCCGCGAGGTCAACCGCATCCACCACCAGGACGAGTCCCGCCACATCGCCTTCGGCCGGGAACTGGTCTCCCTGCTGTATCTGCGCATGCGGGACGCGGTGAGCGCCGAGCGGCTCGCCGAGGTGGAGGCGTACCTGAAGCGCTACGTCGTCTTCAGCGTCAACTCCCTCTACAACCCGCACGTCTACCGCGACGCCGGTATTGCCGACCCGCTGGCGCTGCGCACCGCGCTCATCGAGGACGAGCGCCGGCGGGTTCACGAGCGCAAGGCCATCCGCAAGCCGCTCGCCTTCTTCCTGAAGACCGGGATCTTCTCCGACGACACCCTGCCGGTCGTCTGAACCGAGAGGTGGATCGACACCGTGTCCGACACGACGACTCTGACCGCACAGCGGGGCTCCCCCGCTGCATCCACTTCCCCCGGCACTCCGCACGGCCTTCCGTCACTCGGGCCCGAGGGCACCGCGCTGCTCCGGCTGCTCGACGACACCTTCGAGTCCTGGGGCGTCAATGCCGGGGCCCGGGCCATGACCATGCCGCCGTTGCTGCCCGCCGCGGACCTGGCACGCCTGGACTACTACGAGAACTTCCCGCACCAGGCGGTGCTCGCCGCGCCGCTCGACCTCGACCGCCGTGACGAGGCGCAGTTCTGTACAGACACCGGCTGCTTCCCCTGCGACGCCCTGCAGCCGGCAGCCCTTGGCCTGCCCTCCGCCTCCTGCTACGCGGTCTACCTCGACCACGAGGGCCGGCAGCTGACCGAGGACACTCTGGTGACCGTGGTCGGCTGGTGCTTCCGCAAGGAGGAGCGCTACGAGGGCCTGCGCCGCCAACTCGGCTTCCGTATGCGCGAGATCGTGGCCATCGGCGGCCGGGAGCACGCCGAGAACCACCTGTGCACCTTCACCGAGCGGATCACCGCCTTCGCGGAGGCGCTCGACCTTCCGCTGCGCAAGGAGGCGGCCTGCGACCCCTTCTTCGACAAGGGCGGATCCAAGGCGGTCCTCCAGCGCCTGTCGCCCGTCAAGCACGAATTCCTCTACGAGGACCTGGCGATCGCCTCGGTCAACACCCATCGCAACTTCTTCGGCGACCGCTGTTCCATCACCCTCGCCGACACCGGCGGCCCCGCCTTCACCAGCTGCGTCGCTTTCGGTCTCGAACGGTGGCTCTCGGCACTGACCAGGCGGCACGGCGACTGGGCCACCGCCGCCGAAGCCGTCCGTACCGCCGTGGCACGACTCGCGCCGGCCGGGCCGGTGACCTGACGTGCCGGCCCGCCCCACCGCCGCAGCGGGCGGCCTGGGCTGGGCGAATCTCGGCATGGACATCGTGTCCGTCAACCGTGTCCGCCGGCTCATGGCCGACCACGGCGAGGCGTTCTTCGACCGGATGCTCGATTCCGGCGAACTGGCCGACTGCCGAACATCGACCGGGCTCGACGTACTGAGCCTCTGCGGTCGCATCGCGGCCAAGGAGGCGGCCTTCAAGACACTGCGGGTCCGCAACCGGTTCCTGCCCTGGCTGGACATCGTGGTGCGGCGCTCGGAAGGCGGCTGGCCGCTTGTCGAACTGCGCCGCTCCGCCGCCGCGATGGCCGCCGCTTCCGGCATCACCGAGATCACGGTGAGCATCAGCCACGACGTCGACTACGCGGTCGCCGTCGCCGCACCGATCCTCGGAGACTCCCCGGTCGTCGACGCCGCCGGCGCCCGGGACACTCCAGCCCACCCTCATGAACACGACACCGTAAGGAGCACAGCCATGAGTGACGGTCTGCAGCAGGTCAAGGACTGGATCCTCAAGCGCCACCCGGAGCGCGAGGACATCACCCCCGACCTCGACCTGATCGAGAACCGCCTGATCGACTCCCTGTCGTTCGTCGAGTTCGTCTTCTTGCTCGAGCAGCTCAGCGGCCGGACCATCGAGATGGAGACCCTCGAGGTCGACGCCATCCGCACGCTGGGCGCCATCGACAGCAACTTCTTCTGTGCGGAGGTGAAGTGACATGAGCCGACGGCTCTTCACCTCCGAATCCGTCACCGAGGGGCATCCCGACAAGATCGCAGACCGAATCAGCGACACGATCCTCGACGCTCTCCTGTCCCAGGACCCGACGTCCCGCGTAGCCGTCGAGACCCTGATCACCACCGGGCAGGTGCACATCGCCGGAGAGGTGACATCCAGCGCCTACGTGCCGATAGCCGAGCTGGTACGGGACGCTGTACTCGAGATCGGCTACGACTCCTCAGCGAAGGGCTTCGACGGCGCCTCCTGCGGGGTGTCCGTGTCGATCGGTGCCCAGTCACCCGACATCGCCCAGGGCGTCGACACCTCCGGCAAGGACGGCGACGAACTCGACAAGCAGGGCGCGGGCGACCAGGGCCTGATGTTCGGCTACGCCTGCAACGACACGGCCGAGCTGATGCCACTGCCGATCCACCTCGCGCACCGGCTCTCCCGCCGGCTGGCCGAGGTGCGCAAGGACGGGACCGTTCCGTACCTGCGCCCGGACGGCAAGACGCAGGTCACCATCGAGTACGACGGTGATCGGCCCGTACGCCTGGACACGGTCGTCATCTCCACGCAGCACGCCGCGGACATCAACCTGGAAGGGCTGCTCACCCCGGACATCCGTGAGTACGTCGTCGAGGCCGAGCTCAAAGCGCTGGCCGAGCAAGGTGTGGACCTGGAGAGCGACGGCTACCGGCTAATGGTGAACCCGACCGGCCGGTTCGAGATCGGCGGCCCGATGGGCGACGCGGGTCTGACCGGCCGCAAGATCATCATCGACACGTACGGCGGGATGGCCCGCCACGGCGGCGGCGCGTTCTCCGGCAAGGACCCGTCCAAGGTGGACCGCTCGGCGGCCTACGCGATGCGCTGGGTGGCGAAGAACGTCGTCGCGGCCGGCCTCGCGGCCCGCTGCGAGGTCCAGGTCGCGTACGCGATCGGCAAGGCCGCGCCCGTCGGTCTGTTCGTGGAGACGTTCGGCACCGAGAGCGTGCCCGTGGAGCGTATCCAGCAGGCCATCGACCAGGTCTTCGACCTGCGCCCGGCCGCGATCACCCGCGACCTCGACCTGCTCCGCCCCATCTACGCCCAGACCGCGGCGTACGGCCACTTCGGCCGCGAGCTCCCGAACTTCACCTGGGAGCGGACCGACCGGGCCGACGCCCTGCGCCGGGCAGCGGAGGACTGAGATGCGCATTGCTGTCACCGGCTCCATCGCCACCGACCATCTGATGACGTTCCCCGGGAGGTTCACCGACCAGTTCCTGGCCGACCGGCTCGACCGGGTGTCCCTGTCCTTCCTCGCGGACCGACTGGAGATCAGGCGAGGAGGAGTGGCAGCAAACATCTCCTTCGGGCTCGGGGTCCTCGGACTGCGCCCAGTACTGGTCGGCGCCGTAGGGAGCGACTTCGAGCCCTATCGCGTCTGGCTCAAGCAGCACGGGGTCGACACCGATTCCGTGCGGGTGAGCGCGGACCTCCATACCGCCCGATTCCTCTGCACGACGGACCGGATGCAGAACCAGATCGCCACCTTCTACGCCGGAGCCATGGCCGAAGCGCGGGAGATCGACCTCAGCTCCGTGATCCGCCGGGCCGGCCGACTCGGGCTGGTCATGATTTCCCCGGACGATCCCGAGGCCATGGTCCGGCATACGCAGGCATGCCGAAAGCTCGGCATTCCGTTCGCTGCCGATCCCTCCCAGCAGCTGGCCAGGCTCGGCAAGCAGGAGGTCCTGGAGCTCATCACCGGTGCTCGCTGGCTGTTCACCAACGAGTACGAGGAAGCACTGCTTCAGGAGCGGTCGGGCCTCACGAAGCAGCAGATCCTGGGCAAGGTCGACTGCTGGGTGACCACACACGGCGCCGAGGGCGTACGCATCGACCGGGACGGCGCAGAGCCGCTGACGGTGCCAGCCGTCGAGGTGGCCGGCGTCGTGGACCCCACCGGCGTCGGTGACGGGTTCCGGGCAGGCTTCCTCGCGGGACTCGCCTGGGGGGTGCCGGAGGAGCATGCGGCACAACTCGGCTGTGCCGTGGCGGCCACCGTGCTGGACTACGTCGGCACACAGGAATACCGCCTGTACCGCGACTCCCTCATCGGCCGTCTCCGGACCGCCTACGGTCCGGAGGCCGTCGCCCACCTGGTGGCGCACTTCAGGGAGCTGACATGAGGGGCTTCCGCGAAGCGCTCGCCACCCGGGTGGTGGTGGCCGACGGCGCGATGGGCACGATGCTCCAGGCCCAGGACCCCAGCCTGGAGGACTTCGAGAACCTCGAGGGCTGCAACGAGGTCCTGAACGTCACGCGCCCCGACATCGTCCGTTCCGTCCACGAGGCCTACTTCGAGGTCGGCGTCGACTGTGTCGAGACGAACACGTTCGGCGCGAACCTCGCGGCGCTCGGCGAGTACGACATCGCCGACCGCGTCTATCTGCTGTCGGAGGCGGGCGCGCGTATCGCCCGCGAGACTGCGGACGCGTACACGGCACGGGACGGCCGGCAGCGGTGGGTGCTGGGCTCGATGGGCCCCGGCACGAAGCTGCCGACGCTGGGCCATGTGCAATTCGGCGCTCTGCGTGACGCCTACCAGGAGAACGCGGAAGGTCTCATTCGCGGTGGGGCCGATGCCCTGCTCGTCGAGACGACGCAGGACCTGCTCCAGACGAAGGCGGCACTTGTGGGTGCCCGCCGGGCACTGGAATGGTGTGGCTTCGATCTGCCCGTGATCTGTTCCGTGACGGTCGAGACGACCGGCACGATGCTGCTCGGCTCGGAGATCGGCGCGGCCCTGACCGCGCTGGAGCCGCTGGGCATCGACATGATCGGTCTGAACTGCGCCACCGGCCCGGCCGAGATGAGCGAGCACCTGCGGTATCTCGCCCGCCACTCCCGCGTCCCGCTGTCCTGCATGCCGAACGCCGGTCTCCCGGTCCTCGGCAAGGACGGCGCCCACTACCCGCTGACGGCGCCCGAGCTCGCCGACGCGCAGGAGACGTTCGTCCGTGAGTACGGCCTCTCGCTCGTCGGTGGCTGCTGCGGTACGACGCCGGAGCACCTGCGTCAGGTCGTCGAGCGGGTGCGCGGCATCCGGCCGGCGGTCCGCGAGCCGCGCCCGGAGCCGGGCGCCGCGTCGCTGTACCAGACGGTGCCGTTCCGGCAGGACACCGCCTACATGGCGATCGGTGAGCGGACGAACGCCAACGGCTCGAAGAAGTTCCGCGAGGCCATGCTGGAGGGCCGCTGGGACGACTGTGTGGAGATGGCCCGCGACCAGATCCGCGAGGGCGCCCACATGCTCGACCTGTGCGTCGACTACGTCGGCCGTGACGGCGTGGCGGACATGGAGGAGCTGGCCGGCCGGTTCGCCACCGCGTCGACGCTGCCGATCGTGCTGGACTCGACCGAGGTCGAGGTCATCCGCGCCGGCCTGGAGAAGCTGGGCGGCCGGGCCGTCATCAACTCGGTGAACTACGAGGACGGCGACGGGCCCGAGTCCCGCTTCGCGAAGGTCACGCGCCTGGCCCAGGAGCACGGTGCCGCGCTGATCGCGCTGACGATCGACGAGGAGGGCCAGGCCCGTAGCGTCGAGCACAAGGTGGCGGTCGCGGAGCGGCTCATCGACGACCTCACCGGCAACTGGGGCATCCACGAGTCGGACATCCTCATCGACACGCTGACGTTCACGATCTGTACGGGCCAGGAGGAGTCCCGTAAGGACGGCGTCAACACCATCGAGGCGATCCGGGAGCTGAAGAGGCGTCACCCGGACGTGCAGACCACCCTCGGTCTGTCGAACATCTCCTTCGGCCTCAACCCGGCCGCCCGCATCCTGCTCAACTCCGTCTTCCTCGACGAGTGCGTGAAGGCCGGCCTGGACTCGGCGATCGTCCACGCCTCCAAGATCCTGCCGATCGCCCGCTTCGACGAGGAGCAGGTCAGCACGGCGCTCGACCTGATCTACGACCGGCGCGCCGAGGGCTACGACCCGCTGCAGAAGCTGATGGCGCTGTTCGAGGGCGTCAACACCAAGTCGATGAAGGCCGGCAAGGCGGAGGAACTGCTCGCCCTGCCGCTGGAGGAGCGCCTCAAGCGGCGCATCATCGACGGCGAGAAGAACGGCCTCGAGGCCGACCTCGACGAGGCGCTGCGGGACCGGCCCGCCCTGGACATCGTCAACGACACGCTGCTCGACGGCATGAAGGTCGTCGGCGAGCTGTTCGGCTCGGGCCAGATGCAACTGCCGTTCGTGCTCCAGTCGGCCGAGGTGATGAAGACCGCGGTCGCCTACCTGGAACCGCACATGGAGAAGACGGACGACGAAGGCAAGGGCACCATCGTCCTGGCCACCGTCCGCGGCGACGTGCACGACATCGGCAAGAACCTCGTCGACATCATCCTGTCCAACAACGGCTACAACGTGGTCAACCTGGGTATCAAGCAGCCCGTCGCCGCGATCCTGGACGCGGCGAAGGAGCACAAGGCCGACGTCATCGGCATGTCCGGCCTGCTCGTCAAGTCCACGGTGATCATGAAGGAGAACCTCGAGGAACTGAACGCCCGGGGACTCGCGAGTTCCTACCCCGTCATCCTCGGCGGCGCCGCCCTCACCCGCGCCTACGTCGAGCAGGACCTCCACGAGATCTACGAGGGCGAGGTGCGTTACGCCCGCGACGCCTTCGAGGGCCTGCGCCTGATGGACGCCCTCATCGCGGTCAAGCGCGGAGTGCCCGGCGCCATCCTGCCCGAGCTCAAGCAGCGCCGCGTTCCCCAGCGAGAAAGTCCGCTGCTCGACCTCCTCGTCGAACCCGAAGCCGCCGGCCGCTCGGACGTCGTTGCTGACAATCCGGTGCCGGAGCCGCCGTTCTGGGGCACCCGCGTCGTCAAGGGCATCCCGCTCAAGGAGTACGCCTCCTGGCTCGACGAAGGCGCCCTCTTCAAGGGCCAGTGGGGGCTGAAGGACCAGCACACCATCGAGGAGGAGGGCCGGCCGCGCCTGCGCGGCTGGCTCGACCGCCTGCACACGCAGAACATGCTGGAGGCGGCCGTCGTCTACGGCTACTTCCCCTGTGTGTCCAAGGGCGACGACCTGATCCTCCTGAACGAGGACGGCTCCGAGCGCACCCGCTTCTCCTTCCCGCGCCAGCGCCGTGGCCGCAGGCTGTGCCTCGCGGACTTCTTCCGTCCCGAGGAGTCCGGCGAGACCGATGTCGTCGGCCTCCAGGTGGTCACCGTCGGGTCCAGGATCGGTGAGGAGACCGCGAAGCTCTTCGAGGCCGACTCCTACCGCGACTACCTCGAACTGCACGGATTGTCCGTCCAGCTGGCGGAGGCCCTCGCCGAGTACTGGCACGCGCGCGTCCGCGCCGAACTCGGCATCGCGGGAGCCGATCCGGACTCTGTGGCGGGCATGTTCCGTACCGAGTACCAGGGCTGTCGCTACTCGATCGGCTATCCCGCCTGCCCCGACCTGGAGGACCGCGCCAAGATCGCGGAGCTGTTGCGGCCCGAGCGGATCGGCGTGCAGCTGTCCGAGGAGTTCCAGCTCCACCCGGAGCAGTCCACGGACGCGATCGTCGTCCACCACCCCGAGGCGAGCTACTTCAACGCCGGAGGACGTCCGTGACCACCTTCTCTTTCGAGTTCTTCCCACCGAAGTCACCGGCCGGCGAAGCGACGCTCTGGGAGGCGATACGGCGCGTCGAGCCGCTCGCACCAGACTTCGTGTCCGTCACCTATGGTGCCGGGGGGTCCTCGCGCGAGCGTACGGTTGCCGTCACCAAGCGGATCGCCGCCGCAACGACGTTGCGTCCCGTCGCTCATCTCACCGCTGTCGGGCATTCGGTGGCAGAGCTGCGCCGCATCATCGGTCAGTACGCCGATGCGGGAATCCGCGATGTTCTCGCTCTGCGCGGCGATCCTCCCGGTGACCCGAGAGGGACGTGGAACGCCCACCCGCACGGCCTGTCACATGCTGCCGAGTTGGTGGAACTCGTCCGCTCCCTCGGCGACTTCACCATCGGAGTGGCCGCCTTTCCCGAGGGCCATCCCCGCTCGGCGTCTCCGGCCGAAGACATCCGCCACTTCGTCGCCAAGTGCCACGCAGGCGCGGACTACGCCATCACGCAGATGTTCTTCGATGCCGAGACGTATCTCCGGTTCCGGGACCGCGTGGTCGCAGCAGGCTGCTCGACGCCCATCATTCCCGAGATCATGCCGGCGACCGACGTGCGGCAGATCCGCCGCTTCGCCGAGCTCAGTGACGCGTCCTTCCCCCGAGAGCTTGCGCTTCGCCTGGAGATCGCGCGCGACGACCCGGCCACCTCCTACCGCATCGGGGTCGACCACGCCACGGCGATGGCGAACCGGCTCCTCGCCGAAGGCGCCCCCGGCCTGCACTACATCACGTTGAACCGCTCCACCGCGGCACTCGACATCCACCGCCATATCCAGACGCCTAGGAGCCTCCATGTCTGCTGATTTCGCCGATTTCAAGGTCGCGGACCTGTCCCTGGCCGAGTTCGGCCGTAAGGAGATCACTCTCGCCGAGCACGAGATGCCCGGCCTGATGTCGATCCGCAAGGAGTACGCCGCCGCCCAGCCGCTGGCCGGTGCCCGCATCACCGGCTCGCTGCACATGACCGTGCAGACCGCGGTGCTGATCGAGACCCTGGTCGCCCTCGGCGCCCAGGTCCGCTGGGTGTCCTGCAACATCTACTCCACCCAGGACCACGCCGCTGCGGCCATCGCGGCAGCCGGAATCCCCGTGTTCGCCTGGAAGGGCGAGACGCTGGAGGAGTACTGGTGGTGCACGGAGCAGGCCCTGACCTGGCCCGGCCACGCAGGCCCGAACATGATCCTCGACGACGGCGGCGACGCCACCCTCCTCGTGCACAAGGGTGTTGAGTTCGAGAAGGCCGGTGCCGTCTCCGATCCGTCCACTGCCGACAACGACGAATACCGCGTCATCCTCGAACTGCTGCACCGCACCAGCCTCAACTGGTCCCAGCTCGCGTCTGAGATCCGCGGTGTGACGGAGGAGACGACGACGGGCGTCCACCGTCTCTACGAGATGCACCGCGAAGGCACGCTGCTGTTCCCGGCGATCAACGTGAACGACGCCGTGACGAAGTCGAAGTTCGACAACAAGTACGGCTGCCGGCACTCGCTGATCGACGGCATCAACCGCGCCACCGACGTCCTCATCGGCGGCAAGACGGCCGTCGTCTGCGGCTACGGCGACGTCGGCAAGGGCTGCGCGGAGTCCCTGCGCGGCCAGGGTGCCCGGGTGATCATCACCGAGATCGACCCGATCTGCGCCCTGCAGGCGGCCATGGACGGCTACCAGGTCACGACCCTCGACGAGGTCGTCGAGACGGCCGACATCTTCGTCACCACGACCGGCAACAAGGACATCATCATGGCCTCCGACATGGTCAAGATGAAGCACCAGGCGATCGTGGGCAACATCGGTCACTTCGACAACGAGATCGACATGGCCGGTCTGGCCCAGGTGCCCGGCATCGTCAAGGACGAGGTCAAGCCCCAGGTCCACACCTGGACCTTCCCCGACGGCAAGGTCCTGATCGTCCTGTCCGAGGGCCGGCTGCTCAACCTGGGCAACGCCACCGGACACCCGTCGTTCGTGATGTCCAACAGCTTCGCCGACCAGACGCTGGCCCAGATCGAGCTGTTCACCAAGCCCCAGGACTACCCGACCGACGTCTACGTGCTCCCCAAGCACCTCGACGAGAAGGTCGCCCGTCTCCACCTCGATTCCCTCGGCGTCAAGCTCACCACCCTGCGCCCGGAGCAGGCGGAGTACATCGGCGTCAAGGTCGAGGGCCCGTACAAGTCCGACCACTACCGCTACTGATTTCGTTGAAGGAGGGCGCAGCATGTCCGACGAACACCGCGACCCTGATCTGCCCGGCCGCCTTCTGCTCACTGAGCGGGATACGCTGATGCCGCTGCTCCGGTCGGCGCCCGAGGAGATGTTCGCCCTTCGCACGGCTTGCCCGGGCTGGACGGTTCGCGAAGTCCTCGCCCACTGCGGAGCCGCGCTCGTCCGGATCGTGGAAGGCTGCCTCGAAGAGGGAGTCTTCTCCCCGGAGTCCAATGCCGCTGATGTCGCAGAGCGGGCGGACTGGCCGCTGGGGCGTGTGCTGGACGAGCTGGAGCGCGGCTTCACAGAGGCGGGGCCGGTGATTGCGACACACGAGGACGGCCTGCTGGACACGGTTGCCCTGGGCGAGTGGGTGCACGCCGGCGATGTGAGAGACGCCTGGGATGAACCGGGCGCGTACGGCGGGGGCGGGGCGGCGCCGGCCTTGGAGCTGTTGTCGGTCGCCAGCAGAAGGCGGGACACACCGCGGCTGCATGCGACGCTCGACGACGGCCGACATCCTCTCGTACTCGGGAACGACATTTCCGGGCGGCCGCCTGCCCGGCTGGCCGCCGACGCACCGACGCTGATCCGGCTCTACTCCGGCCGGCCTCTGGTCGGCACGCGCTACGACCTCAGCGGCGCTCAAGAACACGAGCTGGTCATCTACCGCTGACCTGCAGCACCGCCTGCTACTCGGTGGCGACGATCTGGAAGGCCTCGGCGAGGCGGCCCTGCGGGAGGCCGCCCGCCTGCGCGTGCTCGGACAGCCAGTCGTGCAGGAGGCCGGCCAGATCGTCGAAGTGCGCGGTCTGTGAGGTATGGATGCGCAGGGCCTCGACCTTGCGGCTGAAGACGCTCGTGACGTCGACGTACTGGTTGGGCGTGGGGCCCGTCATGAGCCATAGTTCCGGCACGGTCCACGGCTCGAGCCCCTCCTTCTTCAGGAGCTCGGGGTAAGAGAAGGGGTTCCGTGCCTCCGGATAGATCGCCCGAAGGGCTGCGTCGCCCACGGCGCGGTGATCGGGGTGGAGATCGGCAAGCCGCTTCCAGTTGATCTCAGGGCTGGGAATGATGGCGCGCTGCGGTCGCACTTCACGAATGACCCGGCACAGGTCGCGCCTCAAGTCGACGCTGGGCTCGACGAGGCTGTCGGGATAGCCGAGGAAGCGCACGTCCTGGACTCCGCTGAGTTTCGCCGAGTGGACCTGCTCGGCGCGGCGCAGGTCCGCCATCGCCTGCCGAGGGAGCTGCTCGTCGTAACCGCCGGCCCCTCCGTCCGTGACGATGCAGTAGGTCGTCCGTGTGCCACGGGCGATCCACTGCATCACCGTCCCGCTGACGCAGAACTCGATGTCATCCGGGTGCGCGGCCACGACCAGCAGGCTTTCGGGCGCACTGCGGTCGGGGCTGTCGGTCCTCAACTCGTCCATACCGTCAGCCTCTTGTGCGGTCGTGGCTGAGGCAAGGCGCATCCGGTGGCGCATCTACGACATGGCACTTACGCGCCACCCAAAAAATTGGTAACTTCAAATCATTGGTTGAAGTAAGAGAAAGCGATGGCCGGAGGCGACTGGCATGTGCAGGATTTTCGGTACGTTCGCCGCCGGGGTGACGGACCCCGAGCTGGCTGCCGTCTCGGGCAGGCAGCGCCATGGCGGACCCGACGAACAGGGCGTCCTCAGCGGGCGCGGCTGGTCCCTCGGATGCGACCGGCTGGCGATCACGGACCCCTGCGGCGGGAGTCAGCCCTACCGGTTACGGACCGCCCCCGGCGTTCTGGCCGTACTGAACGGGGAGATCTACAACCACCGGGAGCTGCGGCGGCGCATGGTCGCCCGTGGGCACCGTTTCAGTGACCAGTGCGACGGCAGTCTGCTGCCCGCCCTCTACACGGAGTACGGTCCCGACTTCGCCCAGCACCTCGACGGCATGTTCGCGATAGCCGTACTCGATCTGCGCTCGCGGCCCCGACTCGTACTCGCCGTCGACGACATGGGCATGAAACCTATCCACTACCACGTGGCCAAGGACGGATCCGTGCGCTTCGCGTCCGAGATACCTGCGCTCCTCGCCTTCGACGGGGTGCCCACCGACGTCCGCGAGGAGGCGCTTGATTCCGTCCTGGCCACGAAGACGCCGCTGGGTACCGAGACGGCGCTGCGCGGCGTCCACGTCCTCCCCGCCGGCGCCACGGCAGTGGCGGACCCCGGTGCGGTTCTTCGCGTCCGCCGACGTGCTCGGCGCGACAGCCCACCGCAGGACGGCCTGGGGGTCCTGGACACCCTGCGCCACGAAACGGAGCGACTCGTCGCCGCCGACGTGCCGGTCTGCGCCGTCACCAGCGGTGGCCTCGACTCGGGACTGGTCACAGCCCTCGCAGCCGAGGAGCTCCGCTTCGAGGACAGTCGCCTTCACACCTTCCACCTGGGCTACAAGGGCCGCTGGCCGGACGCCGAGCACACGTATGCGCAAGCCATCGCCAATCGAGCGCGTACCGCGCACCACCAGATCGACGTCCCCCCGTCGGAGCTGGTCTCCCTTCTCACCAGGACCGTCCGTCATCTGGGGCAGCCCAACGCCGACCCCATCGCGCTGAGCACCTACGCTCTCTTCCGCGGTGTGCGCCAAGCCGGGTTCACGGTCGCGCTCACCGGTGACGGGGCGGACGAACTCTTCGGCGGCTACGAGCGGGTGCGCAACGCGCTGGCGGCCCCTGAAGGCGAGGACTGGACGGGCGCCTACGTCGACTCGCTCGCGGCCGCCCCCAGACTGCTCCGCGAACGCCTGTACACCCCGGCCTACCGGGCCTTCATCGATGACCGAGGCTCGGACAGCGACCGCATAGCCGCCCGGCTGCGGGATTCCCGCACGGACCGGCTCTCCACGCTCAGTGACTTCGAGACACGATGCCGTCTGCCTGCCTACCACCTTCGGCGGCTGGACCACCTGAGCATGGCCTGGGCAGTGGAGACGAGAATGCCTTTCTGCCAGCCGGCGACCGTGGCACTGGCGCGCGCTCTCCCCGCTCGCGACCGCCAAGGCAAACGCGCACTGTACGAAGCGGGCCGTGGCCTGCTGCCCAGCACTGTCCTCAAGCGACCGAAGCAGCCGTTCACCCTCCCGCTCGCCGCCATGCTGACGCCGGGCAACCCGCTGCTCGACACCGTACGCGAGCTGCTGTCGCCCGCAAGGCTGGCGCGAGAGGGGCGGCTGCGCCCCGACCGCGTCCAGGCGCTGCTCGCCCGCCAGGTCGCCCGGCCGTCCACTTCCGACGCCCTTGCGCTGTGGGCCATCGCCGTTCACGAGCTGTGGACGGAGGTCGTACAGGGACTGCGCATCCCCATCGGTGCAGCGGCATGAAGGCGGACATCGTGCGCGTGGAGGGAGCTCCGTGCCCCACACTCGTCCTCGCGCGCGACATGCTCCCCTCCGGCGCCCTCGCGTTACGGGAGGAGCTGCTCCATATCCGCCGGTGGCTCGACCGCACCGGACGGGGACACATCCACAAGATCGGCCTGTACGGAGCCTCACCCGCACCGGACTCAGACCTGGACTACCGCTTCGTCCAGAGCATGCCCCACGGCTTCGACTTCCGGAGCGGCTGTGGTCACTCGCTGCTCGCCTGCGTCACGGCGGCAGGCCTGACAGGCACGGTGCGCGTGCGGTCTCTGACGACCGGTGACACCGTCGTCTGCGAGCCGGAGCCGCACGCTTCTCACACCGTCAGGTTCAACGGCCCCGGGCCGACGCGTCCGCTGCTGCCGACCGGACGCCCTGTGGACCGGATCGGCGGACTGGACGCGTCGCTGGTCCGCTTCGGCAACCCCTATGTGTTCGTCGACGCGGCAGCGCTCGGTGTGCCCACCGCACAGGCGCTGTTCGAGGCCGGCGGCGAAGTGCTACGCGTTCTTCTGCGTGCCCGAGCAGCCGCGGCCCGACTGCTCGGCTGCGGCCCGGACACAGCACTTCCCAAGATCACTGCCGTCGGTACCGGCCCTTGCGGACGGCCCTTCGCCCGAGGCGTCACAGTGAGCGGCTGGCATCCGAGTCTCGCCCTGACCGGGGCCGCATGCCTGGCAGCAGCCGCGGCCATCCCGGGCACGGTGCCTCATCGCCTGGCGGAGAGCGCAGCGCTGGAGATCGTCACACCCGGTGGCATCGTGCGCGTGTCGGCTGCCGTCGAGGGGCCGTACATCCGCAGCATCGCAGTCCATGGAAAGCGTGCCCACGTGTGGGAACGAGCGGTGCCACTGCCGTGGCGTATCCGCGTCACGGCGTGAGTACGCAGCCCCTCTGACCTCTGTTCGGCGTTGAAACTCTGCCACGCTGGATCGCGAGGGACTTCCCAACTGCCCATGGGCAAAGGGAAGTCGCGCCCGTTCCCGTCCTGCGTGGGGAGTGCAGCAGAGGATGAAATTCGAGAACCTACGGGTCGTCGTGACCGGAGCGTCCCGGTACTTCGGCCGTGCGCTCGCCATCGGCTTCGCCCACTTGGGAGCCGAGGTCTACGTCTCGGCCCGCACCGTCGATGCGGCTGAACGCACGCGAACAGAGGTCATGGGATCTGCCAGGGACCGCATTCACGCCTTCGGATGCGACCTGAGCAAGCCGGCCGACATCCGGGAGTTCGCACGCCATGTCGGCGAGCGCACGGACCGGGTCGACCTCCTGGTCAACAACGGGGCCCGCTGGCTGGACGGCCTCGAACTCGACGACGCCTCCGACGACGAAATCGTGGAGACGATCGAATCAACAGCCGGCGGTACGGTGCTGATGGTCAAGCACTTCCTGCCTCTCCTCCGTGCCTCCAGTCGCCCTGACATCGTCAACATGGTCGCCGTCTGCGGCGGTGGTTCGACGTTCGGCTCCACCGCGCACGAAGCGTTCTACGCGGCAAAGGGCGCGCAGGCCGGCTTCGCCGACATCCTTGCCAGGCGTCTCGGCCCCGCCGGTGTACGCGTCTTCTCGCTCTACCCCCCGGACTTCTCCACTTCCGACCCGCGCTCCGCGGAATGGGAAGGGATGGGCCCCGGCAGGCAGAGCGCCGAAGAGAAGCTCACCACTCAGGCACTCTTCGAATGCATCGTCTACGCGGTCGAGCAGCCGCGGGACTGCTTCATCCGCTCCTTCCACTTCGAACCGCGCTGAGCACCGCACCCGCGTCACTCCGCGTCAAGGAGGTCCATCCGTGAATACGCCGCTCTGGATCACCGCGACCCCGCCCGCGCCCTGTGCCGAACTCGAGATCGGCCACCTGGCCGGCCCCTACGTAGCCGCCGACGTCCTCGCCCGATTCCTGCGAGCAGACGGCGAGCGCGTCCTGTTCACCACAGGCACTGCGGATCACACCGCTTCCGTACAGGCCAAGGCGCTGCGCGCGTACCGGGATCCGGGTGAGGTCGCCGATTCCTACCGGTCTTGGATCACAGCCGACTGGCTCCATGCGGGAATCAAGTTCGACCAGATCGTCCATCCGCGCCGCGACCGCGGGTACGCCCGCTGGATCCGGCAGCTCTTCCGGGAGCTCCACACCGACGGAGCCGTTGTCCTGCGCACCCGCCCCATGCCCTACTGCGCGTCCTGCGACCGCTGGCTTCACGGCGCTCTGGTGACAGGCGGCTGCCCGCACTGCCAAGCGGCGGCCGAGGGCGGCATGTGCCGGACCTGTGCGCTGCCCAATGACGGTGGCGCCCTGACCGACCCGTCCTGTGGGCTGTGCGGCGCGGAGGCGCAGATGCGCCGCATCCGTCGGCCGTACCTTCTCCTGGAGCAGTACCGGGAGCCCCTGGCCGACTACTGGGCCGCGTCGGAGCTTCCGCCCCGGCTCGCGGTCCTGTGCGAGACCTTGGTGGAGGACGGCCTGCCGGACGTGGCCGTGGGCCACCCCGGCGCCTGGGGCGTTACGGTCCCCGTCGACGGATTCGAGGACCACCGGATCGACGGTTGCTTCGAGGCCGCGGCCATGCATCTGTTCGGGCAGGGATTCGACAGACGTCCGCTGCCCGAACGCATCGCGCACTTCGGCGGATTCGGCCACACCTTCTGCCATGCCGTCCTGCTTCCCGCGCTGCTGCTGGCACGAGGGGTCAAGCTTCCGCAGGACTTCTACGTCAATGAGACCTACGCCGCCGCGGAAGGGCCGGAGGAGGCGTGGGCACTGGATCTCCTGATCGAGTACGGCTCGGACACACTGCGCAGGCATGTGCTCGAAGGGCGCCCCGCCGCGCGCAGAACCGACTTCCGCATGGATGACCTGGCTCGGACACGGCGGACCCTCACCGAGACGTGGAACGGATGGCTGAACCGACTGTTCGACGCGGTGTACGAGGAGAACGACGGCTTGGTGCCTGCCACGGCGCCGGGAGGCTCAGGGTGGGTGACGCAGCTGCGGCGCCTCCAGCGAGCCGTCGACGACCTGCGGGACGCGTACGCGCCCGAGACCTTCGATCCTCGTCGAGTCGTGCTTCTGCTCGACGAGATCGTGCTGTCGACAGCGGACTTCGGGCATGCCAACGCGTATCAACGCCGACGGCCGAGCGCAGGAGGGCGGCACCTTCCCTCCCTCGCGGCCCAGCTGAGCGTGGCAGCGGCACTCTGCGCCTGGGCCGGTCCCGTGATGCCTGAAGGCACCAAGCGCCTGGCATCCGCCCTCCGTATCGAACCGGGGCACCCGGTCACCGCCGACGCGTTGACAGCCCCCGCCCCCGGCACCCGACTCGCACGGCTCTCGGGACCCGTTTTCGGGTTCTGAATGATTGTCCTTCCAGCGATCCGCCGCGCAGGCCGGGCGCCGGTGATCCGCGGCGACGGGACGCGCGGCCTCCAACCGAGGAGCTGCTGTGTCCCTACGCGTCGCCATGCTCAGCGTCCACACCTCGCCACTGCATCAGCCCGGCACCGGAGACGCCGGCGGCATGAACGTGTACATGGTCGAGCTCGCACGCGCGCTGGCCGAACAGAACGCCTCCGTCGATCTGTTCACGCGCTGTCGTGGTGAAGGCTTGCCCGACTCCGTTGACGTCGCCGCCGGTGTCCGGGTCCGGCACCTGCACGCCGGCCCCTGCAAACCGCTGCCCAAAGAGTCCATGCGGGATCTCCTGCTCGAATTCTCCTTGGCTCTCGTCAGGTGCGGTGCGGAGCACCCCTACGACCTCGTCCACTCGCACTACTGGCTGTCCGGCCAGGCGGGAGCGCTCGCTGCCGAGCACTGGCGAGTCCCGTTGGTGCACACCATGCACACGCTCGCGAAGGTGAAGAACTCCTGCCTGGCGCCGGACGACACACCGGAACCGCAGTGGCGTATCCGCGGTGAAGCCGGTGTGGTCCGGGCGGCGGATCGCCTGATAGCCAACACTCCCGACGAAGCAGGGGCTCTGGTCAGCATGTACGGAGCCGATCGGCTGCGCACTGAGACCGTGAGTCCCGGAGTGGACACGAGGCTGTTCCATCCCGGAGACGGCAAGCAGCGAGCCCGGGCGCGCCTCGGACTGCCACCGAGTGCCTTCGTGCCGCTCTTCGCCGGTCGCATCCAGCCGCTCAAAGCTCCGGATGTCCTGGTGAGGGCGGTCGGTGACGCGCTGCGGTCAGCTCCGGCCATGCGCAGCCGCATGGTCGTTCCTGTGGTGGGCGGGCTGAGCGGCGCCGGTACCGCGGCCCCCGACGCGCTGCGGCACCTGTGCCGCGAGGAGGGCGTCCTCGACGTCATGCGCTTCGTTCCTGCCGTGTCACAGGAGCAGTTGGCCGATTGGTATCGGGCAGCCGATGTCCTGGTCGTCCCGTCGCGGAGTGAATCCTTCGGCCTGGTGGCGCTGGAGGCGCAGGCCTGCGGCACGCCGGTCCTGGCAGCGGCCGTAGGGGGACTGCCTACTGCTGTGTGGGACGGGGTCACGGGGCTGCTCGTGCGCGGACACGATCCCTCGGATTACGCATCCCGGCTGTTGTGGCTTGCCGAGCACCCCCATGCCCTGGCGTCGATGGGACATGCTGCGGTTCGGCACGCGGAGGGGATGAGCTGGCAGTTCGCCGCCGACAGGACGCTGGGTGTCTACGAACGCGCCGTGAGGACCCGGGCGTTGGGTGGGGCAAGGGCAGCGGCATGCCCCTGCCCCGTCGGCCGCCCCTTCCTGGAGGAACAGGGGAGCCGGAGTACCAGCGTACCATCTGTTTTGGTTTGACCAAAAGATGAACTGATTCAAGAGCGAGGCTCCGTGTGGGGCCTCGCTCTTGTTGTGCGCCCGAGAATAACCTCTCGTTCATTTACCGCGGATTCGACTATGACGCGTCTGCGCCATGGCAGGTCCACGACGCTCGCATCTCTAGATGTGAGGCCTCCCGTAGGAGATTATTTATATGTCTTCGAGAGGGCCCGGCGGCACGGGCCCTGGAGATGCCCGTAACGATTCTCATCCTGGAGGAAACATGTCTTCTCGCGTCCGCAATTCCGGAATTCGCAAGGTCGCGCGGCAGCTCGCGGTGGCCACGATTCTCTGTTCCGGAATAGCCGTTCCGCCGGTTCTGGCGGCCGGTGACGGGGTGGCCTTCGAGGCGTCCGGCGGCGACGGTGAGTGGCCGGCTCCCGGCACGACCGTGGTCCTGGCCGAGGGGGAGTGGCCGGCGCCCACCTCGGCTCGGTTGCAGGCCGCGGACGGCGAGTGGCCCGTGCCCGAGCCCACGCCGGTGCAGCCGGCGGACGGTGAGTGGCCGGTGCCGTAAGGCTGACGGAAGCGTGAACGGCCCGGAGAGAACCTGGTTGGCAGGTCTCTCCGGGCCTTTCGCTGTTCGGGCGGAAAGCTCAGCCCTCTATGGATGCCCGGCAGTCGGGGCATTGCCCCTTGAAGACGACCTCTGAGCCGTCCACGTGCCATCCCGGCAATCCGGTGGTCGGCTTTCGGGGGGTAGTGCTTTCGACGTTCTCGACGCGGCCGCATGATATGCAGAGGGCATGGTTATGGGGTGCGTCAGCGATTTCGAAAACCGCCGGCCATCCTGGACGATCGAATTTGGTCACCAGTCCCGTGTCGAGAAAATGCCGCAGCATTTCGTACACGGCTTGGCTGGTGAGAGTGCCCAGCCTCTCGCGGGCCGCCGCGGTCAAGGACTCCACGTCCAAGTGTTCACCGCCGGCCAGGATCTGCAGGATCTCCAGCCGCGGACCGGTCACGCGCAAGCCGACGTCGCGGAGTCGCTGGATCGCTTCATCGCGCTCGCTCGCCACTGCCTCGCGTGTCATGTCTCCGCCACCTGGTTCGACCAAACCTTTGGAGGCATCGTACCTCTTGGGTGGCGGGAAGCGGCGGGAGCGGCAGGGGCCGGTGAAGGAAAGGTTCAGTCCAGCCAGCCGAGGCGGGCGGCACGCACGCCCGCCTCGAATCGGCTCGACGCACCGAGCTCCGCCATGAGTTCGGACAGCATGCGGCTGACAGTTCGCAGGGACACGCCCATGCTACGAGCGATCTTCTCGTCCTTCATGCCGGAGGCGAGCATGCGCAGAGCGGCTCGCTGCTGCTCGGTGAGGCCGTCCCCGCCCTGCTCCGAGTTGACCACTTCGCCGTAGGGCGTGGCGGTGTGCCAGCAGTACTCGTACAGAGCCAAGTAGGAGCGGACGAGTGCGGCCCCGCGGGCGAGTATCGCGCCCAGCGTCGGGTTCGACGGGTCCAGGGGTATCAGTGCGAAGTGGTGGTCCGCGATGACCATGTTCATCGGCACGACCGGGGACATGCGGATCTCCGCGCCCTGTTCGGCCTTGCGCCGGAAGTACGCCGCTTGTTCCGGCACGGAGGCAAACCGCTGGTTGAAGATCGCACGGATCCTCACACCCTTGTCCAGCTGGCGTCGGTCCCGCTCCAGGACGCGCTCGGGATACTCCCGCTGCAGAGTGCCCGGATGCATCAGCGCCTCTTCGTGCTGAACGACATGGCTCATGTCTTCGAGCACCTGTTGGATGCGGCGGTAGTCGGTCAGGACCTCGACTTCGACTTCTGACCCCTTGGTCAGTGTTCCCGGCCTCAGGAAGCGGCCGGCCAGAGATTCCAGAGTGCTGTACGACCGGTCGGCCTCGGCAAGATGGGCCTGGAGGCGCTGCTGCTCGCGCTGGAGCAAGCGAAGAAGGGCGATCTCAGGATCGATGACCGCCACGGTGTCGGTCTCGGCTTCCGGCGGCGCTCCGCTCTCGACGTCAAGGCGGCTGTCATGCTTGGAGTTCGTGGGGACGATCAGACCTAAGTTCAGCAGCTCGGTGCGACATCGTTCACGCTCATCGATGTCGAGCTCGAGATCCGCGACCACCTTGTCGTAGCTGGAGGCACCCCGGGCACGCAGCTCCTGGTACAGCGAGACTGCCAGATCAGCCGACCGCGTACGTGCCTTCTCCGTCTTACTCATGCGCAGCGCCCCCCTGGCCCATCTGGAAACATCGCACCGCGTTACACCTTAAACACACACGTGGCGCAGGTCTCGCACCCTTGATCGATGATGTGACGCGAGTCACTTTCCGGCATGGCACACCACGAAGACACTCAGCGTGCGGCGATCCAGACGATGTTGCTTGCACTCGGTGATATGAAGGCCGGCCGCGTGGAGCTCGTCGCACAAGTCTTCCTGGTCGACGATCCACTTGAACGTCGTGAGGACGGAGCTGCTCGGCTGGGCGCAGCCGGACCGCTCCGTGCGGTAGGTGATCCGTTCGGTCATCGCCTCAAGATCGAAGACCTGCCGAGCCACCACCCACTCCGTGAGCCCGTCGAACCTCGGTACCTGAAAGCGCCAGGTTCGGTCGGGGTGTTCGGACAGTGCGCCGACCTCATGTGCCGTGTAGTCGAGGGCGAGTGTGCCGCCTGCGTCCAGATGGGAGGCAACCTCGTGGAGCAGTCCGGGCCGGGCGGCGGGGGAGACCGCTGCGACCATCGCTCCTGCCATGAGCGCGAGTTGGTAGGTGCTGTCCAGCCGGAGGCGCTCGAGCTCTGCCTGTGTCGTGCCGACCAACTGATGTGTCCGAGGCCCGATGCGGGCTGCCCAGGCGCGAAGCCGAGCCAGGCTCGCCGCGTCCCGGTCCACGGCGTCGACGGCGAAGCCGTGTTGCGCGAACGGAACGGCGAGGCGTCCGGCACCGGATCCGAGGTCGAGAACGGGGCCGCCCGTGCGCCTGGCGAGGTTCAGGTACTCGAGGATGTCCTCGCTGTACGGCCCCAGCAGGGCTTCATGCAGCCAGACGTCCTGCTCGCCGAGGGGCGACACCGACTCCAGTCCTGGAAGCCGTGAGGAGAAGGCCGGCGCGATCGGGGTGTGAGTCGGCAGGACTTCGAGCGCAGCACGTAGTGGTGTCCCGGTCTGTGTGTGCATTGGTCCTCCGAGGGCACTCGGCCTGTTGTCGCCGTCCGGGCTTCCGGTGCCGCCGGAAACCGTGCTGAAGACCATGGTGTCCGGAACTCTTCGGACGAGGCCAGCTCAGACGGTTGCGCGTCCACGCCATAGCGCGTATGCGCCACAGCTGTTCAGGGGCCGGGCTGCGGAGGGTGTGCTCGGAGGGCGCGCTTGAGCCGTCTGTCCGTCCCGTCGAAGCCGTACCGACGGAAGAACCCCTCAGTGGGATCCTGTTCGGAGTGCAGGTTCACCGCTTGGCGCTTCGCGTCATGCTCGAGCATACGGTCGGTCGCCGCTGCGAGCAGGGAGGCGCCAACGCCTTGGCCTCTGCGGTCCGGAGCCGTGCACAAGGAGTACAGCTCACCCTCGCCTGCAGTGGGAACTCCTCCCGCTGCGGCGCCGATCACTCGCTCGCCGTCAACGGCGACGAGCCAGCCGAGCCAACCCGGTGCACCGCCCGGGATGCCGATCTCTGCTTTGATCTGCGCCAGTGAGCAATTCGCGCTCACCAACTGCTGCACGGCCGACTCGCTCAGAACGTCTGTATAGGTGCCGCGTATTGCTTCCGCCAGCAGTCGCGATATCGCGGGCGCCTCGGCCAGCATTGCGGACCGCACCTCCACAACGTGCATGAGCTGAGGACCTCCCGGGGTGGGCGTGAACTCTAACGCGCCCACAATAGCCTTCAATTGAACTGCACGGTCACTCTCAACCTATTTACGAATGTACTAAGTACTTCCGTAAAGCAATCAGCCCGGTATTGAACAACACGCAAGGACCACGGGTGTGACGGCACCGATCGCGGCTGCCGTCGTGAGTAAGCCGTGGAGTACCGGATGGCCCGCTTCCGGCGTCAGGATCCGTCGCATGCGCAGGACGGCGGAGGGTCCTCCGGCCGCCATCGCCGATTGCGGAACCTGACCTGCTGCCATGGAGTACAACGCTGTAGCCAGCGCCTCGCGTGAGCATCGGCGAAGTGCCCGGTCGTCGGCGGCCATCTCCAGAAGAAGCGGAACTTCGCTGCAGATGTGTCGAATCAGGGGAAGCGCAGGAAAGAGTCGGCCCAGTGACTGTACGGCTGCGGTCACAAGGTGGTGACGACCGCGGATATGGGCTCGTTCGTGGTGCAGCACGGCCTTGAGTTGGGCGCTGGTCAGCGTGTGCAGAGCGCCGGTGCTGACCACTACTTGGGGTGCCCGTCCCGGCAAACAGTAAATCGCCGGTGTGGTGTGCTCGACTATGGTCACCCTCAACGCCGGTTCTCGTCTGCCCATAAGAGTCAGCACTTCCGCATGACGGAACCGTTGGCGCCGGACGCGGAGGGTGTGACGCAGGAAGGCGACTGCGGGAAGAAAGAACACGGCAGTCGCACCGAGAATTGCGGAGAGGTCGGCAGCGGAAAGGCTCGCGATGTCGGGCGCTGCGCACGGATCCGCGCTCCAGGGCAGGCAGGCCTCGGGCAGCGCCGAGAGGCGGTGGCTGCTGTCGTACGGCAGTAAGACCTGCAGCACGGTCATCGACGTAGCGATGACAAAGACACCGGTCAGCCCACCCCACGTGGCGATGGCCAGGCGCGGCGCCTGGTGCGACCAGCGACCTCGGGCCAGAGGGATGGGGAGAATGGTGCCCGTGATGAGCGCGAGCACCAGCGGTGGTACTACGTGGTGGTTCACCGCGGGCCGCCGTCGGCCTCAGGTCGGTGGACGGCGCGAAGGGCGGCGTCCAGCGCCTGCACATCGTCAGCAGACATATGCTCGACGAACCGCAGGAGGGCGCCATGCCGGTCATCCGTTCCGCCCAACGCGGCCTGCATCAGGCCGGCCGTGTACTCCTCCCGGCTCTGCTGTGCCTCGTACACCCAAGCGCGACCCACCTTCTCGCGCCGCAGCCAGCCCTTGGTGTGCAGAATGTCGGCAACCGTCATGACCGTGGTGTAGGCGATCGGTCGCGTCCGGTTGAGGTCGTCGACTATCTGACGGACCGTTGACGGTTTCTGCCATCGCCACACGCGGTCCATGATCTCGGCTTCCAAGTCCCCCAGCCGTCGCATGATGTCCCTTCCTCCCCGTGAACTACTCACGCTGTGCCACATCGTAGGGTGCGGCCCGCAACGCCGAATCCGCCATACCCTTGGAGGGTATGGCGGATTCAGCCTGGCGATGAGCTGTTGGACCATCAGGCCTTCACGAGCCGCGCGATGGCCTGCGAGGCTTCACTGACTCTGGCCTTGGCCTGGTCCCCACCTGCCGCGACTGCCTCGGCGACACAGCAGTTGAGATGTTCGTCCAGGAGTGCCAGGGCGCACGATCTGAGTGCGGCCCCTGTGGCCGAGATCTGTGTCAAGACGTCGATGCAGTAGGTGTCTTCATCGACCATGCGGTGCAGTCCGCGTACCTGGCCCTCGATGCGCTTGAGGCGCCTGAGTACATCATCCTTCTGGTGCTCATATCCGGCCATCTTCTGTCACGCCCTTCACGCGGCCTTGAAGCTGCGGAGTCGGAGGGAGTTGCCGACGACGAACACGGAGGAGAAGGCCATCGCGGCTCCGGCGATCATCGGGTTGAGGAGGCCGGCGGCGGCGAGGGGGAGGGCCGCGACGTTGTAGGCGAAGGCCCAGAACAGGTTGGACTTGATGGTCCCGAGCGTCTTGCGGGAGAGACGGATGGCGTCGGCGGCGGCGTTGAGGTCGCCCCGTACGAGGGTGAGGTCGCCGGCCTCGATGGCGGCGTCGGTGCCGGTGCCCATGGCGAGTCCGAGGTCGGCCTGGGCGAGTGCGGCGGCGTCGTTGACGCCGTCGCCGACCATGGCGACGCTGCGGCCCTCGGCCTGGAGGC
The DNA here is from genome assembly GCF_030817975.1 of Streptomyces sp. V4I23. Taxonomy (NCBI): domain Bacteria; kingdom Bacillati; phylum Actinomycetota; class Actinomycetes; order Kitasatosporales; family Streptomycetaceae; genus Streptomyces; species Streptomyces sp. V4I23. The sequence goes on along the minus strand of NZ_JAUSZW010000004.1, from coordinate 1,512,687 downwards.
GCTTGACGACGTTCACCTTGTCCTCGGGCATGACCTCGGCGACGACCTCGTCGATGCCGACCTCCTTCGCCACGGTCTCGGCGACGGCCTTGTTGTCGCCGGTGAGCAGGATCGGGGTGAGGCCGAGGGCGCGCAGCCGCCGGATGGCTTCGGCGCTGGTGTCCTTGACGGCGTCGGCGACCTCCAGGACGGCGCGGGCCTCGCCGTCCCAGGCGACCGCGATCGCCGTGCGGCCGGCGGCCTCGGCCTCGTGCTGGGCGCGGGCCAGGTCGGCGGGCAGTTCCATGGCCCACTCGGCGAGGAGCTTGGTCCGGCCGACGAGGACGGCGTGGCCGTCGACGATGCCCTGGACTCCGAGGCCGGGGATGTTGGCGAAGTCCTCGGGGGTGGGCAGGGGGCCGACCTGGTCCAACGCCCCGGTGGCGACGGCCTGGGCGATGGGGTGCTCGGAGGCGTGTTCCAACGCGCCCGCCAGCCGCAGGACTTCGGTCTCGGTGGTGGTGCCGGCGGTGTGGACGGTGAGCAGGGTCATCCTGCCGGTGGTGACGGTGCCGGTCTTGTCGAGGACGATCGTGTCGACCTTGCGGGTGGTCTCCAGCACCTCGGGTCCCTTGATCAGGATGCCCAGCTGGGCGCCGCGGCCGGTGCCGACCATGAGCGCGGTCGGCGTGGCCAGGCCCAGGGCGCAGGGGCAGGCGATGATCAGGACGGCGACGGCGGCGGTGAAGGCGGCGGTCCAGCCCGCGCCGTTGCCGAGCCAGAAGCCGAGTGTCGCGAGGGCGAGGCCGATGACGACGGGGACGAAGACGGCGGAGATCCTGTCGGCGAGCCGCTGGGCGGCGGCCTTGCCGTTCTGCGCGTCCTCCACCAGCTTGGCCATGCGGGCGAGCTGGGTGTCGGCGCCGACGCGGGTGGCCTCGACGACCAGGCGGCCGCCGGCGTTCAGGGTCGCGCCGGTGACGCCGTCGCCGACGGTGACCTCCACGGGAACGGACTCGCCGGTGAGCATCGAGGCGTCGACGGCGGAGGCGCCCTCGACGACGGTGCCGTCGGTGGCGATCTTCTCCCCGGGACGCACCAGGAACCGGTCCCCCACCTGGAGTCCGGCCGTGGGGATCGTCTCCTCCCGGCCGCCGCGCAGGACCGTGACCTCCTTGGCGCCCAGTTCCAGCAGCGCCTTGAGGGCGGCCCCCGCCTTGCGCTTGGAGCGGGCCTCGAAGTACCGCCCGGCCAGGATGAACGCGGTGACCCCGGCGGCCGCCTCCAGGTAGACGTTCCCGGCGCCGTCGCTGCGGCCGATCGTCAGCTCGAAGGGGTGCGTCATGCCGGGCGTGCCGGCGGTCCCGAAGAACAGGGCCCACAGCGACCACAGAAACGCTGCCGAGGTGCCGACCGAGATCAGGGTGTCCATGGTGGCCGCGCCGTGGCGGGCGTTGGTGAACGCGGCGCGGTGGAAGGGCCAGGCGGCGTAGGTGACGACCGGGGCGGCGAGGGTGAGGCTGAGCCACTGCCAGTACTCGATCTGCAGGGCCGGGACCATCGCCATCGCGATGACGGGGACGGAGAGCACCACGGCCGTGATCAGGCGCTGGCGCAGGGGTCGCAACTCCTCGTCGGCCCTCTCCTCGTCGGAGGGGCCCTCCGTACCCGCTGTCTCCGCCTTCGCGGGCGCGGGCTCCTGGGCGGTGTAACCGGTCGCCTCGACGGTGGCGATCAGGTCCGCCACATCGATCCCGTCGGCGAAGGTGACCTTCGCCTTCTCGGTCGCGTAGTTCACGGTCGCCTCGACGCCGTCCATGCGGTTCAGCTTCTTCTCGATACGCGCCGCGCACGAGGCGCAGGTCATCCCGCCAATGGCGAGCTCGACCGCGGCGGTGCCGGCTGTCGTCGTTGGGGTACCCATGACGTGCTCCTCGGGCTCAGAACGTAGGGAGGGGGCCGGGGCCGGAGGGCCCCGGCCGGCTGTCTGCTGTTCAGGCGCGGCCGGCGTACTCGTAGCCGGCCTCGCCGATCGTCTTGGCGATCAGGTCGTCATCGGGCGCACCGCCCGTGGTGATCGTGACCAGACCCGTGCCGATCTCGACGTCGACCGAGATCACGTTGTCGAGTCCGCCGATGGCCTTGGCCACGACGCTCTGGCAGTGGGCACTGCCGACGCCGTTGACCTTGTAGACCGTGGTGTGGCCGTCAGCGACGACGGTCGCGGTCGAGGTCTCCGTCGCCTTGTCGGTGTTGCAGCTTCCATCGGGTGTACAGCACGACGACATGCTTCCTCCTGGCGAAAAGGGTTTATACCCCTGGGGGGTATCTCTGCGAACGCCTCTATGTATACCCCCCAGGTGTATCCGGCGCAAGCCTTGATCCCATTTGACTTTATACCCCCTGGGGGTATGTTGTTTCTTAGTCGCGCATGGGCGACCTTGATGAAGGAGTTGGGTCATGAACACTGGTCTCAAGATCACCGCCTTCGCGGCCGCGCTCGCGGCGACGTTCGGTGCGGCGTATGCGGTGGGAAACGGCATGGACCCCGTGGTTGCGGAGTCGGAGCCGGCGAAGCATGCGGGACATGGCGCGAAGGAGCAGGCCGGCGACGGTACGCACCAGGGACATACGGAGGCGGGGGAGGGGAAGGCCTCTCTGCCCGGCGGTCTCCAGATCTCCGAGGGTGGGTACACGCTCGACCTGAAGACTCCGCGCGTTACCGCCGGCGAGAAGGCCGAGCTGCGCTTCGCCGTCGTGGACGAGAGTGCCGAGCACAACGTGACGGCATTCCGTCGCGAGCACGGCAAGGAGCTGCACCTGATCGTTGCCTCACGCGACCTGACCACGTATCGCCACCTGCACCCGGTGAGGGCGGCGGACGGCACGTGGTCCACGCCCGTGGAACTCCCGAAGGCCGGCGGATACCGGGTCTTCGCCGACTTCGCGCCCGACGTCAAGGGGGTCGAGGGCCTCACCCTGGGGGCGGATCTGGCGGTATCCGGCTCGTCGAAGCCGGACTCGCTGCCTCGGCCCGAGAGGACGGCGACCGTGGACGGATACCAGGTGACGCTGAAGGGCGACCTTCGCCCTGGGGCGGGCAGTGAGTTGAAGCTCGACGTGGCGAAGGACGGCAAGCCGATCACGGACCTCCAGCCCTATCTGGGGGCGTACGGCCACCTCGTTGCGCTGCGGTCCGGAGACCTCGCCTATTTGCACGTCCACCCCAACGGCGAGCCGGGCGATGGCAAGACCAAGCCCGGACCGGAGATCTCTTTCACCGCAACGGCTCCGAGCAAGGGCGCCTACCGCCTCTTCCTCGACTTCCAGCACGAGGGCAAGGTCCGCACAGCAGCGTTCACCGTCCACGCGGGTGGCCCCACTGCACAGGAGCCGGCCCACGACGAGGAGGGGGTGAGCGAACACCAGCACTGACTGGTGTGGCGGGATGCGGCAATTGCTGTGCCCGAGCGGGACGAGGGTCGACGTGACGTCGGCCCTCAGCCGTGCACGCTCCTAATGGCGCCGTAAGACGCTTGGCGGTGTCTCATGGCCGAGCGTCTTTGGGCGGGTCGGCATGTGGTGATCCGTAGTCGCTCCTGAGGCTTGACCTCTCAAGACAGAGCCGGCCCCCGTGCCTACTTGTCCAGTTCAGCATCGCGGGGGTGGCGGGGCCGGTCCGCGCTCCTGCCTTCGTCCCGCGCGCACCTGCCCCGCCACCCCCGCTCGCACACAAACAGCGGCATCGTTGACTCTCGTGGTCCAAGCCGCCGCCAGGGAACACCTCTCACCGCTCGGCGAACGCCCCCAGTTCCGCAGCTGACCGAGGCCCCTGGCGACCGCTGGGATTGTGAACGGCTAATCGGATGACGGGCCCTGAGCCCTGCCATTAGGGAGACGCGCAACCCCGCCACGGCGACGACCCTCACACCACCGCCACCCACCCAAGGACACCACCGTGACCAGCGTGTTCTGCGGCATCGACTGGGCCACCGACCACCACGACATCGCACTGCTCGACCAGGCCGGCACCCTCCTGGGCAAGCTCCGCATCGACGACACCCCAGAGGGTCTGGGCCAGCTCCTGCGCTCGCCCAGCACGGCGACAGACCAGATCACCCGATCCCGATCGCCATCGAGACCTCTCACGGACTCCTGGTCGCCTGCTTACGCGCCACCGGCAGACCCATCTACGTGATCAACCCGCTCACCGCCGCCCGCTACCGCGACCGCTACGCACTCAGCCGCAAGAAGTTTGACCACCTCGATGCCAAAGTCCTGGCCAACATCCTGCGCACCGACCCCGCCGAACACCGGCCCCTGCCCGCGGACAGCCACCTCGCCCAGGCCATCGCCGTCCTGGCCCGAGCCCACCAGGACGCCGTCTGGGACCGCGTCCAGACCGGCAACCGCCTCCGCTCCCACCTGCGCGAATACTTCCCCGGCTTCCTCACCGTCTTCAAGCACTTCCGCGAAGGCCTCGCCTCACCCGTCACCCGCACCCTGCTCGCCGCGGCCCCCACACCCACCCAAGCCGCCCAGCTCACCCGCCCGCAACTGCGAGCAATCCTCAAGAGGGCCGGACGCCAACGGGAGATCACCGGCGAGGTCGAACGACTCCACACCCTGCTCCGCGTACCACAGATGCACCAGCCACCCGTGATCGAGCAGGCCATGGGCACCAAAACCCTCGCTCTGCTACAGCAGTTCAACGCAGCCTGCACCAGCGCCGACGACCTCGAAGCAGCAACCACCGCCGCCTTCGCCACCCACCAGGACGCCGAGATCATCACCAGCTTCCCTGGCCTCGGCGCTCTCACCGGAGCCCGCGTCCTGGCCGAACTCGGCGACGACCACACCCGCTTCACCAGCCCGCGCGCGCTCAAGGCCTACGCCGGATCCGCCCCCATCACCAGATCCTCCGGACGCAAGACCACCGTCCTGGCCAGGCACATCATGAACCAGCGTCTCGCCTCAGCCGGCTACATCTGGGCCTTCGCCGCCCTCGCCGCATCCCCCGGAGCACGAGCCCACTACGACCGCCGACGCGCAGCCGAAGACCGGCATGTCGCAGCCCAGCGCAACCTCTTCAACCGCCTACTGGGCTGCCTGCACCACTGCCTCACCCACCGCATCCCCTACGACGAGCAGACCGCCTTCCCCAACACCGCTTGACTGATCAACCGCATCGGCTGTCTGTCTGAGCGTCATTGATGCGCTATAGGAGAGGGGCGGACCGGTTCAGTCCGCCCCTCAGGTGCATCTCGGTGCTAGCTGTCCGTGGTCTTCGCCGCGGGTGATCTGTCGTTCCCGCATGCGGTGCGCGCTGTCGGTACGGCTGAGCTGGGCTCTGCCAGTCGCGCCGCCGCGTACTGCAGCAGCGCGACGGCAACGGCCCGGACCAAGGGGTGCGCTGCCGCTCTGCGCAAGGCATCCCGTGAGCCGAGGATCACTTCTCCTCACGCCCGACAAGCTCGTAACCGGCCTCATCCACGGCGGCTGCTACCTCGCGGTAGTCGAGGCGGTCCTTGCTGGTGACGGTCACCTCGCCCGTCGAGAGGTCGACTTTCACCTGCTCGACGCCGCTCAGGGCGCTGACCTCCGAGGTCACCGCGCGCACGCAGTGGTCGCATGTCATGCCCTTCACGTCGTACACATCCCGAACCATCGGATTGCTCCCTTCTCAGTGGACCCAATTATACCCCTGGGGGGTATCTATGTCGACCGATGTGCCTCTGGGCGCGGCCCTCTCCGCCCTCCTGGGCCGCGCCTCCACGTGCGAGGTCGCTGGGCGGCGCACCATGGGGCGTTGTGGCTGTCTAGTGCGAACGGAGCGAGTCCTGGTGGAAGCGTGGCAGGCCGTACTCGTTCTCCTGGCCGTGGTGCTGGGCGAACTTGGTGCTCTGTGCGGGCTGTCGATGTGGCTGGGTGGTGACGGGAAACGGAGCATCGCATACCGCGCCAATACTCCCAGGTCAAGAGCCAGTTCAGGCCAACCCGGCCATCATTTTCGGGCTCTCTCCAGCATGAAACGTTGCGTTAACCCAGCAAACAACTCCGCCCAGTTAACGTGTTTCTTGACCAGTCATTGACCAATCGATGGCACGCGCAAGAAGTGTAAACCGCCTGGAGGGGGCGAATGTTCCGAGGTGCGACGGCCCGGACCATGCTCGCGGTCCTCGCTGCCGTCCTGCTCGCCCTCCCGTTCTTGGCGCCCACGGCGTCGTTCGCACCCGCGCACATGGCAGGTCATGCTCAGGCCAAAGTCCAGTCCGGAATCAAGCCCTCTGGGAAGGTGCTGCGCGACGAGGTCGTCACCTTTCGCGACGCCGTCCACCTCGGCGGCCCGGTAGGCCGTCCGTATACCCTCGACCGACACCGCGCCGCCGACTCCGCGCCGCAGCCGTCCGAGCGCCCCCTGCCAGCGGCGCAGGATCGGGCAGCCGCGGACGAACCGGTCGCGTCCAGCGCCGGGCACCACCGCTCGCCGGGATCCTCAACGGCCCACTTCCCGGCCGCACTCCAGGTCTTCCGCTGCTGACAGCGGAGCTGTCTCCACCCCCCACCTTTGTCCTGCCCGTCCGACGCGCCGCCACGGCGCGCCAGGAGGAATCACCACGCATGCAGCCCCTCATCGACAACGCCCGTACGTTCGGACAGCGCCCTGAGGAGTTCGCCAAGCTCGCCGAGGGCCAGTCCCCACAGGTTCTCTTCATCACCTGCTCGGACTCCCGAGTCGTACCGGCCCTGATCACGGGCGCCCGCCCCGGCGAGCTCTTCGAGCTGCGCACCGCGGGCAACATCGTCCCCCCGTACGCTTCTCCCACCCCCACGGGCGAGGCGGCCACCATCGAGTACGCCGTGCAGGTGCTCGGCGTCTCGGACATCGTCGTATGCGGTCACTCGCACTGCGGTGCCGTCGGCGCGCTGGTGCGCGGCGACGATCTCGACCCTGTGCCCGCCGTACGCGACTGGCTCGCGCATGCCGCGGACAAGCCGGCGTCGGCCGACCCGGGCGACCCGGCGGTCGCCGCGGCCGTGCAGCACCACGTGCTCGCCCAGCTACTCCGCCTGCGCTCGTACCCCTGTGTGGAAAAGGGACTGGCCGAGGGACGGCTGCGGGTGCGCGGCTGGTACTACGAAGTGCACACCGGGACCGTGCGGGAACACCGCGCGGAGTCCGACACATTCGAGACGCTCTGAGGGGACTGGTGACCACCATGTCCAAGTTCCCTTACCTGCGGCAGGACTTCGCCGCCTCGATCGTGGTCTTCCTGGTCGCCGTGCCGCTATGCGTCGGTGTGGCGGTCGCCTCCGGCGTCCCCGCAGAGCTCGGCTTGGTCACCGGCATCGTGGGCGGCCTCCTCACGGGCCTGATGCCCGGCAGCAGCCTGCAGGTGTCCGGGCCCGCAGCGGGCCTGACCGTGCTGGTCTTCGAGGCCGTCCGCGAGTTCGGGGTGTCCACGCTCGGCGTGATCGTGTTGATCGCCGGGCTGCTCCAGCTCGCCATGGGCTTCCTGAAGGTGGGCCGCTGGTTCCGGGCCATCTCGGTCTCGGTGGTCGAGGGCATGCTGGCCGGCATCGGACTCGTGATCATCGCGGGCCAGCTGTACGCGGCGGCGGGCCTGAAGGCCCCGGAGACCGGTATCGGCAAGATCGTAGGGGTCCCGGGGGCGCTCGTCGACGCCCTGGGCAGCACCGAGGCCCTGGCCTCGCTCGCGATCGGCGCGGGCACCATCGCCGTCATCGTGCTGTGGAAGAAAATGCCGAAGGCAGCGCAGGCCGTGCCCGGCGCCCTCGCGGCGGTCATGCTGGCCACGGTCGCCACGCTCGCCTTCAGCCTGCCGGTCGCCACGGTTGAGGTGGAGGGTCTGCTCGGCGTCATCCAGCCGCCCGGGCCCGAAGCCTTCGGTGAGCTGGCCGGCCCGGCCATCTGGGGCACCATCATCGCGTTCGCGCTGATCGCCTCGGCGGAGAGCCTGTTCAGCGCGGCGGCCGTGGACCGGCTGCACAACGGTCCGCGCACCCAATACGACAAGGAGATGATCGCCCAGGGCGCGGGCAACACCGTGTGCGGCCTGCTCGGCGCGCTGCCGATGACCGCGGTGATCGTGCGCAGCTCCGCCAACGTCAACGCGGGCGCGAAGACCAAGGCCTCCCGTGTCCTGCACGGCGTGTGGCTGCTGCTGTTCGCCGCCGCACTGCCAGCCGCCCTGGCACTGATCCCGATTCCCGCCCTCGCCGGCATCCTCGTGCACGCGGGCTGGAAGCTCATCCCATTCCGGCAAATCGTGCCGCTGTGGCGGACGCACCGCGGTGAGGCGCTGATCCTGGTGGTCACAGGTGTGGCCATCGTCGCGGTCAACATGTTCGAGGGCGTGCTGATCGGTCTGGCACTGTCGATCGCCAAGACCGCCTGGGAGGCCTCGCACGTCAAGCTCGAGGTCATCGACAAGGGCGCCGGCCCCGTCCAGGCGCACCTCTCGGGCAACGCCACCTTCCTGCGGCTGCCGAAGATCCTCGACAGCCTGGAGGCGCTGCCCCAGGACCGGCCGGTCGAGCTGAACCTGTCCGGGCTGCACCACTTGGACCATGCCTGCCGCACGGCGCTGGAGAACTGGGCCGAGAGGCACAGCGAAACAGGCACCGACCCGGTGAAGGTCACCTCGACGAGCTGACACCCCAGGACAGGCGGGGCGGCACGCAACCTACGTTGCGAGCCGCCCCGCCTGACGCACTGATCGCGACTCTGCGTCCTCCTCATCGCCGGAAATATGACCCCCGGCGGCCAGGCCGACCAGATCCGCGCCAGCTCGCCTCCTGGCAGCACGCCGACCTCGCTGAAACGCTCCTGGCCGTCGAACCTCACTGAACCGCCACTGATCAGTCCTCCCCAGGGGCGTCGAGCAGGGCTTCAGCGGCAGCTTGCCGGTCTGCGAGAGTCATGACAGGCAAGCCGTACGCTGCCGGCGCTCCCCGTCGTGTTCATCGCGGTGATCACGGTGGTGGACGTCCGCTCTCGCTCTCCCCCGGATGTCCACCTGGGTCATTCGGGACCTACCACGTGCGCGAGGCTCCCGTGTGGCCGGGCGCCCACAGGCATGCACTCGCCCGGCGCCTGACCTCCCACCCGGAGCAGCGGAAGGACACGTGCAGTGGCCCCGCCCCGGACGACGCGTGTGACGGCCCTCGACCCCCGGCGTCGAGGGCCGCCGTCCGTTTCACGGCCGGCTGGGACACCGCATGGGGTGGGCCCCGGTGTGGTCGCGGGGCCGGACGGGCCTCGATGTCGGAGGCAGGGCGTACGGTGTGAGCACGCCTGGGGAGGTAAGGGGCGGCCCCGTCGTCTTCGGTGGCGGGGCCGTTCGTGCGTCCGTCGTCCGAGGGAGCCCAGGCGGGGGCCCTGGCGACGTTGACCGGGCCGTTGACCATCCCCGGCTCGCGTGTTGACTGGGCATGGATTCCCGCGGTGATGACGCGGTGCAGTACGCGACCTTGACTTGAAATCCGGCGATGGCCCGATGGTGTCAGGGAGCTTGTCGCGGCGGTGTGGTGTTGGGCGAGGGCTCGCCAGTTCTTGAGGTGGGCGATGCAGTGCTCGACGGGATACGCGCGTGCTGAGGAGTGGGTGAAGAGGGCGGCTTCGTGGTGGGCTTTGTCGAGGATCCGTGCCTCGACACCCTGGGGTGAGACGCTGCCGGTGACGGAGGCGCTGGTGGATGACGGCATGATGCAGGTGGAAGTGCACAGCCACCGGGCCGAGGGTCCCAGGTTTTTGTGGCCGGTGGATTCAACTGGGTCACCGCAAACGGACGTCAGGATGTCCGCCGCACTGCTGTTGCCAGGTACAGAATGTTGTCGTGAACCTGACGGGAGTCATCAGTCGGGCGGCGTCTGTGGACGTGCCCGCCAGGCTTCTCCCCCGTGCCGGCGGCGTCGTTGGTGACCCTTCGCCCACGGCAGACGAGAAATCACCTCATAAGGCTGGAACCCTTTCGGGGACTATGCCAACGTACAACACCCGAAAGTACGCGGTCGGCGAATGGCCCGCCGGGCGACTCGAAAAGGATCCTCTTCTGTGCACGCGCTCGCTCCGCCCTGTTCGTCTGGCCGCCCTGTCCACTTCCCCTCGGTGCACTTAAAGAGTGGAAGTACAGGCCCAATCCGACTACGGAGCATTCTCCTCAGTTGCCTGTTTGGGCGCCTCTCCAGTTGACCCCCGAGAGGATCAAATGTGAGGTGTATCGAAAGATGTTGTTGCCGCAAGGCCCAGACGCCTCAGCGGAGCAGACTTGGTCGCAGACCAGAAGAGCTTCAAGAACGTGAGATTTTACTGGTTGACGTTGTGGCTGGGAAACCGGGGACGGGGCGCGGCTGGATGCCAGCGAAACATAGGCCGGAATCGGCGGTTGGCCAAACCGGCGGATGTCGCGACCATCAAGGGCGTTCGCATTCGGCTGCGCTTGGCGGTGGAGCCGCAGCGGACACAGTAGACAGCGTCGGAAGCTCCTGAGGGGGATGCGAGCGGCATTGCTTGCTGCTGCCCTGATGATTTCGGCGCCCCTTGCTCAAACGCAGCGACGCTGCCGTCTATGCGTAGTCTCCACGCTCTCAAGGAGTGAGTGACCCTGTCCGACCCAATCAAGAAGCTCCCTCCGAACGCGAAGGGGCAAGTCCGGTACCGGTTCGTGGTCGATGTAGGGAACGACCCAGCCACCGGGAAGCGCAAACAGCTGACCCGCACCTTCGACACGCTGAAGGAAGCGAAGGCCGAGTACGCGCGCATCACGAACCGGCGCCACGAAGGGACGTTCGTACCGCCCAACAAGATCACCGTGAACGAATGGCTCGATCAGTGGCTCGCCAAGAAGGCGGAAGACCTGGAAGAGACCACGATCTACAACTATGCGGTGACCCTGGACCGTGTTCGCGGGAAGCTTGGGCACATCCGGCTCCAGGAACTTACCGAGGACAACGTCGAGACGTGGATGACGTGGGCGCTCCGGGAGGGGCGCGTGCATGGCGGCAAGGCGGGCACGGGCCTAGGGGTGACCTCGGTAGAGATGTCCCTCGCGCGACTGAAGGACGCACTCAACCGGGCGGTGACACGGCGCCTGGTGGCTGTGAACGTCGCCCAAGAGGTCACGATCCCTCGGAAGGCGCGCAAGGCGGAGCGCAAGACCAGAACGGTGGTGCCGCCCTGGAATCTAGCGGAGGTTCATGCCTTCGTGCTCGCGGTGAAGGATGATCGGCTGTACGCCCCCCTCCTTCTCTCCCTGATGGGTCTGCGTCCGGCCGAGGTCTGCGGCATCCGCTGGGCCGACGTTGACCTGGAGAAGGCCACCCTGGACGTTGCCAACACGCGAACGCTGATGGGGAACAAGACGGTGGTGGAGAAGGACACGAAGTCGATGGCGGGTGAGCGCTTGCTCCCGCTGCCCACATTGGTCCGCGAGGCACTGAGGGGTTTCCGCGCCACGCAGGCGGCCGAGAAACTGGCTGCGGGGGAGGCGTACAGCGGCAGCGGCTACGTGCTCGCGGATGGACTCGGCACGGCGCTCAACGGTCGCCAGCTGCGCGTCCGGGCATACAAGATCATGGACGAGAACGGCCTTCGTAGGGTCCGCTTGTACGATGCGCGGGCGTCGTGCTTGACCTATCTCGCGAACAGCGGTGTCCCGGATCACATCCTGGCCCGGTGGGCGGGTCATACCAACGTCAAGACGACCAAGAAGTGGTACGTGAAGCCGGACGTGGAAGACCTTCGCCCGGCGGCGGAAGCTTGGGGAGGCTTGGCGAGCGTCCTACCCCCCGCCCGTGAGAAATTGTGAGATGTGGGAGCGTGAGCGGGTGAGCACGACGACGACTAAGACCCTGCAATACCGCGTTGACGGGCCAGAAGACGCCCCGGTCCTGATCCTGGGGCCGTCCCTCGGTACTACATGGCACATGTGGGACCGCCAGATCGGTGAGCTGTCCGCGCGGTGGCGGGTGATCCGGTTCGACCTGCCCGGGCACGGCGGCGCTCCCGCGCACCCCGCCGACTCCGTCGGCGAGCTCGCCGAGCGGCTGCTGGCCACCCTCGACCTGCTCGGCGTGCAGCGCTTCGGCTACGCCGGCTGCTCCATCGGCGGCGCGGTCGGTATCGAACTCGCTCTGCGCCACCCGCACCGACTGGCGTCCCTGGCGCTGGTCGCAGCCTCGCCCCGGTTCGGCACCGCCGACGAGTTCCGCCAGCGCGGTGTGGTCGTGCGCACCAACGGTCTTGACCCGATGGCCCGCAGCGCACCCGAGCGCTGGTTCACCGGCGGATTCACGGCCGCGCAGCCCGCCATCGTCGAATGGGCGGTCCAGATGGTCCGCACCACCGACCCCGGCTGCTACATCGCCGCCTGCGAGGCCCTGGCCGCCTTCGACGTGCGCTCCGAACTGTCCCGGGTCGGTGTGCCCACCCTCGTCCTGGTCGGCTCCGAGGACCAGGTCACCGGCCCCGCCGAGGCCCGCACTCTGGTCGCCGGCATACCGGACGCCCGGCTCGCCCTGGTGCCCGGCGCCTCCCACCTGGCGCCCGTCGAGCAGCCCGCCGCCGTGACCGACCTGCTGGCCCACCACTTCGACACCGCCTGGAACGACACCCTGGCGTCGATCCCGGTCCCGCAGGCGCCCGCCACATCGGCGCCCGTCTCGCCCGTCGCCGAGATCGCGCCGGCCGCGCCCGAGCAGCCCGCGGCGGTGCATTACGGCAGGCCCGACCCGTACGACGCGGGGATGAAGATCCGCCGGGAGGTGCTCGGCGACGCGCACGTGGACCGGGCGACGGCCGCCGCCGACGACTTCACCGGAGACTTCCAGGAGCTGATCACCCGCTACGCCTGGGGCGAGGTGTGGTCCCGTGAGGGCCTCGACAGACGCACCCGCAGCTGCGTCACGCTCACCGCCCTGGTCGCCGGGGGCCACCTCGACGAGCTCGCCTTCCACACGCGCGCGGCGCTGCGCAACGGGCTGACGCCCGCGGAGATCAAGGAGGTCCTCATCCACGCCGCGGTCTACTGCGGCGTGCCGGCGGCCAATTCGGCGTTCAAGGTCGCCCAGGCGGTGATCCAGGAGGAGACGAAGCCCCGCGCATAGCAGGATGTGGCGCATGAGGATCGTCAAGAAGACTCATTCCTGCGTCCGGCTGGAGAAGGACGGGCGCACGCTCGTCATCGACCCCGGCGGCTTCAGCGAACAGGACGCGGCGCTGGGCGCCGACGCCGTTCTGGTCACGCACGAGCACCCCGACCACTTCGACGAGGGACGGCTGCGGGCCGCCCTGGAGGCGAACCCGGCCGCCGGGATCTGGACCCTGCGCAGCGTCGCGGACCAGATCTCGGCGGCATTCCCCGGCCGGGTCCACACCGTCGGCCACGGCGACGCCTTCACCGCCGCCGGATTCGACGTCCAGGTCCACGGCGAACTGCACGCCGTCATCCACCCGGACATCCCGCGGATCACGAACGTCGGCTACCTCGTGGACGGTTCGCTCTTCCACCCCGGTGACGCGCTGACCGTCCCGGACCAACCGGTCGACACCCTGATGCTGCCGGTGCACGCGCCGTGGAACAAGATCTCCGAGGTCATCGACTACGTGCGCGAGGTGCGGCCGCGGCGGGCCATCGACGTCCACGACGCGTATCTCGCCGACATCGCCCGGCCGATCTACGACCGGCAGATCGGCGGACTCGGCGGCGCCGAGCACGGACGTCTGGCGCCGGGGGAGTCCCGGGACGTCTGACGGCGTGCCCCGGGCGGACCTGTGCCTGTCACACCCCGCCGTTAGGCTTGCCGCATGCGTATCGCCACGTGGAACGTCAACTCGATCACCGCCCGGCTGCCGCGGCTGCTGGCCTGGCTGGAGAGCAGCGGCACCGACGTGCTGTGCGTCCAGGAGACCAAGTGCACCGAGGAGCAGTTCCCCGCCGAGGCCCTGCGCGAGCTCGGCTACGAGTCCGCGGTGAATGCCACGGGCCGGTGGAACGGCGTGGCGGTGGTCTCGCGGGTCGGCCTCGACGACGTGGTCAGGGGCCTGCCCGGCGCCCCCGACTACGAGGGCGTGCAGGAGCCCCGGGCGATCTCGGCGACCTGCGGCCCGGTCCGCGTCTGGTCGGTCTACGTGCCGAACGGCCGCGAGGTCGCCCACGACCACTACGGCTACAAGCTGCGCTGGCTGGAGGCACTGTCGGTGGCGGTGACCGAGGACGGGGCGGGTGAGCGCCCGTTCGCGGTCCTCGGCGACTTCAACATCGCCCCCACCGACGACGACGTGTGGGACGTGGCCGCGTTCGAGGGCCTGACCCATGTGACCGCGCCCGAGCGCGCCGCGCTGGAGGCGCTGCGCAAGCGAGGCCTCTCGGACGTCGTTCCCCGCCCCCTGAAGTACGAGCACCCCTTCACGTACTGGGACTACCGCCAGCTGTGCTTCCCCAAGAACCGCGGCATGCGCATCGACCTGGTCTACGGGAACGGGTCGTTCGGCAAGGCGGTCAAGGACAGTTACGTCGACCGTGAGGAGCGCAAGGGCAAGGGTGCGTCGGACCATGCACCTGTTGTTGTCGATCTCGACATCTAGCGTTTGTGGACGCGCGCCCTGTGGTGCGTCCGGCCGGGGGGATGCGAGGCTGAGCGGTATGAACATCCCTTTCTTGGACAACTGGCTCAGGCGCCATGACGACGATCGGGAGCACGGGGGAGAGGCCGCCGCGAAGGAGTTCGATCCCGAGCGCGCGGCGGCGATCACCGAGCTGCTGTCCGAGTGTGAGCTGCTGCGCGTCCGAGCGGGGCAGGCCGGGCTGGAACTGGACGATTCCCCCGCCTCGTTGACGGCGCTCGACCAGCTGCCCCCGCGCTGGCGGGACGACCCGGAGGAGCTGCCCTGGCTGGGGAACGACGCGGGCCTGTACCTGGGCACCGTCATCGTGCGGACGGTCCCCGGCGCGGCCTGGCACGTCTGGCCGGGTGGGCACCCCGTGGTGCGGCTGGCGTCGGGCCGAGAGGTGAGCGTCGTGGAGGCGGGTCTCGAGTGGGCGGTCAACGGAGCGCCCGAGCTCTCCCAGGTCTACGCGGAGGCCGCCGAGGCCTGACCGGGCGCGGAGGGCGCCGCGTCGGACCGGGGCCTTCCGTGCGCTTCCCGCGCCTGGCGGATGCCCCGGAGTGCGCCCGCTGCCCGGAGGAATTCTCGATTTATACGGCTTATGTCGTGTTTATGCGTGTCGGGTGTGAAGGGCCTCGCCGGGCTGGATAGTTTGCGCTGACCGCGACACGGCGAAAAGGGGCAGGGCAGCGTATGGCCGTCGATCCGTTGATCGAGCTGACGTCAACACCTACTTCTCATTGCGCTCGAGGTGGCGCCCGCCGCCGCAGTTCGTCCCCATAGACGAGGCTGACACAGGCCGCGCCAGCAGCGCCGGCCGAACCACGAACGCTGTTGTCCGGGGTCCTTCGCGCACGCCGGTGCGGGGGTGAGAGGGCAGCAGCTCTTGGGGCACCACCCCGCCCTGCCGTGCGCAGGGCCCGGCGGCAGCCGGTGATCACTCCCTCGCAGCCGGACCGACGGGCAGGACGGGTCGGTGGGCGAAGAGGAGAAGGTCAGCTGCGCGCCGGTCGGGTTGTGCCACCAGCTTGCCGAGGCCGAGCGGGCCCCACGTCGTCACCGGTACACGACGAGGGCGCCGCTCGCCTCGAATCCTTCGGCGCCGGTCCCACGCGCCGGACCTTTCCGTCCCAGCCGCAAAACCGCTTCACGGGCGTGGCACGGGCGCGCGCCCGTGCCCTTCCCCGACGTGCCCCGGCCCCTCGGCCTCCTCTGACCTTCGGTCAGCTCACCGCGCTGTCCGAGGTGCTCGGCGCGGGGAGGGCGCTGAGGGCGGCCCTCGTCACGTCGGCGACGACCTCGACCACGTCCGGCCCGTACGCCTGCGAGTTGACCACCTTCAGCAGCAGGCAGAAGGAGTTCCGGCCGTGCTTGCGGTACAGCTTCCCGTGGTGGCGGGCCAGATAGCGGGTGGCGGCCTGGTTGGTGATGGCGCGCTGACCGCAGAACAGGAACACCGGGCGGCTTCCCTCACCGGCCGTCAGGCGGGCCAGCAGCACGTACTCGGCCGTGCCCCGGTCCATCCGGTAGTGCTCCGTGCCGATCACGAACGACCCCTGGTCGGGGCCGCGTTCCGTGTCGGTGTCGACCAGCACGCCGGGCAGCAGGCTCTGCAGGTGCGCCGCCGTCCGCCGGTTGGTGAAGGGCCCGCCGACGCAGAACTCGGTGCGTTCGCCGAAGCCCTGCTGCGTCGCGTCGTGCCAGATGATCTGGGCGTTCGCCCCGCAGTCCTTCACCAGCGCCGACAACTCCAGCAGTGCGAATACGTCGAAGCGGTGGACCGAACCGTCCCGTCCTGCCTCCCGGTTGACGACGAGCAGGCACTCCGAGTTGCCCGGCAGCCCGAAGAACGCCTGCTTGCGCCGGAGCCTGCGCCGCCAGAGGTAGGTGCGGGCTATCCAGCCGATCGAGGCGCTGATCCCGGCGGCCACCACACCGAGCACGATGTTGCGTACGTCGTCCGTCATGGGCGCGCATGCTAGCGGTGTCGGCCGAACGGCGTACCGGGCGGTCCTGACGGGGCGGCGGCGACAGGGTTAGGCTGCGCGGACGTTCGCCCTCGGGGAGGTACGCATGCGTCGTTCCGTCGTACGGAATGTGTCGGTACTGGCCGTTGCCGCGGCCGTCGCCTCGATCGGCGCGGCGGCTCCACCGACCTCCTCCCCGCCGGACGCGGCACCTGCCAAGACCCCGCTCGCCGTCGGATACGGCGGCGCCGTCGCCAGCGTCGACGCCGACGCGTCGGCCGCCGGCATCGAGGTCCTGCGCAAGGGCGGCAACGCGGTGGACGCGGCGGTGGCCACCGCCGCCGCGCTCGGCGTCACCGAGCCGTACTCCGCCGGTATCGGCGGCGGCGGCTTCTTCGTCCATTACGACGCCAAGTCCCGTACGGTCCACACCGTCGACGGCCGCGAGACCGCGCCGCTCTCCGCCGACGCGTCCCTGTTCCTGGAGAACGGCAAGCCCATCCCGTTCGCCGAGGGCATGACGTCGGGCCTCGGGGTCGGTACGCCCGGCACGCCCGCGACCTGGCGGAGCGCTCTGGAGGCCTGGGGCAGCAAACCGCTGAAGGAGCTGCTGCGTCCGGCCGAGCGGCTGGCCGAGGACGGATTCACCGTCGACGCCACGTTCCGTTCCCAGACGCAGGCCAACCAGGACCGCTTCGCCGACTTCCCGGCCAGCGCCGAACTCTTCCTGCCCGGCGGCGGACTCCCGGTCGTGGGCTCGGTGTTCAAGAACCCGGACCTGGCCCGCACCTACAAGGAGCTCGGCCGCAAGGGCGTCGGCGCCCTCTACCGGGGACCCATCGCCGACGACATCGTCCGCACCGTGCAGGAGCCCCCCGTCGCCGAGGGCGCGGACCGCGTCGTGCGCCCCGGCGACCTGACCCCTCGCGACCTGCGGGCCTACGAGACGATCCGCCGCGCCCCCACGAAGGTCTCCTACCGGGGGCTCGACGTGTACGGCATGGCGCCGTCCTCCTCCGGCGGCACCAGCGTCGGGGAGGCGCTCAACATCCTGGAGCGCTCCGACCTGTCCGAGGACGAGGCCACCCAGGCGCAGTACCTGCACCGCTTCATCGAGGCGAGCCGGATCGCGTTCGCGGACCGGGGCCGCTGGGTCGGCGACCCGGCCTTCGAGGACGTGCCCGTCAAGGGGCTGCTGTCGCAGCGGTTCGCCGACTCGCGCGAGTGCCTGATCAAGGACGACGCGGTCCTGAAGAGTCCGCTCGCACCGGGCGACCCGCGCCGGCCGGCCGCCTGCGGCTCGACCGGCGAAGCCGCGCCGACCACGTACGAGGGCGAGAACACCACGCATCTGACGACGGCCGACAAGTGGGGCAACGTCGTCGCCTACACGCTGACGATCGAGTCGACAGGCGGCAGCGGCATCACCGTGCCCGGACGCGGTTTCCTGCTCAACAACGAGCTGACCGACTTCTCCTTCGCCCCGGCCGATCCCGCGGTCCACGATCCGAACCTGCCCGGCCCCGGGAAGCGGCCGCGTTCGTCCATGTCGCCGACGATCGTGCTCGACCACCACGACCGGCCCCTGCTGGCGCTCGGCTCGCCGGGAGGCGCGACCATCATCACCACCGTCCTGCAGACGCTGACGGCGCATCTGGACCGGGGGCTGCCGCTCGTCGACGCGATCGCCGCGCCGCGCGCCAGCCAGCGCAACCAGGCGACGACCGAGCTGGAACCGGACCTGTGGAACGACCAGGAGCTGCGCGCCGAGCTCCAGCGCATCGGCCACGCCTTCCGGCTGAACCCGGAGATCGGCGCGGCGACCGGCGTGCAGCGGCTGCCCGACGGCCGGTGGCTGGCCGCGGCCGAGAAGGTACGGCGGGGCGGCGGCTCGGCCATGGTGGTCCACCCGGTGCCGTGACGCGCGAGGGCGGCCGGGGCACGACGGGGTAACCCGTCCGGCGGACAAACGGAGCCGGTTCGCGCGCCCGCGGGTAGGGAGCCTTTCGACAGAAAGGACCATTGTGTACATATCACGCACCGCTCTCGCGGCCGCCGCCGGTTCCGTCCTTCTCGCCGCGGCGGCCCTGCCCGCCGCCGCCGCGACCGCCACGGCTTCGCCGCCACGGGCCCTCGCCGCCCACCGGGCAGCCCTGCCGGCCGAGGGCACCGTCCCCGCCGATGACCTGTTGGACGCCCTCGGCACCTGCCGGCAGATATCCAACGGCAAGTACCGCACGGACAATGGCGCACCCGCCGATGTCCCCGTCTGCGAACAGAACGGGGTCGTGCACTGGACCGCCGACCTCGACATCGACTGCGACGGGGTGCGCACGCGGAAGTGCAACAGCACCACCGACCGCTGGTTCCAGCCGCACACCTCCTTCCAGCAGTCCAACGGAAGGCACCTCAACGCCGCGAAGCTGCCGTTCGTCGTCGTGCCGGGTCCGAGCGACATCTGGGACTACCGGGACTCCGGTATCAGCGGCGGAACCGTGGCCGCGCTGGTGTACCGGGACCGCGTCGTGTACGCCGTCGTCGGCGACACGGGCCCGACCGGGATCATCGGCGAGGCGTCGTACGCCGCCGCCGACGCACTCGGCATCGACCCGCATCCGACATACGGCGGCGCTTCCTCGGGCGTCACCTACATCCTGTTCAAGAACGTGCGCGCGGCCCCGATCGAGAGCCACGAGGCGGCCGTCGCGATCGGCGACAGGCTGGCCCGTCGGTACGTCCGCGGGGCGGACGCCGCACTCGGCGACGAGCTGGCCCGCCGGATGGTCGACGACGCCCTGGGGGAGCCGTCTTCCTAGAGTGCCGTGAGGATGCGCGGCCCGTCGTCGGTGACCGCGATCGTGTGCTCGACGTGTGCGGCACGGCTGCCGTCCGCCGTGCGCACCGTCCAGCCGTCGCGCGCCGTGTAGTGGTCGTCGCGGCCGCCCGCGGCGACCATCGGCTCGATGGCGAGCACCATGCCGTGCCGCAGGCGCATGCCCCGGCCGGGGCGTCCCTCGTTCGGCACGCCCGGGTCCTCGTGCATGCGCCGGCCCACTCCGTGCCCGCCGAGGCCGTCCGGGACGCCGTACCCGGCGGAACGGCACACGGTGCCGACGGCGTGGGCGATGTCCCCGATGCGGTTGCCGACGACGGCCGCCTCGATGCCCGCGGCGAGCGCGTCCTCGGCCGTCCGGATCAGGCGCGTGTCGGCCGGCCGTGCGCGGCCGACCGTGAAGCTCACGGCCGCGTCGCCGACCCACCCCGCGCGGACGGCTCCGCAGTCGAGACCGACCAGGTCGCCGTCGCGGAGCCGGTAGGCGCCCGGGACGCCGTGCACGATCGCGTCGTTGACCGACACGCAGAGGACGGCCGGGAACGGGGCGGGTGCCCAGCCGGGGTGATAACCGAGGAACGGGGAACCGGCTCCCGCCTCGTCCAGGACCGCGCGGGCCGCCCTGTCCAGCTCACTGAGCGCGACGCCCACGAAGGCCGCTTCCCGCGCGGCCGTGAGCGCCTGGGCCACGATGCGGCCGGCCTCGCGCATCGCCTCGATCGACGCGTCTGTCTTGATCTCCACCATGCCAATTACTATACCGGTCTCACCGTTATTCTTATACCGGCACGGCCGGGATTAGAATAACGGCATGGTGCGCACCCCCCTCACCCCCGAAGAGCGCGAGCGCGGCGAGAGGCTCGGCCGACTGCTCAGGCAGGCGCGCGGCGAGCGCAGCATGGTGGAGGTCGCGGCGGCGGCCGGACTGTCCGCCGAGACCCTGCGCAAGATCGAGACGGGCCGCGCCCCCACCCCCGCGTTCTTCACCGTCGCCGCCCTCGCCGCGACGCTCGGCCTGTCCATGGACGAACTGGTCGTGCGCTGCGCCCTCGTGCCGGCCGCCTGACCACCCTGAGGGGCGGCCCCGGTTCGCTACCGCCGCAGGTCGCGGTGACGGCGCGGGCTGTCACGCCGAAGGTGCTCACGAACCCTGCCCGCCATGGAGCACGGCGGCTTCGTGAGCCGTACCGAGTGCGACGAGACCCGCCGCGGATCGCGTACGAGTTCACCGAGTCGGGCGGTCGGTGTCCGGCCCGATGGACGCGGCGTGCGACCGGGCGCGGGCGCGTCTACCCGAACTGCTCGTGGCCCGGGAAGCTCACGAGAGCGGCCGACGGTCTCGGGGCATCGCGGTTCCCCGCCGAAAACGGCGTGTAGCACCGGCGTAACACGCCTGCGGTCGAATGCCTGGGGTTCTACCTCCGAGTGGTCAGGGGCAGCGATGGCGGTGCATCAACTCCCGGCGGAGGTCGGGATGTTCGCGCGGTACCTCGAAGAGCTGACCAGGCGGCTCGACCCCGCGGGCGGCTGGTGCGCGATCTTCTGGCAGCGTGACCCCGACGGAATGCGGGCCTGCCTGGAAGGGATCGAGATCCCTCCGTGGGACGTGGTCGAGTCCCTGCTCCACGACCTTGCGGCGCCGACGGGCCCGGAGCACGCCGAGCGGGAGCGGGGCCGGGCCCGTGCGCTCCACGCGGCGGCAGCGGCGGCACACGACCGGCTGCCGGGCGGACGCGAGGCACTGGAGGAGCGGCGGGAGCTGATGCGCCGCGAGCAGGCGTATGCAGCGGCTCGCGCGGAGGAGCTGCTGCGGTCGCTGGCCGGTGAGCCGGAGGGCACGGCGGCGGCGGAGCGCCTGACACACGAACTGTCCTGGACGCGTGACGACCACGCCCGCGCGACGTCGCGCGTGAGGGAACTGACGTCCCGCCTCGAGTCGCTGCCCCACCCCTCGTCCTGGTTCACCCCGGCCGGACCCGACGCCACCGGTCCGGCCGCGCTGTCCGGCCCGGCCGGCGCCGGGGAGCAGGGACCCGACGGGCCCTGGCCGACCGGCATGCCCGGCGAGGCTGGGGCGTACGCGACCGAGACGGCCGGCCCCGGGCAGCCCGTCATGGGCGGATCACCCGACGGGCAGTGGGCCGCGAGCCCGGCCGGGCCCGCGAGGGCCGGCACTGCGGGCACGGCTGCGGCTCCCGGCCGGGCCGGCACGACGGGCGCGGCGGGGACCGGCGCCGTCGGCGCGGCCGAGCCCGGTGCTCCTCGCGGGCACGGCGACCCTGGCAGGGCAGGTCCCCGCTCCGCACCGGCAGGGGCCGACCTCGGCGCGCCGGGCGCCGACGCCGGCCCCTACGGGACGGGCAGGCACGGGGCCCCGGGGAGAACCGGCGCGGCCGGAGACGCCGGGGCGGTTGCGCTGCCCGGCGCCGCCGCAGGCGGCACGGCTCCGTACGGGGTCCCCGGGCCCGGCAGGGTCGCCGCCGGCGAACCCGCAGAGCGCGGCGCCTCCTCCCGGGGGAAGCGGAAGATCCGGCGAGGGGCCCGGTTCGCGGGGGTGGAGGACGACGGGGGCGGCGCGGTCGCCGTGCCCGTGTTGCCCGTCGCCGGTGACGTGCCCCGGGGCGCGCGGTACGGAGGCGCTGCCGCAGCCCCCGAGCCGGCCCCGACACCCCTGTCCGCGCACGAGACCGCAGGCGCCGAACGGGCCGCGCGCGAGACCGTCGCCGCTCTCGGGCGGCTCCGGGCCGAGGGCCGCAGCGGCGAGGCGCACGTCGTGCTGTGCGAGGCCGCCGCCCGGCCGCCGGGCTGGCTGCCCGCGCTCGCCGCCGAGCTCCACCGCGGCGGACTGGACGCCGACTGGGGCACTCTCCTGTGGGAGGTGGCGTCCCAGCCCGCCGCGCACCTCGCCGCGGCCGCCGACGCGCTCGCCGCGGCCGGACGGCCCGACGACGGGCACCAGTTGCTGCGCCAGGGGGTCTCGCGGCCCGCCGAGGAGATCGCCGACACCGCGCTCGCGCTGGCGGACGAGGGCCTCGGCGCCCGCGCCCGTGCGCTGCTCGCCGCGTACGCGCAGGTGCGCCCCGCCGAGGACGCCGCCAGGGTCGCAGGCCGCGACCCGGCCCGGCTCGTCCCCGCCCTGCTCGACGCCGCCCGCGACGTCTCGCCGGACCGCGAGCGCGATCTCGTCCACGCGCTGCGCGTGGCCGGTTACCTCGGTGCCTGACCGAGACGAAACCGATCCGAAATCGACCGCTCGGGTGCGAAACATGATCGACTCTGCGGGTTGACGACGATGGTCTTGCCCCGCTGTGTGACGTGGCTTACGTTCTCCATCTGCGTATTGCGTCTACGTGCGTAGAGGCTCTCTGGCGTCCCGTCGAAGGAGCAGCTCATGGCCCATGTCGTACGCGCCGCCCTCGTCCAGGCCACCTGGACCGGCGACACCGAATCGATGATTGCCAAACATGAGGAACACGCCCGCGAGGCCGCCGGGCAGGGCGCCAAGATCATCGGATTCCAAGAGGTCTTCAACGCTCCGTACTTCTGCCAGGTGCAGGAGCCCGAGCACTACCGCTGGGCCGAGCCCGTCCCGGACGGCCCCACCGTCCGCAGGATGCAGGACCTCGCCCGCGAGACCGGCATGGTGATCGTCGTCCCGGTCTTCGAGAGCGAGGGCGCGGGCTTCTACTACAACACCGCCGCGGTCATCGACGCCGACGGCAGCTACCTCGGCAAATACCGCAAGCACCACATTCCCCAGGTCAAGGGCTTCTGGGAGAAGTACTACTTCCGGCCGGGCAACGCGGGCTGGCCGGTGTTCGACACCGCCGTCGGCAAGGTCGGCGTCTACATCTGCTACGACCGCCACTTCCCGGAGGGGTGGCGCCAACTAGGCCTTGCGGGAGCTCAGTTGGTCTACAACCCGTCCGCCACCCACCGTGGTCTGTCCTCCCACCTCTGGCAGCTGGAGCAGCCGGCCGCCGCCGTCGCCAACGAGTACTTCGTCGCCGCCATCAACCGCGTCGGCATCGAGGAGTACGGCGACAACGACTTCTACGGCACCAGCTACTTCGTCGACCCGCGCGGCCAGTTCGTCGGCGACCTCGCCAGCGACAAGGAGGAGGAACTGGTCGTACGCGACCTCGACTTCGACCTGATCGAGGCCGTACGGCAGCAGTGGGCGTTCTACCGGGACCGCCGCCCCGACGCGTACGAAGGGCTTGTGCAGCCGTGACCGACCTGTACGGGCGCCACAAGGCCGTCCTCCCGGACTGGCTCGCCCTCTACTACGACCGCCCCATCGAGATCACCCACGGCGAGGGACGCCACGTCTGGGACGCGGACGGAAACCGCTACCTGGACTTCTTCGGCGGCATCCTCACCACCATGACCGCGCACGCCCTGCCCGAGGTCACCAAGGCGGTGAGCGAGCAGGCCGCGCGGATCATCCACTCCTCCACCCTCTACCTCAACCGCCCCATGGTGGAGCTCGCCGAGCGCATCGCCGCCCTCTCCGGCATCCCCGACGCGCGCGTCTTCTTCACCACCTCCGGTACGGAGGCCAACGACACCGCCCTGCTGCTCGCCACCGCGTACCGCCGTTCCAACCAGATCCTGGCGATGCGCAACAGCTACCACGGCCGGTCCTTCTCCGCGGTCTCCGTCACCGGCAACCACGCCTGGTCCCCGACCAGCCTCTCCCCGCTCCAGACGCTGTACGTCCACGGCGGCGTCCGCACCCGGGGCCCCTACGCCGGGCTGACCGACGCGCAGTTCATCCAGGCCTGCGTCGCCGACCTGGAGGACCTGCTCGGCCACACCCGCGACGTCGCCGCGCTGATCGCCGAACCGGTGCAGGGTGTCGGCGGGTTCACCTCCCCGCCCGACGGGCTCTACGCCGCCTTCCGCGAGGTGCTCGACCGGCACGGCATCCTGTGGATCTCCGACGAGGTGCAGACCGGCTGGGGCCGCACCGGTGAGCACTTCTGGGGCTGGCAGGCGCACGCCCAGAACGGCCCGCCGGACATCCTCACCTTCGCCAAGGGCATCGGCAACGGCATGTCGATCGGCGGCGTCGTCGCCCGCGCCGAGGTCATGAACTGCCTGGACGCCAACTCCATCTCCACCTTCGGCGGTTCGCCCGTGACCATGGCGGCCGGTGTCGCCAACCTCTCCTACCTGCTGGAGCACGACCTCCAGGGCAACGCCCGGCGCGTCGGAGGGCTGCTCCTCGAGCGGCTGCGCGCGATCGGCGCGGGCGTCCCCGCCGTACGGGAGGTGCGCGGACGCGGCCTGATGATCGGCGTCGAGCTGGTGAGGCCGGGCACGGACGAGGCGGACCCCAAGGCCGCCGGCAAGGTCCTGGAGGCCGCGCGCGAGAGCGGCCTGCTGATCGGCAAGGGCGGCGGCCACAACACCAGCGTCCTGCGCATCGCCCCGCCGCTCTCGCTCACCGTCGCCGAGGCGGAGGAGGGCGCGTCCCTCCTCGAACAGGCCCTGCGCGCCGTCTAGGCCTGTCCGGCCGACCGAGTCCACACACGAGGAGACCATGAGCACCCGCACCCTGATCCGCGGCGGTCTCGTCATCACCGCCGCCGACGAGATCCACGCAGACGTCCTGATCGACGACGGCCGGATCGCCGCACTCGCCGCACACGGCACCTCCGCCGCCGAGTCCTGGACCGCGGACCGCGTCATCGACGCCACGGGCAAGTACGTCATCCCGGGCGGCGTCGACGCGCACACCCACATGGAGCTGCCGTTCGGCGGCACGTCCGCCTCCGACACCTTCGAGACCGGCACCCGGGCGGCGGCCTGGGGCGGCACCACCACCATCGTCGACTTCGCCGTGCAGTCGGTGGGGCGCTCCCTGCGCGAGGGCCTGGACGCCTGGTACGCCAAGGCCGACGGCAACTGCGCCGTGGACTACGCCTTCCACATGATCCTCTCCGACGTCGACGAGTCCTCGCTCAAGGAGATGGACCTGCTGGTCGAGGAGGGCGTGACCTCCTTCAAGCTCTTCATGGCCTATCCGGGCGTCTTCTACAGCGACGACGGACAGATCCTGCGCGCCATGCAGCGCTCCGCGTCCAACGGCGGCCTGATCATGATGCACGCGGAGAACGGCATCGCCATCGACGTCCTCGTCGAGCAGGCGCTCGCCCGCGGCGAGACCGACCCCCGCTACCACGGCGAGGTCCGCAAGGTCCTCCTGGAGGCCGAGGCGACCCACCGGGCCATCCAGCTCGCCCGCGTCGCCGGCGCGCCGCTGTACGTCGTGCACGTCTCGGCCGAGGAGGCCGTCGCCGAACTGGCGGCGGCCCGCGACAAGGGGCTGAACGTCTTCGGCGAGACCTGCCCGCAGTACCTGTTCCTGTCCACCGACAACCTCGCCGAACCGGACTTCGAGGGCGCCAAGTACGTCTGCTCCACCCCGCTGCGGCCCAAGGAGCACCAGGCCGCGCTGTGGCGCGGTCTGCGCACCAACGACCTCCAGGTCGTCTCCACGGACCACTGCCCGTTCTGCTTCAGCGGTCAGAAGGAGCTGGGCCGCGGCGACTTCTCCAAGATCCCCAACGGGCTGCCGGGCGTGGAGAACCGCATGGACCTCCTCCACCAGGCCGTCGTCGACGGCCGCATCAGCCGGCGCCGATGGATCGAGATCGCCTGCGCGACCCCGGCCAGGATGTTCGGCCTCTACCCGAAGAAGGGCACCATCGCACCCGGCGCCGACGCGGACGTCGTGATCTACGACCCGCACACCGAACAGACGCTGTCCGCCGAGACCCACCACATGAACGTCGACTACTCGGCCTACGAGGGCCGGACCGTCACCGGGCAGGTGGAGACCGTGCTGTCGCGTGGCGAGGTGGTCATCGACCGGCGCACGTTCACGGGCCGCGCCGGCCACGGCGTCTACACCCCGCGCTCCACCTGCCAGTACCTGAACTAGCCAGAACCAGGAGGCCACCTCGTGGACTTCGGACTCGTCCTGCAGACCGACCCGCCCGCGTCCGCCGTCGTCGGGCTGATGCGGCGCGCGGAACGCAACGGCTTCCGCTACGGCTGGACCTTCGACTCCGCGGTCCTGTGGCAGGAGCCGTTCGTCATCTACAGCCGCATCCTCGAACACACCCAGAAGCTGACCGTGGGCCCCATGGTCACCAACCCCGGCACCCGGACCTGGGAGGTCACCGCCTCCACCTTCGCCACGCTCAACGACATGTACGGCAACCGCACGGTGTGCGGCATCGGCCGGGGCGACTCGGCCATGCGGGTGGCGGGCCGCAAGCCCAACACCCTCGCCCGGCTCGGCGAGGCGATCGGCGTGATCCGCGATCTCGCCGAGGGCCGCGAGGCGGTCGTCGACGGGCAGCCGATCCGCCTGCCCTGGGTGAAGGAGGGCAGGCTGCCCGTGTGGATGGCGGCGTACGGGCCCAAGGCTCTGGCACTCGCCGGGCAGAAGGCCGACGGGTTCATCCTCCAGCTCGCCGACCTGTACCTCACCGAGTGGATGGTGAAGGCCGTGCGCGCGGCGGCCGCCGACGCCGGACGCGACCCGTCGTCGGTCACCGTCTGCGTCGCGGCCCCCGCGTACGTCGGCGACGACCTCGCGCACGCCCGCGACCAGTGCCGCTGGTTCGGCGGCATGGTCGGCAATCACGTCGCCGACCTCGTCTCCCGCTACGGCGAGCACTCCGACATGGTCCCCGAGGCGCTGACCGCCTACATCAAGGAGCGGCACGGCTACGACTACAGCCACCATGGCCGCGCCGGGAACCCGTCCACCGACTTCGTGCCGGACGAGATCGTGGACCGGTTCTGCCTCCTCGGGCCCGTCGAGGCGCACATCGACAAGCTCAAGGCGCTGCGCGACCTGGGCGTGGACCAGTTCGCCGTCTACAACATGCACGACGCGAAGGAAGCGACGATCGACGCCTACGGCGCGCAGATCATCCCCGCACTGACCAGATGAGCATCTGCTGAAGGGCCAGGCCTCATGACCGCGACCGTCCCGCCCGTGCCCCCCACAGGACCCATAGCCGACCCGGCAGGACGCGTCGAACTCCCGCCGGGCGCCCTCCCCGCCGACGACCGTTTCGTCAACGACGACCTGCTGCCCGTGCCCGTCTCGCGCCGCCGCTGGACCACGTACAACTTCGCGGCCCTGTGGGTCGGCATGGCGCACAACATCCCCTCCTGGCTGCTCGCCTCCGGCCTCGTCGCGCTCGGCATGGACTGGAAGCAGGCCGTGTTCACCATCGCGCTCGCCAACCTCATCGTGCTGGCGCCGATGCTGCTCACCGGGCACGCCGGGCCCAAGTACGGCATTCCCTTCCCGGTGCTCGCCCGTGCCTCGTTCGGGCTGCGCGGCGCCAACCTGCCCGCGATCATCCGGGCCGCCGTGGCGTGCGCCTGGTTCGGCATCCAGACATGGATCGGCGGCCAGGGCATCTTCGTCCTGCTGGGCAAGCTGTTCGGCGGCTGGGCGGAGGCGGCGAAGGTCGGCGGCCAGCCGTGGACGCTGTGGGTGTGCTTCGTCCTGTTCTGGGTGCTCGAACTCGCCATCATCTACCGGGGGATGGAGGCCCTGCGCCGCTTCGAGAACTGGGCCGCGCCGTTCGTCATCGTCGGCGCGCTGGTGCTGCTGGCATGGATCGCGGCCAAGGCGGGCGGCCTCGGGCCGCTGCTCGACCAGCCGTCGGAGCTGGGCTGGGGCGCGGACTTCTGGCCGGTGTTCTTCCCGTCCCTGATGGGCATGATCGCCTTCTGGTCCACGCTGTCGCTCAACATCCCCGACTTCACCCGCTTCGGAGCGGGCCAGCGCGCCCAGATCTGGGGCCAGACGCTCGGGCTGCCGACCACGATGACGCTCTTCGCCCTGCTGTCCGTCTTCGTCACCTCCGGTTCGCAGGCCGTGTACGGAGCGGCGGTCTGGGACCCGGTCGCGCTCGCGGGCAAGACGGACAACGTCTTCGGACTGCTCTTCGCGCTGGTGACCGTGCTCGTCGCGACGATCTCGGTGAACATCGCGGCGAACGTCGTCTCACCGGCGTACGACCTGGCGAACCTGGCGCCGCGCCTCGTCAACTTCCGCAGGGGCGCGCTGATCACGGGTGTCGTCGGTGTGCTGATCACGCCGTGGAAGCTGACCGCGACGCCCGAGCTGTACATCTTCACCTGGCTCGGGCTGGTCGGCGGACTGCTCGGCACGGTCGCCGGCATCCTCATCGCGGACTACTGGCTGGTGCGGCGCACCGTCCTCGATCTGCCCGCGCTCTACACGCCGGGCGGACGCTACTGGTACACGTCCGGCTGGAATCTGCGCGCGGTCGCCGCCTTCACGGTCGGCGGCGTGCTCGCGATCGGCGGCTCCCACTCGGCACCGGGCAAGGGCCCCTTCCCCTCGGAGGGTCTGATCCCGTTCCTGCGGCCCCTCGCGGACTACGGCTGGGCGGTGGGCCTGATGGCGTCGCTGGTGCTGTACGTGGCGCTCATGGGGACGCGGGGTTCGCGCACACCGGCGTGAGCGCCGTCGCCAGGCGGTCCCGCCAGCTCGCGAGGTCGCCGGTCACCCCTGGGTGCGCGGCGCGGAAGGTGCGCCAGTCGGCCTGCCAGCCGTGCACGGTGTCCGGTGCGAAGCCGTGCGCGTGCTCGCCGAGCACCTTGCGCAGCAGTGGTGAGCGCAGCCGGGTGCGGGGCGACTCGGCCAGCAGCACGGCGTCGTAGAGGTCCTTGGCGCCCGCCACCCCGTCCCCGGCGGCGTCGGTGCACAGCCACAGCAGCTTCCACGCGAGGGACAGCGCGGGGCTCGCGGTCGGCACCGGGGTGGGCGGTCCGCCGTCCCCCTGAGGAACCGCTGTCCACACCGGTGCCTCGGGCAGCACCTCGTCGCTCGCGAAGTCGATGTGGATCTCGCCCCGCTCGCCCCAGCGGCGCCGGAAGGGCACTTTCAGTCGGACGCCGGCGGTCTCGTACTCGCGGTACGTCCAGTTGCCGTCCTCCTCGATGCCGTCGGCGTCGAGGAGGACGCCACCGGCCGCGTGCGGGTCCGCTCGCACGGCCGCCACCAGGTCCTCGTGCGGGGAGGCGGGCTCGTATGCGGACCGCCCCAGCCAGCGCAGTCCCTCCGGCGGCAGAACGGGACGGCTGCCGAAGGTGTCGAACTCACCTTCCGGAAACCACAGTTGGGCGGCGGCCGCGCCGTGGGCGGCCTCGGGCCACTGCTGCACGTCCGCGATCGCGTCGAGGTGGGGGAAGGGCGAGAGAGGGTCCGGAAACGAGTCGGAGGCCGGCTCCAGGGCGATGAAGTCCAGATCGCCGGGCTCCCGGGCCGCGGGTCCCAGCCACGCCGTCAGCGTCATGGAGCCGCGCAGCACCAGACCGCCGCTCCACGGAGCAGTGGCGATCAGACGCAGCACATGATCGAGGGCCGCGCGACGGGCCTCGCGCACGGTGCACACCTCCTGGGTCGGCACGGGCGGTGCGACCGTAACAGGTGCCGCCGACAAGCTCTCTCAGCGGCGGTCGCGCTGGGCCGCGACCAGCCGGCGCAGCGTCTTCTCGCCAGGTCCGCCGCGCTGGACACGTTCCGCGAAACCGGGAAACTGTCCCGCTATGGCGCCGAGCAGCCGCAATTCGAGCGGAGCGACGTTGATCTCGGCGACGTCGCGTTCCACCGCCCGCATCACGCCGGCCACCACCTGACGCGGTGACACCGTCCGTATGCCCGCCGGGGGCTTCGCGCCCGTCTCCGCGAACATCCCCACGTCCCGGACGAAGCCGGGCTGGACGACCGAGACCCCGACGCCCGTGCCGTGCAGGTCCTGGCGCAGCCCCAGCGCGAAGCCGCGCAACCCGAACTTGGTGCCGCTGTACAGCGACGCCGACTTCGTGGCCGCCTTGCCCGAGATGGAACCGATGAACGCCAGATGGCCCCGGCCCGCCGCCACCATGGCGGGCGCGAGCAGGCGGGCGAGCATGGCCGGCGCGTGCAGGTTCACAGCGAAGGCGCGCTCGACCTGCTCGGGGGTGTAGTCGAGGAGATCACCGCTGGAGGGCAGCGCGGCGTTGGCGATCAGGACGTCCGTGCCGGCGGCTGCGTCGGCGAGGCGGCGCACGTCGTCCGGTTGGGCCAGATCGGCGACGACCGCGCGGGCGCCGTGGCGCTCGGCGAGGGGGCGCAAAGCCTCGGCGCGCCTGCCGCTCACCGTCAACGTGGCCCCGCGGGCCACGAGTTCGGCGGCCAGGGCGCCGCCGATACCGCCGGTCGCGCCGGTGAGCAGAACGCTTGCTCCGGTGATCCGCATCTGGTTACCCTCCAGTTCTGTTCGTTCGAACGAACAATAAGGAGGCGGGGGCAGCGTGTCCACAGACCCGTTCGGCGGACTGGCCGAGCACGCAAGGGCGTTGGCGGCGGGCGAGACCACGTCCGAGGCGCTCGTGACGGGCGCGCTCGCCCGTATCGAGGCAACTCAGGGCACCCTCAACGCCTTCCGTACCGTGCGCGGCGAGGCCGCCGTCGAGGAGGCGCGCGCGGCCGACCGCAGGCTCGCCGCGGGGGAGAGGCTGCCACTGCTCGGCGTGCCGATCGCGGTCAAGGACGACACCGACGTGGCCGGTGTGCCCACGTTCTTCGGCTGCGCGGGCGACATCCCGCCCGCCGCGGAGGACGGAGAGGCGGTGCGCCGACTGCGTGCCGCGGGCGCGGTGATCGTCGGCAAGACCAACACGTGCGAGCTGGGCCAGTGGCCGTTCACCGAAGGCCCGGCCTTCGGCGCCGCCCGCAACCCCTGGTCCACCGGCCACACGCCCGGCGGTTCCTCGGGCGGCTCGGCGGCGGCCGTGGCGGCGGGACTGGTGCCCGCGGCGCTCGGCTCCGACGGCGCGGGATCCATCCGCATTCCCGCGGCCTGGACCCATCTCGTGGGCATCAAGCCGCAGCGGGGGCGCGTCTCCGTCCACCCGTACGACGACTGCTTCCAGGGCCTGACCGTCAACGGCCCGCTCGCTAGAACCGTCGCCGACGCCGCCCTGCTGCTCGACGCGGCCGCGGGCGCCCACCCGCGGGAGCGCTTCCGGCCGGCCGCGATCGACGCGTCGGCGGCGGCCCGCCGGCCACCGGGACGGCTGCGCATCGCCCTGGCCCTGCGTCCGCCGCTCACCCTCACAGGCGCCCGTGCCCACCCCGAGGTGCGCCGCGCGGTCACCGCGCTCGCCGAGACACTTGCCCGCCTCGGCCACGACGTCGAGGAGGCCCGCCCCCGTTACGGCCTGATCGGGCTCGCCTTCCTGCCCCGTGCGGCGGCCGGCATCGCCGCGTACGCCGACCGCCACCCCGACCCCGCCCTGCTCGACCCGCGCACCCGGTCCGCGACCCGCTCCGGCCACCGCCTCGGCCGTCTCGTGCCCGCCGCACGCGCCCGCGAGGCAGCGCAGCACCGCAGGATCGGCGCCTTCTTCGGCGGCTTCGACGTGCTGCTCACCCCCACCACGGCCGTCCCGCCGCCACGGGTCGGGGACTTCGACGGCCTGTCCGCGCAGCGCACCGACATCGAGATCGCCGCGGCGTGCCCGTACGCCTGGCCGTGGAACGTGCTCGGCTGGCCCGGGGTGAACGTGCCCGCCGGCCTCACCTTTGCCGGACTGCCCGTCGGCGCCCAACTCCTCGGCCCCGCGGGCAGCGAGGAACGGCTCATCTCCCTCGCCGCCCAACTGGAGGCCGATCAGCGGTGGTACGAGAAGCGTCCGCCCTCGCCGCACGGCCTGGCGGCCGTCGGCGGCACCCCCACCCCGTGACCAGCGGAAGCGTGCCGATGGGACAATGGCGTCCATGTCCACCGCCGCCCGCGCCGTCGCCACCCGGCAGCGCATCATCGAGGCCGTCCTGCACATCATCGGCAGGGACGGGGTCGCGGCGGTCACCAACCGGCGGATAGCCAAGGAGGCCGGGGTCTCGCTCGGCTCGGTGACGTACCACTTCGCGACCCAGCACGACCTGCTGCGGGAGAGCCTGCTGCACTTCGTCCGCGACGAGACCCGGCGCTTCACCGCACTCGCCGACCAGTGCCGCGGCGAGGGCGTCGACATCGCGGGCGCGGCGGCGCTCGCCGGCCGGGTGGCAGGCGGAATCGGCTTCGACAGCGAGCACATCGCCACGTTCGAGCTGTACGTCGAGGCGGGGAGGGACGAGCGGCTGCGGGAGGCGGCGGCCGAGGCGTTCGCCGCGTACGACCGGCTCGCCGCCCAGATCCTGACCGGTCTCGGCGTCCCGGACGCCGAGCGGTACGCGGCGACGACGGTCGCCCTGGTGATGGGCCTGCAACTGCGCCGGCTGGCCACCGGCGGGCCCGCAGAGGACCTGGTCGACGCGTTGTTGCTGCTGGCGCGCGGCGCGGTCGCTCCGAGCTGCGGAAACGGCCTGCCCGTACCGCCCGCCGGGCGCTGACGCCCGCCTGATGCGGGCCGGGCACCACATAATTACCCTGAAAGGGTGCATATCGCTCGCCGATGCGCCGCGCTCGCCCTGGGTCTGGGGCTGGCGCTCGGTCTCCTGCCCGGCCACGCCCTCGCGGCCGACGCGCCCCGGCTCGCGGCGACCGTGCGGGACGTGCCGGGGGAGAAGCTAGGAGCGAGCCACGGGCCCGGCTGCCCGGTGCCGCCGCAGCGGCTGCGGCTGATCACCATGAACCACTGGGGCTTCGACGGGCGCGTCCACCGCGGCGAACTGATCGTCCATCAGGACATGGTCCGCCCCGTGCTGCGCGTCTTCCGGGAGATCTTCGACGAACGCTTCCCGATCCGGCGCATGCGCGTCATGGCGGAGTACGACGGGAGCGACGCGCGCGCCATGGCGGACGACAACACCTCCGCCTTCAACTGCCGCCGGGTGACGGGCGACGCCGGCCACCTGTCCCGCCACTCCTACGGCGACGCCGTCGACATCAACCCGCTGGAGAACCCGTACGTGGACCGCTCGGGCGCCGTCCACCCGCCGGCCGCCGGCCGCCACCTGGAGCGCGACCCGGCCGCCGAGGGGCTGATCATGCCCGGCGACGCCGTCACCCGTGCCATGGAGGGCGCCGGCTGGCAGTGGGGCGGCCACTGGTCACCGCCCGACTACCAGCACTTCTCCGCCGACGGCACCTGAGCGGCGCCCCCGGGCGTCCGGCCGGGCCGAACCGCGGAGGAACGCGGGGTTACGGGGCGGGGAACCGGCCGCCTCCCGCGATGTCAGCGGGGCGTGGTTGGCTGGTGGCATGATCGATGACTTTCTGACCGGTGATCTCTCCGACGTCGAGGAGGCGCTGCGCAAGGCGGCCGCCGCCGAGATCACGCCGCGCTTCCGGCAGCTCGCCGAGCACGAGATCGTCGAGAAGAACGGCCCGCACGACCTCGTCACCGCCGCCGACCGGCTCGCCGAGGCGCATCTGACCGCCTCGCTGACCGCCCTGCTGCCGGGCTCCGTGGTCGTCGGCGAGGAGGCGGTGCACGCGGATCCGGCGGTGTACGAGGCGCTGCACGGCGACGCGCCCGTGTGGATCGTGGACCCCGTCGACGGCACGCGCCAGTTCGTCCACGGCGAGCCCGGCTTCTGCACCCTGGTCGCGCTCGCGCACCGTGGCGAGGTCCTCGCCTCCTGGACGTACGCGCCCGTGCCCGACCAGCTCGCGGTCGCCGTGCGCGGCGGGGGCGCCCGGCTGGGCGGCGAGGCGCTGCGTTCCGGCTCGCCCGCCCCCGGCGCCGTGCTCGAGGTGGCCATGTCGCACCCGGACTACACGACCCCCGAGCAGAAGCGGGCGCTGCTCGGACTCACGGAGCCCGGGGTGCTGGCGCGTCCGTGTGGATCGGCGGGCCTGGAGTACCTGGACGTCGCCAGGGGCGTCCTGGACGCCGTCGCCTTCTCGTGGGAGTACGCCTGGGACCACGCGGCCGGACTGCTGCTGGTCACGGAGGCGGGCGGCGCCCACCTCACCCTCACCGGCGAACCGTTCCGCATCACGGGCGGCAACAGCCTGCCCTTCACGGCCGCCCGTGACGAGGCGACCGCACGGCGCATACGGGGGCTGCTGACCTGACCCGCCCGGCAGCGCCCCCGGCCGGTGCCCTCAGGTCAGCCGTGACCTGACCTCCCGCACCAGCTCGCCCGCGGACTCCACCGCCGCCGCGTCCAGACCGGCGAGCGCCGCCGACACGCGCGCGGTGAAGTCACCGGGCACACCCGGGAGCGCGGCGGCGGCCGCCAGCGCGCCCTTCTCGTTCAGGCACCACACGCGGTGATACGCGTGCAGCGACTGCACCAGCACGCCGAACGCCCGGGACAGGCACAGCGAGACGTGCAGCGTGTCACCCGACCCCGCCGACTTGCGCGCCGCCGCGACGGAGAACTCCGCCTCCCACGCGGCCTCCACCAGCGCCGCGCGCAACGGCTCCGGGTACGTCGCCGTCTGCGCCCGGAGCTCCGCCAACTCGCCTGTCGGATCGGCCAGTACGCGGCACAGCGCCACCTCGCCGGCGTAGGCGGGCGACCAGACGCCCAGTGGGTGCCCCGGCTGCACACCCGTCTCGTAGCGGCCGGCGCGGCAGTCCGCCCACACACGCCGCACCCGGTCCAGATCCCGCAGGATCCAGTCCACCGCCGCGCCGTCCACGGTGAGCCAGGCGCCGCCGTCGACCCACGGCCCCCAGCCGCCGGGCCCGGCGACCTCCACCGGCTCACCGGTCAGTTCGGACGCGAGCTCCGCGAGGGCCGCGACATCGGGCTCGCCGCGGTAGTACACCCCCAGGTCCCAGTCCGAGTCCGGCCGGTGGGCGCCGCGGGCCCGGCTGCCGCCGAGCGCCACCGCACGGACCCCCGCAACGGCCGTGAGCCGCCGGGACATCGTCTCGATCGTGGTCTCCATCGGGAGGGAACGCTACCCGTGGCCCCGCTGTCGGTGCCCCGGAATATCCTGGGTCCTCATGGCCTCGGCTGACAAAGGAGTCCGAAGGTGCCGTCGATGCTCGATGCCGTCGTCGTGGGGGCGGGCCCCAACGGACTGACAGCCGCGGTCGAACTGGCCCGCCGCGGCCTGTCCGTCGCCGTGTTCGAGGCCCTGGACAGCGTGGGCGGCGGTGCGCGCACCGAGGAGCTGACCCTCCCCGGCTTCCGCCACGACCCCTGCTCCGCCGTGCACCCGCTCGGCATCGGATCGCCCGCGTTCGCCGGCATGCCGCTCGCCCGGCACGGCCTGGAGTGGCTGCACCCCGAGCTGCCCCTCGCGCACCCCTTCCCCGACGGCTCGGCCGCGGTCCTCAGCCGCTCGGTCGGCGAGAGCGCCATGTCCCTCGGCGCCGCCGACGCGGGCGCCTACCGCCGCCTGGTCGCACCGTACCTGGGGCACTGGGACGACCTCGCGGCCGACTTCCTGCGCACGCCCTGGGACGGCCTGCCCCGCGCCCCGTACCGCTTCGCCCGCTTCGGACTGGACGCGATCCAGCCCGCCACCTGGCTCGCCCGCCGCTTCCGGGGCGAGAAGGGCCGGGCGCTGCTCGCCGGGCTCGCGGCGCACGCGATCGCGCCCACGAGCGGAGTCGCCACGGGCGGCATCGCCCTGATGTTCGCGCTGGCCGCGCACGAGGTCGGCTGGCCGGTGCCCCGGGGCGGCTCCCAGGCCATCTCCGACGCCCTCGCCTCCTACCTGCGCGAGCTCGGCGGCACCGTGCACACCGGCATCGAGGTCAGGCGCCTGGACGAGCTGCCGCCCGCCCGCGCGTACGTCTTCGACACCTCGCCGACCGCGCTCGCCAGGATCGCCGGACTGGGCCACGCGTACTGGCGCTACCGGTACGGCGCCTCCGCGTTCAAGATCGATTACGCGCTCTCCGGCCCGATGCCGTGGACCGCGAAGGAGGCCCGCGCGGCCGGCACCGTGCACATCGGACCGACCGCGGGCGAGATCGACGACGCCCTGCGCCGGGCCGTCGAGGGGCGCGATCCCCGGGCCCCGTTCCTGATCACCGCCCAGCCCAGCCTGATCGACCCCACCCGGGCCCCCGAGGGCCGCCATGTCCTGTGGGCGTACGGCCATGTGCCGGCCGGCTGGGAGGGGGACGCGACGGAGGCCGTCGAGCGGCAGCTGGACCGCTTCGCGCCCGGCTTCCGCGACCTGGTCCTCGCCCGCGCCGTCGCCGGCCCGCCCCAACTGGCCGCGCGGAACGCGAACTACGTCGGCGGTGACATCGCCTGCGGAGCGTTCGCCGGCCTCCAGACCGTGCTCCGCCCCCGGCTGGCCCGCGTCCCGTACGCCACCACGCACCCCGCCGTGTTCCTGTGCTCGTCGGCGACCCCGCCGGGGCCGGGGGTGCACGGCATGTCGGGGCACCACGCGGCGAAGGCGGTCTGGCGGCGCCTGCGTCAGCGCTGACGCGGCCTGCGGCCTCCACCGGGTCCGGGTCGGCATCATGAGCGCATGACACAGCACGCCCCGGACATCACCCTCGTACGCGGTGACATCACCGAGCAGCACGCCGACGCCATCGTCAACGCCGCCAACTCCTCGCTGCTCGGCGGAGGCGGCGTCGACGGCGCCATCCACCGCAAGGGCGGCCCCGAGATCCTCGCCGCGTGCCGCGCACTGCGCGCGTCCCACTACGGCAAGGGCCTGCCCACCGGCGCCGCCGTCGCGACCACGGCCGGCCGGCTGCACGCCGCCCATGTCATCCACACCGTCGGCCCGGTGTATCAGGTCTCCAGCAGCGACCCGCCGCTGCTGGCCTCCTGCTATCGCGAGGCCCTGAAGGTCGCCGACGAGCTAGGGGCGCGCACAGTCGCCTTCCCGGCAATCTCGACCGGTGCCTACGGGTGGCCGATGGCGGACGCCGCTCGCATCGCCGTAGAGGCGGTGCGGGACGCGAACACCAATGTCGAGGAGGTCAGGTTCGTCCTCTTCGACGAGGAGGCGTACCGGGCGTTCGCGGAGCAGATTCGCTCCTCGTAGTCCGCGGCGGAGATCCCACCTTGCCTGAGTCCCCTTGATGTGAGGCCGCGCACCGTGACAGCTCGGAGTTGTCGCGCTGCGCGGCCTCCTCCGTTGACTCCCCCAGACTCCGTCCGGGAGGTGCCCTCATCCCATCTCGCCCGGGCCAGGCGTAACGCGGCGACGGAGCCGCCGTACCCGGTGCCGACCACGAGGGCCTGGACATGCGCCCCGGTGTCGATCGGGGGCCGACCGGTGCGGGTCGTACGTGGGTCGCGGACGCGTGTCCGGCGAGGAGTGCGCTGCCCAGGACAAACCTGTTCCAGCGATGAAGCAACGACAGGACACACCCTCAACCGGCCTGTCCCGTCCGAACCACCGGCTGCGCCTGATCGTCATCGGCGACATCTCCCGGCACCTGGAGGCCAGTTCCGCCCTGCGCGCCCTTGCCCACGAATCGAGCCGGTCCGACCAAGTCCGGTTCGTTCCTGATGTCGACACCCTCGACTCCCGTCTGAAGGCCATGGCCTGAGCCGGGCCGGTCAGGACGCGCGCGACGGCGCCGGCGAACCGTTGCCCCGAATGTCGCCCCAGTCGCTGATCACTGCGATCCGCGGGGGCCGCAGCTTCGAATAACCAGTGAGGGCGTTGCCCTGGTTCGCGCCGCCTGCCGTCTGCCGTCTGCCGTCTGCCGTCTGGAGGGACCGTGATGCCTGGCTCATCCTCCGGGTCCTCGTCGCGCAGGTGCGTCGCTCTGCCGTTCGCAATGCACACGCCGGTGGTCGCCCGGCACGTCACGACGCGATGGCTCGGCGGGCGGGACATGTCGCCCGATCAGCGCAGCGACGCGGTGCTCATCGTGTCCGGGCCGGTCACCGACACGGTGCGGCACGGGCGCAGCCGTCGCACGCCGACCGACCTGGGCGGGGACCTCGACATCGCGGTCGGGGGTCGTATCGAGGACACCCCCGAGGTGCGGCCCGGCCGTGGAGGCGACGTTCTCGCCGGCCCGGGCCCGGTTCTGGGGCGGCAGCTGGGCGGCCCGCTGATCGTGGTGCCCGGGCCGGGAGGCAGGACCGTGCACTCGGCCGTGCACCTGAACGGTCCGGCACAGGTTCCCCCGGGCGAGCGGCACCGTCCGGCGGTCGTCTGCGGCAGGGAGGTGAATATGTCAGGCGGACGGCTCTCGGCCGGGTGCGCAAAGAGCGCCGACGATGTGGAGTCGAGCCGAGTCGAGGAGCGGCGATGGATTGTGAAACCGATGCCGGACACACGCGGTGACGCCAGGCACCCCGCGGGGCGGTCCCCGGACCGACGACCGGGTGGACGGGCTGCTCACCCGGGCGGCCGAGGGTGATCAGCAGGCCTTCGCCGGCGTCTACGACGCCCTCGCACCGTCGGTGATGGGACTGGCCTGCCGCGTGCTGCGGGACGAGGCACAGGCGGAAGAGGTGACTCAGGACGTCATGATCGAGGTGTGGCGCACCGCGGACCGCTTCCGTCCCGAGCGGGGAGCCGCCCGGAGCTGGGTGCTCACCCTGGCGCACCGCCGGGCGGTGGACCGGGTGCGTTCCGTCGCCGCCGGCAGGGCGCGCGAGCTGCGCTCCGGCGTGCTGGAGCACGAGCCGCCCTTCGACGTGGTCGCCGAAGCGGTGGAGGGCCGCGAGGAGCAGCGGGTGGTCTTCCGCTGTCTGGCCAAGCTGGAGGACGCGCAGCGGGTGCCGCTGATGCTCGCGTTCTACCAGGGCCTGACGTACGCGGAAGTGGCCGATGCCCTGGCCGCCCCGGCCGGAACGATCAAGTCACGGATGCGACAGGGGCTGCAGAGCTTGCGCGCGTGTCTGGAGGCGGGCTCATGAGCATCGACGACCCGCATCTCGCCGTCGGCGCCTACGTGCTGCACGCCCTGCCGCCCGCCGAGGAGGCGGCCTTCGAGAACCACCTGGCCGGCTGTGCGTCCTGCCGCCGGGAGGCCGACCGACTGGCGCCCACCACCGCCCTGCTGGTCGCGGCCGAGTCGCTCACGCCGCCTGCGGACCTGCGCCGCCGCGTGCTGGCGGAGATCGCCTGCGTCCGTCCGGACCGGCCCTCCCCCGGAGCGCTGCGACGGCCCCGCCTGCCGCAGCAGCGCCTGCGGCTCACGGTGGCCGCGTGCCTCGCGGCAGCGGTGGCCCTGGGAGGTGTGGCGGCGTGGCAGCACTCGGGGGCCGACATCGCGCGCCTGCAGCTCGCGGAGGTGCGCTCCGGCACGGCCGCGCTCGCCGACGTACTGGCCGCGCCGGACGGGACGATCAAGGCCGAGGACCTGTCCGACGGTGCCACTGCGAGTGTGATCGCCTCGCGGT
The DNA here is from genome assembly GCF_030817975.1 of Streptomyces sp. V4I23. Lineage (NCBI taxonomy): Bacteria > Bacillati > Actinomycetota > Actinomycetes > Kitasatosporales > Streptomycetaceae > Streptomyces > Streptomyces sp. V4I23. The sequence continues at coordinate 1,472,977 of NZ_JAUSZW010000004.1, read as the reverse complement.
CCCATGGCCGGGCCGCGTTGATCGCCTCCGGCCTGCCGTCGCTCACCGAGGACAAGGTCTACGAACTGTGGTACGTCGAGTCCGGCCGGTACCGGCCCGCCGGTTTGCTGCCAGCCGCAGGCGGCCGCCAGTCTCACATCCTGGAAGGGCCGCTCAAGGAGGCCACCGCCGTCTGCATCACCGTCGAACCCGTCGGCGGGTCTGCGCAGCCCACCACCGACCCCATGGCCTGCATCCGCGTTCCCGCATGATCGCCGCCCGCGGCGTGTTCGACGGCGCTCCGGTCGCCGCGCGTACCGCGACGGCTGCCTCATGGCCCGCGGGCACGGAAACGCCGCTGACCGACCAGCCCGGTATCCGGGCCGGTGCGTGTGGCGACGTGCCGAGGTGGTCGGCGCGAAGGTCGCGTCCGAGTCCGGTACCGGGTCCCTTCGGATACGCCTCCTTGCGGGTCCATGCCCGGGCGAACGCCGCCGGGTGGTCCACCGGCGGGCAGGCCGCGAGCTCGGCGGCCCCCCGCGGGTGCAACACCGCGGACATCTCCTCGACGACGGCGCAGGAGGGGCCTTCTCCACGTCGGCGCCGACCTCGGTGACCGCGCAGGCGAGGAGGCAGCAACCCGGTGTGCGGGAGACGGAGAAGTGCAGAGCGGCCTCACGGACCACGGGGCTGCCGTGCGGGCCCCGGCACCGGGGGCACGGCGCTCGCGCGAGCGGCACGTCCGGCGGGTCGATCCCCAAGTAGGCACCCAGGAGCAGCCGCAGGCCGGCATGGCGACCCCGGTGGCCCGGTCCCGCCCTGCGCAGCGCCGCCTCCCGTGCGCTCTCACCGCCGTCCAGCACCGAGACGGTGAGCGGTGCGACGACATCACGCAAGTCGGCAGGCGAACGACCTCAGGTGACCGTACGTCAGAGGACCATGCCCTTGGACGCGCCTGTTCTGCCTGCCCGGCCGTCCCCATCCGTCGGTGTCTCCGGAAGGAGGACGTCCTCGCCGTAGAGGCCCTGCACCCAGTTGGACTGGTAGATGGTGTCGAGGTACCGCTCACCGAGGTCCGGGGCGATCGCCACCGGGGTGAGCCCCCGGGTGTCGTGCCGGTCGAGCCAGTCCTTCGCACCGCTGACCACCGTGCCGGTGGAGCCGCCGAAGACGAAGCCGCGCATGGCCAGGCTGCGGCAGGTGCGGATGGTGTCCGCCTCCTCGACGCGCACCGCCTCGTCCACGTACGCCTCGTCGAGCAGCGGCGGGCGGACGCTCATGCCGAGGCCGGGAATCATCCGGCGCCCCGGTGGGTCGCCGAAGACGGCGGAGCCGACGCTGTCCACCGCCACGATGCGCACCGGCCGGTGCCAGTTGCGGAACCAGCGGGCGCAGCCCATCAGGGTTCCGGTGGTACCGACTCCAATGAACAGCACGTCCAGGTGCGGGAATCCGCGGGCGATGGCGGGTGCGGTCCGGTAATAGTGGGCCTTCCAGTTGTCGGCGTTGGTGTACTGGCTCAGCCATACGCAGTGAGGATCCGCGGCGCACAGGTCACGCACGAACGCGAGCCGTGCGCCGAGCAGACCGCCGTCGGCGGTCCCTTCGGAGACCACGTGGACCTTGCTGCCCAGTGCTTCCATCATCAGCCTGGTGGCCAGGTTGCAGCGAGAGTCCGTCACGCAGACGAAGCGGTAGCCCTTGCTCGCCGCGATCATGCTGAGAGCCACGCCGAGATTGCCCGAGGAGGACTCGACCAGGATCGAGTCCCGGGTGAGGGTCCCTCTCCGCTCGGCGGACTCCACCATCTCGGTCGCGGCCTTGAGTTTGATCGAACCGGCGAAGTTGAATCCCTCGCACTTGAGGAACAAGGGCTGTCCGAGCATCGGCCGCAGGTCGACGTACAGATCCTCCTCGTTGAATTCGTGGGGAACGGATATGACGGGCACGATGGTCTCCTCGTCTGCGGTGCATCACCGGCCGGGCGGCGCGACGGCGTGCCGTCTCATCCGTACCGGCGCAGCTCGTGGAAGAAGTTGTCGATGACCTGCAGTCCGCCGGACTTGACCACCTCGTCGTAGACATAGCGGCCGACCGCCAGATCGAGAATTCCGAGCCCGAACGGGGAGAACACCGCGGGTCGGTCCGCCGGCACCGTCACCCGGCCGGCCATCACGTCGTCCAGCGTGCCGTGCAGGAAGGCCCGGCTGCCGGTGAGCTGCTCGGTGAGATGGGGTGAAGTGGCGGCCCTGAGGCAGTGGTCGATGTCGTCGACGACATTGGTGGCGGACAGCAGGACCTGCGGTTCGAGGTCTCGCAGCGACACGTGCAGCACCACCGGGTTGTGGCGGAACCACGACGGCTCGCTGATGTGCGGCCGGGCGGCGACGGTGGCGAAGACCACCAGATCGCTGCAGCGGACCAACTCCTCGGCGCTCCGGTGCACGGTGACCCGGCCGGTGGCGCCCGACTGCTCCAGGTAGAGGCGGAAGCCCGCCGCGCTGGCGGCGGACACGTCGTGCACGCCGATCTCGTCGAACGACCAGCCGGTGCCTGCCAGGTAGGTGTGGATGTAACGGGCGATCAGACCGGCGCCGACGAACCCCAGACGGGCAGGCCGCTTCCGCCCCCTGCTGAGCCAGTCGGCGGCCGACGCGGCGGACGCGGCCGTCCGGGCGGCGCTGATGATCGAGCTCTCCATGCAGGCGAACGGATAGCCGGTGTCGTGGTCGTTGAGGATCAGGACCGCCGAGGCCCGCGGGATCCCCGATGACACGTTCTCCGGGAAGCTGGAGATCCACTTGAGTCCGTCCACCCGTGCCTCGCCGCCGAGCGAGGCGGGCAGCGCGATGATCCGCGACGACGGCCGGTCGGGGAACCGCAGGAAGGACGACGGCGGGTTGACCGTGCGACCGGCGCCGTGCAGCCGGTATGTCGCCTCGACCACGTCCACGACGGCCTTCTCCCGGCCCTCCAGCACGCTCTTGACCTGCTCGCCCGGGACGACCGCGAAGGGCGGCACGGTACGGGCGTCCGAAGGGGCGTCCCCATGGGTGACGTCTTCGAGGAAGGGGTGGTTCACCGTGGTCATGCCGCTGCCCTCCCGGTCTGCGGTGCGGGTCCGGTCCGGCGCACCGGGTCCGCCATCGCCACCACCACGTCCCGCGGGCCCACGTAGGCCTCTCTGCTGTGCGCGGTACGGATGTTGTCGACGAGCATCAGGTCGCCGGCCTGCCACGGCCGGCGCAGGGTGTGTGCCTCGTAGACCTTGTTGATCTGCTCGACGACGTCCGGGGGCAAAGGATCGCCGTTGCCGAAACGGGTGTTGAAGGGAAGATTGTCGGGGCCGTACTCCTCGATGAGGAACTCCCGCACTTCGGGGGCCATCGTCCACTCGTTCAGGAAGGCGATCTGGTTGAACCAGCAGCGCCGGCCGGTGACCGGATGGTGCATGACGGCGCCGCGGTGCTGCCGGGTGCGCAGGGAGCCGTCCGGCTGCCAGGCCCATTCCACGGCGTTGGCACGGCAGTACGCCTCGACGGCACTGCGGTCGTCGGTGCCGAACGCCTGGGTGAGCGTCGCGCCGATCTCGTCGTTGTAGGTGCGGGTGAGCAGCCAGCCCTCGCGTTCGAAGCGCTCGACCAGTCCGGCAGGCAGAGCCTGCAGGACGGCGGTCGAGTCGGCCACTGCAGTGGCCCCGCCCTCGGTGGGCGGGCGGAGGCAGGCGAACAGCAGCAGGCCCGGGAACTCCCCCGCGTAGCTCAGTTCGTGGTGCATGCACATCGTCTGGCCGGCCGGCCACGCCGACGACGAGTAGACGCCTTCTGCGTAGTTCTCACGGGCGGCGAAGGCCTCCCGCTCGATCGCCGGGCGGGTGGCCACCTGCCGCAGGACGGCCGCGACGTCGGCCGCGGTGCGCAGCCCGAGGCCCTGGACCATGAGCGCGCCGTGCTCGGCGACGAGGCCGTGCAGGGTGTCCCGCTGATCGGCCGCCCAGGCCTCCACGTCGGTGGTGCTGCCGACCCGCAGGGTCGCCGGCTCGGTGGGCGTCCCCTGCTTGCGGAACAGTGCGGACAGCATGTCGGTCTCCTCTCGTACGAGATTCAGGTGTCGGCCGGTGACATGGCCGCACGGACCACGGCCTTGGCCGCCTCGGCCGGGCGGGTGCGCAGGAAGTGGCCTCCCCCGCCGGGTACGTTCCACAGGTCGACGCGCCCGACCAGGAGCTGCCGGTCACCGAGTGGCCACCGCGTGCCGTGCGCGCCGTCGGGGGTCTCAGGTGCGTGGGCGGCCTCGGCGGCTCCGGGTTCGCCGGCGCGGACGAGCAGGGTCAGGGGCGTGGCGAGCCGCTCGGTGGCAAGCGGCGATACGGTGTCGTGGAGGCCCGGATGGCCGGCCGGTGCGGCGGCGAACACTCTCCGCACGGGCACACATCGCTGCTCCAGCATCCGGGCCGTCTCCACGGCTGTCGTCGCGCCCACGCCGTCTCCCCACAGCAGCACTCCCGCCGCGCCGAGTCGGTCGATCTCCGTCGCGAGGTGGAGGACGATCGGGGGCGCGGCACCGGAGGCCGTGGTCGCGGCGGCATACACGCTCAGGCCGCTGTCGCGCAGGGCGTCGGCGAGCGGCCTGAAGTCCGCCGCGTCGCGGTCGGTGTCGGGGAAGCAGACCAGGGCGCCTGCCGCGGGGCCGTCCGGCACCGTGAGCGTCCGCAGCACTGCGGTCGCGCTCCGGCGCCTGCCGCCGGTACGGGAGTCGACGAGGTCGGCCAGATCGCTCAGCACCGGGCAGCGGGCGAGGTCGCGAAGGGAGATCACGCGATCCAGCGAGATCGCGAGCCGCACGGCCGACAGAGACGTACCGCCCAGGTCGAAGAAGTTCTCGCGTCGGCCGATCCGCTCCGGCGCAACGCCGAGGACCGCGGACCACGCCGCTGCCAATCGCTGTTCCGTCGGCGTCCGCGGTGCCGCGAAGACGTCGGTGGTGGCGCCCAGTTCCTCGGCGAGCGCGGTCAGCGCCTTCTTGTCGATCTTGCCGTTGGCCGTGAGCGGCAGGCTCTCGCGCTGGTGGAAGGCGGCCGGGACCATGTACTCGGGCAGCAATTCACCCAGCCGCTCACGCAGGTCGTCGGCCGCCAGCGGTCGCGGGCTCGTGCAGAAGGCGACCAGTTGCCTGTCGTGTCCCTCCGGGCCGGTGACCACCACGGCTCCGTCGCGCACGTCCGGCAGGCGCAGCAGGGTGTTCTCGATCTCACCGATCTCGATGCGGAACCCGCGGATCTTGACCTGGGCGTCCTTGCGGCCGAGGAACTCCAGCTTCCCGTCGGGCAGCCAGCGGCCGAAGTCTCCGCCCCGGTAGAGCCGTCTGCCGGGGCGGTGCGGATCGGCAAGATAGACGGACCGGGTGCGTTCGGGGTCGTTGATGTAGCCGCGGCCGACGCAGACGCCGGAGAACACGATGGCGCCGGGGGCGCCGAGCGGAACCGGTGACAGATTGTCGTCGACGACGTAGATGTGCACGTTGTTGACGGGCCGGCCGAGGGGGATCCGCCCGTCGGCCGGCACCTCGTCCATCACTTCGTGGTTGGTGTCGTCCGAGGTCTCCGTCAGTCCGTAGGCGTTGACGAGGCGGGTTCCGGGTCCGGCAGTGAACCAGCGCTGGACGAGTTCCCGCTTCAGGGCCTCACCGGTGACCGAGACGCACTTCAGGTCCGGCAGGTCTCGCGGGCTGCGCTCGAGGGCGGACAGGACGACGTCGAGGTACGACGGTACGAGCTGCAGCACCTCGACCCGGCCGTCGGAGACCGTGTCCAGGAACCGGTCGGCGTCGAGGATCGCCTCCTGTCCCACCAGCAGCGTCCGCCCGCCGACCAGCAGTGCGGACAAGAGCTGCCAGACCGAGATGTCGAAGCACTGGGAAGCGGTCTGCGCGACGACCTGCCCCTCGCCGATCCCCAGGTCGTCGATCTTCGCGTAGAGGTGGTTGAGCATGCCGGCGTGCTCGCACATCGCGCCCTTGGGCTCGCCGGTGGACCCGGAGGTGAAGCAGACGTATGCGAGCCGGTCCGCCGCCACGTCGAGGCCGAGGTCGCCTCCGTCCGTGTCGCTCTCGGCGAGCGTGGGGACGAGGAGCCTGCGCGTCCCGGGCAGCGAGGAGACGGCCCGGTCCAGGTTGGTGGTGCTGCCCGGTTCGGTGAGCACGGTCTCGCACCGGGCCCGGCCGAGCATGGTGGCGATGCGCCCGGGCGGGTACTGCGGGTCGATCGGCAGGTAGGCGCCGCCGGCCTTGAGGACGCCCAGCACACCGGCCATCCAGTTCAGGTCGCGTTCGGTCACCACCGCGACGACGTCCTCGGGGCGCAGGCCCACCGCCAGCAGGCCGCGCGCCAGCCGGTTGGCCCGTACGTTGAGCTCCTGGTAAGTCCATCGCCGGTCGCGGTGCACCGCCGCGACGGCGTCGGGATGCCGGCGCACCCGTTCCTCGAAGAGTTCGTGGAATCGGCGGTCGGGCAGCTCGCGGCTCGGCCCGGCGAGTTTGTCGATCTGGAAGCGCAGTTCCTCTGCGGACAGCAGGCTCTGCCGCTGGTGCGGGGCGTCAGGGTCGGCTGCGATCTGTTCGAGGGCCGCGAGGTGGTAACCGCCGATCCGGGCGGCGCAGCCGGCGTCGAGCACGTCGGTCCGGTACCGCAGTCGCAGAGAAATCGGGCCGTCGTCCTGCCGTACCACCGTCACACTCAGTACACCGTCCTCCGGTACGACCGGGCCGCCGCCGGCCGGGGCGAAGACGACCTCGGGCCAGGGGCCTCGGTCCTCCCGTACCTGACGCGACGCCAGAAGCTGCGCCTCGGTCCGGTGGGCGTCCACCACCACCTGACGCCAGGGGCCGGGTTCGACCGTCAGCCGACAGGGCAGCGGCCAGGCACCCGACGGCGCAAGGTAGCCGGTGCGGACGACACCGTCGCCGGACAGTTCGGCGAGCACCTTCACGTGCGCGGCCAGAAGCACCGCGGTGAGCGGGACCCGGAGCGCTTCGGCCCGGCTTCGCAGTTCTGCCGTCAGGGGGCCGGGGAGGGCCGTTGTGTGCTCCGCCGTGCCGGGCACCGGCGTCGTGACCCATCGGGGCAGGGCCGTGAACCCGCCGGCGGACGGGGTGTCGTGCCCGGAGGCCGGGCCGTAGGTCACCGCTGACGCCATCAGTACCCACCTCCGCTGCCGTCCTGTTCCGGCCCGGCCGGACGTGCCGGGTTGCCCGCCCACCGGGCATGTGCGGGGACCGTCTCGCCTTTCATCAGGAAGGAGTCCGCCTCCAGCAGGGCGCCGTCGCCGACCGTCACGCCGTAGTGGACGAAGGCACCGACGCCGAGGGTGCAGCCGGAACCGATCGTGCTGCGATCCGACTTGAAGGTGCCGTCCTCCTGGGAATGGCACTGGACGACGCTCCCCGCGGCCAGCGTGCAGCCGTCCCCGATGGCGGCCATGGGCCGTTCGGTCAGACTGCAGCCGTCGTCGAACACCCTGCTGCCGATACGGACCCCGAGCATCCGCCACACGACGTTCTTGAACGGCGTGCCGTTGAAGATCCGCAGGTATGTCTCCGAGGGGACCTTCCAGTACCGCTCGCGCCGCCAGAAGCGGATGTCGTAGATCGAACAGAACAGCGGCTCGGGCCGGTGGACGGCGCTGACCGCGCGTTCGACGAGCACGTAGTACAGGACGCTGAACGGCAGCAGGAGGGCGTTGGCGAGCGCGAGTGCCACCATGCCCCACTGCGCGTACAGATCGGCTGCCCCCGCGTACAGGACCGTGACGCAGAAGAAGTACAGCCACCCCGTGGTCAGGAACAACGCCATGGTGACGGCGTTGTGGCGGTTCTTGGCCCGGAGGCCGCTGCGCAGCTCGGCACCGCTCTTCAGGTCGTCGAAGGTGCTGTCCCGCAGTACCGAACGGGGGATCTCGAAGCACGGGGAGCCGAGGAGGCCCGTGTTCTCCCTCAGCGGTCCGTCGACGGGAACCATGACCTTGGTCGCCAGCAGACAGTTGTCGCCCGTCCGGCCGCGCGAGGGGTACGCGATCCGGTTCCCGAGGAAATTGCGCGCTCCTATCGAGGTCGGGGCCAGCCGGAAGGAGGTGCTCGAGTAGTCGGCATTCATGATCGAGAGCCCGTCCGCGACCATGGTGCCGCTGCCGACGGCACTGGCCGAGGGGCTCTCGTGCTTCACCACGGTTCCGAAGTTCGACCCGGTCTGCTCCAGCCGGGACAGGTCGTATCCGATGCCGCGCAGATAGTGCACGATGCAGCTGCTGTCGCCGAACAGGCGTGTCATGAAGCGTCTGTTGGTGAGCAGGAAACTCGCCCGGTGCACCGCGTGGTGGAAGCCGTACAACGGGTACACCCGCCCCGGTTTCACCAGCAGGCTCAGCAGGCGCGGGACGGTGGCCAGCATGACCAGGGTGAGCGGCACGCCGCCGAAGAAGACCACGGCGGTGAACGCCAGCAGGTCGGCGTAGAACACCCATTCCCCGAGGCCCGCCGATCCCGGTTCCAGCACGGTGGTCAGCTCCGGGGCCCGGGAGAGCAGCACGTCCAGGCCGCCAACCGTCAGCGGTAGGTACACCAGGAGCGCCGTGAGCAGCAGCAGCGCACTGTGCACCGACCGGCGCACCGCGCCGCACCGGGCGGGCTCGACGGCCAGGAAGTCGGCGCCGCCGGGCTGCGCCGGTGATCCGTGCCAGTGCCCGCCGTCAGGCACCGCCTGGCCCGCGTGCAGCGAGGACGCATGGCCGAGCTGCGCCCGATCGCCCATCGAGGTGTCGATGTCGAGCACCGTCGCCTCGCTGACGACCACGTCCCGCCCGAGGGTGACCGGCCCGGTTTCGATCGCGCCGTCGTGGGCGCGGTAGCAGCTGATCAGGACATCCTTGCGGATGACCGTGCCGTCACCGACGGCCAGCAGATCGGTGCAGACGGGCACGTTGCGGGAGAGGATCGTCACGCCCCGCCCGATCCGCGCGCCGAGCGCCCTGAGATAGAGGACGAACAGCGGCGAACCGGCGAACAGGACCAGCGGGTTCGACCGGACGAGGGTCTTGACCAGCCAGAAGCGGATGTACGCCAGACTCCAGACGCTGATCCTCCGAGGCTTCCACCGGCCGATGAGCAGCCACTTCACGAGTACCGGCAGAGCGCATATCACGAGCATCGTCACGGCGCCGAACACCACCGACCGCAGATAGGCGTCGAGGAGGTTCGTCCCGGCGGCGATCCAGTCGTATCCCGCCGCGCTGACGAACGCGACGAGGAAGGCATAGCCGACGAAGCTTGCGGCCTGCAGCACTCCGCACAGCACGTAGTGAGGTCTGCCGAGCGGGGCGGCCGCCGGTGCGGGCGGGCGGACGTCGGGCGCCGGAGCGACCGGGGCAGGGGCGGACTGTGCGAGCGCTGCCGCCAGATCTCTGACCGTGGGGTGGCGGTAGACGTCCCGCATGGACAACCGACGGGAGGTCCGGGCACTTTCTGACGCGGGCGCAGAAGTGGGCCATGACCAGGGAGTCCGCACCCAGGTCGTCGAAGAAGTTGCTGTCCAGGGGCACTTCGTCGACCTGCGCGACGTCCGCGAGCAGCAGGGCGAACGTCTCCTGTGCGCCCGCGGCGGGAACCGGTGCCTCGTCGTGCGGGCGAGCAGGATCCGCGGGTCCGGTGGCCAACACTTCGAGGGACTTTCCCGTCATGAGCGCTCCCGTGGGCTGTGTCCGGTCGGCGGACCCGCGCCTTCAGCGCTGAAGGCCGCACCTGATCCTTATTCGTCGCCGCCGGGAGGACGTATGGACCCGAAGCGGAACTTCTCACCTGGTGAGCACCTGTCTCACCAGGTGTACGGACCCGCGGCTCCGGCCGCGTCTCGCGCGGACCGGAGGCGTAGCCTGGTGGGAACGCCCTGTTGAACCCTCCACTCGGCACCGCAGAGGGCGACATGACCGACCCCTTCGGTTTCCTGACGACTCCCCGCCGGCCCGTGGCCGCGCGTCCTTCCGAGGAACGGCTCGGCGACTGGCACGAGGTTCACGCGGGCCAGACCCTGTTGCCGGTGGTCTCCCTGCAGGCAGGGCGCTGCATGGACTGCGGCATCCCGTTCTGCCACAACGGCTGCCCGCTGGGGAACCTCATACCGGAGTGGAACGTGTACGCGGCCCACAGCGACTGGGGCGCCGCCGCCGAGCGGCTGCACGCCACCGACAACTTTCCGGAGTTCACCGGCCGGCTCTGCCCGGCACCCTGCGAGGCCGCGTGTGTCCTCGCGATCAACTCGGAACCGGTGACGATCAAGAACGTCGAACAGGCGATCGCCGACCAGGCGTGGGAACGGGGGCTCGTGTCCCCGCTCCCGCCGGAGCGGCTCATCGGCTCATCGGTCGCCGTCGTGGGCTCCGGGCCGGCCGGCCTGGCGGCGGCGCAACAGCTCACCCGCGCCGGCCACACCGTCGCGGTCTACGAACGCGCCGACCGCATCGGCGGCCTGCTCCGTTACGGCATCCCCGCGTTCAAGATGGAGAAGCGGTTTCTGGACCGCCGTATCGAGCAGATGAGGGCGGAGGGCACGGTCTTCCGCCCCGGCGTCGATGTCGGCCGTGACATTGCCGTGGCGGAGGTGAGGAACCGCCACGACGCGTTGATCGTCGCCGTCGGTGCGACGCAGCAGCGGGAGCTCCCGATCCCGGGGCGCGAGCTGGACGGCATCCACCTGGCCATGGACTACCTGACGGCGGCGAACCGTGTCACGGAGGGCGACCGCCCACAGCCGGCCGTCACCGCTGAGGGCAGGCACGTGGTGATCGTCGGAGGCGGCGACACCGGCTCCGACTGTCTCGGCACCGCCCTGCGCCAGGGTGCCGCCTCGGTGGTGCAGTTGGACATCAACCCCGAGCCGGGCGATACCCGTACCGAGAGTCAGCCGTGGCCGGTGTATCCGAGGATCCACCGGATCTCCCACGCTCATGAGGAGGCCTGTGCCCGCGGCGGCGCCGATCCGAGGACGTACTCCACGGCCACCGTGCGCTTCGAGGGGGACATGGCCGGCCACGTGCGCGCGTTGCATCTGACCGAGGTGGAGCCCTCGGCCCGACGGCCGCGGGCCGGCACCGAGCGGGTGCTGAGGGCGGACCTGGTCCTGCTCGCCCTCGGCTTCTGCGGGCCCGAACGGGACACCGGCCTGGCCGGGCATCTCGGACTCACCTTCGACGCACGCGGCAACTTCGCGCGGACCGCCGCCTTCGCGGCACTGCGGGAGGAGGGGGAAGAGCAGCCGGGCCGCAGCGTGGCGGACGGTGTCTTCGTCGCGGGGGACGCGGGCCGCGGCCAGTCCCTCGTGGTGTGGGCCATCGCGGAGGGACGGGCCGCCGCGGCGGCGGCTGACCGCTATCTGACCGGCTCCACCGACCTTCCCGCTCCCCTGGCGGCGACGGACGGGCCGCTCACGGCGTGACGGCGGGCCCGCCGGTACTCCAACGGCCTGGATCTGGACGGCTGTCCGCCCACGCCGACCACTGCCTGGACTACGTCAATTCCGTCCACATGGACGACGGCGCCCGCATCGCCGTCCGCACCGTCCGCGAGGCCGCCACGCCGCCGGTCGCCGAAGTGCGCTTCGTGCTCTGCGACGAGGACGCGTACGCCCACTTCCAGGCGGCTCTGGCCGCGGAGGGCTGACGCCGCCGGTCCCGGCCCGGCGTCCGGGTCATGGCGCCATGAGCACGGCCACCCCGGTGATCCGTCCCGCCGCCAGGTCCGACAGGGCATGGTCGGCCTGCCGCAACGGGTAGCGCGTGACCCGTACCGCGGGCCGCAGCCGCGCCGCTTCGGCGAGGAAGGCGCGGCCGTCCTCGCGCGTGTTGGCGGTGACGCTGCGCACCGTGCGTTCCTGGAACAGATGCGCGTCGTAGTCCAGCGGGGGGACCGCGGTGAGGTGGATCCCGGCGATCGCGAGTGTGCCGCCGCGGTCCAGCGCCGCCAGCGCCACCGGCACCAGGCCCCCGGCCGGGGCGAACAGGATCGCGGAGTCCAGTGGTTCCGGCGGGTCGCCGGCTCCCGCTGAGGCCGCGCCCAGCTCCCGCGCCAGACGCTGCGCCCGCGCCGACCGGGTGACCACGTGGACCGTGGCGCCCTGGGCCACGGCGAGCTGGGCGGTCAGGTGCGCGGACGCCCCGAAGCCGTAGATCCCGAGCCGGCCGCCGGGCGGCAGCTCCGCCAGGCGCAGGGCCCGGTAGCCGATGATGCCCGCGCACAGCAGCGGTGCGGCCTCCTCGTCACTCCACCCTTCCGGCAGGCGGTAGGTGAACGGGGCGTCCACCAGGATGTGGCCGGCGAATCCGCCGTCGATGTCCCAGCCCGTGTAGCGGGACCCGGGGCACAGGTTCTCCCGCCCGGCGCGGCAGTGACGGCACTGTCCGCAGGTCCCCGCGAGCCAGGCCGCCCCCAGCCGGTCGCCTTTCCGCGGGCCGGTGACACCGGGTCCGGCGCCGACGACCTCGCCGACGACCTCGTGGCCCGGTGTGCAACGCGGCCTGCGCGGCGGCAGGTCGCCCTCGGCCAGGTGCAGGTCGGTCCGGCACACCCCGCAGGCGCGTACCCGTAGCAGCAGTCGGCCCGGTCCGGGTTCCGGCGTCGGGCGCTCCAGCCACCGCAGCGGGGCGGACGCGATCGGACCTGGGGACTCGACCACCCAGGCCGACGTCGCTCCGGGCACCGGGGGCGCCATCCTCGTCCTGCCGATTCCGTCACCTGTCCGGTACCGGCCCGGCGAGGGGCCGGTACGGGCGGTTCACTCACATGCTCCAGCGCAGCACCGCCCCGAGGCCGCCCGCCGGGCCGTGCATACCCTCGGGAACCATGAGGACTTCGCCGCCCGACGCGGCGGCGGAGCGCAGCAGCGCGTCGTCCGCGCGCGCCCGTTCGGGCTTGGCGACACCCATCGCCTGCGCCTGGCCGCGCTGCACCGCGACCTGGTCCACGCCGGGGCCGATCCACACCTCGCGGCCCGCGTCGGCCGCGTCCGGTGTGAGCAGCAGAGTCGCCACCTGGTGCTTGCGCGCCGCGTCCACGACGGCGGGCATGCCTTCGGCGGCCTCTCCGGGCCCGGTGTCGACGGCGGAGGTCTCGCGGTGCTCGCCGGGCCTGCCCCGTCCGACGCGGAAGCGGTCGAGCGCGCTCTCGAGCCGGTCGCGCGCGAACTTCTCGCACGCCTCGGCGATCTGCCGGTCGAGCAGGCTCTTGGACGCGCCCGGCGACCTGCTGCCGTTCCCGGCCTCGACGGTGACGGCCTGGACACGCTCGGGGAGCCGGTTGAAGACGGCCCTGCGCTCGCGGGGATCGCCGGTCAGGACGATGAGTTCGGCGTTGCTCTCGGACAGCCTGCGGGCGAGCTCGCGGGCGATGATGTCGGCGGTCTCGTTCCAGCTGTTCTCGACTTTGTTCCGGTAGTGCCACTCGTACCGGTCCGCGGGAATGCTGCGGTGCCCGCGGCCCTGCCACTCCCTGCCGTTCGCCTGTCCCAGGGCCTCGCGGTGGTGTGCGTCGCGCAGCTCGAGATCGGCGCCCGCGCGGTCGATGTACGCGACCAGGCACGCCGGCCGGTCGCCCCGCAGGTCCGCGAGCGGCGCGACGTGGGGCAGGATCGACCACGTCGCCGGAATGCCGGCCGGCGGCACCGAGAGCGGCGTGTCGAGCACGACCTCCGCGCCCGCGGCGAACAGGGCCCGTCCGGGCGGCGCGCCGGAGACGGGCTCGTGGGCGAGCTTGTCCATGACCGCCCTGACGGTGTACGCGTCGGCGCCCGCCTCGATGAGCTGGGAGGCGACGGCGCGCTCGCGGAGCTGCTGCACCTTCTGTGCGTCCTCGGTCGCACGCGTGGTCTCGATGTAGACGGAAGCCCATGGGCCTGGCCGGGCGAAGAGCGGTTTGAGGAAGCCGAGTTCCATGATTACCCCCAGGCAATCGTGGATGGTGAATACCACCAGATTATGCCGGTATAGCGCTTGTGGAGCGCGTGGCGACCAATGACGTGACGACGCCGTGAGTGCCCTTGTTCGGCCGTCCGAAACGGGCGGCAGGGATACGGTGACCGCACGCGTCCACCCGGATCGCGCTCGTGGCCGGCCAGGCCCTCGGGCCAGTGCTGCCAGCGGGGCGTTGATGTCGGATTTCCGCCAGCCCCGGGTGTCGGCGTGCCCGATGCTTGAGGCCATGCACACCGACACCGAGCGCTGCGTACGCGCCGTCCAGTCCAAGGACGGGCGGTTCGACGGATGGTTCTTCACCGCCGTCCTGACCACACGGATCTACTGCCGTCCCAGCTGCCCGGCCGTGCCGCCGAAGGCCGAGAATATGACCTTCTACCCGAGCGCCGCCGCCTGCCAGCAGGCAGGGTTCCGCGCCTGCAAGCGCTGCCGGCCCGACACCAGCCCGGGCTCGCCCGCCTGGAACGCCCGTGCCGACACCGTGGCCCGCGCCATGCGGCTCATCGGCGACGGCGTCGTCGACCGCGAGGGCGTGCCCGGCCTCGCCGCCCGGCTCGGGTACTCCACGCGCCAGATCGAGCGCCAGCTCCTCGCGGAGCTGGGCGCCGGGCCGCTCGCTCTCGCCCGTGCCCAGCGCGCCCAGACCGCCCGGCTGCTCATCGAGACGACGTCCCTGCCCATGGCCGAGGTCGCCTTCGCCGCCGGGTTCTCCTCCATCCGCACGTTCAACGACACCGTCCGGGAGGTCTTCGCCCTCGCGCCCGGCGACCTGCGCACCCGCGCGTCGGGCCGCCGCTCCGCGCCGCCCGTCACGCCCGGGGTGATCGCGCTCAGGCTGCCGTACCGCGCGCCGCTCAACCCCGGCAACCTGTTCGGGCACCTCGTCGCCACCGGCGTCCCCGGCGTCGAGGAGTGGCGGGACGGCGCCTACCGGCGCACCCTGTCCCTCCCGTACGGGCACGGCATCGTGGCGCTCACGCCGCGGCCCGACCACATCGCGTGCCGGCTCTCCCTCACCGACCCGCGCGACCTCACCATCGCCATCAGCCGCTGCCGGTGGATGCTCGACCTCGACGCCGACCCCGTCGCCGTGGACGACCGGCTGTGCGCCGATCCCGAACTCGCCCCGCTGGTCGACAAGGCCCCCGGCAGGCGCGTGCCGCGCACCGTCGACGCGGCCGAGTTCGCCGTGCGCGCGGTGCTGGGCCAGCAGGTCTCCATCGCCGCCGCCCGCACCCATGCGGGCCGACTGGTCACGGCGCACGGTGTGCCGGTCGAGGACCCCGAAGGCGGGCTCACCCACCTCTTCCCGGCCCCAGGCGCCCTCGCGGCGCTCGACCCCGAGGCCCTCGCCCTGCCGCGCAGCCGACGCACCACCCTGACCACGCTCGTCGCCGCGCTCGCCGACGGCTCGCTGCGGCTCGACCCGGGCAGCGACTGGGACCGGGCCCGCGCCCAGCTCGCCGAGCTGCCCGGTTTCGGCCCCTGGACCGTCGAGGTGATCGCCATGCGCGCGCTCGGCGACCCCGACGCCTTCCTGCCCACCGACCTCGGGATGCGCCGCGCCGCCGCCGGACTCGGCCTGCCCGCCACCCCGGCCGCCCTCACGGCACGCGCCGCGGCCTGGCGGCCCTGGCGGGCGTACGCGGTCCAGTACCTCTGGGCCTCGGACGACCACCCCATCAACCACCTCCCCGCGTAAGGAAGTCCGGAGCATGACCAGGCAGCACACCGTCGTCGACAGCCCCTACGGCCCGCTCACGCTCGTCGCCACCGACGGCGTGCTCAGCGGGCTCTACATGACCGGTCAGCGGCACCGCCCGGGGGAGGAGACCTTCGGCGTACCCGACGAGACGCCGTTCGGCGCGGCCGTCGAGCAGCTGGCCGCGTACTTCGCCCGCGAACTCACCGTCTTCGACCTGCCGATGCACTGCGACGGCACACCGTTCCAGCGCAGCGTCTGGGACCAGCTGCGGCGCATCCCCTACGGCGAGACCCGCACCTACGGCGAACTCGCCGAGATCCTCGGCAACAAGGCAGCCTCTCGCGCGGTCGGTCTCGCCAACGGCAGGAACCCGATCGGGATCATCGTCCCGTGCCACCGGGTGATCGGCTCGTCCGGCAGCCTGGTCGGCTACGGCGGCGGGCTGGACCGCAAGAAGCGCCTGCTCGCCTTCGAGCAGGGCACGCCGGACGACGCGCTGTTCTAGGAGCGCGTTCCAGGAGCGGGCTGCCCGGCCGGTCCGTCCTCAGGACGCCAGGTGCTCCGGCGGCTGGGCCGCAAGGCGGTCGAGCAGCGCCGGAAGCGCCGTGCCGATCGGCTCGCGCACGATCTCGTCGGCCAGTTCGTCGTACGGCGTCGGCTCCGCGTTCACCACGATCAGCCGCGCCCCGTGCTCGACCGCGATCCCCGCCAGGGACGCGGCGGGCTGCACCTTCAGCGTGGTCCCGACGGCGACGAACACCTCGCACGCCTTGGCGATCGCCATCGCCTGGCCCAGCACCTCCGGGTCGAGCCGCTGGCCGAACATCACCGTCGCCGACTTGAGGATCCCGCCGCACGCGAGGCACGCCGGATCCTCCTCGCCCGCCTCCACGCGGGCCAGCGCGTCGGCCATCGGCGAGCGCACATGGCAGCGTGTGCACGTCACCGTGCGCGCGGTGCCGTGCAGTTCGAGCACCTTGCGGTCGGGCATGCCGCCGAGCTGGTGCAGTCCGTCCACGTTCTGGGTGATCACCCGGACGGCGACCCCGGGACGGCGGTCGAGCTCAGCGACGGCGCGATGCGCGGCGTTCGGCTCGGCGCGCCAGGTCGCACTCTCGCGGCGCATGATCCAGGAGCGGCGCCGGATGTCGGGGTCGGACATGTAGTAGTCGTACGTGACGAGCTTCTCGGCCTCCGGATCCCGCCGCCACAGGCCCTGCGGGCCGCGGTAGTCGGGGATGCCGGAATCGGTGGAGATACCGGCGCCGCTGAGGATCGCGACGAGTGTCATACGAACGAGCGTACGCAGCCCGGCGGGCGGGCGGCGACCGATGTGACCGCCGCCTGCCCGCCTGACTGCCGCTCCGCGGACGGTCCCTAGGGGGTGACCTTGGCGAACGGCGTCGGTGTCAGACCCGTCCAGCGTTGCTGGACCGCCGTGCCCGACTCCTTCACCACATCGCCGTCCTGGACCCTCGCCGTCTCGGCCAGGTAGAAGCGCCCGTCGTCGAGCGAGACCAGACCGTACTGCCCCGTCGACTGCCAGCCGTAGGTGCCCGAGGGTTCGTGGTGCAGTCCCTCACGCAGCAGCGGCAGCAGCCGCCCGGTCTCGGGCTCCTGCTGGCCGCGGATCTCGCCCCATCGAGGTCTGCCGTCGCCGTCGACGACGAACAGGGAGTAGTTGGGAAAGCCGGGCTTGGAGCCCTTGTACGCGGCCATCAGCCAGTTGCCGCTGTGCCCGTCGTACTCCAGGTTCTGCACGCCGTACCTGGTGTTGCCGGTGTACAGGAAGAACTTGCCGTCCGTGCGCGCCGGGCCGCTGCGGTGCGGCGCCGACTCGGTCAGCGGCCGCTCGTACTTGCGCCACTGGCGTACGTCGTACTGAAGCAGGACCTGGTGGTCGTTGTCCTGGCGCGTCGTGTTGGCGTAGACGCCGTAGGCGATGGTCAGCTTCTGCGGCCCGTTCTTCCTGCCGAACACCGGGCCGAAGGCCACCCCGTCGATGCCGCTGCACCCGTAGCGGTGGTCTGCCGTCGCGCCCGTGTTGCCGTCGAAGACGCCGTCGCCGTTCATGTCGGCCGTGTAGTCCTCCACGACCTCCCGCAGGTGGACCGTGGTGACGACTCCGCTCGTCTCCGCGTCCATGTTCATCCGGTCGATCCGGTCGCCGTCCAGGATCGCGATGTAGAACGCCTCGGCCGCCTTGTACTCCAGCGAGCCGTAGACGCGCCCGTCCGCGGTGTTGAAGTCCAGGTCGCCCAGATGGCCGGTGAACCCGGTCACGGATCCGACCGGTCTGCCCTGCAGGTCCGTCTTGACCAGCAGGTTCGTGAACGAGAAGTACATGAACCCCTTCTGCCGGTCCAGCGCCATGCCCTGCAGGTGCCCCGCCTGCCAGGCGCCGCCGTCCACCGTGAGGGGTGGCTCGACCGCCTTGGGGGGCGGGCCGGCGGCGGTCGCGGGGGTGGTGGTGCCGATCGTCGCGGCGGCCACGAAGGCGGCGGCCGTCAGCGAGCCGTACGCGTGCCTGTGCATGATCCCTCCGGTGTCCTCGAAGTCCGGATGGTGCCCAGCGGGGGTGTGCGCGCCGTACCGGACGGCGCGCACACCCGTAAGCGGCATACCCAGATGTACTGATGCTCTGTCAACGAATAGCGGCGAAGACCTCATTGGGGAACCGGCGCGCGGCGGTCGTCAGCCGGTTGCCGCACCGGAACCGGTGAGCGGGGCGAACGGCAGGGGAGTGCGGCCGGTCCAGCGGTGCAGGAGCGCCTTCCCCGTCTGGGTGGCGGTGCCGCCGCGCGCCTTCGTCGACTCGCCGACGTAGAAGCGGCCGTCGTCGAGGGAGACCAGGCCGAACTGCCCCGGCGCGTGCCAGCCGTACGTCCCCGAGGGCGCGTGGTGCTCCCCCTGCGGAAGGAGTGACAGCAGCATGCCCCGCTCCGGCCGCCGCTGGCCGCGGACGCCGCCCTCGACGGGCGGCCTGCCGCCGTCGACGGCGAAGAGCCCGTAGTTGGGGAACTGACGCTTGGCGCCCTTGTACACGGCCATCAGCCAGATGCCGCTGTGCCCGTCGTACTCCAGGTTCTGCACGCCGTACGTCGTGTTGCCGGTGTACACGAAGAACTTGCCGTCGTGCCCGGCGGGCCCGCTGCGGTGCGGACGGGACTCGTTCAGCGGGCGCTCGTACCGCCTCCAGTCCCGTACGTCGTACTGGAGCAGGACCTGGTGGTCGTTGTCGCGCCGCGCGGTGTCGGCGTACACGCCGTAGGCGACGGTCAGCATCCGGGGGCCGCCCGTCGTCCCGAAGGCGGGGCCGAAGGCGACCCCGTCGATGCCGGCGTTCCCGTACCGGTGATCGGCGGTGTCGCCGGTGTCGCCGTCGAAGACGCCGTCGCCGTCCATGTCCGCGGTGAAGTCGCGGGCGACCTCGCCGAGGTGGACGGTGGTCAGGACCCCGCTGGTCCGGGCCTCCATGTTCATGCGCGTGATGCGCCTCCCGTCGAAGACGGCGATGTAGAACGCGGCGTTCCTGCCGTACTCCAGCGAGCCGTAGACGCGGCCGTCCGCCGCGTTGAAGTCGAGGTCGCCCAGGTGGCCGCCGATGCCACGGACCGACCCGAGCGGCCGGCCGCTCAGGTCGGTCTTGACGAGCGTGTCGGTGAAGGAGAAGTACAGGTGGCGGCCGGCGCGGTCGAGCGCCATGCCCTGGAGATGGCCGGAGCGCCAGGAGCCGCCGTCGACCGCGACGGGCAGCGGTCGCGCAGGCAGCTGGGGAGTCCTGGCCGCCGTCTGCGGGGGATGTGCGGGGATCTCGTGCGGGGTGGCGGCGGGGGCCGCGCCGGCGACGGTCAGCGCCAGAGCGGCGAGGGCGGTGATCCAGCCGCGCAGGTGCGTGAGCATGGTCCCTCCGGAGTCCTGGGGATCCGGAGGCTGCCCGATGGGTGTGCACGGGCCTGGGCGGCGCGGACAACGCGCCGTGAACGCCCGCCTACGGTACGGCGGCCAGCGGCGTTCGGTGCAAAACGCTCATCGTGGGGTCACGGCTTCGGCGGCAGTCCGTTCTCCAGCTCGACCGCCCCCGTGCCCGCCGCCAGCGCGTCGAGCGACGCCTCGACCCGCAGGTACAGCGAGCCGAGCAGGTAGTGGGACAGGTCCTCGCGTGCCACCAGTCGCCAGGACAGCAGCTCGTCCTCCTGGAGCCTGATCGCCTCGAACCGGGCGTCG
The DNA here is from genome assembly GCF_030817975.1 of Streptomyces sp. V4I23. NCBI lineage: Bacteria > Bacillati > Actinomycetota > Actinomycetes > Kitasatosporales > Streptomycetaceae > Streptomyces > Streptomyces sp. V4I23. The sequence goes on along the minus strand of NZ_JAUSZW010000004.1, from coordinate 1,453,057 downwards.
GTCAGCACGCCGCCGTCGTACACGTACGCGGCGATCGGCGGCCGCCCCTCGCCCGGCACCCAGTCCACCGTGAGCAGCGCGCCCAGCTCGAGATCGAGACCGATCTCCTCCAGCGTCTCCCGGCGCGCGGCCTGCCGGGGCGTCTCGCCGAGGTCCGACTCCACGGTGCCGCCGGGCAGTGCCCAGCCCTTGCGGTAGTTGGGGTCGACGAGCAGTACCCGCCCCTCGGCGTCCCGGAACAGTGCGGCGGCTCCGGCGAGGATGCGGGGGAGGGAGGCGATGTAGGCGGCGTAGTCGGAGGTCGTCACGGCAGGCAGCGTAGGTCATCCGCCTCCTCCCGCGGCGGGTGCGCCATGCCTCGGTGGCGCCGCATATGGAGGAAACGCCCACGTGCGCGCCGTGACGCCGTCCGATGCCGGGGTAGCAGGGCGCCCGAGGGTGCGGATAGGGTCGGGGACGGCGCGACTGCCTGTTCGACAGCAAGGGATACACGGTGAGGGACGGAGCAGTTTCTCAGCCTGCGCGGGTGCTCGTCGCAGCTGACAAGTTCAAGGGCTCGCTCACGGCGGTGCAGGTCGCCGAGCGGGTGACGACCGGGCTGCGGCGGATCGTCCCGGACCTGGACGTCGACACCCTGCCCGTCGCCGACGGCGGCGACGGCACGGTCGCCGCGGCGGTGGCCGCGGGGTTCGAACGCCGTGAGGTACGGGTGACCGGGCCGCTCGGCGACCCCGTGACCGCGGCGTACGCCCTGAAGGACGGCACCGCGGTCGTGGAGATGGCCGAGGCGTCGGGCCTGCAGCACCTCCCGGCCGGCGTCTTCGCACCTCTCACCGCCACGACGTACGGCTCCGGGGAGCTGCTGCGCGCCGCGCTCGACGCGGGCGCGCGCACGATCGTCTTCGGCGTCGGCGGCAGCGCGACCACGGACGGCGGGGCCGGGATGCTGGCCGCGCTCGGCGCCCGCTTCCTGGACGCGGACGGCAAGCCCGTGCCGCCGGGGGGCGGTGGCCTGAGCGCGCTCGCGACCGCGGATCTGTCGGGCCTGGACGCCCGTTTCGAGGACGTCGACCTGATCCTCGCCAGCGACGTCGACAACCCGCTGACCGGGCCGAAGGGCGCGCCCGCGGTCTACGGCCCGCAGAAGGGTGCGACGCCGGACGACGTGGCCGCCCTCGACGAGGCGCTGGCCCACTACGCGTCCGTCCTCGGCCCCGACCTGGCGGACGCGCCCGGCGCGGGCGCGGCGGGCGGCATCGGCTACGGCGCGCTGGTCGCGCTCCGTGCCCGCTTCCGGCCGGGCATCGAGGTCATGCTGGACGTGCTGGGCTTCGCGCCGGCGCTGGAGCGGGCGACGCTGGTCATCACCGGCGAGGGCTCGCTGGACGAGCAGACCTTGCACGGCAAGGCCCCGGCGGGCGTGGCCTCGGCGGCGCGCGCGCAGGGCATCGAGGTGGTCGCTGTCTGCGGCCGTCTGGCCCTCCCGCCGGAGGCCCTGGGCCGCGCGGGCATCCGCCGCGCCTACGCCCTGACCGCCCTGGAACCGGACCCGGCGAAGTGCATGGCCCACGCGGGCCCGCTGCTGGAACAGGCGGCGGAGTCGATCGCCCGCGACTTCCTCACCTGACGGGACGCCCCGGGGCGCGGCAGCTTCGAGCCGCGCCCTCCGGCCACCGCCCGCGAGGCCCTGCCCCGCCCCCTGGCGCGCGTCGCCCAGGGGCGGGGCGTTTTTTGTGGAGCCCCCCAGTCCCTCGACCGCCCGCCTCCCACGCACGCGGTACGTGCGGATCCCCCGGTGCAGGAAGGCGGCCACGGGGTACCCGGCACGGTGGCACGACGTGCACAGCCTGCGCGGGCAGACCCTGCCCCGCGGCGGCAGATCCAGGAGGAGGCGCAGTAATGAGCACGGTGAAGGAGACCGTCGAGGTCGAGGTTCCCGTCAGCACCGCCTACAACCAGTGGACGATGTTCGAGGAGTTCCCGAACTTCATGGAAGGCGTGGAGGCGGTCACCCAGGTCGACGACCGCCACAACCACTGGACCACCAAGATCGGGGGAGTGAAGCGGGAGTTCGACACCGAGATCGTCGACCAGCTCCCCGACGAGCGCATCGCTTGGCGCACCATCAGCGGCGACACCAAGCAGAAGGGCATGGTGAGCTTCCAGCGCCTGGACGAGACGCACACGCGGGTGGAACTCGTGATGGACGTCGAGCCCGGCGGCATGGTGGAGAAGGCCGCTGACATGACCGGAATGATCGACCGGCGCGTCAAGGGCGACATGCGACGCTTCAAGGAGTACATCGAGCACCAGGGCGGCGAGAGCGGAGGCTGGCGCGGTCGCATCAAGCCCGGATGACGCCGGGCCGGGAGCGCTCGTCACCGCCCCGATGGCCGATCCTCGCCGACAGCGGGGAACCGAGGCCGCATCGCCGGCCCCGGTTCCCCGCTCCCGATACGCTCTGCGCATGGTGCATGTACTGGGCAGCAGGATGCTGCTGAGCCCCACCGATCCGCAGCGCTCGCGCGACTTCTACGGCCGCGCTCTCGGGCTGGCGGTCTACCGTGAATTCGGGACCGGCCCCGAGCGTGGAACGGTGTACTTCCTCGGCGGCGGGTTCCTCGAACTCTCGGGCCGCTCCGACACCCCGCCCTCGCCGGCCGTGCGGCTGTGGCTGCAGGTACCCGACGCGCGGGCCGCCCACGACGAACTGCTGGAGCGGGGCGTGGAGGTGCTCAGAGCGCCGCAGAAGGAGCCGTGGGGGCTGGTCGAGATGTGGATCGCCGACCCGGACGGGGTGCGTATCGCGGTGGTCGAAGTGCCCGAGGACCATCCCCTGCGCCATCGCCCGTGACGGTCCCGAAACGCCGAGGGCCCGGAAGCGTTCGCTTCCGGGCCCTCGGCGTACAGGACGCGTGCTACGGGATCTGCGCCGCACGGGCCTCGCGGCTCTCGCGGCGGTTGTCGCGGAACGTGTTCACGCGACGGGCGGTGGCGAAGAGGGGGATCGTCGCCGCCATCACGATCTGCAGTGCGCAGCCCATCTGGAGCAGCACCTGGCCGCCCGGCGCGTCGAACGCCCATGCCGCCAGCATGCCCATCGCCGAAACGATCCAGCCGAGCATCGCCACCGCGAGGACACCCCGCGGCTTGGGGTACTCGACCCGGCTCACCATCAGCCAGGCCGCTCCGATGATCGCCAGCAGCGTCGGGATGAAGGGCAGCTCCAGCAGCACGATCGAGACGACCGTGAGCGCTCCGAAGGGGCTCGGCATGCCCTGGAACATGCCGTCCTTCATGGTCACGCACGAGAATCTCGCAAGCCGCAGCACCACCGCCAGCAGCACCACGATCGCGGCCACCGCCGAGACCCGCTGATGGGCGTCGTCCGCGACCATGCCGTAGACCAGCACGAAGTACGCGGGCGCGAGACCGAAGCTGATCAGGTCCGACAGGTTGTCCAGCTCGGCACCCATCGGCGACGACCGCAGCTTGCGGGCCACGAGCCCGTCGCAGAGGTCGAAGATCGCCGCCAGCAGCATGAGGATCACGGCCGTCGCGGCGCTGTGCCGCGCCATGCCGGTCTCCTGGCTGCCCTGGAGGTGCGGGATGAGGATGCCGGTGGTGGTGAAGTACACCGCCATGAATCCGCACGTGGCGTTGCCGAGCGTGAGGGTGTCCGCTATCGACAGCCGCAGAGAGAGCGGCATCTCCTCCGCGTCGTCCTCTTCCTCGGACTCCGCCGCCCAGTTCGCCTGTGTGTCGGGATCAATCACGGTCAATGCGAGTCACCCCCGCCGTCGTGGTCTGGCCCACCTCGACAGCGACCTCGACACCCTCGGGAAGGTAGATGTCGACGCGCGAGCCGAAGCGGATCAGACCGATGCGATCACCCTGCTCGACCTTGGTGCCCTGCGGGATGTACGGGACGATACGCCGTGCGACCGCGCCGGCGATCTGCACCATCTCGATGTCGCCGAGTTCGGTGTCGAAGTGCCAGACAACGCGCTCGTTGTTCTCGCTCTCCTTGTTGAACGCGGGCACGAAACCGCCGGGGACGTGCTCGACCGACGTCACCGTGCCGGCGAGCGGCGCGCGGTTGACGTGGACATTGAGCGGGCTCATGAAGATCGCGACGCGGGTGCGTCCGTCCTTCCACGGCATGATGCTCTGCACCACTCCGTCGGCGGGCGAGATGACCCGCCCGGACGCGATCTCGCGCTCAGGGTCGCGGAAGAACCACAGCATGCCCGCCGCGAGCGCGGTGGCGGGCACGGCAACGGCCGCGGCCCGCCGCGAACGGCGGGCACGGGCCAGGCTGAGGGCAGCGGTGGCGACGGTCGGCAGAAGCCACGGCGATGCTCCGCGAGCGATACGTACGCCAAAGCGGCTGTCGCGTGGTGCAGAGGTTTGGCTGTGGGGCATGGATGACCTTCGTAGCGGATGATGCCGCGCTGGTAACACGGGGGACGGCGGCTTTCCGGCCGATGTTATCGGGTACGGAGCACAACTGGGAAAGCCGGAAACCGAGTCGGCGGCCGGAAGATGATGACAGGGTGTGATCTTCTTCGCGGCCGAACCGACTCAAAAGCGGCAATCAACCTTGGAACCGGTACTCCTCGAGCAGCCGACGCCCGATGATCATTTTCTGGATTTCGGCGGTACCTTCGCCGATCAGCAGCATCGGAGCCTCGCGGTAGAGGCGCTCGATCTCGTACTCCTTGGAGAAGCCGTAGCCGCCGTGGATACGGAAGGCGTCCTCGACGACTTCCTTGCAGTACTCGGAGGCGAGGTACTTCGCCATCCCTGCCTCCAGGTCGTTTCGTTCCCCGGAGTCCTTTTTGCGTGCCGCGTTCACCATCATGGCATGCGCGGCCTCGACCTTGGTAGCCATCTCGGCCAGCTTGAACTGGATGGCCTGGTGGGAGGCGATCGGCTTGCCGAAAGTGTGACGCTGCTGGGCATACGAGACACCCAGCTCGAAGGCACGCTGCGCGACACCGCAACCACGAGCGGCGACGTTCACGCGGCCGACCTCCACGCCGTCCATCATTTGGTAAAACCCTCGGCCGGTGACCCCGCCGAGTACCCGATTGGCCGGAATGCGCAGTCCGTCCATGATGAGCTCGGTCGTGTCGACGCCCTTGTAGCCCATCTTGTCGATCTTCCCGGGGATGGTGAGGCCCGGACGGACCTCGCCGAAGCCCGGCTCCTTCTCGACGAGGAAGGTCGTCATCGACTTGTGCGGGGCCGTGCCCTCGGGGTGTCCTTCGTCACTCCGGCACAGGACCGCGACGAGGGTGGACGTGCCGCCGTTCGTCAGCCACATCTTCTGGCCGTTCAGGACGTACTCGTCGCCGTCCTTCACACCCTTGGACGTGATCGCCGAGACGTCCGAGCCGAGGCCCGGCTCCGACATCGAGAACGCGCCGCGCACCTCGCCGAGCGCCATGCGCGGCAGGAAGGTGTCCTTCTGCTCCTGCGTGCCGTGCTGCTTGAGCATGTACGCCACGATGAAGTGCGTGTTGATGATGCCCGAGACGGACATCCAGCCGCGGGCGATCTCCTCGACGCACAGCGCGTACGTCAGAAGGGACTCACCCAGGCCGCCGTACTCCTCGGGGATCATCAGGCCGAACAGGCCGAGTTCCTTGAGGCCGTCGACGATCTCTTGCGGGTACTCGTCCTTGTGCTCCAGCTCCGTGGCGACAGGGATGATCTCCTTGTCGACAAAGTCACGGACGGTGGACAGGATCTCCTGCTGGACATCGGTCAGACCTGCGGTCTGGGCGAGTCGGGCCATGACTACTTCTCCTGCGCCTTCAGCTCGGGGCGGCCGGGCTGCTCGCCGCCGCGCTCCTTGATGTACGTCTCCGTCGGGACCATCACCTTGCGCCGGAAGACGCAGACGAGGGTGCCGTCCTGCTTGTAGCCCTTGGTCTCGACGTAGACGATGCCGCGGTCGTTCTTCGACTTCGACGGGGTCTTGTCGAGGACCGTGGTCTCGCCGTAGATCGTGTCGCCGTGGAAGGTCGGCGCCACGTGCCGCAGCGACTCGATCTCCAGGTTGGCGATGGCCTTGCCGGAGACGTCCGGCACGGACATGCCGAGCAGCAGCGAGTAGATGTAGTTCCCGACGACGACGTTCTTGCCGAAGTCCGTCGTCTTCTCCGCATAGTTGGTGTCCATGTGGAGCGGGTGGTGGTTCATGGTGAGCAGGCAGAAGAGGTGGTCGTCGTACTCGGTGACCGTCTTCCCGGGCCAGTGCTTGTAGACGGCCCCGACCTCGAACTCCTCGTAGGTGCGTCCGAACTGCATGTCGCTCAGGGCCTTTCTACTTGGCGGGGATCTCGAACTTGGTGGTGCGCTGCATGCCGGCCGCGCGTCCCTTGCCGGAGATGACCAGCGCCATCTTGCGGCTGGCCTCGTCGATCATCTCGTCGCCGAGCATCGCCGAGCCCTTCTTGCCGCCCGCCTCGGACGTGTAGTAGTCGTACGCGTCCAGGATCAGCTCGGCGTGGTCGTAGTCCTCCTGGGAGGGCGAGAAGATCTCGTTGGACGCCTCGACCTGGCCCGGGTGCAGCACCCACTTGCCGTCGAAGCCGAGCGCGGCGGCGCGCTGGGCGACCTCGCGGTAGCCGTCGATGTTGCGGATCTGGAGGTAGGGACCGTCGATCGCCTGGAGGTTGTTGGCGCGGGCGGCCATCAGGATCTTCATCAGGATGTAGTGGTACGCGTCGGCCGGGTAGCCGGGCGGCTGCTCGCCGACGACCAGGGACTTCATGTTGATGGAGGCCATGAAGTCGGCCGGGCCGAAGATGATCGTCTCCACGCGCGGCGACGCCTGCGCGATGGCGTTGACGTTGTTGAGGCCCTGCGCGTTCTCGATCTGCGCCTCGATGCCGATCTTGCCCAGCTCGAAGCCCATGGTCTTCTCGATCTGGGTGAGCAGCAGGTCGAGCGCGACGACCTGCTCGGCGGTCTGCACCTTCGGCAGCATGATGCAGTCGAGGTTCTGGCCGGCGCCCTCGACGACGGTGACGACGTCGCGGTAGGTCCACTCGGTGGTCCAGTCGTTGACGCGCACGACCCGCGTCTTGCCCGTCCAGTCACCCTCGTTCAGGAACTTCACGATGGTGTGCCGGGCCTCCGGCTTGGCGAGCGGCGCGCAGGCGTCCTCCAGGTCCAGGAAGACCTGGTCGGCCGGCAGGCCCTGGGCCTTCTCCAGGAAGCGCGGGTTCGAACCGGGCACGGCCAGGCAGGAACGGCGCGGGCGGAGACGGTTGACCGGGTGCACAGGCGTGCTCATGCGTGGACCTCCAGGGGGTCGAGCTTGTTCGCTTGACGGATCTCGTCGACGATACGGCCGATGATCTCCGTGATTCCGAAGTCCTTCGGGGTGAAGACCGCGGCCACACCCGCTGCCTTCAGTTCGGTGGCGTCGGCGTTCGGGATGATGCCACCCACGATCACCGGGATGTCGGCCGCGCCCGCCTCGCGCAGCCGCTTCAGCACGTCCGGCACCAGCTCGGCGTGCGAGCCGGACAGGATCGACAGACCGACGCAGTGCACGTCCTCCGCGAGGGCGGCGGAGACGATCTGCTCGGGGGTCAGCCGGATGCCCTGGTATACCACCTCGAACCCGGCGTCGCGGGCCCGTACGGCGATCTGCTCGGCGCCGTTGGAGTGGCCGTCCAGGCCGGGCTTGCCGACGAGCAGCCGCAGCCGTCCCGCACCCAGCTCCTCCGCCGTGCGGGCCACCTTCTCGCGCACCAGGGCGAGCGGGGTGCCCGCCTCGGCGGTGACCGCCACCGGGGCGCTGCTGACGCCCGTCGGCGCACGGAACTCGCCGAAGACGTCACGCAGCGCCCAGGCCCACTCGCCGGTGGTGACGCCCGCACGCGCACACTCGACGGTGGCCGCCATCAGGTTCTCGGTGCCCGCCGCGGCCTTCTTCAGCGCCGCGAGGGCTTCCGCGGCGCGGGACTCCTCACGGCCGGCGCGCCACTCGTGCAGCTTGGCGACGACGCGTGCCTCGTTCGCCGGGTCGACCGTCATGATCGCCGTGTCGAGGTCCGCGGTGAGCGGGTTCTCCTCGGTCGTCTCGTAGATGTTGACGCCGACGATCTTCTCGTCGCCGGCCTCGATCCGCGCGCGCCGCTCGGCGTGCGAGGAGACCAGCTGCGACTTGAGGTAGCCCGACTCGACGGCCGCCATCGCGCCGCCCATCTCCTGGATCCGGTCGATCTCCGCCAGGCACTCCTCGACGAGGGCGTCGACCTTGGCCTCGATCACGTGCGAACCGGCGAAGATGTCCTCGTACTCCAGCAGGTCCGACTCGTGCGCCAGCACCTGCTGGATGCGCAGCGACCACTGCTGGTCCCAGGGGCGGGGCAGACCCAGCGCCTCGTTCCAGGCGGGCAGCTGCACGGCACGCGCGCGGGCGTCCTTGGAGAGCGTGACGGCCAGCATCTCCAGCACGATGCGCTGGACGTTGTTCTCCGGCTGCGCCTCGGTCAGACCGAGCGAGTTGACCTGGACGCCGTAGCGGAAACGGCGCTGCTTCTCGTTCTCGATGCCGTAGCGCTCACGCGTGACCTTGTCCCAGATGCGGCCGAAGGCGCGCATCTTGCACATCTCCTCGATGAAGCGGACACCCGCGTTCACGAAGAACGAGATCCGGGCGACCACGTCGCCGAACTTCTCGGCCGGCACCTGGCCCGAGTCCCGCACGGCGTCCAGCACGGCGATCGCGGTGGACATCGCGTACGCGATCTCCTGCACCGGCGTGGCACCGGCCTCCTGCAGGTGGTAGCTGCAGATGTTGATCGGGTTCCACTTGGGGATGTGGGCCACCGTGTACGTGATCATGTCGGTGGTCAGGCGCAGCGAAGGACCGGGCGGGAAGACGTGCGTCCCGCGCGACAGGTACTCCTTGACGATGTCGTTCTGGGTCGTGCCCTGGAGCCTGGTGATGTCCGCACCCTGCTCCTCCGCGACCACCTGGTACAGCGCCAGCAGCCACATGGCCGTGGCGTTGATGGTCATAGAGGTGTTCATCTGCTCCAGGGGGATGTCCTGGAACAGCCGGCGCATGTCGCCCAGATGGGAGACCGGCACACCGACCCGGCCGACCTCGCCGCGGGCGAGGATGTGGTCGGGGTCGTAACCGGTCTGTGTCGGCAGGTCGAAGGCGACCGACAGTCCCGTCTGACCCTTGGCGAGGTTGCGCCGGTACAGCTCGTTGGACGCCTCGGCGGTCGAGTGACCGGCGTACGTCCGCATGAGCCAGGGCCGGTCCTTCTTGCGCTCTGTCATCTGGGAACCCCGGCCCCTCAGACGTTCCGGAAGCGGTTGATGGCGTCGATGTGCTTCTCGCGCATCTCCGGGTCCTTGACGCCCAGACCCTCCTGCGGGGCGAGCGCGAGGACGCCGACCTTGCCCTGGTGGAGGTTGCGGTGCACGTCGTACGCGGCCTGGCCGGTGTCCTCCAGGGCGTACGTCTTCGACAGCGTCGGGTGGATCTTGCCCTTGGCGATCAGGCGGTTGGCCTCCCACGCCTCGCGGTAGTTGGCGAAGTGCGAGCCGATGATCCGCTTCAGCGACATCCACAGGTAGCGGTTGTCGTATTCGTGCATGTAGCCCGAGGTCGAGGCGCAGGTGGTGATGGTGCCGCCCTTGCGGGTGACGTACACGCTCGCGCCGAACGTCTCGCGGCCGGGGTGCTCGAAGACGATGTCGATGTCCTCGCCGCCGGTGAGCTCGCGGATGCGCTTGCCGAAGCGCTTCCACTCCTTCGGGTCCTGGGTCTGCTCGTCCTTCCAGAACTTGTAGCCCTCGGCGTTGCGGTCGATGATCGCCTCGGCGCCCATCGACCGGCAGATGTCCGCCTTCTGATCGCTGGAGACGACGCAGATCGGGTTGGCGCCGCCGGCGAGCGCGAACTGCGTGGCGTACGAGCCGAGTCCGCCGCTCGCGCCCCAGATCAGGACGTTGTCGCCCTGCTTCATTCCGGCGCCGTTGCGGGAGACGAGCTGGCGGTACGCGGTGGAGTTCACGAGTCCGGGCGCTGCTGCCTCCTCCCAGCTGAGGTGCTTGGGCTTGGGCATCAGCTGGTTGGACTTGACGAGCGCGATCTCCGCGAGGCCGCCGAAGTTGGTCTCGAAGCCCCAGATGCGCTGCTCGGGGTCGAGCATCGTGTCGTTGTGGCCGTCGGAGGACTCCAGTTCGACCGAGAGGCAGTGCGCGACGACCTCGTCACCGGGGTTCCAGGCGTTCACGCCGGGGCCGGTGCGCAGGACGACGCCCGCGAGGTCGGAGCCGATGACGTGGTAGGGGAGGTCGTGACGCTTGGTGAGCTCCGACAGCCGTCCGTAGCGCTCCAGGAAGCCGAAGGTGGACAGCGGCTCGAAGATCGAGGTCCACACGGAGTTGTAGTTGACCGAGGAGGCCATCACGGCCACCAGCGCCTCGCCCGGACCGAGTTCCGGGACGGGCACGTCGTCCAGGTGGATCGACTTGCGCGGGTCCTTCTCCCGGGTCTCGAGACCGGCGAACATCTCCGTCTCGTCCTTGTGCACGGTGATCGCGCGGTACGACTCGGGGAGCTTCAGAGCGGCGAAGTCGGCGGACGTGCTGTCCGGCGACTGGATCGCGTCCAGGATTTCCTTCACGGTGTTGCCTCCGGCGAGAAGCGTCCATGGGCGGACGCTGAGGGGTACGTCGGGTGGTGCTGCTGTGGAGGTGTGCCGTCGGTTCGGCGGATGATGCTGCTGGCAGCGCTGGTGGGCGCGAAAGGTGCCTGTGACGCAGGCGTCCGGGCGGGGCAGCCACGAAGGGTTGCTGGGACAGCCGGCGTACGAGTGTGCTCTGCACGCCGGCCGCCCGGACAACATCAACGTATGGCACGGCGTGCCAGGTGGCAAGACACTCCGTGCCAAGAATTTCTCTCAGATGCAATCCGCTGGACACATATGAGCGATGATCGATCGAATGAGGTCGCAAAAATGGCGAAGACCGCCCGAATCGGGCGGTCTTCGCCTGGGTGAGCCGAGAGGCTCAGCCTTCCTTCAACGCCTGTTCGATGGTGCGCATGACCTCGCTGAGCGGTGCGTCGGTGCGGGCCACGGCCACCAGGACCTCGCCCTCGGTGCGCACGTCCGCCGACGGCGGCTCGGCGGCCGGGGAGGTGTGCGCCGCCTTGCGGCCGGCTCCTATGCCGGTGCCGAACGTGTCGCGGACGATGGCGAACGCGTGGTCCAGCTGGGCCTCGACGTCGCCCTGCCCGCCCCCCCGCAGCCAGCGGCGCAGCACGTGGTTGTGCGCCGTCACCACCGCGGATGCGGCCACCTCCGCCAGCAGCGGGTCGTCGTTGCCGTCGTGGTGGTCCCGCTCGTCGAAGTGGGCCAGCAGATAGCGCGTGAACAGCCGCTCGTAGCGGGCTACCGAGGCGATCTCGCGCTCCCGCAGCGTCGGCACCTCACGGGTCAGGCGGTAACGCTCGACGGACACGGCCGGGGAGGCGGCGTACATCCGCATGACCTCCTTGATGCCCCGGCACACCGTGTCGAGCGGGTGCTCGTGGGGCGGAGCCGCGTTCAGGACCGCCTCGGCCCGCACCAGGGTGTCGTCGTGGTCGGGGAAGATGGCCTCTTCCTTGGAGCGGAAGTGGCGGAAGAAGGTCCGGCGCGCCACTCCGGCCGCCGCGGCGATCTCGTCGACCGTCGTCGCCTCGTACCCCTTGGTCGCGAACAACTCCATGGCCGCCGCCGCGAGTTCGCGGCGCATCTTCAGGCGTTGCGCGGCGGCGCGGGAGCCTGCGGCACTTTCCGGAGCGTCGGACGCGGCGCCGGCGCGGCCGGGTCGGCGGGCGGGATTAGCGGGCTGGGGCATGACCTGAACGTACTGCATTCGCACAGCCGGGCGCGCCCGCGGGTCGGGCCCGGCCCGTTCGGACGCGGCGGGCGGACTGCCCGGACCGAGCAGCCCACCCCACGCGCCGTCGGGATCAGCGCCGGGCATGTTCGCGGAAACCGCGACCCGTCTTGCGTCCCAGGCACCCCGCGGCCACCAGGTGCTCCAGCAGCGGCGCGGGCGCGAGGCCCGGGTCGCGGAACTCCTGGTGCAGCACCTTCTCGATGGCCAGCGAGACATCGAGGCCGACGACGTCGAGCAGCTCGAACGGGCCCATCGGGTAGCCGCCGCCCAGCTTCATCGCGGCGTCGATGTCGTCGAGGGTGGCGTAGTGCTCCTCGACCATCTTGATCGCGTTGTTCAGGTACGGGAAGAGCAACGCGTTCACGATGAATCCGGCGCGGTCGCCGCAGTCCACCGGGTGCTTCCTGATCTTCGTCGTGACCTCGCGGACCGTCGCGTGGACGTCGTCGGCGGTCAGGACCGTCCGCACGATCTCGACCAGCTTCATCGCCGGTGCCGGGTTGAAGAAGTGCATCCCGATCACGTCCTGCGGCCGGGAGGTGGCGCGTGCGCAGGCCACGACCGGCAGCGAGGAGGTCGTGGTGGCCAGCACCGCGCCCTGCTTGCACACCTTGTCGAGCGTGGCGAACAGCTGCTGCTTGATCTCCAGGTCCTCGGCGACGGCCTCGACGGCCAGGTCCACGTCGGAGAAGGCGTCCAGCGAGCCGGCGGGCGTGATGCGTGCGAGCGTGGCGTCGCACGCCTCCTGGGTCATCCGGCCCTTGCTCACCGAGCGGTTCAGCGACTTGGTGATCAGGCCCTTGGCGTTCTCGGCCTTCTCCAGGCTGCGGGCCGCGAGGACGACGTCGTAGCCGGCCTTGGCGAAGACCTCCGCGATGCCGCTCGCCATGGTGCCCGAGCCGGCCACGCCGACCGAGCGGACCTCACGGCCCGCGGCGGCCGCGGCCGCACCGAGCGGCGTGAGCGCGTCCGTGACGACCTCGGCCGAGCCGGGAGCGGCGTACGTGTAGAAGCCGCGGCCCGCCTTGCGGCCGGTCAGGCCCGCCTCGCTGAGCTGCCCCAGGATCGGCGCGGGGGCGTGCAGCCGGTCGTGAGAGGCGGCGTACATCGCGTCCAGCACGGTGCGCGCGGTGTCGATGCCGATCAGGTCGAGCAGGGCGAGCGGGCCCATCGGCAGTCCGCAGCCCAGCTGCATGGCGGCGTCGATGTCCTCGCGGGAGGCGTACCGGGCCTCGTACATGGCGGCGGCCTGGTTGAGGTAGCCGAACAGCAGGCCGTCCGCGATGAAGCCCGGCCGGTCGCCGACCGCGACCGGCTCCTTGCCGAGGTCGCGGGCGAGCACGGTGACGGCCTCGACGGCCTGCGGCGATGTCAGCACCGAGGAGACGACCTCGACCAGCTTCATCGCCGGAGCGGGGTTGAAGAAGTGCAGACCGAGCACGCGCTCCGGGCGCTGGGACTCGGCGGCGAGCCGGGTCACCGACAGGGCGTTCGTGCCGGTGGCGAGGACGGCGTCCGGGCGGACCACGGCGTCCAGCTCGCGGAAGACCTGCTGCTTGGCCTCGTACGACTCCGGCACGACCTCGATCACGAGGTCGGCGTCCGCCGCGGCCTGTAGGTCGGAGAAGGTGCGGAAGCGTGCGAGGGTGTTGCGGCGCTCCTCCTCGGTGATCCGCTCGCGCTCCACGGCGCGGGCGGTGGAGGCCTCGAGGGCGGCGACCGCCTGGCGGGCGGCGGCTTCGCTGACGTCGATGCCGATGACCTCACGGCCGGCGCGGGCGAGGACCTCGGCGATGCCGGTGCCCATGGTGCCGAGGCCGACCACGGCGATGGTGTGCAGAGGGGTGTCCATCGGGGGACTCCAGGGATGAGTGACGACTGATGAGGAGCGCGCGCGGAGGAAGCCGTACAGGCGTGGGAACGCCAACGGGCGTATGGCGCACGGACATTCGCGTGGGCCGACGGACTCTGTCCCGTGTCACGTCGTACTGATGGCAGAAACTGCCGAACCGACTGCTCCCGTCGGCGGCTGCGTCACCAGGCCGCGGCGGGTGCGGGGGTTACCCGCTCACATGAGATTAACTTGCGGGTAACGAGCGCGCCACCCCTCGGGGGGTGTGATCTGGATCGCCGTGCGGGCCCGCCGATACCCTGACCGCCATGGACGAGGAGTTGCGGTCGCTCGCGACACGGCTGCGCGACGAGGCGGGCGGCGGTCCGGCGTACGAACGGCTGCTGGCCACCTCGGACAGGGAGGAGCTCGCTGCGGTCCTCACCGAGCACGAACGCCCCCTGTGGGCGCGCGAGATGGCCGCCTTCCGCCTCGGCTGCGCCGGTGACCGGCGGGCCTTCGAGTCCCTGGTCCTCCTGCTCAACCACCGCGACCCCGAGCGGTGCGTCTCCGCCGCCCACGCGCTCGGCCGGCTCGCCGACCCCCGCACGCCGCGCGCGGCGGCCGCACTCGCCACCAACGAGCTGCGGGTCGCGTACGCGCTGGTGCCGGTGCGGCTGCTGATCCGGCTGCGGGCGCCCGAATCGGTACCGGCGCTGATCACGGTCCTCGGACGGCGGCTGGCTCCCGGCGATCCGCACTGGCGGGTAGCCCTCGCCTGTGTGGAGGGCCTCGGCGCCCTCGGCGACCCGCGCGCCGCCGAGGTGCTGCGCGGGGCCCTGTCCCATCCCCGCCTGACGGCTGCGGCCTCGGCGGCGCTGGCCCGCCTGCCGGACCCGGCACCGGGCGCGTGACGGCCGATGGGAGTGACTGACAGTGGGGGCCCGGCGCGGGCCGTGCCCGTGGGCGCGAGCCCCGGGCGTCCTCGCCGCGGCACGCCGACGTGGCCGCCGGCCTCGGTACGCGACCGGCCCCGAGAACGGGGGACGAGGCATGCCGCTCGCGCCGGCAGGGCGGCCGGTGCCGGCTGGCGGCCCAGCTGGGCTTCGGCGCCGGGCGGCGGCCCAGTCGGTCAGGCTGTCGTCCTTGAACTCCTTCAGGGTGCGCTTCAGTACAGCTCCCCATGACCGTTTGGGCATCTGGGTGGGCGTCTCGGGCGGCGGCCGCTCTCCTCGCCCTCGGCGAGGTGCGCCGTTGCCGTCCTTCTCTCCTGCGTTCCGGGCCATGGTCACGTCCTCCTTCCGGTGCCGCCACGCCAGGCCGGGGAGGGAAGCCCCTGGCCCGCGCAGTGGCGGTCACGGGCCCGCTCAATGGCGGGGGTCGACCGGGCTGCAGGGCGGATCTTGCCTGTGGCGGTGGTGCGTCCCGGCACCGGGACTACTGGCTGTCGGGGCTCTGCCTGCGTGCTTCGTCGGCGACCCGCTGCGGCGACTGCGGGGAGATCGACGACATCTCACACCCCCGGATAACCGGGCAGCTCCTGCCGCACAGTGCCCTGCGGCAGCGGACTGCTCTCCTCACGGGCAGGGGCCTGCCGCCCACCGTCAAAGGGCTGGGCCGCCTCGCCTGCCTTCGCGAGACGGCCGACCACGAGACCGGCCACCACCGCACCGCCCAGGAACGCCCCCGGCCGCCGACGCGCGAAGGCCCGGACTCTGAGCCATTCCGCCACTCAAGCAGGCACCACCTGCCCCCGTCTGCTCTCTCGGCTACGGCTGGACCTGGCTGCGCCGTGCCCGGGCTCTGGTCGTAGTCTGCTTCCCATGGCCGACACCCAGACGCTTACGCCTCGTGACGCCTTCGAGATGCTGATGGCCGGCAACCAGCGGTTCGTCGCCGGTTCGCCGGAGCACCCGAACCAGGACGCCGCCCGCCGTACCGAGGTCGTCCCTGCCCAGAACCCGTTCGCCGTGCTCTTCGGCTGCTCCGACTCCCGCCTGGCCGCCGAGATCATCTTCGACCGCGGGCTGGGCGACCTGTTCGTGGTCCGCACCGCCGGACACGTCGCGGGCCCGGAGGTGCTGGGCAGCATCGAGTACGGGGCGAGCGTGCTCGGCGCACCCCTGGTCGTGGTGCTGGGCCATGACGCGTGCGGCGCGGTGGCCGCCACCCGCTCCGCGGTCGAGGACGGCAGGCCGGCCGGCGGCTACGTACGGGACGTGATCGAGCGGGTGACCCCCAGCGTGCTGGCCGCCCGTGCGGCCGGGCACACCGAGGACGCCGACTTCATCGCCGAGCACATCCGGCACACCGTCGACCTGCTGCTGGACCGCTCCCGCGTCCTGGCGCAGGCGGTCGAAGCCGGGCAGGCCGCCGTGGTGGGGCTGTCGTATCGGCTGGCCGACGGAACGGCCCGCCTTGTCACCGTCCGCGGCCTTGAGGTACCGGCAGACGCGGTGTCGTGATGCCGGGCGCTCAGCGTTCCTGAAGATCCGGCACGTCGATACCGGTGGAGGGCCGGGGGCCGGCGGCGCGGCGGAGCCGGTTGGCGATCGCGAGTCCCAGCCCCTCCTCCACCGGCAAGGACGCGACGATGAGGTCGCACCCGCGTTGATCGAGCTCGCGCAGGAACCCGTACAGCCCGCGCGCGTAGGCGGCCGCCGAACCGGGGACCTCCACCACGGCGTGCGCCTTCACCGGGGCGCCGGCGAAGGGCGGGGGAAGGAAAACGCCCACCTGGTGCCCCAACTCCTGCGCGCGTTCCGCTTCGGTGACGACCTTCTCGGGCTCGACGAGGACGACCCGCGCGCGCGGCGCGTAGTGGGACGGATGCTGGCCCGGCACCCGAACGCGGCTCGTCGCAGGGACTTCAAGCGGGTACCCCAGCACGGCTTCGAGGTTCTCGCGCGTCACCCCGCCGGGCCGCAGCACGCTCGGGGTCTCGCCCGTGGCGTCGACGATGGTCGACTCGACGCCGACCTCGCAGGGGCCGCCGTCCAGCACGAAGTCGACGGCGTCACCGAGCTCCGCACGGACGTGGCCCGCCGTCGTGGGGCTGACCGAGCCGAAGCGGTTGGCGGACGGGGCCGCCACACCGCCGCCGAAAGCAGACAGCAGCGCGAGTGCGACGGGGTGGTCGGGCACGCGCACGGCCACCGTCTCCAGCCCACCCGTCGCTTCGAGGGGCACCCGGCGACCGCGCCGCAGGACCAGTGTGAGCGGCCCCGGCCAGAAGCGTTCGGCCAACAGCCGCGCGGTCGCGGGCACGTCCTCGACCCAGTCGCCCAGGTCCTCCGCGCCGCCGACGTGGACGATCAGCGGGTGGGAGGGCGGACGCCCTTTGACCTGGAAGATGCGCGCGACGGCGGCGGGATCCTCGGCGTTGGCGCCCAGGCCGTAAACGGTCTCGGTCGGGAAGGCCACCAGGCCTCCGGCGCGCAGCACACCGGCTGCCTTCTCGATGTCACTGGTTCTGGCCGTCACCCCGCAATCCTCTCACTGATCCCACTTTCACATTCCGTGGTCTCGTCGCGCATGACAACGAACCAAGGCCGACGGCACCGCGTGAGTCCGGACGCTTGACAGCGCCACGGCGGCACGGGGGATCCGGCCTCGATCGCGGCGAGCGTGTGCGGTTCGTCGCCCGGGCGTCGGCCGCGCACTGGAGACGACCATCGTCCAGCTGATGACGGTGCGGGACGGCCGCATCCGCGAGATCCGCCCGTTCTACTGGGACCCGGGCGCGGTACGGGGGGTACTGGAGCCCGCGGGCTAGAGGAGGGTCAGCTGGGTGGGCTCCGGTTCCGCCCGGGCATGCGGCTCCGGGCGCACCGGCAGGCGGCGGTGGCCGCCGGGCCGGGCCGAAGGGCCGATCCCGAACTCGGCCGCCAGTTCGTGCACATGGCGGGTGATACGGCGCTGGTACCACTTCGGCGCGTACGCGCCCTCCGCGTACAGCCGCTCGTAGCGGGCGACCAGGTGCGGATGGTGTTCGCGCAGCCAGGCCATGTACCACTCGCGGGCGCCCGGCCGCAGATGCAGCACGAGCGGGGTCACCGAGGTGGCGCCGGACGCGGCGATCGCGCGGACCGTCGCCCGCAGTTGGTCCGGGTGGTCGCCGAGGAACGGAACGACCGGCGCCATCAGCACGCCGCAGCCGATCCCCGCGTCGGTCAGTGCGCGGACGACGTGGAGCCGGCGCTCGGGCGAGGGCGTGCCCGGCTCGACGGTGCGCCACAGCTCGCGGTCGGTGAAGCCGACCGAGACGGAGATGCCGACCTCGGTGACCTCGGCGGCCTGCCGCAGCAGGTCGAGATCGCGCAGGATCAGCGTGCCCTTGGTCAGGATGGAGAACGGGTTCGCGTGGTCGCGCAGCGCCGAGATGATGCCGGGCATCAGCCGGTAGCGGCCCTCGGCGCGCTGGTAGCAGTCCACGTTCGTGCCCATGGCGACATGCGCGCCCTGCCACTGGCGGGAGGCGAGCTGACGGCGCAGCAGCTCGGGGGCGTTGATCTTCACGACGATCTGGGAGTCGAAGCCGAGTCCCGTGTCGAGGTCCAGGTAACTGTGGGTCTTGCGGGCGAAGCAGTACACGCAGGCGTGCGTGCAGCCCCGGTAGGGGTTCACGGTCCATTCGAACGGCATCCGGGACGCTCCGGGCACCCGGTTGAGGATCGAACGCGCGCGGACCTCGTGGAAGGTGATGCCCCGGAACTCGGGGGTGTCGAAGGTCCGGGTGGTCACCGCCGATGCCCCGAACAGGGCGGCCCCGTTGGTGGCGGGGCTCTCGGCCAGATTGTCCCAGCGCATGGGGCGCCTCCTCGCTCGCTCTGACCAGAGAATAGAACATCTGTTCCCATGATCGCTTCAACCGTGATTTGGGAGGGGGTGCGGGAGGTGATTGGCTAGTGCGCATCCCGATGGAGCGACTGCTGGAGGAACAGGACATGGCGCAGGTCGAGGCCACCACGGAACGGATCATCTCGGCGGACGCGGAGACGGTGTTCGACGCGCTGGCCGACTACGCGGGCACCCGCGCGAAGCTCCTGCCCGAGCACTTCAGCGAGTACGAGGTGCGCGAGGGCGGCGACGGCGAGGGCACCCTCGTCCACTGGAAGCTCCAGGCCACCAGCAAGCGCGTCCGCGACTGCCTGCTGGAGGTCACCGAGCCCACCGACGGCGAGCTCGTCGAGAAGGACCGCAACTCCTCCATGGTCACCACCTGGCGGGTCACCCCGGCCGGCGAGGGGAGGTCCAGGGTGGTCGTCACCACCGTCTGGACCGGCGCCGGCGGCATCGGCGGCTTCTTCGAGAGGACCTTCGCGCCCAAGGGGCTCGGCCGGATCTACGACAGCGTGCTGGACAGGCTCGCCGCCCACGTCGAGAAGTAGCCTCACCGGAACGGGTGGTTTTCCCCGCGGCCCGCACGTGCGTCCCCGGCGCATCGGGTCGCGGGAAAGCCCCTGATGAGCGCCCCAAGTGCGCCTCGCGCACGCCCTGTTGG
This sequence comes from Streptomyces sp. V4I23, assembly GCF_030817975.1. Taxonomy (NCBI): domain Bacteria; kingdom Bacillati; phylum Actinomycetota; class Actinomycetes; order Kitasatosporales; family Streptomycetaceae; genus Streptomyces; species Streptomyces sp. V4I23. The sequence goes on along the minus strand of NZ_JAUSZW010000004.1, from coordinate 1,433,786 downwards.
GGCACTCTCGAACGCCCTGCCGGGAGTGCGCCCGACTTGCTCCCCCTTCATGCGCAATGCGAAGAATGACGCCGCGCAGCGTGACGAGGGGAGCAGGACGTGAGCGGCAGCACTCTGGTGAAGGACGAGCAGCCCGCCACCGGTCCGGTGAACCCGCCGCCTCCCGTACCCGCCCGGCCGGAGCCGCTGAGCCCCCGCCGCGTACGGCTCGTCTTCATGAGCCTCATGCTCGCGCTGCTCCTGGCCGCGCTCGAGCAGATGATCGTCGCCACAGCGCTGCCGAGGATCGTGGGGGAGCTCCAGGGCCTGGACCGGATGCCCTGGGCGATCACCGCGTATCTGCTCACGGCCACGATCGGCCTGCCGGTCTACGGAAAGCTCGGCGATCTCTTCGGCCGCAAGGGCGTGTTCCAGTTCGCCATCGTCGTCTTCGTGATCGGGTCGGCGCTGGCCGGCTGGTCGCGCAGCATGAACGAGCTCATCGCCTTCCGCGCCGTCCAGGGCGTCGGCGCGGGCGGCCTCATGATCGGTGTGCAGGCGATCATCGCCGACATCGTCCCGGCACGCGAACGCGGCCGGTTCATGGGACTCATCGGCGCCGCCTTCGGACTCGCCTCCGTCGCGGGGCCTCTGCTCGGCGGCTTCTTCACCGACCATGCGTCCTGGCGCTGGTGCTTCTACTTCAACGTCCCCTTCGGGCTGATCACGCTGGTCGTGGTCTCCCTCGTGCTCAAGCTGCCGAAGCCCGCCGCCCGGGCCCGGCTCGACGTCCTCGGCACCCTGCTCCTCGCCGCCGCCTCCACCTGCCTCGTCCTGCTGACCAGTTGGGGCGGCACCGAGTACGCCTGGGACTCGCGCGTCGTCCTCGCCCTGGCCGCGGGCGCCGCCGCGAGCACCGTCCTCTTCCTCGTCGTCGAGCGCTTCGCGCCCGAACCGCTCATCCCGCTGCGGCTGTTCCGCGACTCCGTCTTCACGCTCACGTCCCTCGTGGGAGCGGTCGTGGGCATCGCGCTCTTCGGGGCGGCGAGCTACCTGCCGACCTTCCTGCAGATGGTCGACGGCGCCACTGCCACCGAGTCCGGCCTGCTCATGCTGCCGATGATGGGCGGCATCGTCGTCGCCTCCATCGTCTCCGGCCAGCTCATCAGCCGTACGGGCCGCTACCGGGTCTACCCCGTCGCCGGCAGTGCCCTCTCGGCCGTGGGCATGTGGCTGCTCTCCCGGCTGGAGGCGGACACGCCGCGCCTCGAGTACAGCCTCTGGCAGGCGGTCCTCGGCATCGGCATCGGACTCGTCATGCCGGTGCTGATCCTCGCCGTCCAGAACGCCGTGCCGCCCGCCGACCTCGGCACCGCCACCAGCGCCCACAACTACTTCCGGCAGATCGGCGGCAGCGTCGGCGCCGCCGTCTTCGGCACCCTGTTCGCCGACCGGCTCACCGACGCGCTCGCCGGCCGTGTCCCGGCCGGCGCCGGCCTGCCCGCCCCGGAATCGATCACCCCGCAGCTGGTCCACGCCATGCCGCCCGCGCTGCGCGAGGGCTACATCCAGGCGTACGCGGACGCGATGCCGCGGATCTTCCTGTACCTCGTGCCGGTGCTCGTCCTCGGCCTCTTCCTCGCCTTCTTCCTCAAGGAGAAACCGCTGGTGTCCCACAACGCCTCCACCGCCGAGCCCGCCGCCGTCCCGCACGCCCGCACCGCCGTGCGGGCCGCCCCCGGACCGGCCGCCGCCCCCGTCGCGGGCGTCCCCGTCTGCGGCACCGTGCAGCACCACGACGGGAGCACCGTCCCGCGCGCCGCGCTCACCCTCATCGACGTCCAGGGGCAGCAGATCGGCCGCGGCGCGAGCGGCGAGGACGGCCGGTACGCGCTGAGTGTGCCGGGCTCCGGCTCGTACGTGATGATCGCCGCCGCGGGCGGCCACCAGCCCCAGGCGGTGACGGTCACCGTCGGCGAACGGCCCGTCGAGCTCGACGTCGTGCTCGGCGGAGCAGGCCGGCTCGCGGGTGTCGTCGTCACCGCCGACGGCTCTCCGGTCCGCGACGCGGCCGTCACGCTCACCGACGTGCGAGGCGAGGTCGTGGCCTCCACCCGCAGCGGCCGGGAGGGCGGCTACGTGATCGGCGAACTGGTCGCGGGGGAGTACACCCTCGCCGCCAGCGCCCCCGCCTTCCGGCCGGCCGCGCACCCCGTGAGCGTGCAGCCGTCCCGCGAGACCCGCCAGGACATCGAACTGGCCGGAGGGGCGGTGCTGCGCGGCACCGTGCGCGCCGGGGACGGCCGGCCGGTCGACGACGCCCGGGTCACTCTCCTCGACGCGGCCGGCAACGTGGTCGACACGCTCACCACCGGACCGGACGGAATGTTCCGCTTCGTGGACCTGTCGTCCGGCGAGTACACGGTCATCGCGGCCGGTTACCCGCCGGTCGCCACCGTGCTCCAGGTCGCGGGCGGCGGACGCACGGAACGCGACCTCCAGCTCGGGCACGCCGACTGAACCGGTCCCGGCCCGCGGCAGGGGGCGGCGCACTCGGCGCGCCCGCGCCGCGGCCGGACCAGTGGAGAGCTTGACCGACGTCAATTGTGCGCGGGCGCACCACGTGTTGGGCCGTTGCCCGGCGCGTGCACCGCACAGCGCCGTACCGTGGTGACACGGTCCCCGGATCCTGGAAGGAGCGCTCCGCCCATGGACAGTGGTGTTCCGTCGGCCCCGCCGCAGGAGTACGCGGCCGCGGGGAGGATTCCGCTTGCGGTGGTCGTCGTGGACGGCGACGGCCTCGTGTCGCACTGGTCCACCGGCGCCCGGCGTCTCTTCGGCCCGGCGCGCGAGGCGGCGATCGGCCGTCCCGCCGTCGAACTGCTGCCCGTCTTCGGAGCGTTGGCGGCCGACGCTGCCGACGACTTCGTCGACGGCTACGGCGGACAGGCCCTGCACGGCGCCCTCGACGCCCTCGGCGGCCTCACCGACTACCCGGCGGCGGGCCGCGCCCGGCTGTCCGATCCCGGCCAGGACCGTATCGACGTGCTGTGGTGGGCCTACCCCATGGTCGGACCGGGCAGGGAACGGCTGGTCGTCCTCGCGGCGGACGCCGGCCAGTTCGCCGGAGCGGACGAGAGCGTCGAGCGCATCGCACCCGGCTTCGCCCTGCACACCGACTTCCCCGGCTTCGGCGAACTGGCGCGCGGGCTCCCCGAGATCATGCCCAGCATGAGTGTGCGCGAGTCGAACCGGATCGTCTCCCAGATCCTCGAACTCGGCTACCCGGTCCTGGAGTTCAGCCACCACGATCGGGTGCCCGTCACCCCTGACTGGGGAGTGCCGCGCAGGGCCGAGCGCCTCGCGCGCCGCCGTGCCGCCGAGGAGGCCGTCGCGGCCGGGCATCCCGTGGACGCCGCGGATCTGGAGCAGGACCTCGAGTACGCGGCGGTGCGCGAGCGCCTGGAGTTCCTGAACGAGGTCAGCGGACGCATCGGCTCCTCCCTCGACCTCGCCCGCACCATCCACGAGGTCAGCGCCGCGGTCGTGCCCCGGTTCAGCGACGTGGCCTGCACCTACCTGCGGGAGGAGGTCGTCGCCGGCGAGGGCTTCTCGGAAGGGGAGCCCGACGCGACGACCATGTGGCACCGTGTCGCCTTCGAGCACGTCGACGAGCCGGGGCGCTGGGACGACGTCGTGCCGGTCGGCGAATCCATGCCGTTCCCCGCGCACACGCCCTTCTTCCAGTGCATGATCACCGGCGAGCCGGTCCTGGTGCCCCGCATCACCGAGGAGATGGGCACCGCGATCGCCGAGCAGTTCGACAAGCGCGACATGCGTCCGCTCATCAACGGCCGTTCGATGCTCATCGCACCGCTCAAGGCGCGCAACGTCGTCCTCGGGTGCATGATCCTGCTGCGCCACCCCGAGCGGCCCGAGTTCAACGACATGGACCGCGTCACCGGCGCCGAGCTGGCCGCCCGCGCCGGACTCGTGATCGACAACGCGCGCATGTACACCTACCAGGAGAACGTCGCCGAGACCCTTCAGGACTCGATGCTCCCGCAGGTCACCCCGCGCATGGCCGGCTGTGACACGGCCACCCGCTATCTGCCGGGCACGCTGCTGGGCCGGGTCGGCGGCGACTGGTTCGACTCCGTCAAGCTGCCCGGTTCGCGTACCGCGCTCGTCGTCGGCGACGTCATGGGCCACGGCCTCAACTCGGCCGCGATGATGGGCCAGCTGCGCACCGCCGTGCAGACCATGGCCGCCCTCGACCTGCCGCCCGAGCAGCTGCTGCGGGGCCTCGACGACCTGGCCCAGCGCATGGGCGAGCACTACCTCGCCACCTGCCTCTACGCCGTGTACGACCCCATCCGCGGCGAACTGCACCTGGCGAACGCGGGCCACATCCCGCCCGTGATCGTCCGCGCCGAGGACGGCCGCAGCGAACTTCTCGACCTGCCCACCGGAGCTCCGATCGGCGTCGGCGGCGTGCCGTTCGAGAGCGTCCGCGTGCCCGTGTCGCCCGGCGACCGGCTGGTGATGTGCACGGACGGCCTGGTGGAGGTGCGCGGCGAGGACATCGGCGTGGGCCTCGCGACGCTCTGCGAGTCGGCCGCACACCCGGCCGCGTCCATGGACGACGCCTGCGACACCATCATCCGTGCCCTCAACACCCGCGGCGGCCGCAAGGACGACGTCGCGCTGCTGATGGCCCGTCTGAACGGCATCGAGCCCGGTTCCGTCGCCACCTGGGAGCTGTCGCTGGAGGCGCGCGAGGCCGCCCGTGCCCGTCGGCTCGTCCGCGGACAGCTCGCCGGGTGGGGGCTCGGCGCGCTCACCGAGACCGCGGAACAGCTCGTCGGCGAACTCGTGGCCAACGCCGTGCGCCACGCCGACGGGCGGCGCGCCGAGCTGCGTCTCGTACGGGCCGGGACGCTGCTGTGCGAGGTCGCCGACGACGACCACACCCTGCCGACACTGCGCGGCGCACGGCCGGAGGAGGAGGCGGGGCGGGGCCTGCGCGTGGTCAGCGCCCTCGCGCGGGAGTGGGGCACGAGCCGTACGGCGCGGGGCAAGACGGTCTGGTGCGAACTGTCCCTGCCGTGACGGCCCGGCGGGCGGGTGTCCGGGGCGGATGGGCCGAGCCGTCCGGACAAGCCGTCGTCCGTCCAACCAGCTTTTCGACAGCGGGAGTTGAACTGTTCACCTGACGGTGGCCGTGAGGTCTCCGGGGAGTCACCCGGAGGCGAAAGGATGTTTCTCGAGGTGACGCCGGGGACGAGGGGGAGGCGCCCGTGGAGGTCGGGGAGAGACGGACGGCCGAGGAACCGCGGCTGGGCATCAGACGGGAGTCGCGCTCGTCCTGGTCGCGGCGCAGCTTCCTCCTGACGGTCCTCCCGCTGCTGGCCGCCGTGCTGACGGGCACGACGGTGCTGGCCGTGTCGGGGAACATCCTGCTGCCCCTCGAACGGGTCGTCACGCTCGAGGGGAAGATGGCCTCCAAGCGTGACTTCTTCGAGGACGAAGAGGTGCAGCGCATCCTGATGAAGCATCACATACGCGTGCACATCACCAGCTCGGGCTCGCGCGAGGTCGCCGTCCACGACATCTCCTCGTACGACTTCGTCTTCCCCTCCGGGCAGCCCGCCGGCGACCTGATCACCGGCGAGCGCGCGGCGGCGAACCGGTACGCCAAGGTCCACCGTCCGTTCGTCAGCCCCATCGCACTCGCCACCTACCGTGAGTACGCCGAGACGCTCGCCGACGCGGGCATCGCGACCGCGCAGCGGGGGCCCGGCTCCGACCAGCCGTTCTACTACGTGCTGGACATGCAGAAGTTCCTCCAGCACATCCACGACAAGCGCCGCTGGAACGACATCGGGGTCCGGCGGCACGGCATCACCAACGCCAACCGGATCGTCGCCCAGACCCCCGACGTCTGCGGCTCCAACTCCGCGGGAACCTACCTCGCGCTGGTCGCCTTCACCTGGAACGGCGGCGGCGACGAGGTGCCGGACACGGACCGGGAGGCCGACGAACGCGGCCGGGACATCCGGCACCTCATGGAGCAGGGTCTCCCCGCCGCCGACGTCTTCCGCACCTACATCTCGCCCGAGGGCAAGAACATCGCCCCGGTGGTGGTGGCCTACGAGCACCAGTACCTCGCCTACCAGGTGCAGTACCGCAACCGGTACGACAAGCCGGACGCACAGCGCGTGCTGCTCTACCCGTCCGGACAGTTCGTCACCCAGCCGCAGTTCATCGCCCTCAACAGGGACGGCGACCGGCTCGGCGAACTGATCACACGCGACCCGGAGCTGCGGCGCCGCGCCATGGAACTGGGCTTCCGCATCCTCGACCCCACCGGCCACGTCGCGGGCGACCAGCTCACCGGCTTCCTCCGGGAGCGCGAGGTCCCCGCGCCCGCCATCGACGGTGACGACACCAGGTCGGAGATGCCCCGGCTGCGCTTTCTGGAGCGCATGATCTCCGCCGTCGGGGACTGCCCCGCCGCCGACGTCGCGTCCGGGCAGCCCTGATGGCGGCGCCCGGCCGCGCGACCAGGCTGGTCGCCCTGTGCCTGGCGGGCCTGTGGTTCGCCGCGACCACCGCCTGCTCGACGAACCGCCCCGACCCGGTCACCCTGAGCGTGCTGGCCAGCACGGAACTCGCCGACATGGCGCCCCTGCTGGACGACCTGCGCCGCGAGACCGGCATCAGGCTGGAGATGGACCACCGGGGGACGCTGGACGCCAGCAACGAGCTGGCCGGACCCGGGCCCCGTCGGCACGACCTGGCGTGGCTGTCGTCCGACCGGTACTACCTGCTGAGGGCCAAGGCGAACGGTGCGAGCGGCGAGAAGCCGCTGGCGACCAACACCATGCGGTCGCCCGTCGTCATCGGCATGAAGCGCGCCGTCGCCGACCGGCTGCGCCGGAACACCCCGGACGGCCAGATCTCCTGGTCCGACGCGGCCGACGCCGCCGCCGACGGCTCCCTGCGGTTCGGGATGGCCGACCCGCGCCGCAGCAACAGCGGCCTCGCCGCGCTCGTCGGCGTGGCGACCGCCGCGGCCGGCACCGGCACCGCCCTGCGCCCGGCGGACGTCTCCTGCGACCGGCTGCGCGGCTTCTTCGCCGGACACGCGCTCACCAGCGACGTCTCGGGCTCGCTCGCCGACGGCTACGTGGCCCGCCAGGGCGAGCTGAACGCCCTGATCACCTACGAGTCCGAACTGCTCGTGCTCAACAGGAGCGGCCGGCTCCGCGAACCGCTGGAGATCGTCTATCCCAAGGACGGGATGGTCCTGTCCGACTACCCCCTGCTCCTCCTCGACCCGGCCAAGCGCGCCGCGTACGACCGGCTGGTGGAGTGGCTGCGCAGTGAACCCGTCCAGCAACGGATCATGGAACGCACCATGCGCCGCCCGATCGACCCGGCGGTGCCCCGCATCGCGCCGCTGCGCGCGGGCGTCGGCAACGCGCTCTACTTCCCCGACGACCAGAGAGTCGTCGACCGGCTCCTCGCCGACTACGGGGACCCGCACCGCGACCGCACCGCCCAGGTGATCTTCCTGCTCGACTTCTCCACGTCGATGCGCGGGGAACGCATCGAACGGCTGCGCGCCACCTTCGACGGACTCGCCGGCGCGGACGACTCGCCCTCGGGCAAGTTCGTGCGGTTCTACCGGGGCGAGACGCTGACGGTGATGCGCTTCGGCGGGCGCGTACTGGACGAGCGCAGCGTCACGTACGAGGGCCAGGTCGACCTGGACCGCCTGCGCGGCTTCGTCGCGTCCGACGACTTCGACGACAGCACCGCCGTCTGGTCCTCCCTCGAGACCGCCTACCGCAGCGTGTCCACAGCCCTGCGGCAGCGGCCGGGGCGCAACGTCTCCATCGTGCTGATGACGGACGGCGAGAACAACACCGGCATAGGTCTCGACGCCTTCGTCCGCCGCCACGCGCGGCTGCCGGAGGAGACCCGAGCGGTGCGCACCTACACCGTCCGCTACGGCGAGGCGGACGACGAGGAACTGGACCGGGGGGCACGGGCGACGGGCGGCCGCATGGTCGACGCCACCGGCCGTTCCCTCCTCAGCGCATTCAAGGAGATCCGTGGGTGTGTTCACTGAGGCATGGTGGGGTGTGTGGTGGCCCTGGATGCTCCTGTGGCTGATGACGGCCGCGGGCGCCGCCGTGCTGCTCGTTCTGACCGTGAAGCGGCTGGTCCGGGGCGGACGCGGCGGCCGGGACCTGACGTACAGCATCTGCTTCTACCTGCACGACCGGTCCGTCATGGACCACTACCAGATGCGCGGCTACGCGGCGGCGCTGCGCAAGGAGGTCGAGCAGCGCACCAGTGACAGCAAGGACGGCAGCGTACGGGCGAAGGTCTTCGGGCTGAGCGCGGGCGGCGGGCGCAAGGACAACAGGGAGATCGTCAGCAAGTACATGGAGGTCGCCGAACCGATCTCCGTCATCGGCGTCATCATGGACGTCCTGGAGAAGAAGGACGTCATCGTCCATGTCGACCTCGTGGGGCAATCGGTACGGCGCAACGCCGCGCTCGCCCGCGCGCTGGCGAACGATCCCCGGTCCGGCGCCTCGCCGGCGCAGACCGTGCGGCTGCGCGACATCGAGGACTTCGTGCTCATCCGCGGGCGGTTCCGCAAGATCGGCGAATCGCCCGAGTCCACGGTCTTCCTCGCCCCCTACGGCGACACCGACGACCCGTCGTCCGGTCCGCGGGTCCGCGTCACCTGCGCGACCGAGGGGCTGCGCAACGAGGTCCCGCAGGGCACGTTCTCGGCGCGCTGCCTGGGCAAGGTGCAGGACTGGAACGCGGCCGACTCGGTGCTCGAAGTGCAGGCCATGGCCATCTTCCGATAGTGTCCGCGCGCAGCAGGGCCGTCCGGAGGAACACCGCCATGACCAACAGATCCGCGCCGTTCGACGAGCTGGACCGCAAGATCGTCGCCGCTCTCGTCGCGAACGCGCGGACGAGCTTCACCGAGATCGGCGCGGCGATCGGCCTCTCGGCGACCGCCGTCAAACGACGCGTCGACCGCATGCGCGAGGCCGACATCATCACCGGGTTCACCACGACGGTCCGCCCCTCCGCCCTCGGCTGGCGCACGGAGGCGTACGTCGAGGTGTACTGCGACAGCGCGGCGCCGCCGCGCCGTCTCGCGGAAGTCGTGCGCGACTACCCCGAGATCATGGCCGCGATGACCGTGACCGGCGGCGCCGACGCGCTGCTGCACGTGCGGGCCACCGACGTGGAGCACTTCGAGGAGGTGCTGGAGCGTATCCGGGCGGAGCCGTTCATCCGCAAGACGATCAGCTACATGGTGCTCTCCCACCTGCTCACCTCCAGTCCGGAGGCCGGTGCGGGAAGGGCCGCGACCATGGAGGAACCCCCTTCCGGCGAGGCGTGAAGCGAACCGCCGCCGGGACACCCGAAAACGCAGCATTCCTGCGCGTACACGCAGCTCTTGTTTCTTGTCGCCGGTCCGTCCCGATTCCTACCGTGGAGACGTCCACCGGACATCGAGACGAAGCGGGAGGAATCCCTCGGTGCCACAAAGACGTGTGCCCCGGCCCAGGCGTTACCTGGTCTGTGAACCCCGGTACTACGACGTGCAGTACGCCATCAATCCCTGGATGCGCGAGGGCGGCGAGGTCGACCACGACCTGGCCCGCGCCCAGTGGCAGACCCTCGTCAGCACCTACCGAGACCTCGGCCACACCGTCGAGCACGTCAGGCCGGAGCCCGGCCTCGTGGACATGGTGTTCGCCGCGAACTCGGCGCTCGTCCTCGGCGGACGGGTCTTCGGCTCCCGGTTCCACGCACCGCAGCGCAGGCCCGAGGAGGCCGCGTACGAGACCTGGTTCAAGGCCGCCGGATTCGAGGTCCACCGGCCCGAGTCGGTGTGCGAGGGGGAGGGCGACCTGGTGCCCGCCGGCGACTTCGTCCTCGCCGGCACCGGCTTTCGCACCACCCCAGCCGCGCACCGCGAGGTGCAGGAGTTCTTCGGCGTCCCGGTGATCGGCCTCCAGCTGGTCGACCCGTACTTCTACCACCTGGACACCGCGCTGTTCGTCCTCGACGACGGGGACGCGGGCGGCCGTGCCCACATCGCCTACCACCCCGAGGCCTTCTCGCCCGGCAGCCGCGAGGTACTGGCGCGCCTGTTCCCCGACGCGGTGACCGCGACCCGCGAGGACGCCATGGCCTTCGGGCTCAACTCCGTCTCCGACGGCCGCCATGTCCTCGTCGCCCCCCAGGCCGAAGGGCTCATCGGCCGCCTCGAAGCCCACGGTTACGTCCCCGTCCCCGTCGACCTGTCGGAGTTCCACAAGGCCGGCGGCGGCATCAAGTGCTGCACCCAGGAGATCCGCGCATGACCCTCACGCCCGAACGCACCGAGCGCTCCTCCGCCGAGCTGATCCGTGCCGAGGAGACCACCCTCGCGCACAACTACCACCCGCTGCCCGTCGTCGTCGCCCGGGCCGAGGGCGTCTGGGTGGAGGACGTCGAGGGCCGCCGCTACCTCGACATGCTGGCCGGCTACTCGGCACTGAACTTCGGCCACCGCCACCCGGATCTGATCGCCGCGGCCCACCGCCAGCTCGACGAGGTGACCCTCACCTCCCGCGCCTTCCACAACGACAGGCTCGCCGGTTTCGCGGAGGGCCTCGCCGCCCTCACCGGCCTCGACATGACCCTGCCGATGAATACGGGGGCCGAGGCCGTCGAAAGCGCCATCAAGGTCGCCCGCAAATGGGCGTACGAGGTCAAGGGCGTCGCGCCCGACCGGGCCACGATCGTCGTCGCCGACGGCAACTTCCACGGCCGCACCACCACGATCGTCAGCTTCTCCACCGACGAGACCGCGCGCGGCGGCTTCGGTCCGTTCACGCCCGGGTTCCGCATCGTCCCCTACAACGACCTCGCGGCGCTCGAGGCGGCGATCGACGAGACCACCGCGGCCGTGCTGATCGAGCCCATCCAGGGCGAGGCGGGCGTCCTCATTCCCGACGACGGCTACCTGACCGGCGTGCGCGACCTGACGCGGCGCGCGAACTGCCTGTTCATCGCGGACGAGATCCAGTCCGGCCTCGGCCGCACCGGCACCACGCTCGCCGTCGACCACGAGTCCGTCGTGCCCGACATGCTGCTGCTCGGCAAGGCGCTCGGCGGCGGCATCGTCCCCGTCTCCGCGGTCGTCGCCCGGCGCGACGTGATGTCCGTGCTGCGCCCCGGCGAACACGGCTCCACGTTCGGCGGGAACCCGCTGTCGGCGGCCGTCGGTTCCGCGGTCGTCGACCTGCTGGCCACCGGCGAGTACCAGCGAAGGGCGGCGGACCTCGGCACCGTCCTGCGCGACGGCCTCGCCGCGCTGACCGGGCGGGGTGTCGTCGGCTTCCGCGCCCGCGGCCTGTGGGCGGGCGTCGACGTGGACCCGGCGGTCGGCACGGGGCGCGAGATCAGCGAACGGCTGCTGGCCGAGGGCATCCTGGTCAAGGACACCCACGGCTCCACCATCCGGATCGCCCCGCCGCTCACCATCACCCGCGAGGAGCTCGAGGCCGCGCTCGCCTCCCTGGAAAAGGTGCTCGGCCGATAGCCGCAGGAACCTCCTGAACAGCCACTCCCCGGTTTACACTCGCGCCCCTGGGCACCGTGCACCCGTGGAACGGAGAGTGGCTGTGAAGATCCTGATCAGCGCCGACATGGAGGGTGCCACGGGGGTGACCTGGCCCGCCGACGTCCTGCCCGGCACCCCCCAGTGGGAACGCTGCCGTTCCCTGTTCACCTCCGACGTCAACGCCGCCGTCCTCGGCTTCTTCGACGGCGGCGCCGACGAGGTCCTCATCAACGAGGCGCACTGGTCCATGCGCAATCTGCTGCTCGAACAGCTCGACGAGCGCGCCCAGATGCTCACCGGACGCCACAAGTCGCTGTCCATGGTGGAGGGCGTCCAGCACGGCGACGTCGACGGCATCGCCTTCGTCGGCTACCACACCGGCGCCGGTTCCCAGGGCGTCCTCGCCCACACCTACCTCGCCAACTCCATCACCGGCGTATGGCTGAACGGAGCCCGCGCCGGCGAGGGACTGCTCAACGCCCATGTCGTCGCCGAGTACGGCGTCCCCGTCGTCCTCGTCACCGGCGACGACCTCACCTGCGAGGACGCGCTCGGCTACGCGCCCGGCGCCCTCAAGGTCGCCGTCAAGGACCACGTCTCGCGCTACGCGGCCGTGTGCCGCACCCCGGCCAGGACCGCGTCCGAGATCCGGGCCGCCGCCAAGGAGGCCGCCGCGCTCGCCGTGCGGCACGAACCGGTGCGCGGCGGACCCTTCACCGTGGAGCTGGAGTTCGACGCCGAGCACCTGGCCGCCGCCGCGACCGTCGTCCCCGGCGTCGCCCGCACCCACGGCGAGAGGCGCGTCGCGTACACCAGCGAGACGATGTACGAAGGCATTCGCACGTTCAAGGCGGTCACGACGATCGTCTCCGCGGCTGTGGAGGAGCAGTATGGCTGACGTGACGACGACGCCCGTGGACGCCCAGGCCCTCGACGAAGTGGTGACGTTCACCTCCGAACTCATCCGCATCGACACCACCAACCGCGGCGCGGGCGACTGCCGCGAGCGACCCGCCGCCGAATACGTCGCCGAGCGGCTCGCCGCCGCCGGACTCGAACCCGCCCTCCTGGAGCGGACACCGGGCCGCACCAACGTCGTGGCCCGCATCGAGGGCGACGATCCCTCCGCCGACGCACTCCTCGTCCACGGCCATCTCGACGTCGTCCCCGCCGAGCCCGCGGACTGGACCGTCCACCCCTTCTCCGGCGAGGTGCGCGACGGGGTGGTGTGGGGCCGCGGCGCGGTCGACATGAAGAACATGGACGCGATGGTCCTCGCCGTCGTACGGGCCTGGGCGCGGCACGGCATCCGGCCCCGGCGCGACATCGTGATCGCCTACACCGCCGACGAGGAGGCCAGCGCGATCGACGGCTCCGGCTATCTCGCCGACAGCCACCCCGGCCTCTTCGAGGGCTGTACGGAGGGGATCAGCGAGTCCGGAGCCTTCTCCTTCCCGGTCCCCGGCATGACGCTCTACCCCATCGCGGCCGGTGAACGCGGCACGGCCTGGCTGAAGCTCACCGCGCGCGGCACGGCGGGCCACGGCTCCAAGGTGAACCGGGCCAACGCGGTGACCAGGCTCGCCGCCGCCATCGCCCGGATCGGCGAGCACGAGTGGCCGGTGCGGCTCACCCCCACCGTACGGGCGGCCCTCGCCGAACTCGCCGTGCTGCACGGCATCGACACCGATGTGCACGCGCCCGGCTTCGACGCCGACGCGCTGATCGCCAAGCTCGGTCCCGCCGCGGCCCTGGTCGAACCGACGGTGCGCAACAGCGCCAATCCGACGATGCTGGCAGCCGGTTACAAGATCAATGTGATTCCCGGTCAGGCCACCGCGTACGTGGACGGCCGGATGCTGCCCGGTGCCGAGGACGAGTTCATCGCGACCATGGACCGGCTGACCGGACCGGACGTGGACTGGGAGTTCCACCACCGCGAGGTACCGCTCCAGGCGCCCGTCGACTCCCCGACGTTCGCCAGACTGCGCGCCGCCGTCGAGCGGTTCGACCCGGACGGCCGCACCGTGCCGTACTGCATGCCGGGCGGCACCGACGCCAAGCAGTTCTCCCGGCTCGGCATCACCGGCTACGGCTTCTCCCCGCTGAAGCTGCCACCCGGCTTCGACTACGCGGCCATGTTCCACGGTGTCGACGAACGCGTTCCCGTGGAGGCCCTCCACTTCGGCGTCCACGTGCTCGATCACTACCTGCGAAGCGCCTAGGCCCTGTCCGGCCGATCTTGCCGGGCTCGCGTGCCCTGGCACGCACGCTCGCTGCGTTGTCGTCAATCGCCGACGCTCCGCGTGGACTCAATCCTCCGCCTTGCGATCGCACGCACCAGACCCCGCTCGCTGATCCGGCCTGATCGACCGGACAGGACCTAAGGAGAAGCGGCACATGGTACCCACCGGGCCCTACGGAACCTGGCCCTCGCCGATCGGCGCCGCCCTCGCCGCCTCGCACGACGGGCAGCCGGACCACCTCGGCATCGTCGGCGACGAGGTGTGGTGGACCGCGCCACGCCCGGCGGAGGGCGGCAGGCGCACGCTGATGCGCCGGCGCCCCGACGGCCGCGAGGATGCGGTGCTGCCCGCACCCTGGAACGTGCGCAGCCGGGTCATGGAGTACGGCGGCCTGCCCTGGGCCGGGACCGGGCGGGCCGACGGCGGTCCGCTGATCGTCTTCGTCCACTTCCCGGACCAGCGGTTGTACGCGTACGAGCCGGACCTGCCCGGCGCGCGGCCGCGTCCGCTCACCCCCACCGCGTCCGTCGGCGGCGGACTGCGGTGGGCCGACCCGCAGTTGCGGATCGAGCAGGGCGAGGTCTGGTGCGTCCTCGAGGAGTCCACCGGCGAGGCGCCCACCGACGTACGCCGCGTGATCGCCGCCGTGCCGCTCGACGGCTCGGCCGCCGACGACCGCGGCGCCGTCCGCGAACTCAGCGACGACCGGCACCGCTTCGTCACCGGCCCCAAGGTGTCGCCCGACGGCCGGCACGCCGCCTGGATCGCCTGGGACCATCCGCGGATGCCGTGGGACGCCACGGTCGTGATGCTCGGCGAGGTGACCGAGGGCGGACCGTTCACGGAGGTGCGCACGGTCGTCGGCGAGGCGGACGAGTCGGTCTGCCAGGTCGACTGGGCCCCGGACGGCTCCCTGCTGTTCGTCTCCGACCGTGCCAACTGGTGGGAGCTGCGCCGCATCCGTCCGGCGGGCGCCGCCTTCGGCCACGCCGCCGTCCTGTGCCCGGGCCGGGGCGAGGAGTTCGGCGGGCCGCTGTGGAAGATCGGCTCGCAGTGGTTCCATCCCCTCGACAACGGGCTGGTCGCCGTCGTCCACGGCAGGGGCACCACCGCGCTCGGGATACTGGATCCGGAGACCGGTGAGCTCGTCGACGCCGCGGGCCCGTGGAGCGAATGGGCCGCCACGCTCGCCGTCTGCGGCGACCGGGTGATCGGCGTCGCCGCCAGCCCGCGCAGCGCGTACGAGATCGTCGAGCTCGACACCCGCACCGGCCGGACCCATGTCATCGGCAGCGCCCACGACGACCCGGTGGACCCCGCGTACTACCCCGAGCCGCAGATCCGCACCTTCACCGGCCCCGACAACCGGGAGATCCACGCCCACATCTACCCGCCGCACAGCCCGGACCGGGTCGCACCCGACGACGAGCTGCCGCCGTACGTGATCTGGGCGCACGGCGGCCCCACCGGCCGCGCCGCGCTCGTACTCGACCTGGAGATCGCCTACTTCACCTCGCGCGGCATCGGCGTCGCCGAGGTCAACTACGGGGGCTCCACCGGCTACGGCCGTGCGTACCGGGACCGGCTGCGCGAGCAGTGGGGCGTGGTGGACGTCGAGGACTGCGCGGCCGTCGCCGAGGCGCTGGCCGACGAGGGCACGGCCGACCCGCGGCGTCTGGCGATCCGCGGCGGCAGCGCCGGCGGCTGGACGGCGGCCGCCTCGCTCGCCACAACGAGCGTGTACGCCTGCGGCACGATCATCTATCCCGTCCTGGACCTGCTCTCCTGGGCGAGCGGAGAGACGCACGACTTCGAGTCCCAGTACCTCGAATCGCTCGTCGGCCCGCTCGCCGAGGTCCCCGGCCGCTACCGGGAACGGTCGCCGCTCACCCACGTGGACGGCATCACCGCACCGTTCCTGCTGCTTCAGGGCCTGGACGACGTCATCTGCCCGCCCGCGCAGAGCGAACGGTTCCTGGCGCAGATGGCCGGACGCGGCGTCCCCCACGCGTACATCGCCTTCGAGGGCGAGGGGCACGGCTTCCGCAGAGTGGAGACGATGGTCCGCGCGCTGGAGGCCGAACTGTCCCTGTACACCCAGGCCTTCGGCATCACCCGGTCCGACATCCCCGCGCTGGAGCTCAGGAAGTGACGAGTGAACCGCTCAGCCGGCCCGCCCGGCTGAGGCCGGGCGCCAGGGTCGCCGTCGTCGCGCCCAGCGGTCCCGTGCCGGACGAGCGCCTCGACGCGGGCCTCGGCATCCTGCGCGCCTGGGGCCTCGACCCCGTCGTGATGCCCCATGTCCGCGAGACGCACGACCGGTTGGGGTACCTGGCCGGCGACGACGAGGCCCGCGCCCGGGACCTGACCGAGGCGTGGTGCGATCCGTCCGTCTCCGCGGTGATCTGCGCCCGCGGCGGCTACGGTGTCCAGCGCATGGTGGATCTGGCCGACTGGACGGCGATGCGGGCGGCGGGCCCCAAGGTGTTCGTCGGCTACAGCGACGTGACCGCACTGCACGAGGCGTTCGCCGTACGGATGGGGCTCGCCACGCTGCACGGGCCGATGGTGGGCGCGGTCACGTTCCTGAAGGACGCCCGCACCCAGGAGTCGCTGCGGGCCACCCTGTTCGAGCCGGAGTCGGTGCGCACCGTCGAGGGACTGCCGCAGGCCCGCACGATGGCGCCGGGGAGGGCGGGCGGTGTCACCCTCGGGGGCTGCCTCGCCCTGCTGGCCGCCGATGTCGGCACTCCGCACGCCCGGCCGTCCGCCCGTGGCGGGCTCCTGCTGCTGGAGGACGTGGGGGAGGAGGACTACCGCATCGACCGCATGCTCACCCAACTGCTGCGTTCCGGATGGCTGTCGGGCGTCGGCGGGGTGCTGCTGGGGTCGTGGGCCGAGTGCGGGCCGTACGAACAGGTGCGGGCGGTGCTGCTCGACCGGCTGGGAGGACTCGGCGTACCGGTGGTGGAGGAGTTCGGCTTCGGACACGGCGAGACGGCGCTGACGATGCCGCTCGGCGTACCGGCCACGCTGGACGCGGATGCCCGGACGCTCACGCTGGAGGTACCGGCGCTGCTCTGACGGCCGGTTGACGCGGCGGAAGGCCGGAGGCCGCTGCTGAATTCCCGTCAAGAAGTCGCTGCACGAGCGTTGACCTGTGTCCGACGCGTGTCACAGCATGGGCGCGGCCACCTACTTACTGGTCGGTATGGCGTCCTCGATGTGGAGGTCCTCGTGTCACGTGCCCTGCCCGGAAGCCGCAAGCCTCTCGTATGGGCCGCGGGGACGGCGCTGCTCGCGCCCCTCGCCCTCGCGTCCCCCGCCACGGCCGCCGCACCGGCCGGCGAATTCACGGTCACCGCACTGAAGTTCACCGTCGAGGCGGGCGGCAGGACCTGCGTACTCGACGCCGACCTCTACCGCCCGGCCGGCGTCGGCGCCCACCGGACCGCTCCAGCCGTGCTCACCACCAACGGCTTCGGCGGCAGCAAGTCGGACGGAACGGCGGACACGGCCAAGGCGTTCGCCGCACGCGGCTACGTCGCATTGGCGTACTCCGGACTCGGCTTCGGCAGGTCGGGCTGCCTCATCTCCCTCGACGACCCGGACATCGACGGCCGGGCGGCCTCCCGCCTGATCGACTTCCTCGCCGGCACGCGCTCCGCCGACGACGGCACAGTGATCGACTTCGTGACGAAGGACGGCCGCGGCGATCCCCGGCTCGGCATGATCGGCGGCTCGTACGGCGGCGCGATCCAGCTCGCCACCGCCGCCGTCGACCGCCGGGTGGACGCACTCGTCCCCCTGATCACCTGGAACGACCTCAACCGCTCGATCGATCCGAACAACGCCAGGGGCACGACCGTCCCCGGCGCCTTCAAGTGGCAGTGGGCGGACGGCTTCTGGCTCATCGGCGAGGGACAGCCGCTGACCAACCCGAGCCTCGACCCGTCCCGCTTCAACTCGCTCGACTGCCTGCACTTCGTCGCCCAGGCCTGCGACACACTGCGCCTGCTCAACTCCGGCCGCTACCCGGCCGACCGCGTCGACGACATGCAGAGCTTCGCCCGCAGCGTGTCACCCGTCTCCTACCTGTCCCGGGTCGAGGCACCCACCCTGCTCGTCCAGGGCCAGGCCGACAGCCTGTTCACCCTCAACGAGGCGCAGGCCAGCTACGAGACGCTCAGGGCCCAGGGCACCGAGACCAAGATGATCTGGCAGTCCTGGGGCCACAGCGGCGGCATGACGGACCCCGCGTCCGGCGAGCTCAACATCGGCGAGGGCAACCTGGAGACCAGCTACGTGGGGCGGCGCATCCTCGCCTGGTTCGACCGGTACCTGCACGCGAACGCGAACGCGGACACCGGTCCCGCCTTCGCCTACTACCGCGACTGGCAGAGCGGCTACGGGGAGGCGCGCGCCGTCCCGTCCCTGTCCCAGAAGCTCTACCTCTCCGGCGACGGCAAACTCGTCGACACCCGCGCGAAGGTCGCCCGCGGCAGCCGCACCTACGCCAACTGGCTCGTGCCCACCAGTCACTCCGAGTCGTCCCTGTCCGGCATCGTCGGCCTGCCCGACCCGCAGCCGTACGACACTGCGGGTACCTGCCTGGGCTGGCGCAGCGAACCGCTGAAGGCCCCCGTCGACGTGGTCGGCGCGCCCAGGGCCCGGCTCAAGGTGGTCTCGCCGAAGACCGAGCGCGTGCAGCACTCGAACGACGCGGCCGACAAGCTGGTGCTGTTCGCCAAGGTCTACGACGTCGCCCCGAACGGCACGAAGACCCTCGTCAACCGCCTGGTCGCCCCCGTCCGGGTACCCGACGTGACCAGGCCGTTCACCGTCGACCTGCCGGGCATCGTGCACCGCTACGAGGCGGGCCACCGGCTGGAGTTCGTGATCGCGGCGAGCGACACGGCGTACTTCGGCAACCGGGGCGTCAAGCCGGTGACGGTCGTGAGCGCGCCCGAGGACACGGGGGTGCTGGAACTGCCGGTGGTGCGGGGAAAGGTGTCCTGACGGGGGCTCCGAGGACCGGTGTCCGTCATGACTTGTACGGTGGACGAGGCGCGGCACTGATCAGACAGAGGGGGACGGCAGTGCTCAGGCACGACTACCGGTTCGCACCGTGGGGAACCGACTGGTGATCCGGCTCGGCAAGAACGGCCTGGTGGCCGTCTCCGTGTTCTTCGTCGCCCTCTCCGGCTACACGGCCACGGAGCTCATCCAGCGGAGCGCGCCATCCGTCACGCCGCCGTCGCCGTACGCCTCGCAGGAACCGGCCGACTGCGGCACGCCGGAACTCGAACCCGTCCGCTGCCCGGCCGGCGGGGGAGACGGCTGCCCGGACCCTACGCCCTCGCAGAGCGGCAGCGCCACTGCACCGGCCGAGGCCATGCCCGCGCCCACCGGGACCTACTCGGCCCCGATAGGCGACGCCCGCTTTGTCGTCTGCGTGGAAGCCACGTACCCGGAATGACCGGCGTCACAGCGGGAGCAGGGCCGGGCTGGCTAACAGCGCGCGCACAGAGTCCTTGACCTGGTCTTGGACGGGTGCATGCGTCTTTGTTTCCACCGCGCGATAGAGCCGCTCCGAGAAACCAATCTCGGGAAGACGCTGCCCATTGAAGTAGCGCGACAAGGTCGAGGGGTCACCGCCCAGCATCTCCGCCAGCTCGACGTAGGTCATGTCGAGACCGGTGTAGAACTCGCGCAGCCGGGTGACCCAAGCGGCCATTTCTGGGCCGAGCTTGCTGCTGAGAGGCTTCAGACGCCGTCCTGGCCGTGAATCGTCCATCCCCTCAACAACTCCCTCCGCAGGGCATCCTGCCAAGTTTTGTGTTGCCGCTCGTCGGCAAGATCGCCGATCGGGTTTGTTGGCCCCCGCAACAAGATCCGCATTGCGAGATTCGTGTCGTTCCCACATAGACGACACGGAGGCATGCGTGGAGATGATCAATGGGTTGATCGAGTTGGGCACCGCCGTGTTGAACCTCACTGTGGCAGCGGTCGCGACAGGCATGGCCGTACGCGCCATCAGCGCCGATCCGCTCGATGACGGGAACCGTGCCTCCGGCCGAGTGACGTGTCGTCGCCCACTGACACTTTCGTGTCGCCCGACAACATCCGCGCGACCTTGCGGACGCGCTACGGCCCAGACCGTCTTGGTGAACTGGTTGTTCACTGTGTGACCCCAGTGCCGTGCATACGCCCCGAGGAGCAGCAGCCCGCGCCCCGAAGTCGCCGCGGTCGACGGGGGCTGTCCACGTCAGGGACTCCAAGAGCACGGCCCGCCCGGGACTCCACGTCTCCCGGGAGAGCCGGGTGCGGAGGGAGAGCACATGCCCATCAGTCACATCACCTCACGGCTCGTCGCTGCCGCAGTCATTGCAGGAGGCGCCGTCGCCCTCGCCGCAACACCAGCCTCGGCAACCGACGCATACCCGGGTAGCAACGGCTCGCCAGGCAGCGGGGCCGTGGCGGACTACTACGAGGGCAAGGCGCCCTGGGGAATCGCGCCCGCAGGCGACAACGGCTCTTGACCAGCTTCTCGACCATGACGGGCCGACGAGTTGGCGCCTGGTCAAGCCCTCTGGTGGCACTGGGGTGTGGCGCGTGGACTCGATACAACCGGGGGGCTACGACGTCCCTCCCGTCGGCATCGTCAACGGCTCGCACGTCGGACACACCGCCCACGTCCATTGCCAGTGGTGACGCGGGTATGCGCCCACGCCTGACGCACACCCGACCGCCGCCGGAGCCACCGGCGGCGGTTCGGTGTCGTGCGGCCGTCCGCGACCGGACTCGCGACGCGCGTCAGCGCAGCGCCGCGTAACCCGGGCGGATCACCTCGTCGATCAGACGCTGCCGCTCCGGCAGCGGCAGGAACGCCGCCTCGGCCGCCGCGACCGTGAACTCCTCGAAGACCTCGGGGCCGTAGCCGAACGCCTCCGCCATGTGCACGAACTCCAGGCTCATGTCCGTCCCGGACACCAGGCGGTTGTCGGTGTTCAGAGTGACGCGGAAGCCGAGGCGGCGCAGCAGGTCGATCGGGTGGGTGTCGTACGACTTCGCCGCGCCCGTCTGGAGGTTGGAGGTCGGGCAGACCTCCAGCGCGATGCGGTTGTCGCGCACGTACGAGGCGAGGTGGCCGAGCGTGGCCGTGCCGTCGTCGTGGACCGTGATGTCGTCGGTGATGCGCACCCCGTGGCCGATGCGCTCGGCACCGCAGACCTGCACCGCCTCGTGGATCGACTCGGCGCCGACCGCCTCGCCGGCGTGGATAGTGAAGTGGCAGTTGTGGCGCTTGAGGTGCTGGAACGCGGGCAGGTGCCGGGCCGGCGGGTTGCCGATCTCGCCGCCCGCGATGTCGAAGCCCGCGACGCCGCGCTCGCGGTGCGCGACGGTCAGCTCGGCTATCTCCAGCGAGCGGTCGGTGTGCCGCATACCGGTGAGCAGTGCGCGCACCGTGATGCGCCCGCCCGCGCGCCGCTCGCCCTCGCGCAGACCCGCGTTCACCGCGTCCACGACCTCGTCGAGCGTGAGCCCGCCCTCCTGGTGCTGCTCGGGGGCGTACCGCACCTCGGCGTACACGACGCCGTCCGCGGCCAGGTCCTCCGCGCACTCGGCCGCGACGCGCTCCAGCGCCTCGCGGGTCTGCATCACCGCGCAGGTGTGGGCGAACGTCTCCAGGTAGCGCTCCAGCGAGCCGGAGTCCGCGGCGTCGCGGAACCAGACGGCGAGGGCTTCCGGGTCCTCGGTGGGAAGGGCCCGGTAGCCGCAGGCACGGGCCAGCTCGATGATCGTGGCGGGGCGCAGACCGCCGTCGAGGTGGTCGTGGAGGACCACCTTGGGAGCGCGCTGGATGTCAGACAAGTGCATGCATCGGGAGTGTACGGCACCTCCCGCCGATGCGGGAGGCGCGTCAGTTCGACTGGAGGACCGGCAGGGCGGGCGCACCCGTCGGCAGCATGTGCTTGGCCGCCAGGAGCGGGACGCCGTCCACCCGCACGACCTGCGTGACCAGCACGGCGGGCGTGTCCGCCGGGCGCCCCAGCTGCTCCCCGCGGCGCCGGCCGAGCAGCGTCGCGCTGATCCCGCTGTGCGCGGTCAGCGGCGTTCCCCGTGAGGCTGCCGCCAGCACCGAGAGCATCGAGGAGGGCGCCTGCGGCGCCGACCGCAGCGCCTCGGCGAAGTCCGGATGGTGCCGCTGAAGGGTCTCCTCCGCGGCCGCCCACTCCTGGCTGAGTGCCGCCGCCGCACCGTCACCGGTCAGCAGCGACTCCCAGAAGCGCAGCTCCGCCGCGGCGGGCGCGAGCAGGTGCTGGGTGGTGAAGTCGGTGGGCTCCTCGACGGTCCGCAGCAGGGGCCGCACCCGCAGCGCCCGGCCCGCGCCCAGCAGGTCCTCCAGCGGCTGGATGTGCTCGTAACCGCGCCTGGGCGGGCTGTCGTTGACCGTGCGGCCCACGCCCCTGCGCACCGAGAGCAGGCCGTCCTCCTGGAGCAGCAGCAGCGCCTCGCGCAGGGCCGGCCGGCTCACGCCGAGCTCGGTGGCGAGCCGCGGCTCCGAGGGGAGGGTGGACCCCGGCGGATAGGTGCCGTCGTGGATGGCGTCCGCGATCCGCTCGTACAGGACCACGACCGGTCTCCGCTGCTGCCCGCTGACTGCCACTGGCCCTCCTCGGCTCACTTGTCAGCAAGTTATGCGAGCGCGCGCCCCCGGAGCAACGCGGGGCCGCCCGGTCCTGCCCGGACGGTACGGGCCCGTTGTGCGTCACGTCACGAAGGGCTTGACGTTCTACGCACGTAGATTCCACCCTGTGGTGCACAGCTTGTCTGACAAGGCTGCTGTACCTGTTCCATCGAGGCATGACATCCAAGGCAAAGGGGCCGACATGTCGACCACGCTCGGCCGGAGGCGTTCCGGGTCCGAATCCGATCTCGCGGGCCGGGGCCCGATGCTGCTGGCCATGGTCCTGGCCGTGCTCGGCTACCAGATCAACGCGACCATGCTCAGCCCCGCACTGCCCGATGTGATCGAGCGCCTCGGCACCACCACGGCGGCCGCGGGCCTCTCCCAGACGCTGTTCTTCCTCATGGCCGCCATCGGCCAGGTCACCCTGGCCCGCCTGAGCGACCAGCGCGGCCGCAAGCCCATGATGATCGTCTGCGCGTTCGTGCTCATCGCGGGCAACCTGCTGTGCGTCTTCGCCCCGAACATCGAGATCTTCATCGCCGGCCGCATCCTGCAGGGTGTCTCCGCCGCGATGTTCACGCTCGCCTTCCTCACCCTGAACCAGCTGCTGAGCCCGGCCGGCTTCGGCAGGGCCGCGGGCGTCATCACCGCCGTCAACGGCGGACTCGCCGGTGTCGACGCCGTCGCCGGCGGCCAGATCGCCGACACGATCGGCTTCCGCGGCATCTTCGTGTGCTCCACGCTCATCGCCGTCGCCGGCCTGATCGGTGTCCGCAGGTACGTACCCGACGTGCCGCCGACCACGGCGGACGCCCCCTTCGACGCGCGCGGCATCACCGCCCTGTCGATCGGCCTCACCGGTGTGCTCGTCGGCCTCGCCCAGGGCGCGGCCTGGGGCTGGACCTCCCCGCTGACCCTGGCCTTCCTGCTCGGCGGACTGCCGGCCCTCGTCGTCTTCGTCGTCTCGCAGAAGTCCGCGGCCAACCCGGTCATCGACATCGACGTGCTCGCCTCCCGCCGTGCCTGGCCGCTGCTGCTCACCACGATCTGCACCCTCGGCGGCGCCTTCGGCGCGATCGCGCTCACCATCCCGCTGTTCTCGCAGGACGCCCGGGTCGGCCTCGGCCTGTCCGCCGTCGCCGCGGCCTTCCTCTTCCTCACCCCCATCCAGCTCATCGGCGTGATCTCCGCGCCCCTCACCGGCCGGCTGGGACCGAAGGCCGGCTGGCGCCGGATCGTGGTGACCGGAGCGGTCGCCAACTTCGTGATCTTCGTCTTCGCCACGCTCTTCCTGCACCACGAGTGGATCCTCGTGGCCTCGCTCGCCGCGCTCGGCGTGACGTACGGCGGCTTCATGCTGACCGGTCTGAACGGCCTCGCCGTCACGACCGCGCCCAAGGACAAGCCCGGCTCGCTCTCCGGCCTGAACGGCGCCTGCTTCGGCATCGGCGCCTCGCTCGGCATCGCCCTGGCGTCGGCCATGATCACGGCGGGCAGCGACGCCCACGGGCCCACCGCGGCCGGCTACCAGCACGCCATGTACGCGGCGCTGGCGCTCCTCGGCATCGGCGTCGTCGCCTCCCTGCTCATCCAGCGGCCCGACCCGGCGGACGCCGAGGCCGACGGCGAGTCCCCGCTCGTGCTCGCCCACCACTGATCCCGGCGCTCCGGCACCGCGCGCCTCCGCCGTCGAACGGGGCTTCGCCCGGACTCGTCGGCCGCGCACGGTGCTGCGGCCCAGCCCCGTACCCGCCCGGCCCGGACAGCCCTTCGCCGCCAGAACCGCGCCTCCGGGGGCATGGGCGGGACCCCCGGAGCTGCTGCGGGCACCCCTGGCTTCGCCGAGGGCCCCTGCCACGGCCGCCAGGCCGTGCGGGAACCTGCGGCGCCTGCCGGGCACAGCGGAGGCTGACCTTCCGCGCCCGCCGGGGGTGGCGGAGCCGAACATGTCCCGCAGCCGCCGGGCGTAGGCGCAGGGCCGGGGCGGTGCCCCCAGCGGACGCCGCCGCAGCCCAGGGCCGGGGCACGGCGGACGCCGCCGTCCCCGGCCCCGGGGCATCACCGCCGCTAGGCTGGCGCGATGCCGCCGACACCCGCCTCCCGCGCCGTGACCGGCGCCCGGATCGTCCTGCGTCCCTTCACCCACGACGACGGGGCGGAGTTCACAGCACGCGCGCGGCAGAGCACCGGGCACCACCGGCCCTGGCTCTTCCCGCCGCTCACCGCGGACGCCTACGCCGCCTACGCGGGGCGGCTCATCGAGGACCCGGCGAGAGCCGGTTTCCTCGTCTGCGAACGAGACACCGGCGCCATCGCGGGCTTCATCAACATCAACAACATCGTCGAAGGTGCGTTCCTCAGCGGCGCGCTCGGCTACGGCGCCTTCGCCCACGCCGCCGGACGCGGCCTCATGGGAGAGGCACTGCGCCTCCTCCTCGCCCACGCCTTCGGCCCGCTCGGACTGCACCGCCTGGAGGCCAACATCCAGCCGGGCAACACCGCCTCCATCGGCCTCGTACGGTCGGCCGGATTCCGGCTGGAGGGTTACTCGCCGGACTTCCTCCACGTCGACGGCGCCTGGCGCGACCACGAACGCTGGGCGATCACCCGCGAGATGACCGCGCCCTCCGGTCGTTGATCCGTTCCGTCAGGCCGCCTTCTGGTCCACGTACTCGAAGACCGACCCGTCCGGGTGGACGGCGATCAGGTTGCGCCCCACCGGGGTCGGCACCGGACCGGCGACGACCTGGGCGCCGCCTGCGGTGAGCGACTCGTACGCCTCGTCCACGTCCTTCACCGCGATCGTCGCCGCCACCTTGCGCAGCACCTCGAGCTCCGACTCCGGACCGCTCATCAGCAGGAAGCAGCCGATCGCCGCGACACGGACGCCGCCCCGCTCGAAACGCAGCGGCGGCGCGCCCGTGAGCCGCTCGTAGAAGGCGGCCGACTCCTCGAGGTCGTCGACGCAGATACGAAGAGTGGTTCCGAGGATCTCCATGCACAGGAGGGTAGTTGGGGGCGGAGGGCCCTGTCAGGTGCCCCACGAGACGCTCAGACGCGGCACAGGATCTCGCCGTGCGGGACCAGGAACCAGGCGTCGTCCTCGGCGCCCCAGGCGCGCCAGGCGTCGGCGATCGCGGCGAGCTGCCCGGCGCCGGCATGGCCGCCCTCCACCGCGATCCGCGCGTACACCGAGGCGGTCGTGCGGTCCGCCCACAGACCGCTCCACCACGCCCGCTCCTCGGGCGTCGCGAAACACCAGGTACCCGCGGTCGCCGTGATGTCGGTGAAGCCCGCGGCGCGGGCCCAGGACAGCAGCCTGCGGCCGGCGTCGGGCTCGCCGCCGTTGGCGCGCGCCACCCTGGAGTACAGCTCCTGCCACTCGGTCAGTACCGGCAGTTCGGGGAACCAGGTGAAGGCGCCGTAGTCGCTGTCGCGTGCCGCGACGACGCCGCCGGGACGGCACACCCGGCGCATCTCCCGCAGAGCCTGCACCGGATCGCCCACGTGCTGCAGCACCTGGTGGGCGTGGACGACGTCGAAGGAGTCGTCGGGGAAGTCGAGGTCGTGGACGTCGGCGACCGCGAAGCGGACGTTGTCGAGACCGCGTCCCTCGGCGTGCGCACGGGCCTGTGCCAGCACGTCCTCCGCGGCGTCCACCGCGGTGACCCGTCCCGGCGCGACGAGTGCGGCGAAGTCCGCCGTGATCGTGCCCGGTCCGCAGCCGACGTCCAGCACGTCCAGCCCCGGCCGGAGTTCGCCGAGGAGGTACGCCGCGGAGTTCTCGGCGGTCCGCCAGGTGTGCGAGCGCAGCACGGACTCGTGGTGCCCGTGGGTGTAGACGGCGGTCTCCTTCGGCATGGCCGCTCTCCTTCGCTGAGGTGGGTGCCCACCGTATCGCGTGCGTTCTGAATGGCGAGATGTCTATCTCGAATAATGGACAGAGGTGCATTGGGCGGTGGGCCGGACAACGGCCCCCGCCGGAGGAGACAATCGGCGGATGGCAGAGACCTGGAACCCGACCGCGCCCGGCGTGCTCCGGCTCCCCTCCGGCAGGCTCGTCCGGGGCCGCGGCCTGCGCCGCCCGCTGCCCGAGGGGCAGCGGCCGCAGTTCGCCGTGTACCTGCTGGGCAAGCAGCCGCCGCACGCCGACTGGGAGGCGCGCTGGCTGCGCTGGCCGGACTTCCGCCTCCCCGCGGACCGCGACCAGGCGCGCGAACTGCTGCGCGAGGCGTGGGAACGGGCGACGGCCGAGCGTGTCGAGATCGCGTGCGGAGGCGGCCGCGGCCGGACGGGAACCGCCCTGGCCTGCCTGGCCGTTCTCGACGGCGTCCCGGCCGGCGAGGCTGTGGCGTACGTCCGTGCCCACTACGACCGGCACGCCGTGGAGACACCGTGGCAGCGGCGCTACGCCTGGCGCTTCGCGGACGCCGCGAGAACCTGAACGGAAGGGCCCCGGCGACCAGCACCCCCGTGGCCGGCCGCCGAAGCGCGCTGTGCCATGGTGCGGGACGCGAGGGGAGCACGTCGATCCGATTTTTCCGGGCGGTAGCCGTCCCGCCCGGAAATCGTCGTCTCCCGGAGCCGTTTCCGGCCGGCCCTCAGAGCAACTCCTGCGGCCGGTAGACCGTCAGCGCGCCCACCAGCTTGTCCACCGTCAACTCGGGTGGAGACGGGGCCACTTCGCCGTCGTACGCCAGCGGTGTGCCCGGCGCGAGACCCCCGATGCGCACGTGGCGCAGCTGCCGGGCGGCGTGCACCGGCGACCGCTTCAGCCTGCCCGCGAGTGCGGCGCCCAGCAGCCGCCAGCCCGGAGCCCGCCCGCCGTGCACCACGCGGACGTCGAGCAGACCGTCCGCCAGATCGGCGCGGTGACCGGGGGTGGGGCCGACGCCCCGGTACACCCCGTTGCCCGCGAACAGCAGCCACATCGGGCGGCGCCGCCCCTGCACCTCGGCCTCCAGCGGATGCTCGCCCCGCAGCACCCGGGTCGCCGCCAGCACACCGGCCGGCCAGGCGCCGATCCGGGGCGACCAGCGCTCCCGGACGCGCACCAGCTCGGGATACACGCCCAGGCTGAACGTGTTGAGGAAGTAGCCGGGGGCCGCGCTGCCGCCGGGCCCCGGAGTGAAACGGCCCAGGTCCACTCCGACGGCCTCCCCGGCCTCCACCGCCCGGCAGGTGTCGCGGACGGACTCTATGCCCAGGTCGTACGCGAAGTGGTTGAGCGTGCCGCCGGGGAAGACCGCGAGCGGGAGGCCGTTCTCGGCGGCCACGGCGGCCGCCCGGTTGACCGTGCCGTCACCGCCGACGATTCCCAGGGCCCGGGCGCGGCCCGTGGTCTTGGCGAGCTGGGCCGCCAGCTCGTCGGGGGCGCATTCCACGACCTCCGCGAGCGGCAGTTCGCTGCGCACCTCCGCGGCGCAGTCCGCGGATCCCGACTCGCGGTTGACGACGACCACCAGGCCGTCACCGCCCCGCAGCGCGGGCGCCTCTGCCGCGGGGCGGGCCGGTGCGGGCAGCTGGGACCGCGTCGGCACGAGGCCGCGCACCGCGAACGCGGCGCCCACGCCGAGCGCCGCGCCCACGAGCACGTCGCTCGGATAGTGCACGCCCGTGTAGACGCGGGAGAACGCGACGGACGCGGCGACCGGCGCGACGGCGGCGCCCCAGCCCCTGGACTCCAGCGCGACGCCGGTGGTGAAGGCCGCGGCCGACGCGGCGTGCCCGGAAGGGAAGGACGTGGTGAACGGATGCCGTTTCAGCTGCCGTATCACCGGCACGGCGTCGAGCAGGGGCCGGTTCCTGCGGACGGAGCGCTTGCCGACGGTGTTGATCAGTGCCGACGCCACCGCGAGGGACGCGACGCCCCGCACCGCCGCCCGCCGTGAGCGTGCCCCGCGTCCGGCCAGGGCGATTGCGGCTGCCGTCCCGAACCAGAGCAGCCCGTGGTCGGCGCTCCTGCTGAGCCGCGGCAGGACCGGTTCCGCGCCCGGCCAGGCGCGCTCGGCGACGGCACGGTGCAGCTGCCGGTCCCAGGCGCCGAGGAGTGCGGCGATCCGCCCGCGGAGGTGCGTGATTTCCTGTGCGTCGACTTCTGGCATGCCTCGCGGATACCCCAGGGGTGCGCGCCCCACGCCGTGCCCGACCCGTCCGGCCCCGCGCAGGCGGTCGTGACGGGGGCTCGGCCGGCCCCGCCGCCACCGCCCGCGCGGCGGCATCGGCCAAACCTTCGTATAAAGGGCTAAAAGGCGGGCAGGCGTCCGACATCCGCAGAGCGGAGGCCGGGCACAGGCCCGCGCCGGTGAGCGCGCGAGCGTGTGGAGGTGGCGCGATGCAGGGCACGGCGTCCGAGGGACGTGGCCCCGTCCGGTACGGGCCGCACGCGCCCGAGACCGGGCTGCCGGTGCCGCAGGG
This sequence comes from Streptomyces sp. V4I23, assembly GCF_030817975.1. Classification (NCBI taxonomy): domain Bacteria; kingdom Bacillati; phylum Actinomycetota; class Actinomycetes; order Kitasatosporales; family Streptomycetaceae; genus Streptomyces; species Streptomyces sp. V4I23. The sequence continues at coordinate 1,404,790 of NZ_JAUSZW010000004.1, read as the reverse complement.
CCCCGCCGCCGTCCTGGCCGGAGCAGCGGGCATCGCCCGCAGCGAGCCGCCCGGCGGCGGTCCGGCACTCCGCGAGGCGGCCTGCGGGTACTGGCAGCGGCGCGGCCTGCCGAGTGGTCTCTCCGAGGTCGTCGCCGCCTCCGGCGCACAGCCTCTGCTGTTCGCCCTGCTGGGCGCGTACGACGGCGACGTGCTCATGCCCCGCCCCTGCCCCGCTTGGTGGACGCCGCAGACACGGCTGCTGGGCCGCCCGGCCTACCACGTGCCGACCCCGGCCGAGTGCGGCGGCGTGCCGGACCCGTTCGCGCTGCTGGAGACCGTACGGCGGGTGCGCAGCGAGGGCGGCAGGCCACGGCTGCTCCTGCTGTGCGTCCCCGACGACCCCACCGCCACCGTCGCCCCGCCGGAGACCGTGCGCGAGGCCTGCGAGGCCGCCGTCGGCGAGGGGCTGCACATCATCAGCGACGAGACGTGGCGCGACACGCTCCACAGGCCGCGGGACACCGTCCTGGTCAGCCCGGCGGAGATGTGCCCCGGCGACGTCACGGTCATCAGCGATCTCGCGGGCGCCCTCACGCCCCAGTCCTGGCCCGTCGCGATCGCCCGTTTCCCGCCCGGCGAGGAGGGCGCCGTCCGGCGCGCCCGCACCCTGGACTTCCTCACCGCGCTGGGCGCCGCCGTTCCCGCGCCCCTCTCGGCCGCCGCGGCCCATGTGCTGGACGAGCCGCCCGAGACGGCCGAACGCGCGGTCCGTGCCGCCGCCCTGCACGCGCAGGTCGCCGCCGCCGTGCACCACGCCGTGCTCGTGGCCGGCGCCGTCTCCCGGCCTCCGCAGGCGGGCCGCCATCTCTACGCGGACCTCGGCCCGTTGCGCGGCCGGCTGGCCGAGCGCGGCGTCGGCGACTCCATGGAACTGGAGGAGTACCTCGGCGACCGGCTCCGTATGTCCGTCCCCGGCGGGCACCGCTTCGGCGACGAACTCGGCGCGCTGCGGGTGCGGCTGTCCACCGGGCCGCTGCTCGGCGCGACCGCCGAGGAGCAGCTGGCCGCGCTCGACTCACCCACCCCACTGGAACTGCCCCATGTCGAGCGGGCATTGAACAACCTCGGATCGGCCTTCGACGAGCTGCGCTGACGCGTTGACGGGAGACCAGGATGACGGAGCAGGCAGAACAGACCGGACCCGCACAGCACCCGGCGGACACGCGACCGGGTCGTACGGGGCTCCCGCCCCGCACGACCCGCCTGCTCGGCGAGGTCCGCATCTGGCCGAGATCCTTCGCCGACCGGCTGACAGCCCCTCTCCCGGGAGTCCGGGCGCTCGCCAGGCTCGCCAGGGAGGGCGCGGTACGCCCCGGCCCGGCGGGCCTGCGGGACATCCCGCTGCTGCCCTTCGCACCGGGCCCGCTGCCGGAGGCGGACGTCACCACCGTCGCCGTCACGTGGGCCGGGCACGCGAGCTGGGTGCTGCGCATCGGCGGGCTCACCGTCCTCACCGACCCCGTCTGGTCCCGCCGCATCCTCGGCACCCCGGCGCGCATCACTCCGGTGGGCGTGCGCTGGGAGGACCTGCCGCCCGTGGACGCGGTCGTCATCAGCCACAACCACTTCGACCACCTCGACGCGCCCACGTTGCGGCGACTGCCCCGCCGCACCCCGCTGTTCGTGCCCGCGGGGCTCGGCCGCTGGTTCCGGCGGCGCCGCTTCACCCGGGTCACCGAACTCGACTGGTGGGAGGGCGCCGAACTGGACGGCGTGCGCTTCGACTTCGTACCGGCCCACCACTGGTCCAAGCGCACCCTCCTCGACACCTGCCGCTCGCTGTGGGGTGGCTGGGTGCTCACCGACGGCCCGGGCCGCTCGGTGTACTTAGCGGGCGACACCGGATACGGGCACTGGTTCCGGGAGATCGGCCGCCGCCATCCGGGCATCGACCTGGCGCTGCTGCCCATCGGGGCGTACGCCCCGCGCTGGTGGCTCAGCGATGTGCACACCGACCCCGAGGAGGCCGTGCGCGCCTTCGAGGACCTCGGTGCGCGGAACATGGCGCCCATGCACTGGGCGACGTTCGTGCTCTCCGCGGAGCCCGTGCGGGAACCGCTGGAGCGGCTGCTGGCGGCCTGGGACCGCACGGGCCGGCCGCGCCACGAGCTGTGGGACCTGCCGGTGGGCGGCTCGCGGGTGCTGGCCGCGTGACCCGGGGCCGCGCCGGGCCGGCGCTCACGCCTCCCGGCGGGCCCCGATCCGGCGCAGCCTGCGCCATACCCCGGGCGCCCCGCTGACCAGCACGGTCAGGGCCACGGCCGCGAGCACGCCCTGCCACGGCTCGGCGAACAGCGACCCGCCCAGGATGCCGATCAGTCCGTACGTCGCCGCCCACGCCAGGCACGCCGGAGCATCCCCGCGCATGAAGCTGCGCAGCCCCATCCGGGCCAGCAGGCAGGCCAGCATGACGGGGATCCGTCCGGCCGGCACCAGACGCGACAGCACCAGCACCGCCACCCCGTGCCGGGCCAGCTTCTCCTGGGCCTGCTCCAGCCGGTCGGGCGCCGCGCGCTCGCGCAGTGCGGAGAGCCGGCGCGAACCGTTCTTCGAACGCACGCCGCGCCGGCCGAGCCAGTACAGCGTCACGTCCCCGACGAAGGCGGCCAGCGACGCGACCAGGAAGACGAACAGCAGGGCGTAGGGAGCCGTCTGATGGAAGGCCACCACCGCCGCGGAGCTGACGAGCGCGCCGGTCGGCACCACGGGCACCAGTGCTCCGAGCGCCACCAGCAGGAACAGCGAGGGATAGCCGACGGCCTGCTGCGTCGACTCCGGCGGCAACAGCGGTGCCGGGAGCGCGAGCTGGGCCGCCGTCGCCGGGATCCCGGGGATCACCGCCCGGCCCCCGGCCTGACGCGCTCGCCGTGCCCGAGCCGGTGCACGGCGACCCTCGGCGCCAGCCGGGCCGCCTTGCGGACGAACTCGTCGCCCGGCGCGTAGAACTCGTGCGGCCGCACGCCGTCCATCCCGATCGGCCAGTACGTGCCGTAGTGGACGGGCACGGCGGCGCGGGGCGCGAGCGAGGCGAGCGCCTGCGCCGCGCGCCCCGCGTCCAGGTGGCCGTGGCCCAGGTACGGACCCCAGCCGCCGACGGGAAGCAGCGCCACGTCGACCGGGCCGACCTCGTCGGCCATGGAGTCGAACAGGCCGGTGTCGCCCGCGAAATACGTGTCGGCCTCGCCGCTGACCACATAGCCGAGCGCGGGGGAGCGGTGCGGCCCCAGCGGCAGCCTGCGTCCGTCGTGCAGCGCGGGCACGGCCCGTACGCGCAGCTCGTCGACCCGCACCTCGTCGCCGGGCGCGACCTCGGTCACGCGCAGGCCGGCCGTCGCGGCGACCCGCCGCAGCCCCGGCACCGAGCGAGCCGCGCCGCGCGGCACGACCAGCCGCGTCCCCGGCGCGAGCCGCGCGAGGGAGGGCAGATGGAGGTGGTCGGAGTGCAGGTGCGAGACGAGCACGGCCTCGGCGACGGTGGCCTCGGCGGGCGGCAGCGCGCCGCGGCGCCTGCGCAGATGGGCCAGCCGCCGCACGAGCAGCGGGTCGGTCAGCACCCGGACCCCGGAGTCCTCGATCGTGCAGGTGGCATGGCCCCACCAGGTGATCTCCACCGGCACGCGACGCCTCCTCGCAGCAGCTGCCCGTCCCCGTACGAGCGTAGTTGTCCAGGGGCTCGTCCGTGCGGGTCCCCGGCGGACCGCCGCTTGCGGGGGCCGCGCTGTGACACGCTGGAGTCCTGCTCCAGGGGTGAGGTGAGCACGCGTGGTCGAAGGGCGGTGGCGCACTGCCGGAAGAGCCGTCTTCCGGGTCGTGGTGGTGTGGGGCGTGTCGACCGCGACCATGCTGGCGCTCGCCGGGCTGCTGCCCGACTTCCGTCTCCAGTCCCCAGACGGCGACAGCATCACGCGCACGGCGGTCACCGCCGGCTGGGGCGCAGGCGCCTTCGGTCTGCTCGGAGCCCTGGTGTGGCCGGTGATCGTACGGGCCCTGCTGCTCGTACCCGCGCTCGTGCTCGGCCTGCTCGTCTTCTTCCTCAACGGCTCGCTGCTGCTCATCGCCCTGTGGCTGATCCCGGACGGCCGCGGCGCAGCGAACCCGGAGACCGCCGTCGTCGTGGCCGCCGTCATGTCCGCCGTCGCCTCCGCGACCTCCACCGCGCTCGCCGTCCGCGACGACGACGCCTACCGGCGCCGGCTCTCGCGCCTGGCCCACCGCCGCAGCCGCCGACGCGGTGACGGCTCCGGGCGATCGCGTGCGCCCGGCACGGTCTTCGTCCAGCTCGACGGCGTCGGCCACGACGTGCTGCTGCGGGCGGCCGGGAGCGGCGTGATGCCCACCGTGGCGAGCCGGCTCGGCGACACGCACCGCCTCACGCCCTGGCGGACCGACTGGTCCAGCCAGACCGGTGCCAGCCAGCTCGGCATCCTGCACGGCTCCAACCACGACGTGCCCGCCTTCCGCTGGTACGAGAAGGACCGGCGCAGGATCGTGGTCAGCAACCGCCCGGCGAGCGCGGCCGAGCTGCAGCGCCGCGCCGTCGAACGGACCGCCGACGGCGGGCTGCTGACCGTGGACGGGGCGAGCCGCGGCAACCTGTTCAGCGGCGGCGCGGACCAACTCGCCCTGGTGCTGTCCGTCGCGGCACGCCGTGGCCGGGCCAACCGCTCGCGCGCCGGTTACTTCGCGTACTTCTCCGATCCGGCGAACGCCGTCCGCACCGCCGTGTCGTTCGTCGCCGAGGTCGCCCGCGAGATCGGCGAGTCGACGCGCGCCCGGCTGCGCGGCGACGAGCCGAGGGTCGGCCGCGGCGGGCTCTACCCGTTCATCCGCGCGTTCGCCACCGTCGTCGAACGCGACGTGGTGGTCGCCGCGGTGATGGGCGACATGCTCGCCGGACGCACCGCCGTCTACGCCGACCTGGTCGGCTACGACGAGGTGGCCCACCACTCCGGGCCGCACAGCCGCGACGCGCAGGCGGTGCTGGAGCGGCTGGACCGGTCACTCGCCCTGATCGCCAAGGTCGCCGAGCACGCGCCCCGCACCTACCGGATCGTGCTGCTGTCCGACCACGGCCAGAGCCCGGGGAGCACCTTCGAGGACGCGTACGGGCTGACTCTGCGCGATCTGGTGCGCGCGGGCTGCGGATTGCCGGTGCCGCGCCGCGCCGAGCGCTCCAAGAGCGGGGCGGAGGCCCGCGACGCCGCCCGGAACGCGCTGCGCACCGCCCTGCACCGGGACGTGGACGAGGACGGCGAGCTGGAGCAGGCCGGGGCCGGCTCCGACCCGATCGTGCTCGCGTCGGGCAATCTCGCGCTGATCTCGTTCCCCGACGTGCCCCACCGGGTGAGCCGGGAGGAGATCCAGCGCCGGTACCCCGCCCTGCTGCCGACTCTCGCCGACCACCCGGGCATCGGGTTCCTGCTCGTGCGCAGCGAGCGGCACGGGTCGGTGGTGCTCGCCGCGGGCGGTGCGGCCGTGCCGCTCGCCGACCTCGAGGAGGGCGACGGCGCCGGGCCGCTCGCCGCATTCGGCCCGGGCGCGGTGGACGCCGTCCGGCGCACCGACGGGTTCCCGCACGTCGCGGACATCATGGTCAACTCGATGTACGACCCGAGGACGGGCGTGGTGCACGCCTTCGAGGAGCAGATCGGTTCGCACGGGGGGCTCGGCGGGGAGCAGTCGAAGGCGTTCCTGCTGTCCCCGCTGGAGCTGTCGCCGCCGGTCCGGCCCGGCCGTGAGCTGATCGGTGCGGAGCAGGTGCACCGGGTGCTCAGGCGCTGGCTGCGGGAGTGCGAGGGCCCGCAGGTCCCGATCGGGACGCGCGCCGCCCCGCCGGAGGACGTGCCGGATTTTTCCCGGTGGGACCACCAAGCGGAAGAAGAAATTCCGGTTATTGAGGGTCCCGTGCCGGACGAAAAGATGTGATTTTGTCCAGCCTCTCCCGTACCGGACCATGTCCCGGTCCCCAGGAACACCACGTACGGGAAGAAGGCTGCCCACCCCATGACCCAGCACGAAGAACAGAGCAGGCACGCCCGCGGGTTCGGGCTGCCGGTCGCCACCGCTCTGGTCATGGGCAACATCATCGGCGGCGGGATCTTCCTGCTCCCCGCCTCCGTCGCCCCGTACGGCACCATCAGCATCGCCGCCTTCGGCGTGCTCACCCTGGGCGCGATCGCCCTGGCGCTGGTCTTCGGCCGGCTCGCCCGCCGCCATCCGCAGACCGGCGGCCCGTACGTCTACGCCCGTGCGGCCTTCGGTGACTTCGCCGGATTCCTGACCGCCTGGTCGTACTGGATCACCTCCTGGGTCTCGAACGCGGCGCTCGCCGTCGCCGGCGTCGGCTACCTCGACGTGCTGATTCCCGTGCACGACTCGCTCGCCGCCACGATCGCCGCCGCCCTCGCCCTGCAGTGGCTGCCCGCACTCGCCAACCTGGCCGGCACCCGCTACGTCGGCGCCGTCCAACTCGTCGCCACCGTCCTGAAGTTCGCGCCCCTGCTGCTCGTCGCCGTCGGCGGCCTGTTCTTCTTCGACGCCGACGCGCTCGGCCCCTTCCGCGCCACCGACGACAGCATGGCCGGCGCGCTCTCGGCCTCCGCCGCGATCCTGCTCTTCAGCTACCTCGGCGTCGAGTCCGCAGCGGTCAGCGCCGGCGAGGTCCGCGACCCCGAGCGCAACGTCGGCCGTGCCACCGTCCTCGGCACCGTGGCGGCCGCCGTCGTCTACCTGCTCGGCACCCTCTCCGTCTTCGGCACCGTCGGCCAGGAGAACCTCGTCGGCTCCACGGCCCCGTTCACCGACGCGGTCGACGTCATGTTCGGCGGCACCTGGGGCGGTACGGCCGTGGCCTGCGCGGCGCTCGTGTCCATCTTCGGCGCGCTCAACGGCTGGACCCTGCTCAGCGCGCAGACCCCCTACGCGGCGGCCCGGGACGGCCTGTTCCCCGAGGTGTTCGCGACCAAGCGGCGCGGCGCGCCCACGGCCGGCGTCCTCGCCACCGTCGTCCTGGCCTCCCTGCTGACCGTCTACAACTACACCGCGGGCTCCGAGGGCGTCTTCGAGATCCTCGTGCTCGTCACCACTTTCACCGCCACCGTGCCCTATCTGCTCGCGACCGCCGCGCAGATCTCCTTCCTCCTGTCCGGACAGTCCGAGCGGGTGCACCGCGGCCGGCTGGTCCGCGACGCGGTCCTGGCCTTCGCCGCGTTCGGGTTCTCCATGTGGCTGGTCGCGGGCTCCGGGTACGCGGCCGTGTACCAGGGAGTGCTCTTCCTCTTCGCCGGTGTGCTGGTGTACGCCTGGATGTCGGCCCGAAGGATCAAGGCCGCCCGGCAGCAAGGAGAGGAAGCGGATGCGAGCCGTCGTGTTCCAGGAGTTCGGCAAGCGGCCTGAGATACGGGAGGTGCCCGACCCGGTCCCCGCGCCCGACGGCGTCGTGGTCAAGGTCGAGGCGACCGGGCTGTGCCGCAGCGACTGGCACGGCTGGATGGGCCACGACAGCGGGATCGCCCTGCCGCACGTCCCCGGGCACGAACTGTCCGGCGTGATCGCCGCCGTGGGCGCCGGTGTGACCGGCTGGTCGGCCGGCGACCGCGTCACCGTCCCGTTCATCTGCGCCTGCGGCCGCTGCGCGGCCTGCTCCCGCGGTGCCCAGCAGGTCTGTGAACGCCAGGAACAGCCCGGCTTCACCCACTGGGGCTCCTTCGCCGAGTACGTTCCCGTCCACCACGCCGACACCAACCTGGTGGCCCTGCCCGACGGCATGCCGTACGCCACGGCCGCGAGCCTCGGCTGCCGGTTCGCGACCGCCTTCCGGGCGGTCGCCGGCCAGGGCCGCGTACGCCCGGGGGAGTGGGTGGCCGTGCACGGCTGCGGCGGAGTCGGCCTGTCCGCCGTGATGATCGCCGCGGCGGCCGGGGCCCGAGTCGTCGCCGTCGACGTGTCGCCCGGAGCGCTGGAGATGGCGCGCACCTTCGGCGCCGAGGTGGCCCTCGACGCCTCCGCGCTGCGGGGCGGCGTCCCCGAGGCCGTCCACGAGGCCACGGGCGGCGGCGCCGACCTCTCGCTCGATGCCCTCGGCGCGGCAGTGACCTGCGAGAACTCCATCCGCAGCCTGCGCAGTCAGGGCCGCCACGTCCAGGTCGGCCTGCTCCCCTCGGGAGCCCACGTCCCCATGGACCGCGTCGTCGCCCTGGAACTGGAGATCCTCGGCAGCCACGGCATGGCCGCGCACGACTACCCCGCCATGATGGCGATGGTCGCCTCCGGCGCGCTGCGCCCCGAACTGCTCGTGACGGCCGAGATCACCCTCGACGCCGTCCCCGACGCGCTGATGGCACTGGACACCGCGCCCGCCACGGGCGTCACGGTGATCACCCCGCACGCCGCGCCCTGAGGCGCATTACCTCCGGCGTAATCGACGGTCCTGCGGCCGGAGGGCAGTCTGAGGTCACCGGAGCCCGGGCGGCGCACTCCGTCCGGGCTCCGGGTCCCGTCCGTACGACCTCGATGGAGGCTGATCCGTCATGTCCCAGGCCCTGCTCGCCGGCATCTCCCGTACCACCGAGCCCCGGACGATGCTGCGCCGCTTCCTCGCCGTGGACGCCGCCGTCACCGGGGCCAACGGGGTCGCGTACGCCGCCGCGTCCGGGCCGATCGGCCGCTTCCTCGGGGTCGACGACGTGCTCCTGTTCGGCGTGGGGATCTTCCTCACCGTGCTGGGCGCATCCGTCGGTCTGCTCGCCGCCCGGCCCCACCCGCCCGTGCCGCTGGTCAAGGCGGTCATCGACGCCAACATCGTCTGGCCCCCGCTCAGCCTCGCCGCGCTCGCGCTCTGGCTGGAGCCGACCCCGGCCGGCGCGGTGTGGACCGTCCTCCAGGCCGTGACCGTGGCAGGACTCGCGGCCCTGCAGTGGTCGGCGCTGAAGGCGACGGCTAGGGCGTGAGCGACTGCAGGTACGCGACCGTCGCCGGGTCGGCCGGGAGGAACGTCTCGATGGCCAGCTCGGCGACGGTCACGTCCAGCGGGGTGTTGAACGTCGAGATGGACGAGACGAAGGACAGGACGCGCCCCTTGTGCTCGATCCGCAGGGGGAGCGCGAAATACGGGTAGGGCGTGGGGTCCTCGCGGTCGTCCGGGCCGCCGCCGCCCTCGGGCAGGGGGTATGCGGCGACCTCGTCGTACAGCTCACGCAGCGTCGCCGAACGGGCGAGCGCGATCTGCCGCTCCATCTGGGCCAGCAGATGACCGCGCCACTCGCGCAGGTTGCGGATGCGCGGGGCGAGCCCCTCGGGGTGCAGTGTGAGCCGCATGCCGTTCAGCGGAGGTGTGAGCAGGTGCTCGGGCAGGCCGTCGAGCAGCATCGCGATGCCGCGGTTCGCCGCCACCACGGTGTACGAGCCGTCGACGACGACGGCCGGATACGGCTCGTACCCCTGAAGCAGCCGTTCGATGCCCTCGCGCAGGGCGCCCAGGGAGTCGACGGGCGTCTCCGCGTACCGCGGGGCGTAACCGGCGGCGAGCAGCAGCGCGTTGCGCTCCCGCACGGGTACGTCGAGGTGCTCGGCGAGCCTGAGGATCATCTCCTCGCTGGGCCGGGAGCGGCCCGTCTCGACGAAGCTGATGTGGCGCGCCGAGGAGTCGGCGCGCAGCGCCAGTTCCAGCTGGCTGATCCGGCGCCGCTCGCGCCAGCCCCGCAGCAGCGGCCCTACACCCGTACCGGAAACGACAGTTGTCATACCCCGACCGTATTACGGGGCTGCCCACGGCCTGTCAGCCCCTCGCCTCCCCGAGCAGCGCCGCGAGCGCCTGCTCGATGTCCATGGCCGCGCTCTCGGCCGAGGCGGGCACCGCCGCGTACGCGTAGATCAGGAAGCGGCGCAGGGTCGCGGTGTCGAACTGGAGCAGCGCGACGCCCTCCGGAGAGCGCAGCTCGACCATGGTCTGTACGCGTCCGCAGGGCCAGATGTGGACGTCGCCCTCACCGGAGGGGGCGCGCAGTCCGGAGTCGAGCAGGCTGCGGGCGAAGGTCCACGTGACACCCGTGTCGTTGAGGCAGGCCTCCGGCGGGAAGATCATGCGGACGGCGAGCGGGTCGGTGTCGCGGTAAAGCAGAATCACCGGCACGGCCAGGGAGTGGGGCGCGTCGCTGATGAGACGGGCCACGACGGATTGCTCGATGGAGGGTGACATCGCTCGCTCCTCTTGGTGCTGTGCGGTCTGCTCCTTCTGCATGGGACGACGTCACGGCAGGGCTCACCCGTACGCGAGCTACACCAGTGGCGCGTGTGACCTGCATCACCCACCTTCGAACTCCGGAGCCCGAATGGCCAGACCTCTGCGCCATCGCATTTCCCCGTAAAAGGGGCGACTGCCCGGTAGGGTCCGCTGATTCCGCGCTTCGGGTCCGATCGTCCGCTTTTCGGGCGGTGCGCCGGTGGCCGAAAGCCGCCGACGCGGGCGTGAGGGAAAGGGGAGCCCCAGCCGGACGGGGGTTTCCGGCCGGGGCGGTCAGAGGGCGGGGGGCCTGGGACGCCGTCCCGGCCGCGCTCACCTATAGGTGAACGATAAACCACCGGCGGGCGTTCCCGTCGTTCCCCAGGCCCTCGTGTGATGTGCGTTACTCCGAGTAAAGCTCTGGCCGTCTAACGGGCGCCCCGGGGCGTCACCGTCGCCAGTACCGAGGGCAGCGGGTACCAGTCGGCCGACACCACGCTCGCGTGCCGGCCCGCGAGCAGCGCCACCCGGTCCCGTGCCTGCGCCTCGGTCGGCCGCGTGCCGTCGATCGCGGGCGCGACCTGGTGCGCGGCGGTCATGACGACCAGGTAGTGGTTGCGGTCGTACCAGGTGGTGTCGACCGAGCCGCCCGCGTACGTGCTCGCGTCACCGTCGAACACGACGAACCACGGCCGGAGCGACGCGTCCGCGTACCGGGTGCGCGGGTCGCCCGCGGCGGCCTTGTGCACCGCCGGGAAGGCGCCCGCCTCGCGGAGGCGGCCCGCCGCCCCGAGGTCACGCAGATGCCCGGCGTACTCGCGGTCGGTCCAGAGCGAGTCGGCAGGATTCCCCTGCTCGACCGTGCCCGGGATGAGCTCGACGACGAACCGGCCGGCCATCGCGGAGCGGGCCGGCCAGCCGTTCGCCCGCACGGCCGTGTCCAGGTCCGGATGCCCGCCGGCCAGCTCGGCCGGCCGGAACAGCGCGTCGCCGAGCTTCGCGGTCAGCAGCGCGTCCAGCTCGTCCGGGCCGCGGCCGAGGTTGTTCCGGAAGCCGTCCTTGAGCTCGATCTTCACGAGGACGGGCCGGTGCCCGGGGTGCGCGTCGTGCCAGGCCCTCATGTCGGCCAGGCAACCGCCGAGGTCCTGGTTCCTGGGCTTCGTGCGCAGCTCGCCGACGTGCGCGGCCCCCACGCAGTTGTTGTCGTTTCCCAGCGGGTTGTTGTGCGAGACGCGCCACGACCTGCCGAAGGCGTTCGTCCAGGCGTCGATCTCCAGCATGCCGGCGCCGGAGTCGAGGGCGTCCGCGAAGTACGGGTATTTCGCCTTCTCGTAGGCGTTGTGCACGCCGACCCAGGTGGCGGCGGAGTAGGGCAGCTGCCCCGGGTCCGCGGCCGGTGCGGCCGCCTCGGCGGGAGCGGGAGCGGCGGCGATCAGTCCGGCCGCGACGGCGCCGGTCACGACGGCGCGCAGGAGGTTCCCCATGGGCCTCTGTCCTTGTGTCGAGTGGTCAAGTCGACGGAACGGTAGGCCAGTTGAGCGACACAGGGGGAGACAGTACCCGGCCGTTGCGTGGTCCCGGCAGGGGCGCGCCTCATGGGGGCTTCGCCCCCGGCCATTGGCTTCGGGGTCATCGCCCCGGGCCCGTGCTCTCCCGGGCTGCGCCCCGGACGGCATGGGCCCTCTGTCCTGGAGGGGGCTGCGCCCCCTGCACGCACCGCCCTTCGGGCGCTGCCGGGAGCTCCCCCTGCGGCCTGGCGGCCATGGAGGAGCCTCCGGGCAGGTTGTCGCCGCGCGATACAGCGGGCGGCCGGGCGAGACGGCCGCCCCCGTGGTTCCGGGGCCGTCCGGCACAGCCGAGGGTGCTCCGAGCCCGCGCGTCCGGCGGCTGGGTCCGGCCGCGCTGGGAGAACTCAGCCCCGCCGGCGTTTGAGGCGCGGGGTTCGGGGCGGAGCCCCGACAAGGGCGCGGTGCCCAAGGGTGGGGAGCCTCGGCATGGGCCGGGGGCCGGGGCGGAGCCCTGGGTGCGAGGGCAGGGCGCGCGAGGCACCATGGGCGCATGCTTCTCGCCCGACTCGCCGACGTGTCCCGAGAGGTCGCCGCCACGTCCGCCCGCTCCCGGAAGACCGCCGCGCTCGCGGAGCTGTTCGCCGAGGCCCGCCCCGAGGACGTCGCCCTCGTCATCTCGTACCTCGCCGGACGCGTCCCCCAGGGGCGCATCGGCATCGGCTGGAGCGTGCTCAGGGAGCCCGTACCGCCCGCCGCCGCGCCCGGGCTCACCGTCACCGAGACGGACGCCGCCCTCACCGCGCTCGCCGAGGTCGCGGGCCCTGGCGCACTGGCCGAGCGCCGCAGCCGGGTGCGCACCCTCATGGCCGCCGCCACGGCCGAGGAGCAGCACTTCCTGATCCGCCTCCTCACCGGCGAGGTGCGTCAGGGAGCCCTCGACGCCGTGGCGCTGGAGGCGGTCGCCAAGGCCGCCGGCGCGCCCGCCGCCGACGTACGCCGCGCCGTGATGCTCGACGGATCGCTGCCGAGGGTCGCCCGCGCCCTGCTCGCCGACGGACCCGAGGCCCTCTCCCGGTTCAGGCTGCGCGTGGGCAGCCCGGTGCAGCCGATGCTCGCCCACACCGCGAAGTCCGTGACCGAGGCCGTCGCGGCGCTCGGCACCGGCTGCGCGGTCGAGGAGAAGCTCGACGGCATCCGCGTCCAGGTGCACCGCACCGGGGGCGACGTCCGCGTCTACACCCGGTCCCTCGACGACATCACGGCCCGCCTGCCCGAAGTGGTATACAGCGCACGGGAGATGGCGGGGGACCGGTTCATCCTCGATGGCGAGGTCATCGCCCTCGGACCGGACGGTCGCCCCCTCCCGTTCCAGGACATCGCCTCCCGCGTCGGCTCTCGCCTCGACGTGGAGGCCGCGCACGCCGCACTGCCGCTGTCGCCCGTCTACTTCGACGTCCTCGCCGCCGACGGCGAACCCGTCCTCGACCTGCCCGGCGACGAACGGCACGAGCACCTCGCCCGGCTCGTACCCGAACCGATGCGCGTCCGCCGCCACGTCGTCGCCGATCCCGCCTCCCACGAGCAGGTCGCCGCGGCGGAGGCGTTCTTCGCCGAGACCCTGCGCCTCGGCCACGAGGGCGTCCTCGTCAAGGCCCTCGACGCGGCCTACGTCGCCGGCCGCCGGGGCCGCGCCTGGCTGAAGGTCAAGCCGGTGCACACCCTCGACCTCGTCGTCCTGGCCGCAGAATGGGGACACGGGCGGCGCAGGGGCTTCCTGTCCAACCTCCACCTCGGCGCGCGCGCCGAGGACGGCGGCTTCGTCATGCTCGGCAAGACCTTCAAGGGCCTCACCGACGAGATGTTGCGCTGGCAGACCGGAAAACTGCGGGAACTCGCCGTCGACGACGACGGGTTCACCGTCCGCGTCCGCCCCGAGCTCGTCGTCGAGGTCGCCTACGACGGGTTGCAGCGCTCGCCCCGCTACCCGGCCGGTGTCGCGCTGCGGTTCGCCCGCGTGCTGCGCCACCGGCCCGACAAGAGCGCGGACGAGGCCGACACCATCGAACAGGTCCTCTCGGCCGCAGGGCGGTGACCCTCAGCGCACGCCGAGCACCTTGTCCGCGAACGCGGACAGATTCTGCGTCGTGCGCGCGATCTGCTCCTCGAGCGTCAGACTCTCCTCGTACCGCCCGTGCCGCAGCTTCGGCTGCTTCTTCCCCCGCACGTACAGCGAACAGGCCAGGTCCGCGCAGAGGTACGTACCCACCGTGTTGCCCTCGCGTCCGGCCGCACCGGCCAGCGGCGCGGCGAACAGCGTCACCCCCGAGGACGCGTGCCCGGTGAGACACGCATGGCACATGCTCGACTTCATCGCGCTCGTGCGGCCGGTGGACGGGATGCGCAGGGTGATGCCGACCAGCCCGTCCTCGCGCGGCAGCACCATGTGCGCCTTCAGCGGCGCTCCCGGGTCCACCCAGCCGAGAAAGTCGAGGTCGTCCCAGGGCAGTTCGGAGAAGTCCGCGGGCAGGCGCATCCGCGACGCCTCGCCCTTCGTGCAGTTGACGAAGGACGCGCGGATCTGTTTGTCGGTCAAAGGTTCCACTCGGTGGAACGTACACAGCGCGTCCCGGTGCAGGCATCCGAATTACGGGGCATCGGATCTATGGTGTCCCCGTCCGTCGCCCCCTCCGGAAGGATCACGGTCATGCCCACCGAGCCGCTGTCGCAGAAGGAGATCGAAGACCGTCTGCGGGAACTTCCCGGCTGGTCGCTCGAAGGCGACCGCATCGCCCGCTCCTACCGCCTCTCCTCGCACTTCGCCGCGACCGCCATGGTCGTGCACATCGCACAGATCCAGGAGGAGCTGAACCACCACTCCGACCTCACGCTCGGCTACAACACCCTGGCCCTGACCGTGCACTCCCACGACGTGAACGCCCTCACCGAACGGGACTTCGCCCTCGCCGAGCGCGTCGAGGAGATCGCCCCCGGGCACGGCGCGAACTGACGCCCTGGCATGCTCGACTACGACCGTGAGGCCGCCGCCCACGACGCCACGCGCGGCGGCGTACCGCGCGCCGAGGCCGCAGCCGCCGCCGTCCTCGGGCTCGTCCCGCCGAGCGCCCGCACCCTGCTCGACATCGGCTGCGGTACCGGTCTGCGGCCTCCCGCGGGGATGGTCCCTGGCCGACCACCACGGCCACGTCCTTGCGCCCGTGACTCCCCGCACCCGCGGGGATGGTCCCGTTCGGGTCCGCGGGGGCTCGGCCTTTCCGGCCGCTCCCCGCACCCGCAGCCTCTGGCACGGCCTTGCCGCCTTGTACGCGACAAGACCGCCACGATCGCGCCGAGCTGCGGCTCGCGGTCCTGCATGCTTCTCGGGGCTGTACCTACTCCTGGGAAACGGTCTCGTCCAGGTGGCCTCACCGGCCAGGAGCCGGCTCCGGCTCATCCAAGGACAGCAGTGCGCGAGCCCATTGCAGGCGCGGCAGGTCGATCATTTGGCCGTCCACCCGGACCGCGGCGCCGTCGGCTCCGGTGGCTGCCTGAACGACCCGTTCTGCCCAATGAAGCTCTGCCGGAGATCTCCAGCTGAGAGCCCTTTCCGGTTCGCGCAAGCTTCAGCAGTGCGGTGAGGATGCCGGAGTATGCGTACATGCCGGCGCAGATGTCGGCGATGGACAGTCCCACCTTGGCGGGGGTGTCGGGAGTACCGGTGATGGAGAGCAGCCCGGCCTCGCTCTGGACGAGCAGGTCGTAGGCCTTGCGGTCGCGGAAGCCACCGCTACTGCCGTAGCCGGAGATGTCGCAGGTGATCAATCGAGGGTGGCTCAGCCCAAGAGCCTGATGGCCGATGCCCAACCGGGCGGCAGCTCCCGGAGCGAGGTTTTGGACCAGTACATCGGCTCGGTCGACCAGGGCGTGCAGTTGTCGGTTGCCCTCGGGTGAGCGGACGTCGAGCTGCACGCTCTCCTTGCCGCGGTTGAGCCACACGAAGTGGCTCGACATGCCGCGCACCGTTCGGTCGTACCCCCGGGCGAGATCCCCGCTGCCTGCACTTCGACCGCCACTACTCGGCCGGCACCCAGTGGGGCAAACCCCTTGTGGATTCGACCTTCACGCTGGCCCTGGTCACTGGTCAGAGCGTCACCGACATCTCCCAGCACGTGATGGCCAACCTGGGCTGGGATCGAGTGAGGCTGCCCAACCCTGTCTTCGAAGGCGACACCCTCTACTCGCAGTCCGGGGTTCTCAGTACCCGCGAATCGGCGAGCCGCTCTGACGTCGGCATCATCACCGTCCGCACCATCGGCTTCAACCAGGACGGCGTCATCGTCATCACCTTCGAGCGGACCCTGATGGTCTACCGCAAGGGTCACGGCCCCCTCTTCAGCTTCGTGGAACCCGTCTGGGACGAGCGGTCCCGTAAGGCAGCCGGCCTGGAGGCCTGACGTCCGCGAGGCGGCAGTGCAGAAGGGCCTTTTGCCGACGCGCTACAACAGGCTGCGGAGCAGCAGGCGGGGTGCGCGGTGGACCAACAGGGCGCCGGCCAGACCGATGGCGGCGCCGGCCGCGATGTCACTGGGGTAGTGCGCTCCGGTATGGACGCGCTCGAGGGCCACCATCGCCGTGGGGACGGCGGTCGCGGCTGCCCACCACGGCGAAGTGGTGGCCACCGCGGCGGTGAAGCCCACGGCGGCGGCGGTGTGCCCGGAGGGGAAGGAAGAGCTGTCCGGCCGGTCTTCGACGTCGTCATGCGGGATCATCTGCTCGGGCGGCCTGCGCCGCTCGTACAGCTGCTTGCACACCGCATTCGACATGACTTGCGCAGTGAGCATGCTCAGTACCCCCGCCGCCGCAGCCTTGCGCTGGGTGCGCCCTCCGGCGGTGGCCATGGTCAGCGCGGCTGCCCACCACAGTTTGGTTCCCTGGGCCGCGGACTCCACTGCCGGAAGCACCTGCCTGGCCCAGGGCGAGTCCCAGGAGGCGGCCCGGCGGGTCAGCCGGCGGTCGAGGCGACGGGCGTCATCGAGGAAGCGCATGATCACCTGCTTCCCGTCGTCCGGCACCCGACACATCAGCCTCTGCGCCTCGGCCCGGGAGAGGGGCAGTGGTCGCCCGTCTCCTTGCGTTCCTGATCACTCCATGTGCGAGTGTCGCGGGGCCCCGAGCCGTGACCGGGTGCCCGGCCGCGAACGCACCGGACGCCCACGCGTCGCGGCCCGCTCACTGTCCCTCTCCCCGACGATCGGCACCCTCCTCGCACCGGGGCACTGACAGCGTCCGGACACGACGACGGCGCAGCCACGTGCCCGCGGCTGCGCCGGATCGTCGGAGCCGAACAGGGCGTGGCTCAGGCGAGGTTGAACTCCGCCGGGTCCGGGCCGAGTCGCTTGCCCTCGTCGAGCGCGGCGAAGGCGGCCAGGTCGTCCGCGTCCAGCTCGAAGCCGAACACGTCGATGTTCTCCCGGATCCGGGACGGCGTGACGGACTTGGGGATGACCACGTTGCCGAGCTGGAGGTGCCAGCGCAGCACCACCTGGGCGGGGGTGCGCCCGTGCTTCTGGGCGACCGCGACGACCGTGGGCACCTCCAGCAGGCCCTTGCCCTGGCCGAGCGGGGACCACGCCTCGGTCGCGATGCCGTGGCGGGCATGCGCCTCGCGGGACGCCGACTGCTGAAGCTGCGGGTGCAGTTCGATCTGGTTGACGGCCGGGACGACCGAGGTCTCGCCGATCAGCCGCTCCAGGTGCTCCGGAAGGAAGTTGGAGACGCCGATGGCCTTGGCGCGCCCCTCCGCGTGGATCTTCTCGAAGGCGCGGTAGGTGTCCACGTAGGCGTCCTTGGCCGGCACCGGCCAGTGGATGAGGTACAGGTCGACGTAGTCGAGGCCGAGCCTGTCGAGGGAGGCGTCGAACGCGCGCAGCGTCGCGTCGTAGCCCTGCTCGCTGTTCCACAGCTTGGTGGTGACGAAGAGCTCCTCGCGGGCGATGCCGGACTCGGCGACAGCCTTGCCCGTGCCCGCCTCGTTCTTGTACACCGCGGCGGTGTCGATGCTGCGGTAGCCGGCCTCCAGGGCCGCCGTGACGGCCTGCGCCGCCTCGTCGTCGGGCACCTGCCAGACACCGAAGCCGAGCTGCGGCATGGCGACACCGTTGTTGAGGGTGAGGGAGGGGACCTTGCTCACGAGCGGTCGATCCTTACGTCGTCGGTCGGTACTCACAGGGTCAACGATCACATCCGGGGACGCATTCCCAGGGACGGTCCGGCTCGATGCGGCGGCGGTACCGGCGCGCGGACCTCGTTGACCGCCCGCCCGCCCGCCCGCCCGCGCGGTCCGGGCCCTGCCCCGTACGTCCACCGTGCCCGCGCCCGCCACCTGGGCGGCGGCGGACGTCACTGGTACAGGGCGTCCACCTCGGCCGCGTACGCGTTCTCGATCGCCTTCCGCTTCAGCTTGAGGGAAGGCGTCAGCAGACCGTGCTCCTCGCTGAAGGGGTGGGCGAGTATCCGGAACGTACGGATCGACTCGGACTTCGACACGAGGGTGTTCGCGGCCACCACCGCGCGCCGGATCTCCATCTCCAGATCCGGGTCGCGCACCAGTTCCGCCGGCGGCAGCAACGCCTTGCCCTGGATCGTCAGCCAGTGGTCGACGGCCTCCGGGTCGACGGTGACGAGGGCGGCGATGTACGGGCGGTCGTTGCCGACGACGAGGCACTGGGCCACCAGCGGATGCGCGCGCACCCGTTCCTCCAGGGCGGCGGGCGAAACGCTCTTGCCGCCGGACGTCACCAGGATCTCCTTCTTCCGGCCGGTGATCGTCAGGTAGCCGTCCTCGTCGAGTGCGCCGAGGTCGCCCGTGGCCAGCCACTCGTCGTGCAGCACGGCGTCCGTGGCCTTCGGGTCGTTCAGATAGCCGGAGAAGATGTGGCCGCCGTGCAGCCAGATCTCGCCGTCCTCCGCGATGTGCACGGTGGTGCCCGGGATCGGCTGGCCGACCGTGCCGTAGCGGGTGCGCTCGGGCGGGTTGGCGGTGGCCGCCGCGGTGGACTCGGTCAGCCCGTAGCCCTCGTAGATCGTGACGCCGGCACCGGCGAAGAACAGCCCGAGGCGGCGGTCCATGCCCGAGCCGCCGGACATCGCGTGGCGGACCCGGCCGCCCATCGCGGCGCGCACCTTCGCGTACACGAGCTTCTCGAACAGCTGGTGCTGGACGCGCAGGCCCGCCGAGGGACCGGGACCGAGTCCGAACGCCCGGTGCTCCAGGGCCTCCGCGTACTTCACGGCCACCTCGACGGCCTTGTCGAACGCTCCCGCCCGGCCCTCGGTCTCCGCCTTGCGGCGGGCGGCGTTGAAGACCTTCTCGAAGATGTAGGGAACGGCGAGGATGAACGTCGGGCGCAGCGAGGCAAGATCGGGCAGCAGCGCGCTCGCCTGCAGCACCGGCTGGTGGCCGAGCTTGACGCGGCCCCGGATCGCGGCGACCTCGACCATGCGGCCGAAGACGTGGGACAGGGGCAGGAACAGCAGCGTCGCGGCCTCGTCCCCCGGCCGGGAGTGGAACACCGGCTCCCAGCGGCCGACCATGGTGTCGGACTCGAACATGAAGTTGGAGTGTGTGATCACACAGCCCTTGGGACGGCCCGTCGTGCCCGAGGTGTAGATGATCGTCGCGATCGAGTCCGGGGTGACGGCCCGGCGGTGGCGGTGCACCACGTCGTCGTCGATGTGCGCCCCGGCCTCGAACAGTTCGGCCACGGCTCCGGCGTCGAGCTGCCACAGCCGCTTCAGCTGCGGCAGGCGGGCGATCACCGAGCCGATGGTCATCGCGTGGTCCTCGTGCTCCACCATGCAGGCCGAGACCTCGGAGTCGTGCAGCATCCAGTAGACCTGCTCGGCGGAGGACGTGGGATACACGGGCACGGAGTGCGCGCCGACCGTCCACAGCGCGAAGTCGAAGAGGGTCCACTCGTAGCGGGTGCGAGACATGAGGGCGACGCGGTCGCCGAAGCGGACGCCGTGCGCGAGCAGTCCCTTGGCCAGCGCCAGCACCTCGTCGCGGAACTGCGCCGACGTGACGTCCTGCCACCGGCCCTGGTCGTCCTTGCGGGCGAGTGCCACGCGGTCCGGATCGTCCTGGGCATGGTCGAAGACCGCGTCCGCCAGTCCGCCGACCTGAGGCGCCGCGGCCAGGGGTGGGACAGTGAACTCGCGCAATGGCCTGCTCCTTGTGGCGCTCCGCACAGCGCCGTGACCGTACCCCACCGTTACCCCGGGCGGGAGGGGCTGCGTGGAGGGAAGACGAAGGTCATCGGCACAGGTCAGCGGCGCAGCCGGGTGGCTGGGGCGGTCGGTCGAGGACAATTCTGACCTCAGAGTAAGTACGGCGGGCCGGAATCTCCACCGAATCTGTACGCGGTGATCACCGACGCTCTACCGGGCGCCGACATTGGTCCACACCTGGTGGGGGACGCTCCGGCCCGGGCAGGCCCGCGGCTGTGCTGTCGGCTCAGCGGGGTGCCGGGCCGTGCAACCGGTCGCCCGCCGCCAGGAGCGCGTCGGCGAGGGCCGACGCCGCCTCCTGCGCCGCGGGCCGTCGCCGCCCCTGGAGCAGGACGAAGTCGACCGTGCCGAGATCGGGCAGCCCCGACCGGTCCGGGACGGCGACCAGACCCGGCGGGATGAGCCCGCGCGTGTGCGCCATCACGCCGAGCCCGGCGCGGGCCGCGGCCACCAGGCCGCTGAGGCTGCCGCTCGTGCACGCGATCCGCCAGGAACGGCCCTCCCGCTCCAGCACGTCGAGCGCGCGGGCCCGGGTGACCGCGGGCGGCGGAAACAGGATCAGCGGAAGGGGCCGCTCGGGATCCGGGCGTACGCCCTTGGCCGCGATCCAGACCATGCGGTCGCGCCAGACCAGCTCCCCGTGCGAGGCGCCCGGCCCGCGCTTGGCGAGCACCAGGTCGAGGCGGCCCGCCTCCAGGCGTCTGTGGAGCGTCCCGGACAGCTCCACCGTCAGCTCCAGGTCGACCTCGGGATGGTCGCGGCGGAACGACTCCAGGATCTCCGGGAGCCGCGTCAGCACGAAGTCCTCGGAGGCCCCGAACCGCAGCCGGCCGCGCAGCCGGGTGCCGGTGAAGTACGCCGCGGCGCGCTCGTGCGCCTGGAGGATCGTCCGCGCGAAGCCGAGCATCGCCTCGCCGTCCTCCGTGAGTTCGACGGTGTGCGTGTCCCGGGCGAACAGCGGCCGGCCGGTCGCGTCCTCCAGCCGGCGCACGTGCTGGCTCACCGTCGACTGCCGCAGCCCGAGGCGACGGGCGGCCTGCGTGAAGTTCAGCGTCTGCACGACGGCCAGGAAGGTGCGCAGCTGCGTCGGGTCGTACACGCCTCCCACGGTAGCGCCGCTCATCACGAAACGCGATGGCAGTCAGAGTGGTGTACGGGATTCCCGATCGCCTCGCCGCACAGGACCATGGAGAGGGCACGTCCTGATCCGAGAGCAAGTGGAGCTCATGAACCGCCGCCGTACCCCGCGCCTGCCGTCCTGGCTGCCGATCGACCCGTACATCCTCGCCCTGCTGGGGACCGTGGCGCTGGCCGCACTGCTGCCCGCCTCGGGCACCGTGGCCGACGTGGCGGGCGGCGCGTCCACCGTGGCGGTGGCCCTGCTCTTCTTCCTCTACGGCGCCCGGCTGTCGACCCGCGAGACGCTCGACGGGCTGCGGCACTGGCGGCTGCACGTGACCGTGCTCGCCGCGACGTTCGTGGTCTTCCCGCTGCTGGGTCTCGCCGCGCGCGGGCTCGAACCGCTCGTCCTGACGCCCGAGCTGGCGAACGGACTGCTGTTCCTGTGCCTCGTGCCCTCCACGATCCAGTCGTCCATCGCCTTCACGTCGATGGCCCGCGGCAACGTGCCGGCGGCGATCTGCGCCGGCTCGTTCTCCAGCCTCGCCGGCATCGTGCTCACACCGCTCCTGGCGGCTCTGCTGCTGGGCGGCAACGCGGGCGGCTTCTCCGCGGACTCGCTGCTGCGGATCGTGCTGCAACTGCTCGTTCCGTTCGTGGCGGGCCAGTTGCTCAGCCGCTGGGTGGGCCGCTTCCTCGCCCGGCACAGGCAGGTGCTCGGATACGTCGACCGCGGCTCGATCCTGCTGGTCGTCTACACGGCCTTCAGCGAGGGCATGGTCGCGGGGGTCTGGCACCAGGTGACCCCGGCCCGGCTCGGCGGCCTCCTCGCGATCGAGGCGCTGCTGCTCGCACTGATGCTGACGCTGACGTGGTTCGGCGCGAAGCGGCTCGGCTTCGGCCGGGCGGACCGGATCGCGATCCAGTTCGCGGGATCGAAGAAGAGCCTGGCGGCGGGCCTGCCGATGGCGGCGGTGCTGTTCGGCGCGCAGGCGAGCCTGGCCGTGCTGCCGCTGATGCTGTTCCACCAGCTGCAGCTGATGGTGTGCGCGGTGATCGCGAAGCGCCGCGCACGCGGTGGGGCCCTCGCCGCCTCCGCCCCGCGCCCTGGGGCGTCCGCGCCCGCCGCACTGCAGCACCGATGAGCGGCTCCTGACCAGCGAGGGACCGTGCGCCGCCTCCTGCCGCTCGAACCAGGCGCTGATCGTCCTGATGGCCGAGTCCGGCCCCTCTTGCCGCGGCCCTGCCGTGCGCCTGGGAAGATCAGCCGGTGACGACGTTCGCGATACGACCCTTCGGCGCCCGCCCCTGCACCCTCGTCGTCTGCCGGGGGTGCTGCTGCGGCGACGCCCGCAAGAATCCCGGGACCGACCACGCCGGCCAACTCGCCCGTCTGCGCGGCGCGGCCGACGCGTCCGGTGGGCGTCTCGCCGTGCGCACCAGCGACTGCCTCGGCCCCTGCGGCCAGGCGAACGTCATCGTCGTGCAGCCCTCCACCGAAGGCCGCCGCCGCGGAGCCCGTGCCGCCTGGATCGGCTGGGCCCTCGACGACGACGCCACCGACGACGTGATCGCGTGGGCCGAGGCCGGCGGCCCCGGCATGGCCGAGCCGCCGGCGACCCTGACGCTCCAGATGATCCCGCCGCCTTCGGACGCCCGCCGCCGGGCCGGCCGCTAGAGCCGGGCTTGACGAGCAGGGAGGTTCCTACGAGTCCGGCATGTTCGACGCCGCGTTCGACTGATCGGCGGACGCATGGGGCCCGGCCCGGGATCATCAGTCCGGGCCGGGCCCGCGCACGGCCGTGCCGGCCGTCTTCGGGAGGACGAATCGGGTGTGCTGGAGGAGCGGGACGGCTTCGCGCACCACGTGCTCGGCACCCCGCCGAGCTCGAGGCGGCTCGGGCCGGCTCGGTCACGTGGTGTGCTCGGTGACGAAGTCCGCGATGGCGTCCTGCATTTGTTGCAGGCCAGGCTCTTCAACGGGGTAGTGGCCGGCGTTGTCCAGCATGACCGTGTCGACGGGGCCCTCGTGATACGGGACACCACGGGCAGGCTCAGCTGGTGGTCGTAGGAGGGCGTCGTGCCGGGTTTGACCTGGGTGTGTGGGGCGCGCGACGTGCACGTCGGACGCCGAGGCGGCCCTCCTCCCCGGCCGGGGAGGAGGGCCGCCGTTGCCACGGTCGGTCGCGGGCGGGTGCAGCATGAACGCGGTCCGCACCGTGATCCGACGACCGGCGGTCCCGAGAGGTGCGCGTGGACGCCAGGGACCTGCCGCCGGTTCGCGTCGTCACATGGGGGTGATGTCCTCGTCGCCCCGGAGGTCGGCCTGCTTGCTCTGCGCGCGGAGCCTGCGGGCCTGGTCCTGCAGCTGGCGGCGCTCGTCCGGGTCGGTCGCGCGCTCCGCGGCCTCTTGCAGGTCCTGCACCTTCTGGCGCATCTGCTCGGAACGGCGGCCGGGGTCACCTGAAACGCTCATGATCGCTCCTTGATCTGGGGGAGAGCGGACCACCTCAGCGAAGCAATGCCCCCGGGCCTGCGCATCCGGAGCGGTCACCCACCGCTATTCCCGCAGATCGGCCGGGGTCGTCTCTCGGTCGATTCGTCGATCGTTTCGTGGGCGGCGGCCGGAACCGCCTGGAGGTCTGTCCGTGCAGCCGTCGCCGCACGCGACGGAAGGACCCGGCCGGCGCAGGGGGCGCTCCCCGCCGGCCGGGTCGCTGTCCCGTGCCGCGGGGCGCTCAGACCCCGGTGCCCAGGGCGATGCGCTCGTCGCCCGCGTACACGTTCATGTTGGCGCCGCGCAGGAAGCCGACCAGTGTCAGGCCCGTCTCGGCCGCCAGGTCCACCGCGAGCGACGACGGCGCGGAGACGGCCGCGAGCATGGGGATGCCCGCCATCACCGCCTTCTGCGCCAGCTCGAACGACGCCCGCCCGGACACGAGGAGGATCGACCGGGACAGCGGCAGCCGGTCGTCCCGGAGAGCGCGGCCGACGAGCTTGTCGACGGCGTTGTGCCGGCCCACGTCCTCCCGTATGTCCAGCAGCTCGCCCTCGGGCGAGAACAGTGCCGCCGCGTGCAGGCCCCCCGTCCGGTCGAAGACCTGCTGCGCCGCGCGCAGCCGGTCGGGGAGGCCGGCGAGCAGCGAGGGCTCGACGCGGACCGGGGGAGTGTCGGCGATCGGGAACCGGGCGGTCGTCCGGACGGCGTCCAGGCTCGCCTTGCCGCACAGCCCGCAGGACGACGTCGTGTAGACGTTGCGCTCCAGCGTGATGTCGGGAACGGCGACGCCGGGCGCGAGTTTCACGTCCACCACGTTGTAGGTGTTCGAACCGTCGGCCTGCGCCCCCGCGCAGTACACGATCGACTGGAGCTCCTCGGCCGCCCCGAGCACCCCCTCGCTGACCAGGAACCCGGCCGCCAGCGCGAAGTCGTCGCCCGGAGTGCGCATGGTGATCGCCAGGGGCCTGCCGTTGAGCCGGATCTCCAGCGGCTCCTCCGCCACCAGCGTGTCGGGGCGCGAGGACACCGCCCCGTCCCGGATGCGGATGGTGCGGCGGCGCTCGGTGACCCGTCCCATGAGATCAGACCCGATTCTGTACGTGTTGGTAGCCGAAACGGCCCTTGATGCAGAGGTTGCCGTGGGTCACCGGGTTGTCGTGCGGCGAGGTGACCTTGACGATCTCATTGTCCTGCACGTGCAGCGTCAGGTTGCAGCCGACGCCGCAGTACGCGCACACCGTGGTGGTCCGCCTCGTCCCAGCTCGCCCTGCGCAGCAGGCCGTCCTCGCCGCGCACCAGAGGATGGGTGAGCCTCGGATACCGCTTCTGCGGCTTCTTCTTCATGCTGCGCTCCCTGTGGAGGGGGTCGTGGTCGATGCGAGCAGATCGGCGAGTGCGTGCACGGCGCACAGCTTCGGCACGGGGGTGCCGGTCAGCGCGGCCAGTTCGACGACGGCCGCGAGGAGGACGTCCAGTTCGAGCGGCTTGCCCTTCTCCAGGTCCTGGAGGGTGGACGTCTTGTGGTCCCCGACGCGCTCGGCGCCGGCGAGGCGCCGCTCGACGGAGATCTCGGGACGGCAGCCGACGGCGGCCGCGACGGCGAGCGTCTCGCGCATCATCGTCTCGACCAGCGCCTTGGTGTCCCGGTGCCGGCAGATCTGCGCCATGGTGGCCCGGGAGAGCGCGCTGATCGGGTTGAAGGAGATGTTGCCGAGCAGCTTGATCCAGATGTCGCTGCGCAGGTCGGGTTCGACGGGGCACTTCAGAGCGCCCGCGACCATCGCCTCGCTGAAGTCGAGGCAGCGCTGCGACACGCTCGTGTCCGGCTCGCCGATGGAGAACCGGGTCCCCTCGAG
The DNA here is from genome assembly GCF_030817975.1 of Streptomyces sp. V4I23. NCBI lineage: Bacteria > Bacillati > Actinomycetota > Actinomycetes > Kitasatosporales > Streptomycetaceae > Streptomyces > Streptomyces sp. V4I23. Next base: position 1,379,260 of record NZ_JAUSZW010000004.1, on the reverse strand, counting down.
GTGCCGTACGACTCCGGGCGCTTCGAGCTCGGTGGCCGCGTAGACGACGCAGCCGACGGCGCGCTCCGGCGGCAGCGTCGCGCTGACCGCGCCACCGGGGTCGACGCTCTCGATGCGGCGGCCGGTGTAGGGCCGGGCAGACCGTGGAAGTACCACCAGGGGATGCCGTTCTGCGCGGCGATCACCGCCGTCTTGCCGTGCAGCAGCGGATGGACCAGGGGACCGGACGCGGCGTACGAGTTGGCCTTGAGGCCGAGGAAGACGTAGTCGACGGGGCCGACCCGGGCCGGGTCGTCGGTGGCGTGGGGGCGCGCGGTGAAGTCGCCGCGCGGGCTGAGTACACGGACGCCGTCCCGGCGCATGGCCGCCAGGTGCGCGCCGCGGGCGATGAGGTGGACGTCGGCACCGGCGCGATGGAGCGCGGCCCCGACATATGCGCCGATGGCACCGGCGCCGACAACTGCGACTTTCACGGGGCTCTCCGTTCGGTGAGGCGACCGAGCGAGGGCGGACTGTGATGAGCGCGAGTCGACAGAATATTGTCTACAGTATTCCTTTGAGGGTAGTCGAGGCCCGTGCCCGGCAACCGCGGGGTTCCGTTGGAGAAGCTCCAAAGTCCGGCCGGTGAAGCTTGTCGGATCAGCTGCCGTCGTACCGGTGGGTAGCCGCCAACACTGGGGATGCACCTGGCATCGTCCCGAGGGGGAACCATCCATGACCGGCTCACGTGTCGTCGCCGTCGGGCACTACCAGCCCGCGAAGGTGCTCACCAACGACGACCTGGCGGCCCTCGTCGACACCAGCGACGAGTGGATCCGCAGCCGCGTGGGCATCGAGACCCGGCATGTCGCGGGCCCCGACGAGCCCGTCGACGAGCTGGCCGCGCACGCCGGCGCCAAGGCCCTGGCCTCGGCCGGGCTCACCCCGGACGACATCGACCTCGTGCTGGTCGCCACCTCCACGGCCGTCGACCGCTCACCCAACACGGCCGCACGCGTGGCGGCGCGGCTGGGCATGGGCTCGCCCGCGGTGATGGACCTCAACGTCGTCTGCGCGGGCTTCACCCACGCGCTCGCCACCGCGGACCACACGGTGCGCGCGGGAGCCGCCACCCGGGCCCTGGTCATCGGCGCCGACAAGATGGCCGACATCACCGACTGGACCGACCGCACCACCTGCGTGCTCGTGGGCGACGGCGCCGGCGCCGCGGTCGTCGAAGCCGTCCGTCCCGGCCAGGACGCCGGAATAGGCCCGGTCCTGTGGGGTTCCGTCCCCGAGATGGGGCATGCCGTACGCATCGAGGGCACCCCGCCGCGCTTCGCGCAGGAGGGGCAGGCCGTCTACCGGTGGGCCACCACGCAGCTCCCGCCCATCGCCCGCAAGGTCTGCGAGCGGGCCGGTGTCGCGCCCGAGGAACTGGCCGCCGTCGTCCTGCACCAGGCCAACCTGCGGATCATCGAGCCCGTCGCCCAGCGGATCGGCGCGGTCAACGCGGTCGTCGCCCGCGACGTCGTGGAGTCGGGCAACACCTCCGCGGCCTCCATCCCGATGGCCCTGTCCAAGCTCGTCGAGCGCGGCGAGATCACCTCCGGCGACCCGGTCCTCCTCTTCGGCTTCGGCGGAAACCTGTCGTACGCGGGCCAGGTCATCCGCTGCCCCTGAGCGCGCGCCGTCACACTGGGCGGCATGGCGACGAAGCGAAGTGCCGGACTCCTGCTCTACAGGCGGCGGGACGCCCGGGTCCAGGTCCTGCTCGGTCACATGGGCGGCCCGTTCTGGGCGTCCCGCGACGACGCGGCCTGGTCGATCCCCAAGGGCGAGTACACCCCGGACGAGGACCCGATGGCCGCCGCGCGGCGGGAGTTCGAGGAGGAACTGGGACTCCAGCCGCCCGTCGGCGACTGGATTCCCCTCGGCGAGACACGGCAGTCGAACGGCAAGGTCGTCACGGTGTGGGCGATGGAGGGCGACCTCGACACGTCCCTCGTCGTGCCGGGCACCTTCACCATGGAATGGCCGCGGGGGTCGGGCGTCCAGCAGGAGTTCCCGGAGATCGACCGGGCCGAGTGGTTCGGCGTCGGGACCGGACGCGAGAAGCTGGTCGCGTCGCAGCGGGTCTTCCTGGACCGCCTCGAACCGTTCCTGTGAGCCGGCTGCCCTGGTGACGGAGTGCGGTGGAGTGACGCGGACCTCGGTGCGGGCGCCATTGCGCTCGGTAGACTGTAGACGATAGCCAATCCGCGTCGCTTCGCCGTTGCTGTCGGCCTCGAGGGGGACCGTGATGTTGTCCGCAGGACTGCCCCAGGGAACCGTGCCCAAGCTGGAACGACCGGGCCCGCTGCGCGAGCGCGTGTACGAGGCGCTTCTCGAACTGATCACGACCCGGGCCCTGCGCCCCGGCCAGCACCTGGTCGAGAGCGAACTCGCCGGCCACCTCGGCGTCTCCCGCCAGCCCGTGCGCGAGGCGCTCCAGCGTCTCGACACCGAGGGCTGGGTCGACCTGCGTCCGGCCCAGGGCGCGTTCGTCCACGAGCCGACCGAGGCCGAGGCCGACCAGTTGCTGTCGGTGCGCACCCTGCTGGAGGCCGAGGCCGCCCGCCTCGCCGCGGCCAACTCCGGTACCGCGGGCATCGAAGCGCTCGAAGCCCTGTGCGCCAGGGGCGAGCAGGCCGTCGCGGACGACGACGTCGACCAGGCGGTCGCCACCAACGCCGCGTTCCACGCCAAGGTGATGGAGCTCGCGGGCAACAGCGTCCTCGCCGAGCTGGCCGCACAGGTCGACCGCCGCGTCCGCTGGTACTACACGCCCGTGGCGCGCCAGCGCGGCCGCCAGTCGTGGATCGAGCACCGCAGCCTGATCGCGGCCATCTCGGCGCGCGACGAACAGCGCGCCACGGAGATCATGCGGGAGCACACGGAGCACACCCGCACGACCTACCACCAGCGGGAACAGGCCTAGACCGGGGCCTGTCCGGCGGATCATGCCGGACAGGCCCGTGGTCCCGAGGAGGGCTCAGCGCTTGAGCGTGAAGGTGAAGTCGCCGGAGAGCTTGCCGCTCAGCCGGACTGCCGAAACGAGTTTCCCCTCCGTGATCAGTCTCTCGACCTCGGCCCGCGAAAGACCGCAACCTTCAGCGATCAGTCGCACCGGCCGGATAGGGATCCGCGCCGCAAAGCGGACCGAGACGTCGATCACCTCGCGGTCCAGGTGATCCGATCCGCCGGTGTCGAGGCGCCAGGCGTTGTCCCAGTCGAGGGCGATGCGATTGCGGCGCTGCACGACCGGGTCCTGGAGCAACTCAGCTGTCAGGCCAGGGGCGTTGTCATGCAGCCGGTCCAGCAGCTCAGGTCGTACGGAGCGCACGTTCATCCGCTCCAGGACCGTGAGCTTTGCAGTTTCCCCGCAAGCGGTACAGAGTGCGAGGAGCCAGGCGTCGATGAGCTTGTGGTTGGCGTTGACACGGAATTTACCGTTTGCCCGGAAGCGCTCGGACGCGCACGCGTGGCAACGGCGGCGAACGAGCGGCAGGCAGGTGGGCACGACCACCCAGTTTTCGAGCACAGAAGTACACCGGTTTCAGTGAGAAGTCCGCAGCAAAAAGGAGCGCGGCGCACATGCGCGACGCGCGACACATCAGCGCTCGGGAGGTCTCACAGGGTGTACAACGGCACGTCCTTGACTCGACGACTTGGCTCGGCAGCACGGTAATGGCGCACAGCGGCGCTGCTCCACCGGTTTTCGAGCGCCTCACCGCCCCGACGTCGGCGCCCGGCCAAGCTCCATGCCAACGAGGGCTACGACTACGACCACCTGCGCCGCCGGCTGCGCAAGCGCGGCATACGGCACCGCATCGCCCGCAAGCGCATCGAGTCCCCGCAGCGGCTTGGCCGACACCGCTGGGTGGCGGAGCGAACCGTGTCCCGGATCGCCGGCTGCCGTCGGCTTCACCGCCGCTATGAAGGCAAGGCCGAGCACTGCTGGCCGAGCACGGCGCTGACCCCGAGCAGTGTGGACCGGAGGCGCCGAACCGCAACTTCGCCGCCGTACGGGGGCCCAGGGCCCCGTGGCCCGTAACCGCGTCCAGGACGACGAGTTCGACAGCATCGACCAGCTCTCCCTCGGTGGACTGACAGTGCGCGATGGGCACGCGGCGATCCTCTTCGTCTTCCGCGGGTATGACGTCGCCGTCGGCGATCGCGTAGAGGTGCCCGACGTTGGCCTTCTCGGTCGCGTAGTCGGGGTCGCGGGAGGTATTCCAGGTCTTCACGCGTGGAAAGGAGACGTTTTCTCCACGGTGTTGCACAACGCGTGGCGACCTTTGTCCCGAGCGAGGAGAAAGTTGCGCCAGAACTGTGCCCAAGTTCTTCCCACTTGGGCAAAGCGCTGCTACGTTCCCCTCGAAAGCAGACGGAAGACCCGGGTTCCCCGCGCCGCAAGGGCTGAGGCCGAGGGCCAGGGGAGGGGAGGGGTACGTGAGGCGCATGACGGCTCGACCCGCGAACGCGCACCAGGCGCGGCTGCTTCGGCTGCTGCGTGACGGCGGGCCCAACTCCCGGGCACAGCTGGTCGACCAGGTGGACCTGTCCCGGTCCAAGCTCGCCGTCGAGGTGGACCGGCTGCTGGAGACCGGGCTCGTGGTCGCGGACGGACTCGCCGCCTCCAGGGGCGGCCGCCGCTCCCACAACATCCGGCTCGCGCCCGCCCTGCGCTTCCTCGGCGTCGACATCGGCGCCACCTCGATCGACGTCGCCGTCACCAACGCGGAGCTGGAGGTCCTGGGGCATCTCAACCACCCCATGGACGTACGCGAAGGACCCGTCGCCGTCTTCGAGCAGGTGCTGTCGATGGCGGACAAGCTCAAGGCCTCCGGACTCGCCGAGGGCTTCGACGGAGCGGGCATCGGAGTGCCCGGACCGGTCCGCTTCCCCGAGGGCGTCCCCGTCGCGCCGCCGATCATGCCGGGCTGGGACGGCTTCCCGGTCCGTGAGGCGCTCAGCCAGGACCTCGGCTGCCCGGTCATGGTCGACAACGACGTGAACCTGATGGCCATGGGGGAGCAGCACGCGGGCGTCGCCCGGTCGGTCGGCGACTTCCTCTGCGTCAAGATCGGCACCGGCATCGGCTGCGGCATCGTCGTCGGCGGCGAGGTCTACCGCGGTACGACCGGCAGCGCGGGGGACATCGGACACATCCAGGTCGAGCCGGACGGCAGGGCGTGCGTCTGCGGCAACAAGGGCTGTCTGGAGGCGCACTTCAGCGGCGCCGCGCTCGCCCGCGACGCCGAGGACGCCGCGCGCGCCGGACTCTCGCCCGAGCTCGCCGCCCGGCTGGAGGCGGCCGGGCGGCTGACGGCCGCGGACGTCTCCGCTGCCGCGGCGGCCGGCGACGCCAAGGCCCTCGACCTGATCCGTCAGGGAGGCAACCGGGTCGGCCAGGTCATCGCCGGGCTGGTCAGCTTCTTCAACCCCGGCCTCGTGGTGATCGGAGGCGGGGTGACCGGTCTCGGGCACACGCTGCTGGCCAGTGTGCGCACCCAGGTCTACCGGCAGTCGCTGCCGCTGGCCACGGGCAACCTGCCCATCGTGCTCGGGGAGTTGGGGCCGACGGCGGGAGTGATCGGCGCGGCCCGGCTCATCAGCGACCACCTGTTCTCACCCGCCTGATCCACCTGATCCACCGGCCCGATCTCCGGACCGGTCCGCACGACCAGGCACCACCGGCACCACCCGTACGACCAGGCACCACGCGTACGCCAGGCACCACCGGCACTCCCGTCCGTCACGACCGGTCCCTCCGACCCCCGGGGCCCGGCCGCCACCGACGCCATCCGCACGGCACAACCGTCGCCCCACCACGAGCACCGGCACCACGAGCAGCACACACGCGCACCACCCGCACCGGTCGACGCACGAGCCGCACCACGACGTGCACCCACCCGCACGCCCCCGCCGCACCGACGGGGGCGCCCCGAGCCCGCCCTCGTACCCTCATCCGCCCTGCCCGCTCACCGGCCGCACCCGCCGAGGGGATTCGTCATGGCATCAGAACCACCCCTGCTCACCATGTCCGGCATCACCAAGTCGTTCCCGGGCGTCCGTGCCCTGGACGGCGTGGACCTGGAGGTCCAGGCCGGCGAAGTCCACTGCCTCCTCGGGCAGAACGGCGCAGGGAAGTCCACTCTCATCAAGGTCCTCGCCGGCGCCCACCAGCCCGACGGCGGAGAGATCACCTGGCGCGGCGAGACCGTGTCGCTCAAGTCGCCCATCGCCGCCATGCGCCTCGGCATCGCGACGATCTACCAGGAACTCGACCTGGTGGAAGGGCTGTCGGTCGCCGAGAACGTCTTCCTCGGTCACGAGCCGACCGCGGCCGGCTTCGTCGTACGCGGCGCGGCCGCCCGGGACGCGACCGCACAGCTGCTGCGGCGGCTCGGACACACCGAGATCGACCCGGCGCGTCAGGTCGGCGACCTGTCCGCGGCCCAGCAGCAGATCGTCTCCATGGCCCGCGCCCTCTCCCACGACGTGCGGCTGATCGTGATGGACGAGCCGTCCGCCGCCCTCGACCCCGACGAGGTCGACAACCTCTTCCGCATCGTCGGAGACCTCACCGCCGAAGGCGTCGCCGTCGTCTACATCTCCCACCGGCTGGAGGAGATCCGCCGTATCGGAGACCGCGTCACCGTCCTCAAGGACGGGCGCGCCGTCGCCGTCGGCCTGCCCGCCGAGTCCACCCCCACCCGCGACGTCGTCGCGCTGATGACCGGCCGCAACGTCGAGTACGTCTTCCCCGAGCGGCCGGCGGGTGGGGCGGGCGCCGCCCGCGAACCGGTCCTGCGGGTCGAAGGGCTCGCCAGGCGGGGCGAGTTCGCGCCCGTCGACCTGGAGCTGCGGCCAGGGGAGATCGTGGGTCTCGCCGGCCTCGTCGGCTCGGGACGCAGCGAGATCCTGGAGACCGTCTACGGCGCCCGCAGGCCCACCGCGGGCCGCGTCCTCGTCGACGGCATCCCGCTGCGGCCCGGCAGCGTCCGTGCCGCCGTCCGCGCCGGCATCGGCCTCGCGCCCGAGGAACGCAAGGCGCAGGGCCTGCTGATGCTGGAGTCCGTCACCCGCAACGTCACCATCTCCACCCTCTCCCGCTTCTCCCGCGCCGGCTGGCTCGACCACCGCCGGGAGCGGGCCGCCGCCCGGCAGGCCACCCGGGAACTGTCCCTGCGGCCCGACAACCCCGACGCCCGTATCCGCACCCTCTCCGGCGGCAACCAGCAGAAGGCCGTGCTCGCCCGCTGGCTGCTGCGCGGCTGCAAGGTGCTCCTCCTCGACGAGCCCACCCGGGGTGTCGACGTCGGCGCCCGCGCCGAGCTGTACGCCGTCATCCGCCGGCTGGCCGACGAAGGCCTCGCCGTACTGCTCGTATCCAGCGAAGTGCCCGAGGTCCTGGGCCTCGCCGACCGTGTGCTGGTGCTGCGCGAAGGCAGCGTCGTGCACACGGCCGACGCCCGGGAGCTCGACGAACACCGCGTACTCGACCTTGTGATGGAAGGGAGCCCGACGGCATGACGCAGCCAGCCTCTGCGGCGCAGAAGGACGCGCCGGCCGCCACCGCCACGTCCGCACCGGCAGGCGGGGGGCGCAAGCCGCTCGGACTGCGCGCGGACGTCCGCAACCTCTCGCTCCTCGGCGTCCTCGCCGTGCTGATCGCCGTCGGCGGGATCACCAAGCCCGACGAGTTCCTCGCGGCCAGCAACCTTCAGCTGGTGCTGACCCAGGCGTCCGTCATCGGTGTCGTCACCGTCGGCATGACGTTCGTCATCACCAGCGGCGGCATCGACCTGTCGGTCGGCGCGATCGTCGCGCTCGCCTCCGTATGGGCCACGACCGTGGCGACCCAGGAGTACGGCTTCGCCGGCATCCTCTTCACCGCCGTGATCGTGGGCGTGGGCTGCGGGCTCGTCAACGGTGTGCTCATCGCGTACGGCGGGATGGTGCCGTTCATCGCGACCCTCGCCATGCTCGCATCGGCCCGCGGACTCGCCCTGCAGATCACCGACGGCAAGACCCAGATCGTCACGGTGAACGAGGTGCTCGACCTCGGCGTCAAGGACGCCTACATCCTCGGCGTCCCACCGCTGGTGCTGGTCTTCGCGGCCGTCACCGTCATCGGCTGGCTGCTGCTCAACCGCACCACCTTCGGCCGCCGCACCGTCGCCGTCGGCGGCAACGCGGAGGCGGCCCGGCTCGCCGGCATCGACGTACGACGCCAGCGCCTGTACCTCTACCTGCTGTCCGGCCTGTGCTGCGGCATCGCCGCGTTCATGCTGATCGTGCTCTCGGGGTCCGGCCAGAACACCAACGGCAACCTCTACGAACTCGACGCCATCGCGGCCGCGATCATCGGCGGCACCCTGCTCAGCGGCGGCCGCGGCACCATCGTCGGCTCCGTCCTCGGCGTCCTGGTCTTCACGACGATCACCAACATCTTCGCGCTGAACAACCTGGAGACCGCCGTCCAGCAGATCGCCAAGGGCGCGATCATCGTCGCCGCCGTCCTCGTCCAGCGCCGCACCCTGCGCGGCGCCGACGCCTGACGACCCCGCACACCCGCACCTCCCCCAACCCGCACCGCCCATACCGCCCAGTCGAAGGGTCGATCCGCCATGCCCCACATCCCCTCCACCAGCCGCAGAGGACTGCTGTTCGGCACCGCAGCCGTCTCCGCCGGAGCACTGCTGACGGCCTGCACCAGCAACGAGCCCAAGAAGCAGGAACAGGCCACGAACAACGCCCCGGTCGCCGACGACAAGCCCGGCAAGGCCGTCACCATCGGCTTCGCCGGCCCCCAGGCCGACCACGGCTGGCTCAACGCCATCAACCAGAACGCCAAGTCACGCGCCGAGAAGTACTCCGACGTCACCCTGGAGATCACCGAGGGGTCCAACGACACGGCCGCGCAGATCGGCCAGGTCCAGACCCTCATCAACAAGAAGGTCGACGTCCTCGTCATCCTCCCCGCCGACGGCAAGGCTCTCACCCAGGTCGGCCTGCAGGCCATGAAGGCGGGCATCCCCGTCGTCAACCTGGACCGCGTTTTCGCCTCCCCGCAGGCCTACCGCTGCTGGATCGGCGGCGACAACTACGGCATGGGGCTCAACGCGGGCAACTACATCGGCGAACAGCTCAAGGACAAGCCGAACGCCAAGGTCGTCGAACTCGCCGGACTCGACAACCTCGAACTGACCAAGCAGCGCACCCAGGGCTTCGACGACGCCCTGAAGAACTACCCCAACATCAAGAAGGTCGCCCGCCAGGCCGCCGACTTCACCGTCGAGTCCGGCCAGGCCAAGATGGCGCAACTGCTCCAGGCCCAGTCGCAGTTCGACGCCCTGTGGAACCACGACGACGACCAGGGCGTGGGCGCCCTGCGCGCCATCGCCCAGGCCGGGCGCGACGACTTCCTGATGGTCGGCGGAGCCGGCGCCAAGTCCGCGATGGACGCCATCAAGGCCGACAACAGCGTGCTCAAGGCCACCGTCCTTTACCCGCCGACGATGGCTGCCTCCGCCATCGACCTGGCGCGCGCGCTCGGACAGGGCAAGGGAGTCAGTGGCATGGCCGAGCTGGAGATCCCGGCCTCCCTGACCCTCTACTCCGCCGTCGTCACCAAGGACAACGTCGACGAGTACCTGCCGACGGGCTTCAACTGACCGGCGCGCCGCCCCCACCGTGCACACCGACGAGGAGGAACCGTATGGAACAGAGGGACAGTGACGCAGGCGCGCCGACACTCGGCGTGGGCATGGTCGGCTACGCGTTCATGGGCGCCGCGCACTCCCAGGGATGGCGCACCGCGGGCCGGGTGTTCGACCTGCCGCTGCGGCCGGTCCTCGCCGCGATCGGCGGCCGCGACGAGCACGCCGTGCGCGCGGCGGCCGACCGGCACGGCTGGGCGGCGGCGGAGACCGACTGGCGCGCCCTCGTAGCCCGCGACGATGTGCAGATCGTCGACATCTGCACACCCGGGGACAGCCATGCGGAGATCGCCGTCGCGGCACTGGAGGCGGGCAAACACGTCCTGTGCGAGAAGCCCCTGGCCAATTCGGTGGCCGAGGCCGAGGCGATGGTGAGGGCCGCCGAAGCAGCCCGCGCGCGCGGTCAGTTGGCGATGGTGGGCTTCAACTACCGGCGCGTGCCCGCCCTCACGTACGCGCGCCGGCTCATCGCCGACGGCCGGCTCGGCACGCTGCGCCACATCCGGGTCACCTACCTCCAGGACTGGCTGGTCGACCCCGACTTCCCGCTGACCTGGCGTCTGGAGCGGGAGCACGCGGGGTCGGGGGCGCTCGGCGACCTCGGCGCGCACATCGTCGACCTCGCGCAGTACCTGGCGGGAGAGCCGCTGGTCGGGGTCTCGGCGCAGCTGGAGACCTTCGTCAGGGAACGGCCGCTGCTGCGGGGGGCGTCGGCAGGTCTGACCGCGTCCAAAGGCACGGAACGGGGGCCGGTCACCGTCGACGACGCGGCCCTGTTCACCGGGCGCCTCGCCTCGGGGGCCCTCGCCTCGTTCGAGGCGACCCGGATGGCGTCGGGGCGCAAGAACGCCCTGCGCCTGGAGGTCAACGGCGAACTCGGCTCGCTCGCCTTCGACCTGGAGCGCCTCAACGAGCTCTCCTTCCACGACCACCGCGAGCCGGCCGTCACCGCGGGCTTCCGCCGCATCCTCGTCACCGAGGCGGAACACCCCTACCTCGAGGCGTGGTGGCCGCCGGGCCACGCCCTCGGCTACGAGCACACCTTCGCCCACCAGGCCCGCGACCTGGTCGTGGCCATCGCCACCGGGGCGCAGCCGGTGCCCTCGTTCGCCGACGGGCTGCAGGTGCAGCGGGTTCTCGCCGCGGTGGAGGAGAGCGCGCAGAAGAACGCCGTCTACACCCCCGTACCGGCGGCCGGTGCGGACGAGGGAGCACAACGCACAGCCCAGGCAGTACAGGCACAGGTCTGAGAAGGAGGTCCCATGCCACGCCCGTTCACACTGTTCACCGGTCAGTGGGCCGATCTGCCGCTGGAGGAGGTCTGCCGACTGGCCCGTGACTTCGGATACGACGGACTGGAACTCGCCTGCTGGGGCGACCACTTCGAGGTGGACAAGGCCCTGGCCGACCCGTCGTACCTGGACGGCCGGCACGCGTTGCTGGAGAAGTACGGTCTCACCTGCTGGGCGATCTCCAACCATCTGGTCGGCCAGGCCGTCTGCGACAACCCCATCGACGAACGGCACCAGGGCATCCTGTCGGCCCGCATCTGGGGCGACGGGGAGCCGGAGGGCGTACGGCAGCGGGCCGCGGCCGAGATGAAGGACACCGCGCGCGCCGCCGCGGCCTTCGGCGTCGACACGGTCATCGGCTTCACCGGCTCCTCCATCTGGCACCTGGTGGCGATGTTCCCGCCCGTGCCGGAGCGGATGATCGAGCGCGGGTACGAGGACTTCGCCGAGCGGTGGAACCCGATCCTCGACGTCTTCGACACCGAGGGCGTCCGCTTCGCCCACGAGGTCCACCCCAGCGAGATCGCCTACGACTACTGGACCACCAAGCGGGCGCTCGAAGCGGTCGGCAACCGGCCCGCGTTCGGGCTGAACTTCGACCCGAGCCACTTCGTCTGGCAGGACCTGGACCCGGTCGGCTTCCTCTACGACTTCCGGGACCGGATCTACCACGTCGACTGCAAGGAGGCCCGCAGGCGTCTGGACGGGCGCAACGGGCGGCTGGGCTCCCATCTCCCGTGGGGCGACCCGCGCCGCGGCTGGGACTTCGTCTCCGCCGGGCACGGCGACGTGCCCTGGGAGGACGTGTTCCGGATGCTGCGATCCATCGGCTACGACGGGCCCGTCTCGGTGGAGTGGGAGGACGCCGGGATGGACCGGCTGGCCGGCGCGCCACAAGCGCTTGCGCATCTGAGGCAGTTCGACTTCGACCAGCCCAGCGCCTCCTTCGACGCCGCCTTCTCGGGCGGCGATCAGTAGAACATTCCTGGTCCGAGCCCGATGGCGACAGTGCCGCCGGGCCGGTCCGGCACGCCCGGGTACGCCTTTGTCCTGCTACGAGAAAAAGTTCAACTTCTCTGATGCACAAGGGCTTTCCGTCCAGGATGAACCCGGCTACCGTCCCATCTCGTGTACACGACATAGGTGGTGCAGGAGTGACGGCGCACTCCGGTTCCACGGCATCCAGCCCGGCGCGGAGCTCTCGCAGCTCAAGAAAGAGCACCCGCGAACAGCACCGCTCCACGAGGCGAGCGCGGTCCGGGGGACACCCCCAGCGCTCCACGGCAACCCGCTCGTTCGACCGGCCACTACCGGAGGACATCCGTGCACAGAAAAAGGCCCAGGGGCCGCAAGGCCCTCGCGCTCCTCACCGGCAGCCTCCTCGCTGCAACCTCGCTCGCCCTCACCGCGCCGACCACGGCAACCGCAGCCGATCCCGAAGCGACCCCGGCCGCCGCGGAGTTCCAGCAGGTCACCCTCGCCAAGGGCGGTGAGGAGACCGGCGAGCCCATGTCGCTCGCCGTCCTCCCCGACCGGAGCGTGCTCCACACCTCCCGCAACGGCGAGCTGCGCATGACCGACGCCGCCGGCAACACCCGGGTCGTCGGCACCGTCCCCGTCTACTCGCACGACGAGGAAGGTCTCCAAGGCATCGCCCTGGACCCGAAGTTCGCCGAGAACCGGTTCGTCTACCTCTACTACGCGCCCCCGATGGACACCCCCGCGGGCGACGCGCCCAACGAGGGGACCGCCGCGGACTTCGCGAAGTTCGACGGCGTCAACCGGCTCTCCCGCTTCGTCCTGGGCGAGGACGGCACCCTGAACAACGCCAGCGAGAAGAAGATCCTCGACGTCCCGGCGACCCGCGGCATCTGCTGCCACGTCGGCGGCGACATCGACTTCGACGCGGCGGGCAACCTGTACCTGTCGACCGGCGACGACTCCAACCCCTTCGCCTCCGACGGCTACACCCCCATCGACGACCGCCCCGGCCGCAACCCCGCCTACGACGCCCGCCGCACCTCCGGCAACACCAACGACCTGCGCGGCAAGATCCTGCGCATCAAGGTGAACGACGACGGCTCGTACGCGATCCCCGAGGGCAACCTCTTCGCCCCCGGCACCGAGAAGACCCGGCCCGAGATCTACGCCATGGGCTTCCGCAACCCCTTCCGGTTCAGCGTCGACAAGAAGACCGGCATCGTCTACGTCGGCGACTACGGTCCCGACGCCGGCGCCGCCGACCCCCGGCGCGGCCCGGCCGGACAGGTCGAGTTCGCCCGCGTCACCGGCCCCGGAAACTACGGCTGGCCGTTCTGCACCGGAAACAACGACGCCTACGTCGACTACGACTTCGCCACCAAGACCTCCGGCGCCGCCTTCGACTGCGCCGCCCCCAAGAACGACTCGCCGCACAACACGGGCCTGGTCGACCTGCCGCCCGCGCAGCCGGCGTGGATCCCGTACAACGGGGGATCGGTACCCGAGTTCGGCACCGGCTCCGAGTCGCCGATGGGCGGACCCGTCTACCGCTACGACGCCGCCTCCACCTCCCCGGTGAAGTTCCCCGAGGAGTACGACGGGGACTTCTTCGCCGGTGAGTTCGGCCGGCGCTGGATCAAGCGCATCGAACACGGCGCGGACGGCGCCGTGCAGTCCATCAACCCGGTCCCGTGGACCGGCACGCAGATCATGGACATGGCCTTCGGCCCCGACGGCGCGCTGTACGTCCTCGACTACGGCACCGCCTGGTTCGGCGGCGACGAGAACTCCGGCCTCTACCGCATCGAGAACGCCACCGGCGGACGCTCCCCGGTCGCCGAGGCGAGCGCGAGCAAGACCTCCGGCACGGCGCCCCTGCGTGTGTCCTTCTCCTCCGCCGGGACCACCGACGCGGACGGCGACGCCCTCACCTACAGCTGGGACTTCGGCGACGGCGGCACCTCCACCGCGGCCGATCCCACGTACACGTACAAGAAGAACGGCACCTACACCGCCACCGTCACCGCCAAGGACCCGAGCGGCCGCACCGGGTCCGCCGGCGTCCGTGTCGTCGTCGGCAACACCGCGCCCAAGGTGACGCTGGACCTGCCCGCCGACGGCGCCATGTTCGACTTCGGCGACGAGATCCCCTTCAAGGTCACGGTCACCGACCCGGAGGACGGGACCGTCGACTGCGCCAAGGTGAAGCTGACGTACATCCTCGGCCACGACAGCCACGGCCACCCCGAGACCTCGGCCAGCGGCTGCAGCGGCACCATCAAGACCTCGGCCGACGGCGGGCACGACCCCAACGCCAACATCTTCGGCGTCTTCGACGCCGAGTACACCGACGGCGGAGGCGGCGGCCAGGCCCCGCTGACCACGCACGACCAGGCGAAGCTGCAGCCGCGCCACCGGCAGGCCGAGCACTTCGACGACTCCGCCGGCATCAAGACCTACGACAAGCCGACCGCGAACGGCGGCAAGACCGTCGGCGACATCCACAACGGCGACTGGATCTCCTTCACGCCGTACCACCTCGCCGGATCCACCAAGCTCACCGCACGTGTCTCCTCCGGCGGCACCGGCGGCATCCTGGAGGTGCGGGCCGGGTCCGCGAGCGGCACCCTCCTCGGCTCCACCCCGGTGCCGGTCACCGGCGGCTGGGACACCTTCCAGGACGTCGACGTGCCGCTCACGTCGGTCCCGAAGCGGACCACCGAACTGTTCCTCGTCTTCAAGGGAGGAGCCGGGGCCCTGTACGACGTCGACGACTTCCGGATCTCCGACGAGCCCGTCGACAAGGCCGCCAAGCGCGTCCTCGTCTTCTCCCGGACCGCCGGTTTCCGGCACGACTCCATCCCGGCCGGCATCACCGCGCTGAAGGAGCTCGGCGGCGGCAGCGGCATCACGGTCGACTCCACGGAGGAGGCCCGCCAGTTCACCGCCGCCAACCTCGCCCGCTACGACGCGGTCGTGTTCCTGTCCACCACCGGGGACGTCCTGAACGCCGACCAGCAGAAGGCGTTCGAGGACTACGTCGCCGCGGGCGGCGGCTACATGGGCGTGCACGCCGCGGCCGACACCGAGTACGACTGGGAGTTCTACGGCGGACTCGTCGGCGCCTACTTCGCCTCGCATCCGCACATCCAGCCCGCGACCGTACGCGTCGAGGACCACGACCACCCGGCCACGGCGCACATCGACGCACCCTGGCAGCGCACCGACGAGTGGTACAACTACCGCACCAACCCGCGCGAGCAGGCCCGCGTTCTCGCCACGCTCGACGAGACCAGCTACACGGGCGGCACCATGAAGGGCGACCACCCGATCGCCTGGTGCCAGACCTACGAGGGGGGCCGCGCCTTCTACACCGGCGGCGGCCACACCAAGGAGTCCTACGCCGAGCCGGCCTTCCGGCAGCACCTGCTGGGCGGGCTGCGCTACGCCACCGGCCAGGTCGACGCCGACTGCAAGCCGAGGACCGGCCACCGGCCGATCTTCAACGGCGAGACGCTGGACGGCTGGAAGCAGGCCGGTCCGGGCAGGTTCGACGTCGTCGACGGCGAACTGCGCACCGAAGGCGGCATGGGCATGCTCTGGTACCAGGCCAAGGAGCTGCACTCCTACTCCCTCAAGCTCGACTGGAAGATGGCGGGCGACGACAACTCCGGCGTCTTCGTCGGCTTCCCCGCCTCCGACGACCCCTGGTCGGCGGTCAACAACGGCTACGAGGTCCAGATCGACGCCACCGACGCCCCGGACCGCACCACCGGTGCCGTCTACGGCTTCAAGTCGGCCGACATCCAGACCCGCGACCGGGTGCTGCGGCCGCCCGGCGAGTGGAACACCTACGAGATCCGGGTCGAGGGCGAACGCCTGCAGGTCTTCCTCAACGGAGAGAAGATCAACGACTTCACCAACACCGATCCGGTCCGCAGCCTCAAGGACGGCTACATCGGCATCCAGAACCACGGAGCCGAGGACCAGGTGTCCTTCCGTGACATCCAGCTGAAGGAGCTGCCCTCCTAGTGCCCCTCAGGGGCGCGACCCACTGAGGGCCGCCACCGAGCCGGCGGCGGGCGGGGAGGCGCCGTACCCCCGCCCGCCGTCCTCCATCCCCATCGGAACATCGACATGGCAGGGAGGCAGCCCGTGAACAACGACGGGAACGCAACGGAGCCCCGGGTCGGCCGGGGAACCGCACGTACCGGGGTCTGGTTCGTCGGAGCACGCGGATCGGTGGCCACCACCGCAGTGGCCGGATGCGCTGCGGTGACCGCCGGACTGCATCCGCCGACCGGCATGGTCACCGAGACCGCGCCGTTCACCGGCACCGGTCTTCCCTCCCTGCCCTCACTCGTCTTCGGCGGCCACGACACCGCCGGCTGCCCGCTGCCCAAGCGGGCCGAGCACCTCACCGAAGCGGGCGTCCTCCCGCACGGCCTCGCCGGTGCCGTCCGCACCGACCTCGCCGCCGCCGACCGGGAGATACGCCCCGGCGGCCCGCTCGCCGGGGACACCCGCACCGACGGGGAACTCATCGCCGCCTTCGCCACGGACCTGGAGTCCTTCCGCGAGCGGCACCGGCTCGCCAGGGTCGTCGTCGTCAACGTGTCCTCCACCGAACCCCTCCCGGGACCGCACGCCGTCCGGCTGCCGCCCAGCTCCCTCTACGCGGCCGCCGCCGTCCGCACCGGCTGCCCCTACGTGAACTTCACCCCGTCCACCGGGCTGCGCACCGCCGCCCTCACCGACGCCGTCGCGGCCAGTGGACTTCCCCACGCCGGCCGCGACGGCAAGACCGGCCAGACCCTTCTCCGCTCCGTCCTCGCCCCGATGTTCGTGCAGCGCGCCCTGTCCGTACGGGCATGGTCCGGAACCAACCTGCTGGGCGGCGGAGACGGAGCGGCCCTCGCCGACCCCGCCGCCGCGGCCGCCAAGAACGCCGGCAAGGAACGCGTCCTCGCCGACACTCTCGGCCACAGTCCCGAGGGGGAGGTCCACATCGACGACGTCCCCGCGCTCGGCGACTGGAAGACGGCGTGGGACCACATCGCCTTCGACGGCTTCCTCGGCTCCCGCATGGTCCTGCAGACCATCTGGCAGGGCTGCGACTCGGCACTCGCCGCGCCCCTGGTCCTCGACCTGGCCCGCCTCGTCGCCCGCGCCCACGAGGCGGGCATCTCGGGCCCCCTGCCCGAACTCGGCTTCTACTTCAAGGACCCGGACGGCGGCCCGGCGGGCCTGTCCGAGCAGTTCACCGCGCTCCTCTCCTTCGCCGACCGCCTGCGGGAGACCCGGTGATCCGCTCCCTGCTGTCCCGCCTCGCGCCCCCGGCCTCGCGGCCCCGGTCCCGCGGTCCCGCCGCGGTTTCCTCGTCGCCGGAGGCCGTGGGCGCGCCCGCGCGGCCGCCGGGCCGTGCCGCACTGCGGGACTGGGCCGAACTGCTGCGGGTCTCCGCCCTGTTCACCGTCCCCGGCGACGCCCTCGCGGGCGCGGCCGCGGCCGGGCTGCGCCCCAACCGGGGCACGGTACTGGCCGTGGGCGCCTCCCTGTGCCTGTACGAGGCGGGCATGGCGCTCAACGACTGGGCCGACCGCGACGAGGACGCCGTCGACCGGCCGCACCGCCCGATCCCCTCGGGCCGCATCGCACCGGGCGCGGCCCTCGCGGCGGCCGGTGCCCTCACCGCGGCGGGCCTCGCCCTCGCCTCCCGCGCGGGCCGTCCCGCCCTGGCCGTGGCCACGGCCCTGTCGGCCACGGTCTGGGCGTACGACCTCCGCCTCAAGCACACGGCAGCGGGCCCCGCCGCGATGGCGGCGGCCCGCGGACTCGACCTGCTCCTGGGGGCAACCGCCACGTTGTCCGCAACCCGACCGCCCGCCCCGGCGGCGCGGCGCGGCCGGGGGTCGCACGCAGCCGGCGTCCTGCCGTCCGTGGCGCGGCGCGGAGCCGGGGTCCGGGAGAGCGTCGACGCGGATGCTCCGTGCACGCGGCGGGACCGGGTCATGCCGGCCGCGCTCGCGCGGCGCGGAGCTGCCGTTCGGGGGCCGGGGGCGGAGCCCCTGGTGTCCCGTCAGGGTTTCGGGGTGGGGTGGGGCGGGGGATCGTCCACCGCACCCGTGTCCCCCCTGCGCGCTGCCGCGCCCGCCGCCGCGATGCTGGCCGCCCACACGTACGCCGTCACCTCCGTGTCCCGGCACGAGGCACAGGGCGGCTCGACCCTGGCGCCCGTCACGGCCCTGGCGGGCACCGCCGCGCTCGGCGCCCTCGCAGCGCGGCCACGTGGCAGGGCGGCGGCCACGGTCCAGGCCCTGCTCGCCGCCGCGTACCTGCGTACCGCCGCCACCGCTTACCTGCACGCCGCCCTCAACCCCTCGCCGCCCCTCACCCAGCGCGCCGTCGGTGGCGGGATACGCGCCATGATCCCGCTCCAGGCCGCCCTCGCCGCCCGGTCCGGCGCCGCCCTCACCGGCCTCGCCGTGATGGGGCTCGTGCCCGTCGCCCGCAAGCTCGCACGGAAGGTCAGCCCCACATGACCACCCACCCCTCCGCACTCCGCCTGGGATACGGCACCAACGGCCTCACCGACCTGCGCCTCGACGACGCCCTCGCCCTGCTCGCCGACCTCGGATACGACGGCGTCGGGCTGACCCTCGACCACATGCACCTCGACCCGCTCGCTCCCGACCTCGCCGCCCGCACCACCCGCGTCGCCCGCCGGCTCGGCGAACTCGGCCTGACCTGTGCCGTCGAGACCGGCGCCCGCTATGTCCTCGACCCCCGCCGCAAGCACGGACCCTCGCTCCTCGACCCCGACCCCGACGCCCGCGCCACCCGCACCGGGCTGCTCCTCACCGCTGTGGACGTCGCCGCAGAGCTCGGCGCCCACGCCGTGCACTGCTTCAGCGGCATCACCCCTCCCGGCACCGGCGACGACACGGCCTGGAAGCGCCTGGAGGAAGGGCTCTGGCCCGTACTCGACGCCGCCGCGGCGGCCGGCGTACCCGTCGCGATCGAGCCCGAACCCGGTCACCTCCTCGCCACCCTCGACGACTTCCACCGGCTGCGCACCGCGCTCGGCAACCCGTCACCCCTCGGCCTCACCCTCGACATCGGTCACTGCCAGTGCCTGGAACCCGCGCCCCCGGCCGACTGCATCCGGGACGCCGCCCCCTGGCTGCGGCACGTCCAGATCGAGGACATGCGCCGCGGCGTCCATGAGCACCTCCCCTTCGGCGACGGCGAGATCGACTTCCCTCCCGTCCTCGACGCCCTCACCGCCGCCGGATACCAGGGCCTCACCGTCGTCGAACTGCCCCGCCACTCCCACGCGGGCCCCGAACTCGCCCGAGCCTCGATCGAGTTCCTCCGCGCGGCAGGCACGGCACGGACGGCAGGCACGGCGGACACGCCACGCACGGCACGCACGGCGGACACGCCACGCACGGCAGACCCGGACCGCACCGCTCGCACAGCCCCCACGAAGGGAGCACCGGCATCGTGACGCCTCCACCGGCACCGTCCCGCAAGGAACTCGAGGAGCAGCTCGGCGACACCGCCCGTGCCTGGCTCGGCGACGCCCTCACCGAAGCCGCCGAGGCCGCCGCCTCGCCGCCGGACGCCTCCTCCCCGTACGCCGCCCACACCTGGGAGCTGCGCTTCGCCGCCGCCGGCCGGCACTGCGGCCACAAGCACGCCGACGCCGCCCGCATCCTGATCCTCGGCGAGGCCCGCGCCGGCCTGGACACCCTCACGCGCCTCTACCAGCAGGGCAGCGCCGCCGAGCGCCGCGCCGTGCTCCTCGCCCTGCCCGTGCTCGTCCACGGCCCGCACGCCCTGCCGCTGGTCGACGACGCGCTGCGCACCAACGACACCCGGCTCGTCGCCGCCGCGGTCGGCCCCTATGCCGCGAGCCACCTCGATCCGCACGCCTGGCGGCACGCGGTCCTCAAGTGCCTCTTCACCGGCGTCCCCGTCGACGCCGTGGCGGGTCTGGGGCGGCGCGCCGCCGGCGACGGCGAACTCGCCCGCATGCTCGCCGACTTCGCCGCCGAACGCGGCGCAGCCGGCCGCGACGTCCCTGCGGACCTCTCCCGTGTGCTGACCCTGACCGGTGACCGGCCGGGACCCGCGGTCACGCCCCCCGCCCCGTCCACCGAGCAGCCCGAGGAGGAGTCCTGATGCGCATCTTCGATCCCCACATCCACATGACCTCCCGCACCACCGACGACTACCAGGCGATGTACGCCTCGGGTGTCCGGGCCCTCGTGGAACCGTCGTTCTGGCTCGGCCAGCCCCGCACCTCCCCGGCCGGCTTCTTCGACTACTTCGACGCGCTCCTCGGCTGGGAACCCTTCCGCGCCGCCCAGTACGGCATCGCGCACCACTGCACCATCGCCCTCAATCCCAAGGAGGCCAACGACCCCCGCTGCACACCCGTCCTCGACGCCCTGCCCCGCTATCTCGTCAAGGACGGCGTCGTCGCCGTCGGCGAGATCGGCTACGACTCCATGACACCGGCCGAGGACACCGCGCTGGCCGCCCAGCTCCAACTGGCCGCCGACCACGGCCTGCCCGCCCTCGTCCACACCCCGCACCGGGACAAGCTCGCCGGACTCCACCGCACCGTCGACGTCGTCCGCGAGTCGAACCTCCCCACCGAGCGCGTCCTGCTCGACCACCTCAACGAGACGACCGTCAAGCACGCCGTCGACAGCGGCTGCTGGCTCGGCTTCTCCATCTATCCCGACACCAAGATGGACGAGGACCGCATGGTCACGATCCTGAAGACGTACGGAACGGAGAAGGTCCTCGTCAACTCGGCCGCCGACTGGGGGAAGAGCGACCCGCTCAAGACCCGCAAGGTCGCCGACGCGATGCTCGCCGCCGGCTTCACCGAGGACGACGTCGACCAGGTCCTGTGGCGCAACCCGGTCGCCTTCTACGGCCTCAGCGGCCGTCTCCAGCTCGACGCCCCCGCCCCGGAAGCACTCCACGAGGGCAACTCCATCCTCCGCGGCGGGGAATGACGGGAGGAGCCCCGGATGCGCTTCCGCCACCCCGACGGGTCCACCGTCCACCTCTCCTACTGCACCAACGTCCACCCCGCCGAGACCCTCGACGGTGTCCTCGCCCAGCTGCGCGACCACAGCGAACCCGTCCGCAAACGCCTCGGCAGGGACCGGCTCGGCATCGGGCTGTGGCTCGCCAGGGACGCGGCCCACGCGCTGATCAACGACCCCGCCGCCCTGCGCGGCCTGCGCTGCGAACTCGACCGGCGCGGACTGGAGGTCGTCACCCTCAACGGCTTCCCCTATGAGGGCTTCGGCGCCGACGAGGTCAAGTACCGCGTCTACAAGCCGGACTGGGCCGACCCCGAACGCCTCTCCCACACCACCGACCTCGCCCGCCTCCTCGCCGCCCTGCTGCCCGACGACGTGACCGAAGGCACGATCTCCACGCTGCCGCTCGCCTGGCGCACCGCCTTCGACGAGCGGTCGGCCCGCATCGCCCGCACCGCTCTGACGACGCTCGCCGAGCGGCTGGACGTCCTCGAGGAACTGACCGGCCGATCCATCCGGATCGCCCTCGAACCCGAGCCCGGCTGCACCGTGGAGACCACCGCCGACGCCATCGGCCCCCTCACCGACATCGGCGCCGGCCACCGCATCGGCATCTGCATCGACACCTGCCATCTCGCCACCTCCTTCGAGGAGCCGGAAACCGCCCTGGCCGCGCTCGCCGCCGCCGGCATCACCATCCCCAAGTCCCAACTGTCCGCCGCCCTGCACGCCGAACACCCCCACCTGCCCGACGTGCGCGACGCCCTCGCCGCCTTCGCCGAGCCGCGCTTCCTGCACCAGACCCGCACCCGGACGGCCGCCGGCCTCCGCGGCACCGACGACCTCGCCGAAGCCGTCGCCGGTGACGCCCTCCCCGACGGCGCCCCCTGGCGCGCCCACTTCCACGTCCCCCTGCACGCGCCGCCCGCACCGCCGCTCACCTCCACCCTGCCCGTGCTCCAGGACACCCTGACCCGGCTCGTCGGCGGCCCCGCACCCCGCACCCGTCACCTGGAGGTCGAGACCTACACCTGGCAGGCCCTCCCGCCCGAGCTGCGGCCCCGCAACCGCACGCAGCTCGCCGACGGCATCGCCGCCGAACTCACCCTGGCCCGCGACCTGCTGACCGACCTCGGCCTCAAGGAACTGCCATGAACGACACCCGACGCCCCACCCCCCTTCTCGTCCTGGACGTCGTCGGTCTCACCCCCAAGCTCCTCGACCACATGCCCCAGCTGAAGGCGCTGGCCGCCGCGGGCTCCCAGGCCGCCCTGAGCACCGTGCTGCCCGCCGTCACCTGCGCCGCCCAGTCCACCTTCCTCACCGGGACCCTCCCCGCCGAACACGGCATCGTCGCCAACGGCTGGTACTTCCGCGAGCTCGGCGACGTCCTGCTGTGGCGCCAGCACAACGGCCTCGTCTCCGGCGACAAGATCTGGGACGCCGCCCGCCGCGCCCATCCCGGATACACCGTCGCCAACATCTGCTGGTGGTACGCCATGGGCGCCGACACCGACATCACCGTCACGCCCCGTCCGGTCTACTACGCCGACGGCCGCAAGGAGCCCGACTGCTACACCCGGCCGCCGGCCCTCCACGACGAACTCACCGAGAAATTCGGCACCTTCCCCCTCTTCCACTTCTGGGGGCCGGGCGCGGACATCGTCTCCAGCCAGTGGATCGCCGACGCCACCCGCCACATCATGCGCACCCGTCATCCCGACCTGACCCTGTGCTACCTGCCGCACCTCGACTACGACCTCCAGCGCTACGGTCCCGACGACCCCCGTTCGCACCGGGCCGCCGCCGAACTCGACACCGTCATCGGCCCCCTCCTCAAGGACGCGCGGCAGGAGGGCCGCACCGTCGTGGCCCTGTCCGAGTACGGCATCACCCGCGTCAGCCGCCCCGTCGACATCAACCGTGCCCTGCGTCGCGCCGGGCTCCTCGAGGTCCACACCCAGGACGGCATGGAGTACCTCGACCCGATGGCGTCACGGGCCTTCGCCGTCGCCGACCACCAGCTCGCCCACGTCTACGTCCGGCGCCCCGAGGACCTCGAGTTCACCCGCGAAGTCCTCCGGGACCTGCCCGGCGTCGACGAGATCCTCGGCGACGAGGGCAAGAAGGCCAACGGCCTCGACCACCCCCGCTCGGGGGAGCTCGTCGCCGTCGCCGACCCCGACGCCTGGTTCACGTACTACTACTGGCTCGACGACGCCCGCGCCCCCGACTTCGCACAGCTCGTCGAGATCCACCGCAAACCCGGCTACGACCCCGTCGAGCTGTTCATGGATCCCCACGACCCCTACGTCCGGCTCAGGGCCGCCACCGCCGTGGCTCGCAAGAAGCTGGGCATGCGCTACCGCCTCGCGGTCGTGCCCCTCGATCCCGCACCCATCCGCGGCAGCCATGGCCGTCTCCCCGCGAGCGACGAAGAAGGTCCGCTCATCCTGTGCTCCACCCCCCGCGCCGTGTCCGGCCGCACCGCGGCCACCGATGTGAAGTCCCTGCTGCTCCGTCTGGCCGGCCTCGAGAGAGACGGCAGCGCAGCCGGTATCCGTGTTCCCATGAAGTGAGAGAGAGAATGCCGTGACCGCCTTCAACGAAGAGACCGCCACCGACGAGAGCCTGCGCCGCGCCCTCGGCGTCAGCCGCCGCCGCTTCCTCAGCACCTGCACTGCCGCCGCTGCCGCGGCGATCGCGGCCCCCGTCCTCGGGGCCTCACCCGCCCTGGCACAGGTCGCCGGGGACGACAGAGACGGCGACGACGGCCGGTCCGCCCTGATCCCGCCGCACAAGCGCGGTCTCATCCTCTACACCGTCCGCGACGCGACGGGCCGCGACCCGATGTCCACCTCTCTGCCGTCCGGTTTCCGCGAGGTCTTCGAGCAGCTGGCCCGCTACGGGTACCGCCAGGTGGAGTTCGCCGGCTACCGCCAGCACGCGAACGCGCCGGGCGGCGCGAACCTGGAGACGGTGGAGGGCGCCAAGCTGCTGCGCTCCTGGCTGGACGAGTACGGGCTCCGCGCGCAGGGCAACCACGGCTTCATCCCGAGCTCATGGCCCCTGACCACCGCCGATCTCGACAATTTCAAGCGCCATCTGGAGATCGCCAACATCCTGGGCATGCCCCACATGGGCACCGGCGGCGACCCCACCGGCAGCTCCTACCGGGCGGACTGGGACGTGGCCGCGGACAAGTGGAACGCTCTCGGCGAGATCGCCCGCCGCGAGGGCGTCAAGCTCTACACCCACAACCACGACTCGGCGTACGGATTCCTTCTCGACGGCGGCCCCCTCGACGCCCAGGGCCGCCCGACCCGCAGCTCCGGCATCCGCAAGCTGGAGTACTTCCTGGAGGTGACCGACCCGAGCGTCGTCTGGCTGGAGATGGACGTCTACTGGGCGCACGTGGCCCAGTACAAGTTCCACACCTACACCGCCCACGACGGATCCACGCGGGAGCAGGTCTTCGATCCGGCGGGCCTGGTGGTGCGTCACAACCCCCGTTACCCGCTGTTCCACGCCAAGGACGGCACGGTCAACACCCAGAACGGCCAGGGCTACGACATGGTGACGTTCGGCGAGGGCGACATCGACTACCGCACGTTCTTCAGGCGGGTCGGGGCGAAGAACTACCACAACCCGATGATCGAGCACGACGGTGCGCCCAGCGCCACGAATCCGGCGCAGTCCCTCGAGGTCGCCCGGAAGAGCTACGACAACCTGGCGGCCCTGCGCGCCCGCCGCTGACCCGGCAGCGGCCCTCCCGGTGGCCTGGGGTCCACCGGGCGGGCCGCCCGTCCGCGCACCCGGAGAACAAAAGACGCTACCGGCCGGTAGTAAGAACGTCGCCTTCCGTCCATCATTAAGCGCGAGCATGTCAACCCGTTCGATTGATCATGGCCGAACGGGCTTCCTGAGCCGCCTCCACACCCAGGAGAACCCCCCATGCATGCACGCATTCGGACGGTCCGTCTCACCGCGACCGCAGCCGCCCTCACCTTTGTCGCCGCCGTGCCTGCCGCCACCGCCCACGCGGACACCGCGGCCACGACGACCACCGCGGCCACGACGACCACCGCCGTAGGGACGCAGAGCGTCGACTACGACACCTGGCTGCGCGACGTCGCCGCCGTCGTCGCCGAGGCCCGCCCGTACATCGAGCAGCGCACGGCCGACGCGTCCGGCGAGAAGCGGGCGATCGTCCTCGACATCGACAACACCTCGCTCGAGACGCACTTCCACCCGTTCTGGGAGCTGCCCACCCCGGCCATCGCCCAGATGCGCGACCTCGCCCGCTACGCCGACTCCCGCGGCGTCGCCGTCTTCTTCGTCACCGCCCGCCCCGGCATCATCCACTCCCTCACCGACTGGAACCTGAAGAAGACCGGCTACCCGGTCGACGGCCTGTACGTGCGCGACCTGCCCGACCTCTTCGACGAGGTCAGCGCCTACAAGACGGAGAAGCGCGCCGAGATCGAGGCCAAGGGCTACACGATCATCGCCAACATCGGCAACAACACCACCGACCTCGTCGGCGGCCACGCCGAGCGCACGTTCAAGCTGCCCGACTACGACGGACAGCTCTCGTAACGGCCTCGCGCACAGGGCCGGGTGGCCGCGGTGGCCGGTCTCCCGGCCGGCCGCGGCCACCCGCTGGCCGTGCAACCGAAGACCCGGCGGGGGAGCGGCTCCCCGGCAACTTCCCTGAGTACCAGCTCAACGCCTGAGTCCTGTCGCGGCCCTTGCGGCTTCTAACCGATGCCCTGGCGGTCGGGCTCCAGCGCGAACGCGCGCTCGGCCGCCTCGGGCAGGGCTGCCCGCACGGCCAGCATGAGCAGCGCGCGATGCCGCTCCAGCGGCTCGCGCCGCGCCTCGGGCACGAGCAGCAGCAGGTCGTCAAGCCCGGCCATCAGCCGCCGGGACACCTGCGGACTGCCGACGGCGCTCGCCCGGATCTCGGTGAGGCCGAGATCGACGAGATCGGCCCACTCGGGCACGTCCTGCACCAGCCGCACCACGCCCGCGCGGTCGCGGTGGTGCACGGCTCCGAGGGGCCGGTGGGCGAGCGCCGACAGGAACTGCACGATCCGGTCCACGCACTGCACGGCCGTGGTCGGGTCGTTCACCGACGACGACAGCGCCCGCAGCGCGATGTCGGACAACTGGCGCAGACCGAACCCGAGATCCTGGTGGAACGTCCGCTCCGCGCCCACCGACACGGCGGACCGCAGGACGCGCCCCGACGGCAGACTGCCCCGGCCGCCGTGCACGGCGAGCACGGGTGTCCCCGGCACGACGAAGTCCCCGATGCGGGGAATGAGCCGCAGGACCACCCCCTTGCGCCGCGCGGCCCGCACGAGCCGGGCGACATGCACGTCCCGCAGGGTCCCGGACCGCCCCTGGTGCCCGACCCGCGCCTCCTCTGCCGGCAGCGGCGCGGCGTCCGTGCCCTGCACGGGCATCTTGTCGAGCACCGCGAACGACTCCCTGGTCACCCGCTCCACGACGGGGCCGACCTTCATCAGCTGGAGCGTCTGCGTCACGTACGCGATGAACAGCAGCAGGCTGAGCCCGACCGCCAGCAGTGTCAGCGCACCCTGCACCAGGGGCACCGAGACCACCTTCCGCGGATCGGTCTCGCTGTCGTACGAGGTGAGCACGAGCAGCGAGAGCAGGAACGTCCCCAGGAAGACGGAGAAGGTGAGCTTGCTGATCCGGCTCCGGATGAAGATCCGGACGATACGCGGGCTGAAGTTGCCCGCGGCCATCTGGACGGCGACGAGCGAGATGCTGAAGACGACACCGATGAAGGTCATCATCGCGGAGCTGATCGTGGTCACGATCGTCTTGGCGTCCTCGGCCCACGAGATCAGCGTGCGGACGGCTTCGTCGTCGCGGTTCTCCTGGAGCGCCTCCAGCAGCGCCGTGTCGAGAGTGTCCGCAGCGCCCCAGACGACGCACACGAGAAGAAGCGTCATGGTGGGGGCGAACCAGAACGTGTCGCGCAGATGCTCGCGCAGCGGAGAGAGCGCGCGGGGCCGCCGGCGGTTGCGTGGACTCACGCTGCCGAAGGTAGTCGTACGCTGCGCGTCTGCGCGGACACACGCCGTCATGTCGCGGCTTCGGGGTCCTCCGTACACCCCTGACCACGGGATATGTGGGTGAAGGGCACCTCGAACCCCTGGTATTGTTGTCCCTGTCGCCGCGGGAAACCGGGGCCGACCACCGGTCCGGGTGGCGGAATGGCAGACGCGCTAGCTTGAGGTGCTAGTGCCCTTTATCGGGCGTGGGGGTTCAAGTCCCCCCTCGGACACCAACAGGATCCCAGTTCATCTGGGGTCCTTCTTTTTTGCGCCGCGGGGCTGCTGCGACACAGGTGCGAGCACTCGTTATAATTGTCATGCGCGACTCATCGCTGAGATGGCGTGCCGGTGCAGCTTCGTCGAACCGTTCAGGCAGCAACGACCCGCATCGCAGGGAGCCGCCGTGATCGCGACCGTGACCGCCGTCCCGACTCTGAGAACCCGTCTCCTGCTCGTCCTCGCCGTACTGCTTGCCACCCTCACGCCGACCGCTCCGGCGCTCGCCGCCCCGCCCACGGCGCCTTCGGCGACCACCGTCGCCGGGGAGCATGAAGCCGACGCCTCCCGTTCCCCGTCGCCGCGCGGCGCCGAGGTCGTCGCGGTCACCCAGGTCGCGGACCGGCAGGTCGACCTGTCGGTACGGTCGCAGGCCCTGGGCGGCCGGACGGTCAAGGTCCGCCTGCTCACCCCCGACGGCTGGGACCCGAGCGACCGACACCGGCACTGGCCGACCCTCTGGCTGCTGCACGGCTGCTGCGGCGACTACACCTCATGGACGAGCCGCACCGATGTCGCCGAGATCGACAGGCTGCGCAACGTACTTGTGGTGATGCCGGAAGCCGGCTGGAACGGCTGGTACAGCGACTGGTGGAACCACGGCCAAGGCGGCGACCCCGCATGGGAGACCTTCCACACCGTGGAACTGCGACAGCTCCTGGAGCGTCACTGGGGCGCCGGCAGCAACCGCGTCGTGGCCGGACTGTCGATGGGGGGCCAGGGCGCCCTGCAGTACGCGGCCCGGCACCCCGGAATGTTCAAGGCGACCGCCGCGTACTCCGGCTCGGCGAATCCGCTGCTGAACGACGAGTCGGTCGACCGCATCATGGGATTCTTCGCCGGCCAGGGCAACGACCCGCTGCGGGTCTGGGGCGACCCGGTCGCCCAGCGCCGCATCTGGCAGGCCCACGACCCCTTTTACCTGGCCGAGCGGCTCAAGTCGGTCCCCGTGTACCTGTCGTGCGGTGACGGCACGACCGGGCCTCTGGACCCGCCGGGCCGCACGAGCGACCTCGAATCCGACTTCAACCGGCAGAACCACGCCCTCGCCGCCGAGCTGGAACGCGTGGGCGCGAAGCACGTGACCACCAACTTCTACGGGCCGGGCACCCACGGCTGGGCGTACTGGGAGCGCGAGCTGCACGCCTCACTGCCGATGCTGCTCGACGCCCTCCGCGCCGACGGCTGAACCCGGCCCCGCTGACGGCCTGTGACTGCGCGGCGTGGGGAAAGTGGTGCCAAGTGGCAGGACAGGCAGGGCCCGTGTCCCTATCGTGGGTCGTGAGGGACGGTCGGCGCCGTGTACGGCCGGGTCATGTACGGACGCCGAGTCCGGTTGTCGAGCGGGCAGGACATATCACGTCGTGGGGGGACGGGCATGACGGCGACCGCGCCATCGGGCGGCACATCGGAATCTCAGCCGGGCGGTGACGGCGGCACCCCCGCGGAGCCCACCGGACCGAGCGAGGACTCGGGCGGCAGCCCATCGGCGGGTCCCGCGCGGTTACCGCGGCAGCAGAGCGCCGCCGGTGCGGGGAGCGAACCCCGTGAGGGCCTCTGGTCGATCGTCGCCGACACGCTCGGCCTGACCCCCGGCTCTTCCCCGCGCAGAAGAGTGGTGACCTTGCTGGTGATGGTGTCGATCGCCCTCGTGGCGGTCTTCCGGGACGCGCTGGTCGACTACGGCATGACCGAGTGGAATGTGACCAGGCAGAACGACTCCAACAAGGAGTACGACGCCTCCCAGCAGCCCTTCACGGTGTCCGTGCAGCCCGAGCAGGGCGAGCCCCGTGAATGGGCGATGGTTCTCGACCGGGTACTCACCGCCGACGAAGTCCGGAAAATGACGTCCCCCAGGGACAGTTCGGCCACCTTCTCCTACCTGAAGTCACTGGGCGGCCATCCGCTCGCATACGCGCCGCTTCTGGAGCACGCTCCGAAGCGGTACACGCGGGAGCAGATGTCCACCGGGCGTCTGGAACTCTCTGACACGTTCAAGATGATCGTGCTGAGCACCCGGTCCTCCCCGGTGGTCATCGACAACTGGAAAGTCACCGACGTCACGTGCCGGAAGAGCACCGCGCAGACGGTCGTCGCCTTTCCGCCGCAGGGCGGAGTCGCCTACCAGGGAATTCGGCTCCACCTTCCGCCCCGCGCAGACGAACCGGTGCTGACCGACGACACCGAGGGACAGGGCGAGCCCTACTTCGGCACCCGCTACATCGAGGTCGGGGGCGGTCAGCCCTCTGGTGGGATCCGGGCAGAGGTGATTGCGCCACCGGGACAGTCGTGCCAGTGGGGCATCAAAGTCCACTACAACGACTCCTATGTGAAGGAGGGGCGGTGGGTCCAGCTGGAGGACAGGAAGGGCCGACCGCTGCGTATCCGCACGGAGTCCGCCCCGGAGAACCCCCGGCAGAGTTGGGTCTCCGGAGCCGTTCCCTGGACCCCGTGCCACGAGAAGCCCGAGGAGCCGATGTGCGATCTGCTCTGACCGGCAAGGCCGTGGTCCTGGCCGTCCTGGCCGTCCTGTGCGTCCAGGCCTGCAGTTCGCAGCCGAAGGAGGAGAAGCCGACCCCGGAGCCCTCGGCGCCCTACCGGGGCAACCGCGGATACACCCTCCCAGACAGCCCGTTCACCCGCGAGGGCACCGTCGTCACCGCGAGCTGCAGCATGGGCGCACGGTACGCCGCCGTCTCGGTGCAGGCGTGGGATCCCGAGCGGTGGGAACTGCGTGAGGAGCGGTACTTCCCCATTCCGACCGACGCCGCGTTCAGCAACTATCCGGGCGTCGAGGCGGTCAACAGCCCACTCGTGGACCTCTGCAGGCAGACCACGGACAACCCGTCCCCCTACGGCGTGGACGACCTGGAGTACATGGCTCCTCGGATCCGCGCCCTGTTCGACCTGGCGTTCACGCGCATGGCGGTGGTGCTTCGGGAGCCCGGAGGCGAGGCCACCCACGCCGGCCTCGTGGAGAACGGTGCCGACCAGGACGACTTCGTGCGCCTGAGCGACGCGACGGGCGACGACGAGCAGAACGCCGTGATGTCGCCTGACGGGCGCAGCGTGTGGTTCACGTACACGACCCCCGCCGGCGAGCACAGGATCGGCTCCCGGGCCGCCGAGGGGGGCCACCGCCTGTCGGACGAGGGCCCGGCGACCGGACACGACCTCCCCCTGACTGTCTCGGGGAAGCCCCCGCACGCAGTCCAGGCGAACATGGTCCGCCTCGCGCCGGGCGGTCACCGCCTCACGGCGACCGCGCCGAAGGTCTTCGGGAACGTCTTCGGCACCCTGCACTCCTCGGGACCGCTCACCGCGAGATCGGCCCGTGTCGCCACCCTGCTCAGCGGGTGTGTCGGCATCGTCGGCTGGATCGGCGACGACCGGGTGCTGTGCCGCACCTCGTCGGGCTCCTTCCGGACCATGGACGCCCGTACCGGCCGCGCCGCGGGGGCCCCGATCGACGTGGTCGGTCCGAGGGACGGGACCGTCGCCGAGGGGATGCTGGTCTCGGCGGACGGGGAGAAGTTCATCGTCTCCGTCCACCGACCCAACGATCCGTACGGGGAGCCGGGCGGCAGCGCCGATTTCAGGGCGGTGCCGACCACGGCGGGAGAGGAGGCGACCTCCATCTCCCACGATTTCCTGACCACCGGCACGGTGTTCCTGGACTGGCTGTGAACTGCACGTGGAGCCACCTGGAGGTCGGCCGCGGTGCACGGGCAGCGAACCGCCGATATCGGGTGCCTTCCGTGGCGGGGCCGGCGCCTCACCGAGACCGGCACCGGTACGTAGGCTTGTGACCATGGCCGGCACCTACGAACTCCAGCTCACGCCCGACCTGCCGGACTCCCTCTCGCCCGGCGAACTCGGTCGGCTCCGCCGGTACTTGGCCGAGGAAGGCGGTCGGCAGACCTGAGCCGCGATCAGGATCCACGACCTTCGCGGAGCCGGCCGTGGACACGGCTGCGTCGCCTTGCGCGGTGAGGGCGCGCACCAGTACGCGAGGCGCTGCCCGGTCGGTGGCCGGGGCCCGAGCGGACCGGGTCCCAGCCGCCGGCCGTCACGTGCCGGCGAGCAGCGACTCCAGCGCCCCGGCCGTCGCAGGATGCCGGGTCGTCAGCGCGGCGCCCGACGGGGACGGACCGGCCGCCGCCGTCCACTCGTCGTCGCAGCCCAGCAGGTCCGCCACCGCGTCGCACGTCCGCGGATGTGCGGAGAGCAACGCCGCGCCCGACGCGGTCAGGGCCTCGGGCTGCGCCCAGCCCTGCGTGCAGCCCAGCAGATCGGCCACCGCGTCGCACGTCGCCGGATGCGCCGTGAGCAGCGCGGCACCCTGGGGGCCGTGCTCCTCGGACTGCGTCCGGCGCGCGGCGAGCGGGACCGGCTGCTGCGCCCGCCACGGCGGCACCCATGCGTCCAGCGCCGCGAGCCGGCCCGGGAAGATCCGTCCGGCCTCGCGGACCAGCAGCGGGGCGAGCTCCGCCGCGTCGGACCGCAGTGTGGTGATCAGAAGCGGCAGCCACGGCAGCAGCACCGCGTCCGGCAACCGCCCGAACGCGTTCGACACCGCCTCCACGACCACGTCCGCCAGCCCCGGCACGGGCCCCAGCGCGTGCACGAAGCCGCTGAGGTAGCGCGGGTAGGAGGGCACCACCAGCGGGTTGTCCAGCAACTCGTCGCAGCGGGCCCGCAGCTCGGCCCGGGACAGGGTGCCCAGCTGCACCTGCGCCGCCCACAGCAGCGCCGTCTTCGACGGGTCGTCGGGGTGCGACTGGGCGACCGCCAGCTCCAACTGCGCCCGGTCGCAGCCCAGCGACAGCGCGAGGCCCTCCATGCTGAACAGGAAACCGAGCATCGCCGCGACCTGTCCCACCGTCGCGTCCTCGTCCCGGAACGCCGTCGGCAACAGCGTGCAGTAGTGGGCGTAACCGGTCTTGACGAAGGACTCGATCCACGCGGGCAGCACCGGCTCGCTGGTGCGGTAGTACGCCAGCAGCGCACGCACCCGGCGCAGCACCTCCGGCGCGCCGTCCACGCTGCGCTCGGCGGCGAGGACCTTCAGCGCGTGGGTGCCGAGCTCGTCGGAGAGGCGGCGGCTGCCCAGGTACAGGGTCGCGTCCTCCACCGCCGCCAGCACCGTCGCCGTGGTCGCCTGCGGCCCGTACGCGTCGCGCCGCAGCCGCTGCTCCAGGACCTGCTCGAGGCTGACGCCCTCGTAGCCCAGCTCGATGAGGGCCCGCTGGTGGGTGCCGAGCGCCAGGTCCCACGACTCCTGGATCGAGCGCTCGCCGAGCCGCCGCTCGCCCATGATCGGCCGTGCCGCACCGTGCGGCATCAGGCGCCGCAGCATCCACAGGACATCGGAGCACGCCCGGAGTTCCGGCCGGGAGGCCATGTCCAGCAGTGCCCGTCCCACGCCGCGCTGCTCGAGCTTCATCCCCAGCGGCGCGAGCCGGTCGTACACATCGCGTGCGAGCGGCGGCAGCGACTCGTAGCCCACCTGGCCGATCCGGTCGCCGCCCATCATGATCTCGACCAGGCGCCGCACGTCCCGCCGCCCCGGGACGCGGTCCTTCTCGATGCAGGTGACCGCGGCGTCCTGGAAGTCGTACGGCGTCGGCTTGGCCCGGTCCCGCATGCCGGCCAGCAGGATCGAGGTCTCGAAGACCGCGATGGCGTCGGCGGTGGAGGCGAGATAGCCGTTGCGCCGGGCCGCGCGCACGATGTCCACGGACCAGCCGAGCAATTCGGCCTCGTCCAGGCCGTCGAGCACGGGCGGTCGGCGCAGGAAGCCGGTCAGCCGGTCCTCGGACGCGGATTCGGGCACCGGGACGACGACCGCGGGGGCCGCCGTCTTCCTCCCGGTGGTCTTCTTCGCCGAGGACTTCCTGGCGCCGGCCTGGCCTGCCAGCCGGTACGGCTCCACACGGGTGCGCTTCAGGCCCTTCGTCCACTCCGTCGCGGCGATCGACACCGAGCCCGCGGCGAGGCCGAACTGCGCCTCGATCGCCGCGTGGCTGGACGGGATCAGCCCGTACTGCCACGTGGTGGCGGTACGCGGGGAGATCGTGAACGTACCGGTGCCGCCGTGCACGCCGAACTCCTCGACGCGGCTGGCCGCGTGGAACGCGCCGCAGACGTACAGGCAGTCCGCCGGATCGGTGCCCGTCGCCGCCAGGTGCTCGCGCATCCGGGTCCACATGTACCGTTCCCGGTCCTCGTCGACACGGACCCGGGCCTCCTCGCCGGGGGCGAGCCGCCGGAACAGGCTGCCGATGAGGAGCATGACCTGGCGGTAGGTGTCGTGATCGCTGTTGCCGAGCGGCACCTCGACGTACTGGTGCCACCACTCCGACCAGTGCCGCACCTTGCCGTGGCGCAGCAGATGCTCCTCCAGTTCGGCGAAGCGCGGGCGCAGGTCGCCGATCTCGACGCCGACGGCCTCGCCGTGCAGCGCGGCCTCCGCCTCCGTCTCCGCTGAAGGGGCGCCGGCGCTCTGCCCGCCCTCGGCCGCGGGCTCGGGCATGCGCTCGCCGCGGGTGTCCCACTGGAAGACGTGGTCCGAGGACCGGTCGACCAGGACCAGTTCGACGCCCGGGGTGTCGAGGGCGTACGAGATGGCCTGGTACTCGGCGGACGCCTCGGTGATCGGCGCGACGACCGACAGCGGGGCCCATTCGGCGGGGAAGCCGTCGACGTCGCCGGCGAACGCCTGCAGTGCCACCGGCAGCCGGCAGTTGCGCAGCTCGGTCAGGAGCGGCGCCAGGTCCTCGCACAGCTCCAGATAGACGACCTTGGGCTGCTTCTCCCGCAGGCGGCGGGCCATGGCGAGCGCCGAGGCGGGGGAGTGGTGGCAGACGGGGAAGATCTCCAGCGGCTCGCCCACCGCGCGGTCGACGTCGTCGACCATGCCGAGGAGGATGCTCTCCAGGGCGTCGGGCCCGCCCGCGAACGTGGCCGCGGCGTCCTGCAGTTGCCCGCGCAGCGCGGCGAACGTGCTGTTCTCGTCGGGGCCGCTCATGACAGCGTGGCGATCGCGTCGCGGCCGCCCTCCAGGAACTCGGGCCAGGAGCCGCCCTCCTCCTTGCTGCGCGGCTCGACGACGCCGTGCAGGTACTTGTTGAGGATGGCCAGGTCCTCCGGCTCGCGGCGGGTGAGGGAGCCCACGAGCGAGGAGGCGAGGGTGCGGGCGGTGAGGGTGCGCTCGCCGAAGAAGTTGCTGTGCAGGACGGCGTCCTCCAGCACGCCGATCTGCTCGGCCGTCGACAGCGCGGACTCCAGCTTCTCGTCGTCGCTGCCGGCCGCGGCGGCGGACGCCCGCAGGTCGGCGAAGCTCTGCAGCAGGACGTCGAGCAGGGTCGGCGGCACGTCCAGGTCGAGCGCGTGCCGGCGCAGCAGTTCCTCGGTGCGGAAGCGGACGATCTCCGCCTCGCTCTTCCTGTTCGTCACGACCGGGATGCGGACGAAGTTGAAGCGGCGCTTGAGCGCGGAGGACAGGTCGTTGACGCCCCGGTCGCGGCTGTTGGCCGTGGCGATGATCGAGAAACCGGGCTTGGCGAAGACGATGTTGTCACTGCCGCCGCTCTCCAGTTCGGGAACGGAGATGTACTTCTCGGAGAGGATGGAGATCAACGCGTCCTGGACGTCGCTCGTGGAGCGGGTCAGCTCCTCGAAGCGGCCGATGGCACCGGCCTCCATCGCGGTCATGATCGGCGAGGGGATCATCGACTCCCGCGACTGGCCCTTGGCGATGACCATGGACACGTTCCACGAGTACTTGATGTGGTCCTCGGTGGTGCCGGCCGTACCCTGCACCACCAGCGTGGAGTTGCGGCAGATCGCGGCGGACAGCAGCTCGGCCAGCCAGCTCTTGCCGGTGCCGGGGTCGCCGATGAGCAGCAGCCCGCGGTCCGAGGCGAGGGTGACGATCGAGCGCTCGACGAAACTGCGGTCGCCGAACCACTTCTGCGAGATCTCCCGGTCCAGGCCGTCGGAGCGCTCGGAGCCGAGAATGAACAGGCGGACCATCTTCGGGGACAGACGCCACGAGAACGGCTTCGGGTTGTCGTCGATCGACTCCAGCCAGTCGAGTTCCTCGGCGTACTTGATCTCGGCGGGGGCGCGCAGCAGGTCGGACATGAAGGGAAAGCCTTTCCGTACGGTGATCACGAAGAGACGTGTGTGAGGACGTGCAGGGAGACGTACGTCCGGTGATCAGGTGAGAAACGTCTTGAGCTCGTGCACGAGCTTCTTGATGTGGCCGGAGATCACCGGCGTGCCGAGGTCCTTGAACCGCTCCCGGAACCACGGGTTGACGCTGCCGCGGCCGGAGCTGGTCACCGAGCCCACCGGG
Organism: Streptomyces sp. V4I23; assembly: GCF_030817975.1. Taxonomy (NCBI): domain Bacteria; kingdom Bacillati; phylum Actinomycetota; class Actinomycetes; order Kitasatosporales; family Streptomycetaceae; genus Streptomyces; species Streptomyces sp. V4I23. The sequence goes on along the minus strand of NZ_JAUSZW010000004.1, from coordinate 1,343,440 downwards.
ATGAACTTCGCCCCCGAGCGGTGGACGGCGGCCATGGACTCGAACAGCTCGGCGTGGCGCCACTCGTAGAAGTCGGAGATCCACACCACGACGGTGTTGCGCGGTTCGGCGATCTTCGGCTGGGCGAGCGCCATGGCGACGGTGCCGTCGGTGCCGCCGCCCAGCTTGGTGCGCAGCAGCGTCTCGAACGGGTCGTGCGCCCAGGGCGTGAGGTCCAGCGCCTGTGTGTCGTAGGCGATCAGGTGCACGTCCACCTTCGGCAGACCGGCGAATATGGACGCCAGGATGGTGCAGTTGACCATCGAGTCGACCATGGAGCCCGACTGGTCCACCACGACGATCAGCCGCTGGGGCGTCGTCTTGCGGCTGGTGTGCCGGTAGTAGAGGCGGTCGACGTAGAGCCGCTCCTCCTCCGGGTCCCAGTTGGTGAGGTTCTTCCAGATGGTGCGGTCCAGGTCGAGGTTGCGGAAGACGCGCTTGGGCGGGACGGACCGGTCGATCTCACCGACCGTGGCCTTCTCCACCTGGGTGCGCAGCACTTCGGTGACCTCGTCGACGTAGCGGCGGATCAGCGCCTTGGCGTTGGCCAGGGCCACCCCGGAGAGATTGTTCTTGTCGCGGAGCAACTGCTCGATCAGGGACATGCTCGGGGTCAGCCGGGCGGCCAGCTGAGGGTCGGCCAGCACCTCCCGCAGGTGCATGCGCTTGACGAGACCGGCCTCGATGGAGCCGAGTTCCGGGCCGATCGCGGGGATCAGACGGCTGAGGTCGGGCGTACGGCCGCCACCGCCGGTACCGGTCGGACCGACGCCCCCGCCGGCCCCCGCAGGGCTCGTACGGCCCACGCCGCCGCGCCCGCCCCGCAGTTCACCGGGCCGGCAGCCCAGCGCACGCTCCAGCCAGCCGGCGTCGGACTGCCAGCGGGCAAGTTGCTCGGCGGTGACGGTCCCCGGGGCGGAGGCGAAGACGTTCAGCAGCACCTTCGACGCGAGCGCCGCGCGGCGCACCTCTGCGGCCCGGTCCCGTGCACCGTCCTCCTCCGGCTCGGGAGCCATCAGCCCGTCGAACTCGGCGGCCAGCTCCGGGTGCCGCTGCACGACGGAGTCGACGGACGCCCCCGGGTCGAGCAGCGCGGACGGCAGGCCGATGTCCTCGACCACGGCGAGACTCGCCGACTCGAGGGCCGCCTGCTCCTCGTGGTCGAAGAGGCGGGCCAGCAGACGCCAGTACAGCACCTGGCGCCGGTTGTCGTACGGATCGGGTGCGGGGGCCTGCCCTGCGGTCTGCCCGGTCATTTCCGCAGCAGCTTTCCGGCACGCTCGCGCAGCACCTTGACGGCGTCGGTGGCGGCCTTCTCGGCCCGCACCCCGGCTTTGTCGGTCGTACCCCCGGCCCAGGCCCCGGCGTGCACGGCGACGGCCTTCTTCCGCACCGTCCGCTCCACGGCGAGCGGCTGGAGAAGGAACTCCCCGGCGTCCCACCGCAGCAGTCCGATGCACGCTGCGGACGAGGCGACGGCCTCCGGGGTGAGCGGACCGGCGGCCGGGACGCGGTCGGTGTCGACCGGGATACGCTGCCCGGCGACCTGGAAGGCGACCGTGCCGTCGTCCTCCTCCACCGCGTACCCCTCCAGCAGGACGGGCACGGCGATCCGGGCCGGGTGCCGGTCGAGCGGCGAGACCGGGAACGCGGTCGCGGCGGGCAGCGCCACCCGGGCGGTCGCGAAGATCTCCGCGGGCTCGCCCATGCGGGCGCGGGCGTCGTCCCATATCAGGTCGCCCTCGGCGGTGACGGGCATCGCCTCGACGTCCATGACGCGGCCCTCACCGACGGCGGTCAGCAGGGACATGTGCGGCCGCAGCAACTGCCACAGGCCCGCACCGACGACCGTGTCGGGCTTCGGCGCGGACACCGAGGCCCGCACGAGCCGGGGCGCACCGCCGTCCGACGGCTCGAACACCGCGTGAACCTGGGCCTGTACGGCGGTGGCGTGCTCCTGCACATCGACGCCGATCGGCAGCAGCCGACCCGTCGCCTCGCCCATGGCGGGGGCCAAGGCGGCCCCGGGCAGCGTCAGCAGCATGGCGCGCGACCACAGGTCCGCCCAGCGGCGCTCCGGCACACGCTCCAGGGCCGCTCCCGGGCAGGAGGCAGCCAGTTCGGCGGCGAAGCCGTCGAGCAGTGTGGCGAGGCGGCGCAGCGCCGGGTCGGGCAGCATCGCGGAGACCACGGGCGCGGCCCCGGCGACCAGTTCGTGGTCGATGCCCCGCCAGCCGGCCCGCGCCAGGTCGCACAGCCAACTACGGGCGGCAGCATGCAGATTGACCGCGTGCTCCGCGCCGTCGCCCGAGGCTCCGGCTCCCTCCGCGCTCTCCTCGGCCCGGGGCCGCCCGGTGGCCTCCTCGGCGCGGTCGGCCAGCGCGTCGTGCACGGAGCCGAGCAGGGCGGTGCGGGCGGCGGCGAGCGCGACGAAGTGATCCTCGCCCGCGGCCCCGGCAGCCGCCTTCTCGGCCGCCTCGGCGACCCGAGAGGCCAGCGGAGTCCCGGCGACGGCATCGGCCAGCGCGACCAGCCCACCCGCCTGGGCGGGCTGCGGACGCAGCAGACCGGCGACCAGTACCTCGTCGAATGCGTCCACGGCCGCGAGGGCCTCGTCGAGCCCGTCGACGGCGTCGGTCAGCAGATCGGCACGCATCAGGCCACCGCCCTCGTCGTCGGGAACCACTGCATCTCGGGCAACGGAGCGGTGGTCGGCGCCAGTTCGAGATACGCCAGGTGCCGCAGGAACCGGCTGAACACCTGCGCCGCCGCCGAACTGCCGTCCTGCGCGGGGCGGGTGGCGGTCATGGCGTCGGTGACGGAGTCCGCATCGGCCGCCTCGCCGGAGACCTCGACCTTCAGGTACCGGGCCACGCGCTCGACGCCGTACTGGAACACGGCCTCAGCGATGAGCGCGCGTATGTGGTTGCAGAACCAGCCGCGCGTCCCGCCGCACGGACGGTTGTTGTTGGTGCTGCACGTGAACGCGTACGTCGTCGACTCGACCGACGACACGTACACCCGCCCGATGTCGGACCCGCTGGACACCACACCCTGCAACCGCCCGTCGGCCAGCTCCACGAACGGCACCTTGGAGAGCTTCCGCGGCCGCGCGGCCGGCACCGTCCGCGCCGTACTCGACTTCTCCCAGACCGACAACGCACCATCTCCCATGCATGCGAAAGGGGGCGTTCACGCCACCTCGGCGGAACGAGATCGAATGTATCGGGGGCCACTGACAGTGGGCTTCGACGTCGGCCCCTCGGGGTCCTCTGGGGCTGCGCAGGGTGTGTCGGGTCCGCTTCTTCCGTCACGAAACGCGCTCGGGGGCAGCAGCCGTGAAGGATGTTCAGGACGCCCGTAGGGTGATCGGCATGAGCTTTCAGGGGCTTGGCGGGCCGGGGCGCATGCGGCTGGTCGCGGTCGCGGCGGCGGCCCTGACGGTCGCGGCGGGACTCGGAGTCAGGGCTTTCGCACACGGCGGCGTCGCCAAGTACGCGGGGGACGCGCTGTACACCGTCCTGATCCTCACCCTCGTCCTGTTCGTGGCACCCCGGTCGCGGCCGGTCCTCGCCGCCGGCGCGGCGCTGGTGTTCAGTTGTGCGGTCGAGGTCCTGCAGCTCACCGGCGCTCCCGCGGAGCTGTCCCGGCACAGCGTCGTCGCCCGCCTCGTCCTCGGCTCCACTTTCAACGCGCCCGACCTCTTCTGGTACGCCGTGGGTGCGGCCCTGGGCTGGTGCGTCCACAGCTCGCTCCTCCGCCGGTCGGGACGGCCGGGCCGGGCCGCCGCTTCGTCCGCCGCCCGGGCGTAGCGGCGCTCGGCGAGCCCCCGGGTTGCCGCGCTCATCTGAGCGGCCTCGTCACGATCTGATCTCGCTCTCCGTCCGAACTCTTGCATTCCGGCCATGTAATCGTTTCCATACAGCCTTGTAATCGTTTCCACGGGTCCGTGCGGTCCTGGTTCGACGCTCACGGAATCCACAAGGAGGTGGTCCGGACATGGCCGGCATCAAGGATGTCGCCGCTGCGGCGGGACTGTCCGTCGCCACTGTCTCGCGCGCCCTGAACAACCACCCCTCGGTCAGCGCCGAGGCCCGCGCCCGCGTCCTCGCCGCCGTCGCCGCCCTCGGCTACCGGCCCAACGCCGTGGCCCGGTCCCTGCGCACCGACCAGACCCGCACCCTCGGGCTCGTCATCAGCGACGTCCTCAACCCGTACTTCACCGAGCTCGCCCGCTTCGTCGAGGAGGAGGCCCGCGCCCTCGGCTACAGCGTCATCATCGGCAACGCCGACGAACGCCCCGAGCTCCAGGACCACCACGTCCGCACCCTGCTCGACCGGCGCATCGACGGCCTCCTCGTATCGCCCGCCGACGGACGCTCCCCGCTCACCCTCGACGCCGCGCACGGCGGCACGCCCATGGTCTTCCTCGACCGCTGGCTCCCGGGCGTCGACGTCCCCGTCGTCCGCGCCGACGGCCGCGCGGCGATCCGGGACCTGGTCGCCCACCTGCACGGCCTCGGCCACCGCCGGCTCGCCATCATCGCCGGCCCGGCGGCCACCACCACCGGCCGCGAACGCGTCGAGGCGTTCCGCGAGGCGCTGAGCGAGCACGGGCTCCCGCTTCCCGACGACTTCATCGGCCAGGGCGACTTCCAGGCCGCGAGCGGCCGCCGCGCCACCGAGCGCTTCCTCGACCTGGCCGAACGCCCCGACGTCGTCTTCGCCGCCGACAACCTGATGGCACTCGGCGCCCTCGACGCCATCCGTGCCCGCGGCCTGCGCGTGCCCGAGGACATCGGCCTCGCCGCGTTTGACGACATCCCGTGGTTCGTGCACACCGACCCGCCGATCACGGCCATCGCCCAGCCGACCGCCGAGCTCGCCCGGGCCGCCGTCCGGGCCCTGACCGCCCTCATCGAGGGCCGTCCTCCCGAGTCGGTCACCCTCCCCGCCCGTCTCGTCGTACGCCGCTCCTGCGGCGAACCCCCCTCGAACGACCCGAACCAGAGGAGCACCGTGTGAGCAGCCCCGACGCGTTGCTGCGCATCGAAGGCATACGCAAGACGTTCCCCGGAGTCGTCGCGCTCGACGCCGTCGACTTCGACCTGCGCCGCGGCGAAGTACACGTCCTGCTCGGCGAGAACGGCGCCGGCAAGAGCACCCTCATCAAGATGCTCTCCGGCGCCTACCGCCCCGACGCCGGCCGCATCGTCGCCGACGGGTGCGAGGTCCGCATCCACGGTGCCCAGGACGCCGAACGGCTCGGCATCGCCACCATCTACCAGGAGTTCAACCTGGTGCCCGACCTGACGGTCGCCGAGAACATCTTCCTCGGCCGCCAGCCGCGGCGCTTCGGGATGATCGACCGCAGGAGGATGGAGGCCGACGCCGAAGAGCTGCTCCAGCGCGTCGGCGTCGACGTCTCGCCGCGGGCGCGCGTACGCGAACTGGGCATCGCCCGGCTCCAGATGGTGGAGATCGCCAAGGCCCTCAGCCTCGACGCCCGCGTCCTGATCATGGACGAGCCGACCGCGGTCCTCACCTCCGAGGAGGTCGACAAGCTGTTCACCATCGTGCGGCAGCTGCGCGACGAGGGCGTGGGCATCGTCTTCATCACCCACCACCTCGAGGAGATCGCCGCACTCGGCGACCGCGTCACCGTCCTGCGCGACGGCCGGTCCGTCGGCCAGGTGCCCGCCTCCACACCGGAGGACGAGCTCGTACGGCTCATGGTCGGACGCAGCATCGAGCAGCAGTACCCGCGCGAACGCCCCGAGACCGGGCAGCCGTTGCTGTCCGTCCGCGGCCTCACCCGCGGCGGCGTCTTCCACGACGTCAGCTTCGAGGTACGGGCGGGCGAGGTCGTCGGCCTCGCCGGGCTCGTCGGCGCCGGACGCACCGAGGTCGCCCGCGCCGTCTTCGGCGCCGACCCGTACGACGCCGGAACCGTCGACGTCCTCGGCACCACCCTGCCCGCCTGCGACGTGAACGCCGCGATGGGCGCGGGCATCGGCCTCGTCCCCGAGGACCGCAAGGGCCAGGGACTCGTCCTCGACGCCTCCGTACAGGAGAACCTGGGCCTGGTGACCCTGCGTGCGGCCACCCGCGGCGGCCTCGTCGACCTCAGGGCGCAGCGCACCGCCGCCGCGAGGATCGCCGAGCAGCTCGGCGTCCGCATGGCGGGCCTCGGCCAGCACGTGCGCACCCTCTCCGGCGGCAACCAGCAGAAGGTCGTCATCGGCAAGTGGCTCCTCGCCGACACCAGAGTGCTGATCCTCGACGAGCCCACCCGGGGCATCGACGTCGGCGCCAAGGTCGAGATCTACCAGCTCATCAACGAACTCACCGCCTCCGGCCACGCCGTCCTCATGATCTCCAGCGACCTGCCCGAGGTCCTCGGCATGAGCGACCGCGTCCTGGTCATGGCCCAGGGCCGGATCACCGGTGAACTCCCCGCCGACCAGGCGACCCAGGATGCCGTGATGGCCCTCGCCGTCTCGGCCCCCACGACGAACACCGCGGTGAAGGAAGAGGAGGGCCCCCGTGGCCACTGACACGCTGAAGAACGACACGGGCGCGGGCGGCGCCTGGTCCGTCCGCCGCATACTCCTCGACAACGGCGCCCTGACCGCCCTCGTGGTCCTGGTCGCCGCCATGTCGCTGCTCTCCGGCGACTTCCTGACCACGCAGAACCTCCTCAACGTCGGTGTCCAGGCCGCCGTCACGGCGATCCTCGCCTTCGGCGTCACCTTCGTCATCGTCTCCGCCGGCATCGACCTGTCCGTCGGCTCCGTCGCCGCGCTCTCCGCGACGGTGCTCGCCTGGACCGCCACGTCCGAAGGCGTCCCCGTCTGGCTCGCGGTCGTCCTCGCCGTCGCCACCGGCCTGGCCTGCGGTTTCGTCAACGGCGCCCTCGTCTCGTACGGCAAACTGCCGCCGTTCATCGCGACGCTGGCCATGCTGTCGATCGGCCGCGGCCTGTCCCTCGTCATCTCGCAGGGCAGCCCCATCGCCTTCCCCGACTCCGTATCCGTCCTCGGCGACACCCTCGGCGGCTGGCTCCCCGTCCCCGTCCTCGTGATGGTCGCCATGGGCCTCGTCACGGCGCTGATCCTGGCCCGCACCTACATCGGCCGCTCGATGTACGCGATCGGCGGCAACGAGGAAGCGGCCCGCCTGTCCGGCCTGCGCGTCAAGCGCCAGAAGCTCGTCATCTACGCCCTGTCCGGACTCTTCGCCGCCGTCGCCGGCATCGTCCTCGCCTCCCGCCTGGTCTCCGCCCAGCCGCAGGCGGCCCAGGGCTACGAACTGGACGCGATCGCCGCGGTCGTCATCGGCGGCGCCAGCCTCGCGGGCGGCGTCGGCAAGGCGTCCGGCACTCTGATCGGCGCGCTGATCCTCGCCGTCCTGCGCAACGGCCTCAACCTGCTCTCGGTGTCCGCCTTCTGGCAGCAGGTCGTCATCGGCGTCGTCATCGCCCTCGCCGTCCTGCTCGACACCGTCCGCCGCCGCGCCGGCGCCACGCCCGTCCCCGCGGGGGCCTCCGGCGGAGGCGGGAAGCGCGGCGCGATCCAGCTCGCCGTCGCGGCGGTCTGCGTCGCCGCCGTCGTCGGCGCCGTGTCGCTCCTCAACCCCGGCTCCTCCTCCACCACCACCAAGGTGGGCATGTCGCTGTCGACCCTCAACAACCCCTTCTTCGTGCAGATGCGGGAAGGCGCGGAGGCGGAGGCCAAGGCCGCCGGAATCGACCTCACCGTCACCGACGCCCAGAACGACGCCTCGCAGCAGGCCAACCAGCTTCAGAACTTCACCAGTTCCGGCGTGACCTCCGTCATCGTGAACCCGGTCGACTCCGACGCCATCGGCCCCGCCGTGCGCGGCGCCAACAAGGCGGACATCCCGGTGATCGCCGCCGACCGCGGCGTCAACAAGGCCGAGACCGCGGCACTCGTCGCCTCGGACAACGTGGCCGGCGGCAGGCTCGCCGCGAACACCCTGGCCGAACGCCTCGGCGGCAAGGGCCGGATCGTCATCCTCCAGGGCACGGCCGGCACCTCCGCCAGCCGCGAGCGCGGGGCCGGCTTCACCGAGGGCATCAAGGCGTACCCGGGCATCCAGGTCGTCGCCAAGCAGCCCGCCGACTTCGACCGCACCAAGGGCCTCGACGTCATGACCAACCTGCTCCAGGCCAACCGCGGCATCACCGGCGTCTTCGCCGAGAACGACGAGATGGCCCTCGGCGCGGTCAAGGCGCTGGGCGGCAAGGCGGGCAAGGGCGTCGCCGTCGTCGGCTTCGACGGAACGCCCGACGGGCTGAAGGCGGTCGAGGCGGGCACGCTCTACGCGTCGATCGCCCAGCAGCCCGCCGAGCTCGGGAAGATCGCCGTGCGGAACGCGGTCAGGGCGGCGCAGGGCAAGGACGTCGAGCACATGGTGAAGGTGCCCGTGAAGGTCGTGACGCAGAAGAACGCGGCCGACTTCTCGTGACGCACGACAGCCAGATTCTCGTGACGCACGACAGCGAGATCCTTGTGGCGCACGACAGCGAAGGCACGTCTCCCGTGACGCACGACAGCGAAAGCAGGACAGGAATGTACGACTACGACCTGCTGGTCGTCGGGTCGGCCAACGCCGACCTCGTCGTCGGCGTCGAGCGCCGCCCCGGACCCGGCGAGACCGTCCTCGGCTCGGACCTGGCCGTCCACCCGGGCGGAAAGGGCGCGAACCAGGCGGTCGCCGCCGCCCGGCTCGGTGCGCGGACCGCGCTGCTCGCCCGGGTCGGCGACGACGCCCACGGCCGGCTGCTGCTCCAGTCGCAGCGCGATGCCGGGGTCGACACCGACGCCGTGCTGACCGGCGGGGCGCCCACCGGCGTCGCCCTGATCACGGTCGACCCGTCGGGCGACAACAGCATCGTCGTCGCACCGGGTGCCAACGCCCGCCTGACCCCGGCCGACGTCTGGGCCGCGAGCGGCCTGCTCGCCCGCGCCCGGGTGGTCTCGCTCCAGCTGGAGATCCCCCTGGAGACCGTCGCCGAGGTGGCCCGTTCGCTGCCGCCCGCCACCCGGCTCGTCCTGAACCCGTCCCCGCCCGCACCCCTGCCCGCCGAAGTCCTCGCCGCCTGCGACCCCTTGGTGGTCAACGAACACGAGGCCGCCTTCGTCCTGGGCCCGGCGGCCGGTCCCGAGCCCGAGGACCGGGCGAAGGCACTGCTGGAACTCGGCCCGCGGTCGGTGGTGATCACGCTCGGGGCAGAGGGCGCGCTGGTGGCCTCCGCTGCCGGAGCCGTACGTGTCCCGGCCCCGAAGGCCGACGCGGTGGACACCACCGGGGCCGGTGACGCCTTCACGGCCGCGCTCGCCTGGCGTATCGGACAGGGCGACGACCTGGTCAGGGCGGCCGGGTTCGCGGCGCGCGTCGGCGCCGTGGCTGTCACGAGGAAGGGCGCCCAGGAGTCGTACCCGACGGCGGAGGAGGTCGCGGACCGGTGAAACGCTCCGGCATTCTCAACCGCCATCTCGCGGGAGCCCTGGCCGAACTCGGCCACGGCGACACGCTCCTGGTCTGCGACGCCGGGATGCCGATCCCGGCGGGGCCGAAGGTGGTGGACCTTGCGTTCGTCGCCGGCGTCCCGTCGTTCGCGGACGTGCTCGACGGCCTCCTCGCCGAGCTGGTGGTCGAGGGCGGGACGGTGGCCACCGAGGTCCGCACGGCCAATCGGGATGCGGCGGCCCTGCTGGAACGGAGCCTCCCAGCCCTGGGCTTCGTCCCGCACGACGAACTGAAGGCGCTCTCGGCGGATGCCCGCCTGGTGGTGCGGACGGGGGAGGCGCGACCATACGCGAACGTGCTGCTCCGCTGCGGCGTGTTCTTCTGACCGGGCCGCCGCTCAGCGGGTCGCCTCGGCGGCCCGGAGAACCACCGCCGCCAGGCGGCGGTTCTCCGCCGCGCCGCCCCCGGTGGCGAAGGAGAACCGCCGACGGGTGTAGCCGTAGGCGACCTCGCTGCGCGGATCGGCGAACGACACGGCCTGGAGTCCCTCGGCTACGTCGAACGCCACCCCGATCCGGCGGACCGCCGGGCCGAACCGGTGGTCCCGACGGAACGCGGACTGGACCGGATGGCACGCTCCGACGCCATCCCGTCCGCGATCGAACGGCGCCATGCGAAGGCGATGGGGGAGGCGGCGTACGCGGAGTTCAAGCGCGTGCACCGGGACGTCGTCAGGGCGCAGGGGAGTGGCGGAACGTCTGAACGTCTGCCGGCCGGCGACGCTCAGCAGACCCAGGGCCCGGGCAACTGCGCACGGATGAGGTCGAGGTGCGCGGCGGTCTGGCCGCCGGCGTGGACCCAGGAGTGGTTCGCGAGCCCGTCGCGCCGGAGCACGCGGCCCGGGGCGGCGTACCAGCGCAGGGGCGACTCGTCGGCGCCCGTCCACAGCGGGTGGTCGGGCAGGTCGACGCGCCGGTACTCCGCCTCCAGCACGGGCAACAGGTCGTCCGGCAGCTCGCACGCGTCGTACCGGTGATCCGACGCCAGGAGCGTCTCGGTGAGGACCAGCTCCACCCACGCGGTGGACATCCGGTCCAGGTAGGGAATCCATCCGTCGGCCGACTCCACGACCACCGGCGGGTCGTCGTCCGCGATCCGGTCCATCGGGATGCCCCACGACGCGCAGTCCTGGTTCTCGCGGCGGAAGACGAGCACACCGCCGTCGGAGTCGTCGTCGACGTACAGCCCGGCCGGGGGCACGAGCGGATCCTGTCCGGTCGTCAGGTCGGACCGCCGCCCGAGCAGCGTGTACCCCTCGCGCAGAGCTCGGGGCAATACGAGCCCCAAGGCACCCTCGGCGGCCGCCAGTTCGCCCTCGGGGCTGCCGTCGCCGTCACGCAACGGCCGCCCGGTCCACGCGGCGGCGAAGTCCCGCACGAACCGCCAGGCATGTTCGCGCCCCGCCACGCCGCCGCGCAGCGCGCCGGCGACGTCGAACGCGGGGGTCACCGGCCGGGGTAGCCCGTCGCGGCGACCTCCGCCGCGACGCCGGCGAACGACGCCCGCGGGTTGAGCCGCGCCACGACGTCCTCGGTCAACGGGCGCTCCTCATATATGTGGCGCACCGCCTTGATGTCGACGGGCTGCTCGTAGTACTCCTCGGCGAACGACTGGAAGGCCTCCGGCGTGGGATCCACCAGGAGTTCGAACAGCCAGCCGGAACCGTCCGGATCAGCCTCACCCTCGGGATACTCGACGGGGCCCGTGTGCCACCGGTCGTCGCCCGTCTCACGCCACAGGCACGCGGTCACCCGTGGCATGTCCTCGTCCGAGAACGCCGGCTCCTCGACACAGGACCGGAAGACCTCGGGCACCGCGTCGACGACCCCGGGCCACGGCACGTCATCGTCATACGGACTCATCGGCGACTCGTGGTCGAAGCCGCGTATGTACGCCCCCGCCGGTGAGAAGACGACGTCGAACTCGTCGCCGCCGCCGTTGCGCATCGAGAAGACCTCCTCCGTCTCCGACCAGTCCGCGTCGAAGGAGTAGGTGCGGTAGTCACCGGGATTGAGCACGGCCTCGGCCACGGCGACGGCCCGGCACAGCCTGCGCAGGGCGGGAATGTCGGGGAGGGCGGCGGCAACGTCGTGAACGGTCATACGGCCATCAAAGCGCACGCCACTGACAATGCCGCTCTCGTCCTGCGCGGTGCCGGCGCGCAGGGGGCCAAGAGGTCAAGAGGGCCAGGGGGCCTGCACGCCCCCGGCCAGGCCGTCGCGCGTCACCCTGCGTCCAGGCCACGCCAGGAGGGTGGTGCCGAGGGCGATCAGTCGCCGGGCCGGTCCCTGTCGACGGGGTAGCCGTGAAACGCCTTGTCCCGCAGGCCCGGCGACGGCCGCCAGCTGTCGAGCACGGCGGCCGACGGGGCGAACAGCGGCTCGGGCAGGGCGTCCAGCGGCCACCACTCCCAGCCTGCGATCTTCTCCGGTTCACGCACCTTGGCCGTGCCCGACGCCGCTGCGACCAGCGCCGCGGCGGTGACCCGGGTGACCCCGCGCGTGCCGTCCACGAGGACGGCGCCGATCCGGACGCCGTCGGCGTCCGCCCGCAGACCGGTCTCCTCTGCCAGCTCGCGGACCGCGGCGTCCTCGAACCTCTCCCCGGGGTCGACCTTGCCGCCGGGCAGTTCCCATACGCCGTTGTGCCCGAGCCCGAGCAGCACCCTCCCGTGAAGGGCAGGAGCGGCAACGCCGTCGTGGTGCTCCCGCAGGTCCGCGCTCCGAGCGTCGAGCACGACGACACCGACGCCGACGAGCCCGTTGGGAGTGGGGAAGGCACGCTCGGGCCGTTCCACGGACTGCGCGCCACCGTTCATCCGGCTGCTCCTTCGTTCTCCGCCGATACGTAGCGGAATGCTGCCAGACCGGACCTCCGGCCGTGGAAGGGCGGGTCGCAGGGCGCCGAGACGGAGTCGTGATTTCCTCAACTACCTTGTTTTATTGGCTAGTTGAGAGGGAAACCAAGTCTGGTCAGGTCGTTCACGACAACGGGGGTACACGATGCGCCATGCCAACAAGGTCCTGCGCAGGATCGCCGCCACGGCGAGTGCGGTGGCAGCGGTCGCGGGCATCGGCCTGGTGGGAGCCCCTCCCGCCGCAGCCGTCGACTACTACTACGAACTGCCCTACCCGTCGGGCGAGTCCTACAGGGTGACCCAAGGGCCGGAGGGCACGTACTCGCACACCGGCCCGTACAACGAATACGCCTGGGACTTCGGGCTCCCGGCGAACTACGAGGTCTCCGCCGCGCAGGGCGGCACGGTCCTCGTCTCCGACTGGTCGCCGTACTGGCAGAACGGCATCGAGGTCATCATCCGCCACTCGAACGGTCAGTGCACGCACTACGCGCATCTCAACCGGGCCATCTACAACACGGGCGACTGGGTCCCGCAGGGCCGGATCATCGGCTGGTCAGGCGCCACGGGAGCGGCCAACGGAGCGCACCTGCACTTCCAGGTCATCAACTGCAACACACGCGTCGGCATCCCGGCCACCCTCCAGGGCTGGACGCCGCCCACGGGTTCGTGGCCGGTCAGCGTGAACACACGCGCCTGAGAACCGGGGCGCGGCAGACAAGGAAGAGGTCGGTCAGCCCAACGAGCCGACGGCCTCCACAAGGCCGGCCAGGGCATGACCGAGCGCCTCCAGACCGGGCCCTGCCGCGCCACCCGGTTCCTTCATATACACGTCCCGCCGGATCTCGATCATCAGCGCGCTGACACGCTCGTCCCGCCCGTAGTGCTTCAGCGGCACGTACGTCCCCGCGAACGGACTGTCCGTCCCGATTCCGCCGAAACCGGCAAACGCCGTGCGCGCCGCGTCCAGCAGTCCGGCCGGCGTGTGGACCGGGTCCGTCCCGAGGCAGATCGGCGGCCGGGGCCCGTCTCCGTGCAGCTCGTACGGCAGGGGCACGGTCGGGTACGAGTGCACATCGATGACCACGGCGCGCCCGGCGGCGGCGAGCCGTGCGTCGACGGCCGCGGTCATGGCGGCGGCGTACGGCTCGAAGTACCGCCGGACGAGGCCGCTGCCGTCGTGCCCATCGGGCCGCAGGACCTCTCGGTGCGTGGTCCGCGTGTAGACGGCGCCCATCCCGACGGCGAGCATCTCCTCCCGCTCGTCGGGGAAGCGCTCGGGGTCGATCACCAGCCGGGACAGCTGGTTGACGAACCGCCAGGGAGCGACACCGGCAGCTGCGGCCGCCGCGGCGGCGATCTCCGCGGTGTGCGAGTCGGTGATGTGGTCGAGCTCCCGCTCCAGCGCCTCATCGTCCAGCACGATGCCGGCGCGGACGTCGGCGGGTATGGCGCGGGAGGAGTGCGGGACGTGCAGGATGACGGGCGAGTCGGGGGCACCGGGGAGGAGCTGGAAGGACGTCGAGGTGTCGTTCACGCGGAGTTCCTTGCAAGTGGTGTGGATCGAACTCGGGGAGGCAAGCGCGCCTCCCCACCAGGGGTGGGTCTGCCCGTGAGGTAGCGGGCGACCTGGGAACGACTCTAACGGGAGGGTCCGACACAGGGCCCCGGCCTGGGGACGACGGTGAGGACGTGCGCGACCAGGGCCCCCGCATCGCCCTGCGAACGCGCCCGGGTAGCGTGCCCGCATGACGCGCACCCTGAGACCCGGACCGGAGCCGACCCCTGCACCGACGACCGACGAGGACGGCGTAAGGCTGCCGCGACTGCGCTTCAAGGACGTGGTCGTACGCGGAGCCGTGCAAGGGATCGCCGCCGTGGTCCTGCTGGCCGTCGTGTCACTGTTCGTCCCCGACCACCACGACCGCGAGACGTTCCTGGCCGTCGTGGCGGGGTTCGCGATGGTCGGCTCCGGGGTGTGCATCGTGTTCGGGGGCTTCTTCTGGGCCGTCTGCGGGGGCGATGTCAGACGCTGGTGCGACTGGCGAACCATCACCGGCCAGACGGAGGCCGTCACCGTCATGGGGCCGGCGCTCTTCCGTCTCGGCGTGCTCGCGCTTGTGCTCTTCCCCGGCGCGTTCGGCCTCTACGAGGTGGTCGACAACGCGCCGTACGACAGCTGGATGTACGGGGCCTGAGCCGGGCCGGCCTGGCGTTGCTCGCGACCCCGGCGCCCCTGAGCGCGTCAATTCAACCGACACGCCCGCCTCCACGAGGAACGGACTCGGCTGCCCCGTCCACGAGACGTGCAAGCTGTCCCGCGCTTGCGCCGTCCCTGTCGCCGCGGCGGCCTTCCCTCAGCGACTCTCCTCCTCGTTGTACATCAGCGGCCGTCGGGCCACCGCACCCGGCGGCTCGGTCACGACACGGCCGGCGAAGGCGTCCACCGTCGTGATGCCCCCGCGGTCCAGCAGACGCGGGTCGTCCACCATGGAGTTGAGAGCGGAGCGGAGCGAGATCACGAGGGCGTCCGTGTTGCCCAGCGCCTGCCGATACCAACCGTAACGATAGGCTGTGCGCCGAACATGTCAGATAACTGACGTTGTTTTCATGTCATGCTTTGCTTTCTGGGCTTGCGATGGGGTGGGGTTCCTCGTCGTCTGGTTAGAGGGTGGGGGCTCGTGCATTCGCGGCTGGTCAAACGGCCAGGTCGTGCACACGTCAACTACCTGTTGATCGACCCGGCTGTGCGCCGGGGTTCATACATCACATCCCGTGGGGGGATCTTCCATGTCTTACGTTCAGCCGACCGGACCAGTTGTCGACGGCGGTCAGCCGGCCAGGAGCAACGGCCTGGCCACGGCCGGCCTGGTGCTCGGCATCATCGCGGTGATCTTCAGCTTCATCCCTCTGGTCAACGTGATCGTGTGGCCGCTCGCGATCCTCGGCCTCATCTTCGGTGCCATCGGTCTGGCCAAGTCCGGGAAGGTCGGAAAGGGCAAGGGAGCGTCGATCACCGCCCTGGTCACCTCGCTCGTCTCGGTGGTGATGTTCTTCGTCATGAACGCCGTGTTCGTGTCCGCGGTCGACGAGGCCGTCAAGGAGACGCAGAACGAGCTCGACAAGTCGTACGACTCGGCGAAGGTTGACGACGACGGTAACGCCAAGACCGGCGAGGGCACGGATGAGAACCCGGTCCTGAAGGACTTCCGCCTCTCCAAGTGCGATGTCACCACCTCGGAATGGGGCAGCAAGGAGCTCGCGCTGCACATCGACTACACCAACAACGGTGACCGCCGGTACTCGTACTTCCTCGAGGGCGAGGTCCTCGCCGACGGCAAGAAGATCAGCGACTTCCTGTCGACCGCGGAGAACCTGGCCCCCGGCCAGACCTTCAAGGACGAGGATGCGGGCGTCCTGGTGTCCTCCGACAAGCTCGAGGGTGCGAAGAAGCTCGAATGCAAGGTCATCGAGGCCAACCGCCACGACTTCTGAGCTGCTCCACCGCCGGGCGGAAGATACCGGCGAACCAGTAGTTCGGCGTCACCGCAGCCACCGTACGGGGCGGCTGCGGTGACGCCCTTCGTGCGGATTCAGGCAGGGTGCTCAGCCTTCGATGGCGTACCGCACGAAATCCGCCCAGCCGGTGTGGCTCACGCTGAGGTGGGGGAGCGTGACGTTCTTCGAGTCGCGTACAAGCATGGCGCGCTCGGTGACGACGCCCTCGATGCAGGCGCCGCCCTCGCCACTGCTGTGGGTGCTCTTGAACCAGGCGAGGTCGGCGGACTCGGTGCGCTGATGAGTGCTCATTCTCCCAAGATCTTGCAGGAACGGCTCGGCCTCCAACTTGGCGTAGCTCCTGAACCACGCAGGATGCTTCACCCGCGCCCGAGCCTTCGCTCGCGCCACGTCCTCCTTCGCCGCCCGCAGCAGCCCGCCGGCAACCAGCAATTCGTCCGCCGCCTCCAGGAACTCCGCCTGCGGTGTCCGGCGGCCGCGCTCCAGCGAGCGGATCAGCTCCTCGCTGTAGCCGAGCCGTTCGCCCAGCTCGCGTTGCGTCAGCCCCGCCCGTTCCCGCAGCAGCCGCACCTGGCGGCCGATGACGCGGAAGAGGCCTGCCGCGTCTTCCGTCTCGTCGTTGTCGTCCGCCGGCCCCGTGAGCTCCATGCCGTACCGCCCCGTCTCCCGACCGAACCCGCAGCCACCACCAATGCCGAGACGGTACGCAACTCACCTTGTACCGGGGGCCGCATCCGCAGGCTATGACCTGGCATCCCGCAAGCGGGCGGAATCGCGGATGCGGCACCCCCCACGTGTGCAGTCCACGGCCCGGCCGACCGTGCACGCCGGTACGGGAGGGCCGCCGGGACCTGTACGCACCAGGTGCGTACCCCCGTCGTTGCTGGTCAGCGCGGTGGCGTGTCGCCACGCTGAATGGTGTGAAGAGCGAATCCGTACAGACCAACATGCCCCAGCAACCAGGCACGTCCGCACGGCAGTTCACCCAACTGCTCAGCGCTACACGGCGCGGCGCCCGCCTCGCCCGGCTGCTCACCATGGAGCAGATCGTGCAGTGGGGATGGCCGCGCGACGGCGAGCGTGCGGAAGCCGCAGAGGTCGTCGTCGCCGAACTCGCCACGAACGCGGTCGTGCACGGGCGTCTGGCCGGCCGTGGCTTCCGCCTGGGTCTGATGCTGCTTCCCGACGCCCGCTTGCGGATCGAGGTCAGCGACCCGCGGGGTGACCGGCTCCCTGCCGCATCCCCCGTCGCCGACGAGGGCGGGCGCGGGTTGATGATCGTGGACGCACTGACCGACGGCTGGGGTGTGCTGCCGTATCCGCCGTCCGGAAAGACGGTCTGGGCGGAAGTCGCCCTTGTCCGTCGAAGGGCGTGACCGCAGCCGGAAGCGTCGCCGCCCTCCTGGGAGCCGTCGCGGCCAACCTCGAATGTCGAGGAAGCCCCGGGAGAGCCCCTGCCGTGTGATGCCGGGATGATTCGCCCCGCGCGACGCGGCGACGGCGCCGCTGCTGCGAGCCGCCTCCTGTCGGAGCCCATGGACGGCGCCGGTCAGGTTCCCTCGGAAACTCATCGGCCCCTCTTCAAGCGGGCGTTGAGGTGGTGGAGGTGCTGCCAGGCGGTGGGGTCGGTGCCATCTCCGAGCGTGTAGTGCAGGGCGGGACGGGCGGCGGGGCCGAGTCGAGTCGGGCGCGGGTGCTGGACGGATTCGGCGTGGGTGCGGCCGATGGCGTGTACGGCGTCGGGGCCGAGGGTGAAGGAAAGGGGGACCGGGGGCGGTTCGTGGTGGGGCGGGGTGGTCAGGTCTGCCCGGGCGGGGCGCAGGTACGTGAGCATCGAGGTGAGGTTGTGCCGGGTGGCGAGTGCCTCGGCCAGTGCGGGGAGGGCATCGAGGGCCGGCGTCTGGTCCTTGGTGTGGCCGACGGCGAGGGTGATGTGTTCCTCGACTCCGCCCGGGGTACGGGTGATGCGGCAGGTCGCGATCGCCGGCCGGTTCGGTGTGCCGACGGCGACGAGCCAGGTGGGGGCGGCCTTCTTGGCGCGGGTGCGGGCGAGTTCGGTGAGCTGTCGCGGTGACCAGGGGAGGGTGACGGGTTCGGCGGTGGCCCAGCCGGCGGGTGGGGCGCCGGTGAGCGTCCGCCAGGCGGTTTCCAGTGCGTCGCCGAGGAGGAGGTCGTCGGTGGCGGGGTGGGTGGTGCGGATGGAGACCTGGAGCTGTCTTTCGCCCGGGGCGTCGGTGCTGGCGTGGAAGGTGTCCGCGATCGGGGCGTCGCCGTCCGTCGCGGGCAATGGGGTGAAGCGGCCCTCGTGCCAGTGGAGTACGGCGCCCGTGAGGCCGTCGTAGCAGCCGCCGTCGGGGTCGTGGACGATCCAGCGGGCGGGGACGTTGGTCAGCAGGGTGCGCGTGGGCAGGGTCAGCCGGGTGTCGGGCGGGGTGACGATCTGCAGTTCGCGTCCTGATGGAATGGTGGCCTGCAGCAGGTCGGTGAGCCAGGTGGTCGCGGCGACGACGGGGCGGTCCTGGAGGATCACGGCGGCCCGCAGTGTGAGGACGTCGACGGCGAGGCGTTCGTCACCCGAGCCGTCGTGCTCGGCGGGCGGGATGGGTACGACGTCGGTGTGCGCGGCGTCGGCCGGCCAGGTTGACCCGCCCAGCAGCGAGGTCAGCCGCCCGGCCACTGACCCGGCCAGCCGCCCCGCTTCCGCGACCGCCGCTGTCGCCCGTACCTCGGTCCACCACACGGGCGCCTCGGCTCCTGCCTCCCTGCCGAGCAACCGGCTCACTTCGCCCGGCACTTGGACGAGCACCGGTATCTCTACGGTCGCGACCGGTTGTCCGCCCTGCGTGCGCAGGCGGACGACGGCCCCCTCGGCGCTGCTGTCCACGTGGAGATCGGGGCCACCGGCGTAGAGGCCGGCGAGCACGCTACGGGCATCGGGCATGCGGGGGGTAAGGGCGATGACGTCCTTGGTCACGAGCTTCCTTGGTGTTGCCACGGCGACAGAGACGAAGGTGCGGTCGGCCAAGTGCCGACGACGCGGGAAGTCGCGCGGCCTTGCCGGCCCCTGAGCCGGCCTTGGGCGCCGCGCCCAGAACTCAGCGCTCAGGGGCAGACCATAGAAGATGGCCGTGGTGCGGGCCGATTGCGTAGACCCAGGCGCCTGGCACCTCGGCAGCCTGTGCACGTACTACATCTGACATCGATGGCACCGGCGGCAGGAACTCATCCAATGCTGCGCCCCCTGCGTCGCCTATGTGCAGCCTCTTGCTCATCCACGCTCGCGAGTCGCCAACGATCTCCGGAGGGTACGCCTTCAAAAATGTCCACTGTTTCAGGCCGGTCTTTCAGTGACCAACGATATGCCCGTCGCCCACCACCCATCTCAAGAGCCATCCTGCTGGGATAGACATCCAGGCATGCTCCCTCAAGAGCGGGTATCAATCCCCGGGTTTCCAGGTCCCGCCTGACCTTCACGAGCGCTTTGAAAATATTCCATGCCGCATGTTTACGACATGGGAACCGTGTGATTTGCACGGTGTAGGCAATCCCCGAGGATTTTGCCACGAGGTTTCCAGCGGCTTCTCCCGCCCCCGAGATCAAAAAAATCTCCTTACCGTAAAGAATCTCGGCCTCACTTGACACGTTTACCCTCGGGGAGATAGTTTGATTCGTCATTCTGGTGGAATGGGCGGGCCTTCTGAACCTTCGAACAAGTAGGCATAGAGATTCTCCAGATAGAGCCGCAATGTGGCCTTGTCGGCGAACTCAATGTCCGTGAGACGCTCATACTCGGCCACGCCAAAGGAATCATCGGCAAGGGCTTTCGTGAACCCATCACGAACTGCCCTGACATACGATTCGCTGAAGCCCATCAGAGTGGGACGCACATATCCGCTCGTGTCGTATGCCTGCTCCAGGTCCAGATAGGTTTTGAAAAATCCCTCGAAGTGATCGTCCATTCATCCCCTCTCTTGCGAGTGGATTTCGGGCCGACTTGCCGGCATGTAGAAGGAACTCCACTCTGACCCGCCCGTTCGATGATCTGCTCCAGTGCCTCCGCCGCCAGCCCATACGACGGCCTGTGGCTAGTACCGGCCTGAGAGCTCCTCCAGGGAATCGAGGGACGGGGCTTCTTGGGGAGCGTCTTCTGCGATCAGACCGATCTCCGGCCGCGGCGGACGCTGAGCCACCCACTCCAGTGCGGAGAGCGGGGTGAGCCCTTGACCGTGAGCGGCTCGAAGGCGTAGCAACCATTCGGCTCCCGCTTCGAATGCTGCGTCACCCGCCGCAGTTCGAGGCTCGTAGCCCGCAGCATCGTCGGCTACCGATGCCCAGACGTACCCCAGTGTCTGTTCGTCGCGCTGGATCGTGAAGTAGCGCACGGGATGCTCAGTGGTCTCCTCGTACTCGTCCTCAGACGATGGAATTCTTGACCGGAGCAGACCCGAACGTGTGGGAACTTCAAATGTTCCCCATGAGTCGTCGTAGGCGGGCCCCTCGATTGAGGGATCCTCGAAACCGGTCTCCGTGGGCACTGCGTAGTGGCTCGAGTCTCCCGGATCGGGGGCACTGCCGAGCAGGGCTGAGATTTCCTCGAGGGCAGCACTGAGCCGGGGCGCGTTCTCGGCGTGCACTTGGGGCTGCTCGCGGTCACGGGTGTCCATCGTCAGCCATGCGTCGGAGTAAGTTTCCAGTGTCACCACGAGGAGGCTGCTCTTCCAGACGTCCACCCCGATGGCGAACAGCTTCTCCACCCTATGTCTGGCTCCTGACTCCAACCAGAAGCCGGGGCAGTCGATCCGAGCGCTGACGAGGTGGTCGCCGTCGAGTGAATCCGCCTCGGCCACTGCCCGTGACAGATCGGTTCCAGGAGCAAGGGGCTCAAGCTCCAAGTTCAGACCGCCGGCATCGAGTCGGACGTCCCGCATGTTGCCCACGGACCGGACCGAGAGGCCGACCTTTCCCACGGGACTTGCCAACTCGTGATCGGCCAGGATGTTCCAGACCGCCACAGCGGTCTCTGCGGCGCGACGCGGACGGAAACCGTCAGTGCTCGACGTGATTTCCCACGTCCAGTCGCCAATGGGATTCGAGGTGATCACAGCATGTCCTTGGGGTCGAGCTTGCTGCCGGGCGGAATCACGAGGTTGCCGTCCTCGAGGCGAATGACGAACGTGATGCCCTCGCCCTTCGGTCCGCGCCCGCCGCGGTGGATATCCATGAGGGCATCGTACGAGCCGCTGGATATCCAGTCGGCGCGGGTTCCCCGGCCGCCGTCCACGAGCAGCACGTGATGGTTGGCTTCTGCCTTCGCCAACTGGAGCAGATACTTGCCTCTGGTGATTTCGCTGACCGCATCCTGAGGGTCGTTGAGATGCTTCATCTGATAGGCGTAGATGTCACCGGTTTCGTCCTTGATGCGGACGTCCACGTCGGCGCCCACTGGGACCTTCTGCTCAAAGTCGATGGCGTGCGCCGGTACGCCGCTCTTCACCAGGTCGTCTGCGAAGATGATCTGATCTGCACTGGGCTGGAACATGCCCAGCTTGTTCGCCCCCAACGCCGATACGACCTGCCCGAATTCGTCACTCTGATTGAACTGACCCGAGCCGATGACCTCGGCTACACGCTGACCGTCAGGTTCCGAGGCCAGGCGGTCCAGCACCCTCTCCAGGACGTTCGGCTTCGGTCGCTTCTTGCCCGGAATTCCCTTGACCGCGTCACGGACGCGTTGCTCTGTCTCCCCACCTCGAGCCATGGGCTGCGGCTCACTGCTGAGAGAAGCCCCGTTGCTGTCGGACCCGCCAGTGCCATCGGCCCCGTTGCCGCTGCCGCTGCCGGTCCCATGCGGTGCATCGGGGGCGTCCCCATGGTGGTCGGCCGATCCGCCTTGCTCCGCACCCGAGTGACTACTCCGCCCTGGGCTGTCGGCTGCATGTCCGGAATCGTGTCCGCCGCCGGTTTTCTGCGGCTCGCCATCCCGTTCGCCTCCGCCACCGGCCGGATCGTGCGACGTGTCGTGACTGCCCTGGGGCGGCAGATTCTCGCCTGCCTCCGCATGCGCCTGCGGGACACGCGCACCCGCGCCCACCAGTTCGTGCTGGCGTGGCGTCTCGATGGACGGTGCCCGGTCGGCAGCTGCCGGTTCATGAGGGGCGGGCGTCGTGTCGGGCACGTCCTTCTTGCCCGGAATGAACTCACCGTTCTCAATACGAAGTTGGGAGCCGTCCGGGTATTCGATGAAGCTGTGCGCCGCGTCCGTGGCCGCCGCTGCGTCGGTGGCGCCACGGACGCCCGCGGTGAGTTCGGCGACCTTCGGCAGGGCGCGGGCGGCGGTGCCGACCGTCTTGGCTGCCGCGCTGATCGGGTCCAGGACCTCGCCGACCTTGGCCAGGTTGCCGGCTACTCGGGAGATCCCACCCGCCTTTCCTGCCTTCGAGGCCGCGCCCAACGGTCCGGCGCCCAGGGTGAGGCCGTTGAAGATGACCGTGCCCATGGCCTTGCCGGGGTTGGTGGACCAGTCGTCCCAGGCGACGAATGACTTGCCGAACTCCTTGGCGTACGGCTTGCTGTCGTCCATGAGCTTCTTCATGGACGGTGAGAGGTCTTTCCGGTCGCCATGGGGGTCCAGTAGGTAGCCCTCGGCACCGATGATCACCCGGACCAGTCCCTCGCGGGCGGCGCCGCCGTCCTCCCCGGGGCTGAAGAGGTCGATCAATCCCTCGACCGAGCCGACGGCGTTGTCGACGATGCTGATCCCCGCTTGCTCCAGGTGGTAATCGATCCCGAACGGCAGCATCTGGTGGTGCTCCGGGCTGCCCCAAGGAAGGGATTCCGCCTGGTCCAGCTGCTCGGCGCTGAAGCCGTACGCGTTCTTCTGCCCACGGCTGCCGTTGTTGATCGCCCACTGGGTGCCGTCCACAAGCGCTGTGATCTTGTCGGCGCAGGTCACCTCCGCCTGCTGGAAGGCGGCGACCGCGGCGTTCACCCCGTCCCACAGGGCCTGGTGCTCGTCGACCTTGTCCTTGTCCTTCTGCCAGCTCTCCAGCAGGCCGTCGTGGCCCTTGACCGACTCGACGAATTGCGTGGCCTGCCAGCGCAGCAATTCGAGCTGCTTGACGATCTCGGCGACCTCGATCGCGTACGTCTCCAGGGCCCCGGCCACCGTCAACAGCCGCTCCGCGAAGGAACCGGAGGTCTCCTGCACCGCCTGCGTCGTGGCGAACAGCTGCCCCGCCTCAGGGGCCTGGTACGAGGCGCTCAGCCCCTGGAAGCGGGTGTGGACGTCGCTGCCGTGTTCGCTGATCGCCTTCGCCGCCTGGCGCAGCGCGACGATCTCCCGCCCCAGCTCGCCCAGGTCTCCGGTGAAGGTGGGGATCTTCTCCGGGCTGATCACTTCTCGGCGGCCTGCTCACGGGCCGCTTCCAGGAACGCTGTCACGTCAGGCGCGAGCATGGCCTGCCGCTGGGCGTTCCACGCCTGCTCCAGATTCCCGGTGATGTACGCGTTGGTCGCCTCGATGGCGCCGTTCGCCGAGCTGCTGGCGCGCAGGGGCAGGAACGCCACATCCGTCTCGGTCCCCTTGATGAACTGGCTCAGCGCCACCGCCACCAGCCCCGCCGCCTGGCCGCCGCTCTTGCCGCCGACCGCCAGGGTTCCCGCAGACTCCATCGCTCCCTCGACGCCCGCCCCGTACAACTTGATGCCGGCGCCCATGCTCGCGGCAGCCTCTCTCACCTGAGAGATCACCGACTGCACGCCTGCAGGCGTGATGTCCCACCCCGTCACAACGAACCCCCGTGCGTCGTCCCCTGGTCAATACGTTCCGTTGACCGTGCCCAGTATCGACTACGGCACTGACAACGGATCATTCATCTGTACCAGCCCGTCGATTGCAGCAGCAACGCACATCCGGCCAAAGGGCCGGCAGAACTGGCTCATCTGGACGCTTCGACCTGTTCGTGCACTTACCTTCGCCCCGTGAGCCGGTGATCGAGCGGTGCTGGAAGCGCAACTACGTCGGTGCCTGGCAGGGGCGGCTCACCTGTCGCCTGGGCCGACGACGGCAAGCCGCGTGGCACATGCCATTCGCGCGACCTCGTCTCGAGGAGCCTCAGGTGGTGGCCGTGGTGTGCTAGGCATACGGCATGCAGTCACCGGCCCCTCTGCCCCACGTTGACATCACGGACACCCAGTGGCGGTTGCTAGCGCAGGTCGTGGCCGCCCCGCTTCCGCGACCTGAGGGAAACGCCGGCGCCGCCGCCGAGGAAGTGGCGGCCCGAGGACTCGATCCCGACCAGGTGCGGGCAGACTGGCCCGTCCTGCTCTGGCTGAAGTTTCTGGCGCGGCAGGGTGAACTGCTCGCGGTCACCGACCTGGGCACGGCCATGCATTACCGGGCCTTGTACGAGTCCTCGGAGCAAGTTCTCGGCGAGATCGCCCAACTGGTCGAGGAGTACGGGGCAACGGCTCCCGAGTTCGCACGAGCGGTGGGCGGGCTGAGCCGACGGGCCATGTCGTTCGCCGACGCCTCAGCTTCCCTTCGCGGAGATACGGCCTGAGGCGTCTCAGGGCTGAGTCACTGCCTCGTCGGCGAAGAGGCCGTCCCTCCGCACGACTCGTGCCTTACGCGATGAATCCTTGACGGGCAGCACTCCCTCGACGACCAGCTCGGAATGCGTGATGACGGGGGCGGCCAGCACCTCGCGCAGGAGATCTCGCTGTGCGGGGGCCAGGTCGGTGAGCCTCCGCAGCACAGACAGCAGCTCGATCAACTCCTTCGTCCACTCCGGCGGCCATGCGTCCACGTGGATGTCGTCGAGAGGGCTGGTCCTCTTGCTGCTGGGCTTGGCCCTGCGGTAGCCGAACCACTTGTTGAGGACGCGCATGCCGCCGACGTCATAGGTCCAGACGGCCTCGGGAACAGGCGCGAACGACCCCTCACCGACGTGAAGAGTCTGCGTCTCGGCGTCGTACCGCATCGTGTCCGGGACCTGCTGACCGATGGGGGTGAGGTAGCGGACCTGGCGCTCGTCGCTCTGTGGGAAGGCGACCTGTCCATTTGGGCGTCCGGCTTCAGGGGCTACGCAGCGCCGGCCGTACGTCGATGCCCACAGCACTTCTCTGCCTAGAGCCACAGCCCGGCTCCAGACCTCCGGATCGCGAGTCAGCGGCAGGCGCACACCCGGCGTCAGCAGTTCCTCGACGAACCGCTGAGTGAAGGCACCGTGTCCCGCGACTCCGACGGCGTAGGCGGCCAAGTCGGCTGCCTTCACCGGACCGCGGCCGAGTACGTGGGCGAGAAGAGAGAGGAGTCCGCCGGCAACGTTGGGGGAGCCGTCGGGGTGGAGCAGGGGCAGCACTCGGCCGCCTCGGCCGTTGAAATGATGCGTGTCGGGGATGAGATGGGTTGCCACTACGGCGGGGCCGGAGTCGATGTTGTGCGATGACTGGTGATTGAGAAAGAGCTGCCCCGCTTGGTGAGCCGCGTCCCAAAGGTCAGGGCGCGGAAAGTCGATGGTGCGGTTGTCCGCGATCAGCCACTGTCGATCGAAGCTTCTCAGCGAGATCTGGACCGTCTCCGGCCTTGTGGAGCGCTCCTGATTCAATGAGTGTGGATGCGCAGACTGCCCCGGGAGCGGTTCCTTCTCACCGGCTAAGGTGCGGTCCCGGGTCTCCTTGAACAGCTCGGCCTTCTCCGAGGGGTCCGTCTCCCGTATGAGCCTCGCCCACCTCCTCCGCAGCGTCTCGGCGGAAGGGCCGCTCACCCACGAGCGGTTGGACGTGATGCCCAGACTGCTCCATGGGAAGAGATCGCTGAGTGCGGGGTATTCATCCCAGCCCGACTGCGTCCGCGGAGTGAAGGGCCGCACGTCATCGCTGTGGGCCTCCCGCCAGCCGTCGTCGTCCAGTTCAATCGCCCGTAACGCCTGGAACTTCTCCGCCTGCTTCCCGGAGACAGCTCGATAGTGGACGCGTGCCCGGTGGCTCTTCGCACGCTCAACCTCGTGCCTGCGGACGAACAGGCAAATCGCGAGCGGCTGGGCGACGCCCGGGAACACGCGCGTGGCGACCTCGGCGCGCTGCCCTTCGGGCGAGAGGTTGATGACCCAGCCCTCGTCGCAGGTGCGCCGCAGGTAGTCCCGCATGCCGCGGCCACCAGGGCCGGTCGTCCATCCGGACGGGGAGATGAAGCAGACGACCCCGTGCTGGTCTCCCTCATGCGCGTCGAACACCTTCCAGGCCGCCCACCGCCAGAAGTAGACGTACATGTTCTTGAGCATGTGTTCGTAACGCCCGTTGCCATGGAGGCGGAAGTCGTCGAGCAGTGGGGCGGTGCTGTCCCCGTTGCGCTTCTCGACCCATCCGCCGCGGTTCTCGGCCTTGTCGTCGTAGGGAGGATTGCCGATCACGACGGTCACGGGGATGCGTGCCTTCACCCTGTTGGCACGCCTTCGGGAGTCGGACAGCGCACCGTAGACGTAGAGGTGCTCCTCCTCCACGAAGGGGTTGTCCAGTGTGTCGGTGACGAAGAGGTTCAGTCCGCCGTCCGGCAGCGGAGCCTGGTGCCGTTTGAGGAGGTCCGAGGCGCGCAGCTCGGCGACTGCGAAAGACCCCATCTGCAGCTCGAAGCCATAGAGGCGCGTGGCGAGGCGGGAGATCGCGTCGGCAGCCATGGCGGGACCGTGCCGTTCGGCGGCCTGCTCCGCCACTCGCTCGATGATCGTGTGCAGATATGTGCCAGTCCCCATGGCTGGGTCCACGATGCGTACATCGTCTCCGCCGAAGCCGTCCTGTTGACCGAGGCGGGTGCGTAGCACGCTCTCTGTGAGGCGCACCATCTCCGTGACGGTCTGGTGCGGTGTGTAGTAGGAGCCGCTCTTCTGCCTGAGCGCCGGGTCGTAGACGGTGAGGAAGTGCTCGTACAGGTGGAGGTAGGCATCCCGGTTGCCGGCCCGGATCGCCGACCAGTCGACACCCGCGATGGTGCGCTGCAGCAGATCGAGTGTGACGGTGAACCGCTCGTTCACGTGGTCGGTGAGGAGCTGGAGCGCCTTGCCCATCAGCGCGTGGTCCGCGTCGAGACGCCGGCCGATCTCGTGCAGGCTCGACTCCTTGTCGAGAATGCCTTCCGAGCGGGCCAGGAGCAGAGCGAACGTGACGGCCTGGGCGTATCCGTCGGCGAACGTGGCGTCGTCTGCGGAGGGGAACAGCAATCTGCGCCATTCGTTCTTCAAGCCGGTGAACGGGCGTGCGCGCACATCGTCGTCCGGTCTGGGTGACCTGGCCTCGGCAGCGAGTTGCTCCAGCACGGTCGAGCGGAGCAGTCGGCACAGCGGAGCGATGTGCTGGACGAGACGGTTGACGTGGGCGATCTTCGGGGGTGCCCAGAGGAGGAAGGTTCTGAGGAGTGCGTCGAAGGCTGCTGGATCGGCGGGGACCAGCTTCTCACCCGCGCTCTTGAGCGAGCCCGTGAAGAGCACCGTCTCGCCCAGCTGGCGTCCGTCGCGGTACAGCCGCCACTCGGTGCCGTTGGAGTACAGCAGGTTGGGCAGATTCCGCAGTTTTTCCCACTGCTCCCGGTTGTCCTTGCCGAAGGTGTCGGGATCCAGGGGGAGGCTTGGCTTCTTGAGTTCGATGTAGCCGGAGACGTCGCCGCCGGCCCGTATCGCGTAGTCCGGCCGTACGCCGAGGTCGGCGATGCGGAACTCGTCGTGCCAGGAGACTTCATGGAGACTGTGGTGCTCGCCCACGGTCTGGAGGAGGACTTCGAGCGGACCCCGGATCGACGCCTCCGGGCTTCCGCCGCCGGAGAGCTTCGCCTTGCAGCTACCGCCGAACTGTGAAACGGCAGCGCGCAGCCAGTCGTACACGTCCCCTGACATATGCCCCCCAGGATCGCGTCCAGCGACGAGCGTAGCCACGGCTGGTCAGTGGGGGAAGACGGAGTGTGACGGTAGGGGACACCGTTACTGCTGTGGCGGCTACAGAGCGCCTGCCGTCAGATCGTCCATGAGCAAGTCGGCCGGACTGCGGGCGAGTTCAGCGGCCTGTGCCGCGGCGTCGCGCAGCTCGCGGATGCGGCGAAAGGCCTCTCCATAGCGGCGTTGCTCCCAAGTGGCAGGAGCGATACGCGCAGTCGACCCGGCTGCACCTGGACGGTCGTGCTGCCGGTGCCCGCTGCGACGGTGACGGCGACCGCTGAGCCGGAGCCGGCTCCGATGGTCACGAAGACGGCCACCACGAAGCCCCGAGCCGCCCAAGAAGACCCAGGCTCCCGGGCCGGCGACCAGCTTCGAGTCCGGTGAGCGTCGGGGACAGGGCGGTACCGCTCGGCACATCCCGTGACCGTACCAGCGCGCACACCGCTGACGACCTCTTCAGGGCACCCAAACCGGGTGGAGGTGCGTGATGGCGACAGTCATGATGACGCCATGAGCACTCACCTGCAGCCCGTAGAGGCCCTCCTCGTGGTGGACGTTCAGTCGGCGTTCGTCTCCGGCACCGGCGCCGTACCCGACGCCGTCCGCCTCGTGGACCGGACGACCGACCTGATCGCGCGGGCGCGAAGGAGCGGGGCGCTCGTCATCCACCTCCAGAACGACGGGCCCGCCGGGGCGGACGACGAGCCGCACACGCCCGGCTGGGAACTCCATCACGCCGTCGAGTCCGGGCCCACTGAGGCCGTCGTCCGCAAACCCCAGGACGACGGTTTCCAAGCGACCGTGCTGGAGCGTCTGTTGACCGATGCCGGGGTGAAGTCGCTCGCCATCTGCGGTGTGATGTCCGAGATGTGCGTACAGGCGACGGCTCGTACGGCCCTGGCGCTCGGGTACCGCGTCGTCCTGCCGCACGACGCGCATGCCACGCATGACATCCCGGCGGCCCCGGGCATCAGCGAACGGATTCCCGCGGCCGTGGTCTCGCGGGTGGCCGAATGGGCTCTCGGAAGTGACCTCGAGATCACCCCGCACGCCTCGCACGTCGCGTTCCAAGCCGTGCCTGCGTCGCCCGTGTCCTGACCGTGACCGCCGCTGTCGACGCAGGAGCGGACGGCGGCGGGCGCGGCAGGCCACAGGAACCCTGGCCGAAGGCGATCTGTTGCCCGGTGTGGAAGCTGTCGTGCAATGGCCTGCACTCGGTGAGCAACTGCACAGGGGGACATGGTGCCGCGGGTGCCACAACGCCGGGCGGCGCACCTCAACCCAGCGGCGAGAGGCGCGGAAGCTGGGGTGAGGTGGCCGTGGTGGTCTCGGCAGCCACGGCCGTCGTCTGTCTCGTTCTGGGGATTCTCGGCGTGACCGTCTTCTCCGCCCCGGTACGCACCGGGGCAGGGCTCCGGTCGCCATGCCGACCGCCGACGGGTCAACCGACCGGGCGCTGCCCACCAGCGGCCGTCACGCAAGAGGTCACCCGGCCGGCCGGCCGCCCCGCCGTGGGGAGCGGTGCGGGAACCCGGTGTCTCCGATCCACCGCACCGTCGGCGGGGGCGGGACAGCTGGCCTGGTACCACAAGTCTGCCGAGACCTCATGACCGACGTGACGTCCCGTACGCGGACCGTCCGGCTCCAGGGTTGGGATGCGGTACTGCTGTGGGTCGCGTGTACCAACTGAACGTGGACAGCCTCGCCACGGGTGGCCGCCCGGCCCCAAAGCAGAGGCTGTTCGCGACGGCACGGGACCACCTGGTGACCGGCACACCCTGAAACGGGGGGTGCCCCTGTGTCTTTGGTCAAGGTGGTCGGGCGGTGCTTCAGGGCGTTTGGAACGATGTGCTCGTGCATGCTGATGATCAGGTTGGTGAGGATGTCCCTGCGGAGCTCGCGGTGTTTCTCCGGGGTGCTGTCGACGGCCGCCCGGTGAAGATCGCTCCTTCCGTCTGTGAGGGGTGCGGCGGCCGGGTGTTCTTCGTACTGGTCAATGACTCTGGAGCGGAGCGGGAGTGCTCTGGCTGTGGCAGCCGTGCGTTCATTGCAGACAGCGAGGAGTGCTGGAGCGAGGAGTCCTGGGAGGACGACGAGCCTGGTGCGGCCGGCTGCCCGTGCGGGAGCGAGGAGTTCGAGGCTGCGGTCGCGTTCTCCCTTGGCGACGACGGTTCGGTTCGCTGGGTGACCGTGGGCCTGCGGTGCATCAAGGACGGATTCTCCGGGGTCTATGCCGACTGGAAGATCGACTACACCCCCACGGACCACCTCCTGAGCATGGTCTAGGTCTGCTGGGCGACCGTCCGGACGGGCTGCGGTTCGTAGAAGGTGCCATCTGCAGCATCGCGAAGAGGACATCCGCCCGGCGCCGGGCGAGGCAGAGTAGGGCCTGTGTGTGGTGCTTGCCCTGGGTGATCTTCTTGTCGGCCGGTGGACCACGGTCACCGAGTCCGAGTTCGACCATGGGCGCCGGGGCCTGGAGGTGATCCGCGACGAGCTTCCCGACTCTGGCCCCTGGCGGCAGCCCCCGCGCGACGAGTGCCGCCGGATCACCGCTGTCGGCTCACGGGAGATCAAGGCCGCACTCGACCGCGTCGGCTGTCCCGCGCCCGCCTGTGGGCGACGAACAGCAAGGACCGTGTCTCAGCCACAATGCCGCCGGGGTGACGTGCACCGGGCGCTCGCACCCGACGTCACGGCCCCGGCGCGAACACCATCCGTGCCACCGCCGTGAGGATTAGTGCGAGAGGGATCGCGTACCACCACCGCCGTACGCACCCGAGCGCGACGAACCCGGCCGTGACCGCCGCCGCGACGATTTCGGTCCCGACGCCAAGCACAGCCATCAGCCGCACGGTGTCGGTGACCGTATGGTCCCAGGGACCCTCGGACTCGGTCAGGAGGGCGTTGAGCACGAAGAAGCCCCCCACTGTATGCAGGGCGAGCAGCACCGCTGAGCACCCGGCGGTCGCGAGCACCACCCCCGGCCTGCGCGCAGTAGGTTCCCTCGTCTCCTGCTCAGTCATCCAGTGCCCGCCTCGCGTCGTCGATGTTGCGGCTGAAGCCTCGACCGTATGCCTGGGCGTCGTCGGTCTGCCAACCCGGGCCACCGTTGTACCGCGCGGCCAGTTCCTGGTACTGCTCCGGGGTCATCTGGTCGGCCGGTACATTGGCGAAGGAGCTTTCAGCCTTGAGGTGGGCAAGGTACTCCGACGCTATGTAGATGTTGGTCGACGGGTTCTGAGTGGCCGCTTCCACCTCGTCGCGCTGGGCCTTCGTCATGTTCTCCGGGTCGTACCCGAGTACCTCTGCCGAGCGGCGGATCTGGATCGCGATCGGCCCCATGGAGGTTTGGTCTGCCTCACCGGTGAGTCCGACCTGGTCCGCCACCCACTGGAACTCGGGCCACACCTCGTGCTGGTTCTGGCGGTAGTTGTCGCTCACGTCGTCCACCCACTTCGGGTCGCCCTGCACCTCCTGCCAGGCGATACCGGCGATCATGTCAGCTGGCAGCCCTGTGTACTCGGCAGCGTCCTTGATGTGCTGACGATTGGCCTCGATCCACTTGCGCCGCTCCTCGTCGGAGTTCGACGGGAGCCACTGGTTCTGGTCCATGGCAGGTGGCAGGCCGTCGAGCCGGGAGCGGATCTCCTCAAGTTTCGGCGAAACGGTCTTGTCTTCCACGTTCGGGGCGATTTCGTCCACGCGCGGCCCGCCGCCGGGCAGGGCGACGTTGGGGTCGGTTCTTGCTTCGCCGACCTCGTGCCGGAGTGCCGGCATGCCCGCGAGGAGCGCGGAAGGGTGGGGAAGATCGCCACGGAAGTCGGGAATCGATCGGTGAGCCGCGTCCAACGAAGACACGCACAGGGTCCGGGCCTCTCGTTCGATGCGCTGGGCATCGCCGAACGCCTGCTTGGCCGCATCGTAGCGTCGTTCAGCCTCGTCCCGGATCTCGTCGACGTCCACGGTGATTTCGGCGAACCAGTCGAGTACGCCGGTCCGCTTGCGCAGGTCCTCCCACTGGCGCATCGGTTCCGCGCCTTTGGGCTGTCTCGGTCACCGGCTCGGCAACCCTGGACATCACCTCGGAGAGTGCCGCCTCGCTCGAACGGCCGTCCTCGAAGCGTGACTTGGCCCGCTCGACCGCATCGGCATAGTCGACAAGAGACTTCCACGTCGTTCGAAAAGCCGACGACAGATGCGTGGCGAGGCTCTCGGCTTCGCGGAGCCGCTTCTCGTACAGGTCGTTGGCCTCGCTCACCCACTGGGTTCGTATGGCCTTCAAGAACGCGGTGTCGGACGACTCCAGGAGACGGTGGAGTCGGCGGTACTCCTGCGCATTGCGTTCTATGAGAGCAGGGTTGCAGAGTTCGAGGAACTCGACGTCGGCGTGGTATGTCATGACGGTCACCTGTCCTCGGCGGGTACGAAACGACCGGACTCGAGGATGGTGCGGAAGGCGGCTTCCGTAGTGTGGTCCGCCTCTGCGTAGTCGCCTCCGGCTGCCTTGAGCTTGGTCGAGAGGGCGGCGAGGAGGGACACCGTGTCGAGGTACTGGTCGTTGCTGAAGCGCGCGAAGGCGTCGAGTTTCTCGGACACTTCGTGGTGTGAGCGCGGCACGCGGGCCATCACTGTCAGCTCGCCGTCAGGACGCCCCTCGTAGAGGAGCCCTGCAAGCTCCACCAGCAGGTGTGAGTTCCCGTTGATGGAAGCGGCATTTGCTGTGTAGCCGTCGCCGTGCGCCGTCATGTTACGTCCCCCGCAGCGTTCATGATCACGGATCGTAGTGGACGTGCGTACAGTTTTCGCTTGAATGTCCGTCCTACGTCCGAGAGTTGGCGCTCGCTGGGGCGTGGAGGATTTTCGGGTGTGCTTCTCCTGGGGATCAAGGCCCGTGTCGCGCGGCGCGCGCAGACCGCATTCTCTCCCTGGGTTCTCCCGGCCGCATGGGGGCTCGTAGTCAGGTGCGTCCTCCGCCAAATCATTCCCCCACTCGTAAACCTCCCCCCACCCTGCCGCAACCAACCAGCACGCAACGCCCCGAACGAGGGCGTCCATGTGCTGATGTGTGCGGGAGGACGTGCGAATGCAGACCTCGAAGCAAGACCGGTGGGGCAGCGGGCGGCGGCGGGGCGTGGCCGCCCTCGCCGCCACCGCCGCCCTGTTCCTCGCCCTCGGCGGCGCCTCCGCGGTCGCCGAGACCACCGACCAGCAGAGCCCCCGGCATCGCGTCGTCGCCACCCCCGACGCGCCCGCCGCCATCGGGCCCTACTCGCAGGGGATCTCCGCCGGGAACCTCACCTTCGTCTCCGGGCAGCTGCCCATCGATCCCAGGACCGGGGCCATCCCCGCCGGCGCCTCCGTCGAGGAGCAGACGCGGCAGGTGCTGCGCAACGTCGAGGCCGTGCTCAAGGCCGATGGGATGTCGCTGTCGCACGTGGTCAGCACCACCGTCTACCTCGCCGATCTCGACGACTTCGCCCGCTTCAACGCCGCCTACGCCGAGTTCTTCGGGTCCGCCGCGCCGCCCGCGCGCGCCACCGTCGAGGTCGCCCGCGTGCCTCGGGACGCCAAGGTCGAGATCTCCGCCATCGCCGTCCGTTGAGTCGCCGTCCGCTGAGCAGCGCTCGGTCACATCGCAGTCCGTCGAGTCACAGCTGAAGGGACACGTCATGTCGAGACACACACGCACCCGCTCCGGGGTCTCCCGGCGCGGCTTCGTCGGATTCCTGGGGGCCGGCGCCGCGAGCGTCGGCATCGGGACGGTCGGCACCGCCCCGGCCGCGCACGCCGCCGCGCCCGGCGCGACGGCCGCCGCGCTGCCCGCGCCTTCGTCACCCGGATACTGGGAGGCGGTCGAGCGCCTGTTCATGCTGGACAAGGACGTCCTCTTCATGAACGTCGGCACCGTCGGCTCGCCGCCGCGCGAGGTCGTCGAGACCGTGGACCGGGTCCACCGCGAGGTCGCCGCCGGGGCGATATCGGCCTACAGCGACTTCCCCGACGTCCGTGCCGTCGCGGCCCGCGGCTACGGGTGCGATCCCGACGAACTCGTGATCTCCCACAACACCAGCGACGGCATGTCGAAGATCCTCGCCGGTCTCGCCCTCAAGGAGGGCGACGAGATCCTCACCACCAATCACGAGCACTCCGGCGGCAACGTTCCCATGGCCATCGCCCGGGACCGCCACGGCGTTGTGATCAAGCGGGTCGCCCTGCCCGTGGGGAACAGGCAACGTGCCGAGGACTACGTCGAGTTGTTCCGGCGGGCCATCACCTCGCGCACCAAGGCGCTCGTGTTCTCCGCGCCCACCTACAAGACCGGCACCATGCTGCCCATCGCCATGCTGGCGAAGCTCGCGCAGGACCACGGACTGATCAGCGTCGTCGACGGTGCGCACATACCCGGCATGATGGCGTACGACTTCCACGAGCTGGGCGTCGACTTCCTCGCCGGGTCGGCGGCGAAGTGGCAGTGCGGGCCCGGCGGTACGGGCATCCTCTACATCCGCAACAAGGTGCTGGCCCGCTACAACCCCAACCCGCTGCCCGAGTTCTGGCCCGTGGTGTCCAGCGGCTACCCCGCCGAAGGGGGACTGCCGCCCCGTTCCAACGGCCCCACCGAGAGCTACGACATCGCCTCCGACCTCCAGACCGTCGGCAACAGCAGCCTCGCGGTCATGGCCGGTGTGCGCCATGTCTGCGAGGTGTGGGACCGCATCGGGCGCCGGCGCATCCAGGACCATGTGCTCGGCCTGTCGGCGTACCTCAAGGAGCTGATCGTCGAGCGGTGGGGCGTGGACTCCCTGTACTCGCCCAAGGACGACCCCCGTCTGGTGTGCGCTCTCACCTCCTTCGCGCCCTTCCGTGACCCGAGTGACGTGCACGACGCGCAGAAGACGGCGACGCTGGTCGCCCGACTCAAGGACGAGTACGGCATCGTGATCCGCACCAGTGACTTCCCGGTCATCGGCTCGGCCCGGTCCCACCAGGCCGTCCGGGTGTCCACCCACCTGTTCCACCAGAAGGAGGACGTGGAGCGCGTCGTCGACGCTGTGTGGGCGCTGTCGGGCGACATGGGCTGACGCCGCCGAGGGGGCGGGGCCGCGGAGTTCGCTCCGCGGCCCCGTTCGCCTGTGTGCACGTCACGGCTGGACGATCACGTCGATCCGTTCCTGGCCCGGCGGCCGGTCGGGAGCGGCGAAGGAGTGCAGCGCCCACAGACCCACCAGGTCGGCGACGGCGACGATCAGCACCGCGAGCACCAGCATGACGAGCCGGCGCCGACGGTCCCGCCGCTGCCACTCCGAGCGGGCCCTGGCGTAGGTGTCGGGCGACGGCACCACCGTCGACGCCAGCGAGTCGAGGGTGTCGCGCAGCCGGGCCTCGGGGTCGTCCACACTCATCGATGGGTCTCCATGGCCCGCGACAACGCGTGCATCCCGCGGGAGATGTGCGACTTCACCGCACCCGTGCTGATCCCCATCGACTCGGCGATCTCCCTCTCCTTGAGGTCCATCCAGTAGCGGAGGACCAGTGCCTCGCGCTGCCGGGTGGGCAGGTTCTTCAGCGCGTCGACGACCTGCCGCTGGTCCTCGTGGAGCATCGCCGTGGACTCCGCGGAGGCGACCTCCGAGACCTCCATGCCGGCATGGCGACGGGACACCTGAAGGCGCCGTATCCGCATCCGCACGAGGTTGCACACCACAGAACGAAGGTACGCGGGCGCGGCCTCCGGCGCACGGAGTCGGTACCAGCGGTGGTGCAGTACGCAGAACGCCTCCGCGACCACGTCCTCGGCGTCCTGCTCCGCGCCCAACAGTACGGCCAGTCTGACGAGTTGGGCGTGATGGCCGTCGAAGAGCCGGATCAACGCCGTCTCCCGCTCCACGTCCCGCAGGTCCACACCGGGCTCGGTGCCCGCAGGCATCGGCGCAGGTGCGCTCTCGGAGGAGGGGACGGGACGTGGGGAGGTGACTGCGGCGTCGGGCTCCGTGGCGGCGCGGCCACGGCGCCACGGCGTGTCCGTACGCTCCGTACGTGCCGTGCGCTCGGTACGCCTCATCACGCCACCTCCCTGTGGTGCGTCGAGCGGGCCGGTCTCAGCACTCCGGCCAGGCCGCGCGGCACGCCGAGCCGGTCCAGCAGCGGGCTCGTCAGCGCGACGACGCCGAGGTTGACCGCGAGGCCGACCACGCCGGCGTACACCTGGACCTGTACGGGGCCGAGGGCGAGCGACACCAGGGAGGAGAAGCCGCTCGCGTTCACCAGGGCCGTGCCGACGACCATGCCGAGCAGCCATCCGGCGAGCAGGGAGACGCGGTGCGGGGTGCGGTGCAGCAGGCCCAGCGCGATCGTCGGCAGGATCTGCAGCACCCAGACCGCGCCCAGCAGATGGAGGTTGATCGCGGCCTGATCGCGCAGCCCGAGCGCGAAGGCCAGCGCGCCGACCTTGACGACCAGCGACATCAGCCGGGCCGTCCGGGTCACCTGGGCCGCCGTGGCGGTGGGGTTGACGAACTCCAGGTAGACGTTGCGCGCGAAGAGGGTCGCCGCGCCGATGGACATCACGGCGGCCGGCACGAGCGCCGCCACGACGACGGCGCCCAGGAGGAGTCCGGCCGCCCAGCCGGGTGCGAGGTCGAGGACGAGCAGGGGGATCGCCAGTTCCGAGCGGCCCGGCGGCGGCCGGACGCCCGACGCGAGTGCCGCGATCCCGAAGAGGGCGAACAGGCCGAGCATCGTCGTCCAGCCCAGCAGGCCGACGGACGAGCGCCGCAGGACGTCCGTCGAGCGGGCGGAGAAGGCCACCAGGAGCACGTGCGGGAAGGCGAACAGCGCGAGCGCCGAGCCGAGGGCCAACGACGCGTAGGCCGGCGCCAGGGAAGGGTCGGGGACGAGGGGGGAGACGCCGTCGCGTGCCACGAGCACCGCGTCGGCGCGGGCGAACAAGGACGAGGGTGAGCCCAGTTCGGCCAGGACGAGCGCGCCGATGGTGATCGTGGCGCCCACGACGAGCACGGCTTTCACCAGCGACACCAGGGTGGGCGCCCGCAGCCCGTACCGGTAGGTGGAGACGGCCAGTACGGCGAAGACGGCCGTGAGCGCGGCGTCGCCCGGCAATCCGTCGGGCCGCAGCCCGAGCACGCTGAGGACCGCCCGTAGCCCGAGCAGTTGGAGAGCGATGTACGGCATCGTGGCGAAGATCCCGGTGAGCGAGACCGCGAGCGCGAGCAGCGGCGAGCCGTACCGCTCCCGCACGAAGTCGGCGACGGTGACGTGCCCGTGGGCACGAGCCGCCGATGCCAGCCGCGGCAGCAGGACGAAGGCGATCGTGCAGATGATCACCGTGTAGGGGAGGGCGTAGAACCCGATGCCGCCGGAGGTGAAGACGGCGCCCGGCACGGCGGTGAACGTGTACGCGGTGTAGACGGTGCCTCCCAGCAGGCACCAGATGAGACCACCGCCCTGGCGGCGGTCGGCCAGTGCCCAGTCCTCGAGGTCCGCCCTGACCCTGGTGCCGCCCGAGGCGAGGCGGGCACCCCTCAGCGCGGTCGCCGAGGCCACCAGTACGACAGCCGTACAGGTGATCACAGGGGCGAGGTTACTCATGGCTCCTCCACGCTCGTTGTGGCCTGATGTCCGTTCGAAGCCGTCCGATCACCACCAGAGGGCGACGCGCCGGCCGTCGGCGGTGGAAATCCGGCCACGTCGCGGTAAACCCCGGCGGGGCCGAGCGCAACTGAACGGACGAAGAAGCCATGCCGGCAGGCCCTGGCGAAGCCGAACGAGTCACCAGCACGGAGGAAGCCGGCCCCCAGAGCCGGCCCCGACAGTTGAGGAGTGAACCACTGAATTCAGCCAAGTGCTAGACCCACGAGGTGGGGAAGGACCGCGTGCGGAGTGACGCCTCCACCTGCCCGGAATCCCGTCACCGGCGGCCATGCGGAGGGGGAGACGTCAAACGCCGCGCCGGGCGTTGGCGGTTGACAACGGTGGCCGAAAACTTCCGGAAACCCGCTGTCAACCGAGGCACGGCCGACCGCAGCTCCTCCGTGAACCCGTTCCGCGGATCCGCCGCGCGTCGTGATCCCTGTCACGCGTATCCGATCCGCTTCGCGTGTTCTCCGTGCCTCCGTGCAGGAGACCCCGCGCCGCGGTCCGGAGCGCTGGTCGGGGCGCGGGAGCGGGGATGAGAACCGGCCCGCTGACCGAACCTCTCACGCGCCTGCTGCGGGGCGTCTGGTGGTACTAGCGGGAGATCTCGGGCGCCGCGGACTGCGACCGCTTCTGCCGGCGCCACCGGGAGCACCACCCCGGTGACCCGGTCCCCACCCGGCACCGGGGAGGAGAACCCTCAGAGCCACTGCTGCTGACGGCTGGTGACTCGGGCGTGGGCCTCCGCGACCTCCTCGGGGGGAGTCGATGCGTGGCCCACGCTCGAGCGCGCCGCCGCCAGCACGATCCGGCACCGGACGTCGGCGGGTAGGGCCGGGCGCGGGCGCGACGGGGGAGTCGGTGGCGCGGGGCAGGAGCGGGAAGGGTGCCGGGGTGTCGTTCAGGTGGAATTCCCTTGTACCTCGCCACCTTGGACCTGGCCGGTGGTGCGGTCCGGCGATCCGCTACGACGTGACCTCAGAAGATGCCGTCCTCGATCTCCTGGAGCATCGCGTTCCACTCGGATTTCGCGTCGGCGAACGGGAGACGGTCGAATGCCTCGATTCCCCTGCGTAGCTCGTCCGGTGCGATGTCCCAGTTCTCCTCACGCCCTTCGAAGAACTTCTTCAGCACGAGGAGGGAGCGCACAAGCGAGTCGAGGTCACGATGGATCAGAACAGGCTGCCCGTCACCCTCGTGCGGGAACCCATGAATTCTGCCGTCGGCGGGATCGAGCGCCGCGATCGAACAAGGAAAGTAGCCGACTCTGAGCCAGGAGCGGCACACATCCGGGACGTCGAAGTCGAAGTCCTCGCTGTCAGCCCACGGGCCGACGTGGACGGCATCATCCGGCGATGTCGAAATGACGATGCCGGCCTGGGGTCCGTCCCGGCCTGAGCAGCCCGGGTGCCCCGCAAGGCTCCAGGCCGACGAGCCGGCCCCGACGGCTCGTCGGGATCGGTGTCGGCTTCGTGTACAGCACGGCCGGGCCGTTGCCCACCGTCTGATTGCATCGACCCGCGCCGGACGCATCCGATCCGTACCGCCTGCGGCCGTCCGATGTCTCGAACTGCCTTCCTGCCGGCCCCAGTTGCCATCGCCCAGTACCGGCTGGAAGGATCGCTGGTCGATCTGCCCGCGGGAACCGGGCCTCGACCGACCGGGGGAGCCTCGTATGGCCGGAACCGACAACACCGACGCACGGACCGACAGGATCGACACCAGCAGGCCGCACCCGGCCCGGGTGTACGACTGGTTCCTCGGCGGCAAGGACAACTACCCGGTCGACGAGGAACTCGGCCGGCAGATCATGGGCGTCGACGGCACCGCCCGGCACGTCGCCCGGACCAACCGCTGGTTCATGCAGCGCGTCACGCGCTGGATGGCGCGCGAGGCCGGCGTCCGCCAGTACCTCGACATCGGCACCGGCATCCCGACCGAGCCCAACCTGCACCAGATCGCCCAGGCCGCGGCCCCCGAGTCCCGCGTCGTCTACGCCGACAACGACCCCATCGTCCTCACCCATGCCGAGGCCCTGCTGCGCAGCACTCCCGAAGGCGTCACCGACTACATCCAGGCCGATGTGCGAGAACCGGAGCGCATCCTGGAACAGGCGCGCAAGACCCTCGACTTCACGCGGCCCGTGTCCCTGTCGCTGGTCGCCCTGACCCACTTCCTGGACGACGACGACCACCCGTACGACCTGGTGGAGCAGCTCATGGCGGCGCTGCCCCCGGGAAGCCACCTCGTCCTGTCCCAGCTGACGGCCGACCTCGACCCGGCCGCCGTGCTGCGCGGCGTGCAGATGTACTCCGCGGGCGGCGTCACCCTCGTCCCGCGGACGCACGCCGAGGTGTCCCGCTTCTTCGACGGGCTGGAGCTCGTCGAGCCCGGTGTCGTCCAGCTGACGCGGTGGCACCCCGAACTGGCCATGGACGAGACCGTCGACGAGGACGCGGTGATCTCCCTCTACGGTGCGGTGGCCCGCAAACCCTGAGAAGACGCGGCCACAGGGGGCGGTCCGGCGCCGCCGCTGGTTTCCGCGCACCCCAAAAATCTCTTATGACGCGCTCTCGCCTATGATGCGCCGGTGTTCGATTCCCGGCACATCAGGACGTTCCACGAAGTCGTCAAAACCGGCTCGTACTCGGCCGCGGCCCGTGTCCTCGGCTACACCCAGCCGGCCGTGACCCAGCAGATGAAGGCGCTCGAACGGGACGTCGGCTCCGCGCTGTTCGTGCGGGTCGGGCGCGGCATGCGGCTCACCGAGGCCGGACAGGCGCTGTCCCGGCACGCGAGCAGCATTCTGGACTCCATGTCGGCCGCGCAGGAGCAGGTGAACGCCCTGACCCGGCTGCGTTCCGGCAGGGTCCGCCTCTGCGCCTTCCCCAGCGCCAACTCCACCCTCGTACCCGAGACCCTGGCCCGGCTGACCGCCTCCCACCCGGGCATCCGCGTCGACCTGCTGGAGGACGAGCCGCCCGAGTCGCTGCGGCGGCTGGCGCGCGGCGAGTGCGACGTCTCCCTCGCCTTCACCTACCCCGGACTGCGTCAGCACGTGCCCGGCGAACTGGTCGAGATCCCGCTGCTGGAGGACCAGTTGACCGTTCTGCTGCCGCGCGCCCACGCCCTGGCACGGCGGCGCATGGTGCGCCTCGCCGACCTCGCGGGGGAGCGGTGGATCGCCGGGTGCCCGCGCTGCCGTGCCAACCTGCTGCACGAGTGCGCCGAAGTGGGCTTCGTGCCCGACATCGCCTTCATGACCGACGACAACCTCGCGGTGCAGAGCCTGGTCGCGGAAGGGCTCGGCGTGGCGATGATCCCCGCGCTCGTCCTGAACTTCATGCGCCACGAGAAGGTCGCCGGCCGGCCCCTGCAGCCCTTCTCGCGCCGCAAGATCTTCGCGTACGTGCTGCGGGAGCACCTGAGAGTTCCGGCCACCTCGCTCGTCCTGGAGGAACTGCGGACGGTGGCGGCCAACAAGGTCGGCTGCTGAGCGCCGGCGTGCCACTCATAACCGCCGCTTGGGAGAACCCAGGAAATCGTCGTTGGACGTGAGGCTGCGCGCGGCCGGACGCTGCGCGCATGACGACATCACCCACCGCCTTCACCGCGGCCCGGACCACCGCCCGTCTCGACGCGCTGATCGACGGCGTGCGCGACGCGGTCGGTCGCGGGCTGCCGCCGGATCTGACGGCGCATCTCGTCGGCGAGCGCCTCGCGCCGCACCTGGGAGCGGACGACCTGCTGACCCCCGAGCAGTGTGAGAGCGATCCAGAGCGCTACCGGCAGCACCTGCTGCACGCCGAACACGACGGCAGCTTTTCGCTCGTCGCCCTCGTCTGGCTGCCGGGGCAGGGCACGGTGGTGCACGACCACGTGGCCTGGTGCACCACCGGTGTGCATCGGGGCGAGGAACACGAGCGGCGTTACCGGCTGGTCCCCGCCGACGGCCACGGCTCCACGGCGCGGCTCGTCGCCACCGCCGACGCGGTGGCCCGGCAGGGCGAAGTCTGCGGATTCGCGCCGCCCGGGGACATCCACCGCGTACGGAACGCGGGTTCGGCGACCGCGATGTCCCTCCACGTCTACGGCGCGGACATCTCCCGCCTCGGCACCAGCGTCCGCCGGGTCTACGACCTGCCGGCCGACCGCTGACCACCCGGCGCACGGCGACGCCGCCCGAACCGCGCGGCGCAGCACCCCACAGAACGCCCCGGCGGCCGACCGTCGTTCGCGCGCGGCGCCCGTCGCGTCGGGCGGTCCACCGACCGTACGGGAGTCGGCCATGCCTCACGTCAGACGGTCCGCCGCACTGCTGCCGGGTGCCCGGCGAACCTCCACCGCCGACGCCCGGGCGCGCGGCCGCCCGGAACGGCCCGCCGCGTCGGGGCCGGGTCCCCCTGGTCACCGCGCGCAGCGCGGATGCGCGGCTGGCGTGCCCGGGGGCCGGGCTCCCATGGCCGTACGTCCGCGCCGCCGTCGGTGTGTGTGTGGGGGGTCGGCACGGCCGTTCGACACCCGGCCGTCCCGGGCACCGGCAGGACGCTATGGGGCGGCCCGGGCCTTTCCTATCCGTACCGCCGATTTACGGATACGCAAAGAAACACCGGCGCACCGGCCCCGCGTCATTCCGGGCGCTGGGACCGCGCCCGCGACAGCGTCTGCCGGGACTGCGACTCCCGCTTGCGGCGGGCGCGGGCCACATGCTGCTCGACCGTGCGCGGCGACAGGTGCAGTGTCGCCGCGATCTCCCGGTTCGTCAGCCCGGTCGCCGCCAGGTCGGCGACCTCCTGCTCGCGTGGGGACAACTGGTCGCCGTAGCTGGGGCGCCCCCGCGGACGCTGCCCGTCGGCGGGCTGGTGCGCGCGCAGCGTCGCCCGGACGCGGGCGGCGTCCCACACCGCCCCGAGTTCGGTCAACCGCTCGACGCAGGACGCCAGTTCGGCGACCGCCGTCTCCATGTCCCGGCCCGAGGCCAGCAGGCAGCGGGCGGCGCCCTCGGTGGCGAGGACCGCGGAGTAGGGACGGGGAAGCCCCGCGTACACGAGCGCCGCCTGATGGAACAGCTCCGCCGCAGCGCCCTGTTCGCCCTCCGCCTCGGCGAGCAGCGCACGGCACCACCGCAACGCCGCGTCGGACGCGGGCGCCTGGCGTCCTTCGAGACCTTCGGCGTACTCGGCGACCATGCTCCGGGCCGTCGCTTGCCGGCCCGCGCGCAGGGTCGCCTCCACGGCCCACGGAGCCAGCTCCGCGCCCCACACCCACACACCCTTGTCCCGCAGCCGGTCCCACGCCATCGACGCCTGCTCCACCGCGGTGTCGACGTCGTCGCGTACCAGCGCCATACGGATCAGGGCACCGGAGGCGGTTGCCACGTGCGGCACCGCCGTCGCGTCGCCCGCCCGCGGCCCCTCGTCGGCCAGCCACGCCGTCGCCTGCTGCCACTCGCCCTTCGACAGCGCCAGCAGCCCCAGCACCGTGCGTCCGTCCACGGCCATGCCCGGCATGGTGTCGGCCTCGGCCACGCACGCGCGGGCCCGGGCGGTGAGATCGGACCAGTCGCCCGCCGCCCAGTCGATCAGCAGCGACGTGCCGCGCGCGCCCTGTTCGACGTACGCCGCACCGCTGCGTGCGGCGAGCTCGACGCCCTCGGCGAGCAGTGCGCGGGCGGGGGAGAGCTGGCCGAGCCACAGCGCGCCGTCGGCCGCGTTGCACAGGCCGCGGGCCACATGCTGCTGATACGCCGCGTCGTCGGTGTCCCTCGGCAGGAGCTCCAGCGCCTGCCATGCCGACGGGTCGCCCACGTACATCAACGTGCCCACGCGGTTGGCGGCCACCGCCGTACGCGCCTCCTCGTCGCCGCTCTCCGCGCCCGCCTTCTCCGCCCGCTCCAGCCAGTACATGTTCTGCTCCAGCGGGACCGTCGACAGCAGGGGCATGGCCAGCGCGGCCATCGCCCTGGCCGCAAGCACCGGCCGCTCCTGCAACTCCTCCACCGCCTTCTGGAGTTCCAGCCAGCCGTGTGTCCCGGCCACCGCCTGGTTGCACAGCAGCAGCCCGAGGTCGAGGCGGATCTGGCCGCGGACCGCGGGCGGCAGCGTCTGCTCGTCGAGGATCTGCCGCAGCACGGTCACCGTCTGCTCGGAACGCAGCCCGAGCACGGCACTGTGCGCGAGCAGTGGCGCGAGCCGCGCACGGGCCTGCGGCGGAACCGTCGGCAGCGACAGGGCTTCCTCCAGCAGGTCGACCGCCGCCTGGTGGTCGCCTGCTGCCGCCCGCTCCTGTGACGCCCGTTCCACCGCGCGCAGCCAGCCGCCTGCCTCGCCCGCGTGGCGCCGGTGCCGGGCCAGCGGGACCCAGGGAACCGGCTGTCGGCGGGCGAGAACCGCGGCCGCGCGGCGGTGCATCCGGCGCCGGACCGGGCCCGGCACCTCGGCGTACACGGCCGTCCCGGCCAGCGGAACGAAGAAGCCGTACCGGCCGAGCTCGTCCTCGGTCAGTACGGCCGCACGCAGTGCGCCCACCAGCGCCTCGGTGCCCTGGTCACCCACGAGCCCGGCCACCGCCGTGAGTTCATCTGCCCCGGCGGGCTCGCCGAGCACGGCGGCGGCCCAGGCGACGGGGCGCAGCCGCGGTTTCAGCGCCGCGGTCCGGCTGAGGGCGAGCGCCGCGAGGCGGGGAGGGACACCGGCGGCGTCCAGGTCCCGGGGCGAGTACCGTTCGCGCGGCTCGCCGGTCTCGCGCAGCAGACGCACCAGATCCGCGACGACCTGGGGGACGCCGCCGGAACGCTGCCGGATCCGTGCGAACAGCTCCGCCGGCCCGCAGTCCGCCCCGAGCCCCTCCTCCACGAGGCGGCGCACCTGCTCCCCGTCGAGCGGCGTGAGACGTATGTGCCGCACGGCGAGTTCGGCGGCGTAGGAGGCGCCGAGCCCCAGGGGGAGACCGGCGTCGCGCAGTTCCTCGGGCCGGTAGGTCACGGCGAGCGCCAGACCGCGGGGAGGGCGTGCGACGAGACGGCGCAGCAGGTCGAGGGAGGAGCGGTCGGCGAGGTGGACGTCCTCGGCGACGACGAGGGCGGGGGCGGGTCCCCGGCCCCGTGCGGCCGCGGTGCCGGGGCGGCCGTCCGGTGTGCGGTCGGCCGCGTCGAGCAGCGGAGCCAGGGCGGCCGACACGTGTGCGGTGCGCTCCGGTGCGGGGGGACGGCCGGGCGGGGCCGCGGCGGGTGTGCGGGGTGCCGAGCAAGCGGGGCCGGCGGGGCGCTCGGTCACGGACATCTCCGTCACCAGGGCGCCGAAGGGGGAGAACGCCACGGTGACCGTCTGCGCCTGCGCGGCTTCGGTGAGCCGCCGCGCCAGCCGTGACTTGCCGGTGCCGGCCGCGCCCTCGATCAGCAGCAGGGCCGGCTCACCGGGGTCGTCGGTCTCGCCGGCGCT
Organism: Streptomyces sp. V4I23; assembly: GCF_030817975.1. Classification (NCBI taxonomy): domain Bacteria; kingdom Bacillati; phylum Actinomycetota; class Actinomycetes; order Kitasatosporales; family Streptomycetaceae; genus Streptomyces; species Streptomyces sp. V4I23. The sequence goes on along the minus strand of NZ_JAUSZW010000004.1, from coordinate 1,298,450 downwards.
GTGCGCGAGCACACGCGTCAGCCAGCGGTCCGCCGCGGCGTCACTGGGCGTGTCCACCGCATCACTCTCCTGGGAGGTTTCGGGGCAATTCGATTCTTTACGTATACGGGTTTCAGTGTCCCTGATTGTGCCGTCCGCGCACGGCCAGGAGTGTTGAGCTGCCGCAGAAGATCTGCATGGCTGTCGACGGCCGGTGAGGCGCGATCCGACCTCCCGGCCGCTGGACCTTGGTCAGGGCAGTGCTGCCCGACCGAACAGGAGCCCAAGTGATCGCCATAGAACGTGCATCGGACCCGGCCCCGCAACGGGCCGGACCCACCTCTGCTCTGCGAAGCCTCGCCCACTGCGCGATGCCGTCCTCACCACAGGCAGCGCGGGCACTGCGGCGCTTCGTCCGGGCGGTCGCACGCCGGTGGCGGCTGGCCGAGCACTTCGACGAGGCGCTGTCGGTGATCGTCACCGAACTCGTCACGAATGTGGTGATGCACAGCGGCAGTCCGTGGGTGTCCACGGCGATCAGTCTCCGCGGTGAGCTGCTGTTGATCGAGGTGATGGACGCCGGCTGCTGGAAACACCGCCCCAACCCGCGCCAGGAGCCGCTGGACGCCGATGTGCCCTGCGGGCGCGGCCTGCGCCTCGTCGACGCGTACGCGACCCGCACAGTCGCGCACCGCACCGAGACGGGCAGCATGGTCCGGGCCGAGATCGCCCTGAGCGGCGGGCCCCGCCCCCCGGCCGGCGCCGAGCCCGCCCTGGATCTCGACGCGGTCGACGAGCTCGACCTGGACGAGGGCCTGGGTCTGGACCAGGACCTCGGGCTGGGGGACGAGGACCTCGACCTGGACGTGGACGCGGAGCTGGAGCTGGAGGACCTGGACATGGACCTCGATCTGCGGCCGTGACCGTGGCGTCGGGCCGGGCGGTCCGCGCGGTCAGGTCAGCAGCGAGGGAGTCGCACGGTCCAGGACCGAGGAGACCCGCTCCCATGCCTCCATGTCGCGTTCCAGCGGCGGCAGTTCCCTGCCGCCCGTTTCCCAGCCCGTCGCGATCGACACCGCGTCCTCGCCGGTCGCCGCCGACGCCGCCAGCGCCGCGGCCCCCAGAGCCACCAGTTCGGTGCTGTCCGGGATCAGCAGGGGGCGGCCCGACAGGCGGCGGACCGTCTCGACCCAGTGGCGGCCCTGCGCGCCGCCGCCGACCAGACGCAGGGGGCGGGACGCCGTCTCCGGCGCGGCCGGGTCCTCGCCGCAGGCGCGCAGCACTTCGTCGAGTGCGCGCAGCACCGTGACCACCGCCCCCTCGTAGGCCGCGCCGAGGATCTGCTGACGGGTGGTGGTGTGCCGCAGGCCGGTGAGCAGGCCGGCGGCGGTGGGCAGGTCCGGGGTGCGTTCCCCGTCCAGATAGGGCAGGACCACCAGTTCGCCGCCCGCCTCGGCCGCGTCGCGGTCCAGGCCGAGCAGGGCCGCGACCTTGTCCACAGCCAGTGTGCAGTTGAGCGTGCAGGCGAGCGGGAGGTACGTGCCGTCGGCAGCGGCGAACCCCGCCAGCAGGGGCGACGCGGGGCGGGTGCGGCTCGCGGCGAACACCGTGCCCGACGTTCCCAGACTCAGCACCGGGTGGTTCAACAGCCCCTCCCCGCCGAGTCCGAGACCGACCGCCGCGGCCATGTTGTCGCCGGTGCCGGCGGCCACGGCGGTACCGGCCGGGAGGCCGAGCGCGGACGCGGACGCGGTGGTGAGCGCGCCGAGGCGGGTGCCGCCCGTCGCCGCCACCTGCGGCAGCAGGGCGGCGTCGAGGCCGACGAGGCCGAGCAGTTCGGGGTCGTAGGCGCCCGTGGCCGTGGAGTACCAGCAGGTGCCCGACGCGTCGCCCGGGTCGGTGGCCGCGACGCCCGCCAGGCGCTCGGTCAGGAAGTCGTGGGGGAGCCGTACGGCCGCCGCGGCCTTTGCGCCGGCGGGCTCGTTCTCCCGCAGCCACTGCCACTTCGCCGCGGTCATGGACGCGACCGGCACCGATCCGGTGCGCGCCGTCCAGGCGTCCGGGCCGCCGAGGGCCTCGGTCAGGGCAGCCGCCTGGGGTGCCGAACGGGTGTCGTTCCACAGCAGCGCGGGGCGCAGCGGGGCGCCAGCCCGGTCGAGGACGACGAGGCCGTGCTGCTGGCCGGCGACCGCGATGCCGGTGACGGCGGAGGCGTCGACGCCCGCGGTCCTCAGCTCCTTGAGGCCGGTCGCGACCGCCTCGCGCAGCGCCTGCCACCAGACCTCCGGGTCGGTCTCGCGTGCGCCGCCCTCTCCGTCGACGCGATGGGGCGCCCGCCCGATGGCGAGTGGCCGGCCCGTGGCGGCGTCGGTGAACACCGCCTTGGTGGACTGGGTCGAGCTGTCCACCCCGATGACGACCGCGTTCGCCGGCATGGCTCCACCTCTCGTTCCGTCGCGGCCGTGTATTTGGCCGAGCTCCGAACAAATTACGCCACGGCCGGTCGGGTGCACCAGACGTCGCGCGTCTTCATTGATCGGGCCCGAGTGTGCATTATTAGTAAGGTAAGAAAACAAACTCGGACGCGAAGGCGGGCACGGCCATGACGGAACGCTTCACACCCACACCCGGCGACAGGTTCAGCTTCGGTCTGTGGACCGTCGGCTGGCAGGGCCGGGACCCCTTCGGCGACGCGACACGGCCCCCGCTCGACCCCGCCGAGTCGGTCCGCAGGCTCGCCGGGCTCGGCGCCTACGGTGTGACCTTCCACGACGACGACCTGATCCCCTTCGGCGCGAGTGACAGCGAGCGCGCCGAGCACGTCAAGCGCTTCCGGCAGGCCCTGGACGAGACCGGCATGGTCGTGCCGATGGCCACGACGAACCTGTTCACACACCCCGTCTTCAAGGACGGCGGCTTCACGGCGAACGACCGCGACGTGCGCCGGTACGCGCTGCGCAAGACCCTCCGCAACATCGACCTCGCGGCCGAGCTCGGCGCGCGGACGTACGTGGCGTGGGGCGGTCGCGAGGGCGCGGAGTCGGGTGCGGCCAAGGACGTGCGCGTCGCTCTGGACCGGATGAAGGAAGCCTTCGACCTGCTCGGCCAGTACGTCACCGAGCAGGGCTACGACCTGCGCTTCGCCATCGAGCCCAAGCCCAACGAGCCCCGCGGCGACATCCTGCTGCCGACGGTCGGTCACGCGCTCGCGTTCATCGAACGCCTGGAGCGGCCCGAGCTGTACGGCGTGAACCCGGAGGTCGGCCACGAGCAGATGGCGGGGCTGAACTTCCCGCACTCCATCGCGCAGGCCCTGTGGGCGGGCAAGCTCTTCCATATCGACCTGAACGGCCAGAACGGCATCAAGTACGACCAGGACCTGCGCTTCGGCGCCGGTGACCTGCGGTCGGCGTTCTGGCTGGTCGACCTGCTGGAGACGGCCGGGTACGAGGGCCCGCGCCACTTCGACTTCAAGCCGCCGAGGACCGAGGACGGCGACGGGGTGTGGGCGTCGGCGGCCGGCTGCATGCGCAACTACCTGATCCTCAAGGAGCGTGCCGCTGCCTTCCGCGCCGATCCGCAGGTCGTGGAGGCGCTGCGCGCGGCGCGCCTGGACGAGCTGGCCCGTCCCACGGCGGACGACGGCCTCGCGGGACTGCTGGCGGACCGGGCCGCCTACGAGGAGTTCGACGTCGACGCGGCCGCCGAGCGCGGGATGGCGTTCGAGCACCTGGACCAGTTGGCGATGGACCATCTGCTGGGGGCCCGCTGACATCCGAGGACGAACACGCCGAGCACCCCTAGGGGTTGAGGCACGGAGAGTCCACGTGCGAACTGGACAACCGACGGTAAGTTTTTGTACAGACGCACGTCTTGCGAAGATTTTTTGCGGCGGCGCACGATCACCGGCAGCCCCCGCGGCAACGCCGCAGACGGGGTCACGGATCTCCAGGAGGAGCCATGAGCCGCGTGATGAGTCAGCTGTGCCGCCGTAAATCGCTGGACCGCTTGATGGCCGAGTGCGACACCGCGGCGGACGGCTCCGCCCTGCGCCGCACCATCGGCCTCGGGCAGTTGACTCTGATCGGTATCAGCTCGGTCGTCGGCACCGGCATCTTCTTCGTCCTCGGCACCACCGTGCCCAAGGCCGGCCCCGGTGTCGTCCTGTCCTTCGTCGTCGCCGCCGTCGTCGCCGGCCTCGCCGCGCTGTGCTACGTGGAGCTGGCCGGCGTGCTGCCGGTGGCGGGCAGCACCTACTCGTACGCGTACGCCTCCCTCGGCGAGGGCGCCGCCTATCTCGTCGCCTGGTGCCTGATCCTCGAGTACGGGGTGGCGGTCTCGACCGTCGCCGTCAGCTGGGCCCAGTACCTCAACGAACTCACCGACGCGCTCTTCGGGTTCACTCTTCCCGACGCGATCAGCCAGCCGCCCGGGGCCGGCGGCTACGTGAACGTCCCCGCCCTCGTCGTCGTCCTGCTCTGCTCGCTGCTCCTCACCCGCGGCACCCGCGAGTCCGCCGCCGTCAACGCGGTCATGGTCGCCGTCAAGATCGGCGTCCTCGTCGTCTTCGTCGCCATCGCCCTCACCGCCTTCCGCGCCGAGAATTTCAGCGACTTCGCACCGCACGGCATCGCGGGCATCGGCGTCGCCGCCTCCGGCGTGTTCTTCTCGTACGTCGGATTCGACACCGTCGCCACCGCGGGCGAGGAGGTCCGCAACCCGCGCCGCACGATCCCGCTGGCCCTGCTGCTCACCCTGGGCGCGGTCACGCTGCTGTACATCCTGGTCTCCGTCGCGGCCGTCGGCGCCCAGCCCACCGGCCGGTTCGGCGAGCAGGCCGACGCCGGCGAGGCCGTCCTCGCGCAGATCCTGCGGGACGTCACCGGGGCCGGCTGGCCCGCCGTGCTGCTGTCCGCCGGCGCGGTCGTGTCCATCTTCAGCGTCGTGCTGGTCACCCTCTTCGGACAGACCCGCATCCTGTTCTCGATGGCCCGAGACGGTCTGGTGCCGCAGATCTTCCGCCGCGTCGACCGCAAGCGCCACACGCCCGTGCACAACACCTGGATCGTCGGCGTGCTCGTCGGCGGGCTCGCCGCGCTCGTGCCGCTGCAGTACCTGGCGGACCTCACGTCCATGGGCACCCTCGTCGCGTTCGTCGCCGTCGCGGCCGCGGTCGTCGTCCTGCGGCGCATCGCCCCCGACGCCCCGCGCTCCTACCGGGTGCCGCTGTACCCCGTCGTCCCCGTGCTCGCGGCGGGGTCCTGCCTGTACCTGGCGTACCTCCTGCCGGGCATCACCTGGACCCTGTTCGGCGCCTGGCTGCTCCTCGCCGCCGCGCTCTACCTCGGCTTCGGACGGCGGCACTCGGCCCTGCGGGCCGACGAAGGACAGGAGGGCGCCCCTTCGACGGCGCGCGCCGAGACCGGCCTGGAGACGGCGGCCGCCGACCGGCCACGCGTCTGAACCGTCCCACCCGGCGCCGCGGGCGCCCTGCCGGTCACTCCCGGCGGGGCGCCCGCGGCGTCTGTCCGATCCGACCGGGCGGGCCCGGTTCGCCGGCTGCCAGCGCCAGTTCCAGCCAGGCGGCCAGCACCACGTCCGGGTCGTCGAGGTCGAGACCGAACAGCTCGCGGGCCCGGCGCAGCCGGTAGCGCGGGGTGTTGGGATGCACCGTCAGGGCGGCCGCCGCCTTCGCGATGTCGCCGACCGCCGCCAGCCAGGCCCTGAGGGAGGCCGCGTAGTCCGTCCCGTGCTCGGCGTCGTGCGCCAGCAGCAGGGCCACCGCGGGCAGCCGCAGCCAGGGCTCACGCCGCAGCTCACCGCTCAGCCGGTCGAGCAGGACCAGATGGCGTACGTCCTCGGCCGTCGCGGCGCCATCGGCGCCCCCGCTGCGGGACACGGCCCGCAGGACGTCGTCCGCCTCCGCGCGCAGCGCCGCCGGCCGCAGCAGATCCGCGTACGGGCGGGTGACAGCCGCCCGCAGGGGACCGCCGACCGACGACCGCAGCGCGGTCAGGGCCCCGTCCGCGAACCGCCGGACGGCGGCGGTGTCGCCTGGGACGAGGGCGTATACGGCCCCGGAGGTCGCGGCGACCGTCGCCTCCGGCCGGTGTGCCGCGCAATGGCGCACCAGGGCCGACTCGAGGTGCGCGACGAGCGCGTGCGCGGCCGCCCCCGTGTCCGGCCCGGGCGTGAACCCGGCGAGGCACACCGCCGCCCCGGGCTCCAGCCCCAGCACGGAACCGGCCTCGTCGGCGGGGGGACCGTACCCCTCCAGCAGCGACCGCAAGGTGTCCTGGCGCAGGCGGTGTTCCGCCTCCTGGACGTTCAGTGCGCGCAGCAGGTGAGGGGCGGCGAGCCGGGCACCGTCGGCCAGTGAGGCGACGGCCCGCGGCGACAGCCCGTCCTCCGGCTCGATCGCCCACAAGGTGCCGAGCGGCAGGGTCCCCGCCCGCACCGCCACGGCGGCGCGGGCCAACTCCTCGCCCTGGGCGGGGAACCGCACGACACCCGAGGCTGCCAGCACCTCGCGGTACTGCTGCCGCTGCTCGGGCTGGTCGGGCACCCGCCGCTGCAGAATGCCCCGTTCGCGCAGGGTGTCGATGCGCTGCCCGGGGACGTTCGAGTACGCGACGACATGCTGGTCCAAGTCCTCGACCGCGACCGAACCGCCCAGCACGGCGGCCAGGTTGTCCGCCAGCGCGAACAACTGCTCGCCGCCGACCGGGGCGGACACCGCCGTCCCGCCCACGCCGTACGCGGCGAGCGCGCAGCTGAGCGCCGCGTCGACCTGCTGCCAGGGCACGCCGTCGTCCGCCCGGAGCACGGCGATCCCGCAGCGGTCGGCCTCCTCGACGAGCCGGGCCGGGTCCTGGCCCCGGCACTTGACGACCACCGCGGCGAACCGCCGCCCGGCCGCCCGGCGCACCGCCTCCCGCGCCCGGGGGTCGGCCACCTCGCCGGCCACGGCGAGCAGCAGCGCGGCGGGCGTGGCGGGCAGCGGCTCGTTCGGGTCGTGGACCACGGTTCCGCGCACCGGGACGTCGAGCCCGGCCGGCGCCGTGAGAACGCGCACCGGCACGTGGCCCGGCGCGTCCAGCAGCACCCGCAGCGTGCCGGCGACCCGCTCGTCGGGGAAGGGGGCCGACGACCTTGTCGGATCGGACAACGAAGGGCTCATTTCCTGAGGGGATCGGCAGGGCCGGCGACCAGGGCCGCCCGCCAGGATAGGCCCGCCCCATCGAGACAGGAGTCGCCCCCATGACCGTGGCCCCCGCCGACATCTCCACCGCCGCCGACCTGGTCGGACTGTTCCCGCCCGGCTCCCACCTGGCAGAAGACGGCGAACTCGTCATCGGCGGCTGCCGCGTCGGTGAACTGGCCGAGCGGCACGGCACCCCGGCCGTCGTCGTCGACGAGAACGCCCTGCGGGCGACGGCCCGCCGCTATGTACGGGCCCTCGCCGAGCATTGGCCGAACGGACAAGTGGTCTTCGCCTCGAAGTCCTTCCCCTGCACGGCCGTCGTCCGCACGAGGGCCGAGGAGGGCCTCGGCGTCGACGTCACGGGAGGCGGCGAGCTGGCGGTGGCGCTGGCCGCCGGCACCGATCCTCGGCGCATCGTCGTGCACGGCAACGCCAAGACCGACGAGGAGCTCGCGATGGCCCTGCGCGCGGGCGCGGGGACCGTCGTCGTGGACAACTTCGACGACATCGACCGCCTCGAACACCTCCTGGAGCACGACCGCGAGGCCCGCGCGCGGGCCCCGCAGCGCGTGCTGATACGGGTCATCCCCGACGTCGACGCCGACACCCACGAGGCGATGGCGACCGGGCACCGCCACTCCAAGTTCGGCCTCGCGGTGCCCGACGCCGTCCGCGCGGCCGGCCGGCTGCGGGGCGCCAAGCGGCTGCTGCTGGAGGGACTCCACGTGCACGTGGGCTCCCAGCTGCTGGACACGGCGCCGTTCGCCCGCGCCGTGGAGGCGATCGCGGCGATCGGTGAACTCGGCGAGCACGCGGTGTACGACCTCGGGGGCGGCCTCGGGGTCCGCTACACGTACGCCGACCGCCCGCCGACGATCGAGGAGTACGTCCGCACTCTCACCGACGCCGCCCGCAAGCACCTCCCGGCGACGGCCCGCCTGCTCATCGAGCCCGGCCGCTCCCTGGTCGCCGGGGCGGCCACCACGCTCTACCGCGCCGTGACCGTCAAACACGGGCCGCGCACGCTCGTGGCCGTCGACGGGGGCATGGGCGACAACCTGGAACCGATGTTGTACGGACAGCGGTTCGAGGCGACGGTCGGCACGCGGGTCGGCGGGGGCGTCGGCTGCGACCTGGTGGGGAGGCACTGCGAGTCGGGGGACACCCTGATCCGCGACGTGCCGCTGCGGGACCCGCGCGTGGGCGACGTCATCGCGGTGCCGGTCACGGGCGCGTACTGCCTCTCGCTCGCGAACAACTACAACGGCGCGCGTCGCCCGCCGGTGGTCTTCTGCGCGGACGGCATGTCGCGGGAGGTGGTCCGCCGCGAGACGTACGAGGACCTGCTGCGCCGCGACGTCTGAGGCGGGGCGCTCGCCGCGCCTTGTCGGGACCCTTCAGGTGTCACCTGTTCGCGGCCGTCCGGCGGGGCGATCGGACCCGCCTCGGCGAGGTCTTCGGGGATCACCCGGACGGGCTAGCCGAGACGGGAAAGCCCTTGTCCCGCCTGGGGAGTCCCCCATTTGGAGTTGCGTCGCCACGGGGCCCATGAGTCCTTGGGAAGCGTGTCCTGGCGGATCTCACCATCAGGAGGAGACATGGGCACTGTGCAGAACGGCCAAACGGCCGAACGGCTTTCCGTGGTCTTCGCGGTCCGTGTGATCGAGGGCGGCGAACAGGGATTCCTGGAGATGTACGAGCAGATGCGTCGCTCCGTCGCTCGTACCCCCGGCCACATCGTCGAAAGACTCGGACGACCGGTGGACGACTCCCGTCAGTGGGTGATCACCAGCGAGTGGGAGACTCCCGAACACTTCTTCGCCTGGCAGCAGAGCGAGGAGCACCGCGCTCTCGTGGCTCCGCTGCGCCAGTGGGTCGACTCGACGCAGTCGCTGCGGTTCCGGGTCGTCAAGGAGACCGTGGAGGAGAAGTCATGACGCGCAACGTCAGCACCCCCGACGCCGGCACCGGTCCCGTCGCCGTCCTCGGTCTCGGCACGATGGGCACGGGCCTGGCCACGCGCCTGCTCGCGCGAGGAGTAGAGGTGCGGGTGTGGAACCGCACCCCGGAACGGACCGAGCCGCTCGCCCGGGCCGGCGCCTTCGCCGCCGGCCGCCCCAGCGAAGCGGTCGAGGGGACGACCGCCGCCATCTGCACGGTCGCCGACGGCGACGCCCTCGGCGCCGTGCTGCACGGCACGGACGGCGTCCTGGCCAGGGGTGCCTACCCCGGCTCCCTGATATGCGCCAGCACCGTCGCACCCGAGGAGGTCGTCCGGCTCGCCGGTGACGTGCCGTCCGTCATGGACGTCGGCATGCTCGGCAATCGCGACCACGCCCGCGACGGCGAACTGCGCCTGTTCGTCGGCGGCGAGGAGCGGGTCTTCACCGCCGGCCGGCCCCTGCTGGACATGCTGGGCAAGGAGGTCGTCCATCTGGGCGCACTCGGTTCCGGCATGCGGATGAAGCTGCTCCTCAATCTCCTCATGGGAATAGAGGTGCAGGCGATGGCCGAGGCCGCCGAACTGGCGGCCGCGACCGGCCTCGACAAGCAGCTGGTTCTCAAGACGATCGCGGGCAGCGGCTTCGCCTCGCCGGTCATGGCGTTCAAGTCGCGACGCCTTGCAACCGGGCGCTTCGACGAACCGGACTTCCGGCTGCGCCTCATGGCGAAGGACCTCATGCTCGCTGTGGAGCAGGCGGCCGCGGAGGGCCTGAGCCTTCCGCTCACCGCCGCAGCCGCGGAGACCCACGTCCGCGCCACCGAGCAAGGGCTCGGCGACGAGGACTGTGCCGCGGTCACCCGCGCAGTCACACCGGAACCGGGAAGCCACACATGATCATCGACATCCACGGACATCTGTCCCCGCCGGAGGCGGCCAGACGCTTCCCGATGCCCCCCAGCCTGACCGACGTCGACGGAATGCTCGCGGCGCGCGCCGAGGCCGGGATCGACCTCACCATCATCGGCAGCCCGGTGGGCGCCGGCGCGATGGCTCGGGTCCCGGGCGTGGACAACTACAAGCAGCCGCGCGACCGGCTGCGTGGCTTCCACGCCTGGATGTCGGGTCTGGTCTCCTCCTTCCCGGACCAGCTGCGCGGGTACGTCTACGCCAACCCGTTCGGTGACGACGATCATCTGGAAGGGGTGAGGGAGACGCTGGCGGATCCCGCCTTCGTCGGCCTGATCACCACGTCCAGCGTCCGCGGCGAGCTGCTCGGCTCGCCGCGGGCGGACTCCTTCTTCGCGCTGGCCGCGGAGGCGGGAGTCCCGGTCCTGGTGCACGCCCCGGCCGAACCCATCGGCACGGAGCACGTGGACAACATGGGCTTCGTCGAGCAGATCGGCCGGTTCGGCGATGTCACGGCGGGCATGGCCATGATCGCGTTCGCGGGATGGCTGGACAAGTACCCCGGTCTGCGGCTGATCGGCGCGACCGGCGGCGGCGCGATGGCGCTGCTGCCGGAGCGCCTGCAGACGGCGGCGCGCCCCCGGCACTGGGGCGGGGGCGCGCCGTCCCCCGCCCCGGCGTCCGACCAGCAGGCACCGGACCGGCCGGCACCCGAGGCGGTGTCGGCCGACCCGGCCGCGGCCCTGCGGCGCATGTACGTCGACACCAGCCCGTTCAGCCCAGCACACCTGAGCCTCAACGCGGAGGTGCTCGGGCCCGAACGGATGCTGTTCGGCAGCGACTCGCCGCCGTTGTCCGCTCCGCTGGAGGACCTCATCCGCATGATCGAGAAGCTGCCCGTGGACAAGGCGTCCCAGCAGCTCATCCTCGGCGGCAACGCCGAGGCCCTCTTCGACCTCAGGAGCCGTCCGTGACCACTACGCGCGACCCCGTCACCAGTGCCGAACAGTGCACCGCCGACTTCCGGCGCAACCCGCACCCGGTGTACGCCTCCCTCCGGGACACGGCGCCCGTCTGCCCGATGACTCCCCCGCACGGCATCGAAACGTACCTGATCACACGGTACGAGGACGCCCGGGCCGCCCTGTCCGACCCTCGGCTGAGCAAGGACATGTACGGGGCCATGGACGCGTACCGGCGGATCTTCGGAGACTCGTCGGTCTCACTGGACGACAACATGCTCAACGCCGACGCGCCCAAGCACACCCGGCTGCGCAGACTCGTCAACTCCGAGTTCACCCCGCGCCGCGTCGAGGCGATGCGGCCGAAGATCCAGGGCATCGTCGACCAGCTGCTCGACGCGTGTCCCACCCGCGAGCCGGTGGATCTGCTGCCCGCGTTCGCGTTCCCGCTGCCGATCACCGTGATCTGCGAACTGCTCGGCGTGCCGCTCGAGGAGCGGGCCGACATGCACCGACTGTCCGCCACGGTGGCGCAGACGGGCTTCAGCAAGGAGTCCAAGCAGGCCCAGCAGAAGGCGGAGGAGGACCTCCACGCCTACTTCACCGAGCTCATCGCGCGCAAGCGCCGGCACCCCGGTGAGGACCTGCTCAGCGCGCTCACCGAGGCCCAGGACAACGACGGCGGCCTCACGCAGAACGAGCTGGTCTCGACGGCCTTCCTGCTGATGTTCGCGGGCCACAAGACGACCGCGTACCTCATCGGAAATGCCGTGTACCACCTCCTGGCCAACCCCGCACAGCTGCGTGCCGTGCAGAAGGACCCGGAACTGGTCGGTGCCGCCGTGGAAGAGCTGCTGCGCTACGACGGCTCGGTGGAGAGCGCAACGTTCCGGTTCGCGACCGAGAACGTGGAGATCGGCGGAACGCGCGTCCCCAAGGGTGCCCTGGTGCAGATCTCGCTCCTGGCGGCGAATCGCGATCCGCTGAAGTTCGACTCCCCGGACGAGCTCGACGTGAGGCGGCCGAGAAACGAGCAGAGCGGCCATCTGGGGTTCGGCCACGGCAGCCACTACTGCCTGGGCGCACCGCTGGCGCGGCTGGAGACGCAGCTGGCCCTCACCAGCCTGTTCAGCCGGTTCCCGCAGGTCGCTCTGGCCGATCCCGCTGCCGAGGCGAAGTGGATGGAGGTTCCCTTCCCCGCCTTCCGCGGCCTCGCGGAACTGCCGGTCGTGCTCGACCCGGAGCCGTGACCGGCAGCCCGGCCGGCGCCCCGGCGCGTCTCAAGCACCTCCTACGGCCCAGCCGTAGGGGGTGTTTGATCGATGACACCGCGCGGAGCACGGTGCGGGGGCTGGTCCTGCCACGTTCCGGGGAGGCAGGGCTGGCGGCATCAGCGCCCCCGCCCCCCGTATCCCATCGGATCCGTCAGCGCTTCGTCGACCGTCAGCGCCGCCGCACCCCGCGCCGCGTCCGCCGCCGGGGATGAGGCGCGCAGGCGTGTGCTGCCCGGGGGCCAGAGGCCCGACACCACCCGTGTCGACAGCTCCGTGCCCGCCGACGGCCCGAGCCACCGCAGCAGCGGGCGGTAGATCCCGCCCAGGACCACCGCGTCCGGGTCGAAGAGGTTCACCGCTGCGGACAGCACCCGCCCCAGCATCACGCCCGCCTGCGACAGCGCCGCCACCGCACGCGGCTCCTCCGCGCGGGCGCGCCGTTCCAGTTCGGCCACGCCCGCCGCGCCGGCGCGTTCGTCGATGCCCGCCGCCCTCAGCAGCGCGGACTGGCCCGCGTACTGCTCCAGGCAGCCCCGTGAGCCGCAGCGGCACACGGGTCCGTCGTCCGCGACCGACACATGCCCGATCTCGCCCGCGAAACCGTGCGCGCCCCGCAGCAGTTCGCCGTTCAGGACCAGTGCGCCGCCCACCCCGATCTCACCCGTGAGGTAGAGGAAGCTGCGCACGTCACCGAGACCGCCGAACCACAGCTCGGCCAGCGCCGCGAGGTTCGCCTCGTTCTCCGAACGCACCGGCAGCGCGGCCGGACCGGGCCGCAGTGCGGCGAGCGCCTCGGCGAACGGCGTCTCGGCCGCGACCGACGTCCAGCCCAGGTTGGGGGCCTGGCGGACGGACCCGGCCGCGACGAGGCCCGGCAGCGCCAGCGCCGCGCCCACGGGCCTGAGGTCCTGCTCGGCGGCGGAGGCCAGCGCCCGCGCCGCGATCCCCGCCGCGCGGCCGAAGACGCGGTCGGGCGGGGTGCCCCGGTTGTCGAGGTGCTCCACGAGCCGTACGCGGTCGGTGCCCGCGAGGTCGACCACGCAGACGGACACATAGTCGACGTTGATCTCGACGCCGAGTCCCGCGACCCCTGTGCGGGCGAGCTTCAGCACGGTGCCCGGCCGGCCCGCCTGTCCGCTGAACGTCTTGCCGGACTCGGACAGGAAGCCGCTCTCCAGCAGCTGTTCGACCAGGGACGACACCGCGGCGCGCGTGAGCCCGACCCGTGCCGCGACACCGGCGCGGGTGCTCTCGCCCTCGTCGCGCACGGCACGCAGGACGAGGCTCAGGTTGTGCCGCCTGACCGTCTCCCTGTCGGCCTTCGGCTCCAGCGGCGTCGGGGCGTGACGCCCCGACCGGCCACGCGTGCCTCCGCCCGGGGCCGGTGCCGCGTCTGTGTGATTGGCGTTCATCGTGCGGCCGAGCCTAGGCGATGCCGCGCTGCCGCAGTGCGGCGAGGACCCGGCCGCGGCCCGCCCCTACCCCGAGCGCGTACCCGGAGCCGGTGCCCGGGCCGCAGGCGCGCGTGGCACCGTGGCCGTCGGGTGGACCTTCCGCCGACCGGCGCCCGTGTCCCGCGTGCCCGTTGGGCCTGCTGAACGCCCGCCCGCGGGCGTCACGCGTCCGCCGCGTCCGGCTCCCGTTGGCCCCGGGGCTCCTTCGCGATCCGCAGTTCCTCGGCCGTCAGCGGCGGGCCCGGCAGCCGGGGCAGCTTGGGGCCGCGGAGCACGGCCAGCGCGATCTCCGGTCGCAGCAGCGAGGTGATCGGCGAGGACAGGGTCATGACGTCGAACAGGGCCTTGGCGACGAGGGGCCGCCCGGTCGCGGTCAGCATCAGGCGGTCGACGTAGTGCCGCAGCACCCTCGAGCTCGCCCCCGGCTCCCTTCCGATCGCGCCCGGATAGAGGATGTCCTGCCCGGTGGCCAGGTCCCAGGCCATGGAGACCGGGCCGGCCACCGCACGCTGCACGGAGCGGGAGAGCCCCGGAGCGGCCACGCCCCGGGCCGCGACCGCCTCGCGCAGGGCCAGCACGCCCTGCGCGGCCACCGACATGCCGTGCCCGTAGACCGGGTTGTAGGTGGCGACCGCGTCGCCGATCGCGACGAAGCCGTCCGGCAGGTCGGCGACCTTCTCGTAGTACCGGCGCCGGTTGACGGTGCTGCGGTTGACGAAGACGTCGGTGAGCGGCTCGGCGTCGGCGATCAGCTCGGCGACGACGGGGTGGCGAACCGAGCGGGCGAAGTTCTCGAACTCGTCGGCGGCGCTGGTGGGTTGCCCCCCGCGGGTACCGGACAGGGTCACCATCCAGCGCCCGCCCTCGATGGGCACGACGGTCGCGGTCTGCCCCGGCCGCGGCTCCCGCGCGTCCGCCTGCACGTTGACGACGGGGAAGTCGCCGGAGCCCGCGGGCGCGCGGAAGAGGCGGCTGGCGTAGGCGAGGCCCGAGTCGACCTTCTCCTCCCGCACCTCGCCGGCGCCGAGCGCCCTCAGCCAGTCGGGCGCCCGCGAGCCGCGGCCGCTCGCGTCCACGACCAGGTCGGCCCGGAGCACCCGCTCGTTCCCGTCGGCTCCGCGCACCCGTACGCCCGTGACGCGCGTCGCACCGCCCTCCAGGCCCAGCATCTCGGTGCGTTGCAGCACGGTGACCCCCGGACCGGCGGTGACCTGTTCGCGGACCACCCAGTCGAGCAGGTCACGGCTGCAGGCGATGAGGAACTGCATCTCCGGCCAGCGGCGGAACCAGCCCAGCGCCGACATGGACACCAGTCCCGTCGGCAGCGGGATGCGCCGGGCCCCCGCCGCGAGCCAGCGCTCGGTGGTCCCCGGCATCAGGGTCTCGACGGCCCGGGCGCCGCCCGACCACAGCAGATGGGCGTGGTGCGCCTGCGGCAGGCTCCTGCGGGCGTGCGGCCCGTCGGGCAGGGCGTCCCGGTCGACGACGGTGACCTCGTCGACGTGGGGACGCAGGACGCCGGCCGCCAGCATGCCGGCCAGGCCGCCGCCGATCACGACCGCTGTACGCGGCGTGCTCCGGACGGTTCTCAAGGGATCGCTCATCGGGTGCCGCTCTCTGACCGGGCCGCGCGCACGCGCACTGCCGCGACGACGGGTGAATGACGCAGCGCCAGGGACATGCGCACCAGATCGCGCGGTCCCTGCGCGGCCTCGGACGTGTAGGCCTGGGCCGAGCTGATGATCTCGCCCTCTGGGTCGGCGGCGCGGGAGCGCAGCGCGGCGGCGACCATCGCGGCGTCGGCGACGGCCTGCGCCTCGCGCGGCTCGGCGCCGTCCGCGACCGCCTCCTCGTACGCGCTCGCCCGCAGCCCGCGGTCGAAGTACGGGTCGAGCTGCAGCAGGCCGTCGTGGATGTCGGACTCGCGCTGGGTGACCCGCAGTTCGACGGGCGAGAAGAAGGAGATGCGTACCGTGGGCGTGCCGGGCGCCGACGCGGCGCGCAGCTCCCGCCACAGCGTCCCGAGCCGCCGGTAGGCCGCCCAGTCGTGCCAGGTGTCGGACAGTCGCTGCCCGACGAGCGGCAGGATGAAGCCGATCGCGCTGAGCAGGGCCCCGACGGAGGCGAGGGGCGGCGCGGCCAGGGTGCTCAGCGCGTCCCAGTCGTGACCGGCCCAGCGCGCGAAGACGGCGGCGAACTTGCTCACGCCGTACGCCAGGTTGAACAACGACCCGAACACGATGATCACCAGGCCGCCGCGCAGCCAGCCGCGCACCTGGAGCGACCACCGCCAGCACAGCGCCGTCATACCGACGGCCGCCACACTGTGCGCGATCAGGTACAGGACGATCATCTCGCGGATGTACGGAGTCGTGGCGTAGTGCGTGTCGAGGTCCCGCAGCCGCTCCTCGGGCGCCTCCCCGAGCAGGAACAGGACGACCAGGAGCACGACGACGACGCCGTAGCCGACGACCCAGCGGACGGAGACGCGCCGTGTCTCCTGCGGCGGGCCGCCGCGCCAGTTGACCAGCAGGACCAGGCAGGAGGCGCTGAACGCGGTCAGGATGCAGTAGACCAGCGGGGCCGAGAAGTTGGCGACGCCGGTGAGGCGGTTGACCGCGGCGATGGTGGGCGGCGCGGCGAAGAAGAAGGTGCAGGCCGCGAGGACCAGCAGCGCGCACACCGAGCGGAGCAGCGGATCACGCCAGTCGCGCAGCGTTCCGGGCAGCTTGAACGCCAGTGCGACGCCCAGGGCGGCGGCGGGTATGTAGTAGTCGGGTCCGTCCACGCATCAGCCCTGGGGCCCGCGGTATCCCAGCGAGGCCTCGATACGTCCGGCGACACATTCCCGCTGCACCGGGCCGCGCCCGGCCGAACCGGTGAGCCACGCGCGGCACTTGCTGCCGAGCAGCAGGCCGAAGCTCTCCGCCTCGCGCTCCTCGGCCTGGTCGGACCGGGACCGTGCGGCGACCTTCAGCACGGTGGCCTGCAGATCGGCTTCGTCGGTGAGCAGGCGCGCCGCCACGGCGGCGCCCTCGACGTGGTGGCTGCAGTGCCCGGCCTTCATGTGCCACAGCTCATGGCCGAGGATGACCAGTTGGTGGTCGGGTGCGGTGCGTTCCTCGATGACGATCAGGTCCTGCTCCGCCATGTCGAGCCACAGACCGCTCGCGGTGCCGGGCGGGAACGAGGCCATGCGGTAACGGACCGGCCTGCCGCGGTGTCTGCTCATTCCGTCGCACAGCGCACGGTAGAGATCGGCGGGGGCGGCGGGCGCCGGCAGGTCGATTCCGGCGATCAGCTCGCCGCACAGCCGACGCATGTCCTTGCCTATGCTCACCGCTCTCCTCTCCCCGCGCGCACCCGTCGGGACACGTCCTGACTTCCAGCCTGTCCGGAAATCAGGGGTGGTCCGTCGGCTTGACGCTCTCGAGGAGCATGTCGAGCCACTCAGTGACCTTGTCCCGGTGCTTGTCGGTGGGCAGCTGGGCAGCCCGCCAGGCGATGCCCCGCACACCATGGTCCTGCAACAGCCGCTCCAGCGGGTCGCTTTCGCCCACGAAGTCCTGAAGCAGACTCTGCTCGGTGCGGTGCAGGGCGCCGACGAGAGCGTCGGGGTCGTCAGCGGTCAGGAAGCCCGCGTGGACCTTGAAGAACCGCTGGATCGCGTCACAGTGTTCCATGGTGGGCCGGCGGTCGCCGTTGATCAGCGCCCCGGCCTGCTGGCGCGACATCCCCGCGCCGTCGGCGATCTCCTGCTGCGTGTACCGGCGGCCGTTGGGCTTGAGCCGGGTCCTGCGCAGCAGGTCGAAGCGCTGCAGGAAGCGCGCCTGGAGGTCCGTCTCGCCGGCCGGGCGCCCGTCGAGCAGAGCGCCGACCACGTCCGCCGGCACGCCCGAGGCTTCGGAGAGCGTGTCGACGTCGAAGACCTCGTCGTGGCTGATTCCGAGTTTGTCCGCGAGGTCGGCCACCCGGGCGACAGATGCCGCCAGAGGGTCGTCCGCGGCCGGACCCGGAACCGAGAAGCCGTCCGTCACCAGTAGGTCTCCTAGATCACGCGAGGCAGCCCCGCACTCAAGGGGCTGCCGGGAGATTAACCGCTTCGAGTGAATGCAACCAGGTCTTGCCACAGCTGTGGCGGATATCGTGCGTTCAACGGCGCTGAATGCCACGATAGTTGACATAGTCGCCTCGGCGGTAAGAGGATCGCCAGGCAGGATGAAGATCCAAAGGGGGCTGCCACAGCGGGCCTTGGCAGGACTTCGAGAAGCTTCGGAAGGGCGGCGTTCTCGATGACGTACGAGGCGGGCGTCGGGCGCCCCGGAGCTCAGGGGCGACCAGGCCGCGTCAAGGCCGCCCGCGGCAGCGCCCGTACGAAGCGCATCGATGACGCCCTGGACATGGACACCACGCAGCGCGGCCGGCTGCGCCGAATCGGCGGCGACCGCGACAGCTTCCGCGAGTCGGGGGCCCCGCTGCGGCCGTCCGGTCCCGTTCCGCCCTCCGGACCGGTCCGCAGGCCCACCTCCGCGCGCCCCTCCGGACCGCTCCACCCGCCCGTTCCCGTACACGCTCCGGTGCCCTCGTCGCCCATACGGCCCGCGGAGCAGGCCGACCCGTCCACCCAGGCGTACCTGCGCGACTACGCGTCCCTGATGGACGCGGTGCCGCTGCCCTCCCTGCTGTTCGACCGGCGCTGGGACGTGGTCCACACGAACCCCGCCTTCGACGCCCTGTTCCGCAACATGGGCCCGCACCCCACGGCCATGCCCCACCAGAACTTCCTCCGCTTCGCGCTCTTCCACCCCGACGCGCCCACGGTGCTCGCCGAGCACGAGACCAGCTGGTGCCTGCCGCTGATGGCCCAGCTCGCGGATGCCCTGGAGGGCGACGGCGAGGACGACTGCCTTTCGGCCATTCGTGACGACATCGCGCTTGACCCGATCATGGACGCGGCCTATCGGTGCGGACTGCCGCACTGGATGAGGGCGGTGGGCGCGGCAGCGGTCCACCACGACGGAGCCGTGCGGCCGGTGAACCACCCCGACCCCCGGTGGGGGCGCACCGACTGCCGGGTCGTGGACGAGACCCCCGTCTCCCTGCAGGACAAGGGGTACACCCGCCTCACGCTTGTGCTCCGCGAGAGCCGCTCGGCGGCACCGGGGGTGCCCCGCGGCAGGGCGCACCTGCGCGCGGTCTCCGGGGGCTGAGCGGCGAACGGCCTCTTGTGTCCGAGGCCCTGTCGCCGCTCTCGGCCGGGGCCTCAGCGCATCGCGGCCACGGCCCACTCCGCGACGACCGCCACCGCCACACCGATGCCCAGCACCAGCGTGGCCCAGCGGGTGCGGCCCGCGCGGCTGAGGACGAGCGCGCTGCCGGAGAGGATCAGCGCCATGCCGTAGAAGCCGAGGGTCAGCACCGAGTGTGTACTGCCGAGCCGCAGGACCAGGACGGCGCCGACAGCGATCATGATGCCCGCGGAGAGGGCTATGCGGACATGGCGGGCCTGGCGCGGTGTGAGCCCCTGCCGTTCCGGGCTCGTATTGGCTTCTGACATGCCGGAAAGCCTATCCGCAGTGACACGGGCTCCGTCCGCCGGATCACGCACCTCGTGCGCTGCCCACCGCGGCCGGCCACTTCGGTGCGGCGCCCGTCAGCTGGCAGGCCGTCAGGTAGAGGGGGATGGGGGGTGTGTAGGGGCTTGGGCCGTTCGGACCGCGGATCAGCCGGGGTCTGTCGCCCGGCACCCGGGCACCCCTGGCGTAGTGCGCGGGCAGCGGCCACAGCAGGTCGAGATCTGATCCCGCCGGAACGATCCACCACCACCACCGGCTGTCGGCGAAGACGCACCCGCTGCGCGGCATGCGGCCGAGGAGGCGGAACCCGAAGCGGGCGGGTACGCCCACGGCGTCGCAGCCGAGCTCGGCCGGCAGGGAATCGGGCAGGACGAGGCGGGTGAGCCCGGCCTCCTGGTGACGGCAGCGGTCCACGAGCCGCGGTTGCAGGACCCGCTGCGGCGTCGGCGGGACCGGTTCGTGGCGTACGCCCCGGGCGAGGAGCGCAGCCAGGCTCCTCAGCACTGCCAGCCGGACGCGAACGGCTCTGCCGCGCAAGGCAGTTCGGCCCATACGACACGACCCGTGCCGCGCTCGCAGTCGTGCGTCCCCCACGCGGTGCTCACCGCTTCGACGAGAAGCAGGCCGCGGCCGCGTTCGTCCTCGAGGCCGTGGCAGACCCGGGGGCCGGTCGCCGTGGAGCCCTGGTCCTGGACAGTGACGCGCAAACACCCCTCGGCGCGCTGCAGTTGACAGGAGACGAGGTGGCCGCCGGTGTGCACCACCGCGTTGGTGACCAGCTCGGAGACGATCAGCAGGACTGTGTCGCGGGTGTCGCCGCGAATGCTCCAGAGGTCGAGCCGCTCGCTCACCAGCCGTCTTGTACGGGAGACGGATTCGACGCGCGCCGGCACCTCGAAGCCGTAGCGGGAGGTGGCGGTGTCCGGACTCGCGTCCGGAAAGGGGGTGGTGAGCGCGTCACGGTTCACACGACCAGTCTCCCGCTGCAACCGTCACGTTGGCAAGGGTCACTCTGAAAAATGCAGAGTGGGCGTATTCATCGCTGAACCGCCATGGCACACTGCTCGCAACACAGCACGTGGGGAGGTCTCGAAGTGAGTGAACCGCGGTCCGCCCCCACCGTGGGCCAGGTCGTCCTCGGCAAGCGCCTGCAGGACCTGCGGGAGCGCGCCGGTCTCAAACGCGAGGAAGCGGCGAAGATCCTCCGTGTCGCCGCGGGCACCATCCGCAGGATGGAGACCGCCGAGGTGGCGCTGAAGATTCCTTATGTGCAGCTGCTCCTCGGCGCGTACGGAATCGGCGACGAGGAGGCCCGGGGATTCGTGGAGTTGGCCGAGGAGGCCAACAAACCGGGCTGGTGGCAGCGTTTCCACGACGTCCTGCCGGGCTGGTTCAGCATGTACGTCAGCCTGGAGGGCGCCGCGAGCCTCATCCGCGCGTATGAACCGCAGTTCGTGCCCGGACTGCTGCAAACGGAGGACTACGCACGGGCGATCATGCGCGGCGGAGCCATCGGTCACACCGATCCGGAGGACATCGAGAGGCACGTGGCGCTGCGGATGGAGCGTCAGGCGCTGCTCACCCGGCCCGACGCGCCCCGACTGTGGGTGATCATGGACGAGACGGTGCTGCGCAGGCCCGTCGGGGGCCCCGGCGTGATGAAGGCGCAGATCGGCAAGCTGCTCGACAGCACCCGGCTGCCCCATGTGACGCTGCAGATCGCCGAGTTCGCGAGCGGCCACCACCCGGGCACCTACGGGCCCTTCGTCCTCTTCCGGTTCGCCATGCCCGAGCTCCCGGACATGGTCTACAGCGAATACCTGACCGGTGCCGTCTATCTCGACGCGCGCCCCGAGGTCGCCACGCATCTGGAGGTCATGGACCGCATGGCGGCGCAGGCCGCGACGGCACAACGCACGAAGGAGATTCTGAATGCTCTGCGCAAGGAGCTGTGAATGAAGCGCATATACAATGGCATGCCCGCCGCCGAGCTGGGCGAGGACGGCTGGCACAAACCCTGGAGCGGGGGGAACGGCGGCAACTGCGTCGAGACCATGAAGCTGTCCGACGGCCGGGTCGCGGTCCGCCAGTCCGCCGATCCCGACGGTCCCGCACTCATCTACACCACCAACGAGATCGCCGCCTTCATCCAGGGCGCGAAGTCCGGCAAGGCCGACTTCCTGGTCAGCTGACCTGCTGCCGCGGGGGCAGCAGCGTCACCAGGAACCGCTGCGCGGACGAGATGTTCCCGGCCGCGTCGACCGTGCGGTACTCGATGGTGTGGGTGCCGTAGTCGGGTGTGGCGTCGTCCCAGGGCACCACACGGGGCGTGCCCAGCTTTCCGTACACGAGATCGTCGATCACGGTGCCCTGCGGGGTGAACCGGTAAGGGGCGCCGGCGTCGGTGGGCCAGCCGTAGTACGTCTGCCAGCCGTCGCCGTCGACCCTGAACTGCCGCACCACATAACCGTCCTGGTCGTCCCGGGCGGTCAGCCCCATCGTGAAGGGGCCGTCGTAGACGTACTCCACCGGCCTGCCGGGCCGGTGGACCGTCCGCAGCGGCTCGGACAGTTCGTAGGCGGCCGTGGCCGGCGACGCGTCCACGGTCCAGGTCAGTTCCTCGTCGGTGCCCGCGATGCGGGCCGTCAGCTCGTGGGTGCCCGGCCGCAGCCGCAGGGCGCCCAGGTCCAGGTCGCGGTCGTTGCCGGGGTTGGCCACGGGACGGCCGTCGAGCGTCCAGCGGACCGCGAGCGGCCGGCCGGCCGGGTGCGTGGTCTCGGCGTACACCACCGATGCGGCACCGACGGGCGCCCCGGTCGCGGTGTGGTCGGTGAACGCCGCCGCCACCTCGTCCGGCGCGGTGTCCACCGACGTGTCCACCGTCCAGGTCACCGTGCGCGTCAGCGCCGTCGACGCGCGCACGGCCGGGTCCCGTACGAACGGTGTGGGATCCGTGACGGTCGCCGTGAGCGTATGCGTGCCGGGCGTGAGGCGCAGACGGCGCAGATCGACCGTGCGTGCGTCACCCACCGCCCGCAGCCGGTCGCCGTCCAGTCGCCATACGACGTCGAGTTCACCGCCGACCGGGTGCAGGGTGTCCACCCACACCGTCCGGTCGTCGCCGATCGGGGCCGTGTCGGGCGTGTGGCCCTGCACGAGGTTCACCTTGGCCGAGATCTTCTGCACCATCACCTCGCGCTCGACCTGGTCGAAGGGGTACCCGAGGGTCTTCATGATCGAGTGCTTGCTGGGCCGCCACACGCCCTTCGTGCTGTACATCCCGCCTTCGTGGCGTCCGATGACCCCGCCGGACTCGCTCTCCTCGCCGAGCCAGCGCCACCACTTCGCGCGCTGCTCGCGCATCTGGTCCTCGGTCAGCAAGGTGTGGTGCGCCGACGCCGGCTCGCCGCCGCTGTAGGCGCCGCCCGGCACCCCGCGCGCGTAGTAGTCGTACTCGTCCTGGAGCTTGCCGAGCGAGTGGCCGATCTCATGCGGGGTGATCAGCGAGGACAGGGCGTTGCCGCCGGACGCGGTGGCGTAGGCGCCGCCCGCGCCGCCGTAGGTGTCGCTGTTGGCCAGCGCCACGATCTGCCGGTTGGCGCCCGACGTGCCCGGTACGAGATCGGCCAGCGCCGTCGCCGCGCCGGTGTCCACGCTGAGCAGCCGCTGCACGCTGTTCGGCTTGCAGCCGCCCCAGAAGCCCATGCCGAGCGCGGTGTCCCGGCGAGGGGCGTCGAGGCCGGGGTCGCAGTCGACGCCGGACTCGGCGGACGGGGTCTCCACGGCCCACACGTTGATGTACGAACGGTAGGAGGCGAACGGCTCCGTCGACCACAGCACGTTGAGGTGGGTCTCGACGTGCGCGCGGAACTCCGGCAGCTGCGCCGCCGTGTAGCCGTCGCCGAGCACCACGAGATTGAAGCGCTTGTCGGCGGGGCCCGTCGTCTGCACCGGCACGACCTTCGCCGCGTCCGTCACCTCATCCGTCACCGCGGTGTCCGCCGCGGCCGAGGGAGTACCCGTACCGAACAACAACGCGGCGAGGACGGCGCCCGCGGTCGCGAACAGCGCCGCCCCGCGCACCCGTGTGACGGATGTGGTCATGGTGATGCAGCGTACGCGTGGGATCAACGGACAGTAAAGACGAGGGAGTTGACGACATCCTTCGCGGGCGGCGGGAGGCGCAGCGGCCCGCTCCCCGGTGTGATCGAGCCGAGCACCCGGGCCGCCCGCGCTCCGGTGCACGAGGGCAGGCTTCCGGGCAGCCCGTGCGCGGTCAGGAACCCCAGTACGGCGAAGGCGTACGCCTCCTTCGCCGCCGACGGCAGCCCGAGGTCGTCGGAGGTGCACAGGCGGATCCCCGCCAGTTCGGCGCGGAGCATCCCCATCAGCGCCGGATTGCGGGTGCCGCCGCCCGAGGCGATCACCTCGGTCGCGCCCAGCGGGCGGACGGCGTCCGCGACCGTGCGCGCGGTGAGGAGGGTGAGCGTCGCGAGGACGTCCTCGGGCGCGAGCGCGCCCAGCCCGGCCAGCGCTGCCCGCAGATGACCGGAATGGAACAGCTCCTTGCCGGTGGTCTTCGGCGCCGGCAGCCGGTAGTACGGCTCCGCCAGCAGCCGTTCCAGCAGCGGGCGGTGGACCCGGCCCGCCGCCGCGAGCGCACCGTCCGCGTCGTACGCCGCCCGGCCGCCGGTCAGTTCGGCCACGGCCGCGTCCAGGAGGGCGTTCGCCGGACCGGTGTCGAAGGCGACCGGATCGCCCGAGCGCGGAACCACGGTCGCGTTGGCGATCCCGCCCAGGTTGAGCGCGACCGGGACCCCCGGCCGTCCCCGCAGCCACAGCACGTCCACCAGGCTCACAAGTGGGGCGCCCTGCCCCCCGGCCGCGATGTCCCGGGGCCGGAAGTCGGAGACGACCGGACGGCCCGTCGCCTCCGCGATCCAGGCGGGCTGTCCCAGCTGCAGCGTGCCCAGGGCCCTGCCGTCGTCCACCCAGTGGTGCACGGTCTGGCCGTGCGAGGCGAACAGCTCGGCGCCCCCGCCGCACAGTTCGCGGTCCGCCCGCTCGGCGACCGCCGCGAAGACCTGCCCGATGCGGGTGTCGAGGCGGCAGACGTCCCCGAGCGTCGTCGTCGCCGGCGGCAGCGCACCCGCGAGCGACGCCCGCAGGTCGTCGTCGTAGCCGCCGCTCACCATGCCGAGAGGTGTCACGTTCAGGGCGTCCCCGTCGAAGCCGATGTCGGCCGCGGCGGCGTCGACGGCGTCGTGGGACGTGCCCGACATCAGGCCGACGACCCTCACCGCAGCGGTCCGCGGTGGTCGTCGCCGCGCAGGCTCAGCAGCGCGAACACACTGACCGCACACGTGGCGGCCGCGTAGTAGGCGGGGATGTCCACGTTGCCCGTTCTCTTGATCAATTCGGTGATGACAAGCCCCGCGCAACCCGAGAACACGGCGTTGGACAGCGCGTACGCGAGACCGAGGCCCGTGCAGCGGACCCGGGTCGGGAACATCTCGGCGAGCATCGCGGGCCCCGGACCCGCCAGCAGCCCGACCACCGCGCCCGCCGCGAACACCGCGAGGCCCTTCAGCGGCGTCGCCGTTTCCGGGTCCTGCAGCAGGTTGATCAGCGGCAGTGCCAGCACCACGACGAGCACGGCGCCGGTCAGCATCACCGCCCTGCGCCCGACACGGTCGCTGAGCGCGCCCGCCGGGACGATGGAGGCGGCGAACCCGAGGTTGGCGAGCACGGTCGCGACCAGCGCCTCCTGGAACGAGGCGTTCAGCGCGGACTGCAGGTACGCGGGCAGCACCACCAGGAACGTGTAACCGGCGGCGGCCCACCCCATGATCCGCCCCGCGCCCAGCAGGATCGCGCGCACCACCTCCGCGGCGGGAGGTGCGGCCACCGGTTCCGCGTCCACGCGCCGGAAACTCGGCGTCTCCTCCAGCCGAAGCCGCAGCCACAGCGCGACCGCCCCGAGCGGCAGCGTCAGCAGGAACGGAAGCCGCCAGCCCCAGTCGTTCAGCGCCCCCTCGGACAGCACCGTCGCCAGCAGTGCCGCGGCGCCGGCGCCGCCCAGCAGCCCCAGCGCCACCGTGAACGACTGCCACGAGCCGTACAGGCCGCGCCTGCCCGCGGGCGCGAACTCGGTCATCAGCGACACC
The DNA here is from genome assembly GCF_030817975.1 of Streptomyces sp. V4I23. Classification (NCBI taxonomy): domain Bacteria; kingdom Bacillati; phylum Actinomycetota; class Actinomycetes; order Kitasatosporales; family Streptomycetaceae; genus Streptomyces; species Streptomyces sp. V4I23. The sequence goes on along the minus strand of NZ_JAUSZW010000004.1, from coordinate 1,272,983 downwards.
GCGCCGCCGAACTCGCCGCCCGCGGACAGCCCTTGCAGGATCCGCAGCGCGGTCAGCAGCAACGGCGCGGCCGCCCCGGCCGTCGCGTACGTCGGCAGCAGTCCGATCGCCGTCGTCGCCAGCGTCATGAGCGTGATGACGAGGATCAGCGTCGGGCGACGGCCGATCCGGTCGCCGATCCGGCCGAACAGCGCGGCGCCGACCGGCCGGAAGAAGAAGGCCAGGGCGAACGACGCGTAGGTCTTCACAAGGGCCTCGATGTCGCTGCCGCCCTCGGGGGTGAAGAAGTTCGCGGCGATGATCGTCGCGAAGTAGCCGTAGACCCCGAACTCGTACCACTCGACGAAGTTGCCGACCGAACCGGCCAGCAGCGCGCGGCGGGAACGGACGGGCGGGACGGTCTGTTCGGCGGAGGTTGTCATTCCCCTTCTCTGCCCGCCGCGACCCGCCCGAACGCGTCGCCGCCCCGGCCCGATCCGTCGAGCCGGGAGCACGCGCGCGCTGGACCGCCGACGCACGCGCTGGACCGCCGACGCACGCGCCGGACCTTTGCCGCCGCGCCGGACCGCCGACGCACGACCGCCCGTCTCAGGAGGTGACCAGCGGCCGCGCCCGCCGCGCCTCGTTGAGAGCCGTCGCCCACCACTCCAGCTGGTCCAGCAGCACCTTCGCCGCACCGCCCGGGCCCTCGGGCTCGCGCAGCGTGCCGTCGGGGGCGAAGAGCTCGTAGTAGCGCGGGAAGCTCACGTAGTCGCGGACCGTGTGCGCGTGCAGCTCGTTGAACACCTGCCGCAGCTGCTCGATGGCCAGCAGCCCGCCGCTCGCGCCGCTGTAGCCGACGAAGCCGATCGCCTTGGCCTGCCACTCCGTGTAGTGCCAGTCGATGGCCGCCTTCAGCGACGCGGGGAAACTGCGGTTGTAGTCGGGCGTCACGACGACGACCGCGTCGGCCGCCTCCAGCCGCCGCGTCAGCTCCGCCATCCCGGCCGGCCGGTCCATCCCGGGGTCCATGGCGGGCGGCACGGGCGGCAGCTCCAACGGCAGCGGGGTGTCCGCCAGGTCCACGACGTCGACGGTGAACCGGCCGTGCTGTTCGGCCTGTTCGGCGAACCACTTGGCGACCACCGGGCCGAAGCGGCCCTCCCGGACGCTGCCGACGAGCACGGCGAGACGCAGGGTGTTGTTCTCGGACATGGTGATGCTCCTCACGGGATCGGAATCGGCGCCGGAAGCGGCGCGGACACCACGCTGCCGGGCCGGCGGGGGAGGAGGAAGGCCGGGCCGAGACTGGTAGTGGCAGGGCCACGATCCGAGGCCGCCCGGCTGTTACGTTCGAGGGGTGAGCGACAACGAGCTGGGACTGTTCCTGCGCAACCGCCGCGAGGCCCTCGCACCGGCCGACGCAGGGCTCCCGGCGGGCCCCCGCCGCCGCACCCCGGGCCTGCGCCGCTCGGAGCTGGCGACCCTCGCCGGGGTCAGCGTCGAGTACGTGACCCGCCTGGAGCAGGGCCGTGACCGCAGGCCGTCCGCGGCGGTGCTGTCCGCACTGGCCGACGCGCTGCGCCTCGCCCCTGTCGAGCGGATCCATCTGCACCGGCTCTCCAAGGGCGCGGACGGGAACTTCACCTGCATGGGCGACGCCCTGCCCGACCGGGAGGTGCGCCCGCCGGTCCGCGCGCTGCTCGACCGCCTCGAACCGGCGCCGGCCGTCGTGCTCAACCGCCTGAGCGAACTGCTCGCCTGGACCGAGGGCTACGAGCGGCTCGTCCGCCCGCTCGGCCTGCTGGACGGCACCCCGCCGAACCTGGCGCAGTGGGTGTTCACCGATCCGCGGGCGAAGGAGGCGTACCCGGACTGGGACCGGGTGGCCGACGAGCAGGTGGCGGCGCTGAAGCAGGGGCCGTTCCGGGCCGACCGCCATGTGGCGGCGCTGGTGGACCAGTTGACGGTGACGGCGGGGCCCGGGTTCGCGGACCGGCTCGGCACGGTGCCGGGTCTGCCGCGCGCCAACGGCATCACACGCCTGACGCATCCCGGGGCAGGACCGCTGCGGCTGTCCTACGAGACGCTGGAACTGCCCGCGGACGACGACCAGCGTCTGCTGGTCCACCTGCCGGCGGACGAGGCGACGGCGCGCGCCCTCGACACCTTGACGGGCCGCCACCCGGGCGCCCTGCGGGCACTCCGCACCGGTGCGTAAGGCCGCTGCGGCGCGGGGGCACCTGGGGGGCACCTGCCCCGGGCAGGGGCCGGGGCAGGTGCCGCCGACCGCCGGGCGGCTCGTCGTGGGGCGGACTGCTCGGGCGGGCCGTCACGGCAGGCGCAGGTACGCGAGCCCGGCGTGTTCGGCGCGGTAGCCGTCGACGAGGCGGCGCGCGACGCTCACCGAGTCGACGAGCGGATGCAGGGCGAACGCCGTGACCGCATGCGACCGCGATCCGCTGCCGGCCGCGGCCAGCACCTCGCGCTCGACCGCTTTCACAGCGGTCACCAGACCGGTCGCGTGGTGGGGCAGCGGGTCGACGGCGACCGGATGCGCCCCGTTCGCGTCCACGAAGCAGGGGACCTCGACGACGGCGTCCGCGTCGAGGACGGAGAGGGTGCCCTGGTTGCGGACGTTGAGGATCAGCGTGGTCCGCTCGTCGCGCGCGACGGCCCGCATCAGCGCGAGGGCCACCTGCTCGTAGCCGCCGGGCTCCGCGTCCTCAGCGTCCTTTGCGTCCCGCTCGCCCGCCCCGGCCGCCTCCCGGTTGGCCGCCATGTAGGTGGCCTCTCGCTCGGCGAGGGTGCGCCGCCAGGTGGCGAGCGCCGGAGTGCCGGGCCGCTTCATCTCCTCGTAGAAACCGGACTGCTGGGCCCGCAGGAACGCGCCCCGCGTCTGCTTCGCCTCCCGGTAGGCGCGCACGGTCTCCCGGTTGAAGTAGTAGTAGTGCAGGTACTCGTTCGGGATCGCGCCGAGCGAGCGGAGCCAGTCGGGGCCGAAGAGCCTGCCCTCCTCGAAGGAGCCCAAGGCCTCGCTGTCAGCGAGCAGTTCCGGCAGCCGGTCGCGCCCGTCGACGCGCAGCGCGCGCAGCCAGCCGAGGTGGTTGAGCCCGACGTAGTCGGTCCACGCGGTCGCGGGGTCGGCGCCGAGGACCTTCGCGACCCGGAGGCCGAGTCCGACGGGCGAGTCGCAGATGCCGATGACCCGGTCACCGAGGATCCGGCTCATCGCCTCCGTGACCAGACCGGCCGGGTTGGTGAAGTTGATGACCCAGGCGTCGGGGGCCAGCTTCGCGATCCGCCGGGCGATGGCGGTCGCCACCGGTACCGTGCGCAGCCCGTACGCGATCCCGCCCGCGCCCACCGTCTCCTGCCCGAGCACCCCTTCGGCCAGCGCGATCCGCTCGTCGGCCGCGCGCCCTTCGAGGCCGCCGACACGGATCGCGGAGAAGACGAAGTCCGCGCCGCGCACGGCCTCGTCGAGGTCGCGGGTCACCGAGACACGGGGGGCGTCCGGCTGCCCGGCGGCCTGCTCCGCGAGCACCCGCGCGACGGCGTCCAGCCGGTCGCCGTCCACGTCGTACAACGTGACGGCGGTGACCCGGCCCTCGGCGTGATCGCCGAGGAGCGCCCCGTACACGAGAGGCACCCGGAATCCGCCGCCGCCGAGAATCGTGAGCTTCATGCCCGTACGGTACGTCGCGCGCCGCCCGCCGCACCGAAGCCCCCGCAGGGGCGCGGGTCCGACGCCCCGCAGCCGGCCCGTGGCGCGACCTGACGGATCCGCGCGGGGGAACTGATGAAGTCCCGCGGCGCCCGTTCTCCGGCCCGCCGGGGGCTGCTTACGGTCGTGCGCGTCCCCGGCCCGTCACGAGGCCCCCCATCAAGGAGCGCCCCTATGCGCGTCTACCTCGACCGCAACTTCCTGCTGACGTACGCGGCGTCGTTCGTCTCGCTGTTCGGCTCGAAGCTGCTGATGATCTCCTACGTGGCCTTCGTCTACGGCGAGACCGGCAGTGCCACCCTCGCCTCCGCCGTGTTCGCCGCGGACTGGGTCGCCAATCTCTTCGTGGGACTGTTCACCACGCACTACATCGACCGCGCGGACGCCAGGAGGCTGTTGCTGCGGCTCAACCTCGCGGCCGCCGCCGTCACGCTCCTGTTCCTGGCCTGCCTGTCACCGGACCAGTTCCCCGTCGCCGTGGCGGTGATCTTCGTCCGCGCCCTGCTCAACAGCGCTGTGAACGCGGCCCGGGTCAAGGCGCTGGTGCAGTTCTTCGACAAGCGGCAGACCGACCTGTACTCCGCCGTGCTCAACTCCAGCCTCTTCATCGCGATAGCCGTCGCCGGTGCGGCCGGCACGGTCATCCTCCGGTTCGTCGGGATGAGTACGGTCGTGCTCATCGACGTCGCGACCTTCCTGGTGTCCGCCGCGCTGTTCGCGCTCGTGCGGCCCAACAGGGCCCGGATCGAGGAGGCGCGCCGCGCGGCGGGAGACGTGCGGGAGGGCGTCGCGGCGCACGTCCGTTCGGCGGCCCGGATCATCGTCCGCACCCCGGTGGTCTCCACCGCCGTGTTCTACATCGTGCTGACGGTGACGGCCTTCCAGGCGACGTACCTGGTGCTGATCACGGCCGTTCCCGACCTCTGGTTCTCGCTCGGCGAGCCGGGCACCGCGATGTTCTTCACCGCCGAATCCCTGGCCGTGATCGCCGGTCTGTTCCTGTACCAGTACCTCAGCCGCCGGGAGCTGGTGCCCGAGACGCGCCAGCGGCGCCTGAACGCCGCCGTGGCCGGCTTCGCCGTCTGCATGTACGCGGCGCTGCCCGCGGCGCGCTCCAGCCTGGTCCTGGCGCTGGCCGCGTTCGTCGCGATGGTCCTCGCGGTGGAGATGGTCTGGGCCCACCAGTACAAGCGGCTGATCGCCCACACCCCCGAGGCGAAGGTCTCGGCCGTGGTGGGCCTGCTGTCGGCCCTGGGCTACAGCCTGATGGCCGTCTTCGGGTTCGCCTTCTCCTGGGTGATGGACACCCTCGGCGCCCAGTGGGCCGTCACCCTCGATCTCGTCCTCATCGCCCTGCTGGTCACCGGCTGGGAAGCGCGCGCACACCGACTTGGGAGTCGTCATGCGAAAAGCATTCGTCCTGCTCGAACTCGTCAACCACGTGGCACTGGTGGCCAAGGCGGCGAAGGCCCGCGGCCTGACGGTCGTGGTCGTGGGGCAGAACCCGCTGCCGCGGCAGGGCCCGTTCGCCGTTCATGACGGCGTGGTCGACGAGCTGATCCCCCTCGCCTCCTGGTCGGACGCGGACGCCGTACGGGCCGTGCTCGACGACCTGTACGAGCGGTACGAGATAGCCGGCACCTACGCGGCGTTCGAGGCGGCCCTGCCGTACGACGCGGAGCTGCGCGCTCGCGCGGGCCTGCCCACCAGCGGCGCGGACACCCTGCGCGCGGCGCTCGACAAGGGCGAGGTGCGCGACCGGCTGCGCGCCGAGGGCCTGTCCCGTCTGCGTTCGACGACCCTGGCCGGCGCGCTGCGCTGGGACACCTGGGGCTTCGACGGCCCGGCGATCCTCAAGCCGGCGCACGGCACGGGCAGCGCCATGTGCTTCACCGTCGGCTCCCTGGACGAACTCCGCGCGGCGGCCGACGAGATCGAGCGCACACCGCTGGCCGCGGGGATGACCCGCGACTACGTCCTGAGCGGCGAGTTCGTGCTGGAGCAGAAGGCCCAGGGCGAGCTGCTGTCCGTCGAATCGCTCGTGCACGACGGCGAGGTGAAGGTCGTCGGGCTGCTGGGCCGGTACCTGCTGGCCGACGACCCGGTGGTCGAGCAGGCCGCCGTCTTCCCGTACCAGCACCCGCGCTACGCCGAGATCGCCGAAGCGGCGGTGGCCTTCCACCGGTGCCTCGGCATCACGCACGGGCCCACGCACCTGGAGGTGATGGTCCCGGACGACGGTCCGGTGGAGCTGATCGACTTCAACCTGCGTGTGGCGGGCGCGGGCGCCGTACTGCTCTTCGGGCTGGTCCTCGGAACGCCGTACGAGGAGCTGCTGACGGACCTCGGCTGCGGAGGGGCCCCCGACCTCGACGCCCTGAGCGCCACCCGGGGATGGGCCGCGGAGTGCCTGACGCTGCCGCGACCGGGCACCACCGAACTGCGCGACCTGTCCGTCCCCGAGACGGCACGGTTCGTGCGCCCGACCAAGGAACCGGGGCAGCGGCTCACCGGACGCTCGGACCAGCTGGACACCGTCGTCATGTTCGTCGTGACGGCCGCGTCCCCGGAGGAGCTGCACGAGGTGCTGCTGGACGCCCGCCGGCGGACCGTCGTCAACGGCAAGCCGCTCGGCGACAACCCGAACAACCGGCTCATCGCGCCCCAGCACCTGCGCACCTTGGCGGGCCTGGCGGTCTGAGCTCTACCCGACGTCGAAGGCGTTCGGCAGGCCCCACCGGTAACGGGCGCGGTCGTGCCGTTTGAGCGCCTCGAACTCGGGGGCCCGGAACAGCGGTGTCACCGTGCACCGGGGCGCGGCCGAACCGGTCCGCTCCAGCAGGGCGTTGACGGCCTGGCGAGCCGAGGCGTTGGCGCCCTCCATCGTCGCCAGGTCGATGTCGACGCTGACGTAGTCGCCGGCGAGGTAGAAGTTGGGGATCGCGGTGGCGGCCGTGGGCCGGAGGTGGAAGGTGCCGACGGGGTGGATGAGGAGCTCGTCCTCGTTGGTGGGGTTCGGGGTGCCGAGGCCGTCGACGCCCGGGTCGAGGAACCAGGAGTGCAGGGCGCTGTCCTTGAGGACCGTCCGTCCCGTGTCGTTGAGCGCGGCCTTCAGCTGCGCCCACACCTCCTTGGCCACCTCGGCCCGGGTGCACTGCTTGGCGGTCCTGCCGTACAGGATTCCGGGCCGGTCCCACTCGGAGATGTCGACGGACAGGCAGTCGACCACCGTCCCGTCGCCGTAGTCGGCGGGGAAGTCGCGGTCCGGCCAGTGCCCGGCTTGCTGAATGGCCGTCAGTGACCATGGGGAGTCGATGCAGTTGAGATGACCGTGCAGCAGGGGCGCCCGCTCGGTCAGATAGAACTGGATGCCGGTCATCCAGTCGGTGTGCAGCCTGTCGCAGCGGGCGAGCTGCGGGTCGGCGGCCCGCAGGGCCGGTCCCCAGGTGCGCCGCGCGTGCTCGACGGGCATCGCGGAGACGTAGTGGTCGGCGGTCACCGGCCGGCGCGTCCCCTGCGGGTCCTCGACGACGGCGGCCGTGATCCTTCCGCCGCCGTACTCCATCTCCCGTACGCTCCAGCCGACGCGGAACCGGACGCCGAGCGACGTCAGGTGCGCCACCCAGGGGTCGATCCACGCCTCGTTGGTGGGCGCGTCGAGGATGCGGTCGAGGGGGCCGTCGGCGCCGCGGCCCAGCGCGTTGAAGACGAACGCCTCCAGCAGTGTGGCGACCGTGCGGGTGCTCGCCTCCTCGGCCTTGGTGGCCACGATGTTGCGGGTGAGCCCGATCGCGAGGATGCGCTGGTAGTCGTAGCTCATCCGCTCCGCCCGAATGAAGTCCCACCAGGGCGTGCGCTCCCAGACCTCGTCGCGCCGCTCGTCGCAGCTGGTGAGGAAGACGAGCACGCGGTTCTCGAAGTAGGCCGTCTCATGGGCGGGGATGCCGAGCGCGGTGTCCAGCACGGCCGTGAGCGCGCGGCGGATCTCGTCGAGCGTGAGCTCGGCGGGCCGGTGGCCCGGCCAGGGGAGCGGGATGCGCAGGTCCTCGCGGCCGGTGCGGGCGAAGGACATCTCGGGCGGTGCGACCAGGTTGTCCCACACCCCGTTCGCGTTTCCGGGGAAGGGGATGCGCCGCATGGTGTCGGGAAGGTTGTGGTAGATGCCGGGGATGAAGCGGAAGCCGTGCTCCGCCGGTAACGGTCTGCGCCCGCCCCGGCCACTGCCGGGCACGTCCATGCTGCGGGCCTTGCCGCCGAGCGCCCGGCGCTCGTAGACGGTGACCGCGAAGCCGCGCTCGGCGAGTTCGTGCGCGGCCGTCAGCCCCGCGACCCCGCCGCCGAGCACGGCGACCGATCCGGGCGCGGGGGCCGCGGCGGCGGCGGTGACGCCGGCGACCGAGGCGAGTGCCGCGGTGCCGCCGACCGCGGCGGCCCCCGCCATGAACGTGCGCCGTGAGGTGCCTCGTGAGGTGCCCGACCGGTCCATCCGATCCCCCTTTACCGACGGTAACTACCGCGTCCGGCGCAGGAGCATACGGAGAACGCACGTGACCGGGAAGCCACCCGTGGGCCCATTCCCGCAATGGCTGGAAAATGGAGCCATGGCACGACGCATCAAACGCCCCGGGCGCACCGCACAGCCCGCCCTCACCGCCGCATCACCCTGCCCCTGCGGCCTGCCGGCCACGTACGCGGAGTGCTGCGGCCGCTTCCACAGCGGTGAGGAGACGGCGCCCACGGCCGAGCTGCTGATGCGCTCCCGCTACAGCGCCTTCGCCGCACACGACGCGAAGTACCTGCTGCGCACCTGGCACTCCTCGACCAGGCCGCGGCACCTGGAGATCGATCCCGGCATGCAGTGGTCCAGTCTGGAGATCACCGACGTCACCGACGGCAGCGCCTTCCACACCGAGGGCACGGTCACCTTCCGTGCCCGCTACCGCCACCACGGCAAGCGCGGCGAACTGCACGAGCGCAGCAACTTCGCCCGGCAGAACGGCGCGTGGGTGTACGTGGACGGCGCCTTCATCGAGTGAGCCGCCCCTCGTCCGTCCGGGGACGTGACCGAGGCCGAGGACGAACAGGTCCGAGACCGCCCGTGCGGCCGCCGGTTCTCCTTCCGAGTGGCGTGCTCCCGGGTGAGAGGCAGAGGCCGTCCTCCGGGAAGGGGGACGGCCTCTGCTCGGAGCGGGGAGCGTCAGTGGGCGCGGGCGGGCCTGACGGTGAGCCGCGGGTCGTACGCGGCCAGCACCTTGTTCGCCCGTGCCAGCGCGGACAGCGCGTGCTCGCGGTCGGCCCGGTCGTCGGCGCACAGCGGGCCGCGGAAGCGGTACACCTCGCGCGCGGCGCACTCGGCCTCGATCTCGGCGTGCAGGACATGGGCCGGCATGCAGGAGCCGATCATCACTGCCACGCGGTCGGGGATCGGTACCGGGACGATGTTGGAGGCGGTCACGTCAAGTCCTTGTCTGCTTTTCCGTCGGGAGGCCGTCGGTCGGTCGGCCTCCCACCCCTCCATGACTACCGGAGCGGTTTCCGGGTTCCGTGGCGGGGGTGTCTTTGTGCGGCAACGGTTGTCGATCGCCCCGTTGCTTTCTGGATACGCGGGAGTAAGTTGACCCCCGAGTCAGTGCCGAGGTCCCGTCAACTCCCCGCCCGCGTCACGCGCGAACCGCGAACAGGAGCCGACCATGGGCGTACACAAGGATCTGAAGAGGGCGAAAAAGCGAAGCGATCTCGCCGGTCGCGTCCCGGTCGAACTGGTCAGGGAGGACGGCGTCGTACGAGAGGCGCGCACCGCACCGCTCGCCCGGCCGTCCGTCTCCGGCAGCACCGCCGACATACCTTACGCGAACGCGGCGGAAGCACCCGCATCCGTGGTCCTGCGACGCAAGGACGACGACGGCCGGTGGCGTCCCGTGACCGCCGCCGACTTCGCCCGCCAAGTCACCGAAGCGGCCAGGGGATTGATCGCCGCCGGGCTCGAGCCGGGCGGACGGGTGGCCGTGATGTCCCGCACCCGCTACGAGTGGACCGTGATCGACTTCGCGATCTGGGCCGCCGGTGGCCAGAGCGTCCCTGTCTACGCCACCTCCTCGGCCGCACAGATCGCCTGGATCCTCCGCGACAGCGGCGCGCGGCACGTGGTCACCGAGACCGCCGAGCACGCCGGGACGGTGGCCGACGCGGCGCGCGGGCTCGGCGTCGAACCCCGGGTGTGGACGATCGACGACGGCGCGATGGAGACACTCGTCACACTCGGGCGGGACGTCCCCGACGAGGAGATCACCAAGAGGCGGGCCACCCTGACGCCGGACAGCATCGCCACCCTCTGCTACACCTCCGGCACCACCGGTAAGCCCAAGGGCTGCGTCCTGACCCACGCGAACCTGCACGCCGAGGCCGCCAACACCGTGGAACTGCTGCATCCGGTCTTCCGGGCGGTGACAGGGCAGACGGCCTCCACGCTCCTGTTCCTGCCGCTCGCCCACATCCTGGGCCGGACCCTCCAGATCGCCTGTCTGATGGCCCGTATCGAGCTCGGCCACTGCCCGAGCATCAAGCCCGACGAGCTCCGGCCGGAGCTGCGTAGTTTCCGGCCCACCTTCCTCGTCGGCGTCCCCTACCTCTTCGAGAAGATCCACGACACCGGCCGGGCCACGGCCGAGAAGATCGGCCGCGGCGCCTCCTTCGACCGCGCGCACCGCATCGGCGTGCGGTTCGCCGAGGAGTATCTCGCCGCGTTCCTCGGCACCGGCAAGGGGCCGGGAGCCGGCCTCACCCTGGCCTGGGCGCTGTACGACCTGCTGGTCTTCCGGCGCGTCCGCAAGGAGCTCGGCGGCAGGCTGCGGTACGCGATCAGCGGCGGCTCCCCGCTCGACCGCGAGCTGAACCTCTTCTTCTGCGCGGCCGGCATCGTGATCTACGAGGGGTACGGCCTCACCGAGACCACGGCCGCCGCGACGATCACCCCGCCGCTGGCACCGCGCCCGGGGACCGTGGGCCGGCCCGTGCCCGGCACGGCGATCCGCATCGCCGAGGACGGCGAGGTGCTGATCAAGGGCGGCATCGTCTTCGGTGCGTACTGGAACAACGCGGCGGCGACCGACGAGGCCCTCGACGACGGCTGGTTCGCCACCGGAGACCTCGGATCGCTCGACGAGGACGGCTACCTGACGATCACCGGCCGCAAGAAGGACATCCTCGTCACCTCCGGCGGCAAGAACGTCTCGCCCGCCGTCCTCGAGGACCGGTTGCGCAGCCGCCCGCCCGTCGGCCAGTGCATCGTGGTCGGCGACAACCGGCCCTACGTCGCGGCCCTGATCACCCTGGAGCCGGAGGCGGTGGAGCACTGGCTCGCCGTACGCGGACGCCCGAAGGACACGCCGCTCGCGCGGCTGTGCGAGGACCCCGAGCTGATCGCGGACGTCCAGCGGGCCGTCGACCACGCCAACGCGGCGGTCTCCCGCGCCGAGTCGATCCGCCGCTTCCGCCTCGTGCCGGGCGACTTCACGGAGGAGAACGGCCTGCTGACCCCCTCCCTGAAGATCAAGCGCCACGCGGTCGCGGCGGCGTACGCGGCCGAGATCGAGTCGCTCTACGCCTGACGGCACGGGGGTCCGCGCCGCTCACCGCCCGGGGGCCGACAGCACCTCGTCCAGGTCGTACCGCACCGGTTCCTCCAGCTGCTCGTAGGTGCAACCGGAGGGCTCCCGGTCGGGGCGCCACCGCCGGAACTGCGCCGTGTGGCGGAAACGGTCGCCCTCCATGTGGTCGTACGCCACCTCCACCACCCGCTCGGGCCGCAGCGCGAGCCAGGACAGGTCCTTCTTGCCCGACCAGCGGCTCGGCGCGCCGGGCAGCCGCGCGCTCTCGTGCGCCGCCTCCTCCGCCCAGCGTGCCCACGGATGCTCCGAGACGTCCTCCATCCGCAGCGGCTCCAGCTCCTCGACCAGTTCCTCGCGCTTCTTCATGGAGAACGCGGCGCATACGCCGACGTGCTGGAGCGCCCCCGAGTCGTCGTACAGCCCCAGCAGGAGCGAGCCGACGACCGGGCCGCTCTTGTGGAAGCGGTAGCCGGCCACCACCACGTCCGCGGTCCGCTCGTGCTTGATCTTGTACATCAGCCGGGTGTCCGGCCGGTACGGCAGATCCAGCGGCTTGGCGACGATCCCGTCGAGCCCGGCGCCCTCGTACTGCTCGAACCACTCCTGCGCCACCGCCACGTCCGTCGTGGACGGCGCCAGGTGCACGGGCGGCCGAACCCCCGCGAGGGCCTCCTCCAGCTTCTCGCGGCGCGCCTTGAGCGGTGCGTCCAGCAGCGACTCGTCGCCGAGGGCGAGCACGTCGAAGGCGACGAAGCTGGCGGGGGTGCGCTCGGCGAGCATGCGGACCCGGGAGTCGGCCGGATGGATGCGCTCGGTGAGACGGTCGAAGTCCAGGCGGCCCTCGTGGGCGATGACGATCTCGCCGTCCACGACGCAGCGCTCCGGCAGCAGGTCGAGGAACCGGGCGGCCAGCTCGGGGAAGTACCGCGTCAGCGGTTTGCCGGTGCGCGAGCCGATGACGATCTCGTCGCCGTCACGGTGGACGATCGCCCGGAAGCCGTCCCACTTCGCCTCGTAGTGCATTCCGGGCGGGATCTTCTTCACGGACTTGGCCAGCATCGGCTTCACGGGCGGCATCACGGGCAGGTCCATGGCCCGATTCTCCGGCATGCAGCCCCACTCGGCACGGCCTACGCTGGCGGGCATGGCTGGAGCGGTGGAACTCGAAGTGGGGGAGCGCACCGTCCGGGTGTCCAATCCCGACAAGGTGTACTTCCCCGAGCGCGGCTGGACCAAGCTGGACATGGTCACCTATTACCTGGCCGTCGGCGAGGGCATCACCCGGGCCCTGCGCAGCCGTCCCACGACGCTGGAGCGCTATCCCGACGGGGTGACGGGCGAATCGTTCTTCCAGAAGCGTGTCCCGAAGTACCTGCCCGACTGGATCCCCACCGCCCACATCACGTTCCCGTCCGGACGCTCCGCGGACGAGATGTGCCCGGACGAACCGGCCGCCGTCATCTGGGCCGCCAACCTGGGCGCCGTCACCTTCCACCCGTGGCCCGTGCGCCGCGACGACACCGACCACCCCGACGAGCTGCGCATCGACCTCGACCCGCAGCCCGGCACCGACTACGACGACGCCGTGCGCGCCGCCCACGAGCTGCGCGCCGTCCTCGACGAGGCCGGTCTGCGCGGCTGGCCCAAGACGTCGGGCGGCCGCGGCGTGCACGTCTTCGTCCCGATCGAGCCCCGCTGGACCTTCACCCAGGTGCGGCGCGCCGCGATCGCCTGCGGCCGGCAGCTGGAGCGCCGCATGCCGGACCGGGTGACGATCAAATGGTGGAAGGAGGAACGCGGCCGGCGCATCTTCCTCGACTACAACCAGACGGCCCGGGACCGCACCATCGCCTCCGCCTACTCGGTGCGTCCCCGCCCCCACGCCCCCGTCTCCGCCCCGCTGTGCTGGGAGGAGCTCGACGTCGCGCGCCCCGAGGACTTCGACATCAAGACGATGCCCGGCCGCTACGCCCAGGTCGGTGACGTCCACGCGGACATGGACGACCATCGGTTCAGCCTGGAGACGCTGCTGGAACTCGCCCGCAAGGACGAGGCCGACCACGGGCTCGGCGATCTGCCCTACCCGCCGGAGTACCCGAAGATGCCGGGGGAGCCGAAGCGCGTCCAGCCGAGCCGGGCGAAGAAGCCGGCCGACTGACCCGCCCCGCCGCACCGGCGACCGCGGCCCTCCTCCCGGTGTCCGGAAGGAGGGCCGCGGCTCACCGCTCGAGGAGGGCTACAGCTCCTTGATCCTGATGTCGCGGTAGGAGATGACGTCCGTCGTGCCGTGCACCTGGAGCCCGACGTACCCGGAGGCGTAGCGCCGGCCGTCGGTGCCCGGGTCGTCGGAGCGAGGCGGCTCGAAGACCTGGCCCCCGGTGTTGTCGAACTCGTTGATCAGCTTGCCGTTGCGGAACACCGAGTAGTGCTGGCCCTCCACCCTGATCTCGTAGTCGTTCCAGGTGCCCTTCGGGGTGACCCCGGCGCCGCCGAGGCCCACGCGGTCGAATCCGTAGATCGAACCCGACTTGTACATGTCGCCGTCCGGCCGGTCGAGGATCTGCACCTCATGGCCGTACTTGATGGCGACCCACTCCGGACGCGACTCCTCCGGGTTGTCGTGGACGTACGGGAAGCGGACGAAGACACCGCCGTTGGCGTTGCCCGAGCCCGGGGCGTCGTCCCGCCACTGGAGCCTCAGCGAGAAGTCGCCGTACTGCCGCTGCGGGAACCACAGCATGCCCATGCCCGGCACGGTGGTGCTGCTGGTCATGGCGCCGTCGTCGCTCAGCCCGAACCTGCCGCCGCCGACGTGCTCCCACTTCGAGAACGTCTCCTCGGTGCCGTCGAAGAGGTCGCGGTAGCCGGCCGTCTGGCCCGGCCTGCCGATGCCCGACTCCTTGGCCGCGCGGTAGATCGTCCGGTGTTCGCGCTCGTCGATGACGCCGTCGGCGAGCAGCCGGTCGATCACTGCGTCCACGTGCTTGAGGAACAGGGCGTGCGAGGACCAGTCCTTCTCGTCCTCGATCAGCTCGTTGATCGTGCAGCGGCTGCCCGTCATCCGGTTGGGGATGCCGGTGTCCACCGTGCCGACGATCACCGTCGGCCGCTCGTCGTGCTCGGGGCAGGTGGGCGCCGGCACACCGCCGCCCTCGGCCACCGAGAACGCGACGCTCTTCGCCTCGGAGGTGTTGCCCGCCTTGTCCGTCGCCCGGTACAGCACCGTGTGGTAGCCGACCCGGTCGACGACGAGGGGGGTGGTGTACGCGAGGTAGGGGCCGCTGTCGAGCGAGTACTCGATCCGCTCCACACCCGAGCCGGCGTCCGTCGCCGACAGCCTCACCTCGGCCCGCGCGATGTACGCGCCGTCCGAGTTCTTGTCGCCGCTGACGGTGGCCGAGGTCTCCGGCGGGGCGGTGTCGTCGGTCGGCGGGGCGACGACGGTGAAGTCGACCGCCTTCTCGGCGGCCGCGTTGCCCGCCTTGTCGGTCGCCCGGTAGCGGACCTTGTGGGTGCCCGCCTCATGGACCATCACCGGCGCCGTGTACGGCTGCCAGGCGCCGTCGGCACTGAGCGCGTACTCGATCGTGTTGACGCCGGAACCGGCGTCGGACGCGGTCACGGTGACCGTGGCCATGTCCACGTACCGGCCCTGGTCGTCCTTCTCGCCGCTGACGGTGGCCGAGGTCTCCGGCGCGGTGGTGTCGTCGGTCGGCGGGGCGACGACGGTGAAGTCGACCGCCTTCTCGGCGGCCGTGTTCCCGGCCTTGTCGGTCGCCCGGTAGCGGACCTTGTGGGCGCCCACCTCGTCGACGACGACCGGGACGGTGTACGGCTGCCACGGGCCGTCGGCGCCGAGCGCGTACTCGATCCGCTCCACGCCCGACCCCGCGTCGGTCGCGCCCACCGTCACGGTGGCCTGGCCGATGTACGCGCCGTCGGCGTTCCTGTCGCCGTCGACCTTCGCCGTGGTCTCGGGAGCGGTGGTGTCCTCCCCGCCGCCCTCGGTCACGGTCAGGATGCCCTGCATCAGGCCGTGGCCGGGGATCGTGCACTTGAAGAGGTAGCGGCCCGGCGTCAGCGTCACCTCGGCCGTGTGCCTGCCGCCCATGTCGTCGTTCGGGTTCGCCAGGATGTTCAGCGGCACGTCGTGGTTGTACTCGGGGTCGGAGACGTCGAACGTCAGCGTGTGCGGCATGCCGCTCGTGTTGCCGGTGGCCGTGCTGTTCTCGAAGACGATCGTCGCCGGTCCCGCCACCGCCGTGGTGGGGAAGGAGAGATAGCGGTCGATGGGGTCGCCGGCCGTCCAGGTCAGCACCTGGGCAGCCTCGGTCACCCGGTCGTCGTCGCTCTGGCCGTAGGCCACCGCCGACGTCAGGCCCAGCACCATGGCCACCGCGGCCAGCAGGGCCGTCCAGAGGCTCACCGATGAGCGCCGTGTTCTCACTGGGCCGTCCTCCTCGCCAGCTGGTCCGCGGCTGGGGTTTCCCCGCCGCCCTTGTAGGTCACGCGCCACAGCGCGGAGTTGGAGTCGGAGGTGAAGAAGCCGCGCCCGTAGTCGAGCACGTACAGGGATCCGTCCGGGGCGAACTTCCAGTCCATGAGGTTGCGGATGCCGCCCGGACCGACCGGCACGATCTTCTTCAGCGACTCGGCGTGCACCGGAAGGCCGCCCTGGCCCACGGTTCTCGGGTCGGTCAGCACCGCGTGCCGCGGCTGGTCGCCGTCGTAGAAGTCGCCGACGAACCACTTGCCGTCCCAGTACGAGGGCCACTTGACCGTCGAGTCGCTCGCCGCGTCGAAGCGGTAGACCGGGCCGTTCATCGTGGCCTGGCCGCCGCCCCTGAGCCAGGGAAGCAGCAGCTTCTGCTCCTCCTGCTTGTAGCTCGGGACACCGTTCGCGTCGCGCGGGTAGTCCACGCCGCCGCCCTGCGGCGAGTACCAGATCGTGTTGGACGTGACGGGAGGCAGGTTCACCAGACCGTCGTTGTTGGGCGACTCGTTCTTCGGGGCGTCGCAGTCGTACCAGCCGAGCGGCACGCTCGGATCCGGCAGGTTCCGGTCGCGGTAGGGCTGCTTGTTGCCCATGCAGTAGGGCCAGCCGTGGTTGCCCGCCTTGGTGATGGCGGCGAACGTGTCGTACTTGGCCGGGCCCCACGTCGTCGACGGCGCGCCCGCGTCCGGGCCGACCCAGCCCGCGTAGAGGATGTCCGTCTTCTTGTCGACGAAGATCCGCGCCGGGTTGCGCACGCCCATGACATAGATCTCGCCGCGCGTCTTGCCGCCGCCCTCGGCCGTCTCCCTGCCCGTGAACAGGTTGCCCTCGGGGAGGGTGTAGGTGCCGTCGTCCTCGGGGTGGATCCGCAGGATCTTGCCGTTGAGGTTGTTGGTGTTGCCGGCGGTGCGGCGCGCGTCGGCGAACGAGACGCCCTTGAAGTTCGGCTCGGGATTGTTGCCCGAGTAACCACCGCTGAACCCCGAGGAGTTGGTGTCACCGGTGGCGATGTAGAGGTTGCCCTTGGAGTCCCAGGACATCCCGCCGCCCGCATGGCAGCAGCTGTGGATCTGCACCGGCCAGTCGAGCAGCACCTTCTCGCTCGCCAGGTCCAGTTGGTTGGTCGCGAGGTCGAGCGTGAAGCGGGAGACGCGCCGCTCGCCCATGTGCGTGTCGCGGTTGATCCGCGAGTGCGGCGTGTAGTGCAGGTACACCCAGCCGTTGGTCATGAAGTCGGGGTCGAGCTCGATGCCGAGCAGCCCTTCCTCGTTCTTGACCAGCTCGTCGCCGCCGCCCTTGTTGCCGAAGACGGTCAGCGCGCCCGCCTTGGTGACCTTGCCGGTCGCGGGGTCGTAGACGTGGATCTCGCCATTCCCCTTGCCGATGTCGGGGTTGTTCCAGTCCCGGACGACGGGCACGCTCGAATCGGCGCCCCCGCGGCCGATGTACAGCACCCGGCCGTCGGGGGCGACGACCAGACCGTGCGGCTCGCCGATCTGGTCGTTCTGACCGGGCTGGTTGGGCTTGGTGACGCGCTCGGCCGTGTAGTTGGCGTTGATCGTGGCCTTGCAGTCGGCCTGCGAGAGCCGCGTCGTCCACGCCAGCGCGCCGCGCAGGTGGTCACGGAAGTCGGTCTCGGAGAAGCTGTCGACCGTACCGCCCATGCCGGTGTAGAAGGACCGGCCGCCGTCGTAGTCACGGCACCAGGAGATCGGGTGGTCCCAGCCGTTGGGATTCGCCGCGGGGGTGTACGAACTCTCCTTGAGCCGGGCCACGGTGTGGACCGTTCCCGAGGGGTTCTGCGCCCAGTTGAACCAGCGGTCCGGCCGCTTCCAGTTCAGCGGAAGGGACCGGGTGGCCGGATGCCGGCGGTCGCCGACCTCGACGACCGCCCGCTGGGTGCTGCTCGCCGCCCCCGCCGGCCGGGCGCCGATCAGCCCGGTGAACCAGTCCGAGTACGGCTCGGTGCGCGCGGCGTCGTGGATGCCGACGAACCCGCCGCCCGCCTCCAGGTACGACTCGAGCCCGGCCTCCTGCTCCGGGTCGAGCACATCGCCGCCCCCGGTCAGGAACACGACCGCGTTGAACCGGCCGAGCCGCCTGGCGTCGGTGAACACGGAGGCGTCGTCCGTCGCCTCCGTCCTGAACCGGCCCTCCGTGGGGCCGGTCAGCCCGATCGTCTCGATCGCGGAGATGCCCGCGGTCACGGTCGGCGACTCCTGGGTCGCCGAGGCGTGGAAGACGAGCACCCTCACGTTCGCGCCCCCCGGCGGCGAGGGGAGGGACAACGTTGTCGGCGGCGGTTCCGGGTACGGCCTGGCCGAAGCGGCATTGCCGCCCAGGAGCGAAACGGCCAGGGCTCCGACGCCAAGTGCCGCCGTCAGAAGCCCTCTTCGTGATCTCGACCGGTGATGTGGTGCGCGCTGCATGGGTCACCCACCCCTCTTTGGTCACAACAACAGCCGTTGAAGCTAGACCTCTTTTCGCGGTTCGCCAATAGGTATGACCGCCAAAGAACGAACTTTGTCCTGACCGTGGATAAACGCGGGCGCTCGGGCTACCGTATGGCCGTCCCCGGGGGCGTCGGCCGCGCCCCGTCAATCTCCGCCAACGACTGGAGAGTTCGGCATGGACAGACGCAGCTTCAACCGGCGCCTGATCGCGGGCGGGGCGGTCGTGGCCACGGGTGTGACATCGTTGTCCCTCGCCTCCGCCTCCCATGCGGCCCCCGCCGCGTCGACGTCACCGAAGACTGCCCCGGCAGGCGGCCTGGTACGCCATCTCAAGCTGTACGCCGAGAAACTGGCGGACGGTCGGATGGGGTACGGCCTGGAGAAGGGCAAGGCGACCGTCCCCGGTCCGCTGATCGAGCTCAACGAGGGCGACACGCTCCACATCGAGTTCGAGAACCTGATGGACGTGCCCGTCAGCCTGCACCCGCACGGTGTCGACTACGACATCAACAACGACGGCACGAAGATGAGCAGGAGTCACGTCGAACCGGGCGCCACCCGCACCTACACCTGGCGCACCCACGCCCCCGGCCGGCGCGCCGACGGAACCTGGCGGCCGGGCAGCGCGGGTTACTGGCACTACCACGACCACGTCGTGGGCACCGACCACGGCACGGGCGGCATCCGCAAGGGCCTCTACGGGCCGCTGGTGGTGCGCAGGAAGGGCGACATCCTGCCGGACAAGCAGTTCACGATCGTCTTCAACGACATGACGATCAACAACCGGCCGGCCTCCGACCCGCCCAACTTCCTTGCCACGCTGGGCGACCGCGTCGAGATCGTCATGATCACGCACGGCGAGTTCTACCACACCTTCCATCTGCACGGTCACCGCTGGGCGGACAACAGGACGGGCCTGCTGTCCGGCCCCGAGGACGTCAGCCAGGTGATCGACAACAAGATCACGGGCCCGGCGGACTCGTTCGGCTTCCAGGTGATCGCGGGCGAAGGCGTCGGCGCGGGCGCCTGGATGTACCACTGCCACGTCCAGAGCCATTCGGACATGGGCATGGCCGGGCTGCTCCTCGTCGCGAAGGAGGACGGCACGATCCCCGGACACGAGCCGCACCATCCCGCGTCCGGCGGCGGTCACGCCCACTAGGTTCTGTCCGGCGGATCACTGATTGAGTGGTGTCGTCCTCGTGGACGTTTCCATGGACATGGGACGAGGCGATCTGACGAATACGGAGTGGACTCGTCTGAAGCCGCATCTGCCCGCGACGGGGCAGCGGGGCGGGCGTTGGACGAGCCACCGCAAGGTGATCAACGGGGTTCTGTTCCGCCTGCGGACGGGTGTTCCGTGGCGGGATCTGCCGCCGCGGTTCGGCAGTTGGAAGACTGTCTACGAGCGACACAGACGCTGGTCGGCGGACGGCACCTGGGACAGGATCCTCCAGGCCGTGCAGACCGACGCCGACGCGGACGGCCGGATCGACTGGAGCATGGTGAGCGTGGACTCGACCTCCTGCCGCGCTCACCAGCACGCCGCCGGGGCCCGCAGGAAAGCGCCGCGCATCCCGAAAAAAGATCAACGCCCCGGCAGCACCGCCCCGACGAGGGACTCGGACGATCACGGGGCGGGCTGACCTGCAAGATCCACCTGGCGGGTGAAGGCGGACGCCGCCCACTGGCCTTGCTGATCACACCGGGCCAGTGGGGCGACGCCCCGCAACTCATCCCGGTTCTCGAACGCATCCGCGTCGCCCGTCCCAACGGTGGGCACCCACGCACCCGGCCGGACCACCTCGGTGGCGACAAGGCGTACTCCTCCCGCCGCAACCGCCGCTACCTGCGACGACGGCACATCAAGCACACCATCCCCGAGCCGAAAGACCAGCGGGCCAACCGCCAACGCCGCGGCAGCAAAGGGGGCCGGCCCACTGGCTTCGACACCACGCTCTATAAGCGCCGCAACGAAGTCGAGCGGACGATCAACCGGCTCAAGAACTTCCGGGCCGTAGCCACGAGATACGACAAGCGCGCCTACGTCTTCCACGGCACCGTCACCCTGGCAGCCATCCGGTTATGGCTCCGGACATGATCCGCCGGACAGAACCTAGGCGGATCCACCCGGACGCGGTCGGGTCCCCCACAGAGGTTGTCTCCGTAGGTGCGGCCCCGGGGTGGCAGACTGCCGTCGGGAAACGCGGCGAGGGCTGTGGTCTCGGTCTGGTCCGGAACAGCGGGGGCATCGACATCGGTTCCTCCCTGCGACCTCACGACACGGCAGCGGGCAGCAGGGCTGTCCTCCCGACAACTTGCGTATCCACGCCGGGAGATGAGCGACAGAGTCCCCCTGCTATCGTGCGCCGATGTCATCGATCAAGCAGTTCCAAGTCACCTTCGACTGCGCAGAACCTGCGCGCCTCGCCGGTTTTTGGTGCGAGGTGTTGGGGTACGTCGTACCGCCGATCCCGAAGGGGTTTGCCACTTGGGAGGACTACCATCGCTCGCTGCCGCCCGATGACCAGGTCACCTACTTCGCATGCAGTGATCCCTCGGGTGCGGGCCCGCGCCTGCTCTTCCAGCGCGTTCCCGAAGGAAAGATCGTCAAGAATCGGGTACATCTCGACGTGCGGGCCGGCACCGGACTCGTGGGTGAAGAGCGCCTCGCCACACTGGAGGCCGAATGCGCACGCCTGGTCGCGCTCGGTGCGGTACATGTACGAACGCTGCTTGCCGATGACGACAACGAGTCGTGCATCGTGATGCAGGACATCGAGGGCAACGAGTTCTGTCTCGACTGAGCATCCTCCGCGACGGCGAGATCGGGGGGGACCGTCTCCCTCGGGCTTCTCTTCAAGGTGGTCTCGTGTGGCGCGGAAGTCATCCTGTGAGGGCGAGGTTGTGCAGTCGGACGATGCCGAGCATCGCGGTGTGAATGCCGTCGCCCTTCAGGCGGCAGTCATGAAGGATCTTCCAGGTCTTCATCCGCGCGAAGACGTGTTCGACCCGGGCCCGGACCTTGCGGTGGGACGTGTTGTGCTCCTCCTTCCATGCAGGCAGTTCGGTCTGGCCCCCGTTCGCGGCGGTGCGGGATGACCAGGCCGGTGCCCCGGTAGCCGCCGTCCGCGATGACCGTGGTCCGGCCGATGGCGGCCTTCGCACCCGCGCGCCGCATCACCGCTCTGGATATAGGGATCAAGTCCCCGGACGACTCAAGGCGTCAGCCCGACACTCACGTGACCGCCATCGCGACCAACCTCTGCTGCTCGAACAGCCTGGGCGTACGTCTCTCGGCGCTGTCGCTACCGCCGGATTAGGACGGCTCCGAAGCCGTGATCACACCAGACACCGCGAGATCATTTCACTCGTCACCGGGTGTCCCGTCACGCCAGTTCTGGACGGTCTCACCGAACCTTGAGCGACGCTCCTCACAGGCCCCGGTGACTTGAGTCAGTCGAAGAGGGCAACGAGCCCATTCACCCAGATCGCGAGGAACACAAGGGTCGCCCCCAGGCAGCCGACGCTCGCCAGCACACCGCCGACCGTCCACGGCTCGGAGGGCGCCTCGTACTCCCCTTCCAGGTCGTCCCGGTAGGAGGCGGGGTCGTCCCAGTCGACGGGGTGCCCCAACTCCTCGGCGCAGGCGGTCCGCACCGCGACCAGCTGCCCCTCCGCGAAGGCGGTGGCGGCCTTCGCCTCGAGGCCGTGCCAGGCGAGAGCCTTCATCCGCCACCCGGGAGACCCGTACCGCGCCTCGAAGGCGGCGGTCTCCTCGGCGTTCCGGTCCTCTTCGAGGTACATCCAGCGTCCAGCCTCGGCGGCGTCGCCGTAGAGCCGGTACACCTCGGCCAGACGACGGCGGAGCGTCAGGTCGTGCGGGAAGGACGAGATGAGACCGCGCAGGCGCTGGCGCGCGACGGGAACCCGGCCGGCGGACAGGTCTGCATCGACTCGGGCAAGGGTCTCTCGCAGGGGCATGAACGCATGATCGGGCACCGCACTGACCTACGTCGACCTGGTTTCTCGCTCAGCACTCGCTCGCTCTCAACGGCATCGGCTGAACCTCACTGAGGCGGGACACCGCCAGTTACGGGACAGCTCTTAGAAGCTAGCCACACCAAATGGCCCGCCACATCTCATGATCTGGCGGGTCACTTCGTTTTCCCAGTCAACCTGTGACCCACCCCAGCGTGCGCCCTTCATGGATAGAGGGAGAACGGCGCACGGTGGGCAGCCGCGTCAAACCCTCCACCGCGTTGCACAGGTCGTTGAGCATCAGACTCATACATGGCCACAGCCACAGGTACTCGGGATCGCCGAGCGAGATCTCCCCGACATCCCCGTAGTGCACTCCGCCCCGCTGGATCAGATCCAGCGGGGCGGAATTAACCAACAGCGTCCGGAACCTCCGGCCGGGGGCGGTCCCCGTTCCAGAGCAGGCGCACCCCCGCCAGCTGAGCACGCCAGATCACGAAGGCGATCCTGCCCCAGTGCCGGGCGCACCCGAAACGCAGTTGTGCCCGGCGCGAATCGCCGTGGACCCGGTACTGCGTGCGTCCGGCGCGGTTCGACGGCAGACTCGGCACGGACCGCGGTCGCAGGACCGTCGCCCGGGGGCCGCGAAGGAGGGACCATGATCAGCACCGCCTACGTCACCGGCTCGCCGAACTGGATCGACCTCGGCACCCCCGACCTCGATGCCGCCACCTTCTTCTACGGCAGGCTGTTCGGCTGGGAGTTCGCGTCCGCCGGTCCGGACGCGGGCGGCTACGGCATGTTCCGCCTCGACGGCAGGACCGTCGCCGCCGGTATGACCGTCCCCGCCGACCGGGCGCCCGCCGGCTGGAGCGTCTACTTCCAGACACCGGACCTCGACGCGACGGCCGAGGCGGTCGAGGGCAACGGCGGCACGGTGGTGTACCAGCCGATGGACGTCTTCGACCAGGGCCGCATGGCGGTCTTCATGGATCCGTCGGGCGCGGGCTTCTCCGCCTGGCAGCCGGGGAGGAACAAGGGACTCGACGTCGTGGGCGACCCCGGCACGCTGTGCTGGCTCGAGCTGTACACCTCCGAGCCGGACTCCGCGCTCGCCTTCTACTCCACCGTCCTCGGGTGGGAGACGACCACCATGCCGCTCCCGGACGGCAGCGGCGACTACACCCTGATCCGCCCGGGCGGCTCGGACCCGGAGGCGGCGTTCGCCGGCGCCGTCCCGCTGACGGCGGACCCGTCGGAGAAGAACCTGGGCCCGTTCTGGCTGCCGTACTTCGGGGTCACCGACTGCGACGCGGCCGTGACCACGGCCCAGGAACTCGGCGGCGAGATCAGGATGCCCCCGACCACGATGGAGGGCGTGGGCCGCTTCGCCCGCCTCGCGGACCCGGCGGGAGCGCGGTTCGCGGTCCTGCGGGGCGTCGAACAGCGCGGCTGAATGGGAGCGGTGGGGGTCGTTGACGCGTCATTGATCGACTGTTTATCGCCACGGGGCAAGGTGACGTACATGGCGATCAACACCATCACCGACCCGGAACTGGCCTGGCAGGAGACGGCCCTGTGCGCCCAGGCGGGCCCGGAGTTCTTCTTCCCGGCCCCCGGCTCCTCCACCCGCGAGGCCAAGCAGCTGTGCGGAGCGTGCGAGGGGAGGGTGGCGTGCCTGGAGTACGCGCTGACGCACGACGAGAGATTCGGTGTGTGGGGCGGGCTCTCGGAGAAGGAACGCCAGCGGTTGAAGCGGGGGCGTGAGCGTGCGGGCCGCGCCTAGGTGGTGCGCACCTTGCCGTCCTTGACGAGCTCGGCCGCCCGCGCGAGCTCGTCCTCGGCAGCGGTGCCTTCCGGCACGGGCGCGGCGGGGGCGTCGGGCACCACCCGCACGGGAAAGTGCCCGCCGACGGGCGAGACGACGCCGCCGTACCGGATGTCCCCGGCGAACCAGATCATGTCCGGCTGAGGGTTCTGCTTCTCCCTGAGGTTCACGGAGAAGGGAGTGAAGCGCAGGACGGGCGCATGGTCGTCGGTGAACTTGATGACGACCACCTTGGGACTCTCCAGCGAGCGACGGGGGTACTCGCAGGGGAAGGCCCGCCAGGGGTAGGTCCGCAGGATGACGGCGTTACGGCGGGTGCGGCGCAGGGCGAGGTAGGTGGCAGTGAGCATCAGCGGATAGAAGAGGATGCTGATCACCACCATGCCGATGACATTCCGGGGGGGATGCGCCACACCCATCCAGGTCCACGCGACGCCGCAACCGACGACCACGGCAAGCCAGGCTCGTCGTTTGACGACCAGACTGCGGTGCCCTCGAGCCGTCGGCGGATGGTCGAACGCTGCCTTGTGCTGGGGGACCGCGATCTGCTGAGGCGTCATCAGAACAGCTCCAGAAGGCGAGAGGGGCGCTGGGACGGGCTGGATGGGAGGGAAGGCGCGGTGAACGAGATGGTTCCGGCGATCGCTTCCAGGATGTCCGTGTACGCAGCCGCGTGACGGGTCGCCGCGCTGGTGATGTCGGCGACGGCAACGTACGTACCCATGGGGAACGGCACGGTGAGGCGTGCCTGGAACGTCTCGCAGGGCTCGGCGAGGATCCCAGCGCTCTGAAGGAGTTGCCGAGGCGGCGCCGACAACGTGCCGGACACCAGTGCTGCGGGCTGGCCGGAGGGCAGGTCGAGAATTCTTCCGGAATTGCTGCGCCATCTGGGGGAGTCGGCAAGGGCGAGTGCGCTCTGGGCGACTGCCATGGCCGCGGGCCGCCACTGGATCCCGGACACGGAGATGCAGAAGACGGAGAACGCGGCCCCGTGCTCTTCGTCGGGGTGGACCCCGAGGGACAGGTGGACCGTCGCTTCCTGACGCATGGCACGGAGCAGGTTGTTCATGGCCGCCAACTGGCGCTCGGCGCTGTCGACATCTGCCGGGTCGTCAAGGATTGCCGGCAGGAGTGCTGACGCGATCGCCTGTTGGTCTTCCGGGCCGAAATCGTCGTATTCGTGGTAGCCGGGCGGTAAGCGGAACCACAGTGGGGGGACCGTGGTGGACATGGCGTTCACCTCTATGGGTCGTTGGTTACCGGCCTGCCAGAGCGGCCCAGGCATGGGCCGCTTTGGCGGCGGCGCTGGGTCCGTCGTCGAGCACTGCGCGAGTGCCGTCCACGGCCGTCGCCGTGCTCGAGACGGTTTCGTTCTTGTTGTAGGGGGTGTAATGCGAGACGGCTGTGACGGCCCCCGCGCCCGCGAAGGTGTACTTCGTCCCTTCCTGGACGAGCTGGGGTGTGCTGCGCAACGCCCAGGAGGTCAGCGGGTTCTCCACCTGCCGCATGCCGTCCATAACCTCCCAGGCGCCTCGCCCGAATCCTTGGGACCCGGCGCGGGCCATGGCCAAGGCTCCAGGATCAGCCAGCGCGGACACCGCGTGCGCGGCTGCTGACGCCGACTTGGCTCCGTGAGCGATTGCGGCCACGCCCGGTACGGCACCGAGCGCGTCGCCGGTCACGGTCACGGCGCTGGCCCAGAAGTCGGCATCGAATTCGCCTTTGGTGAAACCGTCCTTGATCGATTGACGGACCTTGGGGTCGGCCAGGTGCAACGTCAGCGCTCCGATGCTCGCCCCGGCAGCGACGAGCATGAGCACCATGCCCGCGGGCGGAAAGAACGGCCCGACGGCCAGCGCGAAGAAGCCGGCGACGGCGGAGACATCCGATAACAGGTCGCCGAGGTCCTCGTCGATCCACTTCAGCACCTTGTCCAACGCCCCCGGCTCCCGCGGTGCCAGTCTGTCCGTCGCCTCGTTCAGGGACTTCGCGATGCGCGCCGCCTCCGCCGCGTGTGTCGCCTCCAGTTCGTGGGCCAGCGCGCGGACCGACGCCAGTGCCGTACGCGCGCGTGTCACCGCGGACGCCGCCGTGCGGAGGTCCGGTGGCGGCGCGTCCGGGGTCGCGGCGAGGGCGTCGTGGTGGGACTGCGCGCGCCGTAGTTCCGCCGCGGACAGCCGCGCCCTCGCCTCGTACGTCCGTGCCGTCGCCTGGTAGCCCACCAGGTCCTCGTGCCACGACAGCAGTCGCGCCGACGCCTTGGACACCGAGCGGTGCGCGTTCCTCAGGTACCGGGGCAGGTCGCCGTCCAGCGCGCCGCGGAAGGCCTGCGCCGCCTCGCCCCTCCAGTGCGCGCTCTCCCCGAGGAGGCGGTTCACCAGCGCGTGCGCCGTGCCCAGGGCCGTTGCCGAGGCGTGCAGTTTGCTCTGGAGCGCCGCGATCTCCGCCGGGCTGCCCGGCGCCGGGTCCCAGCCCAGGTGCGGATACTCAGCCATGCCGCGCCGCCACGGCCCTGAACGCCGCCTCGATCGCCCGCTCGACCTCCGCGAACCCGGCCCGCGTGGCCTGCACGCCGTCGCGGACGGACGTGATGCGGTCGCCGAGTTGTTCGGCGCCGTACTTCCAGCGCTTCTGGAAGCCGTCGCACGCCTCGTCGAGCGCGGCGGTGCCCAACTGGTCCGCCCGTACGTGTTCCAGCGCTCGGCGCGCCTCGCCCAGTGACGTCAGGGACTCGTCCAGGGCCCGGCAGAACCGGTCCAGCTGACGGCCGTTCACCTCGAGATCGGGATCCATGGCCGCTCACCCTGGCAGACCGTCGGCCGCCGGGGACAACTGCCGTACCCCGCACGAGTGGGGGGATATCCGGATGCTCCGATTGACGGGCCGTCGTTAAGATCACCGGACTCGGCAGGGGTTGGGACGACGACATGAACGACCAGGTCACGGACGACGAGTTGGACGCCTTCGCGCTCATGGCGCGCAAGCTGCGTGCGCTGCCGCTGGGCGATCCCCGGCGGATGAGGGGCGAGTCGATCGCCGCGTCGTTCGCGCGCGAGAGCCGCAATCTGCGGCGCAAGGCCGTACGGCGCGCCCGGTCCGAGGCCGATGCCGCCCTCGCGGCCGGGACCGCCACGGGCGCCCTTGACCGGCTAGAGGACGCGCCGCTCGCGGCCGTGGAGCCGGGCCGGGACGTCGAGCACTACGAGCGGCCCCGGCACTGCTATGTCTGCAAGGCGCTCTACCGACAGGTCGACAGTTTCTACCACCGGCTCTGCCCGCCCTGCGCCGCCGACAACACCGCCCGGCGCTCGCTGAGCACGGACCTGCGCGGACGGCGGGTCCTGCTCACCGGCGGCCGGGTGAAGATCGGCTTCCAGCTGGCGCTGATGATGCTGCGGGACGGTGCCGAGCTGCTGGTCACGAGCCGGTTCCCGGACGACACGCTGCGCAGGTTCCGGGCCGTGCCGGGCAGCCGCGACTGGCTCGGCCGGCTGACGGTCGTCGCCGTCGACCTGCGTGACCCACGGCAGGTGCTGGGCCTGTGCGAGCGGCTGCGCGACAGCGGCGAGCCGTTGGACGTCCTGGTCAACAACGCCGCGCAGACGATCCGCCGCCCGCCCGAGGCGTACGCGCTGCTGGCCGCGGGGGAGAGCGGCGCCGCGCGGCCCGGCGTGCTCATGGCGCCCGGCTATGCGCCGATGGCGGCCGTGGGGGCACCGGACGGCGCCCTCTCACTCGTCCTGCCGGAGGCCGAGGCGGAGGCGTCCGAGCAGACGGGCCTGCTGCCCGACCTCGCGCCGGAGAACTCCTGGTCGGCCCGGCTCGGCGGCCTCGACCCCGCCGAGCTGCTCGAGACCCAGCTGGTCAACGCCCTGGCGCCGGCCCTGCTCGCCGACCGCCTGCTGCCGCTGCTGCTGGCCTCGCCCAGGCCGCGGCGGTACATCGTCAATGTGACGGCCGTGGAGGGCCGGTTCGCGGTGCGCAACAAGACCGCCCGCCACCCGCACACCAACATGGCCAAGGCGGCACTGAACATGCTCACGCGCACGAGCGCGGCGCAGCTCGCCGCCGAGGGCGTGCACATGTGCAGCGTCGACACCGGATGGATCACCGACGAGAACCCAGCGCCGCGCAAGGCGCGGATCGCCGCCTTCGGCACCCGCACGCCGCTCGACGTCGTCGACGGCGCGGCGCGGATCTACGACCCGATCGTGCGCGGTGAGGCGGGCGACCCGGTCGCAGGCGTGTTCCTCAAGGACTACCAGGAGGCCGCGTGGTGAGACCGGGCCCGCACGCCGGGGTCGGCCGGCCTCGGCGTCACTTCCCCGCGCGGGCCGCCATGCGGGCCTTGCGGGCGGCGAGCTTCTCGTCGAACTTCCTCGCCTCGGAGTCCAGCCCACCCATGTACAGGCCGAGCTCCTCCTGAGCCTTGAGGCCCTCGGGGCCCAGGCCGTCGATCTCCATGATCTTCAGGAAGCGGAGCACCGGCTGGAGGACGTCGTCGTGGTGGATGCGCAGGTTGTAGATCTCGCCGATCGCCATCTGCGCGGCCGCGCGCTCGAAGCCGGGCATGCCGTGTCCGGGCATCCGGAAGTTGACCACGACGTCGCGGACGGCCTGCATGGTCAGGTCGGGGGCGAGCTCGAAGGCCGCGCTCAGCAGGTTGCGGTAGAAGACCATGTGCAGGTTCTCGTCGGTCGCGATGCGCGCCAGCATCCGGTCGCAGACGGGGTCGCCCGACTGGTGGCCGGTGTTGCGGTGCGAGACGCGGGTCGCGAGCTCCTGGAAGGCGACGTACGCGACGGAGTGCAGCATCGAGTGGCGGTTGTCCGACTCGAAGCCCTCCGCCATGTGCGCCATGCGGAACTGCTCCAGCTTGTCCGGGTCGACCGCGCGCGAGGTGAGCAGGTAGTCGCGCATGACGATGCCGTGCCGGCCCTCCTCCGCGGTCCAGCGGTGCACCCAGGTGCCCCACGCGCCGTCGCGGCCGAAGAGGGAGGCGATCTCGTGGTGGTAGCTCGGGAGGTTGTCCTCGGTCAGCAGGTTCACCACGAGGGCGATGCGGCCGATGTCGGTGACCTTGGACTGGTCCGGCTCCCAGGCCTCCCCGTCCTCGAAGAAGCCCGGGAAGTTCCGGCCGTCGCCGAAGGGCACGTACTCGTGCGGCATCCAGTCCTTGGCGACCTTGAGGTGGCGGTTGAGCTCATTCTCCACGACCTCTTCCAGTGCGTACAGCAGCCGGGCGTCGCTCCAGGCGTCCGAACTGCCGAGGTGGGGAGAGGTGATCGTCACGAGTGCTCCTGGGGACGGGAGAGGTACTTACGGATTCGTAGGTTACGAAACCGTAGGTTAAGCACGCGATAAGGCCTCGGCCAAGCCCGGCTCCGCAATGGCCCCTTACATACGGTTATGTGGCCAGGTGGCGCGGTGCCAGGGAGAGGCAGGTCACGTTCCGGTTCCGGCCGGCCCCGCCCTCGCACCGCGCCCTCCTCAGCCCTCCGGGAACGCCTCCGCCCCCAGCTCGTCGGCCGAGATGTCCCGCAGCCCCTCGCCGTCCAGCAGCAGCCGGCGCGTGACGCCGATCGACTCCAGGAACGTCACGTCGTGGCTCGCCACGATCAGCGCGCCCTCGTAGGACTCCAGCGCCGCCGTCAGCCGCCGCACGCTCGCCATGTCGAGGTTGTTCGTCGGCTCGTCCAGCATGAGCAGCTGCGGCGCGGGCTCGGCCAGCAGCAGGGCGGCGAGGGCGGCCCTGAAGCGCTCACCGCCCGACAGCGTCCCCGCCGGCTGGTCGGCCAGCGCCCCGCGGAACAGGAAGCGCGCGAGTTTGGCCCGAATCGCGTTGTTCGTCGCGCCCGGCGCGAAGCGGGCCACGTTCTCGACCACGCTCAGGCCGTCGTCGAGCAGATCGAGACGCTGCGGCAGGAAGCGCAGCGGAACCTGTGCCACCGCCTCGCCGGCGACCGGCGCGAGCTCCCCGGTGATGGTGCGCAGCAGCGTCGTCTTGCCCGCGCCGTTGCGCCCGACCAGGGCGATGCGCTCGGGCCCGCGCACCTCCAGCTCGCCGGGGATCTCGGCGCCGTACCGCAGGCGCAGTCCGCTCAGCCGCAGCACTCCGCGCCCCGGGTGGACGGTGGTGTGCGGCAGCTCGATGCGGATCTCGTCGTCGTCGCGTACGGCGTCCGCGGCCTCGTCGAGGCGTTCCCGTGCCTCCGCGAGCCGTTCCGTGTGCATGATGCGGTGCTTGCCCGCCGACTCCTGAGCGGCGCGCTTGCGGGCGCCCATCACGATCTTGGGCTCGCGCTTGCTGTCCCACATCTTCTGCCCGTAACGCTTGCGGCGCGCCAACTTCACCTGTGCGTCGGCCAGTTCGCGCTTCTGCCGCTGCACGTCGGCCTCCGCCACACGCACCATCCGCTCCGCCGCCTCCTGTTCGACGGCGAGCGCCTGCTCGTACGCCGTGAAGTTGCCGCCGTACCAGCTCACCTCGCCGTCGCGCAGGTCGGCGATCTGGTCGACGCGTTCGAGTAGTTCGCGGTCGTGACTGACGACCACCATGACCCCGGACCAGGCCGTGACCGCGTCGTAGAGCCTGCGGCGCGCGTACAGGTCGAGGTTGTTGGTCGGCTCGTCGAGCAGCAGCACGTCCGGCCTGGCCAGCAGCAGGGCCGCCAGCCGCAGCAGGACGCCCTCGCCGCCGGACACCTCGCCGATGGTGCGGTCCAGGCCGATGTGCCCGAGACCGAGCTGGTCGAGTGCGGCGCGTGCGCGCTCCTCCACGTCCCAGTCGTCGCCGACCGCGGTGAAGTGCTTCTCGCTCGGATCGCCGCCCTCGATGGCGTGCAGCGCCGCGCGGGTCGCGGCGATGCCCAGCACCTCGTCGACGCGCAGGCCCGTGTCGAGGACCAGGTTCTGCGGCAGGTACCCGACCTCGCCCGCGACCCGGACCGTGCCCGAGACAGGGACGAGATCGCCGGCGATCAGCTTCAAGAGGGTGGACTTCCCCGAGCCGTTGAGGCCGATCAGGCCCGTACGGCCGGGGCCGACGGCGAGGTGGAAATCGTCGAACACCTGCGTGCCGTCCGGCCAGGCGAAGCCGAGGGAGGAGCAGGTGAGGAAAGCGGGGGTGAGTGGCATACGGGTCTCCGGGTCGCGTGGAAGGGGCGGGGCAACGGTGGAGACACCGGGACACGTGGCGACGGAGCCGTACGGGAACGAGAAGAGGTCCCGGTCGGGCGGAAAGCGGACGGCAGAGCGTCGAGGTCGCACACGTGCGCGCGGGCAAAGGCCGGGCCGCACGGTGTCTCGTGACCTCAGACGAGCAACGTCCTACTCCGATCGACGACAACAGAACCGTCGTACACGCTAGGGACCGGCCCGTCGGGCTGTCAAAGCATTTACGGGCTGCCGGGCCCGCCCGCGTTGATGTCGGAAAGCTGCCAGCCACAGCGGGGGAAGCACTGATTGAGTGCGGGCATGACGAACCTTCGTGACCTCGCCCGCCGCTTCCACGCCCTGCACACCACCGGCCGTCCGCTGCTGCTCCCCAACGCCTGGGACACGGCGAGCGCCCGGATCATCGAGGACGCGGGCGCCGCGGCGATCGCCACCACCAGCGCCGGCGTCGCCTGGGACCTCGGCACCGCCGACGGCGACCGGCTGGAGGGAGCCGCGGCTCTCGCCCAGGTGGCGCGTATGGCCTCGGCCGTCGGCGTGCCGGTCACGGCGGACATCGAGGGCGGCTACGCGGCCGACGCCGACGGCATCGCCGCCACCGTGCGCGCCGTGCTGGACGCGGGCGCCGTGGGCGTCAACATCGAGGACGGCCTGCGCCCGGCCGACGAGCACGTCCGCCGGATCGCGGCGGCGCGGGCCGCGGCGGACGCGGCGGAGGTCCCGCTCTTCGTCAACGCCCGCATCGACGTCTACCTCGCGGGAATCGGCGCGGAGGCGGACCGGCTGGACGAGACGCTCCGGCGGGCCGCGGACTGCGTCGCCGCCGGAGCGGACGGGATCTTCGTGCCGGGCGTGGTCGACCCGGGGACCGTGGAGGCGCTGGCCAAGGGAATCGACGCGCCGCTGAACGTGATGGCGGGCCCGGGCGCGCCCGACGCCGCCGAACTGGGCCGGCTCGGGGCGGCGCGCGTCAGCGTCGGGTCGGGTATCGCGCAGGCCGCCCACGCCGTGGTGCGCCGGGCCGCCGCCGAGCTGCTGGAGACGGGCACGTACACGGCGCTGACCGGCGGTGAGGACTACGGACGGCTCAACGCCCTGATGAGGGAGCGCCGGAGCGACCGCTAGGCCGTCTCTCGAAAGATCGCCGTCCTTCGTGATGATCTTCGCGTGGGGCGGGGCATCTGAGGGGATCCCGCGAGCCGTGATGAGTCCTGCGGCGGTCGGCGGTCATAGTGTCGAACCCGTTCCCGAGGAGGACTTCTGATGCGCAGCGTGACCTATTCGATGAACGTCTCACTTGACGGCTACATCGTCGGGCCGGACGGCGACTTCGACTGGACGGGGCCCGACGAGGAGGTCTTTCGCTTCTGGATCGACGAGATCCGACAGGTCGGCGTCCACCTGTTGGGACGACGGCTGTACGAGACGATGCTGTACTGGGAGACCGCCGACCAGGATCCATCGCTCGACGACTCCACGCTCGAGTGGGCCGCGCTCTGGAAGCCGCTGCCAAAGGTGGTGTTCTCCACCACGCTGTCGACGGTGCAGGGCCATGCCCGCCTGGCCTCCGGCGGCCTGGCGGAGGAGATCGAGCGGTTGCGAGCCGAGCCGGGGGAGGGCGACATCGCGATCGGCGGCGCGACTCTCGCCGCCGAGGCGGCCGCGTTGGGTCTGATCGACGAGTACCGGGCCATCGTCTACCCGGTGCTGGTTGGCGGTGGCATTCCGTTCTTTCCCCAACGCGAGCGCCGGGTGGACCTCGAACTCGTCGAGACCCGCACCTTCAGCTCGGGAGTCGTCTACCTCCGCCACCGCGTGGCGCGCCAGGCCTTGCTTTAGAAGTTGCTGATGACCCGCCCCCCGCGCCCGCAAGGCGTAGCGGGAGGGTCAGCAGGCGTCGCGCAGCAGCTCGGCGAGGTCGTGGTCGAGGTCCAGGTGCAGATGCTCGCTGCCCGCCGGCACCAGGGCCTGCGCCCGGTCGAGGAAGCGGAGCAGCTCACCGGTGCGGATGTGCACCACCGCGGTGCCCTCAGCTGCGTGGAACTCCAGCACCGTACGGTCGTAGCCGTACGGCCGCACGCGGACGTCGCCGACGCCGGTCGCCGCGCGGACGCCCTCGGCCAGCAGCTCGCGCGAGAAGGCCCACGAGATGTCGGCGCCCTCCAGCGTCGCCGGGGCCGGGAAGTCGATACGCACGGCGAAGGGGTCCCGGCGGTCGTAGTGCAGCGTCGCCGGAACCGACTCCATGCGGGGTGCGGAGGCGACGAGGCGGGCCTGAACGGCCTGCTCGATGACGGTGGACAAGGCCCGCTCCTTCGTGTGCGGCTCGATGGGATCGTCCTGCCCGGGGCTCCCGGGCACCACCGAAGACGCTGGAGCAACGGAATCCGTGCATCCGGGGGGCGAGTGAGCTGTGTCACCGTCCCGCCCCGTGCGGTACGCCGTCTCGCACTCTGGACGGCATAGGGCCCGTGGGCTAGCTTCCAGCGCCATGACGTCCAAGGGGAAGACGAGACGAATGGTGTCGGTGGGGCTGTGCGCGGCTGCGGTTTCCGCGGTGCTCGCCGTACCGGCACAGGCGGCCCGGCCGGCCGCGGAGACGGACCCGCGCGCGGCCGCGGCGACGCCCGCCTGGAAGCTGAAGGAGACCGGGACCGACGTGCGCTTCCGGGGCCTCGCGCCGGTCAGCCGCAAGGTGGCGTGGGTGGCGGGATCCAAGGGGACGGTGCTGCGCACGGGTGACGGCGGCCGTACATGGCTGAACGTCTCGCCGCCGGGGGCGGGGGAGCTGGAGTTCCGGGACGTCGAGGCGTTCGACGCCCGCCGGGCCGTCGTTCTCGCCATCGGGGAGGGGGAGGCGTCCCGCGTGCTGCGCACCGACGACGGCGGGGAGACCTGGACCGAGTCGTTCCGCAACACCGATCCGCGAGCCTTCTACGACTGCGTCACCTTCTTCGACCATCGCCACGGGCTCGCCATGAGCGACCCGGTCGACGGCAAGTACCGGATCCTGTCCACCGGTGACGGAGGCCGGTCCTGGAAGGTGCTGCCGAGCGACGGCATGCCGGCCGCCCTGCCGGGCGAGGCGGGCTTCGCCGCGAGCGGCCAGTGCCTGGTCTCCTCGGGCCCGAAGGACGTCTGGCTGGCCACCGGGGGAGGCGCCACGGCCCGGGTCCTGCACTCCGCCGACCGCGGACTGAACTGGAGCGTCGCCGAGTCGACCGTGCCGGCCGGGGATCCCGCGCGCGGAGTCTTCGCCCTCGCCTTCCGCGACCGCGAGCAGGGCATCGCCGTCGGCGGCGACTACCGCAGCGGCGAGGGATCACCCCGGGCCGCGGCCGTCACGGCGGACGGCGGGCGCAGTTGGCGCCAGGCGGCGACACCGCCGCCCGCGTACCGCTCGGGCGTCGCGTGGCTGCCGCACCTGAAGTCGGCGGCCCTCGCCGTCGGCCCGACCGGTACGGATCTCACCGTCGACGGCGGCCGCACCTGGCGCACCGTGGACAGCGGGTCGTTCGACACCGTCGACTGCACGCCCGACTTCGGGTGCTGGGCGTCGGGCGAGAAGGGCCGGGTCGCGCGCCTGGAGTTCTGACCGGACGCCGCTACGACGGCAACTGCTGCCGGTAGGGGGCGAGTTCGGGAGCGGTCTTGGTCGCGATGAACTCCGTGATCCGGTAGGTGCACACCTCGCCCATGACGAAGGGGTCGGCCGCCGCGATCTGCTCGATCCGCTCGCGGTCGTCCCCGACGGCGAGGATCACGCCGCCGTCGCGCGGGTTCTTCCGCCCGGAGGCGATGAACACGCCCTCCTCGTACAGCGCGTCCAGCCACTCGACGTGCGCGTCGAGGAGCTCCTCGACGCGCACGACGGGAGCGGTGTAGGTCAATTCCATTACGAACATGATCGCCAGGTTACCCGGGCGCGGCTTAGGCTGATCGGACCATGAAGATCGTCGACATTCCCGCGGGCTGGCCCGAGACCGAGGAGGCGGCCCTGGCCGTCCAGGACGAACTGCGCACGCGTGTCGTCCTCGACGAGGCCGGGCCGCCGCCCGGCACGGGGCTGGTGACGGGTGTCGACGTGGCGTACGACGACGAGCGCGACATCGTCGCCGCGGCGGCCGTCGTGCTCGACGCCGCGACCCTGGAGGTCGTGGCGCGGTCGACGGCGATCGGCCGGGTCTCTTTTCCGTACGTCCCCGGGCTGCTCGCGTTCCGGGAGATCCCGACGGTGCTGGCCGCGCTGGAGTCCCTGCCGGTGGGGCCCGGGCTGGTCGTCTGCGACGGCTACGGACGTGCCCATCCACGGCGCTTCGGCCTCGCCAGCCACCTCGGCGTGCTGACGGGGCTGCCGGTGATCGGTGTCGCGAAGAACCCGTTCGTCTTCTCCCACGGCGAACTGGGCGGCCGGCGCGGTGACTTCGCGACGCTGCGCGCCGAGGACGGCGAGGAGGTGGGGCGGGCCCTGCGGACGCAGTCGGGTGTGAAGCCGGTGTACGTCTCGGTCGGCCACCGGGTGACGCTGGAAGCGGCCTGCGCGCATGTGCTGCGCCTGGCGCCGCGCTTCCGTGTCCCGGAGACGACGCGCCACGCGGACGCCCTGTGCCGCCGGGCCTTGCGCGAGGCGATGCCCTAACCCTCGGGGCGCTGCCCCCGTGCCCCCGCGCCTCAATCGCCGGCGGGGCTGGAGGTTGCCCGGCGGTTCCATCGCCGGTGGGGCTGCTTGCACGCGGCGCTCTTGTCGGGGCGCTGCCCCGAACCTCGCGCCTCAATCGCCGGCGAAGCTGGGTGGGCCCCTGCGCCTCAAGCGCCGGCGGGGGCTGATTTCGCTGCGCGAAATCAGCCCGTCCGGGGGCCCCTCCCACGGCCGCCAGGCCGTAGGGGAGTTCGAGGACACCGCGCCGAGCGCGGTACGGGTCCGGGCGGAGCCCGGTTCGGGAAGGGGGCGGGTGGGGAAACGGCCCCCCGCAGCGGCCCCCACCCCGCAGCGGTCCCCACCCCGCCGCGCCCCCTACCGCACCGCCGCCACCCGGAACCGCACCCCCCGCACCCGCAGCCGGTCCACCAGCGCGTCACCCATCGCCACCGCCGTCGTCAACTGGCCACCGCCCACCGTCAGTTCGTCGAAGGCGAGACACAGCGCCGACTCCGCCAGGATCTTCGCCGTCTCGTCGTACCCGGGGTCCCCGCCCGACACCTCCGTGAACACGCGGCGGCCACCGCCCTCGCCCACGAAGCGGACCGAGAACCAGCTCTTCGCGCGGCGCTGCGGGCTCGGGCCCTCGCCCGGTGCGTAGCGGCTCATCAGCCACCTCCGCGCCGCCGGGATCTGGGCGAGGGCGAAGCCCGCGCCCACCGCCGCCGGGCCGCCGAGCGCCACCGGCAGCGACGCTACCGCCGCGTAGTGGCGGTAGCGGAAGTCGGGGCCGTAACGCTCCAGCGCGCGCGCCGAACGCGCCACGATCTGCCGGTCGATCGTCGGCAGCGGCAGCGCCCACGCGCCCGTCTCCCGGTTGAAGTGCGGCGCCCCCAGCGGTGCGCGGGCGCGCCGCCCGACCAGCCGCGGCTCGTGCAGCCGGCGCTCGTGCCCGGCGCGCAGCGTCTCGCGGCCGCGCGCCATCGCCGTGAGCGCCGAGGCCATGGTCCCGCCGGAGAACATCGCGTTGGAGCTGACGAACCCGTCGACCTTCAGCGGCACCCCCTCGGGCAGCTGCCGCACCGTGAAGAAGGCGCCCAGGTCGTGCGGGACCGAGTCGAAGCCGCAGGCGTGCACGAGGCGCGCGCCGGTCTCGCGGGCGCGCGCGTCGTGGCGTACGAACATCGCGTCCACGAACTCCGGCTCGCCCGTCAGGTCCGCGTAGTCCGTCCCGGCGTCGGCGCACGCGGCCACCAGCGCCTCGCCGTACAGGACGTAGGGGCCGACCGTCGTCGCGACGACCCGTGCCGACTCGGCCAGTTCCCGCAGCGCGCGGGGATCGTCCGCGTCGGCCTCGACCAGGGGAAGGTCCGCGCACGAGGGAGCGATGACGGCGAGGCGCTCGCGCAGCCGCTCCAGCTTTGCCCGGCTGCGGCCCGCGATCGCCCATCGGCAGTCGGCCGGCGCGTACCGCGCCAGGTATTCGGCGGTGAGCTGTCCGACGAACCCGGTCGCCCCGAAGAGCACGATGTCGTACGGACGCTGCGCGCGACCGGTCCCGTTCTGGCTGTCCAATGGCTCCTCCGCCGTCGGGGCTGTCCGGCGGATCAGGGCACGGGGCCAGAACGCCGATGTCGGTGGCTGAGGCTAGCGCGCCGCGCGGCCCCGCAGAAGAAGCGTTTCCCATCGGTAACCTGGCGTTGTCCGCGCTTCTAAGCGCTTGCTCTCCCGAAGCCCTTGTGCGGAGTGGAACGCGTTCTTACCATCACTGGTGTTACATCAGTTGTGTCACACTGCTGGGGGCTGGATGACAGCGTCAATGAACGGCCCGCTGGCCGGGGTTCGTGTGGTGGAGCTGGCGGGCATCGGGCCCGGCCCGTTCGCCGCCATGCTCCTGGCCGACCTCGGGGCCGACGTCGTGCGGATCGACCGCCCCGGCGGCGCGGGACTCGGTATCGATCCGGCCTACGACCTCACCAACCGCAACAAGCGTTCGGTGCTGATCGACCTCAAGGCCGAGGACGGGCCCGGCCAGGTCCTCGCCCTGGTCGAGCGGGCCGACGTGCTGATCGAGGGCTACCGCCCCGGCGTCGCCGAACGGCTCGGCGTCGGCCCGGACGTGTGCCTGGCCCGCAATCCGCGGCTGGTCTACGGGCGGATGACCGGCTGGGGGCAGGACGGCCCGCTCGCCCACCGGGCCGGCCACGACATCGGCTACATCGCCCTCACCGGCACGCTCTCCATGATCGGCAAGGACGGCGAGCCGCCCGTTGTCCCGGCCAACCTGGTCGGCGACTACGCGGGCGGCTCGCTCTACCTCGTCATCGGCGTGCTCGCCGCCCTCCAGCACGCGCGCACCGAGGGCGGCACGGGCCAGGTCGTGGACGCGGCCATCGTCGACGGCGCCGCCCACCTCGCCACGATGATCCACGGCATGATGGCGGCCGGCGGCTGGCAGGACCGCCGCGGCACCAACCTGCTCGACGGCGGATGCCCCTTCTACGGCGCCTACGAGACGGCCGACGGCGGCTACATGGCGGTCGGCGCGCTGGAGCAGCGGTTCTACGACGAGTTCATCGACTTGCTCGGCATCAGGGACGAGATCCCGGCCCGCAAGGACTTCGACCGCTGGGGCGAGCTGCGCGAGGCGATCGCCGCCCGCTTCAGGACCCGTACCCGCGCCGAGTGGACCGCGGTCTTCGAGGGCTCGGACGCCTGCGTCGCGCCCGTCCTGTCGCTGCGCGAAGCACCGGCGCACCCCCACATCGCGGCCCGCGGCACCTTCACCGACCACGGGGGCATCACCCAGCCCGCGCCCGCGCCGCGGTTCTCCGCCACGCCCGGGGCCGTGAGGCGGCCGCCGGCGATGCCCGGCGCGCACACGGCGGAGGTCGCCCGCGACTGGGACGTGACCCTGACCGATCCGCAGGAGGACCGTTGAAGCGCCAGATCTTCACCGCCGAGCACGAGGCCTTCCGCGAGACCGTCCGCACCTTCCTCGCCAAGGAGGTGCTGCCGCACTACGAACAGTGGGAGAAGGACGGCATCGTCAGCCGGGACGCCTGGCGCGCGGCGGGCCGGCAGGGCCTCCTGGGCCTCGCCGTGCCGGAGGAGTACGGAGGCGGCGGCAACGACGACTTCCGCTACGCCGCCGTGCTGCACGAGGAGTTCACCCGCGCCGGCGCGCCCGGACTGGCGATCGGGCTGCACAACGACATCATCGGCCCGTACCTGACCTCCCTCGCCACGGACGAGCAGAAGCGCCGCTGGCTGCCCGGCTTCTGCACCGGCGAGACCATCACGGCCATCGCCATGACCGAACCGGGCGCGGGCTCCGACCTGCAGGGCATCCGCACCACCGCCGAGGACCGCGGTGACCACTGGGTGCTCAACGGCTCCAAGACCTTCATCTCCAACGGGATCCTCGCCGACCTGGTCGTCGTCGTCGCGAGGACCACGCCGGAGGGTGGCGCGCACGGCCTGTCGCTGCTCGTCGTCGAGCGCGGCATGGAGGGCTTCGAGCGCGGCCGGAACCTCGACAAGATCGGCCAGAAGTCCCAGGACACCGCCGAGCTGTTCTTCCACGACGTACGCGTCCCCAAGGAGAACCTCCTCGGCGAACTGAACGGCGCCTTCGTCCACCTGATGACCAACCTGGCGCAGGAGCGGATGGCGATAGCCGTCGCCGGGATCGCCGCCGCCGAGCACCTGCTGGAGATCACGACCGCGTACGTGAAGGAGCGGGAGGCGTTCGGACGGCCGCTCGCCAGGCTCCAGCACATCCGCTTCGAGATCGCCGAGCTCGCCACCGAATGCGCCGTCACCCGCGCCTTCCTCGACCGCTGCATCGCCGACCACGCGGCCGGCGAGCTGGACGCCGTGCACGCGTCCATGGCCAAGTGGTGGGCGACCGAGCTGCAGAAGCGCGCCGCCGACCGGTGCCTCCAGCTCCACGGCGGGTACGGCTACATGAACGAGTACCGCGTCGCCAGGGCGTTCACGGACGGCCGCATCCAGACCATCTACGGCGGGACGACCGAGATCATGAAGGAGATCATCGGCCGCTCCCTGCTCAGCTGACTCCACCTCCGCACACGGCCCACCCTCGTCGAAAGGCTCCAGACAGTGAGCACCGAAGCGTATGTGTACGACGCCATCCGTACCCCCCGGGGGCGCGGAAAGGCCAACGGCGCCCTGCACGGCACCAAGCCGATCGATCTCGTCGTCGGCCTGATCCACGAGATCGAGCGCCGGTTCCCCGGTCTCGACCCGGCCGCGATCGACGACATCGTGCTCGGCGTCGTCGGCCCGGTCGGTGACCAGGGCTCCGACATCGCCCGCATCGCGGCGATCGCCGCCGGACTGCCCGACACGGTCGCGGGCGTCCAGGAGAACCGCTTCTGCGCCTCCGGCCTCGAGGCCGTCAACATGGCCGCGATGAAGGTCCGGTCCGGCTGGGAGGACCTCGTCCTCGCCGGCGGCGTCGAGTCGATGTCGCGCGTCCCCATGGCCTCCGACGGCGGGGCCTGGTTCGCCGACCCGATGACCAACTACGACACAGGCTTCGTCCCCCAGGGCATCGGCGCCGACCTGATCGCCACCCTCGGCGGCTGGTCGCGCCGCGACGTCGACGAGTACGCGGCGCTGTCGCAGGAGCGCGCCGCCGCCGCGTGGAAGGACGGCCGCTTCGAGCGCTCGGTCGTCCCGGTCCGCGACCGCAACGGCCTCGTCGTCCTCGACCACGACGAGCACATGCGCCCCGGGACGACCGCCGACTCCCTCGCCGCGCTGAAGCCGTCCTTCGCGGACATCGGCGACCTCGGCGGCTTCGACGCCGTCGCGCTGCAGAAGTACCACTGGGTGGAGAAGATCGACCACGTCCACCACGCGGGCAACTCCTCGGGCATCGTCGACGGCGCCGCCCTCGTCGCCATCGGCAACAAGGAGGTCGGCGAGCGCTACGGCCTCACGCCGCGTGCCCGGATCGTCTCCGCCGCCGTCTCCGGCTCCGAGCCGACCATCATGCTCACCGGCCCCGCCCCCGCCACCCGCAAGGCGCTCGGCCGGGCCGGCCTGACCATCGAAGACATCGACCTCGTCGAGATCAACGAGGCGTTCGCCGGCGTCGTCCTGCGCTTCGCCCAGGACATGGGCCTCTCGCTCGACAAGGTCAACGTCAACGGCGGCGCGATCGCCATGGGCCACCCGCTCGGCGCGACCGGCGCGATGATCCTCGGCACCCTCGTCGACGAACTGGAGCGCCAGGACAAGCGGTACGGCCTCGCCACCCTGTGCGTGGGCGGCGGCATGGGCATCGCCACCGTCGTCGAGCGTCTCTGACCACCCGTCCTTCCCGCCTTACGGAGCAGCCACCACCATGAGCGAGTCCACCACCATCCGCTGGGAACAGGACGAGACCGGCGTCGTCACCCTCGTCCTCGACGACCCCGACCAGTCCGCCAACACCATGAACGAGGCCTTCCGGGCCTCCATCACCGCGATCGCCGACCGCGTGGAGGCCGAGCAGGACTCCATCCGCGGCATCGTCTTCACCTCCGCCAAGAAGACCTTCTTCGCCGGCGGCGACCTGAAGCTGATGATCCAGGCCGGTCCCGAGGACGCGCAGTCCGTCTTCGAGGGCGGCATGGCCATCAAGCGCGCCCTGCGCCGTATCGAGACCATCGGCAAGCCCGTCGTCGCGGCCGTCAACGGCGCGGCGCTCGGCGGCGGTTACGAGATCGCCCTCGCCTGCCACCACCGCATCGCGCTCGACGTCTCCGGTTCCAAGATCGGCCTGCCCGAGGTCACCCTGGGCCTGCTGCCCGGCGGTGGCGGTGTCACCCGCACCGTACGGCTCATGGGCATCGCCGACGCCCTGCTGAAGGTGCTCATCCAGGGCACCCAGTACTCGCCGAAGCGCGCGCTGGAGAACGGCCTGGTCCACGAACTGGCCGCCACCCCCGAGGAGATGCTGGCCAAGGCCCGCGCCTTCATCGACGCCAACCCGGTCTCCCAGCAGCCGTGGGACGTCAAGGGCTACAAGATCCCCGGCGGTACCCCGTCGAACCCGAAGTTCGCCGCCAACCTGCCTGCCTTCCCCGCGAACCTGAAGAAGCAGACCGCGGGCGCCCCCTACCCGGCGCCGCGCAACATCCTCGCGGCCGCCGTCGAGGGCTCC
The DNA here is from genome assembly GCF_030817975.1 of Streptomyces sp. V4I23. Taxonomy (NCBI): domain Bacteria; kingdom Bacillati; phylum Actinomycetota; class Actinomycetes; order Kitasatosporales; family Streptomycetaceae; genus Streptomyces; species Streptomyces sp. V4I23. Next base: position 1,230,920 of record NZ_JAUSZW010000004.1, on the reverse strand, counting down.
CAGGTCGACTTCGAGACCGCGCAGGTCATCGAGTCCCGGTACTTCACCGAGCTGGTCACCGGCCAGACGTCGAAGAACATGACGCAGGCGTTCTTCTTCGACCTGCAGGCCGTCAACGCGGGCCGCAGCCGCCCCGACGGCATCGAGCCGCGCCCCGTCCGCAAGGTCGCCGTCCTCGGCGCGGGCATGATGGGCGCGGGCATCGCCTACTCCTGCGCCCTCGCCGGCATCGAGGTGGTCCTCAAGGACGTGTCGGCCGAGGCCGCCGCGAAGGGCAAGGGCTACTCGGAGAAGCTGTGCGCCAAGGCGGTGGCGAGGGGCCGTACCACCCAGGAGAAGGCGGACGCGCTGCTCGCCCGCATCACGCCGACCGCGGAGGCGGCCGGCCTCGCGGGCTGCGACGCCGTGATCGAGGCGGTGTTCGAGGACACGGCGCTCAAGCACAAGGTGTTCCAGGAGATCCAGGACGTCATCGAGCCCGACGCCCTCCTGTGCTCCAACACCTCCACGCTGCCCATCACCGTGCTCGCCGAAGGCGTCTCGCGTTCGGACGACTTCGTCGGCCTGCACTTCTTCTCGCCGGTCGACAAGATGCCGCTCGTGGAGATCATCAAGGGCGAGCGCACCGGCGACGAGGCACTGGCCCGCGCGTTCGACCTGGTCCGCCGGATCAACAAGACGCCGATCGTCGTCAACGACTCCCGCGGTTTCTTCACCTCGCGGGTCATCGGCCAGTTCATCAACGAGGGTGTGGCGATGGTCGGAGAGGGCGTCGACCCCGTCTCCGTCGAGCAGGCCGCGGCCCAGGCCGGCTACCCGGCCAAGGTGCTCTCGCTGATGGACGAGCTGACCCTCACCCTGCCGCGCAAGATCCGCAACGAGACCAGGCGCGCGATCGAGGAGGCGGGCGGCACCTGGGCGGAGCACCCGGCGGAAGCGGTGATCGACCGCATGGTCGACGAGTTCGGCCGCACCGGCCGCAGCGGCGGCGCCGGTTTCTACGACTACGACGAGGACGGCAAGCGCACCGCGCTGTGGCCGGGCCTGCGCGAGCACTTCACCCGCGAGGACGCCGGGATCCCGTTCGAGGACATGCAGGAGCGCATGCTCTTCTCCGAGGCGCTGGACACCGTCCGCTGCCTCGAGGAGAACGTCCTCACCTCGGTCGCCGACGCCAACATCGGCTCCATCATGGGCATCGGCTTCCCGGCCTGGACGGGCGGTGTGCTGCAGTACATCAACGGCTACGAGGGCGGCCCCGCCGGCTTCGTGGCGCGCGCCCGTGAGCTGGCCGACCGGTACGGCGAGCGCTTCCAGCCGCCCGCGCTGCTGCTGGAGAAGGCGGAGCGGGGCGAGGTCTTCACCGACGCCTGACGCGTCCTGCCCCGATGAGGGTGGTGGTAGTCCATGCCCGGCGTGTCGCGGCCACGGCCGTGACACGCCGGGCGCCGCGCCGAGGATTCGTCTTCGACCGCGAGGACTGAGGACACCGGCGACTTCACGGCCGGCGTCTCATCGTCGTGCGGTCGCCGCTGCCATGAACATCGGCAGTGCCAGGGACAGGCGGTCGGCCTCGGCCCGCGCACACTGCTCAGCGATCCAGTTGTCCGTCTCCTCGCGCGTGACGGCGCCGGTGGAGCAGGCTCCTTCGGCCGGCCCGGTGATCAGGGGCAGGATCCCCGGCCCGGTGAACACACCCGTGTGCACCTCGACCGTCACGTCGCCACTGCTGCCCGGCAGTGCACACGCCCGCGAAGCCGGCGTTCACGATGCCGACGAACGGTGACGGCGACGGCCCGCCGCAGGACATCCTGCGGGGCAGTTGTGTCCGGAACCCTGTCTAACGTCCCCGCCGGTAACTGCCGCCGTCCTTCGTGCGGGTCAGCAGGCCCGCCACGATCAGGTAGCGGCGCAGCGCGGCGCAGTCGTCGTGCACCGTCAGCAGCACGTCGTTGACCTCGCGCTCGGTGTAGTCGCGGTCCCGCTCGAAGAGCGTCCGCGCCAGGTGCGTGAGCACCTGCTCGCGCCGCGCGGCCTTGCGGGGGACGGTCGTCAGCCGACCCTCGCGGAACAGGGCGTGCACGCTGTGCGAGGTGCTGGTTCCTTGATCGGACATGCGGGGCAGCCTCACGCACCGCCCGGCTCGCGGCAAGGCGTTTACGCGCTGCGCTCCGCGGGCCCGCCGGCGCCGAACGCCTCGCGCAGTTCCTCCCGCAGCGAGCGCTGGAACGCCGTCACCAGCGCCTGGATCACCATCGGCTGCATGTGCGCGGACAGCGACTTCATCGCCGCCACATGGTCCGGGTCCGACTCGCGCTCGCGATAGGGACCCCAGACCTCGTCGCGGAACAGGCGCGTCAGGTCCTGCGCCGCGGCCCGCGCGTGGCCCAGCAGGACGGTGCGGGACGCGAGGATGGTCTCGTGCGCGATGGGCACGTCCAGCAGTTCGACGCCGAGGCGCAGCAGTGAGCCGTCGAGCCGGAACGCGTCCCCGTCGGTACGGTCCAGCACACCCATCGCGGCGAGCCGGTCCACGTCCTGCTCCGACAGAGGCCGGCCGGCCCGCCGCTCCAGCTCCTGCCGGGTCACCTCCTCGGCCGACTCGGGTGCCCACGAGGCGACCAGGGCGCGGTGGATGGCGAGGTCCTGGGCGCTCAGGTCCGCGGGCAACTGCTCCAGGTAGCGCTCGATGGCCGCCAGCGTCATGCCCTGGTGCTGCAGTTCCTCGATGAGGGCCAGCCGGGACAGGTGGTCGGAGCCGTAGTGCCCCACGCGCCGGGGGCCGATCACGGGCGGCGGCAGCAGACCGCGCGTGCTGTAGAAACGGATGGTGCGCACGGTGACCCCGGCGCGCGCGGCCAGTTCGTCGACGGTGAGCGTCGGCTCCTCGGTCTCGGTCGCCATGACCCTCCTTCTGCTGAACCGCACCGGTGCAACAGTATTGCTGTCTCACCATCGTTGTGAAAGCCGGCGCTTGAAGCAGGGCGTTGTCAGAGGTGCATCGTACGGTTGTGCCATGTCCGAGATCAGATACGTCCGGGGGGACGCCACCGCGCCGCAGGGCAAAGGCGTCAAAGTGATCGCGCACGTCTGCAATGACATCGGGGGCTGGGGCAAGGGCTTCGTGCTCGCCCTCTCCCGCCGCTGGTCCGAGCCAGAGGCGGCCTACCGCCGCTGGCACCGGCAGCGCGCGGGAAACGACTTCGCACTGGGCGCGGCCCAGTTCGTCCAGGTCGGCCCGTACCTCTGGGTGGCCAACATGGTGGGCCAGCGGGGCGTGCGCACCGGCAGCAAAGGCGTCCCCGTGCGCTACGAGGCCATCGACACGGCGCTCGCCGCCGTCGCCGGCAAGGCGCTGGAGCTGAGTGCCTCGGTCCACATGCCGCGCATCGGCTGCGGGCTGGCGGGCGGCACGTGGTCGCGGATCGAGCCGCTGATAGCCGCCCGGCTCACGGCACGGGGCATCGACGTCACCGTCTACGACCACGACTGACCGGCGGCGGCGTCCCCCGGGCGGCGATCTAGGATGGTCGGCGGCCTTCACGGGGGAGCACATGGCGACGACGACGTACTCGCTGGTCAACACGGGACGGGGCGGCCTGCGGGGCGCGTACAAGGACCTGCCGCGGAACGGCGGGCTGCCCATCATGATCGTGGCGAAGGAGGGCGGTGGCGCACCGCCGCGGCCGGTCGCCGTGCTGCAGCGTGACCACGGCGCGGGCGCTTTCCACGGTCACGGCATGGCGCGCGAGTTCGTCCTCTGGTCCGGCGACGAGCGAGGCGAGCTGCTCGCCAGGGTGACCACCGAATCCGTCACCGGCCCCCGGGCGGTCTACCGCGTCGACGACCCGGCCGGCACCGCCATCGGCCGCATACGGATGCGCCGCGGATCACTCCTCGCGTTCCGCCGCACCCGCTGGACCGTCGAGCCCGCGAACGGCCGCCCCGCGCAGGGGGCGGCCGGGCGCCTGTTCTGGTGGGCGATGTGGTGGACGGTGTTCATGCCGTGGAACATCGTCGTGATCATCGGTTCCTTCACCGGCCTCGCCGAGGACCCGGTGACCTGCCCGCGACGGCTGACCCTGCGGGACGGGTCGGGCCGGGCTCCGCTGGTGTACCGGGGGATGCTCGACGAGTACCGGGCGGCGGCCGGCGTCTGGGACCCCCGGCTGGTGGCGGCCCTGGTGGGCATCCACCAGACGTACACCTCGGTCGCCGCGAGCGACGACACCGACTGGTACGCCAAGGGCTGAGGTCCCGGCGCGACCCGCTCCGGACGCGATGCGGGGCGCGCCCACGGCCGGTGGGGACGCCCCGCTGTGACGAACCGAGGTCAGTAGACCGCGACCCCGTACGCGCTCAGCGCCTCGCGCACCGGCTGGTGCAGGGCCGAGCCGCTGGTACCGGTGCAGCCGGAGCTGCCCGAGTGGATGCCCAGCGCCGTCGAGCCGGCGAAGTGGGCGCCACCGCTGTCACCGCCCGCGGAACAGGCCGTGGTGCGGACCAGGTTGTAGACCGGGCCGTCGCTGTAGTTCACGGTGACGTTGACGGCGGTCACCGTGCCGCTGGTCACCTTCGTGGTGGAGCCGGACTTGCGAAGGGACTGGCCCACGATCGCGTCGGCCGCGGAGCTGATGTCCTGGTAGCTGCCGTTGTACAGGTTGACGTTCCCGGCGGGCGCCGAGCCGTCCGTGTAGCGGACGATGCCGTAGTCGTTGGTCGGGAAGCTGGTGCCCTCACGGGTGCCGATGGACGGCCCGCCGGAGGTGGCCGACCAGCTGCTCGCCGAGTTGGTGCAGTGTCCGGCCGTCAGGAAGTAACGGGTCGTCCCCTTCGAGACGTTGAAGGCCGCCGAGCAGCGGTAGCCGCCGCCGTAGATCGCGTCCCCGCCCGCCACCTCCTCGGTGAAGACGCCGGGCACGCGCGTGATCCGCACACGGTCGCCGAGCGCCGTGGCGACCGTCTTCAGCCGGACCATGTCGCGCGCCGAGACCGACGAGTCGGCCTCGACCGCGACCTGGTTCGTCCGGGGGTCGATGCCCCACGAGGTGCCGGTGATCCGGGCCTTGGCCTGCAGGGTGTCGATCGCGGACCGCAGCTGCGCCGCACTGCGCGAGACGAGCTCGGCGCGGGCGCCGGTCGCCCGTACCTGTTCGGCGGCCTCGGCGTCCGTCACCGTGACCACCAGTTCGCCGCTCGCGGCGTCGAGGTAGGAGCCGGCGGTGCGGTCGCCGAGGGCGCGTTCGAGCGAGCTGTGCTGGGCGTACTGGACGGCGGTCGCCGCGACGCCCGGGGCCGGACCGGCGGCCGGTACCGGGTGGTCGGCGGCCCCCGCCGTGGCGGAGCCGAGTCCGACGGCGGTGAGGGCCAGAAGGGCGGGAAGGCAGATGCGCGCGCGGAGCGTGCGTCTCATCAGGGCTTCTCCTTCTACGAGTCCGTGGGGGGCTTGCCGTGGGGACGGCAATGTGGACTGGACCAGTCCGAACTGCGGACTCAATGTGGCATGGCCCTGACATCAAGACAAGGGTGTCGCCGCGCGCTTGCGCTTACTGACTGGAGGCAATCACCGGATAGTGGTCGGACAGGTTGGTGTACGTGTACGTGGTGCCCCAGCTGGAGACCGACCAGGGCGCACTCTGCTCCTTGATCACCTCATTGGTCCAGCCCGCGGGCCGTGCGTGCCCCGCCCGGTGCAGCACGTAGTCCAGATCCTCGCGCGGGTCGTCGGGGTAGCGTTCGGCGGCGATCGAGTTCTCCTGCGTGTCGAAGGAGTACGGGTGCCCGGTCCGCGCGTCCGCCCCGGCGAAACCGCCGTCGGCGAGCATTCGCGTGTACTCCGGCGTACGGGAGTCGACGTTGAAGTCACCCGCCACGATCACCTGTTCGGACGGCGGGATGCTCTTGGCGTCCAGGAACGCGTCCAGCGCACGGAACTGACGGCTGCGCATTTCGGCCGCCTCACCCGCGTCGCACCCCGGGTCCGTCGACTGTGCGTGCGTACCCACGACGTGGACCCTCGTGCCGTTCACGTCGAGGACCGTGTAGACAAACCCCTTGTTGGAGTACCAGTCCGCACCGCAGGCGTCCTGGTAGACGTACTGCTCCTTGCGCACGATCGGCCACTTGCTCAGGACCGTGACACCGCCGTCCTCGGGCGTCGTCGCCGAGTACGCGCCGCTCGTCGCGTCCCAGCCGTTCCTGCTGCGGCCCATCACCGGCGTCTGGTGCGGATACCGGTCCGCCGCCCTGCTCTTGAGCGCGTCCGACGAGGAGTTGTCGAACGCCTCCTGGAGCACGACAACGTCGTGGCCCTGGAAGAAGGGAGCCGCGGGGACGGCGGCCGCCCGGTGGTCCTGGCCCCAGTTGGGGTAGAGCGACTTGCTGAACAGGAACGTGTTGTACGTGAGCACCTTCAGCCGCGGGGTGTCCGCGGTGGGTGCGGCGACGGCCGACGGTGCGGTCGCGGCCAGGGTGGTGGCGGCGAGCACGGCGGTCAGGGCTGCGCCGGGGATGCGGCGGAGCGCGGAGTTCAGCACAGGATCTCCTGTTTCCGGTGGGGGTTCGGAGCCGGCCGTACAACCGGCGCCGGACATCAAACCAGTAGAAGTTACCTCCTGGTAATGGCCACGTGCCCACTTCCTTTCCCCAGGCGCAAGGATTGGCTCCGTTCTCCGCTCCGGGCCCCGGCTCCGTCGGCCGCGCGGCTCGAAGACCGGCCCACATCGGGCTTGAATCGGGCAGGTCCACAGACTGCCCGATTCGCGGACCAGCGATACGGGCCCCGATCTCTCGCCCCATGGCAGCTCCCGCCCAAAGCCGCTACACCGGCCTCTCTGTAGAGTGCAGCGCCACGGTGACTGAAGCGGACAGCGGAGCGGGAAGAGGCACGGCATTGTGGGATGACCTCGTTGCCCAGTACGCGTGGGCTGATGCAGACGAGCCGGAGGCCTACACCTTCTCCGTGATCTCGGGGACGACCGAGGACGGCGTGATCCGCGCTTTCGGCGGTGATCCGGCAGCGTCTCGGATGATGACATTCGCTGAAGCGGTCGACGAACAGGTCAGTCACCCCTGCCCCGACTACGAACTACTGCGCGTAGTTACCGTCGGGAAGCACGTCATCGCCATCGAGTGGGGTTACCACGGCAGCATTCCGGAGATCGCCAGGCGAGCCTCGGTGGACGGCGGCGAGTTCTTCAGCGTGCACCGGAACATCAACGCCCGCTATCAGGTCATGCATGCGGTCGATGGCCGAGTGGACGGTATGTTCGATCCCTTTGGCCTGGAGGACGCGACCTGGATGGACCGCCAGTTGGAGCTCCCCGCCTGGGCGGAAGATGTCGCGTTTCGCATGGAGACGCTGTGCGCCGAATCCTTTGCGCTGATGGAACGCATGATGGGTGTTCCAGTCGATCCCGCTTGGATGGACGCCTTGCTCCGCACCACCCTCCTTGCCTCACCTGATACGCTCTTCAGTGATCCGAAAGCGGCGTGGTCCCCGTGACTGCCGACGCAACGGGGGAGCGCATGATGCTCCCGGCGGACTGCGGATGACATCAACGGCTGATACCAACGCCAGCGAATCGGAGCGTTCTCCTGCGATCACTTCCAGGTGGCGGGCCGCAGGTATCGACGGCTTCCCGTGGCGAAGCGGGGCTCTCGGACCGACCTGACAAGGGAGGCCACAGGATCAATCCTGCGGGCGGCCAGGGGGCTCAACCTGACAGGAGGGCCTCTGGCTTGCCTGGGCCATGGAGAGTCCACCGAACTCGACACGTGGCCGCGCTCACTGGTCCACCTGCCGCCTACCAGCCGTTCGAGTTCTCCAGTAGGCCATGCCCTCCGCGCCGAAGCCGGCCAACACGAGCACGAACGCCAGCCAGAAGAGCGGCGTGCTCTGCCACTCCAAGCCACCAAGCAGCGCGGCCACACCGAGGGAAGGCAGAAAGACCGCGACAGCGGTCCACCACTGGCCCTTGCGAGCCTGGAAAATCGCAGAGACCGACGCGAGCACGAAGAGCAGCGTCGTCACTGCCACTGGTATCCCCATAGCGGCAGTCTGCCGTGCCCTTCCCCGTTGCGAGCAATGCTCATCTGGATCGGCCTCGGGTTGGACGCCGAGGACCGCGAGCACGCGGCCGCCGCGGTCAAGGCGTTCGCCAAGCAGTACGGGACGAAGCTCCCCAAGGCCGCCAAGACGATCGTCGATGACGAGGCACTGCTGGCGTTCTACGACTTCCCCGCCGAGCACGGGATCCACCTGCGGACGACGAACCCCATCGAGTCGACCTTCGCCACCGTCCGGCTGCGGACGAAGGTCACCACAGGGGCCGGCTCCCGCGCAGCCGCCCTGGCGATGGTCTTCGAGCTCATCGAGTCCGCCCAGGTCCGCTGGCGGGCCGTGAACGCACCCCACCTCGTCGCCCTCGTCCGCGCCGGAGCCCGCTTCGAACGCGGACACCTCGTCGAACACCCCGAAGCAGCGGCGTGAAGGGAACACGTGTGCCGGGCTATGGGCAAACAACTGACGTCGTGACTCCTCCCCCTCATGAATGAGGGGGCTTCTCGCTATGCCGGTGCGGCTTCGCGACGGACCAGCCCGGCCCGTAGGACATTGACAGCGCCCACCGTGTCCGCGTGCGCGTGGTGGCCGCAGGCGACGCAGCGGAACTTCTCCTGTGCGGGCCGGTTCTCCTTGGCGGTGTGCCCGCATTCGGGGCACCGTCGGGAGGTGTTGCGGGGGTCCACGGCCATCACTTCCCGTCCGGCGCACTCTGCCTTGGCGGTGAGGATCTGGAGGAACACCCCCCATCCGGCATCGTTGATCGATCGGTTCAGCCCAGCCTTCGCGGCGGCCCCGTTGGGCAGGAAGCTGCCCGGCTGGTCGGGGTCCGGCTTCGGGGCCGGGGCCTTGCTCATGTTGCGGATCTTGAGGTCTTCGTGCGCGATGAAGTCGTGTTTGCGTACGAGGTCAAGCGCGGTCTTGTGCGCGTGGTCCAGGCGCTGTCGGCGAACCTTGCGGTGAAGCCGGGCCGCCTTCTCCACGGCCTTGTGACGGCGCTTCGAGCCGCGCTTGCAGCGGCTGAGCGCTTGCTGTGCGGCTTCGAGCTTTGCGGCGGCTCTCCGGCCGTGTCGGGGGTTGGGTACGAAGCCACCGTTTGAGTCGGCAAGGAAGTTGGCTATGCCCATGTCGATGCCGACTACGCTTGCCGTCGCCGGAAGCGGCTCAGGGACAGTCTGCTCGGCGGTCAGGATGACGTACCAGCGCTTGCCTTCGCGCTTCACCGAGACCGTCTTGACCTTGCCCACCACGGGCCGGTGCTGGTGCACCTTGACGTGCCCGACGCCCTGAAAACGGACACGGGTCACGGGGTCGTGCGGCGTGGAGTCCCACCGGCAGCCGTCCCCGTCCTTCGGGAACTCCACCGTGTCGAACCGCTTTCCCGGCCGGAAACGTGGATAGCCCGGCTTGTCTTTGGCCTTGATGCGGCGGAAGAACGCGGCGAACGCCTTGTCCAACCGGCGAAGCGTCGCCTGCTGCGACGAGAACGACCAACGGCCCTGACGCTCCGGATCGAACGCCCGGATGTCCTTGAGCTGCGCGGACTGCTGCCCGTACCGGATCGTCGTCTTCGAGACGTGCCGGTAGGCGTCACGGCGCTCCTGGAGGGCGGCATTGTAGAGGGAGCAGTGATCACGCAGCATCTCGGCGAGTGCGCCTTGCTGGCCTCGGTGGGCCGCATAAGGAACTTGTACGCACGGATCATCCGGCCCACCCCCTTTTCGGTCAGCCTCGGAGATCATACTACACTTGGTGTATGTCACCACGCTGGATCCCAAACCCCGACATGCGCACGGGACGGCACGTCGCCTACAACCTGCACGCTCACTTGGTGTTCGTCACCAAGTACCGGCGAGGCGTCTTCGATGACGCCATGCTGAAGCGGTGCGAAGAGATCATGCGGGAGGTGTGCGGCAAGTTCGAGGTGGAGCTACGGGAGTTCAACGGCGAAGCCGATCACGTACACCTGCTCGTGCACTATCCGCCGAAAGTCGCCCTGTCGAAGCTGATCAACAGCCTCAAGGGCGTCAGCTCCCGGTACCTCCGGGCCGAATACACCGGCAGGATCAACCGCATCGGGATGGGGTCGGTGTTCTGGTCCCGCTCCTACTTCGCGGGCTCCTGCGGTGGTGCACCGCTGACCGTCATCCGGCAGTACATCGAGGGCCAGAAGCGGCCCGTCTGACCGTCACCACGGAGGCGGAGCGCACCCCGGCGCTACGCGCCTCCGGGCCAAGGATGCGTTTCCCTCCCCGGCTGAAGCCGGGGATACCCACGCAAGATCAACGGATGGAACACTGCGCCGGTGACCATTACCTCAAAAGCCGATGAGCCAGTGGCTTCGTCCGACGGCTGCCGACCGGCGAGCGGCTGCCGCTGCCCGTGAGCTCGGTCGCCGCCTGGGAAACCTTTCCCTTCGAAGGAGACTTGCAGGTCAAATGCTTGCAGCCGCCAGTGCTGCCCGATCCTGACTGCAATGGTGAAGCTGGTCCTGAGGGCTGCACCGTCTGCCGAAGGCCGCTGTCCGAGGCGCTCTGGGCGGACGAGGACTGGCGGCTGGACGCGGTCGGCGCCGAGTCCCGGCTGCCCGCAGTGGTGATGCTGCAACCGCGCGGCCATCACGACCTGTCCGACCTGCCCACCGAGCGGGCAGCCGAACTGGGGCCGCTGCTGCAGCGCGTCGAGCGGGCCATCCTCTCCCTGGACGGCGTCGCCCGCGTGCACGTGAACCGCTGGGGCGACGGCGGCGCCCATCTGCACATCTGGTTCCTCGCCCGCCCGGCCGGAATGCTGCAGCTACGAGGTACCTTCCTCCTCGTGTGGGAGGAAATCCTGCCGCCCATCCCCGAAGCAGAGCGCCGGCAGGCACACCGCGAGATCGCCACCGCGCTGGCCACCGAGGGCGGCACTGCCTACGCGCGGTGATCACCACACCTCGCAAGCCGGCACGGACTCGTACGGCCGACAACGCATCCACAGTTATTGACAACTACTCGCCCGTTCGCATGCCTACGCCCCAGCAAAGAAGCCATCGCGTGCCCCCGAGTGCCTAACAGGGCGGGAAACCACGGGGACTCGGCGAATCACGGGCGCCACGCCGCACTCAGTCGCGCCGGCAAGACTCGCCCAAGGCGCCGCTCCGCCTCAGCCAGAGCGGTCGCGTCCACGGGTGTCCGGAACTCGACGTCAGGCGAGGCTCCAGCAGCGGCTTCTTTCCACATGGGCGCAGCTTAGGCGGAAGGTCGGACCGCTCCGAGCGCTGGTGCTGTACAGCAGCGCCGTACCGCAGTCCCGGCAACCGCCCCCGTCCGAGACCGTCCCTCCGAGGCCTCGTAGGCCGGTGTGGCCGTCGCTGACCGATCCGGCCAGAGCTACGGATCAACAGGTCTCTGACGTCCACTACTGACATGCTGAGAGCGCCGGGCGGGACGTGATGGCGCGGGGCCCCCGCGACACCTACCGCACTTGCCCCGAATGCGGGCCCGTCGTGAAGGGGAACCGGCGTACCGAGCAGCCACCCCTTTCACGGGGTGGTGAGTCACACTGGAAGGTGACCGTCACACCGGAAAACCGGACCCCGGCACCACCTGGAGAACCTCATGAGCAGGGCCGCAGCACCCGTCGACCCGCCCCCGCCCGGCGGAGTGCTGTGGAGCCTCGCCGGGGACATCCGGGCCCTGCTGATGCTCCCCGCCGCGCTCACGCTCCAGGTCGCTCACCCGGCCGTCGGCGCGGGCGTCGACGAGCACTCCGTCTTCCGCACCGACCCCTGGGGCCGCGGCGAACGCTCCCTGCGCTCGCTGCAGCTGTGGATCTACGGCGGCGAGGAAGCGGCCGCCGAGGGCCGGCGGCTGCGCGCGCTGCACCGCACCATCCAGGGCACCGACGCCCACGGCCGCCGCTACCACGCCCTCGACCCCGCCCACTACTCCTGGGTCCACGCCACCGGCTTCCCCGTCTACCGGCACGCCGCCCGCTACCTGGTGCGCCCGCTCACCGAGGCCGAGGAGCGGCAGCTGTACGCCGAGTGGCTCCAGGTCGGCCGCGTCCTCGGCATCCACGACCGGGACATGCCGCAGAGCATCGAGGAGTTCTGGCCCTACTACCGCAAGGTGCTCGCCGACGAGCTGGAGGCGACCGTCGTCGTACGCGAACTCGTCGACGTGCACCAGCGGGTGCCGCCTCCCGACCGGGGCCCGCTGCTCCTGCGGCTCGTCCTGCGGATCCTGTGGCCCGTGCTGCTGCCCCCGCTCGCCCGCTTCCGCCGCTTCATGACCGTCGGGCTGATGCCGCCCGACGCCCGCGAGGCCATCGGCCTGGACTGGACGGACGAACAGGAGCGCGCCCTGCGCCGGTTCGGCCGCGTCGTCCGGGTCCTGGTGCCCCTGCTCCCCGAGCGGCTGCGCTACTTGCCGCTCGCCCGGCGGGCCCGGCGCGAGGTCCGCCGGGCCGGCCGGCTCAGGAACTCAGTCCGCCGCGCGCGATGACGTCCGCGTACCAGTGCGCACTGTCCTTGAACGTGCGCCGCTGGGTCGCGAAGTCCACGTGCACGATGCCGAACCGCTTGCTGTAGCCGTAGGCCCACTCGAAGTTGTCCAGCAGCGACCACAGGAAGTAGCCCCGCACGTCGGCGCCGGCCTCGATCGCCCGGTGCACCGCCGCGAGGTGCGCGCGCAGATAGGCCACCCGCTCCGGGTCCTTGACGGCTCCGGACGGGTCGGCGTAGTCGTCGTACGCGGCCCCGTTCTCGGTGATCACCAGCGGCACGCCCGGCAGGTCGTCGCGCAGCCGGGTCAGCAGCTCGTACAGACCCTCCGCGTCCACGGGCCAGTCCATCGCGGTGCGCGGGCCGGGCGCCGGCACGAAGCGCACGTGCTCCTCGGCGCCCGCCCACGGCGACGGCGCCGGCGACGAACCGGCGGCGACGACGGTGGGGGAGTAGTAGTTGATGCCCAGCGAGTCGATCGGCGCCGACGCCGCCTCCAGGTCCCCGTCCCGCACGAACGACCAGTCCGTGACGGGCGCGGTGTCGCGGACCAGGTCCTCAGGAAGCCGGCCGTGGAAAACCGGATCGAGGAAGATCCGGTTGCCGACCGCGTCGATCCGGCGCGTCGCGTCGGCGTCCGCGGCGGAGTCCGAAAGGGGCCGCACCGCGTGGAGGTTGAGGGTGAGCGACACCTCGCACTGCGCGGGCAGCCGGGAGCGGAGCTCCCGCACCGCCCACCCGTGCGCCAGGTTGAAGTGGTGGGCGGCGCGCAGCGAGGCGAGCGGGCTGGTGCGGCCCGGAGCGTGCACCCCGTTGCCGTAGCCGAGGAAGGCGGCGCACCACGGCTCGTTGAGCGTCGTCCAGGTCGCCACCCGGTCACCGAGCGCCCCGGACACGATCCCCGCGTACTCGCCGAAACGCTGCGCCGTCTCGCGCTGCGGCCAGCCGCCGGCGTCCTCGAGCTCCTGCGGCAGATCCCAGTGGTAGAGCGTGGCCACCGGCCGGATGCCCGAGGCGAGCAGTTCGTCGACGAGCCCGCGGTAGAAGTCCAGCCCCTTCTGCACGGCCGGCCCGCGGCCGGTGGGCTGCACCCGCGGCCAGGCGATCGAGAAGCGGTAGTCCGTGACGCCGAGCCGTTTCATGAGCGCGATGTCCTCGCTCACGCGGTGGTAGTGGTCGGCGGCGATGTCGCCGGTGTCGCCGTTGCGGACCTTGCCCGGGATGCGGCTGAACGTGTCCCAGATGGACGGGGTGCGCCCGTCCTCGGCTGCCGCACCCTCGATCTGGTACGCCGCTGTGGCGGTGCCCCAGCGGAAGCCCGCCGGGAACCGGAGCGTCGCCGTTGTTTCGGGGCGTGCGTCGAGCGCGGTCATGAGGATGGAACTCCCAGGAGTGAGACGTCGTACGAGAGGGATGTCGCGAGGTCAGCCCTTGACCGCGCCCTGCATGATGCCGCCGACGATCTGCCGGCCCAGGAGCCCGAAGACCAGCAGCACCGGCAGCGTGCCGAGCAGGGTGCCCGCCATGATCACGGACTGGTCGTGGACATAGCCGCCGCCGAGCTGGCGCAGCGCGACCTGGACGGTCGGCTCCTGCGAGGAGAGGGCGACGATCGGCCAGAAGAAGTCGTTCCAGGCGGCCATGAAGGTCAGCATGCCCAGCACGGCCATTCCCGGCCGGGCGACGGGCACCACGATCGACCAGAAGATCCTGGCCGTGGAGGCCCCGTCCACCCGAGCGGCCTCGATCAGCTCGTCCGGCAGGGACTGGACCAGGAACTGCCGCATGAAGAACACCCCGAAGGCGGAGACGAGTCCGGGCAGGATCACGGCCTGGAGCTGGTTCACCCACTGGAGTTCGGCGATCAGCATGAACAGCGGGATGACGCCGAGCTGCGGCGGGATCATCATCGTGCCGACCGTGACGGCGAGCAGCGCCCCCCGGCCCCGGAAGCGCAGTTTGGCGAAGGCGAACCCGGCGAGCGTGCAGCACAGGACCGTGCCGACGGTGATCGAGGAGGACACGACGAAGGAGTTGATCAGCGCCTTGCCGATGTCGGCCTCCTCCATCACCGCCTCGAAGTTGTGGATCAGGCGGGAGCCGGGCAGCAGCGTCGGGGGCACCTTGGCCAGGTCGGCGTTGGACCGGCTGGCCGCGACGATGGTCCAGTAGAACGGGAAGGCGGAGACGAGGACCGCGAGGATCAGGATCGCGTGGGCGAGCTTCCCGCCGTGCATCGTGCGGCCGGCGCCGGACCGGCCCCGCCGGCGCTTCCGCTCCCTGGGCGTCGTGGTGACCGGCTGTTTCACCGGCGGCTCGGCGAGCGCGGTCATCGGCCTGCCTCCTTGCGGGAACGGCGGCGCGCGATGAGGGCGTTGACCCCGACCAGCACCAGGATCAGCAGGAACATCACCCAGGCGATGGCGGCGGCCCGGCCCAGGTGGAAGAAGCCCCAGCCCTGCTCGTACATGTACAGGCCGAGCGTCTGGTACTGGTGCGAGATGCCGCCGGAGATGGAGCCCTCGAACAGCAGCGGCTCGCCGAAGAGCTGGGTGGCGCCGATGGTGGAGACGATGACGGTGAAGACGATCGTGGGCCGCAGGCCCGGCAGCGTCACGTGGAAGAACTGCCGCCAGCGCGACGCCCCGTCCATCTCGGCCGCCTCGTACAGCTCGCCCGGGATGGACTGCATGCCCGCGAGGTAGATCAGCGCGTTGTAGCCCGTCCAGCGCCAGACGACGATGGTGGAGACGGCGATCTGCGAGGCGAGCGTCCCGGTCTGCCAGTCGACGGGGGAGATGCCGAGGAGCCCCAGGACGTAGTTGACGAGGCCGAAGTCGCGGCCGAAGAGCTGGGCGAAGACGAGCGTGGCCGCGGCCACCGAGGTGGCGTACGGCAGGAGCATCGCCGTGCGCAGGAACGTCCTTCCGCGCAGGCGGTAGTTGAGCAGGTGCGCCAGGCCCAGGGCCATCACCAGCTGCGGCACCGTGGACAGCACCCCGATGGTGAACGTGTTGCGCAGCGAGGTCCAGAAGAACTCGTCGCCCAGCAGCGCGGTGTAGTTGCCGAGCCCGCGCCACTCCATCTCGCCGGGCGTCTGGAGCTCCACCCGGTAGAGCGACACGAACGCCGTGTAGAGGAGCGGGAAGAGGCCGAAGGCGGCGAAGAGCGTGAAGAACGGGGCGATGCAGGCGTACGGCGAGACCTTGCGCCAGGCGCGCCGCACGGCCGGCGGCCTGGGCGGCGCATACGGTTTCGCGGGAGCGGTGAGGGTCACGGTGCGGCCCTTCGGAGGGAGTCGGTACGGGGCGGGGCCCAAGGGGTGTCCGGGCCCGGTCGGGGGCGGGGGAGGTCAGGGACCGGGCCCGGAGGTCGCGAGTGTCAGCCGATGGTGTTGTCGACGCCCTTCTTCGCGTTCGACCACGCCTTGTCGGGTGAGGTGCCCTTGCGCTCGACCTCGCTCAACGCGTTGGTGATCTGCTGGTTCACGTTCTGGTCGTGGACTCCGAGCACCTGGACCGGTGCGGCCTTCGCCGCGTCACCGAAGATCCGCCCGATGGGGGCGTCCGAGAAGTAGGGGTCCTTCGCGTCGGCGACCCGGTCGATGGCGCCCGTCGCCGAGGGGAAGTTGCCCTGCTTGCGGAAGAGCTTGGCCTGCTGCTCGGGGGCGGTGAGCCACTCGATCAGCTCGTACGCCTCCTTCTTGTGCTTCGCGGCGCGCGGGATCGACAGGTAGGAGCCGCCCCAGTTGCCGGCGCCGCCGGGCAGCTTCGCGATGTCCCACTTGCCCTTGCCACCGTCACCGGCCTGGCCCTTGATGTAGCCGAGCATCCAGGCGGGGCACGGGATGGTCGCGAAGGAACCGGCGGCGAAGGCCTGGTTCCACTGCGGGGACCACTGGTCGAGCTCGGCGCTCAGTCCGTCCTGCGCTGCCTCGACGGAGGTGTCCCAGGCGGCCTTGAGGGCGGGGTTGGTCTCCCAGATCAGCTTCCCGGAGGCGTCGTAGTAACGCTCCTTCTCCTGGCCGATCATGATGGAGAACAGGCTGCCGACACTGTCCAGCCAGGCGCTCTTGGCCGGCGCCTTCTCCTTGTACTGCCGGCCCAGCTCCAGGTAGCCCTCCCAGGTCGACCACTTCTTCGCGAGCTCCTCGCGGTCCGTGGGCAGTCCGGCCTCGGCGAACAGGTCGGTGCGGTAGCACATGGCCTCGGGCCCGACGTCCGTGCCGAGCCCCAGCACCTGGCCGTCCTTGCCGGTCGCGGCCGCCCACTTGGCCTCGGCGAACCGGTCCTCGAGCTTGTCCGCGCCATGCCTCCTCAGGTCCTCGAACTTATCGGCCTGCTGCTGGGTGACCGACGCGATCCGCCCCACCTCGATGCCCTGGACGTCGGCGAGACCGCCGCCGCCGGCCAGCCGGGTCTGGAGCGACTTCCAGTAGTCGGCCTCGTCCTCTGTGTCCGTCTGCTTGATCGTGACGTCCGGGTGGAGCTTCTCGTACTCGGCGTAGAGCCCGGCCTCCTTGTAGCCGAAGGATCCGAACAGGTCGACGGTGAGCGTGACCTTTCCGCCCGCGCTGTCGGCGGCGCCGTCGGACGAACCTCCGCAGGCGGCGAGCAGTGCCCCGGCGAGCGCGACCGCACCCAGTCGGACGGCGGCCCTCTTGGCGGCTCGGGCTATGGGCATGGGAAGCCTCCCTTGGCTTCGGGGTGGAGCGAGAGCGTGGGTGGCCGGTACTGCGTGAGAGCGCTCTCAGATCTGCGACTGGAGCGTGCCCGCTCCGCACTCGCCCCGTCAATAGTCGAAGGCGTAACGGCTTGGACTCGGACCCAAGTCCCGTCTGTGTCTCATCTATTGACACGTGCGTTTCAGGAGTTTTACGTTTCGGCCATCTGAGAGCGCTCTCGGCCCCCCAATCCATGATGACGTGAGGTGCCGTCCATGCCAGCCCCCCGCACCGGACCAGCTGCCGCGCTGGTCCTGGCCACCACCCTGGCCGCCGTCGGACTCGGCCCCGCCGCCGCACCCGCGGCCGCCGCCACCGTCCCCGTAGGCTCCGGCAGTTACTCCGACACCCGCCCCGCCGGCACGTCCGGCCCCACCACCAACACCGGCACACCGGTCACCCCCAAGGTCACCGCCGCGGCCTCGGCCCGGCCGGTGCCCACCAACGACTGGTGGTCCTCCCTCGCCTTCCAGCGCTACGGCGACAACCCGTACTCCACTCCCATGTACGGCCACCCGCTCACCTACCAGGCCACCGCCGGCGGCCTCGACGTCGGCTACCCCACCACCCCCGCGATCGTCGGCGACGGCCGCCAGTACGAGTTCGCCCACAAGCGGGACCTGACCATCGGCCTCGCCGGGCTCAACTCGCCCGACACCAAGGCCGACGACTGGTCCGACTGGACCGTGGCCCCCTACTGGTCCGACGGCGCCCGCACGCTGCGCACCACCATCGGGCACGGCCTGCCCTTCGTGTACGCCAAGGGCACCGGCGCGAACGCGCAGATCACCACGGCCGCCGCCCCCACCGTCTTCGCAGACCAGGGCAACGTCCTCGGCATCACCGTCGCCGGCCACCACTACGCCCTGTTCGCGCCCACCGGCAGCGACTGGAACGTCTCCGGGTCCACGATCAGCGCGGGCCTCGGCGGCAAGGACTACTTCTCCCTCGCGGTCCTGCCCTCCACCGACGCCCTCGCGACGTACAAGAAGTACGCCTACAGCTTCGTCACCGGATCGAAGGTCGCCTGGAGCTACACAGGCGGCACGGTGCGAGCCACGTACACGCTCACCACCGAGGCCAGGGAGGGCAGCGAACGCGGCACGCTCCAGGCCCTGTACCGCCACCAGTGGCTCCACACCACCGA
This sequence comes from Streptomyces sp. V4I23, assembly GCF_030817975.1. Taxonomy (NCBI): domain Bacteria; kingdom Bacillati; phylum Actinomycetota; class Actinomycetes; order Kitasatosporales; family Streptomycetaceae; genus Streptomyces; species Streptomyces sp. V4I23. The sequence continues at coordinate 1,212,502 of NZ_JAUSZW010000004.1, read as the reverse complement.
CCCGCTCACCCCGTACACGTACGTCTCGCCGCGCGGCGCCATGAAGGTCCGCGAGGGCGCGTCGTTCACCACCTCCCAGAAGGCGTCCGGGGTGCTGCCCGCCCTGCCGAAGTCCAACGGTGTGGACGCGGCACGCCTGCGCGGATACCTGAACGAGGTCGTGAACGCCTCCGACCCGTTCTCCGGGGCCACCGACACGTACTGGACCGGCAAGGCGCTCGGCCGTCTCGCCCAGCTCGTGCCGGTCGCCGACCAGATCGGCGAGAGCGCCGTCCGAGACCGGCTCATCGGCCTGATCAAGGGCAGGCTCCAGGAGTGGTTCACCACGGGCGGCGCGTCGGAGTTCTCGTACGACAGGAACTGGCGGACGCTGACCGGCTACCCGGCCTCCTACGGCAGCGACACCGAGCTCAACGACCACCACTTCCACTACGGCTACTACGTCTACGCGGCGGCCGTCGTCGCCCAGTACGACCAGGGTTGGGCCGCCGACTCCGCGTGGGGCGGCATGGTGAAGACCCTGGTCCGCGACACCGCCAACCCCAGCCGCACCGACACCGCCTTCCCCTTCCTGCGCGGCTTCGACGTGTACGCCGGGCACAGCTGGGCGTCCGGCCACCAGGGCTTCGCCGCGGGCAACAACCAGGAGTCGTCGTCGGAGTCCACCAACCTCAGCGCCGCACTGGTCCTGTGGGGCTCGGCGACCGGCGACACCGCGCTGCGCGACCTCGGCACGTACCTGCTGACGACGGAGGCGGAGTCGATCGCGCAGTACTGGTTCGACGCCGACGAGCAGGTCTTCCCCGCCTCGTTCGGCCATGACACGGCCGGCATGGTGTGGGGCAGCGGCGCCGCGTACGCCACCTGGTGGACCGCGAACCCCGAGGAGATCCACGGCATCAACGTGCTGCCCGTGACCGGCGGTTCACTGCACCTGGGCGGCGAGAAGGCGGCCATCCGGCGCAACATCGCCGAGATGGAACGGGAGAACGGCGGCCCGGCCGTCGAATGGCGCGACATCCTCTGGGAGTTCCAGTCGCTCGCCGACCCGGCGGCCGCCCGGTCGAAGTGGGACGCGGGTCACGCCGGCTACACCCCCGAGCAGGGCGAGTCCAAGGCCCACACGTACCACTGGATCAGCACGCTGGACACACTCGGCGCCCCGGACGCCACCGTGACCGGCGACATCCCGACATCGGCCGTCTTCACCAAGGGCACGGTACGGACGTACGCGGCGCACAACCACGGCGCGACGGCCCGCACCGTGACGTTCTCCGACGGCAAAACCCTGTCCGTACCGGCCCGGTCGACCGCGACCGGCACCGGGAGCGGCGGCGACCCGGATCCCCAGCCGCCCACGGGCAACACGTTCCAGCTGCGCAGCGGAGGCACCCTGACGACGGCGACCGGCGGCACGCCGGGCAGCGACACGATCGCGTCCGCGGACGGCGCCAACCACGACGGCACCCCGTACCGGCCGCTGGTCTACGAGGTCCGCGGCGTGACCGGCACGCTCAGGCCCGGCGCCTCGACCGCCTTCCGGCTCCCGGTGGACGCGGGCACCACGGTGGGCCTCGGGCAGCAGGCCCGTGTCAGTTACGACCTCACCGGCGACGGCACCTTCGAGCGGACCGAGACGTACCACTACTTCGCCACCGACCCCCTCACGGGCTGGGAGGAGTACGCGCAGTCGCGCGGGCTCAAGTCGGCGACGGGCACGCTCGGCAACCTCGCCGGCGGCACCGTACGGCTGGAGGTGTGGAGCGCGATCGGCAACGGCACGTCCAGGCTCCGGACCGGGACGGACACCTCCGTGCTGGTGATCCCCTACGGCTGACGGACCGCACGAGAGGCGGCGGGCGCCGGCGATCAGGCCGACGCCCGCCGCACCAGTGTGGTCGGCGTGATGACGGACGCGGGGGTGTCGCTCCCGCTCTCGTTCAGCAGCCGCATCAGGAGCCGGACCATCAGCCGGCCCATGCCCTCGATGTCCTGGCGCACGGTGGTCAGCGCCGGCCGGGTCGTCGCGACGACGGACTCCATGTCGTCGAAGCCGACGACCGCCACGTCCTCGGGCACCCGCACCCCCCGCTCGCGCAGCGTCCGCAGGGCGCCCGACGCCATCAGGTCGTTGGCGACGAACACGCCGTCCACGTCCGGACGGCTGTCCAGCAGCTCGGCCATCGCGCGGGCCCCGCTCTCCTCGGTGAAGTCGCCCTGGCGGATCAGGCCGGGATCGGCGTCGACCAGCACGTCGCGGTACCCGTCGACGCGGTCGAGCGCGGAGGTCTGGTCGCGGGGGCCCGCGATGTGGGCGATGGACGTGCGCCCGAGCGAGACGAGATGGCGCACGGCCTCGCGCGCCCCGCCCCGGTTGTCGCAGTCGACGTACGGCACGTCGGGAGAGGAGCCGGTGACGGGCCGGCCGCCGAAGACGGTGGGGATCTGGGCGCGGCCGATCACGGCGGGCAGCTCGTCGTCGTTGTGCAGCGAGAACGCGAGCGCGCCGTCGACGTGGCCGCCGCCGAGGTAGCGGGCGATGCGGTCGTGATCGCCGGGGCCCTCCACCCACAGCAGCACGAGCTGCGAGTCGTGCGCGGTCAGCTCGCGGCTGATCCCGCGCACCTGCTGCTCGAAGAACGGGTCGGAGAAGATCCGGAACTCCGGCTCCGCGATGATCACGGCCACCGCGCCGTTGCGCCGGGTGACCAGGGTGCGGGCCGCGTGGTTGGGCACGTAGCCCAGCTCCTCGACCGCCTGGCGCACCTTGTCGACCAGGGGAGCCCGCACTCCGGCACCGCCGTTGACGACCCGGGAGGCCGTGGCCCGTGAGACCCCGGCGCGCGCGGCGACGGCTTCCAGCGTGGGACGGGACCCTGCGGTCTGCTCGGGCAAGGCGGGCGCTCCTTGTGTCTGCTCCGTCGGCTGCGAGCCCTGACGCCGCTCAGGATAACTCCTGGCCCGGCCGCCTGAGAGCGCTCCCACCGAGGGCCGTCCGTACGGGCCCGGCGCGGGCGTCATCGGCGGCACCAACTCCTGCGCCAACGCCGAGGACGCGCGGTCACCACCGCGCGCCGTGCCGCCCGCCCCGCCAACGCTCGACGCCGCCGCGCGGTGAGCCGGCACCGGGTGCGCCGCCCTGGCCACCCGCCCCGCCGACGGTGCACGCGGCCCGGGGGCCGGCCGGTCCCCACCGACGATGCCGCCGGAACTCGGGGGTTGAGACTGGTAAGCCCGCATGTTGAGGTGTCGCATATTCTCTGACGGTTTCCAGCTTGACCACCCTGAGTAGTCGGTGGTGCCTACTGATCACTCTGCGCCGTGGTGACCGGGCTCGTAGGGCGGGATCGTCCAGCGCATCGTTGTCTGGCCCGTGGGGCCAGGCTGAAGAGTCACGGGATAGACCTGTCCGAAGCGGCGTTCGCCGCGATGTCGCATCGAGTGGTCGCCGCTGTCCCAGTTGATCCCCAGAACGGAGCAGTCAGCGACCTCGATGGCGCCGATCTGAAGCGGGTGGGTCCAACTCGCGCGGTTGAAGCGGTGGAAGTCGGTGTGCTCATCGACTGCCACCATGACGCCCCGGCCCTGTTCGTCGCCTTTCCAGTCGTTGAGGGCGTCGCCGAGCTTCTTGGCGTCATCTAGCGGGAGGTCGAGCCACCCTCGCACTTGACCGCCGTGTCGCAAGATCAGGTCTCCGCCGAACTGAAGATGGGCGGCCTCCGCGTAGCCTCCCCAGTAGGCGACGTCGGCAAGGCCGTCGGTTGATGGATGGCCGTCTCCGGTCCAGGAGTCCAGGGCAAGCGCGTCACCGAGCACCATGCCGCAACGGTCGACCGGTAGGTCGCCGAGGATGATCGGCTCGTCCCCGGCGGTGCCGGCCCATGGCAGACCGAGATCGATCTCAAGGACTGCGATGGCTGGTCCTCCGTCGAAGGGCGACGCCGCCGTGCCGGCCCGCACCATCAACGGCCTGTCATCGGCGGCGCGAACCGCGACCATCTCACACATCCAGTCGTGGACGTGTCCGCCGCCGATCGATGCCGCGGCCCTTGCGCGCTCGGATAGCGGTCGGCCCAGCTGCGGCCAGTAGTCGATCCACGACGCCATCCCCAATACGAGGACTCCCGACGGCGCCGTCACGACTCCCAGGTCAATGTCAGTCTCAGCCATCCGGCGATTGAACCCTCCTTCTGCTCTCAGGACCAAGGTTCGGCCGGGTCAGCGCCTGTGGTCACCCGGGGCATACCGGTTCCAGGTTCCGCCGGCCTCGGTGACCAGGCGGGTGGCTGTCTTGTCGTGGTAGCCGAGCGCCTTCGCGATGACGGGGGCTGGGGCTTGGAGGACGAGTTGGCGGATCGCGGAGGTCCTGCCGCGCTGTGGCGGGACGCCGATCTTTCGCAGGTGGGCTTGGAGGCTGACCGGATTCATGGGCTGTCCGGGCTGCCGGCCGGGGAAGAGCCACTGTGAGCTCCTACTGCTGGCGTAGGGCAGGTGCTGGCGGGACTGACGTATGCCCGCATGAGGTCAGCGACGGGTCCCGGAAGCGGGGACGGCGGGTCCCCCAGCCGGACGGTGAGGGTGGCCCCGTCGTCGATGACGTCGTCGACGGTGAGGCGGACGATGCGGGTGACGGGTTGCGCGTAGAGGAGAACGAGCGCGGCCGCGATCCGGGCCCGCAGGGGCAGGGAGTCGTCGTTGAGGGTCCGCCGGAGAATGGCGAGTCGGCGGTGCTGGTGCAGCGGCGCTTGGTCCTGGTTGATGACTTGGGGTGGCAGGGTAAGGCGAGGCATCCGGCTCGTCTTCATGCACCAGCGCAGGAACGTCTGGGCCGGGCGCCGGGTGGCTAGCTTCTCCGTGTGCCAGGCGTCGACGTCCGCCTGCTGGCAGTGTTCGAGGGTGCGGCCTCGGTCGGCGAGCCAGGAGAGGAAGGTGCCGGCCTGAGTGATCTCCTGTTTCGCCTGGCCGGTCTGGGAACGTCCCAGAGGCCCCTTCTCGGCCTTGCTCCGCAGGCGCCGCATCTGGTGCCAGGTGGCGAAATGCTGAAGAAGCCGACAGTGTTCAGGATCCTCGATGACGCCGAGCCGTTCGGTCAGCCAGCGCTGGTAGAGCGTGAGCTGTCGGTCGACGCGTGGCAGGACGCCGCTGTCCATCAGCAGGTCACGCAGGTGAGCGACGGTTCGCCAGGGTGTTTCCTGGTGCAGCCCATCGTGGGTGAGCGGGATGGCGCCGGCGGCCAAGCCGTCGAGGAGACGGACGACGTTGGGGTTGCGGAGCCAGATCAGGCGGCTCTTGGGCTGGTCCATCTCCAGCAGGATGGTGACCAGCGGTTGCAGCGGAGGGGCGACGTGGCCAGTGCCGTCGTCGAGGAGACGGCTGAGCGTGTCGGAGAGGGTGCAGCGTTCGCAGAGACGTCCGCCGAGCAGGAGCCCCTCGAAGCCGCAGCGGTCGCAGAAGAAGTCCCGGGCGATGCTGGCGCAGTCGCGGCAGATCGGTGTGCCGTCGGTGTCCCGGCCGGGCAGCAGCCGGTCGGTGCCGCAACGGGGGCAGCTGCCGCGGACGCGCATCGCGCGTTCGTAACAGGTCCGGCAGATCGGACCGTCCGACCACTCGGCGGACTTCGAGGCCCGGCGGCCGCAGCGTGCGCAGTCTCGGATCATCCACCGCTCGTACTCTTCCGGCGTCACCGCTCACCCCTCGGGCGTCAGCCGGACCCGGGTGGGCCGTCGGGCAGCGAGATTGATCGGCGCCTCTTCGCCAGCCGCGCGGCGCGACGGGAGGTTCTGGGCTGAGGTGGTGATCAGGTCGGTGGGCGTGCAGTCGAGGATGTCGCAGAGGGTGGCCAGCACGGGCAGGGAGAGTCGTTCCGGGGTGCCAGAGACCAGGCGGTGGACCTGGGAGGAGGACAGTGTGATGCCGCGTTCAGTCAGGTGTGGCATGAGCTCGGCGACGGTGAACATGCCGCGGGCGGCCATCAGCTCGCGCAGGCGCCATCGGTAGGTGATCTGGCGTGGCATCAGGAGGTCCTTCCCGGCCGCAGAGCGGCCTCGATGGTGGAGTCCAGGACACGCCGCAGGGAGCGGGTGCGGAAGTCGGAGGAGACGCAGGTGTAGATCGCGGTGGTGGAAGCGTGGTCGTGACCGACCTGCTGCTGGACGAACAGCGGGTCGTGGCCGTCCTCGATCAGGTGGGTGATGTAGGACCTGCGCAGCGAGTGGAACTCCAGCGCAGGGTCCAGGCCGACGGCGTCCCGGTAGCTGGCGAAGCGGGAGTCCAGGCGTTGAAGACCGACCCGCGGGCCTCGCTCGGATGGCCACAGGGCCCGGCCGGTCGAATGCCGCATCCCAGGCCGCACCTCGCTGATCCATTCCTCGATCGTGCCGGGCGTCCAGTGCCAGACGGTCAGCACGCTGCGGCGCTTGGGCGGCGACCCCTTCTTGGCCTTGCCGTAGCGGACCAGCAGCGTGCCGTACTCACCGAACTCCCGGCCCTCCGGGTTGCGTCCGAAGTCGGTGAGATCCAGCATTCGGGTCTCGTTGCGTCGCAGGCCGTAGGCGTACGCGACCTTGAACAAGGCGGCATCCCGGAAGGCCGGCAGCCAGCCCTTGCGGCCCTTGCCGCGAACGCGCAAGACTTCCTCGTCGGCATGATCGAAGAATGTCTCCAGCTCAGGCTTGGTGAAGGCCCGTCGTTCTGGCTCGCCCTCGGCTTCGTCGGCGTGCGTCGCGGCGTTCCAGTCGTAGACCACCTGGACTGGGTGAGTACCGAAGTGCCGCAGGCACTCGTCGCTCCAGCCGTAGGCTGGGTTGGTCAGGAATTCGCAGAACTGCCGTACTGAGCCCTGGTAGTTGCGCAGGGTGGAACGGACGCAGCCGTGCACGGCTCGCAGATCGACTGACCATTCGTCGACGTGCTGCGGGGTCCACTGCCAGGGCATCGCATCGGCATGCCGGGTGAACGCCCGGACCGTACGTTCCTGGTCATTGACGTACCCCAGTGAGAGATTCCGGGCGAGCTGCTGGTTGCGCCAGCCCTTGATCATCGCCTCGAAGACTTGCTCGTCCGGCCGCAGCAACGGCAGACCGTCGATCAGGTGCAGCCGAGCAGACCCTGGAATGAGACCGTCCCTACCCATCCGTCATCACTCTCCGTCTATCGCATCTGACGCGAGAATTTCGCATCAGATGCGACTCGGGGGCGTCTTCGCAGTTCAATCGCTCGATGGAGTGAGACCTACAGATGTCCGCCGAGGAGGCCGCTACCGTGGTTCCGAGGTCAGCGTCCCTGGTGGGACCGCTTCCAGACGGTCCCAGACCAACATCCGGGATGGGTGTCGCCTATTCGCATCCGATGCAATTGGCGTCGGGAGGAACATCGGAACGAAAACTGGCGCTAAGCCGCCGTCGGTCCTGGTGGGCTGCTGACGGGGCGCCGGCTCAGGGAGCCGCCTCAAGTTGTCCCACAGATAACACCCCAATATCTGCGGTAGCTTGATCCGTCACCTGCGGTGACGTTCTCCGGCCGCTACATGAAGCGGACCTGTTATCCGCGGCAAGGAGGATAGCGTGCCCACCGTCGTACAGCTGTCGGCCGGGAAGGCGTTGACCGTCCGCGCGGCGGCGGACGTGTTTCTCGACTCGCTCGGCAACCCGAACACGGTCCGGAACTACGGGATCGGGGTTGGCAAGACCGCTGAACGGCTCGGCGAGGGCCGGCCACTGGCGTCGCTCGCGGACGACGAGATCGGTGAGGCCCTGGAACTGCTCTGGGGCACCGCGGCGGTCAACACCTGGAACTCTCGCCGGGCGGGGGTGCTGTCCTGGCTCGGCTGGTGCCGTGAGCGCGGCTACGAGGGACCGATGGTCCCGACTTGGGCGAAGCGGCTGACGGTGCCGGACTCCGAGACCCCGGCCCGCTCGAAGATGGCGGTCGACCGGCTGATCGCGCGGCGCGAGGTGCACCTGCGGGAGAAGACACTGTGGCGGATGCTCTACGAGACCGCGGGTCGGTCCGAGGAGATTTTGGGCGTCAATATTGAGGAGCTGGACTTCGCCGGGCGTCGTTGTCTGGTCAAGGCGAAGGGCGCCCGGACCAAGGCCCGCCGCCGGGGCCAGTCGCGTGAGGACTACGTGCTGGAGCCCGTGTACTGGGATGCCGGCACCGCCCGGCTGCTGCCCCGGCTGCTCAAGGGCCGATCCCGCGGGCCGGTGTTCGTCACCCATCGCCGCCCGGGGCCGGGCAAGGTCGTCAGCCCGCGAGACGTGTGCCCGACCACTGGGCTGGCCAGGCTGTCGTACGGGCAGGCCCGCGCCCTGCTCGACGAGCACACTGCCGTGCGCGGGCCGGGTACGGGCTGGGACCTGCACGAGTACCGCCACTCCGCCCTGACCCATCTCGGCGAACAGGGTGCCTCGCTGTTGATGCTGATGGCGAAGTCCCGGCACAAGAAGCCGGAGAACGTCCGCCGCTACTTCAAGCCGTCCCCCGAGGCGATCGCCGAGCTGACCAGCCTGCTCGCCCCCGGCGACGCCCGCCGTTGACCGCCTGCGCCGGGTAGGGCCGGCTGCGCGGGCGGGGGCCGTTCAGCGCGGAATCACCCAGCCTGGTGCCCAGGTCCCGGCGGCGTCGTGGCCGGCCGCCGTGGCGGCAAGGTGGGTTCGGAGGGTGGCCAGCGCTGGGTGAGGGTTGTCGCGGTGCCAGAGGAGCGAGTGCGGGTAGACGGGCGTCGGGTCGGTCACCGGGATGCGGCGCAGACCGTGGCCCGTGGGCCAGATGAGGCGGGTGTGTTCGCCCATGAAGGTGGCCAGGGCCGAGGTGTCGGCGATGGTGTCGAGGAGTGCGTCGGAGCCGAAGTTGGGGCCGGTCGCCTCGATGGTGAGGCCGAACTCGGCGACGAGGTCGTCGTAGTAGGCGGCCCACTCGGTACCGGGGGCGATGCCGGGCATCCAGATCCGGTGTCCGGTGAGCTGGGCGACGGTCACCGAGCGGGCGCCCGCCAGCGCGTGGGCGGGGCCGGTGAGGAGCTGGAGCGGCTCGTCGAGCACCCGGACGGACTCGATGTCCTCGGGAAGGGGGCTTCCGGGCACTGCGACGGCGCGGAAGGACGCGTCGATCGCACCGGACCGGATGGCGGTGACGGCCGTCTCGACGTCGAACAGCATCATCACGTCGAGTTCGATGTCGGGGTGTGCGCGGTGGAAGTCGCGCATCAGGCCCGACTGCGCGCTGCGCGAGGCGATCACGTCGACGCGCAGCGGACGGTGGCCTGTGCGCACGGACGCGCCCGCACGCTCGGCGACGCGCAGCAGCTCGCGCGCGTGGGGCAGGAATGCCTGCCCATCGATGGTGAGCTCAGCGCCGCGTGGGGCACGGGTGAACAACCGCACGCCGAGGGCGCGCTCCAGCGTGGCGATGCGTTTGGACACCGCCTGCTGGGTGATCGACAGGTCGACAGCGGCTTTCTGGAACTGGCCCGCTTCCGCGACGGCGACGAAGGTACGTACTGCTTCGAGATCCACGCCGACCACATTAGTGAACAACCAACGGTTGTGAATCACAGGCAGATCAGTTGTTTGACCTGCTGCTGTCCTGCCCACTTAGCTCTCCTCGGTCAACGTCAGTTTGTTTGGGTGGGACTTCAAGGGGAGCGCGCTGAGCATGGTGGGCAGGAGACCGTTGGGCCGGCAGTTCGGCTGGCTGTGGTCGGCATATGCGGTGAGCGTGTATGGGTCCGGGCTGGGATTCGGGGCGTTGCCGCTGATCGCCGTGCTGGTGTTGCATGCCGGACCGGCCGAGGTGTCCGCGCTGTCCGCGGTCGGCCCTGCGGTGGGCGCGCTGATCGCGGTGCCACTTGCGCCGTGGGTTGAATTCCGGCGCAAGCGCCCGGTCATGATCATGATGGACCTGGCCCGGTTTGCGGCCATGGCGACGATCCCGGTCGCCTACGCCTTCGGTCGGCTCAGTTTCGTCCAGCTGCTTGTGATCTCGGCCGTGGTCGCCGCAGCCAAGATCGCGTTCAACGCGGCCAGCGGCGCCTACCTCAAGGCCCTCGTCCGATCGGATGACCTGCTCGTCGCCAACGCGCGGTTCGAGTCCACGAACTGGAGCTCTATCGCGGTGGGACCACCGCTCGGCGGGGCGGCGATCGGCCTGTTCGGGCCGGTCACCACCGTGGTGGCCGACGCGCTCAGCTACCTGCTCTCAGCGCTGTGCATCACCGCGATCCGCGGCCAGGAAGAAGCGCCGCGAACGGCCGACAAGAGCCCGGTCCGGGCGGGTGCATTACTCGACGGCTGGCGACACATCATGGGCCACCCCGGTCTGCGGTCGCTCTACCTCAACCAAATGCTCGTCGCCGGTCTGATCATGGCCACCGAGCCGCTGCTGGCCGTGCTTCTGCTTCGCCAGCTCGGGTTCCCGCCCTGGCAGTACGCCCTCGCCTTCGCCGCCCCCTGCCTCGGCGGACTCATCGGCTCGCGGCTGGCCCGCCGTGTCGTGGCCCGCTTCGGCCGGCACTGGGTTTTCCGGACCATTGGCACCCTGCGCGCCATCTGGCTGATCGGCCTCGCCTTTGTCAGTCCCGGCGTCGTCGGCCTCGTCACCGTGATGGCCGTCGAGCTGGCAATCATCATCAATATGAGCCTGTACAGCCCGGTGCTCGCCACCTACCGGCTCGAACACACCCCCAAGCATCTCGTCGCCCGCACCCTGTCGGCCTGGTCGATTGGGCAGCAGGCGTCCATCGCCATCCTCACCGCGCTCGCCGGACTGCTCGCCGACGTCACCAGCCCACGCACCGCTCTCACGGTCGCAGGACTGCTCATCCTGACCACCCCGCTCCTGCTTCCCCGACAGGACCAGACGCCGCAGCACGAGTCGGAAGTGTCCCGCAGCCACTCGTGAGGCACCGCAACTCGCCAACTGAAGCCCGCAGGCCGCAGCCGGTCCGCCGGTGCGCGTCCGCGTCGACCAGGCACACCACCAGCAAGGAGAACACTCGCGTGAGCACTGCGCCCGTACTTGACCCCACGCACACCGCGCTTCTCGTCATGGACTACCAGCCCGCGATCCTGGCCTTTGTGCCCGAAGGCGAGGACCGCAACGCCCTGCTCGGTCGCGTGGAAGGGGCCATCGCCGACGTTCGCGCAAACGGCGGCACCATCGCCTACGTACGCGTCGGCTTCACCGATGCCGACTGGGACGCGATCCCGGCCTCCAACAAGTCCTTCGCCCCGCTGGCCCAACACCACGTCATGCACCACGAGGACCCTGCCACTGCCATCCACGAGCGCCTGGCTCCCCAGGACGGCGACATCATCGTGCGCAAGGTCCGCTACGGCGGCATGTCCACCACCGACCTCGACCAGCAGCTACGCGAGCGCGGCATCACCACTCTGGTCGTCTCCGGCATCAGTACCAGCGGAGTCGTCCTGTCCACCGTCATCGACGCGGCCGACCGCGACTACCGGCTCTACATCCTGTCCGACGGCGTCGCCGACCCAGACACTGAAGTCCACAACGTCCTACTCCACCGAGTCTTCCCCTCACGGGCCCACATCATCGACACCACCGAGCTGCACGCCCTGCTCCGGGATGGCTGACTCGAACCACGAGCCGATCACCCACGGCCGCCGCACCCACCCGGTGTGGCGGCCGCCCACACCCCAGTGCTGGCCCAGCAGCACTGAGCCTCGCCGCCGCCTACCCGCACCCGCCGCGACCTCCGCCGACGTTACGGATCCCGGCACCTTACGAAGCGGTGACCAGTACAAACGTCGCCGCCGGGATAGCCCCGGCGGCGAAGGCCACGCGCACCGGGTTCACACCTCGTCGGCCGCGTCCGAGTCGCGCAGCGGACGCAGGCCGCCGGGCAGGTCGGGGAGCTGGAAGGAGTACCGGCCGTGCATGTTGATGTGGTGCCGCACGAACGGTGAGAGGCGGGCGACGTCCTCGTCGCGGACATCGAAGCCGTCCGCCCGCAACTGGGTGACGGCGGCGTCCATGTACCGGGTGGTGAAGAGGACAAGGGCGTTGAGGACCAGGCCGAGGGCGCCGATCTGGTCTTCCATGCCGTCCTGGTAGCGCTGGTAGAGCTGCCCGTTCCTGCCGTGGAAGATCTTCCGGGCGAGGGAGTGGCGGCCCTCCTGAAGGTTGGCCTGGCTCTTGATCTGCCGCCGGTAGCCGGGCTCGTCGGCCAGACGCAGGATGTGCAGACTCTTGGCGATCCGCCCATAGTGCGCGATCGCGTCGCCGAGCGGCGTGGGGCGCCCGTCCCGCGACAGCATCCGGATCACGTCGTAGGCGCGGACCGCTCCGGTGTGGATGGAGCCTATGATGCGAAGGATGTCCTCCCACTGGCGTTCGATCCGGGCGAGGTCGACCCGGCCTCGGGCGGCGTCCTGGAAGGCGCCGTAGTCAGCGCCGCGGTCGATGCGCCACATCTTCTGGTCCGGCAGGTCGGCAAGCTGAGGCGCGTACGCGAACCCGGCCAGGGTCAGCAGGCCGAACACGATGTCGCTGTACGAGGCGGTGTCAGTGACGATCATCTCGGGGCGCTTGCCGCCGTCGCGGTCGTAGAGGACGTCCAGCACGTACAGGGAGTCGCGCGGGGTGCCGGCCACCACCTTCCCGCCCAGCCCCGCCGCCTGGTCGTTGATCATGTTGAGCCAGGTGGCGCCGCCCCGGCGCCCGAAGTACTTCGGGTTCGGTCGGGCGTACACCGACGGAACGGGGACGACGAACCGCATGCCGTCCACAGAGGCGACCAGTCCGCCGCCCCATGCCTGCGCGAGCGGGACGGACGCCTGGTAGTCGATCAGCGTGGCATTCGCCGCCCGGTACGTCGCCAGCCGCAGATAGGTCTGATCGACGTGGGAGAGACGGCTGTACTTCAACGCGTCCACAGAGCCGATGACGGGGGTGTAGCCGACGTTGCAGCTGTGCGCGACCAGGAGCGCGGCGATTGTCACGTGCAGGTCGCTCAGCCTCGCCTCGCCGCCGGTGATAGAGGTGAACGCCTGGTCAGCGCCGGTCCAGGAGAACACCTCCAGCAGGGCCTCCGGCAGGTCGACGCGGGGCAGCATCGCCTCCACCGCCTCCCGCAGGGCATGCAGGGAGGCCGGTTCGGGCTCCGGCTCCAGGGCGGCGAAGTGCAGCCGTCCGTCGTCGTCGAACACGATCTGGGAGTTCGTCGGCACCCGCCCGGCCACCTCCCGGTAGGTGCCGTCCAGCAGCGCGGCCCGCGCCGCCAGATGCTCGCCCGCCTCGGCGGGCAGGTTGAGCGACGCGAGCACGGTCGGCTTGGTCTGCTCCCATGCCTCCCCGTCCAGAAGCTTCGCCCGCGGGTCGCCCCACTTGGAGGAGTTCTTCGCGAACACCTCACGCCGGCGCAGCATCCGGTGGAAGGACTCCAGCACGCAGAACACGTACGCCTTCCAGTCCACCGTGCCCGGCTCCAGGTGCGGCGCGCTCAGCACTAGCCGCCGCCACGAGCCCACCAGCAGGGACGTGTCGATCTCGGCCGGGCCGACCTTCTTTCGCCCCATCAGGTCAGGCAGCGACCGCATCGCCTTCAAGACTGGCAGGCCCTCGGGGGTGGCGCCGAAGTCGACCACCGTCACCAGGAGTTTGAGGAACGGCCGTACGGTGGGGAATCGGGTGACCAGCATCGCCCGCCATGCCTCGTCCGCGTCGGAGTCCAGCGGCGGGGTCAGCTCGAACAGCGCGGCGATCGCGGCCGCCAGCTCGTGGCGCGGAACCACCTGCTCGATCCGCTCCCACATCGCCTCGAACGTCTCCACCTCCGGCGGGGCGATCTCGCCCGTGTCGGTGTCGACGTGCTCAGACGTGGTGTTGAAGACGACCTGGAACGCGGTCGCGAGCTTCGCGGAGGCCCGCTCGACCCGGGGCAGGGTCTTCATCTTCTGCTTCGCCGTCTCCCGCTCCGCCCTGGCCAGCAGCTTCGTGGCAATGAGTACTTCCAGCAGGTCCAGCGCGTCGTCCACCGCCCTGCTCATCAGGTAGACCGCCGTGGCCAGCAGGGTGGCCAGGCGGCGGGAGTCGCCGTGGCGGCGCAGCAGCGACGCCTTGCCGTCCACGCCGTACCGCGACAGCTCCGCCAGCCGCCGCGGCGGTATCCCCGACACGTCCAGCTCACCCATCCCGAATCCGTCTATCTCCTCCGCCCGCTGAAGCGCCCACTTCATCTGAGGGCCGGAGATCCGTACCGGACCGCGCCTCAGCCGGTCCAGCTCCGACACCCGCGCGCCGGGCGGCACGGTCAACAACGAGTCGGGCACCGCCCGTTGACCGGTGCCCAGCAGTCCGTAGAGGGTGTCCCACAGCCGCTGGTTCGCCGTCTCGCGCACCGAGGCGACCAGTCGGGCGAGCGTAGTCACACCGGGCAACAGCACCCGCCGCTCGCGCAGCCACCCCACCGCCGCGTCGAACAGTGCCTTCGGGCCTTCCCCGGTCGTCCAGGCCCGCGCGTCCACCCACGCCCGCAACTCGGCTTCCGCCTCGGCGAACTCCGTGTACTCCAGGAGTTCACGCAGCTCCCACACGTGCTCGAACCGGGTCTTCCACCGCTGTTCGCCGTACGCCTTGAGGACCGAGGAGTCCTCGATGCCGAGCTGCTCGGCGAGATAGCCGACGACCTCCTGCGGAACGTCGGTCGGGTCGTCCAGAAACACCCCGAGATACCGCGCGGTCGTCAGCTGGACCGCGAAACCCAGCCGGTTGTGAGACCGCCGCTTCGCCTCGACGAGCTCCCGGTCCGCGTCGTCCAGGAAGAAGAACCGCTCCAACTCCGTACGGGACGGCGCCCCGTCAAACGCCGCGTACGCGGCGGCTTGCACATCCGTCAGAAACTCGACCGGCACCCTGGACCTCCACACAGTCAATGATCAACACGACTGTCGAAGGTTCCGCCCCCACAGAAGTCCAGGTCAAAGCGCTCTCCCGCGCGCGACGGGCTTAGCGCCAGTTTTCGTTCCGATGTTCCTCAACCCCCAACTCCGCGCCGGCAGGCGCCCGGCACGGCCGGCACGGCCGGCGCCTGCCGGCGTCATCGGCCCGGCCCGAACGCGCCGGTGCCCCGCGGACCGTGGGCCGCGGGGCACCGAGCCGCCACCGTCAGTGGTCGTGAGCGTGACCCTTCTCGTGCTCGTCGTGCTCGTGGATCGTGTTCGTCTCCGCGATCTTCTTCCAGGACTTCGGCTGCGCCGGCCGGGCCGCGTCACCCTGAGCGATCCGCGCCCCGGCCGCCGTCGAGGCGGCCGGCTTCGCGGGCTCGTACAGCCACGTGTCGAACAGGGCGCCCAGCGGCCTGCCCGAGATCCGCTCCGCGTACGCGACGAAGTCGCCCACCTTGGCGTTGCCGTACGCACGCTCCGCCGGCCAGCCCTTGAGGATAGCGAAGAAGTCCTCGTCGCCGATCTCGTTCCGCAGCGCCTGCAGCGCCAGCGCGCCCCGGTCGTAGACGGCGATGTGGAACTGGTTGTCCGGGCCCGGGTCGCCCGGCTTCACCGTCCAGAACGGGTCGTCGGCCGCCCGCGTCGCGTAGACGTGGTCCGCCAGCTCCTGCGCGGTGCCCTCACCCTCCTTCTCGGACCACAGCCACTGGCTGTAGCGGGCGAAGCCCTCGTTGACCCAGATGTCCTTCCAGCCGTCCACCGAGACGCTGTCGCCGTACCACTGGTGCGCCATCTCGTGCACGACCACGGAGACGTTGGCGCCGTTCGCGAACTGCCGCGGGCTGTAGAACGGACGGGTCTGCGTCTCCAGCGCGTAGCCGCTCTTCACGTTCGGCACGTAACCGCCGATCGCGTTGAACGGGTAGGGGCCGAAGATCTCGGTCAGCCACTCGGTGACCTCGGCGGTCCGCTCGATGCTGGCCCGTGCCGCACCCGCGTTGTCGCCGAGGTCCTTGCTGTACGCGTTGAGGACCGGCAGCCCGTCCGCGGTCTTGTCGGTCGTGATGTCGAACTTGCCGACGGCGAGCGTCGCCAGGTACGACGCCTGCGGCTTGTTGGAGCGCCAGTTGAAACGTGTCCAGCCCAGCCGCGAACTCTGCGAGACGAGAACGCCGTTGCTGATGGCCTGGGTGCCGTCCGGGACCGCGACCGAGACGTCGTACGTCGCCTTGTCCAGCGGATGGTCGTTGCTCGGGAACCACCACACCGCCGACTCGGGCTCCTGCGCGGCGACTCCGCCGTCCGGGGTGCGGTGCCAGGCGGTGTAGCCGCCGATGCTGAGCTCGGACGGCTTGCCCGCGTACCGGACGGTGACGGAGACCGGCCGGCCCTTCTCGAGCGGCGTCACCGGAGTGATCTCCAGCTCGTGGTCGCCGCTCGCCGTGAACGCCGCCTTCCTGCCGTTCACGCGCACCTCGTCGACGGACAGCCCGAAGTCGAGGTTGAAGCGGCTCAGGCGCTGCGTGGCGGTGGCGAGGATCGTCGCCGTCCCCTTCAGCAGGTCCGTCTGCGGTTGGTACGTGAGCCTCAGGTCGTAGTGGGAGACGTCGTAGCCGCCGTTCCCGGCTGCCGGGTAGTAGGGGTCGCCGATGCCCGGGGCCCCGACCGACGTGTTTGCGGCCGATGCCGGGATCGCCAGCAGAAGCGTGGCCGCGAGCGCGCTCGGGACGATGAGTCTGCGGTGCACAGGAGCTCCAAGTCGTAGGGACGAACGATCTCCTGGACTCTACGCACGGCCGGAGCCACCGGTCAGGAGCGAAGCTCGGCCTTTCATGCGACTGCCATCCGGTCATGCGATTGTCATCCGGCCGGCACACGACAGCCGGGCGCCCACGGGACCTCGGCCCGCGGACTCACCAGGAAATGGAAGGCAGGTCCGCCCCGGCGGGCGCGCTGCAGAGGCCGACGGTCATCAGGCTCATCAGCTGGTTCACTCCTCAGGCCGTTGCCCAGACACCACTGGAACAGCGCGCTGTTGGAGGCGGGGACGAGGATGCCCGGGCCGCCGAAGGACCGAGCCGAGGCGATGAGCGCCCTGATGTCCTCGGTCGTCTCTCCGTCCGCGTGGGCGAAGAAGGACAGGTCCGTGGTGTATCCGGTGACGCGCTCGTCGTGCTCCGTCACACGGCCCGTTCCCGCCTTGAGCTCACCGCCGCGGTCGAACCCGTGGACCTTCCGCCGCACCTCGTTGCAGGCCGCCAGGTGCCCGTCGGTCGCCGACCGTACCTCGTACCCGGGCACGGTCGCGCCGATCGGCGGCGCCTGGAGGCAGCCGGCGGTCTCACGTTGCGGACACCGGGCCCTCGAATCCCCATCGAGCCGTGCCCGCCTCGCCGTAGACTGCGGCAACAGCGGTAACGAACGTCCCCTGTCCCTCTCACATGCGGGAGACCCAGCGGCATGACTGCGTCCGGCCGAGTTGCCTGGATCGACGCATCCGCGGGGGTCGCCGGTGACATGCTGCTGGGTGCGCTGCTCGACGCGGGGGCGTCGTTGGAGGCGGTCCAGGCCGCTGTCGACGCCGTCGTCCCGGCCTCCGTATGGCTCACGCGGACAGAGGTGACCCGGTGCGGCATGCGGGCGGTGAAGGCCGGGGTCGAGGTACTGGCCGAGGACCAGCCGCACCGCACCTGGCAGACCGTCCGTGAACTGCTGCGCTCCACCGGGGTCGCCGAGCCCGTACGGGCGGGTGCGCTGGCGGTGTTCGAGCGGCTGGCCGGGGCGGAGGCCCGGGTGCACGGCGTACCGGCCGACGAGGTGCACTTCCACGAGGTCGGCGCGTTGGACTCGATCGCCGATGTGGTCGGTGTCTGCGCGGCTCTGCACGATCTCGGTGTCACCCGGCTCACGGTCAGTGCGGTGGCGGTCGGGTCCGGCCGGGCGCGAACGGCTCACGGCGAGATCCCCGTGCCCGTGCCCGCGGTGCTCGAACTGGCCGCCGGGCGGGAGATCTTCGACGGCGGGAGCGGAGAACTGGCCACTCCCACGGGGATGGCCCTGGTCACTGCGTTGGCGGAGGAGTCCGCCGGTCTGCCACGCATGTGCGTCGGCGCCTCAGGCGTGGGTGCCGGTACCAAGGACACTCCGGGCCGGCCCAATGTCGTACGCGTCGTGGTCGGCACCGCCGGACTCGAGCCCGGCCACGGCACCGCCGACACCACGCAGGCGGTGGTGCTGGAGGCCAACGTCGACGATCTGGATCCCCGTGTCTGGCCGGGTGTGCTGGCCTCGTTGCTGGCCGCCGGAGCGTCGGACGCCTGGTTGGTGCCGATCCTGATGAAGAAGGGAAGGCCGGCCCACACCCTCCGGGTCCTCGCTCCGACCGAGCGCGCCGGGGAGCTGCGCGAGCTGGTCCTCCGGGAGACGAGCACCATCGGGGTGCGGGAGTCGGCCGTACGCAGGACCGCGTTGCAGCGCCTCTGGGTACCGGTACCGGTGCTCGGCGGGACCGTCCCGGTCAAGATCGCCCACCGCGGGGGACTGATCATGCAGGCGACGCCGGAGTTCGACGACGTCGCGGCGCTCGCCGCCGAACTGGCCCTGCCGGTGCGCACGGTGCTGGAAGCGGCTGTGGCCCGGGCGGTCGCCGCCGGACTCGTGGGAGGGGCGCCGGTGCCGCCGGGACAGTCACGGCGGTGACAGGGCGGCGTCCGGCGGGTGGCCGCGTTCAGCCGCCCGACCGGGGTGCGGGCGCCGCGATCTGGGCGGCCAGGTGGCCTCCGCCGTAGCCGTTGTCGATATTGACGACGGCCACGCCGGGCGAACAGGCGTTGAGCATGGCCAGCAGCGGGGCGATACCGCCGAGCGCGGCTCCGTAGCCGACCGACGTGGGTACGGCGACGACCGGAGCCGCCACGAGGCCCGCCACCACGCTGGGCAGGGCTCCGTCCATGCCCGCCACCACCACGATCGCCCGGGCCGCGCGGAGCAGGTCCAGCCGGGCGAGGACGCGGTGCAGCCCGGCCACACCGACGTCGACCACCAGGTCGCAGGCCCGCCCCAGGTGAGTGGCGGTCAGGAGCGCTTCCCGGGCCACCGGGAGGTCGGAGGTGCCGGCGGCGACGACCACCACCGGTCCGCCCGTCGGCTCGGGCGGCTCCGGCGGCCAGGCCAGCAGTCGTGCCTCCCCGTCGTACCGTGCGTCCGGCACCTTCGTGAGGACCGCCTCGGCATGCTCGGGCGAGGCGCGGGTGAACAGCGTGACCGTGCCCCGGTCACGGACCGCAGCCGCGATGGAGCCCACCTGCGCAGGCGTCTTGCCCTCGCAGTACACGGCCTCTGGGTAGCCGCGCCGCTCGGCTCGGTCGTGGTCGAGATCGGCGAAGTCCGAGAGGGGGACGAGCGACGCGGGCGGTGTCGGAGCGTCAGCCACGGCTGCCTCCCGTGCCGTCGACCAGGGACAGGGTGAACGCGCCGGAGGTGATGCCGGCGAGGTCCACCGCGACCATCCGGAAGCCGGCGGCCTTCACGGACGCCAGCACCTCTTCGCGCGTGGTGCCGGAGACCATGCGCACGATCTCCGCCACCGGTACCTCGATCCGGGCGATGTCGCCGTGGTGGCGGACCCTGGAATCGGAGAAGCCCAGTTGCCGCAGTGTCTTCTCCGCCTGCTCGACCTGGGCGAGCTTTTCCGGCGAGACCTCTTCGAAGTGCGGGATGCGGGAGGCCAGGCAGGGTGCGGCGGGCTTGTCGGCGCAGGGCAGCCCCAGGGCCCGGGCGATGCGCCGTACCGCCGCCTTGTCCAGGCCTGCGGCGGCGAGGGGACGCAGCACCCGGTGTTCGGCCGCCGCACGGCTGCCGGGGCGGTCGGGGCGCCGCACGTCGTCGGCGTTCTCGCCGTAGGCGACCGCGGCGAGCCCGTGCGCGGTGACCACCTCGTCGGAGATCCGGGTGAACAGCTCGTCCTTGCAGTGGAAGCAGCGGTCGGGGCCGTTGGCGCGGTAGGCCGGGAGCTCGCTCTCGCGGGTGCGGACCTCCACCACCCGCGCGCCGATGAACGCCGCGACGTCGTGGGCCGCGGCCCGCTCGTCCGCGGCCAGGCTGGAGGAGACCCCGAGGACCGCCACCACCTGGTCCGCCCCGAGGAAGCGGACCGCCAGCGCGAGGAGGAGTGACGAGTCGACACCGCCGGAGAAGGCGACCCCCAGCGGGGAGGCCCCGCGCAGCTGTGCGGCGACGCACCCCGCCGCCTCCGCGTCGGCGTCCGTGAGGGTGGGCGGGAGAGTGATGGTCATGCTGTCCTCCTGGTGGTACGTCAGGGTGTGGCGACGGCCCTGGCAGGGCACAGGGCTCGGGCCGGCTGCGGGAAACGGATCAGCGCAGCCGGTACAGGACCTCACCGGCCTGCGGGACGACCAGGGTGTCCGGCTCGGCGGCGAACGCCTCGATGTCCACCTCGGCCGGGTCGAGATGGTTGAGGTTCGCCCCGCGGACGACGTCCTCGGGGATGCCGGTGGCGAGGGTGACCGTCACCCGGAACCGCTCGCCGTGCACAGGGTCGTAGGTACCGGCGCCGCGCAGATGGGTCGAGTGGGCGAGGACGCCCCAGTGCAGGTCCTCGAACCGCTCCCACTGCTGGGTGAAGTAGTCACGGCAGTGGTAGCCGATCCGGGCGATCTCGGGGTGCATCGCGGAGAGTTCCCGCACATGGGGCGCGTAGAGGACGACTTCGCCACCGTCGGCGACGACCGGTTCGAGCTTGTAGAAACCCTTGGCCGCGGTCCACATGTCCTCGTACTTCTCCGGGATCAGCGACAGCACCCGCTTGACCGGCGCGTCGAGATGGCGGACATGGGTCCGGGCCGAGACGTCGGCCGCGGCCGCCCATGCGTCCTCAGGGCTGCCGAACGACACGGCGTGCAGCGAGCCCGTGCCGGATCGGGCCACCACGCACAGGGCGAGGCGCCGGCTCGGGATGAGAGCGGACGCCTCGTCGATCAGCGCCCGCACGGGGGTGATGCCCCGGGTGCCGATGATCTCGGAGCTGGTGATCAGGGCGCCCAGCCAGTGCGAGAGGTCGATGATGTCCGCACCGGCGACACCGGGGAAGAAGTACTTGTTGCCGCCGGAGAAGCCGACGACCTCGTGCGGGAACACCGGCCCGACGACCAGCGCCACATCGTGATCCACGACCGCACGGTTGAGCCTGACCTCGACCTCCCGGCGCAGCAGACCCCCGGAGATCGCGGCCACCCGGTCCGCGGAGATCGTGCCGAGGGAGACGAACGCAGACGGTTCCCACCACTCGTGGTTCCGTACGGTCATGCCCGGATAGCGCGTTTCGAGGCCACCCGCCGGGTGACCCAGGTGGGTGGCCAGTTCGGCCTCGCCCATCGCCGCGTGGGTGCCCAGCGCGATCAGTGTGGTCAGCCGGCTCACCCGCCCCGCCAGGGCGCCGTGCACGGCGGTCAGCAGCAGCGGAAGCGGGCAACTGCGCGTGCCGTCGGGCACCACCAGGCACACGCTTCGGCCGTCGAGGTCGACGTTCGCGAGCTGCCGCCGGACGAACTCCGTGACCTGGTCCTCGCCGAGTACCGTCCGAGGCCCGCCGAGAACGGCCGCCCGTGTCGCCGAACCACCGGTGCTCCGGGCGGAATTGCCGCGTGCGCTCTCCGTCATGTGTGCACGATGCCCAGCCCGCCGCCCCGGCCGCAAGGGTGCGGTGGCAATCTCGTTGCAACCGGTTGCCAAGCATCGACGCTGGTGCGGACAATTCTCCATGTGCCGTATTCACTCGCTGTGCCCGCCTCCCGCATTCCGGTCCTGTCCCGCGCGGGCGGGAGAGCCGATCGCGCCGCGCCGGTGCGTATGTTGCACCTCGGCCTGGGCAACTTCTTCCGCGCGCACCAGGCCTGGTACACGGACCGGGCCTCAGACGCCGGGCAGTGGGGCATCGCCGCCTTCACCGGTCGCCGGCCCGGCCTCGCCGACGTACTGTCCGCGCAGGGCGGCCTCTACACGCTGCTCACCCGCGGCAGCGAGGGAGACCGGTTCGACATCCTTGCCGGACTCTCCGCCACCCACGCGGGCAACGACCACCGGGCGTGGACCGGCCACTGGCGACTTCCGGGGCTCGCGGTCGTCACGCTGACCGTCACCGAGGCCGGCTACTCCCGCCGCCCCGGCGGCGGCCTGGACACCGGGGCCGATTCCGTCGCCACGGACATCGCCGCGCTGCGCGCCGACCCCACGGCCCCGGCCGTCACCGCCGCAGGCAAACTGCTGGCCGGGCTGGCCGCCCGCGACCGTGGCGGATTCGGCCGGGTCGCCGTCGTCTCCTGCGACAATCTGCCCGACAACGGCAGGGCGTTGGAGAACACCGTCCGCGAACTGGCCCGCCACACCGGCCGCCCGGAGCTGACCGCGGCGATCGACCGGTGCGCCACGTTCGCCACCACCGTGGTCGACCGGATCACCCCGCGGACGACCGACGAGGACCTGGCCGCCGTCGCCGCGGCGACCGGCCTCGCCGACGCGGCCCCGGTGGTCACCGAACCCTTCTCGGAGTGGGTCATCAGTGGGGAGTTTCCCGCCGGAAGGCCCCGCTGGGAGGAGGCCGGGGCCCGGTTCGTGGCCGATGTGACGCCGTACGAGCAGCGCAAACTGTGGCTGCTGAACGGCGCGCACTCGCTCCTCGCCTACGCCGGCGGCATCCGCGGCCGTACGACGGTGGCCGACGCGGTCGCGGATCCCGTCTGCCGCGACTGGCTGGCGGAGTGGTGGGCCGAGGCCTCCCGGCATCTGACGCTGCCGCAGAAGGAGTCGGCCGCGTACCGCACGGCATTGCTGGAACGCTTCGCCAATCCACGGATACGGCACGCGCTCGCCCAGATCGCCGCCGACGGTTCTCAGAAGCTCCCGGTACGCATCCTGCCGGTGCTGCGCCGGGAGCGCGCCGCCGGCCGGGTGCCGCAGGGCGCCGTGCGCGTGCTGGCCGCCTGGGTCTGCCATCTGCGAGGGCTGGGCGTCCCGGTGACCGACACCGAGGCCGCGCGGATCGTGCCCCTCGCCCAGGGCCCCCTCCCGGCGGCCGTGCGCGGGATCCTGACGTTCCTCGGCCCCGAACTGGCCGCCGACCTGACGCTCGTGGACGCCGTCCGGGGCCAGGCGGAAGCATTGTGCGCACCATGACCACGCACCGGCGCCTCCGCCGGCCACGGACCTGACGGTCCTTGACCCCGCCAGTGGCTCGGCTCGCATCGTCGGCCGGGTGATCGACGGGCCGCCCGGCGGTCAGCAGACTGTCTCCAGGACCTGATCGTGGAGGTGGTCGTGGGTCGTCGACCGAGTGTGAGCGTCCGGCCGGTCAGCATGGAGGAAGGCCGCCGGGCCGGACACGCGGGTACTCGACTCGTCGCGGCGAAAGTGGGACCTTTCGGGGCATGGAATGTCGCACTGGTGCGTGGGAAATCCGCGGAAAACTGCTGTTGGCCAGCGCGACCATGCTGTTCGTCGAATTGGCCCTGATCCGCTGGACGGGCGCCAACATCGTCCATCTGAGTTACTTCTCGAACTTCATTCTCCTCGGCTCGTTCCTCGGTATCGGTCTTGGATTCCTCATTCCGGCCCGACGAGGGCAGTGGCTGAAACGCTGGGCGCCCGTTCCACTGGCCGTCCTCGTCGTCCTGGTACGGGAGTTCCCGGTCCAGGTGCAGCAGACCAGCGGTGAGGTCATCTACTTCACCGCCGTGAAAACCACAGGACTTCCGGAATGGGTCACCCTCCCGGTCCTGTTCCTGCTGGCCGCGCTCGTCATGGCAGCCATCGGCAAGATCACCGCGGACCTGTTCCGGCAGCTGCCGTCCCTGGAGGCGTACCAGTACGACCTCCTCGGCGCCCTCACCGGGTCCGTGGCGTTCGCCCTGCTGTCCTGGCTGAGCGCCCCCTCGGTCGCCTGGGGAGTCGTCGCCGGACTGGCGATGCTCGTGCTCGGCGGACGGCGCAACAGCGTGCGCTACGCCGTACCGCTCACCGCGATGGTGGCGGTCCTGGCCTTCGAATCGGCGGCGCAGGGCGTCTCCTGGTCGCCGTACTACAAGATCGACGTCGAGCGGCCCCCGGCCGGCAGCAGCACCCGCGACTACAAGATCTCCGCCAACGGCGTCCCGCACCAGAGCATCGCGCCGCTCAGTGTCCTGATGAGGCCGGACTCGCCGTACGGACGGCCGTATCGCGAGACGCCGGGCAACCCCTACCGCAGGGTCCTCGTCATCGGCGCCGGCAACGGCAACGACGTCGCCCTCGCGCTGGCCCACGGGGCGCGGCGCGTGGACGCCGTCGAAATCGACCCGGAACTGCGAGAGATCGGCGCGCGACTGCATTCCGAAAAGCCGTACGACGACCCCAGGGTGCACACATATATCGACGACGGCCGCGCTTTTCTCGAACGGACAGACGCCCGCTACGACTTGATCGTCCTCGCGCTGCCGGACTCACTGACACTCGTCTCCGGTGCGAGTAATCTCCGGCTGGAGAGCTATCTGTTCACCCGGGAGGCGTTCGAGGCAGCGCACGAACACCTGGCCCCGCACGGCGCGTTCACGATGTACAACTACTATCGAAAGGACTGGCTGATCGACCGGTTCGCCGGTGATCTCACCACGGTGTTCGGACACGCCCCCTGCATGACCGATTACGGCGGCCGACAAGCCGTGTTCGTGGCCGGCCGGACCACGGCCGACCAGTCCTGCGCGAAGACCTGGCAGGCCAGTGGCCCCGTCCCGGAGCCCGCGACCGACGACCACCCCTTCCCCTATCTGCTCCAGCGCACCATCCCCAGCCTCTACCTGGGCGCACTCGGGGGCATCCTGCTGGTCACCGTGCTGTCCGTGCGCCTCACCGGGGTCCGCGTCCGGCGCACCGTCCGCTACGCCGACATGTTCCTGCTCGGCGCCGCGTTCATGCTGCTGGAGACCAAGAGCGTCATCGGCTTCGCCCTCTATTTCGGCACCACCTGGCTGGTCAACGCCCTCGTCTTCATCGGCGTACTGCTCGCCGTGCTGGCCGGCGTCGAAGTGCGCCGCCGGATGCGGCGGCTCAACCAGCCCGTCATGACGCTCGTCCTGCTCGCCACCCTGGCCGTCGCCTGGCTGGTCCCCCCGGAGTCCGTCCTCGCGCTGCCCTTCGCCGGACGGCTCGCCGCGGCGATCGCCCTCGCCTTCGCGCCGATCTTCTGCGCCAACCTGATCTTCTCCGACCGGCTGGCCTCCGCCCCCGACCCTACGGCCGCCTTCGGCGCCAACCTGCTCGGCGCCCTCACCGGCGGCACCCTGGAGTATCTCGCCCTGCTGACCGGCTATCAGACGCTGCTGCTGATCGTCGCCGCGCTCTACCTGGGCGCCTACGCGGCGATGCGCCTCACCGGCAACGGCCCGGACGCGCCCGCGCTGCCCGAGCCACGGCCGCTGGAGTCCGAGGCGCCATCATCACCCTGATCGCCCGGCGCAGCCTGACGGGTCCTCAGCGGTCTGGCTGATCCGCTGCAGCCTCCCCCCACGCCTCCCGGCGGCTCACTCGGTCGACGACCCACGACCACCTCCACGATCAGGTCCTGGAGACAGTCCGCCGACCGCCGGGCGGCCCGTCGATCACTCGGCCGACGATGCGAGCCGAGCCATTAGGCCTTGGGCAGCGGGAACAGCGCCAGATCCGTTCCCCGCATGCCCCAGGTGGCCCTGCCGCTGCGGGTGAAGTTGAACACCGGGTTGTTGTACCACCCGCGCGGAACGTTGTCGTAGACGGTGGTTGCCGCCCCACCGGTGACGGTGGGCAACTCGCAGATGTCATTGGTCCAGTGCACCCACGAGAAGACCCGGCCATCGACGCCGTTGAACTGGCCGTAGCCCCCGAGGTCGCCCTCCATCACGACCGTGCGGGTCGTCAGGTCGTAGGCGAACCACGCGCCACGCGGTCGGCGGGCCATCGCATACAGCAGATTGCCGACGACGTGCACGCTCTCGTAGGACGCCCAGTCGGGCTTGATCTCCTCGCGCCACAGCAACTCACGGGTGACGATGTCGACCGCGGCCACCTGCGCCGTCGGACGCAGCGGACCGCTGGTGACCTCGCCGTAGGTGTCGCCGGCGATGTACGCCGTGGTGCCCGACACGGCGACGTCCATGACGCTCTGCTCCGGCAGGAACTCCCGGTGCACGTCGAAGTGGTTCGTGGCCAGGTCGACGAAGGTCAGCGCGCCGGTGTGCTTGGTGGTCGCCGGACTGGAGGCCACCAGCAACTGGTTGCGGGCGAGGTCGGCGTGGATCCGCCGCGCGCGAAGCTGCTCGTTGCCCAGGGTTCCGAGGACGGTGATGTCGTGACTGTCGGGGCCGATCGCCACGATCTGCGTGCTCGGGTACAGGCCCGCGTACACGGTGCCCCTGGCTCCCTCGGCCAGGGACTTGGGCTCGCCGTTGATGTCGAAGCGGACGCTGGTGCCGCGCTCCGGCCGGTGGACGGTCATCGCGTAGTGGCCCGCTACCCACACCGTGCCCCGGCTGTTCAGCAACATGGACTGGACGATCTCGGGATAGCCGAACCCGCGGGTCGCGCTCTGCCATACCTGTGCCGTGCCGCCCGGCGCCATCCGCCAGATGTGACCGAGCCCGCTGACCCCGATCAGGCTGCCGTCGGGCTGTGGCGCGAGCAGTTGGTTCTCGACGTCCTCGATCGGCCGGCCGACCTTCTCCAGACCGGTGGCGGTCACCTCGTACACGTTGCAGGTGAGCCTTGCCAGAGCGTGGATCTTCCCGTTGCTGCCGACCGCCACCTGATCGATGTAGCGGTCCTCCGCGGGGATCTCCCGCGAGATACGCTCCGACCCGTCGGTGCGGAACGAGATCAGCTGGCGGCCACTGGCGACGTACATCACCTTGTCCCGGACCGCCAGGTCGAGGATGCCGACCGGCGAGTCGCTCAGCTGCGCGGTGAGATCGATCGGCGTGCCGCCTTCCTTCGGCCAGAGCAGCAGGGCTCCCGGAGCGGCCGAGCCCGCGTA
This sequence comes from Streptomyces sp. V4I23, assembly GCF_030817975.1. Taxonomy (NCBI): domain Bacteria; kingdom Bacillati; phylum Actinomycetota; class Actinomycetes; order Kitasatosporales; family Streptomycetaceae; genus Streptomyces; species Streptomyces sp. V4I23. The sequence continues at coordinate 1,185,541 of NZ_JAUSZW010000004.1, read as the reverse complement.
GACGTACTCGTCGTCGATGGCGAGGGCGGTCGCGTACTTCGAGGTGGAGATGCGGCCGTAGGTCTCGATCGTGGCGTCCGACAGCCTGATACGCCTGACCGCGCAGTCCGGGTACGTGCCGATGTAGAGGTGGCCGCCCTCGACCACCATCTCGTAGAACCAGGTGGTGCTCGTGCCCGGCCGGGCCCAGGGCAGCAACTCCTTGGTCCGCGGGTCGAAGCGCCACACGTACGCACTACCGGCGGGGCCGATGTAGACATAGCGGTCGTCGGCGGTCATCTTGTTCCCGCCCGAGCTGGGGATGTCGAGATCGTCGATGGACCGCGCCTCACCGGTGATGGTGTCGAACTCGCCGAGCCGCAGCTTCTGTTCGGGAGTGTTGAAGCGCGACGCGAGGAACACGCTGTTGCCGATCACGGCAGCACCGCGGACCGCGGACGTCAGCGATGCGGGGCCGAAACCGACCGGAGCCAGGTTCTGCTCGGCGGCGGACGCTGCGGCGCGCCATATGTCGCCGCCGACCGCCAGGGCCGCCCCCGCCGATGCGCTGCCTGCCAGAAGTGAACGGCGACTCAAGGACATGGTGAACTCCATCTCGTTCATGTGGGACAAAGAAGGAAGTCGGTCGTGGACCGGCCGCGGACATCCGCCCGGCAGTCCCATCGGACCTCCGGCCGGCCGGGACACCGGTCAGGGCTTGTACACGTAGACGTTGGTGCTGTCGCCGAAGAAGATCTCGCCCGTGGGGGCGAGCACCGAGACCTTGGCGTTCGTGGCGAGGACCGTGACCGCAAGTGTCACCGGATCCAGGCGGAACAGCTTGCCGCCGGCGTTCCCGTAGATCCGTCCGTCGTCGTGCCGGTGCAGCTTGCCCAGCCGCCCCCAGCTGTTGGTGTCCGGCAGACCGATGTCGACCACGCGGACGACGGTGCGGGTCCTGAGGTCGAACTCGAACACCACACCCGTGCTGCTCATGCCCCACAGCCGGTCCCGGTCGACCAGCAGCGAGTGGATGATCTCGTCCCCGGGCACCGGGACGGTCTCGAAGACCTTCTTCCCGGTGCGGATGTCCCAGACGAACAGCACTGCCTCCGTGGCCTTCGGCGTCGTGCTGAGCCCGCCGTGCACGGACGTCCCTGCGAACACCAGCGGCCCCCGCGCCGCCAGGGCGGTGACGCTCTGGTCCTGGACGACGTTGCGGTGCACCTCGACGTTCCCGTCGAGGTCGGCCAGGATCAGGGCGCCGCCGAGGGTCCCGTAGTTGGGCACGCTGCCGAAGGCGAGCTTGTCCCCGACGCTCACCACGTCGAACATCCGGTCCTGCTCATGCTCGCTGAACCGGCCGATGCTGAACAGCTGCGCGGGACGGGTGCCCCAGTCCCACGGGTCGGTCTCGCCCACGTAGGCCACGGCGTTGGGGTAGCTCGTGACCACGATCCTGCCCTGGTGCGTCACGATGTGGTCGGCCTGCTCCGGCCCGGAAAGCTCCTCGATCTCGTACGTGGACGTCGAGACCCGTGCCATCACGCCCGAGCTGAGGTAGGCGCCCGTGTACACCTTGCCGTCCGGCCCGACGCCGATGCTGTGGAGGGTCGCCGGGGACCCCAGCGGCACGCCGCGCACGGTGATGCCGGTACGGGCGTCCAGGTCGTAGCGCCAGATCACCCCGGTGTTGGCCACGCCCACCACTTCGCGGCGCGGTGTGCCACCGGTCGCCGTCTCGACCACGTCCACCGAGCGCGTGCCGGGCACCCGGTCGCCGATGGTGCTGCCGGCCATTCCGGTCGGGGACGAGCTGCGGGTGGCTGTGTCGTAGGCGTACAGCTCGCCGTCGCTGACGTAGTAGAAACGTCCGGCGGAGTCCACGGTGCTGACGATCCCACTGGCCCCCACCGTCTGGTGGAGCGTGTCCGGTTGCAGCCACCGGCGTCCGGCGATGTCCCACACGAGGGTGTTGGTACCGCCGAGGGGCGGGTTGACCGACACCAGGGCGATGTCACCTCGGGTGCGCACACCGTAGATGTAGGTGGCTGCGGAGGCGAACTCGCCGGGCAGCGGTATCTCGCTCCTCGCGCCCGTCACCGGGTCGAGTTCGATCAGGTGCGCCGTTCCGATGCCGGTGCCCACCCAGAGCTTGCCGCCGACGAGGTCGAAGCCCCACGCGTAGGCGCCGTCGGTCACCACGGAGCCGTAGTCCCGGACGGCCTTGGTCGAGGGGTCGTAGGAGAACACCTTCGCGTGGGGATAGGTGCATCCGTACAGGACGCCGGAGTCCGGGTCCACCACGAGCGTCCTCAGCATGGTCTCGCGCACGACGCCCGTGGCGACCGTCTCCATGCTGTGCGAGGCCGGCACGTACCGCAGCAGCCGCCCGGCGGAGGGCGCCCTGACACTGAAGTAGACCGACCCGTCGGGGTGTTGGACCATGGAGGACCCCACGGTGTCCGGCCCGCACGGGAAGCCGTCGATCCGTTCGCCCGTGTCCAGCCGGAGCACATTGAAACTGACCGGGTTGCCGTCGCTGAACGCGAAGAGCACGGGCGTGCCGTCCGGCATCCGGCCCGTTCTGGCGCTCCTGACGTTGACGGTCCGCATGGCGACGCCCAGGTCGACGATCCTGCCGGCGCCGGTGGCGGCGTCCGCGGGCCGTGTCCCGGCGCCCAGGATCCCGAAGGCGGCGGCCACGGAGCAGGCGCCGATGCCGCCCACCAGGCTGCGGCGGGACAGCGGTGTCGTGCTGCTGTGCTCGTTCATCGGTGTCTGCCTCCATCGGGTGCGGGACGATGTACTTCCGCCGGACTGTGTCTCCGTCGGGCCCTCGCGGATCCGCGTCCGTCCGTCCGCGCGCCCGCCCGGCAGGCCGCTCACCGCGGCCGTACCGGCGCACCGGTGCGCGCCGACAGATAGGCAGCTTCGATGAAGGCGACCGCCGCACGGGCCTGGGCCGAGGTGACCAACGGCGTACCGCCGGACTTCACCGCCGTGACGAAGTCCTCGAGTTGGGCCAGCGGCTGGTCGACCGGCGACCCGTCGAAGGCCGGTGACGCCCCGCTCAGGGAGTGGAAACGGGTGAGCTTCTCGTCCTCGATCACCAACGAGCCGCCGTCTCCGAGCACCGCGTACCGGATCGGGAGGCCGTCGTAGGCAGCTGTCGTGGCCAGGAACGTCAGCAGCGTCCCGTTCCGCAGTCGGGCGGTGATCGTGATGGTGTCCTCGACCTCGATTCGCTTGTGGGCGAGCAGCCCTGTGTGGGCGTACACCTCGTCCGCCTCGCCGAGCAGCCACAGGGCCAGATCCACCAGATGGACACCCTGGTTCATCAGGGCGCCGCCACCGTCCAGCGCCCAAGTGCCGCGCCAGGAACCGGAGTCGTAGTACTCCTGCGAGCGCCACAGGGGCACCTCGATCGTGGCCGAGGTGATCCTCCCCAGGTATCCGTCGCGTATCGCACGGAACACGAACTGGTTCTCGGCGGCGAACCGTCGCTGGCTCGCCACGCTGAGCACCTTGCCCGCACGCTTTTCTGCGTCGATGATCTCGTCCGCGGCCTCGGCCGTCACCTCGATGGGCTTCTCGAGCAGTACGTGCTTCCCGGCGTCCAGCGAGGCCACGGCCACGTGCGCGTGCAGACCGCTCGGGACGGCGACGATCACCGCGTCCACGTCGTCCCGGGCGAGGACGGCGTCCACCGAGTTCGCGGCGACGCCCCACCGGGCGGCCGCGGCGCGGGCGGCCTCGGGGTCCGCGTCCGCCACGGCCACCAGGACGGCGTCGGTCGCACCGCTCGACAGCCGCTGGGCATGGGCCTTGCCGATGATGCCGACGCCGATGATCGCGATACGGAGCGGACTTGCGGACAGGGACATGGTCAGTCCTTTCCGTAGGGGGCGGCGGCCAGGGCGTCGGTGACGGACTCCAGTACCGCGATCGGGGAGAGCACGGCGGAACGGTCCTTCTGCGGCTCGTCGCGGTCGCAGGCGTCGATGAAACGGGCGAGCGGCGGTGCGGTGTAGTCGGGAGGGAGCGTGAGCGCGGCGGCCCGGACACCGCTGGTGCCGATCAGCGTGGCGTGGAAGGACGTCTGTTCCCCGTCGGTGGGTGTGACGAACGTGAAGGTGAGGGACACGTCCCCGATGCGGGTCAGCGCGACGACCGTGTCCCCGTGCCGGCTCACGGTGGTGGTCAACGAACCCGGCTCGACGACCGGGTCCCCGAGCAACTGCAGTGCCGCCTCGACCTGGTGGATGCCGTAGAAGAACAGGCCCGCGTACTCGCTGTCCGGGTCCGCCGGGCCGGTCATGGCGACCTGGCGCAGCGCGCCGCACTGTCCCGCCTGGTCGGTGAGGTACGAGATCCCGGACACGAACCGCAGCGCGGAGCCGGACACAACCGTGGCGCGGGAGCGCTCGGCGGCGGCGACGAGCGCCTGCGCATCGGCGACCGATCCCGCGAACGGCTTGTCCACGAACACCGGAAGGCCGGCCGCCAGCAGCGGCTCTGCCTGCTCGCGGTGGGTCCTGCCGTCGCGGCTGCTGACGATCACCGCGTCGACGTGCCCGAGCAGGTCGGCAGGGTTCTCGACCACCAGGCCGATGCTTCCCGTCCGGCACAGTGCCTCGTTGCGTTCCGTCCGCCCGCCGACGAGGGCGACGGCGCGGTTTCCCGGGTGACGTTCCTCGATGTTGAGGAATCGGACGAACTGGTCGACGTGCGAGTTCTCCGTGCCGATGATGCCGATGCGCCTCATGGACATGAAGCGGCCCTCCGGAGGTCGGGGACAAGTCGTCGTGGGTCTTTCGCGGGAGCGGCGGCGAGTGGTCGTCCTCAGGACAGCCAGCGGTCGGTGTGCTCGGCCACGAAGTCGTCGTCCCGCAGATGCGGGTACGCCTGCCAGATCCTGTCGATCTCCTCGAGCTGCCCGGGGGAGAGGACCTCGTCCTCGTCGAGGCACCACAGCCCCTGGAGCAGCCCCTGACGCCGCAGCACTTCGTGGATGCCGGGGACGCACCCGCGGAAGCCGCCGACGACATCGAAGATCGCCCCGTTGGCGTCCGTGAGCGCGGAGTCGACGGCCATCAGCTCACGCATCGCCGCGTGGTCCCCGGCCTTGGCCCGGCGCGCGTCCTCGAGCAGCCGGACCGCCGAGTGCGTCCACACCGACCACTGGCCGAGCAGCCCGCCGACGAACTCCAGGGCGTCCGCGCCGTCGACCGGGTGGGTCGACAGCAGGTCGCCGACGATGTGGTCGTCGTTGCCCGTGTAGAGGGCGACCTCCGCGCGGCGGCCGGAGGCGGCGACCCCCAGTACGACGTCGAGCGACGCGTACCTGTCGAACGGCGCGACCTTGATGCCGATCAGCGACGGCAGGTCGGCCAGTCGCGTCCAGAACCCGCGTGAGAGGGAGCGGCCGCCCACCGCCGGCTGCAGATAGAACCCGATGACCGGCAGCACGGTGCCCACGGCGGCCGCGCGGTCGACCAGCTCGTCCTCGCTGAGCGGGCCCGCCCCGAACGGGGCCAGCAGCACGGCGTGGTAGCCGAGATCGGCGGCGAGTTCCGCCTCCTTCACCGCCTGTGCGGTCCCGCCGCACACTCCCGCCACGAGCAGCGTTCTGGCGTCCTCGTACTCGGCGGCGGTCGTGGCGGCCAGCTCCAGGACCGGGCGCAGCAGGCCCCGGTGGGGCTCATGGATCGCGAACTGGGTGGTGTGGACGGCGACGGCGATCCCGCCCGCGCCCGCTTCGAGGTAGTAACGCGTAAGTGCCCGCTGGCGGCGTTCGTCCAGCGTGAGACGGGAGTCCAGCGCCAACGGGTGGGCGGGGATCGCCGTGCCGGCACGGAACCTCTTCAGCGGGTCCGGACCCCGCCGGGGGGCGGCCATCAGAACTTCCCGTCCCTGCTCTGGAAGTGCGTCGGCTTGTCCAGGAGCGGCAGGCCGGACCGGACCCACTCGGCGGTGGCGGTGAGCAACGCGTCGACGGCGAGCTGCGGGTAGCCGAACAGGCCGTGACAGCGGGATGCGTCCGAGAGCAGGGCCGTTCCGGTCTCCGCCGAACTGAACGTGACGTTGGCACCCAGGAGTTCGGCCATCCGCATCGCCGCCTTGCGGATGGACAGGGTCTCCGGGCCCGTCAGGTTCAACACGAAGGGGGGCACGTCCGCGTGGAGCAAGGCGCGCAGCGTCACCTCGTTGGCATAGCCCTGCCATACGATGTTGGCGAAGCCGGTGGTCAGATCGACGGGCTCCTTCGCTGCGATCTGCCGGGCCAGGTCGACCAGGACCCCGTAGCGCATCTCCACCGCGTAGTTGAGACGGATCAGGGCCATCGGGGTGCCGCTGCGCCGTGCGAAGTGCGTCAGCACGCGCTCCCGGCCGAGGCACGACATGGCGTACTCGCCCACCGGCCCCACCGGATCCTGTTCGGTGCATCCGCCGGAGCCCACGGGCACCAGCGGGTAGACGTTCCCCGTGGAGAGCGCGGAGATCCTCGCGCCGGCGTAGCGTTCGGCGACGCGCCCCGGCAGATAGGCGTTGGTGGCCCAGGTGGCGTGCTCGTTGCCTTCCGTGCCGAACTTGGCGCCGACGAGATACACCACGTTGGCCGCGTCCGGCAGGGCGGCCAGGGCGTTCTCGTCCGTGATGTCGGCGGCCACCACCTCGGCGCCGGCGTCGCTCAGTTCCTCGGCGGACCCCGGCCTGCCGAACCGGGACACGGCGACGACCCTGGCACCTGTGCCCGCCGCTGCCACGCCTCTGACGGCCAGGCGCACGAGGCTGGGGCCGAGCTTCCCTGCCGCGCCGAGGACGACGATGTCGCCCTCGAGGCGGCGCAGGTCCTCGACGAGTGCCTCGCCGGGGCGGGAGAGGCGTTCTTCCAGGGCTGCTGGATCTCGCACGGGTGCTCCTGTTCGTGTTCTCGAGTCGTGTTCAGGGGATGGTGAGCCGGCCGGTGCGGCTCGCCGGATCCCAGGCGCCGAACGCGTCCAGCAGGGTGCGGGCCATCGCGCGGTGGCCGTGCGGCCCCGGGTGGCAGCCCATGGCGTACCAGTGCTCCGGCGCGGGCGACGCCGGGTCGGTCCAGACGGCGTAGTGGTCGACGAGCGGCGCCCCGGTGTCCTCGGCGACCGCCCGGATCTGTTCGGCGTAGCGCGGCAGATGGTCCACCACGTGCTGCGGGGCGGTCGGGAGGGTGTCGTTGGGGGTCTGGACGACGACGGTGGCTCCGGTTTCCTCGCGCACTGCGCGGACGAGGCGACGGTAGGTGGAGGCGAAGTCGGCCAGGCCGGCCGTTCCGTGCCGGGTGTCGTTGAGTCCGATCCCCACCACGACCACGTCGGGGGAGAACCTCAGGGCGATCCGGTCCAGGTGCCGGTCCAGGTCCTGCGCGGTCCATCCGCTGACCGCGGTGTTGACGAAGACGTCGGCGGTACGGGCGAGTTCGCGCATGCGCTCGGTGAACAGCTCCGGGTACGAGCGGGCGCCGTAGGTGTGCCACGTGCCCGCGGTGACGCTGTCACCGATGAAGGCCCAGGTCAGCGGGCGATCGCAGTCCTTGACGTTTTCCAGCGGCGTCCGTTGATCCATCGTCACATCATCACTCCGAATGGGGGATGCGATGACGTCGAGTTTCTCGTGCAACCGATTGCAGGTCAAGGGTCGCGGGCCGTACTGTGAACGGCGTCGGGGCGAAGGCGCGGGTGGGCAGGCCAGTCGATCCGCCGAGGCCCCTCGGGGTTCCCACGGTCGAGAGGACACGCCGCATGGACCGGCCGCACATCTGTGTCGCAGTTGCCCGCGAGGAGTTCGATCTGCTCTTCTCCCCGGCGTCCCAGCAGGGTCTGCACGATCTCGCCGAGATCCGGTTCGGCGCGGGCCCGCACGGCAGCACCCTGCCGCCGGGGATGGCAGACTCCTGCGACGCCGTCGTGACCTCATGGAGCACCGTGCCGTTCCGGCCGGAGGAGGTGCGCGGCGGACGGCTGGGTCTGGCGGTGCACTCCGCCGGCTCCGTCCGCCGTCTCTATCCCCGTGAACTCCTCAGTCGAGGACTGCGTCTGACGCAGGGAGGGGCGGCGGCGATGGCGCCCGCCGTGGCCGAGATGGCGCTCACGCTGACGCTCGCGCTGCTGCGCAATCTGCACCACCACGACCGCGGCCTGTGGGCGGGAGGGGGCTGGGCGGACGCGCGACGACCCGCACTCGGTCAGGCCCTGTCCGAGCGAAGGGTCGGCCTGGTGGGGCTGAGCCGTACGGGCACTTGCTACGCCCGCATGGTCAAGGCGCTGGGCACGTCGGTCGTACGGGCGTACGACCCCTACGCGGACCCGGAGGCGGCTGCGGCCCTGGGGGTGGAGACGGTGGGACTGGACGAACTCTTCGGCAGCTGCGACGTGATCGCCGTCCACGCCCCGGCGACTCGTGAGACGCGTCACCTGGTGGGAGGCCGTCAACTCGCCATGCTGCCGGACGGTGGCGTCCTGGTGAACACGGCACGCTCGTGGGTGGTGGACCAGGAGGCGCTGCTGTCCGAGGTCGTGGCCGGGCGCCTGAGGGCCGGCCTGGACGTGTTCGACAGCGAACCCCTCCCGTCGTCCAGCCCGTTCCTGGGCCTGCCCAACGTCATCGTCACGCCGCACGTCGCCGGCGGGACGGTGGAGGCGCGCAGGGCGCAAGGACGAACCGTCGTCGACGAGCTGACGCGGTTCTTCGCCGGGGAGCCTCTCGCCCATGAGGTGCTGCCGGAGACGTACGACCTCCTTGCGTGACAACCATCCGAAATTCAATGCAAGTTGCACCCTTGACGGGCAAGGAAGGCGCAACTACGTTCCCTGCAACCGATTGCATTTCAAGAGGCTGTGCAGCGCCGACGGGAGAGGACCCACCTCATGAGCGGCAGACTGAAGCCACGGATCGCGGCGATGGTCCTGGCCACCGCGATGCTGAGTGTCGCGTGCGGAAACACGGACGACGCGGCGATACCCGCCGACCCCAAGGCGGTCGAGGGGACGATCACGTTCTGGACGTATCCCATCGGTGTCAGCGGTGAGGACGACTACTGGGACCCGATCGTCAAGGAGTTCAGGAAGAAGTATCCCAACGCCGATGTCGAGGTCGTCGTCCAGCCTTTCGAGAAACGGGAGGAGACGCTGGTGACCGCGATCGCGGGCGGACAGGGCCCGGACGTCGTGTACTTCAACCCCGACTTCATCCCGAAGTTCGCCGTCGAGGGAACGCTCGTGCCGGTCGGCGACGTGATCGAGGACGACCGGGCCGACTTCAAGGAATCCGCCCTTCAGTCCATGACATGGGACGGTCAGCTCTACGGCGTCCCCCTGCTGATGCAGACTCTCACCGGTGTCTGCAACACCAAGGTCCTCGCCGCGTCGGGCGTCGACAAGTGCCCGGAGACGTGGGACGAACTGGAGGCCATGGCGCCGAAGGCCAAGAAGGCGGGGTACGTCCCCACCGACTACGTGGCCGCCCTCCCCCTCACACTGAACCACTCGTACTACCCGTACCTGTGGCAGGCCGGCGGAGAGGTCCTCAACAAGGACGGCACCAAGGCCGCGTTCAACAGCCCCGAAGGGCTGGAGGCGCTGCAGTTCGTCAAGAAGATGGTGGACGAGGGCTGGACTTCCCGGCAGAGCCTCACGACCCACGAGCCCGTCGAGCAGAGCGATATGGGACGGGGGAAGACGGCCTTCGTGCCGGCCTCGAGCGTTTCCGCCCTGCGTCAGGTGCTGCCCGCTGCGACGAGTGAGCACCTCCGGACGAGCCCCCCGCTGACCGGCAAGGTCCGGGTCGCCGCGGGGTCGGTCGGCGGCCTGTCCGTCCTTGCTGCCAGCGAGGCCAAGCCTGCCGCCAAGGCGTGGGTGGACTTCCTCACCGGCCCGGAACAGATGAAGAAGTTCAACAAGGAGAACGGCTACTACGCGCCGCGGGACTCGGGCGCGGGGATCTTCGCGGACGACCCGGAAGTGGCCGAGGGCGAGAAGTACCTGGACGTCGTCCGGACCGGGGTGATGCACCCGAAGGCCCGCGAGCTCATGGACCTGATCAAGCCGCATCTCCAGGCGGCGCTCCTGGGCAAGGTCGAGCCGAAGGCCGCACTCACGGCGGCCGAGAAGGAAGTCAACGCCCTGCTCGCGCGCGGCTGACCCGGTTCACAGGAGGCGGGTGCGCGGCCGGAGTCGCCGGCCACGCACCCGGCCTCGAATCCGAAGGAGGCGCCAGTGAGCGCGCAGACCGCCAAGGCCGGGACGATCCCGGAGCGCGGACGTCCGGGCCGGCCGTGGTGGCGCTCCAACGCCGCGCTCGCCGGCTACGTCTTCATCCTCCCGTACGTGGTGTTCTTCCTGATCTTCAGGATCATCCCGACGGTGATGGGCACCGGTCTGAGTCTGGCCAAGTACCGCATCAGCGGCGACGTCGAGTTCATCGGCGCGGACAACTTCGTCCGGCTGTTCCAGGACACCCTGTTCTGGAACTCGCTGAAGGTGACCGCCTACTACACGATCCTCGCGATCCCGCTCAGTCTCGTGGTGTCCCTCGCGATGGCGACCCTGTGCGACCGGACGCTGCGCGGAATGAGCGTCTACCGTGCGGTCTTCTTCCTGCCCGTGGTGACCAGCACGGTGATGTCCGGCATCATCTGGGTCTGGATCTTCAAGAACGACGGCCCGCTCAACTGGCTCTTCGGGCTCGTGGGGCTGCCCACGGTGAACTGGCTCCAGAGCGAGAGCATGGTCATCCCCGCGCTCGCCGTCGTGAGCGCGTGGAAGGGCTTCGGGTACAACATGCTCATCCTCCTGGCGGGCATGCTCGCGATCCCCAAGGAGTACTACGAGGCGGCCCACGTGGACGGCGCCAAATGGCGCCACCGGTACCGGCACATCACGCTCCCCCTGCTCAAGCCGGCCCTGTTCTTCGTGCTGGTCCTGGAGATCATCGGCTCGTTCCAGGTGTTCGACACCATTTACGTGATGACCGGTGGCGGACCGGTCAGGGCGAGCTACTCGCTGACCTACATGATCTACGACCAGGGCTTCGGGTACTTCGACTTCGGCTACGCCAGCGCGGCAGGTGTGGTGCTGCTGGTGCTCACCCTCATCACGTCACTCGTTCAGCGCCGTCTGATGAACAAGGGACAGTCATGACGTCACTCGTCCAGCGACCCCCCGAGGTCGAGGCACTGAAGGAGCGACCCGTCCGGCGGCCCGTGCCGCGCAGGCGCCGGCCCGAGTGGATGCACGTCCCGCTGTTCCTGTGCGCGCTGGTCACGTTCTTCCCGTTCTGGGCGATGGTCGCGCTCGCGCTGCAGCCGGGGCAGAGTATCCGGATGCCGGGCTCCCTGCTCCCGAGGGACGTCTCGTTCGCGGCCCTGCACGACGCGCTGAGCAGCGAACGGGTGCTGGGCTGGGCGCTCAACTCGGCCGTCTACTCCCTGGTGTCGGTCGTCCTGGTGCTGCTCTTCGCCTCGATGGCCGGCTACGCCTTCGCCAAGAAGCGGTTCATGGGCCGCGAGCTGGTCTTCTGGGTCTTCGTCGCCATGCTGATGGTGCCCGGCCATCTGACCCTGATCCCGCAGTTCGTCCTGGTCTCCGAGATGGGCGGACTGGACTCGATGTGGGGGCTGATCGTCCCCACCATCGCCAACGCACAGGCCATGTTCCTGATGCGCCAGTTCATCCAGGACATCCCCGACGAACTGATCGAAGCCGCCCGCATCGACGGAGCCGGGGAGTTCCGGGTCTACTGGTCGATCATCCTGCCGCAGACCAAACCGATCATGGCGACGCTCGGCACCTTCGTCTTCCTGTGGCACTGGAACGACTTCCTGTGGCCACTCGTCTCGCAGCGCAGCCCCGACAACTACGTGCTCACCGTGGGCCTCAACAGCCTCCAGACCCAGGACACCCCGCTGGCCACCACTATGGCCGCCGCGGTGGTCACCTTCATCCCGACGGTCATCGTCTTCATCTGCCTCCAGCGGTTCTTCGTACGCGGCGTGATGATGAGCGGGCTCAAGTAAGGGCGTCGGCAACGGTGTTCGTGCACAACGGGACGGAGGAGACGCGAAGCGGTCGGCCGACCCAGGGAGAAGAAGCATGGTCAACCCCGTGGCATCGGCGTCGAGCCCACCACCAGCGAGGGCAAGCTCTTCGTCTTCGACCCCGCCACGGGGAAGGTGGTGTTCGAGACCGTCCCCGTCCCCGGGGCGCAGAACGTCTCGGCACTGACCTTCGACGACGAGGGCCACCTATGGGGCTTCACGGCGAACGAGCTCTTCAAGTTCGATCCCGAGCAGCGCAAGGTCGTGCTGATCAAGAAGTACTTCGGGGTCGACGACAGCAAGATCTACGCCACCGGCCGGGAACTCTTCTGGCACCGCGGCCAACTGGTCGGCACCTCGACCGGCCGGCTGTTCCGGATCGACCCGAGGACCCTGGAGATGACGGTGATCCGGACCGGGTGGCGAACCTGGCGATCGACCGCCACGGCTCCTACTACTACAACCGCGGCAGCACGCTGTACCGCTGGACGCCGGTGAAGTAGGCGGCTGGGCCGGAGTGCGACCCCACCGCACCGCGCAGCACACGGCCGGGCCGGGGGGAGTGGCTCCCGGCTGCGACCGGGATCGGCCGGAACCGGACGATGCCGGGACGGTGGGGAGCCCGTCGGGCTCCGCACCGACCGGTGCCCGCCCGGCCTCAGCGGCGCTCCCCGGCCGTCCCGTACAACTCCACCAGTTGCATCAGGTTTCTGGCTATGTGGAACGGGTCCTTGACCGGCAGTGCCACGACCCGGTCGAGCGGCCGCCCCGCGCGGTCCCTGATCTGGATCCACTCTTCCCCCTCGTTCCTCCCGGGAAAGGTCGCGACCGTGTAGTCCCAGATCCTCTCCGCCCAGTCGGCGCACGCCCCGTCCCCGTACCGGCGTGCCCCCAGGGCGGTCGTGTAGGCGGCCTCGGTGTGCACCCACCACAGCTTGGTGTCCCAGGTCGCGGTGACCAGATCCTCGTACGCCGTGCCCGTGGTCGTCCCGCGGGGAGCCACCGGGCCCTCGGCGTCGACGTACCGGAAGAGGCCGCCGTGTTGCGGGTCCCAGGCGGAGCGGCAGAGCACGTCGACGCTCTCGAGCAGCTCCGGCACGTCATCCTGATCCCCCGTCAATTCAGTCGCCTCCAGCGCCACCCAGATGCCCTCGATCGCATGGCCGGGCACCCGGTGCCTGGCCACCAGCGAGGTGTCACGGGCCTTCGGGGAGACGATCTCGGTGAAGGTCCCGTCCGGGTTGCGGTGCGAGAGCATGGCCGTGCGGGCGGCGGACAGCGCGGCCACGTCCCGGTCCGTCAGCAGCCCCAGGCGCGCGAGGGCGTGGGCGTGCTCCAGGCGCGTGTTGAGCAGGATCATCCGCGGGCCGAACGCGGTGTGCCCCGCCGGAACCGCGTACGGCGGCGTCGCGGCCCGGCCGGCCGTGATGTCTGCCGTGGCGCGGCGCAGTACGGGCTCGGCGATGTCGAGCCAGGACGGGGACGCGGTCGCCCCGGCCAGCTCGGCCAGCCCCATCACCACGAAGCAGTCGGCGTAGACGCTCTGCGTCTCCCCGGTCGGCCCGCGTTTGGGGACACCGTCCGCGTCCACGACGAAGTGGCAGGTGCCGTCCGGGCGGATCGCGTGGTCCACCAGGAACTGCGCGCCGCGGACCGCGAGGCCTTCCAGCAGGCAGGCGTCCACGTCGAGGAGCCCGCTCCGGGCCATCCGCGCGGCCCGGGCCAGGAGCCAGACCAGGCGCCCCTGCGACCAGGTGAACTTGTCCGTCGAGACGAGGCTGCGGCCACGGTTGTCGTAGCACGTGTGGAACCCGCCACGCTCCGCGTCCGGGCCCCGCTCCAGCCAGTACGGCAGGACGACACGCTCCAGTTGCTCCCGCGCTGCGGACGTCATGGGCAGACCTCCTGAGTGCAACCGATTGCAGTACTGACAAGTACAATAGTGTCTCGGTGCGCCTGAGCGGTGCCGATCGGTGGAAACAGAATGTGGAGGCGGAATGAAGCAGGCGACGATCTACTCGATCGCCCAGATGTGCGGTGTCTCCGCTGCCACGGTCTCGCGTGCCTTCAGCCGGCCCGAGGTCGTCAACCCCGAGGTGCGGGAGCGTATCCACGCGACCGCCCGGGAACTCGGCTACCGGCCCAACAAGGCCGCCCGCGGGCTCGCGACCGGCCGGTCGGGGACGATCGGGCTGCTCGTCCACGACATAACCAACCCGTTCTGCCCGCCGCTGGTGAGGGCGGTCCAGCGGGCGGCGGCCGAGATGGAGGCCTCCGTGATGCTCGTCGACGCGGAGGAGAGCGCCGCGGCGGAGATCGGGCTGATCAAGCAGCTCAAGGGGCAGGTCGACGGGCTGGTGATCGCCTCCCCCCGCTCGTCCGCCGAACTGAAGGGAGCCGCGGAAGGGCTCCCGGCGGTCGTCGTGAACCGGAGGATGCGCGGCTTCCCGGCGGTCGTCTGCGACAACACCGAGGCGCTCACCGCCGCGGGCAGGCACCTGGAGGAACTGGGCCACCGCAAGGTGGCGTTGATGTGCGGCCCCTCGGCGTCGTGGGCGGCCCGGCAGCGTGCGGCCACGGTCCGGGCCTGGGCCCAGGGCACCCGCGTCACGCTGGTGGAGCTCGGGTCCTTCGCGGCGTCCTTCGAGGGCGGGCGCGAGGCGGCCCGCGCGCTGGTGGGGTCCGGGGCGACGGCGGCCTTCGCGTTCGACGACCTGATGGCCTGCGGAGTCCTGAGCGGACTGGCCGAGGCCGGAGTCCCCACGCCGGCCGGATGCAGTGTCATCGGCTGTGACGACGTACTGCTCGCCCGTGCCGTGACGCCCGCGCTGACCACGATCACCGCCCCGGTGGACCGGCTCGGGCAGGCCGCGGTCGACGCGCTGCACAGGCGCATGGCGGGGGAGCAGGTCCGGGACGTCCGGTTGGAGGGCACGCTCACCCTGCGCGGCTCGACGGGCCGCCCCGCCTGACGTCCTGTCGGCACGCGCCGAACGGGGGCGGCCCCGCACCCTGTTGACCCTTCCTGTGGCAGCCCTTAATGTCGCTGCAACCGATTGCATCGAAGGGTGGAACGATGAGTCTGCCGGAGGAATCGGAGAGGGCCGTCGACGGCGTACGGGTACACGTCTGCCACGACGCCGCCGCGACGGGGGCCTCCGCCGGCGGCGAGGCGGCACGGATCCTTCGTGCCGCCGTCGCCACGAAGGGGCGGGCCCGCGTCCTGTTCGCCTCGGCCCCCTCGCAGGAGGAAATGCTCCGCACGCTGCTGAGCGACCCCCTGGTCGACTGGAGCACGGTGCACGCTTTCCACATGGACGAGTACGTGGGTCTGCCGGAGGGGAGCACGCATGCTTTCGGCGCATGGCTCGAAGAGCGTCTGTCAGCGGCCGGGCCGGGGCGGTTCGAGCGCATGACGCCCGGCCTCGAACCGGCTCGGGAGGCGTCCCGGTACGCGGCGCTCGTGCGGGCGGCGCAGATGGACCTGGTCTGTATGGGGATCGGCATGAACGGCCACATCGCGTTCAACGAGCCCGGCGCCGCCCGGTTCGACGACCCTGAGACCGTCCGTCTGATCCGTCTGGACGAGACGTCCCGCCGGCAGCAGGTGGAGGAGGGGCTCTTCCCCGCGCTGGACGATGTGCCGACCCATGCCCTGACCCTGACCGTGCCCGCGCTGCTGAGTGCCGCTGCGGTGGTCGTGACGGTGCACGGCTCGCACAAGGCGCCGGCGGTTGCCGCGTCCCTCGAAGGACCGTTGGGGGCGCAGTGCCCGGCGAGCGCGATCAGGACCCACCCGGCGGTCTCGGTGTATCTCGACGCCGCGGCGGCCGGCCGTCTCACACCCGGCAACCCGGCGGCGGGCCACCTCGAAGGGGCGTCGTGACCCGCCTCGACGGCCGGCTGCTCGACGGCCGCGACGTGCGGCTGTGCATCGAGGACGGCCGTATCGCATCGATCGAGCCACTTGGCGCGCGCCCCGGCCGCCCGCTGCTCCTGCCGGGTCTGGTGGACCTCCAGGTGAACGGCTACGCCGGGTGCGACGTCAATGCCGAGGACGTCTCGGCCGACACGGTGGGGGAACTGACCTGGGCGCTCTGGGCGCACGGGGTGACGTCGTTCTGTCCCACCGTGGTGACCGCATCGCGCGAGCGGATCCTCTCGACGCTGCGGACCGTGGCAGAGGCATGTGAGCGCGCCCCGCTCGTGGCCCACACCGTCGCCGGCGTGCATGTCGAAGGCCCGTATCTGGCGCCCGCGGACGGTCCGCGCGGCGCTCACGACCCCCGGCATCTGCGCGACCCCGACCCGGGGGAGCTGGCGCTGTGGCTCGCCGCCGCACCGGGCCTGGTCCGCATCGTCACGCTCGCCCCGGAACTGCCTGGCGCCCCGAGCTACATCCGCGCCGCGAAGCGGGCCGGGATCGTCGTGGCCCTGGGGCACACGGACGCCTCGCCGGCGCAGGTGCGGGCCGCTGCCCGCGCCGGCGCCAGGCTCTCGACGCACCTGGGGAACGGAACGCACGCCGTGCTGCCGCGGCACCCGAACCACGTGTGGGCCCAGCTTGCCGAGGACGCGCTGACCGCCACGTTCATCGCGGACGGCCATCACCTGCCGGCCGACGCCTTCGTCGCCATGGTCCGGGCCAAGGGGATCGGACGCACGGTGCTCGTCAGTGATTCGGTCGCACTGGCAGGGTGCCCGGCGGGGGAGTACCGCACGCCGGTGGGAGGAGCGGTCACCGTGGAACCGTCCGGCAGGCTGCGGCTGACCGGGACTCAACTGCTCGCGGGATCGGGCCGGTCACTGCTCGATTGCGTGCGCTGGGCCGTGCGGGAGACCCCCTTCACCCTCGCCCAGGTATGGGCGATGGCGTCGGCCAATCCGGCGCGGGTGCTCGGCCTGACCGATCGCGGTGTGATCGAGGTGGGCACGCGCGCCGACCTGTGCGTCGCCGAGTGGAACGGCGCCGGTGACGAGGAACGCGGCGGACGGCTGCGGCTGCTCGCCACGCTCGTCGGCGGCGTGGAGGTGAGAGGGCCCACCGGCTCCTGAGCCGCCCGGGCACGCGGTCCGGTCGGGCTCCTTGACGTCCGGGATGCGGCACGGTCCTGCGCAGGTCCGGGGAGACGCACGTCACATTCGTACATGCCACAACGCGCCGGGCCGGTCCGTCCAAGAGGTGTCACCACAACGCCAAGGAGGCCACCATGGATGCCCGTTTGAACCTCTGGGACAACCCCGTCGCAGCCAAGTTCGGGAAGCACATCGTTGCGGCGGGCAAGGCGATCTCGGACTCGACGCTGCCGGCCGCGACGCAGGAGCTGGTGAAGATCCGCGCCAGTCAGATCAACGGCTGCGGTTTCTGCACCGACATGCACACCAAGGAGGCCGCTCACGCCGGGGAGACCTCCACCCGCCTCAACCTGGTCGCGGCCTGGCGCGAGGCCAAGGTGTTCACCGACGCCGAGCGGGCCGCCCTGAAGCTGGCGGAGCAGGGCACCCGCATCGCCGACGCGGCCGGCGGGGTCACGGACGAGGCCTGGGCTGCACTACGACGAGGACCAGCTCGCCGCTCTGGTGTGCCTCATCGCCCTGATCAACGCGTTCAACCGCGGGAACGTGATCGTCCAGCAGCCCCCTGGCGACTACCAGCCCGGCCAGTTCGGATAAGACGCCGGCAGCACACGCCCCGGGCACCGCTCGCCGGTGCCACCTGGACGACAGAGTGCGCTCGAGCCGGGGTGTCGGGCGGGGACCTCGCAGTGTTGGGCGACTTGTTGGCTTTGGCCTCGGCGCGGTCGAGTTCCCCCTTGGCGATCATGTCGCCGACCATGGGGGTGCCGATGGTGCCGGGGCAGACGGCGGTGATACGGATGCCGCGCGGGGCGTATTCGAGGGCGGCATTGCCGGTCGGGCCGATCACGCCGTGCTTGGAGGCGTGGGCCGCGACCGGGGATGCCGCCGAGGCCGCCGAGGGAGGAGCAGTGGACGACGGCGCGCTGCCCGGAGCGCGCGTGTGCCGCAGTCAGGGAGACGCGGGCGGTGGTGCGACCGATGAGCGCGCGATGAGACGCGCACGGAGCGTGTCCATCTGGCGGCGCGGTTCGGCTCCTTCGAGGATGTCGAGCAGGACTTCGGCCGCCTTGGAGCCCAGCTGGTGCACCGGCTGTTCGATCATCGTCAGCGGAGGATCCATGACCGCGGCCCAGGCGCTGTCGTCGAACCCGATGAGGGACACATCACGTGGGCAGGCGAGCTCCCGGGCCCGGACAGCGCGCAGAGCACCTGTCACGGCGTCGGTCTCGGTGCAGAACAGCGCGGTGACGCGGTGGGGGAGGGCCAGCATCCGGGCGACCTCCTGGGTCGTCCGCTCCTCCACCTTCGGCCCGACCATCACCAGTTCCGGGTCGAAGGGGATGCCCGCATCGTCGAGTGCGTCCAGGTATCCGCACAGGCGCTCCCCGTCGGTCCACAGATTCTGCGAGGCGGCGGTGAGCAAGCACGGTACCGACTTCCCCGTCGTGTTCGCCGGCATGGCGATCGCGGCCGTACCGGTCGTGCTGCTGTTCCTCTTCGGACAGCGCTACATCGTCAAGGGCCTGGCCGACGGCATCGGCAAGTGAACGCGCCTCACCTCGAATGGAGACCTCATGCCGGCCCGACTGCGGCAGGTGACCGGATCCAACTTCGCCTACCAGCACCTGCCGTTCGATACCTTCCTGGACGACGCGGCGGCCCTCGGCCGCGAGAAGCTCGAACTGTGGGGCATCGCACCGCACCTCCACATCCCTCAGCTCAACAACGCCGACGCACGTAGCGTCCGCCGCCGTATCGAGGCGCGTGGCCTCGCGGCCTACTGCCTGACCCCTGAGCAGGTGATGTACCCGGTCAACGTGGCCTCACCGGTCGACTGGCTGCGCACGCAGAGCATCGCCATGTTCCACCGGGCGGCCGAACTGTGTGCCGAACTCGGCGCGGAGCTGCTGCTCCTGACGCCTGGCCGGGGCCGTGAGAACGAGCCCGTGGAGGCCGCCTGGCACCGCTCCGTCGACGCGATCGGCGCCATCGCCGCCTACGCGGACACGCTGGGAGTGACATGCGTGCTGGAACCGCTCCAGCGCGTGGAGTCGAACCTGGTCAACGACTTCCGCACGCTGGCGGCGATGCTCGACGAGATCGGCGACGCCCGTCTCGGAGCAGTGCTCGACACGGTGGCGATGGCCGTGGCGGAGGAAAGCGTCGACGACGCCTTCACCGCGCTCGGCCACCGCATCCGCCATGTGCACCTGGTCGACGGCCGGCCCACGGGACACCTGGCCTGGGGCGACGGGCAACTCCCGCTGACCGAATACCTCAGGGCCTTCGAACGCCACGATTACGAGGGGTACATGACGTTCGAGCTCTTCGGCGACGGCACCTATGCGCTCGATCCCCGATCGGCGGTCGAGCGGTGTCACGCCGCTGTGCGGGAGTGCGCCGATGGCTGACAGGGCGCCCATCCTCTCCGAGCTTGACGGAAGAGACAGGAGCACCCACCCAACGGAGAGTCGTCTGTCTTGTGAAACGCACGAACGCTCCAGCGTCCGGCGGGTACAGGAATCAGGGCCTGCTCTGGCAGGCCTCCGCACGGGAAGAGCTGCAGGCCTCCGCGACGCGCGGGGATGTCCTCACGGAGCAGGTGGTGCAGGACGCTGCGCACCGTTTTAGGCGGGTTCCGGCCGGCTGCGCCGGGGAGTCGTCCGACTTGTAGCATTCGGCGGGGCATATCGCCGCCCTATGGCACAAGAGATCAGAGGCACGGTTCTGTGAAGGCACGTAACAAGTGGCTGACGACCCCGCTCGCGGCGGGGCTGGCGGCCGGCCTGTTGAGCGGCTGCGGCAACCAGGAGGGCGGTGCCGGTTCCGACGGCAGCGACTCGCTGGTCATAGGAATGTCGGACGAGGTCCTCGCCACCGATCCGGCGGCAGGCTACGACCCCGGTTCCTGGCTGCTGTTCAACAACGTCTTCCAGTCGCTGCTCAGCTTCCCCAAGGGCAGCTCCACCCCACAGCCGGAGGCGGCCGAGCGCTGCACCTTCGACGAGGGTGGCAGCACGGTCTACCGCTGCACACTGCGCGACGGTCTGACATTCAGCAACGGCAACACTCTGACGTCGGAGGATGTGAAGTTCTCCTTCGAGCGGGTGCGGAAGATCGCCAGCGACGCGGGACCCATGCCTCTGCTCTCCACCATCGACAAGATCGAGACGCCGGACGAGAAGACGGTCGTCTTCCGGCTCAACGTCCCCGACGCCACCTTCCCGAGCAAGATCGCCTCGGGCGCCGGCTCCATCGTCGACCACCGTGAGTACGAGGCCGACGCGCTGCGCACCGACGGCAAGGCAGTCGGCTCGGGGCCGTACAAGCTCGACTCGTACGGCAAGCACGAGGCGGTCTTCTCGCTCAACTCCGGCTACCAGGGCACCGCCAAGGCGCAGAACTCGGGCATCACCCTCAAGCTCTTCCGCAGCGACCAGAAGGCGCTGGCATCGGCGCTCGGCGAGGGGCGGGTCGACATCGCCTACCGAGGACTGACCGCGGACGACATATCCGAGTTCCAGGGCTCGGCGTCGGCCGGCGCCCAGGGCATCGAGGTCATCGAGGGCACCAGCGCAGAGGTGCATCACCTGGTCTTCAATCTCAACGACCCGGTCGTCGGCAAGCTCGGCGTACGCAAGGCCATCGCGTATCTCATCGACCGCGACGCCCTGGTCCGGGACGTCTACCAGTCCACGGCAGCCCCGCTGTACTCGATCATCCCGGCCGGCATCACCGGCCACAACACCGCCTACTTCGACATGTACGGTGGCACTCCGCAGCCGCAGCGGGCGAAGCAGGCGCTGCGCTCCGCCGGCATCGGCGACAAGGTGAAGCTCACCCTCTGGTCCACGCCGAGCCGCTACGGCCCCGCCACCGACCAGGAGTTCAACGCGATCGCCCAGCAGCTCAACGACAGCGGCCTGTTCGATGTGACGGTCAAGTCGGTCGGATTCGAGCAGTACGAGAAGGACATCGCGGCAGGGCAGTACGGCGTCTACGCGAAGGGCTGGGTCCCCGATTACCCCGACCCCGACAACTTCACACAGCCCTTCTTCGGCGAGGACAATGTCCTCGGCAACCACTACCAGAACAAGACGATCACCGGCTCGATCCTCCCCCGGACCGCCGCCGTCGCCGACCGGGCCGCCACCGAGCAGCAGTACGGGGAACTCCAGGACCTGGTCGCGGCGGAACTGCCCATCCTGCCACTCTGGCAGGGCAAGCAGTACGCGGTGGCCTACCGCAACATCACGGGCCTGGAGTGGACCCTGGACGCTTCGACCGTCTTTCGCTTCTGGGAGATCAAGAAGACCTGATCTTTACTCAAGCCCTCTGACCTGCGGTTTCCTTGATCGCCTGGTCTTGCAGTCCGCACCCGGTCCGCAGTCCGCCATCGGGAAACGGGCGCAATTCCGGACCCGCGGGCTGCACAGATCGAGCGCCTCAAGGAACAGGTATCCGGCCTGAAGGAACGCCTCGCCGCGCGTAACGCGCAGATCGATGGGCTTGAGTTTGCTGCTGTCCGGTCCGTGCGCGGTGAGGCCGGACTCGTCGGCTTACTCACCCGCCCAGACGGGTGGTCACGTGAACGATGGTGCTGCCGTCATACAGGCCCACCCCGGCCCACTGCAGGCTGGCTCGGCCGGGCCGAGGGTGCGGGCGAAGCACCGAATGATCAGCTGACCGAAGCTGAGGTCGCTGTTCATGGCGGCAATTTGCGAGGACGGATTTCCTGGTGCTGGTCTCGCTGGGTGCAAGGCAGGAGCCTTGGGCCTGTCTGACTGCTGGCTACGGTTCCAGGAATGCGAGCGCCCGCGGAACGAATCTGTCGTGGTGCTGGAAGATCCCGCCGTGTCCGGCGTCGGGGTAGAGGGGCTCGAGTTCACCCCGGGGCAGTCGGGCCGCCAGGTCGATGGTGTTGACGCTCGGGACCATCCGGTCGCTCTCGCCGTTGGTCACCAGGACCGGCTGCTGGATGCGCAACAGGTCCTGCGGGGGACGGGGGTGTGGGGGTTGGGCTTCTCCTTGTGACGGGCTGCCTCGGCGTCCGGCTGGGCTGTGCCCGCGCTCACGTCATGGAGACGACGACTTTCCCAGCCTTCGCGCGGCCCTTCTCGACGTACTCCATGGCCTGGAGGGTTTCGTCGAACGGGAAGACGCAGTCGACGACGGGACGGACCTTTCCGGCGTCGATGAGGGGGGTGAGTTCGCGCAGCTGGTCGCCGCTGGCCTTCATGAACAGGAACGAGTACGTCACGCCGCGGCGCTTCGCGTTGCGCCGGGTCTTGAAGCTGAGCGCGGTCATGGCAAGGCGGAGGACCGGGTTCAGGCCGAGTTCGCGGGCGAAGGCCGGGTCGGGCGGGCCCGCGACGCTGATGGCCGTGCCGCCGGGCTTGAGCACGCGCAGGGACTTGGCGAGGTTCTCGCCGCCGAGGCTATCGAGGACGACGTCGTAGCCGTCGAGGACCTCTTCGAAGTCCTGGGTGCGGTAGTCGACGACGACGTCCGCACCGAGGTCCTTGGCGAGGTCGACCTTGGTTGTGCTCACGGTGGTGGCCACGTGCGCGCCCAGCGCCTTGGCCAGCTGGACGGCGATGGAGCCGAGGCCGCCGGCGCCCGCGTGGATGAGGACCTTCTGACCCGGTTGCACGTGTGCCCGCTCGACCAGGGCCTGCCATGTGGTCAGGGCGACCAGGGGGAGGGAGGCGGCCTCGGCCATGGTGAGTGTGGCGGGTTTGGGTGCCAGGTCGTCCTGGTGAACGGCGATGAGTTCGGCGAAGGTGCCGATGCGGTCCTTGTCGGGCCGGGCGTAGACCTCGTCGCCCACCGCGAAGCGGGTGACGGACGGGCCGACCCGGACGACCGTCCCGGCGAGGTCGTTGCCCAGAACGAGCGGGAGACGGTAGGGCAGGAACGCTTTGAAGTCTCCGTTGCGGATCCTGAGGTCCAGCGGGTTGACGCCCGCCGCGTGGATCTTGACCAGGACGTCGTCGGCGCCCACCTGGGGGTCGGGTAGCTCGGCGGCGCGCATCCCGGCTTGGTCGCCGTACTTCTCGACCATGAAAGCCCTCATCGTCGTCTCCCTTCCGTGTCCCGTCCGTGAAAGGGCGGCGTCTCCGCTCGCCCATCCCAGTACGAGATAGTTTGTGTTGTTCTTCTGGCTGCGGCGCGGGCGCACCGCGTATTCAGCCGCGTTCACCCATCAGGCCACTGGCACGACCGGGGTGATGACGCGGTCGGCGGCGCCTCCCTGGAGGCGGTCCAGGGAGGCGGCGATCCCCTCGTGGGGTGCGCCGAGCGGCACCGAGCTGACCTCGGTCAGGCGGGTGTACTGCGCGTCGGCCAGCTGGACGTCGAGGGCGCCGAGGTAGCTGTCGAGCTGGGAGAGGTTGCGCGGGCCGATGATCGGGACGAGCGTGGCCACGGAACGGGCGGCGCGCTCGCGCACCCAGGCCACCGCAACCTGGGCGGGTGTCACGCCGGTCTCCTCGGCGATGGCCAGGACGGTGTCGACGACGGCGGTCTTCTGGCCGGTGTTCTCGGTGTGGATGACCATGCCCAGGTCGCTCAGGCGCCCCTCGGCGGAGCTGCGGTATTTGCCGGTGAGCAGTCCGCCGCCGAGCGGGGACCACAGGGCGGCGCCGAGTCCGAGGCTCTCGGCCATGGGCAGGAGTTCGCGGTCGGCGGTGCGCTCGACGAGGCTGTACTCGTTCTGGATGCCCACGACGGGTGCCCAGTTCCTGAGGTCCGCGAGGGTCACGGCGCGCGAGACGCGCCAGGCGGGGAAGTTGGACAGCGCGGCATGGTGGATCTTGCCGGCGCTCACCAGGTCGTCGAGTCCGCGCAGGAGCTCCTCCATCGGAGTGAGCCCGTCGGGGAAGTGCACCCACAGCAGGTCGATGTAGTCGGTGCCCAGGCGCTTCAGGCCGGCCTCCACCGAGGCGACCATGTTCTTGCGGCTGTTGCCCGTCCTGGAGATGTCCGGCTGCGGGGCGGCGCCGAGGGTGAACTTCGTGGCCAGTACGAAGTGGTCGCGGTCGGCGGAGATCAGCTTTCCGGTCAGTTCCTCCGACTCGCCGAACTGGTAGCCGTCCGCGCTGTCGAGGAAGGTGCCGCCCGCTTCAGCGAACCGGTCGAAGATACGGCGTGCCTCGTCCGGCTCGGCGCCTGCGCCCCAGCCGGTGCCGAAGTTCGCGGTGCCGAGCGCGTACTCAGAGACGCGCAGTCCGGTCCGGTGGCCGAAGGTCGTGTAACGCATGAGATGTCCTTGCGGGAAGAGGCGTGAAGGCGGTTGCGCCGGGGTGGAGAAGGCAGCGTCAGCCCGCGTTCGGCTGGGGTGCCGCGGACAGGCTCTGCTTGACGTACCGGCTGGTCTCGTCGGCGAGGATCTCGGGCTGGCCCGCCTCGATGCCCTGCAGGGCCTGGGCCGCGACGTCGGCGGCGGCGACCTTCTGGTCGGCGGGCACGTCGGCGGCCATGTCGGTGTCCATGTAGCCGACGTGCAGCGCCGAGACGGCGATGCCACGGGGTGCCAGCTCGTCACGGGTGGCACCGGTCAGCGCCCAGGCGGCGGCCTTGGATGCCGCGTAGGAGCCGAGGCCGGCAGGGTGGAACCAGGACAGGGCGGACAGGACGTTGAGTACGGCGCCGCCACCATTACCCTCGATGACCGGGGCGAAGGACCGGGTCGCGGCGAGCGGGCCGAAGAAGTTGGTCTCCATCTCCCTGCGCACCTCAGTCACATCGCCTCCGATCAGCGTCGCGCCGGTCGAGATGCCCGCGTTGTTGATCAGCAGTGTCGCGTCGGACGCCACGCGGGCGGCCTCCCGTATCGACGCCTCGTCCGTGACGTCCAGCCGCAATGGGATGACACCCGGCACGTCGACCGTCTCGGGGCGTCGGGCCGCGCCGTACACCTTCGCGCCGCGCTCGACGAGCTGGGCGGCCAGGTGTCGCCCGAGCCCTCGGTTGGCGCCGGTGACGACCGCGACCGTGTTCTTCAGTTCCATGCTCGCTCCTGTCCTGGCGGGCGCCGTCGGCCACCCGCAACGAATTAGATTATGCATTCAATCTAAACATGGGTCTACGATAGATGCCAGTCGACATCCAAGTGGGAGGTGGTCATGGGCCGCGTATCGCAGGCACAGGCGGAGGAAAATCGCAGGCGGGTGGTGGACACCGCATCTCGGCTGTTTCGGGAGCAGGGCACGCAGGTCAGCGTCGCCGACCTGATGAAGGCGGCCGGTCTGACCCACGGCGCGTTCTACAAGCAGTTCGCCTCCAAGGAGGCGCTGGTCGATGAGGCCACCGCCCACGCCTTCGCCGAGCTCACCCAGCGCTACAGCGCCGGGCTCGAGCGGCACGACGGGCAGCGCGAAGCCGCCCAGCAGGTGCTGATCGACACCTACCTCTCCATCGAGCACCGCGACGATCCGTCGGACGGCTGCCCGGTCGCCGCGCTCGCCACCGACATCGCGCGTGAGGGCGGGGGGCGCGAGGCCCGTCGCGTCTACGCCGAGGGGGTGGCTGACTTCGCCGATTTCCTTGCCAGTGACGACCAGGACGGCATCGTCCGCCTCTGCACCCTGTTCGGTGCGCTGGTCCTGTCCCGGGCCACCAAGGGCTTCCCGCTCTCCGGGGAGATCCTCGCCGCCGCGCACGCAGCCTTGACGGAAGCAGGCTGATCAGGGGCGCGGTGCGGGTGCACGTCGACCGCGCTTGTGGGCGACGAGGCATCCGCGGCCAGGCGGAGGCGGTGGGAGAAGGCCGCCGGCGCCTGGCGCACCGACCCCACCGTGCGCGAGTCAGTTCCGGGCCGCATGTCCGTGAAGTGTCAGTTGCGCAGCCGACGTCAACGTGTCAGCAGGACTGCGATCTGCTCCCGGATGCCGCGCACGATCTCGTCGACGCTCGCGGCGACGTTCACGCTCGCCGCCATCGCCAGGAACATGACGGCGGACACGACGCGCCGTCGTCGCCGCGTCACCCTCGCCGAACCGTGCGTCCCGGTAGAAGTGGGACCTGACGGCCACCGAACTGGCCCGCAACGTTCATACGCACCCCACTCTCTGCGAAGCGCTCCAGGAAGCGTTCCACGGCCTCACCGGCCACATGATCAATCTCTGGCTCCGGGGCGGCCGGCCGATCAGTCGGCCTCCACCCGATCCAAGCTAGGAGCACCACCATGGGAATCAGCCAGCAGCAGCGCGAGTTCGCGGAGTTCCAGGCTTGTACGAGCGCGAAGTCGGGCGTACCCGGCCTCGACCTGGCCGTGGTCCGCGACATCATCGACTCCTATCAGCGTGCGTCGACCGAACCCGAAGGCGTCGGCTACGCCGAGGTCGACGCGGGCGGTGTCCCCGCCCTGTGGGCCATCCCCGAGGGCGCCGACCCCAGCAAGGCGCTGCTCCACTTCCACTTCGGCGGATCCGTCACCGCCTCCATGTACTCCGACCGCAAGGCGGCCGGTCACATCGCCAAGGCCGCCGGCGTGCGCTCGCTGGTCGTGGACTTCCGCCTGGCCCCCGAGCACCCCTACCCGGCCCAGCTCGACGACGCCGAGACCGCCTACCGCTGACTGCTCTCCCAAGGCTACGAGCCGAAGAACATCGGCACACCGGCCACTCGATCGGCGGCACCCTCGCGGTGATGCTGCCGCTGCGCCTGCTCGCGAAGGGTGAGGCGACCCCGGGCGCAATCGTCAGCGTCTCGCCGTGGACCGACCTCACCATGCAGCTCCCGGCGGTGGACACGAACGAGAGCAACGACCGGATGCTCAGCAGGGCCACGTTCGAGCGCTTCCGGGCGGCCTGGCTCCAGGACCCCGCCGTGGACTTCGCCGACCTGCAGATCAGCCTCGTGAACGCCGACCTGACCGGCCTGCCGCCCACCACCGTTCACGTCGGCGAGTACGAGACCCTCGCCGACGACGGCGCTGCGCTCGGCCGCCGCCTCGCCGACTTCAAGATCACCTCCGAGGTCCACCCGCTGCCCGAAGGCCAGCACTCCTTCATCCTCAGCGCCGGACGCGTACCCGAGACGACCAGGCTATCCAGCAGATGGGCCAGTGGCTGCGCCAGCACCTCGGTGCCTGACCCCAGCAGGAGAGCGGGGCTCGAAAGGCCGTCGCGACAGCGGGACACCGCGATGCCGGTGACCGATGAACCGGTCACCGGCATTTCGGTGTCCCGCTGTCTCAGAAAGTCACACGGGCACCGGGAAGAGCAGGCAGCTACTGGTGGCGTGCGCGAGCAGGCGGTCCGCCGTGTCGAGCAACTGGGCCTGGGCGAGCGCGGTTCGGCGACCACCGCTGACCACCGTGCCGACGGCGCGCACCCGGCCCGTGGCCACGGTGACCGGCCGCAGGAACTTCACCGTCAGATCGAGCGAGGTGTACGCCATCCCCTGCGGGAGCGTGGACTGGACTGCGCAGCCCGCCGCGGAGTCGAGCAGCGTGGCGAAGACGCCGCCGTGCATGCTGCCGATCGGGTTGTAGTGTTCCTCGCCCGGCACCAGGGAGAAGACCGCCTTGCCGTGTTCCACCTCGTCCAGGGTGAAGTCGAGGGTCTGGCCGACGGGCGCTGGGGCAAGCCGCCCCGCCTGCACCTCGCGCAGAAAGTCGAGACCGGCCATGCCCGCAGCGGCCTGTGCCGGGATCGCCGGATCGTCCCAGCTGTACGTACGTGTTCGCCCCACAGCGCAGCGCCTTCCTTCTGATCATCTGGCTTTCCCAAGTGAAGCTAGCTGCGCCCTCATCTGACTGTCAATGACGAAGCCAGGGGCTCTACGATGACGGGATGGAGTGGCTTGAGGTGAGCACGGAGAACTGCCCAGTTCAGCGTGCGCTGGATGTAGTCGGGGAGAAATGGACGCTGCTGATCCTGCGTGACGCCGTCAACGGGGTGCGCCGCTTCGACGGCTTCCACCGTCACATCGGCCTCTCGGAGGCCGTCCTCAGCGACCGCCTGAGGAAGCTGACCGCAGCCGGCGTGTTGAAGGCTGTCGCCTACCAGGAGCCGGGCCGGCGCTCCCGCAACGAGTACCACCTGACCCGTAAAGGCTGGGACCTGTGGCCCGTCCTGGTGGCGCTCAGCCAGTGGGGCGAGACGTACGCCGTCGACCCCGAGAGCCCGGGCCCCGTCCTGGACGTGACCCACACTGACTGCGGCGCCCCAGTTCACGTCACCGTCCAGTGCTCCGCGGAGCACACCCCCCTGACTTCCGAGGACGTCACCGTCCGGCTGGGGTCAGGTGCGCGACGTCTCTCGTGAGCCGTTAGCCCGGGCGGGCAGCCGGATGATGGCGGAATGCCCTGGTACTGGAGACGCCGGCCGCTTTCAAGAGGGTGATCGCGACGGTAAGTTCGCCGAACGGGCGACCGCGCTTCCGAACTCGCCTGCGAAACCTGCGTCAAGCCCGGCCGCTTCCGCCTCCACGGCGCCGGGCCGCGAGCCGAGATGCAGAGCAGCTGCGAAACCTGCCGCACCTCCTGACACCAGACAACGCATCAGCGGGCAGCACCGAAACCCACCGCTCGGGCACCTCCCGCCCGTAGAGTTCTCCTCGGCCGCCGAGTTCGGTGAGACATGATGTTCGCCACACCCACAGCGGGGAATCGGACACCGTGCTCCGTCATAGCGCGACACGCGCCACAGGCTCGGCTCGAGCCCAAAGCGACACGACCTGCGAGGGACACGGTCTCTGCGAAAACAAACCTGCTGCGGCCCTTCCGCTGTACGGACAGTCGGCGCTCGGGGCCGCGCTCGACACCCGGATGAATAGTCAGCTCCGGTAGGTGTCGCGGCAGGGCTGTACGACGGCGGGATTGGCAACGCCGTTTGCCGCCGCCCGGGGCGTCGGCGGGATAGCCGTGCGCGGGCGATTCCGGCAAAGGCCCCGAAGCGGATCCTGCCTCACTCGGTGACATCCTCCGGCCGTCCCGGACACAGTACGAGGTTCACGACAGTCTCCACCTGCTCTTCCCTGTCGGACCCGTGACCGGCACGTCGGTGTCGGGAACAACGAACGACGACCGGTCACAACACCTTTCGCCCCTGCTCCTTGCTCTGCGGCGGCGCGGTCAAGCGTCCGCCGACCGGTTCGCGCCGTGTCCGGAGGCGAGCCGCCCGCGATCGCGGCGTTCCCCCGAGTGCCCCCTGTCGCACGGCAGTTGACAGGAGTACCTTCCGGCCCATGCCGATGCGTGTGCGGGCCACCCGCCTGACGTACAGATCGCTCGTCCTCGCGGCCTCCGCCGCCCTGCTGGCCGTGGGCATCCCCGCGGGGGCACAGGGCGCGCCGCCGGCGCGCGAGAGCAGACCCGTCTACTCCTACGACAACGCGATCCGCGAGTCGGTCTGGGTCGACACCCGGCTCGACGGAGACGGCGACGGACGCACCGACCGGGTCGCCGTCGACATCGTCCGCCCCCGCGAGACAGCCCGTCAGGGGCGGAAGATCCCCGTGATCATGGATGCCAGTCCGTACTACTCCTGCTGCGGGCGCGGCAACGAGAGCCAGCGCAAGACGTACGACGAGAACGGCGACCCCGTCCAGTTCCCGCTCTACTACGACAACTACTTCGTCCCGCGCGGTTACGCCTTCGTCGCCGTCGACCTGGCCGGAACCAATCGGTCGGACGGCTGTGTCGACGTCGGCGGCCGCTCGGACATCCAGTCGGCCAAGGCGGTCGTCGACTGGCTGAACGGCCGCGCCCAGGGCTGGACCGCCCGCACCGGCGGCGAGCGCGCCCGGGCCGACTGGACCACGGGCGCCACCGGAATGATCGGCAAGAGCTACGACGGCACCATCGCCAACGGCGTCGCCGCCACCGGCGTACGAGGACTGAAGACGATCGTCCCGATCGGCGCCATCTCCTCCTGGTACGACTACTACTTCGCCAAGGGCGCCCCGCTGTACGACTCCGGCCCTGACTGGCTCTCCGGTTACGTCGAGAGCCCCGACGCCCGGGCGCGCTGCCAGGCCGTCCAGCAACGCCTCGTCGACGGCGCCCCGCGCAGCGGCGACCTGACCCCGTTGTGGGCCGAACGCGACTACGTGCCGGACGCGGACAAGGTGCGGGCCAGCGTCTTCGCCGTGCACGGCATGCAGGACCTCAACGTCCGTGCCAGGCACGTCGGACAGTGGTGGGACGCCCTCGCCGAGAACGGCGTCGCGCGCAAGATCTGGCTCTCCCAGACCGGCCACGTCGACCCGTTCGACTTCCGGCGCGGTGAGTGGGTCTCCACTTTGCACCGCTGGTTCGACCACTACCTGCTCGGATTCGACAACGGCATCGACCGCGAACCGATGGCCGACATCGAGCACGCCCCCGACCAGTGGTCCACCGACCGGGTCTGGCCGCCGCGCGGCACCGCCACGGCCTCGCTGCGCCCGGGCAACGGCAGCGCTCCCGGCGTCGGCACGCTGTCGCTGCGACCCGCGCCCCCCGGCGCGACCGAGACGTTCACCGACGACCCGGCGCTGGACGAAGGCGACTGGGCCGCCGCCGTCGACACCAGCACGGCCGCCAAGGCCGGGTTCGTCACCCGCCCGCTCGCCCGCGCTCTGCGCCTGTCGGGCACCGGCCGGGTCACCGTCACCGCCACCCCCTCGACGACGAGCGCCCATCTGACGGCCGTGCTCGTCGACCTCGGGCCGGCCACCATCCGCGACTACGCGGCGTCCGGCGAAGGCATCACCACCCTTGCCGCACGCACCTGCTGGGGCGCGAGCACCGCCGGCGACAGCTCCTGCTTCAAGGAGACGAAGGCGGACACCGCCGACGTCGGCCACACGATCTTCAGCCGCGGCTGGGCCGACCTCGGCAACCACGCCTCCGAGGCCGAAGGACGGCCGCTGACCCCCGGCAAGCCGTACACCATCACCCTCGACCTGCACGCGAGCGACCACGTGGTCCCGGCCGGGCACCGGCTCGCCCTCGTCGTCGCCGGCACGGACCGGAACCTGATCGACCCGCCGGCGAGCACCCCGCGGCTCACCCTCGATCTCGCCCGCACCACGGCGGACCTGCCCTTCGTCGGCGGAGCCGCCGCCTTCGCCCGCGCCACCGTCCCGACCGCCGACCGTCCCGGCGCGCGCGATCGGAGCTCCGAAGGCGTCGCGGGCCCGCGTCCCATCCGTCCGATCCCCGGAGGCAGCAGCCGATGACACCCCGCACCCGAACCGTGCTCCGGATGCCCCGCCTGCACACCCTGCTGCTGACGGGCGTGGCGGCGGTGCTGGCCGCACCACTGGTCACCGCGCCCGCGCAGGCCGCGCCCGGCGTTCCGCGCACCGGCTTCGAGACGAGCAACGGCGCCCGCTGGACCACCCAGCCCGAGGAGCAGACACTGCTCGCGGCCGCGGACCGGGACAACCGTGCCGTGTCCGTCGAACGGATCGGCAGCACCAAGCAGGGCCGTCCCCTCCAGCTCGTCCACCTCGGCAACCACGAAGCCGACCACACCGTGCTGCTGATCTGCAGTCAGCACGGCGACGAACCGTCCGGCCGCGAGGCGTGTCTGACCACCGTCCGCGACCTCGCGTACGGCAGGGACGAGGCGGCCCGCCGGCTGCTGTCCCGCACCCACCTCCTCGTCGTGCCCACGGCCAACCCCGACGGCCGGGCCGCCGACACGCGCGGCAACTCCGACGGCGTCGACATCAACCGCGACCACATCGCCCTGAAGACCGCCGAGGGACGCGCCATCGCCGCCGTGATCCGCGACCGGCGCCCGGACGTGGTCTACGACCTGCACGAGTACGGAGCCACGCCTCCCTACTACGACAAGGACCTGTTCGACCTCTGGCCCCGCAACCTCAACACCGACGACGCCGTCCACCGCGAGGCGCAGACGCTGTCCGCGCGCTACGTCCGCCCGGCTGCCGGGCACGAGGGCTACTCGACCGGCACGTACGGCATCTGGACCGACCCGGTCACCGGGGAGCCGATCAGGCAGACCGCGGGCGACGGCCAGGAGCGCATCCTGCGCAACGCGACCGGCGTCAAGAACGCGGTCGGACTGCTGATCGAGAGCCGCGTCGACCCGCTGACGCCCGAGGAGCAGGCGGACGCGGCGCTGAACAACCGCCGACGCGTGCACAGCCAACTGGCCGCACTCAGCGGCCTGTTCGCCTTCAGTGACGAGCGGCGGGGACGGATCGAGGCGGCGACCGGCGCGGCGCGGCAGGCCGGTCTCGCGGACCGTGGACCGGTCTACCTGGGCGGCGCCGACAACGACCCGGCCGCGCCCGAGGAGACTCTCCAGGACCCGCCCTGCGCGTACCGCCTCGACACCGCCCAGTACACGGAGGTGAAGGACGAACTGGCGCTGCACGGCGTCGCGGTCAGGCCCGTCGAAGGCGGCGCCGTCGTACCGCTGCGGCAGTCCCAGCGCAAGCTGATTCCGCTGCTGCTCGACACCCGCGCGGCCTATCACCTCACGGAGGGGAAACCTGTTGACGCCTGTTGATCCCGGGAGCTGATTGCCCGGTGTGGTAGGGGGTAGCGGGGAGTGCAATCGGACTCCGTGAACACGTGAAAGGTGCCCCCGTGTCGCACGAGCAACAGAAGCCGGGCAAACGGCTGTGGTATCCGGTCAAGGCGGCCCTGCCGGGCCGCCACCCGCACGAGGACAGACCGGCCGTCACCGACCGGGTGGTGTTCGGCGTGACGGCCGTCCTCACGCTCGCCTTCGTGGTCTGGGGGTCGGCCTTCACCGAAACGCTGGAGAGCGCCTCCGACACCTTGCTGAACGGTCTGATGCACAACGGCGGCTGGGCATTCGTCCTGGCCGCCTCGGGCTTCGTCGTCTTCGCTCTGTGGCTGGCGATCAGCCGCTACGGCAGGATTCCGCTCGGCCAGGAACACGAGGGGCCCGAGTTCCGGACGGTGTCGTGGGTGGCGATGATGTTCAGCGCCGGCATGGGCATCGGCCTGATGTTCTACGGCGTCAGCGAACCGCTCGCGCACTACACCAGCCCGCCGCCGGGCACCGATCCGGTCGACTCCGCGGACGCCATGCAGACGGCCCTGGCCACCACCCTCTTCCACTGGACCCTGCACCCGTGGGCGATCTACGCGGTGGTCGGCCTCGCCATCGCGTACAGCACCTTCCGGCGCCGCAGGCGCCAGAACATCAGCGCCGTCTTCGAGCCGCTGATGGGCAAGGAGAAGGCCAACGGCGCGCCGGGCCGCGTGATCGACGTCCTCGCGATCTTCGCCACGCTCTTCGGCTCCGCGACGTCCCTGGGCCTCGGCGCACTGCAGATCGGCAGCGGCTTCCAGGAACTGGGCTGGATGGAGAGGGCCGGGACCGGGCTGCTCATCTCCATCATCGCGGTGCTGACGGTGTGTTTCGTGTTCTCGGCGGTCTCCGGGGTCGAGCGGGGCATCCAGTGGCTGTCCAACACCAACATGGTGCTCGCGGTGGTGCTCGCCGTGTTCGTCTTCATCGCCGGGCCCACCATCCTCGTCCTCGACCTCGTGCCCACCTCGCTGGCCTCCTACGTCGGCGACCTGCCGCAGCTGGCCGGCCGTACGGAGGCGGCGACCGGCGGCGGTGACGTCGCGGACTGGCTGAGCAGCTGGACGGTCTTCTACTGGGCCTGGTGGATCTCCTGGACGCCGTTCGTGGGCATGTTCATCGCGCGCATCAGCCGCGGCCGTACGATCCGCCAGTTCGTGGGCGGCGTCATCCTCGTGCCGAGCACGGTCAGCCTGGTCTGGTTCGCCGTCTTCGGCGGCACGGCGATGAAGCTCCAGGAGGAGGGGCGGATGGCGGACGAGACGACGCCGGAGGGCCAGCTCTTCGGCGTGCTGCAGCAGTTCCCGATCGCGGGCACGATGAGCCTGCTCGTGATGATCCTCGTCGGCATCTTCTTCGTCTCGGGCGCGGACGCCGCCTCCATCGTGATGGGCACGCTGTCCCAGAAGGGCACCTTCGAACCGGCCCGGCTCGTCGTCGTCTTCTGGGGCGTGGTGACCGGAGCGGTGGCGGCGGTGATGCTGCTCGTCGGCGAGGGCAAGGGGGACGCGCTCGCGGGCCTGCAGCACCTGACGATCCTCGTGGCGGCCCCGTTCGTGCTGGTGATGATCGGCATGTGCGTGGCCCTCATGCGCGACCTGCGCCAGGACCCTCTGATCGTCCGCGGCGAGATCGCCGAGGAGGCGGTGGAATCGGCGGTGATCGCGGGCCACGAGAAGTACGCGGGCGCGTTCGAGATCCGCATCGGCCCGGGCACGGGCCCGGAGGCGGGCCGGATCCCGCCGGAGGAGGCGGAAGAGGGCCCCGGAACGCCGGACACGGACACGCCCCCGGACGCGGACAAGGACCGCCCCGAGGGGAGCTGACGGGCCGGCCGGGCGGGCGGATGGCGTGCGTCCGGACCAGGCGGGGCGGACCGGACCGGGCCGAGCACGTCCTTCCCGGCCGCGCTCGCAGGAGGCGACGCCCGCCCCGCCCGGCTCGGGCGTGGCGCGGTCCGGTCGGACGCCCCCGCCGAGGCGCTCAGCCCGCCAGTGCCGCCGCCGCTCGTGCGCAGCCCCAGGCCACCG
The DNA here is from genome assembly GCF_030817975.1 of Streptomyces sp. V4I23. Lineage (NCBI taxonomy): Bacteria > Bacillati > Actinomycetota > Actinomycetes > Kitasatosporales > Streptomycetaceae > Streptomyces > Streptomyces sp. V4I23. Next base: position 1,150,850 of record NZ_JAUSZW010000004.1, on the reverse strand, counting down.
TCACGCCCGCGCCGCCGTGGCCGTAATTGTGGATCAGGAGACCGCCGTCCGGCAGGCGTTCGGAGGTGAGGCGGACACCGCCCGTGCGGACCGGGCGCAGGCCCACCCGGTGGCCGAGGACGCGGGCGTCCCCGATGGCCGGGAGGACACGGGCGCAGCGCGCGACGATCGCCGCGGCCGTCGCCGGGTCCGGCTCCTGCGACCAGACGTCCTCGTCCGCCGTGCCGCCGAGGACGAGCCGCCCCGGCTGCGGGAAGAAGTACGTCGTCTCCGCCGAAGCAGGGTCGGCGGCGGTGAACCACTCCGTCACACCCGGGTTCTCCACCAGCACCAGCTGGCCCCGCACCGGCCGCAGGGTCGGGTCGGGCGCCAGCTCCCGCGCACCGAGACCCGTGCAGTTCACGACCACCGCGGCCCCGCTCCGGGCCTGCGCCTGCCCGAAGGAGGTCACCACGCGCCGTTCGAGCGTGCCGCCCGCCTCGGCCAGCCGCTTCTGAAGCCATCGCAGGTGAACGGGCATGTCGATCAGGGGAATCCGGGCCCGCAGCCCCGCCGGGTACCCCGCGGGCAGCTCGCCCGGTTCCGCCGTGCGCAGCCCGCCGACCTCGGCCGCCCACGCCCCGAGCCCCTCCATCCGCAGGTCCGCGTGGACTCCGGGCACGATCCGCACGCCGGTCTCCTCGGCCCGGCCCGCCAGCCCCCCGTACACCCGCAGCGATTCGAGCGCCCAGGTGCCCGCGAGGGCCTCGGGCTGGATGCGGTACGGCCACCACAGGGCCCCCGCCACCGCGGAGGTGGTGGCCTCGGCCGGCTCCCGGGACCAGACCCGCACCCGCCTGCCGCTCTCGGCGAGCACCACGGCCGTCGTCAGCCCGATGACCCCACCGCCCAGCACCAGCACGTCAGCGTTCATGCGGGGACGGTAGCCCATGGTCCGTGGGTGCGCGCCGGGTGCCCGTCGGGGACCCGTACGGCCGTCCTCCGGTGCTGGCCTAGGATCGGCCTCCTGATGACTGCCACTCTCGTCGCGAAGGACCTCGCCGCCGGCCACGGCGAGCGTTCGCTCTTCTCCGGCCTCGATCTCGTCGTCGCACCGGGCGACGTCATCGGCCTCGTCGGTGTCAACGGCGCGGGGAAGTCCTCGCTCCTGCGCCTGCTCGCCGGACTCGACCGCCCCGAGCAGGGCGAGCTGCGGCTCTCGCCGCCCACCGCGACCGTCGGCCACCTCCCGCAGGAGCCCGATCGCCGCGAGGGCGAGTCCGTACGGGACTTCCTCGCCCGCCGCACCGGCGTCGCCGCCGCGCAGGCCGCCATGGACGAGGCCACCCAGGGCCTCGTCGACGGGGCGCCCGGCGCGGACGACGCCTATGCGGTGAGCCTGGAGCGCTGGCTCGGCCTCGGCGGGGCAGATCTCGACGAGCGCGCCGAGGAGGTCGCCGACTCGCTCGGGCTCGCCGTCGGCCTCGACCAGCCGATGACTTCGCTCTCCGGCGGTCAGGCCGCCCGCGCCGGACTGGCGTCCCTTCTGTTGTCCCGCTACGACGTCTTCCTGCTCGACGAGCCCACTAACGACCTCGACCTGGACGGGCTGGAGCGACTGGAGCGCTTCGTCCAGGGCCTGCGCGCGGGCACCGTGGTCGTAAGCCACGACCGCGAGTTCCTGACCCGCACGGTCACCAAGGTCCTCGAACTCGACCTGGCCCAGCAGCAGATCACCCTCTACGGCGGCGGTTACGCGGCCTATCTGGAGGAGCGCGAGACGGCCCGCCGTCACGCGCGCGAGGAGTACGAGGAGTACGCCGACAAGAAGGCCGCCCTGGAGGGCCGCGCCCATATGCAGCGCTCCTGGATGGACAAGGGCGTGAAGAACGCCCGCCGCAAGGCGACCGACAACGACAAGATCGGCCGCAAGATGCGCAGCGAGGCGAGCGAGAAGCAGGCGGCGAAGGCCCGCCAGACCCAGCGCATGATCGAACGGCTCGACGCGGTCGACGAGCCCCGCAAGGAGTGGGAGCTGCGGATGGAGATCGCCGCCGCGCCGCGCTCCGGTTCCGTGGTCGCGACCCTGCGCGAGGCCGAGGTCCGGCGCGGCGACTTCCGCTTCGGTCCGGCATCCCTCCAGATCGACTGGGCCGACCGGGTCGCGATCACCGGCGCGAACGGCGCGGGCAAGTCGACACTGCTCGCCGCGCTCCTCGGCCGCCTCGACCTCGACGCCGGGCACGCCTCGCTCGGCTCGGGTGTCGTCGTCGGCGAGGTCGACCAGACGCGGAAGCTGTTCCACGGGACGCAGTCGCTGCTGGACGCGTTCTGCGCGGCCGTCCCCGACACCGAACCGGCCGACGTCCGCACGCTGCTGGCCAAGTTCGGGCTCAAGGCCGGACACGTGCTGCGCCCGGCGACCTCCCTCTCCCCGGGCGAACGCACCCGCGCGGCCCTGGCGCTGCTCCAGGGCCGCGGGGTCAATCTGCTGGTCCTGGACGAGCCGACCAACCACCTCGACCTGCCCGCCATCGAGCAGTTGGAGTCGGCGCTCGATTCCTACACGGGCACGCTGCTGCTGGTCACCCACGACCGACGGATGCTGGACGCCGTCCGCACCACGCGCCGCGTCGAGGTGGCCGGGGGAAAGGTGACCGAGCAGTGACCCCGGCGGCCGCGCAGGCGCACAGCACGGCCGCCGCCCACCGGGACACCGGCACCGTCCGGCCGCGTCGGCCCGCGGACGCCGTGCCCTGCCCGTTGCCCGCCACCAGTTGCTCGCCGACCCGCGTGCGGGCGTAGAGCCGCCCCATCTCTCCGGGTGTCCGCGGCGCGAAGCTGCCGCCCGCGGAGTGGGGCGTCGGCCCCACGCACCGCCCCATCCCCCGCCAGGGTGTCCGTGGCGCGGGGCTGCCGCTGCCGCCCGTGGGGTGGGGCGTCGGCCCCACGTACCGCCCCACCCCCCCGCCAGGGGGTCTGGGGCGCAGCCCCAGTTACGGGAAGGGGCGGGGCGGGGGAAAACTTCCCCCGCCCCGCCGAGCCCGCGCCTCAGCTGCGCCGGCCGCCCCCGCCCTTCGGGTCCAGCAGCCCCGCCTTGCGCAGGGCGTCGGCCATCGCGCTGTTCGCCGGGGCGGGAGCCTGACGGGCGCCGCCACCGCCGTTGCCGCCCGCACTGCGGCGGTCGCGTCCGCCACCGCCCTGGCGCTGCTGCGGCGGACGCCCACCGCGCTCCCGCCTCGGCGCGCCGGCCCCGCCCGACGGAGCCGACGCGTCGTCGTCCAGCCGCAGGGTCAGCGAGATCCGCTTGCGCGGGATGTCGACGTCGAGCACCTTCACCTTGACCACGTCACCGGGCTTCACCACGTCGCGCGGGTCCTTGACGAACGTCTTCGACATCGCCGACACATGGACCAGACCGTCCTGGTGGACGCCGACGTCCACGAACGCCCCGAACGCGGCGACATTCGTGACGACGCCCTCCAGCACCATTCCGGAGGCCAGGTCGCCGATCTTCTCCACGCCTTCCTTGAACGTCGCCGTCCTGAAGGCGGGCCGCGGGTCGCGCCCCGGCTTCTCCAGCTCGCGCAGGATGTCCGTCACCGTCGGCAGACCGAAGGTCTCGTCCACGAAGTCGTCCGCCCGCAGCGACCGCAGCACACCGGTGTTGCCGATCAGGGAGGCGACCTCGCCTCCCGCCGTCTTCACCATCCGCCGCACCACCGGGTACGCCTCCGGGTGCACGCTGGACGCGTCCAGCGGGTCGTCACCGCCCCGGATCCGCAGGAAGCCCGCGCACTGCTCGTACGCCTTCGGGCCGAGCCGCGCCACGTCCTTGAGCGCCTTGCGGGAACGGAAGGGACCGTTGGAGTCGCGGTGGGCCACGATGTTCTCGGCGAGGCCCGCGCCGATGCCCGAGACACGCGAAAGCAGCGGCGCGGACGCCGTGTTGACGTCGACGCCGACACCGTTCACACAGTCCTCGACCACCGCGTCCAGCGAACGCGACAGCTTCACCTCGGAGAGGTCGTGCTGGTACTGGCCGACCCCGATCGACTTGGGGTCGATCTTCACCAGCTCGGCGAGCGGGTCCTGCAGCCGCCGCGCGATCGACACGGCTCCGCGCAGCGACACGTCGAGGCCGGGCAGTTCCTGGGAGGCGAACGCGGACGCCGAGTACACCGAGGCCCCGGCCTCCGAGACCATGACCTTGGTCAGGCCCAGCTCGGGGTGCTTGGCGATGAGTTCACCGGCGAGCTTGTCGGTCTCGCGGGACGCCGTGCCGTTGCCGATCGCGACCAGTTCGACCGCGTGCTCCTTCGCCAGGCGGGCCAGCTTCGCCAGAGCCTCGTCCCACTTGTTGGCCGGGACGTGCGGGTAGATCGTGTCCGTCGCCACGACCTTGCCGGTCGCGTCGACGACGGCGACCTTCACGCCGGTACGGAAGCCGGGGTCGAGCCCGAGCGTGGCGCGCGTGCCGGCGGGCGCGGCCAGCAGCAGGTCCCGCAGGTTCGCCGCGAAGACCCGCACTGCCTCGTCCTCGGCCGCCGTACGCAGCCGCAGCCGCAGGTCGATGCCGAGGTGGACGAGGATCCGGGTCCGCCAGGCCCAGCGCACGGTGTCGCCGAGCCACTTGTCACCGGGCCGCCCCTGCTGCGTGATGCCGAAGCGGGAAGCGACGATCCCCTCGTACGACGAGGGGCCGTCCACCGGCTCCTCGGGTTCCAGGACGAGGTCGAGGATCTCCTCCTTCTCGCCGCGGAACATGGCGAGGATGCGGTGCGAGGGGAGCTCGGTGAACGCCTCGGCGAAGTCGAAGTAGTCGGCGAACTTGGCGCCCGCCTCCTCCTTGCCCTCGCGGACCTTCGCCGCGAGCCGGCCCCGCGTCCACATCCGCTCGCGCAGCTCACCGATCAGGTCGGCGTCCTCGGAGAAACGCTCGGTCAGGATGGCCCGCGCGCCCTCCAGCGCCGCGGCCGCATCGGCGACGCCCTTCTCCGCGTCGACGAACGCCGCGGCCGCCGCGAGCGGCTCCACGGACGGGTCGCCGAGCAGGCCTTCCGCCAGCGGTTCGAGGCCGGCCTCACGGGCGATCTGCGCCTTGGTGCGCCGCTTGGGCTTGAAGGGCAGGTAGATGTCCTCCAGCCGCGCCTTCGTGTCGGCGGCCCGGATCTGCGCCTCGACCTCGTCGGTGAGCTTTCCCTGCTCCCGGACGGACTCCAGGATCGCGGTCCGCCGCTCCTCCAGCTCCCGCAGATACCGCAGCCGCTCCTCGAGCGTGCGCAGCTGCGCGTCGTCGAGCATCTCGGTCGCTTCCTTGCGGTAGCGCGCGATGAACGGCACGGTCGACCCGCCGTCGAGCAGCTCGACGGCCGCCTTCACCTGCCGTTCGCGTACGCCGAGCTCCTCGGCGATCCTGCCTTCGATGGACGTGGTCACGGTTTCCCGACTCGCCTTCTCGTGCTGGCTGTGCTTGAGCCTGCATTGTGCCGGGTGCCGCCCTGCCGTGTCGCGCGCCGCCGCGGTGAAGAAGCACGGCCTTCGGGGCTTTCCTTCCCTTTGTCCGCTCGCTCGACCGGGACGGACCGGCCGGTGTATACCCGAGCCGCCCTGTACCGAGTGCATCCGCCCCAGCGATGCGCGCCGACCGAAAGCCGGATTGTCATGACATCGACGCCAGTCAACGAGGAGCCCTCGTCCGCGGAGGATTCCGGGCCCGGGACGGAGACGGCCGGGAAGCCGGACCGGACGGCGGTCGTCGTCGCCGCGGTCCTGATCCTCGTCTGCGGCGGACTCGTCGGCTACGGCCTGCTCGGCTCGGACGACAAGCCCGCGGCCAAGCCCGTTCCCACCGCCGAGGTCACGTACGAGGTGCAGGGCAAGGGGACGGTCGAGATCTCGTACCAGGCCCGCAGCGAGGACGGGGCGGCGACGGTCGAGAGAGACGTGGAACTGCCGTGGAAGAAGACGGTACGGGTGCCGCTCGGCAAGGACCCGTCCGTCGGCATCGTGCTGGACGAGAAGGGCGGCGAGGCGAGCTGCACGCTCGCCATTCGCGGCGAACACGTCCAGCGCGCCACCGCTTTCGGTGAATTCGGCCGCGCGACCTGCACCGGCGCTCTCCCGGCGCCCACCCCGGCCGCCACGGACTGATCCGCCGCCGCGCCCGGCGGGAGCCGGCTTCGGCCCGGCACGGACGGAGGGCTGTCGTCCCGCCTTGCGGGGCGACAGCCCTCCCTCCGAACAGGCCCCGCCGGCAACCGCCGTCGGCCCGAGGCTCCTTGCCCGGCGGTCACGCGGGCGCAGCCCCAGGGGGTGGGCCCGGCACGGCGGGTGCGGCGTCAGGCGGGCCGGCCCGTCGCGTCCGCGGGGAACGCGCCCGCAGCGAACGCCGTCATCAGGAAGCCACGGCCCAGCTCGGTCAGGCGCTCGACGGACGGCGCGCCCAGGTGTTCGTACGGTGCGAGGTCCATACGGTCCGTCTGCTCCTCGACCTCGTCGCGCAGCGCCGTGCCCGCTTCCGTCAACGCCCCCTCGGCGTCCAGCAGTCCGCGCTCCCGCAGACGGTCCTGCGCCGACTCCCAGTCCGCGCGGCCCCAGCCGCGCGTCGCGAGGATCCAGCGCGGCGCCATGCCCTTGCCGGTCGCCGTGTGGCTCACCAGCGCCTCCAGCGGATCCAGGCCCGCGAGCAGCAGCGCGGCCAGATGGGCGTCGCCGCGGTGCTCGCGCAGCAGGGTCGCCGCGTGCCAGTACGCGAGGTGCGGTTCGGAGGGCACCGGCAGGTCGGCGTGCGCGGCGTACAGCGGCCGGGCGTAGCGCGTGCACGCCTCCGTGGCGCGCAGGGCGAGTTCCGCGGCCTCGGCCAGTTCCTTCGACGCGATGACGTCCTCGCCGAGCAGCCGCCGCAGCGTCGCGTCGGCGGCGCGCAGGCGGGCCGCAAGCACCGTCTCGGGGGACGCGGTGTCCCACACCGCGGGCAGGTGCCGGGCGATCAGCTCCGGGTTGAAGTTGTAGAAGGTCGCCGCGACCGCGCCCGGCCCGACCGCGCCCAACGCCGCGGAACGCGCCGCGAAGTAGGCCGCGGAGGCATCCTCGATGCCGACGCCGGCGAGTTCCGTGCCCAGGTCGGGCGAGAAGTACACCGTGGAGTGCAGCGGGTTCAGCGCGTTGTGGCATCGGCGTCCCGCATGCGGGGGAAGAGAGCTCATGACCGCAGGTTACCGACTGGTTGGTACGGCGGTACAGGGAAGCCGTGCGGCCCCGTCTTCCATGGCAGGAAAGGTGGGACATTCGTCATTGCGGCCATCCCGGCCCCGAGCGAAGGATGGGGGGCATGGCAGAGCGATCCGTCCTGGTCGTCCTCTTCGACGACGTGCAGAGTCTCGACGTGAGCGGACCGGTGGAGGTCTTCGCCGGTGCGGGCAAGGCGATCGGTGACCCGGCGGCGTACCCGATCCGTACGGCGACCCTGGACGGAGGGCCCGTCCGGACCTCCAGCGGCCTCACCCTCGTCCCGGACCTCGCACTCGCCGACGCCCCGCGCCCGCACACCCTCCTCGTCCCCGGCGGCCAGGGCACCCGCCGTCCCGACGGACGGGTGATCGACTGGCTCCGTGAGCACGGGGCGCGCGCCGAACGGCTGGTCTCGGTGTGCACGGGCGCCCTGCTCCTCGCCGAGGCGGGACTGCTCGACGGGCGGCGCGCCACCACCCACTGGGCCGCCTGCGACCATTTCGCCCGCGCCCACCCGGCGGTCGAGGTCGATCCCGACCCGATCTTCGTTCGCGACGGCCGGGTGTCCACCTCCGCCGGTGTCACGGCGGGAATCGACCTGGCCCTCGCGCTCGTGGAGGAGGACCTCGGACGGGACGTGGCGCTCACCGTGGCGCGCCACCTCGTCGTGTTCCTGCGCCGGCCGGGCGGTCAGGCGCAGTTCAGCGCACAGCTCGCCGCCCAGACCGCCCGCCGCGAACCGCTGCGCGAGGTCCAGCACTGGGTCACCGAGCACCCCGCGGCCGACCTGTCGGTGGAGGCGCTCGCGGGCCGGGCGCGCCTGTCGCCGCGCCACTTCGCGCGCGCCTTCCAGGCCGAGACCGGCATGACCCCCGGCCGCTACGTCGAACGCGTACGCCTCGAACACGCCCGGCGGCTCCTGGAGGACACCGGGGACGGGGTCGCGCTCGTCTCGCGCGCCTGCGGCTACGGCACCCCCGAGGCCATGCGCCGGGCCTTCGTCAAGGCGCTCGGCGTCGCGCCCGCCGAATACCGCCGCCGTTTCCGCGCCACGGGCGCGCCCGCCGCCTGAACCGTCGCGCCACCCGAACCACGGGCCCGCGCATCACCGGGCCCGTGTACGAGCGCGCCCGCGCGCCGTCGACCCACCCCACCCACCGAAGGGACCCTTCCATGCAGATCGCCGTCCTGCTCTTCGACCGCTTCACGGCCCTCGACGCCGTCGGCCCCTACGAGGTGCTCTGCCGCCTCCCCGGCGCGGAGGTCGCCTTCGTCGCCGAGCGCCCCGGCCCCGTGGCGAACGACCGGGGGCAGCTGTCCCTCGTCGCCACGAAGAGCTTCGACGAGGTGCCCGCCCCGGACGTCGTCGTCGTACCCGGCGGGCCGGGCCAGAGCGACCAGATGGAGAACGAGGCCCTGCTCGGCTGGCTGCGCACCGCCGACGCGACCTCCACGTGGACCACCTCCGTGTGCACGGGCTCGCTGCTGCTGGCCGCGGCCGGGCTGCTGAAGGGGCGCGAGGCGACCTCGCACTGGCTCGCGCTCGAGATGCTCAGGTCGTTCGGCGCCGAGCCCACCGGCCGCCGCGTCGTGACCGACGGCAAGTACGTCACGGCCGCCGGGGTGTCCTCGGGCATCGACATGGGCCTGACCCTGGTCGGCAGGCTGGCCGGTGACGAGCACGCGCAGGCCGTGCAGCTGCTGACCGAGTACGACCCCCAGCCGCCCTACGACGCCGGATCGCCGGAGAAGGCGCCCGCCCACCTCGTGGAGGAGTTCCGCACCAAGAGCCGGTTCATCCTCCGGTAGCACCCGGCGCCCAGCCGAAGCGCGGTGCCCTGCGCTCCAGGAAGGCGGCGACGCCCTCGGCGGTGTCGCCGCTCCCGCGCGCCTGCTCCGCCCAGTACGCGTCCCGGTCGGTGCGGCCGGCGGCGAACTCCTTGGCGGCGCACTGCGTCAGCTGCGAACGCGAGGCGAGGACGCGGGTGAACCCGGCCGCACGCCGGCCCAGTTCGCCCTCGGGCAGCACCTCGTCCACCAGCCCGGTGCGCAGCGCCCGGTCCGCGTCGATCAACTCACCCGAGAACAACAGGTACTTGGCTGCCGCAGGGCCCACCAGCGAGGCCAGCCGACGGGTGGAGGCCGCCGGGTAGACGATGCCGAGCTTCGCGGGCGTCACACCGAACTGCGCGTCGTCCGCGGCGAACCGCAGGTCGCACGCGGCGGCGAGCTGGCAGCCGCCGCCCACGCAGTACCCGCGCACCACGGCGAGCGTCGGCTTGGGGAAAGCGGCGAGCGCCTCCTCCGCGCGGACCGCGAGCGCCTGCGGGTCCTCGCCGGGCTCGCGCAGCGAGGAGATGTCCGCGCCCGCGCAGAAGGTCTTGCCCTCTCCGGTCAGCACCAGCGTCCGCACAACGGGGTCGCCGGCCAGATCGTCGAGCAGCTCGGGCAGGGCGCGCCACATCCCGGCGGTCATCGCGTTGCGCTTGGCGGGATTGCTGATCACGACGGTGGCGACACCGTCCTCGACGGTGTGCGTCAGCTGCGGCTGCGGGGACTGGTACGGCTCCATGCGCCGGATGCTATCCGCCCGGGTCCGCGGGGCTCCCGGCGGGGAAAAGACTGCTGAAACGATCGGCCGGGCGAACCGCGCAGAAGGAGCTCCCGACCAGTCGCACAACTGACGCTGTCATACGCAATCGGTCAGAAGACACTGAAAGGTGATCAGTTCTGTTCAGCTGCTCGGCCCTCACCGACTGACCTCCAACACTTATTAACTCGATGGTCAGTGGCAAACGAGCCGAGGGTGAAACTATGGAGAGCCGCGGGAGCGTGCCCGCCCGGCCGCTGTCGTACGAGGGGGTCTGGCGCTTCACCGCTCCGGCGGTCGACGTCTCGGTCCCGCAGGCCCGGCGCGCGGTGCGGGACCTGCTGGCACGTCAGGGGGTGCCGGTCGCGGACGAGGTGGTGCACGGACTCCTGCTGATCGTCTCCGAGCTGGTCACCAACGCCGTACGGCACGCGGCCCTGCTCTCGCCCGAGGTCGCCGTCGAGGTCGCCGTCGGCACTCAGTGGGTCCGCGTGTCCGTCGAGGACAACCATCCCTACCGGCCCAAGGCACTGGAGGCCGACTCCGCGCAGACGGGCGGCCGGGGCCTGCTGCTCGTACGGGAGATCACCCGTGAGGCGGGCGGCCTGTGCGACGTCGAGCACACCGCGAGCGGAGGCAAGATCATCTGGGCCGAGCTGCCACTGGTCCCGGTGCTGAACGGTGAGGCCACCCCGATCTAGTCCGCGACCGCGCGGGTGCGGCCCGCGCCCGGGCCGCACCACCCGCACGTCTCACCAGCCGCCGGACGGCCCCGTCAGTTCCCTGACCGCCGGGCGCGCGGCGTCCAGCACCGTCATGAACCACGCCGAGAACGTGGCCCGGCCGTGCAGCTCCGTCAGCTCGGCGGGCGTCACGAACGCCGTCTCGCCGACCTCCTCGGGGTCCGGCCGGAGCGCTGACTGCACCATGCCGACGAAGAGGTGGTTGTACTCCTGCTCCACCAGCCCCGACGCCGGGTCGGGATGGTTGTAGCGCACCGTGCCGGCCTCCGCGAGCAGGGACGGCGAGACCCCGAGCTCCTCGTACGTACGCCGGGCGGCGGCCGCGAACGGCGCCTCGCCGGGGTAGGGGTGGCCGCAGCAGGTGTTCGACCAGACCCCGGGGGAGTGGTACTTGGTGAGCGCGCGGCGCTGGAGCAGCAGCCGGCCGTGCTCGTCGAAGAGGAAAACGGAGAACGCGCGGTGCAGCCGGCCGGGCGCCTGGTGGGCGGAGAGCTTCTCCGCGGTGCCGATGGTATTGCCCTGTTCGTCGACCAGTTCGAGCAGGATCGCTGGTGATGTGCCGTTCGACGAACTGTTCGCCGCAGTGGCTGGTGTGATCGGCATGACCATCCTTCGCATCGTTCCGGCCCCGGGAGTCTGCCCAGTCTGCCGCAAAAACGGTGCTTGTCCGCACTTCGGCGGCCTGGCATGTCCGCCCCGCCGCGCGGTGCGCACGGCGGGGCGGATGGACCCGTCAGACCCCGAAGGCCGCCGGGTAGCGGATCTCACCGTGCGGAACCGAGGCCGATCCGTCCAGCATCAGCGCCATCACGGCCTCGTCCGGCGCCTCGAAACCTGGCCTGATTCCGTACCGTGACGCCCGCTCGAAACCGAACCGCGGGTAGTACTCCGGATGCCCGAGCACCACCACCAGGCCCTCACCGCGCGCCCGCGCCGCGTCCAGCACGGCCCGCACCACCGTCTGCCCCGCGCCCTGACGCCGGTACCGGGGCGCGGTCGCCACCAGGGCCAGCGCGAGCGCGGGCGCGTCTCCCACGCGGCACCGCGTGAGCAGCGCGTACGCCGCGGGGGAGCCTCCCCCACAGCCTTCGGCGTGGGAGGTATCCCGAGCCGCCTCCGCGATGTACGACAGTCCCGGCAGCCACGCCTCGCCGTCCTTGCGGAGCGCGTCCACCAGGGCCGCCTCGTCCGGCGTGGGGAAGGCGGCCGTGTTCAGCTCGCGGACCGCATCGGCGTCGGCCGCCGTCTCGGGGCGGGTCCGCCAGCGGGGGTCGGCAGGGCGCAGCACATAGCCGGTGTAGCCGTACTCCGCGCCGTGCTCGCGGCGCATGGCGATCTCCTCGCGCGTGGCGGCGAGGGCCTCGGCCATGCCGGGCGCCGCGGGATCCGCGGCGTCGACCCGAGAGGCCAGCGGGCCGTAGTACTCGTCCCAGTCGGTCTCCGGCTGGCGGTGCACCGAGAGGATCGCGTATCGGGCGGCGGACGCCGCAGCGCAGTTCCCGGCGGTCGTACGCAGTCGGTAGTGCCGGTCCCAGAAGGCGCGGGCGGCGGCCGAGGGCTCGGCCGTCCACTCGCACTCCGTCAGGACGAGGGAACCGCCCGGGGCGAGCAGCCGCCGCCACGCGGCGAGGGCGGTGTCGAAGCCGATGGAGTAGGCGGAGCTCTCCGCCCAGACGAGATCGAACGACCCGTCGGGGAAGGGGACGTCGCCCATGTCGGCGCCGGCGGTACGGATGGCGTCACCGAGCCCGCGGGCGTCGGCGGACTGCCGCAGTTCGTCGAGGAACGGCTGGTGCAGGTCGACCGCGGTCACCTGCGCGCCGGCCTCGGCGGCCAGCAGCAGTGCGGAACGGCCCGGGCCGCAGCCCAGGTCGAGCACCCGCGGACGCGCGGGCAGCGGTCCCGCGGCGGCGAGCAGTCGCAGTGAGGTGGCGTCGGAACCGGGGCCCTGCCGCGGAAGACCGTGGTGCAGGGCGAAGAAAGCGTCGTGCGATGCGTTGTCGGACAACGAAGAAACCCTTGTGTGGGAAAGGGCTCCGGCCGACGGCACGACCGGGTCCGGTGGACGGACCGGGTCGGATCAGTGGTGGCCGGGAGCCCGGAAGCGGATGACGGACCGGGCGTGCGCAGGGATGGGGGTACCACCACGCCGCCAGGCGTAGGGGGACTCCGTTGCCGCAGTCATCAACCTCAGCTCCTCTCAAAGGTTCGGCCGGGGCGTGATCGCCCCGGCCGAACGCTAGCAACAAGGCGCCCGCTCAGTGACAGAGTTTCGCCTCGTGCTCCGCGTGCCCGACGGGCTCCAGCTGGAACGTGCAGTGCTCGACGTCGAAGTGGTCGCCGATGCAGCCCTGGAGTTCGTGGAGGAGCTTCTCGTACCCCACCGCGTCCAGCACGTCCTGGGTCACCACCACATGGGCGGAGAGCACCGGCATGCCCGAGGTGATCGTCCAGGCGTGCAGGTCGTGCACGTCCTCCACGCCCGGCAGCGCCAGCATGTGCGCCCGGACCTCGCCCATGTCGACGCCCTTGGGCGCCGCCTCCAGCAGCACGTTGAGTGTCTCGCGCAGCAGCCGCAGCGTGCGCGGGACGATCATGAGGCCGATGACGAGGGACGCGATCGGGTCGGCGTACTGCCAGCCCGTGCCCAGGATGATGCCGGCCGACACCAGCACGGTGACCGAGCCGAGCGCGTCGGCGAGCACCTCCAGGTAGGCGCCGCGGACGTTCAGGCTCTCCTTCTGACCGCGTACCAGGAGGGAGAGCGAGACCATGTTGGCGACCAGGCCGACGAGGGCGAACGCGACGGTCAGGCCGCCGCGGGTCTCGGCCGGTGTGATGAAGCGCTCGACCGCCTCGAACAGCAGGTAGCCGCCGACGCCGAGCAGCAGCAGGCAGTTGGCGAGCGCGGCGAGGATCTCCGCCCTCGCGAAGCCGAAGGTGCGGTTCAGCCCGGCCGGGCGGTTGGCGAAGTGGATGGCGAGCAGGGCCATGGCCAGTCCGACGGCGTCCGTCGCCATGTGGGCGGCGTCCGCGATCAGGGCGAGCGAGCCGGACAGCACACCACCGACGATCTCCAGAACCATCACGCCCAGCGTGATGGAGAGGGCGATGCGAAGCCGTCCCTTGTAGGCGGCGGCCGCGGTCCCCGTCGGCGGCGGCCCGCCGTGCGTATGTCCGTGGTCGTGCCCAGCCCCCATGAGGATGCCTCCAAGCCGGTGTCGGCGGTGTCGTCCAGGCCTCAGTGAACTACGGGTGGGGGGTATGGTCAACACGGCACTGAACACCGTTGTAATGTGCCCTGACCTGCGGAAATGCGTGCAGGTCAGACGCTTGTGCGATCAGCGGGCCGCGGCTTCGGGGTGCCGACGGAGCCAGCCCTCCCAGGCGGACTCGACCATCTCCCGTACCCCGTACGAGGCCGTCCAGCCCAGTTCCTTGGTGATCAGATCGACCGAGGCGACCGCCTTCGCGGCGTCCCCGGGCCGGCGCTCCTCCACGACGGGGACGAAGGGCCGGCCGGTGACCTCGGCCACCAGATCGGCGAGCTCGCGCACCGAGACCCCCACGCCGCGTCCGATGTTCACCGTCAGATCGCCGGCGGCGTCCGGTTCGGCCAGCCGCCGGGCCACGGCCAGATGCGCGTCGGCCAGGTCCGCGACGTGGATGTAGTCGCGGATGCACGTGCCGTCCGGTGTCGGATAGTCCGCACCGAAGATGCGCGGGGCCTCGCCCCGCGTGATCCTGTCGAAGAACATCGGGATGATGTTGAACACGCCCGTGTCCGACAGCTCGGGCGCGGCGGAGCCCGCCACGTTGAAGTACCGAAGGCAGGCCGTGGCCAGGCCGTGAGCGCGGCCCGCCGCCCGCACCAGCCACTCACCGGTGAGCTTCGTCTCCCCGTACGGGTTGATCGGCGCACAGGGGGCGCTCTCCGGGACGAGGTCCGTTCCCGGCATCCCGTACACGGCCGCCGACGACGAGAACAGGAACCGCCGCACCCCCGCCGCGACGACCGCCTCCAGCAGGACCGTCAGGCCGTGCACGTTCTCCCGGTAGTAGCGCAGCGGCTGCTCGACGGACTCCCCGACCTGCTTCTTCGCCGCGAGATGGACGACGCCGGTGACTCCGTGGCCGGCGAGTGTGCGGGCCACGAGCTCCTGGTCGAGCACGGAACCGCGTACCAGCGGGACGCTCTCCGGCAGCCGCTCGGGGATGCCCGAGGACAGGTCGTCGAGCACCACGACCCGCTCACCGGCCGCCGTCATGGCATGCGCCACATGCGCGCCGATATAACCCGCTCCACCTGTGATCAGCCAAGTCATGACGGCCACCCTAGGCCGTGTCCCCGGTGCCCCGTCCCCGCACGCGGTGTCCGCCGCCGTGTCCCGTTCCCTTCAGGCCGCCCGGCCCTGCCCCGGCGTCCGGCCGCGGTTTGTCCGGCGAGGCGGTGATCGACCATGATGATCCCGGCGGGCCTCCGAGGCGTGAACGGCCGATGAATTCCCGCTCCCCTTCATCCGATAGCCTCAGCCGACGTGCCGCCGCCCGGGGACCGGGCCGAGCCGCCGTGTCAGTGCATCGTCAGCTCCAAGGAGTGAGTTCGTCTGTCGACCGCCATCCTCACCGGTCCGCCGGTACCCGGATCGCCGCTCGAAGGCGATCTGCGGTCGCTGGGCTTCGACGTGCACGTCGCCAAAGGTCCCGAGCACACCGCCGCGCTCGTCGCGGACGTGCCGGGAGCCGAGCGTGTCGCCCTGGTCGACCCCCGCTTCGTCGGACACGTGCACGCCCTGCGGCTGGCCCTGACCGACCCCCGCTTCCCTGCCGCCGCCGTCACCGGGGCGCTGACCGCCCAGCCGGCCGCCCGCGCCGCGCTGACCGCGGCAGTGCGCACGGTCACGGCGACCGTGCCCGCAGGGGCGGCCGCCGTCACCGGGGCCGGGCTGGTGGGCGACGTCGCCACCGCCCTCGAAGCCGGGGGTGCCACCGTGCACCGCCCCGAGCTGGGCTCCCTGGTCGCCGAGGTGCCCACCGAGGCGGAGCAGAGGCACCTGGTCCGCGCGGCGGTCGAGGCCGTCGACGACGAGGCCGTCCGCCTGCGCTCCGCCGTCAAGGCGCGCGACGGCTTCTTCACGACCTTCTGCATCAGCCCGTACTCCCGCTACATCGCCCGCTGGTGCGCCCGCCGCGGACTGACCCCGAACCAGGTCACCACCGCCTCGCTGCTCACCGCGCTGATCGCCGCCGGATGCGCGGCGACCGGCACCCGCCCGGGCTTCGTCGCGGCCGGAGTGCTGCTGCTCGTCTCCTTCGTCCTGGACTGCACCGACGGCCAGCTCGCCCGCTACTCGCTGCAGTACTCGACGCTGGGCGCCTGGCTGGACGCCACCTTCGACCGCGCCAAGGAGTACGCCTACTACGCCGGTCTCGCCCTCGGCGCCGCACGCGCCGGCGGCGACGACGTATGGGCGCTCGCGCTCGGCGCGATGGTCCTGCAGACCTGCCGGCACGTCGTCGACTTCTCGTTCAACGAGGCCAACCACGACGCCACAGCGAACACGAGTCCCACGGCCGCCCTGTCGGACAGGCTCGACAGCGTCGGCTGGACGGTGTGGGTGCGCCGGATGATAGTGCTGCCGATCGGCGAGCGCTGGGCCATGATCGCGGTGCTCACCGCCGTCACCACCCCCCGTATCGTTTTCTGGGCCCTCCTGGTCGGCTGCTCCCTCGCCGCCTGCTACACCACCGCCGGCCGCGTGCTGCGCTCCCTGACCCGTAGGGCGCACCGAACCGACCGCGCCGCCCGGGCGCTCGCGGACCTCGCCGACTCCGGTCCGCTGGCCCAGGCGGTGGCGCGTGCCGCCGCGAAGAGGGTGCGCGACCTCCCCGGGCTCATACCGCTCGCGGCGGCCTTCACCGGTGCCGCCGCGGTCGTGGCCACAGCCGCCTTCACCGGTTTCGGCTCCGGGTGGACCGTCGCGGCGGCCGCCGGTTACGCGGTCACCTCCGGCATCGCGGTCGCGCGGCCCCTCAAGGGCGCCCTCGACTGGCTGGTGCCCCCGGTGTTCCGGGCCGCCGAGTACGGCACCGTCCTCGTCCTCGCCGCTCACGCGGAGGTGAACGGGGCGCTACCGGCAGCTTTCGGGCTGGTGGCGGCAGTCGCCTACCATCACTACGACACGGTGTACCGCATACGCGGCGGTACGGGCGCGCCCCCGCACTGGCTGGTGCGGGTGATCGGCGGGCACGAGGGGCGGGTCCTGGCGGTCGCGCTGGCGGCCTTCCTGCTGAACGGCACGGACTTCACCATCGCGCTGACGGTCGTCGCCGTGGCTGTCGCGCTCGTGGTGCTGGCCGAGAGCATCCGCTTCTGGGTGACCGCTCATAAGCGGGGAGCACCCGCAGTACATGACGAAGGAGAACCCGCATGATCGGCCTCGTACTGGCAGCCGGTGCCGGAAGGCGTCTTCGCCCCTACACCGACACGCTCCCGAAGGCCCTCGTGCCTGTGGACGGCGACACCACCGTCCT
This sequence comes from Streptomyces sp. V4I23, assembly GCF_030817975.1. Taxonomy (NCBI): domain Bacteria; kingdom Bacillati; phylum Actinomycetota; class Actinomycetes; order Kitasatosporales; family Streptomycetaceae; genus Streptomyces; species Streptomyces sp. V4I23. The sequence goes on along the minus strand of NZ_JAUSZW010000004.1, from coordinate 1,133,771 downwards.
GGACCTCACCCTCGGCAACTTCGCCGAGATCGGGCTCACCGAGGCCGCGATCGTCGTCGGCTACCGCAAGGAGGCCGTCTACGAGCGCAAGGCGGCGCTCGAGGCGAAGTACGGTCTGAAGCTCACCCTCGTCGACAACGACAAGGCCGAGGAGTGGAACAACGCCTACTCCCTGTGGTGCGCCCGTGACGTCCTCGCCGAGGGCGTCATCCTCGCCAACGGCGACACCGTGCACCCCGTGTCGGTCGAGAAGACGCTCCTCGCCGCCCGCGGAAACGGCCGGCGGATCATTCTCGCCCTCGACACGGTGAAGAACCTCGCCGACGAGGAGATGAAGGTCGTCACGGCCGACGGCAAGGGCGTCCGGCGGATCACCAAGCTCATGGACCCGGCCGACGCCACCGGCGAGTACATCGGTGTCACCCTCATCGAGCCCGACGCCGCCGCCGATCTCGCCGACGCGCTGAAGGCCACCTTCGAGCGTGACCCGGACCTCTACTACGAGGATGGCTACCAGGAGCTCGTCCATCGCGGTTTCACGATCGACGTGGCCCCGATCGGGGACGTCAGGTGGGTCGAGATCGACAACCACGACGACCTCGCGAAGGGCCGTGAGATCGCGTGCCTGTACTGACCCGGCTCATCCCTTCCCCGGTCGTCGTCGACATCCGCGCGGGAGCCCTGGACGATCTGGCCGCGCTCCTGGCGGACCAGCGCATCTCCGCGTCCGGCAAGCTCGCCTTCGCCGTCAGCGGCGGCTCCGGGCAGCCGCTGCGCGAGCGTCTGGCGCCCGCGCTGCCGGGCGCCGACTGGTACGAGGTCTGCGACGGCACCATCGACGCCGCGGTCAAGCTCGCCGACGACATAAAGGGCAGCCGGTACGACGCGGTCGTCGGCCTCGGCGGCGGCAAGATCATCGACGTGGCGAAGTACGCCGCGGCCCGGGTCGGGCTTCCGCTCGTGGCCGTAGCGACCAACCTCGCGCACGACGGCCTGTGCTCGCCGATCTCCATCCTGGACAACGACAACGGCCGCGGCTCCTACGGCGTGCCCTCGCCGATCGCCATGGTCATCGACCTCGGCGTGGTCCGCGACGCTCCCGTGCGCTTCGTCCGCTCCGGCATCGGCGACGCGATCTCCAACATCTCGGCGATCGCCGACTGGGAGCTCTCCCACCGCGTCAACGGCGAGCCGGTGGACGGCCTCGCCGCGGCCATGGCCCGCACCGCCGGTGAGGCCGTGCTGCGCCACCCCGGCGGCGTCGGCGACGACGAATTCCTCACCGTCCTCGCCGAGGCCCTGGTGCTCTCCGGCATCGCCATGTCGATCAGCGGCGACTCCCGGCCTTCGTCCGGCGCCTGCCACGAGATCAGCCACGCCTTCGACCTCCTCTACCCCAAGCGGGCCGCCAGCCACGGCGAGCAGGTCGGCCTCGGCGCCGCGTTCGCGATGCACCTGCGCGGTGCGCGCGACGACGCGGCCCTGTTCGCCGAGGCACTGCGCCGGCACGGGCTGCCGGTGCTGCCGGAGGAGATCGGGTTCTCCACGGAGGAGTTCGTCCGCGCCGTGGAGTACGCACCGCAGACCCGCCCGGGACGGTTCACCGTCCTCGAGCACCTCGACCTCACCACCGACCAGATCAGGGACGCGTACGCCGACTATGCCAAGACCATCCGTAGCTGAACTGCGTCCGGTCGTTCACCCGGCGGGTGTGAAGGACCGGCGCAGCGGAGAGCACTGGGGCGGGCGCCTGTACATGCGGGAGATCTCGCTGCGCGTCACCCGCTCCCTGGTGAACACCCGGGTCACGCCGAACCAGCTGACCTACCTGATGACTCTCGCGGGCGTCCTCGCCGCTCCGGCGCTGCTGGTGCCGGGGATCTGGGGTGCCGTCCTCGGCGTGGTGGCGGTCCAGCTGTACCTGCTGCTCGACTGCGTCGACGGTGAGGTGGCCCGCTGGAAGAAGCAGTTCTCGCTGTCCGGCGTGTATCTGGACCGGGTCGGCGCCTACCTGTGCGACGCGGCGGTCCTGGTGGGCTTCGGCCTGCGCGCCGCGGACCTGTGGGGCAGCGGGCGGATCGACTGGCTGTGGGCCTTCCTCGGCACGCTCGCCGCGCTCGGCGCGATCCTGATCAAGGCGGAGACCGACCTGGTCGGCGTCGCCCGCCACCAGGGCGGGCTGCCCCCGGTCAAGGAGGCGGCGGCCGAGCCGCGCTCCTCCGGCATGGCGCTCGCCCGCCGGGCCGCCGCCGCGCTGAAGTTCCACCGGCTGGTCCTCGGCATCGAGGCGTCCCTGCTCATCCTGGTGCTGGCCGTCCTGGACCAGCTGCGGGGAGACCTGTTCTTCTCGCGCCTCGGCGTCGCCTTGCTGGCCGGCATCGCGCTGCTGCAGACGGTTCTGCATCTGGTCTCGATCCTGGCGTCGAGCAGGCTCAAATGACGGCTCCGCTCAAGCTGGGCGCGGTCGTCATCACCATGGGGAACCGCCCCGACGAACTGCGCGCGCTCCTCGACTCGGTCGCGGGGCAGCACGGCGACCGGATCGAGGTCGTCGTCGTCGGCAACGGCGCCCCCGTGCTCGACGTCCCCGAAGGCGTGCGGACCGTGGACCTGCCCGAGAACCTCGGCATCCCGGGCGGACGCAACGTGGGCATCGAGGCGTTCGGCCCGTCCGGCAGGGACGTCGACGTCCTGCTCTTCCTCGACGACGACGGCCTGCTGCCGGGCGCCGACACCGGCGAACTGGTGCGCCAGGCCTTCGACGCCGACCCGCGGCTCGGCATCATCAGCTTCCGCATCGCCGACCCGGAGACCGGGCTCACCCAGCGCCGCCACGTCCCGCGGCTGCGCGCCTCCGACCCGATGCGCTCCTCGCGCGTGACGACCTTCCTCGGCGGCGCCAACGCCGTGCGGACCGAGGTCATCGAGGAGGTCGGCGGGCTGCCCGACGAGTTCTTCTACGCCCACGAGGAGACCGACCTCGCCTGGCGCGCGCTCGACGCGGGCTGGGCCATCGACTACCGCGCGGACATCGTCCTGCTCCACCCCACGATGCCGCCCTCGCGGCACGCGGTCTACCACCGCATGGTGGCCCGCAACCGCGTGTGGGTGGCCCGCCGCAATCTGCCAGCGCCGCTCATCCCCGTCTACCTGGGCGTCTGGGTGCTGCTCACGCTGCTGCGCCGGCCCACGGTGCCCGCGCTGAAGGCGTGGTTCAGGGGCTTCGCGGAGGGGTGGCGGACCCCCTGCGGACCGCGCCGTCCCATGAAGTGGCGTACTGTGTGGCGGCTCACCAAGCTGGGCCGACCTCCTGTCGTCTGACAAGCTCGGTTCTGAGAGCATCTGGGCCGAAGGACACACAGAGCCCCGATCAGCCCCGCATCGTGAACACGGAAGTTTCAACTTGTGAGTGACACAACCCATGACGGTGCCGTCGCGATGAGCCCCACGCCGTCGCCCGACGACGGCCTCTCGCCGGCTCAGCTCGCCGCCAAGTACGGACTGTCGGTCTCCGGCGCCCGTCCCGGCCTGGCCGAGTACGTCAGGCAGCTGTGGGGGCGGCGCCACTTCATCCTGGCCTTCTCGCAGGCCAAGCTCACGGCCCAGTACAGCCAGGCGAAGCTCGGCCAGCTGTGGCAGGTGGCGACCCCGCTGCTCAACGCGCTGGTCTACTTCCTGATCTTCGGTCTGATCCTGAAGGCCAGCCGGGGCATGCCGGTCGAGGTCTATGTGCCGTTCCTGGTGACCGGTGTGTTCGTGTTCACGTTCACGCAGAGCTCGGTGATGGCCGGCGTCCGCGCGATCTCGTCCAACCTGGGCCTGGTCCGCGCCCTGCACTTCCCGCGCGCCTCGCTGCCGATCTCCTTCGCGCTCCAGCAGCTCCAGCAGCTGCTGTTCTCGATGATCGTGCTGGTCGCCATCGTCGTGGCGTTCGGCAGCTACCCGACCTGGTCGTGGTTCCTGGTGCTCCCGGCGCTGGCCCTGCAGTTCCTGTTCAACACCGGCCTGGCCATGATCATGGCGCGGCTCGGTTCGAAGACCCCGGACCTGGCCCAGCTCATGCCGTTCGTCATGCGGACCTGGATGTACGCGTCGGGTGTGATGTTCTCCATCCCGATCATGCTCGCCGACCGGCCGGCCTGGATCGCCGACGTCCTGATGTACAACCCGGCGGCGCTCTACATGGACCTGGTCCGTTTCGCCCTGATCGACGGCTACGGTTCCGAGAACCTGCCCTCGCACGTGTGGGCGTCGGCCGTCGGCTGGGCCGTCGTGACCGGCTTCGCGGGCTTCGTGTACTTCTGGAAGGCTGAGGAGCGGTACGGCCGTGGCTGACGACAAGAACGACAACAGGTCCACCGCACGCGTGCCGACCGTCATCGCGGACGACGTCCACATCGTCTACCGCGTCAACGCGGGCGGCGGTGGCAGGGGGAGCGCCACCGCGGCCCTGAGCCGGATCCTGCGCCGCGACAAGGGCGAGTCCCGCGGGGTGCGCAAGGTGCACGCCGTACGCGGTGTGTCCTTCACCGCCTACCGCGGCGAGGCCATCGGCCTCATCGGCACCAACGGCTCCGGCAAGTCGACCCTCCTGCGGGCGATCGCCGGCCTGCTGCCCGCCGAGAGCGGCAGGGTCTACACCGACGGACAGCCCTCGCTGCTCGGCGTCAACGCCGCGCTGATGAACGACCTCACAGGTGAGCGGAACGTCATACTCGGCGGCTTGGCCATGGGCATGTCGCGTGAGGAGATCCGCGAGCGCTACCAGGACATCGTCGACTTCTCCGGCATCAACGAGAAGGGCGACTTCATCACCCTGCCCATGCGCACGTACTCCTCCGGCATGGCGGCCAGGCTCCGTTTCTCCATCGCCGCCGCCAAGGACCACGACGTCCTGATGATCGACGAGGCACTGGCCACCGGCGACCGCCGCTTCCAGATCCGCTCCGAGGAGCGCATCCGCGAGCTCCGCAAGGAGGCCGGCACGGTCTTCCTGGTCAGCCACAGCAACAAGTCGATCAGGGACACCTGCGACCGGGTCCTGTGGCTGGAGAAGGGCGAGCTGCTGATGGACGGCCCGACCGACGAGGTCATCAAGGCGTACGAGAAGGAGACCGGCAAGTAGCCGTCACGACGTCCCGGGCCCCCTGTCGCAGGCCGAGCGGCGGGGGCCCCGTGCACCGGTCGCGTCCTCTCGCCGTGCCCCTCCGGATGCGCACGGACCACCAGGCAAGGGTCAAGCCCCATACGTCCGGGGAAGGTTGGGGCGAATCGGGCTGCCGGCCCCCGGGTGCGCGGCACCCCACAGCCGCGTTGTGCGTTGTACAACGTAAGCTGTAGCGGTGCGGAATCGCGGCATGTGGGGGGATTTATCCCTTCCGCCTCAAGGGTCGGGCAGTCACCGGAGACGAGGATGGGCGGCGGCGTGTCCGAAATAGGATGTATTGGGTCGGCAGTGTAGAACGGGAGATGTGACGGCCATGACGGAATCTCTCCAGCTCCGCCACGCCTGTGCCGTCCCCGTCGTACCGGGCAGTGCGCGGTGACGGCCGCCCGTGAGGCGCGCGAGGTCTCCGCCCGCTCGACCCTCGACAAGGCCGCCCACGAGAACTTCCCCGTCGCCCCCTTCTTCCTCCCGCGTGACTGGCGCGACGACCTCATGGCCGTCTACGGATTCGCCCGCCTCGTCGACGACATCGGTGACGGCGACCTCGCCCCCGGCGGCGCCGACGCCCGCAGCCTCGGTGTCGGCCCCGCCGAGGCCGACGATCCGCTCGTCCTCCTGGATGCCTTCGAGGCCGACCTGCGCCGCGTCTTCGACCCGGCCGGCGACGCCCCGCGTCATCCGCTGCTGCGTGCCCTGCGGCCCACCGTCCGCCGCCGCTCGCTCACCCCCGAGCCCTTCCTCGGCCTCATCGCCGCCAACCGGCAGGACCAGCTCGTCCGCCGCTACGAGACCTGGGACGACCTGCGCGCCTACTGCGAGTTGTCGGCCACCACCGTCGGCCGGATGGTCCTCGCGATCACCGGCACGTCGAGCCCCGAGCGCATCCGCCGTTCCGATGCCGTGTGCACCGCGCTGCAGATCGTCGAGCACCTCCAGGACGTCGCCGAGGACCTCGCCCGCGACCGCGTCTACCTGCCCGCCGAGGACCTCGAGCGCTTCCGCGTCACCGAGGAGGACCTCGCCGCCCCCACGGCGAACGCCTCGGTGCGGGCACTGATCGCCTACGAGTCCCGGCGGGCCCGCGACCTCCTCGACGAGGGCACGGCGCTCGTGGGCAGCGTGCACGGCAGGCTGCGGCTGCTCCTCGCCGGATTCGTCGGCGGTGGGCGCGCCGCCCTCGCCGCGATCGCCACGGCCGGACATGATGTGCTGCCCGGACCGCCCAAAGCCGCGAAGGCCCACGTGCTGCGCGAAACGGGAGCGGTCTTGCGAAGAGCACGCAGGAAGGGATGAGCCGGACGATGGAGGGATCGCGCCAGACGCCCGCGCCGGTACAGGCCGCGTACCGCTACTGCGAGGCCGTGACCGGGCAGCAGGCCCGCAACTTCGCCTACGGAATCCGGCTGCTGCCGGCCGACAAGCGCCAGGCCATGTCGGCGCTGTACGCGTTCTCCCGGCGGGTCGACGACATCGGTGACGGTGCGCTGACCCCCGAGTCCAAGTACGCCCGGCTGGAGGACACCCGGCAGCTGCTCGACCGCGTCCGCAAGGGCGCCGTCGACGACGACGACACCGACCCCGTCGCCGTCGCGCTCGCCGACGCGGCACAGCGCTTCCCCCTGCCGCTGGACGGGCTCGACGAGCTCATCGACGGCGTCCTGATGGACGTGCGCGGCAAGACGTACGAGACCTGGGACGACCTCAAGGTCTACTGCCGCTGTGTCGCGGGCGCGATCGGCCGGCTCTCGCTCGGCGTGTTCGGCACTCAGCCCGGCGCACGCGGCGCCGAACGTGCCGCCGAGTACGCCGATACGCTCGGCCTCGCCCTGCAACTGACCAACATCCTCCGCGACGTTCGCGAGGACGCCGCCAACGGGCGCGGCTACCTGCCCGCCGACGACCTCGCGAGGTTCGGCTGCTCCGCGGGCTTCCACAGCACGACCCCGCCGCCGGGGGCCGACTTCGTGGGCCTGGTCCACTTCCAAGCGCGCCGCGCCCGGGCGCTGTTCGCCGAGGGCTACCGGCTGCTGCCCATGCTCGACCGCCGCAGCGGCGCCTGCGTCGCCGCCATGGCGGGCATCTACCGCCGCCTGCTCGACCGCATCGAGCGCGACCCCGAGGCGGTGCTGCGCGGCCGGGTATCCCTGCCCGCCCACGAGAAGGCGTACGTGGCGGTCCGCGGCCTCTCGGGTCTCGACGCCCGCCACATCGGCCGCCGCACGCAGGGGGGCCGCGCGTGAAGCCTCTCGCGGTCGCGGCCCCGCGAGGGCCGCTCGCCCCTCCCGCCCGGCGCATCCCACCGCCGCACGCTCGCGCCGCGCGGTGGCCGGCAGGCCTTCCGGGAGCCGCGCAGCTGCTGGCGGTACGCACCCGCGGGGCCGTGCCATGCCCGCATGCGCCGCATCCCCACCCGGAGGCGCCCGCGGCGGGGAGCATGTCCGTGACGCCTCGGAGGAGGGAGACCCGATGACGGGCGACGACACCGTGGGGCCGCACGCCGTGGTCGTCGGAGGCGGTATCGCCGGAGCCACCGCCGCGCTGCAACTCGCCGAGGCCGGACTCGAGGTCACGCTCCTCGAGGGACGGCCGCGCCTCGGCGGACTCGCCTTCTCCTTCCGCCGCGGCGACCTCACCGTCGACAACGGCCAGCACGTCTACCTGCGCTGCTGCACCGCCTACCGCTGGTTCCTCGACCGCATCGACGCCGCACGGCTGGCGCCCGTGCAGGACCGGCTGGACGTCCCCGTACTCGACGTGGCGGCTCCCGGCGGACCGCGGCTCGGCCGGCTGCGGCGTACCGCCCTGCCCGTACCGCTGCACCTCGCGGGCGGGCTCGCCGCCTACCCGCACCTCTCGCTCGCCGAGCGCGCCGGCGTCGCACGCGCCGCGATGGCGCTGGGCAGGCTCGACCCCGCCGACCCCGCGCTCGACGGCATCGACTTCGCCACCTGGCTCGGCCGGCACGGCCAGTCGCCGCGCGCCGTCGCCGCCCTGTGGGACCTCGTCGGCGTCGCGACCCTCAACGCCCGTGCACCGCACGCCTCCATGGGCCTCGCCGCCATGGTCTTCAAGACCGGGCTGCTCTCCGAGCCCGGCGCCGCCGACATCGGCTGGGCACGCGTACCCCTCGGCGAGCTGCACGACACCCTCGCCCGCAAGGCGCTCGACGCGGCCGGTGTGCGCATCGGACTCTCCACCCGCGTGCGGGGCATCACCCGTGCCGAAGGCGGCCGTTGGCAGGTGGCGGCCGGCGGCGAGACGCTGTACGCCGACGCCGTCGTCCTCGCCGTGGCGCAGCGCGAGGCCCACGCCCTGCTGCCGGAAGGGGCCGTGCACGAGCCCGGCCGACTGCTGGACATCGGCACCGCCCCGATCCTCAACGTCCATGTCGTGTACGACCGCAAGGTGCTGCGCCGCCCGTTCTTCGCCGCGCTCGGCACCCCCGTGCAGTGGGTCTTCGACCGCACCCACGCCTCCGGGTGCACCGAGGGCCAGTACCTGGCGCTGTCGCAGTCGGCGGCGGAGGACGAGATCGACGATCCCGTCGCCGTGCTGCGCGAGCGCTACCTGCCCGAACTGGAACGGCTGTTGCCCGCTGCGCGCGGCGCACGCGTCCGCGACTTCTTCGTCACCCGGGAGCGCACGGCGACGTTCGCGCCCGCCCCCGGCGTCGGCCGTCTGCGGCCGGGGGCGCGCACGCGCGCCCCCGGCCTGTACCTTGCTGGCGCGTGGACTGCCACCGGCTGGCCCGCGACCATGGAGGGCGCCGTGCGCAGCGGGTTCAGTGCCGCCGGTGCCGCGCTCTCCGCGCTCGGCCGTCGCCATGAACATCCGCTCAAGGAGGCGGCGTGAGCACCAGTACTGGAACAAGAGGAGTAAGCGTGCCGACAGTGCCCTCGGCGAACCCGGCTGAAGACACCGCACAGACCGCCCAGGCCGTGGAAGCCACGGACATCGCCGCGCTGCTGGAGCGCGGCCGCACCCTGTCCACGCCGGTGCTGCGCGCCGCCGTGAACCGGCTCGCCCCGCCCATGGACACCGTGGCCGCCTACCACTTCGGCTGGATCGACGCCGAGGGCCGCCCCTCGGACGGCGACGGCGGCAAGGCGGTGCGCCCCGCGCTCGCGCTGCTGTCGGCCGAGGCGGCCGGGGCCGCGCCCGAGGTCGGCATTCCCGGCGCGGTCGCGGTCGAGCTCGTGCACAACTTCTCGCTCCTGCACGACGACCTGATGGACGGCGACGAGCAGCGCAGGCACCGTGACACGGTGTGGAAGGTGCACGGCCCCGCGCAGGCCATCCTCGTCGGCGACGCCCTCTTCGCGCTCGCCAACGAACTCCTGCTGGAGATCGGCACCGTGGAGGCGGGCCGCGCCACCCGCCGCCTGACCACCGCGACGCGCAAGCTCATCGACGGCCAGGCCCAGGACATCTCCTACGAGCACCGGGAGCGGGTCACCGTCGAGGAGTGCCTGGAGATGGAGGGCAACAAGACCGGCGCGCTGCTGGCCTGCGCCGTCTCCATCGGCGCGGTCCTCGGCGGCGCCGACGACCGTACCGCCGACACCCTGGAGGCGTACGGCTACCACCTCGGGCTGGCCTTCCAGGCCGTCGACGACCTGCTCGGCATCTGGGGCGACCCCGTCGCCACCGGCAAGCAGACGTGGAGCGACCTGCGCCAGCGCAAGAAGTCCCTGCCGGTCGTCGCCGCGCTCGCCGCCGGCGGCCCGGCCTCCGAGCGCCTCGGCGCGCTGCTCGCGGCCGACGCCAAGAGCAACGACTTCGACAGCTTCTCCGAGGAGGAGTTCGCCGCCAGGGCCGCCCTGATCGAGGAGGCGGGCGGCCGCGAGTGGACCTCCCAGGAGGCCCGCCGCCAGCACGCCGTCGCGATCGAGGCCCTCGACGGCGTCGACATGCCGGAACGGATCCGCGCGCAGCTCGTGGCGCTCGCGGACTTCGTCGTCGTACGGAAGAGATGATCACCATCACACGCAGCACGAGGCGGAGCGTCAGCCGCGCCATATGAATCGCGTCGCCGGCCGGTGACCCCGAGCGTCACCGGCCGACGGAGACCCCAGCACAGCAGAGGACCACTGCAACGAAGGGGAAGCCATGACAGCGACGACCGACGGAGGCAACGGGCCCCTGCGGGCCTCGGGTGCCGCTGCCGGCAACACGACCGCCCCCGCACCCGGCACAGCCACGACGGCCACGGGGCCGAAGGCCCCCGCGGACGTCCGCGAGGCCGCCGGGAAAGCGGTGGAACGGGCGGTCGACCATCTGCTCCGACGCCAGGACGCCCAGGGCTGGTGGAAGGGCGACCTCGAGACCAATGTGACGATGGACGCGGAGGATCTGCTGCTGCGGCAGTTCCTCGGCATCCAGGACGAGCGGACCACCGAGGCCTCCGCCCGATTCGTGCGCGGGCAGCAGCGCGAGGACGGCACCTGGGCGACGTTCTACGGCGGCCCCGGTGAACTGTCCACCACCATCGAGGCGTACGTCGCCCTGCGGCTCGCCGGGGACCGGCCCGACGACCCGCACATGCTGCGCGCGGCGGCGTGGATCCGCTCGCGGGGCGGCATCGCCGCGAGCCGCGTCTTCACCCGGATCTGGCTCGCCCTGTTCGGCTGGTGGAAGTGGGAGGACCTGCCCGAGCTCCCGCCGGAACTGATGTTCCTGCCCCCATGGTTCCCGCTGAACATCTACGACTTCGGCCAGTGGGCGCGGCAGACGATCGTCCCGCTCACGGTCGTGTCCGCCAAGCGGCCCGTGCGTCCGGCGCCTTTCCCGCTGGCGGAGCTGCACACCGATCCGGACAACCCCTGCCCGCCCCAAGCGCTTGCCCCCGCGAGGAGTTGGGACGGGTTCTTCCAGCGCGCCGACAAGGCCCTGCACCTGTACCACAAGGTCGCCCCACGCCGTCTGCGCCGTACCGCCATGAACAGCGCGGCCCGCTGGATCATCGAGCGCCAGGAGAACGACGGCTGCTGGGGCGGCATCCAGCCCCCCGCCGTGTACTCCGTGATCGCGCTGCACCTGCTCGGCTACGACCTGGAACACCCCGTGATGCGGGCCGGCCTGGAGTCGCTGGACCGGTTCGCCGTCTGGTACGAGCAGGACGGACTGCCCGTCCGCATGATCGAGGCGTGCCAGTCGCCGGTCTGGGACACCTGCCTCGCCACCATCGCGCTGGCCGACGCGGGCCTGCCCGCCGACCACCCGGCGCTGGTCAGGGCCGCCGACTGGATGCTCAGCGAGCAGGTCGTACGTCCCGGGGACTGGTCCGTGCGCAGGCCCGGACTGACGCCGGGCGGCTGGGCGTTCGAGTTCCACAACGACAACTACCCCGACATCGACGACACCGCCGAGGTCATCCTGGCCCTGCGCAGGGTCAGGCACTCCGACCCGGAGCGTCTGGACGCGGCCGTCGAGCGCGGCGTCCGCTGGAGCCTCGGCATGCAGTCGGGGAACGGCGCCTGGGGCGCGTTCGACGCGGACAACACCAGCGCGTTCCCCAACCGGCTGCCGTTCTGCGACTTCGGCGAGGTGGTCGACCCGCCGTCGGCGGACGTCACCGCGCACGTCGTGGAGATGCTGGCGTACGAGGGCAAGGCGGGCCACCCGCGGACCCGCCGGGCGATCGAGTGGCTGCTCGCCGAACAGGAGCCGAACGGCGCCTGGTTCGGCCGCTGGGGCGTCAACTACCTCTACGGGACGGGGTCCGTGGTTCCCGCGCTCACCGCGGCCGGACTGCCCGGGTCCCACCCGGCCGTGCGCCGGGCGGTCGCCTGGCTGGAGTCGGTGCAGAACGACGACGGCGGCTGGGGCGAGGACCTGCGCTCCTACCGCGAGGAGAAGTGGATCGGGCACGGGCCCTCCACCGCCTCCCAGACGGCCTGGGCGCTGCTGGCCCTGATCGCGGCGGGGGAGCAGGACGGCAAGGCCGCCCGGCGGGGCGTCGCCTGGCTCGCCCGCACCCAGCGCGCGGACGGCTCCTGGGACGAGCCGCAGTTCACCGGGACCGGCTTCCCCTGGGACTTCTCCATCAACTACCACCTGTACCGGCAGGTCTTCCCGCTCACCGCGCTGGGCCGCTTCGTGCACGGCGAACCCCCCGCCGCCCGCGCGCACACCCGCAAGGGGGGATGATGGCCCGTCCCCCGGAGCCGGCCGGCTCCGCCGCACGGCTGCTGATCGCCTGCGCGCTCGGTATCGAGAAGGCCGCCCTGCGCAGCGGCGTCCGCGCCCTGGACGCGGACGGAGGGCCCGGGGACGTCACGGTGCTGCGTACCGGAATGGGTCCGGTCAACGCCGAACGGGCCGTGCTCGCCGCCTGCGCGAGCAGCCCACTGCGCGAGGCCGCCGTCGTCGCCTCCGGCTTCTGCGCGGGGCTGGCCCCGGGCATGCACCCCGGTGACCTCGTCGTCGCGGACGAGACCCGCGTCGACGAGGTCACCACCGCGTGCACGGCTGCCGGACTGCTGCGCCAGGCGGTGGCCAGGGCCGTACCGGGACGCACCGTGCACGGCGGCCTGCTGACGGGCGTCGACCATGTGGTGCGGGGCAGCGAGCGCGCCCGGCTGGAGGCCACCGGGGCGATCGCCGTCGACATGGAGTCCGCGGCCACGCTGAGCAGCGCGCTGCGCGCCGGCCCCCGCCCGGTTGCGGCCGTCCGGGTGGTCGTGGATGCTCCGGAGCACGAACTGGTCCGAATCGGCACGGTACGCGGTGGAATATCGGCTTTCCGCGTTCTTCGTGCCGTCCTTCCTGCTTTCTACGAATGGCACCGTTCTTTGCTGCTCCCCAGGAGGTGAGCCAGATGGCCATGCCGCTCCGCCAGACCATCAGGGTCGGGACGTATCTCTTCGAACAGAAGCTCCGCCGGCGTGAGAAGTTCCCCCTCATTGTTGAACTCGAACCACTGTTCGCCTGCAATCTCGCGTGCGAAGGGTGCGGCAAGATCCAGCATCCCGCCGGCGTGCTCAAGCAGCGGATGCCGGTGGCGCAGGCGGTCGGGGCGGTGCTGGAGTCCGGGGCCCCGATGGTCTCCATCGCCGGCGGCGAACCGCTGATGCATCCTCAGATCGGCGAGATCGTCCGCCAGTTGGTGTCCCGGAAGAAGTACGTCTTTCTCTGCACGAACGCGCTGCTGCTGCGCAAGAAGATCGAGAACTTCGAACCGTCACCCTTCTTCGCCTTCGCCGTGCACATCGACGGACTGCGCGAGCGGCACGACGAGTCGGTCGCCAAGGAGGGGGTGTTCGACGAGGCGGTGGAGGCGATCAAGGAAGCCAAGCGCCGCGGCTTCCGTGTCACCACCAACTCGACCTTCTTCAACACCGACACCCCTCAGACCGTCATCGAGGTCCTGAACTACCTCAACGACGACCTCGAGGTCGACGAGATGATGATCTCGCCCGCGTACGCCTACGAGAAGGCGCCCGACCAGGAGCACTTCCTCGGTGTCGAGCAGACGCGTGAGCTGTTCAGGAAGGCGTTCGCCGGCGGCAACCGGCGGCGCTGGCGGCTCAACCACTCCCCGCTCTTCCTCGACTTCCTCGAAGGCAAGGCCGACTTCCCCTGCACGGCCTGGGCCATCCCCAACTACTCGCTGTTCGGCTGGCAGCGCCCCTGCTACCTGATGAGCGACGGTTACGTCCCCACCTACCGCGAGCTCATCGAGGACACCGACTGGAGCAAGTACGGACGGGGCAAGGATCCGCGCTGCGCCAACTGCATGGCGCACTGCGGCTACGAACCGACCGCCGTGCTCGCCACCATGGGTTCGCTCAAGGAATCCCTGCGCGCCGCCCGCGAGACGGTCAGCGGCAGCCGGTGATCCCACGGCGGCGGCGAGCGGCGGTCCGCCGGACCGGCCCGCCGCGGCCCGGAGCCGTCCAGCATGTGAAGGGGGCAGACATGTCGATCCGCGAACACATCCGGGGGCCTCGGGACCTCACGGCGCTCACCGGGCCCGACCTCGGTCCGGCGCCCGCCATGGCAGCCCAGGGCCGGCCTGCCGAGGGCCCAGGCAAGGAGAACTGAGTGATGACCGAGGCGTCCGAGGGCTTCGACCTGGCGACACTGCTGGCCAGGCGCGGGGCCGAACGCTACGAGCTGCACGCCCGTCACCTCAACCACCAGCTTCCGCGCATGCTGCACACCATCGGCTTCGACAAGATCTACGAGCGGGCCGAGGGCGCGTATTTCTGGGACGCCGACGGACACGAGTACCTGGACATGCTCGCCGGGTTCGGCGTCATGGGCCTCGGGCGTCACCATCCGGTCGTACGCAAGGCCCTGCACGATGTGCTCGACGCCTCACTGCCGGACCTCACCCGCTTCGACTGCGCTCCGCTGCCGGGCCTGCTGGCGGAGAAGCTGCTCGCCCACACCCCGCACCTGGACCGCGTGTTCTTCGGCAACAGCGGAACGGAGGCGGTGGAGACGGCGCTGAAGTTCGCCCGGTACGCCACCGGCCGGCCGCGGATGCTCTACTGCACGCACGCCTTCCACGGGCTGACCACGGGGGCCCTCTCGGTCAACGGCGAGCCCGGATTCCGGCAGGGCTTCGAGCCGCTGCTGCCCGACTCGGCGATCGAGCTCGGTGATCTGGACGCCCTGGAGCGCGAGTTGCGGAGCGGCGACGTCGCTGGTCTGATCGTCGAGCCCATCCAGGGCAAGGGGGTGCTGCCGAGCCCGCCGGGATTCCTGCGGGCCGCACAGGAGCTGCTGCACCGGCACAAGGCGCTGCTGATCGCCGACGAGGTGCAGACGGGCATCGGGCGCACCGGCGACTTCTACGCCTTCCAGTACGAGGCGGGCGTCGAGCCCGACATGATCTGCCTCGCCAAGGCCCTGTCCGGCGGCTACATCCCCGTGGGGGCGACGCTCGCCAAGGACTGGATCTTCAAGAAGGTCTACTCGTCCATGGACCGAGTGCTGGCGCACTCCGCCAGCTTCGGATGCAACGCCCAGGCGATGGCCGCGGGCCTCGCCGTCCTGTCGGTGCTGGAGGACGAGCAGGTCGTGGCGAACGCCCGGGTGACGGGCGAGCTGCTGCGGGCGCGGCTGGCGGCGCTCGTGGACCGCTACGAGCTGATGCGGGAGGTCCGCGGCCGCGGCCTGATGATCGGGATCGAGTTCGGGCGCCCGGAGTCGATGCGGCTGCGCAGCCGGTGGGCCATGCTGCAGGCGGCCCGGAAGGGACTGTTCGCGCAGATGGTCGTGGTCCCGCTGCTGCAGCGGCACCGGATCCTCACTCAGGTCTCCGGCGACCACATGGAAGTGATCAAGCTGATCCCGCCGCTGATCATCGGCGCGCGCGAGGTGGACCGGTTCGTGGCGGCGTTCACGGCTGTCATGGACGACGCCCACAACGGCGGCGCCCTGATGTGGGACTTCGGCAGGACACTGGTCAAGCAGGCCGTGGCCAACCGCTGAGCGCACCCCCGGTGGCCCTTTGCCTGAGAGGCAAGAAACTTGCCTCATGGGCAAGAGCCTGGCGCAATGGTCGCATGACCACTTCCGCCGCACCGACGGGGGAGGGGATCCATCACGTCGCGCCGCGGCTGCGCGAGCTGCGCCGTCGGCGCGGGCTGACCCTCGAGGCCGCCGCCCAGCGCGCCGGGCTGTCCCCGGCCCATCTGTCCCGGCTCGAGACCGGGAACCGGCAGCCCTCGCTGCCGATGCTTCTCGCCCTTGCCAGGATCTACGGTACGACGGTCGCCGAGGTCCTCGGCGAGCTTCCGCCCGAGCGCGAGCCGGTCATCCGGGCCGGCCGCCGGGAACCGGCGTCCGCCGACGGCTGGACGTACCACCAGGTCGGCGCTCCCGGCCGGGCCATGCAGGCCCTGCGGGTGGTCGTCCCGTACGGAGCCCAGGGCGATCTGATCAGGGTGCATCCCGGCGAGGAGTGGCTGTACGTCCTCGGTGGACGGCTCCGTCTCGGCCTCGGGGACGCCGTCCACGAGCTGGCGCCCGGGGACAGCGCGCATTTCGACTCGCTCACGCCGCACCGCATCGCGGCCGCCACGCCCGAGGGCGCGGAGCTGCTCTTCATGCACACCCTGCTGCAGAGTCCCGATCCGCACCCGCACGTCTGACCCCGGAGGTTGTGATGACGCCCACATGGGACCCCCTGGACAAGCCCCTGCCGGACACGCCCGAGAACAGGCGTGAGGACCGCTTCCCGCGCGGCCTGGTCATCCGGCTGTTCGCCTACCTCGTGGCGGGGCACCTCGTCGCCGCGTTCCTCTACCTGCTGTTCCTCGTGGGCGGTCAGAACCAGTAGGGGGCCCTGACCCCGGGCTCAGCCCTCCTCGACGAGCCGTTCGCGCAGCCGCTCACGGGTCGTCGCGGAGAGCCCGAGCCCCTTCGAGAGGTACTGCTCGGTGCCGCCCCACGTCTCGTCGATCGTCTCGAACGCGGCGGACAGATAGGTGGCGCGGGCGTCGAACAGCGGGCTCAGCAGCTCCATGACCTGCGCCGACATGGCCTCGGGGGAGTCGTCGCCGCGCTTGATCTTGTAGCGGCGGTGCGGGTCGTTCGACTTCAGGTAGTCCGCCTCGATCGCCTCGCGCTCCACGCCGACGGCGAGCAGGGTCACCGCGATCGACAGGCCGGCGCGGTCCTTGCCGGCCGCGCAGTGCATCAGCGCCGGGACGCTGTCCTCGGCCAGTGCGTGCAGGACGCGGCTGTGCTCGGCGGTCCGCTCCTTGACGATCATCCGGTAGGAGGCGATCATCCGGGCGGCGCCCTTGCCGTCGTCCAGGATCGACTTCAGCTGGTCGAGGTTGCCGTCCCGGACCATCTTCCAGAACTCCGCGCCGTCGGCCGGGTCGCTCAGCGGGAGATTCACGTTCCGCACGCCCGGGAGCTCGACGTCCGGGCCTTCCAGCCGCTGGTCCGCCGCATTGCGGAAGTCGAAGATCGTGTGCAGCCCGAGGGACGCGAGGAAGGCGGCGTCGTCCTCGGTGGCGTGCGCGAGGTGCCCGCTGCGGTAGAGCCTGCCGTGCCGCACGCGCCCGCCGTCCACGGTCGGCAGTCCGCCCACGTCCCGGAAGTTTCGCACTCCGGCCAGCCGGGGTTCGGTCGACGGGGCCTGCGGCAGCTGCTGCGTCACGTGGACTCCTTCAGGCGACGGCCGTCGGCGCCGGTCGCCGACGATGGCGGGATCCGACGATACGGCACAGGTTCATCGGGCAATCATGTCGGTCGTGATGCGTTCCGCGTCCGCGGGCGTGGCGGAACCGGCCGCCCCGGCACCGTCATGAGGGCCGGGGCCCGCGGGCGCACCCGCGCATGACGCATCCGCGCACGACGCATCCGCGCACGACGCACCCGGGCTCCGCGTGAATGGCAGGCGCCGTGATCGAAAACCGGTGAGTGTGGCGGCCCGGCCCGATTCCCTTTGCGTGAAAGGGGCCTGCTGTCATTCGCGTGGTGTTTCTCCGGGATGCGGCTTGGCTGAATTCAGGGTGACCGGAAGCGGGCGGTGAGGGGCTCCGTCACCGGCCGCGCGGCGACAGGGGACGAAGTCGGGCGTTGCGGACGGCGCTTGGTGTGCAAGTGCACGCTTAGGCGATTATTTGTGTCTTCTGTCCGAATTGAGCCTTTGCGGATAACGTGCCCCGTCTGTGGGGTAGATGGGGCACGGCTCGTGAGCAGGATCATATTCGTGACGGAACGTGCCTGCTTTCCCCCACTCAATTCCGTGGTCAGCAAGGGAATTGACTGTCACTCGTCCACGGAGGGTGACGAGTGGGGCGGCCCGGAAATCGCGACCGGGAAAGCCGGGGGAAATTCGCGGCTTGTTCCGCCCGGTGGACTCGCCTACGGTCACGCTCAATCCGGACGGACCGCCTAATCCTGCCGCCGACCGGACTTCGAACCCACCCACGCGTGGCAGGAGCGGGGGACCCAGGTAGTACGCCGTATCCGGAGAATTCGGACGGCTCGGGGTTAATTCGCGCAACCAGCGCGAACGGGCATCTCCAGCCCGAACCCGACAGCTCACCTCGCAGGCGCCGGAGAGGAATGCGCCATGCCCGGAAAGGGTAAGCACCGCCGTCCCAAGGTCAACCCCCTCACTCGCGGCCTCGTCGCCGCCGGTACGGGCAGCGCCGCCATAGCCCTGCCGCTGCTCGGCGCAACCGGCGCCAACGCCGCGACCCCCGCCGCCGCTCCCCAGGAGGCCGCTCCGGCCTCGGTCGCCGCGGCCGCTCCGGCCGCGGCGAAGGCCCCGAAGACGTACACCGTCGTCGCCGGCGACTACCTTGCCAAGATCGCCGACGAGCAGAACGTCCGCGGCGGCTGGAAGAAGCTCTACAACGACAACCGCCGTGCCATCGGTGCGGACCCGGCGCTGATCCACCCGGGTCTTGAACTGACCATCAACGCGAAGTCGAAGGCGAAGAAGGACCCGGAGCCGCGCTCCGAGTCCACGTCCCGGTCCTCGCGCGACGCCTCGCGGGCCGCGGCCCCCGCCGCCGCGGCTCCCGCCGCAAAGGCCCCCGCCGAGAAGGCCGCCCCGGCGTCCTCCGGCTGGACCGCCCCCGTCGGCGGCGGTGTCTCCACGCCGTACCGCGCGTCCGGTGCCATGTGGTCCAGTGGCTACCACACCGGCGTCGACTTCATCGCCGGCAGCGGCACGAGCGTGAAGTCCGTCGGTCCGGGCACCGTCGTCTCGGCCGGCTGGAGCGGCTCGTACGGCAACGAGGTCGTCATCCAGCACGGCGACGGCACGTACTCGCAGTACGCCCACCTCTCGTCCCTGTCCGTCTCCAGCGGTCAGAGCGTTGCGGGCGGCGAGCAGATCGGTCTGTCCGGTTCCACCGGCAACTCCACCGGTCCGCACCTGCACTTCGAGATCCGTACCAGCCCGTCGTACGGATCGGACATCGACCCGCTGGCCTACCTGCGCCAGCACGGCGTCTCCATCTGACGTACACCGGCGGCCCGTTGGGCCGCCGGCCGCGCATCCCTCGTTCCGTCCGGCGGCGGAGCGGGGGATTCCGCGTATTCCGGCTTGACGGAAACTTGACAGGTGGCATAGATCACCTCTCGTCAACCCCTCCTTACGGTCGCGTAGGTCACATCCGTAAAGGAAAGATGTGCTCCCGTGGCAGACGATTCGAGAACAGAGAACACGGGTGCATTCGGGTCGTACGCGGCGATCGGTGACAGCTTCACCGAGGGCGTGGGAGACCCCGGTCCCGACGGGACGTACGTCGGCTGGGCGGACCGGTTCGCGGTGCTGCTCGCCGACCTGACGCCGGAGCACACCTTCCGGTACGCCAACCTCGCCGTACGCGGCCGCCTCCTCGACCAGATCGTCGACGAGCAGGTCCCGAGGGCCAAGGAACTCGCCCCCGACCTGGTGACGTTCTGCGCGGGAGGCAACGACATCATCCGGCCGGGCAGCGACCCGGACGACGTGGCCGAGCGGCTCGAGCGGGCCGTCGCCGACCTCAAGAGCTCGGTCGGCACGGTCATGGTGACCACCGGCTTCGACACCCGGGACGTGCCGGTCCTGCGTCATCTGCGCGGAAAGATCGCCACGTACACCGCGCACGTGCGGGCCATCGCCGACCGCCACGACTGCCCCGTCCTCGACCTGTGGTCGCTCAAGTCCGTTCAGGACCGGCGTGCGTGGGACGCGGACCGGCTGCACCTGTCACCCGAGGGCCACACCCGCGTCGCCCTGCGCGCCGCCCAGGTGCTCGGTCTCGACGTGCCCGCCGACCCGGACCAGCCCTGGCCGCCGCTCCCGCCGCGCGGTGCCTTCGAGGTGCGGCGCGACGACATCCAGTGGGCGCGCGAGTACCTGGTGCCGTGGATCGGCCGGCGACTGCGGGGCGAGAGCTCCGGCGACCATGTGGCGGCCAAGCGCCCGGACCTCCTGCCGCTCTGAGCCGAGGCGGCACGGTGCCCGGGGCACGCGCCCCGGGCGCCGACGCCCCGGCTAGCGGGACGCCGTGAGCGCCTCGCGGTCCACTCCCAGCTCGCGGGCCAGCGCCTCGTCCGTCCACTGCAGCATCGCCGCACGGGTCAGCGACCCCGCGTACGACGTCATCTGCACGGCGAGCCCGTCGAGGAACGCCGTCAGACGCCAGGCCGCGGCCGCCGGGTCCTCGCACGGGAACTCCCCGGCCTCCGCGCCCTCCGCGATCACCTCGGCCAGCGCCGCCTTCCACTGCTGGTCGAGGGCGCGGGCGACCTCGCGCAGGGTCGGATCGCGCAGGGAGGCGGCCCAGGCGTCGATCCACAGCCGCCAGCCCTTGGCCTGGCCGGTCGGGGCGTACCAGCGGACGGCCGTCCGCAGCCGGCGCAGCGCGGAGGTGCGCCGCCCGAGGATTTTGCGCAGGTGGGCCAGGTCGGCGTCGGCGGCATGCGTGAACGCCGCGGCGACCAGCTGTTCCTTGGACGAGAAGTGGTAGAGCACCAGGGCGCTGGAGACGCCGAGGGACGAGGCGACATCGGCGATCCGCACGGCCGCCACGCCCCGCTGCTCGATCTGCTCGACAGCCGCGTTCAGCAGTTCCTCACGCCGCTCCGACACGTTCAACCGAATCCTGGCCACGGCGTCACCCTACACAGCCGATCTTGGGCGGGATCCCCTTCCTGCCGAGGCGGAAGGGGATCCGGCGGTCCGGGCTCAGGCCGCCGTTCCGGTGGCGGACCGTGCGGCGGCCGGGATCTCGCAGTGGTCCTTGAAACCCTGGCTGGTCAGGCCGAGTGCCGCATTGATGCGCGAACGCAGGTTCTCCACCGCCACCATCGCCGTCAGCTCCACGAACGCCTCCTCGCCCAGCGCCGTGAGCAGGCGCCCGGTCAGCTCGTCGGTCACCTCCAGGGGATTCGCGGTCATCGCCTCGGCGTACTCCATGACATCCCGCTCCCGCGGGGATTAGACGTCGCTGTCCCGCCACACGGGGACGTCCTGCACCTTGCGCGCGTCCATCCCGCGCGTCCGGTTCTCCCAGTGGCCGAAGTCCATGCACCAGCTGGGGAGGGGCCAGGAACACCGGCGCCGGGGTGCGCGTTGCCCGTCATGACGGATCGGACGCAGCGCAGGACACCCGGCGTGACGTGCGTGCCCGCACATAATGAAGAAGCCCCCGATCATCAGGAGGTGTCGTGACCGGCGCTGGTTCCCCCCACTCGCTGAGAGCCCGGCTGCGTTCACTCAGGCCGGCCGCCTTCGGAGCCGACCCGGCCGGGGAGCGGATGGCGAGAATCCGCCACTCTCCGAACTTCGCCGACGGCTCCTTCCGCAACCCGGTGGGCGCGCGCACCAGGCCCTCCGGCGGTTCCATGGTCGAATTCGCCAAGATCTACTTCGAGAAGGAGGCGCGGGCCCGCCGGACCCCGGTCGGTCATGTGCCCGTGCACCCCGCCACCGTCGCCGATCTCGCCGAGCCGCCTCCCTCCGGGCTGCGGCTGACCTGGATGGGCCACTCCAGCGTCCTGGCGGAGATAGACGGCCGCCGGATCCTCTTCGACCCCGTCTGGGGCGAGCGCTGCTCCCCCTTCCCCTTCGCCGGGCCCAAGCGGCTGCATCCCGTGCCCGCGCCGCTCGCCGCTCTCGGCACCCTCGACGTCGTGGTGATCTCCCACGACCACTACGACCACCTCGACCTGCCCACCATCAGGGCACTCGCCGGCACGGACACCGTGTTCGCGGTCCCGCTCGGCGTGGGCGCCCACCTGGAGCGCTGGGGCGTGTCCCCGGACCGGCTGCGCGAGCTCGACTGGAACGAGTCGGCCGAGGTCCACGGCATCCGGCTGACCGCCACACCGGCTCGCCACTTCTGCGGGCGCGGACTGCGCAACCAGCAGCACACCCTCTGGGCCTCCTGGGTGGTGGCGGGCCCCGAGCACCGGATCTACCACAGCGGCGACACGGGATACTTCCCCGGCTTCGCGGACATCGGGGCGGAGCACGGACCGTTCGACGCGACCATGATCCAGATCGGTGCCTACTCCGAGTACTGGCCCGACATCCACATGACACCGGCCGAGGGCATGCGGGCCCACCTGGACCTCCAGGGCGGTACGCCGTCCGGTGTGATGCTGCCGATCCACTGGGGCACGTTCAACCTGGCGCCGCACCCGTGGGCCGAGCCCGCCGAGGGCACCGTCACGGCCGCGGCCGGCGCCGGAGCCGCCGTCGCGCTGCCCCGCCCGGGTGAGCCCTTCGAGCCGACCGCGGCGAACGTGCCGTCCGCGCTGTGGTGGCGCACGGTGGCGGCCACTCCGGCCGGAGGCTGGACCGCGGCGACGGACGCCGCCGCGGTCACGGCATCGGCCGTCACGGCCCCGCAGGCGCCTCCCGCGGCCGGCAAGGACCCGGGCGGCACCCCGGAGGCCGCGTCCTCCCGCTGACGCGAATCGCATGGAGCCGGAGCGGGAGCCGGAGCCGGAGCGGGCCCGCGCAGCACCGCATCCGTCGGCCGCACCCTGCGGCGGCCGGATCGGAACGGCCGGATCCAGCCATGATCATCACTGTCGACCCCGCTGCCGCCCCGCGGCAGCGGGGTCGACCCGTGTTTTCGGGCTGGCGTACGAGCCCTCATACCAGAGCGGGACGCACGGCGGGGAAGTTTCCCAACTGCCCGCCGTACGCGACTGCTCCGCGACTACCGTGTGTGGCCGGTGACCCACGGTGGGCTCCCCTTCGTGTGCCCTCGGCCCGCCGCGCACCGACGTCGCCCAACCGCAGTACGCCGATTCCTGGGGCCCCACGTACCAAGGACGCTGATGTCTCAACTACGCGCACCCGCCGCGCGGTCCGACCGCCGAGAGGGCGGGCGTCACGGCCGGCCAGGCGCCCGCACCCTGTCCTCGCCGGGGCGGTCGCGGACCTCGACGCCGCCGGAAACCCGCATAAGACCCCAACTCCTGCGCTCCGCAGTCCTGCCCACGGTAGCCGCCGCCCTCAGCGGCGCGGCAGCCGTGCTGTTCACCCTGCGTGTCGCGTCCCCCGAACCGACCCTCGCCCTGTGGGCCGTACTCCTGGGCATGGCCGCACTCGCCGTGACGGCCGTGGCAGCGGCCGCCGTGGGCGCCGACCGCACGGCCAAGTCCCTGCTCGACCGCGCCTCCACACTGCGCCGCACCACCGCGCGCGGACAGGCCGAACTGCGCACCGTCGTCGACGGACTTCGCCGTGGCGAAGGCCCCCCGCCCCGCCGCGACCCCGCGCCCCCGGCGCCCGGGGCGGACGAATTCGACCTGCTGGCACACGAGTTGGCCCGCTCGCACGACGCCGCCGTCGCGGCGGTCGTCCAGGCGTCCCGGCTCTCCAGCAGCGTCGGCAACGAGCAGAAGGTCGAGGTCTTCGTCAACCTCGCCCGGCGGCTCCAGTCGCTCGTCCACCGCGAGATCCAGCTGCTCGACGAGCTGGAGAACGAGGTCGAGGACCCCGAGCTGCTCAAGGGCCTGTTCCACGTCGACCACCTCGCGACCCGCATCCGCCGGCACGCCGAGAACCTGGCCGTCCTCGGCGGCGCCATCTCCCGCCGCCAGTGGTCGAACCCGGTCACCATGACCGAGGTGCTCCGGTCCGCGATCGCCGAGGTCGAGCAGTACCCGCGGGTCAAGCTGGTACCGCCGGTCGACGGCACGCTGCGCGGGCACGCGGTCGCCGACGTGATCCACCTCCTCGCCGAACTCGTCGAGAACGCCACCCTGTTCTCCGCGCCGCACACCCAGGTCCTGCTGCGTGCCCAGCGCGTCACGGCCGGGCTCGCCGTCGAGGTGGAGGACCGAGGCCTCGGCATGCCCCTCGGGGAACAGGACAAGATGAACGCCCTGCTCACCGACCCCGACCAGGTCAACGTCGCGCACCTGCTGCAGGACGGGCGGATTGGCCTGTTCGTGGTCTCCGCGCTGGCCCGCCGGCACGGCATCGCCGTACGGCTGCAGTCCAACATCTACGGCGGGGTGCAGGCCGTCCTCGTCCTGCCGCAGGGCCTGCTCGGCGCCGAACCGGGCGGACTCGCGCAGAACGAGGGGGAGCAGACCTCCACCGGGCCCCGCATCGCGGCCACCTCACCGCCCCAGCTCCCGCAGTCCCCGGCGATCCCTCGGCCGCAGCCCGCCGGGACCGACGCCCAACCGCCGGCCGATCCGCATCCGCTGACACGGTTCCCGTCCGAACCGCACCCGCAGCCCCGGACACAGCCGCAGCCGATGCCCGCCCAGCGCGAGCCGGTCCGGGTCTCGGACCGGCTCGAACCCCTCCCCGTACGCGGCGAGCACGGCGAGCGACCCCACCCGGCCGCCGCCCAGCCCGGTTACGGCCACACCCCGTCCCACCAGGAACCGGTCGCGGACCCCCGGCAGACCGACGTCGACCCGCTGCGCCCCCACGCGGTGCGCGACACCATGGGCCGCCCCCAACTCCCCAAGCGCCGCAGTCAGGAGCACCTGGTCCCGCAACTGCGCGACGCCCCCGCGCCGCGCAAGGAGGACGACCAGGCCCTCCACGACCCGGGGCTGATGGCCGCCTTCCAGCGCGGCATCGGCCTCGCCGCTTCGCAGCCGCCGACCGCCCCGGCACGTTCCGACCTGCACCCCCAGGACACCACCACCAAGGAGTAGATGCACCATGGCGAGCGATGTGCCGTCCGGCCACGTCTCGGACCTCGACTGGCTGCTCAGCGGCCTCGTACAGCGAGTGCCGTACACCCGCAACGCTGTACTGCTCTCCTCCGACGGCCTGGTCAAATCCGTGCACGGCCTGGACAACGACAGCGCGGACCACATGGCCGCCCTCGCCTCCGGCCTCTACTCGCTGGGCCGCAGCGCCGGCGCCCGCTTCGGCGACGGCGGTGAGGTGCGCCAGGTGGTCGTGGAACTCGACTCCACCCTGCTGTTCGTCTCCACGGCCGGCTCCGGCACCTGTCTGGCCGTGCTCGCCGGACGCGAGGCCGACGCCGCCGTGCTCGGGTACGAGATGGCGATGCTGGTCAAGAGCGTACGGCCGTACCTGGTCACGCCGCCCAGAACGGCCGCGGGGGTGCCGAGCACTGCGGGGCAGTGACATGCCCGCGCCCAAGGAGGGGCCGCTGCTGGACGACGCGGCCGGTCGGCTGATCCGTCCGTACACGGTCAGCGGCGGCCGCACCCGGCCGACGACGGCGCTGGATCTGCTCAGTCTGGTGATGGCCACCGGATCGGCGCCGCAGGGACACCTCGGCCCCGAACACACCATGGCACTCGGACTGTGTCACGGGCCGACGTCGGTCGCCGAGATCTCCGCGCACCTGAGACTGCCGGCCGTCGTCACCAAGGTGCTCCTGTCCGACCTCGTGGACTGCGGCGCCGTCACCGCGCGGGCGCCGCGCACCCGTGACACACCTACGGACCGATCACTTCTGGAGGCGGTGCTCGATGGCCTACGACGACGGCTCTGAAGCCGCCGACCTGTTTCCGACCGCGCTCAAGATCCTGGTCGCGGGCGGTTTCGGAGTGGGCAAGACGACGTTCGTCGGAGCGGTCAGCGAGATCGATCCGCTGAGCACGGAGGAGCTGCTCACCCAGGTCAGCGCCGCGACGGACAACCTGGACGGCATCGAGGCCAAGACGACGACCACGGTCGCCATGGACTTCGGCCGGATCACCCTGGACGCCCGCCACGTGCTCTACCTCTTCGGCACACCGGGCCAGGAGCGCTTCTGGTTCATGTGGGACGAACTCTCCGAGGGCGCGCTCGGAGCGGTCGTCCTCGCCGACACCCGCCGCCTGGAGGAGTCCTTCTCCGCGGTGGATTTCTTCGAGCGGCGCGGCATCGGGTTCGTCGTCGCCGTCAACGAGTTCGACGGTGCGTACCGCTACGAGCCCGACGAGGTGCGGGCGGCGATCGACCTCAAGCCGGAGGTGCCGGTCGTGCTGTGCGACGCGCGGGTCGCCGGCTCCGGGATCGCGACCCTGGTCACCCTCGTCCAGCATCTGCTCACCACCACCGCCCAGCCCGCCCCGGCACCGAGCTATGGAGCACCGACATGACGTACGACCCCACCGGCCATCTGCTGCTGACCCCGGTCGACCGCGAGGCACCCGCCCGCGTGCAGCGCCTGCGCCAGCTCGGGTTCGGTGAACGGCCCGACCCCGCCTTCGACGACTTCGCCCACAAGCTCGCGGAGGTGACCCGCGCGCCGTACTCGATGGTCAACTTCATCGACGAGAAACGGCAATTCTTCGCCGGGCTGCACACACCGGGCGGCACCCACAGCGGCACCGACCTGGGGGCAGCCGCGACGGGCGGCGAGGTCAGCCGGTTCATGGCGCGGGACCACGGCTACTGCCCGCATGTGGTCGTACGGCGCAAGGCGCTCGTCCTGGAGGACGTCTGCGACTACCCGCGTTTCGCGGGCAATCCAGTCGTCGACGAGATCGGCATCCGCTCCTATCTGGGCGCGCCGCTGATCGACCGCACGGGGATCGCCCTGGGCACGATCTGCGTGGTGGACACCGAACCGCGTCCGTGGGGCAGGGCGGGGCTCGAGACGATCAAGTCCCTGGCGGCGGAGCTGATCGAGCAGATCCACCGGCGGGAGGACGGGAGCATCTGAGGCGGGCCCCCGGGGTGTGCGGGCGCCCCGGGGCGTGTCGCCCCA
The DNA here is from genome assembly GCF_030817975.1 of Streptomyces sp. V4I23. Taxonomy (NCBI): domain Bacteria; kingdom Bacillati; phylum Actinomycetota; class Actinomycetes; order Kitasatosporales; family Streptomycetaceae; genus Streptomyces; species Streptomyces sp. V4I23. Next base: position 1,106,978 of record NZ_JAUSZW010000004.1, on the reverse strand, counting down.
GGAACCGCCCTCCGCGCTGTCGCTCGCGCGCGCCTCAGCCGGTGGGCGCCATCCGTACAGCGTCCGACAGCCGTTGTGACCACTGGCCCTTCGCCGTGCCGAGCGCGACCTCGGCCAGGCGGAGCAGCTGGACGTCGGACGTGCCCGCGGGCGCGAACATGTGCAGCGCGTCCCGCATGTAGCGCTCGATGGGTCGGTCCGTGAACAGCCCGGCGGCGGCGTGGATCTCCATGGCGTTGCGGGCGGAGTCGATCGCCGACTCCACGTTCACCAGCTTGGCGTTCATCAGCTCGGCGTCGCAGGACATGCCCGCGTCGAGCAGGTGGACCGCGTGGTACGCGGCGAGCCGTGAGGTCATCAGCCGCGACTGCATCGTGCCCAACTTCAGCTTGACGGACGGTAGTTCGTGCAGCGGCCTGCCGTAACGGTGGCGCTGCTCGCAGAAGCGCGTGGTCTCCTCCAGGATCGCCTGGTGGATGCCGAGGGACACGGCAGTGAGGTTGGCGCGCCCGTACAGCACGCTGGAGGAGTACGCGACGGACAGTCCGTCGCCCTCCTCGCCGAGGCGGTTCGCGGCGGGGACGCGGCAGTTGTCGAAGAACAGCTCGCCGAAGCTGAAGCCGTGCAGTCCCATCGTCGGCTTCTGCTCGCCGATGCGGAACCCCGGCCGGCCGGACTCGACGAGGAAGGCGGTCAGCCCGTGCGAGCCCGGACCGGTGCGGACCACGACGCCGTGCAGATCACCGACATGGCTGTTGCCCACATATACTTTCCGGCCATTGAGGACGTAGTCGTCGCCGTCGCGCACGGCGGTGGCGCTCATGCCGAGCACGTGTCCGCCGGACTCCGGCTCGGTGACGGCGATGGTCGGCAGGCATTCGCCGGCGGCTATCGCGGGAAGCCAGGTCTTCTTCTGCTCGGTGTCGCCGAAATGGACAATCTTGGCGACGCCGAGCTGCGACGCCTGCACCATGGCGCCCATCGCTCCGCTGACCCGGGACAGCTCCTCGATGATGAGGGTCTTGGCGAGGTGGCCGAGGGCCATGCCGCCGTAGTCGGCGCCGATCGTGACGCCGAGCCAGCCCTGCCGGGCGATCAGCAGGGAGAGGTTCCTGTCGACCGCGCGGGTCGCCTCCATGGCCGGAATACGCGGGCGCACCTCCCGTTCGGCGAAATCCCTCACCTGGGCGCGCAGCTGGTGATGCAGTCGACTGGCGAAATAACCGTCCATCGCGAGCTCCCCTCCGCGTAACGCCTGTTCGCGCGGTTGTGCGAGCAGGTGGTGCATCGGCAGTGGCCCCGTTCCGAACAGGCCGACCACTTCAGCCTGTTGACCCTTCCCGACCGTAACAAGGGCGATGCCAAGTTTGGCGGAAATTCAGAGCGTTGACGTTTGATTGGAGATATGAGCTGTGGGTACAGCCCCTCTCCGTCGCTGCTCGGGACCATTCCCCCTGGACCTTTTCCTGCCACATGCCAGCGGCAAAGACGCGGAGGCGTGGGCTGAAATCGCCGCGGGGGATACCTCGGATGTGCACAGGAGTGCTATTGGGGAACACCTGCGTGATCGATACAGCGCCCAACAGGACCGAAATCCGACCTTGTCCGTTACGGCTTTTGCGTGGCTCCGGAAATTCAACAGTGTCGTGCCGTGAGTTTCGATCACCAAGCAGTGGTGCTCGGCCTTGCCCGCGGCCGATACATCACTCCGCGGGGCCGCCGGGCGGATCCGCCGCGACCGGGCCGCCGCGGTCCCAGCCCGGGCTGCGCACCGTCAGGCGCAGGTCGTCCGGGGAGACCTCGGCACCGCAGTGGCGGCAGCTGTGGACCGTGTCCAGTTCCTCGCCGCAGGAGTGGGTGAAGACGGCGGGCGGCTCGTCCACGAGCCAGCGGTCGCCCCAGTCGCGCAGCGCCGTCAGCACGATCAGCAGGTCGCGGCCCGCGTCGGTGAGGTGGTACTCGAACCGGGGCGGGTGCTCGCTGTACCGGCGGCGGGTGAGGACGCCCACCGCCTCCAGGTGACGCAGGCGTGCGGTCAGGACATCGCGCGGGGCGCCGGTGTTGCGGGCGATCGCACCGAAGCGGTGGTTGCCGAAGCTGATCTCCCGGACCGCGAGCAGCGCCCACTTCTCTCCGACCGCCTGCAGCGAGACGGCGATCGAGCAGGGCCTGCCGCGCGAGTCCATGGTGAGCGCGGCGGCCGGTCCGTCCCCGGGCGTCGGTGCCTTCATGCTCCTAGGTTGCCACATCCAACTCACCCCCCTGGCGTCGCACCCGCCGGCGGCGACGGGCGTGGCTCCTGCGGCGGCACCCCCGTCCGGCGGCGGGCTCCGGCGCCTGAGTGCCGCGGCCGAGGGCGTCGGTCGGGCGAGGGACAATCGCCGTATGGACGAGCAGCGCAGTGCCGGGCCCCGCCGCGACCGCGACGCCGAGGGCCGCGCCCGCAGTGCCCGGCCCCGCGACGGCCTCGGGCGCCCCCTCCCGTACGGCGCCCCGGGGGTGGAGCGACAGCCCGAGGGCGTGCGGCGCACCGGCCCCGAGACAGTGGCCGAGGCGCAACGGCTGCTGGACGCGGGTATGCCGTTCCACGCCCACGAGGTCTTCGAGGACGCCTGGAAGTCGGGCCCTGCCGCTGAACGGGAGCTGTGGCGGGGGCTCGCCCAACTGGCGGTCGGCCTCACACACGCCGCCCGCGGCAACACCACGGGCGGCGCGCGGCTGCTGCTGCGCGGAGCGGAGCGGATCACGCCGTACCAGGGACCGTACGGGATCGACGCTCCGGGCCTGGCTCGGTGGGCCCGGGAGCTGGCGGACGCCCTTACGGGCCCCGTGGACCCGGTGGCCGAGGCCCCGAAACTGACAGGTGGTCCGGCGGACCGGGTGCCGCGCCCCGGCACGTGACGTACGAGGCCCGGCACGCGACGGTCCGGCCGGACGCGGTGCGGTCAACCGGACGGGCAGGGGTGCGGTCCCGGGCCGGCGTGGGGGATGCGGGCTAGCGGCGCCCGCGGAGCAGGCGCAGCAGCACCGACGCATGACTGACGTCCGGGTCCTTGGCCGCTGTGAGCAGGGTCAGCGGTCCGTCGGCCGCGAGGCCCCTGAGCCGTTTCAGGGCCTCGGCCGCCTCGGGCTCGGCGAGTTCCTCCTCGTAGCGCCTGCAGAACTCCTCGTACGTCCCGTCGGGGCCGTGGTACCAGCGGCGCAGTTCCGTCGACGGTGTGAGCGCCTTGGGCCATTCGTCGACGCGGGCCTCGGTCTTGGCCAGTCCGCGTGGCCAGAGCCGGTCGACGAGTACGCGCACGCCGTCGTCCGGGTCGGGCGTCTCGTAGACCCGGCGGACCTTCACCCTGTCGGAACGTCGCTGCATTCCTCCAGGGTCACCGCTCGGCCGCCAGGACGCAGCGGAACGTGGCCGTACGGTCCACGCCGGATCCGCGCCGAATCCCGAGCGCGGGAAACAGCACCGCCCGACGACCGCCGCACTCCGCCCCGCCGCACCGGCCCCGCCCGTCGAACCCGCCCGGCGCCCCGTGCGTCAGGCGGGCTCCTCGGCGTGGGTGTCCGGCAGCCGCAGCAGGCACAGCAGGCTCACCACGCACACCCCCACGAGGTAGGCCGCCACCGCCCAGGGCACGCCGTCGCCCGTCGGCTGCGCAGCCTGCTGTTGATCAGGGGCGTGAGCGCTCCGCCGAGCACGGCCCCCAGGTTGTACGAGACCGCCGTCCCCGACGTACGCAGCCCTGGTGCGAAAAGCTCCGGGATGTACGCGCCCTGCACGCCGAGCATGGTGATCAGGGCGAGGAGCGTCACGGTCGTGCAGGCCCACAGGGTCGCCAGGCCGCCGGTTCCCAGCAGCGCCAGATAGGGCACGGCGGTGACGCCCATGGCCACGCAGCCCGCGATGCTCAGGGTGCGCCTGCCGTAGCGGTCGCCGAGCGCGGCGGCGACGGGAGTCGCGGCGGCCATCACGGTCATCGCCGCCATCAGGCACAGCAGCGTCCCTGTGGCGGTGAAGCCCGGGCGGCCCGCGAGGTGGGACATCGCCCAGGCGGTGGCCGTGTAGTGCACCGCGTACGTGCACGTGACCGCACCCGCCACGAGCAGGACGCGACTAGGGTGCCGCCGCAGGACGGTCCGCAGGGGGGAGCGGGCGAGGGCGTCGTCGCGCGCGAGCCCCTGGAAGACCGGCGTCTCGGCGATCCTGGACCGCAGGAGGAAGCCGATCAGGGTGAGGAGCCCCGCGCACCAGAACGGCACGCGCCAGCCCCAGGCCAGTAACTGATCCTCGGTGAGAGCCGCCGAGAGCGCGAGAACGCAGCCGTTGGCGAGAAGGAAGCCGATCGCCGGGCCGGTCTGGGGGTACGAGGCCCACAGTCCGCGGCGGCCGGCCGGCGCGTGCTCGCCGGCGAGCAGGACCGCTACCGGGAGCTGGGTGTCGCCGCGCCCGTCTGCCTCGTCGTCCTCCGCTTCGTCCAGGGGCTGGGGATCGGAGGCGAATGGACCGGGGACTGCAGGACGACGCGCCGGCCCAGTCGGTCGCCGATGTGGCCGAAGAGGACCGAGCCGAGCGGGCGCGCCACGAAGCCGGTGGCGAAGGTCCCGAACGCGGCCGGCGTCGCCGCCGCCGGGGCGAAGCCGGGGAAGAAGACGGGGCCGAACACGATCGCGGCGGCGGTGGCGTAGAGCGCGAAGTCGTAGAACTCGATGACCGTGCCGACGAGTGCCGCGCTCGTGACCCGGTTGACGGATGCCGGGGTCCGTACCGGGCGCTCGGTCGGCTGCCGGATGCTCACACGTCCTCCTCGGCCGTCCACAGCCGCACGCGTTCCTCGAGCTCGACGGCGGCCTGCACCCTGCGCTGCCGGTACGGGGCCAGCTCGCGCCGCATTCCGGCGACCGCGCGCGTGATGCGGGTGGAGCGCACCCCGTCCATCAGCTGCAGCGCCTGATCCCAGGTGGCGCACGCCTGCTCCACCAGGCCCTGCCGGCACTGCATCCTCCCGGTGTGCGCGACGCTGAGCGCGATGATGCGCCGGTGATCGCCGCCGGGGCGGCTCCACACGGACTGGCTGAAGTGGCGTTCGGCGACGTCGTAGGAGCCGAGGTGCTCGGCTGCCTTGGCCGTGTGGTTGCCCACGCAGGCGCTCGCCGATCCCCACAGCGCCGCCCAGAACGGCATCTCCCGCTCGTCCGCGCCGTCCACGAGCCGGGCCGCGCGCGCCGCCTCCGCGACGGCCTCCTTGCCCCGGCCGGCCATGGCGAGCGCGCGGGCGCGGGTGGCGACGTACAGGGACTCGGTCGCCGGGTCCGTACGGCCCCGCACGCGCCGGAGCGCTTCGTCGAGGAGGTCGAGCGAGTGCTCCGGGCGGCCCACCTCCATGCCGTGGTGGGCGAGGACGCGCAGGACGAAAGCGCCGTGCAGTTCGTCGTCCGCCTCGCGGGTGAGGGCGTACGCCTGGAGGTAGTAGCGCTGGGCGAGTCCCTGTTCACCGGCGTCGTACGCCTTCCAGCCGGCCAGGTAGGCCGCGCACGCCCCGGCCGACAGCATCTGCCGCTTGAGTTCCCCGGTCCGGAAGCGGGCGCGGCACAGCGCGGCGACGTCGCTTCTGAGGTACTGCACCAGCGCCGCGCGTCCGTGCTGCCCGCCGAAGCGCTCGTCGACGGCGGTGAACAGCCGGGTCATCTCGCGCACGGCAGCCACCTCCGTCTCTCCGGCGGTGCCGGTGCCGTGCCCCGCGCCTCCCGGCTCCGTGGGGGGTGCGCCCGCTGCCAGGGGAAGGGCGGCGGCGACGACGCTGTAGGGGACGGTGCGGGACCAGGGGCTGCGGTCGATGTCCGCCGCGGTGAGGGCGTCGAGGACCTCCAGCGGGTCGCGGTCGTCACCGGGCCGCGGAAGGGGGTCGTCGTCGGCGTCGGGCGAGGTCAGCAGGCCCAGCTGGACCGGTGACACCGGCAGCGGCAGCCGCCGCGAGAGGGCCTCGGCGATGAGCTGGGCGGTGACGCGTCCCGGCCGGATGCCGGCGATCCAGTGGGCGACGGCGGAGGAGTTCGTGCGTACGGGGGTGCCGTTCTCGGCGGCGAGGACGCGGATCTGGCGGGCGAGCTCGGCGTAGCTGTAGCCGGACTCGCGCACGGCGCGTGCCAGCCGCTCGTTCTTGGGGCGCACACAGCACTCCGTTCTGCTCCGGGTCCGGTTTAAGCGGTCTAAGCGACCCTGCCGCCGACGGACGCTATCCAGGCCGCGTGCGGTCCCGTTGATTCCTCGTCAGAAGACCGCACGCATGGGTGAGGAGCTCGCCAAGTGCCTGCACGCACGCACGGTTTCCGGGAGGATGCGCCGGATGCGCGCACGGTCGTGGAGCGCGAGCTGGAGTTCGAGCTCGTGCTCGGCGCCCGGTCGGCCGCGCGCACGCCGGTGACCGTACCGACCCGACTGGTCTACCGCGTCAGTGATCCGTACGCCGTGCACATCGCCTTCCACATCGACACGCCCGACCCCGTCAGCTGGACGTTCGGGCGGGACCTGCTCATCGACGGGGTGTACCGGCCGAGCGGCGAGGGCGACGTGCGGATCTGGCCCGCCACCGTCCACGAGGAGCGCAGCGCGATCTGCCTCTTGTTGTCGGCGCCGGACGGGAACACCGTGCTACGGGCTCCAGCCATGGCGCTGACGGCCTGGCTGGAGCGGACGATGCGGCTGGTGCCGCCCGGCGACGAGCGGCTGGTCGTCCCGGCAACCCCCTGAACCACCGAGATCGCGGCATTACCACCACAGGTGGATCTTTCGCTCACTTGTCCAAGGACGGCTGCCGTCGGCCGTCCGCGCAGGCATCATTCAGTCCCTGCTCCTTGGTCCTGACGCCTGACTAGCTGCGAACGTCCGGTGAACGGCAGCATGGGAGTGAGGGCGACGCCTGTCCGCGTACGGAGGCGGTACAAACTTTGACAAGGCAAGACTTTGCGTTCCGCGGGGCCGAGCTGGCAGCTGTCTACGTGCTGGCCGAGGAGGGCGACGGCCTGCGCCTGGCCGAGGTCGCCGGGGACCGCGGTGGGACGCACGGGCTGCCGACGCACATCCCGCTGACCGGCCGCTCCCCGGCGGCCGACGCCTTCCGCGCGGGCCGGCCGCTGTGGCTCGGGCCCTCGGACGTCGCCGCGTACGGGGTGGGCGGGGACGCGCCCATCCTCCACCCCGCGTCAGGCACCTCTCCCCGCCCGCTGTCGCTGGGGGCCCTGCCGCTGGGCCGCGGCGCCACGGAGCTCGGGTGCCTCGTGGTCGCCGGGGACGTCGGCGGCGGCTTCGACGCCGACAGCCGCACACTGCTGGAGCTCTACGCCGACCAGGTCGCGGCCGGGCTCGAATCGGCCGCGGCCCGCTCCTCCGGCCGCGCCCCGCACCCGCGCTCGCACGGCCCCTCCCTGGTACCGCCGCAGGGCGGCGCGTTCACGCTGACGCTGAGCACGGGCGCGATGGACGCGGATCCCCAGATGCTGAGGCTGCTCGGTATGGCGCCCGAGCGGTTCGACGGCCGGGCGGAGACGTTGCTGGCCTGCGCGGTGCCGGACGACGTGCCGGCGCTGATGGACATCGTGGAGCCGGGCCGACTGGCCGAGGCGGGGGGCCAATTGGCGTTCCGTGTCCGGCGCCCGGGTGGCGAGCTGCGCTGGCTGGGACTGCGGTGCCGGCTGCGGTTCGGCCCCGACGGAACGCCCGAGCGCATACTCGGCGTGGTGGCCGACGCCGCCTACCTGCGGCCCACCGCCGACGAGGTGGCCGTCGTGCAGGAGCTGTCGGCGAAGCTGGCGGGAGCCACGACCGTACGGGAGGTCAGCCGGCTCGTGGTCTCGGCGCTGAGCGGCCCGCTGGGCGCGGACCGGATCGCGGTGGCCGAGCTGGAGGGCGACCGGCTCTTCGTCACCGTCCTCGATCCGCCGGACCACCATGCCTGGCCGCAGGTGTGGCAGTCCGAATGGCGCTCCGAGTGGCCGGACGCGTCGTGCCACGCCCTGCCCACCCTGCAGAACGCGCTGCGCGACGGCCATGTGAGCCTGTGGACCTCGGGCACCGGTCTGGAGCCGGGTCTGGCCGGAATCGGTCCGGGCGGTCTGGCGGTGCTGCCGCTTCCCGCGGACGGGCGCATGGTCGGGGTGTGCCTGGTGGGGTGGGGCGCGCCGCACGAGTTCGGCCCGGAGGAACGGTCGCTGCTGACGGCCGTCGCGGGCCTGGTGGGCCAGGCCCTGACCCGCGCGCACGCGCTGGACGCGGGCCACGAGCTGGCGACGATGCTGCAGCGCAGTCTGCTGCCGCGGAAGCTTCCGGCCCTGGCCGGCGGGGTCGCCGTCGCCCGCTACCTGCCCGCCACGGTCGGGCTCGAGGTGGGCGGCGACTGGTACGACGTGATCCCGCTGAGCGACGAGCACGTGGCCCTGGTCATCGGCGACGTCCAGGGCCACAGCGCCGGTGCCGCGACGATCATGGGCCAGATGCGCACGGCCGTGCGCGCGTACGCGGTGGAGGGGCATCCGCCCGACGTGGTGGTCGCCCGTGCCAACCGGCTGCTCGTGGGCATGGAGACGGACCTGTTCGCCACCTGCCTCTACGCGGACCTGGACATGGAGGAGGGCATCGCCCGGTTCGTACGGGCGGGGCACCTGCCGCCCGTGCTGCGCCACCCCGACGGGACGACACAGGAGCTCGCGGTCGAGGGAGGACCGCCGCTGGGGGTGCTGGCGGACTCCGAATTCCCCATGACGGAGGCGGGGTTGGCCCCGGGGACGCTCCTGACGATGCTGACGGACGGACTCGTCGAGTCGGCGCATCTCGCGCTCGAGGACGGCATGCTGCGGTTGCGCGAGGTCCTCGCGGACGCCGACCCCGCCGACACGGGGCGGGTCGCGGACCGGCTGCTCGGCAGCGCCGACGGCCGCGACGACGACGTGGCCGTGCTGTTGCTGCGCTACGACGGCACCCGCGCCCGGCCCCGGCGGACCCACTGGACGGTGTGGCGGCTGCCGGACGCGGTGATGCACGCGCGCCGCTTCACGGCGCGGACGCTGAGGTCGTGGGATGTGCGGGACGAGGTGGACGTGGCCCTGCTGGTGGTGTCCGAGCTGGTCACGAACGCGATCGCGCACACCAGGGGCGAGGTGCGGCTCAATCTGACACTGTCGGCGGACCGGCTCCGTATCGCGGTGAACGACGCGTCGCCGCGCAGTCCGGTCAAGCCGGGCAACGTGGACTGGGAGGCGACCGGCGGCCGGGGCCTGCTCATCGTCGAGGCGACGTCGGCGGCCTGGGGCTCCGTACCGCTCAGCGGCGGCAAGCAGGTCTGGGCGGAGATCCCGGTGACGCCGGCGGACGCCTGAGGGCGGCGCGCATCCGCGTCGGCCGGCCGGGCGGCGGACGCCCGCGCACCCGGCCCGACCACCTCGGCGGCGACCGGGCGTACTCGTCCCGCCGCAACCGTCGCTACCTGCGACGACGCCAGATCAAGCACACCATCCCACCGTCACCGTCACCGTCACCGTCGCCTCGATCCGACTCCGGCTCCGCTCATGATCCGCCCACTGACTACTCGTCCGAGCCCGCAGCCGACAGCGGTGCCTCGACGACGAAGAAGAGGAAGCCGATTCTGGTCGAAAGGGCATGGAAGTCGTCGGGGGACAACTCACGGGCGGCAGGGTCGGGCTGCGGCTCGCTGATGACGGCCAGGCGGAAGCCGGAACCTCTGGCCGTCGGCGGCGGCCAGACCGTCGAGCAACGCATCCACCCGGCGGTGAGTTGCTCCTCTCCGCCTCACTCGGCCGGCTCCTGGCCGAACGCCCGCAGCATGGGGAAGCCCCGGCGGGCCGCCCCACCGCAGGCGACGGCCAACGCGGCGAGCGCGTACGCGATCGTGCCGGGGTCGGGGACTGCCTGGGCGGTCAGGTAGGCGGCGGCGCCGGCGACGGCGATGCCCAGCCACTCCCACCGGCCGTCGAGCGCGACGAGGGCGACCAGGAGCAGGGCGTACCAGGAGTAGCCGGGGGTTGTCAGGAGGAAGGCGGTTCCGGTGACCAGGAGGGCCCCGCTCCAGGGGCGCTCGGGGTCGCCGCGGCGGATCGCGTACAGGCTCACGGCGATCATCACGGTGATCACTGCGGGCACGGACCAGGAGTCGGGCAGGACCAGGCGCAGGAGGGCGTAGCGGTTGTCGGCGGAGGCATCCTGGTAGCCCTCTTCCTCGGCGTAGCCGCCGAGATAGCCGAGGACGGAGGAGTGGGAGAGGAGGATGTACGGGAGGTAGAGCGCGGCGAGCACGGCGGCGGCGGGGAGCAGGGTCGCGGCGGCGTCGCGCCCGCGGCGTACACCGGACAGGACGCCGGGGATCAGGACGGCCGGCAGGAGTTTCGCGGCCGTGGCCAGGCCCAGGAGGGCGCTCCCGGCGACACGGTGGCGGACTGTCAGGCCGAGTGCGGCGGCGGAGAGCAGGACCGCGAGGACGTCGGCGTGGGCGTTGTTGACGGCTTCGACGGGAACAGCCGGGCACCAGGCCCAGTAAGCGGCGTTGCGCGGGTCCCCCCGGCGGCGCAGGATCCGTAGCAGCACCAGGGTGGTGGCGAGAGCCAGGACCGCTCCGCCGGTCTGGAATGCCTTGTGGCGGACGCCGTCCGGGGAGACGGCGTGTACGAGGAGGAAGTAGAGCTCGCCGGCCGGGGGATAGACGGTGTGGACCTGGGGGCGGTTGATGCGGGTGCACACGCCGTCGGAGACAGCGGCGAGGTCCGGCTTTCCGCAGGCGGGCCCCGTGGGGAAGAGCCAGGTGTCGCGGAGCGGCGCGAGCGCGGGATCGGCGGGGGCGTGGTCGTAGGGGGAGATGCCCGCGGCCTGCACCCGGCCGTCCCAGGCATAGCGGAACGAGTCGGTACTCGTCCGGGGTGCGGCCACGAGTCCGGTGGCGGCCACCGCGATGCCACCGGCGACGACGAGGGCGACGGTGTGCCGGGCGGGCGCCCTGCGGAAGGTCCAGGCGGCCGCCGCGAACAGGGCCCAGGAGGCGGCGTACCACGAGGACAGGCCGGCCAGGCCGGCGAAGTAGCCGCCCTCGCGGACGGCGAGGACGAGCACGGCGGCGAGCATGGCCAGGAGCACCATGGTGGCCACCGTGGCCCGGAGGGTGGTGGCAGGCGGGTGGGTCACGCGTTCACCCTGGCAGCGCGCGGGCCGTCGCCGATGGTGGCACGGCAGGGCGTCCGCGTTTCGTAAGGTGTCGGACCCGTCCGCGCGACGGGTGGGCGCGGTTGCATGAGTGCATGGGATCCCGAATCGCCCGGTACCGGAACCTTCCGGCCTTCAGACTGCCCGCACTCCGGCTGCCTCACGTGCGCCTGCCCGCCTTCCGCCCACCGGCCTTCTCGGGGCGTCTGCATGATCCGCGCACCGCCACGGCGATCGGGCGGTGGCTCGGCGTGGCGCTCGCCGTGTGCTTCCTGACCGGGCTGATCAGTCACTTCCTGCAGAGCCCACCGGACTGGCTGGCCGATCACCTGCCCTCGCGGCCGGTGTGGGGGTACCGGCTGACGCAGGGGCTGCACGTCGGTGTGGGGCTGGCGGCGATCGTGCTGCTGCCGGCGAAACTGTGGGCGGTCTACCCCCGGCTGTTCGTGTGGCCGCCGGTCCGGTCGGTGCGGCACGCTCTGGAGCGGCTGTCGGTGGCGGTGCTGGTGGCCTCGGGCGTGTTCCAGGTGCTGACCGGCCTGTTGAACATCGCCGAGTGGTACCCGTGGCCGTTCTCCTTCGTGCCGGTCCACTATGCCGTTGCCTGGGTCGTGGCCGGGTCCGTGCTGCTGCACCTCGCGGTCAAGGCGCCTGAGATCAGGGCCCATTGGAGCAGGCGGTCCGCGGGCACGCTCGCGCTGCCGGACGAGGAACGGGACGGCCCTGACCGCAGGGCGTTGCTGCTCGGCGTCGGGGCGGCCGTGGGCGCCGTGACCGTCACGACGATCGGCCAGTCCTTCACTCCGCTGGCCTCCGTCGATCTGCTGGCGCCCCGTCATCCCGGTTACGGGCCGCAGGGCCTGCCGGTCAACCGGACGGCGGCCGCCGCCGGGGTGACGGACGCCGCGGTCCGGGACTGGTCCCTGGAGGTGCTGGGGCCCCGGCCGTACCGGTTGACCCTTGCCGAACTGGGCCAACTGCCCCCGTCCCGGGCGCGGCTGCCGATCGCGTGCGTGGAGGGCTGGAGCGTGGACGCCTGGTGGAGCGGTGTACGGATCCGGGACCTGATCGAACGGGCGGGAGCCCTGCCGGACGCCGGGGTGCGGGTGGTGTCCCTCGAAGTACGGGGTGCGTACCGGGTGATGGAGATGGGACGGGAGTACGCGCAGGACCCGCTGACGCTGCTGGCGCTGCGGCTGAACGGCGAAGTGCTGTCGGCCGACCACGGCTTTCCCGCGCGGATCATCGCGCCGAACCGCCCCGGTGTGCTGCAGACGAAGTGGGTCACCCGGCTGGAGGTGCTGTGAGGTCCGTGTCCGTGGTCCGTTACGCGCTGGGCGCGCTGGGCCTGCTGCTCATCGGGATCGGCGGCTGGCACCTGGCGGCTCGGCCCGACCCGTACGACGTCCTGCTGTGGATGGCGGGCGCGCTGGTGCTGCACGACGGCGTGCTCGCGCCGGTGGTGCTCGCCGTCGGGCTGCTGGTCGCGGCGGTACCGGCGCGCCCCGTCGTGCGCGGCGCGCTCGTGACCGGCGGGGCGCTGGTGCTGGTCACCCTGCCCCTGCTGCTGCGGCCGGAAGCACCGCCCAACCCCTCGGCCCTGCCCCTGCCCTACGTGCGCAACCTGCTGCTCGTCCTGGCGGTGGTCGCGGGCGTCGCGCTGGCCTGGGTGGGCCTGACCCGCCTGCGGCGGCGGGTCAGGGCGTCCCGGGCCGGCCCTCAGACCCCGACGGAGGGCTGAGGGCGGGCACGAGTTCGGCGAAGTGGCGCCCCGCCGCCGACCAGACGTGGGCGGCTGCCCACCCTGCCCTGCCGGCATGGCGGAGCAGGGCCTCGGGGCCGACTCGGGCCCAGGGAAAACGTGTGCCGGGGCCGCCGCGCCCGTCGTCCAGCCGCACCTCGCAGCGCTCGTCCACCTCGACGGCGGCGGCCTCGGCTATGAGCCGCCCATGGGGAGCGAGGATCCCGGCGGTCCGCCGCAGCAGGGCCACGGGGTCTCCGCCGATGCCGATGTTGCCGTCGACGAGCAGGGGCCGTGGTCCAGCGGCGTTCGCCGGGCAGGGGCTCGAAGACGGACCGGCACAGGGCCATGCCGCCGCGGCGTACGCTCCGTGTCACCGCGGCGGGGCTCACGTCCACGCCGAGCGCCCTGTGGCCTCGCTCGGCCAGCGCGGTCACGAGCCGGCCCGGACCGCAGCCGATGTCCAGAACCGCGCCGGTGCACCGGGCGAGGACGCTCTCGTCGGCGGCGTCCGCGTCGGCGCACCACCGTTCGACGTCCAGAGGCAACAGCCGGCCGTCGTCGCGGCGCAGGAAGAGCGGGCCGTGCCCTGCGCGCAGCGCCCAGGCGTAGGGCTCGTCCCGCCAGGCAGGCGCGGGTGTTGTGCCGGACCTGTCGCGCGCGGCGGCAGGGGCCCTCATCGCACTGTCCGCGGGGCTCCGGTCAGCCGGTGATGCACGGCGGCGAACCGTCCGGACGGGGCCTGACCGGCCACCGCGGCCGCGTCGGCGGCGGTGTCCACGTCCCGCAGGCGTGGCAGGAGCCCGGTCCTCAGCCCGGCCGCACGCAGGCGCTCGTATTGCACCGCGCCGGTCTCCGGTACGGACATCGGTACGCCGAGAAGCAGCGCGGGGTCGGGCGTGGCCAGTCCCAGGGCCCAGAACCCACCGTCGGCGGCCGGGCCGAACCAGGCGTCGTGACTGCCGAAGTCCAGAGCCGGGTTGAGGAGGCCAGGTGTGACCTGCGGGGTGTCCATGCCGATCAGCAGCGCCGGGCCGGTGCAGGCGGCGAAGGCGGCGGCGAGCCGCTCGTCGAGACCCCCGGCGCACTGGGGCAGGACCTCGAAGCCGGGCGGCAGCCAGGGGCCCGGGGAGCCGTCCAGGACCAGGACGTGCCGGTCGGCGGGGGTGACGGCCACTGCCGCAAGGGTGTCGGTGAGGGCGGCTTCGGCCAGGGCCGCCGCCTCCTCGGCGGTGAACGGCGGGGTGAGCCGGGTCTTCACCCGGCCGGGCAGGGGTTGCTTGGCGATCACGAGCAGGGTGGTCACCGGACGCCTCCGAGGGCGGTGGTGTGCGGGGGCTCGGCGAGGACCGCGCGCATGTCGCGGACCGCGTGCCACGTGCCCCGCCAGGTGCCGGTCACCTTGGACTTCCCGGTGCGGGGCAGGTAGGGCACGTCCTGCTCCCGGACCCGCCAGCCCGCGTCAGCGGCCCGGACGACCATCTGGAGCGGATATCCGGAACGCCGGTCGGTCAGGTCCAGGCAGAGGAGGGCCTCGCGGCGCGCCGCTCGCATGGGGCCGAGGTCGTGCAACCGCAGCGCGGTGCGGCGGCGCAGCATCCGGGACAGGGCGAGGTTTCCGGCGCGGGCGTGCAGCGGCCAGGCACCCCTGCTCCGGGGCCGCCGGCGGCCGAGCACGAGATCCGCCTCGCCCGCGGCGACGGCCTGGACGAAGCCGGGCAGCAAGCCGGGGTCGAGGGAGGCGTCGCAGTCGCAGAAGCAGACGAACTCGGCCTCGGCGGCGAGCAGTCCGGCATGGCAGGCCGCGCCGAAGCCGCGCCGGGGCTCCGGAACGACGATGGCTCCGAGGGAGCGGGCGATATCGGCCGATCCGTCGGTGGACCCGTTGTCCACCACGAGGGCCCGCCAGCCGGCCGGGATGCGGGCGAGGACCCAGGGCAGGGCCCCGGCCTCGTTCAGACAGGGAAGGACGACGTCCACGGTGTCAGCGGTCACGACTGCCACCGTAGGAACTCCCGGCAGACATAGCGGACATCGACTCCTTACGAAAAACGGACACCGTCCGTACGGCGCGATCCCGGAGAGGACACCGGGAGGCAGCCGGTGCAAGGCTGGATGCCATGAGTACGCGAACGCCGCCCGCCCGGATCCTCGTCGTCGACGACGATCCGACCGTCGCCGAGGTCGTCACCGGCTACCTGCACCGGGCCGGCCACAGCGTCGACCACGCCGCCGACGGCCCCACCGCCCTCGACCGGGCGGCCCGCCACCCGCACGACCTGGTCGTCCTCGACCTCATGCTGCCCGGCATCGACGGACTGGAGGTCTGCCGCCGCCTGCGCGCCGACCGTCCCGTTCCGGTGATCATGCTGACGGCCCGCGGAGACGAGGACGACCGGATCGCGGGCCTGGAACTGGGCGCGGACGACTACGTCACCAAGCCGTTCAGCCCGCGCGAACTGGTCCTGCGGGTCGAGTCCGTGCTGCGCCGCAGCCGCACCGCGACCGCGGCAGGGGGCGGCGGGCAGCCGGTGCCCCGCCGGGCCGGGATCCAGCTGGATCCGGAGACCCGGCGCGCCACCAAGGACGGGCAGCCGCTCACCCTCACCCTGCGGGAGTTCGATCTGCTCGCGCACTTCCTCACCCACCCGGGGCGCGCGCACAGCCGCGAGGAGCTGATGCGGGAGGTGTGGGGCTGGGACTTCGGTGACCTGTCCACCGTCACGGTGCACGTCCGCCGCCTGCGCGCCAAGATCGAGGACGACCCGGCAGCGCCCCGGCTGATCCAGACCGTCTGGGGCGTCGGCTACCGCTTCGAGCCGACGGAGGAGAGGAAGCCGTGAACGACATCCTGCTGATCGCCCTCTTCGCCTTCGGCGGTGCGGCCTGCGCGGGTGCGCTCGGCGCCCTGGCGCTGCGCCTGCTCCGGTACAAGTCGGTCACCGTGTCCCTGGCCGTGGTCGCCGCGGTCACCGTCACCGCCATGCTCGCCGGCACCCTCGCGGTGGCCTGGGCGATGTTCCTGTCCCCGCACGACCTGACCGTCGTCACCCTCGTCGTCGCCATGGCCGCCGCCGTCTCCCTGGCCACCGCACTGCTGCTGGGCCGCTGGGTGGTGGCCCGCAGCCGGGACCTCGCGCGAGCTGCCCGGGACTTCGGAGACGGTGGCAGTTTCGCCGCCCCTCCGGCGCGCGCCACCGCCGAACTGGCCGACCTCACCCGCGAGTTGGCCGCCACGAGCGCCAAACTCGCGGCCTCCCGCGAACGTGAACGCGCACTGGATTCCTCGCGCCGCGAGCTCGTCGCCTGGATCTCCCACGACCTGCGCACCCCGCTCGCCGGACTGCGCGCCATGGCCGAGGCCCTGGAGGACGGCGTGGCGACCGACACCGCCCGCTACCACCGGCAGATCCGCACCGAGGTCGAACGCCTCGACGTCATGGTCGGCGACCTCTTCGAGCTCTCCCGCATCCACGCCGGCGCACTGGAGCTGACCCCCAGCCGCGTCTCCCTGCGGGACCTGGCGGCCGACGCCCTCCTCGGCGCCGACCCGCTCGCCCGGGAACGCGGCGTACGGCTGCTCGGCGAGGACATCTCCCACGTGCCGGTCGACGTGGACGGCAAGGAGATGACCCGGGTCCTCGCGAACCTCCTCGTCAACGCCATCCGCCACACGCCGGCCGACGGCACCGTCGCCGTGACCGTCGACCGGCGCGAGGACACGGCCGTGCTGTCCGTCACCGACGGCTGCGGCGGCATCGCCGAAGAGGACCTGACGCGTGTGTTCGACACGGGCTGGCGCGGCAGCACCGCGCGGACGCCCCCGGCCGGCGCCGGACTCGGGCTCGCGATCGTACGTGGCATCGTCGAGGCCCACGAGGGACAGGCCGAGGTGCGCAACGTGCCCGGCGGCTGCCGTTTCGAGGTGACCCTGCCGCTGGCCCGCGCCGGCGCCTGACCAGCGCCCGCGCCCGGGAACAGGTCCGGCTACCCGAGCCCGGCGGAGGCCCGTTGGGCGGCCCGCGCGAACTCGGACATGCCCTCGGCGAAGCCCACTTGCGGCCGCCAGCCCAGTTCACGGCGCGACCGGGACGAGTCCGCGGTGATGTGCCTGACGTCGCCGAGCCGGAACTCGCCGGTCACCACCGGCTGCGGCCCGCCGTGTGCGGCTGCGAGCACCGCCGCCATGTCCCCGACCGTGCGCGGTTCGCCGCTGCCCACGTTGTAGGCGGCATGCCCGTCCGCGGATCTTCCCTCGAGACCGGTCAGTGCGGCCACGTTGGCCCGGGCCACGTCCCGTACGTGGACGAAGTCCCGACGCTGCCCACCGTCCTCGAACACTCGCGGAGCCTCGCCGAGGGCCAGGGCGGACCTGAAGAACGACGCCACGCCCGCGTACGGGGTGTCCCGTGGCATCCCGGGCCCGTAGACGTTGTGGTAGCGCAGCGAGATCGCCCGCCCGCCCGTCGCACGCGCCCAGGAGGCCGCCAGGTGCTCCTGGGCCAGTTTCGTCGTCGCGTACACGTTCCGCGGGTCGACGGGCGCGTCCTCGGCCACCAGGCCCGGCACGAGCTCCTCACCACAGCGTGGACAGCACGGTTCGAACCGTCCCGCCTCCAGGTCCGCCACGGCGCGCGGTCCCGGCCGGATCACCCCGTGGGCGCGACACTCGTACCGGCCCTCCCCGTAGACCACCATCGACCCCGCCTGCACCAGGCGCCGCACCCCGGCCTCGGCCATGCCCGCCAACAGCACCGCGGTCCCCAGGTCGTTGCAGGCCACATAGGCCGGGGCGTCCGCGAAGTCCTTCCCGAGGCCCACCATCGCCGCCTGATGGCACACCGCCTGCACCCCGCGCAGGGCGGAACGCACGTCCTCCGGGGCACGGACGTCACCCCGGACGAACTCGGCGATCGGCAGCTCGGGAGCGGTGGGATGCGCTGCGGGCAACAGCGCGTCCAGCACCACCGGCTCGTGCCCCTCGGCTGCCAGCGCGGCCACCACGTGCGAGCCGATGAACCCGGCTCCTCCTGTGACAAGTACTCGCATGCCCCGCACGCTACGGCGACCGGGCTCGGCCGCGGCCGAGCCCGCACCGGGCCGTAAGGCTTCCGTCACCACCCGGCGCGACGGGCGAACCGGAGTGCCTGCTCCGCGGACGTCCCCCGAGCCGGTTCAGGCGGCCGTTTCCCCGGGCCGGTTCAGGCGGCCGTCAGCCGGGCCGCGCCGAAGGAGACGTCGAAGCGGTCGCACCAGATGGTGACGCTGGTGTACTCGGACAGCTTCAGGTCCGCCGGGATCGGGTAGTTCTGGTCGCCCTTGTTGCCCTTGAGCTTGCCCAGGCCGACGTACTTGCCGTCGTCGAAGACGTGCCAGCCCGCCTTGCCCTCCTTCACCGGGGCATCGGTCAGCCATACCTTCAGGTCCGGCCCGTTGCTGGTGTCCAGCCCCTCCAGCCGCAGGGTGTGCGAGCCGTCCGGCAGCCGCACGATCTTCGCGGTGCCGGTGGTGGTGTGCTCGTGGCTGACCAGGTCTCCCTGGGCAAGGGTCCGAGGGACGGGCGACTTTGAGGGCGCCGGCGCCCCGGAGGCGGCGGCCGACGTGCTCGGCGCTGTGGTGGGCAGGGCTTCGCTGACCGTCTGGTCCTGCCACAGCTTCCACGGCTGGAACCAGTACAGCCCTGCGGCCGCCACCACAACCGCCACTGCCACCGCCACGATCGCCAGCGGCCGACGCCGCCCGCCTTCACGTTCCACCACGTGCTCCTCCCTCGTCGTTCAGTACGCATTCAACGTCATCGGGAGCACGCGGCCCAGAGAGGCGCCCATGACGGAAGTATTACGGCAGTTGCCCGCGCCACGGCCGCCGCGGCGTGGTGGTGAGGACCTACGACCATCGGCCTTCGGACGAGGGAAGTCGGACCTGGAAGGGGTTCGGCACGGACCGAGGAGGCCATGCGGCGAAAGCGCCGGCTCGGCGGGCGGGCCGACGGCGCCGACCCCGGCCCGCACGTGCGGCCGCACTGCGGCCACCACACCCCAGGACGCACGAAAGGCCGCCTCTCGATCACGAGAGAACGGCCTCCGACCTGCGTTTCCGCACAGTCGGGACGACAGGATTTGAACCTGCGACCCCTTGACCCCCAGTCAAGTGCGCTACCAAGCTGCGCCACGTCCCGGTGCCCGTGTGACCTGGGGTTTCCCCCGGCCCGACGCGCATGAGAACAATACCGCACTCGACCCGGTGGTCACGAACCGGTATTGCGCCACCCCACGTCGGAGGACGCCCTTGACCTCAAGCAAGCTTCAGGTTGCAGGGTGGGGGCATGACGACGAAGCAGACCACGCGGGCAGCCGGGTTCGGCGATCTGAACCGGCTCATGGCCCTGATGACCGGCGACGAGAAGCACGGTCCCGCCGCGACCTCCACCCTCGACGCGCTGTGGGTCCTGTACGACCGTGTACTCCGGGTGACCCCCGAGACCGCCGACGCCCCCGGGCGTGACCGCTTCCTGCTCTCGAAGGGGCACGGCCCCATGGCGTACTACGCGGTTCTCGCGGCCAGGGGCTTCTTCCCCGAGGAGTGGCTGCCGGGCTTCGGCTCGTACGACTCCCCGCTCGGGCACCACCCCGACCGCATGCTCGTTCCGGGCGCCGAGATCGGCAGCGGCTCGCTGGGACACGGGCTCCCGATCGCCGTCGGGACCGCGCTCGGCCTGCGGGCACAGGGCCTGACCGACCCGCGGGTGTGGGTGCTGATCGGCGACGCCGAACTCGACGAGGGCAGCAACCACGAGGCCATCGCCTACGCGGGACCGGCCGGCCTGGAGCAGCTGCACACGCTGGTGATCGACAACTCCTCCGCGACGTACGGCTGGCCGGGCGGCATCGCCTCCCGCTTCGAGGCGGCCGGGTGGTCGGCCGAGACGGTCGACGGCCGCGACCACGAGGCGCTGTACGCGGCGTTCACCGCGCCGCACCCCGGACGTCCGAGAGCGGTCGTCGCCCGGGTCGAGCCCAAGAGCGCCTGACCCCGCGACGCGCCCGCGGCGACCCGCGGTCCTTCCACCACTGCCACGAGGGGAACCACGAACGATGGACACCATGCGCGACCGCTTCATCTCCACCACGACGCGACTGCTGGACGAGGACCCGCGGCTCGCACTGGTCCTCGCGGAGATCAGCCGGGACGGTTTCGACGCCGCCCAGCGGCGTCACCCGGACCGCGTGATCAACGTCGGCATCCGCGAGCAGCTCCTCATCGGCGCAGGCGGCGGCATCGCGCTCACGGGGATGCGGCCGATCATGCACACGTTCGCGAGTTTCCTGGTCGAGCGGCCCTTCGAGCAGGTGAAGCTGGACCTCGGACACCAGGGGACGGGCGGTGTGCTGGTCAGCGCCGGCGCCTCGTACGACTGGCCGGCGGGCGGCTTCACGCACATGTCTCCGGGTGATGTCGCCCTCCTGGACACACTCGACGGCTGGACGGTGCACGTCCCCGGTCACCCCGACGAGGCGGAGGTGCTGCTGCGCGAGGCCGTTCGGGGGGACGACCGGGTGTACGTCCGCCTGTCGAACCAGTCCAACGCGGTGCCTCGTCCGGTGACGGGGGCCGGTTTCCTGACCGTGCGTGAAGGCCGGGCCGGTGTCGTGATCGCCGTGGGCCCGATGCTCGACAACGTCCTGGCGGCGACGGAGGGCCTCGACGTGACCGTGCTCTACGCCACGACCGTGCGCCCCTTCGACGCGGCGGCGCTCCGGGCGGCGGCCGGGGCCCGGCGGGCCGCCGACGTCGTGATCGTCGAGCCATATCTCGCGGGCACGTCCACGACCGCAGCCGCCGAGGCCCTGTCGGAGGTGCCCCACCGCGTGCTCGGCCTCGGCGTCGCGCGGCGCGAGCTGCGCCGGTACGGCACGATCGACGAACACCTGACGGCCCACGGCCTGGACGCGGCGGGGCTGCGGGAACGGATCACGTCCTTCCTCGCGCGGTGACTCCCACGGCCCGTCGCCCACGGGCAGCTTCGTCAATCGCTCCCGGACTGGGTGCGGCGGGCGTAGGCGCGGGCGGCGCGGGCGCGGTCGCCGCACCGGGTCGAGCACCAGTGGCGGCGGCCGTGGCGGAGCAGGTAGCGGTTGCACGGGGTCGAACCGCACGGGGTGAGGCGCTCCGCGTCGGGGCTGGTGAGGAGGTCGGCGGCGTCGGCGGCGAGGGTAGCCAAGGCGTGGTCGACGATCTCTGTGGTGGGGTGGGGGGTCGCCCGGTAGGGGCCGTTCTTGTCGTCCCACCGCAGCAGGGCAGCCGTGGGGACACGGGTCATCGCGTCATTGACGGCGGCGACAGCGGCCGGGAGTGCAGGGAGCCCCGCGGTACGGGAGGAGAACAGCCCCCTGATCTGTTCCCGCAGTGCGCGCAGCTGCGTGGCGCACATCTCGCGCATGCCGACGTCGACCGGGGCGAGCCCGCGTTCCGTCAGCCATTGGTTCGCCTGCGCAGGCACGCCGAGGAGGTCCACCACGTGCCCGCCGGGCAGCGCGACAGCGCTGTTGGCGAGGGCGAGGGAGAGGTACTGCTCTTCCCCGGGCGCAGGCGGCAGGGCGGAGTCTGTCATGGCGGCCTCCTTCACGATTCTCACGGTAGAGCTTGCTTGTATCCGTGAGAGATGCGTACTGTCATCTCACGGTCAACTCGCATCCTATCCGTGAGGTGCTTCCCTGTGTCTTCTCTCCCCGCGACGACTGAGCAGTTCCCGGTCCGCGTCTTCGGCGGCCCGACCGCCCTCTTCGAGTACGGCGGTCTGCGCTTCCTGACCGACCCGACCTTCGACGGCCCCGGTGAATACCCCGCGCCCGCCGGTCCGACCCTGACCAAGACCGCGTCCTCCCTCGGCACCCCCGCCGACCTCGGCCCCGTCGACGTGGTCCTGCTCTCCCACGACGAGCACGCCGACAACCTCGACCGCACCGGCCGAGCCCTGCTCGCCGACGTGCCTCTCACCCTCACCACCCCCGGCGGCGGACAGCGCCTCGGGGGGAAGGCCAAGGGACTGGCCGACTGGGAGTCCATCGAGCTGGAGCGCCCCGGCGGCGGCACGGTCACCGTGACCGGCGCCCCCGCCGTCCACGGGCCCGGCCCGCGCGAGTCGGTCGAGCCCTTCACCGGCCAGGTCGTCGGCTTCGTCCTCACCGGAGAGGGCCTGCCCACCGTCTACGTCAGCGGCGACAACGCCTCCCTCGACGTGGTCAAGGAGGTCGCCGAACGCTTCGGGCCGGTGGACACCGCCCTCCTGTTCGCCGGAGCCCCCCGTTTCCCGGTGGTCTTCGACGGTGAGCTGCTCGTCCTGGACAGCGCCCAGGCCGCCGAGGCCGCCCGGATGCTCGGCGCCCGCCGGGTCGTTCCCGTCCACTACGACAGCTGGGCCCACTTCACCGAGGGCCGCGAGGAGCTGGCAGCCGCCTTCATCGCTGCCGGCCTGGCCGACCGCCTGGACTGGGGTCACCAGGGCTGAGCCGGGCAGGAACGGCTCCGGCCCGACGGCAGCTCGCCCTCCGGGGGCAAGACCTTCTGGCCGGCGGCACACCGATCGGGGCCGGGCATGCAGCCCGGCCCCGACGGACGAGGAGCCCGGCCGACAGTCGTCCCCGCCGTCACCGAAGGGGACGTGGTCGGCATGACCCAGGATCCCGGCGCGGCGGGGCCGGGGCGTGCGATGCCCGGCCCGCACCTCAGCCCCGCACCCCGGCCCCGCACCCCCCGCCGCGGGGCCCGGCCCTGCGCTCCCGAGCGCCCCGCGGTCCCGTCCGTCATGCCGCGGGCGGTCATGCCAAGTCCGGGTGCGCGTCCAGGAGTTTGCGAGGAGCGGCCTGACGCCAGGAGTCCAGGAGGATCGCCCGCAGCTCCTCCTCGTCCTCCAGCGCTCCCAGTCGCACCCGCAGCCACGCGTAGTTGTCGTCGTGGCCCGCGCGCAGGAAGAACTTCTGCGGCTCCGCCGCGATCAGCTCCTCACGGTCCTCCTTGGGACACTTGACGCCCATCACCCGGTCGCCGTCGTCCAGTGAGGCGAAGATCCGGCCGCCCGCCTCCAGCCGGAAGGTGGGCATGCCCCAGGACAGCTTCTCCATCGCGCCCGGCAGCGCCAGTGCGATTCTGCGTACGTCGTCGGCAGTGGCCATGCGGCGACCGTACGACGCACCACTGACACACCCGCAGGACCGCCACGCGAGCACCGCGCACCCGCCCCTGCCGCGGTCCGGCCGCTCCGCCTGAGCGCCAACTGCCCCGGCACAGTGGGCGCTTCCGACCCATTGACCCCCGTGAGGGCGGAACCTACGCTGTGCCGCGTATGCCAGAAAGCGCTTTCTATCCCCGCCGGACTCCACCTGCACCGGGAGCGCCATGAGTAGTCATCGACCAGGGGTACGCCGCAGAGCGCCCTTCTCCCTCATCACGGCCCTGCTGGCGCTGCTCGTCGGACTCGGGGTGACCCTGTCACCTCCCGCCGAGGCGGCGCCCTATCGCGTACTGGTCTTCTCCAAGGTCACGAATTTCCACCACGACTCGATCCCCGCCGGCATCGAGGCCGTCAAGAAGCTCGGCAGCGAGAACGGCTTCGAGGTCGAGGCCACCGACGACGCCGCCGCCTTCACCGACACCAACCTCGCCCGCTTCCAGGCGATCGTCTTCAACAACACCAACTCGACCCCGCAGAGCGGCGATCTGCTCGACGCGGCGCAGCGCGCGGCGCTGCAGAAGTACATCCGGGGCGGCGGCGGCTGGGTGGGCCTGCACGCCGCATCGGCCAGCGAACGCGACTGGGCCTGGTACGAGGGTCTCGTCGGCGCGATCTTCGACAAGCACCCGGCCGTCCAGACCGGCCGCGTCAAGGTGCTCGACCGCACGCACCCCTCCACCGAGGGCCTTCCCGAGCTCTGGGAGCGCACCGAGGAGTGGTACAACTGGCGCACCAACCCGACCGGCAAGGTGCACACGCTCGCGCAGATCAAGGTGCGCGACGGCATCTCCGGTCTCGACGAGGGCGTCGACCACCCCTGGTCCTGGTGCCAGAACTACGACGGCGGACGCTCCTGGTTCACCGCGGGCGGGCACGCGAAGTCGGCCTTCCAGGAGGAGGGTTTCCTGGGGCACCTGCTGGGCGGCATCCAGTGGGCCGCGGGGAACAGGCCCGGCGACTGCACGGCGACGAAGACGGGCTCGTTCCAGCGCACCCCGCTCGTCACGAGCGACCTCGCGGACCCGTTCGAACTGGCCGTCGCGCCCGACCGCCGCGTCTTCTTCATCCAGCGGACCGGCAAGGTCAAGGTGATCGACCAGCAGACGCTGAAGGTCGCGACCGCACTGGACTTCGCGTACACACCCGAGATGACGAGCCAGTCCGACGGCCTGCTCGGCCTCGCGCTCGACCCGGACTTCGCCCGGAACAACTGGCTGTACCTGCTGAACTCCGACAGGACGGAGAAGCAGCTCAACCTCTCCCGTTTCACGGTCACCGGCAACACCATCGACCCGGCGTCCGAGAAGCGGCTGCTGACGATCCCGACCCTGCGCGGCGAGGGACGGGCCAACTCGCACATGGCCGGTTCCCTGGCGTTCGACAAGGACGGTGACCTGTACGTCGCGACGGGCGACAACACCGACCCGTTCGCCTCCGACGGCTTCACCCCCATCGATGAGCGTGAGGGCCGCCGGGCCTGGGACGCGCAGGGCACCTCCGGCAACACCAACGACCTGCGCGGCAAGATCCTGCGGATCACGCCGAAGGACGACGGCACGTACGCCGTGCCCGAAGGCAACCTCTTCACCCCCGGCACCGCGAAGACCCGCTCCGAGATCTACGCGATGGGCATGCGCAACCCGTTCCGCATCACCACGGATCCCGTCAGCGGTGCGCTGATGGTGGCCGACTACGGTCCCGACGCACGGGCGGCCAGGGCCGACCGGGGACCCGAGGGCACCGTCGAGTACACCCGCGTCACCCGGGCGGGCAACTACGGCTGGCCGTACTGCATCGGAAACAACACCCCGTTCAACGACTACGACTTCGCCACCAGGACCTCCGGCCCGAAGTTCGACTGCGCCCGGCTCGTCAACGACTCGCCCAACAACACGGGGCTGACCGAGCTGCCTCCGGCCAAGCCCGCGACGGTCTGGTACGCGTACTCCGCATCGGCCGAGTTCCCCGAGGTCGGCACCGGTGGTGGCGGTCCGATGAGCGGGCCCGTCTACGACTACGACCCGGCGAACACGTACCAGGGCAAGTTCCCGGCGTACTTCGAGGGGAAGTGGTTCACCTACGAGCTCACCCGCAGGTGGTTCAAGTCCTTCTCGTTCCAGCAGTACGACCAGACGTTCACCGACCCGCGGTTCGCGCCGGCCAGGGCCGGTGATCTGCACTCCATCAACCCGGTGTTCGCGGACATGAGCTGGAACCAGCCGTTCGAGGCGGACTTCGGCCCGGACGGTGCGATGTACGTGATCGACTTCGGCCTCGGCAGCGGCACCGGACGGGGCGGCAGCAACGACGGCTCGGGGATCTACCGCATCGACTACGTCGGTGACGAGCGACTGCCCGCCGCCAAGGTCACGGCAACCCCCGACAGCGGCAGCGCGCCGCTGACGGTCACGTTCTCCAGCGAGGGCTCGGGCCTGCCGGACGGCAAACCCGTCACGTACGCCTGGGACTTCGACGGGAACGGGACGACGGACTCGACCGAGGCGAACCCGACGCACGTCTACCGGGAGAAGGGGCGGTTCACCGCGCGGCTCACGGTCACCGGACCGGGCGGTCTGACCGGCCTCGCCGTCCATGACATCACCGTCGGCAACACCCGGCCGGTGGTGACGATCCAACAGCCGCCGAACGGTGGCATGTTCGCCTTCGGCGACACCGTCCCCTTCGTCGTGAGGGTCAAGGACAAGGAGGACGGCAGGATCGACTGCTCGCGCGTCGTCGTCCAGTCCCAGCTCGGGCACGACTCCCACCTGCACCCGCTGGACAACTACACCGGCTGCGCGGGCGAGATCGCGACCGACGCCGGGGACAGCCACGGCCCCGGGCAGAACCTCTACTACGGCATCACGGCGCAGTACGAGGACAAGGGCGCGCCGTCGGCTCCCGCGCTCACCGGTTCCGCCTCGCTGACCCTGCGGACCGCGTTCCGCGAGGCCGAGCACATGACCGCGACGGGCGGCGCGCAGCAGGGCGCGGTCGTGGGCACGCGGGCGGACGCGTCCGGCGGCAAGCGGCTGACGGAGATCGAGCACGGCGACTGGATCCGCTTCGACCCGGTCCACCTCAAGGGCATCGACTCGGTGACGGTCGGCGCGGCGTCGGGCGGCATCGGGGGAACGGTCGAGTTCCGTGCCGGGTCGCCCACCGGTCCGCTGCTCGGCGCGGTCGACGTACCGCCCACAGGAGGCTGGGGCAATGTCGTCTCGCCGACGACGGCCCTGGCGGACCCGGGCTCCACGGTCGCGCTGTACGCCGTCTTCACCAACCCCGCCTGGTCGGCTGCCGGACCCGATCTGTTCGCGGTGGACTGGCTGCACTTCAACGGCGCCGGTGTGGAGAAGCGCCAGGGCGCCGAGGTCACGGTGACGGCCGAGCCCGGCTCCGGACGGACCCTGGCCGTGGCGGGCGAGGTAACGCTGCCCGAGGGCCGGACGGCCGCCTCGTACCACTGGGACTTCGGCGACAACACCGGGCCCGTGGGCGAGGAAGGCGCCACCGCGACCCACACGTACGCCCGCGCGGGCACCTACACGGCTCACCTGACGGTCACGGACGACAAGGGCGACACGACGACCGGCCACGTACGCATCACGGTCGGATGAGGAGGGAGCACCACATGAACGACAGCAGACGCGCGTTCCTCGGCAGGGCGCTCGGCGCGGCGGCGGTCGCGGTCGCGGCATCCGGTCCGCTCGCCCACGCGGCGGAGCCTCCGGAGCCGGCGGCGGACACGGCCCGCCGCTGCCGTCGCATCCCGCCGTCCGGCATCGGCATGCACCTGTACACGATGCGGACGCCGCTGGCCGCCGATTTCCGGGGGACCCTGGCCCGGCTGGCGGAGATCGGCTACATGACCGTGGGAGTGAGCGGCCGGCACGGCAACAGCGCCGCCGCCATCCGTTCGATGCTGGACGAGACGGGGCTCAGGGCGGTGCTGGAGCACGTCGGCTACGACACCGTCAGGGGGAGCGGCCTGCCCCGGGCCCTGGAGGACATCCACACGCTGGGCGCCCGCTGGATCGTGGTGCCGAGCCTGCCCGGGGCCATGCACACGCCGGCCGGTTTCCGGGAGGCGGCCCGCGAGTTCAACAAGGCGGGCCTCGCCGCCCGCGAAGCGGGCCTCGGCCCACTGCTCTTCCACAACCACGGCCTGGACCACCAGACGGTCGAGGGCGAGGTCCTGTACGACATCCTGCTGAACGAGACCGACCCGGAACTGGTCGGCTTCGAGCTGGACGTCTACTGGGCGGCGAAGGGCGGCGGCAGCGATCCGCAGGACCTGTTCGTCCGGCACCCGCGGCGCTTCCCGGCGCTGCACGTGAAGGACATGGCGCCGAACGGAGGCTTCGCGGACGTCGGTTCCGGGGTCCTGGACTTCGCCGCGATGTTCGACACCGCCCGCAGCGGCGGGGTGAAACAGTGGCTGGTCGAGCACGACTCGCCGGCCGACCCGTTCGCCACCGCGCGCAACAGCTACACGTACCTGGCGAATCTGCGCTACTGACCCGGTGAACGAAGGAGCCCTGTACCACTCCCCCTGGTGAGTGGTACAGGGCTCCGGCCGTGGTACGGGCCCGGTGGCCCGGCTCGTCAGTCCTGGGCCGAGGCGGCGCCGAGCAGACCGCGGATACGGGTGGTGGCCTCCCGGAACTCGGGCCGCCCCATCGTCTCGGTGTAGTCGCGTTCGGCGGGCAGGCCGACATCGATGATCTCGGTGACGGTGCCCGGCCGCGGGCTCATCACCACGACTCGGTCGGCGAGGTAGCAGGCCTCCGATATGGAGTGGGTGACCAGCAGCACGGTGGTGCCGGTCTCCCGCCAGATGCGGTTGAGCTCCGTGTTCATCTGCTCGCGCGTCAGGGCGTCGAGCGCGCCGAACGGTTCGTCCATCAGCAGCACCGGGGGCTCGTGGAGCAGCGCCCGGCACAGGGCGACGCGCTGCTGCATGCCACCGGACAGCTCGTGCGGCAGGGCGTCCTCGAAGCCGCTCAGGCCGGTCATGGCGATCAGCTCGTCGGCCCGCCTGCGCCCCGCCTGCGCGGGCATCCTGCGCATCTCGGCCTGGAGCAGGATGTTGCGGCGGGCCGAGCGCCATTCCAGGAGCGCGGCGCGCTGGAAGACGTAGCCGATGTCGTGGCGCGGGCCGCGCACACGCTCGCCGCCGAGCAGCACCTCGCCCGACGAGGGCGCGAGGAGCCCGGCGACGAGCTTCAGGAGCGTGGACTTGCCGCATCCCGAGGGCCCGACGATGGCGAGGAACTGGCCCATCGGGACCTCGAGATCGATGTCCTTCAGTGCGGTGACGTCCCGGTTCCTGGTACGGAAGCGGACGGCCACGTCCTTGAGCGAGACGGCCGCGCCGCCCTGTCCGTCCCGGTCCGTCACGGCCGGTTCCCGGAGGGTGGTGTCCCTGACCACGGTCATCCCTTCATCGCACGGGCGCTGTCCCAGTACTCCGCGACGGGCCCCGGACTGCTCACCAGTCCGGCCTCGGCGAAGACGTCGATCGTCTGCTGCCAGTCGGCCTCGGTGTTGACGCCGGGGGCCTGGCCACGGGTCGCGTCGGTGTGGAGGAGGGTGAGCGTCGTCGCGAACTGCTCGGACAGGACCGTCTTCGGCGGCAGTTGCTCGCTCGCGCCCGCCATCGAGGCGACGGCCGGCTCGGGTGCCTTCTCGGCGGCGGTGAACGACTCGCTGACGGCCTTGGCCATGCGCTGCGCGAGGTCCCCCCGGGTCTGGAGGGGCTTGTTGCCGGCGATCAGGCCGTTGGAGTAGAAGTTCAGCCCGTTCTCGGAGAATCGCAGGTACGCGACGGGCTTCTTCGCCTTGTCCTGCATGGTGGGGCCCTGGTCGCTCGCGTAACCGAGCAGTCCGTCGGCCTTGCCGGAGATGACGGCGGCGATCTTTCCCGCGGGGTCGGTGTTCTGCACCTTGACGTCCGACTCCTGGAGGTTGTTCTTCTTCAGGAAGATCGGGAACGTCTTGGAGAGCGCGTCGCCCGCCGTCCCCGCGATGGTCCTGCCCTTGAGGTCGGCCGGGGACTTGATGCCCTGTGAGGCGAAGAACTGCACCGAGGAGGGTGTGGTCTGCAGGAAGACGCCGAGACTCTTGACCTTCACTCCGGCGTCGACCCCGGAGAGCACGGCGGGCGTGTCGGCCCAGCCGAAGTCGGTCTGCCCGGCGCCCGTCGCCTGCACGGTCTTCTGGGACCCCTGGCCGGCCCTGATGTCGAGGTCGATGCCGTGCTTCTCGAAGATCTTCTGCTGCTTGCCGTAGTAGAACGGCGCGTGTTCGCCGTACGGGTACCAGTTGAGGGTCAGCGTCACCTTGTCCAGTTCCTTGCCCGACGAGCTGGTCGAGGTGCCGGAGCCGTCCTCGCCGCAGGCCGTGGCGACCAGAAGCAGCGGTACGAGGCCGGTCAGAAGTCGTCTGCGCGCAGTCATGGCTGGTCCTTCTCGTCAGCTGGGTCAGAACGTGGTGGTGGCGCCGGTCTCGCGGCGGCTGGCGTGCCACGGGAGGAGGAGCTTCTCGGCGATCTCGACGAGGACGAAGAGGACGACGCCGATGAGGGACATGACGAGCAGCCCGGCGAAGAGCATCGGGGTGTCGAGGTTTCCGTTGGCCTGGAGGATCACGTAGCCGAGGCCCTCGTTGGCGCCGACGAACTCGCCGACGACGGCACCGGTCACGGCGAGCGTGACGGCGACCTTGAGTCCGGAGAAGAGGTGGGGCAGGGAGGCGGGCAGGCGGATCTTCACGAAGGTCTGCCAGGGGCTCGCGCCCATGGTGGAGGAGAGCTGCAGCATCTCGGGGTCGACCGCCTTGAGTCCGGTGACCATGGAGATGACGACGGGGAAGAAGGCGATCAGTACGGCGATGAGAATCTTCGGTGCGATGCCGAAGCCGAGCCAGACGACGAACAGCGGCGCGATGGCGATCTTCGGCACGACCTGTGCGAACAGCAGGATGGGATAGAGGGTCTTCTCGACGGTGGCCGAGTAGACCATGACGACGGCGGCGAGCACACCGACGGCGACGGCGATGACGAAGCCGAGCAGGGTCTCGTACGTGGTCACCCAGCTGTGCTGCCAGATGTAGTCGGCCTTCGAGGTGAGCACGTCCAGCGTGGCGCCCGGCGAGGGTACGAGATAGGGCTCGACCAGTTCGGCTGCGGCGACGGCCCACCAGGCGGCGAAGCAGGCCAGGAGCAGCGCCAGCGGCCGCCAGCTCTGCTCGATCAGCCGGCCGGCCCGTTCGCCGGCCGTCGGCGCGTTCCGCCGGTCCACGCCGGCAACCTCGGTGGGCGGTGCCTTGATGGCGGTCTGACTCACGGTCAACTCCTCCGAGCTCCGGCCTGTTGCCCGAGAAAAAGCGTGCAGAAAGCGCTTTCTGGCAAGGTGTCGCCACGCTAATGAGCACACGTCCGCATGGTCAATAGGTCGTCCCCAAAGTTGTTCGGGGCCAGGCGCGCCGGCTCGTCGATCCCAGTCGGCCTCGCGCCATGCGCCGCTGGTGGCGGGCCGGATGCTCCACCCTCCGCTCCACGTGGTCGGGGTCGGCGATGCGCTCCCCGTCGCTGGTCGCCGCGAAGTCCTCCGCGCTCAGTCCGCGCCGACCTCGTGTCCGGCCTACGGAACGCCGATCGGGTGTGGTGCGCCAGGGGACACCCGGACACACGGTCGTCGCAACCTGTGCTGTGGTCGAGGCGCGGCACGTCGCATGGGCTCGAGCGGCGCAACGCGGGTTCGTGACCACCGGGTCGAGTGCGGTATTGTTCTCATGCGCGTTCGGCCGGGGGAAACCCCAGGTCATACGGGCACCGGGACGTGGCGCAGCTTGGTAGCGCACTTGACTGGGGGTCAAGGGGTCGCAGGTTCAAATCCTGTCGTCCCGACTTGAAAGAGTCGCAGATCAGGGGCCGTTTCAGAGCAATCTGAAACGGCCCCTTGATCATGTTCGGGACCCGTTGGGACCAGCCTCCTTGGCCGCGTCAGAGGACGGGGGCGATCTGACCGGCAGCGATGGTGGGGCCCGCAAGCACGCTGAGGCAACGCAGAGTGCGGCGGCCAGGTCCGGCAGGGCGCGACCAAAGCAGGTCCGCGCCGTGATCGCCAGTCATGAGGGCCACACGAGCGCACCTCTTACACCGTCCTGGCGAGCTCAGTGGTGTGGCTGTTTGGGCGGAGCCGCCCCCGTCTATGGATCCGATGCTTGGACGGCAGACGTCAATGTGTGCCATCCAATGCGAGCGCAGAACGGGTCGGTGTCCGGAACACAGAGCCACGGCGGGAAACGGACACGGCAGACAGCTCTGTCCTGCAACGCGGTCTGACCCTCCACATCGGCAAACAAGAAATTCATCCCTGATCAAGCGTCGTCCGAAGGAGCCCGAAACGATGCCCAGACGCTCCGGATGGCGAGTCGCACTGGCCGCCTCCACCGTAAGCCTCATTGCCGCAGCTCCCCTCATCGCCATGGAGCCAGCACTGGCTCAGTCATATCCGCCAGGCCCAAGTCTTCAGGTCGACGACACCACACTGTCTCCCGGCGATGAGGTCGACTTCGTCGCGACCGGCTTCCAAGCGAACGAAGAGGTCGAATCAAGTCTCGTCCCCGTTAAGGGAGACGGATGCGCCACCGGCGCCGCCGGATCGGTGAACACCGCTGCACTGAGAGGATCAGCCGCATTCCCGGCGCCCCTTGTGGCCGCACGCGCCCCGTCTGACGACGGCGACGACGACCACGGCGGCGACGACGACGACCACGGCGGCGACGACGGCTGCCGGTCGATCGTGCCACTCGGTACCCACTTCGCGGACGCGAATGGCCGCGTGGTCGATTCGGTCACCATTCCCGAGGACACCAAGCCCGGCAAGTACGAGTTCACACTCGAAGGTCTGGAGTCAGGTCTCGTGCTGACCGCACGGGTGACCATCGAAGGAGACGGGGACGACCACGGCGACGACCACGGCGACGACCACGGCCGAGGCGACGACGACCACGGCGACGACCACGGCCGAGGCGACGACCACGGCCGAGGCGACGACCACGGCGACGACGACCACGGCCGACCCGGACACGGGGGCGGCGAGGACGACGACCACGGCCGGTCCGGCCACGGCGACGACGACCACGACGATTCCTATGGCGAGAAGGGCAGCCACGACGACTCCGGCAGCGGCGGCAAGTCGTCCGATCACGACGGCTCCTCGCTGGCCAAGACCGGCTCGTCGGATGCAACGGTGGCCATGGCCGCCGCGGCAGCCGGACTCGTGCTGCTCGGCGGAGGATCGCTGGTCCTCGTGAAGCGTCGGCGTACGGCAGGTCAGCAGCAGTAAGTCCAATTCCTGCACGCAGCATCTCGGACAGCACTCAGCTGTCCGAGATGCTGTCTGTTTGAGACGACGAGCCGTACCGAGCAGCCGACGCGCGGGCAGCTCGCTGCCGACGACCCGCTTCTGCAGCTCCGTTGAGTTGGCCGAGCCGACGAGCGTGCCCGGTGAGGCATTGCGTGGCACGCGAGTCTCAAACGTCGGAAACCCGCTTGAGCCGTTCGAGGAAGTGTGCCTGGCTGTCGTTTGCCCCCATCCCCTTGCCGCCAAGTCGCCGGGCGCACCGGGTGAGTTGCCATTGCGGTGGGGAAAGTCGACGTTTCCATTTCCTGCGGCCCTGCTGCGGAGCCACCTAGAACCGGCCGTGTGTCGCTCCTGGTCAGCACCTGATATGGGATCATGCGTGGCGTGACGCCATGCTGGATTGACATTCGATTCCATCGCCACGCCGGGAGTCTCCCTACCCGGTGGCGACTGAACAAAGCCCGCAGCAGAAGTGGCACATGAATGGAGCGGATTGCCATGCAGTCTGCGGCTGAGTTACCGAGTTCCCCCGATGCCGGGTGGTATGGAACGCCATGTGGAATGCCTGACGCGGGAGCAATTGAGCCGCGGGCACCGTGTGACCTTGGCTTTTCGTCACGGAACGTCGGTGCCGGACGGGGCTGCACGCCTGTCCCTCAGCAGGACCGCTCTGTCACGCTTGTTGGCGCCGAGATCCGACAGGGCCGCCTTCGCTGCGGAGGCGTCGGCGACGATCCGGCAGTTGGTCGGCGGCCCACATGCGCATGGCGTGGACCTGCTTCATCTGCACGGTGACCATGTCGAGGGCCCTGTTGCTGGCCCCCTGTGCCGCCGCCTCGGCATCCCGCTGTGCATGACCTTCCATGCCAGCTCCGAGATGAACGCTGCGTGCTGCGAACGCTGGTGGACGAGTCTCTCCACCGACCACGACCCGGTCTGCCCCAACCAGAACCGGAGAAACGCGGAGTGGGCCACGGCCCGACCGCATCCACCGCTCAGAGGGAAGCCTCACAACCCCCGGCCTCACGAGCGCTCACCCGAATGGCCCTGCCGATGTCGGCGACTCGGCGGCGTTCCCACCCGAAACGGCGATCCGACGCCCTGGCGGACATGCATCTCCCCGTCCAGCGGAGGTCACGGGTGAATACTGGCGCCATGCTCCACATTTTCGGGCCCTCTCCTTCCTCGTCGCCCGGCGTGTGCGTACCCGGGTTTCGCGTACTCGTCGTGTGCACCGGCAACCTCTACCGCTCCCCCCTCGCCGAGTGCCTGCTCAGGCAGCGGCTGCTCAATGCTCGGCAGAGGATCCGATTCGGCAGTGCGGGCACGCAGGCCCTCCCTGGTACGCCCATGGCGGCCACGGCGGCGTCCTTCCTCCTCGAGCGCGGCGCGGATCCCTCCGCGGCGAGCTCCCGCCGGCTGACGAAGGAATTGGTCGAGAGCGCGGATCTGCTGCTGGGTGCCGCAACGGACCATCGCGAGGCCGCTGTGCGTCTGTCTCCCGTATGGGCGTTGGCCCGAGCTTTCACCCTCTGTGAGTTCGCCCGGCTGGTGCGGGCAGAGGACGCCTCGGGCGTGGTGGATCCGGCGGCCCGGTTCGCGGCTCTTGTCCGGGGCGCGGCCGCTCGGCGTGGGGCCGCAGGGGAGCATCCGGGTGATGACGACATCGACGACCCTCTCGGTGCCCCTCCCCTGGAGGTGCAGGAGTGCCTGGTACAGATCGAGGGTGTGGTGGAGCGCATTGCCGCGGCTGTGCGGACCGGATGATTCGAAGGCGTTGAACGTGGCGAGGCCGGCGGGAGGATGGTGTCCTCTCGCCGGCCTCGCCACGGGATCCCAGCACTACTCAGGTTGAACTCGTAGACGTCGGCTGGTCGATCATGAGGGTTCGATGATCAGGCCGGTCTCCGCGAGGCAGCTGTCGATCAGGTGGGGGCGGAACTGGATCTTCTTCAGCCTGCGCTTCACGATCCGGACGAGACCGCCGAGGTCGGTGGCGACGAAGTTCACGATGGACCGCTTGAGGAGTGACCACGCACCTTCGGCCGGGTTCAACTCGGGTGAAACGACGGCATCTGGAACAACTGCAGCCACTCGCCGTGCTCGTCGATGAAAGTCTTCATCTGCGGGCACAGATGCACGTTCAGAGGTCGTTTTCTCCCGACGTTTCATCCCGTTATTGGTGTTTGATCCTGAGCTGTCGGGTCGCGCTAGGAGATGGTGGCTTCGCGCCCGTCCGGAACAATCCAACTCCACGTATCCCGCCCCATGCCAGCCTCAACGAGCCACAGCCACAGGACACGGTCCAAATATGCTTCACCTGATATAAGGAAAACTCTGGCTATTAGATGATGTTGACACCCGCGAACCGATATAGAGGACTCACCGTCGATCCGGTCGGGATGTGACACATCGGGCATGCCGTGCGCTGTAGGACGCGACCCGGTCCTGAGGGTTACCGGGCCCGCCTTCAGAGAAGTGGCCGGAGGGGGCATGCGCAGGGGCGGAAGGGTTCAGTGTCCCGTACCCGACCGCCCCTGTGCGGAGTTCGCACTGCGCCGGCTCCGCCGCCGGGCCCAGTAGGCGGCCACAAGGAGGACGAACCTCGTATTGCCCACCACGTAGCGCCGAAACATGCGACGCGGTTCCTGGATCAGGCGGTGAAACCACTCGAGTCCGGCCCGGCGCATCCACTCCGGCGCCCGGCTGCGGACGCCCGCCACCACGTCGAACGACCCGCCGACTCCGACCGCCAGGGCACACCCCAACTGCTCCAGGTAGCGCGCGAGGAAGTACTCCTTGCGCGGACTGGGCACGGCCACGAACAGGATGTCCGGCCGCGCCTCGCGTACAGCGGCCACCACCTGCTGATCCTGCGTCTCGTCCCAGTAGCCGTCCCGGTATCCGGCGATCTTGACGCCCTGTTCGGCGGCGATGCGTGCCGTCGCCTCGACCACCGAGGGCTCGGCGCCGAGCAGGTAGACGCCGTACCCCTTTTCAGCGGCTCTGCGCCACAGGGCCAGCATAAGGTCGATTCCGGTCACGCGTTCGGGCAGTGCCTGGCCGAGGAGGCGGCTGGCCCACACGACGGACTGTCCGTCGGCATTGACGAGCGAGCACGAGCGGATGATACGTGCCAGATCCGGATCCTCGTGGGCCTGGACCACCTTGGCCGCGTTCAGGACCACGTGCTGGTACGGACCGCCGTCCTCGATCAGAGCTTCCGCCGCCGCCATCGAGCCCTCAAGCGTCAGCGGGTGGACTGGCAAACCGCACACCATCACCGGTCGGTACGGGCCCACCGGCCTGCCTCCCGTTCCTCAAGGACGTGTGTCAGAAACCCACACGTCCTGCAAAAACCGCGCGAACGATTCCTTGACCCGGTCCGCCTCATAGAGTGGTCGAAGCTCCGCCCATAGCTTTTGCTGTCGTCGCCGGATGCCCTCGAGGTCGGCCACACATTCCTTGAGGAATCCGGTGACCGAGCCCACTGAGCTGTCGACCGGCTCCACACATCCCTGATCGAAGAGCTCGGCGCACCCGGGAGAATGTGTCGCTGCCACCACACAACCGGCCTGGAGCCCTTCGAGCAGTACAAAGGGCAGTCCTTCGACCCAGCGAGCCGGAAGAACGAATACGTCGATCCGGGACCAGAACGAAGAGACGTTCGCTGGCGGGAGCACACCCAGATCTTCGTCCACGCATGCCATGTGAGAGGCCGGTACGTCGAGGCGCAGCCCTGCGACGGAGAACTCCAGCCCGACTCCGCTGCTCTTCAGCTGATCAACCGCATCGCACAGGACGTCGAAACCCTTGGCCCGGCACATGGTTCCTAGCCAGCCGACCCGCAGGACCTGCGTCGGGCTCGGCGTTCGCCGGGACACGACGCTCTGAGGAATCGGATTGCGTACCACGGTGACTGATCTGGTATGGCAGCCACTGGCTTCCAGCTCTGCAGCGACTGCCTCGCTCAACACGATCCAATGGCTGCGCCCCAGCATCCTGCGCAACATGCGGTTCGCAGTGAGCCGGAACGGCAACTGGGCTCCGTGAAGATGCAGGACGGGAGCGCAGCCGAGCATCCTGGCCAGCATCACAAGGATCAGGTCGCGAAAAAGCGGAAGACCCCACTGAGAAATCGGTAGGTATATGGCGTCCGGTGATCGCGTGACAAGGACGTACACGCAGCGCCCGAGGCTCATGACGGTCGCAGAGGCCTTCGCCAGCCAGGAAGCCTCGAAACAGTTCCCCGAGCGGTCCGCCGACAGAGAAAGGACAGCCACTACCTGGCAGCGCGACCGCAACACCGGCGTGAAGAACTCGGCGGCCCGGCCCATACCACCGAGTTCCGAACTGTGCCTCAGAACAAGGAGAGTCGGCAGTGATACGTTCGGATGATTTCTCCTGCGGATCGGGAGCATTTCCCTCCTCCGTATTGAAACGTGTGGTGTGCGATGCGCACCGGGAGCCGGGTGTCTGTCAGCAGGAGGGGTTGAGTAAGCACTTGCGTCTTCTGCCTCGACTGTGGACGAATGCGCAGACCAGGAGATTTCCATGACATCACTCGGGTGCCGCCGAGTCCAGCAGAACACGTTGGGGCTTCGCATGACGCAAACGCTTTGAGCTCGTAACACGATCATGATCGATGCTTCTTGAGTCGTCGCCAGCAGATGAGACTGCAGGCGAGGGAGACGAAGGCATCGTGGAGTTCGGTGCGACGCTCCCAGCGGACGGCGAGGCGCTTGAACTGGTGGAGAAGAGCGAAGGTCTGCTCGACGACGTAGCGGAGCTTGCCCAGGCCCTCGATGTTCGGGGCACGCCTGCGGGAGATGACCGGCAGGATCCGGCACTTGTGGAGTTCGGCGCGGTTCGGGTTGGAGTCGTAGCCCTTGTCTCCGAGCAGAGCCTTGGGACGCCGTCGTGGGCGGCCGGGACGGCCCGCGACAGGCGGGATGCCGTCGACCAGGGCGAGCGTTTGGGTCACGTCGTTGACGTTGGCCGCAGTCGTGATGACCTTGAACGGAGTGCCGCGCCCATCGCAGATCAGATGGTGCTTGCTGCCAGTCTTCCGCCGGTCGACCGGCGACGGACCGGTGTCGGCTCCCCCTTTTTCGCGCGGACGTGGGAACCGTCCACGCACGCTCTGGACCAGTCCAGCTCGCCGGCCGCGTTCAGCTCGGCAAGCAAGATGCGGTGCAGCTGGTTGAAGACGCCGGCCTTCTGCCACCGCTCCAGCCGCCGCCAGCAGGTCTGACCTGAGCCGAACCCCAGCTCCGGAGGCAGAAGTTGCCAGGCGATGTCGTTATGCAGCACATAGCAGGATGCCCTGCAACAGAGACGATCCGACACCGGCCTCGGGCCGGGAGCTCTCTCGGGCCAGGGCGGCAGCAACGGCTCGATCAGCGCCCACAAGTCATCGTCCACGATCCACGGCCGGGTACTCACACCATACCGAACGGCCGAATCATCACATCGGTCACGGTCAACCTGGGCCGATCAACAAGATCGTGTTACGAGCTCTTTGGGGATGGCCCGATAGGGACCGGACTCGAATGAACCGTCTTCGACTCGCCCGACCTGTCGAGACGTATGTCCCACGCAGTGACGCTGACGTATGTCACAGTAGAGAACTGTGAACAGAGCAACGGGGATCACCGCAGGGCGCAAGTTGCCTTTGGTAGCTGGACTGGCCCTTGCGATTCTCTTGGGAGGCGACGTCACCTTCCGCTTCAAGGTTATGCCGTCGGTAACGGCCTCTGCAGCGATCACGGCGCTGCTCACCTACCTCTGGCTGCTGCTGTCGATCGGCATTCTGGCCTATCGGAAGACATCCGGAATCACCTGGAATGGGCATGTAGGCGACCATGGCGTACGGCGAGTTACAAGGGCATCGAAAGCCATTCCTGCGACCCTATGGATCTTCCTGTCCTGGGCGGTTCTCGTCACGCTATTAAACGGCGTTACTGTTGGCGGCCTGCAGAATCTGTCCTGCTATTTCCTCTTCATCGGAACCGCGCTGATCGTGTCTGGCGTCGCCTCGGAAGGAAGCAGCATCGGTTTCATCAAGGGCGTTGTGATCGTCGGATGGGTGCGAGCCGTCATGTACGGTGTTGATCTACTTCTGTCCGGATTCGGAGCATCCGGTGTGTCCGGTCCGAGGGTATTCGCAATTCAGGCGCTACTCATCATGGCCGTCGTCATCCCGTCGGGACGCGGTGAAAAAATGGCCCGACTCCTTCCGTACGTCCTGTTCCTCGAGATCGTACTCAGCGGGTCTCGCACTGCTATGGTGGCGGCCGCTCTATTGTTTGTATGGAGCCCCTTCACACGCGGACAACGTGGATTCCGTCCCGTGAGGAGCCTCGTCACGGTGGGACTTCTTGCGACTCTCGGCTACCTCGCTCTGACACATCTCCCACAACTGCGCAACCGGTTCCTTGCCGAAGACGTGACCCTCATCAATGGTACGCCGGTGAATACCTCGGGTAGGGACCTTCTGTGGGAAGTGGTGATCGCGCACGCACAAACCAGTCCATGGGCAGGACACGGCGCCGGGAGCGCCACGGCTATCATCCGAGAAATCGTGAGGACGGCGGGGGAGCCCCACAGCGACTACCTACGCTTTTGGAACGACTTCGGATTCATCGGACTCGGATTTTGGCTCTTGGGCTATATGGGAATCGCTGTCCGCTGTTGGCGGCGGGCCCGTGCACGCTCCAGCGGTGACGCGGGCGTACATTATGCGGCGCTCATGGCCCTCCTTGCCATTGGGCTGCTCGCTGTTACCGACAATGTATTGGTTTACTTTTATGCCATGGTCCCCTTCGGCGCACTCATCGGACTGAGTCTTGCGTGTCCGGAGTCAGTCGAAGTGAGTGGTTCCAGCAATCTCAAGGGCGACAGTCATACAGGTCTACACCGAGCGGATAAACCCGTGGCACTCGCCCGTTGATTGCATAGCCCTGCAAGTGCGGATAGATAGGACTGCTGTATGAATGCGGCTGAGACCGAGACCCCAATGGCGTGCATCCAAGAGCAGGAACATGGCGTTGGATACGATTACGCCAAGGGATCTCCGCACATTCTCCATCACGGCATCCGGGAGCGCGTTGTCGCAGGAATCAATCGG
Source organism: Streptomyces sp. V4I23 (assembly GCF_030817975.1). Classification (NCBI taxonomy): domain Bacteria; kingdom Bacillati; phylum Actinomycetota; class Actinomycetes; order Kitasatosporales; family Streptomycetaceae; genus Streptomyces; species Streptomyces sp. V4I23. Next base: position 1,067,306 of record NZ_JAUSZW010000004.1, on the reverse strand, counting down.
TCGGTGGGCAGCGTCCTGGACCGGAAGGGTAGCTGCCGTGTCTTGGAACTAGGCGCAGGTCACGGCGCCTTCACCGACCATCTGGTCGCCACCGGCGCCGAGGTTGAGGTGACGGAGATGAGCGCACCGAGTGCAGCGGTGCTCAAGCACCGATTCCGCCATAATCGGCAGGTTACCGTGACCTACGATCCCGATGGTGAGAGCCTGTCCGGCGGATCGCCGCTTGATGTCGTTGTACTCATCTCCGTCCTCCATCACATTCCGGACTATCTGCGCGCTGTGGAGCAACTCGTCGAACGCATCACACCAGGCGGTGCGTTCATGAGTTTCCAAGATCCGCTCTGGTACCCACGTCGATCGCGTTCTTCTATGAGCCTGGATCGTAGTGCCTACCTGATCTGGCGACTTGGACAGGGAGAAGCTCGACGTGGAATTGCTACGCGCCTTCGACGGATTCGGGGCGTCTACGACGAGAGTAACCCGGCTGATATGGCGGAGTACCACGTAGTGCGCCACGGCATTGATGAGAAGGCCCTGCAGAATCTGCTGGAGCCGGCCTTCGGCGAGGTAAAACTGGACTGCTACTGGTCTACGCAGTCCAGAGTGCTTCAAGCTCTCGGGGAGCGATTGGCGCCACCGACCACTTTCGGTATTGTCGCCCTCAACCGCCACTGAAGAGTCCGCCAAGCAGACTGGTTTTCTGTCCATCCGCTCAGAAAGCCGACACCAGCGCGTGTCCATCTCTTATTCGAATACTCGAAAGTCTCTGCGCGCGCCTGGTCGTTTCCAGGATTCTGGATGCTCAAGAAAGATGAGTTTAAGCCGACTTGGCTGGATGTGATCGGGAGAAGACTTTGCGTGAAGCAGAAATCCAGGACTTCTGGTCCGCCCACCCTTGTGGTGACCAGCTCTTCGGGAGTCCAAGCGGTGACCAGCGCCACAACTATGAGGAGTTCTTCTCCCGGTATGACCGGGCCAAATACAGGCTCGAACCACACATTCCACTCTGCTTGAACGGTCTCGACCTCGCAGGACGGCGGGTTCTGGAAATCGGGCTGGGGCAAGGCGCGGAGGCAGAGTTGCTGATCCGGCGGGGCGCCAGATGGGCGGGGGTCGATCTCACCGAGACCGCTGTGGAGCGGACGCGAACCCGGCTTGCTGTGCGCCACTTGCCCTTCGACGGAATCCACCGGGCAAGCGCCCTCGACCTTCCGTTTCCGGCGGATTCCTTCGACATCGTTTTCAGTCACGGAGTGCTGCATCACGTCCCAGACATTCACGATGCGCAGCGGGAAATTCACCGGGTCCTGAAGCCCGGCGGGCAGTTGGTGGTCATGCTTTATGCGCGCTGGTCCCTCAATTACCTGCTGTCCATCGGACTACTGCGCCGTGTCGTGTTGTTGACCGCTCACCCACTGTCCCGGCTGGGATTGCTGGGGAACCCCCGAGGCCTCCTGGGTGCTCATCTGGACAATGCGCGACGCTACGGCCTCTTGCGGTACCTGAGGATGGGAGAATTTATTCACCGGAATACCGACGGGCCAGCGAATCCGTATTCCCGTGTGTATGATAAGCGCGAAGTCCGGAAAGCGTTTTCTGAATTCGTCGTGACGAGAACAGAGAAGCGATTCATGCACGCTCCCCCTCTCCCCGTCCATGGCCTCCCCGGCGAGAAGGCTTTGGGCTGGCATCTATGGGTTTATATGCGTCCGAAAAAATGAGGGGCTGAAAGGCGAGGGAAGCAGGATCCTGGCATATTTCGCTGTTTCATGGGAGGAAGAAGTATGACTCGCCGTAGAATCACGATTGTCCAGCCGTACGTGCCTTCTTATCGGGTTCCGTTCTTCACCAGGTTGGCCAGCGACCTCGATGCCATGGTGAAAGCTGATTTGGTTGTCGCCCATGGCTCGCCGGCTACTGCGGTGAGTATGCGGGGCAATGCAGCGATGGACGAGTTGGAGTGCGCCGTACCGCTGCACCAGAGATCGTGGAACCTGGGAAAATCCGTGACGTACTTCAAGCGGCTGGGCAGCCTGCCGCGGCAATCCGATGCGGTGGTGGTCGAACAGGCTCTGCATAATCTGGAGACGTATCCGCTGCTGGTCAGAGCGGCGCTGCACCAGGCGGGTCTGCCTCTCGGTAACAAGGCGGTCGTCGGAATGTGGGGCCAAGGTCGAAACCATAACCGGGATGTGGGCGCCCCGGTACGAGCGGCCAAAAACATTATCACTCGTAGAGCAGATTGGTTTTTCGCCTACACGAACGGTGGTGCTGACTATCTGGAGGCCAAGGGATTTCCGCGGGAAAGGATCACCGTAGTACGTAACGCCACCGACACCGCTCGTTTGCGAGCGGCGCGGGACGCGGTCACCGGAAGGGAGATCGCTGATTATGCATCCGAACTGGGGCTGGTTCCCGACCGGACAGTACTGTTCCTCGGCAGTCTGGACGAGTCCAAGCGAATCCCGTTTCTTCTGGCGGCCGTTCCTGACATCGTGGCACAGCTTCCGGGATTCACCCTTCTGGTGGCGGGTGATGGGCCACAGCGGCCCCTCGTGGAATCGGCTGCCGCATCCGGTGACGGAGTGGTGTACGTGGGGCCGGTGCACGGTGAGCGACGTGCGCTGCTCGGCGCTGTCGCCCGGCTGATGCTCATGCCGCGCATGGTGGGGCTCTGCGCGGTCGACTCTTTCGCACTGCGCACGCCTCTGGTAACGACACAATGGCCTTATCACGGTCCAGAATTCGAGTATTTGGAACACGGGCGGAATGCAGTGATCGCAGTGGGCGGACCGAAGCAGTATGCGGAGGCCGTTGTGAAGACGTTGTCCAGTCCCGCATTGATGGACAAGTTGGTTGCCGGATGCGCAGCGGACGCTGAAAAATACACGGTGGAAGACATGAGTCGGCGATTCGCTGAAGGACTCGCGATGATGCTTGAGCGCAGCAAAGCGCATCAGTGAGCATATACATGTTTCGCCGGGCAGTCCCGATGGGACATTTCATCGACACGGACGATCAGGACATTGAGGATCAGAAATGCTCACCTCGGTGAGATATCTGGTCGGGGAAATAGGCGGTCGGTATGAAAGCACTACCTTTGGCCACGTCGGGGCTCAACCGCGCGACGTTCGTCGGCTGCGGCCGTGCATATAGGCGGCTGTGCCGGGCTCTTGCCGGTTTGTCGGCCATCCTGGTTTCCTCGGCGCTGGTCCTGTCTGACAGTTCCGCCTTCGAGACTCCGGAATCTCCCCAGGGAACGACAGGGACTCCGTCCTACCCAAACCTCGCTCCGACACCCCCAATGGGGTGGAATAGCTGGCTTTACTATGGATGCGATGTCACCGAAAAGGCGGTACTCGAGAACGCAAGGGCATTGGTCCGCAGCGGACTTGCCGCCAGAGGTTACAACACCGTGACCATCGATGAATGTTGGATGACCACGAAGCGTGATCGTGCAGGAGATCTCGTTGCGAACCCGGTGAAATTCCCTCATGGCATGCCATTTGTCGCTCGCCGGCTCCACGAGATGGGGCTGAAGTTCGGTATTTATGCGGATGCTGGAACTACCACCTGCACCAAGAAGTTTCCGGGCAGTGTCGGGCACTTTCAGCAGGACGCCAATCTGTTCGCCCGGTGGGGTGTCGACTACCTCAAGCTGGATGGGTGCCATGTGCCCATCGCGCCGAGCGAGACGAAGGAGGAGACTTTCCATGACGTCTACCGGCAGATGAGCCAGGCCCTGCTCAACACGGGCCGCCCCATTGTCTTCTCGGTGTCTGCGCCCGCGTACTTCCAGTACGACGGCGACTCCGTGTGGCGCAAAGTGATCGGCTGGTCCTCCGACATCGGGAACCTGTGGCGAAGTGGACGGGATATCGCCTCGGAGCGTGCTGCCCCGGCCGCCAAGTGGCCATCGATCAAATATAATTTCGATTATAATTCTCTGCTGGCAGACATGCAAAAGCCTGGGCGCTGGAACGATCCGGATTTTCTGCTTGCAGGGAACTCGGGGCTGACCACAGAAGAGATCCAGAGCCAGATGGCCCTGTGGTCGGTCATGGCGGCGCCGCTGATCTCCGGCACAGATCTGACGAAGCTCTCGCCGGCTGCTTTCGACGTTCTGAGCAACCGTGAGGTCATTGCTGTCGACCAGGACCGCCTTGGAATCCAGGGCCGCATCGTTGACAAGGGTGCCGGCTTCGCGGTGCTGTCCAAGCCCCTGGCGAACGGTGACCGGGCAGTGGCGCTCTTCAATTCCGGTGAGACGGAGCGGGCCATCACCACGAGCGCCAGGGCGGTAGGCCTGCCCGCTGCCAGGTCGTACTTGCTCAAGGACCTCGTTACAGACCGGGTCGGCCGGGTGGGCGGCACCTTCAGCGCGCGGGTGGCACCCCACGCAACGAAGCTCTTCCGCGTCAGAGCCTTGTCCTATTGATCCGAAACTCAATCGGTTCTATTCGAGGATGTAGCGGACGTGCGGGCCGCCGAAGTAGCCACGGATGATGTGTGGCTGGCGCTGTCGCCGGTGGAAGAACCTGCGGGTTTCGGCGGCGGGTTGGGCCGGGTCGCGGGCCCTGCTGTGCATGGGCAGACTCCGTTGAGGTCGGTGGTGACCAGTTCGTCGGGGCTGGAAGGACAAGCCCCAGCGGCTCAGGGACTTGCTCGCACCCTGCTCGGTCAGCCGCACCTGGTACAGCTTGGTGATCAAGTCGCGCACGCCGGCCCGGGTCCACAACTGGCCCGCGAGGCCAAGGTCGCACGGCCGGTGATCCGGCACGGTCTGCCGGATCACCTGCTGCTCAGCCTCGCTGAGGAGCTGATGGCCGCCGACCCGGCGCCCGCGCGGCTGGACCACGAGCGCCTCACGTCCGCCCGCCGGCCACTTCGCCCACCAGTTGTCCACGGCCTCGAGTGAGACCTTGAACAGCGCTGCGACGTCCTCACGGTCCCGGCCTGCCACCAGTGCGGCCACCGCCCGCATCAGCGGAGTTTCTTGCGCCGATGGCAATAACTGCCGTGCGTCCCCCAGCAGGTCACTCACGCAGGAATCAACGGGGCGGTAAACCCTACCGTTTCGGATCAATAGCGGCACACCGTGCCGTCGGGGCGGCAGGTGGCGCCTGTCTGTGTCAAGTTCAGGGGGACAGCGCCGACTTCGTCCTGTCTCCGAGCAGACCACAGCGCTTGACGATCGCGTAGAGCGGCAGGCGCCTACGAAGCGGGTAGCAGCCGAGGGTGATCGCGACTGTCGCGGTGAAACCGTAGAGCAGGGATTCCACCGGGCGGTGGCCGACGGTGACCAGCCTGGCCGAGACGAACAGAGCGGTGCCGATGGCCGCGTGCGTCATGTGGGCACGAAGCAGAGCGCGCAGGTGGACCACCCCATCTCTCCGCCATGAGAGGAGCTGTGCGATGTGGCCGAGAAGAGGGCCGGTCACGGCAGCCGCGGCGAACACGGTGAGGCTGTGGGTCGCAGCCGCGGCAGCCACCGCCACGGAGCTGCCGCCGATCACCGCGATCTTGGTCACGGCCATGGAACGTGAGGCTCTTCTGACCTGGTCGACTGAGCTTCCGACCGAGCAGATGAGACTCAGTGCGCTGCCGACTGCGAGCACGGGTACGAGGGCGACGGCCGACCCCCAGCCGGGACCCAGCAATAGTTCGAGAAGGGGGGGACCCATGCCTGCCATGGCCCCGAAGGGAACGAATGCGACAGCCGAGGCGCCAAACAGGATCGCATGCACGACCTGAACCGGAGGCGCGCAGCCCATTTTTTGCGCGTCGGCCATCGCAGGAGTCGTCGTGAAGTTGATCCCCTGAGTCAGAAGCGCCCGGGGAATCGAGGCGAAGAGCCAGGCACGTGAATAACAACCGGCAGCCGTGGGCCCCAGCAGTCGCGCAACGCACCACAGGGGGGAGTTGCTCGTGGCGAAGTCGACAAGGTTGTGGACACTCAGGCCACCCGATTCCCTGAGAAGGTTCAGAACTCGGACGTGAGGGCCGATCGGTGGCCTGCGCCGAGAGTGGGCGAGCGTGGTCGTTCCGAAGATCAGCATTGCTGCGCTGGTGATCGGCGGGACTGCGGCGAGGCCCCAGGGATTCCAGCCATCCAAGATCAGGAGCGTACCTCCGGAGAGCCCGACTGCCAGACCGAGCAGTTCGTTTCCGGCTGCCCGCTTCGCCTGACCAATGCGACGGAGCGTGGCATTCGTGACTGTCGCGGCAGGGTGGAAGAGAAACTGAAGCGCGAGCAGCCTCAGCGTAGGCTCGACAGAGGGAATCTTCCAGAGCATGGCGCACAGTGGTGCGGCGGCGTACGTGACAAGGAAACAAACAATCCCGCTGACGAGTGCGATTCTTCGGGCCGCTCCCAGCAATTGCTGGGTCACACACTCCACTCGGAGCAAGTGACTGTACAAACCGGCGCACGCCACATGGGAGAAGAATTGCGTGGCCGTAAGTGCAATGGCGTAGGAACCGTAGTCCCCGCTGTCCACCGTCCGGCCGGTAAACGCGGTGTAGGCGAGAGTCAGTAGAACGCTCACCAGCGAGCAGATATAATTCCATGTGATGCTTGAAAGCAGTGAACGTGAGGTTGAGCTTCCCTTTTCTTCATAGAGTTCTTGTCCCGGGATTTCTTGTCTCTCGCGATAGATCTTGCGGTGGCTCAATTCCTAGCTGTCCTTGATGAAAATATCGGTCTGCCCCCAACCGACCTGCTGAGGAACGGCTCCCCGGAAGGTCAGCCTTCGGAACCCTGTCAATTCGTCCAGCGCCTTCCAGTACGTTTGGCGGTCGGTGTTGTCCACGATCAGGATGCCTCCGCGCTTGATTCTTGGCACGGCGTGTCGGATGCATGAGGGACGTGAACGCCCGTCGATCAACACAAGGTCGAAACCTTCTGCCGGGAATTCATCGATCTGGGTGACATAGGAGCGAAAGCTGTATCCCGGATAACTTGGGTCGGATGACAGATATGCTCCAGGATCATCGATTTGGCCAGAAATTTCCGAGCTCATGGGCGGCGACGGCGGCACCAGCCGGTAGTCCGCCCTTTTGAGCAGGCTCGTCTTCAACCTGCCGTGCCAGTGGGGATCATGCTCGATGCTCACGCACTCCGCGCCTTTGCTGAGCCAGTAAAAGGTTGATCCGCCGCTGCCGTACTCAAAGATTCTCCTGCCCTGGATCTGCTGCTTCTCCAGATATTCAATGGCGTCGAAAGTGATCCACGGAGATGGCTTGCGCAGCAGATATCCCGGCAGCATGGACGGAATCCATCTCAGGATGTGCCTACGTTGATCCCTGCGGATGAGCAGCAGGCAGCTGAAAAGGATCATCCGAAGAAAGCGGTAGATCTTCTTGGCCCACCAGGTGAGGCGTGCAAGGAGAGTTGATCTATCTGTCATCGGTTTTCCTTCCTCCGGTTACTGCCCCTCGGATCAATGATCCCTGTGTCGTCGACTGTCTTTGAGGGGCCACGCCGCTCGAAGGTGTATAGAATTTCTGTTCGGGTGAGTATCCGTCTGCTATGTCGGGGTTCACGGTGCGCGGCCTGTCCCGTCGAATGCTGGTTCTATTCGCGGTGCGCCGTCTTTCCGGCGCGCCTGGTGGCCGTCATCATGCACGCCGCGCGGGTGATGTCCGAACGGGCGACCGTGGGGGACATGCCGAGAGGGAAATTTCTATGGATCGCGCAATTTGAGAGGCTGTGGCCAGCTCTGTTGGAGGCGCTGCTATGCGGGCCTCGACGACTAATCGTGTAATCGTCCGTCCCTGAGAGGAACTCAAGTGGTGTCCACTGTCTGTGTAGTCGGGCTCGGCTACATCGGTCTCCCCACGGCTGCGGCCCTTGCCACCAATGGAATCCAGGTCACCGGCGTCGACATCAACCCCGTCACCGTCGATCTCATCAACGCGGGTCGTGCCCCGTTCGTGGAGCCGGACTTGGCTGTGGCGGTCAGCGGTGCCGTGGCCATGGGCCGATTGCGGGCGACCAAGGCTCCCGAACCAGCAGATGCCTTCATCATCGCCGTGCCCACACCGTTGTGCGAGGACAACACCGCGGACCTGTCGCACGTGAAGAGCGCCGCGGTGTCGGTCGCAGAACATCTCAAGGCGGGCGACCTGGTGGTTCTGGAGTCGACATCCCCACCCGGCACTACCGTCGAGCTGTCGCGATGGCTTTCGAAGCACCGTCCAGACCTGTCCTTTCCCCACGACGCCGGGGAGGCCGCGGACGTAGGGGTGGCGCACTGTCCCGAGCGTGTCCTGCCAGGCCGGATCATGTTTGAGATCGTGACGAACGACCGCATCATCGGGGGTGTCAGCACCGCTTGCGCGGAACGGGCCCGCAGACTGTACGAGGTGTTCACCAAGGGTGAGTGCCTGCTCACCGATGCCACCACCGCCGAGATGGCCAAGCTCAGCGAGAACGCCTTCCGGGACGTCAACATCGCGTTCGCCAACGAGTTGTCGATGGTCTGCGACCATCTCGGCATCGATGTGGGGGAGGTCATCGCCCTCGCAGGCCGCCATCCACGCGTCGACATCCTCCGGCCCGGCCCTGGAGTCGGCGGTCATTGCATCGCCGTCGATCCGTGGTTCATTGTCAGCGCCGCGCCCCAGCAGGCGCGCCTGATCAGGCTCGCCCGCCAGGTCAACGACGCCAAACCGGTCCATGTCGTCAACGAGGTGGTCCAGACATCCGGCCGCTTCAAGGAGCCCGCGATTGCGTGCATGGGGCTGACGTTCAAGGCGAATGTCGATGACCTCAGGGAGAGCCCCGCCCTGCACATCGTCAACGAACTGGCCGACCGGCAGGCTGGCCGACTGCTGGTGGTCGAGCCGCACATCACCGAATTGCCAGCCTCACTGGCCGGTACAGGGCGGGCGGAGCTCGTCGACATCACCACAGCCCTGCGCGAGGCGGATGTCGTGGTCCTACTCGTGGACCATGATGCCTTCCGTGGGGTCAAGCAGACGGCGCTGCGCGGCAAGGCGGTCTTCGACACCCGCGGCTTCTGGCGCTGACCCCGCCGTGAAGTCGGCCGGGCGCTGACACAACCCCATCCAGTGGCCAATGGCCTGTACTGCCCTGTGAGCCGCCCGGCCGTCGCCGTAAGGGTTGATCGCCTTCGCCATCGAGGCGTAGACCTCCCGGTCGTGCAGGAGCCGGAGCACCTGCTTCACGATGTTCTCGCGTTCGGTTCCGACCAGGCGGCTCGTGCCCGCCAGGACCGCCTCCGGGCGCTCCGTGGTGTCCCGCATCACCAGCACCGGCTTGCCCAGGCCGGGGCCCTCCTCCTGGATTCCGCCGCTGTCGGTGAGGATGAGGTGCGACCGGTCCATCAGCCGGGCGAACTCGCCGTACGCGAGGGGTTCCGTGAGGCGCACGCTTCCGACGTGGGCCACCTGCGGCAGGATCGCGTCCCGCACGACCGGGTTGGGGTGCAGCGGGAACACAATGACGAGGTTGGGCTCGGCGCGGGCCAGATCGGCCAGGGCGCCGCCGATGGCCCGCATTCCGTCGCCCCAGGACTCGCGGCGGTGGGCCGTCACCAGCAGGACCCGGTGGGTGGTGTCGTCCAGGTCGGCCAGTTGCGGGTCCACGTACTGCGCCTTCTGTTCGACCGCCCAGTGCAGGGCGTCGATCACCGTGTTCCCGGTCACCACGACGGAGGCGGCGGCGACGCCGTCCCGGACCAGGTTCTCCCGGGCGTGGAACGTGGGCGCCAGGTGGAGGGTCGCCAGCTGGGTGGCCAGCCGACGGTTGATCTCTTCGGGGAAGGGCGCGTACCTATCGTCGGTGCGCAGTCCCGCCTCCAGATGGATGACGGGAATCCGGTGGTAGAAGGCGGCGAGGGCGCCGGCGAACGCCGTGGTCGTGTCCCCCTGGACCAGCACCGCGTCCGGACGCTCGTGCCGCAGCACCGGAGCGAGGCCGTTCAGGGCCCGTACGGTGATGTCGGACAGCGTCTGACCCTCGCTCAGAATGTCCAGGTCGTACGCAGGGCGGATGCCGAACAACGCGTGCACCTGGTCGAGCAGGTCACGGTGTTGCGCGGTGACCGTCACCATCGGTTCGAAGTGCGCGGACTGGTGGAGTGCCTGGATGACGGGAGCCATTTTGATGGATTCCGGTCTGGTGCCGTAGACAACCATCAATCGTCGCTTCACCGGGTCTCCTTTGCTCGGATGCCTTTTGACCGCGGTCTTCAGCGAAGCGGTTTTTCGGGCCCGTGCCCGCGACGTCCGAGCCGTGTTCACTCCTGCTGGTGGAGACGTTCGGCCGTCTGGGCCTTTCACCATCCGGTGCGCACTGCTGGGTGAATTCCCTGCCTACAGTTCCTCGGGCGCCTGTCTCTCTCTTCCGAAAAGGCAAGAAATGAAAACAGTGCTCTTGTCCCCGCGTACCGGTGCCGTCACGGTCGGAGAAGTGCCCGTTCCCGCAGCGGCCTTCGGAACGGTGGTGATTCGCAACGACTACTCGCTCATCAGCGCAGGTACGGAGCGGGCCACGGTCTCGACCGGTGCGCAGAGTCTCGTGGGCAAGGCGAGGCAGCGCCCCGAGCAGGTCAAGCAGGTACTCGACACCTTGAAGCAGAACGGGCTCGTCGACACCTACCGGATGGTGCAGGACCGGTTGGACAGGCCGATGCAGCTTGGATACTCATGCGCGGGAACGGTTCTGGAGACGGGCGAGGGCGTCGACGACATCCGCCCCGGAACGCGTGTCGCCGCAGCGGGGGCCCGCTATGCCTCGCACGCGGAGATCGTCGCCGTGCCCCGCAACCTCGTGGTGCCGGTGCCGGAAGGTGTCGACACCCAGTGGGCAGCCTTCGCCACGGTCGGTGCGATCGCGCTCCAGGGCATCCACCAGGCCGAGGCGGTGCCTGGATCGCGGATCGCCGTCGTAGGTCTGGGCCTTGTCGGCCAGATCACGCTTCATCTGCTGCGTGCCTACGGTTACGACGCGGTCGGCATCGACCCCGACCCGGCCATGCTGGCACTCGCCGAGTCGGCGGGCCTGGCGGCGTACCCGCGCGCGGCGGACGACCTGCCCGGGGTGCTGTCCCGGCGCTGGGGCGGCACAGGTGCGGACGCCGTCCTGGTCACGGCGGCGACCTCCAGCTCCGACCCCGTCGAGTTCGCGGGCCTCCTCGCGCGCGACCGCGCCACCGTCGTGATCGTCGGAGACGTGCATGTCGCGCCGCCGCGGTCGTCGTACTACGGCAAGGAACTGACGATCCGCTACGCCAGGTCCTACGGCCCCGGCCGCTACGACCCGCGTTTCGAGGAGGGCGGCCAGCCCTATCCCGAGGGATACGTACCGTGGACGGAGCGGCGCAACCTGTCGGAGGTGCTCCGGCTGCTCGCCACGGACGGCGCGCTGGACTTCGCCGCGCTGAAGCCCCGCGTCTTCCCGATCGAGGAGGCGGCCGACGCGTACGAGGCCCTGAAACCGTCGGACAGCGGCCGGAGCGTGGCCCTGCTGCTGCGATATCCCGGCACCGCCCAGCTCCCGCCCGCGCCCACACCGCGACCTGCGGCCCGCTCCGGCGCCTGGAGCGCCCCGCACGGCCCGCTGCGGATCGCGGCCATCGGCGCGGGCAACTTCGCCACCAAGATGCTCTTCCCCCAGCTGAAGAGGGAGTCCGGTGTCAACTTCTCGTGGGTCGCCAGCGGCCGCGGGCTGTCCGCCGCGCACCAAGGCAGGCGCTGGGGTTTCCGTACCATCGCCGAGAGTCCCGAGACCGGCCTGGCGTCCGGCGACGCCGACTGTGTGATGGTGCTCAGCCGCCACGACAGCCACGGCCGGTACGCGGCGCAGGTCCTGCGCGGCGGCGCCGCCCTGTACTGCGAGAAGCCGTTGGGCCTCACGGAGGCGGAGCTGGAGGAACTCGCGGATGCGTGGCTGGAGTCTGGTGCCCCGGCGGTGGCTGGCTTCAACCGGCGGTTCGCCCCCGCGATGCGGGACCTGCGGGCGGCGCTGCCGGAGGGCGCGCCGCTCCAGATCACCTACCGGGTCTTCGCCGGCCGCCTGCCGTCCGGCCACTGGTACTTCGAGCCTCGGCAGGGCGGCCGGCTGCTCGGCGAGGTGTGCCACTTCATCGACGCGGTGGGCTTCCTCGTACCCGGACGACCGGTCGACGTGCGGGCCGCCGGGGTGGACGTGCGGGACCCGGTCGCCGTGCAGAGCGTCACGCTGCAGCTCACCTACGACGACGGGTCGACCGCGTCGATCGTGTACGGAGGGCTGACCCCGCCCGGCGCTCCCAAGGAACTCCTCGAGGTGGCCACCGACGGCTTGGCCGCCAGGATCGACGATTTCCGCACGCTCACCGTGTGGAACGGGGACAGACCCGTCACCACGAAGTACCGCGGCGCCTCCAAGGGGCACATCGGCGAGATGCGCGCACTCGTCCGCGTGGTCCGCGGTCAGATCCTCGACGAGGAGACCACCCGCGCGGCGGACTTCGCGTCCGCTCTGTGGAGCTCACTGTTGGCCTGCCGCGCCGCCCGCGCCGTCACGGCCGGCGGTGCCGTGGAGGCGACTCCCGCCACACCGGCCCTGGCCAGGGCACTGGATTGCTCGGCTTCGGGCAGCGCCGCGGCCACCGCCGTACCGAGGCCGTCCAGCGGTTCCTCCTCAGCGGCCGCATTCTGATGTGCGGCTTCGTCGTCCTCCTCAACGGGAGCGCAGAGTCCTCGTCGTCGTACGCCGACCCGTGCAAGGCGATCGCGCACCGAGGGCCCGACGCGAGCGGTCACATGGGCCTCCGCGGTCCCCACTGGCAGGCGGAACTGTACTTCCGGCGCCTGGCCGTCGTGGACCTCGATCCGCGCAGCGACCAGCCCTTCGGCTCCCCGGAGCGTGGCGTTCTGGTCTACAACGGCGAGATCTACAACGCCTCGCAGTTGCGGGAGACGCTGCGCAGGCGGCACGTGACCTTCACGACCGAGGGTGACACCGAGGTCCTGTACGAGTTGCTGCTGCAACCGGACGCGTCGCGGCTGCTCGACCAGGTCGACGGGATGTTCGCCTTCGTCCTCGTCCTGCCCGACGGAGAGCTGCGTTACGGGCGTGACCGGCTGGGCGTCAAACCGCTGTACACCGCGGCGGACTCCGCGGGCCGCCTGGCGGCGCTCGCCAGCGAGATCGAACCGCTGCGGGCGACCGGACTGACGGGTGACGCGGACCCGGTCGCGGTGGCGCAGGGCGCCATGTTCCTGTGGACACCGCCACCGCGGACAGGCTGGCAGCGCGTGCGGGCGGTGCCGACCGGGATCGTGCTTGCCCACCGTCCTCCGTCGTACGACGAGCCGTCACCATGGTGGCGGGCCGCTCCCGTGGCACCAGCCGAGGACATCCGTGCAGCGGTCCGGAAGTCGGTCGCCCGGCAGGTGCGCGCGGACGTCACGGTTGGGCTGCTGCTCAGCGGCGGCCTGGACAGCACCTGGCTCGGCGTCGAACTGGCCGGGAAGGGTTTCACGGGGCCCGCCTTCGCGGCCAGGCCGGGCACGAGTGCCGCCGCCTCCGCCGAACCGTTCGAGGACGACGCCCCGTACGCCGCCAAGGTCGCCGACCGGCTGGGTCTGCCGCTGACCTGGGTCGACCTCGATGTCGACGTGCTGCGCCGGATCCCGGAACTGGTCACCACCATGGAGCTGCCCTTCGGTGACCCCGCCGCGTTCGCCCTCCTGCAGCTCTCCCACGCGGCACGCCGCGAGGCGACCGTGCTGCTGTCCGGACTCGGGGTCGAGGAGCTGTTCCTCGGATACGAGCGCTACCAGGCCGTGCAGTTGCTGCAGCGGCTGCCTGCCTGGGCGCGCCCCGCCCTCGGTGCCACCGTCGCGGTACCCAGGCCGCGGCGCTACCGGGGACGTGCCGACAAGTTCGGTCGGCTGCTCCAGCTCGGCCCCCGCGACTGGTCCTGGGCGACGCAGGCGTACTACTCCGGGCGGGAGTGGGCGGCCCTCTCGCCCGTCGTCGGGCTGGAGGCGGTGACCGAACGGCACCGCGCGGTTGCGGGCGCGGTGCTCGACGGCGGCGGTACGCCCCTGGCGGCGCTCGCGGAGTGCGACCGGCGGCTGTTCCTGCCGGGCCTGAACCTGCTCTACGGCGACCGTGCCTCGATGCGCGCGAGCGTGGAGCTGCGGGTGCCGTTCCTGGGCGAACCGGTGGTGGCCTGCGCCCTCGGCGCCGTCGCGGAAGAGCAACTGCGGCTCGGCAACGGCAAGGCGCGCTTCCGCGCGGCGGCGGTCGCGGCAGGGGTGCCCGAGTTCGTCGCCCGGCGCCCCAAGACTGGGTTCGGGGCTCCGGTGCGGTCGCTGCTGCGCGAGCACGGGGCCCGGCTGTGGCCCGAGGTACGGCGTTCGCCGGTGTTCGATGACGTCTTCGACCGGCGGGTCGCCGACCGGCTCGTCGCCGAACACGTCCAGGGCGGCCGTGACCGGGGTCTCGCGGTCTTCGGGCTGTTCTGCGCGGCCGTCTGGTGGGAGCTCAACGCGGTCGGAGGCCCGGGCCGGGCCTCCGACGTCCTGACCTGCTACACCGCTCCCGCTCTCGGCTGACCCTCCGGGGCGCGGCGCGGCTCCGGCGCCGTGCCCCGAGTCGACACGACCGCGTACAGGGCGGTCAGCGCGTCCAGCAGGGGCGCGGTGCTCCACCGGGGCGACTCCCACAGGGCCCGGTTGCCCGGGGCGCTACCTGCGGGCGTGTCCGTGCCGAGGCTGGGGTACCGGTCCGCGACGGCCGCGAGTACGGCACTGGCGAAGCCGGTCGGTACGAAGCCGCGTTCGGCCGCCCACGCGGCCATCCGCACTGCCGTGGCGTCGTTGTTGGGGTCCCGCCGGGTCCCGCCGTCGGCGAAGTACCGGGGCAGGGTCCCTTCGAAAAGGCTCCGCAGGTAGTAGCGGGTACCTCGCTCGAGAGGGTCCTCCACGTCCAAGTTCAATCGGGCCGCTGCCTGTTCGAGGCGGAGAAGCACGTATCCCGTATGAAATCCGTCCACCCATTCCAGTCGCGGACCGCGGGCGTAGGGCCAAGAGCCGTCGGGGCGCTGGCCATCCACGCTGACCTCGACCGCCCGCCGGGCGGCGTCCAGGAGGCGGTGCGCCAGATCGCCGGGCAGCGTCCCGGTGCGGGCCAGACGGGAGGCCAGTGCGGCACCCATAAGGTTGGCGTTGTGGACCAGTACATCGCTGGTCGGCGTGTAGGTGAAGAACACACCGTTGTGCAGGTGGGTGAGCAGTCCGCGAGCCAGTGAGCACACGGCCTCGTCGCCGAGCGTCCCGGTGTCCAGGCAGCCGTCCGCGCAGAAGGTGGTGGCCACGAGGTTCGGGACGGAGGCGGGGTAGTACGACCAGCGGGTCTGTACGTCGAACTCGTAGCGCCAGAGCCCGGCGTAGCGCCCGGACATCTGCTCGGCGGCGGTCCGCCGACCCAGACGCAGGGCGCGATCCCGCCACTCCGGCGAGGCGGCGAGCCGGGCACAGGCGCCAGCCGCCATTCCGGTCGCCGTCGCGGTGCGCAGCGGACGGATGCCCAGGAACGGCCGCAGGTCGATCGTGCTGCGCTTGACGGTCTGCAGAAGCGCCTGTCGGAGCACGCGGTACACGGCCAGTCGTCCCAGCGGGCCGGTCAGCCCGTCGTAGGGATCCGGACCGGTCCAGGTACGGGCGTCCGCCCATCGGAACAGATCGTCCGCCATGGCCAGTACGGTGTCAGCGCCCGAGGGTCCGCTGAAGCGGATGTCCGCGGCGGTTTGTGGCGTTGGCGGGCGTGGTGGCATGGGCTCTCCTCGTTTTTTCTGTCGTGTCTTCGGGTGGTGTCCGGGCAGCCCCGCGGGGCAGGTCAGTAGGCGCCGGTGCCGGAGACAACGGCCCACACCGTCCGGCAGAGCACCCTGAGGTCCACGGCAGGGGACCAGTTGTCCACGTACCGCAGGTCTAGGGCCACGGTCTCGTCCCACGACAGGTCGGAGCGGCCGCTAACCTGCCACAGGCCGGTGAGCCCCGGCTTGACGGCCAGTCGGCGCCGCTCCACGTCGTCGTAACCGGCGACCTCGTCGGGAAGCGGCGGCCTCGGACCCACGAGGGACATGTGGCCCTGGACCACGTTGAACAGTTGCGGGAGCTCGTCCAGGGAGCAGCGGCGCAGCACCCGGCCGACGCGAGTGACCCGCGGGTCGCGGCGGATCTTGAACATCCGTCCGTCGTTCTCGTTGAGCCCGGCGATCTGTTGCTTCAGCCGCTCCGCATCGGCCACCATGGTTCGGAACTTGGCCATGGTGAAGGGCCGGCCGCCCTGCCCGACGCGCGTCTGACGGTGCAGCAACGGCCCGGGCGAGTCCAGCCGTACGACGAAGGCTACGGCAGCGAACACCGGGGCGAGCAGCAGGATCAGCAGCACCGCCCCGAGCCGGTCCGTCATCGACTTCAGCAGCGGCGCGGCGCCCCGGCGCGGGGGCGCGGCCACGTCCAGCATAGTGAGTCCGGCGACCGAGGAGACGCACACGCGGTGACGTGCCACTTCGGTAAGGCCCGGCACGACCATCAACGGGCACTCATCACCGTGCACGGCCCATGACAGCTGACGCAGGCGCGTACCGGTCATGTGGGGCCCCGGTACGACGAGGACCACGTCCGCGTTGAGCCGCCGGGTCGCCTCCAGCACCGAGGCGGAGTCGGCCGACAGTTGCGGCGGCGTCTCCTTGTCGAGACGGGCCGCGACCGGGGCAAGCGAGTGGGGGTTCTCGTCACCGATCGGGCACAGCCCGACCACGACGAACTCGTGGTCGGTGCGCCTCGCGAGGTGACCCACGAGGCCGTCGACGGCGGCCGCCTCGCCAATCACCAGGGCCCGGCGGACGGAGCGTCCGTCACGACGTCGGGCGAGCAGGTGACGGCTGATCAGGGCATGTCCAGCCGCGCTCAGCGGGGCACAGGGCAGCAGACCGGTTAGCGCGACGAGGAACGGGGATTCCTCACCCGTCGCCGCCCGTACCACCGCGAGCAAGCCGACCAGCACCAGCCAGTCGTACAGCGCGGTGCCGACGCTGCCGCCCTCACCGAGATGCTGCCCGGCGTAGCGCGCCCGTGCGGCGCGTACGAGCAGCCATGAGGCAGTGGCCACCGCCGCGTACCACACCGCGTTCGTCCCGCCGGCCAAGGCGAAGGCCAGATACACCGGTACCGCCGCGCCGGCGGTGTCGCCGACGATCGCGAGCGGCGCGTACCAGACGGGTCTGGCGGAGCGCCGCCCCACCCGTTGCTGTTCCCAGGCGAGCCGTGTCCGCGCAGGCTCTGCCACCTGGGGCACGGTCTCCCCGAACAACCACATTCGCCCTCCAATAATCCTACGAGACGAAGTCGAGTATGTACGCCTGTTGACGGCGGAGCGGGGGTGCGACGCTGGGCCGTGGAGAACTCTCACCCGATCAGCAGCACCTGGATCAGCCATGCCGGATGCATATGCGAGCTGGTTCGGGCGGGGTATCTCAGCCGTCGGAGGTGGCCGCACACCCGCCGGGAGGAACACCACGCGGAACATCTCCGGCCAGAACTTGCCGGTGATCAGGAACTGGTCGGTGCCTGCGGCGGCCGCGACGCAGTTCAGGACGGACCCGTTCACGCGTTCGTCCTCGCGCAGCAGGCCTGCGGCGTCGATGTTCGCCGTCACCGTCCGGTGGACGGGTTGATGCGCACGATCCGTTCGGTGAACAGGACGTTGGCGTACACGGTGTCGCCGACGCACTCCAGTTCGTTCAGCCGCGACACCGGTCGATCGGCCTGGGGGACGGCGATATCGCCCGTCCTCGCGAGCGTCTTCGGGTTCCGGAACGTCAGCAGGGACGATCCGTCGCTCGTCACCAGCCGGTTCCTGGACCGCTGGTGGCACACTCCCCAGCCCTCGGCGGGGTAGCGGACGCGGCGCAGTTCCGACAGCGTCCTCGCGTCGTGCTCGATGGCGATCCCGTCCCACCAGGTGAATTGCCAGAGCGTCCGGCCGAGCACGGTGAGCCCTTCGCAGAACAAGGGCGCGGGCAACGCCACGCGGACCGTTGGGCGCCTGCCGGGCGGACCCGCCCGTACCGACGACCGCCCAGCCAGACCGGTGCCCTCGTACAGGGTGTCGCCGGCGATCTCCAGTCCCTGGGTGAGCGCCTGCGGGTCGTGCGGAAGCACCTCGAGCACCTTGACCCGCAATCGCTCCGGGGAAGCCGACTCGCCCGCCGTAGCCCGGCTTCCGGCCGGCGCGTCGGCCGTTCGGTGGCCCGCCGCACTCACCATCGTGCAGGAGGTGAGCAGCGCCCAGTTGAGCAGGGCCACCACAGGGACGCGTACGCGTTCACGCAGGGCAGACCGGGCCCTGCTTCACAGTGGCCTTGAGCGGCGTCACCAAGGGCTGCCGCAGAACGGTGGGAGCACGGTCCGCGTGCGGCTCCCGCAGGTGGAGCACCAGCGTGCGGCTGGACTGGGCGGGCAGCTCCAAGTCGACGGTGTACACGGGATGGCCACGTTCGACCTGGGAGGCCAGCAGCACCGGGCGGCCGTCCAGGGTGGCCCCGGTGAGGTCGGCGCCGACGCTGGCGTAGTAGGACACCAGGAGGCGATTATCGCCCGGGCGTGTGCGATGCGCGGGGGAGTCCGCCCGCAGCGTGACGTAGGAGGGCAGGCCGGAGGTCGGAGCCCGGTTGGTGAGGGTCACGGTCGCCGTGACCGACCGGTGGTCGTCGGAGCAGCCGTCCGGCGCCCAGACGAGGCTCCGGTCGAGGTAGTAGTCCAGCTTGGAGCCGGCGGCGTTGTTCACGACGAGTCCCGCGAAGGGACCAGGGGTGTCCGGGAGCACGCCGGAGAAGGGGCGCGATTCGAGGAGTCGTTGCTCGGCCCCGCGGGCGCTCCATACCTTGAGGTGTCCGTCTCGTTGGGCATCGTGCACAGCGCCAAGCAGGCCTGGCAGCAGGTGCGGGTCGTCGGAGGCGTCCGTCAGCCGTGCGGCGGCGGCGCGTGCCGTCTCGACGAAGAATGCCTTGCGCTCGGCGACGTCACTGTAGATGGCGTAGCTGGCCCGCTCCGTGAGGTCCACGACGTTGTCGGCGGTGAGTGCGGTGCCGTCGGCCATGCGGGCCGGGCCGGTGACGCGCAGGAGTCGGCTCAGTGTGCTGGGGTCGACGGCGATGACGCCGTCCACGCGCTCGCCGGTGTGTTCGCGCCATGCCGCGGCCCAGATACGGGCCGCGTAGGGGAAGTGCGGGCTAATGTTGGAGTTGGCCCAGACACGGGTCGGGGCGCTGCCATTGTACCGAGCCGTGAACTCGGCTCCGAGGTCCACCGGCGCGACGGTTGTGGCCATCTCGGTGTTGTTGCCGAAACGCTCGAAGGACAGGCGGCCGTCGTCGACCTGCAACACGGCGAAGGCGCCCGGAACGCCGCCGGTGCCGCGTGCCTCGGCGATGTTCTGGAACGCCAGGAAGTAGCGCCGCTCGCCGTGCATCCCGAGCATCGGCGGCAGGACACGGGCCGCGACTGCGGCGTCGCTCATGACCGGCGCGACCCGGGCGAGCTGCTGCGAGAGCTGCTCACGGGCCCGGTCGACCGCCGGCAGCCAGGTGGAACGCGGCAGCCGACGGGTGTCGGCACGTACCTCTGCCGCGGTACGTGCGGCGCGGGCCAGCTCCGGGGCGTGTCCCTCCAGCGCCGTGAGGGCCTGGTTGACCGTGCCGGGCGCACCCGCAGTGGAGGCCGGGAGAACACGCGTCAGCGGCGAGAGAATGTCATCGGCCAGGCGGTCCGCCGCATACGCCGTGCCGCGCATGCTCTGCAATGGGCCGCCGAGGAAGGGAAGTTGCGCGGCTGCGTACCAGGCCGGACCGGTGGTGAGGTCATGTGCCCGGGCGGCGTGCGCCGCCGCGGAACGCATCGCCTGCTCCCGGTCGGACTCACGCGGCGCACCGGAGGCCGGGCCTGGCGCCGACGCGAGTGCGACCGACTGCCGCAGCCCGTCCAGGTCCTGCCGCGCCGCGAGCAGCTCGGAGCGGGCGAGCAGCCCGGTGATCCCGATCCAGGCGGCGCCGGCCAGTGGGAGCGCGGCGGCGGCCAGCAGCGCCTTTCTGACCGTCAGATGCCGGGTGAGACCGAGACGAGGTGGGTGTGAGCTGTGCCCCTGCAGCTCCGTCATGAACTGCGGAGCCGGCGTGCGCCCGGCATCAGCGCCTTGGTCGAGTCGGCGGCCGAGCTTCGGGAAGCGGGCGGGTACCGCCGCCATTTCGGCGATGTCGTCATCTTCTCCACTCTCCTCGGTCGAGTTCGGCCCGTCGATGCGGCGTCAGCCGTCAACAAGACCTGGATACACGGACAAATGGGGCATGAAGCCGCAGGACGGGCGTGGCGCTGCTCAGAAGTCACCGGATGGTGTAGTGCTCGCTCTATGTCGGGCCGACATGGGGGTGGCTTCCCGGTTTGGGGCGTCAGAGCCCCTATCTTCAGCGATGAAATTTGGGAACAAAACGCCTACTTCGGGGCGGTTTCCTCGGTCTTATGAGGGGTGCAGCTTGGATCTCCACGGATTCCTGAAGTCTCTTGCCAGACGCTGGCTGACCGTTGCGACCTGTCTGGTTCTCGCGGTCGGGGCGGCGCTCGCTGTCACGAACCTGAGCACCCCCATCTACGCGGCCAGAACTCAGCTCTTCGTCGCCACTCGCTCCGGTGAGGACGCCGCTCAACTGAGCCAAGGACAGACCTTCTCGCAGGCGCGCGTGCAGTCGTATGCCGCCATCGTGCCGACCCGACAGGTGACCGGGCCCGTGGTGCGTGAGCTGAAGCTGCGCACCACACCGGAGGAACTGGCGTCCCGGATCACCGCCGAGGCCCCGCTCAACACCGTGCTCATCAACATCAGCGTGCGGGATACCAACCCCAAGCGGGCCGCGAACATCGCCAATGCCGTCGCGGCGCGTTTCAGAGCTGTCGTCGAGCGACTGGAGACACCTAGGCCGACGAACCAGGCTCCTGGACGCGAGTCGGGCGACACACCTCCCGAGCCCGTCTCACCGGTCTCGCTGGGCGTCACCCAGGACGCGGTCCCGCCCGCCGATCCCGTCTCGCCGAGAGCGTTGCTCAACCTGGCCGGCGGAGCGCTCGCCGGACTGCTGCTCGCCGCCGGACTCGTCGTCCTGCGTGAGACCCTCGACACCACCTTCAAGACCAGTCAGGCGCTCGGCGAGATCACCGGTCTGCCGGGCCTCGGAGCCATTCCGTGGGACAAGAGCGCCCCCGCACAACCACTCATCACTGCCGACGGTCACTCCCAGCGCGCCGAGGCCTTCCGCAAGCTGCGCACCAATCTGCAGTTCGCCCAGGTCGACGACCGTCCTCGGATCATCATGGTGACCAGTTCGCTGCCCGGCGAGGGCAAGACCAGCACCTCGGTGAACCTGGCCCTCTCCCTGGCCGAGGCGGGTGTCTCCACCTGCCTCGTGGACGCCGACCTACGCCGCCCGTGCGTGGCCAGGACCTTCGGCCTCGTCCAGGACGCCGGACTGACCACCGTGCTCATCGGGCAGGCCCGCGTCGAGGAAGTGATGCAACAGGTTGGCAACGGGCTCTCGGTGCTCGCCGGTGGTGCCGTGCCGCCGAACCCCACCGAGTTGCTCGCCTCGGCTCGCATGAACGAGGTCCTGCATGACCTCGCGAACACGTACGAGGTGGTGATCGTCGACACCGCGCCGCTGCTGCCGGTCGCCGACACCATCGGACTCGCCCGGCTGGCTCAGGGCACGCTGCTCGTCGTCCGCGCTTCGAAGACCAACCGAGACCAGGTCCGCACCGCCGCGGAGGCGCTGGACCGCGTGGGTGGCCGCATCCTCGGCACCGTCTTCAACATGGCCGCAGCCCCCAAGCGTGACCGCTACGGCGCCTACGGGGAGTACGGCGAACTGCCCTCGCTCCGCATTTCGGTCAGCGACAGGGAAGCCACGCCGATGGATCTCGCGGGTAAGAAATGACCCGGCAGCGCACCTCGGCCAATGCCGAGGTGTTGCGCCATCGGGGTGGCGGCTCGTCAGAACGGGGAGACCCTGAGGAGACGCTCTGTGACGGCGTCCCCGTCCTGTGAAGGCCAGGTCGAGTTGGGGCGATCAGGTCGATGTCGGGGCCGTAGTTGGAGAAATCGGCGAAGGTGTCGGCCTGGCCCGCGCGGCACGTCGGCCGGGCCGGGCCGCCGGGCTTCCCGTCCAAGTCCGCCAGGGCGCTGACGTTGATCACTTCGTCGTATGCGGCCGGCACGGAGTTACGGGCGTCGGCGTGGCTGTTGCCAGCCGCCAAGGCGTAAGTGAGGCCCTTGGCGACCGAGTTGCAGGTCGCCTGGTGCATGACGTTGCCGTTGGTCCTGCCGCAGTTGCCGTCGTCGGCGCCAGAACCGCCCAGGCTCATGTTGACCACGTCGATCCGGTCGGCGTTCTGGGTGACGTGGTCGATGCCGCACAGGACGGTCGAGGTGGTTCCGGCGCCGGTGGGGCCGAGAACCTGGACCGGCCACAGCCGCGCCCCGGGGGCCACTCCGACGACCCCGGTGGTGTTGTCCAGGGCGCCGATGGTGCCCGTGAAGGGCCCCCGAAGTTTCCGGACAGCGACCCAATAGGATTCTTCTGTCAAGGAAATGAGGTGCGGCGACGCAACTCGCGGGCGTAGGCCGGGCCGAACTTCATACAGCAGCGGCGGACTGTCTCGTAGGAGGCGACGACACCGCGCTCGAGCATCAGCTCCTCGACCTCGCGGAAGCTGAGCGGGAAGCGGTGGTACAGCCACACACAGTGGGAGATGACCTCGTCCGGGAGCGGTGCCCCTTGTACGACGGCGACCTGCTCTCCACGGGCACCCCTCCAGCAGGATCAACCCGAAGATCATCCCACGTCATCAGCCAACGTGACAGCGCCCGCTGTGGTTCATCGATGCTGGTGCAGCATGATCGGTCCAGACCCGGGTCCGATATCTCCGCGTTTCCTCACGCAGGACGACCGCATCGCCATCACCGATGGCCTCCAGGCGAAGTAACCGGTCAAGGAGATCGCCGCCTCGATCGGCAAGAGCTTCCAGACCGTCTATCGGGAGATCAAGCGAGGCAGCAAGCCAGACGGCCGCTACCAGCCCTGGTGGGCCCACAACCAGGCCCTGCTTCGGCGCCGACGCCCCAATACGGAGAAGATCCGGGCCAGTGAATCCCTACGCATGGTCGTCCGCGAGAAGCTGACCGAAAAGTGGTCACCACAGCTAATCGCGCGCCTCCTCACTCGCACCCACCCGGGTGATCCGTCGATGCGGGCCTGCCCGGAGACGATCTACCGTGGCCTATTCGCGGGCCTGATCGGCCGCAGGAATGGCGCACTCGGCACCGGCCGGACACGACGCAAGAAGCAGCGACGCGGTGTCCCGTCCCCGAACAAGATCAAGAACATGACGCTGATCCATCAGAGGCCCGCTGAGGTCAACGATCGAAAAACACTCAGGCACTGAGCCTTTTCCAACCTCACTCTGAGCTGGTCAGATGAAGAGTGAGGACGGCTTGGACGATGCTGGTGATCCGGGTGGTCGAGCACCGCAGTTTGCGCAGGATCCGCCAAGATTTGAGGGCTGCGACGGCGGGCTCGACGAGGGCCCGGATCTTTGCGTGGGACCGGTTCACCGCTTTCTGGCCTTCGGAGAGGTTCTCCCACCGGCCCCGGCACGGGACGCGGACCGTGCCTCCGGCACCTCGGTAGCCCTTGTCGGCCCAGCATCGGATGCCGGCCTGCGTGAGGGCGTCGACAATGCCGTGTTCGCGGGCCGCGCGGATGTCGTGGACGGCGCCGGGCAGGGCCGGTGAGGCCCACAGCAGTCGGCCGAAGGGATCGGCGAGGACCTGCACGTTCATCCCGTGCTTCTTGTGTTTGCCGGAGTAGAACGGGCGGTCGGCGGCGATGCGGTCGATCGGCAGGAGCGTGCCGTCCAGGATCAGATATGCCTTCGCCGACGCGGTCCGCACCACGTCGGCGAGGCTCGGGGCGAGCGTGGCGAGAAGCTCGACCGCCTCGGTGATGTAGCGGTAGGCCGTTGTGGTGCCGACGCCGAATCCGGCCGCGAGCTGGGCGTAGGTGTTTCCCACTCGCAGGTGCGCGAGTGTGAGCAGGGCCTGGCGGCCAGCGCTCAGACGCCGCCACCGGGAACCGATCGCGCGGCGGTGCCGCCGCAACTGCTGTGTGAGGAAGCGAAGGGCGGAGCTGGACACGTCAGCGCCCGACGGGTAGACAAGCACGTGAAGCCTCTGGTGGAGACGGTTCTCTTGGTCGAAAACCCGTCTACCAGGGGCTTCACCACGTTGCCAGCCCAACTGACGTACTCAAGAACGAGGTTGGAAAAGGCTCACTGGGAGGCGACCTCATCATCGGCCGCGGCCAGGCATCAGCGATCGGCACGCTTGTGGAGCGGACCACCCGCTAGGTCCAGCTCATCCACCTGCCCGATAGCTGGAAGGCTCCCCAAGTCCGCAACGCTCTCATCAAGCAGACCGCCCACATCCCCGCAGATGCGGAAGACACTCACCTGGGACCAGGGCCGCGAGCTGACCCTGCACGAGGGCATCGAGGCCCTCACCAGTTACCGGATCTACTTCTGGGACCCGCACTCGCCCTGGCAGCGCGGCACGAACGAGAACGCGAACGTCCTTGAAAGGATGGCTCACAGGAACATTGACCAGCTGATTCGCAACCACGGATCGAAAACGCCCCCACAGGGCGTCGCCGGACCTGGCCGTTCCGGGGGCGCGGGGGGCCGGGGGCCCACCTGCTCCTCCGGGCCGGCCCGGCAGGGCGCTGCGCGCCTCGGTGGCCCGGGCGGCTGCGCCATGGGGACGACGGTCGCGAGCCGGTCCGGCGGGCACACCCGATCCGACCGGGCTCGTGTGCCAGTGTGCAGCCATGCGGCTTGCATGCGTGGTTCCCGTGGCGGTCGTCGCTCTGGTCGGCGGGATGCTCGTCGGCTCGTGCGACACGAGCGACGGAGCCGTGGATCACGAACGGAGCATGCCCGGGCGGACAGTGGCACGGGTCAAGCGGTTGACGGTCCGGGTCGTCGAGACCCTGCCTCATGATCCGACGGCGTTCACCCAGGGCCTGGAGATCGCTCACGGCATGCTCTACGAGAGCACGGGCGTGCCCGGCCGCTCGACGATCAGCGCAGGTCGCCCTGGCGCCCCTCCGGCGCGGCGCGCCAAGCTGCCCCCGCCGTTGTTCGGCGAGGGAATCACCGTCATGGGACGGACGCTCTGGCAGCTCACCTGGCAGAACGGCATCGCCATCGAGAGGGACGCCGGAACGCTGGCCGAACTGCGCCGGGTGCCGTACGCGGAGGAAGGCTGGGGGGTATGCCACCAGCGGCACCGCGATCGGCTCGTGACGACCGACGGCACCTCCCGGCTTCTCTTCCGGGACACCCGAACTCTTGAGAAACGGGGCGAGGTCGCCGTCACCGCCCAGGGAAAGCCGGTGGGACGGCTCAACGAGCTGGAATGCGTCGGCGACCTCGTGTACGCGAACGTCTGGCCCACCGATCGGATCGTGCGCATCGACTCCCACTCCGGTGAGGTGACGGGTGACATCGCCGTTCCGTCACTGATGAGCGAAGCCGAGAGACGGCATGCGGACGTCCTGAACGGCATTGCCGCGGTTCCGGGGACCGATCAGTTCCTGCTGACGGGCAAGTGGTGGCCCAGGATGTTCCGGGTGGTATTCGTCCCCGCGGCGGATGGTGACAGGTAGTCACGGTGCTCCGACGTCCAAAGTCGACACCGTGCGAGTCCGCGCTTTCTCCTGGAGGGGCGCATCCTCTCTCAGCGGGCCCGCACCACACGAGCGCCGATCGGCCCTGCCTCCCCGAGCCCGTCGCATCTGTGATTTGGCCAGCAGGAGCAGTGCCAGTTCTTTGAGCTGGAGGTCGGCGTCCGCGGCGTTTCCAGAGCTGAACGGGGGCTGCGGGTCGTATTCGATGGCTGGCTGGATCGCCTTGGCCGTGGTGTCCCCCGGCGGTCCGGGAGGCCAGGTGCAGCGACCACTGCCACGTCCCCCGTTGTCCGTACGGATCGGTCCCCGGCGTGCGTCGTGCGGGCGCCTGTGGCGCAATACGGGTCGTGACCACCGGCCGTGCACTCATGCGCATTCGGCCAGAAGGAAACCCAGGTGGGTCATGGGTCGCAAGTTCACATCCTGTCGTCCCGACTCTGCGGAAACGCCGGTCGAAGGCCGTCTTCTCAGAGATGGGAGGGCGGCTTCTCGTGGCATCCGGGAGCGCGGTGGTCGCGGTGTGGGCGCAGGCGCGCCGGCATCGGCTCCGACAGCCATGACCCAGATCCGGCACTGCGACTTGGCGCCTTCCGGGATGTGGCCGCACCGAGGAGAGGGCCGTACCGCCAGGACGTCGGTCGGCCCGCTCGACGCCGTGGACGGAGCACGCGCCCACTCGCCGCAATCGCCGCACGGCACACGGTCGCCCGCAGGTGAGCCGGAACCCCCGAAGTCGGCCGTGAACGCCGCGTCGACCAGGTCGCACGCGTGGATGCCGAGCATTGCCCCGGTGAAGCGCAGTCCTGATCCGTGGTCGTCGGAGAGCCTGCTGAAGTTCCCCGGGGTCCGACAGGCGTGCGCACGCCGTGGTGGACGTACCAGAACCGTGCCTCGGCGCCGTCGACGGTCACGCCCAGCGTGACCGGTGCGTCCCGTCGACGTCCACGACGTCGGTTTGCCGGGCGTCGCCCTCGTCGCGTTCCACGAGGCTCAGCCCCCGTACGGCCCTCGCCCCGCCACTGCTGGCCGTGCTGCTCTCGCCCGCAGGTTCTGCCCAGGTAGGTCGAGGCTGAGGTAGGCATCGCGGCTGTGCCAGAGCACCAGAGCGGCGGCCTGCGTGAAGGTGTGCGGCCGTGCCTCGACGGTGACCTCGGCCTCGGCGCGGTGCTCGGTGATCCGCTGGAGACTGTGCGCCCACAGCGACTCGGGACCGTGCCGGCCGCTCAGGCGGATCCACCCCGGCCGGGAGTCCGTGTCGGCCCAGGACTGGTCCGGTGCGGCACGCGGTGAGTTCCAGGGCCAGCCCAACGGCTCTCGGCGACAGGCGGGTCGAGGCACGGGCGCATCGGGATGCTTCGGTACGTCGACCTCGACCTCGACCGCCGGGTGCCAACCGCCGTGCCGCAGCCTGAGCCAGCCGTCCTCGTCCCAGGTCAGCGCCTGGATTGCCGTCTCACGGCCGAGCGGACAGCGTGGACCTGCGGCGTCCGCAACGGGCGGGCCGTCGGATGGCTCAGGATCCATTCGCCACCCTGCGGCTCCACCAGCTCCGCGTGACCGGCCTTCTGTAATGGCCATGACGGATCGTCCCGCGCGGTCAGCAGCGGCCTGCTGTCGAGCTCGTACGGGCCGGTCAGCGTGCGGCTGCGCGCCACCAGTACCCCGTGTTCGACCCTCGTGCCGCCCTCCGCGAGCACCAGGTGGAATCAACCGTTGCGGCGCAGCAGCTTCGGCCCCTCGATGAGCCGTTCATGCTGGAGCAGCAGGCGGGTGTCGCCGATCGGAGCCAGCGTCCTCCGGTCCAGCTCGGTCAGGACGATCCCAGCGAAGCGCTGCCCGCCGGGGCGGTGGTCCGTCTGCAGGTTGAGCAGCCAGAGCCGGCCGTCGTCATGGAACAGGGCGGGGTCGAAACTGTGGCCGGCGACCCGGCGCGGGGCCGTCCATGCTCCGCTCACATCCGTGGCCGTGGAGATGTACGTGTCCAGGTCGAAGTACAGCGTACCGACCGAGCGCACCACGGAGTAGATCATCCAGAACCGTCGCCGTCCCAGCTCAGCGCCGGCGCCCAGATGCCACGAAGCGAGCCTGTAGAAGAGGAAGGAGGCGACGCCGAGGATCAGCGCGAGCAACACCGACAGGGGCGCGGCGTATTGGTAGTTGCTGGCGTTGAACCCCTGGTTGTAGATGATCATGATCGGGGTGAAGGTGTCGCTGACCGTCTGCGGTGTGATGTTACGGAACAGCGCGGGCTCGTTGAAGATCTGCAGCATCTGGATGACCGAGAGCATGCCGGTCAGCACCAGCCCGCCCTGCACGTGCGGGATCTTGATGCTCAGTACGATCCGCCGCTCGGAGGCGCCGTTCAGCCGCGCGGCGTCGAACAGCTCTCGGGACACGCCCTGGAGCGCCGTCGATGAGCCGCACTTCCCCGACAGGCGCCGCCGACAGTCGGAGTTGAGCCGCCGCGGCCTGCTGAAAACCGCCGGTGGTCTCACCGCCGCCCTAGTAGTGCTTCGTTACGTCGAGTGATCTCGCCTGGTGGTGGGCATCTTTCGGCTATGAGGCTTGGGGAGGTGGAAGGGCTCCGGGGTGAGTTATCGGAGTTCGTTGCCGATGTTTTCGGGTCGCTTCCGCGGCGGGATCAGCAGCGGTGGGGCGGGTGTTATCTCCGGGGTCTGATGCTGGACGGCCGGCGGAAGTCGATTCAGCCGATGGCCGAGCGGTTGCCGGACGGGAACATGCATGCCCTGCAGCAGTTCGTGAACCAGTTGCCGTGGGATCCGCTGCCGGCCGGTACGGCGGCGGATCGCCGAGCGATTGAGCGAAGCGATCGCGCCTGAGGTGTGGGTGATCGACGATGTGTCGTTCCCCAAGTGCGGCACTGCGTCGGTAGGGGTGGCCCGGCAGTACTGGGAGCATTGGGCAAGCGGGCGAACTGCCAGGTCGCGGTCAGCGTCCATGCGGCAACTGACACCGCCTCATGCCCGTTGAACTGGCAGTTTTACCTGCCTAAGGAGTGGACCGACGATGCGACCCGCTGCCGGGCGGCCGGGGTCCCCGCCGAGATCGGCCACCGGGAGAAGTGGCGCTTGGCCCTGGACCTGCTCGACGCCCTCGCCGACTGGAAGCTCGTCCCTCCCGTGGTCGTGGCAGACGCGGGATACGGAGCGAGCACGCCCTTCCGGCTGGCCCTGGAGGACCGGGGTCTGTCCTATGTGGTCGCGCTGACAGGCAAGGAGGTCGCCCACCACGAGGCTGCGAAGCCGGACCGGCCGGCCTATGGCGGGCTCGGACCACCAACGCTGCCGCGTTACCGCACCCCGCCGCAAGCCTTGCCCAAGCTGGCTGCTGACGCGCCAGCCTCCGACTTCTGTGAGGTGACCTGGCGTGAAGGCAGCAAGGGTCTGATGACGTCACGGTTCGCGATGCTGCGGGTGCGGCCGGCGGGCAAGCAGGCCCTGCGGGACGCCCAGGACGCCGGTGGAGGGCACTACCAGTGGGACGGAGTGCTGCCGGTGCGGACAGCGCTGGTCGAGTGGCCCGCCGAGGAGACTGCCCCGGCCGGCTACTGGATCTCCAACCTGCCGCCGGACACACCCATCGAGGACGTGGTTGGGTGGGCGAAGATGCGCTGGCGCATCGAACACGACTA
Organism: Streptomyces sp. V4I23; assembly: GCF_030817975.1. NCBI lineage: Bacteria > Bacillati > Actinomycetota > Actinomycetes > Kitasatosporales > Streptomycetaceae > Streptomyces > Streptomyces sp. V4I23. The sequence goes on along the minus strand of NZ_JAUSZW010000004.1, from coordinate 1,037,837 downwards.
CCGCGAACTCAAACACGGCCTCGGCCTGGACCACTTCGAAGGCCGCACCTGGCGCGGCTGGCACCACCACGTCACCCTCGTCACCGCCGCCCAGGCCTTCCTCACCCTCAGGCGGCTCGACCCAAAAGCCCACACGCCGGCCTGACCCTCTACCAGGTCCTCGACGCCCTCCAGGACCTGCTGCAGTGCTGGACCGGCACCTGCACCACCTGCGGCTGACGCCTGCCCCGCAACAGAACCAGACTGAGAACCTAACGAAGCACGGCGAGCCGCACGATCATGCCATCGGACGGTCCCGCGGAGGACTGACGACAAAGATTCACCTCGCCTCTGACGGCAACTGCCGGCCCTGGCCTTCTTCCTCACCGCTGGACAGGCTGGAGATGCACCTGCCTTCCCGCAGGTGATGGCCCGCTTGCGGGTGCCCCGCCGACGTGGACGACCCCGCACACGGCCGGACCTCGTCCTGGCCGACAAGGCGTACTCCTCCCGCGCCATCCGCGAGCACCTGCGCACACGCGGCATCCCCACGGTCATCCCCGTGCCGGCCGACCAGCGGGGCCACCGCCTCCGCAGGGGCAGCCAGGGCGGCAGGCCACCCGCCTTCGACCGCGAGACCTCCAAGCAGCGGAACACCGTCGAACGGTGCATCAACCGCCTGAAGCAGTGGCGCGGCATCGCCACCCGCTACGAGAAGACCGCCACGATCTACCTGGCCGGACTCCACATCGCAGGAATCCTCCTGTGGTCAGCCCGCTGATCCAAACGAAACCGCCTAGCCGTCGGCGCCTCGGCCGCAGCCCTCACCGGCAACGAGGCCGAGGGAGCGCCGGTCACCTTCAGCGACCCGGGCATGCTGCACGCCTACGGCGAACTCAATCGCGCCAAGGTGCGCGTCGCCGCCGGCAACGATCCCTGGCTGTCCGGCTGGAACCGACTGACCGGCAACTCCCACTCCGCCGCCACCTGGACCGCCCGCCCGCAGACCACTGTGATCCGCGGCGGCACCGGTGAGAACTGCCGATCCGAACGGATTGGTCCTCTCTTTTGCCCCGTGACGCGAAGTCGCGGACGCCGTCCGCGTCCCGCCCCGGCCACGCGAGGCATCTCCGCACGACGCCCGGGCGGTGGTCAGCTGTTCAGCGCCGTCGCCAGTTGGGCCCGTGAGCGGACGTCCAGTTTCTGGTAGATGCGGGTCAGCCTCGCCTCGACCGTCTTCACGCTCAGGTACAGCTTCGCCGCCGCCTCCTGGTTGCTCGCTCCCTGGCCCACCAGCCGCGCCAGTCGCAGCTCCGCGTCCGTGAGGGCAGACAGGGCGCCGCCCCGCGTGGTGGGCACCGGCTCCGCCGGGGGAGTGGGGCTCTCCGTCGCGAGTGCCAGCCACGGTGTGGCGCCCGCCCGTTCGAAGACCGCGGCCGCCGCCTGCAACGCGCTCGCGGCCGCCGACCGCCTGCGGCGGCGGCGTTCGACACGGGCCAGTGTGATCAGCGCCCGGCCGCGCTCCAGCGGCAGGCCCGCCGCGCCGTACCGTTCGGCGACCTCCGTCAGCAGCGACGCCGCCTCGTCCGGGCAGCCGCTCGCGGCGAGGTGGACGGCACGCGCCCGGTCACAGCCGAGCAGCACCGTCGTGCGGCCGAGCCGGTCGGCCACCGGGCGGACGTCCGCGAGCAGCGCCTCCGCCTCCTCCAGGGCGTCGACCGCGACCAGGGCCTCGGCGAGTTCCTCGTGCCAGCGCAGCATCGATGGATCGACGGTCGCCTGGGCACGCTCGCCGGCCTGCACCCGACGGAGGGTCTCCAGGGCGGTGGCGACGTCACCGCAGAGCAACTGGACCCGGCCGAGCGCGTAGAGGCTGCGGGACAGGAAGACGTGGTCGCCCTCCTCCTCCGACGCCTGCGCGCTGCGCCGCGCGTAACTGGCGGCACGCGCGAAACTTCCGCCGGCCGTCTCGGCGAGGGCCAGCGCGTACCAGGCGGGTCCCGGCGAGAGCCCGGCCTCCAGCGTCAGGGCGAGCGACCGGCCGGCGTGCGCGAGCGCGGCGGCGCACTGGCCCTGCCGCGCCTCGACCTCCGCGAGCGTGCGGAACAGTTCGATGGCGTCCTCCACCGAACCGCGGCGTTCGACGAGCGGCAGCAGCGCCCCCAACTGGTCGCGGGCCTCGGTGAGGCGGTCGTCGAACATCGCATGGCGGATCGTGAGGATCTGGGCGGCGTTGCGGATGCCGAGCGGGCGCTCCACCCTTTCGAGGGCGCGCGCCTCGGCGAGCACGCGCTCCGCGTCCGGCGATCCGAGCACCCGGTCCATGCGTGCCTGCACCGTCAGTGCCTTGGCCGCCGTGCCGCGGTCGCCCACCGACGCCGCGAGCGCGGCCGACTCCACGGCCGCCGCGCGCGAACGCACCGGATCGCCGTCCGCCAGCACGTACTTGACCGCCAGCCGCAGCTGTACGGCGGCCCGCAGCGCCGTGTCGCCCTCCGAGTCCTCCATGGCGTGGACGTAGATCTCGTCGAGGTCCGTCAGCCCTTGACCCGCGGTGTCCAGCACCGCGAGCCGGGCCCGCACCCGGTCGGCCGGGGACGCGTCCCGTGCCAGAAGGTCCGTCGCCGCGCGCATCGCCAGATCGGCGCGGGCCGCGCGGGCCGCCTCCTCCGCCGCGTCGACGAGCCGCGCGATGCGCTGCGGGCCGTTCAGGCCCGGAGTGGACTCGGCGGCGAGCAGAGCGAGTTCCGCGGCGAGCGTGCTGTTGCCGCGCCGCCGGGCCGTCTCCGCGGCGGCCGACACCTCCGCGGCCAGCTCCTCGTCGGGGACGTCGGTGGCCAGCGCCCGGTGCCGTACGGCCTCGACCGGGTCGTCGACGACCCCGGCGAGCGCCGCGTGGCCCGAGCTGCGCTCGGTCCAGCAGGCGTCGTGCACCAGGGTCGAGGGCAGGACGCCGGCCGAGAAGGCGACCGTGCCGTCCTCCGTGAGCCGGATCAGCGACGCGCGTTCCGCCGCGGCCAGATCCGCCTCGGCGGTCGGCCGCCCGGCCCGGCGGATCAGCGAGGCCGACGGCCGCAGGGCGAGCGCCGCGAGCAGGAGGGTCGCGCGGACGTCCGGAGGGACGGCGCCGAGCAGCGTGCGGGCGAGATCCCGGGCGCGGCCCGACAGTGACAGGGACTCGGCGTGGTGCACCGGCGTGCGTGCGTCCGCGAGGGAGCGGCCGACGGCCAGCGCGAGCCGCGGGTTGCCGCCGCTGGCCTTGTGGATGCGGCCCGCCATGCGGGCGGGCAGCCGGTGGTGGATGAGGAGTTCGGCGATCTCGTCGGCCTGCAGGGGCGGCACGTTCAGCACGTCGGCCTCGGACGGCTCCCAGAGCGGCTCCGCCGTCGCTCGTGGTGCGGTCAGCCCGTCGGACGGGTCGCCGCCCGTGCCGTACGCGGCCGGGGTGTCGACGGCGACGGCCCGCAGTTCGGAGGGCGCCAGCCGGAGCGCGAACCGGAGCAGATCGGCGCTCGCCGGGTCGATGCACTGGACGCCGTCGAGCACCAGGAGTGCGGGCCCGCGCGCGGCCAGGGCGCGCAGGATGCGGGCGAGGGCCAGACGCAGGGCGACCGGGTCCCAGCCGCCGTCCGGCATCGGCGCCTCACGGCACAGCATGGCGACGGCGGCGCGTTGCGGGCCGGGCAGGTCCGCGAGGACGTCCCCCTCGCCGCCCGGACCCCGCGCGGGCTGGGCGGCCGCGGCGACGGAGGCGATGAGCGCGGCCGCGGCCGCACCCGGGATGGCGCGGTCGGCGGGCAGCGCGGCCAGCCAGAGCACGGTCTCGCCCCGCGCCTCGGCGCGCGCGGCGGCGGACAGCGCGACCTCGGTCTTGCCGACTCCCGGGGGACCGGTGAGCAGCGCACGGCCGCCGGTGCTCAGCACACGGTCCAGGCGGGCGAGCAGTTCCGCGCGGCCGACCGGCTCGGCGCGGTATGCGGCCGATGTCATGAGCCCACCACCACCCTCCGGCGTGTGCGGGCCCCCTGCCCGTTCGAGCAGAGGATACGAACCCTGTCCCCTCAGTCCAGGCCCGTCGTCCGGCATACGGACAGGTCTGGACTTATACAGCCGGACGGCGCACCCCCGGCAGAAGCCGGGAACGCGCCGTGACCTGCGGTGATACATCCGATCGGGTGGATCAGAAGGTGAGGCTCCAGGAGTCGATGTAGCCGGTGTCACCCGAGGCCACATCGCGGACCTGAAGCTTCCAGGTGCCGCCTGCGACCTCGGTGGAGGCGTCGACGGTGTACGTCGCGAGGACGTTGTCGGCGCTGTCCGAGCCGGAGGACGCCTTGAGGTTGCGCACCGTGCCGTCCGGGGCGACCAGGTCGATCACCAGGTCGCCGCGCCAGGTGTGCTTGATGTCCACGTCGACCTTGAGGGCGGCGGGGGCGTTGCCGGTGCGGTCCGTGACCGCGATCGACGAGGTGACGGTCGAATTGTCCGAGATCGTCACGTTGTTCGTGTTGCTGTAGACCGAACCGCCGGGGGTGGCGCCGGAGACGGCGTTCACCGTCTTGGTCGCGTCCGCGATGCCGGCGCCGCAGCCGCCCGTGCAAGTGCCGGGCAGCGGCCTGGCGTTCGCCTTGATGGCGGACTCGATGTCGGCCGGGGTCAGCGTGGGCTTGGCGGACTCCAGCAGCGCGGCGAGGCCGGCGATGTGCGGAGCGGCCATCGACGTGCCCTGGTAGGGCTTGTAGTTCTCGGTCGACTGGGTGGTGGTACCCGAGTTGAGCGTCGAGAGGATGCCGTTCTCCGGAGTGGTCACCGTGCCGGGGGTGTCCGTGGCGCGGCGGGTCTCGCCGCCGGGTGCCGAGACGTCGACGATGGTGCCGTAGTTCGAGTAGTACGACCGGTTGCCCTCGCGGCTGGTGGACGCCACGTTGATGATGTTCGCGCAGTTGGCGGGCGTGAAACCGGAGGCGTTGGTGTTGCTGTTGCCCGCCGCGACAACCACGGTGGTGCCGCGGGAGACGGCGCCGTTGATGGCGTTCTGGTAGACGCTCGGGCAGGTGCTGCTGGCGCCGCCCAGGCTCAGGTTGATGACCTTCGCCGGGGTCGCGTTGGCCGGGATGCCCGGCACGGAGCCGCCGGAGGCCCAGGTGATGGCGTCGGCGATGTCCGAGGAGGAACCGCCGCACTTGCCGAGGACGCGGACGTGCTGGACCTTCGAGCCGTACGCGATACCCGCGACGCCCTTGGCGTTGTTCGTCGTGGCCGCGATGGTGCCCGCGACGTGCGTGCCGTGCCAGGAGGAGTTGCCGGCCCGCGAACCGACGCCGCACTCGCCGTCGGTGGCGTTCCAGTCGCCCTCGTCCTTCGGGTTGCTGTCACGGCCGCCGCCGTCACGGGCGTCGGTGGAGCTGGAGATGAAGTCGTAGCCGGCGACGGTGTTCGCGGCGAGGTCGGTGTGCGCCGCGTACCCGGTGTCGATGACGGCGACGGTCACGCCGCTGCCGGTGGTCTTGTCCCAGGCGCCGGGCACGTTCATGCCGCCGGTGGCCTCGAAGAGGTCCCACTGCTTGGCGTACTCGGTGTCGTCGGGGGTGACGGCCATCGCGTAGGCGCGGATGTCCGCCTCCACGGAGGCGACCTGCGGGTCGGCGCGGAAGGCGTCCATGACCTCGGCCAGGTCCTTCGTGGACGCCTCGCCCCCGAGGTCGACGAGGGCCGAGCCGCCGGCGAGCCGGCGCTCGAAGGACAGGCTCTCGCCGGTCTTCCCGGCCTTCTCGGCCGCGTCGCTCCTGGCCGCCGTGTTGGACGTGGCCTCGGCGGCCTTGGACTTGTAGGTGACGATGACCTTCTCCACCGGCGCGGCCGGAGGGGTGGACATCGCCTGCGACGCCGGGGCGGGCTTCGGCGCGGGATTCGCTGGCGTTGCGGCAAACGCCACGGAAGTCGTCGCGGCAACGCCGGCGAGCGTGGCGCTCGCTGCCGCGACGGCTATGAGTCTCCGCCTGGAACCGTTCAAGGTGTTCCTCTCGAATGACGGTTTCTTCGCCGAGCAGGCGGCGCAGGGAACCGCGGTCGCAGTGTGGGGGTTGCTCCCCGCGGTTCCCCGGGCCGGGTAGCCCGCGCGCCGCCGCCGGCACGACGGCCCCCCTCTTCGGGGCCGCACCGGCAGAGCCCGATCTGCATGCACCTGACAGGCGAGACGTGGAGCTCGCGAGTCAGGGGGGCGGGATCTGCCGGTGCGGCAGACAGTAGGAAAAGCTGAGGTGAACGCGATACGGGGAAAACCCTTGTCCCCCTCGCCGCTCACGGGAGGGAGGGAGGGGGACACGGCGTCAAGGGCGGGAAACTCCCAGGGAAACAGCGAGCCGCCCGCGGCCTGTGGCCGACGGGCGGCTCGCCCTTTCCTGCCCTGCCCGAGCCGAGGAGCGTCGGCTCCTCACCTCCACCCCGGCGACGTCGTCGGTCGGGAGGCCGGCTCAGACCTCGCCGAGGTCCGAGCTCAGCCAGCGCTGCGGCCGCATGTGGACGACCACCTGATCACCGTGGTTCTTCCAGGCGAAGTCGACGTAAGCCTCGACCTTCTCGGCCGGAAGGTAGCGGGCGGAGATCTCCACCAGCTGCTCCCGCGTGGCCGGCACGGTGTCGATGACAGGGCCTTCGACCGATACGTACCGGATCGTGGGCTCCACACGGTCGACCATGAGGCTGAACCGCCCCGCCTCCGCGATCAGCTGCCCCTTGCGGGAGTCGCGGCCCGTCATGATCCATATGTCGCCGCCCGGGGCGTACTGGTACCAGATGGGCACCGTGAGCGGCGCCCGCCCGCCGTTGTCGCCCGACTCGACCGCGAGCGCGGCGATATGAGGCTCGGCGAGGAACTGCTCACGCTCGTCACGGGAGAGGGCCACGACACACTCACTCCTTCGGTAGGCACAACACGCAAGACGTCGGACTCCGGCAACGGAGCGCCTCGAGCCCCAACACCGTTGCCACGCCGGTCATTCCGGCGCACGTGGTCAGCTGAGCGTCAGACGATGTTCTCCGCGATCTCCGCCTGCTCGCGGGCGTTCCCGTACGCGGCGGGCGTGCTGTACGTGCGCCGCGCGACGAACCACCACACGGTGGCCAGGACCAGCACGGCCACCAGTGCGATCGAGGCGTAGTTCATCGAGTCGACCGTCACCGGGCTCGACTGCGGCAGGCAGAACAGGACCGTCACACACGCCACCCACACGACGGCGACCCAGCCGATCGGCCTGCTCCAGCGGCCCAGGCTCCACGGCCCCGGACGGAAGCGGTCACCCGCCCGCAGCCGCAGGTAGACCGGGATCGCGTACGCCGGGGTGATGCCGATGACGTTGATCGCCGTGACGGCGCCGTACGCCGTCGCCGAGTACAGCGACGGCAGCGCCAGCACGCAGGCGAAGCCCACGGACAGCCACACCGCTGGCACCGGCGTCTGCGTACGGCTGCTGACCTTGCGCCACAGTGCGGAACCCGGCAGGGCGTTGTCCCTGCTGAACGCGAACACCATGCGGCTCGCCGCCGCCACCTCCGCGTTGCCGCAGAACAGCTGCGCGACGATCACCACGAGCAGCAGGGCGGACGCGGCGCCGCTGCCGAGCGCGTCGATCAGGATCTGCGCCGGCGGCACGCCGGTCGCGGTCTCCTGCGTGCCCGCGTAGTCCTGGATGGCGAAGGTCAGGCCCGCCAGCAGCGCGAAACCCGCGATCCACGACACCCAGATGGAACGGACGATGCCCTTGGCCGCGCTGACCGAGGCGTTCGACGTCTCCTCCGACAGATGCGCGGAGGCGTCGTAGCCGGAGAACGTGTACTGCGCCAGCAGCAGACCGATCGCGGCCACGTAGAGCGGGTTGTCCCAGCCGGTGTCGTTCACGAACTCGCCGAAGACGAACTCGGGCGACTGGTGGTCGGACGGGACGATCGCCAGTGCGCCGACGATCAGGGCGACACCGGCCAGGTGCCACCACACGCTGATGGAGTTGAGCAGGCTCACCAGCCGCACGCCGAACAGGTTCAGCGTCGCGTGCAGCAGCAGGATGCACATGAAGATGAGCATCGTGGAGCCGGGTGTCGGCTCGAAGCCCCACTGCAGATTGAGGAAGGCGCCCGTGAACAGGGCGCAGCCGTAGTCGATGCCGGCTATCGCGCCCAGCAGGCCGAGCAGGTTCAGCCAGCCCGTGTACCAGCCCCACTTGCGGCCGCCGAGCCGGTCCGCCATGTAGTACAGCGCGCCCGAGGTCGGGTACGCGCTCGTCACCTCGGCCAGCGCCATGCCGACGCACAGCACGAAGAGACCGACGCCGGCCCAGCCCCAGAGCATCACCGCGGGGCCGCCGGTGCCCAGGCCGAAGCCGTAGAGCGTCATGCAGCCCGACAGGATGGAGATCACCGAGAAGCTGATGGCGAAGTTGCCGAAGCCGCCCATGCGGCGGGCGAGGACCGGCTGGTAGCCGAGTTCTCGCAGCCGCTCCTCCTCGTCCCTGGGCGGGACCTGGCCGGAGCCGGGCTGGTCCGTCGCGGGCGGAGGCGACGGCGGGGACGGCGGGGACGGCGGGGACGGCGGGGACGGCGGGGACGGGGACAACGGAAACACCTCCGGAGAAAAGGCGATGCAGGGAGCGGACGAGGCGGGACCGAGCGGGCGGAAGCGGACGGGGACAGGAAGCGGACGGGGCCGGAGCGGGGGACGGCCTCGCCAGGGACGGGCGACGCCTTGCGGACGCGGCGCTAGGGACCGGAGCGCGCCTCCCGGGCCGCGGTGAGACACCGGGACCGGGCGCGCAGGAACACCTCCTTCGCCAGCGAGGCGTCCTGGGGATCACGAGTGCGGTACGACCACGGCGGCGGCGTGTAGTACGGGCCGAGCGCCTCGAACACCCGGCCCGCCTCGGCGAACTGCTGCGCACCCCACAGCGCGTGCGCCAGATGGCCGAGGTCCAGCAGTGAACGGCGGGCCGGATCCGCCGCGTCGAACCATCCGGCCAGCGCGCTCCGCGCCTCACGCGCCGCGTCGTCGGTCACCCAGTGCAGGTCGAGCGCCTTCTCGTGGCCGCGCTCACGGCGGTAGCGCTCCACCCGCACGTACAGCGGGAGCACCTTCACCGCCGACCCGGGCGGAGCCGAGGACGACGCCCACTGGACGAAGTTGAACGCGTCCGACAGATGCCCGCCGGCCCGGCGGCCGTACACGAACTGCAGCATCCGGTGGTAGGCCTCGCGGTTGTACGGATCGCGCTTGTCCGCCTGGGCCAGCAGGCCCCACGGCCCAGGGAAGAGCATCGGACCCGGCGGGGCCGCGCGGTGCTCCTCCAGCCGCTGCCCCTCGTCGAGCTGCGCCAGGGCCAGCAGGCACACCCAGGGCACCGGGTCCTCGGGAGCCGCGTGCGCCGCCGCACGGCACGCCTCCCAGCCCTCCTGCCACAGTTCGCCGGTGCGGTGATGCCCCTCGCGGTGCGCCCGCAGAGCGCGCTCCACGACCACACGGCAGTGCATGACGGCCGCCGCGGGACTCGCCGGCTCCTCCGCGCGCCATGCCTGGACCGTGTCCGATCCGGCGGCGACCGCGGCCAGCACCTGGGTCCGCTGCGTCCACACCGCCCAGTCCGTCGTGTCCGCCAGCAGATTCCGCATCGCCAGCCAGCGGCCGGTGCGCAGGTCCTGGAGGGCGGCCCGGAGTCCGCCGTCGTGACCGGCCGGGTGGTACACCGGCCTGAAGTCTTCCTGCGCCATCAGCAGGCCCTCCCGTGCCGGGCCGTGCGGGGCTCGGCGGTCACGGCCCGGACCCCTCCGATCCCCTCGGTCCGTGGCAGCGCTCGGGCGGTGAACTTAAGCTCATGGGGCCTCTTGGGAGATGGGGAGGATGAGGCGTGCGAGTCTGTCCGGCGGGCGTCGGCGTCCACCGGACCAGGGACGTCCGGGGTGGCCGACCGCCGTGGGCGAGGAGCCGGACGCCCGGCAGCGCACCGGCCGTCCGTCGTGCGGGGGCAGACGTCCGGTGGTCGGCCGGACGCCGACAGGCGATGTCACACCGACGGGGAGCTGCGCCGGCCCCCCTTCCGCTTGCCGTGACGCGCCGATCTTACTCAACCACTCGAACAGATCAAGGAGTTGCTTGATGTATCCGTGGGAAGGAAGGCCGGTCGGGCCTTGACGCGGACGGCGGTCTGCACCACGCTCGTCGGCAGCGATCAAGACTTCGATCAAGGTTTCTTCGAGCGGAGAACGGGGTGGCCGTGACAGGCCCTGTACTTGCCGTCGACCAGGGCACGTCCGGGACGAAGGCGCTGGTCGTCTGCCCCGAGCGGGGCGTCATCGGCAGCGGCTTCGCGCCCGTCGCGCCTCGCTACGGGCCCGGCGGCCGTGTCGAGGTGGACCCCCGCGCGCTGCTCTCCTCCGTCGTCGACGCCGGGCGCCAGGCGCTCGCCCGCGCGGGCGAACCGGTCATGGCCGTCGGCCTCGCGAACCAGGGCGAGACCGTCCTTGCCTGGGACCCCGCCAGCGGCGAGCCGCTCACCGACGCCATCGTCTGGCAGGACCGCCGCGCCGCACCCCTGTGCGACGAACTCGCGCCGCACGCAGGCGAGTTGAGACAGCTGACCGGACTGCCGCTCGACCCGTACTTCGCCGCCCCGAAAATGGCGTGGATCCGCCGGGAGCTCACCCGCGACGGTGTCGTCACGACCAGCGACTCATGGCTCGTGCACCGGCTCACCGGAGCGTTCGTCACCGACGCGGCCACCGCGGGCCGGACCCAGCTCCTCGACCTCGACACCACCGACTGGTCGCCGCGAGCCCTGGACCTCTTCGGTCTCACGGGCGAGCGCCTCCCCGACGTCGTCGACGCCGACGGGCCGGTCGGCGTCACGACCGCGTTCGGCCCCGGCATCGCCCTCACCGGCCTGCTCGTCGACCAGCAGGCCGCGCTGCTCGCCCAGAGCGTCACCGAGGCGGGCACCGCCAAGTGCACCTACGGCACGGGCGCGTTCCTGCTGGCGCAGACCGGACCGACACCCCGCCGTGCCACGACCGGCCTCGTCAGCTGCGTCGCCTGGCGGCTCGGCGGGAACACCAGCTACTGCCTCGACGGCCAGGTGTACACGGCCGCGTCCGCCGTGCGCTGGCTCACCGACCTCGGCGTCATCTCGGGAGCGGCCGACCTCGACCCCGTCGGCTCCGCCGTCCCCGACAGCGGCGGCGTCACCTTCGTCCCCGCGCTCGCCGGGCTCGCGGCCCCCTGGTGGCGCGGCGATGTGCGCGGCTCGGTCACCGGACTGGGCCTGGACACCGGACCCGGGCACCTCGTCCGCGCCCTGTGCGAGGGCATCGCCGCCCAGGTGGCGGGGCTCACCGACGCCGTGGCCGCCGACCTCGGCACCCCTCTCACCTCGCTGCGCGTGGACGGCGGGCTCACCCGCTCCGCGCTGCTCATGCAGACCCAGGCCGACCTGCTCCAACTGCCCGTGGAGGTGTCGGCGTTGCCCGACGCGACCGCGCTCGGCGTCGGCGCCGTGGCCCGGCTCGGCACGGACCCGGCACTGTCACCGGAGCAGGCCGTCCCGCAGTGGGCGCCGTCCGCCGTCTACGAGCCGCGGATCGGCGCCGACCAGGCCGCCGAGCGGCTCGCGCGCTTCCGCGCCGAGGTGGACGCCCTGTTGGAGCGCTCGCCCGCGACGGCACCCGCCGTATGACCGTCACGACCAGCGGCGAGGTGCCCGGCGGCCTGCACGACGTCGTCGTCGTGGGCGCCGGTGTCGTCGGCGCCGCCATCGCCCGTGAACTGGCCCGGTACCGGCTGCGCACCGCGCTCGTCGACGCGAGCGACGACGTGGGCAACGGCACGTCCAAGGCCAACACCGCCATCCTCCACACCGGTTTCGACGCCGTCCCCGGCTCCCTGGAGGCCCGGCTCGTACGCGAGGGACAGCGCCGCCTGGCCGCCTACGCCGCCGAGAGCGGCATCCCCGTCGAACCCGTCGGCGCGCTCCTCGTGGCCTGGGACGAGGAGCAGCTCACCGCCCTGCCCCGGCTCGCCGACAAGGCCGTACGCAACGGCTGCCACGACACCCGCCTGCTGGACGCGGCCGAGACCTACCGCCGTGAACCGCGCCTCGGTCCCGGCGCGCTCGGCGCCCTGGAGGTCCCCGGAGAGTCGGTGATCTGCCCCTGGACCACGACGCTCGCCTACGCCACGCAGGCCGTACGCGCCGGAGTCGCTCTCCACCTCAACTGCCGGGTCGAGTCCGTCACCGGGGGAGCGGTCCACGAACTGTCCACGGACCGCGGCCCGTTGCGTACCCGCTACCTCGTCAACACGGCCGGGCTCCACGCGGACGAGGTCGACCGCCTGCTCGGCCACGACGACTTCACCGTCACCCCGCGCCGCGGCCAGCTGATCGTCTACGACAAGCTCGCCCGCCCCCTCGTCCGCCACATCCTGCTGCCCGTGCCGACGGCGCTCGGCAAGGGCGTGCTCGTCGCGCCGACGGTGTACGGCAACGTGCTGCTCGGCCCCACCGCCGAAGACCTCGACGACAAGCGGGCGACCGGTTCCACGGCGCAGGGAATCGAACTCCTCCGCGAGAAGGGCCGGCGCATCCTGCCCGACCTGATCGACGAGGAGGTCACCGCCGTCTACGCCGGACTGCGCGCCGCCACCGGGCACGAGGACTACCGCATCCGCTCCCGTCCCGCGCAGCGGTACGTCACCGTCGGCGGCATCCGCTCCACCGGGCTGACCGCCTCGATGGCCATCGCCGCGTACGTCGTGGGGCTGCTCCGCGACGCGGGACTCGATCCCGGGCCCGCCGGGCCCCTGGAGCCCGTGCGCATGCCCAACATCGGAGAGGCGTTCCCGCGCCCGTACCAGCGGGCCGACCTGATCGCCGCCGACCCCGAGTACGGCACGATCGTCTGCCACTGCGAGCGCGTCACCCGCGGCGAGATCCGCGACGCCCTCACCGGCACGCTTCCTCCGGCATCACTCGACGGCCTGCGGCGCCGCACGCGTGCCCGCGGCGGCCGCTGCCAGGGGTTCTTCTGCGGCGCCGCCGTCCGCGACCTCTTCGACGCCCACCGCGCCGGGGAGCCGACGGGCGGAGACGCACGATGAGCCGACGTGACCCCCGGGGCGGGGGCGCCCGATGAGCCGCCGTGACCTCTCCGGTGATGCGGCCGGCCCGCAGACGCGCCGGGAACGCGCCGTCGACGTGCTCGTCGTCGGCACCGGTCCGGCGGGCCTCGCCGCGGCCGCCCGGCTCGCCGCCCACGGCGCGGGCAGGGTCGAAGCCGTCGAACGCGAACAGGAGCCCGGCGGCAGTCCCCGCCACTCGCCCCACCGGGGCTTCGGCCCCCGCCACCGCCCCCTCGACGGCCCCTCCTACGCCCGCGGGCTCGTCGACGCCGCCACAGCGGCCGGAGCCGTCCTGCGAACCTCGGCCACCGTCACCGACTGGGCCGGGCCGCTCACCGTCGACCTCACCACCCCCGCGGGACTGGAACGGGTCACCGCGCGGGCCGTCGTCCTCGCCACCGGCGCCCGCGAACGTCCCCGCAGCGCCCGCCTCGTCCCCGGCACCCGGCCGGACGGCGTGCTCACCACCGGTGAACTCCTGCGGTCCGCGCACCGGTTCGGGCGCCGCGCCGGCGGCCGCGCCGTCGTCGTCGGCTCCGAGCCCGTCGCGCTCACGGCCGTCCGCACCCTGCGCGGGACCGGCACCCAGGTCGTCGCGCTCGTCACCGAACGGGCGCACGGCCCGCTGCAGTCGCCGCGCCATCGCGTCCCGGTGCTGACCGGCACCACGGTCGCCGAGCTGACCGGACGCGGCCGGCTCACCGGCGTACGGCTGCTCGGCCCGGACGGCGCCCTGCGCCTGATCGCCTGTGACACGGTGGTCTTCACCGGCGACTGGATCCCCGACCACGAACTGGCCAGGCACGGCGGCGTACCGCTCGATCCCGTCACCCGTGGCCCGGCCGTCGACACCGCCCTGCGAACGGCACGGGCCGGGGTCTTCGCCGCGGGCAGCCTGCTGCGCGGGACCGAGCCCGCCGCCACGGCCGCCGACGAGGGACGGCACGCCGCAGCGGCCGTCCTGCGCCATCTCGGCGGCTCACCCTGGCCCGGTGAGGGCCTGCCCGTCCGGTGCGAGCCGCCGCTGCTGCGGATCACTCCGAACGTCGTCACCCCCGCCGGCCCTCCGCCTCCGCGCGGCCGCTTCCTGCTGCGCACGGCGGAACGGCTGCCGCACGCGGTCCTCGTCGTGGAACAGGACGGCCGGCTTCTGCACCGGCAGCCGCTGCCCGGCACCGCCGTGCCCGACCGGGCGGTCCACCTGTGGCCGGGCTGGCTCGGCGGAGTGGACCGGGACGGCGGCGCGGTCCGCATCAGCATCATGTCCGATTTCCGCCAGCCGGGGACCGTGGAGCCTCCGATACTGGCCCTATGACCATCGACGGCAGCCGGACGGCCGACGGGCGCCCCGCGCGGACCCGGTCCGAGGACGTCCTCACCGGGGCTCTGACCGAGGACAGCAGGTACCAGGCGGTGACCAGCCGCGACGCCCGCTTCGACGGCGTCTTCTTCTTCGCCGTCTCCACCACCGGCATCTACTGCCGCCCCAGCTGCCCGGCGGTCACGCCCAAACGCCGGAACGTCTCCTTCTACCGCACCGCCGCTGCCGCCCAGAGCGCCGGATACCGCGCCTGCCGCCGCTGCCGCCCCGACGCCGTGCCGGGCTCCGCCGAATGGAACGTCCGCGCGGACGTCGTCGGCCGCGCCATGCGGCTCATCGGCGACGGCGTCGTGGACCGCGAGGGCGTCGAGGGACTCGCCACCCGCCTCGGCTACAGCGCCCGCCAGGTGCAGCGCCAGCTCAACGCCGAGCTGGGCGCGGGGCCCATCGCGCTGGCCCGCGCGCAGCGCGGTCACACCGCACGCGTCCTGCTGCAGACGACGACGCTTCAGGCCGCGGAGATCGCGTTCGCGTCCGGGTTCGCGAGCGTACGGCAGTTCAACGACACCATCCGCGAGATCTACGCCGCCACTCCCAGCGAGTTGCGTTCCGCCCGCGCGGGACGCGCTCTCGCGCCGGGCGGGGGCGCGGGCGTCCCGCTGCGGCTGGCCTACCGGGGCCCGTACGCCGCCCGCGACATGGTCGACCACCTGGCGGCCGGCGCGATCCCGGGGGTCGAGGAAGTCGTCGGCGACGACGGCTCGCGCATCTACCGGCGCACCCTGCGCCTGCCCGGCGGCGCCGGAGTCGCCGAGGTGTCCGAACGGCCGGGTCCCGGAGGCTGGCTGGAGTGCCGCCTGCACCTCGCCGACCTGCGCGACCTGACCACGGCGACGCAGCGCGTGCGCCGCCTGTTCGACCTGGACGCCGACCCCTGCGCGGTCGCGGACCGCCTCGGCGCCGACCCCGTCCTCGCCCTGCTGGTCGCGGCCCGCCCCGGCCTGCGCGTCCCCGGTGCTGCGGACCCGCACGAGGCCGCGATCCGGGTCGTGGCGGGCGGATCCGCGGCAGATCTCGTGGCGGCGTACGGAGAGGAGCTGTGCGTCCCCAGCGGCGGCCTCACCCGCCTCTTCCCACGCGCCGAGAGCCTGACGGAGGCCGGTCCGCCGGCACTGCGCTCCCTGGCGACCGCTCTCGCCTCCGGCGACCTGACGCTGGACCCGGGCGCGGACCGCGACGAGACCGAGCGCCGTCTGCTCGCCCTCCCGGGCGTCGACGGCGCGACGGCCGCCCGCATCCGCATGCACGCCCTGGGCGACCCGGACGTACTGCTGCCCGACGACCCGGCGCTGCCGGCCGGCGCCGACCCGGAACGCTGGCGTCCGTGGCGCTCGTACGCCCTGCAGCATCTGCGGGGAGCCGAGGACGGTCGTCAGTAGACGCCGGTCCAGCGGCAGCCGCACGGACACCGTGGCATCAACGGGCGGACGGGTGAACGCCGTTGCCCCCAGGACCGCCGCCCGGAGCGCATTCTCGGCACGCGTAGGGGCGCCTCATCCGCCAGGGGCGCCGCCGCGTGCCCCGTCACCCGTACGGACCAGCAACGTCTCGGCCCGGACGCCCGGCGGGCCGAGAGTGGATGGCGTCGCCCATGTCGTCCGCACCGGGAGCAGCCATGACCACCTTCAACAGCCGTGACGTCGGACTCAACCGCCGCGACGTCGGACTCTTCGTCCTGCGGGTCGGCACCGGCGCCGTGCTCGCCGCCCACGGCACGCAGAAGCTCTTCGGCTGGTTCGGGGGAGGCGGCCTGGAGGGAACCAGCAAGGGGATGGAGGCCATGGGGTTCCACCCGCCCAAGGGGAGCGCCCTCGCCGCCGGCCTCGCCGAAACGGGCGGAGGTGTGCTGCTGGCCCTGGGGCTCGCGACTCCGGCCGCCGGCGCCGCGGCGGCGGGCAACATGGCCGGAGCCGTCTCCGTCCACGCGCCGGCCGGCTTCTTCGCGCAGTCGGGCGGTTTCGAGTATCCGGCGTTCCTCGGATTCTCGGCGGCGGCTCTCGGCGTCGCCGGTCCCGGCCGGTACTCGCTCGACCACCTCACCGGCCACCGCTTCAACCAGCCGTGGACGGTCGCCGCCGCCTTCCTCGCCAGCGCGCTCGCGGCGGCAGCCGTCGTCGGCAAGCGCGCCAAGGACCAGGCGGAGCCGGACCCGGACGCGGAGTCCGAGGACCCCTTCGACGAGTGACCCGCAGTCCGCCGCACCGACGTCCCGTGGCCGCGCCCGCCCGTCAGGACAGGCTCGCCACCACGTCCCGCACCCGGGCGGCCAGCGCCGGCGGCAAGGGGGCGTAGTGGAGCTTCGCCAGGTGGTTCTGGCCCTCCTCGCCGGCCGTGTACGTGAGGAAGGACTTGAGGGCCGGGAGCGCCGCGGCCGGTGTGCCCCTGTCGCAGACGACCTCGTACGTGACCTGGACCAGCGGGTACGCCCCCGGGGCCTTGGTCGCGTAGTCGAACTCCACCGTCAGGTCCTTGCCGCCGCCGGCACCCACCTCGGCCGCGGCGATGCCCGCCGACGCCGCCTTCGCCGAGACGGCGACAGGCTCCGGCGCACCGGTGTCCAGCCTGACCGTGGGAATCCCCTCCTCCGCGGCGGAGGACAACTCGAAGTACCCGATGGCACCGTCCGTGGTGTACACCTGCGAGGCCACGCCGTCGGAACCCGCCGCCGAATGGCCCCCCTTGGCCTGCCACGCCTTCTCCGCCTCGTAGGGCCAGTCCTCGGGGGCCGCGGCACCCAGATAGGCGTTGAAGTTCTGCGTGGTGCCCGAACCGTCGGAGCGGTGCACCGCGCTGATGGGGGTCGGCGGCAGCGCGACGCCGGGATTCAGCCGCCGGATCTCCGGGGCGTCCCACGTGGTGATCTCCGAGTCGAAGATCTTGGCCAGCGTCGGCGCGTCGAGGACCAGCTCCTCCACGCCGTCGACGTTGTAGCCGACGGCGATCGGCCCGCCCACCATGGGCAGGTCTATGGCCCGGCCCCCGGGGCAGGACTGGCGGGACGCCTCGACCTCGTCCGGCTTCAGCGCGCTGTCCGTGCCGGCCAGCGCCGTCGCACCGCGCAGGAACTGGGCGACACCGCCGCCCGAACCGATGGCCACATAGCGGATCTGCACCCCGGGGCACGCCTGCTGGTACTCCCGCATCCAGTGCCTCATCGCGTTCTGCTGGGCTGTGGAGCCCGACGCCGCGAGCTGCCCCTTCTGCGCGCAGACGATGTCGCTCGGCGCCTTTGCGGCAGCCTGCTCGCTGTCGCCGGTCGCACCGGTCCCGCACGCGGACAGCGACGCGGCGCCTGCCAAGGCCGCCAGCCCTGCGCCGAGCCGACGTAGCCGATTGATCCGTCCCTGCCGCACCTGCGTTCCCTCCCTGAGCCAGGGACACAGATGCTTTCCGACATGGATGCTCGTTCGGTGACGCCCAGGCAAACGGCGGGCGTCGTTCAGGTGTTCTTCGGCCTCGAGGCCGACACCGCGGCCTGCTGTGCCGTGGGGCGAGAGCCACGGGAACGCCTCGCGGCCGCCGTCGGGGACCGTCGGCGGTCAGGCCGACGACCCCCAGGCCGTTGTCAGCCCGTCCAGCCACGCGGGCGGCAGTTCGCCGGCGTCCCACTCCTCCCGTAGCGCAGACGGCGCCGTGGCGAGTCGCTCCAGCACGGCGACGCTGGTCGGGGAGTGGATGAGGGAGTAGCGGCCGTGGATCGCGATGCTGCTGCCGGGCCCGTAGCCCGCGTAGAGCCGCTCCAGGCGTGCCCGATGGGCCGAGGCGAAATCCGCCAGCAGCCCGGCATAAGCGGCCCGTTGCCTGGAGGTCATCGTGCCGAGGACGGCGGTGAGCACCTGTTCGGTGACCTCGGGATCGAGGTCGGAGGCCGCGGTGAACGACAGGTAGAGGGGCGTGACCGCCACCTTCGCCCGCTCCACCTCCATCCTCCGGACGGGAGGACGATGGTCGGCAGAGCAGGCCGACGGGTCGGAGCCGACAACGTGTTGCAGCGCTCGTTCCGCGATGGCGCCGAGTGCGTCGGCGACGGCCTGGGCGCCGTCGAGCCGGCCGGACTCGTAGAGCTCGCCCTTGTCTCCCGGCGCGCTCCGCCCGATTCCGCTGAGCTCCCGGTGCGCGAGGGCGAGGGCACCGGCCTCGACGAGTCCGATCAGCTCCTCCGCGTCCCCGGAGTAGACGCCCGCCCGCGCGAGGAGCTGGAGGAGCGTCGTCCTGGCGTTGAGAACGCTGACCGCGTCCAGCTGTTGCCGTCCTTCTTCGGCGGCATTCATCAGGTCCTCCTCATCGCATGGGCGGTGCGGTGCGCATACGTTCCCGCTTCACGGTCCTCGGCTGTCGATGCTCTCAGCTCGGTGCGGCCGCCGTTCCGCCGACTGCCCGGAGACACGAGGCGGGCTTCCCTCCGGGCCGCCGCCCACCGCCAGGCGACTCTGGCCGAACTGGTCACGTATCTCGACGGCAGCGTGTGCTGGGGCTTGGCCGAGCCCGGCGAGACGGACCGGACCGGAGAGACCTTCATCACCGCCGCCATTCCGGACATCCCCGACCAGGGCGGCGTGGTTCACATGATCGACTGCGGCCACCCGCCGCCCGTTGTGCTGCGAAACGGCCGTGCCACGACGATCGATGCCTACCAGCCCGCGCCTCCGCTGGGCCTCGGTGAACTTGCGCGCCCTCGATACCAGATCGACGCATTCGAGTTCGAGGCGGGAGACCTCCTGCTGCTCTACACGGACGGGGTTGTCGAGGCCCGCGACTCCACCGGTGTCTCTGTCCACTCACCGAGCGGATCACGGGCTGGACCGAGAGCAACCCCGACGCGTTCCTGCGTCGCCTCCGGCGTGATCTGTTCGACCACGTCGGGGGACGGCTGGGCGACGACGCCGTCATGATCGCTATCCAGCGCCATCCACACCCAGGCGATGGGGATCGCGACTGAAGAGCCGGCTCGACGAAGCCGGCTCGGGACGGCCAGGGGCACGCTGGTGGGCACGTGTCAGCGCCGACGCGTCCACGCCGATGCGCGCCGGCTTGCTCCGTCAGACGGACGCAGAGGTCTCTGCCTTGGCGATGAGCAGGTCGAGGAGCGAGAGCAGGGCGTCACGGGCGTCGTGACGGGAGCGGGCGTCGAGCATGAGGATGGGCGTGTTCGGGTCACGCAGATGCAGCGCCGCCCCGACCTCCTCCGCGGTGTACAGCTGCTCGCCGTGGAAGCAGTTCGCGGCGACCACGAACGGAAGCCCGCGGTTCTCGAAGAAGTCGACGGCCGGGAAGCTGCGGTCCAGGCGCCGGGTGTCGACCAGCACGATCGCTCCCAGAGCTCCGTTCAGCAGGTCGTCCCACATGAACCAGAAGCGCTCCTGGCCCGGCGTACCGAACAGATACAGGACGACCCCGGCGTCGGTGAGGGTGATACGGCCGAAGTCCATCGCGACGGTGGTCACCGTCTTGGACTCGATTCCGTCGAGGTCGTCCACGCCGACACCCGCGGCCGTCAGTCGCTCCTCCGTACGCAGCGGCTCGATCTCGGAGACTGCCTCGACCAGCGTCGTCTTTCCGACGCCGAATCCCCCGGCGATCAGGATCTTGACGGGGGCCGCTTCCCGGGCAGGGGAGTCATATACGGGCAAGGCTGTCCCTGATTCTCATGAGCAGGTGGACATTGGTGGTCTCGGCCTCCTCCAGGGGCGGCCGGTGGTCGATCAGCCCGCGGTCCGCGAGTTCGCCGAGAAGGACCGTCATCGGAGTGAGGCGCATGTGCATCCGGGCCGCGATCTCGGCGACCGCGCGCCCGTCCGGAGCCGGGCACATGGAGAGGATGGTCTGCCACTCCGTGGGCAGGCCACCGCGGGCCTCCGCGGCGACCGCCGCCGTGATCGTGGTGTCCATGGTCAGGACGGTGTGCGGGGCGGCTGTACGGCCGTCGGTCAGCGCGTACAGCCGAGTCCGGCGGCGGCCTCTGTGCTGCGGGGCGTCCGGCATTACGACGTGGGCGCCTGGGTGCGTTCAGGTGTGCCCAGCCACTCACCGAGCGCCTGTGCGGTCCGCACCGCCTCGCCGCCCAGCTCCCCGAGCCGTGCCTTGCGGGAGGTCACGACGATGAGCGTGCTGCCCTCGCCGCACCCGACGATGCAGAGATACCTGTCGTCCATCTCGACCAGCTGGCGGATCACCCGGCCGCCGTCGACCTCCCTGGATATCGCCTTCATCGTGGCCGCGATCCCGGAAGACGCCGCGGCTATGCGCTCCGCCTGCGGCCTTTCCAGCAGGTAGGCGCTGAGCTTGATCCCGTCGTTGGAGAGGAGCACGGCTCCCTGGACACCGGCGATCCTGCTCAGATTGTTGTCCAGGATGCTGTAGATCATGTCGTTCGTTGTCGTCGTCATGGCTGATCCTGTCGGAGCTCTTCTTCTGCTGTCTGGGTTCCGTGTTCGTAGTCCGCCCACGCGTCGGCCACCTCTTCGGGTGTCGCCGCGTTCTGGCCGACCACGGGTTCCGGTGCGCGTGGCTCGCGCAGTTGCTCGGCGATATGGGTCTGCGGGACCCGCTCGGGCAGGACGGGCCGCGAGTCGCCGACCGGCGCCACGGGCCGCACCGGGAGCGTGCTCTCCCTCGACCGCTCCTGCGTCCGACGGCTCGGCAGACCGGACCGCGAATGCAGGACCAGCTCGGGCTTGCGTTCATCGAGGCGGCCCGGTGCGGGGAGAGGCTCGGCGGGGACAGGCTGAGGGGGGACGGGCCGGGCCGAGGTGCGTGGCTGTTCCCGCTCGGTCGGCACGAGCAGCTCCTTGGGAATGATCACTATGGCCGACGTCCCGCCGTACACCGACCTGCGCAGCGTGACCCTGGCCCGGAGTTGCTCGGCGAGGTGGCCGACGACGAAGAGACCCAGCCGGTGTGCGTTCTCCGCCAGGACGGCGTACGGCGGGGCCGAGTGGAGCCGTCCGTTCATCTCCTCGTAGCTCGCGGGTGTCACGCGCGGACCGCGGTCCTCGATCTCGACCGACAGGCCGTCAGCCACCAGGTCCGCCCGGATGACGACTTTCGACTTCGGCGGGGAGAACCGCGTGGCGTTGTCGAGCAGCTCTGCCAGCAGGTGGCTGATCTGGCTGATCACGCGCGGTTCCACGCTGATCTCGTCCAGGGCCTGCCGCTCGATCCGCCGGAAGTCCTCGACCTCCGCGGCGGCTTCGCGCAGCAGGTCGGCGACGCGCATGGGCTCGGTGTGCGGGTCGGGGATCTCACCGCCCGCCAGGATGAGCAGGTTCTCGATCTGCCGCCGCATGCCCACCGTCAACTGGTCGGATCGCATCAACTGGGCGAGGAGCGCTTCGTCGTGGCCGAAGGTGTCCTGGAGGTCCTCGGTGAGGCTCAACTGGCGGCTGACCAGATTTCCGGTACGTGAGGCGATGCCCGCGGCGAACATGCCGAAGCCCTGTCGCTCGTCCGCGAGTTTCCTGTGTCCGTCGACCGATACGGCGACGACCCGGGCGAACGCGTCGCGGATACGTCCGACTTCGTCCTGGTCCCCGCGGACCGTGGGCAGCATGTCGGCCGCGACGGGCCGCCCCCGCTGCAGGCGGTCGACGACGTCCGGCAGCGTGTCCTCGGCGATGGTCACCGTGCGTTCGTGCAGACGGCTAAGGCGGCGCAGCACCGAGCGCGTGGTGAACACGACGACGGCGGTGACAAGCAGCAGCGCGCCGCCGCTTCCCGTGATCAGCCAGGCGACCTCTGCCTCGAGCTCCGCCGCCTTGGTGTCGGCCTGCGCGAGCAGCCCCCGCGCCCGGCCGGCGTTCAGCGTCTCCAACTGCGGCGCCCACTTCTCGTGCGCGGCCGGCCAGCCGCCGGCCGCCTGGGGCAGCTTCACGCCGAACCGGGTGTCCGTGTGCTCGGAGACGACCTCGTTCTCGATGCGGGTCTTGGTCTGCCACGCTTCCGAGTGGGCCATCCGAGCGTAGAGCTCGTTGTCCTCGGCAGGCAGATACGGCACGATCCACATGTCGTACAGGTACCTGTGGGCGCCGATGGCATTGACGATGTCGGCGAACCTGGAGGTGGTCAGCTCCCGGGACGGCCCGGCCTGCGCGAGGATCGTGTCCTGCTGCGCCAGCATCTCGGAGGCCGAGAACATGGCGACGACCACGCGGCCTTCCTGAGTGAGCCCGCCGTCTTCCGTGTGGCTGAACTCGTCCTGGTAGAAGCGCACCATCTGGCTGATGACGCCGGTGTAGTAGGCGATCGTACTGTCGGCGCTGCCGCTGCGGGCGTCCGTGCGTTCGCGGTAGGCATCCAGGTCGTCGAGGCCTTCCATCACCGCCACGAGGCGACGGTCCGCCTGCTCGGATCGCGCCCCGCCGGTGGAAGACGACCGGCGGAACTCGGCGGCTGCCCGGTCCGTGGCGGCACGCCGCTTCCGCAGGTCCTCCTCGGGCACGGAAGAGCCCGCCCACAGCGCGGCAGTCATCGTCCGCTCGGCCTGCATCTCGACCATGAGGTCGTACAGGGGTACGCCGATCCGCTCACCGGCCGCCACGTCGGCGCGCAGGTGATGCGCACGCTCCAGCAACCGGTCGGCGGTGATGAAGGCTTGGACACCCATGGCCGTGGTGGGGACCACCGCCAGCCAGATGAGCAGCGTACGCAGGCGCACGGTACGCCGCCGACGAGCCGTCGACCGGCCTTGTGACCCTTCGGGTTCTATGGGAGACATCAATCCTCGGGAGCGGGGGGAAAGCGGGCGGCAGACCATCAGCCGGGCCAGGCGTAGTCCTGGGGAGGGGACTTGAGGAACGCCCGGTCCGCTTCGGTGGGACGTAGGGGTGCCGATCATAACCAGCCACGCCGAGAAAGAGAGGGCTTGCGGCAGAGATCAATTGCGTGGTAATGGCCCCGGAAGCGTTGAGGGTCGGAGGCTGCGTCGGGCCAACGCGTACGTCCCCGAAGGGATCCGGTGCCGTGCACGGTGGTCACCGATCGCCTACCGCGGCCACCTCCAGCGGAGGGAGACCGAGCTTCGCGCGACGGGGCGGACGGCTCAGCCGTGGCGGTGCGCCCCTTCAGCGGATGGTCGAAATTTCGCCATATACAGGTGAGCAGTTCGCCGCAGCGCTCTCCGGCGATACGGGGCAGGCGAGCGCTCTCGGGGCCCGCTCCGCCCGTCGCAGGGATGCGGAGCGGTCCCGAGAGGTGCGCAGGCGCGTCAGAGGGTGAGGAGCACCTTGGTGGCGCGGCGCTCGTCCGTCGCCTTGCAGCCCTCTGCGGCCTGGTCCAGGGGCAGGGTGAGGTCGAAGACCTTGCCGGGGTCGATCCTGCGGTCCCAGTTGAGCTGGATCGGCTCGAGCAGGAACCGGCGCACGGGGCGGGGCCGCCCTCCACGTGGATGCCGGCGAGTGGTGGATCGTTGCGACCGGCTCGTGGGGTAGACGTACCAGTGCGTGCATTTCCTGTACAGCTGCCGTCGGGCTGTGAGTCGAGCCTCCTTGCAGGCCGACCTCGCCGACGCGCTGGAGCGGGACACCCGTCTCGCCGCGAGTGGGCCAGCTGGAGAAGCGGCTCTCCGAGCAGCTTGGCGAGCAGGCATGGAGCGAGTCCAGGCTCGGGGGCCTCACCGCGGCATCCACCAACTTCAGCGGCGCGTCGTCATGTGGGAACAGGAGCTTGCCGAGAAACGCGGTGAGCACTCACGTGTCGGGGGCGTCGTCAAGGCTCCGCGTCAGGACGGGGCGAGGACGCAGAACTCGTGGCCCTCCGGGTCGGCCAGGCACGTCCACGGGACGTCGCCCTGGCCGAGGTCGAGGTCGGTGGCGCCGAGGGCCCGCAGCCGGGCCACCTCCGCTGCTTTGTCGTCACCGGGGTACGGCAGCAGGTCGAGATGGACGCGGTCCGGCACGGTCTTCACGCCGGGCGTGCGGAGGAACTCGAGATACGGGCCGACGCCCTTGGCGGAGCGCAACACCGCATGATCGCCAGTCACCTCATGCAGGGGCCAGTCCATCGCCTCACCCCAGAACCGGGCCATGGCCCGCGGATCCGCACAGTCGACCACCACCGCGGCGATCGGCCCGGTGTCCCGGTGGATCTCCCGAGGCTCCAGCACGCAGAACTCGTTGCCCTCGGGGTCGGCGAGGACCGTCCACGGCACTTTGCCCTGGCCCACGTGGGTGGGCGTCGCACCGAGAGCCTGGAGGCGCGCGACCAACTCCGCCTGATGGGCCGCAGAGGTGGTGGCGAGATCGAGGTGCACACGGTTCTTTGTTGTTGTCTTGGGTTCCGGGACAGGAACGACGTCGATGCCGACGGCGACCGGGTGCGGCCACACGAGGCCGCCGACGGGGCCGACGTAGGTGGTCACGCCGGGGCTGTAAGCACTCCAGCCGAGCGCCTCCGCCCAGAACCGGCCGACCGCCGAGGCATCAAGAGCCTTTATGTTCACCATGACAGGTCGCAGTGCCATGCCGACGATCCTATGCACCGGTCTGCGGAGATCGAGTCCGTACCGGCAGCCCGTTCTGCTGCTGTGGGCGTGTCAGGGCAGCGGTGGAGGCAGCGATCGCGTCGGTTCTGCAGCCGGTTCACGGGCGGGTGGCCGATGGCGTCGCGGCAGGGCTGCTGCGGGTCTCGGCGGGCCGGCGGATCGCGCCGAACGGGGTCGAGTGGACGATCGAGTCGGTCGAAGCCCATGTCGGCAGGCTCGTGTTGTCCCATGGTGCCGGTCGGGTCGTGACCCGTTCGTTCCGCTGGCTGGTCAACCATTCTGACCTGCGGCCGCTGTACCGGACCGAAGCCGAATCCGCGCCAGGGGCACCCGGTCAGCCGAGGTCGTTGGCCGACTTGACGCCGCCGCGATGCCCTCGTTCACGTACCGCCAGGTCGGTACGCTGCGGGGACGGTTTGAGCAGGTTCGGTCCCGACATGCCGTCGAATCGGTAGGGTACGGAGCTGCGTGGCAGGTGCTGCGAAGGGGGAAGCATGGCGTACCTGGTCGAGTTGCCCGTGTCCGGGGCGGGCGGCGAGGGGGCGGGATCCGCTCCGTCGGATGCGACCGGCATCGTGAAGGTCCAGATCGACGAGGCCGCGGACGGGCTGGTGCAGGTCGCGCGTCCCGGGCAGGTCGTGGCGCGGGCGACCCGGTCGCTGAACGACATGCTCGCCGGGATCCGGCCGGTCGCGGAGAACTTCGTCGACGGATTCCGTGACATGGCACGGCAACCCGACGAGATCGGCGTCGAGTTCGGCCTGTCCCTGTCGGCTGAGGCGGACGTGGTGATCTCCCGGACGACCGGTCAGGCCAACTTCAAGGTCACCCTGACCTGGCGCAATCCGTTGTCCGGCCAACCGGCGGCGGACGCGGCGGGATGACAGTGCCCGCGTTACCGCCCGAGCGTACAGTGGGCCCGGGCCCGCAGTCCCTGGACGCGGCCGTACTGCGTGTCCGCGACGGCCGCGGGCAGCCCGTCGGCGTTGCCTTCCTGGTCTCCGACACGCTCGCGCTGACCTGCGCGCACGTGGTCCATGCGGCCCTGGGCACGACGGGGGACGCGGCGCCTCCCGCTTCCGCCCGGATCCAGGTCGACCTTCCCCTCGTGCCCGCCCCGCAGCGCGACGGCGGCACGCCTGCGACGACGGCCGGTGTCGAGCACTGGGTGCCGCCGCGGGCGCCCGACGGGGCCTCCGCACGCGACGATGTCATCGAGCCCGCCGATGTCGCCGTGCTTCGGCTGGAGGCGCCGCTTCCGGGAGCGGGACCGGTGCAGTTGGTGGACGCGGACGAGTTGTGGGGGCACCCGGTGCGGGCGTTCGGGCTGCCCGCCGGCCGTCCCGGCGGGGTCTGGCACGCGGGGGTGTTGCGGGGTCGGCAGGCCGACGGCTGGGTGCAAGCCGATCTCGTCGGCAACGGCTATCCGGTGTCGCGGGGTTTCAGCGGCGGCCCCGTGTGGGACGACCGGCTGTCGGGCGTGGTCGGCATGGTCACGGTGGCCGAGTCCGGACAGCCGCCCGTCAGTTACCTGATCCCCACCAGCGGGCTGCTGGCCGCCCGGCCCGAGCTGCGCACGGTCACGCTGCCGCCGTCGCCGTTCCGCGGGCTGTCGGCGTTCCAGGAAACGGACGCGGCGATCTTCCACGGCAGGCGGGCTGAGAGCGACGAGGTGGTGCGGGCGCTGGCCGTCGAGCACCGGGTCACTGTCGTGGGACCCTCGGGATCCGGCAAGTCGTCGCTGGCCCTGGCCGGTGTGGCACCTCGGCTGCGCGCGGAAGGCGCTCAGGTGGTGGTCCTGCGGCCGACGCCCGGCAGCAGCCCACTCGCCGCCTTCGCCGCAGCGCTGCTGCCGCTGCTGGAACCCGACCTGCCCGAGGCCGAGCACCCCGACCGGATCGCGGAACTCGCCGAACTGCTGCGTCGCCAGGGCCCGGCGGACGTCGTGGCCCGGCTGCTCCAGCTTCGGCGTGGCAGCGGACTGCTCGTCGTGGTCGACCAGTTCGAGGAGGTCCTCGCCCTGGAACCGGCCGCCGTCGACGAGTTCGCCGACCTGCTCACCGGCGACACACTGCCCGACACCGTCCGCGTACTGATCACGCTGCGCGCCGACTTCCTGGAGCCGGTGCTGGCCCATCCGCGGTTCGGCCCCGAGACCGGCGGACACCTGCACGCGCTCGCCTCGCCGGCCCCGGAGCGCCTGCGCGAGATCGTGACCGTACCCGTCGAGGCCGTACCCGGCGTGTCCTACGAGCCGAATCTCGCCGAGCGCATCCTCGCCGACACCGGCCCGGGACCGGGCGAGCTGCCGCTCCTCGGCCTCACCCTCGACCTGCTGTGGCAGCGGCAGGAGGGCGGCCTGCTGACGCACCGGGCGTACGAGGAACTCGGCGGTGTCACCGGCGCGTTGGGCGAGCACGCCGATCGGGCCTGGGACGCGTGCGTGCCGTCGGAGGACGAGGAGGCGGCCAGGCGGCTGTTCACCCGGCTCGTCCGGGTTCCGACCGGCATGCCCGCGCCCACCCGCCGGATGGCACTGCGCACCGAACTGGGCGCCGAGGAGTGGCGCGTCGCGCAACGGCTGGCCGGGACCCGGCTGCTGGTCATCGGCAGCAACGCCGAGGGCAACGAGACCGTGGAACTCGCCCACGAGGCGCTGATCGGCGGGTGGCACAAACTGGCCGACTGGACCACCGAGGACCGCGCCTTCCTGGAGTGGCGGGCCGCGCTGCAACAGGACCTGGACCGCTGGGAGCAGGCCGATCGTGCCCCGCAGTTGCTGCCGACGGTCCTACAACTCGCCCAGTCGGAACAGTGGTTGAGCGAGCGTCTTGATGAACTGACCGGCACGGAACGGCACTACCTGGACGCCGGCCGCGCCCACCGCCGTGCGAGGGCCCGCAGGCGACGGGCGGTGCTCTCGGCAGTCAGCCTCGTCGTGCTGCTGGTCCTGGTGGCCCTGTCGTTGTTCTACGCCACGCGGGAGGAGAGTCGGGAACGCGCGGCACAGGCCGCGTCCCGCGCCCTCGCCGTGGCCGCGGAGGACGAGACGCGCACCGAACCGGCCCTCGGCGTCCTCAAGGCGCTTGCCGCTCACCGGACCGCGCCGACGCCGGAGGCGCGCAACGAACTCCTTCGGCAGTACCTGCGATATCAGGGCTACGACCGGGTGCTGTCCGGAGTGCTGGGCACGGTCAGGCAGTTCACCACCAGCGGGGACGGCGACGTAGTGCTGGCCACCTCGCAACTGGGCCGGGCCACCCTGTACGTCGGCGCGACCTCCGGACGGGTGCGCAGCGCCCAGGTGCCCTCGACGGGGCAGGTCCTGGAGGTCGCGGTGTCCGCGGACGGCGGGCGCGGCGCTTACGCCCAGGCGGACGGCAAGGCCGTGTGGTTCGAGGTGGACTCCGACGCCGAAGACCTGCTCGGCCCGGTGCACCGGCTGCCCGACGCGCCGGGTACCGGCGTCAGCTGGGATCCTTCGGTGCGCCCAGCGATGTCGGCGGACGGCCGCATGTTCGCCGCGCGTGTCCGGAGCCGCCTGGTGTGGTGGAACCTGGACAGCGGCACGCTCGCCGGTGACGTGCCCGCGCCCCAGGACATGACCAACGCACTCTGGTTCGGCCCGGACGGGCGGACGCTGCTGACGACGGTCTACACGGCGACGGGCGCGCAGGCCCTGAAGTCCGTCGACATGGGAACCGGCCGCGCCACGCAACTCCTGTCCGGCGCCCAAGAAATCTATCTGTCCGGAGACCGCCGCACTGCGGTCGTGTGCCGCGAGGAGAACGATCAGTCCGTCGTCAGCCGTCATCGGACCTCCGACGGTGCCGACATCGGCCGCTCCTATCGCGAGCGGGACGAGGTGTACACCACGGACCTGTGCACGGTGGCCGCCGTAGACGCGACCGGGCGGCGCGTTGCGCTCCGATGGGGCGAGGAACTGCGCGTGATGGACCTGGACAGGAGCGAGGCGATCTCCAGCGTTTCGCTGCCGGAACCCGCCTCTACGCAGTTCACACCCGCACCTCTCCTCTCCGAGTCGCACGGCAAGCTCTACTACGCGGGCCGGCAGGACTCGATGATCGCTTTTGTAAACCTGCCTCCCGGCAGGCGGCTGCCGAAGGCCGCTCAGCAACGGCTCACCGCCGACGGGAAGCGGACGATCCTCGTCCTCGCGGACGGCTCCCGGATGGAACTGCGCCCGGCCGACCCGAGGCGCAGCGGGCGCGTCCTCGCGCGGACGTCACGCGCGAAGCCGTACTGGGTGCCCGAGGAGACCGACCTGCCCGTCTTCGACGGCACCGACGGGCTCATCGCCGACCGCGAGGCCCGGAACGTGGTGGTCGTCCGTGACACGTCGACCCTGCGGAAGGTGGCCACCGTGACCGCCGTCCGGCCGCCGAAGACCCGGCCCGGCACCCGACGGGTCCGGGACCTGGACGTGAGCGGGGCGCTCAGCTGGCGCGAGCAGAGGTACGAGTTCCGCTACTACTTCGACCACACCGGCCACCTGCTGACCGTCTCCGGCACCGTCGTCCAGCAGTGGGACCCGCGCACGGGCCGGCAGACCGCCCGCTTCGACGCCGGTGCGCTGCGCCCCGACGACGACCCTGACGCGATCATGACGATCGCCCCGTACCCCGACCGGAACAAGGTCTCCGTGATCGTGCAGGGACAGCCCGGCATCCGCGTCGTCGACATCACGGACGGACGGATCACGGACCGCGTGCGTACCGAGGGCGATGTCCTCTCCGTCCAATTCGACTCCGGCGGCCGGTACTTCGCGGTCATGCGACGTGACACGGGACTTGAGGTGTGGCAGCGCGGAGACTCCCCGCGCAGGATGATCGGCCCGCTGAGCACCGTCGGCGAGAGCAGCATCACCCCCTACCGCGCCGTCTTCCTCGACGACGGCCGCTACCTGATCGCCGCCGACAACGCCGTACGCACCTACCGGATCGGCAAGCGCGGCTACGACGACTCGTACGTGATCGGCGATTCGACGACGGGGGAGCTCTCCTACCTGGACGTGTCCAAGGACGGGAACACCGTGATCCAGGGCGCTTTCGAGGAAACGGGCAGAGCCCTGGTCCTCGACCCCGAGCTGTGGAGACGGGAGTTGTGCCGCATCGTCGGCGACCGGGCGTTCACGGCGGACGAGCGCGACGATCTCCCGGCGGAGGCGAAGACACGGCGACTGTGCGCGTAGCGCCGTGTTGTCCGGCGAGCGTTGACGATGAGGGACCGTGTGAAGGGGGACGCATGTATCTGGTCGAACTACCCGTGTCCGCGGCCGGTGGCGCCTCGGGCGCCGCACCGCGGGGCATGACGGACATGGTCCGGGTGCAGAGCGAGGAGGTGTCCGACGCGCTGGGCGAGGTCCCCCGGCCGGGGCGGGTCGTGGCGCGGGCGAACCGGTCGCTGAACGACATGCTCGCCGCGATCCGGCCCGTCGCGGAGAACTTCGTCAGCACCTTCCGCGACATGCCCGACGGCCCCGACGAGATCGGCGTCGAGTTCGGCCTGTCCCTGTCCCTGTCCGCCGACGCCGACCTGGTGATCTCCCGGACGACCGGACAGGCCGACCTCACGGTCACCCTGGCCGGGCGCCGGCCGTCGGACCGGGCGGCGGAATGACGTCGGCACAGGGGCCGGAGCGGCAGCCGGCGGCCATCGGCCCGAAGGCCCTGGACAGGGCGCTGCTGCGCATCCTCGATGCGCGGCGGCAACCCGTCGGCGTCGGCTTCCTGGTGTCCGACACGGTCGCCCTGACCTGCGCGCACGTGGTCTCCGCCGCCCTCGGCACACCGGCCGGCACGCCACCGGAACCCGGCGCGCGTGTCCTGGTCGACCTGCCCCTCGTGCCCGCCGCGCCGCACTCGGACGCGGTCGTCGAGCTGTGGGTGCCGCCTCGGGGGTCGGGCGGCGCGCCCTCCGGTTCAGCTTCCGGTGCGCCCTCCGGTGCGTCCGATGTCGCCGTGCTGCGGTTCGCGGCTCCGCCGCCGGGGGCGGGACCGGTGCGGTTGGTCGACGCGGACGCGTTGGCGGTGGCGGACGAGCCGGCCGATGAGCCGGCGGACGGGTTGTGGGGGCACCGGGTGCGGGCGTTCGGGCTGCCCGCCGGGCGTCCCGGTGGGGTCTGGCACGCGGGCGTGCTGCGGGGGCGGCAGGCCGACGGCTGGGTGCAGGCTGATCTCGTCGGTGTCGGTTACCCGGTGTCGCAGGGCTTCAGCGGTGGGCCGGTGTGGGACGACCGGCTGTCGGGTGTGGTCGGCATGGTCGCCGTCGCCGAGTCCGCGCAGCCGCCGGTCAGTTACCTGATCCCCACCAGCGGTCTGGTGGCCGCCTGGCCTGAACTGGGCCCACTCGTGCTGCCCCCCTCGCCGTTCCGCGGACTCGAGGCCTTCGAGGAGGCCGACGCGGCGGTCTTCCACGGCAGGCGGAACGAGAGCGACAGGGTCGCCCGGGCGCTCGACGAGCAGCAGTGGGTCACTGTCATAGGCCCCTCCGGTTCCGGCAAGTCGTCGCTCGCGCTCGCCGGTGTGGCGCCACGGCTGCGTGCGCGCGGAGCCTGCGTCGTCGTCATGCGGCCCGCGTCCGGGAGCAGCCCCCTCGCGGCCCTCGCCTCCGCGCTGCTGCCACTGCTGGAACCCGACCTGCCCGAGACCCGCCGACTGGCACGCATACCCGAACTGTCCGGCGAGCTGCGCCTCCACGGCCTCGCCGAGACGACGGACCGCCTGCTCGAACTCCAAGGTGGCAGTCAACTCCTCGTTGTCATCGACCAGTTGGAGGAACTTCTTCAGCAGCCCCCGGACGCCGTGCGCGAACTGGCCGACGTGCTGTTCGCCGCCGATGCCCTGCCACCCGCCGTCCGCGTACTCGCCACCTTGCGCGCCGACTTCCTCGAACCCGTCCTCGGCCACCCGCACCTCGGCCCTGTCACCGGCCGGCACCTGCACGCCCTCGGCCCGCTCGGCGAGGACGGGCTGCGCGACATCGTCACCACCCCCGTCGACACCCTCCCCGGCGTCTCCTACGAGCCCCATCTCACCGAACGCATCCTCGCCGACACCGGCACCGGACCGGGCGCCCTGCCGCTCCTCGCCCTTACCCTCGACCTGCTGTGGCAGCGACAGGAGGACGGCGTGCTCACCCACCGGGCGTACGACGAACTCGGCGGTGTCACCGGTGCCCTCGGCAACCACGCCGACCGGGTCTGGGCCGAACACGTGCCACCGGACGACGAGGCGACGGCCCGCCGGCTGTTCACCCAGCTTGTCCGGCTGCCGCTCGGAGCCGCGGTGGTCACCCGGCGCCTCGCTCGGCGCGGCGACCTCAGCGCGGATCAGTGGCGCATCGCCCAACGGCTCGCCGCGCACACCCGGCTTCTCGTCACCGACCGCAGCGCCGAGGGCACTGAAACCGTGGAGCTCACGCACGAGGCGCTGATCGGCGAGTGGGAGAAGCTCGCCGGGTGGGTGGCAGAGGACCGGTCCTTCCTCGGCTGGCGGGAGACCGTACGGCACGAAATGGACCGCTGGCAGGAGGCGGACCGGGCACCCGAACACCTGCCGACCACCGCGGCGATGGCCGGCGCAGAGCAGTGGCTTCCTGACCGTGACGCGGCCCTGAGCGAGGCCGAGCGGGACTACCTGACCGCCGGCCGGACCCACCGCCGCGCCCGCGCCCGCCGACGCCGGGCCCTGTTCTCCGGACTGGCCACGGCCCTGACGTTCGCCCTGGTGCTCGGCATGCTCTACGTCGTGGAACGCCGCAGCAGCCAGGAACGCGCCGCCCTCGGTGCTTCCCGCGCCCTCGCCCAGGCCGCACAGGAGTCCACGGTCACCGACCCGGCCCGCGCTGTGCTGCTCTCCCTCGCCGCCTACGACACGTCCCCCACGCAGGAGGCCGAGAACGAACTGCTGCGCCAGTACCTCCAGTACACGGACTACGACCGGGTGCTCTCGGGCGGCCTCGGCGACACCGTCTTCGACAAGAGCCGCGACGGCGACGTGGTCCTCGCGGCGGCCAAGCGCTCCGGAGCCATCCTGTTCGTGCACGCCCTGACCGGACCGGTCCGGACCGTGCGGGTGCCGTCCACCGACAAAGTCGAGTACGTCATGGTGTCCGCCGACGGGAAACGCGCCGCCTACGTCCAGTACGACGGCAAGGCCGTGTGGTTCGAGGTGCGCCCCGACGCGAAGCGGCCCGCCGGGCCGCTCCACCGGCTCCCCGACGCCCCCGGCATCGGCACGAACTGGAGCGACACCGTGACCCCCGCGATGTCCCTCGACGGCGCGGTGATCGTCGCCCATGTGCGCAAACGCATCGTCTGGTGGAACCTGGACAGCGGCCCGCACGGCACCCTCGCCGGGAATCTCCCGGCGCCCAAGGGGATCGAGTTCAGGATGTGGCCCGCCTCCGACAACCGGACGCTGCTGGTCCCCGTCTACAAGCGGTTCCGCGACTTCGGGCAGGGCGAGAAGGGCAGCCTGCTCGCCCTCGACCTCGAGACCGGCAGGAGCCGGCTCGTGGTGCGCGCCGACGCCGACCAGATCCGTATCTCCGGCGACCGGACCCGGGCCGTCCTGTGCCACGTTCGGGGCAAGACCACCGAGGTCACCGTCCACCGGCTCCCGGACGGCTCCCGGGAGGGCCCTGCCTACCGGGAGAGGAACAAGGACTTCGCGTCCGACACCTGCCTGGTGCAGTCCGTCGACGGATCGGGCCTCCGGGTCGCCTTCAACTCGCGCAAGGGCCTCACCGTCGTCGACATGCGCGACGGCAAGGTCCTCTCCCGCAACGGCCTGCCCGCCTCGACCTCCTCGCTCGCCAAGAGCAGCCCATGGCTCGTGGAGTCCGGCGGCAGGCTCTACTACGTCCGCCACGACGAGGCGATGATCGGTTTCGTCCAACTGCGCCCCGGCCACTGGTTCCTCGACGTCGCCCAGCAGCTTCTCACGCACGACGGCAAGTACACGATCACCGTCCTGGCAGACGGCTCCCGCATACAGGTGCACCATGCGCGCAATGCCAGCGCGCGCGTCCTCGCCGACGTACCGCGCCGCAAGCCGTACTGGGTGCCCGAACGCATCGAACCCCTCGCCCTCGACCGCACCGGACGGCTCGTCGCCGACCGCGAGGGCGCGAACATCGTCACCGTCCGCGACGCCACCACGCTGCGCCGCACCACCACCGTCACCACCGCCGAACCTCCCCGACTCGATGACTCCGCACCGTCGATCGGGGACATCGAGTTCGGTGGCGGCGAACGCGGCAGCAGCGGACACCCGAAGTACGACTTCGGCTACTTCTTCGACCGCGGCGGGAAACTGATCACCGTCTCGGGAAGCATCGTCGAGCAATGGGATCCACGCACCGGCCGGCGACTCGCGCGCTTCGACGCCACGACGGTCCGCTCCCGAGCCGGAGGAGCCAAGGACGCGGACCTGATGATCGGCCCCTACCCGGGACCTCACCGGGTCACCGTCATCGTCCTGGACCGGCCCGGCATCCACGTCGTCGACATCACTACCGGACGCACCACCGAGACCGTGAAGACCGGCGACGACATCCTCGCCGCCCAATTCGACTCCACTGGCAA
This sequence comes from Streptomyces sp. V4I23, assembly GCF_030817975.1. Taxonomy (NCBI): domain Bacteria; kingdom Bacillati; phylum Actinomycetota; class Actinomycetes; order Kitasatosporales; family Streptomycetaceae; genus Streptomyces; species Streptomyces sp. V4I23. The sequence goes on along the minus strand of NZ_JAUSZW010000004.1, from coordinate 1,003,237 downwards.
GTACTTCGCGATCCTGCGCCGGGGCTCGGTCTTCGAACTCTGGCGGCGCGGCGACCCGCCCCACAAGGAGATCGGCCCCCTGCGCAGCATCGCCGAGTCGGACGACACGCCGTACGCCGCAAGTTTTCTGGAAGGCGAGGGCCGCTATCTCATCGCCGCGAACAACGCCGTACGCGTCTACCGGATCGGCAAGCCCGGCTACGAGACCCTCTACTCCTTCACCGGCCCACGCGACAGCACACTCGACGGGCAGCACTCCTTCATGGGCGCTTCCAGAGACGGCAGCACCGTGCTCCACATCGGCCCCGACGGCACCGGCGGACCGCTCCACCTGGCGCCGGGCCGGTGGTACCGCGAGCTGTGCGACATCATCGGCGACCGGGATTTCACCCCTGACGAGGTGGACCTGCTCCCTGCCGATCCGAGGAGCCGGAAACCCTGTGCCGAGGACGACTGAGACACGGCCCGGCTGGACCGCCGAGGAGGTCCGTGAAGCGCGCCGTGCGGTCAACGAGCCGAGCGGGGAACGCAGTTCACGGTCCCCGTCCGCGCGCCCGACGCGGCGATCAGCTCGACGAGTACGGGGTAGCCGGACAGGACGCGCTCGGCGCCGCCGCGCTCGAAGGACAGCTGCTCGACAACCTGCTTCCACCCTCCGCCCTCCTCGTTCCGGCAGGCACCCCGGATCGGGTCGAGGTTGATGTTCACGAGAACGGACAGCACCCGGCTGTCGGCTCTCCGGTCGGGCAGGGCCGGTCTCGGCATGAGGGCTCCACGCTGCCCCCCCGAGCCGGTTCTGTGGGCCGTCTGCGGCAATGTGGCCCGCGCCCGCTTGCGCCTGCTGCCAGGCGCCCACACCACGCTGAACAATTGGCCTGGTCAAACGCAGGGACGTGCTTGAGCGACATCGAGGGGAGCGACCGATGGACAGAGCCCGACGTCCGGATCGTAGAGCGCTGCTTGTCGGCGGACTTATGGGCGCCACGGTCGCGCTTGCGGGGTGCTCATCGATGAGGGCCGCCTCGTCTGCGACCGGCGCTTCGCCGGAAGTGCGGCCCACCACGCCCGCCGCGGCTTTTGCGAGGCTGATGGAAGGCAACAAGCGCTGGGTGAGCGGAGACCTTCAACACCCCGACCGGGATCCGAACCGGCGTCAGCTCGTGGCCCAGGAGCAGGAGCCTTTCGGGGCGGTCCTCTCGTGTATCGACTCTCGAGTGCCGCCTGAACTCCTCTTCGATACCGGCCTCGGTGACCTTTATGTGATGCGCACGGGTGGCGAGGCTGTCGGCCCGGTGGTCACTGGTTCTGTCGAGTACGGGCCCATGACGAGTGGCACCCCCCTCATCGTGGTCCTCGGGCATCAGCGTTGCGGCGCCGTCAAGGCGGCGTACACGTCACTTCGTGAGGGCAAACCGCTGCCCGGCAACCTGCAGGCGATCGTCAGGCCCTGCAGCCGGCGTACGAGCAGGCAGTCCGGGAGGGTGGCGCCGACCCGGTCGAGACCATGGCCCGCGCCCAGGTCGGATTGACCGCGGCCGAACTGCGCTCCAACCAGGACCTGGCCCCACTCGTGGGAAAGGGTGCCCTTGCCGTGGTCGGCGCCTACTACTCGCTCGACACCGGCAAGGTGGAAGTTCTGGCCGGCGCGCCCTCCTGACCGGTCGGACGAGTCGAACGGGCGACGCCCGGCTGCGGCGGCCGAGTGCCTGGCGAACCGCTGTCGAAGTGCTGTCCGTTCCTCGTGGACAAAGCCAGCGGGCGGTGCCGTGGGTGCAGCGCAGTATTTGCATGGCCCTCGGCGGCACATGGCTGCTGCTCGTCCAGGCCCCTGGTCAGCCTTTCCCTGACGACGTCGAGCGCTGTGCTGCGTGAACACCTCATGATGCGAGGTCCGCCGGCCTGCTGGCAGATGGATCGCCGCCTCAGCGATCCCGGCGCATGCGGCTCGCCTTTCCCACCCCCGCCCCCTGATCACGCGCGACCCCGCAGCCCAGCGATGAAGGCCCCGTGGACGCTAGGAGTCCTGCGCCCGCACCAGCACGTCGCCGGCGACCGTGCGGTAGTAGAGCACGGACCGCCCCGCACGGCGGCGGCCGACCAGCCCGGCGTCCAGGAGCACTTTGAGGTGCCGGCCCACCGAGCCGAGGCCCTGGCCCGTCATCGCCACCAGATGCGTCGTGCTCATCGGGCTGTCCAGGAACACCAGCACACTCGCACGCCCGGCACCGAGCAGCCTGGCCAGCGCCTCGGGAGCAGCGGCCCGCTCCGGCTCCGCCAGGGTGCCCGAACACGGATACACCACGGCGTTGCGGTGCACCGCGCCGTGGGAGTCCGGCCGGTCCGTGGATATCCATCCCCTGCGCGGCGTGACCGGGACGAGCAGCAGCTGTGATCCCATCAGTTGCCGGGGCGGGAAGGCGCGGGTGTTGATCTGCAGCCGGTTGTCGCCCAGCCACCGCATCTGCGGATGCATGTCGTCCAGTGCCGCTGCCCAGCCCGCCCGGCTCAGCTGGCCCGTACGCGCGATGACGTCGGCCTCGATGACACGCCGCCGCCGCGGCCAGTCGGGCGCCACGGTCTCCCGCCACACCCACTCCAAAAGGCCGGCGATGCGCTCCGGGAGATCGGGGCGCAGCAACGGGCCCGGCAACGGTCCGCGGTGAGCTATCTCGAGGTCGGTGCGGGCGGTGTCGGCCGGCGTCTCGCGTATCCGTGCCAGCTCGTCGTGGAACTCGGCACCGCCCCGTGCCTCACCCTCCCGGGACGGCACCGGTGTCAGGAAGTCGGCGATCCACCGGTGCCTGCCCAGCGCGACGGGCACCAGCAGAGCGGTGACCGGATCGGCGGCCAGCCGTTCCCGGTAGGCGGATCTGTGACTGTCCAGCCAGCGGCTTTCGCCGGGATGCGCGGGGGATTCCTTTTCCAGGACCATCAGGCTCGCTGTCGTCTCGCACAGCGGCGACACGACGAACCGGCTGCTCGCGAGCGTATCCGCGTCGACCTCCCACCAGCCCAATGGTTTCGCCTCCCCGCGAAACATTAACTCCGCGCCCGAAGGTCTGGCGACACTCCGTCCATGCGCACCTACCAAGAGCTCTTCAAAGCCCCGGAGTTCACCCCGCTGCTCGCGGCCTTTGCCGCACACGTGGCGGCTCAGACGGTGAGCAGAACGGCGCTCGGGACGCTCGTCTACGACGCGACGGGCTCACCGCTCCTTACCGCCCTCAGCATGTTCGGCCCGTTGCTGGCGCAGATGATCGGCGCGACTTTCCTGCTGTCGGCGACGGACCGCCTGCCACCGCGCGCCGCAACCATCGGCCTGGCGCTCTTCTTCGCCGTGGCCACCACCGCCCTGGCTCTGCCCGACCTGTCCATGGGGGCGATCTTCGCGATCCTGTCGGTACAGGGCATGCTCGGCTCCCTCGGCGGCGGAGTGCGCTACGGACTGCTCACCGAGATCCTCCCCGCACAGGGCTACCTGCTCGGCCGTTCGGTGCTCAACATGTGCGCGGGAAGCCTGCAGATCTGCGGTTACGCCGTCGGCGCCGTCCTCGTCAACGTCCTGACGCCGCGCGGGGCCCTGCTCACCGGTGCCGCCCTTTTCCTCGTCGCCGCGGCCGTCGCCCGCCTCGGTCTCGCGAGACGGCCGCCGCGCGCACAGGGCCGTCCGTCCGCGAGCGAGACCTGGCGGACCAACACACGCCTGTGGGCGGCGAAACCGCGGCGCCGCGTGTACCTCGCCCTGTGGGTGCCCAACGGACTCGTCGTCGGCTGCGAGTCCCTCTTCGTCTCCTACGCACCACGCCACGCGGGGCTTCTGTTCGCCTCCGCCGCGGTGGGCATGCTGGCCGGGGACACCCTGACCGGCCGCTTCCTGCCCAGGCACTGGCGCGAAAGACTCGGTGCCCCGCCACTGCTGCTTTTGCTTGCCGCCCCATATCTGATCTTCGCCCTGCACCCGGCGATGCCCCTGGCGCTCGCCGCAGTGACCGTGGCGGCGACAGGCTTCTCGGCCAACCTGCTGCTCCAGGAACGCCTGATGTCCCTCGTCCCGAGCGAGCTGAGGGGTCACGCCCTCGGACTGCACCACTCGGGGATGTTCACCCTGCAGGGCATCGCCGCGGCGGTCGCAGGCGGCATCGCGCAGCTCACCTCACCCGGAACCGCCATGACCGTGATGGCCGTCGCCTCTGCGGCGGTCACCCTCGCCCTCACACCCGGTCTCCGGCGCATGCGACCGGCGGCCAGAGGCATGCCGGCGGGAGCCGACCCCGACCGCGGGCACACCGACACAGCCAAGGACTTCGGGCCGAGGCACGCGGCCTGAGACCCCCGGACGCGCTATAGGCTTGACACTTGTCGTCCAGCGTCGAGGTCTTGCTTGGACGTCAGTCCCATGCGTTGAAGAGCGCTCCGCCCAATGTGGTGATGCCGTAGTGGCGTACTTCGCGCCACTCGTCCTGGGTTAGGACCGAGGTGTCGATGTCCGCGAGCGGCAGGGTGAGCTGCGCGCGATCAAGCACTACAAACCCCAGGTCGGCGAAGGTATGGGCCCATGGTGGCGGTGCGAGGAACTCCTCGGTGTACCAGTCCCGGCGTTCCTGAGCGAATGCGATCCAGGGGTGGTAGGCGTGACACAGGATGACGCACTCGCCTGTGCCCTCGATGATCGTCGCGGTGTGGAACGTACGGGGGTACGTCTGTTCCTCTGTCTCGCCCACATGGCCTTTGGCTGCCCGGGCGGCTGCATACAGCGCTGCACGGAACGTCCGCTGGTCGGTTTCCGGTAGCGGCCCGTCCTTCGGCTGGAAGAAGCCCGTGGGCCTCGCGGCAGTGTGAACGCTGCGTCCTTGTCTATGGCCATGTGGCTCATTCTGCCGAGGAGAAACCCTGCCGACGTCTCACCTGTGCTCTGAGCTGCTGCTTCATGCAGTTCGCCGAGGCTTCGTCACTCTCTTGTGGTGGGACGGGCGAGTACAGGCCTCGGCAGTGGCGAGGACCCGGCCCACATCGTGACGGATGGCCGGGCGGCTTCTTCGAGCCCGGTGGCCGCCCGGGACCGGGACGCGTCGGTTTGGGTGCACCGGCTGGGGAGCCGGTCTTCGTGCGGATATGCCTGAATCCCCGCCGCACGCGGGCGGGCGTGAGTCTGTTCGGTTCGGCCGGCTTCTCCCAGGGCCGCTGCAGGTCTGCGGCGAGCGGACGGGCGAGCCGGAGCTGGGCATAGGCGGCGATCACCAGCCATGCCCACCGGTCAGCCGCCTCCGGACTGCGAAGCCCCTCCACAGCGCGGAGTTGAGCTTGCGGCCCCCGGCTCGGTGGGGTGGCCGGCTGGGGCCAGCCCGTACCCGAGCCGTGTGGCGTTGTGGAGGGCGGCCGGTCTTCTGGCGCGCCGGCTTCCCACCCGAACCCCCGCCGGGGAGTTGGGCGGTACTCCGGGGCTGCGGGCCGCTGCGCTGCCGGCGCGGCGGCGGGACACGCCACCTCCCACGTAGAGAGCGAGGCCCTGGGCGCGCTCCTGTCGGACCTGTCACCGCTCATGGGGCGGTTGCCGTGGCGGCGCCGTAAGTCATGACGCGGGCCCTTTACGTGACGGCTTTCCCCCGGTAAGTAACTTCCCGCCCTTGCAAGGAGTTTCACGGGGGACTCGTCACCGAGGTGGAGAAGGGACGGTACCGCGCGACGTGATCCCCGGATGGGACGCGGTGATGACGCAACCGGCGGCTTCGGACAGGAATGGCACGCACCGTGCGGCGGCTGCGCCGCCGTTCGGGGCGTGACTGGCGACCGGTGCAGGACAGTCCAGTGGCTGCGGGATTGCCCTGGGCTCCCACCTTCGGTGCGAAGGATCTCTCACGGGCCGGGAGCCGGCGGCGATACCGGCTCTTCGGATTGCGGGTGCCGTGCGAACCAGCGGGCGACAGGTTCCGCGGTCACTCCGTGCAGGATCACGCTGAGCAGGACGGTCGCGGCCGTCACGTTGACGACCAAGGCCGCGTCGTCTTTCGGGAGTTGAACGTAAGCAAGGACGGCGAAGACGATCGAGGTGACACCGCGCGGGCCGAGCCAGCCGACCGCGGCACGTTCGGGACGACTGAACCCGATTCCGGTGAGTGAGGCGACCACTGGGACGAACCGGGCCACGCTGAGCACCAGCACCGCGTAGGCGAGAACCTGGAGGGCGATCCCGTCGGCGAACGCCTCCGCGGCCACAGAGCCGAAGGCGTACCAGGCCGCCAGGGCCAGCAGATGGCTGACGTCATGCACCAGGTCGAGTGAGTCGCCGCCGATCACGAACACGGTGTTCGCGTACCAAAGGCCCGCGACGAACGCCGCGACGAAGCCGTTGCCCCCGACGAGGACGGAGGCCGCGTAGGTCAGGAACGGCAGTGCCAGCCCCGCCAGGCGCAGACCGGCGGCCTTGGCCCACCCGGATTCCAGGGCCCGACGCACCACCCGGGAGGCCAGATACCCGAGGACGGTGCCGGCGATCGCGGCGTACACCGCGCCCTTGAGGGCGTTGAGGAGAAGATCGGCGAAGGAGGCGCCCTCGGCGGAGGCCAGGTTGGCGACGCAGAAGACGAAGAGCGGTGAGATCAGTCCGTCGTTGAAGCCGCCCTCCATGTTGAGCGCGGCGCGGACCCGCAGGGGCACGCGCTCGTCGCGCAGGAACGTCAGGAGCGGGGCGAGGTCCACGGGCATGACGACGAGTGCCGTGACCACGAGCAGCCACCAGCTCGTTCCGGGGAAGACCAGGGCACCGGCCAGTGTGGCGAGGACGAGGGAAGCCGGCAGGGCGAGCCCCAGCAGCCGTCTCTCACCCACCGGGCCCCGCAGCCGGGCGTAGTCCCGCGCCTCGGTGGCGTCGGTGAACAGCATCACGGCGAGGACGAGTTCGATGGTCCGCTCGAAGGTGTGGGTGTCCATGTCGAGCGGCACGACCGGATGGTCACCGCCGCTGAGCAGGATGCCCGCCATGGCGAACGTGATCGGCGCGGTGATGCTCCACCGCGCCAGCCGGTCCGACACGACGGCCCACAGGAACAGCAGGGACAGCAGGACGAGGAGAGCGATCACGGCGACTCGCAGGAGCGGGAGCGACAGACGAAGCCAGAGGTCACATCCTCGCAGGTGAGACGGAGATCCGAGGCCTGGACACCCCAGAGTCTCCCCCCGGCGGGGTGACCTCGCTGCGGATGCCATGGCCGTCGGATACGCCCGGCGTCCGGGTGACTTTTCACTGCCATGCCGGCCGTTGGCGAGCCCCCCGGGGCAGGGTGACATGCTCCAGGTGCCACAGTGACGGTGCTCACGGAGATACTCCGAGGGGCGTTGCGTAGGCCGGCATCGTCGTCGCTGTGGGGGAGTGGACGGGCCGGTGCCCCCGCGCCGCGCTGAACGGCGCGGCGACCACGACAGGGCCGAAGATCTCCTCGCGGACCACGCTCATCCCGGGCCGTACGTCGATGAGGACGGTCGACTCGATGTAGTAGCCCTGCTCGCCGACTCGGTGGCCGCCGGTCAGCGCGCGGGCGCCGTCGGCCAGGACCTGGATGTCGCCGCCGTTGTGCCCGTGCTTTCCGGACCACCGAGGTCGGCGCCGTTCGGCCGGGCCGGGACTGATGCTCCTACAGGTGGTCGAGCGGCGGATGCTGGTGTGAGGAGGCAGTGCTGTGCGACGGTGCCTCGGCTGGCCGGACGTCTCATGCCGTTTGGATTCGCGAGTTCGGCGATCCGCCTCAAGATCGCTTGCTCTCTCCGCAGCCGGCTGGCAGAGTCCGGCGGATGGCCGCGGCATGGCGGCATGTTGGGGAGGGTTGCTGTGGGTGTGGGAATCGGGTTGCTCGTGCTGGGGATGACCGGCGTGGGCTGGGGGGCTATGTTCCTCTTCAACCTGCGTGGCGCAGCAGACAAGGCTGCGGCACGTCGCAATGCTGTGCGGGCTGTGACTGCTGCCCGAACGATGGACCTGGGACTTACGGAGCCGTCGCGGTTCGGCCCCTGGTTCTTCAGGCTCGTGGGAGGCATGACGCTGCCCGGCGGTCTGCTCCTCGGCTTCGTCGGCCTTGTCTTGGCGTTTGCGGAGTGAACCACCGCCGCACGTCAACTGGAGGCTGATTCACCCGCGCGGCGTTCACCGTCGAGCCCGGCCGGAGCCCCTTTGAGGCGTCCCTGGGTCGCCGCACGTCTCTGGCGGATTGACCGTGAGCTGGTCTGCGGGCCGACCGCAGAGCTCCTCTCTGACGGGCGCGAATCCCGAAAAGGGTTATACGGCAGGGCAATTAATGTCATCGTGGGGCCCATTGGCCGGGCGGACCTGGGGAGTGGACGTTGGATCGGTTCGGCAGGTGGGTGATGGCGGTCGCCGTGACCGCAGTCGCTTTCGCCGTGGGCACGTGGATCTGCGGGGTGCTGGCGCTGCCGCCGGTGATGAAGGACCCCTCCGTGCGATGGGCAGTGGCCTGCGGGATGGGAGCGGCGCTGGCAGCACTGGCAGCCATGTGGGGCTACGGTTTCGCCACCGGCGGCGCCGATCCGGGACCGGCCACGGCCGGGTTCGCGAGCGCGTCCGGGACTCGCTCGGTGGCCCTCAGCGGCAGCAGTACCGGCGACATCTCCACCGGCGACACCTACGCACAACCCTCCACCAGGCCACCCTCCCACTCGACGCCACCGCCGGCCGCACCGCCTTCGGCCACCGCCGCCGCCTCAGGCGAGCGCTCGATCGCCATCGGAGGCGACAACCACGGACGTCTGTCCACCGGCGACACCCACGACCAGACATGACGCCCCTGTTCCGCAAGCGGCGTCGTGCGCAGCAAAGCAGGAACCAACTGCCCGCTGCGGGCACCATGCCCTCCGCCAACGCCTCTGGCACACGAGCCATCGCCATCGCCGCACCCGGCGGCTTCTTCGGGATCGCACAGACCGGGGACAACGCCCGGGCGGTCGCGCTGCCGCCCGAGGCACTACGGCCACCAGCCGAGGTCGGCGCCCCGCCCGGACTGGACAACCTCCCCTACCATGGCGTGTTCGTCGGACGCACTGCAGAACTCGACCGACTCGACATGGCGCTCGCTGTGCCCGGCGAGGTGGTGGTGCAGGCGGTGCACGGGCTCGGCGGGATCGGCAAGAGCAGCCTGGCCGCACACTGGGCCGCCACCCGCGCCCGTACCCAGGGCTGCGCGCCGATTCGCTGGATCACCGCCGACAACGCCTCCACTGTCCAGCAGGGGCTGGCCGACCTGGCCACTGCCCTGCAGCCCGCCCTGGCCCAGGCGCTGCCGGTCGAGGAGCTGGCCGAGTTGGCCCTGCAGTGGCTGGCCACCCACACCGGCTGGCTGCTGATCCTGGACAACGTCAACGACCCCAAGGACATCGCACCCCTCCTCGCCCGCGCGACCTCCGGCCGGTTCCTGATCACCAGCCGGCTCGCCGCCGCATGGCACACCGCTGCCACCGTGATCCGCTTGGACGTCCTGGAAGAGGCCGAAGCCCTGGCCCTGCTCACCCGCATCGCCACCGCCGCCGTCGGGCCGCGGGATCTGGACGGCGCCGCCGAACTGTGCACGCAACTCGGGCACTTGCCGCTGGCCGTCGAGCAGGCCGCCGCCTACCTCGCCCAGAGCCCCCTGCTGACTCCCCGCGGCTACCTCGCCCTCCTTGCCCAGTACCCGGCCGACATGTACAAGGCCGGCGGAGCCGGCGTCACCGACACCGAGCGCACCATCGCCCGCATCTGGCGCCTGACCCTGGACCGCATCCACCAGACCCTGCCCCTGGCCACCGACCTCCTCCGCACCCTGGCCTGGTACGCGCCAGACCACATCCCCGCCACATTCCTCAGCGATGCGGCCGACCCGCCCGTCGTCACCAGTGCACTCGGCCTTCTCACCGCCTACAGCATGGCCAGTGCCGATCCCTCCACCGGCACCCTGGCCGTCCACCGCCTCGTTCAAGCCCTCGCCCGCACCTTTGACCCAAACGATCCCCACCGCACCCCCGACCTCATCGAGCAGGCCCGCAACGATGCCACGGCCCACTTACGTGACGCCCTGCCTGCCACTTGGCAGGACCCGGGCACCTGGTCGACGTGGCGTGCCCTGCTCCCACACATCGACGCCCTTACGGACCGGTCGTCCCCCGAGACGGACACCGCCGATACAGCGCTCATCCTCAACGAAGCCGGACTCTTCCTGAACCTTCAGGGCTCTACCGGTCGTGCGATTACACACTTCGAACGCGGTCTGGCCGCAGGGGTGCGGATCCTGGGCGAGGACCACCCTCAAACCCTGACCGTGCGCAACAACCTTGCCCGGGCTTATGAGTTTTCGGGTGATGTGGCCCGCGCCGTCCCCCTGCTCGAGCAGACCCTGCGGGACCGGGCGCGGATTCATGGTGAGGACGACCCGCTCACCCTCTCCTCGCGTAACAACCTCGCCATGGCCTATCAGTCTGCGGGGGATCTTTCGCGCGCCATCCCTCTGTACGAGCAGACCCTGCGGGACCGGGTGCGGATTCATGGCCAAAATCACCCGGATACTCTGATTGCCCGCAACAACCTTGCCTTTGCCTACCGGTCTGCGGGGGATCTTGCCCGCGCCATCCCCCTGCACGAGCACAATCTCGACGATGCGGTGCGGATCCTTGGCAAAGACCACCTGCACACCCTTGTCTTGCAAAACAACCTGGCCGGCGGCTACGAAGCGTTGGGGGACCTGGCTCGGGCCATCCCCCTGTACGAGCGGACCCTGAGGGACCGGGTCCGAGTGCTGGGCGAAGACCACCCGCACACCCTGGCCACCCGCAATGCACTCGCCGACTCCTACGGGGCGGCGGGGGATTTGGGCCGCGCCGTCCCCCTGTACGAGCGGACCCTGAGGGACCGGGTCCGAGTGCTGGGCGAAGACCACCCGCACACCCTGGCCACCCGCAATGACCTCGCCGGCGCCTACCGGTCGGCGGGAGACCTCGGCCGGGCCATCGCGCTGTACGAGCAGACCTTGGCCGCCGTGGTGCGGGTGCTCGGCGAGGACCACCCACTGACGCAATCAGTCCGCCACGCTCGTGATTCTGCTCTCGCCAAGCGTGCTGTCGACGGGCCCAAGCGGATGTGAGTTGCGACCCGGCCGCACGCCGCCGGGGCTGATCACAGCGGGCTACGGCACGTTCTCAGCGTATTCCGGTTGGCCTCCTTACCAGGCACGGCCGGACGGACGCAGCCCGTCCGCAGGGGGCTGAGCCACCTGCGGGGGCGGGGAATCGTGGTGCGGCGCGACTGACCTGACAGCTCGCCGGCAAACCCGCTCGGCCTCCCCGGCCTACCGCGCGACTGACACCGACCGGTGGCTGCGCGGGATGCGGCGCCTGCGCGGAGCGTATCGACGACGTCGCCGCAGGCTGAACGCGGCACGGGGCGGCGGCCGGTGGAGCGTGTGAGGGCGCTCCGCCGGCCGCCGCATTCGTGCGTCAGGCCCTGACGGGCTGCTCCGGCAACGCGGCCGCACGCCGCTGGCCCGTGACGCTCCCCAGCCAGCCGAGCAGGAACGCGACGGGCAGCGACACCAGGGCGACCGTCTGCAGCGGGAACCAGGCGATGTCCCACTCGGGGAACAGTGCCATCGGGCTGCCGGAGAAGACGGGGCTCACGACCTGGAGTCCGATCGCGCAGCCGAGACCTCCGTACAGCGTCCACAGCAGTCCCCTGCGCATGAAGCCGCGCCAGAACAGCGAGTACACCAGCGCCGGGAGCAGGCAGGAGCTCGCCACCGCCAGGGAGATCGTGGACAGGAAGCCCATGTTCCAGCCCTGCACCCACACCGCGAGGCAGATGCTCAGCACCCCGACCGCGGCGGACGCGATACGGGCCGCGGCCACCTCCCGGCCCTCGGTCGTGCGCCCGCGGCGGACGACGTTGGTGACGAGGTCGTGGGCGACCGAGCCTGCGGCTGCCAGCGTCACGCTCGCGACGACTGCCAGCGTGGTGAGGAACACCGCGCAGGAGACCAGCACGACGAGCCATGCCTCGCCCGTCTGCGCCGACGAGCCGCCCGTCAGATCGGCGGTGAGCATGAGCAGGCTGCTGGTGGCCCCGGGGTCGGCGGCGAGGATCTTCGGGGCGCCGATCAGCGCCGCGGCCCCGAATCCAAGCACGGTGGTGAGCAGGCAGATGACACCGACGACGGTGATGGTGTGGCGGACCGTACGGCGTGCCGCGGCGGCGTCGGGCGCGGTGTTGAGCTGGGTGGCGACATGGGGCATGCATGCGACGCCCAGCACCACGGTGATCATCAGACCGATGAAGTCGAGCGTCCCCTCGACCGGGCTGCTGGCGGCGAACCGCAGGCCCGGCCGCATATAGCCCTCGGGTCGGCCGCTGCCCCGCCCGGCGGCCTCGATGAGGGAGTCGAGGCTCCAGTGGAAGCGGTGGAGCAGCACCGCCGCCACGGCCACGGCCATGGCGAGCAGGATCACCGTCTTGATCACCTGGATCGCGATCATGCCGCGCATCCCGCCGAAGGCCGTGGCGCAGACGACGAGGGTGCCGATCATGACGATGGAGGTCTGCTCGGCGCCGGGGCCGGACAGGCCGAGCAGCATGGCGGTGGTCCTGCCCGCACCGGAGAGCTGGACGATCAGATACGGGACGCACGCGCTCAGCGTGACGACGGCGACCGCGATCCTGACCGCGGGCCCCGGGGTCCGCAGGGCGAACGTGTCGCCGATGGTGAAGGTGCCGCGTTCCCGCAGCGGACCGGACAGCAGGAGCAGGACGCCGAGCGACAGCACGGTGCACAGGGCGATGAACAGGCCGTCGAAGCCGAAGACCGCGACGGTTCCCGTCGTGCCGAGCACGGTCGCGGCGGAGAGGTAGACGCCGGTGAGGACGAGGGCGCCCTGGACGGGCCGCAGCCTGCGGCCCGCTGTGTAGAAGTCGTCGACCCGGTCCCGCTCGGGGCCGTTGAGCACGCAGATGAACAGGATCGGGACGATGAAGGCGAGGAAGCCGACGAGAACCCAGGAGCGGGTGCCCGTGTCCAGGTCGAGGGTGCCGGGATCCCCTGCGGCGAGCAGGACCTGAGGAAGCATCAGTGCTCCTCCTCCGCCTCGTACGCGGCCTCCTCGTGGGCGGCGCGGTCGTAACGCGCCGCCGTCCACAACAGGAGCGAGCCCTGGGCGACAAGGGCGACGACGCCGAGGTTGATCTGTCCGGCGACACGGGTGGCCAGCAGGCCCTCTGCGGCGCAGGCAAGCAGGAGATGGACCGCGAAGGTCAGTCCGTTGACGAGCGCGAAGGATCTGCCCGGCCGGTGGGGCCGGGGTCTCTGATGGAACGGATGGGCGTGCTGATGGGCCATGGAACTCTCCGGGCAGGCAGGGATGCGCGCGCATCGCCTCGCTCGGGCGATGCCTGACGAGGGCGTTGCCCCTGATGGCATTGCCCCCTGATGAGGGCTCACCAGAGCACGTACCGACCAGTCAGTCCATGCGCTTCGGGCACCCCGCTGTCCGCTCCCAACGCCGCAGGGGCGCGACTGTGCTGATGCCCATTCGGCCATCCGCGGTAAGGAATCCGGCCATGGTCATACGCGTGCCGGGAGCTGTCCACCGTCGTGAAGCCGTACGCGTGCCAGGTGGCCGTACTCCCGTGCGGACTACGCGTGCCAGACGGGCGTACCGCCGTGCGGCTTCAGCTTTCCGGGTCGGAGTCCCGGGCGTCCCCGCAGCCGAGGACGGCCGCCGGCCCGAGCAGTTGAAGCGTGTCGAAGGCGAGCGTGAGCCGTACGAGATCGCGGGGGCGGGACAGTTCGAGACCCGTGATCTGCTCGAAGCGGCGCAGCCGGTTCAGCACCGTGTTGCGGTGGCACAGCATGTGCCGGGCCGCCTGGACCGCGGAGCCGCCCTTCTCGATCCACACTCCGAGCGTGTCGATCAGCGTTTCGCGGTCGGCGGGCTCCAGGTCGTACAGCGGCCGGAGCACCCGCAGGGCCAGCTCGGCGGACAGGTCAGGCCGTGAGACCAGCAGACCGTCGGGCAGACGGGCGTCGAGCCGGGCGACCTCCCCGTCCGCGCGGCAGGTGCGCAGGGCGAGTCCCGCCATCTCCCGCGCCCGGGTCAGGTTCTCCAGGCCGTGGACGACGGGGCTGATGCCGATGCGCATGCCGGGTCCGGCGTCGAGGGCGGAGGCGAGCGCGTCGAGTGGGCGGTCGCCGAGGTGGGCGACGAGCACATCGCGCTGTGCGCCGACGTGGCGCAGGAGGCGCATGCCACGGATCTCCGGGACGGCGTCGGGTGCACGGCCGAAGGGCGGCGTGGCCCGCAGCTCCGCCACCGCGAAGCGTCCGTCGGGCGGCAGATCGAGGATCGACGCGGCGTCCTGGATGAACGCCGGGTCGTTACGGCTCTCCAGGACGGCCGCGAGGATCAGGCGCACCCGCTCGTTGTGCCGGCTGGCCACGCCCTTGGCGACGTGGCGGTAGGCGTCGGCGAGCAGGACGGCGTCGCGGTCGTTCATCTTCCACACCAGCTCCGCCACGCGCACGAGGTGACGCTGGTCGCCGAGCCCGTCCCGCTCCACGACGCTGATGATCCCGCTCCAGACCTCCGAGCCGGCGACCCGGAAGGCGTGCATCACCTCGTCGAGGGGGCGGCCCTCCTCGGCACGGCGTATGCCGAGCTCACGGGTGTAGCGCTCGATGTCCACGATGCGGCCCGGGTCGAGGGCGGCCTCCAGTCCGAAGCGGATGCCGGTGTCCGCGGACTGCTTGAGGTCGGGCGGCGAGAGGACCGGGTCGGCGTAGTGCGGCACCTCGGTGCGGATCTGGTGCACCACGGAGTCGGTGAAGGAGGTGCCCTGCACAAGAAGCCGCCGGCAGGCCTGGTCGAACAGCTGGAGCGGCGAGGAATCGGCGGCGGCTTGGGGCAGCGTACCGACGGTGGAGACGGGGGTGGCGCGGGGGCGGACCGCGCCACGGACGGAACGGGTGTGCATGGACCCTCCAGACGGACGGGGCGTGCGAGGACACCACGGCGGGTCGCCATGTCTTGTGCTGCGCGGGGCGCAGGTGTGGATGCTCCACCGGTCGGCGATCGGCGTGTGGCGGCGGCGCACCCTTCAAGGAATCCACATGCTAAGCAGTCGGTCATGCCTTCGGGCGAGACCTCCGCCAAATCGTGATGATCCACGCACAGGAGGAGGTACGGATTGTTCCCCCTCACAAGCGGGCCGCGCGCCGGCTGGGAACTGACAGCGACTCGTTCCCAGTCCATGGACGCCCTGCCCCCGCCGTGTTCTCGTAGCGCTCCCGGCCGACGCCCGCTCGGCGAGGAGCAAGGAGAACGCCCTGATGAGCCCACCAGAGACCGAGGCCGGGACCCTCCGGGTCAACGATCTGCACGTCAGCTACGGACAGTCCGTGCAGGCGCTCCACGGTGTGTCGCTGACCGTCCCGCAGGGCCGGATTGTCGCCGTGCTCGGCTCCAACGGCGCGGGCAAGTCCACACTGCTCCGGGCGGTCTCCGGGACCCTCGCGCTGCACCGCGGAACGGTCGACAGCGGCACCGTGCACTTCGACGGCGTACGGCTGAGCGGCGACGCCGCGCGGGCCGTCGCCGCCGGGGTGGTGCAGGTGCCCGAGGGGCGGCGGATCTTCGGCGCCCTGTCCGTGGAGGACAACCTCAGGGCCGGGTTCCTCGGGTCGGCACGCCGCTCGCGCGCCGAGCTGCGAGCCGCGCGCGAGCGTGTCTTCACGCAGTTCCCGGTACTGGCCGAACGCCGGCGGCAGGCTGCCGGGCTGATGTCCGGCGGAGAGCAGCAGATGCTCGCGATGGGCCGCGCGCTGATGGCCGGGCCGAGCCTGCTGCTCCTCGACGAGCCCTCGCTGGGCCTCGCGCCGCTGATGGTCCGGCGCATCGCGGAGATCATCCGCGAGATCAACGCCCAGGGGACCTCGATCCTGCTCGTCGAGCAGAACGCCGCCATGGCGCTGGAACTGTCCGACCGCGCGTCGGTGCTGGACGTGGGCCAGGTGCGGCTGGAGGGGGCCTCGGCCGATCTCGCCGCGGCGGACGAGGTGCGGCGGCTGTATCTGGGCGAGAGCTACGAGACCGGCTGCGGCGCGCCCGACGCCGACGCGCGGTACGCGATGCCCGCGAGCACTCCGTCCGTGACCGGACCGGGACTGACCGAGCTTGGCAGGTGGAACGGATGAGCATCGACGCGACGGCCACCACCCCCGAGGCCGCCACGGCCCCCGGACCGGACACGGGGCCCGACCCGGTCCCGGCCCTCACGGTCGAGAACCTGACCGTGCGCTTCTCCGGCCTCGTCGCCCTCGACGACCTGTCCTTCACGGTCCCGCCCGGCACGATCCACGCCCTCATCGGCCCCAACGGCGCCGGCAAGTCCACCTGCTTCAACGTCATCTCCGGCGTCTACCGAGCCACCGCCGGAAGCGTCCGGTACGCGGGCAAGGACCTCACCCGCCTCGCACCCCACCGCATCGCGCAGCTCGGCGTCGCCCGCACCTTCCAGAACATCGTGCTCACCCACGGGACCGTCGCCGACAACCTCATGCTCGGCCGTCACCGGCTGACCCGGGCGGGCTTCACGGCGAGCGCGCTGCGGCTGCCGCACACCGTGCGCGAGCAGCGCCGCCACCGGGAGCGGGCGGCTGAGATCGCCGACTTCCTGGGGCTCGGCCACGCGTTCGACAAGCCGGTCGGCGGGCTTGCGTACGGCGACCGCAAGCGGGTGGAAATGGCGCGCGCGCTGTGCATGGAGCCGCAGTTGCTGCTGCTCGACGAGCCCGTCGCCGGCATGCACCCGACCGAGCGCTCGGCGATGGCCGAGACGATCGCCCGGGTCCGTGACGCCCTGAACATCTCGATCCTCATCGTCGAGCACGACATGGGCCTGATCATGCGGATCGCCGACTCGGTGACGGTGCTCGACTTCGGCCGGCTCATCGCGGACGGACCGCCCGAGCGCATCCAGAACGACCCGGCGGTCATCAGCGCGTATCTCGGCACCCCGGTCCAGGAAGCAGAGCCGGGTCCAGAGCCCGGCCCGACACGCGAACCAGAACCCGGTCCGGCACCCGATCCAGAGCCCATCGCGGCACCCGAGCCGGTGGAGGAGACCGAACCGGACACCGAGCCGGACCCGGAACCTGCCACGCCCGCCGCCTCGGACCCCGCCAAGGACACCGAGCGCGACTCGGAGGAAGAATCATGATCAAGCTCACTGAAACCGTCCTCAACGGACTCGCGCTCGGCTCCGTCTACGCGCTGATAGCCCTGGGCTTCGTCGTGATCTTCAAGGCGTCCGGCGTCATGAACTTCGCGCACGGCTCCCTGCTGCTCTTCGGCGGCTACGTCACGGCCCGCCTCAACGACGCCATCGGGTTCATCCCCGCCGTGCTCGTCGGCGCCGCGCTCGCCGCGGCACTGGCCGGCCTGGTGCAGCTTCTGGCCACCCGCGGCCTGCGCGGCGCGGAGATCCACACGCTGACGATCCTCACCATCGGCGTGGACGTCCTGCTCAGCACCGAACTCAACCGGCAGGTCGGCGCCGACTACCTCACCATGGGCGACCCCTGGGGCGCCCATGTGACCCGGCTCGGCAGTATCACCGTCGCCGACGCGCGGATGGCGAGCATCGTCGTCGC
Source organism: Streptomyces sp. V4I23 (assembly GCF_030817975.1). NCBI lineage: Bacteria > Bacillati > Actinomycetota > Actinomycetes > Kitasatosporales > Streptomycetaceae > Streptomyces > Streptomyces sp. V4I23. The sequence goes on along the minus strand of NZ_JAUSZW010000004.1, from coordinate 985,568 downwards.
GGTCGTCGTCATCGCCGCCTTCTTCGCCGCCTTCCGTTGGTCCCGCTGGGGCCTGTCCATGCGGTCCGCGGCCGCCGACCCGGAAGCCGCGGCGCTGATGGGGATACGGCTGGACCGCGTACGCCTCATCGCCTGGTGCATCGCCGGGGCACTGGCCGCCATCGCCGCCGTGTTCCTCGCCGCCTTCCCCGCACCGGGACTCGACCGCACGACCAGTCAGATAGCCCTGAGTGCCTTCCCTGCGGCGATCCTCGGCGGCATGGACTCGGCCGTCGGCGCTCTCGTCGGAAGCCTGGTGATCGGCCTCACGGCGGCGATGGCCGCCGGCTACCAGAACGAACTGAGCGTCCTGGGTGCCGGATTCTCCGATGTGGCCCCCTACCTCGTGATGGTGCTCGTGCTCCTGGTCAGGCCCACCGGTCTCTTCGGATCGAAGGAGCTGACCCGTGTCTGACACCCCCGCCATCACCGAAACCCCCGCCATCACCGAAACCACGGACACCGTGACGGCCTCCGCCGCGGCGCCCCCCGATTCCCCGTCCGCCTCCGGCAGGTGGTCCGGCAAGGTCTCCCCGCGCGGGCGGCGTGCGGCCACCCTCGCCGCAGGCGTGCTGGTCCTGCTGGCCCTGCCCTTCTACGTCACCTCGTTCTGGCTCCAGACGGGCCTGTTCGCCATGGCCGCCGTCATCGGCGCCATCGGGCTGAACCTGCTCTCCGGGACGACCGGACAACTCTCCCTCGGCCACGCCTTCTTCCTCGCCGTCGGCGCGTACGGCTATGTGTGGCTGGCGTCCGAGCCGTCCGGCACCGGCTCCAGCAGCCTGTACGGTCTCGGGCTCCCGCCCGTGCTCGCCTTCGGGCTGGCCACCATCCTCGCCGGTGCGGTGGGCGGCCTGTTCAGCCCCATCTCCGGCCGGCTGCGCGGCATGTACCTGGGCATCGCCACCCTCGCCCTGGTCTTCCTGGGCCACCACATGATGCTCAACGCCCCGCATATCACCGGCGGGTTCAACGGCCGCTCCGTACCGCCGCTGGACATCCTCGGCTTCTCCTTCACCGACACCTCACCCGACGGTCTCACCGTCATCGGCGTCCCCTTCGGCGGGCTGGAGCGCCTGTGGTACGTCGGCCTGGCCCTGGTCGCCGTGGCCTGGCTCGCCGCGCACAACCTCCTGCGCGGGCGCCCCGGCCGCGCACTCGGCGCCGTACGCGACAGCGAGGTCGCCGCGGCCGTCATGGGAGTCCATCTCACCCGCTACCGCGCCTCGGCGTTCATCATCTCCTCGATGTACGCGGGCGCCGCGGGTGCTCTGCTGGCCCTGGTGTTCAAGCGCGTCGTCCCCGACCACTTCGGGCTCCTGCTGTCCATCGACTACCTCGCGATGATCGTCATCGGCGGCCTCGGCTCGGTCGGCGGCGCGGCCTGCGGCGCGGTCTTCGTCGCCCTGATCCCGCACCTGCTCACCAAGTACGCCGACGACCTGCCCCTGCTCACCGCTCCCGGCACCACGGGATCGGGCGTGTCCCCGGGCGACGCGGCCCGCTACCTCTACGGCACCGCGATCGTCCTCGTCCTGATCTTCGCCCCCGGCGGCCTGGCCGGACTGGCCCACAGACGGCCGCGCCGCAAGGGCGACGACTCCCCCCGCACCCGGCGTTTCCCTCTCCGCACCCGCACCACCCCGAAGGAGCACACCCCGTGAGACACACCCGACTTGCCCCGGCCGCAGCCGTCATCGCCGCACTCGCCCTGAGCGCCACGGCCTGCAGCACCAAGAGCGGTACCGACGCGAACAACGCCGGCAGCGACGGCATCAAGACCGGCCCCGGAGTGACGGAGAAGACCATCACCCTGGGCGCGCTGACCGACCTCACGGGCCCGTACGCCTCTCTCGGCAAGAGCATCGTCAACGCCCAGCAACTGTACGCCGACCAGCTCAACGCCTCCGGCGGCATCTGCGGCCGGACCGTCAAGATCACGGTCAAGGACCACGGCTACGACGTGCAGAAGGCCGTGTCCGCGTTCACGGAGACCGAGCCGAACGTGGCCGCGGTGTCCCAGATGGTCGGCTCTCCCGTGGTGTCCTCGCTCGAACAGGAGCTGGAGTCCAAGCACGTGCTCACGTTCCCGATGGCCTGGGCCTCCACCCTGCTGGGCCGCGAGTACGTCCAGGTGGTGGGCTCCACCTACGACGTCGACATGATCAATGGCGTCGACTTCGTGGTCCGCACGGCCAAGCTGAAGGCGGGCGACAAGATCGGCCACGTCTACTTCGAGGGTGAGTACGGCGAGAACGCGCTCGCCGGTGCCACCCACGCGGCGAAGAAGGCGAAGCTGAAGGTCGTCGGGCAGAAGATCAAGCCCACCGACCAGGACCTGACCGCCCAGGTCACCGCGCTCAAGCAGGCCGGCGTCAAGGCGATTCTGATCAGCGCCGGCCCGCGCCAGACGGCCGCCCTGGTCGGCACCGCGGCCGCTGCGGGCTTCGCCGTCCCGGTCCTCACCAACTCGCCGGGCTTCGCCCCGCAGCTGATGGCGACCCCGGTCGGACCCGCCCTGGAGAAGATGCTCCACGTGGTGAGCCCCGCCCCGGCGTTCAGCGCCGACAACCCCGCGATGAAGAAGCTCGCCGACGACTACAAGGCGAAGTACCCGAAGGATCTGCTCGACGCCGGTGTGGTCAGCGGCTGGTACGCGATCAGTGTCCTCGCCGAAGACCTGAAGGCGGCCTGCAAGGCGAAGGACCTGACCCGCGAGGGCATAGCGGCGGCCCACCGCAAGCAGTCCAAGCTCACGGTGCTCGGCGTGCCCCTGAACTTCTCGGACCGCGCCAAGCCCGCGACGTACCAGTCCTTCATCCACAAGCCGGCGAAGACGGCCCTCGGCGGCCTCGTGAACGTCGAACCGGCCCACGAGGTCCCCGCGGCGAAGACCTACAGCCTGCCCAACGGCTGAGCCGCCCCGACGGTCCGGATGCTGACCGGCAGGTCAGCATCCGGACCCGGAAGAAGGCCCCTTCCGGTCCCTCGGCTCCCCCTGATTCAGGGGGCCGAGGGCCGGACTCCCCGCGCCGGGGCGGGTGATGGAGCCGAAGAGGTGGGGGCGCATGCGTTCGGTCAGACGCCGATGCCGGGTACCTCCCACATGGGGCGCCGGAGTGTTGCATGGCCTGGGTGGCCGTAGCCGAGCCGTATCACCATCTGCACGGCTCCGACTCCATGGACCGGATCACGCTGGGCCGTACCGACTCCGCACAGCTACATCCGGGTCCGCGCGTACGCTTGCAGTGCGTCGCGGACGAACGTCGCCCCCGCGGCGTCGTCGTACATGCCGGCGAAGCGGGGGTCGTCGACGTACATGTCCCCCAGGCCTTTCACCATCTCGATCGAGCGCTCCCGGTCGCCCTCGGCCGTGGGGGTACCCGGGATCTGGCTCAGCCACTGGACGTGCCGGGCGGCCAGTGACTGAGCGTGTTCCGAAGTCGGGGAATCCCCGGCCTTCACCGCGGCGACCCATGCGGCGACGAGGTCTTCGGTGGCCTGCTTCCAGGCCCGCTGCTGGTCAAGGGTCTTGCCGTGCCACCAGTCGTTGCTCACTTGGAACGCGCGCTCGCCCCAGCGTGCGGTCACCTCGTCCTTGTAGCGGTCGTTGAACCCCGCCAACATCACGTCCATCCGCGGTTCCGCCCCCGCCTGCAGAGCCTCGAGCGTGTGACGCACAGACCGGATCTGCCGTTCGATGCGGTCGCGTTCCTCTTCCAGTGCGGCGATGTGGGCGCGGAGCCCGTCGCACGTGTCCACCTCGTCGGCCAGGACCTCGGCGATGGCCGACAAGCCCATGCCGAGCCGGCGCATGAGCAGGATCCGCTGGAGCCGGGCGACCGCGCCCGGGTCGTAGTAGCGGTACCCGTTCGCGCCGACACGGGACGGGGCCAAGAGCCCGACGCGGTCGTAGTGACGCAGGGTGCGGCTGGTGATGCCGGCCCTCGTCGCGAGTTCCTGGATCGTCCACTCCATCGTTTCAGTGTCACCCGCGGCGGAGCGTGGCGGCGATGATCTGCGAGCTGTCGGCGTGCAGGGCCTGCGCCGCCGTCTGCCCGGTCGCCGCCAGGTAGGCGTCGACCAGCCTGTTGCCCGCGGCGTACCCGGCGCCCATCGGCAGTCCCACCGGGGTGAGGCCGAAGCGCTCGGCGCTGGGGTCGCCGTGCACCCAGGCAGTGAAGTTCTGCATGCCTGTCACGTCGAGCCCGGTGAGCACCTTGCCGAAGATCTCGTCGTCGTGCAGGTGCGGCACGCCGATGCGGGTGGGGCCGAGCTCGTTGCCGTAGAGCTGTCGGGCGAAGGCGTCGGCCAGGCCCTCGGAGACGATGTGATCGCCGACCGTGACGGTCATCGGGTCCCACACAACACCGCCCGGACCGAACCGCAGGTTGTGGTGGAGTTCGTGCACGGCGGTGGCCTCCAGCCGCTCCACGTTCTCGGGGAAGGGCCAGAGCGTGATCACGATGTGGCCCGAGATGCCGCCGAACCCGGTCACTCCTCGGCAGGGACCCATGAAGTGCTCGTCACCCGGATCGCCGAGCACGAAGAGCACGGTGATGTCCGGGGTCCCCAGCCCCGGCGTCGCCTCCAGCAGTACGGTGAGAGCTCCGTCGAGGGCGCGTTGCATCCGCTCCCAGGCTCCGGCCGCCGCCAGGGTTTCGAGCGCGTCGAGGCAACGCTCCTCGTCGCGGTCGATGGGGAACCCGGACGCTTCGAGGTGCATGGCCACCAGGTCGACCTCGCCGGGGTAGTAGCGGTACATGCCCCTGGTGGGCTCCAGCATCGAACGCAGCAGGTCGACGCGGTCCGCGACCGGGGCCAGCAGGATCCGCCTCATGGCGGAGCAGGTGTCAAGAACAGTGATCGACATGGCCCCGATGCTAGTAGTGCTTGGTCAGGTTCATTCGTCGGTGGCGTGTCCCGTTGAGGGGCTGCGTCGTTGACCGGGTGTGACACCTGAGGAGTTGGATGAAGTCCGGTGCCGTCTGGAGGACTTCGCGGCGGATGTGTTCGAGCCGTTCGCGCGGGCGGATCAGCGTCGGTGGGGCGGGGTCTATCTGCGGGGACTGCTGCTGGACGGGCAGCGCAAATCGGTGGAACCGATGGCCGCCCGGCTGGGTGAGGACGGCAACCGGCAGGCCCTGGCCCACTTCATCACCACCAGCCCGTGGGAGGCGGCGCATGTCCGAGCCCGACTCGCATGGAAGATGGCTCCAGCGATTAACCCGACCGCGCTGATCATCGATGACACAGGCTTCCTCAAGGACGGTGACGCCTCGGCCTGTGTGTCTCGGCAGTACACCGGCACCGCAGGCAAGGTCACCAACTGCCAGGCGGGCGTGTCCTTGCACCTGGCCTCGGACACCGCCTCGGCGGCAATCGACTGGCGCTTGTTCCTGCCCAAGAGCTGGGATCCCGCCTCGCCGCAGGCCGACCCGGGCAAGGTGGCCCGTCGCGAGCGGTGCGGCATCCCGCCGGATGTGGGCCATGTCGAGAAGTGGCAGCTGGCCCTGGACATGATCGACGAGACCCGGTCCTGGGGCATCGATGTGCCCCTGGTCGTGGCCGACGGCGGCTACGGGGACACTGCGGCCTTCCGGCTCGGCCTGGAGGAACGCGGGCTGCACTACGTAGTGGGCAGCTCGACCACCGTCACTGCCCACCCACACGACGCGACGCTTCACATCCCGCCCCACAGTGGTCGCGGGCGCCCGCCCCAGCCGGCTTACCCCGAGGCGCCGAAGAGCGTGAAGGAGCTGATCATCGCTGCGGGGAAGCAGGCGGCCCGGCCGGTGCAGTGGCGGGAGGGCTCCCGCCCAGGCAGCGGCCGCAGCGGGTTCAAGCGGATGTACTCGCGGTTCGTGGCACTGCGGATCAGGCCCGCCGGACGCGAGATCCGCAAGGCCGTCGGGGGAGCCGAGTTGCCCGCGTGCTGGCTGCTGGCCGAATGGCCCGCCGCCGAGCCGGAGCCGGTGCAGTTCTGGCTCTCCAACCTGCCCGACGACACTCCACTCACCACGCTGGTGCGGCTGGCCAAGCTCCGCTGGCGCATCGAGCACGACTACCGCGAGATGAAGCAAGCCCTGGGCCTGGCCCACTTCGAGGGCCGCACCTGGAACGGCTGGCACCACCACGTCACCCTCGTCTCCGCCGCCCACGCCTTCTGCACGCTCCAGCGACTGGCCCGGACCCCAAAAGAGACGGCGCCGGCCTGAGCCTCTACCAGGTCGTCCGCGAGATGCAGATACTCCTCGCGGTCTGGACCGGCGCCTGCCCCACCTGTCACCGCGACATACCCACAGCGATACCAACCTGACCAAGCACTACTAGGAGTTGACGCAGCGTCAAGGTCAAACCACCGGCGCTCTTCGTCGAGGTACGGCCGGCATGCCGTCACCCAGTCCCGTCATGACCGGCGGTTCGCCGCTGCGATGGACTCACGCAACTTGATCAGCCCGCTGATCTCGCGCGGTCCGGCCCGGCGTACGGGCGCGGGTGCCGCTCCGAGCCGGTCGTCGAACCGCCTATCAGCCGCCCCGCACCCGTGGCCATCCGAGCCGCGACCCACAGCCCGCGCACTCGCCCAGCCAGATCCTGCTTGTCCCGCGCAGCGCGGTGAGCCAGCACCAGCAACCGACACCACATCGGCCTGCCCGGGCGGGCTGGTGAGCTGGTAGCGGTCTGAGCAGCGAGCCCAATACGGCGATGCCCAGGAGGCCCGAAGGCACACGGAATCCTCGACCGTGCTTCGACCCGGCCTCGCTCCAGGAGCGCAAGCGCGCATGACCGTCCGCATGGGCACGGGGCCCGGACCGTGGCGTGCGGTCCGGGCCAGGGTTCCTGGTGCCGGTCAGCCAGTGAAGCGTGTCACCGCCGGGACGAGGTCTCCCTGTTTGGCGATGCCCACCGTCCACAGGTCTGCGGTGCTCGGCACAGTGGTGAACCCTCGCACCACCACCCCGGGGTCGGCTGCCTTCTCCCAGCGGCGCTGCTGCGCATCGAAGCGCAGGGCGACTGAGACGGCACCCTTGCCGCCGACCGCCCACAGCGTGCCGTCCCCGGCCCTGCCGACGGCTCGAAGCCGGCCGTCGGCGATCTCGGGTGTGGCAACGTCGGTCCACCTCTTGCCGTCCCAGTGCACCGCGTAGGGGCGATCGCCGTCCTTGGACGCCGAACCGCCCACCGCCCATACGTCGTCGGCACCCAGCGCAGTAATACCGCTGAGCCAGCGGTGCTCGTCCTTGGCAGCGGTGGGTGCGGCGGCCCGCGTCCAGGAGGTGCCGTCCCAGTGCAGCAGCAGGGCCGTCTCCGCTGCCCCGTCGGTGGCGAAGGACGTGCCCGCCGCCCAGATGTCGTCGGATGCGACGGCGGTGAGACTGGTGAGTTCCCCCTTGCCGACGTCGGGCAGGGTCTGCCGGCGCCAGGCCGTGCCGTCCCACGCCTGGATGGCGGGGACCCCGTTCTTGATGCCCTGCGGCACGGCGCGGCCGGCCGTCCATGCCTTCCCGTCGGACGTGGTCACCACCGCGTCGGGTGTCAACCGGCCCGCGGGGTCACGGTCGAGATTGCGCGTGGTCCAGGAGGTGCCGTCCCAGTGGGCCGCCGTCGCGCCGACCGCCCAGATGTCACGGGCCGACCGTACGGCCAGCGCCTGCGGGAAACTGCCGTCCGGCAGCGTCGACTGCTGCGTCCAGGACGTGCCGTCCCAGTGCAGGGCCAGGGCCTCCAGCTCGCTGTCGCTCTTCAGCCGGTAGCCGACGGACCAGGCCTGCTTGTCGCTGAGCGCGGCCACGGCGGTGATGTCGCCCTTGGCGACCGGGACCTCGGTCGACTGCCACTGTCCGGCGACCCGTGCCGGTGCGGCCGCCGCGTCCTCGGCGGCGGGCGCGGGTCCGGCCCAGCCCGAGCCGGCGGCGATCAGGCCCCCGGCCGCGATGGCGCCTGCGGCCAGCGCCGCCACCAGCGGCGACCGACCGAGGTACAGGCGCCGGGATGACTTGCTCGTATTCATCGCGGAATTCCTTGAGTGATCGGCGGTCGGCTACGTGGCCGTGGTCTGGATGACGAAGTCGAAGGCGCCGGTGTAACCGCCGCCCTGCGGGCCCGCCAGCGTGATCGTGCAGGCCCGGTTGAGGAGTCGGTCCGAGGCGTTGAGCCTGGCGAAGTCCCTTCCGTACGCCTGAGTGTCGTCGGGGAAGTACAGCTGGGTGACGAGCACCGGTCCCCCGGGGGCCTGGACCTGCGTGTGGATGTGGGGCGCTCGCGTGCCCCAACGGCCCCAATAGTCCCGGGGGATGATCGTGCGCAGCCGGAACGCCCCCCTGCTGTTGGTGTACTGGTGTCCGCGCAGCGAGAAGCCGGCGGTGTCGTAGTCGCCGTTCTGGTCGCACTGCCAGAACTCGATGAGCGACCCGGGCAGGGGCTTGCAGGCGGTGTCGTAGACGATGCCGCTCAGATCGAGCCGCACACCGCTGACAGCGGGGGTGATGAAGTCCGTCCGCTCGGGGGACTGCGGCTTGAAGAGCGGGCCCTCCGTCGCCGCCGGGGTCTCGTGACCGTCACAGGCCGGCGTGACGGCGAGCGGGCGCCCCGTCGCGCGTGCCTCCTGCGCCGGGCTCACCGGTGCCGCCAGGGCGGCACCGGCCGCACTCGTCGCCACAAGGGCGGCGGTCATGCCCACCGAGGTCGTTCTGATGAACGCCCGCCTCGAGCTCGTGTGTTCGCCGTCCGCATCGTGGTCGTGCCGCATCGCGTCTCCTTGCCGGATTACTGTCCAGGCAGGGCATTCCGTGGGGGAAGGGCCCGGATCCACGCCGTCGGGCCCTTGGAATGCCCTGTTCCACGTGAGCTTGGTTGCTGCGGCGGGCGCGCGGATCGATCGGATGACCGGCGGCTTGGCGGCGTTACGAAACCTCGCCGCGGCGCGGATCGTGCGCGGGGGCGGCCCGGCGCTTCTCCCTTCCGGCCACCCACAGCGCGATCCGCGTGCGGGAGCGCATGCCCAGCTTGTCCCGCACGTTGTCGAGGTGGGTCGAGACCGTACTCGCCGACAGATCCAGACGAGCGGCGATCTCGCGGTTGGTCAGTCCCTCGGCGACCAGCGCCGCCACCGTCATCTCCCGCCCTGTGAGCGGGGACCGCCCATTGTCCTCACGGGCGGCCGGCGTCACTCCTTCGCCGTTGCCGCGCAGGGCGTACGCGATCAGCCGCTCCCAGCCCATCCCGCGTCCCTGGGCCACCGCGGTGTCCCGTCCCGCCGGGGTCAGCGCCGCCGCCGCTCGGTCCGTCGCCGACTCGACCTGCCGTCGCCACTCGGCCTCCGGCTCCGTGTCCAGCCGCCTGCGCGCCTGCGAGGCGGCCGCGAACAGCCGCAGTGACCGCTTCATCTGACCCCGCTCGGCCGCCACGACGGCAAGCCCCTCCAGTGGATACAGCGCGTGGAAGCTCTCGCCGGGTACCGTGCGCAGGGCCTCGGCGAACAGGCCCTGGGCCGCTTCGGCATCGCCCAGGGCGAGCCGGATCGCACCGGACGTGTGCAGGGCGGCCGCCGACTGGGCCCAGGAGGACCGTCCCCGCAGCACCGGCAGGCAGGACGCCATCAGCTCGTCGGCCTCGGCCGCCTCGCCGATGTGCAGCAGCGCCCAGGCCAGATGGTGGCGGCACGACGCGGTGTCGCGGGGGCTGCCGAGTGTGGCGACGATGTCCACGCACTCCGCGAAGTCGGCGACGGCACGGACGAACTCGCCGCCGCACACCAGGGCGGCGGCCCGGGCGTCCAGGGCGTTGGCGAGTGCGGTGGGGGTGTCGCGCCGCCGCTCGATCTCCACCGCCTGCTCCGCGAAGTGCAGCGCGGCCGCGGGGTCCTGCTGCTGGCAGGCCGCGCGTGCGGCGAGCGCCAGTGCCGCACCGCCGTGCGCTGAGCCGTCGTCCTGCGCGAGCACCTGGGTCAGCAGGGCGCGGGCGGCCGTCAGCTGCTCCTGCTGGAAGCGCACCCGCGCCAGCGCGAGGGCCAGTCCGAGAGGCGGCCTGCCGTCGCGGTCGGTGGCGTAGGAGACTGCCGCCGCAAGGTTCTCCCGTTCCGTCGCCGGTGCTCCGCCGATCTGGTCGGCGAAGAGCCGGCCGGCGGTGGGCTCCAGCAGACCGGTCAGCCAGTCCAGGGCCCGCTGCCAGGTCCTCTGCAGTTCGCCGGAGTCGGCGAGCCGGTCGAGCGCATAGGCGCGGATGGCGCTCAACTGCCTGAATCTCGCGGGTCCTTCGGTACCCGGCAGCCGTACGATCAAGGACTTGGCCTCCAGGGCGCACAGCACGCGCAGCACATCACGCGGCGGCACCTCGCCGTCGGCGCAGACCGCGGCCGCGCAGGCGGCGTCGAATCCGCCGACGAGGACGGCGAGACGGCGGAAGAGGGTCTTCTCCTCCGGGTCCAGTAATCGATGGCTCCAGTCGATTGCCGCGGCCAGTTCGCGATGCCGGCGGGGCCCGGTCCTGCTGCCGTCCGTCAGGAGCGCGAGCTGGTCGTCCAGACCGGCCAGGATGTCGCTCAGCGGAAGGGCTCCGGTGCGGCGGGCCGCCAGCTCGATGGCCAGCGGCATACCGTCGAGACGCCGGCAGATCTCCGCCACCGTACGGGCGTTGCCGGCGTCCAGCGCGAATCCGGGTACGCGGTCGGCGGCGCGCTCCACGAAGAGCCGTACGGCGTCGGCCTGCAGCACGGCTGCCGGGTCGTCCTCGGCGGCGAGCGGTGACAGGGACAGTTCGCCGACCCGGAACACCACTTCGCCCGGGACCCGCAACACCTCGCGGCTGGTGGCGAGGATCCGCAGCCGGGGGCACCGGCTCAGCAGGGCCGCGGCCAGCTGTGCGCACGGCTCGGCCAGGTGCTCGCAGTTGTCCAGGATCAGCAGCATCGAGCGTTCGCCCAGGGTGTGGGCGAGCACGTCCACTCCGCTGCGGCCGCCGCGTTCGCCCAGGCCGAGTGCGGTGGCGACGGACTGGGGCAGCTGGTTGCCGTCGTGCAACGACTCCAGCTCGACGAACTGGGCCCGGTCGTCGGCGCCGCCGCGCATGCTCCCGGCGAATTCCAGCGCGAGGCGGGTCTTGCCGACTCCGCCGGGGCCGGTGAGGGTCAGCAGCCGAGCCGACTTCATCAGGGCGCGCAGCCGGGACAGTTCGCGGCCACGGCCGACGAAGGAGTCGAGTGCGCGCGGCAGTTCCCGGCCCGGCACGGCCGTAGCCGGTGCCGGGGTCCCGGCCGCGGCACGCGGCTGTGTGCGGCCCGTGCCGTGCTGTGCCGAGCGGCGGCGGAAGGCTCGCTGCCGGCAGGCGGCGGAACAGTAGCGGGCGGGCCGGCCGCCCTGCGGCGGCGCACTTCCCGTACGCCGGTCCTTGCCGGGCAGCTCTTTCCCGCACTCCTCACACTTTCGACTCGGACTCATCCGTAGAATCCTTGCCGACCGGCCGCACGGGCACCACCGCTCCCAGGAGAACGTGAGCCACGCCCCACGGTGGCTGAGCACGGTCTGAGCGCCCGCTCTGCGCTCGCTGTGGACGGCTGCGGGTCCCGCTCCGGCGACTGAGGCCGTTCCGCCGTGCGCCGGCAGTCTCCTGTGCCCATGCCCCACTGGTCAGTGCTCCGACGAGGTACGCACAGTCCGCATCAGGTGATGCCCCCCAGGCGGGCTTGCTCACGCCGATATCACCGCGTACTCACGGCCCATGCGTGGGCCGTGGCGGGCGCGTGGCCCAGCGGCGTGCGCCGCGGGATCCAGCTGCCGTGGCCAGAGCGTCGGCCTCCGCCCGGTGACGACGACCTCGCCGCCGTCGGCGACGAGCCGTTCGGCTATGACGAGGCCGATGCCACGACTGACACCGGTGATGATCGCGGTCTGCCCCGCGAATCTGCCGGTCATGGGTTCTCCTGGACGGGGGGCTGGCGGGGTCGGGCGGAGCGCGGCGGAAGCCGGTGGGTCAGTGGCGGTCGCCGGCCGGCGCCGCGGCGACGTTCCGGGCGGCGCGAGCACCGTGTGGGGCCGGGTCCCGTGCACGTACGTGCCGCCGAAGTCCAGCCGGTGGCCGAAGGCCTCGCCCGTCCAGGTCCGGCCGCCGACCCTGTCGCGTGCTTCGAGCAGGACCGCCGAGCGGCCGGCGACGCCGAGGTCGCGTGGAAATCGGCAGCGTCACTGATGCGATCCCGAATCGTGTTCGAGAAGAAACCGACAACCCAGCCGTCGACTCGCCCGACCGTGGTATAGCGCCGCGGGAAGGAGCGCAGGCGCGCCATCCTCGACGCCGCCGCGGCGCTGCTGGGCGAGCAGGGCTACGAGGCCGCCACGCTCAAGGCCATCGGTGAACGGGCGGGCATCCCGACCGCCTCCATGTACCACTACTTCGCCGACCGGCATCAGGTCGACGCCGAACTCCTGAAGCAGCACCTGAGCGAGCTCGACACGCTGATCGGTGCTGCCCTGGACCATCCGAGCGCGCAGACGCTGCCCGAGGCCGTCGACGTCATGATCGACCTCCACCTCGACTACTTCCGCCGGCACCCGAGCTGCACGGAACTGTGGTTCGCGGGACGCCATGAGACGCTCGACGAACTGGTGCGCGCCTTCGACGAGGCGCAGGCGGAGCGGCTCTGGCGCCACCTTGTCGAGCGGGGCTTCATCCCCGCCGGCACGCCGCTGCTGCCGCTGCTGCTCGCCTTCGAGGTGGGCAGCCGGCTCTTCGACATCGCGTTCCGGCGCTCTCCCGCAGGTGACGACGCCACGATCGCCGAAGCGCGCCGCCTCGTCACCGCGTATCTCGAGACGTACGTCTCCGAAGGGCCAGGGCGGCGCGGCTGACTCTCCGGCCGCGCCGACCGGGTGTTGACCGCCACGGCGATGCCGCCATCACGGTGCCTCAGAAGGTGAGGGCTCAGTCCGTGCCCGCCGCGTACCGCACGGCCGGCCGGTCCCCGCGTGTCACACCGCGGGCCCCCAGCCCTCCGGCCACCCCCGCGTGGCGCTCCGCCACAGCTGCGCGTACGTGAGCCGGTCCGCGCCGAACTCGACGACCGCTTCGGTGTCGGGGCGGATGTCGACGTGCGTACGCAGCATGTCGAGCAGCGTCGCGCCCGGTGACGACAGGCGCGGCTACGCGAGCGCCTGCTCCGCCCAGATGACCTTGCCCTCACGGCTGTGCCGCGTGCCCCAGCGCTCGGCGAGCTGGGCGACCAGCAGCAGGCCGCGACCGCCCTCGTCGAAGGTCCGGGCGCGCCGCAGGTGGGGGGCGGTGCTGCTGGCGTCGAAGACTTCGCAGGTCAAGGTGGATTCGAGGATGAGGCGCAGGTGGACGGGGGGCTTGCCGTATCGGATCGCTTTCGTCACCAGTTCGCTGACCATCAGCTCCGTGGCGAAGGAGAGCTCGTCCAGTCCCCAGGCGGTCAGTGTCCCGGTCGTGAAGCGGCGGGCGCCGGAGACGGCTGCCGGGTCGGAGGGAAGGGGCAGCGTGGCGACGTGGCTGGGGTCGAGTGCCCGGGTGCGCGCGACCAGGAGCGCCACGTCGTCGGCGGGGCGTCCCGGGAGCAAGGTGCTCAGCAGCCGGTCGCAGACCTCGTCCGGCGACATCGAGGACCGTGACGCCTGTGCGAGGGCGTCGCTCAGCAGCGTCAGCGAGGCGCCGACGTCACGCGCACGGCCCTGGATGAGGCCGTCGGTGTGGAGGGCGAGCAGACTGCCCTCCGGCAGTTCCCACTGGGCCGTCTCGAACGGAAGTCCGCCCAGTCCCAGCGGCGGACCGATCGGCAGATCCGGGAAGTCGACCGCCCTGGAAGCGGCCGAAGGAGTCGCCACGGCCGGTGGTACGTGCCCGGCGCTGGCGAGGGAGCAGAGGCGGGTGGCGGGGTCGTAGACCGCGTACAGGCAGGTGGCGCTGATCTCGACGTCCTCGCGGGCCTCCTCCCTCTGGAGACGGATGACCACGTCGTCGAGGTGGGTGAGCAGTTCGTCGGGCATCAGGTCGATGTCCGCGAAGGCGCGGACGGCGGTGCGCAGGCGGCCCATGGTTGCGGCGGCGTGCAGGCCGCGGCCGACGACGTCGCCCACGACGAGGGCGACGCGGGCGCCGGACAGCGTGATCACGTCGTACCAGTGGCCTGGGCGCGACCCCTCTCATCGAGCTGTACGTGGTGTTCAACGAAGTGGCCTCCGCGCTCGCCGCGAAGAACGTGACCATCGCCCGCAGCCTGGTCGGCAACTACGTGACCAGTCTGGACATGGCGGGCGTCTCCATCACCGTGTGCAAGGCCGATGCCGACATGCTCGCCCTGTGGGACGCGCCCGTGAACACCCCCGCCCTGCGCTGGGGCGCCTGAACCGAGCCGGGGGCGGGCCCCGCGATACGCGAGGGCCGGGCCAGAGTCTCCCCGCTGCCTGCTCTCCCCGGACCGCACCCCTGCGCATTCCGGCCTCGCCCCCGGCTCATCCCCTCGTGAACCCGCTACGCAAGCATCGAACGGAGAATTCCGTGGACATCGACCTCGCCCGCGCGTGGGTGCAGGCCATCGCCGCCGCCGTGGGCCAGCACAAGGACCACCTGACCCAGCTCGACTCGGCCATTGGCGACGCCGACCACGGCGTCAACATGCAACGCGGCTTCTCCGCCGTCACCACGGCCCTGGACGGCATCGAGCCGGACACCGTCGGGGCCCTGCTGGTCAAGACCGGCACCACCCTCATCTCCAGCGTCGGGGGCGCCTCCGGCCCGCTGTACGGGGGTGCCTTCCGCGCCATCGGCAAGATGCTGGACCCCACGGCCACCACCCAGCAACTTGCCGCCGCACTCGCCGCCGGCCTGGACAGCCAAAATCTCGGAGCGGCCGCACCGGGCGACAAGACCATGATCGACGCCTATACGCCCGCGCTGGCCGCCTTCCAGCAGCAGGCCGATGCCGGATCCGACCTCGCTGCGGCCGCCCTGGCCGCAGCGGACGCCGCCGAGGACGGCATGTGCGCCACCACCCCGATGCAGGCGCGCAAGGGCCGCGCCTCCTACCTCGGCGCCCGCAGTATCGGCCACCCGGACCCCGGTAGCGCCTCCACCGCTCTGATCTTCCGCGCTCTCGCCGAGACGGCGGCAGCCCGATGACCGACCGCCGCACCTATGACGGGCGCACTGCCGCAGCCGGTACAGCCCTGGGCTTCCTGCGCCGCACCGACCGCCCCACCACCCGCAGCTCGCTGCCCCAGCGCACCAGCGGCGACGGCGCGCAGCAGATCACCGACGCCTTTGACGCCGTCGCCGCCCGCCTGCTCGACCTGTCCACCTCTCTGCGTGAACAGGCCAAGGACGAACAGGCCGACATCATGGAGGTCAACTGCTACATCGCGCAGGATCCGGATCTGCGCGTCAAGCGAGCCAACGACGGGCAGCCGGTGGCCGTCGCCGTGAGGCAGGCCATCGACGCCTACGCCGGAATCATCGCCGCCCTGGATGACCCGACCCTCGCCGACCGAGCGGCCGACGTCCGGCAGGTCGGCCGCCGTGTCCTGGCCCACCTGTACGGCGACCCCGGTCCAGCACCCGATCAGCCCCTCGTTCTGGTGGCCCAGGAGATCGGCGCGGCAGACCTGCTGGAACCCGGGCAGACCGTGACCGGTGCCATCTCCGTCACCGGCGGCCCGAACTCCCACGCCGCGATCGTCGCCCGCTCGCAGGACATCCCTCTCCTGCTCGGCGTCGACCCGCAGCTGCTCGAGTTGCCCGACGGGCAGGAAATCCTCCTCGACACGGACCGGGCCACCGCAGTCGTCCATCCCGACGACGACGAACGCGCCACCGCTCTTGATGCCATCGACGCTGCCCGGATCCGCAGGCGCGCGCTCGCGGAAGAGCGCCACCTGCCGGCCCGGACACTGGACGAGCACGACGTCGTTCTGCGGGCCAACGTGGCCACGCCGGCCGAGGCCCGGGCAGTCCTGACGGCCGGCGCCGACGGTGTCGGCCTGCTCCGCACCGAGCTGCCCTTCCTCAACCACGCCGCCTGGCCCACCCGCAACCAGCATGCGGCCGCCCTCGTCCCCGTCCTGCGCACCCTCCACGGCCAGACCGTCACCGCCCGGACCCTCGACTTCGCCGACGACAAACTGCCGCCGTTCCTCGCCCAGGGCCGCGAGGGAGAGCGGCTCGGCCGCGGCCTGCCTCTGATGCTGGCCCAACCCGACGCCTTCGCCAACCAGTTCCGCAGTCTGCTCAGCGCCGGAGCCGACACCGACCTGCGCATCATGATCCCCATGGTCGCGAGATCGATGAACTGCGCGCCTGCCGCGCCCTTCTCGATACCGCGGCCGCCGAACTCGACGTCAGCGCACCCCCGCTGGGCATCATGGTCGAACTGCCCGAAGCCGTCGCCGCGGCTGATGCACTCGCCCGCGAAGCGGCCTTCATCTCCATCGGCAGCAACGACCTCACCAGCCAGATCCTGGGTATCGACAGACGCGATCCCGCCGCCACCCCGGCCATGGCCGCACACCCGGCTGTACTGCGCGCGATCGCCCAGGTCGTCACCGCCGCGCACCGTCACCACCGTCAGGTCTCCGTCTGCGGTGACGCCGCGGCGCACCCCCTCGTCACCCCTCTGCTCATCGGCCTCGGCTGCGACACCCTCTCTGTAGCCCCCGCAGCGCTCGACGAGGTCCGCACCCGCATCCGCCGCCTCAGCCTCGACACGCGCCTCCTTGGCAGCCGTTGCCCTCACCCGCGAGACCCCCGAAGAGGTCTGGGAACTCGTCCAGCAGTCCTGCATGCCGTCGCTGCCATGACGCCTGCCGCAACGCCGGCCCGCCGCTCCGCCCCGGCTCAGACCTCCATGCGCACCGGACACCCGGACAGCGAGCTGGGGATTTCCCGTTCCCCAAGCGCTGTGCGATCCGTCAGCCCGGTCCGCGCAGTGTGCGTATCGAAGTCCCGCCCCGCGTAACCTCTTCCCCGTGCCAGCCTCCCGCCTGCATCGCGTCGCCGTCCTTGTGCTCGAGGGTGCGAAGCCGCTCGATGTCGGAATTCCCGCGCAGGTGTTCACGACCCGCGCGAGCATGCCGTACGAGGTGCGGGTGTGCGGGGCGGCGCCCGGTCTCGTGACCGGCGGCGATGGCCTGTCGTACTCCGTCGCCCACGGCCTCGACGCGCTCGCGTGGGCCGACATCGTCTTCGTCCCCGGCTACCGGCACCCGGACCGCGACGACCCGCCGCAGCCCGTCATCGATGCGCTGGTCGCCGCCCACACTCGGGGCGCGCGGCTCGCCGCCATCTCGACGGGCGCCTTCGCGCTCGCCGCCACCGGGCTGCTCGACGGCAGGCGCGCCACGACGCACTGGCACTACACGCGGGCACTCGTGGCCAGGTATCCGCTCGTCCAGGTCGACGCGAACGTACTGTTCGTCGACGAGGGCAGTGTGCTCACCTCGGCCGGGGCCGCCTCCGGCATCGACCTGTGCCTGCACATCCTGCGCGGCGACCTCGGAGTGGCCGCGTCCAACCACGCGGCCCGCCGCCTGGTCGCGGCCCCCTACCGCAGCGGCGGCCAGGCCCAGTACGTGCCGCGCAGCGTCCCCGAGCCGCTCGGCGAGCGCTTCGGCGCCACCCGTGAGTGGGCGCTGCACCGGCTCGGCGAGCCCCTCACCCTCGACATACTGGCGCGGCAGGCGGGGGTCTCGCCGCGCACGTTCTCCCGGCGCTTCGTCGAGGAGACCGGCTACACGCCGATGCAGTGGGTGATGCGCGCCCGCATCGACCAGGCCCGCGAACTGCTGGAGCGCTCGCAGCGCAGCGTCGAACAGATCGCCGCCGACGTCGGGCTCGGCACCGGCGCGAACCTGCGCCTGCACTTCCAGCGCATCCTCGGCACCGCACCGAGCGAGTACCGGCGCACCTTCACCCAGGGCGAATAGCTGCCCGGCACCCGTGTGGCGGGATCCTTTTGAACCGTGGCGATCCCGCCACTGTCAGCGGCGCGAGCCGCGGGCGAGCCTGGTGGCGAAGGGAAGGGACACCATTCATGACTCGCATCGCCATCAACGGATTCGGCCGCATCGGACGCAATGTGCTGCGCGCACTGCTGGAGCGCGACAGCGCCCTCGAGATCGTCGCCGTCAACGACCTGACGGAGCCCGCCACTCTCGCCCGGCTGCTCGCCTACGACAGCACGGCCGGCCGGCTCGGGCGTCCGGTGACCGTCGACGGGGACGCCCTCGTCGTCGACGGCCGTCGGATCACTGTGCTGGCCGAGCGCGAACCGGCGCAGCTGCCGTGGGCCGAACTCGGCGTCGACATCGTCCTGGAAGCCACCGGCCGCTTCACCTCGGCCAAGGCCGCCCGTGCCCACCTCGACGCGGGCGCGCGCAAGGTGCTCGTCAGCGCGCCGTCGGACGGCGCCGACGTCACGCTCGCGTTCGGGGTCAACACCGACGCCTACGACCCGGACCTGCACACGATCGTCTCGAACGCCTCCTGCACCACCAACGCGCTCGCGCCGCTGGCCGCGGTCCTCGACGAACTCGCCGGTATCGAGCACGGGTTCATGACGACGGTGCACGCCTACACGCAGGAGCAGAACCTGCAGGACGGTCCGCACCGAGACGCCCGTCGTGCCCGGGCCGCCGGGGTCAACATCGTGCCGACCACGACGGGCGCCGCCAAGGCGATCGGCCTGGTGCTGCCGAACCTGGAGGGCAAGCTGTCGGGGGACTCGATCCGCGTGCCGGTGCCGGTGGGCTCGATCGTCGAACTCAACACGACTGTCGCCCGCGACGTGACGCGCGAGGACGTGCTGGCGGCGTACCGCACGGCGGCGGAGGGGCCGCTCGCCGGCGTCCTCGAGTACTCGGACGACCCGCTCGTCTCCTCCGACATCGTGGGCAACCCGGCCTCGTCGATCTTCGACTCGGCCCTCACCCGCGTCGACGGCCGCCACGTCAAGGTGGTCGCGTGGTACGACAACGAGTGGGGCTTCTCGAACCGCGTGATCGACACGCTCCAGCTCCTGGCCTCCCGCTGACCGGACGCCGTGGAGCGGTCACGAGCACATTTCGAGCGACGCGGTGCTGGAAATCCCGTTGCCTGGGTGGCTTGCTGCCTTGGACGCAGAGAACGGGCCTGAGGGCGCGATCGCGCCCTCAGGCCCGTGCAGGGCGCGGGTCTTCTGGCCGGGGATGCCGTGCCGAACCTGTGGCGTGGTCGGCGTGACCCGCGCCGGTCCAGCTCAGCGCGAGGTGATGCGCTGGGGGTCGGGCAGGCGCGTGGCGGTGGCCGGCTCTTAGACGCTGGCGAGCGCGGTGAACAGCAGTGCCACGCCGAAGGAGCCGGGGTCGGGGACGCCGATGGCGTGCTGGCCGACGTAGCTGGCGCGGCCGCGCCGGGGGGTGAGGGGCGCTGTGCTCAACGCGCCCTGGACGGCGGCCTCGGCGGCGGTGGTGAAGGGGCTGTCGGCGCCATCGCGGGCGGCCGTGGCCAGGGCGTCGACGGCGGGAGCGAGGGCGTCCACGAGGGTGCAGTCGCCGACCTTGGCTCCGCCGACCCGGTGGATGGCAGCGAGGCTGGACTTCGCTGCGTCGGCGACGGCCAGTGCATCAGGCGCCTGGTCGTCGGACCAGGACACGGTGGCCAGGTCCTGGAAGAGGAGCCCGAAGAGCGGGCCGCTGGTGCCGCCGACGTCGTTGAGGAAGGCCTCGGCCAGGGCAGCCACGCCGTCGGTCCCCGATGCGTTCCGCTTGACCGCTCGGCGCACGCCGCCGGCCAGGTTGTCGCCGAAGTCGCCGTCGCCGACGAGCTGGTCGAGGGCAGTGAGGTTGTCATGGGCCTGGGAGACGATCGCCGCATAGCGGTCGAGAACGGCTCGGCTGGCCGCAGCCTCGCTCACGCGCGCCCCAGTGGCGGCCGGTTCGGCAACGACACTCGCCGCGGTGTCCGGCGCCAGGGTGAGGGAGGGAAGGACGAGCGGCGTGTCGGTGGGTGCCGTCCACAGGTCGGCCCACTCCGCCTTCATGTGGGTGAGGGTGATGGAGAAGCCGGCCATGTCCAGGGCTGCGGTGAACGTGCCGGGCACGATGGCCAGGGGCTGGATGCCGCGGGCAGTCAGCAGGTCGTGCAGGATCGAGCCGATGGCGTGCAGTTCCAGGTTGGTCGTGGCACCCAGGCCGTTGACGATGGCCAATACCTTGTCCTGCCCTGCGGGCAGGGCCTGGAGCAGATCGTCGGTCATCTGCCGGACGAGTTCCTCGACGGGGCGGTGGTCGATGGTGCGCGTACCGCGTTCGCCGTGGATTCCGACGCCGTAGTCGAGCGTGCCGGGGCTCAGGTCGAAGGCCGGTGCCGCGGTCGAGGGTGAGGTCTGGGACCGGGCCGCGACCGCGAGGCTGCGGGAGCGCGCGACGATCTCCGCGCCCAGTGTGGCGAGTTCGTCCAGTTTGGCGCCCTGGTCGGCGAAGGCTCCGAGCAGCTTCTCCAGGACGACGGTTGCAGCGGTGCCCCGGCGGCCGGTCGCCGAGTCCGCCTTGTCGGTGGCCAGGTCGTCATCGACAAGGACAGTGGCTACGGGAATGCCGTCGTGGCGAAGGCGTTCCGCCGCGATCTGAAAGTTGATCACATCGCCGGTGTAGTTCTTGATGATGAGCAGGACGCCGTTGCTCTTCGCGGCGGCCACGCCGGCCTCGTAGATGACCTTCAGGCGGTGGGGCGTTGAGGTCAGCTGAACGGGCTGGCCGTGCGGCTCACGCCCAGGCCAGCTGTGATCGGTGCGCCCAGTAGGCGTCGGCGGACTGGGCCAGCGAGGTGAGCCGCTCCATCTGGGTGGGACTCAGCTGTACGCGTGCTGCCGCGAGGTTGCTCGTGAGCTGATCGACTGTGGCGGCTCCGGAGAGCACGACGTTTGCCCAGGGCTGCGCAGCAACGGCCGCGAGGGCGATGGCATCGCACGAGGCGCCTGTCTGGTCGGCGATGTCACGCAGAGCGCTCATCTCGGGTGCGACGACGTGAGGCCCGGCCAGGCGGCCGTTGGCCAGGGCCTCCTTGACGATCACCGCGCAGCCGGCGGCGTGCGCTTCGGCCAGAGCGCCGCCCGCGGAGCGCTCCAGCAGGTTGTAGGTGGTCTGGACGCTGCCGAACAACGGTCTTCCGCTCACCGTGACGTTCAGCGCTGCGCGGATGGTGTCTGCCTGGCGGGGGCCACTGGTGGACAGGCCGACGGTCACTCCCTCTTCCCTCAGTTGTGCCAGCCGCTCATGCAGGGCGGTGTCGCTCAGCGCGGGGCTGTCCGGGGTGACGGAGTGGATCTGGTACAGGCTGAGCCGGCTTCCGAGCAGGGCGCGGGACTCGGCGACTTGGCGGTCATAGGCGTCCGTGCTGTGGTCCTTGACCTCGTGGACGTCTGCCTGGATGCGCCAGTCGGCGGTGTAGGTGTAGCCCCACTTGCTGCCCACCACGATGTCCGTGACGTCGGGACGGGCCTGAAGCCACTGGGCGAGGAACGTTTCCGCCAGCCCGTAGGAGCGGGCGGCATCGAAGTAGCGCACTCCCTGGGCATAGGCCGCATCCATCAGGGCGAAGGCCCGGTGTTCGAGGGCTTTGGCCGAGCGGACGGCGGGCAGATCCGTGTCCCGGCCCAGCGTGATGTAGCCGGGCCGGCCGACGGCAGCCAGCCCCAGACCGATCCGCAGGGGCGAGGCCGCCCGGAGTGTCAGACTCATACGAGAAAACCTTCTTGGCAGTTCTTGTGACAGTGGACCGCAGCAGGCGCCGGCAGAAACGGGTCATCCCAGGCCGATGACGGGAGCCGGTTGATGCCCAGTGCGGGTGGGTCGGTCGGTCACGCATCGGCCGTCGTGTCGGCGAGGGCACGGAAGATCAGGGCCGTAGAGGTGGCCCCCGGGTCCTGGTGGCCGACGCTGCGCGCCCCGAGGTAGGAGGCGCGGCCCTTGCGTGCCTGCAAGGGCGTGGTGGCGCGCATGCCCTCCTCGGCGGCGTCGGCTGCAGCCGCTGCCGCGGCGGCGAAGCCGGTTCCCTGACGGGCCTGCTCCTCGAAGGCGGCCGCGGCGGGCGCATACGCGTCGATCATCGTCTTGTCGCCGGGGACGGCCGTCCCCAGCTTCTGGATGCTTTCCAGACCGGCGGCGAGTGCTCCGGCGAACGCGAGCGGGTCGGCGACAGGAGTGTCCAGGGCCTTGCCCAGTGCGCGGAACGCGCCTCCGTACAGCGGCCCCGAGGCACCCCCGATGGTGGAGACGAGGGTGGTGCCCGTCTTGATGAGGACGGCTCCGACCGTCTCTGGGCTGAGGTCCGAAACGGCAGCGGCAGCGGCGGTGAATCCGCGATCCAGGTTGGTCCCGTGGTCGGCGTCACCGATCGCCGAGTCGAGCTGGGTGAGGTGATCCTTGTGCCGGCCCACGGCGACGGTGATGGCCTGCACCCATGCACGGGCGAGGTCGATGTCCATGGGGGTCTCCGTTCGATGATCGGTGCATACGGGATCGATGGTGGGAAGAGCCGGGAGCGGGGCGCAGTTCACACGGCCGCCTCTGCCGGGCCGCGCCTCATGCACAGCCCCGCCCCCGATCCGGTTCAGGCGCCCCACCGAGCATTCCCGGCGGCCCTCCGTGGAACGGGGCGCTGCCGATGATGGCGGCCGCGGGGACGGACCCGACGCCGATGAACACCAGCACGCCAGTCCTCAGCGTTCCGGCGAGGAGCTTTGGGGGATAGGAGTTCTCTTCCATCTGACGGCGCCCGGTGCCGACGCCGGCACGGACGCTTCACCTCCTCCGCGTGATGCGGGCTGGGAAGGGGAGGAGCCGCTGGGTCCTCCGGTTCGGGCAGAACCCGGCAGCCATGTGGGACCGGACGATCCGCCCCTCGAGTTCATTATTGATGAACGCTGTTCCGGAAGTTAAGCCCGCGTTTCATGCCTGTCAAGAGGCTCTGCAACCGGTCGGCCGCACGTCGGCGCCGAACGAGCCCGCGATGCGGTGCTGCACGCCTAGGCGCCCGAGGTGTAGGCGCCCCGGCGTGGGGCGCCCAGGTCGCGGGAGAGATTGCGGGCGGTCTCGCGGACTGCGACGGCGAGTTCCTGGCGCTCCGGTTCGCCCAGCATGCGCTCGACCGGGCCGACGATGCCGATGGCGCCCACCACCTCGCCGGAGCGGTCGAAGACCGGCGAGGCGATACCCGCGTCTCCGATGGCCGACTCCTGGTCCTCGACGGCGTAGCCCGCTTTGAAGACGTCCTGCAGGTGCCGCTCGAGTTCCTCCCGGCTGGTCATGCTGGCGCCGGTGAGCACCGCCAGATCCCCGGCGAGCAGACGGTCGCGCTCATTCGCCCGCAACGACGCCACGATGGCCTTGCCCAGGGCGCAGGTATTCCACGGGATGCTCGCACCCACCTCGAGGATCTGCACCGCCCCCTCGGGGCGGAAGGCGTGGTGGACGATCAGTACGTGATCTCCCGTGAGGACTCCCACCCACACGGCTTCCTTCGTCCGGTTCGCCAGAGCGTCCGCCCAGGTCAACGACCGCGTCCGCAGTTCCTGGGTGTCCAGATAGGCGTTGCCCAGATGCACCAGGTTCGGTCCCAGCTGGTACTTCGAGCTGTCCCGGTCCTGCGAGACCAGCCCCTCGATCTCCAGCGTGCGCAGCAGTGCGTGCACCGTGGGCTTGGCGACACCCAGCCGCTCGGCCAGTTCTGTCACACCCAGCCGGGGTCCGCCAGAGGCGAGTTCCCGAAGGATCTGCACTGCTCGATGCACAGCCTGGACCATAGAAATCTCCGATTCAGTATTGCTGAACAGCGTTCCGAGATTTAACATGACTGTTCATGAGTGCACACGTCGGCATCGTACTCGTGTCCCACAGCGCCGAACTCGCCGCAGGCCTGCGCCCGCTGGTGGAGCAGATCGGCTCCGACGTCGTTTCCGTCGTCAGCGCGGCCGGAACCGACGACGGCAGCATCGGCACCAGCTACGACCTTGTTCTCAACGCGACCAAGGACGCCGACCGGGGCGCAGGAGTTCTGGTTCTCCCCGACCTCGGCAGTTCCGTGCTGACCACCCGCACTGTCCTGGTCCCCCCGGACGTCGTCATCGTCGACGCTCCCTTCGTCGAGGACGCCGTCGCCGCAGTGGTCGCTGCCGCATCCGGTGCCGACCCGCAAACCGTCGCCAACTCCACTGAAAAGGCCCGCCATGTCCGCAAGCTCTGACACCCCCGCCGCCACGAGTCACGAAGCAGCCGTAGTGCTTCCCGCCAACCTCCACGCCCGCCCCGTGGGCCGGCTCGCCCGTGCCGCAGGCGGGTTCGACAGCACCATCGAGCTGGACTACAACGGCAAGACGATCAATCCCACCGGCGTTCTCGGCGTCATGGGCCTGGGGGCCACGGCCGGCAGCACGGTGACCGTACGGGCCACCGGTCCCGACGCCCACGACGCGGTCGCCGCGCTGACCGGCGTCCTTGCCAACGCCGAATAGCCCTGGCCGTCATGAGGCCGCAGATGACGAGCCGCGATCTGTACGCACCCCCGGCCGGCGCGGCGCCTGTCGGCGAAGCGAATACACCTGTCCGCTGCCGCATATCCCTGAAACAGTCCGCACCACGCGCCATCGTGCGCGCACCGTGCTCGGAGGCTGGGCCATACCGGCGGCGACGGCAGACGACGCGGTCCTGGTGATAGCCGAGCTGGTCACCAACGCCATCGCTCATGCCCTGCCGCCGGCCGTGCTGCGGCTCTCGCTGCCTGTCGGCGGCAGTCGGAGGGCCTTGCGTGTGGAAGTCACGGACTGCGGCCCTGCTCTCACCGCTGGGTCCGCTCCCGCCGATGCCGGGTCCGGTCTGGCGGAGTGCGGCCGTGGAGGAGGCATCGTCGGGGCTCTCGCCCTTCAGCACGGCCTCTTCTACCGGGCCGCTCGTGTCACCAGATGGGCCGACCTCCCCGTCGCAGCCTGAGCAGGCCAGCGCAGCCAGTGAGCGACAGGCGAATACTGCGGGCATGGACACGGCGGGCACTGAACGCCGGGCCGGCGACTCCCGGCGACATTCTCCGGGCCCGCTACCGTCGCCGCCTGCCCGAACTCGCCGACGCCCACGGCAGCATGCTGCTGACCACTCATCACCGGGCCGTCGGACGCGGCGCCCGTGTCGTCGACGAGACGCACTGGGACGGCCTGCCCACCGGCGAGGGACGCCGGACCACCACCGGCGACATCCCGGTCCAGCCTCGTCACGAGCGGCCGCGGGGCGAGGAGACCGGCCCGTTGCAGGCCCTGCTGAACAGGCTGCGGCCACCCAGATCCAGGCCGGGCACCGACCGCTGTCGGTCTATGACGAGCTGACCGGCACCCAGGCAGCCAGCAGCAGCACGGCCGGCAGCCCACCCCCAGGGCCAGGGCCTCCAGCCGTACGACTGAGCGGCACTGGTGCCGGTGGCCAGTGGCCGCAGCTGGGAGCAGGTCGCGGGCGCATGGTCGATGAGACCGGCACCAGGCGTGCGCCGTGTGAAGTCGCACGCCGCTGCTGCAGCTGCTTCGCTGGAGAAGAGGCGGTGCGGTCGCGCCGGCAAGGATGAGGAGTGACCATGGCGGTCTGTGAAGTATGTGGCAATGATTATGCCTTGTCGTTCGAAGTCCATACGGCAGGCGATGCGGTGCACGTCTTCGACAGCATTGAGTGTGCCGCGCATCGTCTCGCTCCCATCTGCGATCACTGCGGATGCAGGATCTTGGGCCACGGGTTGCAGGTTGCAGGGCAGTTCTTCTGCTGTGCGCACTGCGCCCGCCTTCAGGGTCATACGGAACTGGCTGATAGCGCCTGAGCCCGCACCAGCTCCACGGATACCTGAAATCCGACCGGCACACCCATGCCGAGGATGCGAAAGACCCGGAACCGGTTGCTGACGACGACCCCAAGAGGGACGACAGCGCCTCCACACGTGCGCGCACCGTGAAGAAGATCAGGACCGCGAAAAATAGGCATTCGCGGCCGGGGTCGCGCTCTTCCGTGCGAGGTGCGGCGGTCGGGTGCCATGGCGCTGAGCGGGCGGGCTCATCCCGCGGCGCTCGCGGTGCTGAGGAACTTGAAAGGTCCGTCAGCGGAACTGTCGTGATCTATCTGTGCGTGGGCGCTCAGGAGGGGTGGTTCGGCTGCTGGTCCGGGGGCGTGCCGCCCCCTTCGCCGCCGCCCTTGTTCCCGCGATCGGTGCCGTGAGCACGGCCACCGCCCTTGGTGGGCTCTGCTGCCTTGCGGGACTGGGTGTCTTCCGGCGTCTTCCGCCGGTTCTGGGGGACAGCAGGTTCCTTTTGTGCCTTGTGTTAGTGTCACGCGTTTGCGTGGTCGTCGCGGTGGGCGATTCTGCCTGTTCGGTTCAGCTTGTGCGTGGGCTGTTCCATCCTGCCGGGCCTTCCTCGGTACGTTCCCTTGCGGAAGGCTGTTCATGAAGCATCCCGACGACTCCGGCATCGCTCACGGCGGTCCCGCCCAGTCCGAGGCCACCACTCCGGCGCTGCCCCCGGCCGTCTCCTTCGCCGGCCTGGAACTGCCGGTGGAGGTGCTCCGGACACTGAGCGGACTCGGGGTGCACGAACCCTTTCCGATCCAGGCCGCCACACTGCCCGATGCCCTGGAGGGGCGCGACGTCCTGGGGCGCGGGCGCACCGGATCGGGCAAGACGCTCGCCTTCGGCCTGTCGCTGCTGACACGTACGGCCGGGCGGCGCGCCGAACCGAAGCAGCCCCTCGCTCTGATCCTTGTGCCCACCCGGGAGCTGGCCCTACAGGTCACCCAGGCGCTGACGCCGTACGCCGAGGCATTGCGGCTGCGGATGGCCACGGTCGTCGGCGGCATGTCGATCGGCCGGCAGGTCGCTGCGCTGCGCCAGGGAGCCGAGGTGGTCGTCGCCACCCCCGGACGCCTGCACGACCTGATCGAGCGCAACGCCTGCCGCCTGGGACGGGTAAGGATCACCGTGCTGGACGAGGCCGACCAGATGTGCGACTTGGGATTCCTGCCGCAGGTTGCCGACGTGCTCGACCAGGTACACCCCGACGGTCAGCGGATGCTGTTCTCGGCCACTCTGGATCGCGACGTCGATCAGCTGGTCCGCCGCTACCTCCACGACCCTGTTGTCCACTCGGTCGACCCGTCCGCGGGCACGGTCTCGACGGTGGAGCACCACGTTCTGGTCGTCCACGGCCCTGACCGCTACGCCGTCACCACGGAGATCGCCGCCCGCGACGGCCGCGTACTGCTGTTCCTCGACACCAAGCACGCCGTCGACCAGATCACCCGGCATCTGCGGGCCAGCGGGGTGCACGCCGGAGCCCTGCACAGCGGCAAGTCCCAGCCACAGCGCACACGGACCCTGGCGCAGTTCAAGAACGGCCAGATCACCGTTCTGGTGGCGACCAATGTCGCGGCCCGTGGCCTGCACGTCGACGACCTCGATCTCGTGGTCAACGTCGACCCGCCCACCGACCCCAAGGACTACGTGCACCGGGCCGGCCGCACCGCCCGCGCCGGTGAGTCCGGCAGCGTGGTCACGCTCGTGCCGGCGGGCCAACGCCGCGAGACGAGCCGCATGATGGCCGAGGCCGGCATCGAGCCTACCGTCACCAAGGTGCGCTCGGGCGAGGCGGTACTGAGCCGGATCACCGGCGCCAAGGCTCCCTCTGGCACCCCGCTCGACGGCGGGCCTGCCGTCCCCCGACCCAAGAACAGCAACGCTCCCTTCCGCGGCCTCGGCACCAGCAAGGACACCTCCCGCGGCGCCGGCGGCAAGTCCCGAAAGGCCGGCGAGGCCCGCAAGCTCGCCGAGGCCCGCAAGGCCGCCCTCGTGCGTCGCAACGGCTGAAAGCCGTTGCCCTGTCAGCGAATCTCCTGGCCAGGGATCGACCACCCTCGGCCCGGCCCGAAGCCCGTCCTGTGCCTCCACTACGAAGCGAAAGCCCTCGGCCGCGCGGAGCAGGATGATGTTGCCGGTGCCCCGCACTGCGCCCGGCATGACAAGCTGTGCTGGCCCACCCCCGAACCCAGGAGGTCACCATGACCGCAGAGCCCGTAACTACTGAAGGTTCGGAGCCGGCTGCCCCCGAGACGTCCCCTCTGGCGCCGGACAGCGACGGCAACTACGACCTCAAGCGCAAGTTCCGCGAAGCCCTGGCGCGCAAGCGCGGTGCGCAGGCGGATGCGGCCGATGTTGCCGCCAACCCGGATGCGTCGAAGGTGCGTGCGGCGCACGGTCCGGCTGCGAGCCAGCGGTCGTTCAGGCGTAAGAGCGGCGGCTGAGTCGATCAGTCCCGCGGTCCGGCCGCTCTGCCGGCGCTCTGCGCGCTGTCCACTCGCCCGCCCGGTGCCGTGGCCCGCGACGTGCGCATGTCCGTGTGCGGGTGTGGGCGAGGCGTTGCCGGCGGTCTCGCCTGTGGGAGGGACCAACTGCGGCAGGGCGAGGGGTGCGGCGGCCTGAGTTGCCCGGGCGGCCCTTGCGGCGATGCGCTGCCCGCCGTCCTCGCCTCCGCCGTGCGCGGCTGATGCACGGACCGGCGGGGGGGTACGGACACCGCCGTCCCGATCCGCCACGGGGCGTGCAGGGGTGTCAACTGCGCCGCGGGAACGCAGGGTTTCCGGTGACGAGGCGGGCGTGGTCGAGTAGTCGGTCCCCACCTCCTCAGGGGTGGAGGAGAGGGGGGCTGGGGTCAGCCGATCCATGGCGGTGCGCGGACCGACTCTCGGTCGACCGCCTTCGCTCCTGACTGCCGCCCAGACAGCCGGAGTGACGGTGATCACGGACACCCTTCGGAGGGTGCTGCGTAAGCTTGTGCCGTCGTCGCGGTGGGGTCCGGGAGAGCGGGCGAAGCCCTCCTGCAGTCACCTGGCGGTGTGTCAGGAAAGTCGGCAAGTGGTCAGCATGAGTCCTGGAAAACCTGGGGACTGCTGCCCGGACATGCGACTCGTTGTAAGGTAAGGAAACCGCACTTGACCTGCATAAACGCAGGCAGGGAGCCTACATCCGGGAGTACCTC
Source organism: Streptomyces sp. V4I23 (assembly GCF_030817975.1). Taxonomy (NCBI): domain Bacteria; kingdom Bacillati; phylum Actinomycetota; class Actinomycetes; order Kitasatosporales; family Streptomycetaceae; genus Streptomyces; species Streptomyces sp. V4I23. The sequence goes on along the minus strand of NZ_JAUSZW010000004.1, from coordinate 956,497 downwards.
GATGATGCGTACCATGTTCAAGTCCAAGATCCATCGCGCGACCGTCACCCAGGCCGACCTGCACTACGTCGGCTCCGTCACCGTCGACCGCGACCTCATGGACGCCGCCGATCTCCTGCCCGGCGAGCTCGTGCACATCGTCGACATCACCAACGGCGCCCGCCTGGAGACCTACGTCATCGAGGGCGAGCGCGGCAGCGGAGTCATCGGCATCAACGGGGCGGCCGCCCACCTCGTCCACCCCGGCGACCTCGTGATCCTCATCAGCTACGCCCAGGTCGACGACGCCGAGGCGCGCGCCCTCGTGCCCAGCGTCGTCCACGTCGACGCCGGCAACCGGATCGTGGCCCTCGGGGCCGACGCGTCCGCCCCCGTGCCGGGCACCGACACCGCGCGCAGCCCTCACGCCGTCGTCTGACCCCCTCGTTCCACCGCCGGCGGGGACCGCCCGTCGGCGGCCCCGTCCGACGCATCGAGGAGAGAACCCCGCCGTGGGAGAGATCGAGATCCGCGACAACCGGTCCGCAGGGCTGCTGGAAGCGCACCTGGACGGGGAGGTGGCCGGTCGCATCGCGTACTTCGTGCTGGCCGGGGACACCGCCGCACTCGTCGCCGTGCACACCGTGGTCGAGCCGGGACACGAGGGCCAGGGCATCGGGGGCGCCCTCGTGCGCGAGTTCTACGCGACGGCGGCGCGCGAGAACGTCCCCGTCGTACCGCTGTGCCCGTACGCCGCGAAGTGGGCGCTGAAGCACCCCGACGAGGCGCCGGCCGCGCCCGCCGATCTCGTCCGGGAGGCCGAGGAGCAGGTCAAGGCACACCCGGAGCTGTGACGGCAAGGGCACGGTGAGCCCCGGGACCGGCGGTCCCACCGCCGGTCCCGGGGCATGCCGGGACCTTGTGCGGCAGCGGGCCCGGCCCCGCTGGGGGACACTGTGAGACAGAAGCACTGATGTCGGCCCGGGGGGCACGCCTCACCTGCACAGGGCCTGCACGTGACCGCGGCGCCGTGAGCCGTGATCCGATCCCTGCACGCGGGGGGTTCCCGGAGAAGTCATGGCCATTCACCGAATCGGACACGAGATCAGCGTCCTCGGCGACCACCTGCCGGTACCCGGCATCGGCTACCTCACGGTCAACGCCTTCGTGCTCCACGCGGCCGAACCCGTCGTCGTCGACACGGGACTCGGCCTGCCCGACCGCACCTTTCTCGACATGGTCGGCAGCGTCGTCGACCCCGAGGACGTGCGCTGGATCTGGCTCACGCACCCCGACCGCGACCATACGGGCGGCCTGTTCGCGCTGCTGGCCGCGGCGCCGCGGGCGCGCCTCGTGACCACGTACCTGGCGGTCGGCATCATGTCGACCGAGCGGCCCCTGCCCCTGGACCGGGTCTTCCTGCTCAACCCGGGGCAGTCCCTCGACGTCGGCGACCGGGTCCTGCACGCCTTCCGGCCGCCGCTGTTCGACAACCCCGCCACGGTCGGCTTCTACGACGACAAGTCGGCCGCCTGCTTCAGCTCCGACTGCTTCGGCGCTCCCATCGCCAGCCCCGACCTCGCCGGGGGAGCCACCGCGGGCGACATCAAGGACGACGAGCTGCGGGCGGGGCAACTGCTGTGGGCCACCGTCGACAGCCCCTGGATCCACTGCGTCGACCCCGAGAAGTACGCGGCCAGTGTGCGGCCGCTGCGCGAGATGGCGCCCGAGGCCGTGCTGAGCACCCACCTGCCTCCCGCGCTCGGCCTCGCACCGCAGATGATCGACAACATCTCCGCGGCGCCCGAAGCCGATCCGTTCGTCGGCCCCGACCAGCAGGCGCTGGAGCAACTGCTCGCCGGCTTCGAACCGGGAGGCGCCCCTCGATGAGCGCCGGTGCCGGCCTCCCCGTGCGAGACCCCTACGATTCCGGCATGCTGGCACTGCTGCACACCTCCCCGGTCCACGTCCCGGTCTTCGACGCCCTGCGCGACACCCACCACCCCGCCCTGCCGCTCCGCCACCTCGTCCACGAGGACCTGCTCGCGCGGGCCCGGCGCGACGGTCCGGACGCGGTCGCGGCCGCCGTCGCCGACGTGATCGCCGGCGCCGCCGCGGACGGTGCCGATGCCGTGCTGTGCACGTGCTCGACCATCGGCGGCGTGGCCGAGGCGGCCGCCGGCCGGGCCGGCGTCCCCGTGCTGCGGGTCGACAGGCCCATGTGCGCCGCCGCGGCCCGCGCGGAGCGGGTCATGATCGTGGCCACCGTCGCCAGCACGCTGGAACCGACCGCGGCCCTCGTCCGCGAGGAGGCCCGCGGCCGTGAGCCACGGCTGCGGACCCTGGTCGTCGAGGACGCCTGGGAGCGCTTCGAGGCGGGGGACCGGGACGGCTACCTCGACGCTGTCGCGGCCGCCGTCGAAGGGGTGCGCGACGCGGACGTCGTCGTGCTGGCCCAGGCGTCGATGGCGGACGCGGCGGCCCGGACGCGGACGGCGCTGCCGGTGCTCTCCAGCCCGGAGCCCGGACTGCGGGCCGCGGCCGAGGCCGCGCTGTCCGCCGGCCCGGCACCGGCGGACACGACGTCCGACGGCACCCCCGCGTCCGGTCCGCAGCCTCCGGTCTCCCCGCATCCGGTGGCCTGACGACTGGACCCGGCGAGGGTGGGAACGCGCACCGGTAGAGACTGGGAACGCACGACTTCGCACCCTGGAGGTCCGGCATGACCCACCCCCACCCCGACCCCGCGCCTCCCGTCCCCACACCGGATCCCGGCGTGCCCCCCGACCCGGGGCCGCTGCCGGGGCCGGTGCCGACGCCGACGCCCCAGCCGGGCCCCGCACCGGATCCGATCCCCACGCCGCCGGGACCTGCTCCGGAGCCCGTACCGCCTCCCGAACCCCAGCCGGGCCCTGCCTGACGGACCCGGCCCCCCGGACCGGCCGCCGGCGAGGCCGGTCTGGTCCGGTCCGGTCCGGTCCGGGGCACGGAAGGCCGCCCGCCGGGAGGAGGCGGCCTCAGTCCGACCGCACCTCGGAGCGGTCACCGCCCCACAACGTGTGGAACGAGCCCTCCCGGTCGGTCCGCCGGTAGGTGTGCGCACCGAAGAAGTCGCGCTGGCCCTGCGTCAGCGCCGCGGGCAGCCGCTGCGCGCGCAGCGCGTCGTAGTAGGCCAGCGCCGCCGCGAACCCCGGCGTCGGGACGCCCTGACGTGCCGCCGTCGCGACCACCTCGCGCCAGTCGTCCTGCGCCGCCCCGATCTCCTCCGCGAACTGCTTGTCCGACAGCAGACTCGGCAGCTCCGGCTGGGCGTCGTACGCCGCGCGGATACGGTCCAGGAACGCCGCGCGGATGATGCACCCGGCCCGCCAGATCGCCGCGACCGCCCCCGAGTCGACGTCCCAGCCGTACGCGTCGCTGCCGGCCCGCACCTGATGGAAACCCTGCGTGTACGACACGATCTTGGACGCGTACAGCGCCTGCTCGACCCGGTCGGCGAACCGGGCCGCCTCGTCCGCGCCCAGCGGCTCCGGCACAGGGCCGGGCAGCGCCCGCGACGCCTCGCGCAGCCCGGCGTGCCCCGACAGCGAACGGGCGAACACCGCCTCCGCGATCCCCGACACCGGCACGCCCAGGTCGAGCGCGATCTGCACGGTCCAGCGGCCCGTGCCCTTCTGCTCCGCCTGATCGGTGACCACGTCCACGAACGGCTCGCCCGTCGCCGCGTCCGTGTGCGCCAGCACCTCGGCGGTGATCTCGATCAGGTACGAGTCCAGCCGCCCCTTGTTCCAGTCCCGGAACGTCCGGGCGATCTGCTCCGGTGAGTATCCGGCGACCGCGCGCAGCAGGTGGTACGCCTCGGCGATCAGCTGCATGTCGGCGTACTCGATGCCGTTGTGGACCATTTTGACGAAGTGGCCCGCGCCGTCGGGACCGACGTGGGTGACGCACGGCGTCCCGTCCGGGGCCTTCGCGGCGATCCGCTCCAGGAGCGGGCCCAGCGAGGCGTACGACTCGGCCGAACCGCCCGGCATGATGCTGGGCCCGTTCAGCGCGCCCTCCTCCCCGCCGGAGATGCCGACGCCCACGAAGTGGATGCCGCGCTCCCGCAGCTCCTTCTCGCGTCGGCGGGTGTCGGCGAAGTGGGCGTTGCCGCCGTCGATGATGACGTCGCCCTCCTCCAGCAGCGGCGCGAACTCCTCGATCACCGCGTCCGTGGCCTCGCCCGCCTTCACCATCACGACCAGCCGGCGGGGCCGCTCCAGTGCCGCGACGAACTCCTCGGCCGACTCGGCCGCGACGAACGTGCCCTCGTCACCGAACTCCCCGACCAGCGCGCGCGTCCGTGCCGCGGTGCGGTTGTGCACGGCCACGGTGAGCCCGTTGCGCGCGAAATTGCGGGCGAGGTTGCGGCCCATCACCGCGAGTCCCGTGACACCGATCTGGGCTGTACCACTCATGCGTGTGCTCCTGGAGTCCGTCGGAAGATCCGTCCGTGCCGTCACTGCCCGCTGTTCCGGATACGCATACGTGCGGGCGGCCCCGGCCATTCACCGATCCTCGACGCACAGGCGGCGTTCCGCACTCTGCCCGGCCCCGCTCGTGCCGCACTCGGGCACCGTTCGGACTCCGTCACGTGCGAAGCGGGCGCCGACGGGGCCCGTCGCGCCCGCGCGCAGGCGGCCGACCAGCGACGACGCGCTCGGCGAAACGGGCAGGAACGGGCATACCCCGTCCGGCGAAGACGCTGGTCCAGCGGCCTCGGTTGCTTGTACAAACGACGCATGGGCCCGAACGGACGACGGGCCCGCCATGCAGCACCAGCACAGGCAGGGATGTGGGCCGTGGACACCGAGGAACGCCGGCGGGCCATTCTCGACACCGCCCGACGGGACGGGTCGGTCGAGGTCAACGCGCTGGCCGCCCGGCTCGAGGTGGCCAAGGAGACCATCCGCCGCGACCTCCACACCCTGGAGGAGCACGGACTCGTCCGGCGCACGCACGGCGGCGCGTACCCGGTCGAGAGTGCGGGCTTCGAGACGACGCTGGCGATGCGCACGACGCGCCAGGTACCGCAGAAGTCGAGGATCGCGGCGGCCGCCGCCGACCTCCTCGGTGACGCGGAGACGGTCTTCGTCGACGAGGGATTCACCCCGCAGCTCGTCGCCGAACACCTGCCGAGGGACCGGCCGCTGACCGTGGTCACCGCCTCGCTGGCCGTCGCATCCGTCCTCGCGGACGCCGAGAAGACCGCCGTCCTGCTGCTCGGCGGCCGACTGCGCGGCCAGACCATGGCCACGGTCGACCACTGGGCCACCCGGATGCTCGCCGGCTTCGTCATCGACCTGGCGTACGTCGGGGCCAACGGCATCTCCCGCGAGTACGGCCTGACCACACCCGACCCGGCCGTCGCCGAGGTCAAGGCGCAGGCCATGCGCAGCGCGCGACGGCGCGTCTTCGCCGGCGTGCACAGCAAGTTCGGAGCGGTGAGCTTCTGCCGTTTCGCCGACGTCGGCGACTTCGAGACCGTCGTCACCGACACGGGCCTGTCCTCGGCCGAGGCCCAGCGCTACTCCCTCATGGGGCCGCAGGTCGTCCGCGTCTGAGCCGCGCCGCCGAAGCCCCGCCACAAGAGCCATATCAGCCGCACCCGGGCCGCCGGGCGGGTTCGGCGTACCCGGAAACGACGGCAGCAGAGCCGCTACCAGTGATCAGGAGAACCAGATGCCCCATCAACGACGACGACGTGGCCTCCGCGTACGTGCAGGGGCGGGCGGGGCAGCCATGGCGCTGCTCGCCGGATGCGCCGGAGCGGGCGGGACCTCCTTCGGAGGCGGTGACGCCCTCAACGTCCTCATGGTCAACAACCCGCAGATGGTCGAACTGCAGAAGCTGACGGCCGAGCACTTCACCGAGGAGACCGGCATCAAGGTCAACTTCACGGTGCTCCCGGAGAACGACGTCCGCGACAAGATCAGCCAGGACTTCTCCAACCAGGCCGGACAGTACGACATCGCCACCATCAGCAACTTCGAGGTCCCGTTCTTCGCCGAGAACGGCTGGCTGCACCCGCTCGACGAGTACACCCGCACCGACACAGCCTTCGACCAGGACGACATCCTGAAGCCGGTCGCCCGGTCGCTCAGCTACGACGGGAGCGTGTACGCCGAGCCCTTCTACGGCGAGTCGTCCTTCCTCATGTACCGCAAGGACGTCTTCGCCGAGCACGGCCTGACCATGCCCAGACAGCCCACCTGGCAGCAGGTCGCCGACCTCGCCGCCGAGGCCGACGGCGCCGAGAAGGGAATGAAGGGCATCTGCCTGCGCGGACTGCCCGGCTGGGGTGAGGTCATCGCACCGCTCACCACCGTCGTCAACACCATGGGCGGCACCTGGTTCACCGAGGACTGGCAGGCACGGCTCGACTCACCCGAGTTCAAGAAGGCCACCGAGTTCTACGTCGACCTGGTGCGCAAGCACGGCCAGTCCGGCGCTGCCCAGTCCGGCTACGCGGAGTGCCTCAACAACATGACCCAGGGCAAGACCGCCATGTGGTACGACGCCACGGCCGGCGCCGGGTCGCTGGAGGCGGCCGGCTCCCCCGTGAAGGACAGGATCGGATACGTACCGGCGCCGGTGGAGCGGACCGACAGCTCCGGCTGGCTCTACACCTGGGCCTGGGGCATGCAGAAGGCGTCCAAGAAGTCGGACAAGGCCTGGAAGTTCATTTCCTGGGCTTCCGGCAAGGGCTACGAGCAACTGGTCGGTGAGCAGAGCGGCTGGGCGAACGTACCCGCGGGAAAGCGGGCCTCCACCTACGACCGGCCCGAGTACCTGGCCGCTGCCGGCGCGTTCGCGAAGGTCACGGAGAAGGCCATCACCGGCGCGAACCCCGACGACCCCGGCACCCAGCCGCGCCCCACAGCCGGCATCCAGTTCGTCGGCATCCCGGAGTTCACCGACCTCGGGACGAAGGTCTCCCAGGAGATCAGCGCGGCCATCGCCGGCCGCCAGTCCGTCACCCAGGCCCTGAAGACCTCGCAGTCGCTGGCCGAGAAGGTCGCGAAGGAGTACCAGTGAGCACATCCCTCAGCACACCGGCAGGGCCGGGCGCGCGCAGAACCTCCCCGGACCCCGTCGCACGTCCTGCGCACGACCGGCGCCGCAGTGACCGTATGCGCGCCTGGGCCACCCGGGCGCCGCTGCTGCCCGCGCTCGTCTTCCTGATCGCCGTGACCCAGCTGCCCTTCGTGGCCACGCTCGTGATCTCGCTTTTCGACTGGAACTCGCTCGACCCCGACGAACGCGCGTTCACCGGCCTGTCCAACTACGCCCTGGTGTTCACCGACCCCGCCCTGCGCGAGTCCGTCCTCACCACGGTGCTCCTGACCGCGGCCGTCGTCGTCACCGCCGTGGTCCTCGGACTCCTGCTGGCCCTCCTCCTGGACCGCGCCTTCCCCGGCCGCGGGCTGGTGCGCACCCTGCTCATCACCCCGTTCCTGCTGGTGCCGGTCTCCGCGGCACTGCTGTGGAAGCACGCGCTCTACAACCCCGAGTACGGACTGCTCAACGGAGCACTCACCTGGGTCGCCGGGCTGTTCGGCGACGAGAGCCCGGCGCAGCCCGACTGGATCTCCGAGATGCCGCTGCTCGCCGTCGCGGCGTCGCTCGTGTGGCAGTGGACGCCGTTCATGATGCTGATCCTGCTCGCCGGGCTGCAGAGCAGACCCGCCGAGACGATGGAGGCGGCCCGGCTCGACGGTGCGGGCGCCTGGCAGATCTTCCTGTACCTGACGCTGCCGCACCTGCGCCGCTATCTCGAACTCGGCATCCTGCTGGGCTCGGTGTACATCGTGCAGAACTTCGACGCCGTTTTCACCCTCACCTCGGGCGGCCTCGGCACCGCCAACCTCCCGTACACGATCTACCAGACCTTCTACCAGGCCCACGAGTACGGACTGGCGTCCGCCGCGGGAGTCGTCGTCGTGATCGGCACCATCGTCATCGCGACCTTCGCGCTCCGGGCGGTCTCGTCCCTCTTCCGTGAGGAGGCGACCCGCGCATGACCACTGCCGCACTCCCGCCGCGGCACCAGCTGCCGCCCGCCGCCCGCAAGGCCCGGCGCCGCTCCGTAGCCCTCGGCGTGCTGGCCTGGGCGGCCGGAATCGGATTCTGCCTGCCGGCCCTGTGGATGCTGCTCACCTCCTTCCACTCGGAGGCGGACGCCGCCACCAATCCGCCCTCGCTGGCTGCAGCCTTCACCCTCGACGGCTACCGCGAGTTCTTCGGCGGCTCCGGCGGTCCCACCCCCTGGCCGCCGCTGATCAACTCCCTGTCCGCGTCCGTCTTCTCCACGATCCTCGTACTCGTCCTCGCGCTGCCCGCCGCGTACGCGCTCTCCATCAGACGGGTCCGCAAATGGACCGACGTGATGTTCTTCTTCCTCTCCACCAAGATGCTGCCGGTCGTCGCCGGACTGCTCCCCGTCTACCTGTTCGCGAAGAACGCCGGGATGCTGGACAACGTCTGGCTCCTGGTTCTCCTCTACACCTCGATGAACCTGCCGATCGCGGTCTGGATGATGCAGTCCTTCCTCGCCGACGTACCGGTGTCGATCATCGAGGCCGCCCAGGTCGACGGCGCCCGGCTGCCCACCGTGCTCGCCCGGGTCGTCGCGCCCGTGGCGGGGCCGGGCATCGCCGCGACCGCCCTCATCTGCTTCATCTTCAGCTGGAACGAGCTGCTGTTCGCCCGGGTGCTCACCGGCGTCGTCGCCCAGACCGCTCCCGTGTACCTGACCGGATTCGTCACCAGTCAGGGCCTGTTCCTCGCCCAGCTGTGCGCCGCGTCCGTCGTCGTGTCCCTTCCGGTGCTCGCCGCCGGCTACGCCGCCCAGGACAAACTGGTCCAGGGCCTGTCTCTTGGAGCCGTCAAGTGAGGGCAGCGATCGTCGAAGCACCCGGCAAGGTCACCGTCACGACCGTGCCCGACCCGGCTCCGGGCCCCCGCGACGTCGTGGTCTCCGTGGCGTCGTGCGGGCTGTGCGGCACCGATCTGCACATCCTCCAGGGCGAGTTCGCGCCCACCCTGCCGATCGTGCCCGGCCACGAGTTCGCCGGCGAGGTCGTCGGCATCGGCAAGGACGTCACCGAACTGGCCGTCGGGGACCTGGTCGCGGTCGACCCGTCGCTCCACTGCCACGAGTGCCGCTACTGCCGCAGCGGGCGCGGCAATCTCTGCGACCGCTGGGCGGCCATCGGTGTCACCGTCCCCGGCGGCGCCGCCGAGTACGCGGTGGCGCCCGTCGCCAACTGCGTGAAACTGCCCGGCCACGTCGACGTCGCGGACGCGGCGCTCATCGAGCCCCTGTCCTGCGCCGTGCGCGGCTACGACGTGCTCAGCAACACGCTCGGCGCCGAGGTCCTCGTCTACGGCTCGGGAACGATGGGCCTGATGATGCTGGAGCTCGCCAAGCGCACCGGCGCGGCCGGTGTCGACGTCGTCGACGTCAACCCCGACCGGCTGGCCACCGCCGGTCTCCTCGGCTGCTCGCGCACGGCGGCCTGTGCCGACGAAATCGAGCGCCCCGGCGGCTGGGACGTCGTCATCGACGCCACCGGCAACGCCAAGGCCATCCAGGACGGCCTCGGCCGCGTCGCCAAGGGCGGCACCTTCCTCCAGTTCGGCGTCGCCGACTACGCGACGACGGCGGTGATCGAGCCGTACCGCATCTACAACCAGGAGATCACCATCACCGGCTCGATGGCCGTGCTGCACAGCTACGAGCGGGCTGCCGCACTCTTCGCGACCGGCGTGCTCGACGCGTCGGTGTTCATCAGCGACCGGCTGCCGCTGGAACGGTACGCGCAGGCCATGGAGCAGTTCCGGGCGGGCCGCGGCCGCAAGATCGTGGTGGAGCCGTAAACCGTGCCCTGGCCCCGGCGGTGCGACTTCGGCCGGGGCCGGGGCAGCTTTCCGGACACTCTCGGGCTGAAACCTTGTCACCCTCCGTATTCCGCCCCTACGTTGGCCGCCTGCGGCATGACCTGCATGCGTGACCTACATGTAGTGGGGGAGCACACCATGGCCGGAACCGGTCGGCACCGTCGATATCAGCCGAGTCGTATCAACCGCGCTTCGCTCACCGTCACCGCCGGCGGCGCCGGCATGGCGCTGCCCCTCATCGGCGCGGGATCGGCCCACGCGGCGTCCGTCGACGCCTGGGAGAAGGTCGCGGCCTGCGAGTCCACGAACAACTGGAAGGTCAACACCGGCAACGGCCACTACGGCGGGCTCCAGTTCAGGCAGGCCACATGGGAGGCGTACGGCGGCACGCGGTACGCCGCGCGTGCCGACCTCGCCACCAAGGACCAGCAGATCGCCGTCGCCGAGAAGGTCCTCGAAGGGCAGGGCCCGCGCGCGTGGCCCACCTGTTCGGAGCGCGCCGGGCTCAGCCGGGGCGGGGACGCGCCGGGCCTCGCGCCCGCAGGACCTGCCGAGCCGGAGCGGCTGCGCGGATCCGAGCGCGCCGCGTCGCCCACGACCGTGCCGACGCAGCGCGAGGGCTACACGGTCGCCCCCGGGGACTCGCTGTCCCGCATCGCGCAGCAGGAGCGGGTCAGGGGCGGCTGGCAGCGGCTGTACGCGCAGAACCGCGCCGTGGTCGGTGACGACCCCGATCTGATCTTCCCCGGCCAGCGGCTCGTCCTGCGCGCACCGGCCGCACCGGCCGCACCGGCTGCTCCGGTCGAGAAGCGCCCCGGCAGCAAGGAACGCGCCTCCGGCGGAGAGCGCACCGACGCCCCGTGGTCCGGCAGCCGGGAACGCACAGCACCCGAGCGGCGCGGGGGCCCGGCGGCGAAGCCCGAGCGCGGCGGACCCGCGGCGAAGCCCGAACAGCGGTCCCAGAAGCGGTCCGCCGAACCGCGCAAGCCCCAGCGGCAGGCGCCGAAACCGCGGACCGAGCCCAAGCCGCGTACCCCGGCCGAGGCCGCGCCCGACCGGCACGCCGGCTTCAGCGCCCCCGTGGCCGCCGGCCCGTCGACCGCGTACCGCAAGGCGGGCTCCTCCTGGTCGAGCGGGTACCACACGGGCGTGGACTTCCCCGTGCCCACCGGGACCTCCGTGAAGGCCGTCGCGCCGGGCACCGTGGTGTCGGCCGGCTGGGCCGGCGCGTACGGCTACGAGATCGTCATACGCCATCGCGACGGCAGGTACAGCCAGTACGCGCATCTGTCGGCGCTCACCGTGCGCGCCGGCCAGAAGGTGACGTCCGGCCAGCGGATCGCCCGCTCAGGATCCACCGGCAACAGCACGGGACCGCATCTGCACTTCGAGATCCGCACCGGACCCGGATACGGCTCCGACATCGACCCCCTCGCCTACCTCAGGGCCGGCGGCGTGTCGATCTGACCCGGCGCGCTGGGCGGCGATGCGATCGCCCCGCAACGGCACGTGCCTGTCCGGTCGTCCGTGGGGAGTGTGCCGGTGCGGGGGGTGCACACCGTGGCCCAGCCGCTCGATCGTCAACAGGATCAGCCCGCCCGCGGCCACCACACCGCAGCCGAGCGCCAGCACCGTGCCCGCGACGCCGTAGCGGAAGTCCTCGCCGAACAGCGTGATCCCCACCGCCGCGGCCACCACGGGGTTGACCACCGTGACCGTGGCGAGCGGTGCCGCGAGCCCGGCTCCGCGGTACGAAGCCTGGGACAGCAGCAGCCCGCCGACCGCGAACACGGCCACGACGAGCAGGCTCGGCCACTGGGTCACCGGCGAGGCCCAGTCCCAGTCGACGGCGACGGTCTTGGTGAACACGGAGGCGATGCCGAAGGCGACGCCCGCCGCACCGGCCAGCAGCACGCTGCGGACGATCGGCCGGTGCACCCCCTGGGCGCCCAGGAAGAGCAGGACCACGGTGCCGACCGTCACCGCCGCGAGCACCGCGCGTTCCGCGCCGCTCAGGGACTGGGCGGCGGAGCCCTCCGTGAGCGCGAGGAGCCCCGCGAGCCCGACGGTCGCCATGATCGCGCCGCGCCACGCGGTCGCGCCCGCCCCGCGTCGTACGAACACCGCGGCCATCGGCAGCGCGAACACGATCGTGAGCGCGCCGAGCGGCTGCACGACACTGAGCGGCCCGTACGCCAGCGCCACGACGTGGAGCACCGCGCCCACGCCGTTGAGCACGACGGCCACCCACCAGCCGGCGTGGTTCAGCGGCGCGTAGGTGCGGGACGGCGTGGTGGTCGCCACGTGCTCCTGGAGGATCGCCCCGGCCGCGTAGGCGACCGCGGAGACCAGGGACAGGAGCACGGACAGCGCGAGGGAGCTCATGGTGACCACCCTGTCCCCCTTCTGCTTCCACGTCGTCGTTCTTGAGCAGGCACTTGTCCGTACTGCCGCGGTAGTACGGGAGGACGTCCCGGATCCCCCTTCCGGCGGGGGCGCGGGCGGGCCGGGGGGACCACCGGCCCGCCCGCCGCACGGGTTCATCCCCAGTATCCGTTCTTGCACCCCTGCCGCGCGCGGCACGGCCGGCGACGGCCGTGTCTTCGGGACACCGGTGTCGTCCGCCGCCGGACTCCGCGACATCCTTACGGTGATCCGGTGCGCCGTCACCGGATTTTCGGCGGGCCGGAACGGGTGGGAGAGCGGGGGAGCGGCATGGATCCGACGCTGTTGGCCGAGACGGCGTCCGTCGGCGGGTTCTTCGCGCTGCGCGCGGGCGAGCCGGAGCCCGGTCACCGTCCGCTCGCCGACGTGTACGCGGCCCGGAGTCCCTTGCTCACCGTGCGCGTCGACACGGTCGCCGCCGGGCTGCGCGCGCCCGAGCGCCGCGTCGCCGCCTCGGTCGCCCACCTCGGGCTCGCAGCCCGCCTGTGGTCGGTGGCTCTTGGTTGCGCGGCGCTCCACGGCCGCGTGCCCGACCTCGACCCGGCCCTGCTGCACTGGGATCCGGCCAGGAGCGCGCCCGACGACCTCGTGCTGCGGGAGGTCCGCGGGCTCCCCGCGGACGCGGCCACCGTCCGCGAGACCGTGCAACTGCGGCACCTCGTCCCCCTCGCCGAGGCAGTGCGGCGCGACACCCGTGTCTCGTCGCGGCTGCTGTGGGGCAACGCGGGCTCCGCCCTCGCGGGAGCGGTACGGGAGCTGATGGCGTGGTCGCGGCGCACCGGGCGGCCCGAGACGGCCGAGCGGGCGGCCTCGCTCGCGGGCGAGCTGTTCGCCGGTCCCGGGCTGGCCGGGACGGTGCACGGTCCCGCGCTGCGGCGCCGTACCTGCTGCCTGTACTACCGCTGTCCGTCGGGCGGGCTGTGCGGCGACTGCGTGTTCGACCGGCCGCCGGGTCGCCCGCAGAGCCGAGGCCGGGCATGACGTGACGCTCGTCATTTGGCCGGCACCCCTTCACTCAGTAAAATCGCGCTTTTGAAACTCCGGCATTCGAGTGATCGAGGAACAACACAGGCCATGACCGTCACAGAGGACAGCCCGGTAGACGGACCGGGCATCGACCCCGAGCGTCTGGCCGTCTGCCTGAGCGTGCTCGAAGAGCTCGACAAGCTGGAGATCGACCACCCGGACGCCATCGCCGTGCGCCGCGCCACCGCCGGCATCTACCGGACGGTCAAGCAGCGCCGCCGCCAGGAGCGCCGGGCCGCGAAGACCGCGCACGACAGGGCCGTCACCGAGGCCACCGCCACCGGCTCCGCCGAGCGCATCGACGACGAGACCCAGGGGCTGCTGCCGTCCTCGTCCGTCATGGGCGAGATCGCGGGCATACTCCAGCGACCCCGTTCCTGCTACATCTGCAAGACCCGCTACGTCGAGGTCGACGCCTTCTACCACCAGCTGTGCCAGAAGTGCGCGGCCGACAACCGCGCCCGCCGGGACGCCCGCGCCGACCTGACCGGCAAGCGCGCCCTGCTCACCGGCGGCCGGGCCAAGATCGGCATGTACATCGCGCTGCGGCTGCTGCGCGACGGCGCCCACACCACCATCACCACGCGCTTCCCGGGCGACGCCATCCGCCGCTTCAAGGCCATGCCGGACAGCGACGAGTGGATCCACCGGCTCAAGATCGTCGGCATCGACCTGCGCGACCCCGCGCAGGTCGTGGCCCTGGCCGACTCCGTCGCCGCCGAGGGCCCGCTCGACATCCTGATCAACAACGCGGCCCAGACCGTGCGCCGCTCGCCCCAGGCGTACAGCGAGCTCGTCGCCGCCGAGTCGGCTCCGCTGCCGGCGGGCGAGCTGCCGCCCGCGCAGGTCATCGGCACGTTCGGCAGCGGCGCGGTGGACGCCGTCGCCGCCCTGCCCTCGTCCCGCGGCGAGGGCCTGAGCGCCCAGGACGTCACCGACCTCGCGCTCGTCAGCGGCTCCGCGTCCCTGGAGCGCATCGCGGCCGGCACCGCCATCGACGCCGGCGGCCTGGTCCCGGACCTGCACGACACCAACAGCTGGATCCAGACGGTCTCCGAGGTCGACCCGGTCGAGCTGCTCGAGGTGCAGCTCTGCAACTCCACCGCCCCGTTCATCCTGATCAGCAGGCTCCGCCCGGTGATGGCGGCCGCCGCGGGCCGGCGCAAGTACGTGGTGAACGTCTCCGCGATGGAGGGCGTCTTCAGCCGCGGCTACAAGGGTGCGGGCCACCCGCACACGAACATGGCCAAGGCCGCGCTCAACATGCTCACCCGCACCAGCGCGCAGGAGATGTTCGAGAGCGACGGCATCCTGATGACCGCCGTGGACACCGGCTGGATCACCGACGAGCGCCCCCACCCGGACAAGATGCGTCTGGCGGAGGAGGGCTTCCACGCCCCGCTCGACCTCGTCGACGGAGCCGCCCGCGTGTACGACCCGATCGTCCGCGGCGAGAGCGGCGAGGACCTGTTCGGCTGCTTCCTCAAGGACTACGCTCCCGCAAACTGGTAACAATCGGGCAACTCGCCCATAACTCCACCCCCTTCGGCCGGTGCACCAGCAGGTGCACCGGCCGTTGTCCATCTGGAGGGGGTCGTTGGCGTGAATTGAGCCGCATTATTGGCCCCATCGAGCGGGGGTCCGCTCATTTGGTTACCCTAGGGTGAACGGACGGCCTCCAAGGGATCCACAAGCCCCCTTCGGCCGTCCTGGGACAGGCTTGCAACCAGGCTGCGGTCCCGCCCGAGTTGACGGCGCCACCGCGACCCAACTGCCCCTGTCCCACATACGCGACACAGAGGAGTGCGCGGTGACACCAGATGCGAAGCATGAGAAGCGGCCGTCGGAGAACGGCACCGAACCGCCCGGCAAGACCGAGGAGCTCCGCAACCTCGAGGTCTGGGCCCGTTCCGCCCCCATCCGGTTGGCCGGATACGAGGAAGACCTGGCCGAGCCGCACATCCTTCCCGGCATCGACTGATCGGCGCTTCGCCCCGTGCCCCCTGCCTTCCCGGCAGGGGGCACGGGTGTGTTCACCGTGACTGCCCGCCATCAGGACCGGGCGCGGCACACCCGCCGTTTCAGCGCAGCCTCGTCGGCGCCAGGAAGTCCCGTATCGCGGTCCGGTGCCACCACGCCCCCGTCCGCCGCCACTCCTGCCAGGTCGTGAACCGGTAGTGGTACAGCCGCGCGCGCACCTGCACCGGCGGGGCGTCCGGGAAGGGGTTGTGCGCGAGCAGCCGCAGCGTGTCCCGGTCACCGTCCAGCAGGCGCTCCACGAAGGGCAGGAACCAGGAGCGGGCGTAGGCGGGGGAGAGCGCGGCGAACCACATCATCCAGTCGAGACGCAGGTGATACGGCGCGAACTGGCGCGGCAGCCTGCGGACATCGCCCGGTTTGCCCTTGAAGCCGTACTCGCGCCACACCGTGCCCTCGTGGGCCACGCGCTCGTCCGTGCCCTCCACCACGATCTCGTAGCGGACCCGGCCCACCGTCCCGAACGCCCCGTACGAATTGACCAGATGGAGGGGGTCGTAGGAACGGTTCATCGCCTGGCGCCGCGAGAGCAGGTTGCGCACGGGCCGGTAGCTCAGGGCCAGCAGCCCCGCGGCCACGATCAGCACCAGAACCGTGTACCACAGCGGGGCGTCCGGCAGTTCGGGGCCGTCGGCGATCAGCGAGCCGTCGACGGCGGGCAGGGCCAGTACGATCGTCAGCCAGTTCAGCCAGGCGAAGTTGCCCGAGAGCACCAGCCACAGCTGGGTCACCACGATCAGGCCAGCGGCGGCGCTCGCCACCGGTTGGGGAGTGAACAGCAGGACGGGCACCACCAGCTGCACCACATGGTTGGCGCCCGCCTCCACGCGGTGCGCGGGCTTCGGCAGATGGTGGAAGAACCAGCTCAGCGGGCCGGGCATCGGCTGGGTCTCGTGGTGGTAGTACAGGCACGTCAGCTCCCGCCAGCACAGGTCGCCGCGGAGTTTGATGAGCCCGGCGCCGAACTCGACCCGGAACAGCACCCAGCGCAGCAGCCAGAGCACGACCACCGGGGGTGCGGTGCGCTCGTTTCCGAGCCAGACCGCGAGGAACCCGGTCTCCAGCAGCAAGGACTCCCAGCCGAAGCCGTACCAGGTCTGGCCGACGTTGACGATGGACAGATACAGCGCCCACAGCACCGCCCACCACGCCATCGCGGCGCCGAGCGGGACGTCGTCGGCGGCGCCGGCGACCAGCGCGGCCGACAGCAGGACGCCGGTCCAGGCGACGAGGGCGAAGAAGCGGTCCGAGTAGTGCAGCCGGAACAGGGTCGGCACCTCGAGGGCGGGCACCCGGCGCAGGAACGCCGGCACCGGCAGCATGCCCCGCTCGCCGATCAGCGCGCGGAACTGCAGCGCCGCCGAGAGGAAGGCGACCAGGTACACGGCGGCGAGAGCCCGCTGGAAAACCAGCCGGCTCAGCCAGTAGGCATCGTCGCCGAACCACTCCATCCCTCCCAGTATCGGACAGCCGTCCCGGTGATCAGCCGGCCGGGCGCCCGGCCGCGGCGGCGATGCCGCGCAGCGTGCGCCCGAGCCACCGGGCGTAGAGCCGCTGGGCCACGGGCACGAGCGGCCCGGCGAGCCGGGTGTACCAGGCGGCGGGCCGGCTGAAGGCGAGGACCGTGAACCACACCGAGCCGTCGTCGTGCAGATCGACCGTGAACGCCTCCTCGCCGCACTCCGGGTGGCCGGTCAGCGTTCCGTACGCGAACCCCGTCCGGTCCTTCTCGTACACCGCCCAGATGACCTCGCACGGCGCGATCAGCCGCAGCGGTCCGGCGCCCACCGCGATCTGGACCCCCACTCCCGCCTCGGCCCGGTCGGCGGTGGCGCGCACCCGGGCCCCCGACCCGCGGTGCATGCCCCATTCGGTCACAGCGGCCCCGGCCGCCTCGAAGGCCGCGCGACCGCGGCCGATGCGGACCGTGTGGTGCAGATGGTGGTAGCCGTCCGGCAGCGGGCCGTGCCGGGTGGCGCCGGTCTCGGGGTAGGTGAGCGAGCCTCGGGCGTCCGGGCGGTTCATGCGGCAGTCTCCTTCAGTCGTCTCCAGGCGAGCACCGAGCAGAGCCCGAAGCCCAGAGCGTTGCCAAGGCCGTGGGTGGCGGCCATCCAGGTCAGGTTCGGGTGGGGGAGGTCCGCCGCTTCGCCGACGGCCCAGCTCAGTGCGAGCAGCATCGTCGCCACCAGCACGGCCGCCGAGACCCCGAGCAGCGCCCGCGTGCCGCGGTCCCGTTCGCCGCCGCGCACATCGCGCCAGGTCAGCAGTGCCACGGCCCACATGCCGGCGGTCAATACCAGTGCCCCGGCCAGTTCGGCCCAGTCGCCCGTGAAGTAACCGCCGAGGACGAGCAGGGTGCCGGCCGGCACGCTCAGGGCCGCGAACCGGGCGAGCCCGGTTGCGTCGGTGGCTTGGCACACCAGGCCCGCCACCAGCGCCGCCGCGAAGCCCGCGAAGTGGAAGTGGGGCACGGTGAGCGCCAGGATCCGCAGGGAGAAACCGAAGAGCTCGTGACCCGCCCGCTCGGCGACCAGCGCGACGCCCGCGACCGAGGGAGTCACCAGCGCGGTGAGCACGGCGAACTCCGCCGGGGCGAGCGACCGCGTGCGCAGCAGCCGCCTCGGGGCCTGGGCGGCCAGCACCAGCGTGCCCACGGCGTAGACGGCGGCGAGCGCGACGGCGGCCGCGCCGCGGGGCAGCCACAGGGCGACCGCTCCCGCCGACGCGAACAGCGGCCATGTCCGCCGAACGGGCGCGAGCCGGACCGGGTCGATCAGACGCAGCCCCGCGGGCACCACGAAGAGCATTCCCAGCATCACGATCAGGTTGACCAGTGCGGACATCAGGCACCCACCCCAGGCTTGAACATGTTCAATTCCTTGGAGTGGAGCCTAGAGGTTGAACTGAACGTGTTCAAGTCGCGCCCCGTCTGTCTATCCGTCAGAAATTGAGGAACGTCTCGAGTTGCGGAAGGCGGGAGATCTTGGTGCGCTCACCGATGCGTCCTTTGTTCGCGGCGGTCGCCGTGCTGTGTGTAGGGCTCCTGGCTGCCGGATGCGGCGGCGAGAGCCGGGCGGCGGATCCGGAGGAGGTGCTCCTCCAGCCCCTCGCGGCCAAGGGTCCCGATCCCTTCACGGCGTCGACGGCCCTCCCCACGCCCGCCTTCGCACCGCCGCTCGTCACCGCGGCACCCAGGAGCCTGTCCGGCGCGGGGACGACCCTGCGCACCTTGTCGGGCTCGACGCCCGGGCTGTACGCCGGCGCCCACGCGATCGCGAGCTGCGACGTCGAGGCCCAGGTGCGCCTCGTCGGCGGCGACCAGGACAAGGCCCGCGCCTTCGCCGAGGGCGCCGGGATCGACCGGGCGGACATCCCCCAGTTCCTGCGCGGCCTCACTTCCGTCGTGCTGCGCTCCGACACCCGCATCACCGGCCACTCCTTCCGCGACGGCAGGGCGACCGCCTACCAGGCCGTCCTCCAGACCGGCACTGCGGTGCTCGTCGACCAGTACGGCGCCCCCCGGGTGCGCTGCGCCGGCGGCAACCCGCTGACGCCGCCGGTCGCCGTCAAGCGCACGGTCGCGACCAAGGGCGACGCGTGGCCGGGCTACCGTGCCGACCGGGCCCTCGTGATCAAGCCGGCTGTCCAGGTCGTCAACAACCTGCTGATCGTCGACACCGCCGACGGCACCTGGATCGAACGGCCCGCCGGCACCGACGGTGAGGAGGACACCCGGCCCGAGGTTCTGCCGCCCGTCGACCCCGACGAGGTGTTCATGGACCTGACGCGTTCCGAATCCGCCGGCTCCGCCGACCAGGGCGCCTCCTCCGGCGCCGTCGGCCCCGCCGGGCCCGACGGCGGGCCCTCGCCCCAGGCCCCGGCGCCCGACGTCCCGGCGCCCGATGCCCCGGCCCTCCAGGACGCGGTGCCCGCGCCGCAGTCGCCGGCCGAACCGGGGCACCCGGTGGACGAGCCCTTCGCGGACGTGCCTCAGGACCCGCAGGGCCAGTTCGAGCCCATGCCGGCCGACCCGCCGGTCCCGGACGCGGAGCCGCAGGCGCCGGTCGAGCCGGACGCGGTGCCGCCCTCCGCGGACGACAACGCGCCCACACCGGACGACATGGCACCGGCCCGGGGCGACGTCGCGCCGGACCCTTACCAGGGCTGAGGGGACCCTGCCCGATCCGCTCGTGGAATGCGCCGAATGATGGCAGAGTGGCTCCATGGCTGATCGGGCAGCGGGTGCCCTGTCGCTCCCCGACGACTGGCCGGCGCACGCGGACGTGAGCCTGACGCTCAACCGTATGGGCTGCTTCGACTGGGACCTCACCACCGGTCTGATGCACATGGACGACCCCGGCCTCGACGTGTTCGATCTGCACCCGGACGAGTACGACGGCCACCCGGCGAGCCTGACCGCCCGGGTGCCGGCGGACGAGGCCGTCCGCCTGGACAGCGTGGTGGCGCAGGCCCTCAAGCGCGGGAGCAACCACTACGGCGCGTACTTCCGCATCCGCTGCCGCGACGGGACCCTGCGCTGGACGCACACCCAGGGGCACGTGCGCCGCGACGAGAACGGTCGTCCGGTCCGCATCATCGGCATCGTGCGGGACGCGACCCAGGAGCTCGCCGACTCCAGCGCACGGGTCGAGGTCGACGAGGAACGCCGCCGTCAGACCAGCGTCGTCGAGACCACCACGGCCGCGCTCGCCCATGCCCGCACCGTCCAGGACGTCATCGAGCTGCTGAAGAACTCGCACGGCCTCGAACACCTCGGCGCGACCAGCCTGGTGATGGGCCTGCTCGAATCGGGGAGGATCCGCCTCGTCGCCGAGGGGCCGGAGGGCTCCTTCGTCCCGGGCACCCGCTACACCCGCGTCGACGACCAGTACCCGATGAGCGAGGTGGTGCGCACGCTCGCCCCGCGGTTCATCGAGTCCAAGGAGGACTTCGCCGAGTCCTACCCCCGGCTCTGGCAAGCGATCGGCGACCTCGACATCTCCGCCGCCGCCTATCTGCCGCTCATCGCCCAGGCCCGGCCCATCGGGGCACTCGGCCTGCTGTACCGCGACAAGACCGGTTTCACGCCGGAGGAACGCAATCTGCTGGTCGCACTCGGCAGCAGCATCGCGCAGAGCCTCCAGCGCGCCGTCCTGTACGAGCAGGAGCACGACCTCGCCGAAGGGCTGCAGCAGGCGATGCTGCCCCGCCGTATCCCGGAGGTGCCCGGCGCCCAGATCGCCGTGCGCTACCGCGCCGCCCGCCTCGGCCAGGACATCGGCGGCGACTGGTACGACATCATCGCGCTGCCGGGCGGCCGGGTCGGCGCCGTCATCGGCGACGTACAGGGCCACGACACGCACGCCGCCGCCGTCATGGGCCAGCTGCGCATCGTCCTGCGGGCGTACGCCGCCGAGGGCCACACCCCCGCCACGGTGATGGCCAGGTCGTCGGTCTTCCTCCACGAGCTCGACACCGACCGGTTCGCGACCTGCACCTATGCCGAGGTGGACCTGTCCACCGGGGTGGTGCAGATGGTGCGTGCCGGTCATGTCGATCCGCTGATCAGGAACCAGGACGGCAGCTGCCGCAGGCTGCCGGTGCCGGGCGGGCTGCCGCTCGGGCTCTCCGCCGAGTTCGGCCGGCTCGAATACACGGTCAGCACCGTCGAACTGGACCCCGGACAGACGCTGCTGCTCTACACGGACGGCCTGGTCGAACAGCCCGGCGCCGATCTCGACGACGGGATGCAGCTCCTGGCCGCCCTGGTGCACAGCGGGCCACGCGATCTCCAACTGCTCGCCGACCGGCTGTGCGAGGTCGTCGACGAGCGCGGCGGTGACGACGACGTGGCCCTCCTGCTGCTGCGCCGCAAGAGGGCCTACGCGCCTCAGGTGTTCGGCCGCCTCCAGCAGCACGTCGGACAGAACGACCCGGAGGCGCTGCGCTCGTCCCGGCACATGGTCCGAGCCGCCGTACGGGCCTGGGGTGCGCACGAGCGGGCGGACGAGGTCGAGCTGGCCGCCGACGAGTTGATCACCAACGCGCTGCTGCACACGGACGGCGGGGCCGTCGTCACCGTGCGGGTGCTGTCGGGCATCGAACGGCGGATGAGGGTGGAGGTCGAGGACCGCTCCAGCGCGCTGCCGCGCAGGCGGGACGCGGGGGAGTCGGGAGTGTCGGGACGGGGCCTGATGCTGGTCGACCGGCTGTCCGAGTCGTGGGGCGTGGAGTCGCGTGGCAGCGGCAAGTGCGTGTGGTGCGAGTTCCTCATCCCGGACCGGCCGCGGATCTGATCGTCGGCGACTGTTAACTGTCCGTGAACCGATCATACTTGACCGTAACCGTCCGGAAGATGTTGACTGCGACTCCCGGCCTCCCAGAGACATGAGGACCACGTGAGCTCTGAGCTTCTCGCCCCGCTGGACCTGGCGTTCTGGCATCTGGAATCCGCCGGTCATCCCATGCACCTCGGCGCCCTCGCCCTCTTCGGCGCCCCGCCCGGGGGCGGGGGCGCCGACGGCGTCCTCGACCTGCTCGCGGACCGCGCTGCCGCCATTCCCCGGCTGAGGATGCGGGTCCGCGACGTCCTGCTCCCTGTCGGCGGAGCCGCCTGGAGCGCCGCCAAGGACTTCGACGTGCGACGCCACGTCCGGGACGTGTGCCTGACCGGCGACGACTTCACCGCCGAAGTCACGGCGGCGGCCGGTGAGCTGATGGAGCGTCCGCTCGAACGCGGTCTGCCCCCCTGGGAGATGTACCTCCTGCGCGACCCCCGCGGCGAACGCTTCGCCGTGCTCGTCAAACTCCACCACGCCCTCGCCGACGGCATGCGCGCCGTCGCCATCGGCGCGGGCATCTTCGACGAGATCGCCGACGCCCGCCGTACCGGTATCCGCCGCACGCGCCCCGTGCCCCCGCGCTCCTGGCTCGCCGGGCCCCGCATGCTCGCCGACCTCGCCCAGAGCCGTATCGAGGAACTGGGCCGCGCGGTCGGCGTCGGCGCCTCCGTCGTACGGGCCAGCCGGCTGGACCCGCGCGGACTGCCCGCGCTGACCGCGGCCCCGAGCGGTACGCGACGGCTCGGCACCGCCGTGCTGCCGCTGGACGACGTGCAGCAGGTGCGCCGGGTCGCGGGCGGCACCGCCAACGACGTGCTGCTCGCCGTCGTCGCCGGCGCGCTCCGGCGCTGGATGCACCAGCGCGGCGAACGGCTGCCCGCCGCGGGCCCCCGCGCCCTGGTGCCGGTCTCGCGCCGCCGTCCCGGCAGCCCCTCCGGCTCGGGCAACAAACTGTCCGCCTACCTGCTCCAGCTGCCCGTCGCCGAGCCGGACCCGCTGGAGCGCCTCGCCTCCGTCCGCGAGGCCATGGACCGCAACAAGGCGGCGGGGCCGGCGCGCGGGGCCGGAGCCGTCGCGCTGCTCGCGGACCAACTGCCGCCACTGGCCCACCGGTTCGGTGCCCCGATCGCGGGCGGCGCCGCACGGATGCTCTTCGACGTCCTCGTCACCAGCGTGCCGCTGCCCCGATCGGCTTTGTCCCTCGGCGGCTGCCCCCTGCGCGAGATCTACCCGATGGCGCCGCTCGCCCGGGGACAGTCGCTGGCGGTGGCCATGTCGACGTACGGCGGTCAGGTGCACATCGGGCTGGTCGCCGACGGCAAGGCGCTGCCCGACCTCGACCGTCTGGCGCATGCGGCGCGAGAGGAGCTGGACGCGTTGCTGAGCCTCGTCGGCGGCGATGGATCCCCCGCGCGAATGGCGTAATAGATCGGACCGGTAGTCGGGCGTGCTGCGGGATTTCCCGTGCGCAGCTGTTGACTCCGTCGCAGTGGTCCGATGAATATGTCGGTGGTCGAAGGTCGCCCGGACCCACGGCGAAGGGGCAGCAACGGGATGCGACGCAGCACGCTCGGACGCAGCACGGTGGAGATCACCCGACTCTCCTTCGGCGCCGCAGCGCTCGGCAACCTCTACGCCCCCGTCGACCCCGAGGCGGCAACCGCCGCCGTCGACGCCGCCTGGGACGCGGGCATCCGCTCGTTCGACACGGCACCGCACTACGGACTGGGCCTGTCCGAACGACGTCTGGGCCAGGCGCTGAGCGCCCGGCGCCGCGACAGCTACACCCTCTCCACGAAGGCCGGACGGCTGCTCGAACCCTGCCCGGCCGAAGGCGACGACCTCGCCCACGGTTTCGCCGTACCCGCCGACCACCGCCGCGTGTGGGACTTCTCCGCCGACGGAATCCGCCGCAGCATCGAGGACAGCCTGGCCCGCCTCGGCCTCGACCGCGTCGACGTCGTCTATCTGCACGACCCCGACGACCACGAGGAAGCGGCCTTCCGGCACGGCTACCCGGCCCTGGAGAGGCTCCGCGCCGAAGGCGTCGTCGGGGCCATCGGCGCCGGGATGAACCAGTCGGCGATGCTCACCCGCTTCCTGCGCGACACCGACGTCGACGCCGTCCTGTGCGCGGGCCGGTACACGTTGCTCGACCAGAGCGCCCTGACCGAGCTCCTGCCGGAGGCGGCCGCACGGGGCAGGAGCGTCGTGGTCGGCGGGGTCTTCAACTCCGGACTGCTCGCCGACCCCCGGCCGGGCGCCCGTTACGACTACGCCGCGGCCCCCCGGCCCGTGCTCGACCGCGCACTGCGTCTGAAGGAGATCGCCGCCCGGCACGGCGTACCCCTGCGGGCCGCCGCCCTGCACTACTCCCTCGGGCACCCCGCCGTCGCCGGTGCGCTGATCGGCTGCCGCAGCGCGGCCGAGGTGCGCGACGCGGCGCGGCTGCACGCCGCGCCCGTCCCGGCGGCCCTCTACGACGAACTGCGCGCCGAGGGACTGCTGCCCGAGACGCCGCCTGTGCCCGGACCGGCGGACGAGCCGACTCCCGCGACACCGCACCCGCCCGGGACAGCGCACGAGCCGCCGCCCCCGCCCGGCCCGGCGTGGCCCGGCACGCACCATGACGCGGAGGTCACCCGATGAGAGTCGCCCTGCACACCAGGGTCCGCGCCGACCGCATCGACGCCTACGAACAGGCCCACCGCGAGGTGCCCGAGGCGCTCACCGACGCCATCCGCGCCGCCGGCGTCACCTCCTGGACCATCTGGCGCAGCGGCACCGACCTGTTCCACCTCCTCGAATGCGACGACTACGCGCGGCTGCTCGCCGAGTTGGAGCACCTGCCGGTCAACGTCGCCTGGCAGGCGCGCATGGCCGGACTCCTCGACGTCGTCCACGACTACTCGTCCGACGGCAAGGACGCCTCGCTGCCCGTCGTATGGGACCTGGAGGCGGACAGCCGGTGACGGTCGTCGACGCACACCATCATGTGTGGGACCTCGCCGTGCGGGACCAGGAGTGGATCAAGGGGGCGGAGATGGCCCCCATCCGCCGCAGTTTCTCCGCCGACGACCTGCGTCCCGAGGCGCACGCCGCCGGGGTGGACGCCACCGTGCTCGTCCAGACGGTCTGCGTCGCCGAGGAGACCCCCGAGTTCCTCGCCCTCGCCGACACCGACGACCTCGTCGCCGGGGTCGTCGGCTGGACCGACCTCACCGCCCCGGACGTGGCCGACGCCCTCGCCGCCCTGCGCGAACTCCCCGGCGGCGGACGGCTGGTGGGCATCCGTCACCAGGTTCAGGGCGAGCCCGACCCGCGGTGGCTGCTCCGTCCCGACGTGCTGCGCGGGCTGGAGGCCGTCGCCCGTGCGGGGCTCGCGTACGACCTCGTCGTCCTGCCGCCTCAGCTGCCCGCCGCCGCCGAGGCCGCGGCCCGGGTCCCCGGACTCACCTTCGTGCTGGACCACCTCGGCAAGCCGCCCGTCGCCTCCGGTGGACTCGACCCGTGGGCCGGATCGGTACGCGCGCTCGCCGCGCGGCCGAACACGGTCTGCAAGCTGTCCGGCTTGGTGACCGAGGCCGACTGGGACGGCTGGACCGTGGACGGCCTGCGGCCGTACGCGGACACGGTGCTCGACGCCTTCGGGCCCGATCGGCTGATGTTCGGATCGGACTGGCCGGTGTGCCGGCTCGCCGCCTCCTACGGCGAGGTCGTCGACGCGGCCGGGCAGCTCACGGCCGGCCTCGGCGAGGACGAGCGACGGGCCGTGTTCGGGGCGACGGCCTCCCGCGTCTACGGACTGTGACCCGAGCCCCCTGTGGGCCACCGACGAAATTCGCTGTCCCGTGCAGGTTGTCTTTCGCGAATTCATCGATCATGCGGCATGAGCCTGCCACGGGCTGCTCGTGGTCTCAAGATCCCGTACGTGGTCCGCAACGACTGGCAGAGCCGAGGCCTGGCCATGGCCGCCGCCCTGACCTGCTACAAGAAGCTCGCGAAACTTGCCACGTGAGACAACCTCTAAACCGACTGACACTCTTTGGCTGCCGAGGTCCGGCCGTCGGCGGATCGCCTCGGACTGCCGGCCACATACGCCTCGCAGGCCGAACGGGCGCGGGGGCGCGGGTCTTGCCCGCACCACCTGCGTCCGTCATGGGCCCGGCCCGCCCGGTCCCGCTTGCCGTCCTCAGCCGTCTTCCGGCATGGGGGCGGGCCGGGCCTCCTTCGTCCGTTCCGGCGTCCAGTATTCCCGTACCTCATCCGGGCTCTGTCGCACATTGCTGCTGGTGGTCCCGGAGTCCGGCTGCGGCTCGGGCGGCGGCGCGGCCGTGGCGGTACGCCATGCGGACACCGCCACAACTCCGGTGAGCAGGGCGGCGGCGATGCCCCATCGGCTCAAGCTACTGCGACGCATTGACTGCTCCTCGCCAGGATGCCGGGATGCCGGGTTGCCGGGCTGTCAGGTTGTCAGGTGACGCTGCCCTGGGCGTCGAACATCGCCTTGACGGAGTCGTCGAAGTACGAGCTGCGGTTCCAGCCGCCCGTGGCGAGGGTGCTCATCGCTCCGTTGACGTACCCCAGGCCGTTGGCGTCGTTGAACTCCCGCAGCCACGGCCCGCCACTCGATCCGCCGCCGAAGTCACACTGGAGTTCAATACGGCCGTCGCCCACCGCTCGCGTGGTGCCCTGGCATGCCCACTGGATCTGGCCGCCGTCGCGGTTGCCCGGGTAGCCCATGACGGTCATGGCCTGGGTGCGCGAGTAGTTCCAGCTCAGTCCGTGACCGCCGGTGACATTGACGACCTTGTTGCCGTTGAGCGGCCAGGTGGTCACCATCGCCACGTCCCGGCCGAGGTCACTGCTGCTGATCCAGCTGTTGAAGGTGCGGAACTGCTTGGCGGCGTAGGTGCCGAAGGGACGGGCACCGGACCGGTAGCGCGGCACATAGGTCCAGTTCGTCATCCAGGTGCCGCCGCTGCCCCCGTGCACACAGTGCCCGGCGGTGATCAGCATCTGTTTGGAGGGACTGTTGAGGGAACCGGCCGAACAGGTGTAGTTGAGGCCGTTGCTGGGGTTCGTGAAGAACACCTTGCCCACCGCGGCGGATTCAGTGACCAGCGGCCGGACCGTGTCCGACCGTCCCTCGGCGGGCGGTGTCGATCCCGGCTTCCCGGTGGGGCCGGCCTTGCTCTGGGCGGCGCGCGGCGACCCGGCTATCCGGTCGAGGGAGATGGCCTTGCTCATCCGCTCCGGCGTCCAGTAGCGGGCCAGCGCGGCGGCGGTGGCCGCCGAGTCGACCGGCGCACCGCCGGCGAGCCGCGGAGTGGCGGCGGTGGTTGCGCTGCCGGCCGGGACGGCGGCGGATCCGGGCTCGGTAGGGGCCGCGGGGCCCGCCACGGCGGGGCCCGCCCCGACCAATGCCAGCATGACGGCAGTGGCCAGCGGGAGAAGTGCCTGTCTGAGACTGCGCACGAGTGGTACCCCAAATGGTCGATGCGGACGCACATTGCTGCAGTTCTCCAGTCAATGTGCGGAGTCGAAGCGACCGTAGGTCTGGCAAGTGCCAGCGCGATAGTACGAAATGAGTCCCTCCGCTATTCACTTGTCGTGCCGCGTATTCAGGTCAGTCGGGGCCCACCGCTTGCCTGCCGAATGCTTGTGTGCTGGGAGCTGACGGTGGCACCTTGTGGTATCCGGCTGACCTGCGGGGATGTGAGTGGTGTGGCTCCAGGGGCTGGATGTGTTTTTCTCTCCGAGAAAAAACGACCACGCCAGCAGCCATCAACCGCAGGTCATTTCCCCGACGCTTGAGGATTTCTGGGTTACGTTGACGCATAAACCTGAATGCCGCCTCTTCCGGAAAGGCCGGCCACCCGAATCTTCTTCATCGGGCCCTGGATATCGGACGGTTCAGCCGTCCCACCTGGTCGGCGGCTCGTGGGGCCTCGTCAGGGGGTAGGTACAGCGCATCGATGTCCGCCGCGTACGCCCCCGTGATCGCCCGCCGCTTCAGCCAAGACGCGCCGCGCGGACGGTGCCATCCTGCGGGAGCGTCTGCGGCCTATGGCGAGGGCGCTGGATGCCGCCTTCGCGCGGGAAGCGCGAGAACCTGTTCGATCCAGCCGACAGAGGCTCATCCAGTGCTGGCCCGGGGGGTGTTCTGGGGGCAGCCCGCACGGCGGGTAAGCCGCTGATCAGGTATGGGCAATGGCGACCATGTGGGACGACGCGGCGAGGAGATCCCGGTAGGGCTCTGCGAGACGTGCAGCCTCAGCGCGGAGGTGAACAGAGGCGTGTTCGGGTCGAGTCGTTCGCCCGTTTGGTGCTCGGTTGCCTTCAGCGCGCCCCAGGAGGGGGGCCTTCGATTCCGATTTCCGCGACTACCTCCTGGACCGGTCCGGCGTCATCTTCAAGGTGATCGGCGACGTCCACCGGAACTCGCACTGGCGGGGGTACGTGAAGTACTACCCCCACCAGCGCGGCGACCGGGCGCTGTTCGGGCGCGTGTACCGGCAGGACTCCGTCGTCTCCTAGGCGTTCGGGATCCCGGCCGACCGGCCCGAGTGCTACGTCTACTCACCCGCAGTGGGGTGCGTCATCACCGGCGTGCCGCGTGCCGGCAGGCGCTGGCCACTCTGCACCGGTCGCCGGAGCTGCTGGACGGCTCGGCGGTGAGCAAGGACCTGCTCGCCATCATCACTGGGTCGTGAGCGCGGGGGCCGCCGACGTCATCGGCGTGACCGGCTCGTTCCTCGTCGGCGTGTGCAACGCCCGCTCGGACATCGGCCTCGTCTGCTACGGCCCGCGCGCCGGACAGGCGTGGCCGCGTACGGCGTGGACCGGAGTGCCGAACTCGGCGAGCCAGTATGGCTGTCACGTGAGGAGGCGGCCGGCTGCGTTGACCTGTGTGTCGGCTTCTTCGTCGAGCCGGTCGACGAGGATCATCACCACGTCGTCTGTGAGGCGGCCCTCGGTGTGGCGGAGCAAGTGCTGGTGCATTTCGTCCAGGAACTCCGGTCGGGGGAGGGCGTGCGCCGCTTCCATGGCCCCGGGAAGGTCGAAGAAGTCGTTGTCGGGGCTGCGGGCTTCGATCACGCCGTCGGTGTAGAGCAGCAGACGGTCGCCCGGTAGGAACGGATAGGTCTCGGGCTTTTCGGGAGGGCCGGTGATGAGGTCTTCCAAGCCGAGCGGTGGCAGTGGTGAGGTGGGCATCAGGGCGTGGGCCCTGCCCTGGTGCAGCACCAGCGGGGGCGGATGGCCACGGTTGATTAGTTGCACGACGGGTTTGTCGGGCACTTGGGCGATGAGCGCGGTGACGAATCCCTCCATCAGAGCCTCCTGCTCGAATGCGCCCGGCACGGCGGCCTCCCGGCGCAACGCGGCCGAGCAGTGGTTCATGACCTCCACCAACTCGTCCTCGTAGTGCGCGGCATCCCGGAACGCGCCCAGCGCCACCGCGACCGCGCGAATGGCATTCAGCCCCTTGCCGCGAACGTCGCCCACGATCATGCGGACGCCGTAGGGGGTATGCACGGCATCGTACAGATCACCGCCGACCTGGGCCCCGGTCCCAGCCACGAGGCACAGGCTCGCGGCCCGCACCGGACCCAGCCGAGTGGGGACAGGGCGCAGGATGACCTCCTGTGCTGCCACGGCGATCCGGCGCACATGGTCGAGCTCGTTCTGTCGGCGCGTACGCACCGCGTTACTCAGGATGACACCGGCCACGGAGACCACGAGCAGACCCAGGAAGTTCCCGTAGACCTGCGGGGTGCCCCACGCCTGGTTGTAGGTGGCGGTCGTCACGCTGACGGCCAGAGCGACGGCTGCCGCGCAGAGGGTGCCTGCCGGCCCCATCGTCAGCGCGGCCAGCGCCGGCGTTGCGATGAGGAGGGGGCCGGTGACCAGATCATGCATGGGCGAGAGCTCGACGCCCAGCACGGCCAGTGCGAGCGCGAAGGGCAGACCCTGCGCAAGCGTGAAGAGGACCTGGCTGTGACTGCCCCCCGGTCGAGGAGGTGAGCGGAAGAGCGACCGCATGGGTACAGCCTGCCTCGCTGAGGGCCTTGTGTCCTCCCAGGAAAACGCCCCGGACGTCGGAGAGCCCGTACGGCTACTGCGGAGCCGCGCACGACGCTGCATGCCGGATGGTCAGCAAGCGCGCGGACCACGTGGCGCTCAAGCCCGGTTCACCGGTGGCACAGTCGACGGAACCCGTCCTCCTGGTCGGTGCCACCCTCTTTCGATGCTGGTGTACCGGAAAGCCCCCCACCGGGTCTGTACCTGCCCCTGTCCCTCCGGTGTGACACCCGTGCGGGACGGGCCGCACTTGGTGCGGCAGGCCGCCCCGTGCGGCAGGGTGGAGACATGCCCGAACTGCCCGAGGTCGAAGCACTCCGAGAGTTCCTCGACGGCCATCTCGTCGGCCGACGGGTCGCCCGTGTCGTGCCGGTGGCCGTCAGTGTCCTCAAGACGTACGACCCGCCGCTGACCGCGATCGAGGGGGCCGACGTCACCGCCGTCGACCGGTACGGCAAGTGGCTCGACATCACCGCCGGCGGCCTGCATCTCGTCGTCCATCTCGCCCGCGCGGGCTGGCTCCAGTGGAAGGACGACTTCCCCGCGACGCCGCCCCGGCCGGGCAAGGGGCCGCTCGCGCTGCGCACGGTCCTGACGGACGGCGGTGGCTTCGACCTCACGGAGGCGGGCACCACCAAGCGTCTCGCGGTGCATCTCGTACGCGACCCCGCCGATGTGCCCGGCGTGTCCAGGCTCGGGCCCGACCCGCTCGCCGACCACTTCGACCGCGCCGCCTTCGCCGCCGTGCTCGTGGGGGAGCGGCGCCAGGTCAAGGGCGCGCTGCGCGACCAGAGCCTGATCGCCGGCATCGGCAACGCCTACAGCGACGAGATCCTGCACGCGGCGAAGATGTCTCCCTTCAAACCGGTCCACAACCTGGACGAGCACGAGACCGACGTGCTCTACGAGGCCCTGCGCACCACGCTCGCCGAGGCCGTCGAACGCTCGCGGGGCCTGGCGGCGGGACGGCTCAAGTCGGAGAAGAAGAGCGGGCTGCGGGTCCACGGGCGCACGGGGGAGCCGTGTCCGGTCTGCGGTGACACCGTCCGCGAGGTGTCGTTCAGCGACTCGTCCCTGCAGTACTGCCCCACATGCCAGACGGGCGGGAAGCCGCTCGCCGACCGGAGGCTCTCGCGCCTGCTGAAGTGACGGCGCCTCCCGCTCCCCCTCCCCGCCCGGCGTTCCTCCGACAAGCGCCATGCCCGACCGCCCCCGCGCGGTACGCCCCGGGCTCAGCCGCCGATCGACAGCAGCCGCTCGCCCCGGTCGCCGCGCACCTCCCAGCGGCCGATCTCCGCCGTGTGCAGGCCGGTGGTCCCCTCGATGTCCAGAGGCCCCGCGTACCCGGGGCCGTCGGCGACGCCGTACCCGCCGGCCGGCACCCACCAGCTCAGCACCGGATGTTCCACCCCGTCCTTGCCGATCGCAACGAGCCGGCATGTGCGCGGCCCCGGCAGACCCGCCAACCGCATCGCCACCGACGTCCCCCACCTCCGGTCCTCCAGGGCCACCGATGCCCGCACGCCCGTCACCGGGTCGGACGCCACGACCCGCTGCGGCGACGCCGGCCGATCTCCGCCGTCCTGGGCCACGACCACGGCGGCGGGCAGGCCGACGGCGAGCACGGCCGCCGCGGCCGCCAGCCGCAGCCGCCGCCGGCGGGCGCGCCGCCGTTCCAGCGCCACGTGCTCCGTGAGCCGGTCCAGCAGGCGGGGCGAGGGTCGGGAGTCGGCACGGGCGGGACCGGCGAGTTCGGCCACGGCCCGGGCGACGGCGGTGAAGTCCGAGAGCCGGACCGCGCACATGACGCACTCGGCGAGATGCTCCTCGAAACGGAACGCATCGGCGGGTTCCAGGACGCCCAGCGCGTAGGCGGCCACATCCTCGTGCGGCTGCTGGCGGCTCATCGGGGGTCCTCGTTTCCTCGTGTTACGGGCGGTCACCCTGGTATACGCAGCAGGAAGTCGCTCTGCTCAACCCGGCGGCCAGGCGCCGGACGCGACCGCGAAGGCGTACGGAAACAGGGGCGTGGTCCTCGCTCCGGGCCGCGCCTAGACTCCGCGGCATGCTGCGCGTATTGGCTGTCGACGACGAGAGACCGGCGCTCGAGGAGCTGCTCTACCTCCTGCGGGCCGACTCCCGGATCCGCAGCGCCGAAGGGGCCACCGACGCCACCGAGGCGCTCCGGCGCATCGGGCGGGCCCTCGAAGCGGGCCCCGACAGCGAGGAGGCCATCGACGTCGTCTTCCTCGACATCCACATGGCCGGGCTGACCGGCCTCGACGTCGCCAGGCTGCTCGCCGGGTTCGCCAGGCCGCCGCTCATCGTGTTCGTCACGGCGCACGAGGGCTTCGCCGTGCAGGCCTTCGATCTCAAGGCCGTCGACTACGTCCTCAAGCCGGTGCGCAGGGAACGGCTGGCGGAGGCGGTCCGCAGGGTCCGGGACCTGGTCGTCCCGCAGCGCGACACGCAGCGCCCCCAGCCCGTGCCGGCAGCGCTGCCCACGGTGGTGCCCGGGCCCGGTCCCGAGCAGATACCCGTCGAGCTGGGTGGTGTGACCCGTTTCGTACCGGTCGACGAGATCACCTATGTCGAGGCGCAGGGCGACTACGCACGGCTCCACACCGCCGAGGGCAGCCACCTGGTCCGCATCCCGCTGTCCACGCTGGAGGAGCGCTGGGCCTCGCGCGGCTTCGTGCGCATCCACCGGAGCCACCTCGTCGCGCTCGGCCGCATCGACGAACTCCGCCTGGACGCCGGGACGACGACCGTGCGGGTGGGCACCGCCGAGCTGGCGGTGAGTCGCCGCCACGCGCGCCAGCTGCGCGACCTGCTGATGCTTCCACGCGGTCCCAAGGGCTCGGGCGGGCCCGCTCCCGGCGTCCGGGGCTGACCGTTCGACGGCCGCGAGAAGCCGCTCGTCGCAGGCGGCGGGCCGTCCGGCGACGGACCCGCCCCGCTGGGCGAGGCGCCCTCCGCCGGCCTCCCGGGCCGCGCGCCGCGGATCTAACCTTGATCACGCCGGGGGAAGAAGGGGCCTGATGTCCGACATCGAAGCACTGCTGGACGAGTTGAACGGACTGCCCTCGGCGCCTCCCTCGGGCCCGGCCGATCTGGAGGCACTGCTCGCCGCCGCCCGCAGCGCGGCCGGCCGCTGGGCGGATGTGCTGGAGGGCATCCGCGAGGCGTCCAGGGGCCTCGCGGGTCCCCGTACCGAAGCGGCCCTGGAGGTGGCGTTCCGCCGGGCGGAGGAGTCGTACGTGGAACTGGAGATCGCCCTCAGCGCCTGCGCGGGCCCGCGCCCGCACTGACCGCACCCGCCCCGGCCCGGTGGGAACGGCGGCCACGGAGTCCCGGAGCCCATGGGCAAGCCGCCCGTCGCGCCGGGCCGCGTCCGCGGCCGGCTCGCCCCTACCCACCGTGATCGCCGCTGCGTAGACTCCCCATCCACCCGCCTTCGCCGACAGACGCTGGAGCGGACGGACGATGTCAGCAGAGCAGCCCCCTCGCCGCGAGGTGGTCACCGGGGTGCCGCGGGCCACGCGGCGGCCCCCCGGCCACGCGCCCGCACGGTTCGAGATCAGCGAGCAGACCACGCTCGGCACCACATACGTGCGCTCCCTGATGCGCAGCCAGCTGCGGGCCGCCCTCGTCGCGCTCGGCGCCCTCGTGCTCCTCGTCGGTACGCTGCCGCTCCTGTTCGCCCTGCCCGCCGTGCTCGGCGGGTCCCCGGGCTCCCCGGCCCCGTTCGTCTGGGCCGCCCTCGGCTTCGGCGTCTACCCCGTCATGTGGCTGACCGCCCGCCGGTACGTGCGCCGGGCCGAGCGCAACGAACGCGACTTCACCAGGCTCGTCGAAGGCCGCTGACCGTGAACCAGACCTACGCGGTGGCCGCGGTCACCGTCGTGGTGCTCGCCACCGTCCTCATCGGCGCGCTCGGCCTGCGCATATCCCGCACCACCTCCGACTTCTACGTCGCCTCGCGCACGGTCAAGCCGGGCCTCAACGCGGCCGCCATCAGCGGCGAGTACCTCTCCGCGGCCTCCTTCCTCGGTATAGCGGGCCTGGTCCTGCTCCAGGGGCCCGACATGCTCTGGTACCCGGTCGGGTACACCGCCGGCTATCTCGTCCTGCTCGTGCTCGTCGCCGCCCCGCTGCGCCGCTCCGGCGCGTACACGCTCTCCGACTTCGCCGAGGCCCGCCTGGAGTCCGCCGCCGTCCGCAGGCTGGCGTCCCTGTTCGTCGTCGGCATCGGCTGGCTGTACCTGCTGCCCCAACTGCAGGGCGCCGGGCTGACCCTGCAGATCCTGACCGGCGCGCCGGACTGGCTCGGCTCCCTGGTCGTCGCCGTCGTCGTCACCGGCGCCGTCGCGGCAGGGGGCATGCGCAGCATCACGTTCGTGCAGGCCTTCCAGTACTGGCTCAAGCTGACCGCTCTGCTGGTGCCCGCACTGTTCCTCGTCGCCGCCTGGGCGGGCGACGACGCGCCGCGCGCCCGCTTCGACGCACCCGCCGTGCTCCGCGCGGACACCGACGTCCGGTTCGGCGACACCGTACGCGTCGACCTCGACGGACCTCTCACCCTCGGCGTCATCGGCGCGGTCGACGAGATCCGCCACCACGGCGAGAAGGTCACCCTCGGCGAGGGCACCCACCGCATCGAGGCGGGGACCGTCCTGCGCCTGCCGGAAGGCGCGGAGGTGCCCGAGCGGACCGGTTCGGGGACGGACCCGGTCAGCTGGTCCCAGCCCCTGTCCGGCGGGCGGGACGGCTACCAGCTGTACGCGACGTACGGACTCATCCTCGCCACGTTCCTCGGCACCATGGGCCTGCCGCACGTCGCCGTCCGCTTCTACACGAGTCCCAACGGCCGGGCCGCTCGCCGGACCACCCTCGTCGTGCTCGGCCTGATCGGCGCCTTCTACCTGCTGCCGCCCGTCTACGGTGCCCTCGGCCGCATCTACGCTCCCGAACTGGCCCTGACCGGTGCCGCCGACGCCGCCGTGCTCGTCCTGCCCGAGCGGGTGATCGGCGGGCTCGCGGGGGAATTGCTCGGCGCGCTACTGGCGGGCGGCGCTTTCGCCGCCTTCCTGTCCACGGCGTCCGGCCTCACGATGTCGGTGGCCGGGGTCATCAACCAGGACGTCCTGCCCTCGCGCGGCGTACGGCACTTCCGGCTCGCCACCCTGCTCGCCATGGCCGTGCCGCTGGGCCTGTCCGTGGTGACCAGCAACGTGCCGGTGGCCGACGCGGTGGGGCTCGCGTTCGCCGTCGCCGCGTCGTCCTTCTGCCCGCTGCTCGTGCTGGGCATCTGGTGGCGCGGGCTCACCCCGCCCGGTGCGGCAGCGGGCCTGGTCCTCGGCGGCGGCTCGGCCCTGACCGCGGTCATGGCCACGCGGGCGGGCCTCGCACCGGACGGCTGGCCGCACACGCTGATGGCGTGGCCCGCGCTGTGGTCCGTACCGCTGGGCTTCCTGACGATGGTGGCCGTCTCTCTGGCCACCGCACGCCACATACCCGCCGGCGCGGCCGCGATCCTCGCCCGGCTGCATCTCCCGGAGGACCTCGCCGGCCGGCCGCAGCCCGAAGGAGCGGAGCGATGACCGGTACGGAAGCGGCCGCGCTGGCCGCGGCGGGCGCCGTGCTGCTCGCCGTCGGGGCGGTGCTGGGTCTCGCCCTCGGCAGGGCCGGCGCCCGCCGTGGCGTGCGGCCGGACCTCGACCTCGGCACGCCTGTGGAGCACGCGACGTTCCACACCCTGCACACCGCGTCCCTCGCCGCCCCGCCGCTGCGCGCGGGGCTGACCGAGGACACGGCGCGCAAGGCGGCCAAGCGGTTGCGTTCCCTGCTCGGCACCGAGGCGCTGTGCCTGACCGACCGAGAGCGCGTCCTCGCGTGGGACGGGCCGGGCGCCGACCACCACGAGCGGCAGGTGATGGTGCGGGTGGCCGAGGTCCTGGACTCGGGCCGCAGCCAGAGCGTGCACTCCGACTGCGAGGACCTGGAGTGCCCGCTGCGCTGGGTGGTCATCGCGCCGCTGACCGGAGAGGAGGGTGTGCTCGGCACCCTGGTGGCCTACGGCTCGCGGGAGTCGGCGGTGCTGGTGCGGGCGGCGACCGAGGTCGCCCGCTGGGTCTCCGTCCAGCTGGAACTCGCCGAGCTCGACCGCTCCCGCACCCGGCTGATCGAGGCGGAGATCCGCGCTCTGCGCGCCCAGATCTCCCCGCACTTCATCTTCAACTCCCTCGCCGCCATCGCCTCGTTCGTCCGGACCGATCCGGAGCGTGCCCGCGACCTCCTGCTGGAGTTCGCCGACTTCACCCGCTACTCCTTCCGCCAGCACGGCGAGTTCACCCATCTCGCGGACGAGCTGCGCTGCATCGAGCAGTACCTCGCACTCGCGGGCGCCCGCTTCGGCGACCGGCTGAAGGTGACGTTGCAGGTGGCCCCCGAGGTGCTGCCGGTGACCCTGCCCTTCCTGTGCCTGCAGCCCCTCGTCGAGAACGCCGTCAAGCACGGCCTCGAGGACTCCCGGCACGAGTGCCGCATCATGATCGCGGCCCAGGACGCGGGCTCGGAGGCGACGGTGACGATCGAGGACGACGGGGTGGGCATGGACCCCGAGGTGCTGCGCGCGATCCTGGCGGGGGAGCGGTCCACCGCGTCGGGCATCGGGCTGCTGAACGTCGACGAGCGGCTGCGCCAGGTGTACGGCGACGACTACGGGCTCGTCATCGAGACGGCCGTCGGAGCCGGCATGAAGATCACGATCCGGATCCCCAAATACCGTGCGGGCGTGCACTTCTCGGCGGGCCGGCGCGTCGACTGAGGCCGCCCGGCCGTGGTGTGGTCCTCACCACAGGTGGATCGCCAGATGCCCCAGCGGCAGTCCCAGCTGCCACGCCGGGGTCCACACCTGGCTCGCCTCGTCCACGCCGGCGGCGAGCGGGAGTGCCGGATGCCACGGCTCCAGGTCCCCGAGGTCGGCCGCGAGCAGTTCGGTGGTGCGCAGCCAGTCCCAGGCGGCGGTCGCCAGCGCCAGATCGGGGTCCGGGCCGCCGTGCCGTTCCCGGGCCGCCCTGGTGGCGAGCCGCTCCTCGACCCACTCCTGCCAGGGGTGTCCGTACGAGGTCAGCGACAGCCACTCCTCGATCGTGGCCGCCGAGCGCACCGCCTCCGGTGCTCCCGGGCCGTCGCACAGGTGGATGGTCAGCGCCAGGGCCCGGCGCCCCGCCCGGAACTCGAGTGAGCCGTACTCGACGAGCGCGCCGGCCCGCAGCATCTCCTCGGCCGTGTACTCGGCGCACAGCCACGCCATGGGGACCGCCAGCCCCGGTCCCCCGGCGCCGTTCGCACTCTCGCGCTGCACGCCTCCCACCCACTTTCCTCTCGACCGCGTCCGGGACTCGATGACGAGCCTCCACCGTCCAAGACGGCCGGGGGCCCTTCTTTGCTCAACTCCGGCGTGACGTTCGGCATAGGGACACCGTGTGGTCGTGATCCGTGTGCACGGAGTGCGGCACCGGGGCCGGCGGGGCGGACGGGACGGCGCGCCTGCTGTAGCCCGGCAGGGACCGGGCGAGGGCGCGCAGCGCGTAGTACGAGCGCGACTTGACGGTCCCCGGCGGGATGCCGAGCGCCTGTGCGGCCTCGTTGACGCTCAGCCCGCGGAAGTAGATCTGCACGAGCACCGCGCGGTGCTCGGGGCTCAGGGCGCCGATCGCGGCCCGGACGTCGAGGGCCAGGGCCGTGCTCTCGGTCGGGTCCTTCGGGTCCGGTGTGGTGGCGAGGACGCCGTCGCCGATCTCCGTGGGGCGCGCGAGCCGGGAGCGCCGTGCGTCGATGGCGAGGCGCCGGCCTACGGTGAAGAGCCAGGGCCGCATCGACTCGTAGGGGCCCTCGAACGCTTCCGGGTGCTGCCACGCGCGCACCAGCGTCTCCTGCAGCAGGTCCTCGGCGCGCTGCTGGTCCCCGTAGGTGAGGCCGAGCAGGAAGCTCATGAGGGCGGGGCCGTGGTCGCGCTGCAGCTCCGCCATGGCACGCTCGTCGGTCGTCGCGGTTGCCGTTGCCATCGCCAAACACCCTTTCACCCGTCGGTCGCTGCCACGTGCCGTATACGAACGCATCCGGGCGCACGGCGACAGACGCCGCACAGCGGTCGTCGACGAACGGTCGCACCGAGCGGCGAGTGGTGCGGCGAACGGTCGGCCGGACCGGTACGCCCGTTGCGCGGTCACCGCCCAGCTGCTCGTCGCCGTGGCGGGAGGAACCGACCGCCCTGGCGGCCGCGGGAGGCAGGCCCGTCCCGCCGGCCGCGGGCGGCACATGTCCACTCCCGCAGTGGACGGACACCGTCGCCGGACGTGTCGTCAGCCTGCCCGAGGCGCTGGGGACCGATCCCGAACGCGACGACCACCGCACGGCCCTCGCGGACGTCGGCGCCGTCGTGCCCGGCCACGGCGCGCGGCACGACGGACTCACCAAGGGCCGCCGAGGGCCCCGGGCACCGGCCCTACGGGACGACGGTCACCGGCCACCGGCCCGCTTTCACCAGCCGCACCGCGACCGAGCCGATGATCCGGTGGCCCGCCGACTCCGAGGCCCCCACCACCACGGCGTCCGCCTTGAGTTCGTCGGCCGCGGTGACCAGACCCGTGTACGGGTCGCCGCGGAAGGTGTGGAACTCCCAGCGGGCGTCCCATATACCGCGCACCCGCTCGGCCGCCGCACGGATCTCGGCGACGAGGCCCTCGGCGATCTCCCCGGTCGCGACGGCCACCGGCACACCGAGCGCCGCGCCCGCGGGCATCACCGGCTGGACGTAGACGATCGCCAGCAGCGCACGCTGCCGCCGTGCGAGACCGCTCGCGTAGGCCGCGGCCCGCAGCGACGAATCCGATCCGTCCAGGCCGACGAGGATCACCTTCGGCCCGTCCGTACCGCGTTCGAACCGGTGGGCTGGATGCTCGGTCACGCCACCGAGGCTAGTACCCCGGCCGGACGGCCGCCGACGCGCCTCAGGCCCCCTGCGGAGCGCCCGGCCCGCGGTACTGCTCCCATCGGGTCAATCCGCCCCGCAACCCGGTGTCGATCGGTTGCCCGCGGCGTCAGCCGTGCGAGCCATGGGCCATGGACAAGGACCAGCTGCTCCGCGGACGCCGCTCGGTGCTCCGCCTCGCTGCTTGCCTCGGCGGTGCCGCCGTCGTCGGCGAGCTGTTCGTCGGCGAGCCCATCACATCCGGCCGCACCGCGCCCGCGCCCGCCCTCGCTCCGCCTGGCCGTGCCGCGGGACCTCGGACCGCGGCACGGCCGCCGAAGGCGTCGTCCTACCGTCTGGAGCCCATGACCGCGTATCCCCCCGCGAGTCTGCGCCGCGCGGTCCCGCCGGTGCGCACGAGGCCCTTCCGCAGGGTGCCCGCGACGGACCGCACGATGGTGCTCACCTTCGACGACGGACCGGACCCGCGCTACACCCCCGGCATCCTCGCGACCCTGCGCGAACACGGCGTGCAGGCGATGTTCTTCGTCTGCGGGGAGATGGCGACGCACCAGGGGGACCTGCTGCGGGAGATGGCCGACGACGGCCACGTGATCGGCAACCACACCTGGTCCCACCCGCTCGTCCCCGGCCTGGCGCCGTCCCGGATCCGTGACGAGCTGGGCAGGACGAGCGACGTCGTCGAGGAGGCGGTGGGCGCCGCACCGCTCTGGTACCGGGCGCCCTACGGAGCGTGGAACCGGCATTCCTTCGAGATCGGCGCCGAGCTCGGCATGGAACCGCTGGCCTGGACCCTGGACACCCTGGACTGGACGACCCCCGGCACCCGCACCATCGTCAGGCGGGTGCTGCAGGGCGCGGCCCCGGGTGTCGTCGTGCTCTCCCACGACGCGGGCGGCAATCGCTCCCAGAGCGTCGCGGCCCTGCGCAAGTACCTGCCGAAGCTGCTGGAGGAGGGCTACCGCATCACCGTCCCCCGTCGCTGAGCGGGCCGGTGGCCGGCGACCGGCCGGCCGCCGGCCACGGAGGCCGTGGCCGGCAACGGGCCGCGGGTCAGCGGGCCTTGACCATACGTGCGAAGACGACGACGTTGCCGTCGTAGCCGTGCGTCTTGGAGTAGCCGCCTCCGCAGGTGATGACCCGCAGCTCGGGCGAACCGGTGTCGCCGTAGACGCGGACCCCGGGGAAGTCCGTCTTGGAGAACACCTCCACGCCGTACACCTCGAAGACAGCCGTCCTGCCGTCCTGTCGCGGCACCTCGACCGAATCCCCGGGCTTCACCGAGCCGAGACCGTAGAACACCGCCGGGCCCGCCTGGTTGTCGACGTGCCCGACGATCACGGCGGTGCCGCGCTGACCGGGGGCCACGCCGTTCT
This sequence comes from Streptomyces sp. V4I23, assembly GCF_030817975.1. Taxonomy (NCBI): domain Bacteria; kingdom Bacillati; phylum Actinomycetota; class Actinomycetes; order Kitasatosporales; family Streptomycetaceae; genus Streptomyces; species Streptomyces sp. V4I23. The sequence continues at coordinate 916,265 of NZ_JAUSZW010000004.1, read as the reverse complement.
GGAACCAGCCCGCGAGGTTGGGCTCCTGCGCAGGCGGTGCCGCGATCCACCCCTTCTCGTCCAGGCCGACGTCCATGATCGGCGCGTCCACCTTGAGCGAGGAGACGCGTACCCGGGTCGGGGGCGCGTACGGCAGCGGTTCGAGCGGCACGGGCAGGAACGTCTCGCCCGCGTGCTTGCCGAGCGACGCGGCGGCCGCGGGCTGCGGGGGCCCGATCCCCGCGTCGACGCCGTTCCTCATCAGCGCGATCCCGCTGAGCATGACGAGGGCCAGCACGCCCCAGGGCGAGCGTCGTCTCCGCTCGGAGCCGTAGATGTCCTGGCCCTTGGTTCTCCCCATTGTGCGCATGTGGTCACGCTAAGTGCGGTCGCCGGGCGCTGCGAGAAGGGAAGGGCGAACGGGTGGCGGCGGCCACTCGGGGTGACCCATCCGAGTAACGGGCTGATAAACATCCTGACGGTCTGTGACCTGCGACTCCGTCAGGTGGCGGGTCGCCCGCACGGCGTGTCGCTCACTGGGGTGGACCAAGGCCGAAATGCGACCCACGTCACTGGCGGTGAGGGTTCGTCATGGGAGGCGTCCTCGTCGAATATCCCGGAGCGCCGCTCCGGAGCGTCTTCCGCTGGAGGTTCAACGATGCGTGCTACACGCGCTCTCGCGGCGACCGCGACCGCTTTCGCGGCCGTCGGGCTCTGCGCTCCGCTGGCCGCCGCCGGCGGTGGCGACGGCCCGAGGAACGTCCACGTCAGCCCGTCCTCGGTCTTCCCCGGAGGCACCCTGACGATCAGCGTCGACGGCTGCCACCGCGGTGGCGTCGTCAGCTCGAACGCCTTTCCCGACGCCGTGCTCTCCCGGAACGACGGCGGCCGTGGTGGTGATGGCGGCAACTTTGGTGGGGACGGTAGGGGCCGTGGTGGTGACGGTGGGGGTCGTGGTGGTGACGGGGGCGGTCGTGGTGGTGACGGTGGGGGCCGTGGCGGCGACGGTGGCGGTCGTGGTGGTGACGGTGGGGGCCGTGGTGGCGACGGTGGCAACCGCGGCGGTCGTGGTGGCGACGGTGGCAACTTTGGTGGTGACGGCGGCAACCGCGGTGACAACGGTGGCAACCGCGGTGGTGACGGTGGGGGCCGTGGTGGCGACGGCGGCAACTTTGGTGGTGACGGTGGGGGCCGTGGTGGCGACGGCGGCAACTTTGGCGGTGACGGCGGCGGCCGTGGTGGCGACGGTGGCAACCGTGGTGATGACGGCGGGGGCCGTGGCGGTGACGGCGGCGACTTTGGCGGTGACGGCGGCAACCGCGGTGACAACGGTGGCGACTTTGGTGGTGACGGTGGGGGCCGTGGCGGCGACGGTGGCAACCGTGGTGATGACGGTGGCAACCGTGGTGACGAAGGCGGTGACGGCGGCAACCGTGGCGACGAGGGTGACAACCGTGGTGGGGACAGTGACCCGCGTGGTGGGGACGGTGGCAACTTTGGTGGGGACGGTGGCAACTTTGGCGGTGACGGCGGAAACTTTGGCGGTGACGGTGGGGGTACGGCCACGGCCACGGCCCGCGTCCGCAACAACGCTGCTCCCGGCACCTACCACCTGACGGTCCGGTGCAACGACAGCTCGCGGACCGCCACCGCCTCGTTCACGGTGATCCGCGCACGCGGTGCGGCGGGCGGTCTCGGCGGGTCGATCGGGCCCACCGGCACCGAGATGGCGGTCGGCGCCGGCCTGGTTGCCACGGCGGCCGTCGGAGGCTGCCTCTTCATCGTCCGCCGCCGCCGCACGGTCAGCGGTCAGGCCTGATCGGTCGAACCTCCCGGTCGGACCCAACCGCCCGTTGCCCCGAGTCCTGTGCGGGACTCGGGGCGGCGGGCGGTGGGGTCCGGTTGAGAAGGGCGTTGGCCGCTCATCAGTGACGGCGGTGCGCCGCGCGCCTGCGGACGACGAGGACGGTCGCCGTGGCGGCGGCCGCGACCAGGACACCGCCCGCCACGATCTCGGTCGTGTTCACGTCCTCGAAGCTGCCGCCCAGGCCGCCGCCCACACCCGAGGGGGCGATGGTCGTCGTGGAACTCACGGTCGGTGTGGAGGTGCCGCCGGAGATCCGGAGATCGAGGGTGCCGATCCGGCCGATGCAGTTGAACTGGACCGAGTACACGGCGCCCGGCGCGGCGTCCCGGTCGACCACGGCCGTGGCCGCGCCGTTCTGGGGGATGGTGACGGCGTCGAAGACACCGGACGTCACGGTGGTCGTGCTCGGGCAGCCGCCCGCGGTCAGGGTCACGCGGCCGCCCGGGGCGACGGTCGAGGGCGTCACGCGGAAGTCGTACGGCGTGTTGTTCACGGCGAAGGCTGCGGTGGGAGCGGTCAGGGCGAGTGCGGCCGCTCCGAGCAGAGCGGCGGACGCGGCACGTATCGCGCGCATGGTCGGACCTCCGGGTTCTCGAGGAGCAGTAGCGGAACCGTTCCGCACAGGTCGGGGAGTGCTCCTCGATCACCGAAACGTTAAGAGCGGCGTGGGACGGACGCGATCGGTGTAGGTCAAACGGGGCATAACGCTGCGCCAAGCGGGGGAGATGCCGGGCGTGTCGGCGTATCTGTACGGGCCGGGGATGCGAAAGGCGACGACGCCGCTGTTCGCGGGGCCGGCAGGGTCGGGGAGAGCCGTCCTGTCCTGGACTCGTACGACGGGGCCGGACCCGCACGGCGGGCGGCCGACGACGGCGCGTCTCGCGCCGATGGGGATGGCCGGTCGTTGCTTCGCCCGCCGCGCCCCCGGCCCGCAGAGAGGGCGATCCTGTCCGCGGCCCCGTACCGGTGCGGAACTGGTCGTCGAATGGAGGATTCGGGGCACAAGGGGAGCACAGAACTGCGTACGCGGATGCGCCCCGCACGGGACCGCCGCTGGTGAGACACCGGCGCCGGCGTGACACAAGGGCCACATGGTTGAGTTGAGTTCAAGCCATTTCCCGCGCTGCCGGATCGGGGTGAATTCACCTGGTGCCACCGGGATTTCCCCATTCGTGTCCGCGCCGGCTTCGAAGATTTTTTCGCGCGCATTGAACACAGGCCGCTCCCCCGTCCGTACCTAGGGCCATGAACGGCGCCCCCAGGCGCCGGAACCGGCTGGAAGAACTACGGGAGTGGACATGAACACCTGGCGGAACGCCTCGCTCGCGGTGACTGCGGCGGCCGTACTCGCGCTGACGACGGCGTGCGGTCAGGACCAGGGCACCGAAACCCCCGGCCAGGCGGTGGGCGCCGCGAATCCCGCGCAGCCAGGCAGCGGAGGCTACGGAGCGGACGCCGGGTACGGATCCGGCGCCGGGGGGGAGGCGGCCGCGGCCAAGCCCGCGGGCCAGCTCGCCGTCTGGGAGAGCAAGGACCTCGGCAAGGTCGTCACAGACAGCGCGGGCTTCACGCTCTACCGGTTCGACAAGGACACCGCCAAGCCGCCGAAGTCCAACTGCGACGGGGACTGCGCGAAGGCGTGGCCCGTCGTGGCCGCCGGCGGCGCGACCGCGGCGCCCGGTGTCGACCCGTCCCTGATCGGCGAGGTGACCAGGGAGGACGGCACGAAGCAGCTCACCATCGACGGCTGGCCCATGTACCGCTACGCCAAGGACACCAAGGCCGGCGACGTCAACGGTCAGGGCGTCGGCGGCACCTGGTACGCGTCCGCCCCCGACGGCAAGAAGGCGGCACCCGGCGGCGGTGCCGAGGGCGGCGGTGCCGAGGGCGGCGAGGAGGAGAGCGGCGAGGCGGCGGATCTCGTGGGCCTGTCCGTACGCAAGGACCCCAAGCTCGGCGAGATCGTCGTCGACAAGAACGGCATGACCGTCTACCGCTTCATGAAGGACTCGGCCTGGCCCATGAAGACGGCCTGCACCGGCGAGTGCCTGGAGAAGTGGCCCGTCGTCGAGCCCGTCGACAAGAACGACACCGAGGGAATCCTCAAGAAGGGCTTCGTCACCTTCGACCGGCCCGACGGAATCGAGCAGCAGACCATCGACTGCTGGCCCATCTACACCTTCTCCGGCGACGCCAAGCCCGGTGACACCAACGGCCAGGGCGTCGGCGGCACCTGGTACGCCGTGTCGCCGGAGGGCAAGCCGGTCGGAGCGCCCAAGTAGTCCCCACACCGCGCCTCCGACCCGGGGCCTTTCTCGGGGAAAGGCCCCCCGCCGGCCCGCCTCGCACCCCCAGGGTGTGACGGCGGGCCGGCCGCATGTGCGGGGGGACCGTACCGCGGTCCTGTGACGATCGGTCATGACCCGTGTACGTGACGACGACGTGTGACCAAGAACGGACCGCTAATTTCCGTTTGGGCTCGCCCTCTTGGCGGGCGATCAGTAGCCTCGGCTCGAACGCTGGCCATGGACATGGCCGATCCGCCGTGGCGACTTGTTGGAGACATCGATGGAGCGTCCCGCCTGGGCCCCGCAGAGCATCGACATATCGGTGCCGAGCGTGTCCCGCATTTACGACTTCTACCTGGGCGGCTCGCACAATTTCGAGGCCGACCGGGAAGCGGCGCGCAAGGCGATGCGGTTCATGCCGGGCCTCCCGAAGATCATGCAGGCGAACCGCGCGTTCATGCGCAGGGCAGTGAATTACGCGGTGGGCGAGGGGATCAGCCAGTTCCTCGACATCGGCTCCGGCATTCCCACGTTCGGCAACGTCCACGAAGTGGCCCGCGCGGCGGACCCCGAGGCACGTGTCGTCTACGTCGACCACGACGCCGTGGCCGTCGCCCACAGCCGGACCATACTCGCCGGGGACGAGCGGTCGGGCGTGGTCTGCGCCGACCTCCGCAAGCCGGGGCAGATCCTCGACAGCCCCGAGGTCACCGGGCTGCTCGACCTGGAGCGGCCGGTGGCCCTGCTGCTCGTGGCCGTACTGCACTTCCTCGAGGACGCGGACGACCCGTACGCGGCGGTGGCGGAACTGCGCGACGCGCTCGCGCCGGGCAGCCTCTTGATCATCACCCACGCCTCGTACGAGGGGATACCGGTCCCCGAGGACGTGGCGGGCGGCGCGGTCGCCGTCTACGAGGAGATCCGCAACCCCCTGGTCATGCGCACCCGCGAGGAGATCGCGGCCTTCTTCGAGGGATACGACATGGTCGAGCCCGGACTGGTCGCCATGCCCCACTGGCGGCCCGACACCCCCGTCGACCAGGAGGACCCATATGCCTTCTCGGGCTTCTCCGGGGTGGGGCGCAAGGCGTGAAGCCGTCGTCGCAGGCGACCGGTCCCGACGCGGAGGCGGACGCCCTTGAGGACAGACTCAGACGGTTCGCGACGATCTGGAGCCGGGCCGTCTTCCCGGTGACGTCGACGTCGCTCACCCGGCCGGAGTTGGAACAGCATCTGCTGCCGGTGGCACGGGACCTGTGCCGCGTACTGCGCGAGCGCCCGTTCAACCCGCAGTCCGCGCAGCGGATCGGCAGGTCGCTCGTCGACGCCCACTGCACGGACCCCGACGCGCTCAGCCGCACGCTCGGCGTCGTCGAGTCCTACCTCGTGCTGTACTGCGGCGACCACGAGCAGACCGCCGACGAGAACAGGGCGCGCTGCGCCCGGCTCCAGCACGCCGTCGCCGCCGGGTTCGCGGCGGCGCTGCGCGAACGCACCCTCGCCGAGCAGGAGGCCATCGCCCGCTCCTCGCTGCTCGCGCGCAACGACGCCCTGGAGGCGATGCACGCCACCGAGGTCCGCTTCCGGGCGGTGTTCGACGGGGCCGCGATCGGCATCGGGATCGCCGACCTCGACGGCAATCTGCTGGAGGTCAACGACACCCTCATGCAGATGTTCGGCGGCCTCGAACACCACGTGCGCAGCCGCAAGGTCACCGAGTGGGTGCACCCCGAGGACCGGCCCCAGGTCTGGGACCTCTACCGGGAACTGGTGCGCGGCGAGCGCGAGCACTACCGGACGGAGAAGCCGTTCTACCGCAACGACGGGACGGTTCTGTGGACCAACCTCACCGTCTCGCTGCTGCGCGACGCCGAGGGAGCCCCGCAGTACCAGTTGGCCCTCCTGGAGGACACCACCGAGCGCCGGCTCCTCAACCTGCGGCTGCGCTACGAGGCCACGCACGACGCGCTGACCGGACTGCCCAACCGCACCCTGTTCTTCGAGCGGCTCGAGAAGGCCGTGTCGGCCGGCGACGGCGCCCGCTTCGGGCTCTGCTACCTCGACCTCGACGGTTTCAAGGCCATCAACGACAGCCTCGGACACGCCACCGGCGACCGGCTGCTCGTGGAGGTCGCCGACCGGCTGCAGAGCTGTGCCACCGCGCCGGGGGAGATGGTCGCCCGGCTCGGTGGGGACGAGTTCGTCGCGCTGACCACCGGACCCGACACCGAGCGCGAGGTCGACGAGCTCGCCTCCCGCATCCTCGGCTCGCTCGCCTCACCGGTGACCATCGACGGGCGCGAGTTCACCGTGCGCGGCAGCATCGGCATCGTCGAGGGCCCGGGGGGCGAGCGGACCAGCGCCGAGGTGCTGCGCAGTGCCGACATCACCATGTACCGGGCCAAGTCGGCGGGCGGCAACCGCTTCGAGCTGGCCGACCCGGAGGCCGACGCCCGCGCCATCACCCGGCACGGGCTGACCAACGCCCTGCCCGCCGCGCTGGAGCGCGACGAGTTCTTCATCGAGTACCAGCCGCTCGTCCACCTCGGCGACGGCAGCGTGCACGGCGCCGAGGCGCTCGTGCGCTGGTGCCACCCGCAGTACGGGGTGCTCGGGCCCGACCGCTTCATCCCGCTCGCCGAACGCACCGGGCTGATCGTGCCGCTCGGCCGCTGGGTTCTCCAGGAGGCCGTACGGCAGGCCCGGTTCTGGAGCATTCGGCACACCGACGGCGGCCCGCTGCGCATCAACGTCAACCTCTCGCCGGCCCAGCTCCAGCACCCGGGGCTCGTCGCGGACACGGTGGACGTGCTGGAGCGCTCGGGCCTGGAGCCCGGCGCCCTGTGCCTGGAGGTCACCGAGTCCGCGCTCATCGGCGCCGACGAGGACCTGCTCAAGCCGCTGCGCCAACTCGCCGAGATGGGCGTGGACATCGCGCTCGACGATTTCGGCACCGGCTACTCGAACCTGGCCAACCTGCGCAGACTGCCGGTGAGCGTGCTCAAGCTGGATCGTTCCTTCACGCAGGGGATGCAGCAGCACCCCGCCGACCCCGTCGATCTGAAGATCGTCGAGGGCATCGTGTCGCTGGCGCACAGTCTCGAACTCGCCGTGACCGTGGAGGGTGTGGAGACCGGAGCCCAGGCCGAGCAGCTGCGCGAGCTCGGCTGCGACACGGCCCAGGGCTGGTACTACGCACGGCCCGGTGCGCCGGACCGCATCCACGCGCTGGTCCTGGCGGACGCGGTCTGATCCGGTGGGGGTCCCCACCGGAACCCCGCGCCTCAATCTCCCCCTACGGCCTGGCGGCCGTGGGAGGTGCCCCCAGCGGGGCGTGATCTGCCTGCGGTACATCCAGCCCGTCCGGCGATTGAGGACACCGCGCGAAGCGCGGTACCGAAGGCCTGGGGCGGAGCCCCGGTTCGGGATGGGGGTTACCCCCTGGCTTCGCCGAGGGGACCCCATCCACGGCCGCCAGGCCGTAGGGGGAGGGCGGGGTGGGGAAGCCTCCCCGGTGGCCGTCGGCCGCGGTCCGGACCTGTCGGCCCCGGTCCGGGACCGTTCCGGGCGCCGGAGGCCCCGGCGCTCCGGTAAGGCCGGCCGCTCAGGTCCGCGAGTCCAGCAGTACCCGCTGCACCTCGCGGGCCGCACGCGGCGGCGCCACATCGCTGCGGTGGGCGAGCGCGATCGTGCGCCGCAGACCGGGGCGGGCCAGCGGGGTGACCCGCAGGCCCCCTCCGGCGCCCTCCGCGACCATGCTGGGCACGACGGCGACGCCGAGCCCCGCCCGGACGAACCCCAGCACGGCGTCCATCTCGCCGCCCTCCACCGTGAACGACGGCTCGAAGCCCTCCGCGCGGCAGGCGGCCACCGTCAGCTCCCGCAGGTCATACCCGTGGCGGAACATCACCAGCGGCTCGCCCGCGAGATCCGCGATCCGCGCCGGAGCCGGCGGCGCCGCGGCCGCCGGTGAGGAGATCACCACCAGGTCCTCCCGCAGCAGTTCGACGGTGGTGAGCGCCGGCGAGGGCGAGGGCAGGGGCAGCACGACGAGCGCCAGGTCGAGCGCACCGCGCGCCAGCTCCCGTACGAGATCGTGCGAGCCGGACTCCTCGATCAGGATCTCGATGCCCGGATGCAGATCGTGGAAGGTGCGCAGTACCTGCGGCAGCAGACCGGTGCACAGGCTCGGCGTGGCGCCGAGACGGACCCGGCCCCGGCGCAGCTGGGCCAGTTCCTGCACCTCGCGGCGGGCCGTCTCGGTGTCGGCGAGGATGCGGCGCGCCAGCGGGAGCAGCGCGTCACCGGCGTCCGTGAGGGCGATGTTGCCCCGGGCGCGGGCGAAGAGGTCGGCGCCGAGCTCCTGCTCCAGGGCCCGGATCTGCTGGGAGAGGGAGGGCTGGGAGACATGGACGCGCTCGGCGGCGCGGGTGAAGTGACGGGTTTCCGCGACCGCGACGAAGTAGCGGAGCTGCTGGAGCTGCATGGCACCACTCTAGAGCTTCCATAGGGCCAGCCTATTGACCCGAGCAGAATCATGTCTTGGACCTCTCGTGTTCTCCGCCCTAGCGTCGACGGCATGGCTCTGGCAACGCGGACGGAACGACAACCGTCCAGGACGCGCACCTTCTGGGCATCGACCATCGGCAAGAAGACGGTCATGGCCGTCAGCGGTCTGATCATGCTCGGGTATCTGGTCGCCCACATGTTCGGCAACCTGAAGATCTTCTTCGGGCCGGGCGAGTTCAACGCGTACGGCCACTGGCTGCGCACCATGGGCGCCCCGGTCCTGCACCACTCCTGGGCACTGTGGCTCGTCCGCGTGGTGCTGCTCGCGGCCGTGATCGGGCACGCGGTCTCCGCGTACCAGCTCAGCCGCCGCGACATCAAGGCCCGTCCCAGCCGCTACGTCAACAAGCGGCCGCGCGCGAGCTACGCCACCCGCACCATGCGCTGGGGCGGTGTCATCCTCGGCCTCTTCATCGTCTGGCACCTCCTCGACCTGACGACCGGCACCGTGCACACGGGCGGATTCCAGGAGGGCCACCCCTACCAGAACGTCGTGGACACCTTCTCCACCTGGTACGGCAACGTGATCTACATCGTCGCCATGCTCGCCGTCGGACTCCACATCCGGCACGGCTTCTGGAGCGCCGCCCAGACGCTCGGCGTCGGCAGCGCCACCCGCGACCGCGTCCTCAAGACCACCGCGAACGTGCTGGCGCTCGCACTGACCGCCGGATTCCTCTCCGTACCCGTCGCCGTCATGACCGAAGTGGTGAGCTGACATGAACGACTTCGTCGACTACACAGGCTACGAGGTCGGCGCCCCGCTCGCCGACGCCAAAGCGCCCGAAGGGCCCGTCGCCGAACGCTGGGACAAGCGGCGCTTCGAGGCGAAGCTCGTCAACCCCGCCAACCGCCGCGGCCACACCGTCATCGTCGTCGGCACCGGCCTCGCCGGCGGCGCCGCCGGCGCCACACTCGCCGAACAGGGCTACCACGTCGAGCAGTTCTGCTACCAGGACTCCCCGCGGCGAGCCCACTCCATCGCCGCCCAGGGCGGCATCAACGCGGCCAAGAACTACCGCAACGACGGCGACTCCATCCACCGCCTCTTCTACGACACGGTCAAGGGCGGAGACTTCCGCGCCCGCGAGTCCAACGTCCACCGGCTCGCCCAGATCTCCGTCGAGATCATCGACCAGTGCGTGGCGCAGGGCGTCCCCTTCGCCCGCGAGTACGGCGGACTGCTCGACACCCGCTCCTTCGGCGGCGTCCAGGTCTCCCGCACCTTCTACGCCCGCGGGCAGACGGGCCAGCAGCTCCTCCTCGGCGCCTACCAGGCCCTCTCCCGCCAGATCGCCGCGGGCAACGTCACCCTGCACGCCCGCACCGAGATGCTCGACCTGATCGTGGTGGACGGCCGCGCCCGAGGCATCGTCGCCCGCGACCTCGTCACCGGCCGGATCTCCACGTACGTCGCCGACGCGGTCGTCCTCGCGACCGGCGGCTACGGCAACGTCTTCTACCTGTCGACGAACGCCATGAACTCCAACGCCACCGCGATCTGGCGCGCCCACCGGCGCGGCGCCTACTTCGCCAACCCCTGCTTCACCCAGATCCACCCCACCTGCATCCCGCGCACCGGCGACCACCAGTCCAAGCTGACCCTGATGAGCGAGTCGCTGCGCAACGACGGACGCATCTGGGTCCCCAGAGCACGCGGCGACCACCGCCCGCCGAACGAGATCCCCGAGGACGAGCGGGACTACTACCTGGAGCGGATGTACCCGTCCTTCGGCAACCTCGTGCCGCGCGACATCGCCTCGCGCGCCGCGAAGAACGTCTGCGACGAGGGGCGCGGCGTCGGCCCCGGCGGCCAGGGCGTCTACCTCGACTTCGCCGACGCCGTCGCCCGCATGGGCCGGGCGAAGGTCGAGGAGAAGTACGGCAACCTCTTCGACATGTACGAGCGGATCACCGCGGAGAACCCGTACGAGGTGCCGATGCGGATCTACCCCGCCGTGCACTACACGATGGGCGGACTGTGGGTCGACTACGACCTCCAGACCACCGTCCCGGGCCTCTTCGCCATCGGCGAGGCCAACTTCTCCGACCACGGAGCCAACCGGCTCGGCGCCTCCGCCCTCATGCAGGGCCTCGCCGACGGTTACTTCGTGCTCCCCTCCACCATCAACGACTACCTGGCCCGCAACCCGCACAAGGAGCCGGTCACCGTCGAACACCCGGTCGTGCAAGGGGCCGTGGCCGAGACCGAGGACCGGATCAGCCTGCTGCTCTCCGTCGACGGCGACCGCACCCCTGACTCCTTCCACCGCGAGATCGGTGAGCTCATGTGGGAGTACTGCGGCATGGCCCGCACCGAGACCGGGCTGCGCAAGGCGCTGGAACGGATCCCGCAGATCCGCGAGGAGTTCTGGTGCCGCATCAAGGTGCCGGGCAGCGGCGAGGAGTTCAACCAGTCGCTGGAGAAGGCCAACCGCATCGTCGACTACCTGGAACTCGCCGAGCTGATGTGCCTCGACGCGCTGCACCGCACCGAGTCCTGCGGCGGTCACTTCCGCGAGGAGTCCCAGACGCCGGACGGCGAGGCGGCCCGCAAGGACGAGGAGTTCTCCTACGCCGCGGCCTGGGAGTTCACAGACACGGGCCGAGCCCCCGTCCTCCACAAGGAAGACCTCGTCTTCGAGTACGTCCACCCCACCCAGCGGAGCTACGCATGAAGCTCAACCTGCGCGTCTGGCGCCAGAAGAACGCCGACGCCCCCGGCGCCATGGCCACCTACGAGGTGGACGGGATCTCCCCGGACATGTCCTTCCTGGAAATGCTCGACACCCTCAACGAGGACCTCATCCTGCGCGGCGAGGAGCCGGTCGCCTTCGACCACGACTGCCGCGAGGGCATCTGCGGCGCCTGCTCGCTCGTCATCAACGGCGACGCCCACGGCCCCGAGCGCACCACCACGTGCCAGCTCCACATGCGCTCCTTCCAGGACGGCGACACCATCGACGTCGAGCCGTGGCGGGCGGCCGCCTTCCCGGTCGTCAGGGACCTGGTCGTCGACCGCACCGCCTTCGACCGGATCATCCAGGCCGGCGGCTACATCAGCGCCCCCACCGGATCCGCACCCGAGGCCCACGCGACGCCGGTGCCGAAGCCCGACGCCGACCTCGCCTTCGAGCACGCCGAGTGCATCGGCTGCGGCGCCTGCGTGGCGGCCTGCCCCAACGGCTCCGCCATGCTCTTCACCTCGGCGAAGATCAACCACCTCAACGTGCTGCCGCAGGGCGCCCCGGAGCGCGAGACCCGCGTGCTCGACATGGTCGCCGCCATGGACGAGGAGGGCTTCGGCGGCTGCACGCTGACCGGCGAGTGCGCCACCGCCTGCCCCAAGGGCATCCCGCTGCCGTCGATCGCGGCGATGAACAAGGAGTGGCTGCGGGCGAACCGCAAGGTCAGGCGATAGGCGTCAGGTCTGCCCCGAAGACCGTCGTGTAGTCAGGGACGACCACCCGGGAAGTGGGGCTGCACCGGCGGACCTCGGCGACGAAACCGTCGAGGTCCATCACCGGATCCCGCAGAGGCGGCCCGCTCAACGGCCTCTCGAAGTGGTCCCAGTGCACCGGGACGACGGTCGCGGGGCCGCCGAGCGCACCCAGCAGCCGCGGGACATAGCGGTGCGTCGCCCGGCTGGAGGGCACCGCCGCCATCAGGACGTCCGGGCGCAGCCCGGCCACCGCGCGCTCGTCGACGTCGCTCGCGCCCATGAAGAACACCGAAGGACCGCCCGCCACCGTCAGCTGGAACGCCAGCGTGTCGCCCTCCGGCAGGTCCGAGACGGTGCGCGGGGCACGCGGCGGCGGCGCGTGCAGCGTGCCCGGGGCGAAGTACGACCACTTCGCGTTGCGGCTGTGCCGACTGGAGACCACCTCGACCGTGTAGTCGCCGAAGTCCAGCACCTCGCCGCCCTTGACGACGCTGATCTGCGCCGCATCGACCCCTAGGGACCGCAGCACGTGGTACGTCGTCTCCGTGCCGAAGACCCGTGCGCCCGTGGACTTCGCGATGTACGGGACGTCGTTGACGTGGTCCCAGTGGGTGTGGCTGACCAGGACGGTCTCCGGCCTGCCCGCGTGCCGGGTCACCAGGTCCTCGTCACAGGTCAGCTCCGTGGCCGGGTCGAAGCCGCCCTTCGGGCCGAACAGGCCGGTCTCGAAACGCGTGATGTACGGGTCGAAGAGGACACCGCGCCCGCCGATGCCGACACGCCAGCCGGAGGTGCCGAGCCAGCGCAGGGTCGCGCTGTCCGCCCGTACCCGCGCGGCCGCGTCGCCGCTCCGTTCCGCCGCCCCGGCCGCGACGGGCAGCAGGGGTGCCGTCGCTCCGAGCGCGGCGCCGCGCAGCAGCGTCCTGCGGACGAAAGACCGCCGGCCGCCTTCCTCCGTGGTGTTCTCGAATTCGCTCATGACACGCAGAAGATCAGCCCCAGGCCGTGCGCGTCCAAGACCGGAGCCGCTCATGACCCATACCGTCAGGTGTATGACACCTGGTCACCGGCTCTGTCCACCGGACGGGGCGCGCAGGAAATCCACCGCCGTCCGCGCCGCCGTGCCGATCGCCACGTCCGTCCGCGTGCGGTTCGCCACCGGATCCGGCGTACGGGCGAAGACCGCGACCGCGTACCGCCCGCCGTCCGGGTACGCGGCCACACCGACCTCGTTGTGGAGTCCCGGCAGCGTGCCCGTCTTCGCCGCGACCCGCACGCCGTCCCCGAACCCCGCCGCGAGCCGGTGCCGGAACACCTGACGCATCATCAGGTCCCGTACCTGGGCGCACGCCTGCGCGGGACCGGCCTCGTCGCACCAGATCATCCGCAGCAGCCGCGTCATCTCCCGGGGTGTGCTCGCGTTCGTCCGCGCCGGGTCGAAGACGCCGAGCGCACCGACCTCGGCCGGGGACAACGCCGGGAACAGGGCGGCGAACTCCCGCTCGTCCCGCGCCCCCACCTCCGCGAGCATCGACTCCAGCAGCTGCCGGGGGCCGCCCACGATCCGCGTGCGCACGAGCCCCAGCTCCTTCGCCAGCAGGTTCACGGTGTCCACGCCCACCCGCTCCAGCAGGAGATCCGCGGCCGTGTTGTCGCTGACCGACATCGCGAAGTGCGCGAGGTCCCGCAGGGAGACCTCCACGTCGTCCAGGCACCCCGCCGTGCCCCAGCCGCCGAGCCGGTGCCCGGCCGTGACCAGCACCCGCTCCCGCGGATCGAGCTGACCGGCCGCCGCCTGCCGGGCGAACTCCAGCACCAGCAGCACCTTGAACACCGAGGCGACCACGACCGGTTCGTCGGCGCCGCACCCCACGTCCCCGCCGGAATCGATGTCCAGCGCGTGCATCCTGCCCTCCGCACCCGCTGCCGCGAACACCGCGCCCAGCCTGTCCTCGATCCGCACCCCGAGCCCCCGCCCCCTCGCCTACTGTCGTCCCGTGGATCTCTTGCGCCACCTGCGTATCTTCCTCGCCGTCGCCGACGAGATGAACTTCGGGCGGGCCGCCGAGCGGCTCGGCATGGCCCAGCCCCCGCTCAGCCGCGCCGTCCGCAGACTGGAGGACGACCTCGGCGCCGAACTCTTCGACCGCTCACGGCGACAGATCCGGCTCACGCCGGCCGGCACGGTCCTCCTCGACGAGGCGCGGGACCTGCTGGCGCGCGAGGAGCGCACCCGCGTCCTGATACGGCGTGCCCGCGACGGCGACCTCGGCACCCTGCGCGCCGGGGTGCCGCCCGACATCTCGGCAGCGGTCCTCGGCGCCCTCCTCGCGGAGTGCGCCGACCGGGCACCCGCGCTGCGGGTCGACCTCCAGGAGGTGACGACGGACGAGCAGGTGCGCCTGCTGGCGTCCGGCGGGCTGGACGTCGGCCTGGTGCATGCCCCCGTCGACGCGACCGACATCGTCCTCGGTCCCGAGACCGGCGTCGACCTCGGAGTCGTGCTGCCGAGGACGTCGCCCCTCGTCCGGCTGCCCGAGGTGGCACTCGCCGAACTCGCGGGCCACGACCTGGTGCTCTTCCCGCGCTCCACCGCACCCGGCTGGTACGACAGGACGCTCGGCATCTGCCGCGCGGCGGGGTTCGTGCCCGGCCGCGTACGCCACGCCCGTAACCCCGAGTTCCTGATCGGGCTCGTCACGGCGGGCCACGGAGTCGCCTTCGACCAGGGGCCGGTGGCCCGCAAGGAGCCCAGGGTGGCGTGGCGGCCACTGGCCGGGCGGCCGCTCACCCAGCGGATCCGCGCGGCCTGGCCGCGGCAGTCACCGCACCCGGGCGCGCGGGAGTTCGCCGCGGTCGCGGCGGACGTGCTGGCGCGCGACCACACGACGGCCGTGCCGATGGGCGACGCGGGGGAGGCACCGCGCCCGTGGTCGGTGGTCTTCGGCTGAGCAGGGCCGGTCGTGCCGACGGGCGCCTCGGGCAGCCGCGGCTGCGTGCGGGGGGCCGGCCTCGGGCCGTGTCGAGCGCGTCGTGCCCATGGCCTTGCGCGGCCGGCCGACTCCTGGCGGCGGCCACGTGCGGACGGCCCCGCGCCGAGAGGCCGCGCGAGGACGGCCTGGCGGCGAGACGCGTCGGCATTCCCTCTGCCGTCAGCCGAGGGCCCCGGCCAGGTACGGCGCCGTACGGCTCTCCGGCGCGGACGCCACCTCCGCCGGCGTACCGGACGCCACGATCCGGCCGCCCTCGTCGCCGCCGCCGGGGCCGAGGTCGATCACCCAGTCCGCGCCGGCCACCACGTCCATGTCGTGCTCGACCACCACCACCGAGTGCCCCGCGTCCACCAGCCCGTTCAGCTGGCGCATCAGCACCTCCACATCGGCGGGATGCAGTCCCGTCGTCGGCTCGTCGAGCACGTAGAGCGTGTGACCGCGGCGCATCCTCTGCAACTCGCTCGCCAGCTTGATGCGCTGCGCCTCGCCGCCGGACAGCTCCGTCGCCGGCTGGCCGAGCCGCAGGTAGCCGAGTCCCACGTCCGTCAGCGCGCGCAGACTGCGGGCCGCCGTCGGCACGTCCGCGAAGAAGTCGGACGCCGCCTCCACCGTCAGGTCCAGCACCTCGGCGATGTTCAGGCCCCGGTAACCGACCTCCAGCGTCTGCGGGTTGTAGCGGGCGCCTCCGCAGTCCGGACAGGGGGCGTACGTGCTGGGCAGGAACAGCAGCTCGACGGAGACGAACCCCTCGCCCTGGCAGGTCTCGCACCGCCCGCCGGCCACGTTGAACGAGAAGCGGCCGGGCCGGTAGCCGCGCTCGCGCGCCGCGTCGGTGCCGGTGAACAGCTTGCGCACCACGTGGAACAGCCCCGTGTACGTGGCCAGGTTGGACCGGGGCGTGCGGCCGATCGGCCTCTGGTCCACCGCCACCAGCCGTTCCACGCCCGGCAGTTCCTCCGTGATCGAACCGACCAGCGTCGACTTGCCTGAGCCCGACACCCCCGTGACCGCCGTCAGCACCCCGAGCGGGAGCCGGGTCGTCAGGCCGCGCAGGTTGTGGCGGGTCAGCGGGCCGAGCGCGAGGTGCCCCGACGGCTCCCTCGGCGTCCGTACCGGCGCCGGGCCCGCGCCGAACAGGAAACGGGCGGTCGCCGACTCGGCCACCCCGGCGAGCTCTCCCGGCGGGCCGCTGTGCAGCACCCGCCCCCCGTGCTCGCCCGCGCGGGGCCCGACGTCGACCAGCCAGTCGGCGCGGCGCACCACGTCGAGATGGTGTTCCACGACGAAGACCGTGTTGCCGCCCGCCTTCAACCGGTCGAGGACGACCAGCAGCGCCTCCGTGTCCGCCGGGTGCAGCCCGGCCGACGGCTCGTCCAGCACGTAGACGACGCCGAACAGCCCCGACCGCAGCTGCGTCGCCAGGCGCAGCCGCTGCAGTTCCCCGCTGGAGAGCGTCGGGGTCGCCCGGTCCAGGCTCAGGTAGCCGAGGCCCAGCTCGGTCACCGTGCCGAGACGGGCCAGGAGGTCCGCGGTGAGCACGCGGGCCGTCTCGTCGCCCTCCTCGTGCCGCAGGACGGCCGCCAGCTCGGTCAGCGGCAGCGCGGCCAGTTCGGCGATCGTACGGTCCGCGAAGGTCACCGCCAGAGCCTCCGGACGCAGCCGGCTGCCCCGGCACACCGGACACGGCTCACTGGTGAGGAACCGCTCGGCCCTGGCGCGCAGCGTCTGGCTCCTGGAGTCCGCGAAGGTGTGCATCACATAGCGGCGGGCGCTCATGTACGTGCCCTGGTAAGGACGTTGGATACGTCCCGCCTCCCGTACCGGATGCACGGTGACGACCGGCTGCTCGTCAGTGAACAGGATCCACTCCCGGTCCCGGGCAGCGAGCTCGCGCCACGGCCGGTCCACGTCGTAACCGAGCGTGTCCAGCACGTCCCGCAGGTTCTTGCCCTGCCAGGCGCCCGGCCAGGCCGCGATCGCGCCCTCGCGGATCGACAGCGACGGATCGGGGACCAGCAGCTCTTCCGTCGTGCCGTGGACCCGGCCGAGGCCGTGGCACTCGGGGCAGGCGCCGGCGGCCGTGTTCGGCGAGAAGGCGTCCGAATCGAGCCGCGGCGCTCCCTCGGGATGGCGGCCGGCCCGTGAGAAGAGCATGCGCAGCGAGTTGGACAGGGTGGTGACCGTGCCGACCGAGGAGCGGGAGGTGGGGGCCGAGCGTCGCTGCTCCAGGGAGACGGCGGGCGGCAGCCCGGTGATCTCCCCGACCTTCGGCGCGCCGACCTGGTGGATCAGCCGGCGGGCGTACGGGGCGACGGACTCGAAGTAGCGCCGCTGCGCCTCCGCGTAGATCGTGCCGAAGGCCAGCGAGGACTTGCCGGATCCCGAGACGCCGGTGAAGACGACGAGCGCGTCGCGCGGGATGTCGACGTCGACACCGCGCAGATTGTGCTCCCGTGCGCCGCGGACACGGACGTACGAGTCGTGGGGGCTGCTGTGCATGAGGAACGAGTCTAGGCGTCCGCGCTGGTCAGGCCGCCGTCGGCCGGGCCGGGACGGCCCCGGGCAGATCGGCGACGCGGGCGAGGCGCCGGAAGGAACCGAGCAGCGCGTCGCGGTCGTACGTGCTGGTCGTCACCAGCACCTCGTCCGCGCCGGTGTCCTTGATCACCGTCTCCAGGGCGTCCGCGACCTGCTCCTCCGTGCCGGCGATGTGGCCCTCGAGCCCCGCGAGGTAGAAGCCGCGCTCCTTGTCGGTCATGGTCAGCGCCTCGATCCGCTCCGGCGGCAGCAGGGGCGGGAAGACGCCGTGCGTACGCGAGTACGCCATCGACCACGCCTCCGGCACGAGGAGCCGGCGGGCGTCCTTCTCGGTCGCGGCGACCGCGACCGTGCCGGCGACGACCACGTACGGCCGCTCGGACCACTCGGACGGCTCGAAGCCGCTCCGGTAGCCCTCGACCGCGTCCAGCAGCTTCTTCCTGCCCCGCAGGTCACCGATGACCAGCGGAAGCCCGGCCCGGGCCGCGATCGCGGCCCCCTCGCCGGTGGCGAGCACGTACGGAGGGACCCTGAGGCCCTCGGCGGGCCGGGCGTGCACCTGCGGATGCGCCCGCTGCCCGCCCGTGAACCAGCCCAGCAGCTCGTGGAGCTGTGCGGCGAAGTCGTCGGCGTCCTTCTTGTCCCGGCCGAGCGCCCTGCGGATGCCGTCGGTGAAGCCGACCGAGCGCCCGAGGCCCATGTCGATCCGGCCCGGGAACAGCGACTCCAGCACCCCGAACTGCTCGGCCACCACGAGAGGTTGGTGGTTGGGCAGCATCACGCCGCCCGTGCCGACCCGGATGGTGGAGGTGGCCGCGGCGACCGCCGCGGCGAGCACGGTGGGCGCCGAACCGGCGACACCGGGCACGCTGTGGTGCTCGGACACCCAGAACCGGTGATAGCCCAGTGCCTCCAGCTCCTGGGCGAGGCGGACGGTGTCGCGCAGCGCGGCCGGCCCGCTGTGCCCCTCGCGGGTACGGGAACGGTCCAGTACGGACAGACGGGTGGCGGCGATCACTGAGCTCACCTTCTGTTCAACGCCGCTGAGCCGGGCAGATTCCCGCACCGCGCGGACTCGTCGTCCGGTGCCGTTCTAGTCTCCTGCCGTGACGCGAAACACCGGGCCGTTGGCCGTATTCGACCTCGACGGGACGCTGTCGGACGCCGGGCACCGCCAGTACCTGCTGGAACGCAGGCCGCGCGACTGGGACGCCTTCTTCGCCGCGGCCCCGCAGGACCCGCCGCTGCCGGAGGGTATCCGGCTGTGCAGGGAGGCGGCCGAGGAGTGCGAGGTCCTGTACCTCACGGGCCGGCCCGAGCGGTGCCGCGCGGACTCCCTCGACTGGATCGCCGCCCAGGGGCTGCCCGAAGGACGCCTGTTCATGCGGCGCAACGACGACCGGCGGCCGGCCCGCAGGACCAAGCTGGAGATCCTGCGGCGGCTCGGCCGCGACCGGGAGATCCGTATGTTCGTCGACGACGACGAGCTGGTGTGTCAGGACGCCGAGCGCGCGGGATTCCGGGTGGTGCGGGCGCGGTGGGGCGCGAGGAGCACGAGTGAGGCGATGAAGGACGCGCAGGAGCGCGAGGGGCGTACCTGAGGCCCCGCTGCGCCCGGGCCGGGCCTCAGGCGCCGTCCTCCAGGCGGAAGCCGACCTTCAGCCCGACCTGGTAGTGCTCGATCTGCCCCTCGACGATATGGCCCCTGACCTGCGTCACCTCGAACCAGTCGAGGCCCCGCAGCGTCTGGGACGCGCGCGAGATGCCGTTGCGGATGGCCTGGTCGAGGCCGTCCGTGGAAGTGCCCACGATCTCGGTGACACGGTAGGTGTGGTTCGACATGTGCGTCGCGCTCCTCTCGATGCGTTCCCTCCACGGTGCCCCACCGGAGGGAGTCCCGCGAGACGTCGCATCCGGGCGACGGTCCCGTTGCGACCACCTGGCCGCTGCGCCCTCCCCTGAACGTGAGCCGGCGCGTGGGGGCGGCCGACGCCGAGGGGCGCGAGGCCCCGCCCGTGCCGCCCGTGCCGGAGCCGCTGCCTGCACCAGTTGCACGGGGCGCTCGGGGGCCGGCGGCCATGGCGTACACGTGCGTCGGGTGTCCTGCACCTGATAGGCGCCCGTGGGAAGTCCGACGCGGTGCGCCGGGGAGCCGGCCATCGGCCGCTGCCCGCGGCGACCCGGTTCGCGCGCCGTCCCGCCGGTCGGAGCGGTGGTAGCCGGTGCCGCTCCGGCGCGCGCCCGGATGCGCCGTCCGGTGCGCGAAGCGATCCGTGGGCACCACGACGCCCTCCACGGGCGAGGCCGGACGTGCGGGCGCAGCCCGTGCACTGTCCGTACCTGCGCCGCCGGGGCCGCGACGGCCCCTACCCCCCGTCACGCCGCCAGGAGCTCCGCGCGGAACGACGCAGCCGTCCGGCGGGCCTCGCGCAGGCCGATGCGGTCGAACTCGCCCTCCAGCGCGGTGAGTTCGGCCAGGCTCTCGTCCTGCGGGCGGCCGCAGCGGAAGCGTGACCGGGCGAGGCCCAGGCGGGCCAGCGCCGCGCCCCGCGCCTCGTCCATCTCCTCGAACTCGCGCAGCGCCATTCCGTAGACCGCGCAGGCCTCCTCGTAACGCCCCGCCCGGAACAGGACGTTGCCGCGCATCTTGTGGTTGTACGCCAGCGCTCCCGCCAGCTCCATCTCCCGGCAGACGGCCTCGGCCCGCGTCAGCAGCCCGAGGGCCCGGTCCGTCGCGCCCCGCAGCGACAGCACGTCGGCCATGCCGCGCAGCGACCAGGCGCGCCCGCGGGCGTCGTCCGCCTCGGACGCGATCCGTACGCACTCCGTGAACAGCTCCAACGCCGTGGCGTGGTCGCCGGTGTTCCGGTGCATCTGGGCGATGCCGGACATCGCCCACACCATGTGCCGCGACTCGCCGTGCGCCCGCGCCTGCCGCAGGAGTTGCTCGTGCAGGTCGGCCACGGCCGCGTAGTCGCCCTGTATCCGGCCGGTCTCGGCGAGACCGGCGAGGGCGTAGCCGTGGGCGATGCGGTCGCCCGCCGCGTCCGCGCACGAGACGGCGGCGGACAGCAGCCTGCGCGCGAGCCGCAGGGCGCCGCACTGCCGTGCCAGCGTCCCGCCGCTCCACAGCGCCCACGCCATCCCCGCCGTGTCACCGGCCTCGCGCGCGCAGCGGTAGCTGTCGTGCCACGCTGCCCTCGCGTCGGCGGAGCGCCCCAGCCGCCGGTTGGCCTCGGCGAGCGCCAGTGCGGCCCGGGCCCGCTCGAGGGCCGATCCCGCCTCGTGCCGGGCGCGCAGCGCGGTGGCGAGGACCTCGTCGTACGAGGAGTTCACGCCGAGCGCCGAGCCCAGATCGCCCTGGTACTCCGGAGCGAATGCCTTGCCGTACATGTCGAAAGCGCCTCCTGACCGTGGGGGGTTCGATCAAGAAGCTATGAGCGTCGGCGCGTAGCCCGGATCAGCCTGCTGATGTGTTCGCGAGGTCGGCCCCAAGTGCTACGCGGCGGTGCCGGGTCGTCATTACGGCGGACGGGTCGCGGGCGATACCGGCCCGCACGGTCCGGCGCGGGGGTTGACCCGTCCTTTGGTCCATACCAAAATCCAGCCACACCCGTGCGAGCGCGCGCGCTTCCCCCCATGTCGGGTCCGTCCTCCGTGCCCTCACGCAGAAGGTGACCCCGTGAAGAACCGCGCGCTCGTCCTGTCCACCGCTCTTGTGTGTGCCGTCACGCTCGGCGGCTGCGGGCTCGTGCCCGGCGGATCCGGCACCCGGACCGTGCACATCTGGCTGATGAAGGACAGCGTCTCCCAGGACTTCCTCGACCGCTTCACCGAAGCCTTCGAGAAGCAGCACCCCGGCATCGAGCTCGACGTCGCCTTCCAGGAGTGGACCGGCATCGGGAAGAAGGTCACCGCGGCCCTGGCGAGCGACGACGCCCCCGAGATTATCGAGGTCGGCAACACCCAGGTCGCCCAGTACGCCGAGAGCGGCGACCTGCGCGACCTGACCCTCGAGTCCGTCCGCGACCTCGGCAACGAGGACTGGCTGCCCGGCCTCGCGGAACCGGGCAGCATCAGCGGCTCCCAGTACGGCATCCCCTGGTACGCGGCCAATCGCGTCGTCATCTACCACAAGGACCTCTTCGCCGAGGCCGGCGTCGAGGAGCCGCCGAAGACCCGTGCGGAGTGGCTGGAGGTCTCCGAACGGCTCAACACCGCGGGCATCGACGGCATCTACCTGTCCGGCCAGGACTGGTACACACTGGCCGGCTTCATCTGGGACGAGGGCGGCGAGCTCGCCGTGGAGAAGGCCGGCGAATGGGAGGGCGCGCTGCACACCCCGGCCGCCCTGCGCGGCATGGACTTCTACAAGCGGCTCCAGTCGCACGGCTCCGGACCCAAGGACGGCGACGAGGAGACCCCGCCCCAGGCCCAGGTCTTCGCCAAGGGCACGGTCGCCCAGATGATCGCGGTGCCCAGCGCGGCCACCGTCATCGAGCAGGCCAACCCCGCGCTCAAGGGCAAGCTCGGCTTCTTCCCGGTACCCGGCCGGACCGCCGCCGAGCCGGGCGCGGTCTTCATCGGCGGCTCCGACCTCATCGTGCCCGAGAACTCCGCCGAGCGGGCCGCCGCCGTCGAGGTGGTCTCCGCCCTGGCGAGCGACACATGGCAGCTCGACCTCGCCCGCACGATGAACTACGTGCCGAACAAGACCACGCTCGCCGACGAGCTGGAGGGCGAGGAGAGCACCTCCGCCATGGCCGCCGGCGCCGCACAGGGCAGGGCCACCCCGAACTCCCCGCAGTGGGCGAACGTCGAGGCGGACAACCCGATCAAGCCGTACATGACGGCCGTCCTGACGGGCCGGGACGCGCGGCGCGCCGCGCGGACCGCCTCCGACCGCATCACCGCCGCGCTGCTTCCCTGACCACGGGGACACCGGCGGGTGAACGGATCCGTACGCCGAATGCCCGGCATTCAGCGTCCCCACATCCGCTCTCCGCCGGGCGGTCATGTCGAATCCAGCCGGCCACGGAAGAAGTAAGGAGCCGGGCCGCCGCACCCGCGGTCCGTCCCCTTCGTCCGGCACAGGAGACCGCCATGCCAGCATCGCCCGTCGTCGTCGCCCCGGCGCCCGCCCTGATCCCGGCGCCCGCCCCCGCCCCCGCCCCAGCCCCGGCGCCGGCCCAGACCCCCGAGGCCGACGAGCCCCGCTACATCGTCTCGCTCGCCCGGGACCAGGAGGACGTGCGCGCGGCCCAGCGGCTGCGCCACCAGGTGTTCGCCGGAGAGATGGGCGCCCGCCTCGACGGCCCGGAGCCGGGGCTCGACACCGACGCCTTCGACGCGTACTGCGACCACCTCCTCGTCCGCGAGGCGGTGACCGGCGACGTCGTCGGCACCTACCGGCTGCTGCCCCCCGAGCGCGCCCGCATCGCCGGCCGCCTCTACTCGGAGGGCGAGTTCGACCTCGCCCGCCTGGAGCCCATCCGGGACGACCTCGTCGAGGTCGGCCGCTCCTGCGTGCACCCGCTGCACCGCAACGGCGCCGTCATCGCCCTGATCTGGGCCGGCCTCGCCCGCTACATGACCCGCACCGGGCACAACTGGCTGGCCGGCTGCTGCTCCCTCCCGCTCGCCGACGGCGGCACGCTCGCCGCCGCGACCTGGGACACCGTGCGCGCCAAGAACCTCGCCCCGCAGGAGTACTGGGTCACCCCGCACAAGCTCTGGAACGCCGACGGCGTCGCCCGCCCCGCGGGACGCGTCGAACTCCCGCCCCTGCTCCGCGGCTACCTGCGGCTCGGCGCCTGGGTCTGCGGCGCCCCCGCGCACGACCCCGACTTCAACGTCGCCGACCTGTACGTCCTGCTGTCGCTGCGCCGCACCAATCCCCGCTACCTGCGCCACTTCCTCTCCCTCGCCCCGGTGCGATGAGCGTCTGGCTGCCCACGGCGCCGTGCACGCCCGAGGCGTGCGCCACCCACATGGGACGGACGGCCGCCGCGCCGCTCGCCGTGCTCCGCCTGCTCGCCGGCGTGTCGGCCGTCCTCGCCGGGGTGGTCCTCTCCCCGTTCGCGGCGCTGCTCGGCCTGCTGTTCGGCCCGCGGGCAGGGCACGCGCTGACCCGGTACTGGGCGCGCGCGGTGCTGCGGGCCTTCGGCGTACGCCTGCGCGTCACCGGCGTCCCGCACGGCGAACGCGCCTCGCTCGTCGTCGCCAACCACATCTCCTGGCTGGACATCCCGCTGATCGCCGCCGTGATGCCGGGCCGGATGCTGGCCAAGACCGAGGTGCGCCGCTGGCCGGTCCTCGGCCCGCTGGCGGCCCGCGGCGGCACGCTGTTCCTCGAACGCGACCGGCTGCGTGCCCTGCCCGCCACCGTCGCCGCGATGGCCGACGCCCTCCGCGGCGGCGCCCGGGTGATCGTCTTCCCCGAGGGCTCCACCTGGTGCGGCCGGGGCCAGGGCCGGTTCCGGCCCGCCGCGTTCCAGGCCGCCCTGGACGCGGGCGCCGCCGTCCAGCCCGTGCACATCGGCTACGGGCCCACCGGCGCGGCCGCGTTCGTGGGCGACGACCCGCTCCCGGCGTCCCTGTGGCGGGTCGTGACGGCCGGTGCTCTGACCGCGGAGATACGGCTGCTGCCGCCGATCCTCCCCGGCAGCCGCACCGACCGCCGTTCACTCGCCCTGTCGGCTCAGCTCGCCGTCGACAGGCTCAGCGCGAAGCGGCCCGCCTCGTCGGTCCACCAGTGCGTCAACTCCATTCCCGCACCCGCCAGTTCGCTGCGCACACCGGCCTGACGGAACTTCGCCGACACCTCGGTGCGCAGCTCCTCGCCCGCCTCGAACGGCACCACCAGATCCAGCGCACGGATTTTCACGCTGAGCGCGGCACGGGCCCGCAGCCGCATCTCGATCCACTCGTTCTCGCGGTCCCAGACCGCCACGTGGTCGAAATCGGCCGGGTCCACGTCCGCGCCCAGCTCCCGGGCGATGACGGCGAGCACGTTCTTGTTGAACTGCGCCGTCACCCCGGCCGCGTCGTCGTACGCGCGCACCAGCACGTCCTCGTCCTTCACCAGGTCGGTGCCCAGCAGCAGCGAGTCGCCCGGCGACAGCAGATCGCGCACCGACTTCAGGAACACCGCGCGCTCGGCCGGCAGCAGATTGCCGATCGTGCCGCCGAGGAACGCGACCAGCCTCGGCCCCGGCGTGCCGGGCAGCGCCAGGCCGCGGGTGAAGTCGGCGATCAGCGCGTGCACAGCGAGCTCGGGCCGCTGGGCGAGCAACGCCTTCGCGGCTCCCGTCAGGGCGCTCTCGCTCACGTCCACGGGTACGTAGGTGTGCAGATCCGTCAGCGCGTCCAGGAGGAAACGCGTCTTCTCCGACGACCCCGACCCCAGCTCGACGAGCGTGCGTGCCCCGGTCGCCGCCGCGATCTCCCCGGCGCGCGCGGCCAGGATCTCCCGCTCGGCACGGGTGGGGTAGTACTCGGGCAGCCGTGTGATCTCCTCGAACAGCTCGCTGCCGCGGGCGTCGTAGAACCACTTGGGCGGCAGCACCTTCGGCGTGCGGGTCAGGCCGTGCAGCACGTCGGCACGCAGATCGGCGTCCGTCGCGTCCTCGGGCAGGGTGCGGGTCAGCAGGAACGGGCTCACTGGGTCGGCTCCTTGAGCTCGGTCAGCAGGAGATCGGCGCGCGTCGCGGTCAGCAGGGTCCGGTCCGGCACCTCCTGCCAGCGGGGATCGTCGTCGTACGGCTCCGAGGCGACGACCAGGCGGCCGCCGGAACCGGTGAGGTACCACAGGGTGTCGCCCCACGCGGTCGCGGCGATCGCGCGGCCGTCGGTGAGGAGGAGGTTCAGCCGGGACTCGCCGGCCGCAGCAGCCGTGTCGCGCACGGTGTCGGCGAGGGCCTGACCGAGGCTGTCGCCCGCCCGCAGCCGGTGCAGCACCAGTGCCCAGATCAGGGCCGAGTCGTTGCGCGCCTCCAGCGACAGCAGCTCCGCCGCCGGCAGTGACGCGGCCAGGCCCGCCAGGGAACCCGGCCAGCCCTTCACCGCGCCGTTGTGGCTGAACAGCCACCGGCCCGAGGCGAACGGCGCGGCCGCCGCCTCGTTGTCCGCCCCGGGCTCGGTGGCATCGCGCACGGCCGCGAGCAGCGCCTCGCTGCGCACGACCCGGGCGAGATCGGTGAAGGACAGGTCGGCCCAGATCGGCCCGGCGCGACGGTAGCGGGCGGGCAGCGGATCGCCCTGCGCGTACCAGCCGACACCGAAACCGTCCGCGTTCACCGTGCCGTAGCGCTGCCGACGGGGCGCCCACGACTGGCGCATCAGGGCGTGCTCCGGGGCGGTGAGCAGTGCGCCCAGCGGCTCCGGCGGCCCGAGGTAGGCGAGGTGCCGGCACATCAGGCGGCACCTCCCGTGCGCACCTCGGCGTCCCGCGCGGTACGGAAGCCGGAGAAGATCTGCCGGCGCACCGGCAGGTCCCAGTTGCGGAAGGTGCCCCGGCAGGCCACCGGGTCCACGGCGAACGACCCGCCCCGCAGCACCTTGTGCGCGCTGCCGAAGAACACCTCGGAGTACTCGCGGTACGGGAACGCGGCGAAACCGGGATACGGCAGGAAGTCGCTCGCCGTCCACTCCCACACGTCGCCGATCAGCTGACGCACCCCGAGCGGCGAGGCGCCCCCGGGGTAGCCGCCGGCCCGGGCGGGCCGCAGATGCCGCTGCCCCAGATTGGCGTGGACCGGCTCCGGATCGGCGTCGCCCCACGGGTAGCGCCGGGAGCGTCCCGACTCCGGATCGTGCCGGGCCGCCTTCTCCCACTCTTCCTCGGTCGGCAGCCTGCGGCCGGCCCAGCGGGCGTACGCGTCGGCCTCGTACCAGCTCACGTGCAGCACCGGCTCGTCCGCCGGCACCTCCTCGGTGACACCGAAGCGCCGCCGCAGCCACACCCCGCCCTCGCGCCGCCAGAACAGCGGTGCCGCGATGTCATGGGCCCGGATCTGGTCCCAGCCCTCCTCGGCCCACCAGCGCCGTTCCGTGTAGCCGCCGTCGTCGATGAACGCCTGGTACGCGCCGCACGTCACCGGGACCGTGTCGATCCAGAAGGCGGGCACGTCCCGGCGGTGCGCGGGCCGCTCGTTGTCCAGCGCCCACGGTTCCGTCGAGGTTCCCATGGTGAAAGGCCCGCCGGGCACCAGGATCTCGGCCGGAAGAGGCTCCACGGGGTGGGCGGGCGGCTCCGGCGCGGTGAGCGCCGCGGGGCCCTTGCGGAGCTGATGGGTGATCAGCATCGTCTCGTCGTGCTGCTGTTCGTGCTGCGCGATCATGCCGAACGCGAAGGCGGCGTCGACCAGCGGAGCCCCCTCCAGCGGGGTGCGCTCCAGGATGTCCAGCACCCGGCCGCGTACGTCGTCGGCGTACACCCGCGCCTCGGCCGGAGCCAGCAGCGGCAGAGACGGGCGGGACGCCCGGGGGTGCTCGAAGGCGTCGTACAGGGAGTCGATGTCCGGCCGCAGCGCCTCACGGCCGCCGACGGCGCGCACCAGCCACTGCTCCTCCTGGTTGCCGATGTGCGCCAGGTCCCACACCAGGGGGGACATCAACGGCGAGTGCTGGGCCGTCAGTTCGCCGTCGTCGAGGCACGAGGTGAGGACGGCGGTACGGGAACGGGCACGGGTCAGCGCGTCGAGTGCGTCGCGCCGCAGTTCGTCGGTCATGAGACAGGCTCCCAGGGCACGGAGGAATCGAGCTGGTCGTCGGCGGGGCACCGGCCCGGCAGGACGTGGCGCTCGTGGAATGCGGCGACGCTCCCGCGCACGGCCTCGGACGCGCCCATGCGGTCCAGGGCCTCCAGCGCGACGGCGAAGCAGGTGAGGGCCGCGGCGTGCAGCTCGGGGTCGGCGAGCCCGTGCCGGGCGGCGGCCACCCACAGCGGGTTGCGCGGCGCCCGCCGCGAACCGGCGTACTCCGCCAGCGGTTTGACCGCCCGGTACACCGTCTCCGCGGCCTCCGGATCGTCGAACAGCGCGGTGGTGACGGCGAGCGGCACCATCCAGCCGTCCTCGCCCGGCTGGGCGTCGATCATGCGCAGCTCGAGGTGCCCGCGCGGCCGGACCGGCGGGAAGAGGGTGGTCAGGTGGTAGTCGAGGTCCTCTGCCGTCGGCGGCCGCGGCGCTCGCGAGCGCAGCCACTGCCGGAATGTGAGCCCTTGCGGGGAGTCCCAGTCGCCCTCCTCCCGGCGCAGGCACATCACCGGCGCGTCCAGGGCGTGCACGGCCCAGGCGGAGCGCGGCTCCCGCAGCGGGTCCGGGGCCATCGGGCGCACGGGGTCGAGGGCGTCCCACACGGCCTGCCGGGCCGAACGCCAACCGGTGCGGCGTCCGGCGCGCACGGAGGAGTTGGCGAAGGCGGCCACGAGAACCGCGCCCAGCAGATGGGCCAGCAGCCAGCGTCTGGCGTGTCCGAGCGGGCCGGGTTCCTCCTCGCCCGCGTCCAGGCAGACCTGCACGGACGCGGAACTGCACATCATCGTGCGCCCGGCCGGACCGGAACGGTCCAGATGCCGTTCCATCGCGTCGTAGCGCGGATCGTGGAGGAGGCGGCGGGGCGGGTGCCAGGGATCGAGACCGTATCCGGTCGTGGCCAGACCCGCGGTGCGCAGCACGGCCCGTACGGCGCGCAGGTCGGCGGCGGTGGAGTCGATGCACTCCATCAGGCTCGCGGCGGGACGGGAGCTGAGCTCCAGCTGGCCGCCCGGCTCGAACGTCAGAGCCGAGTCCAGCGTCAGGGCACGTACCTCGTCGAACGCCGCCGCGAGGCGTCCGGACGGTACGGGTGTGCGGGGCCGGTCGAGATCATGGACCAGCCACTCGACCTCCACGCCCACGGTGCGCGGCGGGCCGGTCTTGAAGCAGATACATCGGAGCAGGTCCTCGGCTTCGTCCTCCGATATCGGAGGACCGAAGTCGCCGGTATCCGGTGGATGCATGAATCCACTCCTCCCGTCGCAGGCCCTCGGCAGGGCCTGAAGCTTCAACCTAAGGCCACCGCCGCCGGTTCGCACAAGAGTGCCCTTGAGGAGCGGAAATACGGTTGCCCGTGTCCTCACTGGTCACGGAGCATGCCGCCATGAGCGCACGACTGCGGGGGATCGCGAAGCAGAACGAGGAGATCGTCGCGACGGGGGGATACCGCCTGCCGGACGGCCGTGAGATACGCCTGGGGGAGGCCGTCGCCGCCGCCGTCGAGGCAACGCGGCTGTACGGCCCCGAGCCCGTCGAGGTCACGCCCGACACCGATCGCGCGACCGTCGTCGAGGTCACCGGCGAGAGCAGCACCCAGGCGGCCCGGCGGCTGACCGCCGCGGAACCCGGACCCTCCACCCTTCGGCCGGGGGGACCCCCAGGTCTCGCTTCGGTCGCCGTGCTCAACTTCGCCTCCGCGCGCAATCCCGGAGGCGGCTACGTGAACGGCGCACAGGCGCAGGAAGAGGCCCTGTGCCGCGCCTCCGCGCTGTACACCACGCTGCTGCGCGCTCCCGCGTACTACGAGCACCATCGCGCGGACCGCAGCCCGTTCTACTCGGACCGCGTCATCCACTCCCCGAACGTCCCCGTCTTCCGCGACGACCGGGGCCAGCTCCTGGAAGCCCCGTACCCGGTCGGATTCCTCACCTCGCCCGCCCCGAACGCCGGAGTGATCACCCGCCGTACGCCGGAGGAGGCGCACCGCATCCCCGCCGCTCTCGTCGCCCGTGCGGAACGCGTCCTGGAGGTCGCCGCCGTCAACAGCTACCGCCGCCTCGTGCTCGGCGCCTGGGGCTGCGGAGTCTTCCGCAACGACCCCGCCGAGGTCGCCGGTGCGTTCCGTGCGCTGCTGGGACCCGGCGGCCGGTTCGCGGGCCACTTCGACGAGGTCGTGTTCGCCGTCCTGGACCGCACGGCGGGCGAGAGAACCCTCGGGGCGTTCCGCCGGGTCCTCGGCGGCGAGGCCGCGTAGCGCCGCCTTCGGCGTGCCGGCGTGAGATCCGGCCATCCGGCGTCTCGGGGCGCGGGCGCCGGGGCTGCCGGGGCCACGCCATGACGGGCGCCGCGAGCAGGCCCGCAGCACCCCCGTGAGCAGTTCGTCCGCGCAATTGCTCTTTGTTGCCGCAGAGTTGGTGCCAGCGGTGTTTCCGGCCATGCGCCGGATCCGGTGCACGGCCGGTCTGGAAGGATGACGCGGGCGATGAGCCAGACACCCGAACTGCCCGTGGAACGCTCCGTCCCGACCAGTGCCGACGTCGCCCGGCTGGCCGGAGTCTCCCGGGCCACCGTCTCGTACGTCCTCAACAACACCGCGTCGGTCCGGATCAGCGAAGCCACCCGGCTGAGGGTCCGCGCCGCCGCCGAGGAACTGGGGTACGTGCCCCACGCCGCGGCCCGCAGTCTGCGCGCCGGACGCACCCGCACCGTGCTGCTGCCCACGGCCCATCTGCCGCTCGGACCGCTGCCCGGGCCCTTCTCCGACGAGTTCCAGCGGGCCCTGCGCCGCCTGGACTACACCGTCGTCCAGTACGGCAGCCTCGGCCTCGAAGGGGACGAAGCCGCGCGGGCCTGGGCCGAGTTGCGTCCGGTCGCCGTCGTGTGCCTCGGCGACGCGGAGCCCACGGCACACGGCGTGGAGGTGCTCAAACGGTCCGGTGCCCGGGCCGTCGTCACCCTCGGGCCGCACATCGTGGAGGGCGCGCACGCGCTCGTCATGGACCAGCGCGCGGTCGGCGGCTGCGCGGCGGCGCATCTGATCCGGCGCGGCCGGCGGGCCGTGGGGGTGGTCGTGCCCGAGGAGGCGGCGCTGCGTCCGACCGCCGGGGCGCGCCTGGAAGGCGCGTTCGCCGCCGCCGACGGCACGGGCGCGCGCATCGTCCCGCTGACCATGGCGTACGAGGAGGAGTCGGCGGCGGTGCTCGCCGCCCGCTGGCGCGCACTCGGCCTGGACGGCGTCTACGCGTACGACGACGAGTACGCGATGCTGCTCATGCGCGCCCTGCAGGACGAGGGCGTCGACATCCCCGGCGAGACGGCCGTGATCGGCGCCGGGGACCTGCTGCTCGGCAGGCTGCTGCGGCCCCGGCTGAGCACGGTGAGCATCGACCTCGTCAGCGGACGCCGGCTCGCCGAGCTCGTGGACCGCGTGGTCCGCGAGCCGGCTACGCGGCCCGAGCGGCACGAGCTGATGGCGGTGGGGCCGGTGCAGCGTGAGTCGAGCTGACGCCGCGGGGAGAGGCGCCCGGCCCGTGGAGACGACATGCGAGGGCGGCGGGGGGTGTCTAGCGTCGCCTGCATGAGTACTCAACCGCAGCGCTTCGGGATCCTGATCCTGCCCGAGCACGTCGAGGGCGACGACCCGGTCACCGCGGCCGACAGCGCGATCCGCTCGGCCGTCGTCGACGCCACCGGCGAGCTGGGCGCCTCCGGCTACCCGCGCTACGTCGGCGACGGGGTCGAGGCCGACATCGACCCGCTGACCCGCACGGTGGAGGCGCTGCTGGTCGACGGGGCCGAGCTCGGCTACGGGCTCACCGTGCGGGTGGTGGACGCCGCGGACGCCTGAGCGGCCGCCGGCCCCGGGCGGCCGTTGACAGAGGGCGGGGACCGGCACAGACTCGGGCGACTCGATTGTGGACCATGGTTCATCAGGGGAACCTCGGTCCTGGCCCGGGAGAGAATCGATGAGTATCCGCGACGTCTACATCGTCGACGCCGTCCGCACCCCGATCGGAAGGTTCGGGGGCGCCCTCTCCTCCGTGCGGCCCGACGACCTCGCCGCCCATGTCGTCAAGGCGCTCGTGGACCGTACTCCGGAGCTCGACCCGGCCCGTATCGACGACGTCGTCTTCGGCGACGCCAACGGCGCGGGCGAGGACAACCGCGACGTCGCCCGGATGGCGGTACTGCTGGCCGGCCTGCCCGTCTCCGTGCCCGGTGTGACCGTCAACCGCCTGTGCGGCTCCGGACTCGAGGCCGTCATCCAGGCCGCCCGGGCCGTCGCACTCGGCGACGCCTCGATCGCGATCGCGGGAGGCGTCGAGTCCATGTCCCGCGCCCCGTGGGTGCTGCAGAAGCCGGAGCGCGCCTTCCCCGCCGGTCACCAGCAGCTCCACTCGACCACCCTGGGCTGGCGCATGACCAACCCGCGCATGCCCGCGGAGTGGACCGTGCAGCTCGGCGAGGGCGCCGAACTCGTCGCCGACAAGCACGGCATCGGCCGCGAGCAGCAGGACGCGTTCGCCCTCGCCAGCCACCGCAAGGCCGCGGAGGCGTGGGCGAAGGGGCTCTACGACGGCGAGGTCGTCGCGTACGAGGGCGTGGAGCTGCCGCGCGACGAATGCATCCGCGACACGACCTCGATGGAGGCGCTCGCCAAGCTGAAGCCCTCCTTCCGCCCCGACGGCACGGTGACCGCGGGCACGCCTCACCGCTCAACGACGGTGCGGCCGCGTTGCTCCTCGTCGACGAGGAAGGACTGCGGGCGACGGGCCGGGAACCGCTGGCCCGTGTCCGCGCCTCAGCGGTGACGGGCATCGAGCCGCAGCTGTTCGGCCTCGGACCGGTGGAGGCGGTGCAGCGGGCGCTGGCGAAGGCGGACCGGTCGTTCGGCGATCTGACGGCCTTCGAGCTCAACGAGGCCTTCGCCGCCCAGTCACTCGGCTGTCTCGCCGAATGGCCGGAGCTGGACCCGGCCGTGGTCAACCCGCGCGGTGGCGCCATCGCCATCGGTCATCCGCTCGGCGCGTCCGGGGCGCGGCTGGCCGGTGCGGTCGCCCACCAGCTCGCGGCGGCCGGCTCCGGCACGGGCGTCGCGGCGCTGTGCATCGGTGTGGGGCAGGGCCTCGCCCTGGTCCTCGAACGCTGACGACGGGCGCCACGCGGACGGCGGGAACGCCCGCGGGGCCCTGACAGGCACGAGACGCGGGCCGACGGCGGGAACGCCTGCGCGGGCCCTGACACGCACGAGACGCGGAGGCCGGGGTTCCGCGAGGGATGAGCCCTCGCGGAACCCCGGCCGTAACCGTGTGTGCCGAGCGTCGCTGCCGCCGGCCGGACCGCGCCGGGTCAGCCGGCTTCCGGTGCGCCGCCGTTCTTCTGCGCCTCCTCGATCGACTTGCGCACCTCGTCCATGTCCAGCGCGCGAGCCTGCCCGATCACGTCCTCCAGCGTGGCCTCCGGCAGCGCACCGGGCTGCGCGAACACGGCCACGTTGTCGCGGACGATCATCAGCGTCGGGATGGAACGGATCTCGAAGGCCGCGGCCAGCTCCTGCTGCGCCTCCGTGTCGACCTTGGCGAAGACCAGATCGGGGTGCCGCTCCGAGGCGCCCTCGAAGACGGGGGCGAACTGACGGCAGGGTCCGCACCAGGAAGCCCAGAAGTCGATCAGGATGAAGTCGTTGTCGGTCACGACCTGATCGAAGTTTTCCTTGGTGAGCTCGAGTGTGCTCATCGCCTGTCTACCTCTTCCTGGTGTCCGGTGGACTCGCCCCGCACAACGGCGCCCGGGGCCGTGCTATTCCTGCCCCTGCCCATGTGGCCAGGTCGCACACCCGGCAGCAGACTGACCCTATGACCCAAGCTGTGGAGTACGACGTCGTAGTGCTCGGTGCGGGCCCCGTGGGGGAGAACGTGGCCGACCGGACCAGAGCGGCGGGCCTGAGCACCGCGGTCGTGGAGAGCGAGCTGCTCGGGGGTGACTGCTCGTACTGGGCCTGTATCCCCAGCAAGGCGCTGCTGCGGCCGGTGATCGCCCGCGCGGACGCCCGACGGCTCCCGGGACTGAGCGACGCGGTCCAGGGCCCCCTCGACACCCGGGCCGTCCTGGCCCGCCGCGACGAGCAGGTCTCCCACTGGAAGGACGACGGCCAGGCCGCCTGGCTCGACTCGATCGGCGCCCGCGTCCACCGCGGTCGCGGCAGGCTGCACGGCCCCAGAACGGTCGTCGTCGACGGGCCCGAGGGTGAGCACCATGTGCTGACCGCCCGGCACGCCGTCGCCGTCTGCACGGGCAGCCGCGCCGTCGTGCCCGACCTGCCCGGCCTCAGGGGCGCGCACCCGTGGACGAGCCGTGAGGCCACCAGCGCGCGCGAGGCGCCCGGGCGGCTCGCGATCGTGGGCGGGGGAGTCGTCGGCGTCGAGATGGCCACCGCCTGGCAGGCCCTGGGCTCCCAGGTCGCGCTGTTCGCACGCGGCGACGGGCTCCTGCCCCGCATGGAGCCGTTCGTCGGCGAACACGTCGCGGCGGCGCTCAAGGAGGCGGGCGCGGACGTGCGGCTCGGCACCTCCGTCGCGGCCGTCGACCGCCCCGGCGGCCGCACCGGGCCCGTGACGCTGGTCCTGGAGGACGGCAGCAGGGCGGAGGCGGACGAGATCCTGTTCGCCACCGGACGCGCCCCGCGCACCGACGGCATCGGACTGGACTCCGTCGGCCTGGAGGACGGCTCCTGGCTGACCGTCGACGACAGCTGCCTGGTCGACGGAACCGACTGGCTCTACGCGGTCGGGGACGTCAACCGCCGCGCCCTGCTGACCCATCAGGGCAAGTACCAGGCCCGGATCGCCGGGGCGGCCATCGCGGCGAGGGCCCGGCAGGTACCCGTGCTGGAGAACGACCGCTGGGGAGCACACAGCGCGTCCGCCGACCACTTCGCCGTGCCCCAGGTCGTCTTCAGCGACCCCGAGGCGGCGGCCGTCGGCCTCTCGCTCGCCGAGGCCGAGAAGGCGGGCCACCGCGTACGCGCCGTCGACTACGACCTCGGCTCGGTGTCGGGAGCGGCGCTGTACGCGGAGGGCTACCGCGGCCAGGCGCGCATGGTCGTCGACCTGGACCGCGAGGTGCTGCTCGGCGTCACCTTCGTCGGCCCGGGCGTCGGCGAGCTGCTGCACTCGGCGACCGTCGCGGTCGCGGGCGAGGTGCCGATCGACCGTCTGTGGCACGCCGTTCCGGCGTTCCCGACGATCAGCGAGATCTGGCTGCGGCTGCTGGAGACATACCGGGGCTGATGCCGCGTCACGGTGCCCGGTCCGGTGCGTCCGGACCGGGCGCCGTCGTGTCCGGGCCCGGAAATCCTTGTCCGGCACCTTGACGGGCGGCTCCTCGCCCCCGAGTCTGAGAGCGCTCTCACGGAGATGGCCGACCCCCACCGACATCGACGCCGAGGAGGTGGAACATGCGTGTTCCACGGAAAACGCTCGCACTCGCGGCCGCCGCCCTGCTGTGCGCCGCGGGCTTCACCGCCGCCGGGCCGCCGGCCCCGGCCGACGCCACGATCCCGGCCGACGCCCGGGCCGGCGCCGCGGTTCCGGAGACCGTACCGCTGACCATCACCAACAACTCGGGCCGCAGTGAACCGGTCCACGTCTACAACCTCGGCACCCAGCTGAGCAGTGGCCGTCAGGGCTGGGCCGACGCCTCCGGCACGTTCCACGCCTGGCCGGCCGGCGGCAACCCGCCCACTCCCGCACCCGACGCCTCGATCGCCGGTCCGGCCAACGGCCGTTCCCTCACCATCCGCGTCCCCAAGTTCTCCGGCCGGATCTACTTCTCGTTCGGGCAGAAGCTGGTCTTCAAACTCACCACCGGCGGCCTCGTGCAGCCCGCCGTGCAGAACCCGTCCGACCCCAACCGCAACATCCTCTTCAACTGGTCTGAGTACACGCTCAACGACGCCGGCCTCTGGCTCAACAGCACCCAGGTCGACATGTTCTCCGCCCCGTACGCGGTCGGCGTGAAGGCGGCCGACGGCACGGTGAGGAACACCGGCCGGCTGAAGCCCGGCGGCTACCGCGGGTTCTACAACGCGCTGCGCGGCCAGCCCGGCGGCTGGGCGAACCTCATCCAGACCCGCTCCGACGGCACCGTCCTGCGCGCCCTCGCCCCCGGCCACGGCATGGCGGCCGGCGCCCTGCCCGCGGGCGTCATGGACGACTACGTCAACCGCGTCTGGAACAAGTACGCCGGCTCGACGCTCACGGTCACCCCGTTCGCCGACCGGCCGGGCACCAAGTACTACGGACGCGTCTCGGGCGGCGTCATGAACTTCACCGACGCCTCCGGTGCCGTGGTCACCTCGTTCCAGAAGCCCGACGCGGACAGCATCTTCGGCTGCTACAAGAAACTGGACGCGCCCAACGACCAGGTGCGCGGGCCCATTTCGCGCACCCTGTGTGCCGGATTCAACCGCTCCACACTGCTGGTCAACCCCAACCAGCCCGACAGCGGCAACGCGAACTTCTACCGGGACACGGTCACCAACCACTACGCCCGCAAGATCCACGCGCAGATGGCGGACGGCAAGGCGTACGCCTTCGCCTTCGACGACGTCGGCGCCCACGAATCGCTGGTGCACGACGGCAACCCGCAGCACGCGTACATCACGCTGGACCCGTTCGACTGAGCGCCCCGCCTTACCGCGCAGCGGCCGCTCCCGGGACCGTGGTCCCGGGAGCGGCTCGCTGTCCGCGATCGCCTGGATGCCGGCGTGAGCCGGCTCGGACGCCGACGCGGATACCGGGGCGGGCGCCGGCCGGGAGCCGACGCGGTCAGACCGGCTGCTCACCCGCCATCGCCGCCGCCATCCGCAGGTGCGGCGCCGCCTCGTCCGGCCTGCCCTGCCGTTCCAGCGTGCGGCCGAGCATCAGCCGCGCGTAGTGCTCGACCGGGTCGCGCTCCAGGACGGCACGCAGCTCGGTCTCGGCCCTGCCCAGCTGCGCCGAGTGGTAGTAGGCACGGGCCAGCAGCAGCCGGGGCGCCACCTGCTCGGGCACCTCCTCGACCAGACCGCGCAGGATGCGGACCGCCGTCATGTACTCCTTGGCGTCGAAGAACAGCTGTGCCCGGTTCCACCGCTCCGCGGCCGTCCCGAACTCGTAGTAGCTCTCGCTCATGTGCTCTCCTTCCCCGGTCACGCGCTTGCCGACCCCGTCAACAGCACGGCGGGTCCTTCCATTCCACCTCAGGAAGTCGGGCCCATGACCGGACCGGGACACCGAACAGGAACTAGGTTGTGCCCATGAGCAATCTCGATCGTCAGGCCGCCCCGTCCGTGTGCGGCGGCCGGGGCTTCGTCGTTGCCGAGCCCGTCCGCGAGCTCCTGAGCCCCCGCCGAGTCCAGCTCGGCGAGTCCACCGAGGTCCGCCGGCTGCTGCCCAACCTCGGCCGCCGCATGGTGGGCGCCTGGGCCTTCGTCGACCACTACGGCCCCGACGACATCGCCGACGAACCCGGCATGCAGGTCCCGCCGCATCCGCACATGGGCCTGCAGACCGTCAGCTGGCTGCACGAGGGCGAGGTGCTGCACCGCGACAGCACGGGCTCGCTGGCGACCATCCGCCCGAGGGAACTGGGACTCATGACCTCGGGGCGGGCGATCAGCCACTCGGAGGAGAGCCCCCGGCAGCACGCCCGCTTCCTGCACGGCGCCCAGCTGTGGGTGGCGCTGCCGGACGCGCACCGGACGGTCGAGCCGCACTTCCAGCACCACGCCGAGCTTCCGCAGGTCACCGCCCCGGGGCTGACCGCGACGGTCGTGCTCGGCACCCTCGACGGAGCGACGTCGCCGGGCACGACGTACACCCCGATCGTCGGCGCGGACCTGACCCTGGCCCGCAGCGCGGAGGCGATGCTGCCCCTCGATCCGGACTTCGAGTACGCGGTGCTGTCCATGTCGGGCGAGGCCCACGTGGACGGGGTCCCGGTGCTCCCCGGCTCGATGCTCTACCTCGGCTGCGGCCGCTCCGAACTCCCGCTGCGCGCCGAGTCGGACGCCGGCCTGATGCTGCTCGGCGGGGAGCCGTTCGAGGAGGAGATCGTGATGTGGTGGAACTTCATCGGCCGGTCCCACGAGGAGATCGAGGCGGCCCGTACGGACTGGATGGAGAGCTCCCGCTTCGGCGAGGTCCACGGTTACGACGGGGGCCGCCTCCCGGCCCCGGCACTGCCGCCGGTGGCGCTGAAGCCGCGGGGGCGCGTGCGGTGACGTGGGTGCCCCGGGCCGCGGTGGCGGGACCCGTGTCGGGCATCCGCACGGGTCCCGCCCCACGCCGCTACGGGTACGTCACCACTTGGACTCCCAGTACAGGGCGTTGAAGGCGACCCGGAGCGGCGCGGCTCCGCTGCTGTCGTTCGCCCAGCTGCTGCCACCGTTGTCGGAGTAGCGCATGGGCCACCAGCCGTACGCGATCTGCCGGAGCTGACTGTGCTCGATCCGGCTCGACGCGGTGTAGAGGACCAGGTGCGGCGCACCGTCCTGATCCGGTACCGCGCTGTTGCTGTGCACTGTGGTGTCGGCCTTGGAGCCGACCAGCGTCCAGTCGGTGCCCTGCTCCGACTGCGGAACACCGGTCGTGTGCAGCCAGCTCTGGAACTTCGACGGGTACGAGATGTCGACGCACTGCTGGTACGCCTGCAACTCCTTGCAGACCGTGGCCCACCGTGAGCCGTAGTGCGGGCCCCCGAGGGTGACGGCGTCCTCGACGTAGATGTACGGCGGCCAGCCCTTCTCCTGCCGTTGGGTGCCTGCCAGAGCGGCCCTGATGATGAGGCTGCCCATGGAGTGACCGACCAGGTCCACGCTCCTGTCCCACCGGGAATGGTTGAGGTGGATGTTCCACGCCAGCCGCCGCCCGAGCTCCTTGATGCCGAGGTCTCGAGTGCCGTCCCTTTTGGCCAGGTTGATGTCACAGCCGTTCTTCTTCTTGTCGCCCGTGTAGAAGCCCACGCGGACGAAATCCCCCTTCCACCCCCAGCGCTTCATCGCGCTGATGGCGCCGTCCCAGCGGCTCGCGCAGTTGACGCCCGGCCTGCCGTCCGGGTCGTAGCCTTTGACCAGGTAGACCGTCTCGGTGCTGGTGTTGTCGCGCGGCGGCGGTGTCGGGCCCGGGTCAGCAATGGCGCTCGGTGCGCCGAGCCCCAGGAGCGCAACTGCACACGTGGTCGCCACGGCCAGGGCACGAACTCGTCTGCCCATCATTCCCCCTGCTTGTGATGGAGTTCCTGACGTGAGCGACGGTGGCACCCCGCACGAGGCCGCGTCGACGGTCCGTGAGTGTCCCGGACACATCCGTGCTGTCCCAACTGGTCAGCGGCCTGTCCCGGAAGAGACCGTGGAGACGACGCGACGGGTGAGCCTCCCACAAGAGGCTCACCCGTCTGTCTTCGACACTCGACTGACCTGGTCAGGTCAGGTCAGGTGGGTCTTCAGCTGTTCGTCGGAGCACCGCCTGCGTGAGCGGATTCTCACTGAGCCGGCCCTCTGCGGTGCACGCGTGCCTCCCAGGGCTCCAGAGTCAGTGACGCTTTCAAGGGGGCGGCGTCCTGGACGTTTCCGATGACAAGCTCGGCGTGCTCCCAATCAGCGGGAAGGCGGACGTGCGCCGGTTCGCCTGTGAAGTTGCCGAGGACGAGGAGCTCCATGTCCTCGTAGCGCCGTGTGAAGGCGTACACGCGCTCGTCGTCCGGGAGCAGTGGCGTGAAGTCGCCGTGGGCCACGACGGGTTCGGTGTGTCTCAGAGCGATCAGGCGCCGGTAGTAGTGGTACACGGACGCGCTGTCGGCGAGGGCCTTCTCGGCGTTGATCTCCACGTGGTCGGGGTGGACGGGGATCCACGGCTCGCCGGTGGTGAAGCCGGCGTTGGGGGAGCCGTCCCACTGCATGGGGGTGCGGGCGTTGTCCCGGCTCATGGCCCGCAGACCCTCGAGGACCCGCTCGGGGTCTTCGCCGCTCGCGACCGCGTGGGCGTAGTGGTTGAGCGACTCGATGTCCCGGAAGTCGTCGATCGAGGTGAACGCGGCGTTGGTCATGCCGAGTTCCTCGCCCTGGTAGATGTAGGGCGTTCCGCGGTGCAGGTGCAGGACTGTGGCCAGCATGGTCGCGGACCGCTCGCGGTACTGCGGGCCGTCGTCGCCGAAGCGTGAGACGATCCGCGGCTGGTCGTGGTTGTTCCAGTAGAGGCTGTTCCAGCCGGTGTCGTTGAGCCCGGCCTGCCAGCGGCCGAGCGATGCTTTGAGGTCGTGCAGGCGCAGTGGCCGAACGTCGAACTTGCTGTCCCCGTGGTCGAGAGCGACGTGTTCGAACTGGAAGACCATGTCGACCTCTGCACGGGCCGGGTCGGTGAAGAGTTTGGCCTCCTCGACGGTCACCCCGGGCATTTCGCCGACGGTCAGGAGACGGTTCTGGCGGCCGGCGAAGACCTCGCGGTGCATCTCCTGGAGGAACTCGTGGATGCGGGGACCGCAGTTGAAGGACGGCGATCCGTCCCCGAACCGGCTGCCCTCGGGCACATGGCCGTCCGGCAGGGCCGGGTCCTTGGAGATGCAGTTGATGACGTCCATACGGAAGCCGTCGACGCCGCGGTCGAGCCACCAGCGCATCATGGCGTACACGGCCTGTCGGACCTCGGGGTTCTCCCAGTTGAGGTCGGGCTGCTTGGGTGAGAAGAGGTGGAGGTAGTACTCGCCGCTGTCCGGGTCGTAATCCCACGCCGGCCCCGAGAAGGCCGAGCCCCAGTTGTTCGGCTCGGCCCCGGGCGTACCGGGCTCCATGCCGGGGCGGGCGGGCCGCCACCAGTACCAGTCGCGCTTGGGGCTGTCCGGGCCGCTGCGGGACTCGGCGAACCATGGGTGTTCGTCGGAGGTGTGATGGACGACCAGGTCCATGACGAGCTTCATGTCGCGCTCGTGGACGGCGGCCAGCAGTTTGTCGAAGTCGTCCAGGGTGCCGAAGGTCGGGTCGATGTCCTGGTAGTCGCTGATGTCGTACCCGTTGTCGTCCTGGGGTGACGGGCAGACGGGTGACAGCCACAGGACGTCGACGCCGAGGCCGGCGAGGTAGTCCAGGCGGCTGGTGATGCCGGGAAGATCGCCGATGCCGTCACCGTTGCTGTCGGCGAAGCTGCGAGGGTAGATCTGGTAGACGACGGCCGATGTC
The DNA here is from genome assembly GCF_030817975.1 of Streptomyces sp. V4I23. Classification (NCBI taxonomy): domain Bacteria; kingdom Bacillati; phylum Actinomycetota; class Actinomycetes; order Kitasatosporales; family Streptomycetaceae; genus Streptomyces; species Streptomyces sp. V4I23. Next base: position 875,618 of record NZ_JAUSZW010000004.1, on the reverse strand, counting down.
CACCAGGGGTGTGGCTCGGTCATTTGATGGAACCTCGCATCACTCCGGAGATCACCCAGCGCTGGGCGAAGACGTACACAAGGAGAACCGGCGCCAGCGCCATGAGGTAGGAGGCGAAGGCCACGGTGTAGTTGGTGTTGAACTGGCTCTGGAAGATGAACTGCACCAGGGGCAGCGTCTGCGCGCTCGGGTCGGAGAGGACGACCAGCGGCAGCAGGAAGTCGTTCCAGGCCCACAGGCAGGTGAGGATGCCGACGGTGGCGTTCATCGGGGCGAGCAGGGGGAAGATGATCCGCCAGAAGATCGTCCAGGTGCCGGCGCCGTCGGTACGGGCCGCCTCTTCGAGTTCCCTGGGCACCGACCGCAGGAAGCCGACGTACAGGAAGATGTTGAAGGACAGTCCGTAGACGACGTACAGCAGGATCAGTCCGGCCTGGTTGTCCAGGCCCAGCAGGGCGGTCTGCTTGACGACCGGCAGCATGATGATGGGGAACGGGACGAACAGAGCCGAGACGAAGTAGTAGTACAGCCCCTTGAAGAACCTGCGGTGCATGTTGCGGGCGATGGCGTAGGCGACCAGGGAGTTGGTCAGCAACGTGAGCACCACCGCGCCCACGGTGATCAAGGCGCTGTTCATCAGCGCCGAGGGGAAGTCCGTCAGGTTCCAGGCGTCGGAGAAGTTGCTCCAGCGGATGTTCGTCGGCAGGCCGAATCCGGAGCCGTCCAGCTGGTCCGGGGTCTTCAGGGCGGTGACGACGGTGAAGTACAGCGGAACGATGACCGTCAGGGACAGCACGGCCATCAGGGACGTCAGCCACCAGTTGACGCGCGGTTTGCTCGGTCGTGGGAGAGATACGTTCCCGGGGACGGTGGTGGACATCAGCTGCTCCCCTCGCGGCGCTGGAGTATGCCCAGCTGGAAGATCGAGATCACGACGATGCAGACGAAGAACACCACCGCATTGGCCGTCTGGTAGGCGTACTCGCCGCCGTTGAGACCGCCGTTGTAGATGAGATAGGCGACCGAGGTCGTCGACGTTCCGGGGCCGCCTTTGGTCAGGGCGGCGATGTGGTCGAAGACCTGCAGGAAGTTGCGCAGCGCCAGGACCATGTTGATGGTCACGAACGGTCCGATGAGCGGGAGGGTGACGGACCGGAACCGCTGCCAGGCCCCGGCCCCGTCCAGGGTGGCGGCCTCGTACAGGTCCTCGGGGACGGTCTGCAGCCCGGCCAGGTAGATGATGACGTTGAACGCCACGGCCTGCCACACGGCGAGAATCACCACCCCCACCCAGGCCAGATCGGGGTCGGCGAGCATGCTGGTGCTCAGCGCCCCGATGCCCAGCTTTTCGGCGATGTAGGGAAGGGAGTTGGAGAAGAGGTAGTTGAAGATGTAGCCGACGATGAGGATCGCCAGCACGTTGGGAATGAAGAACACTCCGCGCAGGGTGTTGCGGAAGCGGATCCTGCCGTTGAGGCCCAGGGCGATGGCCAGCGCTATGAGGTTGGTCAGCACGGTGGCGACGAGGGCGAACTGGAACGTGAAGAGGTAGCTCTCCCAGATGCGGCTGTCCTCGAAGAGGTCGAGGTAGTTGCTCAGCCCCACGAAGTCGTAGCGGCCGTAGCCCGCGTAGTCGGTGAGGCTGTAGTACACGCCCTGCAGCACCGGGAAGGTGTGGAGGAGCAGGAACAGGGCGAGGGCGGGAACCACCATCAGGTAGTAGGCCCGGCCGGTGGACCGGGGGCGTCGGCCGGAGCCACGCCGCGGTTCGCCGGGGTCCATGGATGCGGCGCGGGGTGGAGCGGCGACCGCTGTCATCGTCTTTCCTCCTTCTCCGGCTGTCACGACCGGCGCTTGACGACCTTCGTGTACTCGCTGTCGAGGGTCCGCAGGAACGCGGCCTGTCTGCCGTCGATGAGGAACTGCTGGGCGACCGCTTCGAGGTTGACGGCCCGCGGTATCCGGTGATCGGGATAGCCGGTGATCCGGCCGTCGGTGACGTACGGCAGCAGCGGCCGGAGGGCCGGATCGGAGGGCGCCGTGCCCTTCAGCGGGGGAATGGCGCTCTGCTCCTCGGCGTACGCGCTCACCACCTCGGGCCGCATGAGGTAGGTGATGAACGCCATCGACTCCTTGGGGTGCCGGGGGGTGCGGCCCATGGTGAGCGCCACGTCCACACCCGAGACCAGGCGGGTCGCCCCGGGGTCGTTCCCGGCCGGCAGGGGGAACAACCCGATGTCGAACGCCGGCTTGAACGACTTGACGGGCGGCAGGGCATAGCTGCCCTGCACGTACATGGCCGCCTCTCCCCTGGCGAAGGCCTGATTCGCCGCGTTGTAGTCCCGGGAGAACGTGTTCTTCTGGGTGTAACGGTAGATTTCCGCCAGCTTCCGTGCGACCTCGGGGTACTCCTTGGCGAAACTGGTACGGCCCTGGATGCGGGCGTCCCAGAATGCATCGGGCGGGACGGCGTTGGCGGCGAGCTGGTTGAACGGCGGCAGCGAGGTCCAGGCGTCCTTCAGGGCCCCGTAGAAGGGGATGACTCCGGCTTCCTCGAAGGTCTTCGCCGCTTCGATCAGCTCGTCCCAGGTTCTGGGGACCTCGACCCCGTACTTGGCGAACAGTCCCTTGTTGTAAAGGACGCCGCTGGCATTGGAGGCGAAGGGCAGTCCGTTGACCTCGCCCTCGGAAGCGGTGCCGAGGTCGCTCAGCACCTGCTGCACCCCGGGCACGATCTCGTCCGCCGCCTTCTCCCGGGAGAAGTCGTAGAACACGCCGGCCGAGGCCAGCTCGCCGAACGTGCTGTTCCCGTTGAGGCTGATGACGTCGGGAACGTTGTCCTTCACCAGCCGGGCGCGGATGGCGGTCTCCGGCTCGGGGACGTGGTGCTGCTTCACCTCGATGCCCGGGTGCTCGGCCTCGAAGTCGGCGATGAGCTTGTCGAACGTCTCGACGGCTTCGGGCTTGAACTGGAAGAAGTCCAAGGACACCGGTTCGTCCTGGCGCTGGGGAGGGGAGCCGCAGGCGCTCAGCAGCACGGCGGCCAGGCAGGCGGACACGGCGGCCCTGCCTCTTGCACGAATCATGGTTCTCTCCTGGTACGGAGCGGGTGCCGGGCGCCGTGCCGAGGTGCCCGGCGCTTGTGCGCGGTGACGGGTGGCGTCAGACGCGGCGGGCTTCGACGAGGACCATGCGCTCCGGGTACAGCGCGGGGGCCTGGATGCCGGCGGTGCCCAGGACCCGTCCGGCCAGCTCCACCTTGTCGCCTTGCCACCAGGGGAGTGCATAGCCGGTGGGACCCTCGGGGCTGTTTCCGGGCGGAAGCGGGGAGAGGCGGTAGACCGCGTCGGGGTCGAGGCCGGGCAGGCGGACGCGCCCGGGCGGGGACTGCACGCTGGTGGCCGTCTGCACCAGGGCATAGACGGCACGGGACCGGTCGGGCGCGACGACGCCGTGCAGCCACAGGGCCGGATCGGGGTGGTCGGCGCGGACGACGGTGCCCGAATGCAGCAGGGGCCGCAGCCGCTTGTACGCCGAGACCCACTCCGCGAGGCGAGCGCGCTCCTCGGCGGAGGCGAGGGTGAGGTCCCACTCGATACCGAAGTGTCCGAACAGAGCCGTTCCCGCACGGAAGTCGAGGGTGTGGGCGCGGCCCGTCGTGTGCGCGACGGGAGAGGCGACGTGGGTGCCCAGGAGTTCGGGCGGCAGGAGCAGACCGGTCCAGCGCTGGATCTGCTGGCGCTCCAGGGCGTCGATGCAGTCGCTGGTCCACACCCGGTCGGTGCGCTCCAGGATGCCCAGGTCGATACGTCCGCCGCCGGAGGAGCAGGACTCGATCTCCAACCCGGTGTGGCGTACGCGCAGTTCATCGATGAGCCGGTACACGGCGGCGGTCTGGGCGTGGACCCCCGCCGTCCCTCGCGGGCTGTGCCCGGCTTCGACCAGGTCCCGGTTGTGGTCCCACTTGATGTAGCCGATGCGGTATTCGGTGACGAGGGCGTCCAGGCGCTCCAGGAGGTAGGCGTACGCCTCCGGGTGGCCGAGATCGAGGACCTGCTGGTTGCGGGCGGTCGGCGGGGTGCGCCCGCCCGTGGCCATGATCCACTCGGGATGGGCGCGGGCGAGGTCGGAGTCGGGATTGACCATCTCAGGCTCGAACCAGAGGCCGAACTGCATGCCCAGCGCGTGCACATGATCCACCAGCGGATGCAGCCCGTCGGGCCAGACGTCCTTGTCGACGTACCAGTCGCCGAGCCCGGCGGTGTCGTTCCGGCGGCCCTGGAACCAGCCGTCGTCGAGGACGAAGCGTTCTGCGCCGACCTCGGCCGCCGCGTCGGCGAGCGCCTTCAGTTTGCTCACGTCGTGCTGGAAGTAGACGGCCTCCCAGGTGTTGAGCGTGACCGGCCGCGGCGAACGGGGGTGGTGCGCGCGGTCCCGCAGGTAGCCGTGGAAGCGCCCGGCCAGCTCGTCGAGCCCGTGTCCGTACGACCCGTAGATCCACGGCGAGGTGTAGCACTCGCCGGCGGCGAGCCGGACCTCGCCGGGCAGCAGGCTTTCGCCCCCGCCGAGCAGGCTCACGCCCGCCGGGGTGCGCTCGGCCAGCGAGCGATGGTTGCCGCTCCAGGCGACGTGCAGTCCCCACACCTCACCGGTGCGGAATCCGAAACCGCTCTCGCCCGCGACGTGCACGAGCGTCGCGTCGATGCCGGTACGGCCCCGCCAGTTCTCCCGCAGATGCGTCCCGAGCGTGAACTGGTGCCGCTGCGGGGAGCGTTCGCGCAGATGCCGGCCGGTGAGGTCGAGCAGCTCGGTGGCCTGGCCGGGCACGGGCAGGGTCAGGAGCAGGCCGTCCACGGTGTAGGGGCGGTCGCTCTCGTTGGTGAGGGTGGCCCGCTGCCGTACGAGGCCCGATGTGGTGACCTCGATCTCCAGCGCCAGCGCGAGTTCCGCCTGGCCGTCGACGGCGTCCACGGTCAGGCGGTGCGCCACCGGGCCTTCCCCGGCACCAGGTCGCACGGATCGCACGGATCGGACGGAGAAGGACGTGGAGAAGTCCTCCCCGTTCCGGTGCCCCGTGAGCCCGGCCGTGCCGAGCCATCCGGCGGACTGCTGGGGCAGCACGCTGACCGGCACCGGCTCGTCGAGCGAGCACGACATGACCTGCGCCGCTTCGGTGAGGGCCAGGAAGGCCAGGGCGTCGCGGGTGAGGTCTCCGAGATCCGCGCCCCAGTGGACGACCCGTGGGAGCAGACCGCCGGTGCAGTCCAGGACGAGGCTCATACCGGCGGCGCGGAAGTGCAGGTAGTCGTCGTGAAGACGCTCGGCCATACGGGATCCCTTGAGAGGAGTGAGAACGCCCCGACACCCATCAGGCGGGTGGGGAGGTGAGCCGTTCGACTCGCATGGAACTTTCAATGCGGAAGCATTGTCGCGTCAACCCCTCGGAAACACTCTCTTTTTTCGGACGAAACACGAGGCGCCTCGGCTGATCATTTTTATGTTGGAAGTAACGGGGGTGTGTGGGATGCTGGCCCCACCTGTCGACAGTCGACCCTGCGGAGGGCCACCCGGTGGATGCCACGACGTCAGCGCCGTCGCCCCCGATGACAGGCGCCAGCCGCGCCGTCGCCCTGGAAGTGCTGCTGCGCGGGCCGGTCTCCCGCAGCGAGATGGCCCGCCGCCTGGACATGTCGGCCGGCAGCCTCACCCGCCTCACCAAGCCGCTCGTCGACAACGGTCTGCTCGTGGAGGTGGACGCCGGTCCCGATCACGAGTCCGGGACAGTGCGCCGGACCCGGCCACTGGACATCAATCCAGCCGCCCACCACTTCATCGGCGCCAAGGTGACCGGCGACGAGGTCCACGCCGTGCTCACGACGATGCGTGCCGGGATCGTCGCCTCCGCGCGCACGTCTCTGCCTGGCCGGGACCCGGCTTCCGTCGTGGCGGCCGTCTGCGAACTGACCGAAGAACTCACCGCCGCGGGCCCGCGGATCAGCAGGGTCGGAGTCAGCCTCGGCGGGCGCGTCACGCACCACACGACCGTCACGCACGCGCCGTTCCTGGGATGGTCCGAGGACGTCCCCCTCGGCAGCCTCCTCGCAGACGCTCTCGGCCTCCCCGTCACCATCGACAACGATCTGCTGGCGCTGACCCGGGCCGAACACTGGTTCGGGACCGCCCGAGGTCACGACCGCTTCGCGGTCCTCACCATCGGCGCCGGCGTCGGCTACGGCCTGGTCATGCATGACACCATCGTCGACACCCCGGACGTCGGCGTCGGACTGCTGGGGCACTGCCCCCTCGACCCGATGGGCCCGCTCTGCCCGAGCGGGCACCGAGGCTGCGCCACGGCCATGCTGTCCGAGCCCTCCATCTGCGCTGCCGTCTCCGTCGGACTGCGCCGTCCAGTGACCTACGACGAGTGCCTGGACCTCGCCGCGGGCGGTGACCCGGTCGCCACACCGGTCATCACCGCAGCCGGACGCGCCCTCGGCCGCCTCCTTGCCGCGGTCGCCAACTTCACGCTGGTGCAGAAGATCGTGCTCACGGGGGAAGGCGTGCGCCTGGCCGAGGTGGCCCGCACCGCCGTGGACGAGGGCGTACGAACCGACCGTGCCCCGAGTGCTGCCCCCCTCGATGTGGATGTCCGGCACAGCGACTTCACCCACTGGGCCCGCGGCGCGGCGGCCACCGCCATCCAGGCCTACGTCCTGGGCGACGTGACGGCAACGGGCTGAGGTCCGGTCACTCACGGCACGGACCTGGCCGCAGCCTCGTGTGCACTGGCTGCGCGGCCGGCTCCCGATCCGTGGTCCGCTGCGCCGGTTCGACGGCGTGGGCGGCGCGTTGGCGGGTGCCGCCGCCCTGGCGAGGTGGGCACGGGCCAGCCACAGTCCCCAGGGATGGCTCGACGCGCCGACCGCTTTCCCGGCCGTGGTCAGGTGAGGGAGTGGGACGCCGAGAGGTTCTGGTCGGCGGCCCAGGAGGCGAGAATGCGCAGTCGCTCGTGGGTGGGCGAGCCGGGCTCGGCGGTCCAGACGGTCAGGTGCTGGTCGGGGTCCGTGTTGGCGGTGAGGGTGTCCCAGTCCAGGACCAGCTCGCCCACCACCGGGTGGTTGAGCGTCTTCGTGCCGACGGTGCGGGCGGCGACGCGGTGGTCGCCCCACCACTGGGCGAACTGCTTGTCGTGCGTGGACAGTTCACCGACCAGCTCGATCAGGCGGGGGTCGTCGGGGTACTGCGCGGCCTCCATCCGCAGCTGCGCCACCGCGATCTGGGCGGAGGTCTCCCAGTCGGCGTACAGGGTGCGCATGGCCGGATCGGTGAACTGGATCCTGGGATAGTTGCGGTGCTTTTCCGGGAGGCGTGAGAAGTCGGTGACCAGGGCTGCGGCCAGCGCGTTCCAGGCCAGAATGTCGCCGCGCCGGCCCTGCACGATGGCCGGAGTGGCGGTGAGGTCGTCCAGGACGCGCTGCAACTGCGGCTGGACCGTCTGCCGGCCACGGCGCCGGGTGCGGGTGGTGGTCTTGCCGGCGAGCTGGAAGAGGTAGCCCCGCTCGTCGTCGTCCAGATGGAGTACCCGGGCGAGGACGTCCAGCACGGGCGCGGAGGCCTGCATACGGCCCTGTTCGAGCCGGGTGTAGTAGTCCGTACTGATGCTGGCGAGCTGGGCGACCTCCTCGCGGCGCAGCCCAGCGACCCGCCGGGGGCGGCCGGTCTCGGGCAGCCCGACCGTGCGCGGGCTCAGCTCCGAACGGCGCTTCTTGAGGAATTCTCCCAGCTCACTGAGGGGAACGTTGCTGGCCATGCTGCCCAGCATGACACCGATCGCACGTGGAGAAGGGAGGAGAATTTACTCCCAGGTTATTTCCCTCCCTGGATGTATTTCTCCGCTTTTCGTGCCTGCTCTCGTGTGCGAGGTTCGACCGTGTGCGGCCGTATGCAAGTCACGGCTGCGGCACCAGACCCTCGCAGTGAAGGAAGACCCAGCCATGCGCGGAGCAGTCATCCAAGGCCCCGGCGACGTGCGTCTCCAGGAGCTCGAGGACCCGAGGATCGTCCAGCCGACCGATGCGGTGATCCGCACGGTCGCCACCTGTGTGTGCGGCTCGGACCTGTGGCCCTACCGCGGTCTGGAGCCGGTGGAGGCGCCCCACCCCATGGGGCACGAGTACGTCGGCATCGTCGAGGAGGTCGGCAGCGAGGTCACCTCGGTCACGCCGGGCCAGTTCGTGGTCGGCTCGTTCGCCACCTCGGACAACACCTGCGCGAACTGCCGTAACGGCTGGCAGTCCAACTGCCTGCGCCGCGAGTTCATGAGCACCTGCCAGGCCGAGTACGTCCGCATCCCCAACGCCCACGGCACCCTCGTCGCCACCGACGAGCACCCGACCGGCGAGTTCGTGCCCAGTCTGCTCGCCGTCTCCGATGTGATGGGCACCGGCTGGTACGCCGCTGTCGCAGCCGAGGTCCGGCCCGGCTCCACCGCCGTCGTGGTCGGTGACGGCGCGGTCGGCCTGTGCGGCGTCATCGCCGCCAAGGAACTCGGGGCCGAACGGATCATCGCCATGAGCCGCCACGAACCCCGACAGAGGCTCGCCCTCGAGTTCGGCGCCACCGACATCATCAGCGAACGCGGCGACGAGGGCATCGCCTGCGTCAAGGACCTCACCGACGGCATCGGCGCCGACTCGGTGCTGGAGTGCGTCGGCACCCCCGAGGCCATGCAGCAGGCGCTGCGCTCGGCCCGGCCCGGCGGCAACGTCGGCTTCGTCGGCGTCCCGCACGACGTGCAGATCGACGGCGAGGAGCTGTTCTACTCCCACGTCGGCCTGCGCGGCGGCCCCGCCCCGGTGCGACGCTTCCTGCCCGATCTGATCGACCGGGTCCTGTCCGGCCGGATCCACCCGGGCAAGGTCTTCGACCTCACCCTCCCACTCGAGCAGGTCGCCGAGGGTTACAAGGCCATGGACGAGCGCCGCGCCATCAAGACCCTCCTGACTCCCTGACCACAACCGGTCCGTCCGGGGCTGGACAGCAATGGTGCCCAGCCCCGGCCCGCCCCTGCCCACGACACCCACTCCCACTCCAGGACTCACCATGACCACGTTCGCCCTCATCGGCGCCGGCCCCGGCCTGGGGCTTGCCACCGGCCGCCGCTTCGGAGCAGCCGGCCACGGCGTCGCCCTCATCTCCCGCAGCGCCGAGCACCTGGACGGCCTGACGGCCGAACTGAGCCGCGAGGGCATCCAGGCCCGCGGCTTCGCCGCCGACGTTCTCGAACCCGCCACCCTCACCGCGGCCCTCGACGAGGCCACCGACACCCTCGGGCCCATCGAGGTCCTCCAGTACAGCCCCGTGCCCCGCGCCGACTTCATGAAGCCGGTCCTCGACACCGGCGCAGACGACCTTGACGCGCCGCTCAGCTTCTCCGTCAAGGGACCCGTCACCTGCGTGAACGCCGTTCTGCCCGGCATGCGTGCGCTCGGCCGCGGGACGCTGCTGTTCGTGAACGGCGGCAGCGCCGTGCGGCCCCACCCCGACCGTGCCGGCACCTCGGTCGCCTTCGCCGCCGAGAGCGCCTACGCCCGCATGCTCCACGACGCTCTCGCCTGGGAGAACATCCACGCCGGCCAGCTGATCATCACCGGGGCGATTCAGCCCGATGCCGAGCACAGCAGCCCCGACGTCCTTGCCCAGCGCCTGTACGACATCCACACCGGGCGGACCGGCTTCCGGCACTACGCCGAGCCGATGCCCGACTGACCTCCAGGACGACATCCGTGATCCCTGCCGCCCTTCGCATCCCCGCCCGTGTGCTGTCGGCCGCCGCCGTGCTGCTGGCCGTGGCCGCCTGCACCGACACCTCGCCGGCGGCCTCTCCCTCCTCACCGTCGTCTGTGTCGTCCTCCGCCGGGCAACAGCGGACGTCGACTGCCCCGGCATCCACCGCACCCTCCGACAGGAACACCGCCATGAACATCCGGCTCACCATCGACGGCCACCCGCTCGACGCCACCTTGAACGACAGCGCCGCCGCGCGTGACTTCGCCTCGCTGTTCCCGCTGACCCTGGACCTGGAGGACTTCCACCAGACGGAGCGGATCGCGGACCTGCCCCGCAGGCTCGACACCTCCGGTGTTTCGGATACGTCCGCGCCCCGGGCCGGTGACCTCGCCTATTACGCCCCCTGGGGCAACCTGGCCCTGTTCTACCGCGACGGCGCCTCCGCCTCCGCAGACCTGTTCATCCTCGGCCACGTCGACGGCGACACCGACCGGCTCGCCACGGCCGAGCACGTCACCATCGAAGCCGCCGCCTGACCCCGCACTCCGCACAAGGAGAGACCACATCCATGTCTTCCGCATCCGGAAGCACTCCCGGCAAGCTGCCCTTCGTCGTCTGGGTACTTGCCGCCGGCACGTTCCTGATGGGAACCACTGAGTTCGTCATCGCCGGTCTGCTGCCGCAGATGTCCGTTGACCTCGGAGTCAGCGTCTCCCACGCCGGCCTGCTGATCACTGCCTTCGCCATCGGCATGATCATCGGCGGGCCGACCATGGCGCTGGCCACCCTGCGCCTGCCTCAGCGTCAGACACTGGTCCGGGCCCTGGCCGTCTTCGCCCTCGGCCATGTCGCCGCTGCCCTCAGCGACTCCTTCTCGATCGTTCTCATCGCCCGCGTCGTCACCGCACTGGCCACCGGAGCGTTCTGGGCCGTCGGGTTCGTCATCGCCACCGCCGCCGCGGGCCCCGGAAACTCCACGCGCGCCGTCAGCGTGATGATGGGCGGCCTGACCCTGGCCAACGTCGTCGGCGTGCCGATCGGCTCCTTCGCCGGCCAGTTCACCGGCTGGCGCGGCCCCTTCTGGGCACTGGCCGTTCTCTCCGCCCTCGCCGCCGCGTTCGTCGGCCGCTTCCTCCCGACCATCGGGCAGCGCGCCGATGTGTCGGTACGGGCCGAGGTCCGGGCTCTGCGGCAGGGCCGGCTGTGGCTCGCGCTGACCGCCGCGGTGCTGATCATGGGCGGGGTCCTGGCGACCTACACGTACATCACCCCGCTGCTGACCGACCGTGCCGGCATCCCGGCAGGTGCAGTGCCGCTGGTCCTGATTGCTTTCGGTGTCGGGGCTCTGGGCGGCACCGCCATCGGCGGCCGACTCGGCGACCGGCGCCCGATGGCCACGACCATCACCGCCGCCGCAGCCACCGCCCTGACCCTTCTCCTGCTGATCCCGCTGTCGACCAGCCCGGTGACGGCCATCGCCTTGGTCTTCCTCATGTCCCTGGCCGGGTTCACCGTCAACCCGGTCGTCACCTCGCTCGCCGTCCGCTTCGCCGGCGACGCCCCCACCCTCACCTCGGCGCTGACCACCTCCGCCTACAACACCGGCATCGCCGCCGGCTCGGCGATCGCCGGCACGGCCCTGAGCTCCTCCCTCGGCCTGACCGGCCCCGCCCTGGTTGGCACCGTCTGCGCCGCCCTCACCCTGGTTCCGCTGATTGCCCTTGCCCTCAGCGGCACGTCCCACACCGCTCGGATCGTCGCCCAGCGCACCACCCCGACCCACACGCGACACGACGAACCCGCACCGGCGCCCTCTCAGCACTGATTCACGCCTGCGCCGAGGAACCTGCCGATAGGTTCGACCGCGTCAACGCCATCAACCTCCGCGGTGTCTGGGCCGGCACGAAGCACGAGCTGAGGCACATGCGGGCCCAGAGCAGCGGAGCCACCGTCAACTGCTCGTCCCTCGGCGGCTTCGTCCACGGCGTCGCCCTCCCCGTCGACGGCGGTCCCGGTCGTCGGGTACCTCGAACCTATGTCGCGGGGGCGTGGATGGCTGCTCCGCGCAGAGGGGTGCTTCCTTCACTGCGAGGGTTCTGTGCGATGCCGTCACCTGCCCCCACCAGTCGCCCCTGGGGAAGCTGCGGGTGGATCGGGCCGATGCGGGTGGACAGCGGCAGGCCGGTGCGGTCGTTGCTGTGAGCGATGATCTCCGCCGCGATGGAGACGGCCGTCTCCTCAGGGGTGCGCGCGCCCAGATCCAGACCGATGGGGGAGCGCAGCCGGGCCAACTGCTCCGCTGGTACCCCGGCCTCACGCAACAGGTCCAAGCGCCGGTCGTGGGTGCGGCGGGACCCCATCGCACCGATGTAGCCCACGGGTAGTTCCAGCGCGAGGCGCAGCAGCGGGATGTCGAACTTGACGTCATGGGTGAGGACGCACACCGCGGTGCGGGCATCCACCTGCGTGCGCCGCAGATAGCGGTGGGGCCAGTCGACGACGACGTCGTCGGCGTGGGGGAAGCGGGCCGGGGTGGCGAAGACGGGGCGGGCGTCGCAGACGGTGACCCGGTAACCGAGGAATCGGCCGGCCTGGCTGAGAGCCGCCGCGAAGTCGATGGCGCCGAAGATCAGCATGCGCGGCCGGGACGCATGGACGTGAACCAGTACAGACAGCCGTTCGGGACACGTCGCAGCATCGCCTCCCACATCCACCCGGGCGGTGCGGCCGGCCTGGAGCAGCGCCTCGGCCTGCGCGCGCACCTGCCGCTCCGCTGCGTCGCCGCCCAGAATGCCCTGCGTGCCTCCACCGGCGCCGACGCACAACATCCGGCCTGTCAGGTCATTCGGAGCGTCGACGACTTGGGCGACGGCGGCGGGCCTGCCCTGGACGACTTCGGCGAGGGCCGTGCAAAGGTGCGGCTGGGTTGCGGGATCGATGCGCTGGACGAGGACGTCGAGTTCGCCACCACAGGTCAGCCCGGCGGCGAAGGCGTCGTCGTCCGAGTACCCGAACCGGGCGCGCTGGGGAGCAGCCTGATCGTGGAGCACTTGCCGGCACAGCTCGTAGACGGCTCCTTCGACGCAGCCGCCCGAGATGCTGCCGACGGCGTTGCCGTCTTCGTCCACCGCGACCGAGGTGCCGGCCGGCAGAGGTGCGCTGCCGGTGACGTCGACGACGGTGGCAAGGGCGAAGGGACGCGCCTCCCGGCACCAGTGGTGCAGTGTGTCCACGATGTTCAGCATGAGGGGCTCTCCACAGCAGGCGACCGGAGTAGGTGAGTGGGCCGCCGCCGCGCCCAAGGGGGGCGCGAGTGCGGCGGCGGCCCCGGAAGTCCGGCAGGCCGGGCGGTGTGGGCCTGCCGGACGTACGGGCGTGCACGGTCATGGGTGCACGGGTCAGAGCAACGCCTCGGCGGTGATGGGCAGTTCCCGGATGCGGCGGCCGGTGGCGTTGAAGACCGCATTGGCGATGGCCGGGGCCACGCCGACCATGACGACCTCGCCGAGTCCCTTGACGCCGAGCGGGTCGGCCTCGCGGTCTTCGCCGTCCAGGTAGATCGCCGTGAGGTCGGAGACGTCGGCGTTGACGGGGACGAGGTAGTCGGCAAGGCCGGCGTTCACGATCCGGCCGTCGCGGTGGTCGGTGACCGTGTGTTCCAGCAGTGCCTGGCCGATGCCGCCCACCATGCCGCCGATCGCCTGGCTGTCGGCGAGCTTGGGGCTGATGATGCGGCCCGCGTCGTACACGCCGAGCACCCGCCGCACCCGCACCACGCCCAGCGTGGCGTCGACGGCCACCTCGGCGAAGGTCGCGTTGTAGGCGTGGAAGGAGTGCCGCTCGGACGACGGCGGCCCGGCGTAGGAGCCGTGCGCTTCGAGGCGGGAGCGGTTGTTGCGGGTCAGCAGCCGCTGGTACGTCTCGCCCCGAGCCGTGTTGTTCCTTACGTGCAGTCGGCCGCTGCGCACCACGACGTCCTCTGCGGCCACGCCGTACAGCGGCGACTCCTCGTCCTCGATCGCCAGTTTGACCGCCTGCTCGCGGACCCGGTTGCAGCCGTCGAGGACGGCGGAGCCGACACTCGCCATGGTCATCGAGCCGCCGTGCGGCCCGGTCTGCGGGTAGAGGGAGTCGCCGAGCCGGAAAGTCACCGCGCGCATGGTCAGCCCGAGCGCGTCGGCGGCGACCTGGGTCTGGGACGTGTAGGTACCCGGCCCCATGTCACTGGACGCGGTCTCGACCACAGCCGTGCCGTCGGCGTCCAGTCGGACCCGGGCTTCGGCAGGCATACGCGCGGTGTGGTAGACACCCGCGGCCATACCCATGCCGATCAGCCAGTCGCCCTCCCGCCGCGAGCGCGGCCTGGTGGGCCGGCGGTCCCAGCCGAACTCACGGGCGCCCACGGTGTAGCACTCGCGCAGCCGGCGGGTGGACCACGGCAGTCCGGACGACTCGTCCTCGGCCGGCTCGTTGCGTCGGCGCAGCTCGATCGGATCGATACCGAGCTCGTTGGCGAGTTCGTCCAGCGCCGACTCGATCACGTAGGACGCCGTCGCAGGGCCCGGGCCACGCATCCAGATCGGGGTGCTCACATCGAGCGGCACCGTCCGGTACGCCTGGCTCACGTTCGGCGTGCTGTAGAGCATCCGGCCCGGGTCCATCACGCCCTCGACGAACGTCTCGTACGAGGAGGTCTCGTGGTCCATCTCGTGGTCCATGGCGACAAGCCGGCCCCGCCCGTCGGCGCCCACGCGCAGACGGTACTCGTAGGAGGGCCGGAAGCCGACACCGAAGAACATCTGCTTGCGGCTCAGTACGAGCTTGACCGGACGGCCCGTCTCCCGCGCCGCCAGGGCGGCGATGGGGACGTGCGGCCAGCATCGCAGTCCGCTGCCGAAGCCGCCGCCGACGAACGGCGAGACGACCCGCACCGAGTCCGCGGACAGATCGAACACTGCGGCGAGTTCGTCCCGCGTGCCCATCACCCACTGGGTCTTGTCCCAGACGGTGAGCTTGTTGCCGTTCCAGCGGGCGATGGTGGCGTGCGGCTCCATCGGATTGTGGTGGTTGCGCGCCAAGTGGTACGTCAGATCCAGCCGCACGGCCGCCTCACGCAGTCCCACCTCGACATCACCACGCGCGTAGTTCGTCGGCTCGCCCGGCTCCGCCTCGGCCAGATCGGTCGAGGACCGCTCGGCGTCATACTCGACCACGACCAGACTCGCGCCGTGCTGCGCGGCCTCCAGGGTGCTGGCCACCACGACGGCGACCGGCTGACCGTGGAAGAGCACCCGGTCGTCCTGGAACACGCGCAGCCTGCGGCCGGCCGGGTTGTTCGACCCGGCGTTGTCACGGTAGGGCAGCCGCGGCGCGTTGCCGTGGTGGATCACCCGCAGCACACCCCGGTGGGCCTCGGCATCACGGGCGTCGATCGAGGTGATGCGGCCGCGGCCGATACTCGCATCCACGATGACGGCGTGCACCGCACCATCGACATCGTGCTCGGCGGCATACAGCGCCCGACCGGTGACCTTCGCCCGGCCGTCCACCCGGGACAGCGGCGCACCAACGGCTGCCTGTGGCTGGGGACTCATGCGTTCTCTCCTACGATACGCAGCTGGCGTTCCACGGTCCGCTGCAGCAGCTCGACCTTGAACCGGTTGTGGGCGAGCGGGCGGGCTCCCTCCGCCGCCCGCGCGGCGGCAGCGGCCCACAGGGCCTCGGACGGGCGCTCACCGACGAGGCGCTGTTCGACCGCGGGCAGCTTCCACGGCACGGTGCCCACGCCACCGGCGGCGACCTTCGCCTCACGGATCACCCCGCCGCGCACATGCAGCGCCACCGCCGCCGAGGTCAGCGCGAACTCGTAGGACTGCCGGTCGCGCACCTTCAGATAGCCGGACTTCAGCGGACGCGGAAGAGCGGGAATCTCCACCGCCGTGATCAACTCGCCCCTTCGAAGGGCTTGTTCACGGTCGGGGCTGCTGCCCGGCCGCAGCAGGAAGTCCGTGAAGGGGACGGTGCGCTCCCCGTCCGGGCCCAGCAGGTGCACCGTCGCCTCCAGTGCCGCGAACGCCACGGCGACATCGGAGGGATGGGTGGCCACACAGGAGTCGGAGGTGCCGAGGACGGCGTGCATGCGGTTGAAGCCCTCACGGGCGGCACACCCCGAACCGGGCTCGCGCTTGTTGCAGGCGGCGGTCACATCACGGAAGTACGTGCAACGAGTGCGCTGCATGATGTTGCCGCCGATGGTCGCCATGTTCCGCAGCTGGGCCGACGCGCTCAGCTCCAGCGCCTCGGAGACGACGGGATACAGGGTGCGCACCTTGCGATGGGCGGCGGCCTCGGACATGGTCACCAACGCACCGATGCGCAGCCCGCCACGCTCGGTGACGGTGACCTCGCCCAGCGGCAGGCCGCTGATGTCGACCAGCGTCTCAGGCCGCTCGACGGTCTCGCGCATCAGGTCGACCAGCGTGGTGCCCCCGGCGATGTACCGGCCACCACGCCGGCCCGCCGCAAGCGCCGCACCGGTGCCGGAGACTTTGGTGTAGGAGAAGGGATACATTCGGCCGCTCCTTCAGTTCCGGCCGGCCGTCTGCTCGACCGCGCGCACGATCTTCACGTAGCAGCCGCAGCGGCAGATGTTGCCGCTCATCCACTCACGGATCTCTTCCGGCGAACCGGTGTGGCCCTCCTGCATGCAGCCGACGCCGGACATGATCTGCCCGGGAGTGCAGTAGCCGCACTGGAAGGCGTCCTCGTCGATGAACGCCTGCTGCAACGGGTGCAGTTGGTCACCGACGGAGAGACCCTCGATCGTGGTGACCTCAGCACCCTCCAGACGGACCGCGAGGGTCAGGCAGGAGTTGACCCGCCGGCCGTCCACCAGCACCGTGCAAGCGCCGCAGGCGCCGGCATTGCAGCCCTTCTTGGAGCCGGTGAGGCCGAAGTGCTCGCGCAACAGATCAAGCAGTGAGGTGCGGTTGTCGACGGTGACGTTGTGTCGGGTGCCGTTGACGGTCAGGGTGATGCTGCTGGTGGGCGGTGCCTCGGATGAGGCCGCCTCCTCTGCTCCGATGAGGGGCGATCCTGCGATCAGGCTGCCCGCGACCACGGCACCACCGACCGCAGCGGTCGTGGCGATGAAGGTGCGCCGGGTGGGCGCCGAGGAGGAATCGCCGCAATCGGTGGGAGGTTCAACGGCAGAATCATTCAGCTCAGTGGACATACGCACGCTTTCGAATCGCGGACGGATTCGGCCTTGCACAGAGGCTTGGCCGGACGTGGGCCCGCGTCGTCGCCGCAGGACCCCGGAAGCAGCACGCTCAGAGAGCCGCGGCTGGTCACGCGGGAAGTCTGACATCATCCGCGGTGCCGGTGGCAGGGAGAACTTTCTCCCCCCAATCCATTCGGCACCTGATTTCCGCGGACAGCAAAGACGCACCGGCATCAGCAGAAAAGGGCGGGGGCGCCGGCACAGGAACGTCCAGGAACAGGGAATATGTCGCCCACTGGGGAGTGCCGTGTGGACGGCGGCGGCTGCCGGGCCGTCGTCTCCGACACCACTGGCCTGTGTCGTCATGTGCGCCGAGTCCGGCACCGTTCGCCGGCAGGGTGAGGGGGAGGGTTTCCGCCCTGGCTGTCGCCCTCTCAGGAAGGAATCATCCTTTTGCGGGCCCATGCGGCGCGGACAAGTCAGTGAAGCGGCGACAGGACCTGCCCGCGGAAGGTATCCCACCGGAATGCGTGTGATCGCTTTCCGAGTTCAGGGGGCGGGAGGGGGGAGCACAGCCTCCGGGGGAATGAGGGTTCCAGGGAGAGATCTCTCAATGAAAGCCGTCCTGGCGCCGCAGCGCGGCGTGGCCGCGATGTGCCGAGGGAGTCGCCTCGCCCCCGTCGCACGGGCCCCGGTCAGGCTCCTGTCCGGTCGAGGAAGTGGAAGCCGGGCCGGGGGTGCATGAGGAAGTCGTGGTGCGAGATGTTCCACGCGTAGGCACCCGCGAGGGCGAATGCCACCCGGTCGCCGGCGCGCAGACCCGGTGCCGGGACGTGACGGGCCAGGAGGTCCTTGGGGGTGCACAGCTGGCCGGTCAGCGTGACCCGGTCCTGCTGGGCAGCCGGACGGGGCCAGGGGTGGGGCCAGGTGTCCACCGGGAGGACGGAGCAGGGCTGGTCGTGACCCTTGGTCGCCGGGGTGCGCAGGTGGTGCGTGCCGCCGCGGACGACGGCGAACTCCTCACCGTGGCTGTGCTTCACGTCCAGCACCTCGGTGGCGTACCAACCGCAGTACGCGGTCAGGGCGCGGCCCGGCTCGATGCGCAGGGTGAGGGCGGGATGGGCGGCCGCGAGGCGGGCGAGCCCGACTCCGTACGCCGTCCAGTCGAAGCGCTGGTCGGGCGCGGCGTAGTCGACGGTCATGCCGCCGCCGACATTCACCTCGGCGAGGCGGACGCGGTGGCGGGCGGCCAGCTCCGTCGCCCACGTCACGATGGATTCGGCGACCGCGAGCTGTTCGGGGGCGCGCAGGCCGCTGGCCAGGTGGGCGTGGACGCCGCGCAGCCCCAGATGCGGGTACGTGCCGTCGCTGAGCAGGCGGACGGCCGTGTCGGCGTCGGCCGGGTCGAGGCCGAACGGGGTGGGCCGGCCGCCCATCGCCAGCGAGCTGTCCGCCAGTGAGCCGTCGGACACCGCGAGGTTGAAGCGGAGCAGGACCCCGGCCATCGCGTCCGCCCGCCGGGCCAGCTCCGCCAGCATGTGCAGCTCGTACATGCTCTCGACGTGGAAGCGTTCCACGCCCAGTTCCAGGGCCGAGGCGATCTCGGCCGGCGTCTTGCCGGGGCCGCCGATGGCCAGCGGGCGGCCCGGTACCGCCTTGCGGACGTGGGCGAGCTCCCCACCCGAGGAGACCTCGTAGCCGTCGACGTACGGGCCCAGCGCGGCGAGGATCTCCGGCTCCGGGTTGGCCTTCGCGGCGTAGTACAGCTCGACGTGCTCGGGCAGGGCCGCCCGCACGGCGGCTGCGTGCTCGCGCAGCGCCGCCAGGTCGTAGACGTACGCCGGGAGCTCGTCGGCGGGCAGGGACAGGACGCGGTCACGCACCGCGGCGGTGGGGGCGGTCATCGGGCGTCGCTCCAGGTGTCGTGGTCATGGACCGTTTCGGACAGCACGTCCTCGGCGAGCGGCGAGGGCAGGCGGACGTAACCGGCTTCGCGGTCGGCCTTGCGTTCCCAGCGCGTCAGCAGGTTGGCCTTGGCGGGCAGCGGTACGCCCGCGAGCAGCGCGGCGAGCCGCGGCGGGCAGCCGTACCGGTCCGCATACGCCTGGAGGGTGGCCCGGACCTCGGCCCACAGGGCGCGCTCGGTCTGCGGATGCAGGTCGGCGAGGGCGGCGAGCATGTCGGCGACGTGGTTGACCAGCAGGCAGTAGACGACCCGGTCCCAGCCGCGCTCGGCGTCGTACGTCATGGGGCCGGCGACCGCGGCGGGCAGCCCGTCGAGGGCGTCGGCGTGGTGCTCGGGGACGAGCTTGGTGCCCTCCAGGTCGCGGAAGAGGACTTGGGCGGGCATGCCCTCTTCGTCGACGCAGACGAGGACGTTCTGCAGGTGCGGCTCCAGGACCAGGCCGTGGTCGAAGTACCCGGCCAGGACGGGTGGGACGAGCAGCTTCAGGTACGCCGACCACCAGTCGAGGGCGGTCCCCGGCCCTGCCCCTTCGAGGAGCCGGGAGATGTGGCCGGGACCGGTCGGGTACTCGTCGGCGACGGCCGCCGCGAGCAGCGGGGTGGTGCCCGGCAACAGCCTCGCCGCAAGGCCCTCGCGGACGATCACGCCGAAGCCTTCGAGCAGGGCGCGGTCCGGAGCACCGTCGGGCCCCGGCAGAAGCAGGCTTCGGTAGGCGGGCTCGCGGAGCACGGCGCTGCCGGGGAAGCGGGTGGCCATGGCGTTCAGGACCGGCCCCAGCAGCCGGGTCATGGCCACCGCGCCGGACAGCTCGTAACTGGCGTTCTTGCGCAGGCAGTTGGTGATGCGGACGTTCAGGCTGAACTTCAGGAACGTCTCGCCGTCGTACAGGGTGCGCACGGACGCGGTGGCGGCGAACGGCTTCCCGGCCGGGGCCAGTTCCAGGATGTCGCCCCGCTCGACGGCCTCGCGCAGCCCGGGGTGTGCGCTCAGCATCTCGTACTGCCACGGGTGGGCCGGCAGCAGCCGGTAGCCGGCCGGGACGTCGGGACGCAGCCGGTCGAGCACGTCGGCCGAGCCGCGCTCGGCGGTCTCCTGCGCGATGAGATGCTCGCGCACCGCGAGGTGGCGGAGGGGGAAGGAGACCCCGGTCTCGGGCGCGTACGACAGCCATGAGGCGGGGTCGCCGCTGCGTGCCTTGGGGGTGGGGTGGAAGCGATGGCCGAACAGCAGCGACTGCTCGGAGGCCAGATAGGTGGCGAGGCCGTCCATGACGCCGGCGCGCGGCTGGGGCCGTGCGGCGCGTACGCCGAGGGCGGCCGCGACCGCCTGGTGGCTGGAGGCGATCTGGTCCAGGAACTCCTCGTTGCGCACGCCCGTGCGCGACGACAACTCGTCCTGCGTGTACGCGGCGAGGCGCCGCCAGTCGATCTCCCTCCAGTCGCCGTCGCGCTGCTCCCGCACCGGCCCGGTGAAGCGGTGCGCGCCCAGCAGCGACGTGCGGCGCAGGGCGACGCGCAGCAGTACGCCGCGGCGGGGCAGACGCAGCAGCAGGTGGCCGTCGGTGACGGTCCGGTGCTCAGGGCCGGGCATCTCCCGCACCAGGCAGTTGAGGAGGGTGTGGGCCACGGCGTCGTCCGCGGTGGGAAGCCCGCTGGGGGTGGCGGAGACGGGGGTGGCACCGATCGAATCGGTCAGCGGCATGAACGGCTCCAGCGGATGCGGAGAGAACGGAGGTTCAGGGACGGAGGGCGGCGTTTGCCGTGGCCGGCCAGGGGCTTGGGGAGCGCGGGGGCGCTCATCGTGCCATCGCCGCCCGCAGGAGGTAGTTGGGGCCGGTGGTGTAGTGCTTGTTGATGTCCGCTGCCCCCGAACGCTCCTTGGTGAGCAGCGTTCCCGCGGTGACCATCGCCTTGACCGGCAGCTCGTGGGCGTCGAGCACATGGGCGCGCAGGATCCCGCCCGGCTTCCCGGCCCCGGTACCGAGCCGGTCGACGGCCTCGGTGAGCCGGTCGCGTACGAGATCCAGCAGCGTTCCCAGCGGGGCGCGGCCCTGCCGGGCGAGCCCGAAGGCGTAGGCCCCGGTGCACAGGTGGACGGTAATGGTGGTGAACAGGTCGGTGACCGGCCTGTCGTCCTCGCCGAAGATCCGGGCGTCGTCGAAGTCGGACGGCTCCGGGGCGTCGGCTCCCAGCGCCTCTCGCATGCGGGCGGTGTTGATCCGCGGCCCGTCGTTGTCCTTGAGCAGCAGCCGTAGACGTGTTCGGCTCTCCCCGTCCCGGTCCAGGACGACGGAGACGTTCTGCTGGTGGGACTCCAGCGCGATGCCGTAGCCGAAGAGCGTGGTCTGCCAGTCGAAGAGCAGGGTGAGGCAGGCGTCGAGCAGCGCGATCGGGTCGCCGCCGTAGAAGCGGTCGGCGAGGTGGTCGATCACCATTGCGCCGCTCGGTGCCTCGCTCAGCAGGGCGGCCATGGGCGTGACGACGGCGGCGTCGAGTCCGGCGGGGTAGCGGCGGGCGAGTACGGCGAGGAGTTCGTGCCCGGCGTGGGCGTACACCGTCTCGTCGGCGTGCAGAACCGTGTCGCAAAAGCGCGGCTCGCGGGCGACCACCGTTCCCAGCAGGCGCTGGCAGGCGGCGCCGTCGACGAGGGTGCCCGGTTTGATGGTGCGGCGGTTGCGCAGGCCCAGGGTGGCGGTGGCGAGCGGCAGCTTGAGGTGGAGGGCCGGGTCGGCGGCGAGAGCCACCGTACGCATCGACAGGGTCGGTACGGCCTCGAGATACGGGTGGTCGGCGAGCACGGCGCGGTCCCGGAGGCCCGTCGCCCGCAGTGCCTCGCGCAGGGGCGCTCCGACGGTGAGCGGGTGGACGGGGAGGGCGATATGGCTGTGGAAGAGCTCCGGGAGGCCGAGGATCGCCGGCGTGGGCCACCGGTCGGGAAGCCGGGCGGTGCCACCCGGGACGGTGACGTCCTCGCGCGGCACGGCGATCCAGCGCAGCGCGAAGCGGGGGTGGAACTCGGGTGCGTAGGCGCGAAGTTGCTCTTCGTCCAGGCCGGAGCGTCCTCGCGCGGTGGGGTAGACCGGGTGGTCATGGCGGGCGGCGAGGGTGTCGTGGGCGAGTCCGCCGGCAAGGCCCGTCCAGTCGGCGGGGTCGGCGCCGTGACGGCCGGTGAGACGGCCGGTGACCTGCTCGCGGGTGCGGGCGTGCAGCCGCATGGTGGCCAGGGTCTGGCGGCACTCCTCGGCGAAGGCGTCGAAGCCGGCCCGGTCGTCGGGGTGCGCGTGCGCGCTCAAGGCGGCGAGGACATCGTCGTGGGACGCAAGCTCACGGCCGTCCGACTCCCGTACGAGCCGCGGCAGTCGCGCGGTGTACCTGCTCTGGAAGCCGTCCTCGGCGACCGGGAGCAGCAGGGCGTCACCGTCCGCGTCGTGGGGGAGCCGCAGCCAGAGGCCGTCCTCCCGCTCCACCGGCGTGGAGCGGGTGCGCAGGCCTGCGACGTCCTCGCGCAGCAGCGCGCCGAGCACGCGCAGCAGCAGGTCCGCCTCCGTGCCGACGGCTGTGGTGGTCACCGTCATGGGGTGAACTCCCAGCGCTGAGCGGCGAGGAAGTCGGCCACGACCCGGTCGACGGTTCCCTGGTCGGTGCCGGTGGCCCGGACCACGCCGAGGTAGTCGCGGTTCGTGTGGTACAGACCGTGCCGCTCGCCGACCTCGCGTAGTGGCCGGTACGTCAGGTTCACACCGTCCACGACGAGATCGGCGGCCGCCGGGGCCGATGTCAGCGTGCCGGCCCTGTCGGCGCAAGGGCATTCGAGCCGGGCCGCGCCGTCGGTACGGGCGCCCAGGTCGGCGGGCAGCGGCTCGCCCAGGTGCGTACGGAGTATGTGCTCGAAGAGCGGGATCTCCAGCAGTTGGGCCAGCAGCAGGTCGCACTGGTCCCCGATGGCACGGTAGTTGACCTCGATGATGCGGGCGCGGCCCTTGTGCACCACGAACTCGGTGTGGCACGCGCCGAAGCCGACGCCGAGCGCGTCGAGCTGGGCGAGGATCTGCTCCACGACCGGCTCGGGGTGGGCGGCGACGAAGGTCAGCCGCTCCTCGACGAAGTACGGCGGGGCGGACAGCTCGGTGTGGAAGCCGCCCAGGACGTGCCGTACGCGGCCGTCGCCGAGCGTCTCGAGGGTGTACAGCTCACCGGCGAGGTACTCCTCGACGACCAGTGCCGCTTCCGGGCGCCGCTCCTGGATCTCCTTGCAGCGCAGCAGGAGGTCCTCGGGGCCGTCGGCGAGCACCACGTCCTCGCTGGCCACGCCCTCGCGGGGCTTGACGACGCACGGGAACGGCACGTCGAGGCCGGTGAGTACGGCCGGGTCCTGGCCGGCGGCCAGCTCGGCCGACCACACCGTGTCGGCCCCGGTCGCGGCGAGGTGGCGGCGCATGTGCGCCTTGTCCTTGGCGCGCAGCGCGGCCTGCCAGGGCTTGGCGGGGAGCCCGAAGTAGTCGGCGGCGAGAGCGGCCTGGGTCTGCAGGTGGTCGCTGTTGGTGAAGACGGCGTCGGGTGTGTGGTGGGTCGCGAGCCGGGTGATGAGCGCGCGGAAGTCGCGTACGTCGCACTCCAGGACCTCGATGTCCGGGTACGTGCGGCGGTGGGCCCGGGGCTGGTCGGTGAGCACGGTGACGTCGAGGCCGAGCCGTGCTGCGGCGGGGAGGAAGCCTTCGGTGACCGAGTCGGTGGGGTTCAGTGCGAGCAGGTACAACCGCATGGGCGGTGGCCCCTTCCGAGTCGAGGACGTGGGGACGGGCGGCGTGGGGAGAGGCCGGCGGCGGCGCAGGCACCGACCGGCCTTCGTCCTCGGCGCGGCAGCCGAAGTTAGGCAACCCTAAGTTATCAACTTCCGTGCGACTCGCGGAAGTCACCCCCTTGATCGCCGGGGCGGGCGCTCGACTAAGGTAAGGCTTACCTTTTCATTTGTGACACCCGAGCTACCGTGCCGCTCCATGAAGGACTGCCGATGACCATGGCCACAGGGACCGCGACCGCCGGCCCCGTCGTGACCGCGGCCTCCGCGCTCGCCCGTACTTACCTCGAACTCGTGGCCTCATGCGAAGCGCTGAACGTGCGGATCGCTTCCGTGGCACCCGAAGCGCTCCTCGACGGGGCCGAACTGACGCGGAACGAGAAAGCGCTGGACGCCTTCATCGACGCCGAGTCCGCCCGCATCCGGGAACATCACAGACATGCGCCCCGCAGGGACGTCGCCGCCTCCCGCGCCCTGCACGACTACCTCTGGTCCGTCAGTCTGCTGATGAGCGGCCCCTGGTACCTGGAGCGGCGCGTGCCGCGCATCGCCCCGCAGGATGTCCGCATCGACGTCGCGGCGGCCGCGTTCGAGATCGTCCCGGGTTCCGACTTCGCCTGCCTGCCCGACGACCCGGCGGCCGGGATGCCCGGTGTCCGGGTGGTGGCACACGAGGAGGCGCTGCGCGCCGAGCTGCGCGCCGCCGTCGCCGACCACGTAGGCCCCTTGCTGGCGGCTGTCGGGCCCCATGCGCGCCGCAGGCCAAGGGCCTTGTGGGGCATGGCCGGCGACGACCTTGTCTCCGGGATCTGGTACCTCGGCCGCATGCTCGACCAGGAGGACCGGGCGATCCGGGCCGCGACCGAGCTGCTTCCGACGGCCGTCCCGCCCTTCCCCGGCGGCGCCGACTTCCGCCGGCTGGCAGGTCGAGACGGGCGGCGGCACCCGACCCGCACACGCCTGGGCTGCTGCATGTACTACACCTTCGACGGCGCCCGGGCGTGCTCGACGTGTCCCCGGACCTGTGACGCGGAGCGCTTGCGGAGGCTGGAGGACGCGGGCTGACCGCGGCGGAAACGGCGGCGGGCCGACACCGGGGCGTACGGCTTCTCCGTACACCTCCGACGCCGGCCCGGCAGAGGTCAGGACCCGCAAGGGCGGAACAGCTCACCGCGGCCGCCCTGTCGGTCAGGCGGGCGGCGGCGGTGCCTGTGCCGCGGTCAGCCGCGTGGTGAGCGCGGTGAGTCGCCGGACCAGCGCGTCGGGATCGGATCTGGTCATGGCGGTGAGCCCGATGGCCGCCGTCCCGTGACTGAGCGGTCGGAACCTGACTGCACGGCGCACCGCGGCGGCCGCGGCGGGCACGACGGTGACACCGAGACCGCACTCGACCATGGCGATCTCCGAGGTCACCGACCGTGCCCAGTGGGCCGGGAGAGGGCTGAAACCGGCGGTTCGGCACATCGAAGCCATGGCGTCGTGGTAGTCGGGCGAGATGTTGCGGTGAAGCCACACCCACGTGTCACCCGAGAGCTCCGCCAGGTCCAGCGGAACGGCGGTGCCGGCCGCCGGGTGATCGGCGGGAAGGGCCGCGACGAACCGGTCGACGAGGAGCGAGGTCGCCGTGGTGCCGCGTACCGGCGCCGTCTTGCGCACGATCGCCCAGTCGAGCGTGCGGTCGAGCAGGCCGGCTGCGGCCTCGTGCGTGTCGATCTCCTGAGTACGGATCTCGATGTCCGGCACGGCGTCGCCACGGCGAGGGGGCAGCAGCGCTCCGCCGGCGAGCTGGTCGAAGTCGCCGGACTCACGGTCCACCAGGGCGACATCGTCGACGCCGACGAGACCGGTCTCGCCGTCGTACCGCGTGGCCGGGCGAGTGGCCGCGGTCCAGACGCCCGTCACCATCGACCAGGTCGTCATCGACCCCGGCGACATCCTCGTGGCCGACGGCGACGGCGCCGTGGTCGTCCCGGCCGCCCGCTGGGACGAGGTCGCCGCCATGGCCGGGCGCATCGACCGCATGGAAAGAGGCCATCGTCGAGGCCGTCCGCGGCGGAGCCACGCTCGCACAGGCGCGCGCCCGCCCTGCGCGGCTACCACTCGCTCCGGACCCGGAAGGACCACTCATGAACGACCCTGCCCGCGGACTGTCCGAAGCCTCCGGAATCGGTGTCGCTCTGGTCCGCCGAGCTGCAGTCGCTCTGGGCCGGCGCCAGACTGTGCGGCCCCGCCTTCACCGTGCAGGAAGCCGGGAGTGGCAATCTCGTGCTGCACCACGCGGTGCTCGAGGCCCATCGTCGAGCGGAAGCGCGGCGGAGTGGACTCCAAGACCTGAACCGTCCACCGGGGCCGAGCGACGGCGACAGCAGGGAAGGACAGGCCGCGCTCCGGCGGTCCTCCTGGCTGCCCCAGGGCTCTCACTGATCTTCGGGAGGCCACCGAGGAGGCTGCCGCTCCTGTGGCGTCTGTTCACCAGCGTCCGCGTACAGTCCGAGACGCAGCCAGTTGAATGCCCGGAGTACTGCCGGGGCGACCGCGTCGCGCGCGCGTGCCGGGGGTTCGCCGGAAACGATGCGCCGTTGGATCTCACGCAGGGCCGCCCGGTACGTCCCGGCGATGGCGCCCGCGAGAAGCGCGGGCCCGGGGGGGTCGATGGTGTCCGGTGCGCCGACGGTGCTCGGCGGATGCTCGGCCAGGGCGGTCGCAAGTTGGGCCTCGGCGCGTTCGCCGATCTCGCGTTCGCGGGCGCGCAGGGCGGGGCTGTCATGGATGACCTGCCAGAACCTGAGGGCGCCGGGGTGAAGGCCCAGCGTGGGCTCGTTCTGCTGCAGGGCGGCCAGCAGGTCGTCGCGGACGACCTCCACCGGACAGGTCCCGGGTGCCCGGTCGCGCACCAGCGCGGCGAGATGGCCTTCGGCCTCGGCCTGGCGGTCGAAGAAGAGGTCCTCCTTGGTGGAGAAGTAGTTGAACACGGTGTTGGTGGACACACCCGCGTGTCGCGCCACGTCGGCGACTGTGACCTGGTCGAAGCCGTGCTCCAGGAACAGCGGCAGCGCCGCGTCGGCAATCGTCGTGCGGGTCTGCTGCTTCTTGCTCTCTCGAAGTCCCACACTCCGAATGATAGTGTCACTCCAAACTTGTGGTGACACCAAGATTCAGGGGGAGTGTGACGACCATGGCCCTGACCTTCGGCATCTACCCGGGCGGGCTCCTGGGCGACGACAACGGAATCGTCCACCCGGTCCGACCGGACCTGCCGGACCGCATCACCGACGCACTCGACACGCTGCAGGGCACCGCTGCCGCACTGTCGGTCCGCGCCTACCGCCCGTTCGCCGCCACCGTGACACCGCAGGAGCCGCCCGCCCCCGCCAACCCGCAGAGCTACCTTGAGCGCGGACGCAAACTCGACCTCGTGCTGACCTTCCGGGAGCCGACCGGCCGCCTGGACGAGTGGCTGGAGTTCGTCCGTGAAACCGTCCGGACTCACGGACCGCACCTGGCATCCCTGCAGATCTGCGAGGAGCCGAACGCCGACCTCCCCGCCCTCGACGGCAGCATCCCGAACGTCCTGAACGCCCTTGTCCAGGGAGTCGTCACGGCCAAGCAGGAAGCCCGCGCCCTGGGCCACACGCTGGCGGTCGGCTTCAACGCCGTGCCGACCTTCGATCCGGCCGATACCTTCTGGAGCGAGCTCGCCGCCCTGGCCGACGCATGCTTCCTGGAGAGCCTGGACTACGTTGGCCTGGATTTCTTCCCCGACGTCTTCCGCCCCATCGCCCCCGACCGGCTGGCCGCAGCGGTCACCGCGGTTCTCACCGCCTTCCGGCGCACCGACCTGCCGAAGGCCGGCATCCCGGACACGGTTGCGATCCGCGTCTGCGAGAACGGCTGGCCCACCGGTCCCGACCGTCCCGAGCAGCGGCAGGCAGCGGTTCTTGACCTCGTCGTCCGGACCGTGGCCGCGCTCGCGGCCGACCTGAACATCGACGGCTACTCGTTCTTCGCCCTGCGGGACGCCGACAGCGGCGCAGCGGGGCTCTTCCACCGCTTCGGTCTCCTGCGCGACGACTACACCCCCAAGCCGGCCTTCGAGACGTACCGCCGACTCATCGACGAACTGGGCAACCCACTGCTCGTATCCCGGTGACGCCTCCGTCCCCTGGAGGGGCACCGGAGCGCTGTCGCTTCTCGCGAACGTCGAACACGGCACAGTGGAAGTGCCTCCCGAAGTCATGAACAACTGAGTGTCGAAGCTGAGGTTCTGGCTCGCCTTCCGTGAAGGGGACACGCTGAGTGATTGTTGGAGGTGGCGCCCTGGCACCGCGGCTCCGTACTCCGCAATGCACCCTTGACGGCAGACCACCACCCAATTTTGAGCGCGTTCAAATATGGTTGGGCTTCGGCCGAAGAGGCCGAGTGCAGGGCGGCTGCCCGTCTTCTCCGCCGACGACTGCGAGGTGGACACCTACCTCTTCGGTGACGAAGACGACCCTGTGATGTGTCCGACTGGGGACCCGGATGCCGGCTGCCCGAGTGACGGCTACCTCCACCGACCCAGCCCACGGCTTCCGGCTCCTGAAGCGGCCGCGACTCGGCCGGTCGGCTCAGGCATGTAGTACTCGCTTCCGCAACAGCTTGAAGCCTGCGCGGCCGAACATCTGGCGCTTGAGCATCTTGGTGCTGCTGGTCCTTCGACAACGGCGAGTTCCAAGGCAAGGTGAGGCCGGCGATGACGGCGTCACGGTCACGGTCCGATGCCCGCGGCGAGGGTATGAAGGCTGGGCAGGTCGTCTTTGCGGACGGCATCGAGCCACTCGGACAGCCGTCTGCCCTGGGGCTCGGCGAGCATGGTTGCGAAGGACTGGACGTGGCCCGTGAGGGCATCAAGCTCGGGGCAGTTGGCCAGGACGGGCTTGAGCCGGAGTTGCTCGATCTCGGTGAGGGATTCCGGGCGTCTGAGGATCCACCTGGTGACCACCCGAGGGGCCGGCGGCTGTGCGGTGATTGGGCGGGATGAGGTGCGCTCCTTTCCGATGTAGGCGCTGACAATGCCGTAACTGCCCTGGTATCCGAGCGGGATGATCTCCTCACAGAGCTCCCATGCATTGGTGCAGCCCCTCGTCCCAACGGTCGTCCAAGTAGGGCTTGCACTCGTCCAAGGCGGAGGTCCGGTTGTACTGCCACTGCCCGCGGAAGAGGTCTTCCGGCCTCGCAGCGTCGGCGAGGCTCTTGACCGTGCGGTGGGTCATATGGAGCTGACGGCCGATCGAGTGTCGACTATGACCGGCTTCCAGCAGGGCGTGGACGGTGGTGCCTCGCCCGGATACGGTTGGCGAACCGGTGCCGCGATGTCCGAGCAGCTGCTCGCGCAACAGGACACCGATCCCGCCTCAGTGCCGGACCGTCAGGAGAGCGCGCCCCGGTCGGCGATCGACCTGACAGCACTGCGGGACCTGAAGGAGTCACGTACGGACGTGCAATCCCTGGAGCTCACCGCCGAGCGGCTGCACCACCTCCAGACATCTCACGTTGCTATGCCGTCAATTGTCGGGATGACTCCTCCGTTCACGGCGCGGTCGTAGAGCCGCTGGTGCCACTCGTTGGCGTCGGGTCCTGGGTCGGTGGTCAGGACGGGGTTCGGGCCGGTCTCGATGAGGTGCAGCAGGGTCCACGCGACGCCGTAGCAGTCGTCCGGGCCGAAGCAGGAGACGAGCGCTCGGGCTTCCTCTCCCGTGACCGGCCTTGGGATCGCGTCGAGCTGCTCGACGCGCCTGTCGATCTCCTCTCCGCTCGCATCCCAGTCGGGGAGCGGGCCGTCGGCGACGAACGCCTGCACTTCGGGTCTCATGGGTGAATGATCGGCTGGTGTCGCCACCGCTGGCAAGACGTGTCCGCTGGTCACGCGGCTGCCACTTCTGACAGCAGTGGTGTCGGAAACGCGGACTGTTCCTCGAAAGTTCTCGCTTCTGAAGGCAGTGGTAGAGCTGGCCGATCATGCGGTTGAAGAGGTTGCGCTGGGCCGCCGCGTACCAGTCGCCTTGTTCGCGTCGGCGTCGGCGTCGGCGTCGGCGTCGGCCTCGGTAGTGGGCGTTGGCACCGGCGGATGCCCGTAGTGAGGCGAAGGCGCAGAGGTAGCCGGCGTGGTGAGCCGGTCGCTCTTCATCCACCGTCTGGTGATGGCGGACTTCTTGCCGGACGCGCGGGTGATGGGTGACGAGTCGGCGTATGCCTTCAAGCGTCCTGACGCGGGGCGAGTTGCCCGGTGGCCCGCCGACAGGAGCGGAGCGCGGCGAGCTTCTGCTGGTCAGCGCGAGAACGAGGCCATCCACGCCGAAGGCGGTGATCGCGAGGTCGACCACCGCCGGGTCGTGGGCGAGGCAGTGGCTGAGCCGTGCGTGTCCGGCGTCGTCCTGAGCAGGCCGTCGTTGACCGCGCTGGTCCAGGCGGCGGGTGTGGACGGGACAGGTGCTGACGGAAAGCAGCGGGCGGGGGTGGCGCGTCCGAAGCGGTCGTGGTGGCCGGCCGTGTCATGAACAGGTTCGAGTGGGGTGGGTCAGGCGGAAGACGGTGCCGTGCTGGAAGTCCCCGCGGCGCTCGCCCGGTGGTCTGTACATCATCCGGTCGCGCGGATGCGTGCCGGCAAACCACGCACTGGTACCTCGCGCAGGAGCCAAGTCAGATGCTCGATGTCGTAGCCGGAGTTCGGGCACGAGCAGCACCGATGGGTCACCAGGCAGCCATTGCCCTGTCGCGCACAATCGCGCTGGCAGGTCGTGGATCGAGTGGCGGCACCTCAGTCGGGCCGGCCGTCGTAGGAGCCGAGGTGCACCGCCTCCAGCGGTCCGGGCTACGGCGAGCGTGTGCCACCGAGGGATGCGGCGATCTGATAGGGGCAGCCGGGGGTTTACATCGCACCGTGCCCACTCCGGTGCACCGTCTCCAGTGACAGCGCGGCAGCGAGACCACCGGCCCAGTCACGCCCAACACCCCGTCCGCCAGGCGTGGGCTGCACCCACCTTGAGAGCAATCTTGCCGGTCTCCGGGGGGGTGAATGCCGGCCATCAGGGGTTCAGCTCCGCCCAGCAGGTGGCTCCGCCTGCGTGTGCGATCGTGCCGTACCGGACCGCCATGGCGGCCACGATGAGCATGCCGCGGCCGTGTTCCTCGTGCTGGTCAGGCTTCGACGTCGGATTGGGGCGCGGACCGCCGTCGGTGACTTCGATCCGCAGGAGCTGCTGCTGGATGCAGCGCACTCGCAGGGCGGCCGGCGGCAGGGCGTGGAGTACTGCGTTGGTGACGAGTTCGGAGATGATGAGTAGAGCATCGTCCAGTGCCGTCGGCGACACCCTCAGGTCGGTGAGGAATTCCTTGGCAACGCGTCGAATCCGGCTGACGTCCTTGGCGTCGGCACTCACCAGGGTGAGGTATCGGTCATTCCTGTCGACTGCCGCGGCTCCCTGACTTGCGCGGAAGAGCTGGTCGGTCGTAGTGGCCCTGCAGTGTGCAGGTGGTGCTTGAGCAGTCATCACAACCTCGGGTTTCCGCGGATGCAACGAATGTCGTCGCCACCGCCGAGCGAGCCCATAAACTGGTAATTACCAGATATGACCACTCTGCGCATCGAGAGGCGAGGTTGTCAATTCCGATATCGCAGAAGATGTGGCCTATTTTCTGCGATATCAGTGATGGAACGGCGTCATCTGTGTCGATCCAGTCGCCAGTGGCCAACCCTGCGCGCCGAGGCGGTTCGAGCCTGCCTTCTGCGAGGGGCAACAGCGCCCATATCGTCAGTGTGGACGGGAACACACAGCGCTTCGCGACTACGTGGGGTCACCGGCTCCTGGCTCGGAATGCCCGTGAGTGCCATTCCCGGACCTCCTTCAGTGGATCGCCGTCCAGTTCCCAGGGCCAGGAGGTGGCGACCGCCGCGGTTGCTTCGAAGACCGGCCAGGCGTCCTGCGGGCGTGCTGCCTTCGTCAGCACGTAGGCAAGGAGGTTCAGGTCGGCGAGTGCTGCTGCGTGCCTGAGGAAGCCGGGCTGGGGCCAGGTGGCCAGTGCCTCGTCGACGAGGACGCGTTCGTGGGGCTGGTCCCAGTGCCTGCGTGCGGTCAGCGCGGTGATTCCTCCGGCTGCCAGAGCCCTGCGATACCGGTGGAGGCTGGCAGTGAGGCTCAGGGCTACTACGGGGGAGCCCGAGGGCGCAGAGGCGATGACCGAGTCGGTGAACTGGACGGTCAGGACGTTGGATCCGCATTCCTCCGGGGAGACGTAGTGCAGCATCTGCCGGTGGGCCTCGCGGTTCCAGGGATCCCGCGCGTTCACGGCCGTCCATGTGTGGTGGATCTGAGCCCAGGGTGCCCGCACCAGTCGGTGGTAGCTCAGCAGCCCGACCCAGGGGGCAGGGTCGGCCGGCGCGAGCTCTGCGGCGTCCTGGCACAGCGAGACCGTTGTGCTCAGCTCGCTGCCGGCGTCGCCGGCTCGTGCCCGGGTGATGTCGGCGAAGGCCTGTAGAAGCATTGCGTCGGCACAGGCAGGATTCCAGGCGCGCCATTGGCCTGCCAGGACGTGCGCGTCGGGAAGCGAGCTGAAGATGAGCAGGCGGTGCATCCGCCGGTCCCAGTCCTCTCCCGGATCACGAAGTGCCTGCTCTATCGGGTAGGTGAGGGCGCCGCGGTCGTTGCACTCGGCCAGGTTGTTTCCCTGGGCCGCGATCTGCGCTTCCAGATGTGTCAGGGCGCGGACCAGCGGCAAATCATCGAGCTCTGGCCGCAGCCGCTGGGGAGGGCGCTGACTTCGTTTTCGAGGCCACACGGTGATCTGCTCCTTTTCATCCGCCGTCACGTGCCGGTGGCGCGGCACCGTCGCTGCCGGCCGAGGACGGTCACCTCCGCGTGTGCTGTCCCGGCGTGGTCGTGTGTCCATTGCGGGAGGGCGGGAGCCCTGAGGTGTCTGCCGCCAGCAGCGCCGCTCCGAGGAGTGCCGCATCCGCGCCCAGTGATGAGATGTCGACAGGGGGCGCGGTGCGCCAGGTGAGTCCGCGCTGCAGCGTGCGTCGTACGGGCTCGGTGAGTGCTTCTCCGGCCGCGGTCATGCCGCCTGCCAGGACGATGCGCCGGTGGTCCAGGAGCACGGTCGAGGTGACGAGGGCTCTGCCGAGAGCGTCCGTCCCCTCGGCCCACAGGCGTGCGGCATGCGGGTCGGTGTCCAGGCGTGCGGTGATGTCGGCCGCGCTGTCGGCGATGCCTCCGGTGTGGCGGTAGCGGCGGACCAGGCCGCTGGCTGACGCGTAGGCTTCCAGGCATCCGTGCTGGCCGCAGGCGCAGAGTTCACCGTCGGCATGGACGGGGATGTGGCCGAACTCGCCGGCGAATCCATGGGCGCCTCGTGTGATCCGGCCGTTGCTGACGATCCCGGCAGCGACGCCGGTGCCGAGGACGACGACGAGCAGGTCGTCGGCGTCGGCACCGGCGCCGAGCCGCTGCTCGGCCAAGCACGCTGCGCGGACGTCGTGCTCGAGTGTGACGGGCAGGTGCAGCCTGTCCCTCACGGCTGCGGCAAGAGGCGTCTTGTGCAAGCCGAGATTCGCGGCGAACCGGACGACACCCGCATCGGCGTCGATCAGCCCCGGGGCGCACAGGCCGATGGCTGCGGTAGGGGGACGGACGAGAGCAGCGGCGACGCGGACGACGGCGGCGACAACGGCGGCAGGACCTTCGGAGGTCGGGGTGGCCAGCCGCAGGGTTTCCTCGGCCGCCCCTTGGGCGTTGAACCGTGCGGCCTTGATGGTGGTGCCGCCGAGGTCGACCGCGACGACGTTGGTGGGGCGTCTCATCAGTACCCCTGACCGGGAGGCTTGTGGTGAGCGATGTGGCGGTAGTAGCGCTGCTGTTCCAGTCGGGCGGCGGCGAGTTCGTCCACCACCACCGTGGCATGCGGGTGCAGTTGAAGGATGGAGGCGGGGCACTGGGTGGTGACGGGTCCTTCGACGGCGGCGGCCACGGCGTGGGCCTTGTGCGGGCCGGTGGCGATCAGGACGAGGTGGGATGCTGCCCCGATCGTGGCCAGCCCTTGGGTGATGGCATTTCGGGGTACCTGGTCGAGTCCGCCGAATGAGCGCTCGTTGTCGCGGCGCGTGTCGTCGGTGAGGGTCTTGAGCCGGGTGCGGGAGGCGAGGGAGGACCCCGGCTCGTTGAAAGCGATGTGGCCGTTCACGCCGATCCCGAGGATCTGCACGCCGACCGGCCCCGCCCCGGTGAGTGCGCGCTCGAAGCGGCGGGCCTCTTGCTGCAGGTCTGACGCCGAGCCCTGCGGGACGTGTACCCGGGCGGGGTCGAGGTCGATGTGGTCGACCAGCTCGCGGCGTATCACCTGGGCATGGGACTGGGGATGGGAGGGCGAGAGTCCCGCGTACTCGTCGAGCAGGAAGGCGTCGATACCTGCGAAGCTCAGGCCCTCCTGCCGGTGGCGGCGGATCAGGTCCTGGTAGACGCTCAGCGGCGAGGAGCCTGCGGCCAGCCCAAGGGTCTTCGCACCGCCGGTGATCGCGCGCTCGATGATGCCCGCGACCGTGCGGGCGGCCCCGTCGGCGTCGGGGAGGAGCACCACCTCCATCAGTCCTCCAGCCGCTCGCCCGCTGAGGCGACGATGGCGTCGCTCGTCCGCTGCGCGGTGGCGCGTGCGGTGTCCGGGCCCCCGGCCACGAGCGCGCGCGCCGCCAGGTTCTTGCAGTCCTGCAAGGTGAGCCGGACGAGGGCGTCACGGACCGCGGCGACGGCGGGCGCGGCCATGGACAGGCTGCTCACGCCCAGCCCGGTCAGGACAGGGGCGAGGAGCGGGTCGGCTGCGGCTTCACCGCAGACGCCCACGGGGCGGCCGAGCGCCGCTGCGGCGCTGCACACCCGAGCGATGAGGGTGAGCAGCGCCGGCTGCCACGGGTCCAGGAGGTGCGCAAGGGTGTGGGCGGTGCGGTCGGCGGCGAGCGTGTACTGGGCAAGGTCGTTGGTGCCGATGCTGGCGAAGTCGACGTGCTGCAGCAGATCGTTCGCGAGCAGGGCTGCTGATGGTACTTCGATCATGATGCCGACGGTCTGTACTCCGTAGCTGCGGGCCAGGTCGGCGAACTCGGCGGCCTCCTGCGCAGTGGAGACCATGGGTGCCATGACCCTCATCTGCACGCCGGTGCGTTGTTGGGCTGCGACGAGGGCCTTGATCTGGGTCTCGAGGATGCCGGGCACGACCGTGCAGGTGCGCAGGCCCCGCACGCCCAGGGCCGGGTTCTCCTCGGGGGGAAGGCGCAGGAACGGCAGGGGCTTGTCGGAGCCGGCGTCAAGGGTGCGGACGGTCACGGCGCGGCCCTCGAAGGCGGTGAAGACCTGCGTGTAGGCGTGGATCTGTTCGTCGACGGTGGGGGGCTCGCGGCGGTCCAGGAACAGGAATTCCGTACGGAACAGCCCCACGCCCTCGTTGTCTTCCTGTGCTGCCCTGGAGGCGTCGTCGAGTGTGCCGATGTTCGTGAGGAGGGCGACAGCGTGCTGGTCGGCCGTGTGTCCAGGTCCGTGTGCGCGGCGCTGCTGTCGGACTCGGGCTTGTTCTTCCAGGGCTTGCTGTCGGCGTTCGGGGGTGGGATGCGCTTCGACGGTACCGGCCCGGCCGTCGAGGATGACGGGCGTGCCGCCCGGCAGAGCGGCGGCCTCGGCACATCCCACCACCGCGGGCAGACCCAAGCTGCGCGCGAGAATGGCCGTGTGACTGGTCGGGCCTCCTCGCTCGGTGAGCAGTCCCACCGCGTCACTGTCGGCCAGGCCAACGGTGTCGGCCGGGGAGAGGTCTTCGGCGGCCAGGATGAAGGGGTGTCCGGGCCGGGGGAGGCCGGGCATGGGCACGTCCAGAAGGAGTGCCACTGCCCGGTTGCGGACATCGCGCAAGTCGGCGGCGCGTTCGGCCATGTAGCCGCCGAGCGCCTCCAGTTGCCTGCAATAGCCGTCGACGGCGAGCGAGAGGCTGTGGGCGGTGGGCACGCCGTCGCAGATGTGCCGGGCGGCGGCCTGGACCAGAGCATCGTCGCCGGCCATGGCGGCGCCGGCCTCCAGAATGGCGCCGCCTGTTCCGCTCGCCCCGATCGCGGACAACTGCTCAGCGACTTCGGCCAAGGCCTGCCGTACGCGCTGTACTTCGTGCGCAGGGTCTTCGCCTGAGGCTTCGGCGGGGTCGGTGACGACCGGCGGCGTCATGCGGATCAGTGGAGCGCAGGCCAGCCCCGGGCTGACGCCGTAGCCGGTCATCGTGGTGGAGGATGCGCTCACGCGTCGAGCTCCTTGCTCAGCAGGGCGGCCAGCTCTTCCAGCACGGCCTCCGCCTGGTCTCCCGCCGCGGTCAGGGTGACCTGGTCGCCGCAGCCGGCGCCGAGCGTCATGACGCCCAGCAGGCTGTTGGCGGGGACCGGGGTCTTGCCCTCTACGGCGATGGTCACGGGGACCGGTACCTGGGCGGCAGCCTGGACGAAGATGGCGGCGGGCCGGGCGTGCAGTCCGCTGCGTGAGCCGATGGAGACGACGCGCTGCGCCATGGACGGTTCCTTTCGACGGTTCTTCAGGGATGTATGCGGCTGACGTCAGGCCGCAGGTTCGGGCTGTCGTTCCTGTGCGGCATCCGGCTTCTCTTCCTCTCGTCCGGGAGTGCGCAGGTTCCAGCGGCGGATGACGAACCGGAACAGGACGTAGTAGAGGGCGGCGTAGGCCAGGCCGATGGGGATCAGCAGGAGGGGGTTCGTGGCCTTGCCCCAGTTGAGGACGTAGTCGATGAGCCCGGAGGAGAAGGTGAATCCGTGGTGGATGTCCAGGGCGTTGACCAGGGCGAGGGAGGTGCCGGTCAGCACGGCGTGCACGAGGTAGAGGGGCCAGGCGACGAAGAGGAAGGAGAACTCGATCGGCTCGGTGATTCCGGTGAGGAAGCTGGTGAGGCCGGCCGAGAGCATGATGCCGCCGACGGCCTTGCGGTGCTCGGGACGGGCTTCGCGCCAGATGGCCAGGGCTGCGGCAGGGAGGGCGAACATCATGATCGGGTAGAAGCCGGTCATGAAGATGCCGGCTTCGGGATCGCCCGCGAAGAAGCGGTTCAAGTCGCCCTGGGCGCCGTTGTAGTCGCCGAGGATGAACCACACGACGGAGTTGAGGATGTGGTGCAGGCCGAGCGGGATCAGCAGCTTGTTCGCCGTGCCGTAGATGCCGCCGCCGACGATGCTGTTGTTGTCGACGGCCTCGCCGACGGAGGTCAGACCGTCATTGAACAGGGGGTAGATCAAGCTCATCAGAACGCCGACGCCGAGAGCGGTCACGGCCGTCAGGATGGGCACCAGCCGGCGTCCGCTGAAGAAGCCCAGATAGGGCGGAAGCGCGGTGCGGTAGAAACGCTGCCACAGCATCGCCGCCAGCAGACCGATGACGATGCCGCCCAGGACCCCGAAGTTGACCAGGGCCTGATCTCCGGCAGGGTCCTTCTGGCCTTCGAGGACGACCGGCGACATCGCTTCGAAGACGCCCTCCAGGACGAGATACCCGACCACGGCGGCCAGTGCGGTGGAACCGTCCGCCTTCTTCGCGAATCCGATGGCGATGCCGACAGCGAAGATCAGGGGCAGGTGAGTGAAGAGCGCCCCGCCGGCGGCGGAAATGACGTGCGCCGTGTCCTGCAGCGCGGGGAAGCGGCCAAGGACATCGTCCTGCCCCAGCCGCAGCAGGAGCCCTGCGGCGGGGAGCGTGGCGATCGGCAGCATCAGGCTGCGGCCCAGTTTCTGCAGGCCTGCCAAGCCGGGTCGGCGGCCGGTGGATGGAGTTGCGCTGGTACTCATGACGACCTCAAAGGGTGTGCAGGAGGAAGGGAGCCAATGGGACGGGCGGAAACCCGACACGGCTGAAACGACCGGTGGACAGGACCGGTACCATCTGGTTATGACCAGTGGTTTCAGCATGGCCTCGCTGCCGCGCGGGTGTCAATGCCTGGGGCGCTCGTCATCGGGGAGAACAACAGCACCGTCGCCGGGACCTGCCCGCTCCACCGGCCGGTCCGGCCGCAGGCGGCGGTAAGGTGAGTGCATGATGCATACTGGTAATAACCAGTAGGGGGCGCATCGCTCCCTGGACGGAAAGCGGGTCACAGTGGCCGGACAGCAGATTGTCGCCAAGGGCATGGTTCCCAAGCACGCACAGCTCCGCGCGATCCTGGTCGACATGTGCACCAATCAGCTGTCACCCGGGGACGCACTCCCCAGCGAGCGGCAGCTGTGCATCGACCACGGCGTCAGCCGTGTCACGGTGCGCGAAGCGCTCAGCCAGCTCGTGAGCGAGGGCCTGGCCGTCCGCGTCCATGGGCGCGGGACCTTCGTGGCCGAGCGGGCCTACCGCTCCGAACTGCGCCTGGCCTCCTTCCATGAGGACATGCGCCGCCTCGGCCTGGAGCCGGGCACCGTCGTCCTGTCCATCGGTCAGGACGCCCCTCCACCTGCATCCGCCACAGCGCTGCAAATGACCGACGGCCAGCAGGCATGGCATGTCCGCCGCCTCCGACTGGCCGACGGGACACCCATCTCCGTGGAGGATGCGTGGTACAGCGCCGATGTCCTGCCGGAGCTGGACAGTGTGGACTTCACTGCATCGATCTACGACACCCTCGCCACGCGCTTCGGTCACCCCATCTCCCGCGCGGAGCAGACGATCGGAGCCGGCCCGGCCTCTTCCGAAACAGCTGCATTGCTGGGCATTCGCACAGGTACCGCCGTCATGACCTTCGACCGGATCGCCTACAGCGGCGAGCAGCCCATCGAGCACGCCTACTCATGGTTCCGCGCCGACCGGTACCAGCTGCACATGACGCTCACCGACGGGTGAGTCGAGGGCGTAGCCGCCGAACCTAAAGCGCTGCTCCCGGCCTCGCGAGTGGGGGACCGGCACATCGGGCTCGGCGCGACGATGAGAACAGGCCAGGCATCGTTGAACGAGCCTTCAGGAGGACAGAAGTCCTTTCTGTCACCATTTTTGTCGTCGTCGTGCGGCAGCTCTTCGGTCCGGATGGCCCCGCGCCAGCTCTCCGTCCGGGGATCCCATGCGATTGACAGGTTCACGACATTCCTCCGTTGCGTGCGGACGCTTGACGAAGTACCTTGTGGTCATGTCTGGTTATTACCAGTAGGCGGTGCTGTCAGAGGCACCCCATTCACAAGGTGATCCATTGAGGAGGGGACTCATGTCCAAGGCGCGTTTGATCGTCGAAGGCCTCGGCGGGGCCGGCAACATCGCCGACATCGAGGCTTGCATCACCAGACTCCGCACCGAGGTGAACGACACGGCCGCCGTGGATGTCGCTGCCCTCAAGAAGGCAGGGGCTCTCGGGGTCCTCGTCTCGGCCGGCATCGTGCAGGTCGTCGTCGGCGCCGAGGCGGACGGCCTGGCCGAGGACATCAAGGAGCTGCTGTGAGCCTCGCCGTCCATGCCCCGCTGTCGGGCGATCTTGCGGCACTCGGCGAGGTGCCCGACCCGGTCTTCGCAGCTCAATTGGTTGGCTCGGGACTGGCGGTGGAGCCCTTCTCTGGCGCAGGACTCGTCGATGTCGTGGCCCCTGTGAACGGTGCAGTGGTCAAACTGCACCCGCACGCGTTCGTCATCCAGACCGACAACGGGATCGGCGTTCTGGTGCATGTGGGCATCGACACCGTGCGGCTCAAGGGAACAGGTTTCGGCACGCATGTAGTGGAAGGAGACCGGGTCGAGGTCGGCCATCGCGTGATCACCTTCGACCCCGCCGCGGTCCGAGCGCACGGCCTGTCCGCGATATGCCCTGTCGTCGTGCTCGACAGCCGGCCCGGATCGGCGCAGCCGCCGACTGTTACCGGTCCGATCCAGGCCGGTGCACTCATGTTCAGCTGGGCTGCGTCATGACCGGCGCCGGTGTGGGCTCGCAAAAGGCGATCGGCACCAGCTCTCCCTGCGAGGCGGTCCTCCTGGACTTGGACGGCACTTTGGTACTCAGTGAGGGCGTCCATCGGCGTGCCTGGCAGGCGTTCTTCGACACGTGGGGCATGGAGGTGACCGACGCCGACTACGAACAGCGCTACATGGGACGGCGGCCCAACGACATCATCACGGACGTACCAGGGCCCTGGGCAGGAACAGACCCGGCTGCCGCCCTCGCCACCATGACCGCCTTCACCCTGGAGCATGCCGGCAGCGTGAAGGTCGTGCCCGGCGCCGCCGCTCTCATCCGACAGCTGCGTATCAAGTACCCAGTGGCCGTAGTTACCAGCGCCGGAGCGCAGTGGGCCCAGCATCTCCTCGAAGATGTCCTCGACGTGCGCGAACTGGTGGACTTCGTCATCACCTCGGAGGAGATCACCTGCGGCAAGCCGTCACCCGAGGGCTATCTGAGGGCCTGCGCGGCCTTGCGGGCACGGCCTCAACAGTGCCTCGCCTTCGAGGACTCACCCTCGGGAATCCACGCTCTCACCGCCGCGGGTGTCCGGGACATCGTCGGTGTCACCACAACCGCCAATGCAGCCGATCTCACCCGCGCCGGAGCTCGCTGGACGGTCCCCGACCTCACCACCCGACACCTACGTCACGTACGCAGATCCATCAACGCCGAACAGACGGCCCGGGAAAGCGACGCCAAGGAGGCCACAACGTGAAAAGACTCGACGTAGCCATGATCGGCGCCGGCTTCATCGCACGCACCCACTTGCCGGCCTGGATCGCCCTCGGCGCACGGGTGCGCGTCTTCTCGACCGACGGCCAAGCCGCCCGTCTCGCCGAAGACTTCGGAATCACCGAGGCCTCCACCCTCGAGGAAGTGCTGGAGCGGGCCACGATCGTGGACATCTGCACTCCCACCGCCACCCATCGCGACATCGCGCTGGCCGCCTTCGAGGCAGGGGCGGACGTCCTGTGCGAGAAGCCGCTGGCGCTCGCCCCCGCCGAGGCTGCGGACATGGCGGATGCCGCAGAGAAGGCAGGACGCCAGCTCTACCCCGGGCACGTCGTACGGTTCTTCCCCGCCTACGTCCGGCTCCACGACGCCGTCAACTCCGGTGCGCCCGGCCGCGTCGCGGTGGCCCGTTTCACCCGCACCGGCCGCTATCCGACATGGAGCCCCTGGTTCGCGGACCCCGCGCTCTCCGGAGGCATCGTGACCGACCAGATGCTCCACGACATGGACATCGCCAGGTGGCTCTTCGGAGACGTCGTCTCCGTCCACGCCACCCAGCGCGGCCACCTCACCGCCCCCGCACCCGAGGGAGCCGTGGCCACCGGCAGCGCGACCCTCACCCACGCATCCGGCGTCATCTCCCAGGTCCTGGGCGTATGGGGCCCGCCCGCGACCCCGTTCCGCTACACGTTCCACGTCGCAGGCTCCAACGGCACCCTCTCCCACGACTCCCTCGCACACCCGTCGCTGCGAGTGATCGGCAAAGCCGGTGCCGAAGCCGACGGGGTACCCACCGGCGACTTCGGTGAAGACCCGTTCGCCACTCAGATACGCGAGTTCGCCGCCGCGTTCCAGGGCGGCAGCGTCCCCCGCGTCAGCGCGCTCGACGGTGTGGCTGCCGTTCGCATCGCCGCAGCCGCCCGCCAATCCGTAGCAACCGGCCTGGCCGTCGCGGTCGACGACACCTGTCC
Source organism: Streptomyces sp. V4I23 (assembly GCF_030817975.1). Classification (NCBI taxonomy): domain Bacteria; kingdom Bacillati; phylum Actinomycetota; class Actinomycetes; order Kitasatosporales; family Streptomycetaceae; genus Streptomyces; species Streptomyces sp. V4I23. The sequence goes on along the minus strand of NZ_JAUSZW010000004.1, from coordinate 834,178 downwards.
GCACAAGCAGATGGAAGGACGCCACTGATGAAGGTCGCCGTCTTGTCTTTCGCCCATGTGCACGCTGCAACGTACGTCGAGCTGCTGCGCGATCGCAGCGACGTCGAGCTCATCACCACCGACCCCGACGCCCCGCCCGGCGACCCGACCCGCGGCAAGGCACTCGCCGACGTACTCGGCGTCACCTACAGGGGCGGCTACGAAGAGGTCTTCGCCGAGCTTCCCCAAGCCGTGATTGTCACCAGTGAGAACAGCCGCCACCGGCAGCTCGTCGAACAGGCCGCCGCGGCAGGCGCACACATCCTGTGCGAGAAGCCCATAGCCACCACGGAAGAAGACGCACGCGCCATGATCGACGCCTGCGAGCAGGCCGGCGTCAGTCTCATGACCGCATACCCCGTGCGCTTCCACCCGGCATTCACGGCACTGCGCCACACCCTCGCCGATGGCTCCCTCGGATCCCTCCTCAGTGTTCATGGCATCAACAACTCCAGCCCCCCGGGCCTGGAACGGCCCTGGTTCGCCGACCCCGCCCTCGCGGGCGGCGGCGCAATCATGGACCACACCCTGCACATCGCGGATCTCCTGGACGTCCTCCTCGACGGCGATCAACCCACACACGTCTACGCCGTCGCCAACACCCACCTCACTTCGGACCACGAAGACGAACCAAAGGTGGAATCCGCCGGCCTCCTCACCCTCACCTACGCAAACGGGCTCGTCGCCACCATCGACTGCAGCTGGAGCCACCCGTCCTCCCACCCCACCTGGGGAGGCCTGACGCTCACCTGCGTCGGGCAGCGCGCCCTCGTCGAATTCGACGCCTTTCAGCCACTCCTCGACGGCTACGACACCACCCAAGCCACCACCCGCTGGGAGCCCGGCGCCGTCGACCTCAACGAGGCCATGCTCGACAGCTTCCTCACCGCCGCCCGCACCGGCCAACGAGCCCACCCGGACGGGGAGACCGGACTACGCACTCTTCGAACCGTCCTGGCCGCCTACGAATCACTCCGCACCGGCCAGCCGGCGACTCCATCCTGTACCGCCTGAAAGCCCCAGACACCACTCCGAGACGAGGATCTGGACGCCCTGATGCGAAGTCTGCGGACTCCGGTCGGAGTTCCGTGGCCCAGGGCGTCTGGTGCGCCAGCAGAGACAGGTGCGCCGATCGCCGCGTGTCCCGACGTAGGGCATGCTGTTGCGGTGAGTGATCCTCAACCAGCATGGCACGAATGGCTGAGCAGCCTGGACGTGCCGCGGAAGGCCGCTGCGGAGTCGCCGCGTGCCCAGTTCAGCGCCCTCGGCGTGACCGATCCTGTCGACCTGATCAAGTCGGAGGTCGTTGAAGAACTTCCGCAGCTCGCGCGTTTTGTGCTGTTGCGGAGCCTGTGGCGCGGTGCGATCGACGGCTGGTCCGACCCGGGCTCGCTCGATCAACTGCCTGCCGCTCAGCGCCTTCTTGCCGCCGGGGCGGATAAGGAGGACCTTGTGCGCCTGGTTCGTGCCGTTGCCCATGAGGCGGTGTTCGTGACGCTCGACGAGCTGGACGCGGGCGGCGATGTGAACGTGTCGGGCGTGGAGGCCGGCTGGGTGGTCATGGAGTCGGGCGAAGACGGCTCCCCGACGGGGCGGGTTCTGTCGGGGCTGCATGAAGACCTCCTGGCGATGGGGATCCCAGCGGTCGCGAGGGAGCTGACCTTTGGCGGTGAGGTCGGTCCTTCGGACTGGTTGACGTAGCTCACGACCGGGTGAGGGGCCGGGCTGATGGTGCTCAATCGCCTCAGACCGGAGTTCCGTGAATACCCATGTCAGGGTGTGCGGGATCGTTCCAGCAGGGAATGTCTCGATCGTGGGGTCTGATCCCCACCCGCTCACCCCATCAGCCCGTCGGGTGACGCTATGTGCCGCACAGCGCTGATGACGTTGCCGCTCTGATCGCGAGCTGGCGGGAGCGGATCGACGCGGACGACCGTCTGCGGCTGGCGGTGAGTGTCGAGGACGTCGACAGCGCCGGGCGGGCGGGCGATGTGGCGGTGGCCTTCGACCTGGAGGATTCTGGGCCTCTCGAGGGGCGTCTGGATCGGGTGGGCGAATTCTACGAGCTCGGCGTCCGTACGATGCTGCCGAGCTACAACAACCGCAACGCGGCCGGCGGAGGCTGTCTGGACGAGGCTGACGAAGGGCTCACCGCCTACGGCCGAGCGCTGGTACGGGAGATGAACGCTGTCGGGATGGTGGTGGACGGTTCCCACTGCGGTGCCCTTACCGGACTGGACCTGTGCGAGGTGTCCGAGCAGCCGGTGATCTACAGCCACTCCTGCATGCGCTCGGTGTGGGACCATCCCCGCAACATCACCGACGAGCAGGCCAGGGAGTGTGCCGCCACCGGTGGGGTCGTCGGGATCACCGGTGTCGGGATCTTTCTCGGCCCCAACGACGCCACGATCGACGCGCTGGTACGGCACATCGACCACGCCGTCGACCTCGTGGGCCCGGAACATGTCGGCGTGTCGACCGACTACCCGTTCGACCACGAGGACTTCAACGCGATGCTCGTGCAGAGTCCGGAGCTGTTCCCCGACTGCTACACCCGCTGGGGGCCGATCGACTTCATGCCTCCGGAGGGGCTGTTGACCGTCGAGGACGCGTTGCTCGCCCGCGGGTATCCCGAGGACGCCGTCACCGCGATTCTGGGTGGCAACTTCCGACGGGTCGCCGCCTTGGCCTGGCAGTAGCTCGAACTACACCCATGCTCCATGTATTGATCATCGTCGACCGCGGGCGCGGGCCGGTGGCCCTCCCCGGCTGCTCGGTGCGGATGGAGTGAACAACCGGCGGGGGAGGACAGCGTACGAGGTGAGTGGGCACGTGAACGGCATGACGAGCCAGGAGGAGAAGCAGCAAGCGGCCCGGCGGCTGGCCGGGCGGACGCATGAAGCTGCGCGTGGACGGGGGTGGCGCGAGTCCTGCGGCGGGTCAGCCGGGGGCGTTTCGGGCGGCGGAGCGGCTGGCCCGAGATTCCCCAGTTGGCCTCGCCGTGGCAGGACACGGTTGCGGCGGAGCGGGACGGCTGGCGCCAGCCGGCGGCCAACCTGGAGGGGGAGGAAGACCATGCTCTTGCCGTCGATTACCCGGTATGTCACCGGTGCCGGGGGGTCGGCTGGGGCGAGCAGCCCAACACCTCCGAGCCGTACCAGCGGTGCGGACTGGCCTCCGCGGGGCTGGCCAGCGCTGCGCCGAGAGCGGGCCTTGTGGTGGGAGGATCGGCGTGCTTCTCGTGGTGAGGGGGCTCCGATGCCGCCCAAGTCCACCGACCCCCGCCTCTGCGCGGCCATCGTCGACCGCCTCACCTTCGGCGACACCCTCGTCCAGACCGGCACGGAGACCTACCGCCTCGCCCTCACACAAGCCCGAGCTGCTGCGCAAGTTGCCTAGCGCTGGATCGACATCCCCGAGATGTCACAGGAGGAATCCTCGACCAGCCGCATCATGGAGGCCGACTGGCTGTTTATCGAGATCAGGGCGCGTCGAACAGCGCGCTCACTGATTCGCCGTCGTGGATGCGCCGGACCGCTTCAGCCAACGCCGGGGCGATCGACAGGACCCGCAATTTGTCGGTGCGGTGCTCGATCGGTATGGGCACGGTGTTGGTGCACACGATCTCCAGCACATCCGGCTGTTCTGACAATCGTCTGAGGGCTCCCGCCGAAAACAGTCCGTGCGTACAGGCAACGCGGATCGAATGCGCCCCCAACTCGCGCAGCCGGTCCAAGAGCTCAAGGACCGTACTGCCCTTGGCGATCTCGTCGTCCAACACGATGACATCCCGGTCAGCAATGTCCCCGATGACAGAGCTGATGCTCACCCGGTCATCGGCGAAGCGCTGCTTGGCACCGGCAGCCACCTTCGTGCCCAACAGCCGGGCGAAGGCTGCCGCCTCCTTTGCGTTGCCCAGGTCCGGGGACACGACCGTCGTATTGGACAGGTCGTAGCGGCGGAAGTGCTGCGCAAGCTCCCTCAGTGCATGCAGGTGGTCCACCGGAACAGAGAAGAACCCGTGCACCTGCGGCGAGTGCAGCGTCAGCGCCAGAACACGGCTTGCTCCCGAGGTGACCAGCAAGTCCGCCACCAGGCGTCCGCCGATAGAGATCCTTGGCGCGTCCTTCTTGTCGGACCGGGCATAGGCGTAGTGCGGCATCACCACGGTGATACGGCTGGCGGAGGCCCCGCGAGCGGCGTCACACATAAGCAACAGCTCGACGAGGTTCTCCTGCACGGGAGTGACCAGCGGCTGGATCAGGAAGACATCCCGTTCGCGGCAGTTCGCCTGCAGTTGCACCTCGAGACAATCGTTCGCGAACCGGTTCACACGCACCGGATTCAGAGGAACCCCTAGGTGGTCGCACACCTCGGCCGCCAGCTCGGGGTGGGCACTACCGCTGAACACGGCGATCTCTCGCACGACGCTCCTCGCTTCATCGACTCGGTCATGCCACATGCTAATGGCCCCTCGACGTGGGCGGCCGCCAGATGGCGCAGCCGACTGTGAACCCCATTCGTCGTGGCGGGGACAGTCACCCGAAGGGTCCGCACATCCCAACAAAAAGGGCCCGTCCGTCCCTCAGCGGTGTTAGTTCTCACCGACATTTCCCGGCCCTTTGATCGAGGTGCTGATTGCAGTAATCAATGAGTGTCTGTGATCAGTGTGCTTACGGACGGCTTCGGGCGGCCAGGGCCGCAGGCGTCAGCGATTGCCTCGGTGTCCCAGTAGAAAGGGCGGACTTCAGAGATCCGCCCGTCCTTGACCCGGATCGTCTGCAAAATCGGGAACGAGAGCTCGCGGCCGGTGGCACGAGCTCGAGCATGGACCTGGGTGGTTCGGTTCCCCTGCAGGAGCCTCGCTTCTTCCTGCCCGGGCAGCCCGACCGCAGCGCCTGCGGTACGGGACCGTCCTGCCCGTGCCGTAGGGTAGGCATCACCGACGCGGGGTGGAGCAGCTCGGTAGCTCGCTGGGCTCATAACCCAGAGGTCGCAGGTTCAAATCCTGTCCCCGCTACCAACTCCGGCCCCCCTCGACGCATCGTCGAGGGGGCCGGAAACATGTGGGGCCTGGGGCACGAGGCAGTGGCCGCGGCGACGGGGCGCGGGGCAATGCTCATCTGCGCGCGTCATACTGAACGGTCTCGTCCGGCAGGATCAGCGGGCCAGCCTCCCCGTCCTGCTCCGCCTTGTGCGTCGGGCCGAGGGCCTGGGTCGGCCTGCTGTCTGGCGCTTGAAGTGGTCAGGGGTGGGGGTGTTGTGTGAGCCATTGCTCACAGACAGGGCTCCGGGGAGGGGGTGGCAGGAGCCACCGGATCAACCGGGTGGCCGGCTGGCAGCTTCCTCCTGAACGGAGGCCAGAAGCCTTGGGGTTCGCCCGCAGGCTGAGCCCACGGCCCCTCGGGTCCCGACCATGATGGTCGCCGGCGTGCGCCGCGCGGGACGTCCTTGCGCCGTACCCGGCAAGTCCCGGCGGAATGACGGTTTCTCCCCTCCTCGGGACGACTCCATTCGTGCCAGACTCTGCGGCGATCGTTCCCCCAGGCGATCCTTCCCCTGCCCTGAGGGCCTGGGGAGACCCCGAGCACCACACGGAACCACGCGAGCCATGCGACGCATGCATGCGAAAGGGATCGCAACGTGAAGAGATCTGTCGTGGGCATGACCCTAGGGTCGGCGCTCACCGCTCTCCTCGCGGCGGGGCTGCAGCCCGCCGCCGCGCAGGAGGCCGCGGACACGTCGCCGAAAGCCTCGGGAGCCGCCACCGCGCACCGCTCCGACAATCGCCCCGGACCGCTCACGAAGCAGCGCACCGAGCTGCGCGAGCAGGCGATCGACAAGATCGCCAAGGGGAAGGCCAAGGCGAATGCCCGGGGCGTCGTCGAGGTCGCGCCCGGCAAGTTCGTGGAGACCGAGACCACCACGGCCGTACGCCAGGAGAAGATCTTCACCATCCTCTCCGAGTTCGGCGACCAGAGCGCCGGACGGTACGGTTCCACCCCCGGCCCCCTGCACAACCAGATAGCCCAGCCGGACCGGAGCGTGGACAACTCCAACGCCTGGACGGCGGATTTCGACAAGGCGTACTACGAGAACCTCTTCAACGGCTCCGGCGAGTCGATGAAGACGTACTACGAGAACCTCTCGGGCGGCCGCTACTCGGTGACCAACACCGTCGAGGACTGGGTCAAGGTCCCGTACAACGCCTCCTTCTACGGTGACAACGCCATTGAGGACAACGGCGGTTCGTGGGCCTTCGTCCAGGACACCGGCGACGCGTGGTGGAACGCCCGGATCGCGGCAGGAAAGACCCCCGCCGAGATCGATGCCTACCTCGCCCAGTTCGACGTCTGGGACCGCAACGACTGGGACCACGACGGCAACTTCGACGAGGCCGACGGCTACATCGACCACTTCCAGGCCGTGCACGCCGGCATGGGCGAGGACGCGGGCGGCGGCGCGCAGGGCGAGGACGCCATCTGGTCGCACCGCTGGTACGTCAACGGCGACGACTACGGCCTGACCGGCCCGGACGTGGCCGGTACGCAGAACAAGGCCGGCGGCGCCCGTATCGGCCAGTCGAAGTACTGGCTCGGCGACTACACCACCGAGGGCGAGAACGGCGGACTCGGCGTCTTCTGCCACGAGTTCGGCCACGACCTCGGCCTGCCGGACTACTACGACACCGCCGGCGGCGAGAACTCCACCGCCTTCTGGACCCTGATGAGCTCCGGCTCCTGGCTGAGCCACGGCGCTGCCGCGGGCGCCGGCATCGGCACCCACCCGGGCCTGATGGGCGCCGAGGAGAAACTCTTCCTCGGCTGGCTCGACTACGCCGACGCGCCGCTCGGCGCCACCGGCACGTACACCCTGAACCCGGCGCAGTTCCAGGTCACCGGCAAGGAGCAGGCCGTCCGCGTCGCGCTGCCCGACAAGACGAGCAGCACCACGTACACCACCCCCACCTCGGGCACGCACGCCTGGTGGACCGGCTCGGCCGACGGCCTGAACCAGTCCCTCACCCGCTCCGTGCCGGCCGCCTCACGTGTCACCGTCACGGCGAGCGCCTGGTACGAGATCGAGGCCGACTTCGACTACCTCTTCGCCGAGTACTCGCTCGACGGCGGGGCGAACTGGCTCCGCGCGGGCGCGGCCGTCGACGGCTCCTCCGCCGGCAAGTGGACGACGCTGCGCTACGCGTACGACTCCCAGGGCAAGCCCTCGCTGTTCCGCTTCCGCTACCAGACCGACGGCGGCGTGCACTTCGCCGGCGCGTTCCTGGACGACATCACCCTGGCCTCCGGCGGTACGACGCTGGCCACCGACGACGTCGAGCAGGGCGTGGGCGGCTGGACGGCGACCGGAAGGTGGAAGATCTCGACCGGCACGGAGACGGCCACGTACCCGCGCTACTACCTGGTCGAGAACCGCGAGTACGTCGGCAGCGACGCGCTCCTGGCCGAAGGCCCGTACCAGTTCAGCAAGGGCATCACGGCACCCGACTGGGTGGAGTTCTTCAAGTACCAGAACGGCATGCTCGTCTGGTACGTCGACCGGTCGTACGACGACAACAACGTCAGCTCGCATCCCGGCGGCGGCGCGGCCATGGCCGTCGACGCCCGCCCGGCGCCGTTCAGGTACGACGACGGCACCGCGCCGAGCAACCGGCGCCAGCCGTTCGACGCGACCTTCGGCCTGGAGGCCACCGACGCGACCTGCCTCCACAAGGAGGTCCTGTCGGGCAAGGGACAGCAGCAGACGGTCGTGACGAAGGCGGCCTGCGCGCCCTCGGTCCCGGGCATCGCGGTCTTCGACGACACCGACCCGAACGCGTACTACGACACGTCGGCCCCGCAGGCCAGTGTCAAGGTCGCGGGCCACGGGGTGAAGGTCACGGTCACCGGCGACACCGGTGACGACCTGACGATCAGCGTGGCCAACCCGGCCGCGCACTGACGGCCGGCCGAGCACGGTGACGGCCGGGTCGCGCTACAGGGCGACCCGGCCGGACGCCGACCCGTGACGTCACGAGGCCGTCTCACGTGGCCGCCCCGCCTGAAACGGCGGAACTCACGCGCAGGCTCGGGCGCTGACACGGACGAGCAAACCCCCGGCCTCACTCAACGGCCGAGCGGCTTGGCGCCAGGACGCACGTGGTCACAGGGGCTGGAGCCGGGTGCGCAGGAGGCAGAATTCGTTGCCTTCCGGGTCGGCCAGGACGTGCCAGCTCTCGGTGCCGGTCTGGCCGACGTCGACGGGCCTGGCGCCGAGAGCGAGCAGCCGCTCCAGCTCGGCGTCCTGGTCGCGGTCGGTGGCGTTGACGTCGATGTGCACTCGGAGCTTCCCGGTCCGCGGCTCATTGCTGGGGCTGAGGACGACGATGGGCAGCGCTCCGCCGAACCCGGCGTCGGGCGGCCCGATCGCGATGCTTCCGTCGTCCTCCCGGTCGATTTCGACGTAGCCGAGGACCTTGCTCCAGAATGCGGCGAGCCGGTCGGGGTCGGCGGCGTCGATGACCAGCTCACTGATGCGGCATGCCATGACCGTCAGTGTATGGAGACAACGACGCACATGAACCGATGATCAGATGATCCGGAGGCCCTGCCTGTCCGACCGTCCACGTGACGTTGCGGGTACAACCGCATGCCGCTTGGGGAAGATGCCGGCCCACCCCGGGACCGTCCGGGGTGGGCCGGTGGTCTTTGGGGATCCCAGCCGTCAGGGACGGCTGGTCAGGTAGCCGCCCATGGAGGTGAAGTACTCGGTCGCGGGCATCTCCCGGCCGTCCTCGGTCCGCACGCGGGTGATCGCCAGGCCGTGGTTGCGGCCCGTGCGGGCATCGGCGCCGGCGACGATCGCCACGCCCTCGCCCTCCCGGTAGAAGATGCGGCCCGGGGTACCGCCGTAGCGGCCTTCGGACACGACGGCGGAGAGGATCTCGAGCCGCTTCCCCTTGTGGAAGGTGAAGGCGCTCGGGTAGGGGGCGGACTGGGCGCGGACCAGGCGCTCCAGGACCTCGGCGGGCCAGTCCCAGTTGATCCGGATGTCCTCTTCGGCCCGCTTGTGGAAGAAGGTGGCCTGCGAACGGTCCTGCTTGGTGAACTCGGTCTGTCCGGAGGCGATCAGGTCGAGGGCGCCGATGGTGACCGGGGCGATGAGGTCGACCGTCTTGTGGAAGAGGTCGGTGGCCGTGTCCGTGGGCTCGACGGTGACCGCGTGCTGCATGACGATGTCGCCGGCGTCGAGCTCCTCGTCCATCATGTGGGCCGTGACGCCGACTTCGGGCTCGCCGTTGATGAGGGCCCAGATCAGCGGCGAGAACCCGGCGTACTTGGGCAGCAGCGAGTCGTGGACGTTCAGCGTGCCGTGCCGGGGCAGGGTGTAGATGCGCGGCGGGATCCAGGTGCGCCAGTTGTTGGCCACGATGATGTCCGGGTCGGCCTCCTTGAGCTGCTGGAAGAGCTCCTCGTCGTCGGGCCGGTTGCGGATGATCACCGGGACGCCGTGCTCCTCGGCGAGGTCGGCGACGGAATCGCTCCAGATCTTCTCGTAGGCGTGCTCACTCTTCGGGTGCGTCACGACCGCGACCACGTCGTGCTCGGAGTCCAGGAGCGCCTGCAGGGTGCGGTGGCCCCAGGTCTGATAACCGAACATGACGACCCGCATGGGGGTTCCTCCTCAGGAAAGCGACTGACCGGGCTTAGTAAAGCAAGCCTTACCTAAGGATGCAACGAGTCCTGATTTCGGCCCCAGTTGGCGCGGGAACGGCGTCGGTGTCCGTTTTGCCCCGTCGACAGTCTGGCCAGATCAGGTTAGCTTTACCTAAGTTCCGCTCGGCGGCCGGGTTACCGGTGTGCCTGGGCTCCGCCGTTCCCCCACGCCTGACAGCACGCCTGACAGGCGGCTGTCCCGCACGATGGGAGTGACATGTCTCAGACTCTTCCTGACGACGCACCACTGATCCACGACCTCATAGGCATCGGCTTCGGGCCGTCCAATGTGGCCATGGCGATCGCGCTCAGCGAGCACAACGCACGCGTCGGAAGGCAGGAGGCGGTCACCGCTCACTTCTTCGAGCGGCAGCCCCGGTTCGGCTGGCACCGCGGCATGCTCATCGACGACGCGACCATGCAGGTCTCCTTCCTCAAGGACCTGGTGACGCTCCGCAACCCGAGCAGCGAGTACAGCTTCCTCTGCTACCTGCAGAGCAAGGGCCGGCTGATCGACTTCGTCAACCACAAGAACCTCTTCCCGCTGCGCGTGGAGTTCCACGACTACTTCGAGTGGGCCGCGGCGAAGGTCGACGACATGGTCTCGTACAGCCACGAGGTCGTCTCCGTCGAGCCCGTCGTCCGCGACGGTGTGGTGGAGTACCTCGACGTGACGGCGCGGTGCGGAGCGGAGACCGTCGTCCACCGGGCCCGCAACCTCGTCATCGGCACGGGGCTGCGCCCCCTCATGCCGGAGGGCGTCGAGCGGACCGACCGCGTCTGGCACAACTCCGACCTGCTCGCCAAGGTGGACGGCCTGGAGGGCACCGACCCCTCCCGCTTCATCGTCGTCGGCGCCGGGCAGAGCGCGGCCGAGAACGTCGCCTACCTGCACCGCCGCTTCCCCGACGCCGAGGTCTGCGCCGTCTTCTCGCGCTACGGGTACAGCCCGGCCGACGACAGCAGCTTCGCCAACCGCATCTTCGACCCCGCGGCGGTCGACGAGTACTACACGGCACCCGACGACATCAAGCGCAAGCTGATGGACTATCACGGCAACACCAACTACTCCGTGGTGGACATCGACCTGATCGACGACCTGTACCGGCAGGCGTACCAGGAGAAGGTCCTCGGCGCCGAGCGACTCCGCTTCCTGAACGTCTCCCGCCTCACCGACGTCACGGAGACGGCCGACTCGGTCAGCGCCACCATCACCTCCCTGGTCACCGGGGAGGAGAGCCGGCTGGACGCCGACGTCGTCGTGTGCGCCACCGGTTACGCGAGCGCCGACGCCCTCGGCCTCCTCGGTCCGGTCGCGGACCGCTGTCACCGTGACGACCAGGGCCGCGTCCGCGTCGAGCGCGACTACCGTCTTGCGACCGACCCCGAACTGCGCTGCGGCATCTACCTGCAGGGTGGCACCGAGCACACCCACGGCATCACGTCCTCCCTGCTGTCCAACACCGCGATCCGGGTCGGCGAGATCCTCGACTCGATCGTCGAGCGGGAGCCGAAGCCCGACCTCGTCGAGGTCACGCCGGTAGCCGACGGAGCCGGCGCCGTCCGCTGAGCCCTGCCCAGGGGACCCCGCGCAAGGGACTCCCCTCCGGTCCAGCCCCCCACAGCCCGCCCGGTCCGCCGGTAGCGCCGTCGTACGCGGCGGCCCGGGCACGCAGCACGCACCGTGAAACCCCCGTGAAAGGAACCACCGTGTCCACTGGTACACGCCCCGCACTGACGCGGCTCGTCAGACACCTCCCCCGTGCCGCTGTGGCGGCTGTCGCCGCGTTCGCTCTGACCGCCTGTGGGGGCGGTTCGGAGAAGGCCGAGTCGAAGCCGTCGGGGAGCGCTAAGTCCGCTGCTTTCCCGGTGACGGTCGAGCACAAGTACGGCAGCACGACGATCGAGGCGGAGCCCAAGAAGGTCGTCACGCTGGGTCTGTCGGATCAGGACGCGGTGCTTGCGCTGGGTGTGAAGCCGGTGGGTTCGGTGGACTGGTTCAAGGAGCAGCCGTACGGCAAGTGGCCGTGGACGAAGGACAAGTGGGGTTCGACGCCGCCGCAGATCGTCGGTGAGCGTGACGAGTACAACGTGGAGAAGATCGCGGCGCTGAAGCCGGATCTGATCATCGCGCAGTACTCGGGCATGAAGAAGGAGCAGTACGACACGATCTCCAAGATCGCCAAGGTCGTCGCGCAGCCCAAGGGCCACGAGGACTACCAGGCGCCCTGGCAGGACATGACCCGGCAGATCGGCAAGGCGCTGGGCAAGGACGCCGAGACCGAGCAGCTGATCGCCGGCATCGACGCCCGCTTCAAGGCCGTCCGCGACAAGCACCCGGAGTGGAAGGGCAAGACCGTCACCGTCGGCGAGCCCTACGAGGCGGGCAAGTTCTCCGCGTTCTCCCCGAAGGACCCGAAGGTCATCTTCCTGTCGGAGATGGGCTTCACCACCTCCGAGAAGTACCGTGCCGCCCTCGGCAAGGAGAACATCGCGGACCTCAGCGTCGAGCGCCTCGACGTCATGGAGGCCGACCGCACCGTGTGGCTGGGCACCCCGGACACCGAGAAGGTCATGAAGGCCGATCCGCTGTACAAGAAGACCAAGGTCCACCAGGAGAAGCGGGACCTGTTCCTCCCGTACGACAGCCCGGACATCGGCGCCGCGCTCTCCTTCAACACGGTCCTGTCGATCCCGTACGCCATCGACCAGGTCGTGCCGAGGCTCGAGGCCATCAAGTAGGTCCGGCCAAGGTGCCGCCTCCCGGCGGCACCTCTCTGGGCCGCTCCGCCCTCCCCCACGGCCTGGCGGCCGTGGGGGTACCCGCAGGTGGCCGTGCCCACCGGGCGGGTGTGAAACGCGCCCCGGAGCACCCATGAAGGTGAAGGAATTCGGGGAGCAGCCGTACGGCAGGCGGCCGTGGACGACGGAGAAGTGGGGGAGCAGCGGGACCTGTTCCTCCCGTACGACAGCCCGGACACCGGCGCCGCGCTCTCCTTCGACACCGTCCCTGTCGATCTCCTGCGCCCTCGACGAGATCGTGCCGCTGCTCACGGCCGACACCACGTGACGACCCACCACTGACGCACCACCAGGGAAAGGCCCCGCGAACGATGTTTGACGCCGAGTCGGACCGGACAGTCGCTGCCGGTACCCCCGTCACCGGCGGGCAATCCGGCATCTGGCTCGCCCAGCAGATCGAGCCGGAGAGTTCGGCCTACAACGTCTCGTTCGTCCTCGACCTGCGCGGAGACATCGACCTGGACCGCCTGGCCGCCGCCGTCCGGCAGACAGTCGAGGAGGCCGAGAGCCTGCACGTCCGGATCGTCGGCGACAACGGCGTACCGCGCCAGGTGGCATCGTCCGTCCCGGTCGACGTCCCGACCGTCGACCTGCGTGGCGAGTCCGACCCTCTGGATGCGGCCCACCGGTGGGCCGAGGCCGAGCGGGACCGCCCCACCGACCTCGCGTCCGCCCCGCTCTACGCCCACGCGCTGCTCCGCCTCGCGGACGACCGCGTCTGGTGGTACCAGCGCTACCACCACATCGTCATCGACGGCGTCGGCATCATCCGGATCTCCGGCCGTGCCGGTGACCTCTACACCCATGGCGACCGGGCCACCGCCCCCGACTGGTCGCTCTCCCGGCTGGTCGACGCGGACGCCGCCTACCGCGTCTCCGCAGAGCACGGGGAGGACCGCGCGTACTGGCTGCGGCGCCTGGGCGACCGGCCCGAACCCGTGCGGCTCGTCGAGCGGTCGTCGGGGATGACCAAGCGGCGTCTGCGCCGCACGGCCGAGCTCGCGGCGCCCGCCGTCGCACAGCTCCGCGACGCCGCGGCCACCGCAGGCGTCCAGCTCTCCCGCATCCTGCTGTCCGCCGTCGCCGCCTACCTGCACCGGACCACCGGCGAACAGGACCTGGTCCTCGGCCTGCCCGTCACCACCCGGCAGGACCCGGCGACCCGGCACATCCCCGGCATGGTTTCCAACATCCTGCCGCTGCGCCTCACCGTCCGTCCCGACATGACCGGCGTCCAGCTGGTGGCGGCGGTCGGTACGGCGGTCGCCGAGACCGTCACCCACAGCCGTCACCGCGCCGAGGACCTGGCCCGGGACCTCGGGCTCGTCGACGGTGTGCAGGAGCTCGTCGGCCCCACGGTCAACATCCTCCCCAGCGGTGAGCGGATCCGCTTCGGCGACCTCGACGCCGACCTCGCCCCGATGTGGCTCGGCCCGGTCAGCGACCTCGCCATCACGTTCGGCGACTTCCAGGCCGGCCAGGGGCTGCGCGTCCTGCTCGACGCCGACGCCGACACGTGCGACGAAGAGAAGCTGATCGAGCACGAGCGGCGTTTCCTCATGCTGCTCCACGCTTTCGCCCGGGACCTGACCTGCCGGGTCGGACATCTCGAACTCACCACCGGCGCCGAACGCGCGCGGCTGCTCGACGAGTTCGGCGTGGCACCCCGCGAGGTGGCCGAACTCTCCTGGCCCGCATCCTTCGAGCGGCAGGTACGGAGCACACCGGACGCCGTCGCCCTGGTGTACGAGGACCGTGAACTGTCGTACGCGGAGCTCAACGCCGCCGCGAACCGCCTCGCCCGGCTCCTCGCCGCCCGGGGCGTCGGCCGCGAGGACGTCGTCGCCGTGGCGCTGCCCCGCTCCCCGGAACTCGTGATCTCCCTGCTGGCCGTGATGAAGGCAGGGGCGGCGTACCTGCCGCTGGACGCCGACCACCCGCAGGACCGGATCGCGTACATGCTCACCGACGCGGGCGCCCGGACCGTCGTGACCACACGCGAGCTGTCCGCGGATCTGCCCGCCGCGCCGGGCGTCGTGCATGTCCTGCTCGACGAGCCGTCCGTGGCCGCCGAGTGCGCCACCCACGACGAGACCGACCCCGGTGTGGCCGTCGCCCTGCATCAGGCCGCGTACGTCATCTACACCTCGGGCTCCACCGGACGCCCCAAGGGTGTCGTCGTCCCGCACGACGGCGTCGGCAGCCTCATCGCCACCGCCACCGACCGCATCGGCATCACCGCCGACAGCCGCGTCGTGCAGTTCGCGTCCGTCGGCTTCGACGTCACCGTCTGGGACCTGATCATGTCGCTGTGCGTCGGCGGCCGGATCATCGTCGTCCCCACCGAGCGTCGCGTCGCCGGGCCGGCCCTCACCGACTACATCGCGCGCCACCGCGCCACCCACATGATCCTGCCGCCGTCGCTCGTCTCGGCGCTCCCGCAGGACTGCGAACTCCCCGACGGCTCTGTGCTGATCGTCGGCACCGAAGCGGTTCCCAGCGAACTGATCGCCCGCTGGGCCGGGCATGTCCAGGTCGTCGTCGCCTACGGTCTCACCGAGGCGAGCGTCAACTCCACGCTGTGGGTCTCCGACGCCGACCGTCCGGGCCCCGCCCCGATCGGCGTCCCCGACCCCAACACCCGTGCCTACGTGCTCGACTCGGCTCTCCGCCCCGTCCCCGTCGGCACCGAGGGCGAGCTGTACATCGCCGGGCGCGGCCTCGCCCGCGGCTACCTGGGCCGGGCCGGGCTCACCTCGGAGCGCTTCGTGGCCGACCCGTTCGGCGGGCCGGGCACGCGCATGTACCGGACCGGCGACCGGGTGCGCTGGGGCGCCGACGGCAACCTCGAGTTCCTCGGCCGCGCGGACGGCCAGATCAAGATCCGCGGCCACCGCATCGAGCCCGGCGAGATCGAGAGCGCCTTCATGGCCTGCCCCGGCATCGCCCAGGCCGCCGTCCTCGTCCGCGAGGACCACCGGAACGTGAAGCGGCTCGTCGCCTACCTGGTCGCGGAGGCCGGCGCCGGTGCGGCCGCTGCCCACGGTGCCGGTCCGGACGCCGAGGCCGCCGTGGCCGAGGCCCGTGCCCGGATCGCCGGCACCCTCCCGGACTACATGGTTCCGTCCGCCGTCGTGCGCCTCGACGGAGCCCTGCCGCTGACGCCCAACGGCAAGCTCGACCGCCGCGCCCTGCCCGCGCCCCGGTGGACGGCGATGGGCGGCGACGACGCGCCCACCACCCCCGCGGAGACCGCGCTCGCCGGGCTGTTCGCCGACGTCCTCGGTCTGCCGTCGGTGGGCGTCCACGACAGCTTCTTCGAGCTGGGCGGCGACAGCATCGTGGCGATCCAGCTCGTGAACCGCGCCCGCGAGGCCGGTTTCGCGCTCACCCCGCGCGATGTGTTCCGGCACCGTACGGTCGCGGCACTCGCCCGCCTCACGGGAGAGGCGGCGGACACGCCTCGCGCCCTGAGCGGTGACGTGCCCGCCCCGTTCTCGCTCGTCACGCTCACCGACGCCGAGCGCGCCGAGTGCGAGGCCGCCGTCCCGGGCCTCGTGGACGCCGTTTTGGCCACTCCGCTCCAGCAGGGCTTCTACTTCCACGCCTCCGTCGACGAGACGGGCGCCGACGGATACGCCGTGCAGGACACCGTCGAACTGGCCGGCGACGTCGACCCGGAGGTGCTGCGGCTCGCCGTCCAGGGCCTCCTCGACCGCCACCCGCTGCTGCGCGCCGCCTTCCACCAGCTGCCGGACGGCAGGATCGTGCAGCTCATCGGCGAGCGCGTCACCCTGCCCTGGCGCTTCGACGACCTGTCCGGCCAGGACCCTGACCATCGTGCGACGACCGCCGACGCCATCGAGGCGCAGGAGCGGGCGGAAGGATTCGACCTGGCCGTCCCGCCCCTGCTGCGGGCCGCCCTGATCCGCCACGGCGCCGAGCGTTCCCAGCTGGTGCTGACGCTGCATCACATCGTGGTGGACGGCTGGTCGGTGTCGCTCCTCATGCGCGAACTCCTCAGCGGCTACCGGCCCGGCGGCGAGGCTCCTCGGCCGGGGGAGGACCCGGCGTACCGGGCGTACGCCGGCTGGCTCGCCGCACGCGACCGGGACGGCGCGCTGAGCGCCTGGCGCGACGCCCTCGCCGGGTACGACGGCCCGGCCAGGCTCCCCGTACGAGGTGGTGCGGACACCGGCGAGCGCCGGACCGGCACGATCGCCGTGGAGCTGACCGCGGCGGACACCGCCGCCCTCACCGCACGGGCCCGCGCGCTGGGACTGACGCTCGGCAGCGTCGTCCAGGGCGGCTTCGGGCTCCTGCTCGGGGACGTCACCGGCACCCGCGACCTGGTCTTCGGCAGCACCGTCTCGGGCCGCCAGGCCGCCGTCGAAGGAGTGGAGAGGCTCGTCGGCCTCCTCATCAACACCCTTCCCGCGCGGCTGCGGTGGCGCCCCGAGCAGTCGCTCGTCGACGTCCTCTCGCGGTTCCAGGACGAGCAGGCCGAGCTGCTCGACCACCAGCACGTGGGCCTCGCCGACATCCAGCGAGCCGTGGGACGCGGCGAGTTGTTCGAAGCACTGGTCGTCGTCGAGAACCTCCCCGAGGCGGGCGAGCCCTGCGACCCGGCCGGACTGGTCCGGATCACCGGCTCGCACATCCGCGACGCCGTCCACTACCCGCTGGCCCTCACCGTCCTGCCCGGTGAACGGCTCCGGCTGCGCCTCGACCACGATCCGGCGCGCCTCGACCCGGCGGCCGCCCGCCGGTTCGCCGACCGGCTGCTCGCCCTGCTCGACCAGCTCGTCACGGACCCGCTCCGCCCGGTGGCTGGGCTCGCGCTGCGCACCCCCGACGAGGAGCGGACCGGCCTCGACCGTCTGGCCGGCGCGGACCACGCCCTGCCCGGCGACACGCTGCATGCGGCCTTCACCCGGCAGGCCCGCCGGACCCCGGACGCGACCGCGCTGATCCACGAGGCGGGACGGACGACCTACGCCGAACTGGACGCGCGCGCCGAGGCAGTGGCCGGAAGGCTGCTCGCCCGGGGCGTGACGCCCGAGTCCGTCGTCGCCGTCGCCGTGCCCCGGTCGGCCGAGACGCTGATCGCGATGCTCGGCGTGCTCAAGGCGGGCGCCGCCTACCTGCCGGTCGACGTCGACTACCCGGCCGACCGGGTGCGGTACCTGCTCGAGGACTCCGGGGCGCGCACCGTCGTCGTCACCGCCGCGTCCCGGACCCGGCTGCCCGCACTCGACGGTGTGACCCACGTCGTCGTCGGCGAGGAGACGGCCGGCGCCGATCCCGTATCCGGTCCTGTGTCCGCAGCCGTCCACCCGGACAGCGCCGCGTACGTGATCTACACCTCCGGCTCCACCGGCCGCCCCAAGGGCGTCGTCGTCCCGCACCGCGCGGTCGTCGGCCAACTCCTGTGGACCGCCGAGCACTTCGGGTACGGACCCGACGAGCGGGTGCTGCACCAGTACTCGACCAGCTTCGACCCGTCCGTACTGGAGATCTTCACGCCGCTGCTCACCGGCGGCACCGTGGTGATCGCCCGGCCGGACGGACACCGGGACCCGGCGTACCTCGTCGACCTGATCCGCGGCGAGCGGGTCACCGGCGTCGACCTCGTGCCCTCCCTCTACGGCGCGCTGCTGGCCGAGGACGAGGCGGGGGAGTGGTGGGCGAGCCTGCGCCGCGCGTTCAGCGGCGGTGAGGCCCTGCCGGTTCCGCTCGCCCGTCGTTGGCAGGAGCGCACCGGAGTACCGCTGTTCAACGTGTACGGACCCACCGAGGCCGTCATCCAGGTCACGAGCTGGGAAGCGGGCCCGGCCCCGGCCGGGTCGACCGTGCCCATCGGGCGGCCGGTGTGGAACACCCGCCTCTACGTCCTCGACCGCCATCTGCGACCCGTCGCGGAGGGCGAGCCGGGCGAGCTCTACATCGCGGGCGCACAACTGGCCCGCGGCTATCACGGACGCGCCGCGCTGACCGCGGAGCGTTTCGTCGCCGATCCGTTCGGCGGTCCGGATGGGCCCCTCCTGCCCGATGGCGGGCAAGGAGGGAGGATGTACCGCACCGGAGACATGGTTCAGTTCAGTGGAGACGGTGTGCTCACCTACCTCGGGCGCACCGACCACCAGGTCAAGATCAGGGGTAACCGGGTGGAGCTCGGGGAAATCGAAGCCCGGCTGCGCGACGAGCCGGCCGTCGCCGAGGCCGTCGTCGTGGCACGCGACGACGAGCGGGGAGTCAAGCAGCTGGTGGCCTACCTGGTCCCGGCCGCCGGTGCGCGGGACCTGGACACCGAGGCCGTACGCGCCGCGCTGAGCGACTCGCTGCCCGCGCCCATGGTGCCCAGCCACTTCGTACGGCTCGACGCGCTGCCGCTCACCCCCGGCGGGAAGACCGACCTCAAGGCCCTGCCCGCCCCCGAGGCGCCCAGGCGCAGCCGTCACGCGAGCGCACGCGAAGGCCGCGAGCAGCAGCTGTGCGGCATCTTCGCCGAGGTGCTCGGCATCGACGGGGTCGACGCCGACGAGGACTTCTTCGTCCTGGGCGGCGACAGCATCCTGTCCATGGCGGTCTCCAGCCGCGCCCGCAAGGCGGGCCTGCCGGTGACCCCGCGCGACGTCTTCGAGCACCGCACCCCGGCCGCCCTGGCGGCCACCGTCGCCGGTGCGGCGCCGGCGATCGCGGCACCCGTCGCCGACTCCGACGGCGTCGGTGACGTACCGCTGCTGCCGATCGTCCACCAGCTCCGCGAGGACGGCGGCACGATCAGCCGCTTCAACCTCTCCATGCTGGTCCAGGCGCCCGCCTCCGCCGACACCGACAAGCTGACGCGTGTCCTCCAGGCGGTCCTCGACCACCACGACGGCCTGCGACTCACCCTCACCCGCATGGACCTCGGTCCGGCGATCCCCGCCCTCTGGTCCGCGCGGACGATGCCCGCGGGTTCCCTCGACGCGGCCGGACTGCTCCGCCGCGTCGACGCACGCGGCCTCGACGAGTCCGCCTTCCGCACGGTCATCCGCGAGGAGTCCGACGCCGCGGCGAACCGCCTCGACCCCGACGCCGGCGTGACGGTGCAGGCCGTGTGGTTCGACGCCGGTACGGACCGCCCCGGCCGACTGCTGCTCGTCGTCCACCACCTCGTGATCGACGGCGTGTCCTGGCGCGTGCTCCTCGGCGACCTCGCCACCGCGTGGGACGCCGTCGTACGAGGCGGGTCCCCGGAGCTCGAGCCGGTGCCGACCTCTCTGCGGAGGTTCGCCCGTGACGTCGCCGAGCAGGCCACCTCCCCGCAGCGGCAGGCCGAACTGCCCTACTGGGCCAAGACGCTGGCACCCGGAGCCGACCTGGTCGCCGGAGCCACCCGTACCGGAACGGCCGGTGCGGCGCGGGAGCACGTCGTCACCCTGTCCGCCGAGGACACCCGCGCGCTGCTCACCGCCGTACCCGCTGCGGTCGGCGCCGACGTCACCGAGGTCCTGCTCGCGGCGCTGCGGCGATCCGTCACCCAGTGGCGCCCCGACGCCGACGGCGACCTGCTGGTCGACCTGGAGCGCCACGGACGGGACGGCACGGACGCCGACCTCTCGCGCACCGTGGGCTGGTTCACCAGCCTCCACCCGGTGCGTCTGCCCGCCGCCGACGACCCGCTCGACACGCTCAAGCAGGTCAAGGAGTCCGTGCGGTCCGCCCCGGACTCCGGCGCCGGATACGGCATGCTGCGCTACCTCAACCCGCAGCTCGCCCCCGTGTTCGCAGGGCTGTCCACCGCCCAGGTGCTGTTCAACTACTTCGGTCGACTCCCCGCCGAGCAGACCCACGACTGGGCGCCCGCCGTCGAGTCCGACGCGCTCGCCGTCGAGCCCGACGCCGACCTCGCGATGCCCTACCCGCTCCAGGTCAACGCCGTCTGCGCGGAGACCCCGAACGGCCCCGAGCTGCGCGCCACCTGGACCTGGCCCGAGGGCGACGTGCTCACCGCGGAGGACGTGCGGGCACTGAGCCGCGCCTGGGCCGACGCCCTGCGCGACCTCGTCGCCAAGACCGCCGCGCCCGGCGCCCGGCCCTCCCTCACCCCCTCGGACGTGCCGCTCGTCGCCCTCACCCAGGCCGGCATCGAGCTGGTCGAGCGGGTGAGCCCGGCGCCGGTGGCCGACATCTGGCCGCTGTCGCCGCTCCAGGAAGGCATCTACTTCCACGCCAGCTACGACACGACCGCGCTCGACGTCTACACCGCGCAGGACACGTTCGACTTCGACCGCCGCCTCGACGCCGACCGGCTGCGCGCCGCCGTCGCGACCCTGCTGCGCCGGCACCCCAGCCTGTGCGCGGGCATCGTCAGCGACGGCCTGCCCGAGCCGGTGCAGTTCGTCTGCCCGGCCGCCGAGCTGCCCGTACCGCTCACCGAGGTCGACCTGACCGGCCTGACCGAAGCCGAGCGCCGGACCCGGCTCGCCCAGATATCCGACACCGACCGGCGCCGGCGGTTCGATCTCGCCGCGCCCCCGCTGTTCCGGCTCACCCTGATCCGGCTCACCGACACCACCGACCGGCTGATGCTCAGCCACCACCTGGTCGCGTGGGACGGCTGGTCCCAGTCCCTCTTCCTCGACGAACTCCTCGGCCTGTACGCGGCAGCCGGCGACGACAGCGCCCTGCCCGCCGCCGGAAGCTACCGGGACTACCTGAGCTGGCTCGCCGGGCAGGACTTCGACGCGGCCCGCGATACCTGGCGCGGCGCCCTGGCCGGACTCGACGAGCCGACCCTCGTCGCCCGCGAGCGCGGTGACGAACCGACCATCCCGCGCCGTCGCACCCTCAGCCTCGGACGAGCCCTCAGCGACCGACTGCGCAGCTCCGCCCGCGAGCACGGACTGACCATCAACGCGGTGCTCTCCGCCGCGTGGGCGCTCGTCCTGTCCTCCACGGTGGGCCGTGACGACGTGGTGTTCGGCGCCACGGTCGCCGGACGTCCGGCGGACGTGCCCGGAGTCGACACGACGATCGGCATGTTCCTCAACACCGTGCCCCAGCGGATCACCCTCGACCCGGCCGAGCCGGTCGGGGACCTGCTGCGCCGCATCCAGACCGAGCGCGTCGCCCTGATGGACCACGAGTACCTGGGACTCGCCGAACTCCAGCGGGCCGGCGGGCACCCCACCCTCTTCGACACCCTGTACGTCCTGCAGAACTTCGCCGACGAGGGCGCCTTCCAGCAGCTCACCGAGCGCCATGGCATCACGGGCGTGGGCAGCGTCGACGCCACCCACTACCCGATGACCCTGATCGTCAACCCGGCCGAGACGGTCCAGGTCAAGCTGGAGTACCGCCCCGACCTGGTCGAGGACGAGCAGGCCACGGCCACGCTCGACCGCTTCGGCGCCCTGGTGGAACGGCTCATCGGAGACCTGACGACCCGGGTCGGCGCCCTGGACCTGCTGCTGCCCGGCGAGCGGGAGTCCCTTTCCGCCGACTGGGCGGGGAGCCGGGAGCCGGTACCGAACGAGACCGTCGCCGACATGCTGGCCGCCCAGGTGGCCCGTACCCCCGACGCCGTGGCGCTGGTGTTCGGCGAGCAGGCCCTCACGTACGCCGAACTCGACGCGCACATCAACCGGCTCGCCCGGCTGCTGCTCGCCCGGGGCGCGGGACCGGAGAAGGCGGTCGCGCTCGCGCTGCCGCGCTCCATCGACATGGTGGCCGCACTGTTCGCCGTCCTGCGCACGGGTGCCGCGTACCTGCCGCTGGACCTGGACCACCCGGCCGACCGGCTGCGGCTGATGGTCGAGGACACCCGGCCGCTGTGCCTGCTGTCCACGACCACCGTGGCCCCGGCCCTCCGCGGCGACAGCGGCCCCGCCGCGCCCGAACTCCTCCTGGACGACGAGGCCGTGGCCGCCGAACTGGCCGCGCTCCCCGGCACCGAGATCACCGACGCCGAGCGGCCCGCGTTCGCCCACGACCGGGCGGACCGCCTGGAGCACCCGGCGTACGTCATCTACACCTCGGGCTCGACCGGCAAGCCCAAGGGCGTCGTCACTCCGTACCGGGGCCTGACGAACATGCAGCTCAACCACCAGGAGGAGATCTTCGACCCGGCCATCGCCTCGGCCGGCGGACGACGGCTGCGCATCGCGCACACCGTGTCCTTCGCCTTCGACATGTCCTGGGAAGAGCTGCTCTGGCTCGTCGAGGGCCACGAGGTCCACGTCTGCGACG
Source organism: Streptomyces sp. V4I23 (assembly GCF_030817975.1). Classification (NCBI taxonomy): domain Bacteria; kingdom Bacillati; phylum Actinomycetota; class Actinomycetes; order Kitasatosporales; family Streptomycetaceae; genus Streptomyces; species Streptomyces sp. V4I23. The sequence goes on along the minus strand of NZ_JAUSZW010000004.1, from coordinate 811,388 downwards.
AGGAGCTGCGCCGCGACGCCGAGGCCCTGGTCGCCTACTGCGACCGGCACCAGGTCGATGTGGTCAACGTGACGCCCACGTACGCCCAGCTCCTCATCGAGGAGGGCCTGCTCGACCAGGACGCGGCAGCCGGAAAGCACCGGCCCGCCCTGGTCCTGCTCGGCGGCGAGGCCGTCTCCGACACGGTGTGGAGCAGGCTCCGCCACACCGACGGCACCTACGGCTACAACCTGTACGGGCCCACCGAGTACACGATCAACACGCTCGGCGGCTCCACCACCGACAGCGCGACCCCCACCGTCGGCCTGCCCATCCGCAACACCCGGGCCTACGTGCTCGACGCGATGCTGCGGCCCGTTCCGCCGGGCTGCCCCGGTGAGCTGTACATCGCGGGTACCGGTCTGGCCCGCGGCTACCACGACCGGCCCGGGCTGACCGCGGAGCGGTTCGTCGCCGATCCGTTCGGCGGTGCGGGAGAGCGGATGTACCGCACCGGCGACCTCGTACGCCGGCGTCCCGACGGCCTGCTCGACTTCCTCGGCCGCACCGACGACCAGGTCAAGATCCGTGGCTACCGCATCGAGCTGGGCGAGATCGCCTCGGCCCTGTCCACGCACCCCGAGGTCGCGCACGCCGCCGTGGTCGTCAGCGAGGCCACCGGAACCAAGCGCCTGGTCGGCTACGTCGTCCCGGAGGACGGCGCCGAGGCGGGCGAGGAACTGCTCCAGCGGCTGCGCGACCACCTGAAGGCCGGCCTGCCGGACTACATGGTCCCCTCCGCACTCGTCGCCGTGGACACGCTGCCGCTGACCGTCAACGGAAAGCTCGACGTCAGGGCGCTGCCCGCCCCGGACTTCGGCGGTACGGGCCCCAGCCGCGCCCCCCGCACGCCGCGGGAGGAGACCCTCTGCGCCCTCTTCGCCGAGGTGCTCGGCCTGCCCGAGGGCAGCGTCGGCATCGACAGCGATTTCTTCGAGCTGGGCGGCCACTCGCTGCTCGCCACCCGTCTGGTCAGCCGTGCCCGCACCGCGCTCGACGCCGAACTGGCCATCCGCGACCTCTTCGAGGCGCCGACCGTCGCGGAGCTGGTGGAACGCGCGGCCCGCTCCGGTGGCGCCGCCCGCCCGGCGCTGACCGCCGGCGAGCGGCCCGACGAGCTGCCGCTGTCCCACGCCCAGCAGCGGCTGTGGGTGATCCAGCAGATCGAGTGCACCTCCGCCGCGTACAACTTCCCGCTGGTGATGAGGCTGCGCGGCGCCCTGGACGTCGACGCGTGGACCGCCGCGCTCGCCGATGTCACGGCCCGCCACGAGGCCCTGCGCACGGTCTTCGCCGAGCGCGACGGCCAGGCGTTCCAGCGCGTCCTGCCGGCCGAGGAGGCCCGCGGCCCGTGGTCGAGCTCGTCCGCGCCACCGAGGACGAGGTGCCCGGCATCGTCGACGCGGAGACCAACCGGCCCTTCGACCTCGCCGCCGAACTGCCCTTGCGGGCCACGGTCGTGGAGGTCGCGCCCGACGACCACGTCGTCATCCTGCTGCTGCACCACATCACCACCGACGAGTGGTCCGACCGTCCGTTCCTGCGCGACCTGGCCACGGCGTACGAGGCCCGCCTCGCACACGGCACGGCCCCGGACTGGGAGCCGCTGCCCGTCCAGTACGCCGACTACGCACTGTGGCAGCAGCGGCTGCTCGGGGGCCCCAACGAGACGGACAGCCTGGCTGCGCGTCAGCTGGAGTACTGGCACTCGACGCTCAGCGGGGCGCCCGAAGAGCTCGAACTGCCCACCGACCGGCCCCGGCCCGCCCGCCCCGCGTTCTCCGGAGCCGAGCTGGACATCGACTTCGACGCCGACGTCCACGAGGGTCTGAAGCGGCTCGCCCGCGAGACCGGCGCCAGCATGTTCATGGTGGTGCACGCGGCCGTTGCCGCCCTGCTGCACCGCATGGGCGCGGGTACGGACATCCCCCTCGGCGCGCCCATCGCGGGCCGCAGTGACGAGGCGCTGGACGACCTGGTCGGCTTCTTCGTCAACACCCTCGTGCTCCGCACGGACCTCAGCGGCGACCCGAGCTTCACCGAGTTGCTGACCCGGGTCCGCGAGAGGGACCTGGCGGCCTTCTCCCACGCGGACGTGCCGTTCGAGTCGGTCGTGGAGAAGCTCAACCCGACCCGCTCGCTCTCCCGGAACCCGCTGTTCCAGGTGATGGTCGGCTACCACGCCCGCACCGGCGACGAGCGGGAACTGGCCGGGCTCCAGGTGGAGTACGTGCCGTTCCGTATCCGCTCCGCGAAGTTCGACCTGGTGTTCAGCTTCACCGAGCACACGGCCGCCGACGGCCTTGCGGGGTCCCTGGCCTGCCGCCTGGAGTTCGCCACCGAACTGTTCGACCACGAGACCGCCGAGCGGATCGGCGACCGGCTCCGGGCGCTCGTCGCCGCCCTTGTCGCCGCGCCCGAGCGACCCGTCTCGCAGGCGGAGATCCTCGCCGCCGACGAGCGTCACCTCGTCCTGGAGGGCTTCAACGGCACCCCGCGGCCCGTCGACGAGGAGACCCTGCCGGCGATGTTCGCGCGGCGGCTCGCCGAGCGGCCCGACGCGATCGCCGTCGTGGACCGCTCGCACTCGGTGACGTACGAGCGGCTCGACGCGCGGTCCAACCGGATCGCCCGGCTGCTGGCCGCGCGCGGTGTGGGCGCGGAGAGCGTGGTCGGCGTGGCCGTGCCCCGCTGCGCCGACATGATCGCCACGGTGCTCGCCGCGCTCAAGCTCGGCGCCGCGTTCCTGCCGCTCGACCTGGCCCACCCCGCCGACCGGCTCGGCTACATGATCGAGGACTCGCGGGCGGCCCTCGTGGTCGGCACCGAGTCCGTGGCCGGGAAGATCCCGGACGTGGCGGGCGTACCGATGGTGCTGCTCGACGAGCCGTCCGTCGCCGCCGAGCTGGACGGTCTGCCGGAGACCGCCGTCGGGAGCGGACCGGTCGGCCTGGACCAGGCCGCGTACGTGATCTACACCTCCGGCTCGACCGGACGCCCCAAGGGCGTGGTCGTCCCGCACGAGGGCATCGCCAGTCTGGTGGCCACCGCTGTCGACCGGATGGGCCTCGAGCCCGGCAGCCGTGTGCTCCAGTTCGCCTCGATCGGCTTCGACGTCTTCGTCTTCGAGCTGTCGATGGCGCTGTGCCACGGCGGCCGGCTCGTCCTCATCACCGACGAGGCCAGGGTCGCCGGGTCCGCGCTGACCGACTTCCTCGCGGACCAGCGGATCAGCCACATGATCCTGCCCCCGTCCCTGGTGTCGGCGCTGCCGCCCGGCTGCGAGCTGCCCGAGGGCTCGACCGTCCTCGTCGGTACGGAGACGGTGCCGCCGGACCTGTTCGAGCGCTTCGGCACCACGGCCCACCTGATCTGCGCGTACGGACTCACCGAGGCGACGGTCAACTCCACGCTGTGGCCCGCACGCGAGCACGGTGGCCGGCCCACCGGCCGGGTCCCCATCGGCCGACCCGACCCCAACACCCGCTGCTACGTCCTCGACGACAACCTGCGGCCCGTCCCGCCCGGTGTCGTCGGCGAGCTGTACGTCTCCGGACGCGGCCTCGCCCGCGGTTACCTCGGCAAGGCCGGGCTGACCTCGGAGCGGTTCGTCGCGGACCCCTACGGCCCGCCCGGCGGCCGCATGTACCGCACCGGCGACCGCGCCCGCTGGCGCGCGGACGGGAACCTCGACTTCCTGGGCCGGGTCGACACCCAGGTGAAGGTGCGCGGCTTCCGTATCGAGCTCGGGGAGATCGAGGCGGCGCTCGCCTCGCACCCGTCGGTCGCGCAGGCCGCGGTCCTGCCGGACCGCGACGGCGACATCGTGCGCCTGGTCGGATACGCCGTACTGGAGGCGGGAGAGGCCGGGGAGGCAGCCCCGCAGGAGCTGCGCGCCCATGTGGCGGGCCACCTGCCGGAGTACATGGTCCCGGCACTGGTCGTACCGCTGGACGGCCCCCTTCCCCTGACCCCCAACGGCAAGCTGGACCGCAAGGCGCTGCCCGCGCCGGACTGGTCCGCGATGACCGGCGACGCGAGCCCGGCGACCGAGACGCAGGCTCGCCTGGCGGACCTGTTCTGCGAGATCCTCAAGCTGGAGAAGGTCGGCATCCACGACAACTTCTTCGCGCTCGGTGGCCACTCCATGGCCTCGATGCGGCTCCTGGGCCGTATCCGCGCGGAGTTCGGCGTCGAGCTGAGCATCCGGGACGTCTTCGACGCGCTGACCGTCGCCGGCCTCGCCGGCAAGCTGGAGGGCGCGGCGGCCGCCCGCCCGGCGCTTCGGCCCGCCGAAGACACCGAGGACACTGCCGGCGCCCCGCTGCCGGTCGCCCCGGTCCAGCGCTGGGAGTGGGAGTCGCACCGCCGCACCCCGGGCTTCGACCACGCGCTGGCCCTGCGCGTACCGGAGGGTGGACTGGACGCCGCGGCGCTCGCCGACGCCCTCGCCGATGTGGTGGCCCGTCACGAGCCGCTGCGCACGGCGTTCGCCGAGCGTGACGGTGTGGTGCTCCAGAGGCCGGCCGAGGCCCCGGCACTCGCGCTCGACCGGTGCGCGGACCTGGACGCCCGCCTGGCGGAACTCGCCGGGCAGGCCCCGGACCTGGAGCGCGAGGCCCCCCTGCGGGCGACGCTGCTGACGGACCCGGCCGGTCACCAGGCTCTTCTCCTGACCTCGCACTACCTGGCGGTGGACGAGTGGTCGGTGGTGCCGCTGTTCCGTGACCTCACCACGGCGTACGCGGCCCGCACGGAGGGCCGGACGCCCGAGTGGGAGCCGCTGCCGGTGACGTACGCGGACTACACCCGCTGGGCGCACGAGGTCCTCGGTGACCTGTCCGACCCGGAGAGCCGGGGCGGGCGGCAGCTCGCCTACTGGCGGCAGACGCTCGAAGACGTACCGGCGGAGCTGGCGCTCCCCACGGACGCCCCGCGCCCGGGTGCCGAGGGCAGCGAGCACCAGGGCTTCGTCCTGGACGAGCAGTTGCACGCGGCCGTGGACGAGCTGGCCCGGGCAACGGGCACCAGCATGTTCATGGTGCTGCACTCGGCCCTCGCCGCGATGCTCACCGCCCACGGCGCGGGCACCGACCTGCCGATCGGTACGATGGTCGCCGGCCGTGGCGACGATCAGCTGGCCGACCTCGTCGGCTGCTTCCTCAACACGGTGGTGCTGCGCACCGACACGGCGGGCGACCCGACCTTCGCGGAGCTGCTGACCCGGGTACGGGAGACCACCCTCAGCGCCCTCGACCGGCAGGACGTGCCGTTCGACGAGGTCGTCCGGGTGACCGGACTGCCCCCGCAGGGCCCGCAGGTCATGGTGATCCACCACGAACAGGCGGATCTCGGACAGCTGGAGGGCGGCATGGGCTCCTTCCACGCCGTTCCGACCGGCTCGGCGCGGGCGGAGCTGACCCTCAGCTTCTACGAGCCGCAGGGCGACGGACCGGTGCACTGCGAGCTGATCCACGCGGCCGGCCTGTTCGGCCCGGAGAAGGCCCGGCAGCTCGCCGAAGAACTTCAGACACTGCTGCGCACCGCAGCGGCCGACCCCGAGCAGCCGATCTCCGAGCTGTTCACCGCAAAGTCCACGAGGAGTGACGACGTATGAGCACCAACCCGTTCGAGGACCCGCAGGGCCGATTCCTGGTCCTGGTCAACGACGAGGACCAGCACTCGCTGTGGCCCTCTTTCGCCGAGGTGCCGGCCGGGTGGCGCGTCGTCTTCGGTGAGGAGACGCGGGAGGCGTGCCTCGCCTACGTCGAGACGAACTGGACCGACCTGCGCCCCAAGAGCCTGGTCGCCGAGCAGGGCTGACCCCGCCGCAGCGCACCGTACCGCCGCCCGCCGGGAGGGATTCCCTCCCGGCGGGCGGCGGCGTGCGTCGACGAACTGCGGGAGGCGGCCCGCGCGGTCGTCCCCGGCTACTTCGGATCGCGGTCGAAAACCGCCTTCGACCAGAAGGAGCCGAGCGCGGAGAGAGCCAGGCACCAGGCGACCGCGAGCCACCCGTTGTGCCCGATCTCGCTGCCGAGCAGCAGCCCGCGCAGGGTCTCGACGGCCGGTGTGAACGGCTGGTACTCGGCGATCGGCTGGAACCAGCCCGGCATCGCGTCGACCGGGACGAAGGCGCTCGAGATGAGCGGCAGGACGATCAGCGGCATCGCGTTGTTGCTCGCCGCCTCGGCGTTCGGACTGACCATGCCCATCCCGACCGCGATCCAGGTGAGCGCCAGGGCGACCAGCGCCATCAGCCCGAACGCCGCCAGCCACTCCAGGGCCGTGGCATCGGTGGCCCGGAAGCCGATGGCCACGGCGACGGCACCCACGAGGACCACGCTCGCGACCGACTGGAGCACGCTGCCGACGACATGCCCGACGAGCACGGACCCGCGGTGGATCGCCATCGTGCGGAAGCGGGCGACGATGCCCTCGGTCATGTCGTTGGAGACGGACACCGCGGTCCCGACCACGGTGCCTCCGATGGTCATCATCAGGATGCCCGGCACGACGTAGGCGATGTACTCGGAGCGGTCGGCGCCGCCGCCCATGCCGGCGCTCATCACGTCACCGAAGATGTAGACGAAGAGCAACAGCAGGACGATCGGCGTCAGCAGCAGGTTCAGGGTGAGGGACGGGTAGCGCCGCGCGTGCAGGAGGTTGCGGCGCAGCATCGTGGACGAGTCGCGCACGGCGAGGGAGAGGGAGCTCATCGGACAGCCTCCTTGAGGGGCTGATCGGTACCGCTGGTCAGGGCGAAGAACACGTCGTCGAGGTCGGGGGTGTGCACGGTCAGCTCGTCCGCCTCGATGCCGGCCGAGTCCAGCCAGTCGAGGATGGAGCGCAGCTCGCGCTGGGTGCCGTCGCTGGGGATCTGGAGCGTGAGGGTGGCGTCGTCCCGGGTGACCTCGCGCAGCGCGAGGGCGGCGCTCCTATAGGCGGACGGGTCGGAGAAGCGGAGCCGGACATGCCCGCCGGGGATCAGCCGCTTCAGCTCCTCGGCCGTGCCCTCGGCCGCGATCCTGCCGTCGTCGAGCACGGCGATACGGTCGGCGAGTTGGTCGGCCTCCTCCAGGTACTGCGTGGTGAGGAAGACGGTGACGCCGTCGGAGACCAGCTCGCGGATGATCTGCCACATGGTGTGGCGGCTGCGCGGGTCGAGACCGGTGGTCGGCTCGTCGAGGAAGACGATCCGCGGGTCGCCGACCAGCGTCATGGCGATGTCGAGGCGGCGCTTCATGCCGCCGGAGTACGTGGAGGCGGGCTTCTTCGCGGCGTCGACGAGGTCGAAGCGCTGCAGCAGCTCGGCGGCGGTGCGGCGGCCCTCGCTGCGGGAGAGGTGGTGCAGGTCCGCCATGAGGAGCATGTTCTCCTCGCCGGTGATCAGCCCGTCGACGGCGGAGAACTGCCCGGTGACGCCGATGCCGGCGCGCACCCCGTCCGGTGACGTGGCGAGGTCGTGGCCCGCGACCTGGGCCTGCCCGCCGTCGGCGGCGATGAGCGTGGACAGGATCTTCACGGCGGTGGTCTTGCCGGCGCCGTTCGGCCCGAGCAGTGCGAACACGGAACCGGCCGGGATACGCAGATCGATGCCGTCGAGCACGGTCTTGTCGCCGTACGACTTGCGCAGACCGGCGGCGGAGACGGCGGCGGACGACTGCGGACCGTCACCCCGTCTGGGCGTGGGCATGACAGATGAAGGCATGGAGCCCTCCCGTTCGAAGGGTGAAGTGACTGGGGTGAGCGGGCGATGTCGCGGGGCCGGTGCTCAGCCCCGGGCGCGGCGGACGTCGATGTTGCCGTACCGGGTGCGGGCGCGGACCTTGACGGTGTCCTCGGTCTGCTCCGGGGTCTCGGACGCGGTGAGCGTGTTGCGCACCTGGCCGGAGCCCGAGCTGACGTCGAGCCAGGCGGCCGTGCCCTGGCGGATGCCGACGTCGATGGCGCCGTGGGAGGTCTCCAACTGGACGGTGCCGCGGGCCACTTCGTCCACGCGCAGGGTGCCGTGGGCGGTGGTGGCGGTGACCGAGTCCTCGGCGCGCCGGATCTCGATGTCGCCGTTGGCGCCGCTCACCCGCAGCTCGCCGGTCGCGGCGCCGACGGTCGTGGTGCCGTGCGAGTTCTTCAGGACTGCGGGGCCGTCGACGAGGCCGACGCGCAGGCTGCCGGAGCTGGTGGTGATCTCGGCCGTGCCCTCGACCCGGTCGACGGTGATCGAGCCGTGCGACGCGGTCAGCTTCAGCGGGCCGGTGGTGTCGAGGCGGACGTCGCCGGACGAGGTCTTCACGCGGACCTCACCGAGCCGGCCATCGCCGAGCACCTGGACCCAGGCGCCGGTCATGTCGATGCGTGAGCCCGTGGGCAGTTCGACCGTCACGTCGACGGTGCCGGTGCGGCCGAGGCCGAGCAGATGGGGCTTGGGCGTCCTGACGGTCAGTACGCCGCTCGCGTACGTGACCTCGGTCTGATCGGCCGCCCGTACGTCCTGGTCCTTCTTCGGGTCGCGGGGCTGCACCTCGACGACGGTGTCGAGGCGGTCGCCCGCGGTGAACTGGATGGAACCGGCCTCCACGTGCGCCGTGGCCGAGATCGGTTCGGGAGTGTCGAAAGAAGGCATGGTTGTCCCGTCCTCTTGGGTCTTCAGGGCGTCCCCGCTGGTGGGACGTGGTGTGGGCGAAGTGGTGCGGGCGCGAGCGCGGGCGCGGCTAGCGCACCCAGCCCGTGAAGCTCTGCCCGATGGTCTGGGTCTTCTCCGTCGTACGCGGCCGGGTGCCGCCGTCGACCGCGGCCGACACGGCGCGCACCAGCCACGCGTTGACCGACAGGCCCTCGCGACTCGCGGCCTCCTCGGCGCGTGCCTTGAGGTGAGCCGGCAGACGCAGGTTGACGCGGGCGGTGCCGCCCTCGTCGCCCTCGGCGGGCGCCTGCGCCTTCAGCGGTTCGACGGGCGCGGCCTGCTCCATGGGACCGCCGTCGGTGGGCGGCAGCGTCACCACGAAGTCGGGGTCGAGCCCGCGCAGCCGTACGTCGACCGAGCCGGGGGCGAGCTCGCGGGTGATCTCGTCCATTGCGGCGGAGAGCACATTGAGCAGGGTCAGACGGGTCGCCGACTCCAGAGGAGCGGTGAGCCGCTCGGCCAGCGCTCGGGCATCCGCCCCGCCGGCTTCGGCGGCCACCGCCAGTTCGCGGCGGAGGGTGTCGACATACGGGGTGAGGTCCATGGCGTCATCATGGCACCATCGTGGTGCCATATGCAAGCCCGAGTGGCGTCTTGCGTGGCGTGCGCTCAGGGGCGACCGCTCCTGCCTGCGGACATGTGGAGAGGGCGACCCGAGTCGTGGTGGTGCCATGCATGTCCATTGTGATTCGAGGGCGTAAAAATGGCACCGGGTGGCACCATGTGGTGCCACCCGGTGCCATGTGAGGTCGCTGCCGGCCTCCACCGACGCTGCCGGGATCTCCGGGATCTTCCCGGAGAAGGCCGCCGGCCGACGGCTCACGCCTCCCGCGGCGGCTCCCGGCGGCTGTCGGACCAGGCCGACCAGAGAGCGGCGTAGCGGCCGCCCGCCGCGACCAGTTCGTCGTGCGTGCCGGTCTCGGCGACCCGGCCCTGGTCGAGTACGACGACGCGGTCGGCGGTGGCGGCCTGGGGCAGGCGGTGCGCCACCATCAGGCCCGTACGGCCTTCCAAGGCACGTACGGCGGCTGCCTCCAGGACGCGTGCGCCGGCGCTCCCCGCGTCTGCGGTCGCCTCGTCGAGGATGGCGATCGGCGGGTCCGCCAGGACCAGGCGGGCCAGGGCCAGGTGCTGTGCCTGGGTCACCGTGAGCCGGTGCCCGCCCTCACCGACCACCGTCGCGAGACCTTCGGGGAGCGCGTCGACCCAGTCCAGGGCGTCCACCTGGGCCAGGGCCGCGCGCAGTTCCTCGTCCGTGGCCTGCGGGCGCGCCAGCCGCAGGTCCTCGGCCAGGGGCCCCGCGAACACATGGACCTCCTGGCTGATCAGCGTCACGGCGCGCCGGACTCCGGCCGGGCCCAACTCGCGGGCCCCGACGCCGCCGAGCACGATCGAACCGCCGGACGCCTCGTGGACGCCCGCGACCAATTTCGCCAGAGTGGTCTTCCCGGCGCCGCTCGCGCCCACCAGAGCGACCCGTTCGCCGCTGCGGACGTCAAGGTCCACGTCGCTGAGGACCGGGTGGCCGTCGACGTACGCGTGGCTGAGCGCGGAGACCTTGACCGAGCCGTCCACCGGCTTCTCCGCGGTGCCCGGTTCGGGCTCCGGCTCGACGGGCAGGTTCGACACCCCCACCAGGCGGGCGAGGCTCGCGCCGGCCGACTGCGCGTCGTCGATGAGGAACAGGGCGGCGTTGATCGGATTGAAGAGGCTGTGGAAGTAGAGCGCGGCCGCGGTCGCCGTGCCGATGCTCACGGAGCCGTTGTCCACGAGGAAGAAGCCCGTCACCAGAACGCCGGTCAGACCGATGAACTCCGCCGCGTTGAGACGGGAGAAGAAGCCGGAGACCAGCCGGATGCCTTGCAGCGCGAGGTCGACGGCCTCCCCGGACCGCCGCTGAAGTGCCTGCGCGTGGCCGGCGGTGAGCCGGAACGCCCGTACGGTGCGGACACCGCCGACGCTGTCGAGGAGCTGGTGCTGCAGGGCGCCGCTCGCCACCCGGTGCCGGGCGTACACCGACGCGGCGCGCGGGATGTACCAGCGGACCGTCAGAACGTGCACCGGCACGGCCAGCAGGACGGCGAGCAGGAAGCGCCAGTCCAGTACGGCGAGTCCGACGAGCGTCAGCGCGATGGTGAGGAGCGCCGCGGCGAACTCGGGCAGCGCCTGGCGTACCGCCTTCGCGATGATCGTGACGTCGCCGGTCACCCGGGAGGTCAGGTCGCCCGAACCGGCCCGCTCGACACGTTCCAGGGGCAGGCGCAGTGCCCGCCCGACGAACCGCTCGCGCAGGTCCGCGAGGACGGTCTCGCCGAGGCGGGCGACGAGCGATTGGCCGATCGCGGTCGCCACGCCCCGGGCCACGGCCACCGCCAGGAGCAGCACCATCGGTACCGTCAGCGCGCCCGCGCCGCGCCGCGCGGCGACGAGGTCGACGATGCGTCCGAGCAGCGGGGCGGTGAGCAGGCCGATGCCCGTGCCGGCGACGAGCACGGTGACCGCGAGTACGGTCAGGAGCCGGTGGTGCCGCAACAGCGCCCGGACGGCGGCGAACGTCTGTGCGCCGGTCGCGGTGGGCAGCAACTCGCGGTCCCCACTCGCGCCGCGGTCCGCCGTACGGGGTTCGGTCATCTCGCGTCCTTCGTCGTTCACCGTCATGCCAGCACCGCCGCGCGGTATGTCTCGTGGGAGGCGACGAGTTCCGGATGGCGGCCGTCGGCGGCCACGGCGCCGTCGTCGAGCAGCACCACGCGGTCGGTCGCGGCGAGCAGCGCGGGGCTGGTGGTGACCAGGATCGTCGTACGGCCGTCCCGGAGTTCCCGAAGGCGGGCGGCGATACGTGACTCGGTGACCGTGTCGACCGCGGTCGTCGGGTCGTGGACGACGAGCACCGGGGGGTCGGCGGCGAGCGCCCGGGCCAGGGCCACCCGCTGGCGCTGACCGCCGGACAGGGACCGGCCGCGTTCGGCGAGGACGGTGGCCGTGCCCTGGGGGAGCGCCCGCGCGACGTCGTCGGCGGCGGCCGCGGCCAGGGCGGGCGCGAGGTCGGCTTCCCCGGCGCCGGACCCCGCCCGCACGTTGTCGAGCAGACTGCTCTCGAACAGATCGGCGTCGTGGTGGGCGACGAGGATCGCGCGGCGGGCGCTCTGAGGGTCCAACTCGGTCAGTGGTACGCCGTCGAGTTCGACGGCCCCTTCGGCAGGGTCGAGTTCCCTGCCCAGGCAGAGCAGCAGGTCGTGCGCCGCCGCCGGGTCCTTCGCGACGACGCCGACGACGGAGCCGGCGGCGATGTCGAGGTCGACGCCGCGCAGGGCGCCGTGTCCGAGCCCACGCAGCCGGACTCCTCCGCAGACGGGACCGGGAAGCGTGGTCCGTCCGGTCGCGACGGCGGGCGGCGAGGCGAGCACCTCGGCGATCCGGTCGGCGGAGGCGCGGCCGAGCGCCAACTCGCCGTTGACGTACGTGAGGAGCTGGAAGGGGCCGAGGAGGTACTGGGCGAGTCCGACGGCCGCCACCAGTTCGCCCACGCTGATCGAGCCGCGCATGGCCAGATGGGCGCCGGCGAGGCCGATGGCCGCGATGAAGAGGCCGGTGAGGGCGAGGATCGCGCCGTCGTGCCAGGCCCGGCTGCGGGCGGCCCGCAGCGCGGCGGCCAAGGAGTCCTGGCTCGTGCGCCGGTACCGGGACAGGGCGGCGGCCTCCGCCCCGATGCCCTTCAGCACCCGCAGGCCCGCGACGAGGTCGGCGGCGACGCCGGAGGCGTGCGCGGCACGCTCCTGCTCGATCTCGCTGCGCTCTTCGAGGGGGCGGCTGATCCGGTGGCCGAGCCACAGCAGGGGTGGGACGCCGAGCAGGATGAGCAGGCCGAGCGGCACCGAGACGCGCAGCAGCGCCACCGCGCTGACGATCAGCCCGGTGAGCGCCGATACGGCGTACGGCACGGCGGCCGCGACCGCTCCGACGCGTGTCGCGTCGCCGGTGGCGACGGCCGTGAGCGCGCCGGGCAGCCGTCCGGCGTCGGCTCCGCCACGGGGGTCGAGCACCCTGGTGCCGAGGTCGACGCGGAGCTGGTGCGCCGCGTGTTCGCCCGCCCCGTCCGTGATCCTCGCGGCGGTCCGGTAACACGTGGACAGGACGAGGAAGAGGACGGCGAGGACGAGCAGCCAGCGCAGGAGAGCGGCGGAGGAGCCGGTGGACACGGCCCGGTCGATGATGACGCCGATCACGACGGGGACGAGGGCCTCGCACGCCTGGTGGCCCATGCCGAGGAGCGACGCCCCGACGACCCGTCGGCGCTGACCTCTGATCGTTCTGCGGAGGACGAGGCCCCCCGTCGGGCCCCCCTCGTTCGGTCCCCCCACGGGCATGCGGTACCTCCGCCAAGACGTCGATTAGTTAGGTAAGCCTACTCTAATCAGGTGGACTGCCAAGGCTGCCGGCGGCGTCGCACCCGGCCCGCCCGTGACCCGGCCTCGGCGGCGGGACCGACGCGTTGACCCCGTCGAACGGTTCGGTTAGCCTCACCTAAGTCGCTGTCTGTTGCCACGTCACATGTGGTGTCTCGCGCGAGAGTCGCCGCCAGGGGGAGTTGTCGTTGTCGGTCGGAACCCAAGCGGCATCCAGGAGCGGAGCGGGCGGTCCGGCCGTGCCGGGAGTCCGTCGGTCCGTGGCCGCCCTGCGCGGCCTGGGCCTGCTCGCGACCCTGGCGGCCCTGGTCCTCGTCGGACTGCTCAGCGTGTGGCTGGGGACCCGCGGTATCCCGTTCACCTCCACCTGGAACGCGCTGTGGCAGCCCGACGGGTCGGAGACCTCGGTCATCATCCATGAGTACCGGATCCCCAGGACCGTCCTCGGACTGCTCGTCGGTGTGGCCCTCGGACTCTCCGGCGCGCTCATGCAGTCGCTGACCCGCAACCCGCTCGCCGACCCGGGGCTGCTCGGCGTGAGCCTCGGGGCGTCCACCGGAGTAGTGGTGGCCATCGCCTTCTTCGGTGTGGGCACGGCCCTGGGCTACGTGTGGTTCGCGTTCCTCGGCGCGGCGGCGGCATCGGTGCTCGTCTACGTCCTGGGCTCCTCGGGGCGGACGCTGGCGACGCCCGACCGGCTCGTCGTCGCCGGAGCCGCGGTCACGGCGGTGCTCTTGGCCTTCAGCTCCGCGGTACTGCTGCTCAACCCGCGCGCCTTCGACCAGTTCCGGTTCTGGACGGTCGGGTCCCTCGCGGGCCGGAACACGGACATCGTCCTCATCATCCTTCCCTTCGTCGCCGGGGGCCTGCTCCTCGCGCTCGGCCTGGCCCCCTCCCTGAACGCTCTGGCCATGGGCGACCAGGTGGGACGAGCCCTGGGCGTGAACGTCGGCCGGACCCGGGTGCTGGGCGCCGTGGCCGTGATGCTCCTGTGCGGCGCGGCGACCGCCGCGGCCGGCCCGATCGGCTTCGTGGGCCTGGTCGTCCCGCATGTCGCCCGGTTCGTCGTGGGTCCCGATCAGCGCTGGGTGCTGGCCTACTCGATGCTGTTCGCACCTGTTCTGCTGATCGGTGCCGACGTTCTCGGCCGGGTCCTGGGATCCCCGGGCGAGGTCCAGGTCGGCATCGTCACGGCGTTCCTCGGAGCCCCGCTGTTCATCGCGCTGTGCCGTCGTCGAAAGCTGGTGATGCTGTGAGCGACGCACACGAGGCAGCCGGGCCGCGGACAGGCCCCCAAGCCGCACCTCCGCGTCTCGCGGGCGGAGACGGGGGTACGTCCCAGGCGTCAGCCCTGGGGGAGAACGAGGAGACCCTGTGAGTGCCGTACGGGAGTCAGAGGCATCCGCCCCCGATCCACGCCCCGTCAAGAACCGTGCGACCCCCGCGACGCCGCGCGTCGTCACCGGGATGGTCGTCCGTACCCGAAAGGGCGGCCTCTCCCTGCGGGTCCAGGGCCGTGTCCTGGCCGTCACGGCCGCCCTGGGCACCGCGCTCGTCCTGCTCATGGGCATCGCCCTCACCACCGGCGACTTCGAACTCTCCGTCGGTGAGGTCCTCCAGGCGCTCTTCGGCAACGGCTCCGGAGCCGCGGACTTCATCGTCAACACCCTGCGCATGCCCCGGCTGCTGACCGCCCTGTGCGTCGGCGCCGCCCTGGCCGTCAGCGGCGCCATCCTGCAGAGCCTGACCGGCAACGCGCTGGGCAGCCCCGACATCATCGGCTTCACCAACGGCTCGGCCACCGGGGCCCTGGTCGTCATCGTCGTCCTGAACGGCAGCATGACCCAGATCGCCCTCGGCGCGCTCGTGGGTGGACTCGCCACCGCCGCGGCCGTCTCCCTTCTCATGCTGGGCCGGGGCCTGCAGGGCTTCCGGCTGGTCGTGGTCGGCATCGGCGTCAGCGCCCTGCTCCTCGCCCTCAACTCGTACCTGATCACCCGGGCGAGCTGGCAGGAGGCGCTGGAGGCCCAGGCGTGGCTGATCGGCAGTCTCGGGAACCGCCTGTGGATCCACGCGAACACCATCGGCCTCGCCGTCGTCGTCCTGCTCCCGCTCGCCTTCTTCCTCGCCCGACGCCTGTCCATGGTGGAGATGGGCGACGGCATCGCCACCGCCCTCGGTGTCGACGTGACCCGGACGCGGGCGGCCCTGCTCGTCATCAGCGTCGCCCTGGCCGCCTTCGCCACCGCGGTGACCGGCCCGATCGTGTTCATCGCCCTGGCCGCTCCCCAACTGGCCCGCAGACTGACCCGGTCGTCCGGCCCCGCTCTCCTGCCGTCCGCCCTCATGGGCGCCTTCCTGCTCGCCCTGAGCGACCTCGTCGTGCAGCGCGTCTTCGCACCCGCGCTCCTCCCCGTGGGCACGGCGACCGGGACCATCGGCGGGCTCTACCTCATCTGGCTGCTGATCAACGAGTCGCGAAAGAGCCGCGCATGACACAAGTGAACGCCCCGATGCCCCGGCTGCGCGCCGAGGGCCTCACGCTCTCCTACGACCAGCGGACGGTGGCCACCTCCCTCGGCGTGGACATTCCCGACCAGTCCTTCACCGTGATCCTCGGGCCGAACGCCTGCGGCAAGTCCACGCTGCTCAAGGCGCTGTCACGGATGCTCACGCCGAAGGCGGGACAGGTCTACCTCGACGGCAAGGCCATCTCCTCGTACCGCTCCCGCGAGGTCGCCCGCCGGCTCGGGCTGCTCCCGCAGTCGTCCAACGCGCCCGGCGGCATCACGGTCGGCGACCTCGTGGCGCGCGGCCGCTACCCGCACCAGCGGATGCTGAAGCAGTGGTCCACCGAGGACGAGGCGGCCGTGACCGAGGCGATGCGGCAGACCGGCGTACTCGAACTCGCCGACCGGCCCGTGGACGACCTCTCCGGCGGCCAGCGCCAGCGCGTCTGGCTCTCCATGGTCCTGGCCCAGCAGACCTCTCTCCTGCTGCTCGACGAGCCCACCACGTTCCTGGACATCTCCCACCAGGTCGAGGTGCTCGACCTGTGCGCCGAACTGCACGCGCGCAAGGGCCACACGGTCGTCGCGGTCCTGCACGACCTCAACCAGGCGTGCCGCTACGCCACCCACCTCATCGTGATGCGGGCCGGCGGCACGGTCGCGGCCGAGGGCGACCCGGCGACCGTCATGACCGCCGAGCTCGTCGAGGACGTGTTCGGACTGCCCTGCCGGATCATCGACGACCCCGAGACCGGCACCCCGCTGATGGTGCCCGCCGCGCCCAGGCGGTACGAGGCGAAGACCGGTGCGCGCGACGCGCAGGGCACCGAAGCCGCCGACGCCGTACTCGCCGAAACCTCCTAGGGACGGACGGAGCGCCCATGATGCTGTGCACGAGACTCACGAACGCGCGCATCCTCACCATGGATCCGGACCACCCGGTCGCCCACGACCTGGGCATCTGGCAGGGCCGGATCGTGGGCGTGGACGAGGCCGTGACCTCCTTGCCCGCACGCGAGGTCGTCGACCTCCAGGGCGCCACCGTGCTCCCCGGGTTCATCGACAGCCACGTCCACCTGGCGTGGACGGGACTGAAAGCGAGCACGCCGAGCATCGCCGGCTGCGAGACGATCGAGGACGCCCTCGCCGTCGTGGAGGAGGCGGTCTCCCGCACGAGCGCGCCCGACGCGTGGGTGCACATCGGCGGCTACGACCAGCGCGCCCTCGGCCGGCATCTGACGGCAGCCGAACTGGACCGGGTCAGCCCCGGGCGCCGGGTGTTCGTGATGCACGACTCCGGCCACGCCTGCGTGGTCAACAGTGCCGTCCTCGACCTGCTCCCGGCCGATGTCCCCCACGAGGACGGCGTCCTCGTGGAGAGCGCGATGGGCGCCGTACGGCGGCTGCGCCTCCCGTACGCGCAGGAGGAGCTCGCCGACGCGATCGAGTACGCCGGCCGTGTCTGCCTCGCCGAGGGGATCACGGCCTGCGCCGAGGCCGGCATCGGCGGTGGGCTGCTCGGGCACAGCCCCGTCGAGCTCGGCGCCTACCAACTCCTCCGGGACCAGGGCCGACTGCCCCTGCGGGTCCAGCTCATGCCAGGGGCCGACACCCTGCGGCCGCTCGGCGCGCACGAGCGGGACGGCATTCCCCGTGGGCTGGACCTCGGCCTGCGCACCGGGTTCGGCGACGACTGGCTGTCCGTCGGCGCGCTCAAGATCTACACCGACGGCGGCATGATGGCGCGTACGGCCGCCCTCACGGCCCCGTACGAAGGCACGAGCCAAGCCGGCCAGCTCCAGGACGACCCGGAGCGCCTCGCCGCCCTCATCGTCGACGGGCACCTCGCCGGATGGCAGCTCGCCGTCCACGCCATCGGCGACCGTGCCGCGGACCTCGCCCTGGACGCCCTGGAGCAGGCGCAGGCGCTGCGGCCCCGGCCCGACGCGCGCCACCGTATCGAGCACGCCGGGCTCATCCGGCCCGACCAGCTCCCGCGCTTCGCCCGGCTCGGCCTCAGCGCCGTGATCCAGCCCAACTTCCTGCGTTACTTCGGCGACGACTACGCGACGATCATGGGCCCGCAGCGCGCTCCGTGGATGTACCGGGGCCGAGGCTTCCTCGACCACGGCGTCACCCTCGTCGGCAGCTCGGACCGGCCCGTCACCGACGGATCGCCGCTGCGGGCCGTCCAGTTCATGGTCGAGCGTGCCTCCACCTCGGGCCGGTCGATCGGCCCGGACGAGGGCATCACCGTCGACGAGGCCCTGCGCGCCTACACGGTCGCCGGCGCGTACGCCTGCCGCTGGGACGACAGCGCGGGCAGCCTCAGCCCTGGCAAGCGCGCCGACTTCGTCGTGCTGGGCGACGATCCGCGGAGCGTCGATCCCTCCCGGATCGGTGACATCGAGGTCGTGGCGACCTTCGTGGACGGACGCGAGGCGACGGAGGGCCACAAGCTGTGAGCGAGCCGACGGACCATTGACGACGCCGGTCAGCCGTACGGGGGCCGCCCGCTCGGCCCCGTACGGCCGACCGGCGGCCGTTGCCGGTTGGTCCGTCACGGACGTGCCGGTCCTTCCGGGGTGCCCGGCTGCCTGCGCGACCCGTACGGAGAACGCGCATGACGACTCGACTTGGCCATTCAATTAGGTAAGGCTAGCCTTAGTTCGAGTGTTTCACCGGGGTCATGCGGCGATCCAACCTCTCTTCGCGCACGGTGGAACCGAGGAAGGAAAGCCTTGATCACGGCCATGCCGCGCCCTGCCGCGCTGTTGCCCCGCGCGCTCCATTCGCCCGGCCTCCCCACGTTCTCCGTTCGGCCGGCGCGCCCCGACGACGCCGCCGGGCTCGCAGCCCTCTCCCGGCCGTTCGTGCGCTCGGGAGCGCTGCGCGAGCGTACGCAGGATCAGTACGCCTCCCGGGCACGTGACTTCCTCGTCGCCGAGGCCGCCGACGGAACCCTGGAAGGATGCCTCGGGCTGAGTGTCCACCACGCCGACACGCCGTCCGGCCGACCCGCCACCGGAGTCCTCTACAGCTTCTGCGTCGCCGGGCACCGGCAGGGATGCGGCGTGGGAGCCCGGCTCCTGCACGCCGCGCTGGCAAGGGCCCGCAGCCAGTCCCTGCGGGCCCTGTTCACGGCGACGACGGGCAGTGGCCGCCTCTTCCTCCGGCACGGCTTCGCACCGGCCTGCCCGAGCGCGGCGCCGGCAGCCTGGGCCCAGTCCCTGGACCCCCGCCGCAACGCGCGCGTCCTCGCCTGCGCCCTGTGAGGTGAGGAATGCGCAGGACGGGCCCGGGAGCCGATACGGCTCCGGGCCCGTCCTGGCCTGACGGCTGCGTCCCGAGCCTCAGGCGTCGAGGATCTCCGGCAATGCCCGCATCAGTGCGTCTACCTGATGGTCCGTCACCGTGAGCGCCGGAGCCGGCCGAACCGTGCTGCCCCGGCGCCGGACGAGTGCCGGCGGGGGAGTGCCGTACGTGTCCACCATGACCGCGCGCCAGCGGTCCGTGAGCGGTCTCGTGCTGTCGTCGGCGGTCACGCGCCGTCCTCCCCGGCCGCGCGCTCCTCGGCCTCGCGCTCCGGGGCCGGGTCCGGAACCACGGTCGTGCCCGGTCCGTCCTCGGCGAAGACGCCGCGCAGCAGGGCGTGCGGCACCCGGCCGTCGATGACCTGGGCCTTGCGGACACCCGCTCGTACCGCCCGCAGACAGCCTTCCATCTTCGGGAGCATGCCGCTCGCGAGCTCCGGCAGCAGTGCGTCCAGTTCACCGGCCGTCAGGCGGTCGATCACCTCGGTGCTCCGCGGCCAGTCCGCGTACAGCCCCTCGACGTCGGTCAGCACCACCAGCCGTTCCGCGCCGAGGGCCACGGCCAGCGCGGACGCGGCGAGATCGGCGTTCACGTTGTAGACCTCGCCGTCCGCCCCCCGCGCGATGGGCGAGACCACGGGGATGCGGCCCTCCTCGAGCAGCGTGCGCACGGTGCCGGGTGCCACGGCCACGACCTCGCCGACGAGACCGATGTCCACGTGCCGGCCGTCCACCCACGCGGGGCGCCGTACGGCGGTCATGGTGTGCGCGTCCTCGCCGGACATGCCCACGGCGAAGGGGCCATGGGCGTTGAGGGCGCCGACGAGTTCCCGCTGGACCTGGCCGGTCAGCACCATCCGGACCACGTCCATGGTCTCCGGCGTGGTCACCCGCAGCCCCGCCTCGAAGCGGACCTCCAGGTCGAGGCGGTCGAGCATGGCGCTGATCTGCGGTCCGCCGCCGTGTACGACGACCGGGCGCAGGCCCGCGTGCCACAGCTCCACGACGTCCTGGGCGAACGTCCGGTGGAGTGCGGGGTCCACCATGGCGTTGCCGCCGAACTTGACGACGACCGTCCGGCCCTGGAGTTCCTCGAGCCAGGGCAGCTCGGCGGTGGCGTCGGCGGTCGGTTCGGCGGTGGCGTCGGCGAACGCGGCGTCGAGCCGTCCGAAGGGAAGCGTCCCCGTCTGTGTCGTCCCCTGCCCGCTCATGAGCTGTACGCGCTGTTCTCGTGGACGTACTCGGCCGTGAGGTCGTTGGTCCAGATCACCGCGGAGGACTCGCCGGAGCGCAGATCCACCGTCACCGTGATCCGGCGCCCCGACAGATCGACCTTGTCCCGCGACTCGCCCGCCGCGCCGTTCCGGCACACCCAGACGTCGTTGACCGCCACGTCCAGACGGTCCGGATCGAAGGCGGCCGACGTCGTGCCGATCGCGGACAGTACGCGCCCCCAGTTGGGGTCCTCGCCGTGCAGTGCGCACTTGAGGAGATTGTTCCGGGCAATGGACCGGCCCACCTCGACGGCGTCGTCCTCCGAGGCCGCGCCGACGACCGTCACCTCGATCTCCTTGGACGCGCCCTCGGCGTCGGCCACCAACTGCCGGGCCAGATCCAGGCACACCGCGTGCACGGCCTCGGTGAAGCTCTCGGGATCGGGTACGACGCCCGAGGCGCCCGACGCGAGCAGCAGGACGGTGTCGTTGGTGGACATGCAGCCGTCCGAGTCCACCCGGTCGAAGGTGGTACGCACCGCCGCCCGGAGCGTCGAGTCGAGCGCGGCCGCGCTCACCTCCGCGTCCGTGGTGAGGACGACCAGCATGGTGGCGAGACCAGGGGCGAGCATGCCCGCGCCCTTCGCCATGCCGCCCACCGTCCAGCCGGGCCCGGAGACGACGGCGGTCTTGTGCACCGAGTCCGTCGTCTTGATCGCGACGGCCGCTTCCTCGCCGCCCTCCGGCGACAGCAGGTCTCCGGCGGTGGCGATGCCCGCGGTGACGCGGTCCATCGGCAGCCGCACGCCGATGAGGCCGGTGGAGCACACCGCGACCTCGTGCGGGTCCACCTCCACCGCCCGTGCCGTGTGCTCGGCCATCAGCCGCGCGTCGACCGCGCCGGGCTCCCCCGTACAGGCGTTGGCTCCACCGGAGTTGAGGACGACGGCCGATATCCGGCCGTCGGCCAGAACGCGTCGTGACCAGCGTACGGGCGCGGCCTGCACGCGGTTGGAGGTGAAGACGCCGGCGGCGGCGGGCGACGGCCCCCGGTTCACCACCAGGGCCAGATCGCGGTCACCGGATTCCTTGATGCCGGCGGCCACGCCGGCGGCGAGGAATCCACGGGCGGCGGTCACGCTCACTGTGCTTCTCCGTTCTCCCCCAGAGCTGACGCCTGGGTGGTTCCCCCACCGTCCGCGCGGGGCAGAGGTGGGGGCATCGTCGTCGACTCCGGACCGGCGGCTGCGCGCGCGTCACTCACGGAGCCACTCCATTCGTGGGCAGGCCCAGCCGTTCCGGCAGGCCGAGGGCGACATTCATGCTCTGCACCGCGCCACCCGCGGTGCCCTTCGTCAGGTTGTCGATGGCGCTCACACAGATCAGCCGGCCGGCGTCCGGGTCCACGGCGATCTGCACCTGGGCGGTGTTGGAGCCGAGTACGGCGGCCGTCGAAGGCCACTGGCCGGGCGGCAGCATCCGGACGAACGGCTCGTCGGCGTACGCGGCTTCGTACGCCGCGCGTACCGACTGCTCCCCCGCCGCGGCCGTGTCCGGGCGCAGGCGGGCCGAGCAGGTGGCGAGGATGCCCCGGGGCATGGGAGCCAGAGTCGGCGTGAAGGAGACCGTGACCTGCTCGCCCGCCACCCGGGAGAGGTTCTGCGTCAGTTCGGGTGTGTGCCGGTGGCCGCCCCCGACTCCGTACGGGCTCATGGAGCCCATCACCTCGGCGCCGAGCAGGTGCGGCTTGAGCGTTCGTCCGGCGCCCGACGTCCCGCTGGCTGCGACGATCACGGCCTCCGGCTCCACCAGCCGGGCCGCGTAGGCGGGGAACAGCGCGAGCGTGACCGCCGTTGGGTAGCAGCCGGGTACCGCGATGCGCAGGGCGCCCTTCAACTGCTTCCGGGCGCCCGGAAGTTCCGGGAGCCCATAGGGCCAGGTCCCGGCGTGGGCGGAGCCGTAGAAGCGTTCCCAGGCCGCCGGGTCACGCAGCCGGAAGTCCGCGCCGCAGTCCACGATCAGCGTGCCGGGGCCCAACTCCCGTGCGAGCGCGGCCGACTGGCCGTGCGGCAAGGCCAGGAAGACCACGTCGTGACCGCGCAGAG
Source organism: Streptomyces sp. V4I23 (assembly GCF_030817975.1). Lineage (NCBI taxonomy): Bacteria > Bacillati > Actinomycetota > Actinomycetes > Kitasatosporales > Streptomycetaceae > Streptomyces > Streptomyces sp. V4I23. The sequence goes on along the minus strand of NZ_JAUSZW010000004.1, from coordinate 789,117 downwards.
CGGCCGCCGAAGTCCCGTCGAGAACCCGGTCGGCGAGCGCAGCCAGCTGCGGTTGTACGGACCCGAGGGAACGGCCCGCGCTGCTGTGCGCGGTCACCGCGCCGATCTCCACGCCGGGATGCGACACCAGCAGGCGGAGGATCTCCCCGCCCGCGTAGCCGCTGGCACCGGCCACCGCGACCCTTACGGTCATGTTCTTCCGTCTCTCTCGGTACGTGTGAGGGCTGCCGTCACAGGGTGGGCGCCGCAGTGTTGCCGCCACGGGGACTCGGCCACGCGTCCCGGCGAACGTCTCGCGGCGCCCTGTTGAGCAGGAGGTCGCGCAACAGGGCCTCGGTCGTGCACACCACACCGCTCCTGGCGGCCCAGCGCAGGGCCATGGCGTGCTCCTCGGGGGAGAAGTCCGCCACGGCGTCGGCGACGACGAAGGGCTGGATGTCGTTCATGAAGGCGTCGGCGGCCGTCAGGAGGACGCCGAGATGGGCGTACACCCCGCAGACGATCAGCTGGTCGCGACCCTCCGAACGCAGCAGCCTCCCGAGGTGGCTGCGGAGGAAGGCGTTCTGGCGCACATTGGCGAGCAGGTGCTCGCCGGGGCGGGGCGTGAGCGGAGCGATGATCGCGGCCGCGTCGGGTTCGTCGCCGATGCCCGGGCCCCAGACGTCCGCGACGAGGCCGCGCTGTCCGGGCCGTTGGGCGGCCGGCTCGGCGCTGAAGACCACCGGCATGCCGAGAGCCCCGGCGAGTTCGCGCAGGGCCGCGATGTTGTCGACGAGGTCCACGACCGGGGACTGGCCGGCCGGGAACGCCTCCACGAAGTGGTTTTGCATGTCATGGACCAGGAGCGCGGCGCGACCGGGGTCGACGGTCCAGGAGGCGCAGGAGCTGGGGAGGGCGCCGGGACCCGGCATGGGGTAGGAGCCGATGGCCGGCAGGCCCATGGTGATTCCTCCCCTGGTGACATGCGCGAAGCCGCACCCACCCTCGAATGTTTAGCTTAGCCTAACCTAAGTTGCACGCCTGTGGTGGCTCGGTCGGCGTGGAACCAGGCCCCTGCTGTTGAGGTAAGGCTAACCTAACTTGCCTCCTGCCTGTGCGTCCACACCGTCCTGTGGTCGGCGCCGACGGCTTGTGCGCAGCGGGACATGACGTATGGGGTCTGAGGCTTGCTCAGGCACGCGTAACCGGCGGGTGTCAGGAGGCGCGGCGACCGATCGCATCGAGAATCCGGCATTCTTCCTCCGTCAGCCGGAGTGCGCCCGCTGCCACGTTGTCGACGAGGTGTTCCGGGTCGCCCGTCCCGGGGATGGCGAGCACATGCTCGCCTTGCCGCAGGATCCATGCCGGGCGGACCTGCGCAGGTGAGACGCCGTGCGCACGGGCCACGGCGTGGACCTCGTCGTGCTCGCCCCGGACGCCTCCGGCCTCGCGTCCCTCGCCGGCGATGGAGAAGAAGGGCACGAACGCGATGCCGCGCTCCGCGCATGCCTGGAGCATGTCCTTCCCGCCGGGCGCGTCGACGCCGTAGGGGTTCTGGACGCACACCACCGGTGCCTGACCGCTGGCGGTCACAACGGTGGGCGCGCGGCCCCAGCAGTTGTCGCCCGCGGGTTCATGACGCAGCGCGTCGGTGTGGTGGTGGTGGTCGGCGGCGGCCAAGCAGGGCTCGCCGCCGGCTGCCTCCTGCGCCGCCAGGGCCTGGACTTCGTCGTTCTCGACGCCCAGTCCACGCCGGCGGCGCCGCGCTCAGCCCGCGAGGTCCCGCATCCATGCCTCCACGTCGTCGGCCCTGCGGGGAAGGCCTGCCGACAGGTTCTCGTTGCCGTCCGCCGTGACGAGGATGTCGTCCTCGATGCGCACGCCGATGCCCCGGAACTCCTCGGGCACCGTGAGGTCGTCCGCCTGGAAGTACAGGCCCGGCTCGACGGTGAGGACCATGCCCGGCTCGAGCGGCGCGTCCACGTAAGTGTCGTTGCGCGCCTGGGCGCAGTCGTGCACGTCCAGACCGAGCATGTGGCCGGTTCCGGCGATGGAGAAGCGCCGCTGCAGCCCGAGCTCGTACGCCCGCCCGGCCGGCCCCTCGACGAAGCCCCACTCGACGAGCCGCTCCGCCAGGTGGCGCTGGGCGGCCTCGTGGAAGTCCCGGTAGTGCGCGCCCGGCTTCACGGCGGCGATCCCGGCCTCCTGCGCCTCGTACACCGCGTCGTAGACCTTCCGCTGGACAGGAGTGAAGGCGCCGCTGATGGGAAGCGTGCGGGTGACGTCGGCTGTGTAGAGGGTGTGCGTCTCCACACCGGCGTCGAGCAGCAGGAGTTCACCGGGCCGCACAGGCCCGTCGTTGCGGGTCCAGTGCATGATCGTGGCGTGCTCGCCCGCCGCGCAGATGGAGCCGTAGCCGACGTCGTTCCCCTCCAGCCGGGCGCGGCGGAAGAACGTCGTCTCCACCCAGCGCTCGGAGGTGGCGACGGCCCGCGACAGCTCGCGCACGCAGTCCGTGAAGCCCCGCACCGTGGAGTCCACGGCCGCCCGCAGCTGGCGGATCTCCCACTCGTCCTTGACCAGCCGAAGCTCGCTCAGCGTCTCCTCGAGCTCGGCGTCCCGCTCCTCGTCGGTGTCGACGGCGGCTTCGAGCACGGGGTCGTGGCCTCGCAGGATGCGCGTGGGAACGGTGGCAGCAGCGGCCAGTTCCGTGGCCGCGGCGCGCACGTCGCGGCAGCGAAGACCCAGCAGCCGCTCCGCCTCGGCGAGGCTGTGACGGCGGCCCATCCAGAGCTCCGCGGTGTCACCCGTCCAGAACTCGTCGCTGTCGCGGGCGTCGCGCGGGAGCTGGTAGCAGTACGCGTCGTGCCCGCCGCCGGGGCGCGGCTCCAGCACGAGCGCGCCGTCCCTGGACTGGTCGCCCGTCAGATGGACGTAGCCGGTGCAGGGGCGGAACGGGTAGTGGGCGTCGTTCGAGCGGATCTTGAGGTTGCCCGACGGGATGACGAGCCGCTCGCCCGGGAAGCGGGCCGAGAGGGCGGCGCGCCGCCGTGCGGCGTAGGGCGCCTGCTCCAGGGGTTTCAGGTCGCGCTGTTCTGTGTCCGCCCAGCCCGACCTCATCAGGGCGGACAGTTCGGGCGAGGGTTCTCCGTAGAGGCCGTTCTTTCGGCGCTTGCTCATGTCATGCACCTTTTCTTGGTTTCCGGAAGAGGGGCAGGCGGGTTCAGAAGGGCCCGTACGCCGCGGGCCGGTCGTTCCACAGGAACCGGCCGCTGTGCTCGCTCAATGCTGCTGCCAGACGGGGGAGTTGGTCGGTCTCCTGCGGTTCGGCGTGCAGGGCGACGGTCGACTGGCCCGGCAGCGCCGACACCATCTCCGGTACGGCTTCCAGCCGTTGGTACAGGATGACGAGGCCGAGAGGTCCGAAGCACTCCCGGGCCGCGTCCGACAGTGCGGGGGTGAAAGCTGATCCGTCCAGCACGAGCAGGCGCGGCGCGAAGGTCGTCTCGTCGTCGGGCCACACCAGTTTCCGGGCGCCGGCGAGGTCGGCGAGTCTTGCGGCCCCCGACAGACAGCCCTCGGCGATCCGCGCGTTGAGCGCGGGCGCGGCCGGGATGCCGCGGACCTGCCAGGCGATCTCGTAGACGATGCTGTGCCCCGCCGGGACGAAGAGGAGGCCCGGGTCGGTGCGGAACCGGCCCGCGCCGAGGGTGAGCGACGCGGCGTAGCCCTGGGCGATCTCGGCCCCCCGGGCGTCGGCAGCGGCCGGGGTGATCACAACGGCCGCCGCGGCGGTGGCGGACAGTGCACGGTCCGGCCTCAGGACGACGGAGCCGCCCCGTCCGTGGACACGATGGTTTCTCGCAGGCGGGACAGCGGCTTCGTCCCCTTCTTCGGCGGGCGTTCCGGGCAGGGCGGCTCCGGACATGGCGATGACTCCAGACGGCAGGACGAGGAGATGGAGGTCCGGTGACCGGGCGGCGGCCGGCCCTCCGGCGAGGGGCTGCAGGACGAACCCGTGGGGGAACGGATCGGACGGGTCGAGGAGATGGTTCGCCGTGCCGGTGATCCAGGCCCGGCCGGAGATCTCCGGTACGACGGCGGGCAGGCCGCCGACCTCGGTCGCGGCACGGCCGACGCGGTACGGCAGGGACGCGCCTGCCGCGAGCGCGTCCGTGAGCAGGGCGACGGCCGCACCGGCGGGTTGCACCTGGGCGTCCTCGGGGTAGTACGGCGCCGCCGTGTGGCCATGCGCGATCCGGGGCTCGGCCTCCGCGAGCGCTGCGGCGTCCAGGGCCTCGGCCCGTAGCCCGGCAGCGCGCTGGGCGCCGGCGAATTCGGCCAGTGCGGCGGCCCCGGCTTCGGTGGTGGCCACCACGATGCCGCCCTTGGGTTCCCACTCGACCGCGGCGGCCGCTCGTGCGCCGCGGTCGGAGCGTTCGGCTACGGCGGCCAAGGTCTTCGGCCAGAGCCTGCGGGACAGTTGGGCGAGCTGGAGTTCCGGTCCGGGTCCCTTGTCGGAGACCAGGATGTTCCCCTCGCCGTGCGAGGTGGTCGCACCGGTGGGGGCGCCGCGGTCGACGACCGTGACGCGGAATCCGCAGAGGGCCGGTCACGGGCGCACGCGGCACCGGCGATTCCCGCGCCGAGCACGGCCACGTGCGTTCCGTTCATCGTCCCCCTCCGTTCGCTTTAACGAACGACGTGAGACTATGGGCGCCCAAGAGAAGGTGTCAACGGTCCGGTCGCGGCAGGCTGTGGAGCCGCCGGTCAGGGCGCCGAATGCGGGGTGCCGTCCCCGGCCGGCTGCCCGGCCAGGTACTGGAGCAGCAGCACGGAACGCACCGGCCCGTCGGTCGCCAGGTAGGAGTGGGGGAGCGCCGCGTCGAAGCCCACGTAGTCGCCCGGGCCCAGCTCGACCTCGTGCCCGTCCACGGTGACCTCCAGCCTCCCCGACTGGACGACCGTGTGCTCGGTGCCCGCGTGGCCCAGGGAGCGTTGCCGGTGGCCGGCGCGGAACTGCTGGTCGTAGACCTCGAACGTGGTGTTGTCGCTCCGGATGAGGCGCAGCGCGCGCAGGTCGACGCCTTCGCCGCTGAGGGGTTCGACGTCCTTCGAGCGCACTACGGTCACGCCGCCGGGCGGCCGGGTGTCGAGGAGGTCGGACACCGGCATCTGCAGGGCGCGGGACAGGCTGAAGACGGTTTCGATCGTCGGGTTGCCGTTGCCCGACTCCAGTTGGGACAACGTCGCCTTGCCGATCCCGGAGCGCCTGGAGAGTTCGGAGATGGACAGGCCGTGCAGGGTCCTCGCCCGCTTGAGATTGGCGGCCAGCATGCCCTGGATCGATCCGGTCTGCTCGCTCACGACGCTTTCCCCTCCAGCGTTCTGTATACCGAACGGCGCGTGTTCGGTAGCCCGACCATAGCCGACGACGCGGGGACCGCCGCGCCGGCGAAGACCGTCGTCGAACCTCTCGTCGCCGGGGCCTGATCGCGGCACGGTGGTCCGGGCCGCCGCGGTCCGCACCCTGATCCGACGGATCCCTACGCGCGGACCAGCGGGGTGTCGACCAGGTGCTCGGCCAGGAACCACGCCTGCAGTTCGCCGGTCCTGATCACCTGAGAGACCAGGAGGTCGTTGGTGCCGTCGTCACCGAGCGCGGCCGTCCGGGCGGCTGCGTCGTGGGCGTCGACGAGAATGGCCTCGTGGGCCTCCAGCAGCCGTGACAGCATCGCCGGCACCTGCTCGACCCCGTCCGGCGGCCGCGGGATCGACGTGATCTCCGCGACGTGCCGGGGGTCGCCCACCGCGACGCCGCCGAGGGACTGGACGCGTTCGGCGATCGTGTCGACGAGTTCGAGCTGTTCCCCCGCGTGCTTGTCCAGGACCAGGTGCAGTTGGTAGAAGGTCGCGCCGCGCATCAGCCAGTGATGCTTCTTGTAGAGGCCGTAGAGGATCTGCGTGTCCGCCAGGACCTTGTTCAGGCGCTGGCAGGAGTACATCCGTGCCTCGTAGGACAGGCCGACCGGGAACTGCTTGACGGTCCCGAACTCCTGGATCACCTCGCCCTTCTGGTGCAGCCACGGCTGGCTGCTGCCCACGGTCTCGGACGTGCTGGTCATGTCTGCCTCCTGCGGTGCCGTGCTGTGCGTACCCGAGGGACGCTAGGCGCCCGCAGGGAGCCGCGTTGTCCGGCAGTGCACGCGGACGTGCCCGGGCGTGCACAGCGCGGGGGCACGGGACGTCGTTCGCTCTCGGGCAAGCAGCCGTGCGCCGTCGGACACGGGCCTTCGGCAGGCCGGCCTAGCCTCGGCCGGACGGCCCCGCGCCCGTGGAGCCCGAAGGACGAGGAGAGGCAGGCATGAGCACGAACGAGCAGGCGGACGTGGTGGTCGTCGGGCTGGGGCCGGGTGGTGAACACGTCGCGGGTACGTTGGCCGAAGCCGGACTGGACGTGGTGGGCGTCGAGGCCGAACTCGTCGGAGGCGAGTGCCCGTACTGGGGGTGCGTGCCGAGCAAGATGATGATCCGGGCCGGGAATCTGCTCGCCGAGGCGGGCCGGGTGCCCGCCCTCGCCGGCGAAGCGGTCGTGACGCCGGACTGGGGCAAGGTCGCCGGGCGCATCCGTGACGAGGCCACCGACGACTGGAACGACCAGGTGGCCGCCGACCGTCTCGCGGCCAAGGGCGGCCGGCTCGTCCGGGGAAGGGGCCGCCTGTCCGGGCCGCGCAGGGTGACGGTCGGCGATCGCACCTTCGAGGCCCGGCGCGGCGTCGTCCTGGCCACCGGCACCGGGCCCAGGATCCCTCCGGTGCCCGGGCTCGAGGGGACGCCGTACTGGACCAACCGGGACGCCATGGCCGCCAAGGAGCTGCCGGCGTCGATGCTCGTTCTCGGCGGGGGCGCCATCGGCGTCGAACTCGCCCAGCTCTTCGCCCGCTTCCGGTGCGAGGTCACGGTGATCGAGGGCCAGGACCGGCTGCTGTCGCAGGAGGAACCGGAAGCCGGGGACCTGGCCGCGGAGGTTCTGCGGGCGGACGGTGTCACCGTCCTCACCGGCGCACGGGCCCGGCAGGTCCGTCATGACGGCACCGGATTCACCGTACGGCTGGAGGGGGACGCGGAGCCGCTGCAGGCCGAACGGCTGCTCGTCGCCACCGGCCGCCGCGCCGACCTGGCCGCGCTGGCGGTCGACACGGTCGGGCTGGACCCGGCGGCGGGAGCCGTGCCCACGGACGGGCAGATGCGGGCCGGCGACGGGCTGTGGGCGGTCGGCGACATCACCGGCCGCGGCGCCTTCACCCATGTGTCGATGTACCAGGCGCAGATCGCCGTCCGGGACATCCTCGGGCAGCCCGGTCCCGACGCCGACTACCGGGCGCTGCCCCGCGTCACCTTCACCGATCCGGAGATCGGAGCCGTGGGCCTGACGGAGCGTCAGGCACGGGAGCGCGGGCTGCGGGTGCGCACCAGCGTGCCGGCCGTCGCGTCCTCCACGCGAGGCTGGATCCACGGCCCGGGCAACGAGGGCTTCGTGAAACTCGTCGAGGACGCCGAGCGGGGCGTGCTGATCGGTGCGACGTCCGCGGGGCCGACAGGGGGCGAAGTGCTGTACGGGCTGAACGTGGCCGTGCACGCCGAGGTGCCCGTCGACCGGCTGCGGCACATGATCTACACCTACCCGACCTTCCACCGGACGGTCGAGGCCGCACTCGGAGCCCTCCGCTGAGCCGCTCACGGATCACCCACGCCCACCCGCCGTCCGGGCGCCGGCGCACCATGCCGGGCCGCGACCCCGGCGAGTCCCACAGGCCCGCCTCCTCTCTGGAACTCCTCTTCGACCTGTGTTTCGTCATCGCGGTGGCGCAGGCGTCCGAGAGCCTGCACGAGGCACTGCTCCACGGGGAGTACGTCACCGGCGCCCTGCGCTTCGCGCTGGTCTTCTTCACCGTCTGGTGGGCGTGGATGAACTTCACCTGGTTCGCCTCGGCCTACGACCCGGACGATGTCCCGTACCGGTTGACGGTGCTGGTCCAGATCACCGGGTCGCTCGTGCTCGCCGCCGGTGTCTCCCGCGCGTTCGAGGAGGGCGATCTGCGGGTCATCACCCTCGGATACGTCGTCCTGCGTACGGCGCTGGCCGCCTTGTGGCTGCGGGCCGCGTGGTCCGACCCCGCGCGGCGGGCCACCACGCTGCGTTTCGCGGGGGGAGTGACGGCGTGTCAGATCGGCTGGGTCGGCCTGCTCGGTCTCCCGGTGTCGGCGCGGCTGCCGGGCATCGTGGTGATGATCGTCGCCGAGCTCTGCGTCCCGGTGTGGGCCCAGTCCGCCGGGATGACCCCATGGCATCCGCGCCACATCGCCGAGCGCTACCAGCTCTTCACCCTCATCGTCCTCGGGGAGTCCGTCGCGGCCGCCACCGTCGCAGTGCGGGGCGCCTTCGACCGGCCCCACGGCCTCGGCTCGCTGTACGCCCTGGCGGCCGGCGGCCTGCTCATGGCCTTCGCGATGTGGTGGCTGTACTTCGCCAGACCCGCACACACGCTGCTGGCCACGACGCACCAGGCCCACCGCAGGAGGTTCACCTGGGCCTACGGCCACTACCTGATCTTCGCCTCGGCGACCGCGGAGGGAGCCGGTCTGGCCGCGTACGCCGATCACGTCACGGGGCACACGGGCACCTCGCCCGCGGTTGCCGGCGCGGCGGTCACCGTCCCCGCGGCGGTCTTCCTGATCACGGTCTGGGCCGTACACCTCCGGCCCCACCAGAGAACCGCGGCCGAGCGGGCCCCGTATCCCGTCGCCGCGGTCGGCGTGCTGGCGGCGGCGTGGTCCCCGGCGCCGGCCCTCGCTGCCGGCGGCCTGCTGGCGGTCCTGGTCGCGGTGGTCGCGGCGGGCGACGCCCGGCGCCTTCGGATCACCGCCGGGGGATCCGTCGACGCACGGGGTGCTTGTGCTGGCTCGTGAGGAGGCCGCCGGACGGGCCCGCGACCGGACCGGCGCGAGAGGTGTTCGTTGAATATAGAATCATTCTTGAGCGAGAGGGGCATGCCATGAGCAACGTCGAGACGCATCCCGCCGAACTGCGCTGCGGGTCAGCGGTCCGGCGTGAGAGCGTGCCGAAGGTCGAGGTCCTTGCGGCGCGGGACGTCCCGCTGGGCGGCCCCAGGGCGATGACGGTGCGGCGCACGCTGCCGCAGCGCGCCCGGACGCTCATCGGGGCGTGGTGCTTCATCGACCACTACGGCCCCGACGACGTCGCCGACACCGGCGGCATGGACGTCCCGCCCCACCCGCACACCGGTCTGCAGACGGTGAGCTGGCTGTTCAGCGGGGAGATCGAGCACCGGGACAGTCTCGGCAGCCATGCCTTCGTACGGCCCGGTGAGTTGAATCTCATGACGGGCGGGTACGGCATCAGCCACTCGGAGGTCTCCACCGCCCGCACCACGATCCTGCACGGCGTCCAGCTGTGGGTGGCGCTTCCCGAAGAGCACCGGCACACCGGCCGGGACTTCCAGCACTACGTCCCGGACCCGGTCCGGGTGGACGGCGCCGAGGTCAGAGTGTTCCTGGGCGCGCTCGCCGGTGACACCTCTCCGGTGCGGACCTTCACGCCCTTGCTCGGCGCCGAGATCGTTCTCGAGCCGCGCTCGACGATCACGCTCGGGACGGACGCCGGCTTCGAGCACGGCCTCCTCGTCGACCACGGGAGCATCGGCATGGCCGGCACACTTCTGCAGCCGGCGGACCTGGGCTACCTCGGCACGGGCAACGACACGCTCTCGCTGACGAACGAAGGCGACACCGCCGCACGGGCGGTCCTGCTGGGCGGGGCGCCGTTCGAGGAGCAGATCCTCATGTGGTGGAACTTCATCGGCCGCAGCCACGACGACATCGTCGAGGCGAGAGAGGCGTGGGAGAACGCATCCGACCGCTTCGGCAGGGTCGACGGATACGACGGCGACCGCCTTCCCGCCCCCGCCCTTCCCCGCACCCCCATCACACCGCGCAGGAACCCGCCGCGGCACTGAAGGCGTACGACGGCCCGGACGGCCGCTCCGACCGGACGGCCGCTCCGACCGGACGGCCGGGCCGTCCGGTCTCGGCGGCCTCCGCCGCGCGGCGACCGTCCGACGGGAAGGCCGGGTCAGCCGGCGGTGGCCAGGACGGCCTCCTCGATCAGCTCGGCGACGGCCTTGGGATGAGCGAGCATCACCAGGTGCGAGGAGTCGATCTCGACGGTCGTCATGCCGGCCCGCTCGTACCCGAAGCGCTCCACATCGGGGTTGAGGGTGCGGTCGGCCGCGGCGACCAGGCCCCAGGAGGGCTTGGTCTTCCATGCCGCCTTCGGGGCCTTCTCCGTGAAGGCCTGGGCGGCCAGCGGACGCTGGGAGACGGCGAGCACGGAGGCGAGGCGGGGGTCGACGTCGGCGGCGAAGACGGACGGGAACCTGTCGACCCGGACCGAGACGTCGGTGCCGGGAGAGCTGGAGCCCTCGATCGGGAAGGAGGTCTGGACGAGCGCGGTGGCGAGGTCCGAGTCGGGGAAGCGGCCCTGCAGTTCGCCCAGGCTCTCGCCCTCCTCCAGGGCGTAGCCGGCCAGGTAGACGAGCGCGCGGACGTTGTCCTCGGCGCCGGCGACGGTGATGACGGCGCCACCGTAGGAGTGACCGACCAGGACGACCGGGCCGGGTATCTGACGGACGATCGAAGCGATGTAGGCGGAGTCGCCGAGCAGGCTGCGGTTGGGCACCGCCGGGGCGACCACGTCCAGTCCGCGGTCGATGAGTTCGGGGATGACGCGGGCGAAGCTGGACGCGTCGGCGAAGGCGCCGTGGACCAGGACCACGGTCGGGCTGTCGGAACGGGACAAGGCACAACTCCCTGTAGATGTCGTGTGATCGGCTGACGCGCGGCGGGGCGGTTCGGACGGGGCTGCCCGGCCGAGGCGCTCCGCCCGGCCGGACCGGCGCACGCGGTGTCCGGGCCGGGCGATGAGCCGCGGGTGTGAACGGCACGCTATGGGCGGCCGGCGCAGGCGTCTTGCCTGTCGGTGCACCACCACTGGCCCGTCCGCGCCTGCGTCCGGAAGGCCCGCTCCCATCGACGGGGTGCCGCCGCGGGCACGCGCGACCCGGTCGGGATCAGGGACACGTCCCTGCGCTTGCGGACAAGGAGCGGTGCGCTCGAGGACAATGGGCGGAGGGACGTTCGCCCTAGCGTGGTGAGAACCCCGCGCGCGCATGCCGCGAACGTTCTGCGGCGACCCCGACGGGCCGTGCGGTCCGTATGCCGCGCGCTCATCCACGGGGGAGCGCGGCCCTGCGCACGCGCCAGCCAATCCGGACGAAGGAACGAGCACTTGCCGTACATCACTGTGGGCCAGGAGAACTCCACCACCATCGACCTCTACTACGAGGACCACGGAACCGGGCAGCCGGTCGTCCTCATCCATGGCTTCCCGCTCGACGGCCACTCCTGGGAGCGGCAGAGCGCCGTGCTGCTCCAAGCGGGCTACCGCGTGATCACCTACGACCGCCGGGGCTTCGGGCAGTCGAGTCAGCCGACGGCCGGCTACGACTACGACACCTTCGCCGCCGATCTGAACACCGTGATGGAGACCCTCGACCTGCGGGACGCGGTACTGGTCGGGTTCTCGATGGGCACCGGTGAGGTCGCCCGGTACGTGTCCGCCTACGGCTCCGCCCGGGTCTCCAAGGTCGCTTTCCTGGCCTCGCTGGAGCCCTGTCTCCTCAAGACCGACGACAACCCGGACGGCGTCGCACCGAAGGAGTTCTTCGACGGCGTGGTCGCGGCCGTCAAGGCGGACCGGTACGCCTACTACAGCGACTTCTTCGCGGACTTCTACAACCTCGACGAGAACCTGGGCACCAGGATCAGCGAGGAGGCGGTCCGCAACAGCTGGAACGTGGCGGCGGGCGGCGGCTTCTTCGCCGCCGCCGCCGCACCGTCGACCTGGTACACCGACTTCCGGGCCGACATCCGGGCCGTCGACGTGCCGGCCCTGATCCTGCACGGTACGGCCGACCGGATCCTGCCCGTCGAGGGCACCGCGCGGCCGTTCCGCAAGGCGCTCCCCTCCGCGGACTACGTGGAGGTCGAGGGCGCCCCGCACGGACTGTTGTGGACCCACGCGGAGGAGGTCAACACCGCGCTCCTCGCCTTCCTGGCGAAGTAACCCCCGTTCCGCCGAAGCGCTTTGCCGACCCGGGCCCGGCCACCACGGCCGGGCCCGGCCTGTGAACGCCGGCTTCCGGGCCGCCGCACCTCATCGGCGGTGGCCCGGTCGGATCGCCGGCGGCCTCCGTGCCCTGGCGGGCATGTGTTGTGCACACAGGGCAAACTTCTCGATTCCGCCGACTCCTACGTTGAAGCCATCCCGTTGTACCGGGCTTCGGCAAGGAAAGGCAGTGCGTGATGTCCGACGAGCAGAGCAGGAATCGGCCGGTTCTGGAGGTGGAGGCGGCAGGGTTCGCCGCGGCGACGGCTGAGCCGCCGTTCCTGTACGAGATTCCCGTCGACGACGGCCGCAAGGCGGTGGACGACGTCCAGTCCGGCGCGATCGCGAAGCCGGAGGTGGACGAGGAGTGGGTGACGGTCGAGGGCGGCCCGACGGGCTCCGTCCGTGCGCGCGTCGTGCGTCCGGCGGGACATGAGGGCGTGCTGCCCGTCATCGTCTACATCCACGGCGCCGGCTGGGTGTTCGGCAACGCGCACACACACGACCGCCTGGTGCGCGAGCTGGCCGTCGGCGCCCGCGCGGCGGTCGTCTTCCCCGAGTACGACCGGTCGCCCGAGGTCCGCTACCCGGTGGCGATCGAGCAGAACTACCTGGTGGCCCAGTGGGTCGTGCGCGAGGGCGCCGCGAACAACCTCGACCCGGCCCGCATCGCGGTGGCCGGTGACTCGGTCGGCGGCAACATGTCGGCGGCGCTGACCCTGATGGCCAAGGACCGCGGCGATGTCGAACTCGTCGCGCAGGTGCTCTTCTACCCGGTGACCGACGCGGCGTTCGACACGCCGTCGTACCACCAGTTCGCCGAGGGCTACTTCCTGCGCCGCGAGGCGATGAAGTGGTTCTGGGACCAGTACACGACCGACGAGGCCGACCGCGCCCAGATCACCGCGTCCCCGCTGCGGGCCACCACCGAGCAGCTCACCGGACTGCCGCCGGCCCTGGTCGTCACGGCCGAGGCCGACGTACTGCGCGACGAGGGCGAGGCGTACGCGGACAAGCTGCGGGAGGCCGGTGTTCCGGTCACCGCGATCCGGGTCGAGGGCGTCATCCACGACTTCGTGATGCTCAACGCGCTGCGCGGCACCAGGGGCGCCGACGCCGCCATCACCCTGGCCGTGGACGCGCTGCGCAAGGCGCTCTACGCCGTCTGACCACCGCCCGCAAGAAGGCGGCCGTGTCCGGTAGCGGCCGCTCCGTACTCCATCGACAACCATGAGAATTGAGGAACCGTCATGTCTGAGTTCGACCTCGACAACGTCTCCGCAGCGCCGAGCCCGGATCTGCTCACGCCCGACAACGCCGTGATGCTCTTCGTCGACCACCAGCCGCAGATGTTCTTCGGCACGGGCAGCGGCGACCGCGGCGCGATCATCAACAACACGGTGGGCCTGGCCAAGGCGGCCAAGCTCTTCGACGTGCCGACCGTGATCACGACGGTGGCCGCCGACTCCTTCTCCGGCCCGGCGCTGCCCCAGCTCGTCGACGTCTTCCCCGACCACAAGCTCATCGACCGCACCTCTATGAACGCCTGGGAGGACGAGAACCTGGTCGACGCGATCCGTGCCACCGGACGCAGGAAGATCGTCATATCCGGTCTGTGGACCGAGGTCTGCCTCGTCCTGCCGGTCCTGTCGGCGCTGAGCCAGGGCTACGAGGTGTACGTCGTGGCCGACGCGTCCGGTGGTGTCACACCGCAGGCCCACGAGCACGCCCTGGAGCGGATGAGCCAGGCCGGGGCCGTACCCGTCACCTGGGTCCAGGTCCTGCTGGAGCTCCAGAGGGACTGGGCGCGCGGCGAGACCTACAACGGTGTGATGGACATCGTCAAGGCTCACGCGGGCGCCTACGGCCTCGGTGTCGTCTACGCCAAGCACTTCATCGGCGCCAACGCGGCCGGCTGACCACACGGGTAGCCGGGGGGCTCCGGACAGGCCGGAGCCCCCCGACCGCGGACTCGACGCAAGGAGTAACCCAATGGACCTCGGTCTTCTGATTCTGAGGGCGGTGACCGGAGTGCTGCTGGCTGCTCACGGAGTTCAGAAGGTGAGCTTTCACCTCGGCGGCAAGGGACTCGAAGGCGGCACCGAGGAGTTCCGGCACGACGGTTTCCGCGGCGGAGTGCTGACCGCGGTCGCCGCGGGAGCGACGCAGATCGGTTCCGGTGCGCTGCTGGCGGCCGGCGCGCTCACACCACTCGCCGCCGCGGGCGCCATCGGTGTGATGACCGTGGCTCTGACCGTGAAGTGGCCCCACGGGCTGTGGGTCCAGAACGACGGCTACGAGTACCCCCTCTTCCTGATCGTCGCCGCTGCGGTCCTGTCGTCGACCGGACCAGGTGCCTGGTCGGTCGACGCGGTCCTCGGCCTGCTGCCCTGGAACGGATGGTGGCTTGCCTTCGCCGTCGCCCTGGGCGTCGGCGGCGGTCTGGCCACGCGTGCGGTACTGCACCGTTCGGCGAAGGCCCGTTCCTGACCCGCTTCCCGGCACCGCACACGGAGCAACCCGCGCAAGCGGGGCTCCGGCCGCAGGTACGCCTGCCGCTCCCGGGCAGCTCGCTCCCGTGTGCTTCACGGGAGCGCACCGTGTGCACTCCCTGCACATGAGGAGCCCGCGCCCGCTCCTGCGGTGGGGCTGTGCCCCAGAGCCCCAGGGCGCGTTGTGACGTCCCCACTTCCCAACGATCTCACCGGAGGTGAGCCACATGGTCAGCATGCCGGTCGCGGGCATGGTCCCGGCGCCGGGCGCAGTCGAGCCCGCCGACCTTCTTGTCCGCAACGCCAAGGTGTACACGGGCGACCCCGCGCGCCCCGAGGCGCGGGCTGTCGCGATCCGCGGCGGCGAGGTCGTCGCACTGGGCGACGACCGCACCGTGGCCGGCCTGGTGGGGCCTGCCACGAAAGTGGTCGACGCGCTCGGCCGTCGGGTGATCCCCGGTCTCAACGACTCGCACCTGCATGTCATCCGGGGCGGGCTCAACTACGTCCTGGAGCTGCGCTGGGACGGCGTGCCCTCGCTGCGACAGGCGCTCGCGATGCTCAAGGAGCAGGCCGGGCGCACACCGAAGGGGCAGTGGATCCGGGTGGTCGGCGGCTGGACGGCGGACCAGTTCGCCGAACGCCGCATGCCGACCGTCGCCGAACTCAACGCGGCGGCCCCCGATACGCCGGTCTTCGTCCTGCACCTGTACCAGTCCGCGCTGATGAACCGGGCCGCCGTCCGGGCCGCCGGATTCACCGCCGGGACACCCGACCCGCCCGGCGGGCAGATCGTCCGCGGCCGCGACGGCAGCCCCACCGGAGTGCTGCTCGCCGCCCCGGGGGCGTTGATCCTCTACACGACGCTCGCCAAGGCGCCGCCGCTCGGCGCAGACGACCAGCGCACCTCCACCAAGCACTTCCTGCGGGAGTTGAACCGCTTCGGTCTGACCTCCGCGGTGGATGCGGCCGGCGGCTTCCAGAACTTTCCCGACAACTACCGGACGGTGATCGAACTCGCCCGCGCGGGCGAGCTGACCCTGAGGATCGCCTACCACCTGTTCCCGCAGACGGGTGGACAGGAGATCGCCGACCTCACACGGTGGATCGAGACGGTCCGCCCCGAGGACGGCGACGCGTGGCTGCGGCTCAACGGCGCGGGCGAGAACCTCACCTGGGCGGCGGCCGACTTCGAGAACTTCACCGAGCCGCGTCCCGAACTCGCCCAGGGCTACGAGGCCGAGTTCGAGAAGGCCGTGCGTCTGCTGATGGAGAACGGCTGGGGCTTCCGCCTGCACGCCACCTACGACGAGACGATCCGCCGGGACCTCGAGGTGTTCGAGAAGCTCGCCGCCGACGGGCTGTTCCCGGCCGGAAACCGCTGGCTGTTCGACCACGCCGAGACGGTCAGCGACTCCAGCCTGGACCGGATCGCGGCTCTGGGCGGGGCGGTGTCCGTGCAGAACCGCATGTCCTTCCAGGGACGCGCCTTCGTCGAGCGCTACGGCGCCCACGCGGCCGCCCGCACTCCGCCGGTGCGGAGCATGCTGGCCAAGGGCCTCGTCGTCGGCGCGGGCACCGACGCCACCCGCGTGTCCTCGTACAACCCGTGGGTCGCGCTGCACTGGCTCGTCACGGGGCGGACCGTCGGCGATCTCGCCCTCTACCCCGAGGAGAACCGCCTCCCGCGCGAGACGGCGCTGGAGCTGTACACGAGGGGTGGGGCCCGGCTGACCGGCGAGGAAGACGTCAAGGGCATCCTCAGGGAGGGCTTCTTCGGCGACCTCGCGATCCTCTCCGACGACTACTTCACCGTGCCCGAGCAGGACATCGCGCACATCGAGTCGGTGCTGACCGTGGTCGGCGGACGGATCGTCCACGCAGCGGCCGAGTACGAGGGACTCGACGAGGCGATCGAGCCCGTCAGCCCCGCCTGGAGCCCCGTCGCCCACTTCGGCGGCTACCAGGCCACACCGCGGCCCAGCGTGACCGGCGCCCGGCAGGCCGACCTCCTCGCGGAGGCCGTCGCCGAGTCGGAGCAGCACCGTCAGTGGCGTGCGGCGCGCGGATTCGTGCCGGAGCCGCGCACGGAGGTCTTCGATCCGTGCTTCGTGCTGTGAACCGGCTGCCCACCAAGCCCTCCGTCCACGACGGCACCACCCAGGAGAGATCACGATGAGTACGAGTCAGGGCCTGCCCCCCGAACGACCCGAGCCCGCCGGCAGGCATTTCGAACCCGACCTCCGTCCGATGACGCGGATCAATCTGCGTCCGATCGCGTCCCCGATGCCGGTCGGCTTCTTCGCCGTGGCCATCGCGTCGGTGATCGTGGGCAGCCTGCAGCTGGGGTTCTTCGGTGACGACGCCCATCGTGCGGTCGCCCTCACGATCCTGCCGGCGTTCGTCCTCCAGTTCCTGGTGAGCGTTCTCGCCTTCGGAGCGAGGGACGTTCTCGCGGCGACTCTGATGGCCTGCTTCTCCGGGACATGGCTGGCGAGTTCCCTCGTCCTGGCGGTCGATCCGCCGGGTGGTACGAAGGTGCTCGGAGTGCTGAACCTCGTCTTCGCGTGCTTCGCCCTGCTCATGGCGTCGGTCGCGCAGCGCAAGCGCGCCATGTGGTTCGTCCTCTGTGTCGCCGTGCCACGGTTCGCGGTTGCCGCGCTCTTCAACCTCACCGGCGTGGAGTGGCTGTCCTCCCTCTCGGGGGCGTTCGGACTGCTGCTCGCGGCGGTGGCCATGTACGCGGCGTTCGCCCTCATGCTGGAGGACATGCGAGGCGAGCAGGTTCTCCCGATCGGACGCAGCGGCCCGGCGCACACGGCCGTGGAAGGAGACCTCGCGGTTCAGTTGCGCAACCTGGAGCGGCAGGCGGGCGTGCGCCGCACGTTGTGAGCCGGGAAGGAACACCCGGCCCCGCACAGGGTTCTCCGCGAGGAGCGCTCCGCGGGGGAGGCGCACTCCACCCGCGCGGTGAGGGACGGCAAGAGGGCACGGACCGGGCGAACGCGCTCAGTTCGTGCTCAGCTTGTCCCGCAGCTGGCCGCGGGAGGTGATCCCGAGTTTGGGGAAGACGCGGTACAGGTGGGCGCCGATCGTTCGCGGCGACAGATACAGCTGCTGGCCGATCTCCTTGTTGGAGAGGCCCTCCGCCGCGAGCTGGGCGATCTGCAGCTCCTGGGGCGTGAGCAGATCCCAGTCGGCACGGCTCTGACGTCTGCTGCTCTCGCCCGCCGAGCGGAGTTCCTGACGGGCGCGCTCGCACCATGGCTCCGCACCGAGGGCTTTGAAGGACTCCCCGGCGATCCGGAGCGGAGTGCGGGCTTCCATCACGCGGCGACGCCGTCGGAGCCAGGCGCCTTGCGCGAGCATCAGCCGGGCGCGGATGAACGGGGCATGCGACATGTCCAGATCGAACGCCGATCGGAAGCGCTCCTCGGCATGTTCGTCGTCCGAGAGCAGGGCATGGGCGAACGCGAGGTTGATCCGCACCAGTTGGGCCTCGCTCGATCCGGCGGACGCGTCGAGCTGTTCCAACGCCGCCCTCGCCATGGCCCGTTGATCAGCACCCGTTGCGGCCTCGGCCAACTCCACGATGGCAATGGTCTGCAGGAACGGATGGTAGGCCGGGTCGGCCGGGTCGAACACCCGCCAGACGCAGTCGAACGCCTCCGCGTGGCTGCCGGCGGCGATGCCGATGAGGCCACGCGTGATCTGGATGAACGCGAGATTGGAGGGATTGATCACGGAAAGCCCTTGACGCTCCGCCTCGCCGATGACGGAGAGCGCTGTGTCCAGATCCCCGTGCAGTGCGGCGAACTGGGCCTTCGCGATCCGCGCACCGGTCAGCCAGCGCGGCTGGGCGTTCTCCTCGGCGAGGCGCATCGCCTCGGCCACAGCCGGCAGTCCCGTCTCCCAGTCGACGGTGTGCACCGCGCTGAAGGCAAGGGAGACCAGCGTCTGGCCAAGCAGGCCCAGCCGGCCTTGGGCACGCAGGCCGGCCGCAGCGTGCTGGAGGAACCCGGGGGCGTGGTCGTACGCGTTCACGATCGTGGCCGCCGTGCCCAGGGTGGCGGCGGCCAGGAAGTCGTACCCGCCCTGACGCTCGAGTCGCTCCAGTCGGTCGAGCACCGTCGCTGCCCGCTCCACCGGAGCCGCCGCGGCCAGCGTGTACACCAGGTCCGGGTGGAGTTCCGGGACGGGCAGCCGCTCGGCCGTAGCCACCACACGTTCACGCAGGTCACGTCCGGGGTCCGACCACCAGCACCGCCGCGCGGCGGTGCGCAGCAGCCGCAGGGCCAGTTCGGGATCCCCCGCCTCGGACGCCTGCTCCGCTGTGCTGATCAGCAGATGCAGCCGGGGTGTGCTCGTCGCCACATCCACTTCGAGCTGCTCGCGCAGCAGGAGCATCCGTGCCCGCTCCAGCACGCCGAGCTCCAGCGTCTCGGCCTGCTGCAACAGGCTTGAGGCGTGGTCCGTCTTGCCGAGTTCGACGCCGAGTTCGGCGGCGCTCAGCAGGCGTGCCACTCTTGTGGAGGGCAACTCGCTCAGGGCCGTGGCGCGTTCCAGCGCCGTCATGGCCACCGCGGTGGCCCCGCGCCCTCTGGCTCTGAGGGCGGCCTGGTCCAGTTGCCGCGCGACTGCTTCGTCGGGACGGCCGATGGCCGCGGCCCGGTGCCATGCCTGCCGGTCAGGCTGTCCGTGCAGAACGTCGGCCAGGGCGCCGTGGGCGGCAAGACGCTCCGAGAGCGTTGCCGATCCCAGGACGGCGGAGCGCACCAACGGGTGGGTGAAGCCGATGTGGAACTCGTCGGCCGACACCAGACGCGCGGCTATGGCGGGCTCCAGGGAGCGTGCGGAAATCTCCGTGCCTGTGAGTGTCGAAGCGGCGGCGAGCACCTCGGCCGGCGCACCGCCGTCGTCGGCCGCGGACACGAGCAGCGCGTTGCGTGTGTCGGACGGCAGATCGGCCAGGCGCGAGGCGAAAGCGCGCTCGAGCCGGGCCGTGAGGGGGAGCGCTGTCGAGGCCGCCGACTCGGAGAAGGCGCGATCCGCGCCGAGGGTGTTCGGAAGCTCGATCAGCGCCAGGGGGTTGCCCGCGGACGTCTCCACCACACGACGGCGTACGGCCGGGTCGAGACCGGGCTTCCGGGCGTCCAGCAGAGCGTCGGCCGCGGTCGGCTCCAGCGGCCTCAGACGCAGTTCGCGGATGTCGAGGGTGCCCGGCGCGGCGTGGCCTTCGCGGACGGCGAGCAGCAGGCCGAGCGGTTCGGCACCCAGGCGCCGTGAGATGAATCCGAGAACGTCCAGGGTCGGTGCGTCGAGCCACTGGCCGTCGTCCACGACCAGCAGAAGGGGAGCGTCGGCGGTCGCCTCGCCGAGGAGGCTCAGCGTGGCCAGGGCGATCATGAAGAACTGGGGCGCGGCGGCACTGGGGGACGGCTCCGCCATGCCGAAGGCACCCCGCAGCGCCTCCGCCTGGACGGGAGGAAGGTGCGAGACGCGATCCAGCATGGTGTGGGTCAGCTGGTGCAGCCCCGCGAACGGCAGATGGGTCTCGGCCTGGACCCCCGATGCCTCAAGGACGGTGAATCCGGCGTTCTCGGCACGGGTGACGGCGTGGGCCAGGAGGGAGGACTTGCCGATCCCGGGCGCTCCGTGAACGAGCAGCGCACTGCCGCGCTCCGGCAGGCCGTCGACGAGCTCGTCGACAGTCGCCAGCTCCTTCTCCCGACCGAACAGTGTGTTGTCTGTCATCCGACGAACCCCCGCACCAGCGCTCCCACCTGGACAGAAGCAGTCTACGTGCGCGGAGAGAACACAAGGTTGCGCCGACAGTCAAGGGCCACGCGCGGGGCCGCCTCCTCACAGTCGCTTCGCAGTCATCATGCCGACGACGTAAGTCATCCGGCGTCCCAAGCTGGATGCAGTGCCGGGCCGGCCAACAGGTGCGGCGGTGGACCCCGGCACCCGAGGACTTGCTGGAGGGCGCCCATGACACGTGTGATCGACACTGCCGGATTCCCGGACAACGGGAACAGGGTCCGCCGCTGGAGCCGGGCTGTCTCCAGGGCCGCGCTGCCGGTGACCGTGACCTCGCACGGGGCGCATTCCCTGGAAGGCCGGATGACGACCCGGCGACTGGGACATCTGCTCTTCGTCACCACGGACGCGGATCCGCAGTGCTTCACCCGCAGCCGGCGACGGATCGCCCGTGACGACGGGCAGACCGAGGGCTATGTGGTGGTCGCCGTGGTGGGGGCCGCGGGTGCTGTGCTGCGGCAGGACGGGAGAACGGTTGAACTCGCCGCCGGAACGCTCGCCCTGTGGATCGCCGACCGCCCGCACGTGGTCGACTTCCCGCGCGGTGTGAACATGAAGGCCTGCCTCGTCCCACGACGCGTTCTCGGCGTGCGCGACGACCAGCTGGAGCGGGTGACGGCGACCGTGATCGAGCCGGACGGTCCGGTGGCCGTCCTGCTCGGACCACTCCTCGTGACGCTGGCCGGGACAGCCGCGGACTGCCCCGAGCATGTGGCCGGTCAACTGGCCTGCAACGTCACCGACTTGGTCGCCACCCTCATCGCCGAACGGGCCGCCGGTGACGTGGCGGGCGCGGTGGGTTCCCGGTACACCCAGGTCCGGGACGTCTGCGCCTACGTGGACCGGCACCTGGGGGACCCGGGGCTCGGTCCGGACACCATCGCGGCTGCCCACTTCATGTCCGTCCGGTCCCTCCACAAGCTTTTCGAAGGGGAAGGGATCACGGTCAGCCGACTGATCCAACGCCGTCGGCTCGAGGAGTGTGCCAGGGACCTCGCCCGCGGCGACGGCGCCGAGCGGACGGTCTCCGGCGTGGCCCGGCGCTGGGGTTTCACCAACCCGGCCCACTTCAGCCGGCTCTTCCGCGCCGCGTACGGCATGCCTCCCAGCAAGTGGCGCGACAGTCAGGCCGACGCCGTGGGGTCCTGACGCCGTGCGCCGCTCGCCCCGGGGGCAGCGAGCACCGGGCCGGTCAGGGGCGGCTGAGCGCACGCGGCACGGTGGGCTTGACCTGCCGCGATGCGTCCTTGCTCCTCAGTGCAGAACCGGCGTTCCTCGTCATGGACGCGCACGGCGACGGCGGATGATGAGCTTGTTCCGCGTTGTGCCGCCTTGTTCCGCATTGTCGGCCGGAGATCTGAGGAGAGGACGGCGCCGATGCCGGACGTGAGAGGGGTGCCGGTGATCGACGCAGACCTCGTGGGGCGCGGCGGGCAGTGGGCGGTCGCACGGGACGCCGTAGCGTCCGTACGCGACCAGGGACGGGCGCTGTGGCTGTGCGGCGCGGCGGGCACAGGGAAGTCGGTCCTCCTCGACCAGATCGCGGGACTCGCGGCGAGCGAGGGCATGAGGGTTCTGCGGGTGGCAGGTGCCGAGGCCGAGCGGGACCTGCCGTTCTCCGCTCTGCACCAGTTGATCTGGCCGTTGATGGACGAGGCGGCGGAACACCTGCCGGCCGGCCGCCGGACCGTGCTGGAACACGCGCTGGGTCTCGCCGAGGGCCCGGCCGTCGGTTCGTACACGGTGTCCGCCGTCACGCTGGAGCTGCTGGGGCGTGCCGCGCGCCGCCGGCCCTTGACGCTCCTGGTGGACGACCTCCACCACCTCGACGCGTCCAGCGCCGAGGTGCTGCACTTCCTCCAGCGCCGGCTCTCCTCGGTGCCGATCGTCATGGTCGCGGCCGTCTGGGACGAAGCCGTCGATGCGCTCGATTCCACCGGCGTTCACCTTCTGGACCTCGGTCCGCTGAACGACGCCGAGGCCGACGCCTTCCTCCGCGATCGCCATCCCGAGCTCTCGCACGAGGCACGCACCCGGCTGTTGCAGGAGGCGGCGGGCAACCCGCTCGCTCTCGTCGAACTGCCTGCCCAGCTCGACCAGCGGCACCGCACCGGACTGCTGCCGTTGCCGGAACACCTGCCCCTGGGCGAGCGACTGGAGCGCATGTTCGCCCAGCGGATCACCACGCTCACCCCGTCGGCGCGCTTCGCCCTGCTGTTGTGCGCGCTGGCCGGGCGCGACGGGCTGTCGATCCACCTCGTCGCGGCGGCCGCGAGCGCGGCCGGAGCGGAGAAGGTGGAGGAGGACCTCGCCGCCGCCGAGGAGAGCGGACTGATCCTCATCGACCGAGAGGTGCCGCCCCATGTGCGCTTCCGGCATCCGCTGGTGCGTTCGTGTCTGGTCCGTGTCGTTGCCGGTGCCGAGCGCCGCCGCGCACATCGCGCCTGGTCCACGGTTCTGCCGGAGGGCGATGTACGCCAGGTCACGCATCGGGCCGCCGCGACGTCGCTGCCGGACGAGGCGGTCGCGCTGGCCCTCGACGACGCGGCCCGGATCGTCGAATCGCGGGGCGGTGACGCGGAGGCCGCACACCTCTTGGCCCGTGCCGCCGCGCTGAGCACGGACGCGGCCGCGCGCGGGCGTCGCATGGCGACGGCCGCGTACGCCGCCGTACGAGGCGGCCGGCTCGCGCTCGCCTCGCACCTTCTCGACGAGGCGGCCACCCACGGTGTGCCCGCGGAGAGCCGCGACCTGCTGGACCTCACGCATGCCCTTGTGCGTTTCCATGCCGACGGAGACCTCGGGACCGCCGTCGGTCTGCCGCCCGATGTGCTCGCCGGTCCTTCCGGCGCCGAGACGCCGGCTCCGCGGGCCCCGAGTCTCTCGCGCCAGTCGTACCACACCCAGTCCTTCATCGACGCCGCGTCGGCGTACGACGACTACCTGCGCGGACACTGGGACCGATGTGTCGAACGCTCCCGTCTCGGTGCCGCGGCATCGCGGACACGCGGACACGCCTTCAACGAGCACGTGTTCCGGTGCCAGGAGGGCTGTGTCAGTGCGGCTCGGGGCGAACAGGAGCGGCTGGACGAACTCGTGGACCGGCTGCGTCCCTGGGCGCTCGCGCGCGGACACGTGTTCCTCCTCCACCGGATCACCGGAATGCAGGCCATGTGCGCGCTCAGCCTCGGGGACGACGAGCAGGCCTACGCACTCGCCGCCTCACTGACACCACCGGGCCGGTTCCCCGGTGAGGCGACGCAAGTCCCCCTCGTCCTTCTCGACTTCGTCGAAGCCGCTGTACGCACCGGCCGGTTCGACGAGGCGCGCCGCCATGTGGAGGCCGGCCGGGCCGCCCGCTTCGGCGAGATCTCGCCTCACCATGCTGTGATCCTGGCGGCGGCGGAGGCGGTCGCCGCAGCGGACGACGATGTCGATGCCGCGTGCAAGGCGGCCTACGCCGTACACGGGGTGTCCCGATGGCCGTTCGAGCTCGCTCGTGTACACCTGCACCACGGGGCGTGGCTGCGGCGTCGCGGCCGTGCCGACGAGGCGAGGACGCATCTGCGTGCGGCGCATGCGCTGTTCACCACGCTCAAGGCGAGCCCCTGGACCGAGCGTGCCGCCGAAGCGCTGGAAGGCGACGCCGGCACGTCGGCCGGCAGGCCCCGGCCTGTCGGCTCCGCGGCGGCGCTCACCGCTCAGGAGCTGCGGATCGCGGAGCTGGCCGCGACCGGCCTCACGAACCGGGAGATCGGCGCCCGCCTGCATCTGTCGCCCAGGACGGTCGCGAGCCACCTCTACAAGGTCTTTCCCAAGCTGGGCGTCACCAGCAGAGCCGCTGTCGAACGAGCACTGCGGCCGGGGAACGACAGTCGGATGACCTAACCCTCCGCACGCCTCCTTCAGCAGACTCGAACGTATGAGGCCCCTGGCACGTGGACGGGGCCCGCCGGCCGCCGGAAGGCCGCCGGAGTTCCGCTGAACCGCTTGCACCAGGAGGCGCACATGAGCCTGGCGTCCGTCGCCCCATCTTCTGTCGATCAGGACCGGCTCGCGCAGGAGGAGCCGTCACAACGATTCGGATTCCTGCGGGTCACCACGGTCGAAGGCGGTGCGCAGAACCTCGTGGGACCGACGGCGCCACCCGGAAGGCGTCCGGCCGGTGCCATCGGCGTCGGCATCCACATCAAGGGAACGGCCGTGCTCGTCCAGGACGACCGGGCGCAGCGCTGCGCGCCGGGCGATGTGTTCGTCATCGACATGGCACGCCCGTACACGGTGCGGGAGCTCGGTGACTTCCGCCTGCACTTCTTCCGGATCCCCGTTGCCGCGCTGGGAGTTCCCGACGAGGACAGGACAGTCCTGTGGGGGGTCCACCGACAGTCCGGTGACGGCGTCGTTCAGCTGCTCGCACCCCTGCTCGAGGCCATCGCGGACTCCGTCGCGTCCTACTCGCAGCACGTCGCCCACCGACTCGCCGGCAGTGTGACGGATCTGCTCGGCACGCTGGTGTCCGAACGGACGGTGTCCGAACGGACGGACAGCGGTGCGCCGGACGACAACGCCGATCGCACCGGCATGGTGCGTCGGATCCGCAGCTTCGTGAACGAGAACCTGGGCGACCGCGAGCTGTCCCCCGAGATGATCGCCGCGCACCATCATGTCTCGGTCCGCTATCTGCACAAGGCCTTCGTCAGCGAAGGCACCACGATCAGCAGGTGGATACAGCAGCGCCGGCTGGAGGAGTGCAGGCGCGAACTGGCCCGGCTCGGGCAGGCCACCTCGTCCGTCGCCGCGGTGGCCAAGCGCTGGGGTTTTGTGAACGCCGCGCACTTCAGCCGCAGTTTCCGTGCCGCGTACGGCATCTCGCCGAGCGACTGGCTCAGAGTCCGAAGCGCCGGCGGCTCGACCGCGCCGCACGACCAGGACACGGGAGTCCCGCTGCTCGCGGGCTGAGCACACGCGGGCAAGTACGGCGCGGCTGGGGGAGAGGAGGCCCTCAGCCGCGGCTGGTTCCGGCCTCCTTGCGCCAGTGGCGGGGAGAGTGTCCGTACACCGCCTTGAACGCACGGCTGAAGTGCGCGGGGTTCTGGAAACCCCAGCTCTGCGCGACCGTCGAGATGGTCGGCGTCGCCCGTCCACGCCGCACCAGTTCGCGGGCGCACTCCTCGACACGGCGCCGCTGGATCGACTTCCGTACCGTGGTCTCCTCCGTTTCGAAGAGACGGTGCAGATACCGGACCGAGATGCGGTGGGCCTCAGCGATGCGTTCGGGGGACAGGTCGGGGTCGCGGAGGTTCTCGTCGATGTAGCGGCGGATCAACGGGAGAAGGTGGGCGCGGGCATTGCCGCCGTCGCCGTCACCTGTCCCCGCCAGCTCGTCGACCAAGGTGGCCAGCAGATCGGCCGCGTTTCCCGCCAGGCGGTCGCCCACGGGCGCCGTGATCCGCGCGGCGTCCGCGACGAGCCCCGTCACGAAGGGGGCCAGGAGCGCGGCAACGCCCCCCACGGGTGCGATGGCACGTCCGGTGATCCGGCCCACACCGCCGGCGGCGGTGCCCAGCGACTGTTCAGGCAGCCGGAGCATATGGAGGCGGAAGCGCTGCTGCTGTTCCAGGCTGAACGGGCGACGGAGATCGAACAGGGCCAGTTCTCCGGGGCGCAGCACCGTACTGCGCCCGTCCTGATGCAGCGAGGCGGTCCCGGACGCCTGCATGGCGAGTGCGAGGCGGTGCTCGGGAGCGGCGGCGACCAGCCGGGCGTTGCGGCTCAGGCGCATCGGGTCCGCTTCCACCGACAGCACGCGCAGATAGCCGAGATCGACCGCCGTCACACTCGCCTCGAAGGCGCGCTCGGTCTGGCGAGGGGTGACCTGCACCGCAGCCAGCAGGCAGCGGACAGCGCGCTGCCAGACGCCGGCTCTCTCCGCTTCGGCCACGGAAGCCGTACTCAGTACAGGTCGCACACAGACTCCTTGGCTCTCGAACTCCGGTGGCGAGCGGGCCCCTCGGTGTCGCAGAACGAAACAGAGCTCCCCGCGAGGCCGCACCCACCTTGTTGTCGAGTGTGGGCGTGTCCGGACTTCGAGTCCTAAGTCATCTGACGACACAACAGCGCCTCAGTCGACTGATCCTGCTCACCTGGGCATGAGGCGTGCGCGGACCGTCATGAGTTCGTGCACCCGGTGGCCTGTCCGTTCCCCGGTCGGTCTCTAGGGTCGGCACGCGGTGCCGGGGTCCGGCCTCCTGGCGTCCGCCGCGTGCCTCCCGATGCGTGGTGCGTGCCCCCCACAACCGGCCATGGCCGGCCCGCCCAGGAGCCACCGTGAAAGATGTCGACCCAGCCGCGCAGCCGCCCGTTGTCCTCGATCGATGGGCCCGGGACTTCGTCGCGCAGAACGACTGCCCCTCGGTGCCTGTCGGCACCGGTCCCGAGCGAGCACGGGCCGAGCTCGCGCCGCTGATGGACACCTCAGGCGGCGACGTGGACGTCACGGAGGAATGGCTGGCCCTGCCGGACGGTCACGGAAGCAGGATCAGGGTGCGGATCCTGCGTCCCGCGGACGGAGACGAACCGCTGCCCGTCGTTCTCTTCCTCCACGGACTGGGGTGGATGCTCACCGACGCCACCGCCCATCGGCAGCTCGTCACCGACCTCGTGCTCGGAGCCGACGCGGCGGTGGTCGTTCCCGAGTACGACAGGCCGCCGGACGCGCGCTACCCGGTGGCCGTCGAACAGACCTACACCGTCGCGCGATGGGTCTCGGAACACGGCGCCGAGTGCCGCCTCGACGGGAGCCGCATCGCGGTCATGGGCGTTTCCGCGGGCGCCAACCTCGCAACGGGTCTGACCCTGCTGGCGAAGCAGCGCGGCGGTGTGCGTCTGCTGTACCAGGTCCTCGTCTGCCCCGTCACCGACGCGGCCATGGACACCCCGTCCTACCGCCGGTTCGCCGACGGGTACTTCCTGAGCCGCGAGGCCATGCGCACTTTCTGGCAGCAGTACGTACCCGATGACCGCGAGCGCTCGCGGATCACCGCGTCCCCGCTGCGCGCGACGGCCGGCGATCTCGAAGGGCTGCCACCCGCCCTGATCGTGACCGCCGAGGCAGACGTCGTGCGGGACGAGGGGGAGGCGTACGCGGCCGGGCTGCGAGAGGCGGGCGTGCCCGTGGTGTCGATGCGGTACCACGGCACCGTCCACGGCTTCATCCTGTTCGAAGCGCTGCGTGCCGGAGATGCCTCCAGGGCCGCGCGCATCCAGACCATGGACACCCTCCACACCGCTCTGCACAGCCGCTAGACCCTCGATGCCGGCCTCCGTGAGGAGGGAACGGTCAACCGGCGGGGGCAGGTTCGGCCGCGAGATCCACGACGTGTGCGCTGTCGGGACACCGGCCTGCACGCGCTGTCACCTCGCGTGGTGCACTCGCCCCTAGCGTGACACCGACGCCGCCATCCGAGGAGTCGACAGGACTCCGCCTCTCACAGTGAGGACATCCGCCGTGTCAGCATCGGCCGGTCTCGAGACCAAGGGGCGTGGCCACGCACTGACCATCGACAGCGGCGGGCGCGAAGTCGCCGACACGGCGCTGTCCTTCGTCCGGCGGTTCACCGGCTGACCCGAGGAGTGTCATGAGCAGCATCTCGATCGACATCAGCGACGACAGGGACCACGGCCTTCTGGTCGGGCGTCTCGACGGCGAGATCGTCGGCTTCATCCAGTACTTCGTCCTGGCGGAGCCGGAGCGGGCGCTCGTGCCCGTCCACACCGTCGTCGAGCCCGAACACGCGGGCAACGGCTACGCGGGCGCGCTCGCACGCGAGTTGTACCGCACGGCCGCCCGCGAGGGAATCGCGGTCGCGCCGCTGTGCCCGTACGTCGTGAAGTGGCAGGCACGCCATCCGGAGGAGGCACCCGCCGTCGGCAGGGAGCTGCTCGATGCGGCGGAGGCGGCCTTCGCCGCCGACCCGGCCAGGTGGTGACGGAGAACCGCGCCGGGGATGCCGGGCAGCGCCCGGCATCCCCCGTTTCCTCTGGCGCGCGGGGGACACGTGCCTCTCCCTGCCGAGGCCCCGTGGACCGGCAGACGGTGGTTCAGGCGTCCTTGAGCGCCTGGGCCATGGCCGCCCGGGACGTGATCCCCAGTTTGGGAAAGATCTTGTAGAGGTGGGCCGCGACCGTGCGCGGCGACAGCCGCAGCATGTTCCCGATCTCCTTGTTCGACAGACCGGTCGCCGCCAACTCGGCGATGCGCAGCTCCTGTCCGGTCAGGAGCGCCGGCCCGCCCTGGGACGGTCCCACCGGGTGCCCCGCGGCACGCAGCTCCTGCTCACAACGCTCCGCCCATGGCACGGCGCGCAGCCCGCGAAAAGCGCGGTGCGCCTCGCCGAGGACGTCCCGCGCCTCCATACGGTGGCGACGGCGCAACCACGAACCGTGGGCCAGTCGCAGGCGGGCCAGTTCGAAGACCCATTGTCCGGAGCCCGGCACCGCGTAGGCCGCCTGGTACCGGGCCTCCGCCTCGTCGTCGGCGGCTGCCAGTGCGCCGGCCGCGGCCAGCAGAAAGGCGTGGTGGGGCGAGATCTCCGCCATCCGTGCCTCCCGGCCTGCCGTCAGATGCGCCTGGGCCTCCGCGTACCGGCCGGTGTGCACGGCCGCTTCCACGAAGTCGAAGAAGGGCAGGTGGAACCAGGGCAGACCGCGAGGCAGCACTCCGGGAGGTGTGAGCGCCGAGAAGTGGGAGTACGCCTCTTCGTAGCGCCCGTGCCCCAACGCCAGGAGACCGTGCAGATGCGTGAGGTGGTCGGTGACGAACCGCATACGCGCCCTCGACGCCGTGGGCCTGATGAGCCGTTCGGTCTCATGGAGCCTCTGCTCGTCGCCGCGTCCGGCGAGGAAGTGGGCGTGGTACAGCCGGAACATCAGCGCGTTGCAGTGGTAACCGAACTCATCGGCGGTCTCCGCCTCCCGCAGGCAGTCCTCGGCCGCCTCCCACCGGCCGTAGAGGAAGTCCTGGTAGCACTTGGCCTTCGCGATCGAGCCCTGGGTGGCGTAGGCGTGCTGGCTCGTGAAGCGCCGCCACAGCTCACCGTGCGCGACGTCCACGGCCGACGCGGTCCACAACAGCAGCCAGGCGCCACCGGCCTCCTGCTCCTCGCTCATTCCCTCGGCCAGCGCCCACAGTTCCTCGGACACACCCTGGGCGGTACGCGCAGGATCGGACCAGGCGCGGTGACAGAGCCGGGCGAGCGGGGACACACCGTCCAGATGGCGCTCCAGGGCCTGCCACGCCCGGGGGTCGTCGGTGTACGTGGCGGCCAGCAGGAGTTTGAAGTACGCCTGCTCGGCCAGTCCGCCGAACGACTCCCCGCCGGGCCGGGCCAAGGCGTCGAGGGCTTCGGGCAGCAGGGTGAAGGACGATTCGAAGTCGACGCGGTGGCTCTGGTCGACGTACACCACGGCGTAGGCGAACAGCGGGGCGATGTCGGGTGGTACCGGTCCTCGCTTGAGCTCCTCCACCAGCCTCGCGGTGTATCTGAGCCTTCCGCCCCGGGCGGCCATCACGGCCGCCCAGGTCAGCCGTCGGGCGCGGGAAGCGGGGTCCGTGCTCAGCACCGCCGCACGGTCCAGGAGGAGTGCCCCCTCCGCGTCGCCGCCGCGCCCTGCGATGCGCCGGCCGGCCTCCTGCAGCCGGGAGGCGAGTTCCTCGTCGGGAAGCAGGGCCGCGGAGGCCTCGTGCACCAAGCGGCGCGGGTCGTCCCGCTCCAGGGCCTCCGCCAGGGTGCGGTGGGCCGCCCGCTGCTCGGGACCCGACGCCATGGAGACGACGGCACTGCGCACGAGGGGGTGGCGGAATGCCAGCCTTCCCGCCGCGTCCAGTTGTGCCAGTCCGCTCGCCTCGATGCGGTCGAGCACCTCCTCGGCGGCTTCCCTCGCGACGCCGCGCAGCCACGTCCCTGTGTTCCAGGCCGCCGCGCCGCCGCCGAGCGCCGTCAGCAGCAGGACCCGGGCGGCCTCGTCGGACAGCGTCCTGAGCCGGCCGGCGAACAGCCGCTCCAGCCGCTGACCGAGCGGAAGCCGCTCCGGCAGCGGGACGATGCCCTTGACATGGTCCGAGTGGAGTTGAAGGGGCAGCTCCACGAGTGCCAGGGGATTGCCACAGGCTTCATCCAGCACGCGGTCGGCGGTCTTGGCCGCCACCTGCGGATGCCACTGCCGCAGCAGCGCGTCGGCGTCCGCGAGGCCCAACGCCTCCACGTTCACGGGTGGCGTGGGCCATCCGTCGGCGGCGGGGCTGTCGGGCCGGCTGGCGCTGACGATCACCAGCGGCAGTTCGCCGATCCGCCGGTTCAGAAAGGCGAAGACGCCGGCACTGGAGGAGTCCACCCAGTGGAGATCGTCCACAACGAGCAGCAGGGGTTGTTCGCGCGCCGCGTCCGCGAGCAGTGCCAGTGCCGAGGCACCGACCATGAAGCCGCCCGGAGGCAGGCCCTCGCGCAGCCCCAGGACACACTCCAGGGCCTCCCGCTGGCGCTGGGGGAGCGCCTCGGAGCGCTCCAGCAGCGGCCAGAGGATCTGATGCAACGCACCGAACGCGAGTTCCGCCTCGGCTTCGGCGCCCACCGCGCGCAGGACGGCGAATCCGCTCTGGCGCGCCCGCGTCTCCGTCCAGTCCAGCAGGGCGGTCTTGCCGATGCCGGCCTCACCCCGCAACAGGGTCGCCGAGCCGCCCGCCCCGCTCCGCGCGTCGTCCAGCGCGCGTCGCAGCAGCGACATCTCGCGCCGGCGTCCTACGAGCTGTCTGCCATCAGACACGGACAACGCCGCCACCCCTCATGCCCCCCGGCACCGCAGGCGCGTCCGCGCCCTCCACGGAGCCCAGAATATCGCTGACCCGCACGATGAAGATCATCGACAGCGGGCTCGCAGGGGCGGCTGTGGCCCGTCGGGCCAGGTCGGGCGCGTCAGCGCGTGGTTGACCGGGTGGAGCGGAGTGCGCCGACCGGGCCGGCCGAGGTGCCCCGGTGCCGCTCGCGGTGAGAAAAGGCGTCGCCGTCGCAGAGCCGGTCGTGGCCGGCCGTCGTGCCGTGCTCGGCCGACCGCTTCCGCTCAAGTGCCGATCGGCCGAACGGACGTTGGCGACGTGGGCGGAGTCGGAGCCGCAGAGGCGTGACGGAGGACGCGCGGCGCCCGTCCGGCTCGGCCTGCTTCCGCCGCCAGGGCCACTGTCGAATGTGACGGACGTCACAGTAGTCGTCGATGCACTCCTCAGGTCATCATATGACCTGATCGCCGCACGGATCACGAGCCGGGACGTGTCCCGGACGGCACAGCGAGACGAGGACGGACATGAACGAGCAGGAGAGGCCGACGCGGCCGCGCGTGGGCGTGGTGGGACTCGGGGCCATGGGTCTCGGAATGGCCCGCAGCCTGCGCAGCGCGGGTTACGACGTGGGCGTCCACGATCTGCGGCCGGACGTGGCCGCGGCTTTCGCCCACGACGGCGGGACGGCGTTCGCCTCGCCCGGCGAGCTGGCGGCCGAGGTGGACGTTCTCGTCGGCGTGGTGGTCAACGCCGCGCAGGTCGAGTCGGTGCTGTTCGGTGCCGAGGGGGCGGCCGGCCGGCTCCGCCCGGGCACCGTCTTCGTCATGTGCTCCACCGTCGACCCCGGCTGGTCCGCCGAGCTCGAGAAGCGCCTGGCCGAGAAGGACGTGCTCTACCTGGACGCTCCCATCTCCGGCGGCGCCGCGCGTGCCGCGGCCGGTGAGCTCACCATGATGACGTCGGGCTCCGCCGCCGCCTACGCGGTCGCGGACCCGGTGCTCGACGCCATGAGCAGCACGGTCTACCGCCTGGGGGACAGTGCCGGACTCGGGTCGAAGGTCAAGATCGTGAACCAGCTGCTCGCGGGCGTGCACATCGCCGCGGCAGCCGAGGCGATGGCGCTGGGCATCAAGGCCGGTGTCCCGGCCGAGGCGCTGTACGAGGTCATCACGCACAGCGCCGGCAACTCGTGGATGTTCGAGAACCGCATGGCCCATGTGCTCGCCGGCGACTACACGCCCCTCTCCGCGGTCGACATCTTCGTCAAGGACCTGGGACTCGTGCTCGACTCGGCCCGGCCCGAGAGGTTCCCGCTTCCTCTGGCCTCCACGGCCCACCAGATGTTCCTCCAGGCGTCGGCGTCCGGTCTGGGGGCCGAGGACGACAGCGCGGTGATCAAGATCTTCCCGGGGATCGACCTGCCCGGGAAGGAGGAGATCTGACATGGCCGTCCGACTCGGATGCATCGCCGACGACTTCACCGGCGCCACGGATCTTGCCAACAACCTGGTGCGTGCGGGCATGCGCGTGGTCCAGCTGATCGACGTGCCGCCGCCCGGCGCCGTCCCGGCCGTGGACGCGGACGCCGTGGTCGTGGCGCTCAAGTCGCGGACGGTCCCGGCGGGCGAAGCCGTCGAGGCGTCGCTGCGGGCACTCGCCTGGCTGCGGTCCGCGGGCGCCGAGCAGATCTACTTCAAGTACTGCTCCACCTTCGACTCGACCCCGGCCGGCAACATCGGACCGGTCACCGAGGTGCTGATGGACGCGCTGGGCACCGACTTCTCGATCGCGACCCCGGCGTTCCCCGACAACGGCCGCACCGTCTTCAAGGGGCATCTCTTCGTCGGCGACGTACTGCTGAGCGAGAGCGGCATGCGCCACCACCCGCTCACACCGATGACCGACTCCAACCTGGTCTCCGTCCTCGACGCGCAGACCACGCGCGGGGTCGGTCTCATCGACCACACGGTCGTCGCCAAAGGCGCCGAGGCGATTCAGGCCCGTATCGAGGAGCTGCGCAAGGAGGGCTTCGGGATCGCCGTCGCCGACGCCGTCTCCAACGACGACCTCCTGCGCCTGGGCGCGGCGGCCTCGGAGCTGCCGCTGGTGACCGCCGGTTCGGGCCTGGCGATCGGCCTGCCCGCGAACTGGGGGTTCGAGCCGTCCCGCGCCGCCGCCCAGCTGCCGCCGGCCGGCGGTCACGCGGCCGTCGTCTCCGGCTCGGTCTCGGTCGCCACGAACGGCCAGGTCCTGGAGTTCCTGCGCGGCGGCCGGCCCGCGTTCAGCGTGGACCCGTTGCGCATCGCGGCCGGCGAGGACGTGGTCGGCCAGGCCCTCTCCTTCGCCGACGCGCACCTGGCCGACGGGCCGGTGCTGGTGTACTCCACCGAGACGCCGGACGCGGTCCGCAGCGTCCAGGGCCGGCTGGGCGCCGCCGAGGCCGGTGAGCTCGTCGAGCGCACCCTGGCCCGCGTCGCGCAGGGGCTCGTGGAGCGCGGCGTCCGCCGGCTCGTCGTCGCGGGCGGCGAGACCTCGGGAGCGGTCGTCCAGGCGCTCGGCCTCACCGGCCTGCGGATCGGACCGCAGATCGATCCCGGTGTGCCGTGGTGCGCGGCCGACCTGCCCGGCGGGGACACGCTTCACCTCACGCTCAAGTCCGGCAACTTCGGCGGTCCCGGCTTCTTCACCGAGGCGTTCGACCTGCTGGACCGGGAGGCGTCGTGACCGAGCCCGTGAGCGCCGCCGTCGAGGAGGCGCGCGCCGAGATCGTACGGATCGGAAGCAGCCTGTTCGCCAGGGGCTACGTCCACGCCAGCGCCGGCAACATCAGCGCCAGGGTCGGCGACGGCCATCTCATCACCCCCACCGACGCCGCCCTCGGCTTTCTCGAACCGCAGCGCCTCGCGCTGGTCGACGCCCGTGGCGAGCAGATCGCGGGCGACCGCGCCAGCAAGACCCTGACGCTCCACCGGCGCATCTACGAGGCCGATCCCACGGCCCGGTTCGTCGTCCACACCCACTCCACGCACCTGGTCGCGCTCACGCTGGCCGGCGTGTGGAGCCCGGAGGACGTGCTCCCGCCCATCACGCCCTACTACGTGATGAAGGTCGGCCACGTCCCGCTCATCCCCTACCACCGGCCCGGCGACCCGCGCGTGGCCGGCCTGGTGACCGCCCGCATCGCCGACCGCGGTGCGAACGGCACACCGATCAGGGCCGTCCTGCTCGACCGGCTGGGCCCCGTGGTCTGGGGCCCCGACGCGGCGACCGCTCTCGCCGTCCTCGAAGAACTCGAGGAGACGGCACGTCTCTGGCTCCTGACCGACCCCCGTCCCGAGCCGCTCCCCGCCCACGCACTCGACGAACTGAGGACTGTGTTCGACGCCGCGTGGTGATCAACCCCTCCCCTGTCAGAGAATCCCCTGAGCCGCACGAAGGATTCGCCATGTCCCTGCCCATGACGGCGGCCGAGGCCCCCGACCTCGCCCGAGAGAACGTCGTCTTCCGTAAGGTCGTACGACGCATCGTCCCCTTCCTCGTCCTCTGCTACGTCTTCTCCTACCTGGACCGCGTCAACGTCGGCTTCGCGAAGCTGCAGATGTCCGACGACCTCGGACTCAGCGAGGCCGCGTACGGCCTCGGCGCCGGCCTGTTCTTCATCGGCTACTTCCTCTTCGAGGTCCCCTCGAACCTGATGCTGCAACGCATCGGCGCCCGCACCTGGATCGCCCGGATCATGATCACCTGGGGCCTGGTCTCGGCGTCGTTCATGTTCGTCACCAATGAGGTGATGTTCTACGCGCTCAGGTTCCTCCTCGGCGCCGCGGAGGCGGGTTTCTACCCGGGCGTGATCCTCTACTGCACCTACTGGTTCCCCTCGCACCGCCGTGCCCGGGTGATCGCGATGTTCATGTCGGCCATCCCGGTGGCCGGAATCTTCGGCAATCCGCTGTCCGGCTGGATCATGGACCGGTTCCAGGGCGTGAACGGCTGGCAGGGCTGGCAGTGGATGTTCCTTCTCGAGGCGATACCCGCGGTCATCATCGGCGTGGTCACGCTGTTCTACCTCGACAACGACGTGCGCGGCGCGAAGTGGCTGACCGAGGACGAGAAGGCCGTCGTCGAGCGCGCGATCGCCGACGACGTCGCGCACCAGACCGTGCACGGCCGCGTCTGGGACGCCTTCCGCGAGCCCAGGGTGTGGCTGATGTGCCTCATCTACTTCTGCTTCGTCATGGGCCAGTACGCCCTGACCTTCTGGATGCCCACCTTCGTCAAGGGCACCGGGATCGAGAGCAACCTCACGATCGGGGTGCTCAGCGCCGTGCCCTTCCTGGCGGCACTCGTCGCGATGAACCTGTTCGGACGGTCGGCTGACAAGCGCCGGGAGCGCCGCTGGCACCTGGTCGTCCCGAGCCTGATGGGCGCCGTCGGCTTCTCGCTGGCGGCCGGCTGGTCCGGATCGACCGTGCTGTCGCTGGTCGCCCTGTCCTTCGCCGCGGCCGGCGTGCTGACCTGCGCACCGCTGTTCTGGTCGCTCCCCACCGCCTTCCTGGGCGGCACCGCCGCGGCCGCCGGCCTCGCCGTGATCAACTCCGTGGGCAACCTCGCCGGCTTCGTCAGTCCCTACATGATCGGCGCGATCAAGGACGCCACGGGCTCGACGTCCCTCCCGATGTACGTCCTGGCGCTCAGCCTCGTCGTCGGCGCCGGCGCGGTGCTCACCACCAAGAAGCAGGTCGTCAACCGCTGACCCCGGTCCCGGTGCCGGGCCCGTCGACCGAGCCCGGCACCGGTCCGAACACAGGAGCAAGCATGCCGAGGTTCGCCGCGAACCTGTCCATGATGTACACCGAACACGACTTCCTCGACCGCTTCGCCGCCGCTGCCGCGGACGGCTTCGAGGCCGTCGAGTACCTCTTCCCCTACGAGTACGACGCCGAAGAGCTGCGCCGCCGGCTCGACGACCACGGCCTGAAGCAGGTGCTCTTCAACGCGCCTCCCGGGGCGTGGGAGTCCAAAGAGCGCGGAATCGCGGCGCTGCCCGGC
Source organism: Streptomyces sp. V4I23 (assembly GCF_030817975.1). NCBI lineage: Bacteria > Bacillati > Actinomycetota > Actinomycetes > Kitasatosporales > Streptomycetaceae > Streptomyces > Streptomyces sp. V4I23. Next base: position 752,699 of record NZ_JAUSZW010000004.1, on the reverse strand, counting down.
CGCGAGCCGGAGGTCCTCTCCGGCATCGGCCGGGCCCTCGAGTACGCCGCCGCGCTGGACTGCCCCCGCGTGCACGTCATGGCCGGGCTGGTACCGCCCGGCACGACGCAGGAGGAGCACGCCGAGTACCGCGCCGCCTACCTGGCCGGCCTCGCCCGGGCCGCCGAGCAGGCCGCCCGGGCGGGCGTCGACATCCTGGTCGAGCCGATCAACCGCCGCGACATGCCGGGCTACTTCCTGACCACCCAGGCCGAGGCCCACGCCGTGGTGCGGGAAGTGGGCGCGCCGAATCTCAAGGTGCAGCTCGACCTCTACCACTGCCAGATCGTCGAGGGCGACCTCACCACCACCCTGCGCCGCGACCTGCCGACCGGCCGGGTCGGTCATCTGCAGATCGCGGGCGTGCCCGACCGGCACGAGCCCGACCGGGGCGAGACCGACTTCCGCCACCTGTTCGCCGTCGTGGACGACCTGGGCTACGAGGGATGGATCGGCTGCGAGTACCGCCCCCGCGCCGGCACGAGCGAGGGGCTCGGCTGGCTGAAGAACTACCGAGGAGACAGCGCATGAGGATCGTCATCACGGGTGGCTTCGGCTTCCTCGGACGGCAGGTCGCCGGCGCCCTGCTCAGGACGCGCACGTTCCGCGGCACCCCGATCGGCCGGCTGGTGCTCGCCGACCGGTTCGTACACCCCGAGTCGCCGGAGGCGGCCGACCCGCTGGTGCGTGTGGTGCAGGGCGACCTGGCCGACCGTCTCGACGAGGTGTTCGCGGAGCCGGTGGACGTGCTGATCCACCTCGCCTCCGCGGTCTCGGCCGAGTGCGAGGCCGACTTCGACCTCGGCATGAGCGCCAACGTGGACACGACCCGGGCGCTGCTCGAAGCCGCCCGGGCCCAGTCGGCCGCCGGCGGGCCGACGGCGCTGGTGGTGTTCTCCAGCAGTGTCGCGGTCTACGGCTCCGACCCGGCGCTGCCGCTGCCGCCGGTGGTCAGCGAGTCGACCCTGCCCACGCCGCGGTCGAGCTACGGGACCCAGAAGCTCGTCTGCGAGCAGCTGGTCGCGGAGTACACCCGCCGCGGCTTCGTCGACGGACGCGTCGCCCGCCTGATGACCGTGTCGGTGCGGCCGGGCAAGCCGAACGCGGCCGCCTCCGGCTTCCTGTCCGGCATCATCCGCGAACCCCTCGCGGGCCTCCCCGCGACCTGCCCGGTCCGTCCCGACCTGCGGGTCGCCCTGGCCTCACCGCGCCGCACGGTGGAGGGAATCCTCCGCATCGCCGAGGCCGAGCGCGGCGACGGTGCGGGCTCGCTCGCCGGCGGGGTCCCGGTCAACCTCCCGGCGCTGACCGTCACGGTCGCCGAGATGCTGAGCACGCTGCGGGAGGTGGCCGGCGACGCCGTCGCCGACCTGGTGACGATCGCACCCGACCCTCACGTCGAGGCGATCGTGGGCTCGTGGCCCGCCGTCTTCGACAACGCGCGCGCGGCCTCCCTCGGGCTGGAGCCCGACCCGAGCTTCGCATCGGTGGTGCGGGACTACGTCGACGACCACGCGGACGCGGTGGCCGGCGGACTGGTCGAAGCCCGGGCGATCCGGACCCGCCGATAGACTGACGTTCATGTTTCCGAAGGTGAGCGGTCCTGTCCGGCTCGCGGATCAGGTCGCCGCGATGCTCTCGGAGGAGATCGAGTCCGGGCGGCTGGCGGAGGGCGACAAACTGCCGACCGAGGTCGAGCTGGTCAAACAGCTGGGTGTCAGCCGCACGGTGGTGCGCGAGGCCGTGTCGAGGCTGCGCAACGCGGGGCTGGTCGAACCGCGGCAGGGTCTCGGCGTGTTCGTCATGCCCCGCCGCACCCGGCCGCTCGACCTCGAGGCCGAGTCCGCCGACACCAAGTCCAAGGTGCTGCAGATCGTGGAGGTGCGCCGCGCCATGGAGGGCGAGGCGGCCCACCTGGCGGCCGCCCGGGCCACGCCGGGTGACGTGGCCCGGATGCGTCAGGCCCTGGACGCGATCGACGCGGCGGTCGCGTCCGGAGGCGACGGCGTGGACGAGGACCTCGCCTTCCACCGGTCGATCGCGGAGTCGACCGGGAACTCGGTGATGGTCTCGACGGTGCGGTACCTCGGCGAGGTGCTGCGCAGCGGCATCCACGTCACGCGCGCGAACGAGGCGCGGCGCGGCGACTTCATCGAAGCGGTCCGGCAGGAGCACCACGCCATCCTGGCCGCCATCGAGGCGGGCGACGGCGCGGCGGCGCGCACCGCCGCGCGCCGCCACATGAAGCACGCCGCCTCCCGGCTCCAGGACGCGGACGACGGGTTCTGGACGCAGACCGAGGACCTCGACGTGGACCTCGACACCACGCCCTGACCGAGCGGGTGCCGGCCGCCCTCTCCCCACGTCGGTGGGACCGGTGGGTCGCGTCGCCCAGCCGCCCGGCCCCGGCCCTGCCGTACGCGGCCGGCGCCGGGGCGCCGGCATCAGGGCGCCCTGCGGGCCTGCCCGCCGATTCACCCTCTGCCCCATGTGCCGAAACGTACGTGCCTGTTGACGCCTGTCCGCCCCCCGCTCGGGTCCGTCAGCCCTGGGTCGGAGACGATGTTCGTGCTCATGGCCGACGCCGCGGCCGTCGACCACCGGAATGCTGATGACCATGACGACCGACAGGACGACGTACGTCGTCGGCCCGCCGCCTCCCGGCCACCCGCCCGCCGTACCGCTGCCGTACCACCGGCTCGCCCGGGTGACCCATCGGCACCGCTGGTGGCGGCCGCTGCTCGGGACGCTCGTGGTGGTCGGCGGCATCATGATCTCGATGCTGGTGCTGCTTGTCCTCGTCGAGTTCGCGGGGATGGCGACGGGCCGCCCGGCCGACGCGGAGGGCTGGCGTTCCTGGGGCGACATCGGCGACGCGGCGATACTCCTGCTGGGCATCGCCGTCGCGATTCCGCCCGTGCTGCTGGCCGCGCGCTGGACACAGCGCCGGCCGGCCGGGACCGTGTCGTCCGTCGCCGGTCACCTGCGGTGGCGCTGGCTGGGGACGTGCCTGGTGGCCGGACTGCCCCTGGTCGTCGCGGCGTTGGGGGTCTCCCTGCTGCTGCCCGATCCCGCGGGCGACAGCGAGGTCGTGGTGTGGGCAGGGCTGTCGCACTTCCTCCTCGGCCTCGGGATGGTGTGCGTCCTGGTGCCGTTCCAGGCCGCGGCAGAGGAGTACGTGTGCCGGGGCTGGCTGGTGCAGGCGGTCGGCGCATGGTGCCGCTCTCCCTGGATCGCGATCGCGCCGCAGTCGGTGCTCTTCGCCGCGGCCCACGGGTGGGGGACTCCCTGGGGCTTCGCCGACCTGCTCGTCTTCGGGCTGGTCACGGGACTGCTGACCATACGTACGGGGGGACTCGAGGCCGCGATCGCGCTGCACGTCCTCAACAACCTGCTCGCCATGGGCATCGCGGCGGCGATCGCCGGGGCGCTCGCGTCCGACGAGACGGCCGCCGACATGGGTCCGTTGGCGTTCGCAGTGGACGTGGTGATGCTCGTCCTCTACGCGGCGGTCGTGCTGTGGCTGGCCCGCCGCCGCCGACTCAGCGCCCTCACCTCGCCGGCCGCGGACCCGCTCCCCACGCCGTAAGCATGTGGCATCCGCCCCGGAGGGGCGCCGATCCTCGTCGAGGGCCGCCGACGCGAGTCCGGCCGGAGCGGGGTCCCGTACCTGGCCGGAGCGGAGACCCTGACCTGCACGGCGGCGTCACCGCCGATGACCTGCCGGCCGCCGTGCCCCCGCTCGTCACCGAGCCGCGCATCGAACGTCGGCCCTGTGGCCGCCGCCGGGCGTGGTCAGGCTTCCGCCCCCGCCGCCCCCGCCGCCCCCGCCCCCGTCGGCTCAGACGGCGGGCAGCGCGTACAGCCGCTCGGCGTGCATCACGGCCAGCCGCTTGCCCGCCGCGACCACGTACCACCGCTGGTTCTCACCGGTGTTGTCGTTGTATGTCCAGCGCAGCTTCCCTGTCGCCGCGTCGAAGGCGTGCACGCCGCCTTCCTCGTCGAGCTCGGTCGCGCCGTACAGCGTGCCACCCACCTTGGCGAACTGCCACGCCGCCGTAGCCGAGTCCAACAGGTCCTCGTTGTGCCAGATCCGCTTGCCCGTACCGGGGTCCACCGCCCACATGCCGCGCGCGCTGTCGGAGGCGTGGAGCACCCCGTCCAGGACCTGCGGATCGTTGAACGTGCTGAACTCCTCCGTCGCCAGCGACCAGCGCTCCGTGCCCGCGGACAGCGTGAACGCCCGCAGCTTCTGCCCGTCCGCCACGATCACCAGGTCCTCGTGCACGGCGAAGCGGCGGTGGTTGGACCTGCCGATCTTCTTCGTCCAGAGCTGCCGGCCCGTCGTCGTGTCGCGGACGGTCACGTTCTCCCGGAAGTCGGTGTACGCGAGGCGCCCGCCGATGACCGCGGCGGTGATGCCGTGCTCCTCGGTCCCCTTGTCTCGCTGCTCACGCCAGGCGATCTTGCCGGAGGTGGTGTCGATCGCGGCGATCACGTTGTGCGGCGTGGAGAAGTCCTCCTCCAGGATTCCGGCGACGACGTAGACGTGGCGGTCGTCGGCCGCGACGGGGCGCGGCTGCTGGTACGCCTTGCCCAGGCGGCTGCGCCAGGTCTCCTTCCCCGTGGCCGGATCGAGGCCCACCACGTCGCCGTCGTACTCGGCGCTGGCGAGATAGAGCGTCCCGCCGCCGATGAGCAGATCGGCGCCGGGAGTGGTGACGCCCGGCCGTGACCACTTCTCCTTGCCGCTGGCGACGTCACGCCCCACCAGCGGGTCGCCCGACACCACGACCGTGTCCCCGACGACCGCGAGCGCCTCCATCCCGGACAGGGCGTCGTTGGCGCTCTCCCGCTGCCACAGCGGCTTGGGCGCGGTGCCCGGGGGCGGGGTGGTGAAGGTGTCACCGCCCTTGCCTCCGCCGGGAGTCGTGCCGCCGTCCGACGCGCCCAATTCCTCCTCGGGGGTGCACCCCCATGCGCCGGTCCCCAGCACGGCCAGCCCGAGCCCCGTCCCGGCCAGCCTGAGTGCCTGCCTGCGTGACACCGCGTTCCCGTTGTGTCCGCCCATGTCAGTTCCCCGTTCCGTTTCGCCCGGATGTTGCCAACGCCCCCACGGACGCTCCGAGCGCGGTCAGGTTATGCGGCAGATTTCGGCCAGTCGTCGTGCGGGACGCAACCGGGACGCGTCCGTGAAACTCCTGTCACACAAGATCAGCGACTCCTGGCACCCGAGAAGGGGTACCGACGACCGGCCCGTGTACTCGTGCGCGCTGTCGCCCGGCCGACGAGCCCGTGCTCGCCGGCCGGGCGACGCCCAGGACCTGTCAGGTGTGAGAAACGGCGGCCGGTGCTGGGGCCGGAGTCGAAGGGGGAGGCGGAAGCGGCAGCTTCCGGGACTGGAAGCGGTTCACGGCCGGTGACGTGACCGCCGTGGTGATCAGCGCCATCAGGACCAGCATCGTGAAGAGTTCCGGCCCGATGACCCCGAGTTCCAGGCCGATGTTCAGCACCACCAGCTCCGTCAGACCCCGGCAGTTCATCAGGGCGCCGACCGACAGGGCCTCTCGCCACGAGCGGCCGCAGGCGCGGGCCGCCCCCGCCGCACCGCCCCACTTGCCGAGCACCGCGACCGCGAGCACCGCACCCGCCCACAGCCACTGCACCGGGTCGGCGGCCAGGGCCCCGATCTCCGTACGCAGCCCGGTGTGCACGAAGAACAGCGGCAGCAGCACGGGCACCGCCACGGCGCGCAGCCGGGCGGCCGACGCCTCGATGCGGCGATGCCCGCGCGGAGTGACCACGCCGAACAGGAAGGCCCCGAACAGCGTGTGCACCCCGACGAGGTCCGTCACGAGCGCGGACAGGCTCAGCCCGCTGAACAACAGCACCAGGAGCACGCCGTCGTTCGTACGGTCCGCCCGTGCCGCTGCCCACCGTGCGAGCAGCGGGCGGACCACCAGGACCATGGCGGCGGCGAAGGCCACCGCGAGCCCGGCCGTCGTCACCGCGTCGAGCGGGGAGCCGGCCGATGCCAGGGCCACCACCAGAGCCAGCAGGGACCAGGCGGCCACGTCGTCGGCCGCCGCGCACGCCATCGCGAGCGCGCCCAGCGGGGTTCCGTACAGGCCGCGGTCCACCAGGATCCGGGCCAGCACCGGGAACGCCGTGACACTCATGGCGACCGCCACGAACAGCGTGAACGGCGTCAAACCGACTCCCTCAGGGGCCAGTTGACCGTACATGCCGACGGCCAGCAGCGCGCCGAGCCCCAATGGCAGCAGCATGCCCGCGCTGCTGACGGCCACCGCGATCCGGGAGTGGCCGCGCAGCGTGCCCAGGTCCAGTTCGAGGCCGACGAGGAACATGAAGGCCAGCAGGCCGAGCTGCCCCAGGACCGAGGTGTACGGCAGCACCGACTCCGGGAACAGCCAGTGATGCGCCTCGGGCCACAGCCAGCCGGCCAGTGACGGGCCGAGCAGGATGCCCATGGCGATCTCGCCGATCACGGGCGGCTGGCCGAGGCGTCTGAGGAGGACCGCGCCCGTCTGGCAGGCGAGTATCACCACGGGCACGGCGACCAGGAGTGCGGGAAGGGGGTCAGCGGCGGACACCGGCGGCTCCTTCGGACGGCAGCACGGGAGGCACGGGCGGTGCGGGTGTGATCGCCGCCGGCTGCGGCGCGGAGGCGGCGTCGGACCATCCCGCGTAGCGGCGCAGGCCGTACAGCAGCGGCTGCGCGGCGGGGCGGACCGTCACCCGGCTCGCCTCCGCGAAGACGGCCGTGTGGTCCCCGAACGCGACCGCCTTCACGACCGTGCAGTCGGCGATGGCGTGGGCGGCCGCGATCAGGTGCGGACCGCTCGCGCCCAGTGGCAGCCGCCACTCCGTGCGCTCGAAGCGGTCGGGCGCCCCGGAGGCGAACAGGTCCGAGGTCGCGCGGGCCCGCTCGTGCAGCAGGTTGAGCGCGAACTGCCCCTGGTCGAGCAGGGCTTGGAGAGTGGGGCTCGCGGTCCGGATGCAGACCACCAGCGTGGGCGGGGCGAGCGCGACGCTCGCCAGCGAACTGCATGTCAGGCCGCGGGGCCGGTCGTCGGCGTCGAGGGTGGTGACCACCGAGACCCCGGAGGGGAAGGCGGCCATGAAGGGGCGGAGGTCGGTCTGCCGGAGGACGGCGGAGCCTTCGGCCCCGGGCGTCCCTTCGTTGTCGTCGCTTGCCGGTACGTCCCGGTGCGGCGCGGAGTTGGGCATGTCTGACTCCCTGTGGGTGACGAGCAGTGCGGCCCGGTACCCGGCGGGTTGCGCCGGGTACCGGGCCGTGGGTGCGGCGGCAGCCGGGGCCCGGAGGACGCCACCGGATCTGCGCCGGGGCGGGGAGGCGCCTGAACGGGGCCGTGGCCTGTCCGGGCAGGGGCCGTTGACGGTTGCTGTCCGGTGGGTGGCTTCCACGGGGTCGGCGCCGGGACCGGGGGAGGCGACACGCGGTCCGGTCCCGGCCGCGTCCTACGCGTGCAGTCGCTTCAGGTACTCGTAGGCGCTGGGCAGGGTCTCCAGCAGGTTCTGCTGCTGGCGCTTGACCGTCTCGAACAGCGGCTCCGCACCCGCCACGGACTCCGGCTTGTGCGCCAGCGCCGGCAGCGGGGCGTCCGGCTCCAGGCCCATGCCGGCGAAGATGCAGTAGTAGCTGCCGTTGGTCCAGAAGTTGCGGAACTCGGCCTCGAAGTTGCCGTAGTACGTCGACTCGTCCGTGATCGGCGAGTTGATCGGCAGCCCCGCCCGGTAGGCGGAGATCTTCTTCTGGATGTTGTCGGGGAGCGTCAGCTCCTTGTTGGCCCGCCAGAACGGCGTGTCGTTGCGCGGCGCGTAGAAGAAGTGCGCCTGGATGAAGTCGCGGGTGTCGTCGAACATCACCTCGATCTCGTGGTTGAAGCTGTCGATCAGGCCCGGGTTGAAGGTCTTGTCGGGGAAGTGCTTGGCCAGCTGGTAGATCGCCGCGGTGATGAAGTAGATCCCGGTGGACTCCAGCGGCTCCAGGAAGCAGGACGACAGGCCGATGCTGACCACGTTCTTCACCCACGCCCGGCGGTTGCGCCCGACCCGGAAGCGGATGTGGTTGAACTTCGTCTTCTCCGGGTCCAGCCCCCACATCGCGGCGAACTCGGCGGTGGCCTCGTCCTGTTCGGTGAACTTGCTGGAGTAGACGTATCCGGTGCCGAAGCGGCCCAGCATCGGGATCTTCCACGCCCAGCCGGACGACATCGCGATCGCGGAGGTGTACGGCTCCACGCCGCCCTCCTCGTCGTCGTGCGGGACGGCGGTGGCGACCGCGCTGTCGCACAGCAGGTGGTCGCTCATGTCGACGAACGGCTCCGCCATCGCCTGGTTGATCAGCAGCCCGCGGAAGCCGGAGCAGTCCACGAAGAGGTCGGCGTCCAGGACCCTGCCGCCCTTGGTGTGCAGCTCCGTGACGTAGCCGCGCCCGTCCTGCCGCACCTCCGTCATCTCGTCCTGGACGTGGTTGACGCCCTGCTTCTCGATGGCGAACCGGCGCAGGAAGTCCGCCACGAGCTGGGCGTCGAAGTGCCAGGCGTAGCGGGTGGCGGACCGGCCGTCGAGCCAGCGGGGCGACTTCATCGCGTCCATCACGGGGGGCTCGCGGAAGCAGGCGTAGTCGAACGGCTCCGTGGTGCGGCCCTCGTACTTGCGCTTGAACCAGTAGTGGGACAGCGGCGTCTGGTCGTAGTCGGGCAGCAGCCCGAACGGGTGGTAGAAGTGGTCGGGCGAGCCGTCGGGCAGTTCCCGGGCCGCGGCCTCGCCCTGGCCCTCGGTGCGCCAGTTCACGAACCGCACCGCCATCTTGAAGCTGGCGTTGCACTCACGCATCCACTCGTCCTCGGCGATGCCGAGGTAGTCGAAGAACGCGCGCTGCAGGTTGGGCACGGTCGCCTCGCCGACCCCGATCCGCGGGATCGCCGGCGCTTCCAGGACCGTGATGTCGACCGTGCCCTGGAGAGCCTTGCCGAGATACGCGGCGGTCATCCAGCCGGCCGTACCGCCGCCCAGGATGACGACCTTCTTCAGTCGGGTGTCGGTGCTGGTCATGGAGCAGCCCTCATTTCGGAGTCGGGATTCGCGGCCGGAAGCCGAGGAGCTGGAGGAGAGGCGGATGCCGCTACGGGGCCGGGCCGTGCCGGCCGCATCCGGCGGTCGGGGCCGGACGCGTCCTGCGACGTCGGTCCCGGGACCGTCGAGCCTCATCGTGGTCCGCCGCCCTATGACGGACCTACAGAGGCGAGATCCGGCCGGTATAGGCCGTTCGTAGAGCCCCGGAACACACTCGGCCGCAGGCAGAGCGGCAATACGACGTACCCCGGGAGGAAGCGATGACCACCGCGTTGACCGGAATTGCGCGGCAGGCGGTACGCATCCGCTTCCTGGGCGACTTCGAACTGACCGTGAACGGTGCCCCGGTGCGGCGCTGGCGGGCCGGCAAGGCCCGCGGGCTCTTCCAGTACCTCGTGATCCACCGCGGCCAGACGCTCACCCGCGACCGGCTGTACGAGGTGTTGTGGCCCGGCTGCGACCGGTCCGCGGGCGGCAGTTCGCTGAAGGTCGCCGCGCACGCGCTGCGCCGGGTCCTCGACGCGCACCCCGACAGCCCCCACGAGTCGGGAATCCGGCTGCACTACCGCGACTTCGGCTACGTCCTCGACATCGCCGAGCTCTGGTCCGACGTGGACCGCTTCCAGGAGCTGGTGCACAGCGGGCTGCGGGCGGCCGGGGCCGGCGACCGCGGCGCCGCGCGGGAACGGCTGCGGTCGGCGGTGGGGCTGTACGCGGGCGAGTTCCTGCGCGGGGAGAACGCGGACTGGGTCGTCGAACAGCGCGAGTACCTGCGGTCGCTGGCGCTCCGGGCCCTGGACGTGCTGCGTGCGGACGCCGTCGAGCGCGACGACTTCCCGGAGCTCATCGAGATCTGCCGGCGCACGCTCGGCATCGACCGGCACCACGAGGAGACCTACCGGGCGCTGATGGCGGCGCACGGGCGCCGCGGCGAACTCGCCTGCGTGCGCAACTGGTACGAGCTGTGCGCGCGTCGGCTGCGCGACGACCTCGGCGTCGCCCCTTCCGCGGAGACCGAGCGGCTGCTCGCCGCGCTGGTGCCTCCGGCCGGGCCCCGCCCCGGCCTCCGCCCCCGCCCGGCCCGCCGCGCCCGCCCCGACACGCGGGCCGATACGCGTGCCCCGTCCCCGGCCGGCCCCGCGACGCGGCCCGCGCCCGCCACCTGGCCCGCGTCCTGGTCCCCGCTCCGGCCCGTCGGCCGGCCCGCGTCGCGGGCTGCCGCCCAGGCCGGCGCACCGGCCGCGGTCCGGGCGGCGCCTCGGGCCGACGCCTTACCCGCCTCCCGGCCCGGCGTCCGGGCCGTGCCGTCGGCCGACGGCGGCCCTGGTGGTCCGGCCGGGACCCCGGCCGGCTTCCGGCCGGCTGCCCCGGCCGCGGCTGGGGCCGACGCCTGGCCGCGGGCGGGCCGAGGCCCGGCCGGGGCCGTACCCGGCGCGCGAATTCAGTGACCGAGCGACTCAGTGAGGAATCCACCGTGACCGTGCTGACCGTGCCGCAGGGCTCCGCCGCGCCGACGGGCGAACCGTCCGCGGCCCTCCTGCCGACCCGCTACGACGACCAGTGGATCGGCGGCCGCTGGACGCCGTCCGACGCCGACAGCCGGCTGGTCGTCACCGATCCGAGCACCGAGCAGCCGCTGGCCACCGTGCCCGCGGGCACCGCCCGGGACGCCGACCTCGCCGTGCGCGCCGCCGCCGCGGCATTCCCCGCCTGGTCCGCCACACCCGTACGGGAGCGGGCCGCCATGCTGCGCCGCGTGGTCGAGGGACTGGAGCGCAACGCCGAGCGGTTCGCCGACGTCATCACCGCCGAGGTGGGCGCCCCCTCCCGGGTGTCGCTGCACACCCACGTCGGGCTGTCCGTCGGCATGGCGGCGCACTGCGTCGAGACCGCCGCCTCCTACGCGTTCGAGGAGCGCGTGGGCCACTCCCTGGTCGTACGGGAGGCCGCCGGCGTCGCCGCGTGCATCACCCCCTGGAACACCCCGTTGCTCCTCACGGTGCAGAAGCTGCTGCCCGCGCTCGCGGCGGGCTGCACCGTCGTCCACAAGCCCAGCGAGCTGACGCCCCTGCACGCCCGGCTCCTCGCCGAGGTGTTCGCCGAGGCCGACCTGCCGCCCGGTGTCGTCAACATGACCGTCGGCACCGGCGACACCCTGGGCACCGCCCTCGTCACCCACCCGCTCGTCGACGTCGTGTCCCTCACCGGGTCCACCCGTGCGGGCCGCCAGGTGTCGGCCCTCGGCGCCGACGGCATCAAGCGGATCCACCTGGAGCTCGGCGGCAAGAACGCCAGCCTCGTCCTGGACGACGCCGACCTCGGCGCGGCCGTCGGCGCCACCGTCGACCAGGTGCTCTTCAACACCGGCCAGACATGCCTGCAGTGGAGCCGGCTGCTGGTGCCCCGCGACCGCCAGGACGAGGCCCTGGAGCTCGCCGGACAGGCCATGGACGGCTATGTCACCGGCGACCCCCGCGACCCCGCGACCGACCTCGGCCCGCTGGTGACCGCCGCCGCGCACGCCCGGGTGAACGACTACATCCGGCGCGGCACGTCGGAGGGCGCCCGCCTGGTACGCGGCGGACCCGGCCGCCCCGAGGGCCTGGACACCGGCTACTACGTCCGGCCCACGATCTTCGCCGACGTCGACCCGATGTCCACCCTCGGCCAGGAGGAGATCTTCGGGCCGGTGCTGTGCGTCATCCCGTACGACGACGAGGAGCAGGCGGTACGGATCGTCAACGGCACCCGCTACGGGCTGCACGGCGCGGTCTGGTCCGGCGACGACGCCCGGGCCGAGCGCGTCGCGCGGCGGTTCCGCACCGGCCTCGTCGACGTCAACGGCGGCGCCTTCAACCCCGCCGCACCCTTCGGCGGCTTCAAACAGTCCGGGATCGGCCGGGAGTGCGGCACCGCCGGAGTCGAGGCGTTCCTGGAGACGAAGTCGATGCAGCTGCCCCAGGGGCCCGAGGGCCGGCTCGTCGGCCCGCGCCTGCGCGCCACCGCGCCGGCGACCGCCCAGACCCCGGAGAGGAACGACGGATGACCGCCCAGCACGCCGGCCGACCGCCCAGAAAGACCCCGCCGCTGTTCGCCGCCCTGGAGCGCTGGACCCGCGAGCGGCCCGGCGAACGCGCCGTCAGCGCCGAGGACGGCACCCTCACCCATGCGGCGCTGACCTCCCGTACCGCCGCCACCGCGTCCGCGCTCGCCTCCGCCGGCGTGGGACCCGGCACCGCCGTCGGGCTGCTCCTCGGCCGCTCCCGGGAGAGCGTGCCCGCACTCCTCGCCGTCTGGAGCCTCGGCGCCACCGCCGTACCGCTCGACGCCGGACACCCGGTCGAACGGCTCGGGACCGTCCTGCGGGACGCCGAGGTCTCCGTCCTGGTCGCCGCGGACACCCCCGAAGGACTCGACGTCGCCGGTGTCCGCACGATCGACCCGGCGGAGCCGCACGGCACCCCGCCCGGCCCGCTCGACGTGGTCCGTCCGGAGCCCGGCGCCTGCGCCTACGTCATCTACACCTCGGGAACCACGGGGCGGCCCAAGGGAGTCGAGGTCACCTACCGCGGTCTCGACACCTTCGTCGACGCCCTCGCGACCCTGGGCCTGCCGCCCGGCGGCCTCGGCCTCAACGCCGTCTCGCCCGCTTTCGACGGCTGGCTCTGGTGCACGCTGCTCTACCTCGTGCACGGCCAGGGCGTGTCCCTGGTGGACCTGTCCCTGGAGGGGCTGCGCCGCGCCGAGGCCGACGGCCGCGAACCGCTGCCCGCCGGGCTGCGCACCGCGTCGCTGACCCCCTCCCTGCTGGCCGCCCACGGCGGCGGCCTGGACGAGGCCGAGGTCGTCGTCGTCGCCGGCGAGGCGTGCCCGGCGGCGCTCGCCGAACGCTTCGCCCGGGGACGGCGGTTGCTGAACGTGTACGGGCCGACGGAGACGACCATCGCGGCGACCTGGGCCGACAGTGAGCGGGGTGACGACGTGACCACCATCGGACGACCGCTGCCCGGCTACCGGGCGTACGTCCTGGACGACGACCTGATCCCGGTCGCCGCCGGCACGGAGGGCGAGCTCTACCTCGGCGGCCCCGCCGTGGCCCGCGGATACCGCAACCGGCCCGGTCTGACAGCGGCCCGGTTCCTGCCCGACCCCTTCCAGGGCGGCGGCGCCCGGATGTACCGCACCGGCGACCTGGTGGTCCGCCGGACCGGCGGCGAACTGGAGTACCGCGGCCGCCGCGACGACCAGGTGAAGATCCGCGGCCACCGCATCGAACTGGGCGAGGTGGAGCGGATCGCCGCCGAACTCCCCGAGGTCGTCGCCGCCGCCTGCTGCACCCTCGCCTCCGGCCAGTCCCTCGGACTCGCGGTCGTCGCCGCCCCCGGCACCGGCGCGCCCGAGGACCTCGCGGCCGCGGTCGCCGAACACTGCGGCAAGCTCCTCCCGCAGGCCGCCGTCCCCGCCACCGTCCGCGTCGTCGACCGCATCCCCACCCTCACCACCGGCAAGGCCGACCGCGACGCGCTCGCCCGCCGGCTCGCCGCACCGGCGGGGGAGGCCGAGCAGGCGGCCGCCACGGCCCGCGAGCGCGAGGTGATGGCCGTCTGGGAGGACGTCCTCGAACGCGAGGTCCCGGGACCGGACGCGGACTTCTTCGAACTGGGCGGCCACTCGCTCGCCGCCGCCCGCGTCGTCGCCGACCTGCGCCGGAACACCGGACTGCGCATCACGCTCGGGAAGCTGCTCACCCGGCCCACCGTCGCGGCCGTCGCCGCCGAACTCGACCGGCTCGCCGCCGAGGCGGAGGCGGCCGAAGCACACGTCCTGACCGCCGAGGGGGCCTGACGCCATGGGCAGCTGGATCTCCACCTGGCCGTCCGGGCCGGGCGAGGCGGACCTTCCGGCCCTCCTCTGCCTGCCGCCGGCCGGCGCGGGCTGCCAGCAGTTCCGCGCCTGGACACCGGCACTGGCCGACGTCGCGCAGGTCTACGGCGTCCAGCTGCCGGGCCGCGAGAACCGCTGGCGCGAGCCCATGCCGGAGACGTTCGACGAGGCCGTCGAGGCGATCGCCGCCGAACTGCGGCCGATCGTCGCCGCCGGCCGCCGGCTGGTCGTCTTCGGCCACAGCTTCGGCGGGCTGCTCGGCTACGAGGTCGCCCGCCGCGTCCCGCCCGCCGCCCTCGTGGTCAGCGCCTGCCGGGCGCCCGGTCACTGGGACGGCGCCGGCCGCGGCATCGTCGACGACGACGAGGAACTGGACAAGCTCTTCGACACCGCCGGACTGGACCCCGCCTTCCTGGACGAGGACACCCGCTCGCTCATGGTCGCCATGCTGCGCAAGGACGCGCAGCTGTCGCTGAGTTACACCCACTCCCCGGGCGACCGGCTCCACGTCCCCGTGCACGCCTGGGGCGCCGACGGCGACGAGACCGTCACCGCGCAGGAGCTGGCCGGCTGGGCCGCGATCACGACGGCCGGCTTCCACGTCCACCGCGTCCCGGGCGGCCACCACGCCGTGCTGCGCCGCCCCGAGACCGTACTCGAGCACCTGGCCGGACTGCTGCGGGAGGACGTGGCCGCACCGGCCCGCACCGCCTGACCTCAGGGCTTCGCGGCTGTCCGGCGGTGACACGCCGGACAGCCGCGAAGCCCGCCACCCGATTCCGGAGGACGTCGTGCCCACCACCTACCAAGTCCTCGTCAACCACGAGGACCAGTACGCGCTGTACCCCGCGGCGCGCGAGCTGCCCGACGGCTGGACGCCGGCCGGGTTCAGCGGCACCGAGGACGAGTGCGCCGCCCATGTGGACGCGCACTGGACCGACATGCGTCCCCGCAGCGTGCGCACGGCGGCAACCGCCCCCGCGACGACGGGCGAAGGAGTCTGAGATGCACATCGACCTGCTCGACCCGGCCCCCTTCGGCCGCAACGACTTCTGGTCCGCGTTCACCTGGCTGCGCGCCAACTCGCCCGTCCACTGGCACCCCGAGCCCGGCGGCGACGACGGCTTCTGGGTGCTCAGCAAGCACCGCGACATCATGAGCGTCTACGCCGACAGCGACACCTTCAGCTCCGCGCAGGGCATGCGGCTCGGCAGCGATCCCGCCGCCGTCGCCGCCGTCACCCAGCGGATGCTGATCGTCTCCGACGCCCCCCACCACACGCGTCTCAAGCGGGCCCTGTACCAGGCGTTCGGGCCCCAGCAGATGCCGAAGACGGAGGCCCTCGTCGAGACGGTCGTCGGGGAGCTGGTGGCCGAGGCCGCCGAGCAGGACGAACTGGACTTCATCGACCTCGCCAAGCAGCTCCCCAACCGGGTGGTCTGCGCCATGATGGGCATCCCGCGGGCCGACTGGTCCTGGATCGGGGCGCTCACCACCGACGCCTTCGACTCCCCGGACGAGAGCGTGCGCAGCAGCGCGCACTCCGAGATCTTCCTCTACTTCATCGAACTCCTCGGCGAGCGCCGGGCCCGCCCCGGCGACGACCTGGTGAGCCAGATCGCCCACGACACCCTCGTCGACGAGGGCGACGGCACCGAACGGCCGCTCAGCGACGAGGAGATCGTCTTCAACTGCAACGGCGTGCTGTCCGGCGCCAACGAGACCACCCGATACTCCGCCGCCGGCGCGGTGCACATGTTCGCGCAGCTCCCCGAACAGTGGGACCTGCTGCGCGGCCTCGGCCCCGCCGGCATCGCCCCGGCCGTCGAGGAGATCCTGCGCTGGACCACGCCCGGGGTGCACGCCCTGCGCACCGCTGTCCGCGACACCGAGATCGACGGGACGCCCATCGCCGCCGGCGACCGGGTCACGCTGTGGAACGTCTCCGCCAACCGCGACGAGGACGTCTTCACCGACCCGCACAGCTTCCGGGTCGACCGGCGCCCCAACCGGCATGTCGCCTTCGGCCACGGCCGCCACCTCTGCCTCGGAGCCCGGCTGGCCCGCTTCGAACTCGGCGCCCTGCTCACCGAGATGCTGGACCGGTTCGACGGCTTCGAACTGACCGGTCCCGCCCTGTTCAACTCGTCCAACTTCACCTGGGGGATCAGAAGTCTCCCGGTACGGCTGCTGCGCAGCCGAGCCTTCGCACAGGCAGAAAGGGCCGCGCTGTGACCACCGCACTGATCGACTTCAACCGGACCGACACCGACTTCCCCGCCACCGGCTACCCCGAGCTGCTGGCCGAGCAGGCCGCCCGCACCCCGGGCGCTCCCGCCCTGGTCCAGGGCGACCGCTCCTGGACGTACGCGGAGCTGGAGGCCGAGACCAACCGGCTGGCCCACGCGCTGATCGCGCACGGCGCCGCACCCGGCGAGCGGATCGGGCTGTGCTATCCGCGCAGCGCGGACTACGTCATCGGCTCCCTCGCCATCCTCAAGTCGGGCGCCGCGATCGTCGCCCTCGACTCGGTCAACCCCGACGACCGGCTCGCCGCGATGATCGCCGACGCCGCGCCGCTGCTCGTCCTCACCCCGGCGGACGTCGCCGCCCGGATGCCCGAGGGCGTGGCCCTGGCCGAGGTGGCCACCGAGGGCCAGGGCCGGCCACAGACGCCGACCGGCGTGGCCACCGGCCCGGACACGGTCAGCCACCTCATCTACACCTCCGGGTCCACCGGCACCCCGAAGGCCGTCCTGGAGCGGCACGGCGCCCTGACCAACCTCGTTCACTGGACCGCCCGCGCCTACGGGGTGCGCCCCGGCGACCGCGCGTCCTGGATGTCCACGCCCGGCTTCGCCGTACAGATCATGGAGTGGCTGCCGTACCTGCCGATGGGCGCGGCGATCCACATCCCCGAGGCCGGTCAGGCCCAGACCCCGGAGCAGATCCGCGACTGGCTCGCCGCCGAGCGGATCACGCACACCATGCTCGTCGCCGCACTGGCCGAACCCGTCTGGGGTCTCGACTGGCCGGCGGACACCGCGCTGCGCATCCTGGTGACCACGGCGGAGCGGGTGCACAGCTGGCCGCCCGTCGACACACCCTTCCGGGTCGTCATGACCTACGGCACCACCGAGACCACCAACGTCCTGACCTGCCTCGACCTCGGCGCCGGTGTCGACTTCACCAGCCAGGCCACCCCGGAGGAGATCCGCGCCACCCGCCAGGTCCCCGTCGGTGTGCCCATAGCCAACATGCGCGTGCACCTGCTGGACGAGCAGGACCGCCCGGTCGCCGACGGCGCGGTCGGCCGGCTCCACGTCTCCGGCGCCGGAGTCGCCGCCGGGTACCACGGCCGCCCCGAGCTGACCGGGGCCAAGTTCCGTACCGGCGTCGTCCCCGGTGACCCCCACCCGGTGCTCTACGACACCGGCGACCTCGCCCGGCGCCGCGAGGACGGGGCCGTCGAGCTGCTCGGCCGCTCCGACGCCCAGGTCAAGATCCGCGGCTTCCGCGTCGAACTCGGAGAGGTCGAGACCCACGTCGCCCGCCTCGACGGCGTCGCCGAGGCCGTCGTCGTCACCCACGAGCGCGGAGCGAACGACAAGCGGCTCGTCGCGTACGTCTCCGCCGACGGCGACGCGGCCCCGGACCCGGCCGGGATCCGGGCCGCCGTGGCCCGCACCCTGCCCTACTACATGGTCCCCGCCACCGTCGTCGTCCTGCCCGCGCTGCCCCGCCTGCCCAACGGCAAGGTGGACCGGCGCAGCCTGCCCGAGCCGCCCGACTCCCGCGAGACCGTCAGCGCCGGGTACGAACCCCCGCGCAACGAGATCGAGGACGGCCTGGTGCGCCTGTGGGCCGAGGCGTTCCGCACCGACGGCGTCGGCATCCACGACAACTTCTTCGAGCTCGGCGGCCACTCGCTGCTGGCGTTCCAGCTGATCGACGAGATCCGCCGCCGCTACGGCGTCGAACTCAGCCTCTCCGACCTGTCGTCCTGCCCGACGGTCGCCGAGCTGGGCGCCCTCATCGTCACCGAACGGACCGCCGGACGCGGCGAGTTCGGCGGCCTGCCCGCGATCGTCCCCGACCCGGACGCCCGCTTCGAGCCCTTCCCGCTCACCGAGAGCCAGCAGGCCCTGTGGATCGGCCGGGGCGGACTGGTCGAACTCGGCAACGTCGGCTGCCACGGCTACTTCGAGTGGGAGAGCGAGAACCTCGACATCGCCCGCTTCGAGCGCGCCTGGCGCCGGCTCGTCGAGCGTCACGACGCGCTGCGCACCCGCATCCTGCCGAACGGCACCCAGCAGGTGTACGCGGAGATCCCCGACTACGACATCCCGGTCACCGACCTCGGCGCACTGGACGAGACCTCGCGCGAGCGGGAACTGCTGGCCCTGCGGGAGAAGTTGTCGCACCAGGTGCTCGACGCCGACGGCTGGCCCCTGTTCGACGTGCGGATCAGCCTGCTCGGCGGCGGACGCGCCCGCATCCACCTCTGCCTCGACTTCCTCGTGGCCGACGCCTGGAGCTACTTCCAGGTCCTGATCCCGGACCTGGTCACGTACTACACCGAGCCCGGCACCGACCCCGTGGAAACCACCCACCGGACAGCAGCCGTCCCTCAATCAGGCGCCGAACTGCCGCCGCTGGAGCTGACCTTCCGCGACTACGTGCTGGCCGTCGGCAACTCGCTGCGCGACAGCGAGCTCTACCGCCGCTCCGAGTGGTACTGGCGCGACCGCCTCGCCACCCTGCCGCCGGCCCCGCAGCTCCCCGAGCGTCCGACGGACGCCCCCGAGCTGCCCGTCCGCTTCGCACGCCTCAGCCACGTCGTGCCCGCCGAGCTGTGGAGCCGTATCCAGGAGCGGGCCGGCGACCGCAAGGTCACCGCGTCCGGCGTGCTCGCCGCCGCCTACGCCGAGGTCCTGGGCAACGCCAGCGGACAGGCCCGCTTCACGATCAACTTCCCCCTCTTCAACCGGCTTCCGCTGCACCCGCAGGTCAACTCGCTGCTCGCGGACACCACGACCACCCTGCTGCTCGCCGTCGAACAGCAGGACACCACTTTCACGGGACGCGCCCAGGCTGTGCAGCGCCGCCTGTGGGCCGACCTGGAGCACCGCTACTTCAGCGGCGTCCAGGTGCTGCGCGAGCTGACCAAGCTGCGCGGCTCCCTCGCGCCCGCCATGCCCGTGGTCATGACGAGCCTCGCCGGCCACCCGCCGCAGTACGAGGAGACCGAACTGGGTGTGCCGGTGTACGGGATCTCCCAGACCCCGCAGGTCTCGCTGGACTTCCAGGTCTTCGAGAAGGCCGGCGGCCTCACCTTCAACTGGGACCACCTGCCCGCGGTCTACCCCGACGGGCTGATCGAGTCGATGTTCCAGGAGTTCACCGAGCTGCTGGAGGCACTCGGCGAGGACGAGGTCTGGGAGCGCTTCTCGCCGCCGCCCGGCGACGAGAGCGCGGCCGCCGAGCCCGTCGAGGAGCGCGACACCGGCGACGCGTGGGAGCGGTACTGGGCCGGCATCGAACGCACCGGCCGCGGCGGCGACGTCATCTGGGACGCCGACAGCGGCGAGGAGTTCCAGTGGCTGCTCGGCCAGGCCCGCAAGCACTTCGGCAGCGACCTGCCGGTCATCGACCTCGGCTGCGGCAACGGCCGCTACAGCCGCGAACTCGCGCCGCACTACCCGCGCGTGGTCGGCGTGGACGTCTCCGCCAGCGCCATCGAGCACGCCGTCCGCGAGGCACGGGCGGAGGGTGTGACGAACGTCGAGTACCTCGCCGTCGACATGACCGACACCGAGCAGGCAGCCGCCCTGGGCGAGGGCCCGTACAACATCTTCGTCCGCGGTGTCTTCCACGTCCTCGACAGCGCCGCCAGGGCACGGCTCGCGACGGTCGCCGGCCGGCTGCTGGGCCCCGACGGGGTGCTGATCATCCACGAGCCCGACTACTCCAGCAACTCCTTCGGATACCTCGGCTTCGTCGGCGGCAAGCGCGGCCGGGCCGAGGACCTGGTCGGGCCGCTGGAGGCGGCCGGCGTGCGCCACTCGAACCGCTTCACCCGTCCCGAACTCACCGCCGCCTTCCCCGCGGACGACTGGGAGATCCTGGACGACGAGGCGATCCAGCTGCACGCCATCGACCCGCAGTCGGACGCGGACGCGCTCCTGCTGCCGGGGTACTACGCGGTGCTGCGCCGCAGGCGCTGATGGCGGCGGTCGCGCCGGCCGGGCGGACCGGGCACGTCCTGGCCGCCACCGGTGACGCACGGGGGCTGCCGACCCGTACGGAGCCGGACCGGGCCGGCGCCCTGCGCTCCGCCGCGGACCAGGGCGACTTCGTCGCCGCCCCCCCCCGCACTCGTCAGGCTCCGCGCCGCCCGCCTGCTCCGGCGGCCGGCGCGGAGCCTGACCCTCGTGCAGAGCTGCGGCAGGCCCCGGGCGCCCAGAGTCGGCGTGAGCCTCGCGCACACCCGGGCCGGGTCGCGGGCCGGTGTCCGACGAACGATCTCGGTGAAAGACTGAAAGACTGAAAGACTGAGGGACTGTGGAACGACGAACTGCCGACCGGCTGCTCAGAGCACACGCACAGGCGATCGGGGGGCGGGTCCGCGAGACGACGGTCTCCGCCGCCCTGGACCGGGTCCTCGCCGTCCAGGCGCAGGACCTCGCGGCGGCGGGCCTCGGCCTGCGCGCCCGCGTCCAGGGCCTGACCGCCGACGACGTCCGGCACGCCACCGACACCGAACGCAGCGCCGTTCGCGGCTGGTTCATGCGCGGCACGCTGCAACTCGTCCCGGCCGCCGACGCCCGCTGGCTGCTCGGCCTCTTCGGCCCCGTCTACCTGGCACTCGCCGCCCGCCGCCTGCGCGAACTCGGCCTGGACGAGGCCCTGTGCGAACGGGCGGCGAAGCTGATCGTGAGCGCCGTCGACGGCGAGGGGCCGCTCACCCGGGCCGAACTCACCGAACGCCTGGGCACCCTGGGCGTCGAGTCCAAGGGCCAGTCCGCCTTCCACCTGATCCGCCGGACCGCGCTGTCCGGGCTGATCTGCCACGGGCCCCAGCGCGCCGGCGAGGCCACCTTCGTCCTGCTCGACGACTGGCTGCCGGCCTCCGGCCCGTCGCCTCTCACCGGCTCCGCAGCCGTGACCGAACTCGCCCGGCGCTACCGCGCGGCCCACGGGCCCAGTGACGTGGAGGATTTCGCCCACTGGTCGGGGCTGCGGACGACCGTCTGCAAAAGCGCCTGGGCCGCCGCCGGCGAACCCGCGTGGGAGGACGCCGCACACATCCCGCGAGGAGATGTGCGGCTGCTTCCGGCGTACGACAACTATCTTGTCGGATACCGGCGCAGGGATCTGTCGGTGCCCGCCGAGCACGAGCGCCGCGTGTGGCCGGGCGGCGGCGTCATCCGCGCCACCGTCGTGGTCGACGGCTGGGCGGTCGGCACCTGGTCGGGAGGCCGGCGCGGCGCCGAGCCGGTGGTGGAGCCCTTCCCAGGGAACGAGCCGCTCGACGCAGCGGTCTCGGCGGAGATCGCCCGGGAGAGCGCCGACATCGCACGCTTCTACAACGCTTCTCATACGTAGTCCATCACCGGTCTTCATCCGCCCGGATCCGTAACCGGACACTAACCGCCCCTCCATAGCGTCAGTGCCGTCCGACAATTCCGTCCCCAACCAGAAAAGGGCGTCGACATGGCACTCGGTCGGCATTCCGATTTCAATCGTCTGTGGTTCGGGCAGACCGTCAGCAACTTCGGCGACAAGATCTCACTGCTCGCACTACCGACCCTCGCGGTCGTCTTTCTCGACGGAGGAGCGTTCGAGGTCGGCGTCCTCGGCGCACTGCGCTTCCTCCCGTTCCTGCTGCTGGCCCCGGTAGCCGGCCTGGTCGCGGACAGAGTCTCGCGCCGTACGGTCATGATCGTGGCCGACCTGGGCCGCTTCGCGGCGCTGGGCTCGATCCCGCTGGCCTTCGCGTTCGACTCGGTCACCATGACGCACATCTACATCGCGGCCGGCGTCACCGGTGTCCTGACCACCTTCTTCGAGGTCTCCTACCAGTCGTGGCTGCCGCAGCTCATCGGCACCGAGAACCTGGTCGAGGGCAACACCAAGCTCCAGATCAGCCGCAGCGTCGCCGAGGCCGTCGGCGCCGGCGCCGGCGGCGCGCTGATCCAGCTGCTCGGCGCGGCCCGCGCCGTCACCGCGGACGCGTTCACCTTCCTCGTGTCCCTCGTGGCCCTGCTGCTCATCCGCCACCGGGACAGCCGGGCGCGGCTGGAGGAGACGAAGGCGTCCGCCAAGGCCGAGATGAAGGAGGGCCTGAAGACCCTCTTCGGCAACCCCGTCCTGCGCGGACTGTTCACCGCCAACGTCGTGGTCAACCTCGGCGCCGCCATGGGCGACGCCCTGCTGATCGTGTACGCGTACAAGGTGCTCGACCTGAGCCCCGGCCAGGTCGGTGCGGCCTTCGCCGTGATGTCGGTCTTCGTCATCGTCGGCGCGGTGCTGTCCGAGCAGGTCACCAAGGTGCTCACGGTCGGCCGCACGCTGATCCTGACCGCGGTCGTGCTGGGCGCCGGGTACATCCTGGTGCCGACGGGCGGCGCGGTCGCAGGATTCGTCGGACTGATCGTGGTCCAGGCCGTCATCGGCTTCGTGTCCCCGATGTTCGACATCCACGTCCTCAGCCTGGTCCAGGGCATCACGCCGAACGAGCAGATGGGCCGCGTCAGCGGTGCCGCTCTGTCGGCCGTCTACGGAGCCCTGTCCCTCGGCTACTTCGCCGGCGGCGCGCTGGGCGAGGCGTTCGGCCTCACCGCGGCGCTGGCCGTCGCCGGGGCGATCACCATCGTCGGCGGCCTGACGCTGCTGGGCGGCCCGGTCGCCGCGATCAAGGAGATGCCGGGAGGCGACGCACCCGCCGAGGGCGCCGAAGGCACCGAGTCCGTGGCGAACGACACCAAGGTCGGCGCCTAGGCCGACCCGGACGCGTCGGAGCGGGTGCCGCGGCCCGACCGGGTCCGGCGCCCGCACCGAGGCGGCTCTCCGCCCACCTCGGGCGCCGCCGGCACGACCGGCCGCCGCCATGGACTCGTCCTTACGACCGTGCAGCCGCCCGCACCGAGCGGTCCGCACGACCTTTCGTGAACGACCGCACCACGGGGGCAACCTCGGCACCGAAGCGGCCCCACCCGCGGGTGCGGCGGCGCCAGCCGGCGCCGCCCGAGACAGGGGCGTCACCCCGACCACCGGGGCGCTCCGCGCCCCCACTCGCCGTATCCCTCTTCCTTCAGACCGCACGGAGGCACAAGGTGAGCGAGTCCCTCGCCGAACGCATAGCCGCACTGCCGAAGAACCGCAGGGCACTGTTCCAGGCCCTCGCGGGCCGAAGCGGAGGGCGCGGCGCCGTACGGGAGGACCCCGAACCGGCGCCACGGGATCCCTCCGAGGCGCCGGTGCTCTCCTTCGCCCAGCGCCGCCTGTGGTTCATCGACCAGCTCCAGCCCGGCAGCCCCGCCTACAACGTCCCGGTCGCCACCCGCATCCGCGGCCCCCTCGAGGTGCCCGCCCTGCACGGCGCGCTCCAGGACGTCGTTGACCGTCACGAGGTCCTGCGCACCGTCTACCGGGACGTGCCCGGCGCCGCCGAGGCCGAGCCCCACGTGCTGCACGGCTTCCGGCTGCCGCTGCCGGTGAGCGACCTGCCGGACGAGGCCGCCGTCCGGGCGTTCTACGACGCGGACGCCGCGGCGCCGTTCGACCTCGCCGGCGCCGTGCCGCTGCGCGCCTCGCTGGCCCGCATCGGCGCCGACGACCACGTCCTCGTCCTCAACCTGCACCACATCGTCACCGACGGCTGGTCGATGCGGCTGCTCTACACCGAACTCGAGCGCGCGTACGCGGCACGCGTCGGAGCGGCCGCCGAGCCGCTCACCCACCTGGCCCTCCAGTACGCCGACTTCGCCGCCTGGCAGCGCCGCCGCATCAGCGGCGAACGCCTGGAGAAGCTCACCGGCTTCTGGCGCGAGGAGCTGAGCGGCGCCACCCCCGTGGACCTGCCCACCGACCGGCCCCGGCCGCCCGTCTTCGGCCATGTCGGAGCGTCCCGCTACATCGACCTGCCGCCACGCCTCATCGCGCGGCTGCGCGAGTTCGGCAAGTCGGAGGGCGCCACCCTCTACATGACGATGCTCGCCGGCTTCGCCGCCACCCTGCGCCGCTGGACCGGCCAGGAGGACATCGTCGTCGGCACCTCCGTCTCCGGCCGCGACCACCCCGCCTTCAGCGACCTCGTCGGGTTCTTCGTCAACACGCTGCCGCTGCGCATCAGAACGGGCGGCGACCCGGGCTTCGCGGAACTCGTCCGCTCCACCCGGCACACCACGCTCCAGGCGTACGCGCACCAGGAGCTGCCCTTCGACCTGATCGTCGACGCGCTCGGGCTGCCGCGCGACCCCAGCCGCCCGCCGCTCACCTCCGTGATGTTCCTGCTGGACGAGACCCCGGACACCGCGCCCGGCCTCGCCGGACTCGACACCGAGCCCATCGACTTCTCCTCCCGCGCCACCAAGTACGACCTGATGATCAGCGTCCACGACACGGGCAGCGCCGTCCGCGCCCTCGTGGAGTACCCCACCGCACTCTTCGAGGCCCCGACCGTCGACCGGCTGCTCGGCCACTTCCTGACCACCCTGGAAGCGGCGGTCGCCGTGCCCGACGTGCCGATCTCCACCCTGCCGCTGCTCACCGGCGCCGAGCGCCGCACGGCCCTCGACGACTGGAACGCCACCCGCGCGCCGTTCCCGCAGGACGCCTGCCTCCACCACCTGTTCGAGGAGCACGCGGACCGGCGCCCCGACTCGGCGGCCGTCGTCTGCGGCGGACTCGGCGGCTGGACCGTCACCTACCGGGAGCTGGAGGAGCGGGCCAACCGTCTCGCCCACCACCTGGCCGAGGCGGGCGCCGGACCGGACCGGACCGTCGCCCTGTGCCTGCGCCGCGGACCGGGACTCGTCACCGCGATCCTCGCCGTCCTCAAGGCCGGCGCCGCCTATGTCCCCCTCGACCCCGAGTACCCCGCCGAGCGCCTGGGCCTCCTGCTCCGCGACGCCGCGCCGCCGATCGTCGTCTCCGACTCGGAACTGATCGGCCGGCTCCCGCTGGGCCCCGACACCGTCCGCGTCCTGCTCGACACCGACCGACCGGTGCTCGAGACGCTGCCCGCGACCCGGCCGGCGGTCCCCGTCACCTCCCGTGACCTCGCGTACGTCATCTTCACCTCGGGGTCCACCGGCACCCCCAAGGGCATCGCGCTGGAGCACCGCGGCGTGGTCAACAACCTGCTCGACCTCAACCGCTCCTACGGCATCGGTCCCGCGGACGCGGTCCTCGCCCTGTCCTCGCCGAGCTTCGACATGAGCGTGTACGAGACGCTCGGCATGCTCGCCGCGGGCGGCACCCTCGTCCTGCCCGACCCCGCCGCGGCCAAGGACCCCGCCCACTGGGCCGATCTGATCGAGCGTCACGGCGTCACCGTGTGGAACTCCGCGCCCGCCCTGCTGGGCCTTCTCCTCGACCAGCTCGAGCACGCGGGCGGCCCCGCCCTGCCGAGGCTGCGCACCGCATTCCTCGGCGGTGACTGGATCCCCGTCACCCAGCCCGACCGGCTCCGCGCCTTCGCCCCGGGGCTGGCGTTCGCCGCGCTCGGCGGCGCGACCGAGGCGTCGATCCACTCCGTGGAGTACCGGGTCGGGCGGGTGGACCCCGGCTGGACGAAACTCCCGTACGGCCGGCCCATGGCCAACCAGCGCGCCTACATCCTCGATCCCGCCGACCGGCTGGTGCCCGTGGGCGTACCCGGCGAACTGCACCTCGGGGGAGTGGGGCTGGCTCGCGGCTACCTGAACCGGCCGGAGCTGACCACGGAGAAGTTCGTCCACGTCGAACTCGAACCCGGCCGCACCGAACGGCTCTACCGCACCGGCGACCTCGCCCGCTACCGGCCCGACGGCACCATCGAACTCCTCGGCCGCACCGACTTCCGCATCAAGCTCAACGGACTGCGCATCGAGCCCGGCGAGGTGGAGAGCGCCCTGCGCGAGCAGCCCGGGGTCCGCGAGGCCGTCGTCGTCGCCCGCCAGGGCGCCGGCTCCGCCCGCCTGATCGGCTACGTCGTCCCCGAGGACGGGGCCGCCCCGGACCCGGCCGCCCTGCGCGGAGCGCTGGGAACCGTGCTCCCGCCGCACTGCGTGCCCGCCGAACTCGTCGTCCTGGACCGGCTGCCGCTCAGCCCCAACGGCAAGGTCGACCGCAAGGCCCTGCCCGAGCCGCCGAGCGGCCGGCGCGCGGCCGCGGCGCCCACCGCCACCACCGTGCCCGCCGCGGCCGAGTCGCCCACCGGCTCCGCGGCGCCCTCGGCACCCACCGACGGCGACCCCGCGGCACGGCGCGTGGCCGCGGTCTGGGCCGAGGTTCTGGGCCTTGAGTCCGTCGGGCCCGACGACGACTTCTTCGCCCTCGGCGGCGACTCGTTCGCCGCCGTCCGCGCGGTGCGGGCCGTCGCCGAGGCGATACCGCAGGCGCACGCCCTGCGCGTCGTCGACCTGTTCAGCAATCCCACCCCGGCCGGCCTCGCGGCCCGCGCCGCGGAACTCGGCGGGGGCGCCGCCGACGGCCCGGCCCCGCACCGGCTCCTGCACCGGCTGTCCCCGCGGTCCGCCGAAGGCCCCGCCGCGCTCAGTCTCGTCTGCTTCCCGCACGGCGGCGGCGACGCCATCGCCTACCAGCCGCTGGCCGCCCACCTCCCTCCCCATATCGAGCTGCTGGCCGTCTCCCCGCCGGGACACGACCCGCTCAACCCCGGCCCGATGCTGCCCGTCGCCGAGTTCGCCGAACTCGCCGCCCGCGAGATCGCCCGGACCGTCACCGGACCCTTCGCCGTCTACGGCCACTGCGCCGGCGTCGTCTCGGCCCTGGAGACCACCCGCGTCCTGGAGCGCGACGGCCTGCGGCCGGTCGCCCTCCACCTCGCCGCCGCACTCCCGGAGGAGGACCCCGAGTACGCGCTGGAGATGGAACGCGTCTCCAGCGACGACGACCTCGTCGGCTACCTCACCGCCATGGACGGCTTCGACGGCGTCCTCGACGACAGCGATCTGACGGCCGTGCTCAGGATGGTCCGGCACGACATGACCGAGGCCGCCCGCTTCTTCGCCCGCACGCCCGACGGCTACGCACCTCCTCTCGTCACCCCGCTCACCTGCATCGTCGGCGACGCCGACGACGCGACCGAGGGCTACGAGCAGGGCCACCGCGCCTGGGGCCGCTACGCCCGCGACCTGCGGCTCGCCGTCATCCCCGGCGGCCGTCACTACTTCGCCAAGCACCTGCCCGACCGGCTCGCCGCGCTGCTGGCCGACCTGCACCGCAACGGAGGAACCCATGTCTGACCTCGCCGAACGGCTCGGCCGGCTGCCCCAGGGACAGCGCTCCCGGCTGCTGGGCCGGATGCGCAACCAGATGACCGCGCCCGTCGGTCACCGCAACGAACTCAAGCGCATCGACCACGGACCCCGTTCCCGTGCCTCCTTCCAGCAGGAACAGATGTGGTTCGTCGACCGGCTGGGCGCGGGCAAGGCACGCAACAACATCGCCCTGGCGATACGCCTCGACGGCCCGCTCGACCGCGCCGCCCTCCACGAGGCGCTGGGCGCGGTCGTCGCCCGCCACCAGGTGCTGCACAGCAAGCTCGTCGAGGTCGACGGCGTGCCCTGGCAGGAGCCCGTGCCCGGCTTCGTCCTCGGCGTGCAGACCAGCGACTTCGGCGACAGCGACGACCCCGACCACGACCTCGCCGAACTCACCGCCTCCTGCGCGGCCGCCCCCTTCGACCTCGCCGAGGCGCCGCCTGTCCGCGCCCACCTCGTACGCCTCGCCGACGACCGGCACATCCTGCTGTGGGTCGTCCACCACGTCGTCTGGGACCCGGGCTCCACCCGCGTCTTCACCGAGGAACTCACCGCCGGCTACGCCGACGCCGCCCAGGGCAAGCGCCCCGAGGCCGGCGAACTCGCCGTTCAGTACGCCGACTTCGCCGCCTGGCAGCGTGCCAAGCTGGAACACCCCGAGCACCGGCGGGCGCTGGCCGACAAATGGCGGCAGCTGCTCGCGGGCGCCGAGGCCACCGAAGTGATGCCCGACCACCCGCGCACGCCCGAGACACGCGGCGACGGACGCGGCCTGTCGCTCACCCTGGAACAGGAACTGCTCGACCGGCTGAACGCGGTGGCCGAGAGCTCCGACACCACCGTCTTCACCACGCTCCTCGCCGCATTCAACGCGCTGCTGCGGCACTGGACGCACACCGAGGACGTCGTCGTCGGCACGGCGAGCGCCTCCCGCCCGCACCCCGACCTGGAGCGGGTCATCGGCTGCTTCGTCCAGATGATCACCCTGCGCACGGAGGTCGGTGACACCCTCACCTTCCGCGAGCTGGTCGCCCGCACGGCAGGCACCGTGATGGACGCCTTCACCAACAGCGAGCTGCCGTTCGAGCAGGTCGTCGACGCCGTCCGACCCGCCCGCGACCCGCTGCGGCACCCGCTGTTCCAGATCGAGTTCACCTCGCTCGGCCGCTGGGGCACCCAGACGGCCGAG
The DNA here is from genome assembly GCF_030817975.1 of Streptomyces sp. V4I23. NCBI lineage: Bacteria > Bacillati > Actinomycetota > Actinomycetes > Kitasatosporales > Streptomycetaceae > Streptomyces > Streptomyces sp. V4I23. The sequence goes on along the minus strand of NZ_JAUSZW010000004.1, from coordinate 723,971 downwards.
GCCGGCGGAGTCGAGCTCGCCGTCGAGCAACTGCACGACGGAGCCGCCAAGTTCGACATGAGCTTCCTCGTCGGCGAGAACGACGGCCTGGAGCTGTCCCTGGAGTACAACACCTCCCTCTACCGGCACGGCACCGCCTCCGCACTGCTGACCGCCTTCCGGCGCGTCATCGAGCAGGTGGCCGAGAACCCCGACATGCAGATCGGCGAACTCAGCCTCGTCGAGGAGCCGGCCGCCTCCCGGCACGCCCGCGAGCTGTCCCGCGGCGGTCCGCTCGACGAGGCTGCCTGGACCACCACCCTCGACCGCGCCTTCCGTGAGCGCGCCACCGTCCGGCCAGACGCCGTCGCCGTCCGCCACGGGGCCACGACGCTGGACTACGCGGCCCTGGACCGGTGGTCGGAGGCGATCGCCCACCGCCTGCGCGACCGCGGCGTGCGGCACGGCGACCCGGTCGCCGTCTGCCTCGGCCGGGGCCCCGCAGCCGTCGCCGGACTGCTCGGCATCCTCAAGGCCGGCGCGCACTACGTGCCCGTCGACCCCACCGCGCCCGCCGACCGCACCAGGGCCGTGCTCTCCGACGCCGGCGTGCGGCACGCCCTCGTCGACGACGCCACCGAACTGCCCGTGCCGCTGGAGCGCGTCACCGCGGGCGACAACGCTCCCGTGCGCGACGTGCCGTCCCTGCCGCCGACGTCGGCCCCCGCCGACCTCGCCTACGTCCTCTACACCTCGGGCAGCAGCGGCACCCCCAAGGGCGTGATGATCGAGCACCGTTCGGTCACCCACTTCTCCCGCACCATCGCCAGGGCGTACGAGATCGGCACCGCCGACCGCGTGCTCCACTTCGCCCCGCTCACCTTCGACGTCTCCGTCTTCGAGGTCTTCACGACCCTGCTCGCCGGCGGGGAGCTCGTCATCGCCACCGACGACGAGCGCCGCGACCCGGCCCTGCTCCAGACCCGTATGCGTGAGGACGGGGTGACCGTCGCGGAACTGCCGCCCGCGCTGCTGCCCCTCCTCGACCAGGCCGGGCTGCCCGCCCTGCGCCTGGTGTCCGTCGGCGGCGAGGCGTTCCCCGGCAGGCTGGTCGCCGAATGGACCACGGGGGACCGCCGGTTCGTCAACGGGTACGGACCCACCGAGGCCACCGTCGCCGTCACCCTCATGGACTGCACCGGCAGCTACGACCGCAACCCGCCCATCGGCCGGCCCATGCCGGGCCACCAGGCGTTCGTCCTCGACGACCGGCTGCGCCCGGTGCCGCCCGGGGTGCCCGCCGAACTGTGCGTCGCCGGCCCCGGCGTCGCACGCGGCTACCTGGGCCTGCCCGAGCTGACCGCCGAGCGCTTCGTCACCAACCCCTACGCCGACGGCCCGGAGACCGAGCGCCTCTACCGCACCGGCGACCTGGTGCGCTGGCTGCCGGGCGGCAACCTGGAGTTCCTCGGCCGCACCGACCGCCAGGTGAAGCTGCGCGGACACCGCATCGAACCGGGCGAGGTCGAGGCCGTGCTCATGAGCCACCCGCGCGTCCAGCAGGCCGTCGCCCTCGCCCAGCCCGCCGCGGGCGGCGACAAGATGCTCGCCGCGTACGTCACCGTCGAACAGGTCGGCGCGTACGCCTCCGAGGTCGTCGACGCCGAAGTGCTGCGCGCCTACGCCGCCTCCCGGCTCCCCGGCTACATGGTCCCCGTGGTCGTCGTGCTGGACGAGCTGCCGCTCACCCGGCACGGCAAGGTCGACATCGCCGCGCTGCCGCTGCCCGTCGACCACGCCACCACCGGGGGCACCCCGCCCCGCGACGAGATCGAGGAGCAGATCTGCCGGGACATCCTCACCCCGCTGCTGGAGTGGTCCAGCCCCGACGTCGAAGGCGACTTCTTCGCGCTCGGCGGCAGCTCGCTCCAGGCGACCATCGTCGTCTCGCGGGTCCGCGCCGTCTTCGGCATCGACATCGCGCTCGCCGACTTCTTCGGCCGCCCGACCGTCGCCGGCCTGGCCGACCTCGTCCGCGCCGCGCGGGCCGAGGCGGCCGGCGAACAGGACCGGCTGCTGGCGGTCTTCGACCAGATCGAGAACATGTCCGACGAGGAGGCCGCCGCCCTGCTCAGGTCCCTGCAGACCCCGGACGGCGCGTGATGACCGCCCCATCGGACGCGGGGGTCGACCAGGCGCTCGCCGCCCTCCCGGAGTCCCGACGCGAACTGGCCCGCATGCTGCTGGCCGCCCGGCGCCCCGTCCCCGCCGGGCCGGCCCCGCGCTCCGGCGCGGGGCCGGTCCCGGCCACCGCCCTCCAGGCCCGGCTGCGGCGACGCGAGCACGTCCGGCCGGGCGCCGGCACCGGATCGCACGCCGTGCGGCTCACCGGGCGCCTCGATCCCGGACGGCTGCGGGACGCGCTCACCGGCGTGCTCGCCCGTCACGAGGCGCTGCGCTGCCGGATCACGGACGCCCCGGACGGCGGCCGCCCGCAGCTGACGGTGGACGACGAGCCCGCCCTGCGGCTGACGCGGACCGATCTCACGGACCGCACACCCGCCGAGCGGGAGGACGCCGTATGGCGGGCGGTCACCGAGAGCGCCGGGACCGCGCTGTCCCTGGAGACCGGCGAGACCAGCGCCTTCCGGCTGCTGACCGTCGGCCCCGAGGAGCACGTACTGATCCTCGCCTCGCACCTCGCGGTCTTCGACGGCTGGTCGTCCGGGGTGTTCCTCACCGACCTCGCGGCCGGCTACCGGGACGGTGCGGCCGGCCTCGCCCCACCGGAACTGCAGTTCCCCGACTACGCGGACTGGCAGCGGCGCTGGCTCGCGTCCCCGGACGGCGCCGCCGAACTGGAGCGCCGGCAGGCCGCGTTCGCCGGTGTCCCGGCAGCGCCCCGCGCCGAGGGCGGCTTCGAGCGCGGCCACCTGCCGGTGCACCTGGACCGCGGCCCCGGCAGCGCGCTCGACGCCGGACTGGCCCTCGGCGCCGCCGAGGGGGCCACCCCCTTCATGACGCTGCTCGCGGCCCTCGCGGTGGTCCTCGCCCGCCGCGACGGGAGCACCGACGTCGTCGTCGGCACCCCGTCCGCGGGCCGCTTCGCGACCCAGCTCGAAGGCGCGGTGGGGCAGTTCACCACCGTGGTCCCGATCAGGATCGACCTGTCGGGGGATCCGTCCTTCGCCCGGCTGCTGCACCGCACCCGCGCCTCGGTGGCCGACGCCCTCGGCCACCAGCGGCTCCCCGTCGACGAGCTCTTCACCGACGGGACCCAGCCCTACAGCGTCCTGTTCGCCCTCCACAACTACCCGGCCGTGCCCTTCGGCCTCTCCGGAATCGAGGTGAGCCAGCTGCCCGGTCCCCCCGCACGCCACCTGGAGCTCTACAGCCCCGACCCCGCCGCCACCCTGGCCTGCATCGGCCTGGTCGAACGCGACGGCGAGATCGGCGGAACAGCCGAGTTCAACCGCCGGACCGCCGCACCCGAGGACGTGACCGCGCTGCTCACCGGCATCGAGGACGTCCTGAGGCACGCCGCCGTATCGCCCGCCGCCCCCGGGATCATCAACCGCTAGCCCCTGGGAGTATCCGTTGCTCACCACCGAGTTCTACCGGGCGCCCGCCGACTGCGGCCTCGTCCGTTCCGGCGACGGCGTGCCCCGTACGCCCATGCGCGCCCTCCGCGAGGAGATCCACGACGTCCTGGTGTCCGCACCCGTCGCCGCAGCCCGGCGCACCCGCGACCCCCGTCCCGTCCACCGGGCACTCGGCGAGGCCGGTCTGCTCGCCCCGCAGTGGCCCGAGGAGTACGGCGGCCGGGGGGTCAGCCAGGTCGCCGCCGCCGTGCTCGTCGAGGAACTGGCGATGCACGACGTGCCCGACCTGCTGCACACGCTGACCGTGCAGATCGTCGGCTCCACCCTGCTCAATGTCGCGAGCCCCGCGATGAAGGCCCGGCACCTGCCGGGCTTCGCGGCCGGCACCGCCTTCGGCTGCGTGCTCTTCAGCGAGCCGCAGGCCGGATCCGACCTCAACATCCTGTCCACACGCGCCGTTTCCGACGGGAACGGCGGCTACAAGCTGTACGGCACCAAGGTCCACTCGCTGTTCGCGGGACTCGCCGACTACGGACTGTGCCTGGCCCGCGGCGAGGACGACGCCTTCAGTCTGTTCCTCGTCCCCCTCGCCCAGAAGGGCGTCACGATCAGAGCCGTCCCCGGCATCGGGGACGACGCCTTCCACGAGGTCACCCTCGACGGCGTGGCCGTCACCGCCGACGACGTGGTCGGCTCGATCGGCCGGGGCTGGGCCATCGTCGTCAAGACCCTCGCCTTCGAGCGCACCGGCCTCGACTACTACGTCAAGGCCCTGCGCTGGTACCGCGCCGCCGTCGAACGGCTGGAGGCGCACACCGACCGGCTGGAGGCCGGCCAGCACGACCAGATCGGCCTGGCCAAGCTCAACGCCCGGCTGCTCGCCGCCGGCACGCTCGTACGGCGCGTCCTGACCCGGCTCGACCGGGGCGAACTCAACGAGGACGAGGCGGCGGCGGCCAAGTGGTACACCACCGAACTCGCCGCCGAGGTCGCCTGGTGGGCGGCCGAACTCGACGGCGACCGCAGCATGACCCTCGACGACCCGGAGGTCGACGGGGTGGCACACCCACTGGACTCGGCGATGCGCGACGCCCCCGGGATGCGGATATCCGGCGGCACGGCCGAAATGATGCTGGAGACGCTGGCCCGGCTGCGTCTCGACTCAGGGGCGGAGGTACGGCCGTGACACAGAGCGCGACGACGGAACAGGACGCCGGCGGCAGGATTCCCGCCGAACGGTGGCGGGAGCGCGAGGAGGAGGACTCCCTCTTCCGCCAGCTCCGCCTCACCGTCCGCCAGGGCCTGGAGCTCGACTCCGGCGGCACCGCCGAGTGCGCCTGGGTGGCCCTGACGCAGGTCGGCGCCTGGGAGTTCGCTCTGCCCATCGACCGGGACGGGCTCGACCTCGGGCAGGCCGTCATCGCGATGGTCTGCGAGGAGGCGGGGAACGCGATGCAGCCGCTGCCGCTGACCGACACCCTGCTCGCCCTCGACCTGCTGGCCGGGCTCGGCCCGCTCGCCCCGGAAGCGATCGAGGGCCTGCTGGACCGGGTCCGGGCCGGTGAGCACCCCGTGGCCCTCCCGGGCCGGCTGCCGGACCCGTGCGGCGCGGTTCCGCCCGGCATCACGTGGAAGCCGGACGGCGACAGCGGCGGTGTCGTCCTGACCGGCACGGGAGGGCCCTTCGCCGCCGGTGTCGCTCCCGGCTCGCTGCTCGTCCTCGCCGACGGGCCCGACGGGCCGTGCGTGGTCCTCGTGGAACTGCCGTCGGCGGGGGTCGAGTTGCGGCCGCTGCGCGACCACGGCGGGGGAGCGGTCTCCAGTGCGGTCTTCGACGAGGCCCGCATTCCCGCCGAGGCCGTCCTGCTGCGCGGGATCGCCGCCGAACAGGCCCTGGCCCGGGTGGGCCTGCGGGCCGCGGTGCACCAGGCGTCGCTGCTCGCCGGCATCACCGCCGCGGCGCTGACCGCCGTGGTGGCCCGGATCAGGAGCCGCCGTCAGTTCGGCCAGGCGCTGGTCAAGCACCAGGGACCGCGACTGCGGGTGGCCGGGCTGCTGGCCCGTCTCGACGCGGTCCGCTGGGCGGTCGGGGACGCGGCCAAGGACCTCGACGAGGACCGTCTCACGCCCGGCGAGGCCGCGGGCCTCATCGCCCTGACGGCCGAGACGGCCCTGGACGTGACCCGCGACGCGGTCCACCTCCACGGCGCGTCGGGCCTGGTACGGGACGGCCTGGTCGCCGGCTGCTACCGCCGCGCCGCCTGGGAGGCCCTGCGCTGCGGCCGCCCCGCCCGCCTGTGGGACACGGCGGCGCACATGCCCTGAGGGCCTGCGGCACGGAGCCGGTGAGTCTCGGAGCGCGTGCCCCGGCGGTCCCGGGCCCTTCACGGGACCGCCGCGCCGCCGCCACGGTGAGCGTTCGCGGTAACGGCGCGGATGCCGCAGGCAGGCGGGGCCAGCTTGGGCGTGCTCATCGCGGTACCACCACCTTGCGCAAGACCTCCAGGACGCCGGGCTCGCTCTGCCGAAACGCGGGCTCGATTGCGGTACGGCGGCTGCAAGTTCCCGGTGTAGTTGACCGGCGACGGCGCGCGAGTCGTGTGCCGAACTCGGTCGTCCGGCACCGGACTGGTGTCTTTGCCGCGATCACCTCATAGCCTGTTCTGTGGGCCTCCCGTCCTTTTAGACTGCGTTCGCCTTGGGATTCGAAGTCGAGCTTTCGAGCAACGCCGTTGGCCAGGACCGTCAGCGTTCTGCTTCCGTATCAGGGTTGCTTGCTCGATCAGCGCACAGGCGATCTCGATGGGTGCCGTCGGGCGGCGTCGCAGCGGATCTCGTGGCCAGCACGACCCAGGCCGCCTTGGTGCCGCATTCCGTGACGAGGAACCCCCACTGCCCCCGGGCCAACTCGTTCACGATGGGTAGACCTCGCCCGCGTTCAGCGAGCAACCCGCCCGCACCCTCTGCCGGTTCGGCGTCCGCCGAAGGTACGGCAGCGACGTACAGGTCTGCAGGGAGGAGGGGCTCTCCGTCGTGGATCTCGCAGACGTACCTCCCGCCGACCAAGCGAAGGTGCATCTCGTACGGACCACAGGCGTGTTCGTGCGCGTTCGCCACGAGCTCGGAGACCGCAAGGGCTCCGTCGCTGATGGTGTCGCCGGACAGGCCCAGGTCCTTGAGAACACGTCGCAGAACGGCCCGGGCTTCACCGGTCGGATTGATGGTGTGGTCGTTCCAGCGGTACACGAGGCCGGGAGCGGCGGACGGCGCACTGATCATCGGGCGGCGGACCTCCTGTGGGTGACGTCGGTTGCCCCCTCCCGGGGGCTCCAATGTGGTCGGGCGGAAGTGCGGCAGTATGCCGCTGAGAGGCGTACTGACGCAGGAGGCACCCTGATTTCGGGTGCGTGCGGACCCAGGAGGATCGTGGCTCAAGCCCCAGCCACGAGGCCGGTCGCGAGTCACACACTCAACGATGGCCGCCGGTGCCCCTGACGCTCATGGGCGTTTATGAGCGCGGGGCGAACGAGTGGTCAGGAGACCAGGCCAGACTCCGACCCGCCGCTGGCCTTCGCCTTCGCCCGTCTGGTTACTGAGAGTATGGGCGGGTGAGTGCTGACGTGTTGGGGCGATGGGTGCCGGACCGCCCCGAGGATGTGGCCGCGGTGTTCGCCAAGGCGGACTTCCCGTGGTGGATCGCCGGCGGATACGCGATCGAGCTCGCGGTCGGCCGTGAACTGCGCCCGCACGGCGATCTCGACGTCCTCGTCCTCCGCCGCGACCAGGCCCTCGTGCGTGATCTCCTGGCCGGCTGGGACCTGTATGTGGCGGACCCGCCCGGCCAGGGGAAGCTGCGACCGTGGCGCCCTGGAGAGGTCCTTCAGCCGCCGCTCCACGACATCTGGTGTCGCCGGATGCCGGAGGCGCCCTGGTCCATTCAGCTCATGCTGGACGAGGCCGAGGGCACCCAGTGGGTCTCGCGGCGCGACCCGGCGATCCGGCTCCCGATCGACCGGCTCGGGCGGACGAGCGAGCCGGGTATCCCTTATCTCGCGCCCGAGGTGCAGCTCTTCTACAAGGGGAAGGCGACCCGGGAGAAAGACGAGATCGACTTCGAAGCTGTGCTGCCGCTGCTGGACGCTCCGGCACGCGCCTGGCTGGCGGGCGCGATCAAGGTGATCGCGCCCACGCACCCCTGGCTTCGTAGACTCCAGCCCGTCAGCCGAACGTGAGCAGCGGAACGTCGTAGAGGTCCGGGTTCCGGGGCCGGGTCATCGTGGGCGACGTGACCTCCACGAGCAGTAGTTCGCTGAGGAGGTGGCTCGTCCTGCCGTCGGCCGACTGGGCCTTCAGGCCGGCGGAGACGTGGATGTGCGGGAGTATCTCGCCGGTGGCCGGATCGTGGGCGAGGGTGCCGGCGCCGAACGCCTCGACGTTGGTGACGTACGTCTTCGCCCAGACCGGCGCGTCCGGGTCCGCGAGCTTCTCGCAGGCGCCCACGATCTCGGCCTCCGCGAAGGCTCCGATGAACGAGGGGATGTAGCCCTGGCGTACGCCGTTGTCCCGGCAGAAGGTGGACAGCGCCGCGAAGAAGTCTTCTCCGTGGTCGAAGGTGACGCCGAAGGTACGGCCGACGGTCAGCTCGTGAGCGCGCATGTGCGGGTGTCTCCAGAAGAGGTGGTATCAGCGGGCGGAGGCGGTGGTGAAGGTCTCGCGGACCGCAGCCCCATCGGCTCCTTGCGCGAGCAGGGCGTGCAGCAGGAGCCGCGCCTGGTACGGGCTGAGGTCTCCGGCGCCGATGAGCCCTCGGCCGAGGAGGTCCTTCTCGGAGCCGGGGAATCCGTACGTGTCGGACAGGACGGGGCCGTTGCCGATGCGGGAGGCGAGGACCACGGGGATGTGGGAGGCGAGCTTGGTGAGTCCCTCGACAAGGCGCTCCGGGACGTGGCCGACGCCAAAAGCAGCGACCACGAGTCCGTCGCAGTTGCCGCCCCACAGGTCGAGCAGGGCGCCGTCGTCGCCGAGGGTGACGGTGTACAGCCCGACACGCGCCTCCCGGACAGGGACGCCGACCAGCGGTCCGCGGCGCGGCACGCCGCCCACCATCCGCACGCGGTTCTCCGCGACCCGGGCGATCGGGCCACACGCCGGTGAGGTGAACGCGGCGGGGCTGGTGGTGTGGGACTTGCGGACAGTCCGGGCCGCGTGGACCTCGTCGCCGAGTACGACGAGGCAGCCGGCGCCCCTGAGGCCGGGATCAGCGGCGGCCAGGACGGCGGCGTGGAGGTTGGCCGGGCCGTCGGCGCCGGGAAGGGTGGGATTGCGCATCGCGCCGGTGACAACGACCGGCTGCTCGTGGCCGTGGTGTAGGTCGAGGAGGAAGGCCGTCTCCTCGATGGTGTCGGTGCCCTGGGTGATGACGACGCCGTCGACGTCTCCGGCCTCCAGCTCCGCCGTGATCGCGGCCGACAGTGCGGTGAGGTCCTCGAAGGTCAGGGAGGCCCCGGGCAAACGCCGGAAGTCCCGCACCTTGAGGCCGATGCCGCTAGTGGCCAGGGCGGGTACCGCGGCGAGCAGGTCGTGGGCCGAGAGCGCGGGTACGACGCCTCCGGTGGTGGGATCCGTGGTCATGGCGATCGTGCCGCCGAGGGAGAAGACTGCCACGTTCCTGACCGACACCGTCATATCCCTGCTCCCCTGTCTGGACCTCGCTGAGCGCGGCCTCACGAGTGGTTCACGCAGGCTATCGGGCATAGGACGCCAAGCGCGGGCGCGATCAAGGTGATTGCGCCCGACCATCCCTGGCTCCGCCGGCTGTTGCCGGTCAGCCGAACGTGAGCAGTGGTACGTCGTAGAGATCAGGGTTTCGCGGTCTCCGTCCGCCATGTCCTCGTACGGTCGGCGGCGGTTGCGGCAGTACACCTCCAGGGCGTCCACGCGGGTGCCCTCGACGGTGGTGGAGCTGCCGCGGAAGTCGGCGAGCTTGGCGATGCGTTCCTCGGCCTTGATCTCGGCCGCGACGATCCAGACGTGCGCAAGGGACTGCTCGGCTTCCTTTGCGGCTGCCGGAGGCGTCGGCGGTTCCAGAGTTTGCGAGAAGAGATCGGCGAACAGGGCCAACGTCAGCTGTTCGCGCTCGCGGACTGGGGTCGGCACAGTCGGGTCCCTCCCGGCGGCGATACATCAGGTCGTGGCCGAGCGTCAACGCCTGGCCGCCTGTATGGACGGAGTAGCAGTCTCAGGTGTTACACCCTCGGCGAGGCTTGCGTCATAGGACCGAGGACGCCCCCCTCAGAACCCGAGAATCAGGCCGGCGCGAAACTGCTGAGGATGACCCGATCGCTGATCCGAAGTGCGCCTTGGAGGTCTTGGCGAAGGGGGGCAGGGAGGTTGCCAGAGGACAGGCCGCACGCTTCGATCAGGTCACGGCAGCTCTGCTTCTGCTCCCTGGTGGATAGCGCGTCGAAGAGGGCGTCCGCCTGTGCTTCCCTGGCCGCTGCGCCGTCGGATGCGTGGGTGATACGCCGGTGCAGTGCGTGCACGATGCGTTGGGCAGTCGGGCTGGGGCCGATGGTGTCCAGGGCCGTGAGACCGAGTCGGAGGCCGAAGACGGTCGTGCCCGGCTCGCTGGGGACGGCAAGGACGGCAGCCGCGAGCTCGTTCTCCTGCGTACGGTCCAGCCCGGCAGAAGTGCGGTGGCACAGAGCGTGGAGGCAGGCGGTGACGGCGCGTTCCCATGGGTCGCCAGGTTCGGTTTCGGCGATGAGCTCGGCGGCGGCCGTGGTTTCGCCGTTGGTGAGCGCTGCGATGACGGCGATCTGCCGGCCGTCGAGCATCCGCGTGCCGACCCCCCGGTGTTCCTGGGCGTGGGTGAGGGCTTCGTTCCACCGGCCGTCTCCGGTGAGGGCGCGGGAGCCGTCGGCCAGGAGCACCCGCCACAGCCACGCACGGACCTCTTGCCGGGCAGCGGCGGTCTGAATGAGGTTGGCGGGGACGAGCACTTCGTCGAACCGGTCGGCCGTGCCGTTGCTGACCGCTTCGGACAGTCGCAGGAGACGGTCGAGGCCGTCGTCGCCTTGCCGGCTGCGAATCTTGAGGCGGGCCAGGTTGACGACCGGTTCCAGGGCTCGGATCGCGGTCTCGGCGGGGAGCGGGGCGGCGTGCAGGTAGGCGGCTGCGTGCTGGTGGCACATCTCGTACGCGAGGTCGGGGAGCCCGATGTCGGAGGCGAGCAGCGCGGCCTGGTTGTAGACCGCCGCGGCGGTGACAGGGTCGTTGGCGTCTGCCGCCGTCTGGGCGAGGGCGGCTAAGCCGCGGACGCGTTGGGGGAGGGGGAGGCAGGCGGGTCGGGGTCGGGGAACGAGGGGGAAGCGGGCGACGAGGTCAGACAGTGTCGGCACGGTCCTGCGGGTTCCTGTCGGTGGTGGGGTCCGGGCCGAAGATGACCGTCTTCGCGGCGGCGGCCAGGGTGGCTTGTGCGTCGTAGGGGAGGCCGACACGGTTCCAGGCGAAGAGCACATGATGGGCTATGACATCGCGCAGGCCGCGGCGGAGGCGCCCAGTTGCCGCCAAGTGCGCCAACTCCGTTCCGGCGTCGGTGTAGGCGCGTGCCCACTCGGTGAGGTGTGCGAGCGAGCCGCCCGAGCGCAGCATCTCCTCCGTGTTCACGGAGATCAGCCGGTGAACAGCGGCCCGGTGGCGGTCGTTGTCGGCGGCGTCCGTCGCCGTTGGTAGGGCGCGGTGGTTGCTGACGCGGGCCCAGACGTCGCCTTGTTCGTACCAGTCGAGTCCGGCCGAGCGCATCAGCAGGCTGCACAGCAGGAGGGATATCTCGAGCCGGTGGCTGGCATCGGCTGGGAGGTGGATGGTCAGGCTGCGGCTATCGCTGTGGAAGAGGCGGTGCGCGGCGTCCATGGCCTCGGGGCCGCCGAAGGCGTGGGTCTCGGGCTCGTAGACGATCTCGGTCCACCCGGTGATGTGCCGCTGCACCGTGAGCGCGTCCAGGCCGGGGGGGATGGGGTCTTGGTCGTTCGCGGGCTGGTAGCGGACCCGCCAGCACGGGTTTTTGCGGATGTGGAACCAGGCGGCGAGGGCCCCTTCGTCCTCCGCCGTGCGGAGAAGCGGAGCAAGGTGCGTCAGGGCGGTGGTCTCGGCGGAGTCCCAGTCGGCGAAGGCGACGTTGGCCTGATGCCAGGGGGATTCGGGCATGGCGTGGGCTCCCGGAGGGTGTCAGGCCAGGGCGAGGAAGGTGTCCCAGTGCGGAGCGGGGGCGTGGTTCATGCCGAGGGTGTGCAGGGCGAGGGCCGCGCCGGCGGAACCGTCAAGGAGTTCGGGGTCGCGGCCGGGCTGGTCGAGGGCAGTGATCAGGCGATCGGCCAGGCGCGGCAGTTCGGCGGCGATCTGTGCGTTGCCGGTTTCGGCGGCCATGCGCCATGAGGCGTGCAGCAGCCCGGCCATGCCGTGGCACAGGCCGATCTCCGGGAGCCGGTCGAGCTGGGCCGGGTCGCGTAGGGTCGCGAGGATCGCGTTCTCGGCGGCGCGGACGCGGACGGGGTCACCCAGGGCGAGACCGGCGAGCTGCTGGGCGCGGGCGGTTCCGCTGACGCCGTAGCACCACGAAGGCCGCGGGCGGAGCTCAGGGGCGACGTGTCCGCTCGCCGCCTGCTCGGGGTCGATCAGCCCCGGCCACCAAGGGTAGGAGTCCTCACCCTGGCGCCACTGGTCGGTCCATTCGCAGACCCGCTCGACGGCGCCGGCCAGGCCGGGCACGTCCAGGCCGTGAAGGAGCGCCTGGGACATGACGGCCAGGGCCGCGCCGATGCCGTGGGCCAGCCCGAAGTTGCCGTGTCCGCCGGGGTAGTCGGCGTCGAGCGCGCCGGTGGTGCCGACGTTCATCCACCAGGGCGGTAACCCGGCCGGGTCCGGCAGCGGCTCGGTCAGACGCACCAGGTAGGCCAGGACCGCGTGGGTGATCTCGGCGTCTCCGTACCGGCTCAGGTGGTAGGCGCCGAGCCCCGACAAGCCTCGGATCAGGTCGAACTCCTCCATCGGCGGCCGTTCCTCGCGGTCGAGACGCTGGTGGGCCTCCGCCAGACGGGTGCGGGTGACCCCCGCGGTCGCCTCGTCCAGGCGTCTCAGCACCCGCCCGTACCGGCCGGTCGCGCTCGCCGCCCGGTGCGTGACGAACGCCAGCGCCGGGACGCCGAAGTAGAGGTTGGCGTTGGAGGCGGCGCTGATCTCGCCGCGGACGGCCTCCGCCAGCCAGTTGTGCGCCGTGTCCCAGTCGCCGTAGCCGGTCCGCGCCCGCTCGACGTGGAGCAAGGCGATGCCCGAGGCGCCACCGGCCAGGGACTGGGGCCAGGCTTGCCAGCCTTCGGGCCGGCCGTCGGGCCAGATCGACGCCGGGTCGACCAGGGAGCCGGCCAGCGTATCGGCGGCCGACAGCGCGGCGGGAACGATGACGGTCGCGGTCGCGGTCATGGCGTCCTCCGGGCTCGGGCGGTCCAGCTCAGGGCGGCGGCTCTGGCCAGGTGAAGGTGTCCGCGCTCCTCGTCCAGGCCGGGTCCGCGCATCCGCACGTGGTGCAGGTGCAGCAGGTCGGCCAGCACCTCCTCCGGGCGCAGAGCCGTATCCGCGAGCGCGTGGCGGTAGTGGGCGAGCGCCGCCCGCCGCTCGGCCCAGGCGGCGGTGACGTGCTCGCCGAGGCTCGCCGGATTGCCGGTGGCCAGGTCGACGGCCTGCCGGTAGACGGCGCGCGGCGGCGCGGCTCGGTGAGTGCGGGTGCGCTCGATGAGCCAGTCCATCGCCGCGCCGGTGCCGCCGAGCAGGCCGGCGGCGATGTCCACCATGCTGGCTGCGGTCAACGCGCGGGCGTCCGGCCCGGCCGTCGTCTGCGCGGCGAGCTGGGCCACCGCGGCAGCGGAGTCGGCAACGAAGTACGCCTCGGCCGCCTCGGCCGCGGCTGGTCCGCCGAACCGGGCCGTCTCCGGCAGGTGGGTGGCGACGGTGAGGTGCGTGATGAGGCCGCGGCGCCGGAGCTGCTGGGCCCACGCGCCGGCCTTCTCGATGGCCGCCCCTACGGTGCCCGGCGCACAGGTCAGGCGGAGGCGTAGGTGGTCGGCTGGGTTCGGGTAGCGGATGAACCACCAGCGCGCTCCGCCGAGTTCGTGCAGGAGATCCGGCAGGTGACGGGTCAGGATCGCGTCCTGCCGGTCGCGGTGTCCGTGAAGCTGGAGGTACAGGCGGTCGTCGCAGCCGGGCAGCTGCCCGTGGTCGCGGTCCACGACGTGGCCGCTGACTGTGGGGACGGGCGGGATGCGCTGGTCCGTGGCGAGGGGGATGACGACCTCGTGGGCCCGGCCGCCGGCCCAGCCCAGATCCTGGGCTTGGGGCGCAGCGCGAAGCGTCACCGTGCGGTGGCGGTCCAGGTGGGCGCGCAGCACGGCTCGGTGCGCGGGTTCGGCCAGGTCCAGGGCGAGGGTCTGGTCGGCTTCGCTGAGGTAGACCTGCTTGGGCAGGTTGACCTCGTGTCGCCAGTAGCTCAGGGCCGTGTCCCACTGCGGCCACGGCGCCGTGGCGGCGGGGAGGTCGGTGTCGGTGAGGAGCCAGCGGGCTGGGGACAGGACCGTTCGCCCGTAGCGGAGGCCGGGGAGAAACGGCAGCGCAGAGGCGGCGGTGCCCCACTGGAAGCCGGTGCACGCGACGGCCAGGGCGACGGGCGCTTCGGCCAGGAACCGGGCCAGCGGGTGGGTGTGCCGGGTCAGGTCGACGGCGTTGAGCAGCAGCGTGTGCACGGCCCGGTTGCGGGACAGGGAGACCAGGTGCAGCCGTTCGGCGTCGGCGGTCACCGCCACGTCCGCCATGGGCAGCACCCCGGTCTCCGGGCCCGCGTAGTCGCCGACCGGGATCACCACACTCGTCGTCCGCGGGGCACGCGCGACGTTCTGTCCCTGGACGGACAGCGGGGTGGAGCTGATCTGCGCGAGGAGCGCGCCTTGGTGAAGGCCGGGCAGCGCGGCGTAGGCCCTGCTCATGCGTCGGCGGTCCGCCGCGGACAGCAGGCTGAGGAACCGACCGGTGGTCGCGCCGGCCGAGCGCGCCACCCCGGTGACGTGCAGCGCGAAGTCGCCCCGCTCCAGGGCGGGCAGGCTCGCGGCGTGGATCCGTACGGTCAGCTCGGTGCTCGGCTGCACCGGCCGGTCGACGTCGGCGGTGGCCAGCTCCTCGATCATCGCGTCATCGAGCACGACCTCGCGGCGGCGCTGCATCGCGGCGCGATAGGCGAGCTTGAGCAGGTAACTGTCGCGGTCGGGCAGGGGGGAAGGCGCGGGGTCGGGGGCCCCGCGGTAGCCGGCCGGGTAGCCGAGCGCGTCGATGGCGTCCAGGACGGGGACGACGGCCCGCGGCCCGTACCGGTCCAGGAACCGTTCGTGCCACTCGGACCAGCCGCTGAGTGCGGCACGCGGGGCCAGGCGGGTCAGGGCCCGCGCTGCTGCTTCCGCCTCGCGGGCCACGGTCTGGGGGATCGTCAGGTCACAGTCCACCCGCAGGTCGAACGCCGGCCGCGGCGTCGCGCGCAGCGCCGGGGCTTGCTCGGGGGCGTACGTCTCGACGTGGTCGAGGAGAGCGGCGAGTGGGTCGGAGGCCGTCATCGGCGGCCGAAGGCCGGTGAGGAGGATTCGCTGCTCGACCAGGCCCGCGAGGAGCTTGTCCACCGCGGCGGCCGCCGCGCGGGGGAAAGCTGCGGATAACGCCGCTGCGAGCTCGCTCCACCGAATCGGAGATCGGGCGCCGTCCAGGGCCTCGCGAACCGGGCCGGTCAGCCGCACGCGCACTTGGTCAGGCGCACCGTCCAGCGTTGTGGGCGGCCGGTGCTCGACCACCACGTGCCCGTCGCGCTCGACAGCGAGGGCGGAGGTGAACAGCATCTGGTGGGGGCGCAGCGCCGGGTCCGCCTCGAAGCGGGCGACCAGAGCGTTGACGGTCGCCGCGTCGGGCCTGGCGGCGGCATGGTGTCCGCTGCCCACAGCCATGGCGGGCGTCGCGCCGTAGTGGGCGCCGGCGACGCCGGCGAACAGTCCGAAGGGAGTGGCGCGCCCGTTT
This sequence comes from Streptomyces sp. V4I23, assembly GCF_030817975.1. Classification (NCBI taxonomy): domain Bacteria; kingdom Bacillati; phylum Actinomycetota; class Actinomycetes; order Kitasatosporales; family Streptomycetaceae; genus Streptomyces; species Streptomyces sp. V4I23. Next base: position 708,288 of record NZ_JAUSZW010000004.1, on the reverse strand, counting down.
GCGCGCAGGAGATAGCGCAGGACGGCGAGCACCGTGCGGCGGACGTCGGCCGCCGGAACAGGCAGGCCGTCACGGATCTGCCGTACACGGTCTGCCAGATCCGGGCTGGCGGCCGTCACCGCCACGGGGAAGCCGTCGGTCTCCCAGACCTGATGCAGCCATGCCCGCCACCGGTCCGGACCCGCATCTGGGCCGGTGAGATCGGGCCAGGCCACCCAACGGTCGGGGTCGTCCCATGCGGCTGTCCGGACCGCTGCTGCATCAACAGCGCGATACACGTGCCCTCCTGTGGCCGAGCGGTGCCCGGCCGCGCCCTGCGGAGGGCGTGACCGGGCACCGCGGTGAACGCGGGATGTGCGGTTACGGGCAGCTGACGCACGCGGACGCGCACGTGGAACCGCAGCCGTCACCCGTCAGCTGGATGAGCTGGTCCGCGGCGACACCGCCCTCCACGATGGTGATGTCCAGGTCGAAGCTGGCATCGTCCGGCTCGACGGCCGGCGCCGTCGGCGCCGGCCGTCTGATCCATCTGAACCGTCATCGGTCCCCTCCTTGGGATGGTGGATGGATGGTGCGATGTTCCGGGGCCGGTCGGCCCCGGAGTCTCAGGCCCAGGTCACGGTCACGTAGCCGTGGCGCTTGCGCGCCGCGCCCGGGGGCAGCGGAGACGGGGCGGCACCCGGCACGTACCGGATCGTCGCGGCCCCTCGCCGCTGGTGCTCCTGCGCCCACCGGCGCAGCAGCTGCGCGTACTGCTCGGCGAGCGCTTCGGCCTGCGGCCCGTGGGCGATGACGCCGCTCTCGAACCCGGCCGTGCCGGTGGTCGCGTTGGGGCGACGGGTGCGGTAAGCGATGCTGTCCTCGCTGGCCAGGGCGGCCACGCCCAGCCGCGCGGAGGGCTCCACGAGGCCGCTGTCGATCACGTCCTGGCTCGCATGCAGGCGGGCCGGGCTCGGCAGGTTCAGGGTCATGAACCACTCCAGCTCGTCCGGCAGGTCGTAGGCCGCCCCGGACCACTTCTCCAGCCGGTCGCCTTCCAGGGCCCGGCCGAGCGCCTGCGCGTTCAGCGGGACCTGCTCGTTGTCGGTCTGGAGAGCCACGCCCTCCCGCAGCATGACCTTGCGGTCCGGGGCGGCGCCCTCGCCCTGCATCGGCACGAAGTGACACAGCCGGTACGAGAGGCTGACCAGGCCGTCGCCGTCGCGCTCGAACGCCACCGATCGAGTCGTGCCGCACACCGTCAGCGGGGTGACGAGCCGGCCCTTCTCGCCGAGGGCACTGATCCACGACAGGGGGATGTCCCACGTGGCCACCGTCGCGATGATCCGGTCGAACGTGCCGAGGTCAGCCAGAGCGGTCTCGGCGTCGGCCACGACCGTCTTGACCCGGTCGTATCCGGTGTCGTCCAGATGCTGCCGCGCGCGCTCGATGACGTCGCGGTCGATGTCGAGGGTGGTGACCTCGCCGTCGGCCCCGACGAGTTCCTGTATGATCGCGGCGTTGTAGCCGCCGGAGCCGATCTCCAGCACCCTCATGCCGGGCTCGATGCCGGCCTGCTCCAGCATCACCGCTTGCAGGTGCGCCGCGGAGATGACGCTGAGGTTGAGCCCGTTTTCGTCCTGCTTCACCGGCAGGATGCCGTGCAGGTCGTAGGCCGCCTCCAGGGTCGCCTCGGGTGCGAACCGGTGCCGAGGCACGGCAGTGAAGGCTGCCGCGACGGCTGCGGAGACGATCGCGTCCTGCTCGTGCAGGACGCGGACCATGTCGGCTCGCAGAGCGTCGGGGCTGGCCGTCTCGAGATGGGTCATATTTCCTGTTCCCTGTCGTGTTTGAGCGGGGTGGAGGGCATGAAGGCTGGACGCCGCGCCTTCGACGAGAAGGCGCAGATGCGCGTCGGCTTCACCGATGTGGCGCACGGCCAGGTACCGGCCGATCATGACGAGTTGGGCGACCGCGTACACCGAGCACAGCATCCCGGCCGAGTCCATGGGCGCCGACCAGTACAGCCGCTCACCGTTCAGGCCGGTCCGTCCCGGTCCTGGCACTCCGAGACTGGACTCCCGGCCCAGGCACACGGTGTCGGCAACGTCCCACCGTAGGGCGCAGCTTGCCGGGACCAGGGCGTAGTACCAGCCGGCGTGCCGGTCGCAGATGACCGGGCCGTCCAGCAGGGCGCGGGCGAGGTAGGCGTCGATGACCGCATGGTCCGTGGTGCGCGCTGCGGCCTGGACGAGGCGGGCCGGGATGCGTACGGCCGCGAACGGAGTGCCACAGGGCAGCAGCGCGACGTTCCGGTCCCTCCACTCCCCTCGCGCTTCCTCGGGATCGGGGGTGGCCGACAGCAGCCAGTGCTCGGCGGCAAGATGTCGCTCTGCTGCGGTCGTCACATGCATCATGACGCCGCCCCCAGGCCCATCCGGAGATGGTGGGGCTCGACGATCCGCCCGTCGGGCAGCAGCTCGCCGGTGTCGTCAAACAGCAGCACGCCGTTGCACAGCAGGCTCCACCCCTGCTCGGGGCGCGCGGTAAGGAGCCGGGCGGCGTCCCGGTCCGGGGCATCGGCCGTCGGGCACGGGGTCTGATGAGTGCACATGACTTCCTCGGAAAGTGGTGCCCTGCACCCACCGCCCAATCGCGGGGGTACGACATGGCGCGCTGAGTGCAGGGCGGCTTGGAAGCCGTGCCAGGCAGCGGAGGGGGTCACGCCGTCCGGCACGGCGGTTCAGGCACGTCCAGCGTGGCCAGGGCCAGGCGGCGCAGGTGCGTGGCGGCGTCGTGCAGATCGCAGAGTTGGGCACGGTCCCAAAGCTCTTTCGCTCGGGCGGCCGCGGGCTGGTGCCCGTGGCTGCGGGCAGAGGGTCGGAGACGTCGATCAGGAGCTCACCGGTCTCGGTGAGAGCCAGCCGAAGACCGATGCGCAGCCGGTCACCAAGCGGGCCAGCTTGGCGTGGATGACTGCGTTGGCCGTCAGTACGCCGGCTACGACGGCGGCCGCCTCGCGGTTGCCCCGCCAGTGGGCCATGGTGAGCCTGGTCCGGGTGTGTAACCGGGCGAGTTGTTGTGGGGCTTTGGGCTGCGCCTCGAAGGTTCGAGACCACTCGTACGTGACGGCGTCGGCAGCGGGCGGGCTGTGCGTCGTCGCGAGCGATGCGCTTGTCGGTTGCACGACTCCCCCTGATGAACGTAGGAAGCTCGGCCCCGTCGGGCCGGCTGACGCTCATACAACTCCTGGCGCTCCGGGGAAGGCAGGAAAAAGGGCCGCTGACCTAGTCGCAAGCAACCGGAAATTCTGGCTCGCCGGTCCTCCCAACTGGGTGACCAGAGCGAAAGGCAACGGTTACCGTGAGTGTGTGACCGAGAATGTCCGGCTCAGGGCTGCGATGGACCAAGCGGGGTACACCCAGGCGGAGTTAGTCGAGGCGTTGAGCAAGTCCCTGGTGGCTGCCGGTCACCGCGGGACGATCAGCGACCGAACCGTGCGCTACTGGCTGACCGGAAAATCCGAGTGGCCTCAGCGGCGACAGCGAGACGCGTTGGAGGCAGTATTCGGGTGTCCGGCCGTCGAACTCGGCTTCATCCCACCGGAGGGCGCCTTGCTCCGCCGCACTTTCCTCGCCTCCACCACGATGGCTGGGGCGTCTCTCCCCTTCATGCCCCGCAGCACTGGACGCGTCGGCACCTCGGAGGTTGCCGGGCTCCGTGCCAGCCTGGAGAGCCTGACCAGCTTGGACGACAAGCGCGGAGGCCATACCGAGCTTGAGCGGGCAGCCCTTGCCGGTGCTGCCGACTGCCTGAACAAGCAGGACCGAGCCAGCTCCCAGCGAATCCGGCAGCGCCTCCTCAGCCTTGCATCCGACTTCACCGCGACGGCGGCATGGTCGAGCATCGACGCCCGGCAGCTCGACCGGGCAGACGCCCAGCTCAAGGAAGCTCTCTACCTGGCCAGGATGGCGAACGACAGCGCCACGGAGATGCGGGTGTGGAATTCGCTGGCCATGCTCGCCCATCAGCGAAAGGAACATGGCCAGGCCGTCGACGCCGGCTACGCCGCCCAGGCGACAGGCATCACGCGCCGCGATCGGCTGTTCGCATCCCTCGCTCACGCCCGCACTGCTGTGGGGCATGCAAACCGCGGGGATCGGCAGGCGGCGTTGCGTTCCCTTGGGTTCGCCGAGGACATGATGGGCAAGGCGGACCCCGAGATGGGCAGGCCGCCGTGGATCGCGTTCTACGGCCCGGCCGAGCTGTACGCAATGGGCGCCATCGTGCGCCATCGGCTCGGGGACGCGGCAGAGGCCGAAGCCGTCTCCCACCGGGCGCTGGCCGTCCTTCCGGATCAGTTCCGCCGTAACAGGGCGCTGGCCACCGCGCGACTCGCGCTTGCGCAGCTGCACCAAGGCGACTCGGAGCAGGCGTGCGACACCGCGGCCAAGGTGTTCGACCTGATGGCCGGCGCTCCGCTGCCGGGCCGAATGAGGTCGCTGATCGGCGACTTCTACCGTGATCTCCTCACCCTCGCGCCGGACGCCGCCGTGGCGCGAGATTGGGGTGACCAATACCGCGACCAGTGGAGCCGATGATGAGCCTCGACCTTCGCCATTACTCACACGCGGACCTGGACGACATCCGTCAGACGCTCATCGATGTCCACGCCGACGCCTACGCAGACCAGATGGATGATCCGTTCCATCAGCGCTTTCCCTGGTTCGTGGATCATTGGGGCGGCAACAGTGGCTTTGCCTGCATCATCGCCTGGGACGGGAGTGAACCTGTCGGCTTCATCTACGGAGCTCCATCAATCCCAGGGCGAGAGTGGTGGCGCGAGCACGTCAGCGACGAACCTGTTGACCCGTCCACGTTCTCCTTGTCAGAACTCATGGTGCGACCGAAGTGGCGGAAGACCGGAGTAGCGGACCGACTGCACTCCGCCCTGCTCACCAGCCGAGAGGAAGCGCTGTCCGTTCTCCTGGTGGACACCACTCACCCGCGGGTGCAGGCCCTCTACGAATCCTGGCAGTACCAGAAGGTCGGAGAACGACAGCCGTTCCCCGACTCCCCGGTCTACGCGGTGATGCTCCGTCGGATCTCAGCCGCCGACAGCGAGCTGTCGACCGCAAACGGGTGAGAGGCGCGACGGCGGGATGAAGCGGCCGGAGCCCTTACCGGCCTGGTCGGTCTTGGAGGTCGCCGTGGTGACGTGCAGGCCGGTGTCGTAGACCTTCACACTTTCAAGCTGCCGTCCCTCCCGGCGTGATCCAGTGGTGCTCCCGGCACGGCTGCGACGGCATGCTGTCCCGGGCGATCCTGTCGGCGGCCGGCTGTGTGCCCACCACTCTGGGCCGGTAGTGGGGCTCCGGCCGGGCAGGTCAGCCGGGGCCCGGAGGTCCATGCGCAGGCCGGGGAGCTTGCCCCCGAGGTGGCCGTGCGTCAACAGGAGAAGGGGCTTCCGCGCGGCGGAAGCCCCTTCAAACACGCGACGACGCGACCCCGTCAGTCCAGGTCGCGCCGCATCACCCAGCGATAGCGCTTGTCGCTCTTCGCCTCCGTCCTGCGCACCCGGCGGAAGCCCGCCCGCTCGAACATCTCCATCGTGCCGACGTACGCCAGCGTCGGGTTCACCTTGCCGCCCTCCGGGTCGACGGGGTAACCCTCGACCGCCGGAGCGCCGTTGGCCCGGGCGTGGGCCACCGCGCCCTCCAGCAGGCCCGAGGCCACACCCTTGCCGCGGAAGTCCTTGCGTACGACGAAGCAGGTCACCGACCACACCGGCGCGTCGTCGACCGGCGTGATCGTCTTCGACGACGTGAGGCGGTCCAGATGCTTGCGCGGCGCCACGTTGCACCAGCCGGCCACCTCGCCGTCGAGGTAGCCCAGCACCCCCGGCGGGGGATCGGCCGCCTCGACGAGGGAGCGCATGTGCTTGCCCCGCTCGTCCGCGGTCATCCGCCCGTAGTCGCCGGTGGACAGCCGCCAGGCCATGCACCAGCACGTGTGCGCGCTCTTCTTGGGCTGCAGAACCGACTGCAGGTCGTTCCAACGCTCGGCGGTCGCCGGCAGAACTTCCAGACTCATGCTGCTACTTCGCTCTCTTCCCATTGCTGTGTGTGCTCCGCGGCCGCGGTCCCGCTCGTTCCGCGACGGCCTTCACCCATAACGGCCGTCAGTACCTCCACGGCACGGAGACACGCCTGTCGGCCGACATCCCGATGCGTGACCAGCCGGACCACTCCCGGGCCCGGGGCGGTCGCCAGCACTCCTTCCCGCGCCGCCCTCGCCACGACGTCCTCGGCGCCGGGCGTGTCGACGAGGACGATGTTGGTCTCCCGGGGCCGTACCGGGAACCCCGCCTCCCGCAGCCCGTCCGCGAGCAGCGCCGCGTTCTCGTGGTCCTCGGCGATGCGCTCCAGGTGATGGTCGAGGGCGTGCAGTCCGGCGGCGGCGAGAATGCCCGACTGCCGCATGCCGCCCCCCAGACCATGCCGCAACGACCGTGCCCGCGGCAGGTGTTCGGCGGATGTCAGGAGTACGGATCCCACCGGCGCGCCCAGGCCCTTCGACAGGCACACCGCGAGGGTGTCCGCGACCGGCGCCCCGTACTCGGCGAGGGGTGTGCCCGTCGCGGCGTGCGCGTTCCAGATCCGCGCACCGTCGATGTGCAGCGCGATCCCGGCCCGAGAGGTGAGCTCGCGCACCGCGCGCAGGGTCTCCAGCGGGTACACGGTCCCGCCCGCCCGGGTGTGGGTCTGTTCGAGAGCCACCGCCCGGGTGCCGACGGTGTACGCGTTGCCCGGCCGCAGGATCCCCGCCAGCTCCTCGACGCCCACCAGTCCCCGTTCGCCGGACACCGTCCGCGTCTGGATTCCGCCGTAGCGCGCCGGTGAGCCCTCCTCGTGGGCCAGGATGTGCGCCTCGGCGTCGCAGACGACCTCCTGTCCGGGCGCGGTGAGCAGCCGCAGCGCGATCTGGTTGGCCATCACGCCCGACGGGACGAACAGCGCGCCGGGGAAGCCGAACAGTCCGGCGACCCGTTCCTCCAGCGCACGGACGGTCGGGTCCTCGCCGAACAGGTCGTCGCCGACCTCCGCGGTCGCCATCGCCCTGCGCATGCCGGGTGTGGGCCGGGTGACGGTGTCGCTGCGCAGATCAACGGTCTCGGCAGTCATGACGATGCGTCAGCTCCCTTGGTGTCGGGGGTCCGGGGCCGCGGTGTCAGCCCGCGGACCGCCGCCCAGTCCAGCAGCGGCCGCACCAGCTGCCAGGTCTCCCGGACGAAGTCCGCGGCCCGGTCCGAGGACAGGTCGGGCCCCGGCCCCAGACGCCGGCCGGCGTCGATCCTGCGGTGCCGCAGCAGGTCCAGGCGGGGGTGATCGGCCGGCACGCCGCGCGGCCGGGACTTCAGCCGGTCGCCGCCGATCGTGAAGCCCTCCCGCTCCAGACCGGCCACGATCGCCGCCAGTTCCGTGCCGCCGTCCTCCTCGTCGACGGCGGCACGGTACCGGGCGACCTCGTCGCCGCCGTACGGGTAGTAGCGCCCGGAGGCGTACAGCCCGTCGCGGTCCAGATGGACCCAGAAGCCCAGACAGGGCAGCACATCGAGATAGCAGCCCTGGTACGTCTTGTACGGGGACTTGTCGTGGGACATCCGGGTGTCGCGGACGGGGCCGAGCACGCGCACCCCGTCCGCACCGCCGTACTCCGCGAACTCGGCGGACAACTCCGCGGCCAGTTCGTCCATCGGCGCGCGCACGTCACGCTCGTACACCTCGCGGTGACGCAGCCGCCACGCCTCCTTGGAGTTGTCGTCCGCCAGGTCCTCGTACAGGCGCGGCGCCGACGGGGGGAAACCGCTGAACGTCACGACAGATACCCCGGCAAGGGGTAGCGGGCGCACAGCTCGGTGACGCGGGCCCGCGCCGCGGCGCGCACCGCCGGGGGGAGCACCCCCGAGCCTGCTCGCAGGGCGTCGAGCACGTCGGCCACCAGGTCCGCGCAGGCGGTGGCCGCGCCGCGGTCCATGCCGCGGGCGGCCAGCGTGTTGCTGCCCAGCCGCAGGCCGCCGGTGGTGCGCACCGGCGTCGTGTCGCCGGGGACGCGGTTGCGGTTGACGACGATCCCGCAGGACTCCAGGGCCTCTTCGGCGACGTCGCCGGTCAGTCCCGTGCCGCGCAGGTCGATGAGCACCATGTGGGTGTCGGTGCCGCCGGTGACCAGCCGCATTCCCCGCTCCAGGAGCCGTTCGGCGATGGCCTGGGCACCGTCCGCGAGCCGTTTGGCCAGCTCGGCGAAGTCGGGTCCCGCCACGAAGTCCAGCGCCCGCGCCTTCGCCGCCACCGAGGCCAGGTCCGGGGTTCCCTGGGTGAAGGGGAACACGGCCCGGCGCATGGTCGCCGCGAGCGTGCCGCGCTCCGGTCCGGCCTTGCGGGCGTCGCGGCCGAGCAGGATCAGCCCGCCGCGCGGCCCGTACAACTGCTTGTAGGTGCTGGTGGTGGTGATGTGGGCGTGGTCGATGGGGCTGGGGTGCAGCCCGGCCGCCACCAGGCCCGCGATGTGGGAGATGTCGGCGAGCAGGTAGGCGTTGGCCTCGTCCGCGATCTCCCGGAAGCGGGCGAAGTCGATGCTGCGCGGGTACGCGCTGGCACCGCACACGATCAGCTTCGGCCGGTGGGTGAGGGCCAGTTCGCGGATCTGGTCGTAGTCCAGCAGGCCCTCCGGCGTGACCCGGTAGCCCACGGCCCGGTAGTAGCGGCCGCTGACCGAGGCGGGGGAGCCGTGGGTGAGGTGACCGCCGCAGTCGAGGTCCAGTCCGAGCAGGGTGTCGCCGGGGCTGAGCAGCGCGGTGAGCACCGCGAGGTTCGCGGACGACCCGGAGTGCGGCTGGACGATCGCGTCCCCGGCTCCGAACGCCGCGCAGGCCCGTTCGATGGCGAGTTGCTCGATCTCGTCGGCGACGCCGCAGCCCGCGTGGTACCGGCCGCCGGGATAGCCCTCGGCGGTGAGGTTCCCGAGGGCGCTGCCGCCGCAGGCGAGCACCGACGGGTCGGCGACGCTGGAGGCGGCCACCATCATCAGGGTGTCGTTCTGGCGGGCCGACTCCCGGTTCAGCAGGTCGTACAGGGCCGGGTCGGTCCGCCGGAGCCGGGCGGCCGCACGGCCGGCGAAGTCGGCGAGGTCGGTTCCGTGGGGCGCGGGCCCGGCGGCCGGCCGGGCGCGCTCCCCGGCCGGCGCGTCGAGCGGTGCGGGCAGGGTGAAGGTCATGACTGTCCCTTCCTGGATCTCCTGGAGCCGTCCGTCAGGTCCGCGGCGGACCGGCCGGCCCGCCCGTCCCCGCGGCTTCGGATGGGTCGTCCGGGCTGTCGGTGTCGTCCGGTGACATGGCGGCCAGCGCCTCCGCGGCCGCCACCGCCCCGGCGCCGTACTCCTCGTCGGCGGCGATCTTCCCGGCGAGCTCCGCGACGACGGGGGTCTGGAACACGGTCTTGACCGGCACGGGCACACCCAGCAACTCCTGCAGCAGTCCGGCGAGCCGGGTGCCGCTGAGCGAGTCCCCGCCCAGTTTGAAGAAGTTGTCGGCCGGGCCCACGTGGTCGAGGCCGAGGATGTCGCCGACCGCCGCGCAGAGCACGAGCGACAGCGCGTCGTCCGGCTCCGCGCCGCCGTCCGCGGCGGCCGCGTCCCCGGCGGGCTGCTGCGCCCCTGCGGTCTGCGCCAGCAGCAGCCGGTCCACCTTGCCGTTGCGGGTGAGCGGCAGCTCGTCGAGGACGGTGACCGCGGACGGGACCATGTAGGACGGCAGCTGCTCGGTGAGCCGGGCGAGGATCTGCTCGCCGGAGGCGCCGTTTCCGGCGACGACGTAGGCGTGCAGCCGGCGCACGCCGTGGGAGCTGGCCGGGGCGACCACCACGGCCGCGTCGACCCGCTCGTCCTGGCGCAGCGCGGCCTCGATCTCGCCCAGCTCGATCCGGTGACCCTGGACCTTCACCTGGAAGTCGTCGCGGCCCAGGATCTCGATGCTGCCGTCGGGCAGGTAGCGGCCCAAGTCGCCTGTCAGGTAGGCGCGTTCGCCGGTCTCGGGCAGGCGGATGAAGCGGCTGCGGGTGCGCTCATCGTCGCCCCAGTACCCGAGTGCCAGACCCACGTCGCTGGCCACGGCCATCTCGCCGACCACGCCGAGCGGGCGCTCATGGGCCGTGCCGTCGACGATGTAGTAGCGCTGGTTGGTGATGGGCGTGCCGTACGGGATGCTCGTCCACGCCGGGTCGATCTCGCCGATGGGCTGGAACAGCGACCAGCAGATGGTCTCCGTCGGACCGCCCGAGCCGACGACCTGGATCCGCGGGCTCTGCGCGCGCAGCCGGTCCGGCAGCGTCAGCGGGATCCAGTCGCCGGACAGCACGGACAGGCGCAGGGACTCCAGCGGACGTTCGCCGCCCCGCCGTTCGCGTACCTCCGCCTCGCCGACGAGGAGTTCCATCAGCACGGGCACCGAGTTCCAGAGGGTGACCCGCTCCGCGGCCACCAGATCGGCCCACACGTCCGGCTGCGCGTGCTCGAACGGCGGGGGGATCACGACCGTCCCGCCCTGGGGCAGCACACCGAACACGTCGTAGACGGAGGCGTCGAAGTGCAGCCCCGAGACGGCCAGCAGCCGGTCGGACGCGTCGACGCCGAACCGTTCGGCGACATCGCGGATCAGGTTGACCACGCCGATGTGGTCGACCATGACGCCCTTGGGCTCGCCGGTCGAACCCGAGGTGAAGATGGTGTACGCGAGGTCCGCGGGGGTCTGCGCGGTGCCCGGCCTGGTGGCGTCGCCGACCTCGAAGTCCTGGTCCACACGGTAGCGCCGGGCGTTCGGAGGCCAGGCGATCCGGGTCTCCAGCGAGGACTGGGTGAGGATCTTGTCGACACCGGCGTCCGACAGCAGCCGGCGCAGCCGCTCGGGGGGCACGGAGGCGTCGAGCGGGAGGTAGGCGGCGCCGGACGCGAGAATGCCGTAGACCGCCGCGTACTGCTCCCAGCCCTTCTCCATCACGACGGCGACCAGCTCGCCGGGCTTCGCGCCGTGCTGCCGCAGCCGGTGGCCGATGCGCCAGGCGTACGCGGCGAGTTCGGCGTACGACAGCCGGCGCGTGGCGTCGACGACGGCCTCGGCGTCGGGGGTGCGCGCGGCCTGCTCGGCGAACAGCTCGTGCAGGGTGGTGTACGGGATCTGGCCCGCCGTGTCGTTGATCCGGCGGCGCAGCTCGCGCTCGGCCGGAGGGATCAGGTCGAACCGTTCGGTGCGCAAGGAGTCCGGATCGCCGACGAGGCGCTGGAGCAGCGCGACGTACACGCCGAACGCGGCCTCGGTGAAGCCGGGGGCGAAGGCCCCGTCGACGTAGTCCCAGATGATCCGCAGCTCGCCGTCGAGTTCGCGCAGCTGGACGTCGAGGGAGACCTGCGGGGTCTGCGAGATCGAGTAGACCTCCCGTCCCAGGTCGGTGACCGGACGGCGGACGGGGTAGTCGAGCAGGCTGGTGACGACGATCGGCATGCCGGCCTGGTCGCCCACGCCGTGCAGCCTGGTCAGCTCGCGCAGCACCCGCACGCCGTTGAAGGCGCCGTGCTCCGTGTCGCGGTGCAGCTGGTCGCGCAGGGCGTGCGCGCGGTCCAGGAACGTCCGGCCGGAGCTGTCCGCGGCGAGCAGGACGGCGTTGGTGAAGTCGCCGAGGACCTGGCCGATGTCCTCGTGCACCCGGGGCCGCTGGAACACCGGGTAGTTGAGGGTGAAGTCCGCCTCCTGGGCCCAGCACCGCACCACCTCGGCGAACGCGGCGGTGAGCAGCACGGACGGGGTCAGCTCCGCCTCCGCGGCCACGCGCCGCAGTCGCTGCCAGTCGCCGGGGGAGAGCCGGTGCTCGTGCCGCTCGAAGCGGACCGCGCCGTCACGTGCGCCTCCGGCCGGCAGCGAGGGGGCGGGCGGCAGTTGCGGCACCCGCTCCAGCCAGTAGTCCCTGGCCGCGCGGAACGTCTCGGTGTGGGGCATGTCGTCGGCACGCCAGCGCGCGTACTCGGCGAAGGTGATGCCGGGCTCCGGCAGTTCGGCACCCGGGTTCTCGTACAGGTCGATCAGATCGGGGAAGAGCACCTGGAAGGCGCTGGACGCGTCCAGCACCTGGAGGTCGATGCCGAGATGGATACGGCTGAGGTTCCCCTCGCCGGGCAACAGGATGATCCGCAGGTCGAACAGCGGCCAGCTGCCCACCGCGAACACCCGGTGGCTCATCTCCGCACGCAGCGCCGTAAGGCGCCGATCCGCGTCCGCCGCGTCGAGACCTCGCAGGTCCACCACCGGTATGTCGTACGGCGGCGGGTCCGTGAGCACCTGCTGGGTACCGTCGGCACGGCCGACCGCGCGGAGCATGTCGTGGCGGGCGACCACGCGGCGCCAGGCCGTCGCCAGCCGCTCCGGGTCCAGATCGGCGCGCTCCCACTCGAAGTAGCCGTAGCAGCCGATGCTGCCCAGCTCGACCCCCTCGCCCCGCCCGATCATCAGCGCCTGCTGCGTCTCGGTCATGGGGAAGGGGGCGGCGCTGTCGGCGCGGCCGTGCAAGAGCTCGGTCATGGTCCAACTCCACTCGCAGATGACGGAATTCATAAGGCCGGGGGCCACAAGGGGGTGCCGCGCGCTGCTGGGCACGGCGAGGCTAGGGGCGGCTGGTTAGCCACCGGTTACGCGCCACGGGAACCTCCTCCCGGTCCGCGCTGTCGCACCGCTCCGGCAGCGACAGGGCGAAGAGGCGTACCAAGGGGTGGAACAGGTAGCAGGGCCGGCCCCACTCGTCGGCTCCGCTGACCTCCAGCAGCGCGGCGTCGGCCATCGCCTCCAGCAGCAGCTCGGCGTCCTGCTCGGGCAGGCCGAGCAGGACCGCGGCCTCCAGCGCGGAGAACGGTTCGGGGCCGAGGCCGGCCAGCGCGGGCAGCGCCCCGCGCGCCTGCGGCTCCAGCGCCCGCCAGGACGGCAGCAGCGCGCCGTGCACGTCCAGGTCGCCCGAATGCAGTTCGCGCAGCCGGGTGGCGGGATCGGCGAGTCGCCGGGCGACCCGGTCCGGCGTGAAGTGCGGCCGGGCGGCGATCCGGGTGCCCACGATGCGCAGCGCCAGCGGCAGCCCGGCGCAGTGCTCGACGATGACGGCCGCCGCACCGGGGGCCGCGGCGATCCGGTCGGGGCCCGCGGCGGCGGCGAGCATCTCCAGTGCCGGGCCCTCCTCCAGCGGGTCCAGGGCGACGGTGTGCGCCCCGGCCACGGTGGGCAGGGCGGTGCGTCCGGTCACGAGGACCGCGGGCTCAGGGGTGTTGGGCAGCAGCGGGCCGAGCTGGGCGGCGCTCTCGGCGTTGTCCAGCAGGATGAGCAGGCGTCTGCCGCCGGTTCTCTCGCGGTAGAGACGGACCAGCTCCTCCGGATCGCCGGCCGCGGCGGCGTCCACGGGGCGGCCGAGGGAACGCAGCAGGTGCAGCAGGACCTGTCCGGCGGGCCGCGGGGTGCCGTCCGGGGCGCGCAGGTCGGCGTACAGCTGGCCGTCGGGGAAGTGCTGCTTGCAGCGGTGTGCCGCGTGCACGGCCAGCGTGGTCTTGCCGACCCCGGCCATGCCGGTCACCAGGACGCGGCGCGGGCGGTCGGGCGCGGCGGCGTCCGGCGCGAGCGCCCGGTGGAGCACGTCCAGCTCGCGCTCCCGGCCGGTGAAGTCCACCGTGTCCGGGGGCAGGGTGGCGGGGGCGCCGTGGGGCTCGTCCTCGGTCCGTTCCTGCGGGCGGGGCACGGCGCGCGCCCGGGTCCGCGGCTGCGGCAGGCGCACGAGCGAGCCGTCGAGCAGGGCCTGGTAGGTGGCCTGCAGTTCCTCGCCGGGGTCCACGCCGAGCTCCTCGGCCAGGATCTCGCGGCCGTGGTGGTACAGGTGGATCGCGTCGGCCTGCCGGCCGCTGCGGCACAGGGCGGTCATCAGCTGGCTGCGGAAGCGCTCGCGCAGGGGGAACTCCGCCACCAGACCGGTGAGTTCGACGGTGATCTGCTCGTGCCGGCCGAGCGCCAGGTCCGCCGCGATCCGGTGCTCCAGCGTCGCCGCGCGGGCCTCGGCCAGGCAGGGCGCCTCGGCGTCGAAGAGGTGCTCCGTGGTGTTCGCGAGAGGGCGGCCGTTCCAGCGCGCCAGCGCCTCGCTCAGAAAATCGCCCGCCTTGTCGAAGTTGCCCGAGAGCAGAGCGTCCCGGCCTTTGCAATCAAATTCTTCGAATTCTGTCAGGTCGAGGCTGGAATTCCCGATGGACATGACATAGCCGGGGGGCCTGCGGTCGATGAGGACGTCGTCGCCGAGTATTTTCCGCAGCCGCGAAATGTAGGTGTACAGCTGTGCGTTCGCGGTGGCCGGCGGCGCCCACCCCCACAGCAGACGGCTGAGCCGCTCGTCGGACACGACCTCTTCGCGGGCCAGCAGGAGAGCAGCCAGCACCGTGTGCAGCTTGGTGCCGGACAGCGGCGCCCTGCGTCCCTGGTCGCGCACCTCGACCGGCCCGAGAACTCGGAATTCCATGGGCACCCCCGTTCGTGATCCATGTGACGAATCTACGGACGAAGATATGGGCTCCCGCTGTCACCCCGTTATCGTTTTGATTTCACGAGGTCCCGGCACGGAAAACCGTAGGGACAGGCCGGGAAAAGGGCGCGTCCCTACTGTCCGTCGGACCGCAGCAAGCGGAAATGAAGGTCGACGGACGAGGCGGAATCGATATGCGCATCACGATGACGGGAAAGCGGGCGACGATGGCCGGTCTGATCGTACTGGCGGGACTGATCGCGGGCTCCGGCGCGGCCGGAGCCGGCACCACGACGCACACGGACACGGTGGCGGGCGACGACGACATGCCATGGGGCGTGGTCGAACCGGTCGCGCCGCGGACCGCCTCCGACGACGACATGCCGTGGGGCTGATCTCCGCGTCCCGACGGTGAAACGCCCCCCGATTCCGCACGCCGATGAGTACGGGGCCGGGGCCGAGCTCCGCGACGACGCGCCGTGGGGCCCGCTGCGGCCCCGGCGGCGGGTCAGTCCGGCCGGTCCGCCAGCAGGAGTTGCAGCGCCTGCGGTGTGAGGGATCGTTCCCCCTCGCTGCCGGCGGGACCGCCGCCGTCGCCGCGTACCCGAGCGAGCAGCCGCGTGACCCGCGCCCGCCAGGGCTGGGCCCCCACCTCGCCCAGCGCCGCATGGGCCCGCTCGAACCTTTCCGCCGCGGCCGCGTGGTGGCCGCCGATCGCCTCGACACAGCCGAGATCGGTCTCCACGCGCGCGTAGAGAAAGCGGTCGGCCAGCTCCTCGGTGATCTCCAGCGCCTCGTTCAGTGTGCGCTCGGCCGCCGGGAGCAGACCCTGGGTCCACTGCGTCTCGCCGAGCCCGCGCAGCGCATGGGCCTCCCCGATCCGGTCGCCCTCCCTGCGGGACAGCTGCAGCACCTCGTGGAAGGACTCGGCGGCCAGGTCCAGATCGCCCGCCCGCAACCGCACTTCGGCCAGCCGGTAGATGCTCTGCGTCTCGGCACGCACCGATCCGGTCCGCCGGCTCAGCGCCAGCGCCTCGACGGCCAGCGGCAGCGCCCGCTCCACCTCACCGCGGTCCAGTTCGATCTGGGCGAGGTAGCCGAGCAGATGGGCCTCGTTGCCGGTGTCGCCGGCCTCGTGGAAGCCCTGGAGCGCCGCCCTGCAGTACTCGAGTGCCCGGTCCCAGTCGCCCTGGAAACGGGCGCACATGGCCAGGTTCCGCTGGGCGAGCGCCGCTCCGGGGACGTCGTCGCTCTCCGCGAGCAGCCGCAGCGCGGCGAGGTTCCAGCCCTCGGCCTGCTCATAGCGCCGCTGGTAGATGGCGAGCGAGCCCAGCACCCGCAGCATGGTGGCCTCGCCCGTCCGGTCGCCGGTGCGCCGGGCCGACGACAGCGCGGCCTCGGCGCAGCGCTGCCAGTCCTCCAGGTAGTTCCTGGTCTCGAAGTGGGGCACGGCGCTCTCGGTCAGCGCCCAGGCGTACCGCGCCCGGCCTGTCTCGGCCGCGTGCACCACCAAGTCCGTGACGGTGGCGCGCTCGGAGTCGAACCACTCCAGCGGTGCGGCCAGCAGCCCGTCCGCCGTGCCCCGCAGGAAGCGTGGCGCCGCCTCCGGCGGATGGCCGACGGGGAACTGCCGCCCGTCCAGCCGCCGGTGGGCCTCCTGCGCGAGCCAGAGCCAGGCGGCGAAGATCCGGTCCAGCGCCGCGTCGCACTCCGCCTCCGTCTCGTCCGCCTCGGCGCGCTCGCGGGCGAACAGCTGGAGCAGATCCTGGAAACGGTAGCGGGCCGCGCGGCCCGGCACCGGTTCGACCGTCTCCAGCAGCTGGGCGTCGACGAGCTGGTCGAGAAGCTGCTCGGCGTGCCACACGTCGGTCCCCAGCGCCGCCGCCGCGACCCAGGCCGCGAAGTCCGCGGTGCGCAGCAGCCCCAGCCTGCGGTACATCCGGGTCGCCTCGGCGGACAGATCGCGGTACGTCAGCCGGAAACCGGCCCGCACCCCGCCCTCCGAGGGGCTCAGCTCGTCCAGCCGCCGGCGCTGGTCGCTCAGCCGTTCCACCAGCCCGCGCACGGTCAGGCCGGGCTTGGTGGCGAGCCGCGCCCCCGCGATCCGCAGCGCCAGCGGCAGACAGTCGCACAGCGCGCTCAACTGCTCCAGCGCCACCGGGTCGCTGCCGAACCGGTCGGCGCCGGCGATCCTCGTGAGCAGTGTGGTGGCCTCGGCCGGCGGCAGGACGCGCAGCCTGATCCGCAGGGCCGTGTAGTCGCCGGTCACGTCGTCCAGGGCCTCGCGTCCCGTGGCCAGCACGACACTGCGGCCACCGCCCGGCAGGAGGGGTCTGAGCTGGGCGAAGGACCGCACGTTGTCGAGGACGACGAGAGCCTTCCTGGTGCTGAGCAGACTGCGGAACAGCGCCGCGCGCTCGTCCGGTTCCGCGGGGATCTGCGGGCCGGGCGTCCCGAGGGCGCGCAGAAAGCGGTCCAGCACCACCGCGGGGGAGACCGGCGGGTTCTCCTCGTCGTAGCCGCGCAGGTCGGCGAAGAGCTGGCCGTCGGGAAAGCGGTCGGCGGCCTGGCTCGCCCAGTGGACGGCGAGGGCCGTCTTGCCCACCCCGCCGACGCCGACGATCGTCGCCAGGGCGGGTGCGTGCGGCTGGTACGGCTCCTTCAACAGCCGGTCCAGCAATGCCAGTTCCTCCTGGCGGCCGGTGAACCGCATGACGTCCGCGGGCAGTTGGGCCGGGGTGGTCTGGACGGCGACCGGGGCGGCGGGCGCGGCGGCGACCGGCCTGGTCAGCTCCGGCGAGTCGTGCAGGATCAGTTCGTGCAGGTGCTGGAGCGCGGGACCGGGCTCGATGCCCAGCTCCTCGTTCATCAGCGAGCGGCCCTGCCGGAACACCTCCAGGGCCTCGGCACGCTGCCCCGAACGGTAGAGCGCCAGCATCAGGTGTTCGCGCGACTGCTCGCGCAGCGGGTGCCGGGCCACCAGTTCGCCCAGTTCGCCGGTCAGGAGCCGGTGCCGCCCCAGCTCCAGCATCAGCCCGGCGCGCTCCTCGATCAGGTCGAGCCGCAGGTGTTCCAGCCGGGCCGCCTCCGCCTCGATCCGCGCCCCGGACAGTTCGTCGAGGGCCGCGCCGCGCCACTTGCTGAGCGCCTCCTCCAGCAGGGCGCACGCCTCCTCGGCCCGGCCGTGCCGTGCGGCGTCCCGCCCGCGCTCGGCCTCGTGCAGGAACTCGACGACGTCGATGCGGTGCGTGCCCCGGGCGAGGACGTAACCCGGGGGAGAGGTGAGCAGGATGTCGCTCCCGCCGGCCTCCTTGAACGTCTTGCGCAGCGTCGCCACGCATATCGCGATCTGGTTGCGGGCGGTCGCGGGAGGGGACTCGGGCCACACGGCGTCGACGAGCGTGTCGACGGACACGATCCGGTCCGCCGAGAGCAACAGCATCGCGAGAACGGTGGACTGCCGCCTGCCCTTGATGCGCAGGGGCTGCCCGTCGGCCTGTACGAGCAGCGGCCCCAGCATTCTGAAGACGAACTGATTCACTGGTCCCCCCGGCCTGTGACCTCTAGGCAGGTCGGTAACGGTACAACAAGGAAGTGGCCCCCGATCAGCGGGGAGTCGCCGCGTGAGCGGGGCGGACGCCGTGCCGTGGGCGGGCCGTCGGGGGGTGGTCCGGACGCCGCGCGGTGGTGCGCGGGCGAGCTCAGGACCGGGCCTGGGGGACGACGGAGCCGAGGGCGAGCGACAGCTCGCGCAACACATCGGTGGTCCGGCCGAACTCCTCCTCCCCGCCGAGCTCCCGGCACAGCCGACGGGCCAGTTCGGCGTGACCGGCGTCGACCTCGCGGAGCACCGCCTCGCCCCGCTCGGTGGCCGCCAGCAGTCGGGCGCGCCGGTGCGCGGGATTGGCACGGTAGTCGGCGAGCCCCTGCTCCACCAGCAGGTCGGCGATGCGCTGCACGCTCTGCCGGGTGACGCCCAGCATGCGCGCTATGCCCGACACGGACCGCGGTTCGTCCTCGACCGCGCCGAGGACCTGCCACTGCGCTGCGCTGAGGCCGGACGGCACGGTCAACTGGTCGAGCAGTGCCCCGAATCTGCCGTTCAGGTGGAAGACGGCCAGGGCGGTGCGGCTGAACGCGTCGACGGAACTCATGCCGTCGCGGATGTGCTCACCGGATGTCGCGACACGCACTACGGCCCCCTCCGCCGGCAGTCGACGTCCGTGGCCGGGGACGAACCCGGCCATTGCGTTGCTGCACCGTACAACCGTGCGACACGGCTGTCCATGAAGGGGGAACCCAGGTGCGGGCCGGGCCCCGGGGCACCTGCCCGGGGCCGCGGCGTCCGCCTTGCGCGCCGGTCCGGTCCGCGCCGCCCTCGACACGCCGGGGACGGCATGGCTACGGTTCCGGGGCGGCGGAGGATCCGCGGTACTCGGGGGAGTGAAGTGACGGCTGTGAGTGGGCGGTTCCGCTGCCTCGTGTCCGCGTACGCCGTGTCCTCCTACGGCAACTACCTCAGCCTCATCGCCCTGAGCCTGTTCACCTACGAGGTGACGGGCAGCGCGTTCGGCATCGGCGCGCTCATGGCACTGCGTCTGTTCTCCGGCATGCTCGCGGGCCTCGCCGCCGGAGCGCTGGCCGAGAAGGCGGGCCGCCGGGCCCTGATGCTCTTGGCCGACCTCGCCCAGGCGTCGGCCATGGCCGTGCTCGCGCTGACCGCGCCGGGCACCCGCGTGCCGCTGCTCGCCTGTGCGGTCGTGGTGCTCGGCGCGGGGAACACCCTGTTCACCGTCGCCCTGCGCAGCGCGGTGCCGGTGATGGTCGGCCACGAGGAGCGCGTACGGGCGAACGGCATGCTCGTCACGGTGCGGTCGTTCGCCACCGTGCTCGGCTTCGCGTCGGCGGCCCCCGTCATCGCATACGGCGGCTACGCGGCCGCCTTCGCGATCAACGGTGCCAGTTTCCTCGTGTCCGCGGCGGCGCTGCTCGTGCTGCGGCCCAGCACCGACGGCGACGAGGCGGAGGGGCCCGCCGCACCCGGGGACGTCGGTGCGGCGGGCGGGCCGCGCGGGCTGCGCGGCCTGTCCGCGCTGCTGATCGGGATGATCCTCCTCAGGGGCGCCGACGCCCTGGCGTCGTCCTCGCACAACGTGGCACTGCCGGTCGCCGCCGGGGCCGCGTCGCCGGACCACCCCGCCCTGTTCATGACCCAGTTCTGGGCCGCCTGGGCCGTCGGCACCCTGCTCGCCCACCAGGTGGTCAAGCGCCGTATGAGCGGAGGCCGGGCCGCGGGAGACCGTGCCTTCGCGATCGGCACCTGCGCCATGTCCCTGTTCTTCGTCCTCGCGTTCACCGGACTGCCCGCCCCCGCGCTGGTGGCCGTGGCCCTGGGCGCGGGTCTGGCGGACGGCTTCACCGAGATCGTCTACACCTCCCGGCTGCAGGCCGTCCCCGACCGGTGGCGCAGCCGGCTGTTCGGCCTGTCGGCCACGGCGGAGACGTCCGGATTCACGCTCGGGACCGTCGCCGCCGCCGCGGCGCTCGAGGCCCTGCCCGCCCTCGCCGTCGTGGGGGCGTTCCACGGAACAGCCGTATGCGGGGCGCTGGCCCTGCTGGTCCTGACGGCGCGGGGCGGTACGGCCCCTCGGCGGACACGACCCACACAAGGTGTGACACGAGGAGAGGGGACCACGCATGGAGCGCGGACGGGGACAGGCGATACGCCGGGGGCCTGAGCCGGAGTTCACCGACGACGATCCGAGAGACGCGGTCCAGGCGCTGTTGTGCGCCGCGGACGGCTCTCCCGGCGCGGCCGTCGTCACCGTCGGACCGGACGGCGCCACGACCCGGCAGACCTACCCCGAACTCCTGTCACGCGCCCGTCGGCTGCTCACCGGCCTGCGCGGCAACGGCCTGCGCCCCGGCGACGCGCTCGTGCTCTGCGGACTTCCCCTCGACCAGTTCTTCCCCGCCTTCTGGGCCGCCGTCCTCGGCGGCGCCCGGCCCGTGGCCGTCGCGGAACGCCCCGGCGACGGCACCGCGGCTCTCGAACGCCTGCGGCACACCTGCGACCTGCTGGACGGACCGCTGGTGCTCAGCGACGCCGCCGGAGCCGCGACACTCGCCCGGACCGCCCGCGAACTGCGGGTCGCGGTCGCGGAGGACTGCCTGCGCGGGGCTCCCGCGTACGACCACACGGAACCGGCGGGGAGCGACGTCGCCCTGCTGATGCTCTCGTCCGGCAGCACGGGCGTGCCCAAGGCGGCGCAGCTCACCCACCGCGGACTCGCGGACTTCGCCGCCAGCAGCCGGCGCATCCTCGACGTGCGCCCCGGACACACGATGCTCAACTGGCTGCCCGTGGACCACAGCGGGGCCTTCCTCCTGTACCACGTGCTCGCGGTGTTCACCGGCTGCACCAACGTGCACGCCCCCACCGGACACGTCGTCGCGGAGCCCCTGCGCTGGCTCGACCTCCTCGAGGAACACCGCGCCGAGCACAGCTGGGCGCCCACCTTCGCCTACCAGTTGGTCTCCGACGCGCTCGCCGAGCGGCCGGGCGGCGGCAGGCGTCTCGACCACCTCAGGACCCTGGTCTGCGGCGGCGAGCAGATCGCGCTTCCGGTGCTCCGCCGCTTCCTCGCGGCCACGGCCGCGTACGGCGTCCGGGAGGAGCACATCGTGCCGGCGTGGGGGATGGCCGAGACGGTCACCGGCATCACGTACGGCAGGCTCGACCGGCCCGGGACCGTGCAGCGCATCCTCAGAAGCAGCCTCGGCGGTCCGCTGGTGGCAGCCGCGGAGCACACCCCCGACGAGGACTGCGTCACCTTCGTCGCGGTCGGTTCGCCCGCGCACGGCACCACGCTGCGCCTCGTCGACGACGCGGGGGAGCCCGTCGCCGAGAACAGGATCGGCAGGCTGCAGGTGCGGTCCCAGGCTCGCGTCACACCGGGCTACGTCCGCGACCCGAAGGCCGACGCGGCCGCCTTCCCCGGGGAAGGCGGCTGGCTCGACACCGGTGACCTCGCCTTCTTCGCGGAAGACCAGCTGGTGATCACCGGCAGGCGCAAGGACCTGATCATTCTCAACGGTCACAACATCTCCTGTCACGAGGTGGAGGACGCCGCCACCGCCGTCACCGGCGTCCGCACGGGCGACGTGGCCGCGTGCGGAGTTCCCGACCCGGACAGCGGGACCGAGACCCTGGCGGTGTTCTTCGTGAGTCGCGGCGCCCGCGAGGACGCGCGCATCGAGAAGGAGCTCAAGTCGGTGCTGTACGCCCGGCTCCGGCTCACCGCGTCCCATGTCGTGCCGGTTCCGCCGGACGCGTTCCCGAGGACTCCGGCCGGCAAGGTGCGCCGAGGCGACCTGCGCGACCGGCTGGCCGCCGGCGGGCCCACCGCCCTGGCTCCCGCCGTCGCCCTCCCGCACCCGGACGAGGTGTCCTCCGCCGTGCAGGAGGAGCTCAACGCCGTGCTCGGGCGCCCGGTGGCCGCGCACGTCCCGTTCTACGAACTGGGCCTGAACTCCGTGAAGCTGGTACGGCTGCGCGTCCGTCTGGAGGAACGCCTCGGCAGGGAGATCGCGCAGACCGTGCTCTTCGAGCACCCCACGGCCGCCGATCTGGCGGCCCACCTGGCCGCGGTCCCCGGGTCGCCGGCAGGGACGGCCGCCGACGCCGCGCCGCGGGCAGCAGCGGACGCGGGTACGGGCGCGGCTACGCGTCGACAGCCCGGTGAGGATGCGGGTACCCGTCGGACCCCTGTCGCTGACGCGGGTGGCGATCCTGCTGCGGGGGCGGACCACCGTATCGCCGTCATCGGCATGTCCGTCCGCTTCCCCGGGGCGGGCTCGACGGCGAAGTTCTGGGCGAATCTGCGGGACGGCGTGGACAGCGTCCGCCGCTTCACGCCCCACGACCTGGTGTGCGCCGGGCTGTCCGCCGAAGAGGCGCGGGCCACGGACCGGGTACCGGTCGCCGGTGTCCTCGACGGCGTCGAGGAGTTCGACGCGGACTTCTTCGGTGTGAGCCCCAGGGAGGCCGGACTCACCCACCCGGCCCACCGGTTGTTCCTCGAATGCTGCCACGAGGCACTGGAGGACGGCGGCTACGCGGCGACCGGTCCCGGGACCCGCGTCGGGGTGTTCGCCGGCTCCGGGATGAACCTCTACGGCCACCAGCAGCCGCCCGCGTCCTCCCCCGACGACGGCGATCCCGCCACCGGCATGCAGACGGCCATCGGGCAGCAGCCGGACTTCCTCGCCTCCCGGGTCGCCTACCGGCTCGGCCTCACCGGCCCCGCCATCGGCGTCCAGACGGCGTGCTCGACCTCGCTGGTCGCCGTCCACCTCGCCGTCCAGGCCCTGCTGAGCGGTGACACGGACCTGGCCCTGGCGGGCGCCGCGGCCGTGCACACCCCCCAGGAGACGGGCTACCGCAGCCACCCCGGGTCTATCCTGTCGCCCACCGGGCGCTGCCGCGCCTTCGACGCGGACGCCGACGGCACCGTGGGCGGCAACGGCGTGGCCGCCGTCCTCCTCAAGCGGCTCGACCGGGCCCTCGCCGACGGGGACACCGTGCACGCCGTGATCCTCGGCTCGGCGGTCAACAACGACGGAGCCGGCAAGGTCGGGTTCAGCGCGCCCGGCGTCGCGGGCCAGGTCGAGGTCGTACGGCAGGCACTGCGCCGGGCGGCCGTCCCCGCTGACACCGTGTCGTACGTCGAGGCGCACGGCACGGGCACACGGCTCGGCGACCCGGTGGAGTTCGAGGCACTCGCCCGGGCTCTCGGCGAGGACACCGACCGGACGGGCTTCTGCACCGTGGGCTCGGTGAAACCGGCCATCGGACACCTCGACAGCTGCGCGGGCATGGCCGGTCTCGTCAAGACCGTGCTCATGCTCGAACACCGCACCCTGGTGCCGACGCTCAACCTCGACCGGCCCAACCCCGAACTGCGCCTGTCCGGCGGCCCCTTGGCGCTCGGCACGGCGACCGGACCCTGGCGGACGCGGGACGGTGTGCCGCGCAGGGCGGGCGTCAGCGCACTCGGGGTCGGCGGCACCAACGCCCATGTGATCCTCCAAGAGGCCCCCGAGCGCCCGGAGCCCGCCGGCCCCGGCCCCGGTCCCGCGGACGGGCCGGTCCTCGTACCGCTGTCCGCGCGCGACCCCCAGGCACTGGACGAGTACGCCACCCGGCTGCGCGAGCACCTGCTCGCACACCCCGGGCTCGCGGCCGCCGACGTGGCGGCGACGCTCGCGCTCGGCCGCCCGCACCGCGAGGCACGCACGGCTGTCGTCGGCAGGACGGCCCGCGACCTGGCCCGCGCGCTGGAAAGCCCGCCCGGCCCGGTGACACCCCTCGGTCCCGTCGCCTTCGCCTGCAGCGGGCAGGGCAGCGCCCGGCGCGGCATGGCACGCGGCATCTGGGACGCGTACCCCGAGGCGCGCCGTGTCCTCGAACGCTGTGAGCGCGTCCACGCCGACGAGTTCGGCGGCACCCTGCTGCCGCTGCTCCTCGGCGCCGACGGGGAGGACAGAGGGGACGACGGGGAGGACGACGGCGTCTGGCCCACCGACACCGCCCAACCGGCCCTGTTCGCCCACCACATGGCGCTCATCGAGGTCTGGCGCGCGTTCGGTGTGCGCCCCGCCCTGCTCCTCGGGCACAGCCTCGGCGAGTACGCGGCCCTGTGCGCGGGCGGCGCCCTCTTGCTGGAGGACGGCCTGCGGCTCACCGCCCGGCGCGGCGGACTGATGCGGGAGGCCGCCGCTCCGGGCGGGATGCTCGCCGTGCGAACCGACGCCGCGACCGCCGAACG
Source organism: Streptomyces sp. V4I23 (assembly GCF_030817975.1). Lineage (NCBI taxonomy): Bacteria > Bacillati > Actinomycetota > Actinomycetes > Kitasatosporales > Streptomycetaceae > Streptomyces > Streptomyces sp. V4I23. The sequence continues at coordinate 683,891 of NZ_JAUSZW010000004.1, read as the reverse complement.
GATCGCCTGCGCGGCGGGCGCCGAGCCGGCGGCCTGCAACGGGCCGCGGTCCCAGGTGATATCAGGGTCGGAGCGGGCCCTGGAGGAGGCGGCACGCCTGCTCGCCGACGAGGACATACCGTGGCGTGCGCTGCCGGTGGACCGGGCGTTCCACTCGGCCGCGCTGGACGAGGCGCTCCGCGCATTCCGCGCGTACGCCGAGAAGACGACGTACGCGCCGCTGCACACCCCGCTCGCCTCGGGACTCGACGGCGCGCTGCGCCCCGCGGGCTGGACCGTCGACGCCGAGTACCTCTGCCGCCAGGCGAGGCAGCCGGTCCGGTTCGACCGGGCGGTGGCGGCCGCGTCGGCGCAGGGGTGCGCGGACTTCCTGGAGATCGGGGCGGGCAGCACGCTCGCGGGCCTGGGCAGGCACTGCGCGCCGGAGAGCCGCTGGTACAGCGGCCAGGGAGAGGGCGCCGAGCAGCCGGCCGGGATCACGCGGACGCTCGGTGAGCTGTACCGCGCGGGGGCCGCACTCGACTGGCGGGCCGTCGTCAGGAGCGGAGGCCGGGTCCCCCTGCCCGGGCATCCGCTGCGGCGCCGCAGGGTCAATACCACCGTGCCCGCGCGGGCGGCGGCCGGTCCTGCCGCCGGACCCGGGCCGGTCGCCGTGCCCGTACCGGCGCCCGTACCCGTGCCCGTACCCGCGCTGACAGGCCACGGGCCCGTACAGTCCGGCGAACTGCTCGACGACATCAGGCGGTTGACCGCGCAGAAGCTCGGGACCGACATCGCCGACACCTCGCCCGACGCCTCGTTCTTCGCCCTGGGCGCCGACTCGCTCGCCCTGATGGGCATGGTGGCCGAACTGGAGAGCCGCCACGGCGTGCGCGTCCGGGTCCGCGATCTGTTCTCGGACGCGGACACCCCGCGGAAGCTGGCGGCCCATGTGGCGGACCTGCGGGGTGACGGGGCCGCCGAGTCCTCCGTACAGCCTGCCGCCGCGTCCCCGGGAGAGCCCCTCGCGGCGGCGGCTTCACCGCCCGCTTCCGAACCCGCCGCGCCGCCCGCTTCCGAACCCGCCGCGCCGCCCGCGTTCGTAACCGCCGTGCCGCCCGCGGCCGTGCCGGCCGTGGCCGGGCCCGACGGGCGGGCCGCCGCGCCTCCGGCCGTCGACGAGAGCCTGCACCAGCTGTTCACGCAGCAGATCCGGCTCGCCGAGAACCTCGTGGAGCAGGTGACCGGTCTGCTCACCCGCCAACTGGACGCCCTCCCCGGCGCCCAGCCGGCCTCACCGGCCTCGCCGACCCCACCGGCCCAGCCGGTCGTGCCGGCCCTCCCGGCGCCCCTCGCGCCGCCCGCCGCGGCGCCGCAGGCCGTGCGTCCGGAGGCGCCGCCGCGGCCGGAGCCGGCGCGGCCCGGCCCGCTTCCCCACGCGGCGCACTGCGACGTCAGCCTGTACTTCTTCGGCGACTACCCGCAGGATGCCGACGGCGACAAGTACGCGCTGATCATGGAAGCGGCCGCATTCGCCGACCGGCATGGCTTCCACGCCCTGTGGTTCCCCGAACGGCACTTCAACTCCTTCGGCGCGCTGTTCCCCAACCCCTCCGTGCTCGCCGCCGCCCTGGCCGCCCGCACCGACCGGATCCGGCTGCACGCGGGCTCGGTGGTCCTGCCACTGCACCACCCGGTCCGGGTCGCCGAGGAGTGGTCGGTCGTCGACAACCTCTCGGGCGGCCGCGCGGGACTGTGTTTCGCGAGCGGCTGGCACGCCACGGACTTCGCCCTGGCCCCGGAGAACTTCGGCCGGCACCGCGACGTGATGTACGAGCGCCTGGAGGACGTCCGGCGTCTGTGGTCGGGGCAGCCGCTCCCGGTGACCGCCGGTGACGGCACACGGACCGAGGTCCGGCTGCACCCGCGCCCCGTCCAGGCCGAACCGCCCCTGTACGTCGCGGTCGTGGGCAACCCGGACAGCTACCGGCAGGCGGCCGCGCGCGACCTCGGTGTGGTCACCAACCTGATGGCGCAGACGGTCGAGCAGCTCGCCGAGAACATCGCCCTGTACCGCCGTACCCGTGCCGAGCACGGCCTCGACCCGGACGCGGGCCGTGTGGTCGTGCTCGTGCACACGTACCTCGGCGAGGACGCGCAGCGGGCGCGCGCCGAGGCCTACGCGCCCTTCGTGTCCTACCTGCGGTCCTCGCTGTCCCTCTTCGACCAGGTAACCAACAGCCTCGGGTTCGAGGTGGACCTCGAGAACACCCCCGAGGACGACGTGGAGTTCCTGCTCGGCCGTGCCTACGAGCGGTACTGCGACTCCCGGGCCCTGATCGGCGACGAGGACACGGCGGCCGCGACGGTTCGCCGCCTCGTGGACGCGGGCGCCGACGAGATCGCCTGCTTCGTCGACTTCGGGGTCCCGGCCGAGCGGGTGCTGGCCGCGCTGCCGGTGCTCGACCGGCTCCGGCAGCGCCAGATCGGGCGCGCAGGCACCGGAAAGGCACCGGGAGGAGGAAGTACGGACACCACGGGGCACGAGGGACGGCGGACACCGCTGTCACCGGCACAGCGACGCATCTGGTTCCTCGAACAGCTGCACCCGGGCACCAGCATGTACCACGAGCCCAAGGCCGTACGGCTGGAGGGCCCGCTGAACACCGAAGCGCTGCGGTGGGCGCTCCAGCAGGTCTGCGACCGCCACCCCGCGCTGCGCACCGTCTTCCGCGAAGCCGACGGTGTCCCCTACCAGGAGATCCTCCCGCACGTCCGGCTCGACTGCCCGGTGGCCGACCACACCGGGGACACGGAGGAGGCCGCGCTGCGGGCCGCCATGGAGAGCGAGGGCCGGCGGATCTTCGACCTGAGCGACGGAGCCCTGGTCTCGGCCCGGCTGCTGCGACTGGCGCACGACCGGCACCTGCTGTTCCTGCTCGCCCACCACATCGTCTTCGACTCGTCCTCCACCACCGTGTTCACCCGCGATCTCGGCGCCTTCTACCGGGCCTGGCCGCACCACGACGACACCGCCGCCCCGCCCGTGCTGCCGCCCCTGCCCGTCCTGCCCGCCGTTCCGCCGGACCCCGCCCGGACGGCGGAGGCCCTCGCCCACTGGCGGCGCGAGCTGGGCGGCGCCCCGGAACTGGCCCTGCCCACCGACCGTCCCCGGCCCGCGGCCAGGTCGGGCGAGGGCGCGAGCCTCACGTACGAACTCGACGCCGAACTCACCGAGGGCCTGCGCCGGTTGGCGGCCGAGCACCGCGCCACCCTGTTCATGGTGCTGACGAGCGCGATCGGCGCCGTGCTCGGCCGGTTCAGCGGACAGCGGGACGTCGTGATCGGCACCGCCGTCGCCGCGAGGCCCGCCGGCGCCGAACACCACATCGGCCTCTTCCTCGACACCGTGCCGCTGCGCCTGGACCTGTCCGGGGACCCGGACTTCGGCGAACTGCTGCGCCGGGTACGGGAGAGCAGCACCGCGGCGTTCGAGTACCGCGACGTGCCCTTCGACGAGCTCGTCGGCGCGCTCAACCCGCATCGCGACGCCGGCCGCAATCCCCTCTTCCAGGTGCTGGTGGAGTACGAGAACGAGGGGCAGGCGGAGTTCGACCCGCCTCGGCTGACCGCCACCCTGCTCGACATGCCCAGTGAGCGTGCGCCGTTCGACCTCACCCTGTACCTGACGCACCACCGCGAGGGAGTGCGGTGCGCGGTCGAGTACGACACGGTCCTCTTCGACGCGTCCACGGTGAGACGACTCCTCGCCTACGTGGAGAGCGTGCTGCGCCGGGCGCTCGAGACGGCGACCGCCACCCTGCCCGAGCTGACGGCGCTCACCGGCGCGGACCGCGCCGCCCTGTCCCGCCTCGGCCGCCTGGACGAGCCTGCGCCGGCGCACGACGACACGCTGCACGGGCTGTTCGAGGCACAGGCGCGGCGGACCCCGGACGCGACCGCGCTCGTCCACGGTGATGAACGGATCGGCTACGCGGAGCTCGACCGGCGGGCCGAGCGGCTCGCCCGGCAGCTGCGGGCCCGGGGAGCGGGACGCGGCGAGCGGGTCGCGGTGCTGCTGCCCCGCGGGCCCGAGCTGATCACGGCGCTGCTCGGTGTGCTCAAGAGCGGCGCCGCGTACCTGCCGCTCGACGTCTCCCTGCCCACGGCCCGGCTCGAGCTGCTTCTCGACGACGGCACTCCGGCTCTGCTGCTCACCACGCCCGCCCTGCTCGACCGCAACCCGTCCCTCGCGGCCCGGCCCGTGCACCTGACGGGCGGACCGGAGACGGCGGCGGGGGACGGCGTCGCGGGCGGGGCGGACACCTCCGGCCCGCTCGTCGGCCCGCGGCCGCAGGACCCCGCGTACTGCATCTACACCTCCGGCTCCACCGGCCGCCCGAAGGGCGTCGTCGTGCCGCACCGCGGCCCGGTCGGCCTGGTGCGCGGCCATCTGGAACGGCACCCCGCGCTGCGCACCCTCCAGTGGACCTCGCCCGCCTTCGACGTCAGCGTGCAGGAGATCTTCACCACCCTGGCGGCCGGGGCGGAGCTCGTCCTCGTCGACGACGACGTGCGGCTCGACCCGGCCGCCGTCGCCGAGGCCGTGCGCCGCCACGCGGTCGAGCGGGTCTTCATGCCCTGCACCCCGCTCCGGTATCTGATGGAGACCGGACCCGAACTGCCCTCCTTGCGCGAGCTGTTCTCGGCCGGTGAGGCACTGGAGCTCACTGCCGGATTCCGCCGGTTCCTCGCCGCGCATCCCCGCTGCACGCTGTACAACCAGTACGGGCCCACCGAGACCTCGGTCATCGTCACCTCGCACCGGGTCGACGGCGCGGAGGAACGGCCGCCCATCGGCACCCCGGTCGCCGGAGCGGGCATCCGGCTCCTGGACACGGAGGGCCGGCCGGTGCCGCTGGGCGCGGTAGGCGAGATCCACGTGAGCGGGACGCCGGTCGCGTACGGATACCACGCACGTCCCGAGGAGACGGCCGCGGCGTTCGTCACCGACGACACCGGCGCCCCCCAGTACCGGACCGGCGATCTCGCGCGCTGGCGCTCCGACGGCACCCTCGCCTACCTCGGCCGCGCCGACGACCAGGTCAAGATCCGGGGCCACCGGGTCGAACCGGGCGAGATCCAGGTCGTGCTGAACGCCCGGCCGGAGGTCGCCGAGGCCGCCGTCGTCGCCCGGCGCGACCGGGCCGGGGAGGCCGAACTCGTCGCCTGTGTGGCCCCCGTGGAACCGGACACCGACCTCGGTCGGCTGCGCAGCGCCCTCGCCGCGGAACTCCCCGATCACCTGGTGCCGCGCCACTGGGTCCGCGTGGACCGGCTGCCCGTCAACGCGTCCGGCAAGCTGGACCGGGAACGGCTGCCCGCGCCGGACGCGGGAGCGCCGCAGCAGGGCGCCGAACCCGTCACCCCGCTGGAGAAGGACCTGCACGAACTGTGGTGCGCCGAACTCGGGCTGCCGCACGCGTCCGTGACGCGTTCCTTCTTCGAACTGGGCGGACACTCACTGAGCGCGATCCGCCTGCTGAACCGGATGTCGGCGCTGCTCGGCGCCGAGCTCGGCATGGCGGAGTTCTTCCGCGCCCCCACCATCCGGGCGGTCGCGGCACGGTGCGAGGAACACCGCTCGCCGGTGCCGAGCACCGAAGCGCAAGCCCCCGCACCCGCTGCCGGGGTCGTCGCCACGGTGCCCATGACCTCCTCCCTGCGCCGGCTGTGGAGACGTCACCACGAGCACACCGATCCCGGCGTCTACAACGTCGCCCACCGCATCGACCTGCACGGCGCCCTCGATACGGACGCGCTGAAGTGCGCGCTGCGGGACCTGGTGGCACGGCACGAGGCGCTGCGCAGCAGGGCCGTGCACCGCGACGGCCACCATCTCCTCGAGGTGCTCGCCGAGGTGCCGGTGGACGTCGGGGTCACCGACCTGACGGCGTCCGCGGACGACGAAACCCGCATCGAGCGCTGGTGCCAGGACCACGCGAGCGAGCCGTTCGCGCTGGATTGCGCACCGCTGTTCCGTTTCCGGATCGGCCGGCTCGGCGCGGACCGCTGGGTCCTGGTGACCGTCCTGCACCACGCCGTCTGCGACGGCTGGTCCATGGGCATCATCTGGCACGACCTGCAAGAGCTCTACAACGCCCGCAGCGAGGGCGCGGCCCCGGCGCTCGCGCCGCCGCCGGCGCAGTTCACGGACGTCGCCCGGGCGGAACACCGGCTCACCGACAGCCGCCGGGCCGCACTCGAACGCTTCTGGCGCATCGAGCTCGCCGGCCTGCAACTGGGGCCCGCCCTGCCCTGCGACCGCCCGCGCCCTGATGTGCCGTCCGGCAGGGGCGCCCTGCACACATGGGTCATCGGCGGCACCGTGCCCGCCGACGCGGCCGAGACGGCGGAGCGTCTCGGGGTCACTCCCTACGCGGTCCTCGCCGCGGCCTTCGCCACTTGGACGGCCCGGCTGTGCGGGCGCACCGACGACATCGTCCTCGCGGCCTCCAGCGCCAACCGAGCCCGGCCGGAGCGGGAGGGCGTGGTCGGGCTGCTGGGCGACGCCGTGCTGCTGCGCGCCCGCCTGTCCGAGGCACCGGCGTTCGCGGACCTGGTGACGCGGCTCGGCTCGACGCTGTTCACCGCCATCGACCACCAGGACCTGCCGCTGACCGAGGTCGTCCGGCTCGTCTCGCCCGAGACGGCCGACGGACTGTTCCCCACCGTGCTGTTCACGGTGGTCACGACGCCGCCGCCGGCGCTGGACCTGCGAGCGGTATCCACCACGGTCCGCGGCCTGCCCACCCGAGCGGTGGCCCGCAACGAGCTCTACGCGGTGCTCGTCCCCCGAGGCGACACCATCGACGTCACCTTCGAGTACGCCACCGACCTCTTCGACGCGGCGACGGTCCGGGCCTGGAGCGAGGACTTCACCGCACTGCTCGCGCAGGTCACGGCGGAGCCGTCGACCCCGGTCGCACAGCTGCTGCGCCCGCCGGAGGAGGCGGGCACCCGCTGAGCGAGCCGCCGTCCGCCGTCTGACCATGTCGTCCGGCGCGCGGAAAACCCGTCGCCCGGAAGCGGAAGCGCTGGCTGGACTCCCGGCGCCGTGACGCGGACACGCACGTCACGCACCCGTCCGTCCCGGTCGAGGAGGTCCATGTCCGGCGTGAAGATGCATGCGGACGAGGTCGACATCGACGCGTCGCTCGTCGGCCGCCTGGTCACGGCGCAGTTCCCGCGCTGGGCGCATCTGCCCCTCAGGAAGGTCCCTTCCGCCGGCACCGACGACATCATGTACCGGCTGGGGGACGACCTGGTGGTCCGTCTGCCGCGCGTCCCCGGGGCCGCGCGCCAGGTCGGCAAGGAGCAGCGCTGGCTGCCGCTGCTCGCCCATGCACCTTCCGCTGCCCGTGCCCGTGCCGGTCGGCAAGGGCGTTCCCGGTGAGGGATACGAGCTGCCCTGGTCGGTGTACGGATGGCTCGACGGCGCGAACGCGTTCGACGAGCCCGTCGCCGATCTCGCGCACACCGCAGTGGAGTTGGGCCGGTTCCGCGCGGCCCTGCGCACGGTCGACGCCGCCGGCGGGCCGCCGTCCTTCCGCGGCGGCCCCGTCCGTACCCGCCAGGACGACGTCCGGGCTGCGATCCGGGCCTTGGGCGCGGACGGCACCGTGGACGCGGACGCCGCCACGGCGGCGTGGGAGGAGGTCCTGCGGCTGCCTCAGTGGCAGGGCGGCCCGGTGTGGGTCCACAGCGACCTCCTGCCGGGCAACGTGCTGGTCAGGGACGGCAGGCTGAGCGCCGTCATCGACTTCGGCTGCGTGGGCGTCGGGGATCCCGCCTGCGACATGATGGCCGCCTGGACACTGCTCACGTCCGGGACCCGGGACCTGTTCCGCGAGGCGGCCGAGGTGGACGACGCCACGTGGGCGCGCGGCCGCGGCTGGGCACTGGCCTGGGGGCTGACGACCGAGCACTGCTACCGCGTCAGGAATCCGGTGCTCGCCACCGTCGCCCGCCGCGCGATGCGTGAGGCCCTCGCGGAGTACGAGACCGTCGCGGGCTGACTCCGCGCCAGGCGGCAGGGGCCGTCCCGCAGGCGTGTACCGTGCCGCGGAAACTGCTGCGGCCCAGGTCCCGGCACCGCACGGATGAAAGCCGGCCGGCGGAGGGCGTCTCACTCCGCCGGCCGGCCGTACAGCGCGCCCGCGTCCTACGGGGCGACCGCCATGTCGAACAGATGGACGTTGGCATTCGCCGGCAGGACGACCACCTCGACCGTCTTCGCCGGATCGAGCGGGATCGAGTTGGCGAACACCCGGTAGGCGATGCCCGCGTTGCCGTAACCGTCGGGCCGGTTGCGGCCGTCCGTCGACCTGACCAGCGTCGCGCCGTGCTCCGTGGCGTCCTGGAACGACCAGTTGGGGAAGCCCACCGCGCCACTGGTGCTGGTGCCGTCGGTGTAGATCACCGTCGCGGTGCCGGTGGCCCCGGTGGTGACGCCCGAGCCGAGGAGGACCAGGCGGCTTCCCTTGGCGTCGAACCGCACGGCCTGCCCCGTGCTCGCCACGTTGTTCTTCGTGCCAGGCGCGGCGGACGGCCAGGTCAGCCGCGCCCCCAGGGCGGTCACGGGCGCTCCCGGCGTGAGCCCGACGGCCGCCAGCTTCTGTGCGGAGAAGCTGTTGCCCTCGCCGTCGTAGTCCCCGGGCCCGGTGTTGTTCTCGTCGGTGATGCCGACGTTGTTGTACGCGTCCGAGAGGCGGGCCAGGACCGGACCCGAGCGCTGCACGCGAGTGCCGGTGGCGGTGCCCCGGCCGTCGCCGCCCTCATAGGTGGCGGTGGCCGTGAACGTGCGCATCGTGAACCCGGGGCGCGGCTCCGGCACCTGGATCCTGAACTCCGCCGTGGCGTCCGCGCCCGGCGCGTACGAACCGTCGACGCTGCGCACGGCGGGCTGCACCGCCCACCCGGCGGGGCCCTCGAAGGCGACCTTGAGGCGGCGCATGCGCTCCGGCCCCGCGTTGGTGACGGTGACCTTGACCGCCGAGACGGCCGGACCGTCCAGATCGACAGGGGCGATCGCCACCTCGGTGCGTGCCGCGGGCACGGGCTCCTCGGCGGCCTGTGCGGCGGCCGCGGGGGCGCCGGTGAACGCCAGGGCCGCCACCGACAGGGCCGCCACGGCTCTTCGTGGCGCGGTCAGAAGGACGGACATCGCTGCTCGCTCCTTGTCTCAGGGGGAGGGGGAAGGGAGAGAGCCGGCGTCACACCGGCGGCATCTCGGTCATACGGGAGTCGAGCCCGCCGCGCAGGTTCACCCACGCGCCCCGCGTGAAGTCGGGCACCGCCACGGGCTTCCCCTTGCGGTCGAGGGACATGACGCTCAGCGGAACCGGGGAGCACCAGGTGGCCGAGTCGTACACGTCGATGTCCGGCACCAGACCGGCCCGCATCTGCTGCACCGTGCGCCACTGGAGGACGTAGTCCATGCCGCCGTGGCCGCCGTTGTTCGCCGCGTCGTCGCCGATCTTCTTCCAGAGCCAGTGGTCGAACTCCTTGCGGTACGGCTCGAAGTCCCGCCAGGCGTGGCCGCCGTGGTCCGGCTCGAAGTAGACGCGCCCGCCGGTCCGGGACGTTCCCGCGTAGTCCTCGAAGATGCCACGGCTGCCGGCGAGGGAGTTGATGCGGCTGTACGGACGCGGCGAACTGACGTCGTGCTCGGCCCGGATGACGCGGCCGTTCGCTGTTTCGATCATGCAGGTGACGAGGTCGCCGTTGATGTACGTCTCGTTCCAGGAGGGGTGCCCCTTGGGAACGAAGCGCTCGCGGTAGTCGGCCAGTCCCTTGGGGGCCGTGGCGGTGGCGCGCAGCGTCGTCATCCGGTCGCCGCGGTTGATGTCCATCGCCGCGGCGACCGGTGCGAGCCCGTGCATCGCGTAGAAGGAGGCCGTGCTGCGGGTGTGCCACAGACGGCGCCAGGAGTCCGTGTAGTACGTGTTCGAGAACAGCAGCGCGCGCAGGTCGTGCAGGTAGCCGCCGTGCCCGTTGGTGACGTCGCCGAACACGCCCTCGTGCGCCATCTTGAGCATCGCCAGCTCGTTGCGCCCGTACGAACAGTTCTCCGCGAGCATCAGGTGGCGGCGGGTCCGCTCGGAGGTGTCGACCAGGTCCCACAGCTCGTCGAGCTCGGTGGCGATGGGGAGTTCGACGATGACGTGCTTGCCGGCCAGCAGGGCGGCCCTGCCCTGCTGGTAGTGGAACTCCCACGGCGTCGCGATGTACACGAGGTCGATGTCGTCGCGCCTGAGCATCTCGGCGTACGACTCGGCGGAGCCGCCGAACTCGGCGGGGCGCGGCTTGCCCGCCTTGACCAGGTCGTCCGCGACGCGCTTCGCGCGGTCGGCGCGGATGTCGCAGACGGCGGTCACCTGGCAACCGGGAACGACGGACCAGCCCTTGGTCATCCCGTTGCCGCGGTTGCCGAGGCCGATGGTGGCGACGCGGACTGTCCGGTGCGCCTCGTACGGCACGTTGATCATGGACGTCTGACCGGCCCGGCGACTCGGCGCGGCGGCTCCGGCCGCGACGTCGGCGTCGGCGCCCGGCGCGGCGAACGCCGGAGAGGCGGCGCCGGCCCCCAGACCGACGGCGAGCGCACCGGCGGCGGCGCCTCCGAGCACCGAACGCCGTGAGACTTCGGGGACTTCAGGCATGACGAGCTCCAGACATGGGGTCGGCATCACTGGCGGGACGACTCTGACGGGACGGTCGCAGGCGTGTCAATAGATGCTCGCAAGAACGGAGTTCCAAACAGAAACATACAAGGGGCTTGCGGAGTGCGACCTGCGCGGTCGCCGTGCCGGCCGGCGGCGTGCCACTGGGGAGTGGTCCGGGCCCCGGGTGCAGGACGCCTGCGGGCGGCTCTGCTGTGCCGGGACGGCACTCACGGGGACGCGCAGGCCGCGTCCGGTAGTCCCCGGGTGCTGAGCGGGAGTCCGGCCTCGCCGCAACACACCGCGTGCGCGGAGTCCTGGTGCACGCACGGGCGCAACGAGCCTGTCTCGTTGGGCGCTTGGGGCTGTGCGCAGGCCGGTTGTCCCGCCCTCGCGCTGTGCGGACGGGCCCCTGCCCGGCGCTGCCGGGTGCACAACGCGCCGGTCCTGGAGTGCCAACCGAGTGCCGCGTCCCCGGGTACCCGGCACGGCCCGGCCCCGTCGGGCAACGGGCTCTTGCGCGGGGGACGACGCTCCTCGGCCCACCCGGCGCTGCCGGCCCCACTGGGGTTGCCGGCCGGGCACCCCTGCCCCGCGTGCTTGCCACGCTTCGGCCCCGCCGGGCCCCGGGCTTCTACACCGGGGCGGCGCCCGAGGGCCCCGGGAGCGCATGCCCGCCCCGGGGTCCGCGGGGAGGCGTCAGGGAGTCGTGCCGCGGGCGTGGGCCGTGCTCGTGCGGACGATCAGTTTCGGTTCCACGGACGCCGGTTCTGGCGCGGCCTCCGGGTCATCGATGTGCCGCAGCAGATGGCCCACCGCCAGCGCGCCCATCTCCGCGAACGGCTGCGCCACCGTCGTCAGCGACGGCGAGCAGTACTCGGCCAGCGCGATGTCGTCGACCCCGACGACCGAGATGTCCTCCGGCACACGCCGGCCCAGCTCGTGCAGGGCCCGGATCACGCCGAACGCCATCTCGTCGCTCGCCACGAAGACTGCCGTCACCTCCGGAATACGGCCCAGGATCAGGCCGTTGCGGTACCCCGACGAGGGCGACCAGTCGCCCTTGAGCACCGGCGGCACGGTCCTGCCCTCCGCCTCCAGCGTCTCCCGCCAGCCCTCCAGGCGGCTCGCCGCGTCGAGCCATTCGCCCGGCCCCGCGACGTGCCAGACCGTCTCGTGCCCCAGGTCGAGCAGGTGGCGCGTCGCCAGTCGCGCGGCCTGCGACTGGTTCACCGCCACGACCTCGGACGCCTCGGTGCGCGAACCGTCGATGGTGACGGTGGGCAGCGAACCGGTCAGCTGCTCGATGCGCGGGCTCACATGGATGAGCGGGATCGCCAGGATGATCCCCTCGACGCGCTGGTCCGCGAGCCGCGAGAGCGCGCCCTCCACGGCGGAGGTGTCGAGCGAGGCGGTCGACGCGGTGGACACCGCGTACCCGGCCGCCCGCGCAGCGCTCTCGATGCCGAAGGTCAGGGTCAGCCGGGAGTAGAACGTCGTCTGCAGCGTCACCACGCCGATCGTCCGGCTCCGGCCGGACGAGAGGATCTGCGCCGCGCTGTTCATGCGGTAGCCGAGCTGGTCGACGGCGGCGAGCACCTTCTCGCGGGTTCGCTCCCGGACGTTCGGGTGCCCGGAGAGCACGCGCGAGACGGTCTGCGCGGACACCCCCGCGACCCGGGCCACGTCGGCCATGCCGGGCGGCCGTCCGGCGCCCTCGCCACCGTTCACTGTCTGCATGCGGCCCTCTCTTCGTTCCTACGGGCCGGATGATACCGGCCTCATCCCCACGACATCAGGGTGATGAGGGCAGGCGACAACAGGTATTGGCATCGATAACATTCTCTGCCATAGTTCCGGCCATCAGTGCGAAGGCGGAGCCATGGACGGCCCCCGTCGCACATCGATCTCGCAGCAGACCCCGCCGATCGTGTCCGGGTCTGATCCCTGCCCACGTTCACAAGGAGGGGCCGTGAAGAAGTCTCGTACGCGCACGGCGTCAGTCGCCGCAGCCGTGGCGCTCGGGCTGGCGCTCGGCGGATGCTCGTCGGCCGAGGAGGGCTCCGGCGCCGGTGAGCCGGCGTCGCTGACGTTCTGGGGCTGGTCGCCCGGTTACGCGGACGCGGTCCAGGCGTTCAACAAGGCGCACCCCGGCATCGAGGTCACCTACCAGGAGGTGCAGCCCGGCGCCAAGGGCGGCTACCAGAAGATGCTGAACGCGGTCCAGGCCGGCAACGCCCCCTGCCTGGCCCAAGTCGGCTACGAGACACTGCCGAGCTTCGCCGCCCAGGGCGCCCTGGAGGACGTCTCGCAGCACGCGAAGGGCGACGAGAAGGACTTCCAGCAGGCGGCCTGGCGCTCGGTCTCCCTCGGGGACGCGGTCTACGGGGCGCCCGTCGACACCGGCCCGATGGCCCTGTTCTACAACAGGAAGGTCTACGACTCGCTGGGCCTGAAGCCCCCGGCGACCTGGGACGAGTACAAGGCACAGGCGAAGAGGATCCACGCGTCGGACCCTGACCGCTACATCTCCTCGCCGTACCTGAGCTACGACTACGCCGGTCTGTCCTGGCAGGCGGGTGCCGGCTGGTTCGGCGTCGACGGCGACGCCTGGCGGGTCGGCCTCGCGTCCGAGGCCGACCAGAAGGTCGCGGACTACTGGCAGGGCCTGGTCGACGAGGGCCTGATCAGCGGAGCGCCGATGTACGACCAGGCGTGGTACGCCGGTCTTGGGAGCGGTAACATCGCGACCGTCGTCGGGGCCGTCTGGCAGGCCGGCGTCATCAAGGGCGGAGTGAAGGACGGCGCCGGCGACTGGGCCGTCGCGCCGATGCCGCAGTGGAGGGCCGGCGACAAGCCCGTCGGCAACGCCGGCGGATCCGCCACGGCCGTCCTCAAGGGCTGCGAGTCGACCGAGGCCGCCTGGACGTTCGCGCACTGGCTGAGCACCGACCGCGCCGCCTACGGCGACCTCGTCACCAAGGCGTCGCTCTACCCGGCGGCTCCCGCGCTGCTCGACCTGCCGCAACTCAAGGCGGCCGACCCGTACTTCGGCGGCCAGAAGATCTACGACGTCTTCGCCGCCGCGGCGCCCGAGGTCAACCCCGACTGGACCTGGGGCCCGGTCATGACTAAGACGACCGCCGACCTCGACGACGGGCTCGGCAAGGCATGGGCCGGCAAGGGCACCTTCAAGGACGCCCTGCGCAGCGCCCAGGACAAAACGGTCGCCGAACTCAGGAACCAGGGCATGAAGGTGGCCGAGTAGGGCGGACCCGCGGGGGCCCGGGCCACGCCTCGCCCACGGCGGTTGCCGGCCCGGCCCCGCGTCCCCCGCGGCGGCCGCCAGGCCGGGCGTCGGACCGAAGGACAACCGGATGAGACCGGAAGAGAGCTCGTGACCACCACAGTCAGGGCGGCGCAGACCGCCGCACCACCGCGACGGACCCGGCCGCTGCCACGGCGGCGCACGCGGGAGACCGCGCTCGGCAGACGCACACTGCTGCTGTTCGGCGGGCCGTTCGTGGTCCTGTTCACGGCGATGTACATCGCCCCGATCGTGTACGCGACGGTGAGCAGCCTCTACGTCGTCAAGCGCTCCGGCCTCGGACTGGCCGCGCCCACCCGGGAGTTCGACCCGCTGCACAACTTCGCGCAGGCCTTCGGCGACCACGACTTCCTCGCCGCGCTCGCCCGCGTGGGGCTCTTCGCCGTCGTCCAGGTGCCGCTCATGCTCGGACTCGCCCTGGGACTCGCCCTGCTCCTGGACGCGAAGTCGGCGCGCGGCAAGGGGTTCTTCCGCCTCGCCGCCTTCCTGCCCTACGCCATCCCGGGCGTCAGCGCGGCCCTCGTGTGGTCGTTCATGTACTCCACCGAGTCCAGCCCGATCAATCACCTGCTGGAGCCCCTCGGCATCCAGATCCCGTTCTTCGCGGGCGGCTCGGTCCTGTGGTCCGTGGCGAACATCGTGACGTGGAGCTGGACCGGCTACAACCTGATCATCATCTACAGCGCTCTGCAGACCGTCCCGGGCGAGGTGCTCGAGGCAGCCAGGATGGACGGCGCTTCCGCGCTGCGGATCGCGTGGAGCATCAAGATCCCGGCCGTGCGCGGCTCCCTCGTCCTCACCGCCGTGTTCTCCCTCATCGGCTCGGCGCAGCTGTTCAACGAACCGGCCGTGCTCCAGCCCATCTCCAGCGGCTCCATCTCGTCCGCCTTCACCCCGATCATGTCCGCCCAGGCCGCCGTCGCCGCCGGCAACTACCCCTACGCCGCGGCCCAGTCGGTCGTCCTGGCGGTTGCCGTCGGCGCGCTGTCCTTCGTCTTCTTCAAGCTGACCGACCGGGGTGAGAACGCATGAGCGCCGCCGCGACGCGAGGCATCTCCACGGCGGGAGCGCGCCGCGACACGACGGCCACGAGCCGCGCCGTCGTCCTGTCCCTCCTGCTGATCTCCACCGTGTACTTCCTGTTCCCGCTGTGGTGGCTGCTGGTCTCGGTCACCAAACCCTTCGGGCGGCAGTTCAGCGGCAACGGGCTGTGGTTCGACGGATTCGGTCTCTTCGAGAACATCGGCAGGCTGACCGCGCAGAACGACGGCATCTTCTGGCGCTGGATGCTCAACAGCGTGCTCTACTGCGGGATCGGCGCCCTCGTCGGCACCCTGCTGTCCGCCATGGCCGGCTATCTGCTCGCGATGTACGAGTTCCGGGGCCGGGGCGCACTGTTCGGCACGGTGCTCGCCGCCGTCCTGGTCCCCAAGATCCTGTTCACCCTGCCGCTGTACCTCATGTTCTCCGGCGTCGGCCTGATCGACAACCCGCTCGCGGTCCTGCTCCCGAGCATCGTCAGCCCGTTCGGCGTCTACCTGGCGCGGATCTTCGCCGCCCAGTCGGTGCCGGGCGAGGTGGTCGAGGCCGGACGCCTCGACGGGGCGGGCGAGTTCCGCATCTTCCGGACCATCGGCCTGCCGATGATGCTTCCCGCCCTGGTGACGATCTTCCTCTTCCAGTTCGTCGACATCTGGAACAACTACCTCCTCCCCGCCATGGTGCTCGGCGACGACCGGCTCCAGCCGGTCACCGTCGGCCTCGTCGGCTGGAACGCGAGCCACGGTGTGGCCGTACCGGCCCCGCTCGTCGTCATCGGCTCGCTGATCTCCGTGATCCCCCTGATCGTCGCCTTCGTCGCCCTGCAGCGCTTCTGGCGCGCGGGCATGACCGCTGGAGCCGTCAAGTGAGCCGCACCGCCCCGAACGCCCTGCTGACCCACCCCGACGGCGAACTGCTGCGCGCCGGCCGCCCGCACCGAGTCCTCGCGGGAACGCTGCACTACTTCCGGGTCCACCCCGGCCAGTGGCGCGACCGGCTGCAACGCCTGGCCGCCATGGGCCTCAACACCGTGGACACGTACGTCGCCTGGAACTTCCACGAACGGCGCCCCGGCGAGCACCGGTTCGACGGCTGGCACGACGTCGAGCGCTTCGTCCGCACCGCCCAGGAGACCGGTCTCGACGTGATCGTCCGGCCCGGCCCGTACATCTGCGCCGAATGGGACAACGGCGGCCTGCCCGCGTGGCTGACCGACCGGCCCGGCATGCGGCTGCGCTCCTCGCACGCCCCCTACCTGGAGGAGGTCGCCCGCTGGTTCGACGTCCTCGTTCCCAGGATCGCCGCCCTCCAGGCCGCACAGGGCGGGCCCGTCGTCGCCGTCCAGGTGGAGAACGAGTACGGCAGCTACGGGGACGACCACGCCTATCTGCGCTGGGTGCGCGACGCCCTGGTGGAGCGCGGCATCACCGAACTCCTCTACACCGCCGACGGCCCCACCGAGCTGATGCTCGACGGAGGCACCCTGCCCGGTGTGCTCGCCACCGCGACGTTCGGCTCCCGCGCCGACCAGGCGGCCCGGCTGCTGCGCTCGCGCCGGGAAGGGGAGCCGTTCCTGTGCGCCGAGTTCTGGAACGGGTGGTTCGACCACTGGGGCGAGAAGCACCACACCCGCGGCGCGGAGAGCGCCGCCGCCACGCTGGACGAGATCCTCGGCGAGGGCGGTTCGGTCAGCCTCTATCCGGCGCACGGCGGCACCAACTTCGGGCTGTGGGCCGGCGCCAACCATGACGGTGACGCGCTCCAGCCCACCGTCACCAGCTACGACTCCGACGCGCCGGTCGCCGAACACGGCGCGCTCACTCCGAAGTTCCACGCGATGCGGGACCGGCTGCTGGCGGCCACCGCCGCCGAGGCGCGCCCCCTGCCCGCACCACCGCGCCTGCTCGCCCCGCGCACCCTGCCCCTCACACGGCGGGCCGGACTGCTCGGCGCGGTGGAGGCCGTGTCCGACGCCGTCGCCTCGCCCGATCCGCTGAGCTTCGGGCAGCTCGGTCAGGCGTCCGGGCTCGTCCTGTACCGCGCCCACCCCGTACTTCCCCCCGGCACCGTCGAACTGACCGTGACCGGCCTGCACGACCGCGCGCAGGTCTTCGTCGACGGCAGCCCCGTCGGTGTACTGGAACGGGAGACGGCGTCCCTCACCCTGGACGGCGAGGGCGGCCGCGTCGTCCGCCTGGAACTGCTCGTCGAGAACCAGGGACGTATCAACTACGGCCCGCTGCTGGGCCAGGGCAAGGGCATTCTCGGCGGAGTGCGCATCGGGCGCCGCCTCGTCCACAACTGGACGATGCACCCGCTGCCGCTCGACGAGTGGACCGCCGGCCTCCTCGGCCGGGCGGTGGACGCCGCACCGGCGGACGGGACGACGGGCTTCGCCACGGCCGCGTTCACGGCGGACGGGACCGCGGACACCTTCCTCGCGTTCCCCGGCTCCGGCAAGGGCTTCGTCTGGATCAACGGCTTCCTGCTCGGCCGCTACTGGAACATCGGCCCGCAGGCCACCCTCTACCTCCCGGCACCGCTCACCGCCGCGGGCGGGAACAGCCTCACCGTGCTCGAACTGGAGCACCTCGGCGACACGGTCGAGCTGCGCGAGAACCCCGAACTCGGCCCGACGGAGGAGTACATCGAGACGTTCTCCTGACCGGCCCCCAGCCGCCCGCCGTCCGCGCCACCAGGGGAGAGCGCGGACGGCGGGCCTTCTCGCGTCCGCCGGCCGCAGCGCCCCGGACGCACGACGGGAGCGGACCGCACCAGCGGCCCGCTCCCGTCGCCCTCCTCCCGCCTCGCGGGTCTCAGACCCCCGCGAGGACGCCCAGCAGCCTCGCGACCTCCGACGCCACCGCGTCACGGGCCGGGCCGAGGTACTTGCGGGGGTCCGCGACGTCGGGGGACGCCTCCAGACGCTCCCGCACGGTGCGGGTGAAGAGCTTGTTCAGGTGAGTGGAGATGTTCACCTTCGTCATCCCCGCCGTGACGGCCTTCCCCAGGTCCGTGTCACCGACACCCGACGAACCGTGCAGCACCAGCGGCACGGGGACGGCCTCGCGCAGCCGCGCGATGAGCTCGAAGTCGAGGACCGCGTCCCGGGTGAGCATGGCGTGCGAACTTCCCACGGCGACGGCCAGCGCATCGACGCCGGCCGCCGCGGCGAAGGCACGGGCCTCGTCCGGATCGGTGCGGACGCCGGGCGCGTGGGCGCCGTCCTTGCCGCCGACCTCGCCCAGCTCTGCCTCCACCCACACGCCGGCGCTGTGGCAATGGTCGGTGATCTCCCGCGTGGCGGCCACGTTCTCGTCGTAGGGGAGCTTGGAGGCGTCGAACATGACGGAGGTGAAGCCGAGGTCGACGGCCTCGCGGACGAGGCCGGGGGACTCGGCGTGGTCGAGATGGACCGCCACCGGGACATCGGCCGCCCGCGCCACGGCGAGGGAGGCGAGCCCGATCGGGGCGAGCCCGCCGTGGTAGCGGACGGTGTTCTCGCTGACCTGGAGGATCACCGGCAGCTGGGCGAGCTCCGCGCCGGCGACGATCGCCTCTGCGTGTTCGAGCTGCACGACGTTGAACGCGCCGACACCCGAGGTGTTCGCGCGGGCCGGACCGACGATGTCGTCAGTGGACGTGAGAGGCATGGGTGTTCTCCACGGAAACGGTGGTACGGAACTGGTCGTAGAGGTCCGCGTCGACATCGCCCGCCACGGGGCAGGGGACCGCGGCGGCCGAGAGCGCCACGGCCTCGCGCAGCCGCACGGGCCACGGATCGCCGTGCGCGAGCGAGGCGGCGAGCGCGGCGACACAGGCGTCCCCCGCGCCCGTCGGGTTCCCGGACAGCCGGTGCGGGGGAGTGGCCCGCCACGCACCCTGCGGGGCGACCGCGTACAGCCCCTCCGGCCCTCGCGAGGCCACCACGGCCTGTGCTCCGAGCGCGCGCAGGGCCTCCGCGGCGGCCACGACGTCCTGGTGACCGGTGACTTTGGCGATCTCGGCCGCGTTGGGCTTGACCACGTCCGGCCCGGCGGCCAGCGCCGCGAGCAGGGCAGGACCACTGGTGTCGACGACGGTCGCCGCCCCCGCCCCGGCGGCCGACCGGACGAGCTGCGCGTACGCGTCGGACGGCAGTCCGGGCGGCAGGCTGCCGGACAGGACCACGACCGCGGCCTCGCGGACCAGGCGGGCGAAGCGGGCGGTGAAGTCCGCCCAGGAGACCGGATTCACCTGAGGGCCGGGCTGGTTGAAGACGGTGGCATCGCCGTCCTCGCGGGAGACGACGGTGACTGTGCGGCGCGAGTCGCCCGCCATGGGGACCAGCTCGTCCCGCAGTCCGGCCGCGCGCAGCTCGTCCCGGATGAGCTGCCCCGTCGGGCCGCCCGCGAGCCCGGTCACCGTCGCCGGGGTGCCCAGGGCCGACAGGACGCGCGCGACGTTGACGCCCTTGCCGCCGGCCCGTTCGTAGGCGGCGCGCACACGGTGGGAGTCGCGCGGCACCAGGGCGTCGACCTCGTAGGTGACGTCGAGCGCCGCGTTCAGGGTCACGGTGAGGATCACGGCGCCGCGGCTCCCGCGGTCACGGGCTCGCGGAAAGCCGGCTCGCGGAAGGCCGGCTCGCGGAAGGCCGGCTCGACCCCCGCCGCCTGCCAGGCCAGGATCCCGGCGCCCAGGCAGCCCGCCTCGTCGCCCAGTTCGGCGCGGACCACTTCGGGCCGGCGCTGGAACGTGAGCCGTTCGCCGAGGCGGGCCCGCAGCGGATCGAGCAGCAGGCCGCCCGCTTGCGCGAGACCGCCGCCGATCACGATCAGACCGGGGGCCAGGAGCGTCGTGAACGTCGCCAGCGCCGCGGCCAGCGCGTCGACCGCGCGGTCCCACACGGCCACGGCCACGGGATCGCCCTGCGCCACCAGGCGCGCCACCCCGGCGGCGCCGTCGACGGCGCGCCCGGAACGCGCCGCGTACGCGGCCTCGATCGCCGCGGCGGACGCCACGGTCTCCAGGCAGCCGCGGCCGCCGCAGGCGCACGGATCGCCGTCCGGCTCCACCACGGCATGACCGAGCTCCCCGGCGTACCCGAGGCCGCGCACCACCCGGCCCTCGCACAGGACGGCCGCCGAGATGCCGGTGCCGACGGGCACGAAGAGCGCGTCCCGCGCACCGCGCGCGGCACCGGTACGGCACTCGGCGAGCCCGCCGGCGCGCACGTCGTGCCCGAGCGTGACGGGCAGGTCCGACGCGTCCCGCAGCAGTGCCGCGAGCGGCAGGTCGGACCAGCCGATGTTGGCGGAGTACACCGCCCGTCCGGCCTCCTCGTCGACGATCCCGGGGACCACCGTGCCCGCGTGGCGGACCGTCAGGCGCCGGTCGGCGGCCTGGGCCGCGAGGTCGCGCAGTGCGCCGGTGATCGCGGCCACCACCGCGTCGGGGCCGTCCCGGCGGGGCGTCGGCCTGCGCAGCACGGCCAGGGGCGTCAGCGCCCGGTCGAGCAGCGCCCCTTTCATACCGGTGCCGCCGACGTCCAGCGCCACGACGCAGTCGCGCGTGCCGTGCGGATCAGGCATGGCTGTTCTCGAGGATCACGGACCGGGTGAGGTTGCGGGGACGGTCGGGGTCGTACCCGCGCGCCTCGGCGAGCAGGACGGCCAGCCGCTGCACCCGGATCAGGTCCGCCAGCGGGTCGAGCTCGCCGGCCGCGTCCCCCGACCCGGCGACGAAGGCGCCGCCGACCCGCGCGACGTCGTCGGCCAGTCCGGCAGGCGTCGGACCGAAGAGCCACGCCACGCGGCCGGGTCCGGTGATGCTGATCGGCCCGTGCCGGTACTCCATGGCCGGGTACGACTCGGTCCACGCGCCCGCCGCCTCCCGCATCTTGAGTCCCGCCTCCAGGGCGAGGCCGTAGGTCCAGCCCGTGCCGAGGAACGTGAACTGCTCGGCGGCGCGCACCTGGGCGCTGAGCGGCTCGGCGAGGGCACGCTCGGCGTCCTCGACGGCCCGTGCCAGCGGACGCACCCCTGCGGGCAGCGCGTCCTCGGCCTCCAGATGCGCGCGCAGCAGGGCGAGCGCGGTGGTGGCGAAGCGGGTCTGGACGACCGACTGCTCGTCGGCGTAGTCCAGGACGGCGACGGCGTCGGCGGCGTCCATGACGGGGGTGGCGGGGTCGGCGGTGAGGGCCGCGGTCGCGACGGTGCCCTTCACCTCGGCCAGCAGGCCGAGGACCTCGGTGGTGGTGCCGGACCGGGTGATGGCGAGGATACGGTCGTAGCCGCGGCCCACGGGGAACTCGGAGGCGGCGAAGGCGTCGGTCTCCCCGTGGCCGCCTGCCTCGCGGAGCCGGGCGTAGGCGAGGGCCATGAACCAGGAGGTGCCGCAGCCGACGACGGCGACACGCTCGCCGCGGCGCGGCAGGACGCCTTCGAGCGAACCGACGGACTCGGCCGCTCGCCTCCAGGTGTCCGGTTGGGAGGCGATCTCGACCGAGGTGCGGGAGGCGTCCGGGGCGGTCATGGGCTGAACTCCTTGCTCAGAAGGGTCGGTTGACGAATGAGGGGCGCGGGCCCGCTATTTGACGGATCCGGCGGTCAGACCGGACACCACCTTGCGCTCGATGAAAGCGAACAGCACGACGACGGGCACGATGGCGATGACCGAGCCGGCGAAGAGATAGTTCCACTGCACGGTGTAATTGCCGATGAAGCTGTTGATGCCGACGGTCAGCGGCTGGCTCTCGGGGATCGTCGACAGGGTCAGGCCCATGACGAACTCGTTCCACGCGGCGATGAACGTGAAGATCATCGCGGTGACGACCCCGGGCAGCGCCAGTGGCAGGGTGACCCGTACGAGTGCCCCCATGCGCCCGAGGCCGTCGATCATCGCCGACTCCTCCAGGGCCACCGGGATGGAGCCGATGTACGCGGTGAGGATCCAGATGGCGAAGGCCAGGTTGAACGCGGCGTTGCACAGGATCAGCGTCCACACCGAGTTGAGCATGTCCAGCTGGTAGAACTCGCGGTAGAGGCCCACCAGGAGCGACGTCGGCTGGAACATCTGGGTGACCAGCACGAGCAGCAGGAACAGCTTGCGGCCCCGGTACTTCGTGCGCGCCGTGTAGTAGGCGGCGGGGAGGGCGACCAGCAGGACGAGCAGCGTGGACCCGCCGGCCACCAGGAGGGTGACCCGCAGGTTGGCGCCCAGGTTCGACTCGCGCCACACGCCGACGAAGTTCGACCAGGCGAACTCGCCGGGCAGGTAGGTCGCGTCGCGCAGTTCACCGGCCGGCCGCAGTGCGGTGATCACCATCTCCGCGTACGGCAGGAGGAAGACCACCGCGATCATCCAGGCGGTCGCGGCGGCGACGACCGTGCGCGGCCGCAGGCTGCCGCCCGGCCGGACGGTGTCCGTACGCGGCCGGGCAGGAGGCCGGGTGACGGCGGGGGCGAGCGTCTGCTGGGCCATCAGGACTCCTCCTGGTTCCACCGGCTGGCCTTGAGGAAGACGGCGACCATGACCACGACCAGGGCGAAGTTGACGACGGACATGGCGGCGGACTCGCCGATGTCGGAGTTCTTGAGCTGGTACATGAAGACGGTGGTGGTGGCCGTGTCGCTGTCCGGGCCGCCGTGCGTCATGCTCCAGATGATCGGGAACGAGTTGAAGACGTTGATCAGGTTGATGACGACGCCGACCAGGAAGGCCGGCCGCAGCAGGGGCAGCGTGATCCGCCAGTACGTCTGCCACGGACCGCTGCCGTCGACCCTCGCCGCCTCGTACACCTCGCCCGGCACGGTCTGCAGACCGGCGAGCAGCGTGTAGGTGGTGAACGGCAGGGAGACGAAGACCGCGACGAACATCATCCACGGCCAGGCGGTGGACGGCGTGCCGAGCCAGTCCTTCGGGCCGTCGATCAGACCCAGGTCCGTCATCAGGGTGTTGAGGACGCCCGCGGTCTGGTTCAGCATCCACTTGAAGCCGATGGCGGTCATCACCACCGACGCGGCCCAGGGCGCGATGAGCGCCCAGCGGGTCACACGCCGGCCCGGGAACCTCTGGTCGAACAGCTGCGCGAGCGCCAGGGAGATCACCATCGTGGCGGTCACCACGACCACGGTCCACACGACCGTGGCGAGGAGGACCGAGGGCAGCGCGGGCTCGTCGAACAGCTGCTTGTACTTGTCGAATCCTGCCGAGCCGCGGACGAAACCGCTGCTGCTGATCTTGAGGAACGAGGTGCGGACCATCTCGTAGACGGGCCAGACCACGACGAGCACGATGAGCAGGACGGCGGGGCCGATCCAGGGCAGCGGCCCGAGGCGGGCGAGCCCGCCGCCCCGGCCGGAGCGGCCGGAGCGGCGAGTCGTGGGGGAGGTGGTGGACACGAGGGTGCCTTCCGTGTCGGTGCGTGACGGGCCGTCGGCTACTGGTCGGCGACCGCGTCCTCGGCCTTCTTCTGCAGCTCGCCCAGCACCTTCGCCGGATCGCTGCTCACCGCGGTGCCGCCGCTCTTCTTGATCTCGGCCGAGACGATGTCCCAGGTGGTGTCGCCGAGCGGGTAGAACACCGCGTTCGGCAGAAGCTCGAAGAACGGCTCCAGGTCCTTGTGCTTCCCGTTGCCGGTCATTTCCTTCAGGGTGTCCTCGGTGACCGGCATGAGGTTGTAGGTCTCGTCGAACTTCAGCGTGTTCTCCTTGGAGTACGCGAAGTCGAGGAACTTCCTGATCTCTTCCTGGTGGCCGTTGTCCTTGAAGGCCATCATCCAGTCGGCGACGCCCAGAGTGGACTTCAGCGCCCCCGACTTGCCCGGGATCGGGGCGACGCCGTAGTCGACCTTGCCGTCCTTCGCCATCTGGATCAGTGAGGGGTGGCCGTTGAGCATGGCGGCTTTGCCGGCGGCGAAGTCCGCGAAGGCGGTCTTGCGGTCCGTCGTCGCTGGTTGGCGTAGGTGAGGCCCGGTTCGACGAGGTGGGACTTCAGCCAGGAGAACGCCTCGACGTTGGCCTTGCTGTCCAGGGTGTACGTGCCGTCGGCGTCGGTGTAGCCGCCGCCGTTGCCGAGCTCCCAGATCAGCGACTCGCCCTGTGCCTCCTCGGGCCCGAGCGGCAGCGCGTACGGGGTGACGCCGGGAGCCTTGGCCTTGATCTTCTCGGCGGCGGACTTCACCTCGTCCCACGTCGTGGGAGCCTCGGTGATGCCCGCCTTCGCGAAGACGTCCTTGTTGTAGAACAGGGCACGGGCCGAGGAGACGAACGGGATGCCGTACTGCGTCCCGTCGACCTCTCCCGCCTTCGCGAAGCTGTCGATGAGGTTGGCGCGGGTCTTCTCGGAGAGGACCTCGTCCGCCTTGTAGAGCAGGTCGTCGGCGACCTTGTCGGCATAGCCGCCGGTCTGGAGGACGTCGGGGACGTTCCCGCTCTGGATCATGGTCTTGACCTGGGCGTCGATGTCGTTCCAGTTGATGACCCGGACATCGACCTTGATCTTGGGGTTGGCGGCGGTGAACCTCTTGGCCACGTCCTCCCAGTAGGCCGTCGAGCTGTTGGACGCCTTGTCCCCGTAGTCGGCGGCGACGAGCTTCAGCGTCACCTCTCCGTCGGCCGAACCGCCGCCGCCTCCGCATGCCGTGAGCGTGAGCGCGCCGATCGCGCAGGCCGCGGAGAGAGCGAGTATGCGCTTGTTCACTGCCAAGACCGCCTTTGTCACAAGACCTCGACCCTGCACGGGGTCCCTTGCGCTGAGCACGCTGTCGCATTGTCGGCACTCTTGTCAAGAGTTGCTCATTTCTCATGAGTTTCAAGCAGAAGTAAGCGAAAACGATGAGGGGTGGGCGACGGTCGGGCCCCGGCCCGCACTGGTCGGCAGGCGTCCCCAGTACGATCAGTGGCAGCTCAGGGGCGGCTGCACAGGCGACAAGGAGTCCGACGATGTCCAAGCACGAGCGCTGGAACGCGCTGCTGGAGCTGCTGGCCGCCGAGGGGCGCCTGGACGTCGAGGAGGCCGCGAGCGCGCTGGACGTCTCCAGCGCGACCATCCGCCGGGACCTCGACGAGCTCGCGGAGCAGCAGATGCTCGTCCGCACCCGCGGCGGCGCGATCGCGCACGGCGTCTCCTACGAACTGCCGCTGCGCTACAAGTCCTCGCGGCACGCCCCGGAGAAACAGCGGATCGCCGCGGCGGCCGCCGACCTCATCGGGGACGGCGAGGTGGTGGGACTCAACGGCGGGACGACCACGACCGAGGTCGCCCGGGCGCTCGCGCTGCGGGCGAGCGGCGGGCAGCGGGAGACCACCGGCGCGCCCTCGCCCGCCTTCACCGTGGTGACCAACGCGCTCAACATCGCGGGGGAGCTCGCGGTCCGCCCCCAGATCAAGATCGTGACCACCGGCGGTGTGGCCCGCCCGCAGACGTACGAGCTCGTCGGACCGCTGACCATGGGCGTTCTCAACGAGGTCGTGCTGGACGCGGTCGTCCTCGGCGTCGACGGCGTGGACCCGCAGCTGGGGATCATGGCGCACCACGAGGACGAGGCCAGCGTCAGCAGGCTCTTCGCCGAGCGGGCGCACCGGGTGATCGTCGTGACCGACTCGTCCAAGCTGGGCAGGCGCGCCTTCGCCCGGATCTGCGGACTCGACCGCATCGACGTCCTCGTGACCGACGCCAACGTCTCCGCGGAGACCTCGGCCCGCCTGGTCGAGGCGGGCGTCAAGGTCATCGCCGTCTGACACCGCGCGGCGCACCGGGAGGCCCGCCCCGCGGGCGGCCGGCGCCGGTCAGCCGGCCGTCATCCGTTCCTCTGCGGCATCGAGGGCGTGGCGCACCGCGCCGTACGCCACCGCCTGCTCACCGAGCACCGACGCCTGCACGGTCACCGGCACCAGGGTGTGGAGGCGCAGCTGCCTGCGGACCGGTTCGAGGAGGACCTCGCCCGCGCGGGACACGCCTCCGCCGATCACCACCCGACCGGGGTCGAGCACCAGCAGCAGGGCCGCCAGGCCCCTGGCGAAACGCGTCGCCACACGATCCACCACCGCCACGGCCACCGGGTCCCCGGCCGCCGCAGCCTCGAAGAGGGGCGCGATGTCGTCCTCGTCGCCCGTGGGGGCGCCCGCCTCCAGGGCGAGCCGGTGGATCGCCGCCGCTCCCACCAGACGCTCGAACGGCCCCGTGCCGTCGGCCGGACGGGGGCCGGCCGGAGCGTCCGGGTCCCGGACGAGGTCGATGAACCCCAGCTCACCGGCGGCGGCCGAACTGCCCCGGTACGGGCTGCCGTTGATGAAGATCCCGGTGCCGATCCTGCGCCCCCACTGCACGAACACCAGGCTGTCGGATCCGCCTTCCGCCACCGCGTCGGCCGCGGCCCCCCGCCACCGTTCGCCGAGCACCGCGAAGTTGACGTCGTTCTCGATGGACACCGGGCAGTGCAGCCATTCCCGCAGCATCGACACCGCGGGCAGGCCCGCCCACCCGGGAATGCTGGGCGCGAGCAGCACCTCGCCCCGGTCCCGGTCCACCACGCCCGGAGTGCCCGCGCTGACGGCCCACAGGCCGGACAGCGGGACCCCGGCCTCGGCGGCCGCGGCGGTCAGGGCGCCGCGCACGATGTCGAACACCTGAGGCCCGGTCGCGCCGGAGTCGACCGCCGAGTCGCGGGCGGTCACCACCCGGCCCGCCAGATCCGCGATCATCACCAGCACCTTGTGCGGGCCGATGTCGATGCCCGCCACATGTCCCGCCTCGGCGCGGAACCTGGCGTACTGCGCCGGCCTGCCGGGCTGCCGCGCGCCGCCCGCCGCCGTGAACTCCACCAGGCCGCGGTCCTTCAGCTCCGCCAGTGCTCTGGTCACCGCCGGGCGGGACAGTCCCGTGGCGGCCGCGACGGCGCTGACACCGGCCGCCGTGGAGGCGTCGTCGCGCAGGACCGCCAGGACGGCGGCCACGTTCATCTGCCGCAGCACATGCGGCCCCGTGGCCGCCGCTTTCCTGGCCGGCATGTGTCGTCGCCCCTTCCCCTGACCGTCCCGGAACTCTACCGAGCCGCCGGAATCCACAACGGCCGTGCCCTTGACCGGACTTCGAGACGCGCCCATATTAACGAACGCTTTGTTAATAACTCCCTCGTGATCGGGGAAACTCCATGACAAGCCTCAGATCCCGGGCCGCCGTGTGCGCGGCCACAGCCCTCGCCGTGCTCGCCGCGGTGCTGGGCATTCCTTCCGCCCAGGCCGCGGTAACCGCCGGCGACCCCTCCTTCTCGCCGGGGCCGGCCAGGGCGGCGCTCGCCCGGCTGCTGCCGCGGCACGTCTCCCAGTTCCGCCTCGTCCCCGTCGACCGTCCCGCCTCCGGCGACTACTTCACCGTCTCCGGCGGCGCAGGCAGCGTACGCGTCGAGGGCACCAGCCCCGCCGTCCTGCTCAGTGGCGTCAACTGGTACCTCAAGCACACCGCCAGGGTGGACATCGGCTGGCCCGGTGACAGCACGGCCCGGCTGCCCGCCATCCTTCCCGCACCGGCGGCGCCCGTGCGCAAGGACGCCTCCGTGCCGCACCGCTTCGCGCTCAACGACACCGACGACGGCTACTCCGGCGCCTACCGGGGCTGGGCCGCGTACGAGAAGCAGCTCGACCTGCTCGCCCTGCACGGCGTCAACGAGGTGTTCGTGCAGATGGGCGCGGACGCCGTCTACTACGAGACGTTCAAGGAGTTCGGCTACTCCGGGCGGGAACTGCGCTCGTGGATCCCCGGCCCGGCGCACCAGCCGTGGTGGCTGATGCAGAACATGGCCGGCTTCGGCGGCCCCGTCTCCGAGCGGCTGCTGGCCGACCGCGCCGAACTCGGCCGCAGGATCGCCGACCGCGTCCGCGAACTGGGCATGACCCCCGTGCTCCCCGGCTACTACGGCACGGTCCCGCCCCGGTTCACCGAGAAGAACCCGGCGGGCCGGGTGGTCCCGCAGGGCGACTGGGTCGGCTTCGAACGCCCCGACTGGCTCGACCCGCGCAACACGCTGTACCCCGAGGTCGCCGAGGCGTTCTACCGCCACCAGCGAACCCTGTTCGGCGACTCCGCGATGTACAAGATGGACCTGCTCCACGAGGGCGGACGCCCTGGTGACGTGCCGATCGGGGACGCGGCCGATGCCGTCATGAACGCCCTGCAGACCGCCCGACCCGGCGCCACCTGGGTACTGCTCGGCTGGCAGAACAACCCGTCGACCCAGATCATCGACGCGGTCGACAAGAGCAGACTGCTCATCGTCGACGGCCTGTCCGACCGGTACAACGGACTCGACCGCGAGAGCGCATGGCACGGTGCGCCGTACGCGTTCGGCACGATCCCCAACTTCGGCGGGCACACCACCATCGGCGCCAACACCGCCGTCTGGGCCGAGCGGTTCGACCAGTGGCGCAGCAAGCCCGGCAGTGCCCTGAAGGGCATCGCCTACCTGCCCGAAGGCACTGGCGGCAACCCCGTCGCCTACGAGCTGTTCACCGAACTGGCCTGGCGCACCGGCCCGGTCGACCACCGCGCCTGGTACGCCGCGTACGCCGAACGCCGCTACGGCGGAGTCGACCCGCACGCCGCCAAGGCGTGGGAGCTCCTGCGCACCGGCCCGTACAGCACACCGTCCGGCACCTGGAGCGAGTCCCAGGACAGTCTCTTCACGGCCCGGCCGCGGCTGACGGCGACCACGGCCGCCGGCTGGAGCCCCGGACACATGCGTTACGACCCCGCCACCGTGCAGCGCGCGCTCGCCGAACTCCTCCAGGTCGCGCCTGCACTGCGCGGCACGGACGCCTACCGCTACGACCTGGTGGACGTCGCCCGCCAGGCCATGGCCAACCGCAGCCGCACCCTGCTGCCGCAGATCAAGGCCGCGTACGACGCCAAGGACCTCGCCCTGTTCCGCCGGCTGGCCGCCGAATGGCAGGACGACCTGGCCCTCCTCGACGAACTGCTCGCCACCGACAGCCGGTTCCTGCTGGGCCCGTGGCTGAAGGACGCCACGTCGTGGGGAACGACGGACGCGGAGAGGGCCGCGGCCGAGTTCGACGCCCGCTCGGTCCTCACCACCTGGGGGCACCGCTCAGGCAGCGACAACGGGGGACTGCGCGACTACGCCAACCGCGAGTGGTCGGGGCTCGTGTCCGGCTTCTACGCCAAGCGGTGGGCGCTTTACCTCGATTCGCTCGACACGGCACTGGCGACCGGGCGCGCTCCCGCCGCCATCGACTGGTTCGCCTGGGAGAACGCCTGGAACCAGCAGCGCGACCGCTATCCGGTGGAGCCGTCGGGAGATCCCGTGGCCAAGGCGGCCGAGGTCCAGGGCGCGCTGCCCGCGCCCGCGGCCACGGGGCCGGTGACCGACTCCGGCGGCCGGTGCGTCGACGTCACCGGCGGCAGCTCCGCCGACGGCACGGCACTCCAGCTGTACTCGTGCAACGGCACGCCCGCCCAGGCGTGGACGGTGCCGGGCGACGGCACCCTGCGCGCGTACGGCAAGTGCATGGACGTGCGGGGCGGCGCGGTCGCGGACGGCACGGTCGTCCAGCTGTACCCGTGCAACGGCACACCGGCGCAGGCGTGGACCCCTCTGCCGGACCGCACACTGCGGAACGTGAAGTCGGGCCGGTGTCTGCACGCCGAGGGTGGCAGTGCCGACGGCGCGAAACTCCTGATCCGGGCCTGCACCGCCGGAGCCGAGCAGCAGTGGAAGCTGCCCGGCTGATCGGGACTGTGGCGGCCGCACTCTAGTCATGTGCTTGTAGTTGCGCTAAACACGCGTCATGCAATCACTAACGCGCATACGAGTGGCAGCGGTCGTCGCTGTGCTCGGTCTCTTCTCGGTCTTCGCGGGGCCGGGCGGTGCGGCGGCCGCCCCCGCGGAACCGCCCGGCACGACGGTCGGCGACATCACGGACTTCGAAGCCTCGGGAGCCGTCTACCGGATCGGCGCCGGCAGCGCCGCGGCGAGGGTCACCTTCGTCTCCGACGAGACGTTCCGCATCGAACTCGCGCCGGACGGCAGGTTCACCGACCCGACGGGCGACGACATCGTGCTGCCGCAGGGCCCGGCGCCCGTGACGCACTGGAAGGAGCGGCCCGACCGCTACGAGCTGAGCACGCCGAGGATCACGCTGCGCGCCTACAAGTCGCCGCTGCGCTTCGCCCTCCACCGCGCGGACGGCAGCAGGGTCTGGTCCGAGACCACCGGACTGACCTGGACCGCCGACAGCACCACCCAGAGCCTCGCGCGCGGCGCCGACGAGCAGTTCTACGGCGCCGGCATGCAGAACGGCCGCGGCAACACCTCGCACCGGGGCAAGAAGGTGGAGGTCAGCGTCGACTACAACTGGAACGACGGGGGACACCCCAACTCCGTTCCGTTCTACCTCTCCTCGGGCGGCTACGGCGTCTTCCGCAACACGTACGCGCCCAACACCTACACCTTCGGCGAGCCGGTGACGGCCGCCGCCCGCGAGAAGCGCTTCGACGCCTACTACTTCACCGGTGACGCCAAGGACGTCATCGGCCAGTACACCGAGCTCACCGGCAAGCCGTTCCTGCCGCCGATCTACGGCATGGAGATCGGCGACGCGGACTGCTACCTGCACAACGCCAACCGCGGCGAACGGCACACGCTCGACGCCCTGAAGGTCGCCGACGGGTACCTCGAGCACGACATGCCGAACGGCTGGATGCTCGTCAACGACGGCTACGGCTGCGGTTACGAGAACCTCGCCGAGACGGCCAAGGGCCTCCAGGACCGCGGCATGCAGCTCGGGCTGTGGACCGAGGACGGCATCGAGAAGATCGCCGACCAGGTGAAGGCGGGGCAACGGGTCGCCAAGCTGGACGTGGCCTGGGTCGGCGGCGGCTACAAGTTCGCGCTCGACGGCTGCAAGGACGCGTACCAGGGCATCGAGGACAACAGCGACGCCCGCGGCTTCACCTGGGCGCCGGAGAGCTGGGCCGGTGCGCAGCGCTGCGGGGTGCAGTGGTCCGGCGACCAGTCCGGCAGCTGGGAGTACATCCGCTGGCAGATCCCCACCTACGCGGGCGCCACCATGTCCGGCCTCGCCTACACCACGGGCGACGTCGACGGGATCTTCGGCGGCAGCGCCAAGACGTACACCCGCGACCTCCAGTGGAAGATGTTCCTCGGCACCACGATGACGATGGACGGATGGGCCGCGAGCGACAAGCAGCCGTTCCGGTACGGCGAGCCGTACACCTCCGTCAACCGCGACTACCTGAAGCTGAAGGAGTCGCTGCTGCCCTACCAGTACTCCTACGCCCACCAGGCGACCAAGACCGGGGTGGGCATGGTCCGTCCGCTTGTCCTGGAGTACCCGGACGACCCGCAGGCGGCGACCGACGCGGCGAAGTACGAGTTCCTCTCGGGCGAGCACTTCCTCGTCGCCCCCGTGTACAAGGACGCCACCGAGCGTGACGGCATCTACCTGCCGAAGGGCACGTGGATCGACTACTGGACCGGGCGCACCTACCAGGGCCCGGCGACGGTCGACGACTACAGCGCCCCGCTGGACACCCTGCCGCTGTTCGTGAAGGCGGGCGCGGCCGTGCCCATGTGGCCCGGCATCCGCTCGTACCGTGACCGCACGGCCGAATCCCCGCTGGCCTGGGACGTCTACCCGCAGGGCCGCTCCTCCTTCACGCTGTACGAGGACGACGGCGTCACCCGGCAGCACCGCGAGGGCGCGTACGCCACCCAGCGCGCCGACGTCGAGGCGCCGGCCCGCGGCGCGGGCGACGTCACCGTGCGGATCGGCGCGAGCCGGGGCGAGTTCACCGGCAAGCAGACCGAGCGGCCGTACGAGTTCACCGTGCACACCGGCTCGCGCCCGAGCGCGGTCACGCTCCAGGGGAAGCTGCCGAGCCTCGGCTCCGAGGCCGCGTTCGAGGCCGCTTCCGAGGGCTGGTGGTACGACCGGGACGACCGAGGCGGCGTCGTGAAGGTCAAGACCCGTCCGCTGACCACCGACCGCCCGTTCACGGTGACGCTGGAGGACACCAGCGCCGTCGGCGGCAGGAACCCGGCCGCGGCGGCGACCGTCTCCGCCCCCGCGGGGCAGGAACTCGGAGCCGGTACCGCCGGTTCCGTCGCCGTCGACATCACCGCGGGCGCCGCGGACGTGACGGACGCGGACCTCACTCTGCGGACGCCGGAGGGCTGGCAGGCCGCGCCCGCGGGCACGGTGGGCCGCATCCGCGCGGGCACGACGAAGAGGGTGGAGGTCACCGTCACTCCCGCCCAGGGGGCCAAGGCCGGTGAGGCGACGCTCGAAGCGCTGGTGCGGTACCGGTCGGACGGCGAGTCCCGCACGTCCACCGGACGGTTCGCCACCGCCGTGATGCCCCCGCCGCCCACGGCGGACGCATGGGCGAGCGACCTCGTGTGGCTGCGATCCGTCAACGGGTACGGCCCCGCCGAGCGCGACCGGTCGAACGGCGAGTCCGGCGCGACCGACGGACACACCCTGACCCTGGCGGGCAAGACCTACGCGAAGGGCATCGGCGTGCACGCCGACTCCGACATCGAGGTCTACACCGGAGGCCGGTGCACGGCCTTCACGGCGGATGCCGGCATCGACGACGAGATCAACGGCTACGGCGAAGTGGCCTTCTCCGTCGAGGCGGACGGCAAGGTGCTGTGGACGTCCCCGAAGGTGACCGGGGCGTCGGCCACCGTGCCCGTCGACGTGCCGCTCGCCGGCGCCCGGCACGTGCGGCTCAAGGTCACGGACACCAACGGGTCCAAGACCGGGGACCACGGCGACTGGGCAGCGGCCAAGTTCCACTGCGCCTAGGGCACAGCGTGGGACACCGGGCGGAGGTCCCTCCGTCCGGTGTCCGGCGCTCCCCAACTCCCTTGCTGGACAAGGGCATCACAATGCACCCACAACCCAACGGGCCGATCGCACAGAACCCCACGCAACCCCTTGACCACTCCAGTCCCTCGCGAGACTCTGACGGCCCCCTCCATCACGCCATGGTTGGCATGGCCCACCTCCACAACCTCGCGCTCGCCGGATGGACCGGCCCAAGGTTGGCATCCCCGATGCTGACGTGTCGGGTCAGTTGATCATTGCGGGACACCCCTGAGCAGGGGGGCCGGTCTTCCTTTACCTGTTGCCAGGTGGGGAGTTGTGGTGGCGGGGTCTTGTCAGTGGGGCCGGCAGCGCGGAATGGGTCGAACTGGTTCAACAACCAGCGCCTCCACAGCGCGATCGGAGACATCCCACCCCACGAACACGAGACCAACCCCTACGCTCGACACCAGCCCCAATGGCGGCCGGAGTCAGCGCATGGAGCCTCCACCGATCCCGGAGCGGTTCACCCCGAACGTGTCCTGCTCCTCACGGGTGAGCCCCCATGAGCTGGGCGACGTTCTCGGCGGGCTGCCGGTCTGCGTGCTGCCGGCGCCGCCGGGGTCCGGCTCACCGACGCGGCGCGCGGCTGCGCGGTGCTCACCGGAGACGGTGCCGTCCACCACTCCGCGCGCGTCCGCGAAGCCGAGTCCCTCGCGGTGTTCGGCGTGGGGCCGGCCACGCTGCAGGCCGCCCGGATCGCCGGCGAAGGAGGAGTTCGTCCGCCGGGCGGGCGCAACCGACGATGTCCTGCGGTGCCCTCCTGCGGTCGTCTCCGGCTCCGGCCCGGTGTCCCATGACGCCGGGTCCACAGTGCTGTCCTGGCCGGAACCACCTGTACCGCTTAGGCAAAGAACTGCTGCACAACCCGTTGACGTACATACCGTCCGGTCAGTACGTTCCCCCCAGTCGCGATGCCACCCCCCTGCTCCGCCCATATCCCCCTGCCCTCCCCCCACCCACCGGAGTGTGCACCCATGGACACGGCGCCTGCCGTAGCACCCGCTCACCCCCCTCCCCACCACGGCCGCGGCCGACGACGCAAGGAGACGGCGCAAGGTGGCCACGGCCGCCGCCCTCACCTCGGCCGTCGAGCGGTCCGCCCTGGTCCGTACGGTGATCGCCTCGGCACCCGACCCGGCGAGCCAACTGGCCGCCGTCGTACCGACGCGCCTGTGTCGTTGTGGACGCCGGCACCGCTGGCCGCCGCAGTGCGGCGACGCCTTCTGCCACCACGGAACGATCGACGGCCACTCCCCGTACCGGCCGCCCTGCGCGCCAGGGAAATCCTTGTCGCATTCGACCTGAAGAAGGTCCGCGACAACCACGCCCGCATCGCCGAGCCCTACCGGCGCGCGGACCCCGACCTGGCGATCAGCTGTGTCTACGACCCGGCACCGTACGAAAAAGATGTCGCAGGCGTGTAACTGACGCCATGGTGGGCGCCGTACGCAGCGCGCCCACTCATGCTCGACGGCCGTGTCGACCAGGTGCGTATGTCAATTCCGGGTGCACGTCGCCCGCAAGACGCCGACTGGCCCGGTGCGACCTCGATGCGGGTGCGCGCTGGATGTCGTCAGTGAGGCCGGACTTCTGGGTCGCCTCCGTGACCCGGTGTTCCTCGATGCCCGCGGGCGCGGCGTGCTCCCTCGAGTCGTGGGAGACCGAAATCGGGCTTTTGCCGGCCCCCAAGCAATTCAGTCCAACAGGGCAGTTGGACTAGCCAAGGAGACAGATGTCTACTCCCAGCAGTCTCGGCGCCGGGTTCGCCGCGTCGTGCGCCGTGATCCTGAGTGCGGCCGCACCGGTCAGCGCGGAACCCGCCGTTGAGCCGGGCCCCTCCATCGGAGGAAAAGTTTATCAGGCGGGTTGGTGGTGGAAGAGCAACGACGAGAACGAGGTCGATAAATCGGGCCTCATCGCTCGGCCTGAGCCGACGCCGCCGAATGTGCCTGCCGGTGCGATGACCGTGGCGGCGGTCAATGGTGCGGAGGAGATGGTCGCGGCCGTCGAGTTCGCCCTGGAGTACGGCCCTGGCGCGGATGTGACCTCGTTCGATGTGATGCTGAGGGAATCGTCCGCCCCCGACTCGAACGTGAACTCCGACGGCGAGGGCGTCAAGGTCGTGGCGTGCCCTGTCACGGAGGCGTTCTGGACCAAGGCCGAGGGTGGAAAGTGGTCGTCGCGGCCGGCTTACGACTGTGAAAGCGCCGCTGCTGCCGGCAAACGCGGCAAGGACGGGATCTGGCACTTCGACCTCACGCCGATCGCGCGGCTCTGGCTGGCGCAGGACAGTCAGCTACCCACCTCGATCGCCCTCGTGGAGCAGGTCGAGGCTCCGATGAGTTTCCAGGTGACCTGGGACGGGCCGTCGGACAAGGGCATCGGCATGAAGCTGGTGGCGACCGGGGGAGCGACACCCCAACCGCCGGCTGACATACCGGCGGACAGCGGGACGACGGGCGATTCGGGTGCGGTCGACACAGGTGCCGGTACGGACGTCTCCGGGGAAGTACCGGCGGATGCAGGAACCATGCCGGATGACGCCACGGCGCCGGCCGCCACGGAAGCCCCGGACGTGGCCCGCAAGAGCGGGCTGCCGTTGCCGGCTGCGGCCACCCCGGTGACGCACGTGGGCTCAATGCTGGAGGACATCCCCGGCGGAGTTCTCTTCCTGATCCCGGTCGGGCTCGGGCTCGCCTATGCGGTGATGTTCGCGCTCGGCCCGAACGGTGAGCCGGTGCTGTCCGGTGCGCGTCACGGTGTGGGCCGCGCGCTCGACCAACTCCGGGTGGTCAAGACGCTTTTCAAGGAGGCGAAGTGATCCGGCGACGGTCGAGGCAGATCGGTGTCGCAGCGGTGGCGCTGGCGTTTGCGGTGGTCTCGGGCTGCGGGCAGAAGCCGGGCGTGAGCGGGCTTTACGCCGGGCCGGGTGGACCGAGTGGACAGGGCACCGCTGCAGGTGAGCTCGGAGGGGTTGGTACGGACGGTCAGCCGGTTGACCCAGGCGCCCTGGACACCGGCGCGCAGGATGTGGGTGCGGGCGCCGGCACAGACGCCGCCGGCACCGGGGCCGGGAACGGGGCCGGGACCGGGACGGGCACTGGGGGAACCGGTGACAGGGGCGGCAGCGGTGGCGGCACCAGCGGGCCGGTGCCGCCGGGTATCGGCGATCCCACGCCGCTGAAGCCGGGCGCGCCGATCAAGATCGGCGTGCACGCACCGGTGACGGGCGCGGCGGCGATCCCCCAGAACTCGATCGAGCACGCGGTGGGCGTGTACGCCGACTACATCAACAAGAAGGGCGGGATCAACGGGCGGAAGCTCCAGGTCAAGCTCGAGAACGACAACTTCGACCCGTCGACTGCGGTATCGAAGTGCAAGAGCTTCATCGAACAGAAGTACTTCCTGGTCATCGGTTCCGCCGGTGCCGACCAGATCGACGCCTGCGCGCGCTACGCCAACTCCCGGCAGTGGCCCTACATCTCGGGCGGTGTGCATGAGTCCAATCCGCGTCTCGGATCGCTGAACGCGCTGCAGACCTACTTCGCGGCCTACCTCACCTACGAGCAGCAGGCACCGGTGATCACACGTGAGATGAGGGCGGCCTTCTCCGGGCAGAAAGTCGGGCTGATCGTCGCGGAGAACGATAATCTGGACAACTATGCGAAGATACAGGGCAATTCACTGAAGCAGGCGTTCGGAACCAAACTCGTGCTGAACGACCGCGCTCCGAAGAAGATCCAGGCAGAAGCAACGTCGATCGCGGCGAAGATTTGCAACAGCGGTGCGAAGGCGGTCGTGTGGAACGCGAGCCCTGGCGGCCTGGTGAATGTGTCCAAGGCGCTGACGTGCAGCGTGAAATTCTACGGTCCCGGGAACACGAGCGGGCTCAACGTGGTTGCCACGGGTGGCTGCCCGCAGATCGACGGCGCCCGGTTCTTCTCGTCGTTCCCGCAATTGGACAGGATGGACTCGATCGACCCCGAGTTCCGGAAAGCGTATAAGGCGAAGAACGGCGGAGCTGATCCGGACGATATCGCAATCAATGCCTGGGGCCTCGAGAAGCTGGTCGGTCAGATGCTCCAGGCGGCCGGCAAGAACCTCAGCCACCGCACGTTCATGGCGACGCTCAACAGTGGCAAGACCTTCGACGCCGGGGTGTTCCCGTCGGTCAAGTTCGCACCGAACAAGAGGTTCGGTGGCAGCGCGATGTACCTGCTGGAAGCCGACTGTGGTTCGCGGCAGTACAAGACCCGGCCCGGGAGGTACAAGCCGTGAGCCAGGAGCTGGTCGTCGCCCTGGTCAATGGGTTGTTCCGGGGCAGTGTGTACGCGTTGGTAGCTCTGGGCATCGTGCTGGTGTACCGCGCGACCGGTGTGTTCAACTTCGCGCAGACGGAGTTCGGCACCACCGGCTTGTTCGCAGCCTTCGTGGCCGTGGAAATGTGGCACTGGGACTACGCGCTGGGCCTGCTGTTCGGCATATCCGTGGCCGTCGTCATGGGGCTGGTGACGGAGCGAGTGGTGATCCGTCCGTTGCGGCACAGCTCGAAGGTGACGCTGCTGGTAGGTACCGCCGGTGTCGCGACGACCGCGATCGGCATCCAGTTCTGGCTCACCAACGAGCAGCCGATCCGGGAGATGCCGCCGATCGTCGAGGGCTCGATCGCCACGGTTCTGGGAGTCGCCATCACCTACCAGAAGGTGATCACGGTGCTGGTACTGATCGTGGTGGCGCTGGCGCTGGCGGCGTTCTTCCGCTCGCCGTCCGGGCTGGCGATCCAGGCCGCGCAGCAGGAGGCCACCGCCGCCGAACTGGTGGGCATCAGCGTGCGCCGGGTGTCGATGATGACATGGGGAATCGCCGCGGCCCTCGGTGGGCTCGCGGGGATCCTGTCGGGTCCCAACGACACCTTCACCGCGGCGTTCCTCACCTTCGGCGGCGGTGCGGCGCTGCTGCCCGGCCTCATGGCCGCGGTGCTCGCCGGGATGCGCAGCATGCCCGGGGCGCTGGCCGGCGGCCTTCTGGTGGGCTTCGTGGAGCAGTTGGGTGCGCTCAGCGCGCTGGCCGGCCTGCCCGGTCCGAAGGCGACGATTCTCTTCGTGTTCCTGCTGGTAGTCCTGCTGCTCCGCCCGGAGGGCCTGTTCGCGCGAAAGGTGGTCGGCGCATGAGTGCGGTACAGGCATCACCCGGCAAGGAGGCGTCCGCCGAAAGCACGCTCGTTCTGCCCAGCGTGGTGGGGGAGCCCGAGTCACGGTTCCGGCCGACCACCGCCGGGTGGCTCGCCCGCGGTTTGGCGTGGGCGGCCCTGGCGTGGTTCGTGTTCGCGGTTCCCGGCAACTTCCTGTCGCCCTTCGACCTCCATGGCGAGGACATCGGGCATCTGATCACCGCTGCCGTGTTCGTGATCACCGGGCTCTCGCTCAACATCCTGATCGGATACACCGGTACCATCTCGCTCGGCCACCAGGCGTTCGTGGGAATCGGGGCGTTCATGGCGGCCTACATGGAGGTCGACCTAGGCATCGACTTCTGGTTGGCGGTGCCGATCGCAGCGATCGTGGGTGGCATGCAGGCAGCGGTGCTCGGCGCGATCTCGCTGCGGCTCACCGGGTTGTACTTCGCGCTGGTCACCTTCGCCTATGGCGTGTTCACCGAGGAGAGCATCTTCGGAATCATCAGCTTCACGGGCGGTGACGCCGGTAAGGCGGTTACGCGGCCGATGGGGTTCCAGAGCCCCACGGCCTACTACTACCTGTGCCTCGGGTTCGTGGTCGTGGTGCTTTGGCTGGATTGGCGTTTGACCAGAACCAAGGGCGGACGGGCACTGCAGGCCCTGCGGGAGAACCCGAGGGTGGCGTCCTCCTATGGGATCAACGTCAAGGCCTTCACGTTGCTCGCGTTCGTCAGCTCGGGAGTGTTCGCGGCCGTGGCCGGAGCGCTGTTCGCGCACGGCAAGGACCTGATCGTCCCACAGAACTTCGGCTTCGAGCTGGCGCTGTCGTTCATCTTGATGACCGTCGTGGGCGGATTGCGGAACCGTGCGGGAGTGGTGATCGGCTCGGCGTTCTTCGCACTCATGGAGGGCGGCTGGCTGTTCAAGACCTGGCTGTTCGACACCGTCGGTGTGGACTGGCTGATCGAGGACGGCATCGGGCTGCCGCTGAGCTTCGTGCCCCATGTCCTCGGCCCCGTCCTGCTGATCCTGACGCTGACCACCCACCCCGGCGGTATCGGGCAGCAGATCGCACCGATCAAGGAATGGATGCTCGGCCGGAAATTCGACATCCACACCGGGAAGGTGCGGGACGTGGAGGTAACCGATGTCCGTGCTTGAGGTCGACAACGTCAGTATCCACTTCGGCGGCGTGAAGGCGCTGCAGCACATTGACCTGAAGGTTGGGGAGTGGGAGATCGTCGGCATCATCGGCCCGAACGGGGCCGGCAAGACGACGCTGTTCAACTGCATCACCGGGTTCTACAGCCCCACCAGCGGTGGCGTCCGCTACCGGGGCACGAACATCACCGGCAAGCCGGTGCACGAGCGCACCAAGCTCGGGATCGGCCGCACGTTCCAGAACGTCGGCCTGGTGAAGAACACCACCGTGCTGGAGAACCTGGTGACCGCCCAGCACCTGGAGACCGATTACGACCCGTTCGCCGGCATCCTCGGTGGACCGGCCACTTTCGCCGAGGAGCGCAGGCTCGCCGACCGGGCACACCAGATCCTCGAGCTGATGAACCTCGAGGGAGTCGCGCGGGCCCGAGTGGCCGACCTGCCCTACGGCGTGCTCAAGAAGGTGGAGATCGCCGCGGTACTGGCTACCGACCCCGACCTGCTGCTTCTGGACGAGCCGGGCTCGGGCATGGGTCCGGAGGAAGCCCACCAGCTCGGCGACACGCTGCTCGAACTGCGCAAGGAGTTCGGCGTGACGATCGTGATGATCGACCACCATGTGCCGCTCGTCACCAGGGTGTCCGACTACGTCTACTGCCTCAACTTCGGCCAGGTGCTGGCCGAAGGCAAACCGGACGAGGTGCGGCAGCATCCCGAGGTCGTGCGCGCCTACCTGGGCGAGGACCCGGAGGAACCTGAGGCACCGACGGTCACCACGGCCGACGCGTCGGCCACCGAGCGGGCGAGAGAGGAGTACGTCTGATGGCGCTGCTCGAAGTGCGCGACCTCGTGGTCGGCTACGACCAGTACCCGGTGCTGCACGGCGTCAGCTTCGACGTCGAGCAGGGCGAGTGCTGCGTGCTGCTCGGCCTCAACGGCGCGGGCAAGACCACCACGGTCACCACAGTCGCGGGGATGCTGCAGCCGCAGTCCGGCTCCATCACCTTCGACGGCAAGGAGCTGCGCAAGGGCTCGCCGTCACAGCGGGTGGCCGGCGGCATCTCGCTCAGCCCGGAGGGCCGACGGCTTTTCCCCCGGCTGACGGTGAGTCAGAATCTGAAGCTCGGCGCGTGGTCCCGCCGCCGCGACTCCAAGACGCTCAAGCGGCAGATGGACCTCGTGCTGGACTACTTCCCGCGCCTGGCCGAGCGGGAGAACCAGATCGCCGGCACGCTGTCCGGCGGCGAGCAGCAGATGCTGGCGGTGGGGCGCGCGATGATGTCCCGCCCCAGGCTGCTACTGATCGACGAAGCCTCGCTCGGCCTGTCGCCCACCGTGGCGCGCACCGTTTGGGAGGTCACCTCGCGGATCAAGGCCGACGGCACCACGGTGCTGATGGTGGAACAGAACGCCGGCGCGCTGCCGTTCGCGGACCGCGCGCTGATCATGGAAAAGGGAACGTTGGTGTACACCGGCGTGGGAGACGAGTTGCGGACCGTCAACCTGCGCGAGGCGTACCTCGGATCAGGTGCATAGGAGTCATACATCATGCAGATCAACTTCGGTCGGCTGGGCGGGCAGCTCGGTGTGCTGCTGTGCCTGATCGGTTTCGTCCTGATGTCCCTCGGCTGGAACGGGGCGGCGAGCTACAACTCACTTCCGGCGCAGTTCCCCTACCTGATCTCCGGCGGCGTCATCGGCCTGGCGGTCGTGGTGGTGGGCGCCGCGATGCTCATCGTGCAGAACCACCGGGTGGACCGGGTGCGTTTGGAGGCGGCGATCGACCGTCTCGCCGTCGCGGCAGAGAAGCAGGGGCTCGGCGGTCCCGGCGCGCAGGGTCCGGGCTTCAGTGGCTACGTGGTGGCCGGTGCCGCGTCCTACCACCGCGTCGATTGCGGGCTGTCGGAGGCGCGGGACGAGTCCGAGCTGCTCGGCATCGAGGCGGCGATCGATCGCAACCTCGCGCCCTGCCGGGTCTGCGCGCCGCCGCGCGTTGCGATACCCGCCCGGCAGGGTTGAGGCGGGCCCTGCCACAACTGCGCAACACGAGAGCCTCGTGAGGAGAGACGCTGACGTGCTTCTGACCAAGTGGCCGTGGCTGCGGATCAAGGTCACCCCCGCGGTGGCCGGGGCGGTCGCCGCGACCACCGCGGCGACCGGTGTGGCGGTGTACCAGGTCGCCCAGCCGGCCGCAGCCAGCCAGGTCATGGCGGGCGCGGTTGACGGCGGAAGACCGCTGTATCCTGAGCCGCCACCGGTGGGCGCCCTGTTGCTGGAGCCCTCACCGGCTCCGTCGGCGACGCACGCCGACGAGCGTGATCGTACGGATCGGATGCGGCCGGCAGGGGCCGTCGCGATCCCCGCGCGGGTGCTGGCCGCCTACCGGAATGCGGTGGCCGTGCTGAACGAGCGGCGGCCTGGTTGTGGGCTCAGATGGCCGCTGCTGGCGGCGATCGGTCGCGTGGAATCGGGTCACGCCCGCGGTGGCCGGGTCAATGCGGACGGCAGCACCGTCACCCCCATCCTCGGCCCCCGACTGGACGGCGGCCCCGGTGTGGCGGCGATCCGCGATACGGACAACGGGGTCTATGACCGTGACACCGCATGGGACCACGCGGTCGGTCCTATGCAGTTCATTCCCTCGACGTGGCACCGTTGGGGAGCCGACGGCAACGACGACGGCACCGCGGACCCGCACAACGTGGACGACTCCGCGCTCGCGGCGGCCCACTACCTGTGCGCCGCGGGAGGAGACGTGAGCCGGGACGGCGGCCTGCGCCGAGCCGTGCTCGCGTACAACCACTCCGAGCAGTACCTGGACCTGGTGCTCGCGTGGATGCGCGTCTACGCGGGCGAGGCGGCGGCGGTCGACACCTCGCCGGCCACGCAACCGACGCACACTGCGCCGGCGGAACCGCGCCCCAGCGATGAGCCCTCACGGCGGGACAAGGAACCACCACGACAGCCTCCACGGCAAGGCAAGGAGGAGAGCCCGTCCCCGAGCCCAGACGGACCCCCTGAGCGACAGGAGCCGGACGCGCCCGCTCCGTCGGATCAGCCATCCGAACCGGAGGTACCGGATCTGCCGCTGACCACTGATCAGTAGCCGGTATGAAGCCACCCGGCGGCGGAGACGCCGGGCGGCCCTGGCAAGAAGAGGGTGCCCGCTCTCCCCGGCCGCGTCGACGCCGAGCCGCCTTACGGCCGCTGCGCGAGCGGTGACCCGACCGGCTCGACTGGAACAGCGGGTCACCACAAGACGACCTACCTCGCCGACCCGCACGTGCAGATCGGGCTGGTCACGGCCGACGGCGGCCTGCTCACCTCACCCTGCACACCAGCCTGCTCCTCGCCAAAGAGTACGCACTCACCGGCGCCCGCATCCCGGCCGCGCGCCGTCGCGATGGGGCTCGCCAACCATGTGGCGGCAGATCCGTTGGCCGAGGCCATGGCATGCGCGAAACGGATCGCGGGGCTGCTGCGGGCGGCCGAAAGCACCGAACAACTATGCCTCCGCACGCCGCTGACGAGCGGTCATGCCGACGGCGCGGGGTGCTGGTTCGCGAGGAGAACGAACAAGGGAAAGTGCGTTGCCCCGCAGGGGCGACCGCCTGATGCGCCGGTAGCCGACCGAGTGCCTTGAGACATTGTGAGGTTGACCATGCAGGAACCAGGAAAGCAGCAATCCGGTCATGACGACCGCCTCGGACGCCCGGTGATGTCGTTGTCCGATCCCCATGCGACACGGCCGGAGCGCCATGTCCGCATGATGCGTTGGAAGAAGTTGGCCGGAGCGCTGTCGACGATACTGGTGGTGCAGCATGTCGTACCTTCCTCGGCAGCTGTCGCTACGGCCGCTGCTGAGGAGAGAGTCGTCACGGGCCCGGGTGCCGGCGGCGGAAGCACCCCTCTCTATCCCGCTTACCCCAATTTCGTGTCACTGCCGGATCTGCCGAGTGTGACCGACAGCCCTGGCGTGCGGAACGGGGGAGGCAGGGGGCAGGCGCGGCCTGTTGTCCAGGGGATTCCGGCGACGGTGCTGCAGGCCTATCAGCGGGCGGTGGACAACACCAGGGCATCGGAGCCGGGTTGCCACCTGCAGCTGCCGTTGCTGGCGGCGATCGGGAAGGTGGAGTCCGGGCATGCGCGGGGCGGTGATGTCGACGCCCAGGGCACCACGCGGACGCCGATTCTGGGACCGCGGTTGGACGGCAGTCCCGGTGTGGCGGCGATCGCCGACACGGATCACGGGGTCTACGACGACGACACCGTCTGGGACCGCGCTGTCGGATCCATGCAGTTCATCCCGTCCACCTGGCACAGCTGGGCCGCCGACGGCAATGCCGACAGGAGGGCCGATCCGAACAACGTCTTCGACGCTTCGCTGGCCGCAGGCCGGTACCTGTGCGCGGCCGGCGATGATGTGGCCACACCCGAGGGGCTGCGGCGGGCCGTGCTCGCGTACAACCACTCAGAGTCCTATCTCCACCTGGTACTGGCCTGGATGCGCGTATATTCCGGCGGCCCCGTCGCGGTGCCCGACACACCGGGCTCGGATTCTGACACCGCACCGGGTGTGCGTCGCCACCACGCACGGCAATCGGAACACACACCGCCGCCACGCAGGGCGGACAACACTCCGGCACCGGGGCGACCCGCTGGCAACC
Source organism: Streptomyces sp. V4I23 (assembly GCF_030817975.1). Taxonomy (NCBI): domain Bacteria; kingdom Bacillati; phylum Actinomycetota; class Actinomycetes; order Kitasatosporales; family Streptomycetaceae; genus Streptomyces; species Streptomyces sp. V4I23. Next base: position 639,924 of record NZ_JAUSZW010000004.1, on the reverse strand, counting down.
AGTCCGCTCCGGTGCCATCCCCGGGCACGAGTACGCCGGGCGGTGAGGGGGGCGGCGTCCCCGGTGGTGCCCTGCCTTCGTCGCCCAACGCACCCACCCCGCCGGCTCCCGTCCCGACCTCGTCGGCACCTCCGTCGACTGTGCCAACCATCAATACCGGCACCACCGGTTGAGTCGTTGGGACGTTGATGAGACGCCACCTGACGACCGCTTCCCGTTACGCCTCTGCCCGCGCCTTGACCGCTGTGCCGGCGGGCTGCGGATTGCGACGTGACCGGGACCGGCACCAGGGCACATCGAGGGCAGCGGGCCGAGTGAGATCGCGGACGTGTCCCTGGCGGGCGAACCCTGAAGACGGGCACAGGCGGTACGAGCGGGCGATCAGCGCCGGGAAGTCGTGGTCGAAGTCAAGGCGCAGGTGAAGGTGGGCGACGGCGTGCTCGACACCTTCCTCGCCCGGGCCGAGAGCCGTATGGGCTGACCTGTCCGCCGCGCGGAGGCCGCGCGGCTGGGACCGGACGGGCCGCATGAGCGGTGGACCACCCCGGCAAGCCGCGGCGAGCACGGGCTCCGCCCGTGCTCGCCGCGCTTTGCGCTGCCTGTCGGTCCACACACACCGCGGCCGCCTGAACGACGGCCCGAGCACGGGCGAACACCAGGGCAACGAAACGCAGACGGCGCGCTGCCCGCCCCAACCGGCCGCTGTGTTCACGTATTTCTCGGGAACCGGTCACATCAGGGGCGGCCGTGGGACATCAACCCGCACGAGGGTTCTGGCGGTTCACACCGAACAGCCAAGGAGGACCTCGTGGGCGTACGTCCCCTATCCCGGCGGAAGTTGCTCGGCCTCGGCGGCGCAGGGGCCGCGGCGCTGATGCTGGGCACCGGTGAGTGGAGCTCCGGCGCCGCGTTCGCCGCCCCCGCCCTGACCGGCAACCCCTTCACACTCGGCGTCGCCTCCGGCGACCCGCGGTCCGACGGCGTCGTGCTGTGGACCCGGCTGGCGCCCGACCCGTTCGCCCAGGACGGCATGGGCGGCATGCCCGACGCACCCGTCCGCGTCCACTACGAGGTCGCCGAGGACGAGCGGTTCCGCCGCGTCGTGCGCAGCGGCAGCGTCGTCGCCACGCCCGAGCTCGCCCACTCCGTACACCCCGAGATCGAGGGCCTGCGGCCCGACCGGGTCTACTACTACCGCTTCCGCGCGGGCTCCGAGATCTCGCCGGTCGGCCGCACCCGGACCACCCCGCTGCCGTGGGCGAACCCCGCTGACCTGAAGTTCGCGTTCGCCTCCTGCCAGGCCTGGCAGGACGGGTACTTCACCGCCTACCAGCACATGGCCGAAGAGGACCTCGACCTGGTGGTCCACCTCGGCGACTACCTCTACGAGTACGGCGTCAAGTCGAACAGGCGCGGCGTCACCACCGACCCGAAGTTCCACACCGAGACCGTCGACCTCGCCCGCTACCGGCTCCAGTACGGCCTCTACAAGTCCGAGGCCCCGCTGCAGCAGGCCCACGCCCGCTTCCCGTGGATCATGACGTTCGACGACCACGAGGTGGAGAACAACTGGGCCGACGGCATCCCGGAGAAGGACCAGGACCCCGCGGCCTTCATGCTGCGCAGGGCCGCCGCCTTCCAGGCCCTGTACGAGCACGCGCCGCTGCGCCGCCCCCAGCTCCCCGAGGGCCCGGACGTGCAGATGTACCGCAGGCTCTCCTACGGGCGCCTCGCCGACTTCACCATGCTCGACACCCGGCAGTACCGGGACGACCAGCCGTGCGGCGACGGCATCTCGGCGGACTGCGCCGACCGGTTCGCCCCCGACCGGACCCTGCTCGGCGCACCGCAGCGCGACTGGGTCCTCAGGGGCTTCAGCCGCTCCCCGGCCCGCTGGCAGGTCCTCGGCAATCAGGCTCCCATGGGCCAGACCGACCATGACCCGGGCCCCGGCACCAAGGTGTGGATGGACCCCTGGGACGGCTACGCCGCCGAGCGCAACCGCCTGCTCGCCGAGGCGGACTCCCGAGGGGTGCGCAACCTCGTCGTCATCACCGGCGACCGGCACCAGAACTACGCCTGGGACCTCAAGCGGGACTACGCGGACCCGGAATCGGCCACGGTCGGAGCCGAGTTCGTCGGCACGTCCGTCACCAGCGGTGGCGACGGCGCCGACATGACGGCCGAGGGCCAGACGTTCCTCGCAGCCAACCCGCACATGAAGTTCTTCAACGGCCAGCGCGGTTACGTGCGCGTCCGCGTCGACCGCCGGCGCTGGACGAGCGACTTCCGTGTCCTGCCGTACGTCACCAGGCCCGGAGCTCCGATCAGCACGCGCGCGAGCGTCGTGGTCGAGGACGGCGTGCCCGGCGTCCAGGTCTGACCGGGCAGCACCTCATGCGAGGACCGCACCGGCGGACGCCGGTGCGGTCCTCGCCGTGCCCGGCTCACCTCCCTGACACAGGCCGCCGCCCACCCCGCCGCGAACGGAACGCACGCCGGCTGTGCGGGCCGGGCAGCGGTCGGACCCGTCCTGGGCGGGTCGTTGCCCGGGTCAGATCCGGCCGCGGCTGCGGCGACGCAGAAGGACGGCTCCAGCGGCCGCGGCCATGCCCGTCAGGGCGGCGCCCGCGGCGACCTCACTGGTGCCGGGTGTGTAAGAGCCACCGAGGCCGCCCTGCGCCGCCGTGCCGGCGAGGACGGTGAAGGTGGCATGGGCGGTGCGGCCGCCGCAGTGCACGCTCAGGGTGGCCCTGCCCGGGGTGGCGGTGTTGTCCACCCGCGCAGTGGCCGTCGACGTCGCGCCCCGGGGCAGCGTGACGGTGGGAAAGACGGACGAGGTGACAGTCCCGCCGCCGGTACAGCCCGAGGCGGTGACCGCCAGCGTCGCGCCCTGATGCACCTGCCCCGGGCTCACCCGTACATTCGACGGCCCCGCTCCGGCCCCGGGAGCGCCGCTCGCCCACGCCACCGTCGGCGAGAGCGTCAGTACCCCGACGACAGCGGCTTCGGCCAGCCCGATACATCTCCGTGAAACACGCATGACACTCCTCAACGGAAGGCAGCCCTGGAGGCGGAAGGCGTGGCCGCAGCGTCCCCCGAGGGGGTGTCGTCGGCTGCCTCCCGTACACACTGTGCGCACGATCACCGGCAGCGGCACGCCCACATCTCCCCTGCCGTCTCCCGAAGAAGGGCGAAAGACCAGGTGACAGGCGGTACCGACAATGTGGGCCGGGCGGTGGCGCGTTGGTGCAATCGGCCTATCGACGGCCTTGGCGGTGCGGACCTGTTCCGCCTGGCCCGGCCGACGGGAGGCCCGCACCCCGTCGGCCCAGGACAACAGGTCGGCTCGGTCAGGCGCTCAGCGCCGCCGAGACGACCGCGCGGGCCTCCTCCTGGACGCGGGCCAGGTGGTCGGGGCCGAGGAAGGACTCCGCGTACACCTTGTACACGTCCTCCGTGCCGGAGGGGCGCGCCGCGAACCAGGCACTGGCCGTCGTCACCTTGATGCCGCCGATCGCCGCCCCGTTGCCCGGCGCCTCGGTGAGCACACCGGTGACGGGCTCCCCGGCCAGCGTGCCCGCCGTCACCTGGCCCGGGGACAGGCGGCTCAGCACCGCCTTCTCCTCCCGCGTGGCCGGCGCGTCGACCCGGGCGTAGGCCGGCTCGCCGAACCGGGCGGTGAGCTGCGCGTACTGCTCGCTCGGCGTCCGGCCCGTCACCGCCAGCATCTCGGAGGCGAGCAGGGCCATGATGATGCCGTCCTTGTCGGTGGTCCACACCGATCCGTCGCGGCGCAGGAACGAGGCGCCGGCCGACTCCTCACCGCCGAAGCCGAGTGTGCCGTCGGCCAGCCCGTCCACGAACCACTTGAAGCCGACGGGCACTTCCACCAGCTCGCGGCCGAGGTCGGCGGCCACTCGGTCGATCATCCCGGACGACACGAGCGTCTTGCCGACGGCAGCGCGGGCGGGCCACCGCTCGCGATGGCGGTAGAGGTAGCCGATCGCGACCGCCAAGTAGTGGTTGGGGTTCATCAGCCCGCCGTCCGGCGTGACGATGCCGTGCCGGTCGGCGTCCGCGTCGTTGCCGGTGGCGATGGCGTAGCGGTCGCGGGCCTCGATCAGCGAGGCCATCGCGTACGGCGACGAGCAGTCCATCCGGATCCTGCCGTCCCAGTCGAGCGTCATGAACCGCCACGTGGGATCGGTGTGCGGGTTCACCACCGTCAGGTCGAGCCGGTGCTCCTCCGCGATACGGCCCCAGTACGCCACCGAGGCGCCGCCGAGCGGGTCCGCGCCGATGCGCACCCCCGCGGCGCGCACCGCGTCCAGGTCGAGTACCGCGGGCAGGTCCCGCACGTACGAGCCGAGGAAGTCGTACCGGCCCGTCGTCTCCGCGGCCAGGGCCCGCGTGTACGGAATCCGCCGTACGTCCTTCAGCCCGCCGCCGATGATCTCGTTCGCCCGCTCCTGGATCCAGCCGGTCGCCTCCGACCCGGCCGGTCCGCCGTTCGGCGGGTTGTACTTGAAACCGCCGTCCGACGGCGGATTGTGCGACGGCGTGACCACCACCCCGTCCGCCCGCCCTGCGGGACGCGAGCTGTTGTGGGCGAGGACGGCGTGCGACACCGCCGGCGTGGGCGTGTAGCCGTCGGCCGTGTCGACCAGCACGGTCACCCCGTTGGCCGCGAAGACCTCGACGGCGGTCACCCGCGCGGGCTCGGACAGCGCATGGGTGTCCGCGCCCAGGAACAGCGGCCCGTCGACGCCCTGACGCGCCCGGTACTCGCAGATCGCCTGGCTCGTGGCGGCGATGTGGTCCTCGTTGAAGGACGTCGCGAGGGAGGAACCGCGGTGCCCCGACGTGCCGAACGCGACACGCTGCGCCGGGTCCGCCGGATCGGGGTGCAGGGCGTAGTACGCGGTCACCAGCCGCGCCACGTCGATGAGGTCCTCGGGCCGCGCCTGCTGTCCCGCGCGCTCGTTCGGCATCCGTCCACTCCTCCGCGTCGGTCGGGTGCGTTCAGTGTGGCGTCCCCCGGCCCGGCGGCGCGAGGCGGCCCCACCGGCACGGCCGCGCACCCGGGCCAGGAACCTCATGGGGCCCCACGGCGTTGCCATGGTGACGCGCGGGTACGCGCCGAGTACGGACCGGAACGACACAGGCGGAAGCCGAGGTGCACCAGTGGCAATGTGGGATCGGATCAAGGACCAGGCCAAGGGCCTGCAGCAGCAGTCCCAGGGCGTGCGGGGCGCAGGCGGACACGGCAGGCCGGGACCGGGCTCCTCGGGCGGCTCCCGGGCTCAGCTGGTGAGCACGCTGAAGTCGCAGCTCACCTCGTTGAAGACGGAGTTGAAGAGCGGCGCGTACCGGGATGCGAGCATGGCGATGTGCGCCCTCGTCGCCGCCGCCGACGGCCACGTCGACCCGGCCGAGAGGCAGCACGTCGAATCGCTGATCCTGAGCAACGACGTCCTGCAGAACTTCCCGCCGGAGCAGCTGCGCCAGCGGTTCAACAAGCACGTCGACCAGCTGGCCTTCAACTTTGCGCAGGGGAAGGGAGAGGCCCTGCAGGAGGTCGCCAAGGCGGCGAAGAAGCCGGCGGAGGCCCGCGCCGTCGTCCAGACCGGTTTCGTCGTCGCCGGCGCGGACGGATACGTGGCACCCGCAGAGGAGCAGATGCTGCGCGAGGCGTGCTCCGTCCTCGGTCTGTCACCCACCGAGTTCGGTCTGTGAGCGAGGCTCCGCCGCCGTCCCGGAGCAGGGACGGCGGCGGAGCCGCTGGGTCAGGATTCGTCCCGCAGGGATTCGCCTACGCCGCGTGCCCTGTCCTTGGCGTCGCCGACGGCCTTCTTGGCGTGGCCCTTCGCCTGGTCGGTGCGGCCCTCGGCCTCCATCCGCTCGTTGCCGGTGGCCTTGCCCACCGTTTCCTTGGCCTTGCCCTTCAGCCTGTCGCCCCTGCCCTTGTTCTTCGCCATGGTGTGCTCCCGTGTGCAGGCGGCCGCACGTCCGCGGCCGAGTGAAATCACACCCTGCGGGTACCCCGATTCTCGACGACATGCATGCGCAGCGGCAGGTCATCGCAGTGGCCGCGCCGGTACGCCGTCCCGGGAGGCGCCGGGCGAGCGCGCGGGCCACGATGGAAGAAGGCGGTGGCATTCATGAACAACAACAGTCCTGAAACCTATGAGCTCGTGTTCCAGGCGCCCGCCGTGGAGGACGACGTCGTCGTGGTCCGTCGTACCGAGCGGACGGGCGCGGGCGGCTACCCCGTCTACGAGGACGACACCGGCATCGTGCGCGCGGAGATCAGCGACCGGGGCGAGGTGCGGATGCTGGCCAGCGGCGGACACCAGACGTACCACTTCCCGGTGGTGGCCCGCGTCCCGTCCCCGGACCGGGCGGTCCCCCCACCGGAGGCTCCGGACGGCGGCCGCAGGGGTCAGCCGGCGGCGGCCTGAATTCGTTCGCACTGCGGCGGGCCGGGCCGGTCCCGGCCCGCCGGACTGCGCCCGGAGAGGGGACGGCGGCCTGCGGGGAGCGCCCGCCGGGCCCCGGGGCCTCGCCCGGACCGCGGCCGGCGCGGAGCACGCCCGGCCTCGATCAGCCGGCCGACGCCCCCGCCGAGCGGAGGCCCATCACCGGCTCGGCCACCAGGCGTGCCGTGCGGCACAGCGTCTGGCCGTGGACGTCGAAGAGGTCGTCGCGCGAGTCGAAACGGCCCAGGTCCGCGACGACATGCCCGGACAGGTCGCAGGCCGCTGCGTCCGCCGGGCAGACCGTGTGCCCGTCCCAGTCGATCGCCGTACGGGACAGTGCCTCGAACAGGGTCTCCGGGCCCGCGTTGGTGAAGCCGCCGCCGGGGTGCCCGCTCAACTCGTCGAGCCCGCCGAAGAGTTCGGAGACGGCAAGCCACCCGCCGTCCGCCTCCTCGGCCGGCCCGATGCGGAATTCGGGCCACGCCAGCAGCACCTGGTCCGGGACGAACCGGCGCATCCGGGGAAAGCGCGGGTACCACAGCGCCCCGTCCACGACCAGGCCGCGGACGCGGGTGGCGACACCACCGGCCCGCGCGACCGATTCGAGGACCGCGAGCCGCTGGCTGCACGACCCGCGCCCGCGCCGCAGCACCTCCGACACGGGGCGTTCGTCCTGCACGGAGTAGACCGGCCGGACGGTCGCGGCGATCCTGCGGTGTGCACGGCGCAGGGCCGCCAGCCGATCGCCGGCGGACACGTCGCGGCCCGCAGTGGAGCCGAGGCTGCCGAGCAGCTCGCCGACCCGCGGATGGCGCCAGTCCAGGATCCGCGTCGGCTGGGTGCTCCCGTCCGCGGTCCTCCCGTCGGGCGTGGCAGTACGGACCCGCTTCCGCGGCCGCAGTATCGCACTCGTCATGGTGGCCATTGTGCCCCCGCCGGTTCCGGGCCCCGCAGCCGGTCGCCGAAGAGCGGGCCGGGACGGATGCTGGAAGCAGGACCTCCGACAGGGCGGGAGAGTGCGCCATGGCAAGGACGCTGGAGTGGAAGGTCGCGATCGTCCTCGTCGAGGAGGACGGCACGACCAGGGCCCAGGCCGTGCTGGACACCGGCACCGACACGATCACCGGTCACGGCACGGCCCACCGCAACCCGCAGGACGTGGACGTACCCGAGATCGGCGACGAGCTGGCGGCCGCCCGCGCGATGCACAGCCTCACACGGCAGCTGATGAAGGCCGCCGACCGGGACCTCGAAGCGGTCGGAGCCGGCGACGGCAGCCCGCCGGGGGCCGGATACGGCTGGCCCTACACGACTCCGTGAGCCGCTCGCGCTCACCGGGCGCCGGGATCATTCGTGGGCGACGACGGCCACCGGCGCCGTGCAGTGGTGCATGGCGGCGTGCGCGACATGGCCGATGTGCGGAGCCAGGGGAGCGTGGCGGACATGGCGCCCGACGACCACCAGCCCCGCGTCGGCGGCCTCGTCCACCAGCACCCCGGCGGCGGAGCCCATCACGGACCGCTCCACCACCTCCACCGAGGGATGCTCCCGGCGCCGCGGCAGCAGTGCGGCGCCCAGTGCCGCGGCCGCCTCGCGCGCGCCCTGGGCCCGGGCGTCGGCCGAGTGCCCGACCACGAGCGGCAGCTTCCAGCCGTGGACGGCCCGCAGCGCGCACCCGCGCCGCGCCGCCTCGCCGAAGGCGAAGGAGAGCACCGGATCGGCCGGCCGGTGGAGATCCACTCCGACCACGACGTCCTTGTTCCGGTCGTGCCCGCCGACGTTGCCCTCGGCCCGCACGACGACCACCGGCGTCCGCGTGGCCCCGATGGTCGCCAGACCGACAGAGCCCATCAGGGCCCCCATCACCGTGCCCAGTCCCCGCGAGCCGAGCACCAGCAGCTCGGCGTCGGCGGCCTCGAGGGCGAGTGCGGCGGGAGGCCGCCCCGACACCCGGCGCGTGGAGATCCGGAGCCCGGCGTGGGTGCGCCGCAGTTCCCCGGCGGCGCTCTCCAGCAGCCTGTCCGCCCAGCTGCGGTGGTCGTCGTGGGTGATCGTGGGCATGGCCACGGCCACCGGCAGCGGCCACTCCTCCACATGCACCAGGAGCAGGTCCGCGCCGCGCAGCCGCGCGTCCCGGGCCGCCCAGTGGGCCGCCGCGAGACTCTCGGGCGAGTTGTCCAGGCCGACGGTCACATGCGTCATGGTCCGTTCCTCCTTCGGATCGCTCCTGCGGCCACTTTCCAGCGTCCCGCTCGACGGCGCCCGGCGGCATGCGCCCGCGCGCGTACGCCCGGGCCCGCTGCCGGGACGCGCGGCCGGGCGCGGGAACGCCGTTCGGCGGGCGCGGGACGGGGTACCCGCCCGCCCGAACGCATGGCACGTCCCCCTCCGCCGCCCGGCGGCGGGGACGGGGCCGCCGCACGCAGCGGTGCCGCAGGGGGAACGACAGGGAGGGACGCCATGACCGTGGACAAGGGCGCCGGGCGGCCGGACCGCGCCCAGGGTCCGGCCGGACGGGGCGCCTCGTGGACGGCCCCCGGCACCCGTCGGTTCTGGCGCGACGCCGCGGCCGTCGTCCTCGACACCGACGGCGTCGTCACCGATTCCGCCCGCCTCCACGCGGCCGCCTGGAAGACCGCCTTCGACGCCTGCCTGAAGGAGCATCCGCCGGACGCCCCGCAGGACCGGCGCCCCTTCGACGTCCGCGACGACTATCTGCGCCATGTGGACGGCAGGTCCCGCCTGGACGGGGCCGCCGCGTTCCTCGGCTCCCGCGGCATGCGCCTGCCGCCGGGCAGTCCCGACGACCCGCCGGGCACCGGCACCGTGGGCGAAGTCGCCGCGTACAAGGAACGGCTGTTCACCGAACGGCTGCGGCAGCAGGGCGTCGACGCCTTTCCGGGGACCGTACGGCTCCTGACCGAGCTGCGCTCCCGGGCCGTGCCGCTCGCCGCCGTGTCCGCGTCCCGCCACGCCCGCGAACTGCTCACCCGCGCCGGCGTCCTGCCGTACTTCGACGTCCTCGTGGACGGGCAGGAGGCCGCCCGGCTGCGGCTGCCCGGCAAACCCGACCCCGCTCTCTTCCTGGAGGCGGCGCGCAGGCTCGGCGTGCCGCCCGGCCGGTGCGCCGTCGTCGAGGACGCGCTCGCCGGTGTGGAGGCGGGCCGGCGCGGCGGCTTCGCCCTGGTCGTCGGTGTCGACCGCACCGCCGGCCCCGGAACGGGGGCCGCGCTGCTGGAACACGGCGCCGACCTCGTCGTCCGTGACCTCGCCGACCTGCTCCCCGCCACCCCCGAGGACTGACGATGCCCGAGTGGATCTGGACGTACGAGGGCTACGCCCCCGGCCGGGAGCGACTGCGGGAGGCCCTGTGCACACTCGGCAACGGCTACTTCGCCACCCGCGGCGCCGCCCCCGAATGCGTCGCCGACGTCGTGCACTACCCCGGCACCTACGCGGCCGGCTGCTACAACCGGCTGACCTCCACCGTCGCCGGGCGCCAGGTCGTCAACGAGGACATGGTCAACCTGCCCAACTGGCTGCCGCTGCGCTTCCGCATGCACACCTCGAGCGGCGACGCACCCTGGTTCCACCCCGACAGCCCTGCCCTGCGCGAACACCGCCAGCGGCTCGACCTGTACTCCGGGACGCTCGAACGCAGCCTGCGGTACGCGGCGGGCGACGGACGCGTACTGGCGGTGCGCCAGCTGCGGTTCGTCCACATGGGCGACCCGCATCTCGCCGTGCTGCGCACCCAGTTCACCGCCGAGGGCTGGTCCGGGGACATCGAGGTCGAGGCCGCGCTGGACGGCTCCGTGACCAACAGCGGCGTCGCCCGCTACCGCGAGCTCAACGGCAGCCACCTCGTCCATGTCAACGCGGGGGACGGCGACCGGGAGGCGGTGTGGCTGCGCTGCCGCACCACCACCTCCGACATCCGCATCGGCATGGCGGCCCGCACCACCGCCGACGAGCCCGGGGACCCGCGGCGGGCGGACGCGGAGCGGCTGCGCACGGCCCACGAACCGCTGCGTGCCGTGCAGCTGATGCGGCTGTTCCTCGAAGACGGCCGCACCCGGACCGTCGACAAGACCGTCGCCCTGCACACCTCCCGGGACGCGGCGATCAGCGACCCTCTGCACGCCGCCGTCGACCGCGTCGACCGCGCCTTTGGATTCGACGCCCTTCTGGAGTCCCACCGCACCGCCTGGCGGCAGTTGTGGGGCAGGGGCGAACTCGACGTGCCGGGGGAGGCCGGGCGCATCCTGCGCCTGCATCTTTTCCACGTCCTGCAGACCCTCTCGCCGCACACCGCCGACCTCGACGTCGGCGTACCGGCCCGCGGGCTGCACGGCGAGGCGTACCGCGGGCACATCTTCTGGGACGAGCTGTTCGTCCTGCCCTATCTGAACCTGCACTTCCCCGAGGTGTCCCGGGCGCTGCTCATGTACCGCCACCGCCGCCTGGAGGCGGCACTGCGGCTGGCCCGCGACATCGGGCACATCGGGGCCATGTACCCGTGGCAGAGCGGCAGCGACGGCCGCGAGGAGACGCAGGAGCTGCATCTCAACCCGCGCTCGGGGCGCTGGCTGCCCGACCACTCCCGGCTCCAGCACCACGTGGGGTCGGCCATCGCGTACAACGTCTGGCAGTACTGCGAGGCGAGCGGAGACGCGGAGTTCCTGCACACCAAGGGCGCGGAGATGCTGACGCAGATCGCCCGCTTCTGGGCCCACTGCGCCACGTACGACGAGGACAGGGAGCGCTACCGCATCCGCGGGGTCGTCGGACCCGACGAGTACCACGACGCGTACCCGGGATCGAAGCTGCCGGGCCTCGACGACAACGCGTACACCAACGTCACCGCCGCCTGGGTGCTCGCCCGCGCACTCGACGTCATCCGGGAACTGCCCGCGCCCCGCCGCCGCGAACTGAGCGAGCGCACCCTGCTCGACGAGTCGGAGCTGGAGCACTGGGACGAGGTCTCGCGGCGGCTGTACGTGCCCTTCCACGACGGTGTCATCAGCCAGTTCCACGGCTACGGCGACCTCACGGAACTCGACTGGGCCGGACTGCGCGCACGCCACGGGGACATCCGCCGTCTCGACCGCGTCCTGGAGGCCGAGGGCGACACCGTGAACCGCTACAAGGCGTCCAAGCAGGCCGACGTCCTCATGCTCGGCTATCTGTTCTCGCCCGCCGAACTGCGCGGTCTCTTCCGGCGCCTCGGCTACGGCCTCGACGACGACACCTGGCACCGGACCGTGGACTACTACCTGGAGCGCACCAGCCACGGCTCGACCCTGAGCGGCCTGGTCCACGGCTGGGTCCTCGCCCGGGTGCGGCGGCAGGACGCATGGGAGTACTGCCGCGAGGCGCTGGAGGGCGACATCGCCGATCTGCACGGCGGCACCACCGAGGAGGGCGTGCACCTGGGCGCCATGGCCGGCACGCTCGACCTCGTGCAGCGCGGCCTGACCGGGATGGAGACCCGCAGCGGGGCGCTCTGGTTCGACCCCGTCCACTCGCCGGAACTCCCCGACTACGGCTTCTCCATCCGCTACCACGGGCACTGGGGCGTGCGCGTGCGCATGCGGCCGGGGGAACTGGAGATCGGTGTACCGGACTCGGACGAGTCCCCGATCGACGTACGCCTCACCGACCGCACGGTGTCGGTGGAGCCGGGCACGTCCTGCGTGCTGCCGTTCCCGGTCGACTAGGTCCTCTCTTCTGGATCAGGCCGGTCTTTTGGATCAGGCAGGTCTTTTGCATCAGGCCGGCTCACGTCGCGCGCGTGTCGTCGTCCGCGAAGGAGAGGCGGTCCACCACGTCCACGACGCCGTCGACGCTCTGGCACAGGCGAACGACCACGCGCACCAGGCTCTTGCGGTCCAGCGTCCCGCTGAGCGTCACCCGGCCCTCGTCGACCTGGACGGTGACGGCCGCCGGGGACACGCCCAGCGTGCCGCCGAGGACGTCCTCCACGATCTCCTCCTGGATGGCCCGGTCCCGCCGCAGGAACAGCTGGAGGAGGTCGCTGCGGCTCACCACCCCGATCAACTGGCCCGAGCCGTCCACCACCGGCAACCGCTTGATGTGCCGGTCCTCCATCACCCGGGCCGCCTCCACCGCGCTCCACTCCGGCCGTGCGACCACGGCGGGGCTCGTCATCAGCCCCTCGGCCGTGTCGGAGCCGGTACCGCTGGTGTGCCGGCGCAGCAGATCCGCCTCGGACACGACACCGACAGGCCGGCCGTCGTCGTCGATCACGGGCACGGCGGTGATGCCGAACTCGTCGAGCAGCCGGGCGATCTCCTTGAAGACGGTGCCGCGCTGGACGCTCACCGCCTCGGGTGTCATCAGGTCGGCGACGCAGCGGTGTCTCATCCCGCACCGGTCCTCGGCGTCATGGCTCCACCTCCACCTGCGTACAGGTCCTCGACCCCAGTATTTCCGAGCCGCCCCGGCCGGTCGCGGCGGGGCGGCGCGCCGGGCGTCGTCGCCGTGCGGCCCGCCGGGCGCCTGACTACCGTGGGCGCGAGGCGCGAGACGCACCGGGAACGCCGACCTGGGAAGGTGCCACCATGCCCGAGAAACCGCAGACGGGAGGCCCGGCCGCGGGGCCGTCGAAGGGCGACATCGGCCGCCGGGTGGCCGCCCGCCGGCAGCAGCTCGGCCTGTCCCGCGAGGACGTCGCGCTGCGGGCCGGATCCGCGCCCGGGTACATCGAGTACCTGGAGGAGCAGACCGCGACCCCGGGCATGGGTTTCCTGCTGCGGCTGGCCGACGCCCTGGAGACCACCGTCACCGCCCTGACCGGAGGCGGCGCGGACGCGCCGCCCGGCTCGGGGCGCGCCGCGCGCCGGCCCGAACTGGTGGAGCTGGCCGAGGACGAGTGCTGGGCGCTGCTCGGTACGCACGGGGTGGGGCGCATCGCCGTCGCGGGCCGGGACGGGCCCGCCATCCTCCCGGTCAACTACCTGGTCGCCGAAGGCGAGGTGGCCTTCCGGACCTCCCGGGAGGCACGGCCCGGTCAGGTGGCGGGCGAGGAGATCGCCTTCGAGGTGGACCACATCGACGAGGCGTTCAGCCGTGGCTGGAGTGTCCTGATCGTCGGCGCGGCACGGCCGGTCACGGACCAGGACGCCGTACAAGAGCTGGAGCGGCAGGCGTACAGCGCGCCGTGGGCGGGCGGCGAGCGGGACCTGTGGATCGTCCTCGCCCCCGACCGGGTCACGGGCCGCCGCATCCTCGTGCGCGACGCACCGGCGCCGTGGGACTTCCGCTGACGCGGGCCGCGGGTGGTCGGCCGCCTCCCGCACGGCACGGGGGCCGCGCGCCGCCGGGCCGCCTGCGACGTCCTCGCGGCGGGCGCCGCCACGGCCGGCGCCACGGCCGCGAGGACGGTGGCGTGCCAGGTCCGGAAGTCCTTGCTGGTGAGGGGCGGCCCGCGAGCCGGCGCAGATGCCGGTTGAGCTCGTCGCCGCTCACATCGTGCCAGGCGCGGCCCTCCCAGTAGGCCGGCGGCCTGTCGCCCCCGCCCCCCGCCTCAGCAGCGCCCGGCCGCGCCCGAGGCCGCCCGTGCGCAGGCCGCGGGAGACCCGTTTACGGACGCGGGGGAGCGTGGCGGTGGCCGGTTCACCCCGGATGCGCCCCGGCCCGCGGGCCCTCCGCTGGGAGGGCGGCCATGCGGCGGGTACCCGGCAGGGGTCGCGCCGCATGCCGCGGGGCGCGTCGTCCAGGGGGCGGCCGATGAGGGAGAAGGACATGCCCGAGCTGCCGGATGTCGAAGGGTTCCGCGAGGTGCTGCGCTCCTGCGGCACGGGCCGGCGGATCCGGAGGGTCGACGTGCGCGACCCGGGCGTGCTGCGCGGGGTGACCGTGCGGCGGCTGCGGAAGGAACTGGAGGGGCAGCGGCTGGGGGAGCCCTGGAGGCACGGCAAATGGCTCGTCGCACCCACCGACGGACCCCGCGTCGTCTGGCACTTCGGGATGACGGGGCTGCTGCTGGCAGCAGCGCCCGACGACCCCGTGGCGGACCACGACCGGATCGTGCTCACGCTCGACGACGACCGCAGGCTGCACTACCGCGACCAACGCAAGCTCCAGGGCGTCCACCTGGCCGGCAGCGACGAGGCCGTGGGACACGTCCTCGGCGACCTGGGGCCCGACGCTCTCGGCCTGCCCCGGGACACGTTCCTCGAGCGTGTCGCCGGGCGGCGGGGCGCCGTCAAGAACGTGCTGATGGACCAGTCGGTGCTCGCCGGGCTCGGCAACCTCCTCAGCGACGAGATCCTCTGGCGCGCCGGGGTGGCGCCCGGCCGCCCCGCGCGTGATGTGGACGAGGCCGAACTGCGCCGCGTCCACGCCGCGATGGGCCGGGTCCTGCGGTCCGCGGTCCCGGCCGCGCGCGTGCCGCCCCGGCGGACCTGGCTCACCGGACGGCGGGACGACCGCGACCCGGTGTGCCCGCGCTGTCGTGGGCCGCTGCGCTCGGGCCGCACGGGCGGCCGCCGCTCCGTGTGGTGCCCCGCCTGCCAGAGCTGAGCCGCCCGGCGCGACCCGGCCGCGCGGAGCCCGGGTCGCCAGGGCTTCGGCCTCGCTAGGGCTTCAGCAGGGCCTTGACCATGCCGTCGGCCTTGGCCTGGAACGTCGCGTACGCCTCGGGGCCCTTCTCCAGCGGCAACGTGTGCGTGGCGAAGCCCTCGACGCCGAGCGGATCGGCGTCCGTCAGCAGCGGAAGGATGTCGTCCACCCAGCGCCGGACATTGGCCTGCCCCATACGGAGCTGGATCTGCTTGTCGAACAGGGTGAGCATCGGCACGGGATCCGCCATGCCGCCGTAGACCCCGACCAGGGAGATCGTGCCACCGCGCCGTACCGCGTCGATGGCCGTGTAGAACGCCTCCAGCCGGTCCACGCCGACATGCTCCATGACGCGCCGGGCCACGCGTCCGGGCAGCAGACCGGTCGCCCACTGCCCCGCCTTGGCGACCGGTGCGCCGTGGGCCTCCATCCCCACGGCGTCGATGACCGCGTCCGAGCCGCGGCCGTCCGTCAGGTCGCGGACCGCGTCGGCGACCTCGTCGTGCTCGCGCAGGTCGAGGACCGTCACCCCACGCGCCTCGGCCCGGTCGAGACGCTCGGGGACGAGGTCGACGCCGATGACGAGTCCGGCGCCCCGGTGCAGGGCCACGCGGCAGGCCATGTCGCCGATCGGTCCGAGGCCGAGCACGGTCAGCGACCCGCCGGGCGGTACGTCCGCGTACTCCACGGCCTGCCACGCCGTCGGCAGCACGTCCGAGAGGTAGACGAAACGCTCGTCCGGCGGCCCCTCGGGCACCTTGACCGGCAGTGTGTCGCCGAAGGGCACCCGCAGGTACTCGGCCTGCCCGCCGGGCACCTGCCCGTACAGCTTCGTGTAGCCGAACAGCGACGCGCCCATGCCGCGGTCCCGCACCTGGGTCGTCTCGCACTGCGAGTGGAGGCCCTGGGCGCACATGAAGCACTCACCGCACGAGACGTTGAACGGCACGACGACGCGGTCGCCGGCCGAGAGGGCCGTCACCTCGGGACCGGTCTCCTCCACGACGCCCATGGGCTCGTGGCCGAGGATGTCGCCGGGATCGAGGTACGGGCCCAGGACCTCGTAGAGGTGAAGATCCGAACCGCAGATGCCGGTGGACGTCACCCGGACGATCACATCCTTCGGCTCGGTGATGCGGGGATCGGGGACGGTCTCGATCCGGACGTCCCGCCGGCCCTGCCATGTCAGTGCGCGCATCGTGTCCTCCCGCGTTGCTCTCCGGTGGGCGGCCTGCGGCCGTCGTACGGGCGGCGCCGCGCGTCCGGCCACCACGCCCGAGTACCCGAAGCGGGCGATGCCATTACATACAGAAGAAAACGGACTATTGGCACTCAATAGAGCGTCGGACTTTCCGGTATGGGGCGTTTCTCTTTCATTGCCGGTATGTCCGTTTGCGTATGAAGTGTGCGACTGCTTTTCCTTGTTGCCTGTTTCGTGACGTCGGTCACGTGACGGAATGCCCGGGATGTCGGGCAGGCGTCGCAGACGCCTTGCGTGGAAGGAAAGTTGAGTTCCCGACAGAAAATGAGGAAGGTCATTTCCGTCTCTTTTCTCCGGTCTCGCATTGCGGTTGTGAATTCAGGGCTTGTTCCGCCGGGCTGCTCTCGCTTACGGTCACCGCAATCCGGATGGACCGCCGAATCCTGCCGCCGTCCGGGAATCCGACCACGCACTCACGTTCGGCAGGAGCGGGGGACCCAGGTAAGCCGCCGATCCGGAAACCGGAACGGCTCGGGGTGAAGTCGCACCGACCATGCGACCGGGCATCTCCAGCCCGAACCCGACAGCTCACCTCGCAGGCGACGGAGAGGAATGCGTCATGCCTGCAAAGGGTAAGCACCACCGCCGTCCGAAGTCCGGCCGACTCATCCGCGGCTTCGTCGCCGCGGGCACGGGCGGCGCCGCGCTCGCCCTGCCGCTGTTCGGCGCGACCACCGCCGCCGCGCAGCCGGCCCAGGCCGCGACCGCGAAGACCGCCGTCACGGCGCCCGCCGCGGCGAAGAAGGCCCCCGTGACGTACACCGTCGTCGCGGGCGACTCCCTGTCGAAGATCGCCGAGGAGCACTCCGTCAGCGGCGGCTGGAAGAAGCTCTACAACGACAACCGCCGGAACATCGGCGCCGACCCGGCGCTGATCCGCCCCGGCCTGAAGCTGACCATCGGCGCCAAGGCCAAGCCTGCGGACCGCGCCGCCGACGCCGGCCGCGCCGACCGCTCCGAGGCCCGCACCGCCCTGGCGGCGAAGAAGGCCCCGGCCGCGAAGCCCGCCAAGGCCAAGACGTATTCCAACGATCTCGACGGCTGGATCAAGGAATCGCTCGACATCATGGCCAAGCACGGAATTCCCGGAACTTACGAGGGAATCCACCGGAACATCATGCGCGAGTCCTCCGGAAATCCGCGGGCGATCAACAACTGGGACATCAACGCGGTGAACGGAACGCCCTCCAAGGGCCTTCTCCAGGTGATCGACCCCACGTTCCGGGCCTACCACGTGCCCGGCACGCCGTTCGACAGCTACGACCCGGTCGCGAACATCACCGCCGCGTGCAACTACGCCGCCGCCAGGTACGGCTCCATCGACAACGTGAACGGCCCGTACTGACCGTAGCCCCGCAATTCGCGGCTTCGATTGCAGACGGAATCGCGCCGGGCGCCTGTTCTGACATCACGTCAGTGCGGCGCCCGGCGCGGCCGTGTGCCCGCCCGGCGCCGGCAGCGGGAAGGTTGGAGGCATGCGACTGCTGCTGATCTCCGACACTCATGTGCCCCGCCGCGCCCGCCGCCTGCCCGACGAGGTGATGGCCCGTGTCGAGGAGGCCGACGTGGTGATCCACGCCGGCGACTGGGTCGACACCGCGACCCTCGACCTCCTTGAGGACCGCTCCGCCCGCCTCCTCGCCGTGTACGGCAACAACGACGGCGAAGCGTTGCGCGCCCGGCTCCCGGAGGTGGCCCGCGCGGAGCTCGGCGGTCTCCGGTTCGGCGTGGTGCACGAGACGGGCCCCGCCGCCGGGCGCGAGCGGCGCTGCGCCGAGAGGTTCCCGGACCTCGACGTGCTGGTCTTCGGCCACAGCCACATCCCGTGGGACACCACGGCCCCCGGCGGCCTGCGGCTCCTCAACCCCGGCTCCCCGACCGACCGCAGGCGACAGCCCCACCACACGTACATGACCGCGCGGGCGGCGGACGGCGTGCTGACCGAGGTCCTGCTGCACCGCCTGTGACCGGACCCGGGTAGTTTTGCGGTCAACCGAACTCAGGAGCCGCCCCGTGTCCGCCAGGCCCCGCCTGCTGTACGTCACCGACCTCGCCTACCCGGCCAAGGGGCGGCGGTACTGCGACGAGGACATCCACCTGTCCTCACGGCTGCGCGAGGACTTCGACCTCGCCCTCGCCCACCCGGCGGACGCGGCCGCGCTGATGGACGGCTTCGACGGCGTCGTGGTGCGCAACAGCGGGCCCGTCCTGCACTACCAGGACGCGTACGACGCCTTCCGCGAGAAGGCGATAAGGACCGGCGCCCGGATCTACAACCCGCTGACCGCACGCGGCGACATGGCGGGCAAGCAGTACCTGCTGGACCTCACCAGGGCCGGGTACCCGGTCATCCCCACGGTGGACCGGCTCGACGACCTCGGCCTGCTGCCCGCCTCCGACGCGTACGCGGTCAAGCCCAGGGCCGGCGCCGACTCCATCGGCCTCCACTTCGCAGGCGCCGAGCAGCTCCCCGGCCTCGTACGCGGCGACGTGCTGATACAGCCGCGCGTCGACTTCCTCTACGAGGTCTCCTTCTACTTCGTCGACGACACCTTCCAGTACGCCCTCCACGCCCCCGACCCCGCCCGCCGCTGGGACCTGGAGCCGTACGAACCCACCGCGGCCGACCTCGACTTCGCCCGGCGCTTCATCGCCTGGAACACCGTCGACCACGGCATCCAGCGCGTCGACGCCTGCCGCACCCGCGACGTCGGACTGCTGCTCGTCGAGCTCGAGGACCTCAATCCGTACCTGTCCCTGGACCTTGTCGACGAGGCGACCCGCGAGGCGTTCGTCGCCGCGCTGAAGACCTCACTGCACCGCTTCCTCGCCGCACCGGCGCCTCCGGCCGCGTAGCGGGCGGCCCGGGCCGGGCGCGACCGCCGGTGCGCCTCATGCGGGCCGCGCGTCGGGTACGTCCGCGGGCCCTGCGTCATACACGTCGAGGCGGCCGCACATGCCGAACCGGCCGCGTGCCGCGGGCCGTTCCGCCCGTACGACGGCGTCCGCGAGGTAGCGGGCGTCGCCCCGTTCCAGGCGCGCCAACTGCGTGCCGGTGGCGGCCGACGCGGCCGCGGCGCCCGTCAGCCACCGCTCGCGCCAGCGGTCCGCGAGCGGGCGCACCAGGGCGGCCGCCGCCCGGTGGAACGCGGCCAGCGGCTCCGGGTCCCCGGCCGCGGCCGCCGCGCGCAGCGCGGTGAAGCCCTCGATCGCCAGGTCGCGGCGGCGCCGGGCGGCCGTGGCGAGCTCCTCCTCGCAGGCGGTCGCGGGCAGGGCGACGGTCGCCCGGTAGCGGGCCGCGTCGGCCAGGTACGGCGGCGGCAGGGTGAGCACCGCGTCACCGGCCTCCGGCAGACCGCAGTTCTGCATGAGGACGACGATCGTCAGATCGCCCTCGTTGACCAGCCGATGGATCGTGCCGGGCGTGAACCAGACCAGGGCGCCGGGAGCGAGCGGCGTCTCCTCGAACCCGGAGGCGGTCAGCGTCTGCACCGCGCCGCGCCCTCCGGTCACGGCGTACCCCTCCGAACAGGTCAGGTGCAGGTGGGGCGTTCCGCCGCGCAGCCCGTCCGCCGACGGCCAGTCGTACACGCGCAGGCGGGACACGCCGATCCCGCCGGGCAGGCCGTCGTACACGGCGGCTGCACCGGGAGGGTTCATCTCGGGCCTCCTCGGGGAGTACGGGCACGCGGGCGGCCGCTGGGGCAAGCGCTTTCTACGGCACGTTAGGGAGGCTATCCGGTCCGGTCAAGACGGCCATCACCTGCGGCCCCGTCCCGTCACCGCCTCAACGTGCCGGGCAGCCAGGCGAGTTGGGCGGCCTCCTGGTGCGGGCCACCGCCCTCGTGGTCGTTGAAGTCGTAGACCTCGATCCGCTTCTCCTCGTGGGCATAGGCGTTGAAGGCGGCGAACACCGTCGACGGCGGGCACGTCTGGTCCTCCAGCGCCGCCGAGAAGAGCGCCGGAGCACGCCCTCGCGCCGCGAAGTGGACCCCGTCGAAGTACGCGAGGGTGCGCGCCGCCTGCTCGCTTCGGCCGCGATGGGTCCGCAGGTAGTTGCCGACCTCCCGGTAGGGGTCGCGGTCGGTGAGTGTCGTGGCGCGCGGAAAGTCGCACAGGAACGGCACGTCCGGGGCGACGGCCGCGAGGTCCGGCACCAGGCCGCCCACCGCGAGCGCGATGCCGCCGCCCTGGCTCGCGCCGACGGCCGCCGTCCTGGAGGCGTCCGTCAGCGGATGCGAGCGCGCCGCCTCGACCGCGCGTACGGCGTCGGTGAACACCCGCCGGTAGTAGAACTCGTGCGGGTCCTCGATGCCCCTCGTGAGGTAGCCGGGGAAGGCGGGCCCGCTGCCCACCGGGTCCGCTGTGCTGCCGTTCGCCCAGCCGCTGCCCTGTCCGCGGGTGTCCATGACGAAGTGCGCGAGACCCGCCGACGCCCACAGCAGATGGGTGTGCGGCAGTCCGCGTCCGCCGCCGTAGCCGAGGAACTCCACGACCACCGGCACCGGTTCGGCGGTCCCGGCGGGCAGCACGAGCCAGCCCTTCACCGGGTGGCCCCCGAATCCGGCGAAGGTCACGTCGTGGACCTCCACCGACGTCAGGCCGGTCGTGACGGGCTCGAAGCGCGCGCCGAGGGCGTGGGTGCGGGCCTCCTCCAGCGTCTTCGTCCAGAACGCGTCGAAGTCCGCCGGTGCGGCGGAGGCGCTGCGGTACCTGCGCAGTTCCTCGAGCGGGAGATCGAACAGGGCCATGGAAACCACCTTCGCTACGGGAGCAGGAAGCAGATCAACATGCCCTGCCACCGCCTGGCAAGGGCACGGCTCGCGAGCGGCGCGCCGCTCCGCTGGCGGACGGGCTCCTGCCGTCAGGGCCCTTGCCGATCGGCGGCCACCCCTGCTATCCCTCTCGGTTAGGAAAGTTTCCTTCCAATCGGCATGCATGACGCACCGGTTCTGTCCCGGCCCTTCCGCCCAGCCAACGGAGACCCCCATGAGACCGGCACGGCTCTGGAAACACCCGCTCACCGCCCTCGGCGTGATCGGCACCGCACTGACGCTCGCCCTGACCGCCGCGCCCCCGGCGCCCGCAGCCCCCGTCCCCGAACCCCTCGCCGCCGCGGCGGCCGTCACCCACGAGGCCGAGAACGCGACCGTCTCGCGCGGGCTCGTGGAGTCCGACCACACCGGCTACACCGGCACCGGCTTCGTCAACTACGACAATGTCAGCGGCGGTTACGTCCAGTGGACGGTCAACGCCGCACAGGCCGGCCGGGCGACCCTGATCCTGCGCTACGCCAACGGCACCACCGCGAACCGGCCGATGGACATCTCCGTCAACGGCGCCCTCGCCGCCGACGAGCGCGCCTTCAACGGGACCGGCTCGTGGACCTCCTGGTCGACGGTCACCGTCACGGCCGACCTCAGGGCCGGCGCCAACACCATCAGGGCGACCGCCACCACCGCCAACGGCGGACCCAACGTCGACCACCTCGCCGTCGACACCCCACCCACCTCCGCCGGCACGCCCGTCGCCGTCAACGGACAGCTGAGGGTGTGCGGCACCAAGCTGTGCAACCAGTACGGAAAGCCCGTCCAGCTGCGCGGTATGAGCACCCACGGCCTGCAGTGGTACAGCCAGTGCGTCACCACCGGATCCCTGGGCGCCCTGGCCACCGACTGGAACGCCGACGTCCTGCGCATCTCCATGTACATCCAGGAAGGCGGCTACGAGACCGACCCCCGCGGCTTCACCGACAAGGTCCACTCGATCATCGAGCAGGCCACCGCACGCGGCATGTACGCGATCGTCGACTGGCACATGCTCAGCCCCGGCGACCCGAACCACAACCTCGCCCGCGCCAAGACGTTCTTCACCGAGATCGCCCAGCGCCACCGCAGCAAGAACAACCTGCTGTTCGAAATCGCCAACGAGCCCAGCGGCGTGAGCTGGTCCACGATCAAGAACTACGCCGAGCAGCTCGTCCCCGTCATCCGGCAGAACGACCCGGACACCCCGATCCTCGTCGGCACCCGCGCATGGTCCTCGCTCGGCGTCTCGGAGGGTTCGAACGAGAGCGAGGTCATGAACAACCCGGTCGACGCGGCCAACATCATGTACACGTTCCACTTCTACGCGGCCTCGCACCGGGACGAGTACCTGAACACCCTGTCCCGGGCGGCCGACAAACTGCCCGTGTTCGTCACCGAGTTCGGCACCCAGGACTACGCGGGCGAAGGGGCGAACGACTTCGCCATGTCCCAGCGCTACCTCGATCTGATGGCGAGCAAGAAGATC
The DNA here is from genome assembly GCF_030817975.1 of Streptomyces sp. V4I23. NCBI lineage: Bacteria > Bacillati > Actinomycetota > Actinomycetes > Kitasatosporales > Streptomycetaceae > Streptomyces > Streptomyces sp. V4I23. Next base: position 617,301 of record NZ_JAUSZW010000004.1, on the reverse strand, counting down.
AGCTGGGTGAACTGGAACTACTCGGACGACCACCGCTCCGGAGCCGTGTTCAAGACCGGGACCTGCGCCGACAACGGTCCCTGGACCGGCACCACGTCGCTGAAGCCCGCAGGCGTCTGGGTCCGCGACCGCATCAGGACACCGGACGACTTCCCCACCGGCTGACCGGCCCGTCGCGCGCCCCCGCCCGCCCCTGTGATCCACTGGGCGGGCGGGGGCGCACGGCGAACAGACGTCACACATCAGGAGCAGCATTGGCCAGCTACCGGCAGCCGGGAGTCGTCCTCACCGACCACCGCTTCACCGTCCCGCTCGACCACGGCGAGCCCGACGGCGAGCAGATCGAGCTCTACGGCCGCGAGGTCACCGGCGCCGGCCGGACGGGCGACGACCTGCCCTGGCTGGTGTACCTGGAGGGCGGTCCCGGCAACGCCGCCCGCCGCTTCACCGGGGCGCAGGCCTGGCTCGCCCGCGCCGTGGAGGAGTACCGCGTACTCCTCCTCGACCAGCGCGGCACCGGCCGCTCCACGCCCCTGAACCGCCAGACGCTCCCGCTGCGCGGCGGACCTCGGCAACAGGCCGCGCACCTCGCCCACTTCCGCGCCGACTCCATCGTCCGCGACTGCGAGACCATCCGGCGGCGGCTCACCGGCGGGGCGCCCTGGACCGTGCTCGGCCAGAGCTTCGGCGGCTTCTGCACCACGCACTACCTGTCCACGGCTCCCGAAGGACTGAACACCGCCCTGATCACCGGCGGTCTGCCCGCCCTGGACGCGCACGCCGACGACGTCTACCGCGCCGCCTATCCGCGCATCCGCCGCAAGGTGGAGGCCCACTACGCCCGTTACCCGCAGGACGTCGAGCGCGCCCGCCGCATCGCCGCCCACCTCGCGGACCGTCCCACCGTGCTGCCCGGCGGTTACACCCTCACGCCCGAAGCCTTCCAGTCGCTCGGCATCCTCCTCGGCGGCCAGGACGGCAGCCACCAGCTGCACTACCTGCTCGAGAACGCCTTCGTGCGCACGGCGTCGGGCCAGGAACTCTCCGACGCCTTCCAGGAAGCCGTCCGCCCCGTCCTGTCGTTCGCCGCCAACCCCCTGTACGCCGTGCTGCACGAGGCGATCTACGCCGAGGGCGGCCGGCCCACCGGCTGGTCCGCCGAGCGCGTACGCGCCGAGTTCCCGGAGTTCGACGCGGCGACGACGCTCGCCGGCGAGAGTCCGCTGATGTTCACCGGCGAGACCATCCACCCCTGGCACTTCGAGGCGGACCCCGCGCTGCGCCCGCTGCGCGAGGCCGCCGAACTGCTCGCCGCCCGCGCCGACTGGCCCGCGCTCTACGACCCGGCACGCCTCGCCGTCAACGAGGTGCCGGTCGCCGCGGCCGTCTACCACGACGACATGTACGTCGACACCGCCGACTCCCTGCGCACGGCCCGCGCCGTCCGCGGTCTGCGCACCTGGGTCACCGACGAGTACGAGCACGACGGCGTGCGGGCGAGCGGCACCAGGGTCCTCGACCGCCTGCTGGCCCTCGCCCGTGACGAGGTCTGACGAACGATCCGTTCCGTCCGGGAGGCGGGGCCGTATCCTGCGGCCATGACGGATCAAGTGACCGAACAGCTCCAGGAGATGCCCGGCGACTGGCAGCGCGCCCTGGCCGTCGTCGCCCACCCCGACGACCTCGAATACGGCTGCGCCGCCGCCATCGCCGGGTGGACCGACGGGGGACGCGAGGTCGTCTACGTCCTCGCCACCCGCGGCGAGGCGGGCATCGACTCCATCGCCCCGGCCGAGTGCGCACCGCTGCGCGAGCAGGAGCAGCGCGCCAGCGCCGCGGTCGTGGGCGTCCCCACCGTGGAGTTCCTCGACCACAAGGACGGCGTCATCGAGTACGGGACGGGGCTGCGGCGCGACATCGCGGCCGCCATCCGCCGCCACCGCCCCGAGCTGGTCATCACGCTCAACCACCGTGACACCTGGGGCGGCACGGTCTGGAACACCCCCGACCACCGTGCCGTGGGACGGGCGACCCTGGACGCCGCCGGCGACGCGGGCAACCGCTGGATCTTCCCCGAGCTCATCTCCGAGCAGGGGCTCGAACCCTGGGACGGCGTGCGGTGGGTGGCCGTGGCGGGATCGAACAACCCGACCCACGCGGTCGACGCGGGGCCCGGTCTGGAGCGGTCCGTGCGCTCGCTTCTGGAGCACCGCATGTACATCGAGGGCCTGACGGACAAGGACCCGGAGGAGTACTGCCGCACCTTCCTCACCGGCATGGCCGAGGCGGCGGCGCCGCGCTTCGGCGGCCGGCCCGCCGTCACGTTCGAGGTGTTCCCGCGCTGACGCGCCGGCACCCCGGCCCCGGACCGCGTCGCGGCCCGGGGCTTCATTTTCTCCTCCCGAGGCGCTGCCCGCACGGCGGCCGCGTCCCTGTACGCGCTGTGAACGAGCCTTACGGGCACGGGACAGCGCGGGCTGCGGATTGACAGGGCTTGTGGCCGGGCACATCACTGGCAGTGATGTGATGCGCGACTTCCTTGTGCGACCCGAGCGGCCCATGGAGGAAATGTGACGCTTCGCCTGCGAATAGCCGCCCTGGTCGCGGCACTCACGCTCGCATGTACCCCCGCCGTCGGCGAGGCCGCCGACGGGCACGGGCCGGACGGCAGGTCCCCGGCCGTCACCCCCACCCCACGCGAGGTCCAGTCCCTGGACGACGGGGTCACCATCACCTCGACCGTCACTCTGGTCGCCGACGAGGACGCCGACCCGCAGGCGCTCGACGTCACCGAGAAGGCGCTGCACGAGGCGGGCGCCGAACGGGTCGTGCGCGGGGAGCGTGCCGTCGACGACCGGCTGACCGTCCACGTCGGCTCCGCCGGGGCCGTGGGCGCCCTGGCCGCGCTCGAGGCCGAGGGCCCGGAGCGACTGCCCGCCGACGGCTACGTCCTCGGTATCGGCGGGGACCGGATCGTCCTCGCCGGCAAGGACGCCACGGGCACCTACTACGCCGCCCAGACCCTGCGCCAGCTCCTGCCGCACCGCGACCGCCCCGGCGCCCAGGTGCCCGGCCTGATCGTCCGCGACTGGCCCGCCACCGCCCTGCGCGGCGTCATCGAGGGCTTCTACGGCACCCCGTGGTCGCACGAGGCCCGGCTGGACCAGCTCGACTTCTACGGCGAGCACAAGATGAACATCTACGTGTACTCGCCCAAGGACGACCCCTATCTGCGCGACAAGTGGCGCGAGCCCTACCCAGTTTCGGCGCTGGCGCGCATCGAGGAGCTGGTCGACCGGGCCGAGCAGCGGCACGTGGACTTCACCTACGCCCTGTCCCCGGGCCTGTCCGTCTGCTACAGCTCCGAGGCCGACACCCGCGCCCTCATCGACAAGTTCCGGACGATCTGGGACATCGGCGTGCGCACCTTCGCCGTCCCGCTGGACGACATCAGCTACACGAAGTGGAACTGCCCCGAGGACCAGGCCAGATGGGGCACCGGCGGCGGTGCGGCGGGTGCGGCGCAGGCCCACCTGCTCAACCGGGTGAACCGCGAGTTCATCGCCGCCCACCCCGGTGCCGAGCCCCTGCAGATGGTGCCGACCGAGTACTACAACGTGACGGCGACCGCCTACAAGAAGGCGCTGGCCGGGCAGCTCGACGCTGACGTGGTCGTCGAGTGGACCGGCATCGGTGTCATCGCGCCGACCATGACGGTCGCCCAGGCGCGCGCCGCCCGCTCGGTCTTCGCCCACCCGATCCTGACCTGGGACAACTACCCCGTCAACGACTACGTCACCAACCGCCTGCTGCTCGGCCCCTTCAGCGGCCGGGAGAAGGGCCTGCCCGCCGAACTGGCCGGCATCACCGCGAATCCGATGATCCAGCCGTACGCGTCGAAGATCGCGCTGTTCACCGTCGCCGACTACACCTGGAACGACAGCGCCTACGACCCGCGCACCTCATGGCTGGCCGCGCTGCGGTGGTACGCGGGCGGCGACGGCCGCACCGAACGGGCCCTGCGGGCCTTCGCGGACGTCAACTACAGCTCGCGGCTCAACGTACAGCAGGCGCCCGAACTGGCCGCCGCCTTCGAGGGGTTCTGGCGGGACGGCGACGCGGACCGGCTCCAGGCGACCCTGGGCGGGCTGCGTGCGGCGCCGTCGGTGCTGCGTGACCGCCTTCCCGAGCCGGGCTTCGTCGACGACGCCGGCCCCTGGCTCGACGCGACGGAGGCGTGGGCAGTGGCGGCAGGCACCGCGCTGCGGCTCGTGGAGGCCGCCCGCGACGGCGACGCCGCCGAGGCGTGGGAGCTGCGCGGGCGCCTTCCCGGACTGCTCGCCACCGCCAGGTCGTTCGTCTACACGGGACTCGGCGGCACGAAGGTGCCCGTCGTCGTCGGCGAAGGCGTGCTGGACAGGTTCGTCGAGGACGCGCGGGCCGAGCACGACCGTATCCTCGGCGTTCCCGGCGGCATCAGGGCCACCAGCAGCATGGGCACCTACCGTGACAACGTGCCCGCACGGATGATCGACGAGGACGACACCACGTTCTACTGGAGCAGCAGGGCGCCCGCGGCGGGCGACCACGTCGGCGTCGACCTGCGCCAGGAGCGGCCGATCGGCGCCGTCACGCTGGCCATGGGCAAGCCGAACAGCCCGAACGACTACCTGCGCCGGGGCGTGCTGGAGTATTCGTCCGACGGTACGAACTGGCAGCAGCTGGCGGCCTTCTCCGGAACGCCGGACGTCACGGCCACCGCCCCCGAGGGCGCCACTGCCCGCTACGTACGGGCCAGGGCGACGGCGGGCCAGACGAACTGGCTCGTCGTCAGGGAGTTCTCGGTCGCCACGGACAGCGCCTCCGTGAGCGGAGGGCCGCCCCCGGCGGCCGGCTCCGCACTGCGTGCCGCGGCCGACGGAGACCCGGACACCGCCTACCGTGCCGGACGTGCCCCCGAGCCGGACGAGGCGCTGACCGTGGACCTCGGCGCCGCGCGGGCCGTGCGGACGGTGAAGGTGCTCCAGCCCGGCGACACCGTGGCACGGGCACTCGTCGAGTTGCGGGCACCGGACGGAACGTGGCGGCGGGTCGGCGAGATCCGGCGGCCGTACTCGCAGCTGAACACGGGCAACCGTACGGCCGACGCGGTTCGCCTGGTGTGGCAGAGCGGTACGCCGCAGATCGCCGAGGTCATCGTCGGCTAGGACCTGGGGCCGCCCGAGATTGACAAATGTCCTTGCTGTTTCTGCAATGGAGCGCATGGACGACGACCCACGGCTGGACGCCGTACTGAACGAAGTGGGGCCGCGGCTCCGCAGGATCCGGCGCGAGCGAGGCGCCACGCTCGGAGCCCTGTCGGAGGCGACCGGCATCTCGGTGAGCACCCTGTCCCGGCTGGAGTCGGGCGGACGCAGGCCCAGCCTGGAGTTGCTGCTGCCCATCGCCCGTGCCCACCAGGTGCCGCTCGACGAACTGGTCGGGGCCCCGCCCGTCGGCGACCCGCGCGTGCGGTCGAAGCCGATCGTGCGCGGCCACCGGACGATGTACCCGCTCACCAACCGGCCCGGCGGGCTCCAGGCGTACAAGGTGGTGCACAGGCCGGCCGAGGAGCCTGTCGAGCAGCGCACGCACGAGGGGTACGAGTGGCTCTACGTGCTCTCCGGCCGCCTCCGGCTGCTGCTCGGCGACCACGACGTGGTGCTGGGTCCGGGGGAGGCGGCGGAGTTCGACACCCGGGTGCCGCACTGGTTCGGCGCGGCCGACGGTCAGCCGGTGGAGTTCCTGAGCCTCTTCGGCCCGCAGGGGGAGCGGATGCACGTCCGGGCGAGGCCCAGGCGCGGCTGAGAATTCGGCGGGCGGCCGGGGAGGGTCTTCCACGAGGGGCAAGCGACCGCTTAGTATGCGGCGCATACAGTACGCCCTACGGCTTGTGGGAGGCCCTGACATGCAGGCATGGCAAGTGCACCGGAGCGGCGAGCCGAGTGAGGTGATGCGGCTCCAGGAGGTGGACCGGCCCACGCCCGGCGAAGGGCAGGTCCTCCTGCGGGTCCGGGCCGCGAACATCAACTTCCCCGACGCGCTGCTGTGCCGGGGCCTCTACCAGATCAAGCCGCCGCTGCCCTTCACCCCGGGCGTGGAGATCTGCGGGGAGACCGAGGACGGCCGCCGGGTGATCGCCAACCCGGCCCTGCCGCACGGTGGTCTCGCCGAGTACGTGGTCGCGGACGAGGCCGCTCTGCTGCCCGCGCCCGACGCCCTGGACGACGCCGAGGCCGCGGCCCTGCACATCGGTTACCAGACCGGCTGGTTCGGACTCCACCGCAGGGCCGGCCTCAAGGAGGGCGAGACGCTGCTCGTCCACGCCGCGGCCGGAGGCGTCGGCAGCGCCGCCGTGCAGCTCGGCAAGGCGGCCGGAGCGAAGGTCATCGGTGTCGTCGGCGGTCCGCAGAAGGCTGCCGTCGCACGCGAGCTGGGCTGTGACGTGGTCGTCGACCGCCGCACCGAGGACATCGTCGCCGCCGTCAAGGAGGCCACCGGAGGCCGCGGCGCCGACGTGATCTACGACCCCGTCGGCGGCGACGCCTACGCCAAGTCCGCCAAGTGTGTGGCCTTCGAGGGCCGCATCGTGATCGTCGGCTTCGCCAGTGGCGACATCCCGGCGCCCGCGCTCAACCACGCCCTGGTCAAGAACTACTCGATCATGGGCCTGCACTGGGGTCTCTACGCCCGCAAGGACCCTGCCTCCATCGCGCACTGCCACCGGACGCTGACCGAGTACGCCGCCAAGGGCCTGATCAAGCCCCTGGTCAGTGAGCGGGTCCCGTTCAAGGACGCCGCCGACGCCGTCCAGCGCGTCGCCGACGGCACGACCACCGGCCGCCTCGTCGTCGTGCCGGAAGGAGCAAACCGATGAAGAAGGTGCCGGACGCATCCGAACTGCGGGCGCTCACACAGGAGTTGCTCGCCGCACACCCTCCGGCCACCACCGCGCGAGGTGACTTCCTCCGGGCCCGATTCGCGGCCGGCCTGGCCTGGGTGCACTACCCCGAGGGCCTCGGCGGCCTCGGCGCGCCGCGCTCCCTGCAGGCCGTCGTCGACGCCGAGCTCGCCGCCGCCGGCGCGCCCGACAACGACCCGCGCCGCATCGGCATCGGCCTCGGCATGGCCGCGCCGACGATCCTCGCCTACGGCTCCGAGGAGGTGAAGCAGCGCTTCCTCGAACCCCTGTGGACCGGCGAGGAGGTGTGGTGCCAGCTGTTCAGCGAACCAGGCGCCGGCTCCGACCTCGCGGCGCTCGGCACCCGCGCGGTCCGCGAGGGCGACGACTGGGTGGTGACCGGGCAGAAGGTGTGGACGTCCAGCGCCCACGTCGCCCGCTGGGCCATCCTCATCGCCCGCACCGACCCCGACGTGCCCAAGCACCAGGGCATCACCTACTTCGTCTGCGACATGACCGACCCCGGCGTCGAGGTCCGCCCGCTGCGGCAGATCACCGGCGAGGCGGAGTTCAACGAGGTCTTCCTCACCGAGGTGCGCATCCCCGACGCGCACCGGCTCGGCGAGGTCGGTGACGGCTGGAGGGTCGCCCAGACCACGCTGATGAACGAGCGGGTCTCCATCGGAGGCATGCGGCTGCCCCGCGAGGGCGGGATGATCGGCACCGTCGCCCGCACCTGGCGCGAACGCCCGGAACTGCGCACCCACGACCTGCACCAGCGGCTGCTGACGCTGTGGGTCGAGGCCGAGGTCGCCCGGCTCACCGGCGAACGGCTGCGCCAGCAGCTCGTCGCGGGCCAGCCCGGCCCGGAGGGCAGCGGCACGAAGCTCGCCTTCGCCCGGCTCAACCAGGAGATCAGCGGCCTGGAGGTCGAACTCCTCGGCGACGAGGGGCTGTTGTACGACGACTGGACCATGAGCCGCCCCGAGCTCGTCGACTTCACCGGGCGTGACGCCGGTTACCGCTACCTGCGCTCCAAGGGCAACTCCATCGAGGGCGGCACCAGCGAGGTGCTGCTGAACATCGTCGCCGAACGTGTCCTCGGCCTGCCCGCCGAACCGCGCAGCGACAAGGACATCGCCTGGAAGGACCTCGCGCGATGACGGACCTGCTGTACTCCGAGACCGAGACCGATCTGCGGGCAGCCGTCCGCTCGCTGCTCTCCGACCACGCCGACCCCGCCGCGCTCGTCGCCGGCGCCGCCGAGAGCGGCAGCCCGTACGACGCCGGTCTGTGGAAGGCCCTGGCGTCCGACATCGGCGCCGCCGGGCTGCTCGTGCCCGAGAAGCTGGGCGGCCAGGGCGCGAGCCACCGCGAGGCGGCGGTCGTCCTGGAGGAGCTCGGCCGCAGCGTCGCCCCGGCGCCGTACCTCACCAGTTCCGTCATCGCGACGGAGGTGCTGCTCGCGCTCGGTGACGTCTCCGGGGACGTGACCGCGCTGCTCGGCGACCTCGCGGCGGGCCGCCGCACCGCCGTGGCCGCGCTGCCGCTGTCGGCCGCCGACGGATTGCCGGCGGGCGACGCGGGACGCGTCACCGGCGTCGCTGACGCCGTCCGCGCCGACGTGTTCCTCGTGCTGCGGGCCGACGGCCTGTATCTGCTGGAGCGTTCCGAGGTCTCGGTGGAGCCGCAGACCGCGCTCGACCTGACCCGTCCGCTGGCCGCCGTCACCCCCGGTCCGGCCGGCACCCGCGTCGCGGACCGCGACGCGGGGGAGGCGGCCATGCGGCGAGGGCTGCTCGCGGGGGCGGGCCTGCTCGCGTCCGAGCAACTGGGCGTCGCGGAATGGTGTCTGGAGGAGACGGTCCGGCACACGCGGGAGCGGCACCAGTTCAACCGGCCCATCGGCTCGTTCCAGGCGCTCAAGCACCGTATGGCCCAGCTGTGGCTGGAGGTCGTCTCGGCCCGGGCCGCCGCGCGCGCCGCGGCCGACGCCCTGGCCACCGGCAGCCCCGACGCGGCGGTGGCGGTGGCCGTCGCCCAGGCGTACTGCTCCCGGGTCGCCGTGCACGCGGCCGAAGAGTGCGTGCAGCTGCACGGCGGGATCGGCATGACCTGGGAACACCCCGCGCACCTCTACCTGAAGCGGGCCAAGGCCGACGAGATCGCGCTCGGCACTCCGGGCCGGCACAAGGAGGTGCTGGCCGCGCTCGTCGATCTCCAGGCCCCGTAACACCCCCTGTTCCGTCACGCCCTTTACATGCTGTTTAATTGCGAGGGATTTGCAATAACGGCTGATCTTCAACAGGGGTGTGCGAGCATGATGGGCCGATCGATACGGGCTGCGGCCGCCACGGCGCTCGCCGCCGCGCTGACCTTCGGCGCGGCGGCCTGCTCCAAGCCGGGCGCCGGGGGCGGGACGGGCGCGCGGGCCACGGACTCGGCGGTCGTCGGCATCGCCTACGAACCCGAGACCCTCAGCCCGCTCCTCGGCTACGGCAAGGACGGCAACTCCAAGATCTTCGACGGACTGCTCGCCTTCGACACGGACATGAGGCTCCGCCCGGCGCTCGCCGCCGCCCTGCCCGAGGTGAGCGACGACCGGCTCACGTACACCTACCGGCTCCGCAAGGGCGTCCAGTTCAGCGACGGCGAGCCGTTCGGCGCCGAGGACGTCGTCTTCACCTACCGGACCATCCTCGACAAGAGGACCAACAACCCGTCCAGGACCGAACTGGACGCCGTCGAGGACGTGCAGGCCGTCGGCGACGACACCGTCGTCTTCACGCTCAAGTACCCCTACGCGCCGTTCGCCCAGCGGACCGTCCTGCCCATCGCCCCCGAGCACATCGCGGGCAGGCAGGACGTCAACACCGGCGAGTTCACCACGAAGCCCGTCGGCACCGGCCCCTACGTCCTCACCGGCTGGTCCAAAGGGGAGGAGATCAGCTTCAAGGCCAACCCCCGCTACTGGGGCGGCGCGCCCGCGGTGAAGAGGTTCACCATGGCGATCATCAAGGACGACGACGTCCGCGCCACGCGGCTGCGGGCGGGCGACCTCGACGGCGCCGTCCTGCCGCCCGACCTCGCCAAGGGCTTCCGGAACGAACCGGGCCGCAAGACGTACGAGGCCACCACCTACGACTACCGCACCGTCACGCTGCCCACCGGCGACAAGGTTGCGGGCGACACCGCCGTCCGCCGCGCCCTCGACATCGCCGTCGACCGCGAGGCCATGGTCGACGCCATCCTCAGCGGCGCCGGCAAGCCCGCCTACGGGCCCGTGCCCACCGGCAGCGAGTGGTTCACCCGGGGCACCGAGCGCACGCACGACCTCGACGCCGCCAGGAAGATCCTCGACGACGCCGGCTGGAAGCCCGGCAAGGACGGCATCCGCGTCAAGGACGGCGTCCGGGCCGCCTTCCCGCTCTGGTACCTCACCGGCGACAAGCTGCGCCAGGACCACGCCCTCGCCTACGCCTCCGACGCCAAGAAGGCCGGCATCGACATCACCACCAAGGCCGGCACCTGGGAGGTCATCGAGCCCCGCATGGCGCACGACGCCGTCCTCGCCGGCGGCGGCGCACCCGGCGACCCCGACTTCGACCAGTACCTCCTGCTCCACTCCGCGCTCGCCGGCGACGGTTTCAACAACATGGCCCACTACGACAACCCGGCCGTGGACAAGGCTCTCGCAGCCGGCCGCCGCAGCGGCGACAAGGCCGCACGCAAGGCCGCGTACGACACCGTCCAGCGCGAACTGGTCAAGAACCCCGCCTACACCTTCCTCACCCACATCGACCACGTCTACGTTGTCAACGACACGTGGGACGGCCTGAGCACCCAGGTCGAGCCGCACGACCACGGCCTCGCCTCCGGCCCCTGGTGGAACGTCGAGGACTGGACGCCGAAGCAGTGAACCGCCGCCTCCCCTGGGGCGCGCTCGCACGCATGACCGCACGGCGGGCCCTGCTCGCCGTGCCCGTCCTCGTCGCCGTGACCTTCGCGGTGTTCGCCGCGGCCGCCGCCTCGCCCTTCGACCCCGTCAAGGCCTACACCGGCAGCGCGGGACTGACCGCCTCGCAGGAGAACCTCGACCAGATCCGCGCCAACCTCGGTGTCGACCAGCCGCTGGTCACCCGCTGGTGGAACTGGCTGACGGCCGCCCTCCAGGGCGACTTCGGCGACTCCGCCATCATGCGCATGCCCGTCGCCGACGTCATCGGGGAACGCATCGGCTGGTCCGTGCTGCTCGCCGCGACCGCGTTCGCGCTCGCCGTCGTCCTCGGCACCGTCCTCGGTGTGCTCGCGGCCCGCCGCCGCGGCGGCCCGCTCGACCGCTGCGTCAGCTCCGCCGCATACACCCTGGAGGCGGCCCCCGCGTTCTGGCTCGGGCTGCTCGCCATCTGGTTCTTCGCCCTCGAACTGGGCGTCCTGCCCGCCGGCGGGCTCACCGACACCGCCGGCGACACCGTCGCCTTGGGCCAGGTCGCCACCCACCTCGTCCTGCCCGCCGCCGTCCTCGGCATCACCCAACTGCCGTGGTTCCTCCTCTACGTTCGCCAGGGCGTCGGCGACGCGCTGGAGGAGGACCCGGTGCGCGGCGCCCGCGCCCGCGGCCTCGCCGAACCCACCGTGCTGCTCGGCCACGCCCTGCGCTCGGGCATGCTGCCGATGCTGACCCTCATCGGCTCGCGCGTCCCCGAACTCATCACCGGCGCCCTGCTGGTGGAGACCGTCTTCAGCTGGCCCGGCATCGCCGCGGCCACCGTCCAGGCCGCCACCTCGGTCGACTTCCCGCTGCTCGCCGCGCTCACCGTGCTCGCGACAGCGGCGGTGCTGGTGGGCAACCTGCTCTCCGACCTGCTGTACGGCCTGGCCGACCCGAGGGTGGGATTCGATGGCTGACCTCGCCTGGACCTCCCGCGGCCGCACCCGCCGCTCGACCCGGACGATGCGCGTCACCGTGTCGGCCGTCGTCGTCGCCGCCGTGGCGCTCGCCGTCCTCGTCGTACCGCCGCTCGTCCAGCTCGACCAGCAGGCCGTCGACCTGTCGATGAAGCTGCGACCCCCCTCCGCGGCGCATCCCTTCGGGACCGACGACGTCGGCCGCGACCTGCTGCTGCGCTGCGTCTACGGACTGCGTGTCTCCCTGCTCGTCGGTCTCGTCGCCGCCTTCGTCGCCACCCTGATCGGCACGGCGGTCGGCGCGGCCGCCGCGGCGTTCGGAGGCTGGACCGACCGGCTCCTGATGCGGCTGGTGGACACCTTCTCCTCCGTGCCGCATCTGCTCCTCGGCATCTTCGTGGTCGCAGTGTTCCGGCCCGGCGTGTGGCCCGTCATCGTCTCCGTCGCGCTCACGCACTGGCTGTCCACCGCCCGCATCGTGCGCTCCGAGGTGCTGTCGCTGCGCTCGCGCCCGTACATCGACGCGGCGATCAGCGGCGGAGCCACCAGGTGGCGGGTGACCGTGCGCCACCTGCTGCCGGGTGTGCTGCCGCAGGCCGGGCTCGCCGCGGTCCTGATGGTGCCGCACGCCATGTGGCACGAGTCGGCCCTGTCGTTCCTCGGCCTCGGCCTGCCCACGCACCAGGCCAGCCTCGGCAACCTCGTCCAGTCCGCCCGCGGTTCGCTGCTCGCCGGCGACTGGTGGCCCACCCTCTTCCCCGGACTCTTCCTCATCGTCCCCACGCTGGCGGTCGCGGGCCTGGCCGGCGCCTGGCGCGAAAGGATCAACCCGCGACGCCGATCGGAGCTGATGCTGTGACCACGCCGCCGGAACCGACCCGGCCCACGTCGCGCTCCTTCGCCCCGGGGCCGGCGCCCGGCGCGCGGCGTGAGGCCGCGCCTGCGAGGGAGGCGACGGCCGCCGCCGCGCCGACGGCCGGTGTCCGGCCGGCAGGCCGGGACCAGGGTCCCGGCACCGACGCGTCGTCAGCCGTGCCGTGCGGCGGTGGGGCGCCCGGTGCGAGCGTGGGCGCGGGGGCGGCGCACGCCGAAGACGCCGTCAAGGGGCACCCGGCCCCGGAGCCCGTGCCCGGCGCGCAGGGCGGGGCTGTGCCTGGAGCGAAGGGAGCCGCGCCGCTCGGCGGCGAGGGGCCGGCGGGCCGGGCCCAGGCGGCCGCCGGTGCGTCCCCGGTCGCCGCGCCCGCGTCCCGCGATGCCGAGGCGAGCGCGGGCGGCGCGCGGGCCGATGCCGCGCCCGCGGCGGAGGCACCAGGGGGCGGCAGGTGCGCCCAAGCGGGTGCGCCGCTCGGTCATGGCCGGCCGGCGGGCCGGGCCCAGGCGGCCGCCGGAGCGCGGCGCGGGCCCGTGCTGGCCGTGCGGGGGCTCTCCGTGCGATTCCGCATGCGCGGCGGACGTCATGTCGCCGCCGTCACCGACGCCTCCTTCGACCTCGCCGCGGGGGAGTGCCTCGCCCTCGTCGGCGAGAGCGGCTGCGGCAAGTCCGTGCTCGCCTCCGCGCTGCTCGGCCTGCTGCCCGGCAACGCACAGACCGCCGGATCCGCCCGGATCGACGGCATCGACCTCCTCGACACCGACGAGCGCACCCTCGCACGCACCGTCCGCGGGCGGCGCATCGGTCTGATCCCGCAGAGCCCGGCCGCCCACCTCACGCCCGTACGGACCGTCGGGGCCCAACTGGCCGAGACCGTACGGCAGCTCACCGGGCTGCGCGGCGCGGCGGCGCGCCGGGCCGCCGCCGGGGCCGCCGAGCGCGCCGCGTTCCCCGCCGGCCACCTCGACAGGTATCCGCACGAACTGTCCGGCGGCCTCGCCCAGCGCGCGGCCACGGCGCTCGCTCTCGTCGGCGACGCGCCCCTGCTGCTCGCCGACGAACCGACCACCGGCCTCGACCGCGACCTCGTCGAGCACACCGCCGACGAACTGCGCCACCACGCCGACCAGGGGCGCGCCCTGCTCCTGATCACCCACGACCTCGCGGCGGCGCAGCGCACCGCCGACCGCGTCGCCGTCATGTACGCCGGACGGATCGTCGAGATCGCCGACGCCGAGAGCTTTTTCGGCACACCGGGCCCCCGCCACCCCTACGCCCGCGGCCTGCTGAACGCCCTTCCGGAACGGGACTTCGCGCTGATCCCGGGTCTGCCGCCCGAGCTCGTTGACCTGCCGCCCGGCTGCGCGTTCGCCCCGCGCTGCGCCCGCGCGTCGGACGCCTGCGCGGCCCTGCCCCGGTTCACCGACGGCGTCGCCTGCCACCATGCCGAGGAGCTCGACCGTGTTTGACCTCCAGGACGTCACCGCGGGCTACGACCGCCGCCACCCGGTCGTGCGCGGCGCCTCCCTGCGCCTCGCGCCCGGCGAGGCCGTCGGCCTCCTCGGCCCCAGCGGCTGCGGCAAGTCCACCCTCGCCAGGGTCGCCGCGCTGCTGCACCGCCCCGACGCGGGGCGCGTCGTCGTCGACGGCGAGCCGGTACGCGGCTGGCGGCACGCCGCTCCCCGGGACCTGCGCACGGCGATCGGCGTCGTGTTCCAGCAGCCCCGGTTGTCCGCCGACCCCGGGCTGACGCTGCGGGCAGTCATCGCCGAACCGCTGCGCGCGACCGGACGGCGCGTGGAAGCGGCCGGCCGTGCCGAGGAGCTGGCGCACACCGTGGGCCTGACCGGTGAACTCCTCGGCCGCCGCCCCCACGAGGTCAGCGACGGGCAGCTGCAACGCGCCTGCCTCGCCCGCGCACTGGTGCTCCGTCCGCGCTGGCTGGTCTGCGACGAGATGACCGCGATGCTGGACGCCTCCACCACGGCGGCCCTCGTGGCCGTCGTCGAGAGCTACCGGCAGGACAGCGGCGCCGGACTCCTCGCGGTGGGGCACGACCACGTCCTGCTGAAGCGCTGGTGCGACCGCACCGTCCACTGGTCCGACATCGCCTCCTGACCACGCGTCAACCGCCCCGTCGCCGCAGGCGCGGCGATGGGCACACAGATGACGAATGGCCGAACTCCTCGCCGCACCCTGCCCGTTGGGGCCTCGCCGTCGGATACTCACCGAGTCCCGTCCGACTCGCAGAGCCCGGAGGCCACGGTGCCGACCACCCGTCGCAGAGCCGTCACGACGATCGCCGCCGCGCTGGCGGGCGCCGTCGCCGCCCCCGCCCACGCGCAGGCCGCCGAGCGCGGCGGCGGACCCGCCCGGCCCAGGCCGCTGCGCCGGGCCCACGCCCACAACGACTACCTGCACGAACGGCCGCTCCACGACGCCCTCTCGCACGGTTTCACCAGCGTCGAGGCAGACATCTTCCTCGTCGACGGCGAACTGCTCGTCGCCCACGAGCCCGCCGAGCTCGACCCCGCCCGCACCCTGCGCGGCCTCTACCTCGAACCGCTGCTCGCCCGCGTGCGCGCCAACCACGGCAGCGTCTACCGCGGTTACCACCGGCCGGTGCAACTGCTCGTCGACATCAAGACGGACGGCGTCGCCGCCTACCTCGAACTCGACCGCCAACTGCGCGACTACCGGCGAATGCTGAGCAGCTGCACCGACGGCCGCGTCCGCCTGGGCGCGGTCACTCCGGTCGTCTCGGGCGACCGCGCGGCCCGCGCCCCCATGGAGGCGCAGCGCCACAGGTACGCCTTCTACGACGGGCGCCTCGACGACCTCGCCGCCCCCGCCCCCGCCCCCGCCCCCGCCTCCTTCATCCCGCTGATCTCCGGCAACTGGAACCACAGCTTCAGCTGGCTCGGCACCGGTGAATTCCCCGCGGCGGAACGGGAGAAGCTGCACTCCCTCGTCGCCACCGCCCACGGGCGCGGTCAGCGGGTCCGCTTCTGGGCCACACCCGACACGCCCGGTCCGGCGCGCGACGCCGTATGGCGCGAACTGCTGGCCGCCGGGGTCGACCACATCAACACCGACGACCTGGCAGGACTCGAGAGGTTCCTGCGCTCGAAGGACCGCTGAGCCGAGTCACCCGTACGGCGGACACGCCAGTCGGCCGTGCGGGCCCGGCGCTGCGCCAGACTGGCCGCCGAATGCCGCAATTCCGGCGCGGCGAAGGAGGTTGGCGATGGCCATTTCGATCTCGTTGGTGCTTCTGCTCCTCGTCCTCGCAGTGATCTTTCTGCGCAACGGTGGTCTGAAGATGTCCCATGCCCTGGTCTGCGCCCTGCTCGGGTTCTTTCTCGCGGGCACGAGCATGGCGCCGACCATTCACGAGGGCATCGCGGCGACGGCCAATGTCGTCGGCAGCCTCAGGCCATGAACGACCTGATCAGGAACCGCACTCCCTCGGGGGCCTCCAGCGAGAAGCCGCTGCCCCGGCCGTCGACCACGTCGACCACGAGCCGGGTGTGGCTCCACCGCTCGTACTGACTGCGGGACATCCAGAACGGCACCGGCTCCCCGACCCCCGCCACGCGCAGTTCGGCCAGCAGCACGTCCGACGCCCCGGTCCGGAACTCCCCGGCCGGGTAGCACATGGGCGCACTGCCGTCGCAGCACCCGCCCGACTGGTGGAACATCAGCGGCCCGTGGGCCGCCCGCAGCCGCCGCAGCAGTCCGGCGGCCGCGGGCGTGAGCTCCACCGGGCGGCTCCCGTGCTCGTTCACGGACGACCCCTCTCGACGGACTGACGACGCGGACGGGGACCAGTCAACCCCGCCATGGGTTGCGAGAAGGTTGCACGCCTGGTCGACGGCCCGAACCTGGTGGGCCTCGGCGCCGCCGGGGAGTCGCCGGGAGATCCCGGAACCGGACCGCGTCGTGCGGATCGGGACGTCAGGGGCGGCGTGGGGTCAGGGGCGCGTCTGGTCGGCCCGCTCGGCGTTCTTCGCCTTGATGCGCGCCGCTTCCTTCCGGACTTCCGCCTGGGTGGCCCGCTCCTTCTGCAGCCACTCGGGGAGGTCCTTCTTCAGCGCGTCGATCTGCTCCGTGGTGAGGGGTTCGGTGACCCCGCCCCGGGCGAGGCCCGCGATCGAGATGCCGAGCTTCGCCGCGACCACCGGCCGGGGGTGCGGGCCGTCGCGCCGCAGGTCCTGCAGCCACTGGGGCGGGTCGGCCTGCAGAGCGTTCAGCTCGGCGCGGGAGACCACACCCTCCTGGAACTCGGCGGGGGTGGCCTCGAGGTACACACCCAGCTTCTTCGCCGCGGTCGCGGGCTTCATCGTCTGGGTGCTCTGGTGCGACGTCATGCGTCAAGGGTATCGAGCGTGTGTGCTGCCTTTGACCACGAAAGGTAGCCTTGCGGCGTGACAGGTTCGGATGCATCCCCTTCGTTCCGGCTCGCCTATGTCCCGGGAGTGACCCCCACGAAGTGGGTGCGGACCTGGAACGAGCGGCTGCCCGACGTCCCGCTGACCCTCGTCGGCGTGCCCGCGGCCGAGGCGTTCGAGGCGCTGCGCGGCGGCGGCGCCGACGCCGGCCTCGTACGGCTGCCGGTCGACCGGACGGACCTCAGCGCCATCCCCCTCTACACCGAGACGACGGTGGTCGTGGTCCCCAAGGACCACCTCATCGCGGCGGTCGACGAGGTGACCAGCGAGGATCTCGCGGACGACATCGTGCTGCACCCCCTCGACGACACCCTCGACTGGGAGCGCCCTCCGGGGCGGCCCGCGATCGAGCGTCCCGCCACGACCGCGGACGCGGTCGAACTGGTGGCGGCAGGGGTGGGGCTGCTGGTCGTACCGCAGTCACTGGCCCGCCTGCACCACCGCAGGGACCTGACCTACCGGCCGGTCTCGGACGCCCCCCAGTCACGCGTCGCGCTGTCCTGGCCGCAGGACGAGACCACCGATCTGGTGGAGCAGTTCATCGGCATCGTGCGCGGGCGCACGGTCAACAGCACGCGGGGTCGCCCCCAGGCCGAGGCCCAGCCCAAGGCCAAGGCGACGGACAAGGCCAAGGCGAAGGCCAGGAGCCAGGACAAGGGCGGCGCACAGCGCAAGCCCGCCGCCGGCACGTCGGCCGGCCGGAGCTCCAGGACCGGTTCCGGCGCCGCCAGGGGCGGCAAGCGCGGCAGGCCACGCCGCCGGTCGTAGCTCCGACGCCGCGGGACGCGGTGACGGGCCCGGAGGCGGTGACGGCGCGAGGAGTCAAGGCGCCCGCAGCAAGGTCTCGACACCCCGCGCCGCACTCGCCAATCAAATTCGAACAGGAGTATGGTTTCGGTCATGGCCGACACCGACTTCCCCGACGATCTGCAGGGCGCCCAGACCCGCCTCCACCAGGCGACATCGGAGCTGGCCGCACTGTGCCGCACCCTGCCGTGGAGCGTGGAACCCCAGGCCGGGTGGGAAGGCCGGACGCCTCCGCACACCGGCGAGGTCACCGGCGGTCGCGACGACAGCCCCGGCTGGACGGAAGAGCAGAAGGCGGCCGTGGAAAGGCTCCGCGCGGAGTGCCTCGCACTGTCCGCCACGGTGGCCACGCACCCGTACTGGAAGACCGTCGAACGGGAGAAGGCCGTCGACTCCCGGATGCGGTTGAAGGCCGCCACCCGGCCCGAGGCGGTGCCCGTCGTGGACGTCGAGACCGCCGCGTAGAGCGATCGACCGAGACACCTCTTTGCGCCATGTCCGATCCGATACCTCAGCTGTCCCGTCTCCAGAAACTGCGCATCGTGGAGCAGTACCAGGCGTACCAGCTGGAGCGCACCCGGGCCACGATCAGCGAGCTGGAGGCGGCGGAGGGACGCCGGCTGAAACAGGAGCGCGCCGCGCGCGAAGGCTCCTCGTGGAAGATCGAGCCGTCCCGGGCGACGGCCGACGACTTCGCGATCCTGCACCGCGGCGGCTGTCACATGTACCGGCGTCCGCACGGCCGGCTGAACCGCGAGGAGGCGATGATCGCCCTCGGGGAGGCCGACATCAGGCCGTGCGAGATCTGCCGGCCGGAGACCGGGCTCGTGTCCCCGTAGCGCGCGCGGCTCCCGGCCGGAAGGCGGTTCAGGCGTCGGGTCCGCAGGCGCCGAGGCCCCGGCAGACCAGCCCGTCCCGGAGCGTCACACGACGCACTGTCAGCTTCATGGCCGGCGCGGCTACAGCACCCCCCGGGCCGTGCGTCAGACGTTCACCGGCCGGGCTCACGACCGGCTCGCGGGGCTCAAGGCCCGCTGGGCCCGCACGACATGCTCCCGTCCCACCACAACGCCGTGCCGTACGGCGGGCGATAGCCTGATTCGCGTGGACGAACTCGACGGCGTGGAGATCATCGCTTTCCCGGACGCCCGGGCGTTCGAGGACTGGCTGGCAGGCCACCACACGCGCCAGGAGGGCGTGTGGGTCAAGGTCGCCAAGCGGAACTCCGGCATCCCGTCGGTCACGAGCGACGAACTGGTGGACGCGGGGCTGTGCTACGGCTGGATCTCCGGACAGCGACGGTCGCTCGACGACCGGCACTACCTGCAGAAATACGTTCCGAGGCGGCCCCACAGTCTCTGGTCCCAGGTGAACGTCGACAAGGTCGTGCGGCTGACGGCGGAGGGACGCATGCGTGAGCCCGGCCTGGCAGAGGTCCGCAGGGCGCAGGAGGACGGGCGCTGGGCCCGGGCGTACGAGTCGCAGAAGTCGGCCGCGGTACCGCCCGACCTCATGGCCGCGCTGGAAGCGGACCCCGGGGCGAGGAAGGCGTTCGAGGCGCTGGACGGGACCGAGCGGTACCTGCTGATGCTGCCGCTGATCCAGGCACCTACGGCGCGGTCCCGGCGCGTGCGGCTGGAGAAGGCCCTGCGCACGCTGAGGGAAGGGCCGCCGGAATCACCCGGTTCTCCAGGCGGCCCCTGACGCAGGGCGGCGATTGCGCAGGGGTATATCGGGGCAAGCAGGGGCAAGTCAGCGCTCCCGCGGGGCCGATTGAATGATCGAAATGGTGGAGGGTTAGCATATGAGCGCCGCCTAGCTCGAAAGATAAACCTGTGACTGTCAACGACGACTCGTTCACCAACTGGAAGAACCGCGAAGAGATCGCGGAGTCGATGATCCCGATCATCGGGAAGCTGCACAGGGAGCGGGACGTCACCGTCCTGCTTCACAGCCGCTCCCTGGTGAACAAGTCGGTGGTCAGCATCCTCAAGACCCACCGGTTCGCCCGGCAGATCGCCGGTGAGGAGCTCTCGGTCACCGAGACCTTCCCCTTCCTGCAGGCGCTCGCCGCCCTCGACCTCGGCCCGTCCCAGATCGACATCGGCATGCTCGCCGCGACCTACCGCGCCGACGACCGCGGACTGTCGGTGGAGGACTTCACCGCCCAGGCCGTCGCCGGCGCCACCGGCGAGAACAAGATCGAGCGCCGTGAGGGACGCGACGTCGTCCTCTACGGCTTCGGCCGCATCGGCCGCCTCGTCGCCCGCCTGCTCATCGAGAAGGCGGGCTCCGGCAACGGCCTGCGCCTGCGTGCCATCGTCGTCCGCCAGGGCGGCGACCAGGACATCGTCAAGCGCGCCTCTCTGCTGCGCCGCGACTCGATCCACGGCCAGTTCCAGGGCACGATCACCGTCGACGAGGCGACCGACACGATCGTCGCCAACGGCAACACGATCAAGGTGATCTACGCCAATGACCCCTCCGAGGTCGACTACACGGCGTACGGCATCAAGGACGCCATCCTCATCGACAACACCGGCAAGTGGCGCGACCGCGAGGGCCTGTCGAAGCACCTGCGCCCCGGCATTGACAAGGTCGTGCTGACCGCTCCGGGCAAGGGCGACGTCCCCAACATCGTGCACGGCGTCAACCACGACACGATCAAGCCGGACGAGCAGATCCTGTCCTGCGCCTCCTGCACCACCAACGCGATCGTCCCGCCGCTGAAGGCCATGGACGACGAGTACGGCGTGCTGCGCGGTCACGTGGAGACCGTCCACTCGTTCACCAACGACCAGAACCTGCTGGACAATTACCACAAGGCCGACCGCCGCGGCCGCTCCGCGCCGCTGAACATGGTCATCACCGAGACGGGTGCCGCCTCGGCCGTCGCCAAGGCGCTGCCCGACCTCAAGGCGCCGATTACCGGCAGCTCGATCCGCGTCCCCGTGCCGGACGTCTCGATCGCCATCCTCAGCCTGCGCCTGGGCCGCGAGACCACCCGCGAGGAGGTCCTCGACTACCTCCGCGACGTCTCGCTGCACTCGCCGCTGAAGCGCCAGATCGACTTCACCACCGCGCCCGACGCCGTCTCCATGGACTTCGTCGGTTCGCGCCACGCCTCGATCGTCGACGCCGGCGCGACCAAGGTCGACGGCGACAACGCGATCCTGTACCTGTGGTACGACAACGAGTTCGGCTACTCGTGCCAGGTCATCCGCGTCGTCCAGCACGTCTCCGGGGTGGAGTACCCGACCTACCCGGCTCCGGCGGTCTGATTCCGCCGACCTCACTCCGATCCGGTGCCCCGCCTGCCGGGGCACCGGATCAGGGGTTGGTCCAGGCGCCGGGGGCCTCGGTCAGTGCGGACACACCGGCGGGCAGGTCGGCCGACGCGACGTCCGCCAGCGTCACGCCCTCGAGGATCTCGCGCACGTTGGACCGCAGCGCGATCCACAGGGGGAGCAGCGACCGGGCCGGGCCGGTGTAGGACAGGTCCGGGGGCCGGACCCCGCGCACCGAGACCAGCGGCCCGTCCACGACGCGGATGACATCCGCGATGCTGATGGAATCGGCGGGCTGCGCAAGCCGGTAGCCGCCGTTGCCGCCGCGCCGGCTGAGCACGAGACCTCCCCGGCGCATGTCGTTCAGGATGCTCTCGAGGAACTTGTGCGGGATGTCCTGGGCCTCCGCGATGACCTCGGCCTTCAGCGACCCGTCGTCCTGGGACGCGGCGAGCTGCAGCGCGGCACGTACCGCGTAGTCCGCCCTGGCTGAGATCCGCATACGCGCATTATCCCGTACGGCGTGGGCCGGCGTCCCTCGCGGGTGGCCCTCGGCCGAGGGGCACAGGCCGCGGCGGGGGCGCGGGGGGAGGCGCCGTTGCCCACTGCTCCCCGCCATGACGACGAGCCTGGACGCGGCGGGGGTGGTCCATGTACGGCATGGGAAATGAGCAACTCCACTCGATCGGCCGCTGGTTGACCGGCATCACGAGGCCGCACGGGACGCGTAGGCGCGGATGTCGGCGTCCGGGTCGGTGGTGGCGGCCGCGAGGGCGGTGCGGGCCCCGGGCTCGTCGCGGTGCGAGAGGAGGGAGAGGACGACGGCCTTGCGGACATCCGCGTTGGGGTCGGCCAAGGCCCCGGCGAGGGCCTGGACGGCCTGGGCGGGCGGGGCCGCCCGGAGGGCGGTCGCGGCGCCGGCCCGGACCTGCCAGGCGGGATCGTCGAGGGCGGCCGAGGCCAGCGCGGCGTAGCGGGGCGGGCAGCCGGTGGCGGCCAGCGCGGTCAACGTGGCGCCCCGGACGAGCGGGTCCGCGTCATCCAGCAGTGGGTCGAGCGGCGCCGGGGCCGCGGCGTGCACGGCCCCGAGACCGCGGGCCACCGCGACCCGGACCTCGCGGGCCGGGTCGGCGGCGGCTACGGCCAGTTCCGGGACCGCATCCACCGAGACGAGGGCCCGGACGGCGGTGATGCGGACCTCGATGTCGGTGTCGGCGAGCGCGGCGGCGTACACGCCGGCGTCGCCCAGCCGCAGGGCACGCAGCACGTCGAGCGCGGCGGCCCGGACGGCCGGATCGGTGACGCCCAGCGCCTCCCGCAGCCCGGCCCCCAATGCCCCCTCGGCGGGCAGCACTTCGACCAGCTCGCGCAGCGCGGCCGCGGCGGCGGCCCGGACCTGTGGTGCGGTGTCCCGCAGGCGTTCGGCGAGCGCGGGCCCGGCACCGGCCGGCACCGTCTCGCCGAGGGCGGCCACGGCGGCCGCCCGCACCGCCGGGTCGGCGTCGCCCAGGTAGGGGCGCAGCGCGTCCAGGTCGGGGGACTCCTCGGCGAGGGAGAGGAGGCGGAGGAGGGCGGGGCTGGGCGCGGAGACCTCCGGGGTCCCGGCCGGGACCGGAGCCGCCGCGGGCGCGGCCGGGCGGGCGGCCGGGGCGGTGTCCCGTGGGCCGGCCGTGGCCACCGGCACCAGCGCGACCTCGCCCAGGCGCCGCTCCGGCCCCGGCGCCGGCGTGAACTCCGGCACCGGGACCACGTACGGCTCGACCGGCCGCGCGGTGAACTCCATCGCCCCCGACGCGGACTTGCGCAGGTCCAGGTGGTGCAGCCAGCCCGCGTCGTCCCGCCCCGGGTGGTCCAGCCGCTCGTGGTACAGGCCCCACCGGGACTCGGTGCGGGCCAGCGAGGCCCGGGCGGCCATCTCCGCGCAGTCCCGGATGAAAGTGACCTCCGCGCACCGCATCAGTTCGTGCGGGGTGCGCGCCCCCATTCCGGCGATCTCCTGCGACATCCGGGTGAACGCCTCCACCGCCAGGGACAGCTTCGCCCCGGTCTTCGGCGGTGCCACGTAGTCGTTGACGAACCGCCGCAGCTTGTACTCCACCTGCGGCTGCGGCGGCCCGTCCGGATTGCGCAGCGGCCGGTAGACCAGGTCGTGGGCGGCGGCCAGCTGGTCCCGGGGCAGCTCGCCCTCGTAGGCCCGGTACCGCGCGGCGTCCTCGCCGGCCAGGTCGCCGAAGACGAACGCGCCGATCATGTAGTTGTGCGGTACGCAGGCCAGGTCGCCGGCCGCGTACAGCCGGGGGACGGTGGTGCGGGCATGCGCGTCCACCCGTACCCCGGAGGCGGAGTGCCCTCCGCACAGTCCGATCTCCGAGATGTGCATCTCGACGTCGTGGGTGCGGTAGTCGTGGCCGCGGCCCTCGTGGAACGTGCCGCGGGTGGGCCGCTCCGTCGTGTGCAGGATCGATTCGACGGCGGTGATGGTCTCTTCGGGCAGATGGCTGAGCTTGAGGTACACCGGGCCACGGTCGGAGGCGAGTTCGGCCGCGAACTCGGCCATCATCTGTCCCGACCAGTAGTCCGACTCCACGAACCGCTCGCCGTGCCGGTTCACCTGGTACCCGCCGAACGGGTTCGCGACGTACGCGCACGCCGGCCCGTTGTAGTCCTTGATCAACGGGTTGATCTGGAAGCACTCGATCCCGGTGAGCGCGGCCCCCGCGTGGTAGGCCATGGCGTACCCGTCGCCGGCGTTCGTCGGGTTCTCGTACGTTCCGTACAGGTAGCCGGAGGCGGGCAGGCCGAGCCGGCCGCAGGCCCCCGTCGCCAGGATCACCGCGCCCGCCCGGACGGTGACGAACGCGCCGGTGCGGGTGTCGAACCCGGCCGCGCCGACGGCCCGTCCGTCGTCGGGGTGGGTGAGCACCCTGACCGGCATGACGCGGTTCTCGATGCGGATCCGCTCCCGCATCTCGCGACGCCGCAGCTGCCGGTAGAGGACCTTCTTGACGTCCTTGCCCTCCGGCATCGGCAGCACGTACGAGCCGGACCGGTGCACCTGGCGGACCGCGTACTCGCCGTGCTCGTCCTTCTCGAACTTCACCCCGTACGACTCCAGGCGCTTGACCATGTCGAAGCCGCGGGTCGCGGTCTGCCGGACGGTGGACTGGTCGACGACGCCGTCGTTGGCGCGGGTGATCTCGGCGACGTAGTCGTCGGGCTCGGCCCGGCCCGGGATGATCGCGTTGTTGACCCCGTCCATGCCCATGGCGAGCGCGCCGGAGTGCCTCACGTGCGCCTTCTCCAGCAGCAGCACCTGCGCACCGCGTCCGGCGGCGGTCAGCGCGGCCATGGTGCCGGCGGTGCCACCGCCGATGACGAGGACGTCGCAGGACAGTTCGGTCGCGTCGGCGAGGGCGGGGATGGCCAGGGGGGTGTCCACCAGGGTGTGCACGGGGCGTGCCTTTCAGAGGGATTCGAGGATGCGGCGGCGCAGTTCGACGGTGTCGGGGGCGTGCCGCGCGTCCCGCTCACGCGGGTGGGGTACGTCCAGCACCTGCCCGGATCCGAGCAACAGGACCCGGTCGCCGAGGTGCAGGGCCTCGTCCACGTCGTGGGTGACGAAGACGACGGTGGCGCCGGTGCCTTGCAGGATGTCCACCAGCAGGTCCTGCATTTCGGCGCGGGTGTGCGCGTCGAGTGCGCCGAAGGGTTCGTCCATCAGGACCGCGCGGGGCCGGCCGGCCAGGGCGCGGGCCAGCTGGACGCGCTGCCGCTGCCCGCCGGACAGCTGGTGCGGCAGCTTGTGGGCGTGCCCGGCCAGACCGACCCTCTCCAGCCAGTCGGCCGCGGACCGTCGCCGCTCGGCCCGGGGGACCCGGCGGATCGCCAGCGGCAGTTCCACGTTGGCGCGGACGGTCCGCCACGGCAGCAGGGCGTCGTACTGGAAGACCAGCGCGCGGTCGGCGGCCGGCCGGCCGATCGGCTCACCGTCCTGGGTGACCCGCCCGTCCAGTGGGGGCAGTAGCCCGGCCAGGGTGCGCAGCAGGGTGGACTTCCCGCAGCCGGAAGGCCCCACCACCGCCAGCAGTTCGCCCGGCGCGATCCGCAGCGCGACCGTGCCGGGGACGGCAGCGCCGTCCGGGTGGCCGAGCCGTACGTCGTGCAGGGTGAGTTCGGCGCCGGCCGGCGCGGGTGCGGCGGGCGGGGTCGCGGTGCTCATGGGACCGGCTCCTTACGGGGAACAGTGGTACGGACCGCGGCGGCGGGACCGGCGCCGGTGGCCGCGGGGGTGCGGCCGGCCCTGCGGAACGCCGGACGCGGTGCGGCGCCGGCAGCTCCCCGCGCGGCCGGGCGGGGCAGCCAGGAAGTGGCGCGACGGCCATGCAGTTCCACAGCGGTCGAGGTGAGCCATCCGAGGGCGCCGATGGTGGCCATGCCGACGAACACTCCCGGGTAGTCGACGATCGTGTAGTCCTGCCAGGTGCGGTAGCCCACCCCGTACTCGCCGGAGATCATCTCCGCGGAGATCACGCAGATCCACGCGACGCCGATGCCCACCGACAAGCCGCCGAAGATGCCCGGCAGGGCTCCCGGAAGCACCACCGAGAACAGCACCCGCAGCCGGCCGCCGCCCATGGTGAGCACGGCCTCTTCCCAGACCGGGGTGAGCGCCCGGACCGCGTGCCGGGTCGACACCACCACCGGGAAGAAGGCGGCGGTGAAGGTGATGAACACGATGCCCTGCTCGTTGGTGGGCAACAGCAGGATGGCGACCGGGACCAGGGCGATGGCCGGCACCGGCCGCACCACCTCCACCAACGGGCCGAGCAGGTCTGCGGCCCACCGGGACCGGGCGACGGCCGTGCCGACCGCCACCCCCACCACCGCGGCCAGCACAAAGCCCACGACGATCCGGCGCAGACTGTGGCCCAGGTCCTGCCAGTACGGGCCGGTGGTGACCCGGTCGGCGAAGGCGGACGCCACCTCGCCGACCGTGGGGAACTGCTCGAACCGCAGCCACAGGTTGACGTCCCAAGAGGTCAGCAGCTGCCACAGCCCGAGGGCCGCGGTCAGGGAGGCCGCGCGCAGCAGCCAGCGGCCCCCACTCATGACGCCAGACCCACGGCGTCCGTGTAGCGGATGATCCGGGCCCCGGCGTGACCGTCGAGGTACCTCTTCGCACTGGCCGGGGTGACGAAGGCGCGCAGCTCGGCGCCGTCCGCGACCCATACCGCCTTGTCCGCGAACCACAGGGTTCCGGTCAGCGCGTCCGGCACGTACGCGGCCCGCACGTCGGCGGCCTTGGCGGCCTTCAGCAGCTCCTTGGGGCTGTCGAAGGTGCGGGTGGTGGTCCTGCCCTTCAGCCACAGTTCGGACTTGGCGGTGCTCGCCTTCGGGTAGGCGGGGGACCGCACGGCCCGCTTCAGCGGCGCCGGATCGACGAAGGCGTCCACGTCGACGTCGTCCACCAGCCCGGCCGCCTTCAGCACCGGCACGTCCTGCTTCAGCGCGGCGATCAGCTCCGGGCGGAGCTCAGGGTCGAAGGTGGCGATACCGTTGGCGCCGTTGTAGAGGTAGACGACCTCGGCCGGCAGACCGGTCTCCTCGGCCACCGACTCGGCGGCGGCGACCGGCTGGGTGCGCAGGTGGTCGGTGGCCCGCCGCTGGGCCCTGAGGAAGTCGTCGAGGACCCCGGCCCGTTCCTTGGCGAACTTCTCCCGGACCGTGACCCCGTGGAAGGTCGGCAGGTTCAGTTCGGCCCCGTCGTACAGAGCGGTGGCCCGGCCCTCGAAGGCCAGCTTGCCGGGCCAGGCGACGAACTGGGAGAGCGCGTCGGCGCTGCCCGCGGCCAGGGCCGAAGCACCCACGCTGGGCTGCTGGTTGAGCTTCCGGATGCCCTTGTCCGGGTCGATGCCGGCCTGCTGGAGGGCCCGGACCAGGGTGCCGTCGGCGGCCGATCCGACGCTGGTGGACACCTTCTTTCCGCGCAGGTCGGCCAGTGACCGCAAGGGCGAACCGGGGGCGGTGACCACCGTGTTCAGGCCGCCGCGCAGGTTGTAGCCGGTGACCGCGACCAGCCGGGTCGGCTGCCCCAGCTGCTTGCCGCGGGCCGCGTTGATCAACAGCGGGAAGTCGCCCATCGAACCGATGTCGATTTTCCCGGCGGTCATCTGGGCGGTGATCGGGGCGCCGGTCGCGTAGTCCTGCCACTCGACCTTGTAGGTGGTGCCGTCCCTCTTCCCGCGGGCCGCGAGCTCCTGCTCGAAGTAGCCGAGGGAGCGCAGCAAGGTGCCGGCGGTGACGGTGTTGATGGTCTTCGACTGGTAGCCGACGGTCACCGTGACCGTCTTGGCGCCGGCGTTGCCGTCGGCGCCGGCCGTGCCGCCGCAAGCGGTGGCCAGTGGGAGCAGCAGGGCGACCGGGAGGAGTGGGAGGAGTGGGATTCTCTTGCTGGTCATGGCAGTTCGGCCTTTCACCGGAGCAGGTAGGGCATGTTGACGGTGACTGCGCCGGTGGGACACCGGGCCGCGCACGGGCCGCAGTACCAGCACTCGTCCACGTGCATGTACGCCTTGCCGTTGTCCTCGCGGATGGCGAGCGAGTCGAGCGGACACATGTCGACGCAGAGCGTGCAGCCGTCGATGCACTTGGACTCGTCGATGGTCACGGGCACGTCGGCGCGCTGCGGAACGAGAGGCATGGTTGTCTCCAAGCGCCCGGAAAGGGCGGGGAACTGGAACGGGGGAAGGAACACGGGAACCCGGGAACACGGGAACCCGGGAACCCGGGAAGTTCTCGCGAGGGATCAGAGGGAGCGTCGCAGCACGCCGCTCATGGTGATGCGGTCGCCGCGGAACCGGATGAACTCCAGGTCCACCGGCCGCCCGCCGGGCAGACAGGTCAGCCGCTCCAGCATCAGCACGGCCGCCCCGCGCGGGGCCTGGAGCACCGCGGCGGAGTGCGCGTCGGCGTTCACGGCCTCCAGGGTGATCTCGGCATGGCCCAGTGGACCGCCGGTCAACGACTCCAGGAGCCGGAACACGTCCGTGTTCTCCAGGTCGCAGCCGAGCAGCTCACCGCCCACGTCCATCGGCAGGTAGGACAGGTCCAGGGACAGCGGCAGTCCGTTCAGGCGGCGCAACCGCTCGATGCACAGCACGTCGGTGTGCTCGGGCAGCCCCAGCCGGTGCGCCACCGGGCCGGGGGCCGTGACCGGCCCGACGGTGCGGACCTCGTTGGTGACCCGGCCGTGCTCGTGCAGGGTCTCGGCCAGGCCCTGGAGGCGGTCCAGCCCGTGCGGGTACTTCTCGCACACCACCACGGTGCCGACGCCGGGCTGCCGGTCGACGATCCGCTCGCCGCGCAGCAGGTCCAGGGCCTGCCGCACGGTGTTGCGGCTGGCTCGGTAGTCGGCGGCGATGACGTCCTCCAGGGGCAGGACGCCGTCGGGGAAGCCTCCCGCCAGGATCTGGTGGCGCAGCAGGTCGGCCAGTTGCCGGGCCCGGTCCGCACGCAGTCGTCGTCGGCGCGCGGCGGCGACCGGGGGAGAGGCGGCGGGGGCGGGTTCGGCTGGCATGGAAGGGAACGTACTGGGCGAGCGCCGCTGGTGGTGTTGCCGCAGTATTGCGCCACCAGGCAACCTGTAAGGAGCGCTCTGACCTGCGGTTTCAGTGGTGCAGCAGTAGGATCCGCCATCCTGTTGCCCATATCGCGGACATCAGGTGCCCAGGATGCGATCAGTTCCCTGGCTTTGCCGATAGCCCCCGGGGCCGTCCGCCTGCGTTGCGTGTCCTTCCACGCATCACAACACCGGCTCCGCTGCGGGCAATGCCTTCGCGGAGCCGGTGTTGTGGGCCGGGTGTGCGGTGGGCGGCGGGATCGCGGGTGTATCCCCCCGCCCGTCGTCGGGCCGCCGGGAGTGTCGCTGGAGCCGGCTGTCGGGCCTCGGCCCCGGTGACCGGGTTGAGCAGTGCGGACGCGGTTACTCGGCGCCGAGACCGGCGTCGGAGACCTCGGGCCTGCCCTCGGCTTTCAGCACCTTGTTGAGGAGCGTCAGGTCGTAGATGCCGTTGAGATCGGGCTCCTTGAGCAGACCGGCCTTGACCGCGTGGTCGGCCTGCGTCTTCAGCGTCGCGGCCAGCGGGTCGTCGGTGATCTGGATGCTCGGCCACGCCGGGTCGATCACCGTGGCCCCCAACTCCTTGCCGGTCTCCGCCTTCAGGGCGGCGTTGGCCGACGCCTTCGCCTTGTCCGGGTTGGCGTTGATCCACGCGTTCGTCTTCACCGTGCCGCGCAGCACGGCCTCGACCACGTCCGGGTGGTCCTTCAGGAAGGTCTGGGACACGATGATGTTCGTGATCACGAACTTCTTGTCCGGCCACAGTGTGGACTCGTCGAGGAGGACCTTCGCACCCTCGGAGACCAGCTTGGACGCGGTCGGCTCGGGTACCCAGGCGCCGTCGATCGCCCCGGACTTGTAGGCGTCCGGGGTGACCTTGTTGTCGGTGCGGACCACGGAGACATCGCCCTTGCCGCTCTCCGCGTCGACCTTCCAGCCCTTCTCCGCAATCCAGTTGAGGAACGCGATGTCCTGGGTGTTGCCGTGCTGCGGGGTGGCGATCCTCTTGCCCTTGACGTCGTCCAGGGTCCTGATCTTCTTCGGGTTCACGACCAGCTTGACGCCGCCGGAGGCCGAGCCGCCGATGATCCGCAGGCTCTTGCCCTGGGACTTCACGTAGCCGTTGATGGAGGGTGAGGGGCCGATGAAGCCGATGTCGAGCGCGCCGCCGTTGAGGGCCTCGATCTCGGAGGGGCCGGCGTTGAAGGTCTGCGGCTTGAGCTGGGTGCCGCCGAGCTCTTTCTGGATCAGGCCTTCCTGGACGCCGACGAGTGCTGTGGCGTGGGTGAGGTTCGGGAAGTAGCCGATGCGGACGGTGTCGGCGGAGAGCTTCTCGCCCTTGGCGGCCACCTCGGTCTTCTTGTTGTCGTCGGGCTCGGAACCGTAGCCGCAGGCGGTGAGCAGGAGGGGAAGCGTGGCCATGACGGCGATGGCGCGCAGGGTGGTGAGCGGTCTTGCGGCAGACACGGTGGGTGTCCTTTCACGGGATGGTGTTCAGGGCGGTACGGAAATACGCGACGCAGAGCCGTCGGCATGCACTGCACCCGCTCCCCGGCCGGCGGCGACGGGGGCGACGTCGCAGGCGGAGAAGCGGATATGTGTCGGATGCCGCGGGGTGGATGTCGAGCCGTCGTCAATGCCACGCCGCGCCCGAGGACAGGCAGTCATGGAGACGGGGGTGGCGTGGTCGGTACAGGGGGCGCCCGGTCGACGGCCGGCGGGGGTGAGGAGCACAGCGGTGCTCTGCGGAGCCAGGTCCTGTGGACGGCGTCAGACGGGCTGACAGATGGCGCTGGACGTGCGGCCCAAGTCGATGTGGCGCCGGGAGGTCAGAAGGGGAAGCGGACGGCCTGCGTGGTTCAGCGTTCGCACGGCCGCCTCACCCGATCCCTAGTTTTCCCACCTGGTTGGTAGGGATAGTGGCAGAGGGCGGCGCTCGCCCCAAGGGGCTGCCCAAATGATGGACGACCGCATCTCGTTTCGTGAGAACACCCTGATGGACGAGGGGATCACGGGTCGGTCCGGGGACCGGGGCGCGGGCCAGTGGGATATCCCGGGGCAGATCGGCGTCCGCCGGGGGGCCGCCGACCGCCGGGCAGGGGACACCTGCCCGGCGGCCGAGGGGCTCAAGCCACGGCGGGGGTGTAGTGCGAGGCGTCGTCGCCCTCGACGACATGGCTGAGCGTGCCGTCGACACCGGCGGGCACGTCGCCCGCGACGGTCACCCGGTGCAGCAGGCGCGGCAGGTCGCCGTAGTCGTCCGGGGCGTAGTGCTGGGTGATGCGGTTGTCGAACAGGACGAGGTCGCCCGGCGTCCACGCCACGCGCACGATGTTCTCGGGGCGGGTGACGTACGACTGGAAGAGGCGCAGCAGGTCACGGGAGTCGGAGGGGCCGAGCCCGACGATGCTCTGGGCGAAGCCGCCGATGAACAGCCCGCGCTCCCCGGTCTCGGGGTGCACCCGGACGACCGGGTGCGCGGTGCGGTATTTCCGGGACACGAACTGCTTGCGGTGCTCGGCCGCCTTCTCGCTCTTCGGGGCGGCGTAGTCGTAGGCGTTCGTGTGCACCGCCCACAGCTTGTCGGCCAGCTCGCGCAGCGGCTCGGGCAGATCCCGGTACGCGGCCGCCGAGTTGGCGATGAGGGTGTTGCCGCCGTAGGGCGGGACCACGATGCTGCGCAGCGTGGACGCCTTGGGGGGTGTACGGACGAACGTGACATCGGTGTGCCAGTGGTTGGCGCGGATGCCCTCGTCGCCGTCGACGGGCAGCACCTGGGGCCGGCCGGCGACGGAAGGGACGGTGGGATGCGCAGTGGTGAGCTCGCCGAACAGGGCGGCGAAGCGGAGCTGGCCCTCGTCGTCGAGATGCTGGTCGCGGAAGACGAGCGCCTTGTGTTCCAGGAGCGCGGAGTTGATCTCGGTGACGACGGCGGGGTCGAGGTCGGCGGAGAGATCGGCGCCGAGGACCTCGGCGCCGATACGGCCGCCGATCCTGCGGACGTCGAAGCCGGTGCCGGTGGTCATGTGAGGGTGTCCTTTCGGTCGGTGGTCATCAGGAAGTGATGGGCGGTGAGATTCCCCCGGCCCCCGGTGGGCCGAGGGGAGGGCCGACGGCTCGCAGCGCGCCGGGTGTACGGCCCCGTCCCCAGCCGATGTGCCGGCGGTAGCTCCCGAGCAGGGCGGTACGGTCCAGGTGCTCTTCGTCCCGGGCGGCGGAGTCGTCGGCCGGGCGCGTCAGGGGCGAGACGTACAGGGCGTCGGCCGGGCAGTTCGCCTCGCACTGGAAGCAGGTCTGGCAGTCGTCGCGGCGGGCGAGCACCGGGATGCCGTCCTCGCCGCGGTCGAACACGTCGGTCGGGCACACCTTGATGCACTTGTCACAGGTGATACAGCGTTCCGCCGAGACCAGTTCGATCACGATGCCACCTCCAGGGGTGCTGCCGGTGCGGTTGCCAGGGGCTCGGTGCGGGTCCACACCCGGTCGAGGCCGCCCGTGACGATGCGGTGGTGCTGCCCGGGGTCCTGTTCCGGGAAGTCGAGCCGTTTCGCCATGCCGCGGGTCTCGGTCCGCGCGAGCGCCGCGGTGTACATCCAGCGGGCGTGGGCCGCCATCGCCGCCGCCTGCCTGGCCCGTACGACGTCCCCGCCGCCTGCGCGCAGGGAGGCGCGCGACTCCTCCCACACGCTGTCGAGCACCTCCAGCGAGGCGGCGAGCCGGTCGCCGTGGCGCAGACAGTTCTTCTCGTACGGCAGCACCTCGCCCTGGACTGCCGCGACGACGTCCCGGAATCCGTCGGCCGGACCGGGAGTCCCGGTGGGCCGGAGCCCCGCTCCGCCGGCAGCGGCGAGACGCCGCGTCGCTGCACGGCCGCCGAGCGAGCGGGCGTGGCGGGCCGCGCCCCGGCCTGCCCAGGTGCCGGAGGAGACGGCCCATGCGGCGTTGTGGCTGCCACCGCCGGTGAAGCCGCCGCAGATCAGCTCACGGGTCGCCGCGTCTCCGGCCGCGTACAGCCCGGGCACGGTGGTGGAGCAGTCGTCGCCGGTGATGCGGATGCCGCCGGTGCCGCGCACGGTGCCTTCGGCGAGGAGCGTGACGGCGAAGCGCTGGGTGAACGGGTCGATGCCGAGGCGGTCGAAGGTGAGGAAGAAGTTCGGCTGGGCCAGCCGCATCGCCTGCCGTGCCGTCGCGTCCGCCCGGTCGAGGCGGCAGTACACCTTCTCGCTCATCAGCGTCCTGGCGATCACGGACCGGCCGCCCTGGGCGGCCGCCCCCTCCAGGACCGTTCCGTCCTCGCGGTAGAAGGTCGCGAAGAAGTAGAACGCTGTCTTGGTGACGGAGGTGCCCTCGGGTGCGATGCCGTAGGCGTTGGAGAACTCCATGCCGGACATCTCCGCGCCCGCCTCGGCGGCGAACAGCGCACCGTCGCCGGTGTTGACGTTGCATCCCAGCGCGCCGCTGAGGAAGGCGCAGCCGCCGGTGGCCAGGACGACCGCCCCGGCGCGCACCCGGTACGGCCGCCCGGCCTGGCGCCGGTGCCCCCTGGCCCCGGCGACCGCGCCGGAGGGGTCGGTGAGCAACTCGGTGACCGGGCTGTGGTCGAGAATGCGTGCCCCGGCCCGCTGGACGCGGATACGCATCCTGCGCATGTACTCCGGCCCCTGCAGGCCGTTCCTGAGCTGCTGTCCGTCCGGCCCCGTCGGGAAGGGGTACCGTCCGGCCGCCGCCAGCTCGTTCATGCCCGCATACGTCTGGTCCAGCACCCGGGTCATCCAGCGCCGGTCGGCCAGATGGCCGCCCAGTGCCTCCCGGCTCGCCATGGCCGCTTCCCGTGCGGCGGGCTCCGGCGGGACGTACCAGACGCCCGTACCGCTCGAGGCGGTGGCGCCGCTGGTGCCGCAGTAGCCCTTGTCGGCCAGGACGACGTCCGCTCCGTCCTGGGCCGCCTTGAG
Organism: Streptomyces sp. V4I23; assembly: GCF_030817975.1. NCBI lineage: Bacteria > Bacillati > Actinomycetota > Actinomycetes > Kitasatosporales > Streptomycetaceae > Streptomyces > Streptomyces sp. V4I23. The sequence goes on along the minus strand of NZ_JAUSZW010000004.1, from coordinate 583,467 downwards.
CGCGGCCCACGTGGCCGCGGGTCCGCCGCCGACCACCAGGACGTCCGTGGTGAGTTCGAGCCCGGTCACACCGGTCGCCCTTCTCCTGTGGCCGCCGCGGCCGGCCGGTTGGCGGGGCGGGCCAGGCCGTAGCGCTCGCGCAGAGTGCGGCCGGTGTACTCGGTGCGGAACAGGCCGCGCCGTTGCAGGATCGGCACGACGTGGTCGACGAAGTCGAGCAGGCCGCGCTCGGCGGTCTGCGCGAGCTGCTGGAAGTAGCGCAGGTCGGTGACGCGTTCGGGCTGGGTGCGCCGGGGCCGCCAAGCGGCGTCGTGGTGACCGGCGTTCATCAGAAAGGCATTGAGACGCAGGCGCGGGGGGCGTGACGCGGTCATGAGTACCTCGGATCGGGGAGTCGGAAGACGGCGAGTGCGGCCACGTCAGCCGCCGGTGGGAACCCGCCAGGAGCTCAGCCGTCGCTCCACGGCCACCAGGAACTGGTTGAAGACCACGCCGACGGCGGAGATCGTGATGATGCCCGCGTACATCTGCGGGATGGCGAAGTTGTACTGGGAGGCGTTGATCAGATAGCCGAGCCCCGCCTTGGCGCCGATCATCTCGGCGGCCACCAGCACGAGGATCGACACGGCGCCGGCCAGCCGGATCCCGGTGAACATCACCGGGACGGCGGACGGCAGGATGACCTTCTGGAACAGACGGGGCGCGGACAGATCCATCGACTTCGCCAGCTTCAGCAGGGTCGGGTCGACGTTACGGACCGCGCTGATGGTGTTGAGCAGGATCGGCCAGGTGCACGCGTACACGACGATGGAGACCTTCGATGTCTCGCCGATACCCAGGAGCAGGACGAACACCGGCAGCAGGGCCAGCGCCGCGGTGTTGCGGAAGACCTCCAGCAGAGGTCCGAGGAGGTCGGCGACCGGCCGGTACCAGCCGATGAGCAGGCCCAGCGGCACGGCGAGGGCCACGGCGAGACCGAATCCGCTGAACGAACGCACCAGGCTGGCACGTGCGTTGTCGGCCAGCTGACCGTCGGTGGCCAGCCCCCACCAGGCGCGGGCGACCTCACTGAACGGCGGCAGGAAGGTCCGGTCGACCAGGCCGAGCCTCGGCGCGGTCTCCCACAGCAGCAGCAGAGCCACGATCGCCGCGGATGTGGTCGCCCCCTTCACCAGCAGGGACGGCAGTCGGCGGGCCGCCCGGGCAGCGGCCGTCCAGGCGGGTGCCCGTCGCACGGCCGGCGGCGACGCCGCGGCCGGCGCCGAACCGGGGGAGGGGGCGCGGGCGGATGCGGCGACGCCGACGGCGCCCGGCGCCGTCGTCTTCTCGGTGGTGGTGCCGGCTGCGGGGCTCATACGGAAGCCTCCTCCTTCTCCAACTGCTGGGCCCTGGCCACCTCGTCGTGGAGCAGCGACCAGATCTCGTGCCGGTGGCGTGCGAACTCGGGACTGGAGCGGACGTCGTCCGTCGCCGTACGGGAGCCGAGGGCGACCGGCACGATCCGCTTGATGCGGCCCGGCCTCGACGTCATGACGGCGACGCGCTGTCCCAGGTAGACGGCCTCGTCGATGCCGTGCGTGATGAAGACGACGGTCTTGCCGGTGCGCTGCCAGATGCGCAGCAGCTCGTCCTGCAGGGACTCCCGGGTCTGGGCGTCCAGCGCGGCGAACGGCTCGTCCATGAGCAGGACGTCGGGGTCGTAGGCGAGGCTGCGGGCGATCGCCACCCGCTGCCGCATCCCGCCCGACAGCTCATGCGGATGGCGGTCCTCGAAGCCCGACAGACCCACCAGGTCGAGGAACTCCCGTGCACGAGCGGCCCGTTCCCGCCGCGGGACGCCGGTGGCCTCCAGGCCGAACTCGACGTTGCCCTGCGCGGTGCGCCACGGCAGCAGCGCGTACTGCTGGAAGACGATGCCGCGGTCCAGGCCCGGCCCCGTGACGGGCGCGCCGTCCAGCAGGATCCGTCCGCCGGTGGGCCGGGCGAGGCCGCCGAGCAGATCCAGCAGCGTCGACTTGCCGCAGCCGCTGGGACCGACCAGCACGACGAACTCGCCTGCCGCTATCTCCAGGTCGATGCCGTCGAGAGCGGTGAACTCCGTGGACTTCCGTGCTCCCGAACGGTCCTTGCGGGCGGCGTCCTTGACCCTGAAGTCCTTGCGTACGCGCTCGAACACGATTCTAGCCTCGATCTTTCGTGACGGCTTGCCGGTTCATCTGGTGGGCCGTTTCAGCTTGTTGGGTGGGGTGCGGGCAGGCCAGTGGCCCGGCTGTCGCGTCGGGTGGGCGCCGGGTTCCACTGCTCCGGCGTGCGGGTTCTGGTCGTGGGGGTGGGTTGTCGCTGCTGGTCAGCCAGGGTTCGGGAGGGCCTGCAGTCGTTCGATCGCGTCGGTGATCACGTCGGTCCAGGGCCAGTGCGTCGCGAATTTCAGGTGCCGGCGGCGGGCTGTGGTGACGAGCTGGGCGGCGGCGGAGAACAGGCGGAGCCGCAGGCGGCGGGGCTCCCAGAGCCGGGCCCGGCCGGTCAGGGCGAGCATCGGCATCCAGGCGAGCAGGTCCAGGGCGAGCTGGACGATCTCCAGCCAGATCTGGTTCTGCGCGGTGTCGTGGAGGGGCAGGTTGCGCAGGCCGGTGGCACGGGCTCCTCGAATGCGGTCCTCGGCTCTCGCCCGCTGGCGGTGGCGCAGTTCGAGGGCGGCGATCGCCGTGCCGGTGGTGTTGGTGGCGAAGCAGGTCAGCCGCAGTCCGTCGGCGTCGGTGAAGCGCAACTGGGCGCCGGGGTGCGGACGTTCTTTGCGGACGATCAGCCGCATTCCCTTCGGCCAGCCCTTGAGGCAGTCGCCGTCGAGCTCGGCGACCCAGGCGCCGTCACGGATCTCTCCGTCGGGTTCGGTGGCGGCGGTCCAGGCCGAGGCGGGAACCTTCAGGACGGCGTGGTGGATCTGCTCGGTGATGGTCATGCCGACCGAGTACGACAGCCACCTGCCGCGCCTGGCCAGCCAGGCCACGAACTCGTGGGTGCCGCCGCCGGAATCGGTCCGGATCAGTGTCTGACGCCCGCTCCGGTACTTCTTCGGCAGCTGGGCCAGGGCGAGTTGGGCGGTGGTGATGTGGTCGACGGCGGTGTTGCTGCCCGCGTTGCCGGGCCGCAGCAAGCCCGCGACCGGCTCCCCGCTGCCGCCTCGGCCGTGGTCGACGAAGGCCATCAGCGGGTGGTGTCCGAACGTCTTCTTCCAGGTAGCGGCGGCGTCCTGTTTCTCGGAGTGGGCCAGCACGAGCACCCCGTCGATGTCCACGATCACCTGTCCGCCGGCATCCGGTCCCGCTTCCCCGGCCAACTTCCAGACACGGTCGCGGACATGGGCCCGTGCGGAGCGGATCGCCGCCAGGGCCTTCGGCCCGGCCGAGGCGAGGACATCGATGAGGCGGGAGACGGTGGGATCGGAGGCCACCGGACCGAACACGGCCGGCTCGGCCCGCAGCATGCCCACATCGGCCAGACAGTCCCCGCCGAGCGCGACCGCCAGGGCCACATCCAGCAGAATCTTCCCCGGATCGTGCACCGCCCGCGACTTGCACCACGGCGCCAGAGCCGCCGATATCGCCTGGTCCAGCCCGGTCTTACGGGCCGTCTCCACCAGCAGGACGCCTCCCGCCTGCGAGACCACCGCCCGGCCACCACCCTCGACACGGACACGTGGGTAGGACCCGATACGCTTCTTCACCTGGGAAGTGCCTCCGACGTTGGCAGGAACAAGGACCTCGACAATCCTCATTCTTGCTGGTCAGAGGCACTTTTCGTTTGTCTGACCACCCGTCGGACACCAGGCTTCATGAAAGCGCGAGGCTAGGAGTGAGGGGTTCCGGCATGGTGATCAGCTCCCGCTCTTCGCGGCGGAGGGGGTCGGCGAGGCGGACGACGTGCCGCCGCCGTCGGCGTTGAACTCATTGGTGTAGAGGTCGGACAGCGCGACCCGGCCCTTCTCGATGTCGCCGCGCTCGGCCAGCCAGTCGATCCACAGCTGGAGTTCCTTGCCGGTGATCCGGCCCGCGGTCTCGGCGACGCCGTAGGACCTCCAGTACTTCAGGGGCGCGGTGTCCTCGTTGCGGCCCCGCTTCTTCACGATGTCCGTCATTCGGGCGATGACCTCTTCGTGAGGGGTGGACCGGGACCAGTCGATGGCCCGCCCCACCGCGGTGACGAAGGTCCGGGCTGTGTCCGGGTTCTGCTTCAGGAAGCGGTCGGTCATCACATAGGTGCCGGCGCTGAACGAGCCGAGCAGTTCGTGGTCCGTGAACAGCGGGCGGATTCCGCCGGTGGCGAGGGCCTTGTCGCGCAGAATGCCGCCGAGGACGGCCACGTCGATCTGTTTCTGGCGCAGCGACTGCTCGGTGTTGACCGGCGGCACCACCAAAGGCTCGACCCTGCCGATCTGCGTCGGCGACAGACCGCCGCGCTGCAGGTAGATGTCGAGCATGGCCTCGGAATGGGCTCCGAGGGTGTTCATGCCGACCTTCTTGCCGATCAGGTCGCGGGCGGAGCGGATCGGGCTGTCCTTGAGGACGTAGTAGCCGTTGTAGGCGTGCTCGTCCGAGCCGTAATAGCTGATGACGGCCTTGATGGGGGCGTTGTTCGCGGCCAGTTTGACGACCGCGCCGTTGAAGGCCCCGCCGAAGTCGGTCTGGCCGGTGGCCGCGGACTGGATGTCCTGCGGCCCGCTGATCGTGTTGCCGACCCACTCCAGCTTCACGTCCTCCAGATAGCCGAGGTTCTCGGCCAGTTCAGGCGGCGTGACCTGGCCGGCCCAGCCCTGGTACCGGAGCGTCTTCGTCCCACCCTTGCCGGACGTGGCGCCCGTTGCGGTCGTGCCGCAGCTCACCGCGACCGCCGAAAGACCGAGCAGAGTGAGGAACTGTCGTCGGGTCGATGCAGTCGTGGCCATGGAAAGGTCCTGTTCCGGTTCGATTGTGAGTGCAGGGGAGCGGCTGGAGCACAATCTGACGCGTTCTTCCGGCCGTCATCTGTCCGGCTCGGGGAAACGTCAGCAGAAAGCGGCGCGCAGGCTTTCGCCGGGGAATGGCAGGCGCCGATTAGATGTGGCGAGTTCCGGCAGAGAAATCCTGCGAGGATTCCGACAAGAGAGCAGGAGAGCGGTGCCTGTCGGCGGCGGGTTCAGCGGCCGACGGCACAGATGGCGCTGGCCTGGCGTCGCAGATCGACGTGCAGCCGCGCGGCGAGGTTCTCGAACGTGCTCACAGCCAAGAGAGTTGCAGCGGAAACCGGCCACGTCAATGTCTCTTTCAGCTGCGTCTCGCATACTGAATTACCTGACATGCGCGTGAAGCGTCGCGTTCACAAACGTTCTGACGCACGGTTATGACGGTGCATTCCGAGGCGTGTGATTCAAGGTTCTGCCGTGCCGAACGACGGCGTATGGCGGTGTACGGCAGGCATGGAGCGCTGCCGGGGCCGCTCCGGTCAGGCAGGGAGGACGAACGGGGGATGCGCGCCGTTGAGGAAATAGTCCCCGACGTCTCGTAGCCGGGGGGCGACGGGCTGGTACAGGGTGTGGGTGCGGGCGTTGCGCCAGAAGCGGTCGAACCCCAGCCGTGCGGACGTGGAGCGGGCGCCCATGACGTCCAGGGCGCGGGAGGTGGACTCCTGTACGGCCCTGGAGGCTGCGGCCTCGGCCACGGCCACGAGTACGGAGATCTCCGCGTACTCGTCGTAGCCGAGGTCCTCGCCGCGGGCCATCCCGGCGTGCAGGGCTGTCATCGCCTGCCCGGCGAGCGCTGCCGCGGCGCGGGTGACGACCGTGAGTTCCCCGTAGGTGGCCAGTACCTGGGCATCCGGGAGGGAGCCGGCCGGCCAGGCCGGCTGCCGGAGCGAGGCGCCCGCCCTGCTGTACTCGCGGGCTTCGGCGAGGACGCCCTCGGCCATGCCGAGACAGAGTTGCACCGAGACGAGACGCCCGGCCGGCGACGCCAGAGCGGCCGAGGGCGACAGGATGTCCTCGTCCGCGGACAGCGAACCGAGGACGTCGTCGGCAGCCACCGGCACGGAGTCGAACTCCACGCTGCCGCCGCCCGCCAACCGCTGGCCGAAGGGGTCGGTGTCGCCTTCGATCAGCACGCCCTGACGGGCCGGGTCGACGGTGACGGCGAGAGGTTCGCCGGTGTCGGAGCGCACCGCCCGCACGGCGAGACGGTCGGCGACCAGGACCCCGGAGACGTAGCTCCGGCGGCCGTTGAGCAGATGGCCGTCGGCGGTCGCCGTCAGTGTCAGCGGTGGCTCCTGAGGGGCGTAACCGCCACCCCAGCACCACTGTCCGTCCATCGACTCCCGGTCGAGGCGCTCGGCGCGAGCGGGCCCACCGAAGAACCGGGTGCTCCACGACAGGAAGTAGTGGCAGCCGAGGAGTTGGGCGATCGCGCCGTCTGCCGCGGCGATCTCCCGGACGACGGCGCAGGCCGTGTCCCAGTCCGCGCCCCCGCCCCCGTGCCGGGCCGGTGCCAGCAGCGTCAGCAGTCCCGCCTCGCGCAGGCGGGACACCTCGTCGAAGGGGACCTTGCCCGCCTGATCCCGGGCCACCGCGTCGGTGGCCAGGTCGTCCGCGGTCTCGCGGGCCACGCGCAGCCAGTGCGCGCGGTCGGGGCCGGCGAGTAGCTGCTCTGCGGGGGACATGCGGATCATCCTGCGCGTCACGCTCGGCACCGTCAATGCTTTCCCAGTAATTCGATAGGAAAGGTAGGGAAGGCTGGCTGATCCGCCCACCGTGGTGTCCTGATCCCTGCCGTGAACGGGGCCGTGTCGTCCTCGCACATGCCGATGTCCGTCATCCGGGCCGCAGTTGACGCCAAGACCGATGTACTGCTCAATGGATCGCATGAATGCCGAGCAGCGCCTGGTCACGCGTGACCACATCGACTTCGGTCGGGTGTGGTCCGCGGCGTGTCGCGCCTGACTCGGCGGCGGGCCGCCCGAGCGGCTCTGCTCTCCCTCGGCGCCCCGTCGCGGGCCGGGTTCCCCCTCCGCGGCACCGTCGTGCGCCTGCGCTGAATCCGCCGCGTGCGGACGGTCCCGCCGACCGGGACGTGTGCCGCGGGCCGCAACACCTTGCCCGAGCCCGGTACATCCGGCCTCGTCATCCCCGTTCCCGCGCTGTCCCCATCACCCTGAAGCGCCGTCACACGGCCGCACCACGGGGCGATCGGCCCTGACCGCGTGCCGCCCGAGCGCCTCTCTGAGGACTGAGGAAAGGCCATCTCCCCATGCCTGTGGAGCTTCCTGGCGTCGCCGCCACCGACGACGGGTCCGAGACGCCGCCGCGCTCCGGCGCCGCCTTCGACAAGGAGTACACACTGCGGCCCGCCCGGGCGCACGAGGACCACGGCTGGGACCGGGTGCTGTTCGCCTACGGCTCCGGGTCGCCGGTCCCCGCGTAGGCCGCCGCCCCGCCCGCCGAACTGACGGTTGTTCACATGACGTCGGCCGACCGGAGGGCCGAGCCGCTGCTGCGCGAACTCGGCGACGCGTACACGACCCGTTACGGCAGGGACACCCACGCCGAGCTCGCCCGCTATCCCGACGACGAGTTCACCGAGCCCCGGGGCGGAGTGCTGCTCCTGCTGCTGGAGCGCGGCGAGCCGGTCGCGGGCGGGGCCTTTCGCCGGTACGACGCGACCACGGCCCAGCTCAAGAGGATCTGGACGCACTCCGCCCACCGCCGGCGAGGCCTGGCCCGACGGGTCGTCGCCGCATGGGAGCGCGAGGCGGCGGCCCGCGGATACCGGCGGACCACCTCACCACCGGGCCACGCCAGCCCGAGGCCCGCGGCCTGTACCTGGCCACCGGCTATACACCGCTGTTCGATACGAAGGCCGACCCGGAAACCATCGGTCCGCTGCCTTTCGAGAAGCATCACCTGCCGGCCGCGGCACGTGAACGAAGGGCCGCCGAGCCCCTTCCTCGCCCGTGACCTTCCGGGGAGCCCGTCGCGTCACGCCGGACGGGCTCCCCACCCGCACAGTCCCGCTCTCCTCCCCGAAGGATCCGCCATGGCCACCGTCCTGTCCGTCTCCGGCAGTCCCTCCGCCACCTCTCGTACCGCCCGGCTCCTGCGCCACCTGGACACCAGGCTCACGGCCCAGGGGCACGAGGTGATCCCGCTCGACGTTCGCACTCTCCCCGCCGAGGCACTGCTCGGCGCCGACTTCGGGCACCCGGCGATCGTCGAGGCGGCCGCGCTGTTCGCCCGCGCCGAGGGAATAGTGATCGGCACGCCGGTCTACAAGGCCGCCTACTCGGGGCTGCTGAAGTCCCTGCTGGACCTGCTGCCGCAGTACGGGCTGGCCGGCAAGACGGTCCTGCCGCTGGCGACCGGCGGGACCACGGCGCACGTCCTGGCGATCGACTACGCGCTGCGCCCGGTGCTCAGTTCGATGGGCGCAGCGCACATCGTCCCGGGCTGGTTCACGCTGGACAAGGACATCGCGGTGGGCGACGACGGCACACTGACGGTCGCGCCGGGATCGGCCGAGGCGCTCGCACAGGTCGTCGACCAGTTCTCCGACGCCGTCGGCAGCCGTACCGCCCTGCTGGCGGCCGCCGGTTGAGCCCCGACGGGGCGTAAAGCGCGTGCCTCATCCGCCTCTGTCCCCAAGGGCGACAGCCGTCATGCCGCACCGGCCCGAGCCACGCGGCCCGACCGGCCCGACGGCGGGTACTCCGCACTCTGCCCTCGTACGAGGCCAGTTCGCACCGGTATCCCGGAGCCGCCGTCGCGCCGGTGCTGAGCGACGACTGGACGGGACGGATCGTCAGCACGTACACCCCGCACATCCTGCCTGGACGGCATCGCCCGCAGGCACCACGCCGACTGCCGAGGACTGGAGGCGGCAGGGGCGGCGGTGCAGATCCTGGACTGGGCCGTGCACACTCCGGACCGTGCCGAGCGCGTAACGTACTAGCAGCAAAGCCTCCGACCGGCCTGCGGCGCGTCACGCGGAGGTTCCCTGGCTGGTTTCACGGTTCACCTGGACGAGAACGCGGGGCCCTCGTCCACGCACGCGCTCGTCGTCGGGGACCGCAGAACTGCCTGGCGATGCCCGATACGAGCTGTCAGGCGTGGAGGATTACGGCCGGGCGGAGATTCAGCTGTTGTGAGCGCCGCGAGCGGCGCCCCCCACGGACGCGGTGGTCGCCTCCACTGAGGTCAACCTCTTGACCTCTGTGGCCCCGGCCACTACTTTGCGTGAGACGTCGATCCATGACTACCGAAAGGAGGCGACCAGCGGATGTACACCAGCTCTGATCTCGGTCGCCTCGCCCAGTGCACTGTCTGGGTTCCGGGTCGGATCGCGCACGGCTGCTGAGCACGCCGTTCTGAAGTGCCCCTCTGTGGCACATTCCGGGTTTCCCGTCACCATTTCCCGGCACGTCGTCAATACGTGCCGTTTTGCGCCCGCTCTTCTCATGTGGCGCGTCTGAACACAGAAAGCTGCCCGAAATTGGCGAACATGATGAATCGACCCATCGCGCACCGAAACGAGGGCCTGTCATGGTAGCGGCGCGGATCACGGTCAATGGGAAAGAAGCACCGATTTCACCGGCTGCGCCCCACACCACCGTGCTGGACTTTCTGCGCGACCGTGGCCTCACCGGCACCAAGGAGGGCTGCGCCGAAGGTGAATGCGGCGCCTGTTCGGTCCTGGTGGCCCGTCCCGGGGTGAACAAGCCCACCGACTGGGTGGCGGTCAACGCCTGCCTGGTGCCGGTCGCGGCGCTCGACGGTCAGGAGATCGTCACCTCCGAAGGTCTCGCCACCGCCGGCGAACCCGGCGCTCCGCCCACCCTGCACCCGGTGCAGGAGGAGATGGCGGTCCGCGGCGGTTCCCAATGCGGTTACTGCACGCCGGGATTCGTCTGCAGCATGGCCGCCGAATACTACCGGCCCGACCGCTGCGCGCACGCGGACTCGGCCGACAGCACCGACGCCGAGCACGGTCCGAACGGTTTCGATCTGCACGCGCTGAGCGGAAACCTGTGCCGCTGCACCGGTTACCGCCCGATCCGCGATGCCGCGTTCGCCGTCGGTACGCCCACCGATGAGGACCCGCTGGCGCAGCGTCGCGAGCAGTCCCCGCCCGCACCGGTCGCCACCGAGTACACCCAGGACGACAGCGCGTTCCTACGGAAGAGCACCCTGGCCGAAACGCTGCAGTTGCTGCGCGAGCGGCCCGACGCGGTGGTGGTCGCCGGATCCACCGACTGGGGCGTGGAGGTGAACATCCGCTCTCGCCGGGCGGATTGCGTGGTCGCCATCGACCGGCTGTCCGAACTGCGGGAGCTGCGAGTCGCATCCGACTGCATCGAGATCGGGGCGGCGCTGACGCTCACCGAGATCGAACGCCGTCTCGACGGCGAAGTCCCGCTGCTGGCAGAGCTGTTCCCGCAGTTCGCATCCCGGCTCATCCGCAACGGTGCGACCCTCGGCGGCAACCTGGGTACCGGCTCCCCCATCGGTGACAGCCCACCGGTGCTGCTCGCGCTGGAGGCATCGGTGGTGCTCGCCGACGCCGACGGTGGGCGCGAGGTCCCGCTGGCCGACTACTTCACCGGTTACCGGCAGAGCGTGCGCCGTCCCGGCGAGCTGATCCGCTCGGTGCGCATCCCGCTGCCGCTGTCGCCGGTCGTGGCCTTCCACAAGATCGCCAAGCGGCGCTTCGACGACATCTCCAGCGTGGCAGTCGCCTTCGCGCTCGACATCGAGGACGGGATCGTCCGCAAGGCACGCATCGGCATGGGCGGCGTGGCCGCCACCCCGATCCGCTCCCTCGCCACCGAGGCGGCCCTGGAGGGCAAGCCGTGGGTGGCCGAGACCGTCGAGGCCGCGGCCCGAGCGCTGTGGGGGGAGGGCACACCGATGAACGATCACCGTGCCAGCGCCGTCTACCGTTCCGCGATGCTGGGCCAGAGCCTGCTGAAGCTGTACGCGCAAACCACCGAGGCGGTGTCGTCATGAGTCATTTGTCCGAGCGCCCCGAAAAGCCTGTCGTCGGCGTCTCGATGCCGCACGAGAGTGCCGTCCTGCACGTCACCGGCACCGCGCTCTACACCGACGACCTGGTCCATCGCACCAAGGACGTGCTGCACGCCTACCCGGTCCAGGTCATGAAGGCCCACGGCAGGATCACCGCGCTGCGCACCGAGCCCGCGCTCGCCGTGCCCGGTGTGGTCCGCGTGCTGACCGGTGCCGACGTGCCCGGCGTCAACGATGCCGGGATGAAGCATGACGAACCGCTGTTCCCCGACGAGGTCATGTTCCACGGCCACGCGGTCGCCTGGGTGCTCGCCGAGACCCTGGAGGCGGCCCGGCTGGGTGCGGCGGCCGTCGAGGTGGACCTCGACGAACTGCCCTCCCTGGTCACGCTGCAGGACGCGATCGCGGGCGACAGTTTTCACGGGGCTCGGCCCGTGATGCTGACCGGCGACGTCGACGCCGGCTTCGCCGACTCCGCCCACGTGTTCACCGGCGAGTTCCAGTTCTCCGATCAGGAACACTTCTACCTCGAGACGCACGCGGCGCTGGCCTATGTCGACGAGGCCGAGCAGGTGTTCGTCCAGAGCAGCACCCAGCATCCTTCGGAGACCCAGGAAATCGTCGCGCACGTGCTCGGTCTGCACAGCCACGAGGTGACCGTGCAGTGTCTGCGGATGGGTGGCGGCTTCGGCGGCAAGGAGATGCAGCCGCACGGGTTCGCGGCCGTCGCCGCGCTCGGCGCCAAGCTGACCGGTCGGCCCGTTCGGGTGCGGCTCAACAGGACTCAGGACCTGACCATGTCCGGGAAGCGGCACGGGTTCCACGCCCAGTGGAAGATCGGCTTCGACGCCGACGGCCGCATCCAGGCCCTGGACGCCACCTTGACCGCGGACGGCGGCTGGAGCCTGGACCTCTCCGAGCCGGTGGTGGCCCGTGCGCTGTGCCACATCGACAACACCTACTGGATTCCCAACGCGCGCGTCGCCGGTCGCATCGCCAAGACCAACAAGGTCTCCAACACCGCCTTCCGCGGCTTCGGCGGACCCCAGGGCATGCTGGTGATCGAGGACATCATGGGCCGGTGCGCGCCCCTGCTCGGCCTGGATCCGATGGACTTGCGGGAGCGCAACTTCTACCGGCCGGGTCATGGTCAGTCGACGCCGTACGGACAGCCGGTCACTCAGCCGGAACGGATCGCCACCGTCTGGCAGAAGGTTCAGGACAACGGCGGCATCTCCGACCGCAAGCGCGAGATCGCCGCCTTCAACGCCGCGCACCCGCACACCAAGCGGGCACTTGCGATCACCGGCATCAAGTTCGGAATCTCGTTCAACCTCACCGCCTTCAACCAGGCCGGCGCGCTGGTGCTGATCTACAAGGACGGCTCGGTCCTGATCAACCACGGCGGCACCGAGATGGGCCAGGGCCTGCACACCAAGATGCTGCAGGTGGCCGCGACCACGCTGGGGATCCCGCTGCACAAGGTCCGGCTGGCCCCGACGCGAACCGACAAGGTGCCCAACACCTCCGCCACCGCCGCCAGTTCCGGGGCGGACCTCAACGGTGCGGCGGTGAAGAACGCCTGCGAGCAGTTGCGCGAGCGGCTGCTGCAGGTGGCCGCCGGCCAGCTGGGTTCGAACGCCTCGGATGTGCGCATCGTCGAGGGCGTCGCGCGCACCCTGGGCAGCGACAAGGAGCTGGCCTGGGACGACCTGGTGCGCACCGCGTACTTGCAGCGAGTTCAGTTGTCGGCGGCCGGTTTCTACCGGACCGAGGGTCTGCACTGGGACGCGAAGTCGTTCAGGGGCTCGCCGTTCAAGTACTTCTCCTATGGCGCCGCCGCAGCCGAGGTGGAGGTGGACGGCTTCACCGGCGCGTACCGCATCCGGCGGGTGGACATCGTGCACGATGTCGGCGACAGCCTGTCCCCGATGATCGACATCGGTCAGGTCGAGGGTGGTTTCGTGCAGGGCGCGGGCTGGCTGACACTCGAGGACCTGCGCTGGGACGCCAGTGACGGGCCCAACCGGGGCCGGCTGCTGACCCAGGCCGCGAGCACCTACAAGCTGCCGAGCTTTTCGGAGATGCCCGAGGAGTTCAACGTCACGCTTCTGGAGAACGCCACCGAAGAGGGCGCGGTATACGGGTCCAAGGCGGTGGGTGAACCTCCGCTGATGCTGGCGTTCTCGGTGCGAGAAGCGTTGCGGCAGGCCGCCGCCGCGTTCGGGCCGAGCGGAATCAGCGTCGAGTTGGCCTCGCCCGCGACGCCGGAGGCGGTGTTCTGGGCGATCCAGGCGGCTCGCCAGGGCGATGCCTCCCGGAACGGTCACGCCCGCAACGGGTTTGCCACCAACGGCAAGATCCGAACCGACGCGACAGAAGCGTTGAGCGGTGCCTGACATGACGTGGGTCGCCGCGGTCGCACGGTTGCGAGCACGCCGGGAGTCCGGCGTGCTGGTGACCGTCGCGGCCGTGCGCGGCCATGCCCCGCGCGACGCCGGTGCGAAACTCGTTGTGGGGCAGACCGAGACGTGGGGCTCGATCGGTGGCGGCAATGTCGAGGCCGTCGCGATCGATCGGGCCCGGGAGATGATGATCGCGTCCAAGCCGGAGCCGGAGCTGATTGATTTCGCCCTGAACGACAAGGTGACCAACCAGCATGGCGTGCAGTGCTGCGGCGGCACAGTCTCGGTGCTGCTCGAACCGCTGCCGGTGGTAAGGGCGGTGGCGATCTTCGGTGTCGGGCACGTCGGGCTGGAACTGGCGCGCATCCTGGCACGTCAGGACCTCGATCTCCATCTGATCGACACCCGCTCCGACATCCTCACCGAGGAGCGGCTCGACGTGCTGGCAGACGCGGTGGCGCAGGTGCACGTGCATCACAGGCCGCTGCTGCCCGAGGAGGTGCTGAAGGAGGTGCCGCGCGGCACCCACGTCCTGATCATGACCCATGATCACGCCGAGGACGCCGCTCTGTGCGACGCCGCCTTGCGCACGAACCATCTCGGCTCCATCGGGCTGATCGGGTCGGCGGCCAAATGGGTGCGGTTCCGCAAACGCCTCGCCACCGAGGGCGGTCACGACGAGGCCACCATCCATCGGATCAAGACCCCGATCGGGCTGGCCGACATCACCGGCAAGGAACCCGCGACAATTGCCGTGAGCGTCGCTGCCGATTTGCTGCGCACCTTCGAAACCGAGGGGAACTGACTCTCCAACCGGATCCACGGGGGTGCCCCGCGCTCATGCGAACGCACACATGCGGGGCACCCTTTCCTCGCCTTCATCGGCCTAGCCGCAGCCCTCGTCAGCTACCGGAAACTACCGAGTGAAACAACGTCCTAGCCGAACTGGCCGGGCTGGTAGTCGCCTGCGGGCTGCCGGACCATGACGTTCAGCCGGTTGAAGGTGTTGATGAGGGCGATCAGGGACACGAGGGCGGCCAGCTGTTCCTCGTCGTAGTGCTTGGCGGCGTTCGCCCAGGCCTCGTCCGTGACACCACCGGCTGCGTCGGCGATGCGGGTGCCCTGCTCCGTCAGCTCCAGCGCCGCGCGCTCGGCCTCGGTGAAGACCGTGGCCTCCCGCCACGCCGCGACCATGTTCAGGCGCGCCGAGGTCTCGCCGGCGGCGGCGGCCTCCTTGGTGTGCATGTCGAGACAGAAACCGCAGCCGTTGATCTGGCTCGCGCGGATCTTCACCATCTCCTGCGTCGCGGCCGGCAGCGCGGTGTCCGACACCACCCGGCCCGCCGAGACGATGTGCTTCAGGAACTTGCCTGCGGTCGGGCTGCCGAAGAGGTTCAAACGGGCGTCCATGGTGTGCTCCTCTGCCGCTGTCGGTGGCTGCACACCTATGACGGAACGGGTCGGCACGATGTGACACGAACGCATGCGACGTGCCTCTTGCCTGCTCGCCGGCGTCTCCGTGACGGACCTGATCAACGTTGCGCTCACCGGTGGCTCGCCGCGGGCCGCATGACCGATGCTGCGCGAGGAAAGGGGAATCGGACATGGGGGCTCTGCCATGCGGTCGGGGCGACCTCACCGCGCCCGGCCGGGCCGTCGACGCGGGCGGCCCCTGACATGCCGCGTGACGAGAAGGCGGCGGGGCGGAACAGCCGGGCCGGAGCGCACAGATGACTCAAGCGCAAGGTAACGACTGAAAGGTGTGCACCCACTGATGCGAATCGTCCTCATCGGCCCTCCCGGAGCAGGCAAGGGCACCCAGGCAGCCATCCTCCACGAGAAGCTCGGCGTACCCCACATCTCCACCGGCGACCTGTTCCGGGAGCACGTGAGCCGCCGGACCGAGCTCGGGCGCACCGCCCAGCGGTACCTCGACACGGGCGGCCTCGTACCCGACGACCTCACCGGTGAGATGGTCCGCCGACGACTGGCACAACCCGACGCTCGGCACGGCTTCCTCCTCGACGGCTTCCCCCGCACCGTGCCCCAGGCTCGCGAACTCAGCGCCGTGCTGGATGCCATGGGCTGCCCGCTGGATGCGGTGCTGGAGTTCACGGCTCCGGAGGAGGATGTCGTGGCACGGCTGCTGAACCGCGGCCGGCCGGACGACACCGAGGACGTCATCCGGCACCGGCAGCAGGTGTACCGCCGCCAGACGGCACCTCTCCTCGCCCACTACTCGGGCATCCTGCTGACGGTGCATGCCGTCGGACCGATCGACGAGATCGCGTCGCGAGCACTGGCGGGCCTGACCGACAGGGAACACATCCTGGCCGGACAGGGCAGGCCGCCATTCGACGATGACGCTCTTGCACGGCTGCCCGAAGTGGCCGCCACAGAGCGACCTGATCCGCCAAGTCAGCAGGCGGGAGCGGCCTTCCGCACGTGAGCCAACACGCAGACACCGGTGTCGGTTCCGCCGTCCACGGCCGGCCGGACCCGTCATGGATCCGGCCGGCCGGGTCGCGCGGCGTGAGCCGACTCTCCGGCCGGCTGACTGCGCAGCGGGCGCGGACGGTCAGCCTTCGGCGACTGCCCGCCTGTACGAGACAAGTCGCACCGGGCCGACGAGGCCGTAGTTCTGCCGCTTGGCGCCCCCCGAACACCGGTGCGTTGGAGACCGCAGCCGGTTGAGGAGCGTGGTGGCGACCTCCACGGATCTGCTGCGCGATGAGGCCGGCAGGGACGGGTGCCCTGCCGGCCTTGGGCCTGCAGCAGTGTCGACGACACTCCACCGGCAGGGAGGCCCCGTTGCGGTGCCACAGGAGCCACCCTGCCCGGGCGGTCACTTGATGCCGAGCAGCTGCTCCAGCGGGTCGATGGCGAAGTAGACGAGGAAGAGCGCTGCGGTGCCCCAGAGCAGCCAGTGGACTTCGCGGGCCTTGCCCAGGCACGCCTTGATGACCACGTAGGCGATGAAGCCGGCGCCGATGCCGTTGGTGATCGAGTAGGTGAACGGCATGACGACGATGGTCAGGAAGGCGGGGACGGCGACCTCGTAGCGGTCCCAGTCGATGTGCTTGACCTGGGTCATCATCAGGAACCCGACCGCGACGAGGGCCGGGGCAGCGGCCTGGAGAGGCACGATCGTCAGGACGGGGGCGAGGAACAGGGCGAGCGCGAACAGGCCGCCGGTGACGAGGTTGGCGAAGCCGGTCCGGGCGCCTTCACCGACACCTGCGGCCGATTCGATGTAGGTGGTGGCGGACGACGAGGAGGCGGCGCCACCCGCAACAGCGGCCGCACCGTCGATGAACAGCACACGGCCCAGGCCAGGGACCTGACCCCGCTCGTCGAGGAGACCGGCCTCGGCGGTGACACCGACGACGGTGCCCATGGTGTCGAAGAAGTCGGACAGGATCAGGGTGAACACGAGCAGGACGACGGTCAGCACGCTGACCTGACCGAACGAGCCGAACAGGTCGAAGTTGCCCAGCAGCCCGAAGTCGGGGGCGGCGAAGGGCTTGTCGGGCAGGGAGGGCGACGTCAGACCCCAGGTCTTGACGTCGGCGACCGCGTTGACGACGACGGCGACGACGGTCATCAGGACGATGCTGATGAGGATGGCGCCCCTGACCTTGCGGGCGAGGAGAACGATCGTCAGGAGCACACCGAGGCAGAACACGAGCATGGGCCAGCCGGTGAGGGCACCGGTGCCGAGCTGCACGGGCACGGTGGTGTTCGCGGCGTCCGGGATACGGGTGACGAACCCGGCGTCCACGAAACCGATGAACGCGATGAACAGGCCGATGCCGACGCTGATGGCCTGCTTGAGGGGTTGCGGGATGGCATGCATGACGGCCTCGCGCAGACCGGTCACCACCAGGACGCAGATCAGCAGGCCTTCGAGCACGATGAGGCCCATCGCGTCGTCCCAGCTCATCAGGGGGGCGACCTGGAAGGCGACAACGGCGTTGATGCCCAGACCCGCGGCCAGGGCGAGCGGCAGGTTGCCGCCCCACACCCATGATGACGGTCATGACCGCGGCCACCAGCGCCGTGGCGGTGGCCAGTTGGCCGGCGTCCAGCTGCTCGCCGAATTTGTCCTTGGCGCTGCTCAGGATGATCGGGTTGAGCACCAGGATGTACGCCATGGTGAAGAACGTGGCGAACCCGCCGCGTACCTCCCGGCTGTAGGTCGAGCCGCGTTCGCTGATGCGGAAGAACCGGTCGAGCGGGCCATGGGCTCTGGTGGCCCCGGCGTCGGCCGGGCCGGTCGTGCTGGTCTGCATGACTGCGTCTCCTGGACCTGCAGGTGCGAGGGGGAAGGCATGGCGGTGGTGCCGGGAGCGTGTGGCAGTCAGTTGTGCGAACACACATGCGGCACCTTGGAAGCGGATCATACGCGTCGGGGACGTGATCTCAATTACCTTGCGGTATCCAGGGGTTGACTTCTCGCACCACCCCTGTCGGTTCCTACAGAATCGCCGACGACCTATCCCGCCAAAACGGGATGCGGGCGACAGCGGCCATGGAGTTCACCCCTGGTGACTGCCTACTCTCAGCCTGTGCATCCACCGCTCCCCTTCAACGCGCGCGCTGCCCGCACCCTGCGCGAGAAACTCGGGATGGCCCCCGGCCACGTCGCCTACGGCATGCGCGCCTCCTACGGCATGACCCACATCACCCCCGACCACATCGCCGCATGGGAACGCGGCACCGCCCTGCCCACCGCCAACGAACTCACCGCCCTCGCCGGCGCCCTGTGGTGCGCGCCCCGCGATCTCATGGGCGCCCCCCGCACCCTGCGGGAACACCGCCTCGCCCGCGGGCTCGCCGCCGAGGACGTCGCCCGCTCGACCGGCGTCGCCCTCGACGCCTATCACCACATGGAAGAGACCGGCCGATGGACCGGCGACAAACGGCAGTCCGCCGCTCTCGGCACCGTCCTGAATCTCCCTCCGCGCGACTTCATCGCCATCACCGGCCTCGAGGGAGAACTCGCCCGTCTCCTCACCGAAGCCGTCTCCACGCGGTGGCAGGCCCACATTCGCGCCATCGCCCGCCTCGTCTCCATGGAGCGCCGCGACCTGCAAGAACCCCTGCGCGCCATGCACCAGGAGTACCAGACCCTCATGGCCGCCACCCTCAGCCGGGCCGGCGGCGCCATCGCCTCCGGCGAGAACGGGCGACGGTACATCGACGACATCGTCAGCCACTTCTGGGCCCGACTCCCGGACCACTGACGACCTCGTGCGTCTCCCGGGCCAGGCCGGCGGAGGTGTCCCGCACCTTGATAGGCAAGTGCTTGCTTGCCTACGATGGGGTTGTGGCGAGTGATGTCTTCAAGGCTCTGGCCGACCCCACCCGCAGGCGAATCCTCGACGAGCTGGTGGAACGGGACGGACAGTCCCTGTTCGAGATCTGCGCACGGCTGACGGCCAGACACGGACTCGGGCTGTCCCGCCAGGCGATCAGCCAGCACCTCGCGGTGCTGGAAGCCGCGGATCTGATACGGACGCGACGCGAGGGCCGCTACAAGTTCCACGACCTGAACACCGAACCGCTCGAGCGCATCATCGCCCGATGGCTCAGGCCCGACGCACCGGAGCGAACGCCATGAGAATCAACCTGGCCAGCGTCTTCGTCGACGACCAGGACAAGGCCCTGCGCTTCTACACCGACGTACTGGGCTTCGTGAAGAAGAACGATGTCCCGCTGGGTGAGCACCGGTGGCTGACCGTGGTCTCTCCCGAGAACCCCGACGGCACGGAACTGGTGCTGGAGCCGGACAGCCACCCCGCCGTGAAGCCGTACACGTCGGCACTGGTCGAGGACGGCATCCCGGCCACCTCCTTCGCCGTGGACGACGTGCACGCGGAGTTCGCCAGGCTGCAGGGGCTGGGCGTGCGATTCACCCAGGAGCCCCTGAAGATGGGCCCGGTCACCACCGCGGTGCTGGACGACACCTGCGGCAACCTCATCCAGATCGCACACGTCGAGTAGGACCGCCTGTGTCGCAGTGCCGGCTCGAGTGCGGAGGTGCGGGGACATGAGCGCGCAAAGTGGTGGTCCGGCGAGGGACGCGGAGCAGTTCGCTGCGTCGCAGCACCGACTGGGCAGCTGGCTGGCCGGACTGGAGGCCGGCGCGTACGCGGTGGATGCCGACGGCGCCATCGTCGCGGTGAACGGCGAGGCCGAGGCGTTGTTGGGACGGAGCGCCGGGGATCTGCTCGGTCGCGACGCGCATGATCTGCTCCACCGGGACGGCAACGGGATGACCATTCCCAGGAGCCGCTGCCCGATGATGGAAGCCTTCGTCGCCCGGCGGACCCGGCAGGAGGAACTGGGCTACTTCGAGCGCGGTGACGGGACCTTGCTGTCGATGTCCTGGCTGGTGAGCCCGCTCCGCCTCGGCGCCGACGCAGTGGGCGCCCTGGTGGTGTTCCACGAGCACGAGTCCGCCGGGCGGCACCTGCGGGGCCCGGCCCTCAGCATGGAGCTGCTGCCGGAGCTGGAACGTCTGGCGCTGCTGGCCGAGACCACCACCCAGCTCACCTCCACCCTGGATGTCGACGAGGCGCTGGACCGACTGGTGCGGCTGGTCGTTCCCCTGTTGGCGGACTGGGCGATCATCGACCTGATCAGTGACAACGACGAGGTGTGGCGCACCGTGGTCGCGCACGAGGAGAACGGCCGGGTCGTGCGGCGCGAGGACCTGGAGGGGGCCATGCCACCGGTGCCCCCGGCCTCTCCCCAGCCGCTGTCCCGGGCGCTGAGGGGCTGGGGGTCGACCCTGGCGACGCCCGAGACGTATCAGGGGCCGCCCGACTCCGGCATAGCGGTCGAACAGCGCAGGCTCTTCGAGGGCACGGGGATGCACTCCGCGGTCATCGCGCCCATCCGCGGACTGCGCGAGGTCCTCGGGGCTCTCACCCTCGGCAGATCCGACCGCCCCGACCCCTTCACAGGCGCCGACATCCCACTGCTGGAGGACATCACCCGTCGCGCCGGTCTGGCCCTGGACAACGCACGTCTCTACCAGCGGCAGCGCAAGGTCTCCGAGACCATGCAGCGTCACCTGCTGCCCCAGATGCCCCGTGTACCTGGCCTGGAAATGGCCGCCCGCTACCTGCCCGCGCCGCACGCATCCCAGGTCGGCGGCGACTGGTACGACGCCTTCCGCCTTCCCGACCAGGCCCTCGCACTGGTCATCGGCGACGTCGTCGGGCACGACCTGGACGCGGCGGCCGACATGGCCCAGCTCCGCAACATCCTGCGGGCCTACGCCTGGTCGCAGCAGGAACCGCCCAGCGTCGTCGTCAGCCAGGTCGACGAGGCCCTGTCGCAGATCTCGGAAGTCGAGATGGCCACCATGATCCTCGGCCGGCTCGAGGCGGACGCCGACGGGCAGTGGAGGCTTCGGTGGACGAACGCCGGCCACCCGCCGCCTCTGCTGGTCATGTACGACGGTCAGAGCCGCTACCTCGACGACGGACACGGCATCCTTCTCGGCTCCCACGTCAGGATGCCCCGTGAGGACGCAACGGTCGTCCTGCCGCCATTGTCCACACTGGTGCTCTACACCGACGGCCTGATCGAATCCCCCGGCCGTTCGCTCGACGACGGCCTGGAGAGGCTGCGCCGGAATGCCGCCTCTCTGGCCCACCGGCCTCTGGAGGCCTTCACCGACCTCCTCATGGAACGAGCCCGCCCCGAGGACAACGACGACGACGTCGCTCTTCTGGTCGTGCGCGTTCCTTCGGGGGACGCGCACGACCTCTGACGCACCTCGGCGACGGGGGACGGGCCGGCCGAGGCGCGCGTCCCGGGTGAGCCGTGTCTCACCCGGGCACTGCCGCTTGTCTATGCAACGAGTTGCATAGCAGGATCACCGTGTGGCGCTCGAACACGCGATACTCGTCTCGCTTCTGGAGAAGCCGGGCTCCGGCTATGAGCTGGCCCGGCGTTTCGAGCGGTCCATCGGTTACTTCTGGACCGCCACCCACCAGCAGATCTACCGGGTGCTCAAGCGTATGGAGAGCGACGGCCTGCTCGACGTCCGCGACGTGGCACAGCAGGGCCGGCCGGACAAGAAGGAGTACTCCGTCGCCGGGCGCGGCCGTGCCGCCCTCTCCGAGTGGCTGCACGAACCGATCGAACCCGAGAGCCTCCGGCACGATCTCGCCGTGAAGATCCGAGGCGCGGCCTTCGACGACCCGGCCGCGCTGATCAGCGAGGTCGAGCGGCACCGTCAGGTGCACAGGGACCGACTGGCGCACTACCTCGCCGGGGAAGTACGCGACTTCACCGGGCCCGAGGCTCCCGCGCCGCCCGACGCTGGCCAGGAACTTCAGCATGTCGTGCTGCGCGGCGGCATCGCGTACGAACGGATGACGATCGCCTGGCTCGACGACGTGCTCGCCACCGTCCACCGGCTCGTCGCGTCACCCCCGCGTACCTGAACTGCCCGTCTTTTCCTCCCGACCGGCACCATTCACTCCCAACTCCTCGGAAGGCGAACCTCCATGGCCGAGACCCTGTTGTTCAATCCGCGCACCTACGACCCGGCGCACTTCGATCCCGAGACCCGCAGACTGCTGCGCGCCACCGTCGACTGGTTCGAGGAGCGGGGCAAGCGCCGGCTGATCGAGGACTACCGCTCCCGGACCTGGCTCGCGGACTTCCTGGCGTTCGCGGCCAAGGAGGGGCTGTTCGCCACCTTCCTCACCCCGGCCTCCGCCGCCGACGGGCACCAGGACAAGCGGTGGGACACCGCCCGCATCGCCGCCCTCAACGAGATTTTCGGCTTCTACGGGCTCGACTACTGGTACGCGTGGCAGGTCACCATCCTCGGCCTCGGCCCCGTCTGGCAGAGCGGCAACGCGACCGCCCGCGCCCGTGCGGCCGAACTCCTCTCCCAGGGCGAGGTGTTCGCATTCGGCCTCTCCGAGAAGGCGCACGGCGCCGACATCTACTCGACGGACATGCTGCTGGAGCCCGACGGCAACGGCGGCTTCAAGGCCAGCGGCTCCAAGTACTACATCGGCAACGGCAACGCCGCCGGGCTGGTCTCCGTCTTCGGCCGCCGCACCGACGTCGAGGGCCCCGACGGATACGTCTTCTTCGCGGCCGACAGCCGTCACCCGGCCTACGACCTCGTGAAGAACGTCGTCGACTCCTCCAAGTACGTCAGCGAGTTCCGCCTGGAGAACTACCCGGTCGGCCCGGACGACGTCCTGCACACAGGCCGCGCCGCCTTCGACGCCGCCCTCAACACCGTGAACGTGGGCAAGTTCAACCTCTGCACCGCCTCCATCGGCATCTGCGAGCACGCGATGTACGAGGCCGTCACCCACGCCCACAACCGCATCCTCTACGGCCGCCCCGTCACCGCCTTCCCGCACGTGCGCCGCGAGCTGACCGACGCGTACGTCCGTCTCGTCGGCATGAAGCTCTTCAGCGACCGCGCCGTCGACTACTTCCGCACCGCCGGCCCCGACGACCGCCGCTACCTGCTCTTCAACCCGATGACGAAGATGAAGGTGACCACGGAGGGAGAGAAGGTCATCGACCTGATGTGGGACGTCATCGCGGCCAAGGGCTTCGAGAAGGACAACTACTTCGCCCAGGCGGCCGTCGAGATCCGCGGCCTGCCCAAGCTGGAGGGCACGGTCCACGTCAATCTCGCGCTGATCCTCAAGTTCATGCACAACCACCTGCTGGACCCGGCCGAGTACGCGCCCGTCCCCACCCGCCTGGACGCGGCCGACGACACCTTCCTCTTCCAGCAGGGACCGGCCCGCGGCCTGGGCTCCGTCCGCTTCCACGACTGGCGCGCGGCCTACGACGCCTATGCGGCGCTGCCCAACGTCGCCCTCCTCCGCGAGCAGGCGGACGCGCTGTGCGAGTTCGTCACCACCGCCGCCCCGGACGAGGAGCAGAGCCGTGACCTCGATCTCCTGCTCTCCGTCGGCCAGTTGTTCGCGCTCGTCGTCCACGGTCAGCTGATCCTGGAGCAGGCGCGCCTGACCGGCCTCGACGAGGACGTGCTGGACGAACTGTTCGCCGTACTCGTGCGCGACTTCTCCTCGCACGCCGTCGAACTGCACGCGAAGGACTCCGCAACCGAGCGGCAGCAGAGCTGGGCACTCGGCGCGATCCGGCGCCCGGCCGCCGACCAGGCCCGCTCGGCGCGAGTGTGGGAGCGTGTGGAGGCGCTGTCCGGGGCGTACGAGATGGCGCCGTAACAACGCGGCGACGGGCGGCTGTCGGCGGTGGCGGTCCGGGCCTCCGACGGCGGTCAAGGAAGCGCTCGATGCTCGTGATCATCGGCCTTCTCGCAGCGGGCGGCGCCGCCTTCACGCTGATCATCGCCGAACTGGATCACGCCCGAGGGTTCCGCCTGCCGGCCGAGAACGGACTGTGAGCCGGCGGCCACGGTGCGGCAGGGAGCGGACGGCCCGGCAGTTTCACGTCCAGGGGGCGGCTGGGCCCGGCCGATGGACACATCTCCGTTCCTCAGCGGACGCAGGGCGGGCCCCATCCCCGCCTCCTGGTCAGTGTTGTGATACAGGTCACAGAAGGTCTAGGGTGAATGGGCCGGGAGACCAGCCGGTCGGCGAGCCGAGTGGCGGCGCGCGACGGGCCGCCTCCGGGTGAGGGAAGTGATCCCGTTGTCCGTCGCCTGGGACGACATCGGCGGGCTCGTCGATGCCCACGAACGCTTTCTGGCCGGCGCGCGCGTCGACAGGGATGTCCGGGACTCGGTGCTCGACTCCTGGAAGCGGTGTCGGTACGCGGGGCTCGCCCCGGACCGGCTGCAGGCCCCCTACGCGCCGGACCTGGCCCTCGACGACCGGTTCCTGCTGGCGGCCGACCCCGTCCTCAAGAACCTGATCGTGTCCCTGGCCGACGTGGGCATGACGGTCGCGCTGTGCGACGCACAGGGCCGCATGGTCCAGCGGCTCGGCGGCGATCGGCAGTTGTGCGACCGCCTCGACGAGGTGCGGTTCGCCCCTGGATTCGACGCCTCCGAACTGGTCGCGGGCACCAACGGCGTCGGCACGGCCCTGGCCCAGCGCAAACCGTTCTACGTCATCGGCCGTGAACACTTCGCGGACTGCCTGCAGCCCTTCGCCTGTGCGGGATCGCCCGTCCGTGACCCCCTCAGCGGGCGTATCGAGGCCATCCTCGATCTCACCTGCCTGCGCGACAACGGCGATCCCACGATGCTGCGGCTGGTCCGCGAAGCCGCCCATGACATCGAGGCGCGGCTGCTCGAGCAGGCCACCCAACGCGAACGGGCCCTCCTCGCGGCCTACCAGCGCGCCGGCCCCGCCCCGGGCCACTGGCCGAGGCAGCCCGAGTTCGCGCTGCCGGGCGGCCGGGGGACGGGCCACGACGGCGGCGACCTCAGCCGGATCGACCTCGCCGTGCTGCGGGAGAAGGCCGAGGAACTCATCGCCTCCCCGCAGCGCACCCACGACGAGGTGACCGTCTCCGGTGGCCGGACCGCCATCCTGCTGCGTCGCCAGGTCGAGGTCGCGGCGGGCGAGACCGGCGTGGTCGTCGAAGCACGCGTCCTCGGCGGTCCACGACTGCGTCCCGTAGTGCCCGCGACCTCGGCCGTACCGGCGGCGGTGACCATGCCCACGGTCACCCTCACCCCCGCACGGCCGCCCTCACCCACCGCGCGCCCGGTACCGGCCACGGACGACGGCGCGTCCGGCCGGCTGCTGCTCCTCGGCGAGCCGGGCGTCGGCCGACTGGCGGTGCTGGCCCGTAGGCGCCTTGAGCTGCTGCACGAGGCCGGTGTCCGGATCGGCACCACGCTGGACGTCACCCGCACGGCGGAGGAGCTGGCGGAGGTGGCCGTCCCCCGGTTCGCCGACTTCACCGCCGTGGACCTGCCCGACGCCGTGCTGCGCGGCGACGAGCCGGGGCCGCTCGGCGCGGACACCTCGCTGCGCAGGGTCGCGCTGGGCGCCGTCCACGAGGAGTCGCATCTGTACGGCGTCGGCGACCCGGTCCGCTACGTCCCGTCCACGCCACAGGCCCGCAGCCTGGAGAGCAGGCAGTCCGTGCTGGAACCCGTGCTGACCCGGGCCGACGGCTGGATCGCCCAGGATCCGGAGCGCCTCGGACGGGCCCTGGCAGCCGGCGTCCACTCCTTGATCACGGTGCCGCTGCGGGCCCGCGGCGTGAGTCTCGGCGTGGTGAGCTTCTACCGCTCCGAGAAGCCCGCTCCCTTCGAGGACGACGACCTGTCGCTGGCCCAGGAGCTGGCGGCCCGTGCGGCCGTCTGCATCGACAACGCGCGCCTCTACACCCGCGAGCACAACACCGCCCTCACCCTGCAGCGCAGCCTGCTGCCGCGGGGCCGGTCCGAACAGAGCGCCGTCGAGGTCGCCTACCGTTATCTCCCCGCGCAGGCCGGAGTGGGCGGCGACTGGTTCGACGTGATCCCCCTTTCCGGCGCCCGGGTGGCGCTGGTCGTCGGCGATGTGGTCGGTCACGGCCTGCACGCCGCCGCCACGATGGGCCGGCTGCGAACCGCGGTCCACAACTTCTGCTCCCTCGACCTGCCGCCCGACGACCTCCTCACTCACCTCGACGACCTGGTCGGGAGGCTCGACCGGGAAGAGGGCTGGGCGGCGGAGAACACAGCGCCGGACTCCGGGATCGTCGGCGCCACCTGTCTGTACGCCGTCTACGACCCGGTGTCTCGCAGCTGCAGCCTCACCCGCGCCGGGCACCTTCTCCCCGCGGTCGTGCGGCCCGACGGCAATGCGGAGTTCGTCGATCTGCCGTCCGGGCCGCCGCTCGGGCTCGGCGGGATGCCCTTCGAGACCGTCGAGCTGGACCTGGCCGAAGGCAGCCAACTGGTGCTGTACACCGACGGTCTGATCGAGGACCGGCACCGGGACATCGACTCCGGCCTGGACCGGCTCCGCACTGTCCTGACCCGTGCCGACCGGACGCCGGAGGACACCTGCGAGGCGGTCCTCGACGCACTGTTGCCGACCAGGCCGAGTGACGACGTGGCCCTGCTCGTCGCCCGTACCCACGTGCTCGGACCCGAGCGGGTCGCGCAGTGGGACCTGCCGAGCGACCCGGCGGTCGTCTCCCGGGCCCGTGCGATGGTCACCGGTCAACTCGCCGACTGGTGCCTCGACGAGCTGGCCTTCACCACAGAACTGGTCGCCAGCGAACTGGTCACCAACGCCATCCGCCACGCGACCGGCCCGGTCCAGCTGCGGCTGATCCGCGACCGCGCGCTGATCTGCGAGGTCTGCGACGGCAGCAGCACCTCGCCCCGGCTGCGGCGCGCCAGGAACGAGGACGAGGGCGGACGTGGCCTCTTCCTCGTCGCCCAGCTCACCGAGCGCTGGGGGACCCGCTACACCCCTGACGGCAAGGTCATCTGGACCGAACAGCCCCTTCCCTGACAGACAGGGCCGGCGCCGGGCCCAGCCCCGTGTCAGCCGCGCAGTGCGGAGGCGAAGATCCTCGGCAGCGCGGACCAGGGGGTGCTGCGGCGAAGTCGGTGAGGAGACGGCCCGTGGTGGCCGCGGTGCGGTTGATGACGAACCACGGGGGTTTGGGGACATGACCATCTCCCCGTTCAGGAACGCTCGGGGCGCCGGCCGGAACGGGCCGCGTACGACCGTGCGTTCCGGTCCGTCCAGGAGGGGAAGTGCCGG
Source organism: Streptomyces sp. V4I23 (assembly GCF_030817975.1). Lineage (NCBI taxonomy): Bacteria > Bacillati > Actinomycetota > Actinomycetes > Kitasatosporales > Streptomycetaceae > Streptomyces > Streptomyces sp. V4I23. The sequence continues at coordinate 556,315 of NZ_JAUSZW010000004.1, read as the reverse complement.
GACAGGCCACCTGCATCGGCCGGGTGGGTGTGACTCCCCATTGCCCGCCGCCCTCGGTGACCACTCCGTCGCCGAGGTCGAGGTTGACCGTCCGGCCCCCGACTCGGTCGCTCGCCTCCAGCACGAGCACTGACGAAACCCAGCTTGGATCAGGCGGCGCGCCGCTGTGAGTCCGGAGATCCCGGCCCCGACGACAACGTCCGCGTCGGCGCTTATCGGCGCCGCCTCCGCGACGGGCCGGAAGTGAGTTTCACCTGGTATCCGTTCCACACCCCGCGCCTGATTTCCGTGCCGGCAGCGTTCTTCCTCGAGTGGCTCGGCAGCACCGGATCGCCAGGAAATGCTGAACTCGACGGCGAGCCGGGCGGATGGCCGTCGACCCGACACCGCAGCTTGAGCGCCCTGGTGCGGGCCCAGGTGGAACGCCCCGGAGGCAAACGAGACGGTTGACCGGGCTGCCCTCCCCATCCGGCCCCGCTCCGCTCCGCCCGGCCGTCGCGGTCCGAAGGCCGGGCCGCGAGGACTTCAGTCGTCGTCAGGGGTACCGCCGTGCGCGCGCCGCGCCCACGTTCTGTTCCTGCCAGCGCGCGTAGGCGGGGCTCGCGGTGCAGGCGGACAGGTAGCCGTTGACGACACGGTGCAGGACATCCGTCCCGTGGGCCGCAAGAGGTCCGTCGTCGCGCCAGGCCAGCATGTGCCGGTACCACAGAGGGTTCCCGGCCAGGGGGCGGACCACGACGCCGGGCACCTCGATGAAGGTGGCCTGGCAGAGGCTGACGGCCAGGCCCGCCCGTACGATCTCGATCAGCTGCCGCCCCTCCGCCTCATGAGGGGCGCACGGCATACGGCCCGTCAGAGCGGAGACGGAGGACCAGTATGCGCGAGTGCGGTCGGCAGCGGGTCGGGGAACCGCCCAGTCGTCCTCCAGCAGATCGGGCAGTGAGACCTCGTCCCGCGCTGCGAGCGGATGAGTCGCCGGCAGGAGGGCGAAGACCGGCTCGGTGGCGATCGTGTGGAGTGCCACACCTTCGGGCTGCGGGAGCTCCTGGCCGGGGTGGTCGCCGAGCACCGCCACTTCCAGCCGGTCCGCGGCGAGGTCCTCCAGGAGGTCGAGGGGGGAGTACCGGCAGCGGGAGGTCACCTCCGCCTCCGGCAGCAACGCCTTGACGGCCAGGAGGAGATGGCCGAGCAACGGGGCTCCGACCGAGCCGACGCGGATCAGGGCCGTGGCCGACATGCGCCGGGTGGCCCGGGCCGTGTCGGTGAGCAGCTCGTCGATGCTCGGCAGGATGGCGCGGGCCCGGCCCAGTACCAGCTCGCCGAAGGGCGTGGGGACGGTGCCCTCCTGTCGCCGGTGGAAGAGGCACCCGCCCAGCATGGCCTCGATACGGCGCAGTTGGGCGCTGATCCCCGGCTGTGTCATGTGGAGTGCGGTGGCGGCGCGGGTGAGGCTCCCCGCATCGGCGATCGTGCACACCACGCGCAGGTGCCGTATCTCCAGATCCATGGCGCGGATGTTATGGACAGGCGACAGCTTCGGGACAGCCCCGTGCGTCGGCAATCGTATGTGAAATGTCACACGCCATCATGGAAAGGTGGTGATCACGTGAGACCACTGCGTCTCTCGCCGATCCACCGGCCGACGCTTTCGCCGCTGCTGCTCGCCGCCCTGCTTCCGTTCCTTCTTCTTCTCAGCCCTCCCCAGGCCCGCGCCGCCACGGCCGCGGACAGGGTGTCGGCCTGCGCTCTGCCCGGCACCACCGGCTGGACGGACGAAGGGCATGACACGGACCACTCCGTGTTCCAGCGCCCGTCGGGAACCATCAGGGTCGCCATGATCTTCGTGGACTTCCCGGACGCGCCCGCCACCGAGACGCCCGCACAGGACGCGGCACAGATCACTCCCGGTGCGGACTGGCTGTGGAACGCCTCGTACGGCAAGGCATGGCTGGCCATCACCCAGCATCAGCGCTGGGTGAGGATGCCGCGCGTCTCCACCGACTACGGATACGCGCGCGGGCTGACGCACGAGGCCCACGAGGCGTACGTCAAGGACGCGGTCACGGCCGCCGATCCCTACGTGGACTTCTCGCAGTACGCCATGGTGTACGTCGTGCCGACGAGGAACGCGTCGGCGATCTCCTTCACCCCCACCTACGTGTACGACCCGGGAACGGCGGGCGTCGTCGCCGACGGCAGCCGGATCAAGTGGGCGGTGACGTTCGGTCAGGACATGTGGCACTGGGGGAGGAAGCTGGTGGCGCACGAGACCGGCCACACCTTCGGGCTGCCCGATCTGTACGCCTTCGACGCGGGTGCCGACGCGCACCGCTTCGTGGGTGGGTGGGACGTGATGGGCCTGGTCGGAGGCGCCGGGCCGCAGTACTTCGCCTGGCACTCCTGGAAGCTCGGCTGGACGCGGGACAGCCAGGTCGTCTGCCGGGCCTCGGCAGGCAGCGACACCGTGTATCTCACCGCCGTCGAGTACGGATCGGGGACCAAGATGGCGGTTGTACGCACCAGTTCCACCACCGCGTACGTCGTCGAATCGAGGCGGGGCGTCCAGGCGGACACGGCCGTCTGTTCCACGGGGGCGCTGATCTACCGGATCGACACCTCCGTGCGGACCGGCGAAGGGCCGATCCGGGTCATGGACGCCAAGCCGCGTGCCACGCCGGCTGCAGGCTGTCGCCCGCTGGACGACGCCCCCTACTGGGCGGGTGAGTCCTTCCACGACGCCGTGGCCGGTGTCCGGATCGACGTACTGGGCGCCGACGGGTACGGCGAGACCGTGCGGATCACCAAGTCGTGACCGGTACGCGTACGGCTGTGCCCCGGCTCCCCGACGGGAGCCGGGGCACAGCCGCGGGTCAGCCTGCTTCGGGGAAGTGGCAGGCGACCTGGCGCGCCTCGCCGGGCGAGGCGACGCGCAACTGCGGGGCCTCGGTCCGGCAGATCTCTTCGGCCTTGGCGCAGCGCGGGTGGAAGGTGCAGCCGGGTGGGGGAGCGGCCGGGCTCGGCGGGTCGCCGAGCAGTGTGATCCGCTCCCGGGACCGCTCGGCCGCGGGGTCGGGCAGCGGCACGGCGGAGAGCAGCGCGCAGGTGTAGGGGTGGGCGGGGGCCGCGTACACCCGTTCCTTCGTGCCGATCTCCACGATCCGGCCGAGATACATCACCGCGACCCGGTCGCAGACCCGCTTGACGACCGACAGGTCGTGGGCGATGAAGAGGTAGGCGAGCCCGAGTTCGCTCTGGAGCCGCTCCATCAGATTGACGATCTGGGCCTGGACGGAGACGTCGAGGGCGGAGACGGGTTCGTCGGCGACGACGAGCCGGGGGCTGGTGGCCAGCGCGCGGGCGATGCCGATGCGCTGTGCCTGACCGCCGGAGAACTCGTGCGGATAGCGGTCGATGTGCTCCGGGATGAGCCCGACCAGATCCATCAGCTCCACGGCCCGCTTGCGCGCCTTTGACGCCGAACTCCCCTGCACCATCAGCGGGTCGGAGATGATCCGGGCCACCGTGTGCCGGGGGTTGAGGGAGGAGTGCGGATCCTGGAAGACCATCTGAAGATCACGGCGGAGCGGCTTGAGCTCCCGCTGGGACAGATGGCTGATGTCGCGTCCCTCGTACGAGACGGAGCCGGCGGTGGGTTCCAGGAGCCGGACGATCATGCGGCCGGTGGTCGACTTGCCGCAGCCGGACTCGCCGACGAGCCCCAGGGTCTCGCCCGCTGCCACGTCGAAGCCGACGCCGTCGACGGCCCGGACCGGGGCCGAGCGGGCCCGGCCCCCCGGGAAGGTCATCGTCAGGTCCCGTACACGGAGCAGGGGCTGGGATGTCGTGGTCGTGGTCATGGTCATGAGGCGACGCCTTCGTACGCGGGGAAGTGGCAGGCGGCCGGATGCCCGTCCGGGCCGCGGAGCAGCGGGCGTTCGCCGGCGCAGCGCGCCCGCTCCTCCTCGGAGCCGGCGGCCGTGCGGGGGCAGCGGGGCGCGAACGCGCAGCCCGGTGCCGGGTCGAGCAGGGACGGCGGGCTGCCCGGGATCGCCCGCAGCGGGGCGTCGTCGTGGTCGTCGAGCCGGGGCAGCGAGTCGAGCAGGCCGCGAGTGTACGGGTGGGCGGGCGCCGCGAACAGGTCGTCCACCGGCGCGTGTTCGGCGGCCCGGCCGCCGTACATCACCAGGACGTCGTGGGCCACCCGGGCGACCACTCCCAGATCGTGCGTGATCATGACGACGGCGAGCCCCCGCTCCTGCTGGAGGCGGGCGATCAGCTCGAGGATCTGGGCCTGGACGGTGACGTCCAGGGCGGTGGTCGGCTCGTCGGCGATGAGGAGATCGGGCTCGCACACCAGCGCCATGGCGATCATCACGCGCTGGCGCATACCGCCCGAGAACTGGTGCGGGTACTCGCCGGCCCGGCGCCGCGGTTCGGGGATTCCGACCTCGGCGAGCGCCTCGACGGCCCGCTCACGGGCGGCCTTTCGGCCCGAACCGAAGTGGACCCGCTGGTGCTCGGCTATCTGCTCCCCGACGGTGTAGTACGGGTGCAGGCCGGACAGCGGGTCCTGGAAGATCATCGCCATTCTCCGGCCGCGCAGACCGTTCAGCTCGCGGTCGGACAGACCGATCAGCTCCCGCCCGGCCAGAGTGACGGAGCCGGTGACCTCGGCGCCGGTGTGCAGGCCCATCACGGCCAGCGAGGTGACCGACTTTCCGGAGCCGGACTCGCCGACGATGCCGAGGGTCCGGCCGCGCGGCACGTCGAAGGCGAGGGAGTCGACGGCCCGGACCGGGCCGCGCTTCGTCGGGAAGGTGACCGTCAGGTCCCGTACCGACAGCAGGGAGGCGGACTCGGCCATCAGTACCTCACTCGCGGGTCGACGACGGCGTACAGCAGGTCGACGGCCAGGTTGGCGACGACGATGAAGGTGGCGGCGAGCAGGGTGACCCCGAGGATGACCGGCTGGTCCCCGGTGGACAGGGCGCCGTAGAAGAGCCGTCCGATGCCGGGCAGTCCGAAGATGGACTCGGTGATCACCGCGCCCGCGAGCAGACCGCCCAGGTCCATCCCGAAGATGGTGAGGACGGGCGTCATGCCCGCCCGCAGTCCGTGCTTGACGACCACCGTGCGGCGCGGCAGACCCTTGGCGCGGGCGGTGCGGATGTACGGCTCCGCCATGCTCTCGATCATCGAACTGCGGCTCTGCCGGGCGTACATTGCGGCGTACAGGATCGCGAGCGCCAGCCAGGGGAGCAGCAGGTTGGAGGCCCAGGCGACGGGGTCGGAGCCGAAGGGGACGTACTGCGGATAGGGCAGCAGCCCGGCCACCCGGATCAGCCCGTAGATCAGCATCACCGAGGTGAAGTAGACGGGCAGTGAGGCGGCGGCGACCGCGCCGACCATCAGGGCGCGGTCGGTGAACGTGTCCTTGTGCAGGGCGGCGGTGACCCCCGCGGTGAGACCGAGCAGCAGCCATATCGCGGCGGCGCCCAGGGCGAGCGAGGCGGAGACCGGAAGCCGGTCCACGAGGAGGTCCCGGACGCCCTGGCTGTTCTCGTACGAGTAGCCCAGGCACGGGAACTCGCAGTGCAGGGCGTACTGCCCGCTGCCCATGGTGCGGCCGGTGAAGATGCCGGTGACGAAGTCGGTGAACTGCCGCCACAGAGGGTCGTCCAGGCCCATGTGGGCGCGGATCGCCTCCAGGCGTTCGACGCTGCACGACTTGCCGCACGCCGCGGCTGCCGGGTCGGAGGGAAGGACGTAGAAGATGGTGAAGGTGACGGCGGCGATGGCGACCAGTACGCCGAGTACGCCGAGGAGCCGGCGGCCGAGGTAGAGGATCACGCGCTGCTTCCTCTCGGGTCGAGGACGTCACGCAGGGCATCCCCGAGCAGGGTGAACGCGAGCACCGTGAGGAAGAGGCAGAGGCTCGGGACGACGAAGTACATGGGATCCGTGTCGTAGTAGGCGACGCTCTCGGCGATCATCTGGCCCCAGGAGGGGGTGGGCGGGCGCACGCCGACGCCGAGATAGCTCAGCGCCGCCTCGGTGGCGATCATCCCCGGGATGATCAGGGTGGTGTACGCGATGACGGGCCCGGCGACACCCGGCAGGATCTCGCGGACCAGGATCCGCAAGGGCCCCGATCCGCCGACGCGGGCGGCGTCGACGTACTCGCGGTGCTTGAGCGAGAGGGTCTGGCCCCGCACGACGCGGGCGATGCCGGGCCAGCCGAAGAGGCCGATGACGGCAGTCATCAGCAGGATCCGGTTGACGTCCCGGGCCACCGACATCATCGCGATCATGAAGATGAGGGAGGGGAAGGACATGGTGAGGTCCATCAGCCGGGAGAGCACGGCGTCGGTGCGGCCGCCGAAGAACCCGGCGGCGATGCCGGCCGCCGTCCCGGCGAGGACGACGATCGCGGTCGCGGCGAAGGCGATGAGCAGGGAGACCTGGGCGCCGTGCACGACCCGGGCGAACAGGTCGCGGCCGGTGACGGGTTCGACGCCGAGCCAGTGCTCGGCGGAGACCCCGCCGAGCGGGCCGATGGGCTGACCGCCCAGGTAGGGATCGACGGCGCTCTTGTCGAACTCCTCGGGGCCCCAGCCGCCCAGCGCGCTCAGCAGCGGGGCGGCGACGGCCATCAGCGCGAAGAGCGCGACCACGGCGAGCGAGAGCTTCACGGAGGTGCGGCGGCGCAGTTCCGCGCGGGCGAGCTGCCAGGGTCCGCTGCCTGTGGCGGGGGGTGCGGAGACGGTGGACATGACGGTCACTCAGCTGCCGCTCCGGGAGGGGTCCTTGAGGCCGATGGTGGCGTAGTCGAGCTGGCCGCCGAAGGAGGTGTGTCCGAAGGCGCCGGCGATGTTGGTGCCGATCAGCAGGGGCATGCGCTCGACGACGGCGGGCGCGGTCGGGGCCTTGGCGAGGATCTGTCCGTCCAGTTCCTGCCAGGCCTTGTTGGCCTGGGCGGCATCGGTCATCGCGGCGATCTCGTCCATCCGCTTCATGGTCGCGTCGTCGCGGAAGAGGGAGTGGTTGCCGGAGTTGCCCTTCTCCTTGATGTAGCGGCCGTCGAAGACGAAGGGCAGGAAGGTGGAGCCGGAGGGGTAGTCCGGGCACCAGCCGGTGTAGACGAGGTCCGTGCGGTTCTTGGTGTCGCCGATGGTGTCGTAGAAGGCCGAGGGGTCGACGGTCTCGATGACGACCTTGATCCCGGCCCGGCCCAGGGACTGCTGGATCGCCTCGCCGACGCCCTTGTCGCCGTTGGAGACCGTGATACTGGTGGAGAAGCCGCCGGCCCGGTCGGCCTCCTTCAGGAGCTGCTTGGCCTTCTCCACGTCACCGGTGAGCGGGATCTTCAGACTGTCGGGCTGCTTGCCGGCGAAGAGGGACCCCGGCATCAGGGCAGTGGCCGGGTCGTTGAGGGCGGGGCCGCCCGAGGCGGTGGTGACCGCCTCCCGGTCCAGGGCGTACTGCACGGCCTGCCGGACCTTGACGTTGTCGAAGGGGGCGCGGCCGGTGTGCATCTGCACCATCTCGGTGCAGTTGCTGGACTCGGCGAGCAGCCGCGCCTTGACCTCGGCCCTGGTGAGCACCTTGGAGGTGCTCTCCGGGCTCAGCTTGCGCCACTGGACGGCAGAGGCGTCGCCGCCCGAGGAGGCGATGAGCCGGTCGTCGATCTGAGTGGCCTTCAGGCCCATGGTCATGACGACCTTGTCCGGGTAGGCCTTGCGCACGGTGTCCGTCTTCGGGTCCCAGTGGGTGTTGCGGACCAGGGTGAGCTGCTTGTCGCGGGCGTAGGACTCGATCTTGTACGGGCCGGAGGAGAAGGGACGGTTGTCGTACTGGGGGCCGTTGTCCTTCGCCTTCGGCACGGGGGCGAAGGTGGGCAGCACGGTCGCGTAGGGGAACTCGGCGAAGGGCTTGCGCAGTTCGAAGACGATCGTGTGGGCGTCAGGGGTCTTGACGGAGTCGAGCTGCTTGCCCTGGGACGGTCCCTGGTAGCCCTCGGCGCCGGCGAGGTAGCGGGCCGCGTAGTCGGGGCCGCCGGGGAGATCGGGCGAGAAGGACCGCTCGACGTTGTACTTGATGTCCTGGGCGGTGATGGGCGATCCGTCCTCGTACTTCAGGCCCTTCTTGAGCTTGAATGTCCAGGTCTTGGCGCCGTTGGACGGGACGCCGAGGTCCTCGGCGAGGTCGGGGGTCAACTCGCCGCCGCTCGCGCCGGGTTCCGCCTTGTACGTGACAAGGGTGCGGTAGAGCAGGCGCGTGCCGAAGTCCATGTCGCTCATGACCCAGTTGCGGGCCGGGTCGAGGTGGGTGAAGTCCTGGTTGGACAGGACCGTCAGGGTGCCGCCCCTCTGCGGCGTACCGCCGACCACCGCGCCGTTGTTCGCGGTCGCGGGGTTTTCGGCTCCCCGGCCGTCGTCGGCCTTCTTGCCGCCGGAACAGGCGGCCGCTCCCAGGCTGAGGGCGGCCACCAGCGCGGTGGCGAGTGCGGTACGGGTGCGCGTGTCCATCAGTGATCACTCCGAGAGCAGAGTCGGACAGCCGGCTCGGCGGCGAGCGGCGGCTGGAACGTGACCTGTAACATAGTAATGTGAAATTGCACTGACAACCCATCGAGGGCCCTGTTACCCATCCGTGTCCGATGGGGCCCGCCGGGTTCGGGTGGGGTCTTGCCTCTCGTTGTGCAATGTGAAATATTACTGACGTGCTCACGAGAAGAAGCTCGGACGTCATCGTCGTCGGCGCGGGCGTCGTCGGCGCGGCTTGCGCCTACTATGCCGCCCGGGCCGGCCTCACCGTCACCGTCGTGGACCGAGGCCCCGTCGCCGGCGGCACCACGGGGGCGGGGGAGGGGAACATCCTGGTCTCCGACAAGGAGCCCGGCCCGGAACTCGAACTCGCCCTGCTCTCCGGGGCCTTGTGGCGAGAGCTGGCCGAACTGCTCCCGCCGGACATCGATTACGAGCCCAAGGGCGGACTCGTCGTCGCCTCGAACGAGGACGGGATGGACGCCCTGCGGGCGTTCGCCGCCGGGCAGGGCAAAGCCGGTGTCGACGCCCGGGAGGTCCCGGCCGAACTGCTGCACGAGTTCGAACCACACCTCGCCCCCGGCCTCGCCGGCGGCTTCCACTATCCGCAGGACGCCCAGGTCATGCCCGCCCTCGCCGCCGCCCACCTGCTGCGTGCGGGCGGAGAGCGTGGTGGCGGCCGCGGTGCGGTCCGGCTCAGGCTCGGCGAGGAGGTCGAGGCGATCGTCACCGGTGCCTCCGGAGAGGTGCGCGGCGTCCGTACGACGGCCGGGGAGATCTCTGCCCCGTACGTGGTGAACGCCGCCGGAACCTGGGGCGGTGACCTCGCGCGTCTCGCCGGGGTGGAGCTTCCCGTCCTGCCCCGCCGGGGCTTCGTCCTGGTCACCGAACCGCTGCCGCGGGTGGTGCGCCACAAGGTGTACGCGGCCGACTATGTGGCGGATGTGGCCAGTGGGTCGGCGGCGCTGCAGACCTCGGCGGTGGTCGAGGGCACCTCGGCGGGCCCGGTGCTCATCGGCGCCAGCCGGGAGCGGGTCGGCTTCGACCGGTCGCTCTCCACCGAGGTGCTGCGGCGGCTCGCGGCCGGGGCCACGGCCCTGTTCCCGATGCTGGCCGGGGTGCGGGCGATGCGCACGTACGCCGGATTCCGGCCGTATCTGCCGGACCACCTGCCGGCGATCGGGCCGGACCCGCGCGTCCCCGGTCTCCTGCACGCATGCGGGCACGAGGGAGCGGGGATCGGTCTCGCGCCGGTGACGGGACAGATCATCACCCGGTGCCTGACCGGAGGCGAACATCCGGTCGACCTCGGCCCGTTCACGCCCGGGCGATTCGCCTCGGCGTCCTCCTGAGCCCACTCGCACCCGTCACGAAAGGAGAGGTCCCGTGGCCCGTACCCCCGCCGACCTGGTCGGGGCGCAGTCCGATCCGTCGTTCGACATCACCTTCGACGGACGCCCCGTCGCCGCCCTGCCCGGACAGTCCGTGGCCGCCGCCTTGTGGGGAGCCGGCATCCTCGCCTGGCGCACCACCCGGGACGGTGGCCGGCCGCGCGGCGTGTTCTGCGGCATCGGCCAGTGCTACGACTGCCTGGCCACCATCAACGGGGAGCCCAACCGACGAGCCTGCCTGGTTCCCGCGCGCCCCGGCGACGAGATCACCACTCAGGAAGGACACGGCCATGACCGCCTCGGTGTGTGAACCGTACGACCTCGCGGTCGTCGGGGCGGGCTCCGCCGGAATCGCGGGCGCCGTGGCCGCCTGCGAACTCGGCCTGTCCGTGGCCCTGGTGGACGCCTCGGCGCAGACCGGCGGACAGTTCTACCGGCATCCGGCGCCGAGCCTCGGCGCCGTGCGGCCCGAAGCGCTGCACCACGACTGGTCCGCCTTCCGCGACCTGCGCCGACGTCTCGCCGAGAGCGACGTGACCCATCTGGCCGGACACCACGTATGGAGCGTGACCAGGAGCGACGAGGCCGTCGACGGCCCCTGGACCGTTCACGCCGTCATCGGCCCCGACGGAGCGGACGAACGCAGCGCCCGCGTGCGCGCTCGCGCCGTCCTGCTCGCCACCGGCGCGTACGAGCGTCAACTCCCCTTCCAGGGATGGACATTGCCCGGCGTGGTCAGCGCCGGGGGAGCGCAGGCCATGCTCAAGTCCGGCCTGGTCCTGCCCGGCAGACGGATCGTCGTGGCGGGAAGCGGCCCGCTGCTCCTCGCCGTTGCCTCCTCGCTGGCCGCGGCGGGGGCGCGGGTGCCGGCGGTGGTGGAGGCGTCCGGGTACCTGCGGTACGCCCGCAACCCTCGGGCACTCGTCACCAACCCGCACAAGGCGGCCGAGGCGCTGCTGCACGGAGGGGCGCTACTGCGGCACGGCGTGCGGCTGCGGACCCGCAGCGCCGTCACCGAGGTGCACGGCTCCGACCGGGTGGAGGCCGTCACCGTCACCCGCCTCGACCGCGACTGGCGGCCCGTACAGGGGTCGGGCCGCCGGATCGCCTGCGACGCGCTGGCCGTCGGGCACGGGCTCGTCCCCCAGACCGAACTGGCCGTGGCGCTCGGCTGCGCCACCCGCACACTGCCCGACGGCACCCTCGCGCTCGCCCTCGACGGTCTTCAGGAGTCCTCGGTGCGCGGCCTGTGGGCGGCCGGCGAGGCCGGGGGTGTGGGAGGCGCGGAACTGGCCCGTGTCGAGGGCGAGCTGGCGGGCGTCGCGGTCGCCGTCCGGCTGCGGGGGAGCCGAGTCCCCGCCGGCCGGATCCGCGGACTGAGCCGTCGTCGGGACCGCATGCGCGCCTTCGCCGAGGTGATGGCCGCCGCCCACGCACCCGGGTCCGGCTGGCCGGGGTGGCTGGCCGACGACACGGACGTGTGCCGCTGCGAAGAGGTCACCGCCGGGCGCATCCGAGAGGCGGTCGCCGAGCTCGGGGCGCGCGACGCGCGCACCGTCAAGCTGTTCACCCGGGCCGGCATGGGCTGGTGCCAGGGACGGATGTGCGGCACGGCCGTGGCCTGCCTCGCGGCGCGCGACGGCGACGCCGGACCCCCGGCCGAGCGCCGCCCGTTCGCGACACCGGTTCCGCTCTCGGTGCTGGCCGCCCTCGACGAGGCCGACGCCGAAAGCGCCGAGGCCGGCGACCGCCGGTCGTAGGCGATTCCGCCCTCTTGGGGAAGCTGAGAGCTTAATGAAATGTCACACTCTACAGAAAGGTCCGTCGGCATGACCGCCAAGAACTGGAACAACGCCACCCCCTGGCGCGGCATCATGGTCGCCACCACCCTGCCCCTGCGCGAGGATCTGTCCGTCGACCACGACGCATACGCCGAGCACGTCCGCTGGCTGATCGACAACGGCTGCGACGGCGTCGTACCCAACGGCTCGCTCGGCGAATACCAGACCCTCACCGCTGAGGAGCGCGCCCGTGTCGTCCGTACCGCCGTCGAGGCAGCGGGCGACGGGGCCCGGGTCATGCCCGGTGTCGCCGCCTACGGCAGCGGCGAAGCCCGGCGTTGGGCGGAGCAGGCGGCCGAGGAGGGCTGCGGCTCGGTGCTGCTGCTGCCCCCGAACGCCTACCGGGCCGATGAGCCGGCCGTACGCGCCCACTACGCCGAGGTCGCCCGGGCCGGCGTGCCCGTGGTCGCGTACAACAACCCCATCGACACCAAGGTCGACCTGACCCCCGGGCTGCTCGCAGGGCTGTACGCCGACGGCAGCATCGTCGCCGTCAAGGAGTTCAGCGGGGACGTCCGCCGGGCGTACGAGCTCGCCGAACTCGCCCCGGAACTCGATCTGCTGATCGGTGCCGACGACGTCCTGCTCGAACTCGCCCTGGCCGGCGCCGTCGGATGGATCGCCGGATACCCCAACGCGTTCCCGGCCAGTTGCTCCGCGCTGTACCACGCCGCCGTCACCGGCGACCTGGCGACGGCCCTCCCGCTCTACAGGTCCCTGCACTCCTTGTTGCGCTGGGACTCCAAGACGGAGTTCGTCCAGTCCATCAAGCTGTCCATGGACATCGTCGGCCGGCCCGGAGGGCCGACCCGCCCGCCCCGCTTCCCGCTGACCGGAGAGATCGAGGCGGGAGTCCGGGGCGCCACCGAGAAGGCCGTGGCCGACGGCCACCACTGACCAGTCCGCCACCGACCGAAAGGAAAGGCCCGTGCGTACGCGTCACGTGTTCCACGCCGTCGACTCGCACACCGAGGGGATGCCCACGCGGGTGATCACCGGTGGCGTCGGTGTGATCCCCGGCGCCACCATGGCCGAGCGGCGGCTCCACTTCATCGAGCACCTGGACCGTCTCCGGACGCTCCTGATGTACGAGCCGCGCGGGCACGCAGCCATGAGCGGTGCGATTCTCCAGCCGCCCACCCGGCCCGACGCCGACTGCGGCGTCCTCTACATCGAGGTCTCCGGGCTGCTGCCCATGTGCGGACACGGCACCATCGGCGTCGCCACTGTCCTCGTCGAGACGGGCATGGTCCCGGTGACCGAACCGGTCACGACCGTGCGGCTCGACACCCCGGCCGGCCTGGTCCGTGTCGACGTGCAGGTGGAGGACGGGGCGGCGAAGTCGGTCACGCTCACCAATGTGCCGTCCTTCTGCGTCGGCCTGGACCGCAGGGTGACCGTGCCCGGCTACGGCACGGTCACGTACGATCTCGCCTTCGGCGGCAATTTCTACGCCTTCGTCGAACTCGACGCGCTGGGCCTGCCGTTCGACCGCGCCCGCAAGGACGAGCTGCTCACGGCAGGACTTGCGATCATGGAGGCGATCAACGCCTCGCCGGACCGGCCCGTCCACCCGGAGCAGCCGCAGATCGCCGGAGTCAAGCACGTCTACCTCGCGGCCCCCGGTTCCGACGCCCACCACTCCCGCCACGCCATGGCCATCCACCCCGGCTGGTTCGACCGCTCCCCGTGCGGTACCGGCACCTCCGCGCGCATGGCGCAGCTGCACGCCCGCGGTGAACTGCCGCTCGACCGCGACTTCGTCAACGAGTCCTTCATCGGGACGCGCTTCACCGGACGCCTCGTCGCCGAGACCGAGGTCGGCGGGGGACCCGCCGTCGTCCCGACCGTCACAGGACGCGCGTGGATCACCGGCACAGCCCAGTACTTCCTCGATCCGGACGACCCCTTCCCCGGAGGTTTCCTCCTGTGACCACCACCAAGTTCCTCGTCCTCACCTCGCGCAATCCCGCCGACCCGTCCGACGTCCTCCTGGAGATTCCGGCGCCCGGCGCTTTCGCGTCGATCGACGCCGTGGACCGGGCGCGAGCCGCCCAGCAGGGGTGGCTGCTCGGCGGGGCGGCCGCCCGCTCGGCCGCTCTGGGGTCGGCCGCCGACGCCATCGAGACCGCGGGGGCCGAGCTGACCGCCCTCGCCGTCCGGGAGGTGGGCAAGCCCCTCACCGAAGCCCGGGCCGAGGTCGCGCGCACGGTCGCGATCTGGCGCTACTACGCCCAGGCGCCGTACGAGCCCGTGGGGGCGGTCCACGAGACCGCCGTGGGCGCCGGTCTGCTGCTCACCCGCCGCCGGCCGCACGGTGTGGCCGGACTGATCACGCCCTGGAATTTCCCTTTCGCCATTCCGAGCTGGAAGGCCGCCCCGGCGCTCGCCGCCGGCAACGCGGTCGTCCTCAAGCCCGCCCCCGAGGCCACCGCCTGCGCCGTGCACCTGGCCGAGGTCGTCCAGCGGGCCCTGCCGGAGGGCGTCTTCACCGTCCTGCCCGGCGGGGCGGCGGAGGGCAACGCGCTCGTCTCCTCCGCCGATGTCGTCTCCTTCACCGGCTCGACCGCCGTCGGCCGGGCCGTCGCACGCCGCGGTGCGGCCCGGGGCATTCCGGTCCAGGCCGAGATGGGCGGTCTGAACGCGGCCGTCGTCCTTCCCGACGCCGACATCGAGACGGCCGCGGCCCACATCGCCACCGCGATCGCCGGTTACGCGGGGCAGAAATGCACCGCCACCAGCCGTGTCATCGCGGTCGGGACGGCCCTGAAGCCCCTGCGCGAGGCGCTCTCGGAAGCGCTCCGGGCTCTTCCGGTCGGCGATCCGGCCGACGCGGCGACCGTGAGCGGGCCGCTCATCGACCAGCACGCCCGCGACCGGGTCTGCGAATCCTGGCACGGCCTGTGCGCACTGGCCGGCGGCACCGTGCCCGACGGTCCGGGCTGGTTCGCGGCTCCGACCCTGGTCGAGAAGGTCCCCTCGGGGCACCGCCTGCTGCGCGAAGAGGTCTTCGGCCCCGTGGCGGCCCTGCTGCCCGCAGAGAACCTGGATCACGCGGCACGGATCACCAACTCGGTGCCGTACGGCCTGGTCACCTCGGTCCACACCGCCGATCTGAGCACTGCCCTTGGCGGACTCGACCGGCTCGACACCGGAATGATCAGGATCAATGCGCCGTCAACCGGCGTCGACTTCCATCTGCCGTTCGGAGGCGCCAAGGCGTCCAGCCACGGGCCGCGCGAACAGGGCAGGGCCGCGCTGGAGTTCTACACCTCCAGCCGCACCTACACCCTGACACCTCCATAGACAACATGACATTGTACGGTGGGTTCTTACCGGACCGAAGGGACCAGAACCTCCATGGGCCACCTGAAGCAGACCGATCTCAACGCAACGCGCGAGCGGCTGCGCGACCAGGTGAGCCATGCTCTCCGGGCGGCCCTGATCTCCGGTGAGCTGCGCCCGGGCATGGTGTATTCGGCGCCCACACTCGCCGAGGACTTCGGTGTCTCCGCCACCCCCGTCCGCGAGGCGATGCTCGACCTGGCCCGTGAGGGCCTGGTCGAGCCCGTCCGGAACAAGGGCTTCCGGGTGACGGAGGTCAGCGAGCGCGACCTCGACCAGTACACGGAGATCCGTGCTCTGATCGAGATCCCCACAGTCGGCCGAGTCACCCGCAGTGCAGCGCGCGAGGAGCTGGAGGCGCTGCGTCCGGTGGCGGAGGAGATCGTCCGGGCCGCCCGCGACCACGACCTGGTCGGCTACCTGGAGGCCGACCGGCGGTTCCATCTGTCGCTGCTCGCGCTCTCGGGCAACGACCGCCTCGTCGAGACGGTCGGCGACCTTCGCAAGCGCTCCCGGCTGTACGGTCTCACGGCCCTGGACGAGGGCGGCGAGCTGATCCCCTCGGCGGAGGAGCACCTGGAGCTGCTTGACCTGATGCTCGCGGGTGACGCGAAGGGGGCCGAGAAGTGCATGGCCCGGCACCTGGGTCATGTGCGCTCTCTGTGGGCCGGCGGTGGTGGGTCTTCCCCGGCCGGAGGGTCTGGAAGGGCCGGAATCAAGCGCTCGGCCTGAGACGGCGCAGCGCTCGGCTTGAGACGCGCAGGCGCTCTGCCTGAGACGGCACAGTCCCCATAACACCCTGCTATGCCCGAGTGAGAGCTTCTCGGAACGAGCCTGCTGATTCATGCTCGGTATGCAATGTCACACATCACTCGGTCCTGTGCTGACAACCGCCTGGTGCGAAAGGGACTTATGAACCCGGTCTACGCCATCACCGATCACGTTTTCACCACCCCGCTGGACCACTCCCTTCCGGCCGGCCCGACCATCCAGGTGGTTGCGCGTGAAGTCGTCGACCCGGCCCGCGCCGGCGAACGACTGCCGTGGCTGCTCTTTCTGCAGGGCGGTCCCGGCGGCAAGGCGCCGCGGCCTTCGGCGGGCTCGCCCGGGTGGCTTCCCCAGGCGCTGAAGACCCACCGGGTGCTCCTCCTCGATCAGCGCGGCACCGGCCGCTCCACCCCGATCACCGCCCGTACGGCCGCCCGGTTCGACTCGCCGGCCCGACTGGCCGCGTATCTCGCCTGCTTCCGCGCCGACGCCATCGTCGCCGACGCGGAACTGATACGCCGCCGCCTGTGCGGCGACGCCCCGTGGGAGACGCTCGGCCAGAGTTACGGCGGCTTCATCACCCTCACCTACCTCTCCCGGGAGCCGGAAGGTCTGCGGGCCTGCTATGTCACCGGCGGCCTGCCGGGCCTCACCGCGACCGCCGACGACGTGTACGCCCGCACCTACCCCCGGGTGCGGGAGCGGGTCCTCGACTTCTACGCCCGCTATCCGGACGACGCCCTCCGACTGCGCCGGATCGCCGATCTCCTGGCGGCCGACGACATCCGGCTGCCGGGAGGAGACCGCCTGACCACCCGTCGTCTGCGCACGCTCGGCCTCGCGCTCGGCATGGGCGACGGCTTCGAACGGATCCACTGGCTGCTCGACGAATCGCTCGACGCGAACGGCGAGTTGACGGACACCTTCCTCCACCAGACGGAGACCCTGACCGGATTCACCGACAACCCGCTCTTCGCCGTCCTGCAGGAGACGCTGTACGGGCAGGGGGCCGGTCCCACCGGCTGGGCGGCCTCCCGGGCGCTCGACGGCTTCCCCGAGTTCGCCGAGAAGGCGGACCCGCTCCTGCTCACCGGAGAAATGATCTACCCCTGGATGTTCCGGGAGATCAAGGCCCTGCGCCCCTTCGCGGACGCCGCGGACCTCCTCGCCCGGCGCACCGACTGGCCGCCGCTCTACGACCCTCGCCGCCTGGCCGCCAACCAGGTTCCGCTGGCCGCGGTCGTCTACCACGACGACATGTACGTCGACGCGGGCCTCTCCCTGCGCACGGCACGCGAAGTCGGTGCCACCCGGACGTGGGTCACCAACGAGTGGGAACACGACGGCGTCACGGCCTCCGGCGGCCGTGTGCTCGCCCGGCTGATGGACATGGCCGCCGGCCGCGCATAGCCGTTCGCTTCTCGCTCCCTCTCATCTCCCCCTCATCCATCGCCCGCATCCGACGGGAGTCCCATGCCTGCTCTGCCGATCCGCCTGCGTTCTCTTACGGCGGCTCTCGCCCTCGCCTCGTCCCTGACCGTCCCGGCGAACGCCCAGGCGGCCGCCCCAACTCCTGCGCTGCGGCCCGCCGTTCCCGCTTCCGCCTGCGCGCTCCCCGGCAGGACCGGGTGGACCGACGAAGGCCACGCCACCGATCAGGTCCAGTTCCAGCCCTCCACAGGAACTCGGCGGGTGCTGACGCTGTTCGTCGACTTCCCCGACGCGCGGGCCACCGAGCCCACGGACGCGTACGCCGCCCAACTGGCCCCGGCCGCCGACTGGATGCGCACGGCCAGCCACGGGCGCTCCCGTCTCGCCCTCACCTCACTCCACCGCTGGATCCGCATGCCTGCGGAGTCGCACACGTACGGCTTCGAACGAGGCCTGACCTTCGAGACCCACGAGAAGTACGTACGCGACGCGATCGAGTCCGCCGACCCGTACGCGGACTTCTCCCGCTACGACATGGTCTATGTCGTACCCACCAGGACGGCGTCCGCGATCTCCTTCTCCCCGACCTACCTCTACGACCCCAGCACGCCCGGCGTGACCGCCGACGGAACCCGTCTGAAGTGGGGCGTGACCTTCGGGCAGGACCTCTGGCGCTGGGGTCACAAGGTCGTCGCCCACGAGACCGGCCATACCTTCGGCCTCCCGGACCTGTACTCCTTCACCGGCCCCACCCATCAGTACGTCGGCGGCTGGGACGTGATGGGCAACATTGCCGGCCACGCTCCCCAGTACCTGGGCTGGCACACCTGGAAGCTGGACTGGACCCGCGACGCCCAGGTCGCCTGCGTCGACGCCTCCGGACGTCGCGTTGTGCGTCTGACACCGGTGGAGCGGCCCGGCGGCACCAAGATCGCCGTACTGCGGACCGGCGAGACCACGGCGTACGTCGCGGAGTCCCGCCGTCCCGAGGGGATCGACCGGGGAGCCTGCTCGGCCGGCGTCCTCATCTACAAGGTCGACTCCGCGACTCCGACCGGCGAGGGCCCGATCCGGGTCGTGAACGGCAGACCGTCCGAGACCCCACCCGCCGGCTGCACCACGCTCGACCTGGCGGCCCACACCCCGGGTCAGATTTTCACGGACCCGGACAGCGGCGCCCGCATAGAGGTGCTGGCGGGCGGAGAGGCCGGCGATGTGGTGCGGCTGCGCATGCCCTGAGGTTTCCCCGATGGCGGCCGGACCACGAACGCGGCACGCCGGCCGACCAGGCGCGCCGACTGAACATCGACACGGAGCGCCCGGTCAACCGCCGTCGATACGAATCACGCACGGTCAGGTGAGTCGATGCCCATGGTGGGGGCGACAGCCCGGTAGGTGGAGGAGCGGTCCACCTCGTTGCGTCCGGCGACTTCCTGCTGGACGAGTCCTTTGTTGAACACGAGGCTGATCCGCCTTCCGCCCAGCCGACGTTCTTCACGGCGGGCCCGGAGACGATCCTCACGACCTGCATGGGGTCGCGGACGACGGACCGGACGGCGTCAGGGTCGGCGTCGAGAACCGTCGAGTGATGCATGGGTGTGTTTCCGGTTGATCACATCGGGGAGCTCCCCGTCAGTAGTCGACGCGGTCGGCCTTGGCCACCCACGCGTCGAACGGTGCGGTCCGGTTCGGGAGATCCAGCTGGTCGACGGCCATCGGCCACATCGACGCGGGCTTCTTCTCGAACAGGTCGTAGAACTTGCGGTCGTCGAATCCGGCCACTGCGGCGTCGTGCCGGTCGGCGGAGAACACAACCCGGTCCACGCGCGCCCACAGAGCGGCCGAAAGGCACATCGGGCACGGCTCGCACGAGGTGACCAGGGTGTAGCCCTCCAGCGTGAACTCGCCGAGCTGCCGGCATGCGGCGCGTATGGCGCTGACTTCGGCGTGCGCGACGGGATCCAGGGTCGAGGTGACCCGGTTGTTGCCGGTCGCGATGATCTCGCCGTCCTTGGCGATCAGCGCGCCGAACGGGCCGCCGCCGTTGGCCACGCTGGTGGTGGCCAGCTGGATCGCCTCTTCCAGCCAGGCCCGCTCGAACTCGTGGACGCCGGCCTCTTGGGCGTGCGCGGTCATGACTGCTCCTTCTCGGGAAGGGGGTGGGTGTTTGGGTGGTGGACGCCACCTTCGGGGTGCTCCGCCCTGTGCGGGCACAGCCGGCCCCTGGGGGCGTGTCGCGGGGCCGGGGGCGTGGTCGGGTCAGTGCCGACAGCGGCCTACTTTCAAGGCTCTCTCCCTCGTTTGACGGAACGTCAGGGGGATCGAGCGCAGTGGTCCGCCGACAGTGTTCCAAGTCGGTGGCAGCCCTCACGCCGGTACGGCCCGCGATGCGTGTCGCGTCCGATGCCGGGCCCTCGCATCCAGCGGCCCCGAAGGGCATGACTGGAGGCGGCGGCGCACGGCACCAACCCCCCTGGTTCGCTGCAACTCGCCTTTCTTCGTTGCAACTTGTACGAGGAGTACACAGCCAACCCGGTGCAGTCGGCTAGGAGTGGAAGGCATGAAAGGCACCGCGGGCTACGACCGACTCCTCGTGGGTTCCTACAAGAACCAGTGGGGCTCGCGACGCGAGGAAACTCCTATAAAACCCAGTCACTCGTCGGCGCTGCCTCCCAGCGCCGGGCCGGCGACCCGATCACCTCCCTGGCGGTGGAGGAACCGGGCTGAACGTCGGTCCGCCCGTCGCCCGCCGGGGTTCACGGCGCAGGCCGCGGACGACTGGCCCGCTCGCTCAGTTCCGTCTTCCTGATCTTGCCGGTCGCGGTCATCGGAAAGGCGTCGACCAGCTCGATCCCGGGGACCTTGTACGCCGCCATGGCCTCGGTCGCCCAGTCGTGCAGGGCCCCGGCGGTCAACCCGCTGCCGGGGACGGCGCGGACGTACGCGTACGGGCGCTGGCCGAACGTCTCGTCGTCGAGCGCGACCACGGCGGCGTCGAGCACGCCCGGGTGCTGGGCCAGCAGCGTCTCGACCTCGGTGGGGAAGACGCTCATCCCCTTGACCTTGATCATGTCCTTGTGGCGGCCGAGGTAGTGGAGGCAGCCGTCCTCGTCGAGACTGCCGATGTCGCCGGTGTGCAACCAGCCGTCGCGCAGGACGGCGGCGGTGGCCTCGGGTGCGTTCCAGTAGCGGGTCAGGACGGACGGGCCGCGGACGACGATCTCACCGGGCTCGCCGAGCGGCAGCGGCTCGCCGGTCGCGAAGTCGGTGACCATGAAGTCGGTGCCGGGGACGGGCAGTCCGCAGAAGACCGGGTCGCTGAGCAGGTCCCGGTCGCCGTCCTGGAAGCCGAGGGTGCTGGTGTCGCTGGTGTGCGTTTCCGTCATGCCGTACGAGGCCTCGCGCAGCACGCTGTCCGGGCCGACCGCGGCGCGCCAGCGGGCGCGGATGTCCGGGGTGAGCTTGCGGATGAAGGAGACGGTGAGCGGGGAGGTGAGGCTGCTCAGGTCGTGGGCGGCGAAGCCCGGGTGGTCGAGCAGTTCGAGGTAGTTCTCGACGGTGCCGGCCATCGTGGTGACGCGGTACCGCTCGACGGCGGCGAGAACCTTCGCCGGGTCCCAGCGGACCAGCAGGACGCTCGTGCCGCCGGAGACGAGAGGCGCCAGGATGCCGAGGTTCTCACCCGCGATCCAGAAGACCGGCAGATAACACAGCGAGACGATGCCGTCGGCGGCGCCGGGTATGCCGCCCTGGATGGCGGTGGCCGTGTAGACCATGTGGCGCTGGGTGTGCTCGCAGCCCTTGGGCATTCCGGTGGTGCCGCCGGTGTAGTTGAGGGCGGCGAGCGCGTCCGGATCGTCGGCGACACGGCCGAGGGGCGGGTGGTCCAGCACCTGCTGCCAGTCCTCCACCAGCAGTGTCTCGCGTACGGCGGTGGCCTCCCGCACCTCCTCCAGTACGGGAACCAGCCGGTCGGCGGTGATGACGACTTCGGCGCCCGCGTCAGCGAGTTCGTGCCGCAGCTCGGCCGCCTTGAACATCGGGTTGACCGGGACGTGCACGGCGCCGAGACGCAGGACGGCCAGGAACGCGACCACGAAGTGAGGGCTGTTGGGAAGGAAGACGGCGACGCGGTTGCCGCGGCGCACACCGTGGGCGTCCAGCCAGCCGGCCAACCGGTCGGCGGCATCGTCCAGTTCGCGGTACGTGAGCTCCTGACCGCCGAAGACGAGCGCGGGCCTGTCGGGGGTCACCTCGGCCCAGTGGCGTACGTACCCCGGCACCGTCCGCTCGCCCGCGCGATGGGTCACCGTCCCCGGCTGCCTCCCCTGACGGGACGTGGCCTGACGGGCGCGCAGGTCGTTCAGGTACTCCTCGGTCCGGTTGGTTCGCATGGTGCGGCTCCTGTTCCGAGCAGGTGCAGATACATGGCAGTGACATCGCGGACGGCGGCGTCGTACTCCGTCGGCCGCTGGGCGACGAGTCGGGCGAACTGGATGCTCATGCCGCCCACGGCACGGGCGACGGAGAGCGGATCGGCGACGGGGGCGAGCCGGCCATCGGCGCTGAGCCTGCGGATGTAGCGGGCGGCACGGTGGACGGGGCGTTCCTGGATCTCCTCCCACAACTGCCTGACGTCATCGTCGGTCTGCGCCTGCTGCTCGAGCAGCCGCAGCAGTGGCAGGTGCCGGGCGTAGGCGGAGATGAAGGCGGCCGTGGACGCCTCGGCGACCGCGGCGGCGTCGTCCAGGTCGACGCCCGGCACCTCCTGGGCGGCGAGGAACGCGTCCCGTACGCGGACCGCCAGCACGCGGAAGATCTCCTCCTTCGAGGCGAAGTAGACATAGAAGCTCGCTCGCGAGAGCTCGGCCTCGGCCGTGATGTCGGCGATGGTCGCGAGCCCGTAGCCGCGGCGCGCGAAGACCGACTCCGCGGCGTCGAGGAGCTGGGTCCGGGCCGGGGCGTCGGTGCGGTCGCGTGCGGTTCTGGTCGCCCAGGGCTGTTGTCTGCGTGCCACGCGGCGAGCATATTGACGTTGACGCCAATGTCAATGAGCATGGCGGCGCCGCCTCGTGCCGGACTTGCTGGAGGGCTCATGGGTTCTGACGCCGTACTGGTCGCCAATCGCGGGGAGATCGCCGTACGGGTGCTGCGGGCTGCGCAGGAAGCGGGGCTGCGGACGGTGGCCGTGTACGCCGAGGACGACGCGCAAGCGGCCCATGTGCGTCTCGCCGACGAGGCGCATCCGCTGCCCGGTACGGGGCCGGCCGCCTATCTGGACTGCGCCGCGGTGCTGGCAGCGGCCCTCAGAGCCGGGTGCGGGCTGCTGCACCCCGGGTACGGCTTCCTCAGCGAGGACGCGGACTTCGCGGCGCGCTGCGCGGCCGAGGGCATCGTGTTCGTCGGCCCCGATCCGGAGGTGATCGCCCTCTTCGGCGACAAGGGCCGCGCCAGGGCGCTGGCAGGGCGACTCGGAGTGCCGGTGCTCGCCGGTACCGACGGGCCGACGAGTCTTGTGGAGGCACGGGAATTCCTGACCGGACTGGGGCCCGGTGGCGCCGTGATGGTCAAGGCCGTCGGCGGAGGCGGCGGACGCGGAATACGGGCGGTCCGGGGCGCCGACGAGCTGGAGGAGGCCTGGGAACGCTGCCGGTCGGAGGCCGAGCAGGGCTTCGGGCGCGGCGAGTTGTACGTGGAGCGGCTGCTGGCGGGAGCCCGCCACATCGAGGTGCAGGTGCTCGGAGACACGACCGGCACCGTGACCCATCTCTGGGAGCGCGACTGCAGCGCCCAGCGGCGCCACCAGAAGCTGATCGAGACCGCCCCGGCCCCAGCCCTCTGCACGAGGGTGCGCGAACGGCTGCTCGACAGCGCCCTTCGAATGGCGCGCGAGACCCGCTACACAGGGCTCGGAACCTTCGAATTCCTCGTCAACGGCGAGGAGTTCCACTTCATCGAAGCCAACCCCCGCCTCCAGGTGGAGCATACGGTCACCGAGGAGGTGACGGGTGTCGATCTGGTCGCCGTGCAGATCCACCTGTCGGCCGGTCGGACGCTGGCCTCGTTGGGCCTCGGCGGGACGCCGGCGCCGCCGCGCGGTTTCGCCGTCCAGGCACGCGTGTACGCCGAGGAGCCGGGCACACTGAACCGGTTCGAGGTGCCGACGGGCCCTGGCGTGCGTGTGGACACGGCGACGCGGACCGGGGACACCACCAGCACGCGCTACGACCCGCTGCTCGCGAAGGTGATCGCCCGGGTCCCGGAGGGCTCGGGTTTCGCGGCAGCCTGCGAGCGGGCGCGACGGGCGCTCGGTGAGTTCGGCATCGAGGGTGTACGGACCGGTATCCCGCTGTTGAACGCGGTGCTCCGGGATGCGCAGTTCGTCGCGGGCGGCACGGACACCGGCTTTGTCGAGCAACTGACCGAACAACTTGCCGGCGGGCAGGTCGAAGGGCGGTCCGAAGGACCGTCCGCGGCGTCGGATGCCGTGACCGGTGCCGACGGCACGGTGACGGCACCGATGAGCGGCACAGTCGTCTCCATCGACGCGACGGCAGGACAGCCGGTCGGCGCCGGCCGGCAGTTGCTCGTCGTGGAAGCGATGAAGATGGAGCACGTCGTACGTGCCGAGAGGGCCGGAACGGTACGCGCCGTGCCCGTGGCGGTGGGCGACGCCGTCTCCGAAGGAGCGCCGCTGGTTCTGCTGGATCCCGCGGACGGCACCGGGACCGTGGAGTCGCACGCCGCGGCCGTGGATCTCGACGCCGTACGCCCCGAACTCGCGGAGGTTCGGGCGCGGCACGCCCTCACACTGGACGAACACCGACCCGAGGCGGTCGCCAAGCGGCACCGGATCGGCCGACGTACTGCCCGCGAGAACATCGCCGATCTGTGCGACGAGGGCAGTTTCACCGAGTTCGGGGCACTGGCCGTCGCGGCACAGCGCCAACGGCGCTCGCTGCAGGACCTGATCACCTCGACCCCGGCCGACGGCATGGTGACGGGTACGGGGAGGGTCGCCGGATCCCCGGTCGTGGCCATGTCGTACGACTACACGGTCCTCGCGGGCACCCAGGGTCTGCAGAACCACCGCAAGACCGACCGGATGCTGCAGCTCGCGGGTGAGCGGCGGCTCCCGGTGGTGCTCTTCGCCGAGGGCGGCGGTGGCCGCCCCGGCGACACGGACACCACGTCCGTGGCAGGTCTGGATGTGATGACGTTCCATCAGATGGCGCGGCTGAGCGGCTCGGTGCCGCTGGTCGGCATCGCTTCGGGGCGCTGCTTCGCGGGCAACGCGGCGCTGCTGGGCTGCTGCGACGTGGTGATCGCGACGCCGGAGGCAACCATCGGCATGGGCGGTCCCGCGATGATCGAGGGCGGTGGTCTCGGTGTGTACACGCCCGAGGAAGTCGGCCCGTTGTCGGTCCAGGTGCCCAATGGCGTGGTGGACGTCGCCGTCGCGGACGAGGCGGAGGCGGTGCGTGTGGCCCGTGCCTATCTGTCCTATTTCCAGGGGGCGCAGGAGAGTTGGCAGGCCCCGGATCCGCGGCTGCTTCGTCATGCTGTGCCCGAGAACCGGCGCCGCGCCTACGACATCCGGCACCTCGTGGAGGGCTTCGCGGACACCGGTTCGGTGCTGGAGCTGCGGCAGGGTTTCGGCACCGGAGTCATCACGGCATTGATCCGGGTCGAAGGGCGCCCGATGGGGCTCCTTGCCAGCAACCCGGGCCATCTCGGCGGGGCGATCGACCGGGACGCCGCCGACAAGGCAGCCCGCTTCCTGAAGCTCTGCGACGCCTTCGGGCTGCCGATCGTCTCACTTTGCGATACGCCCGGTTTCATGGTGGGACCCGATGCCGAGCGGACCGCGACGGTACGCCATTTCGCCCGGTTCTTCCTGGCCGGCGCCCATCTGCGCGTACCGCTGGTGTCGCTGATTCTGCGGAAGGCGTACGGGCTCGGTGCGATGGCCATGATGGGCGGTTCGACCCGCGTCCCGCTGGCCACTGCCGCCTGGCCGAGCGGCGAGCTGGGCGGCATGGGACTGGAAGGCGCGGTGCGCCTCGGTTACCGCAAGGAGCTCGCCGCGATCGAGGACGCGGAGGCACGGCAGCGGGCTTTCGAGGAGCGCGTCGCCGAGCTGTACGAGCACGGCAAGGCAGTGAACGCCGCTGCCGCACTGGAGATCGACGCGGTGATCGACCCGGCCGCTTCCCGTGAGTGGGTGCTGGCCGCTCTGGACGGGCAGCGGGCGGCTGCCGGGGAGGCAAGCCGCGGGGGATTGGTGGACACCTGGTGACAATGACCGGGGCCCCAGCCCCTGTGGCGTGGTGGCAGGGCGGATCCACCGTGGACCCGTACGTGTGATGGCCGCCACGCCGTGACACGGTGCCCGGCGGGGTGTCGGCCCTGACCGGAGTTCAATACATCATTGGCATCAGCCTGGTCCCCGCACCGGTCGTCGGATCAGGGAGCGACCCACCCGGGTCTGAGTCACGCCGGTTGCCGGCCGCGTGCGAGAACCAGGGGGGAACATCGGTATCCGATACGAGGTGGTGTCCGGGGTGGAGAAGCGGATGACGGTGCTCAGCGAGAGCGGGGACGATCCGTTCGCCCTGCACCACGCCGCCTCGGCGGTGCTCGACGACCGGGGAACCGTGGTCGGCTGGAGCCTGCGGGCCCAGGAGTTGCTCGGCTACCCGCAGTCCGCGGTGATCGGCCGTCCGGTCTTCGATGTCCTGCTCGATCCCGGCGACCGGCGGGCCGCCGAGCACGCCGCGGCGACGTGCAGGAGAGACGGAGGCTGGTTCGGCGTACTGGCGGTGCGGCATCGCAGCGGGCGGCTCGTGGAGATGGGTCTGCGGGCACGTGCGCTGCTGCGCGGTGACCATGTCCGCGAATGGTTCCTCGCCGGGGCGCCCGCGGCGGAGGTCCTCGAGTGGCAGAGAGACCGCGCGGTTCTCGACGGGTTGTTCCGCCGGTGTCCGATCGGTCTGGCCGTCCACAGCCCCGAGATGACGATTCTGCGGGTCAACAGGGCGGTCGAACGGTTCACCGGAATCCCGGTCGCTTCCTTTCGGGGAATGCCCACGGGCGCCCTGCTGGTCGCCGAGGACGCGCGGAAATCCGTGGACCGGGTCCGCCAGGTGATGGAGACCGGGAGATCACTGGTCTCCACCGAGCAGTACGCCCGCCTGCAGCGGGATCCGACACGAGTGCGGGCCGCGTCCGTCTCGGCCTTCCGACTGGAAGATCCCGCCGGCCGGGTCCTGGGGGTGGCCGAGACGATCGAGGACGTCACCGAACGCCATCGGGCCCGACTTCGCCTGGCGCTCCTCGCCCAGGCCGGCGCCCGCATCGGATCGACGCTCGACGTGCGACAGACCGCCTGCGAACTCGCGGATGTGATGGTTCCCCACCTGGCCGACCACGTATCGGTGGACCTGTCGCAACCGGTGATGCGCGGCGAGGAGCCGGCACAGGCGCTGCCGGGGCCCGTCGCACGGGTCGCGGTCCGCGGCGTCATGGCCCAGCAGCCCGACCCGGCGCACCTGGAAGGGGAGCCCGTGGAGTTCGCACCGGGCACACCACAGGCCGGCTGCCTGGCCGACGGGCGTCCCCTCCTCGAACCGGTCCTTTCGCCCGACTGGTTCCTGGCAGAACCGCGCCAGGGCGAGCACGCACCGGACCTCTCGGCCCATTCCCTGATCGTGGTGCCGCTGGCCGCGCGCGGCCTGGTACTGGGTGTGATGAGCCTGTGGCGATCGCGGCACCCCGAGCCGTTCGAGGCGGACGATCTCACACTGGCCCAGGAACTCGCCTCGCGCGCCGCCGTCAGCATCGACAACGCCCGACGCTTCACCCAACAGCAGCAGACCGCGTCCACCCTGCAACGGACTCTGCTGCCGAGGACGGTTCCGCACCAGCCGGCCGTCGAAGTGGCCCCTCGCTACCTCCCGGCCAGTACGGCCCCCGGTCCCGGCGGTGACTGGTTCGACGTCATTCCGTTGTCCGGGGCCAGGGTCGCCCTCGTCGTCGGCGACGCGGTGGGCCACGGACTGCACGCCGCTGCCACGATGGGGCGGCTGCGCACCGCCGTGCACACCCTCGCCACCCTCGACCTGGAACCGGACGAGGTCCTCTCCCGACTGGACGACCTGGTCAACCTCCTTGCCGCGGAACAAGAGACAGCCGGCGAACGACCCGCGGGCGAGCAGATCGTCGGCGCCACCTGCCTGTACGCCGTCTACGACCCGGTCTCCCGGCAATGCTCCGCGGCGCGCGCCGGTCACCCCCCACCGGTCGTGACCACACCGGACGGACAGGCAGACCTGCTCGACCTGCCCCCCGGCCCACCGCTCGGCCTGGGCGGTCTGCCGTTCGAGACCCGGGAGATCGAACTGGCCGAGGGCAGCCTGCTCACGCTCTACACCAACGGACTCATCGGCGAACGCCACATGGACGTCGACACAGGCCTGCAACGGCTGCGCACAGCGCTCACGCACCCCGAGGAGGCCTTGGAGAAGACGTGCCAGGCGGTTGTCGACTCCCTCGTGCCCGCTCAGCCCGCTGACGACATCGCCCTGCTCATCGCACGCACCCGTGTACTGCCACCGGAGAACGTCGTCTCCTGGCAACTGCCGCTGCATCCGACCGCCGCCGCCCAGGCCAGAGCGCTCGCCACGGCCCAACTCGCCCAATGGGGGCTGGAACACCTGGCGTTCACCACAGAATTGATCGCCAGTGAACTGGTCACCAACGCCTACCGCTACGCCAGTGGCCCCGTGACCCTGCGACTCATCCGGGAACGATGTCTCGTCTGCGAGGTCGCCGACGCGAGCCACACCTCACCACACCTGCGTCGCGCCCGCACCACCGATGAGGGCGGCCGGGGCCTGTTACTGGTGGCCCAGCTGACCGAGCGCTGGGGCACCCGCTACACACACGCGAGGGCAAGACCGTCTGGACCGAGCAGTCGCTGCTCGGGCTGTGAGCCGGCACCCCGGCCACGCCCGCGAGTGTGTTGCTACCGGTCGATGTGCAGCAGGCTCTGCAGGGGCCGGGCCGGGCCGGGCCGGGCGGGAAGCCGGAGGCGGGAAGCGGGGAGCGGCCACTTCCCTGCTGGAGGTCGCAGGACCGGATCACGCGCGCGCCCGACTTCCGGCAGACGACTTCGGGCCGGATGCCCGTCCGGGCGCGGCGGGCCGAAACGCCCGGCGGTTCCACCGTGACCGGTCCCCCCGATCGCCCCGTGATCAGTAGCCGAAAACGATAGAAATGTTCCATGTGGAATTTTTTGGGGCGAATCGGGCGTCGATCGCCTCAGTCGCCCGGGAGTGACCAGGCGCTCGGTAGACGGAGCGCGCGGCGGTTGCTGCGGCGCCTGCGTTCCCTGCTGCGCGTGCGCAGCCTCGCCGGCCAGGTGTTCCTCCTGCAGCTGGCGGTTGTGGTGCTGGTCGTCGTTGCCGCGCTGGTGGCCCTCGTACTGCAGGCGCGCCGCGACAGCATGGCGGACGCCCGGAGCCGGACGCTCACCGCGGCCGAGACCTTCGCGAAATCACCAGGGCTCCTCACGGCATTGGAGAGTCCCGACCCCACAGCGGTGCTGCAGCCGAGCGCCGAGGCGGTTCGCAGGGCCGCCGGTGTCGACGCCGTCATCGTCTACCGGCCGGACGGGATCACCCTCACCCACAGCGACCCGAAGCAGATCGGAAAGCACGTCATCGGCCCCTACGCGGAAGCGGCGGCAGGAAAGTCGTTCACCAGGACCTTCGAGGGTGCCCTGGGGCTCTCCGTGATCTCGGCCGTCCCCGTCAAGGACACCGGCAACTCGGCCGTCGCCATTGTCTCCTCCGTCGTCACGGTGGGGAACGTTCAGGACCGGGTGAACCAGCAACTGCCGGTCCTGTTCGGGGTCGCGGCCGGGACACTCGCCCTCGCCGCGGGCGGGTCGGCACTGGTGAGCCGTCGCCTCCAGAAGCAGACCCACGGCCTGGGCCCGGCCGAGATGACGCGGATGTACGAGCACCACGATGCGGTCCTCCACGCCGTACGGGAAGGAGTGCTGATCGTCGGAGGTGACGGCCGGCTGCTGTTGGCCAACGACGAGGCCCGCCGCCTGCTGGACCTGCCGGAGGATGCGGAACGTCGCCACGTGAGCGCGCTGGGGCTGAACGCCGACCTCGCCGGGCTGCTCACGTCCGATCGCCCGGCCACCGACGAGGTGCACCTGGCGGCTGACCGGCTCCTCGCCGTCAACAAGCGGTTCACCGCTTCCCAGGCCCCGGCGAGCAGGGTGGTGACGCTGCGGGACACCACCGAACTGCAGGCTCTCTCCGGCAGAGCCGAGACCGCGCGCCAACGGCTGGAGCTGCTCTATGACGCCGGCGTGCGGATCGGGACCACCCTGGATGTCACGCGCACCGCTGAGGAACTCGCGGAGGTCGCGGTCCCCCGCTTCGCCGACGTCGTCACCGTCGAACTCCTGGACCCGGTCCTGCACGGTGAGGAGCCCTCCGGCGTGAGCACCGAGATGCGCCGCACCGCCGTCGTCGGCCTGGTGGGGGACCATCTGCTGTACCCGGCCGGCCAGCTGATCCGCTTCGTCGCCGCCCACCCCATGGCCGCGGGCGCGGCCGACGGCCGAGCGGTCCTGGTGGAGGACCTGAGCGCCTCCGAGGGCTGGCGGGCCCAGGACCCCGATCGCGCCCGACGGGTCCTGGACCACGGCATTCACTCCCTGATCCTTGTTCCGCTGCGCGCCCGGGGGGTGGTGCTCGGAGCGGCCCACTACTGGCGGGGGAACGCCTCCCCGCCGTTCGAGGAAGAGGACGTGTCCTTCGCCGAGGAGCTGGCCGCCCGGGCGGCGGTGTGCATCGACAACGCCCGCCGCTACACCCGCGAGCACACCATGGCTGTCACGTTGCAGCGCAGCCTGCTGCCCAGCCGGGTGCCCGAGCAGACGGCCTTGGAGGTGGCCTACCGCTATCTACCCGCCCGGGCCGGGGTGGGCGGGGACTGGTTCGACGTCATCCCGCTGTCGGGTGCCCGGGTCGCGCTGGTCGTCGGCGACGTCGTGGGGCACGGCCTGCACGCGGCGGCCACCATGGGCCGACTGCGCACCGCCGTGCACAACTTCTCCGTCCTGGACATCCCGCCGGAGGAACTGCTCGGCCGCGTCGACGAACTGGTGGCCCAGATCGACAGCGACGAGGCCGCCGCCGACGGGGAAGGCCAGGGGATCACCGGCGCGACCTGCCTGTACGCCGTCTACGATCCCGCCTCCGGGCAACTGGCGGTCGCCACCGCCGGCCATCCCGGACCGGCGGTGGTCCACCCCGACGGGACCGTGGACTTCCCCGAGCTGCCGATCTCCCCGCCGCTCGGCCTCGGGACCGGACTGCCCGACGAGAGCGCCGAGCTGACCGTGCCCGAGGGCTCCCGGCTGGTGCTCTACACCGACGGGCTGATCGAGGACCGGGACCGCGACCTGGACGCCGGCATGGCGGCCCTGCGCGACGCGCTGTCCGGGCCCGACCGTTCCCCGGAGGACACCTGCGCCGCGGTCGTCGACGCCATGATGCCGGACCGGGCCCGGGACGACATCGCGCTGCTGGTGGCCCGCACCCACCGGCTCGATCCCACCCGGATCGCCGAATGGCAGGTGCCCCGCGACCCGGCGGCGGTCGCCCCGGTCCGCGCTGCCTGTGTCCGGCGGCTCCAGGAATGGGGCCTCGACCAGATCGACTTCGCCGTCGAACTCGTCCTCAGCGAACTGATCACCAACGCCATCCGCTACGGCGCCGAGCCCATCAGCGTCCGGCTCCTCCGTGACCGAGCCCTGATCTGCGAGGTCTCCGACGGCAGCAGCACCTCACCACGACTGCGGCGGGCCAAGGTCACCGACGAGGGCGGCCGCGGACTCTTCCTTGTGGCCCGGTTCGCCGAACGCTGGGGCACCCGCTACACGCCCACCGGAAAGGTCATCTGGGCCGAGCTGTCCCTCCACGGCGGCGCCGGCCCCTCGGTGGAAGGACTCGCCGAGATCCTGCTCGACGAGGAGGAGCCGCTTTCCGGCGAAGGCAGGGAGCAGAACGGCGCGGCAGGGTGAGGGGCATCGCGAAGTCGCCGTACGACCACTCGCCCGCCACGCCCCACTGGCGGGGCCACGGCTTTCGGCCCGCCGCCGTGGCTCCGGCCGGAACGATCGGCGCGGCGGCCGGAGGCTGCGCCGAACCGGATTGCGCCCCCGGAGCATCGCGCCTCCCTGAACCGGCCGATCGGGTACGTGCCGCGACGGTGGCGCCCTGCCGCGGATGCCACCCGCCGCATCTCGTCGCAAGACCGCTCAGCGCCACTGCTCGTCACCCTGAGGACGTGTCGTATCCGGCGAAAGCCGGACCTGCTCCGGTGACAACCGCTCGTGCCCGCCCCCGCGTTTTCCCGACCCTCTGCGTCCTGGAGCCATCGTGACTGCACCTCGTGTCCGAACAGCGGCCGCCGCGGGCTGCCTCACCCTCCTGATCCTGAGCGCCTGCACCGAGACGCCGAAGGCCACGCCCGTGAAGCC
Source organism: Streptomyces sp. V4I23 (assembly GCF_030817975.1). Classification (NCBI taxonomy): domain Bacteria; kingdom Bacillati; phylum Actinomycetota; class Actinomycetes; order Kitasatosporales; family Streptomycetaceae; genus Streptomyces; species Streptomyces sp. V4I23. The sequence continues at coordinate 524,424 of NZ_JAUSZW010000004.1, read as the reverse complement.
GTCGGTGGCCACCTCGGCCAAGGAGGCGGGGGGCATGAGCAAGCTGATCGCCGCGGCGAAGGACGAGGGTGCGCTCAACGCGATCGCGCTTCCGCGTGACTGGGCCGACTACGGCGGTCTGATCGACGACTTCGAGAAGAAGTACGGGATCAAGGTCACCGTCGACGATCCCGAGGGATCCAGCCAGGACGAGATCGACGCCATCAAGAAGAGCGGGAAGAGCGCCGACGCCCCCGACGTCATCGATGTAGGGGACACCTTCGCCCGGACTGCGGCCCGGCAGGGCCTGCTCGCGCCGTACAGGGTCGCAGCGTACGGCTCGATCCCGGACAACCAGAAGGACAGCGAGGCCCGCTGGTACAACAACTACGGCGGCTACATCTCCATCGGCTGCGACGCCAACCGCGTCAAGCCCTGCCCCCGGGACCTTCGCCGATCTGCTGGACCCCCGGTACAAGGGGAAGGTCTCGCTCGACGGCGACCCCACCCGTTCCAGCACCGCCTTCGCCGGCGTCTACGCGGCCGCCCTCGCGAACGGGGGGTCGTTCGACGACATCCGCCCCGGCCTCGACTTCTTCGCCGAGCTGAACGACCGAGGCAACTTCAACCCCGTCGAGTCGACCTCGGCCGCGGTGGAGACCGGCAGGACCCCCATCAGCATCGACTGGGACTACGTCAACCTCGACTACTCGGACCGGTTCCGCGGCAAGGGCGTGGACTGGCGGGTCGCGATCCCCTTCGACGGCAGCTTCGCCCAGTACTACGCCCTGGCCGTCAACAAGAACGCCCCGCACCCGGCGGCGGCCCGCCTGTGGCAGGAGTATCTCTTCAGCGCGACGGGCCAGAACCTCCGGCTCAAGGGCTACGCCCGCCCGGTACTGATGGAGACCATGCGCGAGGACGGCACCCTCGACGAGGACGCCGCGGCAAAACTGCCGACGGTCGAGGGGGAGCCCCAGTTCCCCACGGACGCGCAACTGGAGAAGGCGAGGGTGACGGTCGACCGGGGCTGGGCGAAGGCCGTAGGAGGCTGAACTCATCACGTGAGGGATCACGAGTCCGGCCCCCGGGCCGGGGAGTCGGGCCGAACTTCGGCTCGCTGCGCAGGTGTGTGCCGTGAAGGGCGCCTGACGGGCAGAAGCCCACGCCAGGCACCCTTCTCCTGTGTCTAGAAGAAGCCCAGCTTCTTCGGCGAGTACGACACCAGCAGATTCTTCGTCTGCTGGTAGTGGTCCAGCATCATCTTGTGCGTCTCGCGGCCGATGCCCGACTGCTTGTAGCCGCCGAACGCGGCATGCGCCGGGTAGGCGTGGTAGCAGTTCGTCCACACCCGGCCCGCCTGGATCGCCCGGCCCGCCCGGTACGCCGTGCTGCCGTCCCTCGTCCAGACGCCGGCGCCCAGGCCGTACAGCGTGTCGTTCGCCGTCGCGATCGCGTCGTCGAAGTCCGTGAAGGACGTGACCGCGACGACCGGGCCGAAGATCTCCTCCTGGAAGATCCGCATCCTGTTGTCGCCCTCGAAGATGGTGGGCTGGACGTAGTAGCCGCCCGCCAGTTCGCCGCCCTGTTCGATGCGCTGACCACCCGTCAGGATCTTGGCGCCCTCCTGCCGGCCGATGTCCAGGTACGAAAGGATCTTCTGCAGCTGGTCGTTGGAGGCCTGCGCGCCGATCATCGTGTCCGTGTCGAGCGGATGGCCGGGCACGATCTTCTCCGTGCGGACCACGGCGGCCTCCAGGAACTCCCCGTAGCGTCCGCGCTGGATCAGCGCACGCGACGGACACGTGCAGACCTCGCCCTGGTTGAGGGCGAACATGGTGAAGCCCTCCAGCGCCTTGTCGCGGAAGTCGTCGTCCGCCGCCCACACGTCGTCGAAGAAGATGTTGGGCGACTTGCCACCCAGTTCCAGGGTGACCGGCTTGATGTTCTCCGAGGCGTACTGCATGATCAGCCGCCCGGTCGTGGTCTCGCCGGTGAACGCGATCTTGGCGACCCGGGGGCTGGACGCCAGCGGCTTGCCCGCCTCCACGCCGAAGCCGTTGACGATGTTGAGGACACCCGGCGGCAGCAGGTCGGCGACGAGGCTCAGCCACACGTGGATGGACGCCGGGGTCTGCTCGGCCGGCTTCAGCACGACCGCGTTGCCCGCCGCCAGCGCGGGCGCCAGCTTCCATGTGGCCATCAGAATGGGGAAGTTCCACGGGATGATCTGCGCGACCACACCAAGGGGCTCGTGGAAGTGGTACGCCACCGTGTCGTCGTCGATCTCGCTCAGCGAGCCCTCCTGGGCGCGCAGCGTCCCGGCGAAGTAGCGGAAGTGGTCGATCGCCAGCGGGATGTCGGCGGCCAGCGTCTCGCGCACCGGCTTGCCGTTGTCCCACGTCTCGGCGACGGCGAGCTGTTCGAGGTTCGCCTCCATCCGGTCGGCGATCCTCAGCAGGATGCCCGCGCGTTCGGCCGCCGAGGTGCGACCCCACGCCGGCGCCGCCGCATGGGCCGCGTCCAGGGCGCGCTCGACGTCCTCGGCCGTGCCGCGGGCGATCTCGGTGAACGGGCGGCCGTCGACCGGGCTCGGGTTCTCGAAGTACTGGCCGCGCGCCGGTTCGACGTACTCGCCGCCGATCCAGTGGTCGTAGCGCGACGCGTAGGAGACGACGGAGCCTTCGGCGTTCGGCTTTGCGTATCGGGTCATGTCCTGGGCCTCCCGGTGGGGCGCCGCCCGCCGTTGGGCGGCGCTTGCGCAGAGGTTAGGAAGCGGAACGTTGCAACCGGGTTGCGCGGCGTCGCCTTCGCGGCCGTCCCCGCCGCACGGTCGTCACCCGCGCTGCCAGGCGTCCAGCTCCGCCACGCGCGCAAGCGCCGCCGCCCGCCGACCGCGCGGCAGCACGGACGCCAGCGCCCGCCACGCGGGCAGGTCGTCCTCGCCCCACGTGCTGTACGCCCAGTCCGCCAGCAGCGCCGGATCACCGCGCGCGATCAGCGCGGCACGGAGCTGGTTCTCCAGGCGCCCGCGCAGCCGGACCACCGCGGGCGCCTGCGACGCCGGCAGCAGCGGACCCGCGTACACCCCCACCGCGTCGGTCACGGCACCGGACGCCAGCCGCCGCGTCACCGTGTCGAAGTCGGCGTCGACCGGGGCCGCGAGCCGGTAGGGGCGCGAGCGCAGCAGGCCGGGGCCGAGCAGGTGCCGCAGCCGGGACAGTTCCGCGCGCAGGGTCACGGGGGTGACCGTCTCGTCCTCGTACAGCTCGACCAGCAGTTCGTCGCCGCCGATGCCGTCGGGGCGGCCGGCCAGGACGACGAGGATCTCGCTGTGCCGGCGGCTGAGCCGCAGCCTGCGGCCTGTGACGGTCAGCAACGCCTCGTCCCGCCCGAGCGCCGTCAGCCGCACGGCCTCGGTCGCGGGCGGCGGTGCGAGCAGGGCCAGCTGCGACTCGGCGGCCCGCGCCACGGCTCCGACGAACGCGAGGCTGTGCGGGTGGGCGAGCTGGTCCCCGCCGGTGATGTCCACCGCGCCGAGCACGCGGCCCGTGGCCGGGTCGTGGATCGGGGCGGCGGCGCACGTCCACGACTGGACGGGCCTGCGGAAGTGCTCGGCGGCGAACACCTGCACCGGCCGCCCCACGGTGATCGCCGTACCGGGCGCGTTCGTCCCCGCGACCGCCTCGGCCCAGCGGGCACCCGGCACGAAGTTCATCCGGCTCGCCTTCCGGCGCGTCGCCGGAGGTCCCTCCACCCACAGCAGCCGGCCGTGGGCGTCGCAGACGGCCACCAGGTGCCCGCCGTCCGTCGCGTACGCGCCGGTCAGTTCACGGATCACCGGCATCACCCGGGCCAGTGCGTGACTGTCCCGGTAGGCGCCGAGGTCCTCCCCGTCGAGGTCCACGCCCGCCATGCCCTCCGGGCTGACCCGGGCGCGCGCCGAGCGCCGCCAGGAGTCCGCCACCTCGGGCCGTACGGGCATCTCGACACGGCCCCCTGTCACATAGGCGTCGTACGCCCGGCGCAGCGCCGCGCTGCGTTCGGCCGGATCGGCGCCGGATTCCAGGGCCACCCACGGATCGCTCACATCGCCCTCCCGCGCCCATCGTCGCCCGGCCGGCGGGGTCCGACAAGGACCGTGCGCCGGTCGTGCGGCCCGGCGTTCCGGGCGGTCCCTCAGGCGAAGTTGACGAGCCGGATGTAGCGGCTCCAGTCCCAGTACGGGCCCGGATCGGTGTGCCGACACCTTCCTGGCCGGGTCCTTGAAGATCACCAGGGTGTCCGCATACGTCTCCTGGGTGACATGGACGACGACGTACTGGACGGGGTACGCCGACGGCCTGTTCGACGCCGTCCGGTTGGACGCCGTCGCGGGCACCCACTCGGCGTCGGGGAAGTCGGCCGCGAGGGCGGCCGAGTGGGCGGACGGGGCGGGTACCAGGGCGCCGGCGGCGGCCGTCGCGGCGACGCCCCGGAGCAGACTCCTGCGGTGCATGGGGAGACCTCCTGGGGGCGGGTCAGGAACGCGGCAGGACGGCGGAGAGCTCCCGCAGACGACGGTGCGGACCGCCTTGAGGATCCCCGCCGGCAGCGACTGCCGACGGATTCTCGCGACACAGGTGTGGTTGGTGTCGCAGACGTCGGCCGGCGGCGCCTCGCTGGGGACGGGCCTGGGGCGCCCGGTGCGTCAGTCCTCCGCCGTGCGCTCGCCCAGCGCGAGCGCCAGCGCCGACGCCGGATCCGCGGACGCGGGACCCACCGGCGCCCACACCGCACGCTCACGGCGGTAGGGCCACCAGCGGCCGTCCGGGCTCAGGCGCAGCTGCACCTGCGCGCCGACCACCGTCCAGCGTGCCGCGCCGGCCGGCCGCAGCCGCGGGCGGCCCGACTCGTCCCCCTCGGCCCACGCCGTGCCGAGGGCCGCCGCGGCTCGTGCCACCTGCGCCGGGTCGGGCGTGACGTCGTTCTCCAGGACGGCGAGCGAGGCGGCCCCGCCGTACCGCCACGCCCGTACGGCGAGGTCGAGCTCCGCACGACTGCGTCCGGTGCCCGTCGCGATCCGCCCCTCGACGACCGGCCCCGGGGACGACGCCGCCATGCGCACCGCGTCCTGGCGGGGGGTCAGCACGGGGGGAGGCGGAGCCTCCGCGTGCCCCGGGGCGAGCGCCGACGCCAGCAGCGCGCGGGCGCGCGCGGCAGCGTCCGCCGCGAGGAACTCCAGGGCGTCCGGGTCGATCCCGGGCGCCGGATGCGTTTCCGTGTCCAGCGCCGGCGGGGGGCCCGCCTCCTCGGGCAGGGGCGGGGGAGGGGGCAGTGGAGGCAGGATGTCCCGGGCCGCGAACGCCTCGTCGGCCCGTACGCCCATGACCTCCGGGGGCTCGTCCTGCCGCGGCGACTGCGGCGACGGCGTGCTCGCGCGCGCCACGCTGCGTGCCTGGAGCTCGTCCAGCAGCCTTCGCTCCGCGCGGCCCCGCATCAGCAGCAGCACGAACGGGTCCTGGTCCAGCAGCCGCGCGACCTGGTAGCACAGCGCGGCCGTGTGGGGGCAGTGGTCCCAGGCGTCGCAGGTGCACTCGGGCTCCAGGTCACCGATGCCGGGGAGGAGTTCCACCCCTCCCGCGGCCGCGTCCTCCACCAGGTGCGGGGGCATCTCCCGGTCCAGCAGGGCCGCGATGTGCTCCGCCCGGTCCACCGCCGTGCCGAGCAACCGGTCCCACTCCGCCTCGTCGAGCTCCCGCAGCAGCACGTCGCTGCGGTACGCGGTGCCGTCCCGGTCGCGGACGACCGCGGTGATCCGGCCGGGACGGACCGACACCGCGCCGACCGCCCCGTCGCGCGCGTGGCGGCGGCCCTTCTTCAACTGCTCGCCGTCCAGCGCCGTGTCCTCCAGCGCCTTGAGCCAGGCCCGCCCCCACCAGGTCTGCGCGAAGCCGCTGCCACCCGCGGGAGGCAGCGCGTCGAAGGTCCGCTCCACGTCAGGTGTTCCGCTCATCGTCCGCTCCCCCGCAGTTCCACCAGTTCCGCCAGTTCGGCGTCGGTCATCTCCGTGAGTGCCGCCTCGCCGGAGCCGAGCACCGCGTCCGCCAGCTCCTTCTTCCGGTCCAGCATCTGCGCGATGCGGTCCTCGATGGTGCCCTCGGCGATGAGCCGGTGCACCTGCACGGGCCGGTCCTGGCCGATGCGGTACGCACGGTCGGTGGCCTGCGCCTCGACGGCAGGGTTCCACCAGCGGTCGAAGTGCACGACATGCTCCGCCCTGGTGAGGTTGAGCCCTGTGCCCGCTGCCTTCAACGACAGCAGGAACACGGGCACGTCACCGTTCTGGAAGCGCCGGACCATGGCCTCGCGCTCGGCGACGGGCGTACCGCCGTGGAGGAACTGGGTCGGTACGCCCCGGGCCGCCAGGTGCTTCTCCAGCAGTCGTGCCATCCGCACGTACTGGGTGAACACGAGCACGCTCGCGTCCTCGGCCAGGATCGTGTCCAGCAACTCGTCGAGCAGTTCGAGCTTTCCGGAGCGGTCCGCGATCCTCGGCCGCTCCTCCTTGAGGTACTGCGCGGGGTGGTTGCAGATCTGCTTGAGCCCGGTGAGCAGCTTGACCACGAGACCGCGCCGCTCCATGCCGCCGGCCTCCGAGATCGCGGCGAGGGTCTCGCGCACCACCGCCTCGTACAGTCCGGCCTGTTCCGGGGTGAGGGACACCGTCCGGTCGGTCTCGGTCTTGGGCGGCAGTTCGGGGGCGATGCCCGGATCCGACTTGCGCCTGCGCAGCAGGAACGGCCGCACGAGCGCGGAGAGCCGGGCGGCGGCCGCGGGGTCTCCGCCCTCCACCGCCTGGGCGTAGCGGGTCCGGAACGTACCGAGCCTGCCGAGCAGGCCGGGCGTGGTCCAGTCGAGGATGGCCCAGAGCTCGGAGAGGTTGTTCTCGACGGGTGTGCCGCTGAGCGCGACGCGTGCCTTGGCGCCGATGGTCCGCAGTTGCCGGGCGGTCGCCGAGTACGGGTTCTTCACGTGCTGGGCCTCGTCGGCCACGACCATGCCCCACGGCACCTCGGCGAGCCGTGCCGCGTCCAGCCGCATCGTGCCGTACGTCGTGAGGACCACCTCGCCCTCGACCAGGGCGTCGAGCGAGCGGGTGGAGCCGTGGAATCGGCGCACCGGCGTGCCGGGTGCGAAACGCTCGATCTCCCGCTGCCAGTTGCCCATCAGGGAGGTGGGGCAGACGACGAGGGTGGGGCCGGCGGCCGAGGGGTCCGTCTGGCGGTGCAGATGGAGCGCGACGAGGGTGATGGTCTTGCCGAGCCCCATGTCGTCGGCGAGGCATCCGCCGAGGCCCAGAGACGTCATCCGGTGGAGCCAGTTGAGGCCCCTCAACTGGTAGTCGCGCAGGGTCGCGGCCAGCGCCGCGGGCTGGGCGACCTCCTGCGGCCCGCCCTCGGGGTCGGTGAGCCGTTCGCGCAGCCGTTCCAGGGGACCGGTCGCCGTCACCTCGACACGGCGGCCGTCGACGTCCGCCGAACCGGTGAGCACGGCGCCGAGCGCGTCGATCGGTGCCACCTTGCGGTCCTGGCTCTCCCGGGCCCGCCGCGCCTCTTCGGGGTCGATGAGCACCCATGCGTCGCGCAGGCGCACCAGAGGGCGGCCCGCCTCGGCGAGCCGGTCGAGCTCGGACCGGGTCAGCTGCGTGTCCCCCAGCGCGAAACGCCAGTTGAAGGCGAGGAGGGCGTCGGCCGACAGGAAGGACGGCAGCCCGGAGGACTCCCGGGCCGCCGCGTCCGCGCCCGCGCTGTCCGCCGATTCGCCGTCGACCGGGCCGACGACAGCGCGGGCGGTGAGACGCCGGGCCAGTTGCTGTGGCCAGTGCACCTGGAGTCCGGTCGCCGCGAGCGCGCGCGTCGCGTCGCCGAGCAGTTCGGCGATCTCCTCGTCGGCGAGTTCGATCGCGTCGGGGACGGCGGCGTGCAGCAGCGGGGCGAGCGGAGGCCAGGCGCGGGCGGCACGGCGCAGGGCGAGCAGGGCGTCCAGCCGTGCGCGGGGCCCGAAGGCGGCGGCCGAGGCGCCCGAGCCGGCCCAGACGTCCGCCGCGTCGGCGGCCAGCGCCGGGTCGCTCACGCTGTGCATCTGCACCACGGCCCGGAAGGCCGGGCCGGTGCCGCCGTCCGAGTCGGCCGTGTCGAGGCCCAGGACCTCGATGCGCAGGGACAGTCGCACCCCCGCGTCGTGCCCGGCCGCGATGTCGGCGGCCCACTCCCGCTGGTCGGGAAGCCGCAGCGGATCCTGTGCCGCGAACGCCGGGCCGCCTGCCGCGAGCGGTGCCGCGGGGCTGCGCGGCAGTCCGTCGGCCACGGCGTCGACGAACTGCCGCAACAGCCGCTCCGGTTCGGGCAGCGTCAGCGGGTCGGCCGCCGGGTCGACAGGGACCGCGTGTGCTGCGGGAGGCATGGACGCCGCGAGCGTACGCAGCCGGTCCAGGTCCTCGGGGGTGAGCGGCCCCATGCGCCAGGCGTCGTTGTCGGCGGCGCTCAGGCCGGGCAACAGCAGGCCGCGGGCGGCCAGTTGCAGTGCGAACACCGCGGCCGCCCCCCAGAACGCTGCCGCGTCCGAGGCGCCGGACAGCGCGCGTGCGCGGGTCAGGACGGGCAGCGCGTCGGCGACGGGCATCAGCAGTGCCGGTGCGTCGGCGGTGTGCACGGCCTCCGTGACGACCGTGATCGTGCCGCGCTCACCGGTTCGGTACTCGGTGGCCGGCGCGTCGTCACCGTCCGGGAGCAGAAAGGCGACGCGTCCGGCCCTGGCCGGATCGCCCGGCAGGAACAGCGCTGGGCAGCGGGCGAGGCCGGAGACGGCGGATACGGAGAGCGTGGGTTCGGCGGGCGGAGACGGCGTTGCCGTGGGTGCCATGTGCACAGCGAAGACGCATTCCTCAAATTTGACTACTCGGAGCCGGAACCGCCGAGGGTACCTCACCACGGGCCGCGGACGGGCGCGATCCTGGCGTGACGCGGGTCACAGGTAGGCGGCACGTGACGACAGGGGTGCAGCCGGCGCCACCCCCGGGGGCGGGCATGCCCCCGAACGAACCGGGTGGTGCCGTCATGGTCCACCGGGTACGGCGCTCCCTACGGTGGGTGCAGGTCGCGAGGTGGTGCGACCGGCACCGAAACGCCCGACACCCCTGCGCGGCCGGCCCCTCGGTTCTCCCGCTCCCGCGACCCGCCTTTGGGCCCACAGCAGCTCTCGCCCCAGTCATCAGCCCGCACACCCACAGACGGAGACCCCATGCCCCGACCCGCCGCCACCCTCGAGGCCCCCGCCGCCGCGCCACCCGGCCGCGGCGCAGCCGTCGCAGCCCCTGGCCCCGCGGCAGCGGGGAGCGAGTTCGCCCCGCTGCTGCGGACCGTCAAGGAGCAAGGGCTCCTGGAACGCCGGCCCGGCTGGTACACCCGCGGCATCACCGTGAACCTGCTGGCCCTGGCGGCGGTGATCACCGGCATGGCGCTGACCGGCGGTTCCTGGTGGGTGCTCCTGCTCGCCCCGCTCCTCGCCCTGTTCTCCGCCCGCGCCGCCTTCTTCGGCCATGACGCCGGGCACGCGCAGATCACCGGCGACCGCCGCAGGAGCCGGCTCATCCAGCTCGTCCACGCCAATCTGCTCCTCGGCATGAGCCAGGAATGGTGGAACGACAAGCACAACCGGCATCACGCCAACCCCAACCACGTGGACAAGGACCCCGATGTCGCGCCCGACGTCCTGGTCTTCACCACCGCGCACGCCGCGGGCCGCGAGGGCCTGCGGGGATGGCTCACCCGGCACCAGGCGTGGCTGTTCTTCCCGCTGACCACCCTCGAAGGCATCGCACTCAAGGTGTACGGATTCCGGGCGGTCCTCTCCCGCACGCCCTCGGTCCGCCAGAGCCCGCGTGAACGGGCCGTCGAAGCGGCCCTGCTCCTCGCCCATGTCGCCGCCTACGCGACCCTGCTGCTGACCACCATGCCGCTCGGCCAGGCCCTCGTCTTCGGCCTGCTGCACCAGATGGTCCTCGGGCTCCACCTGGGGATGGCGTTCGCCCCCAACCACAAGGGCATGGAGATGCCCGACGGTGAACACGGCAAGGACTGGGGCCATCTGCGCCGCCAGGTCCTCACCTCGCGCAACATCCGGGGCGGCCCCGTCACCGACTGGTTCCTCGGCAGTCTCAACTACCAGATCGAGCACCATCTCTTCCCGAGCATGCCGCGCCCCCACCTAGCCCTCGCCCGGCCCCTGGTCCGTGCCCACTGCCGAGCCCTGGCCGTTCCGTACACCGAGACCGGGCTGATCGACTCGTACCGCCAGGCCCTCGGGCATCTGCACGACGTGGGCGAGCCCCTGCGCGCCGACGCGTGACCGCTGCGCACCGGCGCGCAGGGGAACCGGCGGCCGGGCGCGAACGTTCTTCCCACAGGAGCGGCCACAGCCGCGGAGGAGGCGACGGAAATGTCGACACGCACGAAGATCGTGATCGGGGGAGTGGCTGTCGGCCTGCTCCTGATGCCGCTGATCGGATTCTGGCTGTCGCTGCTGGTGGTGCTCGGCGTGCCGGCCGTGGCGTATCTGATGCTCGACCCGGGTCAGCGCCGCAGGCTGCGCCGTGTGTCCCGGCGTGAGATCGGCCGCTGACCGGCGGACGAAGACCCCGAGGGGCGGGGCGGGCCGCATCTGTGCGGCCCGCTTCCGTGTGCGGATCGTCATGCTTCCCGGAGGGGCAGGGTCGTGGACGATCATTGAGACGCGAGATCAGCGACAACGGGAGGGGAGCTCGACGATGGGTGCGGCAGTCGCAGCGGTCAGCAGCAACGGGGAGTACTCGTTCACCAAGCCGAACCGCGACAGCATCACGCTGCTCGCGGGGCTCGGGGTGGAGGGCGACGTCCATGCGGGCGTCACCGTCAAGCACCGGTCGCGCCTCGCGCAGGACCCGACCCAGCCCAACCTCCGTCAGGTGCACCTGATCCACGAGGAGCTGTTCGCCGAGGTGGCCCGGTCCGGTTTCGAGGTGACCCCCGGCGATCTCGGGGAGAACGTGACCACCACGGGGATCGACCTGCTGTCGCTCCCCGTCGGCACGCTGCTGAGGCTCGGCCCGGAAGCGGTCGTCGAGGTGACCGGCCTGCGCAATCCCTGCCTGCAGATCGACGCCTTCCAGGACGGTCTGCTCAAGCAGGTCGTCGGCCGCGACGAGTCGGGCGCCGTCGTGCGCAAGGCCGGAATCATGGGCGTGGTCAGGACCGGCGGCGTGGTCCGGCCGGGCGACCCGATCGACGTCGAACTCCCCGAGGGCCCGCACTGCCCGCTCGAACGGGTCTGAGGCCGCCGTGCCGACACGGGCCCGGTGCCGACCGGTCCCGAGTCCGCGGCGCGCCTGCGAGGCCGGGCCGTGACAGCGGTCACGCGGGGTGGACGGCGACCTTCTCCAACCTCTCGAGCAGTCCCGGCAGTTCGGGCCCGCGTCCCACCGGGATCACCTCGCCGGGCTCCTCGTCGAGCAGGACGAACGCGATGTCGTCCGTCCTCGCGACCATCGACCAGCCGGGACCGTCGGCACGGATCGTCCGCGCCCCGCCGGGAGCGAACGACGACCGGACCCGTCCGGGCGGCGGGGCCGACTCGGTGTAGGCACGGGCCTCGCCGAGCGCGCGTCGTACGCCCTCGCTCAACCCGCCCGACGCCGTCCCGGCGCCCGCCTCCGCCGCGCCGGACGGCACTTGCGCCCCGGCGGAGTCAGCGCCGTCCGGTCCGACAAGGCCGGTCTGTTCGCGCCACTGCGCCCACTGCAGGGCGATCTCGTCCGCGCCCAGCCTGCGCTGGGCCGGACCCCAGCGGCGCGTGTCCGGCGGCGCCAGCGGCGGCCGGTCGCCCTCCTCGGGGGCGGGGTCGTGCGGCGAGGGGAGGTTGGGCGCGGCGACGGCCACGGCCAGGGGCCAGCCCGGCAGCGCGGCCACCATCGAGCGCTCGTCGGGGGACAGGTCGTACTCCATGCCGCAGTCCCACGAGGCGATGGCCACCGCGACGAGGGACACGTCGTCGACCACCACCGTCCACCGGGCGCCGTCCGCGTCCTGCCCGAGGACCAGCCCGTACCCCTCGGCGTACGGTTCGAGGCCCAGGGCCCCGCAGGCGGCGGGATAGTCGTCGCCGAGCACGCTGGGGAACTGCGCGGGTGTGAGCAGTACCGCGGTCAGCACATACAGCGCGTCGTCGTCGACGGCCTCTTCCGCCCCGGCCACGGCAACCTCCCCGTCCGATCGTTCGTCGGCGCACCTTAACCAGTGGGTAACCCGTGCGTCGAGGGTTCTCGGAACTAAATCGGCCGGGACGGTTCCGCTCCGGGCAGGCCGAGGAGACCGCGCGCGACGGCCTCCACGGGTTCGTTCCGCTCACGGGCGAGGGCGATGACCGCGCGGCAGGCGAGCTCGTTGATGCCGAAGACCAGCGCGTCGGGCGCGACCCAGCCCGCCGCCTCGTCGATCCGGTCCCAGTCGTCCTCGACGCTCGCCGCCACATAGGTCGCGGCGGCCTCGAACACGTTGTGCTGGGGAGGACGCCCGTGGCCGGAGGGCGGGGCCGGGCGCGCGGGACGGGCGACGAACCACTTGCGGAACCGGTCGAACACTCGGACCACCTACCCCTGGGAGAGGGAGCGGCGGATGCCGCCGACTCCTCAAGTGTTCCACTTTCGCAAGCGGTTCGAACGGGATGGAGCGTGTGTCCGAACGGGGCGTTGCCGCCGAGCCGCTCCCGCCGCCCTCAGGACCCGGCCTCGCGCACCGCCAGAGCCAGGAAGCGGTCGTCCCGGTCCGTGTACGAGGTCAGCCGCCAGCCCGAACCGGCCAGAAGCGGACGGAGGTTGGGCTCCGCCCGCAGGTCGTCGTCGGTGATCGCGCGGCCGTGGCGGGCGGCGAGCGCGGCGCGTCCGATGGGGTGGAAGAGGGCGAGCGCGCCACCCGGCCTCACGACCCGGCCGAGCTCGCGCAGGTTCTCCGCCGGGTCCGGCAGGTGAGAGATCAGCCCCGCGCCGAACACGGCGTCCAGTGATCCGGAGCGCAGCGGAAGGCGGGCCACGTCACCGAGCACCAGCAGTCCGCTGCCCCCGCGTCCCGCCCGGGCGGCCTCGCGCAGCATCTCGGGCGTGAGATCGACGCCGATGACGCTGCCGCGCGGGCCCACGGCGGCGCGCAGCGGTTCCAGCGCACGCCCCGTGCCGCAGCCGGCGTCGAGCACCCGGTCGCCGGGGCGCAGGCCGAGGTCCGCGACTGCGGCGGCGTACGCGGGTCCGTCGTCGGGGAAACGGCTGTCCCAGCCCGCGGCACGCGCGCCGAAGAACTCCTGAACCTTTGTGTGGTCGTCGGCCATGCGTCCATGATCCGACACGAGGGGGCGGCGCGTCACCCGGCCGTTCTGTGCACATGTTCGGACGGGGCACGATCGTTCAGGAACATCTCTCCGTCATATTCCATCAGCTTGCGAAGTGCGCCCGGCGCACGCCTCCCGGAGGGCTAGCGTCCCTGGGCCATGGGACACCTGGACCACGCCTCCTTCGGCTTGCTGACGCCCGCGCTGTCGTACCTGATGGCCGTCATCGGCGCCGCCCTCGGGCTGCGCTGCACCGTGCGCGCCCTGGGCACGACCGGCCGCTCCCGCCGGAACTGGCTGCTCACCGCCGCGTCCGCCATCGGCACCGGCATCTGGACGATGCACTTCGTCGCCATGCTCGGCTTCGCCGTCCGCGGCACCGACATCCGCTACGACGTGCCGCTGACCGTCCTCAGCCTGCTGGTCGCCATGCTCGTCGTCGGCGCCGGCGTCTTCTGCGTCGGCTACGGCCGCGACCGGCTACGGGCCCTGCTGGTCGGCGGTCTGTCGACCGGCCTCGGCGTGGCGAGCATGCACTACATGGGGATGGCCGCCCTGCGACTGCACGGGAGCGTGCACTACGACCCCCTGCTGCTCGCCCTGTCCGTCGCCATCGCCGTGGTCGCCGCGACGGCGGCCCTGTGGGCGGCCCTCAACATCAAGTCGCCCCTCGCCGTCGCCGTCGCCTCACTCGTCATGGGCGCCGCCGTCAGCAGCATGCACTACACCGGGATGCTCGCCGTCTCCGTGGAGGTGGCGCCCGCCGCTGGGCGGCTGCCCGGCTCCGGAGCGATGCAGTTCATCTTCCCGCTCGCCGTGGGGCTCGGTTCCTACCTCTTCGTCACCTCGGCCTTCGTGGCGCTCACCCCGACAGCGGGCGAACGCGCCGCCTACGCCTCGGCCGGCCGGTACGAGGAGGCCGACGAAGGCCGGGGCGCCCCGTCCACGGGGACCACGCCGCACACCGCAGCACCTCCCGCGGCACCCGGACCCACCACCGAACCCCCTGCCGCCCCGACCACCACGGCGACCGCCTGACCGGCCGACGGCACAGCCGCCGGTCCCGCATCCGGAACGAGGAGGACATGCGCACACCCCGCAGGAGCCCGGGCGACGACACCCGGCCCCCGACCCCGTCGCCCACCGGGCCGGCGGCCCGCCGATGGCGCGCCCACGCCGGGGCGCCCGCGGTCGAGCACACCGGGCAACGGTCCGGGCAGCCGCGGCCTCCCGCCCGTCCCGCCGGCCGAAGACGCCTCCTCCCGCGGCCCCGTACCGTACGGGCCAAGGTCATCTCGTTGCTGATGGTGCCCGTGGTGTCCCTGCTGGCACTCTGGGGCTTCGCGACCGTGACGCGCTCAGGACGTGGCGCGCCTGCGCCAGTCGCAGCGCATCGACGAGCAGATCGGTGGACCGGTCGCCGCCCTCGTCGCCGCCGTGCAGGCCGAGCGCCGCGCCGCACTCCACCGCATCGCCGCCCCCTCCGCCGACCGCGACGCCGCACTCCGGTCTGCGTCCCGGCGCACCGACGACGCCGCGCGCCGGCTGCGCCTCGACGACGGGAACACGGTCGCCGCGGGCGGCGAGGCGCCGAGCGAAGTGGCCGCGCGCCTGGGTGCGTTCGTCGCACTCGCCGAGAAGCTGGGACCGGCGCGCAGGACCGCCGAGGGCGACAGGAACGCCTGGAACACCGCGTACGAGACCTACAACGACGTCGTCACCGCCGGCCTCGCCGTCGGCGGTGCCGTCGCCGGCGTCCAGGACGGCGGCCGCGCGTCCGACGCCCGCGTCCTGCTCGAACTCGACTGTGCCGCGAGGACGCGGAACATCTGGCCGCCGTCGCCTCGGGGTTCCACAGCCTCGCCAAGGGCGCGGGACGACACTTCCACGCCGGCGGCGTTCGGCAGACGATGGTGGAGATGGACGACGGCTTCCTGTTCGTGGCGGCCGCCGGGGACGGATCCTGTCTCGCCCTGCTCACCGCCGTCAGCGCGGACATCGGACTCATCGCCTACGAGATGGCCCGCCTCGTGAACCGTGTCGGTGAGCACCTGCGCACACCGGCGCGTGTCAGCACGCCATGAGCGGCATCGCCGGGCCCACCGGCAGCCAGTGGTACGACGCGGAAGCGGGACCGCTCGTCCGCCCGTACGCGATGACCGGCGGGCGGACCAGACCGGGACCGAACCACGTCCGCTTCGACCTGATCGCCCTGGTCGTCGTGGAGGACGACGCGACCGGCTCGGCAGAGGAATCGCTCCTCGGCCCCGAGCACCGCACGCTGCTGGCGCTGTGCCGGAGCGAGAAGCAGTCCGTCGCGGAGCTCGCGGCCGACGCCGACCTGCCCGTCGGTGTCGTACGCGTGCTCCTCGGCGATCTCCTGGAAGCCGGGCACGTGAGGGTCAGCCGCCCCGTGCCGCCCGCACAGCTGCCCGACGAAAGGATCCTGCGTGAGGTCATCGAGGGCCTGCGTGCCCTGTGAGGGCGGCGGCCGGTACGCGAACAGGCACGGCCGTTCAGTCGAAGTCGCCCCGGCCGGCCGGCCACTGCGCCCTGGTGACGGCGTACTCGACGTCTCCGAGCTCCGAGCCCTCGATGGCGTCCGGCCACTCCTCGAAGAAGGTCCTCACGTAGCGGAGCCCCGCCTTCTCCATCACGCGCCGCGAGCGCTCGTTGACCGTCATCGTGGTGGCCGTCACCCGCAGCACTCCCAGCTGGGTGAAGCCGAGGCGGATCAGCGCCCGGGAGCCCTCGGTCGCCAGCCCGCCGCCCCACGCCCGGCGGTCGAGGCGGTAGCCGAGCTCGACCTCGTCGCAACTGTCGCCGCGCACCGGGCGGAATTCGAACCAGCCGAGGAAGGCGCCCGAGACCCGGTCCTGGGCCGCCCAGTACCCACGGCCCTCCATGCCCGCCGGGCCGTCCAGGCAGGCGTAGTGCCGCAGGAGAGCCGGCATCGTCTCGCGCAGCACCTCCGCGCGGGTCGTGGACGCACCGCCGTTGATGTAGCGCATGACCTCGGGGTCGTTGTCGAGGGCGAGCACGGCGTCCGCGTCGGACTCGTGGAAGGGCCGCAGCGTCAGACGGCCGGTCTCCAGGAAGGTGCGCATGCCGGGATCGTCGTCGACGGCCCGCCGCGGCCGCCAGCTGAATATCCGCTGCGCGCGCCCACGCGGTGCGCGCGCCCACCGTCACGCGCAACCCACCGCCCGCTTCCGTCCCGGGAACGCGCCGCCCGCCCGTCCTCATGCCACCCCACTTCATCCCTGCCCGTACGTCCCGGGAGAAACGACCGATGTCCTCCACCACCACTGACACCAACGCCGGGGAATCCGTCGACCTCACGCTGAAGATCCTCGTCGCAGGCGGCTTCGGCGTCGGCAAGACCACGCTGGTCGGAGCGGTCAGCGAGATCCGGCCACTGCGCACGGAGGAACAGCTCAGCGAGGCCGGGAGCACCGTCGACGACACCGAGGGCGTCGCCCGCAAGACGACCACGACCGTCGCCATGGACTTCGGCCGCATCACGATCCGGTCGGGGCTGACCCTCTACCTGTTCGGCACCCCGGGCCAGGACCGCTTCTGGTTCCTGTGGGACGAACTGTCCCAGGGCGCGCTCGGCGCGGTCGTCCTCGCCGACACCCGGCGGCTCAGCGACTCCTTCCCGGCCGTCGACTACTTCGAGCACCGCCGCATCCCGTTCGTCGTCGCCGTCAACTGCTTCCCTGGTGCACGCTCCTTCGGAGCCCACGAGGTCTCCCGCGCGCTCGATCTCGACCAGGGCACGCCGGTCGTCCTGTGCGACGCGCGAGACCGCGACTCCGGCAAGGGGGTCCTGGTCCGGCTCGTCGAGTACGCGGGCCGGGTGCACACCGCCCGGATGCTGGACTCCGTCGGATGACCGCCCCTGCACCGTCACGCGGCGACGGCCGGCGACGGCATCTCGCCGCGGGCGCAGCCTTGCCGTGGGCGCACACGTGCGAAAGGCTTACCGGCGAACGAGACCACGGGGCGTACGAGCGGGGAGGGGCCGGCCATGGCGTTGGACAAGGGACTCGACTGGCTGCTGGACGACCTGACCGAGCGGATCGACCACATAAGGCACGCACTCGTGCTCTCCAACGACGGCCTGGTCACCGGCGCGAGCACCGGCCTCGCGCGTGAGGACGCGGAGCACCTGGCGGCGGTCTCCTCCGGCCTGCACTCCCTCGCCCGCGGTTCCGGGCGTCATTTCCGGGCCGGCCAGCCGCGTCAGACCATGGTCGAGTTCGACGAGGCACTGCTGTTCGTGACCGCGGCAGGCGAAGGCAGTTGCCTGTGTGTGCTCAGCGACGCCGAGGCCGACGTGGGCCAGGTCGCCTATGAGATGACGCTGATGGTCAACCGGGTCGGCGAGCACCTCGGTGTCGATGCGCGTCAGCCGGGCCACACCGTCTGACCTGTGAAGACAGGGTTATCCACAGGGTCGGCGGGAGGTCGCGGCCGAGGGCTACGGTCATCACCGGGAGTATTCACGCTCTACGGGGGAGACCATCATGACCACACAGGACTCGCCGTCGTACGCGGCAGGGGACACGACGTACGCGCCGCGGTGCGGAGTTCGGGATGCGGTGGCACACGGCACGGCACAGGCGGCGGCGCAGAGCCTCGCGCTGAGCCGGGCGGCAGGGGAACTGGGCTTGAAACGCGGCGAGTTGGACCTCGCCGTCCAGCTGGGCCAGGTGCGGTCGACGCCGGACGCGAGCGGGGGGCCGCCCAGGGTCGCCCGATCCGAGATCGACCGGCTCCGGGCGGCCGAGGGCTTCCCGGACGTGCTGCGGGAGCGCGTCAGGACGGTCGGCACCCGCGAGGCCGCCGAGCTCCTCGCGATCACCGGCCACCGGTTCACCGGTCTCGCCCGTACGGGCCACTTCGTCCCGGTGCGCTTCTACCTCAACCGCTACCGGGCCGTCGTCTGGCTGTATCTCGCCTGCGAGCTGCGCGACTTCGCCCACGACCACGCCGAGCTGCTGACCGGGCGGACGCCGCCCGCGGTGCGGGCGGCGCTCGAGGCGGGCGAGGACCGCCGCCCGCGAAACTGGCGAGGCCGGAAGCTGGGACTCCTGCTGCGGTCCACAGCGGACCCCTGGGTGCGTGCCGCTGCCGTCGCGGCAGTGCTCGACCCGGTGTCGGTCGCCGAGGTGGTCCCCGACCCCTACGAGCGGTCCCACCTGCGCGTGCTCCGGCCCGACCTGCTGCCCGGCGGCAGGCCCCAATCCCCGGCAGGCCGTGATCTGGTGGACCGCCTGCTGCTCGCGGACCACCCCGACGAGATCCTGTGGCACCGGGTGAGCCTGGCCGAGGCACTGCGCGAGGCACGCCAGGCGAGCCCAGCGCCCAGGCCCGCGCCGGCCGGGCGGCCGATGGCCCAGTCGCCGGACGTGTCCCACGGCGCCGTTGTGCCTGCGGGCGTGCCGCGCCCGGCCGGGCGCCGGCCGCGGCACGCGGCCCCTGGCCGCCCGACCCGGCGGCCCTCGGCACTGCCACTGCCGCGACGCACCCTCCTCGACCGCCTTCGCCGCCGAAAGAGGCAGCCGCAGACGTGAGCTGCTCGCCGTAGCGGGAGCAGCGACCGGCGGTGTGCGCACTCAGGCGTGCCCCGAAGGCGCGCGTTCGACGACGAGTTCGGTGTGCGGCTGGAGGCGAAGCATGGCGTCCGGTCGGTCGGCGTGCTCGTCGATGCATCCCTCGGGGCCGGTGACCGCCCAGCCTGACGACGGGGGCCCGTCCCGACGAAGCTGCTCGCCCGGCGAGGACCGGGCGGCTCCCGGGCTGCCGGACGGGGCGGCACCGGGGGCGAAGGCGGGCGCATGAAGCTGGACTGTGGGACCGCTTAAGAAAACCTCGATGGACGCGACGCTCCGAGCTGGGCAGATTGGAGCGCGTCCACTGAGCAGGGCCGTATTTTCGGTATCCGGCCAGTCCCGTCACGATGCCTGGAGCCGCCCTGATGAAGGCACTTGTCAAGCAGCATGCCGAGCCCGGGCTGTGGCTCATGGACGTGCCGGAGCCCGAGACCGGCCCCGGCGACGTGCTCATCAAGGTGCTGCGCACCGGCATCTGCGGCACGGACCTGCACATCAGGTCCTGGGACGGCTGGGCGCAGCAGGCCGTCACCACGCCGCGCATCCTCGGACACGAGTTCGTGGGTGAGGTCGCGGCGGTCGGCGCCGACGTGACGGACATCGCCGTCGGCGACGTGGTCAGCGGTGAGGGCCACCTGGTGTGCGGCAAGTGCCGCAACTGCCTGGCGGGCAGGCGCCATCTGTGCCGGAGCACCATCGGTCTCGGCGTGGGCCGCGACGGAGCCTTCGCCGAGTACGTCGCTCTGCCCGCCTCCAACGTGTGGGTGCACCGCACGGCGGTGGACCTGGACGTCGCCGCCATCTTCGACCCGTTCGGCAACGCCGTGCACACGGCTCTGTCCTTCCCGCTCGTCGGAGAGGACGTGCTGATCACGGGCGCGGGCCCGATCGGCATCATGGCCGCCGCCGTCGCCAAGCACGCGGGCGCGCGCAACGTGGTGATCACCGATGTCAGCGAGTCCCGCCTGGAGCTCGCCCGGAAGGCCGGCGCCACCCTCGCGGTGAACGTCTCCCAGACCGACATCGCCGCCGCCCAGCGCCAGCTGGGTCTCAAGGAGGGCTTCGACATCGGCCTGGAGATGTCCGGCCGGCCCGAGGCCATGCGGGACATGGTCGACAACATGACGCACGGCGGCCGGATCGCGATGCTGGGGCTGCCGGCCCAGGAGTTCGCCGTCGACTGGTCGAAGATCGTCACCTCGATGATCACGATCAAGGGCATCTACGGCCGCGAGATGTTCGAGACCTGGTACGCCATGACGGTGCTTCTGGAGGGCGGCCTCGACCTGACCCCCGTGATCACCGGCAGCTACGGCTACCAGGACTTCGACGCGGCCTTCGACGAGGCCGCGACCGCCCGCAGCGGCAAGATCATCCTCGACTGGACCGTCTGAGTCCCGATCTCGCACCGAGTCACCGCCTCAAGGAGAACCCTCATGTACGCGTCCGTCCGCGACGACCTCCGCACCACCCTCGACGAGATCCGCGACGCCGGTCTCTACAAGCCCGAGCGGGTCATCGGCACCCCCCAGAGCGCTTCCGTCGCCGTCACGGCCGGCGGCGCCCCCGGCGACGTGCTCAACTTCTGCGCCAACAACTACCTCGGTCTCGCCGACCACCCCGACGTCGTCGCCGCCGCGAAGGACGCGCTCGACCGCTGGGGATACGGCATGGCCTCGGTCCGCTTCATCTGCGGCACCCAGGAGATCCACAAGGAGCTCGAGCAGCGTCTGTCGGCGTTCCTCGGCCAGGAGGACACGATCCTCTACTCCTCCTGCTTCGACGCCAACGGCGGAGTCTTCGAGACCCTGCTCGGCCCCGAGGACGCCGTCATCTCCGACGCCCTCAACCACGCCTCGATCATCGACGGCATCCGGCTGTCCAAGGCCCGCCGCCACCGTTACGCCAACCGAGACATGGCCGACCTCGAGCTTCAGCTCAAGAAGGCCGTCGAGGGCGGTGCCCGCCGCCGTCTCATCGTCACGGACGGCGTCTTCTCCATGGACGGCTACGTCGCGCCGCTCGCCGAGATCTGCGACCTCGCCGACCGCTACGACGCCATGGTCATGGTCGACGACTCGCACGCCGTCGGCTTCGTGGGCCCCGGCGGCCGCGGGACCCCCGAACTGCACGGCGTGATGGACCGCGTCGACATCGTCACCGGCACACTCGGCAAGGCGCTCGGCGGCGCGTCCGGCGGCTACGTCGCCGCCCGCGCCGAGATCGTCGAGCTGCTGCGCCAGCGCTCCCGGCCCTACCTGTTCTCCAACTCCCTGGCCCCGGTGATCGCCTCCGCCTCCCTCAAGGTCCTCGACCTGCTGGAGTCGGCCGGCGACCTGCGGGAGAAGCTGGCGGCCAACACCAAGCTGTTCCGCACGAAGATGACCGAGGCAGGTTTCGAGATCCTGCCCGGCGACCACGCCATCGCGCCGGTCATGATCGGCGACGCCGCGGAGGCGGGCCGCATGGCCGAGCTGCTGCTGGAACGCGGCGTGTACGTGATCGGCTTCTCGTACCCCGTGGTGCCGATGGGCCAGGCACGCATCCGCGTCCAGCTGTCCGCCGCGCACTCCACCGAGGACGTCGAGCGCGCCGTCGCCGCGTTCGCCGACGCCCGCCGGGCGCTGAAGGGCTGACCACCGGAGGGGGCCGACAGAGCTGGCAAAATGGCCGGGTGATCGACCCCCGACGGCTGCGCATCCTGCGGGCCGTGGCGGACCACCGTACGGTGACCGCCGCGGCCTCCGCGCTGTACCTCACCCCCTCCGCCGTCTCCCAGCAGCTCAACGCGCTGGAGCAGGAGACGGGCCACACCCTGCTGATCCGCAGCGGCAAGGGCGTGACCCTCACGGCCGCGGGCGAGATCCTCCTCGCCCACACCCACGCCGTCCTCGCCCAGCTGGAGCGTGCCGAGGCGGAGCTCGCCGCGTACGCGGGCGGAGCGGCGGGCGAGGTGACCGTCGCCGCGTTCGCCACCGGCATCGCGGAGGTGGTGGCACCGGCCATAGGGCGCCTCGCGGCCGAGCACCCAGGCATCCGGGTGCGCGTACGGGACGCCGAGGGCGACGAGAGCCTGCCGCTGGTCCTCGACGGCGAGGCGGATCTCGCGGTCGCCGTCGAGTACCGGGGCGCTCCCGGCGCGGACGACCGGCGGCTGGCCAGGGTTCCGCTGTACGCCGAGCCGTTCGACGCCGTGCTGCGCGCCGACCATCCGCTGGCGGGCGGCGACATGGTCGAGCTGGCGGAGTTCGGCGACAGCGACTGGATCGGCCCCTATCCCGGCAACCCGTGCCACGACATGGTGCTGCTCGCCTGCGAACTGGCGGGCTTCCAGCCCCGGCTCGTACACCTGTCGGACGACTTCCGTGCCGTTGTCGCCCTCGCCGGCGCGGGAGCCGGAGTCGCCCTCGTGCCGCGCTCGGCACTGCGCGGGATGGAGCTGAGCGACACCGTGGTCCGGCCCGTGTCGGGACCGGCCGCCACACGCCGTGTGTTCGCCGCGGTGCGCCGCGGCGCGGAGAGCCATCCGCTGATCCGCCCGGTCCTCAGCGCCCTCGCGCTCACCGCCGAGGGCCTGTCCACCGGCTGAACGGCCTGCTGCGCGCCCTGCGCGAGGCGGCGCGACAGTAGAACCCGTCAGGCGGCCCGGGGTCCCGCCGGCCGGGGGCCGTGAGCCGTGACCCCGCGGCGCGCACCGGTCGTCAGACGACCGCCCCGCTGCGATCGCCGGAACGAGCCGGGCGCCCGCCGTGCGCCCGCCCGGCCGAGCGGGACCGCTCCGGGCGGCGGGACTGGAGGATCACGGTCACCGGCATGGCCGTGAACACCGTGGACGCCATCCCCACCAGGACGCCGGCGAGCAGCGCCACGGAGAAGTCGGTCAGCGAGTCGCCGCCGAGGACGGCGAGCG
The DNA here is from genome assembly GCF_030817975.1 of Streptomyces sp. V4I23. Taxonomy (NCBI): domain Bacteria; kingdom Bacillati; phylum Actinomycetota; class Actinomycetes; order Kitasatosporales; family Streptomycetaceae; genus Streptomyces; species Streptomyces sp. V4I23. The sequence goes on along the minus strand of NZ_JAUSZW010000004.1, from coordinate 501,519 downwards.
CGACGAGCACGAACAGCGCTCCCATGCCCGTGTTCACCGTGCGCGGCAGGGTCTGCGCCACCGCCCGGTCCGCGAGGTCCGCCCACGGAAGTGACGTGCCGGTACGGCGCAGTTCGCGCAACCGGTCGAGCACCACCACCGTGTCGTTGACCGAGTAGCCGACCACGGTGAGCAGCGCCGCCAGGAAGACGCTGTCGACCGGCCTGCCCAGCCAGGCGAAGAGCCCCACCACCAGCAGCACGTCCTGAACCATCGCGACGACCGCCGCTGTCGCGAAAGTCCACCGGAACCGCACGCTCAGGTACACCAGTTGGGCCGCGACCGCGAGGCCCAGGGCGATCAGCGCGTGCGTGCGCAGCTCGCTGCCGAGGCTGGGGCCGACCAGATCGTCCCGTTCCACCGTGACGTGCCCGGCCGGTCCCTCCAGCGCCTCGCGGATCCGCTCCTGCTGCCGGTCCCCGGTCTCCTTGGTGCGGACGGACACACTGTGCTCACCGGTCTTCTGCACCACCGCCTGCGGGAACCCCGCCTCGACCACGGCCGCGCGTGCCGCGTCCGCGTCCACCGGCCGCTCGGCCGCGTACTGCACGCTGCGTCCGCCGGTGAACTCGACCCCGAACTCCAGCCCGCGCACACCGATCCCGCCGATGGCGAGCAGCAGCGCACCCGCGCACAGGCCGAGCCAGCGCCGCCGGTGCCGCATCAGCCGGGGCGTACGCCGCGCGAGTCGAGCCCGCAGCCGCCCGGTGGTCGCCATCCCGGTGAGAGCCGGCCGCCGGCGCACGAGGGACGTGCGCACGGCCCATTCGGCGAGCAGCCGGGTGATCAGCATCGCGGAGAGCATGGAGGCCATCACACCGATCGCGAGGGTGACGCCGAAGCCCTTGACCGGGCCGGTGGCGAACACGAAGAGAAGACCGGCGGCGAGCAGTGTCGTCACGTTCGAGTCGGCAACCGCGCTCCACGCCTTGGCGAACCCGGTCCGCAGGGGCGGGCGTAGATCGCGGGGCCCCTTGGGCCGCCGGCCTCCGGGACGCGTGTACTCCTCCCTCGCCCTTTCGAACACGAGTACGTTGGCGTCCACGGCGATGCCGATCGCGAGGACGAACCCGGCCAGGCCCGGCAGCGTGAGTGTCGCGCCGAGTGCCACGACGGCGGCGTACGAGACGAGCCCGTACAGCGCGAGCGCGACGGTGGCGAGGAGACCCAGCAGGCGGTACACGATGATGATGAACAGCCCGGTGCAGACCAGGCCGATCACGGCGGCGAGCGCGCTCGCCCGGATCGCCTCGGCGCCGAGCGTCGGTCCCACGGTGCTCTGCTCGACCGTCGTCACGGGTACGGGCAGGGCCCCGCCTTTGACGAGCGCCGCCAGGTCGCGCGCCTCGGCGGCGCCGAAGCCGCCGCTGATCTGTGCGGAGCCGCCGGTGATGCCGGTCCCGCACGGCACGCTGTTCTGCATGCCCGGTGCGGACACGATCCGGTCGTCCAGCACGATCGCCACGCGCCGGGCCGGATCCGCCGGCGCCGCGCACGCGGCCTCGCCCGTCAGGCGTGCCCAGGTCTCGCCCGCGTCGCCGCGGAAGGACAGATCGACGCTCCAGCCCCGACCCGTCTGGGTGTCGAGTACGGCCTCGGCGTCCTCGACGCCGTCACCGGTCAGCGCCGTGGGGCCGAGCCGCAGATGGCCGCCGGGCGTGTCGGGGTCGGCGAGGACGCGCGACCCGTCCGCGGCGGGGCGGCTCGCCGGTCCCGGCACCGCCCCGGTGACGGCGTGGAAGGTCAACTGGGCGGTGCGGCCGATGACCTCGGCTGCCTTGCGGGGGTCCCGCACCCCGGGCAGTTCGACGATGATGCGTCGCTCCCCGGAGCGGGCGAGGGACGGTTCGGCGACGCCGAGACCGTCGACACGGCGGCGCAGCACCTCCAGCGCGCGGTCGGTCGCGGCCGCGTCGGCATGGACGGTGGGGGAGTCCTCGGTCTCCAGGACGATCCGGGTGCCACCGCGCAGATCGAGTCCGAGGCGGGCGGGGGTGGTGAGTGCGACGCCGAGGGAGACGGCGACGACGGCGAGCGCGATCAGCGCACGCCACAACGTGGTACGGCGAGATGACATGAAGGCTCCACATACGGTCCGCGCGGCCGGGGCGTGCCGCTCGGTGGCGTACGCCCGCGTCGGCGGACGGGGACACAGGGAAGGGCGCCTCGTGTCCGGGGTGGCGCGGGCAGGCCGCGGCGCCCCGGAACGGCGGGCGCGGAAACGTCAGCTGTGCCGGGTGGAGGGAGGTCCGCGGGTGTGCCGCGGGTCGTACGCGTCGCGCGGCGGAGCGCGCTCCTGACGTGGTCCGGCCGTCAGACCCCCGCGCAGCGGGAGGGGCTGCACGTCGGTCACGGGAGCGGTCATCAGCGGAGGAGCGCCGGACAGCCGCACCGAGTGCTCGGCGGCCGCGTCGTGCTGCACCGCCTTCTCGGGCCCGGGCGGCGTCGGCGGGACCGCCCGTACGGTCTCGGCGCCGCCCGCTCCCGCCCGGGCGACCGCGGGAAGCTGCTGCGCTGCCGCGGGCATCGCGCGGGCGGCGGGGCCGGGCGACGCGCTCTGCGGGCCCGGAGCCGTACCGGCGAGTGACAGGAGCAGCGACAGGACGCCGAGGAGCACGGACGGCAGGGCCGCCGCGAGGGCCCGGTGCGTGCGCTCGCGCATCCCCGCCCCCTCGCCGCTCGTTCCGCTTGCCATGTGTCCCGCCGCGGCTCAGCGTAGGCGACACGGACGGGCCACGGGGACCGGCACGGCGACCGCCCGCCGGCCCGGGCGGCGAACGCGTCGTGGACTGCTGCGACACGCACGGCCCGGTTGGCTTACGATCACGGCGGGCGGCCGCGCTCTGGCGGTCGCCAGCCCCATACCCCTGGAGGTCACCGTGTTCGGGACGGCCCGCGGACACCGCACCCACCGAAGCAGCTTCCGCACCACCGCAGGTGCCGTGGCGGCCGGCATGTTCCTCGCCGTCGGCTGTTCCTCCTCCGACGACGGACCCGGTGAGGCGGCGGGGGGCGTCCCCGTGGTCGAGAAGGGCAAGCTGACCACCTGCACACACCTGCCCTACCCGCCGTTCCAGTTCGAGCAGGACGGGAAGATCGTCGGCTTCGACGTCGCCCTGGTCGACCTCGTGGCCAAGAACCTCAAGGTGGAGCAGAAGATCCTCGACACCCCGTTCGAGAACTTCAAGACCGGCGCCTTCCTCAACTCCGGCGAATGCGACCTCGCCGCGGCCGGTATGACGATCACCGACGAGCGCAAGAAGAACGTGGACTTCTCCGTCCCCTACTTCGACGCGACCCAGGCGCTGCTCGCCACGAAGAAGAGCGGCGTGAAGACGCTCGCCGACATCAAGTCGCAGAAGAAGAAGCTGGGCGCGCAGGCCGAGACCACCGGCGAGAGCTACGCCAAGAGCGAGGGCTTCGACCCCGTCGCCTTCGAGAGCTCCGACGCCGTCCTCAACGGCCTGCGCACCGGTCAGGTCGACGCCGTCGTCATCGACTACCCGGTCGTCCAGGGCTGGCTGAAGGACAAGGCGAACGCCGCCCAGTTCGTCCTCGGGGAGAACATCGAGACCGGTGAGCAGTACGGCTTCTCGGTGAAGAAGGGCAACGACAAGCTGCGTGCGGCGATCGACAAGGCGATCAAGGACGCCCGCGCCGACGGCACGTACGACAAGCTGTACGAGCAGTGGATCGGTCCGCTGCCCAAGGACGGCTCGTGACCTCACGTCTCACCCGGCGCCAGCGGCGCAGGGTCTCGCAGGGCATTCAGTACGCGCTGTTCGTGGCGGTCCTGGTCGTCATCGGTGTGCTGGCCGACTGGGACCGCCTGCAGAACCAGTTCGCGCAGAAGGCCCTCGCCGAGGAACTGTTCCCGGACATCATCACCATCGCGCTGCGCAACACGGTGGTCTACACCGTGTCCGGCTTCGTCTTCGGTCTGGTCCTCGGACTGGTCATCGCGCTGATGAGGCTCTCGTCCGTCGCCCCCTACCGGTGGGTGGCGGGCGTCTACATCGAGATCTTCCGCGGACTGCCGGCGCTGCTGATCTTCATCTTCGTCGGTGTCGCGGTCCCGCTCGCCTTCCCCGGCACGGAGATCCCGGGCGGTACGTACGGAAAGGTCGCCCTCGGCCTCGGCCTGGTCGCTGCCGCGTACATGGCGGAGACCATCCGGGCAGGCATCCAGGCGGTGCCCAAGGGACAGATGGAGGCAGCCCGTTCGCTGGGCTTCTCGCACGCCAGGGCCATGGTCTCGGTGGTCATCCCCCAGGCGTTCCGCATCGTGATCCCGCCGCTGACCAACGAACTGGTGCTGCTGTTCAAGGACTCGTCACTCGTGCTGTTCCTCGGCGTCACGCTGCAGGAACGCGAACTGACCAAGTTCGGCCGGGACCTGGCGAGCCAGACGGCCAACTCCACACCGATCCTGGTCGCCGGTCTGTGCTATCTGCTGGTGACCGTGCCGCTGAGCTTCGTGGTGCGCCGCCTCGAAGCCCGCGCCGACAGGGCGAAGTGAGGAACGGATGCCCAAGAAGCCGACACAGGCGGGGAGCGGGAGCATGAGCGCCACGGGCCGTACCGAGATCGAGATCCGGGGGCTCCACAAGTCCTTCGGCGACAACGAGGTTCTGCGCGGCATCGACCTCGACATCGCGGCGGGCGAGGTGGTCTGCGTCATCGGCCCCTCGGGGTCCGGGAAGTCGACGCTGCTGCGCTGCGTGAACCTGCTGGAGGAGCCGACGAAGGGCCAGGTCTTCGTCGGCGGCACCGAGGTCACCGACCTCGATGTCGACATCGACGCGGTACGCCGCCGGATCGGCATGCTGTTCCAGCAGTTCAACCTCTTCCCGCACGTGAACGTCACGGAGAACCTGACCCTGCCCCAGCGGCGGGTGCTGCGCCGGGACAAGGCGAAGGCCGCCGAGGTGGCCCGGCGCAATCTGGAGCGGGTCGGTCTCGCGGACAAGGCCGACGCGTATCCCGCGCAGCTGTCCGGCGGTCAGCAGCAGCGGGTGGCGATCGCCCGCGCGCTGGTCATGGACCCCGAGGTCATGCTCTTCGACGAGCCGACCTCGGCGCTCGACCCGGAACTGGTGGGCGACGTCCTCGCGGTCATGCGCCAGCTGGCCGCCGAGGGGATGACCATGATGGTCGTCACGCACGAGATGAGCTTCGCCCGGGAGGTCGCCGACCGGGTGGTTTTCATGGACGGCGGAGTGATCGTCGAGCAGGGCCCGGCGGAGCAGGTCGTGGGGAACCCCCAGCACGAGCGGACGCGCAACTTCCTGATGCGGCTGCTCGATCCGGCGGCGGCCGAACAGCCCGGCGCCGAGAGGACGGCGGACGGTCCGGACAAGGAACGCTGACGCCCGGCCCGACGGACCTGACGGCCCCGGCCGGGAGGGGGATGCCAGGCCGGGGCCTTCGCGGTGGTCCGTTCTCCCGGTCAGCGTCCGGGGCACTCCTTCCACGCCAGGTGGTAGATCGTGCTGATGTCACCGTCCGTCGAGTCCATGGTCATGTAGCTCGTCGCCGCGGGGGCCGACGCGCCCGCGTTGACGCGGAGCTCGGTGTTGATGTTGAAGTTCCGCTGCACGCCGCAGGGCGCCCACACCAGCTGTGCCCAGTCGGTCTCGTCCGTGGCCTGCCAGTTGTCCTCGTACGGGCCCTGGAACGTGTGCGACCGCGAGGCGGTGCTCGGCGACCCCTGGAAGTAGTACGAGGCCTTCTCCGTACCGCTCGCGCCGGCCTGCAGCGAGGCGTAGCCGCGGTAGTCGGCGCTGGCGACGGCGTAGGTGAAGCCATGGGGGACGTGGACGACAAGGTTGAGCTGGCAGTTCTTGCGCGACGCGGTCGGCGACGAGCCGCCGCCCACCTGGGCCAGGTAGTCGCTGTACGTCACGGTGAAGGCGGTGTTGTCCTCCGATACGGCGACGGCGGCGGTGCCCAGGGGGCATCCCGAGCCGTTGACGGTCGCGACGTCGATGACGATCTTGTCGGGCGGCGGGTCGGTGATGCCCGACGGACTGGCCTGCGCGGGCAGCGCGGAGGCGAACAGAGCAGCGACCGCTCCGCTCACCAGTAGACCGGCTTTCATGGTTCTCCCATCCATTGCTTTCGGTGCCAGGTGCCGGGCGCGCGCGAAGGCGCCCGGCGCGAGGTGGGGGGTGCGGCCGGCGGTGGTGCGCGCCGGCCGTCACGGACCAAGTGCGTTGGATCGAGCTGTGTTTCAGGGAACGCGTCGAACGGCGGCGAGACTGCCAGAAGTTGAACCATCATGTGCATGACAGTCTGAGCCGGTGCTGCACGGTCGGTGCGGACCGGGAGTGGTCGAATGGTACAAACCACTGACAGGGGCGAACAGTCGAGGACCGGCCATTGAACGGGGTGCCGGACGGCCCGTTCGTGGCCGGGTCCCGACCCTGCGGTCCGGCACGCCTCAGTCCAGCAGGCGCAACGCGGTGTCGCTGACGCCCACGTGGACGGACTGGCCCCAGGTCACCTCCAGTGCGTCGGACTCCATGCCGTCGCCGAACGCGACGAGCCGGTCCGACTCCACCGTGATCCGCAACCGTTCCGCAGCGCTCAGCGCCCCGGCGACCCGCGCCGTGCCGGTGGCCGGCGACGGCCAGGCCTCCCGGACGAACCAGATCAGCCGGCGGTCCGCCGGTGACGGCAGCGCGAGGGTGCTGCCCCGCTCCTGCCACACCGAGCGCAGCCACCCCGTGGCGCCCGTGCCCGTGCCCACGAGCACGCCTGACGACGCCTGGGTCTCGGCGCCCTCCGTGTCCCCGTCCGGGCCGAGCCGGTAACGGGCCGTCTGATGGCCGGCCCGCCCGAGGTAGATCTCGTTGAGTGCCACCAGGCGCTGGGTGTCGTCGGTGACCGCCTCCACCATCGTCAGGTCGTCCGTCCGGCGGCCCGGCAGGACCGCGGAGCGCAGCAGGCGGGCGGCGTCCGCTGCTCGGTGGCGCACCAGGACGCCCGGGTTGCGGCCCGGTTCGGTGTCGATGCCGATGACGGGCTGTCCTGCCAGGTACTTCGCCGTGTTGGCGACCAGTCCGTCCTGGCCCACGACGACCACCACGTCCTCGGGCGCGAACAGGAAGCGGTCCAGGTCCGACCGCTCGACCCGGGCGCGGCGCCACGGGAGCGGCACCGCCCCCGCGACGTCCGCCAGCGCCTGCCGCGTCCGCCGGTGCCGCTCGGCCACCTCCCGGATGCTCCGGCCGCGCGAGGAGAGGAAGAAGTCCGCCTGACCGTGCGTGCCGTGCCGGGCGAGCAGTTCCTCGTACTCGGTGGCGCGGTGGACGAGCACGGCACGCGGCGCGAGGCTCATGCCCCGGCCGCCGTACCGCCGGCCCCCGGCGCCCCGGCGAGCCTGACGAGCGCGGAGGTGACGACGTCGGGGGAGAGGGTGAGGCTCTCGATGCGCGGCAGGTTCTCGGCGAGGCGGGTCACCGCCAGCGCGTGCAGCGTCGCGGGGTCGACATCGGCGTGCACCCGCAGCCACGCGGCCTGGGCCTCGGCGCGCGCCGCGCCCACTTGCTGCGCCGCTTCGGCCTCCGCGCGCGCGAGCCGGACGGTGCGGGACGCCTCGGCGTCCGCCTTCACCGCGTCGGCGGCAGCGCTCTCCTCCGCCCGGCGTCGTGTGTTGGTGCCGTTCTGCTTGACCAATTGCTCCTCGCGGCGCGCCAGTTCGATCTTGCTGGCCAGCTCGTTCTCGGCGATGGCGCGCTCGCGCTCCACGGCCACGGCTCGGCGTTCGTACGTCGCGCGGTCGGCCTCCTGCTGGATCTGTTCGCGGGCGGGAGTGCGCAGCGCGCGCTCGACCTCGGGCTCGGGCCTGATCGCGACGACACGGACCGCGACGACCTCGATGCCGGTCGCGGGCAGCCGGGGCTCGTCGGCGAAGCCCGCGCCGATGCGATCGCGTACCGCGGCGACACCGTCCGCGAGTGCGGACGCCAGTGAGGTGCGGGCCAGCACGTCCAGCGCGTGCTGCTGCGCGGTCTCGGTGAGCAGGTTCGCGATCTGCTCGAGCGGTGTGCCGCGCCAGGCGCCGGTGTCGGGGTCGACGGAGAAGTCGAGGCGGGCGGCGGCCGTGGCGGGGTCGTGGATCCGGTACGTCACCGTGGCCTGGACGCCCACGTCCTGGAAGTCCGAGGTGCGCGCGTGGAAGGACATCGCCAGTTCGCGGTCGTCGACGGGCACTTCGGACAGGGCGGCGGTCAGCGCCCGGAACCAGAAGCTCAGTCCCGGCCCCTCGTGGGCGAGCCGGCCGCGCTTGTGGTGACGGATGTGCGCGGTGGGTGCGGCGCGCAGGTGGCGCCAGCCGAGGCGTGCGGTGATGTCGGCCATGGGAGTACCCCCTCTTTTCGTCACTATGACGATAGTCGACCGGAGTGCTTATCATCAATCAGACGAGATAAGTTTCGTGGGGGCGGCGCCGGGCAGACCGGTGACCGCCGCAGTCCCGGCCGTTAGGCTGATCGCCGATGTTCACCGCACACGGGCCCACCCTCAGGGAACTGGCCGTCCAGGCACTGTCCTCGACCCAGCGGGGCTACGACCTGCTCGCGCCGAAGTTCGACCTGACCCCCTTCCGGACCCCGGACCCGATCCTCGACTCCGTCGCGCGGTCCCTGCGGCCGCTCGGCCCGTTCGCCGCCGGCCTCGACATCTGCTGCGGCACCGGCGCGGGGACCGGGATGCTGCGCGCGCTGTGCACCGACCGCGTCACCGGTGTCGACTTCAGCGCCGGCATGCTCGACACCGCGCGCGCGACGGCGGCCACGAGCGGCCCGCCGGCCGTCTCCTGGGTGCGGGCGGACGCACGCGCTCTGCCCTTCGAGCGGGACTTCGACCTGGCCGTCAGCTTCGGCGCCTTCGGCCACTTCCTGCCGGAGGAGCGGCCCCTGCTCTTCGCCGGCGCCCACGCCGCCCTGCGGCCGGGTGGGCTCTTCGCCTTCCCGGTGCTCGCACCGCCGGGCCCCCGGACCCGGCTCTACTGGACGCTGCTCGCCTTCGACGTCGTCATGCGGGTACGCAACGCCCTGTGGCGGCCGCAGTTCATCATGTACTACCGCACCTTCCCGCTCTCCGGGGTGCTCGCCGACCTCGAACAGGCCGGTTTCGACGTCCGGTTGATCCCGCTCGCCGACCTCGGCCGGCTGCCCGGCGGCGCGCCGCGCGCCCGGCTCGTGGTCGCGCGGCGGCGCGACTGACGGGCCCGCGGCGTACGAACGCCCTGCCGGGCTACGCGTCAGGTGAGGGTGTGCACCCGCTGCGAGGTCAGCTCGTAGCGTGCGCCGACGACCGCCAGGGCGCCGGTGGCGATCCGGGCGGCGAGGTCGGGCTCCTCGGCCAGCCGGCGGGTGACCATGGCGACATTGCGGTCGATCGTGGAGTCGATCCGCGCCTCGCCCTGCTGACTGTGGTCGATGGCCGGGCGTATGCGATCGGCTATGTACTGGATGTGGACGGGCAGTTCCTCGCCCGTCTCCTCGGTCCGCACCGCCGCGCTCACCGCTCCGCACGCCTGATGCCCGAGCACCACGACCAGCGGTGTGCCGAGCTCCAGGACGCCGTACGCCACGCTGCCGAGCACGGCCTCGTCCAGCACCTCGCCCGCGGCGCGCACCGTCATCAGGTCGCCCAGACCCTGGTCGAATATCAGCTCAGGGGGTACCCGGGAGTCGATGCAGCCCAGGATCACGGCGAACGGGTGCTGCCCGCGGACCAGGGTCTCGCGCACGGCTCCGCTCTCGTGCGGGTGCTGCTGGTGGAAGGTCCGCCAACGGCGGTTGCCGGCGGCCAGTTCGCGCAGCGCGGCGGACGGCGTCGTGGGCCGCGGGCGTGGCGGCGCGGTGCGGGGCGCCGCGGACGCCGGTACGGCTCCGAGGGCCAGGCCCCCGGTGGCGAGCGCCCCACCGGCGACGGCCGCGCGCAGCAGGGTCCGGCGGCTCTCGCCCACCGGCTTGTCGGTCTGTCGGATGACTGTCACGCACGTGAACGTAGAGTGCCTTCCCGGTCAGGTGTTCGTCACGTGAAGTTCTTTGCGCCTGCTTGGACAAACCTTGGCCGGTGCCGTAAGAGGTCGAGGGTTCGCCTATATGAATCGCGCGGGCATCGCGCCGGGCCGCCCGCATAGGGTGGCCCGCATGTCCACTCCCGTCCTCCACTGCCGTGACCCCCTCGACTCCCGCCGCGTGGACGCGCACTTCGCCGCAGAGGCCGAGGCCGTGCGGAGGGCGGGCGGCGATGTGGCCCTCCTCGACCACGACACCCTGCTGGCCGGCGACGCCGACGCCGCGGTCGCCCGCGTCCCGCAGGGACTCGGCGGCGTCTGGTACCGGCGCTGGATGATGCCGTCCGAGACGTACAGCGCCCTGGCCGAAGCGCTCCGGCGGCGGGGCGCCGAACTGCTCACCGCCCCCGACCGCTACCGGTCGGCCCACGAACTGCCCGGCTGGTACGCCACCTTCGGTGACGTCACGCCCGCCAGCGTCTGGCACCCCGCCCCGCCCGCTGCGGACCCCGTGCCCCCACCCGGCGAGCTCGCGGCGCTCGCGGCCCGGCTGCCGGCCGGGCCCGCCGTGGTGAAGGACTACGTCAAGTCCCGCAAGGACGCCTGGGACGAAGCCTGTTACGTCCCCGACCTCGCCGACGGCGCAGGGGTGCGGCGTGTCGTGGCACGCTTCGCCGACCTCCAGGGCGAATACCTCACCGGCGGAATCGTGCTGCGCGCCTTCGAGCCGTTCGCCGACCGCGGCGAGCCACCAGCCGAATTGCGCGTCTGGTGGCTCGACGGAGAACCCCGGCTGGTGACACCCCACCCCGACAGCCCCCACCGCAGCGGCCCCGAACCGGAACTCGGCCACATCGCCCCTGCCGTCCGGGCCCCTGGCTGCCGGTTCGTCACCACGGACGTCGCGCTGCGCACGGACGGCGTGTGGCGCGTGGTGGAGGTGGGTGACGGTCAGGTCAGCGACCTGCCCCGGGATGTCGACCCCGCGCACCTCGCCACGCTCCTGGTCGGAACCGGCTGACGGCCGGGTCACACCAGCGGCTTCACCGACATCAGCAGATGACGGTGCGGGGGCGCCGGGTCCTTGTCGTCGGCAGACGTCAGGCCGGTCAGCAGGGCCCTCTGTCCCGGACCGAGCAGGTCGAGGCGGACCACGGGCGCGTCGAAGGACGACAGCGCGTCCACGAGATACGACGGGTTGAAGGCGACCCTCATCTCCGGTGGGCCCTCCAGCGTCGACGGCAGCCGCTGCGAGGCCACATCGTCCTCGTACCCCGCGCGCAGACACACCCAGCCGTCCGAGAAGTCGAGCTGAATCGGGCTGTCCCCCTCTGCGACGACGGCCACCCGCCTCGCCGCCTCCAGCAGTGGTTCGCGGTCGGTGACGGCGACGGCTGCCGGTGTGAGCCCGAACAGTTTGTCGTGACGCGGCAGTCGCCCCTCCAGCAGCCGGGTCGTGATCCGCATGCCGCCGTTCTCGAAGCCGATCGAGCCCGTGTCGAGAGCGATCCGGACCATCCCCGAGCGGGCCAGGGAGCGGGCGATGTCGGTGAGGCGGCGCGCCGAGACGACGGCCTCACCGGACGCGTCCGGCGCCTGCGGCTTCCAGCCGAGCCTACGCACCGCGTACCGGTAGCGGTCGGTCGCGGCCAGCGTCATCGTCTCGCCGTCGAAGGCCACCCGGATGCCCGTGAGCACCGGCAGCGCGTCGTCCCGCCCCGCGGCGACCGCCACATGACCGACCGCCGCGGAGAACACCTCGGCGTCCACCACCCCTCGGAACTCCGGCAGCGCAGGAAGGGCCGGGTAGTCGTCGAACGGCAGCACCGACAGCCCGAACCGCGCACCGTCGCTCACCACCGAGAACCGCGACCCGTCGACCGAGCACTCCACCGTGCCGGCGGGAAGCACCTTGCAGACGTCGACCAGTCTGCGCCCCATGACCAGCACCCGTCCCGGGCGCACTACGTCCGCCTCGACCTCGATGCGCGCGGACGCCTCGTAGTCCAGGCCCGAGATGCCCAGCGTCCCGGAGCCCGCGTCCAGGAGGAGGCCGCCGAGCACGGGAACCGGTGAGCGGGCGGGCAGCACACGGGCCGCCCACGCGACCGCTTCGGCCAGCTCACTGCGTTCGATCCGGAACTCCATGCGAACCCTCTCCTCGTCGACGGCGACGCTTCGACGCTATCGGCCACCACTGACAACCTCCTTGTCACAGCGGCCTGGCAGGATCGTGGGCACCGGAAGAGGTGAGGGGCCTCGCGGGACGAACGGGTACAGGGGGGTGTCGTGGGCGACACGGAGGACGCCGGCGCGGCAGCGGGGACGACGGCACGGAACGCGGAGGGGCACCCGCCGGACGGCCGGCGGAGCAGGTGGCCGCGCCGGCTGCTGTGGGCGGTGGTCGCCTTGCCCGTCGCCCTGGGCGGCCTGGTGGCCGGGTGGTTCGCGTGGGTGATGGTCTCGTTCATGGTCAGCGACGATCCCTTCGGCACGCATTCCACGATCAGCTGCTCGGCGGCGATGGAGTTCGCCCACGGCACGCTCCCGGAGAGGACCACCGACGAGGACTGCAGCGTCGACGACTGGATGGACGACGTGGTCCGGGGCACGTTCCGGATGCCGCGCGAGGACGTGGACGAGTGGCTGGCGTCGGCGTACCCGAATGCCCGGCCGGAGGAGCACTGCGCCGAGCACATCTGCATCGAGATCGGCGGAAGCGACGGCCCCGCGGGGCCGTTCGCCGACCCCACGCCCTCCGCGACGGCCGACATCGCGACTCCGTCCGCGACGGCCGCCACCGCCACTCCGTCCGCCACGGCCGCCGTCCCCGACGCATCGGCCACCGGTACCGGGACTGCCGCCCCCACGGGCGCGGACGTCGTCCGGCTGACCGTGCGCCACGAGAACGGGACCACGGCGCTCGTCACCCTCGAGACCTTCGATGTCTGAGCCCGGATCGGCAGTGTGCTTCTGGCGGCGCGTCCGGCTGCCGCGCCGCGGGCGCGTGGTCGCCGCGTGCGCCGTCGTCACGGCGTTCCTGCTCACGTTTCACCGGGCCGTACCGAACACGCCCGGCCGGATCGGCAGTCTGCTGGAGACCCTCCTGCCCTGGCTCGGCCTCGCCGTGCCGGTGCTGCTCGTCCCCGCTCTGCTGCGGAGGTCGGTCACGGCCCTCGTCGCCCTCCTCCTGCCAACGGCCGCATGGCTCGGCCACTTCGGCCCGTTGCTGCTGCCCGCCGGCGACGAGCCCCACGACATCGTCGCGGTGCAGCACAACGTCAGTGATGTGAACGCCGACCCGGCAGGCACCGCGAGGGCGCTGCTGCGGGAGCGACCCGACATCGTCGCCCTGGAGGAGGTGACCCCCGAGGCGCTGCCCGTGTACGCCGAGTCGCTCGCGGCTCACTGTCCCCACCGCGCGGTGGTCGGCACCGTGGGCCTGTGGTCCGCCCATCCCCTCGACGACGTACGGCCGGTGGACATCAGGCCCCGTGGCATCGGGCCGGACTGGAACAGAGGGATGCGCGCCACCGTGCGGACTCCCGAGGGCGACGTCGCGGTCTACGTGGCCCACCTGCCCTCGGTCCGCCTCGGGGTGCCGCACGGGTTGGGCTCCGCCCGGCGGGACGAGAGCGCGGCCCTGCTGGCCAAGGCGATCGCCGCCGAGGAGGTGGACCGCGTGATCCTGCTCGGTGACCTCAACGCCACCGTCGACGACCGCGGCCTCGATCCGCTCGGCTCCCGGCTGCGCGTGGCGGGACCGGGCATGGCGTTCAGCTGGCCTGCGGCGTTCCCCGTGGCGAGGATCGACCAGATCATGGCCCGGTCCGCGACCGTCGTCGACGTCAGGTCGCTGCCCGCGACCGGCAGCGACCACCTGCCCCTCGTCGCCCGCATCAGGCTCTGACGGCGTCCGCCGCCCCGCCCGGCAGGGACGCGAGCCGGGCTGCCAGAAGAGCCGCCGGCCCCGTCCCGCCGTGCAGCGCCTCGATCCGGTGCACCGTGCGCGGCATCGTCACCGCGGTCCACCACGCCGCACGCACCTTCCAGCACGGAGCGCGGCAGGAGCGCGAGGCCGTGCCCGGCGGCGACCAGAGCGATCAGCCCGCGCACGTCGGTCCCCTCGTACCGCAGCGACACGGGGAACCCGTCGTACCCGCACAGGGTGCTCAACCGGTCGCGCCCCACCGCGATCTCCGGGGCGTCGATCCACCGAGCGTCGCCGAGATCGACGAGCCGGACGCCGTCACGGCCGGCCAGCGGATGCCCGGCGGGCAGCGCGACGGCCGACGGCTCCTCGGCGACACCCGTGGCCGTGAGCGGTCCCGCCTCCGGCAGGTACAGGGGATCGCTCGGTGCGGCCACGCCGTCGACCAGCGCGAGATCCAGCTCTCCGGTGGCGGCGCCCCGGACGGCCACGGAATGGCCCGTGACCCGCACGGCGACCTCCAGCCCCGGCTGCTCGCACCGCACTTCGGCGAGCGCCCGGCTCAGGCGTGACGACATGGCCAGCGGCGTGACCCCGAGCGTGAGCCGACAGGCCGGCGCCGACAGCAGCCGGGCCATGTCGGCGCGTGCGGCGTCGAGCCGCAGGAGCAGCGGCCCCGCGTGCTCCAGCAGACGTGTCCCCGCCTCGGTGGGGACGACGGGTCGGCGCAGCAACAGCGGGGCGCCAAGGTCGTGCTCCAGGGCGGCGATGTGCTGCGACACGGCGGACTGGGTGTAACCCAGTTCGCGCGCTGCGGCCGAGAACGAGCCGAGAGACGGGCCACGGTGACGAACGTGCGCAGCAGATGCGGATCCATGGCCCATCAGTATCGCTGATGGAAGGGTCATGAAACATCGTTGGTGCTGAACATGTCGGGCGGGCCAGGATGTACTCATGTCCGCTTCGTACCGCACCTCATCGGCCCGTCTCGCCCTCGTCGGCGACCGCTCGCCCGGCGTCCGCGCCCATGCCCGTATCCCCGCGCTCCTGCAGGCCCTCGCTGAGCGGGACCAACTCGTCCTGGACGCCTACTGGATCCCGACCCCGGACGCCGAACAGCCCGGCGCCCTCGACGGTTTCGACGCGCTCTGGCTCGTTCCGGGCAGCCCGTACGCGAGCGAGGCGGGCGCGATCGCCGCGGTGCGCGCCGCGAGGGAGCGGGGCATCCCGTTCCTGGGGACGTGCGGGGGATTCCAGCACGCGGTCCTCGAGTACGCCCGGTCCGTGTGCTCCCTGAAGGACGCCGCCCACGCGGAGAACCGCCCCGGCGCAGAGGACCCGTTGATCGTCCCGCTCGCCTGCTCGCTGGTCGGACACGAGGGCGCGGTCGAGGTGGAGCGCGGCTCGCTGGCCGAACGCGTCCTCGGCGCCGAGCGGACCGTGGAGCGCTACCACTGCTCGTACGGCACGAGCCCGGCGTATCTCGACGTGCTGCGGGACCACGGCCTGCGCTTCAGCGGATGGGACGAGACCGGCGACGTCCGCATCGCGGAACTTCCGGGCCATCCTTTCTTTTTCGCCACGCTCTTCCAGCCCGAACTCGCCGGCGACGGTACGCGCCCGCACCCGGTCGTACGAGCCCTCGCCTTCGCGGCCGCGGAGCACGCGGGTCAGGGGACGTGACCTCGGGGTCGTCTGCGGGGCCGGTGTGTTCGGTGTGCGATCCGGGGTGCGATCGGGGCGAGGGTGGACGCGGAGGTGATCCGCGTGGCCAACGAACAGGCGGAGCTGTTCGCTGCGGTGGACGCGCTGCTGGAACAGGCGGCGGCCCAGGACAAGCTGCCCGCACCGGCGGAGCGCAAGCGTCTGCGCGAGGCCGCGGGGGTCAGCCAGGAGCAGGTGGCCCGAGCGCTCAAGGTGCGAGTGCGGCGGTGCCGACCAGTTCGGCCACCGCCCGGCGCGGCAGCGCCGCCTGTGCAGACACGATCCTTCTCCCCACCCTATGTCACTTGATGGAAAGTATATTCCGGAGACCGGAAAGCCGGGCGGGCGGGTCGGCTTGCCGCGGCCGGCCGCAGCGCCTCGCGGAAACGCACGGATCGCGGGATGCCGCCCCGGGCCGCGCCGTACCGCCGTGAAGATCCTGCGCGTCCGCTGCCCGCGTGGCAGCTGCCGCAACGCCACGGTGGACGGGCGACGGCCGTCAACCCGTCCCAGAGGGCTACAGCCGAACGGGGCAGCCGACACGCGCCGGGGGCGGACCGCTCCGCGCGACGGACCGGCACCGTTACCACCATGGAGGCAACCTCGGCGGACGGACGGCCATCTTCCCCCAGTGCAACGGGCGCAACGCCGCAGCCCGCCCGCATCACAGCGCATGGAGTGAGATGACAACGGTCCATACTTCGGTCGTCGTGCCGTGCTTCAACGAGAGCGAGGTCATCGAGGAGTTCCACAAGGCCCTCGTCGTCGCTCTGGAGCCGACGGGGACGACCTTCGAGATCTGCTACGTCGACGACGGCAGCGGCGACCGGACCCGGGTGCACCTCAAGGACCTGGCCGCCGCGGACGCCCGCGTGCGGTACACCTCCTTCAGCCGGAACTTCGGCAAGGAAGCCGCGATGCTCGCCGGACTGCGCATGGCGCAGGGCGATGTCGTCGTCCTCATGGACGCCGATCTCCAGCACCCGCCCGAGCTGATCCCGCGGATGCTCGAACTGCACCGTCACGGCTACGACCAGGTCGTCGCCCAGCGCGACCGCACCGGCGAGGGCGTGGTCCGCACCGCGCTCAGCCAGGCGTACTACCGACTCGTGCGCCGGTTCATGGATGTCGAAATCGTCGACGGGGCAGGCGACTTCCGGCTGCTCTCGCGCCGCGCGGTCGGCGCGATCCTGTCCCTGCCGGAGTCCAACCGTTTCTCCAAGGGACTCTTCTCCTGGATCGGATTCGACACCGTCAACTTCACCTACACGAATGTGCAGCGCGCCGCCGGCCGGTCCAAGTGGGGCGGCCGGCGGCTGCTGAACTACGGCATCGACGGCCTGCTCTCCTTCAACAGCCGCCCGCTGCGCCTCGCGATCCACACCGGCCTGTGGCTGCTGCTCTCGGCCCTCGCGTACGCGGCATGGATCGTCGGCAACTCCCTGGTCAACGGCGTCGACACGCCCGGCTACGCCACGCTGATCGCCGCGATCGTCGGACTCGGCGGCATCCAGCTCGTCACGCTCGGGGTGATCGGCGAGTACGTGGGCCGGATCTACCACGAGGCCAAACGGCGGCCCCACTACGTGATCCGCGAGACCGACGAGACGGCCACCGCGCGGCAGGAGGCATCCGTCAGGGAAGCCGCTTCGAGTAAGTGACCTTCTCCAGGTGGTAGTAGTCGGCGACGCACTGCGCGGGCCATACCCGGCGCCCGTTGTTGCTGAACGGCTCCAGCATCCTCGCCACCGACACGGGCGTGTACGGGAGTTGTGTCTCGCCCCGCGCGGCGCCCGCACGCAGCGAGCGGTCCTGGCGGTCCCACCGCTCGGCCCGCACCTGCATGTCGTGGCCGAGGGAGACGAGGGGGGCCACGAGCCCGAGCACGGCCGCGGCGCACAGCGCCGCGGCCGTCGCCGTCGCGGCGCCCGGACGGTGGCGCCGCAGCCTGCGGCCGAGGACTGCGCCCGCGGTCACCAGCAGCACGATGTACAGCAGCAGATAGTCGTTCCAGGTCCGCTCCGTGGTCACCACCTGCGCCCCGAACACCGGATAGGTGATGACGGTGCACAGGTAGCCCGAGACCAGGAACGCGAGCGCGCCCAGCGCGAGGAGCGGCAGCGGCCGCCACGGGAGGAGGAACGACGGCCGGTCGGACCGGCGGCTGCGTGCCACGAGTCCCAGCAGCACTCCCGCGGCCACCGCGCCCACGTACTGCCAGGTCGAGAACACCGTGGCCAGGATGTGCGCGAAGCCGCGCAGGGAGCCCAGCAGCGATTCGGGGGCCAGCATGGACATGCTCTCGGCGCCGTACCGCTCGCGCCGGTTGCGCGACCCCGGCGATGTCACCAGCAGCAGCGTGCCGACGCCGACACCGGCCATGCCCGCGAGCGACCAGAGGCGGGCGAACCGCTGTGCGCCGGGCGTGAAGAGGCGCGAAGCGAACAGCACGGCGCCGGACAGCACGACCAGGGCGACGACCGACGCCTCTTCCGACAGCGTTCCCATGAACACGCCCGCGACCGCCACCGTCACCACGGCGGCGACCCGCCCGGCGCGGTTCCGGGCCCGCAGCAGCGGCAGCGCGGCGGCGCACGCCAGGACCGGCGCCAGGGTGTGCGAGACGGACGCGGCGGGCCAGTAGAACGTCTTGTACGTGTTCGGCGTGGCGAACAGGAACACCGCCATGACCATGGCGGCCACGAGCAGCGGCACCCCGCGCGGCACGGACTGGCCCGTCCTGCGCAGCACCTGCGCGGTCAGGGCCCACAGCAGCCCCAGCATCAGGACGCCGCTGACCAGGCCGAACCACTGGTGCCCTGCGACAGGGAACTTGGCGTACAGACCCACCATCAGGCCGTTGCCCAGACGCCCGTTGTCGGTGTACCAGAACTTGCCGATCAGGCCCGAGACGCCGTGGTCGCGGACCACGGGGAGGAAGCACCACTCGTCGGCGCCGGGCCGCACATGGCGTCCGAACCACGATGCCAGCCCGAGCAGACCAAGCGGCAGGGCGGCCAGGGCGAACGGCCAGGCGGCCCACCAGGACGCCCAAGCACCCCGAGGGCCGTTCCGCCGCTCCGGAGCGGCGAGCCCGCCCGGTTCCCGCGCGACGGTGACGCCGGATGCGTCGACGGCCATATCATCCCTGCCCTTCGCAAAACTGACGGTCCGGCATCCAAGAGGTGAATCCCGGGTGCGCCGTTCCATCTTCCGCCGGGCAAGATCGGCGGGCCGCCACGACAGGCCCCGGCCAGGCGTCGAGCCGGGTCCGCCGCCGGCTCAGCGGCAGGCGTACACGAACCGCGCCGACGCCGTGTGCCGTGACGGCGAGACGATGCGCAGCTCGGCGCGCGCCCGGTACTCACCGCGGCCGTGGAAGGTCCACAGCAGGTGCAGCGTCGCCTGCTTCTGACCTCGCGCCACCTTCTCGTGGAGGGGCTGCGACGCCGTGCCGTCGCTGCGCACCCAGCGGTAGGTGAGGGTGCCGGGCCTGCCGTCGGTCCTCACCACGCCCACGACATCGGCGGTGCCGTCGCAGCCGGGCCCCTCGGCCGGAGTTTGGACGGCGACACCGCGTACGCCGACACCGGGACCGTACTGCCAGGCCAGGAACGCGAGCACGGCCAGCAGCACGACGGCGAACGGCGCCCAGCCGCGGAGCCGGCGGCCGTGGCGGCGCGCACGGCCACCGGCCGGTGGCCGACCGGCGAGGGCGCCGTGCCACACGTCGACGGCCGTCGCGGCGCCGCCGGCGCGACGTACGGCCGCGGTCACCCCGGGCCCGAACCGCAGGACGTCGCCCTCGATCCG
This sequence comes from Streptomyces sp. V4I23, assembly GCF_030817975.1. NCBI lineage: Bacteria > Bacillati > Actinomycetota > Actinomycetes > Kitasatosporales > Streptomycetaceae > Streptomyces > Streptomyces sp. V4I23. Next base: position 481,999 of record NZ_JAUSZW010000004.1, on the reverse strand, counting down.
GTCCGGCGCGGCGTCCGGCGTCCGGCGGCCGAGCACGGCGGTGGGTGTGCCGGGGGTGTCCTGGCTCTCCGGGCGTGTGAACCAGTGGCTGCCGAGGGCGGTCGCGCTGTACTCGTCGGCTCCGGCGCCGTCCTGCCCCTCGCCCGAGCGGGGGCCGAGCTGACCGTTCATGCGACCGGGCACCCCCTTCTGGTCAGCAGTTGCCGGGTGGACGTGCCGTTCGCGGCACCCGGGTCCGTGGACGCCTGGACACCCCAGTAGCAGCCCTGGCCCTGGAAGGTGTGGGTGAGGGGGAAGGTGTACCGCGTGGCGCCGCTGCGTTCGAACGTCTGCGAGCCGTCCGGCGCGCCGGGCTGCCCCTTGGTGTCGCCGGTGTACCAGGACACGACGATCGTGACCGGACCCGTGCCGTCCGTGGCGACGTCGACGGAGGCGGCTCCGGTCCTCGTGCCGGTCTGGCGGAAGCTCGTGACGGAGACGGACCGCACCGACGCCGGGGCGGACGTCGACGTCGTCGGCTCGGGGGACGGCTCCATGGACGGTTCGGTGGCCGGCCACGTGGTGGGCCCCGCCGTCATCGGCGGAGCACTCGTCGTGGGGGAGCCGCTGGGGCCGGGCGCGGGGCTCCCCGAGGGGGAGGGCGAGGGCGTCGCGGCCGGCGGCGACGGTGCCGGACCGACGGACCCCTCGGGCCCCGGGGCCGGCGTGTCGGGCACGCCGGGAAGCGCGCTCGTGGTGGCCACGGCCTCGGCGGCCCGACCTCCCGCATCGGTGCCCGCCCGTGCGGCGACGGCGACGAGGGCGGCGACCACGGCCGCGACGATCCCTGCAAGTACCCGGCGCAGGCCGGGAGTCGGCCATTCCCCGGGCCCCGCGCCGAGGGAGGTCGTCGCCACCGCGGTGGTCCCGGCCCCGCTGCCCCCGGCCGACGGGAACAGCAGAGGCAGCAGCGCGGCGAGCGCCGCCAGCCGGCGCCGTCCGCGCTCTTCCCAGCCGGGTCCGTACGCAGCCCCGGCGATCTCGTCCAGCTCGGCCACGAACGCCGCCGCGTTCTGCGGACGGTCCTCGGGCGTCTTCGCCAGCCCTCGCCGGATCAGCGGCCTGACTGCCTCGGGCGTGTCGTCCTCGGGGACCGGCGCGCCGATGTGCTGAAGGGCCAGCTCGGCGAAGTTCTCGCCCGTGTAGGGCTTGCGACCGGTCAGGCACTCGTAGAAGGTCACGGTCGCCGCGTAGACGTCGGCCGCGGGCGAGGCCGGCTCACCGTGCCACTGCTCCGGCGCCATGTACGCCGGAGTGCCTGCCACGCCGGGGGTAGTGCCACGGCCCGCCGCGATGCCGAAGTCCACCAGCCTGGACGTGCCGTCGGCCGAGACCAGCACGTTCTCCGGCTTGTAGTCACGGTGCACGACACCGGCGCCATGGGCGGCGGCGAGTCCGAGAAGGGAGCCCTTGAGCACCACCAGGGCCGCCTCCGGACCGGTCGCTCCCTCGCGGGCGAGCAGCGACCGCAGGGCGATTCCGTCGATCAGCTCCATCACGATCGCGGCACCGTGCGGCGCCTCGACGTATTCGTAGAGCCGCACGACATACGGCGAGTCCAGTGCGCCGAGCACTCGCGCCTCCGCCCGGAACTCGCGGACGAAAGCCGCGTCGCCGCGCAGCCGTTCCCCCAGGTACTTCACCGCGACCGGCACGCCGGTGGTGTCATGGACGGCGAGGACGACTCGCCCGCCGGCCCCCGATCCGAGCTCCCGGGACTCGGTGTATCCCGGCACCGACCACACGCTCATCGCGTCCCCCTGTCTGGCGGACGTCCCCGCCGGGGCCGTCGTCGTCGGCTCCGGCTCACGGACTGTCCTCAGCACAGACACATTTGCCTCACAGCTGGTTCCCGCAGGGATCAGGACAATTGCCGCACCGCCTGTGTTTGGCATGGACCTGTCTGACTGCCTCGGTTACGCTCCGCCCCGGGCGCTTCTGAGAGCGCTCTCACCCCGACCTGTTCCTCCCCACCCCTGCCGGAACCAGTGAAAGGTCGAACGCCGTGAGACGCATGAAACCCATGTGTGCCGTGTCCAGCCGCAGCCGAACCAAGCGCGCGACGACGGTCGTACGCACCGGCCTCGCCGCACTCCTCGCCCTCGGCGCATGGGCGTCGGCCGGTGCGGGCCCCGCGTCCGCCACGGCGCAGGAGCCCGTCCCCTCCGCCGGCGGACCGGCGTCCGCGGGTCTGCTCCGCGCGATGCGAAAGGACCTGGGGCTCACCGAGAGCCAGGCGCGGGAGCGACTCGCGGCCGAGCGGGCCGCCGTCGCGATCGAGCCGAAGGCGCGTCGTGCCGCTCAGGGCGCGTACGGCGGCTCCTGGTTCGACGCGGACAGCGGACGCCTGACCGTCGCCGTCGCCGACACCCGCAGGGCAGCCGCCGTACGGGCCACGGGCGCGGCCGTCCGGCTCGTCGAGCACAGCGCGAGCCGGCTCGACGCGGCCAAGCGGGCGATCGACACGCTGGACGCTCCCCCCGGAGTCGGCAGTTGGCACGTCGATCCCGAGGCCAACCGGATCGTGGTGAACGTCGTCCGCGCCGAGCGCTCGGACAACGATGTCGAAACATTCCTCGACCGTGCCCGCCGAGCCGGCCCGGTCCTGGTGAGGGAGGTGGCCGAGGCGCCGCGGACCTTTGCCGCGGGGACGGTCGGCGGCGATCCCTACTACACGGGCAACGTCCGCTGCTCGATCGGGTTCTCGGTGCACGGCGGCTTCGTGACGGCAGGCCACTGCGGGCGGCCGGGCGCGGCCGTACGCGGCTGGGACGGCTCGCACATCGGCACGTTCCAGGGATCGTCGTTCCCGGACAACGACTACGCGTGGGTGAACGTCGGCAGCGGCTGGTGGACCGTGCCCGTGGTCCTGGGCTGGGGTACGGTGCCCGACCGGTTGGTGCGCGGCTCGGCCGAGGCGCCCGTCGGCGCCTCGATCTGCCGCTCGGGCTCCACGACGCACTGGCACTGCGGCAGTGTTCTCGCCAAGAACGAGACCGTCAACTACAGCCAGGGCGCGGTCCATCAGATGACGAAGACCAGCGTATGCGCCGAGCCGGGCGATTCCGGCGGATCGTTCATCAGCGGCGACCAGGCGCAGGGCGTCACCTCCGGCGGCTGGGGCAACCGCAGTGGCGGCGGACAGACCTGGTACCAGCCGGTCAACGAGATCCTGGCCCGCTACGGGCTGAGGCTGCACACCGCCTGACCGATGCAGCGCCGCCGACCGGCGGCGGACATGCTGCCGCTCCTCCGGGAGCGGCAGCATTTTTTATTGCTGTGAGAAATCAAAAGAGCTGAGCTGCTGGGGGTAATTGGCAGCTTTCGCCCTGATCTGGGTGCAGCTCTCGTTCGGACGTGGGTCCGGCACGCGGGACATCACGGTTGAATAACGCGCCGTTTTCTTGCTTGACGCACAAAAAACAGGGGCGACACACTCCCGTCATCCGCAGGCAACCGGGGCGCCCGCCCCGGCCCTGACGACGGACGGAGACAACATGGCGATCTCCAGACGAGCCCTCATCGCCGGTGCCGGCGCCGCTGCCACCGGTGCGGTACTCGCTTCCGCGTCCACGAGCCACGCCACCGAACCGGCGGCCCTCGCACGGCGGGCCGCACGCCCGGCCGCGCTGCCCATCGCATCCCGCAACAGCGTCTGGACCCGGTCCGGCGCCGGCCCGCTGTACTGGAACATCTACGGCTGGGCCTTCCCGCACAACGCGCCCATCCCCGAGGCCGAGTGGCAGGCCAACATCGACTGGCTGGCGGAGGACTTCGCCCCGCACGGCTACCGCATGGCCTGCACCGACGGCTGGATCGAAGGGTCCTCCCGGACCACCCGCAACGGCTACATCACGACCTACAACGACTCCTGGCAGCACGACTGGGCCTACTGGGCCCGGTACCTGAAGACCCGTGACATGTCGCTCGGCGTCTACTACAACCCGCTGTGGGTGCACCGCGCCGCCGTCGCCGATCCCACCAGGACCGTCGTGGGCCGCCCCGACGTCCGGATCGCCGACATCGTCACCGAGGGCGACTTCTTCGCCGGCGGCATCGGCGGCGACACCCTGTACTGGGTCGACGTCACCAAGGACGGCGCCAAGGAGTTCGTCCAGGGCTATGTGAAGTACTTCAAGGACCTCGGCGTCCCGTACCTGCGCATCGACTTCCTCTCCTGGTACGAGGACGGGCGCGACGCCAACATCGGCACGGTCGGGCTGCCGCACGGCCGGGCCAACTACGAGACCGCGCTGCGCTGGATGCACGAGGCCGCCGGCGAGGACGTCGAACTGTCCCTCGTCATGCCACACCTGTACCACCACGCCGAGGCTGAGGTCCGGTACGGCGACCTGATCCGCATCAACGCCGACGCCGACAAGGGCGGCTGGGACCGGCTCAGCGGAGGAAGGCAGCACTGGCAGGACGCGTGGCCCAACTGGCACAACCCGTTCCTCGGCTTCACCGGCTACGCCGACCGGTCCGGCCGCGGCCAGCTCATCCTCGACGGCGACTTCCTGATGATGAACACGTTCGCCAACGACGACGAACGGCGCACCTGCATCTCCCTGATGACACTCGCCGGATCCCCGCTCACCATCTCCGACCTGCACAGCAACATTGCGGACCACGGGTGGGCCTACACCAACCCCGAGGTCCTGGCCCTGCACCACCAGGGCCTGGTCGGCAAACCGTACTTCCACAACGCCACCTCCTACGCCGTCGACCCCGGCAGCCGCGACAGCGAACGCTGGGCCGGCCAGCTCCCCGACGGCACGTGGGCGGTCGCCCTGTTCAACCGGTCCGACGGCCCCGCCACCCGCTCGCTCGACCTCAGCGCACTCGGCATCGACGGCACGGCCCGCGTACGGGACCTGTGGCGGCACCAGGACCTCGGCCGGCTGTCCACCGTGCGCGCCGACCTGCCCGCACACGGCACCCTGCTGGTCAGGGTCACGCCCGACGACACCTCCCGCTACCAGGCGGCCTTCGCGGCCTGGGGAGGCGGCGCCGGGTTCGGCAACACCGTCGCCGGCCACGAGGCGATGGGGTACGCGGACATCGATGCGGACGGCGCCTCGGTCACCTTCGCCGTGGGCGCCCGCGCCTCCGGCACGTACCGGATCGCGCTCCGCTACTCCTCGGAGACCGGAGGCACCCTGACCCTCGGCGCGGAGCAGCCCGACCACACCGTGGTGACCCGCCCGAGGACTGTGGACTTCCCCGCAACCGGCGGGGGTTGGGCCACCATGAGCGGCACGGTCAAGCTCGCCGCCGGTGACAACCTGATCACCGTCGTCAGGGCGCCCGGGGACACCGGAACGATCGCGCTCAACCACATCGACGTCCGCTGACCGCAGCGGACCGGTCCACCGGCAGACGGAGGTACGGGCGATGAGCCCTTCACGGATCCCCTTCTCGGATCTCATCGGCGAGCAGACCCGCGCGGAGATCTTCGCGACCGTGCTCACCGCGGGGCCCATCTCCCGTACCGGCCTGGCCCAGCGGCTGGGACTCGCGCCCTCCAGCGTGACCCGGATGCTGCCGCCGCTGCTGGAGCACGACTACCTGCGCGAGACCGACGCCCAGCCGCAGGGCCGCGGGCGCCCCCAGCGGATGCTCCAGGTCAATGCCGACAAGCACATCGTCGTCGGCATCAAGATCGGACCGGCGCAGGTCTCCGGAGTGGTCACCGACATGGCCGCCAAGGTGCTCGCCCGCGCCGAGGCGCCCATCGCCGACAGCACCCCGGACACCGCCCTCAGCGCCGCGGCGCGGCTCACGGCGGACCTGCTCGCGGAGGCGCCCGAGGCCGCCGACCGGGTGCTGGGCATCGGCGTCGGCGTCAGCGGCCATGTCGACTCCACCGCCGGCATCTGCCGCTACTCCGCGCTGCTCGACTGGAACAAGGTCGACGTCGCGGGCCCCCTGTCCCGCGCGACCGGACTGCCCGTCGTCGTCAACAACGACGTCAACACCCTGGTCGTCGCCGAACGCTGGTTCGGCGAAGGACGTGACATCGACTCGTTCGCCGTCGTCACCGTGGGCCCCGGTATCGGCTGCGGTCTCCTCCTCGACGGCACCCTGTACGCCGGAGTCAGCGGCATGGCCGGTGAACTCGGCCATCTCCCGCTCGACCCGGCGGGCCCCATGTGCAGCTGCGGCCGGCGAGGCTGTCTCGAAGCCCTCGCCGGCGACCGGGCCGTCCTGCGCCACATCCGCGACGGCGGCGCCCCCGTCTGCGCCACCATCGCAGAGGCGTACGAACTGGCCCGGCACGGCAGCGGCGCCGGCCGTGCCGTCGCACTCGCGGCGTTCGCCGAGGCGGGCACCGCTCTCGGCCGGGGTCTCGCCGGCCTCTGCAACCTGCTCAACCTTCAGAAAATCATCATCGCGGGGGAAGGCGCCGTCGCCTATGACCTGTTCGGCCCGGCCATGACCGGAGCCCTGGAGGCGTACGCGTTCTCCGACGCCGCCCGCGACTGCACCCTCCACGTCGATCCGGCCCACCACGACCTGTGGGCACGCGGAGCCGCCTGCCTCGTCATCCGCGAAGCCGTCCGCGCCCCGATCTCCTGACCCCTCTCCCGCAACCCGTGCTCATCGAGGAGCCGTCATGCGCATTCCCGTGCGCCGAGCCGTCACCGCGCTCGCCACCACCACCGCCCTGCTCGCCGCGAGCGCCTGTTCCACCGGCGACGAAGCCGCCGACGAGAAGAAGCCCGTCGGCGCCGCCAAGGGCACCATCACCTGGTACGCCATGGACTTCGGCACCGACAACCTGCCGCAGAAGCTCATCGACGCGTTCGAGAAGGCGCACCCCGACATCAAGGTCACGCTCAAGGCGGCCCCGGCGAACTCCGACACCGTCCGTGCCACCCTCACCACCGAGATATCCGGCGGCTCGTCGGAGATCGACGTCTACAACGGTGACGTCGTCTGGCCCGCCCAGTTCGGTGACGCCGAGCTCGCCCTGCCCCTCGACGAGTACCTTCCGAAGGACTACTGGAAGCAGTTCGCGCCGGGCCGCGCCGACGGCGCCGTGCACGAAGGGAAGCACCTCGCCGCGCCGCTGTTCACCGACGAGGGGTTCCTCTTCTTCCGCAAGGACCTGCTGGAGAAGCACAAGCTGCCCGTGCCGAAGACCTGGGAGGAACTCGCCACCACGGCCGAGAAGCTCCAGGACGCGGGGGACGTCAAGTACGGCTACTCCGCCCAGTGGGCCAACTACGAGGGCCTCACCGCCGACTGGGCCGAGCTGTCCGCGTCCGCGGGCGGCTCCACCGTCAGCGACGACGGCACGAAGTCACAGATCGACTCGCCCGAGAACCGCAAGGCCCTCGGATACATGCGCTCCCTCCTCGACCGGGGCATCGCGCCGAAGGCCATGCTCTCCTTCCAGGAGGCCCAGTCGCTGCAGGCGTTCACCAGCGGCCAGACGGCCTTCCACCGCAACTGGGGTTACGCCTGGGGCGAGTCCGAGAACCCCGAGGTGTCCAAGATCAAGGGCAAGGCCGGCATGACGGCGATGCCCACCTTCGAGGGCCACCCCTCACCCGGCTCGTCGAACATCGGCGGCTGGAACATGATGGTCAATCCGCACTCGAAGAACCTCGGCGCGACCCTCGCCTTCGTCAAGTGGATGACCGGCGCCGAGGGCCAGACGATCCTCGCGCGGAACTCGATGATCCCCGCCAACGAGGCCGTTCTCAGCGACCCGGACCTCGCCGCAGGCCAGCCCGTGCTGAAGGCCGCCGCCACGACCGAGCTCGTCTCCCGCCCCTCCAACACCCCCCGGTACGCCCAGGTCAGCAAGGCCGTCTACAGCAACCTCAACGCGGCACTGGCCGGCTCCACCTCCGTCGAGGACGCCCTGAAGAAGGCCGACAAGGAGATCGGCGAGGCCCTGGGAGGCGGCGGACTGTGACCGGCACCACCGCACCGCCCGCCGCCCCGGTGGCGGGGACCCGCCCGCCGCGGCCGCCCGCCACCGCGGCGGCCCGGCGGGGCAGGACCGCCCGCGACCGCAGGCTCTCCCGGCTCGGCTGGGGATTCGCCTCACCCGCCCTGCTCGCCGTCGTGGCCGTGACCGTCTTCCCCGTCCTGTTCTCACTGGCCATGAGCTTCTCCGAGGTCGAGGTGACCGGATCGGGCTTCCGGCTCGGCGCCCCGACCGGCGACAACTACGCCGAACTGTTCGCCTCCGAACGCTGGCGCCACGCCCTGCTGTTCACCGTGCTCTACACCCTCGGCACCGTCTTCGCCGAAGTCGTCCTCGGCACGGTCGTCGCGCTCGTCCTGGAGCGGCTGACCGACGGCCGGGGCTGGATGATGGCCCTGCTCCTGCTGCCCTGGGCGATGATCACCGTCGTGTCGGCGCAGCTGTGGGCGTACGTCTACAACGGGGTGTACGGCGTCCTGTCGTACGCCGTGGAAGCCGTCACCGGCGACCAGGTCAACATTCTGGGCACACCGGTGCCCGCCGTCCTGGCGATGAGCGTCGCCGACATCTGGAAGACCACCCCGTTCGTCGCGATCATCGTGCTCGCGGGGCTGGTCATGCTGCCGGGCGACATCACCGAGGCGGCCCGGATGGACGGCGCGAACGCATGGACGATCTTCTGGCGCGTCCGGCTCCCGCTGCTGCGGCCCACCCTCGCGATCGCCGTCCTCTTCCGCATCCTCCAGGCCTTCGGCATCTTCGACCTGCCGTTCGTCCTGACCGGCGGCGGACCGGGCGACGCCACGCAGTCGCTGGCGCTGCTGGGATGGCAGGTCATGTTCCAGAACCTCAGTTTCGGCCCAGGAGCCGCCGTCGCCGCCTCCACAGCGGCGCTCGTATTCGCCGGCTGTCTCGTCTTCCTGCGGGCCTTCCGCACCCAGGTCGGCGAAGCGGAGGAGACCGCATGAACACGATCCGACGCCGCCCGCGGCCGACCTGGACGCATGCCGCGGCCCTGCTGATCGCCGCCTTCGTCGCGGCCCCGCTGTACTGGATGTTCGCCGGGTCGGTGAAGTCCCGCACGGAGATCGCCGCCGACCCGCCGACGCCGTGGCCGCAGGACCTGACGTGGGAGAACTACGACGAGGCGTTCGGCCGCTACGACTTCGGCACCTACATGGCCAATTCGGTGATCGTGTCCGTGATCGCCACCGTGATGGTCCTGGCCCTCGCCACGTTCGCCGGATACGCGCTCGCACGGCTGCCGGTGCGCGGGAAGACGCCCATCATGGTCGCCCTCCTGATGATCTCGCTGTTCCCGACGATCGCGCTGGCCGCACCGCTGTACCTGCTGATGCGCGAGACGGGCATGCTCAACAGCCACCAGGGCCTGATCGTCGTCTACGTCGCCCTCAACGTGCCCTTCGCCATCTGGATCCTGCGGAACTACTTCCTGTCCGTTCCCAAGGAGATGGAGGAGGTCGCCTGGATGGACGGCGCCTCCCCGGTCCGTACCGTCGTCTCGGTGATCCTGCCGCAGGCCACGCCGGGCGTGTTCACGGCCGGCGTGTTCACCTTCACGGCGTGCTGGACGGAGTTCCTGATAGCCGTCACGCTGAACAGTGCCGACGCCTACCGCACGATCCCGGTCGGCATGGCCCTGTTCGGCGACCAGTACGACGTCCCCTACGGCACGATCTTCGCCGCCGCGACCGTATCCGTCCTGCCCATCGCCCTGTTGGTCCTCGTCTTCCGCAAGGCCGTCGTGTCCGGCCTGACCTCCGGCGCCGTCAAGGGCTGACCCGGCCACGGCACACCGCCGCAACGAAAGGCTGCACCCTCTCCATGACCACGTTCCGACCCGCCCCCGCCTGGCTGGCCGACGCCGTCTTCTACCAGATCTACCCGCAGAGCTTCGCCGACTCGAACGGCGACGGCATCGGCGACTTCAACGGCATCACCGACCGCCTCGACCACCTCGCCTGGCTGGGCGTGAACACGGTCTGGCTCAACCCGTGCTTCTCCTCGCCCTTCCGCGACGCGGGCTACGACATCGACGACTACCTCGCCCTCGCCCCCCGCTACGGAACCGACGACGACCTCGCCCGGCTCGTGGCCGAGGCGGCCCGCCGGGGCATCCGGGTCCTGCTCGACCTCGTCGCCGGGCACACCTCGGACCGCCACCCCTGGTTCCTCGCGTCGGCCGACGACCCCGCCGACCACCGCTACATCTGGACCGACGGCGACCGCCCCGAAGGCTTCGTCGCCTCGCCGGGCCGCCGCCCGGGCGCGTACCTGCCCAACTTCTTCGACTCCCAGCCGGCCCTCAACTTCGGCTACGCGCGCCGTGACCCGGCCGAACCATGGCGGCAGAGCCCCGACGCCGAAGGGCCGCGGGCCAACCGGCAGGCCCTGCGCGACGTCATGGAGCACTGGCTGCGGCTCGGCCTCGCGGGTTTCCGCGTCGACATGGCCGCCTCGCTCGTCAAGGACGACCCGGACAAGCGGGAGACCGCCGCGATCTGGACCGAGCTGCGGCAGTGGCTGGACCGCACCCATCCCGAGGCCGTGCTGCTGTCCGAGTGGGGCGACCCCGCCGTCTCCGTACCGGCGGGCTTCCACGCGGACTTCTTCCTCCAGTTCGGCGGACCGACCAACGGCCGCCCCCTGCGCTCCCTGTGGAACAACCGCACCGGCACCGACAACGACGACTGGGACCCCGTCGACTGCTTCTTCGACCCCGAGGGCAAGGGGACACCCGCCCACTTCGTCGAGGCATGGCAGTCGGCCGTGGAGGCCATCGGCGACAACGGCTTCACCGCCCTGCCCACGGCCAACCACGACTTCTCCCGCCTCAACTGCGGCCCGCGCACGCCCGAGCAGCTCCCGGCAGCCTTCGCCTTCCAGCTCACCTGGCCCACCCTCCCCGCCGTCTACTACGGCGACGAGATCGGCATGCGCTTCGTCCCCGATCTGCCCGACAAGGAGGGCAGCGTCCTCGGCCCGCGCTACAACCGCGCCGGCTCCCGCACCCCCATGCAGTGGGACGACACCGAGAACGCCGGCTTCTCCACCGCACCGGCCGACGCGCTCTACCTGCCCCTCGACCCGGACCCCGCCCGCCCCTCGGTCGCCTCCCAGCGCGCCGACGACGCCTCGCTGCTGAAACTGGTCCGCCGCCTGATCGCGCTGCGCCGCGGTTCACCGGAGCTCGGTCCCTCGGGATCGGTGGAGATCCTGCACACCGGCTACCCGTTCGTCCACGTACGCGGCGGCCGGTACCTCGTGGTCGTCAACCCCGGCGCGGCCCCGGCGAAGGTCACGGTCGACGAGTCCCGTACCGCGGGCGCCCGCCCGCTGGAGGCGCAGGGCATCCGCATCGCGGACGGCACGATCACGGCGGAAGGCTTCGCGTACGGTGTGTACGGTCTCGCGCCCGGCTCATGACCCGCCCGGCCCGCGCCGGTTCGTCCCGCGCGGGCCGGCGGCTCGGCCGCCGGGCCGATCAGCCGGTGCCGGTGCGCGTCGAGCGCGGCCGCGGGAAGCCCTTCCGGACCCCGGACAGCAACGCGCCGCAGCCGAGGGGACTTCCGCACACGGCAGCGGTCCGCGTCACGCCGCCACGACCCGCAGGCTCTCCATCGACGGGTCGGCGGCGTCGGGGACCAGCAGCCCGGCGGCCGCACCGCTGCGCAGATAGTCCAGCACCTCGGCCGTGATGAGCTCGCCGGGGGCCACGGCCGGAACACCGGGCGGGTAGGGGCTGATCATCTCCGCCGCGATCCGCCCCACGGCCTGCGAGGCGGGAACCTGTTCGGCGGGGCCGAAGAACGCCGTGCGCGGCAGCACGACCTGCTCCAGCTCCAGCGCACCCGGCGGCGGCAGAGCCACCGGAGGCCCGCCGTCGACGGCACCGGCCCCCGCGGCCTCGGCCAGCCGCTTCAGCGAGTCGAGGAACAGCTCCTCGGTCCGGTCGTCATCGGCATGCGTGATCACGCCGCTGACCCGGCAGGTGTCCGAGGATCCCATGTCCACACGGCAGTTGGTGCGCAGCCACTCGGCGGCGCGCATGCCGCTGATGCCCAGCTCCCGCACGTCCACCACGATCTTGAGCAGATCGAGGTCGGCCGCGAGGCCCGACTCCACGACCTCGGGGCCCATCAGCCGCAGACCCGGCACGGCGGCCACTGCCTCCCGCAGACGCCGGGCGCGGCGCAGAGCGCCGTCGATGAGCTCGTGGCCCTGTTCCACCATCTGCCGCCGCCAGCCGTCCAGGGTCGCGTAGACCAGGGACGAGGCGCTCGTCGTGCCGAGAAGGTCCTCGCGCTGCTTGAGCGCGTCGGCCGACACACGGTCGCCCTGGAGGTGGAACACCGAACTCTGCTCGACGGCGCTGCCCATCTTGTGCACGCTCGTGACGACGAGGTCGGCGTCCGCGTCCATGCCCCAGGCCGGCAGGCCGTCGTGGAACGGCAGGTGCGCACCCCATGCCTCGTCGACGATGAGCGGCACGTCCTGGGCGTGGCAGACCTTGGCCACGACCGCGATGTCGGCGCAGGACCCCCAGTCCGTCGGCGTGATCAGCAGCATGCCCTTGGCCTCGGGGTGCTCCGCCAGGGCCTGCCGCACGTCGTCCGGCTCCGGCGGGTGCGCGAGGTGCCGCTCGGCGTCGAAGGCGGGGTGCACCCACACGGGTTCGACGCCGCTGACGATGACCGCCGCGATCACGGACTTGTGGGCGTTGCGGGACACCAGGAGCTTCTCGCCGGGCCCGGCGACGGCCAGCATCGACGACTTGACCGACAGGGAACTGCCGCACGTCGAGAAGAACGCCCGCTCAGCGCCCACCGCGTCCGCCATCAACTCCTGGGCCTGGTCCAGAACGCCCTGGGACTCGCGGCGGTCGTCGAGCCCGTTGAGGGACAGGACGTCGGAACGGAACACGCCCTCGCCCATCACCTCCAGCACCCGGGGGTCGACGCCTCGGCCCTGCCGGTGTCCGGGCGGTCCGTAGACGGTGTCCCCGCGCCGGTGGAAATCCGCCAGGGCTTCGAGAACGGGCACACGGGAGTGGTCCATGGTGCGGCTCCTGGTCTCGCGTCGGCGTACGGCGGTACGACTGCATGAAGCGGGTTGCCGTCAGGGGGGAATCTCAAACCGGCGTCGTCCCGCGTGGGGCGCGGGAGCCAGGAGGACTCCTGCGGGACGATGCCGGACGTCCTGTCGAAACGGGCGCATGCCGATCGACGTACGAGTGGGAACCCGCGCACGACGCACGACGCACGGCGCGTACGGCGCAACCGAGCATTCGAGCCCTGGAGGAGCGGCACATGACCCTTGTCACGGCGGACCTCGCCATGTCCCTGGACGGTTTCGTCGCCGGCACCGACGTCAGCCTCGACAACCCCGGCGGGCACGGGGGCGAGCCCCTGTTCCACTGGATCCACGACCTGGCGAGCTGGCGGGAGCGGCAGGGCATGACCGGCGGTGAGGAGAACCGCGATTCGGACATCATGCGGGAATGGTTCGACGCCACCGGCGCCGTCGTCATGGGCCGCCTCATGTACGACACGGGAGAGAAGCCGTGGGGCGACAATCCGCCCTTCCGGGCGCCGGTGTTCGTGCTCACCCATCGCCCCGCCCCGTCCCTGGTCAAGCAGGGAGGCACCAGCTTCACGTTCGTGACCGACGGGATCCACAGCGCGCTGGAGCAGGCGAAGGCGGCGGCCGGCGGCCGCAACGTCGACATCGCGGGCGGCGCACGCACCGTTCAGCAGTTCCTGCGGGCAGGTCTCGTCGACGAGCTCCAACTGCACGTGATTCCTGTGTTGTTGGGTGGCGGGCTGCGTCTGTTCGACCACATCGGCCCGGACCAGCGGAAGCTGGAGGTGATCAGGGTCGTCGACACGCCGCGCGCGACGCACCTCAAATACCGGGTGCTTGCCTAGGGAGCCAAGTTCCGGCCGGGGCGGCCGGCCCGATGTGCGCCGCTTGGCCAGAACATCTGGACAGCGGCTACGGTGCTGAGGTGGTGATCACTGGGGAGAACTCGGCGCCGGGTACCGCGTTGCTGCTGGCAGCGGCGCCGGCCGGCAAAGGCCGACTTGTGGACGCGGCGTCCGTGCTGCCCGCGCTCGCCGCCGTACCCGCCTCTGTGCTGACCGGTACGACGGGCGTGGCGGCGACCGTGATCGAGCTCGCCGACCCGCTCGATCCGCAGACCGTCCTGACCCGCATCCGGGCGGCGGCCGCGGCTCCGGGGCCGCTGTTCCTCTACCTCGCGGGGCAGCTGCAGGTCGACCGCAAGCAGCAGCTGCTGCATTTCGCGCTCGCCCGCACGACCCCGGCGACCGTGCGGTACACGGCGCTGCCCTGGCACTGGCTGGCCGGGGAACTCAGGACCCGCCGGCCGGGGACGACCACGGTGGTCGTCGACCTGGTCGCGGACAGCGAGGCATGGCAACAGGTGCGAGAGGGCCGTGCCGGGCTCGGCCCGGGCACGCTGCTGTACGGCAGGATCGCACCGGCTCCGGGCCGCCGTACGGTCGCGCCGCCGGCGTACCTGAAGGCGGTGGCCGCGATCTGGCGCAGCGGCGCGCGGCCGCCCTTCGCGCAGCTGCACGAGCAGGCCGCGTCACAGTCCGACCACCCGGCCGGCGCCCTGCTGTTCCCGCTGCTGATGCCGACGGTGACTCATGGCGCGTCGGAAACGTCGCATCGCCCCGTGCCCGTCGAGGCCCAAGCGCCCGTGCCCGGGGCCGTGCTGCGCGAGGTCCCGTCACCCGCGCCCGCGGCCGAGCTCCGTGACCCCCAGCCGGCCGCTCAAGCGCCCGCGCCCGGGGGCGTGTTGCGCGAGACCAGCCCCGCTCCTGCGCCCGGCGCGGCCTCGGCGCCCACCGGCGAGTCACCCGCCCCGGTGCCGCTGCCCGCCGCCCAGCCACCCGCGACACCCGCGGCCGAGACGCGCACGACCCCGTCACCCGCACCCGCACCCGCACAGCCGCCCACGCCCCCGGCCACCCCTCCCTCGGCCGCAATCGGCGTGCCCCGATACGACGACGGGGATCCGCATCCGGCGATCCTCGCCGCGGCAAACGCCGGGAGGCACACCGAGGCAGCCGCTGCCGCGGCCGCATGTGAGGGCGAGGCCCTGCGGGTGTACGGACCCGGTTCGGTGCAGGCACTGCACTGGCTCGAGGTACGGGCCGACCTCGCCCGCCTCGCCCGTGACCCCGCCCGTAGCTGCGAGTTGTGGATGGCGGTGGCCGACGCCCGGCTGCGACGGCAGCAGACCGCAGACGACCCCGACGTCGAGGGGGCCGTCGACCGCGCGCACCATCAGTGGGAACAGGTCCGCGACGCCGCGCGGGCGCGTCGGCTCGCGCCGGAACTCGTCCGGTTGCGCCGGCGCGTGCCGGGCCGTCAGCGCGGCGCACTGCAGTTGCTCCAGCGCAGGCTGGAGCAACTGCAGTAAGGGCGGCGGGGCCGCTCCTCGTACGGTGTCCGGCCGCACCCGCGGCGCCCGAGCCGTCCTGTCGGAGGTGCGTGCCGTACCGGCCCGGGCCGGTACGGTCGGGACGGTTCGCCGCCAGCGGCGTCTCAGCCGATGCTGTAGTGCCGGTACAGGCGCTCCTCCTCCTGCCGGGAAAGGTGCCCACGGGCGTCCACGTCGACGTCGGGGGCTTCCTTGATCTTGCTCTTGGGGTACGGCACCTCGAGATGGTCCTCGACCATCGTGGCCTCCCGGATGGGCACGAACGACTCCCTGGTCCCGAACAGGCCGGTCTGCACGCTGACCCAGTCCGGCTGTCCCGTGGCGTCGTCGACGAAGACGTGTTTCGCGTTGCCGACCTTGTGGCCCTCGGCGTCGTGCACGGGGTGATCCAGCACTTGGGGGATCTGGTCTCGGGTGATCACTCTCTGCCTCCCTTTCCGCGACGTCCCTCCGGCGGCGGGTAGCCGAATGAAGAACCGCTAAACGGTCATGGAAGTGGTGATCGATCAGTGGGGCGGCGGGCCGCGGCCCTATCCGTAGGATGCCGAGCCTGTTACGATCCGTTCCGGGACGGAATGAAAACAGGAGAGCCAGGGATGCGAGTCAAGGATTTCGACCACCTCGTGCTCAACGTCCAGGACGTCGAGCGCGCGCTGGAGTTCTACTGCGAAACGCTCGGGCTGGAGCCGGTCAGGGTGGAGGAGTGGCGCGAGGGCAAGGCGCCCTTCCCCTCGGCGCGGATCAGCCCGACCGCCATCATCGACCTGGTCAGCCGGCCCCGGGGCGAGTCCAACGTCGACCACATCTGCCTCGTCGTCGATCCGCTCGACTGGCAGGAGGTCGTCGACTCCGGTCGGTTCACCGTTCTCGAAGGCCCGGTCGACCGCTACGGCGCCCGCGGCAGCGCGCAGTCGATATACGTGCAGGACCCGGACGGCAACACGGTCGAACTGCGCTGGTACCCGCAGGATGCCGCGGACTGAGCCCCGCCGGGGGCGGCCCCGGGACCCGGCGATCGACACCGCCGTACTCTCCGCGACCCTCGACGTCCTGCGTGAGCAGGGGTACGCGGGGTTCGCCCTGGAGCGGGTCGCCGCCAGGGCGGGCACGACGAAGCCGACGATCCGGCGCCGGTGGCCGGTCCGGCAGGACCTCGTCATCGACGCCCTCGGCTCGGTCCTCGTCACGCCCCCGGTCCCGGACAACGGCTGCACCCGCTGCGATCTGACCGAGAGCGTGAGGCTGCTCGCCGAGGCGCTGCACGACCGGCTCCCGCCCGGCGTCCTTGCCCCGCTCCTGGCCGACTGCGCGCGCGACCCGGCGCTTCACCGCCGCCTGATGGAGACCGTCGTGCAGCCCAGCAGGCGAGCCGCGGCGGTCGCCGTGCGGCGCGCGGTCGACCGCGGCGATCTGCACGACGACGTCGATCCCGAGCTGCTCGTCGACCTGCTTGCGTCGACGGTCTACCAACGGGCGCTGCTCGGTGACGGGCCGATCGGCGAGACGTCCGCACGCCCGCTGGTGGACCTGCTGCTGCGCGGGGTCGCCGTCGACTTCGACCGGCTGGTGCGGATCAGCAGGCAGCCCCCCGGCGCCCGGCACAGCCACTGACCCCAGGACCCCGGAGGCCGCCCCGGCCGGCGTCACGGCACGAGCGGACGGACCTCCTCCGCGGCGAACCGTACGAAGCCCTCCGGGTCCGGCTCGTCGGCAGTCGGCTGCAGCACCACCGTGTCGGCCCCGGCGTCCACGAGCCGCTGAACGGCCTTGGCCACCGCACCCGCGTCCCCGGCGACACCCAGCTCGGACACCGACTCCCGCCGGGAACCGGCCAGTTCGCCCCGCAGCCGGTCGGCCGCGCCGGGGCCGGTCGCGGTGTGCAGGTAGACGACCACGGGGTGGGGCCCGGTGCGTCCGCCCTCAGCCCTCCCCTCGTCGATGAGTTCCCGGGCCCGGCGCACGCCGTCGGCCGGCACGCTCGCGTCCAGGACCGTCCCGTCGGCGGCTTCGCCCGACAACCGCAGCGACTTGGGCCCGCGGGCTCCTGCCAGCACCGGCGGTGCGGCAGGCGGCGGCCAGTCCAGGGCGACGCCGTCGAGCTTCACGTAACGGCCCTCCACCGTCAGCCGCTCGCCGCCCAACAGGGCGCGTGTCGCCAGCAGATGCTCCCGCAGCAGCGTGAGGGGTGACTCTACCCGCGCACCGACCTGGCCCATCCAGTCCTGCACACCGTGCCCGAGCGCCAGCTTGATGCGCCCGGGGAAGAGGCGCAGCAGCGTGGCGGCCTCCATCGAGGTCAGTGCCGCGTTGCGCAACGGGACCGGAAGCAGGCCCACGCCCACGCACAGCCGCTCCGTCCAGGCGAGGGCGGCCGCCGCGGTGGCGATGCCGCTCTCGAGGAAGCAGTCCTCCCAGAGCCACAGCTCCTCCAGACCTGCCGCGTCGGCCGCACGGGCCATGTCACGGAGCCGTTCGGGAGGCAACTGCGGCCGGAACACCACGCCGAGAGTAGTCATGGGCCTTTCCTACCCATCTCTTCCGGGGCCCACAAGGTCGGCACTCCAACCCGCAGGGCAGTGACAACCGGGCTTCGGCGGACGGGGGTCCGTGGGGTGCGTGATCTTGTCCGCCGGGGGAGGAACAGCATGTCGGACCTGCTCATTTTTGGGTGGACATGCGATCGATGTCGGGTCGTGCGAGGCTGAACGCGCCCAGATTGCCCACCTCGAAGGAGAGACTGATGGGTATCAAGGACCAGTTCCAGGACAAGGCCGAACAGCTCAGGGACGAGGCGCAGAAGCGCATGGACGCCGCCAAGTCGCGCGGCCGGCAGTCCCAGGAGCGCGGCCGGCAGCAGTCCGAGGAGCGCGGCCGGCAGGGCCGTGAACCGCGCCAGGAGATGCTGGACGAGGACGAGGACCGCTACCGGAGCTGATCCGGGCCGTCATGTCACAGGAAGGGGCGCACCCTGTCCGGGTGCGCCCCTTCACTTGCGCCGCAGCGCGTACAGGGCGGCCGGATCAGCAGGTGCGGCCCGTGTAGAACGCCCCGTCGATGGTGCTCGACGCGCCCAGCCAGGTGCCGCCGGGCCCCACGCACCACTCGTAGTTCGGCCCCCACACCTCGACCTCGATGATCACGCGCGAGCCGTCGCCCGTGCAGTGGTTGTAGAAGGCGTCGCTCGACGTCTCGTAGAACCCGCACGGATTCATGGCGGCGACCGACGGCGAAGCGGCGGCCGAGACACCGGACATGCCGAGCACGAGGGTCACGGCGCCGACGACGGCGGACAGGGAGCGGCGAAGGCTCATGCAGAACTCCTGGGTGAGAACGAGGTGCCCCGTCGCGGGGCTCCTGATCAAGGAGCATCCATGACCGTGCCCGCTGTGAGGCCCGGTTCCGCCCGTGTGGAGCGCATGGTTCACGCGGACGGACGGCATGTCGGCCCGCCCGGGGTCGCGTCACCGCCCGGCCGTGGGGCCCCGGCCGAGGGCCGCGGACCCCCAACTACAGTCGTGGAGCAGCCCGATCGCATCCCGGAGGCTCCGTTGACCCAGCACCTCACCGTCGTCACCGGCGGCAGCCGCGGCATCGGCGCCGCGATCTGCGAACGCCTCGCCGCCGAGGGCCACGACGTGGTGGTCGGCTACCGGTCCGGCGAAGACGCCGCGCTGACCGTCGTCAAGGCGGTCAACGACGCCGGAAGGCGCGCGCTCGCCGTCCCCGTGGACACCGCCGACGAGACGTCCGTGGACCGGCTGTTCGACCGTGCCGCCGAACTGGGCGCGGTCACCGGCCTCGTCAACAACGCCGGTATCAGCGGCCCCAACGGCCGTCTCGCCGACGCCGACGCGGAGGGCATGCGCCGCGCCCTGGACGTCAACGTGCTCGGCTACCTGCTCTGCGCGCGCCGCGCCGTGCGGGACATGACCGGTTCCGGCGGCGGGGCCATCGTGAACATCTCCTCGGCGGCCGCCACCCTCGGCAGCCCCGGCCAGTACGTGCACTACGCCGCGACCAAGGCCGCGGTCGACGCCATGACGGTGGGCCTGGCCAAGGAGGTCGCCGCCGACGGCGTACGCGTCAACTGTGTGGCGCCCGGCGTCATCTGGACCGAGTTCCACGAGGATCCGCAGCGCCCCGCGAAGCTCGCGGGCATGATTCCGCTCGGCCGGGCGGGGCGGCCCGAGGAGATCGCCGGATCGGTCGCCTGGCTGCTCTCCGAGGACGCGTCCTTCACCACGGGCGCCGTGCTGCGTGTGGCCGGCGGCATGTAGGCATGCCGTCGCGCGAGTGCGCGACCACGACGTCAGCGGGCGGGCTCGGCCTTGCGCAGCACACCCACCTTGTCGATGCGGTGCTCGGGGTTGCCCCGGTCGTCACGCCAGAAGTTCCCGGCGGCATTGTCCTCAGGCGTCGCGCAGGTCGAGATCGTGATCATCGCCTCGACCGGCCGCTCGCCGGGACGGCCGGGGACGGCCGCCCGCTGCTCGGCCAGCGAGCGCTCGGAGCGGAAGGAGGTCGTCCGGGTCTCCGTGATCTCGTACTCGTACACGCGGCCGCCCGCCCGGACGAACACCGATTCGCCCTCGCCGAGCGACGGCAGATCACGCAGCGGGCCTCCCGCGGAGAGGCGGTGGGCGGTGACCAGGTAGTTGCCGACCTCGCCGGGGCCGGCGCCGCCGTTCTCCCCGTACGGGCTGGCGCCGACGCCGCGGTTCTGGATCCGGGTGCCGGGCCAGTCGTCGGTCGTGCCCTCGTACGGGACGACCTTCAGCTCCTTCAGTCCGATCGACGGTATGGACAGCAGCGCCGTCTCCGTCCGCGGCCGGGGCGGCTCGGGGGCCGGCGTCGCGGAGGCCGTCCCCGTCGCGGGCTCCGTCGGTGTCGTGGCGGGGACGGAGGGGGAGGGGGCGGCGGGGCGCTCGACCGTGGCCTGCGCCCCGCCGGCCGTCCGCGGCTCCGCGGAGGCGCTGGCGTCTGCGGTGCATCCGGTGAGCACGGTCACGAGCACGCCGGCGAGAGCAAGGGGAACAGCTCGGAGAACAGTCATGGGAATCCGGATCGTCAGCCGGGCGGAATCGACCGGCGCTCCGGCGTGGGCACGCCGATCACGCCAATGGCCTCTTTTCGGACACAACGACGATATCCGACCGGATGTTCCCTCCGTCCGTCCGGCGGGCTGTCTCCATGCGATCTGCGCAGGTCAGCGCCTATGTCAGTGCCGCGTGCCAGCATGAGCACGTGACGAACCCGGCCCACCTGAAGCAGTTGAGGCTCGCCAAGGACGCGATGGACCGCGACTGGATGGAGCCGCTCGACCTCGACGCGGTCGCCGCCCACGCGGGGTATTCGCGCTATCACTTCGTGCGCGCGTTCAAGGCGGTCTACGGGCAGACGCCCGGCCAGTACCTGTCCGGCCGCCGCATGGAGCGGGCCGAGGAGATGCTCCGCACGGCGAACCTCTCCGTCACCGAGATCTGCACCCTCGTGGGATTCACCAGCCTCGGGACGTTCTCGGCCCGTTTCAAGCGGCAGACCGGTGTGTCCCCCAGCGAGTACCGCGCGCGGCACGTCGGCCGCGGCGCCGCGCTCATACCGGGGTGCTACGCGATGCTGTGGGCCGGCGGCTTCTCCCCGGCGAAGGAGCCGTCCGGGCGAAGGGGCGCGGGAGACCGCAATTCTGAAGAAGCGGGCTGAGCGGGCCACTGCCTACCGTGGCAGGGCAACGGACACCCCTTCCCCAGGAGCACGTCATGATCAAGGGTCTCGCCATCGCCACCGTCTGGGTGCTGGACCAGGACCGGGCCAAGGAGTTCTACACCGAGAAGCTGGGCCTCGAGGTGCGGACGGACATGACCATGGGCGAGGGCGGCATGCGCTGGCTCACCGTCGGGGCCGCGGACCAGCCCGACGTGGTGCTCACCCTCATGGTGCCCGGCCCGCCCGCGATGGACCCCGAGTCCGCCGAGGCCATGAAGAAGCTGGTCTCCAAGGGCATCCTCGGCGCGGGCGTGCTGGCGACCGACGACATCCACGGCGACTACGAGAAGCTCAAGGCACGCGGTGTGCAGTTCCTGCAGGAGCCGCAGGAGCGCCCGTACGGCACCGAGGCGATCTTCCGGGACGACTCCGGCAACTGGTTCTCCTTCACCCAGGCCCGCAAGGGTGACCTCGACCTGGACAAGGGCTGGGGATGCTGACGGTGGGCAGGGAAGGGAAGCAGACTCTGCATCGGCCCTCCTCCTCCCCGAAAGCGAGACGCCCATGCGCCACGAAGACGCCGCCCTGCCCGTAGGCGATGAGGACCGGCCGCGCGGCCCCGCCGCGGTACGGACCACCGCGACAGCGGCGGTGGCCCTCGCCGTCGCCGCGAGCGGACTGCTCGGCGGCTGCGCCGTCGTCCAGGAGCCGCCGCCCGCCTCCGGCGGCGCGCCACTGGAGGCGGCCGCTCACAGCGACAACGCGCCCGGGAAGGCCACGGAACACGCGCGGCGGATCGTCTCCCTGGTGAACGTGTACCGGAAGCGTGCCGGATGTGCGCCGCTGCGCATCGACGACCGGTTGCAGGCCGCGGCCCAGGCACACGCCGACGACATGGCCGCCCGCGGCTACTACGCGCACGAGAGCCCTGAGGGCCGCGACGGCGGCGACCGGATGAAGGCCTGGGGCTACGCGTGGAGCCGCTGGGCCGAGAACATCCACCGCGGCCCCGCGGGGCCCGCCGCGACCGTCGCCGGGTGGATGGGCAGCGCGGTCCACCGGGAGAACGTCATGGACTGCCGGCTCGAGTACACCGGCGTCGGCATCAGCCTCAAGGGCAACGGCCCCTGGTGGGTCCAGGAGTTCGCCACCCGAGACTGAGCGCACAAGGCCCCGGCTCGGCGGTACTGCCGTCGGGCGGACCGCAGGCGGTCGTGACAGCACGTCGGCCGGCGTGCCGTCAGGCCGGACCGGGAGGCGCGCCGCGTGTCGGACGGTCGTGCCGACAGCGGCAGCGTCGCCCAGACGTCTTGCCGCGAGGGGGAGCCGGGCACCATGACCACACGTCGCTCAACGCGCTGACCAGAACGAGCCGGTCATGTCACCGTGCAGGACGCGCTGTTCGACAGATGACGCAGGACGAGTATTGTCGAGCACGGCCCCGACGATGCAATTGCAGCTGGGATTGCACGCGTGGGCGGGGTGACCGGATCCGAGCGGCGAGGGGTTGGTGGGAGTGGAGTTCGTCAACGGCATGGGGGCCGGAGCGCTGACCGCGGTGACGTGGATCAAGAGCAGTCACAGCAACGCCACGGGAAACTGCGTGGAGTTGGCCGCCCTGCCGGGAGGCCGGATCGCCGTCCGCAACTCCCGCGACCCGCAGGGGCCCGCGCTCGTCTACACCCGCGACGAGATCGCCGCCTTCGTGGCAGGCGCCCGTGACGGCGACTTCGACGGGATGCTTGGCTGAAAATCGCAGCTTTCGGGATATCCGGTCCGTTGGTGCGCGCTGACATGTGCTGGGATACTGCCGCCTTCCCATAGTCTCCGCAGGAGTGTGTGATGACTGCCGCCGATCCGAGCGCGTCGTTGTTCGTTCGGCCGCTGGGGGCGGTCGAGAGCAACCCGACCGCCCTGAAGCTCATTCTGGGCGGCAAGTTGCGCGAACTGCGGACAAGCGCGGGTCTCGACCCCGCCGATGTGGACGGCAAGCTCGGCTTCTCCCGGTCGAAGACCAGTCGTATCGAACTGGGCCGGCACGGCTGCAAGCCCTCCGACGCGCTGGCCCTGCTGAGCCTCTACGGGGTGCAGGACGAGGACCAGGTCGCCGAGTTCATGCGCCTCGTGCAGCAGTCCCGCCGCTCGGACTGGTGGCGATCCTTCAGCGACGTCCTGTCGGACTTCTTCACGCCGCTCGTCGCCCTGGAGGGCGCCGCCGCCACGATCCGTACCTACGAGCCCTTCTACGTCCCCGGTCTGCTCCAGACGCCCGCGTACGCGCGCGCCGTCGTCCGGTCGGGGCCGGGACAGCCGCTCGCCCATGACGTTCAGCGCCGCGTCGATCTGCGGCAGGAGCGGCAGCGGCAGCTCGACCAGCCGGACGCGCCGCGTCTGTGGGCGGTCATCGACGAGTCCGTACTGATGCGCTCCGTCGGAGGCCCGCAGGTGATGCGCGAACAGCTGCGGCACCTCGTCGCGATGATGGAGCGCCCCCACGTCACCCTGCAGATCGCACCGCTCGACGTGACGGCCGCCGTGGGAGTGGGCACGGGCGTGAGTTATCTGCGCTTCGCGCTCCGTGACCTGAAGGACGCGGTGTACATCGAGCACCTCACGGACAGCACCTTCACGCAGAAGCCGGCGACCGTCGAGCAGTACCGCGACATGCTCGACCGGCTCTGCGCGTGCGCGCTCACGCCCAAGGAAACGCTGCAGACGCTCCAGGAGCGTCTGGCAGCGATGTGATCCTCGGCCGGGGGCCCGTCGGCCGGAGCCAGGCTCAGGCGAGCCGGCCCACGCCGCCCCACTCGATCCACTCGTCCGTCTGCTGGACGGGCGCCAGGTCGGTGTCGGGCCGCCAGGTGGAGACCTCCACCAGACCGGGCTCCAGAATCTCCATGCCGTCGAAGAACCGCCGGACCTCGTGCTCCTCGCGGACCCGGCCCCAGTTGCCGCCGGTCGCCTCGGCCATGTAGTCGGTGACGAAGGTACGGATCTCCGGACGGTCGCTCACCAGCTGACAGACCACCAGGCAGCTGCCGGGAACGAGCCGTTCGGCCACGCGGCGCACCAGCGCGCCGGGATCGTCCTCGTCCGGGATGCAGTGCAGCACCGAGACGAACAACGCGGCCACAGGCCGGCTGAAATCGATCAGCCGGGTCGTCTCCGCGTGGCCGAAGACGCCGTCGGTGTCGCGCATGTCGGCCTGGATGACGGCCGTGCGGTCGTTCTCGTCGAGCAGAGCCCGGCCGTGGGCGAGGACGATCGGGTCGTTGTCGACGTAGACGACGCGCGACTCGGGGGCGACGGCCTGGGCCACCTGGTGCACGTTGTCCTGGGTGGGCAGACCGGAACCGTGGTCGATGAACTGGCGGATGCCGTACTCGCTCGCCAGCAGACGCACCACCCGCCGCAGGAAGTTGCGGTTGTTGACGGCCAGGACCTTGGTGCTGGGGACCTGTCTCAACAGCTCTTCACAGGCGTCGCGATCCGACTGGTAGTTGTCGTCGCCCCCCAGGAAGTAGTCATACATACGTGCCACGCTGGGCACCTTGGTGTCGATGGCGTCCGGGCGCCACGACTCGCGTCGCATCCAGTCCTCACCCGCGTCTGTGGAAATCAGGCAGTGGGACGGACATGCTAGGGAGCGCACGCGCGGCGGTACAGATGAAGCGTCAAGTGACGCACTGTGCACGGTGCGTTTCGGCCACGGTCCGTCGGGACGGTGTACGTCACCGAAGGCGCTTGCGGGCCGGGCACGCCGGACGCCGGTCGGCGGTCAGCCCACGATGCGGACGTCCAGTTGCACGCACGCTTCCAAGGTGTTGTTGTCGCCGGTCACGTGGATGCTCACGTCGACGTTCTGACCGGCGAGCAGCGGGGGCGGGGCCATCTCGTACGCGACGGTGTAGAGCTCGCCGGCCGTCACGGCGCCGACCGCACCGCGTGTGTACGCGAACCGGCCGAACGTGCCCTCGGTCCGCACATGGAGCTCGGTGGCCGCGTGGGAGCGCGCCGGGCGGAAGTCGAGTTCGAACCGGGTCGTCTGTCCCACGTCGAGGGTCACCGGACCCGCGTCCGTCTCCGTGTGACCGGAGACACGGAAAGCGGAGACCTGGCCGCTCCCTCCGCACTCCTCGGCCGGGCCGACGGGACCGGCGTGGGCGGGGGCGGTGGACAGCATGACGAGGGCGAGCGCGCAGGCGGCGGCAGAGTAAGTGAGCTTCTTCACGCCCGCTCCAACGACGCGCCCACGTGACGGTCACCCGTCTGCGCCGTACGGGCTCCCGCCGGTGTGCAAATACACCCGAACGGAGCACGGCTCGCGTATCGACCCGTGATCGCGCGCCCGAAGCCCGGTGAGGCGGCGTGCCCGGACGGTCACGCGGTGTGCCGGCGCGGGGGCCGACGGCGAAGTGGCGCGGGCCCACCCCGTACACTCGGCCCCTGCTTCCGGCAGTACCTGAAGCCCGTGCCGTCGCACGGATCCGTGCCAGGGCGCGAGTCCAGGGCAACCGAACGAAGGGACCTATCGTGAGCTCCGCAGACAGGGCTGACGCACCGATCTACGACAGCCTGGTCGAAGAGCGGGGCGACGTCCCCGCGGATGTCCGGCAGACCGCCGAGGAGACGCTGCGCGAGGTGAGCCGCACGCTCGACTTCGAGCTGCAGGGCTTCGCCGCACGCGGCTAGCCGTCCCGGACGGCCAGGCCTCAGCGGTCCACGCCGACCACTGACGAGTAGAGCCGCAGCTCCGGGCCCAGGGCCGCCCCCTCGGCATGGGCGGGCAGGGGGCTGCCTCTCACCTGGACGGCGTTGCCGTGCACCCCGTGGCACGACCCCTCCAGGTCCAGCAGCTCCCCCTCGGCGAGCGGCACCGGGTCCGCCGGCTCGCCGGCACTGCCCGGTCCCGGTGACAACGCCTTTGCGGTCCGGCCGGTACCGCCGGGACGGCGCCGGATGTGCGCGCCTGTCCACGGCCGTGTCCCGCCGGATGCCGGCCCCGCGTCCCGGTGTCGCCACCTCGTCTTTCGTGGTGCACTTGAGGGAACGAGAGCCGGGCCGATGAAGACACCACGAGGACAGCACCACAGACGGAGCGGCGGGGCCGTCGCCGCCCTCGCCGCCGCTTCCCTCGCGCTCGGGCTCTTCGGCTGCTCGGACGGGGGCGACCGCCCAGAGCCGACCCGCTCGCCGACCTCCGCGGAGCAGCGCACCTCCTATTTCACCGGCCTGCCCGCCGAACTGGCCCCGGTGCTGGCCGTCAAGATCGACAACGTTCGCCCCGCACGCCCGCACACCGGGCTCGACGCGGCCGACCTCGTCTACGTCGAGCAGGTCGAGTCGGGCCTCAGTCGTATCCTCGCCGTGTTCTCGTCCCGGCTGCCGCCGCAGGTCGGCCCCGTGCGCAGCGCCCGCGAGTCGGACCTCGAACTGCTCCGCCAGTTCGGCCGGCCGGCGCTCGCCTACTCCGGCGCGCAGTCCGCGCTCGGACCGCTGATCGACGCGGCCCCCATCATCGCCCTTCCTCATGGCAGGGCGCCGGACGCGTACGTCCGCAGCAGCGACCGCCCGGCCCCGTACAACCTGTATCTGCTTCCCGGCAAGGTGCTCGCCGCGGCCCGTGGCGTGAGCGATGCCTCCGACATAGGGCTGCGCTTCGGCGCCGCCCCGGCGGACGGGCGGCCGACCGCGGAGCAGACGGTGCGCTACCCGTCGGCCCGGTACGCGTTCACGTGGTCCGCGGCAGAGAAGAGGTGGCTGGTGGCCATGGACGGGACAGCGGCCCGGACCACGGACGGGAAGCGGCTCGCCCCGGCGACGGTGGTCGTCCAGTACACCGAGGTCCGTCCCTCGAAGTTCCGCGACCGAGGGGGCAGCGTGTCCCCGTACACCGAGACGGTCGGCTCGGGCCGGGCACTCGTCCTGCGCGACGGCCGTGCCTTCGACGCCCGCTGGCAGCGCGATTCGGCGGCGGGCGACACGGTGTTCACCACCGCCGCGGGGGAGCGGCTGAACTTCGCCCGCGGCCAGGTGTGGATCCTCCTCACCTCCCGCTGACCCCGGCCGCGGTCAGCGTTCCAGCTCCTTGTGCGCGCTCTCCGGCAGCCTCAGGTACACGGCCGACGACACGAGGCACAGCACGGCGACGTACCAGGGGAACAGACCCGGACGATCCAGGTCCTTGAAGAGCGTGCCCACATAGGGGGCCGTGCCGCCGAAGACGGCGACCGTGAGCGAGTAGGGGAACCCGATGCCCGCGGCCCGCACCCGCGCCGGGAAGACCTCCGCGTTCACCGCCGCCGAGACGGCGGTGAAGCCGGTCAGCAGCACCATGCCCGCGCACTGCACCAGCAGCAGGGAGACGAACGAACCGTTCACCGCCTTCAGCAGCGGCACGCTCAGCAGCGCGAACCCCAGCCCGAAGAACAGCAGCGCCGGCTTGCGTCCGAAGCGGTCCGAGAGCAGCCCGCCGACCGGCTGCAACAGTGTGAAGAACGCCAGCGAGAGGGTGCCCGCGAGCAGGGCATCGGCCTTGTCCATCCCGGTGTTGAGCTCGGCGTACGTCGGCAGGTACGAGGTCCAGGTGTAGTACGCCAGGGTGCCGCCGGCCGTGATGCCGCAGATCAGCAGGGACTCGCGCGGATGGTGGCGCAGGGCGTCGAACAGCCCCGGCCGTGCGGCGTGCTGCTGTGCGGCGCTGCGGGTCTCGTGGGCGCTGCGCCTGATCCAGAAGCCGACGAGGCTGAGCAGCGCGCCCAGCACGAAGGGCACCCGCCAGCCCCAGCCCTCCATCTGTCCCTCGCCGAGCCGGCTCACCAGCAGCGCCGCGACACCGGATGCGGTGAGCTGGCCGATGGAGGTGGAGACATACTGGAATGACGAGAACAGCCCCCGCCGTCCCGGCCCGGCCGACTCGACGAGGAACGTCGTCGAGGCGGCGAACTCGCCGCCCACGGACAGGCCCTGGAGCAGCCGGGCCACGACCAGGACCACCGGGGCGACGATTCCCGCGGCCGCGTAGGTCGGTGTGAGGCCCACCAGCAGGCTGCTGCCGCCCATCAGCAGGATCGTGACCGTGAGCGCGGCGCGCCTGCCGTGCCGGTCGGCGACGGCGCCCATGAGCAGGCCGCCGACGGGACGCATGAAGAAGCCCACGGCGAAGACCGCGAAGGTGGACAGCAGCGGCACGAGCGAGTTGCCCGAGCTCCTGGGGAACACCTGGTCGGCGATGTACGCGGCGAGGAAGGTGTACGCGTACCAGTCGTACCACTCCACCGCGTTGCCGACCGAGGCCGCCAGCAGTTGCCTGAGCGGGCGCCGGGTGTGCGGGGCGGCGGTCCGGACGGAGGCGGATTCTGTCATGATCGCGACCATCCCCAGGCCGGCCCGCCGCTACACATGCCGCGAGCACACCGCGACGTGAGACGCCCGGCGGCGGCTCAGGACGGAGTCCATGATGCTCCGTCACATCACAACTGGCACTGATGTCTTGAATATCCGATCGCTTGACACGCTCATTTCATTTCGCCCACAACTCTCCCATGACGACCGAGACCACGGGTTGAGGGAGAGACGATGCATGGAAGACGTGCACGGCGCTGGCTGATCGTCAGCAGTGTCGTCGCGCTGGCCGCCACCGGCGTGCCGCAGCCGGCTTTTGCCGCACCACCCCCGGGCGACGAGCCGGGGCTCGTAGAGGGGTTCAGGAACTTACTCGGCCTGGACGAGGACGACACCGAGGCCGCCGAGCCGCCGGCACTTCCGGACACGGGTGTGCCACGCAATGATCGCCTGCCCAAGGGCAGGAACGCGGCGCCCGCGAAGCGGATCAAGGAACTCGAGGACAGGCGCACCCCCAACGCCCGCTACTGGCAGCTCTCCGACGGCCGGGTCCAGTCCGAGGTCTCCGCCGTCCCCACGCACTACCGGGCCGGCAAGGACTGGAAGGCCGTCGACACGGCCGTCAGGGCCGCGGGCCGCGAGGGCTTCACGCACGCCAACACCACCAACGTCGCCCGGACCTACTTCGGTGAACGTCCCGGCGAACTCGTCCGGTTCGAGCTCGACAAGGGGCACTGGGTCGCCATCGGCGTCAAGGGAGCGGCCGCCGGCCGGCTCACCCCCGAGGTCGACGGGTCCACCGTCACCTACAAGGACGCCCTGGGCCGCGGCACCGACCTCGCCTACACCGTCGGCAACGGCACCGTGAAGGAGGACATCGTCCTCGGCGGCGCCCCCTCCGCGGCGCCCGCCTACGAGTTCACCCTCACCACCCACGGCCTGACCGCCGAGCGGCGGGGGAACGGCTCCATCGCCCTCCACAGCGAGAGCTCCGGCCCCACGCGGCCCGAACTGGTCATCCCCGCGCCCTTCATGACGGACGCGAAGAAGGACCCGCAGGCCGCCTACGGAACCGCGAGCAGCGACCGCGTCGAGCAGAGGCTCACCGGCGGCGACGGCTCGTACACCCTCACCCTGCGCCCCGACGCGGCCTGGCTGAAGGCCCCGGAGCGGCGCTACCCGGTGGTGGTCGACCCCACGATCTCCATCGCGCCGACCTCCACCCAGTCCCAGGACGTCATGATCTCCTCGGACGGGCCGGCGTCGAACTACGACGGGAACTGGCGGCTGTCCGTCGGCAACACCAGCACCGGATCCTCGCGGGCCCTGCTGAAGTTCCCGCTCGGCGCGGTCCCGGCCGGTACCCGGCTGGACTCCGCGGACCTGAGGCTCTACTACGACCAGACCCACACCACGGGTGACACCGAGGTCCAGCTGGAGGCGCACCGCGCCACCGCCGCCTGGGACGAGACCACCGCCACCTGGAACAACGCCTCCGGCATCACCGGTGAGCTGTCCGGCACCTCCGTCCTGGTCGACGACGGCGACTCGGGTACCACGGCGGCCAAGGGCGCGTGGCCCGCCTCCGGGAACACCGCGTACACCCAGTACGCGGTGAACAAGGACTACCTCTACAACAAGGACGCGGTCGCCGGCGACACCTACACCTGGCAGCCGAACCTCCCCGAGGACGGCGACTACCAGGTCGAGGCGCACTACGTGCCCGCGTCCGACCGCGCCGCGAACGCCCCGTACACCGTCACCTACAACGGCGGCAGCAAGACCTACACGGTCGACCAGCGGGCCGGCAGCGGCGGCAGGTGGACGACGCTCGGCACCCACCTGTTCAAGGCGGGCACCGCCGGCAAGGTCGTCCTCGGTGACGGCCCCGCCTCCACGTCCACCGCCGTTCTCGCCGACGCGCTGCGCTTCACCAAGGGCGGCGTGGTCACCAAGAAGCCCGGCACCTCGAACACCTGGCACTCCTTCAGCGTGACCAAGACCGTCCAGTCCTGGATCAACGGCACGAACACCAACCACGGCTTCGTCGTCAAGGCCGGTGACGAGAGCGCGAACGGGCCCAGGGGCGGACCGCGATACGAGGCGGCGGAGTACGCCTACAAGGGCGAGGTCGCCAACTACCCGAAGCTCGTGCTCACCTGGGGCCGCCCGGGCGTCACCCTCGACGCCCCCGAGGTCATCCGGGCCACCGGCGCCGAGCTGAAGTGGTCCGCCTACCAGGACCAGGACCCGGTCGCCACCGGCGACGACATCGTCGAGTACCAGGTCCACCGCAGCGTCTTCCAGACGTTCAAGCCGTCGTCTCAGACGCTCGTCGCACCGGTCCCCGCCGGCACGACCACGTTCGCCGACACCACGGCGACCCCGACCCCCGCCGACTCGGCCGACTCCTTCGGCAACGTCTTCTACTACATGGTCGCGGTGAAGACCCGGGACGGCGAGATCATCCCGGCGCCCACCCAGATCGTCCGCCTCCCCAAGGCGGGCCGCACCACCGTGGTCCTCCAGGGCAGCGCGGCCGACACCACCCTGTCCTCCGCTCAGGCCGGCACCGGGCACGACACCGTCGCCGACGGCGGCATCGCCCACCCGTGGCTGTCCGTCGGCAACAACTCCGGCACCTACGGCACGACGCGTGCACTGCTGAAGTTCCCGGCGCTCAGCCAGGTGCCCACCACCTCGCGCGTGCTGGAGGCCCAGCTCGACCTGTGGGGCACCACGACCACGACCGGCAGCGCCGGCGCCGTGTACGAACTCCACGCTCTGAACCGGGACTTCGACGAGAGCACGGCGTCCTGGAACAACGCGACGGCCACCACACCGTGGACCGCGCCGGGCGGTGACATCGACACGGCCGTCGCCGACACCGTCTCGACCGTCACCAACGACCCGGCCCGCCAGTCCTGGTACGTGACCTCGCTCGCCCAGTCCTGGGTCACCACCCCTGCCGCCAACAAGGGCGTCGCCGTCAAGCTCAAGGACGAGTCCACGGCCGGCCCGCAGGAACGGACGATCTTCCTCTCCTCGGAGGCGGAGGAACCACAGCTGCGCCCGCAGCTCGTGGTCACCTACATCGACAAGTCGACCGACTCGACGTACTTCGCCCCGGACACCCCGGCGCGGATGATCCCCGGCGACCAGTACACCGTCGACGTCACCCTCACCAACACCACCACCGGCACCTGGAAGGCCGCCGACCAGGTGCTCTCCTACACCTGGTCCCTGCCCGACGGCACCGACGCCACCACGGGCGGCAACCAGCTCCGGACGGCTCTGCCCGAGGACGTCCTCCCCGGCGAGACGATCACCGTCAAGGCCGCCCTGAAGGCCCCGATCAACTCGGACTCAGGAAACAAGCGCCTGGAGTACGTGCTCAAGTGGGACCTGCTGAACCAGACGGCGGGCACGTGGCTGTCGGCCACCGAGTCCATCCCCGCCCTCACGCAGAACGTACGCGTGGAGGACCCGACCTCCGACCAGCTGGGTCTGGAGAAGTTCTACGCCTACACGGGCAAGAACACCGGCGCCGGCTCGTCGCTGATGAACAACCTGTACGCGGGCAACACGGTCTGGCAGTACAACGCCTTCACCAACCCCGGCCGCGGCCTCGCCACCTTCGCGCGCTTCGCGTACAACAGCCAGGACACCTCCGACACCGTCCTCGGCCACGGCTGGTCCGCACAGGCGGCGATGCCGCTGCGGCTCGGCGCGGCCCTCGACTTCCACCCCAACCCGAACCCGCGCGAGGTGACGCTGCCCGACGGCGACGGCACCGCGCACATCTTCCGCAAGCAGGACGACGGGACGTGGAAGGCCCCGGCCGGTGTGCACTACCTGCTCCGGCAGGGAGCCGGCGCCGACTGCACCCCGAACAAGGACGGTGACCCGCAGGCCTGGTCCCTCACGCGCCCGGACCGCACCCAGTTCTTCTTCGACTGCGACGGCTACCTGACGTCCGTCACGGACAAGAACGGCAACACGCAGACCTACATCTACGAAGAGCGCAAGTCCAACAACAAGCCGGTGAAGTTCCTCCGGTACATCACCGACCCGGCCGGCCGGCAGACGCTCACCGTCGACTACTGGACGAAGGCCGACACCAGCAGCCCGAAGATCATCGACCACGTCAGGTCGATGACCGACGTCTCCGGGCGCAAGCTGACCTTCGACTACTCCGACAAGGGGCTGCTCACCAAGCTCACCGACGGCGCGGGCTCCGCCCAGCCGAAGGTGTTCGCCTTCGCGTACGACGCGACCCAGGGCAACAAGAACGTCAAGCTCGTCAAGGTCACCGACCCCCGCGGCAACGCCACCTCGCTCGACTACTACTACCCGAACGAGGGCGACGACCCGAAGTTCCACTGGAACACGCAGACCATCACCGACCGCCTCGGCGGCACCACCGGATTCGTCTACACCGATCCGGACGGCACGGCGGGCTCGTTCATCGAGACCAAGGTGACGGACGCCGAGAACCACACCACGACCCAGTCGATCGACGGCTACGGACGCGTCAACCGCATCACCAACGCCAAGGCGGAGACGACGAAGTTCGCGTGGGACGCCGACAACAACGTCACACGTCTCGAAGAGGCCAACGGAGCCGTCACCACCTGGTCCTACGATCCGAAGACCGGCTACCCGCTGGAGCACAAGGACGCCGAGGCCAACAAGAACGGCACCGCCGGCCGCACCTTCGTCTACGCGACCGGCCTCGACGGTCACATCGCCGACCTGTTCCAGAAGAAGTCACCCGAAGGCCGCACCTGGCAGTTCGGCTACGACGCGCTCGGCAACCTGACGTCGACGACCGACCCCAAGGGCGTCGCCACGCCCACGGCCGGCGACTACACCTCCACGTCCCAGTACGACGCGTACGGACAGGTGACCAGGTCGACCGACGCCAACGGGCACGCCACCGTCTACAGCGGGTTCGGCCCCACCGGCTACCCGTCGACGATCACCGATCCGCTGACCAACCCGTCGACGTTCGACTACGACGCGCGCGGCAACGTGCTCAAGGTGATCAACGCCAAGGGCGCGCAGGTCACCCAGAGCTACGACACCTTCGGCAGGCCGCTCGAGAAGAAGGAGCCCAAGGACCAGGCCGCCGGCGTGTTCATCACGACTCCGGCGCCCGTCTACGACGCCAATGACAACATCACCCGGGCGACCGGGCCGAACGGCACGGCCACCACGTCCGTCTTCGACGAGGCCGACCAGCTGACCGAGTCGACGGCGCCGGGCGACCTGACCACGGACCCGGTCCGCAGGACCACGACGACCTACGACAAGGTCGGCAACGTCCTCACGGTCACCGACCCGAAGGGCAACGCGACCGCGACCGCGGGCGACTACACCACCACGACCGCGTACGACGCGATCTACCAGCCGGTCCGGGTCACCGACGCGGCGGGCGGCACGGTCACGTCGGAGTACGACAAGGTCGGCAACCTGACCAGGCTGGTCGACCCGCGGAAGAACGAGACCGCGGACGCGACCGACTACACCAGCCTGTTCGAGTACGACCTGAACCACCGCGTGGTGAGGACGACCGACGCCATCGGGAAGTTCACCACCGCCCGCTACGACAGGGACGGCCTCACCGTCGGCCAGACCGACGCCGAGGGCAACGAGACGCTCGCCGTGTACGACGAGCGCGGCGCCCTGGTCGAGTCCAGGCTGCCGGTCGGCAAGGACGGATCGGGGACCGTCTCGTACCGCACGACCAGGTACGAGTACGACCAGGTCGGCAACCGGACCAAGACGATCACCCCGCGCGGTGTCGCCACCACCGACGACGCGACGGACCACACCTCCGAGACCGTCTACGACGAGCTGAACCGGGTGAAGGAGGAGCGCTCGCCCTTCGACAAGGACGACGCCCGCTACAACACCCCCGACTCGACGTTCTACTTCTACGACACCGTCGGCAACCTCAGCTCCGTGTCGGCACCGCCGTCGGACGGCCAGACGGTCCGCAACGTCACCGAGTACAGCTACTACGACAACGGCTGGACCAGGACGTCGAAGGACCCGTGGGACATCACCACGTCCTACGACTACAACGAGCTCGGCCAGCAGACCAGGAACACCCTCACCTCCGCGGGCGGTTCCCAGCAGCGCACGATGACCTGGGACTACTACCCGTCGGGCAACCAGAAGGCGCGCTCCGACGACGGCGTCCCCGTCGGCAGGCACGTCGTGCTCGTCGACAGCTCCGACTTCAACAACACGGCGACCCAGGGCAACTGGAGCCGCACGCAGGCGGAGCAGCAGTACGGGTACGACACCTACTCCCACCCGGCCGGCACCGGCGCCGACCGGTTCAACTGGCAGCTCAACATCCCGCAGAACGGCACCTACGAGGTCTTCGTACGCCACCCCAAGGTGACCGGCGCGGCGAGCGACGCCAGGTTCACGGTCGACCACAACGGCGGCAGCACCACCAGGACCGTCGACCAGACCCGTGACACCGGCACCTGGATCTCACTGGGCAGTTACTCCTTCGTCGAGGACGGCCCGCAGAAGGTCAGCCTGTCCGACCAGGCGAACGGCACGGTCCTCGCCGACAGTGTGAAGCTCGTCCGGTCCAACGCGGGCGAGAGCGACAACGAGAAGAAGGACTTCACCTACGCCTACGACGCAAACGGCTTCATGGTGGAGGTGAAGGACAACTCGCCGGGCGCGAAGATCGACACCTACAAGATCGCGTACGACGGTCTCAACCGGATCGCCAAGGTCGAGGAGCTTGCCACCGGCACGGTGAAGAACACCACCGCCCTCACCTACGACGAGAACGGCAACCCGCTCACCTCGACCCACGACCTGACCTGGTCGAAGATCGACTACGACACCAGGGGCCTGGTCTCCAAGGTCACCAACGCCGATTCGCCGACCGCCGGCAATCAGCAGATCACCACGATGACCTACACCGCCCGCGGGCAGCTGCTGAAGCAGACAAAGCCCAACGGCAACACGCTCGACCTGACCTACTACCTCGACGGTTCGGTCAAGCAGTCCGTCGAGAAGAAGTCCGGCGGCACGGTCGTCGCCCAGCACGACCTCGAGTACTCGCCCAACGGGCACCGCTCCAAGGACGTGCTCAAGCTGATGAACGCCGACGACAACGCGGCGTACATCAACAACACCTACACCTTCGACTACGACCCCCAGGACCGCATCGCCCAGGTCACCAAGGCCGGTGACAGCCCCGGCACCGAGAAGTACACCTACGACCGCAACAGCAACGTCGTCGAGCAGACGGTCAGCGACCTGACCACGACCCACCGCTACGACCGCAACCGGCTGCTGTCCTCGTCCGCCGGCGGGGTGACCTCCACCTACAACTACGACCCGCTGGGCCGGCTCGACACGGTCAGCACCGGCGGCGAGACCACACAGAAGAACTACTACGACGGCTTCGACCGCACGGTGAAGACCCGTGCCGGCACCGGCGCCGCCGCGGTGACGACCGCTTACGTCTTCGACCCGTTCGACCGGACCGTCTCCCAGACGACCTCCGGCGCGGAGTCGAAGACCACGGCGTTCACCTACCTCGGCATGGACAACCAGGTCCTGCGCGAGGAGCTGAACGGCAAGCCCGACACGGACTACCAGTACCTGGCGGGCGGCCAGCGTGCCACCCAGATCAAGCACAAGGACGGCGGCACGAAGGAGTACTCCCACTACGTCACGAGCCCCCGCGGGGACGTCGAGGCCATCACGAAGGAGGACGGCAACACCCGCGCCACGTACGGCTACACCGCGTACGGTTCGGACGACACGTCGCAGATGACCGGGGCGGACAAGCCGGACACCGCCGACCCCGACAAGGACGCGTACAACGCCTTCCGCTTCAACTCGTCCCGCTGGGACAAGGCGTCGGGCACGTACGACATGGGCTTCCGCAACTACGACCCGGGGCTGAACCGCTTCCTGACCCGCGACTCGTACGGCGGCGCCCTGGCCGACATGGCCCTGGCCACCGACCCGTTCACCGGCAACAGGTACGCCTTCGCGGGCGGCAACCCGATCAGCTTCGTCGAACTCGACGGACACCTCTTCGGGCTCTCGCTCTCGGACATCGGCCACGCCGCACTCGACGTGGTCGGCCTGATCCCGGTCGTGGGCGAGGTCGCGGACGTCGCCAACGGCATCTGGTACGCGGCCGAGGGCAACTACGTCGACGCCGCACTGTCCCTGAGCTCGGCGATCCCGCTGGTGGGCTACGGCGCCAGCGCGGTCAAGGCCGGCAAGTACGCCGCCAAGGGCGCCGAAGCGCTCGACACGGCCAACGACGTCCGCAAGGCCGAGGACAAGGTCGACGACGTGGCCGACGCCGCGACGCCGCCGAAGCCCAAGGCCGACGAACCCGAGGCCCCGGCGAAGCCCAAGGACGAGCCGGAACCGACCACCTGCCCGAACAGCTTCGTGCCCGGCACCAAGGTCGTCCTCGCGGACGGCAGTCTCAAGGACATCGAGGCGCTGAACGTCGGCGACCAGGTGGTGGCCACCGACCCCGAGACCGGGGACACCCGGCCCCGTACGGTCACCGACACCCGTGACCACCGGAGCGGAAAGGACCTCGTCACCCTCACCGTCGACCCCGACGGCGAGGACGGCGCCGCCAAGCCGGGCAAGATCACGTCGACCGCGTCGCACCTGTTCTGGCTGCCGGACTACGGCACCTGGGACGAGGCGGCCGACCTCGAGTCCGGAATGTGGCTGCAGACCGCGTCCGGTACCTGGGTGCAGATCACCGCGGTGGACACCTCCCACCGCACGGAACGCGTCCACAACCTCACCGTCGAGGGCGTCCACACGTACTACGTGGTGGCCGGTGGCACGTCCGTCCTGGTCCACAACTGCGGACCCGACGCCGAGGACGTGGCCAACTGGGTCGACGAGGGCGGCGATCTGCGCGCGACGCCCCCGAGGCCCGGCATGCCGCCGAACGCCTACAACTACCAGTCCGGCGTGGCCGGGGCCCGCTCCAACCCGGCGACGGGACGGGGCATGGCACCGCAGCTGGAGATGCCGGGAGCCGACGGCATCCCGGTGACGGCGAAGTTCGACGGTGTCAACGGCAACGAGATCATCGACCGGAAGCTGAATCCCCGATTCACCGAGAAAGCGGTGGACCAGGCGCGCCGCCAGGCGGCCACCGCCGTCTACAACGGCCTGCAAGCCGTATGGGAGTTGCCCACCGCCGACGCGGTGGCGGCTGCGAACCGGTTCATGACCTACGCTGGCATCACCACCATCACCGTCCGAATGGCGCCCTAGGTGAATCCGGAACCCCTTGTGAACGCGATCATCACCGCGATGATGCTGATGGAGCATTGCGGACCCGAAGAGATCGACCCCGACACGGCTGTGCGCGGCCTGGAGAACATGGGCTACGAACTGCTCCAGCTGACGGGTGACGACCGAGCCGAGTTCCTGGCGCTCCTGGAGAGGATGGCGGCAGCGGCGGACGATCCGCACACCGCCGCGTTCATCCGCTCGGTTCCCTTCGGCATCGGGATGACCGAAGAGCCCGGCACCACCTGACGGCTGTCCGTCGGACACGTGCGCCCGGCCGGGGTACCCCCGGCCGGGCGCACTGCTGTGGGGGCGGCCGCCGTCCGCCGGCGCGCCACCCCGGCCGCTCGGGCCGTGCGGCGGCCATCCCGCCGTTCGTCTGCGTCGCTGCCCGGCCCGCGGCCCTCTCGCTGATGTGATGGCCTGCGTACGAGCGGCGCTTGCACGGAGGTGGCCTTTTGTCGGCACGGCACGAGGGGCAGGGGCGGGTGCGGGCACGGCTGGCGGCGATCGAGCGGGCCCTCGACGTCATCGGCACCGCACTCGACGAGCAGACCGTCTGCGCGGAGCTCGCCCAGTTCCTGTGCCCCTCCCTGTGCGAGGCCGCCGCCGTCGACCTCCTCCCCGAGGACGTCGCCACGGACCGGCCGCACGCGCACGGCCCGCCGACCCGCACCTGCGCACGCGGCCGCGACGACCTCCTGGACGCCGGGGCCGACGCCGCCGCGCAGTCGGTGGCAGCACTGGACGAGGGCCACGCCATCCGCACGGTCACCACCCTCACGGGCGGCCGGCCCGTCACCCACCTGCACGTACCGCTCCTCGCCCACGGCCGCGCCTACGGCGTCCTCCTCGCCGCCCGGCCGGGCGAGGGCTTCACCGACGACGAGACCGCGACACTCCACTACGCGGCCCGCCTCGCCGCCGTCCTCATCGGCCACGCGCGCGCCCACGCCTCCGTCCGCAGCACCGCGCTCAACCTCCAGCGCGCGCTGCTCGCCGAACCCGGCAGACCGCACCCCAACCTGGAGGTCGCCACCCGCTACCTGCCCTCCGGAAGCAGCACCCTGGTGGGTGGCGACTGGTTCGAGACCGTGCGCCTCCACTACGGGCGCACCCTGCTCGTCGTCGGGGACGTGATGGGCCACGGTCTCGACGCGGCCGTCGACATGAACGCCTACCGCTCCGCCCTGCGTTACGTCGCCTCCGCGGACCTGCCACCGCACCGGGTGCTGCGCCAGCTCGACGAGACCGTGGCCACGAACGCCAGCCGCCGCCCGGCCACCTGCCTGCTCATTCGCGTCGATCCGGCTCGGCGCGTGGCCGCGTTCGCCAGCGCCGGCCATCTGCCGCCCGTCCTGTTCGGCGCCGGCAACGCAGCCGAGGTCGTGCCCGTGCCGGTCGGCCCGCCGCTCGGCACGGGTCTGGGCGGATACGAACTCATCACGCGCACCATGGCTCCGTCGCAGACCCTGCTGCTGTTCACCGACGGCCTCGTCGAGCGCAGGGGAGAGGACATCGACGTCTCGCTGGCGCGGCTCGCCGGACGGTGGCTGCGGCCCGGCGCCGGTGTCGAGGAACTGCTCGACACGGTCGTCGACCGCTTCGACGCCCAGCACGCCGAGGACGACGTCGCGGTCCTCGCCGCCCGCATCCGCCGCCGCCCCCACCCCGAGGCCCACGAGTCCGTGACGCAACCGCCGCCGGACACGACCTGAGCCGCGACCGCGCCACCCGCCGGCGTGCGGAGTATGGGACACGACCTCCACATCACCCGGCGCGAACCCTGGTTCGAGGACAGCGGCCCGGAGATCACGGTGGAGGAGTGGAGAGACGGCCGTGGCCGCCGATCCCGGACTCGTCGTGCTGCCTGACCGCCGGCGCGAGGACGCGCGGCCCCTACGCCCTCGGCAGTCGCCGTACCGACGGGATCGCCAGCAGCACGCCCACCGCCAGCGTCCCGAGCACCACGCCGCCCAGCAGGACCTGCCGGGTGCCGAGGGCCTCGGAGGCGGGACCGGCGAGCGCCCTGCCCGCCGCCAGCATCAGCAGCGAACCGGCCACGTCATAGGCGTGCAGACGGTTCAGGGCCTGTTGGGGCACATGCGTCTGCACCGCCGTCGACCACATGACGAGCCAGTACGCGAAGGCCGTTCCGACCACGAACTGGCCGACGCCCAGCGCGACCACGGACACGTCGGACGCCAGCAGGGCGAGGTTCACCGGGACCCCGATCAGGGCCACCGCACCCGTCGCGAGCGGACGCGCGGGACGCGACCGCAGCGCCAGCAGACCGCCGACCGCGCTGCCCGCCCCGTTCACCGCCATCAGCAGCCCGTACGAGGCCGAGCCGTGCCGGTCCGTCACCAGCGCCGCCGTGAGCGGCAGCATCGGTCCGAGGACGGTCAGCCCGTACACCGTCCAGACCGCGATCACCTGCCACAGCCAGCTGCGAGCCCTGAACTCGCGCCATCCGTCCGCCAGTTCCGCCATCATCGAACCGCGCCGAACCTGGTCGCCCGGCAGAGGAACCATCCGCATCAGCGCCAGGCACACGGCGCTGACACCGAACGTCGCCGCGTTCGCCCCGAAGACGGCCCCCGCGCCCGCCAGCGCGACGACCAGCCCGGCGAACGCGGGCCCGGCCATCGTCATCAGCGCCTCAATGACCCTCAGGACGGCGTTCGCACGCTGGACGTCCGCCGATATCCGCGGGATCGTGCTCGCCACCCCCGGCTGGAAGAGGGCGGCGCCGACGCCGCTGACCGCGCTGAGCGCGTACACCGACCACAGGGGCGGACTGCCCGCGGCGAACAGCACGGCGAGTGTCGAGGCGCCGGCGAGCCGGAGCACATCGGCGATGATCATCATGTGGCGGGCCGTGAACCGGTCCGCCAGCACCCCGCCGAAGAGCACGAGGAGCGCGAACGGCCCCATCCACGAGCCCAGCGCATACCCGACGGAGGACGCGGGACGGCCCGCGCCGAGCAGGCCCGCGGCGAGGGCCACGGGCACCATCCCGTCACCGAAGACGGCGACGGAACGCGCCACGAAGAAGAGCCGGAAGTTGCGGTTCCACAGGCCGGGCGGTTCGGTCGCCGCCGCCCGACCGTGGGCGCCGGCCGTCGCTGGAGAGGCGGGAACCTGCCGGCCCGCCGGAATCTTTTCCGTCACGGATGTGACATGTATCAGGCGAGAGGTCTGGACCACCAGGGGTTTTCACGGCCCGGGGCAAGCGCTTGCGCGCGGGCCGCGCGAACTCGCGGCCGCCGGAGCCGCGTGGGAAGCGGGGCGGGGCGAGGGGGCGCTGCCCCGGGCCAGGACATCGGGCGCGCCATCGCGGACTCGGGCATCGACACGCTGCTCGCCCGACTGCCCGACTGCCCGACGTCCGGCTCGCGTCACCGACGGCCGGTTGGAGTACGGGGACGGGGGAACCCGGGGGACCCGGGGACGGGAAGCCCAGCGGGCTCAGGAAGGCGGTCGGACCCATGGAACCCCACCTCGACACCCCAGGCCCCACGGCGCACAGCGATCGCACCGGCGGCAGCGCCCCCGCGGTCGACGAGGCGCGTGCCGCGCTGGCGTCGACCGGCGTGTACTTCATGCCCCCGGAAACGGTGCTCGCGTCGCTCGGCGCCGACGGGCCCCACTGGCCCGAGTGGGCCGCGTTCGCCGCCCACTGGGATGACCTGGCGGAGGATCCGTACGCGGCACAGCGCGGTACCCGCAGGCTGCGCCGCTACGGCCACTTCGCGTGGGATTCCGCCACCGGGGGCGTACGGATGCTCCCGCACGAGGTGTTCGTGCAGCCGCGCCACACGAACCCGCTCTTCGACGCGGTCGACCGTCACTTCGAGCCCCTGACCCGCGCGTTCGCCGACGACCCCGTCCTGCGGTCCCTTCTCGGACTGCTGGGGCGCATGGCGCGGGCGCTGGACGAGGCCGGGGAGTGGAGCGTCAAGGTCCATCCGTTCCGCGTGGTCGCGACGGCCGACGGCGCGGGGGAACCGACCCCCGAGGGACGCCACCGCGACGGCGTCACCCTGGTGTCCTCGCTGCTCGTCGCACGGAACAACGTCTCCGGCGGGGAGAGCACCGTCTTCACCCCGGAGGGACGTCAGCTGCTGTCGACGACGCTGCGCGACCCTGGAAGCCTCCTGCTCAACGACGACCGCGCCACACTCCACGGAGTGTCCGCCGTCCGTCCGGTCGACCCCGCGCGCCCGGCGCACCGCGACGTCCTGGTCACCACCCTCACCGCCACCTGACGGCATCGGCCTCGGACCCGTCCCCGGCGAGGAGGCCGTCCACGACGTCCGTCAGGCGGGAGCGCCGTTCCCACAGGGCACGCTGCCTGCGCGCCCCGCACCCG
Source organism: Streptomyces sp. V4I23 (assembly GCF_030817975.1). Taxonomy (NCBI): domain Bacteria; kingdom Bacillati; phylum Actinomycetota; class Actinomycetes; order Kitasatosporales; family Streptomycetaceae; genus Streptomyces; species Streptomyces sp. V4I23. The sequence goes on along the minus strand of NZ_JAUSZW010000004.1, from coordinate 439,774 downwards.
TGCGCGGCCAGCCGCCCGACGAACGCCGTCACCCGGTCCAGGTCCCCGCACTCCTCCAGCACCTCCCGCACCTGCCCCACCAGACGGGCCGCCTGGACCTCGAACGGCACCACCTCCTCGGTGGTCCCGTCCAGGCCCGCACCCTCCCAGCCGTCCCGCGCCGCCCGCCAGTACGAGGCGCGCAGCAGCTCACCGCAGGTGCGCGGGCCCGGATCGCCCTGCCGGACCAGAGTCACCGAGCGCACCACGAGCGCCCGCACGAGTGCGGCGAGAGCCGCGGTGTCCGCCGCGTCGGCCGGAACGTCCATGACGCGGACCTCCAGCGTCGGCACGCGGGGGTTGGGCCGCAGGTCCCAGAACGGGTTGTTCGCGTCGAGCATCGCCTCGGACGCCTCCAGGGCTGCCGTCAGCCGCTCGTAGCGCGCCAGCGAGTCGGCGTACGGCGGCGCGCCCAGCGCGGGGAAGCCGAGCCGCACGACGGTGCGCCAGCTCGCGTAGCCCGTGTCGCGGCTGTGGAAGAACGGCGAGTTGGCGCTCATCGCCACCAGCAGCGGCAGCCACGGCCGCACATGGTTGCCCGCCAGGACCGCGGTCTCCCGCTCCGGCACGTGGACGTGCACATGGGCGGAGCAGACGGTGAAGTCGTCGAGCATGGCGCCGAACTGCCGCACACCGGCCCGGTAGCGCGGATGGTCGCCCACCAGCCGGGCCCCGGGACCGCCGATGACGGGCGTGCCGCTCGCGCACAGCCCCAGACCCTCGGCGCGGGCGGCAACAGCCGCCGCCGCCCGTACGGACTCCAGCGCCCGGTGCAACGCCCCGGCGCCGGCGCACGGCGGGGTGCGCACCTCGATCTGACTCTCGTGGAACTCGCCCGCCACCAGGTCACCGGCCGTTGCCCGGGCACGTGCCACGACGAGGGGCCCGGCCGGTTCCAGCGCTCTGCTGTCCGCCCGTACGACGAAGAACTCCTCCTCGACCCCGACGGTCGGCATCCGGCCGTCGCCGGACACCGGCTCGGCCATGACCACCACCTCCGCACGGCCGGGTACCCCCGCGAACCGGCTCGATGTCCGCGATCGCCTGCGGCCGGCGGTCACGGCGGCTCGCCGGACCTGCGGCGCAGGCGGTCCAGGCGGGTGATGACCGGGGTGGCCGCGGCGCCGTGGACCATCACGGACGCCAGGACGGTGAACGCCACCACCGCCCACAACTGCTCGGCGCGGCCCGCGAAGCCGTCGTGGCCGAGGGCGTACGCGAGGTAGAACAGCGAGCCGATGCCCCGGATGCCGAACAGCGACGTGACCAGCCGCTCCCGGGGACCGGCCGGGTGCCCGATCTGGGCGACCCAGCCCGTGACGGGGCGGACGACCAGGAGGAGCAGACCCGACAGGAGCGCCCCCTGCCAGGTGAGGGCCGTGAGCCCGTCGGTGGCGAGGAAACCGCCCAGCAGGAACAGCAGAACCGCGGTCAGCAGCCGCTCGATCTGCTCGGTGAACTCGTGGAGGACCTTGTGGTAGCCGTGGCTGCGCTCGGCCGCGCGGATCGTGCAGGCGGTGACGAACACGGCGAAGAACCCGTAGCCGTGCAGCAGCTCGGCGATGCCGTAGGACACGAACGTGGCGCCCAGGGCGACGAAGCCCTCCATGTGCTCCGACAGCCGCAGCGCCGACGCCTTGGCGCGGAAGAACATCCGGCCGAGGAGCCGGCCGGTCACCAGACCGGTCGCCAGTCCCACGGCGCCCCGGCCCAGGACGTCCGTCAGCAGCCAGCCGCCCAGCCAGTCCGCCGACCACCCGGAGCCCGCCGCCGCGGACAGGGCCAGCGCGGCGAGGACGAAGGGAAAGGCCAGCCCGTCGTTGAGCCCCGCCTCGCTGGTCAGGGTGAAGCGCACCTCGTCCTCGTCCTGCTCGTCGTCGGTCGGCTCCCCGACCCGCACCTCCGCGGCCAGCACGGGGTCGGTGGGCGCCAGCACGGCCGCCAGCAGCAGGGCGGCGGCCGGCGGCCAGCCCAGCAGCCACGCCGCGGTCGCCGCCGTCGCCGCCACGGTGAGCGGCAGGGTGATCCCCAGCAGACGCCATGTTCCCGCCCACGCCCGCAGCCCGACCGGCCGGTTGATCGCGAGCCCCGCACCCATCAGGGACACGATCACGCACACCTCGGTCACGTGCTCGACCCACAGCCGGTCGCGCACCGGGTCCACGGTCGGCAGCGGGACGGGCAGCACCGCCGCGAGCACCCCGGCGGCCAGGAACACCATGGGCATCGACAGCGGTCGCCTGAACACGATCCGCGGCACCACGGCGGCGGCCAGCGCGCCGATTCCCAAGGCCGCGTAGACGGCGTCCGAGAGCATCATCCCGGCCATCCTCACTCACCGCTGTCGGCCCGGCAGGTCAGGCGCGTACCCCGCACACGCCCTCGCACGCGTCCGGCGGACACGGAGCCGGCTCCGTGCATGGAGGCCGGGCCTCCGGGTAACCGGGCTTGGCGGGCGGCGGGTGCGTCGGTGCGGGAGAACGTCGTGCAGCCGGCTCGTCCCGCGACTGCGCAAACCGCCTGGGCGGCAGGACAGGCCCCCGAAGGGCGGGAGACCCGCCGACTCGGAAGGGACGGACACCGTGGCACGACCGACGATTCTCGTGGTGGGCGCCGGATTCGCAGGAGTGGAGTGCGTACGCCGGCTGGAACGTGAACTGTCCGCCGCCGAGGCGGAGATCCTGCTGGTCACACCGTTCTCGTACCAGCTCTACCTGCCCCTGCTGCCCCAGGTGGCGGCCGGCGTGCTCACCCCCCAGTCGGTCGCCCTCTCCCTGCGGCGCAGCCGCAGGCACCGGACCCGGATCATCCCCGGCGGAGCGATCGGCGTCGACACCGCGGCGAAGGTGTGCGTCCTGCGCAAGATCACGGGCGAAACGGTGGTCCAGAGGTACGACCGGCTCGTCCTGGCACCCGGCAGCATCACCCGGACCTTCGACATCCCCGGCCTCCTCGAGCACGCGCGCGGCATGAAGACGCTGGCCGAGGCCGCCTACATCCGCGACCACGTCATCGCGCAGCTGGACCTGGCCGACGCGAGCCAGGACGAGGCGGAACGGACGTCCCGGCTCCAGTTCGTGGTGGTCGGCGGCGGATACGCCGGCACCGAGACGGCCGCGTGCCTGCAGCGCCTCACCCACCACGCCGTGCGGCGGTACCCGCGCCTCGACCCCCGGCAGATCAGGTGGCACCTCGTCGACATCGCGCCCAAACTGATGCCCGAACTCGGCGACCGCCTCGGCCTCGTCGCCCTGGACATCCTGCGCAAACGCGGGATCGAGGTGTCGCTCGGAGTGTCGGTCGCCGAGGCCGGGCCCGAGAAGGTGACCCTCACCGACGGCCGCGTCCTGCCGAGCCGCACGCTCATCTGGACGGCCGGCGTCGCGGCGAGCCCACTGGTCGGCACGCTGGACGCGGAGACGGTCCGCGGCCGTCTGGTCGTGACCCCCGAGATGACTGTCCCGGGCGCCGACGGCGTGTTCGCCCTCGGCGACGCCGCGGCGGTGCCGGACCTGGCCAAGGGTGACGGAGCCGTCTGCCCGCCCACCGCCCAGCACGCCCTGCGCCAGGGACGCAAGGTCGCGGCCAATGTCATCGCCTCGCTGCGCGGGCAGCAGTTGCAGCCGTACGCGCACAAGGACCTGGGGCTGGTGGTCGACCTGGGCGGCAAGGACGCCGTCTCCAAGCCCCTCGGCATCGAACTGCGCGGCCTGCCCGCACAGGCCGTGGCACGCGGCTACCACTGGTCCGCGCTGCGGACCAACGTGGCCAGGATCCGTGTCATGACCAACTGGATGCTCAACGCCGTCGCGGGCGACGACTTCGTGCGCACCGGCTTCCAGGCGCAGAAGGCCGGAACGCTGCGGGAGTTCGAGTACAGCGACGCCTACCTGACGCCGGAACAGATCCGCGAGCACACGGCCTCGCTCCGCGCCCGCACCTGATCGCCTCCGCGACCGCCGGATACCGCTGCTGTCCTGACCAATGCGACCAGGCCGAGCGGTGCGACCGGTCCGTCCCGTCGGGCCCCGGGGCGCCGGTCCGGCCGCGGTCCGTCGGCCCGGTGGCGGGACCTCGGCCGAGCGAGTCGGGATCGGCCGTGTCCTCCGGTGGGCCCCGGCAGTTGAAAGGGGCATGAAGAAGCGCAGCATCCTTGCCGTCATGTCTCTCGCCACCGGCGCCGTGATCGCCGCCGTCAGCCCGCCGCCCGCCGCCCAGGCGGACGCCCTGGACGGGGCGCTGACCGCCCCCGACGCTCTCAGCAGCGCCGACACCCTCATCACCGACGCCGACAGGGACGCCCAGGCGGCCCTGGACGGCACGGCCGACCAGGTCTGACAACGTCCAGGACACCCGTACACGTCGGACGCCCGGTCTCCTTTCGAGGAGACCGGGCGTCGTGTGTTCGCTGCGCCCGCCTCAGCGCTTTGACGGTCCGCTCGCCGCGGCGTCGGCCGCCACCCGCTTGAGGGTGCGGCCGGTGCGGGCGGATCTCGCCCGGCGCGGCTCCGTCGCGTGGTGCGAGGACGCGTGCCGGTCGTTCTTCTTCACCAGCAGCCAGGCCTCGCGCTGCCCGTCCCCGCCTGGCCGGGTCCGGGTCAGCGCGTACCCGCCGCGGAGCTTGCCGCCGTGCAGGCAGAACGAGGCGTGACCGTCGCGCAGGGCGTCCGCGAACGGGATCTCGCGCCCGCGCCGGTCGGTGGCGAGGCCGTGATAGGTGCCCTCGTCCCAGATGATCACGGTGCCGCCGCCGTACTCGCCCTCCGCGATCACCCCCTCGAAGTCCGCGTAGTCGAGCGGATGGTCCTCGGTCGGCATCGCGAGGCGCTTGTCGTGCGGGTCGGCGGACGGGCCCTTCGGCACGGCCCAGCTCTTGAGAACCCCGTCCACTTCGAGCCGGAAGTCGAAGTGCATGGCGGTGGCGTCGTGGATCTGCACCACGAACGAGGGCTCGGGCCGTCCGCCGGGCCCGGTGCTCCCCTTGGGCTCAGCCGTTCTGCGGAAGTCGCGTTTGCGGTGGTACTCCGCCAGCGCGTCCGTCGAGGGCACGGGGCCTCCTTCGTGTCCGGCCACGGCTCCGACCCCGGGGTACCCGGCGCCCGCCCGCGTAAGCGTCCGCCCGGCCGGCGCCCCGGCGCGGCGGCGCGGGCCGGTATCCCCGTGACACCGGCGCACCGGCCTGCCCGGGCCCGGGCGCCTCAGTCGAGCTTGCGCGCGGTGAGCAGCAGGTACTCCCAGTCCATGGCCGTCGGCGCGGTCTCGTCCGTGTCGCTCGCCCGGCGCGCCAGAGACGCGAGCTCCCGGTCGAGCGCGGCGACGCGATCGGGGTCCTCGGCGATGTTGCGGTACGTGGCGATGGTGGGGCCGTAGTTCGCCTTGAAGTAGTCGCGGAACGCCTCCGGCGACTCGAACCGGTCCACCCGTACCGTCTGCCGGCGGGCGTCGACATCGGTCACCCGGTCGGCGAACAGCGCCCGGACGTGCTGCTCCTGGCCCCACAGCGGCGGCGGCCGGGCACCGGGTGGAGGCGGTGGCGCGTACGGTTTCATCGTCGCGAACATGCGCCCGACGAAGCCCTCGGGCGTCCAGTTGACCAGGCCGATCGTGCCGCCCGGCCGGCACACCCTCAGCAGCTCGTCCGCGGCCGCCTGGTGATGCGGGGCGAACATGACCCCGACGCAGGACATCACGACGTCGAACTCGCCGTCCCCGAAGGGCAGCGCCTCGGCGTCCGCCTCGCGCCACTCCAGCTCCGCGCCCTGCTTCTCCGCCGCCTGCCGCCCGGCGTCCAGCAGCTCCGGGGTGAGGTCGGACGCCACGACATCCGCGCCGGCGAGCGCCGCGGGGATCGCGGCATTGCCCGTACCGGCCGCGACGTCGAGCACGCGCTGCCCGCCGCTCACCCCGCAGGCCCGCACCAGAAGGGGCCCCAGGTCCGGGATGAGCTCGGACGCCACAGCCGGATAGTCACCCAGCGCCCACATCTTCCGGTGCTTGGTCTTCAGGGCACGGTCGCCTGATGCCGCCCCGCTCGCGTCGCTCATGACAGATCTCCTCGCAAGCCTTCTGCGCGTCCGCTCGGGACGGCCGGGTCCCGCGCGGACGCACCTCCGGCGGGCCCTTCCGGGCGACGGCGCGCCCTGTCTGCCGGAGGGACCTGGTCACCTTCTTCCCATCATCCGCCGATGCCCCGGGCCGCGCCGCCCGGCCGCCGTCCCACCCCGCGCGCGGCCCGCCGAACGGCTCGCACGCGCGGCTCAGCCTGACGCCGCCTCGCGGGTCATGGGAGGTCTGGCCGGCGTCCGCGCCACGGGGCCGAGGAGCACGGCACGGGCCACCTTGGGCGCGAAGAGCGCGGTCAGCGGCGACGTGAGCGTCAGTACGGAGCGGAAAGCGGGCCCCACGACGGGGTCGCCCGGATACCGCTGCTGGACACGGCTCAGGTACCAGCCGGCAGGCCGGTCCACGGCCCGGACGGTGACGGCGTTCCCCACAGCCCCCGGCATCGTCTTGTCCGCGCCCGCCGAGATGTCCCACGCCTGCCGCGACGCCTCGAACAGCGCCTGCTGCACGCGCGCCGTCGTCGGCGTCCGCCGCGGATCGGCGAGCGCGTCGCGCAGCGCCACCGCGCTCATCGCCGCGACGGCCATGCCCTGCCCGTAGATCGGGTTGAACGTGCACAATGCGTCGCCCGTCGCGAGGAAACCGGCCGGTCGCCGGCCCGGCCGGTCGTAGCGGCGGCGCAGATTCGACGTCCGGCGGAAGCCGAACGGCGGCGTGTCCGGCTCGGCCTCCCGCAGCCAGTCGTGGATGAAGGGATGCGGGAAGCGGGCCGCGTAGGCGGTGAACCCCTCCTCGTCCGTGGGCGGTTCGTCGCCGCGCAGCCCCGCGAGGACGACCAGGTAGCGCCCGTCCTCCAGGGGCAGCACCCCGCCGCTGCAGACCTGCGCGGGGCTCGGGTAGACGTAGTAACCGAGGGAATCGGACCCGAGGTTGTCGCTCTTGTTGCGGTAGATGCGGGAGGCGTACGCGAGGCCCGTGTCGATGGTCTCCTCCTCGGGCGGCTCGGCGTCGATCGCCGACAGCCACTGCGAGGCGCGTGAACCACGGCCCGAGGCGTCCACGACCACGTCCGCATCCAGTGTGCGCGGCTCCTGTCCGCCGTCCTTCGCGCCCTCACCCCGCTCGCGCAGCAGCACGCCCCGTACGCGCGAGGCGTCACCGATCAGCCCGACGGCCTCGGTCGACGTGATCGTCGTGATCACCGGGTTGGCCAGCACGCGCGCCCGGACCAGGTGCTCGATCTGGCCGCGCGAGCCGGTGTAGATGTACGTGGTCGCGTGCGTGCGCCGGAACCAGCGGCCGCTCTGCCACTGCACCATGTCCGACGGCATGCCGATCCGAGGTGCGCCCGACGCTCTCAACTCGGCCATGAATCCTGGCAGCAGCGCGTCGAGCGCGAGCTGTCCGCCTTCGAGGAGCACATGGGCGTGCCGACCCTGCGGCACGCCGGGGCGAGCGTCCGGTCCGTCGGGGAAGCGGTCCCGCTCGACGATCGTCACCCTGTCGGCGTGCTCGGCAAGGACGTGCGCCGCGAGCAGCCCCGCGAGGCTGCCCCCGACGACGACGGCGTGCCGCCCGCCCGCGCTGCGTCGCCAACTGCCCTGCCCCTGCGTGGTGTCCACCATGTAGCTGCCTCTCGTGGTCAGCGAGCCGGTCTCGTCCGACCAGTATCGCGGCCCACGGCACGAAGATCACCGAGACGGCTCGACGACGACCCTTCCGGGGAACGGTGCCCGAAGTTCCGGACGCGATCGGCGAGTTGTCTTCTGCTCGGTGCCCGCAGCGTCCTCGGCCCGGTGACGCGCCCCGTCCCGCGATGCAGTGCGTACCGGCGGCACCCGCGCCACTGGCCCGGCACGGCTCCGACGCGCTGCCCGCCGTGCGTGATGAGGGTGTTGACCGGTGTCATGGGGTCCGAGCCGACCGACCTGGCGAGCAGCATTCCGGCCACCAGCGGCAGCAGAACACCGGCCAGGGCGGTCCCGGTCGCGGTGACGTGCCGCAGACGGGGTCGGGGGGACGCGTCAGAAGTCATGGACACCATTCGATCAGCGGCGCGAGCGGCGGTGATCGGGCGAGGTACTCAGCAACGGTGCCTCTCCTACTCATCCCGGCTCATCCCGGCACCGGGCCCCCGGCCCGAGCGTGCCCGACGGCCGCCTGTGCCGACGTGGGGTGTCCGGGGCCCTGCGCCGCGAGCCGCTCGGGACGCTCACGCATGAGGACCTGCGCACGCTGATCGCCCAGGGGGTCGGTCTGCGCTTCACGCAGTGCCTGCGGGTCCGGGCAGCAAGTGGACGGTCATGATCAGGTGGCACGTCTCGTCGCCCGAGCCGCGGTAGGTGTGGGGCGCGTCGCCGTCGAAGGCGGCGGTCTGTCCGGCTTCGACGGGGTGCTCGGTGCCGTCGACCACCAGGGTCATCCGGCCGGAGGTGACGGAGACGGTTTCGACGACTCCGGGCTGGTGCGGGTGGCTGGGGTACTCCTCGCCGGGTTCGAGTTTCCAGCGCCAGACCTCGACCGGGGCCGGTCCCGGGGTCGTCAGCATGAGCCGTGCCTCGCTGCCCCTGCTTCCGGTCCACAGGGGCATCGTGGCGTCGGCGGTCACGATGCGGACGCGGCCTTCGGACGGGCCTTCCATCAGGGCGGAGACGGAGACGCCGAGGGTGTCGGCGAGCAGCCCCCGTACGGCCGGATGCTGCCCGGCATCCGCGGCCTGCGCCTGGAAGTCGCCGACGTACGGGCCAAGTTCAAGTACGACGACCACAAGCCCGTCGAGCACCGCACCGCCGTCGCCGACCACCTCGCCGAACGCGGCCAGGGCCTCGATGTCCCCACCGCACTCCAGCAGCGCCGCCGCCTGGACCGCATCGGCCCCTGGAAGCCCTGAACCACCCACGCGCGGTCCCGTGCACCCCGGCGCAGGACGGCCGGGGCCGGGCCTGAAAATGCGTTCGAGGACCGCTGGGCGCCGCCGATAGGGTGCGCGGCATGACAGCGTCGCTCCGCCTGGAGAAGATCACCGCCGACAACGTGCTCGCCGCATGCGACCTCGCTGTCCGACCCGACCAGCGGGTCTTCGTGGCCCCCGTCGCGCGCTCCCTCGCCGAGGCGTACGCGCAGCCCGATGTCGCCTGGCCGCGGCTGATCGTCGACGGGGACCGGCCCGTCGGCTTCGTGATGGCCTTCTTCGACGTACGGTTCAGCTCCGGCGACCCGGACGACCGGCCGCGTTCAGGGCTGTGGCGGCTTGCGGTCGCCGCGGGAGAACAGGGTCGCGGATACGGCCGCTTCGCCGTGCGGTCCGTGTGCGAGGAGATCCGCAGACGTGGCGGCACACGGGTGACGGTGACCTGGAAGCAGGGGGAGAACGGGCCGGAGGACTTCTACCTGAGGCTCGGTTTCCGGCTGACCGGTGAGATGAGCGGGGACCAGGTCGTCGGCGAGCTGGACCTCACCGGCACACCGAGCGGCCTCCCGGCCGACCGGACCGCAGGCCGGGCCCGCTAGCCTCGCGTCATGGGGGAACGGATGTCCGGCTTCGGCGCCGACGCACGCGCGCTCCGTCCGTGCCGATGGTGCGGCCGGCCCTTCCGGCATGCCGGAAGACGGGGCCGCCTGCGGCTCTACTGCCGCCGGACGCATTTGTGGCGGCGTCGCCTGTCCGACCTCATGGAACTCGTGTCGGACACCGTCTAGCCCCCGCCGCCGGCCGCTCCTCGCCGCGGCAGCCCCCGCCGCCGCGCCGCGCGGCGGCGCGTTCGCCGGAAATATAATGAGTCCGGGCTGCACGAGCCCAGCTGAGCCTGGGCCACCGCGTGAGGAAGTGGCCAGGCCGGTCGGCCTTCGGACGTTCCTCGGAGAGGTCCATGACCCGGCGTCGTCCTTCGCGATCGGCGACGGCCGACGATCTCCTGACGACCCTGGGGCGGCTGACCGACCGGGTGCGGCAGGGCGCCGAGCGCCAGCGCGCCCGCGTCGAACTCGCCGAGGCCCTCCAGCGTTCCATGTTGCCCACCGGGCTTCCCGACCTGCCCGGACTGCGGGTCGCGGCCGAGTACGTGCCGGCGCGCAACGGCCTCGACATCGGCGGCGACTGGTACGACGGCTTCGTCCTGCCCGACGGCTCGCTCGGCTTCTCGATCGGCGACGTCCAGGGCCACGACGTGGAGGCCGCCGCCTTCATGGGCCAGGTCCGCATGGGGCTGCGCGCCGTAGCCACCGCCACCACCGACCCCGGCGAGGTCCTGGGCTGGGCCAACGAACTGCTGCTCTCCATGGACCACGGCCTCTTCGCGACCTGCAGCTTCCTCCGCTTCGACCCCGCCACCGGCGAGCTGGAGAGCGCCCGGGCCGGCCACGTGCCCGCCATATGGGCGACGGCCGGCGGGCAGGGCGGGGTCGTGGAGGACGAGGCGGGCGTGCCGCTGGGCATCCTGCCCGGCGAGGCGTATCCCGTGGCGCGGCGCCGGCTGTCCAGCGGGGGCGCCTTCGTCCTGCTCACCGACGGCGTCGTGGAGGGGCCGTCGTATCCGATCGAGGCGGGCCTCGACGCCGTGGCCCGCCTGGTCAGATCCGCGGTCCCGGCCGGCGTCGAGGCGTCCGAGCTGGCGTCGCAGGTGATGGGGGTCGCGGCGCAGACGGACCACACGGACGACGCCGCCGTCCTGGTGCTCGTCCACGATCCCGAGGAGAGCCGCCCGCCACGCCCATGACCTCCGGACGGCCGAGGATCCCGCTGCGGGCAGGGCGTGTCAGGGCGGCGCGCGGAGCCGGGAACGTTGTCTGATGACAGACGTGCCCCGTAGCGAACACCTCCGACGCCCGGCCGCAGCGCTGCTGCGGATGCTCGCCGTCGCCGCCGCCTACTGGGTCGGCGGACAGATCGGTCTCCTCCAGCAGGTGGTGGTCGAGGGCGCGGTCGTGACACCGCTGTGGCCGCCCACCGGGATCGCCCTGAGCTGTCTGCTCTGGATGGGCGTCGGGGTGTGGCCGGGCATCGCCGTGGGGGTGCTCGCCACCATCGCCACACTCGACACCCTGAGTTTCGCCACGAGCGGCGTGCTGGCGGGGAACACCCTCGGGCCGGTCGTCGCCTACCTGATGCTCCGGCGCATCGACTTCCGCACGGAGCTGGACCGGTTGCGGGACGGGCTCGCGCTGGTGTTCCTCGGGGCGGGCGGCATGCTGATCAGCGCGACCTTCGGCGTGATGACAGTGGTGTGGAGCGGGTCGCTGCCGCTCGGCGAGTTCTGGTCGGTGTGGTCTGCGTGGTGGGCCGGTGACGCGATGGGCGTCCTGGTGATCACGCCGCTCCTGCTGGTGCTGCGCCGCGCCCGGCTGCCCCGCGACACGCGGCCGTACTGGTGGACCGAGGCAACGGCGCTGTGCCTGACCTCGGCAGCCGTGGCCGTGCTCGTCACCCGCATCGAACTGAACCTGCTGTTCCTGGTCTTCCTGGTGCTGATCTGGGCGGCGCTGCGCTTCCAGCTGCCCGGATCGGCCCCGTGTGCCGTGCTGATCTCGGTGCTGGCGATCGCCGCCGCGACGGCAGGAGCCGGGCCGTTCGCGGGCCGCACGCTGCTGGAGGTCATGGTGATCCTCCAGGCGCTCAACGGCTGCGCCGCGCTGACGGCCCTCTTGCTTGCCGCCATCGTCGCCGAGCAGATCGGCATCCGGCGCAGGATCGAACAGGCGTGCTGGGCCCTGGCGGAGGTCGTGGACCAGCTCGCGCCCGGCGAGACGGCCCACCTGTGGCCGCTGGTCGACGGACGGAAGGGCGCGGAGCCGAGGGCCGCGGACGAATAGCGCCGCGCCCGCGCCCGCCGGGTGCGGCCCGTCGGCCGCCGCCCGGAAATGCCTCCCGCCTCCGCCGGGTGCGGCCCGCCTCTCCGTCCGGATACGTCTCCCGCTTCCGCCGCGTGCGGCCCGCCGGGTTCGGTCGGGTTCGGCCCCTGGACCCTCCGGACCTGTCCGCCTGTCACCGCCACGCGCGGACGTGGTCTCCGTCGATGCGGCCCGTCGGCCGCCGCCCGGATACGGGCCTCGCGCCCCCGCCGGACGCGGTCCGGCGGCCAGGGCCCCTCGCCGGACGCGACCGCGGTCATCGGATCTCTCCCGGGCTATTGACGGCATCGCGTCCCGTCCCTACCTTCCGTCGAGTGAAAGCTCGGATGAATTCAGGGAGTTCCCTGACGAGCCGCCGGGAGGCGTCCATGGTCACGTCCAGGAGAACCGTCCTCGCCACCGGTACCGCGATCGGCGGTGCCCTCGTGGTGGGAGGCGTCCCCGCCGTCGCCCGGGCGGTGCCCGAGGCCGCCCCCTCGCCGGCCTCCGCGGAACCGGGACCCTCCGAGGATGCATGGCGCACGGTCCTCGACGACGCCGACCTCGTCTGGCAGCGCATGCCCAGGACCTGGTACGAAGGGCCCTTCCTCGGCAACGGCCGCCTCGGCTCCGGCATCTATGCCGAGCCCGGCGGCAGGAATGCGATCCGCTTCAACGTGCAGCACTCGGAAGTGCAGGACCACCGGCCCGAGTTCGGCTCGCTCTTCGGCCTCGCCCGGCTGCCGATCGGCCACTTCACCCTGGAACCGGTCGGCACGATCACCGGCCTCGACTGGCGGCTGCGGCTGCATGACGCCGAGCTGACCGGAACGCTCACGACCACCGCCGGAACCCTGCGCCTGCGGGCGTTCGTGCACACCTCGGCCTCCGTGCTGGCCGTCGAAGTCACGCCCAGCGGGGGCGAGAAGGGTTTCCGGTGGGTCTTCCACCCGGCCGAGGCGATCAGCCCGCGTGCCGCCTTCCGCCCCCTGCCCGACGGCTACCGGGCCAATCCGCCGGCCGTGGTCGAGCGGCACGACGAGGTGACCGCCGCCGTCCAGCCGCTGCTGGCCGGCGGGCAGCACGTCACCGCCTGGCGGGAACGGACCGACACCGGCCAGGAGGAGCGGCGCACGCTGTACGTCACGGTGGCCCACTCGTTCCCGAAGACCACCGCCCGCGACCGCGCCCTGCGTACGGTGCGGACCGCTGCCTCCGCCCCGTACGAGCGGTTCGCTCTCCCGCACCGGGCCTGGTGGCGGCGGTACTACCGCAAGAGCTTCCTCTCACTGCCCGACGCCCGGCTGCAGCGCTTCTACTGGATCCAGCTCTACAAGGCGGCTGCGGCCGCCCGCAGGGACGCCCCCGTGATGGCGACCTGCGGACCCTGGCTGGAGCCCACGCCGTGGCCCAACACCTGGTGGAACCTCAACGTACAGCTGGAGTACTGGCTGATCCACGGATCGAACCACCTCGAACTCGACGCTGTGACCCGCGCGTTGAGCGAGTTCCGCGACCACCTCACCGCCGAGGTGGCGGCGCCCTACCGGTCCGACTCGGCGGGCATTCCCCGTACCACCGACACCCGGCTCGTCAACGGCGGCGCCACACCCAGCGGAAACGGCTACGGCGTCGGCATCCCCGGGGAGAACCCGCCCACGCCCGAGGTCGGAAACCTCACCTGGGCCCTGCACAACGTGTGGCTCTCCTACCGCCACACCATGGACGAGTCGATCCTGCGAGACGTGCTCTTCCCGCTGCTGCGCCGGGCCGTCAACTACTACCTGCACTTCCTCGCGCCCGGCCCCGACGGCAGACTCCACCTGCCGCCCACGTTCTCGCCCGAGTACGGCGTCGACGCCCCCGACTGCAACTACGACCTGATGCTGCTGCGCTGGGGCTGCCGTACGCTCATCGACTCGGCGCGCACGCTCGGTGTCGAGGACCCGCTGATCGCCCGATGGCAGGAGGTGCACTCCCGGCTGGCCGACTATCCGGTCGACGCGAACGGCTACATGATCGGCTCGGGCGTGCCCTTCGCGAAGTCCCACCGCCACTACTCCCACCTGCTGGCCGTCTATCCGCTGTACGAGGTCACCGGCCGCACGGCCGCCGAGCGCGCTCTGGTCGAGCAGTCCCTGCGGCACTGGGTGAGCTTCGAAGGCGCTCTCCAGGGCTACACGTTCACGGGCGCCGCCTCCATGTCCGCGCTCCTGGGCAAGGGCGACGACGCCCTGCGGTATCTGGGCGAGCTGATGAGCCGGTTCATCCAGGCCAACACGCTGTACAAGGAGTCGGGACCGGTCATCGAGACGCCGCTGTCGGCGGCGCAGTCGCTGCACGACATGATCTGCCAGTCCTGGGGCGACGTGATCCGGGTCTTCCCCGCGGTGCCGTCCGCCTGGCGTGAGCTCGCCGTCCACGACTTCCGCACCCAGGGCGCCTTCCTGCTCACCGCTGTCCGCGAGGACGGACGCACCCGCTGGGTGCGGCTGACCAGCGAGGCCGGTGCGCCCTGCGTCGTGCGGCACGGGATCGAAGGACCTGTGGACGTACGCGACGAGCAGGGCCGGACGCTGCCGTACGAGCACGTCGCCGACGAAACGGTCCGCATCCCGCTGGGCAAGGGCGACACGGCACTGATCACGGCCCGCGGCGACCGTCCGGACCTGCGGATCCGCCCGGTGGCCGCGAACGAGCCGGCACCGTTCTGGGGTCTGCCCGCCTGACGCCGCGAGGAACATCGCGGGGATGCGGGGGCAGGGCGCGGCGGACCTGGCCCTGCGGCAGGTGCCCGGTGGCCGCGCGGGCACAGGAGCCCAACGCGCTGATCACCTCGGTCCGGGTCCTGCGCCTCGTGAGCACGTCCATCTGGTGACCGTCCTCCGGCGGGCCTCGTGAACAACGCGGCCGCGTACACCCGCATCCGGGCCGACGGGGCGTCATCCCGGCCTTGCTCCACACCTCTGTTCACCGGTGCGCCGGGCCGTCATCATGGCGGTGCCATGTCAAAAACCGGGGCGCGGTCACGGCGCACGCCGGAACGGAGAGCCGTGAACAGAACCTTCTTCCGGCCTGCCGTGGCCGTGCTCGTGCTGGGCCTTTTCCCGGCCGGGCCGCCGAGCGCGGTGACGGCATCGCCGCCCGGCGGGGGAGCGAGCGTGGCGGGGACCACCGCGCCCGTGGGCGGACCGAGCGCGGCGCCCGCCTCTGCCACCGGCTCCGCCACCGACTGGACGCCCCCGCTCAGCACCCGCGGCCGGTACATCGTCGACGCCCACGGCAACCGGTTCAAGCTCAAGTCCGGCAACTGGCACGGCGCCTCCGGCACCTGGACCGGTTCCGGCAGCCCCGACGACCCCGCGAACCACCACGCGGGCGAGATGTCCGGGCGTGTGCCGCTCGGCCTGGACCGCGCGCCCCTGGCCGAGATCGTCGCCGGCTTCCGCGAACTCGGGCTCAACAGTGTTCGCCTGCCCTTCTCCAACGAGATGGTGCACGCCACGCACCCCGTGACCGACGCCGCCGTGGCGGCCAACCCCCGACTGCGGGGCAGGACACCCCTGGAGGTCTACGACGCCGCCGTCGCCGCTCTCACCGGAGCCGGGCTCGCGGTGATCCTCAACAACCACACCAACACCACCCGCTGGTGCTGCGGCCTGGACGGGAACGAGCGGTGGAACGCGAGCCAGAGCGACCGTGCCTGGGAGGACGACTGGCTCTTCATGGCGAAGCGCTACCGGCACAACCCGCGCGTCGTCGGCGCCGACCTCTACAACGAGGTGCGCCGCTCTCTGTGGGACGACCCCAACTGGGGCCTCGGCGACGGGCACGACTGGTTCGCGGCCTCCCAGAGGCTCGGCGACCGCATCCTCCAGGAGGCCGATCCGGACCTCCTCGTGATCGTCGAGGGCATCAACTGGACCGGCGTCCCCGTCGACGGCCTCCCGCACGGGCGGCCCACCCTGCAGCCCGTACAGCGGCTGTCGCACACGCTCGTCACCTCGGGCAAACTCGTGTACTCCGCCCACTTCTACGACTACACCGGGCCCCACCACACCGGCGCGACCGGAACGGGCGAGACCTCCGACCCCCGCTACCGGGACCTCGCACCCGTCGCTCTCGAGGAGGTCCTGCACCAGCAGGCCTTCTACGTCACGGCCCGGAAGGACCAGCACTTCACCGCACCCGTGTGGATCAGCGAGTTCGGGATCGGCGGGAGGGACGAGCACGGCGAGAAGCAGCGTGCCTGGTTCGAGAACTTCGTCGACCAGCTGATCAGGACCGACGCCGACTTCGCGTACTGGCCGCTGGTCGGCTGGCACGAGGACAGGAAGGGCAACGGCTGGGCGCTGCTCCACTGGGACAGCGCCGGCCGGCGGATCGGGGTGTACGACGGCGACGACTGGCGGGCGGGCGCGTGGTCCCGTCTGACGGCAGCCGACGGCAGGACCGGCCAGGTCCCCGCCACGGACCGGTGGTCGATGCTCAGCCCCGACCACGGCGACTTCGTCCAGTCCGCGCGGATGCGGGCCGCGGGGGACTGGGACGCCGGCGCGCGCAAGGCGGCCTGCCCCGACGGGCAGCGTCTCGCCGGGCTGAGCCACACCGGGAACCGGGGCCTGTGCACCGACACCGCGGCCCGCGACCTCTGGGCGCCGGACCGCGTCCACGAGGTGGTGCGCGACGAGCGGCATGTGACCCCCGGCCGTGACTGGGCGAGCGGCTACACCAAACTCCAGTGCGCGCCCGGCCACTTCCTGATCGGGTACAGCGTCCGCGGCGCCGCCGTCTCCGCCGCCCTGTGCGCCCCGGCCCGGACGCCGCTGGGCACGGCGCACCGGACGGTCTGGTTCGACCGCCACGACAACCGGCCGCCGGCGGCCCGGGGCGGCGACTTCGCCCACGGCCACTACAAGGGCCAGTGCACCGACGGCGAGTACGCCGCGGGCATCGCCTCCACCCGCCGCGCAGGGGCCGCGGGCAGGCCCTACGCCTTGCTCTGCCGGCCCTTGCGCTGACGCGGGTCTCCGCTCGCCTCAGCCGATGTCGAGGCGGGCAGCGGTGCGCAGCAGGCCGGGGGAGAGCCTGCCGATCAGGCGGGCCGCCTTGGCCTCGAAGGTGACGGGCACGACCGCACGGTCGCCGGTGACTGCGCGCAGGATCTCGTCGGCCACCTTCTCCGGCGGGAAGTTCCGCCTGGCGTACATGCCGGAGACCCGCTTCTGCCGTGCGGCCTCCTGCGCGGCGTCGAGACCGGAGAAGGTCGTCGTCCTCGTGATGTTGGTGTTGACGATGCCGGGGCAGATCGCGGACACGCCCACGCCGAAACCGGCCATCTCGGCGCGCAGGCAGTCGGAGAGCATGAAGACGGCGGCCTTGCTGGTGGCGTAGGCGGCCAGCAACTTGGACGGCAGGTAGGCGGCGGCCGACGCGAGGTTGACGATGTGTCCGCCCTCACCGCGTTCGGCCATGAGGCTGCCGAAGGCGCGGCAGCCGTGGATGACACCCCACAGGTTGACGTCCAGGACGCGCCGCCACTCCTGCTCCGTCGTCTCCAGGAAGGTGCCGGAGTGGCCGATGCCCGCGTTGTTCACGACGATGTCCGGCACGCGGAACTCCTCGGTGACGCCGGCGGCGAACGTGTCGACCGCCGTGCCGTCCGAGACGTCGACCCGCCAGGCGCGGGCCGAGGCTCCGAGCAGGCGGGCCAGTTCGGCGGTGCGCTCGGCGGCCTCCAGGTCGAGGTCGCACAGCGCGACGTCGGCGCCCTGCTCGGCGAAGGCCAGGGCGGTGGCCCGGCCGATGCCGCTGCCGGCGCCGGTGACGACGGCCAGCCGGCCGGTGAACGGCTTGCGGTCCTTCGGTGTCCGGCGGGCCGCGGGTGCGGTACGCCCCTCGGGACGGGCGACGAACTCCTCGACCATACGGGCCACGGTGGTTCCCTTCTCCAGCAGTGCGGACCAGTGGGTGGCGGGCACGGTGCGCCGCCACAGGTGCGGGACCCAGCGTTCGAGGCCCTCGGCGAGTGCCGGACTGACGTAGTGGTCCCGGGTGAGGCCGATGAGCTGCACCGGAACGGTGGTCGGCCGTGCCCTCGGGCGCAGCAGCCGGGGGAGCATGTTGGCGCGGTAGAGGTTGATGCCGCGTACCGCGTCACCGGCGAGCGTGGGCTGCGGGTGGCCCGGCCGGGGGGTCACGGCCTCGGCGAGGCGCAGGACCGTTCCCCAGCGGTCGGCCAGCCCGTGCCGCCAGGCGGCGGGCGCGAGGACGGGCAGATGGAACGCGGCGATGTACCAGGAGTGCGCCAACTGCCCCAGGAGCTGTGCGACATGCCGCGGCGTGGGCCTCGCCAGGCGGTGGCGGATCCAGTGTCCGACGTGGTCGAGGCACGGGCCGGAGATCGAGGTGTACGAGGCGATGCGGCCGGTCGCGTCGGGGTGGGTGACGGCCTCCCAGGACTGGATGGAGCCCCAGTCGTGGGCGACCACGTGGACCGGGCGGTCCGGGCTGACGGCCCCGGCCACGGCGAACAGGTCGCCCGCCAGCAGTTCCAGGCGGTAGTCGCGCCGGCGGGCGGGGCGGCCCGAGTCGCCGGCGCCGCGCACGTCGTAGCGCACGACGTGGTGTTCGGCGGCGAGCGCGGCGGCGACGTCGTCCCACACGCGGTGGGTGTCGGGGTAGCCGTGCACCAGCAGCACGGTGGGGCGGGCGGGGTCGCCCTGTTCGTACACGGCGAGCGGGACGCCGCCGGAGTGCACCGTGCGGCGGCGCGGTTCTTCCGGGGCGCCGAGCGCGTCTGCGGCGGCCATCAGGCTGCGGCCTGCTGCCAGCGGCGGACGTGGGGCAGGTCGTCGTCGAGCCAGTAGGCGTCGTCCTCGGTGACCACGAGCAGTTCCTCGAACTTCAGTCCCACGTCCCGGAATCCGATGTGCGGCTCGACGGCCCACAGCCCCGGCGTCGGGGCGTGGCGCGAGGAGCGGCCGTCGGCCCACAGCGGGGACCGGCCGTGCAGTCGCTCGCCGATGAGTTCGCGGCCCAGGGTCTGCAGGGTGCGCACGCCGAAGCCGAACACGGTGACCCCGGCGGGCCCGAGGGCCTTCGTCCGGGTGACCTGGTGGCCGATGACCCGGCCCGGGTAGACCTTGTGGCGGTTGTCGTAACCGTGCTTGGCGATCAGTGCGTCCACGGCCGCGTACACCTCGGCGAGCGGCTTGCGCAGTCGCACCTCCCGCACGATCAGTTCGCGGTACTCGCGCAGGTCCTGGGCCATCCGGTCCCAGACCGGATTGTCACCGATCCTGCCGGCGTAGCCGATGTCGGCCGTGTAGCCGTCGACGACCGGGGCGCAGTCCAGGACGTAGGACATGCCCTCTTCGAGGCGGCGGCCGCTGGCGAAGAACTGCAGCGGTGTGCGGAAGTGCCGGAACGCGGTGCGGTCGCCGAACCAGGCGAAGGGCACGTGGAAGAAGTCCTGGACGCCCTCGGCGACCAGTTCGCGGCGCAGCCGCGCGGCGGCCTGGCGTTCGGTGACGCCCGGTTCCAGCCAGTCGCCGACCCGCTGCGCACAGCCGTAGGCGAGCTGCTGGAGTTCGCGGAATCGGTCGAGGTCGTGGTCGTCGAACGGGAACGAGGGCATGCGGGAGGAGCGTGTCGTGCGGTGTGTCGCGGGGGTGCTCATGGTCTCGCCTTCGTGGTGTCGGGGGAGAGGGTCTGCGCGTCCCAGGAGGGCAGGGTCTACATGTCCAGTTCGAGGCGGGAGCCCTCGGGCGCCCGGGAGACGCACACGCGGATCCGGCCGTCGGCCCGCTGCCGCTCGGTGAGTCTGCCGTCCCGGTGTTCGGCGGTGCCGGAGGTGACCCGCTGGGTGCACACGCCGCAGAACCCCTGGCGGCAGGAGTACGGGGTCGCCGGGTCCCGCTCCAGCAGCACGTCGAGCACGGACCGGTCAGCGGGCACGGGAAGTACCTCACCGCTGCGCCGCAGCCTCAGCTCGAACGGCCGGCCGTCGAGGACCGGAGCGGCGGTGAACCGTTCGAAGTGCAGGGCGGACGCGCCGCTGCCGTCGAAGGCGCCGCGTACGGAGTCCAGCAGGGGGCCCGGGCCGCAGCAGTAGACGGCGGCTCCGGCGGGCGCGCGGCCGAGGAGGTTCGCGCCGTCGGGCACGCCGTGCTCGTCGTCGGGCAGGATCTCCACCCGGTCGCCGCCGAGCGCCGCGAGTTCGCCGAGTTCCGCGGCGAACGGCAGCGAGGCGCGTGAGCGGCCGGTGTGGATCAGGCGCCAGTCGAGGCCGAGCCGGGCTGCCTCGCGGGCCATCGGCAGGACCGGCGTGATGCCGATGCCTCCCGCGAGGAACAGCACGGCCGGCTCGGCGGCGAAGGGGAACGCGTTGCGCGGCCCCTTGACGGTGACGCGCGAGCCCACTGGCAGGGCGTCGTGCACCTCTACGGATCCGCCGCCTCCGCCGGCGATGCGGCGGACCGCGATCCGGTACGCGTACCGGTCGTCCGCCGTGCCGCACAGGGAGTACTGCCGTACGCGGCCGGACGGCAGGCACAGATCGATGTGGGCACCGGCCTGCCAGCGGGGCAGCGGGGAGCAGTCAGGTGCGGTCAGCCGCAGCGAGACGACGTCCTCGGCCTCGGTCGCGCGGGCGGCGACGACGAGTTCGAGGGAGGTGGCGGCGGGCCGGGGCGGACGCCGTCCGTAGCGGTCGGCCTTGCTGACGACGGGGAGGTAGACGTCGGAGAACGCGGCGAGGAAACGCATGAGGCGGTCGCTGCGGCCTCTTCCGTACAGGTCGGGTGGCGCGGGGACGCGGTGGCGGCTCATCGGATGGTCCTTGTCTGGCGTGTGGCGGAGCGGGTGCGTACGGCGTGGGGCTCGGGCGGGTGCGCACGGCGGGCAGTGGATCGGTTGCCCGCCGCGTGCGACGCCGGCAGGTCTGGGTGCGCGCCCGCTCAGTGCGCGGCGGCGCGGGCAGCCGGAGAGGAGCCGAGGTAGGCGACCGCCTGCCGGGTCGAACCCTCCTGTGAGGGGTGATAGCGGGGGCTGAGGTAGCGGGAGGCGGAGCGCGTCAGCCTGCCGAGCCGTGGCAGCAGCCCGCGCCGGGCCGCCTCCCCGTACGCGCGCCAGGTGGGCCGCGCGCCCGGCGGGAGCGTCGGATCGGCCGCCATCAGGAACCGGGCCCCGCGGATCCACAGGTGGAGGAGCACCGGGCCGCCGATGGCCATGGTGCGGATGCGCCGCAGGTATCCGGGGTCCAGATGGCGCAGCAGGTCGTAGGCCACGCTGCGGTGCTCGACCTCCTCGGCGCCGTGCCAGCGGAGCAGATCGAGCATCGTCGGGTCGGCGCCGGCCCGGTCCAGCCCCTCCGCGTTGAGCACCCAGTCGCCGAGGAAGGCGGTGAAGTGCTCGACGGCCGCGATGATCGCGACGCGCTCGATCACCTGCTCCCGCCGCCGCGCCTCGGGGAGGCCCGGTCGTGTGCCGAGGACCCGGCCGAAGACGAACTCGACCTGCTCGACGTAGGGACGGGGGTCCAGGCCCCGGGCCAGGAAGTGGTCGAGGACGCCCTGATGAGCTTCGGCGTGGACCGCCTCCTGTCCGACGAAGCCGAGGACCTCCTCGCGCAGCTTCTCGTCGGTGATCAGGGGCAGCGCCTCCTGGAAGGTGCGTACGAACCAGCGCTCCCCCTCCGGCAGGAGCAGGTGGAGGACGTTGATCACGTGGGTGGCCATCGGCCGGCCGGGGATCCAGTGCAGCGGCAGGCTCGCCCAGTCGAAGCTGACGTCCCGTGGCTGAAGGACAAGGTCGTCGTGCTCTTCCGTGGTGCTCATACGGGCACACTCCTCCGACGCGTGGAGAGGGGATGGGCAGGACCCGGGAAAGGGGCGGCGTCCCGGCCGGCCCCTTATTGAGGGTTACTCAACAGTAGGAGTTATTGACTTCTTGTCAATAGGATGGGCGCATGACTCGGCACAGCTCTTCCGCCCGCGCGTCCCGGATGCCTCCGACCGACCGGCGGACCCAGATCCTGGCCGCGGCCCGCCGCGTGCTTGAATTCCGCACCATCGACGAGATCTCCGTCGAGGCCGTCGCCATGGAGGCCGGCGTCTCGCCGGGGCTGCTGTTCCACTACTTCGGGTCGCAGCGCACCTTCCGGCAGGCGATCCTGCAGGCCGCTGCCGAGGAGCTGCTGACGCATGTCCGGCCCGATCCGGCCCTGAGCCCCGCCGAGCAACTGCGCTCCGGCATGGAGACCTTCGTCGACTACGTGTCCCGGCACCCGACCGTCTATCAGGCTGTCACCCGGCTGAACACGGGCAGCGGGACGCGTGCCCTGCACCGCTCGGCCCGGTCCACGCTCGCGGGATGGCTCTCGGACGCCCTGAGGGCCGCGGGCGCGCCGCACACCCCCGCCGTCGCGCTCGCCGTGGCGGGGTGGCTCGCGTACATGGAGGAGGTCGTCCTGGCGTGGCTGGAGGAGCCGTCGACGGACCGGACGGCCCTCATCGGGCTGTGTGAACGCAGCTTCTACGCCCTGGTCGGGACAGCGGTCGACGACGACGCCCGGTGGGAGCGCATCCTCGCCGGGATCGGTGTGCGGCCGTCCCCGTGACGGACCCTCGCCCGGGATCGGTGTGCGGCCGTCTTCGTGACGGG
Organism: Streptomyces sp. V4I23; assembly: GCF_030817975.1. Taxonomy (NCBI): domain Bacteria; kingdom Bacillati; phylum Actinomycetota; class Actinomycetes; order Kitasatosporales; family Streptomycetaceae; genus Streptomyces; species Streptomyces sp. V4I23. The sequence goes on along the minus strand of NZ_JAUSZW010000004.1, from coordinate 417,181 downwards.
TCCTCCCTCGCGCACCACCGCCCCGCCGGCCGGCGGCCGACGAGGCGGTGGGCTGTTCGGGACGGTGCTGCGTACCAGGTGGTGCTGCCTGCGGGGCGGCGTTGCGACCGGGACGGTCACCAGTAGTGGCGACGGCCGCCGACTGCGTGACCGACCGCGCCGAGCAGCCAGAGGATCGCTCCGACCGCGACCAGAATGATGCCGATGGTCCACAGAATGCCGATGTTCGCCACAGCGCCGACGATCAGAAGTATCAGCCCGAGGATGATCATTTTTTCCTCCGTTGTCGGAGCGGCCCTATGCTGTACGGCTTTCCACTCTCCGCGGGAGCAAACGGGCGACCCGGGGCCCGGGTCGCCGCACCGCCCTACGGCTGCGGGGCGGGGTCGGACGCCGGGGCCGGCAGGAGCGTACGGAAGTGTGCGATGCATCCCTGGAGGGCGAGTTCGAACGCGGCGTCCGCGCGCCGGGGCGACAGCGCGGTCAGCGCGCTCGCGAGCTGAGGTGCGGCCGCCTCGTCGGCGAGCTCCCACATCGCCTGCGGCGCCGCCATGTCGAGGGCCGAGCCCAGGACCAGGTTCTCCAGGGCGATGATCACGTTCATCACCTCGTCGCGCGGGAATCCCGCGCCGAGCAGCAGGCCGACGGCCCGCTCGTACTGCTCGAGGACCTTCGGGGCGCGGACGGGCGAGGTCATCAGCAGCGGGATCACCCGTGGATGGACGGCGAAGGCCGCGCGGTAGGAGCGGGCCCACATCGCCATGGCGGTGTCCCAGGGGCGCAGATCCAGGGTCCCCGAGTCGATCGCCGCGCACACCCGCTCCCGCATCAGCTCGACGATCCCGTCCCGCCCGTCCACATGGTGGTACACCGACGCGGTCTGCGCGCCCAGCCGCCGGGCGACCTGCGGGACGCTGAACTCGCCCTGCTCGTCGACGAGTTGCAGAGCGGTCGCGGCGATACGCGTCCTGTCCAGCAGCGGTGTCCGCGGCCTTCCCATGTGTGCTGCTCCCCGTCGAAGTCTTCCCGGATGCCCAAGCGGAAGCTACATTGCCACAACCGAAAGCCTTTAGGTTTACGGATCGCGCCCCCCTCCCGCCGTTTTGCAGAAGGGCTTCCCCCGCATGTCCGCAACCACCGAGGCGAGAGCCGGCTCCGCTCCCGACCTTCGCCCGGGCACGCTCGGCACCGCCGACATCGCCTTCTTCGTCGTCTCCGCCGCCGCCCCGCTCACGGTGATGGCCGGCGTCGCCCCCATCGCCATCGTGCTCGGTGGCATCGGCGCCCCGGCCGGCTACCTGCTCGCCGGAGTCACCCTGGCGATCTTCGCCGTCGGCTTCACCACGATGAGCCGCAACGTCCGCAGCGGAGGCGCCTTCTACGCCTACATCACCCGGGGCCTGGGCAAACCCGTCGGCATGGGCGCCGCCCTGCTCGCGATGATCGGCTACAACGGGATGGAGATCGGCGTCTACGGGCTCCTGGGAACGGCCACCGCCGACACCGCGCACGCCCTGTGGGGCATCGACATCCCCTGGCTGCCCGTCTCGCTCGCGGGCCTGCTGCTCATCTGGTGGGGCGGCTTCCGCTCGATCGACTTCGGCGCCAAGGTCCTCGGCGTCCTGCTCCTCGCAGAAACCGGAATCCTCCTGCTGCTCGCCGCAGGCGTCCTGATCAAGGGCGGCGAGGGCGGCATCGGGCTGGACTCCTTCGCACCCGGCCACGTCCTGGTCCCCGGCACCGCCGCCGTCCTCGCCTTCGCCTTCTCGGCCTTCACCGGTTTCGAGTCCACCGTCATCTACCGCCGCGAGGCCCGCGACCCCGCCCGCACCATTGCCCGTGCCACCTACATCGCCGTCGCATTCCTCGGGATCTTCTACGCGTTCGTCGTCTGGACCGTGATCCAGGCATTCGGCGACGAAGCCGTCGTCGCCGCGGCCGCCGACGACCCCGGCGGACTGTTCTTCGCCGCCATCACCACCTACGTCGGCAGCTGGGCGGCGGACCTGATGCACGTGTTCATCGTGACCAGCATCCTGGCGTCGCTCCTCGCCTTCCACAACGCCATCAACCGCTACGGACTCGCGCTGTCCGAGGAAGGCGTCCTGCCCAAGGCGCTCGCGAAGGTGCACCCGCGCCACCGTTCCCCCTATGTCGCGGGCATCGCCCAGACGGTCCTCGGAGCCCTGGTCGTCCTCGGCTTCGCGGCCGCCGGAGCCGAGCCCTACACGCAACTGCTGCTGTGGGTGAACACCCCCGGCATGATCGGGCTCATGGCGCTGATGCTGCTCGCCGCCGTCGCCGTCCCGTGCTACTTCCGCCGCATCAGTCACCGCGAGGGCCGGATGCGCACCGTCGTCGCACCGGTGACCGCCGCCGTCCTGCTCGTCGTCGCCATCTGGCTCGTCGTCTCGAAGGTCGCCCTCTTCACCGGCGCCTCGCCGGTGGTCAACACCGTCCTCGTCACGCTCGTCCCCGCCGTCTTCCTCCTCGGCGTCGCGCTGGCCCTGTGGCTGCGTCGCAGCCGGCCCGAGGTGTACGCCGGATTCGCCACCGAACCGAACGAGTAGGGAACAACAGCCCGTGCCCACCGCAGACATCGTCCTCACCGCAGCAGGCGTCCGCACCCTCGACCCCGGCCGTCCGCACGCGACCGCCGTGGCCGTCAAGGACGGCACGATCGCCGCCGTCGGGGACGAGCACGACGTACGCCCGTGGCGCGGACCGGACAGCGTGAGCATCGACCTGCCCGGTGCCACCGTCGTCCCCGGCCTCACCGACAGCCACAGCCACCCCGTGTGGGGACTGCAGATGGCCACCGGCACCGACCTCTCCTGCGTACGCGACCTCGGCCAACTGCGCACCGCCCTGCGCGCCGCGGTTCCCACCGACGGATGGATCACCGCGTACGGTCTCGACCACAACGTTTTCGGCGGCAAGCCCGTCGACCGCGACCTGATCGAGGACGTCCTCGCCGGCGCGCCCGCCTTCATCCGGCTCTACGACGGCCACTCCGCCCTCGTCAGCGGCGCCGCACTGCGGGCCGCGGGCATCGAAGGCCCCCGGTCGTTCGAGCAGCGGGCCACCGTGGTGTGCGACAGCACGGGCCGTCCCACCGGGCACTTGATCGAGCACGCCGCCATGGACCTGGTGAGCGGACTCGTGCCCAAGCCGTCGGTCGCCGAGCGCCGGTCCCGGCTCGTCGAACTGCTCTCCGCGATGGCGGCGACCGGGCTGACCGGCGCCCATGTCATGGACCTCGGCGACGGCGACGTCCCCGAACTCCTCACCGCCGTCGAGGAGGAGGGCGACCTGCCGCTGCGCCTGCGCCTCGCTCCCTGGTGCATGCCCGGTGCGAGCGCCGCGGACCTGGACGAGCTGATCGCACTGCAGTCCCGCGCGGGACGCCGCTGGCGCGTCGACGGGGTCAAGTTCTTCATGGACGGCACGGTCGAGGGCGGCACCGCGTGGCTGGAGCACGCCGACTGCCACGGCCAGGGAACGGACGCCTTCTGGCCCGATCCGCAGGCGTACGCCGCGGCCGTCCACCGACTGCACGCCGCCGGTGTGCGCACCGCCACCCACGCCATCGGTGACGCCGCCGTGCGGCACGTGCTGGACACCGTGGAAGCGCTCGGCGCCGGCGCGCGGCTCAGGCACCGCATCGAACACATCGAGACCGTGCCCGAGGAGCAGATCCCCCGCTTCGCCCAGCTGGGCGTCATCGCCTCCATGCAGCCCCCGCACACCGCGTACACCCGGGCCGACCGCACCGATGAGTGGTCCCGGCGGCTCGGGGACGAACGGTCCGGCCGGGCCTGGCGCTGCCGGGACCTTCGGGACGCCGGCGCCTGGCTCGCGCTCGGCTCCGACTGGCCGATCGCGCACTACGACGCCCGCGAGGTGCTGGCGACCGCCCGCGCCCCGAAGGGCGCGGCGTCCTCCCGCGCCGGACTGACCGGCCTGATGGCCCTGGAGGGCTGCACCACCCACGCGGCCGTGGCCGGCGGTGAACAGGACGTGTCCGGCCGGATCACCCCCGGCCGCCGGGCGGATCTCACCGCCTTCGCCCTCGATCCCGTGGACGCCCCGGCGGACGAGGTCGCCGAGGCGCCGGTCCTGCTGACCATGACGGGAGGCCGCATCACCCACCGGTCGGCGGCATAGCCCGGCGGCGGGCCCGGCGAATACGCCGGGCCCGCAAGGGATTCCGGTCGGCGAGGCGATGCCCGCTGTTACGATTCCCCGGCGTGCGAGAGCCGCGACTGCCCCTGCGACGAGGGAGGTTGATGAATATGGCCTGCGAGGCCCGCCGTCAGCATGCCCTTGTCCGGGCCGCGCGCGCAGTGTGAGCGGCCCGGTCGTCAACACGACCAGGAGAGTCGCGTGTCTTCTTTCTCATCGGCCGGTACGGATCTGACCACCGACCGCCTCGTCCTGCGGACCTGGTCCGCGGGTGAACTCGCCGCCGTCCTCGGTGACACTCACCGCGCCCACTGGGCGGAGGACTTCCCCGCCGACGGCGACCGCGTCATCGCGGGCTTCGTCACCGGCAGCCCCGACGCCCTGCACGCGTACGGGCACCGGCTGGTCATCGAGCGGGACACCGGGCTGGTGGTCGGCTCCATCGGCCTGTTCTGGCCGCCCACCGACGGGGCCATCGAGATCGGGTACGGCATCGTGCCCTCCCGGCGGGGCCGGGGCTACGCCTCCGAAGCCACCCGCGCCCTCGCGGAGTTCGCCCTGACGGCACCGGGAGTCCACACCGTGCATGCCCGGGTGGAGCTCTCGAATCCGGCCTCGGTCCGTGTGCTGGAGAAGGCCGGGCTGCGGCGCTGGAGCAGCGACGCGGACACGGCCCGCTTCCGCATGACGGCAGCGGACCCGACCCCGCGGTGAACCGCCCGGGGCCGGTGGCGGGTGCGTCCCGCCGCCGGGCCCCGGTGCAGCGGCGAGGCGCCGCCTGCGCACCCCCACGACGGAACGGCCCTCCCGGCCGCTGCACGGGACGACAACTCGTCCGCCGCGCCGGGCAATTGTTCGACCACCTGTCGATTGTGGCGTGGGTCACTCCGGAGGAAGCTCTCACGCCATGGCAGACAACGGCACCCCTGAGGTGCAACGGCTCAAGGCGAACTCGGTCGGTCTCGTCGACTCGTCTTCATGGCGGTCGCCACGGCCGCACCCATGACGGCGATGACCGGCAACCTCCCCATCGCTGTCGGATTCGGCAACGGCACCGGCGCGCCCGCCGGTATCTCTTCGCGACACTCGTCCTGACCGTCTTCTCCGTCGGCTATGTCGCCATGGCGAAACGGATCACCGCGGCCGGCGCCTTCTACGGCTACATCTCCCACGGCCTGGGCCGGATCACGGGCATGGCCTCGGGCATGCTCGCCGTCCTCGCGTACATCGTCTTCGAGGCCTCGATCGGCGGCCCTTCTCGAACCGTACGCGGGCTGCCGCCACCACCGCGGCGACACCTTCTACCCGCCCGAGGAGTTCGCGGGCCTGCTGGCGAAGCTGGACGCCCGCGGCTTCCAGTGCTTCGTCCACGCCACCGGCGACCGGGGCGTTTGCACCGTGCTGGACGCTGTCGAGCACGCCCGCACGGTCAACGGCCCGCGAGACGCCCGCCATCAGATCGTCCACGTCGAATGCCTCGACCCCGACGACACTCCGCGCTTCGCCGGCCTGGGCGTGGTCGCGTGCATGCAGCCCCGTCACTGCGCACCCGAGGTCGCGGGGCCCGGCAAGGACTGGGCGGAGAACGTCGGCGCCGGCCGCTGGCACAAGGCGTGGCCCCTGCGCAGTCTGCACGAGGCAGGAGCCGTACTCGCCCTCTCCAGTGACTGGAACGTGGCAGAGATGGACCCGATGATCGGCGTCTACACCGCCGTCACCCGGCGCCCTCTGGACGGCGGCGAGCCCTGGATGCCGCAGGAGACGATCAGCGTGGCGGCCGCGGTCCACGGGTACACCATGGGCTCCGCGTACGCCAACTTCCTGGACTCGACCGCGGTTCGCTGACGATCGGCAAGGCCGCCGACTTCGTGGTTCTCTCCCGCGACATCCTGCGCTCGGCCCCGGAGGACATCCCCGGCACCGTCGCGGAGACCGTCGTGGTCGGCGGCCGGGTGGAATACGGCGGCTGACCGAAGACAGGCCGTCGTAGGGTGACGGGCGTGACGACACAGGACGACGCACACCAGGAAACGGTGCTCTACGGGTGCATGGGGCTCGGCGGGGGCTGGGACACCGAGCCCTATGGCGCGCAGGAGATCGCCCAGGCCGAGGCGGTGGTCGAGGCGGCGCTGGAGTGCGGCATGACCACCTTCGACCATGCCGACATCTACCGGCACGGCAAGGCCGAGGCGGTCTTCGGCGAGGTGCTCGCGAGGGCGCCCGGGCTGCGCGAGCGCATCGTCGTGCAGACCAAGTGCGGCATCCGGCTCGCGGACGGCGACCGGCCCGGCATCTACGACCTGCGGGGCCGGACGGTACGCCGCCGGGTCGAGGAGAGCCTGACGCGGCTGCGGACCGACGTCATCGACGTCCTGCTGCTGCACCGCCCGGACCCGCTGGCGGACCCGGACGACCTCGCCGAGGCGCTGACCGCACTGCACCGGCAGGGTCTGGTGCGCCGTTTCGGCGTGTCGAACATGGGGGCGGCCCAGATCGCGCAGCTGCAGGCCAGGCTCGACGTCCCGCTGGTCGCCAACCAGTTGGAGATGAGCCTCCACCGGCGCGACTGGCTCGAAGCCGGCGTGCTGGTGAACACCCCGGCGGCCGCGGCCAACGGCTTCCCGTTCGGGACCGTCGAGTTCTGCCGGGACAACGGGGTGCGGCTTCAGGCGTGGGGCGCCCTCGCACAGGGGCGCTACACGGGCCTGCAGGAGACGGCCGACGAGGAGGCGACCGCGCAACTGGTCGCCGCCATGGCGAAGGCGAAGGGCACGACGCCGGAGACCATCCTGTTGTGGTGGCTGCGGCGTCACCCCGCGCGGATCGCACCGGTCGTCGGCAGCGCGCGCCCCGAACGGATCCGCGCCTGCCGCGACGCCGTGCAGCAGGACCCGGAGCTGAGCCACGAGGAGTGGTACGAGCTCTGGCTCACCGCGCGCGGCGAACCGCTGCCCTGACCGGACACCGCTGCGCGGGCGGGGCCGCGCCGGGCGTCCCGGCACGGCCCCGCCCGCGTGTCGCGGACAGCTCAGCGGTCCTCGCGGAGCAGGTCGGCGCACTTCTCGCCGATCATCATCGTGGTGATGCACGGATTGACCGTGACGAGGTCCGGCATGACCGACCCGTCCGCCACCCGCAGCCCCTCCACGCCCTTCACGCGCAGCCGGGCGTCGAGGGGCGCCGCCGGATCGTCGTCCGCGCCCATCTTCACCGTGCAGGCCGGGTGGTACACGGTGTTGTGCGTCTTGTGGATGTAGTCGAGCAGTTCGTCGTCCGTGCGGACATCGGGCCCCGGCGCGAGCTCCGCTCCGGCCCAGCCGGCGAGCGCGGGCTGCGCGGCGATGCGGCGCGCGAGCTTCAGGCCGTAGGTCATCACCCGAACGTCGTGTTCGTGGGTGAAGTACCGCGGGTCGACCATCGGCTTGTCGCGGTAGTCGCGTGTCCGCAGCCGCACCGTGCCCCGCGACTTCGCGCGCGTCACGTTGGGCGTCAGGCAGAAGGCGTTCTCGGACGTCGGATAGCCGTGGCGGGCCGTGTTCATGTCGAAGGGAACCGAGCCGTAGTGGAACATCAGGTCCGGCCGGTCCAGGCCCGGCTCGGTGTCGTAGAAGATGCCCGCCTCCCACCACTGGCTGGAGGTCGTGGTCATCGGCTGCTTCGCCTCCCACATGATCACGCCCTCGGGGTGGTCCTGGAGGTTCTCGCCGACCCCGGCCGAGTCGACGAGCACGTCCACGCCCACGTCCCGCAGATGCGCCGCCGGGCCGATCCCGGAGAGCATCAGCAGCTTCGGGGTGTCGATCGAGCCGCAGGAGACGACCACCTCACGGCGGGCGCGGACCGTGCGGGTGTGGACCAGATCGGGGTCCAGGTACTCGGCGCCGGTACAGCGGCGGCCGTCGAACACCAGCTTCCTGGCGCGTACCCCGGTGCGTATCTCCAGGTTCGGCCGCTTGCCCATCACCGGGTGGAGATAGGCGACCGACGACGACTGGCGGATGTTGTTCTCGTCCGAGTTGATCTGGAACCAGTTGGCGCCCCGCACCACCGTCGTCCCGGTGTTGAACGCCGTCGTCGGTATGCCCTCCTGCGCGCACGCCTCCAGCACCGCCGCCCCGCACGGATCGCCGCCCTTGAGCGTGCGCAGCTTCACCGGGCCGGTGCGGCCGTGGTGGTCGCCCGGCGCGTCGTTGTTCTCCAGCCGGCGGTACAGCGGGAACAGGTCCGCCGCGCTCCAGCCCGTACACCCGGCCGCGGCCCAGTCGTCCAGGTCCTCCGCCGGCGCCCAGAACGCGATGCACGAGTTGTGCGACGAGCAGCCGCCGAGCACCTTGGCGCGGGCGTGCCGCATGAAGCTGTTGCCGCTCGCCTGCGGCTCGACCGGGTAGTCCCAGTCGTAGCCGGACTCCAGCAGGCCCATCCAGCGCTCCAGCCTCAGGACGTTGTCGTCCCCGACGTCGCTCGGCCCCGCCTCCAGGACGCACACCGTGACGGACGGGTCCTCGCTGAGCCGCGCGGCGACGACGTTCCCCGCGGTTCCGCCGCCGACGACGACGTAGTCGAACTCTTCGGTCATGAGGTGGTGACCTCCTTCAGTTGGGCGGGCTCCGGGGACGCGACGGCCGCGTGTTCGGCGAGTACGCCCGTACGGTGCCGCTGGACGAACCAGTAGTAGGCGAAGCCGCCCGCCGCGATCGCGCCGACGAACAGGACCGCGCCCCAGCGCAGGTACCAGTGGTAGGGGGCGGCGGCGTTGTAGACGGCGGACCGCGGCCAGATGAGGTTGAGGGTCATGGCCCCGCCCCACAGGACGGCGAGGATGTTGACGGGCAGTCCCCACCGGCCCAGCGAGAACCTGCCCTCGGCCGGCTGCCACCTGCCGCGCAGCCGCGCCACCAGCATCGGTCCGGTGACCAGCAGGTACGCCAGGTAGATCATGATGATGCCGATGCTGGTGACCACCGTGAAGATCTGCGGCTGGCGGATGTTGACCACGAGGATCGCCAGCGCCAGCACCCCGATGATGACGGTCGGCAGGACCGGCGTGCTGAACCGTGGACTGACCTTCGCCAGCCGGGACGAGGCCGGCAGGTTGTTGTCGCGGGCCATGGCGAACGCGAGCCGGACCGCGGCCGTGTGCACCGCGAGCGCGCACACCGTCACCGCGATCAGCACGCACCACAGCATCGCCTTGCCGGCCGTCGGCCCGAGCACGTCCAGCACGACGTACTGCAGCCCGTCCGTCGACAGCCTCTCGCCGCGCAGACTCGACACGCTCATCAGCGCCAGCAGCAGGATGAGTCCGCCGAGCACGAAGGAGGCGACGATGGCCCGGATGATGGCGCGCGGCGCGTTGCGCGACGGGTCCAGCGACTCCTCGCCGAGCGAGGCGGCCGTGTCGAAGCCGTACATGACGTAGGCGGAGGCGAGCGAGGCGATCAGGAACGCGCCGAGGTAGCCGAAGGACTGGCCGGAGCCGGTGCCCGCCGTGTCCGTGACGACCTGCGGTCCGCGCACGACGTTGACGGCGAGCAGCACGATCAGCACGACGGTGGCGATCAGTTCGATGAAGACACCGGCGGTGTTGATCCTCGCCATCAGCTTCACGCCGAAGGCGTTGACGACGGTGGTGAACAGGATCAGCACGGCCGCCAGCAGGACCGCGTTCGTGGCCACGTCGTACTTCCCGGTGCCGTCCCCGACGAACTGGAAGAACGACGAGATCTGCGGCAGCGTCAGCTGGTAGGCCAGGGCGACGGCCGCGATGGAGACGACGGAGGCGAGGAGCATCATCCAGCCGGCGAGCCAGCCGACGTGCGGATTGCCCAGCTTCTTCGACCAGTTGTAGATGCTCCCGGCGACCGGATAGCGGGCGGCCAGCTCGGCGAAGCAGAGCGCCACCATGAACTGGCCGGCGAAGACCATCGGCCAGGACCACCAGTAGGCGGCGCCGCCGGTGGCGTAGCCGAAGTAGAACAGCTGGAAGGTGCCGGTGAGGATGGAGATGTACGAGATGCCCGCGGCGAAGGTGTGGAAATTGCCGAGGGTGCGCTTGAGCTCGGGGCGGTAGCCGAATTCGGCGAGTTCGGCGTCGTCACCGGCCGGGACGGGGCCGGGTGGGGCAGAGGTCATGAGCAACTCCTGGACGAGTAGAGGAGAGTGTCAGTCGAACCAGCCCTGCGGCTCGGGAGAGGTGTTGCGCCAGATGTGCTTCGCCTCGCGGTACTCGGCGAGGCCGGCCGGACCCAGCTCACGTCCCGTGCCGGACTGCTTGAACCCGCCCCACTCGGCCTGCGGCACATAGGGGTGGTAGTCGTTGATCCACACGGTGCCGAGCCGCAGCCGGGACGCGATCCGCTGCGCCCTGCCCTCGTCGCCGGTCCACACGGCGCCCGCGAGGCCGTAGACGGTGTCGTTGGCGAGCCGCACGGCCTCGTCCTCGTCCCCGTCGCGGAACCGCTCCACCGTCAGGACCGGTCCGAAGGACTCCTCCCGCACGACCGACATGCCGGCGTGGCACGCGTCGAGAACGGTCGGCAGATAGTAGAAACCGCCGTCGTACGCGGGGCCCTCGGGCCGGGTACCCCCGCAGCGCAGCACCGCGCCCTCCGCGAGACCGGCCGCGACATACGCCTCGACCTTCGCGCGATGGGCCGCCGAGATCAGCGGACCCGTCCGCGCCTCTTCGTCGAAGGGACCGCCGAGCCGGATCAGCTGCGCCCTGCGCACGACCTCGTCGACGAACCGGTCGTGCAGCGAGTCCTCCACCAGCAGCCGCGCGCCTGCCGAACACACCTGGCCGGAGTGCAGGAACACCGCGGTCAGGGCCATGTCCACGGCCGTCTCGAAGTCGGCGTCCGCGAACACGACGTTGGGATTCTTGCCGCCCAGTTCGAGCGCGACCTTCTTCACCGTTCCCGCCGCGGCCGCCATCAGCCGGCGGCCCGTCTGCACGCCGCCGGTGAAGGACAGCAGGTCCACATCGGGGTGGTCGGCGAGCGGCGCGCCCGCCTCCGGGCCCGCGCCCAGCACCAGGTTGGCGACGCCGTCCGGCAGTCCGGCCTCCGCCAGCAGCCGCATCAGATGGATCGCGGTGTGCGGGGTGAGCTCGCTCGGCTTGAGGACGAAGGTGTTCCCGGCGGCGAGCGCGGGGGCGACTTTCCACGCCGTCTGGAGCAGCGGGTAGTTCCACGGCGTGATCAGCCCGCACACACCGACCGGCTCGTACACGATCCGGCTGTCGGCCCCGGCCGTGCCCGTGTCGATCACCCGGCCCGTCTCGGTGGCGGCGAGCCGCCCGAAGTACCGGAAGCACGCGACGATGTCGTCGATGTCGTACGCGCTCTCCACCAGGCGCTTGCCGGTGTCGAGGGACTCGGCGCGGGCCAGCGCGTCCTTGTCGCGGACCAGCAGATCGGCCACGCGCAGCAGCAGATCACCGCGCTCGGCCGCCGGCGTGTGCGGCCACGGACCCTCGTCGAACGCCCGGCGGGCCGCGGCGATCGCGTCCACCGTGTCCTTGCCGCCCGCCTCGTCGACCACGCCGACGAGGGAGCCGTCGGCGGGACAGCGGATCTCCCGGGTGTGCTTGTCGCGGGCGGCGGTCCACGCGCCGCCGATGAACAGATCAGGCACCGATGCCTCCAAGGTGCTCGGTCAGCCAGGAGTGGAAGATGGCGATGTGGTGCTCGGTGGGCACCAGGACACCACCGTGCCGGTAGGCGCGGGACGCCATCGCCGGCTGGGTGCGCTCGCACGCCTCGAAGTCCTGGGCGTTGACCCGGTGGAACAGCTCCACGGACTTCGACACGTCCGCCCCGGACTCCACCACCTCCGGCGCGTACAGCCAGTCGCACTCGACGACCGTGCGGTCCTCGGCGAGCGGGAACATCCGGTGCAGGATCACGTGGTCGGGCACGAGGTTGATGAAGACGGTGGGCTTGACGGTGATCGCGTAGTAGCGGCGGTCCTGGTCGTCCGCCACCTCGGGCAGCTTGGCGAAGCCCTCGCTGCCGTCGACGGTGAAGCCCTTGATCTCGTCACCGAACTCGGCGCCGTGGCCCACGTAGTACTGCGCCGCGTAGCCGTCCGCGAACTCCGGCAGAACCTCGGTGAGTTCGGGGTGGATCGTCGCGCAGTGGTAGCACTCCATGAAGTTCTCGACGATCAGCTTCCAGTTGGCCTTCACGTCGTAGGTGATGCGCCGGCCGAGCGCCAGGTCCTCGGTCCGGTAGCGCTCGATGGACGCGGTGTCGCCGAGGCGCTCCACGGCCGCGCCGATGACGGTCTCCTCGAAGGACGGCGGCTCGTCGGCCAGGCACACCCAGGCATAGCCCAGCCATTCCCGCAGCGCCACGGTCACCAGGCCGTATGCCGTGCGGTCGATGTCGGGCATCTTCACCAGGTTCGGCGCGGCGATCAGCTTGCCGTCGAGGTCGTAGGTCCAGGCGTGGTACGGGCACTGGAGCGAGCGCTTGACCTCGCCGGACTCCTCCGTGCAGAGCCGGGCGCCGCGGTGGCGGCAGATGTTGAGGAAGGCGCGCAGCTCGCCCTTGCGGTTGCGGCTGACGATGACGCTCTCGCGGCCCACCTGGACGGTGCGGAAGGCGCCGGGCTTGTCGAGGTCGGCGCTGCGCGCGGCGCAGAACCACATCGATTCGAACAGCCGCTCCTGCTCCTGCCGGAAGATCTCCGGGTCGGTGTAGAAGTGACCGGGCAGTGTGGCGATCAGGCTCGGGGAGAGGGAGGACTCGGGGGAGACGGGGGTTGTCGTCAGGGCGTGCTCCTCAGGCGGGCGCGGCGGACAGCCGGCGAGGGTTGAAAAGCTCGATTCCTTTGTTGCGCAACGCATGACGAGTTGCGTGATGGGGAACATCGTGGGGAGGTGGGGGAGGCGCCGTCAAGAGTCGTGAGTTAACGAGAGGCAAAACCCGGTGAGGCGACGGAACGCTCCGGACACACGACGACGCGGGGCCGGATGGCCCCGCGTCGAACAGTTAGTGGTGTTCCGTGCGCCCGTCGTGACCTCGCCGCGCGGCCCAGCCGCGCCGGCCGCCTGACCGCCTTCGAGCCGCCCCGACCTCCTTCGAGGCGCGTGACCGCGACCGACCCGAATGGGCACGCAGGCACCCGTCCGCGAGACACCACACGCGCGCCTGCGGATACGCGCGGGGATGACGGGGTAGAACGGTGCCGGGTGCTGAGGCACGGCGCCCGGAGCCGCTCGTTATGCGGGCTGTTCCTCAGATGGACAGAAGGACGGGTATGGCCAGCGGTACGGTGAAGTGGTTCAACGCGGAAAAGGGCTTCGGCTTCATCTCACAGGACGGCGGAGGCCCCGATGTCTTCGCCCACTACTCGAACATCTCGGGAACCGGTTACCGGGAGCTCCATGAGGGCGAAGTCGTGACCTTCGACGTCACGCAGGGGCAGAAGGGCCCGCAGGCGGAGAACATCGTCCGCAACTGATCCGCCTCGACGGCATGTGCGCCGGACCGCCGCCTTCTCGGTGGCGGTCCGGCGCGCGTTGCGGGCGGGACGTGGCGGCCTCGGCAGCGTCAGTCCACCCGCAGGACGAGCTTTCCGCGGGTGTGGCCGCTCTGGCTGATGCGCCATGCCGCGGCCGCCTCGGCGAGCGGGAGCACCCGGTCGACGTGCACCGTGAGTCTGCCCGCGTCGGCCAGGGCGGCGAGCGAGGTCAGTCCCGCGGTGTCGGGCCGGACCCACACGTACCGGGCGCCCTTCGCGGGTGCCTGCGGGTCGGCGATGGACGCCACCCGGTCCGGCCGGCCGACGAGCGCGAGCGAGACGTCGACCGCCTCGCCGCCAACGAAGTCCAGGGCCGCGTCGACGCCTTGCGGGGCCAGCGCCCTGATCCGGTCCTCGAGCCCCGGCCCGTAGGTGACGGGTTCGGCGCCCAGCTCACGGAGGAAGGCGTGGTTGTGCTCGCTCGCCGTGCCGATCACCCGGGCGCCGAGCGCCACGGCGATCTGCGTGCCGATCGACCCCACGCCGCCGGCGGCGGCGTGGACGAGGACCGTGTCGCCCGCGCGGACGCCGACGCGCTGGATCGCCTGATGGGCCGACAGCCCGGCCAGTGGCGTTCCCGCCGCCTCCTCCCAGCTCATGGCGGCGGGCTTGCGGGCGAGCATCCGCACATGGGCGGAGACGAACTCGGCGTAGGCGCCGAGCTGGGCGGTGTCCTTGCGGACGTATCCGTACACCTCGTCGCCGACCTGGAACTCGTCCGCGTCGAGGCCGACGCGCTCGACGACTCCGGCCACGTCCCAGCCGGGGATCAGCGGGAAGCGCACCTCCATGAGGGCGTCGAGCGCGCCCTGTGCGAGCTTCCAGTCGACCGGATTCACGCCCGCTGCCTTCACCCGTACGAGCACTTCGCCGGGGGCCACCTTGGGATCGGGGTGGTCCGAGAGCTCCAGGTCGCCGGCCTGGCCGTACCGGCTCATCGTCACAGCTTTCATGCCCGGCAATATAGCTCTGCGCAAATATGCTCGAGCGCAATAACACGTGCCCGCAAGGACTGACCCGCTGCGGACTCCCTTGTCGCCCTGCCGATGCTGTCCCATACTCACACCGGTGATTGACAGGGGCACATCAGGCAGGGAATCCCTGCCGGTGTCCCGCCTGGCTGCACCTCACGGTCCGCCACCCATCGGGCCCCTGAACTCCACAGGAGGAGATCGAGTGAGGAACAAGCGCACCAACCCCGGTACTTCGAGACGCGTCCGCCTGCTCGCCGTCGCCGCCGGCATCGTGGCCGTCACCTCGGCCGGCCTGCCCACCGCGGGCGCGGCGTCCCCGGAGGTCCACAGCGCCACCCAGTTGTCCCGGGTGAGCGACGCCGTGCTGAAGGCCGGCGTCGGCGGCACCGCGTGGCACGTCGACGAGGCGTCCGGCCGGGTCGTCGTGACCGCGGACAGCACCGTCTCCCGCGCCGGGATCGCCAAGCTGCAGAAGGCGGCGGGCGCCGACGCGGGCGCCCTCAGGATCGAGCGCGACAGCGGCGTCTTCACACCGCTCGGCTCGGCCGGCGACGCCATCTACGGCAGTGGCTACCGCTGCTCGCTCGGTTTCAACGTCGTCAGCGGCAGCACCCACTACTTCCTGACCGCAGGGCACTGCGGGGACGTGTCCAGGAACTGGTACACCAACTCCTCGCAGACCACGCTCATCGGCCCGACGGTCGGATCCAGCTTCCCGGGCAACGACTACGCCCTGGTCCGCTACGACAACGCCTCGCTCAGCCACCCCGGCGGCTTCTCCGCGGCCGACGCGTACGTCGGCGAGCCCGTCAAGCGCACCGGATCCACCACCGGCACGCACAGCGGCACCGTCACCGCGCTCGACGTCACCGTCCACTACAGCGGCGGCGGCACGGTCAGGGGCATGATCCAGACCAACGTCTGCGCCGAACCGGGCGACTCCGGCGGCCCGCTCTACGACGGCGGCAAGGCACTCGGCATCACCTCGGGCGGCAGCGGCAACTGCCGCACCGGCGGCACCACCTTCTACCAGCCGGTCCCCGAGGCACTCGCCAAGTACAACGTGAGCGTCTACTGAACGACAGGCGGCCGGGCCGGGCTGCCGACCCGGTCCGGCCGCCGTGCGCGTGCACTGCCTAGAAGGTCAGGTTCCAGGCGTTGATCCTGCCCGTGTCCTGGGTGGCGGTGTCACGCACCCGCAGCTTCCACGTACCGTTCGCGACCTCGCTCGAGGCGTTGACGCTGT
This sequence comes from Streptomyces sp. V4I23, assembly GCF_030817975.1. NCBI lineage: Bacteria > Bacillati > Actinomycetota > Actinomycetes > Kitasatosporales > Streptomycetaceae > Streptomyces > Streptomyces sp. V4I23. Next base: position 401,248 of record NZ_JAUSZW010000004.1, on the reverse strand, counting down.
ACGTCTTGCTCACGTTGTCCGTGCCGTCGTTGTCGGCGAAGTCCTCCAGCAGGTACACCGTGCCGTCCGGTGCGACGAGCGAGACGACGAGGTCGCCGCGGTAGGTGTGCTGGATGTCCACACCGACCTTGAGCGTGGCGGGCGCGTTGCCGGTGACGCCGGAGACGGTGATCGGACTCTCGGCCGTGGCGTTGTCGGCGATCGCGACATCGGCCGTGTTCTCGAAGAACGTCCCGGTCGGCGGCGTGCTGCCGCCGACGGCCTTCAGCGCGTCGACCTGACCCTCGCCGAAGAACCCGTTGTCGGCCGTCGTACCTGTGCACCGGCTGTCGGACGGACAGGCGGTGTCGGTGGCCTGCGAGTCCAGCCGGGCCCGGATGTCCGCCGGCGTGTAGGCGGGGTTGACGCTCGCGAGCAGCGCGGCGACGCCCGCGACATGCGGGGAGGCCATCGACGTGCCGTTCTTGTTGCCGTACTTGCCGCCCGGCAGCGTCGAGTAGACCCCGTAGGCTCCGTCGCCGCCGGGGGCGGCGACGTCGATGACGCCGTTGCCGAAGTTGGAGTACGACGCCTTGACGTTGCCCCTGCCCATGGCCGCGACGGTGACGACGCCCGGCAGTTCGGTCGGGATGTCGACGCAGTCGTTCGTGATCGTGCGGGTGACCGGAGTCGAGTCGTTGGGGCTCTCGCTGTCGGTCGTCTTGTTCGCCAGGTCGTAGTTCGAGTTGCCCGCGGCGGCGACCTGGAGGGAGCCCTTGTTCTCGGCGTACGCCTGGGCGCGCCGCACACCCTCGATGATGGCGGCCTGGTCGGCATCGTCCGGGCAGTTGAACTGCCACGGGTCGGTGTAGAAGCTGTTGTTGGTGACCTTGAAGCCGTGGTCACCGGCCCAGACGAAGCCGCAGATCGTGTTCTCCGCGAAGAACAGGCCGCTCGGCTGCTCCGCGATGCGGACGGACGAGATCTTCACGCCGGGCGCGACGCCGATGACGCCCTTGCCGTTCCTGGCCGCCGCGATCGTTCCCGCGACGTGCGTGCCGTGGGTGTCGATGTCCCGCCACGCACCCGCCCGGGTGTCCGCCTTGCCGTAGGCACAGGAGACCGAGTCGGCAGCGTTGAAGTTGGGCGCGATGTCCTGGTGCTGGTCGTCCACGCCGGTGTCGAGGACACCGACCTTGACCGAGGCAGAGCCGGTGGTCACCGTCCACGCCTGGTCGGCCTTGATCTGCGTCATGTCCCAGCGGTTGGACTCCGTCAGCGTCGTCGGCGACTGTGCCGGATTCGCGGGCAGCTTGGGGTTGTACGCGTCCGCCGGCACGTCCGACGTGCGCGTCGCGCCGACCTGCTCGACGCCGCTCACGGCGCGCATCGCCGGGGCGAAGGAGGCGGATGCCGAGTGCGCCACGATCACGCCGATCGCGTCGTAGGACGCGAAGACCGTGCCGCCGTTGGCCGTCACCGCGCTGCGTGCGGCCGTGGTGTCACCGGGCGCGGTGATCACCAGGTAGGCGCGGGTGCCCGCGGCCCAGGCGGCCGCCTGAGCCGGGGCCGCCTCGGACGCCGCCGGTGCGGCGTGGGCCGGCTGGAGGGGTCCCGCGAGCGCCACGGCCGTTCCGACGGCGGCAGCGGCGGCCATGGCCGAGAGTCTCAGCCGGGTGGATATGTGGGAAAACAATGCGTCCTCCGAAGGCCCGGAGGCGCTGGTGGCGCCTGCCCCGGGCCGAGTGTTGTGTGGGGTGGACGCAAGATCTCAGACTCTTGTTGTGGAGGGAAGACTTCCGTTCGATGAACGAGTGTGCGTTTACCCGCTGTTGACCTGTGACCGGCCATCGGCGTCGAGGGATCGTCGGCCAGACCGTGCCCGTAGCCGTGTGCGAGGAACACCACGTCGCCGGGGCCGAGGCGGACGGGCGAGGCGCCGTCGGGCAGCAGCTGGGCCGAGCCCCGGAGCTCAGAGGCCCCGGGGCTCAGCCCGCGGTCTGGCCCCGCTCGAAGTAGGCGGCCAGCTCCGGATCCACGGCGTCGACCCGGCGCGGCGTTCCGCCGTCCCGGAGCGAGGCCGTCGCCTGGACGCCGGCGGCGACGGCCATCCGGGCGGCGACCGGTGAGGTGTCGGTCCGGCCGCCCTCGCGCACGAAGCGGACGAACTCCTCGACGAGCAGCGGGTCGGCGCCACCGTGCCCGGCGTTGTCCTCGGCGGCGGGGAGGTCATGCGTCTCGTCGGCCTCGGGGCGGTGGCCGGAGCGGCGCGTGTTCCACACCTTGACGCAGCCGCCTGGGCCGTCGCCGAAGTTCTCCAGCCGGCCGGCGTCCCCGATGACGGTGTAGTTGCGCCAGTAGTCGGGGGTGAAGTGGCACTGCTGGTACGCGGCGAGCACACCGTTGTCCAGGCGCATGTTGAGCAGCGAGACGTCCTCGACGTCGATGACCGGGTTGAGGGCGCGCTGGGTGTGCGGCGGCCAGTGGCCGTCCTTCGTGTACCAGTCGTCCGCCTTGGGTTCCCCCGGGGCGCGGCGGTGGGGGTTGTCCCCGTAGACCATCAGGTCGCCGAGGGCCTGGACGTCCCTCGCCCAGCCTCCGGCGAGCCAGTGCAGCACGTCGATGTCGTGCGCGGCCTTCTGGAGCAGCAGGCCGGTCGTGAAACGGCGTTGGGCGTGCCAGTCCTTGAAGTACCAGTCACCGCCGTAGCCCACGAAGTGGCGGATCCATACGGTCTTCACGCGACCGATCGCGCCCCGGCCGATCAGGTCGCGCATCAGCCGGACCACGGGCATGTGGCGCATGTTGTGGCCGACGTAGAGGCGGGTGCCCGTCGCGTACGCGGTGCGCAGGATCTCGTCGCAGCGCTCGACGGTGATGTCGAGCGGCTTCTCGACGAAGACGGGCTTGCCCGCGCGCAGGGCCTCGCACGCGACGTCGGCGTGGGTGTGGTCGGGGGTGAGGACCAGCACGGCGTCGATGTCGCGGTCGGCGATCACCTTGCGGTGATCCTCGGTGGTGGCGGCGTCGGGGAAGACCATGGCCGCCTCCGCACGGGCCCGCGCGTCCGGGTCCGCGATCGCGGTGACACGGGAGCCGGCTCCCGGGCGGTGGGCGGTGCGGGCGAGGCTGCCGCGCAGGCCGTAGCCGAGAACACCGATGCGGAGGTCGGTCATGGTCTTCCTTCCGAGGAGCTACGGGTGGACGAGGACGTGGGAGAGCGCCACCCGGCCGGTACCGGTGAGCCGGATCCTCACGAACCGCGTCTCGGTGTCGAGGTCGATCAGCGTCGGCCGCAGGGCCTTGCCCGGGACGTGCACCGTGCCGGTGTCCGTCACGACGTCGAAACCGGCGGTCGTCATCGAGGAGTTGTTCCAGACCTCGACCTGTCCCACCTGCCGGGTGCTGCCGAGGTCCACCTGCCACCAGGCGCCCGGCTCGGACAGCGTACGGGTGTCGGTGGTGGTGTCGCCGTCGACGGCGCGCGCCGCCGTCGCCGTGCCGTCGGTGGACGACTGCGTCACCGTGCCCGTGCGGGCCAGGTCGTCACGCAACTGCTCGACCGGTCCGGGCCTCGCACCCGCGGAGACAGCGACCCGTACCGCCTCGCCCGGCAACTCGTCCAGACCGGTGAGGTTGTCCGTCATGACGGACCCGCGGCCGCTGAGGGCCGGTGCCGCCGTGTCGGTCCAGTTGCCGCGCGCGGTGTTTTCGACACCATAACCGGCCCAGTTGGACACCCACTTGTAGCCGACGCGCGTGATGACGTTCCGCTCGACCAGGATGTGCGACGACTGCTCGTCGAGGTAGACGCCGTTGCCGTCGCGCTCGGTGTTCCCGTACGCGGAGCGGTTGATGTAGTTCCCGGAGATCACCGTGCCGGGCTGGTCGCCCTGCGTGTAGATCGCGCCGCCGTCGTGCTGGTCGTGTTCGACCTCCATGACGCGGGTGATGCGGTTGTTCGTGATCCTGTTGTCGCGCAGGACCGACTTCTGCGCCTCCGGCTGGTTCCAGCCCCAGCCGACCGAGATGCCGGAGTACGGCAGCCGGTCGAGCGTGTTGTGGTCCACCGTCAGCTCGGCTTCGTAGCCTGCCCAGATGCCGACGGCGTCGGTGTACTCCACGCCCGTGCGGCGGATGGTGTTGTACGCGACCGTGTTGCGCTCGCCCGTGAGCTCGGCCGGGGGTATCGGCTCCGTGTCCCCGACGTAGAGCGCCCCGGAAGAGAGGTCCTCGAAGGAGGAGCGGACGACCGAGGAGTCCTTCGTGCCGGCCTCCAGGATCGCGCCCGCGCCGCCGAGGCGGGTGAACTCGGCCCGGTCGACGACGACATCGCGGCCGCCGCGCACGGTCAGGGCGGCAGCGGGCTTGGTGTAGAAGCGGCCCGCGTGGTCGACCGGCCCGGTCGCGCCGGTCAGGGTGAGGCCCGCCTGCATTCCCGCATAACCCTCGTCGGTGTCAGGCCGGCGGTAGGCCGCGTAAACGAAGCCGATGCCGCTGACCGTCACGTCGTGCACTCCGTCGAGGACGAGCAGCTGCTCCGTGTGCGGGGTGACGACCCGGGCGCGGCGCATGTCCTCGCCCTTGCGCGGCAGGTAGGTCACCGTGCGCGCCTGCGAGTCCCACACGAACTCGCCCGGTTCGTCGAGCAGTTCGGGTGCGTTCTCGAAGAAGGAGACGCCGTCGTAGCGGGTCGAGTCGACGGTGGTGGTGTCCCAGGCGGGGCCCGTGCGGTTGGTGCCGCTCGCGGAGTTCGTCCAGCAGGGCTGCGCGAAGGTGAGAGTGTCCCCGCTGACGCCGGCGATGCGGCAGTGGTAGTTGCGCCAGCGGACCCTGATGACGGCCTCGGCGTCGGTGGGCCGCCGCCACTCGGCGATCCCGGTGGCCCTCGCCCCGGTCATCCCCGTCTTCGTCGCGTCGCAGACGGCCGCCTCGCACGCCTCACCGCGGGAGCGGACCGCCCGGTCGCCGTCGACGAACAGCTGACGCGGAGTGACGCCGTCCGGGACCCTGGCGGTCCAGGCGCCGTTGTCGCCCGGGGACCAGCCGGTCACGGCCCTCCCGCCGGACAGCACCGGGCGGGCTCCGGGCGCCGCCGTCCACGTGACGGTGGAGCCGTCGCGGCCGGAGTCGCGCGAGTCGAGACGCAACGGCGCGGCGAGGGCGTACGTACCGCCAGAGAGCTCGATCCGGATGTCGCGGCCGCTCTCCGTGCGGGCCCTGTCCCGGGCCCCCTCCAGCGAACAGGGCGCGTCGGAGGCGCACGAGGTGCCGCTGCCATCCGGTGCGGCGTGGAGCGTGAGGGCCGGGGACGCTGCCCCGGCGGGTGCCGCGAGCAGCGGGACGAGGGCCGCGGCGGCGAACGCGGCCGCGAGGCCGCGGGCCGCTCTGAGGGGACGGTTCACGTGTCTGCCTTCCAGTCGGGGTGGCCGGGCATGGGCGGGTTGACGTCGGCGAAGAGCCAGTCGCGCAGAAAGCCGTCCAGACCGCGATCACCCGTGACCTGGACGGTGTGCCGGACGAAGTCCTCGCTGGTGATGTTGCGGTCCTTGAAACGCTCGGGCCACAGCCGCATGACCCGGTCGAACGCGCGGTCCCCGGTCCGCCGGCGCAGCGCGTACAGGACCAGGGCGCCGCCGTCGTAGATGTTGGTGCCGCCGAGGGCCTTGGGCCTGCCGGGCGGCCCGTCCTTCTGCCGTACGCCGTCGAGCTTGGCGTACGTGGCCCGCATCTTGTCCTCCAGGACCGACCAGCCCCGCTCCTCGCCGTAGAGGGCGGCGTAGTAGACGGCCGGGCCCTCGTTCAGCCACGCCTGCTGCCAGTCGGTGGGCGTGACCGAGTCGCCGTACCACTGGTGGACCAGCTCGTGGATCATGGTGGTCTCGTAGGACGGGTGGCCGTCGGCGTTGAGTCGGAACCAGTTGGTGGAGAACAGGGACAGCGTCTGGTTCTCCAGGGCCGCCTTGTAGCCGTCGTAGATGTGACAGCCGTAGACGGAGTAGGGGTAGCGCCCGAACTTCGCCTCGCACCAGGCCAGATGATCCGCCGTCCGCGCCACGACCGGGCCGTACTTCTCCTCCTGGTCCTCGGGCACGACGTGCCGCAGCGGCAGACCGCGGTGACCCGTGCCGTACAGGTACGTGCCCTTGACGACCGCGATACCGAGCAGTTCGGTGGCCATCCGCTCGCGCAGGGCGAAGTGCCAGACGGCCCCGCCGTCGGCGCGCGGAGTCCGCTCCAGCAGTTCGCCGTTGGCGGTGGCGACGAAGCCCTTCGGCGCGCCGATGTGGAAGGTCCAGGTCGCCTTGTCGGACGGATGGTCGTTGCAGGGCAGGAAGGTGTCGGCGCGGGAGGACTGGGTGGCCGAGGCGAAACCGCCGTCGCTGCCGAAGTTCCACCCGGTCAGTCCGGCGCGCGGCGCCTTTCCGTTGCCGTGGTAGCGGACCTCTACGGTGAAGGCCGTGCCGTGGCGCAATGGTCGGTCGGGGGTGACGGTGAGCTCCTGGCCGCTCCTGCCGAGGGACAGCTCCCACGCGGCGGCGCGGCCGTCGACGGTGACCGTGTCGATCGTGTGCCCGTCGGTGTCCAGGTTGAAGGCGGACAGATCCTGTTCCGCCCTGGCGTGCATGACCACGACACCGGTGAAGTCGTACGTCACCGGGGTGAAGTCGAAGGTCAGGTCGTAGTGGGTGACCTGGTAGCCGCCGTTCCCCAGGGTCGGGAACAGCGGGTCGCCGAGGCCGTCGGAGCCGGGCCGGGGCGTGAACCCCCCGGCCGTGGCGGGCGGTCCGAGGACGGGCACGGCGACGGCGGCGGCCACGAAGGCGCCGCCGAGGCGCAGGACGGTGCGTCTGCTGTTGGGCTGGTCGCTGTTCACCTGATTTCTCCCTGGATTCCTCGGCCTTCAGGCCGGGGAGGAATGGGCCCTTGGAGCGGAGCCGCGAAGCGGCGGAATTCGCTGCACATCTGTCGTGACCTGTGCTTTCGGCTGTTGTCAGTGATCGGGGCTAGGTTGGAGGGGTGAAGATCGTGGTGCAGGTGAAGCTGCTGCCGTCGCCCAAGGCGGCGACGGTTTTGGCTGCGACCCTGCCCGTGTGCAACCGGGCGGCCGATGCCGCATCGGTGGTGGCGTACGAGACGGGCACCACGTCCCGGAACGAGTTGCAGAAGCTCGTCTACGCCCGTCTGAAGGCGGAGTTCGGGCTCGCTGCCCAACCGGCCGTCCGTACGGTGAAGAAGGTCGTTGACGCCTACACGGCGTTGCGTGCGAACATCCGGGCCGGGAACCTCGGCCCCGAGGGATCGAAGCGGCGCAGGCGTGCGGAGTCGAAGCCGATTGTCTTCCGCGCCGATGCGGCCCAGCCGTATGACGACCGGATTCTGTCGTGGCAGCACGACGCGCAGACCGTCAGCATCTGGACCGTGGCCGGGCGGATCAAGGGCATCCGGTACACCGGGCACTCCGGCCAGTTGGCGATGCTGGCGAAGTACCGGCGAGGTGAGTCGGATCTCGTCCACCGTGACGGTATGTGGTTCCTGATCGCCACGTGCGAGGTCCCCGAAGCGCCGCTCAATACCGACCCGGTGGACTGGATCGGCGTGGACCGGGGCATTGCCAACCTTGCCACTACGTCCGATGGGGACAACTACCAGGGCCGCCGTCTCGGCCGTTACCGGCGCTGGCACGCCCGCAAGCGCGCCGAGCTCCAGGCGAAGCAGACCCGCTCCGCCACCCGGCGCGCCAAGCGGCGGGTCAAGCGCGAGGCCCGGCACGCCGCGCACGTCAACCACGAGATCAGCAAGGAGATTGTGGCCGTCGCACAACGCACCGGACGCGGGATCGCCCTCGAAGAACTGAGCGGCATCCGTGGCCGGGTACGGCCTTCCTGCGACCAGCGGGCCACGCTCTCCTCCTGGCCGTTCCACCAACTCGAAGAACACCTTCGGTACAAGGCCCGGCGGGCCGGAGTACCGGTGATCGCGGTGGATGCCCACTACACCTCGCAGATGTGCCCGCGGTGCGGGCACACGGCGAGGCACGACCGTCCCGCCCGGGACACCTTCTCCTGTCGTCGGTGCGGGCTCGCTGGCCCCGCCGATCACGTCGCCGGGGTCAACGTGCGCAACCGCGCACGCTCGGCGTGGGTTCTCGTCAACGGACCCGTACCACAAAGGGTTTAACCTCCCTGGCTGGTAGATGCGACCCGTGACCGCCCTGTCGTAGGGGGCAGTCGGGAGTGCGACAAGGTGCAGATGACCGAGTCAACAAGCTCGGTCGTTTACCGCCGAGAAGTTGACTTCTTCCCCTTCTGGACGGCTTCCGCGAGCTCGCCGCGGGCCTGCTCCGCTCCCTTGGCGAGGTAGTCCTTGACCAGGGCGTCGTAGGCGGACATCGGCCTGCGGCCGGCGATGATGTCCTTCAGCCCGTCCTGCTTGAGCGTGTAGAGGCTGCCGTAGCCCTTGGAGTCCCAGGTCGGGGAGGAGACCTCGAGAACCGGGTTCTTCTCCATCATCGGGACGAGCTTCGCGTACGCCGCGTGCACGTAGCGGACGCCGTCCTCGCTGTCCGCGCTGAACACGGACGGCACGGCGGAGGCGAGCATCTTCCACGGCACGGTGACGTCCTGGGCGCCCTGCTCCGTGAGGACCGGGTTGCCCTTGGCGTCCCGCGTGAAGTCGGTGCCCTCGACGCCGTACTGGATGAGGGTGTACTCCTCGCTGCCGAACGGCGCGGCGGCGAAGTCGGCGAGCGCGAGGAGCTGTTCGACGCGCGCGTCCGGCGCCTTCCTGACGAAGGTGACGGACAGGGCGACGTTGTCCATCCAGGCGACCGCCCTGTCGCCGAACGGGATCACCGGGCGGACGTCGAACGTCTTGTCCACGGCGGCCATCGCGGCGAGATAGCCGGTGCTCGGGGTCAGGTACGACGGCATGCCGTCGTAGACGTAGGCGGCCTTGCCGTTCTTGAACATGTCCGTGTACTGGGCCTTCTGGGCGCCGGACATGCCGATCGTGCCGGGGTAGAAGCAGCCCGCCGCGAAGAGCCCCCGCGCGGTCTCCACCGCGAGGCGGTACTCCTCGGTCTCCAGGTCGGCGGTGAACCGGCCGGTCTTCGCGTCCATCCGCCAGGCGTAGGGCGCACCGGCGGACATGGCGAGCAGGTTGGTGACGCCCGCCATGATGGCGTACTGGTCCTTCCTGGGCCGGGTCAGCTCCTTGCAGACCTCGACGAACCGGTCGAGATCCGTGATCTCGTCGAGGCTCGTGACGCCGGCCTGCGCGAAGAGGTCGTGGCGGTAGAACCCCGCGCCTCCGGTGCCCATGCGGGAGATGGGGATGCCGTAGAGCTTGCCGCCGTAGATCGCGGACTGCCACGCGCTCTGCGGGATCGCCGCCAGGTTGGGGTAGTCCTCGACCTTGTCGCCGGCGAGGAACGGCGTGAGGTCGGCGCACTTGGCCGCGAAGAAGGCGGCCTTGTTGTCGACGCCTCCGGTCTCCGGGTACATGAAGATGTCGGGCAGGTTGTCGCTGGCGACCATGGTGGAGAACTTGGTCGGGTAGTCGTCGGCGGGCACGGCGGTGATGTCGACGGTGCCGCCGAGCTTCTTCTCGATGGCCCGCCATGCGGCGTTCCTCCCGCGGGCCGGCGGCGGCGGGGAGAAGGTCTCCATCGTCGCCTTCACCGGGGCCGCGCCCGCGAGCGGCCTCCCCGTCACGGACGGCAGCGGCTTCGCCGGGTACCGGAAGAACGCCTGCGGCACGCCCGCGGCGTTGCCGGGGAGGTCGGGCCGGATACCGATGTTGCGCACGGTGGTCGTCGGGAGCAGCTTGGCGCTCTTCGCCTCGGCCTTCGCCGTCGTGCCGCCGTCGCCGCATGCGGCGAGCAGCGGGGCGGCGGCCAGCCCCAGGCCCGCACCGGCTCCCATGCGGAAGAGTGCTCTGCGATTGATGGCTGCGGAACTCGGCACCTGGATCTCCTAGCGGACGAACGGGACAGGAAGCGCGGGGGGTTGGGGGACTGAGCGGTACCGGGCGGGTCAGCCCTTGACCGCTCCGGTGAGCACGCCCTTGGTGAAGTAGCGCTGGAGGAAGGGGTAGACGAGCAGGATCGGTACGACGGCGACCACGAGGACCGCCATCTGCACGGCCTGCTGGGGCGCGACGCTCTCGCCGATGGCCGAGCCGCTCAGCGACTGGCCCTGGAGCACGAAGGTGCGCAGCACCATGGGGATCGGCCACTTGTCGGAGTCGTCGAGGTACAGCAGCGCGTTGAAGAACGCGTTCCAGTAAGTGACCGCGTAGAACAGGCTGATCACGGCGAGGACCGCCTTGGAGAGCGGCAGGACGATCTGCACCAGGAAGCGCAGGTCGCCGGCGCCGTCGACGCGTGCCGCGTCGAACAGCTCCTGCGGCAGGTTCATGAAGAAGGAGCGCAGCACCACCAGGTTGAACGCGCTGACCAGGGTGGGCAGGACCAGCGCCGCGTAGGTGTTGTACAGCCCGAGCTCGTTGACCAGCAGGAAGTTCGGGATGATGCCCGGGTTGAAGAGCATGGTGAACAGGGCCGTCATCAGGATGAACCGCGAGCCGGTGACCTCGCGGCGGGACAGTCCGTACGCCATGCCGATGGTCACGAGCAGACTGGCGAACGTGCCGGCCACCGTGATGCCGATGCTCACCAGCAGGGCCCGCAGGACGACGCCTCCGGTGAAGATCGTGCGGTACGCCTCCAGCGTCGGGTGGTCCGGCCACAGGACGAGCCCCGTGCTCCTGATGATGTCGGTCTGCGAGGCGAAACTTGTGCCGATGACCCCCAGCAGGGGATAGACGACGGCGGACACGACGAGGACCAGCGCCAGGCCCTTGGCCGCCTGGGTGACCTTCCTCGGCGGTTCCATCCACGGGGGGCGGGCGCCGGATCTCCTCGGCCTGCCGGCCGCCGCGGCCAGCGGGGTTGTCGGCTGCGGAGGCGCCGCGCGCCGCGCGCCGGCGGGTCGGGCCGTGGCCGAGCGAGTCGTGGCGGACGCGTTCTCGGACGCGTTGTCAGCGGTCAGCACCGCGGTACACCCCTTCGTGGCCGAGGCGGTGGGCGAACTTGTTGGCGCCCAGGACGAGTGCGGTGCCGATCACGGCCTTGACCAGGCCGACGGCCGCGGAGACTCCCCAGTCGTTGTCCTTGATGCCGTGGTAGTAGACGTAGGTGTCGAGGACCTCGCCGGCGGCCGGGCCGACCGCGTCACGCTGGAGCAGGATCTGTTCGAAGCCGACGGACAGGATCTGGCCCAGGTTGAGGATCAGCAGCAGGATGACGACGGGGGCGAGGCCGGGCAGCGTGACGTGCCACAGGCGGCGAGCGGGTCCCGCCCCGTCGATGGCGGCCGCCTCGTACTGCTGCCGGTCGATGGTGAGCAGCGCCGCGAGGATGATGATGGTCCCCCAGCCGGCGTCCTTCCAGATCATCTGGAGAGTGAGCAGCCACGGGAACGCGTCGGGGTCGCTCATCATGTCGTAGCGGGGGAGCCCCAGGCCGCCGAGCACGTCGGGGAGCAGGCCTGCGCCGCCGAGGACCTGCTGGAAGATCGAGACGATGATGACCCAGCCGATGAAGTGCGGCAGGTACACCACGCTCTGCACGAAGCGGCGGATGCGGTCGCTCACGATGCTGTTGAGCAGCAGTGCCAGGGCGATCGGCACGGGGAAGAAGAAGACCAGCTGGACGACGGCGATCTGCAGGGTGTTGGCGACCGCCGACCAGAAGGCCGGCTCGGCGAAAGCGGTGGCGAAGTTGTCGAAGCCGACCCAGACGCTGTGCATGTAGCCGAGATACGGCTGGTAGTCCTGGAAAGCCACCATGTAGCCGAGCAGCGGCACGTAGTGGAAGACGACGAAGTACAGCAGGCCGGGCAGGGTGAGCAGCAGCATCACCTTGTCCCGTTTGATCCGCTGCCAGAGGGTCGGCCGGCGCCCGGGGGAGGGGCGCGCGGCAACTGCGGCCGTGTCTCGCCGCCTCTCCAGCGGCACGGGTGGTGCGGTGTCAGCCATGGTGCGTCCTGTTCGGCCGGTGGCGCCTGGCGGGCCTTCTGCGCCCGCAAGCTAGTAAGCGGTTACCCAAAGCGTCAATAGATGAGAGGGAAACCGGTGGGTACGGGCGCGGGCCGTCACGCGGCTCAATCAGTGCCAAATGCAGACAACTTGGGGCCGTCACCGGCGGTTGGCGTCCCTCATCGCTTGACGGCCGGTCCGACGACTCCCTAGCTTTCAGTCCCACCATAGAACGCGTTTACTGTCCGGAGGCAGGGTGCACACCACTGACGAGGCACTGGCTCTTTCCGGTACGGACACGGCCGCCCCGCCGACCCGGCGGCCGCGCACCGTACTGGTCATGAGCCCCGGACTGGTCGACGACGTCTTCCCGCCGGACGCCCGGGCGCGGCTCGAGGAGACAGCCGACCTGCAGACGCCCTGCGCCATCAGCGAGTTCGCCTCCCCGGGCGCCTCGGATGCGCTCGCCCGCAGCGAGGTGATGCTCACCGGCTGGGGCTGCCCGCCCATCGACGCGTCCGTGCTGGAGCGGGCGTCTTCGCTGCGCGCGGTCATCCACGCGGCGGGCACCGTGAAGACGTTTCTGTCGCCGCTGGCCTACGAGCGCGGGATCACGGTCTCGTCGGCCGCGGCCGCGAACGCCCTTCCGGTCGCGGAGTTCACCCTGGCGGCGATCGTCCTCGGAGCCAAACGGGCCTTCTCCCTCGCCCACGCCTTCCGTACCCGCCGCACCCACCGCACCGCGGCCGACCTGGACGGCCAGCACTGGCTGGGCACCCGCGGCCTGACGATCGGGGTCGTCGGCGCCTCCCGGACCGGGCGCCGGGTCATCGAACTGCTGCGCCTGCTCGACGCCGAGGTCCTTCTCCACGATCCGTACGTCGACACGGCGGAGGCCGAGGAGCTGGGCGTGACCCTGGTCGAACTGGACGCCCTCGCGGCCACCAGCGACGTGGTGACCGTGCACGCACCGGACACTCCCGCGACCCGGCACCTGCTCGACGCGCGGCGCATCGCACTGATGCGGCCCGGCACCCTGCTCGTCAACACCGCGCGCGGGCCGCTGGTCGACACCGAGGCCCTCACCGCCCATCTCGTCAGCGGCCGCCTCGACGCGGTGCTCGACGTGACCGATCCGGAGCCGCTCGACGCCGGGCATCCGCTGTGGGACCTGCCCAACGTCTTCCTCACCCCCCATCTCGCCGGCGCCCAGGGCAACGAGATGGGCCGCCTCGGCACCCTGGCGGTCGACGAACTGGCCCGCTTCGCCCGGGGGCTGCCCTTCAACCACCCGGTCCTGGCCGCCGACTTGGAGCGTCTCGCATGACCGGCCCCCCACCGGCCGCCATAGGCTCTGCGGCACAGGACGTCTCGAAGGGGGTGGGCCGGATGCGCCGGCACAGCACGGGCACCGACGCGCAGCGCCGCGCCACCGTCATGGACGTGGCACGGCGCGCGGGCGTGTCCACGGCGACGGTCTCGCGGGTGCTGAACCGCAACTACCCGGTCGCCGCCGCCACGCGCGAGCGCGTCGAGGCCGCCATGCGCGAACTCGGCTACGTGGTCAATGCCCACGCCCGAGCGCTGGCGGGGGTGTCCGGCCGTACGGTCGGCATCATCGTCAACGATGTCGTCGACCCGTTCTACGCGTACATCGCGCGCGGCGTGGAGCGTGAGGCGACCCGGGGGGACCGGCTCTGCCTGGTCTGCTGCACCCAGGGCGACCCGCAGCGCGAGCTCGCCTTCGTCGAGCTGATGCACGAGCGGCGGGCCGACGCGGTCATCGTGGTGGGCGGCAGCGTCGCCGACCGCGCGTACACGGCGGAACTCGCCCGGCGGGCCCGGGAGCTGGACAGCGACGACTCCAAATTGGTGCTGTGCGGCAGGCCTCCGCTGGGCGACGACGTGCCGACGGTCTCCGTGGAGTACGACAACGAGGGCGGCGCCTTCGCGATCACCGACCACCTGCTGACGCAGGGGCACGAGCGCATCCTGTACCTGGGCGGCCCGCCGGGGCTCTCCACGACGCTCGACCGGCTCGCTGGGCACCGGCGGGCGCTCGCCCTTCGCGGCGTCACCCCCGATCCGGAGCTGGAGCAGCCGGGGGCGTTCAGCCGGGCCTTCGGGATGCGCCGGACCGCCGAACTGCTGCGGGACGGACTCGAGTTCACGGCGATCTTCGCGGCCAACGACATCGTCGCGGCCGGCGCGGCCCAGGCGCTGGAAGAGGCCGGGCTGAGGGTGCCGCAGGACATCTCGCTCGTCGGGTACGACGACGTCCCCGTGGCCCAGGAACTGCGGCCCCGCCTGACGACCGTGCACGTGCCGCTGGAGGAGATGGGCCGGCAGGCCGTGCGGCTCGCCCTCGGCGACGGTGGTGACGACGACTGGCGTGAGCCGGCGACGGGAACCGTGCGCCTCGGCACGCACATCGTGGTCCGCGACTCCGTCGCTCCCAGGCCGCGGCCGACCGCCGGAGCGTGAGCGCTTACTGCGGCTCGTAGGGGTCGCAGCCCAGGAAACGACAAGTAACGGGCAGAAACCCGGCCCAGCCTCTTGCGCTCGATAGCAAGCGCTTACATGATGCGCGAGTCCCCCTGCGGCCTGGCGGCCGTGGGAGGGATCCCCAGCGCCGCTTCCCCTGTCCCTCGCCCGCCCCAAGGGAGTCCCACGATGCGAAGTCCCGAAACCCCGCACGGGATCGGCCGCCGCACCGCGCTCGCCGCCCTCGCCGGCGCCGGTGCCGCCACCCTGCTCGGCGCCGGTGCCGGCCTGGCCGCGGCCCGTCCGCACTCTGCGCGCACCGTCACCGTGACCGCCCGCCCCTCGGCCGAGGACGAACGGCTCCGGCTCGGACAGGCCCTGCGCGGCAGCGAGTTCCAGGCGACCGGGCTCTACGCGCCGCCCGGCACCCCGCTCACCCTCAACGTGCTCCCGTACGACGATCTGGTGCCGACCCTGTGGATCGGCGCGTGGGACTACTACGGCACCGTCACCGAGCCGCGCGGCCATCTCCTGCGGCCCGGCGCCAACACCGTGACCGACCCCCACGGCGGACCCGTCTACCTCACCCTCGCCGGCCGGGGCGAGCAGGCGGCGGTGCAGTTCCGCGGCGGCGCCCTCCCGATGCCCGTCTTCTCCCTGGGCCGTACGACCGAGGCCGAGTACCAGCAGCAGCTCGACACCCGCACCGACGTCCCCTGGGTCGAACTCCACGCGCCCCACACCATCATGACGCTGACCCGGGAAGGCGCCCTCCAGTACCGGAACGAGGACCACGCCGCCCTCCTCGAACTCGTCGAGACCATCGTCGACTCGCACGCCCGCATCAGCGGCCTGGACGGATCGAAGCCGGTCCACCGCCGCAAAGCGGGCCCGTACCACTTCACCGAGGTCAGCAAGGTGCCCTCGGGCGTGGGTGCGTACGCCACCCACGGCTACAACGGCTTCCCGCGCGCCTACCTCGACCGCGCGACCACCGTGGAGGGCCTGCGTACCCGCGGCTGGGGCTTCTACCACGAGCTCGGCCACCTCCACCAGCAGATGGCGTACAAGCCGGGCGGCCTGACCGAGGTCACCGTCAACATCTACTCCCTGGCCGCGCAGCGGACCCTCGGCCGGCCGTCGAACCTCCTGACCGTCGACCCCGCGACCGGGCTGAACCACTTCCAGTCGGCGCAGCGGAAGTTCGGCACCGCCGGTCTCGCGTACGAGAAGTCCTTCGGCGCCTACGAGAAGCTCGTGCCGCTGCGCCAGCTCGAACTCGCCTTCGGCGACGACTTCTGGCCCAGACTGCACAAGCTGGTGCGCGAGGAGAACCCGCAGTCCCACTGGACCGAGACCGCCAAGCGCTACCGGGCGCTCGCGACGTACTCCAGCCGCGTCGCCGGATACGACCTGACGGACTTCTTCGTCCGCACCTGGGCCTTCCCGATCGACGCGACGGGACAGGCGGAACTGGCGGCCCTCGGCCTGCCGCAGCCGCCCGTGGACCCCGGCACCCTCACCGACTGACAGCACCGGCCGCTACCGTTCGAAGGACGACCACCACAGTGAACCCGACACACACGCACCTGGGCAGACGCTCCCTCCTCGCGGCCGGCGCGGCCGCCGCCCTCGTCCCCGTCGTCAGCGGAGCCGGGGCCGCCCACGCCGCGGGCACCGCCGCCACCGCTGCCGCCGGCGACCCCTACGACACGCTCACCGGCCGCGCCGCCGAGTTCCTGACCGGCGGTCAGGTCGATGCCGCGGACGCCGACTTCGCCGCCGCGATCGCCCGCCTGGACACCATGGCCACGGACCTGTGGACACGGCTGGACCGCTCAGCGGACCGGACCGCGCTGTGGGCGGACCTTTCCCCCGTCACCGCGCCCGGCAACTTCGGCCAGAGCTACACCCGCCTTCGCACCCTCGCCACCGCGTGGGCCACGCCCGGCACCTCGCTCGCCGGTTCGGCCGAGGTCTCCGCCGCACTCGTCGCCGCCCTGCGCCTCCTGCACGACCGCGCCTACAACGCGGCGGCGAGGGAGACCGGGAACTGGTGGTTCTGGGAGATCGGCTCACCGCGCGCCCTCATGGACTGCTGCGTACTGCTGCGGTCGGTGCTGCCGGCCGCAGACCTGGCGCTCTATCTGGGGACGGTCGACCGCTTCGTCCCGAACCCGGACCGCCGCACCAACAGCCCCTCCCTCTCGGAGACCGGCGCCAACCGCGCCGACAAGTGTGTCATCGTCGCCCTGCGCGGGCTGCTCGGCAGGGACTCCGCCAAGGTGGCCCTCGCCCGCGACGGCCTCTCCGACACCAGGGACTCCGGCCGCAACAGCCTCTTCACCTATGTGACGTCGGGCGACGGGTTCTACGAGGACGGCTCGTTCGTCCAGCACGGCGCGGTCGCCTACACGGGCACGTACGGGGGAGTCCTGCTCAGCGGCGCCGCCGGCATGATCGCCCTGCTCGCCGGCTCCCCGTGGGCCGTCACCGACCCGAAGGTCTCGGTGATGTACGAGGCGGTGCACCGGACCTTCACCCCCGTGATGTTCGACGGACTGATGATGGACGCCCTGCGCGGGCGCGCGATTTCGCGCGAGCGGGCCGCCGACCACCACGACGGCGCGGCCGTCGTCTCCGCCGTCCTGCTGCTGGCGGAGGGAGCGCCCGCCGCCTACGCGAGCAGCTGGCGTGCCACGGTGAAGGGATGGCTCGGACGCAACCGCACCACCCCCTACACGGCCACCGCCGGTGTCGCGCAGCTCGCCCGCGCCAAGGCCCTGCTCGCCGACGGCGGCGTACGCCCCGCCGACCGGGCCACCGGCCACCTGGTCTTCGCCGACATGGACCGCGTGGTGCACCGCCGCCCCCGCTGGGCGTACACGCTCTCGCTCTCGTCCCGGCGCATCGCGGGCTACGAGGCGGGCAACGGCGAGAACCTGCACGGCTGGTACACCGGCGACGGCATGACGTACCTGTACAGCGAGGACGACCTCGGCCAGTTCGGCGACGCCTACTGGCCGACCGTGGACCCGTACCGGCTGCCCGGCATCACGGTGGACACCCGGCCGCGCACCGACGCCGGCACCGGAGCGGGCACGAGCCTGTACCGGCCCACCAACCTGGTCGCAGGCGGAGCCGCGCTGGAGGACCGCTTCGGCGTCTCGGCCATGGAGCTGATCTCGGCGCCGGGAAGCACCCTGCGCGCCAGGAAGGCGTGGGTCTTCCTCGACAACGCGGTGATCGCGCTCGGCTCCGCAATCACCGCGAGCGACGGCCGCACGGTCGAGACCGTCGTCGAGAACCGCAACCTGCACGCGGGCGGCGTCAACGGGCTGCTGGTCGACGGCGTCGAGCAGCCGCGCGCGCAGGACTGGCACCGGCGCTTCGACCGGGCGGACTGGGCCCACCTCGACGGCGTCGGCGGCTATGTCTTCCCCGGCGGCACCGCCCTGAACGCCCTGCGGGAGGAGCGCACCGGAACCTGGCGGGACATCAACACCGGTGCCGACACCGGCGGCAGCACCACGCCCGTCACCCGTCGCTACCTGACTCTCTGGCTCGACCACGGGACCTCGCCTGCCGGAGCCGGATACGCGTACGTCCTGCTGCCCGGTGCCTCGCCCGCCGCGACCGCCGCGTGGTCGGCGTCCCGTCCGGTCCGGATCGCGGCCAACTCCGCCGCGGTCCAGGCCGTCGAGGTCCGGCGGGACGGGCTGACGGCGGCGCACTTCTGGGAGGCCGGGTCGGCCGCCGGGATCACCAGCGACGGGCCGGCGTCCGTGCTCGTGCGGCGCAGGGACGAGGGCATCTCGGTCGCGGTCGCCGACCCCGGCCGCTCCGCGGCCCGTGTCACGATCGGACTGCCGTTCCCGGTGACCTCCGTGGTCCGGGCCGACGACACGGTGACGGTCGTTCCGGGGCGCAGCCCCCGCATCACCGTCGCCGTCGGCGGCTCGCGCGGCCACACCCACCACGCCGAACTGATCTGACACGCCCGGACACCCAGGAGATCCCCTTCATGCCCGTCGCCCCGCATGTGCAGCTGCCCCCGACCGACCGCGTCCTGTCCCCGCGCACGGGGTGGACGCGCGCCCACTGGGAGGCGGTCGCCGACCGGCTGCTCGACGGGGTCGCCCCGTACGCCACACCCGGTCTGGCCCAGTACCGGCTGCCCGGCCGGGCCAGCTGGTCGGGTGTGGTGTCGGACGGGCTGGAGGGGTACGCCCGGACCTTCCTCCTCGCCGCGTGCCGGATCGCCGGCGCCGGCGGGGTGGGGGTTGAGGCCCTGATCGAGCGGTACGCGACCGGTCTCGCGTCCGGAACGGACCGCGCGAGCGGGGAGTCCTGGCCGGAACTGACGGACTGCTCCCAGCAGATGGTGGAGGCGGCCTCGATCGCGGTCGCCCTGCACGAGACCCGCCCCTGGATCTGGGACCGGCTGGACACCGCGGTCCGGGAGCGGGTCGTGGACTGGTTCTCCGGTTTCGCCGGGGCCCGCACCTGGGACAACAACTGGCGCCTGTTCCAGGTGGTGTCCGAGCAGTTCCTCGCGTCGGTGGGCGCGCCGTACCGCAAGGAGGACATCGATGGCGGCCTCGACCGGATCGAGGACTGGTACGTCGGCGACGGCTGGTACACGGACGGCGACGGCCGCAACTTCGACTACTACGCGGGCTGGGCGATGCACCTGTACCCGCTGCTGTGGGCCCGGATCGCCGCCGCCACCGACGGCGCGGACGGGGGACGCGCCGAGGTCTACCGGGAGCGGCTCGCCGCCTTCCTCGCCTCCTACCCGCACTTCTTCGGCGCCGACGGGGCTCCGGTGCACCAGGGGCGCTCCCTGACCTACCGGTTCGCGGCCGTCGCCCCGCTGTGGACGGGCGCCCTGGCCGACTGCACGCCGCTGGCACCGGGCCTGACCCGCCGTCTCGCCTCGGGCGCTGTCCGGCACTTCGCCGAGCGCGGTGTGCCGGACGAGCGGGGACTGCTGCCGCTCGGCTGGTACGACACGTTCCTGCCCGCGACGCAGCCGTACTCCGGTCCCGCGTCGCCATACTGGGCGAGCAAGGGCTTTCTCGGCCTGCTGCTGCCCGCCGAGCATCCCGTGTGGACCGCACGCGAACTGCCCCTGCCCGTCGAGGAGTCGGACCAGTACACCGCGCTTCCGGCACCGGGCTGGCTGCTGCACGGCACCCGCCACGACGGCATCATCCGGCTCGTCAACCACGGCAGCGACCACAACGGCCCGGACGGACGCGGCGAGGACGACCCGCACTACGCCAAGTTCGCCTACTCGACCGCCACGGCCCCCGACAGCGCACCCCAGGCCTGGACCCGGAACACCGACGGCCACCTCGCCCTCCTCGCGGCACCGGACGGTACGCCGTCACGCCGTCGCCGCATTCACCCGCTCGTGTGCGAGACCCGCCGGGCGTCGTCCTGGCACGAGGCCGACGTCCCCGGGTACGAGGCGCCGTTCAGGGTCACCACCGCCTCACTGCCGCACGGCCCGTGGGAGTTCCGCGTCCATCACGTCCAGGCCCCGTCCGGTCCGCTCCCGCAGGGCGTGAGCGTGCGCGAGGGCGGCTACGCGGTCGCCCACGAGTTGCCCCCGCAGGCCCGCACCGGGCCCGGCTGGGCCCTGGCCCGTACGGCGGACGGACTGACCAGCGCAGTGATCGGCCTGCACGGCTGGGAGGAGGGCGACAGCGGCGTCTCGCGCCAGGTCGAGGCGAACGCGTACGGCCCCCACTCGGCGACACCCTGCCTGACCACGTCCTTTCACGCTCCGGGCTGCTACGTCTCGCTCATCGCCCTGTCCGGGGACACCGTCCACCCCGAGGCCCTGCGCGCGTCCGCCTCGGTCGAGGCCGCTGACGGCACCGTCGTCATCCGGCTGGTCGACGGCACGGTGCTGCGCTGGGAGGCGGCGGAGTGACGGCTCCTATGCGGTGACCGCGTCGCGCAGCCCCGGCAGGACCGGGTCCACCCGGCGCCCCGCCACCAGCTTCCCGGACGACACGAACCCCTCCGGCCTGCCGGCGGGAGCGGCCGCCAGCCGCTCCCGCCACACGGCGAGGCGGCCGGCCGCCGCCGGATCCGCCGACAGGTCGTGCACCTCGCGCGGATCCTCCGTCAGGTCGAACAGCTGCTCGTGCCAGTCCCGCGACATCCACGCGTACTTCTCGCGCCCGTCGGTGAGCCACTGGAGGGACTGTCCGAGGAGCACATGCTCGCCGTGCAGCCACGGGCGCAGCGGCCCGGCCCGGTCACGGGCCGCGGGCAGCGCGCTGCGTCAAGGTGCTCCCGCACAAGTCCATGGGCCCGCACGCTCCGTCCAAGCGGGCCGCATACCGTGCGGCCCGAGGGCTACCCGTACCCGGAAGGACAGCTGGAGGGAGACGGTGGCGGTGATCTCCAAAGCGGTTACTGTTCCTGCCGACGGTTCGGCGATCGCCGGTGACCTGGCGATTCCTCCGCAGGCCCGGGGCATGGTGCTCTTCGCGCACGGCAGCGGAAGCTCCCGGCACAGCCCGCGCAACAAAGCGGTGGCGGCGGCCCTGCGGAACGCAGGCCTGGGGACCCTGCTGATGGACCTGCTCACCGAGGAGGAGGAGCGGGTGGACGCGGTGACCGCCGAGCACCGCTTCGACATCGGTCTGCTGGCCCGGCGTCTGGTCGCCGCGGTCGACTGGCTGGGGGCGCACCCCGACGCCGCCGACCTGCCCGTGGGCCTGTTCGGTGCGAGCACGGGTGCGGCGGCGGCCCTCGTCGCGGCGGCGGAGCGGCCCGGCCGCGTGCAGTCGGTGGTCTCCCGCGGCGGCCGCCCCGACCTGGCCGGCGACGCCCTGGGCCGGGTGCAGGCGCCGGTGCTGCTGATCGTCGGCGGTGACGACAGGGAGGTGCTGCGCATGAACCGGGACGCGGCCGGGCAACTGCGCACGCCGCACCGGGTGCATGTGGTGCCGGGCGCCACGCACCTCTTCGAGGAGCCCGGCGCGCTGGAGGAGGTGGCCGAGGTCTCGTGCGACTGGTTCCTCAGGCCCGGCGGCTACGGGTCGGAGGACGCGTGGCAGTGACACCGGGGGCGCCGGTGTGACGGCCGGCGCGCCCGGTCCCCGGTGCTCACGCGGGACTCAGTCCATCCACTGCGACTCGTGGCGCGCGTACGTCCCGTCGTGCGTCGCCGGGCAAGGGTGCGTGCTCATGGGCCGGCGGTTGTCCGAGGAGTCCCTGCCGGGCTCGCGCCCGCGGACGCGCCGGTCCGTCAGGAGGTGGTGCGGCGCTGCTCGTCGCTGTCCCGGCGGAGCCGGTCGGTCTGGCGGGTGATGCCGTCGATCCGGGCGGCGAGGTCGCGGTGGCCCTGGCCCAGATGCGGGCGGGTGTCGGCCAGAGGGCCGACCAGATTCGCGGCGTCGTTGTCCGCGAGCGCGCGGGCGAGCAGGGCGACCGGAGTCCGTGCCTTGCCGGGAAGGTCGGTGAGGGCCGTGATCTGCCCCGCGAGCTGACGCAGGTCCGCCGCGTTGTCCCGGGCCCAGGCGGTCACCGAGCGGTTCGCGGCGCGGCGGTCGCGGGTGGCCTTCACGCGCTGCTCGCCGGTGCTCCCGTCGGCGCCGGGCCGCAGACGCAGATAGCGCCGCTCCGCCGCCTGGCGGCTCGTGACGCCCAGCGGCTGGGCGAGGTCGGCCCAGCTGGCTCCCGCGTCCCGGGCCGCCTCGATGAGCGACGGCTCCCAGCCTGCGAGCCGGCTGCGCACCTCGCGAAGGAGCAGGAGCGCGGCGAGGGCCTGCTCCGCGCTCGTCGCGTCGGCGTCGCCGCTGTCGCCGTCCGGTGAGTCGTGGGCGGTACGGACGGCCTGGTCGATGACGCCGAGCGCGGAGGCGGCGGCGAGGAAGGAAGCGGGGGCGGGCCTGTTCGGCCGGTCGGCTTCGGACACGGTGCTCTCCTCCGGGGTGTCACCCTTTCGATGACGTCTTTCTTGTCATCCTTTGGATGACATGTTACAACAGGGCATAGGTGAAGCGCATTGGCCCATCCCCTGGTACGACTGGAGGTGTTTCACGATGTTGATGCGCACTGACCCCTTCCGTGAGCTGGACCGGCTCACCCAGCAGCTTCTGGGAACGTCCGGCACCTGGTCCAGGCCGTCGGCCATGCCGATGGACGCCTACCGGGAGGGCGACGAATACGTCATCGCCTTCGACCTGCCCGGTGTCTCCTCCGACGCGATCGACATCGACGTCGAGCGGCACATGCTGACGGTCAAGGCGGAGCGGCGGCCGGTCCAGAAGGCGGACGACGTGCAGATGGAGCTCTCGGAGCGTCCGCTGGGCGTCTTCTCCCGGCAGGTCATGCTCGCGGATACCCTGGACACCGAGAACATCAGGGCCGACTACGACGCCGGTGTGCTGACGCTGCGCATCCCGATCGCCGAGCGGGCCAAGCCCCGGAAGATCGCGATCGGCGGCGCGGACACACGCAAGCAGATCGGCGACTGAGGCCACCTCGTCGGCAGAGCGGCGGAGGACGGGGCGTCGTGATCTCCCCCTCCCCGGCCCCGCCCTCCGCTCCGCGCCGTGCCGCGCCGGAAAGGGGACAGCGGTGGTGCACATGCGATGGGAAGCGTTTCTGGAAGCGGTCCAGGAGCGCGGCGAGTACCCCACGAGGTCCGAGGCGGAACGGGCGGCCCGTGTGGTCCTCGCGCTGCTGGGCGCGCACCTGGTGGGCGAGGAGAGGAACGAACTGGCCGCCCGCCTGCCGGAGACGTACGCCCTGATCCTCCTCAATCCCCTGCGTGCCGCCGAACCGCTGGGCCCCGAGCGGTTCGTCCGGGCCACGGCGGCGTGGATCGACGGGGCCACCGAGGAGACGGCCACGTGGGACACGAGCGCTGTCCTCAGTGTGGTGGCCGACGCGGCCGGTGACGAGCTCATGCGCCGGGTGCTGCTCCAGCTCCCACCCGGCTACGACCTGCTCTTCGGCCGGCCCCAGACCACCTGAGGGCCCGCCGGAGGCAGGCGCGGCGACCGGACCGGACCACGGAGTTGAGCCGCGGACGGCGCGGGCACCACCGCAGCCGTCCGCGCGTCGCGTCCGGGACGCCTCGCGTCAGGCGAGTTCCGTGAAGGACTCCACCGCATGGGTTCTGCCGGTGACGACGAGGATGTCGCCCGGCTCGACGACCGTCTCCGCGGTGGCGTACGTGAAGTCCTGCCCCGCACGCTTGATGCCGACGACCGTGACGCCGTACTGGCTGCGCACCCGCGACCTGCCGAGCGGCATGCCGGTGGCGACGCCGGGAGCGACGGTCTTGACGAGCGCGTAGTCGTCGTCGAACTGGATGAAGTCGAGCATCCGGCCGGTGACCAGGTGCGCGACCCGCTCGCCCATGTCGTGCTCGGGCAGCACCACATGGGGGACGCCGAGGCGTTCCAGAATCTGGCCGTGCTGGCGGCTGACGGCCTTGGCCCAGATGTTGGGCACGCCGGCCTCCAGGAGGTTGGAGCTCACCAGGATGCTCGCCTCGATGTCGTTGCCGATGGCGACGACGGCGCTGGTGAACTCGTCCACTCCGAGCTGACGCAGCGCCTCCGGGTCGGTCGAGTCGGCGACCGCGGCGTGGGTGAGGGTGTCGCTGTACCTCTGGACGAGGCGGGCGTCGTTGTCGATGCCCAGGACGTCCCAGCCCCGCCGCATGAGTTCGTTGGCCAGCGAGCTGCCGAAGCGGCCGAGGCCGATGACGGCGACCCGTTGATCGCCCGCCTGACCTTGCTGGACGGCCGGGCGCCTGCGGCGGCGCTTCCTCAGGGGGTGCAGGTGGTCAGCCAATGACGGGTCGCTCCTCCGGCAGTTGGTACCGACGTGTCCGCTCGCGCAGGGCGAGCGCCGAGACGAGGGTGATGGGGCCGATCCTGCCCACGAACATCAGCCCGATCAGGATCAGTTGGCCCAGGGCGGGCAGGTCCGCGGTGATGCCCGTGGTGAGCCCGACCGTGGCGAAGGCGGATACGGCCTCGAAGAGCACCGCGTCGAGGGAGGCCGGGCTGACCGAGAGCAGCGCGAGGGTCGCCGCCATCACCAGTCCCACGCCCAGCAGGGCCACCGTCAGGGCCTGGCGCAGCACATGCGGGCCCAGGCGGCGCCCCAGGATCACCGAGTGCGGCTCGCCGCGCACCTCGGCGAGGATCGCGGCGGCCAGAACCGCGAACGTGGTCACCTTGATGCCTCCCGCGGTGCCCGCGCTGCCGCCGCCGATGAACATCAGCACACACGTCGTCAGCAGCGTCGAGGAGTGCAGGCTCCCCATGTCGAGGGAGTTGAACCCGGCGGTCCGGCTCATCGCCGAGTGGAAGAAGGCGTTCAGGAGCTTGCCCGCGGTGTCGTGCGGGCCCAGCGTCCGGCTGTTGGTCCATTCCAGCAGGCAGGTCAGCACCGTCCCGGCGATCAGCAGGAGCACGGTGGTGATGACGGTGAGCTTGGTGTGCAGCGTCCAGTTCCGGCGGCCGGTCGTGCGCGCCCGGTTCCGGTGTCGCAGCGTTTCCAGCAGGACGGGGAACCCGATGCCGCCGAGGATCACGGCGGCCGCGATCGGCAGGGTCACCCAGGGGTCCTGCGCGTAGCGCGTCAGGCTGTCGGCGTGCAGCGCGAACCCGGCGTTGTTGAAGGCGGACACCGCGTGGAAGTAGCCGAGGTACGCCGCCTCGCCGAAACCGGAGCCGTATCCGTAGCGGAAGCGCAGTGTGAGGATCACGCTCACCGCGACTTCGACGATGAGGGTGGTGCACGCGACGCCGACGAGGACGCGGCGCACGTCACCGATGCCCAGGCTCTTCGTCTCGGCCTGTGCCGTCAGCTGCATGCGCAGCCGCAGCCGCCCCGAGACCAGCAGGGCGAGGAGGGAGGCCATGGTCATGATGCCGAAACCGCCGACTTGGATCAGCGCGAGGATCACCCCCTCGCCGAACCCGCTCCAGTAGGTCCCCGTGTCGACCACGGCGAGTCCGGTCACGCAGACGGCGGAGGTCGACATGAACAGGGCGGTCAGCACGCTGGTCGCGCGACCGTCCTCGGCGGCGGCGGGCAGCATCAGCAGCAGCGTGCCCAGCACCACGACGACGGCGAACCCCAGCACCACCACGCGGGCCGGGTGGACCACGAACAGGGAGCGCATCAGGTGGGGCGCGCGTACCGACATCTCCCGGCCCTTCCGCCGCATATGTCACCGGACGGCCCTCACGCCGGCAGCACGACGCCGGGCACCGGCTGCTCACCCTAGCGCCGGTGCCCTGTCCGGAACGTCCGTGTATGCGGGGTGTCACGCGCTGTCGCCCCGTGCGGTCCCGTGCCGGGGACCGCACGGGCCCACATGGCCGTCTCAGCCCAGCGAGTCCAGGGCGGCGAGGATGTCGGCCGGTTCGGCGCGTGTGGTGTAGTCCGTGCTGACGAAGGCCCAGCGGACGACGCCGGCGCGGTCGATCACGTACGTCGCCGGGAGCGGCAGCGTGCGCGGGTGCCCGCCGTTCACGCGCTGCAGTTCGAATCCGAACGAATCGTAGAGGGCGCCGAGTTCGTCGGACAGGTCGAACGCGAGACCGTATTCCTTCGCCGTGCCGGACCCGACATCGCTGAGCACGTCGAAGGTGAGCGCGTGCTTCTCGCTCAGCGAGAGCGACTCGTCCGGAACCTGTGGCGACACGGCCACCAGCCGGGCTCCGCGCGCGGCGATGTCGTCGTTGTGCCGCTGCAGGGCCCGCAGGGCGATGTTGCAGTACGGGCACCAGGCACCGCGGTAGAAGGTGAGGACGACCGGGCCCTGTGCGACCAGGTCGTCCAGGGCCACGGTCCCGCCCGCCACCGCGGGCAGGTCGAAGCGGGGCGCCCGCGCTCCGACGGCCAGGGCGCGGTCGGCCTGTCCGGACCGGGCGAGGTGGTCGCCCGCCCGCTCCATGACCTCCCTGGCCGCGGCGGGGAGTTCGGGGTAGCGGGTCTCGAAGAAGGTGCGCAGCTCGGCGTGGAGACTCATCTGGCCTTGTCCTCCTGGAACTTGAAACGGTCGTTCCAAGATAGCCGGGTACATGACTCCTGTCAGCGGTTCGGCCCGCTATCTTGGAATCGACGGTCCAAGTTGATTGGCGGGCGGAGCATGCCGGACATCAAGCACTTCGATCCGGAGGCGGCACTCGAGGCCGCGATGCGGCTCTTCTGGCGCCAGGGCGTCGCCGCGACCGGAGTCCAGGACGTCGTGAACGCCACCGGGCTCAACCGTTCCAGCCTGTACGCCACCTTCGGAGGCAAGCAGGACCTGTATCTCGCTGCGCTGCGCCGCTACATGCAGCAGTGGTCCGAGTCGGCATTCCGGCGCGTCGCGGAGGACGGCCGCGGCCTGCCCGCCGTCTGCGACTTCTTCGCCGACCTGATCGAGGTCCGCTGCTCCGGGGAGTACGCACGATGGGGCTGCATGATGGTCAATGCGCATGCCGGGGCAGGGCCCGAAGACCCCGAGGTCCGCGCGCTCCTCGACCGGCAGCACCAGCTGCTCCGGGACGCTCTGGAGGCGGCGCTCACCAGGGCGGAGGCGCGCGGCGAACTCTCTCCCCACACGGACACCGCCGCCGCGGCCGACGCTCTCGCCCTGCTCGCCTACGGGGTGAACGTGCGCTCCCGGGCAGGCGCCGACCCCGCCGCCCTGAAGCGCACCGTGTCCGCCGCGCTCGGCGCGATGGCCCGGCAGCCGGACCACTGACCGGCGCCTCGGCGCGATGACCGGGCAGCCGCACGGGGCCGTGCGCCGGGCCGCTTCCGGCGGCCCCTTACCGCGCGGGCACGGAGACAGCCGGCGCGCGACCGATCGGTGGTGGGGTCTCGCTGTTCCGGGATGCCGGCGGCGCCATGAGAACCGCGGTGAGGATCATGCCCAACAGGGCCACCACAGCGACGACGACCGCCACCACCCACCGCCAGTCGTGCCGGTGGGGTCTCTCGCGCGGCTCGCTCCGCACCTCGGCGAACTGCCCGTTCAGCGCGTCCATGCGGGAGGCGAGCTCGGGGTCGTCCCGGACGAGGAAGCGTTCGATCTCCGCGAGGGCGCGGCGGTCGTCCATCGGAGGATTCATTCCGACCACCTGGTTCTTCGGAGCGGTAGCGGGAAGACCGGCAGGGGGTCGTCGGCCCGATGTGCGGGCCGCGACCGCGGATGGTGCTCCAGTTCCCGAGATTACCCGCGCCGCGGCCCGCCTGCCTGCGGCCGGGCCCCGCTGAGCCGAGGCAGCGGCCGGGAGAGGCGCCTATGCTCCGGCCATGCGGCAGAGCGACGTACTCCGGCATGTGATCGGCATCCTCACCCAGGCCTCCGAGTGGCAGCGCCTCCTGGAGGAGGACGTGGAACGTGACGACATCAACGACGAGGCGGATGTCGTCACCGCCCTCCTGAACGAGACGCTGCCGAGCGTCCAGGTGCCCGCCGACGCGACCGTCGAGGAGATCGCCGCCATCGTCGGCCGGGAGCTCGGGGAGGCGGTCCAGCAGCTCGCCGGAGCATTCACCGTCGCCTTCGTGACGCTGGCCGAGGTGCACGACTCGGGCCGGCAGGAGATCAGCTCAGCCGACGTCCTGCGGGAGCTCGCGCTGCGGGCGGAGGGGTTCGACGACATGGACGAGGAGTGAGCGGCCGTCCCGCTCAGCCGACCGCGGGCCCGGCCACGACGACGTCCTGCGGACACGGGCGTCGACCGCCAGGCCTGTCGCTCAGCCGACCGCGGGGCCCGGCCACAGCAACGTCCTGCGGACATGCGCCGTCGGGCGTCGTCCGCCATGCGTCCCTGCCGGACGTCCTCGGCCCGGCGCCATCGGCTCGGCGGACGTCTCTGTCGCGTCCGTGCGGACCGGCGTCCCCGCGATGGCCCGTCGCCGGGCATGGTGACGGGCCGTCCACGGCGCTCGACCGGCATCACGGGGGGGCGGACCGGAATCCTGGCGGCGGACCGCCACGCGTCCGTACCGGCACCCCCGCCAGGGGCATCAGGCGCGATTTTGAGGGCAAAGGGATTACACCGGACACGC
The DNA here is from genome assembly GCF_030817975.1 of Streptomyces sp. V4I23. Classification (NCBI taxonomy): domain Bacteria; kingdom Bacillati; phylum Actinomycetota; class Actinomycetes; order Kitasatosporales; family Streptomycetaceae; genus Streptomyces; species Streptomyces sp. V4I23. Next base: position 372,679 of record NZ_JAUSZW010000004.1, on the reverse strand, counting down.
CGCGGTGAGGGCGGTGTGGCCCCGCGCCGCTCCGAGCGGCGGGTCGAGTGCCGCCTGCCAGAAGGGCAGTGATCGTGCGCAGTGTCGGAGTCGAGGAGGAACTCCTTCTCGTGGACGCCGCCTCCGGTGAACCACGGGCGCTTTCGCAGGCCGTGCTGGCGGCCGGCGCCTGCTCGGCGGCCGGCGAGGAGGACGCCTTCGAGGCGGAGCTGCAGTGCCAGCAGCTCGAATTCGCCACCAGACCCCAGACGGACATGGGCGCTCTGGCGTACGAGATCATCCGATGGCGCGCCGAGGCCATGCGCCGGGCGGAGAAGCTGGGGGCGGGCGTCGCCGCCCTGGCGACCTCCCCGCTCCCCGTCGATCCCGTCATCGCGGCGGGGGAGCGGTACCGGTGGATGCAGGAGCAGTACGGGCTGACCGCCCAGGAACAGCTCACCTGCGGCTGCCACGTGCACGTGTCGGTGGCCTCCGACGAGGAGGGCGTCGCCGTCCTGGACCGGATCCGGCCATGGCTGTCCGTCCTGCTCGCGCTGAGCGCCAACTCCCCGTTCTGGCAGGGGCGGGACAGCGGGTACAGCAGTTACCGCAGCCGGGTGTGGGGACGGTGGCCGTCGGCCGGGCCCGTGGAGATCTTCGGATCCGCCGACCGGTACCACGAGCATGTGGGGGCCATGGTCGGCACCGGGGTGCTGCGCGACCTGGGGATGATCTATTTCGACGCGCGGCTCTCGCGCAACTACCCCACCGTCGAGGTTCGCGTCGCGGACGTGTGCCTCGACCCCGCCGCGACGGTGCTGGTGGCCACGCTCGTACGTGGCCTGGTGGAGACCGCCGCACGCGAGTGGCAGGCCGGTGTGCCGCCCTCCCGCCACAGCGTGGGTCTGCTCCGGCTGGCCGCGTGGCGCGCAGGCCGCTCCGGCCTGGAGGAGCAGCTGGTCCACCCGGCCACCATGCGCCCGGCGCCCGCCGAAACGGTGGTCCACGCCCTGTTCGACCATGTGCGGGACGCCCTGGAGGACACCGGCGACCTGCTGCACGCGCAGGACAGCCTGGCGGCCGTGCTCAAGAACGGCACCGGAGCACAGGCCCAGCGGGAGATGCTGGCCCGCACCGGGAGCCTGCGGAAGACGGTCGCCGCATGCGTACGCCGGACCTGTGCGTGACGCGCCGTGCGGTCAGCGCAGGGCGCGTGCCGCGGGTGTGCCCCCGTTCGGCATCGGCACGAACGGCTGCATGAAGTCCGGGCCGCCGCGCACGAGGCCGTAACTCGACTCGGGGACCTTGTTCCAGGCGCCGGGCAGACCGCTGAGCGGCTCGGACACGACGAGACGGGTCTCGTCGGACAGCCCCTCCAGGAACTCCAGATCCGGGTGCAGGGCCCGCAGCGTCCCCACCTCGGCGCTGTAGTACAGGGAACGCGAGCGGCGCTCGCTGGAGTAGCGGAAGGCCCACAGGTTCTCCCCGTCGGTGACGGCCACCGTCATCTGGAGCGGGAAGTCCACGCCGTGCCGGTGGCCGAGGCTCTCCACGTGCCCCGCCATCCGCGCGACGGCGGTCGGCGGATCCTGGTCCAGGCCGAAGGTGAGCGCCAGGAAGAACATGACCTCGGAGTCGGTCGACCCTTCGATGTCGGCGAACAACGACGGGTCGATGAGCAGGCACAGGTCCCGGCGCAGCCGGTGGAAGTCGGTGATCGCGCCGTTGTGCATCCACAGCCAGCGCCCGTGCCGGAAGGGGTGGCAGTTCGTCTGCTGGATGGCCGAACCGGTGGACGCCCGGATGTGCGCGAAGAACAGGTGCGAGCGGACGTGGGCGGAGATCTCGCGCAGATTGCGGTTGTTCCACGCGGGGCCGGTGTCGCGGACCACGGCCGGGGTGTCGATGCCCGGGGTGTACCAGCCGATGCCGAAGCCGTCGCCGTTCGTCGTCTCGACGCCCATCTTGGAGTGCAGGCTCTGGTCGATCAGGGAGTGGGCGGGGCGGTACAGAAGGGAGTCGAGGAGCACCGGGGTTCCCGAGTAGGCAAGCCATCGGCACATCTGGGCCCTTCCCCTCTCCGTCCCCGGAACGCGGGACTCGCGTCGCTTCGGGCGTCCTGGCGCGACCGGAGCCCGTGGGCAGGCAGCTCCATCATCACGCGTCGCACTGCGTGATCGCCATGCGGGACCGCGGCGCGACGCACCGTGCTCACGACGGCCGGACCGTGATCGAGCCGTCCGGCTCGGCCCGCATACCGGTGCCGAGGCCGTCGCCGATCCGGCTCAGGACCTCGTGCACACCGCGGCAGTCGGAGTCCGAGGCGTGCGTCAGCCGCATGCGCCGCGCCTGCAGTGGCGTGATGCGCAGCTCGTGGAAGCGGCCGGTGCCGGACTCGACGGAGGCGACGAGGAGCAGCCGCAGGTCGTCCCGGTACCGCTCGTAGCCGGTGATGCCCTCGTAGTCGTTGATCAGATCGCCGCAGCCGTAGAGGACCAGCCTGCCGCGGTAGACCTCGACGGGCCGGGGATGGTGCGAGGAGTGCCCGTGCACGACGTCCGCGCCGCCGTCGACGAGCGCGTGGGCGAAGCGGACCTGCTCGCCGGGCACGCGGTAGCCCCAGTTGGAGCCCATGTGGACGGAGACGACCGTCACGTCGCCCGGCCGTTTCGCCCGGCGCAGCAGGGCCGTCACGTCCTCCGCGACGGCAGGCGAAGGACCGGCCGCGAAGTGGACCCCGCTGCGCCGCGCGGTGGCGGCCCAGCTCGGCGGGACACCGCTGCACTCCAGGCCGAGGGAGACGACGACCACCCGACCGCCGCCCGGCACGGGGACGGATGCGCACCGCCGGGCGGCGTCGAGGTCCCGGCCGGCGCCGGCCGTGCGCAGGCCCGCGGCCGCCAGGCTCGCCAGCGTCTCCTCCAGCCCGAGGCGGCCGTAGTCCAGGACGTGGTTGTTGGCGAGGGCGCACACATCGGGGCGGGCGGCCGACAGGCAGGGCAGATTGGCCGGATGCATCCGGTAGAGGACCTCCTTGCCGGACGCGGCGTCGCCGCTGCGGGTGACGGAGGTCTCGAGGTTCACCAGCCGCACGTCGGGCGCGGCGGCGTCGAGCAGTGGCAGCGCCTCGCCCCAGGGCCAGGAGAACGGGACCGGGCGGGGAATCGCACCGTTCACCGCCTCGGCCAGCTCGACGTAGCCGCGGGCGTCCCGCACGTACGGCTCGGACAGAGCCGGATCACCGGGGTGCGGAAGGATCTGGTCGACGCCGCGGCCGAGCATGACGTCGCCGCTGAGGAACAGGGTGACGAGGTCACCGTCCATGACCTCCACGGTAGCCCGCTCGCCACGGCGTCGTCCGGGGCCGGGCGGACCTCCGGCGGCGGGGAGCCTCGACGGGGACGAGAATGGCAAGGGGGCCGGCCGCTGCCAGCGACAGAGGAGGCCGATCGTGTTCTTCGTGGATCGCCTCGACGCGGGACGCCGACTGGCCGCCCGGATGAGGGGCTTCGAGCAGGACAAGCCGGTGGTGCTGGGGCTGCCCAGGGGAGGGATACCGGTCGCGGCGGAGGTCGCCCGGACCCTGGACGCGCCGCTGGACGTGTGCCTCGTGCGCAAGCTGGGAGTGCCCTACCAGCCGGAGCTCGGCATGGGCGCGCTCGGTGAGGGCGGCGTCCGCGTCGTCAACGACGACATCGTGCGGGGCGCCCGCGTCACCCCGGAGGAACTGGAGCAGGTCGAGGCGCGCGAGCGGGCGGTGCTCGAGGAACGCGCCCGGCGCTACCGCGGGCATCGGCCGCCGCTGCCGGTCGAGGGCCGCACCGTCGTGCTGGTCGACGACGGGGTCGCCACGGGATCCACCGCCCGGGCCGCCTGCCGGATCGCCCGCGCCAGGGGAGCCGCCCGGATCGTGCTGGCGGTCCCGGTGGCACCCGAGGACTGGACGATGCGGCTCGGCGACGAGGCGGACGACCTGATCTGCCTGGGCACACCGCGCGAGTTCTTCGCGATCGGCCAGTTCTACGCCGACTTCACGCAGACCGACGACAGCGAGGTCGTGCGCTGCCTGGAGGAGGCCGCCGCGCGCACGGCCGGCTAGGCCGCGGCCGGCCCGCGCACCCGCGGCCCCCGTTCACCGACGGCTCAGTCCTGGCCCGGGGCTCCCACCCGCTCCAGGGCGTCCAGCAGTTCGCGTTCGCGCGCGGCGCTCAGACCGGCGCGCCTGGTCCGGTCCAGGCCCTGCGCCCGCTCCCAGACGAGGGTGTCGGTGATCAGGTCCTCGCGGTCGCGGTGCCGCAGCCCCGCGGCGCGCGCGGCGGAGCCGCTGCGCGCCGAGAAGCCCTCCCAGCCCGGTTCGTCCAGCCACATCGCCAGCGACTCGGGGCCCATGAACTGCCCAACCTCCCGCTCCCGCAGCCACGCCGGCGCGGCGGCGACCACGGGCCCGGTGTGCCCGCCGACGGCACGGGACAGCTCCAGCCACCGCGCGAACGGCACCACCGGACCCACCGCGTCGTACGTCCCCGTCGTCCGCGCCTCCGCGGCGTCCAGCAGCCACGAGGCCAGGTCCCTGACGTCGATCACCTGGGTCGGCGACGCCGGGTCGTCGGGAACGAGCATGGCCCCGAACGGGTCGCGTGCGGCGCGGGCCACCCAGTAGCCGGAGCGGCCGCTGGGATCACCGGGCCCGCCGATCAGGCCGGCTCGCGCGATCAGCAGCCGGTCTCCCACCGCGGCCAGGGAAGCCTGCTCGCAGGCGACCTTCGCCTGCCCGTACTGCTCACGGCCGGCCCGGCCCCCTTCCGCCGCGTCCAGCAGCTCCGTGGACTCGTCGGCGTCGCGCACGGCATGGGACGCGTAGGCGCTGACGGACGAGACGTACGTCCAGTGACCCGCCCGGTCCGCCAGCGCCGACAGCGCCTCGCGTACGAACCCCGGCTGCCACGACACCTCGACGACCGCGTCCCACGTACGGTCGCGCAGCGATGCGTACGCGCCGGGGTCCTCCCGGTCGGCCGTCACCAGCTCCGCCCCCTCGGTCACGGAGCCGCTCTCCCCGCGGGCCAGGCACGTCACCCGGTGGCCCCGCGTCACGGCCTGCCGCGAGACCTCCCGCCCCAGCCACGCCGTACCGCCCAGAATCAAGATCTCCATTCCGCCACCCAAGCACGTGCGGCGGCAGCGGGTCCCGGAAATCCGCCGTCGGCAGAGGGCGGCTGCCGGGCCGCCCGGGCGGTCACGTACGGCCGTCGGTGATCGTCGACGCGAGGGCCGCGATGGGCGGCCAGGACCACTGGCCTGCGCGCGCGAGCAGGAAACTGCGGCGCAGGCCGGCGACCGGGTCCAGCGGCCGGAAGGCCACGTCCGTACGGTGCCGCTCGATGCCCGAGCTCGCGAGGAGCGCCACACCGAGACCGGCTCCCACAAGACTGTTGACCAGGCTCAGACTGTCCACCCGGTGCGCGATGCGGGGGACGAAGCCGGCGATCGCGCAGACGCGCTGCACCAGCTCGTCGTCGTCCGTGCCGCGCGAGTTGGCGATCCAGCCGGTGTCCGCGAACTCCGCCAGGTCCGACACGGCGACCGGCCGGCCCGCGTCGGGGTGGCCGACCGGGACGGCGAGGTACAGCGGCTGCTCCTCGAACTGCCGGGCGCTCAGCTCCGGCGGCACCGTCCGCGGCACCAGGCTGTAGTCGTACACCACACCCAGGTCGGCGCCGCCCGAGCGCAGCAGCCGCGCCGTGTGTTCCGGCTCGTGCTCGTGCACCTCCACCGCGACCCTCGGATACCGCTCCCGCAGCCGGGCCAGCGCGGGCAGGACCACCGGTTCGACCGCCGTGAAGAAGCTCGCCAGGCGCACCCGGCCCACCGGATCCGCCGTGCCGCGCAGTTCGGACTGCGCCGCCTCCACCGCCGCGAGAATGCCCACCGCGTGCTCGACCAGGCGCTCACCGGCGGGCGTGAGCTGGACGCGGCGGCCGTCCGGTGTGAGCAGTCGCACGCCGACCTCCTGCTCCAGCACCGCCAGGTGCTTGGAGACGGCCGAGGTCCCGTAGCCGGTACTGGTGGCGACGGCGGCCATGGTGCCGAGGCGGTGCAGCTCGACCAGCAGCTTCAGCCGGCCCAGGTCGGGGAGTCGTTCCGTGTCGTCCGTGGCCATCCGCCGATTGTCCACGAAAGGTGGCCGGTCGGTCCACTTTCGGCCAGTGGACAGAAACGGACGGTTGCCGCTGCAATGGGCCGGTGACCGCCAGTTCCGACATGTCCTCCGCCGCCCTGCCGACCGCCTCATCCCCGGCGGTCACGGCCCCGGCTCCCGGCCGCCGCATGATGCCCGGACCAGTCCTCGTCCTCGTCGCCATGCTCCTGCTCCACACCGGCAGTGCGCTGGCGACCGAGCTGTTCCACTCCCTCGGCCCGGCGGGCACCACGTGGCTGCGCCTGACCTTCGCGGCCGTGCTCCTGCTCCTGGTCACCGGCGGGTCCCTGTGGCGGACACTGCGCACGGTTCCGCGGCGCGATCTGCTGGCCACCGGGTTTCTCGGCGTCGTGAGCGCCGGAATGATGCTGCTGTTCTCCGAAGCCGCCGCCCGCCTGCCGCTCGGCACCGCCACGGCGCTGGAGTTCCTCGGCCCGCTGACCGTGGCCGTGTTCGCGTCCCACCGGGTCAGGGAGCTGGCGTGGCTGGGGCTCGCGGCGGGCGGCGTCCTCCTGCTCACCTCGCCCTGGACCGGCTCCACCAGCCTGATCGGCGTTCTGTTCGGCCTGGGGTCGGCCGCCTGCTGGGCGCTGTACGTCGTCGGCACCGCGCACGTCGGCAGCCGCCTGTCCGCACCCCACGCGCTGGCCGTCTCCCTCGCCGTCGCGGCCGTCGCCGCCGCACCCTTCGGAGCGCCGGGCGCCCTCGGCGCGCTGACCTGGCAGACGGCTGCCGCCGCGGCGGGCATCGCCGTCCTGATGCCCCTCCTGCCCTTCCTGCTGGAGATGAAGGCACTGCAGCGCATCGGCAAGACCACGTACGGCACGCTGGCCGGTCTGGAACCGGCCGTCAGCCTGCTGGCCGCCATGGTCCTGATCTCCCAGACCCCCGCCGTGCTGCAGATCGCCGGCACGGTCCTGGTGGTCGCCGCGGGCATCGGCGCCACGCGGGCCGAGTCACGACGGTGAGCCACCGGGCGCACGCCCGGCCCCCGAGGCCGTCCGCCATGGTGTCGACGGTGTAGCCGTCGACACCGGCCGTGTCGAGGAGCCTTTGCGTCCACGGGTGCAGCGGCTGGAGGTCCGGGAGCGCGCCCCGTGCCGGAGACCGGGCTGCCCGGACGTCGGGCCCGCAGAGAAGACCGAGTCCACGGCAACGCTTCGGTGCGGACGTCGAAATCCCACCGGTCCTGGACGACTTGTGCGGTGCGGGGCCGACGCCTGTGCTTTCCGGAGAACTTGGCGGCTCGTGGCACGGCCTGCCGGTCGACGGCTCACCGACCGACATCCCCGACCACGGGCTGATCAACCTCCCGAACCCCGCGTACACCGACGCCGCGCACCGCAACGGCGTGAAGAGCCTGGGCTGTTGGTTCTGGCCCCGGTCCGGCGCGTTCTCGGCCTACCTGGAGCAGCGCGCCGACGGGAGCTTCCCGGTGGCGGACAAGCTGATCGAGATGGCGGACCACTTCGGCTTCGACGGCTACTTCATCAACCAGGAGGCCGAGACCGCGCCCGCTGACGCGGCGCGGCTGATGGAGATGCTGAAGTACCTGCGGGCCAAGGCGCCCGAGGGCTTCCACCTCCAGTGGTACGACACGATCATGGTCAACGGGAAGCTGGACTACCAGAACCAGTTGAACGACAAGAACGCCCCGTGGATCCAGGACCGGGGGACCCCCGTCGCCAACAGCCTGTTCGCCAACTACTGGATGCCGACGCGGGAGCAGGTCGAGACCTCCCGCGCCACGGCCGAGAAGCTGGGCCTGGATCCCTACGAGGTCGTCTTCCACGGAACGGAGAACGAGAAGTACGGCTACAACCCGCCGTACGACACGCGGCTGGTCTTCCCGGAGGGCAAGCCGGCGCTGACCAGCTGGGCGCTGTTCGGCTCCCACTTCGCCTGGGACCGCTACCCGGGCAGGAACGACCCCGACGCGCAGGACGCCGTCTTCCAGCGGGAGCGGCGGTACTGGTCGGGGCCGAACGAGGACCCGACACGCACCGGGCGCGCCGAGTACGTGCCCTGGCCGTACGAGGACGACGGCAAGCCGCGCGACGCCGACAACCACAAGAAGTGGGACGGCGTGGCGCGGTACATCACCGAGCGGTCCGTCATCGGCTCCTTCCCGTTCGTCACCCGCTTCAACACCGGTCACGGCCGGGCCTTCTTCCTCGACGGCAGGCACGCGAGCGAGCGTGAGTGGAACAACGCGAGTGTCCAGGACATCCTGCCCACCTGGCAGTTCTGGGCACGCAGCGGCGGGCCGGGTGCTCCGCTCACGGTCGACTACGACTACACGCGGGCGTACGACGGCGGATGCTCCCTGCGGATCGCGGGCGACCTCGGGCCGGACAACCCCACCACCGTACGGCTGTTCAAGACCGCGCTCGACGTGACGGGCGGCGAGCGGCTGTCCGTCACCTACACGACCGGACAGGCGGGAGCCGCGAGTGGCCTGGAGATCGGTCTGGTCTTCGCGGACGCGCCCGGACGCTTCGTATGGCTGCCGGCCGGCCGCAGCACGAGCCGCTCCTGGAACACCGCCACCCGGCGCCTCGACGCGTTCGAGGGCCGGACGATAGCGGCGATCGGTGTCCGGGTCTCGGCCGAGCGGCGCGGGCCGTACGCGCTCAACATCGGCGAACTGGCCCTCCTCGGCGGCGAGCGGCCTACCCGGCCGCAGACGCCCGCGGCGTTCACGGTGGACGCGGCCCACGTCCGCGGCGACACCGCCGAGGTGTTCCTGTCGTGGCTCTTCCAGGACGAGGGCGTCTGGTACTACGACCTGTACCGCGAGCTGCCGGACGGGCGGCGCGAGGCCGTCGGCCGGATCCGTGACGAGGTGTACTACGTGAAGTCGCTCGCGCGGGCGGGGGACGAGGGCGCCTCGACACTCCAGCTGGTGGCGGTCGCCCCGGACGGCTCCCGCAGCGCGCCGGCGACCGCGAGCGTCCGCTGGACCTGAGGTCCCGCACCGGACGCGGGGTCGCGGGTCCGCGCGCCGGCCCGCGACCCCTGAGCGCCCGCTACCGCAGCCGGGTCCTGTTCCGGACCACGCCGATGCTCACGACGAACGCGGCGGCCAGGAGGGACAGCACGACCTGCTGGCGGCCGGAGTCGTCGAACAGCATGTAGACGAGCACGAACGAGATCATGGCGATGGTGGCCCAGGTCAGGTAGGGGAAGAGCCACATCCGGACGACGAGCCTGTCCGGGGCCTCGCGCAGGATGATGCCGCGCATCCGCAGCTGGGTGAAACAGATGACCAGCCAGACGAACAGGGCGACGGCACCGGAGGCGTTGAGCAGGAACTCGAAGACGGTGTCCGGCCACTTGTAGTTGAAGAACACGGCGAGGAAGCCGAAGGCGACCGAGGAGAGGATGGCGGCCATCGGCACGCCGCGCGCGTTGGTGCGGGCGAACGCCGCGGGGGCGTCACCGCGCTGCCCGAGGGAGAAGGCCATGCGGGAGGCGGTGTAGAGGCCGGAGTTGAGACAGGACAGCACGGCGGTCAGGATGATCACGTTCATGATCTGGCCGGCGTGCGGGATGCCGATGGAGTCGAGGGCCGCGACGTACGAGCCGTCCTCCACGATCGACTTGTCGTTCCACGGCAGCAGTGTGACCACGACGAAGATCGAGCCGAGGTAGAAGACGGCGACACGCCAGATCACGCTGTTGGTGGCCTTGGAGACAGCGCGCTGGGGGTCGGCGGACTCGCCCGCGGCCAGAGTCACGATCTCGCTGCCCATGAACGAGAAGACGACCATCAGGATGCCGGTGAGGATCGCGCCGTAGCCGTTGGGGAAGAAGCCCCCGGCGTCGGTGAGGTGGGCCAGACCGGCGCCCGGGTTGTCCGAACCGGGCAGCAGTCCGAACACGGCAAGACCGCCGACGACCACGAACGCCCCGATCGCGACGACCTTGATGCCCGCGAACCAGAACTCGAACTCGCCGTAGGAGCCGACGGAGACGAGGTTGGTGGCCGTCAGGACGACCATGACGATCAGCGCCCAGCCCCATTGCGGGACGGCGGGCACCCAGCCTTCGAGGATCTCGGCGGCGATGGTGGCCTCGACGGCGAGGACCACGACCCAGAAGAACCAGTACAGCCAGCCGATCGAGAAGCCCGCCCAGCGGCCGAGTGCCCGGTCCGCGTAGGCGGAGAAGGATCCCGAGCTGGGGTCGGCCGCGGCCATCTCGCCCAGCATCCGCATCACGAGGACGACCATCAGGCCCACGAGGGCGTACGACACGAGGATGGCCGGTCCGGCGGCGGCGATGCCCTGGCCCGAGCCGGCGAACAGGCCCGCTCCGATCACCCCGCCGATGGCGATCATGGACAGGTGGCGGTTCTTGAGACCGGCCTTCAGACCGTCGGGGGACGCATCGTGCCGTCCGTCCCCGGGATCGCCGCCTGCCGCGGTGGCGGTGGTGGTCGTCGGTTGCGCGCTCATGAGGTTCCTCGACTTTCGCAGGACTGAAGGAGGTGCGTGAAGCAGGCGGATTCGCGGGCCGTCACAGGGAAAGAGGACGGCACACGCACACCACACGGAGGGGCCGCAGGCTCCCGAGGCTCTGCGGCGGGCTGTCACGGCGCTTCTGCGCTCACAGCCGGAACTGCCGGTTCGGCGGTCCGGATCGTAGGCACAGGTCCGGCCGGACGGCCAGGGCACGGGAGGGATTTTCCGTTCCGGGACGCGAAACGGCCCCGGCCTTTGTGCATCTGTCTGACCAGGGCGGATGAGCGTGTGACATTTGTCTGTGGTGCCGCCTGCGGGCCCCTCCTACCGTCGGGAAACACACCGAACGACGCGTCAGGGCGACCCCCGCGCTCGTCCTCCGCCTTGCGGCGCCTCTATCGGAGGTCGCTCCCCGCCCTGTACCGGGGCCGCCCCTCGGCGTACTGCCGCAACGCGATCCGCTGGTCCGTGCGGCTGCCCCTGCGACCTCGACCGGATCGATGACTGCAACCACCGCCTCCGAACCCTCCCGCACCGGTGACTTCACGGAGCGGCGCACACACCACACGGCCGGATCCCCGCTTCCCGAGAGCGGTGGACCGGGTCGGCGTTTCGTCGTGATCGGCAGCGACGTGGCGCGCAAGGTATGCGGCTCCCTGCAAGCGGCCGGACACGACGTGCACCATCTCACCCAGCCCACGGACGAGGATCTCCGCCGAGCCCTGAAGGAGGAAGTGGCGGGTGTGGCGATCCTGCTCGACGACGATGTCGAGTCCCTGCGCTACGCACTCGCCGTCGAACACATCCGTCCCCACGTCACGCTGGTGGTCACCGTCTTCGACCGGACCGTCGCCGAGCAACTCGTGCGCGTGGTCCCCAACTGCGAGGTGACCTCACCGGCCGATGTCGCGGCGCCGGTCCTGCTGGCCGCCTGCCTCCAGCCCGACCTCCTCGCCCTCAACCGCACGCCCTCCGGCCATGCCGGTGCACGCTGGGCGGGGGAGGGCGTACGGCTCGAGCCGTACCGGCCGCCGCGGTCGCTGAGGTACCGGGCGCGGCTGGGCAAGATCCGGGGCCAACTGCGGCCCCACGACGGCAGTTCACGCATCATGCTGACCGGCCTCGCCGGCCTGCTCGCCGTCCTGCTGTCGGACTGGGCCTGGTTGGTGGCCCTGCACCACCGCCCGCCCGTCGAGGCGCTCTTCGAGGCGACGCGCACGGTGTCCACCGTCGGGCCCGCGTCGGTGCACGGCGAGGACGTCGCGTACCCGGTGTTCGCGATCGTCGCGATGCTCGTCACCATGGTGTTCACCGCCGTCTTCACCGCGGGCATGATCGACCGCCTGCTCGCCCCGCGCTCCGTCGGCATTGTGGGGCCGCGCGCGCTGCCGCGTGCGGGCCACGTCGTCGTCGTGGGCCTCGGGCAGGTGGGGCTGCGGCTGTGCACCCGGCTGCAGGCCCTCGGCATCGGTGTGATCGCGGTCGAGCGGGACCCGGCGGCCCCCAACCTGCGTCTGGCCAGGGCGATGGGCCTGCCCGTCGTCGTCGCCGACGCGAAGGACAGGTTCGTCCTGCGCAGGCTCGGCCTGCACAAGGCGCAGGCGATGGCGGCGGTGGCGTCGGACGACCTGGACAACATCGCAGTGAGCGTGGCGGCGTTGGCGGTCGCGCCCGAGTTGCGGGTCGTGATGCGCGCGGGCGACCACGAGGCGATCGCGGAGACCCGTTCGCTGTTCAAGATCGGCATCGTCCACGACCTCGGCAGCCTGAGCGCCGCGTACACGACCGCGAGCCTGACCGGGCTCCGCCTCCGAGGAGTGCTGGCCCACGACGGGCGGCTCCTGGTGGAACGCGGGGACGGCCGCTTCACACCCTGGCCGCACCCGGGCCGCTGTGACCACCCCCAGGACCACCGTGCCAGGTGGCCCGGCGCTTCCCCGCCGCCGGATCGCGGGCCCGACGCCGACGGCTGAGTCGCCCCGCGCGGGTTCCGCCTCGTTGCGGCGAGGCCGCTCTTGGCGCTGAGGGCCGGGGGTGTGCTCGTTGCGGGCTCCGGGCTCCGGGCGCGGGATCGTGGGTCGACGGGTGAGTCGCCCCGCGCGGGTCCCGCATCGTTGCGACGACGCCGCTCTTGGCGCTGAGGGCCGGGGTGCGCTCGCTGCGGGCCCGGGTGCGGGATCGGCGGGCGACGGGTGAATGGCCCCGCCCAGGTCCGGCCCGTTTGGCCCACCCCGGCCGGAGTCATGCCAGGCGGGCGGACTGGGTCCACGTTTCGTGGACAGCCGGCGGCGGTAGCGCACGATCTGCAGGCCGTGACCAAGCCTGTGACCGGCCACAACACGGGGACGGACCTGCGGAAACCAACTCTTCGTCCCACATGCCTTCACGCACCGTAATTCATCCGAATGCCTCGCCGCCGTGCCGTCCGCGGCGTCGCCCGGCAGGGTGATCGCAGGTCTCGCGACCGGCCACCGGCCGGTCGGGGCCCCGCGCCGGTCGGCGCCGACAACGGCCCGGGCGATCGCCGCCCATGCCAGAGGAGACGGACATGACCAACGCTTTCTCGCCCAGCTGGGAGCACGCCGTCGTCACCGGCGGCGCGGGGTTCGTCGGTTCGCACCTGTGCGCGGCGCTGCTGGAGGCAGGCACTGCCGTCACGTGCGTGGACGACTTCAGCACCGGACGGCCCGAGAACATATCCGAGCTCCGCGACCACCCCGGATTCACACTGGTGGAGGCCAACGTCTCGGAGCCGCTCACCGTCGACCGGCCGCCCGACCTCGTACTGCACTTCGCGTCGCCGGCGTCCCCAGCGGACTACCTGCGTCTGCCCCTGCACACGCTGGAGGCCGGCAGCCTCGGTACCCGCAACGCCCTCGCTCTCGCCCGCGGCAGCGGCGCACGGTTCGTCCTCGCATCCACCTCCGAGGTCTACGGCGACCCCCAGCAGCACCCGCAGAACGAGCGGTACTGGGGCAACGTCAACCCCGTCGGCCCGCGCAGCGTGTACGACGAGGCCAAACGCTTCGGCGAGGCGCTCACCACCGCCGAGTACGACACCCACGGCGTCGACACCGCGATCGTGCGGCTCTTCAACACCTACGGCCCCCGCATGCGCGGCTACGACGGGCGCGCGGTGCCGACCTTCGTCCGGCAGGCGCTCGCGGGTCAGCCCCTGACCGTGACCGGCGACGGGCTCCAGACCCGCTCGCTGTGCTACATCGACGACACCGTGCGCGGCATCCTGGCGGCGGCCGCCCACGGGATGCGCGGCCCGGTCAACGTCGGCAACCCCGCCGAGATCACCATGCTCGAACTGGCCCGTCTGGTCATCGAGCTGGCGGACTCGACCTCGGAGATCCGCTTCATCGAACGGCCGACGGACGATCCCGCCGTGCGCTGCCCGGACATCACCCTCGCCCGCGACAAGCTCCAGTGGGAGCCGCGCGTCGCCGCCGAGGAGGGTCTGCGGCGCACCATCGCCTGGTTCCGCGCCCACACGGACAGTTGATCCGGCCGAGCCCGGCCGCCTTCCCACCGCGCGGCCGGCTCCGCCCCGATCCGCCGAAAGGCCTGGCACTCCATGCGCATTCTTGGAATCAACGCTCTCTTCCACGACCCCGCCGCCGCCCTCGTCATCGACGGCCGATGCGTGGCAGCCGCGGAGGAGGAACGTTTCTCCCGGCGTAAGCACGGCAAGCGACCGGTGCCGTTCTCGGCCTGGGAACTCCCGGAGAAGGCCGCCGCCTGGTGCCTCAAGAGGGCCGGACTGCGCCCCCAGGACCTCGACGCCGTGGCGTACTCCTTCGATCCCGCCCTCGCCCGGCCCGCGGACGCCATGGGCCTGGACGACCCCTGGGACCACCTCAGGCTGACCTACGCCCGCCAGGCACCGGGATTCCTCGCGGAGGCGCTGCCCGGACTCGATCCGCAGGCAGTGCGATTCGTCCCGCACCACATGGCGCACGCCGCGTCGAGCGCCTTCGCCGCGCCCGGTGCCGAGGCGTCCTCCGTGCTGGTCCTCGACGGCCGCGGCGAGCGGGCCTCGCACCTGGCAGCGCACCGCGTGGGCGACCGCCTCGAGGCCCTGCACGCACAGGAGCTGCCGCACTCCCTGGGCCTGGTCTACGAGGAACTCACCGAACACCTCGGATTCCTGCGTTCCTCCGACGAGTTCAAGGTGATGGCACTCGCCTCGCACGGCACCCCCCGCATGCTGCCCGAACTGCGCCGGTACGTGCACCCCACCGGTGACGGAGGCTTTCGCGCCACGGCCGTCCCCTGGTCCGAACTGTGCGCGCCGAGAGGCCCGGACGAGCCCTGGACCCAGGACCACGCCGACGTCGCGGCCAGCGCCCAGGCCGTCCTGGAGGAGACCCTCCTCGACCTCGTGCGCTGGCTCCACGGACGCACGCACGACAGCGTCCTCACCCTCGCCGGCGGCGTCGCGCTCAACTGCGTGGCGAACTCCCGGATCGCCCGCGAGGGCCCCTTCTCCCGCGTATGGGTGCAGCCGGCCGCCGGCGACGCGGGCACCGCGCTCGGTGGCGCCCTGCTCCTCGCGGCCGGACAGGGCGACGATCCGCAGCCCATGACCGGCGCGGACCTCGGCAGGGACTGGTCGGACGCGGAACTGGGCGCCTGGCTCAAGACGGCGGCCGTGCCCTTCGAGCGGCCCGCGGACATCGCCGCGACCGTCGCCCGGGCCCTCGCCGACAACGCGATCGTGGCCTGGTTCCAAGGGCGTTCGGAGTACGGCCCCAGGGCTCTGGGCCACCGCTCGCTGCTGGCCCACCCCGGCCACGCGGGGAACCTGGAACGGCTCAACGACGTCAAGGGCAGGGAGCAGTTCCGGCCGGTCGCGCCCATGGTGCTCGCCGACCGCGCAGCCGACATCTTCGACGGCCCGCTGCCCAGCCCCTACATGCTGTTCGTCCACGACGTGGCGGACGCCTGGAGGGAACGGATCCCGGCCGTCGTGCACGTCGACGGCACCGCCCGCATCCAGACCGTCGACCCCGCGAGCGAACCGCTGGTCGCCCGCATGCTCGGCGAGTTCGAGCGGCTCACCGGCCTTCCCGTGGTGGTCAACACCAGCCTGAACACGGCCGGCAGGCCCATGGTGGACGACCCGCGCGACGCCCTGGAGTGCTTCGGTTCCGCACCGGTCGACCTGCTGGCCATCGGGCCGTACGCGATCCGGCGCGCCGGTCTCTTCCAGAGCACCGACGAGGGGGCCATGCGATGACCGCCTTCGGACCGTGGTCGCCCGAGACCGCCTACGCCGTGGTCGTCCCGACCATCGGACGCCCCAGCCTGAACGTCTGCCTGCGCGCGCTGGCGGACGCCTCAGGACCGAAACCGGCACGGGTGGTCCTCGTCGACGACCGGCCGGCCGCCGACGCCACGCCTCTCCCGGTCGAGATACCCGCCGCCCTGCAGCCCGTGACCACCGTCGTCCCCGGCCGCGCGCGCGGGCCCGCCGCTGCCCGCAACACGGGGCGCCAGGCGGCCGGTCCCGTGCCCTGGATCGTCTTCCTCGACGACGACGTGGTGCCCGGCCCCACCTGGGGCGAGGACCTCACGCGCGACCTCGCGGCCACGACGTACCGGACCGCGGGGGTCGCGGCCCGCATCACCGTGCCGCTCCCCGCGGACCGCCGGCCCACGGACTGGGAGCGCAACACCGCGGGTCTGGCCACCGCCCGGTGGATCACCGCCGACATGGCGTACCGCAGGGAAGCCCTGGACGCCGTCGGCGGGTTCGACGAACGGTTCCGCCGCGCCTTCCGCGAGGACGCGGATCTGGCCCTGCGGGTCCTCGCCGCGGGCTGGACGCTGAACACCGGCACCCGCGGCACCACGCACCCCGTCCGCCCGGCCGACCGGTGGGTGTCCGTACGCCTCCAGGCGGGCAACGCGGACGACGTGCTGATGAACCGGCTGCACGGTCCCGACTGGTGGAGCCGCGCGGACGCCCCGCGCGGACGCCTGCCCCGCCACCTCGCCGTCACGGCCGCCGCCGTGGCCGCCCTGTCGTGCGCGGCACTGCGGCGGCCGGCGGCGGCCGCGGGCTGCGCCGCAGCCTGGCTGGCCGGCACCGCCGAACTGGCCGCGGCACGCGTCGCGCCCGGCCCGCGGACCCGGCACGAGATCGTCACCATGGCGCTGACCAGCGTCCTCATTCCCCCCGTGGCGACCTGGCACTGGCTGCGCGGCCAGGTGCGGCACCGCGGCACCCCGCCGTTCGACCCGGTGGCCACGACAAGGCCGCCGCGCGCTCCGCGCGAGGCGTCCCGGCAGCGGGTGCTGCCATGACCTCCCCCTCCACGGTGCGCCCCCGGCGGCCCGCGACCGGTCCCTGGCTCTTCTACGGACCCAGGGGTGCGCGCCCGCACGCCGCCGCGTTCCGGCGGGGCGCGGGGGTACACGGCGCTCTTCCGCAGGCCGTCCTGTTCGACCGGGACGGCACGCTCGTCGCCGACGTCCCCTACAACGGCGATCCCGCCCGGGTCACACCCATGCCGTCCGCGCCGGAAGCCGTCGCCGCCCTGCGCTCGCTGGGAATCCCGGTGGGCGTCGTCAGCAACCAGTCGGGCGTCGCCCGGGGCGTGCTGACACGGCGTCAGGTCGAGTCGGTGCGGCAGCGGGTCGACGCGCTCTTCGGGCCCTTCGCGGTCTGGGCCGTCTGCCCCCACGGACCGGACGACGGCTGCGGCTGCCGCAAGCCGGCGCCCGGCCTCGTGCTCGCCGCCTGCGAACGGCTCGGAGCGACCCCCGAACGCACCGTCGTCATCGGGGACATCGGCTCGGACATCGCGGCCGCCCGCGCGGCAGGCGCGCGCGGTGTGCTGGTGCCGACCCCGGCGACGCGGCCCGAGGAGATCACCGCCGCCGAGGAGACGGCCACCGACCTGATCGACGCCGTCCGCCTGGTGCTGGCCCGTTCACGGGGTGGCCGCCGATGACGGCCCCCCGGACCCTCGTCGTCCGCCTGGACAGCGCCGGCGACGTCCTCCTCGCCGGACCCGCCGTGCGCGCGGTGGCGGCGGGCTCCTCGCACACCGCCCTGCTGTGCGGGCCGCACGGCGAGCGGGCCGCGCGGCTCCTGCCCGGCGTGGACGAGGTCCTCGTGTACGACGCGCCCTGGGTCGGGCTGCAACCGGCGCCCGTCTCGCGCGAGGAGACACGCGCCCTGCTGACGGCCCTGTCCGACGGCCGCTACGACCGCGCCCTCGTACTCGTCTCCTACCACCAGAGTCCGCTGCCCGTCGCCCTCCTGCTGAAGCTCGGCGGTGTCCGCTGGACCGCGGCCGACAGCGAGGACTACCCCGGCGCCCTGCTGGACCTGCGCCACCACCGGCTGCCCCGCCGTCACGAGGCCGAGGCCGCCCTCGACCTGGCCCGGGACGCCGGGTTCCCCCTGCCCCCTTCCGACTCCGGGGCGCTGCGCGTCTGCGACCCGCCGGACACCACCCACCTCACGGGACCGGAGCCGTACGTCGTGCTCCACCCCGGGGCGGCGGTGCCGGCCCGGTCGTGGAGTGCCGGACGGGCGGCCCGGGCCGTGGCCGCGCTCACCGCCGCAGGACACCGCGTCGTCGTCACCGGCGGCACCGGGGAGAAGGACCTCACCGCCCGCGTCGCCGGCGACCACGCCCTCGACCTCGGCGGTGCCACCGATCTCCCTCACCTCGCGGGCGTCCTCGCGCGGGCGAGCGTCGCCGTGGTCGGCAACACCGGGCCCGCGCACCTCGCCGCCGCCGTGGGGACGCCGGTCGCCTGCCTGTTCGCGCCGGTGGTCCCGGCCGAGCGCTGGCGTCCCTACGGCGTTCCGCACGTGCTGCTCGGCGACCAGCACGCGCCCTGCGCGGGCAGCAGAGCCCGTCGCTGCCCGGTCCCCGGCCACCCCTGCCTCGACGCCGTCACCGACAGCGCGGTGCTCGACGCCGTCACCGCGCTCGGCGGCGGCCCGGTCACCGCAACCGCTCCGGCCGGAGCGGCCGTCCCGGGCCGGGCATCCGGAACCGAACGAGGAGCGAGCGTATGAACATCCTGCTGTGGCACGTTCACGGATCCTGGACGACCGCCTTCGTCCAGGGCCCCCACACGTACCTCGTTCCCGTCACACCACGCCGCGACCCGGACGGTCTCGGCCGCGCACGCACCTTCTCCTGGCCCGACTCGGTCCGGGAGGTGACGCCGGAGGAGCTGGGCCGGACACAGGTCGACCTCGTCCTCCTCCAGCGCCCGCACGAGATGGACCTCGCCGAACGCTGGCTCGGCGGACGCCGCCCCGGCCGCGATGTGCCCGCCGTCTACCTGGAGCACAACGCGCCCGACGGAAACGTCCCCGACACGCGGCACCCCTTCGCCGACCGCGACGACCTGACGCTCGTCCACGTCACTCACTTCAACCGGCTGTTCTGGGACAACGGCTCCACCCGCACCCACGTCGTCGAACACGGCATCGTCGACCCGGGGCACCAGTACACCGGGAACCTGGCCCGCGCGGCCGTCGTCGTCAACGAGCCGGTCCGGCGCGGCCGGTACACCGGTACGGACCTGCTGCCGGCCCTGTCGGAGGCGGCCCCCCTCGACGTCTTCGGCATGCGTACCGAGGGCCTCGCCGCACACCTCGGCCTCTCCGCCGACCGGTGCCGCACGGCCGATCTGCCGCAGCAGGAACTGCACACCGCCCTCGCGCAGCGCCGGCTGTATCTGCACCCGGTGCGCTGGACCTCCCTGGGACTGTCCCTGCTGGAGGCCATGCACCTGGGCATGCCCGTCGTGGCCCTCGCCACCACCGAAGCGGTGGAGGCGATACCGCCCGGGGCGGGCACGCTGTCCACCCGGCCCGAGGTCCTGGCGCGGGCCGCCCGCCGCTACCTGGCCGAACCGGAAGCCGCTGCCGAGGACGGCGCGCGCGCCCGCCAGGCAGCCCTCGAACGGTACGGGCTCAAACGCTTCCTGACCGACTGGGAGCGTCTGATCACGGAGGTGCGCTCATGACATCCCTCGGCCCTCTCCCCGTCGGCACACTGTCCATCGCGCTGGTCTCCGAGCACGCGAGCCCGCTCGCCACCCTGGGCGGCGTCGACGCGGGCGGACAGAACGTGCATGTCGCGCGCCTGGCCTGCGCACTCGCCGACCGGGGCCACAGCGTCACCGTCTACACCCGCCGGGACGCCCCCGACCTCCCGCAGCGCGTCCGGCTGCGCGACGGCGTCGAGGTGCACCATGTGCACGCGGGACCTCAGGAGAAGATCCCCAAGGACGAACTACTGCCGCACATGCTGGCGTTCAGCCGCCACCTCGTCCGCGAGTGGCAGGCGTGCCCGCCCGACGTCGTGCACTCGCACTTCTGGATGTCCGGCCTCGCCTGCCTGGAGGCGGTCGCGGATCTCCGGATCCCGCTGCTGCAGACGTACCACGCGCTCGGCACGGTGAAGCTGCGCCACCAGAGGCAGTTCGACACCAGCCCGCCGGCGCGCATCGCCTGCGAGAAGGAAGTGGGCCTGGCGTGCGACCGGGTGGTGGCCACCTGCCGCGACGAGGTCGTCGAACTCGGCAGGATGGGCATCCCGGCCCACCGGATCAGCATCGTTCCGTGCGGCGTCGACACCGATCAGTTCACGCCGCACGGGCCGGTCGCCGACCGTGGTCCGTACCGCCACCGGCTGCTGCATCTCGGCCGCCTCGTGCCCCGCAAGGGCGCGGCGGTCTCCATCGCCGCCCTCAGCCGGCTGCCCGAGGCCGAACTCGTCGTGGTCGGCGGCCCTCCGGCGGACCGGCTCGACGACGACCCGGAGGTCCGCCGGCTGCGGCACGTCGCGCAGTCGGAGGGAGTCGACGACCGGGTCACGTTCACGGGCGGAGTCCCCCCGGAGGAGGTCGCACCGCTGCTGCGGAGCGCCGACGTGGTGCTGTGCCCCGCGGACTACGAACCGTTCGGCATCGTGCCCCTGGAGGCGATGGCCTGCGGCAAGCCGGTCGTCGCCAGCGCGGTGGGCGGCCACCTCGACACCGTCGCCGACCCGGCCGCCGGCCGCCTCGTGCCGCCCGGCTCGCCCGACGCCCTCGCCCACGCCACGGCCGAACTCCTCGCGGACACCGCCCTGCGGGAGACGTGCGGGGCGGCAGGCCGCCGCCGTGTCCTCAGCCGCTACGGCTGGCCCAGGATCGCGGCAGCCACCGAGACGGTGTACACAACGGTGCTCGCCGCCCGCTACGCCGTGACACGAGCGACCTGAGAGGCGGACAGGAGCGACCTGAGACGCACGCCATGCGAAGCCTCGCGCAGCACCGACGCCCGAAGGAGGTGCGGGTCAGGCCGTCGTCCCGTACGACGCGCCGCCCCCGACGACGATGAGCGAACACCTTGCACTCCAGGACGCGCACCAGCACTGCCAGTCGCTGCAGGACGCGCTCGGCCGGTTCCGCCGGCACGGCATCGGCCGGATCGCGGACTGGGCCGCACACCTCGCCGTGGTCCTCCCCGCGGGCGGCCGCCTGCTGGCCGCGGGCAACGGCGGAAGCGCCGCCCAGGCCCAGCACCTGACCGCGGAACTCGTGGGACGGTACCGGCAGGAACGTCCCGCCTTCTCGGCCATCTCCCTGCACGCGGAGACGTCCAGCGTCACCGCCATCGGCAACGACTACGGGTTCGACCAGGTGTACTCCCGGCAGGTGTCCGCGCACGGCCGCCGCGGCGACGTCCTCGTCCTGCTGTCGACGTCGGGGCGCAGTGCCAACCTGATCTCCGCCGCCGTGACCGGCCGGGCGGCCGGACTGCGCGTCTGGGCGATGACCGGGCCGGGCCCCAACCCGCTGGCCGAGGCGGCCGACGACGCGCTGTGCATCGACGCCTCCTCCACGGCGACCGTGCAGGAGGCCCATCTGGTCGCCGTGCACCTGCTCTGCGAATGCTTCGACGCGGCGTCGCCCGTCGCCGGGACGGTCGTGAAACGGCCCGTGGCCGTCCACCGGAGGACCCCGTGACGGGGCCCGGGCCGCTCGTGGTCGTCGGCGACGTGCTGCTGGACGAGGACGTCGACGGCGTCGCCACCCGCCTGTCGCCCGATGCGCCGGCCCCGGTCGTCGACGTCACCGGCGACCGGCGACGGCCCGGCGGAGCCGGTCTGGCCGCCGCGCTGGCAGCCCGCGCCGGCCGGGACGTGACCCTGGTGACCGCGCTCGGCGACGATCCGGCCAGCGAGGTCGTACGGGCCGCTCTGCGGGACCGCGTACGGCTCGTGGAACTGCCGCTCGAAGGCTCGCTGCCCGTGAAGACGCGTGTTCTGGCGGGCGGCCGGCCCCTCGTACGGATCGACCGCGGCGGCGGCACCCCCGGCGCGCCGGACGGTGCCGTCCGCGACGCGCTGGAGCGGGCCCGTGCCGTCCTCGTCGCCGACTACGGGCGGCACACGGCGCGAGCCGTACGCGACGAGCTCGCCGCCGCGGCCCGTCGCGTACCGCTGGTGTGGGACCCGCATCCCCGGGGGGACGCGCCGGTGCCCGGGGCCCGGATCGTCACGCCCAACGCGGCGGAGACCCGCGCCCTGTGCGACGCCGACACGGGCGACTCGCTGCGCGCGCACGCTTGTCGGGGCTCGGAGCTGGCGGACCGCTGGCGGGCCGCCGCCGTCGCCGTGACGCTCGGCGAGCGGGGCGTGATGCTGACACTGCCGGGCGGCGGGACGCCGATGCTGGTGCCCGTCCCCTACCGGGCCGAGGGCGACCCCTGCGGCGCCGGCGACTGCTTCGCCGTCACAACCGCCGCGGCACTGGCCGACGGCGCGCTCCCCGAGGAGGCCGTGCAGCGGGCCGTGGCCGTAGCGGCCGCGTTCGTCGCGGCGGGCGGCGCCGGGAACCCGGCCCTGTGGCGTACGGCGGCTCCGGCCGCGCCACCGCGGACCCGCGAGACCGACCCGTTCGCCCTGGCCCGCGAGGTCCGCGCCCGCGGCGGCACGGTCGTCGCCACCGGCGGCTGCTTCGACCTGCTGCACGCGGGCCATGTGGGGCTGCTGGAGAGCGCGCGGCGGATCGGCGACTGCCTCATCGTGTGCGTCAACTCCGACGCGTCCCTCGCCCGCCGCAAGGGGCCGGGCCGGCCGCTCAACCACCTGGCGGACCGCGTACGCGTCCTGGCGGCGCTCGGCAGCGTGGACGCGGTCGCGGTGTTCGACGAGGACACCCCGGAGGCGCTGCTGAGCAGACTGCGCCCGGACGTGTGGGTGAAGGGCGGCGACTACGCGGTCGAGGACCTCCCCGAGGCGGAGGTCCTGCGGACGTGGGGCGGCCAGGCGGTGGTCCTGCCCTACCTCGACGGCCGCTCGACGACCCTGCTGGCCCACCGCGCGGCGCAGGCCGCCGTACGGTCCGGCCCGTCCCCGGCCTGACGGCCCCGGCAGTGCCGGTCCGGGCCGCCCTCACGCGAGAGAGGTGTACGTGACGTGAGCACGCCCCGCAATGCGGCTCCCCGGGACGACGGTGACCGGGCGGCGGCAGCGCGCCCGCGCCTGCTGGTGCTGCGCGCACTCGGCCTGGGCGACCTGCTGACGGCGGTGCCCGCGCTGCGTGCGCTGCGCCGGCACCTGCCCGGCCACGACCTCGTGCTCGCCGGACCCCGCAGGCTGTCGGCGGCGGCCGCTGCCACCGGCCTGGTGGACCGGCTGCTGCCCACCACGGCGACCGGACGGGACGTGCCCGCCGAGCTGGCCTGGAGCGGACCGGAACCCGACGTCGCCGTGGACCTGCACGGCAACGGCCCGCCCAGCCACCTGCTCCTCCAGCGGCTCGGCCCCCGACGCCTGTTCGCCTACGCGCACCCCGGCACGCCCGGGATCGAGGGACCGGTGTGGCGGGAGGACGAGCACGAGCGGGACCGCTGGTGCCGGCTGCTCGCCTGGTACGGCATCGCCGCGGACCCCGGCGAGGTGTGGATCCCGCCCGCGCCCGTCCCCTCCCCGGCCCCCGGCGCCGTCGTGGTCCACCCCGGCGCCGACGCGGGCGCCCGCCGCTGGCCGCCCGAGCGGTTCGCGGCCGTGGCGGGAGAGCTGCACCGCTCGGGCCACGACGTCGTGGTGACCGCCGGTGCGGGCGAGGGGCCGCTCGCACACCAGGTGGCGTGCGCGGCGGGTCTGCCGCCCGGGGCGGTGCTGGGAGGCGGGGACGACGTCCCCTTCGAGCGGCTCGCCGCGCTGGTCGGGCAGGCGCGCTGCGTGGTGGTGGGGGACACCGGGCTCGCCCATCTCGCGACGGCGCTGGGCACGCCGTCCGTCGTCCTGTTCGGCCCGGTGGCGCCGCGGCTGTGGGGGCCGCCCGCCGCCGCACGGCACCGCGTGCTGTGGCACCCCGGCGGGGACGACTCGCCCCGCCCGGGGGACGCCCACGGGCGGCTCCCGGACGAACGGCTGCTGAGGATCGGTGTCGACGAGGTCGTCGACGCGGTCCGCGCCCTGCCGGAGCCGGACCCGGCTCGCTCACGCGGGCCGGCGGCGGAGCCCGGAAGGACCAAGGTGGCGCAGGCGTGAGCCCGCGGCCGAGGCGGCGGCACGGGCGGCCGGCGGCGGTGATCAGGCCGTGGTGGTCAGGCGGCGGTGGTCAGGACCGGACGCTGTTCGGCCGCGTCGGTCTCCTCCGCGCGCAGGACCACGGTCGGAGCCGTACGGCGACGGTGCAGGAGGCCGCCCGCGCCGATCGCGCCCGCGATGAGCAGTCCACCGGTGACGAGAGCGCCCCGCGCCCCGGCGAGCTCCATGAGCAGGCCGAGCGCCGGCGGTCCGGCCAGACCCCACAGGGTGCGGATGCTGCCCCAGACGCCGAGGACACGGCCGCGCAGATGTGCGGGCGGGTCCGTCTGGAGGACGGTCGTCCCGGCGGTGTCCGACACGGATTCGACCACGGCCATGGGCAGAACGAGGACCAGCAGCACGGCCAGCGACGGCGACAGGCCCGCCACCACCTGGAGCAGGGCGCCCACGGCGGCCAGCGTGCCGACCAGGCGTACGGAGGGCTTGCGCAGCCGGGCGCCGAGCACGGCGCCGACGATGCCGCCCACCGCGAGAACGGTGGACACCGTGCCGAACGCCCCGGCGCCTCCGGCGAGCGGGCCCGTGACGAGGACCGCCAGGGTGAGGCCGTAGTTGCGTCCGAACATGGCACTGATGCCGGTGATGCCGGCGAGCGCTACCAGGCGCGGGCGGCGCATGAAGAACGCCAGGCCCTGACGCACCGTCATGTCGTCCTGGTGTGCCGCACCCCCGTCCGCGCGCCGCGGCGCGGGCACTGCTCCGCGTTCCGCGCGCGGCCGCGGGACCGTCTTGTGCACAGGACGCAGGAAGGGGATGACACAGGCGACGAACACGAACGAGAGCCCGTTGGCGGCATAGGCGGCGCCGGTGCCGAGGAAGCCGACCGTCGCACCCGCGAGCGCCGCGCCCGCGAGCCGCCCGGCGTTGTGCACCAAAGAACCCACGCCGATGGCGGAGGGCACGTCCTCGGTGCGGACCAGGTCGTTGCCCAGCAGCGCACACGCCGGCCCGTCGACCGTGGCGATCACACCGGTGACGGCGGCGAGCGCCATCAGGATGCCGAGGTTGAGCTGGTCGAAGGCCACCAGGAACGCCGTCAGGAACGCCACGGCACCGAGCAGCGCCTGGCTGGCGGCCGCGGTCAGTTTGCGGGGCCAGCGGTCGACGGCGGCGCCGCCCGCGACGCTCATCAGCAGGCCGGGCGCCGCCTGCACGGACATCGACAGACCCGTCGCCGCAGCGGAGCCCGTGATCTGCAGGACCAGCAGGTTCTGCACGGTCAGCTGCATCCATGTACCGGCGTTGGAGACGAAGTTGGCGACGGACCACCAGCGCATGCTGCGGTACCTGAGGGAACGCCAGGGCGAGCGGTCGGTGGCGGACGCGGACGTGCCGGAGCGGACGGCGGAGGAAGAAGACACAGTGAAGTACCGGGAGGCAGGTGCGGCATACGGCGGACGTCGGACGGCCGGCGGCTCTGCGCGGCTGATCCACCGGATCTGTCGGGTGCCGTGGCGCCCGGGGGCGGTTCACCCCGGGAGACGGCGTCGACCATCGTGGCAGACCGGAACGGACAAGAGCCGCCACTGGGCGGCGCGGTGACGGCGGCCGGTCCGCACAGCCCTTGTGCCGCCTGGGAACGTGTACTCCTCGTGTGCTTGCTCACAGGGCCCACCGGACGGCCGGCCCTGTGAGCGCGGGGCCGGTGAAGGTGACGGCGGCCACTCCCGCGGGCCGCGGGAGGTGGCCTAGTACGGCGTGCCGCGGGCACCCGGCGGAGTCACAGTGAGAGACGGAGCGGTTTCCCGGCGCACACGGTGGCACCCGGACGGTGCAGTCAAGGAGAGGCAGGGACATGGGCAGCGCAGCGCAGGTCGATCTTCGGGGCAAGCAGGCACTGGTGACCGGAGGTGCCCGGGGCCTGGGAGCCGCCATCTCGCGCAGGCTGGCCGGGGCAGGGGCGTCGGTCCTCGTGGCGGATGTACGGAAGGAGATCGCACGGGAGCTGTGCGAGGACCTGACCCGATCCGGTCACGACGCCCGCTTCGTGGAGCTGGACGTCTGCGACTCCGCGATGGTCGCGGACGTCTTCCGCGATCTGGACGCCGAAGGGCAGGCGGTGGACATCCTGGTCAACAACGCCGCCGTCGACGTCTCCAAGCCGATCGAGCACCTGACGGCGGACGAGGTGACCCGCGTCGTCACCACCAATCTCCTGGGCCCCATGTACCTGTGCCTGGAGACGTATCGCCGCATGATCGCGCGCGGCGGCGGACACATCGTCAACATCCTCTCGACGGCGGCGAACCGCACCTGGACCGAGGCCGGACCGTACTCGGCGGGCAAGTCGGGCCTGCGCGCGTTCACGCACACCCTCTTCAAGGAGGCGCAGCGGGACTGTCCGGGGATCGGCGTCACGGGCATCATCGCCGGCGGCATGGAGACGCCGTTCATCCTGGAGCGGTTCCCGGACGCGGACGTCTCGATGCTGCAGAGCCCCGACATCGTGGCCGACACACTGCTGTACGCGCTCTCGGTGCCGCCCGGCAGCGCGGTCGCCGAACTGGTCGTCGTCCCGCGCAAGGAACCGTCCTGGCCCTGACTACCGCACAGCGCGCTCCGGCGCCGGGCGGCCGGTTCGTATGGGTCTGCCGTACTCGGGTACCCGGCCCTGCGGCAGGGCACCCCAAGCACGCGCAGGAACGAAGGAGGCGCCCAGGACATGAACAGGATGGAGCGAGGCAGCAACCCGGTGAGCCCGCGCGAGGACGACGAGCGGAAGCACGAACTGGAGGGCTACCTCCGGTCCGGCCGGCACACGCACGCGGAAGAGGCCTACGACCCGGAGCCCACCGCCGACGACGACGTCGCGGTGCACCCGGGCGGTCCGGTCCCGCCCCCCGGAGAGGCCCGCGAGCAGGCCGAGGCGCAGGCCGGTGCCGACGCCCTGCGCCTGGAGCTCGCCCGGCACCTCGACCGGACGGTGTTCCCGGCGGACCGCCGTGCAGTGCTGCGCGCCTTGGAGGAGAGCCACGCGCCCGAACCGGTGCTGGAAGAGGCGCGCCGGCTCCCGGAGGACGGCACCTTCCACAACGCGGACGAGATCGTCAGGGCGCTCGGTCACCGGCCCACCACCTGAGGAACCACGAGAAGGACCACGACCGAAGGAGTGCAGAGGGCCCCGCCGGCCGCCCGCACACGCCGTCGGCCCCCGTCGCCCCCACTCGGCGGACCGGGTCACGAAGGGCCGTGGCCCGCGGGCCCGGGGAGGCAGAAGTCACTGATCAGTGCGACGGCGTCGGCGGTGAACGCCGCCGCGCCGCGGGCGCGCTGCCGGTCCCGGGCGGCTCCGGCGGACGCCAGCCGGTCCACGGCCCGCAGCAGTTCCGGCAGATCCCGGGCGTGGACGGAGAGGCCGGCCGCCGCCATGCTCCGTACGCCCTCGGCGCCGTGGCCCGGGACGGGCCGGTAGCCGATGACGGGAACGCCCGAGGCGAGCGCCTGCGCCGCGGTCTGCCCGGCCGCATTGTCGATCAGGACCCGCACCGACGCGAAGAGCTCGGGCATGTCGGGGACCCATCCATGCCCCAGCACGCCCGGCAGCCGGGCCGTGCGTCGCATCAGGGCACGGTCCCGCCCGCACAGGACGACGGGCAGCCATCCGTGGCCGGCGAGCGATCGCGCGGTGTCCGGGACCGCCGAGCCCACACCCCACGAGCCCGTGGACAGCAGCACGGGCGCCCGGCCGGGCGCCAGCCGCGCGAAGTCGCCCTCCCAGTGGGAGCGCGCGCGGGCCTTTGTACGGAACCGGGGCGCGACGACCGGTCCCGACACCAGCGCGGGCCGCCCGGTCTCCGCGCGGACCGCCGCAGCGGCCTGCTCGGTGACACACACGTACAGGTCGTTGCCCGGATGCAGCCACCCTCGGTGCACCGCGAAGTCCGTGAGGAAGACGGCCGCGGGTACCGACAGCCTCCCTTGGGAGCGCAGCCGTCCGGTGATCTCGGCGGCCAGGTGGAACGTGGAGACGACCGCGTCCGGCCGCCACAGCTCCACCAGTTCCATGAGTCTGCGCTCCGCCGCCGCGGCCAGCGGCGTGCTGCTGGGCCGCGGTCCCTCGGCGGGGGACAGGAACAGGGCGTAGATCCCCGCGTACAGCCGGGGAACGTGCCGGACGGCCGCCTCGTAGAAGGAGCGCACGGCCGGGCCCGCGCCCGGGGGAAGGAGCGTCAGCACGTCCCGCACGACGGCGTGGTCGCCGCGCTCGCGCAGCCTGCGGGCCAGTTCGGCGGACACCGCGTCGTGGCCCGCGCCCATGCCGGCGCTGAGGAGCAGGAATCGCCGCCGCATGATCCTCTGGTCCTCCGAGGGAGCGTCCGGGCTTCGTCAGGGGCTCCATGCCGTGGCGGACGGACACCGAATCGAGCCGTTCGGGTGACTCGGCGCCGGGAGGACCGTTCGTGGACGGGCGGTTGCCCGCCGCAGCGCCGAAGCTGGCAGGGGGCCAGGCCGTCGAGAGATCCGGAGGACTGCCGGTGCGTGGGACGAGGCGCAGGACCAGTCGCCGGGCTCGGCACGGCGCGGGGCAGGGCATGTCGCGGCGCGTCGCCCGCTCGGGCGGGGTGCCGCCGGTCGTTCTCGTCACCGGGGCGTCCTCGGGCATCGGCGAGGCCGTCGCGGCCGCCCTCGCGGCCGAGGGCGGCTGGCGGCTGCTGCTCAGCGGCCGTGACCGCGACCGTCTCGCGGCGGTCGCGGGCCGCACCGGCGGCCACGCGCTGCCTGCCGACCTGGTGGTCCCTGCCGAACGCGACCGGCTGGCCCGACAGGCGCTGGACCACGCGGGCCACGTCGACGCGCTGGTCGCCTCGGCGGGCATCGGCTGGTACGGCCCCTTCACCGCGATGCCCGCCGAGGCCGTCGACCGGCTGCTGACCGTCAATCTCGCCGCGGTGATCCACATGGTGCGGCTGCTGCTGCCGCAGATGGTGGCGCGCAGGACGGGGCGGGTAGTCCTCATCGGCTCGATGGCCGGCTGCGTCGGCGTGCCCAACGAGGCCGTCTACGCCGCCGGCAAAGGAGGCCTGCTGGCCTTCGCCGAGAGCCTGCGCCAGGAACTCGCGGGCACCCGCGTGCGGGTGTCGGTGATCTCGCCCGGTGCCGTGGACACACAGTTCTTCGCCCGTCGCGGGGCCCCGTACCACCGCGGCCGGCCGCGTCCGGTGCCCGCCGAGCGGGTGGCCGACGCGGTCAGGGAGGCACTCGTACGGGGTCGCAGCGACCTGTTCGTGCCCGGGTGGCTGGCCGTGCCGGCGCGGCTGCACGGTGTCGCGCCGGGCCTCTTCCGCTACCTGGCCGGACGGGCCGAACCGGCGGCGCGATGATCGCGGTCTCGATCGTCCTGGCCCTGCTCGCCGCCCTCGGCAACGCGGCGGCGTCCGTGCTGCAGCGGCGCGCGGCCGCCGAGGAGGCGGACCCGTCCTGCGAGCCCGCCCGCCCGTGGTCGTGGGTGGTCCGGCTGGTCCGGCGGCCGATCTGGATCTGGGGCGCGGCCCTGCTCGCCGTCTCGGGGCTGTGCCAGGCGGCCGCCCTCGCCACCGGCCCGCTGTCGGTCGTGCAGCCCGTCATGACCACGGAGCTGCTCTTCACCCTGGCCATCGGCGGCATCGTGTTCCGCCGCCGCCCGGACGGCCGCACCTGGTGGGCCTTCCTCGCCATGGCCACGGGCCTCGCCGTCTTCCTCGCACTCCTCGAACCGTCCGGCGAGCGGGCGACCGTACCGGGAGTCCGGTGGCTGTGGACGGCCGTAGCCGTCGCGACGGCGGTCGTCGCGCTCGTCGCCGTGTCACCGCGCCTCCCGTCCGCGCCACGGGCGGCCGTCCTCGGCACGGCGACAGCCCTCGGCTTCGCCTGCACCGCCGCGCTGATCAAGGACGCGACGGGACGGCTGGACGAAGGCATCGCCGCCCTGTTCGCCGCGTGGCAGTTGTACACCGCGTTCGCCGTCGGACTCGGCAGCTTCCTGCTGCTCCAGGTGACCCTGCGGGCGGGCACGCTCGTCGCCTCGCAGCCCGCGCTGACCCTGGGCGACGCCCTGCTCAGCGTGGTCCTCGGCTCGGTGCTGTTCGGCGAACACGTCGAACTGGGACTGCGGATCCTGCCCGAGGCGGCCGCACTGGCCGTGCTCGTCGCCGGCACGGCGCAACTGGCCAGGTCGCCCCTGCTCGCGGGCCAGGAAGACAAGGAGGCAGCGTGGTGACCACCCCACACGCGGCCGCGCCCGGCGGGCGCAGGACCGCCGTCCCGGCCGCCGCCGCGGCGGCGCTGGCGGTGACGGCATGGCACATCGGACCGGCGGCCACCTGGATCCCGTCCGTCCGGGGGGCGCTCGGAGCGACCCTCGACGGCCGTGGGGACCCCCGCCGGGTGGCCCTCACCTTCGACGACGGTCCCGACCCCGGCAGTACCCCCGACTTCCTCCGCGCCCTCGACCGGCTCTGCGTGCGCGCCACGTTCTTCGTGCTCGGCAGCAGGCTCGCGCGGCATCCCGAGCTGGGGCGCCGCATCGCCGCCGAGGGCCATGAACTGGCCGTGCACGGCTGGCGCCACGAACGCGGCTGGGCGCCCCGCCCGGTCCGTGACGCGCATGACGTGGCCCGTGCCGCGGACGCCGTCCACGGAGTGTCGGGCGTGTACCCGCGCTGGTACCGGCCCGCCTACGGCGTCCTCACCGGCGGACGCTGGGCAGCGGCACGCCGCGCCGGGCTGACGCCGGTGCTCTGGTCGGCCTGGGGTCGCGACTGGACCGCATCCGCCACTCCCGGCAGGGTCCTCGCGGAGGTCACGAGCACTTTGCGTGGGGGCGCCACGGTGCTGCTCCACGACACCGACGCGTACAGCGCGGCCGGTTCGTGGCGGGTCACGCTGGCCGCGCTGCCCTTGGTGGTGGAGGAGTGCCGGTCCCGCGGACTGACGGTGGGACGGCTCGCCGACCACGGCATCGGCTGACCGGCGGGGCCGGCCGGGGACAGCCCCGTCCCACACGTCTCACTGTGAACGGGCCTGGCGGGTCTTCGCACGGTTCTCCTTGCGAATGGCCTCCAGCAGCTCGGACCTGCTCATCCGGGACCGGCCCGCGATGTCCAGGCGCTGGGCCAGGTCGTACAGGTGCTGCTTGGTGGCGTTCTCGTCGACACCCTCACCGCTGCGGGCGGGCCGCTGCCGCGGCGTCTGCGCCCGCGGGTCCGACGGTCCCTTGCGGCCGTGTTCCTTCCGCTCCCAGTGGTCGGCGACCTTCTCATGCGTGTGCTTGAGCGCGCTGAAGGCGACCCGATGGGCCCGCTCGCCTTCGCCGTACTGCTCCACGGCGGAATCGTGGGCCTTGATCCATGTGCGCTGTGCGTCCTTGGACGAGCGCTCCAGCGTCGAAGGGAGCTCTTCGCGTCCTGGCATGGTTCACCTCCGGTGCGATGCAGGCCGTGTGCCCTCTGCGCTCCGCACGAAACGGTGCCGCGCGGGGAAACGCCGACGACCGCGCAGAGACTGCGCGGTCGTCGAGGGGACGCCGGTTCCGGCGTCACGAGTCGGAGTGACGCCCGTCCTGCCGTCAGCCGAGGCAGAGGACGAGCAGGCACACCTCGCTCGGCGACGTGGTCGCCGTTTGCGACGGCGTCGCCTCCGCACGGTCCTCGCCCGATGTGCCCGAATCGCCCGTGCTGCCCGAGGCGCTCGGCTTCTGCGCGGCGGAGTCGTCGGCCGTGGGCCGCGGGGCCGGGGCCTCGGAGCGCTGCGCCTCCGGCCGTGCGGCCGCCTCCGTGGCAGGGCGCTGCGGCGGAGGCGTGGCCGCGGGGCGGGCCACGGTGATCGTCGCAGTCCGCTGCCGCGGGACGGCGGTCGGGGAGGGACCGCTGTCCGGCTTCCGCGTCGCCTTCTTGGCCGGCTCCGCGGACGGCGAGATGGGCTCGCTCATCCGGGCCGCGTTGGGGGTGACGGTGTCGGGCGCCGAGACCGCGTTCATCTTGCCCTTGGAGGACCCGGAGGGCAGCGCCGCGATGGTGAGGCCGCCGCCGACGAGGGCGATGGCCGTTCCGGCCACGGCGCGGCGCCGGTTCTTCTTCCAGCGGGCGAGCTGCCGCCGCCGGGCCGCACGGCCCGGCGCGCCGGAAGCGGTGGATCCGGAGGCCGTGACCGGTCCGTCGCCCGCGGAGCCGTCCGGCACGGCCGTCCCCGCTCGTGCGCCGGCGACGTCCCGGGAACCGGGTCCGGACGGCGGCTTGGGGGCGGGCGACCGCTCCGCGCGGAACGAGTCCCACTCCGCCGTGGCCGTCGTCGCCTGGTCACCGCTGTGAGAGGGCGGGGCGATGTCCGGTGCGTACGCGCCGCAACCCGGGCACACCAGAGCTCCGTTGAGGTGCCGACGACATGACGAGCAGTAGTCCATCTGCAAACTTTCTGTGCTGCCGGAGCTGCCAGAGACATCGGCGCCTTGTGCGCTGTCGCGCATGGGTTCGGTCGGCCAGCAACGCTAGCCGCGATCTCGGCAGGCGCTGCGCATTACTTGTGATGCTTCTGCAAAGATCGGCCGCCGGCCGTGACCTCGCGGTGGTGCCGGGGTACGCGGGCGCAGGCACCGGCGGCCCGGCCGGGGAGCCGGCTGCTGAGACGTCAGCCGGTCCCGGTCACCACGTCCCACGACGCCGTCGCGAGGTCGGCGGTACGGTCCAGCTCTGCCTGCGAGGCGCCGTCGCGCGCCCGTACGGACATGCCCTGGCGGACGGCGGTGCAGTACGCCGCGACCGCTTCCACGTCCGCGTCCGGATGCACATCGCCTCCGCGGACGCCCTGTTCCGGGCGGCGTTGCGGGCCGGTCGGTCTTGGGCGACGGAAATTCTCGTAGTCGTCGATATCGGGCCTGTCCGGCCTGCGTGTAACGCTTCGTCCGCGTGCGGCGCAGTTTCGGGCAGGGGCGCGACGAGCGCCCTGTGGGCGGTCACGGCCGGGATTTCTCCCGCTGCGGGAATTCTCTTTGCGCAGTGACCGCGCTTCCGTGCCGTCGAGGCGGTGTACGCGTCAGATTGGGACTCCAGTGAGTAACACCGAACCCCTGCCGGACCAGCGGCAGTACGACTTCAACCAGAGCGGCGAACCACGCCGCTCCCGTGACGGGGACGGGTCCGCCGCACGCCGGGCCGCCCTGGTCATCCACACGATCGCCGACGTCGCCGCGGTGTTCCTGGGGCTGTGGATCCTGCTCTACCTGCTCGAGGCCAACCGTTCGAACATCTTCGTCGAGTTCGTCGAGGGGATGGCCGACTGGCTGGCGTGGTGGTCACAGGACATTTTCACGATGGACACGGACGGTCTTCGCGTTCTCCTCAATTACGGACTGCCCGCAGTGATCTATCTGCTGGTCGGTCACGGTATCTCCTCGCGAGTCCGCCGCCTCTGACCGAATTCCCGATGCATTCACGGCCCGTTCGGGTTTGTGGAGAAAAGGAAAACGCCGCGCGAAGGACGTGCAACTCATTTCGCTGCAGGCCGGCTCGTACACCGGGGCCGAAAAGGGGCCGGCGTCCGCATGGACGCCGGCCCCTTCGCGTCGGCCGCTCAGGTGCGCAGGTACGAGGCTCCGTTGACGTCCAGGACCGCGCCCGAGCACCACGTGGCTTCGGGCGAGGCGAGATGGAGCACGGCGGAGGCGATCTCCTCCGGGGCCGCGACGCGGCCGAAGGGGCTCTGCGACCGGATCTGCTCGCCCTCCGCGCCGCTGAGCCGGTCGGCGACCCGCTCGGTGGCGACGAAACCGGGCGCCACCGAGGCGACCGCGATGCCGTGCGGCGCGAGCGAGACGGCCAGCGACTGGCCGAACGCGTGCAGCGCCGCCTTGGTGGCGCCGTACGCCGGATGGTCGGGCTCGCCCCGGAACGCGCCGCGTGAGCCGATGTTCACGATGCGCCCGGCCCGGCCGCCGTCGATCATGCGGCGGGCGGCGCAGTAGCTGACGTTGACGGCGCCGAACAGGTTCACGGCGGCGGTGCGCTGCCACGCCTCCTGCCAGTCCGTGTACGACGTGCTGGGCAGCGGGTGACGGATCATCACCGCGGCGTTGTTCACCAGGACGTCCACGCCGCCGAGCGCCTCGTCGGCCTCGGCTACCAGGGATTCGACGCGCGCCGCATCGGTGAGGTCGCCCTGGACCAGTGTGTGGCCGCCACCGTCCAGACCGGCGAGCGTCTCCTCCGCGTCGGACTGCCGGGTGGAGCAGTGCACCGCGACCCGGTCGCCCTGCCGGGCGAACGCCGCGGCGACAGCGCGTCCGATGCCCCGTGACGCGCCGGTCACCAACACACCCCGGTTCACTTGGCGAAGACCTGCGACTCGTCCTGGAACGCCTTGAACTCCAGGGCGTTGCCCGCCGGGTCGAGCAGGAACATCGTCCACTGTTCCCCGGGTTCGCCCGCGAAGCGCACGTAGGGCTCGATGACGAACGCGGTGTCTGCCGCGCGCAGGCGTTCCGCCAGCTCGTGGAAGTCCGGGACGGACAGGATGAGGCCGAAGTGCGGTACCGGCACATGGTGGCCGTCCACGGCGCCCCGCACCGGGCGCCCTGCGGCCCGATTGCCGTCGAGATGCGTGACCACCTGATGTCCGTGGAAGTTCCAGTCGATCCAGGTGTCCGCGGAGCGGCCCTCGGGAAGTGCGAGCACCTCGCCGTAGAACCGGCGTGCCGCGGCCAGATCGTCGACGGGTACGGCGAGATGGAAGCCGGGGCGGGACATGCGGGGCTCCTTCCGTGGCGTCACCCGACTTTGACCGCCCCATGTCCGAATGTCAACATTGACTCGTGGACATCCCCGGGACCCCGACAGCGCCGCGGGCCTCGGCGCAGGACCCTGCCGTCGGCCGAGCGCGGCGCCGGGGTCTCGCCGAGGAGGCGGCGGACAGCATCCGCGAGGCGATTCTCGGCGGGCGGTTCCCGCCCGGAGCGCCGCTGCGCGAGGTCGAGCTCGCTGCCTCGCTGGACATCAGCAGGGGCTCGGTCCGCGAGGGCCTGTCCGTGCTCGCCCGGGAAGGGCTCATCCGGAGCGAGTGGCACCGCGGCACGAAGATCATCGACGTGACACCGGACGAGGCGGAGGAGGTCTACGCCGTCCGCGCCGCTCTCGAACGGCTGGCCGCGCGCCTCGCCGCCGAACGCGCCACCGAGGAGGAGGTCGCCGAGCTGGACAGCATCGTCGACACGATGGCGGCGGAACTCGGCCGTGGCGCCGGCGGACCCCGTCTGCTCGCCCTCGACCTCGACTTCCACGACCGGATCTACCGCCTGGCCCGTAACCGCCGGCTGTACGACGGCTGGGCGGCGGTGCGTTCGCAGGTGCACCTGTTCCAGCTGACCCGCGTCCGGCTCGGGTACGAGAACTACCGCGCGGTGGTCGTCGACGAGCACCGCGAGCTGGTGCGTCTGATCAGGGACCGGGACGTCGTGACGTTGCAACAGGCCGCCGAGGAGCATGTGTTGTCGGCCTGCCGGGTACTGTGCGGGCAGCTCGGCGGGGGAGCCGTCGTCTGACCGGAGCGGGTGCCGGGCACGGTCGTGCCGGGGCGGCGCTCGCCGGCCCGCCGGCTCCTGGCCCACCACACGCCACCGCCCCGCACCGCGATCAGCCCGCACCGCGATCAGAGGGAGCCGCCGAACGTGTTCACCACCCGACCCACCCTCCAGGGCACCTTCGGCATGGTGTCGTCCACCCACTGGCTGGCCTCGCAGTCCGCCATGGCCGTCCTGGAGGACGGCGGCAACGCCTACGACGCGGCCGTCGCCGCCGGCTTCGTGCTGCACGTCGTCGAACCCCACCTCAACGGCCCCGCCGGCGAGGTCCCGATCATCCTCGCGCCCGCGGGCGGGCCGGTACGGGTCCTGTGCGGCCAGGGCCCGGCGCCCGCCAGGGCCACCATCGCCCACTGCACCGCACTCGGCCTGGACCTCGTGCCGGGGACCGGGCCCCTCGCCGCCGCCGTTCCCGGCGCGTTCGACGCGTGGATGCTGCTGCTGCGCGACCATGGCACGAAGTCCCTCGCCTCGGTGCTGACGTACGCCATCGGGTACGCCGAGGCGGGCCACCCGCCCGTCGAGCGCGTCGGGCAGACGGTCGAGACCGTGCGCGAGCTGTTCACGACGGAGTGGACGTCCTCCGCCGAGGTCTATCTGCCCGGCGGGCGGGCCCCGGCGCCCGGACGGCTCCTCAAGAACCCGGCACTCGCCGCCACATGGCGCCGGCTGCTCGCCGAGGCACAGGCCGCCGGGAGCGGCCGCGAGACGCAGATCGACGCCGCCAGGCGGGTCTGGCGGGAAGGGTTCGTCGCCGAGGCGCTGGCCGAAGCAGCCGCCCGCCCCACCCTCGACACCTCCGGCACCCGTCACGCCGGCACCCTCACCGGCGACGACCTCGCCGCCCACCGCGCCACCTACGAGGACCCGGTCACCTACGACTGGAACGGCTGGACGGTCTGCAAGGCCGGCGGCTGGTCCCAGGGCCCGGCCCTCCTGCAACAACTGGCCCTGCTCCCCGGCCGGCTCCCCGCGTACGGCAGCGCCGCGTACGTCCACACCCTCGTCGAGGGCGCCAAACTCGCCATGGCCGACCGCGAGGCCTGGTACGGCGACGCCGACGGCCCCGGAACCGTGCCCGTCAAGACCCTGCTGTCCGACGTGTACAACGCCGAGCGCCGTGCGCTGATCGGCGACACGGCGTCGTACGAGCTGCGCCCCGGCAGCCCCGACGGGCGCACGCCCCGGCTGAGCCGGCACGCGCTCGCCGTCGCGGCGGGCGGGCCCGGCCGCGACGCCGGGGGCGCCCCGGGCGCGGGCGAGCCGACCGTCGCAGGGAACGGCGCCACGAGCGGCGACACCTGCCACCTCGACATCGTGGATCGGTGGGGCAATATGGTCGCCGCCACCCCCAGCGGCGGCTGGCTCCAGTCCAACCCGATGGTGCCGTCCCTCGGCTTCCCGCTCGGCACGCGGCTGCAGATGACCTGGCTCGACCCCGGCCTGCCCAACTCCCTGACCCCCGGCCGCCGCCCGCGCACCACCCTCACCCCCTCGCTCGCCCTGCGGGGCGGCGTACCCGTCATGGCCTTCGGCACCCCCGGCGGCGACCAGCAGGACCAGTGGCAACTGCACTTCTTCCTCGCGGTCGCGCTGCGGGACCCGGTACGCGGCGGACTCGACCTCCAGGGAGCGATCGACGCGCCCAACTGGCACACCGACAGCTTCCCCGGCTCGTTCTACCCGCGGCAGATGCGACCGGGCGGCGTCACGGTCGAGTCCCGCATCGGACCGGAGGTGACCGAGGAGCTGCGGCGCCGCGGACACGACGTCTCGACCGGTGATGCGTGGTCGGAGGGCCGTCTGTGCGCGGTGTCCCGTGACCCGGAGACCGGCATCCTGTCGGCGGGAGCCAACCCGAGGGGGATGCAGGGGTACGCGGTGGGCCGCTGATCCGGGCGCGACGTTCCGGCGTCGCCGATAATGGGCACATGCACAATGCACCCCCTACCGGCGACGGAGGGCCGGCCTTCGGCGGGCGCAGGGCCGACGAGGCCGGTGCCCCGCCTTCGGAGGAACTGCGCGCCCTCGTCCGGGACTGCCTGGACGACGTCGACGACCTCGTGGGCCGCTACGTCGCCCGGGTCTCGTCCTTCGACGACTACCAGGGCACCGTGTCGGCCGAGGACCTGCGCGAGACCGCTCGCGCCTGCTTCGAGCTGCTGCTGCGGCTCGTCGGCGGCCTGCCGGTGTCCGACGAACTGCGCGGGGTGCCCGAGCGCCTCGGACGCCGTCGCGCCCGTCAGGGCGTGCCGCTCGAGCGGCTGCTGCAAGCGGTGCGTATGGACTTCCAGGTGTTGTGGACCGCCTTCCTGGAGCGCATCGCGCCCGCGGACCTGCCGGAACTGACCCGCAGCGCGGTACGCGTGTGGGACGCGGTGGAGTTCCACACCGTGAACGTCCACGCCGCCTACCTCGACCAGGTCGCCGTCCTCGCCCGCCAGCGGGAGCGCGAGCGCACCGCCCTCATGGGCAGACTCCTGTCGTCCGACGGCCGCGACCAGCAGCTCGTCGCGCAGGTCGCGACCATGCTGCAGGTCGGCGCCCAGTCGGACTTCGCCGTGGCGGTGGTCCCGCAGGAGTTCCAGCAGGACCTGCGCCGGGCCGTCACGGCGCGGCTCACCGCACAGGGAACCCACCTCCAGGACCACAACGGCACACTGGTGCTGGTCGCCCAGCTGCCCCGCCCCGCAGGCACGGTGCCGGACCGGTGGCTGCACGACGTGCCCTGCGCCCTCGCCCCGGTCGCCCACGGGCTGGGGCAGGTGCCGGACATGGTGCGGGTGGCCGAGGCGATCGCCGCCACGCTGGACAGTTCGGCGGCCGGTCCCGTGACACTCAGCGACGCGTGGATGCCCGTCGCTGCGGCACGTCTGGGCGCCATGGCCGGGATGCTCGCCGACTCCGTGCTCGCGGGACTGGGCCCGCTGCCGCCGCAGGAACGCGACCGCCTCCTGGAGACAGTGGTCACCTACTGCCGGACGGGGTCCGTCTCGGCGACCACACGCGAGCTGTACTGCCACCGGAACACGGTGCTCAACCGGCTGAGCCGGTTCTCGGAACTCACGGGCTACCAGCCGACCAACCCCGTCGACGCGGCGACCGTGCTGTTCGCTCTGCGCTGTGCGCGCGGCGGGCCCGCCTGACGGACCGTACGCTCCGCTGCCCGAACGCGCCACCCGGGCCCACTGCGGCTCCGAGCAGTACCGGTGCGGTCCCATCCCCCCTGTGCGCAAAGCAATTTGCACCGTTTGACTTTCATCTGGCGGTATGCCTAGTTTAGGGGCAGATTGAACGATTCCGAGGGGCGGATTCCCCGCCGCAGGGGTTGCCCGATGCCGCGCGTTCAGTGCGTGAGCCGGTGGTGGCGCTTCCAGTCACCCGGCGCCGTCGTACCGGGCCCCTGTCGCGAACGCATCATGCTGCTGCACCTCTTGTGCTGCTTCTTGCGCTGCTTCGCCTCTGCGGGCCATCGGCCCCGTCTACGCCCCGGAAGGAAGACCAATGCGGGCAAAGACGACCAGGATCCTCCAGCTCTTCGCCGGCCTGTTCGCAGCTGTGGCTCTCGCCTTCGGCGGAGCCGGCGTTGCGAGTGCCGCCGATTCGTCGCACTCGACTTCGTACGAGGACTGCGAATACGACTACTGGGACCGTCACGACGACAACTGCGATGACGACGACGGCCGCGGAGGCAACGGGAACCACCACGACAACGACGACGGCCGCGGAGGCAACGGGAACCACCACGACAACGACGACAACGGCCACGACAACGGCGACAGGGGCGGTGACCGCCACTGACGCCTAGGAGTTGACGGCGCATCAACGGTGACGCCCAGTCGGGCCGGGTTCGGTGAACCCCGCCCGACTGGGCGGGCGTGTGCGCCGTGCCGTACTGGACACAGACCGCCCGGCCGAAGTCGCTGCTGATCATCATGCGAGATCATCGCGCCGGCCGGCACATCGCCGTCGCGTCCCCGTGGCCCGGACGCCGCACCGGGACGACCGCGACCGTGCCGTGGCCGAGCCTCCTGCGGAGCCGTGATCGCCGCGACCTTGCGAGAACACGCCCGCCGGGCTCGCGCCGCCGGACCGCCGCGCCCCCGGAACCGCAGGCCGCACCGGGCGGACTGTGCATGTGCCCAACGACGGCGTCCCAGCACGGAGCGTTTCGTCATTGTTCACGCCCGCGCCGACGCGCATGGTGTTGTGCATCACCCCAGCAGGCCGCTCGGCCGCACACGATTCCGAGGGGGACGCATCCCATGCATCTGACTCCGCGCGAGCAGGAGAGGCTGACGCTCTTCACTGCGGCCGAGCTCGCCCGACGGCGGCTGGCCCGGGGAGCCCGCCTCGGCGCGACCGAGGCCGTCGCCCTGGTCTGCGACGAGATCCTCGAGATGGCCTGGGACGGAACGCCGCTGGAGAGCGTCGTCGAGCGCGCCGCGCACGTCGTCCCGCGCGACCTGCTGCTCCCCGGAGTCGCCGAGGCCGTCCCCAGCCTGCAGGTGGAAGCCCTCTTCCCGCACGGCTCCAGTCTGGTGCACGTCCCCGAGCCGTTCGGCGCCGGTGACCCCACCGGGCCCGGCGCGGTGCTGGCCGGCGCGGGGGACGCGGAGCTCGCGCCCGGACGCCCCCGCACAGCGCTGGAGATCACCAACCGCGGGCCCAGGCCGGTGTGGATCTCGTCCCACTTCCCGCTGGAGGAGGCGAACGACGCGCTCGACCTCGACCGCGACGCCGCCCGCGGCCGCCGGCTGGACATTCCCGCGGGAACGTCCGAGCGCTTCGAACCCGCCGAGACCCGCACCGTCACCGTGGTGACGCGAGGAGGAGACCGATGAGCCGGATGTCCCGGCGCGCCTACGCGTCCCTGTACGGCCCGACCACCGGCGACCGGATCCGGCTCGCCGACACCGGCCTGTGGGTCGAGGTCGAGGCCGACGACACCGAGGCCGGCGAGGAGATGCTCGGCGGCTGCGGCAAGACCGCCCGGGACGGGCTGCTCGTCGCCGGCCGGGCGCCGCGCGACAGCGCGCTCGACATGGTGATCCTCGGCGTCGTCGTCATGGATCCGCTGATCGGCATCCGGAAGACCAACATCGGCATCAAGGACGGCCGCGTCGTCGGCGTCGGGCGCGCCGGGAACCCCGAGACCACCGACGGTGTGGAGCTCGTCGTCGACTCCCACACCGCGATGATCACGGGGGAGGGGCTGATCGCCACGCCCGGCGTGGTGGACTCGCACGTCCACCTCTCCAGCCCCGAGGTCGTCCCCGCGGCGCTCTCCGCGGGTGTCACGTCCCTGGTGGGCATGGGCATCGGCGGCGTGTGGGACGTGGGCGCCAACCCCGCGTACAACCTGCACAGCCTGCTCGAGGCGTGGCGTGACACGCCGGTCAACGTGGCTTTCCTCGCCCGTGGCTCGTCGTCCTCGCAGGAACTGCTGGAGCGCGCCGTCCTGGCCGGAGCCGGCGGGTTCAAGATCCACGAGGACTGGGGCGCGACGCCCCGGATCGTCGACACCTGTCTCGGCGTCGCGGAACACAGCGACCTGCCCGTCGCCCTGCACACCGACACGCTCAACGAGTCCGGATACCTCGCCGACACGCTGGACGCCACGCGCGGGCGCACCGTGCACGCGTACCACGTCGAGGGCGGCGGCGGGCACCCCGACCTGCTGGAGATCGTCTCGCAGCCGCACGTCCTGACCTCCTCCACCACCCCCACGCTGCCGCTGACCCCGGCGACCGTCGCCGAGCTGCTGCCGATGACGCTGACCGTGCACCGCGGCCACCACGACGTGGACAGCGATCTGTCGATCGCGGCGAGCCGCGTGCGCGAACACGCCATCGCCGCCGAGAACGCCCTGCACGACCTCGGGGCGATCAGCATCGTCAACTCCGACTCCATGGGCATGGGCAGGATCGCCGAAACCGCCCGACGTACCTGGCAACTGGCCCATGTCCAAGCGCAGTTGGCAGGCGAGAGCGGACCCGGTGTCGTGAACAACGCGCGGGTGCTGCGCTACCTGGCAAAGATCACGCTGAACCCGGCCATCGCCCACGGCATGGCCGCCGATGTCGGATCGCTCCGGTCCGGCAGCATCGCCGACATCGTCCTGTGGCGGCCCGTGACCTTCGGCGCCCAGCCGGAACTCGTCCTCAAGTCCGGCTTCGTCGCCTGGGGCGTGTCGGGATCGGGCTCCGGCTCCACCCGGCTCACCCAGCCCCGCGTGATGAAGCCCTACTTCGGCGGCCTCGGCGGCGCGCCCCGCCGGCTGTCGACCGTCTTCGTCTCCCCGGCCTGCCTCGACGACCGGGCCGCCCGCGAGGCGCTGCCCGCCGGTATCCGCTACACGCCCCTGCGGGGCAGCCGGGGGCTCACCCGAGGCGACATGGTCGCCAACACCGCCGTACCCGACGTCCGGGTCCCGACGACCCCCGACGCGGTGCTGGTGGACGGGCGCCCCGTCGACATCCACCACGCCGCTGACCTGCCGCTGACCCGGCTCCAGAACCTCGCCTGAACGGTTGCGAATTCACGCCATGCTCGATCTCAAGCTCCGCGACGCCCGCATCCGCACGGTGGACGAACGCCACCCCCGCGCGCGGACCCTCGGTGTCCTCGGCGGCCGTATCGTCGGTCTCGACGACACCGTGGAGGACCTGCCCGCCCGCACCACGCTCGACTGCCACGGGGCCGTCGTCGTGCCCGGATTCGGCGACGCCCACAACCACATGGCCTGGTTCGGGCAGTCCCTCGACGAGCTCGACCTCGGCGCCGCCGCGACGGTGGACCAGGTGTACGAGGCCGTGGCCCGGCGTGCGGCGGGCCTGCCCGCCGGCGCGTGGATCGTCGGATCGGGTTACGACGACACGGTCATGGGCCGCCACCCGCACCGCGCCGGACTGGACCGGGCCGCAGGCGGGCGGCCGGTGTGGCTGAAGCACCGCTCCGGCCACATGTGCGCCGTCAGCAGCGAGGTCCTGCGGCTGGCCGGCGTCCTCGACGGCACAGCCGCCGAGCCCGAGGGCGGTGTCGTCGTGCGGGACGACGACGGTTCGCCGACCGGGCTGCTGCAGGAACGTGCCCAGAGCCTCGTGTCGGCCCTCGTCCTGCCGTATCCGGTGACCGCTCTCGCCGACGCGGTCTCCCGTGCCAGCGCCGTCTACGCGGCCGAGGGACTCACCCACGTGGTCGAGGCGGGGATCGGCCTCGGTCTCATCGGCCGCAGCCCCGTCGAGGCCGCCGCCTACCAACTCGCCCGCGACCGCGGCACCCTGCGCACACGCGTGGAACTCATGGTGGCCGCCGACAACCTGCACCCCCTGCGCGCGCATGCCGAGGACGCCATCACCACCGGGATCGACCTGGGACTGCGCAGCGGGTTCGGCGACGACCGGCTGCGGCTCGGCCCGATGAAGATCTGGCTCGACGGATCGCTCATCGGCCGCACCGCCGCCGTGTCGGAGCCCTTCTGCGGCCACGACCACGCGAGCGGCGTCTACCAGAACAGCCCCGACGCGATGCGCCGCCTGGTCGTCGACGCCCACCGGGCCGGCTGGCGGGTCGCCGCCCACGCGATCGGCGACAGCGCCGTGGACCTCGCCCTCGACGCGTTCGCCGAGGCCCAGTCGTCCGCGCCGCGGCCCGACGCACGGCACCGCATCGAGCACTCCGGCGTCGTCCGCCCCGACCAGCTCGACCGCTACGCCGAACTCGGTGTCGTCCCCGTGCCGCAGGCGCACTTCCTGTACGCCGTCGGAGACACCATGGCCCAGGCGCTCGGACCCGATCGCACCCCGTGGATGTACCGGCACCGGTCCTTCCTCGACCGGGGCGTACGGGTGCCGGGCAGCTCCGACCGGCCGGTCGCGCCGGGAGCGCCCCTGCTCGGCATGCAGTCGATGGTCGAGCGCCTCAGTTCCGCCGGCGCCGTGCTCGCCCCCGACGAACGGGTGAGCGCGGAGCAGGCGTTGCGCGCCTACACCCTCGACGCCGCGTGGGCCAGCCACGACGAGGACAGGCGCGGCAGCATCACCCCAGGCAAGTACGCGGATCTCGTACTCCTCTCCGACGACCCCGTCGACGTGGCGAGCGACCGGATCGGCGCCA
The DNA here is from genome assembly GCF_030817975.1 of Streptomyces sp. V4I23. Lineage (NCBI taxonomy): Bacteria > Bacillati > Actinomycetota > Actinomycetes > Kitasatosporales > Streptomycetaceae > Streptomyces > Streptomyces sp. V4I23. Next base: position 328,777 of record NZ_JAUSZW010000004.1, on the reverse strand, counting down.
TCGAGGTCCTGGCCACCTTCGTGGACGGCGTGTGCGTCCACGGCGCCGGAGCCGTCGCCGACGGCACGGCAGCACAAGGTCCCCTCCCCACGGCCGTACCGCTCACGGCCGCAAACAAGGAGTCTTGAGACATGAACAAGCTCGACGCGCAGACCACCCCGGAGTCCCCGCCGGGCGCCTCCGTCGTCGTGACCGGCAAGGACGCCGGACGCGTGGCCTTCGCCGCCTTCGTCGGCACGGCACTCGAGTGGTACGACTACTTCCTGTTCGGCACGGCGGCCGCCATCGTCTTCAACCGGCTGTACTTCACCACGCTCGACCCGGCCGCGGCCACGATGGCCGCCTTCGCGACGTTCGGCGTGGGCTTCGTGGCCCGGCCGGTCGGGGCGCTGATCTTCGGGTGGCTGGGCGACCGCATAGGACGGCGCCCCGCGCTGCTGATCACCGTGGTCATGATCGGCGTGGCCACCGGTCTCATCGGACTTCTGCCCTCCTTCGGCACGATCGGCGTGGCCGCGCCCCTGCTGCTCGTGCTGCTGCGACTGCTCCAGGGCATCGCGGTGGGCGGCGAGTGGGGCGGCGCCGTGACGCTGGCGGTGGAACACGCTCCGCCCGGCAAGCGAGGCCGTTACGCCGCCCTGCCGCAGGTCGGCTCCCCGGTCGGCACCCTGCTCTCCTCCGGCGCCTTCGCCCTCGTCCTGCTGCTGCCCGACGAGCAGTTCGACTCCTGGGGCTGGCGCCTGCCGTTCCTGCTGGCCTTCCCGCTGCTGGTCATCGCCGTCTACATCCGTCGCAAGGTCGAGGAGTCGCCCCTCTTCGACGAACTGCTCAAGCAGGACGAGCGGGCGAAGATCCCGGCCCTCGAGGTCTTCCGCACCGCGTGGGGGCGCCTGCTCGTGGCGATGGCATCCGCGATGCTGGGCGTCGGCGGCTTCTACGTCCTGACCACCTTCGTGATCAGCTACGGCACCACCACGCTCGGCATGTCGCGCGGCCTCATGGTGAACGCGACCCTGATCGCGGCCGTCGTCGAGATCGCGGTGATCCTCGTCATGGGGCGGCTCGCCGAACGCGTCGGACCCGGCCGGCTCACCCTGTGGGGCGGTCTGATCAGCGCGGTCTGCGCCTTCCCCGTCTTCTGGCTGATCGACACGCGGAACCCCGCGGCGATCGTACTGGCCGTGGCGGCCGGGATCGCCGTGCTGTCCGTCGCGTACGCCGTCTCGGGCGCGCTGCTCACCGAGCTGTTCCCCGCGCACCTGCGCTACAGCGGTGTGGCTCTGGCGTACAACCTGGCGGGCGCGCTGACCGGCTTCCTGCCGTTCCTCGCGACGGCGCTGCTGAAGACCAGCGGCGGCGCCTCGTGGCCGGTGGCCCTGCTGCTGGTGGGCATCTCGCTGATCACGGCGCTCGGCGGGTTCCTGGGCGAGCGGCTGCGTGTGAAGGACAACGTCGTGGGCGCCTGACGGGCCTGCGCACACCTGTGTCCCGCCCTCCCGGGGGCGGGACACAGCCGTGCTGTGGAAGGGAGCGAGCCGTTAACGAAAACGATTGTCATCGTGCTAGGGTCGGGCCCTCCCTCCGCAACGCGCCTTCCAGGGGTCTTCCTTGCCTTCGTTCGAACGTTCACGCATACGCCGAAGGGGACTTGTGCTCCCGACCGCCCTGGGAGCCTGCTCGGTCCTGCTCACCGGCTGCTTCGCCGGCACCGGGTCCCCGGGCGCGGGCCCCGGCGACGGCGGGCACGGCCGCGTACGGGTCGCGATGATGCAACCGCCGCGCTCCGGGCTCTCGCCGCTGTCCGACGACGCCTTCAAGCTGTCGCGCTGGTCCACCGCCGAGACGCTCGTCGAGCTGGACCGTGACGGCAACGCCGAGCCCGTGCTGGCGACCGGCTGGAAACAGTCCGGGAAGACCTGGACGTTCACCGTGCGCGAGGGGGTGACCTTCCACGACGGGACCGGCCTGACCGCCCAGTCCGTCGTCACGTCGCTGCGGGCCGCCGCGAGCGCCTCGCCCAAGCCGCGCATCCTCGACGGCGTCGACCTCTCCGTGAAGGCGCTCGGCCCCCGTACCGTCGCCGTCACCACCGCCGCGGCCGACCCGCTCCTCCCGCAGCGGCTCAGCTCACCGCAGTTGTCGGTCCTGGCCGCCAAGGCGTACCGGGGCAGGACGGTCGATCCCGTGGGCGCCGGCACCGGCCCGTTCGAACTCGTGAAGGTGAACGGCTCCGCGTCGGCGACGCTCGACCGCTACGACGGCTACTGGGGCGGCAAGGCGAAAGCCGCCGGCATCGACGTGACGTTCGTCCCCGACGGCACGGCGCGCGCGGCGGCCCTGCGCAGCGGCGAGGCCGACATCGTCGAGGCGGTGCCGGTCTCCCAGGCCCGCCTGCTCGACGAGAAGCTGATCACCGAAGTGCCGATGCCGCGCACCAACACCCTCTACCTCAACACCCGTTCGGGCCCCTTCGAGGATCCCGGGCTGCGGGCGGCAGCGCGCGAGGCGATCGACGCGGAGGAGATCGTGCGCAGTGTCTACGAGGGCAGGGCCGACGTCGCAAAGGGCCTGCTGGGGCCGGCCCTGCCCTGGGCCGCGAAGCTGCGCCAGGACGTCCGGCACGGCGCGGCGGGCGAGCCGGACGGCACCGAGATCACGATCGGCACCTTCACGGACCGCGCCGAACTGCCCGAGGTCGCCCAGATCCTGCAACAGCAGCTCCAGTCCGCCGGTTTCAAGGTCAGGCTCGACGTGCGCGAGTACGCCAACATCGAAGCGGACGCGCTCGCGGGCGAGTTCGACGCGTTCATCCTGTCCCGGGCCACCGTCCTCGACTCCGGCGACGCGGCGGCGTACCTCTACAGCGACTTCGCGAGCGAGGGTTCCTTCAACATCCCGCAACTCGCCGACCCGGCCGTCGACAAGGCCCTGACCGAGGCGTCCGGGACCGCCGTCGGCGACGCCCGCCGCAAGGCCATCATGGGCGCCGAGGCGGCCGTGCTCGCCACCGACGCGGCCGTACCGATGCTGCACGAACGGGTCGTCCAGGGTGACGCGGCCGGGGTGACCGGCGCCGCGCACGACCCCCGCGAGCGCGAGCTCGTCACGATCGACACGTACGTCAGGTGAGGGCCCAACTCTCCCGGGCGGTGTGCCTGGCCGGCGTGCTCGTCGTCGTCGGACTGCTGCCCTGGCTCTCCGGCAAGGACCCGGCGCTGAGTTTGCTGCGCGCGAGGTCCGCCGAGCAGGAGCCGACCCCCGAGGCGCTGGCCGCCATCCGCGCCGACCTCGGCCTCGACGCGGGGCCGCTGGGCCTGCTCGGCCAGTGGGCGGCCGGGCTGCTCCGGGGCGACCTGGGCGTCTCCTGGGTCTCGGGTGCCGATGTGCTCCCCTCGGTGGTCGCCGGCCTCCAGGTGTCCCTGACGCTGATGGGCGCGGCCCTGGCGGTCGCGCTCCTGGTGGCCGCCGCCCTCGTCGCACCGGTCCTGACACGGGGGCGGGGGACGTCCGGCGCATGCGCCGCCGCGCTCACGGCCGTGCCCGAATTCCTGCTGTCCACCGTGCTGTTGATCGTCGTGGGCGTGGGCCTCGGCTGGCTGCCGACCTCCGGGTGGGCCGGTCCGGCGCACCTCGTCCTCCCCGCGCTCGCCCTCGGCCTTCCCGCGGGCGGGCTGCTCGGCCGCCTGGTCGCCGAAGCGCTGCCCGGCATCCTCGACGAGCGCTGGGCCCACCTGTGGCGCGGCGCGGGCGTCGGCCGCGCCCGGGTCGCCGCGGCCGCCCTGCGGCGCGTCCTTCCGCCGCTGGCCGGGCAGTTCGGGATGGTCGCGGTCGGTCTGACCGGCGGGGCGGTCGCCGTGGAGACCGTCTTCGCGATACCCGGCCTCGGCCGCACCACCCTCGGCGCCGTCAAGTCCCAGGACGTTCCCCTGCTCCAGGGCTCGCTGCTCGCCCTGCTGGTCCTCGGGCTGCTGGCGGGTGCCGGCGCGGCCGCGCTGCGCAGGAGGCTGCTCGGCCCGGCTCTCCGGGAAGCGGCCCTGAGCCTGCCGGCGCCGCGCCCCGTGCGGGTGCCCGCACCGGTCCCCGTGGTCCTCGGCGCCGTACTGGTCGGCGTGACCGGCTGGGGCCTGCTGCGCGATCCGTACGCCGTCGACACGGCCGCGCGGCTCGCCGCGCCGTCCGGCGCGCACCCGCTCGGCGCGGACGCGCTCGGCCGTGACGTCCTGGCCCGGCTCGGGCACGGCGCGGCGGCCACGGCCGGCATGGCGGCCGCCGTCTGTCTCCTCGGCCTCGTCACCGCTCTCGCCCTCGGCTTCCTGCCGCACCTCGCCACCGGAGCGGCCGACATCGCGGGCGCCCTGCCTCCCGTCATCGTCGGCGTGCTGGTCGCCGCAGTCGTCGGCCCCCGCGCCGACGGCGCCGCACTCGCCGTCGCCCTCGTGTCCTGGCCGGCGCTGACGGCCCACGCGGCGGCACTGGTCCAGGAGGTACGCGCCTCGCAGTTCCTCCACGCCCAGAAGGCGATCGGCGCGAGCCCCGCCTGGATCCTGACCCGGCACGTCCTGCCCTCGGTGGCCGCCCCGGTCGCCCGGCACGCCGTGCTGCGCCTGCCCGGCATCGCGCTCGCCCTGGCGTCGCTCGGCTTCCTCGGGCTCGGCGCCCAGCCGCCGTCCCCCGAGTGGGGGCTGCTCCTCGACGAGTCCGCCGACTACGTGGAGCGCGCACCGGTCGCGGCGCTGGCCCCGGCCGCCGCCCTGGCCCTCCTCGCCGCGCTCGCCGTCACCCTGTCCGCGTACACCGGACCCCGGCACGCCGCACGGCCGTACCTGCGAAAGAGGACGACTTCCGTTGCCGTCTGACCCCCTCCTCTCGGTACGCGATCTGCGCGTCGCCTTCGGCGGCGTCGAAGCCGTCCGCGGTGTCTCCTTCGCCGTACGGCCCGGTGAAGTCCTCGCCCTCGTCGGCGAGTCCGGGGCCGGCAAGTCGCTGACCGCGCGGTCCGTGCTCAACATGGCTCCCCACGACGCGTCCGTCACCGGCAGCGTGCTGCTCCGGGGTGCGCCCGTCACCCCTGCCGACTGGGGCCGGAGCGTCGCGTTCGTACCGCAGGACGCCCTGTCGGCCCTGTCTCCCGTGCACCGCGTCGGCGCCCAACTCGCCCTGGCCGTACGCTCCGTGCAGGGAGTGCCGAAGCGTGAGGCGCGCGCCAGGGCCGAGGAGGCCCTGGAGCAGGTCGGCATCCCGGGCGACCGCCTCGACGCGTTCCCGCACGAGTTCTCCGGCGGGATGCGGCAGCGCGCCGTCATCGCCATGGCCACGGTCAACGAGCCGGACCTGATCGTCGCCGACGAGCCGACCACCGCGCTCGACCCCGGGATGCGCGCCCAGGTCCTGACGGCGCTGGCCGAGCGGCGCGACGCGACGGGCGCCTCGCTCGTCCTGGTCACCCATGACCTCGACGCCGTGCGCGAGCACGCCGACCGGACGGCCGTCATGTACGCGGGGCGGCTCGTCGAGTACGGCCCCACCGACCGGATCCTGGCCCGGCCGCGGTCCCCGTACACCGCCGCGCTCCTCGCCTCCGTCCCGGCGGGCGACACTCCGCGCAAGTCCCGGCTGCCCGCCCTGCCCGGCCGCCCGCCGGCGCCGGGTGGCATCCCGCCCGGCTGCGCCTTCGCGCCGCGCTGCGCGCACCCAACGGCCCGCTGCCGCACCGAACTCCCCGCGCCGCGGCCTCTGGACGGGAGCGAGGTCGCATGCCATCTCGACGTCCTGGAGTCCGTATGAGCATCCGGCCGCCCCTGCTGGACGTCAGCGACCTGGTCGTCCGGTACGGAGCGACGACCGCCGTCGACGGCGTGTCGTTCTCGGTCGACGCGGGCGAGACCGTCGGGCTGATCGGCCCCTCCGGCTGCGGCAAGTCGTCGACCGCCGCGGCCGTCCTCCAACTGCGCCGTCCGGACGGCGGCCGGGTCCGGTTCGCCGGCACCGACCTGACCGCGCTCGGCGAGAAGGAGCTGCGACGGATCCGGCCCCGCATCCAGCCCGTGTTCCAGGACCCCTACGGCACACTCAGCCCCCGCAGGCGCGTCCGCGACCAGATCGCCGAACCCCTGCGCGTCCAGGGCCGCTGGTCCCGGGCGACCGGACCCGGCCGGGTCGAGGAGCTCCTCGGCATGGTCGGCCTCGACACGCCCCACGGCGACCGGCTTCCGCACGAGCTCTCCGGCGGCCAGTGCCAGCGCGCCGGGATCGCCCGCGCGCTGGCGAGCGAGCCGGACCTGCTCGTGCTCGACGAGCCCGTCTCCGCTCTCGACCCCTCCCTGCGCGCCGGGATCGTCAACCTCCTTCTCGACCTCCAGGAGGAGCTGGGCCTCGGCTACCTGTTCATCTGCCACGACATGCCGGTCGTACGGCACTTCTGCGACCGTGTCCTGACCATGCGGGACGGGAAGCTCACCTGATGTCCCCGCTCGCGCGCCTGCTCGTCGCCAGTCAGTTCGCCTTCGACGTGGGCTTCTTCACCGTACTGAGCCACGGTGCGCATGGTCGACGCCGACATGGCGCGCGCGGTCTGCGACGTACGGCTCCTTCTCCACCCCGAGGCACTGCGGCCACCGATCCCGCCGAACGCTCCGCCGCCTACCGGGAGTTCCACCGAGCCCTCCACCTGCCGTGCGCAACCCTCGGATGCGCCTCCCGGTGACGTCCCGAATCCTCTGGCGCCACGCCACCAGAAGATTCGGGACCCCACACCGTCAGTTGCCGCCCGTCGTTGTCAGGGTGCAGACGCCGTCCGTGCAGGTGCGTTGAAGACGGCCGCGGGATGGTCTGCACCAGGCCGATCATCCAGCAGGCCGGGCAGCCTCGGAAGGCGACCAGGCCTCAGCTGACCGCGACGGCGACGCGCTCAGCATCCAGTCGCCGCAGGACCGACTTCTCCGCGGAGGGCGCCGGCTCGCTGCCGGCCGCCTCGGCGGCCGAGACGGAGGTGAAAAGTCGCAGGTACCGCAGGCATTCGTTGCGAACGATGCGGAACATCCAGGAGGCCAGGGCACCGGAGGCACGGAGCGTGCCGATCTTCCGGTAGAGGATGATCAGTGCCTCCTGAGCCGCGTCCTCGGCGTCCTGAGGTGTGGCGCACAGCGACAGTGCGAACCTGCGCACGTGGGGCTGCGATTCCATGACCACGGCGGTCAGCGAGGTGATATCGCCGTCCTGAGCAGCCTTGACCAGCCGCTCGTCCGGCCAGGTGTGGCTTCGGCTCATGTGCCCTACTCGTATCCGGTGATCTGACGCGGTGAACGGTTGCGATCAACCACGGCTCCGGCTCCTGCGCTTGAGCAGCATCACGCTGCAGATACAGACCATCAGTACACCGACCACGGCAATGATCGCGATCATCATGCTTCGCTCCTCCTGGTATCCGCCGGCCCGCACGGCCGGTCCAGGACAAGAGGCGGCGGAGGCCGAAAAGGATTCACCGCTGCGGCCCGATGCCGCTCGATCCTCTCCATGTTCACCGAAGCTGCCCGGTCGGCGCCCGGTTCGACCACGGCGCCGACCGGGCCCCTGTCCCGATCCGTTCTGCCGGTCAGCGCCGTACGAACTTCACCGCGTCCGCGTGGGCGCAGCCCGTACCGCTGGCGGTGAGGGACACCGACGCACCGGTACCGGTCGCGTACGACTGGGTGCCCAGTGACACCCGTCGATCTCCGTGCGCTGCTCGGCCGGGAAGGTGGTGGTTCCGTCGCCGGCCATCAGCCAGAACGAACTGTGCCAGCCCGCCCCGTTGTTGATCTTGGCGCGGGTTTCGTAGTAGCCGTAGCGGAGCTTCTTCCTGGAGACCACGCCGCCGCCGGTGTACTCCTTCCCCGCGTAACCCTCCTTCTTGAGGGCGATGTTCAGCAGACCGCCGGAGACGGAGACGTTCTCCGGCCGCTGGGCACTGAACGCCTTCACATCGGTACGGAAGTTCCAGGTGCCGGTATCGACCTCCGTACCGCTGAACTCGTCGGCGAAGACCTGGGTCCAGCCGGTGCCGGACGGCCCCGCCGTCTGTGCCGCCTCCCCGGTGCCGGCTTCGGGGGCGGCGGGAGCCGCCGGGGCGGTGCCGGCTGCCCCGACGAGTGCGAGCAGGGCCGTGGCAGCGGCCATGCCGAGGCGAAGTGCGTGTCGTCCGGGTGCTGCGGATGTTGTGGACGTCATGGGTGTCGGCGCCTTTCTGGTAGGGACGTGCCTTCCTTGCCGGTGTGCGTGCGCGGTGTCAGACGGTGAGGCGTGTACGGGCGGTCTCCCGGGCCCGGAGGATCGTCGCGCCCGACACCAGGGCGATGACGACGAGGTAGAAGGCCGGAGAGAGGGCGTACCCCGTCGAGCCGACCAGCCAGGTCGCGAAGTAGGGGGTCATGCCTCCGAACAGGGCGGTGGCGGCGTTGTACGCGATGGCCATCGCCCCGTACCTGACCCGCGTGGGGAACAGCTCGGCGATCGCGGCGCAGCTCGCCCCGTCGAACGCGGCCATGCACAGGCCGAGCACGGCCATGGCCAGACAGGCGGTGACCGCGTTCCCCTGGGACATCAGCCAGAAGGCGGGCCACGACAGCAGGACGAAGCCCGCACAGGCGCCGAGCATCAACGGCTTGCGTCCGACGCGGTCCGACAGCGCGCCCATCAGGGGGACGAGCACGGCCACCACGAAGAGCCCGAGGGTGGTGACGGCGAAGGCGGGGACCCGGTCGAAGCCGAGCGTCGTCTGGAGGTAGCCGGGCATGAACGTCTGCAGCGCCCAGTGGCCCACGGCCTTGATGAGCATGAAGCCGACGCAGAAGAGCATGGCCTTCCAGGCGAGGGTGAAGCTCTCACGGACCGGGGACTGGGCGGTGCGGCCCGTCTCTTTCAGTCTGCGGAAGTCCGGGCTGTCCTCCAGTCGGCTGCGCAGATAGACACCGGCCAGCCCGAGGGGCGCTGCCAGGAGGAACGGCAGCCGCCATCCCCAGTCGTCCAGGGCCGTGCCCGGCAGGGCGGCGGTCAGCAGCAGTACGGTGCCCGAGCCCGCGACGAACGCGGCGAACCCGGTGGCGTCGAGCCAGGAGCAGAAGAACCCGCGGCGGTGGGCCGGCGCGTACTCGGAGATCAGAGCGGTCGCGCCCGCCGTCTCCCCGCCCGCGGCGAAGCCCTGGACGAGCCGGGCCAGGACAAGCAGCGCGGGGGCGAGCAGGCCGATGGAGGAGTGCGTGGGCAGCAGGCCCATCGCCAGCGTCGCTGCCGAGGTGGTGAGCACCACGATGGCCAGCGTGCGCTGGCGGCCGATGCGGTCGCCGAGGGAGCCGAAGAACAGGGCGCCCAGCGGGCGCATCACACATCCCGCGCCGAAGACCGCGAACGAGGCCAGCAGGGCCGCCTGCTGGTTGTCCGAGGGGAAGAAGTTCTGGGCGAGGATCACGGCGAGGGTGCCGTAGATCCCGAAGTCGAACCATTCGACGAAGTGGCCGAGCCCCGACGCTATGAGCACCCGGCGCAGGGTGCGTTCCGGCACCGGGGGCACTTCGCCGGTGGTGTTCGTGTCGGCTAGCGGCCGACCTTGCGCTTGTTCCACACGTCGAACCCGACCGCGGCGAGCAGCACGAGTCCCTTGATCACCTGCTGGTAGTCCGTGCCGATGCCGACGAGCGACATGCCGTTGTTGAGCACGCCGAGGACCAGGCCGCCGATGACCGCGCCCATGACGGTGCCGACGCCGCCGCTCATCGAGGCGCCGCCGATGAACGAGGCGGCGATCGCCTCCAGTTCGAAGTTGAGGCCCGCCTGCGGGGTGCCGGCGTTCAGGCGCGCGGCGTACACACAGCCCGCGAGTGCCGCGAGGACACCCATGTTGACGAAGACGAGGAACGTGACGCGCTTGTCCTTGACGCCCGACAGCTTCGCGGCCGCCTTGTTGCCGCCGAGCGCGTAGACGTGCCGGCCGACGACCGCGTTGCGCATGACGTAACCGAGGCCGATGAGCAGCGCGCACATGATGAGCATGACGACGGGCACGCCGTGGAAGCTCGCGAGCGTGAGTGTGAAGGCCACCACCGCGGCCGTCATCGCCACGCACTTGGCCGCCCACAGTCCCGTCGGCAGCACGTCGAGTTCGTAGGCGAGCTGCCGCTTGCGGTCCCGCCACTCGCGCAGCAGCAGGAACGCGATGGCGACGAGTCCGAGGACGAGGGTCGGGTTGTGGTACTGCGTGTACGGACCCATCTCGGGGATGAACCCCTTGGCGATGTTCTGGAAGCCGTCCGGGAAGGGGGCGAGGGACTGGCCCTCCAGGACGATCTGCGTCAGACCGCGGAACAGCAGCATGCCGGCCAGCGTCACGATGAAGGACGGGATGCCGATGTACGCGATGAAGAACCCCTGCCACGCGCCGGCGACCGCGCCGATCAGCAGCGACAGCACCAGCGCCAGGACCCAGGGCATGTCGTGCTTGACCATCATCACCGCCGACATGGCGCCGACGAAGGCGACCAGGGAGCCGACGGACAGGTCGATGTGGCCCGAGATGATGACGATCATCATGCCGATGGCCAGGATGAGGATGTAGCCGTTCTGCTGGATCAGGTTGGAGACGTTGTTCGGCAGCAGCAGGGTGCCGTCGGTCCAGATCTGGAACAGGACGACGATGAAGGCGAGCGCGACGAGCATGCCGTACTGGCGCATGTTGGCGCGCACCGAGTGCAGGAGGATCGCACCGGCCGTCGGGCGGCCCGACGGTGCGGCGGGCGCGTCCTCGGTGGGAGTGGTCGTGGTGGTCATGGCGGGGCCTCAGCTTCTGTTCATGGTCATGTGACGCATCAGGACTTCCTGGGTGGCCTCCGCGCGGGCGACCTCACCGGTCAGCCGGCCCTCGGCCATCGTGTAGATCCGGTCGCACATCCCGAGCAGCTCCGGCAGTTCGGAGGAGATGAACAGGACCGCCTTGCCCTGCGCCGCGAGCCTGTCGATGACCGTGTAGATCTCGTACTTGGCGCCGACGTCGATCCCGCGGGTCGGTTCGTCGAGGATCAGCACGTCGGGATCGGCGTGGATCCACTTGCTCAGGACGACCTTCTGCTGGTTGCCGCCGGAAAGCCGCCCCACCTGCTCGAAGACCGTGGGCGCCTTGATGTTCATCGACGTCCGGTAGCGTTCGGCGACGGACCGCTCGTGGTGCTCGTCGACGACGCCCCGGCGCCGCATGCCCGGCAGCGAGGCCAGGGAGATGTTGCGGTTGATGCTGTCGATGAGGTTCAGCCCGTACTGCTTGCGGTCCTCGGTGACGTACGCGATGCCGGCCGCGACCGCGTCGGGCACGGTCCTGGTGGACACCTCCCGCCCGCCCACGAGGACCGTTCCGGCCGCGTAGCGACCGTACGAGCGGCCGAAGACGGACATCGCGAGCTCGGTGCGGCCCGCGCCCATCAAACCCGCGATGCCGACGATCTCGCCGCGGCGCACGGTCAGCGACACGTCGTCCACGACCGTGCGCTGGTGGTCGACGGGATGCCGGACCGTCCAGCCGTCGACGGCGAGCGCGACCTCGCCCGCGTCGTCCCGTGTGCAGGGCGTGCGCTCGGGGAAGCGGTGGTCGAGGTCACGGCCGACCATGCCGCGGATGATCCGGTCCTCGGACAGCTGCGGCTCGGACCCGGGCGTCTCACGGACGGTGAGGGTCTCGATGGTCCGGCCGTCGCGCAGGATCGTCACCGAGTCGGCGATCGTGCGGATCTCGCCCAGCTTGTGGGAGATGATGATGCTGGCGATGCCCTGGTCGCGCAGTTCCAGGATGAGATCGAGCAGCTTCGCGCTGTCCTCGTCGTTGAGCGCGGCCGTCGGCTCGTCCAGGATGAGCAGCTTCACCTCCTTCGACAGCGCCTTGGCGATCTCCACCAACTGCTGCTTGCCCACACCGATGTCGGCGACCGGCGTCTGCGGCCTCTCGCGCAGCCCGACCCTCTTCAGCAGCTTGCTCGCCCGGTGCAGGGTGGCGTTCCAGTCGATGAGGCCGTGCGTGGCCTGCTCGTTGCCGAGAAAGATGTTCTCGGCGATGGACAGGTAGGGGACGAGTGCGAGTTCCTGGTGGATGATCACGATGCCGCGCCGCTCGCCGGCGCGGATGTCCTTGAAGGCCACCGGCTCGCCCTCGAAGCGGATCTCGCCTTCGTAACTGCCGTGCTCGTGGACGCCGCTGAGGACCTTCATCAGCGTCGACTTGCCCGCGCCGTTCTCGCCGCAGACCGCGTGGATCTCTCCGGCGCGCACGGACAGGTTCACGTCGGAGAGCGCCTTGACGCCGGGGAACGTCTTGGTGATGTTCCGCATCTCCAGCACGGGCCCGGTCACCTGAGCTGTCCCGCCGTGAAGTAGCCCTCGTCGACGAGGAGCTGTGTGTTGGTCCGGTCGATGCTGACGGGCTTCAGCAGATAGGACGGCACGGTCTTCTTGCCGTTGTTGTAGTCGGTCGTGTTGTTGACCTGCGGCTTCCTGCCGTTCAGGACCGCATCGCCCATCCGCACGGTCTGCGCGGCCAGCTTGCGGGTGTCCTTGAAGACGGTCTGTGTCTGCTCACCGCGCATGATGGACTTGACCGAGGCCAGCTCGGCGTCCTGCCCGGTGACCACCGGCAGCGGCTGGCTCTTCGTGCCGTAACCCGCACTCTTGAGCGCGGAGATGATGCCGATGGAGATGCCGTCGTAGGGCGACAGGACGGCGTCGACGCGCTCCTCGGCGTAGCTCTTGCTGATCAGGTCGTCCATCCGCTTCTGCGCGGTGCCGCCGTCCCAGCGGAGCGTGGTCGCCTGGCTCATCCTGGTCTGCCTGCTGCGGACGACGAGCTGACCGCTGTCGAAGTACGGCTGGAGCACCTTCATGGCGCCGTTCCAGAAGTACTTCGTGTTGTTGTCGTCGGGCGAGCCGGCGAACAGCTCGATCGTGTGCTCGTCACCGGCGTCCTTGTCGGGCTCGCCCAGCTTCAGGCGGTCGACGATGTAGCGGGCCTGGAGCTCGCCGACCCGCTCGTTGTCGAACGACGCGTAGTAGTCGACGTTCCCGGTGCCCATGATCAGGCGGTCGTACGAGATGACGGGGATGCCCGCGTCGTGGGCGCGCTGGAGGACCTCGGTGAGCGCGGACCCGTCGATGGCGGCGACCACGAGGAGCCGTCGCCCCTTGGTGATCATGTTCTCGATCTGGGCGATCTGGTTCTCGACCTTGTCGTCGCCGTACTGCAGATCGGTCTTGTAGCCGGCCTTGCGGAACTGCTCGGCCATGTTCTGCCCGTCGGCGATCCAGCGCTCCGAGGACTTGGTCGGCATCGCGAGGCCGATCGTGCCGCCCTTGCCGTCGTCGGGCCGGTAACGGCTGCCGCCCCTGGCCTCCTGGCCGCAGGCGGTGAGCGAGACGGTGAGCAGCGCGGCCAGCGCGGCAGCGGCGGCGACACGAGGGCCGCGCAGCGGGGTACGGGTACGGGTGCGGTCGGTCATGGAGTCAGTCCCCTTCCGGGACGGGGAAGCGGCGGAGGTCGCCCGGCAGCCGGGATCCCAGCGGTGACATCCCGCCGTCCGAACCGAGCCGGGCCAGCAGGTCGAGCACCAGACGCCCGCGCCGGACCCGCTCACGGGCCGTGGCCAGCGTGTGCTCGCGCAGCTGGGCGCCGTACGGGTAGATGCCGGGGGACCGGCTCAGGCCGAACTTGAGGTAGATCGGGGCGCCGCGCCGGATCAGCTCGGCGGACTCGTACATGCGGATGTAGCCGCCGAGGTCGTCGGGCGCCTCGACGTACATGTCCATCGGGGCACGGCTGCCCCGGCGGATCTCGGTCAGATGGTCCAGGGTCAGGTCCGACGGCACATTGACCGAGTCGGCGCCGAGCTGCTCGTAGACCGCGTAGGAGGCCGGGTTGACCGGCCCGGTCAGCGCGGACAGCTTGAACGTGGTGTCGGCGGGGAGCTCGCCCGCCGCGCGCAGCCGGTGCAGCGTCCACAGCACGCCCTCGTCGGCGACGAGCAGACAGCGCACGCCCAATCCGGCCGCGCGCAAGGCGTCTTCGACGCATCCGGCGAGCGCGTCGTGCCCACGGGCGCGCAGCCCCGCGCCCCCGGACTCGGTACGGGTGCCCGCGCCGATGTCCCACGTGCCGCGCGGCCCGGTGAACAGGCACAGCTCGATGTCGCGCTCGGCGCAGGACTCCACCATCTCGGTGATCTCGTCGTCCGTGAGCATCCACACGCCGCTGCCCTGGCTGATCCGGTGGACGGGCACGTCGAGCCGGGCGCTCTCCTTGAGGACGACGGCCAGGGCCTCCGGGCCCTCCACCGACGGGATCTCGGTACGCCAGGTCCCGCCGTCGGGGAACGCGTGGGGTGAGGTGTCGGCCCGGTCGACGGCGGGGACGGGATGCCCTATGCGGGCGAGGGCTTCGCCGCCGGGGCGGCGGGGTGCTGAGGGGGCGGTCACAGGACTCCCATTCGGTGTTCGCAGACGGGCAAGGGGGGCGGCGCCCGCGCCGCGGACGACGGCTGACACGGGCGGTGGAGCGCGAGCCTCGACGCCGCACGGAGCAGGGGTGGCCGGGGGGGAGGCCGGGCAGGCCGTGCGGCGGGCACGTCCCGGCAGGTATGCGGCCGGTCCACTCCGGTCCGGTCCGGTGCGGGGCGGCGAAGCCGCCGGGCCGGACCTAGGGACGCAGGAGCACCTTTCCGGTCTTCGGGTCGCCGCCCCCGACCAGGGCGATGGCCTCGTCGAACCGCTCCAGCGGGTACTCGTGCGTGATCAGCGCGGCCGGGGTGATCAGCCCGAGGCCGAAGGCCCGCACCGCGTCCGACCAGGCAGACGGCGGCGCGCCGAAGACGCTGCGGACCTCCAGCTGACTCAGCGACAGGTGCACCGGGTCGATGCCGGCCGCGCCGGGCGTGAACATCCCGGTGAGCACCACCCGGCCGCCCCTGCGGGCCAGCAGACACGACGAGGCGGCCGTGGACGGCGCGCCGGCGGTCTCCACCACGAGGTCGAAGCGGCCGTGCGCGGACGTCGTCTCGTCGGGATGCAGCGCACCGCCCGCGCCGAACCGCAGCGCCTGCTCGCCGCGCGCGGCGCGGGGGTCGATCACGACCAGTTCGGCGGGTGACGACGCGGCGAGATACTGCACGGCGAGCAGACCGAGGGTGCCCGCGCCGACCACCGCGATCCGCTCGCCGGGGCGCGGCCGCCCGGCCCGGACCGCGGCCGCGACGACCGCGGCCGGCTCCAGCAGGGCGGCGGCCCGCAGATCGGCGTCGTCACGCAGAGGATGCAACAGCCGGGCCGGAAGCACGACATGGTCGGCGAACGCACCCGGCTCGGTGAATCCGGTCTCGGCGTACCCGCCCTCGCACAGGCTCGTCTCACCGCAACGGCAGCGTTCGCAGACGCCGCACGCCCGGAACCCCTCGGCGACGGTCCTGCGCCCGGCGAGCGCGGGATCCACTGCCTCGCCCACCGCCTCCACGGTCCCGGCCCACTCGTGCCCGGGGACGACCGGGTAGCGGACGAAGCCCGCGTCGCGGTGACCGTCGTACAGCTCGCGGTCGCTCATGCAGATCCCGGCCGCGGCGACCCGCACCAGGACCTCGCCCGGGCCAGGCACCGGCACCTCACGGCGCACCAGGCGGTGCGTCCCGGGCCGTTCGACGACCAGACTGCGGCTCACTTCGGCGCCCTCTGTTCCCAACCCTCGGCCCACAGGTCGAACCGGGCCCGTTGCTGCGGGAACTCGGCCGCGGCGGCCACGTCGAGCTCGACCCCCAGGCCCGGGGCGTGCGACACCTCGAAGCATCCGGTCTCCGGGTCGACCTGGGGTGCGCCCTTGACCACCTTCTTGATCTCCGCGTCGGCGAAGTCGTTGAAGTGCTCGAGGATCTTGAAGTTCGGGGTGCAGGCGGCCAGTTGGAGCGAGGCCGCGGTGAGCACCGACCCGCCGACGTTGTGCGGGGCGACGAGCATGTAGTGCGTCTCGGCGGTGGCCGCCAGCTTCCGCGTCTCCAGGATGCCGCCGATGTGGCCCAGATCCGGCTGGATGATGTCGGCCGCCTGCGACTCGAACAGCTCCCGGAACTCGATCCGGTCGTGGATGCGCTCACCCGTCGCCACCGGCAGGTCCACCTTCTCGGCGACCTTGGCGAGTGCCTTCAGGTTCTCAGGCGGCACCGGCTCCTCCAGCCAGGCCGGCCGGAAGGGCGCCATCTCGCGGGCCAGCCGGACCGCCGTGGCGGGACTGAACCGCCCGTGCATCTCCAGCATCAGTTCGGTGCCGGGCCCGATCGCGTCGCGCACCGCCTCGATCAGCGACACGGCGTACAGCGTCTGCTCGTGGTCGAGCTCGAGGTGTCCGGTCCCGAACGGGTCGATCTTCAGTGCGCGGTAGCCGCGGGCGACGACCTCGGCCGCGGCCTTGTGGTACGCCTCCGGGGTCCGCTCCGTGGTGTACCAGCCGTTGGCGTACGCCTTGACGCGGTCGGTCACCTTGCCGCCGAGCAGCTGCCAGACCGGCACGCCGAGTGCCTTGCCCTTGATGTCCCAACAGGCCGTCTCGACGACGGCGATGCCGGACATGACGATCTCCCCGGCCCGCCCGTAGTCGCCGTACTTCATCCGCCGCACGAGGTCCTCCACCGCGAACGGGTCCGAGCCGGCGATGTGGTTCGCCTCCGCCTCGCGGAGGTACCCGACCAGCGCGTCGGTGTGGCCGAGCATGCGGGTCTCGCCGACTCCGGTGAGGCCCTCGTCGGTGTGGACCAGTACATAGGTGAGATTGCGCCAGGGAGTCCCGACGACGTGAGTGCTGATTCCCGTGATGCGCACGGTAGTTGCCCCTCGGTCTGTTCGAGATTTCGTCATGCGTTCGAAATGTTGGCGTGACCGTAATCAGCATGTCCATGGGGTGTCAATGGGTCGCGCGGCCGGTGTTTCGCGCAGGGCCATTGCCCGCGAACCACCCTGTGACTAGCCTGTGTTCGTCATACCGGCCAATGGTCGGAGTATCGAACAGGGAGTGGGTGGCGCCATGGGACGCCTTGTCCCCGCGGTGACGAGGGCTTTGGACATACTCGAGCTGTTCCTGGAGGGTGACGCAACCCTCTCGGCGCCGGATGTCACCCGCAAGCTCCAACTGCCGCGCACCACCGTCCACGAGCTGCTCACCACACTGGCCGCCCGCTCCTACCTGGTCACCGAGCCCGAGCAGCCCGGCCGCTACCGGCTCGGCGTCCGCGCCTACCAGCTGGGCAGCCGTTACGCGGAGCAGCTCGATCTCGCGGCGGAAGGCGGACGGGTCGCCCGCGAGGTCGCCGAGACCTGCGACGAGACCGTCCACGTCGCGATCCTCGAGGACATGGACGTCATCTACATCGCCAAGGTGGACTCCACGCACGCCGTCCGCATGGTCTCGGCCGCCGGCCGCCGGCTCCCCGCACACTGCACGTCCGTCGGCAAGATGCTGCTCGCCTCTCTCCCGGCGGACGAACTCGACGCCCGCATCGCCGGTCGCGAACTGGCCGCCATGACGCCCGCCAGCCTCACCGACCCCGAGGAGCTGCGCGCGGCGCTCGCCGGCATCCGGGAACGGGGCATCGCCGTCGAGCACCGCGAGTCCAATCCGGACGTCAGCTGTGTCGCCGCCCCCGTGCGCGACAGCGCGGGCCGCGTCGTCGCGGCCCTGTCCATCTCCGTGCCCATGATCCGCTGGAACGAGGACCGCGAGGCCGAACTCGCCGAGCTGGCCGCCAAGGGAGCCCGTGACCTCTCCGTCCGCCTCGGCCACCGGGGCGCGCGGTGAGCATCGAGGTCGCGGTGCGGGAGGGGGCCGCACTCGGCGAGGGGCCCACCTGGGACGCGGCCGGTGCCCGGCTGATCTGGGTGGACATCCTGAACTCCCGCGTCCACACCTACGATCCGGCGAGCGGCCGCCGCACCGTCATGGCCACCGAACAGCACGTCGGGGCGGCCAAGCCGCGGGCGGGCGGAGGGCTGGTGGTCAACCTCCGGGACGGCATCGGCCTGTACGGGGCCGACGGGGCCTTCTCCTGGCTGGTGCGCGATCCGGCGCCGGGCCGGCGCGGCAACGACGCGGCCGTCGCACCGGACGGGGCACTGTGGGCGGGCACCATGCGCTACGACGAGGCGGCCGGCGGCGGCAGCCTCTCGCGCGTCGCGCCCGACGGGACCGTCACCGAAATCTTCGGCGACGTGGCCGTGAGCAACGGCACCGGGTGGAGCCCCGACGGCGCGCTCATGTACTACATCGACAGCCCCACCCGCCGCATCGACGTCTGCCGCATGTCGGGCGAACGCGTTGTGGACCGCACGCCGTTCGTCACCGTCGAGCCGGACGCCGGTTACCCCGACGGCCTCACCGTCGATGCCTCCGGGTGCGTCTGGGTCGCGCTCTGGGACGGCGCCCAGGTGCGCAGGTACAACCCGAACGGGCTCCTGGACCGCACTCTTCACCTGCCCGTACGCCGTCCCACCGCCTGCGCCTTCGGCGGCCCGGGCCTGCGCGACCTGTACATCACCACCGCGCGCCGCGGTCTTGCCCGACCGCACCCGCTCAGTGGTTCCCTGCTCGTCGTGCCGGACGCGGGGGAGGGCGCGGCCGCCGCCGCGTTCGGCGGCTGACCACGGTGATACGCGCCCGCCCGCAACGGCCGGGCCATCGCCCGGACGTTGCGCAGGCCGGTCTCAGCCGGTGGGCGCCTGGTAGAGGCCGCGGCCGGCGCGGTGGGCGCGTGAGGTGGCGACGAGGCGGTCCAGGGTGCTGCGCACGGTGTTGATGGCGCCCGCGCTCTCGTCACGGCCGAGAGCCTGAGCGACGTCCCGCGCCCGCAGCGGGGTGCCGGCCTTCCCGGACAGGATGGCGATGACCTGCTCGGTGAGCCCGCCGGTGTCCTGCGCGACCGTGGCAGCCGCCTTGGGCGGTGCGGCCTGCTTGCCCTTCGTGGCCTGCTTGTCCAGCGCGGCTTTCGTGGTCTTCGCGGGCTTCGCTGCGGGCTTTGCCGTTTTGGTGGCCTTCGCGGTGGTGCGCTTCTTCGCCGGCCGGCGCGTGGCCGCCTGCGGAGCAGCGGCCTTGGGCGCGGCCTTCCTCTTGGCCCGGCTCGTGGCCTTGCGGGGCGTGGGAGAAGCGCTTTCGGCTCCGTCCGCGGGTGTTGTGGTGTCGGTGGTGTCGCTGTCACGGCTGACGTCGGCGGACTCGGCAGCCGGAGCGGGCTCCTGGACCGGTTCCGTCAGCGGTGCGGATTCCTGGGCGGGCTCCGGCGCGGGCTCCTCCGTTGCGGTGGGGGCCGGCGGTTCGTCGGTCACGGTCGCCGCGGCTTCGGCCTGCTGCTCCGAAGCACGGGGCCGCGGCACGGTCGTGGCAGCCAGCGCGCTGAGCGCCGACAGGGCGCTGCGCACGGATTCGAGCCGCTCGGAGACGACGGCGAGTTCCTTCTGGAGCGCCACCTGATGCTCCTCGAGGCGGGGAAGTTCCGCCTGCAGCAGTGCGGTTGTTGTTTCGATGGTGTCGGTGCTGGGTGTCGTCGGCATGACGCCCTCCTGGTGAGTTGGGGGGTGTGGCGTTCGGGTTGTTGTGATGCAGGGTACGGCCGATGTTGCGCCGCGGTCACCTTTCCTGAACATCCCCTTTCGCACAACGCACGACGGAGCAGGAAGTCACGATCCCAACGACGCCAGATTCCACGGCAGTTCGCCGACGGTTCCCGGGCCTGGGCGAAGACCGGCGCCTGCGATCATTCTTTTGCACCACGCGTCGGACTCCGAGCCCTCCGGGGGTGTGACCCAGCGCGGGCAGAGCCCCGGCACCATGTGAGGGCCACGAGCGGCTCCGGGCGCCGACAGCCGTTGCGCGGGCCGGGCGCCTCCTTCCCCGGCTGCGCAACGGTGCACCGGCGGCCGACCTTCACAGCAAGAGGGCCCCGCCACCGGCCTTGCCCGGCCCTACGGGTCACGGGTCCGCGCGGTACGCTTTCCGCCCATGTCGTCAACACCCCTGTCGCCGCACACGAGCCTGATGCGGTGCGCCCGGCGCCCGGAGGCGGACGCGTGAGCCCGGCGGACACGGGCCCCGAGGACCCGGACAGCGACCCGGCGCCGCCGCTGTCAGCGCTGTCACCCGGGCGTTCCCGTGCCGCCGTGACGCGCCTGCTCTCCCGGGCGTTCGAGGGGCCCGTCGTCGTGGAGTCCTGTGAACAGCTGGCGCCCTGGGCCGTTCTGCGCGCACGGCTGGCCGACCCGGGGCCCGGCCGGCCCTCGACGGTGATCGTGAAGTGGGCGCGTGACAACGCCGCGGGACGTCGCACCGAGCCCGACCGGATCCGCACCGAGTTCGCGGCCCTGTGCTTCCTCGCCCGGGACCTGCGTCTGTCCCTGGCATCGCGTCCCCTGGCCCTCGACCCCGCCGGCCCGATGATCGCGCTGGAGGACCTGGGGCCGCGCCATTCGCTGGAGACGGTGCTGCGCGAGCGAGGAGCCGGGGACGCGACGATCCCGCACCTGATCGCATTCGCGGAGGCGTTGGGAAGGCTGAATGCCGCGACGGCGGGGGAAGCGGCCCGGTTCCGCGAGCGCATGCGGGAGGCCGGTGGCGTCGAACGCGGCTCGGAAGGCGAGGCGCCTTCCGAGCGGACCGTCCGCGCAGCCGTCGCGTTCGCCGCGTCGATGGGCGCCGGCGTCACCGGCGCCGCCGAGGCGGACCTCGCGGCGGCACTGGAGGAGTTGGCCGATCCGGGTCCCTTCCTCGCTCTCACCAACGGCGACTCCGGTATGAACAACTTCCTGCTCGGTGACACCGGCGGTCGCCTCATCGACTTCGAGGCCGCCGGCTTCCGGCACGCCCTCACCAGCGCGTCGAACCTCCATGTGCCCGGCCCGCCGTGGATCACGGTGGCGGACCCCGTCGCACTGGGCCTCGAGGACGCCTACCGCACCGCGCTCGGGTCCACGGTCCCGCAGGCGCTCGACGACCGCCGGTTCGGCTTCGGCATGGCGGCAGCCAGTCTGGCGCACGCCCTCCAGCGGCTCGGCCGCCTGCCGGTGCTGCTCCGCCGCGCCCCGGGCGACGCCAGTCATCGGCAGATGATCTCCACACTGGAGGCGGCCGCGCGTGCGGCCGAAACACACCGCGCGTTGCCCGGCCTGGCAGGCTGGGCCCGGCGCGTCGCGGACATGCTCCGCAGCCGCTGGAGACACGCCGATGCCGATTTCACCGCCTGTCCGGCGTTCACCCCCCGCGATCGACACCTTGGGCCGGCCCCGAGGGACCGGCCGCACAGTGACGGACTGCCGGCGGTTCTCTACGTGGTCGCGTAGACGTGGGTCGCGAACTCCGCGATCTGTTCGTCGCTGAGGTTCTTCGCGACGTCGGCCTCGGTGATCATCCCAACCAGGCGGTGGCCGCCCGCGACGTCGATCACCGGCAGGCGCTTGATGTGATTGCTCTCCATGACCTCCAGGACCTCGGAGGCTTCCGCCTCGGCGTCGATCCAGTGCAGGGTCCCGCCCAGCGAACCGGCCTGAACGGTCGCCGGGTCGATCCCCTCCGCGCAGCATGTGACGATGATGTCGCGGTCGGTCACCAGGCCGATGAGCCTGTTGTTGTCACCGCAGATGGGCAGGCATCCGACGTTCAGATCCCGCATCATCCTCGCCGCGTTGTGCAGCGAATCGTGCGCCCCCACGCAGTGCACTCCGCTCGTCATGATGTCTCGGGCTCTCAGCTGTCCGGCCATGTTTCCTCCCGGTGTCGTCAGCGTGTTCCGCCCACACTTCGATGAGACCACGCCCCGCGCCCGGGTGCTCCCGGGCGCAACGCACGGTCCGGGCGACGGAGCGGCCGTCGCAGCCGGATCGCCGTCCGTCTTGACTTGATCGGAGACAGGATTTACGCAGGACATACCGGCAGTTCCTGTCTCCGAGGAGGCTGCGATGACACGAGCAGTGGGCATCGATTTGGGAACGACGAATTCCGTGGTCTGTGTCCTGGAAGGCGGCGAGCCGACGGTCGTCACGAACACCGAGGGCGCGAGGACCACGCCATCGGTCGTGGCGTTCGCCAAGAACGGCGAGGTGCTCGTCGGGGAGCTCGCCAAGCGGCAGGCCGTGACGAACGTGGAGCGCACCGCCCGGTCCGTCAAGCGGCACATGGGCGAGGGCGCCTGGCACTTCCCGGCGTCCGGAGACATCGACGGCAAGCGGTACACCGCCCAGGAGATCTCGGCCCGCGTGCTGCAGAAGCTGAAGAGGGACGCCGAGGCGTATCTCGGCGAGGACGTCACGGACGCGGTGATCACCGTCCCGGCGTACTTCAACGACGCGCAGCGCACCTCCACGAAGGAGGCAGGGCAGATCGCGGGTCTGAACGTCCTGCGGATCATCAACGAACCGACGTCCGCCGCTCTCGCCTACGGTCTGGACAAGGGCAACGACCAGACGATCCTCGTCTTCGACCTCGGGGGCGGCACGTTCGACGTGTCGCTGCTGGAGATCGGCGAGGGCCTGGTGGAGGTGAAGGCGACCAACGGGGACACGCACCTGGGCGGTGACGACTGGGACGAGCGGATCGTCGACCACCTGGTGAAGCAGTTCAAGAACGGCTACGGCGTCGACCTGTCCAAGGACAAGATGGCGTTGCAGCGTCTGCGCGAGGCGGCCGAGCGGGCCAAGATCGAGCTGTCGTCCTCGACCGAGACGACGATCAACCTGCCGTACATCACGGCCTCCGCCGAGGGCCCGCTGCATCTGGACGAGAAGCTCACCCGCGCCCAGTTCGAGCAGCTGACGGCGGATCTGCTGGAGCGCTGCAAGACCCCGTTCCACAATGCCGTCAAGGACGCCGGGATCAAGGTCTCGGACATCGACCATGTGATCCTGGTCGGCGGTTCGACCCGTATGCCGGCGGTGACGGAGCTGGTGAAGGAGCTGACCGGCGGCAAGGAGGCCAACAAGGGTGTGAACCCGGACGAGGTCGTCGCGATCGGCGCCTCGCTCCAGGCCGGTGTCCTCAAGGGTGAGGTCAAGGACGTCCTGCTCCTCGACGTGACGCCGCTGTCCCTCGGTATCGAGACCAAGGGCGGCATCATGACCAAGCTCATCGAGCGCAACACCACGATCCCGACCAAGCGCTCGGAGGTCTTCACGACGGCCGAGGACAACCAGCCGTCGGTGCAGATCCAGGTCTATCAGGGCGAGCGCGAGATCGCGGCGTACAACAAGAAGCTCGGGATGTTCGAGCTGACTGGTCTGCCGCCGGCCCCGCGCGGCGTCCCGCAGATCGAGGTCTCCTTCGACATCGACGCCAACGGCATCATGCACGTGACCGCGAAGGACCTGGGCACGGGCAAGCAGCAGAAGATGACCGTCACCGGCGGCTCCGCCCTGCCCAAGCAGGACATCGACCGCATGATGCGCGACGCCGAGCAGCACGCGGACGAGGACCGCCGCCGCAAGGAGGCCGCCGAGACCCGCAACCAGGCCGAAAGTCTCGTCTACCAGACCGAGAAGCTCCTGACGGACAACCGCGACAAGATCCCCGAGGACGTGCGGTCCGAGACGGAGGCGGCCCTGGGCGAGGTCAAGGAAGCGCTCAAGGGCGAGGACACCGCGGCGATCCGTTCGGCCACCGAGAAGGCCACCGCTGCCGCCCAGAGGATCGGCAGCGCGCTCTACGCACAGGCCCAGGCCGACGGCGGCGGTGGCGGCACCGCCGGCGGCGGCGCGTCGGGAACCAAGGCCGGTCCCGACGAGGAGGACGTCGTCGACGCGGAGATCGTCGACGACGAGGCGAAGGGAGACGCCGGATGAACCGGGAGCCTCCGCGGAACACCGGGAGCGGCGGCCCCCGGACGGAGGCCGAGCAGCTGCGGGCCCGGCTCGCGGAACTGACCGCCGATCTCCAGCGGGTGAAGGCGGAGTACGACAACTACCGCAAGCGGGTGCGGCGCGACCGGCTGGCGGTACGGGAGATCGCCGTGGTCAACGTCCTCACGGGCCTGCTGCCGGTGCTCGACGCCGCCGACGAGGCACAAGCACGGGGGGACGGCGACCCGGGGACGGAAGCCGTCGCGCGCGTCCTCGGGAACCGGCTGGCCGCGCTGGGCCTCCAGTCGGTCGGCGAACCGGGGGAGCCCTTCGACCCCACGGCACACGAAGCGCTCACGTACACACCCTCCGACGCCGTCACCCGGCCCGTCTGCACGTCGGTGCTGCGCCACGGCTATCGCGTCGGCGACCGGCTCCTGCGCCCCGCCCAGGTGTCCGTCACCGGCCCGCCGGCAGGCCACGAGGCGACAGGGGCCGCCGTGTGACCACGCCCGGGGCCGTTCGGCCGGCCCCGTGTGTCCACCGTGCCGCGCGGGGGCACCCGTGTGCCCTGGAGGTGATCAGCATGCCCGAGCCCGGAAGCAAGAAGTACGACACACGGCGTGCCAGGAAGCGCAAGGACGCCGAGAGCGAGGGCGTCCCCGACAAGCGGGCCGGCGAGGAAGCCAACGCCTCACTCCAGGACGACCCGCAGTGGCGCAGCCGTGGTCCGCGGACCGAGCGCGGCCGCGGCCCCAAGGGCGACCGCGAGCCCAACGCCGACTGAACCGGCCGACGGAGCCGGCCCGACGGAGCCGGCCGACGGACCGCCGGCCCGCGCACGGACGGCCGGAGCCCCGCGTACGGAAGACGGCCGGAGTCCGGTGTGCTCACCGGCTCCTGCCGTGACTCGGCCTCACCGGCCCTGGTCGCCCTCGGCGCCGGGCCGGTCGCCGCGGTGCCGGGTGCCCGGCAGAAGTTCCTGCACCTTCGCCTTGAAACCCTGCCGGACCACGGACGCCCGGTCGCTGTCGCCGTGCCGGATCGCCGCGGCCGTGGCCTGGATCTGGTCGAGCGAGGCGTGCGGCGGCAGGGGCGGAACGGCCGGGTCCGTCAGGAAGTCGATGACGAAGGGCCGGTCGGCGGCGAGGGCCTGCTGCCACGCCGCTTCGACCTCCTCCGGCTTCTCGACCCGCACGCCGTCGAGGCCGATGCGCCGCGCGATCTCGGCATAGGGCAGATCGGGGATGTGCTGGGACTCCTCGAACTGCGGCGCCCCGGACATCGCCCGCATCTCCCAGGTGACCTGGTTGAGATCCTGGTTGTTGAGGACGGCCACGACGAGCCGGGGGTCGGACCACTCGTGCCGGTACTTGGCGGCCGTGACCATCTCCATCATGCCGTTCATCTGCATCGCCCCGTCGCCTACCAGCGCGATCGCCGGGCGGTCCGGGTGGGCGAACTTCGCGCCGATCGCGTACGGCACACCCGGGCCCATGGTGGCCAGCGTTCCGGACAGGGAGCCGCGCATCCGGCCGCGCAGGCGCAGATGGCGCGCGTACCAGGTGGCGGCCGAACCGGAGTCCGCGGTGACGACCACATCGTCGGGCAGCAGCCCGTCCAGGGCGTGCACCACGTACTCGGGGTTGATCGGGTCCGCGTCGACGGCCGCCCTGCGCTGCATGACCTCCCACCAGCGGGCGACGTTCATCTCGATCTCGTCCCGCCAGGCGCGGTTCTCCTTGCGGTGCAGGCGGGGCAGCAGCCGCAGCAGCGTCTCCCGCGCGTCACCGACGAGGTTCACCTCGAACGGGTAGCGCAGCCCGA
Source organism: Streptomyces sp. V4I23 (assembly GCF_030817975.1). Lineage (NCBI taxonomy): Bacteria > Bacillati > Actinomycetota > Actinomycetes > Kitasatosporales > Streptomycetaceae > Streptomyces > Streptomyces sp. V4I23. The sequence continues at coordinate 303,106 of NZ_JAUSZW010000004.1, read as the reverse complement.
TCATGTGCGGGTCGATGTCGATCTGCACCCCGCGTGCCTGGTCCAGCTCCGGCAGGAACTGCGTGTAGGGGAAGCTGGAGCCGATCATCAGCAGGGTGTCGCAGTCCCGCATCAGCTCGTACGACGGGCGGGTGCCGAGCAGCCCGATCGCACCGGTGACGTACGGCAGGTCGTCGGACAGCGCGTCCTTGCCGAGCAGCGCCTTGGCGACCCCCGCCCCGAGCACGTCCGCCAGCCGCTCCACCTCGGCGCGTGCCCCGCGTGCGCCCTGACCGATCAGAACGGCCACCCTCTCACCGGAGTTGAGCACATCGGCGGCCCGTTCGAGGTCCTCGTCCGCCGGCACGGGCGCGTAGCGGCCGATGCCCAGGCTGGAGGGGACCATCTTGAAGGCGTGCTGCGGCGGGGTGTACTCGAGGTCCTGGACGTCCGCCGGGACGATGACCGCGGTCACGGTGCGCCGGGCGTACGCGGTGCGCACGGCCCGGTCGAGCACCTGGGGCAACTGCTCGGGAACGGTGACCGTCTCGCAGTAGTCGGACGCGACGTCCTTGTACAGCGCGGCGAGGTCCACCTCCTGCTGGTAGGAGCCGCCCATGGCGCTGCGGTTGGTCTGCCCGACGATCGCGACGAGCGGCACGTGGTCGAGCTTTGCGTCATAGAGCCCGTTGAGCAGATGGATGGCGCCGGGCCCTGAAGTGGCCACGCACACGCCCACGTTGCCGGAGAACTTCGCGTACCCGACGGCCTGGAGGGCGGACATCTCCTCGTGGCGCGACTGGATGAACCTGGGACGGTCCTCCGCGCGTCCCCAGGCGGCGAGCAGTCCGTTGATGCCGTCACCGGCATACGCGAAGACGTGGGTCACGTCCCAAGCGCGCAGGCGCTCCAGGATGTAGTCGGAGACCTTGGTGGCCACGTCGGCTCCTCTCTCACGGCTGCGGGTGGGCGTTTTTCCCCGGTGTCTTCCCGGCCCTGCGCGCGGCGTCCGCGCCTGACGCGCTGCGGGTACCACCGCGCCCGCCCGTGAAACGGAACCCCCGGCATGCGGCGCGTCAGGTACCCCCGTCGCCGCGGCGGTTGAGCGAACGCTGCGCACGGCTGAGCAGCCCGTGCGGCGGCCACGTGCGCAGTGCGGCACGGGCGGCGTTGGCGCCCGGTGCGCCGTGCACGCCGCCGCCGGGGTGGGCCGAGGCGGAGGCGAGAAACAGGTTCCTCACCGGTGTCTCGGGGCGCCCGGTGCCCGGGACGGGCCGGAACACGAGCTGCTGGTGCATGGCGGCCGTCCCGCCGTTGATGGCACCGCCGTGCAGATTGGCGTCCAGCGCCTCCAGCGTCGGCGGCGCAAGGACGCGGCGCGCCCGGATCGTGGCGCGGAAGCCCGGCGCGTAGCGCTCCACCCGCGCCTCCACGCGGTCGGCCATGGCCTCCCGCTCCCGGCGGTCCCACGCACCCGTGATGCCCGCGTCGCCCGCGTCACCGCGGACGCCGTGCGGGACGTGCGTGTACGCCCAGGCCGACTCCGTACCCGGCGGGGAGCGTCTGGCGTCCGCCGTGGTCATCTGGCCGAAGAGGACGAAGGGCTGGTCGGGCACGTGTCCCACGGCCAGCTGGGCGGCGAACCGCGTCAAGCCGTCGACGCCGTCGGCAAGATGCACCGTCCCCGCCGACGCGGCTTCGCGGGCGGTCCACGGCACCGGCCGGTCGAGGGCCCAGTCCACCTTGAACGTGGCGAAGTCCCACTGGAACCGGTGCAGCCCCGCCAGCAGTTGCGACGGCAGATGCCGGTCGTCGACCAGCCGGCCGTACAGCGCGGGAGCCGAGACGTCCGCGAGCACCGCATGCCTCGCCGGTACGGTCTCAGCGCCGGCCGTCCGTACGGCGACGGCCCGCCCCTCGCGTACGACCACCTCGACGACCTCCTCCCCGCAGCGCACCGTGCCGCCGCGCCGACGGAGCCGGTCCACCAGCGCCTCGGGCAGAGCCGAGGCGCCGCCCACGGGCACCGGGAAGCCGACGTGCTGGCCGAGCATGGACAAGAACCAGCCGAAGCCGCCGCTGCCCGCCGCTTCCGGGGCGAGATCCGCGTGCAGTGCGTTGCCGGCGAGGAGCAGCCGGCCGCCTTCCCCGGCGAACTCCTCCTCACCGAGCCGCCGCACGGGCAGCGTCATCATCCGGGCCAGCCGCAGCCCGCCCGCCGCCCGTACGCGCAGACCGAGCCGGGCTGCCGCCCGTACCGGCGGGAACGGTGTGAACAGTGCGTCGACGATGTCGGCGCCGAGCCGCTGCCACACGCCGCACAGCCGCGTCCACGCCTCCCCGTCGCCGGCGGCGAAGGCGTCGAGAGACCGCGCGGTGTCCGCGGGAGCGCGTTCCAGAACGGCACAGCGGCCGTCGGGCAGGGGATGGGCGAGCACGCTCGGCGCGTGCGACCAGCGAAGACCCTCCCGCCCGAGATCGAGGGCCGCGAGTACGGGGGAGGCGGCCGCCAGCGGGTAGAAGGCACTGAACATGTCGTGGACGTAACCGGGCATGACGCCTCGGTCGCTGCGGACGGCACCGCCCGGCTGCGGCTGGGCCTCCAGCACCTCCACGCTCCAGCCTGCGTCGGCGAGCACGTTCGCCGCGACCAGCCCGTTGGGTCCCGCGCCGATCACCACGGCGTCCGGCATGACTGCGCCTCCCTGGTCAGGGTGTCCGCCTCGGGCAACGGCCGCCTGCGCCGGGCAGGGCCCGGATCAGTGCGCGCCCGCGGGCACGGACTGCTCGACCGCCTCGGCGAACCGCCGGAGCATGCTGCGGTGCCGCAACTGCTGGAGCGCGTCGAACGCCGCGTTGTGAAGCCGTCCGCCCGTCCCGCGCAACGGGTGCTCGTCGAGGATCACGAGGGTGTCCTCGCCCCAGGGCTTGACCTCGATCGCGATTCTCGCGGTGCCGAGAGGTCCGCTGTACGCCTCCAGTTCGAGGCGCTCGGGCGGTTCGCAGTACCGCACGACGGTACGGCCCTCCGCCTGCCACGGCCCCAGCTTCACGGTGTACGCGATGCAGGCGCCCTTGTCCGGCCAGTTGCCGTCCCGCTCCGACGACTGGGACGGTCCGATCACCCAGTCCCCGTAGCGGTCGCCGTCGGACAGCACGGCCCAGACCTGGTCGGCAGTCCGGTGGATCAGCTGGTGTCGTACCGCCATGAGCCCTCCAGGAACTCGTCGCGTCCGTCACGGCCACACCTGTTTCAGCCTAGGCCGGTGCCGCCGCCGCGGCCTGTTCACGGCCGCCCGCCGCACTCGCCGCCCGCGCCGCGGCGGCATGCGGCCGTTACGGTGGAGGCCGGACGGCAGCTCCGGCGCGCCCGTGCACCCGCACCCATGCGAGGAGGCAGGCGATGCACCGGTACTCACCCCTCGAAGGCCGGACCGTCGTCGTCACCGGCGCGGCGCGGGGCCTGGGGGAGGCCATGGCGCGCGCACTGGCCCGGCGGGGCGCCCGCCTGGCCCTCATCGGCCTCGAACCGGACCGGCTGGCCCGTCTCTCGGCCAAGCTGGGAGACCGGGCACACCACTGGCCGGCCGACGTCGGGGACGACGCGGCGATGTCGCTCACCGCCGAACTCGTACGGGAGCGGCTCGGGCCGCCCTCGGTGGTGATCGCCAACGCCGGTGTCGCCGCGGCCGGACCCTTCGAGGACACGTCGCCGGCGGCCTGGCGGCGCGTCGTCGAGGTCAACCTGGTCGGCAGCGCCAACACGGCACGGGCCTTCCTGCCGGACCTGTTCGCCACCAAGGGTTACTACCTTCAGATCACGTCTCTCGCGGCCCTCGGGCCGGCTCCGATGATGTCGGCCTACTGCGCCTCCAAGGCCGGAGCCGAGGCGTTCGCGCACACCCTGCGGGCCGAGGTCGCCCACCGCGGTGTGGGCGTGGGGGTCGCGTACCTCAGCTGGACGGACACGGAGATGATCCGCGAGGATGCACCGCCTCCCACCCCGCTGCGGGAACTGCGCGCATGGCTGCCCTGGCCGGCCTCCAGGACGTACGACGCCGGGCCGTCCGCCGAACGTCTCGTACGGGGCGTCGAGCGCCGGAGAGCGGCCGTGTACGTGCAGCCGTGGCTCAGGGGCGTGCGGTTCGCCCGGCCGGTGCTTCCCGCGGGCATCGGCAGGTTCTCGGGCGTCCCGGTGCGCCGCGTCGCGGCGGAGGGGCTGCCGACGGGGAAAGGCCTGCTGGGCGCGGGGGGCCGGGCGGCCGAGACGCGCGCGAACGGATCGGACCTCGCCTGAACCCCCGTACCCCGTCCGTGTCAGCCGTCGCGCTGCCCCGAGAGGATGCCGGGGCAGCGCAGCGTGGAGACGGCCTCGTCGTCGGAGACCTGGGCGAATTCCTCGTACCGCTCGCCCACCGCCCAGAACGCCCGTGGCGGCGTGCCCGTAACACGTGCCCGGGGCCGTCGCGACGCCCGGCGCACCGAACCGGGGGCAGGCGCCGGTGTGTCTAGGTTTGCTCGCCCCGGCCGGAGAGCGCGTCGCGCATCCGGTCCACGAGTCCGACGCCGGGAGCGAGCAGCTTGTTGGCCGGCGGCTTGTCGGGTGCGTGGGGGTGAGGGCGGGTCGGCGCCGACTTCTTGGCCTGCCGGACCTTGTCGCCCAGATCGCTCAGCATCTCCGCGGGGCACGCTTCCCGCAGCCGGGGGAAGAGCTTGGTCTCCTCGTCCGTGACATGCGTCCTGACCTCCGACATCAGCGTCGCCATCAGCAGGTCGAACCGCGAGTCGTCCGCCTCGCAGCTCTCCAGGTCCTTCATGACCCGCTCGACTGCGGCATGGTCCGCCAGCTCGCGATCGGCGAGCTCCGCACCGCCGGGAACGTGCTTGCGGACCGCGGGGTACAGATACGCCTCCTCCGCGACCGAATGCCGGACCAGCTCCGTGGTCACCTGGTCCGCGTACCGCTTCCGCCCGCTGTCACCGGACGGCAGCTCCTCGATGTTGGTGAACAGCTCCTCGACCTCCCTGTGGTCGGTGATCAGTTCTGCGATCACGTCCTGGCCGTGCGCCATGTCGTCGTCGCTCCTCTACTGTGACCTTCGATGTGTCGGACGCCACGTTCCGGCCGTGACGTGGGCCATGTGCGGACAGAGCCGCGAAAGGTAGCGTTTGGCCGCACTCTCCCCATGTCTCCATGGATTCGGACGGCCCGGCCAGTGCTCGCAGCTCTCTCCCCGCTCATCGCGGCGACCGCCCAGTGGCTGACCCGCGCCTACCCGTCGGACGGCGGCGCGCTGGACACCGCTCTCGCGGAGACACAGGCACGCCAGGCCGTCACGGTCGCCGCCTGGCTGCGCTATCCGACGCCGATGGACGCCGCGCTCGTCACGGTGTCCGGGCCCGGCGGCTCGGGGCGGCTGGACTGGATCACGGGTGCCGACGGCGCGCAGGACGCCGATCCGTCGGACGATGCCGCGGGCGAGCACGCGTGGCGTACCTGGGTGGACGAAGTGGTGGCGAGCTGGGCGGCCTGCCTGCTCAGCACACCCGGACTGGCCGCGGCGGCCGTCGCCGCACTCGCCGGATGCGAACACGCCAACGGCTCGCCGGTCGAGTTCCGTCGTCTGGTCACGCCCGATGAACGAGACCGCCGAGCCGCCGCACTCTTGCGTCACCCGGACCTGCTCGCGCCCATAGCCGCACTCCATCGGCTCCAGCTCCTGGACCGGCTGGAGCAGCATTCCGCGCCGGCCGCCTGAGACGGCGTTGCACGGTCAGGCGCCGAGCGGCCGGGTCACGATCCCTTGCTGACTTCCTTGGTGACGGCTGCTGGAGAGTCGTACTCCTTTTCCGGAAGGGACGACAACGCCTGCTTGATTTCCTTGCTGGCGCCGTGACTCTTCGCCGTTTCGACGATGTCCCTCTTGCTGGCGGGATAGTTCACTCCGCCGAGGGCTTTCTGCATTTCGATGGGGTTCACGTTCATACGGCGACGGGTACCCCCGCTTTCCGGGACCGAACATCCCCCTGATTTCCGTGACAGACACTCCCTAGCGGCCTTCGCGCCGCAAAGGGCCCCAGCCGCCTTCCTGCCGGGCGACTTCCTCGACCGCCTCCTCGATCACGCGTGCGTCGATCCAGCCGACCGGCTCGATGTCCTGGACCAGCGGCTCGTTGTCGGGACCACGGCCGGCCTCCTGGCCCCGCAGCGCCCACGGATGGACTCCGGGCCCCTTGTCGCGCGGCAGATGCGCATAGTCGTACAGGCGTCGGGCCACCCACACCCTCACCGGACGGTTGTCCCACCACGGCTCGACGTCGAGGGAATTCGCGGACAGCCCCGGCAGCGGTACTCCCGTGAGATCGTCGGTACTGGACAGCGATTTCAGATCGGCCGCGGGGCCGCGCGACCAGCGCACGTACATGCTCCCGCGCCGCTCGACGAGGCCGGTCAGTTCCTCGAGCGTACGCAGGACGGGCAATTCGTCGGGGGAGCTCATACCGGTGGTCACTCCTTGCTGCTCTCCGTTTCACCGTCTCGTGGCGTCCCGGAAACGGGCATTCCCTGCGCGTCCACTGATTGGCGCGGCCTATGAGGAGGTACCCATGGCGGCGAAACGGAATCGACCGGGCCGACGAAGGGGTGATGGTGGTGGGGGCCGAGGAGCGAGGGAGCGGGCCGTCGCCGGCGGACCGGGCGGACCGGGCGGACCGCCCACGGGTCGGCATCGTCGTGATCACCCGCAACCGGTGCACGAGCCTGCTCGGCACCCTGGACCGGCTGGCCGGGCTTCCCGAGCGGCCGCCGGTCGCCGTGGTGGACAACGGTTCCACGGACGGCACCGCGGACGCCGTACGCGCCCGGCACCCCGGCGTGCGCGTCCTGACGCCCGGCCGCAATCTGGCCGCCGCCGGGCGTACGTACGGGGCCGCGTCCCTCGGCACCCCGTACGTCGCGTTCAGCGACGACGACTCGTGGTGGGAGCCCGGCGCCCTCGACCGGGCCGCGGATCTCTTCGACGCGCATCCCCGGCTGGGGCTGCTGTCCGCCGCGACCCTCGTGGGGCCCGAGCGCCGCCCCGACCCGCTGAACGCCGCGATGAGCAACTCGCCGCTGGGCCGGGAACCGGACCTGCCGGGGCGCTCGGTGCTCGGCTTCCTCGCGTGTGCGGCCGTGGTGCGGCGGGCGGCGTTCCTGGAGGTGGGTGGGTTCCATCCGCTGCTGGGGGTCGGCGGCGAGGAGCAACTGCTCGCGATCGATCTCGAAGCGCGCGGCTGGGGAGTCGCGCACTGCCCCGACGTCGTCGCCCGGCACGATCCCGACGGGCTGCCCCGCCCGGGCCGGGTGGCCCGGATGCGGTGCAACGCACTGCTCACGGCGTGGCTGCGCCGGCCGCTGCGACAGGCCGTCGTCCAGTCCGCGGAGCTGGCGCTCGACGCCCGGAACGACCCGCGGGCCCGCAGGGCGCTGGCCGACGCCGCGCGACGGCTGCCCGTGGCGCTGGCCCGCCGGCACAGGGTCCCCGCCCGCGTGGAGAAACGGATCCGGCTCCTGGAGACGTCGTCGTGAACGGGCACCGTAACGACCGCGGGTGGTTTCTCGGTGGGGCCGCCGGGAACCCGGCACGCGTTCGTACGCACCTGCGCAGCGAGGAGGCGTGCTGTGGCGGTATCACCACAGGTGAGCGCGGAACTGTGGGACGAGTTCCACAAGGTCGTCAACATGACATCCCGAGAGCTGCGGGAGTGGTTGAGCGTCGATGCCGCAGGCGAGCGGACCGAGGAGCTGCCCGACAAGAGCGGCCGCCCGACGGGGCGACAGGTCCTCGACGTCCTGGGCAAGCGCCGCACCGACCTCACCGAGGACGACGTGCAGGTCATGCAGCGGGTCTGCGACATCGTCAGGTCCCAGCGGCCGCCGGACCTGGATCCGAAGGCGGGCGGTGCCGACTGGCGCCGGAGCCTGATGAGCATCGGACACGATCCGCTGAAGCCGTCGTGACGTCGTACGGGCGCCCGCGCCGGTTCGCGGGCGGGCCAGGGAGAGAACCATGACCGAGCAGACCCCCTCTCAGGCAGAGGGAACCGACGAGAGCGGCGAGATCCAGCAGGAGCGCGGGAAGGACGTCCCCCGGACGACGCCCTCCCAGGCGGAGGGCGAGCGCGACGACGAGGAGCAGGAGGGCGGTGACGCGGCCTGACGGCAGGGCAGGGGTGGCCGGGCGACGTGCGCCGGCCACCCCTGGGTTCGGTTCAGCGCCCGGTGCCGCGGCCGGCCAGCATGTCGCGCACCCGGTCGACCATCCCGACACCCGGAGCGAGGATCTTGTCGGCCGGCGGGGTGTCCGGGGCGGAGGGGTGCGGGCGGGTCGGTGCCTTCTCCTTCGCCGAGCGCACCCGCTGGCCCAGCTCGTCGAGGGCCTGAGCCGAGCAGACCTCCTCCAGCAAGGGGAAGAGCCGCTCCTCCTCGTCCTTGACGTGCTCGGTGACCGCCGACCGCACGCGAGCGAGCAGCATGTCGAACCGTTCGTCACCCGGCTCGCACCCTTCCAGCTCCTTCAGCAGACGCTCGACCTCGGCATGATCGGCGATCTCCTTGTCCGCCATGTCGTCCCCGTCGTCGACGTAGCGGCGCACCGTCGGGTACAGGTGCTGCTCCTCGGCGATCGCATGGCGGACGAGTTCGATGGTCAACTGGTCCACCAGATCACGTCGGTGCTGATCGGCTGCTGTGTGGGCCTGGATCTGAGCGAACAGCGAATCCACTTCGCGGTGATCCTGCGTCAGTTCGTTGATCACGTTGCCGCCGTGTCCCACTTGGGGCTCTCCTTCCAATCGTCTGCGCCCGGTGACCTGGGCCGGCCGTGCCGTCCTGCGATGCGGACCAGGCACGGAGGCCTGGGCCGACGCCCAGCGGGAATCCCTTCCACGGCCCTTCGGGGCCATCACGAGGTGCGCGCCGTGCCACCCGAAAGGGGACCGCGATCACGCCCACTCGGGCCGGGCACGGGCAGGAGATCGCCCTAGGCGACGCCGAGTGACCACACGAGGCCGAGGGCGCCGACGAGACCGACGGCGCCGAGGGCTGTTCCGGCGACAGCGGTCCACAGGCGGCCGATGCCGTGGCGGGCGGCGTAGTGGATGCCTGCCGCGCCGAGGGTGACGGCGAGGCCTCCGGCGATGACCGCGAAGGGAAACGTGGCGAACGCGAGCCCCCATATGCCGACGGCGGAGAAGGCGCCGAGCACCAGTGAGGTGGGGCCCAAGGCGACGGCGGGCGTGTCGGTTCGGTCGGGCACTGTTGATTCGGGCATGACCTTGCTCCCCCTTTGAACAGGTTCAAATCGTGGGTCGAGCGTACCGACACGCCTGTACCGACGGGTAGTTGGGGTGAGCCACGTCCCTCACGACAGGAGCCAACGGCACAGCGCGCGAATGTCCACTGCGCCCGCGCGCAACCATCCGCAGGTCAGGACGACGGCGTTGTCCGGGATCGCGGTCCCGGGGCGAACGGCCACGCACGTGCCCCAGGCCGTCGCTGCGCCAGTCGCGTGCATATCGGTGCCCGTCCCGCAGAGCCGCGCGGCGACCGGGTACGACGCTTCCATGGCTGGAATCGAACTCAGGAGTGCCGCCTTCGACGACGGGGCGTACATCCCGCGCCGCTGCGCGAAGGACGGTGACGACGTCTCGCCCGCCCTGTCATGGTCCGGGGTCCCGGACGGCACCACCGAACTGCTGCTGTTGTGCGAGGACCCCGACGCGCCCTCCGGGACTTTCGTGCACTGGCTGGTGACGGGTATCGACCCCACGAGCGAGGGCGTCGAGGCCGGACAGACGCCACCCGGCGGGCAGGAGCGGCCGACCGGCTGGGGCGAGCCCGGCTGGGGCGGGCCTCGGCCGCCCGCCGGTGACAAGGCCCACCGGTACTTCTTCCGGATCTACGCGCTCCCCGGTCCGGTGTCCCTGCCCGGCGACGCGACCGCCGGCGACGTACACGCGGCGGTGGACCAGCAGGCGCTGGCGAGCGGCACCCTCGTCGGCCTCTATCAGCGCTGAACGCGGCCGATCCCTCCCCTGCGTTCGTACGGGTCCGCGGGGAACAGGGCCACCGGGACCGTCATGGGCGTCCGCTCGGCGGCGGCTGTCGTCCGGACTGCGCGATGCTCCGGTGCCCGTCGGCAGGACGCGCCGCCTCGACGGCGACAGGGGCCGGACGCCGCCGAAGCGGCACCCGGCCCCTGTTGTTGCCGCGGCGGCCTTCTCACACGCATCCGGGGACACGCGCAGGCCGCCGCAGGCAGACCCGTGACAGGCTCACACCAGGGGATCGAGGTCCCTCGGAGGCCGTTCCTCGCGCCCGCCGGCCTGCTCGATCTCGCGGGCCTGCCGACGCAGTTGCTGCTCATTGCCACGGGACTTGTCTGCTGCGCTCATGATCACTCCTTTGTGAACGGGAAGAGCGGGCCGGACCAGCGAAACAGCGGACCGTCGGCCGCGCACCTCGAACGGTCACGGACCGCCATACGCGCAGGTCATGGGCGCGGAAGCCGAAGGCGGGACGCAGTGGCGGCCTCGGGGATCTTGGGCTCGCGCAGAGGGTGCAGGAGGAGAGCGCCGAGGGCGGGGAGGGCGATCAGCGGTACGAGGGCGGTCCGCAGGGAGGACGCGTCGGCGAGCGCGCCGATCACGGGGCTCGCCATGCCGCCGATGCCCACGGCCAGGCCCAGGGTGACGCCGGCGGCCATGCCGGCCCGCCCGGGCAAGTAGTCCTGGCCCAGGGTGATGTGCAGGGAGAACGGCACGTACAGACCGGCCGATGTGAGGGCGACGCACACGTACAGGAGCGGTCCGGGGACGAGGACGACGCCGGCGACGGCCGGCGCCGTCAGGGCGTACGACCAGCGCACGACCGTGACGCGGCTGAATCGGGTGGCGAGCTTCCCGCCGGCCACGGTGCCCGCCGCACCGCCGAGGTACAGCAGGAACAGCGCTGGGGTACCGGCGAGTTCACCGCCCGAGGTGCGCTCGCGCACGTACACGGCGATGAACGTGCTCAGCCCGACGAAGACGACCGAGCGGCACACGACGGCACCGGACAGCCGGATGAAGGACCGCCAGTCGTCCGCGCCCTGCGGCCTGTCGGCGGATCCGGCGGCCGGCGGACCGGGCTCCGCGACCGGCCGCAGGGCGGCCAGGCAGAGCACGGCCCCGGCCAGGGCCGGGAGGACGAGCAGGGGCGTGGCGTGCAGCCCCCCGGTCGCGACGACGGCGGCGACCGTGAAGGGCGCGGCGGCGAAGCCGAGGTTGCCGCCGAGCGAGAACCAGCCCATCGCGGTGTGGCTGCCGCGGCTCGCGTCGCGTGCGGTACGGGCGGCCTGCGGATGGTAGGCGGCGACACCCGTCCCGGACAGCGCGACCGCCGCCAGGGTGAGGGCGTACGAGCCGCCGACCCCGGCGAGCGCCACGCCCGCGCCGCCCACCACCGTGCTCACGGGCAGCAGCCACGGCAGGTTCCGCCTGTCGGTGAGCACCCCGAACAACGGCTGCACCACCGAGGACAGCAGGGAGGCGGCCAGCACGAGGCCAGAGGCGGCGGCGTAGCTGTAGGCCCGCTCCGAGACGAAATACGGCACCAGCGCGGCCACCGCGCCCTGGTGGACGTCCACACAGGCGTGCCCCACCGACAGCAGCGTGATCGGCCGGATGCGGGAGATGCGATTCTTGGACACCCCTCGATCGTCTCCACCGCCCGGCTGGCGTGCTTCCGATAAAATGCCAAGCTATGCCGGACATCCGCCACACTCCGCGAGCACCCACCCGCGCGCAGAAGCTGGCTCCGGGCGAGAGCATCGACGCCCACCGCCACGACGACCACCAGATCGTCTACGCGGGCACCGGAGTCGTGGCGGTCACCACCGATGCCGGAACGTGGTTCGCCCCCGGCACTCGCGCCATCTGGGTCCCCGCCGGCTGCGTCCACGCCCACCGCGCGTACGGGCGCCTGGAGTTGCATCTGCTGGGACTGCCCGCCCGTACCAATCCGCTCGGCCTGCACACGCCCGGTGTGCTGAGCGTCAGCCCGCTGCTGCGGGAACTGATCCTCGTGTGGACCCGCGGCCCCCAGGTCGACAGCCCCGAGCGCCGGCGTTTGCGCGCGGTCGTCCTCGACCAGCTGCGCTCATCGCCCCAGCAGCCCGTCCAGCTGCCCTCTCCCGCCGACCCCCGCCTCGCGGCCGTCTGCGACCTCCTGCACGACGACCCGGCGGACCCGCGCACCCTGTCCGCCCTGGGAGTCGCGGTGGGAGCCGGCGAGCGCACCCTCAGCCGGCTCTTCCGCCGCGAACTCGGCATGACCTTCCCGCAATGGCGCACCCAGCTGCGCCTCTACCACGCCCTGCGCATGCTGGCCGACGACGTGCCGGTGACCACGGTCGCCCACCGCTGCGGATGGTCCTCCACCAGCGCGTTCATCGACGTCTTCCGTCGCGCCTTCGGCTGCACGCCCGGCGCCCGCGCCCGGCGGCCCTGACCCCCGTGCGTACGCGGACGCGGGCGCCCGTTCCCGGCCGTGTGAACGAGACCGGGAACCTGTGCGCGAGGTCCGGGGTTCACCGGGGGTAGTGGCCGCCTCCGCCCTGCTGCCCGGGGATCGGACCACCGAAGCCGGCCGCGCCGAGCTGCTCGAACCGCTCCTGGACGTTGGCGGCGAACACCTGCTGCTCGGCGCCGGGATACGGCTGCTGGGCGTTCATGGCCACCGTCAGGACACCACTGACCGGCGCCTGGGGCGACGTGCGCACCGGAGTGCACAGGAAGCTGAAGTCCTGGGCCGCGCGGGAGTCGTAGGTGGTGATGGACGCGTGGGGGAGCGTAGTGGTCCGGCCGGTGTGGAAGGCCTCGTCCATCGCGTTGAAGACGCCGACGGCGTCCAGACCGGTCAGCACGTGCCGTCCCGGGCTGAACTGGGGAACCATGCCGAAGGCCGCGCCCTGCTTGCCGTTGGCGTAGCGCAGCAGGTGTTCCGGGCCCTCGGTGAGCATGATCGGGAAGGGCGCGCCGTCGAACACCGCGAACAGTTCCTGCTGTTGGGCCAGCAGACTGTCGCGCAGCCTGAACTCGGACAGCAGGGTCTCGGTGAGTTCCTGCATGCCCTCCTTGAGGTTCCGGTCCCAGGTGCGGGCCACCACGTCGGCCACGCACACGGTGCCGAGGATCATGCCGGTGTGGTCGCGCAGCGGGGTGCCGAGATAGGAGCGCACTCCCATGTCGTTGACCAGGGCATTGCCGCGGAACCGCGGGTAGTCGAACACGTCGTCCAGGGCCAGTTGGGACCCCTGGGCCACCACGTGGGGGCAGAAGCCGTAGTCACTGGGTGCTTCGCGGGCTATGTCGCTGAGGTCGAAGACGATGCCGCGGCCCTCGCCGGCCGTGTGGTCCTCGGCAGAGGACGGCGGGACGTACATGCCACGGAACATCTGCCGCTCGTCGTTGATGAAGTTGACCATGGCGAGGGGGGCCTGGGTGAAGGTGGCGGCAAGTCGGGCCACACGGTCGAACGTCGCTTCCGCCTCAACGCTGTTGAGGCCGAGAACCTGCAGCCGGAGCTTGCGCTGTTCCGCCGCGCGACCGTTCTGATCAGATGTCAGGGGATCCATGCGCCAGATGTAACCAGATTCCGGCCCTCCGCATCGACGCACCGGAATCATTTCTGTCTCGCTCGAGACACCGGGACGGCCGCCACGCTCGTCCGATGCCGCCGGTCGCCGCGGTCTCCATGGCCAGGCCCAACCGCGATTTCCGTCCAAACCGGGTAAGGTTCCACACCCGGACGATCACTTCACGCCAATCCGCGAACCGGAACGAGCCGAAGCGGTTTGACATATGACAATCATGCGGTGGGTAGGCATGCGGTCGGCGTATCGGGTGATCGCAGGGAAGGGAACAGCGCGGTGGGTCAAGTGCGGTTCGAGCTGCGGGCTCACTGCTGCCCCAGGCACGGGCGTGCGCGCCCGGTCGGTCATGCTCTGCACGATGCCAAGGAACACTCCACGGCCGCGTGCTCGGCGCGGTCCTCGCCGCCCCCGGGCGGCAGTTGCGCCTGACCGTGAGCCACCACGACAGGCTGACACCGGTGCCCGCAGGCCCGACATCACGATGTCAGGGTCGCTTCCCCGTGCGACCCGGCCGCAGCGCCCGGATCCCGGGACCTTCCGCGCGGCCCGCCCGGAAGCGTCCGCCGCCTCCGGGAGCCTCCGGAACGACGTGAACAGCCCCCTCCCGCAACGACATCGGGAAGCATCGAAGGAGTGTTCTGATGAACAGGTCGGACGTGGACGCACGGTCGGTGGCGGTGATAGGCATGGCCTGCCGGCTCCCCGGCGCGTCGGGGACCGACGAGCTGTGGGAACTGCTGCGTGACGGGGTGGACGTCACGAGCGAGACCCCACCTGAACGTTACGACGCCGACGCCCTCTACTCCACACGCCCGGAACCGGGCAGGATCGGAAGCCGCCGGGCCGGTTACGTCGACCAGGTAGCCGATTTCGACGCGGAATTCTTCGACATGTCCGCCACCGAGGCGGTGGAACTCGACCCGCAGCAACGGCTGCTGCTGATGACGGCCTGGGACGCCCTGGAGGACGCCGGCCGGCGGCCCGACGATCTGGCCGGCAGCCGCACCGGCGTGTTCGTGGGCAACGCCCGTTCCGACTACCTGGAGATGCGGTTCCGTCAGGGTCTTGAGGCGGCGACGCCTTCGCAGTTCAACAACTACCGCTCGCTCCTGCCGGCACGCCTGTCCTACGTCCTCGACCTGCGCGGCCCCAGCGTCGTGGTGGACACGGCGTGCTCCTCCTCCCTGGCCGCCGTGCACAGCGCCGTACAGAGCCTGCGCGCGCGAGAGAGCCCTCTGGCGATCGCCGCCGGGGTGAACCTGGCACTGCGCCCGGACGAGAGCGTGATGATGACGCAGGCCGGCGCCCTCGCGGCCGACGGCCGCAGCAAGTTCGGCGACGCGAGCGCCGACGGCCATGCCCCGAGCGACGCGGTGGCCGTCGTCGTGCTCAAGCCCCTGGCCGACGCGCTGGCCGACGGCGACCGTATCCGCGCCGTCATCCAGGGCAGCGCCATCGGCAACGACGGCCGCACCGGCGACTCGCTGCTGACCCCGTCCCTGACAGGCCAGGTCGAGACGCTCCGGTGGGCGTACGAGGACGCCGGGGTGAACCCGGCCGACGTCGACTACGTCGAGGCGCACGGGGCGGGCTCACCCGCACTGGACCCGCTGGAGATCAGCGCGCTCGGCGAGGTGCTGGGAGAGGGCCGGCCCGCCGATCGGCCCCTGCTCGTCGGCTCCGTCAAGACCAACATTGGCCACGCGGAAGCCGCCGGCGGCATGGCCGGACTGATCAAGGCCGTGCTCTGCCTGGAGCACGGCCAGGTCCCGCCCAGCCTGCACCTCACCACCGCGAACCCCGCGGTGGCCTGGGACGAACTGCCGCTGCTGATACCGCAGAAGCTCCACGACCTGCCCGACCTCGGCCGCCCGGCCATCGCGGGGATCTCCGGTCAGGGCTCCTCCGCCCTCAACGCCCACGTGGTGATCCGGCAGGCCGACCCCCGCCCGGCCGACCCCGCCGCGGCCGCCGACGGCACGCCGTACGTGCTGGCGCTGTCCGCCCGTACACCCGCCGCACTCGACGCCCTGACCCGCGCCTACGCCGCCTACCTCGGCCCCGGCGGCCAGGGCGCCGCCCACCCCCTTCGCGACATCTGCTACAGCGCGGCCACCCGCCGCCGGCATCACGAACACCGCCGGGCCGTCATCGGGGCGTCCCACGAGGAGATGGCGGCCGCGCTCGGCCGGCCTGAAGGGGAAACCCGGCCGGACGGAGCTCCCGAGAGCCTGGCCGCGGCCGCTGACCGCTACCGCGACGGCCTGCCGGTCGACTGGGACGACGTGTTCGGGAAGGAGGGGCGCTTCGTCCCGCTGCCCCGTTACCCGTGGCAGACCAAGCGGTACTGGTTCGGCGAGGAGCGGGAGGAGAGCGACGAGGACCTCGCCGCCTGGGTGCTGCGCGAGCACGCCCGCGTTCCCTTCGACGACGACTCGGCGCTCGCCGACATCGGCATCGACTCGCTGGCGAAGCTGCGGCTCATCGTCGAGCTGTCGAAGAGGACGGGCCGCGACGTCGATCCGGAGGACTTCGCCCGGCTGCGCACGGTGGGCGCGCTGCGCTCGTGGATCCACGCCCTGGAGGCGGCCGCCTCATGAGCACTCCCCAGACCGCGTACGAGTGGTTCGCCCGCTCGGCCGTCGCCTTCGGCCATGACTGCGTCGCCCTGGAGGTGGGAGACGAGCGACTGACCTACGCCGACCTGCGCGATCTCGCGGAACGGCTCGCGGCCCGGCTGGTCGCGGCCAACGGCGGCGAGGCGCCCCGGCGCGTGGGGCTGCTGGCCGGCCGCTCCGTGACGGCGTACGCCGGCTATCTCGCCATCCTGCGGACCGGCGCGGCCGTCGTGCCCCTCAACCCCGAGCACCCCCGGGCACGCACCGCCGACATCGTCAAGGCCGCGGGCCTCGATCTGGCCGTGGCCGACGCCTCCGGCGCCGAGTCCGCCGACCCCGGGATCCCCCTGCTCGTCGTGGGCGCCGAGGAACTGGACGTTCTGAGGGCGGGGCCGCCGCCCGAGCGCTCACACCGGGAACCCGACCCGGACGACGTCGCCTACCTCATCTTCACCTCCGGATCGACGGGCACGCCCAAGGGAGTGCCGATCCTGCACCGCAACCTCTCCGCCTACCTCGGCCACGTGACCACCCGCTACGACGTGGGGCCGGGCAGCCGGCTCTCGCAGACGTTCGACCTCACCTTCGACGGCTCCGTGCACGACCTGTTCGTCGCCTGGGCATCCGGCGGCACGCTCGTGGTGCAGCAGCGCAGCCAGCTCATGTCACCGGTGAAGACGGTCAACGCCCAGCGGCTCACGCACTGGTTCTCCGTGCCGTCACTGATCACCTTCGCCTCACGGCTGGGCACACTCGGGCCCGGCAGCATGCCGACCCTGCGCTGGAGTGTGTTCGGCGGAGAGCCGCTGCACCGCGCCGCGGCAGAGGAGTGGCAGGCGGCGGCGCCCGGGAGCACGCTGGAGGTGCTCTACGGGCCGACCGAACTCACCGTCTCCTGCACCGCTTTCCGGCTGCCCCGCGACCCGGCGGACTGGCCCGGCACGCCCAACGGGACCGTGCCGATCGGGACCTGCCACCCGTCGCTCGACCTCCTGCTGCTGGACGAGAACGGCCGGCCCGCCGACACCGGCGAGCTGTGCGTCCGCGGTCCGCAGCGGTTCCCCGGCTACCTGGAACCGGCGAACAACACCGGCCGGTTCGTGCCCTTCGAGAAGAGCGGAGCCGTGCGGGACGGCGGTGAAGCCGTCCCGCACGACAGCGCCGCGCCGCCGCCCGACCGCCACTGGTACCGCACCGGGGACCGCGCCACCGTGCAGGACGGACACCTCGTCCACCTGGGCCGGACGGACCACCAGGTCAAGATCCGCGGCCACCGGATCGAACTCGGCGAGATCGAGGCGATGCTGAGGGAGCAGCCCGGTGTGCGCGACGCGGTCGTGCTCGCCGTCCCGGCCCCCGACGGCGAGCCGGAACTCAAGGCCGCGGTCAGCGGCGACGACTGCGTAGCCCAGCGGCTGTACGCAGGACTGGGCGACCGGCTGCCGCCGTACATGGTGCCGAGCCGGATCACCGTCCTCGGGCAACTGCCGCTCAACGCCAACGGCAAGATCGACCGGAACGCCCTGCTCGCCGAACTCGGGCGCGGTCACTGACCCCACGGCCGCCCCGTCCGCCCCCGTCCGCTCACGAGAGGGCGCCTTCCGTCCCCCGTCCGGAGCTGTCGCCCGAGTCCGCCCCCGAGGCGGCCTCGCGGCTCCCACCCGGCACCGATGTCTGTGAGGCATGCACATGTTCGACGCCATCGTGGTAGGCGCGCGCTGCGCCGGAGCTCCCACTGCCATGCTGCTCGCGCGCGCGGGCTACCGGGTCCTCGTGCTCGACCGGGCGTCATTCCCCTCCGACACCCTCTCGACCCACCTCATCCACCAGCCGGGCGTCGCGGCACTCGCCCGCTGGGGCCTGCTGGAGACCGTCCGGGCCTCCGGCTGCCCGCCCCTGGACCACGCGGTCTACGAGGTGGCGGACATCCGCCTGGAGGGCTGCGCCCGGGGCGTGGAGGGGCAGCGCGCCGGCTACGCCCCGCGCCGCCATGTCCTCGACGCGATCCTGGTGGACGCGGCCGTCGCCGCCGGTGCCGAATTGCGCGACCGGTGCTCCGTGACCCGCCTGCTGCACGACGACACCGGGCGCGTCGTCGGTGTGGAGGGCAGGCACGGCGGCCGCACCTTCACGGAGCGGGCCCGCCTCGTGATCGGCGCCGACGGAATGCGCTCCACGGTCGCCCGGCTCAGCCGTGCGCGCTACACCGTGCAGGACCCCCGGCTGACCTGCGCCTACTACGGATACTGGCAGGACGTTCCGGCCACCCTCGAGCTGTACGAGAATCCGCAGAGCTGGGTCGCCGCCGTCCCCACCAACGACGGTGCCACGCTCGTCCTGACCTACTTCCCGCAGTCCCGGTTCGAGGAAGTCCGCACCGACGCCCGCAGCGCCTACCTGGGACAGATACGCGCCACCGCTCCCGCGCTCTACGACAGGCTCGACGGCAAGCGCCGCATCGAGAGACTGCGCGGCACAGGCGACCAGCGGAACTTCTTCCGCCAGGCCACCGGCCCCGGCTGGGCGCTGGTGGGCGACGCCGGACACCACAAGGACTCCATCACCGCCCGCGGGATCAGCGACGCGTTCCTCCAGGCGGAAACCCTGGTGCGGCGCGTGGGCGACCTGCTCGGCGGCGACCCGCTCCGGCTCGACCGAGCGCTCCGGGACTACGCCGACGACCGGGACGCCGCCCTCGTACCGGGCTACGAGTCCACGCTCGCGGTGGCGCAACTGGCCCCGCACGAGCAGCGGCTCTCCCTTCTGCGGGCGGTGGAGAGGGACGAGGACCTGACCGCCATCTATTTCGACATGGTCGCCGGAATTGAGACCGTCAGCGCCCTTTACACCCCCAAGCTGCTCGCCCTGTTGTGACCGGCCTGAGCAAGGTGTGTTTCACAACCGGAGCTCACGTGTGACGGTGCGCCATGATCCTGGTACGGTTCAACGGCCCGCCGACTCCGGCTGATCATTTGTCAAGGTGACACGCGCAAGGGGTACTTGAGCATTTTTTTGGGACGGTCCCTAACTACCATCAGTGTTTCGCTGTCGTACGAGGATTCAGATGCCAGGCACCCGCGACCGGCGGACCAGTCACAGGTCCGCCCCGCGCAAGTCCATTCGACTGCCGTTCGCCCTGTCCCTTGCCGTTCCGGCGGTGCTCCTCACCGGTGTGTGGGGTTACACGGCGACCGGGCTCGTGGACGAGCAGATTCAGCTGCGTGACGAGTCGGAGCGCGTCACCTCCGCGGGGCAGCCCGCGCACGACGTGCTGTCCCGGCTCCAGGACGAGCGCCGCCTCACTGCCGCATGGCAGGCCGCCCGGAGCAGCGCCGCTCGTACCGCCCTGGACAGCGCCCGCGGGCGAACCGACGTCGCCGTACAGGAGTACCGCCGGTCCTCGCCCTCGGGGCTGGACACCACGTCGTTGAAGGCCCGGGCCGGCCGCCTGAAGGAATCGCTGGACGCGCTGTCCGATCGCCGTGCGGCGATCGACGACCGCACCCTCGGCGACGACGACGCCTTCACCTACTTCACGGACACCATCGGCGAAGCCACGGCCCTGGTCACGGCGGCCACCCGGACCGACGACGGGAGCGTCGCCCACGCAGCCGCGGCCACGTCGTCCCTGGTGCGGCTCACGGAGATGCTCTCCCGCGAGGACGCGCTGCTCGCCGGCGCTCTGCCCTCGGGCCGCCTGGACGCCGCGACCCGCGCCCGGTTCGGCCAGTACCTCGCGATCCAGCGCGAGGCGCTCGCCGACCTGAACGCCGGTGACCTGCCCCCGAGTCAGGCCGACGCCTACGCACGGCTCACCGAAGGGCCGCTCTGGACGCAGCTGGTGTCGATCGAGGACGCCGTGGCGGGCGGCCGGGACACCGGCCTGCCGAAGTCGGCCACCGGATGGCCGGAGGCCTCCGACACCGTCGTCGAGGGACTGCAGACGCTGGACTCCGACTCCCTCGCGCACGTGGCCGGGACCGCTGAGGACAAGGCCGACGACCTCGTGCTGGGCCTGATCCTCGGTTCCCTGGCGACGCTGGCCGGCCTGGCCGCCGTCGGGGTCCCGGCTCTGCGTGTACGGCGCGCGCTGGCCGACCGGCTCTCCCGGCTCCACCGGAAGACCGAGGACCTGGCGGGCACCCGGCTGCCCCAACTCCTCGCCCGGCTCGAGCGCGGAGAGCGGGTCGACCCCGCCGAACTCATGCCTCTGGCGGACCAGCCCGACGACGACCTGGGACGGCTCGAAGCGGCGATCGACCGCCTGGCACTCGCCTCCGTGGAGACCGTCGCGCACCAGTCCCGCGGCCGCGAGGGCACGGAAAGGGTGTTCGCCCAGCTCATCCGCCGCACGCAGATCCTGATCCACCGGCTCATCTCCCTGCTGGACGACCTCGAGCGCAAGCACGAGGACTCGGACCTGCTGAAGGACATCTTCAAGGTCGACCACCTCGCCACCCGTGTGCGGCGGCATTCGGAGAACCTCGTCATCCTCGGCGGATCCCCGCCCACCCGCCGTATGACCGCCCCCGTCTCCATCACCGACGTGATGCGCAGTGCCGTGGCGGAGACGGAGCAGTACACCCGGGTCAAGGTGAAGAACCTGCCCCCGGGCCGGCAGGTGTCCCTCGCCGGGCGGGCCGTCGCCGACGTCACCCACCTGCTCGCCGAACTCATCGAGAACGGCACGAGCTTCTCCCCGCCGGACACCCAGGTGTACGTCAGCGCCACGAAGGTCGCCCGGGGCCTGGCCCTGCACATCGAGGACCACGGCCTCGGGATGCCGGAGGAGCACCGCGCCCGCGCCAACCACCTTCTGGCGCACCCGCCCAAGCTCGACATGATGTCGCTGGGCGAGGACCCCCGCCTCGGACACTTCGTGGTGGCCCGGCTCGCCGAGCGCCACAAGATCAAGGTGGAGCTGCGGGAGTCCGTCTACGGCGGCACCCTCGCCATCGTGCTCGTACCGACGGCCCTGCTGGAGGAGCACGACTCCCCGCTCCTGGAGCAGCTCAAGACAGCGGCCTCGGCGAACGGGCCGGGGCGGCTGGAGCCGCCCCGGCCGGCCGCGGCCGACGCGCCGGGCGGCGACACGATGGTGCTCAACGCGGTCACGAACGGCGTCGCCCCGGGTGGCGGTGCGGGCGCCGCGCTCCCGCAGCAGCGCGTGGATCAGCACGGGTATCCCGAGTACGGAGGTGCAGGTCTGTTGCCGCCCACGTCAGCTCATTCGGCCGCCGCACAGCCCCCGATGCCGGCGGACTGGACGCCTCCCCAGGAGCATCCGGACCCCGAAGCGCGGCATCGGGAGCCGGCTGCCTACGACCCGGCGGGGTACGAGCCCAGGGGGTACGAGCCGGCGGCCTACGAGCCGGCGGCCTACGAGCCGGCCGCCTACGAGCGCGCGCAGGAACCGTCCCAGCCCCTGGCGACCCCTCGCATCCTTCCCCAGCGGACCAAGGGAGCGAGCCTCGCGCAGCAGTTGCGCAAGGAAGCGGCGCAGGCGGAGGCCGAGGCCCAGGCACGGGGCGACGAGGAGGAGACCGGTGGTCTCTCGCCAGGTGACTCGGCCCGCGCCATGATGGCCATCCAGCAAGGGATGAAGCGGGCGCGGATCACCGAGACGGACAAGTCGGCTGGTGCCGACGGTCAGGCGGACTCGCCTGACCAGGGCGCCAACTAACTGTGAGGGAACATTCAGCAATGACTGAGCAGGTACAAGCCGCTCCCCAGCTGGACTGGCTACTGGACAGCCTCGTGGACCAGATCCCGGAGATCCGCTGTGCCATCGTGCTGTCCGGGGACGGCCTCCTTATCGGCAAGTCGAAGGATCTCGGCAGAGACGACGCCGAGCACCTGTCCGCCGTCGGATCGGGGATGCACAGCCTCGCCCGCGGCGCTGCCCGGCATTTCCACGGGGGTGAGGTCCAGCAGACGGTCATCCAGATGGACAGGGCATTCCTCTTCGTCACCGCCGCGGGCCGCGGAGCGCGACTGGCGGCCATCGCCTCCGAGGAAGTGGACGTCGGCATGATGGCGTTCGAGATGGGCACGCTCGTCAAGAAGGTCGGCAAGTACCTCAGTGCCGCGCCGCGCGTGCAGAACTCCTTCCACGGTCACATCCAGGATGCCTGAAGCGCCGTGGTTCGAAGAAGGGCAGGCCGGACGTCACGTCCGGCCGTACGCCATCACCGGCGGGCGCACCCGTCACAGCCAGCACAGCTTCGCGCTGATCACGCTCGTCGTCACACGGTCCCCGGACGACGCCGGGCATGAGCCGCTGGAGCCGGAGGCGGCCGAGATCCTGGCACTCTGCCGGGACCGCGCCGTGGCCGTCGCCGAGATCGCTGCCCACCTCGACCTGCCGGTCAGCGTGGTGAAGGTCCTGTGCGGGGACCTGCTCAACGCCTCGCTGATCCTGGTCCAGGCCCCGCCGTCGGAGACGGACAAACCGAGCGTGGAACTCATCGAAAGGGTGATGGATGCTATCCGCCAGCTCTGAGCCGATCATGCCGACGGCACTGAAGATCCTGATCGCGGGCGGCTTCGGCGTGGGCAAGACCACGATGGTGGGCTCCGTGAGCGAGGTTCCCCCGCTGGAGACCGAGGAACGCATCACCGAGGTCAGCCGGGGCATCGACGACCTGGCGGGCGTGGAGGGCAAGTACGCCACCACGGTGGCCATGGACTTCGGCCGGATCACCGTCTCCCCGGAACTGGTGCTCTACCTGTTCGGCACGCCCGGACAGGACCGCTTCTGGTTCATGTGGGACGACCTGGCGCTCGGTGCCCTGGGCGCCGTGGTGCTCGCCGACACCCGGCGGCTCGACGCCTCCTTCGCCTCGGTGGACTTCTTCGAGGAGCGCAACATCCCCTTCGCGGTCGGCGTCAACTGCTTCGACGGCAGGCGGGACTGCACGAGCCGGCAGGTGCGTGAGGCCCTCGCCCTCGAACCCACCACGCCGGTCATCCTGTGCGACGTGCGCGATCGCGAGTCCAGCAAGTCGGTGCTCCTCGCCCTGCTGGAAGCGGCAAGGGCACAGGCCGCCGCCCGCCTGGTGCCGATGGCCGGCCGCTGACCGCCGAACGGTCGGCGGCCGGCCCGCCCGCTCAGCCCTCCGCGGCGGCCGCGGGCGCGAGCTCGTCGTCGAACTCCCAGGACTCGCGCTTGAACTCGCGGAGGAAGTCCGGGTGGTCCTCCCAGTTCCTCGCGATGCGCCGCAGCACGTCCCAATTGTGAGCCAGCGCCTGGTCGGCGATGTGCCGGACCTCCCCGTCGGCCCGGTCGCGCTGCTCGAAGACCCCCTCCACCGCCGAGGCGGCGAGCACGGTGGCACGCAGGGCGCGCAGGGCACGGGCGGTGTCGTCCATCCCGAAGCCGTGCGTGCTGCCCGTCGCGGCGTCGAAGAGCGGCGTGAGCCGCGCCTCCACGAACGCCGTGATCCGCCGGAAGTGCTGAGGGTCCATCAAGGCTCCGTCTCCTGCCGTGCCGGTCACCGTGGCACGGCATCAAGGGTGAACGCGTCGTTCTGGGCGAGCCGGTCCCCCGGACCGGCACCGCCGCAGGATAGCCGCAGTCCTCCCGCCCCGGTTCGCCCCCCGGAATGGGGGTACTCAGGCTGCTTCCGGGCGCCCGCCGCAGAAGAATCGGCTGGGTCAGGTACCGGGCCGCCGGTATCGCCTGTGGCGGCGGTGAAGGTTCCGGCGTCCGGTCACCGTACCCCTGGAGGACACATTGAACCGGAACACGTCCGGCCCCGCCGACGAGATCCCGGGCAAGCCCGCCCCGCAGCCCCCGCCCTTCGAGGAACCGACCGAACCCCGCGACCCCCTCCCGCCCAAGCCGGACCAGCGCGGACCGGCGACGGTCGGTCCCACCGGCCAGGAGACCGGAGCCGACCCGGCGGCCCTCGCCCAGGGCGGCGCGTTCCTGACCACGGCTCAGGGCACTCGGCTGTACGACACCGACCACTCGCTCAAGGCGGGAAGCCGCGGGCCGGTGCTCCTTCAGGACCACCACCTGCGCGAGAAGATCACACACTTCGACCACGAGCGCATCCCCGAGCGCGTCGTGCACGCGCGCGGCGCCGGCGCGCACGGGGTGTTCACGGGATACGGCACCGCCGCGAAGGTCACCAAGGCGGCGTTCCTCGCCAAGGACGTCGAGACACCGGTCTTCGTCCGCTTCTCGACCGTGCTCGGCTCGCGCGGCTCGGCCGACACCGTGCGCGACACCCGCGGTTTCGCGACCAAGTTCTACACGACCGAGGGCACCTTCGACCTGGTCGGCAACAACATCCCCGTCTTCTTCATCCAGGACGCGATCAAGTTCCCCGACATCATCCACGCGGGCAAGCCGCACCCGGACCGGGAGATCCCGCAGGCGCAGAGCGCGCACGACACGTTCTGGGACTTCGTCACCCTGCACACCGAGGCCACCCACCACACGCTGTGGAACATGTCCGACCGCGGCATCCCCCGCTCCTTCCGGATGATGGAGGGCTTCGGCGTCCACACCTTCCGGCTGGTCAACGCCGAAGGGGCGACGACGCTCGTCAAGTTCCACTGGAAGCCGAAGCTGGGCGTGCACTCCATGGTCTGGGAGGAGGCCCAGATCACCGGTGGCATGGACCCCGACTTCCACCGCCGCGACCTGGCCGACGCCATCGAGGCGGGCGCCCACCCCCAGTGGGAGCTCGGCATCCAGACCTTCCCCGACAACCCGGAGCAGACCTTCGAGGGCATCGACCTCCTCGACCCCACCAACATCGTCCCCGAGGAACTGGCGCCGGTGCAGCCCATCGGCCTGCTGACCCTGAACGCCAACCCGTCGAACTTCATCGCCGAGACCGAGCAGGTGGCGTTCCACCCGGGCCACCTCGTCCCCGGTATCGACATCACCGACGACCCGTTGCTGTCCGGCAGGCTCTTCTCCTACCTCGACACCCAGATCAGCCGACTCGGCGGACCCAACTTCGCCCAGATTCCGGTCAACCGGACCCACGCACCGGTCAACGACATGTCGCGCGACGGCATGCACCAGACGGCCGTGCACCGGGGCGTCGCCCCCTATCGGCCCAACTCCCTCGACGGCGGCTGCCCGTTCCAGGCGGCCGCCGACACGGCGGCCTACGTCGAGGTGCCGCTCGACGTGCCGGCGGCGAAGAAGGTCCGCGAGGCGCCCGCTTCGTTCGCCGACCACTTCAGCCAGCCCCGGCGGTTCTGGCTGAGCATGTCCCCGCCGGAGCGCGAGCACATCATCGCCGCCTACTCGTTCGAACTGGGCAAGTGCTACGAGCAGGCCATCAAGGAGCGGGGCCTGCAGGTGCTCGCCAACATCGACCCCGAGCTGTGCGAAGGCGTCGCCGCCGCGCTCGGGCTGCCCGCTCCCAAGCCGACCGAACCCCTGACGTCCGTCGAGCCCAGTCCGGCCCTGTCCCAGATCGGCCGCACCTGGCCGGTGGACGGCCGCGTCATCGGCATCGTCGCCGACGCCGACTGCGACCTCGACGGCGTCCGGGCGGTGCGCCGGTCCGTGCTCGACGCGGGCATGGTCCCGCTCGTCATCGCGCCGAGCGGCGGCGAGCTGGGCGCGGACGGCGACCCGGTCGCGGTCCAGCGCACCTTCGCGACTGCCCGTTCCATCGAATTCGACGCCCTGGTCCTGGCCGGAGCCCCCGGCCCGGCGGACGATGCCTTCGGCGCCCGCGACGCCAAGGCGGGCGACGCCGTCACCCGGCAGAACGTCGCATCCGATCCGCGCGTGCTTCTGATGGTCTCCGAGGCATATCGCCACGGAAAGGCCATCGGCGGCTGGAACGGAGCGGCCGGTGTCCTGGAGGCCGCCGGTGTTCCCGCCGGCGCACCCGGCGTGGTGAGCGGGGACAGCGGGGACGCCACGCTCACCGAGATCACCCGGCTCCTCGGCGGCCACCGGGTCTGGGAACGCTTCGAGACCGCCTGACACGGTCATCGCGTGACGTCGGCCGCGCACCAGGAGGGCGCGGCCGACGCTTTTCCCGCGGCCGGCCCGGGGCTCCGCCTGCGGGTGCCCTCCGGTGTCGGTCGTCCCTCAGACCGATACGGGCGTGCAGCCGGCGCAGCGGCCGGGACGCCCACCAGTTCCTGTGACCGAGGAGCCGCATGGCCGCCGGGACCAGCAGGCCGCGCACGATCGTCGCGTCCACCAGGACGGCAAGGGCAAGTCCCACTCCGAGGAGCTTGAGGACGGCCGGCTCCGAGGTCGCCATGGCGCCGAGCACCGTGGTCACGATCAGCGCGGCCGCCGTGATCAGGCGGCCGCTGCGCTCCATGCCGAACGCCACCGCACGGGTGTTGTCACCCGTCGCCGTGTACTCCTCCTTGATCCGGGCGAGCAGGAGGACGCTGTAGTCCATGGCCAGGCCGAAGGTGATGCAGAACATCAGAACCGGGACGCAGATCGCCGACCTGTGGCGTACCAACATCGGTCAGCGCCACATCGTGCAGCTCCGGTTCGCCGATGCGCTCGACGCCGAGGGCGCGCTGCGGCCGGGGACCGACGCGGCCAGGGCCGCCGACAGCCCTGGCCGTGACGGCACCCGAGACCTGTCACCTTCTCGTCCACGAGCGGGGATGGTCCTCGGACGCCTGGCAGGAGTGGGCCACCGATGCCCTGGTCCGCCAGCTCCTCGTCCGCTGGCGCCGGCCTCGTGCGTCGGGGGATGCAGGGACTCGGTCAGTCCAGGAGTGCGGCGGCCTGCCGGCGCGCCTCCCGCAGCCACGTGGCGCGGGACGTGGCGGTGGAATCGGTCACCGTGCGGAAGACGACGCGTCGCACGTCGTCGACTCCGACGTAGGGCAGGACGCAGGCGGACCAGATCCGTTCCAACGGGTCGCCGAACTCGTCCTGTTCACGGTGGGCGGGGGTGTCGGAGGTGTTCAGTACGAGGGCACGGCCCGCCGTCAGCAGCCCCGCCGGCACGCCCTCCGCGGACGCGAGCTTGTACGCCACGCCCGGAGCGAGGACGCGCTGCACCCATCCCGTGAGAACAGCGGGTGGCATGCCCCACCAGTTCGGGTGCACGAAGACCAGGGCATCGAGCGTGGCCACCTCAGCCCGGTGGAGGGCCACCTGTGCGTCGACGTGCGAGGAGGCCGAAGCGACCGTCCCGGTCTCGTCCGGGGCGAGTACGGGCGGAAACCCCTTGGCGCACAGGTCGTGCGCGAGCACCTCGCATCCGCGGCCGCGCAGTTCCTCCACCACGGCATCGAACACGGCGTGGTTGAAACTGCCGGGCCGTGGGTGAGCGAGATAGACCCCTGCGCGCATGGTTCCCCTGTCGTGGACATCGTCGTAACCGGTCGAGGGGTTCGGGTGCGGAGGTCCGGAGGGACGTCGTACTCCACCCGCACCGGCCGACCCTGGAACCGACGATACGTCAACCGCCCGCCGGACTCCCGGCGTTGCAGGCGATCTCGATCCGCCACACGCCGCCGTCCACGCCGCGCCTCAGGACGGACGGGCCATCACGTACGTGCGGTCGGTCGCCGCCTCCTCGGGGTAGCCGGCCCGCTCCAGCGTCGCCTCGACGGCGAAGCCGGCCTCTCGAAGCGCCGCCGTGACCGTCTCGCCGGCGAAGAAGTGGAAATCCACGTCCACTTCATGGCCCCACCACTCGGCGAAGTGCCGGACCTCCGCGCCGCGATGGAAGGCGACCAGCAGCAGGCCGGAGGGTTTCAGTACGCGGCGCATCTCCTCGAAGGCCGGGCGCAGTTCGGCGGGCTGCAGGTGGATGACGGAGTACAGCGCGACGGCCGCGCCGAATTCGCCGTCCGCGGCGGGAAGACGCAGAAGGTCGCCCTCGCGGAACTCCGTCCCCGGGTGCTCGCGGCGGGCGACCGAGACCATCGCGGGGGAGAGGTCGATGCCGACCGGCCGGACCCCGTGGTCCGCGAGCCATGCCGCCACGTGCCCGGGCCCGCAGCCCAGGTCCGCGACCGGCGCACCGGGTCCCGCCTCCTCGGCGACGGCCGCCAGGAGCGCCCGGTCCAAGGGCTTGTGGGCGAGCTCGCCCGCGATCCGCGCCCGGTACTCCTCGGCCACCGTGTCGTAACTCCGGCGCACCCGCTCGTGATTGCTCGCGCTGACCATGCGCTCGGGATCGCACGGCACCGCCCCGAGGCCGAACCTGCGGTGAGCTACCACAGTCGCGAGGACGGTGAAGGAGAACGAGGCCACGGCGACCGGATCGCGCGCCCGAGGAGCCGATTTCGGCCAACGATCTGCTGGAGGCGCATCGGCGGACAACCTCCGGCCCCTCACCTCCCTCTCACAGCGCACACACAACTGTGCGACCTCATCGCCAGGCCCGGGACCGGCCCATGCAGCCCCGGCCGCCCGGCCGGGCCCAGCGCGATGGATCGTCCACCGTCCCGCACGCACGTCCGAGACCGAGAACGAGGAATGATGACCCGAACCCGCCAGTCCCGCCTCAGGCGTCCGGCGATCGCCGGTGCCGCGGCGATCGCCGTCGTCGCCGGCGTCGTCGCCGCCGCGCCCGACGGGAAGCAGGCGCAGGCCGCCCAGCCCGCACCGAAGCTCAGCCTCATCGCCGCGTCCACGTCCGTGACGCTCGACTCGTGGAAGGAGGAGCCGGGCGTCTACCTCGACCTCGGGACCTACCTCACCGCCGAGAACGGCCCTCTCGAGCTCAAGGTGACCCGCAAGTCCTACAAGGACCCCGTGGTCGCCACGCAGATCATCCGCGACGGGAAGGCGACCCGGACGAAGACGCTTCCCGCGGGCCTGGTGAAGGACTTCTCGGGACTGCCGGGATTCGCCGAGATCACCGTCGCCGACGCGGCCGGCAGGACGGTGCTCAAGAAGACGGAGCCCTTCTGCCCGAACAACGCCTCCGGCCGGGTACGCCCCGACGCGCCGTCCACGTCGCACTATCCCCAGAGCTGTCCGGTCAACCCGTTCACTCTCGGTTCGGTGTGGGGGATAGAGAAGGGCTGGGCCTCCAACACGTATGCGGGCCACTACTCCGAGAAGGCCGACCTGCCCGCTGGGAAGTACACCGCCAAGGTGTCCGTCGCCAAGCGCTACCGCGACCACTTCGGCATCGCCGACAAGCCCCAGACGATCAAGCTCACGGTGCGCGAACGCAGCTGGGACGAGGGCGGGGGCGCGGCGCGGGCCGCGCAGCACGGGTCCCACGCGGCCGGGCACGCCCACCACCAGGGGCAGCGCACCGCCCCGCCGGCGGCCCCGACGAGCGGTGCCGGTCCGTCGTACAACGTGGGCCACGGCCCCTACCCGCCCGCACCTCCCGCCCTTCCGTGGGCGCTGAAGAAGGTCGGGATCGCAGCCGCGAGGGTGGGCGACGGCACGGGGCAGACCGACGGTTCGCGCCGCGCGCCCGCCCTGAAGCCGAACGCGCAGCGGCCCACGGGCCGCGCCGCCGTCCCCGACGTCCCCAAGCCCGACCTGCGGTCGCTGCCTGCCTACGGCATCACCATCAGCGACGGGGGCGACGACGTTCCCGGCAAGGACTACCTCGCCTTCAGCGCCAACGTGTGGAACGCCGGCCCCGCCCAGCTGGTCGTGGACGGCTTCCGCTCTCCCGGCAAGAAGCTGATGGACGCCTACCAGTACTTCTACGACGCCAAGGGCAAGCAGGTCGGCTACACGCCGACCGGCACCATGGAGTGGGACCCCCGACCCGGTCACGAGCACTGGCACTTCACCGACTTCGCCAGCTACCGGCTCCTCAAGGCGGACAAGAAGGAGGCGGTGCGCAGCGGCAAGGAGGCGTTCTGCCTGGCCAACACGGACGCCGTTGACTACACGGTGAAGAACGCCAACTGGCACCCGGAGAACACCGACCTCTCCACCGCCTGCGGACAGGAGAACTCGATCTCCGTCCGTGAGGTCCTCGACGTCGGCTCCGGTGACACCTACACCCAGGACCTGCCCGGCCAGTCCTTCGACATCACCGGCCTGCCGAACGGCACGTACTACATCCAGGTGCTGGCCAACCCGGAGAAGAGGCTGAAGGAGACCAACCTGAACAACAACAGCGCTCTCCGCAAGATCGTTCTGGGCGGCGTGCCCGGCGCCCGTACGGTCAAGGTGCCCGCGCACGACCTCGTCGACGCCAACTGACCCTCGTCACCAGGCCCCGACCGCCCGCCGGTCGGGGCCTTCGCGTGCCCGGAGCAGGTGCGGCGCCGGCGGGTGCGGCGCATCGGGCTCAGGCGAATAATCGGATGCCCGGGCCCCTGCAGGCTTCCTACACTCGCTTTCGCACGCTGCCGATCACCGCAGCGCATGCCTGGTCGACGAGTGAGACGAACGAGGGGAGCCCGGCAATGTGTCACCGCACCGCTGTCGCCGTTCCCCGGTCCCGGTTCGACGTGATCCTGGTGTCTTCGTGCGCCCGGTGCCGGCTGCGCGGCCGCCACTGGACGTCCGTGACGAACTCCTGACCCACCGCTGCCCGGTGCGCGGCAGCACGGCCTGCGCCGTGCCGTCGAGTGCCAGGAGATTCCGCCGGGCCCGAGCACGGGCCCCGCTTCGTCCGGAAATCGCGCTGCCCTGTGAACTCCAGATCACCACGAAAGGCCTCGGGCCGTGCGTACCACCCCGCAACGTCATGCGAGCAACCAGCCGACCGCCGTCCGGAACCTGGGCATCCTCGCCCATGTCGATGCCGGCAAGACCACCGTCACCGAACGGATCCTCTACCTGACCGGCACCACCCACAAGCGCGGCGAGGTCCACGACGGGACCACCGTCACCGACTTCGACCCCCAGGAGCGCGACCGTGGCATCACCATCTTCGCCGCTGCCGTCAGCTGCGTCTGGCAGGGGCACCGCGTCAATGTGATCGACACGCCGGGCCACGTCGACTTCTCCGACGAGGTGGAGCGCTCGCTGCGGGTGCTCGACGGTGCGATCGCGGTGTTCGACGCGGTTGCAGGTGTCGAGCCGCAGAGCGAGTCGGTGTGGCGGCAGGCCGACCGGCACGCGGTGCCGCGGATCGCCTTCGTCAACAAGCTGGACCGCGCGGGCGCCGACCTGGACACCGCGGTCGCGTCCATCCGGGAGCGACTGCACACGGTCCCGCTCGTCGTCCAGCTGCCGATCGGACGGGAGGACGACTTCACCGGCGTGGTGGACCTGGTGCACATGCGCGCACTCGTGTGGGGCACAGGACGCGACACCGTCGAGGAAGGTCCCGTGCCCGACTCCCTGCGGGACGAGGCGCTGCGGCGCCGCGCCCTCCTGGAGGAGGCGGTGGCGGAAATGCACCCGGGTGCGCTGGAGGAGTTCTGCGGCGAGGGGACTCTGTCCGCGGTGACACTCCGGTCGGCTCTGCGCGATCTGACGCTGGCCGGTGAGGCCGTGGTGGTGCTGTGCGGTTCGGCCTATCGGAACCGGGGGATCGAGCCGCTGCTCGAGGCCGTCGTCGCCTACCTGCCGTCGCCCGTGGACGTTCCGGCGGTGCGCGGCACCCACGGCGGAGCGGACGAGGAGCGCGCGGCCGATCCCGACGCACCGTTCGCGGCCCTGGTCTTCAAGGTGAACTCGACCGCGACGGGACGCCTGACCTACCTGCGCGTGTACGCGGGAACGATCCGGAAGGGGGACACGGTGCTCGACGCGGGCGCGCGCCGCAGCGAGCGGATCGGCCGCATCCTGAGGGTGCAGGCCGACCGGCACGCCGAGGTGGACCACGCGGTGGCCGGGGACATCGTCGCGGTGATCGGGATGAAGTCCGCCCGTGCCGGGGCCACTCTGTGCGCACCGGCGGCGCCGCTGGTCCTCGAGCCGCCGACCGTGGCCGATCCCGTCGTCTCGGTGGCGGTCGAGGCCCGCAGCAGCCTCGACACCGACCGGTTGGCCTCGGCACTGGCGCGTCTGGTCGAAGAGGATCCCTCGCTGGCGGTGCGGGCCGATCCCGAGACCGGCCAGACCGTGCTGTCGGGCATGGGCGAGCTGCACCTGGAGGTGGCGGTGGAGAAGATCCGCCGCGCCCACGGGCTGGAGGTCGGCGTGGGGCGGCCGCAGGTGGCCTACCGCGAGACGGTCGCCCGCGGTGTGTCGGGCCTGGTGTACCGGCACGTCAAACAGGACGGAGGGGCGGGCCAGTTCGCCCATGTCGTCCTCGATGTGGAGGCGGCGACGCCGGACGACCCGTCCGGCGGCGCCGGGCACCTGGTGTTCCGCTCGGCGGTCACCGGCGGACGGGTGCCGCAGGAGTACATCCGCGCGGTGGAGGCCGGCTGCCGGGACGCCCTGGCCGAAGGCCCCCTCGGGGGACACCCGGTGACCGGAGTGCAGGTCACGCTCACGGACGGAGCCACCCATCCCAAGGACTCCTCGGAGATGGCGTTCCGCACGGCCGGCAGGCTCGCGCTCCGCGAGGCGCTGCGCGCGAGTGTGATGGCGCTTCTGGAACCGGTGGTCGAGGTCACGGCCACCGTGCCCGACGACGCCGTGGGCGGCGTGCTCGGTGACCTGGCGGCACGGCGCGGCCGGGTGTCGGGCCAGACGGCCAGGGCCGGCACAGCGGTGATCACCGCGACCGTGCCGCTGGCCGAACTGTTCGGCTACGCGTCCCGGCTGCGCAGCCGTACCCAGGGCCGCGGGACCTTCACGACCCGAGCCGTCGGGTACGCCGTCGTGCCGGCGGCGGTGACCGAGGGGGTGCTGTCGGCCTAGACCTGGTGGGCCCGTCCGTCCGTGACCGGAGGGGCGGGCCCACCGGGCTCAGTGCTCCTGCAGCACGGAGAGGACGTTTCCCGCAGGGTCCTTGAACCAGGCGATGGTCGGGCCGGCCTGCCGCACGATGCCCTTCTCGTCCGCCTCGAACTGGGGGTACTTCTCGAACGTGACCCCGCGCCGCCCCAGCTCGTCGACGGCGGCGTCGACGTCGTCGACCTCGAAGTTGAGGATCGTGAAGTCGGCCGGCCGGTGGTCGTCCTTGGGGTAGACGAGCACGCGCGCCCCGCTGCCGAGGGTGATGAACAGCATACGCATGTCCCCGCCACCGGACTCCTCGACCTCCAGACCGAGGGTGTCGCCGTAGAACTGCCTTGCCCTGCCGAGGTCGTTCACCGAGAAACCGCTGAACGCCCTGGTGTTCCTGAACATCGCCCCGTTCCCTTCCGCCGTGTCTGGTACCTGTCCCGGGCCAGGCCACACCAGGTGCGCGGCGCGCGCGCCGGAACGCCACGCGGAAGCGCCCGGATGGTCGCCGGGGATCACCCTCACGGGATCCCGCGCGCCGGGCGTGTCGTGGGGCGCGGCCGACGAACGCGCCGGCCGCCCGTCCGTCCGTCAACCGCCCTCCACTTGCGCCCGGTTGACGTCCAGCGATCGGGACGCGCACGCCCGCACCGGCCGCGGACCGCCTCACCGACCCACTGCGGCTCCGGTCGGGGACCGATCGGCGGACGGGCCTTAGACTCGGCGGATGGCGAAGTACTTCGACGTGCATCCCGAGAATCCTCAGCGACGCGTCATCACCGGTCTGGCCGAAAGTATCCGTTCCGGCGCGCTCGTCGCGTACCCGACGGACTCCTGCTACGCCCTGGGCTGCCAGCTGGGCAGCCGCGACGGCATCACCAGGATCCGGTCGATCCGGAATCTGGACGACCGTCACCACTTCACCCTGGTGTGCCAGAACTTTGCGCAGCTGGGCCAGTTCGTGCACATCGACAACGACGTGTTCCGCGCGATCAAGGCGGCGACGCCCGGCAGTTACACCTTCATCCTGCCGGCGACGAAGGAGGTGCCGCGCCAGTTGCTGCACCCGAAGAAGAAGACGGTCGGCGTCCGGATCCCCGACCATGCAGTGACCCAGGCCCTCCTCGCCGAACTCGGCGAGCCGCTGCTCTCCAGCACTCTGCTCCTGCCCGACGAGGAGGAGCCGCTGACGCAGGGCTGGGAGATCAAGGAGCGGCTCGACCACGTCGTGGACGCCGTGGTCGACTCGGGCGACTGCGGCACCGAGCCGACCACGGTCATCGACTTCTCCGGCGGGGAGGCCGAGATCGTCCGCAGGGGAGCGGGCGACACGGCTCGCTTCGAGTAGCCGGGGGGCAGGTGCGCCTGCCAGGACGATTCGGGTGCTACGACGATGCGGGTCTGCGGGCCAGGACACAGACGTACGGCCGCTTCACGGTGGCTCGGGTTGCTGTTCCAGCCGCGCGGTGACGACGAGACCGGCACGGTCCAGGAGTTCGGCGATGCGGTCCAGGGCAGGAAGCAGGACGGCTGACCCCGGCGCGGGAGGGAAGCCCGTCGGGGCGGATTCCGGCGGCCGGGGAGCCTCAGTCCTCGGCGAGCCGGGCCGGGAATCCGCCCGTGGCGATCGGACCCCATCGCTCCGGCGTGACGCGGATGATCGACTTGCCCTGCTTCATCATCGCCTCCCGGTACTCGTCCCAGTCGGGATGCTCTCCGGAGATGTTGCGGAAGTACTCGACCAGCGGCTCCACCGACTCGGGGGAGTCGATGACCTCCGCCGTGCCGTCGATCTGCACCCACGGTCCGTTCCAGTCGTCCGACAGGACGATGACGCTGACCCGCTCGTCCCGCTTGGCGTTGCGTGTCTTGGCACGCTCCGGATAGGTGGAGACGACGATCCGGCCCGAGTCGTCCACGCCGCAGGTCAGCGGTGATCCCTGGGGCGAGCCGTCGGCCCGGCGGGTCAGCAGGATCGCCCGGTGACGGGGCCGTACGAACGACAGCAACTCTTCGATGTCCACCCTGGTGTTGGTGGCGATGTGGCGTGCCATGGTCGGCACCCTACGGGAGCTCGCCGTCCGGATGGCCCTTCCCCGGCCGGGGACGCCCTCGCGCGGTCTCGAACGCTTCGGGCGGCGGAACGCGGGCACCCGCCCGGTGACAGCGCCGGGCGGAGGGCCCGGTGCCCGAGACGGAACGGGAGACGGCGATGGGCCACGACCAGACGCACCGGCAGCACGCACCGCGGACGGCCGCCGAGGAGATCCGGCAGGAGGTCGAGGACGCCGGGACGAAGGTGCGCGACGACGACAGCCGCGACCGCGAGGCGGCGGATGCGCTGCGGCCGGGGGAGCGGCCCCAGAAATCCGTGCAGAGGCCCGACGACAGGCGCCGCTGAGCGGCGGGGACGGTGGGCCGGAGAGAGTTGAAAGTCCCATTTGCGCGCATTCCTGGAGGGCCGGAGGGTAGGCGGGTGATGCCACCGCCGCAGCCGAACAGAAGGAGGCTTCCGTGCGCGACGACAACGGCGCCGGCCGTGACCCCGGAACCGAGCGCCCCCGGCCCGACTTCCCCCAGCAGGACCAGGAGCACCCCGGGTGGACGGGACCGATGGATCCGCCGCCCGATCACGGCGAGGAGAGCTACCGGGGCAGCGGCCTGCTCCGGGACCTGAAGGCGGTCCTCACCGGAGGCGATTCGGGCATCGGCCGCGCCGTCGCCCTCGCGTTCGCGCGCGAGGGCGCGGACGTGCTGTTCACCCATCTGCCCGAAGAGGAGGACGAGGCCCGGCAGACGCGGGCCCTCGTCGAGGACGCCGGGCGCAAGGCGGTGCCGGTGGCGTGCGACATCCGCGAGGAGGAGCAGTGCCGCCGCCTGGTCGAGCGGGCCGTGGAGGAGTTCGGCCGCATCGACATCCTGGTGAACAACGCCGCGTATCAGATGTCGCAGCCCGACGGCATCGGCGCCATCACCACGGAGCAGTTCGACCGGGTGATGCGGACCAACCTCTACGGCATGTTCTGGTTGTCGAAGATGTCTCTTCCTCATATGCCGAGGGGCGGCTGCATCATCAACTCCACGTCCGTGCAGGCGTACAAGCCCAGCCCCCATCTGCTGGACTACGCCATGACCAAGGGCGCGATCGTCACATTCACTCAGGGGCTGGCGCAGATGGTCGCGTCGGACGGCATCCGGGTCAACGCCGTGGCGCCAGGGCCGGTGTGGACACCGCTGATCCCGGCGACGATGCCGGACACCGTCGAGTTCGGGAAGCAGTCTCCGCTGGGCAGGCCGGCGCAGCCGGCCGAGATGGCGCCCGCGTACGTCTTCCTCGCCTCGCCCCGGGCGACGTACATCACGGCGGAGATCGTCAACGCCACGGGCGGTACGCCGCTGCCGTGAGCCGTGAGCCGTGAGCCGTGAGCCGTGAGCCGTGACGGGGGACAGCCGGGCCGGCGGAGCGCCGGTCCCGGGGCCAGGCCTCTGTTTTTGCCGTTCCGGCAACCAACATTGCGGCAATGGCTCATCTCCTCGCATGGTGGTCGCGGAGGTGGTCACGGTGACCGATGAGCTGAGGAACGGCTATGACGTGGTGGTGTTCGGCGGTGGCGCCGCCGGCTTGAGCGGGGCGCTGACGCTGGCCCGCGCGCGGCGGTCGGTGGTGGTGATCGACTCGGGCGCCCCGCGCAATGCCCCGGCCGAAGGCGTGCACGGACTGCTGGCACGGGACGGTGTGCCGCCGGCCGAGCTGCTGGAGCGCGGTCGGACCGAGGTGCGCGCCTACGGCGGTCACGTGGTGACCGGCGAGGTCGGTGACGTGGCTCGTGGCGACGGGATGTCCCTCCGGTCGGAGCACGGAGGGGACTTCGAGGTGACGCTGACCGACGGCCGTTCCGTCCGGGCGCGTCGGCTGCTCGTGGCCACCGGGCTGGTCGACGAGCTGCCGGACGTGCCGGGCCTGCACGCCCGGTGGGGCCGGGACGTGCTGCACTGCCCCTACTGCCACGGCTGGGAGATCCGTGACCAGGCCGTCGGCGTACTGGCCACCGGGCCGCTGTCGGTGCACCAGGCCCTGCTCTTCCGGCAGTGGAGCGACGACGTCACGTTCTTCTCCCACACCATGCCGCCGCCGGCCGGAGAGGAGGCGGAGCAGTTGGCCGCCCGTGGCATCCGCGTGGTCGAGGGCGAGGTGGCGTCCCTGGAGATCGCCGACGACCGCCTCGTGGGAGTGCGGCTGGGCGACGGCACCGTGGTCGGCCGCGAGGCGCTGGCGGTCTCGCCGCGGATGGTGGCGCGCGCCGGCTTCCTGACGTCGCTCGGACTGCGTCCGGCAGCGCACCCCTCGGGGGCCGGTGAGCACATCCCCTCCGACGCGGCGGGCCGTACCGAGGTGCCCGGGGTGTGGGCCGCCGGCAACGTCACCGATCTCGTCGCCCAGGTCGGCGGCGCCGCCGCGGCAGGTGCCGCCGCGGCGGCCCAGATCAACGCCGACCTCGTCGCCGAGGAGACCCGGCAGGCGGTCGCCGCCCACCGGGACCCGTTCTCACCCGAGTCCGAGGCACGCGTCTGCGAAGTCGTGGCGGGCAACCGTCGCCACGGCCTGTGAACCACGGAAAGGAAGGGGCCGTGTCCGAGGAGGGAACGGGTGTGTCCGAGGAATTCGGCAAGGAGTTCTGGGAGGAGCGCTACCGCGGTCACGCGGCCGCCGGCGCCAGGCGGCCCAATCCGCAGCTCATCACGGAGGCCGGCGGTCTCCCACCCGGTACGGCACTGGACGCGGGCTGCGGCGAAGGGGCCGACGCCGTCTGGCTCGCCTCGCGCGGCTGGCGCGTCACGGCGGTGGACATCGCGGCCACCGCGCTGCGCCGGGCGCGCGAGCACGCCCAGGCCCTCGGCGACGCCGTCGCGAGCCGGATCGAGTGGATCGAGGCCGATCTCACCACCTGGGCGCCCGCCGCCGGACACTTCGACCTGGTGTCCACGCACTACGTGCACCCGGCGGCGGCGCGCGACGCGCTGTTCCGCCGACTGGCCGCATCGGTCGCGCCGGGCGGCACGCTGCTCGTCGTCGGCCACCATCCATCGGCGCCGCAGGCGCATGTCTCGCATGCCGCGGCCCGCGAGGTGCACTTCACCGCCGAGGAGATCGCGGCGGGCCTGGACCCCGAGCGGTGGGACATCGCCGTCGCCGAGGCCAGGACGCGTTCGGTCACCACACGCGACGGTCGCGAGATCGTCCTGCGCGACGCCGTGCTGCGAACCCGCAGGCGGCTTGACGGACACGTCTAGCGGCCATCGGACTCCCGGCCTTCCTTCATCCGCCGTCTGCGCGGCCGCTCCTCCGGCGACGGCCGCACCGCGAAGCGTCCCGAACTGCTGCCCCTGGGCACCACGTCCGGATAGGCGCGGGGGCGGCCGGCCGAGCCACGCCGCCGGGGCGCGGGTTCGCGCGCGAGGCGTACGGCGCCGGGCGGGAGCACGGCGAACCGCCCGGACCTTGCTCGTCGTCGGCCGGCGCTGGTAGAAAGCGGCATCCGCACCACAGGACAACGGCGTTCGTGGACCTTCAGCCCGTGTGCGCCGCGCGCCGCCGGGCCGTGCACGATCGCGAGACCCGATGCCCCTCGACGCCCCCGACCGCCCCGCCTTCCTGCTGCTGCACGGCTGGCAGCACCACCGCCCGGACGGCCACTGGCTGCGCCGGCTGGACGGGCGGCTGAGCGACGCCGGTCACGACTCGTCGTACCCCCAGCTGCCGGACCCGGACCGGCCGGACCTGCCGGCCTGGCTCGACGCGCTGGACGAGAGGCTCACGGCTCTGCGGGGGCGGGAGATCGTCGTCGTCTGCCACAGCCTCGGATGCCTGCTGTGGCTGCACGCGGTGGCCCGCCGGCCCGGCCGGGTCCTGGCCGGCCGGGTCCTGCTGGTGGCGCCTCCGGCGCCACAGACGGCGGCCGGCCATCCGGAGATCGCCGCGTTCGCCCACTCCGGGGTGACGGCCCGCGACGTCGCGGCCGCGGCGCCCGGGGGCACCCGGCTGGTGGCGTCGGACAACGATCCTTACTGCCCCGAGGGCGCTCTGGCCGTCTTCGCGACGCCGTTGGGACTGGACAGCGACCTCCTGCCCGGGAGCGCGCATCTGGATCTCGACGCCGGGTACGGTCCCTGGCCGGCCGTGCTCGACTGGTGCCTGGACCCGGCCGTGCGCGTCGTACCGGCGGCCTCCTCGCCCGGAGCGGGACACGTCGTCGCCGACTGAGCGCACGGGCGTCGATCACGAGCTCTTCAGCGCCGTGCTGAAGGCGTCCATGCAGGAGGAGCAGTAGCGTTCGACGGCTGCTTCGAGCTGGGGTGCCGTGGCGGGGGACAACTCCAGGGGGACTCCGCACAGGGGACTGGCAGACGTTCCCTTGCTGATCACATGCCAGATCAGTTCGCCTTGGTCGGCTGTGGCCTCGGCGCGCATCTCGTACATCGGCGTGCCTTTCTCTCGCGGGCCCGACAAGCGGCCCGTCCCCATGGGAGCCCGTCTCGGCCGAACGGACCAACGGGGAGGGCCGAACGGGGGAAAAGGAGCGGGAGTGGTTTACCGGGCGGGGAGCGCCGGTGGCGCCGGCGTCCCCTGGGAGACGTGCGGTTTCGCGGACCGGACGGCCCGGGACCCACCTCCACGGTGTCACGCCCTGCCGGACACCGCCGGGTGCAGCCGACGCGCCCTGCGGGCGCCGGAGGCCTCTGCCTCAGGTCTCCTCCCGCTCCGCCGCCCCGGCGACGCGTTCGATGTGCGCCAGCCGCCGGTCCGTGTTCCGTGTGCCGTCCATGTCGCCCGGCCGGAGGCGGACACGGACGGCAGCCCGCCCGCGGGTTCCGCGAGCGGGCCGGTGGCGGGCCCAGCCTGCGTGCATGGTCCTGGAGGTGTGATGGCCCACGTCGACCCCGTTCGCAAGCCGGTCACCGTGACCCGCGCGCAGGTACTGAACTACCGGGCGGCAGTGCACCGTATCGAGCACCCGGCCGACGACCCGCTGCACGACGGCGTGCTGGTGGCCGGGGTGCAGGACTCCCCGCCCGGCCGCACCGCGGCCCTGCGGGCACGCGGCGAGACCCCCGATGCCGAACGCCTCGCCCTGGTCCACTCCATGCGTGCCGCCACGCACCTGCACCGGGCCGAGGACCTGGCCCCTCTCGCGGCAGCGCTCCGCCCGGACGACGCCCGCGGCCCGGCCAAGGAACATCTCGGTCCCTTCGGGCGCGAACTGGCCGCCGAGGACATCGGTTTCGGCGCCGCGGTCGGCCAATGGGACCCGCTCGGTGACCTGCTCGCCGAGGTCACCGTCGAGGGGCGGCACGCCGAGGTACTGCACGAGAACGCGGGTCGCGCCGTGGAGACACAGTTCGCTCCGTGAACCGGCGTCGGCCGCAGCGGATGCCGGAACCGCTACTGGAGACCGGACACCTCGAAGACGTTCCGCGCCATCTCCCGTTCGAGCCGTTCGGCCAGCTCGCGCATGACGTCCGCGCCGTACAGCAGCAGCCCGTCGGCACGGCTGGTCCGGCTGCCCTCGTCGAGGAGCAGCCACAGCGGCGGGTCGGCGACCAGGACCCGCGGGTCGAGCTCGACCCGGCCCCCGTCCGTGTCCCGCAGCACGATGCGCTGTGCCACGCCGTCCGCCCAGCGGACCGACATCAGCCGGTCCATGCGTACGCGCCGCTCGCGCAGCAGACCGCGTGACACCAGGAAGCGCGAACCCGGGGACGTTTCCCCCGCGGTCACCTTCGGCGGCACGAGCACGACGAACAGCAGGACGGCCAGCACGGTCCACAGCGCGGTACGCGCCGGCGTCAGTCCGGCCGCGACCACGTCGACGGCCAGCAGCATCGTGAGGAGCACGGTGGCGCAGACGGCCGCGAACCGCACGTGCAGCGCCCAGCCGCCGTGCCGTGGCGCACGGAAGGCGGCGCCTCTCCCGCCTCGCCCCCGAAGCGATCCGCTGATGCGCCTCATGACGGCGACCGTAGACCCCTCGCGGGCCAAGGCGCAGGGCTTGACGCAGAACTGACCCTCTGCAGGAGGCCCCTTGACGGTCTGGGAACGCGCCGACGGGCCGGAAGCCGT
The DNA here is from genome assembly GCF_030817975.1 of Streptomyces sp. V4I23. Classification (NCBI taxonomy): domain Bacteria; kingdom Bacillati; phylum Actinomycetota; class Actinomycetes; order Kitasatosporales; family Streptomycetaceae; genus Streptomyces; species Streptomyces sp. V4I23. Next base: position 261,976 of record NZ_JAUSZW010000004.1, on the reverse strand, counting down.
TCTTCTCGCAGAAACGGACGGCACGGGTGTTGTCGGCGAGGACACCGCCCCACAGGATCGTCCTGCCGAGCGCCGCCGCACGGCGGGACGCACCTCCTGCTACGACAGCGTGTCGGTGACCACCGACGCCGCTTCCGCGATCAGCCTGTTGTCGAAGGCGGCGTCCTTCTCGCTACGGTTCGACATGATCGCCACGACGATGGGGGAGGCGTCGGGCGGCCACACGACGGCGATGTCGTTGCGCGCGCCGTAACCGCTGCCCGTTCCGGTCTTGTCGCCGACCACCCACCCCTTGGGCACTCCTGCCCTGATCAGCTCGTCCCCGGTCTTGTTGGTCCGCAGCCACGTGGTGAGCTGCGCGCGTTCCGCTTGGCCCAGGACGTCTCCGAGGACGAACGCGCGCAGGTTCTTGGCCATCGCCCGCGGTGTACTCGTGTCCCGCGTGTCGCCCGGAGTCCATCGGCTCAGCTCGGGCTCGCGGCGCTCCATCCGCGTGACGTCGTCGCCGAGCTCCTCCAGTACGGCGTCGAGGCCCTTCGGCCCGCCGAGCCGGTCGAAGAGCAGGTTGGCCGCCGCGTTGTCGCTGTAGCGGACAGCGGCCTCGCACAGTGCCCGCAGGGTCATTCCGGTCCCGACGTGCTTCTCGGTCACGGGGGAGTGGGTGATCAGGTCGTCCCTGGAGTACGTGATCAGCTCGTCCATGCCGCCCGGGGAGTGCTGCCGCAGCACCGCACCGGCGGCCAGCGCCTTGAACGTGGAGGCGTAGGCGAACCGTTGGCCGTCCTTGTAGGCCACCTCGCGCCCGGTGCCGGTGTCGACGGCGTACACGCCGAGCCGCGCGTCGTACCGGCGCTCGAGCTCCTGGAAGGCGCCGACGAACGGCTTCGCGGCCGTAGTCGCCCTCGTCGTCTGCGCGGACGGAGACGACGAGGCCGACGGGCCGCCGCCCTGGCCGCACGCGGCCAGCGGGACGAGCGCGAGCACGGCAAGGGCGCCGACAACGGTGCGCCGGACACGGGTGCGCTGCATGGACCGAACCTCCGAAGAGCCCCGCACGCAGGGCGGATGAGGGGATGGAACGGCACAGCCCCATCCCGGTGCGTGGTCGTGAGCGCCGGGACCACCCTCACCGCTGCCATGCGGTCCCATGCGCCGGTGCGCAGTCCATGCTGATCCGGCACAGAGTCCGGGATGTGGATCTGGTGGGAGCGTGTCGCGCGAGGAGAGGAGGGGACAGGGACCAGATCCTCGGTGGTGCCGTCGCCGCCTGCCTGAGAGGGCAGCCCTCACCGGCCGGAGTGGCGGTGCACCACGACCTGAAGCGGTGCGCGGAAGGAGAGCAGGCCGAGCATCGGCGGCTGCGTCCCCGGTTCCACGAGTGCCGCGTCCGGCAGAGCACGGGCTGCCGCCCGCAGAGCGACCGCGGCTTCGGTGCGGGCCAGGGAGGCGCCCAGGCAGCGGTGCCGTCCCGCACCGAACGCCAGGTGGTGCCGGATGTTCTCTCGGTGCGGGCACAGCTGTTCCGGGTCGCCGAACATCTCGGGGTCCGACCCGGTGCCCATCAGCATCAGCAGCAGCTGCGCTCCGGCCGGCAGGCGCACACCGGACAGCTCCGTCTCGCGCGCGGTCACCCGGCGCCACGTGGTGACCGGCGGCTCCCGCCGCAGGATCTCCTCCACCCACGCCTCGGCGAAGCCGTCCTCCACTGCGACGCGTGACCAGACCCGCGGATCGGACACGGCCCGCAGGAGCGCCGTGGAGATCAGTTGCCCGGTGGTGGACTGCCCGGCGATGAACACGAAGAAGCACACGGCCACGGCGGTCGCGGCGTCCAGCGGCGTGCCGTCCGGCTTCCGGTGCCGGCGCAGTCCGCCGATGAGCCCGTCCGCCGCCGCGGCCGAGGACACCTGCGCGGTCAGCCACTGGTGGAACGCACCCACCTGCTCCGCCAGGTGGAGCTGCCGTCCGGCGGGAGGGTGACCGTAGAAGAGTTCCAGTGCGGCGTCGCTCCACGTCGCGAGCGTGGAGGCGGAGACGCCGTCGATGCCGAGGAGCCGCATCATCACGCGGCACGGCAGGAGTCGCGCGTACTCGGCGGCCAGATCGCAGCGGTCGCCGGCGGCGTAGCGGGACCGCGGACCGGACAGCATCTCCGCAGCGGTCTGCTCGACCATCGGCACTGCCGCCGCGACGCGCTCGGCGTTGAAGAAGCGCATGACCAGGCGCCGGAGGCCCGCGTGGTCGGCGCCGCGGTTGTTGGCCAGTGCGGGCGGCAGGGAGAAACCCGCCCTGGCGAGGATGCGCAGTACGCGCACGGGCAGGGGTGTCACGGAGTGCTGGGCGTTGTCCGGCAGATACGTCCCGGGATCCAGCAGCACGCTCCGCACGTCCGCATAGCGGCTGACCAGCCACAGGCCGGTGCCGGGATCGAAGTGGACGGGCGAGGTGCTCCGCAGCGCCGCCAGCGTGGGGAACGGGTCGGCGACGAACGGCGGGTCGAAGAGGCCGGGAATGCCGGGAAGGCCGGTCGGCAGGGGTGCCGGACGTGTCTCCGTGCTTGCCACGCGCGTGTTCTCCGTCAAGGCGTACGGACCATCACCCGACGTGGGGGACAGTTGACCAAGCTGCCCGCTCGGGGCCGAGGCCACACGATAACCGACCGGGTGAACAGGGCCTCGTGCGCCCCCGCCCGGGGCGGGCCCTGGGCGGGGGCGGCGGGGCCGCCCGCCGTTTCGCCGAGCTGGGCGCCTCGGTCGTGGCGGTGTCCACGGCCCGTGGAGCGCTGTACGACCCGAGCGGCCTCGATGTCGACGACCTCCTGGCCGCCCGCGCGGAGCACGGTGACCACTTCGTCACCCGCCACGGCCGGGGCACCACGTTCGCTCCCGGCGCGGAACTCGGTGTGGACTGCGACGTCCTGGTGCCCGCCGCCCTCCAGGACGTGATCGACCACACCACGGCGCACGAGATCAAGGCCAGGCTCGTCGTGGAGGGCGCGAATCTGCCCACCTCCCCGGCCGCCCAGGGCGTCCTCGCCCAGCGGGGCATCACGGTGATCCCCGATTTCGTCGCCAATGCCGGGGGTGTGGTCGCCGCCGCGTTCGCCATGGACGCCCGTTGCTCCGGCTTCCGGCCGGACCCCGCCGCGATCTTCGAGACGATCTCGGACAGGCTGCGGGCCAACACGGTCACCGTCCTCGACGAAGCCGAGCGGCAGGACGTGACCCCGCACGCGGCCGGGCGGGGCCTCGCCGAACAGCGCGTCCGCACCGCGATGCACAGCAAGGGGCGCATCCCCCGGAACTGACCGCACGGCCGTTTCCGCGTCCTCACCGAGGCGGTCGTCGCGCGGTCGGTGCGGTGCGGGAGGGAGCCAGGGCCCAGCGGATGGCCCGGGTGAGGGCGTGGCCGGTGAGACGGACGGCGGTCTCCGTGGCGGGGCCCGGGTTCGGCAGGCCCAGGGAGCTGCGGGCCCACGGCGGCAGCGCGGCGACCGCGTTCGCGGCCAGCACGGCGTAGGGGCCCTTGGCCACGAGCGGCAGGGGCGGATGGAGCAGGATGAACCGTGCCGCCTCGCGGGCTTCCGTGGTGCCGCACAGTTCGGGGCGGTAGGCGTCGATCCGGTCTGCCAGTTCACGCCGGTCGCGCGGTGGATCGAGTACGCCGAGGGCCGATGCCACGCGTGCCATGTCGGCGATGTAAGCGTCGCAGCCCGCGCCGTCGAGTGGGTGGGCGCCGAAGCGCTGGTGGGCCCCGAGGAAGCTGTCGACCTCGGCCACGTGGACCCAGCCCAGAAGGTGCGGGTCGGCCGCGTGGTAGGGCCGGCCGTCGGCCGTCGTGCCCCGTGCGCGCTCGTGGACCGCGCGGACGCGGTCCACGGCCGCCTGCGCGTCGTCCGCGGTGCCGAACGTGGTCACGGCGAGGAAGGTGCTCGTGCGCTGCAAGCGGCCCCACGGGTCGCCGCGGTACCCGGAATGCGCGGCCACGGCCGCCATCGCGAGGGGGTGCAGGGACTGCAGGAGGAGGGCGCGCAGCCCGCCGATGAACATGGACGCGTCGCCCTGCACGGTACGGATGGGCCGCTCGGGCCCGAACCACCGTGGTCCCGGTGTGTGGTGGATGCGCTCCCTGTTGGCAGGACCGGCCGGCCCTGCGACGCGGCGGAAGATCCCGGCTCCGACCCGCTTGCGCAGGTCCCCGACGACAGGCGCGGACCCGTTCATGGCCCAAGTATCGACCCGGGCGGCCGGGGGTGTCACCAACGCGTGGCGATGCCGGGCCGCCGGGGCCCCGCACCGGGCACCCGCCGGCGCGATGCGGATGCGGTCGGGCGTCGTCGTGCGCGTAGGCGCAGGGTGAGGGGGAACCCGTCCGTGGTACCGACCGAAAACGCGTCCGAGGAACAGGAGGGACATATGGGAACCTGGCCACTCACCTCTCGGGGCCGGGTCAGAGAAGGACCTGGACGGCGGACGTCAGGAGCTGCCGGTGAAGGGAAGTCGGTCGACGTGACCATGAACGAGCGGCAGGGCGAGCAGCGAATCGGTGTCAGGGTGCACGAGGACGTCGCCTTCGTGTTCAAGGGCCTGGCGGCACGCAGAACGGCGCCCGAGTTCTCCTCCGGCGCCGCAGCGGCCTACGAGTGGGCGATGGGACATGCGGAGCGGTCACCCGTCACCGGCGCGGGCGCCGACGGCATTCCCGGCCTGCGGCTGCTGACCGCCGAGGTGGACGCGGCAGTGGTCCAGCTGGACGATCCCACCCTGCGGGCCGGGAAGCGCGATTACGTCCGCGGCGTGCACGACGCACTCGCCTGGGTCTGCGGATACAGCGACCACGTGGCGTGAGCCGGACCGTCCGCCGAGGCCCCGGCCCGCCGCCACGAAGGCCCGTCCGCTCAGCGGTCGGAGTAGCTGAAGTCCCCCACTGTCCAGGCGCTCACGTCCTTGATGGCGATGCGGTACATGCCGCCGGTCTCGGGAATCCCCACATTGCCCTGGAGGATTCTCGCGACATGGAAGTGCAGGTACGAGGGGGCCTCACCGTGCCGGTCGCGCCAGCCTCCGGGCCTCGTGAAAACGGGGGAGAAGGCGCCCAGTTGGTTTGAGTCCTTCAGCACTTCGGCCACTCGCTCCCGCCAGACGGCCTCCGGAGCCAGCCGTCCGGTGATGACGGCACCGGGGATCACGACGGTGAGGGACATCTGATTGGAGTGCTCGGACTCCACCATGGCGGCGATGTCGACGAGCAGGTCATCAGGGTTCGACATGAGCGCCGATTCTACGGGGCGGGCGCGGACATGTGCCGCCTTTCCGGAGCCGTTCCTCCACCGGTCTTGCGCACGGCGCCGTCGGAACCGGCGAAGCGGCCGCCCATCCGCATGACCTTCGCCAGGCATCCCCCGGCGGGTCGCGGGTTGACGGACGAGTTCCTCCGCGGCCTCGGAGCCACAGCGGTCGCCGCAGCGGTGGCGCAGGACCTCGACGACCTCGCCGCGGCCGTGGAGGCTCCACGCGGTGAACGGGAGGCCCACCGTGCTTGCTACGCTGCGCACTGCGTCCCGTGGGGGAAGTCCGGTGGGAATCCGGCGCTGACCCGCAACGGTAAGCGCGATCGCCCGTCAGGGCCGGCCGCGCAAGCCCGATCACCCGTGGGACGGCTGGAGTTCCCGACTGCTCGCCGCGGACTGCGAGAGGGATGGCGCACGTCCTCGTCATGAGGGCCACCCCTTGATGTGTACGGACGCGGCCCGAGGCGAAGGACCGCACGCGTGTCCGTCAGCTTGTCCCCGTCCGCGGCCACCGCGGCGGCTCCGCCTGTCCCTGGGCGCATACCGGCCCCGCCGCTCGCCGGCGCACTCGCCGCCCTGCTTCTCCTCTCCCTCGTGTGCGCGGTCGGCCTCGGAGCCTCGGACCTGACGTGGGGCCAGGTGCTGCACCTGCTGCGGGCCGGTCTGACCGGCGGCACCATACGGGCCGACGAACAGTCCGCCTACGCCATCGTGTGGCACATCCGGTTGCCCCGAACCGTCCTGGCGGCGGTCGTGGGCGCCGGCCTGGCCACCGTCGGTGTGGCCGTACAGGCCATGGTGCGCAACGCGCTCGCCGACCCGTTCGTGCTCGGCATCTCCTCCGGGGCGGCGGTCGGGGCCAACGCGGTGATCCTCCTGGGGGCGTTTTCCGTCCTGGGCATGTGGGCGCTGCCGGTCTCCGCCTTCTGCTCGGCGCTGGCGGCCATGGTCCTGGTGTACGCGGCGGCGCGCAGTGCGCACGGCCTGACGCCGCTGCGGCTGGTGCTGACCGGTACGGCGATGAGTTACGGCTTCTCGGCCGTCACCACCCTCATGGTGTTCAGCGCCGACCGTGGCGAAGCCGCCCGTTCGGCGATGATGTGGCTGCTCGGCAGCCTCGGCGGGGCGACCTGGGGCTCGGTGCCGGTCGCGGCCGCCACCGTGCTCGCCGGAACGGTCCATCTCGCCCTGTCGGCGGGGCGGCTCAACGCCCTTGCCATGGGGGACGAGACGGCCGCCGCACTGGGCGTGGACGCCCGACGGCTGCGCAGGGAACTGTTCGTCGTGACGGCCGCCGTCACCGGGACCGTGGTGGCGGTGAGCGGGGCGATCGGATTCGTCGGCCTGATGGTGCCGCACCTCGTACGGATGGTGGTGGGCGCCGGCCACCGGCAGGTGCTCGCCGTGACGCCCCTCGCGGGAGCGGTGCTGCTGGTCTGGGTGGACGTCGTCTCCCGGACGGTGCTCGCCCCGGCGGAGGTGCCGGTGGGCGTCGTCACGGCCGTCGTGGGCGTGCCCTGCTTCCTGGTGCTGATGCGCCGCCGCGGCTACGCGTTCGGGGGCCGCTGATGCGTGTCGACATCGAGGACCTGTCGGTCGACGTCGCGGGCACCCGCCTCGTCCGGGACATCACCCTGCACGCCGCTCCCGGCCAGGTCGTCGGCCTCGTCGGGCCGAACGGCAGCGGCAAGTCGACCCTGCTGCGCTGCGTGTACCGGGCTCTGCGTCCCACCGCCGGCACCGTGCGCCTGGACGGTGAGGACCTGCACGCCATGGACGCGCGCGCCGGTGCCCGCCGGCTCGCCGCACTGCCGCAGGAGTCGTCGGCCGAGTTCGATTTCACGGTGGCCCAGGTGGTGGAGATGGGGCGCCTGCCGCACCGGCGCGGCCCGGTCCCGGGCGGTCGCACATCCCCGGACGACGCCCGGATCTGCCGCGACGCGCTCACCAGGGTCGGCGCGGCTCATCTCGCGGAACGGTCCTTCCTGTCCCTGTCCGGCGGTGAGAGGCAGCGTGTCCTGATCGCCCGCGCGCTGGCTCAGCAGCCCCGTGTGCTCGTGCTCGACGAGCCGACCAACCACCTCGACATCGCCCAGCAGCTGGACGTCCTGTCGCTGGTGCGGGCCTGCGGGTCCCCCCGGACCGCGTCGGGGTGCGGACCGACCGTACTGACCGCCCTGCACGACCTGAACCTGGCGGCGGGCCACTGCGACGTGCTGTACGTGATCGCGCACGGCCGCATCGTCGCCTCCGGCCCGCCCGACGACGTCCTGGCTCCCGAGCTGCTGGCCGACGTCTTCGGGGTGCGCGCACACCGGGTACGGCATCCGGTGACGGGGGCCGTGCAACTGCTGTTCGACCGCATCGCCCGTCCCGACGACCTGCCCGCTTCCTGAGCCGGGACGAACGTCCTCGGCTTCCCCGTACCCATGCCGATGAGGAGCACCATGATCCACGCCCTGCGACGCGCGGCCCTCGCCACCGCGCTCACCCTGAGCCTGACGGCGTGCGGCGCGCATGTCGCACCGACGCCCCAGGCGAAGGGCAACGGCCCGGTCACGCTGACCAACTGCGGTCGCCAGGTGACGTACGACAAGGTCCCCGAACGGGTGGTCACCAACGACGTGGGCATCACCGAGATCATGCTCGCCCTCGGTCTGGAGGACCGGATGGCCGGCTTCGTCATGCCGGACGACAAGGGCGACCTGACCGGCGTTCCCTGGAAAACCGGCTACGACAAGGTGACGTGGCTCTCCAAGGACCGGATCACCAAGGAGGTCGTCCTGGACGCCCGTGCCGACCTGGTCTTCGCGGGCTGGAACTACGGCTTCGGCGAGGACAACGGCCTGACACCGGACGCGCTGCGCAAGGTCGGCATCAGCTCGTACGTCCTCACCGAGTCCTGCCGCAACGGCCGCGACAAGGCACGGGGCATCATGCCGCCCCTGGAGGCGCTCTACACCGATCTCGGCAACCTCGGAAAGCTCTTCGGCGTGGAGGAGCGGGCGCGGAAGCTCATCGCGGACTTCCGCCGGCAGATCGGCGCCACCGAGGCGAAGGCGCCCAAGGGGGCGGACCGGCCGACGGTCTTCCTCTACGACAGCGGCGAGGACAAGCCCTTCACCTCCGGCCGCTTCGCCGCGCCGGACGACATCATCACCAAGGCCGGCGGCGACCACATCATGAAGGACCTGAAGGACTCGTGGACGACAGTGGGTTGGGAAACCGTCGTCCAGCGCGACCCCGACGTCATCGTCGTCAACGACTACGGCGACACCACCGCGGAGCAGAAGAAGAACTTCCTGCTCTCCTACCCGCCGCTCGCCCAGGTGTCGGCGGTCAAGAACCGGCGCATCTTTGTGCTGGACTACGTCGACCTGGTGGAAAGCCCCCGTAATCCGGCGGCCGTCACGGCATTCGGCGCCTACCTGCGGTCGGTGACGCCTCGCTGAGACCGGCTGTGTGCCCCCGGCCGGGCCGGCCCTGTCCCGGCGTCAGGCGGCCGGGTCGAGCCGTACGCAGCACCGGTCCGGGGCGGGGGCGAGGCCGGCCGTGAGGGTTTCCTCGCCGAGCCCGTGCAGCATGCCGCGCAGGAGGTGCAGGTTCATGCCGACATCGCGCTGCGCGACTTCGGCCTGCTGCTCGGCGCGGTCGCGCTGGCAAGGCTCGCCCAGCGGTACCACGGCGACGGGCGGGGGCGCTGACGCGCCAACGCGTCCGCGGGCCCCGAAGCGGTCCCGCGGACCGGTCGCCGGTGGCTCACTCCTCGTGGGCGTGCGTGTCGAGGTGACGGGACCGTGGGCGCCGTACTCGTTCGCCAGGCCCGCCGCCGGTTCCGACGACTCCACGGGCGGTGCGGCGCCATGACCGAGCCCCGGGACCTCCCAGAACCGGAACCTCTGCACGGGCGGCAGGTCGCGCTCATCGACCTGCTCGACCGGCTGCTCAGCGGCGGGGCAGTCATCACCGGTGACGTGGTCCTGTCCGTCGCATACGTCGATCTCGTACGCGTCTCGCTGCGTGCCCTGATCGTTTCCATCGGCCCCGAGAACCCGTCTCCCTGGGCGATACCCGCCGCTTCGCGGGACAGTCATGACGTCTGAGGACCGGGACCCGGCCAGGAATCGCCTCGACGAGGTGGCGGACGCCGCGGCCCGCGCCTTCCACCTGCTCCCCGCGACACCACGCGACCTGCCGCCGGCCGGAGAGGAACCACCGGCGCGGACCCCGTCACGCCGGATCACCGCCGACCCCGACACCGTGGAACGGGGCCTGGTCAGACTGGTCCTCACCCTGGTCGAACTGCTGCGTCAGCTCATGGAGCGCCAGGCGATGCACCGGGTGGACCAGGGGGACCTCAGCGAAGAACAGGAGGAGCGGCTCGGGGCCACCCTCATGATCCTGCACGACCGCATGACGGGTCTGTGCGCGCCCAGTACGGGCTGACCATGGACGATCTCAACCTGGATCTCGGGCCGCTCGGCCCGCTGCTCCCGCCCTCCGACTGACGCCGGTGCGGTCCGCGTGGCGGGGCGTGCGGGTGGTGGCGGTCATGTAGTCCTCGTAGCGATCGAGCACGAGGAGCAGACCCAGCAGCAGCAGGGGCAGGAACAGAGCGACGGCTATCACGGCGGCCTCCCCGGAGGCGAAGAAAGCGTCCTTCTTTCCGGGTAGCCCCGCTGGAGCGGGTCGAGCACGGTGCGCTGTGAGGATCGTGTGATGATGCGCGCACGTTGTGAAGGACGCCCTGCCCGGCTCCGCGCGCTGTGACGCCCCCGCAATGACCTGTGCAAGAGGCCACTTGGACAGGGAAAACGCAACTTCGACATGGCCCGCAGAGGCAGCTACCGTCACCTGGTCTTCGGCGATCGCCCACGGTCGCACAGGAGTTCCTTCAGGCTGAGCCACCCGCGACGGGATGAGCTGGTCACGCCCCAGGAATCCTCGCCCCCATGCCCAAGCCACCGAACCGGGTCCACACCAGGCACCCCCCAACCAGGGAGAGACGCATGCCCCATCTTGCGCTGTACACATTCGGCGTCCTGAAGTCACCTCTCGCCGATCCCGCACCTCTCACGCGCGAGTTCTACGACATGGGTGAGGCCGTCTATCGGAAGATCAGTCAGCACCCCGGGTACCTCGCGCGTGCTGAAGCGGCAGGCGGTGACCGGGGCATGCTCTTCGAGGCGGACTGGGGTGCATGGGGAGAGTTCGCCGTACCGACCTGGTACGGCAAGGGCCGTACGGTGGAAACCACCGCCCTGGCCGCGACACTCTCACTCTGGACCGACCTGCGCCCCGCCTTCGACGCCGTCTACACCGGTCTGCACCGTGAGGCGCTGAACAGGCGTTACGACTGGTTCGAGAGGACAGGGCACCCGAATTACGTGTGCTGGTGGGTCTCCGACGGCGTGATACCGACCTGGCAGGACGGGGTCTCCAGGCTGGAACACCTCAACGACCACGGCTCCGCGCCGCACGCCTTCACCTTCCACCACTCGTTCGCCCCGGAGGGACTCCGACCAGGATCAAAGGCATCGGGCCGAAGGGCGACCAGGTTCGCTGACAAGGAAGCCTGAACGCCTGGGTTCGCTGTCAAAACGCCTCGATTGAATGACGGCGAACAGATGCGTCTGCGCTACGGCGGATCCGGCCAGAACCTGGGGCTTCGCCCTCTACCCCGCGAGCACCCATGAGTACCAAGACGCCATCCTGCCCACCAGCGGCTTCGCCGGCACCCCCGAAGACGCCCTCGACTGCGACTGCGGCCTCTACCTCACCGACCCCAGCAGGACCCCGCACCACACGCAACACATGCTCCACAGTCAACCCTCGAAGGATTTACGGAGCCGACCACTGAGCCACCACCGGCCGCCCGGTGCGGCGGGCCACCGCGTCACCCGACTTCTGGCCGGCGACGAGGGCGCGCAGGAAGCCGAGTACAGCATCGACGTCGTGGCCCTCCGTGGCCGAGGCGATGTGTGCGTGCAGGTCCGACTCGACCGCGGCGACGGCCCGGGCCGTCTCGTGGCCGGCCGGGGTGAGCGTGAGCTGGACCTGGCGGCGGTCGCGGCTGCCTTCCTCGCGGCGCACGAGTCCCGCCGTGACGAGCCGGTCGAGCAGGCGGCTCGGGTTGCTTCCGCTCTCGCACACCAGCAGCGCGCCGAGGCCCGACAGACTGAGCGGCTGCCGCTCGGCGAGCAGACGCAGGACTTCCGCCTGGGCGGGGGTGACCCCGAGCGGCCGCAGTCCGTGGGCGAGTTGGCGGTTGCCCTCGCGCTGTGCGGCCAGGACGAGGAAGCGCAGTTCTTCGGCCGGCTCCATTGGTGCAAGGCTCCCGGTGTCGGTGGACGGAAGCAAAAGATTACACGGCATTCATCTGTCTGATCGATGCGCGGAGGAGGTCGGCGAGGCAATTATGTGTCGTGTAACCTAGTGACACGACATGGAAGGTGGGCAAATGAACGAGATCCCGTACCGGAGGATCGTCGCGACGCGGTTCGGCGGACCCGAGGTGCTCGAACCCGTGGAAGCGACCCTCCCCGCACCGCCCCCGGGGTACGCGCGGCTGAAGGTGCTGGCCGTCGGAGTCGGCTTCACCGACCTCATGGCCCGCAGCGGCGACTATCTGCTCCAGCGCAAGGCACCGTTTACACCCGGCTACGAACTCGTCGGCGAGGTCACCGACTTCGTGCTCGACGGACCCCGGCCGCAGTGGCTGCGGGAGGGCGCGCGCGTGGCGGTCGCACTGACCAGGATGGCCGCGTACACCGAGTACGTCAGCCTGCCGATGTGGCAGCTGGTGCCACTCCCGGAGGGGCTGGACCCGCTCACCGCGGCAGCCGTGCCGCTGGACTGGCTCACTGCGCTGAGCGTGCTGGAGACCCACGGCCGGGTCCCGGCCGGGGGCGCCGTCCTGATCCATGGGGCGAGCGGGGGAGTGGGGCGGGCGCTGAGCCGGCTGGGCGAGCTGCGAGGCCTGCGGATGTACGGCACCGCGTCCGCCGCCGGCAGCGAGGAGCGGCTCGCCCGGCACGGCGTGACGTTCATCGACTACCGCCGCCAGGACTTCGAGGCCGTCGTCCGCGACCGCGAACCGGGCGGTGTGCAAGCCGTGTTCGACCACATCGGCGGCGTCAACCTCACGAAGGGCCACCGCCTGCTGGCACCGGGCGGGGTGCTGGTGAGCTATGCGTTCTCCGGGCGCCCCGGTCGCATGGCCGCCGACACCGTGCGCGGCGCGATGCGCGTGAAGCTCATGAACCTGCGGCCCGGACGCCGCACCGCGCTCAGCATGGTGCCGCACGAGATCAGGTCGGACCACGCCTGGTACCGCGGCAGCCTGGAGCGTCTGCTGGACATGGCGGACCGAGGTGTCATCGATCCGGAGATCGGCACGGTCCACCCGCTGATGAAGGCCGCCGACGTCCACGCGGCCCTGGAGCGGCGAGAGATCACCGGCAAGGTGATCCTGACGGTGGACTGATCCGCTCCCGGCCCCGAGGACGCCATTCCATCTTCCTGCGCGCGCACCCTTCCGTAGAGGCCGGGGTGCTCGGTCGCCCAGGCTGTCGGGTGCCGGCGAGCGTCAGGGCGCCGGGCCCGTCGGGGCCGCCCTCGACCGGGCGGCCCCGACGGTGTGGACGGCGTCGACATGAGCCTCGGCGCGACCGGCAACCGCAGCAGCGGCGTGCTCGGTGCGCTCGGCGCGGGGGACCGGCCGCTCAGGTCCCGGCGGACGACTGGGCCTCGGCCGCGGCCCGGTACAGCCGGCGCAGCCGGACCACACCGAGGTCGTGCTGGTACAGGTTCTCCTGCTGGTCGGCGTCCGCCGGCATGGACTCCAGCATGACGCGGTCCTGTTCGAGGACCTCCCAGTGCCGCTTCTCGATCAGCGTCCTGTAGAGGAAGCGCCAGGAGTCGCGCTGCCAGTCCTGGACTCTGCGGTAGCGCCAGAAGAAGACGCCGCTGCGCTCCGCGTCCACCGGGCACACCATGCCGACGATGCCGAACGGGCCGCCGGGGCCGGCCGAGGGCGGGTACGGGATGGACAGGTCCACCCAGTCCACACCCGTGCGGCACAGCTCGACCCAGTCGAAGTTGACGCCCCGCTGGTCGGTCTTCTCGAAGAAGTAGCCGCGGTCGGTCTCGCGGATGCGGAACCTGGCCGTGGTGTCACCGTCGAACATCGTGTGCGACTCGTGGTGCAGGAAGGCCCCGTGCATCGGGTCGAGCAGGTTCTCCACCGCGTACCGCCACGGCACGTTCCACTCGGCGTAGCACAGGAACGCGTCCGTCGCCGGGTCGGTGAGCGGATCGGGGAGGGTCAGCGGCACGGGCTCGGGGTGCTCCTCGTCGCCGAAGTACGCGAGCACCGCGCCCGCGACCTCGCGCACCGGCAGCGAGGTGACCAGCTTCTTGCCCTCCAGGTTGCACCCGGGCAGCCCCGGCACGGAGGAGACCGTGCCGTCCGTCTCCACCTCGACGCCGTGGTACCAGCACGCGACCCGGTCGCCGAGGTGCTTGCCGAGGGACAGCGGCGCACCGCGGTGCGGGCAGCGGTCGGCCAGCATCGACAGCGTGCCGTCGGAGCGGCGGAACAGGAGCCACTGCTCGCCGAGAGCCGTGACCCTGCGCATGGCTCCGGGGGCGACGAAGTGCGAGGGGACGACGGCGTGCCATTGGTTGCGCAGACCGTTGGCGTAGATGTGGTCCGCGGAGGCGGTCGTCGACAGCGTCATGGTCAGGCTCCCAGTCGGTGCATCTCGGCGACGAAGGACTGCTCGGTCCACTGCTCCCCGTCGGGGGCGTGGACCTTCCGGGCGTTCAGCCCCTGGACGACATCGGCCAGTTCATGGCCCTCCGTCGTGTAGACCTCCTCGAGCGTGGCGGCCAGCTTGTACTCGTAGGGGCTCGGTTCGTGCGTACGGCTCTGGTGGATCTCCAGATACGGCCAGGTGTCGGTCACGGTGTCTCCAGTGCGGGAAGGAAGGGGGAAAGGGGCGAGAGCACAGCGGTCAGAGGTCGAGCACGAGACGGCCGGAGGCGCACCGGGAGACGCAGATCATCATCGTGGCGCCCGCCGCGTGCTCGGCCTCGCTCAGCAGGAAGTCGCGGTGCTCCGGCGTGCCGTCGAGGACCCGTGTCTCGCAGGACCCGCAGATGCCGTCCCGGCACGAGCTGTTCACGCTGAGCCCGGCGGCCTCGGCGGCGTCGAGGATCGAGGTGTCCGCGCCGACGGTGAGCGTCAGGCCCGACGCATGGCACTCGACCTCGAAGCCCTGGTCGTCCTGTGTGCGCTGCACGGCCGGCGCGGCGAAGCGTTCGAGCCGCAGTATCCCCTCCGGGCAGCGCTGCTCGACGGCGCTCAGCAGCGGCTCGGGGCCGCAGGCGTAGACCAGCGTGCCCTCGGGCAGCCCGGACAGCGCGGCGTCCAGGTCGATGTGTCCCTGCTCGTCCTGCGGTACGAGCGTGATGTCCCCGCCCAGCGCGGCGAGTTCCGCGGTGAAGGCCATCGAGCCACGGGTGCGGCCGCCGTACACCAGCCGCCATGCGGCGCCGCGGCGGGCCGCCTCCCTGGCCATCGCCAGCAGCGGCGTGATGCCGATGCCGCCCGCGACGAACACGTAGCGTTCGGCGTCCTCCAGGGCGAAATGGTTGCGCGGCTTGGAGACGGCGACCTGCTGGCCGGGGCGGAGCGCGGTGTGTACATGGCGCGAACCGCCGCGTGAGGCAGGCTCGTTCAGCACACCGATCCGGTAGCGGTCGGCGGACTCCGGGTCGCCGCACAGGCTGTACTGCCTGACGTGACCGCCCACATGGACGTCGATGTGGGCGCCGGGCGTCCACGCCGGCAGCGGCTTGCCCTCCGGGTGGACCAGCTCCACGGAGAGGACGCCGTCCGCCTCCCACGTCATGCGGTGGACGACCAGCCGCAGCGAGTTGTCGCTCATGACCTGCTGCCTCCTGAGTGTCTTACGGGAAGGGCCTACTGGCCGGGGATCCGCACGGGTGGGGTGAAGGGGTTCTTCATCGGACCGAGCGCCGCGAGGTCGACCTCGACGAGCGTCGGCCCGTCGGACGCGACCGCCCGGCCGATGACTGCCTTCGCCTGCTCCGCAGCGGAGATCCGCAGATACGGCAGGGCGCAGGCGCGGGCGAGGAGTGCGAAGTCGGGCGTGGCGAGGTCGACGCCGGAGCGGCGCTCGCTGTACCGGTCCTGCATGTTGCGCAGCACGCCGTAGCCGCCGTCGTTGAAGACGATCAGCGTGAGCCGGGGCCGTTCCTGCGCGAGGGTGAGCAACTCGCCGAGGTGGACGGCGAGTCCGCCGTCACCGGCGAACACCACGGTCGGCGCGCCGGGCCGGGCGAGCGCCGCGCCGATGCCCATGCCGAGCCCCTGGCCGATGCCGCCGCCGCGCGGGAAGACGTTGTCCCGGGGGTCGTACAGCTCCAGCAAGCGGTTGCCCCAGCTGCTGGAGGGGATGGTGACGTCGCGGGCGACGACCGCCTCACGGGGCAGCGCGGCCCGTATCGCGTCGCAGATCGCGGCCTGCGGACCGATGCCGTCGTGCAGGTTCGCCCGCACCTCGGCGCGCACGGCGGTGACGCGGTCGCCCCAGCCCGGCTCGGAGGGACGGGCGTGCGGCAGCAGGCGGGCCAGTGTGGCGGCGGCGTCGCCGTGCAGGGCGTGGGCCACGGGGTACACACGGCCGAGCGCGGCCTCGTCGACGTCGATCTGGATGTGCGCCGCAGGCAGCTCCAGCGTGTAGTCGGCGGTCTCGTTGGAGCGGAAGTGCGTGCCGACCGTGAGCAGCAGGTCGGCGTCCGCGAGCAGCGCGCGCACGGCCGGAGCGGTGGCGAAGTTGCCGATGACCCGTCCGTGGTCCTCGGGCACCGTGCCGCGTCCCGAGTTGGACGTGACGAGTCCCGCTCCGGTGACCTCCAGGAGTGGGGACAGTGCGTCGCGGGCGCCCGTCGCGCCGCCGCCGGCCCAGATCAGGGGGCGGCGGGCACGGGTCAGGAGGGCGCCGGCGGCCGCCAGTTCACTCTCCGTGGGCGCCGGAACGGGTCGCGCGGCGATGGCGGCAGGGGTGTCGGACTGCGCCGCGTACTGGAGGTCGATCGGCCACTCCACACTCGCCGGGCCGCCCGGCGCGGCGAGTGCCGCGTGCGCCGCCTCGCGCAGGATCCGGCCGGCGCGTTCCGTGTCCGGCACACTCGCCGCGAAGGCCGACACGGCGGTCAGCATGCCGAGCTGGTCCTTGGTCTCGTGGATGAAGCCGCGGCCGCTGCCGAGGAACGCGCTCTCCACCTGTCCGGTGACGTGCAGCACGGAGCTGCCCGCGCTCAGGGACTCGATCAGCGAGCCGGCCGCGTTGCCCGCGCCGGTGCCGGTCGAGGTCAGCGCGCAGCCGAGGGTGCCGCGGGCCCGCCCGTAGGCGTCGGCGGCGTTCACGGCGGACGCCTCGTGCCGCACGGGGACGAACCGCAGATCGCGGTCGACGGCCTCGACGAGCGGCAGATTGTGCACGCTGACGATGCCGAACACGGTGTCGATGCCGAGTTCGCGCAGGACGGCGACGAGGAGATCGCCTCCGTTGTCGTAACGCATGGTGTCTCCTCAGAGGATGGAGCGGCCGATGCCGCCGCAGACGTCGATGCTCGTGCCGGTGATGTACGAGGCGCGGGGCGAGAGCAGGGCGACGACCGCGTACGCGACCTCATCGGCCCGGCCGAGGCGTCCGAGCGCGACGCCCCGGTCGGCGGCCAGTTCCGCCTGCCAGTCCCCGTAGGCCGTGCCGGAGCCGGCGGCGGCATGGCGGCGGGTCCACTGGCCGGTGTCGATGAGGCCGAGGCACACGGAGTTGACCCGGATGCCGTCACCGGCCAGTGCGGCCGACAGGGACTTGGAGAGGTTGAGGATGCCGGCGCGGGCGGCGCTGGTGGTGATCAACCGGGTCTCCGGCTGCTTGGCGAGGACCGCGTTGATGTTGACGACGCTCGCCGCGCCGGATGCGGCGAGATACGGGCGGGCGGCGTGCAGCGGGTTCAGCACCCCGGCGAACTTCAGCTCCAGCTCGTCGCGCCAGTCGTCGGCCGTCGAGTCGTCGAGTCCCTTCATACGGGACTGCCCGGCGTTGTTGACCAGTCCGTCGACGCCGCCGAACTCCTCGGCGGTGCGCCGGACGAAACGGCTCACGGCAGCGGCGTCCCGTACGTCGCACACCCCGGTCAGCAGGCGGTCGCGTCCGGCGCCGGTCCGGTCGGCGGCCCTGGCCAGCCGGTCGGCGTCACGTCCGCACGTGGCGACGCGGGCGCCTTCGTCGAGCAGGGCGCGGACCGTGGCCAGGCCGACGCCCGAGCTGCCGCCGGTGACCACGATCGTGCGATCGGCGAGGCCCAGATCCATCAGTGGTTCTCCTGCACTTCAGTTCATGGTGAAGCCGCCGTTGACGGCGATCACCTGTCCGGTCAGATAGCGGGACTCCTCGCCGAGCAGGAAGGAGACGATCCCGGTGACGTCGTCGGGCTGCTGCGGCCGGGAGACGGCCCGGTTCACGCGGTAGAGGTCGTGCCGCTCGGCGGGCACCGTCTCGGTGGCCTCGCACTCGGTGAGCCCGGGGGCGACGGCGTTCACGGTGATGCTCCGGTCGCCGAGTTCGCGGGCCATCGCCCGGGTGAGCGCGATGACCGCGCCCTTCGACGCGATGTAGTGGGCGAGGCGTACGGACCCGTACAGGGCGGCGTCCGAGGCGATGTTGACGATCCGGCCCGGGCCGGTGAACAGCGGGTACAGCGCCTTCGACACCAGCCAGGGGCTGCGTGCGTTGACCGTCATCAGCCGGTCCCACACCTCGATGTCGATGTCCTGGAACTCCTTGCCGCCCACGCCGTTGGCCAGTGCCGCGTTGTTGACCAGCCCGTACAGCGGGCCCAGCCCGCGCACGGCGGCGGCCAGCGCGTCGACGGAGGCGGGGTCGGCGACGTCGCAGCCCACGAAGTGGGCGTCGACGCCCTCCGCGCACAGCTCGGCGACGGCGCGCTCGCCCCGCTCCCGCTCCAGCTCGGCGACGACGACCCGGAAGCCGTCGGCGCCGGCCCGGCGGGCCATGGCCAGTCCCAGGCCACGGCCCGCCCCGGTGACGACGACGGTGCGCACACCGGCCGACGGCTCCTCAGCCACGGGTGACACCGTGCATCGGCGAGTACGCGGGGTACGTCGGCACCTGCGGCTTCTGCGTGCCGATGACGACGCAGAACAGGGCGTCGGTGTCGCCCTCGTTCTTCAGCGAGCGGGTCACACCGGCCGGGACGACGATCATGTCCCGGTAGCCGAGCGTGCGGTACTCGACCTCGTCCGGACCGCGGTGGATGCCGACCCGGACCTCGCCCTCCAGGACGAAGAAGGCCTCCTCGACGTCGTGGTGCGTGTGGGCCGGGCCCTCGGCGCCGGGCGGCAGCAGCATGTTGGAGAAGGTGAAGCCGCCGGACGGGAGGATGCGGCTGTCGTTCTCGTGGTTGCCGGTGGCGCCGGAGCCGACGTAGCGGATCTGGCCGCGGCGGTACTGCGGGCCGGCCTTCTCCTGGAAGGAGAGCGTGTCGAAGTCCGCCACGCGGGAGTCCCTGGTGGCGATGAGCGAGTCGGTGTACGCGGCGAGGTCGCCGCCGTTGTCGTACGCGGTGGTGGTCAGAGGCATGGTGACTACTCCTGATTACTCGGGGATGCGTGCGGTGATACGGAGGTGGGAGAGCAGCCAGGCGTTGAAGCGTCCCGGCTGTTCCTGATTGGCCAGGTGACCGGCGTCCTTGACGATCACGTAGGCGGTCCTGGGGACGGATCCGGCGATGGCCTGACTGGCCTCGGGGCCGGTGACCGTGTCCTGGTCGCCGCAGAGCACGAGCGTGGGTACGGCGACGGTGGGCAGTTCGACGCGCAGGTCGGCCGAGGCCATGGATTCGGCCGCGTACGCGTAGCCCGGCAGCCGCACCGAGTCCGCCATGGTGTCGACGACCCGCCGTACCAGATCGTCCGGTGCGCCGGGCGACACCAGCCGCGGGCCGCGTGCCTCGGCGAAGGCACGGGGGCCGAGCTCGGCCAGTTCGACGGCCCGCGCCCTCATGCCCTCGGCCTTGGCCCGGTCCGTGCCGGAACCGGGGCTGGAGTCGGCGACGATCAGGGAGGTGACCAGGCCGGGGTGGCGGGTGGCCAGCCGCAGCGCGATCACGCCTCCCCAGGAGACGCCGAGGACGTGGGCGCCGGTGCCGCGTTCGCGGATGACGGCGGCGGCGGCGTCCGCGAAGTCGTCGAGGGTGAGGGCGGTGGCGGGGTCGGGGGACTTGCCGTAGCCGGGAGCGTCCCAGGCCACGACCCGGAGACGGGCCGAGAGTTCGGCGAGCTGAGGGGCGAAGGCCGCCGAGGACGATCCGATGCCGTGCAGGCACAGCAGCAGCGGTCCCCGGTCGCCGGCCTCCTCGACGTGGACGTCGGCGAGCGCGCTCACAGGATCTGTCCCGTCCGTCCGGCGAGCGCCGCGAGGCTGCGCAGCACCGCGTGGGGCACGACCTGGCTGGTCGCCGGATTGCCGGGGTCGGGACGGTGCGCGACCTCGAAGCGGTAGGCGCCGTGCGGTCCCGACGCC
The DNA here is from genome assembly GCF_030817975.1 of Streptomyces sp. V4I23. NCBI lineage: Bacteria > Bacillati > Actinomycetota > Actinomycetes > Kitasatosporales > Streptomycetaceae > Streptomyces > Streptomyces sp. V4I23. Next base: position 242,044 of record NZ_JAUSZW010000004.1, on the reverse strand, counting down.
TCGACCACGTGCCGGGTCAGGTGCGCCGAGGGGTCGGCGACGACCCGGACCCGCACGGCGTCCAGGTCCCCGACGGCCAGCGCGACCGACGCGGCCACGTTCGTCGACTTGGGGAACTTCGCGGGCACCTCGCGGGCGGTGCCCGACATGACGTCGACGGGCCCGGTCGCCGTCCGCATCCGGTGCAGCAACTCCTCGCTCATCCAGGGCTGTTCGAGCGTCGCGGGAAGCTTCGTGGTGGTGAGGCGGACCTCGTCCAGCGGGCCGAGGCAGCGTGCCGCCTGGAGCAGATCGAGTCCGCCGACCGCGCCGCCGGTGAAGTACACCCGGCCGGGCCCGGCCGCGAGCAGCCGCTTGGCGAGCTCGTCGTCCGTGAGCGCCCCGGTGGAGGCGACGAGCAGGTCGGTGCCGGATGCGAGCACCCGCTCGCCCCACTCGCGGACGACGCCCTGGCCGGCGGCCTCCACGATCAGGTCGCAGAGTTCCAGCGCCTCCTCGAAGGACGCCTGCCGCACGGGGCAGGCCCCGCCCAGGGGACGGTTGTCGACGACGCACACCAGCTCTGCGCCGCCCAGCTGCCCTTCGGTGAGCGCGGTTCCGACGACCCGGCCGATCGCTCCCCAGCCGACGACGCCCACCTTGCGTACGGTGCTCATGCGGCGTTCTCCTCGGTGTGCTCGGGTGCGTGTGCGTCGACGGGGGCGAGGGGGCCGGGGTCCGGCGCGCCCGCCATGTGGCAGCGGATCTCCTTCGACGGCGGACCGGCGGTCCCCCACAGGTCCGACAGTTCCGGGACCCGCCGCCACACCCGGGCGATCCAGGCGTCCTCGACGATCTGGGCGACCTCGGAGGTGTACTCGCAGACGAGGCCGGACGGGTCGGTGAAGTAGGAGAAGGTGTTGTTGCCGGGGCCGTGCCGGCCGGGGCCCCACTGGGGGGTGATGCCGTGATGGCGCAGCCGGCCGAGGCCCCGCATGAAGTGGTCGACCGAGGGCATCTCGTACGCCACGTGGTTGAGCGAGGTCCACTCGGCCTGGTTGAAGGCGATGCAGTGGTGGTCGGCGTTGCAGCGCAGGAACGCCATCTGGTGCTCGGACCAGTCGGACACGCGCAGTCCGAGCACGTCGCAGTAGAAGGCGACGGCGGCGTCGATGTCGGTGGTGTTGAGCACGGCGTGCGTGACGCCGACGGGCACCGCGGCATCCCGGCCGCGCGGGACGACCGCCTCGACGTGCGCGCTGATCTCGATCAGACGCTGTTCGGGGTCGGTGAACCGGAGCCCGTAGCCGCCGCCGGCCTGCTCCAGCGGACCGGGCCCGTGGACGGGGACGATGCCGCGGGCCTCGAGGCGGCGGGCGGCCTCGTCGACCTCGGCGGGGGTGGCGACGGCGAACGCGATCCGGCCGAGACCGACCCGCTCCCGCGCGGTCAGGTGCAGGACGTGGTGCTCGTCGCCCGTGCCGCGCAGCCACCGGGCGCCGGAGTCGGACTCGACGGTCGTCAGGCCCCAGACCTCCTCGTAGAAGCCGGCGGCCTCGGTGAAGGCGGGCGTGTGCAGCTCGACGTAGCGCAGGGAGCGGAGCCGGGCGATCGGTCCGGGCGGTGGGTGATGCATGAGTCTCTCCAGGAGGCAGGCGTACCAGGTCAGTTGGCCCAGGGGAGGGGCGTGTCGGAGGTGCTCCAGTACAGGGACTTCTGGCGCTGGTAGGCGCGGATGGCGTCGCGGCCCTTCTCCGTGCCGAGGCCGCTGTCCTTCCAGCCGCTGAACGGGGTGGAGGCGCTGAACTGCTTGTACGTGTTGATCCAGACGGTGCCCGCATCGATCCGGCGCGCGAGCCGCCACGCGGCCCGCGCGTCACGGGTCCAGATGCCGCAGGCCAGCCCGTACACGGAGTCGTTGGCCTGGCGGACGAGGTCGTCCTCGTCCTCGTAGGGGAGGGCCACGAGGACCGGGCCGAAGATCTCCTCCTGGCAGGTACGGGAGGTGTTGGGCAGGCCGTCGAGGACGGTCGGCAGGTAGTACGCCCCGTCCCGGTAGCGCTCGCCCTCGGGTGCACTGCCGCCGCACAGCACGCGCGCGCCCTCGGCACGGGCGAGGTCGACGTACGCGGCGACGGCGTCGCGGTGGTGGTGGTGCACGAGCGGGCCGACCTGGGTGCCGGGCTCGGTGCCGGGCCCGACGCGCAGTCTCCGCACCCGCTCGACGAGTTCGCCGACGAAGGAGTCGTAGATCTCACGGGCAACGAAGAGGCGCGAACCGGCGATGCAGGACTGTCCGCTGGACGAGAAGATCCCGAACATCACTCCCGCCAGGGCCTGTTCGGTGTCGGCGTCGGCGCGCACGATGGTCGGCGACTTGCCGCCCAGTTCCAGCGAGGCGGGGATGAGCTTGTGTGCCGCGACGGCGGCGATCGACCGGCCCGTCTCGGTGCCGCCGGTGAAGCCGATGCGGGCGACGAGGGGGTGGCGTACGAGGGCGTCACCGACCACGCGGCCGCTGCCCGGCAGCACGGAGAGCAGCGCGCGGGGCAGGCGGAACTCGTCGAGTGCCTGGGTGATCAGCCGGCCGAGGGCGAGGGAGACGAGCGGTGTCCAGGCAGCCGGCTTCAGGAGGACCGCGTTGCCGGCGGCGAGGGCGGGGGCGATCTTCTGTGCGTCGCTGGCGACGGGGGAGTTCCAGGGGTTGATCGCGCCGACGACACCGATCGGTTCGTGCACGCCCATCGTGAGGTACGCGCCGCGGGACGGCGTCACCGTGTCCTCGGCGGTCTCCAGAGCGGCCGCCGTGTAGCGGAAGGTGCCTGCCGCGCTGAGTGCGAGGGCCCTGGTCTCGGCGAGTGTCTTGCCGGTGTCGGCGGTCTGCAGCGCCGAGAGCTCGTCGGCGGCCTCTTCGGTCAGCTCGGCGATCCGGTGCAGGAGCCGGGCGCGCTCGTGGGGGAGCAGGTCTCGCCAGGACGGGTCCGCCATGGCCTTCGCCGCGGCCTCGGCCGCTTCGGCGACCTCGTCCGCGGACGCGGAGTGGACGGTGGCGAGGGGGCGGCCGGTCGCCGGGTCGACGGTGTCGACCGGCTCGCCGGCGCCGCGCCGCCACTGGCCCGCGATCAGGATGTCGGTGGGGAAGCGGGACACGGATGGACCTCCGGGCGCGGCGGTGGGAAGGGCGGGACTGCGACGGCGGACAGGACCCGAACGGGGGCCTGTTGCTTCGGTGTCCGCAGCTGTCGAAGTGCTAGAAATCTAAGGGCTTAAATTCTTTGGCGCAAGACCCCCGAGGTGGATTCGTTGCAAGGGGCATCTCGAGCACGGGGTTGTCGTTCCGTGAACCGGCAGTCGGCCGGGTGGCTGTCAGATTACTAAGCTCTTAACCATTGACCGCTTAGATACGGCCACCTACTGTCTCCGCAACTCCTCTGTTGGCGGAAGGACCCCTCCATGACGACTGTGGCCGGCAAACAAGCCGCCTGCTCCATAGCCGCGAGACTCGAACGACTGCCGCACTCGCGCTGGCACGTCAAGGTCCGATTCCTGATCGGCGCCGTCACCTTCTTCGAGGCGTTCGACCAGTTGCTCGCCGCCTCCGCACTGCCCGTTCTGATGAAGGAATGGAACCTGACCACCGGGCAGGCCACCTTCGCCGTCACCTCCGCCTCCATCGGCATGCTGCTCGGCGCCCTGGCCGCCGGCTGGATGGGTGACCGGATCGGCCGCGTCCGCACGGTCGCCCTCGGTGTCGCCGTCACGGGCCTCGCGAGCCTCGCGGTCGCCTTCTCCGGAGGCATCGAGACCTTCTCGCTGTTCCGGTTCGTCCAGGGACTCGGCATCGGCGGTGTCGTCCCCGTCGCCGCGACCTACATCAACGAGATCGCCCGGTCCGACAAGCGCGGCCGGTTCGTCCTGCTGTACGAGATGATCTTCCCGGCCGGCCTCGCGGCGGCCACCCTGGTCGCCGTATGGGTCGTCCCCAACCTCGGCTGGCGCGCCATGTTCGTGATCGGCACGCTCCCGGTGCTGATCGCCGCCGTGCTGCCCCGCCAGGTCGAGGAGTCCCCGCGCTGGCTGCTGGCCCGCGGCCGCACCGAGGAGGCGGAGGCGGCCATCGCCCGCATCGAGGCCGCGGTCGCCCGCGCCACCGCCGAACCGCTGCCCCAGCCCGCGGCCACCGTCCCCGAGGCCACCTCCCGCGGCCGGCTGCGCGACCTGTTCCGAGGCCGGTACCTGCGGCGCACCGCGGTGCTGTCGGGACTGTGGTTCGTCGCCTACTACGTCAACCACGGCATCTCCACCTGGCTGCCGTCGCTCTACACCAGGCAGTTCGGCCTGGATCTGACCACGGCCCTCGTCTACACCCTGCTCAGCAACGTCACCGGTCTGCTCGGCACGTTCGTCGTCGCCCTGCTGATCGACCGGATCGGCCGCCGCCCCGCGCTGGTGGCCGCACTGACGGGCACCATGCTCTCGCTGGGCGTGCTCGCGCTGGCCGGCGCGGCCTCGGGCGGCCAGGTCGCCGTCTTCGCCTCCTGCACGACCTTCTTCCTGTACGCGGTCAACGCGGGGCTCTACCTCTACTCGCCCGAGCTCTACCCGACGGACAACCGGGCCAAGGGAGCGGCGTTCGGCGGACTGTGGAACCGGCTCGGCGTCATCGTCGGACCTGTCGCCGTCGGCGCGGTCATCGGCGCGGGAGGCAGCCTCTCCCTCGTCTTCGCGCAGCTCGCGGCCGTGGCCGCGCTGGGTGCGGTGATCGCCTGGTTCGCGGTCGAGACCAAGGGCAGGACGCTGGAGGAGCTCAACTCCTGACAGCCGGCGGTTCCGGCGAGGGTCGGGTGGCCGGGAGCGTGATCACCGCTCCCGGCCACCGGCTGGTCCCCTCGGCCTCCGCGGCCCGGACCGTCACCTCAGCGGTAAGATTCTCAGGGCCGTGAGAAGTCGGGACGGGCGTGCCGGCGGGGGGCGTACGAGGGGATGAGGATGGCTGCATCGAGGCCGGCGGACCGGGACGCCGTGGCGCAGGTGATCGAGGACTGGGCGCGTGAACGGCCGGAGCTGGATACGAGCCCGCTCGAGGTTCTCGCCCGGCTCCACCGCTCCTTCCTGCGCTACAGCACCAGGCTCACCGCGTCCATCGAGCGCCACGGCCTGTCCGTCGCGGGCTTCGACGTGCTGACCGCGCTGCGGCGGTCGGGGAAGCCGTACCGCCTGACGGCGGGGCAGCTCGCCGACACCGGGCTCGTCTCGTCGGCGGGAGTGACGCTGCGGATCGACCGCCTGGAGAAGGACGGCCTCATCATCCGTGAAAGGGACGCGGACGACCGCCGGGTCGTCTACTCGCGTCTCACCGACAAGGGGCTCGCGACGGTGGACACCGTGTTCTCGGAGCACCTCGACAACGAGAGCCGGATGCTCGCCGGACTCTCACCGAGCGAGCGCCGCCAGCTCGCGCGGTTGCTGCGCAAGCTGGAGAGCTCCATTCTCGCCTCCGACGAGGAAGAGGCCGGCTCGGCGGTGTGAAGCCGGACAGCCGACGGCGTCGCGGGCTGTCCGGGCCCGTAGCGCGCCGGTCGGAACGGGTCCCGTCAACAGGCGGCGACGGCACCTGGAGCGTCGTCAACGCCGCCCACCGGCGGACTCCTCGAAGTCGGCGGCCAGCCACGCACGAAGCAGCCGCGATCACGACCTGGCAGCCCAACTCGGGTTCCGGACAGCGCTGGAGGCTCACCGACGTGACTTCGGCCGACGGGGGCTGACAGCCGACTCCCGGGGCAGGTGGGCCGCGTTCCGTCCCGGCGCACGAAGTACTCTTGCGCCGTGACGATGCACCAGAGCGCCGATGTGAGCGTCGACGCGATGATCGAGGACCTGAGGGCACTCGTCGAGACCGAGTCTCCCTCGCGCGATCTCGACGCCTTGAGGGCGTCGGCGAAAGCCGTCGCCGCTCTCATCGAGAGCCGGCTCGGCGGGCAGGCCGTCCTTGTCGAGAGCGAGGCCGGGCCGCATGTCCACTGGTCAGCCGGTGGCGACCCCAAAGTGCTGATCCTCGGTCACCACGACACGGTGTTTCCGCTCGGAACCCTTGAACGCCGCCCGTTCACGGTGGAGAACGGGCACGCCACCGGCCCCGGGGTCTTCGACATGCTGGGCGGTGTGGTCCAGGCCGTTCACGGGTTGGCCACGCTGGCCGACCGGTCGGGCGTCGAGATCCTGGTGACGGCCGACGAAGAGGTCGGTTCACGCTCCTCTCGTGCGCTCGTCGAAGAACGAGCCCTCGCCTGCGACGCCGTCCTCGTGCTCGAAGGCGCCGCTGACGGCGGCGCCCTGAAGACCGGCCGCAAGGGGTGCGGCACGTTCGAGGTCTCCGTCACGGGCCGGGCGTCGCACGCGGGCCTTGAGCCCGCGGCCGGGATCAACGCCCTGATCGAGGCATCGCACCAGGTACTGGACATCGCGGCGCTCTCCCGACCCGACATCGGCACGACGGTCACCCCGACCGTCGCGTCCGCGGGAACCCTGGACAACGTCGTTCCCGCACAGGCGACCGTCGTCGTCGACGTCCGGGTCGAGTCGGCCGACGAGAAGGAACGCATCGAATCCGCGTTCGCGGCACTGACTCCTCATCTCGACGGGGCGGAGATCACGGTGCGGGGAGCTGTCGGCCGGCCACCGATGCCCGAGTCGGCGTCGGCCGAGCTCTTCGCGGTGGCGAAGAAGCTGCTTCCCGGCCTCGAAGGCACGGCCGTCGGCGGCGGAAGCGACGGAAACTTCACGGCCGCGCTGGGCGTGCCGACACTCGACGGCCTCGGAGCAGTCGGAGGCGGCGCCCACGCCGACCACGAGTACCTGGTGATCGAGGCCATGGCCGAGCGGGCGAACCTGGTCGCCAAACTGGTGCACGCGCTGCGGAACACAGAGGAGAACGAGAGCACGCGCGACCTGTGAGCGATCGCATGAGGCCGTGATCCGCGGCCTCCGGGTCAGCTGGGGTGGCCGCGGCCGGTGAGCAGCTCGCGCAGGTGGTCGACCATGCTGGCGCCGGGCGCGAGGATCTTGTTCGCCGGCGGGCTGTCGGGAGCGGACGGGTGCGGCCGGGACGGGGCAGCCTTCTTCGCGGAGCGGATCTTCTCGCCGAGTTCGTCGAGCGCGGTGGCGGGGCAGGCGTCGGCCAGCAGGGGAAAGAGGCGGTTCTCCTCGTCCTGGACGTGGGAGGTGACCGACGTCCTGAGGTGGGCGAGGAGCGTGTCGAACCGGTCGTCGACGGGCCGGCAGCTCTCCAGTTCCTTGAGCATGCGCTCGACCTCGGCGTGGTCGGCGAGCTCCTTGTCGGCCAGGTCGTCGCCGCCGTCGACGTACCGGCGCACCGCCGGGTAGAGGTGCTCCTCCTCGGCGACCGAGTGCCGCACCAGCTTCAAGGTGAGCCGGTCGGCCAGCTCCCGTCGCCTCGGATCGGCTGTCGGCAGCCCATCGATCTTCTCGAACAGCGCATCGACCTCGCGGTGGTCCGCGGTCAGTTCCTCGATGACGTTTCCGCCGTGTCCCATGACGCCTCCCTGTCCTTGTGACGGGCACCGGCCGCACCGGTTCCGGACGAAGCGGTGACGTTGTCCGCGGCGACGCGCGGCGAGCCGAGCCCACACAACCGTTACCCCGCCGCCCACGGTCGGCGGAGAGCCCAATCGGGTCACATTCCGTGCCGGTGCAGCGGTGGGCGGGTGACCTCATCACCTGACGTCGGGCTGCGCGGCGTCGGTCCACGCGTCCCGGCCGCCGCTCGCGCTGCGGCCGATCGGTTGGGGCGCATCCGGAATCGTCCGGGATAAGAACTTAGATAAGAACTTGAAACGCTAACAAGCGACTCGTCGTGTCTGTAGGCTTCTGCCGCTCATCACACTATTGAGGGGGGACCTCACGTGCGCATCCATGCCGTCATCGCCGCTGCCGTCACGGCCGGAACGCTCGCCGCTCTGACCGCGAGCCCCGCCCAGGCCGCCGAATACTCCTCCGCGCTCAAGCTCCGCGGCGTCCAGTACGACGCACCGGGCACGGACTCCAACAGCTGCTCGACCGGCAACACCCGCGAGGAGTACCTGACCATCAAGAACTACTCGTCGTCGGCGACGGTCAACCTCCGGGGCTACTACGTCAAGGACGCCGCCGGCAACCGCTTCACCTTCACCGCCAACCACTACCTGCAGCCCGGTGACTACGTGAAGCTCCGCGGCGGCAACGGCACGGACTCCGACGCCGGCAACGTCGTCTACCGCGACAACTGCAACTTCATATGGAACAACGACCGGGACACGATCTACTTCTACAAGCCTTCGGGCAGCGGCGCCGACGTGCACTCCTACACCAAGAGCGTGAACGACCGCGACGGCAACGGCTACATCACGTTCCACTGAACCGTGACCGCTGCCGCGAGCCGTCCGCTCGCGGGCTCCCACTGCGCCGAGCAGGGCCCACGGACCGGCAGCCGGGGCCGCGCCGATCGTCGCGGCGGGGAGGCACGGGGAGGTCCGCGTGGCGCCCGATCAGGGCGCCACGCGACTGCGGGCGGGGCCCCCGGCCGGCCCCGGGCCCGCCGCGTCATGTCATCCGTGGCGGCTGACGATCTCCCGCATGGCGGACAGCGCGTTGTCCCGCTCTGCCGCGTCGTCGTACCCCTCGGCGGTATCGCGGTGCTCGACGAGTGCCTCGGGTGTGAACTCCCGGCCGAACAGGTAGTCGTCGAGGCAGTAGTCGAACCCGGACTCGCTCATGGGGTCCAGATCCTCCTGCGCGCAGTGGTCCAGGAACCCTTGGGCGGCCCGTCACTGCGCGCCGTCGAACCAGAACACGCCGCCGGCGCAGTGGATCGCTGCCGGCTCCCCGACGGGCGTCGGCGAGCATACGGTCGATCCGGTCCCGCTCCGCGGTCCGCCCTTGAAGGCGCGAGCCATTCCACCGTCCCGGCGGGGGACATGGTCGACGGCTTCTCCGCCGCCGGACGTCAACAGCGGGTGTGCGTACCCTCGTTGACGTCACTTCGCTTCGGCCGGGAAGCCGATGCGAGGCAGCGCCTGACGGCACGTCGGCCTCATGAGGTTCCACACGACCAACGGACAACGTAAGGGTTCTTGTGCGCAGACTCGTCTATTACATCGCCTCCACCATCGACGGTTTCATCGCGGGACCGGACGGTGCCGACCCCACCGGACCGGACGGCTTCTGGCCGATCCCCGAGGACTACGTGCAGCACCTCGTCGCCGAGTACCCGGAGACCCTCCCCGGCCCGGCCCGGGCCGCGCTGTCCGTCACGGCGGGCGGCACACATTTCGACACCGTTCTCGAAGGGCGCCGCTCCTACGAGATCGGTCTCCACGCCGGCGTCACCGACGCCTACCCGCACCTGCGGCACCTGGTGTTCTCCCGCACCCTGACGGAGAGCCCCGACCCCGCCGTGGAACTCGTCGCCGGGGATCCGGTCGCGAAGGTACGGGAGCTGAAGCAGCAGGACGGCAAGGACATCTGGCTGCTCGGCGGTGGCGAACTGGCCGGCGCGCTCTACTCCGAGATCGACGGGCTGATCGTCAAGCTGGGCCCGCTGACCATCGGTACCGGGATACCGCTCTTCTCCCACAAGGCCGGTTTCGATCCGCGTGGTTGGGAACTCACGGGCCACACCGCCCTGAAGAGCGGGGCGGTCTTCCTCACCTACGCCCGGAAGTCCTCGGCGTAAGACCCCTGACCAAGTGGGGGAGACGTCCCGTTGGCCCTGAACGTCGGCATGCGCCGGCGGCTCAGGGCCGTGGTGCTCTCTCGCCGTGCACGGCGGTGTACTCGGCCGCGAGCCAAGGCCCCAGGTCGTCGATGAGCAGGCTCAACACCATCGGGTCGGCCGACGAGGGCGTGCGGCCGATGGCCGAGGCCAGGCGCATCTGCTCGCGGCGCTGCGGGTAGTAACGGCCGAAGAGTTCGGCCGACTCCCCGAGGTCGCTGGTCCAGCCGCCCCAGCGGGGCATGACCAGGGTGAAGCCGCTGCGCACGATCTTGCGGCCGACCATCCGGCTGAGCGCCTTGCGGCCGGCCTCCGTGGCGGCGGCACACCGCTCAGCGCTCCTTCCCGTGCGATGGTCCCGTCGCTCTCCAGCCCTCGTCCGCTCATGGGCTCACTGTGCCTCGTGCCGTCGCGTCGCCGCCACGCGGACGAGGCGGCCTGCCGTCCCTAGGACGTCGGCGACGGCGACGGACGGGGCGTCACGACCGGGATGTTGAACACGTTGTCGGGGGTGACGATGCGGGTGATCGCCTCGCCGAAGAGGGTGCTGGGCTCCGTGTTGTCGTGCAGGACGTCCGTGTTGAGGAGCACGACCAGCGTGGCCTGCGACTCGGGAAGGTAGATGGTGAGGGACTCGTAGCCGGGCAGGGAGCCGTTGTGGCCGATCCAGCCCTGGATGTCGAAGATGCCCAGCCCGTAGCCGGCACCCGGAATACTCGTGGGCTCCGTCTTGAGGCGCTGCTCCTGCGTCTCGCGGGACAGCAGGGTGCCAGTGGCGACGGTACGCGCCCACCTGCGCAGGTCCCGCAGGTCGGAGACCATCGCTCCGGCCGCCCAGGCCCAGGAGGGATTCCAGTCCACGGTGTCCTCGACCTTCCCCGAGGCCGTCTGATTGGTGTAGCCGTGGGCGTGCGGGCTGGGGAACTCGGCGCCGGCGGGGAAAACGGTGTGGCGCAGCCCGGCCGGCTTCACGACCCGCTGGTCGATGAACTCGTTCAGCGGCATGCCACCGGCCTTCTCCACCACCAGGCCGACCAGGATCAGGTTGGTGTTGCTGTACTCGAACCTCTCACCGGGCTGGAACTGCACCGGGTGTTCGAAGGCGTAGTCCAGCAACTGCTGGGGGGTGAAGGGCTTCTTCGGATCCGACTCCAGTGCTTTGACGAAGTCCTCGTCCATGGAGTAGTTGAACAGACCGCTGCGCATGTTCGCCAGGTTGCGCAGGGTGATCTTGTCTCCGTTGGGAACTCCCTTGATGTACTTGTCGATCGGATCGTCCAGACCCACCTTGCCCTCGTCGACCAGTTCGAGCAGTGCGGTCACCGTGAAGGTCTTGGTCTCGCTGCCGATGCGCATGTACAGATTCGGCTCCATGGGGGCGCCGGTGGCCTTGTCGGCGACGCCGAAGGTCCTCACGTAGCTCCCCTTGCCGGGCGCCGACAGACTGACCATCACGCCGGGCACGTTCGCCTCGCGCATGACCTGCCGGACGGCGGTGTCCAGACGCGCGGCGACGGCCGGGCTGAGCTCGGGGAAGTCGTTGTCGCCGGAGACCGACGCGGAGACCGACGGCCCCAGCGCCGGTGCGACGCCGTACGCGCTTCCCGTGGACAGCGGCACCGTCAGCATCGCGGCCGCGGCCACGGTCACGCATGCCCTGCGCCAGCGCATCTGCGAATACCTCACGGGCAGACCTCCTGCCAGGCGAGGACGTCCGGACGAGGACGTCCTGATCGAGGACATCACTCCTCCTCCACGCTAGGCCCGCCGGGTCGGCCCCGCATGGTGGCACCCGGGTTGCGGGCCTCGCCAAACCGTGCACGCGGTACGCGCCTTGCGGACTGTCGCCGCTTCCGGCCGTTGCCGCGCAGGGCGCTCTCGCAGCCCGGGCCCGGCCGGTGGGCCGGGCGCGCGAGCACAAGTGGCCGGACCCCGCCGGCCGGGTGACCATGGACGGGGCGCAGCCGTGACGTCAAGCGGTGCAGGGCGTCTTCGACGGGAGAGACCAGTGGGGCACACCGACGTGTTGGTGGTCGGCGCCGGGCCGGTCGGGCTCACCGCCGCTGTGGAGTTGCGGCGGCGCGGCGTCTCCTGCCGCATCATCGACAAACTGCCGGCGAGGCTGCCGTACGCGAAGGCCGTAGGGATCCAGCCGAGGACCCTGGAGATCTGGGACCGGATGGGTCTGGCGCGCGCCGCCGCGGACGCCGCCGTGCCGATGCGAGGCCAGTTGACGTACGTCGACGGCGCGGAACACCTGCGCTTCGACATGAAGCTGCCGCCGGAGGTGCCGTACGGTTTCGCCGCGCTCCCTCAGTACGAGACCGAGCGGCTCCTCGAGGAGCACCTCGCCCGCTGGGACACGCGCATCGAGCGCGGTGTGGAGCTGGTCTCGTTCGAGCAGGACGCGGACGGGGTGTGGAACCGGATCGTCACACCGTCCGGCGGCGAGGAGGAGGTCAGGTCCCGCTTCCTTATCGGATGCGACGGCGCGCACAGCATCGTGCGCAAGGCGCTCGGGCTCTCGTTCGAAGGCGGTGCGTTCCCCGAGGATTTCATGCTGGCCGACGTGGAGGTCGACTGGAGTCTGCCGCCCGGTTACGGGGTGCGTTCGACGCATCGGAGGCAGGACGCGCCGGACGACGTCCTCGTGTGCATCCCGCTGCCGGGCCGCTCGCGCTACCGCATGTCCATGCTTGTACCTCCCGAGCTGTCCACGGCCGGACGGACCGCCGACGACGGTGTCGCGCACGGTCTGGAGGGCGACCGGCCCCCGGGGCTCGAACACGTCCAGGCCGTTCTCGACCGGCTCGCACCCGAGCCGACGACCGCAGCGGCGCTGCGCTGGTCGTCCGTCTTCCGCATCAGTCACCGACTGGTGAACCGCTACGGCGCCGGCCGGGTCTTCGTGGCCGGCGACGCCGCGCACATCCATCCGCCGACCGGCGCGCAGGGCATGAACACCGGCATCCAGGACGCCGTCAATCTGGCCTGGAAGCTGGCACTCGCCGTGGCGGGCACCGCGCATCCCCGGTTGCTCGACAGCTACGACGCCGAACGCAGGCCCGTGGGCGAGGAGGTGGTGGGTCGCACGGTGCGTCATGCGACAGCGGGCGGCGTGCAGGCCGATCCCGAGGACCCGGCGACGCTGATATTGCGCGAGGCCCAACTGCTGGTGGCCTACCGGGGCAGTCCGATCGTGGGCCCGAGAGCAGCCGGCCTCCACGGACCCGGCTCCGGTGACCGGGCACCGGACTGCGGTGGCCTCGTCGGCACCGTCGCGAAGTTTCCGGAGCGGCTGTTCGACGTCCTGCGCGGCCACGAGGGCCACACACTGCTGCTGTACGCCGAGGACACGGGGTCCTTCGGGCCGCTTGCCCAACTGGTGGTGGAGACACAACGCCTCACGCACGGCCAGGTGCGGTGCTGTGCCGTTCTGGGGGCCGACGCCCGGCCGGACGGCCTCTTGGGCCTTCCCTCCCGCCACGACAGCCGTGGGGAGTTCCGCCGCCTTTACGCGGCACGGGGCTCCACCGCGTTCCTGATCCGGCCGGACGGCTATCTGGGCCTGCGCCTGACCGCGGCGGACGCACAGAGGCTGGCCGCGTACCTGTCCGGCGTGTTCGGGGCACCGCGCTAGGCGGTGACCGTCGCCAACGCCCGCTTCTGTCGGTGCGGTGAGGGGAGGACGGACCGCCGGACGGCCGGGCCGCCTGTACCGGCGGTCCGGCGGACCGTCCCTCCGTCAGCTCATCGCGTCGATCCCCGTGAGGGCACGGCCGATGATCAGCTTCTGGACCTGGCTGGTGCCCTCGTAGAGGGTGAGGACGCGGGCGTCGCGCAGGTATTTGCCGACGGGGTACTCGTCGATGAAGCCGTAACCGCCGAAGACCTGGAGGCAGTTGTTGCTCACCCGCACGGCCGTCTCACTGGCGTGGTACTTCGCGGCCGAGGCGTCCGTCGCGTACTCCTTGGGACCGGCGCCCGCGTCCACCAGCCGTGCGACGTGGTGGGTGAGCAGCCGGGCGGTCTGCACGTCGACGGCCGAGTCGGCGAGGAGCTCCTGCACCAGTTGGAACGAGGCGATCGGCTTGCCGAACTGGGTGCGCTCGGTGGAGTAGCGGACGGCCGCGTCCAGTGCGCCCTGGGCCACACCGACCGCGCCCGCCGACACCGAGATGCGGCCCCGGGACAGCGCGCCGAGGGCGATGCCCAGGCCCTTGCCCACCGGGCCGAGCCGTGCCCAGTCGGGGACCCGGACCCGGTCGTAGGACAGTTCCGCGGTCGCCTGGCCGCGCAGGCCGAGCTTGCCGTGGATCTCCGTGGCGGTGAAGCCGGGGGAGTCCGTGGGCACCAGGAAGGCGGTGATCTCGTTCTCGCCGGTGCGCGCGAACGTCAGAGCGACGTCGGCGATCGTGCCGTTGGTGATGAAGATCTTGCTGCCCTCGATGATCCAGTCTCCCCCAGACTTCGTCCGGGAGGTGCCCCCACCGTCGCGGGTGGCGCGGGTGGTGAGGGAGGCCGCGTCGGAGCCGGTGCCGGGTTCGGTGAGCGCGAAGCAGCCGACCGCGTCGCCGCTCGCCAGGGCGGGCAGCCAGGTCTCCTTCTGCTGCTCCGTGCCGTGCGTGGCGATCGTCTTGGCGACCAGGCCGAGCGACACCGAGACGATGCCGCGCACCGAGGAGTCGCCGCGGCCCAGTTCCTCGGTGACGAGGACGTACGACAGCATGTCGACGTCGATGCCGCCGTACTGCTCCGGCAGCATCAGTCCCAGGAAGCCCAGCTCGCCGAGGCGCTTGGGGATGCCGGGGTCGACCTGCTCGGCGCGGTCCCAGTCACGGGCGTGGGGAAGGATCTCGGTGTCGACGAACTCCGCGGCCATCGCGCGGAAGTCCCGTTGGGTCTCGGTGAGACCGAAGTCCCTGTTCAGCATGGTGTGTTCTCCTTCAGCAGCCGGGGGAGGCGCCCGGCTCGGTCAGCGGGAGCCCCAGCTGGGCGCGCTCGGTGAGCCAGCGGGTGGGGCGGTAGCGGGGGTCGCCCGTGGTGCGGTGCAGGGCCTCCAGGAGCGTGTGCAGGCGCGCGGCGCCGATGCGGTCGCCCCAGGCCAGGGGCCCTGCGGGGTAGCCGAGGCCGGCGGTGACCGCCGTGTCGATGTCGGCCGGCGAGGCGATGCCGCGCTCGGCGATCGAGGTGGCGACGGAGACGATCGACGCCAGCAGCCGCTGGGCGACACCGCCGGCCGTGTCGCGTACGACGCTGACGGCGTGGCCGTCCGCCGCCAGGACGGCGCGGGCGTCGCGTACCGCCTGCGGGTCCGTGGCCGGGGTCAGGGCGAGCACCCGGCGGGGCGTGCCGAGGGACAGCGGGTCGACGCCGAGCGTGCGGGCGGCGGGCAGCCCGTCGCGGGCGACCGCCGAGGCCACGGTCGTGCCCCAGGTGGGGACGAGGACCAGGGCGTCCGGCGCGGCGTCGAGCCGGGCGCCTGACGCGGTGAGGGCGTCGCGCAGGGCGTCCGCGTCCGGCCCCTCACCGGCGACGAGCACCGGGCGGTGCGCATGGCCGGTCACCGGCGGTTCGGCGGCCGGAGCGGGGGCATCGGCCCCGTAGGTGTAGAAACCGCGTCCCGTCTTGCGGCCGTGCAGGCCGGCCGCGACCCGGTTCGGGGTGAGGTACGACGGGCGGAGCCGGTCGGAGTGCCGGAAGCCCTCCCAGATGGTGTCGACGACCGTGGCGGTGACGTCGAGACCGGTCAGGTCCATCAGCTCGAACGGGCCCATGCGCAGGCCGAGTACGTCGCGCGCGATGCGGTCGATGCCCTCCGCGTCGCTCACGGACTCCTCGAGCAGTGCCAGAGCTTCGGTGATCAGGCCCCGCCCGGCGTGGTTGACCAGGAAGCCGGGCGTGTCCGCCACCACGACCGCGCTGTGCCCGGTCGACCGCACCAGATCGGCCAGCACGGAGGGGACGTCCGGCCGGGTGAGCATCCCGGGGACGACCTCCACGATCTTCATCAGGGGCACGGGGTTGAAGAAGTGCAGGCCCGCGAGCCGCGACGGGTCGTCGAGTCCGGAGGCGATGCGCGTGACCGACAGCGAGGAGGTGTTGGTCGCGAACAGCGTGCGGGCGGGCAGGACCGCCTCCAGTTTCCGCAGCAGCTCCGTCTTGACGGCCAGGTCCTCGCGCACGGCCTCGACGACCAGGTCGACGTCCGGGCCCGGCGCGGCGGGATCGTCCAGCTCCAGCAGGCGATCCAGGGCGGACTCGACGGCTTCGGCCGTCGTCCGCCCCTTCTCCGCGGCCCGTTCCAGCATCGCGCGGACGAAGGCGACCGCCTCGGTCACGGACTCGCGGCGGGCGTCGCAGAGTTCCACGGTGTGGCCGGCGGTCACGGCCCACTGGGCGATGCCCCGGCCCATGACTCCGGCGCCCGCGATTCTGATGCGCATCTGATGACTCGTCACTTTCGGTGAGGGTGGTCTTTGGCGGTCAGCGCAGGTAGACGCGCTTGGGGTCGACGTCCTCGCGGAGCAGCCGTAGTTCCTCCTCCGTCGGTGGCTCGACGGTGGCGAGGGTGTCGGCCACCTTCAGATCCCAGCCCGTCGCCTCCCGCACGTGCTCGACCGTGACACCGGGGTGCACGGCGACGAGGCGCAGTTCCTCGCCGGCGCCCGCGCGCTCCAGGACGCCCAGATCGGTGATGACCTTGGTGACGCCCGCGCCGAGCGGCCGGATGCCGTCCGCGAGCGCCCGGTCCGGGCCGGGGGAGGTGCAGAAGTCCAGTTCCGCGGTGAAGGAGCGGGGGGTGTGGCGGCGCATCACCACGAAGACCTCGCGGGCGTTGGCCATGACTTCCATGGCCCCGCCGGGGCCGGGCAGTCGTACGCCGGGGGAGTGCCAGTCGCCGATGACGGAGGAGTTGAGGTTGCCCCACTTGTCGATCTGCGCGGCGCCGAGGAACCCGACGTCGATGTGGCCGCCCTGCAGGACGTACCCGAACAGTGCGGGAATCGTCAGCACGGCCTCGGCACCGGTGATGAGCACCGCGTCCGCGATCGTCTCCGGGAGGTGGGACGGGTGGGCTCCGCACACTCCGGACTCGTAGACGACCTCCAGCCGGGGTGCGACCGTGAGCTGTGCCAGCGAGGTGGCCAGCGTGGGCAGGCCGATGCCGGCGAACACGGTGCGCCGGCCCGCCAGCGCACGCGAGGCGACCACGGCGAGCAGCTCCGACGACGTGACACCGACAGGCTCGGCGGAGGTGGCCACGGACGGCTCGGCGGAGGTGTCGCCGGCGGGCTCCGGAGCCGTGGCGTCTGCCCGCTCGGGGGGCGTGGCCGCGGGCAGTCGCGGAGGCGTGGCGTCGGTCGCGGTGGTCGTCATGGCGTGGGCTCCTTCGGAGTGCGGGCGGCCGGTTCCTTCTGGTGAGTCGTGTCCGGTCACAGCCGGCGCCCGTAGTTCACGGGCCGGCTGAGCGCCTCGCCCACGGCGAGCGACGCCCAGAACTCCTCGCCGAACTTCGCGGTGTACTCGGCGTGGTCGCGGGTGCCGTACACCCACTCCGCGAGCCAGTTCCGCAGCCGCTCGGGGTCCTTGCTGATGTGGGACCAGGCCCGGTAGAAGGCGTTGTCACGGTCGTAGTAGCCCTGCGCGAAGGACGGATGGGCGCCGCGCGGGCACTCGACGACGGCGTCCACGGCGTGCGCCGGGATCAGGGTGCGGTTCGGGTCGGAGCGCACCACCTCGTCGTCGACGACCTCCTCGACCACGACGATCGCCTTGCGGGCGGCGTAGACCGCTTCGGCCTGGATGCCGGTCAGGCCCCACAGCTGGGTATTGCCCGACCGGTCGGCGCGCTGGGCGTGCACGATCGTCACGTCCGGGTTGAGCGGCGGCACGACATAGACCTGCTCGGGCTCGCCGTCCGGACCCGGGTAGGGGGACGTCACCTTGCGCAGGCCCTGGTTGACCCCGGTGAGGTCGCTGCCGCCGTACGAGCGCAAGGGGTAGAACGGCAGCCGCTGGGCTCCGGCGAGATAGCGGCAGACCATGCCGTAGTGGCTGTACTCCTCGTACACCAGCGGCTCCGGGTCGGCGCGCTCGATGCGGCGGCGCAGCTCACCGAGCGACCCGGCCGCCGAGTTGCCGACGAACGACGAGACGAGCCTGCTCACGCAGCCCCCCGCCAGCATCTGGTCCACCACGATGTCGGCGGTCATCCGTACGACGGTGAGGTCCCGGCGTCCCTGGCGGATGATCTCGTGGCCGGCGGCGGTGGGGATGAGGTGGGTGAATCCCTCCAGCGCGACAGTGCCGCCGTCCTGGACGAAGGACGCGATCGCGTCCCTCATCGTCATCGTCTTGTCCACGGGGTCCACGGCTGACAGCTCCTCGGCGGTCCGGTGCGGGTGGCGGTCGTTCACACCGTGGCAGGGAGCATTGATTGCCGTCCAATACCGAATTAAGGTCAGATCGAGACGTTGGATTGATCAATGGCCCGGGAGTCGCTGTGGAGCTGCGCTATCTGACCGCCTTCGTCGCCGTTGCCGAGGAACTGCACTTCGGCCGCGCCGCCCGCCGGCTCCACATGGCGCAGCCGCCGCTGAGCCAGCAGATCCGCCAGCTGGAGAAGGAACTCGGCGTACAGCTCTTCGAGCGCAACACCCGCTCGGTACGGCTCACGAGCGCCGGGCAGTCGTTCCTCGAGCCCGTGCGTACCGTGCTCGCCGACCTCGACCTGGCCGTCCGGGCGGTCAAGGCCGCGGGCCGCGGTGAGTACGGCCGGGTCACCGTCGGGTTCGCCGGCGCCTCCAGCCACGAGGCGCTGCCGCTGCTCACCCGCGCCGTCCGGGCCGCGCACCCAGGGATCGAGCTGGTCCTGACCGGCCAGACGTACGCCAACGTCGCGCTCACCCGTGTCGCGGAGGGCTCCCTCGACCTCGGGTTCGTACGGCTGCCGGTCACCCAGCCCGGTGTACGGGCCAGGGCGATCGGCGAGGAAGAGCTGGTCTGTGCCCTGCCCGCCGACCACGAGCTGGCCCGCCGCGACCGCATCCCCCTGGCGGCGCTGGCCGACGATCCGTTCGTGAGCTTCCCCGCCAACGCGGGATCGAGTGTGCGCGCGGCGACGGTCGCCGCCTGCGAGGCGGCGGGCTTCACCCCGCGGGTCGTCCAGGAGGCACCCGACTCGCACACCATCCTCGCGCTGGTCGCCGCCGGGGTGGGGGTGACCCTCACCCTCACGTCCGTCCAGCACATCCAGCAGACCGGCCTCGCCTACCGGCCGCTCGAAGGGGAGCCGGTGCGGATGCGGGCGGCGCTCGCCTGGCGGACCGACAACCCCTCCGCCGCCCTGCGGGCCGTCCTCGCCGTGGCGGAGCAGGCGCTGCCCACGCCGCCGGGCGACGAGGATTGAGAGCATTCACGTCTCAGTGGGCTATCAACTGAGTATTGGAAGTTCACGGTCGGGGGATGCGAAGGTCGACGCAACATCCCGCCGCCCACGAAAGGCCGACGCATGCCATCGGACACCGATGTCGTCATCTGCGAACCCCTGCGCACCCCGATAGGCCGGTTCGGCGGAGCCCTCGCCGCCCAGGAGCCCGCCGCCCTCGCCGCACACGTCATCGCCGAGGTCGTACGCCGCAGCGGCGTCGAGCCGCATCGCGTCGACGAGGTGATCCTCGGCCACGCGTACCCCACCGCCGAGGCCCCCGCCATCGGCCGGGTCGCCGCCCTCGACGCGGGGCTGCCGGACTCGGTGGGCGGCGTCCAGGTCGACCGGCGCTGCGGTTCCGGGCTCCAGGCCGTCCTCGACGCGGCCTTCCGGGTCCGTGCGGGCTTCAGCGACATCGTCGTGGCGGGAGGTGTCGACGTCATGAGCGCCGCCCCGTACTACACCCACGAGGGCCGGTGGGGCATCGGCTCACCCGGCCTCCAGCTGCACGACTCCCTGGCCCGCGGCCGGGTCACCGCCGGCGGGCGGAACCACCCGGTGCCCGGCGGGATGATCGAGACCGCCGAGAACCTGCGGCGCGAGTACGCGATCAGCCGCGAGGACCAGGACGCTCTCGCCCTGCGCTCGCAGCGGCGCGCCGCCCACGCCATGAACACCGGACTCTTCGACGAGGAGATCGTCCCCGTCACCGTGCGCACCCGTAAGGGCGAGACCGTCGTCGCCGCCGACGAGCACCCCCGCCCCGACACCACAGCGGAGCAACTGGCCGGGCTCCGACCGGTGATGAGCGCGACCGACCCCGAGGCCACGGTCACGGCGGGCAACGCCAGCGGCCAGAACGACGCGGCCGCGGCCTGTCTGGTGACCAGCCGGGCCACCGCCGAACGCCTCGGGCTCACCCCGCTCGTCCGGCTCGTGTCCTGCGCCGCCGTCGGAGTGCCCGCCGCGACCATGGGCATCGGGCCCGTCACCGCCACCCGCACGGCCCTGGAGCGAGTCGGGCTGACCCTCGCCGACCTGGACCTCGTCGAACTCAACGAGGCCTTCGCCGCCCAGGTCCTCGCCTGCACCCGAGCCCTCGGTCTGACAGCCGCCGACCACGAGCGGATCAACGTCAACGGCTCGGGCATCTCACTGGGGCACCCCGTGGGCGCGACCGGTGCGCGCATCCTCGCCACGCTGACGCGCGAGATGCACCGCCGACAGGCCCGCTACGGCCTGGAGACCATGTGCATCGGCGGCGGTCAGGGACTCGCCGCCGTCTTCGAACGCGTCGCCGCCTGAACCCCGATGCCGGTCCTTCGGGCGTCCGCATGCGCACGCCCGAACCCGAGCCGCTGTCTCGGCCCGCCCGAATCGATACGCAAACCGTCTTGCTGCATCCGTTATTCGGTATTGGACCGCTCTCGGTGACGGCTGCCACTGTTACCGCCGTCACGCCCCCCACCCCTTCTCCCCGTCCCCCAGCTGCCCATGGGAGCCGACATGAGCGCAACCGCACGACGAGCCGGAATCGGAGCCTTCGTCGGCTCGACGATCGAATGGTTCGACTTCTACATCTACGGCACCGCCTCCGCCCTGGTGTTCGACAAGGTCTTCTTCCCCGAACTCGAAGGCGCCATCGGGACTCTCGTCGCCTTCGCCACCTTCTGGGTCGGCTTCCTCGCCCGGCCCATCGGAGGCATCATCTTCGGCCACTACGGCGACCGCCTCGGCCGCAAGAAGACCCTCGTCATCACGCTCTTGATGATGGGCATCTCCACCACGGCCATCGGTCTGCTCCCCGGCTACGCCTCGATCGGCGTCGCCGCGCCCATCCTGCTGGTCCTCATCCGGATGATCCAGGGCATCGGCCTCGGCGGTGAATGGGGCGGCTCCGTACTGATCGCCTCCGAGCACGCACCCAAGGGGAAGTCGGTGCTGTACGGGGCGTTCGCCCAGCAGGGCTCCCCGGTCGGCAACACGCTCAGCACCCTCAGCTTCCTCGCCATCAGCCAACTGCCGGACGAGGCCTTCGTGTCGTGGGGCTGGCGGGTGCCGTTCCTCGCGTCGGCCGCGCTCGTCGTCGTCGGCCTCTTCGTCCGCATGAAGGTCGCCGAGTCGCCGGCCATGGCGCACCTCATCGAGAAGCGCGAGGTCGCCAAGGTCCCGCTCACTGAGGTCCTGCGCACCCAGCCCGCGCTGATCGCCCTCGGCATCGGCGCCTGCACCATCGGGCTCTCGGCCACCTACTTCAAGTCGACCTTCGCCCTCTCCTGGGCCACGACCAGCCTCGACTTCGACCGCAGCTCCTTCCTGACGATCCTCCTGGTCGCCAACATCACCCAGATCGTCGTCCAGCCGTTCGGCGCCGTCCTCGCCACCCGGATGAAGAGCTGGTCACGGGCCGTGAGCCTGATGCTGCTCCCGGAGCTGGTGCTGATGCCGGTGATGTTCCTGCTGATCGCCACCGAGAACTACGGTCTCGCCATGGCGGGCGTCGCCGTCGCCACCGTCCCGCACTGCCTGTACTACGCCGCCCTGGCCGGCATGCTCGCCAGCCGTTTCCCGGCGCACCTGCGCTACACCGGCATCTCCCTCTGCTACCAGCTGTGCGGCACCCTGCTCGGCGGCACGACCCCCATCGTCGGTCAGTTCCTGCTCAACCGGACCGGCTCGATCACCGCCGTCATCGCGTACGCCGTCTTCCAGGTCGCCCTCACGCTCGGCTGCATGCTTTTGCTGCTGCGACGGCCCAACCACGAGGAGCAGTCCGCCGCTCCCCGTTCCGCCGCAGCGGACGCGGTCCCGGCCTGACCGCCGCGCCGGCCGGCCGACGACAACGAACCGGAACAACGACACCGAACCGGAACAGACATGAGCAGCACACTGACCGTCCACGGCATGGACCAGATCGCCGCGCTCGACGGCAAGGACCTCGGGCACTCCAGCTGGTGGGAGGTGACCCAGGAACTCATCGACACCTACGCGGGCGTGTCGGGCGACCACCAGTGGATCCACACCGACACCGCACGCGCGGCGGCCGGCCCGTACGGGCGGACCATCGCGCACGGCTACATGGTCCTCAGCTGGGGCATCCCGATGTTCGCCGAACTCCTCCAGGTGACCGGCGTCGGCAGGGCCCTCAACTACGGGGTCAACAAGGTGCGCTTCCCCGCGCCTGTCCCCGTCGGCAGCCGAGTGCGCCTGCACGCGGCCGTCACCTCGGTCGAACCCGTGGCCCACGGCGGAATGCGGATGACCCGCTCCTTCACCTTCGAGCTCGAAGGCTCCGCCAAGCCGGCCTGCGTCGCCGAATCGCTCACGCACTTCTACCCCTGATCAGGAGCCGTCCATGACCGCCGTGCTGCGCACGCGCTTCACCGATCTCTTCGGCGTCGACCACCCCGTCGTCCAGGGCGGCATGCAGTGGGTCGCCCGGGCCGGACTCGTCGCCGCCGTCGCCGAGTCCGGGGCGCTGGGCATGCTGTCCGCGCTCACCCAGCCCACCCCCGAGGCGCTGGTCAAGGAGATAGCCCGGTGCCGGGACCTGACGGACAAGCCGTTCGGGGTGAACCTCACGGTCCTGCCGGCCATCTCCCCGCCTCCCTACGCCGAGTACCGGCGGGCCGTCATCGAGTCCGGCATCACCGTCGTCGAGACCGCCGGAGCGAACCCGGCCGAGCAGATCGCCGACTTCAAGCCCGCCGGGGTGAAGGTCCTGCACAAGTGCACCAGCGTGCGCCACGCCCTCAAGGCGCAGGCACTCGGCGCCGACGCCGTCAGCATCGACGGCTTCGAATGCGCGGGGCACCCCGGCGAGGACGACATCCCCGGCCTCGTCCTGATCCCGCGCGCCGCGGAGGCGCTCACCGTCCCGGTCCTCGCGGCGGGCGGCATCGCCGACGCCCGCGGCCTCGTCGCCGCACTGGCCCTCGGAGCCGAGGGCGTCACCATGGGCACCCGCTTCCTGTGCACCGAGGAGGCGCCCGTCCACCGCAACGTCAAGGAACACATCGTCGCGTCGAGCGAACTCGACACCGAGCTGATCCTGCGTCAGCTGGGCAACACCTCCCGGGTGGCGAGCAACGCCGTCAGCCGCGAGGCCGTGGGGAAGCTCGCCGCCGGCGGCCGGTTCGAGGACGTACGGCATCTGGTGGCGGGATCACGCGGCCGGCAGGTGTACGAACTGGGCGACCCCGAATCCGGCATCTGGAGCGCCGGGCTCGCGATGGGCCTCATCGACGACATCCCCACCGTCGCCGAGCTCGTCGGCCGAACGGTGACGGGAGCCGGTGACCTGATCCGGCGGCGCCTGCCGGGCCTGGTCGCGGCACAAGGAGCCTGATGTCGCCGGTGAGCGGTGAGCGCGCTGTGGTCAGCAGGCGTCAGGCCTGCTGACCACAACAAGCGTCGTCGCAACCTCCGGCCGGGCGCCCGCCGGAGCGGCGAAGCCGCGTGGCCCAAGCGTGGCAGAGCCTGTCCGCCCGCGCCCCGCCACACCGCTGGGCGAAGAACCGTTCGGCCGTGCTCGCGTCAGCGATCAGGCCCTGCGGTAGAGGGCGGTGAGCAGTTCGATCGCGGCCTGTGTGGCGGGATGCGGATCCTGCCGCCACCAGGCGAGCCGTACGGCGATGGGTTCGACGTCGCGGACGGGACGGTAGACGACGCCGGGTCTCGGATACTGGTTGGCGGTCGACTCCGCGGTCATTCCGACACAGCGGCCGGTGGAGATCAGGGTGAGCCAGTCGTCGACGTCGTGCGTCTCCTCGGTCGCCGGGCGGGCCTCCGGCGGCCACAGCTCGGTCGTCGTGGTGCCGGTCCGCCGGTCGATCAGGAGGGTGCGTCCGGTGAAGTCGGCGAGTCGGACCGAGCGGCGGCGGGCCAGCGGGTCGTCGGAGGCCATGGCGCACATGCGCCGCTCCAGCCCCACGATGGCCGAGTCGAACCGGCGGTCGTCCAGCGATCTGCGCACCACGGCCAGGTCGCAGGCTCCCTCCGCCAGCCCGGCCGTGGCGGAAGGGACACGGACGAGGTGCAGCTCGGTCCCTGGGTGCGCGGCAGCCCAACGGCGCTGAAACGCCAGCGTGTGGCGGCCGACAGCCGACCACGCATATCCGATCCGCAGCAGAGTGTGACCGGACGTGGCCTCCCGGACCAGGTCCTCCACCTCGCCGAGCACCCGTCGGGCGTGTGCCACCACGCGCAGCCCGGTCGCCGTCGGGGCCACCTCGCGAGAGGTCCGCCGCAACAGCCGTACACCCAGGGACCGTTCGAGTGAGGCCAGAGTGCGCGAGACGGCCGCCTGGGAGACACCGAGCGCGATGGCGGCATCGGTGAAGGTGCCCTCGTCGACGATCGCGACGAGACAGCGCAGCTGCCGCAGTTCCACATTCATGACTCAAGCGTATAGATGCCTCAGCCTGTGCATTTTGCGCAACGGTCACGGCATCGCAGGATCGAGGCATGGATGCAGCGCCCGCCACAGCACCCGCAGCAGTCGCGTCTCCGCACCCCCGGACCGCGCCGGTGCCTTCCGCGCCCGGATCCGGCCGCGGTTCCCTGGCCGGTGTGGCCACCATGCTCGGCAGTGGCCTGTCCAACCAGATCGGCGCCGCGACCGGCTCCCTCGCCTTTCCGGTCCTCGGCCCCATGGGCGTCGTCGCGGTACGCCAGTACGTCGCCGCGATCGTCCTGCTCGCCATCGGCCGGCCCCGGTTGCGCGACTTCACATGGCAGCAGTGGAGGCCGGTGATACTGCTGGCTCTCGTGTTCGGCACGATGAACCTGTCCCTGTACAGCGCCATCGAGCGCATCGGGCTCGGTCTGGCGGTGACCCTGGAGTTCCTCGGCCCGCTGGCCATCGCCCTGGCCGCCACTCGCCGCCGCGTGGACCTGTGCTGCGCGGTGATCGCCGCAGCGGGCGTCGTGACCCTCATGCGCCCGCAGCCCTCCACCGACTACCTCGGAATGGGCCTGGGCCTGCTGGCCGCCGTCTGCTGGGCGTCGTACATCCTGCTGAACCGCACCGTCGGCCGCCGCGTCCCCGGAGCGCAGGGCACCGCGGCCGCCGCCGGCCTGTCCGCGCTGATGTTCCTGCCGGTCGGTCTCGTCCTCGTCCTCAGGAACCCACCGACGGCGGAGGCCGTCGGCTGCGCCGTCGCCGCAGGCGTCCTGGCCTCGGCGGTGCCGTATCTCGCCGACCTCTTCACGCTGCGCCGCGTACCCGCCCAGGCTTTCGGGCTCTTCATGAGCGTCAATCCTGTCCTGGCCGCGCTGACCGGATGGATCGGGCTGGGACAGAGCCTGGGGTGGACCGAGTGGGCCGCCGTCGGAACCATCGTCACCGCCAACTCACTCAGCATCTGCACGTCGCGCACCTGACCGCTGCGCGCGGTGAGCGGTTCCGCGAGCCCGTAGGCAGCACCTCGCAGCCGAGATCGGCGGTCAGTGCCGTGGCGGTCCGGCCATTGCGCGGAGGCAGGTGGGACACTCCAAGCGCTCCCCATGGAATGGTGGGCGAGAGCCTCTGCGGTCGAGGCTGTCCCAGGGCGGAGAATGCTCGCCGCCCTTGCCGAGGCCGGCCCCATGGGCGGCGTTCGGTACCTGATGGCGGGCAAGGGATCCTCGAGCCCATGGGAGGAACTTGTGGCAGACGTATGGGTGCTTCACCGCACCCCGGCCCCGGCCACTGACACGTCCGCGGCCTCCTCCGTTCTCGTGCGGGCCGACACGATCAGCCTGCTGCGTGCGAACGAGTACAGCGTCAAGGCCGGGCAACACGGCGCGACGACCGTGGTGCTCGCCGACTCCGTGGACGGGAACGACGCGCTCCCGCTCGACTTCCACATCGAGCTCGTCGCCGCCGTCACCCGGGCGCGACGGGCAGCGCGGAACGGCGACGAGGACCAGGTCGTCATCGCCGAACTCAGCCGGACCGGCGGATGGGAGTGGAACGTACACCCGCTCGCCGAGCTGCGCTGAAGGCGTTGCGGCCGTCGGCAGGAGGCACGCGTCGACCATGCGGGGCAGGGGCTCGGGCGTCTTACCAGCGGGTCAGTGGGGAGCACCGGAGCGCAGGAGCACGCTGACCCGGCGGCCGAAGGCACGCTGATGAACCCGGATCTGAGAGGTCAGGAGTTCGACGATGGCGAGCCCTCGGCCGTGCTCGTCGGGGTCGCCGGCATGGGGACGCCGCGACCGGGCCGGGCCACCGGAGTCCGTCACCGAGATCCGCAGGGCTCCGGCGTCGAGCGAGAGACGAATGATCATGTCGCGGCGGCCGTGCTGGGCGGCGTTGGCGGCGAGCTCGTCGACGACGAGCACCGCGGATTCCAGGTCCACGGACGGAAAGCGCCAGTGAGTCAGTACGGCTGCGGTGCTGCGGCGTGCGACCGGAACCCAGCGGACCTCGGCAGGCAGCGCCAGGACGGCCTGGCGGGCGGAAGCCGGCCGGGAGCCGGGCAGAGCGGTGGACTGCGCTCGGTCGAGGGGACCGCCCGGACGAGGGCTGCGTTCCGCTCGAGGAGGGGCGACCCTGTCGGCTGCCGCACTCGGTCGCATTCCGTCACGTAGGGCTGCGGTGCTCATGATCGGGCCCCAAGAACTAGGTGGAAGTGGAGCGCCGCGCTCGGCGGCCTCCCGAACGACGGGTGCTTCCCGAGAGGTGTCCTCCTCGGGTGCGTCACGGTCGACGCTACGGCGGCACCTTTACGTTCCGTAACTGTGCGGTGGGGCGGACCGCACCTCTCCGACCGGACGGGGACCTCACTCTGCCGTGGTGACACGACACGGGGCCGGACACATCGGTGTCCGGTCCCGCCGTCACGACCGCCTGCGCCGACGCGGTCGCTGTCGGAGATCCGGTGCGCGCCCGCACCAGGTCAGCCGGTCGTCTCCGCCCCTGTCGGGGCGGCTCCGCCTCCATTCACGCCGCGGTGAGACCGCCGTCCACCACCAGGCTCTGGCCGGTGATGTAGGAGGCCCGATCGGAGAGCAGGAAGGTGACGGCCTCTGCCACCTCCCGGGCGGTGCCCTGACGGCCGAGCGGAATGCGGGCGAAGGAGGAGGCCCGGGAGGTCCGGTTCGCCGATGCGTGGCGGCCCATGGGCGTGTCGATGAGGCCGGGGACGACCAGGTTGGCGCGGATGCCTCGTGCCGCTCCCTCCCTCGCCACATGGCGGGTCAGCCCGTAGAGGCCGGCCTTGGAGGTGTCGTAGGCGGGAGAGCCGGTCGCGGCTCGCAGTCCGGCGACCGACCCGATGAAGACGACGGCACCTTCATCAGCCATGGACGGAAGGCCGTGTTTGGCGGCCAGAAAGGGCGCACGCAGATTCAGGCTGAGAACGTCGTCCCATTCCTCGGGTGACGAGCCCGCCAGTCCGGTGCCGAGGCCGATGCCCACGTTGACCACCAGTGCGTCCAGCCCGCCCAGCCTGCGGACCGTCTCGGCGACCATGGCGGCCGACTGCTCCGCGTCCGTTGCATCGGCGACCACGGGAACACCCAGGGCACCTTCGGCGGTGACCAGGTCGGCGGTCACGGCGGCGGCCGGGCCGACGAGGTCGGCACAGGCCACGTCCGCACCTTCGCGGGCGGCGAGAACGGCGATCGCCCGGCCGTTGCCTACGGGCGCCTGCGGGGCGTCGTCGGGACGGGTGCCCGCGCCGACCACCAGTACCCTGCGGCCTGCCAGCCGACGGGCGGCGCGGTCCGGTTCCGCCTCACTCATCGTCAGCCTTCCCTTCCACAGGGCCTGTGCTGTCAAAGCCCGGGTCCAGCTTCACACCGACGGAGTTCAGGAAGAACGCCACCATGTGGTATTGACCCACGAGCACGGTGATCTCGATCATTTCCGCGTCGTCGAAGTGCTCGGTCAGGACTTCCCACGTGGCGTCGCAGAGCCGCGCATCGCGGTTCAGCTCGTCTGCGGCCCGGATGAGGCTCCTTTCGAGGGCGGTCCACCCGTCGGCCTCCGGGCCCTGGACGATGCGGTCGATGTCCGTGTCGGTGAAGCCCGACGCCTTGGCCAGGGGGACATGGCGTCCCCACTCGTACAGGGCGCCGGTGTTGTACGAGGTGCGCAGGATCAGCAGTTCACGGAACCTTCCGGAGAGTCGGCCCCGGCGGAGCAGCTGACCTCCGAAGGGCATGAACTGCTCGTAGAGCTCGGGATGACGCACGAGAGTGGTGAAGATGTTCGGAACCCGGCCCCCCGGGTCCCGCGGCACCGCGGCCAGCAGGTGACGGGTCCGCGTGTCCCAGTCGTCCTCGGGCAGGGGCATGACCCGCGGGAAGGCGTGGCCGTGCCGTACAGGGTGTTGCTCCGGCATGGAGTCTCCAGGGTGAGGTGCCTACACGGAACACCAGGGGGACGGGTGCGTATGTCGCGGTGGTGTGGGTGTGCGGGTGCGGACGGGCGTGGCAGGTCCGCGGGGGACCGGGAGGGCCGGCCGGTGTGCGGTGAAGCCGTCCCTCCCGGCCGGCCGGACGTCAGCCGGTGACGGGGCCGAACTTCTTCCGGGTGTCGAGGGGTTCCCCGAACAGGACCCATCGTTCCCCTTGAAAGCGCACGAGTTGCATCGTCTCGATGGGGAACCGGTCCCGGGGGCCGGTGATCAGAGTGACACCGGGGAGCAGCATGCCCACCTCGACGGCCTTGAGCTTCTGGACGGAGTCCCGCAGTCCTTCTCTCGTCGGGCACTCCATGGCGTCGAGTGCCTTGTGCAGGCTCGAGGCCACGGCCCAGCCGTAGGCGTTGAACTGGATCGAGGGATCGGTGTCCGGGGCGTACTTCTTCATCGCTGCCCGGTAGGTCCGCATCTCCGCGTCGTCGGCCCACTGGGGATCGGCGGGATCCTTGAAGTAGGTGGCGGATACCACGCCTTGCACGTTCCTGAAGCCGACGGGCTTGAGCACGCTCGTCGACGCCGAGACGCTGTTGACGATGTGCAGCGGGTTCCACTTGGGGTTCTTCGCATCCGCGGCCAGAGCCTGGCTGCCGAACTTGGGCGTGGTGACGTTCAGCAGCACATCCGCCTCGGAGCGGGCGAGGCTGGTCATCTGGGCCGAAACGGACGGGTCGGTGACCTCGTAACTCTCTTCGGCGACGACCTTGACGCCGCTGCCCCTGACGGCCTGCTTGAAGCCGCCGAGCAGGTCCTTGCCGAAGTCGTCGTTCTGGAAGAGGACGGCCACCTTTGCCTTCGGCCTTTCCTTCTTGAGGTAGTCGGCGTACATCCGTGCCTCGGCCACGTAGTTGGGCTGCCACCCCATGGTCCACGGGTGCTCGGTGTCCGTACCCCACAGGGAGGCGCCGGTGGCCACGAACGGCTGCGGCACCTTCTGCTGGTTGAGGTAGTCCCTCACGGCCGAGGTGGAGGGCGTTCCCAGTGTCTGGAACACTGCGAAGACCTTCTCCCGCTCCACCAGTCGTCGGGCTTCCTCCACTGCCTTCGGCGGCTGGTATCCGTCATCACGGACGACGAACTCGACCTTGCGGCCGCCGATTCCGCCCTTCTCGGCATTGACGTACTGGAAGTAGGCGCTGACACCCTTGCTGATGGTGCCGTAGGCGGAGGCCGGTCCGGACATCGGGTAGATGCCGCCGAGCTTGATGCTCTTGTCGGTGATACCCGTGGTCTGCTGGCCCTTGCAGGCGCCGTCGGCCGAGGCGGCGGCATCGTCCTGTCCCCGTTGACCTGAGCAGGCGGTGGCGGTGAGCAGGGCGGCGATGCCCGCGGCGGCTGCCCGCACGGCGGTGGTGTGGCGCATCCGGATCATCCCTTTCCGGTGGTGGGCGGTGCGGTGAGGGGCTGGGGGGTCGGGCTGTGGGGAAGCGGGGTCCGGCCGGCGGCGGGTGTGGCGGAGGCGCTCCCATACGCCGCAGGGCCCCCTGTCGGGCGCGCCGTCAACCTCGAGCACGGGCACCGCCTTTCAGCAGGGCCCCGGGGGTGGGCGAGCGCCACAGTAGGAGGGCCCCGACCGCGCGGGCATTGGGTGTGAGCACTCAACTTCGCGGTCGCCGCCCTGTGCGCCGCGCACAGTCCGGCGTGAAGAACCAGTCCCCGCCCTGTTGACGGGTCACGATTCGGCGTCGACGATCCCGCCATGCATCCCGCGATCGTTCCGAGTGTGCCTCCCCTGACCGAGCAACTGCGCCGCGAGCGGCTGCGGATCCTGTGCGCCGTGAAGGCGCGCGTGGAGCAGGTGACGGAGTCCGCGCTTGCAGTGATGCGCGCCGAGATCCCCGCCTACGCGGCGCAGGACGAGCACTTCTTCGAGGACGTGCGTCACCAGGTGCTCTCGCACTACCGCGTCCAGCTGGCGCTGCTGGCGGGCGAGCGGAGCTTCGCCTCCGAGGAACTCGCCTTCAGTCGCGCGGCGGCGATGCGCAGGGCCCGCGAGGGGTTCGCGCTGGAGGACTACATCAGCGCGTTCCGGGTCGGCCGGCAGGTCTTCTGGGAGGCCCTGCGCGACTGCGCGGGCCCGTCGGCCGCAGGGCAGGATGCCGTGCTCACCCTGGTCGCCCCGTTGATGCGGTACATGGACTTCGCCGCCACCCAGGCAGCACAGGCCTACATGGAGTTCCGGCAGCACGTCGTGGCCGACGCGGACCGCGAGCGCAGGGACCTGCTCGAGCAACTCCTCGCGGGCCACATGCCGACCCGGGGGCCTCTCCTGGCCGCGGCACAGGCCTACGGCATCGGCGCGCACGTGCCGATGATGGTGGTCGTGGCGGTCGGCGCCGACGGCGCCCCGCACGGGGGAGCGGATACGGCGGCCGAGCGCGGGTACATCACCAGCGCGGCGATCTCCGCCGCCGGCGTGCGGGCCGCCAGAGTCCTGGTGGTCGTGCGGCACGGCGAGGTCGTGGCCGTGCCGGTGCTGCCTACAGGCACCGAGCCGGACGAGATGTGCGCGCGCTTCGAAGAGGCGCAGCGGCACCTGGCCAGGGACGGGACGGTCCTGGCCATGGGGATCAGCACGGTGGCCGGGGGCGCGGCGGCGCTGCCGAGGGCCTATCAGGAGGCCAGGGCCGCCCTGGAGTTCGTACCCAGCGGGGGAGGGGTGGCGGCGCTGCCGCGACTGTCTCCGTTCCGGTACCTTGCCCTGCGCGCGGACGACATTGCCCGTCAGCTGGTCGACCCGCGGATCAGCGCCATGCTTGATGACGACGTCCGGCGCGGGAGTGCGCTCGCGGCCACGATACGGGCGTTCGCCGAGGCGGATCTGAACCTGCGGCTGGCGGCGGACCGGCTGCAGGTGCACCACAACACGGCGCACTACCGGTTGCGCCGCATCGAGGAACGCACCGGGCGTAACGTGCGCCGGATCGCCGATCTGCTGGAACTGCTGGTCGCTCTCGCCATACGCGACGCGGCCGGGGAATCGGAGGACGTGCAGTGAGCCGGATCCATCCGGAGCCTTCCGAGCGAAGTTCGGTTACTGGTGGTAGGTGTAAGGTGAACCCGGAAGCTGGGCGCCGCTGGCTGCGGCGCCTCACGGTGTGGGGGTGCATCGGTGGGCCGACCGACCAAGCCGATTCTCAGTCGCGGGCGCATCTGCGCCACGGCGCTGGCGATCGTGGACCAGGACGGGCTTGCCGAGCTGTCGATGCGAAGGCTCGCGCGGGACCTCGGCGTTCAGGTCTCCTCGCTCTACGAGCACGTCAAGACCAAGGACGATATCCTCCACGAAGTCGCCAACACCATCATGGAGGACG
Organism: Streptomyces sp. V4I23; assembly: GCF_030817975.1. NCBI lineage: Bacteria > Bacillati > Actinomycetota > Actinomycetes > Kitasatosporales > Streptomycetaceae > Streptomyces > Streptomyces sp. V4I23. The sequence continues at coordinate 210,139 of NZ_JAUSZW010000004.1, read as the reverse complement.
TGGACGTCTCCGGCTTCGAGACCGGCGACTGGCGGCACGGCGTGGCCTCCTGGGCCCGGTCCTACCGCGCCGCGCTGGCCGCCCATCCCCATATCGTCCCGTTCCTGGCCTATGGCCCCGCTCGCCGTGAAGCCTCCCTGCGGCGTGCCGACGCCGTTCACGGCGGCCTCGTGGGCGCCGGCTGGCCGCCGCGCTATGCCACATTGATCGGTGCCTCGACCAAGTACCTGGTGCTCGGGTCCGCGATGAGTTCGTTCGCCGGAGGGTTCGACGACGACGTCCAGGTCTACGTCGAGCGCTATCCGCACCTGGCAGGGGCCCATCGCCTGCGCGACCGCGCAGGCGTGATCGACCGGGACAGCTTCGAACTCGCCCTGGAGATGTTCCTCGACGGCCTCACCGCACTGCACGCCCGCGTTGCCGCACTCCCGAAACCGGCCGAGGACTGATCGCGCCGCAAGGCCGCGGCAGCGGACCTCGGGCGGACGCGGAGCGTGACGCGACGGCGACGTCTTGTCCTGAGCGCTGGGGACCTCTAGGCTCCCGAACCGAACGCCGTTCGGCAGTGTCGATGCCGTCCGGTCGTCTTTCACTTGTTCGCCCTGGTTCACGGCGGCCGCCCGTGAGCCTGAGGATCGTGGTCGACATCCCTCGCTGACCGAGTAGATCAGGATCCACAAGGGCTGAGCACATCACTGCGGCACGGCTCGGACACCGAGTCCGTGCTCTGGCTGACACCGACCCGGTCGACTGCCCCTGCGGTGACGCCTCGCCCTCGCCGCGGCATACAGCCAAGAGGAGTTGATGTCGTCTTGACCAGTCCCTTTGAGCCGTACGAGCGACCGCGCTCATACGCCCCCGGTTCCCACGCGCAAACCCCTTACTCGCCTGCCCCTTACCCGCACACCCCTTACGCACACCCGTCCTACGCGGAGCCGGACCTTCCGGCGGACGTCGAGCGGTTGCGCGCCGAGCGCCGCTCCAGGGTCCTTCCGGTTGCCGCCGCCGTCGTCGGCTTCTATCTGCTCAACGCCCTTCTGGCCAACGTGGCCGGCGGGCTGATGGCCGTGAGGCTGGTCGGCCACCTGAACATCGGGCTCGCCCTGGCGCTCCTGCAGTGCGCCACCACGCTCCTGGTGTGCCGTTGGTACGGGCGTTACGCCCACACCACCCTGGATCCGCTGGCCGAGAGGGTCCGGGGCGGCCTCCGACCAAGAGGGAGGCGTCGGTGAGCGCCTCTCAGCTTTCTTCCCAGATCGCGCACAACGGAGCAACTTTGATCGTCTTCGCGGTCTTCGTCGTCTGCGTCATCCTCATCGCCTTGTGGGGTGCGGCGGACAGCGACACTCCCCGCCGCTTCTTCATCAGCGGCCGCGAACTGCCCTCCGCGCGCAATGGAATCGCCCTGTTCGGCGACTTCATCTCCGCGGCGACGCTGCTCGGCACTCCGGGGCTCATCGCACTGGCCGGGTTCGACGGCATCCCGTACCTGGTGGGGCCCGTGGTGGTCTGGGCCGTCATTCTGCTGGTGGTCGCCGAGCCGTTCCACAACACCGGCCACTACACGGTGGGCGACGCGCTGGCGCGCCGGCTGCGGCCGCGGCCCGTCCATCTGGCCATGGGCCTCGCCACGTTGGTGATCTCGCTGTTCTACCTCACCGCCCAACTCGTGGGAGCCGGCGCGCTCGCGGCACCCCTGCTCGGCCTGTCCGGTGAGGCGGCCCAGAACTTCCTGATGGTCTTCCTCGGCGTGCTGATGATCATCTACGTGGCCCTCAGCGGTATGCACGGCGCGACGCTCGTGCAGTTGCTCAAGGCGGCCCTCCTGCTGGTCGCCAGCATCTTCCTGGCGCTGCTGGTGCTGGCGAAGTTCGGCTGGAACCCCAGTGACCTGCTGGGAACCGCGGCCGGCCGCAGCGGCGTCGGCGAGAACTTCCTCGCGCCCGGCGCCCGCACCCAGGGGACCGCTCTGGAAACGCTGGACAGACTGAGTCTGCAGCTCGGAGCCCTGATCGGAGCCGCTGGACTCCCGCACCTCCTGATGCGCATGTGTGTGGTGCCCTCGGCGCGCGCTGCCCGGCGCTCAGTGCAGTGGACGGCGGCTTTGACGTGCGTGTTCTGCGTGACCGCGGGGGTATTGGGATTCGGCGCCGCGGCGGTGCTCGGCCCGGAGACCATCCTTGCCGGGAGCCCCTCGGGGAACACGGCCACCCTGCTGCTCGCCCACTCCCTCGGCGGGTCGTGGATGCTCACCGTCATGGCCTGCGTGGCATTCGCCACGATCCTGGCCGTGGTTGCGGGCATCGCCCTCGCCGCCGCGACGTCCGTGGCGCACGACATCTACGGTGTGGTGCTCAAGCGAGGACGCGCGACCGAGGAGAAGGAACTGCTGGTGGCCCGCTGCGCGGTCGTGCTGATCGGTTGCTCGGCGGTGGGCCTGGCCCTGCTCGCCGAGCGTCTCAACGTCTCCTTCGCCGCCGGGCTGGCGTTCTCCGTCGCGGCTTCCGCCGTTCTTCCCGCGCTGTTGTACGGCCTGTACTGGCGCGGCTTCACCACCACCGGCGCGCTGTGGAGCATTTACGGCGGACTGGTCTCCTCGGTGGGCCTGGCCGTGCTGTCCCCGGCGGTGTCGGGAGCCCCCACCGCGCTGTTCCCGGACATGGACTTCAGCCTGTTCCCGTTGCAGTACCCCACCATCGTCTCGGCCCCCCTGGGCTTCCTCCTGGGGTGGCTGGGCTCGGTGCTGGGGAGGGACAGGCCGGAGCAGGCCACGTACTCCGCGCTCGAGTTGCACACGCTGACGGGCGCGGACGACACCTCCGCCTAGAAGGCTCGTGAAGGTCTTGGGTTCCGGCCCCGCCGCGTGAACGGCCGGGCCGGACTCCTTCTTGTGGTGACGGGGAATGGGCCGGAGAGACGGGCGGCCCAGCCGGTGAGGAGGTCCCACGCGACGAAGGCCGCAGGGGGCGGCGGCGCGAAGTGGCGCACGGCCCGGTCCAGCGCCCCCTTCCGAACTCAGAGCCCGGCGACTTTGGCGCTCGCCGACAGCTCGTAGACCAGGGTGACCGTGCGGCGGCTGGCGGCCGGGAGGGTGACGTCCCAGCGGGCGATGCCCTCGGCGTCGACCACGTCGGGCGCCGGGGAGCAGGATTCCTTGCGCAGGCGTACCTCCACCGCCGAGACCTCGGAGACCGGGATGCGCTCCCGGAGGACGACCATCCGTTCGCCGTTCTCCCCGGGAGCGGAGAAACGGGACAGGTGCAGCCGGACCGTGCGCGTGACCACGGTCCGCTGGGTGATTCCGGCGGAGTCGCGGGACTCCTCGGCGTGCCGGACCACCCGGTAGTCGTCGGAGCTGCCGAAGGCGAGCTCGACGGGGGCACCCGGGGCAGCGAAGTCCAGCGTGCCGCGGCCGCTGAATCCGCTGCCGCGGACCAGGTCCACGGGCCCGGCGAGCAGCGCATGGCCGGACGCGTTGTCGAACCGCACCACCTGGGTGACCAGCGGGGACAGCTCGGGTGAGCAGGCGTACTCGCTGCGCGCGGCCGTGGTGAAGACGGAGAGCGGCACACGGTGGGCGCGGCCGTCCGCGGGCACGGAGACCGGTGCGGGGGAGTGCAGCACGCGCGCCTCGCCGCCGTCGTCCACCCCCGGAAGCCCGAGCACCGGGGCGGGGCCGAGGTCCCCGATCTCCTCCTCGCGCAGCTCGACGTCGACCGTGCGGCGCTCCGCGGCAGAGCGGTCCTTGAGCATCAGCCGGTCCTCGCCCAGCCGCGGGGGATCGGTGGCCAGCGCCGAACGTGCCGTCGACAACGTCAGCCGTACGTCCGACCAGTCCTCGCCCGTGCGCTGCCAGACCATCGCGTCGGTCTCCAGCGTGAGCGAGCCCCCGTCGAGCACGGCCCGGTAGGCGGGCCGCCACAGCGCACACGGGGTGAGGTGGCTCAGGCGCAGCCCGACCGGTCCGGCGACCGCCGCCTCCACGGTCAGTTCGATATGGCCGACCAGCTCGGCCGGCTCCTCCTCGGAGAGGTCCAAGACCCGCTGCGCCTCCCCGAGTTCGACAGCGAGGTCGGCCAGCCGGGCCTCCACGGTGCGGAGTTGCTCGCCGTACGAGTCGCGTTCGTGGTCCACCCGGTCCAGTTCGCGGGACCAGCGGGCCACTTCGGTCTCCCCGGAGCCGGCGCCTTCGCCGATCTCCCGCAGCAGATCGGCGGCGAGACGGCCGAGCAGGTCGAGGCGGGCATGCAGCCGATCGCGTCGCTGCCCCAGGGCGAGCCGTTCCTCTTCGAGCGTGTGCACGTGGCGGCGCAGGGCCGAGTCGTCGTCGGTGGACGGCACCGGCCCGCGCGGCGTCCAGTTGCGGACGATCCGCGCGTCGAGCACGGTCGCCGGGTGATCGGCGCTCAGCTCGGCATGGAGGGTGCGGTCGACGGCCAGCGCACTGACCGGCCCGAGACGCAGCCGCTGGACCCCGGCCTCCAGGTCGAGCACGATGGCGCGCTCGATGTGGGCGCGGTCCTCCAGACAGGTGACGGCGGTGACGGGGAGGGCGATCGGCTTCGGGGCCTTGGACATGGCGTGTGTCAGCTCCTGCGGTTGCCGCCGACCAGGGTCTTGCCGGCCGGGATGCGGATCTCGTAGCCGCCGTCGAGGACGGCGGTGCCGCCGGCGGGCAGGTCCACCCGCCAGACGCGGGTGCCCGGGGCATGGTGCTCGGGCCCCGCGCCCTCCTCGGGTGCCGTCCAGTCGGACCGTTCCTCGATCCGGACGTCCGGTTCGGAGGTGACCGGCACCCGCTCGCGGACCTCGACGGTGACGGGCCTCGCGAGCCGGTTGGCCAGCTCCACACCGACCCGGTGGTCGAGCACGGTGGTGTTGTTGCGCAGGCCCGAGGTCGACTCGTGGAGGTTCGTACGGCGGGTGACCCGGATGCCCTCGGCAGGCCCGAGCCCCACCCGGCGGACACCGCCGGGGGCGAGCGTGGGCAGTGCGGCGGTCAGCAGGAAGTCGTCGTCGACGGTGACCTCCACCGGGCCGCCCAGCAGAGCCTGGTCGGTGGCGTTGGAGAGTACCAACGTCGCGTACACGGTCTGCTCCACGGACGGCACGCACACGTACTCGGTGCGCAGGCCGACCGGGATCTCGCCGACGGTGACGGTGTGCCAGGTGCCGTCCGACGGAATGTCGGCGCGCGCGGCGGCATCGAAGCGGTGGTCGAAGGAATCCGCCGACTCTCGGGGCCGCACGGCGTGCCCGGGCAGCGGCAGCGCGGCCACCGCCTCGGCGCGGCGGCGGTACTCGGCCGCCACCGCGTCGAAGGGAGAGTCGGGAAACAGCCGGCCTCTGCGACCGCCCTGCTCGTCGGGGCCGCACAGGACGAGGGCGGCGTAGTCGAGTTCGGCGCCGCTCGGCTGCGGCGGACCGGCCGCAGGTGCCGGAGGCGGTGACGGCACAGCACGGCCGGGAGCCGCAGGTGCCATGGCGGCGGGGGCGGCGAAGGACCTGCCGCCACGCGGCCTGCCGTCCGGTCGGGACCGGACCGGCTGCGCGAGGTCGGGCATCCCGCCGCCGAAGACCTCCGGGGAGGCGCCGTCCGCGCGGCCGGGCATCGGGAGCGCGGCGGGCGGCCCGCCGTAGCCCTGCGGTGGCGGCGGTGGCGGAACAGGGCCGGACGCGGAGCCGCCCGCGGCAGCCATGGGCGCGGAGCCGGCCCCGACAACCGCGGGTGCGGCGGTCGTGACAGGGCGAGGGCCCGCCGAGTCGTACCCGGCGAACAGGTCGGCGAGCCCCGCCGGAGGCTCGCGCCAGCCAGAAGGCGTGGGGGCAGGCTGACGGCGTCCGATCCGGATCGAGCGGAGCCTCGGCAGGTCGGTGCGGCGCCGCAGGTCGGCGGTGGCCAAGGCGATGCGCACGCCGGTCCAGTCCTCGCCGGTGCGCTGGGCGACCGAAGCGCGCAGCACCAGACGGCCGCTGCCGTCGCCCTGACGGTGGGTCAGGCGATAGGCCGGTACCCAGACGGCGCCCGGCACCCCGTACTCCAGCTCCAGCTCCACTTCCGCGTCACCGGTGCCGTCGAGGGTCAGGACCGCGGAGACCGTGGTCTCCACGTGCGCTGACGGTGCGTCGGTGGAGGCGCGGGCGAGCCTGTCCGTGGCGACGGTGAGCTCCTGCTCGACGCGGTGCAGTGCCTCCTCCAGCTCGACGAGGCGCCCGTGCAGTCCTGTCAGCCGCTCGTCGACGAAGTCGGCGAGCGTCAGCCACGCGTCGACCGGGGTGCGGCGGTGCGGGTCCTCGCGCTTGCGGGCCGGCGGGACCGGGCACAGAGCCCCGACCTCCTCGATCAGGCTCAGCTGCCGGTCCCGGCGTCCCTGCGCCGCCGCGTACGCGTCGCGCAGCCGCGAGACCTCGCGTCGCAAGTCGTCGGGCGTGCCGGAGCCGAGGGGCTCGGCTTCGACCTCCACCCGGACCTCGGTGACGCGCACCCCGGCGGTGCGAAGGACACGGGCCCGCAGTGAGCCGGGGTCCAGCGAACGGGGCAGTCCCGTCACCCTCACCCGGCCGTCCGGCGGCACGCTGCCACGGGCCAGGCGGCGGCAGACCGCGCCCTGCGCGTACACCACGACCGACTCGAGGGTCGACCCCCACCTCTGTTGTGCTGTCTCCGCCGTCATGTGCTCCGCCCCCCGCCGTGTCCATGCGGAGCGAAGCCTACGCCCGAGCGGTCCGGCGTCCGCGTCCGCGTCGGCGCCCGATGTCAGCGGCTCGTCGTACGGTCGGGGCATGAGCACGTCCGACGAAGTCCGTGAGCTCGCCCTCGCCTTGCCGGAGACGACCGAGAAGGAGGCTTGGTCCATGCCCACCTTCCGTGTCGCCGGGAAGATGTTCCTGACCCTGCCCGACGACGAGACGTCGATGGCCGTCCGATGCCCGAAGGAGGAGCGCGACGAGCTGGTCCTCGCTGAGCCCGAGAAGTTCTGGGTCGCGGACCACGAGGCGTCCTTCGCCTGGGTGCGGGTGCGCCTGGCCGCCCTCGACGACGCTGATGAGCTCCGTGCGATCGTCGTCGACTCCTGGCGCCAGGCGGCTCCGCCCGGTTTGCTCAAAGCCCACGCCGACCTCGCGCCCCCGGCATAGCGGGCCAACCGTCTCGTCGAGCAGTTCCCTGCGGGATCCCGCTGCGTCGGCCGGGGCGGCGCCTGACGGGTAAAAGCCCACGTCAGACGCCGTTTCGCATGCCTCTAGAAGAAGCCCAGCTTCTTCGGCGCGTACGACACCAGGAGGTTCTTCGTCTGCTGGTAGTGGTCGAGCATCATCTTGTGGTTCTCTCGGCCGATGCCCGACTTCTTGTAGCCGCCGAAGGCCGCGTGTGCCGGGTAGGCGTGGTAGCAGTTGGTCCACACCCGACCGGCCTGGATCTCGCGGCCGAGGCGGTAGGCGGTGTTGCCGTCCCGCGTCCACACACCGGCGCCGAGGCCGTACAGCGTGTCGTTGGCGATCTTCAGTGCCTCGTCGACCGAGTCGTACGTGGTGACGGAGACGACGGGGCCGAAGATCTCCTCCTGGAAGATCCGCATGTCGTTGGTGCCGCGGAAGATCGTCGGCTCGATGTAGTACCCGCCCTCCAGGCCGGCGACCGAACGCGGATTGCCGCCGGTGAGGAGTTCGGCGCCTTCCTTCCTGCCGATGTCGATGTAGGAAAGGATCTTCTCGTACTGGTCGTTGCTGGCCTGGGCGCCGATCATGGTGGCCGGGTCCAGCGGGTCTCCGCTGACGATGGCCTGGGTGCGCTCGACGCAGCGGGCCATGAACTCGTCGTAGATCGACGAGTGGACCAGGGCCCGGGAGGGGCAGGTGCACACCTCGCCCTGGTTGAGCGCGAACATCACGAAGCCCTCGACGGCCTTGTCCAGGAAGTCGTCGTCGTCGGCCATGACGTCGGGCAGGAAGATGTTCGGGCTCTTGCCGCCCAGTTCCAGCGTGACGGGGATGATGTTCTCGCTGGCGTACTGCATGATCAGTCGCCCGGTGGTCGTCTCACCGGTGAACGCCACCTTGGCCACGCGCGAGCTGGAGGCGAGCGGCTTGCCCGCCTCCACGCCGAAGCCGTTCACGACGTTGAGCACGCCGGGCGGAAGCAGGTCGGCGATCAGCTCGACCACCAGCAGCAGGCTGACCGGGGTCTGCTCGGCCGGCTTGATGACCACGCAGTTGCCGGCGGCCAGCGCGGGCGCGAGCTTCCAAGCAGCCATCAGGATCGGGAAGTTCCACGGGATGATCTGCCCGACGACGCCCAGCGGCTCGTGGTAGTGGTACGCGACCGTGTCGGCGTCGATCTCGGCGATGCTGCCTTCCTGGCCGCGGACCACGCCGGCGAAGTAGCGGAAGTGGTCGACGGCCAGCGGGATGTCGGCTGCCAGCGTCTCGCGGACGGGCTTGCCGTTCTCCCAGGTCTCCGCGACGGCGATCTTCTCGAGGTTCTGCTCGATCCGGTCCGCGATCCTGTTCAGGATGTTGGCGCGCTCCGTGGTGGACGTACGCCCCCAGGGGCCGGCGGCGGCGTGGGCGGCGTCCAGTGCCAGCTCGATGTCCGCCGCGGACGAGCGGGCGACCTCGCAGAAGGTCTTGCCGTCGACCGGCGAGAAGTTCTCGAAGTACCGGCCTTCCACGGGGGCGACCCAGTCGCCTCCGATGAAGTTGTCGTATTGCCGTGCGAAGCTGACGATGCTGCCGTCGGTTCCCGGCTGCGCGTACACCATGGCGGCTCTCCTCGGTGAGTGGCGGGTGTGGTGGTCCGACGGCCCCGTGCCGTCGTGACGCGGTTCACTCTCACCCCGTGAGGTTGGCGGGAGGTTGGCGTTCCGCCGGACCCTCCGCCGGACGTCAGTCGCGCAGTGCGGTGGTCAGCCGGCCGGCCGCGATCGCCCGGCGGGTGTCGCCCGGACCCAGCAGGCGCAGCGCGTGCTCGTGCACCTCCGCGTCGTACGGGGCCCGCTCCCCGTAGCGCATGGCGTGCTCCGGGCGGGTACTGGCCAGGACCGCCTCGCGTACGGCCACCTCCAGACGCGTGCGCCACTCCTCGATCCCCGGTGCCTCGGACCGGGGGAGCAGCGGACCTCGGTAGAGACGCAGTGCGGTCTCCGCGTCACCGTTGTCCAGTGCGCGCAGCACGTCGGCGGCGTCGCAGGACACGGGCGTGGTCAGGGTGTAGCGCCGGGTGGCGAGGCCGCCCCCGAGGGCCCGGCGCAGATGGGAGATCTCCGCCTTGACGGTGGATGCGGTGACGGGACGGTCGCCGTACAGGGCCTCGCGGAGCCTTTCCGGTGTGAAGCCGTCGGGTTCCAGCGTGAGCAGGGCGAGGATCTCCAGCTGCCGCGGCCGCAGGGGGAGGGGCAGGCCGTCCCGAAGGGCCTTCTCGGCGCCCAGGCAGTTCAGCCGTACCCCGTGAGGGTTGGCCCGGGACTGTTCGGGCAGCTCGGTACGGATCCGCGCCTCGATGGCGGACACCAGGGTGCGCACGGTGGACATGGCGAGGGGGTGCGAGCGGTCCCAGGTGGTGGACAGGTCCAGGACGCCGAGGACACGCCCGTCCGGGCCGTGGATCGGTGCGCAGTAGCAGACCCAGCCGTGCAGTGCCGTCACCAGGTGTTCGGCCGAGAAGACGGTGCTGGGGCGGCCGGTGCTCAGCGCGAGGGACAGGGCGTTGGTGCCCATGGCCTGCTCGTCCCACCGCCCGCCGGGCGCGAAGTTGACCTGCTCGGCCCGTCGGCGCATCGTCGGGCCGCCGCATGTCCAAAGGATCGTTCCGGACTCGTCGGTGACCGCGGTGACGAATCCGGCGTCTTCGGCGATGCTGTGCAGCTCCCCGGCGAGGTCGTCGACCGGCCGGCGCAGCGGAGAGCCTGCCCAGCGGTGGTGGACGGCGCCCTCGTCGGTGACCGGTGCGCTGTCCCGGCCGGGGTCCACACTGATCAGGGAACGGACCCAGGACTCGGTCACCTCGTGGCGCAACGCCTCGGCGTCGCCGGGCGTCGAACCCGTGGTCTTCAGACGCGGGACCCAACGGGACCACTCGTCCTCCAGCGTGGCCCTGAGCCGCCGGAGTTCACTGCGCTGTGACATGACTTCCCCTGCCGTCGAACGGGGACAACCGATTATTGTCCGCAATGACCCCGCGGGCGCAGCTGACCGGTCGGGCGGATATCCCCCTCCGAACGGGCAGGTGCAGGTCCCGCGTGCGCAGGCCTACCTTGGTGTGTGGTTTGAGGACAGTGTTTGCGGCCAATGAAGCCGTAAAATCAAGGTTGCACAAGCGTTACGGGGTTCGCGCCCCTGGGAGGTCGCATGTCGCTCAGGTCTGGCGCCGTGGTGACCAGCGGTAATGATCCGAGTGCCGACTGGAGTCGTGACGAGTGCCAGTGCGAGCTGCTGGGGCCGCAGGAAGCGAGCACCGCCGTCCGCCAGTCCGCCCGGCTGGCCAAGTTCCATGTGCCCGAGATCGTGTTCGGGCCCGGCTCGCTCACCGAGCTCGGCCACTGCGCACTGCGGCTGGGAGGCCGTCGGCCGTTTCTCGTCACCGACCCCGGGCTGATCGAGGCGGGCTGGGTGGACGAGGCGGTCGCACACCTGCGGCGTGTGGGCCTGCGCCCCGTCGTGTGGCACGACGTGACTCCCAATCCCAAGGACCACGAGATCCAAGCCGGTTTCCAGCGGTACGCGGAGAGTGGCTGCGACGTGATCGTGGGCGTGGGCGGCGGCTCCGTCATCGACGCGGCCAAGGGCGTGGCGATCCTGACCAGCAACGGCGGGCGGATCCTCGACTACGAGGGTGTGGACCAGGTGGTGCAACCCATCCCGCCCACCGTGATGGTGCCCTCGACATCGGGCACCGGCGCGGATGTGTCGCAGTTCGCCGTGATCACCGACACGACCGAGCACATCAAGATCACCATCGTGAGCCGCACCCTGGTGCCGGAGATCTCGGTGATCGACCCGCGTCTGCTCACGACCATGCCGGACTGGCTCAACGCGGCGACCGGCCTGGACGCCCTGACGCACGCCATCGAGGCGTTCGTGTCCCGGGCGCACAATCCCCTCACGGACAACCACGCCCTGCACGCGGTCGGCCTGATCACCGCGAACCTGGTGCGTACGCAGGTGCAGCCGAAGAACTTCGGCGCCCGGCTCGCCATGGCCCAGGCGTCGCTGGAAGCCGGCATGGCTTTCACGAACGCGATCCTCGGAGCGACGCACGCGATGAGCCACCAGGTCGGCGGGCTGCTCGACGCCCCGCACGGCGTGGTCAACGGCGTGCTCCTGCCGCACGTCATCCGCTTCAACGCCGAGGAGTGGCCGGAGCGGTTCGTCGCGCTCGGCGCAGCGGCCGGCATCGCGACGGCCGGCGTACCGCCGCACGAGGTGGCCGCGCAGCTCGCGGACCTGGTGCGAGGGCTGGCGGACGACGTCGGCGTTCCCAAGGGGCTGGCCAGCCTCGGCGTCGCGGAGTGGGACGTGCCCGTGCTGGCACGCACGACCATGAAGGACGCGTGCATGGCCACCAACCCCAGGGACGTCGCCGTACAGGATGTCGAGAAGCTCTTCCGCGAAGCTCTGTGAGGCGATCCAGTGAGTGTCCCTGACCGGCCCCCTCAGACCGCCGACCTGGGGGTGCTCACCGGACTGCGGTCGGGCAAGCGGTCGTTCTATCCGGCGTACGTGCGGTCCACCGAGCGGTTGGAGCGGACGGTGGAGGCGCTGGACGGGATCTCCCGCGCGCTGGTGCGTACCGCGGAGGGCCCGCGGGCCCTGGTCGAGGCGGTGGTGCGGACGGCGGCCGAGCATCTGCAGGCGCGCCGGCTGCTGCTGGCCGTGGCGGACGGCGCCTTGCGCGCGGCCCGGCCGCGGTTCCTGTTGTACGCGGACGACGTACTGATAGACGACGAGACCCTGGTGCCCGCCGAGGTGCGGGAACATCTGGAAGTCCTGCGCACCCGGCCCTGGGAGGCGGGCACGCCGGACAGCAGCCGCGGTTGGGTGCGCGCGCCGATGACACTGGACGACGAGCCCGTCGGCGGGATCGCCGCGCAGCCCGGAGTCGGCGTCGAGGTGGCGGACACCGATCTGGCGGTACTGCGGGTCCTGGCGAACCAGGCGGCCGTGGCACTGCACAACACGTTTCTGTTCCACGCGGCGACCGCCCTGCGCGGGCGGACGGAAGAGCTGTCCGAGGCGGCCGAGCGGCAGGCCCGCGACCTGGCCGCGCGCAACGCCGAGCTGGCGGCGACACAGGCCCGGCTGCTCGACGCGATGCAGCGGCAGGCACTCGACGACGAGCGGCGCCGCATCGCACGTGAACTGCACGACAGCGTCACGCAGTACGTGCTGAGCGCGGGAATGACCGTCGAGGTGTGCCGGGCCGAACTGGAGGCACTGGGCGGGCAGGCCGGTGACATCGCCGGGCGGCTGGCCACGGCCAAGGACCTCAACCGGCAGGCCGTGGAGCGGTTGCGCGCCGCGATCTACGCCTTGCACCGCACGTCGCAGGAGCCCGCGGGGCCGCTCCCGGTGATGCTGGAACGGCTGTCCACGGTGCACCTGACCACGGACCTCGACGTGCGGGTACGCGTGGAAGGCAGCCCCCAGCCGCTGCCGCCCGAGGCCGAGCAGTCGGTCCTGCGGTTGACGGGTGAGGCGCTGTTCAATTCCGCCACGCACGGCAAGGCCGGCCGGGCGCTGGTCCGGCTGAGGTACCTGCCCGACGCCGTCGTGCTGACGGTGTCCGACGACGGAGGCGGCGATCCGGCCCAACTGCGGCGCGCGCTGCGGATGTCCCGTGTCGCCGACATGTCGGGACGCCACCGCGGGCTCGCGAACATGGTCGCCCGGGCCGAGGAGTTGGGCGGCAGACTGTCCATCCGCCGGTCGGGGATGGGAGGCGTCCTGCTGCGGGTCGATGTCCCGCTGCCGGTGAAGAGCGCTCAGGAGGCAGCGGATGACCACTGAACAACGGGCGGCGGCCCCCACGGAAGCCGTACGGATCGTGCTCGTCGACGACCACGCGATCGTGCGGCACGGTCTGCGGTCGATCCTTGAGCGTGAGGGTGACCTGGAGGTGGTGGGTGAGGCGAGCACCGCCGCCGAGGCGGCCGCCGTCGTCGAACGGACGGATCCGGCGATCGTGCTGCTGGACCTGAAACTGTCGACAGGCGCGGACACCGAGGGCCTTGGGCTGTGCGCCCGGCTGACCGAGCGGCACCCGGGGCTGGCGGTGCTGGTGCTCACGACGTTCCTGGACGACGCGTTGGTGGTGGAGGCGATCCACCACGGCGCGCGCGGCTATGTGGTCAAGGACGTGGACACCACCGAGCTGCTGCGCTCGATCCGTGCGGTGGCCCGCAACGAGAGCGCCTTCGACTCGCACGCGGCCGCCGCGATGGTGCGGTCGATGCGCGTGGAGCCGGCGCAGCCGAAGTTCACCGAAAGGGAGCTGAAGGTCCTTCAGCTGCTCGCGCACGGGCTGAGCAACCGGGAGATCGGGGCGGAACTCTACATCTCGGAGACGACGGTGAAGTTCCACGTCCGCAACATCATGCGCAAGATGGACGCGGGCAGTCGTGCGGAAGTCGTGTACGAGGCCAGCAAGATGGGCGTGATCTGACGGCGGCGAGCCGGCGGCGCAGGAGGGCCGGGACCGGTGACGCCCGGTCCCGGCCCTCCCCGCGTCACGTCAGCCACCCACCGACGGACGGCCGAGGGGCAGTCCGCGTCCTCCGGTGGCAGGCGACGCCACAGGGGCCGATGGGGACATGGAACGCTCCTTCGCGTTGCGGGGCGTCTCCTTCGGGGCGGCGCAGCTCTTGAGGGCACGGGCCGGGCCCGTTGTCAGACCGGATCGAGCACCAGCCAGCCGCCGTGATACGAGGCGACGGAGAACCGGTGGCCCGTGCGGCGGCCCAGATCGGCAAGCTCGTCCTGGTCGAAGCAGCGGACGTGCCCGTACGCCGCGGTCGGCTCCTCCTCGTACGGCACGGCCACCACCACCTGCTTCCGGGCCAGCCGCAGCGCCTCCCGCACGACGGCGTCGCCGTGCCCGGGCTCCAGGTGCTCCAGGACGTGGATGACCGTGACGGTGTCCACCGAGCGGTCGGGCAGCGGCACGCGCGCGGCATCGCAGGCCAGCGTGTCCAGACGCCGTCCCCCCGCGCGGGCCACGGCGTCCAGCAGCCGCATGGTGCCCTGCGAGAGGTCCGAGGCGATCACGGTGTGCCGCCGGCTCTCGGCGAGCAGCAGGGGCAGGAAGCCGAAGCAGGAGCCCATGTCCAGCACCGTGCCGTCGGGGACCAGGTCCAGGGTGCGGCGGTACACCGGGGCGAAGCCGGCGATGGAGGAGTGCTCGGCCGGTTCGGGGGTCTGCCAGTGCTCACGGATGCGGAGCAGTGTGTTGTCGTAGAACGTGGTCCAGGCGGGCAGCGGTCCGTCCACGCAGGAGCGCACCACCCCGGTGAAGACGCGCTCGAAGATGTCGCTGCCGGACAGCCAGCCGGGGGCGAACAGTTCCTCGGCGAGCAGTCCCGCCAGGTCGTTGTCCAACTGCTCGGGGCGCAGCGAGTGGCCCAGTTCGACGCGGCGGCCCCGGCGGCGCAGGGTGAAGTGCTCGGTCCTGACGATCGGCCTCGCCGTCGCGTGGGCGTCGACACGCCTGTCGTGGATCACGCGGACCAGGTGGTCCGCGTACAGACCGGGCGTGTGCGGCGCCAAGGGGTCGATACGGCGCGCGGCGACGGCGATACGGAGACTGGGAACGCTCATGACGACGCCTCCCGAAGACGGTGCACCCCTGCGTTCATCGTCCCGTCGCCTCCGCCGCCATCCGGTGGGCCGTGCGCTGCAGACCGGCGAGGTCGGCGACCACCTGGACTCGGTCGCAGTACTCCGCGTAGCGAGGCAGGTCGCAGGCGCCCAGCCCCCATGAGTAGCGGGGTTCCGGCGTCAGCCAGACGGTCTCCCGCACTCTGCGCGTGATCTCCTCGAACGCCTCGGTCCTCGGGTCGTTGCCGTTCCCCCGCCCGTCGCCCAGCACCAGAAGGGTCGTGCGCCTGCCCAGTGCGGGGGAGTGCTCGGACAGCAACAGCTCGAACGTCCTGCCGTAGTCGGAGTTGGCGTCCACGTCGAGGAGTCCGCCGGCCGGCAGACCGTCGAAGACCAGGCCGAGCGCCCGCTCCAGAGGGTGCTCGGCGAACAGCTCGGTGATCTCGGTGGGCTCGTCGACGAAGGCGTACGAGCGGACCTGCCCGAACAGCGACTGCAGACCGTGCACCAGGTGCAGGCTGAACCGCGCCGTGGCCCTCACCGACAGCGAGACGTCGGTGAGGATCACCAGGCGCGGCTTGTCCTCGGCACGGGTCACGGTGACCGGCCGGAACGGAATTCCCTCGTAGCGCATGTTCTGGCGCATGGTGCGGGCCGGATGGACACGGCCGCGCGGCGTGCTGCGCTTCCGGCTCGTCAGCGCACCGTGCAGGGAGCGTCCCACCCGGCGCAGCGCCTCCTCCAGCTGGTTGCGTTCGTCCTCGTCGACCGTCTCGACGCGGGCGTTTTCCTCGATCCGCGCGGATTCCACGGCCACTGAGCGCAGTTCGGCCAGCCGGTCCAGGTGCCGCTTCAGCAGTTCGGGCAGTTCCTCGATGAGGCCGGCCAACTGGCGTCGCAGGGCGTCGAGTTCCGGTGCGTCGTCGGACTCGTCGGCGAGCCGGTCCAGCAGGGCGTCCTTCTGGGCGATCGTGAGCGCCGAGTCGATCGGCTTCCCGGCCGCCGCCGCGAGCTGTCCGGGAATCCCGGCGCCGTGCAGCCGCTCCGTCTCCAGTTGGACGGACGGGCCGTTGCCCCGGCCGTCGGTGCCGCCCTCCTTGGAGAGGACGATCTCGTCGGTCATCGAGGCCAGGTCGATCTTGTTGGCCTCCTGGTGCAGGTTGTACTGCTGCGCCAGGTCCTGCTGGTCGAAGAAGTCCCGGATGTCGGACGGCTTGCCGTGGCTGTGTCCCTGCTCGGGGGTGTCGGACGGCTCGTCGGAGACGGTGAACGACTCCAGTTCGCCGGTGTCCGCCAGGTCGTCGTGCTCGTGGCTGTGGCCATGGCCACCGGGCTCCCCGTCCACCGGCCGCAGCGAGAAGAAGGCGGTGAACAGCTCGTCGAACAGCGCGTGGTCGCGCCGGTCCTTCACGAGCGTCATGCGCAGTGCTTCGCGAAGCGTCTCCCGCCGGCCGAGCACCCCGGACTGAGCCGCCCCGCGCATGGCGTCCACGGCCTCCGACACGGAGACCCGCAGCCCGAACAGCCGCAGCAGGCGCACGAATCGGTGCACACCGGATTCCATGCAGGCCTCCCGTGTCAGTCGGTGCGGCGCCGCGCGACCGCGGCGAAGGAGCGGGCGCCCTGGCCGCCGCCGGCGGCGGGGCGCTGTGTCGGACCGGGGCCGGGGGCGCCGTAGTAGCCCTCGTCGTGCCGGCCCCGCTGATTCATGGCGGCCCGGACGGCGCGGCCGTCCACCTCGCCGGGCTCTCCGGGGTCGTGGTGATGCCCGTGGTGGTGGCCGTGGTGATGGTGGTGGCCGTCGTGGTGCCGGTCCGGTTCGGGCAGCACCCGGTTGGGGTCGACGAGACGCGGCAGGACATCCAGGGCGCGGTGCAGATCGCGCTCGTACTTGAGGACCACGTTGGCCGTGTCGGCGAGGACCGCCGGATCGAGTTCGTCGACGCCCAGGACGGCGAGCGTCCGGGCCCAGTCGACGGTTTCGGAGATGCTGGGGTTCTTCCGCAGCTGCAGCTCGCGCAGCCCGCGCACCACGTCCACCAACTGGCGGGCGGTGGCCTCGGGCAGTCCGGTGTCCTTGGAGCGCACGATCTCCAACTCCCGTGCCGAGTCGGGGTAGTCGAGGAAGAGATGCAGGCAGCGACGTTTGAGCGCGGCCGACAGGTCGCGGGTGTTGTTGGAGGTCAGCACCACGTACGGCGGGACCTTCGCGGTGTACGTTCCGATCTCGGGCACGGACACCTGGTACTCGGCCAGGCACTCCAGCAGGACGGCCTCCAGCGCCTCGTCGGCCCGGTCGACCTCGTCGATCAGGAGGACGGCGGGCTGCTCACCGCGGATCGCGTCGAGCAGGGGGCGCGGCGCGAGGAACCGGTCGGAGAAGAACACGCTGTCCTGCTCCTCGATCCGCCGTACGGCCGAGGCCAGGTCGGGGGCGTCGGCCGTGAGATCGCCGATCTTGTCCCGCAGCATCTGTGTGTACAGCAGCTGCTTGCCGTAGTCCCACTCGTACAGCGCCCTGCTCTCGTCCTGGCCCTCGTAGCACTGCAGGCGCAGCAGCCGGCGCCCTGTGGCGGCGGCCAGGGCCTTGGCCAGCTCGGTCTTGCCGACGCCTGCCGGGCCTTCCAGGAGCACCGGCTTGTCCAGCCGGGTCAGCAGGAAGACGGTGGTGGCCAGTCGTCGGTCGGCGATGTAGCCGTGTGCGGCGAACCGCTCGGCGACGTCG
Organism: Streptomyces sp. V4I23; assembly: GCF_030817975.1. Lineage (NCBI taxonomy): Bacteria > Bacillati > Actinomycetota > Actinomycetes > Kitasatosporales > Streptomycetaceae > Streptomyces > Streptomyces sp. V4I23. The sequence goes on along the minus strand of NZ_JAUSZW010000004.1, from coordinate 192,606 downwards.
TCGACCGAAGCGAACGCGGGATTCTGAGGTGTGGCGGACACGGTTCCTCCGTCCGGGGAGACGGGGGCGGGGGAACGGCGATCCGCGTCCGTCCCCCCGGCCCCCGGGCGGGCAGGGCTCAGCTGAGCAGGTCGTCCAGGTCACCCGTCATGCAGTGCTCGACGACGGGCCGGACGGTGTCGAACGTGCACTCCTTGGCGTTGCCCGGTGTGCAGGCGTCTCCGAGGACGTGGTGGGTGATGCGGTCGACGTCCTCGGCGTCGCCCTTGATCACCTTCGCCTGCTCGTAGAACTTCGTCGGCCCCTGGCCGAGCCGGTTCTTGGAGTAGCTGTCCTGCTTAACGTCGGTGAACTTCTCCGGGATGCCGACGTCGCGCAGCAGCCGGATGCCGGCGGCGAGGGCCGCCTCGGCGGCCTGCACCTTCGTCATGCCGTGCGTGTCCACACCCATCGCCTCGGCGATGTCCGCGAACCGCTCGTAGTGGGAGGGCATGTTGAACGCCCACACCCGAGGGAGCGCGATCGCGTTGTTGAGCCCGTGGTGGGTGTCGTAGAACGCGCTGACCGCGTGCGAGATGGAGTGGATGATGCCCAGACCACCGGAGTTGAACGCCTGCGCCGCGATGTACTGGGCGTACATCATGCCCTCACGCCCGGCCAGGTCCTGGCCGTTCCACACCGCCTGCCGCAGGTGACGGGCCGTCAGCCGGATCGCGTGCAGCGCGTTGCCCAGCGACGGCTGGAAGTTGAGCCGGGAGACGTACGGCTCGGAGGCGTGCGCGAGGACGTCGAAGCCGCACTGCGCGGTGTAGTCCAGCGGGCAGTCGTAGTACAGCGTCGGGTCGTCGATGGCGAGCGAGGCCACCGAGGCGTCGTCGAAGGCGACGTACTTGTGCGGGTTGTCGGGGTCGGTGGTCGTGTCGGTGATGACGTACGCCCACGAGGTCTCCGAGCCGGTGCCGGCCGTGGTGGAGACCGCGATGTGCGGCGGGTTCTTGGGGTTCTCGGACTTGTTGAAGCCCTCGAAGTCGTTGACGTTGCGGCCGTCGTGCGCCACCGAGATGCGGGCGCCCTTACAGGCGTCGTGCGCCGAGCCGCCGCCGATGGAGACGAAGGAGTCGCACGTGTTCTCCTGGTACAGCGCCACGGCGTCCATGACGTTGTAGTCCTTGGGGTTCGACTCGACCTTGTCGTACAGCACGACCTCCAGGCCGTGGTACCTCAGCGACTCGACGATCTTGTGCACGGTGTCGCTGCCGCGCAGACCCGTGGTCATCACCAGCACCCGCCGGAACCCCAGCTTCTTGGCCTCCGGGCCGATCAGCTCATGGGCGCCCGGGCCCATCAGGGCCCGCGGGAAAGGGTGGAATTCCTTGATCGGGAACGGCTTGAGAAGTTCTTCGACCTGCATGATCGCGACTGTCCTCTCCGCGCGGGTGGGCCGCGCGTACTGCGTCGACTGCTCCGTGACCGGGGGCGCAGATGTCCGGGGTGGAGCACGGACGTGCCGGAAGTTCGTGGCGTGACTCACCTTCCGGGAACGCGTCGCGGGGCGATACCGATCGCCCGGATGGCGGCTGGGCGCGAACGGACGGGAAGCACCCTGTCCGATCGGACGGGGCGTGCGGGGGACACCGGAGGCGGCGCACGTGCACCTGTCCGACCGGACAGGAGGAGGGCGGCCGAAAGCAGGGCGAGACGCTGCGCGCCCCGCCGTAGCGTCGTTGTGGCCGGTCACCGCATTGCTGCGGCCGGCCCACCCCTTCAACTCCCCTTCCACCCAGGAGGTTTGCCATGCAGGAGCAGATCCGTTCCGCCGACGAGGACACCGCTGCCGCCGTCGACGACGTCAGGGAGGAACTCCTCGTCGAAGAGGTCTCCATCGACGGCATGTGCGGCGTCTACTGAGGCCGGCGGTCATGCCCTCCACCCCAGCGGCCCGGGCGGGCGCGACGTTCGACACGACGCGCCCCTACCGGCTGAACCCCTCCGTCGCGCTGCGCCCGGAGCCGTTCGGAGCGCTCGCCTACCACTTCGGCAACCGCCGGCTGTCGTTCCTGAAGGCACCGGAACTCGTCGAACTGGTACGAGGGCTCGACCGGCACCACAGCGTCGGGGACGCCCTCGCGGGCGTCCCCGACGTCCGGCGTGGCGCCTTCCTGAGCGCGCTGGCCTCGCTGGCCGCCGCCGACATGATCATTCCTCGGAGCAGTGGAACCGGAGCCCCGTGATGACCACCTTCCAGGACACCCGGCACGCCGAGCGCGTGCCCGCCCTCGTCGAGCAGTTCAAGGGAGGCTTGCACGCCCCGATCTGCCTGACCTGGGAGTGGACGTACGCCTGCAACCTGTCCTGCGCGCACTGCCTGTCCTCGTCCGGGCGGCGCGACCCCCTGGAGCTGTCCACGGACGAGATCAAGTCCGTGATCGACGAACTCCAGCGCATGCAGGTCTTCTACGTCAACGTCGGCGGGGGTGAGCCGACGGTCCGCCCCGACTTCTGGGAACTGCTGGACTACGCGATCGCCCACCAGGTGGGCGTGAAGTTCTCCACCAACGGCCTGCGACTGACGCCCGAGCGGGCCCGGCGGCTGGCCTCCACCGACTACGTCGACGTGCAGATCTCCCTCGACGGAGCGACCCGGGAGATCAACGACGCGGTCCGCGGCCGCGGCTCGTACGACATGGCCGTGCGCGCCATGGAGAACCTCGCCGACGCGGGCTTCGAGGACTTCAAGATCTCCGTGGTGATGACCCGTCACAACGTCCCGCAGCTCGACGACTTCGCCGCGCTCGCCGACGGGTACGGGGCCCAGCTGCGGATCACCCGGCTGCGGCCGTCCGGCCGCGGCGCGGACGTGTGGGACGAACTGCATCCCACCGCCGACCAGCAGTACCAGATCTACTCCTGGCTCGTGGGACACGGCGACCGCGTGCTCACCGGAGACTCCTTCTTCCACCTCAACGCGCTGGGTTCGGCCCCGATACCCGGACTGAACCTGTGCGGAGCCGGCCGGGTCGTCTGCCTGATCGACCCGGTGGGGGACGTCTACGCCTGCCCGTTCGCCATCCACGACGCGTTCAAGGCAGGGAACGTCCGCTCACCCGGAGGCTTCGACCGGGTCTGGCGGGACTCGGAGCTCTTCGCCGAACTGCGCAGACCCTCCTCCCAAGGCGCCTGCTCCGGCTGCCCGGCGTACGACACCTGCCAGGGCGGCTGCATGGCCGCGAAGTTCTTCACGGGCCTCCCGCTGGACGGCCCGGACCCGGAGTGCGTCAAGGGGCACGGCGCCGCCGCACTCTCGGGCGTGGACCGGGCCGCACTCCCGAGCCAGGGCAAGGACCACTCGCACCGCACCGTGCCGCTGGGCATGCCCGCGGTGAGGACGAGCCGCCCGGACCGCCTCTGCGACGAGAGTCCGCTGAGCGGGACGGGGCTGCGGTGAGTGCCCGGCCGGGCGGTCAGGTCGGTGAACGGACCAGGGGGACCAGTGACGACGACAGAAGAGGACGGTCATGAGCGGATGGTTCGAAACGGTTGCCGAGGCCCAGCGCAGGGCGGGTAAGCGGCTGCCGAAATCGGTCTACAGCGCGTTGCTCGCCGGTTCCGAGAAGGGCACTTCCTACGACGACAACACCACGGCCTTCGGAGAACTGGGGTTCGCGCCGCACGTGGCCGGTCTGTCGGCGAAGCGGGACCAGTCGACGACGGTCATGGGCGAGCAGATCTCGCTGCCGGTGATCATCTCCCCGACGGGCGTCCAGGCGGTGCACCCCGACGGCGAAGTGGCCGTGGCCCGCGCGGCGGCCGCGCGGGGAACGGCGATGGGGCTCAGCTCGTTCGCGAGCAAGCCGCTGGAGGACGTGGTGGCGGCCAATCCGCAGACGTTCTTCCAGATGTACTGGATGGGGTCCAAGGACGCGATGCTGCGACGCATCGACCACGCGCGCACCGCCGGGGCCAAGGGGCTGATCGTCACCCTCGACTGGTCGTTCTCGCACGGCCGTGACTGGGGCAGTCCGAAGATTCCGGAACGGCTCGACCTGAAGGCGATGGCACGGTTCGCGCCGGAGGCGCTGTCACGCCCGCGGTGGCTGCTGGACTTCCTCGCGTCGCGCCGGCTCCCGGACCTGACCGCGCCGAATCTCGCCGAGTCCGGGACGGACGCGCCGACGTTCTTCGGCGCCTACGGCGAGTGGATGCAGACGCCGCCCCCGTCCTGGGACGACGTGCGCTGGCTGCGCGAGCAGTGGGACGGCCCGTTCCTGCTCAAGGGCGTGTGCCGGGTGGACGACGCCAGGCGGGCGGTGGACGCCGGAGTCAGCGCGATCTCGGTGTCCAACCACGGAGGGAACAACCTCGACGGCACTCCGGCACCGATACGCGCCCTGCCGGCCGTCGCGGACGCGGTCGGCGGCCAGATCGAGGTCCTGCTGGACAGCGGCGTCCGACGCGGCAGCGACGTGGTCAAGGCGCTGGCGCTCGGAGCGAAGGCCGTGATGATCGGCCGCGCCTATCTGTGGGGCCTGGCGGCGGGTGGACAGACCGGAGTGGAGAACGTGCTCGACATCCTGCGCGGAGGCATCGACTCGGCCCTGCTGGGGCTCGGTCGTTCGTCGGTCCACGAGCTGACCCGCGACGACGTGGTGATCCCGCCCGGGTTCACCCGCACGCTGGGAGCGCTCTGAGATGCGACCCGACCGCGGCCCCGGGAAGAGGGCGCCATGACGTCGCTGGCCCTCGCGGACCTGAGCTGGCCGGAACTGAAGGACCGCCGCCCCGTGGTGCTGCTGCCGCTCGGCTCCTGCGAGCAGCACGGCCCGCACCTGCCACTGGACACGGACACCGCGGTGGCCTCCGCCGTTGCCGAGCGGGCAGCCGCCCGCCTGCGCGGCGAACTGGACGTGCTGGTCGCGCCCGCGCAGTCGTACGCGGCCAGCGGTGAACACGAGGGCTTCCCGGGCACGGTGTCCATCGGTCACTCCGCGCTGCGCCTGCTGGTCACGGAGACCGGCCGTTCGATGCTGCGCTGGGCGGACCGTCTGGTCGTGGTGAACGGGCACGGAGGCAACCTGACCAGCCTGGCCGAGGCGGTTGCCGGGCTGCGGGGCGAGAGCAGGAACGTCGCCTGGTGGCCGTGCGTCCCGCCGGGCTCCGACGCCCACGCAGGCCGTGCCGAGACCTCCATGATGCTGCGGCTGCGGCGAGCGGCCGTACGCGGCGAGCACGCCGTCGCCGGGGCGACCGATCCCGTCCACCTGTTGTGGGACCGCCTGGTCGCCGAGTCCGTGCAGGGCGTGAGCCCGTCCGGAGTCCTGGGCGACCCGGCCGGGGCCTGCGCCCGCGAAGGCGAACAGTTCCTGGAGAGGATGGCGGACGGTCTGGCGGACGACGTGCGTGTGTGGCGGGTCTCCGGGCAGGGCCGGCTCGGGGTGGCCGAGCGCAATCCGGTCACCGCCCGCGCCGGAGCCTGGCGATGACCGGCCGACGGGTCGCCGTCGTCACCGGTGCCGCCCGGGGGATCGGGGCGGCGACCGTGCGGACGCTGGCACGTGGCGGCTGGGCCGTGGTGGCGGTGGACCGCTGCGCCGACGATCCGGACGTGCCCTACCCGCTGGCCCGGCCCGGACAACTGGAAGCGCTGGCGGGGGAGTTCCCCTCGGTCCGTGCGATCCGTGCCGACGTACGCGACGCGGCCGCGCTGCAGGCTGCGGTGGAGACGGCCGAGACGGAGTACGGCGGCCTCGACGCCGCGGTGGCCGCGGCGGCGGTGATGCTCGGAGGGACTCCGGTGTGGGAGCAGACGGACGCGCAGTGGCGGACTCTGCTCGACGTGGACGTCATGGGAGTGGCCGGCCTCGCCCGCGCCGCCGTGCCCGCCCTGTTGCGCAGGCCGCAGCCCCGCCACGGCCGGTTCGTGGCCCTGGCCTCGGCCGCCGCGCACCGCGGGCTGTGGGGGCTCGGGGCCTACTGCGCGGCCAAGCACGCCGTTGTCGGCATGGTCCGTGCCCTCGCCTGCGACCTGCGTGGCACAGGCGTGAACGCGGTCGCCGTGTCACCGGGTTCCACCCGGACGGACATGCTGTACGCCACCGCTGACCTGTACGGGCTGCCGGATGCCGAGCGGCTCGCGGAGCAGCAGCTCGTCGGACGGCCGCTGCATCCCGACGAGGTGGCGGCCGTGGTCGGCTGGGCCTGCTCGGCCGACTCCTTTGCCGTCACCGGGTCGGTACTCCACGCGGACGGAGGGTTCACGGCATGACATCGCCCGCGCGGCCGCGGCCGCACACAGAGCCGGGCATCCCGTTGCCGTCCCCGCCGGACACCCCGCTGCCCGACGGGTTCGCGGTCGAACTCGCCGCCGGCATCCACCGGTCGCACAACGGGCGGCTGATGCTCGGCGGCTCGCCACCGCGACTGATCCGGCTGACCGCCACGGCGGCCCGCCTGCTGGCCGGCGGACGGCTCACCGTCACGGACCCCAAGATCGCGGCGCTCGCCCGGCGGCTGCTGGATGCCGGGTTGGCCCACCCACGCCCCCTGCCGTCCCCGGTGCGTGACACCACGATCGTGATCCCCGTACGCGACCGCGCCGACCAACTGGACCGGCTGCTGACCGCTCTGCGTGCGGACCCGCCGACCTCGGCGCTGCCCGTGCTGGTCGTGGACGACGGCTCCGAGGACGCGGCGGCCCTGGCCCGTGCGGCGCGCCGGCCGGGCGTCCGGCTGCTGGTCCACCGGCACAACCTCGGCCCGGCGGCGGCCCGCAACACCGGCTTGCGCAACGCGGGGACCGCGTATGTGGCGTTCTGCGACTCCGACGTGGTCCCCGAACCGGGGTGGCTCGCGCCGCTGCTGGCGCAGTTCGCCGATCCGGCGGTCGCTCTCGCCGCACCACGCGTGGTCGCGCTGCCGGTGCCGGAGCCCGGTCTCCTGGACCGGTACGAGGAAGTCCGCTCGCCGTTGGACATGGGGGTGAAGGAAGGTCCGGTCGTACCGGTCTCCGGGCTGTCCTACGTTCCGAGCGCGACCGTCGTGGTCCGCCGCGGCGCCGTCGGGGGCGGCTTCGACGAACGCATGCGGGTGGGAGAGGACGTCGACTTGTGCATGCGGCTGCACCGTGCGGGCTGGCGGCTGAGATACGTCCCCGACGCGCGCGTGGCCCATCACCACCGCACCGGGCTGCGCGACTGGCTCACCCAGCGGGCCGCGTACGGCACCGGCGCGGCCGATCTCGCACTACGGCACCCGGGACAGGTGGCGCCGCTGTACGCCGCACCCTGGTCGCTGGTCGCCTGTGCGCTGCTGCTGCGCGGCAGAGCCGGTCCGGCCGCCCTGGCGGCAGCCCTGGCCGGGGTGACCGCCGTACGGCTGGCGCGACGTATGCCCGACGCCGACGATCCGCGTCGTGCGGGCGTTCTGCTGTCGCTCGCCGCGCTCCGTGGAACCGCCGAGCAACTCTTGCGCTGTGCCACCCGGCACCACTGGCCCGTCGCACTGGCCGGGGCCGCCGTCAGCCGGCGTGCGCGGTACGTGCTGGTCGCCGCGGCCCTCGCCGAGGGGCTGGTGGATCACCGTCGATCGGGTACGTCGCTCGGGCCCCTCGAGCACGTGGCGATTCATCGCCTCGACGACCTCGCCTACGGCTGGGGCGTATGGCAAGGGGCCCTGCGCCGCAGGACGTCCGCACCGCTGAGACCTCGTCTGGCCCTGCGCGCGTCGAACTCCCGGTCGCGCAGACCCTAGCCGTGCCCGCACTCGCCAACCTCCCGCCAACCCGTTCCCGTCACTGTGAAACCCCGTGGCGACCTCGCTGCTCTCTTTGGGCCGCACATGGTCCGCACTCACCGCACTACTGGAAGGCCTCGGATGTCTCCGCGCTCTGATCACCACGTCCGTCCCGGAAACCCGCTCGCCGCCGGCTCACGAGACGACGCGGCGCCAGGACCGCAGGAAGGGGACGCGGCCGGCCGTCTGGCGTTCTGGGCGGAGAAGGCCGGGCGGCTGCACTGGGATACCCCGTGGAGCCAGGTCCTGGACTGGTCGGACGCGCCCTTCGCCCGCTGGTTCGTCGGCGGCAGGCTGAACGTGGCGTACAACTGCGTCGACCGGCACGTCGAGGCCGGGTACGGCGATCAGGTCGCCTTTCACTGGGAGGGCGAGCCGGGCGACACCAGGACGATCACGTACAGGGAGCTCCGGAGCGAGGTCTGCAAGACGGCCAATGCCCTGACCTCCCTCGGCCTGACCGCCGGGGACCGGGTCGCGATACAGCTTCCGATGATTCCCGAGGCGGTCTTCGCCATGCTGGCCTGCGCCCGGCTCGGCCTGCCGCACAGTGTGGTGTTCGGGGGGTTCTCCCCGGCCGCCCTGCAGTCACGGATCGAGGACGCCGAGGCCCGGCTCCTCATCACGTCGGACGGGCAGTACCGCCGGGGCAGGGCGGAACCGATGAAAGCGCACACCGACGAGGCGACGAAGAACACTCCTGGTGTCGAACACGTCCTCGTCGTACGGCGCACCGGAGGTGAAGTCCCGTGGACGCAGGGCCGCGACCTGTGGTGGCACGACCTGGTGGACGCCATGCCCCACGAGCACCGGCCGGAGCCCTTCGACGCCGAGCACCCCTTGTTCATCCTCTACACCTCGGGCACGACGGGGAAGCCCAAAGGCATCCTGCACACCAGCGGCGGCTACCTCACCCAGGTCGCGTACACCCACAGCGCCGTCTTCGGCCTCGCACCGGAGACCGACGTCTACTGGTGCACGGCGGACATCGGCTGGATCACCGGCCACTCGTACATCGTCTACGGGCCGCTCGCCAACCGCACGACATCCGTCATGTACGAGGGCACACCCAACACACCGCACGAGGGACGGCACTTCGAGATCATCGAGAAGTACGGCGTCTCCGTCTACTACACCGCTCCCACCCTCATCCGCACCTTCATGAAGTGGGGCGAGCACATCCCCGCGCGCTACGACCTGTCGTCGATCCGCCTGCTCGGCAGCGTGGGCGAACCCATCAACCCCGAGGCGTGGCGGTGGTACCGCAAGCACATCGGCGGTGGCCGGGCGCCGGTCGTGGACACCTGGTGGCAGACCGAGACCGGCGCCGTCATGATCTCGCCGCTGCCCTACGGGCCCACCCCGAAGCCGGGATCGGCGCAGGCCCCTGTGCCGGGCATCTCCGCCAAGGTCGTCGACGACCAGGGCAAGGAGGTCGCCAAGGGCAGCAGCGGCTACCTGGTGCTCGACCAGCCCTGGCCGTCCATGCTGCGCGGTGTGTGGGGCGACGAGGAGCGGTACCGGGAGACGTACTGGTCCCGTTTCGCCGAGCACGGCTACTACTTCGCCGGCGACGGCGCGCGGTACGACGACGACGGGGACATCTGGCTCCTCGGCCGGGTCGACGACGTCATGAACGTCTCCGGGCACCGGATCTCCACCGCCGAGGTCGAGTCGGCGCTCGTCTCGCACGCCGCGGTGGCCGAGGCGGCGGTGGTCGGCGCATCGGACGCGACCACAGGGCAGGCCATCGTCGCCTTCGTCATCCTGCGCGGCGGTGAGCGGTGGCGCGGCGTGGCGGAGGAGGAGGTCGTTGCGGCGCTGCGCGAGCACGTGGCACAGGAGATCGGCCCCATCGCCAAGCCGCGGCAGATCATGGTGGTCCCCGAGCTGCCGAAGACCCGGTCCGGGAAGATCATGCGCCGACTGCTGCGCGACATCGCGGAGAACCGCGAGGTCGGTGACGTCACCACGCTCGCGGACGCCTCCGTGATGGACCGCATCAACGCCGGTCCCACCGGCGCAACCCGGTCCGCCGACTGACTCGGCCCCGAGGAACGGAGAACGGAGATGGGACACAGCGACCCGGCGGCCGGCCCGGTCGTGCTCCTCACCGGAGCCGGCGGTCCCGTGGCGGCCGTGACGGAACGCCTCTCGGCGCACGGGGCCCGGGTGGCGCTGGCCGGGGCGATCGCCCATGGCGCCGCCGCGCTGACGACGCCGGGATCCCCGGTGCTCGCCCTGCCGTGCCGCGCCGACGACCCCGCCGGGCTCGGCCGGGCCGTCGACACGGTCGTCGACCGCTTCGGCCGTCTCGACCACCTCGTGAACCTCGTCGGGGCCGGCCCCCAGGCGAGTCCTCTGATGGAACTCGACCCGCTGGCCCTGCGCGAGGTGCTGCAGAGGGATCTCGTGATGCCGATGGCGTGTGTGCAGCGTGCCTATTGGCGCTGGATGGCCGCGCACGGCGGATCGGTCGTCAATGTGGTCGCGGACGTGGTCCGGGACGCCCCGCGCAACGCGGCGCTGGCCGGCCTGACCGAACTCACCGAGTGGCTGTCGGCCGAACTGGCCCCCCGCGTCGACGTCCACACCGTCGTACCCAGCCCGTCCCTCGGCCCCGACGCGTACCGGTCGGGAATTGCCGAGGTGCTGTGCGAGCTGTTGGCGCGTCCGGTGAACCGGGCGCACGGTCCGGTCCTCGTACTGACCGAACACGTCCTCCGAGCACCACGGGCCGCCTGACCGGACGCGGGGCGAGCCCCCTGTCAGCGAGGACATCACCCAGACACCCCAGATCGTCATCCGCACGCGCATGACGCCTCATCGACGCCTCAGCGGCGCACACAACCGGAAGGCACACCTCCCTGATGCGACTCGTCCTCATCGGCCCTCCCGGAGCGGGCAAGGGCACCCAAGCGGCCATCCTCAGCCAGACGCTCGGCGTCCCTCACATCTCGACCGGAGACCTGTTCCGCGAGCACGTGACCCGTCGGACGCCGCTCGGGCGGGACGCCCAGCGGTACCTCGACACCGGCGAACTCGTACCGGACCACGTCACCGGCGGCATGGTCCGCGAGCGGCTCACACAACCGGACACCCGGCACGGCTTCCTGCTCGACGGCTTCCCGCGCACCGTGCCGCAGGCAAGGCAGCTCGCGGCGATTCTGGACGCCGCCGAGTGCGAACTGGACGCGGTGCTGGAGTTCACGGCTCCCGAGGAGGTCGTGGTGACGCGCTTGCTGGAGCGCGGCCGGCCGGACGACACCGAGGACGTCATCCGGCACAGGCAGCGGGTCTACGAACGCCAGACCACCCCTCTGCTCGACCACTACTCGGACATCCTGCTGTCGGTTCAGGCCGTCGGGCCTGTCGACGAGATAGCGCAACGGGCACTCAAGGGTCTGGCACGGCCGATATGAGCGAACAGTCGCGCTGCCGTCCTCCGGCTGCACGGGAGCCCGGGCGTCGGTGGGCCAGAACCAGTCGACCGGCCCGGATGACGGCCGGCCCGCCGCCGGCGAGGCCGGGCGGCCTGCGGCGCGACCGGTCCAGGCCGGGGAGTCAGCTGCCCATACGGCTGCGGAGCAACTGCTTGCCCAGCTCGGCTCCCTTACGGCTGTCGGCCTGGGCCTTGCGGAAGAGCTCCGCGACTTCGGAGTCGCTCTCGCGTTCCGCGTCCTGGATGTACGTCTCCAGTCGCAGGGCGTTGCTCAGGCAGTTCTCGACGTACCAGACCAGGTTGTAGTCCTTGTCCTTGGTACCGGTGACCCCGCCGGCTTCGGTGTTGCTCGCCATGGTGGACCAGCCCTTCGGTTTCGTGGATGGATAAGGAGCACGTCCGTCGGTGCTCGACCTCCGGGTAACCGTCCCGGCGTTCGGTATGCGCCCTGCGTGCTGTCATCGACCGGCCGTCCGCCGGGGACAGGCACCGACCGGGACCGCGCGCCGCTGGAGCACCTCGCCCTCATGCCGCCGCTTCAGTTCCGAACCTGGGCGGCGTGTGATCCTGCGGACGCGGCGGCCCGGCGAGGACGCTCCCGCCACGGCGCAGGACGGCGTACCCGAGGCCGATGCCGATGGCCACGGGCCATTCGATGACATCGGCGGCCCCCAGGACGCCGAGACCCACGTAGAGGGGAAGCCCACGCTTGGCGGGCAGCACCTGGCGCGCGACGGCCACGGGCAGCAGGGCCGCGTTGAGGGCCCCGCTCGCCACGCGGTCGAGCGAGGGAACGGTGAGGGTGATCGAGCGCTGGGACCGGCCGGACTCCTGCTGGTCGAGGGAGATTCCCTGCCCTCCGGGGGCCGTGTCCTCACCCGGAGCGGAGGAGTGTTCGCTGGGGTTCGTCATGGCGGTCACGACTCTCACCTCGCTAGAGTTTTCGGTCCGCCGGAGACATATAGGCACGTATTCCCCGAATGCCGCGTCTCATAGTCTGGATCAGACTGGGATTCGTCGGGTTCATCGCAGGGAAGCGCTCCGGTGGAGGGAGGTACGGCCCATGTCGCCCCAGCCGGCTTCACCGCTGTGGGGAACGTCCTTGCTGGGGCCGCTCGCGTCCGGAGTGGCGTCCGGGGTCGCGGCAGGTGTGCGGGGGGCGGCGGGCCTGGTCGGGTATCTGCTGGGTCCGGCGAGCCGTGAGGTGTCATGGTGCCCCGGACGCTGTTACATCCAGGTCCACGGTGTCCACGGGGCCGAGGGCGCGAAGGTCACGCGACGGGTGGAGCGGTCACTGGAGGAACACCCCGGTGTGCTGTGGGCGCGGGTGAACGCTCCGTCCGAGCGGGTGGTGGTCGCCGTCGCGTCGCCGCCACCGGCCGAGCGCGAGCTGGTCGAACGCGTGGAGCGCGCGGAGGGCGCCCACGCGGCGGACGCGGAGGCGTTCGACGAGTGGCGGCCGGAGCCGCATCATCCGGCCGAGGGCACGCCTTCCGCGTCGATGTCGGCCCTGGCCGCCGATGCGGTGGGACTGGGCATCGCGACGGCTCGCCGGATCGCTCCGTGGTTCTCGCTGCCGCCCGAGGTGGCGGCCGTGACCGGCGCCGTGCAGCGCCACCCGCGGCTGCGCCACCTGATCGACGGGCTGGACGGCGCGACGGAGCGGGCCGATTCGGTCCTTCCCGTGGTCACCGCTCTGGTGCAGGGTGTGGCGACGCGTGGCGGCGGCATCGCGCTCGACGTCCTCCAGCGCCTCGCGGGATGGCGGGAGGCCAATGCCGAACGCACGGCCTGGCAGGAGGCGCAAGCGCGACTGGTGCGCAGTCCGGAGGAGGCGTCGGCCGAAGCGGTGATGCGCGAGCGGCCCGGCCCGCTGCCGCAGGACGGGGCAGACCGCTACGCGGAGAGCTCCATGGCCGCCGGTGCCCTGTCCGGCCTCGCATTGCTGCCCTTCGCCGGCCCCCGGCGCGCCCTCGCCGTCGCCCTGGCCTCTCTGCCCAAGGCGCCCGACGCCGGCAGAGAGGGCTTCGCCACCACACTCGGCAGACATCTGGCGCTGCGCGGCGTCGTCACGATGGACCGCAGCGCGCTGCGGCGGCTGGGACAGGTCAACACCATCGTCCTCGACGAGGACGCGCTGCGAGGCAACCAGTACGAACCGGTCGACCTCGAGCTGCTGGGCGGCGCCGACCCGCCACAGGTGTCGGAGCGGCTGTTCGCGCTGTTCGACCCGGACCGGCCCCTGCATGTGAACAGAGCGGAAGGATGGGTGCTGGGCCCACTGTCCGAACTGGACCTGGCAGGCCCCAGCGGTCGGCGGGCCGAGGACCGGCTGCGGCGCCGCGGCAGCGAGAAGGTGCTCGGCCTGGCCAAGGGCAGGCGACTGCTCGCGGTCGCGGGCCTGGCCACCCGGTCCGCACCGGGGGCCGAGGCCGTCGCGGCGGCTGCCCGCCGCGCGGGCGCCCGCGTGGTGGTGGCCTCCGACCGTGACCGCCCGGGGTACTCGTTCGCCGACACCGTCGTGCCGGCGGGCAACCGCCTGCCCGCATCCGTGCGCACCCTTCAGGCCGAGGGGGCCGTGGTTCTGCTCATCTCCGGCCACAGACGGGCGCTGGGCACGGCCGACTGCGCGGTCGGCGTCCACACCGGCGACGAGCACACCCCCTGGGGAGCCCACTTCCTGGTCGGGGCGGACCTCGAAGCGGCAGGCATGATCGTGGACGCGGTCGGCACGGCCGCCCTGGTGGACCGCGACAGCCACCATCTGGCCACCGGCGCCGGCGGCATCGGCGCGGTGGCCGCGCTGCAGTCCGCGGGCCCCCGGGCGACCGCACGGGCCATGGCCGTGAGCAACACCGCCGGCAGCGTGGCATTCTGCCTCGGCGTCTGGCGCGCCCGGCAACTGCTGGCCCGCCCCATGACTCCGCCCGTGGCCACCACCCCCTGGCACCTGATGCCGGTGGACCGTGCACTGGAACGTCTGCGCACCCGACGTGAGGGACTGTCCGCGGACGAGGCCGACGCGCGGCGCGGCGACTCCCCGACGGGCGAGCCGCCGAAACTTAGCCTGCCGCACGCATTCGTCGAGGAGCTGGCCAACCCACTGACCCCCGTCCTCGCCGCCGGCGCCGCGCTGGCCATGGCGGTGGGTTCGCGCACCGACGCCGCGCTGGTCGCCGCGATCACCGGAACGTCCGCGCTGGTGGGCGGCGTCCAGCGGGTACGCACCGAGCGCGCCCTCGCGGAACTCTTCGCCCGTTCCGCCATCGGCGCCCGGGTACGCCGAGGCGGCCGCGAACGGCTGGTCACCGCCGGAGACCTGGTACCCGGCGACATCGTCGTGCTGCTGCCCGAGGACGTCGTGCCCGCGGACTGCCGGCTTCTGGAAGCCGAAGGCCTCGAAGTCGACGAGTCCTCACTCACCGGCGAGTCCCTCGCCGTGGGGAAGGACCCCGCACCCGTGGTCTCGGCCCACATCACCGGCCGCCGCTCCATGCTGTACGAGGGCACCACGGTCTCGGCCGGCCGGGCGGTCGCCGTCGTGGTCGCCGTCGGAGCCGCCACCGAAGTCGGCCGCAGCCTGGCCACGGCCCGGCAGGCCGCACCCGAAACGGGCGTGGAGGCCAGGCTGACCTCCCTCACACGTTCCAGCCTGCCCATCGCCCTCGGCTCCGCGGCGGCGGTGGCCCTGTCCGGCGTTCTGCACGGACGCCCTCTGACCGAGAACCTCGCATCGGCGGTCAACCTCGCCGTCGCCTCCGTTCCCGAAGGTCTGCCCTTCCTCGTCAACGCCGCCCAACTGGCGGCCGCCCGGCGCCTGGCCGACGCCGGCGCCCTGGTCCGCAACCCCCGCACCATCGAGGCGCTCGGCCGCGCCCAGGTGCTCTGCTTCGACAAGACGGGCACCCTCACCGAGGGAAAGCTTCAGCTCGCCGACGTCAGCGACGGCGACCGCTCGCTGCCCGTCGACGCGCTGGACACCCGGTGCAAGGAAGTCCTCGCCGCCGCACTGCGCGCCACCCCGCCCGCCCGTCAGGCCGAACCGATGGCCCACCAGACCGACCGGGCCGTGACCGCCGGAGCCGGCCGGGCGAGAGTCTCCGCATCCCTCGGGGCGCCCCGCTGGCGGCGCAGCGACACCCTCCCCTTCGAGCCCGCACGCGCCTACCACGCGACAACCGGGCACACAGCCCACGGCACCCTGCTCAGCGTGAAGGGCGCACCGGAGAACGTCCTGACCCGCTGCGCCCGCCGCCGGCCGCCGCACGGCGACGTCGCCCCCCTCGACGACGCGGCCGGCCGGGAGCTGACGGCCGTGGCCGAGAGGCTCGCCGGCGCCGGCCGCCGCGTCCTCGCGGTGGCGGAACGCCGCATGGACCCCGGCGAGGACCTCACCGACGAGACCGTGCGCGACCTCGTCTTTCTCGGTTTCGTCACCCTCGCCGACCCCGTACGCACCAGCGCGGCCCCCGCCACGGCCCGGCTGCACGAGGCCGGCGTCCAGACCGTCATGCTGACCGGCGACCACCCCGCCACCGCCGACGCCATCGCCTCCGCCATCAGCGACGTCACGGAACCCAAGGTCTGCACCGGCCCGGACATCGACGCACTCGACGACGACGCCCTGGACGAACTCCTGCCCCACGTGAACGTCATCGCCCGCTGCAGCCCCCACCACAAGGTCCGCATCGTCCAGGCGTACCAGCGCCTCGGCCGCGTCGTCGCCATGACCGGCGACGGAGCCAACGACGCGCCCGCCATCCGGCTCGCCGACGTCGGCATCGCACTCGGCCGCCGCGGCACACCTGCCGCGACCGCCGCCGCCGACCTCGTGGTCAGCGACGACCGCCTGGAGACCATCGTCGCGGCCCTCATGGAGGGCCGGGCCATGTGGGCCTCCGTCCGCGCCGCGCTCGGCATCCTCATCGGAGGGAACCTCGGAGAAGTCACGTTCAGCGTCCTCATCTCCGCCCTCACCGGCACCACCCCCCTCAACGCCCGCCAGATCATGCTGGTCAACCTCCTCACCGATCTGGCCCCCTCCCTCGCCATCGCCGTACGCGAACCAGCCGGCCAAGCCGGCGAACGGCTCCTCAAAGAGGGCCCGCACCGCTCCCTCGGCACCGCGCTCACCCACGAAATGCTGCTGCGCGGCGCCGTCACCGCGACCGGTGCGGCCCTGGCCTGGGGTGCCGCGCGCCTGACCGGCCGCGCACGGCGAGCCGGCACCGTCGCTCTCGCCGCTGTCGTCGGCACCCAGCTCGCCCAGACCCTCGTCACCGGCGGCACCGACCGCAACGTCCTGGCGGCGGGGCTCGGTTCCGCGGCCGTGCTCGTCGCCATCATCCAGACTCCCGGCGTCAGCCATTTCTTCGGCTGCACACCTCTCGGCCCCGTCGCCTGGGGTATCGCCCTCGGCGCGATCACCGCGGCCTCCCTCCTCGGCATGGTCCTGTCCCCGCTCATCTCGTCGATGACCGAGCAGGCGGCAGCCGAGCAGGGGACGGAGACCGACCGGCCCGCCTCCCCGGCCACGCAGCCGCCGGGCGAGGAGGCGGGACGGGACCCGCGGCGGACAGCCGACGGGCGGCCTCGTGTCCGGCCCCCGAGGCCGGCACCGCGACCGGGCGCCCGCTGAACGTTGCGGGGGGTCCGGCCACGACGACGTCTTCGGCGGGTCAAGTCGGCTACGCACCATGCCGGTTGGTGCGTACGGTCGTGCAGGGCAACGGATCGTGGTCGGGGCGATCCCGGGGTGCAGCCCCCTGCTCCGGCGTGGGTTCCCAGGGCTGCGTGAGGCGTGGCGGCGCGAGGCGGCGCACACTGGGCGTATGGACGTCTACCGAGGCGACGCCACGGTGATCGCGGACGGCACCGAGATTCCGGCGAAAGCCGACCTGCGTTCGTGGGTCGAGCAGCGGCACGTGGCGGCGTTCGGCCCGACCGAGGCGTGGGTCGAGGGCGCGGCCGATTGGAACGGCAAGCTCGAGGTCAGGGACGAAGAGGTTGCCGACATGGTGATGCACGCGGCAGAGCGCCACCTGCGGATGCCCGACGGCCGTGTCGGTGATTTCGTCGTGAGCCGCCGCAGCTTCGACGCCGGCCTCCTGGTGATCGAGGGCAGCGGCGATCCGCCGTTCTGATGGGGCGGCACCGCCCCGGAACGCCTGTCGGATCACCGTCCGCCCGGCCGGCGCACCGGCGGGCGGTGGGTGCCGGCCTCGGCGTGCTCGCCGGCGTCAGCGGCCGCGCACGACCGGCGGGGCGTTCATCGAGCCGGACCGGTCTCCCACGGAGCCGGTCTTCACGACAAGGACGAACGACCATGACGAAGAAGCACGAGAACCCGCGAAAGGCCCGCCACGGCGATCGGGCCGACCGCGGTCCCGGCGCCCATTCGGGGCGCGAACAGCAGGCCGGACAACGCACCGTGCCCGGCACGGCAAGCGCCACCGAGGGATACGACCCCCATGGCACCGGCGCGGGCGAACCCCTGAAGGGACGGGAGAAGGACGAGGAGGACTGACCCGCACCCATGGGGCCGGCCTCCAGGCGCGCACCCCGGAGAGCGACGGCTCAGAACGTCGGCGGAGCCCGGCCACGACACGCCGGCGGCGCGTCTGGCACCCCCGGCGCCGAACGCCCGGCCGCGACGGGGCCGTCACTTCTGAGGGTGCTGCCTTGATGCGTCCTTGAAGCGTCCCAGAGCCTTGGTCAGTACGCTCCGCGGGGAATTCTCGGGCTTGCGGGTCGCGGGGGAGCGCGGAAGCGGCAGGCTTTCCGATCCGGTCGCCTCCACCAGCGCCGCCCGGGCCAGTTCGGCTGCCTCCCGGTACAGGTCGCGGGACGCGGTCATGGCGTCGAGTGCCTCGGCGTACTTGGTGACGAGTTCGCGGGTGTAGGCCAGCTCCTCCTCCACGGTGAGCAGATGCCAGCGGCGGCGAAGACTGTCGAGAGCCTGCTCCGCACCGGCGGTCAGGATCCGCGGCAGACCGGCGAAGGCCGTGATCCTCTCGAGGAGTTCCGTCGGCTCCGAGCCGTCCAGGAAGACACTGCGGACGGCGAAGCGTTCGGCGTCGAACTCCGGGCTCGTCGATGCCGTGGGCAGGACCGCCGCACCGCCCCGAGGTACCCGTACCCCCAGGTCCTTCACCGCCCAGTTGACGATCTGGAACTGGTCCGGCGCGGCCCGGTGCTCCACGACCCGATGGCGCAGGCTCGGCGGCAGGCAGGGCGTGAGGGGCAGACGGCCGCGCGCGTCGGGGGTCATCGCCTCGTGGACGACGACATGGATGTTCCAGCTGTTGCGGGCGCAGTCCTTGAGGAGACGGCGCATCTCCTTGTCGTCGTTCGGCAGCGGATTGGTGGTTCGCAGGCGGGGGCCGGGTACGGCGTCGTGGTCCCAGGCGATGCGGTCGTCGTCGGGCCAGAACATGGCGGCGGGGGACGGCCACCGCTGGTCCCAGGTCCGCTCCGCCTCCGCGGCCAGCGCCCAGGCGACGGCCTGACCGTCACGCGGACGCCCCGGGGAGTCGAAGGTCGTCAGCTGGGCACGCACGGTGACCTCACCGTCCACGCGCCAGCGGGCCTCGAAGAGGCGGCGTACGGAGGAATCGGGCGCGGCGGCGCTGTCGGCGGTGTCGAGCGCGGGAGGGAGGCCGCTCGGACCGCCTGCGAAGGCGTCGACGGGAGCGAGGTCGAGGAAATCGTCGATGACCCCAGCGGCCTTGAGCGCGATGAGGTTGCGCCGGACGTCCTGCTCGGGCGAGGGCCCGAGGTGGCGTCCGTGTCCCAGCCACGTCGTGTCGGGGGCGGCGGTCACGGAGTTACTGGTCTTTGGCATGGAGGCGATCTGTGGGGCGGTCGAGGACGGGCTCCAGTATGGTCCCGCATGCCCGGCGGAGGATACGGCGAGGGGGGACCGGGCCGGAAATGTCCTGGGTGAATGTGGGGACGGGCGGGCACGTGGATCACCGCGCGGACAGGGTCCGGGAGGCGGGGCCGGTGTCCGGGCCGGCGCGTACGGCTAGACCGGTTTTCGCCAACTCGCCTGCGTCCAGGGTGCGTTCGCATCGCTATGATCTCCCGCGAGCGTCCGCCTCGTTCCCACCAGCCCGCGGAGCTCGTCACCCGGATGAGGGAGGAGCTCCAAGGTGAGCACCACTGTTGTTCCGGCCCGCCTTCCGTGGCGCCGGTCGAACCGCGGCGTTGACGCCGGCGGGACCCACGTTCAGGTCACCGCCACCGGCACGGCGCTCCGATGAGCGAAAGGAACGTACGCACCGTCGAGGTCCCCTTGGGTGACGGCAGCGAGGACGTCGTACGGGTCCAGATCCGCGAGGTGGACGAATCGCTCGTGCGCGTCGGGCGTGGCGGCCGGGCCGTTGCACGGGCCGAGCAGACCCTTGGGCAGATGCTGGACGCGGTACGTCCCGTGGCGGACAGCTTCGTGGGGCGGTTCCGCGGCCTTGCGCACGCGCCGGACGAGATCGCCCTGGAGTTCGGGGTCTCCCTGTCGGCAGAGGCGGGCGTCGTCATCGCCTCGACGGCGACCGCGGCCAACTTCTCCGTGAGGCTCACATGGAACAGGAGTGACCGGCCCGACTCAACGGGCGACAGTGTCCAGCCCGGCTGAACGGGGCCGTCGGGGGCTTGTGGTGAAGCGGAGGCCAGGTGACCGGGGCTGAGCCGCAGAGGCCCGATGAGGCACTGGTCTTATCGGTCGTCCGGATCAAAGGGGAGGACGCCGAGCCCATCGGCGCCGGCTTCCTCGTCGCACCCGATGTGGTCCTGACCTGCGCCCATGTGGTGGCGTACGCCTTGGGCGCGTCCGATGCGCAAGAGGTGGAGGCCGGGACCCCGGTCACGCTGGACCTGCCGCTGGACCCGCGCGTGGCGGGGCCGAACCGGACCGCTCGGGGTGGAGCACTGCGTGGCGGAACGGGACGGGGGACGTGGCGCTTCTGCGCCTGCCGGCCGCCACCCACGGCGCCCGTCCGCTGCCGATGGTCGAGCCCGGGACCGCCTGGGACGACGAGGTCGGCGTCGTGGGGTTCACCGGCACCGCGCCGGGCGGAATCTGGGTCAAGGCGAAGCTCAGCGGCCCCACAGGCGAAGGCAGACGGCAGTTCTCCCGGACGGACGACCTGACCGCGTACGTGGAGGAGGGCTTCAGCGGCAGTCCGGTCTGGGACCCCCGGCACCGCGCGGTGGTCGGCATCGTCTCGGTGGCCCAGTCCGGGCGCCGGGCCCAGCAGGCGTTCGCGATCCGCACGGACTCCGTGGTTCCGGGACATACCCGGGCTGGACTCCGTCCTGACGCCCGCCTCGCCCTTCCCCGGTCTGGAAACCTTCCAGGAAAGCCAGACGCACGTCTACTTCGGCCGCGACGACGACGTCGAGAAGGCGGCCGGCTCTCTGGCCCGTCACGCGGCCGTCGCCGTGTGCGGGCCCTCGGGGTCGGGAAAGTCGTCGCTCGCCCTCGCCGGTGTGGTGCCGCGGATGCGCGCGGACACGTACGACGTCCTGGTGGTCAACGCCGCGGCCGTCGGCTCGCCGCTGGTCGCGCTCGCCACCGGGATGTACGAGGCCTTCGTCATCGGGCGGCCGCAGGAGCCCGGCGTCGAGCAGCACCATGAAGCCGGGGCGCGGCGGCTGCTCACAGGGCTCGTCCGGGTACTGCCCGGCAGCCCCGCCCCGCTGCGCCGCAGGCTCACCCGGCAGGAGGCCGGCGAGGAGGGGTGGCGAGTCGCGCAATGGCTGGCCGAGTCCGAGCGGCGGCTGCTCGTGACGCACGGCGGGCTAGGGGAGCCGGAGACCGTCGAGCTCGCCCACGAGGCGCTGGTCTCGGTCTGGCCCGCCCTCCAGGAACAGGTACGGGCCGACAGCGAATTTCTGGCGGGGCGGGCGGAGCTGTCCCATGAGCGCGAGCGGTGGACGAAGGGGAACAGGGCACCGGGCCTGCTACCCGGCCCCCTCCAACTCGCCGCTGTCGAAGGGCGACTGGCCGGCCGGGAAGAGGAACTCGACGACGAGGACAGGGACTTTCTCCGCCTCGCGCGACAGCGCCGCCGGGCACGACGGATCCGGATGCGCGCCGCGTGGACCGCGGTGGCTGTGGTGCTCGCGCTGATCGCCGCGCTCGGTACGTTCCTCGTCCACCAGTCGCGCATCAGCGCACAGCGGGAGGCGGAGGGGAGGTCACGCCTGCTGGCCGGCTTCTCGGCCGAGGTGGCGAAGCAGGATCCGGGGCAGGCGGCGCTGATCGCCATGGCCGCCTATCGGATCGCGCCGACGGACGAGGCCCGCAACGCGATGCTGCGCAGGTACGACCAGTTCAAGGACGCCGCGCGGGTGCTGAGCGGGACCGAGGGACAGATCGAGGACGCGGTGACCAGCGTGGACGGCACGGTGACGCTGGTGACCTCGGGCAACGGGCGCGCCACACTGTTCGTGCGCCGAGCCGGGGGAGGGGTGCTGCGACACCACCTGGGCCTCGCCGAGATGGCCTTCCATCCGCTGGTCAGCCGGGACGGACGGCGGAGGCCCTGCGCGTCTCTCGGCCCGGACGTCGAGCGGGCCCTTCTCGACAGCAGCGGACGGTACGCCGCGGCGAAGACTCCGGGCGGCATGCTGGAGCTGTGGTCGGCGAAGGCCGGGCAACGGCCGAGGAGAATGATCGGCCCCCTGGGGCCGCTGGGAGCGAACGATCTGTTCACCGGCGACGGGTTCACCTTCGACTTCACCGGGAGGGACGGCGAGTTCTACCTGGCCAACGGCAGCTCCGTGCGCTTCCAACAGGCATCGGACCCCGGCCACTTCGAGTCCTACGACTTCGAGACGAACCAGTACTTCATGGCGGCCGCCAAGGACGGGAGGACCCTGCTGCGGGCCCTGTCCGCGAGCGGCTTCAGGGGAAACGGCGGCAGCGGACGCCTGGACCTGATCCGCCTGGACCCCGAACTCTGGAAACGCCACCTGTGCCGCACCGTCGGCCGTGACCTCGGCGAGGACGAGCGCCGCGGCATGCCCACCGGGCTGCCGGACCGGATCTGCCCGGCCTGACGGCGCGTACCTCGACCCGAGGCCTTGCCGCCTCGGGCGCGGGCTCACTGCTCGCTGAGGTCACCGGTGCATGGGGTGCGACGGGAGTACCCATAAGGTGACCTTCATGTCTGCCCCGCTGAGTTCGACGAGAACCCGCGCCGCGCTCCGTACTTCGGCGCGTGTCTCCGGTGAGTTGCTGATGATCCTCGTGATGGCCGCGGCGGTCCTCTGGCTGCTGGGCCAGATGTGGCCGGTCGTCTGGCCGCTCATCGTGGGCCTGTTCCTCACCACACTGACGTGGCCCCTGGCTCGGTTCCTGCGCCGGTGCGGATGGCACCCCGCCCTGGCCGCGTCGGTGGTGACGGTGCTGTTCCTTCTGTTCGCCGCGGGCATCGTGGCGCTGATCGCGGTGCCGGTGGCGTCCCAGTCCGGGGAGCTGACCGACGGCGTGGTCGAAGGCATCCAGAAGCTGCGCGAGTGGGCCGCCGGACCGCCGCTGAACGTCGGCGACGACCAGATCACCCGTGCCCTCGACAGCGCGATCGCCCGCGTCCAGGACAGCGTCGGCAGCATGGTCACCGCTGTCGCCACAGGAGTGAGCACCGTGTTCAACGGTGTGGTCACCGCCGTCCTCGCGCTCTTCCTGATGTTCTTCTTCCTCAAGGACGGACCGCGGTTCCTGCCGTGGCTCACCCGTCAGCTCCCCGGCCGGCTCGCCACCGACGTCCCGACCGTGGCCGCGCGCGGCTGGGAGACCCTGGGCGCGTTCGTGCGTTCCCAGGCGTTCGTCGGCCTGCTCGACGCCGTCCTCATCGGCATCGGCCTGTGGATTCTGGGAGTACCCCTGGTGCTCCCGCTGGCGGTGCTGACGTTCGTATCGGCGTTCGTGCCGATCGTGGGCGCCCTGTTCGCCGGCCTGGTCGCGGTGCTCATCGCGTTGGTCTCGAACGGCCTGACAGACGCGTTGATCGTGCTGGCCGTCATCGTCGTGGTGCAGCAGCTGGAGGGCAACGTGTTCCAGCCCATGATCCAAAGTCGCGGGCTCGGTCTGCACGCGGCGGTGATCCTGCTGGCGGTGACGTTGGGAGGCAGCCTGGCCGGAGTCGTGGGCAGCCTGCTCGCGGTACCGGTCGCCGCGCTGATCGCGGTGGTCTGGAACTACCTGCGCGAGCAGCTCGGCGACCCGTTGCAGGAGCCGGAGACGGACGAGCCGGCCGCAGGGGCCGCCGTCCTGTCGTAGCCGCCCCGATCGAGACCTGGTGAGGCAGGGCCCGTTGTTTCAAGGTGTTCATCGGTTGTGTGACGAGATGTCATAGGGGTCATCCGGGTGGTTCGACGGCGCCCACTGCAACTGCCCCGGTCCTGTCTGCGCTCCTCGTATCCAGTCGCTCGACAACTGAGGAGGCACTCATGACCGGTTGGCATGCTTTCACCACGACCCCGGGCGCAGGGCCCGTCTTCGACCCCTACCGGTTTCCCGGCGCGGTCGCCGACGAAGGTCCGGAGGCGACCACCCTCGGTCTTCTGGAGCCCGGTGACCTCCTGTGGCCCGCTCCCGACCGCGGTCGGGAGCGGGCCATGCCGCTCAAGCCGGCCGACCGGCGGCGTCTGGACCTGCACGCCGCGCTCACCACGGCGGGCATCGCGCCGCGGCCGGGTGATCTCGCCGCCATCGAGGCGCTGAGCACACTGGACGACACCACCCACACCGCACTCCAGCGATGGATCACCCGAAGCCCGTGAACCGCGGGCAGCAACCCACGTCGCAGCGGAGAACGCGGTGCCCGTTACACGCGTGGGCGCCCGGCGTTCGCCGCGGGTGGAGGTCGACCGGATCTCCTTACTCCGGGATTCCTCCCATCTCGTCGGTTCCGAAGCCCTCCCGGCTCGGCAGGCTCGTCGGCGGCGGGGTCCGGCCGGGCTGCTCCGGGGTCTGGCTCGGCTGCGCGGGCCCGCCGGCCCGGGCGGTGTCGCCGGTGCCGTGCCGGCCGCCGATCTCGATCTTCCGGCGCCTCTCGTGTTCCGTCTGCGCTTTCGGGATCCGGACGGTGAGGACGCCGTCGGTCAGGTCGGCCGCGATCCTGTCACTGTCCGTCCCCGCCGGCACGCTCGTGCGGTAGGAGAACCTACCGGTCCGCCGGCTCAGCACCCTGCCGCGCCGTTCCTCGCTCAGCTCTCCGGTGATCGAGAGCTCGTCGCCCTCGACCTCGATGTCGATACTCTCCGCGGGAACGCCGGGCAGCTCCGCCCGCACGACGTACGCGTTCTCCTCTTCCTCCTCCTCGGCCGTCGGCATCCACACGCTGCTCGTCGCGGCCGGTGCTGCGGCCTGTTCCAGGAGCCGCCCCATCCGGCTCCACATGTCCTCGAACTCGCTGAACGGGTCCCATGCCCGGTGCAGCTCCGGGGAGCCGCCTCCGTGTCGTATCGGAAGGGTCATGGCCGCCTCCCACGTGCGATGCGATCTCGTGCGCCAAGCGGGTAACCGGCAGCCAGGGGGCTAAACGACCGCCCGGGTGCTGCGCACCACGGCCGGCCTGGCGGCTCGGTCCTCCAAGGCGTCGCGTGAACTGGTGCGGGAGTGCGCAAATGGGTACAGGATGGCAAAGGCCCGGGAAGGGGCACCGGCTCGGTGCCAGGTGAGCACCCCGGCACTGCGGGCAGGAAGCCGGGCGTCCACCGCCTGGGCCGCGAAGAACATCTCCGGTGAGACTCGCGAGGGGCCGATCATGGGAGACCTGAGCAGCGTGACCGTAGGAGTGCTGGGATCCTACGGGGGGCGAAACGTGGGCGACGAGGCGATCCTCACCGCCATGCTGGATCGCATCCGGGCGGGCCGTCCGGACGCACACCTCGTCGTGTTCTCCCGCAATCCGGACCAGAGCCGCAGCACCTACCCGGACGTCGAGGTCGTGGGCTGGGAAGGCGTGTGCCGGGAGCGCATCTCCGAGCACCTGCGCCGGCTCGATGTGCTCGTGCTCGGCGGCGGCGGGATCCTGTACAACACCGAGGCGCGCCGCTATCTGCGGCTGGTCCGCACCGCGCAGGATCTCGGCGTTCCCGTCTTCACCTATGCCATCGGAGCCGGTCCCCTCACCGACGAGTCCGACTGCGCGTGGGTCCGCGCGACACTCGCCGACGCGGCCGAGGTGACGGTCCGCGACGAGGAGTCCAAGCTGGTGCTGGAGGAGGCCGGGCTGACCCGGCCCATCTCCGTCACCGCCGACCCGGCACTCCTGCTGGAACCCGGTGACAGCGGCGAGGAGCTGCTCCGGGCGGAGGCGGTGCCGCGCCGTGGGCATCTCGTGGGGATGAGTGTGCGTGAGCCCGGCCGCGCGGCCGAGCACCTCGACGAAGAGGGCTATCACCAGCTCCTCGGGAACGTGGCCGACTTCCTCGTCCACCGGCTGGACGGCCACGTCGTCTTCGTTCCGATGGAACGTGACGACATCCGGCACGCGCACGGCGTGATCTCCCACATGACCCATGCCGAACGCTGTCAGGTGCTGCACGGGACCTACCGGCCGCAGCAGGTTCTCGACATCGTGAAGCAGCTGGACCTCGCCATCGGCATGAGACTGCACTTCCTGATCTTCGCCGCGCTCGCCGGGATCCCGCTGCTTCCCCTGCCCTACGCAGGGAAGGTGTTCGACTTCGCCCAGCAGATCGGCGCCCCCGCCCTGCGGGGAGTGGTCAGAGAGGCCGCGGGCCCCCTCCTCGCGGAAGTGGACCGTCTGTGGGACGAGCGGCCCGCCCGCGTGGCACACACCGCCACCCGGACGAAAGAGATGAAGTCGCGGGCGGCCGAGACCGCCGACCGGCTCCTCGCCTATCTCGACCAGGCCGCTCCCCGGCCGCTCGCCTACCAGGCCGAACCGGCAGCCGCCTTCCGGACCGGCTGACCCGCACCACGATCCCCTGATCCCCACGGAGGAACCGTGTCCTACCTGATGCCGCCCCGCGTGCCCCGGCACGTGGAGCTGCCCCCGCGTCAGGCGCTGCACGCCGGCTCCACCCAGGTACTGGTGATCGGCGGCGGCCCCGCCGGTATCGGCGCAGCTCTCGGCGCCTCCAACGCGGGCGCCCAGGTCACCCTTGTCGAGCGGTACGGATTCCTCGGCGGGAACGCCACCGCGGCGCTGGTGATGCCGCTGATGAGTTTCCACAACGAGGTCAAGCAGGCGGTCAGCGGCGACTCGGCACGTCTGCTGCCGCCCGACCACGGGGAGGGCGAGCCGGTCGTCGGCGGCGTGCTCTGGGTGCTGCTCGAGCAGTTGGTGCGCGCGCAGGCGGCGATCCGCCCCTCCCTGGAGACCGGTTACACCGTGCCCTTCGACGCGGAACTGTTCAAACTCGTGGTGTACGACCTTCTGGAGCAACACGAGGTCCGCACGCTGCTCCACGCGTTCGCCTCCGGTGTCGTGGCCATGCCGGACCGCGCGCGGGCGGTGTTCGAGACCAAGTCGGGGCCGATCGTCATCGACGCGGACGTGATCGTCGATTGCACCGGCGACGGCGACATCGCCGCTTCGGCCGGGGCCGCGTACGAGATCGGCCGGCCCGAGGACGGCTGGACGCAGCCGATGACGCTGATGTTCCGCATGGTCCGCTTCGACCACGAGGAATTCGCCGCTTACGCCCGGACCCACCCGGATCAGTGGAAGGGCGTGCACGGGCTGTGGGACCTGGTCCGCGAAGCCACCGATGCCGGGGAACTCGACCTGCCGCGCGAGGACATGCTGTTCTTCGCCACACCCAACACCGGCGAGGTGGCGGTCAACTCGACCCGCGTCACCGAGGTGCTCGGCACCAGTGTCTGGGACCTGACCCGTGCCGAGTTCGCCGCCCACCGGCAGATGGCGCAGATCGCCCGCTTCCTGCGCAGTCGCGTGCCGGGCTTCGCCGACTCGTACGTCGTGCAGAGCGGCGTCCAGGTCGGTGTCCGCGAGACGCGCCGGATCCAGGGCGCGTACCAGCTGACGGGCGAAGACGTTCTGAACGCCCGCAAGTTCGACGACGTCATCGCTCGCGGGGCCTATCCGGTGGACATCCACAACCCGAGCGGTCGCGGTACCACGCTCAAACGACTCCCGCGCGGTCAGTCCTACGACATCCCCCTGCGCTGTCTCTTCCCCACGGATGTGGACCGGGTCCTGGTCGCGGGCCGCTGCATCTCCGGCGACCACGTGGCCCACTCCTCCTACAGGGTCATGCCGATCTCCATGGCCACCGGGCAGGCCGCGGGTGTCTGCGCGGCCCTCGCGGCAGCCCAGGGAAAGCGCCCCCGGGACGTCCCGGCGGACGCGGTCCAGGCAGAGCTCCGCTCCCAAGGCGCCAGCCTGTCGTGATGCCCGACGGGCACAGCCCGTGATCCGGTCCACGTCACGCGGACCTTCTTCTTCGGAGCATGCCCCGGCGCAGGCCGAGCGGACGGCCTGCTGCTGATGCCCGGCCCGGCCGGCCCGGCGCAGGCCCCGTTTGCCGGGTGCCTTCGGGCGAACCACGCACCGAACACGTGGGGCGCGACGCGTCCGGTGGTACGCGCATGTGCATGGCCCCCAGGTCGTCGGACCCCCAGGAGCGCCCTTCCGGTGCGCCGCCCGCCGCACAGACGTCACGCGTGCCGGACGCGCTGCGGACGGCCGCCGCGTACGCCTGGCGGATCCTCGTGGTGGCCGCCGCCGTCTACGGTGTCTTCGCGCTGCTGGGGCGGTTCCACGAGATCGCCGCGGCCGTGTTCCTGGGGCTCGTCCTCACCGCTGTGCTCCGGCCGGTGGCCGATCTGGCCGCACGCCTCCTGCCGCGTCCGCTCGCCGTCGCCGGCTCGGTGCTGGGCAGCATCCTGCTCGTGCTGGGTGTGCTGGCGCTGGTCGGCGAGGTGGTCTCGGGGGAGCGGACCACGCTCGTACGGGAGTTCCGCGACGGCATCGAGAGGATCGAGAACTGGCTGGAGCGGCCCCCGTTCCGCGTCGCCCCTGAGGCCCTCGGCGACATCCAGTCCCGCATCGGCCAGCTGCTGTCCAGCCACCGGTCCACCGTCGTCAGCGAAGCGCTGAGCGGCGCCGGACGGCTGGTCGAGGTGCTGACCGTGCTGGCCCTCGCGCTGTTCTGCTCCGTCTTCTTCATCCACTCCGGCGACCGCCAGTGGGGGTGGTTCTGCGACCAGTTGCCGGCCGCCGCCCGGGATCACGCGATGGTGGCGGGCCGGGCCGCCTGGCGGACGTTCACCGGATACACCCACGGCATCCTGCTGGTGGCGGCCACCAACGCGATCCTGGTGGGGATCGCCCTCTTCGCGCTCGGGGTGCCGCTCGCGCTGCCGCTGGCCCTGCTGGAGTTCTTCGCCGCGTTCATCCCCCTCGTCGGTTCGCCCATCGCCCTCGCCGTCGCCGCGGTGGTCGCGCTCGCGGCCAAGGGCCCGCTGGTCGCGGCCGTGGTCGTCGCCCTGATCGTCGTCATCGCCCAGATCGAGGGGCATCTGCTGCACCCGATCGTGATGAGCTGGGCCGTCCGGCTGCATCCCCTGGTCGTCGCGCTGTCGGTCGTCGGCGGAGCTGTCGCCGCTGGTGTGGTGGGCGCGGTCGCCGCGGTGCCCCTGGTGGCCGTGGTCTGGTCGGTCCGTCAGGCGCTCCGGACCGCGCGCCTGTCCGGCGGGAACGGCTGACCGGCGCTCAGGGCACCGCCGCACCCCGCTCGTCGGAGGCGGCCAAGGCCCTGGCCAGCGGCATCCTGGCCAGGGCCAGGACACCGGCCACCACCAGCGCGACCCCCGCCGCCTCCGGCAGCATCCACCAGCCGGTGCGGACGTGTTCCTCGAAGAGGAGGATGCCGAGACACAGGCTCACGGCAGCGTCGCCGAGGGTGAGCGCGGGCTGGGAGGCGACCAGCGGGCCCGCCTGCATCGCGTGCTCCAGCAGGAAGATCGCGGCCGCGCCGGTGGCCGCGAAGGCGTAGGTCTGCCAGGCCGTGAGGAAGGCGCCGAGGCCGTGGTCGTCCAGGATGTGCACCGCCTCCTTCATCAGGGCCGCGGTGACGGCGTAACTGATGGCGGTGGCCGTGCCGAGACAGGCCGCGCGGGCCCGGCCCTCCGGCCGGCGCAGGGCCGCTGCGGCGAGCGCGAGGACCACCGCGGCGCACACCGGCAGTGCGACGACCCAGCGCTCCGCCGGCACATCGGTGCGGTTGCCCGACGGCGACGCGGCACCGAGAGCGATGCCGAGACCCACGACGACAGCGGCCAGCGCCACCCAGCCGGCGCGCGGCAGGCTTCCGTGCAGCAGCCGGGTCGCCAGGATCAGGGCGAGCGGCAGTTCGAGGACGAAGAGCGGCTGAACGATCGTCAGCGGCCCGGTCCCCAGCGCCACCGCCTGGCAGACGCCCGCGACGACGACGGCGGCCATGCCGGCCAGCCAGACGGGCCGGTGCAGCAGATCCAGCAGGAGACCGGCCCGGAAGCCCTGCGAACGCGGGACGTCGAGAGCCGCCTTGCGCTGCAGCACGGTGGCGAACGCGTTGCTGAGCGCCGCGGCGAGCGCGAAGAGCACCGGCAGCAGGGTGTGCACGTGGTCGGCCTCCGGCAGACGACGGGAGGGCGGGGCTGCGGTGACCGCGGTACGCCGTCGGCCTCGCGGACCCGGCCCGCTTCCTGCCATGGTGCGCACCGTCGGGCCGCGCCCGCGATCCGAGCCGGGCCGCGGCACCCCCGTGGCCGCCGCCCCTGATCCAGCCGTCCGGGAATCTCCGGGGAGCCCAGTGTGATCCCGTTCGGCTGCCCCTCGGCGAGGCCGCGTTGCGCGTCTGATGCCATGGGTTCCTCGGCCCGAACAGAGCAGGCGGCTGCTGCACCCTCCGGTCGGCTACGGCAGAGGCCGGCTCAGGTACTCGGCGATGCGGCTTCCCCACGTGCGGATGTCGGCGCGTGTCCGGGAAACGTGGAGTTCGGCGCGCGGCAGGACATGCGCCAGGATTTCCGCGGTGGGCAGGGGGTGCCCCGGGTCATCCGCCCAGCCGAGGACCAGGACCGGCTGACGCAGCGTGGCGACTTCCGTGGGGGAGGGCAGATCGGACGCTGCCAGGCCGCGCAGGATGGCGGGCAGCAGCCGGTCGGCGGGCGTCGGAGGGAGCTCCGGAACATCGGCCACGACGGCCGGGCGAGGTTGCTGTGCCCTGGCGGCGAGCCATGCGTCCCGTCCCTCCCGTTCGACAGCGTCCGCGGATCTCCGATTCGCCCGCGCGTGCGCCGTGCGCGTCGTCCAGGCAGTCGGCGGGATGAGCAGAACCAGCCGGGAGAACCGGCCGGGCGCACGCACGGCGGCGTGCAGCACGGTGCCGCATCCCATCGACGCCCCCATGGCGACGGCAGGCTCCGAGGCGTCCAGGTGGTCGAGCAGGGCCAGCAGATCGTCGGCGAGCGACCGATAGGTGTAGTCGGAGTCCACGGGATCGCCGGTCGACCGACCGTGCCCCCGGGCGTCGTAGCGGACCAGACGATGCCCCGCCTTCACGACCGGCGCCCAGTCGAAGAGGCCCATCCGGTCCTCGGCCGCCTGACTCACGAAACCGCCGTGCGCGTACACGGCGAGAGGGCCCTCACCGGCATCGTCGTAGACCAGCTCGGCCCGGCGATGCCCGAAGCGGCCCTCCCTCGTCGTGTGCCCGCCCATGCCACCAGCCTGACCTGACCCCCGTGCGCACGCCACCGAGTCGACGTGCGGACCACAGGCGTACGGGGCGCGCGTGCCTCACCCCGGCCCGCCTGCTGTCACGCGGAGGCGCCGGGCGTACCCGCGTCAGGGGCCGTCGTGGACGAACGGTGCCCAGAGGGCCGGGTCGGTCGGGTGGGCTTCGCGCAGGACGGCGACCGCCCGGTGCAGGGCCACCGCCGCACCCGCGGCGTCCGTGTCGGCCAGGTGCCGGTAGAACGCCGCCGCGACGACCGGTGCCACGCGGTCCGGGACCGACCAGAGCGCGGCCACCACGTGCCGGAACCCCGAGGTGCGCAGCGCGGCGGCGGTGTGGATCGCCTCGTCCGGCAGCAGGCTGCTGCCCAGGCGCGTGTGGCAGGCGGACACAAACGCCAACTCGGCGCCGTCCAGGCGCAGCTCGGAGAAGTCGGTCACGTTCATGTCCCCGTCGCGCAGGCAGAGCCCGGAGGTGGTGGGGGCCGTCATGTCCAGTGTCCCGTGACAGGCGAAGTGGGCCCACGCGTGGCGGGGCAGCTGTGCGCGCACGGCCCGTACCGTGGCGGCGTCGCCGCTCAGCACCTTCACCCGCCGGTCGGCCGCCTCCCGCACCGCCCGCAACTCCTCGGCCACGGCGGGCAGGACGGTGTGACCCCGGCGGGTGTCGGACAGGCCGACGGCGAGCAGCCCAGCGGCGCGGGAACGTCGTGCGCCCGCCCGCCACCGGCCCTTCCAGGGTCTGCTGCCCGCGTCGGGGGCGGGGCGGCTGCCGGCGGCTTCGGCGAGGGCGGACAGTGTGCTCGTGTACGACGACACGACGGCGTACGGCAGGCCGGCCGGTTCGTTCCGGTCGTGGAGCGAACGGGGGTACTTTCCGGCCGCGTGCAGTGGCAGGACCACCAAAGAGGCCGTCGGGCACCACCACAGGCGCGGCGGCGACGTCGTCTTGTACGGCAGGCCCAACCGGTCGAGCACCGGACGGGCGATCCGTTCCCACAGCCACTCCAGGGTGTTGTGCACCGTGTGCCGCGCGCGTTCCCGGGCCAGTCCGCCCGAGGAGGCCGCCTTGGAGAGGTGGGCGAGGTAGGTGTTGGCGACACGGTCCGTCTCCGCCAGGTCGATCCCGGTGAGCGGCACCACCTCCACCCTGCCGCCGGGGAGCACGACGATCGCGTCGCAGCGGATCGCGCTGATGTTGACGACGACCACCGGACCACCCGCGGCCGCGGCGGCGAGTTCGGCGAACCGCGGCGGGGCGAGGAAGCGCTCGAACCCCGGCAGGCCACGCACGCGGTCCACCAGCCGCCGCCAGCGCAGCACCAGCCGCATGCGTTCCTCGGCGTCCCGGTGGCCGCCGTCCATCAGGGCGTCACGGACCTCTGCCAGCCCGGCCGCCAGAGCCGTGTCCCGAGCGGCGAGCCGGTCGAGATCCGCGCGCAGGTGCAAGGTGCCCCGCCATATGACCGAACGTCCCTGCTCCAGCAGTTCCACCGCCACCTCGGGCCGGCCGGCCGCGATCGCGATGGCGGCCGCGTCCCGGGGCAGGGCTGCCCCGTCGCGCAGACCCTGCTGCTGGTCCTCGCGGTCGAGGCCCGCCCAGCCGAACTCCTGGAGCAGCGCCACACCGGCCCGCGCCCCTGCCAGCGCGTCGGCGACGTCCCCGCCCTCCCACGCGACGCCCGCCCAGATGCGGGCGGCGACGAGACGGTCCCGGACCGGCGACCCCGGCGCTCCCGCAGCGGCCCGGACCGCCGCGAGCGCGGCCACGCGGTCGGGCGCGGCACCCTTTTGGCCTCCTTTCGCCTCCCCTTGTGCGCTGTCCTGCGCGCCGTCCCGCGCGGCCTCCGCCAAGAGACACCGGGCGATCAGCGCGCCCGCCAGTCCCGTCATGACCTCGGCGTAGACCATGGCCGACTCGTCGCAGAGGGCGGCCGCCGCGGTGAACGCCTCCACCGCCTCCGCCACGGCCGCGTCCCGGCGGTCGTCGTCCTCCTCCGTACCGAGGAGCAGCCGGCCGAGCATGCGCTGCGCCTCCACCACCGGACCGGTGCCCTCGGCGGCGGCCACCGCCTGCCGAGCCGCCTGCACGGCGCCGTCCCGGTCCTCGTCCTCCAGCAGGGCGGCGGCCAGGCGCAGCAGAAGCACCGACTGCGCGGTGTGGCCCTCGGGCAGGGCGGAGAGCGCACGCCGGACGGCGGCCGACGTGCCGTCCCCCTCCACCGTGTACGCGGACTGCACCAGCGCCTCCGCCCGGCCTGCGACGCGGGGCGCTTGCGTCTGCTGCTCCTCCTGTGCCTGCCGCGCTGCTCGTGCCGCTTCCCGGGCCGCCCGCGCGTCGGCGCCGCGACCGGTCAGGTCGGCGCGGCTGTGCAGTGCGGTGGCGAGGTTCGTGGCCGCGGCGATCCGGTGCCGCGGCTCGTCGGCCTCGGCGTACGCGGTGCGCAGCAGGACGACGGCGGCGTCCAGGTCCTCCACGCTCCCGCGGCGTCCGCCGCGCACCAGAAGGGCCATTCCGCAGTTGATCCGCCCGACGACGTCAGGGAACCGCTCGACCGCCGCGCGTCCCCAAGCGACCGCCTCGTCCAGGATCCGGCCCGCGCCCCACTCCGCCCCGTTCTCCGTCTCCGAGTCCGCTCCGGTCTCCGTGACCGCGCGGAAGTGGGCCAGGGTCGACAGAACGGCGCACAGTGCCGATTCGAGCTCCGCCCGTTCGCGTGCCCCGGCCCCGGCGCCGGGGCGCTCCAGCGTCTCCCGTCCGATGCCGACGGCCTCCTTCGCCCACGCCGCCTCGCCGGTGACCTCGAAGCGGCGGCGCAGCAGGGCGACAGCCGGGCGGGCCGCGCCGCAGCGGCCGGGGTGGTCGGGCTCGAGGTCCGACCACACGGTCACCGCGACCGCCGCCGCCTCCTCGAGGTCGGCCATGTGCCCCCGCAGGTCGTACCGGTGTGCGAGCAGGTCCCGTAGCTCGCCCTGGAGCGTTCCACGCAGCGGATGCCCTGGAGGCGCCGCCCGGACGGCGTCCCGGTGGACGTTCACCGTCCGTACGAGAGCGGCGTCGTCACCGGTCAGCTCGAACGCCCGGAACGCCGCGACGGCGAGCGCTCGCAGCACCACGGGGTTCTCGACGGGGCCGTCCGCGCCCGGCCGGAAGCGGAGCCGTTTCAGGTTGGCGGCCGCCTGCTCGTGTCCCGCCGCCGCGGCGGTCGCGAACCAGCGCTCGGCCGCCGGGTCGCCCGCGTTGTACAGCAGGACGCCGAGATTGTTGGCCGCCTCCGGATGCCCGGCGTCGTGCGCGCGGGCGTACCAGTCGCGTGCCTCGTCGATGCGACCGGCCCGTTCCGCCAACAGCCCCAGGCTGTACGGGCCGTTGGCGTCGCCGTATGCCGTCGCCTCGAGGAACGCCTGCCGGGCCTCCGCCGTACGGCCCTGGCGGTCCAGCTCCGCTCCCCGCACTGCCGACCGCCGTCCGGCCGCCCCGTCGTCCACATCCATCAGGCCCTCCCCCCGGCCCCCATACGGGCCCAACTCCCCCGGGAGACAACGCGATCAGCATTCCAGGGCGGGCCCCCTCCCACCGGGTTTCTCCCAAAAGGCTCAGCCCTTCGGGCGGGGAGGAATGGGTTCTTGGACCGGAGCCGCGAAGCGGCGGAGTTCTCTGAGCATCTGTTCTGACGTGCACTTTCTTCCGTTGTCAGTAGGGGCTGTTAGGTTCGGATCATGCCGACCGCAGCGACAGCCGAGACGGGGGCCGGGCACGCCCGGTACACCTACCGGTTGCGCGTGTCGCAGACCGCGAAGGCCGGACTTGAAGCCGAGTGGGCGCGCTGTCGCTGGGTGTGGAACGAGTGCGTGGCCGTGTCCCGCCGCGTACACGCCTACAACAAGGCCACCGGGCAGCACGACGTGCGGTCCGGCACAGCTCGACAAGATGCTGACCGAGTCCCGGCAGGGCATGCCCTGGCTGCGGGAAGGTGCTTCGGTGCCGCAGCAGCAGATCATCCGGGATTTCGCCAAGTCCCGCGCGAAGGCGCTCAAGGACATCAAGGCGCAGCTGCCGATGCGGCAGCGGGCTCGGATGCCCCGGATCAAGCGGAAGCGCGAGGCCGCGCCGTCGCTGAACTACACGCAGCGCGGATTCCGCATCAAGGACGGCCGTCTGCACCTGGCGGGCGGGATCGTCCTGACCGTGGTGTGGTCTCGCGACTTGCCGTCCCCGCCCACCAGTGTGCGCGTCTACCGGGACAGCCTCGGACACTGGTACGCCTCGTTCGTCGTCGCCACCGAGGCCGAGCCGCTGCCCCCCACGGGCCGGGCGATAGGCATCGACTGGGGTGTGAAGGAGACCGCCACTACCACCTCCGACACCCACGACCTGCCGCACGCCCAGCACGGCAAGACGGCCGCCGCGAAGCTGGCGCGGTACCAGCGGATGATGGCCCGGCGCGCAACGCCGAGGAACCGGCCCGACACGAACGGCTACCGCAAGGCCCGGCAGGCGGCTGCAAAGGCCCACCGGAAGATCGCCCGGCAGCGGCAGGACACCGGCCGCAGATGGGCCAAGACCGTCGTCCGCGACTTCGCCGTGATCGCGGTGGAGGACTTCCGGCCGAAGTTCCTCGCGAAGACCACCATGGCGCGCAAGGCGGCCGATGCCGCGATCGGCGCCACGAAAACGGCGTTGGCCGAGATGGCCCGTAAGCACGGCCGGACCGTGCACCTCGTACACCCCGCGCACACCACGATGGACTGCGCGCAGTGCGGAGCGAGAGCCAAGCACGCACTCCCCCTCTCCGAAAGAACGTATACGTGCACCGCGTGCGGAGCCGTCTCGCCACGAGACAAGAACTCCGCCCGCGTGATGCTCGTCCGGGCTGGTCTCAACCCGGCTAGTGCTGATCTTGTAAGCCCTCCCACCTGCTAGGTGCCAGGCGAAGTGAGCCAGGAATCCCCTTCCTTCAGGGAGGGGAGGTTTCAATAGAGTGTGGTCATGTCCGACGCAGCGTCCCCCTATCTCGCCACGGCAGACTTCGAGTGGACCGAGCGCGCCTTCCGGCTCCTGGAGTCGCAGCAGCTGACGGTGTCCCGGCACAGTGCGGGCGGCGTCCCCGGATACGTGGTGAGCGGACCCTGTCCGCGGTGCGGGCACCACTTCACCGACCGTCAGGTCCTGGTCGCGCTGGCCGGGCTCTGCGGGCCCGACCGGCAGGAGCGCGGGGGCGTCGTCCCGGCGGCGGTCGTCCTCGACGTCACCTGCGGCTGCGGCTCGGCGCACGACGACGCGCCGGAGGGGACCGCGGGCTGCGGCGCCAGCTTCCGGATCGAGCTGGTCACCGAATGACGCTCAGGCCCCGCCTGCCGCAGCGCCCTCCTTCGGCCACGGACCTCGCCGAACGCGACCGCTTCCGGGAGCTGGTGCGTTCGTCGCTGCCCGGCGTACGCGCGGCGGCCGAGGCCTGGCGCAACGGGCTGGCGGCCTTCATCACGCTTCTCGGCGCGGCCATCGTGGTCAAGGGCCCGGCCACCACCGCCGACATGACGACGGGCTGGCGGGCGGCGGTCACCCTGCTCGTCGGCGGCGGGCTGGCGCTGGCCGTGGTCGGCCTGTGGCATGCTCTGGCCGCTCAGGCCGGGACCCGGCCGCTGGCGGTCACCCTGGCCGACATCCACCGCGACCACGGATCCCTCGACGGCTTCGAGGTCGCCACCGCGAAGCGGTCCGCCCGCAGGCTCACCCTTGCGCGGAGGACCGTCGCCGTGGCCCTGGCGCTGCTGTTCACCGGCATGGCACTCACATGGTGGGCGCCCACCGCACAGCGTGGTTCGGTGAAGGTGACCCACGGCCAGGAGACCACGTGCGGCACCCTGCTGTCGGCGGACGGTGGCCGGCTGCGCATCGCGGTCAAGGGCCAGGCCCGTCCCACCGTCGTCGCGCTCACGGCGGTCCGGAACATGTCGGTGACCCTCACCTGCCCATGAGGCGGGGAACCTTGCAGACGCGCTCCTCCGCCACCCCACTCGTTCGCACGGGGGAGGGCTGCCGGAGGACTCTCGCCGGCGTCACCGCTGTGGGTCTGTCCCGCACATCGCCGGACGGACAGCGGGTGAGGCGCCTCGGTGTCGACATACGCGACAGGCAGCTACATAAGCAATTTTCCGGTCGTCGTGCTCCATGCTGGTTCGTGCCGCGTCAGGCCCCGCCCTGCGGCGCGCCCCTCGTCGGGGCGGTATGTGCAAGGTGCAGACCGACCGGAGGACCATGTACAGGCAGCAGGATCACACCCGTCCAACCCCTCGCACGCGGCGTGCCGTTCTCGGCGCCGGGATCGCGGCAGCCGGATCCGCACTGCTCGCCGCCTGCTCGGGCGGCCAGGCCGGCCCCGCAGGCGGTGCCGGAAAGGAAGCCCCCGGTCCAGGCGCCGGAGGTTCCGTTCCGGGGGACGGCAAGAAGGTCCCGCCCACCTGGACACCCAGTCCCGAAGGGAAACTCCGCCATCGCACGTTCACGGCCACGCCGGACACGGTCGAGATCGGCGGCGGACGCACCGTCAGGACCTCCGTCTACAATGGCGAACTGCCCGGAGAGGAGGTGCGGATCACCGCCGGCGACATGCTCGAGCTGACGCTCGCCAACCATCTGCCCGAACCCACCACGGTGCACTGGCACGGCATCGCCCTGCGCAACGACATGGACGGCGTGCCCGACGTGACACAGCCGCCCATCAGAGCGGGCGGAGAGTTCACCTACCGCTTCCGGACACCGCACCCCGGGACGTACTGGTTCCATCCGCACCTGGGCCTCCAGGTCGACCGCGGCATGTACGCGCCGCTGATCGTGGACGATCCCAACGAGCCCCTCGAGTACGACGCGGAATGGATCGTCCTGTTGGACGACTGGCTGGACGGGGTCGACGGCTCCACCTCCGAGGACGTCTTCGACCAGCTCCGCAAGGGCAAGCCCGCCATGGGCCACGGCTCCGCACACCGCGGGCACGACCGCGGTGACCGGCCCGTGCGGCCGAAACCCTCCGGAGGAGTCGCGGCCGGGTACGGGCCGCCCGGGGCCCACGGGCCGGAGCAGCACGACGCGTCGCCCTCACCGAGGGCGACGAGACGCCCCAACCGGCTGATGACGGGCGCCCACAGCCCCCTGCTCGGCGGCCACGCGGGCGATGTCGCCTACCCGCACTATCTGATCAACGGACGCACGCCCGACGACCCGACCCAGTTCAGGGCCAGGCCCGGCGACCGGATCCGGCTGCGCCTGATCAACGCGGGTGCCGAGACACCGTTTCGCGTAGCACTCGGCGGCCACCGGATGACGATCACCCACAGCGACGGCTTCCCCGTACGCCACCACCGGACCGACGCCCTGCTCGTCGGCATGGGCGAACGGTACGACGTGCTGATCACCGCGAAGGACGGCGTCTTCCCGCTCACCGCACTGGCCGAGGGCAAGAACGGCGCCGCCATGGCCGTCCTGCGCACAGGCGGCGGCGCGCTGCCCGGCCCCGACGCCCGCCCCGCCGAGCTGAGGCGAGCCGTCCTTCCCTCGGCGCGCCGGCTCAAGCCCCACGAATCCGTTGCACTCGACCGGCGCAGGCCCGACCGCATCGTCAGAGTCACCTTCACCGGCGACGTGAAGGACTACGACTGGG
The DNA here is from genome assembly GCF_030817975.1 of Streptomyces sp. V4I23. Taxonomy (NCBI): domain Bacteria; kingdom Bacillati; phylum Actinomycetota; class Actinomycetes; order Kitasatosporales; family Streptomycetaceae; genus Streptomyces; species Streptomyces sp. V4I23. The sequence goes on along the minus strand of NZ_JAUSZW010000004.1, from coordinate 153,994 downwards.
GGACCGACCACCGCCCCTACACACCCGACAGCGTCCACCGTGTCGAACACGGCGAACGCGTACGGCTCGTGGTCATCAACGCGACCGACATGTGGCACCCGGTCCATCTCCACGGCCACACCTACGCCCTCGCCGGCATCGACTCCCACGGCGCCCGCAAGGACACCGCCACCGTCCTGCCCCACAACAAGCTCGTCCTCGACTTCGACGCCGACAACCCCGGCCAGTGGATGCTCCACTGCCACAACCTCTACCACTCGGAGTCCGGGATGATGACCACCATCTCCTACGACCCCTGATCCCTGCGCCGACGGCCTGGAACGCGGCAGGGGCGCGTCGGGCACGCCGCGCCCCTGCCCGGGCGGTTCACGGGTTACCGTCGGCGGCATGCAAGGTGATCGCGGTGGGTGGCGTCAATGCCTGCTCGGCGGCGCGGTGTTCGCGGTGTGCATGGCCGGCACCACGCTGCCGACCCCGCTCTACTCCCTCTACCAGGCGAAGTTCGGGTTCGACGAGCTGACCGTGACCGTCGTGTACGCCGTGTACGCCTTCGGGGTCATCGGTGCGCTGCTGCTGGCGGGCAACGCCTCGGACGCCGTGGGCAGGCGGCCGGTCCTGCTGGCCGGCCTGGGATGCGCGGCGGCGAGCGCCGTCTGCTTCCTGTGTGCCACCGGGCTGGGCTGGCTGTATGCGGGGCGGTTGTTGTCGGGTCTGTCCGCCGGTCTGTTCACCGGTGCCGCCACGGTGTACGTGCTGGAGCTGGCGCCCGCGGGCGGCGCTTCCCGGGCCACGTTCGTGGCGACCGCCGCCAACATGGGCGGGCTGGGATGCGGCCCACTGCTCGCCGGAGTGCTCGGGCAGCACGCCTCGTGGCCCCTGTACCTGCCGTTCGCCGTACACCTCGCACTGGTGGCCGGGGCGGCCGCCGTCCTGCTCAGGCTGCCGGAGACCGTGGCCGTACGGCGGCCGCCGGCCACCGTACGGCCGCAGCGGCCCGGCCTGCCCCCGCAGGTGCGGGCGGTGTTCGGGCCGGCGGCGACCACCTCGTTCGTGGGCTTCGCGCTGTTCGGGGTGTTCACGTCGGTGAGCCCGGCGTTCCTCGCGCAGTCCCTGGACGTGCACGACCACGCCGTGAGCGGGCTGGTCGTCGCGCTCGCCTTCTTCGCATCGACCGCGGGGCAACTGGCGGTCGGCCGGGTCGGCGTGGCGCGATCGCTGCCGCTGGGCTGCGCAGGGCTCTTCGCCGGGCTGGCGCTGCTGGCGGGAGCGTTGCGCTGGGACCTGCTGCTGTTGGTGGTGCTGAGCGCGCTCGTCGGTGGCGTCGGGCAGGGGCTGGCCTTTCGTGGGGCGCTGTCCGCGGTGGCCGAGGCGTCACCCCCGGACCGTCGCGCGTCTGTGGTCTCGACACTGTTCGTGGTGGCTTACGCGGGTATCTCGGTGCCGGTGATCGGTGTCGGGGTACTGGTGGGTCCGATCGGCCTGGAAGGTGCGGGACTCGTCTTCATCGCCTGCATGGCCGCCCTGGTGACGGCCGCGGCCGCCTACCTGCTGCGGCGTCCGGTACGGGCGCGAACGTGAGCACGCCGGACGAGGCGCCCGTCCTGGTCCGGGCGCGAACGGCGTCGCCCTGACCTCGGTGTGGACACGCCGGGGTCGGCGTCCACGGCGGTCTCGCCGTTCGGCGCGGTGCCGGCGAAGTCCCCGAAGGGCATGGCACCCGTGCGTTGACAGCGCCGTACAGGCATCCAGATACTGACTGATGGTTCAGTCAGTATCTGTCGCTGCGCACCTGGAGGCACCATGTCCGACCTCCCCACCGAGCTGGTTCCGTTCACCCCCGAGCAGCGTGGCATCGTCGAGCTCACCCGTGCCTTCGCCCGCGAGGAGATCCGCCCGCGGGCCCGCTCCGTGGACGAGGCCGATGTCGAGACGCCCTGGGACCTGTGGCACAAGGCCGCGAAGGTCGGCATCACCGGCTTCATGCTTCCCGAGGAGTACGGAGGCGGCGGATTCACGGACGTCTTCACCCAGTGCCTGGTGCAGGAGGAGCTGTGCGTCGGCGACCTCGGCATCGGCAATCTGCTCTGCTCCAACGGTTTCTTCGCCGACCCGCTGCTCGCACTCGGCACCGAGGAGCAGAAGCGCACCTGGCTCACCCCGCTGGCCGGCCCCGACACCCCGATGACCGCCCTGGCCACCACCGAGCCCGGCGCGGGCTCCGACGCCGCGTCGATCGTGACAACAGCGACCCGCACGGACGGGGGTTACCGGCTCAACGGCCAGAAGGCGTGGATCTCCAACGCAGGGGAGGCCGAGCAGTACGTCGTCTTCGCCAAGACGGACCCGGCACAGCGCTCCCGGGGCGTCACCGCATTCCTCCTCGGCAAGGACACGACCGGGGTCACCTTCGGCGAGCCGATGCGGAAGATGGGCCAGCGCGCCATCGTCTGCCGGGAGATCTTCTTCGCCGACGCCTTCGTGCCCGAGGAGAACCGCCTCGGCAGGGAGGGGCAGGGCTTCCACGGGCTCATGCGCACCTTCGACATCTCGCGCGCCGTGCTGGGCGCGGCGGCGACCGGCGTGGCCAGGGCCGCGTACGAGTACGCCCGCGACTACGCCCGTACCCGGCAGCAGTTCGGCAAGCCGATCGTCGAGCACCAGGCGGTGGCGTTCCGGCTCGCCGACATGCGGACACGCATCGAGCAGGCCCGGCTGATGACCTGGCGCGCGGCCAAGCGCCTCGACGCCGGTCTGACCGCGACGACCGAGGCCGCCATGGCCAAGCTGACGGCCTCGGAGACGGCCGCGTACTGCACCTGGGCGGCGGTGCAGACGCTGGGAGGCTGGGGCTACTCGCGCGAGTACCCGGTGGAGCAGTGGATGCGGGACGCCAAGCTGGAGGAGATCGAGGAGGGCACCTCGGACATCATGCGGCTCGTGATCTCGAGGGGCCTGTGATGACCCCGGCCCTCACCGGCGGCGAGGCCCTCGCCCGCGCCCTGGCCGCACACGGCGTCACCCAGACCTTCGGCATCCCCGGCACCCACAACCTGGAGCTCTACCGGCACCTCCAGCCGTACGGCATCGGGCATGTGAACACCCGCCACGAGCAGGGCGCGGGGTACGCGGCCGACGCGTACGCCCGGGTGAGCGGCCGGCCCGGTACCGCGATCACCACCACCGGGCCCGCACTCCTGAACATCGCGGCGGCGGTGGGCCAGGCCTACTCCGACAGCGTGCCGCTGCTCGTCGTCTCGCCCGGCATGCCGCTGCGGCACCCTCGGCAGTCCACCGGCCTCCTGCACGAAATGCGCAGCCAGACGCAGGCATTGCGGGGCGTCGCGGCCTTCAGCCACCGGGTGGCGTCCGCCGACGAGATCGGTGCGGCGGTGGCCCGTGCCTTCACGCTGTTCCGCGGGGAGCGGCCACGCCCGGCGCACATCGAGGTGCCGCTGGACCTGCTGGAGACCGCGCAGCCGGTGGGCGTGACACGGCTCGCGCCGCCCGTCGCGCCACCGGCGCCGGTCGAGACGGCGGTGGGGGAGGCGGCGGAAGCCCTGCGCGGGGCGCGCCGCCCGGTGCTGGTCCTCGGCGGAGGAGCAAGGGCGGCGGCCGCCACCTGCCTGGCCATCGCCGAGGAACTGGGGGCGCCGGTGGTGACCACCGCCAACGGCAAGGGCGTGGTGGACGAACGCCACCCGCTGTCGCTGGGCGTGTCGCTGCACAGTCCGGCCGTGCAGAAGTGGCTCGCGGACCGTGACGTGGTCCTCGCCGTCGGCACGGAACTGGCCGAGTCCGACGTCTGGGGCCCGCTGCCGGCCCTGACGGGCACCCTGATCCGCGTCGACGTGGACCCCGCCCAGATGTACGCGGGGCTCCCGGCGGACGTGGCCCTCGTGGGCGATGCGCGCCCCCTGCTGAACGCACTGCTCGCCGCATACCGCGAGCGAGAACCGCGACAGGGCGCCGAACCCGTCGGCCTCACCGCGCTGCGCGCCGCGCGCGACGACGAGACCCGCACCCGGGACGCACGCTGGACGCCGTACCTCCGGGCCATGCGCCGCGTCCTCGCCGAGGACGCCGTCATCACCTCCGACAGCGCCCAGTGCTGCTACTACGGCGCCCTGCCCCATCTCCCCATCGGCCCCCAAGGCCGCTATCTGCACCCCACCGGTTTCGGCGCCCTCGGCTACGCCCTGCCCGCCGCGATCGGCGCGAAGACCGCATGCCCCGAGCGGCAGGTCGTCGCGCTGAGCGGCGACGGCGGTCTGCAGTTCTCCGTGCAGGAGCTCGCCACCGCCGCCCAGCTCGGACGGCCGCTCCCCGTCGTGGTCTTCGACAACGGCGGCTACGGCGAGATCCGCGAGGAGATGGCGGCCCGCGGGGACAGCCCCACGGCAGTCGACCTGCCGCCCGTCGACCTCCCCGCGCTCGCCCGCGCCTACGGCGGACACGGCACGGCGGTCCGCTCGCCGGAGGAGCTCGCCGGCGCCCTGGCCGACGCGCTGGACACCCCTGGACCCACCATCGTCACCGTTCCCGAGGAGACCCCCCGATGACGACCAGCCCTCTCATCTCCCTCACCTGGACGGACCATGTCACCGGCCGCCAGGGCCATCTGGTGATCGACCGGCTCGTACGCGGCGTGTCCAGCGGCGGACTGCGCATGCGCGAGGGCTGCACCCTCGACGAGGTCACCGGGCTGGCCCGGGGCATGACGATGAAGGAGGCCCTCCACTACGACCCCCGGAACCGGTACATCCCGCTCGGCGGGGCCAAGGGCGGCATCGACTGCGACCCGCGCGACCCCGAGGCGTACGGGGTGCTGGTGCGCTATCTGCGGGCGATGCGCCCGTACATCGAGCGCTTCTGGACCACCGGCGAGGACCTCGGCCTCACCCAGGACACCGTCGACAGGGCGGCGGCCGAGGCCGGACTGGTCTCCTCCGTCCAGGCCGTCTACCCGCTGCTCGACGACGAGGCCGCGGCACGGCGCCGGCTCGCGGACGCCTTCGCCGTGGAGGTGGACGGCATCGGGCTCGACGAGCTGGCGGGCGGCTGCGGGGTCGCCGAGTCGGTGCTGACGGCGCTGGACCGGGCCGGTGTCTCCCACGAGGGCACCCGCGTCTCCGTCCAGGGCTTCGGGACGATGGGCGGGGCGACCGCCCGCTTCCTGGCACGGGCCGGACTGAAGGTGGTCGCCGTGGCGGACGTCAAGGGAACGATCGCCAACCCCGAGGGCCTGGACGTGGAGGCGCTGCTGGCCGCGCGCGACCCGTACGGGACCGTGGACCGCACCGCCCTGAGACCGGGCGACGCCGAACTGCCCGGCGACGCCTGGCTGTCCGCGGACGCCGAGGTGCTGGTCCCGGCAGCCGTCTCGTACGCGGTCGACACGGCCAACCAGGCGCGGATCACAGCCCGCTGGATCGTCGAGGCCGCCAACATGCCGGTGCTGCCGGACGCCGAGGACCTGCTGTCGGCGCGCGGGATCACCGTCCTGCCCGACGTGGTCGTCAACTCCGCCACCAACGCCTGGTGGTGGTGGACGCTCTTCGGTGACATCGGCGCCGACGCGGACGAGGCGTTCGCCCACATCCGGCGCTCCATGCGCGCCCTGGTCGAGCAGGTGCTGACGCGGGCCGAGCGGGACGGGACCAGCCCGCGCGCCGCGGCACACGAGGTCGTGGCGGACCGGCTGCCCGTCATCGCCGAACGCCTCGGCTGGTACGCATGAGCCTGGACGCCCTCTTCGACCCGCGCTCCGTCGCCGTCGTCGGAGCCTCCGCCAACCCTGCCAAATGGGGCTACTGGCTGGCGTCCGGCGCCCTCGCCGGACGTTCCCGGCGCACCGTCTACCTGGTCAACCAGCGGGGCGGCGTGCTCGACGGCGTGCCCTTCCTGCCCGACCTCGACTGCCTGCCGACCGTCCCCGAGCAGGTCGTGGTGGCCGTGCCGCCGCAGCAGGTGCGGCCCGTGGTCGTCGAGGGACTCATGGCGGGCGCGCGGTGCTTCACCGTGATCACGTCCGGCGGGGCAGGCCCCGACGAGGAACGACTCGCCGCCCTCGTCACCGCCCACGGCGGGCGGCTGCTCGGCCCGAACTGCATGGGCGTCGTCGACACCACCACCCAACTCAGGCTCAGCTGGGGCGAGTTCCCGGCGGGCGCGGTGGGGCTCGTGTCCCAGAGCGGCAACCTCGCACTCGAGATCGGCCGACTCCTCGCACGCGCCGGACAGGGCTTCTCCCGTTTCGTCTCGCTCGGCAACCAGCGCGACATCGACGCGGCGGACGCGCTGGACGCACTGATCGCGCACGACGCGACACGGGTCGTCGCCGCATACGTGGAGGACTTCCGCGACGGGCGCCGCCTGGCCCGCACCCTGGCCACCGCCCACACGGCAGGGAAACCCGTCCTGCTGCTGTCGCTCGGCCGCAGCGAGGCATCCGGACGCGCGGCGGCCTCCCACACGGGAGCGCTGGTGAGCTCCCGGGCGGTGGTGGAGGCGGTGTGCCGCGACACGGGAGCGCTGCTGCTGGAGTCGGCGGGCGAACTCGCGGACACGGCGGTGCTCCTGACCGCGGCGGGCCGTCGCATCGGGCGCGCCCGGACGCGCGCCGTCCGTGACACAGGGGCCGGCGGGCCGTCGTCACCGGCCCCGGCCGACGGAGCCCCTTCGCAGGCCCGCGGACGACGAGCCCTGCGCGTCGCCGTCGTCGGCGACAGCGGGGGCCAGGGCGCGCTCGCCGCCGACGCGCTGGCCGCCCGCGGGCTCCACGTCCCCGTACTGGGCGAAGCCACCCGCGCCGCCGTCGCCCGGCACCTCCCCGGCCGGAGCGGATGCGCCAACCCCGTCGACCTCGCGGGCGCCGGGGAGGCCGACCTCCGCAACTACGCCCGCATCACACGGGCGCTGCTCGACGGGGGGGACACCGACGCCACCGTCCTCACCGGCTACTTCGGCGACTACGCCACCGCCAACCCGGACCAGGCCGCGCAGGAGTGCGAGGTCGCCCGGGAGCTGGGGGAGGCCGCACGACAGTCCGGCCGGCTGCTCGTCGTCCACACCATGGCCAGCGACACCCCGGCCCTGACGGTGCTCCGGGAGCACGGCGTACCGGTCTACGAGCGCATCGAGCAGGCCGCGACCGCCCTGGCCCAAGCGGCACGGCAGGACCGGACGACACAGCAGGCGCCGCCACCCCGGCTGCCGGCCCCCGCCCCGGACCCCCTCCCCGACGGGGACTACGAGACCGTCCGCACGCTCCTTCGATCCCGCGGACTCGCCTTCCCCGCCGCGCAGTTCGTCACCACCGCCGACGAGGCGGCCACCGCCGCCCGCCGCACCGGATACCCGCTCGCCCTCAAGGCGATGGGCCTGGCCCACAAGACCGAGGCGGGCGGGGTGGCCCTGGGCATCGCCGACGAGACCGCGCTGCGCACCGCCTTCGCCCGGATGATTGGCTCCACGGGCGCCACTCGGTACGCGATCGAGGAGATGGTCGTCCACGAGCACTCCGTCGAACTCATCGCGGGGGTCCGGCGCGACCCGGCGTTCGGGCCCGTCGCCATGGTCGGTCTCGGCGGGCTCACCGCCGAACTGCTCGCCGACACCGCGCTCGCCCTCGCCCCCCTCACTCCCCGACGGGCCCGCGACCTGCTGCTCTCGCTGCGCCACACACCCCTGCTCACCGGCTGGCGCGGAGCCCCCGCTGTCGATCTCGACGCCGCCGCGGACGCGCTGTGCGCACTGGCGCTGGCCGCGGCCGAGCACCCCGAGCTCACCGAACTCGAGGTCAATCCGCTGCTCGTCCACCCGGGCGGCGCGGTCGCCCTCGACGCCCATGGAGTGTTGACATGACCTCGGAATCCGGCCGCTTCGCGGACCGTACCTACATCGTGACCGGCGGCGGCAGCGGCATCGGCCGCGCGATCGCGCTCGCTCTGAGCGCTGAGGGCGCGCGGGTCGCCGTCGCGGGCCGTACCCCGGAGCGGCTGGAGGAGACGGTCGCCCTGGTGGAGAAGGCCGGAGGCGAGGCCCTCGCGGTGCCGACGGACGTACGGGACCCCGAGGCCGTGGACGCGCTGGTGACCGCGGCGGCGGAACGCTTCGGCCGGCTGGACGGCCTGGTCAACAATGCGGCCGGCAACTTCGTCGTGCCGGGCATCGACCTCTCCCCGGGCGGCTGGCGGGCGGTCGTGGACATCGTCCTCAACGGCTCGTACTACTGCACCCGGGCGGTCGCCCGCAGGCTGCGCGAGCAGGCCACGGGCGGATCCGTCCTGTCGGTGATCGCCGCCTACGCCTGGCACGGACACCCGGGGACCGTCCACTCGGCCGCCGCGAAGGCCGGTGTCCTGGCCATGACCCGGACCCTCGCGGTGGAACTCGCCCCGCTGGGCATCCGGCTGAACTGCATAGCCCCGGGTCCGACGGAGACGGCAGGCGCCGGCGCGGCCCTGTGGGCCACCCCCGAGGCGCGCGAGGAGGTCCTGGCCACGGTTCCGGCGGGCCGGTTCGCCGACCCCGCGGAGATCGCGGACGCGTCGCTGTTCCTGCTGGGCGAGGGGGCGTCGTACCTGACGGGCGAGTGCCTGACGGTGGACGGCGGCCAGTGGCTGGGCAAGCAGGTGTACGGACGCACGGGCGCCTGATGCTTCGACCGGAAAGGTTCTGCCGGGTCCGGACAGGCGAAGCTCCGTGCGGAGACCTCTGCCGGCGGATAGCGTCATGTCCACGATGAAGGGGGTTCGTGATCATGGCAGAGCGTAAGGTTCCGCCTCGTGTGGTGGCCGCGGAGCGTGTCGCCTCCGAGTCGGGTTTCAAGAAGAGCTGCATCCCTGAGGTGGGCAGAGTCCTCAGCCTGGCCGCTGCTGCGAAACCCCACGGAGTCATCGCGGAGAGCGGCACCGGCTCGGGCGTGGGTACCGCCTGGCTGCACAGTGGGCTCGGCGCCGGTGCCCGCCTGGTCACCGTTGAGCGTGACGAGGAGCTGGCCCGTCGAGCGGCTGGTGTCTTCGCGGACGACGACCGCGTCAGCGTCCTCACCGGGGACTGGCGGCTGCTTGAGCAGCACGCCCCTTTCGATGTCTTCTTCTGCGACGGTGGAGGCAAGCGTGACGACCCCGAGCGGGTGGTCGAGCTGCTTGCTCCCGGTGGCCTGCTCATCCTGGACGACTTCACCCCATCGCCCGACTGGCCGCCTCGTTTCGGCGGCGAAGTTGATGAGCTCCGCCTGTTCTACCTCACTCACCCAGCCCTGGACGCCACGGAAGTACTCACGACACCAGCCAGTTCAGTGGTTGTTGCGGCACGCCGCCTCCAGCCGGGAAGGTGACGGAGGGGGCGGCCTCGGGCCGCCCCCTCCGTCGTCGTGCGGGAGAACTCCCGCCGGATGCTCAGCTCTTGGTACGCCGCGTCTTCGCCCCCAGCGAGTAGAAGACGAGGCCGATGACCGCGATGACAAGAAGGGGCACGACCTGGCTCAGTGTGTACGCGAGGCGCTGGCCGGCGAAGGCCTCGGGCAGCGAGTCGGCGGCGGAGCCCTCCGTGCCGAACCAGCCCACCCCGAAGCCCGGCCAGATCAGCACCACCACCGTGAAGGCGACCAGGCCGGTCGCGAGGGCGGTGACCGTCCAGGCTCCGACGCGTCCGCCCGGCACGGAGTACGGGCGCGGCGTGTCGGGGTACTTGCGGCGGAGCACCACCAGGCTGGGGAAGGTGATGACGTACGAGATGAAGGTCGTGCAGATCGTCAGGCCGAGCCCCGCGGCGAAGTACTTCTCGCCGTCGCCTTCGGTGAGGTTGAGGGCGACCACGAGAAGCACGGACGCCAGGACCGCGGACAGCAGGTTCACCCGTACCGGGGTGCCGTGCTTCTCGGAGATCGTGCCGAGCCAGGCGGGTCCGGCGCCGTCCGCGCAGGCGACGGCCTGGGCGCGGTGCGCACCCATCGCCCAGGTGACGCCGGAGGTGAGCAGGCCGATGATGAGGCCCGCGGCGGCGATGCCGCCGAAGACCGCGCCGGCACCGGTGAGGGTGACCGTGCCGTCGGCGGCGATGGAGCCGCCGTAGACGGTGAAGACGGCCTTGCAGGCGTCGATGAAGCCGCCGAGGCTGCCGATCCTGTCGCTGGGCAGGACGAAGAGGATGCCGAGGATCGGGCCGCCGTAGAGCAGCAGCGCGGCGAAGCCGGAGCGGAGGATGGCGAGCGGGATGTCGCGCCGCGGGTTGCGCATCTCCTCGGCGGCGGAGCTGGGCAGTTCGAAGCCGACGTAGTTGAAGATCAGGACGGGGACGAGCGCCACGAAGCCGACGTAGGTCGGTGTGAACTCGCTTGCGGGCAGGGCGTGCACACCGTTCTGGACGGCGAAGACGACGACCGAGACGAGGAAGAAGCCGAGCAGCACGATGCGTGCGAAAGCTCCGGCGATCGGGACCCACTTGCCGACCCGGACGGACTGGACGACGGCGAGCGCGCCACCCCAGATGAAGACCAGCCCGGCGGCGTACTTCCACAGCCCGGGGAGCGGGGTGAAGAACTCCTCCCAGGTGGTGAGGGCGATGATGCACAGACTGCCGCCCACCCACACCGGGTTGGAGATCCAGTAGAGGATCTGGTTGAGGCCCGCGGTGAGCCGTCCGAAGGCGAGCCGGGTCCAGACGTACGGTCCGCCCTGGACGGGGAAGGCGGAGCCGAGCTCGGCGACGAGGAGCCCGTAGGGGAGGAAGAAGAACAACGCGAGGATGGCCATCCAGGTCAGTCCCTGCGGACCCTGCGCTGCGACCGACCCGATCGTGTCGAGTCCGACGAGGGTGCATATGAGGAACAGCAGGACGTCGAAACGGCGAAGTTCCTTGCGCAGGCGGCTGCGTTGTTCGCCCCAGCCCTCGGAGAGGTCGGGGGTTTCGGGGGCGGGCCCTTCGGCCCTGCTGGAGGTGGCGGGTGCTTGGGTCACTGGGCGGACTCCTACGGCGGCACGGGGGTCTCGTACAGGCGCGGCACATCTACTGACTGAACAGCCAGTCAGTAGCCTGCACTGTGAGCCCGGCCACACGGGACTGTCAAGAGCCGTGCAGGGTTAAGCCGTCGCCGGATTCCCGACGCCGGTGGGGGCCGGCCGGACAGGCAAGGGCCGCCGACCGCGCTGCGTGAACCGTGCGTCGGCACGTGCAGTCCGCGCGCTCGACCGCAACCATTGACGGACCCGTCAGCGTTGCCGCATCCTCTCGGGGCATGGAGAGACAGAGCGCACAGCATCTGATCGAATCCGAGGTCGTCGTGGTGGGCGGAGGGTACGCCGGCCTCGCCGCGGGGCTCCGACTCCAGGACAGCGACGCCGACTTCACCCTGGTCGAGGCGGCCGATCATGTCGGCGGGCGGGTACTGACCGAGACCCGCACGGACGGCGTGACGCTCGATCACGGCGGCCAGTGGGTCGGCCCCACGCAGACGCGCCTCCTCGAACTCGCCTCACGCTTCGGGTGCCGGACGTTTCCCACCTGGGAGACGGGCAGTCACATCGAGGTGTGGCACGACGGCAGCAGGATCCCCTACACCGGTGCGGCCCCCACCGACGGGCCCGGCATCCTCGAGTACGTCCGTGTCACGCAGATCCTGGACGAACTCGCCCGCACGGTGGACACCGAGCGGCCGTGGCGCACCGCCCGCTTCGCGGAGTGGGACGCCCGGACGGCACACTCCTTCTTCCGCTCACAGACCGACGACACCGATGCCCGGCGCCGGCTGGCCCTCGCCGTTGAAGGTCTGTGGTGCGCGGAACCGCACGAGATCTCCCTCTTCCACGTGCTGTTCTGCATCGCCGCGGCCGGCGGCTTCGAACAGCTGATGGAGACCCGCGGCTGTGCCCAGGACAGCCGCTTCACCACGGGCGCGGCCGGCCCGGCCCGCGCCGTCGCGGCCCTGCTCGGGGAACGCGTCCGCCTCGGCGAGCAGGTGCATGCGATCGAGTACGACACGGCAGGCGTCCGCGTCCGCACGCGGTCCGTCCTGCTCCGGGCACGCCGGGCGATCGTGGCACTGCCCCCGCACGCCGTACGCGCCATACGCTTCACCCCACCGCTCCCCGACAGCCGGGACGGCTGGCTGTCGCACAGCCCGATGGGGCGCGTCGCCAAGATCCATGCCGTCTACGACACTCCGTTCTGGCGGAAGTCCGGGCTGTCCGGCGTGGCGACCCTGTACGACAACGGGCCCGTCGGCGTCGTTTTCGACAACTCCCCCGAAGACCGCTCGTGCGGAATCCTCGTCGGATTCGTGTACGGCGACCGCCTGGACCGATACAGCGCCCTGGACGAGGGCCGCCGCCGGGCCGCCGTACTGGAGAGCTTCGCCGCCGTGGCCGGAACGAGGGCGGGGCGCCCGCGCGACTGCACCGAGAAGATCTGGACACAAGATCCCTTCGCCCGGGGCGGATACGAGGCGTACACGACCCCCGGCGGCTGGAGCCGATACGGCGAACGCGGCTGGCGGGAGCCCACCGGGACCCTGCACTGGGCGGGAACGGAGACCGCGACGGAGTGGAACGGGTACATCGACGGCGCCGTGTCGTCGGGGTACCGGGCCGCCGCCGACGTCCTCGCCTCCCTGCGGTGACGGCGCTCCCACGGACGACGGACAGGACGGACGGACGGACACGATGACATCGTTGCGGCAGGCGGACGACGCCCGGACAGTGGCCGAGCGGGCGCGCCTGGTGGTGCGGTCGGCACCGGTCAGCCAGCGCGAGTTCGCCGACCGCATCGGCATGGACCCCACCGCGCTGTCCAAGGCCCTGCACGGCAACCGCCGTCTCGGGGACCGCGAACTCGCCGCCATCGCCCGGGAGGGGAAGGTGTCACTGCGGTATCTGCGGACCGGGCAGGGACGGCCGCCCGCCCCGCCGGAGAACACCGCGGCACCGGACACGCGCCGCCGTGCGGACGCCGTGGACGCGGAGGTCCGCAGGACCCAGATCCTCGAGGCGACCGCACGACTCATCGCCCGTCGCGGATTTCACCGGGTGCGGGTCGCCGACATCGCCCGCGCGTGCGGGACCAGTACCGGCACGGTGCACTATCACTTCCCGGCGAAGGGCGACGCGCTGCGAGCCGCTCTGCTCCACTGCGCCGAACGTTTCCACCGGCGCCTCGAAGCCGAGTTCCGGGACGCGGACAGCGCGACCGAGAAGCTGCGCCGGCTGATCGAGGTCCAGCTGATCACGGGTGACGAGGACCGCGACGAATGGTCGGTGTGGGTGCAGTCGTGGAACGAGGCGATCGTCGACCCCGCCCTGCGCCAAGGACAGCGCGACATCTACGCACGCTGGCAGCAGACGGTGCTCGACCTGGTGATCGCCTGCCGGGACGAGGGCATGGGCACGGACGCCGACGCGGAGGCGCTGACGAGCCGGTTCACCGGCCTGGTCGACGGCCTGGCCATCCAAGTGCTGGCAGGGACCGGGGAGATGTCCGTGACACGGATGCGCGAGCTGCTGCTGGACGCGTTCGAACCGCACATCACCCTTCGCTGACCGCGCCGCCGCTCACCCCCTCCGCGTACGCCGCCCTCGCCGTACGCGCCCCGGACGCAGAGAGGACGTCAGGCCGGCGCCGCCCGCGGCGCGGGCCTCGTGGTAAGCGATCAGCTCATCGGTGGGGCCGGGCCATGGGCGGGGCGATGTGCTGGGCCCCGGACAGGCTGGACGAGCTGCCCGCGCACACCGAGACGTAGTCGAGCAGTCCTTCGGCGTCGAGCTGGGCGCCAGGTCTCCGGCGTGCACGAGTCCGCCCGCTACGCCACCCATGTGCTGATGGCCACGGAGGACGAGTGCGTCCCCGGCTACGCCCGGCTACAGGAACCTCAGCCGGCGTTTCCGGTCGCCGCCCCAGCCGTCGGTGCGGACGTTGACATGCGGGCTGAGGAACTGCGCCGGCAGGTAGCCGTGGCTGGCGACGACCTCCACTCCGTCGAGTCCGGCCTCGCGCAGTCGGCGGGCCGCCCGGCCGTAGCCGTCCACGACCTCACGGATCTCCGACTCGGTCATGGCGCGCGGCATGACGTGGAAGCGCTCGCTCGGTGTGGCCGAGGGCGCCCAGGCCACCGGTGCGCTGCCGTCCTCGGATTCCAGAAAGGGCGAGGCGCGACGCGCGGGAGCCCGCATCCTGACGGGCTCCCGGGTCGACGGCCCGGCACTCGCCGCCTCGGCACCGGACGCCGTGGTCCTCGCGACCGGAGCCCGGCCTCGCCGTCCTCGGCTGGAGCTGATGGACGACCCGGTCGTGCTGGACGCCTGGTCGGTGATCCGCGGCGGCGACGTACCGCGTGGACGCATCGTGGTGGCGGACTGGCGCGGTGGCTGGATCGGCCTGGGCGTCGCCCTCCAACTCGCCGCCATGCGCCGGAAGGTGACGCTCTGCGTGACGGGCTTCGCGGCCGGCGAGCACCTCCAGCAGTACGTGCGCGCCGCGATGCCGGCCCAGGCCGTCCGGGCCCGGATCGAGATCGTTCCCAACGTGGGGCTCTACGGAGCGGACAGCGACACCGTCTACCTCCAGCACACTCCGACCGAGGAACCGGTACTGATCGAGGGGACCGCCGGTGCCGTCCTCGCTCAGGGCCACATCCCGGTCGACGAGCTCGACCCGGTCGTCCTCGGGGTCCGGCCGACCGCGTCTTCGCAGTCGGCGATCGTGTCACCCCGGCACCCCGCCCGCAGGGGGCACCCCCGTTGCCTCTGGAGAGCGTCCGGCCGGGCAGGGCGTAGACAAGCCCGGTGGTTCGGGAGTTTCCTGGTAGGACACACGATTCTTGCGAATGGGCGCCGGCCGGTGAGGAGGCGCTGGTGTACGACGTCACGATGCAGGTCGAACTCACGGCCACGGGACCTGACAGCTGCCGGATGACCATGGCCGGGGAGCTCGACGTGGTCACCGCCCCGGGCGTCCGGCAAGCGCTCCGCGCCGCCGTCGCCGAGTACCAGCACATCGTCGTGGATCTGGGGAAGGTGCATTTCTGCGACTGCACGGGAGTGAGCGCGCTCCTGGCGGGCGCCCGCGCCGCCCGCGCCCACGACGTGGATCTGTGCCTGCGGGCCGTGCCGTGCTCCCTGGCCCGCATCCTGCGGCTGTCCGGCAGCGGCGGGGCGTTCACCATCGAACCCGTGCAGCCGGTCCGAAGGCCCGCTTCCGACCCGGGTGGCGAGCGCCGGGGGCCGGGCGACGGTACTGATCAAGGGCCGTGACGGCGGCGACAGATGCTCCGGCCGCACGGGGCATCTCGGCGGCAACGGGTACGGCATGGGCAGCATCACCCAGCGCCGCCAGGCCCGTCGGTCTCACTGGGGTCCGGGATCCCCGGGAAGGCGTTCCAGCGCGGCGGCGACATCGGTGTGCCGGGCGATGTCCGTCAGCGCGCGGGCCATGACCGATCCCGGCTCCCTGGCAGTGATCACCAGCCCGACCGGCACCGACCGGGCGGGCTCGACCATCGGCACCGCCCGCATGCCGTGCGGCACGCCGAAGACATGCAGCCAGGCGTGCGGCACGATGCTCGCCCACCGGCCCGTTCTGACATGGGCGAAGAGGGTTGCCACGGAATCGGTCTCGACCCGGGGGGACGGGCGCAGCCCCGCCTCGGCGAACACCTCGTCCAGCACCCGGCGCCCCTGCATGGCCCCGGTCAGCAGACACAGCGGCAGCCGCGACGCCTCCGCCCAGGTCGCCGTCGTCCGATGGGCGAGGCTGTCGGCGGCGTCGGTCAGCAGCACATACCGCTCCTCGTACAGCGGAACCGCCTGGAAACCCTCCGAAAGGCCCTTGTGCAGATAGGTGATTCCGGCGTCGATCTCGAAATTCTGCAGTTGCCGCAGAACGTCCTCCGACTGGAGGTCCGCCATGAGCTCCACGGTGACCAGGGGGTGCGCCGCGCAGAACGGGGCCGTCAGCAGGGACACGGCGCCGGACGCGGTCGGGACCGAGCCGATCCGCATCCTGCCGCTCAGTCCCGTGCGCAGGGCGCCGACCTCGTTCTTCAGGGCGTCGCGGTCGGCCAGGATCCGCTGCGCCCACACCACGATGCGTTCGCCCTCGGGCGTGAGGCCCTCGTACTTGCGGCCGCGCCGGACCAGCGGTACGTCCAGCTCCTCCTCCAGCTTCCGGATCGCCTCGGAGAGAGCCGGCTGCGAGACGTAGCAGGCCTGGGCGGCACGGGCGAAGTGGCGCTCCCGGGAGAGAGCCACCAGATACTCGAGTTGACGGAACAGCACTCCACGGGTGTACCGGACCGCTCGACGGAACGCCAGTCGGGCTGGGCGGTTGTCAGCCCACGGGCAGTGGTTGCAGGCGCTCCTCGCCGGTGTAGACGTTCATCGAGGCGCCGCGCAGGAAACCGACCAGGGTCAGCCCGCTCTCCTCGGCCAGGTCCACTGCGAGCGAGGACGGCGCGGAGACGGCCGCCAGGACGGGGATTCCGGCCATCACCGCCTTCTGCACCAGCTCGAACGAGGCCCGGCCGCTCACCATCAGCACCGTCTCGCGCAGGGGCAGCAGTCCCGACCGCAAGGCGTGGCCGACGACCTTGTCCACGGCGTTGTGCCGGCCGACGTCCTCCCGCAGGCACAGCAGCTCCCCGTCGGCGGAGAAGAGACCGGCGGCGTGCAGACCACCAGTGCTGTCGAACACCCGCTGGGCGGCCCGCAGGCGGTCGGGGAGGGCCGTCAGCACCTCCGGTCCGATGCGCAGCGGGTCTCCGGCAACGGACCACGCAGCCTGGGTGCGCACCGCGTCCAGGCCGGCCTTGCCGCACAGCCCGCACGAGGACGTGGTGTAGAAATGCCGCTCCAGCGACGCGTCGGGCGGGGCACACGCCACGGGCCAGGGCCACGTCCACCACGTTGTAGGTGTTGCCGCCGTCGGCCGTGGCGCCCGCGCAGTAGCGGATCCCGGCCACGTCGCCGCCGGCGTGCACCACACCTTCGCTCACCAGGAACCCGGCCGCGAGGTCGAAGTCGTCGCCCGGGGTGCGCATGGTCACGGTGAGCGGGCGCCCGCCGACACGGATCTCCATCGGCTCCTCGGCGGCCAGCGTGTCAGGGCGATGCGTGGCCGCCCCCTCCCGGATACGCAGGACCCGCCGTCGTACGGTCACTCGCCCCATCGTTCACTCCTCTTCCCGGAGCCGTGCTCCGACGGTGTTGTGCCGCTCGGCTCATTCGGCGCTGCGGGCGGTATCCAGGCGGACCAGGACGCCCTTGGAGGTGGGGCAGTTGCTGATGTCGGCGACGCTGTCCAGCGGGACCAGGACGTTGGTCTCGGGGTAGTAGGCCGCGGCGGAGCCGCGACTGGCGGGGAAGGCGACGACCCGGAAGTTCTCCGCGCGGCGTTCCCTCCCGTCGTGCCAGACGCTCACCAGATCGACCATGTCGCGGTCGGCGATGCCGAGGGCCTCCAGGTCGTCGGGGTTGACGAGTACGACCCGGCGGGCGTTGTGGATGCCGCGGTAGCGGTCGTTCGGGGCGTACCAGACGGTGTTCCACTGGTCGTGCGAGCGAAGGGTCTGCAGCAGCAGATGTCCCTCGGGGACATGCGGCATCGTGAACTCGTTGCAGGAGAAGACGGCCTTGCCGCTCGGGGTGGGGAAGACCCTTTCGTTCACCGGATTGGGCAGCCTGAAGCCGCCGGGCCGGGCCACCCGGGCGTTGAAGTCCTCGAAGCCCGGTACGACACGGGAGATCCGGTCACGGATGGTGCCGTAGTCCGCCTCGAAGTCCTCCCAGGGGAGGGGCGGAGTGTTCCCGAGAGTCCTGCGGGCCAGCCTGCTGATGATGGCGACCTCGCTCAGCAGGTCGGGGGATGCGGGCGGCAACTTCCCCCGGGAGGCGTGGACTTCGCTCATGGAGTCCTCGACGGTGACGAACTGCTCGACGCCGTTTCGGAAGTCCTTGTCGCTGCGTCCCAGCGTGGGCAGGATCAGCGCGGTGTCACCGCAGACCGTGTGGGAGCGGTTGAGCTTGGTGGAGATGTGCGCGGTGAGCCGGCACGTGCGCATCGCCTCCTCGGTGACCGCGCTGTCGGGAGTGGCCCGTACGAAGTTGCCGGCGACGCCGAGGAAGACCTTGGCGCGGCCTTGGTGCATGGCCCGGATTCCGTTCACCACGTCCAGGCCGTGAGGCGTGGGCGGGGTGAAGCCGAACTCGCGCTCCAGGGAGTCGAGGAACTCCTGCGGCATCCGCTCCCACACCCCCATGGTGCGGTCGCCCTGCACGTTGCTGTGGCCGCGCACCGGACACACGCCTGCGCCGGGCTTTCCGATGTTGCCGCGCAGCATCAGGAAGTTGACGACCTCACGGATGGTGGGCACCCCGTGCTTGTGCTGGGTCAGCCCCATGGCCCAGCACACGATGATCTTCTCGCTCTTCAGGACCTGAGCGTGAACGCGCTCGATCTCCTCGCGGGACAGCCCGGTGGCGGCCAGCACGTCGTCCCAGGACGTCTTGCCGGTCTGGGCGGCGAACGCCTCGAAGCCAGTGGTGCAACCGTCGATGAAAACGTGGTCGAGCACGGTACCCGGCGCGGCGTCCTCGGCCTCCAGCAGCAGCCGGTTCAGGGCCTGGAACAGGGCGAGGTCGCCGCCCGCGCGTATGTGGAGGAACTGGTCGGCCAGCGGCGTGCCGCGGCCGAGGATCCCGCGGGCCTTCTGCGGATGCTTGAAGCGCATCAGTCCGGCCTCGGGCAGGGTGTTGACCGCGATGACGTGCCCGCCGTTGCGCTTGGTCTCTTCCAGCGCCGACAGCATCCGAGGGTGGTTGGTGCCGGGGTTCTGCCCGACGACGAAGATCAGGTCGGCGTTGTGGATGTCGTCCAGCGAGACGCTGCCCTTGCCGATGCCCAGGGTCTCGTGCAGGGCGGAGCCACTGGACTCGTGGCACATGTTGGAGCAGTCCGGCAGGTTGTTGGTGCCGAACGCGCGGGCGAAGAGCTGGAGAAGGAAGGCGGCCTCGTTGCTCAGCCGGCCGGACACGTAGAAGAGGGCCTCGTCGGGGGAGTCCAGCCCCTTGAGCTCCTGGGCGAGCAGGCCGAGCGCCTCGTCCCAGCCGATCGGCGCGTAGTGGGTCGCGCCGGGCCACTTGACCATCGGCTCGGTGAGCCGGCCCTGCTGGTTGAGCCAGTAGTCGGACCTGCCGTCCAGCTCGGCGACGGAGTGCTCGCGGAAGAAGTCCCGGGTGACGCGCCGTGAGGTGGCCTCGTCGTTGATGTGCTTGGCGCCGTTCTCGCAGTACTCGTTCATGTGCCGCTTGCCCGGCGCGGGCTCGGGCCATGCGCAGCCCGGGCAGTCGATGCCCCTGGCCTGGTTGATGTTCAGCAGCGTCAGCGCGGTGCGCCGCGGGGACGTCTGGCTCAGGGAGTACTCCAGCGCGTGCGTCACCGCGGGCAGACCCGTCGCCCAGGTCTTGGGCGCGGTGACCGACAGGTGGTCGCTCGGGTCCTCGATGCTGCTCATGATCTGGTCTGCCTCTTTCTGCCGTGCGCCGATGCGGGCGGGTCCGGCCGGCGAGTGACTGCCGTGACTCTCCGCCGCGCGTCACTCGGGGTCTGGACGGAAAGCGGCGGCCCGATTCCCCTTTTTACGAGCCGGCGACGTGCGCCGAATATTTTCTTGTGTCGTCCGCGAATAGCCGATTCCCGCTGCCGGAGCAGCTTCCGCCGATCCCGGTGAAAAGTCAAAGAGGGCCTTTCGATGATCCGATAGGCATCGCTTATCACTTCACGGCTCCTCATCCGCCCCGGCGGCGGCGAAGGCGACGAAGCAGGGACGCGGCACGCTCGGCACAGCGCCACGCGACCAGGGCGGCACAGGGATCGGCAGACTGCGTGTCCGCACCGGAGCGCACCGTCCGCGAAGTCCCCGCCGGCCTCCGCGCGGCCGGATAACAGCGGCCGATCATGCAATCGGGAGTGCCTCTCCGGATTTCGCGGGAAATTCGGAGATGGTGATCGACGGGCGAGAAATTCGGAAGGAGCAGTCCAGTAGTCCGGCGAAACGGTGCCGAATCCGGCTTCTGGTATTTCGGAACGGCGCGACCGCACCTGCGGAGTCGCCTCGCGGGGCGGCGTTCGCGGTAACAGCGGCATCTCCCCGCCACCCCTGTGCGACCGTTCGACGGTCAGGGTGAAGGTGAGCGCGTAGCGCCACTGGATGACCTCGTAGATCTCCTTGCAGCCGGATTTGGCGTTGCTGTTGAAGGCGTCGATCAGAGCCTGCGCCTCAGCGTCCGAAAATGGCTTGCAAGACCGGAGACGGGAGCGGAGAGATGAGCGACCAGCGGAGCCAGACAGCACGGCTGCTCTGGGGTCCGCACCCGAAACCCTCGCGGGGACCCAAGCCGGCGCTCAGCCTGGACCGCATCGCGCGGGCCGGTAGCGGGATTGCCGACGCGGAGGGGCTGCCCGCCGTGTCCATGCAACGGGTTGCCGGGCTGCTCGACGTCACCAAGATGGCGCTCTACCGGTACGTGCCCGGAAAGGCCGAGCTGGTCGCGTTGATGGTGGAGACCGCAATCGGCGAGGCCCCACTGCCGAACGGGCCGCGCCCCGACTGGCGGGAGCAACTCAGCGACTGGGCCCGCCGGCTGGTCACCGTCTTCCACCGGCACCCATGGCTGCTGGACGCAACCGTCGGCCCGAGGGTCATGGGGCCCAGGGAGCTTGCCTGGATGGAGCAGGCCCTCGCCGCACTGGACGGCACTGGCCTCACGGATGCCGAGCGGATGGACGCGGTCGTCCTGCTGGCCGGCCATGTGCGGGGGATCGCCCAACAGGCCCGCGCGGCGGGTCCGGCGGGCAGCCCCGAAGCGCAGTTCAGCGTCACGCTCGGGGAGCTGATGCAGGCGCACGGCGAGGACTACCCGCCCTCACCGCCGCGCCGGCCTCGGCGACCCAGCACGGCGGGCAGGACCAGGCACTGGAGTTCGGCCTGCAGCGCATCCTGGACGGCTTGGGCCTACTCGTCGCCCAGCGTTCGAACTGACCAGGGCCGCCTCACCGTTCTGCTGGGGCTACGGCACGTTTCCGGCGTATTCCGGCTGCCCTCGTGGTCGGCAGGCAGGTGCTACCTGGGTCCGGTTGAGGAGCATCTCCACGAGATGATCGATTCCAAGGGGTCGGTGGTCATTGCGGGTCGCGGGCTGCCTCCACTGCCTCCCGGACGTCCGAGTGCGGGTCATCGGCGAGGCCGTCCAGCAGTTCGGTGACCCCAGGGGTGGACCAACGGGCGACCGCCCACACCAGCTCCTCCCGCACCCCGGGGTCGGGGTGGGTGGCGAGGCGGCTCAACTGGGCGAGCGGGCCCCGCCGACGCATTCCGAACCAGTGCAGTGCCTCCCGCAGCGCGGCTGGGTCCCCGGGGTCACCGGCTGCTGCGACCCGGGCGAGCAGCACCCTGGCGGGTGGCGGCGGACCATCCAGCGGATGCGGCAACCGCTCGCGCAGGCGTCGTGCCCCGTACCCGCCGCGCACGCGGCACCCGAAACAGGTGCAGGGGCGCACACCGTGTGCGTCCGGCAGGTACCGCCAGCCCGCCACCTGCGGCGCGGTGCGGAGCCGGTGCACTTCACGCGGCCGGATCGCCCGGGGTATGAACACCTCCCACCCGCGCGGGTCCTCCAGTGCCGCGATCCGCCGCACTGCCTCTGACGCAGAAACGGTGGCCTGAGCGTCCCGCGCCCGGTCGGTATAGCGTCCGACGAGCACGTCCTGGGCGTCGTCGAGCCGCACGTGGACTGCCACAAGCCCGCCCCGACTGCCGAAACGGGCCAACTCGCGCAGCCATTGGTGGGTGAGGGTGTACGACGGCAGCACCGGGAAGCAGCAGACCCCGCGCGCGCTGCCCTGTCCGTGGCTGGCTGCCCGGATCCCAGACCGCCGGATGCGCGGCGCGTTCGCCGCTGAGGTCAAGTGCACGAACATCGCCATGACATGGGATATTAGGTGACCGATTCCAAGACATCGGCTGTGCGTATGGGACGAGGGCGTCCAACGTCGGTGTACGAAGACGGAGTTGGACACCCTCGCGATCGCACTCTACGTGAAGACCGACGACCTGCTGAAGGCCTCTCCGCATCTGGCGCCATGGCGGCCGGCCGTGGGGATCGCCCCGCAGCTCACCGACGCCGAGCTGGTCACACTGGCGATGATGCAGGCCATGCTCGGCTTCGCCTCCGAGGCCAGGTGGCTTCGCCACGCCCGTTCCCACCTGAGGCATCTCTTTCCGTACCTGCCCAAGCAGCCCGGTGACAACAAGCGGCTGCGCAAGGCCGCCAACCTGCTCCGGCGAGTCACCCGGCTGCTCGCCACCGACACCTCCGTATGGGGCGACGACGTGTGGATCGTGGACTCCACGCCAGTGGAATGCGGCCGCTCCCGCGAGACCGTCAAACGGTCCGACCTGGCCGGACGGGCCGAGTACGGGTACTGCGCCAGCCACAGCCGCTTCTTCTGGGGCCTGCGCCTGCACCTGGTGTGCACCCTCCAGGGCCTGCCCGTCGCCTTCGCCCTGACCGGGGCCAAGGGGCCGACGAACGCGAGACCCTGCTGCACCTCCTCGCGGCCGAACCCGGCCTGGTCGCCGCACGTCCTGCCCAGACGCTGATCGGCGACAAGAACTACTTCGCCGGGGCTTCGAACACGAACTGGCCGAGCAGGACATCCGGCTCCTGCGGCCAGCCCGCAAGGCGAGCCGGAACGGCCTGGAGCGCCCCTGTTCAAGCCCTTGCGACAGATCATCGAGTCGGTCAACGAGACCTTCAAGGGACAGCTCGATCTCGAACAGCACCGAGGACGCACGCCCGGCGGTGTCGTCGCCCGCGTCATGCAACGAATCCTCGCGATAACCGCCGCGATCTGGCACAACGACCACACAGGACAGCCCGTCCTGCGCTCACTGACCGCTTATGA
Organism: Streptomyces sp. V4I23; assembly: GCF_030817975.1. Taxonomy (NCBI): domain Bacteria; kingdom Bacillati; phylum Actinomycetota; class Actinomycetes; order Kitasatosporales; family Streptomycetaceae; genus Streptomyces; species Streptomyces sp. V4I23. The sequence goes on along the minus strand of NZ_JAUSZW010000004.1, from coordinate 131,041 downwards.
CCACTGACCCCTTGGAATCGATCATCGAGGCGACGACGCCCCCGAGTTGAGGATGACTCGCCGTGAGTCGGCACGAACTCACGGGTCGATCCCCGCACAGCACATCATCCGAGATGGAACCGTGGTCGGCGCTGAGATTGATCTCGATGCCAGTCCGACTGCCAGCGTTCTCTGGGCTGCCCCGGGCCCGCGACAGCCTCGAGTTCGGACAGATCTGGGCAGTCGGACCTCCGTGCTCTCTCAGCCGGCGTGAAGGATCCGAAAGCGATCGGGTTCTGCCGGATCTCGATCAACGACTTGGATTGGCGCCCGATCCCATTGCCAAACGCCGATGCCTGGCGTGCGGGAGAACTGGATCTGCCCGCGGGTGCCTTCGACTGCAACGCGCGGCCAGGATTCGGCGGTACGCGCCCGGTCCGCGCCGTGAGAGCGCAGCACATCGGCGAGAACGGCGACCGTGTCGTAGCCCTCGAAGGCGACGAAGGAGGGCGCTTCGCCCAGCCGCTCGCGGAGGGCCGACTCGACGCGTGCACCGAGTGGGCTGAGGCGCTCGGGCAGGTAGCGCAAGAACGGGATCGCGGCGCAGTCGTCGCCCAGCAACGTCGCCCATTCGGCGAACTCCGGCTGCCCGGCCGGAGCACCCGTCATGATCTCGGCGAGGCGCTCGTCGCGGCGGACGGACTTGACGATCGACACTGCCGGCTCCGGGTGGCCGACCAGAAGAAGGAGGGCTGTTGCGCGATTGTCGACGAGTTCGTCGCACACCGCCGTGGGGGCGAGCGCCCGCATGTCGAGTTCGATGACGGTGCCGCCGCGTGGAGCGAGATAGCCCCGCAGAATGCGGATCCCAGATGCCCAGTAGACACTCGGCTCGACTGCTACGGCGATTCGACTGTGGCCCGCGCTGAGGAGGAAGTCTGCGTAGATCTGCCATCCCTGGGACTGCGCCGGGGCGAGGCGCGCGACCCATTCCGTCGGCTTTTCGGTGAGCGCGTCGATCACCGCTGACGAGCAGAGGAACGGCAGGCCGAGGACATCGGCCCTGGCGGCAGCGGCGCGAGCGACGACGCTGTGATACTCCCCCGCCAAGGCAGCCACGCCCAGGCGAGCCAATTCGTCTACGGCTGCCGCGGCCCTCTGCGGATCAGCCGCGGTGTCGCGGACCACCAGTTCGAGTGGTCTTCCGGCGATCCCCCCGGCGTCGTTGACTTCGCGAACGGCCAACTCGAGTCCGGCAAGCAAGTGTTGGCCTGCCTCGACCCAGCCAGGCCGAGTCAGCGGAACGAGAGCGCCGATCTGGACGGATGATCCGTCTGCGTGGTACGCGTTCATCTCATCTCATCTCGCCGTGGCAGGCGCATCTGGGTGACCATGCCGGACATTGCATCCACCACCATCGCCAACAGGCAACCGATTATCTGTTCGCTGAGCTGCCAGGCTTCACAAAGCCCTCCCAGCGGCCGTGCACGTTGCGGTCCTCGACTTCGGCAGGACAGGTGCTGATGGACACCATGTGGCGAGCAGTGACAGGCCGTGGAGCCGGGTCAGGCGGCACCGGTTCGCGCCGCGGTGACGGCCACCGTGGCGTAACGCATCGTGAAGCTGCCGCCTATCGCGTCGATGGCGGCGCCGACGCCCTCCAACACCTCCGCCAACTTGTCCGGCGCGAGCCGGGTGAAGGCGCCCAAGGTGGGCATCTGGTCCAGCCATGCGTGCCGGGTGTAAGTCCACTCCCAGTCGAACCGCAACTGCTCCGGTTCGCCGAACCCGCCCACCTCTCGGATCCCGTCGGCGGTCTTGGCGAGCAGCACCTGGTACCCGTCCAGGGACCCCTTCGTCATCGCCTGGAAGTCGAACGGCGCGTCAGGCAACACCCGCTGGCAGACCGCAACGACGACTTCCGCCACGTCGGGCGGAAACCGGAAAACGTTCCAGAACGCCGCCAGCCGACCGCCAGGGCGCAGCACCTGCGCGGCCTTGGCCATTCCCGTGACCGGGTCGATCCAGTGCCAGGCCTGGGCGGCGACGACCGCATCGAATTCCCGGCCGGCCGGGTCCCAGTCCTCGAACGTCGCTACGTCGACCTCGCCCCCGAGTTGCCGCGCCACGTCAGCCATCCGCGCGTCTGGCTCCACCCCGAGCACCCTGCAGCCGGCCGCCTGGAACTGTCTGGCGGCGATGCCGGTGCCACAGCCGACGTCGAGGACCCCGGGGCCGGGGCTGGCGGCGACGATCCGGTCCACCAGGCCTTGTGGATAGCGGGGCCGGGCGCGGTCGTAGCGTGTGGCGTCTGAGCCGAACGACTCCGCTACCTGTCGGCGTTGATGGGGCCCGTATTCGGAAGAAGGCGCTCGCTCCGGAGGTATAGTGGGCATGTGCCCACTATGAGTGGGCGTGCGCCCACTCGTCAATCGGGACGGGCCGAGCGAAAGAAGGAGGAGACGCACAGTGCCGACGGGGGTAGCCATCCGTGAGGTGCGCGAGCAACTGTTCGCTGCCGCCGAGCGTGTCCTGCTCCGGGACGGGCCGAGCGCGCTGACCAGCCGGGCGGTCACGACTGAGGCAGGCTGCGCCAAGGGCGTCCTGCACCGGCACTTCGCCGACTTCGACGCCTTCCTCGCCGAACTCGTGCTGGACCGCATCGCCCGGATCGACAACCAAGCCGCCGCCCTGCGCAACGCCGCCGGGACCGCCACCGTCGCCGACAACCTCACCGGCGCCCTGACGGACCTGTTCGGGGCGGTCGCCGTGGCGATCGTCGGCCTTGTCACCTCCCGGGATGGCCTGCGCGCCCGGCTCCGCCGGACAACGCCGACCGGCATCCCGGTACTGACGGAAGCTGCGGCCATGATCGCCTCTTACCTCACTGCCGAGCGCGAACTGGGCCGCATCGCGACGGATGCCGACATCGACACCCTCGCACCCACGCTGGTCGGGACCGGACACATGCTCTTCGCCGACCGGAAAGGCACCCCGCCGGAGGCTGGAGCCATCCGCAAGGTCGTGACTGCGGTCATCGCCGGCGTTGTGCAAGAACCGCCGCGATGACGTCCCGCGACGCTGCTGCCACCACCGTCCACCTGACGACCCGGGCCGTGGACGAAGCGTTGGACCTGCTGGAGGTACTGATCGCGACGGGCCCGCGTCATGAGTGCGCCTCAGCGGCCACGTGGCCGGACGGAAGGCACGGTTGGTGGGATCCCCAGCGCGTCCAGTCGGAGGCCGCCGCCGCAATGATCTTGTCAGAAACGGCCTTAGGACGCTCTGGGCTTGCGCCCGGAGGTCTTCTTCGCGGCCGTCTTCTTGGCGGGCGCTTTCTTCGCCGCCGCCTTCTTCTTCGGCATCTCGTGCACCGTCGCGTGCTCCTCTCCGCGGGACTCCTTGGCCGCTTTCACGGAGGCGTTGAGCGCGGCCATGAGGTCGACGACCTGCCCGGCCGGCTGCGGCTCCTCCGGGGCCGGCGGTGCCTTGCCTTCCGCCTTCGCGGCGATGACCTCTTCGAGTGCCTCGCGGTAGTGGTCGGTGAGGTCGGGCATGTGGTCCTCGGTCAAGGCGTCCATGAGCTCCACGGCTCCGTCGATCTCCGAGTCACCCAGCTCCACGGGCGGCGGCGCGAGGGACTCGGGGGAACGGATCTCATCGGGCCAGTGCATCGAGTGGAGAACGATCGCCTCGCCCTTCACGCGCAGGAGCCCGAGCCGCTCGCGGCCGCGCAGCGCGAAGTGCGCGACCGCGACCTTGCTGGAGCGTTCCAGGGCCTGGCGGAGCAGCTTGTAGGGCTTGGCGGCGACCTGCCCGGCCGGCTCGAGGTAGTAGCTGTCGCCGATACGGACAGGATCGATGGACTGCGCGGGGACGAACGCGGCGATCTCGATCGACTTCGCGGTGGGCAGCGGCATGTCCGCCAGGTCCTCGTCGGTGACGGCGACGACGGTGTCCTTGTCGACCTCGTAGCCCTTGATGATCTCGGCGTCGCTGACCTGCTTGTCCTCGAGCTCGCAGATCTTGCGGTACCGGATCCGGCCGCCGTCCTCGAGATGGATCTGCCGGAGGGAGATGTTGTGGCTCTCGGTGGCGGGCACCACCTTGATCGGGATGGTCACGAGCCCGAAGCTCACAGCACCGGACCAGATGGGGCGGGGCATGACGAGAACCTCCGTGACATCCCCGAGCACGTGTAGGTTCTCAATTCTCGCGTCATTTTCTCCATCACGCTGTCCTGACAACGGCCGATCCGACACAAGAGCGAGAATCGCCGGTCATGCCCCTCGGCCGTTCGAGTGATGACTGCCGGGTTCGCTGCGCCGACCGAATGATCCCCGCTGCTCCCCGCCCGCGCACTGCACCACGTCCAGCTCCCCGGGCCCGCCCCGGATGGCATCACGCCCGCCCGGCTCCACAGGGCGTGCAGTCAGCCGGACGGCGTGTGGCGCCGGGTCCGCGTTTCGCGAGCCCGCATCTCGTTGACGATGGCCTTCGGACGTCGTCTTTTATGGCTGCCAAGAGGGCTGGGTGGCTTTGGGGAAACCCAATTCGTCCAGCAGGGTGCTGAACAGGTCCTCCGCGAAGGTCTCCCGCGAGCGCAGCAGCTCCTCGATTCGGGGCTGCTGCGCTGCGGCTTGGACGCCAGCCGCTGAGACCCAGATGAGAGCGCCTTCAGCGTCGGCCGGCACCTCCGCATCGAGCTCCGCGCGCTTGCGTCTCACGGCATCCTCGAACTCAGGGGTGGATACCCACAGGCTCACGTCGTCCAGGTCCTCGGGCTCCTCGACGAGGAGGGCCGCAGCGTTGTCCAGGTTGAGCCATGCCTGCCAACGCTGCCCGTTGGTGCCCAGCCCGGTCACGAGGGCAATGTCGCTGTCGGAGACGTCGGCGACGCAGGCTGGTGCACCGGTCCATTCGACCAGAGCGGACAGGTAGTCGTCCTCCCAGAGGCCTTGATCCAGCTGAAGGGTTTGCCAGCCGTCCGGCCGCGGCCACCACGCATGCACGGTGCTCTTCAGCTCTTGATCGATGCTGCCGAACACGGGCGCTTCCAGCAGCGGACGCTCGCTACGAGCAAAGACCAACTGACCCGAAAATCCCACAGGACCCCTCCTTGAAGACGCTGCGCACACTACGTGCTGCCACCGACACAACCAGGGATTGGTGGACTCCTGCTCCCCAACCGACTGGCCCATCCGCCGAGTCGGCGGCAGCCGATCAGTGCTGCGGCTATGCCGACGAAGGCGAGGAAGCGTTCGGCTTGCGTTCGAAGCGGCGGTGGAGCCTCAGGAAGCCAGGGCCAGGATGGTGCCGGACGAGTTGTGGTTGTCGTTCCGGAGGGTGGTGCCACGGACGGGAGTGATACGTCCGCAAGGCGAGGTCAGGCGTCGGCCCCGATGAAGCCGAGCGAGACGAGGGTGCCGTGACGGCGCAGTGCGTGCAGCAGCTCGCCCAGACGTGGTCCGCCTACGGGGTCGAGCGCCAGATCGGCACCCTGGCCGTCGGTCAGTTCCGCGACTGCCACTGCGGCGGGCCGGCCGCCACACGCGCTCACGGCCGCCTGATCACAGAGCGTCGCAACTCCATGATCACCGGACCTGTGCCCGTTCTGTTGCCGAGGCTCTCCACCGCGCCTATCTGTAAAGCGGTGTGCCCTCCAGCCGTCCATCCGGGATGGTCCGACCGCAGAGCATGAGTGCCAGATCTTCAGCGGTGCCGTGCAGTGCCGGGCCCGATCCATACGACCAGTCGAGGTCGGTGGCCTGGAAACTGCGTCCCTCGATGTTGATGCCGAAGTGTGTGTGCCCGGCGCCCTCGGCAAGGTCGTCGAGGACGACCCGGATGGTCTCGTCGGGTGAGCGGCGTGGCACCCCGAGCGGCACGGTCACGTCGAGGCCGTGGATCACCACATGATTGAGCGCGCCGTGGTACCCACCCCCCGGCGGCGTCCAGTGGTGCATCACGTCGGCGCGTAGGTTGGCAACGAGCTGGTCCGTCGGCAGTTCGGCGTCCCGGCCGGCGATCTGGTTCGACAAGCGGCTGAAGTCGAAGTCGCAGTGGCGCAACTCGGCCATGAACTCCTCTTCGGAGTACCGGGCCGCCATGGTCAGGTGCGCGATCACTTCGCGAACCCGCCAGCCCTCACACAGGGACGGCGTATCCCACTGCGCATCAGAGGCGGAGCCGAGCAGGTCGGCGAGGGCCACGAACTCGGCGGCTACAGCAGGTTGCAGGTCGGCGTCGTTCGTCAAGGTCAACTCCATGTCGCTCGTACGGTCGACGATCGTCGCCAGGTAAGACGAACCACCTGTGCCGAACTCATCGGTCCACGGTGAAACAGGGTTCATGGACATCTTCACTGTGGACCGGCCACCCCTCCCACGTGAGACCCCAGAGGGTCACGGGCGTCGCAACTTCATGATCCCTCAGACCCGTATCTGCCCCGCCATCTCGGCGCTCAGGGCCGCACTCCGCCGCGGTGTACGGCACGGTTCCGCCCGCGCCATCAACCGCGACCCCTCCTGCTCCCCGTTCTGCACACGAGGCAGAGACGGCGCCTTCGTCGGTGGCCGGTTACGGGCGTGGGGGAGCCGGCTCGGTGGTCAGCGCGGCGGCGATGAGCCGGCCCAGCTGTGCGGCCAGGCCGTCCGGGGTGCGGTGCTGGAGGTACAGCGTGGTGAAGACCGGGCCGGTCACCAGGGCGTGGACGAGGGAGACGTCAGGAAGCGTGCGGAGCTCGCCGCGGGCGACTGCCCGTTCCAGGAGTCCGCGGATGCCGGCCTGCTCGCGGACGACGAACGTCTGGTGGAAGTGGACTGCGAGGTCGGGCGAGGTGCCGATGTCGGCGAGCAGCCCCAGGACCGCACTGGTGGCAGCCGGTGCGGTCAGGTGGTCGACGATCTCCTGGACGAGGACGGCCAGGTCGCCCTCCAGGGTGCCTGTGTCCGGCGACGCGGGCAGGTCCGGGACGTGAATCGCGGCCGCGAACACCATGTCCTGCTTGGTCGCGTAGCGCCGGTAGATGGCCGATTTCCCGATGCCCGCGCGCTCCGCCACGGCGTCCATCGTCAGGCCGGCGTATCCGCTGTGTGCAAGCAGTTCGCGGGTGGCGGTGAGGATCGCCTCGTCCACCCGGCTGTCTCTTGGTCGTCCCATGCCGAGATGATACGGTACTCATAGTTCCGAAACTATGAGTACCGTAAGGGGAGCCATGAGTCTCTGGGCAGGTCGCATCCTGGTCGTGATGGGCGTCGGACACCTGATCGCACTAGGCGCGCAGAACGGGGAGTACCTCGACGAATGGTTCAGCGGTGCGCTCTGGGGGCTGCCTCGCGACGAGTTCGTGCATCCGAGCGGGGCCAACGGGGCGTTCTGGATCGTGGTCGCGAGCTTCGCCGTTCCCCTGCTGCTGCTCGGTCTGCTCATCAGCCAACTCGCCCGCCGGGGCGTCGTGGTGCCGCAGTCCATTGGCTGGGGTCTTGCCACGTGGTGCCTGGTGGGGGCGGCGATTCTGGAACCGACTCCGCTGCTGCTCGGCCTTGTCCCCGCGGTGCTGCTGATCCGAGCGGCCCGGCGCACTGCTGAGTGAGAGTCAATGGCAAAGTCGGCTGGGCATGTCGAGGCGATCAGGACGGGCCCGTCGCTCCTGGCCCGTGCTTGCGCTCAGCTCCCGCATCGGCATGCCGTTGCGATGCTCACGCCGGATCGCCGCCTACAGCTCGACCTTCGACGTCCGCGGCATGACCAGCACCTTTAACCTGGAGCATCGCCGCCGACCTCGCGCCCGGCGAGAACATGACCGGCGTCATCACCGGCAAGGGCGGCTTCACGCCCAAGTACGTCACGTACACGGACGGTCTCCTCGGCGACATGGTCCGAGGCGACGTGTCCTGACCGCGACACGCGGCCGAACGGCCCCGCAACTCACCGAGGCGTCGTTCAGTCCACGGGAATCAGTGTGAGGTAGGCCAGCCCGAGCGCTTCTCGGTAGCCTCTCAGCCAGCTCGTCCGGTGCCGGTCGACACGCTCGCGCGTCTCCTTCGCCAGTGGGTGGTCCCGGTGGGCGGCCAGCCACTCCTCCACGTCGGCGTGGTAGCCCGATTCGAACTCCTCCCACTCCTCGCTGCCGGCCGTCTCGACCCAGGCAGGCCGGAACCCGGCGGACACGGCGAGATCGACGAGCCCGGCCAGGTCATGGAGTTCGCCGGCGCGGGCGCCCGGCCACATCGCTGCCAGCTCGGCGGAGGTTGGGGGGCGCTGCCAGAAGGTCTCGCCGAGGAGTACACGCCCTCCGGGCGCGACCATCCGTCGCAGTGCCTGAAGTGCGTCGACAGTGTGCTGCGGTGGGCGTGCGTCGCTGAGCGCGTGACTGGCTCCCAGACACAGGACGAGATCGGCGGGCCCACGTGCCCTTCCCTCGGCAGCAGACTCCCGGACGAACTCCACGCGTTCGGCCAGCGCGCGGGCCTCGGCGTTCTCGCGCCCCCGAGCGGTGTCCTCTTCGTTGAGGTCGATCCCGAGTCCGGTTGCAGCCGGCACCGCTTCGAGGATGCGGAGCATCAGCTCCCCCCATCCACAACCGATGTCCAGAACCGTCGCGGGGGCGGCTCGGGCAAGTCTGCCGACGATCCGTGCGGCTCGGGCCTCGGACAGGGGACCGTGGAAAGCGAGCCGTGTCAGGCGCGGCGGAAGACCGGTTTCATCCATGAGGCGACGCTAGTGTCGGCGAGCCTGTCATGAACATCGAGTTTGCGTTGGGGCTGCGAGGACCGAGCCCTTCGTAGCGCAGCACGCGGGAACTGCCGGAGAGCCGCGCCGCTCTCGAACGCCTGGCCGCCCTCGCCGCCCTCGACGGCCTCCCGGAGGAGATCCGAGAGTCGACCGACTGGGCGTTCCTCTGGAAAGGCCGTCCCCGGAGCAGCTCCGGTCAGCCGGCCTGCGGCCCGCCCGCAGGTCGGCTGTCGGCTGCGTCGGCGGGTCGGCTGTCGCGTCCTTCGGGCGGGGACGAAAGCCTCATCGGCGTCCCGCGTTGTTGATCACTACGTCCAGGCCGCCGTCGGCCTCGATGACCTTGATCGCGGCGGCGACGGACGCGTCGTCCCTGGTGTGGGCCGGACCAGCCGTGCGACCAGCTGCTCGGCGGCCCGGCCTCCGCGTGCGGCGTCTCGGCTTCCGATGCAGGCGGTGTGCCCCGCGGCGATGAGGCGGTGGGCGGTCTGGAAGCCGAGACCCTTGTCCGCTGTTCGCTCCGGTGATCAGTGCCGTCCGGGTGACCGAGCCATCTGACCGGGCGCGGCGGGGATCGATCTCGGCGGCGAGGCCCGGCAATGAAACGGAAGCGATGGTTCCGTGACATCCGTCACAGCCGTTTCGGGCGACAGGAGGGCCGATAGTAGATCGCCCCTTGTCGACATAAGGTTATTTGTCCATCTCGGTACGGACATGCCCCCGGCGGTGCTCGGCCGCCTTCGGTCGTCTCGGCGCATCCGCCCGCCTCTCGACCAGAGAGGGTCTTTTGATGGGGTGTCAAAAGGATCGGAAGGCTCCGTATGGGGGCCAGCACGCCCCTGTGCACATGGCAAGGGCCCCCCGTTCCTACTAGCCGCGGTAGTAGAAGGCGCGCGTTGCCCTCAGCGCGCAGTGGTTCTAACAATGGCTGCCCGCAAAGGCGTCCCCGCAGGTCACACACAGAACGGGCCGGCAAACCCCTGTCGGTGGCGCTCCGCGATGACGAGTGAGGTCACACATGAGCAAGCACCGCAGAACGACGCACCACCGGAAGATAGCCATCGCTGCCGTCGCCATGGCGGCCGTGGGTGTGCCCTCTGTCGCCATGGCCTGCATGGACCCGGAGGGGACCGAGAACAGACGGTCCTACCAGTGGGAGAATGCACGTTCCGAGCAGGCGTGGCACGGGAACGAGTCCGAGCTGTGGTGGGACGGGAACAAGTGGGACAGGAAGCCGAGCCCGCACGAGTCGCAGATCCCCACCGCGACGCCCGGCCCCCCGAAGTCGGCAGCGTCGAAGGCGGCGGCGCCCAAGCCCACCGCGACAAAGGCGGCGGCGCCCAAGCCGGCCGCACCCAAGCCCGTCGCGTCGAAGCCGGCTGCGGCCAAGCCGACCACGACGCAGCCGGCCGAGCCCAAGCCGGCCGCGCCGTCCACCGCGGCACCGGCGTCCGGCGATGTCGCCCGCGTCGTGGAACTCGTCAACAGCGAGCGCAGCAAGGCCGGATGCTCCCCGGTGACGTTGAACGCGAAGCTGAGCAAGGCCGCGCAGGATCACAGCGAGGACATGGCGGCTCACCGGAACATGTCCCACACGGGCTCCGACGGCTCGAACGCGGGTGACCGGATCACGCGCGCCGGTTACAGCTGGAGCACGTACGGCGAGAACGTCGCCTACGGTTACGAGACCCCCGAGAGCGTCATGGCGGGCTGGATGTCCAGCCCCGGCCACAGGGAGAACATCCTCAACTGCGCGTTCAAGGAGATCGGCGTCGGCCTCGCACAGCCCGGCGATTACTGGACGCAGGACTTCGGCACGGCCCGATAGGCGGCGCTGCGAAAGGCTGGAGCGACAAGCAGGAGGCCCCTGCCGTGATCACACGGCGGGGGCCTCGTCGCCTCTACGGCCGGCGGTCAGCCGCCCGCCTTCGTGTCACACGGCGTGGTGGATGCCGGGGTCCACAACGGATGGGTCCACAGGCCCTGCGCCCGAAGTATCGGCAGCACGCCCTCGCCGAACCAGTACGCCTCCTCCAGGTGCGGGTATCCGGAGAGGACGAACTCCTCGATGCCGAGGGCGTGATACTCCTTGATCCGCTCTGCGACCTCGTCGTGGCTGCCGACCAGCGCGGTGCCTGCGCCGCCGCGCACCAGACCGATGCCGGCCCACAGATTGGGGTGGATCTCCAGGCGGTCACGGTTGCCACCGTGCAGAGCGAGCATGCGCTGCTGGCCCTCGGACTCGCTGCGGGCGAGGCCCGCCTGGACGGCCTCGACGGCCTCGTGGCCGAAGCCGTCGAGGAGCCGGCCCGCCTCCGCCCAGGCCTGCTCGGCCGTGTCACGGGTGATGACGTGGAGCCGGATCCCGAAGCGAAGGGTGCGGCCGTGCTTCGCGGCCAGCCCCCGGATCCAGGAGATCTTCTCAGCGACCTGGGCGGGCGGCTCGCCCCAGGTCAGGTAGACGTCCGCGTGGCGCGCTGCGACCTCGCCGGCGGCAGGCGAGGAGCCGCCGAAGTAGACCTCCGGTACCGGGTCGGGCAGCCGGGCCAGCCTGGCGTCCTCGACCCGGAGGTGCTCGCCGTGCAGATCGACGGCCTTGCCCTCCCACAACTCCCGTACGATCTCCAGGAATTCGCCGGTCCGGCGATAGCGTGCGTCCTTGTCGAGGAAGTCGCCGTAGGCGCGCTGCTCGTGGCTCTCCCCGCCGGTGACGACGTTGAGCAGGAGCCGGCCGCCGGTGTGCCGCTGGAAGGTCGACGCCATCTGCGCGGCGAGCGTCGGCGAGACGAAGCCGGGGCGGAAGGCGACCAGGAATCTGAGCCGTTCCGTGTACTGGCTGACCATCGCCGTGGTCAGCCAGGCGTCCTCGCACCAGGCGCCGGTGGGGGTGAGCGCTCCGACGAAGCCGAGGTCCTCGGCGGCGCGGGCGATCTGGCTCAGGTAGGCGACCGTCGGCGGCCGGTCGCGTCCTGACTCCGAGGCAGGGGTGCCGTGGCCGCCGCCGACGACGTGGCGGCTGTCACCGCTGGTGGGGAGGAACCAGTGGAAGGTGAGGGACACGCAGGGTCTCCGATCAGGGGGTTCGTCAGAGCACGCCGGGCCGGGGCGTTCGGGTGCTGCCGGGACGTAGCGGCCGAATGGCCTGTCAGGGTGAGGCGAGGAGTCGTCCCGCGTTCGCCAGGACGTACCGGGCCACGTTCGAGCCGAGCGTGATCCCGGCCTCGTCGGCCGACCGCGTGTGGATGCCGGAGAAGACCCGGGCGTCGACGTTCTCGTCCGAGAGCTGCTTCCAGGCGGTGTACGTCCGGGTCACACCGGGTGCGGTGGGGCTGGTCAGGGGGAACGGGGCGGTACGCGGCCCGACGAGCGCCGACAGCACGGTCTCCGAGGCGCCCGAGTACGTGGTGTGGCCGCTCGGGTAGTCCGGGTGTGCGGGGGTGGTGTGCAGCGGCGTCCATCCTGGGTCGGGAGCGATGGCGCCGGTACGGATCGCGGTGACGGGACGCCACCGCTCGTAGGCGTACTTGCTGTCGGAGGTGGCGATCTGCGTGTCGACCAGCGCGACGTGGAAGAGCGCGACCAGCCGCGCCTGCCCAGCGGCTCCCTCGTTCGATCGGGAGAGAGCGACGCGCAGCGGCTCGGTGTAGAGGGTGAGCGAGGAGCCGAGCCAGAAGGCGGCCGTCTCGGTCCGGTGGGCGCCGCGCACCGTGCTGTCCGCCGCGCCGTACGCCCGCACCTCCGCGAGATCGGCGGCGTAGCGCCGGGATTCCAGGGCCGGCGGCGGGCCGAGCCGGAACTGGTTCTGTGCCGTGAGCAGGAACGGCTTGGCGAGCCGGTTGCCGTACTGTGTCGCCGGTGCGTACGCGGGTGGCGTCGGCTGCCACACGCCGGGCGCCGCAGGGGGTACGGCATAGGGCGTGTTGACCGATGCCGGGTCGAGTCCGTCGCTCTCCCTCCACCGGAGGACGAGGTCCGCCTGCCGCACTCCGGCCGCGACCCCGCGCTCCTGCGCCGGGCCGTCGGGAATCGCGTCGAGGGTCTTTCTGAACGTCGCGTCCAGCTGCTCCGTACGGCTCGGGACCAGCGTCACCAGCGCACGGTGCACGGCACCGGCGAGGGCGGCCTCCTGGTACGCGCCGCGCTCGGCGTCCGCGGGCACGCCGCGGGTGGCTCGGGCGGCCGCGAGCCAGCCGATGGCCCAGGTACGGCTGTTGGTGATCTGGGTGGGCGCCCCGGCTGACGCGATGGTCTCGGCCGTGGCGTCGTACCAGGTGAGCGCCGTGGAGGTACGGCCGGCCGCGGCGGACTGCGGGACCGCGGCGGCCTGCGGAACGGCAACGGACGCGGTCAGCAGGGCCACCGCGCCCAGGGCGACGAGGGCGGGACGGAATCCGGACGAATTCACGCGTTCTCCTTAGGTCTGACCGGTGTGGCCGCGGTGCTCGGTGGCGTCGGTGAGGTGTGGCTGCCGGTCGGCCGCGGCAGTCCGTAGTGATCGCGCAGCGTGGCGCCCTGGTACCCGGTGCGGAACAGGCCGCGCTCGCGCAGGATCGGCACCACGTGCTCGGCGAAGAGGTCGAATCCGCCCGGCAGCCAGGGCGGCATGATGTTGAACCCGTCAGCCGCCCCGTGTTCGAACCACTCCTGGATCTCGTCGGCGATCCGCTCCGGTGTACCCGCGACCACGCGGTGGCCGCGGGCGCCGGCAAGGCGGTGCAACAGCTGGCGTACGGTGGGCTGTTCGCGGTCGATGATGTCGAGAACCAGCTGGAAGCGGCTGCCGTTGCCGCGCTCGCCCCGGGTCTCGATCAGCTCGCGCGGTACCGGGCCGTCGAGCTGGTCGGCACCGAGCTCGATGCCCAGGAGGCGGTGCAGGAGCTGGAGGGAGTACTCGGGCTGAGTGAGTTCGTCGAACTCCTCCTGCAGCGCGCGTGCTTCCGCCTCGGTCGAGCCGATGAACGGACTGATGCCCGGCAGGACGAGGACTTGGCCCGGGTCTCGGCCGAGCGCCGCGGCCCGCGCCTTGATGTCGGCGTAGAACTCCTGGCCGCTGTGGAGCGTCTGGTGCGCGGTGAACACGGCCTCGGCGTAGCGGGCCGCGAACGCGCGGCCGTCCCGTGAGGAACCGGCCTGGACGTAGACCGGGCGGCCCTGGGGCGTGCGAGGTGTGTTGAGCGGCCCGCGCACCTTGAGATGACGGCCCTCGTGGTCGATGGCGTGGATCCGGTCGGTGTCGGCGAAGACGCCCGTCTTCTGGTCGGCGACCAGTGCCTCGTCCTCCCAGCTGTCCCACAGCTCTGTCACGACGTCGACGAACTCGCGCGCCCGGTCGTAGCGTTCGGCGTGCACCGGGTGCTCGTCGAGGCCGAAGTTCTGCGCTGCCTGCGGTGCGCCCGTCGTGACGATGTTCCAGCCGGCCCGGCCCCGGCTGAGATGATCCAGTGACGCGAAGAGGCGCGCCAGGTTGTACGGCTCGGTGTAGGTGGTGGACGCCGTGGCGATCAGCCCGATCCGTTCGGTGGCCGCGGCGATGGCGGACAGCCAGGTGAACGGCTCCAGCCGGAAGCGGCTGGCGTAGCGGACGTTGTCGGCGAGGGAAGGGCCGTCCGCGAAGAAGACGGCGTCGAAGGCGGCCTGTTCGGCCGTGCGGGCGAGATCCTGGTAGAAGCTGATGTCCAGGATACGGCTCGGGTCGGTGCCGTGGTAGCGCCAGGCGGCCTCGTGGTGGCCGCCCGGATAGACGAACAGATTCAGGTGCAGTTGCCGTCGCGCGGTCATGCCGGGCTGCCCTCCTCCACGAGGTCCACTCCCAGCCGAGCGAGCAGGCGGTCCCGCAGGGCCGCGTACTCGGGGCTGCCGTGGCGGCGCGGTGCCGGGAGCTCCACGGGAAGGTCCGCCGCGATCCGGCCCCGGTCCAGCACCACCACCCGGTCCGCGAGGACGATCGCCTCGTCGACGTCATGGGTGACCAGGAGCACGGCGGGCCGGTGCAGTGCGCACAGCCGGCGCAGCAGTACGTGCATCCTGATCCGGGTGAGGGCGTCCAGTGCGCCGAACGGTTCGTCGGCGAGCAGCAGGTGCGGTTCGCGTACGAGGGAGCGCGCGAGCGAGACGCGCTGCTGCTCCCCTCCGGACAGTTCGACGGGCCAGGCCCGTTCGCGCCCCTTGAGACCGACTTCGGCGAGGGCGGCCCTGCCGCGCTCTTGGGCGTCCGGTCCGGTCAGCCCCAGGACGACATTGTCGAGCACGCGTTTCCAGGGCAGCAGCCGGGCATCCTGGAAGACGACGGAGACCTGGTCGGGCGCGACGAGTTCGCCGCTCCCCTCCACCTCGTGGTCGAGCCGGGCCAGCGCTCGCAGCAGCGTGCTCTTGCCGGAGCCGCTGCGCCCGAGCAGGGCGACGAACTCACCTGGGGCGATGCTCAGTTCGAGCCCGTCCAGGACCCTGCGTTCACCGAAGGAGCGTACGAGATCGCCGATCCGGACCGCCGTGCGGTCAGTCGCGCGGCCGGTCGCCTGTCCCTCGACGGCGGTCAGTCCGCCAGTGTGCGCCGCCATGACAGCGTCCTCCTCTCCACGAGCCGTACCAGGGCATCGGAGACGAGCCCGAGGAGTCCGTACACGACGAGGCCGACGATGATGACGTCGGTCTGTCCGTACGTCCGCGCGAGCTCCATCATGTAGCCGATGCCGCTCGTCGCGTTGACCTGTTCGACGACGACCAGCGCGAGCCACGCGGCGGTCACCGCGAAGCGCATCCCCAGCAGGAAGCCGGGAAGGGCGCCGGGCAGTACGACGTGGCGGACGAACCGCAGCCTGCCGAGCCGCACGGTCTCGGCCAGCTCGGCATAGCGGTTGTCGATGGTGCGCAGTCCGTTGTGGGTGTGGATGTAGACCGGCACGAAGACGCCGAGCGCGATCGTGACGACCTTCATCGTCTCGCCGATGCCGAACCACAGGATCAGCAGGGGGATCAACGCGAGTGACGGGACCGCCCGCTTGATCTGCACCGGTCCGTCGATCAACGCCTCGCCCAGCCTGCTGAGCCCGGAGACGACCGCGAGCAGCAGCCCACCGGCCACGCCGAACACCAGGCCCAGCAGGGCGCGTCGGGCGGAGGTCGTGAGGTGGGACTGCAGCCTGCCGTCGGCGATGAGGTCACCTGCCGAGGCCGCGATGGTCCACGGTGCGGGCAGGCTGCGGGCGTCGATGAGGCCTGCGGCGGAGCCTGCCGCCCAGGTTGCGAGCAGCAGCAGCGGGCCGGCGGCCCAGCCGTACGGCACGGGGCGGCCCGGGCCGAGCCGCCCCCGGCTGCGGTGGCGCGAAGGGCGCTGGAGGGTGGCGGACGTTGCGGGCTGCGCAGCCGGGGGCGGCTGCTCGTCGTTCGTCGCCGGGGCCGGCTGCTTGTCGAAGACCGTGGCACTCATGGTGTCGTCCCTTCGCCGTTCCTGTCATCGGCGATGGCGGCGGCGGCCACGGATTCGTATCGCCGGTCGAAGAGGATGTCCGCCTTGAAGGCCTCACGGTGCTGTTTCTTCGCCAGCAGATCGATGGTCTGCTGCTGACGCCGGATGGCGCCGGTCCAGTCCGCCGGAATGTCGGGGTGGCCGATCCGCTCGACGAGATACTCGCCGTCCTCGCGGCTCAGTCCCTGGTCCTTGACGTAATAGCCTTCGACCCATTCCTTCGGGTGCTTGTCGATCCAGATCTGGGCCCGCGCCCAGAACGCGACGAGTTCCCTGACGGCGGAGGACTTCTGCGCGTCGCTGACGGTGTCGGTGAGCGCCCACAGGTGCTCGGGGTCGTCCCGCAGGCCGTGCTTGACGGTCGTTCCGCCGGCGCTGCCGTATTTGGTCAGATAGCGCTTGACGTTGACGTCTCCGATGGGAGCGGCATCCACCTGGCGATTGCCGAGTGCCGTGGGATAGACGTCATCGGTACTGGCCAGCTCGACGAGCTGGACGTCCTTCTGCGTGAGACCGGCCCGTTCCAGGATCCTCAGCACGAGCGCGCCCTGCGCCTGGCCCGGGCTGTAGGCGATCTTCTTGCCGCGCAGGTCCGCAAGCGTCCTGATGCCCGCCCCGGGAGCGATGCCCAGCTCGTAGACCGGGTGCTGGAGCGGCTCCTTGCGGAACCTCGCCGCCACGAGCTTGGTGTCGAGGCCCGTCCAGTGAGCGTTGATCGACGGGATCTCCGCGGCCGCGCAGAGGTCGAGAGCGCCGGCACGGAAGGCCTCGGAGCACTTCGGTCCGCCGCTGATGTTGGCCCACTCGACCTTGAAGGGAAGCTTGTCGATCTGACCCGACAGCTCCAGCGCGACCCTGAGCTGCGGTGCGCCGACGGTCAGGGTGGTGTCGGGGGAGACCGCGGCCGGGATCTTCTCCTCGGAGACGTCTTTACCGACTGCCGTGGACTGTGTGGTGCCCGCGCAGGAGGTCAGCAGAAGGGCAGCCGAGAGCGTGGCCGTGAGGGCGGCCGGTAGGGATTTGGGCATGCGCAAGCGAGGGGACATTCATGCCTTCACAGAGCGTGAGAAGCCACCAGGGCGGGGGATGAGCCCGGAACGTGGCGAAAGGGGAAAGGGGGAAGCCGAAGCAGTCGGACAGCGTCGGTGGGGTCAGCCGCACACCGCGGTGGGATCAGCTACACACCGCGGTGGCGACGCGCATCAGATCGATGGCCCGCCTCTTCCGAAACCGCTGGGAAATCCGCATACCGGCGAACCTAGCCACGGGCCGAAACCCGGTCAAGAAGCATCGGTTCGTTCGGTCCCCGCTGCAATGACACTGTCGTAGGCGGGCCATGTGCGCGTTACAACGCGGTCCGGGCCAGGGGGAGCTCTTCTTGGCCGTCCCCGCATCGTCGCTCTGCAGGAGACGGCGCCGACGGCGGGTGGCGGATCAGGGGATCACCTGTTCCGTCCAGATGATCTTTCCCGTCTTGGTGTAGCGCGTGCCCCACCGGCGGGCGAGCTGCGCGACGATCAACAGGCCCCGTCCTCCCTCGTCCGTGGTCCGGGCGTGGCGCAGGCGAGGCGAGGTGCTGCTCGTGTCGGACACTTCGCAGATCAGGGCACGGTCCCGGATCAGCCGCAGAACGATCGGGCCCCTCGCATGACGGATGGCGTTGGTGACCAGCTCGCTGACGATCAGCTCCGTGGTGAACGTCAGATCGTCCAGGCCCCATGCCGACAGTTGCCGTCCGGCGATACTGCGGGCGTGGGCGACGGCGGCGGGGTCCGAGGGCAGGTCCCAGGACGCGACCCGGTCCGAGCCCAGCAGGCGGGTCCGGGCAAGGAGCAGGGCGGCATCGTCGCGCGGCGGAACGGCCAGCAGCGCGTCGACCACATTGTTGCCTGTCTCCTGCAGAGACGGGCCGGGCACCGCGAGTGTGCCGCTCAGCTTGGAGAGCCCGACGTCGATGTCCCGGTCCGGAGCCCGGATGAGGCCGTCGGTGTACAGCCCGATGAGGCTGCCCTCGGCCAGTTCCAGCTCCCCCGACTCGAAGGGCAGGGAGCCGAGGCCGAGCGGCGGTCCGGCGGGCAGATCCAGGAAGTCGACGGCGCCGTCGGGTCCGACGATCACAGGCGGGAGGTGACCGGCCCGGGCCAGTGTGCACAGCCCGGTGACCGGGTCGTACACGGCGTACAGGCAGGTGGCCCCCATCATCGCGGTGCCCACGCTCTCGTTCTCGGCCGATGTCCGCTCACCGCCGCCGCGCGACTCGATGAGGCCGATGACCAGGTCGTCCAGGTGGGCCAGCAGTTCGTCGGGGGGAAGGTCCAGATTGGCCAGCGTGCGCACCGCCGTGCGGAGCCGCCCCATGGTCGCCGCGGAATGGATGCCGTGCCCGACCACGTCCCCGACGACCAACGCGACCCGGGCCCCCGAGAGGGGAATCACGTCGAACCAGTCACCGCCCACGCCGGTCGGAGCATCCGCCGGGCAGTACCACGATGCCACCTCCAGGGCGGATCCTCCGGTCAGCTCCTGCGGCAGCAGGTATTGCTGCATCGACCGGGCCGCGGTCCGCTCGCGGGTGAAGCGGCGCGCGTTGTCGATGGACACAGCGGCACGGGAGACGAGTTCCTCGGCGAGACGTACGTCGTCCTCCTCGAAGGGCCACGGGCGCCCGGACCGGACGAACGTCGCCGTGCCCAGGGTGACGCCGCGGGCCCGCACCGGCACCACCATCACCGAGCGGAGGTCGAACCGCCGGATGGCGGGGCCCAGCGACGGGTCCATGGCCACCCACGCCTCGGGGGAGTGTTCCAGGTCCTCCACCAGGGTCCTGCTCTCCAGCAGGCAGCGGGCGACGGGCGAGGACGGCGCGCGCTGGACCACATCCCCCACGGCCAGTCGCGCCTCCGGGCTCCCCTCGCGGACCGACCTCTGCCCCGCGCGGCGGATGACGGGTCCGAGGTCGACCGGCCCGGGAGCGGGCTCCTCGCCCCTGATGACCGACTCCAGCAGGTCGACGGCGACGAAGTCGGCGACGGAGGGCACGGCGTTGTCGGCCAGTTCCTGCGCGGTCAGCTGCACATCCAGCGTGCTGCCGATACGAGCACTGGCGTCGTTCAGGAGGGCGAGGCGCTCCTGTGCCCGTCGGCGCTCGGTGACGTCGATGATCATGTACCAGACGCCCACCTGCCGGCCGCGGCGGTCCTTCATGCCGAAGAACGAGGCCGAGTACGCCCGCTCCCGGTAGGGCTCGCCATAGCCGAAGCCGCTGAACTCGTGGTCCATCACCGGAGCCCCGGTCCGCAGGACGGTCCGCATTCTCTCCTCGAACGCCTCCGCCGTGGGCCTCGGCAGTACCTCCTTCACCTGGCGCCCCAGTCGTCGTTCCGATGGCATCAGCCGCCCCAGCACCTTGTTCACCCAGACGTAGCGCAGATCGGTGTCCAGGACGGCCACACCGACCGGCGCGTCGGACAGGAACGGCACGAGCAGCAGCTGGCTGACCCCGCCTCCTGGCATCCGCCAGAAAGCACGTTGCGGTGGCCGGCCGACGAACCTGCCGAAGACCAGCGCGGCGGCCGTGGCGACCAGCACGCCCGGAACCATCTCGTAGATGCCCGACTCGAGCGGCCCGAGCAGCGGATTGATCCTGTCCCACAGGAGCACCGTGGCCGCGCCCGACACGATTCCGGCCATGGCCCCCGCCCAGGTCATACGCGGCCAGTACAGCGACAGGAGGACGACCGGTCCGAAGGCCGCGCCGAAGCCCGCCCAGGCGTAGGCGACGATGTTCAGTACGCCGCCGCCCCCCAGCGCGACCAGGCAGGCGACCGTGATCACCACCACCACGGCACCGCGACCGACCCACACCAGCGTCCTGTCCGAGGCGCGCCGTCGGAGGAACGCCCGGTAGAAGTCCTCCGTGAGGGCGACGGAGGACACCAGGAGCTGGCTGTCCGCGGTCGACATGATCGCGGCCAGTACCGCGACCAGCATCAGCCCGGCGATCCAGGGATTGAACAGGGTCTCGCTCAGGACGATGAAGACGGTTTCCGGGTTGTCCAGGGGGGTGTCGGGCTGCGCGATTCCCACGAGGCCGACGAGAGTGGCGCCGGTGAGCACGACCAGCACCCAGACCGTTCCGATGCGCCGGGCCGCCGGGACAGCGCGCGGGCTGCGGATGCCCATGAAGCGGGCCAGGATGTGCGGCTGACCGAAGTAGCCGAGGCCCCAGGCGAGGAGCGAGACGATCGCCACGGCGCCGAGCGACCCGCCCGCCGTCCACCGGCCGTCGACGAACTTGGCCTCGGCCCCGACGTCCAGCAGGGTAGGTGTCTTGCTGTCGAGGGAGTCCGCCAGGGAGCCGAAGCCCCCGAGCGCCGCGATACCGACCAGGGGGAGTACCAGCAGGGCGAGGAACATCAGAGTGCCCTGCATGACGTGCGTCAGACTGACGGCGAGGAAGCCGCCGAGACACGCATAGGTCACGATCACCAGAGCGGTCAACACCGCCCCGAGTTCGAAGGCGACGCCGAATACCTGCTCGAACAGCAGCCCCCCGGCCACCAGACCGCTGGCGACGTAGACGGTGAAGAACACGACGGTGACGGCGGCCGAGACCATCCGGAGCATCCGGGTGCGGTCCTCGAAACGCTCCTCCAGGTAGGCCGACAGGCTGACGGCGTTACCGGCCCGCTCGGTGTAGGTACGCAGCCTCGGCGCGACGAGCAGCCAGTTCAGATAGGTGCCGGCGGCCAGACCTACGGCGATCCAGCTCGCGCCGATGCCTGCGGCGTAGACGGCCCCGGGAAGGGCCAGGAACAGCCAGCCGGACATGTCGCTCGCGCCGGCGGACAGCGCCGCGACCGGCGCGCTGAGCCTGCGTCCGCCCAGGGCGAAGTCGGCGAAGGTACGAGTCCGGGTGTAAGCCCAGATTCCCACCGCGATCACGGCCACCACGTAGACGATGAACGTGGCCAGAACCGGCGCGCTCAGGTCGGACATGTCTTCCTCGCTCGGGAGGCGGATGAGCACAGGCAACAACGTCGGCTCAGCTGCAGCTCGCCCTGGCACAAATGTACCGACTACGGGTCTGAGAACTCCCGACGAAATGATCTGTCAGGAGTTCTCACGGCCGTCGGAGCCGTTCGCCGAGTCGAGCCACGCGCCGATGGTCGGCAGAGCCTGCGGCCCGCTGTCCTGCTCCACCGAGCCGACAAGATCGGCGATCGAGACACCCTGCAGCGACGCTCGCCAGGCGGCATCGGCGGCAGCCATCGCGCGGGCGATGGGGCACGGCCTCGTGCAGTCCTGGGGCGGCGTCCCGAGTGGACCCCGCTGGCGAATCTCGGTGCACACGAACGCCGGGTTCGCCCCGTCGACCGCCTGCACCACGTCCAGGACCGTGATCTCTGTGGCAGCCCTGGTCAGTACGTATCCACCGGTCTTGCCCTGGACGGACTTCACGAGGCCCGCCCGCGACAGGGCCTGCATCTGCTTGGCGAGGTAGCTGGGCGAGACGTCGTGCAGCTGCGCCAGCCGGGCAGCCGGGACCGGCTCGGTTGCCGCCGTCAGCACCACGCAGCAGTGCAGCGCCCACTCCACGCCGCCGGACAGTTTCATGCACCCTCCCGGTTGACTCGGACACAGGCTATCCGAGTATTATCTCGGACATTAGATATCCGAGTTTGCGACGGCAGTCGCTCTCGGTTCACGGAAGGACACGATCATGAAGATCACGGTCATCGGTGGCACCGGACTGATCGGTTCCCAGCTCGTCTCCGGACTCCGCGAGGCCGGACACGAGGTGGTCGCCTCGTCCCTGTCGACCGGAGTCGACCTGCTCACCGGCGCGGGGCTCGACCAGGCGCTCGAAGGTGCGGACACGGTCGTCAATGTGACGAACTCACCCACGTTCGACGAAGCCTCCCCGGGCTTCTTCCGCACCACCATGGGGCACCTGCTGGCCGCGGGCGAACGCGCGGGCGTTCGCCATCAGGTCATCCTTTCCATCGTGGGCGTCGACGAGGTGCCGCAGCTGGACTATTACCGGGCGAAGACGCTCCAGGAGGACCTGCTGCGGCACGGGCCCACCGCGTACTCGATCGTGCGCGCCACACAGTTCTTCGAGTTCATGGACGCGGTCCTGTCCTGGACCGCCGACGAGCGCACCGTCCGGCTGCCCTCCACACGCGTCCAGCCCATCGCGGCAGCCGACGTCGTCGACGCCCTCGCCGACGTCGCCACCGCCTCGCCGCTCCAGGGCACGCTGGACGTCGCCGGCCCCGATGTCTTCCCCCTGGACGAGCTCGGCCGCCTCACACTGTCGACCCGGCAGGACAACCGCACCGTCGTCACCGACGAACAAGCGGGCATGTTCGCTGCCGTCGACGGTGACGTTCTCATCGCGGGTCCCGACGCGCGCTTGACCCCCACCCACTACAAGGACTGGCTCAGCATCCCTCGCTGACCTGCGCGACCTGCCGTCGTCGGACAGGGCACAGGGCGGGGGTAGTCGGGACGGCTGCCGAGCGCCTGAGTTCGCGGACGACGCCGGCAGGCTCAGGTGAGGTCGGTGAGGATGTCGGAGACGGCACCGGGGCGTCCGGGCCTCAGGAGCTTCTCGAAGAGCGTCATGACCAGTTCGTCGGTCTCGTCCAGGACATGGTGGTCGTCGCGGCTGACGTGGCCGTCCTGGGGGCGGAAGCCGTGCTTGACGAACGAGGCGATTCGGGTGCCGTCCCGCAATGCGTCGGCACTCTGCCCGCCGGTGTGAAGGAACGCGTAACTCCGGCCGTGGACAAGGGCACGGCCGGCTTTCTCCCGACGGCGACCGCTGGCGGTGCCGTCGCTGACGAACGCCCGCTCGTCGTGCGGACGCAGTGTGATCGGGGTGGATGTCCGGGCAGGCAGGGACGGACCTTTGGCCTCGAACGCGCGGCTGGTGACCGCGTTCTGCCGCTTGGCGAACCAGCCGGTGAAGTGCGGCACAGGCTCGATGGCGACGGACGCCCGGACCTGTCCAGAGGGGTCGATCACGTCGGCGCGGGTGCGCGCCTCGTCGACATCGATGCGCCAACCACCGTGCGTGGGCCGACGCCAGAGGGGGATCTCTTCTGCCATGGCCACAGCCTCTCAGACGGCCGGAGGACGGATTGCCTCGCCCGACCCCAGCCAACGAGCCGACAGCACCGCCGACGACGGCAAGAAGCCCCGGCAACCAGGTCAGGTTGCCGGGGCTGCCTCTCGCTGTCGTGCAGTCAGGGACGGATTCCGTCGCAGGCGATGGGCAGGTGTCGTGGCCCGCGGAGTACGGCGTTCTGCCGGTAGGAGGGTGGGTCCTCCAGCAGGCGTGGGTTCTCGAGTCTGCGGGCCAGTTCTGACAGGGCTAGTTGGGCTTCGAGCCGGGCGAGTGGTGCGCCGAAGCAGCTGTGGATGCCGCTGCCCAGGCCGAGGTGCTGGATGTCCTGGCGGTCCGGGTCGAAGCGGTCGGGGTTCTCGAAGCGCCGGGGGTCGCGGTTGCCGGCTGCCAGGACCAGCCAGAGGGAGGCGCCTTTGGGGATGGTGGTGCCGTGGATCTCGATGTCCGCGACGGTCGTGCGCTGCGGCACCAGTTGTACCGGCGGTTCGAAGCGGAGCAGTTCCTCGACGATGGGCACGGCGAGTCGGGGTTCGGTCCGCAGCCGTTGCAGGACGTCGGGGTTGCGCAGCAGGGTCAGCATTCCGTTGGTGATGAGGTTGACCGTGGTCTCGTGTCCCGCGATCAGCAACAGCGCGGCCGTGCTGAGCAGCTCCATCGTGGTCATCGGGCCGTCCTGGCCTTTGGCCGTGGCCAGCTCGGAGAGCATGTCGTCCTTGGGGTTCTTGCGGCGCTCCTCGATCAGCCCGGCCAGGTACATGCCCAGTTGCATACGGGCGTCGTGCGAGACTTTGCCCCGCTCCGTGGGGTCCGCGTCAGGATCGGGATCCAGGCTGGCGGCGATGGTGTCCGCCCAGGTGTGGAAGCGTGCCTCGTCCTCGCGCGGCACCCCGAGCAGCCGGCAGATCACCGTCACGGGGAAGGGGTAGGAGAACTGGTCGACCAGGTCGATCCGGCCGGTGTCGCCGATGCCGTCGATGAGGCCGGAGACGATGTCGTGGAGTTCTTGGCGCATCCCGTCGACCCGGCGGGGGGAATGCGGAGGGCCGAAGGGCCGGTTGGTCATGCGACGCAGCCGGTCGTGCTCCGGCGGGTCGAGCCGCAGGAAGCCCGGGGGCAGGGCGCTCTCCTCCTCCTGGGCAGACTCGGCCAGCGGGTCGTGGGCGGTCGAGGCCAGATTGCGGGCGTCGGAGCTGATGCGAGGGTCGTGCAGGAGGCTGCGGATCTCGTAGTAGGTGCTGACGACGTACGGCCCGTCCGCTTCCTGGTGGACCGGCGTCTTGCGCAGCTCCTCGTAGATCGGGTACGGATCGGCGCGGTTGGCGTAGTCCAGGATCTGGTGCAGCAGGGATGGCGTCATGGCGGGTCCTCGTGGCCGTGCGGGTCAGTGTGCGGGGGTGAACGTCATCCAGCGGTCGGCCGGTGAGTATCCGCTGAGGGTCACAGTGGGGCCGTGGGTGGGGATCGACGGGTCGGGGAAGTCGGCGTCCATCGGCCGCTGTCCGTCCGCGCGCCGGTCGACCGTGGGGAACGGCGGCGGGAACGGTGCGGTTTTCTCGATCTGTTCCTGGTAGAACGGCAGCCACCGGGCATGGTCGAAGGCGACCGCGCCGATGACGCGTCCCTGGTATCCGTAGACGCCGATGAACCGGTGATCGTCGAGCGTGCCCTGGGAGATGACGATCTCGGTTCCGAGCGACGGCACACCGACGGACTTGATGTTCACGCCGAACTGTGAGGACCAGAAGGCCGGTACCCACATGTGGGGGATGCGGTCGGCGCTCTCGCTGAGCATGTTGTGTGCCGCGGTCCTTGCCTGCGAGACGGCGTTGCCCCAGTGCTCCAGCGACAGGAACTGGTAGCCGAACAGGGCGTGCGGGGAGCGGGCGACGTCGCCGGCGACGAAGATGTCGTCGGTCACGATGCCGCGGATGTCGAAAGCGCGGCAGCCGGCGTCGCAGGCGATGCCGCGGGGCCCGGCGCCGAGTCCGGACCCGGCGAGCCACTCGGTGTTGCGGGTGGCGCCGAGCGAGACGACCACCACGTCGGTCTCGACGGTGGTTCCGTCGGACAGGTGCGCGGCGCGCACGCGTCCCGAGGCGTCGCCCTCCAACGCGGTCACCATGACCCCGCAGCGCAGGTCGACGCCGTGCTCGCGCTGGAGGTCGGCGGCAACCGCGCCGACCACCCCGCCGAGCGCGCCGACCAGGGGCGCCGCGCCACGTTCGGCGACGGTGACGGCGACGCCGCGTTCGCGGCAGGCGGAGGCGATCTCCGAGCCGGTGAACCCGGCGCCGATGACGAAGACCCGCTTGGGGCCCTCGGCGAGCCGCCGTGCGAGCGCGGCGGCGTCGACGCGGGTCCGCAGCACGAAGACGCCGTCGAGTTCCGCCTCGGCCTCGCGCGGCCACGGTCGTGCCCGCACGCCGGTGGCGATCAGCAGCCGGTCGTACGGCACCTCGTCGCCGTCGGCAAGCCGCACCCGCTTGGCGGCCATGTCCAGGCCGGTGGCGGGGACGCCGAGCCGCCAGGTCGCGTCGAGTGCACGGCGCCTGGGCAGTGCGGTGCGGTCCGCGGTGGACATGCCCAGCAGCACCTGCTTGGACAGCGGGGGCCGGTCGTACGGCTCGTACGGCTCGTCGCCGATCATCGTCAGGGAACCGGCGAAGCCCTTGTCGCGGAGGGTCTCCGCTGCGCGCAGGCCCGCCAGCGAGGCGCCGACGACGACGATACGGCCCTCGCGTTTGAGCCTTTCGAGCCATCCGTCAGCGTTCACCGGACACCGCCTCGGCCGGTGCGTCCACCGCGTCGACGAGGATGGCCTGGACGGGGCATGCCGCGGCGGCCTGCGCCAGTTTCCCGCGCTGTGCCTCGTCGGTTTCCGGGGTGTACAGCAACCCCTCCTCGCCGTGCATCGCGAAGACGTCGGGGGCGAGAAACGCGCACTGCGCGTACCCCTGACAGTGATTCAGGTCGACGACAAGCCTTACCAAGGGAACGGTCCTCTCCGATCGTCCGGCCCCCTGCGACCACCCTCTGCGGCCGGAGGGGATACAGCGACGAGGGCGGACCGTTCGGGTGAGTGCTGTGGCCGGTCAGGCCGGGGCGGCGGGCCGGGGGCCGGCGGGGCGCCGGCCCGACAGGATGTACAGGCCGACGATCAGCGCCCAGGCCGGGAAGACCAGTTCGGTCCAGGGCAGGTCCGCTCCCAACACGAGCAGCGTCAGGCCCGCGAGGTAGCCGATGACGACGAGCGGGCGGGGGAAGACGCCGAGGCGGCGGCCGATGGCCGAGGTCGTGAAGATGAACACGGCCGCCATCCGCATGGCGTACGTGGTCAGCAGGGTGTAGGCGAAGTGGCGGCCGAACGGCGAGTGCTGCTGACTCTCGTCCAGCACGGTCCCAGCCGCCGCGGCACTGGCGAACAGAGTGGCGACGAAGACGAGGCCGCTGCCCAGGAACACGGTGGACACGAACCGGTCCTCTTCGTCACCCGCCTGCTCGCGCAGGGCTCCCATGAACCACAGGAAAGCGATGCCGGCGAACGGGAGCAGCGCCAGCGCTGTCTGCACAGCACTGCGCTGCCCGGCATCGACGGTGATGTCGTCCCCGTCTGCTCCCCCGGGCAGGGCGATGCGTACCAGGACGATCGCCGCGGCCATCAGGATCGCGAACACGACCCCGGCGATCCCGGCGGCCCGTGGTGTCCCGAGGCGCTCGTGCTTGTGGACCATGGTCCCTCGCTTTCTGTCCGCACTTCCTTCGTCCAGAGAGCAGCGATCCGCGGATTCGTGCCACCGGGGCCGCCCGGAAGGCCGAGCTACGACCCCCGGTCGCCGGTGTGGGCCGTGGCTTCCGGCTTCGGCCCTATGGCCGAGTGGTACGGAATCAGTCCGTTCGTACGGCTGGACGGCGGCATCGAGCAGCAAGCCGGTTGAACACCTCAGCGGTCACAGCCGTATCTCCTGCTGCGCGCCGTGCCAGCCGCCGAACAGCTCCCGGACGACAGGAAACGAAGAATTCTCCATGCCGATCCAGGAGGCACCATGCGTCCGAACCGACGGGCAGCACACACCAGGGCTTCGCTACGAATGGTCGCGGTCGCCGTCGCGGTCTGCGCCGTCGCTGCCACCTTGCTGATTCTCGTACAGGGTGCCGGCGGCGAAGCGTCCGCCGGCTCGGCGGACGGGACCGCGCAACACGGCGGCCACTCGGCCACCACCCGCTCACAGGCGCCGGCGCACGCAGGTCCCCAGCCCGTGACCGAAGTGGACAAGACCTTCCTCGTCAAGGTCCGCCAAGCGGGCCTGTGGGAGATCCCCGCCGGCCGACTGGCGCAGACCCACGCCGACAGCGAAGCGGTGAAGCGTGCCGGGCTGCACCTGATCGACGGCCACAGCAAGCTCGACCAGCTCGTGCGCGAGGACGCCAGGATCCTCGGCGTCTCGCTGCCGAACCAGGCCACAGAGGAACAGCAGGACTTCGTCCGGCGCCTGGAGAACGCCCGCGGAGCCGAGTTCGACCGCCTCTTCGCCAACTTGCTGCGCGCTTCGCACGGCAAGATCTTCGCCACCATCGGGGAAGTAAGGGCCGCCACCCAGAACGACCTCATCCGCCGTCATGCGCGCCAGGCCAACCAGACCGTACTGGACCACATGGAGGTGCTGGAGGACACGGGGCTCGTCGACAGCGCCACCTTCCAGGAAGTGGAAGCCGCCGTCACGCCCGCATAGGCGACGGGGAAGGGCCGACGGACGCACAGAGGGGCCTCCACACCCCTGGCGCACACCTTTGCACTGTGCAATTCTGACCGGCGAGGAGGGCCCGGCATACGGCCGGCCCTTGCCCGGGAGCCCGGCACTGGCACGGTGACGCAGCTCGACACGGCACCCCGGCCCATTGTCCGGAGCCCTCCTCGCCAGAACCGCGCCGGCCTGCCGAAGCCACCGCACGCCACGCGGCCGGAAGGTGTCCCGAGCCTGGCGACGGGGCCGGGCTGGGCAGGTTTCGCCGGTTCCAGGCAGCGGTCCGCGGTTCTCAGATGCTGCGTTCCGCCCGACGGCAAGCGGGGCATACGACGCGTCGGGCGGGAATGTCGCTGGTGGATTTCCCCATTCCCGCCTCTCGGTACATCCCATGCGTCTCCACGTGCAGGTGGCTGGAACACAGGGCCACTCCGCATTCGCGGCACACCGCCACTGCTGTGGTGGAACGGTCGAGAGAGTGGCACTCGTAGCAGTCCATTGCTGACCACATCCCTTTGCCGCCATTGGTTCGCCCTTCCCGGACTTCGGCGGCCATTCGTTGACCCTGTCCTGTTTTTACCCATTCCGGGTGGACTCATTTAAGACAGCTCCCGGTCGCCCTGGCCCCCGCCCTCCCGCAATGTCGATCTCCACGGCGGTGCCGCCCTCCGGCCGGGTGACGGATCAGCCGGCGCTGAGCCAGAGAGGTGAGCGCTTGGTCTGTCGGCAGCTGACGGGTCCCGGCTCTGGTGTATGCCTGGTTGCCGGCTAGCTCCCGTGGTCCAGCGCTCTGCCGTACTGCGGGGCGAGGAATGGTGAAGGGGCTGTCATGGATCGCGGCGGGAATGTGATTGCTGAGCTGGAGGCCGACCATCGCGAGGTGGAGCAGATCTTCCAGCAGATCGAAGCGCAGCCGATGGGGGACCGGCGGAGGCGGGAGCTGGCGGACGAGCTGACGAGGGAGCTCGTGCGGCACTCGGTCGCCGAGGAGATGCACCTGTACCCGGCGGTGCGCGAGTACGTCGAGGAGGGTGCGATGCTGGCGGACAAGGAATTGGCCGATCACGCCAACGTCGAGCGGCTGCTCAAGGACCTCGAGGATCTCGACGCGGATGATCCGCGGTTCAACGATCTGGTCGCGAAGCTCAGGCTGGAGGTGGCCTCGCACGTACGTGATGAGGAGAGTCGCCTTTTCCCGAAGCTGGCAGCCTCCTGTGCACCGCAGAAGTTGGATGAGCTGGGAGAGTTCGTTCGCCGGTCCAAGGAGACAGCGCCCACTCGACCCCATCCCTCCATGCCCACGAAACCGCCGGTCGCCAAACTACTGGCGCCCGGCGTGGGGATGGTTGACCGGATTCGGGATGCACTCAGCGGACACCGTAGGGAGGAATGACGAGTGCGCGCACGCCCTGGAGCCGCTGGTCGCGGACAGGGCCGGCGGCGGCGCCAGGGGCGCGCCTGCGCTTACGCGTGTACACGCTGGTGTGGGAGCCGTCGAGGGCGCGGGCGCTCTTCCTCCCCGGCAGCGACTGACCTGCCGTCGGGAACGGCAGGATCTACGACTGGAGTACCAGGCGACCGTCCGCGTAGGGGAGGACCTTGGCGCGGGGCAGATGCACCAGGACCTCCTCCATCGCTGGAATGCCTTCCTCCCGCGGCACCTTCGCCCGGATGAGCTGGCCGGCCACCTCCATCTCGAGCACGCGCTGCGGCCCGTGGTCCCGGACGCCCCGAAGCCGGGCGGGAAACGTATTGGGCCCCGGTTCCGTGACGACTTTGACGTACTCGGGCCGGATTCCCACCTGGCCCTCGGTGGTGCCCTCCGGAATGTCCCACGCCATGGCCAGGGCCCGGCCCGCAAGGGTGACGTTCCCGTGTGCCCGGTCCACGGCCAAGAAGTTCATTGCCGGTGATCCGATGAAGTACCCGACGTACGTTGACGAAGGGGCCTCGAAAAGCTGCTCTGGAGTGCCCTGCTGCATGGCCCGGCCGTCCTTCATGACCAGCACTTCCTGCGCAATGCTCATCGCTTCGTACTGGTCGTGGGTGACGTAGATGACGGTGGGCCGGAACTGCTCCGTGATCTCACGGATCTTGCGCCGCAGCGAGTGCTTCAGCTGTGGATCGATGACGGTCAGCGGTTCGTCCATCAGGACGGCGGCCACGTCATCGCGGACAAGACCACGGCCGAGCGAGATGAGCTGCTTGTCGTCGGCGGTGAGCCGGCGGGCGGGCTGCCTGAGCCGGTCATCAAGGTCCAGTGCCTCGGCGACCTGATGGACCTTGGCATCGATCCGCGCCTTGTCCCACCGGCGGCACTGCAGGGGGAAGGCGAGGTTCTCGTACACCGTCATCGACTGGTAGATGACGGGAAACTGGAACACCTGGGCGATGTTGCGCGCCTTGGTCGGCAGAGCAGTGACGTCCGCGCCGTCGAAGAGGACTTGGCCCTGTGTCGGCCTGACCAGCCCGGACAGGATGTTCAGCAACGTGGTCTTGCCGCAGCCCGACGGCCCGACCAGTGCGTAGGTCTTGCCGGCCTCGAAGGTCAGCGCGAGTGGCTTGAGAGCCCACTGCTCCTCTTCGACTCCGTGCGCGTAGCTGTGCCCGACGTCGATGATGTCCAGCTGCGTCATATCAGCGCCCTTCCACTGAAGCGAGATCGTATGAAGGCGTCCGCACGAGCGTCCCTTCCTCGTCGAAGGCGAACAAACGCTCGGGACGGAGTCGCAGTTTCACCAGGTCACCGAGAGCGACGTCATGGATGCCCTCGATCTGTATGACGAACGGGGTCTCGCCGACGGCCGCATGGACAAACGTCTCCGACCCGGAGATCTCGACGAAGGTGACCTCGCCCTCGACGCCGGCGGACGCCAGGCCGACGTCCGTCGCGCGCAGGCCGAACTGGTAGGCGCCGTCGGGAAGATCGGCGAGATGTGCGGACGCGTGCGTGGCCTGGAAGCCGGCCACCGTGACCTGACCGCTCTCGATGCGGCCTGTGAAGATGTTCATGGGCGGGTCGTTGATGATGGACGCCACCGTGGTCGTCGCCGGGCGCTCGAAGACCTCCTGCGGAGGACCGATCTGGAGGATCCGTCCCTCGTGCATGACCAGCACCACGTCTCCGAGCATCATCGCCTCGGCGGGCTCGGTGGTCGTGTAGATCACTATGGTGTCGCCCTGGTCGGAGAAGAGGGTCTTGAACTCGTCTCGCAACTGTTCACGCAACTTGTAGTCCAGATTGGCCAGCGGCTCGTCGAGCAGGAGGATGCCCGTGGATCGAGCGAGGGCCCGGGCCAGCGCAACTCGCTGCTGCTGGCCGCCGGAGAGCTGAGACGGCTTGCGCCGCTCGAAGTCGGCAAGGCCGACACGTGCCAGGCTCTCCCCGACACGCCGCCGGATCTCGTCTCGTGACAGTCCCGCCCGTTTGAGCGGGAAGGCGACGTTGTCGAACACGTTGAGATGCGGGTAGTTGATGAACTGCTGGTAGACCATGGCGGTGTCGCGCTGCCAGACCGGCGTCTTCAGGAAGTCGGCTCCCTCCCTGGTCAGGGAGCCGGAGTCGACCGTCTGCAGACCGGCCAGTGCCCGCAGCAGTGTGGTCTTTCCCGCCATCGTCCGGCCGATGACGGTGTGGAGCCGTCCCGGCAGAAAGACCGCGGTCACCTCCTTGAGATGATCGACGCCGTCGACGGTCAGGCACAGATCGGTGGCGCTCAGATCAGTGGCACTCAGCTTCATCGGACCGCTCCCGAGAGGTTGCCTTTTGACAGATAGCGCTCGACCCGGAGCGCGAGAAGAACCAGTGGCGTCACACCGAAGAGGGCGGCGGCGGACAGGGTCCACCAGGGCGGGATGGACGAATTGAGGGCGACGACCGCCTGGGGCAGGGTCTGGACCTCGGTGAAGGTCAGCCGGAAGGCGAAGAAGAAGTCGTTCCAGCCGAACACGACACAGAACATCGCGGCCACGGTCAGCCCGGGCAGGGAATTCGGCAGGATCGCACGCACGAAGGTCTGGAACGGGCCGCAGCCGTCGAGCATGGCCATCTCGTCGATCTCACGCGGAATGCCGTTGAAGAAGTCGACCATCACCCAGACCGCGATCGGCAGCAGCAGGGCGACCGTCACGATGACCAGTCCGAGGATGGTGTCCAGCAGGCCCGTCCACTGGAGCAGGTAGAAGAACGGGATCACCAGGACGACCGGCGGCATGATCCGCTGCGACACGAAGAAGAAGACGATGTCGCTGTTCTTGATGAAGCCGAACTTGAAGCGGTACCGGGACAACGCGTAGGCGGCCAGGGACCCGAGGACGAGGCTGATGGCCGAGGCGGCGACGGTGACGATGGCGCTGTTGACGAAGGGCTGCATCACATCGACACCTCCGGCTCCGCCGAAGATGTTGCGCCACCCGGTGACGGTGGGTTCGTACTGCAGCCATGGCAGGTAGGTGGCGCCCCTCTGGACGCCGTTGACGTCCTTGAAACTGGTCGTCATGGCCCAGAAGAACGGTCCTGCGACGAAGCATGCCCACAGGGCGATCACGGTGTATTTGAATACGGGATAAAGGCGCGACCTCATGAGTCCCCCTTCAGCTTGAAGGCCCTGGCGAGCAGGGCGGCGACAACCGTGAGCGTGACGATCATCAGGACCAGATAGGTCAGGGACATCGCCCCGCTGTACCCGGTCTGCTGATCCCTGAGCCCCTGGATGTAGAGGTAGTAGCCCGGCGTCTCCGTGGCGGAGCCCGGTCCCCCGGAGGTCAGCACGTAGACGCTGTCGGAGAGCTTGGACGCCTCGATCAGCCGGATGATGATTGCCGCGACCGACACCGGCGCCATGAGCGGGAAGGTCACCTTCCGGAAGGTGCGCCAAGCGTCCGCCCCGTCGATGGCCGCGGCCATGAACGGTTCCTTGGGAAGGCTCAACAGGCCGGCCAGCAGCAGCAGGAACATGAACGGCGTCCACTGCCAGACCTCGACGGTCATCAGCGCGACCAGCGCCGGACCGGACTCGGTGAGCCAGGGAACCTCGGTCAGGCCGAGCATCCCGAGCAGATCGTTCACCGGCCCCAGCGACTCGTGGAAGATCATTTGCCAGATGGCGGCCATCACCACGGGAGTGGTCATCATGGGGACGAGGAACAGCACCCGCCACAGACGACGGCCGCGTGTCTCACGCCAGACGAGCAGGGCCATCCCGAATCCGATCACGTACTGGATCAGGACTGTGCCGCCCGCCAGCAGGCCCAGGCGCATGATCGAGGCCCAGAATCGGCTGTCCTGCAGCATCGTGGCGTAGTTGGCACCTCCGATGAAGTCCAACTGGGGGTTGCTCACGTTCCAGCCGGAAAAGCTGACACGAATGGTGAACAGAAGCGGAAAGATGATGATGAGTGCGAGCGTGAGCAGTCCTGGGAGGAGGAACATGCTCTTGTGCCGGCGCAGAGCTTCCATGGTTGTCCTTGCGGAAGTGGGCGGGCGCCCCCGGGTGGCCGACCGGCTCGGCCGGCCACCCGGGGCGTCCTGCGATCAGGTCAGTTGTCCTCGAGTGCGACCACGTGTCGATAGGCGCTCTGGACCTTGTCCTTGCCGATCTGGCCGGTGATGGTGTCCCACTCCGCGGCCACGTCGTCCAGCGCGCGCTGCGGGGACTTCTGTCCCGCGAGAGCCGCGGCGACGCCGTCGGCCAGTGCGGACATGTACCCGTTGACACCCGGTACGCGCAGGTCGAAGACGCGGTTGACGCTCGACTCCATGCCGGAGAGGGTCTCGACGTACGACGCGGCGACGTCCTTGTCCCAGCCCTGCTGCTCCCAGAATTCCGCGCTGAAGTGCGCGTTGCGGTAGGGGTTGACACCGAAACGACCGATGGTCAGGTCGAGAGCGGTGTTGGCCTCGTTGCTGAAGAAGCACAGATAGTCGAAGGCCATGTCCTGGTTGCGCGCGCCCTTGGCCACCGCCGAGGTCCAGCCCCAGGTGAAGTAGGGAGCCTGGTTGGGCTTCTTGTCCCACCTCTTCGTGGTGCGGTTGTAGACCTCCTCGGAGCCCGGCAACTCCGCCGCCTTGATCTTGTTGCGGATCTTGCCATCCGGCTGCTGGCCCTGGATGAAGGCGTCGTCCCACGAATAGGACATCACGCTCTGGCCACCGCCGAAGGACAGGATCTCGTCCCCCAGACCGAAGTTGGCGCCGCCCGGTGCCCAGGTCGACTTGGCCTTCACCATGTCCTCGAGGGCGCGTACGAAACCGGGCGTGTTGATCAGCGGCTTCATGGTCTCGAGGTCGAAGAAGAGGCCGCCTTCGACGTCCGGGTGCTTCACGTACGGCGCCGCGCGGCTGATGAACGCCGAGAATGTCAGGTCGTCACGCTTGGTCACCTCGGCACTGCCGAAGTTCGGCTTGCCGTCACCGTCGACGTCCTTGCCGCTGAAGAACTCGGCGACCTCCTGGTATTCGGCCCACGTCCTGGGAGTCCGGAGGTCCTTGCCCGTGGCCGCCTTGTACGCCGCCTGCCGCTTCGGGTCCTCGAGGACGTCCGTCCGGACCTTGAGATAGTGCCTGTCACCGTCGACCGGGTACTGCACGACCTTCCCGTCCCAGGTCGCCACGTCCATGTAGGCCTTGGTGACGTCCTTCATGCCGGGAGTGTCCAGATACTTCTTCGGCACCGGGGCCAGATAGGGGGCCATGTCACCGATCCACAAGGAGGGGTAGAACATGACGTCGTACGCCGGCTGGCCCGCTTGCAGGGGCGTGAGGATCTTCTGGTGCAGTTCCCCGAAGGGGACGTTGACCACCTGCACCTTCGCCCCGGTGATCTCCTCGAACTGCCGGGCGTGCAGCTGGGTCGGCTCGCCGATGACGGGGACGGCGTGGCTGATGATCTTCAGCGTCTGTCCGGAGTAGTCCTTACGGCTGATGGACTCATAGCTGCACGGTCCCGGGACGTCCTTGACCTTCGTCGCCGGGTACGCCTTGCTGTACGCCTTGTAGCTGATCTCCGAGCCCGGCTCGAACATCGCGGGCTTGTCGGGCTTGTTCTCCACCGGGCCCTGGCCGGTGCAGGCAGTCGCGGAGAGGGCCACGGCGATCGCGGCGGCGACCACGCCCTTGTACGAACTCTTGCGCATGGGAGTGCTCCTTCGACGTCAGGGAATCAAGATCGCTCTGCCGCGTACGGCACCGGCGGACAGGTCGTCGAGGGCGTCCTGGAAGGACGCCAGGGGGTACCGCTGGGTGTGCAGGCCGACCCTGCCCTGGGCTGCCAGCACCATCAGCTCGGACAGGTCGTTGTAGGAGCCCACGAGGTTGCCGATGAAGTTGATCTCGGTGGAGATCACGTCGATCGTCGGAACGTCGAGCCGGCCGCCATAGCCGATCACGTAGTAGTTGCCGTTACGGCGCAGGCAGGCCACGCCCGTCTCGACGGCACCCCCCTCGCCGACGAAGTCCAGAACCGCCTCGGCCCCGTGCCCTCCGGTGAGTTCCCGCACGCGCTCGGTCTCACTGCCGTCGGCGACCAGCGTGTGTTCGGCCCCGAGCTCCTTGGCGAGGGCGAGGGCCTCCGCGCTCCGGTCGATCACGATGATCTCGACCGGAGAGAGAGCCCGGAGCACTTGAATACCGATGTGTCCGAGACCCCCGGCGCCGATCACCACGGCCCGGTCACCCGGTCGCAGGGTCCGGGCCGCCTTGGCGACAGCGTGGTAGGCCGTGAGCCCGGCATCGGCCAGAGCGGCCACCGAGGCCGGCTCGAGGGACGGGTCGAGCGCCACGACCGAGCGGGCGGTGGTCTTCAGGTACTCGGCGTAGCCCCCGTCGGCGTCGATCCCCGGGAACGCCGAGCTCATGCAGTGCACGTCGTCGCCGGCCCGGCAGGCCCGGCACAGACCGCAGGTCACGAGCGGGTGCAGGATGACCGGGTCGCCGACCCTGACGTTGGTGACGGCCTGCCCCACCTCCTGCACCCAGCCGGCGTTCTCATGGCCGATGGTGTAGGGGAGGGCGACTCCGCTCTTGGCGGCCCACTGTCCTTCGAGAATGTGGAGATCGGTGCGGCAGACTCCCGCACCTCCCACCTTCACGATCACATCCAGCGGACCGGTGATCTGCGGGTCCGGCACATCCACGAGGACTGGCGGCTCGTCGTACTCGATGACCTGCACGGCTTTCATGGCGCTCCCTGCGAATCGGCGGTGGACGGTGCGCCGATTACACAGGCCGCTGCTCGCAGGCCGATGTCTCAGAAAGGGCCTGCGGATGTCTCAATGTGATACACGCCATAGGCGCGGCGTCATCGAGCTGTTCCAATCAGTCCATCGAGGGATGACGCGCGTGATACGGAAGTGTTAAATGCCCCGACGGCAGCCCGGCAGCTCGCTGACAGCGGCCAGAGAGCTGTATCTGGAAGTCACCAAGGACCCGAGCGCCCGCCCGCTCGTGGTCGCTTCGTGGCAGCGCTCGATCGAGTACGAGGTGAAGTCGAGCCGCATCAACGCTCCGTACCTCGAGAATCCCAATCTGGACAGCCCGCTCGCCAGGGCGGCGCTGCCGATCGTGAACAGGCTGCACGAGCAGCTCGCCGACGACCCGGTGTCCACGATGATCACGGACCGCGACGGCGTGGTGCTGTCCCGAAAACTCTCCCACGAGGGTCTGACGACGCGGCTCAACCGAGTGCAGCTGGCCCCGGGCCACGTGTTCGCCGAGCGCTATGTGGGCACCAACGGCATCGGGACCGCGTTGGCCAGCGGCCGTCCGGTCATGATCGCCGGAAGCCAGCACTACGTCGAGGAGCTGCGCGACTTCCACTGCGCGGCCGTGCCGATCCTGCATCCTGTCCGGCGCACGCTGCTGGGAGCCTTCAACCTGACCACGCTCCGTCAGGGCTCCGCCGGGATGCTCATGGCCCTGGCCCGCTCCGTCGCGGGCCAGATCGAAGGTGAGATCGCCGCAATCAGCTCGCGACGGGAACGGGCCCTGTTCCAGGACTACATGGACGCCTGCTCCTCGGTGCGCCCGGGACCTGTCCTGGCCCTCAACCCTGAAGTCGTCATGATGAACGAGCAGTTGAGATCCGCCGTGACAGGGCCGGATCACTACGCGCTGCTCGACCACGCACAGGAGATCGCCGCCGATGCCCGGTTCGAAGGGACACGGAGTATCGCCCTCCCCTCCGGACGAGTCGCCGAGCTGCGGGTCAGCCGAAGCCGGCGCGAGGACAGCGACGCGGGCGCCATCTTCCGGGTCCGGGTCATCGGGCGCCCCCAGCACGGACCGGTACTTTCCACCGGCCCCGGACGATCGGGCCTGGGATTGGTGGGCTCCTCCCCGCAGTGGCTGCGCGCGGTCGCCGAAACCGAGGCGGCGTTCGTCGCCGGATCCTGGCTTCATCTCGTGGGCGAGGCCGGTGCCGGCAAGCGGACGCTGGTCCATGCCGTCCACCGAACCCACAGTGCCGGGCGCCGGCTCGAGATGGTGGAAGCGCCGCTGTCGGAGTCGCCGCACGCCACCGAGCACTGGCTGCGCGATGTCCGCGAGCTGCGGGCCAGGCCGTCGACGGTGGTCGTACTGCGCGACGTCCACCTGCTGGGCGACCAGCTGCGCCGACAGCTGACAAGCCTGCTGGCTCACCCCGACGGGACCGCCCACGGGCAGCTGATCATGACCAGCCAACCGTCCATGGTCACACCCGACGACGAGCTCGACCGTCTGTGCGGCGCCTTGGTGGAGGTGCCGCCGCTGCGTCATCGCTATGGCGACATCGAGCACCTGGTTCGGTTCTTCCTGCTCAAATATCGGCCAGGCGGAGAGAGCAGCTGCTCCCCGGATGCATTGGCGATGCTGGAGCGCTGCGCCTGGCCGGAAAATGTTCGGCAACTGGAGTCGGTGATCCGCGGCCTCGCACGGCGCCCGCTGGCCGGGACGATCCACGTGGACGATCTCCCGCCGGAATGCCGGGTGTCGTCCCACAAGGTCCTGACCACCATCGAAGCGCTGGAACGTGATGCCATTCTGCGGGGCCTGATGGAGCGCAACTCCAACGTCCAACGCACCGCACAGGACCTCGGCATCTCCCGCGCCACCATGTACCGCAAGATGCGCCGTTACGGGATCGTCCCGTCGAGCCTCACCTAAGGCTCGTCCCGCAAACTGCCTGCTCAGGACCTGATGGCATGATCGAAGCGTGATCAGTGAACCCGGCCAGTCCGGTGCGATGAGATATGTCCTGTTCGATGTCGATGGCACGTTGATCGACGCCGTGGACAATCAGCGCCTGGTTTGGCGGGCGTGGGCAGAGCGATACGGACTGGACCCCGATGAGGTGTATCGAGTGGCGCTGCGGACGAGGCCGATGGAGACCTTCGCGCAGGTTGCTCCGGACCAGGACCCCGGGGAGTGCCTTGCCGCACTGCACGAGCTGGAGGACGAGGACGTCCGCTCCGGCGCCTATACGGCCTTCGGCGGCGCCTCGGAGTTGCTGAGTGCACTGGAGCCCGGGTCCTGGGCACTGGTGACTTCGAACTATGAGCACCGGGTGCGTGGACGTTTCGCACGGACGGGCCTGCCGGTCCCGGAGGTCCTCGTGGATGCGGCCGCC
Source organism: Streptomyces sp. V4I23 (assembly GCF_030817975.1). Lineage (NCBI taxonomy): Bacteria > Bacillati > Actinomycetota > Actinomycetes > Kitasatosporales > Streptomycetaceae > Streptomyces > Streptomyces sp. V4I23. Next base: position 92,383 of record NZ_JAUSZW010000004.1, on the reverse strand, counting down.
GTGGAGGAAGGCAAACCGTCGCCTGTGCCGTATCTGCAGGCAGCCGCGCGACTTGGTGCCGAACCGGAGGACTGTCTGGTCATCGAGGACGCCCCTTCAGGGGTGGAGTCCGGGCTGCGTGCCGGGATGACGGTGTGGGGTGTCAACGCCCCTGCGGCGGTGGACGGCGTGCATCGTCACTTCGGCAGCCTGAACGAAGCGGTCGGCGACGTCCTTGCCTTCGTGTCCGGACACCGCCCTCACGGGCTGGAGGGATCAGCCGCAGTGGAATGATCTTGATGTGGCTGGTGTGATCACGGCGTCGGAGCCGTCTCGGATGTCCCGTTCTCCGGTCTGAGCCCGCGCCAGTTCATGAAACTGGTGACGGCGCTGCGTCGCGAGGAGGTAGACGCCGCCCGCCGTGGCAGGCCGTGGAGCCTGCCGCTGACAGACAGGACACTGCTGGTCACGGCGTAAGCACAAGCTAGCCATCGCCTACCAGGCCGCACTGCACCTCGCGCCATCCTCATCTGGGCCCGGCGATAGGCCGCTGTCTCAACGATCGACCACCCAGCGGGCGTTCGCGGGCCATGATCCCGTGCTGACGATGTGCTCCACGATCCTGAACGCCTCACCGATGGGCACGGTGTCTTCGTCCGGGTATTCGTCGTGCTGACCGTTGGAGAGGACGAACCCCTCGCTCGATCCGTCGGTTCCCGGGTCCACGGCATGCTCGCCGGGATCGCCCTCCTCTTCGAGCAGCACCACCATCGCGCGCTCGGTATTCGTCACGAAGGCCAACGATCGTCCGGACGAACTGGTCAGCCACGTCTCGAGCCGCCCACTGTCGATCCTCACCCTGAGGGTCTCCAGCACCGCCTCGGACGACACAGGCACGGTGCTGCTGCCGTCATCGATCACCCAGCACTCGGTCATGTGCACGACGATCTCATGGACGGCTGAGAGACAGTCCCTGGCTGCTACTGCGGAGCCGGAGACCGGCCGAGCGGTGCGGGTGGCGGTTGTAGGAGAAGAGGTGGTCCAGAGCCGTCCAACGGCTGATCGGGACGGCATGTCGTGCGAGGCGGGGGGTAGGCGCGAGCCAACCCCCGATCCGCAGCGGCCTTGCCTGAAGGAGGCTCTCCCCATGCTGATGGCTCACCCTGTCGTCCTGCGCAATCTGCTCGAACAGTACGACGCGCTGCGTGTGCTGCGCGCTGAGAAGGGGTCGTCGCAGGCGCGACAGCGCATGGACGATCTGGCCTACACGCTGTGCGTCTCGACCGGCACGAGCGACGTGGCCTCCGCTCTCGTCGCAGCCCGCCACCGGCTCCCCGGGGCCCGCCCCGAGGACGACTCCGTGCTCGGCTCCTGACCGTGCCCTGTTGAGCCGGGCCGGCCACTCGCGTGGCGAGGATCGAAAGGTCCCGGACAAGAGACACCACATGCCCGAGGAGATCCGGTGAACAAGAAGAACATCTTCGTGATCGGTCTGGACGACGCCAACCTGCACACCCTTCTGAACGTGCCGAATGCTCGCGAGTACCGCTTCCATCCGCTCTTGACCACGCAGGAGCTGCAGGTCGGCGAGGTGTCCGTGCCCGGGCTTCTGGAGAAGGCCGAGGGCATATTGAACGCGTTCGACGGAAGCATCGACGCGATCGTCGGTTACTGGGACTTCCCGGTGAGCACACTCGTGCCCATCCTGAGTGAGCGATACGGCACGCGCAGCACCTCTCTGGAATCGGTCGTCAAGTGCGAGCACAAGTACTGGAGCCGCCTGGAGCAGCAGAAGGTCGTGGAGGAGCACCCACGCTTCGGCCGGGTCGATCTGGAGGCCAGGGACCCGCGCCCGCCCGAGGGCGTCCGTTTCCCGATGTGGCTCAAGCCCGCGCTGTCGTACTCGTCGGAGCTGGCCTTCGGCGTGAAGAACGAGGAGGAGTTCCGCGCGGCGGTGGAGGAGATCCGCGAGGGGGTCGGCCGCGTCGGCCGCCCGTTCCAGTACATCCTCGACCAGCTGGACCTGCCGCCGGAGATGGAGGGCATCGGAGGCCAGGTGTGTCTGGCGGAGGAAGCGCTGTCCGGCATCCAGGTCGCCGTCGAGGGGTACGTCCACCACGGCGAGGTCACCGTCTACGGTGCACTGGACTCCATCAACTATCCCGACAGCTCGTCCTTTCTGCGCCACCAGTACCCCTCCACGCTCCCCGAGCCCGTGGTGCGGCGCCTGCACGACGTCTCCGAGCGCGTGATACGCCGGATAGGGATGGACTCGGCGACGTTCAGCATCGAGTACTTCTACGATCCCCGGACCGACGCGATCAACCTGCTGGAGATCAACCCCCGGCACTCCCAGTCGCACGCCGAACTGTTCGAGTTCGTCGATGGCGTGCCCAACCACCACTGCATGATCAGCCTCGCTCTCGGCAAGGACCCGAGCCTGCCCAAGGGCGCCGGTCGCTACAAGACTGCCGCCAAGTGGTACTACCGCTGGTTCGCCGACGGTGTGGTGCACGATGTGCCTTCCGATGAGGACCTGAGGCGCATCGAGCGGGAGATCCCCGGTGTGCGGGTCGACATGGTGCCCGAGGAGGGCCAGCGGCTGTCGCAGATGCCGGAGCAGGACAGCTACAGCTTTGAGCTGGCCCACGTCTTCACCGGAGGGGACAGCGAAGAGGATCTGCGCGAGAAGTACGACCGCTGCGTGGCCGCCTTGGACCTCACCTTCAACCGGCCCACCTTGGGAGGCCGGGACGAGAGGAGCACCTGAGGCAGGACGGCCCCGTCCGGCCGGTGTGCCGAACAGGATCCGGGGCAGCCGCCCAGCCCGAGCAAAGACAAGGAGAGAGCCGGCCGTATGCGCTGTGTGAGCAACCTGCCCTACGCGACAACGGAAGAGGAACACATCGCCGTCCCCATGTCCGACGGCGTCTGCCTGTCGGCCCGGATCTGGCGTCCCGTCTCCTCGGACGCGGAACCCGTACCGGCCGTGCTGGAGTACATCCCGTACCGCAAACGCGACCTCTCCTCGGTACGCGACTCCATCCATCATCCCTACATCGCCGGTCACGGCTACGCCTGCGTCCGCGTTGATCTGCGTGGCACCGGCGAGTCGGAGGGTGTGCTGGCGGACGAGTACCTGGAGCAGGAACAGAGCGACGCAGAGGACACCTTGGCCTGGCTGGCCGAACAGCCCTGGTGCGACGGCAACACCGGCATGATGGGCATCTCCTGGGGCGCGTTCGCCGCCCTTCAGGTCGCCGCACGGCAACCGCCGAGCCTGCGAGCCATCGTCATCGCCTCCTTCACCGACGACCGGTACGCCGACGACATGCACTACATGGGCGGTGCCCTGCTGTCGGACAACCTGGCCGAAGCCGGCACCATGTTCGCCTACGCCACCTGCCCGCCGGACCCCTCCGTCGTGGGCGCGCGCTGGCGGGAGATGTGGCACGAACGCCTGGAGAACACCCGACCGTGGGTGCTGCAGTGGCTGCGTCACCAGCGCCGCGACGCTTACTGGCAGCATGCCTCGGTCTGCGAGAACTACCAGGACGTGCGCTGCCCCGTCCTCGCCTCCAGCGGCTGGGCGGACGGCTACTCCAACGCGGTGACCCGTCTGCTGGGGAACCTGGACGTACCGCGCAAGGGCCTGATCGGCCCGTGGTCGCACAAGTACCCCCACCTCGGCGAACCGGGCCCCGCCATCGGTTATCTGCAAGAGGTCGTCGCATGGTGGGACCACTGGCTCAAGGGCGTCGACAACGGGATCATGGAAGGGCCCATGCTGCAGACGTGGATGCAGGACAGCGTGCCGCCCTCCACCCGCTACGAGGAACGGCCCGGTCGCTGGGTGGGCGAACCGGACTGGCCTTCACCGCATGTCGTGCCGACCGCCCACCCCCTCAGCCGGCATCGCATCGGCACCCCCGGTGAGACGACGTCGAGCAAGGATGTCCTGACCGTGCAGTCGCCCCTGTCCGTCGGACAGTTCGCCGGCAAATGGGCCTCGTACAACGCGCCACCCGACCTGCCCTACGACCAGCGGGAGGAGGACGGCGGCTCATTGGTCTTCGAGACGGACCAACTCGTCGAGCCTGTCGAGATCCTCGGCTCTCCCAGCGTCGAACTGGACCTCTCGGTGAGCGAACCGGTCGCCATGGTCGCCGCCCGGCTGTCCGACGTGGCTCCCGACGGCAGCGCCACCCGCGTCACGTACGGCCTGCTCAATCTCACCCACCGAAATGAGACGGGAACGCCGGAGCCGCTGAAACCCGGCACGCGCTACCGGGCGACCGTCCACCTCAACGGCGTGGCCCAGGCCTTCCCGCCCAGGCACCGCATCCGGCTGTCGCTGTCCACCTCCTACTGGCCGCTCGCCTGGCCCCCGCCCCGACCAGTGCTGTTGAGCGTGTATGAGGGCATGAGCAGCCTGACGCTGCCGCTGCGCCCAGCGGGTGAGCCCGACCACCTTCCCCAGCGTCCGTTCGGCGAGCCCGAGGGCACAGCACCCCTCGCCACCACCCAGCTGACCCCTCCGGAACAACGCTGGGAGGTCAAACGAGACCTGGTCGGCTACAACTCCGAGCTCGAGATCGTCAAGGATCGCGGCATGGTGCGCTACGACGACATCGGCCTCGACGTCGGCCTGCGGGCCTACGAGAAGTACAGCGCGGTCGCCGACGACTTCACCTCGGTCAGCGGAGAAGCGACCTGGACCATGCGATTCCGTCGGGACGACTGGGACGTGCGGGTGGAGACGCGCACCATGCTGAGGTCCAGCGAGACCGAGTTCTTCGTCGACGCCACTTTGGACGGCTTCGAGAACGACCGCCGGGTCTTCTCCCGTACATGGAACGAGACACTGCCCCGCGACCACTTGTAAGGGCTGCGGGGTGGTACCAGCCGGCGCTCGCCGTGCGGTCCCGGACCCGCTGCGCTGGGAGGCCGGCCGGTTCATCACAGGCAGTCGCCGCGAGTGCGGTCCGCAGCAGCACCTGCCGGCAGCTCCGCCTTGGACGATCCGGAGCCCGGCACGACCAACGGCGGTACCGCGTCAACGGCGTTGGTCCGCGCAGCGTTGTGGATCCGAGGCACCGGACAGGCGGCCTCCACAGTGCCCCACCACCGGGGGACGGAGCTGGGCGCATCACCCGTCCTACCCCTTGCGCGGTGGTTTTTGTGGTGAAGAGGTGACGGACCGTGTAGCGTCAGTGCCAGCTGTCATGGTTCCGAAGTACCGGTCGCCCGTGAGCGCGAGTTCACGGGCGATTTGCTGTTCAAAGCCTCTGAGGACCAGGGCGATCACCTCCGGCTCCCGCGCGGTGCGGGAACCGATTTCCAGTCCCCTTGGAGGGCAAATGGCCAGCGGAACAGTCAAGTGGTTCAACTCAGAAAAGGGCTTCGGCTTCATCGAGCAGGACGGCGGGGGCCCGGACGTCTTCGCCCACTACTCGAACATCGCCAGCTCGGGCTTCCGTGAGCTCCAGGAAGGCCAGAAGGTGAACTTCGACGTCGTCCAGGGCCAGAAGGGCCCGCAGGCGGAGAACATCACCCCCGCCTGAGCCACCTCGGTGTGACGCCCGTCCCGGTCTGCCGGGGCGGGCGTCGGCGTCTCGCCTCTCGAGGGGAGCGGCGGATGGCACCAGCGGCCGCCGTGCGCGGCAGGGAGACGGCCGGGTCGGCAGGCTCCGGAGAACGAGGTTGTCCGGCACCCGGCCCAACACCGCGTGTCGCCGCAGGCACCCCCGGGGTAGCGTCCGGGTGTGAGCGCAGTGAGACGTGGGCCGGGAGCCGAACGCGGCAGGCCGGCCATGGGGCCCGAGCAGCTTCTGGCGTTCGGGGACGCGGTCTTCGCCATCGCGATCACGCTGCTCATCCTCGACGTCGGTGTGCCGGACGGGCTGGCCGCCTCGGACATCGGCGACGCGCTCCGCGACGCACTGCCCGACGTGGGCGCGTATGTCCTCAGCTTTGCCGTCATCGGGATGCTGTGGCTGGCTCAGCATGCCCTGTTCACAGCGATCGCCTGGCTCGACGCGTGGCTGTTGTATCTCTATCTGGCGCTCCTGGCCGTGATCGCAGGGCTGCCGTTCCCGACGCGTCTGATCAGCGAGTACGGGGACACAGCTCCGGCGACGATGATCTACGCGGGAGCGATCGCTGCCGCCTCGAGCCTGATGACCGCGATGTCGCTACGGCTCGTCCACCGGCCGGCCCTGGTGAAACCGGGCATCCCGCGCGAGAGTCTGACCCGGTCCGTCCAGCAGGGCCTGGTCGTGGTGGTCGTCTTCGCGGCCTCGATGCCGCTCACCCTTGCCTCACCCGTGCTGGCGCAGCTCTCGTGGCTGGTCGCTGTCCCGTTGCGTATCCGGCTCTCCCGGCGATCCGACACCGGTCCCTCTCCCGCCTAGGAACTCTCGGCGAACGTCCGCACCGGGTCCTGGCCACTGGGGAGCCCGACGCGATGGCGCTGCAGAAGTACGACATGCCCCTCATGGGCCGGCCGGGCAGCTTCGAGGAGCGGTGGTGGTCTGCGGTCAACACCCCTGTCCTCGGACCAGGCGTGCCCTCGCTGGTAGGGCCCAGCGGGGCGGAGCAGTGGTGATGTTCAGGCCATCAGCGTGGTAGTGCCCAGCGCGAGCAGGGTGAGGGCCTTGGCCACCTCATAGACCACGTAGAGCAGGTGTGCTCGCGAGCGGGGAACGTCCTCCCCGGACAGCACCCGGTCGGACCGGCGGTTGAGGACGGGCCGGACGCCGACAAGCTGGATCACCAGCAGTGCGGTGGCGACGGCCGTCAGGACCCCTACGGCCGCCGGCGGATCGCCGACGGCGACCGCAGCGATCACGACAACGGCCAGTACGGCCTCGACGCGGTTGAGCGCGCGGAAGACAAGACGGCCGATGCCGAGGCCGATCCGTACGTCCACGCCTGGGGCCCGGAACTTCAGTGGTGCCTCCAGGAAGGAGATGGCCAGCACCATCCCGAGCCAGACGAAGACAACCGCGGCGGCCACGGCCGCGGAAGTGGCATGCATACGGTGCACCTCTCTCTGTGACGTCCCTTGAGCGTGCGAGCCGGTCTCCCAGGGACGGTCCTCGTCAGGAGCCCGCGCCCGTCGCGTCCGCTCGTGCGGGCCCCGCTCCTACTGGCCACGCGTCGGGGCGGGCGTCCGGCTTCTCCAGCAACAGGCCCGCGAACGCCGCGATGGAGCCGGCCAGCGCCCTCTGCTGCTCCCCGTTGGCCTGGTTGCCGCGGTTGAACACGTCGCGCAGCAGCTCGGGATGGGCATCGAACAGCTTCCGGTAGAACAACTCGGTGATGTTCCCGATGGCGGCTCCGACCGCCGGAAGAGTAGCCCGGACGACCAGGGCGGACTGCTCGGAGAGCACTGCGACTCCTAATAGGTAGATGATCTTCGTATTTTGATGCGCGCGAGCCCGTGCCGTGATGCGCAGGTGCATGCGAGGGACCGGGCTACCGCGGTGGCGGGCCGACCAGGCCTATCAGCACCGGCCCCGTGGGCGAGGCGACGAGGTCGGCCACGGTCAGCGGGTCGAGGGTGGCGTAGAACGCCTCCTGGGCTTCGCGCAGTGCACTCCGCAGCCGGCAGGCTCCGCGCAGGGGACACGGAGGGTCGTCGCAGGAGACGACCTCGACCTCGCCCTCGAGCTGCCGTACCAGCCAGCCCACCGAGGCGCGCCGGCCGAGGCCGGTCAGAGCGAGCCCTCCGCCGCGGCCGCGCCGGGCCTCCACCACACCGAGGTGCTGCAGGCGCGTGACCGTCTTCGCCGCGTGGGTGTACCGCACGTCCATGGCTTCGGCCACCTCGCGGGTGGTGAGCACCTCGTCATCGGCGCAGACCGCCAGACGCATGACGGATCGCAGCGCCAGGTCGGTGAACTTGGTCAGTCGCACAGCCAGGACGCTAGTAATACGAATACGAGGTTCCTGTTTGAGTGGCGTCCGTGACCGTGTGGAGTGCGTCACGGCCCGGCGGCTTGCGGCAGAGGGCCGCCCCGCCGGCCGGCCGGCAGATCGGGTACAGCGAATGATGAGGGGCAGACGGCGACTCCTCGGGGCCGGCAGGCAAACGAGTTTCGCCGGTCCTCAGTCGCCGTCCCGTTCGCCGGTCAGCAGGCGTTCGAGCCGGTCGAAGCGTTCGTGCAGGGCTTGGAGGGCGTCGTCGCGCAGATGGTGCGCGCGACTGAGCCGTCGTTCCTCCCGCCCGACGAACCACGTCGCCAGTGCGGCCGTGACCATGCCGTACGTCGTGATTCCGACGACCATGACGACCGAGCCGACGACCCTGCCCCATGGCGTGATCGGGTAGAAGTCCCCGTAGCCCACGGTGGTCGCCGTCTCGATCGACCACCACAGCGCCCTCGGATACGACGTCAGGTTCGCGCCACGCGCCCCCTCCTCGGCGGCCACGACGGCCCAGGAACCGCCGAGCATCACCAGCACGAGGGCGACTGTCGCGCCGCCCGCCGCCTTCAGGTGCAGTGACCGTCCTTCCCGGCCGAGCAGCACGCCGACCGCCCTGGTGAGGAATCCGGGAAGCATGATCACTCCTTTCGCCCGAGCCCAGTGTCCACGCGGGCAGGTGCCCCCGGCATGCGGAGCGGGTCGTTCGGGTCGCCGTCGAGAACCCGCTGCGACGGCCCGGTGCATGATGTGTTCCTTTCCCTTGATCGGTGGCCCGGGTCCTCACCCCGCGGCGGCTGAGGGCGGAGGTCGACGGGGCATCAGGTCTTCTACGAGTTGTGCCAACTGCTTCTACGGCGACATGTTGAGTTGCGGCAGCGGGACCGCGCCAAGGTGGCGGCGGCCTGACCCGGGATGCCCGCAGCGGGGCTGCGCAACGGGGCTACGCGGGCTGCGCCGAGACGCGCAGCTCCTCCTCGGCGTAGGACACGCGCCGACGGCTCCGGCGGGGCGATGCGCTGTTCGGGCGCGCTCGGCCCGACGCGCCGGGCCATGGCGGTCCGTCGTCGCGGAACCCGGCGAGGGCAGGCGTCGGGCATGTCGCGGTCCCCACGGGGCAATCGGAGAGCGGGGTGTCTGCCCCGAAACACCGAAACGCAGAGGGAGATCCTGGATGTCTTCCAAGCTGAACACCATCGTCCGTGAACTGCGGCGGCACAGGAACGCCCGTCGCCGGCCGCCCGTGGACTCCCGCCTCGGCAGAGGCCCTCACGGCGTCTCCACCGTGGCCGTCGTCCGTCGGCTCGTACACACCCTCCGCACCCGAGCGGGCTCGAGTCGGCGGTGACGCAGGCGCGTGCGAACACGACGAGTCGCGGCTCCGCAGGGCGGGCCGGGGAAAGGACGAGGCGTTCGGCATCCTGAGCTGGTTCGTGGCTGCTGGGTGGTTCTGCCGGCATGGATCCGCAGGACGGACTGATCCCTTTCGTATGCACCGTACTGACGTCTTACTCGCCGCATTTCCGGTTGTGTCGCGACGTTATGGGCAACGGCGACACAAGACCTCTGCGAAAGGTGAATCTCATAAGCGGAAGCGAAAGGAGCGGGGCAATGCGGAGAAGGCGCAGGTCGCGCCGTGGGCAATGAGCTTCTGACTGCAGAGGGGCGAACGGATCAGGCGCAGGGTGATATGCGCGAGGCCAAGGAAAAGACGAAGGGCGGAGCGCGTAAAAGGTGGAGGACGCCTTCAAGCGATGACGCGTGCCATGTGCCGCCGACCACTGCGAAGTGGTCGGCGGCACTGTTTTTGCGGCGGCGCGTATACCCGGGAAGGGCTCCGAGAAACGAGCCGCATTGCGCGCATGCCGGTTCAGGTGCGGGGCATACGGGATTTCGGAGGTGATGAGAAATGGTTCCCCTGCTTCTCGTCCTATTGCTTGCCCTCATTCTCTTCGGTGCCGGTTTCGCCCTCAAGGCACTCTGGTGGATCGCCGTCATCGTGCTGGTGGTGTGGTTGCTGGGATTCGTGGTCCGGCCCGCGGCTTCAGGCGGCCGACGGGGCCGCTGGTACCGCTGGTAGGAATCCGGCCCTCGTATGCAGGCGGCCCTTGGCCGTTGCCGAGCAACCGATGCCGCACGATCCAAGTTGAGAGGACTCTCATGGACCCCAACCTCTGGGCCTACACCCCCGCTTCCGGCCGCACGACCGGCGCCGGCCTGGTCGGCTTCAAGGTCGAGGCCACCGACGGCAGCATCGGGAGGGTCGACAAGCACTCCGACGAGGTGGGCTCCGCGCACATCGTCGTCGACACCGGCCCGTGGATCTTCGGCAAGCATGTCCTGCTGCCCGCCGGAGTCGTTTCGAGCATCGACATCGCCGCGGAGACCGTTCATGTCTCCCGCACGAAGGACGAGATCAAGAACGCGCCCGAGTTCGAGAACGATTCGCACGCCGACGACCCGGGATACCGGGACCAGCTCGGCGGCTACTACGGCGGCTTCATGGGCTGACATCCGATCCCCGAGGCGGGGGCGGACCGGTAATCGTTCCCGGCCCGCCCCCGCCTTGTGTCCGGCTTTTGTCCGAAGCGCGAGCCCATCCGCTGCGGTGAGCCGGTCAGTCGGTGCGGCGGGAACGGGTCAGAGTCAGCCAACCTAGGGCCGTGCCGATCAGCCCCACCACCAGGGCCACGATCCCCCCACCCAGCCCATTGCCGGTGCCGAGACCACCGGAGGCGGTCGCCACCACCAGCCCACCGAGGGCCGTGCCGATCAGTCCCGCCATCAGAGCCACGATCGCTCCGCGTCGCCCGGGACCGGTATCGATACGACCGGAGGAGCGGGCCAGAGCCAGCCCACCGATGACCACGCCGGGTCAGCGCCAGCAGCGCGGCCACGATGGCCCCCAGCCGCCCGGCGCTCAGGGTGTAAATGCCGGCGGCGGCCGACTGGGCCGAGGCGTGCGCGGCCGCCGGTGTGGCAAGCCGACACCTCCGATCAGGGCGGCTCCGGCCACGGCAAGCACAGATCGGACAGACATGCGGTGCCCTACCTTTCAACTGTGGGTCCGAACTGGTTATTTGTGGGATCGGCGGACCCGGGGTGCGGGTATGACTGACATGCGTGAGACCGCGAGACGGCTCAAGGGGATTGGTCGCCCAGGGCCCCGCGACGACTCGACCGCGTGCCCGAGATCCGGGCCGGGGCGGACATCGGCAAGACAGATCACCGCGCGGTGGTGATCAACGGCCAGTGCGAGAGGCTGCTGCCCGCCGCGTCCAGAGCGACGATTCCGGGCTGCTGACGCTTCTCGGCGGCGTTCTGGACATATCCCGGAACGTGCTGTGGCGGGGTCTGAGTATCCATGCCCGTCCTCGGTTGGAGCCTTTGCGTGCTTGACGTCGTGCGGGGGACCGGGCCGGTGCGCGGCACGACCCGGGGTCGGTGGCGGCTATGACCGGGCGCTGGAGGGCACCTGCGGGTGGGCGGACAGCATCTGGCCAAGTGTCAGGAGGCTGAGGCCGAACATCAGGACGCCCACGGGGACATGGAGGGAGGGCATGTGCGCGATGCCCAGAACGACCTGGACCGACGCGAGGCCGAGGAAGCCGGTGGCGTACAGGATGGGGCGGGGTGATCCGCCGCCCGGACGCCAGGCCAGGACCGCGGCGAGCACGTACAGCATGGCGGCTGCGTACATCACCTTCGATCCGACGTCGTGCATCAGATGGCCGCGGGACGAGGTCAGCAGCATGCCGGCGGTGACCGCTTGGAAGAAGAGGGTCAAGGCGTCGGCCGCCGATCCGAGCATCTCGTAGGCGACGGTGAAGAACAGGTTGCGGTGGGCGACGAACGCTTCGGTCGCCAGGTCGGTGGTGTGGTCGGTCATCTCTCGGTCTCTCTCCCTCGAATGCCTGGTCAGGCTTCCCGCCCAGCGGTGGCCGATGCCCGGGCGCGCTTGGCCTGCAGCAGTTGCCGGCGGTGGTCGCCCTGGGGCCAGGTGTGCGAACCGGGCTTGCGTGCCTCCTCCACCAGATGCTTGACGCTGAACCGGCAGGAGAGCTCCTTCAGCTTCGCGCCCGCACGGCCGCCGACGTAGAGCCGCATCGCGGTGTCGTCCTTGCGCGCGAGCTGGACGGCGGCGCGGCGCCCCAGGCTGACGCACATAGCGGGGAACGACAGGCTGATGGGCGCGGGTTGCTCACCCGCGATGCGGCCGAGCACCGTGTCGGCCGCGTGTGCGCCCAGGCAGCCGGCGGCGTAGGCGCTCATCCGGAACGGTAGGTCCGACGGTGCCGCCGAGTCCCCGGCCGCAACGATGCGCTCGTCGTCGACGCTGGTCAGCGTCTCGTCCGTGAGCAGGCGCCCCACCGCGTCGGTGCTCAGCCCACTACGCGTGGCCAGATCCGGCACGCCGAACCCGGCGGTCCAGACGGTGACTTCGCTCGGCAGCTCGCGGCCGTCACCGAGGCGCACGGCGTGGCGCGTCACCGCCGTGACCAACGCGTCGGGGCCGTCGAGCACGGTCACCCCGAGCCGGGCGAGTCGCCTGGCAGCCGTGCGTCGGGCCTGAGGGTGCAGGTACGGGCCGAGTACGTCTCCGCAGTCACCCCGCGGCCCTGCTCGGCCAGTTCGGCGGCGGTCTCGATGCCGGTCGGACCGGCTCCGACGACCGTCACCGCAGCCGACGCGGGCGCGGCGTCGAGGACCGACCGCAGCCGCTGCGCGGCCTCCAGGGTGGCGACCGGGTGGGCGAATTCGGCCGCCCCGGGAACGCGCGGGTCGGCGCTGCCACTGCCCGCCGCGTAGATCAGGTAGTCATAGCCGACCGTGCCGCCGCTCGCCAGCGTCACACTGCGCTGGGCGCCGTCGATCCGGGTCACGGTGTCGACGACCAGCCGGACGCTCGCGGCCAGGATCTCGCGGTAGTCGACGACCGCGTCGTGGGACCCGCCCACCAGCTGATGCAGGCGGAGTCGCGGGACGAAGGTCGGGCGCGGGTTGACGAGTGTCACGGTCACGTCGCCTCGCTTCATCAGGCGATTGGCCGCCATGACGCCGGCGTAGCCGCCGCCGATCACCACCACATCGGTGTTCCCAGCCATGGTCTCCTCCGTCTCAAGGGGTTCGGCCTCAAGACACCGCGCGATTGATCGCCGTGACAGCATGTGACGCAGATCACTCCACAAGGCGGGCTCGGTACGCGAAGTCCTCGCCATGACCGCCACTTTGCGGATGGGGGCAGAGAGAGGAGTCCGGGGCCATGTCAGTGGCACCTGCCATGATCCCCGGACACCACCACCATGGGGAGAGACACATGGGCACCTGGGACGTCGGCCCCTTCGACAACGACACTGCGGCAGACTGGTGCGGCGACCTCGACGAGGCCGCTGCGGACGCACGCGAGGGCATGGTCCGCGCCACGCTCATCCGCGCGGCCGACACCACCGAATACCTTGACGCGCATGTGTCCGAGGAAGCCGTCGCCGCGGCCGCCTTGGTCGCCTCGCAATGCCCCGGCGGCGAGCCCGCCGGTCCCCACTACGGACCGGACGAACCCCTCCCTGATCTCACCGGTTTGCGCGCCCTCGCCCTCCAGGCCCTCGACCGCGTCATGGCCGAGCCGTCCGAACTGCCGGAGCTCTGGGCCGAATCGGACGGCGGCCCTTGGCAGGCAACCATCACCCGGCTCCGCACCACACTCGCGCCACAGGTGCCGGGCGAACAACTCCGCCTGAGCTGAGGCGTTCTCCTCCTCCCCGCGCGGATTCGGGCACCAACGCTGCCTTCGTCCTGCGGCTCGCAGCTCGGGCTCGCGCGGGGTGGATGCCGAGTCCGGGTTGGATGAGGAAGCCCTGGCGCGTGAGGCGCCCGAGGCGGCTTCGGGTGACGGTCGGGGCCGGGTTGTCGGGGGCGACCACCGGCCCGACAACGCCGCCTCGCTCCGGCGTCCACCTCGGCACCCTCTACCGCCGCTGGGCGGCGTCGACGGCATCGTTCTCGACGCGGTCGGCGACCGCCTCTCATCCCGCTCGCCACCAAGCAACAAGGCCGTCGACCAATCCGAGGGCATTATGCTGCTGCGACTCAACTGAGGAAGTGCGAGGTGCCCTTGAGTAGGATGCTGGATGTTTTCGAGACCGTGGTCTCTCCAAGTTATCGCACCTTTGGGCTGGTTGACACGAGTGTCGATACGTATGCACCACATGCAGATCGCACGAATTGGCTCCTTTCCGCCCCTGGCATGGTCTATCTACAGGTGCCGCCCCAAGTGATCCGGGCGTCTGTACGGTTGGAGAGTTGGTCAACCGTCCCTCCGGCAAGCGATGCTCAGTGGTCCGGTGCGGAGGACGTGGAGGTGGAGCTTCCCGGAGGCGACCTCGCGCTGGAAACCATCGATGGAGGGCAGAACGAAGTCCCTCTGATCCTGCCCTCGGCCGGCTTGTACCGGATGCGATGGCAGTGGATATTCAATCGTGCAGGTGGGTCTTTCACCTCTCCGTTGGCGGGACGCCGGGAACCCTTGCCCATGCCGTCGGGTCATGAGGAGAAACTGAATGGCGCAGATCAATACTGCCTGGTCCAGATCTGGCGCACAGCCGTCAGTGAAGAGACTGAGTGAAAGAAACGCGGGGCCGGTCTGGTGGACCGGCCCCGCACGACGGTCATCTCGGACCAGGTGTGCCGGTCAGTCGCCGATGACGACTATGAACGGGTCATGGCTCAGGATCCGGTCATTGTCGTACCAGGCGCCGAGACGCCGCCCGGCTTCTTGATTCTCGATTCTCGCCCGAGTCGAAGTAGCGGACGGAGAAGTCGTCGCGGTACGGATCCCCCTCGAACTGGTAGTGCGCGGCCCCTGGTAACTTGCAAGACGCTTGACAGCGTGATGGTGGGTGAGCACCCATGACGCGAATGCACTCGATCACCCTGGTCACGGCCCGTCCTCCGTTAGCGCCCCGGCAGCAGCAGCCCCGTACCACCACGCAGTGCATCGGCCAGCGGCCTGACCGTGGGGCTCGGCGTGGGGCCGGCCGTGGGCGGGGTGCCGGTACTGCCGCTCGGGCTCGGACTCGGTGTGGGAGCCGGGGCCGGGGGGGACGGTGCCGTCGGGGTGGGCGAGGGGCTGGGGCGGCCGCTGGGCGGGCGGGGGGCCGGAGTGGGCTTCGCGGACGGCGAAGCGGTGACGGTGGGAGCAGCCGGGGGAGTTGGTGATTCCGGCTGCGTGGCCGTCGCACGCGGGGGTCGGATCACCTCGCTGTCGCGGTCCCGGCCGGCTCCTCTGGCAGGGCGCGTGGCCGCACGTTCCGGTGGGCGCGAGGCCCGCGGCGGTGCGGCGGCGCGCCCCTGGGGCGCCTCGGATGCCTGTTCCGGGCCCGGGGGTGCGTCGGGGAGGTCCGCGGATTGGGGCCCGGCCGTCGGCTCGGGAAGCACCGCGCCGGCGGCGAAGCCGCCCAGCACGGTGAACGCGGCCGCGGCGAGGGTCCGGACGCCGTACTTCTTCCAGCGCGGCGCGCCGTGACGACGCCGGGCCTCGGGCCCCTCGGCCGAGGGAGTCGGGGCCGAGGCGGTCGCGTCCTCGGCGGGCCGTTTTCGGGGGGTGGGGATCGACGGGGAAGGCGAGGGTGTTTCGACGGGGTCCGGTCCGGCGCTGAAGAGGGCCTCCATCGCCGCGGTGTCGACCGCCGGAGCGCCGTCGCCCGACGCACCCGGCAGTGTCATGCCATAGTCGTACGCCCCGCACTCCGGGCACGTCACGGTGTCGTTGAGAGGGCGGCGGCAAGGAACGCAGTAGTCCATGGGATCGACCGATCAGTGCGCGAGTTGCTGAGAGGGAGCTCGGCCGGGTCGGCCTGCTGGGAGGCGGCCGGCGGTCACGTGGCGGCGCAGGGCGCTGTGCGGAAGGGGCCTGGGCATGTGCGAACCTCGCTCACTCGCCGGCTCAACGGTGGGTCGCCGGTTACCGGGTTCAACGGATCACCGCGCGCCGGTTGCTCAAACGGCGACTGAAACGTGAGCTACGTGACGCGCTCCAGCCTTCGACGTCTCTCTCCACACCGGCGACACCACCGAGCGTGCCGATTCCTGGGTGCGGGAGATCGGCGGACTCAGGCATCCCATGCCCGAAAGGCCACTCGGCCGAGGGGAGACCGCCCGGCTGTCACCACCGGAACTCCGGCGCGCCGGACCCACAGGCTCGGCGGCAGGTGGGGTGACGCCGCTGCCCCCGCCGTCCTCACGAGGGAGCGTGGGGCCTCCCTGTGCCGACCGAGCCTTTGAGGTGAGCGGCCGTTTGCGGGATAGTGGCCGCCCGCACCAGAGACGCCAGGGAGGCACCCAGATGACGGCGACCACGGGGGAACCGGCTGACAGCGGGGAAGCCCCACCACCCGACCCCGGAGCCCCTGGGGTACTGCGCACCTTCGCCCAACGTTGCGGCCCGGCCTACAGGTTGACGCTCCGCGGCACCGCCTGGGCCACGCTGGCCGGTACCGGCGTGCTGCTGCTGGCCTTCGCCGCTGCCTGGCCCGCGTTCGTCGAGATGCAGCGGGGCGCCGAGCTGGCCAGGCGGCAGGAGGACTCGTACGTGCCGGACACCGAGGTGCTGCTGCTGGTCGCGGCCGGCGCCCTGCTCGTACTGCTGGGCCTTGCCGCGTTCGCGTTCGGCGTGCTGCACACGGCGCACTCCCTGGCTGTCACTCATGTCCAGCCCGTCGAGGTGGGTGAGCTGTGGCGGCGAGCGCGGCGGCAGGCGGGACGGGCCGCGGCGGTTCAGGCCTGCCGCGGGGTGCTGCTGGGCGGGCCGGCCCTCACGGGGGTGCTGTTGTGGTCGCTGGCCGACGTGGCGCTGCCCGCGGCTGAGCCGGTACTGGGGTACGTCCTGCTCGCGCTGCTGGTGCCCGCCGTAGTGGCGCTGCGCGTCGGCTTCGCCCTCGCCCCGGCCGCCGCGGCCCTCGATGGCCTGGGCACAACTGCCGCGTTGCACCGCTCCTGGACGCTGGTACGCGGCGCGTGGTGGCGCACCACCGTCTGCGTCACCGCGCTCGCGGCGTTGACGGTCGGCGCGTACGTGGCTTTGCGGTACACGATGGAGCCGGCGGACGGTGCGGCGCACGCCCTTGCGATGTCGGTCAGCTCGGGCAACACCTACCTCGCATTTACGGCGGCCCAACTGGCGCCCTCAGCCGTCGCGTTGCCGCTGTGCGCGCTGCTGACGCTGCCGTTCACCCACACCGCGCTGACCACGTTGTACGTGCGGCGCTGCGCGGAGCAGGGCCTTGGCGACGGGGCGGGTATCCGCGACTCGTCGCAGTCACCGAACCACTCGTCGTCCTGACCGTCCCACACCATCCGGACTCTCGACAGGGCATGCCGTGGATCGACGAGGTACACGAGATCGTGGAGGGCGGAGGAGTTCGACGACGCGTACGACCGTATCGAGGACGCGCTGACCCTGCTGTCACCCTCAGGGCCCGTTGACGGGTTTCTCCTGGACATACACCAGGGCCGGGCGTGGTTTCGCTGGAACGCCGAGCCATCTGAAGGTTGAACTCAAGGTCAGAAGCCGCTCCTTGTGGCGGGCTGCAGGGGCGAGGGGTGTGCTCGGTTCGTCGTTTACGCGGTTGCTCCGGTCAGCGGGGCATACGCTGCCCCAGCTCCCGTGCTTTGTCGCGCAGGCCCGCACCCCAGGCTCCGCCTTCCGCCGGGGTCGACATACCTGTGACGGCGGAAACCTGCACGTCTTCGAGCTGGGCTTCCGGGGTGGCTCCGAGCTCCGCCCAGTCCACTCCGATCCCGGCGCGCTCTGCAAGAACAAGAACTATGGCGACGAAGTCTTCGGAGAGCGCGAGGATGATGGCGTGGCTCGTTCTTCGGTGCTGTGCCAGCAGGGCGTTGACGAAGGTCTTGAAGGTTGCCGGGTGGATCTGGCACTCGTCGTTCTCCATCGGCCCGATGCCCGAGGGAAGTTCCAGCTCCGACTCGAAGACCGCTACTTGGCGCTGGAACATACGGGAAGCTCCATTGGAGGGGTTCCACAGGGTCTCGTCGCCGAGGTCGAAGTACTGGCTCATCGTGGCACCTTATCCAGGCGGATCGTCGCTGTCGTCGGTGTTACGTCCTGGCCAGACGCCGATGACAGATGAGGGCTGCGGCTAAGCAGTGCCGACGCCACACTCATCTGCTAGCGAAGGACCGGCCGGTCGAGTGCCCCGGTAATTCGATGGCACGCAGCAAGCCGCACCCCCACGCTGGTCACCGTGGCAGAACTCAAGTACCAGATCCGCGCGATCCATACGGCCTCCACCATCACCGTCTACCAGGCGTACACACCCGAGGTCGGCCTACCCGCGGCCCGAGAGGGCCGCTTTCCAGCGGCCTGGAAGCGGGACCGGATGACGTGGATCAAGCCGTCGTTCCTCTGGATGATGTATCGCTGCGGCTGGGGCGCCAAGGAAGGCCAGGAAACCGTCCTTGCCGTCGAGATGACGCGCGAAGGCTTCGAATGGGCGCTGGAGCATGCCTGTCTGGCCCACTACGAGCCTGGGCTGCACCCAGACCGGGCGACCTGGAAGCGTCAGTTGAAGCGGGCCCCGGCCCGCGTTCAATGGGACCCCGAGCGCGATCTGCACTTGCAGCCGCTTCCCTACCGCTCGCTGCAGCTCGGCCTCGCAGGTGAAGCCGCACATCGCTACGCGGATGAGTGGACGGCCTCCATCACCGACATCACCGCCCTCGCGCAGAAGATCCACGCTCACATGCAGGGGGGTGATCTGGATGCTGCCCGGCGACTCCTCCCCCCAGAACACCCCTATCCCGTGCGCGACGGACTCCTGGCGCACCTTCACCGATGAGCAGGGGTGCCAATTTGAGATCCAAGCTTCTCGGGGCGGGCCCGGGCACCCTCTACAATCACATCCCCGACCTGCGGGAGCTGCCGCAGTCGGCTTCTCGTCATCCACGGACGGACATGCGGAGCCGCGGCTGCGACCATCCGCCTCAGCGGAGAGCCGCCTCACGTCCCGGGGTCCGCTGTGGCGCGCGTGGCGGAGGGCAACGGAGCCCTGTGCCAAGTCACGCTCCACCTGGGCCGTCGTCTGTATGCCGAGTTTGCAACGGGTCGCCCCGGGCCATCGCGGATGCGTCGTGGGCGGCTCTGGTGTCGATCGCCGAGGCCGGGCGCGAGGACCCCCAACTGCCAGGCTGGATGGGCGAGTTGCTGCCGGTCAAGCCGCGCGGACTGCGAGCTCAGGCGGTGCTGGGAACGTGGTGTGTTCTTCGAAAAGTTCGCGTTTCTGTAGGCGGTGGTAGAGCTCACCGAAAATGCGGTTGAAGAGGCGTCTCCAGCAATTGGTGCCGGGCAGATAGCGGCGGCTTGCGGTGTACGGCGCGTCGGGCTGGAGAAGGGGCCGCCGCGGACGGGATCGATCACGGCGGCGAACAGGTGTGGCCGCAGGCGGGAGGCGTGGCTGTCGCCTGCATGCCTTCTCCCGGCGGTCACCCAGCCGAGTCGGGGCGGTCGAGAAGGTCGCTCAGCGGGACATCGGAGTCGGCGAGCCTCGTCGCGTCGACCGGGCGCCCGGAGGTCACAAGGGCCCGGATCGGGTCAGTGACGTCCCAGACGTTGACGTTCATTCCGGCCAGGACACGGCCCTCGGCGAGCCAGAAGGCGATGAACTCGCGGGTGTCCCTCCGGCCGCGGAAGACCACCTGGTCGTAGCCGCCGGGTTCGACGTAGCCGGTGTACTCCATGCCCAGGTCGTACTGGTCGGTGAAGAAGTACGGAACGCGGTCGTATGCCACGTCCTGGCCGAGCATCGCCTTGGCCGCGGCTTGCGGCTGGTTGACGGCGTTGGCCCAGTGCTCGACACGGATGTGCTGGCCGAGCAGTGGGTGGAAGGCGTTGGCGACGTCCCCGGCGGCGTAGATGTCGGGGTGCGAGGTGCGCAGGCGGGCGTCAACGCGGATGCCGTTGTCGACCTCCAGGCCGGCAGCGTCGGCGAGCTGGGTGTTGGGGGTGATGCCGACCCCGACGATGACCGCGTCGGCAGTGATGCGGCTGCCGTCGGCCAGCAGCACGCCGTTCGCCCGGCCGCCGGCACCGGTGATCTCGGCGACCTGGACACCGAAGCGCAGGTCCACCCCATGATCGTTGTGCAGGTCGGCGAAGATCTGGGATACCTCGCGGCCCAGCACGCGCAGCAGCGGCAGCTCCGACCTCTGCAGCACGGTGACCTCCACGCCGGCCGCGCGGGCGGCAGCCGCTGTCTCCAGACCGATCCAGCCGGCACCGATCACCGCGATGCGGGATGCGGACTCAAAGGATTCCTTGATGCGGTCGCTGTCGGCGAGCCGGCGCAGATAGAGCACTCCGTCGAGGTCGGCTCCGGGCACGGTCAGGCGACGCGGCGAGGAGCCGGTGGTCAGGAGCAGCTTCTCGTAACCGATGCGACTGCCGTCAGCGAGCGTCACCTCGTGCCGGTCCGGGGCGATCGCCGTGACCGTGGCGCCCAGGCGCAGGTCGACGTCGTGCTCGGCATACCACTGGGGAGGATGGACATAGACGGTGTCACGCTCGTCCTTGCCCAGCAGATAGCCTTTCGACAGCGGCGGGCGTTCGTAGGGGTGCTCGCTTTCCTCTCCGAGCAGCACTACGGGGCCGTCGAAGCTCTCTTCCCGGAGGGTCTGTGCTGCCTTCGCACCGGCCAGGCTGGCTCCGACGATGACGAATGCTGTGTTCGCGGCCATGCTCTCTCCTCTGCTGCGTCGGCTCGGCCCGCAGGCGGATGGCGATCCGCTCCCTGCTGACGTCGTACGTGGCCAGGCCATCGTCGTCGACAGCCCTGCGCTGTCAGCGGTTCATTTGTTCCCCGGTGTGTCCGCCGCTCGGTCGTGGCCGGAGACCGTGGCGCTGGGACGGTTCGTCGGCGGGCGGCTGCATCAGGCGGCGGTGCGCCTGGGGTGCAGTTCGGCCTCCAGTTGCTCGAACAGCTCGTTGCCGGAGGCGGTGAACTCGGCGATGCCCTCGTCCTCCAGCACACGCACCACGTCGTCGTAGGACACTCCGACAGCCTCCAAGTCGTCGAGTACCTGCTGGGATGCCGCATAGGTGCCGTGAATGGTGTCGCCCCGGATGCGGCCGTGGTCCGCGACGGCGCGCAGGGTCTGCTCCGGCATGGTGTTGACCACCCCGGGCGCCACCAGTTCATCGACGTAGCGGGTGTCCTCATAGGCGGGATCCTTCACCCCGGTGGAGGCCCACAGCGGGCGCTGGGGGCGCATCCCGGCCGTGGCCAGCGCTTGCCACTCCTGGGATGCGGTGGCCTGCTCGAAGCGCTGGTAGGCCAGGCGCGCGTTGGCGATCGCGGCCCGTCCGCGCAAAGCCAGCGCCTCCGGCGTGCCGATCTTGTCCAGCCGGCTGTCGACCTCGGTGTCCACCCGGCTGACGAAGAAGGAGGCCACCGACGCGATGGATGCCAGATCATGCCCCGCTGCATGGGCCTTGCCCATGCCGTCAAGGAAAGCGCGAAGCACCTGGTCGTAGCGGTCAAGGGAGAAGATCAGCGTCACGTTGATGCTGACGCCCTCGCCGAGCGCGGTACTGATCGCTGCCAGGCTGGGCTCGGTGGCGGGGATCTTCACGAACAGGTTCGGCCGGTCCACCAGCCACCACAGGGCCCGTGCCTCGGCGATCGTCGCCGCCGTGTCATGAGCGACGCGCGGGTCCACCTCGAGCGACACCCGTCCGTCCACCCCGTCACTGGCCTCGTACACCGGTCGCAGTACGTCGCAGGCCCAGCGCACGTCGAACGCCGTCAGCAGCCTGACCGCCTCCTCCACCCGCACCCCGCGCCGGGCAAGATCACCGACCTGTGCGTCGTAGCGGGCACCCGAGCGGATCGCCTTGGCGAAGATCGTCGGATTGCTGGTGATACCCACCACCCGCTGGACACGCCGCTGGACACGCACCAGGTCGGCCAGCCCGCCACCGGCAAGCCGCTCCCGGCTCAGATCATCGAGCCAGACCGCTACGCCTTCGGCGGCCAGCCGGTCCAGGTTCTCACTCATGATCTTCTCCCATGCGTCGTCTCGCGGGATGCCGTCTACGGTGCGCCCGGATCCTCCGTGGGCCGGGCGCAGACCTCCTTCACACACCGTCCAGTGGCAGGGCCGGGCATGCTCGCACCGCCGGCCGCAGCGCGCAGTTCCACACAACACCGTCCCGGGTGAGGGGCGAGGACCGCGTCGATCCCAGCTGCCTTCAGGCCGGTGAGGAAGCCGCCGAGGAAGGCGTGGTTGATCCCGCACACCAGCTCAGGCGACCGGGCGGCCAGTGGGTGGAAGGGGCAGTTCAGCAACCGCACCTCGGTCGGGGCCTGCCGGTCGGGCTCGAAGCCGTACTCCTCCAGGACGGACTCGGAAAGCGTGAGAGAACGCTCGGGCCCCAGACGGCCGGGACGGCTGCTGGCGCGTGTCGCCGCTCCCAGTTCCTCGCCCCGGCGGCGGGCCGTGCGCAGCGCGGATGACAGTGCATCCTCGCCCTGCTCCTGTTCGAGGACCGCGTCGACGAGGATCTCGGCCAGGACGTCGGGCCGACGCTCGGGGATGCTGATACGGATGTCGGTCTCGGCCGGCTCGTACACCTTGGGCTTGCGGCCGACCCTGCGGGCGCCTCCCGGATTGTCGTAGCGGGAGTTCAGCAGCCCGGCCGCGACGAG
The DNA here is from genome assembly GCF_030817975.1 of Streptomyces sp. V4I23. Lineage (NCBI taxonomy): Bacteria > Bacillati > Actinomycetota > Actinomycetes > Kitasatosporales > Streptomycetaceae > Streptomyces > Streptomyces sp. V4I23. Next base: position 69,758 of record NZ_JAUSZW010000004.1, on the reverse strand, counting down.
CTTGTCCAGGTGGAAGGCGGCCAGCTTGGCGGAGATGCCGGCATTCGAGGCTGCCTCCTCCCGCGTCACGGGCCGGTGCGCGAGCCGGGTGAAGTTGTACAAGGTGCGGCGCACATCATCCGCGAGCACCGAGACCGCTTCCACGCCCGCCGCGGTGCGGGGACGGGGCGAAGCGGGAGTCAGGCCTGAGGTCATACCTTCACGATAACTCCAATCTGTGCGGGCGGAACTAAACCGATCTCGGTTTCTTCGCTGGAACCTTGACCACCCTCGTGAATAAGTCCAATACTGATTGGTGAAACTATGAAGGAGGACGCCATGCCCGATGAACTGCACAAGCAAGGGAAACAGCCGGTCAGCGCCACCCTCGCGGACCCCTACGGGCAGCCGTTCGATCCGAACCCGGTCGCCGCGCCCGTCGGTGGGCGGGCGGGCAGTGCTCTCGGGATGGGTGAGTGACATGACCCAGGACCTCCGCTCCGCCGTGCACATAGCCCCCGGCCGCAGCCCCGCCCCTGAACCGATTTCGGCGCCTGCTGCGCTGCGTGTGGTCCACGACGTGGACGGAGTGGATCTGACGGCCGCCGAACTCGCAGCGGGGCAGTTCCTCCAGGCGCTGGGTATCGACACCGATTCGGAGAGCCTGCGCGGCACCCCGGGACGCATGGCCCGCGCCTACGCCGAACTGTTCAGCCCTCGCCCGTTCGACCTGACCACCTTCCCCAACGACGAGGGCTACGACGAACTGGTCCTCGTCCGGAGCATCCCGCTCCGGAGCGTCTGTGAGCATCATCTTCTGCCGTTCGTCGGGACGGCCCACATCGGCTACCTGCCCGGGCACCGGATCCTGGGCCTGTCCAAACTCGCCCGCGTCCTGGAGCACTTTGCCTGCCGTCCTCAGGTGCAGGAGCGGCTCACCAAGCAGGTCGCCGACTGGCTCCAGGCTCACCTGGAGCCGAAAGGCGTCGGCGTCGTCATCCAGGCCGAACACACCTGTATGACGCTGCGCGGCGTCCAGGCCACCGGGACGACGACGATGACCTCCGCGCTCCTCGGCGTACTGCGCAGCGATGCACGATCCCGCAGCGAGTTCCTGGCCTTGACCGGCTTGCCCCACTGACCACAGCCAAGCGGGACGGCATGGGACGGCGCCGTGCCGGCCGGAAGCTGCTGAACTCGCTGTATGGATCTCGATCGGACCGACCCTGCAGACGGGTTCACGATGCCCCGGCTCGAGCTGATCACCTTCGGCCACAGCACCGCGGACCGGGCCTCGCTGGCAGAGCTCCTCCGAGAAGCCGGCGTCACCGCCGTCGTGGACGTCAGGACCGCTCCCGGCAGTCGCCGTGACCCGGACCTGTCACGGCAACGGCTGGCCCGGTGGATGCCCGAAGTGCACATCGCCTACCGGTGGGAGCCGCGCCTGGGCGGTTTCCGCAAACCGCCGCCGGACTCTCCGGACACGGTATGGCGCAACGAGTCCTTCCGTGGTTACGCCGCTCATACACGCAGCCCGGAGTTCATCTCCGCCATGGACGCCCTCGTGCGCCAAGCGGGTGAGGAGCGCACCACGGTGATGTGCAGCGAGGCGGTGTGGTGGCGATGCCACCGGCGCCTGATCGCCGACTTCGCCGCCCTGGCCCGCGGGGTGCTCGTCCACCACCTGATGCACGATGGACGCCTCACCGTGCACAATCCGACGCCAGGCGTGCGCCTGCGTGGCGACGGCCTTCTTGTGTACGACGACGCCTGCTCCCGGCCGCCGTGACAGCAATTGATGGCCCGCGCCCCCGTGCGATCACCACGCCGGTCAACAAGTGGATCACCGGCCGCGGCAAGGGCCACGCGGGCGTCCACGCCTACCCTGACCCGAACCACAAGCGCCCGGGGCGCCCCGTACCGACGGGGGCGCCCCGGGTGCGTTTGCGATGCCCGGCAGATGGCTACACGCCAGGCGTCGGGGGTCGAACGTGCGGCCGCCCCGGCCCGCCTGGCCTCCGTCAGCGAAGGGAGGCAACCAGTAATGACCACGGTCAAGGACATGCTCGCCACCTACCCGGCCGACCTCGGCGACGTCGACCGCGGGAAGCTGACCCGCTGCATCGAGGAATGCATCGCCTGTGCGCAGGCGTGTACCGCGTGTGCGGACGCCTGCCTGTCGGAGGGCATGGTGGGCGACCTCACCAAGTGCATCCGCACCGACATGGACTGCGCCGACATCTGCAACACCACCGCGTCCGTCCTGTCCCGCCACACCGGCTACGACGCCAACATCACCCGCGCGATCCTGCAGGCGTGCGCCACCGCCTGCAAGGCGTGCGCCGACGAATGCGGCCGCCATTCCGACATGGAGCACTGCCGCATGTGCGCCGAAGCGTGCCGCTCCTGTGAACAGGCATGCAACGAACTGCTCCGAGCACTGGGCTGAGCAGGGATCCATGGGCCGCTGGCGTGGGATCCGGCGGCCCGCTCTTCGGGGGGCAGTGCGCGGCCTGGCGCTGCCAGACGAGGTAGGCCCCCGCAGCGCACAGGAAGAGGGCCATCACGAGCGCGAGGCACGCGACCAGAGCCACGAGTGGGGGCACGGCTCTTGGGCAGAGGGAACCACCCCGAGCCAGGCCCCTGCCACGGGAAATCGTCCGCGCTCTCGGCCGCCGCGTGATCCCGGCGGCCGTGAGGTGTCCGTCATTTAGCCGCCGGAGGCGCACACGCCCAGCAGGCCGACCCGGTCGGCGTCGACCTCGGGCCGGGTGGTGAGGCAGGAGACGGCGGCCTTGAAGTCCTCCACCGTCATCGGCGTCCTGCCGGCTGAGCCCGTAGTAGTCGACGTAGGCGTCCACATGCTGGGTCCTTAAGAATGTGAGGCGGTCCGGCAGGACCGGGTGTGGCTGATGCTGTGGTTGCCCGCGATGGCTCCAGGAGACTGGACGCCCGGTCCTTCGGGACGCTCCGACTGCTGATTGAGAGCTGCGAAGCATCGCTGGTTAAGGACCCGCTGCGGAGTGTTCCTCGGGCCAGGACGGCACTGGTGGCGAGCGAACGGAGCGGACGGGCTTGAGCGCGCCTCACGCACGGATATGGGTCGGCGTCGACGCCGGCAAAGGGCATCACTGGGCGGTGGCGGCCGGCGCCGACGGCGAGTCGCTGTTCTCGACGAAGGTGATCAACGACGAAGCGCAGATCCTCACGCTCATCGAGACGGCCCGGGAGCGTGCGGAAGAAGTGCGGTGGGCGGTGGACATCTCCGGACGCGCTTCCGCTCTGCTGCTGGCCCTGTTGATCGCGCACGGCCAGCAGGTCGTCTACATCGCCTTCGGGTTCGGCAAGGGAGCGGTCTTCAGTCAGACGTGCCGACGCCTCCCGTCTGCCCGACCAGCTCACGCTTGAGGATCTTCCCGGTGCTGGTCATGGGCATGGAGTCGCGGAACTCCACGATGCGCGGGTACTTGTATCCCGCCATGTTCCTCTTGCACCACGCGATCAGCTCGTCCTCGTCGGTGGTCGCGCCGGGGCGCCGGATGACGAAGGCCTTGACCTCCTCGCCGTGGCTCTCGTGCGGGACACCCGCGACGGCGACGAGGCTCACATCGGGGTGGGTCATCAGGACCTCTTCGAGCTCGCGCGGGTAGACGTTGAACCCACCGCGGATGATGAGGTCCTTCTTGCGGTCCACGATGAACAGGTAGCCGTCCCGGTCCCGCTTGCCGATGTCGCCGGTGCGGAACCAGCCCTGCTTGTCGATCGCCTCGGCGGTCGCCTGCGGGCGGCCCAGATATCCCTTCATCACGTTGTGGCCGCGGACGCAGATCTCTCCCGGCTCCTCAGCATCGGCTTCCGACCCGTCCGGACGGACGACCTTCACCTCGACGCCCCACACCGGCAGCCCGATGGAGCCGGGGCGGCGTGCACGGTCGACGCGGTTGAACGTGGCAATCGGACTCGTCTCGGACAGGCCGTATCCCTCGAGGATCGGCACGCCGAACCGTTCCTCGAACGCCCTCAGCACTTCGAGAGGCAGTGCCGAACCGGCGGAGACGCACACCCGCAGACTGCTCGTGATCCGCTTCACGTCGAACCGGTCCGCCGACTCGCAGTTCAACAGCCCCCAGTACATCGTGGGCACACCCGCGAAGAAGGTGACCTCCTCGCGCTCCATGAGCTCCAGTGCCCGCCCGGCGTCGAACCGCGGCAGCAGCACCGCCGTGGCCCCGCTCGCGAAGCCGGCGTTCATCTGCATGGTCTGACCGAAGGAGTGGAAGAGCGGCAGGGTGATCAGATGGACGTCCCGCTCGTTCATGCCGCACAGCCGGTTCGCCAGAAGCGCGTTGTGCGCCATGTTGCTGTGGGTCAGCTCCGCGCCCTTGGGCCTGCCGGTGGTGCCGCTCGTGTAGAGCACGACGGCGGTGTCGGTCTCGCTGGTCGGCACCGTGTCGAATTGCGTGGGCCGGCCGTGCTGGAACTCGGCGAGAGAATCCACCGAGGAGATGGGCGACCGGCTGGTCGGATCCGCGGTGATCATGATGAAGTGCTCGCATCCCGGAGTCGACTCGAACGCCGCGAAACCGGCTCCGCCCATCGGCAGTTCGTCGCTGCCCTCGAAGCAGAAGTACGCCTTCGCCCCGGAGTCCTCGAGATGGCAGGCGATCTCGCGTTCGGTCAGCAGGATGTTCAGGGGTACGACCGTGGCGCCCGCCTTGAGGATCCCGTAGTAGACGATCGGGAAGTACGGCAGGTTCGGGCAGCTCAGCGCGACCCGGTCTCCCGGCCCGATACCGCGGGCCACGAGACCGCCCGCCACCTGGTTCGCGGCCGCGTCGATCTCGGCGTAGGACAGACGTGCCTCGGCCTGTACCACCGCGACCCGGTCGGGGACCTCTCGCGCTGTGTCTTCGAGCAGAACGGCGAGGTTGAGCATCCGGACCTCCGGGTGAGCGTTCGGGGAACGCCCCTACCGTGACGGCTCGGTCGCGATCACCGTTAGTGGCTGGACCACAAGGTGGGTCGTGGACGGCTCACAAAGTTTGCGACAGCGGTGTTGCGGAGCCGTGAACGCCCAGCAGCCGCACGGCGATCACCAGCTCCAGGACATCGGAGAAACGCCGAAGGTCGCACCCGGTGCGTTCGGCGATCCGCTCCAGCCGGTAATACGCGGTGTTCACGTGCATGTGGAGTCGATGAGCCGCGGTCTTGGCGTTGAGATCGCTGGCGGTGTACTCGAGCAGCGTCGAGATCAGTACGCCGCCCCGCGCGAGGTCGTCCTCGACGAACCGCCGCACCTCCGGACGGATCAGCCGTCGCACGGTCTCGTCGTCGCGCAGCACCAGATAGTCGAAGCTCGACAGCAGGGCCAGCGCGAGTACCCCCGGTTCCCCGCCGAGCCCGTCCCGGGCGACGCAGGCCTCGGCATAGGCCTCGGGCACCTCGACAGGCCCGGTGTGAACCGTGCTGATCCCCAGCGCCAGCCGGACTCCATCGCGGTCGAGCTCCGCGATGACGCGCTCGAGGTTGTGTACGATCGCCCGCGCCCCGCCGGGCGGCACCGGCGCGAGGCCGACGATCTCGTCCTGCCGCACGACCAGGAGGCCCTGCGCACCGGCGGACACATGTCTGCGCATGGCGGCTACCGCGTCGCGCAGCGTACGGTCGTCGGCCAGCGGCACGACCGACGTGGCCGACGCCACGACCAGCCGCGCCCCCGGCTCGAGCCCTGCCGCGCGCAGCATCGCCTGCTTCGGCCCCTGGGAGAGGTCGCGGCGGGCGAGGAGGTCCTCGAGCAGATCGCGGCGGACCCGGTCGCTCTCGGCGAGCCGATGCTGCTGGGCGTCCAGATACGCCTCCGCGGCAGCCGAGCTGCCCACCTCGATCACATGCATGAGGTGCCCCACGAGCGACAGCGCGGCCCGGCGGGTCCGCGGCTCGCCCTGAGCCACCTCGAGCACACTCTCCCACAGCGTGAGCTGCCCGATACGGAAGGCCTGAAGGAAGTCCGACAGCGAAACGCCCTGGTCGACGCGGCGCATCGCCTGGACCGCGGTGATCGGGAAATCTCCGCGCCGCGCGGGCCGGCCCTCCCGGAAGCTGGTCAGCAGCACTCGGAAGACGACCCGCACGTGCGCGGTCAGATCGCCCTGGAGCCGCTCGTCCGGACTCGCTCCGTACGCGGGCACCTGCGCCCGGATCGCGTCCACGGCGGTGGTGACGACGCGGTCGAACGATGCCTCGACCGCGTCGACGACCTGCAGCACGCCAGGATCGACGCCGTCCTTCCCGGCGCTTGTGTGCTGTGTTCCCATGGCGGTGATCGACTCAGCCCTTGCGGGACTTGACCTCGTCGGTGAGCTGCGGGACGACGTCGAACAGGTCGCCGACCACGCCGTAGTCGACCAGGTCGAAGATCGGGGCCTCGGCGTCCTTGTTGATGGCCACGATGGTCTTCGAGGTCTGCATGCCGGCGCGGTGCTGGATCGCGCCGGAGATGCCGGAGGCGATGTACAGCTGCGGGGACACCGACTTGCCGGTCTGGCCGACCTGGTTGGTGTGCGGGTACCAGCCGGCGTCGACCGCGGCACGCGAGGCGCCGACGGCCGCGCCGAGCGAGTCGGCCAGCGCCTCGATGATCGCGAAGTTCTCCGCGCCGTTGACACCACGGCCACCGGAGACCACGATCGCGGCCTCGGTCAGCTCCGGGCGGCCGGTCGACTCACGCGGGGTGCGCGCGGTGACCTGGGTGCCGGTCGCCTTCTCGGAGAACGACACCGACAGAGCCTCGACGGTGCCGGCGGCCGGGGCGGCCTCCACGGCCGCGCTGTTGGGCTTGACCGTGATGACCGGCGTGCCCTTCGAGACACGGGACTTGGTGGTGAAGGAGGCGGCGAACGCCGACTGGGTCGCGACCGGGCCCTCGGCGCCGGCCTCCAGGTCGACGGCGTCGGTGATGATGCCCGACCCGATCCGGACCGCGAGACGGGCCGCGATCTCCTTGCCCTCGGCGGAGGAGGGGACCAGCACGGCGGCCGGGGAAACGGCCTCGTACGCGGCCTGCAGCGCGTCCACCTTCGGCACCACGAGGTACTCGGTGAACTCGGGAGCGTCGGCGGTCAGCACCTTCACCGCGCCGTGCTCGGCGAGCGCGGCGGCGGTGTTCTCGGCACCGGAGCCGAGCGCGACGGCGACGGGCTCACCGATACGGCGGGCCAGGGTCAGCAGCTCCAGGGTGGGCTTGCGGACGGCACCGTCCACGTGGTCGACGTAGACGAGAACTTCAGCCATGGGACTTCTTCTCTCCTGCTTGCGAAGTATGAAGGGGGGGGTGGTGGCCGAAGCCTTAGATGAACTTCTGGCTCGCGAGGCTGTTCATACGAATTTGCGCTCCGCGAGGAAGGCCGCGAGCTGCTTGCCGCCCTCGCCCTCGTCCTTGACGATCGTGCCCGCGGTACGGGCCGGACGCTCCGCGGCCGAGTCGACCTTGGTCCAGGCACCCTCGAGACCGACCTCGTCGGCGTCGATCTCCAGGTCCTCCAGGTCCCAGGACTCCACCGGCTTCTTCTTCGCGGCCATGATGCCCTTGAAGGACGGGTAACGCGCCTCGCCCGACTGGTCCGTCACCGACACGACGGCCGGCAGCGACGCCTCCAGCTGCTCGGAGGCGGTGTCGCCGTCACGACGGCCCTTCACAGTGCCGTCCTCCACCGAGACCTCGGAGAGCAGAGTCACCTGCGGGACGCCCAGACGCTCGGCCAGCAGCGCCGGAACGACACCCATCGTGCCGTCGGTGGAGGCCATACCGGCGATGACCAGGTCGTAGCCGGCCTTCTCGATCGCCTTGGCCAGCACCAGCGAGGTGCCCATCACGTCGGTGCCGTGCAGATCGTCGTCCTCGACGTGGATCGCCTTGTCGGCGCCCATGGACAGCGCCTTGCGCAGCGCGTCCTTGGCGTCCTCCGGACCGACGGTCAGCACGGTGACCTCGGCGTCGTCGGCCTCTTCCGCGATCTGCAGCGCCTGCTCCACCGCGTACTCATCCAGCTCCGACAGCAGGCCGTCGACGTCGTCGCGGTCGACGGTCAGGTCATCGGCGAAGTGCCGGTCGCCGGTGGCGTCGGGCACGTACTTCACACAGACAACGATCCTCAAGCTCACTGGGTGTCCCTTCGCAGTGATCGGTTCTTCTCCACGCCGGTGCAGGAGGCCGCACCGCGCAGCCGGTTCTGGAGTCCTACGGGAGGTTCCTGGCCATGACGATGCGCTGGACCTGGTTCGTGCCCTCGTAGATCTGCGTGATCTTGGCGTCGCGCATCATGCGCTCGACGGGGTAGTCACGGGTGTAGCCGTAGCCGCCGAGCAGCTGGACCGCGTCCGTGGTGACCTCCATCGCCACGTCGGAGGCGAAGCACTTCGCCGCCGCGCCCTGGAAGGTCAGATCGGCGTCGCCGCGCTCGGACTTGGCGGCGGCCGCGTAGGTCAGCTGACGGGCGGCCTCGATCTTCATCGCCATGTCCGCGAGCATGAACTGGATGCCCTGGAAGTCCGCGATCGGCTTGCTGAACTGCTTGCGCTCCTTGACGTAGCCCTTGGCGTAGTCGAGCGCGCCCTGCGCGATGCCGAGAGCCTGCGCCGCGATCGTGATGCGGGTGTGGTCCAGGGTCTTCATCGCCGTCGCGAAGCCCGTGCCCTCCGCGCCGATCATGCGGTCCGCGGGAATGCGGACGTTGTCGAGGTAGACCTCGCGCGTCGGCGAGCCCTTGATGCCGAGCTTCTTCTCCGGCGCGCCGAAGGAGACGCCCGGGTCGGACTTCTCGACGACGAAGGCGGAGATGCCCTTGGAACGCATCGAAGGGTCCGTGACGGCCATGACCGTGTAGTACTCGGAGACACCGGCGTTGGTGATCCAGCGCTTCACGCCGCTCAGGACGTAGAAGTCGCCGTCGCGCACCGCCTTGGTCTTCATGCCGGCCGCGTCCGAGCCCGCGTCCGGCTCGGAGAGGCAGTAGGAGAACATCGCGTCGCCCTTGGCGAGCGGGCCCAGGTACTTCTTCTTCAGCTCCTCGGAGCCGGAGAGGATCACCGGCAGCGAGCCCAGCTTGTTCACCGCGGGAATCAGGGACGAGGACGCGCAGGCCCGGGCGACCTCCTCGATCACGATGACCGTGGCGAGCGCGTCGGCACCCGCGCCGCCGTACGTCTCCGGCACGTGCACGGCGTGCAGGTCGGAGGCGACGAGCGCGTCGAGCGCCTCCTGCGGGAAGCGCGCCTCCTCGTCGACCGCGGCGGCGAACGGCTCGATCTTCGCCTCGGCGAGGGAGCGGACCGTTTCGCGGAGCATGTCGTGCTCTTCGGACGGGCGGTACAGATCGAAGTCCTGGCTCATGGCAGGGATACCCCAGTCTGCTCCGGCCGGTCCCCGGCCCGGAGCGCGAAGTGACGTACGAGATGGCGATGATGGCACTCAGTACCCTCCAGTATGCACACTCAGTGCCATGAATCCAGTCCTCGTCCTTGCCGCCCGCGCACAGCGGGGCTCGCCCCCGCCGGACACGACTCGGGCCGGTGTTATGTTCCTCGCATGAGTGAGGGACGGGGACGCGGCGGCGACGCCGGCAACGGCTCTGCCAAGCCTTCGATGCGGGACGCCCTGATCGCGGCGGCCTTCGAGCTGTTCCTGGAGCGCGGGTTCGAGCAGACCACGATCGATGACATCGTCCGGCTCGCCGGGGTGGGAAGGCGGTCCTTCTTCCGTTACTTCCCCTCCAAGGAGGACGTGGTCTTCCCCGACCACGAGCGCTGTCTCGCCGAGATGACGGCGTTCCTGCAGCAGGACAACGGCGAGGAGGAGCCCGTGGCACGGGTCTGCGACGCCGCTCGCCTGGTGCTGCGGATGTACGCCGCCAACCCCTCCTTCTCGGTGCAGCGATACCGTCTGACCAAGAGCGTTCCGGGACTGCGCAACCACGAGCTGTCCGTGGTCTGGCGCTACGAGCGCACGCTCGCCGACTACCTGCGCCGACGCTACGTCGGCTGGTCCGACGGAACCCTGCGCGCCGATGTGATCGCGGCCTCGGTGGTGGCGGCTCACAACAACGCGCTCCGGTCCTGGCTCCGCTCCGGTGGCCAGGGGGACGTCGCGGCCCGCATGGACCACGCCCTCGAGTACGTACAGAACTCCTGGGGCCTGGAAGGGGAAGCCCCCGGCGTGGGCACGCGAGAGCCGGACGATGTCGTGGTCCTGATCGCCAAGCGCCGGACGCCGATGTGGCGCGTGGTCCGCGAGATCGAGGCCACCCTCGACGGGAGCTGACCCCGGAGCCCATCCATCCCCCATCAGGGAACTCAGTGCCTTTACAGGTGGCACTCAGTGTCATACTCTTTCGGTAGCGCACGGCCGCCATGGCGATGCCGGCGCGCCACAGCCGTGAAGAGGTGAACCCTCACCTCCCACGGAACGCTTCGCACTCCTCCGGCTGCGTGCAGGGAGATGACATCGTGTTCCATGCAGCGATCGAGACCACCGACAGCGACCCCGTCGAACGGGATGGCGTTGCGAGCGCCGTCCCGCCCACGGACTCGGACCACCCCGTCCAGGAGCACCCGGACGGGCTGCGGGACGGAGAGCTGTACTTCCAGCGTTGCAGCTGGTGCCGTACCGCAGTCTTCCGACGCCTGCTGTGCCCCATCTGCGCCTCCACCGATATGCCCTGGGAGCCCAGTGGCGGCATGGGCGTCGTCCGGCACATCACCGTCGTCGGCCGAAGCACCGGCGCCCCGCGCGCGCTCGCCATCATCGAGATGAGCGAGGGATTCCGGCTGCGCTCGAGGATCATCGGTGTACCACCGGAGAACGTACGCGTCGGAACGCTGGTGCGCCTGACGGTGGACGCCTCCCACCCGCAGGAACTCGCCTTCCAGCCTTGTGACTTCTCGCGCGCCAATGGCCGATAGGCACCGTGGCCTACGGCTTTCGGCCGCCGAGCTTCCGAGAGAGGACTGCCCACGCGATGGGTGAGATCAGCAAAGTAGGGGTCGTCGGCTGTGGCCTGATGGGCTCGGGAATCGCCGAGGTCTGCGCCCGTGCGGGTCTCGACGTCCTCGTCGGCGAGATCAACGCCGAGGCGGCAGCAGCCGGCAAGGCCCGCGTCACCGCCTCGCTCGACCGTGGCGTCCGCAGCGGCAAGCTCTCCGAGGACGACCGGGACACCGCACTGTCCCGGCTCACCTTCACCAGTGACCTCGGCGACTTCACCGACCGCCGCCTGGTCATCGAGGCCGTGGCCGAACAGCTCGAGGTGAAGACCGCCACCCTCACCACCCTCGACAAGGTCCTCGAGTCCCCGGAGGCGATCATCGCCTCCAACACCTCGTCCATCCCCATCATGGAACTCGCGGCGCTCACCGAGCGCCCGGACCACGTCGTCGGCGTCCACTTCTTCAACCCGGTCCCGGTGCAGAAGCTCGTCGAGATCATTCCCACCCAGCTCACCTCCGACGACGTCGTCGAACGCGCCACCGCCTTCGTCACCACCCGGCTGGGCAAGACCGCGATCCGTGCCCGCGACCGCTCCGGCTTCGTCGTCAACGCGCTCCTGGTTCCCTATCTGATCTCCGCCGTCCGGATGCTCGAGTCCGGCACTGCCTCCGCCGAGGACATCGACAGCGGCATGGTCCTCGGCTGCGCCCACCCCATGGGCCCCCTGCGTCTGCTCGATCTCATCGGCCTGGACACCGCCCAGTCCGTTGCGGAGTCGATGTACGAGGAATTCAAGGAGCCGCTGTACGCACCGCCTCCGCTGCTGCGCCGCATGGTCGCCGCGGGCACGCTCGGCCGCAAGACCGGCCGGGGTTTCTACATCTACGACGGCTGACACCCTCTGCCCGGGAGAGGCTGTGCGGTCACTGCAGCTTCGGGGAGCGAGCGAGTGCGATGAGGTGGAACTCCGGGGGTGGGCATTGGATTTCATACGGCCTCTGATCGTCCGGCAGCTGCCCGCTGCCTGCGGTGATGACTGAGCGTGTCCGGCTGACGTGGGCGCGGTCCCCGAGCCGCCGCACCCCGGCCCGGACACAACTGGGAGACCGGCCCTGTGCGCATCGTCCTCATAGGCCCGCCCGGAGCGGGCAAGGGCACGCAGGCCCGCTTCCTCGCCGAGCGCCTGTCCGTTCCGGCGATCTCCACCGGTGATCTGTTCCGTGCCCACGTCGGCGCGGACACCGCCCTGGGCCGCCAGGCCGAGCAGTACATGGACTCCGGCGACCTGGTACCCGATGAGGTCACGACGGCCGTGACGGCCGACCGCGAGGTCACGACGGCATGACGGCCGACCGCCTCGTCGAGCCCGGTCGAACCGGATCGGCAACGCCGCCGTGCGCCGCGACGCGCAGCCCACCCAGACCGTCATCGACGCGTACGGCACACAGCGACCCGGTAATCGGGCAGGCAGGACGTGTGCGACCGCCCGGCTTCCGGTGTGAGCCACCGGGGCCGGGCCCACGCATCGGCACCGGGCACACTTCTGGACGGTGCCACGGCGATGGCCTGGACGGCGCTGGACGTGGCGAACGCCCGACGGGCGGCCTCTTGACCTCGTCGCACGAGCCGGGCCCCGGAGTTGGCCGCCACTCTGCCTGATCCGGCCTGTCGCGCGAGCCGACACCGTCGGCGCACTCGGTCGCCTCGTCGACCGCCGGCAGTGCCACGTGGCGCTCGGCAGCGGCAGCCGCTGCCCGGGTAAACCATCGGGGCGCGGCAGGCAACTCATGCAACGGGCGTCGCACTGCCGGGCGTCCTGCCGTGTGAGCTGAAGGGATGTGCTGTGGAAGCGAATTCCGCGAAATCACCGGTTGATGCCGAGGCCGGCCGGCGGCCGGCCCCGGTCACCCGCCGCAGATTCCTGGCAGGCGCCGGGGCCGCCGCGGTGATGACGTCGTTCGCCGGCCGGAGCGCCGGCGCGGCTGTTCCCCGGACCGGCAGCGGCGGCGAGCTGCGGCTGGGTGCGGGTACCACGTTCGGGGCGCGGCTCTCTCCGGACGGCCGGTGGATCGCCATGGACCTGCTGGGCGTGCTGTGGGTGCTGCCGGCCTCGGGCGGACAGGCGCGGCGGCTGACCAGTGACCTGTTCGACATCGCTCAGCCCGACTGGTCCCCGGACAGCAGCCAGTTGGTCTTCCAGTCCTACCGCGACGGCGTCTTCAACCTCTGGACGGTACGGCGCGACGGCAGCAGGCTGCGGCAGCTGACCACGGGCCCCTTCGACCACCGGGAGCCGCGCTGGTCGCCGGACGGGCGCACGATCCTGTTCTCGGGCGACGCGACGGGCAGCTACGCGATCCATGAGTACGAGGTCGGCAGCGGACGCGTCGACGTGCTCGTCGACGGCCCGGGCGAGGAGTACGAGCCGGCGTGGTCCCCGGACGGCGGCCAGGTGGCCTTCGTGGTGGGCAACACGCGCATCGACGTCGTGGACCGCGCGACCGGAGCGCGCAGCACCCGCCTCACCGTGCCCGCCGGCCAGGTGATCCACCAGCCGGAGTGGACCCCCGACGGGGCCGACGTGGTCCACCATCTGACGCACGACGGCCGGTGCGACCTCATGATGTCGAAGGGCCCGCTCGTGGACGACGAGGAGACATTCCCCTTCCGCGTCTCGTGGCTCGACCACGAGCGTTTCCTCTACACCGCGAACGGCGAGATCCACGTGCGGTCGCTCACCGCCCCGGGCACGAAGACCGTCGGCTTCTCGGCCGCCGTCACCACCAGAGCGGCGCAGTACGCCAGACGCCGGACGGACTTCGAAAGCACGCGGCCTCAGCCGGTGCGCGGGATCGGAAGCCCGGTGCTCTCGCCCGACGGTGAGCGCGTCGCGTTCCGCGCGCTCAACGACATCTACGTCATGAGGATCGGCCGTGCGCCGCAGGCCCTCACCAAGGACCACTGGTGGAAGTGCGATCCCGCATGGTCGCCCGACGGCAGGCGCCTGGCCTACTCGACCGACCGGGGCGGGACGCTCGACATCTGGATCAGGGACTTGGAATCGGGGCAGGACCGGCAACTGACCGACCTCGGAACCAGGGCAGCGCTGTCACCGGCCTGGTCGCCCAGCGGGAAGGAGATCGCCTTCCTGGACCAGGACGGCGCCCTGTGGACCGTCGACGTGGCGAGCGGCGACGTACGGCAGATCTTCACCGCGACCTTCGAGCCGGGCAGGCCGACCTGGTCGCCCGACGGCGAAACGATCGCCCTCGCCGCGGTGAAGCCGTACTCGGCGAGATTCCGCGAAGGACTCAGCCAGATCCTCCTGGTCAACCGGACCACGGGGCAGGGCAGATACGTCGAGGCCGTGCCCGGCCGCTCGATCCAGACACGGGGGGACGACGGACCGGTCTGGTCACCCGACGGGACCCGGATGGCCTTCGCCGTCGCGAGCGTCCTGTACACCGTGGACGTCACCGAGGACGGAACGCCCACCGGCGAACCCCGGCAGATCACCGACGAGGTGAGCGACGCCCCGTCATGGAGCGCAGACTCGAAGCAGCTCCTCTACCTCAACAACGGCCGGCTGCGCCTCGTGCCGGCGAACGGCGGACCTCCGCGCACCGTGGCCGTACCGCTCACCTGGACCAACGTCGTACCGCCCGCGCGCACCGTGATCCACGCGGGCCGGATGTGGGACGGCGTCCGCGAGGAGATCCGGCGCGACGTGGACATCGTCGTCGAAGGGCACAGGATCACGGCGGTCGAACCGCACGCCGCGGGCCGGGCGGGCCGACTCGTCGACGCGCGTGAGCGGCTGGTGATGCCCGGGCTCATCGACATGCACCACCACCGGGAGATGCAGGGCTACGCCTACGGCGACCGGCAGGGCCGGCTCTGGCTCTCGCTCGGGGTGACGACCACGAGGTCTCCGGGAAGCCCCGCCTACCACATGGTCGAGGAGCGCGAGTCCACCCGGTCCGGCGCCCGGATCGCACCGAGGTACTTCGCGACGGGCGAGGCCGTCGACGGCCCCCGGATCTACTACAACTTCATGCGCCCCACCTTCACCGACGCACAGCTGAAGCTCGAGCTGGAACGCGCGAAGAGCCTCGAGTACGACCTCGTGAAGTGCTACGTCCGCCTGCCGGTGGTGTGGCACAAACAGGTCGCCGCCTTCGCGCACGGCATCGGGATCCCGGTCACCTCGCACTACCACTATCCCGCCGCCGCTTTCGGCGGCGACGCGATGGAACACACGGGCGCCACGAACCGATTCGGCTACTCGCGCACCGTGACGCCGCTCGGCACGGCGTACGGCGACGTCACGGACCTGTTCGTGGCCTCGGACATGGCCCGGACACCGACCCTCTTCGGCTCGACGACCCTGTACCGGGAGGACAGGTCCCTGGTCGAGGACCACCGCGTGCAGACACTCAATCCGCCGTGGCGGATGTCTGCGCTGCGGGCCGCCGCGGATGCCGCCGTCGGGACCGACCAGACGGCGCGCCGCGAGAACCTCCGGGCACAGGTCCGGCAGGCGCTGCAGATCTTCCGGAGAGGCGGCCGGATCGTCCTCGGCACCGACGCGCCGATCGACCACGCAGCGGTCAGCCTGCACATGAACCTGCGGGCAATGGTCGCCTACGGTTTCACCTCGTACGAAGCGCTGGTGACCGCGACCAGCCTGGCGGGGAGAACCCTGGGCGAGGACCTGGGCAGGATCGAACCCGGGATGTACGCCGACCTCGCCGTGATCAACGGGGATCCCTTCGCCGACATCAAGGACGCCGCCAACGTCGAACAGGTGCTGGTGTCGGGGGTCGCGCACACCGTCGACTCGCTGATGCGGCCGTTCGACCGCACGTCTGATGCCGCCTCAGGGAAGCGGAGGGCCAACGCCGTGCTGGCTCCCGTCCCCGACCACCCGGCCAACCGCCCCTTCTGGTGGCACGGGCACGAGTACGTCGAGGAGGCACGGCACGCCTGCTGCAGCGGGTGAGATCTCGGCCACCGGCCGGCGCCAAACTCGGTGCCGGCCGCGCCGCCCGGCCGGACCACGGTCCGGCCGGGCGGTCACCGCCCGCCGCCGCTCCTGCGGCAACGGCAGGGCGGGCAGGCCTCCTCCCCACCCTCGGCAAGGGCCCGCCCCGTTGTCTGCCGCGGCACGCATTTGCTGCGCCCGCCTGTCATGTGGCAGCCGCCGACGTGCACGTACACGGGCAGGTGATCGCGGCCGATGCCGATCTCGAGGACTCAGTCCGGGGGAGTGAGCGGCGGCGCGCTGCTGTTCGACCTTCCGCTGCTCGACAGCGGTGATCCGCTCCCGTACCCGGTGGGGGATCATCAGACCGTCAACACTCAGATCGACGGTCTTGTGCATCGTCGCGCGGCAAGGGCACTCGGCACGCCGCGACGGAGGAGCCGGGCCAGAACAGTCGCGCGACCGGCCGGACACGTCCTCGTGTCCTTGCGGCCATCGGGACATCCACATGGTGAACATGGTTTGCGCCACGCCGGGGTGACGGTCATGATCTCTCCCATGATGATCGCGGCAACCCTCCTCGAGGCCTTCTGGCCAGGACGCCGCATGCACGCGTTCGACGGGTTCTGTCGATAGGGCTGCCGGCGCCGCCGCCCCCTGGTCACCGCTCGATCGCCCCAAACGCTGATCCACGCCCCACCAGGGCCTGACAGGTGAATCCGGCCACGGCGAACGTGGCCCCTTGTCGATTCACGACAGGTTTCGCGCCGTGCTCACCCGGCCGCCCCGCACCCCTTTCCGCGCGCCCCCGCACGGCCTGTGCCGCCGTCGGCCGCGTTCACAGCCGTCCCTCCGCCGCAGGCCAGGCGCCGTTCGTGCGCCCGCTACGTGATCCTCCCGGAGATTTCGCATGCCCGCCACGTCATCCTCCCCACCCTCCGCCACCCCGCCCGGCCCGACCGCGGACTCCGCGCCCGCGGGCACCGAAGACGCAGCGCCGGAGCCCGACCACCCTGACGCCCCCGCCCGGTCCGATGCCCCCGTGGGCCGCCCCCCGGCCCGCGGACGCACCCGGACGCTGCGGGCGCGACTGCGGCGCGCAGGCGTCCGGCTGATCGCCCTGCTGGTGCTTTTCGCGCTGTGGCAACTGGCGGTCGCGGTGGGGAACTGGCCGCGTGCGCTCGTGCCGCCACCCGCGGACGTGGCGCGCGCGCTGGTGGAGACCTCCACGACCCACGACGGCGTACGCGGTTACCAGGGCCATTACCTGATCGAGCATCTGGGCGTCAGCCTGCGGCGCATCCTGGTCGGTTCGCTCATCGGCGTCTCGGCGGGGCTCGGGCTCGGCCTGCTGCTGGGTACCGTGACCTGGCTGCGCGTGGTGGTCGAGCCCTGGGTGACCTTCGTGCGGACGCTGCCCCCGCTCGCCTACTACAGCCTGCTCGTCATCTGGTTCGGCTTCGAGGAGCAGCCGAAGATCTGGCTGCTCGCGCTCGCCGCCCTGCCTCCGGTGGCGGTGGCCACCGCCACCGCCGTGGCAGGGGCTCCGGCCGCGCTGGTGGAGGCCGCGCAGGCGCTCGGCGCGCGGCGGGCGCAGGTGACGTGGGCCGTGACCTTGCCGGCGGCGTTGCCCGAGGTCCTGACCGGTGTGCGGCTCGCGGTCGGTATCGCGTACTCCTCGGTCGTCGCCGCCGAGACCATCAACGGCCTCCCCGGCATCGGCGGCATGGTCCGCGACGCGCAGCGCTACAACCAGAGCGACGTGGTGATCCTGGGCCTGTTCGCCATCGGCCTGTCCGGGCTGCTCATCGACGGCCTGCTGCGCACGGCGGAGCGCCGCCTCGTCCCCTGGCGCGGACGCGCCTGACGCACCGTCACTGAATTTCCCTCCATCCCCGATACCCCTGTGAAGACAAGGAAGATCCATGTCCCGGATGTCACGTGCACGACAGACCGTCGCGCTTGCCGCCCTTCTCTCACTGACCTGGCTGACCACCGCGTGCGGCGGTGGCTCGACCGCCGGTGACGACGCCTCGGGCGGCGGCAAGGACACCGTCCGCATCGCCTACCAGGCGTTCCCCAGCGGCGATCTGATCGTCAAGGACCAGCGCTGGCTGGAGAAGGCGCTGCCGGGGTACCGCATCGACTGGACCAAGTTCGACTCCGGCGCGAGCATCAACACCGCCTTCCTCGCCGAGAGCGTGGACATCGCCGCGATCGGCTCCAGCCCGGTGGCCCGGGGTCTGTCCGCCCCGCTGAACATCCCCTACAAGGTGACCTGGGTGCTCGACGTCGCCGGCGACAACGAAGCCCTGGTCGTCCGCAAGGACACCAGGATCACCTCGGTGAAGGACCTCGCCGGCAAGAAGATCGCCACTCCCTTCGGCTCCACGTCCCACTACAGCCTGCTCGCCGCCCTGAAGCGGGCCGGCCTGAACCCGGGGGAGGTCGACATCGTCGATCTCGAGCCGCAGGACATCCTCGCCGCCTGGACGCGGGGCGACATCGACGGGGCGTACATCTGGCTGCCCACCCTCAAGGACCTTCAAAAGAGCGGGACCACCCTGACCACCAGCCGCGAGCTGGCCAAGGCGGGCAAGCCCACCCTCGACCTCGGGGTGGCGTCCAACGCCTTCATCGACAAGCATCCCGACGTCCTCGCCGCCTGGCGCAAGGCGCAGGCGCGTGCCCTGGACCTCATCACCGAGCGGCCCGACGAAGCCGCCGCCGCGGTGGGCCGCCAGCTGGGCATACCGAAGGCGCAGGCCGCCGAGCAGCTCGCGCAGGGCGAGTTCCTGCGCCCCGCAGAGCTCGCCGGTCCTCGGTGGATCGGCACCCCCGGCAATGTCGGAGAACTGGCCGGAAACCTCCACGACGCCGCGGAGTTCCTGCACTCCCAGAAGCAGATCGGCGCTGTCCCGGAGCCGGCCACGCTGGAGAAGGCCGTGTACGCGGAGGGGTTGAGCGATGCCGTCGGTTCCTGACACCGCGCCCGGCGCCCGGCCGCCGGCTCCGTCCGAACCGGCGCACGTGGCGGTCCACAACGTCATCCACACCTACGGTGGCGCGGCCGGTGTGCCGGCCCTCGGGCCGCTGACCCTGCGGATCCCGGACGGGGGGTTCCTCGTCCTGGTCGGACCGTCGGGCTGCGGGAAGAGCACGCTGCTGCGCCTGATCGCCGGCTTCGAGCAGCCGACGGACGGCACGATCACGGTCGCCGGGCAGCCCCCGAGGCCGGGGCGGCAGGCTGGAGTTGTCTTCCAGCAGCCGCGGCTGTTCCCGTGGCGCACGGTGCGAGGCAACGTCGAGTCGGCCCTGCGCTACGCGGGCGTCCCGCGGGCCGAGCACCGGGACCGGGCGGAGGCGCTGCTCCAGCGCGTCGGCTTGGCACAGACCGGCGACCGGCGCACCTGGGAGATCTCCGGCGGGCAGCAACAGCGGGTGGCCATCGCCCGGGCGCTCGCCGTCGACACCCCGCTGCTGCTGCTCGACGAGCCCTTTGCCGCCCTCGACTCGCTGACCCGCGAGCGACTGCAGGAAGATCTGCGGCAGGTGACCGCAGGTACCGGCACCACCGTCGTCCTCGTCACGCACAGTGTGGACGAGGCGGTCTTCCTCGCCAGCCGCACGGTCGTTCTCAGTGCCCGGCCGGGCCGCATCGTCCTCGACCTGCCCATCGACCTGCCGCGCGCCGGTCGCGACCCCGATGAGCTCAGGGGCCTGCCCGAGTACGCCGCCTGCCGCAAGCGGATCGGCCACGCCGTCCGAGCGGCCGCCGCGCAGCCCACGACCTGACGCACCCCACACAACATCCCTCGAAAGGCATACGGCGATGACAGTCCTCGACACATCGGTCGCCTCCAAGAAGGCGCTGCCGGGCATCGAACCGCTCGGCCCGCGCATCGGCGCCGACGTCCACGGCCTCGATCTGGCATCGGCCACCGACGAGCAACTGCGCGCGCTGCGCGCGGCACTGGTCGAGCACAAGGTGCTCTTCCTGGCCGACCAGCGGCTCGATCCCGACATCCAGGTCGCGCTCGGCCGGCGCCTCGGCGAGCTGACCGCCTCCCATCCGGTCGTACCGGGTGTCGACGAAGCGCACCCGGAAATCTACGCACTCGACGCCGCCGACAACGGATTCGCCGATGTCTGGCACACCGACGTGACCTTCGTCAGGCGGCCGCCGCTGGGCTCGATCCTGCGGGCCGTACAGGTCCCGGCGGCCGGGGGCGACACGAACTGGGCGGACCTGGAGCTGGCCTACGAGTCGCTGTCCGAGCCGTTCAAGCAGCTCGCCGACCAGTTGATCGCGGTGCACGACGGGACCCGCGAGTTCGGCTACTACCTCGCCCAGCAGCGCGGTGGGGTCGGCAACGAGTGGGACGGCGAACGCTACAACGCCCTCGAACCGGTGGAACACCCCGTCGTTCGGGTGCACCCCGAGACCGGACGCAGGTCCCTGTTCGTGAACCCGGGCTTCACCTCCCACATCGTCGGCGTCTCCGCCGCCGAGAGCAGACACATCCTCGACGTGTTCTACGCACACATCACCAAGCCCGAGCACCTGGTGCGGCACCGCTGGCGCGAGGGCGATGTCGCTCTGTGGGACAACCGGTCCACGGCCCACTACGCCAACCGCGACTACGGCGACTTCCGGCGGATCATGCACCGCGTCACCCTGCGCGGCGACGAGCCATGGGGGCCCGCCCGTTCACGCGAGACCGTGCTGGACCACAACGCGGCCGGCTCCGCGCCCGCCTGACGATCGGCTGATCGGCCACCACAATTTCCTGCCGGGAATCGGACAGCTCGAGGACCGGGCCGACGCCATCTGGACCGGCACAGGCTGCCGCCCTGCCGGCGCCAGTCACCCGGACGTACAGGACACGCACGGCCCCCTACCTCCTGGCCGTCGTCGCCGCGCTGGAGGCCGTTGGCCTCACATCGCCGACTGCGGCCTCTGCACCGATGAGGACCGGCGTATGCACGTCACCCTTGCGTTCGGCCCCGACAACGACCCCCACCGTGTCCGTGCGTGGCTCTACCCTGCCGGACGGGAGGACAGAGGAGGAGTCATGCGACGGACAGCGGTGATCCTGGTGGCGGCGTTTCTCGTCTGCCCGGCCTGGAAGAGCCCGGCGGTCACCGGACAGCCCCCTACGGGAGCGTGTCCGGCAGGGGACGGGGCAGGCCGTCGGCAGAGCCCGCCGTGTACATCGACCAGATCCTTGCCGCGGCACCGTCACCGGCGCCGTCCAGCGTCACCTGCTTCTGCGACGTCGCGTCTTCACCGAACAGCGCGAGCGAGGTGACGAGTTCGGGGGAGCCGCCCACGAACCAGTCGGCCTTCCTGTCGTCCGAGGGACCGCCGACGGTCACGGTCTGCGCCGGCCGGGCGCCCGGTGCGGGGCTCACGACGGAGAACCGGCCGTTGCCGAGCGACGACTTCTCTCCGTACGACGCGGTGACTGTGCCCGCGGTCTCGGGGCGCACCACCTGCCCGCCGACCGAGGGCGGCAGCTGTGTCGCTTCACCCGCCCGCTCCGCCGCCTTCACGATCGAGGGCGTGACCTTCTTCCCGTCGTGGGAGAGCGTGGCGTAAACACCCGCCATCTCCAGTGGGCTGACGCCCATCAGCCCGAGTGTCGTAGCGCCGGGTGCGGCGAAACCGCTCGCCTGCGGACTTATGCCCAGGTCCGTCGCGGTCCGGCGGATCTGCGCCGGGTCCGCGAGACCTCTGTTCTCCCACTTGGCCTCGGCGGCGGCCGCCAGGGCGACCGGGGCGAACGTCGGTCCGGCCTGGTAGTCGGAGCGGAGCGAATTGTTGAGGTAGTGCTTCAGATAGTCCCTGCCCCCGTATAGGGCCACGATGTGCCCGCTCCTGGGGTCCACCGACACCGCCCCCGCCTGCCGGTCGGAGCCGTCTGCCGCTCCGGACGCCGAGCCGTCGGCACCCGGGCCGCCGTCCAGCCCGGCGGCGACGGCGTTCTCCAGAGCCCGCTGCCGGGCCGGGTCGATGTTGAGGGTGATCCGCCAGCCTCCGCCCGCCAGATCCTGCTCGCTGATGCCCGAGGCCATCAGCTCCCGCCGTGCCGCGTCGACCAGATAGCCGTTCTGGCCCGCGAGCCCCTGTACCGGCTTCGGGTCCAGGGGCACGGGAAAGCGCATGCTCTGCCGGCGGGCCGGGTCCAGCCAGCCTTCCTCCACCATGTTGTCCAGGACGTAGTTCCAGCGCGCCACCACCAGCCGCCTGCCGCCGGGCGTGGCTACGGCCCAGTCGTACTGGCTCGGGGCCTGCAGCAGCGCCGCCAGATACGCCCCCTGCTCGACGGTGAGGTCGTCGGACTCCTTGCCGTAGTAGGCCCGTGACGCGGCCTGCACTCCGTACGCCAGCCGCCCGTAGTAACTGGTGTTGAGATAGCCGGCGAGTATGTCGTCCTTGGAGGTCTGCCGGTCGACCTTCAGGGAGATGACCAGTTCCTTCACCTTGCGCGTGATGGTCTGGTCCTGGCTCAGGTAGTAGTTCTTCACATACTGCTGGGTGATCGTCGAACCGCCCTGTTTGCCGCGCCCCGCCACGGTGTTGAGGATGCCGCGTGCGGTGCCGCTGAGCGAGACGCCGGAGTCGCTGTAGAAGTCCCTGTTCTCGGCGGCGACGAACGCACGCTGCACATCCTTCGGCACCCGGTCGATCGGCACGGACTCGCGGTTGATGTCGCCGGTACGCGTGAGCCGCGTGCCGTCGCTGTAGAGATAGACGTTGCTCTGGGCCTTCGCCAGATCGTTGGCCCTCGGGATGTCGATAGCGAAGTACAGCACCGTGAACCCGCCGACGAGCAGAGCGCCCACGGTCACCACCCCCGCGAGCAGGCGTCGCCAGGTGAACAGCCGGCGTATCCCCGTACGCGCCCCCGCCCTCGGCCGGGGGCGCGTACCGCCGCGGCGGAAGGTGCCCCGCCGGGCCGCCGGAGCCGTTCTCGGGCCGTCCGGCGGCGCGCCGGTCTCCGCAACGTCGTTGCCGAGGACCAGGAATTGCTGCTCCACGGTTCGGTACGGGTTCCGCCTGATACGCATGGGCGCCATCCTCTGTGCCCAAGATCTTCGTCGGGCGGAAGGCCTGCATCGGCCGGGCCTCGGCTGTGCGTCGGGCGTGCATCCCGTCCGTATCAGTCGTGTATCGGCGCCGGGCGGTCGGGCAGCCGCAGTGTGGCGACCGCCCCGCCGCCGGGGCAGTTGGCGAACGACAGCACGGCGCCGATCACCTGGGCCTGGCCCTGGGAGATCGTCAGACCGAGGCCGTGCCCGGTCCCTCGCTCCCGCGCACCTGTGCGGAACCGCTGCGGACCGTCCGTGAGCAGGGACTGCGGGAAGCCGTCGCCCCGGTCGCGTACGCAGACGGTCACCGAGGCGTCCCGCGGATTCCGTGCCACGGTGACGGTGACCGGCGCACGCCCGTGACGGTGTGCATTGACGACGAGATTGGCGACGATGCGCTCCAGCCGGCGCGGATCCGTCCACACGACAGCAGCGTCGTCGTCCGCCCCGCCCGCGGACTCCTCATGGCTCTGCGATCCGTCACCGGACCCCGCCTCCTCGACGACGGTCGTCGCCGCCAGCCCCGTCCGGGCCACCGCCTGCGCCACCGCCGGACCGACCGGGCAGCGGGACGGATCCGCCCGCTCGGCGCCCGCGTCCAGCCGGGATATCTCCAGCAGGTCCTCCACCAACGAGCCCAGCACGCGAACCCGGTCGCGCACATACCCGGCAGCCTCCCCTTCGGGCAGCAGCTCGGCCGCGGTCACCAACCCCATGAGCGGCGTGCGCAGTTCATGCGCCACGTCCGCGGTGAAACGCTGTTCTCCCCGCAGCCGCTGCTGGAGCGCCGCGGCCATCGTGTCCACGGCCGCTGAGATCTCGGCGATCTCGTCCTGCGGGCGCGGCGCCGCGGAGATCCTGGCGTCGAGGTCGCCGTCGGCGATGCGGCGCGCCGTACCCGCCGCCGTACGGAGCCGGCGACTCATCCGCCCCGCGCTGAGCACACCCAGCGGCAGAACGACAGCGGTGGTGAGCACGCCCGCCACGACGATGTTCGTGTCCAGTGCGGCGAGATCCCGCATCGTCACGCCCAGGTCGACGCGTACGGACAGGACCTGACCACCCGCAGGCCGGGCCGCCCACATCGCCGGACCGCGCGCGCCCGTGGTGAACTCGGTGCCCTGGTGTCCCCGTGCGACCAGCGCGCCCAGGGAGCGGGGCAGCCCTCGCGCGTCCAGTTCCGCGCCCGAACCCTGCACCGAACCGGTGCGGGCGTAGATGACGGCGGCCCGGTCGAGCGTGGTGCGAGCCGCGTCCCGCGCCTGCGACAGCTCCCGGTCGCGCGACGCATGGTGCACCAGCACACCGACGGCGGTCGCCACGGCGCAGATCGCCACGGCGACCAGGGCGGCGATCCGCCAGCGCAGAGCCATATCAGCGCCGGAGCTTGTAGCCGAAGCCGCGGACCGTCTCGATCCGTTCGGCGCCTATCTTGGCCCGCAGCCGCTGCACATGGAGGTCGACGACGCGGGTGTCGCCGTGCCAGGCGTGGTCCCACACCCGGCTGAGCAGCGTACGGCGCTCCAGTACCACACCGGGACTGGCGGCGAACTCGAGCAGCATCCGCAGCTCGGTCGGCGTCAGTGCCAGCGTCCGCCCGTCACGCCGTACCTCCATGCCCCGGGTGTCGATCGTCAGATCGCCGAAGGTCACCGTGGTGCCGTCGGTGTCCCCGGCCGTGCCGTCCCGCCCGGCGAACGTGTCCGGCGAGAAGGAGGCACGACGCAGCAGCGAACGGATCCGGGCGACGAGGACAGCGCTCTCGCACGGTTTGACCACGTAGTCGTCGGCACCCGCCTCGAGGCCGGACACCACGTCGAGAGTGTCGCCGCGCGCGGACATCATCAAGATCGGGGCGAGGCTGAACTCCCGGACCCGGCGGCACAGTCCGATGCCGTCCAGATCGGGCAGCATGACATCGAGGAGCAGCAGATCCGGATCGGTCTCGCGGAAGATCTCCAGCCCGGTCAGTCCGTCGGCGGCGGTCGCCACGGTGAACCCGTAACGTTCGAGCAGCATGCGGACGGTGTTGCGGATCACCTCGTCGTCCTCGACGAGCAGCAGTCTGGCCTCGGCCGGCGCGCCGGGCGCGGAGAGCCGGTGGTGTGTCATCGGGGCGTCCTTGTCTTTGGAGCTGTGCTGTGCCCGGAATCCGCACCGGGCCCTGCCGTGGGACCGGCCGGATCGTCGTTCGGTGCGACGGCCGCCATCACCGTGCCGTTCCAGCGGTAGCGCGTGGTGAACCGGCCGTCCCGGCCGGTGGAGGTGATCACCAGATCGTGGCCGAACGTCTCGCCGGTGATCCCGAGCTGGCCCCAGGCGATCAATATCGGGCGCACCGTGCCGCCCGACGCCCGGTAGACCTGAACGAGTGTCAACGAGGCATTGGGCTCGTCGAAAGCGACCACCAGCTCGTCCTGTCCGTCACCGGTCAGCTCGCGGAACACCGGCTTGCGCAGCCCGCACTGTGCTCCGGGGCAGTCCGTCAGCGCGGCCCTGACCAGATTCGGAACGTTGGGGTCCTTGTCCAGCAGATCTGGCACCGACACCGCGCGGAGACCGTCAGCGGGCACGGCGACCGAGGGCACGGCCTCGTACTGCCGGTACGTGGGACTGGGCTCACCCGCCGACGGCGGCACGGGCGGCTCGTACTGCGGCCACAGCGGCGAAGCGCGCACCGGCGGCGACAGCGTCGGCGCGGGGCCGCCGTCCCGCACTCCCGCGTGCGATGTGCAGGACACCAGCGCCGCCGCGGCCGTGACGGCGGCCAGAACGACGGCTGCGGCGTGGCCGGTGCGGGGGAGACCGGTGCGGTGGAAGCGGAGCATAGGCGCCACAGCCTAACCGTGCGTTCCCCGCTCCCGAACGGTGGTTCGGGAGTGACCCCGGCAACCCTCGTGCCGGACCGGCGGCTTCACCGACGTCCAAGTCGACGGTGCGCGCGTGCACCGGCCCTCGCCGGCCGAACCGCTGTCACAGCGGGCCGGCCATATCCGGGAGGGGGGAGTACGACGACGGGGGCGGCGTGAACGGGCGGGACGAACCGCGGGCGAAGTCCCCGCGCAGGCTGTTGCGGATGGACGACGTGGCCCGCGGGACCGGTCTCCTGCCGCGTCTGCGAACCGGAGTCGCAGCAGGGCTGCCACGAGGACCGCGCGGTGCGCTCCCGACGGCAGCGCGGCCGCGTCATCGCGGCATGCGCCGCAGCCGTCGCGTTCCTGCTCGCATTCCCCTCAGCCCTCCCCAACTCGGGTCGGCGGCTGGGCAGTCTGCTGGAATCGTTCCTGCCGTGGCGCGGTCTTGCCGTCTCCGCCCTGCTCGCTGCCGCGCTGCTGCGTCGCTCGGCGACGGCGCTCGCCGTGGTGCTGCTGCCCGTCCGGCGGGACGGCCGGCACCGCGAGATCGACGAGGGCAGCGCCCCGGCCCCTGACCGGCCTGCGCGCCACCCCCGGGCGGATCCGCCCCGACCTGGCCTGAGCCGCTAGCTGCTTGTTCCCTCTCCGGGGGGTATTCGCCACGGATCGGTGAGCCCGAGCTCCGGGCCGCCGGGGCGAGACCCGCGTAGGCGGCGAGGTGGTCGGCGGTCGGGAAGGTGCTGCCGTCGCCGACCGGTTCGCCGCCGTCCTTGAGGACATCGCCACCAACGGCCTGCCCGACTCCGAGCAGTGCACGCCGTGGGAGGAACTGCGCGAGGCCCACCTCACCCGTCTCGCCGCTCAGCGCCCGGCCGTTGCCTGATGAGCCCCGCGGCGCGCCCGTATCACCTTCTCCGACTCCGCCGCGAAGCAGCTGGAGAAACAGTCCGGGATTCACGCCCTGGACCGCGCTCTGGTCGTCGTCTCCGTCGACCCGGACGTCGGTGAGCCGCTCCCCGGCGACACCGCTGGCCCTCAGCCCCCTGGCGACGACGCAGTGCTGGCCCACCGACCACGACGGGCAGGTCGTGAAGAAGGTGGGAGGGTCTCGACGGGGCGCGGGGCATGGCCGAGTCGGCCGACGCGTCCACCCTGTACGTGGCGCTCCCGGACGCTGACGCGATCTCCGTCATCGACACCGCGACCTTGACGAGACGCGGCGCATCCCAACCGGGCCGACACCGAACCGGAGAGCCTCGCCGTCGTCGGCGGCCGGCTGTTCTTCGGCTACCAGGCCACCGTCTTCGACGCTGGCAAGGGTCGGTCGCCATCGCCGAGGCGACCCCGACCGTCAGCCTCGACGACAACCCCGTCTGGTACGGCAAGCCGCGACTCGCCTCGTCGCCGGGCGCGCCCGACCGGCTCGTCGCCGCGAGAGCTGCCGTCCGCCGCACGAGCCCTTGCGTAGGCGGGCGGCCTGGCTGTCGGTCTCCTCCGGGATCGTGTGCCGGGCGCCCCGGCGCCGCAGGTACTCGCCGCAAGGCCCGTTGCTGTAGGCCTCATCCGCTGCCGGGCCGTCCGGTTTCCTGCGGTGCCTGTCCGGCCCGATCCGCGAGACGCGGATCTTCTCCAGCACGGGCTTGAACTGCGCTCAGTCACGTTCCGCTCGGCATCGATGCATCTTCCTTGATCAGGAGTTACACCGCACGGTTTGCAGTCCCGATTCTGGTCAGCCGGCCCGGCTTCGCAGGCCGGGATTCATCCGCGCCGCGAGGAGGTCTCCGCGCGGGTCGGTGCCTGTTCCCTGGTGCTCCGGACCCGGGCCTCGGTCACGGCCCGATGGAGGAGCCGGGACAGGCGCTGTTCGGCGTCGGGGGCGGTGAGCAGGACTCGGAGGGCGTGTTCGAGGTGGTGGTGGCCGGGGCCGTGCCACCACAGCATGTCGGCGATGCGGGCGAGAGTCGTCGTGGTACGGGCTCGGGCGAGCCGGTGGGCCCGGGCGTGGCAGGCCGCGCTGCGGCGTTCAAGGTGCCGAGAGCCGGGCCGCACGCGGCGGGCGGCGTCCACGACCGTGCCCACCAGCAGGGGACCGTAGGAGCGGTCGGCGGGGTCCGCGTCGGCGAGATCGGCGGCCAGCGGCCACAGGGTGTGGCGGGTGGTGTCGTCGACGGCGTCGTTGACCGCACGGGCGAGCGCGGCGAGTACCGGATGGGTGCCGGGCGGGCGGTCGGTGAAGCGGCCGGTGGCCAGCAGGGAGGCCGCCTCCATCAGGCAGGCGCCGTCGTCGGGGTGCAGATGGGTGAAGCGGCCTGGCACGGGGAGGCCGTCGGGGAGTCCCGCGCGTGGTGGCCTGCCCGACTTGGGTGTGGGTGGGGTGGGCATCGTGGGCCTCCGCTGAGGTTACAGGCCAGTGATGGCATCCAGGATCAGGTAGAGGGCGGCGGCGGGCAGCCCGGCTCCGGGGAAGGTGAGGACCCACGCGGTGCCGATGGAACGGGCCACCTGCCAGCGCACGGCCTTGATGCGCCGGGTCGCGCCGGCGCCCAGGATGGCCGCGGTGATCGTCTGGGTGGTGGAGATCGGGGCCTTGAAGACGAACGCGGTGGTGTAGAGGACGGCCGTGGCGGCGGTCTCGGCGGCGAAGCCGCGCGGCGGGTCGAGGTGGACGATGCGCCGGCCGAGGGTGGTGATGATGCGACGTCCGCCGCTGTAGGTGCCGGCGGCCATCGCCGCGGCCACGGCCGCGATCACCCAAAGGGGTACGGAGTAGTCGTCCTGCCATCCCGCCGTGACCATCGCGAGGACGATGACGCCCATGGTCTTCTGCGCGTCCTGCAACCCGTGTCCGAGGCCCATGGCGGCGGCTGAGATGGTCTGCGCCATACGGAAGCGGCGGGTGACGGGGCGCGGGGCGGAGCGGCGGAACGCCCACAGAATAATCGTGTGCAGTGTGTAGCCGAGGGCCACGCCGACCAGCGGGGACAGCAGCATGGGCAGCAGGACCTTGTCCACAATGCCGGTCCAGTGCACGGTGGCGGAGGCGGCGAGGGCGGCACCGACCAGTCCGCCGATCAGGGCGTGGGAGGACGAGGTCGGCAGGCCCCGCCACCAGGTGAAGATGTTCCAGCCGATCGCGCCGATGAGCGCGCACATCACCAGCAGCAGGCCCGACAGTTCCTTAGGCGCACCGATGATGCCGCTGCCGACGGTCTTGGCGACCTCGGTGCCCAGGAAAGCGCCGAGGAAGTTCATCACGGCTGCCATGGCCAGGGCGATGCGGGGCGTGAGGGCCCGGGTGGAGATGGAGGTGGCGATCGCGTTCGCGGCGTCGTGGAAGCCGTTGGTGAAGTCGAACGTCAGTCCCACAATGATGATCAGCACGACCAGAGTGAGCTCCATGGCCGGATCACCTTTCGCCACGCAAACGGTCACAGCACCGGACGGCCGCAGGCGCCCTCGCCCTGTCTCCATCCTGCCGTGAAAAACCCCCGGGAGCCGGGCACGGACACGCGACACGCACATCAGCGGCTTCGACGACCCGGACACCACGTGCGCCGGACCGACCGACACCGCGGAGCTGTGCTTCAACGCCGTGAGGGTGCCGAACACCCATGAGATCGGCG
This sequence comes from Streptomyces sp. V4I23, assembly GCF_030817975.1. Classification (NCBI taxonomy): domain Bacteria; kingdom Bacillati; phylum Actinomycetota; class Actinomycetes; order Kitasatosporales; family Streptomycetaceae; genus Streptomyces; species Streptomyces sp. V4I23. Next base: position 40,241 of record NZ_JAUSZW010000004.1, on the reverse strand, counting down.
AGGTCGACCAGGCTTTCCTCCACATGATGGAGCGGCTGCCCCAGGAACGCCACGGCGGCGGCTCGGTGCGTGAGCACCACCGGGACCACGACGGTTGGACAACAGCGGCCCGGTCTCCACGTTCGTGGAGACCGGGCCTGGGCAGGTGACCGCCTCAGAACTGCAAGAGCTGCGGCACCTTTCCTTCCATCAGACAGCGGTTGGCGAAGGTCTCCTCGTAGGAGAGGCGGCGGCCCTCCCACACGCCGTCGACCGTGACGGTCACCGGGTCGTAGATCTGCGGACACAGGCGCTGGTTGCTGTCCTCGATGAGCAGAGCCGGCCGGCCGTCGACGCTGCGCAGCTCGGCACAGGCGCCACGTGCGTCGGGGTGGTCCCCGCCGGGTGCCGGACTGCACTGCAGCGTCACCGCCCGCTGCATCGTCGCTGCCGCCGCGTTCTCTCCCTGCCCGACGGCCAGCACCATCGCCGAGGGAGCGTACAAGCTGCTCGGTCGTGCCGACTCGGCGTGGGCCGGGCCCGCAAGAAGGACGGTCGAGCACGCCACCAGCCCTGCGGCTGCCATGGCCTTTCCTGCGCGGTGTCGCATGGAGCACTCCTTTGCTCGAAGGCGTCTGCCGATACGAGCAGCGTTGCGCACGCATGAGTCAAAAGCACACGGTAGACCACTATTTCGGACGCGCGCTGTGGGTAAGCCCTGTCTGATTCGCGCATCGTTGCAGCTCACCAGCACAGCAGCTCCCTCGATCCACGGGGCCACAACTGCACCACCCGCCTGACGCGTTGCCGCCCCGTTCTTCTCACCAGCAGCGCAAGGGGCACATGCTCGCGCACCGGCTGCCTCACCTCGGCCGAAAAGTCCCCCTTCGCCCCTGCCGGCCGCTGCCCGACGGCCAAGAGTGACGTCATGCCCTACGCCCCTCATTCTGAAACGATCAGTTAGCGGCATCCGCCACAGTCTCGACGTACTTGCCGGCGCCTGGCTGGAACCCCACATCAGCTGCGAGCCCATCCCGCACTTGGCGGTCTGCTGCCCTGGGCAGAGTCGGACGAGAGCGACAAGTTCATGTGGAGCACCACCGGAGACACCCCGCAGGACTGGATCGTTACCGTCGCTTCCCGTGGCGGAGTGTGGTGGCACTACAGCGGCGGCGCAGTTCAGTGCCTCGCCGAGTACTGCGACGGGACGGTGGAACCCTGGGCACTGCCGCCGGTCGTCCCCGAAGTGAACCGCTGCTGAGCAAGCGGCAGAGGGTCCCCACCTGGCCGGCCGTCCCTGGCGGCCCTTCGGTGGTCACTAGGCGACGGGTCGTGGCTCACCTTTCGCATGAGGAAGGGTTTCCCGGTGCTCACAGCCCCTGGCCCGGATCATCAGGCACCCGTCCGGCACCGTAACCGGCGGGGTGGGGGCGTAGCTGCGGGAAGAGATCGTTCAGGCGTCGATTTCGCTGATGGTGCGTACCGGCTCGGCCGGTCGGTGCTCCTGCGTTCGGTGGCGGTCGCGGTTGGCGATGTGGGTGTGGATCGACGGGGCGATGCCTGCGTCGCGCCCGGCCGGCGCCCGCTGCTTCACCGTCCGGGCCCGGCCGTAGAGGCCCGTTGCTCTGCGGAACCGGCCTCCGACGTCGTCCTGCCTGATCTCTACGGGGTGCAGCTGATCAGGCGCACGGCTGGTGCGGAGACGACCTGGATGTGCGGGACTTGTGGGAGCCGGATGTTGACGAAGCCGCCCTCGATCGCGAAACGGACGTCGTCGGCGCGGTTGATGCGACGGCCGTCGGCGCCGCTGAGCGTGTAGCCGTCCATGAGTTCGATGGAGCCGGTACGCCAGTCGCGTGTCATGCGGCGACCTCCGGGAAGTCGAGGTCGGGCTGAGCCAGGTGGTTGAAGTAGTTCGACAGCGTGTTGAGCGCGACATGGGCGACGATTTCGGCCAGTTCGGCGTCGGTCACCCCGGCTTGGCGGGCGTCGGCCAGCACCCCGTCGTCGACCCGGCCCTGGGTGTCCATGATGTCGCGGGCCAGACGCAGTACGGCATCGGCGTGCGGGTCGGAGTCGTCGGACGCCTGCCGGGTGCGGGCCAGCTCCTCGTCGGTCAGGCCGAGTCTGCTGCCCCGCAGGGTGTGGGCGCTGACGCAGTAGGTGCAGTGGTTCTCCTGTGCGACCAGCAGTGCGAGCTGCTCTCGGAGTCGGGCCGACAGGACGCCTCGGGTGAGGTGCTCGCGCATGGCCAGATAGCCGGCGAGGGCGGCCGGGCCGTTGGCGAGCGCCGCGTAGAGGTTGGGCACGCGACCCAACTGGCGGCGGGTCTTGTCGAGCAGCTCCGAGGCGTCCTCGGCGAGCTGGGGGATGCGTGGCACGATGGCTCCAGATGGTACTGATCGGTTCCGTCTTGCAGTGACGGTACCGATCGGTTCCATTTCCCGTCAAGGCCGGGATAAGGTGAGTTCATGGCCACCAGAGCGCGCGAACGCCTTCTTGACACCGCCGAGGAACTCTTCTACGCCGAAGGCATCCGGGCGGTCGGAGTGGAGCGCATCCTGGCCGAGTCCGGCGTGGGCCGGGCCTCCTTCTACCGCCACTTCGCGAGCAAGGACGACCTTGTCGTGGCGGTCCTGCGGCGGCGGGACCAGGCCTGGCGCGCCTGGCTGGCCGAACGGGTGGCAGCGCTGGGCGGCGAGCCGCTGGACGTGTTCCACGCTCTGGCCGAGCGATTCTCCCGCGCCGACTTCCGCGGCTGCGCCTTCATCAACACCATGGCGGAGACCGCCGACACCGGCAGTCCTGCATACCGGGTCGCGGCCGAGCACAAGGAGAGCGTCACGGCCTATGTCGCCGGCCTGCTCGCGGACAGCGGCCACGTCGAAGCCGAAGAACTGGCACGGCAGTTCGTTCTGCTGATGGACGGGGCGATCGTCACCGCGCTGCGGGAACGCACGACCGCCCCCGCCCATGAAGCACGCGCCATGGCGGCAGCCATGCTCGGCACCTGACGTCCCGGCAAGGCGCCCCCAGGGATCAACGGCGCCGTCGACCGCCGCACGCCCAAGGGGGGAATCCTGCGGAATGGACGAACGAACGCCCCGAACCGAAAGAGGAACGGCACATGGTCAGCATCAGTCACGAAACACCACAGGAAACCCGCACGCGGCTGCGCCGCGTGCTTGCAGGGGCCGTTTTCACAGTACTGCCCGGGCATTGGGCCTACCACGAGCATCCCGCAAGGCCAATGCCGCAGCCGTCCGCCGACGCGCTTGCTCTGGTACGCGACGAGGAGAGCTGGTCGGTCCTCGAGCCGGCGTGGGGTGACGAGGCGGAGATCTTCGGCGTCTTCTCCTTTCACTTCCCGGCCGCAGCGGACAACAGCGGCTTCGTGGGCTGGCTGGCCAGCGAGCTCAAGGACCACCTCGGCACAGGCGTGGCCGTGCTCTGCGGCTACAACTCCGCGCAGGGCGGCATCTACGACTACTGGCTCGTCCCCGCACGACTTCTGGACGAGGCCGTGGCGCACGTGCGGAGTCTGGTCTGTACGGTCAACGGTGGATCTTCGAACAGGAAGTAACACCTGATGACAGGCGTGATCGTCTCGGCTGAGGCCATCGAGGAAGTGGAGCCCGCCGGGGTGCCGGACGCTTTGGACGACCGGCTGATCGGCCAGCTGGTGGACCAGGCGAAGGCCGACGGGATCAAGCTGACGGGCGAGGGCGGGCTGCTGCAGCAACTGACGAAGAGGATCCTCGAGTCCGCTCTCGAAGGCGAGATCACCGACCACCTCGGGCACGAGAAGCACGAGAAGACCGCCTGCGGCAACACCCGTAACGGCACCCGGTCCAAGACCGTGGTGACCGAGGTCGGACCGGTCGTACTCGAGGTTCCCGGGACCGTGAGGGCTCCTTCGAGCCGTAGATCGTCAAGAAGCGGCAGCGTCGGCTGACCGGCGTCGACGAGATGGTGCTCTCGCTGTCCGCCCGCGGGCTGACCCACGGGGAGATCTCCGCCCACCTCGCGGAGGTCTACGGCGCCGAGGTCTCCAAGACCACCATCTCCACGATCACCGGCAAAGTGATCGACGGCATGAACGAATGGCAGAACAGGCCTCTCGACTCGGTTTACCCGGTCTTGTTCATCGACTGTGTGCACGTGAAGCTGAGGGACGGTCAGGTCGCCAACAGGCCGATCTACGTCGTGCTCGCGGTCACCGTCGAGGGCACCCGCGAGATTCTCGGACTGTGGGCCGGCGACGGCGGCGAGGGCGCGAAGTACTGGCTCCAGGTCCTCACCGAGATCAAGAACAGGGGCGTCGACGACGTCTGCATGGTCGTCTGCGACGGACTCAAGGGACTTCCCGACGCGATCGGGACGGTCTGGCCCCAGGCGATCACTCAAACCTGTGTGGTCCACCTGCTGCGGGCATCGTTTCGCTACGCGGCCCGCCAGGACTGGGACAAGATCTCCAAGGCGCTCAAGCCCGTCTGCACGGCGCCCACCCAGGACGTCGCGGAGGAACGGTTCCTGGAGTTCTGCGAGACGTGGGGCAAGAAGTACCCCGCGATCGTGAGGTTGTGGGAGAACGCCTGGGCCGAGTTCGTGCCCTTCCTCCAATTCGACACCGAAATAAGGCGAGTTGTGTGCACCACGAACTCCATCGAGTCGGTCAACGCGCGCATCCGCAAGGCCGTCCGCTCCCGCGGACACTTCCCGAACGAGCAGGCAGCGATCAAGTGTGTCTACATGGCCGTCATGAGCCTGGACCCGACCGGGCAGGGACGCAAACGCTGGTCACAGCGATGGAAGGCCGCACTCAACGCCTTCGAGATCACCTTCGACGGCCGGCTCTCCGCCGCCCGACGCTGAACCCCTGACAACTCCAGAACCACCGGTAACTTTACAGAGCCTACTGACGAGCATTCAGACAATGGCCCCGGGCACAGCCCGGGGACGGGAGCTGTGTTGGTCCCGGCGGTTGAAGCCAGGTGCGCAGCGGGTCCGTGCCGACTGGCTTGCGCAGCTGTCAGTGGAGGACCTGCACGACAGCTGAAGCGCCGTTGACCGGGTCCCTGGGCGTCGTACGTCGTACAGGATCTCATCCTGTTCCCGGACATCACCCCGAGGCCGAGCCGGAGCGGGCGGCGGCTCGCTCCGGCGATGCCACCCGCCTCCACTTCCAGGCCCGGGGCAGCGCCGCTCGGCCGGGCTGAGTGGTGTGAAAGGGGAGGCAGTGGTGGTCATGACGGCTTTCCTGATGGGTTCGGGGATCAGCGGGCAGCCGCTCGCAGGCGTACGGGCAGGGCCTGGTGCCCGTTGCTGATCAGGGACGGCAGCGGCTTCAGCTCCTCGGCGGGCACGGCGAGTTCGATCTCGGGAAAGCGCTCGAAGAGCTGCTGAAGGGCGGTAGCGACTTCGAGGCGGGCGAGCGGGGCGCCGAGGCAGAAGTGCACGCCGTGTCCGAAGGCCAGGTGCTCCTTCGTCGGTCGGGTGAGGTCGAAGCAGTCGGCGGAATCCCCGTGCCAGTCGGGGTGGCGGTTGGCGGCGGCATAGGAGGCGAGGATCGCCTCGCCCTGTGCGATCGTCTGCCCGTCCGGCAAGGGGATGTCCGTGAGGGCGTAGCGCAGGGGCAGGTGCTTAACCGCGGGCTCGTGGCGCAAAGTCTCCTCGACGACGCTGCTCCAGTCGGCGCGACCGGACTGGAGGTGGGCGAGCTGCTCGGGGTTGGTCAGCAGGGCGGTGACGGCCTGGTCGATCACGTTGACGGTGGTCTCGTATCCGGCGGAGATCATGAGCAGGAGCGTGTCGCGCAACTCGTTGTCCGTGAGTGCGCTGCCGTCGCCTTCGCTGTCGCGGGAGGCGATGAGGAGGGAGGTCATGTCGTCGCCGGGCTCGGCCCGTTTGACCGCGATCAACTGGTTGAGGGCCTCGTACAGGGCAGCTGTGTTCGCGGTGGCCTGTTCGGTGGTGAGGGTGGTGTCGAAGACGCCGTCGACTTCGGCGCGGAAGCCGTCGCGCTGTTCATCGGGGACGCCCATGAGCTGGCCGATCACCTCGATCGGCAACGGGTAGGCGAGGTGTTTGCGCAGGTCGACCGCTTCACCGGCCGGCTTGGAGTCGAGGTCGTCGAGGAGTGCGGTGATGACCTTCTCGACTGCGGACCGCATGGCCTGGATGCGGCGGGCGCTGAACGCCGGCGCAACCATACGGCGGAGCCTTCGGTGGTCGCCGCCGTAGGCGGTGAACATGTTGTTCACGGCTATCCAAAGGGCGAGGGGCCAGGTGGAGACGGTCTCGGCGAAAGCCGGCCAGTGGGCGCGGGCGTCCTTGGAGACCTGCGGGCTGGTGAGGAGTTCCTTGAGGAGAGAGGGATCGGTGACGGACCACGCGGTCACACCGAGGATGTCCACGCGGGTGGCCGGACCGCGGGTGCGCAGGGCCTGGTGCTCCGCATGGTGGTCGGAGCCGGTGGGGTCCAGGACGAGTATCGACTGCTGAGACACTGCGTTCTCCTTCAGCGGGTCAGTCGGCAATTGGACGGGGAGGGCTTCCAAGTCGCGGTGGAAGGGACCGGGCTGCCAGCCGCGGCTCAGCGGCGGGGGCGGCGAGGACTGTTCCGGACATGGCATCGAGCAGGTAGCTGATCGCGGTCTCGGCGACGAGGCAGGTGTCGGAGCGGGCCGGGCAGGTGTGGGGCCGATGCTCCAGGCCAGGGGGCGCGGGTGCCCCGCGATCCCGCCCCGGCCTTCGGTCACTTGGGGGTCGTTGTTGCAGGCTGCCACGGAAATGACGACGGGCTGTTGCGTCGGGAACAGGACGGCATCGATGTCCGCGGGGTAGGGGACAGGTGATGCAGTGGTTCGCCAGCGGCGGGTCAGTCTAGAGGAGGGTGCCGAGAGCGTCACGCACCGTGGTCCGGCCTGCGTGCAGGCTGGCTGAAACCGTCTGCGGTGAGCTTCCCCCCGCCTGCGCCAGTTCGCCACCCAGCTCAAGGACAAGCTCCTCGAGGCCGGCACCACCATCGCGGCCACGAGGGGAGTACAGATGGCCGACCAGGCCCTCGCCGCGCTGGTGCAGTAGCCCTTCCCATAAACGCCACGAGCCGCGGGGGATCAGCAATGACACCCAGGGGCCCCCGGCTCTATGGAGTCACCCGACCCTGCGGTCTCCGCGTCACGCGCGACGGTGACTGGTGGCGACGTCGCCGGATCGGAGCAGGGGGAACGTTGCTGCCGATTTGATGTACACCAAGACCATGAAGACCCAAGAAGCGTTCTGCGTGCGATGTGGCAGCGCAGACACTCGAGTTACCCGCCCCGACCAGGACAGCGCGGAAGGTGACTGCTTCCGCTGCGACAAGCCTTTCCAGGCCACGCCGTGCCAGGGCTGCGGAGGCTTCCGCATCGACGGCTCCTTCGGCGTCTCCGGCACGCGATTCGAGAACCTTCCGGAGACTGTGAGGTGCTGGGACTGCGGGCACCGTAGCCCGCTGGGCGATCCTGGCCCGGAGTAGACGAACACTCGACTGTCGGTCCCTCTTCGTACTCTTGGCGCTCAGCCGGGGCCTCGGATGTCGGGAAGCGGGACCGCACAGCCTCCTGGCAATTCGTGACCACATCGGAGGTGAGCTGGTGAACCGCCTGCCGCAGCGGCTCGGGCATCTGGGTGTCTTCCATGGCACGCGCGCCCGTGGCCACGGGAGCGCGCTAAGTGTTCCGTCTCATGAGGTTGGTGCCAAGGAGCCGCGATGGGCGAAGTCGTGGCCTTCTTCAGGAAGGACGACGAAGACCCAGGATCCAGAGGGGATCTCCACCGATGCTCTTCGCATGTGAGCTGCCCATTCAGGGGTGGGCCACAGCGTGTCGTTGTTCCAACGGATCCCTGCGAGGTTAACCTTGCCGTTTCGCTTGGGTACGGCTGGCTTTGGGGCAGAAACGCGAAAGTGCCTTCCTGACCTGGGACGATGAACCTTGCTGAGGGGTTCTGTCAGTCCAGGCGGAGGGCACTTTCTACGTGCAGGCTATCGGGTTGCGTCCCAAGGTTCAGGTCAGTGCCGATGGTTCGGGGGTGGTCGGGCATGCCGGGGCACGGTTGCTGGCGGATCTCGCTGATGCCACCGGGCTGACGGCCGCGTACTCCGCCGCTCTCCGGCCGCTTCGGCCGCGCGGGACCGGGCATGATCCGGGCCGGGTCGCCACCGATCTCGCGGTGATGCTCGCGGACGGCGGTGAGTCGATCGCGGATCTGGCGGTGCTGCGGGACCAGGGCCAGGTCTTCGGCCCGGTCGCCTCCACGCCCACGGCTTGGCGGTTGCTCGCCGACACCGACGAGGCGGCACTCGCTTCGCTGCGAGCGGCCCGCGCGTCAGCCCGGGAAGTCGCCTGGATGCAGGCCGCCGAGACCGGCGAGGGCATACCCGCTGCCCGGGCCGGCGGACGAGAACTCCCCGGCCTGGTCCTGGACCTCGACGCCACGCTGGTCGCCTCCCACTCGGAAAAGGAGCAGGCCGCCCCGACCTATAAGGGCGGCTTCGGCTTCCATCCGCTGCTGTGTTTCCTGGCGAACACCGGCGAGGCGGTGTCGGGGCGGCTGCGGCCCGGGAACTCCGGCGCCAACACCGCGAGCGACCACATCGCGGTGCTCGACCAGGCACTCGCCCAGATCCCCGACGCCCACCGGCACGGCACCGACCTCCTCGTCCGCGCCGACAGCGCCGGATCCGCGAAAGCCTTCCTCGCCCACGTCCGCGACGTGCGGAAACGAGGAATCCGTACCTTCTTCTCGGTCGGATACGCCATCACCGAGCCGGTCCGCCGCGCCATCCGGGCCGTGCCCGACCGACTCTGGCATCCCGCCCTGGACCAGGACGGGACGCTGCGTGATGGCGCCGAGGTCGCCGAGCTGACCGGGATGGTCGACCTGGACGGCTACCCGGGCGGCACCCGCATCATCGTGCGCCGGGAGCGGCCGCACCCCGGCGCCCAGCTGTCCCTGTTCGACCAGGACGAGGGCCTGCGACATCAGGTGTTCCTCACCGACACCCCTTACCCCGGTGGCGGCTCGGCCCAGTTCCTGGAGGTCCGTCACCGCGGGCATGCATGCGTCGAGGACCACATCCGGTGCGGCAAGACCACCGGCTTCGGCCGCTTCCCCTCCCGCGACTTTGGTGTCAATGCCGTCTGGCTCGAACTCAGCCTCGCGGCGATCGATCTGCTGGCCTGGACCCGTGTCCTGCTGCTGGACGGGGAGCTGGCCACTGCCGAACCGAAGAAGCTCCGCTACCGGCTGTTGCACGTCGCCGCCCGTCTCACCCGCGGCGGCCGACGCCTGCGCTTGCGGATATCAGCGACCTGGCCCTGGAGACACGAACTGGCCACGGCCTTCCATCGCCTCGCAGCACTGCCCCGTCCCGCCGACTGACCGGCAACCCTGCCCGCCCACGACCCCAAGGACCCCGGAGAACCCGACCACCGCGCCGGGACTCCGCCATGTCCGAACACCGAAATCGCGTCGGCCACCCGCCAGTTACCCCTCAACGACGCCTCATCGCCCCAACCGAAACGGCGAGGTTAGCGCGTGTTTCTCAGACGTCATCTCATTTGGCGAGTCTGCGGTAGCAGATGAGTGTGCAGGCGATGCTGGTGAAGGCGAGGAAGTGCTCGGCCTTGCGCTCGTAGCGTCGGTGGAGGCGGCGACAGCCGGCGAGCCAGGCCATGGTGCGCTTGATGGTCCAGCGGTGGCGGCCCAGCCGCTGCGACGTCTCGACCCCCTTGCGGGCGATGCGGTGCCTGATACCGCGCCCGCGTAACCATCGCCGCAGGTGGGAGTAGTCGTATCCCTTGTCGGCGTGGAGCTTTCCCGGCCTGCGTCGTCGGCTTCCTCGGCGGGAGCGGATCGGCGGTATGCCCTTCACCAGAGGGATCAATGCCTGGCTGTCGTGCAGGTTCGCCCCCGAGATTCCGACGGATAGAGGCAGACCGGTCCGCTCGGTGATCAAGTGGATCTTCGACCCGTACTTGCCCCGGTCGACAGATTCGGACCTGTCAGGCCCCCCTTTTCATGGCCCGCATGTTCACCGAGTCGATCGCGCAGCGGGACCAGTCCAGCTCGCCGCGGGAGCCGAGCTCATCGAGGACCAGCCGGTGGAGCTTGGCCCACACCCTGGCTTTCGTCCACTCGGCAAATCGCCGGTGAACTGTCGCCCCTGACGGCCCGAACGAAGCCGTGGGCAACTGCTGCCAGGTGCAGCCTGACGTGGCCACGAACACGATCGCAGCCAGCACCTCCCGGTCACCATGCCGACGTCGGCCACCACCCTGAGGTCGCGAAGGAGCCTCCGGGACCACCCGCTGGAACAACTCCCACAACTCGTCCGGTACCAGCCGCTCAACGATCCCCACCACGACCGGCAGACTACCGAACCAGCCAAATGAGATGACGTCTTAGCAGTCATGGCCAAGTCGTACCATCGGAATCCTGCAGCTCACCGGCTGGGACTCCACCCCCGGCCTGCAACTCGTCAGGCACTGAACCGCTCACGCGCGGCGCTGTGGAACCGCTTCCGATCGGGATGCGCACTTTCGAAAGCAGGTCCTGTTCTTGCGGATGAGGTCCGGTAGTCCCGGGGACGACGTCCTCGGCGGAGGGATGAGGCGGAATTCGATCCGGTGGTGGAAGAGTTCTTTCCCGCCGGCTTGTTAGGTTCGACGCGCCGAACAACGGCGGACACTCATCGAATCCGAGCACAGCGTGAACACGGGGGAAAGAATGACCATTGACCAGGTGCTGCCCGCGTCCTTTTCCCAGGACGTGTCCGACTCCGCCACCGGAAGTTCTTATTCCGGCAGTGCGGCCCGAGCGGACGAGCTGATCTCGTTCCTCCGGCAGTACACCGACGAGCGCGTCAACTCGTCGATCATGGATGACCGGCGCAGCGTGACGCCGGGGGCGATTCTGGATCTGGGCAAGGCCGGCCTGTTCGGGCTTCAGGTCCAGCAGAAGTACGGTGGCCAGGAACTCTCCCACGCCGACACCTACCGGGTGATCGCCCAGGCGGCGGTCATGGACACCAATCTGGCGCTGATCGTCGGCGTGCACAACGCGATCGGTGTGACGCCGATCCGCACGTTCGCCGACGAGCGGGTGAAGGCCGAAGTCCTGCCGCAGATAGCGCGGGGCACCAGCCTCGCCACGCTCGCGGTCAGCGAACCCGACATCGGGTCGAATGTGCAGGGAATCGCCACGACCGCGACCTCGGTGCCCGGCGGTTATGTGGTGAACGGCACCAAGTGCTGGATCAGCCTCGGCGCGTGGGCCGGTTACGTGAATCTCCTCACGAAGACGACGGACGAGAAAGGCCGCCCCAAGGGACTTTCGGCCTTTCTCGTGGAAGGCCGCAGCGCCGGTTTCGTTCCCGGACTTGAGGCCGTGACCCTCGGAATGCGGGGCTTTCCGCAGAACCGGATCGACATCAACAATCTCCGGGTTTCCTCCGACGCGCTGCTGGGCGCCGAGGGCGAGGGGATGGCGGTCGCGCAGAGCGCGTTCTACGGCGGGCGCGGCATGCTGGGCGGCGCGTGCATCGGCGTGATGAAGCGGTGCCTCCAGCTCACCGCCCGGTTCGCGGCGCGCAGGAGCGTGGCCACGGGCAAGCTGCTCGACAACGGGCGGGCCCAGCAGATCCTGAGCGAGTGCATGGCGGCCACCCGCGCGGTGGAGATCCTCGTCCAGCAGGTCGCGGACGACCTGGACGCCGGGCGCGAGGTGTCGGCGGAGCTCTACTCGGCCTGCAAGATCCTCTCCACCGAGCTGGCGTTCCGCGTCGCTGACTGGGCCGTCCAGCTCCTCGGCGCCCGCGGTTACCTGGACACGAACATCGTCGGGAAGCTCTTCCGGGACATCCGGCTGCTGCGCATTTTCGAGGGCGCCACCGAGACCCTCACCGTGTACATGGGATCGGTGATCGCCAAGGACCCGCAGCAGCTGGCCGAACTGATCGGCAACCGGTACGGCGCCCGGTCGACCCTGGAACTGCTCGGCAAGACCTACGGCGACCTGATGGCCAGTCTCCCGGAATCCGACAGGGGAACGCAGACCGCGTACCGGAACAAGCACATCCTGGCCAACATCACGGGCGAACTCGCCTGCTGGGGAATTCTCGCCGCGATGACGGAGTACACGGCGAAGCGCACCGGTACGCAGCTCGACCAGTACACCGCGTTCTGGGCGGAGCGGCAGCTCGCCGACCGGATGCACACGGCCAACGACAAGAAGCGGCAGTACGGGGTCTTCGACGCGGACTTCCTCTCCGAGCGCATCGCCGAATACGAGACGTCCATCGGGGACGTCCAGCAGAGCCTGGCCGGCGAGGACCGGAAACTCGACGAACTCCTCACCCGGTCCTGAACCACCGCAGGAAAAACGTGCCAGTTCCCCATTCGAAAGGGACCGTTTGATGTTCGCACGGCTGGGCGGCCTTGTCGTCCGCATGCGCTGGGTGGTGATCGCCCTGGCCATCGGGGTCGTCGCCTTCGGTGCGATATGGGGCACCCGCGTCACCGATTCGCTGAGTGACGGCGGCTTCTACCCCGACAACGGCCCGAGCGCCAAGGCCGATCACCGTATCGAGCAGGAATTCGGCCGGCAGAACGCCGACGTGGTGGTGCTCTACTCGTCCGACCGGCACACCATGGACGACCCCGAATTCACCGAACCGGTCTCCGACGCGCTGTCCGCGTTGGACGAGCGGCCCGAAGTCGCCGATGTGCGCTCCTTCTTCACCACCAAGGCACCGGATTTCGTGTCGGAGGACAGCCGGTCCACCTTCGCCACGATCAGCCTGACCGGTACCGACGAGAAGACCCGCAACGAACAGTACGAAGAACTCAGGGAAATCCTCGCCGTCCCGGAGACGACAACGCTCGTGGGCGGCCGGGAGGCGGCGCTCGCCGAGTTCAACAAGAAGACCGAAGAGGGCATCCTCACCGCCGAGATCATCGCCACACCGATCCTCACGGTGCTCATGCTGATCATCTTCGGTGGTGTCGTCGCCGCCTGCATGCCGATGGTGGTCGGCGTGCTGGCGGTCCTCGGCGGCTTCGTCATCACCAGGCTGCTGACCTACGTGCTCGACGTGTCGGTGTTCGCCATCAACGTGATCACCATTATCGGGCTCGGCCTCGCGATCGACTACTCGCTGTTCATCGTCAGCAGGTTCCGCGAGGAGATGCGGGCGGGAGCGGACGAGCGGACCGCGATAGTCCGCACCATGTCCACCGCGGGGCGGACCGTCGTCGTCTCCGGCTCGACGGTCCTGCTGGCACTGGCCGGCCTGCTGATCATCCCGTTGCCCTTCCTGCACGGCATCGCCCTGGGCGGGGGCGCGGCGATCGGCGTCGCGATCATCAGTGCGCTGATCGTGCTGCCCGCCGTCCTGGCCGTTCTCGGGAAGCGGGTCGACGCCCTGAAGTTGCCCGGCCGGCTCGGCCGACGGCGGAACCAGGACGTCGCGGGCGGCGACGAGCTCGGATTCTGGGCCCGTATCGGATCCGCCGTGATGCGCAGGCCGGTCGTGTACCTGGTCGGCGTCCTGGCGGTGCTGATCGTGGCGGCTGTCCCGTTCGCCCACGCCACGTTCGAGACCGTGGACGAGCGGGTGCTGCCGGAGGGAACGCAGAGCCGCGTCGTCTCCGAGCGCCTGAAGGAGGAGTTCCCCGGCGGTGCCGACGGAACGCTCCTCCTGATGGTCGACGGGGGCGGCAAGGCCGCGGCGCAGACCGTCAGCACCACCGTCGAGGGCATGGACCACGTGGTGTCGGTGACACCGGTCGCCGCGAACGCCGACGCGACCCTGCTCCAGGTGAAGTCCTCGAGTGGAGAACAGGGCCCCGGCACCCGGGAACTGGCCGAGGACCTGAGCCGGCTGACCCCGCCCGACGGCAGCACCCTGCACGTGACGGGCCTGGCGGCCCAGGTCAACGACCAGATGGACGCCATCGCCGACGGACTGCCCTGGCTGGCGCTGGTCGTGGTCGGCGTGACCCTGGTGATGCTGTTCTTCGCCTTCGGTTCGCTGCTGATGCCGATCAAGGCGGTGCTGATGAACCTGGTGTCGATCGGGGCGGCCTTCGGCGCGGTGGTGTGGGCCTTCCAGGACGGCCATCTGGCGGGAATCCTGGACTTCACCCAACGACCGGTGGAGGCCAGCAACCTCGTCCTCATCCTGGTTCTGCTCTTCGGACTGGCCACCGACTACGAGGTGTTCCTGCTCTCCCGGGTCCGCGAGGAGTGGGACCTGAGCGGGGACAACACCAGATCCGTCGTCGTCGGGCTGCAGCGCACCGGCGGGATCATCACCGCGGCCGCGCTCCTGCTGATCGTCGTGGTGGCGACGTTCACCACAGGGGGAGTCAGCTTCCTGAAGCTGATCGGCATCGGCATGACCGTCGCCATCTTCGTGGACGCCACACTGGTCCGGATGGTGCTGGTACCGGCCACCATGAAGATCCTCGGCAGCGCCAACTGGTGGGCGCCGGGGCCGCTCCGCCGGTTCTACGCCAAGTACGGCATCAGGGAGAGCGCGGGGGAGGCCCCGGTGGGGGAGAAGGAGGAGCGGACTCAGGCTCTCGTGTAGTCAGACTGTCGCGTGCAGGCCCACGGCCACCGCGACGAGCGCGAGGACCACGACGTCGAGAAGGACCATCGACAACGGGTCGCGGACCCGCAACCGGGAGGCGATGGCGCCGGTCATCAGTCCCGTCAGGCCGACGGAGGCGGCGAGGCCGAGCACGGGAACCGCGATACCGACCAGGAGCCCGGCACCGCCCACCGCCTCCAGGGCGCCGATCACCAGCCACAGCGCGGGCGGGACGCCGAGATGGTCGCGGATCCGCAGTGACTGCGGCACCTTCAGCACCTTGATGCCGCCGGTCACGAGGAACAAGAGGCCAAGGAGTAACGAGAGCACGGTCAGAACGGTGTTCATCGGCGCCCCCCAGGCGTCGGCGTCCTTCGACCTTTGTCCTTCGGGCGCGTCGTCCGGAGCATCATATGCCGCGGCGTATCCCGCGCCTGACGGCCTCTCGCCCGACGGACGGCCCCCGGTACCGCGCATGCGGTACCGGGGGCAGCCTTTCTCGCCTTCGTCTTCGCCTTTGCTTCGTCTTGGAACCGCTCCGACTGCGCGACTACGCGATGCTGCGGTGGGCGTAGACGACGAGTTGTGTCCGGTCGCGCAGCTCAAGGCTGCGGAGCATGGCGGAGATGTGGCTCTTCACCGTCGACCGGCTCACGCTCAGCGAATCGGCGATCTCGGAGTTCGACAACCCCCGGGCCACCAGCGCCAGCACGTCCCGCTGCCGTGACGTGAGGCTGATGTCCCCGCTCTCCGCATCGCCGAACGAGTTCGCCCTGTCCGGGATGTAGTGCTCTATCAGTACGTGCGCCATGGCGGCCGGTAACACGATTCCGCCATCCGCCACCGTCGTGATCGCGTTCAGCAGCCGGCTCGTCGGGTGACTCTTGAGAATCACCCCGCGGGCTCCGGCCTTGAGCGCCTCGAAGTGTGCCGCTCCCGTTGCCGACATGGACATCGCCGCCATGTAGGGCGGCCGACTGCCGTACTCCGCGACCAGGCCACCGATGATCTTCCTGATCTCCGGAGCCGGCAGGTTGTCGATACATACAAGGAGCACGTCCGCCGAAGAACTGGCGGCCGCCTCCGTGAAGCTCTCCGTGTCGGAGAAACGGCCCAGTACACGAATCGCGGCACCCTGAAGAATTCCGGTCAGCCCCATGAGGCTGAGCTGGTTCGGGTCGTAGACGATTGCTTCAACGGTGGCCGAGACCGGGCGCGTGCGGTCCTCCCCCAACAAAATCCCCCCCGTTCCTTTCATCCTCGCATCGACCGAGGATGAAGAATTCCTCGGTCGATGCCGACGCGGTGTGTCGCCCGTCAGTTCCGGATCACAGGCCCGGCCTCGCTCCCCGGCCCTCGGCCGTGAGGAAACGAAGCACAGCCTCTGCGTATGAGCGCATGATAATCAGGCGGTGTGTGCACGGTGTTAACTCACGCGTGTGTGGTGATGGAAATCTCAGTACGGCCGCTGAGCTGGGGATTTGACCTTCAGAACGGCCAGAAGACGCCGTTCGCCGGAGACCCGAATGTGGTAAACGAAATCAACGAACTCGGTGATCAGCTGACCGCCGAGCCCGGAAGCCATCCATGCCCCTGCGTCGCTGTTCATCCGTGCCTGCCCCGGAGCCGGCAAGACGAAGGTCGAGCCAGGAGAGCGTGTTCCCAGGCCTGGGATCGGACTCGCGTAGCTTCCCGAACGGCAGCGCGGACGCCGACGCTGCGGTCAGCGCGTCCCAGCCGGACACGGTCGGCAGCGGCGCATAGCACTGCGCAGGTCAGGACCAGGTCGAAGGTCCGTGTTGCGCGGCCGCCGATCCGCTGCCCGACCAGACCGTTGCCCGTGGCAGCGGAAACGATCATCAGCGCGGGGACGCTGCGGCACGCGACATCGATCAGAGTGGTCAGCTCCGCCGACATGACCTCGCCGTCCTCGCCCAGGGCTGCAGTCCGCAGGGGAGCGGTGTCCATCTGCATCAGCTCACCCGGCTTCAGCGCCGACGAGTTCTTGTACGGCTACGGGGCTTGCTCGCCTGCGACGCCCGCTGCCTCGTCGTCCCGCGCAGGATGTCGGACAGGCGCAGCTCGTCCATCCGCTTGTAGAACGTGGACAGAGGCAGCAGCAGACGCTTCTGCTCTGCCGGATCGGCGAGCTCCTTCTCATACCGTCGGTGGACCAGTTCCTCGACCAGATCGAGCGCCCGCCCAAGCCGCCCGCCGGACTCCCGCGCCAGCTGCTCGGTCACCTCGTGCATGGTCTCGATCAGGCGAGGGCCGGTGTTTCCGTCAGCGGGAGTCGAACACGGCTGCGTCTTCTCGCCATTTGGGGCGGGCAGACGAACGCGGGGCGACCAGGCGGCTACGGCCTTCACCGCCTACACCCACCGTGTCCCGGCGGCGGCAGTGCCGCATCGCTTTCTACTTCCCTCCAGGTCAGGGTGGTATCGAGGGCGGGAATCGAACGCCGGTGAGCCTGGTGTCCACTTCGCGCTCTGGACAGCTCAGGGGCGGTGATCGTTCCCCCGGTTCTGTCGGTGCCCGCTGCTACACCCATGGAAGAGAGCACGGCCGCGACCGGCAGCCGTGCCTGGGGAGGGAGACACCTATGCCACCGGAAGGCTTCCACACCGTCCGCGCCCACCGCAGGCGCAACCCGCGCCCGGGCCGGAAGAAGATGAGCGGCTGGACGATTGCTGCCCTCGTCGCCGGCGTCTGGTTATGGGGACAGGTCATCGGCTTCGGCGACACCTCCCAGAAGGTGCCCGAGCCCGCTCCCGCCGTCTCTGCACCGGCGCAGCGCTGATGGCCCGCAGACGGATACGGCCGCGTATGCCCCGCGGCGCGGGGGAGTGGGCAGCAGCCGGAATCGTCGCCCTCGCTGTGGCGACTGCCCTGGTCAGAGCAGTAGTGGTCGCAGGGCACGCCGCGATGCGCGTCTGGCCGGTGCCGGCCGCGCTCGCAGCGGCCGCGATGCTCTACTCCGTCTGGCGCCTCGTGCGTGCATCGCGGGCCGCCCGTGTCCGCACCGCAAGCCTCTCCCGCCTGCAGATCACACTCAGCAGTATCGACGCCATGAACGACCAGGAATTCGAGTTCGTTCTCGCCGACCTCCTGGTCCGCGACGGCTGGACCGCCGACCGGGTCGGACGGCAAGGAGACCAGGCTGCGGACGTCATCGGCCGGCACCACCGGCACGGAAAGATCGTCATCCAGGCCAAGCACACCAAAGTCGCAGGCAAGGTCGGCTCACACGTCATGTACGAGGTCAACGGCACGGCCGGCCCCGTCCACCGCGCCGATGCCGCCGTTGTCGTGACCAACGGCACCTTCACCCGGGATGCCAGGACATGGGGCGACCGCCATCACGTGTACTGGATCGACCGCGACCGGCTCCAGGCCTGGGCCGCAGCAGGCACGCCGCTCCACGACCTGCTGCGGCTGCCCCGCCGCCCGCAGAGGAGTGCCGTTCCCCGCCGCCCACCCCGCCTGCGCTCCCGCATCTCCTGAGATTGTTCTCCAACCTCAGGTCTCCCGAGTGCTGTTCGGCGGGACAAATTGCGGTGCGTGCGCACTGTGCGCTGGTCAGACTCACGGACATGACTGTGAAGATCACCCGGATCAATCCCGAACAGTTGCATGGGACGCCTGGCTACCACCACATCACCGTGGTGGAGGCCGGCCGTACGGCCTATCTGGCAGGTCAGTGCCCGCTTGATCGGAGCGGTGCCCTCGTCGGTTCCGGTTCCCTTGAGGCGCAAGTCGACCAGGTTGTCGTGAACGCGCTTGCTGCTCTCACAGCGGTGAGCGCCCAGCCGCAGCACGTGGTGCGGTCGGTGATCTACGTGCGGAGCGACGACAGAGATGTTCTGGGAGCCGCATGGGGCCGGCTCACCGGCTCTGCTCTCGCTCCGGCGTTCACCACCGCAAGCACGCTCTTGGGCGTCGCGCAGTTGGGCTTCTCAGGACAGCTCATCGAGGTGGATCTCACTGTGGCGCTGCCTGACTGAGTTTTCTCATCCCGAGGCGTCGAACAGCGTCACTGGCACTACAGCCACCACCGCTCGCCCCAGCCGCGCTCGCGCGAACCCGCAAGACTGAGCGGACCTGGCCGCCCCACCGCCGGCTGGCTTCGTTCGTTAGTTGCGACAGCAGTTGTCGATGAGTTTGAGCAGCACTTACCGATCTTCGGCGCGTTCGTTGTTCAGCAGTTTTGACGGCAGCCGAGAGTAGGTGAGTCGGCCCGCCCTGCAGTCCGACTCCGTGTGGTCGCTAGGTTCGGATCATGACGATCACGTATGAGTGGCGAGGCGACGTCGACAACTCAGCTCTCAATAAGCTGCATGCCGAAGGGTTCGATCATCCGGTCGGGCAGACGGACTGGCGTGAAAGGCTTCAACGTCACAGCCTCGGCTGGGTCTGCGCCTGGGAGGATGATCGTTTGGTCGGCTTCGTTGACGTCGCCTGGGACGGCGGCGTCCATGCGTTCGTCCTGGACACGGTCGTAGCTCAGCGCAATCGTTCGAACGGGGTGGGAGCCGCGCTGGTCAAGGCGGCTGCTGAGGGATGCCGTGCTGCAGGGTGTGAGTGGATGCATGTCGACTTCGAAGGGCACTTGCGATCGTTCTACTTCGATGCCTGCGGCTTTAGAGAGACGGCGCAGGGCTGATCGCCTTGTGACCTTGGGGTGTGACCGAGATACGCGCCAAAGGGACAACGGGATGATCTTGAAGCCCTGAGCGCCGGGCCCGTCCCGTATTTCAGCGGGACACCTACGCTGTTCTGCCAGCGGCAGAACAGCGGCCGGACCGGGCTCGACGATCACTACAGTCCAGTCTCATGACGACGATTACGACGCGTACGGTCGAGTACCCGGCCGACGGTTTGACGATGATCGGGCACCTCGCGCTCCCGGCCGGTGTCGACCGCCGGCCCGCAGTGCTGCTCGGACCAGAGGGCATGGGGCTCAGCGACGTCGAGCGCCGCCGGGCCGATGCTCTCGCCGAGCTGGGATATGTAGCGCTGGCCTTCGACCTTCACGGCGGGCGCTATTTGGGTGACCCCGAGGAGATGCTGGCCCGTTGCATGCCACTGCTCGCTGATCCCGACCGGATGCGGCGCATCGGCCACGCGGCACTCGACGAGTTGCGCACCGAGCCCCGGACCGACCCCGACCGGATCGCCGCCATCGGCTACGGCACCGGGGGCGCCATCGCGCTGGAACTCGGGCGAGGCGGCGTCAACCTGCGCGCGATCGGGACAGTCAACGCAACTACCACGGGCCGACCGGGCGAGGCAGCGCGCATCCGCTGCCCGGTGTGGGCCGGGGTCGGATCGGAAGACCCGATCATGCCGCCCGCGCAACGAAACGCGTTCACCGCTGAGATGCAGGCCGCGGGCGTCGACTGGCGCCTCGCGGTCTATGGCGGCGCCTTGCACGCCTTCCACCACCCGCCGGTCGACCACCCCGTGGTCCCCGGTGTCGGCTACCACCCACAGCACGCGCAGCGAGCCTGGCGCGACGTCGTCGACCTGCTCGCCGAGTGCCTGTCGTGACGGAGGACCTGGGGGCATGACCCAGGCAAACATGCTGGCGCCAGGACTGGTCAGCGTCGCGCACTGACAGTCTCCTCCCCTCAAGCCCTCACAGCAGAACCGCATTCGGACGGTTGTGCGATCGCGGAGACGTATTCACAACTGCCGCAGTAAATGCCGGATTTACTGCGACGGAGCCCTGGCCGTGATCGTCGCGACCTGCGGCGGACCGTTCCGGCTTCCACGGCGAGATGTACGCATTTACTGCGGCGTCACTGTGCTGACCACGCGTAAAGCCGCATCAAGATCTACTCATGCCCCTTGACGCGTACCTCGGCTGAACCCCACCTTGGGCCTCCCGGCCCTGGGGATGTGTCCGGAGGCCGGGAGGGAAGATATTCAGCTGGCGGTGTGCTCTGCGGCTCGGGCCCGGGTGCTGGCGAGGCGGTAGGAGTCGGTGCCGGTCTCGATGATCGTGCCGTTGAAGGTGAGACGGTCGACGATGGCCGCGCAGAGGCGGGGATCGGTGAAGTTCTTGGTCAGCCGCCGAAGGACTCGTTGGAGGCCATGGCGACGCTGTTCTTCTCCGCCCGCTCGGTCAGCACCTGGAACAGCAGCTCGGCGCCGTGGCGGTCGAGTTCCATGTAGCCGAGTTCGTCGATGCAGAGGAGATCGACACGGCCGTAGCTGGCGATGGTCTTGTTGAGCTGCTTCTCGTCGGCGGCCTCGACCAGCTCGTTGACCAGCTTCGTGGCCAGCGTGTAGCGGACGCGGTAGCCCTTCATGGCGGCCTCGGTGCCCAGGGCGATAAGCATGTGGGACTTGCCGGTTCCGGAGTCGCCGATCAGGCAGAGCGGCTGGCTCTTCTTGATCCATTCGCAGCTGGCGAGGGTGTGGACGGTGGCCGCGTCGATGTTCGGGTTGGCGTCGAAGTCGAAGGCCCGAAGTGACTTCTCCCGTGGGAAGCCCGCTGCTTTGATCCGTCGTTCCGAACGGCGGCGTGCCCGGTCGTCGCACTCGGTCATCAGCAGTTCCGCGAGGAAGCCGCGGTAGGTCATCTGGTCCTTGACCGCCCGGTCGGCGATGTCGTTGAACTCGTTGCGGATCGAGGGCAGCCGCAGCAGGCGGCAGGCGGTGTCGATCGCGGCGTCGGCGGCCTGCTCGGTCAAGCCTCGCTGGCGGGGCAGGGTCACTGAGCTTCTCCCTCACGGTGTTCGCTGCCGCTGGTGCGGCGGCGTCGGAGCAGTTGGTCATAGGGGGTCACCGACGGCAGTGGTCTGGTGTCCGGTGGGAGGTGCGCGAGGCGCCACTCGTGCAGTGACGTGACGGTGGCCGGCGTCTGCCCAGGAAGCGCCGGGATGGATGCGCCGATAGTTGGCTCGTCCTCCGTCTGGGCGGCTTTGCGGGCCTCCAGGGCGACCGCGTCGGCGGTCAGGGCTCCGGCCCGCAGCGCGGTGGCCAGGCCAGCGACCACGTGCTCGTGGGCGAGGTGCCGGTTCAGCAGCAGGACCTCGATCAACGCCCGGGTGCCGTCCCGCTCGCCGTGAACCTTGCGGGCCTGTGCCCACCAGGCGTCGTGGACCGGGGTGAACTTGCCCGCTGACCGGGCCTGTTCCAGTGCCGTGGCACCGGGGAAGGCACCGGGCTTGCGGATCAGGGCTTCGAGGTAGTGGTCCAGGCGGCAGCTGCCCTTCGCGATCAGCCTCTCGTGGCGGCCACCTCGACGTTTCTGTCGTAAACCACCAGGTGAGAGGCGTGCAGGACGACTCGCACCCGCTTGCCGATCAGACGGGTGGGGACCGAGTAGCGGTTGGTCCGGACGGCGATCTGGCTGTAGCGGTCGACCCGTGGCGTGAACAGCCGGCCGGTCTCGAACGGCTCTCGCGGCAGCGGCATCAATAGAGGCTGCTCGACGGCAAAGTACTCGTCGACGGTCCGCGGCCGTGAGCCGATCCGGCGATGCCCGTCGTGCAGGTCCCACTGGTCGACCATCTCGTTCAGTTCGGCGAGGGAGTCGACTTCCGGGACTGGTGTGAAGTGGTTGCGGCGGAAGTAGCCGATCATCCCTTCGACGCCGCCCTTCTCGTGGGCGCCTTCGATGCCCGGGCGGCAGTAGAAGCTCTCGATGTTGAAGTGCGAGCGGAAGACGATCCACCGGTCGGTTTCCACCCGGGCCCGGTTCAGTCCCAGCACCTGGGCGACGGCCGACTTCAGGTTGTCGTAGCGGATCTTGCTTCTCGGGACACCGCCCAGCGTGCGAAGTGCGTGCACGTGTCCTTCGAAGAAGGCTTCCTGGCCGCAGGAGGCGAAGACCCGGTGGACAGCTTTGCCCGAGTAGGACATGCGGAGCGAGAACAGATAGCAGGTCACCAGCTCGCCGGCCAGGCGCACGGTCACGTCGCCGAAGTCGACCTCCGCCTCGTGGCCCGGAAGGTGGGTCTGCGGCACGAACGCTTCCACCGGGGCCTTGCCCGAGGACGCGAGGATCTCCGGCTTCCGGTCGGAGACATAGCGGCGGACCATCTGGTAGGACACATCGGCGCCGTGCTCCTCGATGAGCCGGTGGAAGATCCTTGTGATCGTATGCCGCTGTTTGCGCGGTGCGTCGAGGTCCGTCCGCAGCATCTCGTCGATCACCGGCTTGTACGGATCCAGCGCAGTTGGCCGCGGCGGCAGCTGTTTCCGGGCTCCGGCCAGACCGACCCCAGCCGGGCGGGCGGCCACCGTCGTGGGGTGCGTATCAGCGGCGTCGGGACCGGCTGCGGTAGCCGAAGGGGCCGGGCAGGTCCATCGAGGTGGTGCGCTGCCCGTTGCTGCTGATGGTGTGCTGGGGGCCACGGCTGGCGCCCAGGGTGACGGACCAGGAACGGCGGTTGATGTTGAGGCGGACGCCGGGGAAGATCCGGAAACTCTTGCGGAAGGTCAGGGGCACGGGCGGTTCTCCTTCTGGTCAGGTGTGGTCGGGTAGGTAGTAGCCGCTGGCGCGGCCTTCGCGGCGGGACTGGACGCCGCGCTTCTCCCATATGGCGAGGGCTCGGCGGACGGTGTCGCGGGAGGCGAGGGGGCTGCCCTCGGTGAGTTCGTTCTTGGTCGCGGATCCCAGGGGCTGGAATTCGCGGAAGGTCAAGCCATTCGTCTCGGCCAACGCGGGTCCCGTCGGGGTGGTAGAGGGGGCTCGGGGGCGGGGGGTTTGGTGGCGGGCGGCTGGAACAGAGTCGGGCTGGCGGGGCGGCCTGGTGGAGGGCGTGGAGGTGGCCGACGCCGGCGGCAATGTCGGCGTCGGTGACGTACCCGGCCCGGCACTCCTTGCGTTCGGCGAAATCGGGCGGGTTTGCGATGAGGAACTGCCAGGGATGTCGAGCTCTTCGGGTCGCCATCCGCGGTTCTGGCATCCCTGCCCCAAGATGAACGGGGCGTGGCCTGCTTCACCGGTGCGGGTGGAAAACAGGTTGGCGTAGTTTCCGCGGGCAGGTCGGCGAGAATCTTGCCGCGGCGGTCGCAATCGGCACGGATGAAGTCGAGGAGGTCGAGTGCCTCTGCAGCCCCCTTGACTACGCGCTTCATCAGCGGCTCCCACGGGCCGAGCTCCACGGAGCCGGGCTTCATGTCGATGCCGTAGATGTCGACGTCGGGGCGTCGGGTTAGCCCTTGACGATGCCGCACTTGCCCCAGTCGGACGATCCGGCGATCAGTGTGTGCCGACCGAGGATGCGGATCGACGGGCTGGCCGTGCTCGTCCCATCCGAGTCGGAGCGGGTCGGCGAGGCTGACACCGGCGTCGTAGCGGTCGGCGATGGTGCCGACGAGGACGTCGGTGTTCAAGGCTGGTGAGGAAAGGGACCAGCTCGGGTTGCTGGGCCTTGCGGACGTCGGCGATCCAAGCGTCGAGGTCGCCCCCGCGGCGCTCGCACATGAGCTGGGCGAAGTCGTGTACGAGTCGGGCTAAGTCGGTCATCTCGGGGCAGGCTGCGAGAAGCTCACCCAGATGCTCGCGCCGCTCGTCGGACAAATTCCCGGGCCGAGTCATGATCCAGGATGTGAGGCGCCGCGGGCAGGGCATGATCCGGTCGCTCTCGTGGCGTCCCTGGTTGAGGTTACGTGCAGGAGATTGAGGCTGCTGGGGTAGCCGAGCGCCCGGATCTCCTCGAAGAGGCGCTTGACCAGCACCCAGGCTCCTCGGTGCGGCGTCGGCGCAGGTGGTACCAACCCCCACCTGCTGATCACACAGAAGACCGCCGTCGAACTCGGCCCAGCCGACGTGTGGTGTGGTGGTTTCTCACCCGCCTTCTGTTTCTGAACTGCCCAAACAGACTGGGCCCTTGGGGGATCGTTGCGTAACGTATGGGAACAGACCAGCTACCTGTTGTGGGTGAGTAGCTGTTGTCGTACCGAACCTGAGGACGGTGTTTTCGCAGGTCAGGCATAGGATCGGTGATTTCTTGGGAGTTGTGGCCTGTCGTGTCGTTGCTCCTTGGGAGGTTGTGGATGCCGTCGGTTGTCGGACTGCTGGAACAGCACGAGCTCGCCGCTCGCCGTCGAGTTGACGGGCTGCGGGAGGAGGCCGACCGTATTCAGGCCGAGCTGGCCGCGGCCGAGCACGAATGGCAGGAGTGGGTTATCGCCCGCGGGCGGGTCGATGTGGTGCTGGCTCCGGACGGCGGAAACACCGCCGACACGGAGACCGCCCCGGACCGGGATGCGGACGCGCAGTCGGCGCCCCGGGATGCGGCGAAGCCGAAGTCGCAGGTGCCCATGTGGCGTGAGCGGCTGGCCTGGTCGGTGCTGTCGGTGGACTACCAGCGCATCCTCACGGTGCTCGCGGACCGGTCCCGGCTCGGTCAAGGGCCGCTGACCTGCCAGGAGATGGCCGCCGCGTTCGGTATGGACGTCGTGCCGGCGCGGGTGGAGGCGCTGCGGTCGAAGGCGAAACGACTGGTGGCCCGCGGCTGGCTGGCCGAGCAGCAGCCGGGCCGCTTCACTCTTGCGGCGGGCGTGGCCGGGCCAGGCGGCGGGTCATGAGCAGGGTCATCGACCAGTAGATCATCGCTTCGGCGCTGGTAGTGCGGCGCTCGTAGTCGCGTGCCAGGCGGCGGGTGCGCATCAGGTGGGCGAAGAACCGCTCGACGATCCACCGCTTGGGCAGCACCACGAACCCCTTCTGGTCGTCGCTGCGTTTGACGATCGCCAGGACGAGGACGAGCGCGGCGAGGCAGTACTCGACGAGGCTGCCGGTGCAGCCGCCGTCAGCCCAGACCAGGGCCAGCAGGTGATGCGTGTCAGCGACTTGTCGCAGCAAGACCTGGGCGGCCGCGCGGTCGCCGGTGTCCGCGGCTGTGACTATCACCGCGAGCAGCAGGCCGAGGGTGTCGACCACGACGTGCCGCTTGCGCCCGTTGATCAGCTTGCCGCCGTCAAAGCCGCGGCTGTCGGAGCCGACGACGGCGTCCGCCTTGACCGACTGCGAGTCGATCACCCCAGCCGTCGGCTCCGTGTCCCGCCCCAGCCTTTCGCGGACCTGACCGCGTAGCCGGTCGTGGAACTCCTTGATCAGGCCGTGGTCGCGCCACCGGCGGAAGAAGGCGTAAACGCGGTCCCACGGGGGAAGCCGGCCGGCATCGCCCGCCACTTGATGCCGTTGTCGACCAGGTAGCGGATCGCATCGAGTATCGCCCGGTGGCAGTACGCCTCTGGCTGCCCGCCCCGGCCGCGCAGCCAGCCCGGAACCGGCAGCAGCGGCCGGACGGCCGCCCACTCCGCGTCCGTCATGTCCGTCGGGTAACGCGGCCGCCGCGTCCCATTGTCGGCGGCGTTTCCGAACCGGTGAGCCAGGCAGTCACACTCCCCGGTGACCGAGCTGGACTGCCCGGCCATCGGCACGGAAGACTGCTGCACCAGGGCCTCCTGCTGCTCGGTGATTCGACACCAACGAGCTGTTCAGGAGGCCCTGTCCATATGCGTCCAGCGCCCCGCGACCACTCAATCGAGACTCCCGTTCGACGCATCTCTCAAGATCGGAAAGACAACAGCTACTTAGTCAAGAGGCGAAGCAAAACAGGCCGCCGAGGTGACCACTTGCACGGCTCTCCTTGGCCTGCTTGCAGATCAGCTGCTGGAGGCCCGGATCCGCATGAACCAGTCCTGCCCCCAACCCATTTGAGGACAGCGCGCCGGCTAGGCAACGACCTCATCTCCACATCAACGAGGGTTCTCAGGGGCTGAGCGGCTGAGTCTTCGCGCCTCGGTCCAGTTTGGTTTGCTGACGCGCAGCCAGTTATCTGTTGATACATAGGATCTTTCTCGCTCTATTGACGGCGCGGACCCGCCATCCCTACCTTGCTCGGCAGGATAGCTCCGATCTGTCTACCGTTTTACGTCGCCGGGAGGCCTTGATGTCCACCAGCCCGTCCAGAAGAACCCTCCTTGCGACCGGCTCCGCCCTCGGGGGCGCCTTGATGATCGGAGGACTGCCCGCTTCAGCTGTGGCAAGGGCCGCGGACGAGGAGCCGGTCGAGGTCACGGCGTCGCCCGACGCCTGGAAGGACGTACTCGACGACGCCGACATGGTCTGGCAGCGGATGCCACGCACCTGGTACGAGGGCCCGTACCTGGGCAACGGCTTTCTCGGATCCGGCATCTACGCCGAACCGGGCGCCGAGACTCGGGCCGTGCGTTTCAACGTGCAGCATTCCGAGGTGCAGGACCACCGTCCCGAGTTCGGTTCGCTGTTCGGCCTGGCGCGACTACTCATCGGCCACTTCACGCTGGAGCCGGTCGGCACGATCACTGGCCTGGACTGGCGCCTCGGGCTGCAGGACGCGGAGCTGACAGGCACGATCACTACCGACCGGGGCACGCTCACGATCCGTGCCTTCGTGCACGCCACACGGTCCGTGTTGGCCGTGGAGGTGATGCCGAGCGCAGGCGAGCGCGACTTCCGCTGGGTGTTCCACCCCGCAGACGCGATCAGTCCGCGGACCGCGTACGTGACGCCGCCGGCAGGCTACCGCGGCAACCCTCCCGCGGAGGTGGCCGACCACGACGGCGTGATGGCAGCCGTGCAACCGCTGCTCGCAGGCGGGCAGCACGTCACCGCATGGCGGGACCGCACGCGCGGCGCCGGCCGCACCCTGTACGTCAGTGTGGCGCACTCCCACCCGGAAACGACGGCCCTGGACCGCGCGCTGAAGGAGGTCCGCGTCGACTCGGAAATCCCCTACAACGCCCTGGCCGCCCCGCATCGCGCCTGGTGGCATCGCTTCTACCGCAAGAGCTTCCTTTCACTGCCGGACGCACGGTTCCAGCGCTTCTACTGGATCCAGCTGTACAAGACCGCTTCGGCGGCCCGCCGCGACGCGCCGGTGATGGCGACGAGCGGCCCCTGGCTGGAGCCCACCCCCTGGCCAAACACCTGGTGGAACCTCAACGCCCAGCTGGAGTACTGGCTGATCCACGGCTCCAACCATCTTGAACTCGATGCGGTGACCCGGGCGTTGAGCGAGTTCCGGGACAACCTCGCCAAGGCCGTGGCACCGCAGTACCGGGGCGACTCGCTCGGTATCCCGCGCGCGACCGACATGAAGCTCGTCGACATCGTGTCCGGCTTCGACTACGGCGTGGGCGTCCCGGGCCAGTCCCGGCCGACGCCCGAGGTCGGCAACCTGACCTGGGCCCTGCACAATGTCTGGCTCAGCTATCGCCACACCATGGACGAGTCGATCCTGCGTGACGTCCTGTTCCCCCTGTTGCGCAAGGCGATCAACTACTACCTGCACTTCCTGCAGCCGGGCTCCGACGGCAAACTCCATCTCCCCGCCACGTATTCACCCGAGTACGGCGGCAACAGCCGCGACTGCAACTACGACCTCATGCTGCTGACCTGGGGCTGCCGCACGCTCCTGGAGTCCGCCGAACTCCTCGGCATCAACGATGAACTGGCGCCGCGCTGGCGCGAGGTGCTCGCCCGGCGCGCACCGTATCCGACCGACACCAACGGTTTCATGATCGGCGCGGACATCCCCTACGCCAAGTCCCACCGCCACTACTCGCACCTGCTCGCCGTCTACCCGCTGTACGAACTCACCGGCCACACCCCGGACGAGCGGGCCCTAATAGAGAAGTCCCTCGCACACTGGGTGAGCTTCACAGGCGCCCTCCAGGGCTACACGTTCACTGGTGCCGCCTCGATATCGGCGCTCCTGGGCAAGGGCGAGGACGCACTGCGATACCTCGGACAGCTGATGGGCCGTTACATCCAGGCCAACACCATGTACAAGGAGGCCGGCCCGGTCATCGAGACCCCGCTGTCCGCAGCCCAGTCCCTGCACGACATGGTGTGCCAGTCCTGGGGCGACGTCATCCGCGTCTTCCCTGCGCTGCCCGGCGCATGGCGCGATCTCGTCGTCCACGACTTCCGCACCCAGGGGGCGTTCCTGCTGAGCGCGGTCCGCGAGGCTGGCCGGACCCGGTGGGTGCGGCTGGTCAGCGAGGCCGGCGCGCCCTGCGTTGTACGCCACGGCATCACCGGACCCATCGACGTCCGGGACGCATCGGGCACGTCACTGGCATACGAGGAGGCCACTGACGGGGCGATCCGGGTGGCCATCCCGAAGGGCGGCTCGGTGCTGATCACGGCGCAGGGCGACCGGCCGGACCTGAGTATCCGCCCGGTCGGGCCGAACGCCCCCGCGCCCAGGTGGGGTATGCCCGCCAAATGACCGTCCCGGAACGGTAGGCGGGATAGGGCCTGGTTGACCGTCCGGCGAAGTCTCGGGCGGTCAGCCTTCCCCACCATGAACGTCATGTAGTGGGTCATCATCCTGGTGACCTCGACCGTCGTGGGCATGGGGATGATGACCGTGCGTCGGTCACCTTCTGTTTTGCGCCGCCCTCCCTCACATGAAAGGCAATAGCCATGCGCAGACGATTTCTGGCTCTTCCTTCGATCGCGCTTGCCTGGTCCTGCGTCGTTGCCTCGCCCGCCAGTGCTGCGGTGATCTGGGATGGCGACGCCTCGCAGGGGACCGGTGTCTTCCCTACGGTCGAGTGCCCTTCGCCCGGGCACCTCGCGACCGCCGCTCAGACCGATGGTCACGGCACGGTGTTCCGCTACACCAAGGGCACGACCGAGTGGCGGTGCGAGTCGCGCGGCATCAAGGTCGGCGGGGCACGCTACACGTTCCAGAACAACTCCACGTATTACCTGGGCTGGGAAAGCAAGCTAGACAAGGTCAGCCTCCCCGGAGGCGGTGACTTCGTGGTCTTCCAGTGGAAGTCGTATCCCAGCGCCGACCAGAACTACCCGCTGCTCATGACGATCTCAGACGGGCGGATCCGGCTCACCTACGTCGCCCCGGGCGGGGTGTGGACAGGGATCTGGTCCGCCCCCGTCGCGGCCTTCAACTGGAACCGCTTCGTATTGGGGATCCACACCTCCACCTCGACGACCGGAGGCTGGGTAGAGCTGTGGTTCGACGGCGTCAAGCAGAAGTTCAGCAACGGCTCGCAGCGGTACGTCGGTCGTACCTGGGACAGCGCCAACGAACCCAAGTGGGGCGTATACGACCGTGACAATACGACCGACGAGATCATCAACCGCATCGACAGCTTGAAGGTCGGCACAGCCTATAGTGACGTGGACTGACGCGCGGCGGCGAACCGGGACAGGCTGAGGTTTGGTCCCGTCAGGCGACGCGCAGCCGGTTGTCGCAGCGTGCGACCTAGGCACAATACCGGTGATTTAGCTGGCCGGGGCTCTTGGCCTGGGTGCGGATGTGCAGCAACTCGGGGCGGGTAGCGATGAAGCGGGCGAACGCGGCGCCCTTGAAGGCTCCGCCGTTGTCGGTGACCAGCTTGATGCGCCGGTTTTTGCCGGTGTCGGGATCGGCGGGCAGCAGCTCGGCCAGCGGACGTCCGCCCAGACGTTCGGCCTCCGCGATCGCGAGCTTCACCGCCTCGATCGCGTCGGCGCCGGTGCACGAGGGGCTGATGTGCCAGCCGTGCTCGTACTTGGTGAAGTAGTCCGTCACCCCGGCCAGCCGCCAGATCCCGCCTCCGGACGTCTCGTATTCGGAGAAGTCCAGTTGCCGTACTTCGTTCGGGCTCGTCGGCGGCTGGGCGAAGGCGGCCTTGCGGGCCTTGGCCGGCTCGCGGCGTATGCCCTGGTAGTCGACCGGCTGGAGTAAATCCCTTCTGCGCAGAGCCGGTTCGATGGAGGATGCAGACACGTCGTGGCCGTCGGCTCGCATCATCCAGTGGATCTTGCGGTGGCTCCAGGCCGGCCAGTCCGCGGCGTACTTCGCGGCGATCGGCTCGAGCTGGTCGACCACCGGCGCCGGCCACGGACCCTTGACCACACTCTGGCCACGGCGGGCGCGGGCCTGCCAGCGGGTGTGGGTGCGGCGCGGGATGCCGGCAAGCTCGCAGAACCTCGAGGTCGGCATCGCCGCTTGGGTGCGGATCACCTCGAGGTCCTCGAAGGGGCCAGGCGGCCCTCAGCGGACTTCTTCCACACCCGCAGCTCGACATGGGCCTCACCAAGCGCGGCCTTGAGGTCCTCGATCTGCTCCTCGAGCATCGCCTCCCGGCTGGAGGCCTGCTTCGATGTTCCGGCCGTGAGGCCGGCCTTCCCGGACTCCAGGAACTGGTCCCGCCACTTGGCCACCGACGTCTGCGACGTCTTGTTCCGGCGGGCCGCCTCAGCGACGGTCATCTCACCAGCCAGGACCGACAGCACGATCCGTATCTTGTCCTCCACCGGGAACTGCGGCGGACGGCTCATCAGGCTCTCCTTCAGCTCGTCAGGGCTCAACAAACCCCTGTGCCAGAAAGTCTGACGCGCGACACCAGCATGAATGAAGACGCGTACTCGGACACCGAGGGCCGGGCTGGTTGAACGCCGTCGCCCCCACGACTGGTGACGAATTCCGGAGCCGTTGATCGCCCTCACGGAATGTGTGCCACAACCCCTCGCACGAGTCGCCACATGGGACGTGCCCGCTGACGCCCATCCGTACCGAGGTGTCCCGGCAGCTGGCGGACTGGGGCTGGACGTATCGCCTTCACCCAAGCTGATCCTCAGCGAGCTGGTCACCAACGCCATCCGCTACGGCAGCGAGCCCATCACCCTGCGCCTCCTCAGCGACCGCAGCCGTCGCCGACGGCTCCAGCACCTCCCCCCATCTGCACCGCGCCAAGGCCACCGACGAGGGCGGCCGCGGCCTGTTCCTCGTTGCCCAGTTCGCACAGCGCTGGGAAACCCGCTATCCCCCGCACGGCAAGGTGATCTGGACGAGCAGGCACGTCACGGCGGCGAGGTCGACATCGCCAATGAGGCATTCGAGTCCAGCTTGCTGGATCAGTGGGACGACACGCCGGCCCAGTGACGTTCGACGCGGCATGCCCAGAGTTGGCCCCGCGTGCTGCCGACGGGGGGATCGTGCCCTCTTCGAGCCCTTCTTGTCTGCGCTCTACGGGATCTGGCGCCGTCGGTCCCTCCTTTCGCTGCCCGCACGCTTACGGAGTCGATTGCACACGACCACTCCCACTCTCTACGCAAGCCGAGTTCGACAAGGGATGAGGCGGTGCAGCCTGGCCCAGATCCGGCTCCACTCGG
The DNA here is from genome assembly GCF_030817975.1 of Streptomyces sp. V4I23. Lineage (NCBI taxonomy): Bacteria > Bacillati > Actinomycetota > Actinomycetes > Kitasatosporales > Streptomycetaceae > Streptomyces > Streptomyces sp. V4I23. The sequence continues at coordinate 8,481 of NZ_JAUSZW010000004.1, read as the reverse complement.
TGAAACGCCGGTGTGCGGTCGGCCCGGACGGACCGAAGGCCGGCGGCAGCCGCCGCCGCGTAGAGCCTGTCGTGGCCGCGAACACGAGCCGTACACCGGAGCTGCTGCTTCCACCCGCTTGAACAACTCCCATAGCCCGCTCCGGCGCCAGAGGCTCCGCCATTGACGCGCTCTTGCAGGAGGCGGCGGGTTCTTTCCTGTCATCCACCGCTGTCGCTCATGGGCCATTGCAGCTGTGCGCGGGCGACATCGAAGGGATAGACGAGGCGGTACCGCCCATCCTGGATCTGCTCAATGACGCCCCGGGCTCCGGTGTTCTGGTGGTTGTCGTCGAACTTCACGCCGTCCCACGGCATGATCGTGTCCCGGCCCGGAATGTCGATGTTCACCAGTGCTGAGCGGATGTCAGTCGGTGTGGGGGAGCGGGCCTCGTTGATCGCCTGGGCGACGGTCATGACGGCGGTGAACGCGCGGGCGGCGTCGTCGTTCATGGGAGCTTTGTAGGTCTGCTGGTAGAGGTCTGCGACGGCTTTGGCCGTGGGGTTGCGCTGGGCCAGGTCGGAAGACCAGGCGAAGCGGCTGCAGACTCCCTCTGCACGCTCGCTCTTCTTGAGGAAAACCGGATCCGTATAGCCCGCTCCGAAGGCGATGAGTGCGGGGGGCCGGTAGGTGAGACGGTCGAAAGAGGCATCCAGTGCGAGGGCGGGGGCAGTGTAGAGCAGGGTGAGGACGACATCGGGTTCGGAGGCGATCACGGCCTGGGCGTGGGAGGACAGGTCGGTGGATTGGGCTCTGACCTTGATGTCGGCGACGACTTGGCCGTCGATGTGGCTGGCAAGGCGTTTGATCATGGCCGAGCCGTCATTGCCGTACTGGTCGTCGGTGTGCAGGACCGCGATGCGTTTGACGGCGGTTCCCTTGCTCTGGCGTTCTTTGAGCAGGGAGAACACCACGCGGCCGTAGCTCAGGTCGGAGGGACCGGTGCGGAAGAACCAGTCCAGTCCGCGCTCGGTCAGCGATGATGCCGAGGAGTTCCCGTTCACGTAGGGAATCTCCAGCTCCTCGGCACGTGCGCTGGCGGCCTTGGTGACGACTGATTCATATCCGCCGGCCACGGCGACCACATTCTTGGTGCTCACCAGCCGCGTGATGTGGTCGGCGCCACGCGCGAGCGGGCCGCTGGTGTCGGCTGCCATCAGTTTGATCTTGGCGTGGTGCAGGCGGGTAAGACCCGATCCGGGCCCCAGCGGCAAGGGGATCGACGGGTGATGGCCGTTGACGATGTCCACAGCGAGTTCTGCGCCCCGCTTGATGTCGGTGCCCACTGAGGCGGCGGGGCCGGACAGTGGAGCGAGGAAGCCGATGTGCACCGGGTCGTGGGACGCCGGTACGGACGGCTCGCTGGTGCAGGCAGAGCCGAGCAGGGCGGTACACAGCAGTATGGCGGTGGTGGTGGCCGGTCTTCCCATCACGATTCCCCTTCTGCGCTCGGCGGGGTGCCGGGAGTGTCGCTGCCGGATACGTCGCCGGTGCGGTGGCTGGGGAGCGGGGCGGGCGATGACCGGCCACCGGCGTGCAGGCCCTCGGCGAAGCGGCGATGGGCCAGCCATTCCTGTGAGGACTGGAAGGCCGGCTCGCCGCCGCTGGCTGCCTCGTCGTGGGTGACCACAGCCTCCCCATGGAGGAGGGATGCGGCCCCGGGCAGCGAAATCGCTGCCCGTGGCAGACGGGGGTGGGCTGTGGCCTCGTCTGCCGCGGAGGCTTCGGGCACGGCCGGCGGGACGGCGTGTGCGCCCGCCAGCAGCACCGGGGGGATGCGTACCAGGGCCGTGATCCCCTGCTGCGGAGAGGGGATAAGGCTTACGCCGATGCCGTGCTTGGCCGCGAGGCGGCCGACGACGAACAGCCCCATGGACTGCCCCGCTGCGGGGTCGAGGGACACGGTCGAGCCCAGGCGGTGGTTCACAGCCGCCAGGTGCTCGCGCGTCATGCCACTGCCCTGGTCCTCGATGGCGATCACCAGGTCGGTGCGGCGGCCGGGAGCCAGCCGGCAGGTCACGATCACGCGGGAGCGGGCACTGGAGAAGACCGTGGCGTTCTCCATCAGCTCGGCCAGCAGGTGCACCAGGTCGGTGACGGCGTCCGCCACGACGGAGACCTCGCCCACCGGGAGACAGTCGATGCGGGTGTACTGCTCCACCTCAGCGCTCGCGGCCAGCAGGATCTCCGACAGGGGCATCGGCTGATCCCATCCGCGCCCGGTGTCGGAGCCGGCGAGCACCAGGAGGCTTTCGTCCGTGCGCAGCATCTGCGTGGCCAGGTGATCCAGCCGGAAGAGCCGCGCCAAGTGATCCGGGTCGTGCTCGTTTTGCTCCATGTCACCGATCTCCGAGAGCAGTTTGGTCACCAGCTGCTGATTGCGGCGGGAGAGGTGGATGAACATGCCGTTGATGTGGGCACGGAGCGCGGCCTGGTCCCTCACCAGAGCGACGGCGGCATTCTGCACGGCGTCGAATGCCTCGGCGACCTCACCGATCTCGTCATGGGACGCCACGGCGGTGGGTGTGGCCCGGTAGTCGGCCAAGTCGTCGATGTCGGCCTGCCGCAGCCGCGTGAGCGCCTCGGGCAGGTGTTCATTGGCGACCTGAAGCGCCGAGATGCGCAGGGTTTTCAGTGGGCGGGTCATGGACCGTACGACGACGGTGACCACCCCGCCCGTCGCCAGGAATACGGCGAGCAGGCCTGCTGCTCCCCACAGCGCTGCGCTCTGCCGTGAGGCGTGTGCCTGGTCGCTGAGGGCGATGAGGTCGTCGAGGATCTGTGCCTCCACCGTGCGCATGAGCGTGATCTTCTCGGTGGACACCTTCTTCCATGTCGCCGGGTCGACGTCGAGGCGGGGTGCCTGCGCCTGCTCGGCGACACGTTCCTGGAAGGCTTGGGAGGCGCTGACGGGTGCGCCCTTGACGGTGTCCGCGTACAAGGTCTGCTGTGCCGTGTCGGCCGTGGCCAGGAAGTCGTCGACGGACTCCTGCTGGCGTGCGACCGCGCCCGCGAAGTCCGGGAACTGGCCGACGAGGAACGTGCCCGTGGTCAGAACACCGGTGAGGTGGGCTCGCACCCGGCTGGTGTTCTCCACCGCGCGAGAAAGCGCATGCAGAGCCCGCGCTTGGCGCGCGGCGTTGCTGTCGCCCTTGTGTGCGGCCAGCACCGATTCCAGGTCCATGAACCTGCCGATAACCGTGGTGTAGTTCGCGAGGATAGAGCCCTGCGTCAAGACCGCTTCATCCGCGGACGCCCGCAGCGCCGGAAGACTGCGCAGTTCCTTCGCCGTGGCGTCAAGCACCGCATCGAGCCGGGCATCGTCGGAGGTGTCGATGCCGGCGACTGCCTGTCGGTAGAGCGCGGCTGCGGTGTCAACTTCCGTCCGTTCCTTGAGGGGAGTGCTCTCGGCGCCCTTTCGGGGGCCGGCGATGAACCCGGCTGTGGCGTCGCGCTCGTCCTGTAGGGCGCTGACCAGACGGAGGGCCGGTTGCTGGAGACGAGCGAGGGCGGAGAACTGCCCGTAGTCGCCCACGTCGCTGACGGTGCGGGAGAGGCTGACAGCCGCCAGGGCACCGGCCAACAGCCCGGGAATCAGCACCGCGGCCATCAGCTTGTCCCGTACGGGCCAGTTCTTGGGCCGGGTGAGGTGACGCACCACGGTGAAGTCGGGCCGGTAACGGTGCCGGGGCCGTGCTCTGGCGGGTCGGCTGACTCTCGCGCGCAAAGGGGATCGAACCTCTCATGTGATGCCGCCGGCCCGTCTGCCAGGAGACGCACCGAGGAGCTGCGGGGTCGTCGATCGTTGCCTGTCCCGGCATTCCGACGAGGGGTGCCCTGAGGTGCGCCCTGCCTCTCGCTCGAGCGAGAGGCAGGGATATGGCCGTGCTGTGTTGCATGGGCGTCCTTCGGGCCACGTGCCGAGGGCCACCCGGCACATCAGGCCGCTTCGTCGGTTGTCCTCGGCAACAAACCGGCTGCAGCGCTGTACGTCCGGTCGGTGGTGGCTAGACAGCCACCACCGACCGGAACTGCCAGGCAGTGAGTTCGCTGCTGCTTGTAAACTCAGTTGAGCTCAGAGCCGCGGGTCTCCGGGAGGCCGAGCAGGGCGATCAGGGCGAGTGCGTAGCCGATGGCACCGTAGATCAGGGCTCCGCCGACGCCGGCGGAGGAGAAGCCGACGGCAGTGGGGAAGACCGCCCCGAGCGCGCGTCCGACGTTGTAGGTGAAGCTCTGGCCTGTGCCGCGAACTGCGTGGGGGTAGAGCTCGGCGAGGTAGGAGCCGAATCCGGAGAAGATGGCGGAGGCACAGAAGCCCAGGGGGAATCCGAGGTACAGCAGCAGGCTGTTCGAGCCTGCGGGGATGTTGACGTAGGTCATGAGCAGGCCTGCGCTGAGCAACGCGAAGAGCGCGAAGGACTTCTTGCGTCCGAGGCGGTCGATGAGGTGGCCGGCGGTGATGTAACCGCAGAAGGCGCCGGTGATCAGGACGAACAGGTAGCCGCCGGTGCCGACGACCGTCAGTCCGCGCTCGGTCTTGAGATAGGCGGGCAGCCAGGTGGCGAAGGTGTAGTAGCCGCCCATCACGCCGGTGGACAGCAGCGTCGCGAACAGCGTCCTGCGGGCCAGACCGCCCCGGAAGATCGACGACAGCGGAACGCGCGCCTCCTTCTTCGCGAGCCGCTCGGTCACCTCGGGGGCGTCCTCGACGTTGCGGCGCACGTACACCAGCAGCAGCGCCGGCAGGGCTCCGGTCCAGAACAGCACCCGCCAGACCAGGTCCTGGTCGAGATGGCTGGTCAGCGTGGTGCCGACGATGACCGCCAGCGCCCAGCCCACCGCCCAGGAGCTCTGCACCCAGGCCAGGACGCGGCCACGGTAGCGCGGCTTTGCGTACTCGGCGACCAGGATCGCTCCGGCTGCCCACTCACCGCCGAAGCCGACTCCCTGCAGGGTTCGGAACGCCAGCAGCATCGGGTAGTTGGTGGCGAAGCCGCAGAGCACGGTGAACAGAGCGTAGGTGCCCACGGTGATCATGAGGGTCTTGACCCGGCCGACCCTGTCGATCAGGACACCAGCGAGGACGCCGCCGACCGCGGACGCCAGCAGGGTGACCGTGGTCAGAAGGCCGGTCTGTGCCGTGCTGAGGCTGAAGTAGGCCGCGATGGCCACCATGCCCATCGGGAGCACGAGGAAGTCGTAGGAGTCGAGGGCGTAGCCGCCGAACGCCCCCTTGAAGGCGCGACGGCCCTGCGGGGACATCGACCGGAACCAAGCGAACGGACCGGTTACCTCGCCCGCCACTGTCGTCGGTGGGCTAGTGGGTGTGGATGTCACGGTGACCTCACGGGTGAAGGAAGGGATTGCGTCAAGTCGTTCTTCGTGTTTGCCGGTCGTCCGGGCTTCCTGCCTTGACGAGAGCCGACAAGGCCGAACCAGGCGGCTCGACGTTACGGGTGGAGATAACATAGGGATCGTTGAACGATCCTTCAAGGTCGGGTAAGTTTCTTCTACGACTCGGTTTCATCTCGGTCGAACCGGAGGGCTCAGCCGGTCCGACCGAGCAGGCGTCGACCGGTAGCACCGCCCACACCACATTTCCGTGGGGCAGGCGCCAAGCGCCCCAGCTCGAGGAAAGTGCCTCGACCAGGTGCAGGCCCCGGCCGCCGCAGCTGTTGTCGTCGCCGCGGTCGAGCGAGCTGGCAGCACCGCTCCATCCCTGGCCGTAGTCGCCGACCTCAAGGCGGATTGCATGCCCGGCCTCCGTGTGAATGCGCCGAACGGTGTGCCATACCGGATCGCGCTCCGAGCCGTGGCAGACCGCGTTGGTCAGCAGCTCGGAGACGATCAGCTGGGCATCGACGACGAGATGCGCAAGTCCCCATGTCCGCAGTCGGGCAGCGACCTGCTGGCGGGCCGAGCAGGGCGAGGCGGTTGTTGAGGCAAGGACCCAGGTCGCCTCGTCCGCATTTTCGCCATCTGTGGAGTCCGGCTGCTGGTGGGCGGAGATGAAAGGAGGCATTGCGTGCTCACTAGGGGGTGTGCGCGGTCTGTGGTGGCACGACCCGCCGCAGGCAGCTGCCTGCCATGCAGGAGTGCTCGGAGCGGCTGGATGATGGCTGGTCACTGCGGCATCGGTCCAGCCGCGAAATCGCTCGCGGTTCGCCCATCGAGGATTGTCCTACAATCCTTTCCTGGATTAATCCACTCAATGCTCTGACTGTCAACCTCTTTCGTGCAAATGACCTGCAGCTCCACGGCATGCACCCGTAGGGCGGTGGCCTTGAGGACGCGCGGCAGACGCGCAGGGCGGCGGTCGTAGGCGGCGAGCCGACCAGCCGGGCCACCCGTAACGGCCGCCGCCGGCGTCGCGCTGATCCCCGCTGATCCTGATCGGTGGTTTGGGCGCGAGGAGGAGCCATCTGCTGATGGGAATCTTGGCGATCGCCGAGACCGATGGCTCCCTTTGAATCGGACCTGCCGGTTCGGATAACTGGAACACCTGGAGATGCCCATCACGGCAGTCGGGTGTGCTGTGCCTCGATTCACCACCGGCACCCATGCCCCTGGTGGCGATATGTTGCTCACCCCGTCGCCGTGCTGGTGCTCCTCGTCGGTGACCTGTGCCCCGGCAGCAGCCCGGCGGTGAGCACGAGGCGTACGTCCCCTGGGCCAGTACCCAGGAGGCGCTCTCGCGGTTACCGGTCTCCGGGCCGGAGTAGGCGATCGGGGTGAAGCCGAAGGCGGTGCGGTAGTAGTGGGCCGCCTGCTTGGCGTTGCCGACGTAGTGGCGCAGGTGGTGGTAGCCGAGCAGGGGCTGACGGTCGGGTGCCGCTTCAGGCATGGGAGGAAACCGGTGAACCGCCGAGGGACCGCGTCTCGTGCTGATTCCGCCCCAAGTTCGTGATCACGCCACGGGCGTACATCGAACGTTTCGGCGTAGGCCCGGCCGAATGCGCCCGACGGGCCTGACAGAGAAGTGAAGGTTCTGGTGTTACATCCAGTTCGTCGTCGGCGGCCATGAGCATGCCGACCCGGGCATGCGGCCTGGCCACGATGTCCACGTACAGTCGCCGCTCGGTCCGCCCATCCTGGCGCCGGACAGATCGGGGTCGGGCGCCGGGTGATATATCGCAACCCCGCTTGATCTGTAGTTCCAGATGCGATCCGCCACTTGCCGAAACGACTCGCGAGGCAGCCCCGATGACGGTTGCTTCCGACCACCCCGCACCTGCGGCCGGCCTCAGCCGCCTGAGCGGAGGGCTCGGCGGCGGTCCTGTCCCCAGGCGATGCTGACAGTCACCAGCAGCAGCCCCGCTGTTTGCCACTCGCTGAGTGTCTGGTCGAGCAGCGTAAGCCCTGCAAGCGTGGCCACGACGGGGCTCGTCAGCCCTAGGAAGGAGACCGAGGCGGCGCTGAGGCGCTCGATGCCGCGGAACCATAGTGCGTAGGCGACCGCTGTGCCGATCGTCCCGAGATACGTGAATCCTGCCATGTGTGAGAGGGTCAGCCGGGGCGGCAGACCCTCGAGGAACAGCGTCACCGGCACCAGTGCCAGCCCTCCCATCGCCAGCTGCCACCCGGTGAAGGCCACCCAAGAGGTGCCCGGCGGGCGCCCCCATCGCTTGGCGAGGACGACAGCGAGCGCCATCGCAACAGTGGCGACGAGCATGGCGCTCAACCCGAGTGCATCCAGCCGCGCCTGTGAGGTCAATACCAGCAGCGCCACGCCCACTACTCCCAGCAGGCCCGCAGCCAGGCGCCGAGCGCTCGGGTGGATGTCCAGCAGAGCCGCCGACCACCCCGCCACGAGCAGCGGCTGAAGGGAGTTGACGGTGGCGGCGACCCCGCCGGGAAGCCGATAGGCGCTGAAGAACAGCAGCGGGAAGTACGCGGTGAAGTTGAGCATGCCAAGCAGGGCGCTGCGCCACCACCATGCTCCATGGAGCCAGCTTCGGGCGATCAGGACAACCAGCACACCGGCAGGCAGCGCGCGCAAGGTAGCTGCGAGCATGGGGCGTCCTGGCGGAAGAAGCTCAGTGGTCACGATGTAGGTGGTGCCCCAAGCCGCTGGGGCCAGCGCGGTGAGCGCTGCGATGCCTGCGCGACGTGTCTGGTCGGTGCTGACGAGGACCTCCCGAGAACGATTGAGGGATCGTTAAACGATACTTTACTCGGCGTGAAGTCACGCCGTACCCGCAGCCCAGCCCCTGAACGCTCATCGGCATACCTGGACAACCGGCCGGCCCAGGGCCCTGCGAACCGTGCCCGAATCCCGCAGCGGTGGCCAGATCTTTCGGTAGGTGCGGCTTTCACCCTCGATGCCGCCCTGGCCCGATTGCGTGAGAAGGGACAGGCCTCGGCCGCGGGGCCGAGTCATCCGAATGTGCGGGGTCTCGCTGATCCGGCGCACACGACAATCGCGAAACCCATTGAAGTATC